>NZ_CP064674.1:0-4721534 GCF_015534835.1 Salmonella sp. SJTUF14076 | reverse complement strand
GGCGGACTCCACTCGAACAAAAGTCGATAAATGACAAAGGCTGATACATTAATGATTGTTGGCGCACGTCGATAAGACCCTGCATGAAGGGTGACGCACGAACCGCTGTCTGCGGTTTTCACGGATCTTTCAAACGATCGCGACTTCACGCAGTCTGAAAGATTTCGTGTTCATGCCTGACCAGGATCGTTTGAAACGATCAGGACCGCGGATCATAGCCTAAACTGAGCAAGAGATCTTCTGTTTCTCACAGATTCTTCCCTATTTATCCACAGGACTTTCCAGGAAAGGATAAGTGTAATCGATCCTGGGGAACTCCTGTACGCTTTCGCGCGCATATTGAAAAAATTAATAGGTAAAGGTGAGCAGACGCCTAAAAGATCGCATAAAGATCCAGGGCGATCCTTGCGCTTTACCTGGCAGTCCGTATAATTCTCCACCCGTCGCGCAATGCCCGTCATATGGCGTCAACGCTGCTTATTTTCCGCACAAAAAGGCGTGGAAAATCGCGGGAAAATAAGGAAAGAGAATTGACTCCGGAGTGTACAATTATTACAATCCGGCCTCTTTAATCACCCACACTGTGGCGTAAGTCGTTCAAAGTTTGTTCGGGTATACGCAAAAGTCAGTGAATTTATTCAAGTTTAGGTAGAAATCGCCATGAAACGCACTTTTCAACCGTCTGTACTGAAGCGCAACCGTTCTCACGGCTTCCGTGCTCGTATGGCTACTAAAAATGGTCGTCAGGTTCTGGCACGTCGTCGTGCTAAAGGCCGCGCTCGTCTGACCGTTTCCAAGTAATAAAGCTAACCCCTGAGTGGTTAAGCTCGCATTTCCCAGGGAGTTACGTTTGTTAACTCCCGCTCATTTCACATTCGTCTTCCAGCAACCTCAACGGGCTGGCACGCCGCAAATCACCATCCTCGGCCGCCTGAATTCGCTGGGGCATCCCCGTATCGGTCTTACCGTCGCCAAGAAAAATGTTCGACGTGCGCATGAACGCAACCGGATTAAACGTCTGACGCGTGAAAGCTTCCGTCTGCGCCAGCATGAACTTCCTGCAATGGATTTCGTGGTGGTGGCGAAAAAAGGGGTTGCCGACCTCGATAACCGTGCTCTCTCGGAAGCGTTGGAAAAATTATGGCGCCGCCACTGTCGCCTGGCTCGCGGGTCCTGATAGCCCTTATTCGGGTCTATCAACGCCTGATCAGTCCGCTGCTTGGGCCGCATTGTCGTTTCACGCCAACGTGCTCAAGCTACGGAATTGAGGCATTGCGCAGGTTTGGAGTGATAAAAGGCAGTTGGTTGACGGTGAAACGCGTATTAAAATGCCACCCTTTACACCCTGGTGGTGACGATCCCGTCCCGCCCGGACCATTTGATACCAGAGAACACTAACGATGGATTCGCAACGCAATCTTTTAGTCATCGCTTTGCTGTTCGTGTCTTTCATGATCTGGCAAGCCTGGGAGCAGGATAAAAATCCGCAACCTCAGACTCAACAGACCACGCAGACAACGACCACCGCAGCGGGTAGCGCCGCCGACCAGGGCGTACCAGCCAGTGGCCAGGGGAAAATGATTACGGTGAAAACCGATGTGCTTGATTTGACTATCAACACCCGTGGTGGTGATGTCGAGCAGGCTTTGCTCCCGGCTTACCCGAAAGAACTGGGTTCCAACGAACCGTTCCAGCTGCTGGAAACCACCCCGCAGTTTATCTATCAGGCGCAAAGCGGCCTGACAGGCCGCGACGGCCCGGATAACCCGGCGAACGGCCCGCGTCCGCTGTACAACGTCGAGAAAGAGGCGTTTGTACTGGCCGACGGTCAGAACGAACTGCAGGTTCCGATGACTTATACTGACGCCGCAGGCAACACGTTTACCAAAACGTTTGTCTTTAAGCGTGGCGATTATGCGGTTAACGTGAACTATAGCGTGCAGAACACCGGCGAAAAACCGCTGGAAGTCTCCACCTTTGGTCAGTTAAAACAATCCGTCAACCTGCCTCCTCATCGCGACACCGGCAGCAGCAACTTTGCGCTGCATACGTTCCGCGGCGCAGCGTACTCCACGCCGGATGAGAAGTATGAGAAATACAAATTCGACACTATTGCCGATAACGAAAACCTCAACGTCAGCTCCAAAGGCGGTTGGGTGGCAATGTTGCAGCAGTATTTCGCTACCGCATGGATTCCGCGTAACGACGGCACCAACAATTTCTACACCGCTAATCTGGGTAACGGCATTGTCGCTATCGGCTATAAAGCGCAGCCGGTACTGGTACAGCCAGGCCAGACTGGCGCGATGACCAGCACCCTGTGGGTCGGCCCGGAAATTCAGGATAAAATGGCGGCTGTTGCACCGCACCTGGATTTGACCGTGGACTACGGCTGGTTGTGGTTCATCTCTCAGCCGCTGTTCAAGTTGCTGAAGTGGATCCACAGCTTTGTGGGCAACTGGGGCTTCTCCATTATCATCATTACCTTTATCGTTCGCGGTATCATGTACCCGCTGACCAAAGCGCAGTACACGTCAATGGCGAAGATGCGTATGCTGCAGCCGAAAATTCAGGCGATGCGCGAACGTCTTGGCGATGATAAACAGCGCCAAAGCCAGGAGATGATGGCCCTGTATAAAGCGGAGAAGGTTAACCCGCTGGGCGGCTGCTTCCCGCTGATCATCCAGATGCCTATCTTCCTGGCGTTGTACTACATGCTGATGGGTTCCATTGAACTGCGTCATGCGCCGTTCGCGCTGTGGATTCATGACCTGTCTGCACAGGACCCGTACTACATTCTGCCGATCCTGATGGGCGTAACGATGTTCTTCATTCAGAAGATGTCGCCGACCACCGTGACCGACCCGATGCAGCAGAAGATCATGACCTTTATGCCGGTCATCTTTACGGTGTTCTTCCTGTGGTTCCCGTCAGGTCTGGTGCTGTACTATATCGTCAGCAACCTGGTCACCATCATTCAGCAGCAGCTGATTTACCGTGGTCTGGAGAAGCGTGGCCTGCATAGCCGCGAGAAGAAAAAATCCTGATTCGGTGTAGGCCGGATAAGGCGAAGCCGCCATCCGGCAAGGCGCGCCGGTCAGCCTGATGGCGCTAACGCTTATCAGGCCTACAATCAAAAGGCGGTCATATGACCGCCTTTTTTTATTGCAACAAAGTTGAGACTAACCATGAGCCATAACGACACTATCGTCGCCCAGGCAACCCCACCGGGACGCGGTGGCGTGGGTATCCTGCGTATTTCCGGTCTGAAGGCGCGCGACGTTGCGCAAGAGGTGCTGGGCAAGCTGCCGAAGCCGCGCTATGCCGACTACCTGCCGTTTAAAGATGTTGACGGCAGCGCGCTGGATCAGGGTATTGCGCTGTGGTTCCCCGGCCCGAACTCCTTCACCGGTGAAGATGTGCTGGAGCTACAAGGGCACGGCGGTCCGGTGATTCTGGACCTGCTGTTAAAACGTATCCTGACGCTTCCAGGCGTGCGAATTGCCCGACCGGGCGAGTTCTCCGAGCGAGCGTTCCTCAACGATAAGCTCGATTTAGCCCAGGCGGAAGCCATTGCCGACCTGATCGATGCCAGTTCCGAACAGGCGGCGCGTTCGGCGCTAAACTCGTTACAGGGGGCATTTTCCGCCCGCGTTAACCACCTTGTGGAAGCACTTACTCACCTGCGAATCTACGTCGAAGCGGCTATTGATTTTCCGGATGAGGAGATCGACTTTCTCTCTGACGGCAAAATCGAAGCGCAGCTCAATGGCGTCATCGCCGATCTTGACGCCGTGCGCACCGAAGCGCGCCAGGGCAGCCTGCTGCGCGAAGGGATGAAGGTAGTGATTGCCGGACGCCCGAATGCCGGGAAATCAAGCCTGCTGAATGCGCTGGCAGGCCGTGAAGCGGCCATTGTCACCGATATCGCCGGTACCACGCGCGACGTGTTGCGCGAGCATATTCACATCGACGGGATGCCGCTGCATATCATCGATACCGCCGGACTACGCGACGCCAGCGACGAAGTTGAGCGTATCGGCATCGAACGCGCCTGGCAGGAGATTGAACAGGCCGATCGCGTGCTATTTATGGTGGATGGCACCACGACGGACGCCGTGGACCCTGCCGACATCTGGCCGGACTTTATCGCCCGTCTGCCCAAAAATCTACCGATTACCGTGGTACGTAACAAGGCGGATATCACTGGCGAAACGCTGGGTATTAGTGAAGTAAATGGTCACTCACTGGTTCGCCTCTCGGCGCGTACCGGCGAAGGCGTCGACGTGTTGCGTAACCACCTCAAGCAAAGCATGGGGTTTGATACCAATATGGAAGGCGGCTTCCTGGCCCGTCGCCGTCACCTACAGGCGCTGGCGGAAGCCGCTGAACACCTTGAGCAGGGCAAAGCGCAGCTATTAGGCGCATGGGCGGGGGAACTGCTGGCGGAAGAGTTGCGCCTGGCGCAGCAAAGCTTAAGCGAGATTACCGGCGAGTTTACCTCCGACGACCTGCTGGGACGGATTTTCTCCAGCTTCTGTATTGGTAAATAACGTTGTGTTGCCCGGTGGCGCGATGCTTACCGGGCCTACAAAACCCGTAAGCCGGATAAGGCGTTTACGCCGCCATCCGGCAGCAATGATTTCCCATGCGGAAATCACTGTTGTCCAAATGGCAACTCGTCTCGCGCAACGTCGCCCCGTATTCTTAGCGCCACACTTTTCGTGAGGCCGCTATGAAACGTTTTCTACTGTGTAGTTTTGCCCTGGTTTTACTCTATCCTGCCGGTATTGATATGTATCTGGTCGGTTTACCGCGTATAGCCGCCGATCTGAACGCCAGCGAGGCGCAGTTGCATATCGCCTTCTCCGTTTACCTGGCCGGAATGGCGACGGCCATGCTGTTTGCCGGGAAGATAGCCGACCAGTCAGGCCGCAAGCCGGTCGCGATCGTCGGCGCGATCGTCTTTATGATGGCCTCACTGCTTTGTTCACGGGCGTCGGAAGGCTCGCTATTTCTGAGTGGGCGTTTTCTTCAGGGGGTAGGAGCAGGCGGCTGCTATGTGGTGGCGTTCGCCATTCTGCGCGACACACTCGACGAGCATCGCCGGGCGAAAGTGCTGTCATTATTGAATGGGATTACCTGTATTGTGCCGGTACTCGCCCCGGTGATGGGGCATTTGATTATGCTGCGTTTCCCCTGGCAAAGTCTGTTCTATACGATGTCCGCGATGGGCATTATTGTGGGCCTGTTATCACTGTTTATCCTGCGCGAGACGCGCCCGGCAAGGCTGGCTCCACGCGATTTATCACGATCGTCGCCCGCCGCCGAGTCGCTGGTTAACCGTTTTTTCGTTAGTCGACTGGCGATCACCACCCTTAGCGTGTCGGTGATCCTGACCTTCGTCAATGCCTCTCCAGTGCTGCTGATGGAGGTGATGGGATTTAGCCGTGGCGACTATGCCATTACCATGGCGCTCACCGCAGGCGTCAGCATGGTCGTCTCTTTTTCTACCCCTTTTGCGCTTGGGTTATTTAAGCCGCGAACCTTAATGCTCGTCTCACAGGGGCTGTTTTTGACGGCTGGCGTGACGTTAAGCCTTGCTCATACCAATACCGTCACGCTCTTTGGCCTGACGCTTATCTGCGCCGGATTCTCGGTTGGTTTTGGCGTCGCGATGAGCCAGGCGCTGGGGCCGTTTTCGCTGCGCGCCGGAGTGGCCAGTTCCACGCTGGGTATCGCGCAGGTTTGCGGTTCATCACTGTGGATTTGGCTGGCGGCAATACTCGGTATCAGCGCGATCAATATGCTGATCGGGATTCTGATTGGTTGTAGCATAGTGAGTATTCTGCTGATCTTCTCCGTCGCGCCCAACAGGTCCGTAGCCGAGCATGAAGAAATCCCTTACCAGTCTCGATCTTAATCTGCTGTTATGCCTACAGTTACTCATGCAGGAGCGCAGCGTCACTAAAGCTGCAAAACGGATGAACGTAACGCCCTCTGCGGTCAGCAAATCGCTGGCGAAACTCCGGGCATGGTTTGACGATCCGCTGTTCGTCAATACGCCGCTGGGCCTGGCGCCGACGCCGCTGATGGTCAGTATGGAGCAAAGTCTGGCGGACTGGATGCAGATGGGGAATCAACTGCTTGATAAGCCTCATCATCAAACGCCACGCGGTTTAAAATTTGAGTTGGCGGCAGAGTCGCCGCTGATGATGATTATGTTTAATTCACTGTCGCAGCAGATTTATCAGCGCTATCCGCAGGCTACCATTAAGGTTCGCAACTGGGATTATGACTCGCTGGAGGCGATTACGCGCGGGGAAGTCGATATCGGATTTACCGGACGCGAAAGCCATCCCCGCTCGCGAGAATTGCTCAGTCTGTTGCCGCTCGCGATTGATTTTGAGGTACTGTTTAGCGATTTACCGTGGGTCTGGCTGCGGGAAGATCATCCGGCGCTGCGCGAAGCGTGGGATCTGGACACTTTTCTGCGCTACCCGCATATCAGTATTTGCTGGGAGCAAAGTGATACCTGGGCGCTGGATGATGTCCTGCAAGAAATGGGACGCAAACGCCATATCGCGTTGAGCCTGCCGGGGTTCGAGCAGTCGCTCTTTATGGCCGCCCAGCCGGATCACACCCTGATAGCAACCGCGCCGCGCTATTGCCAGCACTACAATCAGCTCCACCAGCTACCGTTAGTGGCGCGCCCCCTGCCTTTTGATGCGCAACAGCGGGAAAAGCTGATGGTGCCGTTTACCCTATTATGGCACAAACGTAATAGTCATAATCCCAAGATTGTGTGGCTACGACAGGCTATCAACACGCTCTGCCGTCGCCTTATCTGACCACCTGCGTTGATAAATTAACCTTACCCTTACCAGAAATGTCACCGTCTGATTAAAGAACCTTCTGAAATTGAATTTTTAGCGCGTAAAACCTGTCCATAATTTACGTTAATGTTACTCTCGTCATTATCACGGCCCATTAATCACGGAGCGAAAAATGGCGACTCACTTTGCCAGAGGGATACTTACGGAGGGACAGTTGGTTTCAATTCGTCTCTCTTCGTCTTGCCATATTGAAGCCAGAAACCTGCCTGCTCACCGACGAACGCGTTTTCTCGCCTCCAGAGGCCTTCTTGCCGAACTGATGTTTATGCTGTACGGAATTAGCGAGCTGCCGGAAATCATTATTCAGGCGAAAGGTAAACCCGCGTTTCGTGACAAAAATCTGCCAGGTTTTTCTATCTCCTACGCCGGAAATATGGTTGGCGTGGCGTTGACCACCGAAGGAGAGTGCGGGCTGGATATGGAATTACAGCGCACCTCCCGCGGCTTTCACCATCCGCATTCGCTCGAACGCCACCCTTTCTCCCGTAATGAAAACTTATGGGTAGCCAATCAAAACGATCCCAACGAAGCGCGAGCGCAACTCATTACATTGCGCCAGAGCGTGTTAAAACTCACCGGCGATGTCATGAATGACGATCCGCGGGAGCTGCAACTTTTACCCGTGGCCGGACGCCTGAAGTGCGCGCATGTCACGCAGCTTGAAGCCGTGTGCGATGCGGAAGATGTGCTGGTATGGTCCGTAACCGTTACGCCAGCGATAGAAAAATTAAAAGTGTGGGAGTTTGATGGCAAACTGGGCTGGAAAAGCCTGCCCGATATCCAGACGCGCGCCAATGAGCCAACCGGGCGTCTGATGCGATTCGCCCAACTCCCCGCCGCCAAATCGTATACGCTTAATCGTTCATAATGAAAAAAGGGGCACGTATGTCTGAAACGCTGAATGTGGTTACACTGCTGGGAAGTTTACGCAAAGGTTCCTTTAACGGGATGGTGGCGCGTACGCTGCCTAAAGTCGCGCCGGCAGGAATGACGGTATCGCCGCTGCCTTCGATCGGGGATATTCCGCTGTATGACGCCGATATCCAGCAGGAAGAGGGATTTCCAGCCAGCGTAGAGGCGCTGGCGGAGCAGATTCGCAACGCCGACGGCGTCGTCATTGTGACGCCGGAATATAACTATTCCGTTCCCGGCGGCCTGAAGAATGCCATCGACTGGCTATCCCGTCTGCCTGAGCAGCCGCTGGCGGGTAAGCCCGTTCTTATCCAGACCAGTTCAATGGGGGCGATTGGCGGCGCGCGCTGCCAGTATCATCTGCGCCAGATTCTGGTGTTCCTTGATGCGATGGTGATGAATAAACCGGAATTTATGGGCGGCGTGATTCAGAATAAAGTCGATCCGCAGACTGGAGAAGTGGTGGATCAGGGAACGTTAGATCATTTGACCGGTCAGTTGACCGCATTTGGCGAGTATATTCAGCGCGTTAAAGCGTAAGTTCGTTAAAAACCCTCACCCCGATGGGGCGAGGGTTCATTTCATCAGTGTGCGTCAATAAACACAATCTTCAGCACGAATAACAGCGCGACAATCACTACGCACGGGCTAAGGTCGCGCAGGCGACCGGTACCGATTTTCATCACGCAGTAAGAGATAAAGCCCAGCGCGATACCTTCGGTGATCGAGAAGCTAAACGGCATCATTACCGCCGTAATAAACGCCGGGACCGATTCGGTTAAATCCTGCCAGTTTACCCGCGCCAGGCTGGAGGTCATCAGCACGCCGACGTAAATCAACGCGCCCGCCGCCGCGTAAGGCGGCACCATGCCCGCCAGCGGCGACAGGAAGATAACCAGCAGGAACAAAATACCGACCACCACCGCCGTCAAACCGGTGCGACCGCCCACCGAAACGCCGGAAGAGGACTCAATATAAGCGGTCACAGAAGACGTTCCGACAAATGCGCCAGTGACAGAAGAGATACTATCAACAAACAGCGCCTGCTTCATGCGCGGGAATTTGCCTTTCTCATCCGCCAGGCCGGCTTTATCGGTCACGCCAATCAGCGTACCGGAGGAGTCAAACAGGTTTACCAGCATGAAGGAGAAAATAACCCCCGCCAGGCCAAGATTGAACGAGCCTGCCAAATCGACATGCCCTACCACGCTGGTGACGCTTGGCGGCGCGGAGACAATGCCGTTGTAGTGTACATCGCCCATTATCCAGCCAAGCAGCGTCGTGACGATGATGGACACCAGCACCGCCGCGTGAATGTTGCGCGAAGCGAGAATCGCGATAATAAAGAATCCAAGAACCCCCAGCAGCACGCTGTGCGAGGTCAGGTTGCCGATGCTGACCAGCGTTTCCGGGTTAGCGACGATCACGCCGGCGTTTTTCAGCCCCATCATGCCGATAAACAGGCCGATGCCGCTGGTGATGCCCACGCGCAGGCTGACCGGAATGTTGGCGATCATCCAGTAACGCACGCGGAAGATAGTCAGCAATAAAAGACCAACAGCGCCCCAGAAAATGGCGCCCATGCCTACCTGCCACGGCAGCCCCATTGCCTGCACAACTACGAAGGCAAAGAACGCATTCAACCCCATCGCGGGCGCCAGCGCCACTGGCAGGTTAGCGAACAGGCCCATCAGAATACTGCCAAAGGCCGCAATCAGACAGGTGGTCACAAAGACGGCGCTGGTGTCCATGCCAGCTACGCCCAGAATTTGCGGGTTAACAAAAACGATATAAACCATCGTCAGGAAAGTGGTAAAACCGGCGATCACTTCGGTTCGTGCCGTCGTGCCATGTTCGCGCAGTTTAAACACGCGTTCCAGCATACCCTGACCAGAAGCCTGGGTGGTGTGTTGTTGACTCATTATCAATTTCCGGAGAAAGGAGGGAAAATTCGCCGTTATCCTATACCAAAATGCGACACCTGGCGCAGTTGTGTGGTAATTTTTTTCACTCAATTTGTTAGTACGGCAACGATTGCGTCCCCTCATTCAGCATTACGTAAACGTTAAACTTGTTAAAATGGAAATGACATGTCCCAAATCGAAGCGGTGTTTTTTGACTGTGACGGCACGCTGGTCGACAGTGAAGTAATTTGCTCGCGCGCCTATGTCACTATGTTCCGGCAGTTCGGCATTACGCTTGAGCTCACGGAAGTATTCAGACGCTTTAAAGGCGTAAAGCTCTACGAAATTATCGATACCATCAGTAAAGAGCATGGCGTTGCGCTGGCAAAGGCGGAGCTGGAGCCGGTGTACCGCGCGGAAGTGGCGCGCCTGTTCGATACCGAACTGGAAGCGATTGCGGGCGCAAATACCCTGCTGGAGAGCATTAAGACGCCCATGTGCGTGGTATCCAACGGGCCGGTCAGTAAGATGCAGCATTCGCTGGGTAAACTGGGCATGTTGCATCATTTTCCCGATTTGCTGTTTAGCGGTTACGATATTCAACGCTGGAAGCCCGATCCGGCGCTGATGCTCCATGCGGCGAACGCCATGAAGGTCAATGTTGAGAAGTGTATTCTGGTGGATGATTCCAGCGCAGGCGCGCAGTCAGGAATTGCGGCGGGAATGGAAGTGTTTTATTTCTGCGCCGATCCGCATAACAAGCCGATCGATCACCCTAACGTGACGACTTTTACCGATTTGGCGCAGTTGCCGGGATTGTGGAAAGCGCGCGGGTGGGAGATTACGCGTTAACTGAAATGCCGGATGGCGCTGACGCTTATCCGGCCTACAGCATCTGTACCTGTAGGCCCGGTAAGCGCAGCGCCACCGGGCAAAAGAATGAGATTTACTCTTTCGGATCTTTCCCCGCCAGCAGTTTATCCAGCTCATCGCCGCCGACGTGACGGAAATCCTGCCCCTTCACGAAGTAGAAGATGTATTCACAGATATTCTGGCAACGGTCACCGATACGCTCGATAGAACGGGCGCAGAACAGCGCGGTCAGCACGCTGGGAATGGTGCGCGAGTCTTCCATCATGTAGGTCATCAGCTGACGCACGATGCCTTCATATTCCTGGTCAACTTTCTTATCTTCACGGTAGATACGCACCGCTTCATCGAGATCCATGCGCGCGAACGCATCCAGCACGTCGTGCAGCATCTGCACGGTGTGGCGGCCCAGCGATTCCAGACTCACCAGCAGCGGCTGGTGCTGCTGGGAGAATTTCTCCAGCGCGGTGCGGCAGATTTTATCCGCCACGTCGCCAATGCGCTCCAGTTCGGCGATGGTTTTGATAATCGCCATTACCAGACGCAGATCGCTCGCCGTCGGCTGGCGCTTGGCGATAATACGCACACAGGCTTCATCGATGGCGACTTCCATCATATTAACCTGATGATCGCCTTCTACCACGCGCTTCGCCAGCTCGCTGTCCTGGTTGTGCATGGCGGTGATAGCGTCAGAAAGCTGCTGCTCCACCATGCCGCCCATGGTCATTACCTGAGTGCGGATGCTTTCCAGTTCGGCATTGAACTGGCCGGAAATATGTTTATTAAGGTTCAGACTGTCCATTACGCACTCCTGAATTAACCGTAACGACCGGTGATATAGTCTTCTGTTTGTTTCTTCGCGGGCTTGGTGAACAGATCGTCCGTGTTGCTGAACTCAATCAACTCGCCCAGGTACATAAACGCCGTATGATCGGAGCAACGTGCCGCCTGCTGCATGTTGTGGGTCACGATCACCACGGTGTAATCCTGTTTCAGCTCGGTGATCAGCTCTTCAATACGCCCGGTAGAGATCGGGTCCAGAGCTGAGCATGGCTCATCCAGCAGCAGCACTTCCGGGCGAATGGCGATACCGCGCGCAATGCACAGGCGCTGCTGCTGACCACCGGAGAGAGAGTACCCGCTCTGGTGCAATTTATCTTTGGTTTCGTTCCATAATGCGGCTTTGGTCAACGCCCACTGCACGCGCTCGTCCATATCGGCACGAGACAGCTTCTCAAACAGACGCACGCCAAAGGCGATATTGTCATAGATGGACATCGGGAACGGCGTCGGCTTCTGGAATACCATCCCCACTTTTGCGCGCAGCAGCGCGATATCCTGGGTGTTGGTGAGAATATTGTCGCCATCCAGCAGAATTTCACCTTCCGCGCGCTGCTCCGGATAAAGCGAATACATTTTATTGAAGGTACGCAGTAGCGTTGATTTACCGCAGCCGGATGGCCCGATAAATGCCGTTACCTGATTCTTCGCGATATCCAGATTAATGTTCTTCAGGGCATGGAATTTGCCGTAGTAGAAGTTCAAATCACGAACCTGAATCTTACTCGGGGCAGTTTCAACCATACTCATTTCACTCTTTTCCTCATCCAGCGCCGCATCCGCCACGCCGTAAAATAATGCCTGATGGCGCTACGTTTATCAGGCCTACAATGTCTTTAACCGTGTTTTTTCTTCGCGAAAACAACACGCGCCAGAATATTCAGCAGCAGTACGCACAGGGTAATAATCAGCACGCCCGCCCAGGCTAATTGTTGCCATTCGGCAAATGGGCTCATCGCGAATTTAAAGATGGTCACCGGCAGGTTGGCGATCGGCTGCATCATGTCGGTGCTCCAGAACTGGTTCGAGAGCGCGGTAAACAACAATGGCGCCGTTTCCCCGGCGATACGGGCAATTGCCAGCAGAATACCGGTCATAATGCCGGAGATAGAGGCTTTCAGCGTAATCGCGGAGATCATCTTCCACTTCGGCGTACCCAGCGCATAAGCGGCTTCACGCAGGCTATCCGGCACCAATTTGAGCATGTTTTCAGTGGTACGGATAACGATCGGTACCTGCAACAGCGCCAGCGCAATCACCCCAGCCCAACCGGAGAAGTGCTGCATCTGCGCCACCACGATGGTGTAAACAAACAGCCCCACAACAATTGACGGCGCGGAAAGCAGAATGTCGTTAATAAAGCGAATGACTTCGGCGAGCCAGGATTTACGGCCATACTCGGCCAGGTAAATACCCGCCATAATCCCCAGCGGCGTACCCAATACGGTAGCCCAGAGAATCAACAATCCACTCCCCGCCAGGGCGTTCGCCAGCCCGCCGCCCGCCGTGTTCGGCGGCGGCGTCATTTCGGTAAACAGCGCCAGCGACATACCATCAATGCCGCGCGTGATGGTGGACATCAAAATCCAGATCAGCCAGAACAGGCCAAATGCCATCGTCGCCATTGAGAGCGTTAGTGCGATACGGTTCTTCATGCGGCGACGCGCCTGCATCTTGCGACGGGATTCCGCGAGCTGCGCGGTGTTCTGCATATCAAGCGTAGCCATTAACGTGCTCCCTCGTTCTTCGCCAGACGCATAATCATGAACTTAGACGCCGCCAGGACGATAAAGGTGATCACAAACAGGATCAGCCCCAGCTCCATCAACGCTGCCACGTGCAGACCCGATTCCGCCTCAGCGAATTCGTTCGCCAGCGCGGAAGTGATGCTGTTGCCCGGCATATACAGCGACGCGCTGTCGAGCTGGTAGGTGTTGCCGATGATAAAAGTGACCGCCATCGTTTCACCCAGAGCACGGCCCAGTCCCAGCATAATGCCGCCGATCACGCCATTTTTGGTGAACGGTAGCACGATGCGCCAGATAACTTCCCAGGTAGTACAGCCGATACCGTAAGCGGACTCTTTCATCATTACCGGCGTTTGCTCGAAGACGTCGCGCATAACCGCCGCAATGTAGGGGATGATCATGATGGCGAGGATGACGCCCGCCGCCAGAATGCCGATACCAAACGCCGGGCCGGAGAACAGCGCGCCGACAAACGGAATGTTGGAAAGAATATTGCCGACCGGCTCCTGGAAGTACGTCGCAAACAGCGGCGCGAAGATAAACAGCCCCCACATGCCGTACACGATACTGGGAATTGCCGCCAGCAGTTCAATAGCGATGCCGAGCGGACGCTTTAGCCAGCCTGGCGCCAGCTCGGTTAAAAACAGGGCAATGCCGAAACTGACCGGAACGGCGATCAGCAGTGCGATAAAGGAGGTCACCAGTGTGCCGTAAATGGGCACCAGCGCGCCGTAGATATCGTTTGGCGCGTCCCATTCCTTAGTCCAAAGAAATGAGAAACCAAATTTCTGAATACTTGGCCAGGAGGAGATGATCAATGAGACGATAATACCGCCCAACATCAATAGCACAATCAGCGCAGCCAGTTTTACCAGCGCGCTGAAAATCATGTCGCCTTTTTTACCCGGCGGGTTAAAAGCAGGCTTGGTTGCAGCCATAAATTACTCTTTCCATTAAACGCATTTTACGACGTTGCCCCTGCCGGATGGCGCTACGCTTATCCGGCCTACAACGTGGGCCTGCGGTCGAAACCGTAGGGCGGATAAGCGTAGCGCCATCCGCCAATTCGTTAATTAATACAGCGCCTTACCGTTGCTGTCTTTTATACTGGTCTTCCAGGCGGTACGAACCTGCTCAACGACGTTATCCGGCAGGCTGGCGTAGTCCAGATCATTCGCCTGCTTAGCGCCATTTTTGTAGGCCCAGTCGAAAAACTTCAACACTTCAGCACCCTGCTCAGGTTTCTTCTGCGCTTTGTGGACCAGGATAAACGTGGTGGAGGTGATTGGCCACACATCGTCACCTTTCTGGTTGGTCAGATCCTGCGCGAAGGTTTTGCTCCAGTCTGCGCCTTTCGCCGCATTAGAGAAGCTCTCTTCCGTCGGGCTTACCGGTTTGCCGTCGGCAGAAACCAGTTTGGTGTAGGCCAGGTTGTTCTGTTTAGCGTAAGCGTATTCAACGTAGCCGATAGCGCCTGGCAGACGCTGTACAAATGCCGCGATGCCGTCGTTACCTTTACCGCCCAGACCGGTTGGCCAGTTCACGGTAGAACCCGCGCCCACTTTCGATTTCCACTCGTCGTTGACTTTCGCCAGGTAACTGGTGAACACGAAGGAGGTACCGGAACCGTCAGCGCGACGCACCACGGCGATATTCTGAGAAGGCAGCTTCACGCCTGGGTTCAGTTTAGTGATGGCTTCATCATCCCACTTTTTGATTTTACCGAGGTAGATGTCACCCAGTGTTTTACCATCCAGCACCAGTTCGCCGGATTTGAGGCCTGGAATATTCACCGCCAGTACCACGCCGCCGATCACCGTCGGGAACTGGAACAGGCCTTCCTGATTCAGTTTTTCGTCAGACAGCGGCGCATCGGAAGCGCCGAAATCAACGGTATTCGCGGTGATTTGTTTCACGCCGCCGGAAGAGCCTATCCCCTGGTAATTGACTTTGTTACCGGTTTCTTTCTGGTAGGTATCCGCCCATTTGGCATACACCGGCGCAGGAAACGTTGCACCGGCACCTGTCAGGCTTGCTGCTGCAAAGGCAGAGAACGCGCTCATCGATAAGGTCGCGGCGACAACAGTTGCGACAGTGGTACGCATAACTTTCATAATGTCTCCTGCACGGTTTCGGTAAATCGTTGTTTGAGTTGCTACGATGAGCAAAATAGGACAAATTGATGACAGTTATATGTCTTGATTGTGACGGTTTGATGACAATGGAAATAAAAAAGCTGGCCCGGGGAGACACCAGACCAGCCTGCAGGGGGAGATGAATTAAACTGTTTGCGCAACCGCAGACGGTTTCAACAGCGCGTACATCAGGCCGCAGACAATCGTGCCAAGGGCAACTGAGAGCAGGTACTGCATCACATGTTCTACCGCATGCGGGATCGCCAGGACAAAGAGGCCGCCGTGCGGCGCCATCAACGTACAACCGAAATACATAGATAGTCCCCCGGCGATTGCGCCACCGACCATCGTGGAAGGGATCACGCGCATCGGGTCACGCGCAGCGAAGGGAATCGCCCCTTCAGAGATAAAGCACAGCCCCAGGATAAAAGATGCATTACCCGCTTCATGCTCAGAGGCAGTGAATTTCGCTCTGGCCGCCCAGGTTGCGACGCCCATCCCTAATGCCGGTACCATCCCTGCCGCCATAATGGCCGCCATCGGCATATAGGAATGAGAAGCCAGTAAACCGACGCCGAAGGTATACGCAGCTTTATTCACCGGCCCACCAAGGTCAAAACCTTGCATTGCGCCCAGCAACATTCCCAGCAAGATAGCATTCGTAGAGGTCATATTCCCCAGGAACGTCGTCAGCCCTTCCATCACCGCAGACACCGGGCCACCCACCACGTAAATCATGATTAGGCCGGTAATCAGCGTAGACAGTAGCGGCAGAACCAGCACAGGCTTAAGCGCTTCCATTGACGCTGGTAGCTTAATATTTTGCGCCAGAAACCGTACGCTGTAACCGGCCAGAAAACCGGCCACAATCCCTCCCAGGAAACCAGCGCCGCACAGGCTGGCCAACATCCCGCCAATAAGCCCCGGGGCCAGACCCGGACGATCGGCAATTGAGAAGGCAATAAACCCAGCCAGTACCGGCACCATCAGCGCAAAGGCCGCCTTACCACCGATTTGAAATAACGCAGCCGCCAGCGTGCCCGGCTCGTTGAAGGCCTGGATACCGAAGACAAAAGAGAGCGCGATACACAATCCTCCCGCCACCACCAAAGGAAGCATATGGGATACGCCGGTCATTAAATGCTTATAAACGCCGGGTAGCTCTGTTTTACCAGCTGAAGAAGAGCGCCCGGCACTCCCCAGATAGACCTCGGCGCTATTGAAAGCATTATCCATTTCCTGCGCACTCTTTTTTAGCGCCGCGCCGGTACTGGTGCGATAGAGTCTTTTGCCAACAAAGCCTGACAGATCCAGTTCAATATCCGCCGCGATAATCACCACATCCGCCTGCGCTATCTCTTCCGCGGTCAGCGTGTTCTTCGCCCCGACGGAACCGCGGGTTTCAACCTTGATCCAGTCACCACGCTTGCGGGCTTCAATTTCCAGCGCTTCTGCCGCCATAAAGGTATGGGCGACGCCCGTCGGACAGGCCGTCACAGCAACAATTTTTTTAGTCATAGTAGGGTACCCTGTTCTTTTAATTTAAAGAAAAAGCGGGAAAAAATGTTACAGGCGTGACCAAGCCGCTGCTTTCTGGAACAGCGCGTCATCCGGGCGAATCCCGGTATAAAGGACAAATTGCTCCACGGCCTGAATAGCAAACACTTCGGAACCGGTAATCACGGTTTTACCGCGTTCACGGGCGTAGCGGATTAGCGGCGTGACGGGCGGTAGCGCCACCACATCAAAGATAACGCTCGCCTTATCCACTTCCTGTTCGGAATAAGAAAGTTTGTCGGCATCATTACCGCCAGCCATTCCGATAGGCGTGGCGTTAATTAACAAATCGGCTTCAATACCGTCGGTATCCGGGCGCCATTCATAGCCATAGAGTTCGGCCAGTTGTTTACCTGACGCTTCATCAATCGCGACAATATAACCACGGGTAAACCCCGCATCCTTCAGCGCGCAGGCCACCGCCTTTGCCATACCACCGCTGCCACGCAAAGCAAACACCAGGTCGGGAGAGACCTTGTAACTCGCCAGCAAGCGAGCTATTGCAATGTAATCGGTGTTGTACGCCTTCAGATGGCCATTGGTATTCACAATGGTATTAACTGAGTGAATGGCCTGAGCGGAAGCATCCAGTTCATCCACCAGCGGAATGCAGGCTTCCTTAAATGGCATAGAGATCGCGCACCCACGGATCCCCAGACCGCGCACGCCGCTAATGGCCTGCGTAAGATCGGTCGGCGAGAAAGCTTTGTAGAGATAATTGAGATCCAGCGCTTCGTACAGATAGTTGTGAAAGCGTGTACCGAAGTTACTTGGGCGTGCCGCCAGGGACATGCAGACCTGAGTATCTTTATTAATGCGCTTTGTCATGATGAATCCTCATAGAAGTTGCGATAAAGAAAATCATCGGCTAAAAAGGGGATATTAAAAATTGCTCATTCCCGTTCGGGAAATTTCACCTTTTATGACAACCCGGCACACTGAACAAAAATACTTAAAGCTACTCCAGCACTATGGCGACAAGCCCGTTAGCGTGACGCTACAGGAGCTCGCGGATGTGTTGTTCTGCACCCGGCGGCATATGCGTAATCTGTTGCTTCAGATGCAGGAGGCAAAGTGGCTCATCTGGCAATCACAGGCCGGACGTGGGCATCGCGCCCGGCTTCACCTGCGCTATAAACCAGAACAGCTGTTAAGCGAAAAGGCGGAGCAGTTACTGGAGTCTGGTCATGTTGATCAGGCCATTCAACTGCTGGGTAAAAATAAGCACCAGGTGGCGCAACTGTTGCGTTCAAAGCTGGGCTATAGCGTGCGGGCAGACTATCAGCGGCTGTGCATCCCCTATTACCGGACAATGCCGTCGCTGTGCCCCGGCATACCGTTGCGTCGCTCTGAGCAGCATCTGGTCAGGCAGATTTTTAGCGGCCTGACGCGCATAAATGAGGAAAAAGGTGAAGTCGAAGCCGATCTTGCCCACCACTGGCGGCAGATTGATCCACTGCGCTGGCGTTTTTATCTGCGCCCCGCCGTCCTCTGGCATGATGGTCAGGAGCTGACGATCGACGCGGTTATCGCTTCACTGACCCGCAGCGCTAAGCTGCCGTTGTTCTCGCACTTGCAGACCATTCAGGCCACCGGGCCGCTGAGCCTTGAAATTACGCTGGCGCACCCGGATAACCGACTGCCGCTGCTGCTCAGCCATATTGATGCCATGATCCTACCGCCTGACCATACACAACGCGCTGATTTCCCGGCACATCCTGTGGGGACTGGCCCTTATGAGGTGGTGGAAAACAATGGCTTTCATCTGCAAATGAAGGCCTTTGACCACTATTTCGGTCTGCGCGGGCTGCTGGATGAAGTGGAGGTCTTTATCTGGCCGAATTTAACGGAGACAGACAACCTGGCGGAATCGCTGTCGGATAACGACACGGCAGCCTGGCTCAGCTCCAGCCTGAGCGATGAGGATTACGTTTCCGGACGGCTTAGCCAGGTATCAGGCAAACCTTCTGACAACCTGCGCGAGATGTTTCTTGAGCGTGGAGGATATTTTTTATTATGCGACAGCCGCTCCCCGCACTGGCATACCGCCGAACATCGCCGCTGGCTACGGGAAACACTCAGCCCTTACGCCATACTCCAGCATCTGAGTGAGGCAATTCGCCCCTTCTGGGTACCGGGCGGCAGCCTGCTGTCCTCCTGGTTTCATACTATTGAGGCGGGCCCAGCCTGTTCACCTTTTATCTCGTCGTCGCCCTACGCAAAACTGCGTCTGGCCTATCACGATCAGCACCCTGAATTTCCAATGCTCCTGGATATCATGCAAGAGATCATGCGCCAGCAGGGCATTTTACTTGAGGGCGTTGAGCTGAATTATGATGACTGGGCGAATGGCAAAACCAATGTGGATCTCTGGCTGGGGACGGTCAATTTCCCCATTCCCGAAGAGTGGAACGTCGGTACATGGCTGCTGGGCTCCCCTTTACTGCGCCACGCCATCAGCGGTGGTGATGGTGCGCTGCTGGCCCAATGGGAAACCCAGTGGCATGCCGAAACCATCAGCGCGGAACAACTGGTCAGGGAAACCACCCGTTCAGGCTGGCTACAGCCGCTTTTTCACCACTGGATGCGACTCAAAAGCCCAGACCGGGCCAGGGGGATCCACCTGAATAACCTGGGGTGGTTTGATTTCCGATCCACCTGGATTGAGCCAGGGCCTTAAAGAAGAGAATGTGACCGGGTGCCCGTAGCGCTGGCAGGCGTAGCACCTCTTAGTCGCTCTTCAGCCACCATAGAGAAAGAACAGCGCCTGTCACGGCGCACAAAAAAAGGCCGTCTATCGACAGCCTTTTTTCTGGTACAACATTTGTACTTACTCTACCGTCACCGATTTCGCCAGGTTACGCGGCTGGTCAACGTCGGTGCCTTTAATCAGCGCCACGTGATACGCCAGCAGTTGCAGCGGAACGGTGTAGAAGATAGGCGCGATCACTTCTTCCACATGCGGCATCTCGATGATGTGCATGTTGTCGCTGCTCACAAAACCCGCATCCTGATCGGCGAAGACATACAACTGACCGCCACGCGCGCGAACTTCTTCGATGTTGGATTTCAGTTTTTCCAGCAGTTCGTTGTTCGGCGCCACCACAATCACCGGCATGTCGGCGTCAATCAGCGCCAACGGCCCGTGTTTCAGCTCGCCTGCAGCGTAGGCTTCCGCGTGAATGTAAGAGATCTCTTTCAGCTTCAGCGCGCCTTCGAGCGCAATCGGATATTGATCGCCACGACCGAGGAATAGCGCGTGATGCTTGTCGGAGAAATCTTCTGCAAGCAGCTCGATGCGTTTGTCCTGCGACAGCATCTGCTCAATACGGCTCGGCAGCGCCTGTAGGCCATGCACGATATCATGCTCAATGGACGCATCCAGACCTTTCAGACGCGCCAGTTTCGCCACCAGCATCAACAGCACGGTTAACTGGGTGGTGAAGGCTTTGGTAGATGCTACGCCAATTTCCGTTCCGGCATTGGTCATCAGCGCCAGATCGGATTCACGCACCAGCGAAGATCCCGGCACGTTACAAATGGCCAGAGAGCCCAAATATCCCAGCTCTTTCGACAGACGCAGGCCAGCCAGGGTATCTGCGGTTTCGCCAGACTGTGACAGGGTAATCATCAGGCTGTTACGACGCACGGCAGATTTGCGATAGCGGAATTCAGAGGCGATTTCAACGTCGCACGGAATACCTGCCAGCGATTCAAACCAGTAACGGGAAACCATACCGGAGTTGTAAGACGTACCGCAGGCGAGGATCTGAATATGCTCAACCTTCGACAGCAGTTCGTCGGCGTTCGGTCCCAGCTCGCTTAAATCCACCTGACCGTGGCTGATGCGCCCGGTAAGGGTGTTTTTGATCGCGTTCGGCTGCTCGTAGATCTCTTTCTGCATATAGTGGCGGTAAATGCCTTTATCGCCCGCGTCATATTGCAGATTGGATTCGATATCCTGACGTTTTACTTCCGCGCCGGTGTTATCGAAGATATTTACCGAACGGCGAGTGATTTCAGCGATATCGCCCTCTTCAAGGAAGATAAAGCGACGAGTCACTGGCAACAGCGCCAGTTGGTCAGAAGCGATAAAGTTTTCGCCCATACCCAGGCCAATCACCAGCGGGCTACCTGAACGGGCAGCCAGCAGCGTATCCGGATGGCGGGTATCCATGATCACCGTACCATATGCGCCACGCAGTTGCGGGATAGCACGCATAACAGCCTCACGCAGAGTACCGCCCTGTTTCAGTTCCCAGTTTACCAGGTGTGCAATCACTTCGGTGTCGGTTTCAGAAACGAAGGTATAGCCACGCGCTTTTAACGCTTCACGCAGCGGTTCATGGTTTTCGATGATGCCGTTATGCACCACCACAATGTGTTCAGAAACATGCGGATGCGCGTTAGCTTCTGAAGGTTCACCGTGCGTCGCCCAGCGAGTGTGAGCAATACCAGTGCCGCCATGCAGCGGGTGTTCTTCCGCTGCCTGAGCCAGCATCTGGACTTTACCGAGGCGACGCAGGCGGGTCATATGACCTTCTGCATCCACCACGGCCAGACCGGCAGAGTCATATCCGCGGTATTCCAGACGACGTAAACCTTCGAGAAGGATTTCAGCTACATCACGCTGCGCGATAGCGCCAACAATTCCACACATAGTTTTATTTCCTGATTATGGCATTACGCCATGCGTTGTCGCTGACCTGTATGCCCGTCGTTGCGGGCGCCCCGAGCCTTGTAGAGAGTGGGGTTATTTTTATAAGTACTGCTCATGGAGCGGAGGATTATTTTATCCTCTCATCTCCGGTCTGCCGGATGGCGCTGACGCTTATCCGGCCTACAAAATCACTTTTTCTTCACCGGACGCTGCCAGCCTTGCTTATGCACCTGCGGCACGCGGCTTAATACCAGTTCATTGTCGGCTACATTACGGGTGACGGTAGTCCCTGCGGCGATGGTGGCCCCTTTACCAACAGTAACCGGCGCCACCAGTTGGGTATCGGAGCCGACAAACACATCGTCGCCAATAACCGTTTTGAATTTGTTCGCGCCATCATAGTTACAGGTGATGGTCCCCGCGCCAATATTCACGTTGTCGCCAATTTCCGCATCGCCCAGGTAGGTCAGATGACCAGCCTTCGAGCCTTTACCGAGACGCGCTTTTTTCATTTCAACGAAATTGCCGACGTGAGCGCCCGCTAACAGCTCAGCGCCGGGACGCAGGCGAGCAAACGGACCGATGGTGCAGGCCGCTTCCAGATGCGCATCTTCCACCACGCTGTATGGGCTAATTTCGCAGTCATCGCCAATGACGCTGTTTTTGATAATGCAGCCTGCGCCGATCTTCACGCGATGACCGAGCGTTACATAACCTTCGATGATAACGTTAGCGTCAATTTCGACATCCATTCCACAATGAAGGGTGCCGCGGAGATCAAAACGTGCCGGATCGCGCAACATAACGCCGGATAACAGCAGTTTCTCCGCCTGTTCGGCCTGGTAAATACGCTCCAGACGAGAAAGCTGTAGACGGTTATTCACGCCGTCCGTTTCGCTGATGCAAGCCGGATGCACCGCGGCGATTTCTCGTCCTTCCTGATAAGCCAGCGCAATGATATCAGTGATGTAATATTCACCCTGCGCATTATTGTTAGTCAGCTTAGACAACCAGCGTTTCAGGTCCGCGCCGTTGGCGATCAGAATACCGGTGTTAATTTCCTGGATCTGACGCTGTTCATCAGTGGCGTCTTTATGTTCAACGATGCCGGTCACTTTACCGTTTTCACGCGTAATACGGCCATAGCCGCTCGGATCGTCCAGCTTCACGGTTAATAACCCAATACCACCCTGCGGTTTGGCATCGCGCAGGCGCTGTAAGGTTTCAACCGAAATCAGCGGCACGTCGCCGTAAAGCATTAAAATATCTTCATCGTCGCTAAAGAAGGGCGCGGCCTGCTGCATTGCGTGACCTGTTCCCAACTGTTCCACCTGAAGCACCCAGTTTAGCTTGTCATCTTTCAGGGTCTGTTTTAACAACTCGCCACCGTGGCCATAGACCAGATGAACCTGTGCGGCCCCTAATTTAGTAGCTGCATCAATGACATGCTGCACCATGGGTTTACCCGCCAGCGTGTGCAGCACTTTAGGAATATCGGAATACATGCGCGTGCCTTTACCTGCGGCAAGGATCACTACGCTCATAGCACTATTTAACATACGCGTCCTGACTGTAATTTGAGAACGAATTTATACTGTTTCACGTTGAAAATACTACATTTTTTTCATCGTAAAATGGAAGAAGGATAAAACGCTCACCGGGATAAAAACCCCGCCTGCTAATGAATCATTTTCGTTCATTACCGCGCCTCTTGTCTCCTGAAAAGTAAAAACACCCGCGTATTGGCAACGTAGTCCGATGTTTTTGCTGTTTTTTTACTCCATAAATAAAGAAGATAACGTAATAAAGCGCAGGGGAGTCAGAAAAGCAAAAACCAGCGACAGAGGCCGCTGGTTTTCCGTTGCGCGTATTTTTTACTTAATTACGCGACATAAAAATCCGCAAAATATACCAGAACATGGTCGCGATAGAAGCAAACAGATGTAATGCCGCGCCAGCAGGGCGATCGGTAGGGTAATGGTGAATAATATTAGAAGTATCGTAAAGTATAAACCCGGCGCACAGCAGTACCATTAGCGCAGAAAACCAGACGCCCAGCGAGAAGCCGCAGATGACGCTGGCAATAATCGCGCCAAAAGCAATGAACCCAGCCATAGTCAGAAACGAGCGCAGAAAAGAAAAGTCTTTTTTTATAGAAAACGCGGTAAACGTCAGGCCGCCGACCAGCAACAGAGTCGTTATTGCCGCCGCGCCAATGCTCGACGGGTTAATATACGCCGCCACCGTTAACAGGGGGGCAAAAATCAGGGATTCTGCCAACACATAAATCCCCAGCCCGATAAGTTGCGTTTGATTAGTCCCCGCATTATCCGCCAGACGGGTCGCCAGCATTCCCACCAGCATAAAAGCGCCGAGAACAACCAACCAGCTATATCTTCCACCAGCCAGCAGCACATCAAGCGCATACTCCCCGACCCCTATAAAACTCCACGCCGCGCTCAATACGATAAAACCGACGATGGCGACGGCGAGATGAAGATAAGCGCGACGGATAAAGGTAGTACGATCAATCCTTGAGTCGGGTTGTGGACCCGCAAAGGATGGCTGAAATGACATAGTAATAATCCCTCATTTTATGCAATAAAAACGCATCCATTCCTTCCTTCTTCGCACAATGTGCAGATGCCAATGACAGAAAGAAGGATTTAATGAAAACAGCGCTGTCGCTGAAAACGCGTCGCCTTCAGCCGCTTGTTTTTGTCGTTGCTAGTTTATCGAATAAAAATTGAGAGGATAAAAAAAAACCAGTCCGCAATCAGACTGGTTTTATGCTTTCAAGCCGGTGTTACATCGCTTTTTTGGTCAACTCGATAACGCGCAGTTTAGCGATCGCTTTGGCCAGTTCCGCAGACGCCTGAGCGTAATCCACGTCACCGTGCGAGCTCTTAATGTGCTCTTCGGCTTTACGCTTCGCTTCCAGGGCTCGCGCTTCGTCGAGATCCTGACCGCGAATCGCGGTATCCGCCAGAACGGTCACGCTGCCAGGCTGCACTTCCAGAATGCCGCCGGACAGATAGATAAACTCTTCGTGACCGTGCTGCTTAACGATGCGAATCATACCAGGCTTAATGGCGGTGAGCAGCGGCGCGTGCCCCGGGTAAATCCCCAGTTCGCCTTCGCTACCCGTAACCTGGATTTTCTCGACCAGACCGGAGAACATTTGTTGCTCCGCGCTGACGACATCCAGGTGGTAAGTCATTGCCATATCACCCTCCGATTAAGGCGTTAAAGTTTTTTGGCTTTTTCCACGGCTTCGTCGATGGAACCGACCATGTAGAACGCCTGCTCCGGCAGGTGATCATATTCGCCTTCCATGATGCCTTTAAAGCCACGGATGGTGTCTTTCAGGGAGACGTATTTGCCCGGAGAACCGGTAAATACTTCCGCCACGAAGAACGGCTGGGACAGGAAGCGCTGGATCTTACGCGCGCGAGCTACCACCAGTTTATCTTCTTCAGACAGTTCATCCATACCGAGGATGGCGATGATGTCTTTCAGTTCCTGATAACGCTGCAGGATGGACTGAACGCCACGCGCGGTGTCGTAGTGTTCCTGACCAACAACCAGCGGATCCAGCTGACGGCTGGTGGAGTCCAGCGGGTCAACGGCCGGGTAGATACCCAGGGATGCGATCTGACGGCTCAGTACCACGGTTGCATCTAAGTGCGCAAAGGTGGTGGCTGGAGACGGGTCAGTTAAGTCATCCGCCGGTACGTATACCGCCTGTACGGAAGTGATAGAACCGGTCTTGGTGGAGGTGATACGTTCCTGCAGAACGCCCATCTCTTCCGCCAGAGTCGGCTGGTAACCTACCGCGGAAGGCATACGACCCAGCAGTGCGGATACTTCCGTACCGGCCAGGGTGTAACGATAGATGTTATCGACGAACAGCAGTACGTCACGACCTTCGTCACGGAATTTCTCCGCCATGGTCAGACCGGTCAATGCAACGCGCAGACGGTTTCCCGGCGGCTCGTTCATCTGGCCATACACCAGGGATACTTTATCGATAACGTTGGAGTCGGTCATTTCGTGGTAGAAGTCGTTACCCTCACGAGTACGTTCACCTACGCCCGCAAACACAGAGTAACCGGAGTGCTCGATCGCGATGTTACGGATAAGCTCCATCATGTTTACGGTTTTACCTACACCCGCACCACCGAACAGACCGACTTTACCGCCCTTCGCGAACGGACACATCAGGTCGATAACTTTGATACCGGTTTCCAGCAGTTCCTGAGAGTTTGACAACTCTTCGTAGGAAGGCGCTGCGCGGTGAATCGCCCAACGCTCTTCTTCGCCGATCTCGCCTTTCATGTCGACCGGTTCGCCCAGGACGTTCATGATACGACCCAGCGTTGCTTTACCTACCGGGACTTCGATCGGGTGTTCGAGATCTTTTACATCCAGACCGCGACGCAGACCGTCAGAAGACCCCATCGCGATGGTACGCACGATACCGCCGCCAAGCTGCTGCTGAACTTCCAGCACCAGCTTCTCATTACCATTCTGCACCTCAAGGGCATCGTACACGCGTGGTACGGCATCCTGAGGGAACTCGACGTCGACCACGGCGCCGATTACCTGGACAATCTTTCCAGTAGCCATCTTAAATCCTCTACGAAATAACCTGGTTAAACCGCGGCGGCCCCCGAGACGATCTCGGTGAGTTCCTGAGTAATGCTGGCCTGACGAGCTTTGTTGTATACCAACTGCAGCTCTTTAATCAGGCTGCCGCCATTATCGGTTGCGGCTTTCATCGCCACCATTCGTGCGGCCTGCTCGCTGGCCAGGTTTTCTACCACGCCCTGATAAACCTGAGACTCCACATAACGACGCAGGAGAGTATCCAGCAGCGCTTTCGGGTCTGGTTCATACAGGTAATCCCAGGCTTTACGCTTCAGATCATCATCTTCTGACGCCGGCAGCGGCAGCAGTTGAGTGATCGTCGGCACCTGAGACATGGTGTTAATAAATTTGTTGCTGACAATGTAAAGCTTGTCCAGACGGCCTTCGTCGTAGGCCTGCAACATCACTTTAACCGGACCGATCAGTTCGGACAGAGAAGGGTTATCCCCCATACCTGTCACCTGAGCGACAACGTTGCCGCCTACGGAATTAAAGAATGACACGCCCTTAGAGCCGATCATTGCGAGTTCGCACTGAACGCCTTTATCGGACCATGCCTTCATATCCGCCAGCAGCTTTTTGAACAGGTTAATGTTCAAGCCACCGCACAAACCACGGTCGGTCGACACTACCAGGTAGCCCACGCGTTTAACGTCGCGCTCTTCCAGGTAGGGGTGCTTATATTCCAGATTACCGTTCGCAAGGTGACCAATCACTTTGCGCATGGTCTCTGCATAAGGACGGCTGGCCGCCATGCGATCCTGCGATTTACGCATTTTGGAAGCGGCGACCATCTCCATCGCTTTAGTGATCTTTTGCGTGTTCTGGACGCTTGCGATCTTACTACGTATCTCTTTTGCGCCGGCCATGAGCTTCTCCTCAATGCCTTACGGCCTGCCCTAAGGCAAGCCGCCAGACGTTACCAGGACTGGGTTGCTTTGAAGGAATCGAGGATGCCTTTCAGCTTGCCTTCGATTTCGTCGTTATAGCCACCGGACTGGTTGATCTCTTGCATCAGCGGAGCGTGATCACGGTCGACGTAAGCCAGCAGTGCGGCTTCGAAGCTACCGATTTTCGCCAGTTCGACATCCGCCAGATAACCACGTTCTGCTGCGAACAGAACCAGAGACTGCTGCGCGACGGACATCGGCGCATATTGTTTCTGTTTCAGCAGTTCGGTCACTTTCTGACCGTGGTCAAGCTGTTTACGGGTGGCATCGTCAAGGTCGGATGCAAACTGAGAGAACGCCGCCAGTTCACGATACTGCGCCAATGCGGTACGGATACCACCGGACAGTTTTTTCATGATCTTGGTCTGGGCTGCGCCACCTACACGGGATACCGAGATACCCGGGTTAACCGCAGGACGAATACCGGCGTTAAACAGGTTAGATTCCAGGAAGATCTGACCATCGGTAATGGAAATTACGTTGGTCGGAACGAACGCGGAAACGTCACCTGCCTGCGTTTCGATAATCGGCAGCGCGGTCAGTGAACCGGTTTTCCCTTTCACTTCACCTTTGGTGAAGGCTTCGACGTAGTCGGCGTTAACACGCGCAGCACGCTCCAGCAGACGAGAGTGGAGGTAGAATACGTCGCCCGGGAATGCTTCACGTCCTGGCGGACGACGGAGCAGCAGGGAGATCTGACGGTAAGCAACAGCCTGTTTAGACAGGTCATCGTAAATGATCAGCGCATCTTCGCCGCGGTCACGGAAGTATTCGCCCATTGCGCAACCGGCATACGGCGCCAGATATTGCAGCGCAGCGGATTCGGACGCGGTCGCCACCACAACGATGGTGTTAGCCAGCGCGCCGTGTTCTTCCAGTTTACGCACCACGTTAGAGATGGTGGACGCTTTCTGGCCGATAGCGACATAGATACATTTGATGCCGGAGTCGCGCTGGTTGATGATGGCGTCGATAGCCAGCGCGGTTTTACCGGTCTGACGGTCACCGATGATCAGTTCACGCTGACCACGACCGATTGGGATCATGGAGTCAACGGCTTTATAGCCGGTCTGCACCGGCTGATCGACAGACTGACGATCGATAACGCCCGGCGCAATCGCTTCAACGGCAGAGAAGCCGTCATTATCAACCGGACCTTTACCGTCGATTGGCGCACCCAGGGTGTTCACCACACGTCCCAGCAGACCGCGGCCAACCGGAACTTCCAGGATACGACCCGTACATTTAACCTTCATGCCTTCGGCAAGGTCAGCGTATGGACCCATGACTACCGCACCCACGGAGTCGCGCTCCAGGTTCAGTGCGATAGCGTAACGGTTACCCGGCAGGGAGATCATTTCACCCTGCATACAATCGGCCAGGCCGTGAATGCGGATAACACCGTCACTAACAGAAACAATAGTACCTTCGTTGTGAGCTTCGCTCACCACATTGAACTGAGCAATGCGCTGCTTGATCAGTTCGCTGATTTCGGTGGAATTCAGTTGCATGCTCCAGTCCCCTTAAGACTGCAAGACGTCTGCAAGGCGCTCAAGACGGCCGCGTACGCTGCCATCAATGACCATATCACCCGCCCGGATGATAACGCCTGCCATTACAGACTTATCGATTTTGCAATTCAGCTTCACTTTGCGTGACAGACGTTTTTCCATCGCGGCGCTGATTTTCGAAAGCTGCTCTTCACTCAATGCGGTTGCCGACGTAACCTCTACCTCGGAGGTAGCTTCACTGGCGGCACGCAGATGAATAAACTGCTCCAGAACATCCGGGAGCGCGTTCAGACGATTATTTTCAGCCATCACCCGAATCAGGTTCTGACCATTTTCGTCTAACTGCTCACCGCAGACTGCGATAAACGACTCAGCGAGCGTTTCCGGCGCCAGCGCGCCAGAGAGAAGCTCTGCCATTTGTTCGTTCTTGGTTACCTCGGCGGCAAACGCCAGCATATCCTGCCAGCGCTCTACACTTTGGTGTTCAACGGCAAAGTCAAAAGCTGCTTTGGCGTAGGGGCGAGCTACCGTAACAAATTCAGACATCAGCCCCTCCCTCCTTACAGTTCAGCGACAAGTTTATCCACGATGTCGCTGTTAGCAGCTTCATCCACGGAACGTTCGATGATCTTCTCGGCGCCAGCAACAGCCAGGATAGCAACTTGCTTACGCAGCTCTTCACGGGCGCGTTTACGCTCGGCTTCAATTTCCGCCTGCGCCTGCGCCACGATTTTAGTACGTTCCTGCTCTGCTTCAGTTTTGGCTTCGTCCAGGATCTGAGCGCGGCGTTTGTTTGCCTGCTCGATGATTACCTGAGCTTCCGCTTTCGCTTTTTTCAGCTGGTCGGTCGCGCTGGCCTTTGCAAGGTCAAGATCCTTATGTGCTCGTTCAGCAGAAGCGAGACCGTCAGCAATTTCTTTCTGACGTTTCTCGATGGCTGCCATTAACGGCGGCCATACGTACTTCATGCAAAACCAGACAAAGAGAATAAACGCGATGGCCTGGCCGAGGATTGTTGCGTTAAGATTCACAGCACAATGCCTCTATCTAGTTAACCTTCTGATATTGCTCTTAATTCAAGCAACGCTTACTACGCGACAGCGAACATCACGTACAGACCCAGACCTACAGCGATCATCGGGATAGCATCCACCAGACCCATAACGATAAAGAACTGAGTACGCAGCAGAGGAATCAGATCAGGTTGACGCGCCGCGCCTTCCAGGAATTTACCCCCGAGGATGCCGATACCGATCGCAGCACCGATTGCCGCCAGACCCATCATCACAGCGGCAGCCATGTACAGCAGATCCATATTCAGGTTTTCCATGACAGTCTCCAGTTTGTTTCAGTTAAAACGTAGTAGTGTTGGTAAATTAATGCTCTTCGGACGCCATCGACAGATAGACAATCGTCAGAACCATGAAAATGAAGGCTTGCAGCGTAATAATCAGGATGTGGAAAATGGCCCACGGCACATTCAGAATCCACTGTGACCACCACGGCAACAGACCAGCAATCAGAATGAAAATCAGCTCACCGGCATACATGTTGCCGAACAGTCGCAGACCGAGAGAAACCGGTTTGGACAGCAGACTTACCCCTTCAAGGATTAAGTTGACAGGAATGAACGCCCAGTGATTGAACGGCTGCAGCGTCAACTCTTTTGCGAAGCCGCCGATGCCTTTCATTTTGATGCTGTAGAACAGAATAAGGATGAATACGCCCAGCGCCATCGACAGGGTGATGTTGACGTCAGCAGACGGCACCACGCGCGTTGCCGGCAGACCCAGCCAATGCTCAGCGATATACGGCAGCAGGTCGATAGGCAGTAAGTCCATCAGGTTCATAAGGAATACCCAGACGAAAATCGTCAGGGCCAGCGGCGCAATCAGCTTGCTTTTGCCATGGTACATGTCTTTGACGCTGCCATGCACAAAGCCGACTATCAGCTCAATCGCGGTCTGAAACTTGCCTGGCACGCCGCTGGTCGCTTTTTTAGCAACGCTACGGAACATCACCAGAAACAACAGACCCAGCACCACCGAGAAGAACATGGAGTCAATATTGAGCGTCCAGAAGGTGGCTGGGGGGTTCTGCGGATCCACCAGCGAGAAAGTACGCAGGTCCAGCTGAAGGTTATTCAGATGGTGTCCTATGTATTCCTGCGGCGTCATATTTTCTGAAGCCATGATGCCTTTTACCCTTTGTTGTTAATTACAGCCGGCGCCAGTATCTGAACCACCAGCACCAAAACCCACGTAACGATCAGCGGCAAAAACACCGCCTTTAAAACCGCCAACGCCACCACCAGTAAAACCAGCATCGCTAACACCTTGAAGGCTTCACCGAAGGCGAAAGTCCAGGACACGCGGCCCTTAGCAGGTGTATGCGCCTGGTGACGCCAGGCAAATATCATAAACAACATATTAGGCAGTGCCACTGCCAATCCCCCACATACTGCGGAGATGCCCCAGAAGGGGTCTTTGAGGCAAAACAGCAATCCACTTGCTATTACCGCCAGAAACTGAATGAACAGAAGCTTACGAGCAACGTTTCGACTCACGAGCGACACAGACATCACGTTTTTACTCCTGCTCACTTCGAGGTATGCCGCGTGTCGTATAAAACGTTCTTTAAGACTTAGAGTCAAGCATCAAAAAGCGGTCAAATTATACGGTGCGCCCCCGTGATTTCAAACAATAAGTAGCCAAAAGGTGAATAAATGTTTAAATATTTTTCTCTGGCCCGCATTTTTAACTTTTAGCCAAAGTGTGAACGATCGTACAAAACTGCAAATAGCGCGAAAACACTGGCGATAAAGCGTGCACCAGATCACACATTAAACATATTCATGCTTACGCAATTCATTTACGTGTCAATTCATGCCTTTTCATCTTTTTGATATTTAAGCGTAAAACCAGGTACTGTTTTAAAAATACCAGCTTACACCTTAAAAACGCCCCATTGACATTTATAATAAAAATTTAACAAGCAAAAGTGATTTTTCGATTCGATTTTTAGCAGACTGATATTTACAAAGTTGATTACTCTCTGTTTTAACAAAAGAAGCGACGTTGTCATGTTGAAACGAAACCGTAAATCCAGAGTTAAATGTAACAACGCTGAAATGCGTTATACCTGTCGATTTTTAACACAAGCCGCGTCGTTTTTTTTCTATTTTTTTTGATAAAAATTAAACTTTGTTTGACTTAATAATCACCAGATGCCGCTCGCCTTCCAGTTGCGGAACGCGTAATTTTTCAACAGATTCGACGCTAAAATTGTCAGGTAGTGAGGCAATTTCATCCCCTGGCAATTGCCCTTTTAAGGCATAAAAACGCCCTTTCTCTCCCGGCAGATGGTGACACCAGCTCACCATATCATTCAACGATGCGAAAGCGCGGCTGATAACGCCATCAAACGGTGGTTCGGAGGGATAGGCTTCAACGCGGCTTTGAACCGGCGTGATGTTTTCCAGTTTCAGTTCGTGCTGGACCTGACGCAGAAAACGTACCCGCTTGCCCAGGCTGTCGAGTAAGGTGAAATGCGCGTCAGGGAGAACAATAGCCAGCGGGATGCCCGGCAGCCCCGGTCCTGTTCCTACGTCGATAAAACGCTGTCCCTGAAGATACGGCGCAACGACTATGCTGTCGAGAATATGGCGTACCAACATTTCGTTGGGATCCCGCACTGACGTCAGGTTGTATGCTTTGTTCCATTTGTGCAGCATATCAACGTAGGCGACCAGCAGCGTTTTCTGGTGATCGGTAAGAGAAATACCGGCATCAGCCAGCAGACGAGAGAGTTTGTTGAGCACGGTCATTACCTGTTAATAATCAAATGCCCGATGCGCTTTCGCTTATCGGGCCTACAAATTTGTAGGGCGGGCAAGCGAAGCGCCCCCGCCAAATTAGTGTTATCAAGCGCTACGACGCAGCATACCTTGTTTTTTCAGCCATACCAGCAGAATGGAGATTGCCGCTGGCGTAACGCCGGAGATACGCGATGCCTGGCCGATAGACGCCGGTTTATGATCGTTCAGCTTGGCGATAACTTCGTTCGACAGACCGGAAACCTGACGATAATCCAGCGTGGCAGGCAGCAACGTATTCTCGTTACGTAGTTGTTTTTCAATCTCATCCTGCTGGCGAGCGATATACCCTTCGTATTTGACCTGGATTTCCACCTGCTCAGCGGCTTGCTCATCTTCAAGCGCAGGCGCGAATGCGGCAAGCGAAGTGAGCTGCGCGTAGGTCATTTCCGGACGACGCAACAGATCTTCGCCGCTGGCCTCACGGGAGAGAGGCGTGGTCAAATGCGCATTCACTTCATCGGCGGATTCCGCAGACGGCGTTACCCATGTCGATTTCAGCCGCTGACGTTCGCGTTCGATATTTTCCAGCTTCTCGTTGAATCGCGCCCAGCGTTCATCATCCACCAGACCCAGCTCGCGGCCCATTTCGGTCAGACGCAGATCGGCGTTGTCCTCACGCAGCATCAGGCGATATTCGGCGCGGGAGGTAAACATGCGATACGGCTCTTTGGTGCCCAGCGTACAGAGATCGTCCACCAGCACGCCGAGATAAGCCTGAGAACGCGCAGGCGCCCAGCCCTCTTTGTCGGCGGAAAGACGCGCGGCATTCAGACCAGCGAGCAAGCCCTGCGCCGCAGCCTCTTCATAGCCGGTAGTACCGTTGATTTGACCAGCAAAGAACAGGCCGTGAATAAATTTGCTTTCCAGAGTCGGTTTCAGATCGCGCGGGTCGAAGAAATCGTACTCAATCGCGTAACCAGGACGAACGATCTTCGCGTTCTCCATGCCCTGCATGGAACGGACAATCTGCATCTGCACGTCAAACGGCAGGCTGGTGGAGATACCGTTAGGGTAAATCTCGTTAGAGGTCAGTCCTTCCGGCTCAAGGAAGATCTGATGCTGGTTACGATCGGCAAAACGCATCACCTTGTCTTCGATCGAAGGACAGTAGCGTGGGCCGATCCCTTCGATCACGCCAGCGTACATTGGGCTACGATCGAGGTTATTACGAATCACGTCATGGGTTTTCTCATTGGTATGCGTGATGTAACACGGCACCTGTTGCGGATGCTGAGAAGCATTCCCCATAAACGAGAAAACCGGCATCGGGTTATCGCCATGCTGTTGAGCCAACACGCTGAAATCGATAGTACGCGCATCAATACGCGGCGGTGTGCCGGTTTTCAGGCGGCTGACGCGTAGCGGAAGCTCACGCAGACGGCGAGACAGCGGGATGGATGGCGGATCGCCAGCACGACCGCCGCTGTAGTTATCCAGACCAATATGAATTTTGCCATCCAGGAAGGTTCCGACGGTCAGTACCACCGCTTTCGCGCGGAATTTGAGCCCCATTTGGGTCACGGCGCCGACAACGCGATCGTTTTCGACAATCAGATCTTCAACCGCTTGCTGGAAGATCATCAGATTCGGCTGATTCTCCAGCGCGGTACGCACCGCCTGGCGGTATAAGACTCGATCCGCCTGAGCCCGGGTAGCGCGAACGGCCGGACCTTTGCTGGCGTTTAGTATCCTAAACTGAATACCTGCCTGATCGATCGCTTTCGCCATCAGACCGCCGAGCGCATCCACCTCTTTTACCAGATGTCCCTTTCCAATACCGCCGATCGCCGGGTTGCAGCTCATCTGTCCCAACGTGTCAATATTGTGTGTCAAAAGCAGAGTCTGTTGACCCATACGCGCTGCGGCCATCGCGGCCTCAGTGCCTGCATGACCCCCGCCAATAATAATGACGTCAAAAGGATCCTGATAAAACATGGTAATTGCCTCGCATAACGCGGTGTGAAAATGGATTGAAGCCCGGGCGGTGGATTCTACTCAACTTTAGCCGATGGAGAAAGCCCCGGGATCCGGGCTATTAAAAAGAAGATCTTTTTATTTAGAGATCTGTTCTATTGTGATCTCTTATTAGGATCGCACCAGGCTGTGGATAACCCGGATCCTGTAATAAAGATCAATGCGTTGGAAAGGATCACTAGCTGTGAATGATCGGTGATCGTGGCCCGTATAAGCTGGGATCAAAACGGGTACTTATACACAACTCAAAAAGTGAACAACGGTTATTCTTTGGATAACTACCGGTTGATCCAAGCTTTCCACCAGATTTATCCACAATGGATCGCACGATCTTTACACTTATTTGAGTAAATTAATCCAGGATCCGAGCCAAATCTCCGCTGGATCTTCCGGAATCTCATGTTCAAGGATGTTGATCTTCAGTGTTTCCCCAACCTGTTTTGCGCCAGCGCCTTTCAGTTCCGCTTCTATTTTCTCAATCGCGCCGCAAAACGTGTCGTATTCTCGACTGCCAATGCCAATTGCGCCGAAACGTACCGCGGAAAGATCGGGTTTCTGCGTCTGAAGGTCTTCATAGAAAGGGGTCAGGTTGTCCGGAATGTCTCCGGCGCCGTGCGTTGAGCTGATTATCAGCCAGATCCCGGAAGTTGACAGATCCTCTAATAACGGACCATGCACCGTTTCGGTTGAAAAACCGGCAGCTTCCAGCTTTTCCGCCAGATGTTCCGCGACGTATTCGGCGCCGCCCAGGGTGCTGCCGCTGATAAGAGTAATGTCTGCCATTGATCGCTCGCTCAGGTAAAGAGGCTGCATTGTACTCTGTGAACGAGCTGGGATCTACCTGTGGAAAAATGTGGGATTAAAAAAGCCGATCATGGCTTGATGGTGCGCATGATCGGGTTCTGCAAGACGATCAGTGTCTCAGTGGACTGAATTTCATCAATTGTTTGGATCTTGTTGATAAGTACGTGCTGAAGCGCGTCGATTGATTTGCACATCACTTTTATAAAGATGCTGTAGTGACCGGTGGTGTAATACGCTTCCGTCACCTCATCCAGGCTTTCCAGCCGGGCCAGTGCGGAGGGATAGTCTTTGGCGCTTTTTAGAATGATGCCAATAAAGCAGCCCACATCGTAGCCCAGTTGTTTAGGGCTGACGTCAATCCGTGCGCCCGTAATGATCCCGGCCTGCTTCATTTTCTCGACGCGAACGTGAATGGTTCCAGGGCTAACGCCAAATTGTTTGGCCAGTTCGGCGTAGGCGGTGCGGGCATTTTCCATTAAGGCGTCAAGTATGCCGCGGTCCAGATTGTCGATCTGATAATTTTCCATCGCTTTTTCTTATGCAGATTAATGATTATCTCTATTTTAGCCATTATTTTTAACGAATCAAAACCGAAGTTAGCTTTTTATCTGTTGATTATTGAATAGTGCTCTCGTTTTGTTGCTTAATCATAGGCAACAGGACGCAGGAGTAAAAAAATGAAAACCGCTTACATTGCCAAACAACGTCAAATTAGCTTCGTGAAATCACATTTCTCTCGCCAGCTGGAGGAGCGCCTGGGTCTGATTGAGGTCCAGGCGCCGATCCTGAGTCGCGTAGGGGATGGTACGCAGGATAATTTGTCCGGCTGTGAAAAAGCGGTGCAGGTAAAAGTGAAAGCATTGCCTGACGCCCAGTTCGAAGTGGTGCATTCACTGGCGAAGTGGAAACGTCAAACCCTGGGGCAACATGACTTCAGCGCGGGCGAAGGGCTGTACACGCACATGAAAGCCCTTCGCCCCGATGAAGACCGACTCTCTCCGCTCCACTCGGTCTATGTGGATCAGTGGGACTGGGAGCGTGTCATGGGCGATGGCGAGCGCCAATTTTCCACCCTGAAAAGCACAGTAGAGGCTATATGGGCAGGAATTAAGGCGACGGAAGCAGAAGTGCATAAACAGTTTGGTCTGGCGCCGTTCCTGCCAGAGCAAATTCAGTTTGTTCACAGCCAGGAGTTGTTGTCTCGCTATCCGGATCTGGATGCGAAAGGGCGCGAACGCGCGATCGCCAAAGAACTTGGCGCCGTTTTTCTGGTGGGGATCGGCGGTAAACTGAGCGATGGCCACCGCCATGATGTACGCGCGCCGGATTATGATGACTGGAGCTCCGCATCTGAGCTGGGCTACGCCGGTCTGAACGGCGATATCCTGGTGTGGAACCCGGTGCTGGAAGATGCGTTTGAGCTTTCCTCTATGGGTATTCGCGTAGATGCCGATACGCTGATGCGCCAGCTGGCGTTGACCGGTGATGAAGATCGTCTGCAACTGGAGTGGCATCAGGCGCTGCTGCGCGGCGAAATGCCGCAGACCATCGGCGGCGGGATTGGGCAGTCGCGTCTGACGATGTTGCTGCTGCAATTGCCGCATATTGGTCAGGTACAGTGCGGCGTATGGCCCGCGCAGGTTCGCGAAAGCATTCCTGCTATTTTATAAGCCGTTAGCGCCGCCAGCGTCTCAGCAGGCGGCTTCGCATCCCGGTGTCAAAGCGCCAGATATGATCGAAAATGCGCATGATGCCGGGTTTGCCGTGCGCCGACATCGCCACCGCATGGAATCGATGCTGGTGAAGACGCTGCAACTCTCCCACTTTGCTCACCACGTCATCCGGCAAGCGCTGGGCGATAAAATCCGAAATGACCACCGCATCGGCATCAAACCATTCCCGTCTCTGCATTCTTTCAATAATGGCGCGAAAACAGCTGGCGATATCCGTGCCGCCGCGAAAACGTTGACTTAAAAAGCGGATGGCCTGCTCGATACCTTCCGGGCCGGAGAGTTCATAGCGCACAACGTCAGTGGAAAACAGCATAATAAAGCAGCGGCGGTTATCCGCCAGCGCAACGCGCATCAACGCCAGGCAGAACGCTTTTGCGCACTGCTCGTTAAATCCTCCCATCGAGCCTGAAGTATCGACGCAGACAATAAACGGTCCGCGCGGCTGCTCGTCGACATCCTGGTGTACTACCGGCCGTTCGGTCACTTTCTCACGCCACGCTTCGCCATGCAGGCGATAGGTGAGGAGCTGTTTTTCCACTAACCGGCGGTAAAATTCATATTCCAGCTCGGTGATGCCGAGCGTCGCCAGCTCTGGCGGCAACAGGCGCAGAATATCATCGCCTTGCTGAATACCGTCAACCTGCTCCGGCACCGTTGCGGGTTCGCGTACCAGTGTACGAAAGGTTTCCATCGGCGCGTCTTTTTTCGGTACCGATTTGGCTTCCCGCGAACGTCCCAGTTGTTCCGCCAGTTGCATTAGCTCCGGCTGGGCGGCGAGAAATTCGCCGTATTTTACGATCAGTTGATAATCACCACGTTTAAGCTGGCCCGCGCTCATATCCCACAGGCGGCCTGCGGCATTATCATTTTCCGCCAGCGTCGGTTCCAGTTGCCCGCTCAGCGTCATCCGTTCCTGAACGTCACTCAGCAACTGCTCGCGCTCTTCTTCCAGTAGTTGTTGGTTTAACGTGGTGGCCTGCACGACCAGACTTAACCGCCAGCGTTGCAAAAAAAGTGTGTGTAGCGCAGGGGTAAAGGTACTGTTGCTCTCCGTCAACTGCTTCGCCTGCGCGGCATACGGTGAATGCAGGCGGTGAAGCAACGCCAGTATTTGCGGCAGTTGCACGATGAACTGTGGGGTAGAGAGAAGTTGGCTTTGCTGATAACACATGACCTCTTCCGTGAGTTCCGGCGGAACGCGTGCGTCTTTAAGACGGCTGCGTAGCGCTTCCCGCCAGCGCGGGAGATCGGCGGTCACGGCGTTTTTTAAACGCGGAAACTTTTCAAAGAAAATGACCAGTTGTGGGGAAGCCAGTAGCGCGAGGATCATCTCTTCGACCATTCCCTCTTCGCTGACGGCCAGCATGGTATTTAGCGTATCCAGCGTCAGCATTGTTTCGCCTGGCGGATCTGTTCTCCTACATCCTGCAGGCTGGCCTCAATGCGCCCTAACCAGTCGCTGTGAATAAACAGGCAATGTTGCTGTTCGCTGAAGCGGGTATGCTGCTGGCGCCAGTCGTTTTCTAACGTTTCCAGCTGCTGTTTGATCTCCGCAGGCATACTGTCTTCAGCCGTTCCCGGTAACGCCAGACGGGTACCTTGTAGACTGATGTCGCGCACCACCAGATGTTGAGCGTTATCGACTTCCATATTCAACGTTTGGGCAAAGCCGATCCCGTTCAGTTTGCCGCGGATCTCGCCGCCTTTGGTCAGCCAAAGTTCCAGCGCGCTGCGGTCAAAAGTAATATGGATCACTTCCATATCATGCAGTTTTAGCGGTTTTTGTAGCAATAACGTCAACGTTGATGCACTGACTTCCGGCGGTAAAGTGTAATGCGGGCGGCGGCTGAACATACCGCCTTCTTTAATGACGGTGAAGGCGGTTTTATCGCTTTGCTGTTGCTGCAACTGGAGGCGGCGCTGGACGATACCGCCGAGGCGAGTCAGCATGGCCTGCTGCTGCCAGGCGTGTCCGGTCATCAATATTTCTAGTTGCTGTTGCATGAGATTCAGACTCTGCGCGTCATACCACAAGCAATCTTTTAGCAGGATAAGGTCAATCGGCGCAACCGCGTCGCGTCCGCTAAAGAAGGCGCTGGCCTGTAACAGGCGGATGGCTTTCTTCCAGCGACGGTCGGAGACATAAGGCGCATTCGGCAAATTATCCAGCTGTTGGCGCAGAGTAAATATCAGCTCAAAGACCGGATCAGGGAGTGAAATCGCGCCGATATCTTTTTGCCACTGTTGATATTCTTCGTCGCTTACCTGTAACGAGGCGGGGACCGGGTTATCACTCTCATCCTGCTGACTAACCAGCATGGAGCGGAAATTGGCTTTATCCTGAACTTTATCCAGCCACAGGCGAATCAACATTCGGTCGTACAAGGCTTCCAGGCTGCTGTCCGCTTCGGGCAGTTCGTTAGAGGCCGCCACCAGTAGCCGCATCGGGATTTTTTCCTCAAATGCGCCGTTGCGGAAATGGCGTTCGTTAATGGCGGTCAGCAATGTGTTCAGGATAGCGGGCCCGGCTTTCCAGATTTCATCCAGAAAAACGATTTCGGCTTCGGGAAGGTAGCCGGTCGTTAAGCGTTCATAGCGACCTTCATCTTTCAGCGCCTGAATAGAGAGCGGGCCAAAAACCTCTTCCGGCGTGGAAAAGCGTGTCATCAGATATTCAAAAGCGCGGGCGCGCTGGAAAGCAAACTTCAGGCGGCGGGCAATCAGACTCTTGGCGATACCGGGCGGGCCCAACAAAAAGACGCTCTCACCGCTTAACGCCGCCAGTAGGCAAAGGCGTATGGCATGACTACGTTCATACAGCCCCTTCTCAAGGGCGCTGCTCAGACGGGAAATTCTTTCCGCTAATAAATGTGGGTGAGCCATAATAAAGAGGCGTCCTTTCGACAAATGGATCATGCTAATTGCGAGTATAGACGTTTCACCACCGGGGCTGTAATCGTCTGACGCGCTGTTTATTTTTCTTTGAGCCAGGTTAATCTGGCTTCATTTAGGGGTACGATTTTATGATTAATCGTGCATACTGTGCGCTTTTTTGTGGGCCAAGGGACTAAGCACACATTTCATATCTATACACTCATTCATTCAAACTACATCAAGGCGGCAAAGGAGTGAATCCCCTGGCACTGACTTAAACGTGTGACTGGGGTAAGCGAATGCAGCCGACAAGGAGGTAGGGTGAAGGGTGACGTGTATAAACGAAAGATGAGTCTATGAGCACTGATAATAAGCAATCGTTGCCTGCGATTACCCTCGCAGCTATTGGGGTTGTCTACGGTGATATTGGTACCAGCCCGCTTTATACGCTTCGTGAATGTTTGTCCGGTCAGTTTGGTTTTGGCGTTGAACGAGATGCCGTATTTGGTTTTCTGTCGCTGATCTTCTGGCTACTCATCTTTGTGGTTTCCATCAAATATCTCACCTTCGTGATGCGCGCCGATAACGCGGGTGAAGGTGGAATTTTGACGCTGATGTCGCTTGCCGGGCGTAATACCTCGGCGCGCACCACATCCATGTTAGTTATCATGGGACTGATAGGCGGCAGCTTTTTCTATGGCGAAGTGGTGATTACGCCGGCGATTTCGGTGATGTCGGCGATTGAAGGCCTGGAAATTGTCGCGCCGCAGCTGGATACCTGGATTGTCCCGCTTTCCATTATTGTGCTGACTCTGTTGTTTATGATTCAGAAGCACGGTACGGGAATGGTAGGGAAACTCTTTGCGCCGATCATGCTGACCTGGTTTTTAATCCTGGCGGTACTTGGCCTGCGCAGTATTATCGCCAATCCCGAAGTGTTACATGCGCTGAATCCTGTCTGGGCGGTACGTTTTTTCCTTGAATATAAAACCGTATCGTTTATTGCGTTGGGCGCGGTGGTGCTGTCGATTACCGGCGTAGAGGCGTTGTACGCCGATATGGGACACTTCGGTAAGTTCCCGATTCGCCTGGCGTGGTTTACCGTGGTATTGCCGTCGTTAGTACTGAACTACTTTGGTCAGGGCGCATTGCTACTTAAGCATCCGGAAGCGATTAAAAACCCCTTCTTCCTGTTGGCGCCGGACTGGGCGTTAATTCCGCTGCTGATTCTGGCCGCGCTGGCGACGGTGATCGCCTCCCAGGCGGTCATTTCCGGCGTCTTTTCGCTGACGCGTCAGGCCGTGCGTCTTGGCTATTTGTCGCCAATGCGCATTATCCATACCTCCGAGATGGAGTCCGGTCAGATCTATATCCCTTTCGTTAACTGGCTGCTTTATTTCGCGGTCGTGGTTGTTATTGTTAGCTTTGAGCACTCCAGCAACCTGGCGGCGGCCTATGGTATCGCCGTGACCGGCACGATGGTGCTGACGTCTATTCTTTCTACGACCGTGGCGCGTAAGAACTGGCACTGGAACAAATATTTTGTCGCGCTGATCCTCATCGCATTCCTGTGCGTGGATATCCCGCTGTTCTCGGCTAACCTCGACAAATTGTTGTCCGGCGGTTGGCTGCCGCTGAGCCTGGGCCTGATCATGTTCACGATCATGACCACCTGGAAGAGTGAGCGTTTTCGTCTGTTGCGTCGTATGCGTGAACACGGTAATTCGCTGGAAGCAATGATTGCTTCGCTGGAGAAGTCACCGCCGGTTCGGGTGCCGGGTACTGCCGTATACATGTCGCGCGCGCTCAGTGTGATCCCTTTTGCTTTATTGCATAACCTGAAGCACAACAAAGTGTTGCATGAGCGCGTAATCTTACTGACGTTGCGTACGGAAGATGCGCCTTATGTGCATAACGTTCGCCGGGTGCAGATTGAGCAGTTGTCTCCGACATTCTGGCGCGTGGTGGCTAGCTACGGCTGGCGCGAAACGCCAAACGTTGAAGAGGTGTTCCACCGCTGCGGTCTGGAAGGGCTTAGCTGTCGGATGATGGAAACGTCGTTCTTTATGTCGCACGAGTCGTTGATTGTCGGCAAACGCCCGTGGTATTTGCGTCTGCGTGGCAAGCTGTATTTGTTGTTGCAACGCAACGCCCTGCGCGCGCCGGATCAGTTCGAGATCCCGCCTAACCGCGTGATTGAGTTAGGTACGCAGGTCGAGATTTAACCTCCCATCAACATACCGGGGGCCGCGTTGGCTTACCCGGCCTGGCCAATCCGTAGATTCCCACAAGATAATCGCCATCGGGCGATTATCTTCACCTGATTTCCGCTAGCGAAACGTTTCGACGGCGATCACAATTCTGTTACGTCATGATGGTTTTATGAACACATCCAGGGTTACACTGCGGCCAGCGAAACGTTTCGCTAGTGGAGCAGAAAAATGAAGAAAGGCACCGTACTCAACTCTGAAATCTCGTCGGTCATTTCCCGTCTGGGGCATACTGATACTCTGGTGGTCTGTGATGCGGGTTTACCCATCCCGAATAGCACTGCGCGTATCGATATGGCACTAACCCAGGGCGTACCTTCTTTTATGCAGGTGGTGGATGTCGTGACCCGGGAAATGCAGGTTGAGGCGGCGATTCTTGCAACGGAAATCAAACAACAGAATCCGCAGCTCCACGAAACGTTGCTCACTCACCTTGAGCAACTGCAGCAACACCAGGGAAACACCATAAAAATTAGTTATACGACACACGAACAATTCAAAAAATTGACTGCAGACAGTCAGGCGGTGATTCGCAGCGGGGAGTGTTCCCCGTATGCGAACGTCATTCTTTGCGCTGGCGTCACGTTCTGAGGCCGCTATGGACGCATTACTGCAACTCAAAGGGATCGATAAAGCGTTCCCCGGCGTGAAGGCTCTCTCCGGCGCCGCGTTAAACGTTTATCCTGGCCGCGTTATGGCGCTGGTGGGGGAAAACGGCGCCGGAAAATCCACCATGATGAAAGTATTAACCGGCATCTATACGCGAGATGCGGGATCGTTGTTATGGCTGGGTAAAGAGACCACCTTTAATGGGCCTAAATCGTCTCAGGAAGCCGGGATCGGCATTATTCATCAGGAACTGAACCTGATTCCGCAGTTGACCATTGCGGAAAATATCTTCCTGGGCCGTGAGTTTGTGAATCGCTTTGGCAAAATCGACTGGAAAAAGATGTATGCCGAAGCCGACCAGCTCTTAGCCAAACTCAATCTGCGCTTTAAGAGCGATAAGCTGGTGGGCGAACTCTCTATCGGCGATCAGCAAATGGTGGAAATCGCCAAAGTGCTGAGCTTCGAATCCAAAGTCATCATTATGGATGAACCGACCGATGCGCTGACCGACACTGAAACCGACTCTCTGTTCCGCGTTATCCGCGAATTAAAATCGCAGGGGCGCGGCATTGTCTATATCTCCCACCGTATGAAAGAGATCTTCGAAATTTGCGATGACGTGACGGTCTTCCGCGATGGGCAATTTATCGCCGAGCGTGAAGTGGCCACGTTGACCGAAGATTCTCTTATCGAAATGATGGTGGGACGTAAGCTGGAAGATCAGTACCCGCATCTGGATAACGCGCCGGGTGAGATTCGCCTGAAGGTCGATAATCTGTGCGGACCGGGCGTGAATGATGTCTCTTTTGTGCTGCGAAAAGGCGAGATTCTTGGCATTTCCGGCCTGATGGGCGCCGGTCGCACCGAGCTGATGAAAGTATTGTACGGCGCGATGCCGCGAACCAGCGGTTACGTGACGCTTGATGGACACGAAGTGGTGACGCGTTCTCCGCAGGACGGGCTGGCCAATGGCATCGTTTATATCTCTGAAGACCGTAAGCGCGATGGACTGGTGCTCGGCATGTCAGTTAAAGAGAATATGTCGCTGACGGCGCTGGATTATTTCAGCCGCGCTGGCGGAAGCCTGAAACACAAAGATGAGCAGCAAGCGGTGGGGGATTTTATCCGTCTGTTCAACGTCAAGACGCCGTCAATGGAACAGGCGATAGGCCTGCTTTCTGGCGGTAATCAGCAAAAAGTGGCGATTGCCCGCGGGTTGATGACGCGCCCGAAAGTGCTCATTCTCGACGAGCCGACCCGCGGCGTGGACGTCGGCGCTAAGAAAGAGATTTACCAGCTTATCAACCAGTTTAAGGCCGACGGCCTGAGCATCATTCTGGTCTCATCTGAGATGCCAGAAGTATTAGGCATGAGCGATCGCATCATCGTCATGCATGAAGGGCATCTCAGCGGTGAATTTACTCGCGAGCAGGCCACCCAGGAAGTGTTAATGGCTGCCGCAGTGGGCAAGCTTAATCGCGTGAATCAGGAGTAAAAAAGATGACAACCCAGGCTGTTTCTGGTCGCCGTTATTTCACTAAAGCGTGGCTTCTTGAGCAGAAGTCGCTCATTGCTCTGCTGGTGCTGATCGCGATTGTGTCGACGTTAAGCCCCAACTTTTTTACCGTTAATAATCTGTTCAATATTCTTCAACAGACCTCCGTTAACGCCATTATGGCGGTGGGGATGACGTTGGTGATTCTGACATCGGGGATCGATCTGTCCGTCGGTTCCCTGCTGGCGCTCACCGGCGCGGTTGCCGCTTCAATCGTCGGCGTTGAAGTGAATGCGCTGGTCGCGGTTGCCGCCGCGCTGGCGCTGGGCGCTGCGATTGGCGCCGTCACTGGCGTTATCGTCGCGAAGGGCCGCGTACAGGCGTTTATCGCTACGCTGGTGATGATGCTGCTACTGCGCGGCGTGACGATGGTTTACACCGACGGTAGCCCGGTCAACACCGGCTTTACCGATAACGCCGATCTGTTTGGCTGGTTCGGTATCGGCCGTCCGCTGGGCGTTCCTACGCCGGTCTGGATCATGGCTATCGTCTTTATCGCCGCCTGGTATATGCTGCATCACACCCGTCTGGGACGCTATATCTACGCGCTGGGCGGTAACGAAGCGGCGACGCGCCTGTCTGGCATTAGCGTGAGCAAAGTGAAAATTATCGTCTATTCACTTTGCGGCCTGACAGCGTCGCTGGCGGGCATCATTGAAGTGGCGCGCCTCTCTTCCGCGCAGCCGACGGCGGGTACCGGCTATGAGCTGGATGCTATTGCCGCCGTGGTGCTGGGCGGCACCAGCCTTGCAGGCGGTAAAGGACGCATTGTTGGGACATTGATCGGCGCATTGATTCTCGGCTTCCTTAATAATGGTTTGAATTTGTTAGGTGTTTCCTCCTATTACCAGATGATCGTTAAAGCGGTGGTGATTTTGCTGGCGGTACTGGTAGACAACAAAAAGCAGTAACAACGACTACAGGACATCTGAAATATGAACATGAAAAAACTGGCTACCCTGGTATCTGCTGTTGCGCTGAGCGCCACCGTGAGCGCGAATGCAATGGCGAAGGACACCATTGCGTTGGTGATCTCTACCCTCAATAATCCCTTCTTCGTGTCGTTAAAAGACGGGGCGCAAAAAGAGGCGGATAAACTGGGTTATAACCTGGTGGTGCTGGACTCCCAGAACAACCCTGCCAAAGAGCTGGCGAACGTGCAGGATTTAACCGTTCGCGGGACCAAAATTCTGCTGATCAACCCGACTGACTCCGATGCGGTGGGTAACGCGGTGAAGATGGCTAACCAGGCGAAGATTCCGGTTATCACGCTTGACCGCCAGGCAACCAAAGGTGATGTCGTCAGCCATATCGCGTCTGATAACGTGCTGGGCGGTAAGATCGCTGGCGACTATATCGCGAAAAAAGCTGGCGAAGGCGCCAAAGTGATTGAGTTGCAAGGCATTGCCGGAACATCTGCGGCGCGTGAGCGTGGCGAAGGTTTCCAGCAGGCGGTAGCCGCTCACAAATTTAATGTCCTGGCCAGCCAGCCTGCCGATTTCGACCGTACTAAGGGTCTGAACGTCATGCAGAACCTGCTGACCGCGCATCCGGATGTTCAGGCTGTCTTCGCCCAGAACGATGAAATGGCGCTGGGCGCACTGCGCGCGCTGCAAACTGCCGGTAAAGCAGATGTGATGGTGGTTGGATTTGACGGTACGCCGGATGGCGAAAAGGCCGTAAAAGATGGCAAACTGGCAGCGACTATCGCTCAGTTACCGGATCAAATCGGCGCCAAAGGCGTTGAAGTGGCGGATAAGGTGCTGAAAGGCGAAAAAGTTCAGGCCAAATATCCGGTTGACCTGAAACTGGTCATCAAGCAGTAATAAACGACACGGGTCAACTATGGCCTGATGGCGACAGAAATACGCGAGCCTCCGCTGAGGTGAACGTAAAAAAAGAAAAGCAGGGCACGCGCCACCCTAACCGGTGGCGCACTTTGACGTGGAACCCCGAATATGAAAACCGCAGGTAATCTCATCGTCCTTGGCAGCATTAATGCCGATCATATCCTTAATCTTGAGTCCTTCCCTACCCCGGGTGAAACGGTAACCGGTAGCCATTATCAGGTCGCGTTTGGCGGGAAAGGCGCGAATCAGGCGGTTGCTGCGGGACGTAGCGGGGCAAATATTGCGTTTATCGCCTGCACGGGCGATGACGATATTGGCGACAGTATTCGTAAACAATTAGTCAGCGATCGTATTGATATCGCGCCAGTTAGCGTCATTAAAGGCGAGTCTACCGGGGTAGCGCTGATTTTCGTTAATGGCGAAGGCGAGAACGTTATCGGTATTCATGCCGGAGCGAATGCCGCGTTATCGCCGGCGTTGGTTGATGCGCAACGTGAACGTATCGCGCAGGCGGATGCGTTACTGATGCAGCTGGAATCGCCGCTGGAAAGCGTACTGGCGGCGGCGAAAATCGCCCATCAACATCATACTACTGTTGCGCTGAACCCGGCGCCTGCCCGTGAGCTACCGGATGAACTGCTGGCGCTGGTGGACATCATCACGCCAAATGAAACGGAAGCTGAAAAGCTGACGGGCGTGCGTGTGGAAAATGACGACGATGCCGCGAAAGCTGCGCAGGTTTTGCATGATAAAGGCATTCGAACCGTATTAATTACCTTAGGAAGCCGTGGCGTCTGGGCCAGCGTAAACGGCGAGGGCCGCCGCGTTCCTGGGTTTAGCGTTGAGGCTGTCGATACCATTGCCGCCGGAGATACGTTTAACGGCGCCTTTATCACCGCGATACTGGAGGAGACGCCGTTGCCGGAAGCGATTCGCTTTGCCCATGCCGCCGCCGCGATTGCCGTAACGCGTAAAGGCGCGCAACCTTCCGTTCCGTGGCGCGAAGAGATAGAAGCGTTTTTACATCAGCAGGGGTAACGCTTGGCTACTATGAAAGATGTTGCCCGCCTTGCGGGAGTCTCTACATCGACGGTCTCTCACGTTATTAACAAAGATCGCTTTGTGAGTGAGACGATAACCGAAAAAGTTGAAGCGGCGATTAAATCACTTAACTATGCGCCTTCTGCGCTGGCGCGAAGCCTCAAGTTAAACCAGACCCGCACGATTGGTATGCTAATTACCGCCAGTACCAACCCTTTTTATTCCGAACTGGTGCGCGGCGTTGAGCGAAGCTGTTTTGAGCGCGGTTATAGTCTGGTGTTGTGCAATACCGAAGGCGACGAGCAACGGATGAACCGCAACCTGGAGACCCTGATGCAAAAACGGGTAGACGGTTTACTGCTGCTGTGTACCGAAACGCATCAGCCTTCTCGTGAAATCATGGAGCGTTATCCGTCTATTCCTACCGTCATGATGGACTGGTCGCCGTTTGATGGTGAGGGCGATAGCGATCTGATTCAGGATAATTCGTTGTTAGGCGGCGATCTTGCGACCCAACACCTTATCGATAAAGGATTTACCCGAATAGCCTGTATTACCGGCCCGCTGGACAAAACGCCAGCGCGTTTGCGGCTGGAAGGGTATCGGGCGGCGATGAAACGCGCAGGGCTGGCTATTCCGCAAGGCTATGAGATCACCGGCGATTTTGAATTTGGCGGCGGCTTTGACGCCATGCAGGCGTTACTCGCTCATCAACAGCGACCGCAAGCGGTTTTTACCGGAAACGATGCGATGGCTGTCGGCGCCTATCAGGCGCTATATCAGGCGGGGCTTCGTATCCCGCAAGATATGGCAGTCATTGGCTATGATGATATTGAGCTGGCGCGCTATATGACGCCGCCGCTGACGACTATCCATCAGCCGAAAGATGAATTGGGCGAGCTGGCTATTGATGTGTTGATTCATCGGATGGCGCAGCCCGCCTTGCAACAACAGCGACTTCAGCTTACTCCGGTTTTGACGGTGCGTGGGTCGGTTTAGATTTATGCCGTTCTTTAATCAGATTGTTGCCGTCTTTGGCTCTTAGCAGCATAAACATCAGCGCGGACACGATAGTGATCGCCCCCATCGTGATAAAGGTATAGTGGAACTGTTCCACGGTACTGGTGCCCGCAAAACCTTCATAAATACGTAACACCGCCGCGCTGATCGCCACGCCTAAACTGATAGACAATTGCTGCGTAACCGCCAGAACGCTGTTGCCGCTGCTGGCATTATCGTCCGTCAGATCCGCAAGAGTAATCGTATTCATTGCCGTAAATTGAGTGGACATCGCCATTCCAAGAATGAATAGCGGTAGTACGAGCATCCAGATCGGCATGGCGGGAGATTGAAACGAAAACTGGGCAATCATCAGACCGATAAATACCGTAATGCCGACCAGAGTCTTCCGGTATCCCAAACGTCGTAAAACCTGCGTTACGGTCGATTTCGCGATAATAGAACCCAAAGCCGTCGGCGCCATCATGCAGCCGGCGATCAGAGCCGGGTAGCCAAAACCAACCTGTAGCATTAACGGCATCAAAAAAGGTACGCAGCCTGTCCCCAGACGTGTGGCGAGGTTGCCGGCAATGCCAACGGAAAATGTGCGTGTCTTAAACAGCGATAGTGATATTAACGGTGTCGGATGACGGCGGGCGTGGCGGATATAGGCCAATAGTAGAACGATACTGCAAAAAATAATGGCGGATGCGATCCATGTCGCCACAATCTTTTCGCCAAACAGTTCCATTCCGCTGGAAAATAAAACCAGACTTAACCCAAAAAGAAAGAAGCCGGTCATGTCAAACTTGCGACGCGGCGTGGTGAAGTTGGGCATATATTTGCGGGCATACAGAATGCCTGCAACCCCAATGGGAATATTAATCAGGAAGATCCAGTGCCAGCTTGCCCAGGTCACCAGTACGCCGCCTAATACCGGCCCCAAAATCGGACCTACCAGCCCCGGCATAGTGACAAAGTTAAGAACGGGCAGCAGCTCACTACGCGGATAGGCTCGTAATAACGCCAGTCGCGCCACTGGCATCATCATCGCTCCGCCGACGCCTTGTACGACGCGAAAAATAACCAATTCAGATAGTGAACTGGAGAGCGCGCAGGCCAGCGAGCCTAACGTAAACAGACTTACGGCGACCATAAAGACGCGACGCGTACCGAAGCGGTCAGCCAGCCAGCCGCTTACCGGAATTAACATAGCTACTGTCAGGGTATAACTGATAATAGCGGACTGCATGGCGAGTGGGGAACGGTTAAGGCTATGCGCAATAGCCGGTAAAGCGGTATTCAAAATGGTGGCGTCTAGCGCCTGCATAAAGAAGGCCATTGCCGCGATCCACGGCAGGCCAGCCATACTGCGCGCTTTTTTGCTGGTCATTCAATATCCTGTTAATTATCTGGTCTCTCATTGGGCGCTATTAACAACGCCTGACAGGCCTGGAAAGCGCGTTCGCCGTCGCCATCAGCGATGGCATCAACAATGGCCTGGTGCAAATCCAGCTTTACCACCTCGTTATAGGTGATTGAGGTAAAGTAAGTGTGATAAACCGAATGAAATAGCGTAGCAAAAGAGATTAGAAAGGGATTGGCGCTCATTTCGTAGATATGCTCGTGCCACGCCATATCCACTTCAATCCAGCGTTCACGCTTAAAATGCTTTTTCAGCGCGACCATCTCTTCCATTAAGGCATTAAGCCGCGCTTTCTGCTCCGGTGTGCCAAGAGTCGCCGCCAGCAGGCAGGCTTGCGGCTCCAGGCTAATACGCATCACCAGAAAATGCTCCACCACCTGATGAAAATTTTCTTCCGTCATCCACCAGGTCAGCAGCTCTTGATCCAGAAAGTTCCAGTTTCCCTGCGGCATCACCCGCGTACCAATGCGCGGACGGGGTAGCACCATGCCTTTAGCCGTCAACGTTTTCACCGCTTCGCGAACTGCCGTTCGACTTACGCCGTACTGCTCGCCCAGTTCTATTTCGCCGGGAAGAATCGTACCGGGGGCGTAGTCACCCTTTAATATCCGCTGCGCCAGCTTTTCAGCCAGAACATAGGATAGATTTTTCTGTGCGGCTAATTGTTGTGCGCTTAAAGGCATGAATGTTCTTCCTTTCTCTTTCGTTTGGTTATTAGTATGCCACCTGGAAGTGTGATTGCAGTTGCAATAACGGCAATTTGCTTATTTTATGGCACGTTAAGCACGCCATTGATGAAAAAAGAGACACTCAGAAAATTATTTTAAATTTCCTCTTGTCAGGCAGAAATAACTCCCTATAATGCGCCACCACTGACACGGAACAACGGCACACAGGCCGCCGGGTCAGCGGGGTTCAGACCAGAACCTCACGGAGAAAAGCGAAAATAAACGCTTGACTCTGAAGCGGGAAAGCGTAATATGCACACCCCGCGCCGCTGAGAAAAAGCGAAGCGGCACTGCTCTTTAACAATTTATCAGACAATCTGTGTGGGCACTCGAAGATACGGATTCTTAACGTCCTCGGACGAAAAATGAATACCAAGTCTCAAGAGTGAACACGTAATTCATTACGAAGTTTAATTCTTTGAGCATCAAACTTTTAAATTGAAGAGTTTGATCATGGCTCAGATTGAACGCTGGCGGCAGGCCTAACACATGCAAGTCGAACGGTAACAGGAAGCAGCTTGCTGCTTTGCTGACGAGTGGCGGACGGGTGAGTAATGTCTGGGAAACTGCCTGATGGAGGGGGATAACTACTGGAAACGGTGGCTAATACCGCATAACGTCGCAAGACCAAAGAGGGGGACCTTCGGGCCTCTTGCCATCAGATGTGCCCAGATGGGATTAGCTTGTTGGTGAGGTAACGGCTCACCAAGGCGACGATCCCTAGCTGGTCTGAGAGGATGACCAGCCACACTGGAACTGAGACACGGTCCAGACTCCTACGGGAGGCAGCAGTGGGGAATATTGCACAATGGGCGCAAGCCTGATGCAGCCATGCCGCGTGTATGAAGAAGGCCTTCGGGTTGTAAAGTACTTTCAGCGGGGAGGAAGGTGTTGTGGTTAATAACCGCAGCAATTGACGTTACCCGCAGAAGAAGCACCGGCTAACTCCGTGCCAGCAGCCGCGGTAATACGGAGGGTGCAAGCGTTAATCGGAATTACTGGGCGTAAAGCGCACGCAGGCGGTCTGTCAAGTCGGATGTGAAATCCCCGGGCTCAACCTGGGAACTGCATTCGAAACTGGCAGGCTTGAGTCTTGTAGAGGGGGGTAGAATTCCAGGTGTAGCGGTGAAATGCGTAGAGATCTGGAGGAATACCGGTGGCGAAGGCGGCCCCCTGGACAAAGACTGACGCTCAGGTGCGAAAGCGTGGGGAGCAAACAGGATTAGATACCCTGGTAGTCCACGCCGTAAACGATGTCTACTTGGAGGTTGTGCCCTTGAGGCGTGGCTTCCGGAGCTAACGCGTTAAGTAGACCGCCTGGGGAGTACGGCCGCAAGGTTAAAACTCAAATGAATTGACGGGGGCCCGCACAAGCGGTGGAGCATGTGGTTTAATTCGATGCAACGCGAAGAACCTTACCTGGTCTTGACATCCACAGAAGAATCCAGAGATGGATTTGTGCCTTCGGGAACTGTGAGACAGGTGCTGCATGGCTGTCGTCAGCTCGTGTTGTGAAATGTTGGGTTAAGTCCCGCAACGAGCGCAACCCTTATCCTTTGTTGCCAGCGGTTAGGCCGGGAACTCAAAGGAGACTGCCAGTGATAAACTGGAGGAAGGTGGGGATGACGTCAAGTCATCATGGCCCTTACGACCAGGGCTACACACGTGCTACAATGGCGCATACAAAGAGAAGCGACCTCGCGAGAGCAAGCGGACCTCATAAAGTGCGTCGTAGTCCGGATTGGAGTCTGCAACTCGACTCCATGAAGTCGGAATCGCTAGTAATCGTGGATCAGAATGCCACGGTGAATACGTTCCCGGGCCTTGTACACACCGCCCGTCACACCATGGGAGTGGGTTGCAAAAGAAGTAGGTAGCTTAACCTTCGGGAGGGCGCTTACCACTTTGTGATTCATGACTGGGGTGAAGTCGTAACAAGGTAACCGTAGGGGAACCTGCGGTTGGATCACCTCCTTACCTTAAAGAAACGTTCTTTGCAGTGCTCACACAGATTGTCTGATGAAAAGTAAATAGCAAGGCGTCTTGCGATTGAGACTTCAGTGTCCCCTTCGTCTAGAGGCCCAGGACACCGCCCTTTCACGGCGGTAACAGGGGTTCGAATCCCCTAGGGGACGCCACTTGCGCGGTAATGTGTGAAAGGCGTTGCCATCAGTATCTCAAAACTGACTTACGAGTCACGTTTGAGATATTTGCTCTTTAAAAATCTGGATCAAGCTGAAAATTGAAACACAGAACAACGAAAGTTGTTCGTGAGTCTCTCAAATTTTCGCAACACGAAGTGAAACATCTTCGGGTTGTGAGGTTAAGCGACTAAGCGTACACGGTGGATGCCCTGGCAGTCAGAGGCGATGAAGGGCGTGCTAATCTGCGATAAGCGCCGGTAAGGTGATATGAACCGTTATAACCGGCGATACCCGAATGGGGAAACCCAGTGTGATTCGTCACACTATCATTAACTGAATCCATAGGTTAATGAGGCGAACCGGGGGAACTGAAACATCTAAGTACCCCGAGGAAAAGAAATCAACCGAGATTCCCCCAGTAGCGGCGAGCGAACGGGGAGGAGCCCAGAGCCTGAATCAGCATGTGTGTTAGTGGAAGCGTCTGGAAAGGCGCGCGATACAGGGTGACAGCCCCGTACACAAAAGCGCATGTGCTGTGAGCTCGATGAGTAGGGCGGGACACGTGGTATCCTGTCTGAATATGGGGGGACCATCCTCCAAGGCTAAATACTCCTGACTGACCGATAGTGAACCAGTACCGTGAGGGAAAGGCGAAAAGAACCCCGGCGAGGGGAGTGAAAAAGAACCTGAAACCGTGTACGTACAAGCAGTGGGAGCACCCTTCGGGGTGTGACTGCGTACCTTTTGTATAATGGGTCAGCGACTTATATTCTGTAGCAAGGTTAACCGAATAGGGGAGCCGGAGGGAAACCGAGTCTTAATTGGGCGTTAAGTTGCAGGGTATAGACCCGAAACCCGGTGATCTAGCCATGGGCAGGTTGAAGGTTGGGTAACACTAACTGGAGGACCGAACCGACTAATGTTGAAAAATTAGCGGATGACCTGTGGCTGGGGGTGAAAGGCCAATCAAACCGGGAGATAGCTGGTTCTCCCCGAAAGCTATTTAGGTAGCGCCTCGTGAATTCATCTCCGGGGGTAGAGCACTGTTTCGGCTAGGGGGCCATCCCGGCTTACCAACCCGATGCAAACTGCGAATACCGGAGAATGTTATCACGGGAGACACACGGCGGGTGCTAACGTCCGTCGTGAAGAGGGAAACAACCCAGACCGCCAGCTAAGGTCCCAAAGTCATGGTTAAGTGGGAAACGATGTGGGAAGGCCCAGACAGCCAGGATGTTGGCTTAGAAGCAGCCATCATTTAAAGAAAGCGTAATAGCTCACTGGTCGAGTCGGCCTGCGCGGAAGATGTAACGGGGCTAAACCATGCACCGAAGCTGCGGCAGCGACACTGTGTGTTGTTGGGTAGGGGAGCGTTCTGTAAGCCTGCGAAGGTGGCCTGTGAGGGTTGCTGGAGGTATCAGAAGTGCGAATGCTGACATAAGTAACGATAAAGCGGGTGAAAAGCCCGCTCGCCGGAAGACCAAGGGTTCCTGTCCAACGTTAATCGGGGCAGGGTGAGTCGACCCCTAAGGCGAGGCCGAAAGGCGTAGTCGATGGGAAACGGGTTAATATTCCCGTACTTGGTGTTACTGCGAAGGGGGGACGGAGAAGGCTATGTTGGCCGGGCGACGGTTGTCCCGGTTTAAGCGTGTAGGCTGGTTTTCCAGGCAAATCCGGAAAATCAAGGCTGAGGCGTGACGACGAGGCACTACGGTGCTGAAGCAACAAATGCCCTGCTTCCAGGAAAAGCCTCTAAGCATCAGGTAACATCAAATCGTACCCCAAACCGACACAGGTGGTCAGGTAGAGAATACCAAGGCGCTTGAGAGAACTCGGGTGAAGGAACTAGGCAAAATGGTGCCGTAACTTCGGGAGAAGGCACGCTGACATGTAGGTGAAGTGATTTACTCATGGAGCTGAAGTCAGTCGAAGATACCAGCTGGCTGCAACTGTTTATTAAAAACACAGCACTGTGCAAACACGAAAGTGGACGTATACGGTGTGACGCCTGCCCGGTGCCGGAAGGTTAATTGATGGGGTCAGCGCAAGCGAAGCTCCTGATCGAAGCCCCGGTAAACGGCGGCCGTAACTATAACGGTCCTAAGGTAGCGAAATTCCTTGTCGGGTAAGTTCCGACCTGCACGAATGGCGTAATGATGGCCAGGCTGTCTCCACCCGAGACTCAGTGAAATTGAACTCGCTGTGAAGATGCAGTGTACCCGCGGCAAGACGGAAAGACCCCGTGAACCTTTACTATAGCTTGACACTGAACATTGAGCCTTGATGTGTAGGATAGGTGGGAGGCTTTGAAGCGTGGACGCCAGTCTGCGTGGAGCCGACCTTGAAATACCACCCTTTAATGTTTGATGTTCTAACGTGGACCCGTGATCCGGGTTGCGGACAGTGTCTGGTGGGTAGTTTGACTGGGGCGGTCTCCTCCTAAAGAGTAACGGAGGAGCACGAAGGTTGGCTAATCCTGGTCGGACATCAGGAGGTTAGTGCAATGGCATAAGCCAGCTTGACTGCGAGCGTGACGGCGCGAGCAGGTGCGAAAGCAGGTCATAGTGATCCGGTGGTTCTGAATGGAAGGGCCATCGCTCAACGGATAAAAGGTACTCCGGGGATAACAGGCTGATACCGCCCAAGAGTTCATATCGACGGCGGTGTTTGGCACCTCGATGTCGGCTCATCACATCCTGGGGCTGAAGTAGGTCCCAAGGGTATGGCTGTTCGCCATTTAAAGTGGTACGCGAGCTGGGTTTAGAACGTCGTGAGACAGTTCGGTCCCTATCTGCCGTGGGCGCTGGAGAACTGAGGGGGGCTGCTCCTAGTACGAGAGGACCGGAGTGGACGCATCACTGGTGTTCGGGTTGTCATGCCAATGGCACTGCCCGGTAGCTAAATGCGGAAGAGATAAGTGCTGAAAGCATCTAAGCACGAAACTTGCCCCGAGATGAGTTCTCCCTGAGACTTAAAGTCTCCTGAAGGAACGTTGAAGACGACGACGTTGATAGGCCGGGTGTGTAAGCGCAGCGATGCGTTGAGCTAACCGGTACTAATGAACCGTGAGGCTTAACCTTACAACGCCGAAGATGTTTTGGCGGTTGAGAAGACGAACAATTTTCAGCTCAGATTCAGAGTCCGAAGGATTTTACGCTGAGACAAGGCGGCAAACGCAGCGACGGAAGGAGCATACAGAAGTATGTGACTGACACCCGCAAGAGCAGCCAACGCCGTATCAGTGTAAAAGACACAGGACAGAGCACAAAGAATTTGCCTGGCGGCACTAGCGCGGTGGTCCCACCTGACCCCATGCCGAACTCAGAAGTGAAACGCCGTAGCGCCGATGGTAGTGTGGGGTCTCCCCATGCGAGAGTAGGGAACTGCCAGGCATCAAATTAAGCAGTAAACTGATGTAAAAATCAGTGGTTGTAAAAGAATTCGGTGGAGCGGTAGTTCAGTTGGTTAGAATACCTGCCTGTCACGCAGGGGGTCGCGGGTTCGAGTCCCGTCCGTTCCGCCACCCTAATTAGGGGCGTAGTTCAATTGGTAGAGCACCGGTCTCCAAAACCGGGTGTTGGGAGTTCGAGTCTCTCCGCCCCTGCCAGAAATAATCCTTAGCATCTGCTAAGGATTTTTTTTGCCTAAAATTACCTGATTATCTGGTCAGGTAATCGTAAGTTCCCTTCTTTTTCTTTTCATCATTTTCATTGTTCATCCAGCACATCCGTTTTTAACAGATCGCAGATCAGCGAGTATTTATCGCTGTTTTGCAGCCAAATGGCGTATAGCGGCCGTGAAAGCGTTGCGCTGTCGGCAACGGTATGTAATCCGCCCTTTTCATTTGCCCAGTTTACAGGAAGCCAGCTACAGCCATTTAATGCGCTAAGCTGCTGTCGGGCGAGTTCGGCTGAGCTGGTTGTTAATACCGGCACTTCATCTGCTGCGATCAGCCCTGTTTCATGCTGTTGGAAGTCTGGTCCCCACTCCAGCCGCAGATAATTGAGTTCTGATTTCTTACGGGCAGGGCTGCTGCAATATAACGCCAGAGTGAAGTGCCCTAACAGCTGACTGCTGAACTCATCCATTTTGGGCGCTTCGGTAGTAATGAGGAGATCAAGCTGGCGTTCATGAAGTTGCTTCACAAGCGATTGCCGTTGAGCGATTCTGGCTTCGAATTGCAGGCCGCTTTGTGGCTCCTGTAGTTGGTACAGTCGCCCCAGCCAGGCGTTAAGCATACACTCCCATAAAGACGCGCTGGCGCCGATGGAAAACTCGTTATGGCGTGAGGTATGCGCCACCTCTTTACGTGCCGCCTGCCACGTATTCATCAGCGTTTCCGCATACGGTAAAAGTTTTTCGCCAGCCGTGGTTAAACGGATATTGTTTCTGTGCCGCGTAAAAAGGTTTACGCCCAGTTGATTCTCCAGTTGCCTGATACGAAAGCTCACCGCGGATTGCGTCAGGTAAAGTGCTTCTGCGGCCCGCCCGAAATGGCGTGTCCGGCTAACTTCCAGGAAAGTTTTTAACAATTCCGTATCCACTGTGCTCTCCACAAAATTATTTGTCGTTATGATTTAAATGTTTTGTTTTACACTCTGTCAAGCGTAACTAATACTCCGCGCCATAAATAGCTCAGACAAAGAATTAGGAGCGTGCAGGATGGCGGAAAGCTTTACGACGACTAATCGATATTTTGACAATAAACATTATCCACGTGGATTCTCTCGTCACGGTGATTTCACGATTAAAGAGGCACAGCTGCTTGAGCGTCATGGTCATGCCTTTAATGATCTGGATCTTGGCAAGCGTGAGCCTGTGACTGAAGAAGAGAAGCTGTTTGTAGCGGTATGTCGCGGGGAACGCGAGCCGGTAACGGATGCAGAACGCGTCTGGTCCAAGTATATGACGCGTATCAAGCGTCCAAAACGCTTCCACACCTTGTCTGGCGGCAAGCCGCAAGTTGAAGGCGCAGAAGACTACACCGAAGCTGATGATTAATAAAAAGGGCGTAATGCCCTTTTTTTACGCCAGCAGCTTTTGCAAATGAATTAACAACCTGTCTATCGCCCGATAGCTTACCGCCTCCTGCAAATGCTGACGCGAGATCTGGTCAGCCAGTTCTATGTCGGCAATGGTTCTGGCCACTTTTAGTAAACGCTGCCAGGCGCGAATGGATAATCCTAGATGCACCAGCGTGTCTTCAAGCCAGCGGGCGTCATCGTGATGCAAAACACAGTATTTTTGGATTTCGCGACCCTCCAGACGCGCGTTTAACTTCTTCTGCCGTCGGTACTGCCGTTCATGGGCGGCGATGACCCGCTTTTTTACCGTAGCGCTGCTCTCACCCTTTGAGGCGTGTTGGCTAAGAATCCCGGGCGGAGGAAGCGGTATCTCAAGCGAAAGGTCAAAACGATCAAGAAACGGGCCTGACAATCTATTCAGGTAACGTAGTGTCTGTTCTGGCGTGCAGCGATTATGGTTTCCCTGATAATGTCCGGTCGGGCTGGGATTCATTGCGGCGATTAACTGGAACCTGGCAGGGTACGTTATTTTCGCTCTGGTACGGGATAAATGAATTTGACCGGATTCTATAGGTTCACGTAGCGCATCCAGTGTGCGTCGTTCAAATTCAGGCAATTCATCAAGGAACAAAATTCCGTTGTGCGCCAGCGATATCTCTCCCGGGGCGGGTATTGCGCCGCCGCCGACCATAGCAGTAAGTGAGGCGCTATGATGAGGTGAGCGAAAGGGGCGTTGCTGCCATCGTTTTTGTACCGTATCGGCATTAACCAGACTGAGGATCGCGGCGCTTTCCAACGCCTCTTCATTGCTTAATGGTGGAAGAATCCCGCTCAGTCGACTGGCCAGCATGGTTTTACCCGTACCCGGCGGGCCGATCAATAGCAGATTATGGCCACCTGCCGCTGTAATCTCCAGGCCGCGTTTACCCTGCTCCTGACCGATCACATCGCGAAGATCGGCAGTTGCGGTAGGCGATGCCATATCCTGAGCTAAAGGTCTTTCCAGGGCGTGTTTCCCTTCCAGAAAGGCGCAGACGGTTTGTAGATGATCGGCGATAAAACATCCTTCTTTGCTGATAAGCCCAACCTCCGCCGCGTTCTCTGTTGCGACGATAATATTTCTGCCGGCCCTGATGGCTTCCGTTGCGCTTGATATTGCGCCAGGAACGCCACGTAATGCGCCTGTAAGCGCTAACTCACCCACCAGCTCATATGCCTCAAGATTCGACGCTGTAAGCTGCTCAGACGCGGCCAGAAGCGCAACAGCAATAGGCAGGTCATACCTTCCGCCCTCTTTCGGTAGATCGGCTGGAGCAAGGTTAATGGTTATTTTTTTAGCCGGAAATTCATATCCGCTATTAATAATCGCACTACGTACCCGGTCACGCGCCTCTTTTACCGTGGTTTCCGGTAGGCCAACCATGGTTAATCCCGGTAATCCATTACTGATATGCACCTCTATAGTGATAGGCGGCGCATTGACGCCAAGTGCGGCGCGAGTATGAACAATCGCCAGTGACATAATCCCTCCTGTTACGTGGATTATGCGGAATAGAAGAGAAAATCGAATTACTGACTTTTTGTTTTTTAGCGGCTGATTCCTGAATTTTGGCGTCATTTTCAGGTAAGAAACATCAAACTGGGAGAACGCTCGCAGAAGCGAAAAGAAGGAAAACAGGGTGTAGAGTGCGCCAAAAGGGGGAGGAAAACGTGAAAATTTTTCAGTTGCTAATTTTTCTTATAAAAAACAAAGCCCTTTTAGGCATTCACCTGCATTATCTGAAACGTGGTTAAAAAAATATCTTGTGCTATTGGCAAAACCTATGGTAACTCTTTAGGTATTCCTTCGAACAAGATGCAAGAATAGACAAAAATGACAGCCCTTCTACGAGTGATTAGCCTGGTCGTGATTAGCGTGGTGGTGATTATTATCCCACCGTGCGGGGCTGCACTTGGACGAGGAAAGGCTTAGAAATCAAGCCTTAACGAACTAAGACCCCCGCACCGAAAGGTCCGGGGGTTTTTTTTGGCCTGAAAAACTTAAGCGAGGAGCAGAGCGTGAATAACAGCATAAAATTCTGTTTCTCAAGATTTACGACGGGGATGTAACTATGAACGGGGCACAGTGGGTGGTACATGCTTTGCGAGCGCAGGGGGTGAAAACCGTATTTGGTTATCCTGGCGGCGCAATTATGCCGGTTTACGACGCGTTGTATGACGGTGGTGTGGAGCATTTGTTGTGCCGACACGAGCAGGGTGCCGCAATGGCGGCAATCGGTTATGCCCGTTCTACCGGCAAAACCGGTGTTTGTATCGCCACTTCCGGCCCTGGCGCCACTAACCTGATCACTGGCCTGGCGGATGCGTTGTTAGATTCGGTCCCCGTCGTCGCGATCACGGGTCAGGTTTCCGCCCCGTTCATCGGCACCGATGCGTTCCAGGAGGTGGATGTGTTAGGCCTGTCGCTGGCCTGTACCAAACACAGTTTTCTGGTGCAGTCGCTGGAAGAGTTGCCGCGCATCATGGCAGAGGCTTTTGAAGTCGCCAACGCTGGCCGTCCTGGCCCGGTTCTGGTGGATATCCCGAAAGATATCCAGTTGGCCAGCGGTGAGCTGGAACCCTGGTTTACTACCGTTGCTAACGAAGCGACCTTCCCGCAGGCTGATGTTGAACAGGCGCGCCAGATGCTGGAACAGGCGAAAAAACCCATGCTGTACGTCGGCGGTGGTGTTGGTATGGCGCAGGCGGTTCCGGCGCTGCGTAAATTTATCGCGGTAACGCAAATGCCAGTTACCTGCACGCTGAAAGGGCTGGGGGCTGTTGAAGCTGATTATCCGTACTATCTGGGCATGCTGGGAATGCACGGTACTAAAGCGGCTAATTTCGCGGTGCAAGAGTGTGATTTACTGATCGCAGTGGGTGCACGTTTTGATGACCGGGTGACCGGTAAGCTGAATACGTTTGCGCCGAACGCCAGCGTAATCCATATGGATATCGACCCGGCGGAAATGAACAAACTGCGTCAGGCACACGTCGCGTTGCAGGGCGATTTAAATTCGCTGTTGCCGACATTACAGCAACCGCTGAAGATCGACGCATGGCGTCAGTTCTGTGCAGAGCTGCGCGCAGAACACGCCTGGCGCTATGACCATCCTGGCGAGACTATCTATGCGCCGTTGTTGTTGAAGCAATTGTCGGAACGCAAACCCGCAGACAGTGTGGTGACGACGGATGTTGGGCAGCATCAGATGTGGTCAGCCCAGCATATGACTTACACCCGCCCGGAGAACTTCATCACTTCCAGCGGTCTGGGGACGATGGGATTCGGCTTACCGGCGGCCGTTGGCGCACAGGTAGCGCGACCGAATGATACCGTTATCTGTATCTCCGGTGACGGCTCCTTCATGATGAATGTTCAGGAGTTGGGCACCGTAAAACGCAAGCAGTTACCGTTGAAGATAGTCTTACTCGACAACCAGCGGTTAGGGATGGTTCGACAATGGCAGCAACTGTTTTTCCAGGAGCGATATAGCGAAACCACCCTGACCGATAACCCCGATTTCCTCATGCTGGCCAGCGCCTTCGGCATTCCAGGCCAGCACATTACTCGTAAAGACCAGGTTGAAGCGGCACTCGACACGATGTTGGCAAGCGAAGGGCCGTACCTGCTTCACGTCTCAATCGACGAACTTGAAAATGTCTGGCCGTTGGTGCCGCCTGGCGCCAGTAACTCTGAAATGCTGGAGAAATTATCATGATGCAACATCAGGTCAATGTATCGGCACGCTTTAATCCAGAAACCTTAGAACGTGTTTTACGCGTGGTGCGCCATCGTGGTTTTCAGGTGTGCTCCATGAATATGGAAGCCGCGACCGATGCGCAGAATATAAATATTGAATTGACCGTTGCCAGTCCCCGGTCGGTCGACTTACTGTTTAGTCAGTTAAGTAAACTGGTAGATGTTGCGCATGTCGCAATCTGCCAGAGCGCTGCCACATCACAACAAATCCGCGCCTGAGCGCAAAAGGAAGAAAAATGACGACGAAAAAAGCTGATTACATTTGGTTCAATGGCGAGATGGTGCGCTGGGAAGACGCGAAGGTTCACGTAATGTCTCACGCGCTGCACTACGGTACGTCGGTATTTGAAGGGATTCGGTGCTACGACTCTCACAAAGGCCCGGTAGTGTTTCGTCATCGTGAACATATGCAGCGCCTGCGCGACTCAGCAAAAATTTATCGTTTTCCGGTTTCCCAGAGCATTGATGAGCTGATGGAAGCCTGCCGCGACGTAATTCGTAAAAATAATCTGACCAGCGCCTATATCCGTCCGTTGGTATTTGTCGGCGATGTCGGTATGGGCGTTAACCCGCCCCCGGGATACACCACTGACGTCATCATCGCCGCGTTCCCGTGGGGGGCATACCTGGGTGCCGAAGCGCTGGATCAGGGGATCGATGCGATGGTTTCTTCCTGGAATCGCGCTGCGCCGAACACCATTCCAACCGCCGCCAAAGCGGGCGGGAACTATCTTTCCTCACTGCTGGTGGGTAGCGAAGCGCGCCGCCACGGCTATCAGGAAGGCATCGCCCTGGATGTAAACGGCTATATCTCCGAAGGCGCAGGCGAAAACCTGTTTGAGGTAAAAGATGGCGTGCTGTTTACTCCGCCGTTTACCTCTTCCGCGCTGCCTGGCATTACTCGCGACGCGATCATCAAACTGGCGAAAGAGCTGGGTATTGAAGTGCGTGAGCAGGTGCTGTCCCGTGAATCGCTGTATCTGGCCGACGAAGTGTTTATGTCCGGAACCGCGGCAGAAATTACTCCGGTACGCAGCGTTGATGGTATCCAGGTAGGTGAAGGCCGTTGCGGCCCTGTTACCAAGCGTATTCAACAAGCCTTCTTTGGTCTCTTCACTGGAGAAACCGAGGATAAATGGGGCTGGTTGGATCCGGTAAATTCATAATAAATAAAATTAATATTTTCCCAAGATAATTTGCGTCACAGGAAGGCGGCAACGCAGCGAATCCCCAGGGCTTACTGTCGTAAGTGACTGGGGTGAGTGAGGCAGCCAACGCACCTGTGGCGTGAAGTATGAAGGGAAAAGATGGGGAGTAAATAAAGCATGCCTAAGTACCGTTCCGCCACCACCACCCATGGTCGTAATATGGCGGGTGCCCGCGCGCTGTGGCGCGCCACCGGAATGACCGACAGTGATTTTGGCAAACCGATTATCGCCGTGGTGAACTCATTCACTCAGTTTGTGCCGGGTCACGTTCATCTGCGCGATCTCGGTAAGCTGGTCGCCGAACAGATTGAAGCTTCCGGCGGTGTGGCGAAAGAGTTCAACACTATTGCCGTGGATGACGGGATCGCCATGGGGCACGGGGGTATGCTCTATTCACTGCCGTCGCGCGAGCTGATCGCCGACTCCGTGGAGTACATGGTGAACGCTCACTGCGCTGACGCGATGGTGTGTATCTCCAACTGCGACAAAATCACCCCAGGGATGCTCATGGCCTCGCTGCGCCTGAATATTCCGGTGATCTTTGTCTCCGGCGGACCGATGGAAGCCGGGAAAACCAAGCTTTCAGACAAAATTATCAAGCTGGATCTGGTTGATGCCATGATTCAGGGCGCGGACCCGAAAGTCTCTGACGATCAAAGTAACCAGGTTGAACGCTCCGCCTGTCCAACCTGCGGCTCCTGCTCCGGGATGTTCACCGCTAACTCCATGAATTGCCTGACCGAAGCGCTGGGCCTGTCGCAGCCGGGCAACGGCTCGCTGCTGGCGACCCATGCTGACCGGAAGCAGTTGTTCCTCAATGCCGGTAAGCGGATTGTTGAACTGACTAAACGCTATTACGAGCAGGATGACGAAAGCGCACTGCCACGAAACATTGCCAACAAGGCGGCGTTTGAAAACGCGATGACGCTGGATATTGCGATGGGCGGTTCGACCAATACCGTTCTGCATCTACTGGCGGCGGCGCAGGAAGCGGAAATCGACTTCACCATGAGTGATATCGACAAGCTGTCCCGCAAGGTGCCGCAGTTGTGTAAAGTGGCGCCAAGTACCCAGAAATACCATATGGAAGATGTTCACCGTGCCGGCGGTGTGCTGGGTATTTTAGGCGAGCTGGATCGCGCCGGGCTGCTGAACCGCAACGTGAAAAACGTATTAGGCCTGACGCTGCCGCAAACGCTGGAACAGTACGACATCACGGTTACGCAGGACGAAGCGGTTAAAAAAATGTTCCGTGCTGGCCCTGCCGGTATCCGTACTACCCAGGCGTTCTCTCAGGATTGTCGCTGGGATTCGCTGGATGACGACCGCGCAGCGGGTTGCATCCGCTCGCTGGAATATGCCTATAGCAAAGACGGCGGTCTGGCGGTGCTGTATGGTAACTTCGCCGAAAACGGCTGCATCGTAAAAACCGCGGGCGTGGATGACAGCATCCTTAAATTTACCGGTCCTGCCAAAGTTTACGAAAGCCAGGACGATGCGGTAGAGGCGATTCTCGGCGGCAAAGTAGTGGAAGGCGATGTGGTCGTAATCCGCTACGAAGGGCCGAAAGGCGGGCCGGGAATGCAGGAAATGCTCTATCCGACCAGTTTCCTGAAGTCGATGGGGCTGGGCAAAGCCTGCGCGCTCATCACCGATGGGCGTTTCTCCGGCGGTACTTCGGGTCTTTCCATCGGCCACGTCTCGCCGGAAGCGGCCAGCGGCGGCACTATTGCGCTGATTGAAGATGGCGACACCATTGCGATTGATATCCCGAACCGCAGCATTCAGTTGCAGTTGAGCGAGGCTGAAATCGCCGCACGCCGCGAGGCGCAGGAAGCTCGCGGCGATAAAGCCTGGACGCCGAAAAATCGTCAGCGTCAGGTTTCGTTTGCCCTGCGTGCCTACGCCAGCCTGGCGACCAGCGCCGATAAAGGCGCGGTGCGCGATAAATCGAAACTGGGAGGTTGATGATGGCGGAATCTCAACCTCTGTCAGTCGCGCCGGAAGGGGCGGAGTATCTGCGCGCGGTGCTACGTGCGCCAGTATACGAAGCGGCGCAGGTGACGCCGCTGCAAAAAATGGAAAAGCTCTCGTCACGTCTGGATAACGTTATTCTCGTCAAACGCGAAGACCGGCAGCCGGTACATAGCTTTAAGCTGCGCGGCGCTTACGCGATGATGGCCGGATTGACCGAAGAACAAAAAGCCCACGGCGTGATTACCGCGTCGGCGGGGAACCATGCACAGGGCGTGGCGTTTTCCTCTGCGCGGCTTGGCGTGAAGTCTCTGATCGTCATGCCAAAAGCAACGGCGGATATTAAAGTCGATGCGGTACGCGGTTTTGGCGGCGAAGTGCTGTTGCACGGCGCTAATTTTGATGAAGCGAAAGCGAAAGCTATTGAACTGGCGCAGCAGCAGGGGTTTACCTGGGTGCCGCCGTTTGATCACCCAATGGTGATCGCCGGGCAGGGCACGCTGGCGCTGGAACTGCTTCAGCAGGATTCGCATCTCGATCGTGTCTTTGTGCCGGTTGGCGGCGGCGGCCTGGCGGCGGGCGTAGCGGTACTGATCAAACAATTGATGCCGCAAATCAAAGTGATTGCCGTCGAAGCGGAGGATTCCGCCTGCCTGAAAGCGGCGTTGGAAGCCGGTCATCCAGTGGATCTCCCGCGCGTTGGGTTATTTGCTGAAGGCGTGGCGGTAAAACGCATCGGCGACGAAACCTTCCGCCTGTGCCAGGAATATCTCGACGACATTATTACAGTCGATAGCGACGCTATCTGCGCGGCGATGAAAGATCTGTTTGAAGATGTGCGTGCGGTGGCGGAGCCGTCCGGCGCGCTGGCGCTGGCGGGGATGAAAAAATATATCGCCCAGCACAATATTCGCGGCGAACGCCTGGCGCACGTCCTTTCCGGCGCCAACGTCAACTTCCACGGCTTGCGCTATGTGTCTGAACGCTGCGAGCTGGGGGAACAGCGCGAAGCGTTACTGGCGGTGACCATTCCGGAAGAAAAGGGGAGCTTTCTCAAATTTTGCCAGTTGCTTGGCGGGCGTATGGTCACCGAATTTAACTACCGTTTTGCCGACGCGAAAAATGCCTGTATTTTTGTCGGCGTACGCGTCAGTCAGGGGCTGGAGGAGCGAAAAGAGATTATCACCCAACTGTGCGACGGCGGTTATAGCGTAGTGGATCTCTCCGACGATGAAATGGCGAAGCTGCATGTGCGCTATATGGTCGGCGGACGCCCCTCCAAGCCATTACAGGAGCGTTTGTATAGTTTCGAATTTCCGGAGTCGCCCGGCGCGTTGCTCAAATTCCTGCATACGCTTGGCACGCACTGGAATATTTCGCTATTCCATTACCGCAGCCACGGTACCGATTATGGCCGCGTGCTGGCGGCGTTCGAGTTAGGCGATCATGAGCCGGATTTCGAAACCCGGCTGCATGAGCTGGGCTATGAATGCCATGATGAGAGCAATAACCCGGCGTTCCGGTTCTTTCTGGCGGGGTAGGAATAGTGATGACCGGAAGAAATGTCTCCTTCCGGTCATCTGCATAGACGGCGCGTCAGGGAGTGGGATAATAAACTGACGATCGCTATGAGTAAGGGCAAAAAGATGGCTGGACGCTTTCAGGGATTTGCACAAGAAGGGCTCAATTTTCTTCAGCAGGTTTGTATTGAGAACGACAAAGCCTGGTTCGATGAGCACCGCTTTATCTACGAAAGAAGCCTTCTGACTCCATTCCGCGCGCTGGTGGACGACCTTGCTCCAGCGATGCTGGAAATCGATCCACTGCTGGAAACCCGACCCGCCATCGGTAAAACCCTGTCGCGTATTCACCGCGATACCCGTTTCTCGCACGACAAATCGCTGTACCGCAGCCGGATGTGGCTGACCTTCAAACGTGCGGCGAAAAACTGGATCGATGCGCCAGCCTACTTTTTTGAAATCAGCCCCGATACCCTACGCTATGGGTTGGGTTACTACAGCGCCAGCAAATCTACGATGGATCTGTTTCGCCATACGTTGAGGAAGCTGCCTGATGCGTTTTTACAGGTTGCCGAATGCTGCAGCCCGCCGTTTGAGCTGGTGGGGGAAAGCTATAAGCGGCTGCTGGCCAAAGATCTCGACCCGGCGATATCCGACTGGTATCAGCGTAAAACGTTTGCCGTGATGGTGACGGATAATGACGTAGAAAAACTCTTCCATACCGATCTGGTCACACGGCTGGCCGAGAGTTTCCAACAGTTGGAGCCGCTGTACCAGTGGCTGATGACGGTGGAAACCATGAAGCAGGTAAACCCGGCGGATTTATAAAAGATTGCCGTTATGTATTAACATTTTTCGGGATAAAGTGTATTTCCAGGAATCGCCCTTTACCTACCTGGTGAGGCCCTTCCATTATAACAAATAACTGATTTTCCCTGATCTGGAGATAATGCTCATCATTGAATGTGAAAGCCAGGCTAACAATGAAAGGGAAATCAAAAAGTTCAATTTCTCCTTCGACAAAGGTGATGCCCCAATATTCATCCGTGAGGGACGGTATGACAATGTCGGGTCGATACCCTTTTATCGGTAAGAGTTTTCGCTTCGTAGAATCAAATTCTACTTCTGCACGGACATAGTTGCCTGAATTTCCGCCCATAGCAGCATGGGGCTCCTTAAGGATACGCGCAGTCTTACTGTTTTTTGGGAGCATGAGCCGACTCTTGTTATTTCATCACTGTCTCTCGAACGTATTTATCTAATTTGTCCGATTCATAAAATGCCATACACCGCTCCAGCACGTTATTAGCGTCTTTAGCGCTATCGGGGTGAAGCGCCATCGTTAAGCGGTCAAAGCCTTCTGTTTCTTTGGCGACGAATTTAAGGAATGGTTTCCATTTCCCGGCATTATCTAACGCGTAGGTTTTAACTAAAAACGACATATCATGGCCTGGAGCATAAAAAGCATCCGGCGGAATGCGTTTATGATAGTTATCAACAAGGCACTGCTTTAACGCCAGATGCTTAACATCCTGTACGGTAATGCCCGTCGGTTTAGCCTGTACGCTGAAGCATATCGCTACCAGTGCAGATAACAGCATTATTTTTGTGCGCATTTTATTACCTTATCAACCCTGAACAATTTTCCAGAACGCATCAATTAGCGGCTCATGCAGCCGCTTTTTTTGCGCACAGACGCCAAGCTCAAACGGCGTTTTTTCGTCGCTGCGCTCTAAAATCATCACCCGGTTGCGCACCGGCTCCGGGCTGTTTTCCAGCACCACTTCCGGCAGCAGCGCCACGCCGCAGCCCAGCGCCACCATTGAGACCATCGCTTCGTGACCGCCGACGGTGGCGTAAATTTGCGGATTGCTGATTTTATGCCGGCGGAACCATAGCTCAATGCGACGGCGTACCGGCCCCTGGTCGGCCATGATAAACGGCACCGTCGACCAGTCGGGCTTATCAACCGAAACCTGATTACGCACCGGGCAGGGCAGCGCCGGGGCGATCAGCACCACCGCCAGATTTTCCAGCATCGAAAACGCCACTGCGCCGGGCAGCGTTTCTGGTTTGCCGGCGATTGCCAGATCGGCCTCGCCGGTGACTACTTTTTCCATCGCATCGGCGGCGTCGCCGGTGGTGAGCTTAATTTCCACCGAGGGATGCTCGGCGCGAAAACGGTCGAGGATTGGCGGCAGGTGGCTGTATGCCGCGGTCACTGAACAGAAGATATGGAGTTCGCCGGAAAGGGACGGCCCCTGCTGATCGAGGGTATGGCGCAGCTGCTGGTACTGCAAAAGCGTCTGTTGGGCAAACACTCGCAGCTCTTCACCCGCTTCGGTCAGCGTGACCGTACGGTTATCGCGCACAAACAGCGGCTGGCCGAGATCTTCTTCCAGCCGCTGAATCTGCCGGGAGAGCGTGGAGGGGCTGACGTGCATCGCCCGCGCGCTGCGGCCAAAGTGGCGGCTTTCCGCCAGATGCAGGAAGGTTTTTAGATCGCGTAAATCCACAGACAGACCTCCGGTTTTTGACGTTGCATAAACCGCAACATAACGTTGTGAATATATCAATTTCCGCAATAAATTTCCTGTTGTAATGTGGGTTCATTCGCACAGATAGCAATCTGTAAACCGAACAATAAGCGCGACACACAACATCACGGAGTACACCATCATGGCTAACTACTTTAATACACTGAATCTGCGCCAGCAGCTGGCACAGCTGGGTAAATGCCGCTTTATGGGCCGCGACGAATTCGCCGACGGCGCGAGCTACCTTCAGGGTAAAAAAGTGGTCATCGTCGGCTGTGGCGCTCAGGGTCTGAACCAGGGCCTGAACATGCGTGACTCCGGTCTGGATATTTCCTACGCCCTGCGTAAAGAAGCCATTGCTGAGAAGCGTGCTTCCTGGCGTAAAGCGACCGAGAACGGCTTCAAAGTAGGCACCTACGAAGAGCTGATCCCGCAGGCTGACCTGGTAGTTAACCTGACGCCGGACAAACAGCACTCCGACGTGGTGCGCTCCGTACAGCCGCTGATGAAAGACGGCGCGGCGCTGGGCTATTCACACGGCTTCAACATCGTGGAAGTGGGCGAGCAGATCCGTAAAGACATCACCGTGGTGATGGTGGCGCCGAAGTGCCCGGGTACCGAAGTGCGTGAAGAGTACAAACGTGGTTTTGGTGTTCCTACGCTGATCGCCGTTCACCCGGAAAACGATCCGAAAGGCGAAGGCATGGCGATTGCTAAAGCCTGGGCGGCGGCCACCGGCGGTCACCGTGCGGGCGTACTGGAATCTTCTTTCGTTGCAGAAGTGAAATCTGACCTGATGGGCGAGCAGACTATTCTGTGCGGTATGCTGCAGGCCGGTTCTCTGCTGTGTTTCGACAAGCTGGTGGCAGAAGGCACCGACCCGGCATACGCCGAAAAACTGATTCAGTTCGGCTGGGAAACCATTACCGAAGCGCTGAAGCAGGGCGGCATCACCCTGATGATGGACCGTCTGTCTAACCCGGCGAAACTGCGTGCTTACGCGCTGTCCGAACAGCTGAAAGAGATCATGGCGCCGTTGTTCCAGAAACACATGGATGACATCATCTCTGGCGAATTCTCTTCCGGCATGATGGCTGACTGGGCCAACGACGATAAGAAACTGCTGACCTGGCGTGAAGAGACCGGTAAAACCGCGTTCGAAACCGCGCCGCAGTTTGAAGGTAAAATCGGCGAGCAGGAGTACTTCGATAAAGGCGTGCTGATGATCGCGATGGTGAAAGCGGGCGTTGAGCTGGCGTTCGAAACCATGGTCGATTCCGGCATCATCGAAGAATCCGCTTACTACGAATCATTGCACGAACTGCCGCTGATCGCGAACACCATCGCCCGTAAGCGTCTGTATGAAATGAACGTGGTTATCTCCGATACCGCAGAATACGGTAACTACCTGTTCTCTTACGCCTGCGTACCGCTGCTGAAACCGTTTATGGCGGAATTGCAACCGGGCGATCTGGGTAGTGCTATCCCGGAAGGCGCGGTAGACAACGCACAGCTTCGCGACGTGAACGATGCGATTCGTAGTCATGCGATTGAGCAGGTAGGTAAGAAACTGCGCGGCTATATGACGGATATGAAGCGTATTGCGGTAGCGGGTTGATATACCTTGTCGGGTGGCGCTAGCGCTTACCCGACCTACAAAATCAAGTTGACGATGTAGGCCGGGTAAGGCGTAGCCGCCACCCGGCTTTTTATTTGCGATACAACACCTTAATGATGTGATAACCGAACTGGGTGTGCAATGGGCCGGTTGGCTCCAGTACCGGGCAGGAAAAGACTACTTTATCGAATGCCGGAACCATCTGGCCCTGACGAAATTCGCCTAAATGACCGCCTTTTTTACCGGATGGGCAGATAGAATGCTTCTTCGCCAGCTTCTCAAAATCGCCGCCGTTTTTAATTTGCTCCAGAAGATCTAAAGCCAGTTTCTCTTCTTTTACAAGGATATGCAGTGCTGCTGCCATTTTTGCCATTATTGTGTTCTCACGTCGCAAAGATTGGCCGTCACTTTATCACTCCTTAGGCCGTCAGACATATACTCTTCGCCATTACAGGACAGATGTCCCGCCTGATTTAATGAACCGGGAGATAAGCAGCATTTTTAGCGGGCGTATTTCGGATGTGCGGGACGGCGGTCCTGTCCTTTCTGACAAGGGACGAGATACCATGAACATAATGAAAAACGCAGAATTTCCAGACGACTGGCTTTTAGGGCTACGCCAGGTCGTACGCGACCCAGTGCTCTATGAATTACTCAAATACTGCCCGTTGGAAATCATGCAGTACAGGGCGTTTATGCGATGTCGCTTGAGTATGTTCTGCTGACGGCGATCGCGCTAATGGGTTCTTTCAGTTGGATCAAGAGCGCACAGCGTAATGGCTATACGCCGCTTGCCGCCAGAGCCTGCTGATTGACCTTTTCCTGGCTGCCTGAAAAGGCAGCCAGGTCTTCTCTGGGCCTCGCTTTCTGCTACAATCCCTCCCCCGTTCGAAGATTGAGCACTATTCCCATGCGTTTAAATCCCGGCCAACAACACGCTGTCGAATTCGTCACCGGACCCTGCCTGGTGCTGGCAGGAGCGGGTTCTGGTAAAACTCGCGTAATTACCAATAAAATCGCCCACCTGATCCGCGGATGCGGCTATCAGGCCCGGCATATTGCGGCGGTGACGTTTACCAACAAGGCAGCGCGCGAAATGAAAGAACGCGTCGGGCAGACGCTCGGCCGTAAGGAAGCGCGCGGTTTGATGATCTCCACCTTTCATACGCTAGGGCTGGATATTATTAAGCGCGAGTACGCTGCGCTGGGGATGAAATCGAACTTTTCATTGTTTGACGATACCGACCAGGTCGCCTTGCTCAAAGAGCTGACCGAAGGCCTGATCGAAGACGACAAGGTTCTGTTGCAACAGCTGATCTCCACGATCTCCAACTGGAAAAACGATCTCAAAACGCCTGCACAGGCAGCGGCGGGGGCGAAAGGCGAACGCGATCGTATTTTTGCCCACTGCTACGGGCTTTACGACGCCCATATGAAGGCATGTAACGTTCTCGATTTTGATGATTTGATTTTGCTGCCGACGCTGCTGTTGCAACGCAATGACGAGGTGCGCGAGCGCTGGCAGAATAAAATTCGTTATCTGCTGGTGGATGAATATCAGGATACTAACACCAGCCAGTATGAGTTGGTTAAGCTGCTGGTCGGGCAACGCGCGCGCTTTACGGTCGTAGGCGATGACGATCAGTCTATCTACTCCTGGCGCGGGGCGCGTCCGCAAAACCTGGTGTTACTGAGCCAGGATTTTCCGGCGCTGCAGGTGATTAAGCTGGAGCAAAACTATCGTTCTTCGGGCCGCATCCTGAAAGCGGCGAATATTCTCATCGCCAACAATCCGCACGTCTTTGAAAAGCGCCTCTTTTCCGAGCTCGGTTACGGCGCGGAACTCAAAGTGTTAAGCGCAAACAATGAAGAGCATGAAGCTGAGCGCGTTACCGGCGAACTGATTGCCCATCACTTTGTGAACAAGACCCAGTACAAGGATTACGCCATTCTGTATCGCGGGAATCATCAGTCGCGGGTATTTGAAAAATTCCTCATGCAGAACCGCATTCCGTACAAAATTTCCGGCGGCACCTCATTCTTCTCCCGTCCGGAGATTAAAGACCTGCTGGCCTACCTGCGGGTGTTGACCAACCCGGATGATGACAGCGCTTTCCTGCGCATCGTGAATACGCCAAAACGCGAAATCGGTCCGGCTACTCTGCAAAAGCTGGGTGAATGGGCAATGACGCGTAATAAAAGCCTGTTTACCGCCAGCTTTGATATGGGGCTTAGCCAGAAGCTGACCGGACGTGGTTACGATTCATTGACGCGTTTTACCCACTGGCTGGGGGAAATCCAGCGTCTGGCCGAACGCGAGCCTGTCGCCGCCGTGCGCGATCTCATCCACGGTATTGACTATGAATCCTGGTTGTACGAAACCTCGCCGAGCCCCAAAGCGGCGGAAATGCGTATGAAAAACGTTAACCAGCTCTTTAGCTGGATGACTGAGATGCTGGAAGGCAACGAACTCGATGAGCCGATGACGCTCACCCAGGTGGTTACACGCTTTACGCTGCGCGATATGATGGAGCGCGGCGAGAGCGAAGAAGAGCTGGATCAGGTACAGTTGATGACGCTTCATGCGTCGAAAGGACTGGAATTCCCGTATGTCTATATGGTGGGAATGGAAGAAGGATTTTTGCCGCATCAAAGCAGCATTGACGAAGATAATATTGAGGAAGAGCGTCGGCTGGCCTATGTCGGGATCACTCGCGCGCAGAAAGAGCTCACCTTTACATTATGTAAAGAGCGCCGTCAGTATGGGGAACTGGTGCGCCCGGAACCCAGCCGCTTCCTGTTAGAACTCCCGCAGGATGATTTAATCTGGGAGCAGGAGCGCAAAGTGGTAAGCGCTGAGGAGCGAATGCAAAAAGGGCAAAGTCACCTGGCTAATCTGAAAGCCATGATGGCGGCAAAGCGAGCGAAATCGTAGGCCGGATAAGCGAAGCGTCATCCGGCAATCAGACTACGGTTAGCGAACGTCCAGCGGCCAGTGTACATAGCTTTGCCACTGGCTTTCCTGATCAATCAACTCTTTACCCAGCGGGTGATGCGCCAGCCAGTCGCCAGGCAAGGTTAACGTCAGATTTTCATTTAGCGCCTGTAGCGTAATTTCTGGTACCAGATCGTCACGACGGCGACCGGCAAAGAGAATCGCCAGTCGCAGCAAACGGCATAGCTGTTCCGCAACACGGGGCGGTACCGCGTTTTGCTGATGAAGCGAAGAGAGATCGACCGGATTGGTCTGATTCAGTAAGAGGGTGGCGAGCAATTTTTTCTGCGCGGGTGTATAGCCAGGCAGATCCAAATGGCGTACTAAATAGGCGGCATGATAGGGCGCCTGTTTAAAATCAACGCTCAGACCGATCTCATGCAATTGGCAAGCGCTAAGCAACAGTTCACGACTGATAGGTTCAATATGCCAGGCATTTTCTACCTGTTTGAGGAAGTTATCTGCCAGCTTCGCCACACGATTTGCCTGATCGGTATCGACGATAAACCGACGCTGAATGTTTCGCAGCGTGCGGCTGCGGATATCCTGATCTACCGCCAGATGCAACATCCCATACACCAGCCCTTCGCGTAACGCGCCGCCTGCCAGCGTCATGCTCTGGATGTTCAGCTCGGTAAATATCGCGATCAGAATAGCCAGCCCGCTTGGGAAAACCAGCGCGCGCTCCAGCGTCAGGCCTTCGATTTCCAGCTCTTCCAGACGCCCGCACTGTATCGCGCGTTGTTTTAGCTGCTGCAGTTTGGCGAGCGTAATGCGCTCGTCCATCCCCTGCGCCATCATGATTTCCTGCAATGCCTGTACGGTGCCGGAGGCACCCACGCAGACCTTCCAGCCATGAAAACGCAGTTCATCGGCGACCGGACGCAGTACATCGCGCGCGGCCTTCTCCGCATCATCAAAGTTTTCTTGCGCCAGATTACGATCGCTAAAATAGCGTTCAAGCCACGTTACGCAGCCCATCGACAGGCTAAACAGCGACGTGGTTTGCGCGCCAGTGCCGGTAACCAGTTCAGTGCTGGCGCCGCCGATATCCACCACCAGTCGCTGATCTGCGCCGCCGGTGGTATGAGCGACTCCCTGATAAATCAGCCGCGCCTCTTCTTCGCCGCTGATAACCTGCACCGGACAACCAAGGATAGTCTGCGCTTTCGCGATAAATTCACCCGCATTGACGGCGAGACGCAATGTTGCGGTGGCAACCACGCGGATTTGCGGCTGCGGGATATCCTGCAAACGTTCAGCAAACAGGCGCAGGCATTGCCAGCCGCGTTCCATCGCTTCGGCTGAAAGGTGGTTGTCGTTGTTCAGACCCGCGGCCAGACGCACCTTGCGTTTTATTCGGGTCAGCGTCTGGATGCTTCCCGCCGCCTCGCGCACGACCAGCATATGAAAACTATTGGAACCGAGATCAATGGCGGCATACAACGAGGTGGAATTCATACACTTCATCCTTCAACCTGTATCCGTGTTGGCTGCGTACTCTTCCTAAGCTCATCGGGATTTGTTTTCTTGCCGCCTTGATACAGGCTAAATGATTTTGTGTATGGCATAACTTTTCTTAACCTGAACGACGACGATTACGCGGAGCGCCAGCGCGGCGCGGACCATTGCCAGGACGCGCACGCGTCAGGCGCAACGGCTTGGGCAGATCGTTCATGAGCGCTTCCGGATTGTATTTGCTGACCGGAATCGAGTGGCCGATATAGCTCTCAATAGCGGGCAGATTCAGCGCATACTCTTCGCAAGCCAGGCTGATGGAATGTCCGCTGGCGCCAGCGCGACCGGTACGACCGATACGGTGAACATAGTCTTCACAATCGTCTGGCAGATCGTAGTTAAAGACGTGCGTTACGGCGGGGATATGCAACCCGCGCGCCGCGACATCGGTCGCCACAAGAATATCCAGATCGCCGCGGGTGAACTCATCCAGAATCCGCAGGCGCTTTTTCTGCGCGACGTCGCCGGTCAGCAGACCAACACGATGGCCATCTGCCGCCAGATGTCCCCAGATATCTTCGCAACGATGCTTGGTGTTGGCGAAAATAATGGCGCGATCCGGCCACTCTTCTTCGATCAGCGTTTGCAGTAAACGCATTTTCTCTTCATTAGAGGGGTAGAAAAGCTCTTCTTTAATGCGGTGGCCGGTCTTTTGCTCCGGTTCCACTTCAACATATTCGGCGTTGTTCATCTGTTCAAACGCCAGTTCGCGAACCCGATAAGACAGGGTGGCGGAGAACAACATGTTCAGACGCTGCGCAGCCGGCGGCATACGACGGAACAGCCAGCGGATATCTTTAATAAAGCCCAAATCGTACATGCGATCGGCTTCATCGAGTACGACGACCTGAATGGCGCCGAGGTTAATGTGATTTTGTTTGGCGTAGTCGATCAGTCGGCCCGTCGTACCAATAAGAATATCAACGCCGCTTTCCAGCACCTTAAGCTGCTTGTCGTAACCATCGCCGCCGTAAGCCAGGCCTAATTTTAAGCCTGTCGCTTGCGCCAACGGCTCCGCGTCTGCGTGAATTTGTACGGCTAATTCACGCGTCGGCGCCATGATCAGCGCGCGCGGCTGGTTCACCTTGCGATCGTCGATCGCGGGATGAGAAAGTAAATAATGAAACGTTGACGTCAGAAACGCCATCGTTTTCCCGGTACCGGTTTGCGCCTGCCCTGCAACGTCACGACCCGCCAGCGTTAGCGGAAGGGCCAGTGCCTGAATGGGCGTACAATTATAAAACCCTTTTTTTTCAAGGGCTTCAACCACCTGTGGGTGCAGGGCGAAGTCGGAAAACTTCTGTTCTGTTAAATGTGTTTTGCTCATAGTGTGGTAGAATATCAGCTTACTATTGCTTTACGAAAGCGTATCCGGTGAAATAAAGTCAACCTTTGTTGGCGAAGTTAACATCAGCACCTCGTTGGTTAATGCTACACCAACACGCCAGGCTTATTCCTGTGGAGTTATATATGAGCGATAAAATTATTCACCTGACTGACGACAGTTTTGACACGGATGTACTCAAAGCGGACGGGGCTATCCTCGTTGATTTCTGGGCAGAGTGGTGCGGGCCGTGTAAAATGATCGCTCCGATTCTGGATGAAATCGCTGACGAATATCAGGGCAAATTGACCGTTGCCAAACTGAACATTGACCAGAACCCAGGTACTGCGCCTAAATATGGCATCCGCGGTATTCCGACTCTGCTGCTGTTTAAAAACGGCGAAGTGGCGGCAACCAAAGTAGGCGCACTGTCTAAAGGTCAGTTGAAAGAGTTTCTCGACGCCAATCTGGCGTAATACCTTTTATACGTCGAATGACAAAGGCGCTGTATGGTCAGGCGTCTGTCATTCGACGAATGATTAAGGTATCAGGCAGTTTCGTGGCGTCTGTTGTCCTTACGTTATTCTTAAATTGTCAGGATCTCTGGACGCCCGGTCTGAGTCGTGCTAAGTTAGTATTGACTTCGAATTAAACATACCTTATTAAGTTTGAATCTGGTTTTATCCGTCACTTCCCGTTTTTTCTCGCACGAGAAGTGGAAAGATTCCTGGCTCTTCGCTCATTCCGTCTTGTCGTTTCAGTTCTGCGTACTTTCCTGTGACCAGACAGCGAACAGACATGAGTTGATAGCCGTAAACAGGCATGGATGACCCTGCCATACCATTCACAACATTAAGTTCGAGATTTACCCCAAGTTTAAGAACTCACACCATTATGAATCTTACCGAATTAAAGAATACGCCGGTTTCTGAGCTGATCACTCTCGGCGAAAGTATGGGGCTGGAAAACCTGGCCCGTATGCGCAAGCAGGACATTATTTTTGCCATCCTGAAGCAGCACGCAAAGAGTGGCGAAGATATCTTTGGCGACGGTGTGCTGGAGATATTGCAGGATGGATTTGGTTTCCTCCGTTCTGCAGACAGCTCCTACCTCGCCGGTCCTGATGATATCTACGTTTCCCCCAGCCAAATCCGCCGTTTCAACCTCCGCACTGGTGATACCATTTCTGGTAAGATTCGCCCGCCGAAAGAAGGTGAACGCTATTTTGCGCTGTTGAAAGTTAACGAAGTTAACTACGACAAACCGGAAAACGCCCGTAACAAAATCCTCTTTGAGAACTTAACCCCGCTGCACGCAAACTCTCGTCTGCGTATGGAGCGTGGTAACGGTTCTACCGAAGACTTAACGGCGCGCGTTCTGGATCTGGCTTCGCCGATCGGTCGCGGCCAGCGCGGTCTGATTGTCGCGCCGCCGAAAGCGGGTAAAACCATGCTGCTGCAGAACATCGCGCAGAGCATCGCGTATAACCACCCAGACTGCGTGCTGATGGTGCTGCTGATTGACGAACGTCCGGAAGAAGTGACCGAGATGCAGCGTCTGGTGAAAGGCGAAGTGGTTGCGTCTACCTTTGACGAACCGGCATCCCGCCACGTTCAGGTTGCCGAAATGGTTATCGAGAAGGCGAAACGTCTGGTTGAACACAAGAAAGACGTTATCATCCTGCTCGACTCCATCACCCGTCTGGCGCGTGCCTACAACACCGTGGTGCCGGCTTCCGGTAAAGTACTGACCGGTGGTGTGGACGCTAACGCCCTGCATCGTCCGAAGCGTTTCTTCGGCGCGGCGCGTAACGTGGAAGAGGGCGGTAGCCTGACTATCATCGCGACGGCGCTAATCGATACCGGTTCCAAGATGGACGAAGTTATCTACGAAGAGTTTAAAGGCACCGGTAACATGGAGCTGCATCTCTCGCGTAAGATCGCTGAAAAACGTGTCTTCCCGGCTATCGACTACAACCGTTCCGGTACCCGTAAAGAAGAGCTGCTCACCACTCAGGAAGAGCTGCAGAAAATGTGGATCCTGCGTAAAATCATCCATCCGATGGGTGAAATTGACGCGATGGAATTCCTCATTAACAAACTGGCGATGACCAAAACTAATGACGACTTTTTCGAGATGATGAAGCGCTCATAACCTGGTCTTTACCTGAAAACGCCACGTTTTTACGTGGCGTTTTTGTTTTGCGATTCATCCTGGCGTCATGTCATATAAACTGGTCATCGGGATATGCGCTACAGAGTAACACCATGCACAATACACATTGTTTGCGGTAAAAAGTGTAATGTTCTAACAGGTCTCTTCTAGGAGCTGGCGTAACGCATTATACTTTAAGGAAATGATATATGCTGAGAGCACATACACTGTGAAGTTACTCACCGCTTTATCTGAGCTAATCAGTATTTTTTTATTCACGACCATTTTTATTTTTCTTGCGCGAAAAGTAGCCATAAAAATTGGTTTAGTGGATAAACCAAACTTTCGTAAACGACATCAGGGCGTTATCCCATTAGTCGGCGGGATTTCTGTGTTTGCAGGAATCTGCTTTATGTTTGGCCTCTCGGATTACTACATACCGCACTTATCGCTATATCTTATTTGCGCTGGTGTATTGGTTTTTGTTGGTGCGATGGATGACCGTTTTGATATCAGTGTAAAAATTCGTGCTGTGGTTCAGGCTGTTATTGCGGTTGTAATGATGGTTATCGCAAAACTTCACTTAGGTAGCCTTGGTTACATCTTTGGGCCTTGGGAGTTAGTGCTTGGCCCCTTTGGCTATTTCCTTACTCTGTTTGCGGTATGGGCGGCGATCAACGCTTTCAATATGGTGGACGGTATTGACGGCCTGCTGGGTGGGTTATCCAGCGTCTCATTTGCGGCGATGGGGCTGATTTTATGGTTTGATGGTCAGACTAGTCTGGCAATGTGGTGCTTTGCCATGATCGCCGCGATTCTGCCTTACATTATGCTTAATCTCGGTATTTTGGGGCGGCGTTATAAAGTCTTTATGGGCGATGCCGGTAGTACACTGATTGGCTTTACCGTCATCTGGCTTTTACTGGAAACGACGCAGGGGAAAACTCACTCTATCAGCCCGGTTACCGCGCTATGGATTATCGCTATTCCATTGATGGATATGGTGGCGATTATGTATCGCCGTCTGCGTAAAGGGATGAGCCCCTTTTCCCCTGATCGCCAACATATTCATCATTTGGTTATGCGAGCAGGGTTTACTTCCCGCCAGGCATTTGTTCTTATTACGCTCGCAGCGGCGATTCTGGCGGGAGTAGGCGTAACGGCAGAATACTCTCATTTTGTTCCTGAATGGGTTATGTTGGTGCTCTTTTTGCTAGCATTCTTCCTCTATGGCTACTGCATTAAGCGGGCCTGGAAGGTGGCGAGATTTATTAAGCGTGTGAAGCGTCGCCTGCGCAGGCAACGTGAGAACCGGCCAAACTTAACCAAGTAAATGAGGATACGATGACACAACCATTACCGGGGGCACGCGCGGTGAGCGCTGAAAATGAACTGGATATTCGCGGGTTGTTTCGTACTTTATGGGCTGGCAAATTCTGGATTATCGGCATTGGCCTGCTATTTGCCCTTATCGCGTTAGCCTATACCTTTTTTGCTCGTCAGGAGTGGAGTGCGACGGCGATCACCGATCGCCCAACCGTAAATATGTTGGGCGGTTATTACTCCCAGCAGCAGTTTCTGCGCAACCTGGATATTAAGACCGATCCTGCTTCTTCTGATAAGCCCTCGGTGATGGATGAAGCGTATAAAGAGTTCATCATGCAACTTGCCTCCTGGGATACGCGTCGCGATTTCTGGTTACAGACGGACTATTACAAGCAGCGAATGGTCGGGAATAGCAAAGCTGATGCGGCGATGCTTGATGAACTGATCAATAACATACAGTTTACGCCCGGCGATTTTACACGCGCCATCAACGACAACGTGAGGCTGATTGCTGAAACTGCGCCGGATGCCAATAATCTGCTGCGTCAGTATGTCGCATTCGCCAGTCAGCGGGCAGCGAGCCATCTGAATGATGAATTAAAAGGTGCCTGGGCTGCGCGTACCGTGCAGATGAAAGCGCAGGTCAAACGGCAGGAAGAGGTTGCGAAAGCGATCTATTCACGTCGTGTAAACAGTATTGAGCAGGCGCTCAAAATTGCGGAACAACATAATATTTCTCGTAGCGCGACGGATGTTCCGGCTGATGAATTACCGGACTCAGAGCTTTTTTTACTCGGTCGCCCTATGTTGCAGGCGCGTCTTGAAAATCTGCAAGCGGTTGGCCCTGCGTTCGATTTGGACTACTTTCAAAATCGGGCAATGTTGAATACGCTTAATGTGGGGCCGACCCTGGACCCTCGTTTTCAGACCTATCGTTATTTGCGTACGCCGGAAGAACCGGTAAAACGTGATAGCCCACGCCGAGCCTTCCTGATGATTATGTGGGGTATCGTTGGGGCGCTAATCGGTGCGGGCGTTGCCTTAACCCGTCGCCGCACGATTTAGCAACACCTCTGCAGTAGGGGGCTGGGCCCCTACTGTCTATTCGAAGAGAATCGATGTGAAAGTACTGACTGTATTTGGTACACGACCGGAGGCCATTAAGATGGCGCCTCTGGTCCATGCGCTGGAAAAAGATCCTCATTTCGAGGCCAAAGTATGCGTTACTGCGCAGCATCGGGAGATGCTTGATCAGGTATTAACTCTTTTTTCTATTGTGCCTGATTACGATCTCAACATTATGCAGCCGGGACAGGGGTTAACGGAAATTACCTGCCGAATTCTGGAGGGATTAAAGCCGATCCTGGCAGATTTTAAACCTGATGTGGTGCTGGTTCATGGAGATACCACCACTACGATTGCTACCAGCCTGGCGGCTTTCTATCAACGAATTCCGGTAGGGCACGTAGAAGCCGGGTTGCGAACCGGCGATCTCTATTCCCCCTGGCCGGAAGAGGCAAACCGCACGCTGACCGGACATCTGGCGATGTACCACTTTGCGCCGACGGAAAACTCGCGGCAGAATCTGTTGCGGGAGAACATTCCGGATGAGCGCATTTTTGTCACTGGCAATACCGTTATCGACGCGCTGATCTGGGTACGCGATCGCGTTCTGACGAGCGATACATTACAGGCTGAACTGGCCGAGCAGTATCCTTTCCTCAACGCGAATAAGAAGATGATTTTGGTGACCGGTCATCGGCGTGAAAGCTTTGGTCAGGGCTTTGAGCATATCTGCCAGGCGCTGGCGGAAATCGCCGCCGCGAACCAGAATGTGCAAATTGTCTATCCGGTGCATCTCAATCCCAACGTCAGCGAACCTGTCAACCGTATCCTCGGCCATGTTGAAAACGTGGTACTGATTGAGCCGCAGGACTACTTACCTTTTGTCTGGCTGATGAATCACGCCTGGCTCATTCTGACCGATTCCGGCGGTATTCAGGAAGAAGCGCCGTCATTAGGTAAGCCGGTATTGGTCATGCGTGAAACCACAGAGCGTCCGGAAGCCATTACCGCTGGTACGGTAAGACTGATCGGCACGGACTCCCGGCGCATTGTGGCGGAAGTTATGCGTCTGCTGCACGACGAAAATGAATATCAAACCATGAGCCGCGCCCATAATCCTTATGGTGACGGGCAATCATGCGCGCGCATTTTACAGGCGTTAAAAAGTTATCGGGTATCGTTATGAGTTTTACGACCATTTCTGTTATTGGGCTGGGGTATATCGGATTACCGACTGCGGCCGCTTTTGCTTCCCGCCAGAAGCAGGTTATCGGCGTGGATATCAACCAACATGCGGTAGACACCATAAATCGCGGTGAAATTCACATCGTGGAGCCGGCGTTGGGCAATGTGGTGAAGATGGCGGTGGAAGGCGGCTTTCTGCGTGCGACGACGACACCTGTCGAGGCCGATGCGTACCTGATTGCCGTGCCGACGCCATTCAAAGGCGATCACGACCCTGACATGGCCTATGTGGAAGCCGCGGCGAAATCCATTGCGCCGGTATTAAAAAAAGGGGCACTGGTGATTCTGGAATCAACATCGCCGGTCGGCGCAACGGAGCAAATGGCTGGCTGGCTGGCCGGGATGCGCCCGGATCTGACCTTTCCCCAGCAGGCGGGCGAGCAGGCCGACGTGAATATCGCCTATTGTCCGGAGCGTGTGCTGCCGGGTCAGGTGATGGTGGAACTCATTAAAAATGACCGCGTGATTGGCGGTATGACGCCAGTATGTTCGGCTCGCGCCAGCGCGCTGTACAAAATTTTCCTTGAGGGCGAATGCGTTGTCACCAACTCGCGCACCGCAGAGATGTGCAAGCTGACGGAAAATAGCTTCCGTGATGTGAATATCGCCTTTGCGAATGAATTGTCGCTGATTTGCGCCGAACAGGGGATTAACGTCTGGGAATTGATCCGCCTGGCGAACCGCCATCCGCGCGTCAATATTTTGCAGCCGGGCCCAGGCGTTGGCGGGCACTGCATTGCGGTCGATCCGTGGTTTATTGTGGCGCAAAATCCGCAGCAGGCGAGACTGATTCGCACCGCGCGTGAAGTGAATGACGGCAAACCGCACTGGGTGGTCGATCAGGTAAAAGCCGCGGTCGCAGATTGCCTGGCGGCCACCGATAAACGCGCCAGCGAAGTGAAAATCGCCTGTTTTGGGCTGGCCTTTAAGCCGAATATCGACGATCTGCGCGAAAGCCCGGCGATGGGGATCGCGCAAAGTATCGCCCGCTGGCACAGCGGCGAAACCCTGGTCGTCGAACCGAATATCCGTCAGTTGCCGAAAAAATTGGACGGACTTTGCACGCTGGCGAAGCTGGACGCGGCGCTGGCCGCCGCCGATGTGCTGGTGATGCTGGTCGATCACGACGAATTTAAAGCGATCCCCGGCGATGCGGTTCATCAACGTTATGTGGTTGATACCAAAGGAGTCTGGCGCTGATGAAACGCATTCTGGTGACCGGAGGCGCAGGCTTTATCGGATCTGCGGTGGTGCGGCATATCATCCATGAAACGCCAGACGCGGTGGTGGTGGTGGATAAACTCACCTATGCGGGCAACCTGATGTCTCTGGCGTCGGTGGCGCAAAGCGACCGTTTCGCCTTTGAGAAGGTGGATATCTGCGATCGGGCATCACTGGAGCGAGTTTTCCAGCAGTATCGGCCCGATAGTGTGATGCACCTGGCGGCGGAAAGCCATGTAGACCGTTCCATCGACGGCCCGGCGGCGTTTATTGAAACGAATATCGTTGGTACTTACACCTTGCTGGAAGCCGCTCGCGCTTACTGGTCCGCGCTTGACGCGGACGCTAAAGCGGCGTTCCGCTTCCACCATATCTCCACCGATGAAGTGTATGGCGATCTGCATACTGCAGACGATTTCTTCACCGAAACCACGCCATATGCGCCAAGCAGCCCTTATTCCGCCTCCAAAGCCAGCAGCGACCATCTGGTACGCGCCTGGTTACGTACCTACGGTCTGCTTACGCTTGTCACCAACTGCTCTAATAACTACGGGCCCTACCATTTCCCGGAAAAACTGATCCCGCTGATGATTCTGAACGCGCTGGCGGGTAAACCATTGCCGGTCTATGGCAACGGTCAGCAAATTCGCGACTGGCTGTATGTAGAGGATCATGCCCGTGCGTTGTATCACGTGGTGACGAACGGCGCGGTGGGCGAAACGTATAATATCGGCGGTCATAACGAACGTAAAAATCTGGATGTGGTCAGGACGATCTGCGCTCTGCTGGAAGAACTGGCCCCACAAAAACCGCAGGGTGTGGCGAATTATCACGATCTGATTACCTTCGTCGACGATCGACCCGGCCATGACTTACGTTATGCCATCGACGCGTCGAAAATCGCCCGCGAGCTGGGCTGGACGCCGCAGGAAACCTTCGAAAGTGGGATGCGAAAAACCGTTCAGTGGTATCTCGCCAATGAGGCCTGGTGGAAACCCGTGCAGGATGGCAGTTATCAGGGCGAACGCTTAGGACTGAAACGCTAAACGACAGGTTCTTACTCCTGGAGGAGAAACGAATGAAAGGCATCATTCTGGCGGGAGGTTCCGGTACCCGGTTGCATCCCATTACGCGCGGCGTATCAAAGCGCCAGGGCTTCAAAATTGCCTGTCTGGAGGAGATTGCCTGGCGCAACGGCTGGCTGGATGATGATGGTTTGAAACGCGCCGCCAGTCAGCTTGAAAAAACCGGCTATGGCCAATATTTACTGGAGTTGCTCCGTGCCCGTCCGCGCCAGTATTGAACCGTTACTCTGGGAAAATACGTTCTTTGGCGTGAATAGCGGCATTGTGCGTATCGATGTCTCAGCGCCCGAATTAACGCCAGAAGCGCTGCAGGCATGGCAACGCGTGCAGGCAAAAGTGCCGGCTGAAAACATCGCCTGGCTGTCGGCGTTGCAATCGCTGGGATTCTCTTTGGTTGAAGGCGAGGTGGATTTTGCGTTGCCGGTAAAAGGGCATCGCGACCAGCATGGCGCGGAAATTGCACATCTTAAAGACATTCCTGCTTTGCGTCAGTTGGCCGGAGAGGCGTTTACGCAGAGTCGTTTTCGCGCGCCGTGGTATGCGCCCGACGCCAGCGCCCGTTTTTACGCCCAGTGGATTGAGAATGCGGTACGCGGCACGTTTGATCACCAATGCCTGGTGCTTCGCACGGAGACAGGCGCTATCCGCGGTTACGTCTCGCTGCGGGAATTGAATGATACCGACGCGCGCATCGGTCTGTTGGCCGGACGCGGCGCGGGAGCGGAACTTATGCAGGCGGCGATCTGTTGGGCGCAGAGTCGCGGCAAAGCAACATTGCGGGTGGCGACCCAGTTGGGCAACACCGCCGCGCTTAAACGTTACATACAAAGCGGTGCCAACATCGAAAGCACTGCGTACTGGTTATACAGGTGACAACATGATTCCTTTTAATGCGCCGCCGGTGGTGGGAACCGAACTCGAATACATGCAGTCTGCAATGAGCAGCGGCAAACTGTGCGGCGACGGCGGCTTTACGCGTCGTTGCCAGCAGTGGCTGGAGCAACATTTCGGCAGCGCGAAGGTGTTGCTAACGCCTTCCTGTACCGCATCGCTGGAGATGGCGGCTCTGTTGTTGGATATTCAGCCCGGCGATGAAGTGATCATGCCGAGCTTTACGTTTGTCTCCACTGCTAACGCTTTTGTCCTGCGCGGCGCGAAAATTGTGTTTGTCGATATTCGTCCGGATACGATGAATATTGACGAAACGCTGATTGAGGCGGCGATTACTGATAAAACCCGTGCTATCGTGCCGGTACACTACGCTGGCGTCGCTTGTGAAATGGACGTCATCATGGCGCTGGCGGATAAGTATAATCTGTTCGTTGTCGAGGATGCCGCCCAGGGTGTGATGTCCACGTACAAAGGGCGCGCGTTAGGGACGATCGGTCACATCGGCTGTTTTAGCTTCCATGAAACCAAAAATTACACCGCTGGCGGCGAAGGCGGCGCGACGCTGATCAACGATCGTACGCTAATTGAACGCGCGGAGATCATCCGCGAAAAAGGCACCAACCGTAGCCAGTTCTTCCGTGGTCAGGTGGACAAATACACCTGGCGGGATATCGGCTCCAGTTACTTGATGTCCGATCTGCAGGCTGCCTACCTGTGGGCGCAACTGGAGGCCGCCGATCGTATCAATCAACAGCGTCTGTCGCTGTGGCAGACTTACTACGATGCGTTAACGCCGCTGGCGCGCGCCGGGCGTATCGAGCTGCCTTCTATTCCGGAAAACTGCGGGCATAATGCCCATATGTTTTACATCAAACTGCGGGATATCGCCGATCGCAGCGCGCTGATTAATTTCCTGAAAGAGGCGGAAATCATGGCGGTATTCCATTACATTCCGCTGCATGATTGTCCGGCGGGCGATAAATTCGGCGAGTTTATCGGGGACGATGTCTACACCACAAAAGAGAGCGAACGTTTGTTGCGTCTGCCGCTGTTTTATAACCTTGCGCCCGTCGATCAACGAACGGTGATTACTACCTTGCTAAATTATTTCTCCTGATATGTCGCTTGCTAAAGCCTCCCTGTGGACGGCGGTCAGTACGCTGGTAAAAATTGGCGCCGGACTGCTGGTGGTGAAACTACTGGCCGTCTCTTTTGGCCCGGCGGGCGTCGGACAAGCGGGTAACTTCCGCCAGATGATTACCGTGCTGGGCGTATTGGCTGGCGCCGGGATATTTAACGGCGTTACCAAACTTGTCGCACAACATCATGATGACCCGGCGCAGTTACGTACCGTGGTGGGAACCTCCTCCGCGATGGTATTGGGGTTCTCTACGCTGCTGGCGCTGGTCTTCCTGCTGGCGGCGGCGCCGATTAGCCAGGGATTGTTCGGTCATACGGACTATCAAGGGCTGGTGCGTCTGGTTGCGCTGGTACAAATGGGGATCGCCTGGGCGAACCTGCTGCTGGCGCTAATGAAGGGCTTTCGTGACGCGTCGGGTAATGCCTTATCGTTAATTGTCGGCAGCTTTTTGGGCGTCGCCGCCTGGTATCTCTGCTATCGTGTCGGCGGCTATGAAGGCGCTCTGCTTGGCCTGGCGCTGGTGCCGGCGCTGGTAGTAGTGCCCGCCGGTATAATACTGATTAAGCGCGGCACCGTCCCGCTACGCTATCTCAAGCCCTCCTGGAACAACGGTCTGGCAGGGCAGCTCAGTAAATTTACCCTGATGGCGCTGATTACCTCCGTTACGATGCCGGTCGCCTATGTGATGATGCGAAACCAACTGGCCGCGCACTATAGCTGGAGCGATGTCGGGATCTGGCAGGGTGTAAGCAGCATTTCTGATGCCTATCTGCAATTTATCACCGCCTCCTTCAGCGTTTACCTGTTACCTACGCTCTCACGCCTGACGGAAAAACAGGACATTACGCGTGAAGTGGTAAAAGCGCTGAAATTTGTTTTACCGGCGGTTGCGGCGGCGAGTTTTACCGTCTGGCTACTGCGCGATTTTGCTATCTGGCTGCTTTTTTCCGCCAAATTCACCGCGATGCGCGATCTGTTCGCCTGGCAGTTAGTGGGCGACGTGCTGAAAGTCGGCGCCTATGTTTTCGGTTATCTGGTGATTGCCAAAGCGTCGTTGCGATTTTACATTCTGGCTGAAATTAGCCAGTTCATTCTGTTAACGGCGTTCGCTCACTGGCTGATTCCCGCTCACGGCGCGCTGGGTGCGGCACAGGCTTATATGGCCACCTATATTGTCTATTTTTCACTTTGTTGCGGCGTATTTTTACTCTGGCGTAGGCGAGCATGACTGTACTGATTCACGTCCTGGGATCGGATATCCCTCACCATAACCACACCGTGCTGCGGTTTTTCAATGATACGCTGGCCGCCGCAAGCGAACACGCGCGTGAATTTATGGTTGCCGGTGAAGATAACGGCTTCACGGAAAGCTGCCCGGCGCTCTCGCTTCGTTTTTATGGCAGTAAGAAAGCGCTGGCGCAGGCGGTTATCGCCAAAGCGAAAGCAAATCGTCGACAGAGATTCTTCTTTCACGGTCAGTTCAACACCAGCCTGTGGCTGGCGCTGTTAAGCGGTGGTATTAGGCCAGCTCAGTTTTACTGGCATATCTGGGGCGCGGATCTCTACGAAGTGTCCCACGGGCTGAAATTCCGCCTTTTCTACCCGCTTCGTCGTATCGCGCAGGGGCGAGTAGGGGGGGTATTCGCGACGCGCGGCGATCTCAGCTATTTTGCGCACCAGCACCCGAGCGTACGCGGCGAGTTGCTCTATTTCCCGACGCGCATGGATCCTTCCCTGAACTCTATGGCAAAAGAGCGCCAACGTTCGGGGAAATTGACTATTTTAGTAGGGAACTCCGGCGATCGCAGTAACCAACATATTGCGGCGTTACGGGCGGTGTATCAGCAGTTTGGCGATACGGTAAACGTGGTGGTGCCGATGGGCTATCCGGCCAATAACCAGGCCTATATTGATGAGGTTCGTCAGGCCGGTCTGGCGCTATTTAGCGCCGAAAATCTACAAATTCTTAGCGAAAAAATGGAATTTGATGCCTATCTTGCGCTGTTGCGCCAGTGCGACCTCGGTTATTTTATTTTTGCCCGCCAACAGGGGATCGGGACGTTGTGTCTGCTAATTCAGGCCGATATCCCGTGCGTACTGAACCGCGACAATCCTTTCTGGCAGGATATGGCGGAACAGCATCTGCCCGTCCTGTTTACCACGGACGATCTTAATGAGCAGGTCGTGCGCGAGGCGCAGCGTCAGCTCGCATCGGTAGATAAAAGCGGCATCACCTTCTTTAGCCCCAACTACCTGCAACCGTGGCATAATGCGTTGAGAATCGCCGCAGGAGAAGCCGAATGAGTTTAATGCAATTCAGCGGGCTGCTGGTGGTCTGGCTGCTCTCTACGCTGTTTATCGCCACGCTGACCTGGTTTGAATTCCGCCGCGTGCGTTTTAACTTCAACGTTTTCTTTTCGTTGCTGTTTTTGTTGACCTTCTTTTTTGGTTTTCCGCTAACCAGCGTGCTGGTATTTCGTTTCGACGTTGGCGTCGCGCCGCCGGAAATCTTATTGCAGGCTCTATTATCCGCCGCCTGTTTCTACGGCGTGTATTACGTGACCTATAAAACGCGTTTACGCAAACGCGTTGTGGATGTACCACGCAAGCCGCTATTTACCATGAACCGGGTGGAAACCCACCTTACCTGGGTGATCCTGATGGGCATCGCGCTGGTGAGCGTGGCGATTTTCTTTATGCATAACGGCTTTTTGCTGTTCCGGCTGCACTCCTACAGCCAGATCTTTTCCAGCGAAGTCTCCGGCGTGGCGTTAAAACGGTTCTTCTATTTCTTCATTCCGGCAATGCTGGTGGTCTATTTCCTGCGCCAGGACAGCAAAGCGTGGCTGTTTTTTCTGGTGAGCACCGTCGCGTTTGGTCTGTTGACCTACATGATTGTCGGCGGCACGCGCGCCAACATCATTATAGCGTTTGCTATCTTCCTGTTTATCGGCATTATTCGGGGCTGGATCAGCCTGTGGATGCTGGCGGCGGCGGGCGTGCTGGGGATTGTCGGTATGTTCTGGCTGGCGCTCAAACGCTACGGATTAAATGTGAGCGGCGATGAGGCGTTCTATACGTTTCTTTATCTGACGCGCGATACCTTTTCGCCGTGGGAGAATCTGGCGCTGCTGTTGCAAAATTACCACAATATCGATTTTCAGGGGCTGGCCCCTATCGCGCGTGATTTCTACGTCTTTATTCCCACCTGGTTATGGCCGGGACGACCCAGTATTGTGCTGAACTCTGCGAATTACTTCACCTGGGAAGTCCTGAACAACCATTCTGGCCTGGCGATATCGCCAACGCTTATTGGATCGCTGGTGGTCATGGGCGGGGCGCTGTTTATTCCGCTCGGCGCGATCGTCGTCGGGCTGATTATCAAATGGTTCGACTGGCTGTATGAACTGGGTAACCGGGAGCCCAATCGCTATAAGGCGGCGATTCTGCACAGTTTCTGCTTTGGCGCCATCTTTAATATGATTGTGCTGGCGCGAGAAGGGCTGGATTCGTTTGTTTCGCGCGTGGTTTTCTTCCTGGTGGTTTTTGGCGCCAGCCTGCTGGTCGCTAAGCTTCTGTTCTGGTTATTTGATAGCGCCGGACTGATTCATAAACGTACAACTTCGCTCCCTCAGGCACAGGTGGAAGGAAAACTATGACCAATAATGCCGCTGCGCCCCTTTACTCGCTGCGCGGGTTACCTCTGATTGGCTGGCGCGACATGTCACATGCGCTGAATTATCTGTTTGCCGATGGTCAACTGAAGCAAGGCACGTTGGTGGCGATCAACGCCGAAAAGCTGCTGACGGCGGAAGATAATCCGGAAGTACGCGCGTTGATAGCGGCGGCGGAATTTAAATATGCCGATGGCATCAGCGTGGTGCGTTCAATACGTAAAAAATTTCCGCAGGCGCAGGTTTCTCGTGTGGCTGGCGCCGACCTTTGGGAAGCGTTAATGGCGCGCGCGGGGAAAGAAGGCACACCGGTATTTCTTGTCGGCGGCAAGCCTGAGGTGCTGGCGCAGACGGAAGCAAAACTGCGGACGCAGTGGAACGTCAATATTGTGGGTAGCCAGGATGGTTACTTTACGCCGGAGCAGCGTCAGGCGCTATTTGCGCGTATCCATGCCAGCGGCGCGAAAATTGTCACCGTCGCGATGGGATCGCCAAAACAGGAATTACTCATGCGCGATTGTCGGGAAGTGCATCCCCATGCGTTATATATGGGGGTGGGCGGGACCTATGATGTGTTTACCGGTCACGTCAAACGCGCCCCAAAAATATGGCAGAACCTGGGGCTGGAGTGGTTGTATCGTCTGCTTTCTCAACCGAAGCGTATTACCCGCCAGATGCGTCTGCTGCGCTACCTTCGCTGGCACTATACTGGCGATCTCTAATTCTCCCTTCTGATGACTTGAGCAGCGGATTGTGCTTATGGCGCTGCTCATTTACAACATAATCGATGATTTCTTACACAATAAGTGCATTTTTTTAATGCTTCATTTGCCATTTGTCCAAATTTAAGAAAATATTCGCAACAATCGATGTACCCATAACAATAACCGGTACTACCGGAACCGTTGCAAACACGACATGAGGATTTATGGCAGAGAAAAAACCGGAGCTACAGCGTGGGCTGGAAGCTCGTCATATTGAATTGATTGCCCTCGGGGGCACCATCGGCGTCGGACTCTTTATGGGCGCCGCCAGTACGCTGAAATGGGCGGGCCCGTCAGTGCTGCTGGCGTATATCATCGCCGGATTGTTCGTCTTTTTCATCATGCGTTCGATGGGGGAGATGCTCTTTCTGGAACCTGTTACCGGCTCCTTTGCCGTGTACGCCCACCGGTATATGAGTCCTTTTTTTGGCTATCTTACCGCCTGGTCATACTGGTTTATGTGGATGGCGGTCGGGATCTCGGAAATTACCGCCATTGGGGTCTACGTCCAGTTCTGGTTTCCGGAGATGGCGCAGTGGATACCGGCGCTGATTGCCGTCGGACTGGTCGCGTTGGCGAATCTGGCTGCGGTGCGCCTGTATGGTGAAATCGAGTTCTGGTTTGCGATGATCAAAGTCACCACGATTATTGTGATGATCATCATCGGTCTGGGGGTGATTTTCTTCGGCTTTGGTAACGGCGGCCAGGCGATTGGCTTTGGTAATCTGACCGAGCATGGCGGCTTTTTTGCCGGCGGCTGGAAAGGCTTTCTGACCGCATTGTGTATCGTGGTGGCCTCTTATCAGGGGGTTGAGTTGATCGGTATTACCGCCGGTGAAGCGAAGAATCCGCAGGTGACGTTGCGTAGCGCGGTGGGTAAAGTGCTGTGGCGTATCCTGATTTTTTATGTTGGCGCGATTTTCGTGATCGTCACCATTTTCCCGTGGAATGAGATTGGCAGTAACGGCAGTCCCTTTGTGCTCACCTTCGCGAAAATCGGCATCACCGCCGCGGCAGGCATTATCAACTTTGTCGTGCTGACGGCGGCGCTCTCCGGCTGTAACAGCGGAATGTATAGCTGTGGGCGTATGCTTTACGCGCTGGCGAAAAACCGTCAACTGCCGGCGGCAGTCGCGAAAGTCTCTCGCCACGGCGTGCCGGTCGCGGGCGTGGCGCTCTCTATTTTGATTTTGCTGGTAGGTTCTTGCCTGAACTACATCATCCCCAATCCGCAGCGCGTCTTTGTTTACGTTTATAGCGCCAGCGTACTGCCGGGGATGGTGCCGTGGTTTGTCATTCTGATTAGCCAACTGCGCTTTCGTCGGGCGCATAAAGAAGCGATTGCGGATCATCCTTTTCGTTCCATTATGTTTCCGTGGGCGAACTATTTGACGATGGCGTTTCTGGTTTGCGTTTTAATCGGCATGTACTTTAATGAAGATACGCGCATGTCGCTGTTTGTCGGCGTCATCTTCCTGCTGGCCGTCACGCTGGTCTACAAAGTTTTCGGTCTGAATCGTCACGGAACCGCCCACAAGGTGGGGGAATAAGCGCCAAAATGCGCAAAGCATAACCAAACGCGCATTTTATTTAAAAAGGCACTGGACAGCGGGGTGTGAAGTCCGTATTATCCACCCCCGCAACGGCGCTAAGCGCCCGTAGCTCAGCTGGATAGAGCGCTGCCCTCCGGAGGCAGAGGTCTCAGGTTCGAATCCTGTCGGGCGTACCATTTATTTAGGTGCTTGAGCTGCGGTGGTTTAATACCGCGTAAAAAGTTTCAGTGGTGGCTATAGCTCAGTTGGTAGAGCCCTGGATTGTGATTCCAGTTGTCGTGGGTTCGAATCCCATTAGCCACCCCATTAATATAGAGTTGTGAAACGCGAAGGTGGCGGAATTGGTAGACGCGCTAGCTTCAGGTGTTAGTGTCCTTACGGACGTGGGGGTTCAAGTCCCCCCCCTCGCACCACGACTCAATGAATTGAACTAAAAATTCAAAAAAGCAGTATATCGGCGAGTAGCGCAGCTTGGTAGCGCAACTGGTTTGGGACCAGTGGGTCGGAGGTTCGAATCCTCTCTCGCCGACCAATTTTGAACCCCGCTTCGGCGGGGTTTTTTGTTTTCTGTTCATTTTCAACTACTTATCCCGCACGTGTTGCCATTATGGTTTATTGGCGATATCCCAGACTTTATTTGTCGCTATTCGGTGACGAGTAATCTATTGATTTATAATCACTTTGTAAAAAGCATCCTGTTCTGTCTCCGCCGGGCGACACGCTAAAACCTCGCCAGCAGCGGGGGGATGTCAATCGCGTGAATTCTCTACGTTTTTTTAACGCCTGCGCCTGTTTTTTAGCGGTGCAAAGATGGCACGTTATGTGCAATAATGTACGGGTAGATGCTCATTCCATCTCTTATGTTCGCCTTCTGGCCTCATAAACTCAGGAATGATGCAGAGCCGTTTACGGTGCTTATCGTCCACTGACAGATGTCGCTTACGCCTCATCAAACACCCTGGACACAACGTTGAGTGAAGCACCCCTTTATGTTGTCATACAGACCTGTTTTGACGCCTGCCCCTTAACCGGGCAGGCGTTTTTTTGTCTATGGAAAACCCCCAGCTAGGCTGGGGGTTCCGGAAAGCTTTCAGCTTTAAGTCAGTTATTAAAACCCCTTTTGATTTGTTAAAACATCTTGCGGTCTGGCAACTGCAAAAGTTCAACAAGAAATCAAAAGGGGGTCCCAATGGGGGACGAAAAGAGCTTAGCGCACACCCGATGGAACTGTAAATATCACATAGTTTTCGCGCCCAAATACCGAAGACAAGCGTTCTATGGAGAGAAGCGTAGGGCAGTAGGCAGCATATTAAGAAAATTGTGTGAATGGAAAAACGTACGAATTCTGGAAGCGGAATGTTGTGCAGATCATATTCACATGCTTCTGGAGATCCCGCCGAAGATGAGTGTGTCGAGTTTCATGGGATATCTGAAGGGTAAAAGTAGTCTGATGCTTTACGAGCAGTTTGGGGATCTAAAATTCAAATACAGGAACAGGGAGTTCTGGTGCAGAGGGTACTATGTCGATACGGTGGGTAAGAACACGGCGAAGATACAGGACTACATAAAGCACCAGCTTGAAGAGGATAAAATGGGTGAGCAATTATCGATCCCTTATCCGGGCAGCCCGTTTACGGGCCGTAAGTAACGAAGTTTGATGCAAATGTCAGATCGTATGCGCCTGTTAGGGCGCGGCTGGTAAGAGAGCCTTACAGGCGCATCAGAAAAACCTCCGGCTATGCCGGAGGATATTTATTATGCATCCCGAATGATTTTGTGTAGGCGGTAAGCCCGGTAAGCGAAGCGCCACCGGGCAAGAGGGAATTACTGCGGGGGATTGTTCTGTAATGTCAGCATCAGGCCGTCGCGCCGCATGGCGGCGGCCTCTTCCGGTTGATGCAGTCGATCAAGCGCATCGGCAAGCCAGGCATAATCATACGCGTCCGGGCGTTGTTTCAGCGCGGCGCGGAAAGCCAGGGTCGCCTCCTGCCATTCACCGTGTTTCATTAGCGACTGGCCGAGCGTGCTCCATAACAGCGGGCGATCGCCTACCGTCTTGATTTGCTGGCGCAGCACTTTCTCCAGTTGTTCCGGATTATTGGTTCTGAGGCGAGGAATGGGCAGCACCAGCCGATCGTCATACTGGCGTTTCAGACCGTCGATGATAATCTGCTGCGCCATATCATGATCGTCACACTCGATTAGATGCTCGGCCATCGCGACCTGCAGCGCCACCTGATGGCGGGTTTTACGGCTTTGGTTTTTCCACCAGGTGCGTAATCCTTCGCTGCCCTGCTCGGCACGCGCCTGATCCATGAGTCCTATCCACGCCTGTTGTTCGAGCATGGCGCGATGCGCTTCATCGCCGACGTGCGCTTTCGCCATGGATGGGATGATATCCAGTAAAGAACTCCATGCGCTGGTGCGAATATAGGCCTGCTCCGCCAGACGCAGAACTTCCGGGTGACGCGGCGTGACCTCCAGCAGTTTGTCCACGCCGTGACGCGCTGCGTGATTTTCATTGCGCGCCAGCTGTAAGCGCACGCGTGTGATCTCGACCGGGATGGTGTCGTTCCCCGCCAACTCTGCCGCACGTTCAAGGTGCTGATTAGCGCGTGCTTCATCGCCGCGCTGCTGCGCCGCTTCTGCCGCCAGCAGATAATTGACCACCGGTTGTTCAGCATGGTCGGCATTTTTTGACATCAGCTTTTCAACCTGCTGATAGTCGCCCTCCGCCAGCTTCAGCAGCGCCTGTTCGGTCTGCTTGCGGGCGCGACGGCGTTTACGGCCGGCAAACCAACCGCGGGTGTGCGCGCCGGTACGAAACAGACGGCGTAGTAACCACTCAATGGCGAATAGCACCACCATAGCGACGATGAGAATGATCGCCAGGCCGGTGACGCTGGTTTCAATGTTGTAGTTATCGGTCTGGATTAACACATAGCCCTGGTGACCGGCTATCATCGGGCCGACCACGATACCCGCGAGCAACAACACAAAGAGCAATAATACTTTTAGCATCATTATTCTCCTTGCGGCGCGGCTGCCGGAGCGTCTGTCTGCGTGGCAGGCGCTGCCGTAGAGACTGTCGGTTGCGCCAGCAGATTACGCACGCGGGTTTGCATCAGTTTTTCAAGAATCGCCTGGCTTCCCAGGGTTTCCGGCAGATCCATCGTAATATTTTGCTGGCTTAATTTATCGACCTCCTCCAGGAAGGCTTTTGTCGCGGCGTCGTCAGTATCGTAATAAGCGCGAACCCAGGTCGAAACGTTATCCAGCGCCTGACGGTATGTTTCTTCCTGATGGCGTGGCACGGCCTGCGCGGCGACTAACAGGCGGGAGCGAATATTTTCGCGTAAATAGACGTCCTGGTTGGGCGCCAACAGCGGTACGGCGGTATCATCGCGGCGGCGAATGGTAATAAAGCTGTCCATAAAGTTCTGCCAGCTTTTTTGCAGGTTAACGCGCCATTCGCTTAGCGAGCTGGACAGCTCGCTGCTGTCTGAATCCATCGGCGAACCATCGGTATCGTTATCCGCCAGACGCAGGTTATCGATTTGGTTAGAGAGCTGATTGAGCTTGAGAATAATGCCGTCGTAGTCGATCTGCGCAACGGATGACAGGCTGGCGATATCGTCAGTAATCGCGCGTCGTGCGGTAATCAGGCTGGGGTCATTCATATCCGCCAGACTGGCGTCAGCGCTTTTGAGCAGCGCAGCGGCGGTAGTGACGTCCTGATCGCTCCACAGCTTGCGTCCGGCGAGTTTCACCAGGAAATCAGCCTGTGCCAGCAGCCAGGTTTTAGCATCGCTGCCGGAAATGGTGGCGACTTTTTGTTGTACTTCATCAAGCTGTTTCGCCAGCGCCGCCTGTTGGCGATTCGCGTCATCTAACTGCGCCGCTTGTTTTTTGATAATCCCTTCCAGCTCCGCTTTTTGGCTCTCCTGCGCCTTTTGCAAGGCGGTCAGTTGCGTCGCCAGCGCATCGCTGGTTTCCGTTTGCGCGGTTGCCTGCTGTTTTCCCCAGCCATAAAGCCCAATACCTGCCGCCAGGGCAATCGCAATCGCCACCGCGCTTAATACCAGCGCGGCGCCGTTCTTACTTTTTTTCTCGGTATTAACTGGCTGTGGCGTGGTTTCCACGCTCTCCCTGGTCTCATCAACCACGGCGGAGGATTTTTCTTGTTCCGTCATTATGGCATCCCATTATGAGAGTTATTGTAATGCGCGCAACAGCGCATCGTTGTCGGCGTTATCAGCGACCTTAATATCTTGCCAGCCCAGTTCCCGGGCGAGGTGCGCCAGACGCTCACTGACGACCAATAGCCGACAGCGTAGTAACCAGTGCTCACGATACCACTGGGGAGTCAGCGACCAGATCCGTTGCAACATCTCGCCGCTGGTAACAACAAGCGTTGTTACGCCGCGAGTATGCCAGCGCATCGCTTCTTCCGCGCCATCGTAATGTTTCTCACATCGTTGATAACATTCACAAAAACTGACTTCGGCTCCGCGAGCTGTCAGGGTTTCGCCCAGCAGTTCGCGGCCGCCATTGCCACGCAAAATCAGCGCGCGTTTGCCCGCAATATTTTGTAATTCAGGTAATTGTAGCAAGGCTTCGCTGATTTCCCGATCCAATGGATAACGAATATCGAACCCGCTAACGGTATGAAGGGCGAGCGCCGTGGTGCGGCCAATCGCGAAATAGCGCGGCGACGCAGGCCAGTTTCGGCCATCCCGCTGGAGCTGGGCGTGAGCAAAGGCGACGGCGTGCTGTGAAAGGGCAAAAACCAGATCGTTTTCCGTCAGTGTCGCCAGGCGGTCGGCCAGGGTGGGTAGCTCCCGGCCGGCGACAAATTCAATCAGTGGAAAACTCCAGGCCACCTGCCCCAGTGCGCGCAGACGGCTCACTAATGCTTCCCCTGCGGGAGAGGGGCGGGTGATCAGAATACTCATGCGGGCGTCTCGCCGTTATAAACTTCCGTCAGAATCGCGCGTGCGCCGTTTTCCAGCAGTTCCTCTGCAAGCGAGATGCCCATTTGCTCCGCCTGCTCGGGAGAACCACGACGTTCGCCGCGCACCATCACCGAACCGTCCGGTGCGCCAACCAGCGCGCGTAACCAAATTTCACCGTTGATGATTTCTGCATAGCTGCCAATCGGCACCTGACAACCGCCTTCCAGGCGGGTGTTCATAGCACGTTCCGCCGTTACGCGTAGCGCGGTTTGCGAGTGATTCAACGGTGCGAGCAGTGCCTGCGTTCGCGCGTCGTCAAGACGACACTCAATCCCGACGGCGCCCTGGCCTACGGCAGGAAGTGAAACGTCGGGCGGCAAGGCTGTGCGAATGCGCGACTCCAGACCTAAGCGTTTCAGACCGGCCACGGCCAGGATAATGGCGTCATAGTCGCCGTTGTCCAGCTTGCCGAGACGTGTGCCGACGTTGCCGCGCAACGAACGGATAATGAGGTCCGGACGGCGTTCCGCCAGTTGACACTGACGACGCAAACTGGACGTCCCGACGATACTACCCGCGGGCAGATCGTCCAGACTGTGATATTTATTCGAGACAAACGCGTCGCGCGGATCTTCGCGCTCGCAAATGGTCACCAGACCGAGACCGTCCGGGAAGGCCACCGGAACGTCTTTCATAGAGTGCACGGCGATATCAGCGCGTTTTTCCAGCAGCGCGATTTCAAGCTCTTTAACAAACAGTCCCTTACCGCCCACTTTCGCCAGGGGAGTATCGAGAATCACGTCGCCGCGTGTGACCATCGGCACCAGTTCTACCGTCAGTCCCGGATGGGTTGCCATCAATGCGTCTTTGACATAATGTGCCTGCCAAAGCGCAAGGGGACTTTGGCGTGTGGCAATTCTTAAAACATTGTCTAACATGCTTGTTACCGTCATTATCAATCATTGACCATCCTAACATCCTTATAGAGAGTATGTTAGTTTTCCGGTCACCGTGAGTGAGAGGATAAGGCGCAGTGTCGTCAATGACAGTGAATAATGACGAGAAACCGCCAGCCCGTATTTAAGAATTTACACGCAGCGAACGGTGCTACACTTGTATGTAGCGCATCTTTCTTTACGGTCAATGAGCAAGGTGTTAAATTGATCACGTTTTAGACCATTTTTTCGTCGGTATTAGATAAAAATATGCAGGCGAGAAAGGGTAACGGTTATTTTTGACATACGGTTTATCCCGAATGGCGACGGTCAAGTACTGACCTGCACCATGACGGGTAGCAACATCAGGCGATACGTCTTGTACCTCTATATTGAGACTCTGAAACAGAGACTGGATGCCATAAATCAACTGCGTGTGGATCGCGCGCTTGCTGCCATGGGACCCGCTTTTCAGCAGGTTTACAGTCTTCTGCCGACATTATTGCACTATCACCATCCACTGATGCCGGGTTACCTTGATGGTAACGTTCCCAGCGGTATTTGCTTCTACACGCCTGATGAAACCCAACGCCATTATCTGAACGAACTTGAGCTGTACCGCGGTATGACGCCGCAGGATCCGCCGAAGGGCGAGTTGCCGATTACCGGCGTTTACACCATGGGCAGCACCTCCTCGGTCGGGCAGAGCTGCTCGTCCGACCTGGATATCTGGGTGTGCCATCAGTCCTGGCTCGACGGCGAAGAGCGTCAGTTGCTGCAACGTAAGTGTAGCCTGCTGGAAAGCTGGGCCGCCTCGCTTGGCGTTGAGGTGAGCTTCTTCCTGATCGACGAGAACCGTTTCCGCCATAACGAAAGCGGCAGTCTGGGCGGGGAAGACTGTGGTTCTACGCAGCATATCCTGTTGCTTGATGAGTTTTATCGTACCGCTGTGCGCCTGGCCGGGAAGCGTATCCTGTGGAGTATGGTGCCGTGCGACGAAGAAGAGCATTACGACGACTATGTCATGACGCTCTACGCGCAGGGCGTATTAACGCCAAACGAATGGCTGGATCTGGGGGGCTTAAGCTCGCTCTCCGCCGAAGAGTACTTTGGCGCCAGCCTGTGGCAGCTATACAAGAGCATTGACTCGCCGTACAAAGCGGTGCTGAAAACGCTGCTGTTGGAAGCCTATTCATGGGAATACCCCAACCCACGTCTGCTGGCGAAAGACATTAAACAACGTCTGCATGACGGTGAAATCGTGTCGTTTGGACTCGATCCCTACTGCATGATGCTGGAACGGGTCACTGAATACCTGACGGCGATTGAAGATCCGACGCGGCTGGATTTAGTCCGCCGCTGCTTTTACCTGAAAGTGTGCGAGAAATTAAGTCGCGAGCGCGCCTGCGTTGGCTGGCGTCGGGAAGTATTAAGCCAGTTGGTCAGCGAGTGGGGATGGGACGACGCACGTCTGACCATGCTCGATAATCGCGCAAACTGGAAAATCGATCAGGTGCGCGAAGCCCACAACGAATTGCTCGACGCCATGATGCAGAGCTATCGTAATCTGATTCGCTTTGCGCGGCGCAACAACCTCAGCGTGAGTGCCAGCCCGCAGGATATCGGCGTACTGACGCGTAAGCTGTACGCGGCGTTTGAAGCGTTGCCGGGTAAAGTCACGCTGGTGAACCCGCAGATATCGCCGGATCTGTCCGAGCCGAATTTAACCTTTATCCATGTGCCGCCGGGACGTGCCAACCGTTCAGGCTGGTATCTCTACAACCGCGCGCCGAACATGGACTCCATCATCAGCCATCAGCCGCTGGAATATAACCGTTATCTTAATAAGCTGGTCGCGTGGGCGTGGTTCAACGGCCTGCTGACGTCGCGAACGCATCTGTTTATTAAGGGCAACGGTATTGTCGACCTGCCTAAGTTGCAGGAGATGGTCGCCGATGTTTCGCACCATTTCCCGCTGCGCTTGCCTGCTCCGACGCCGAAAGCGCTCTACAGCCCCTGTGAAATTCGCCATCTGGCGATTATCGTTAACCTCGAATATGACCCGACGGCGGCGTTTCGCAATAAAGTGGTCCATTTTGACTTCCGTAAGCTGGACGTTTTCAGCTTTGGCGAAGAGCAAAACTGTCTGATAGGCAGTATCGACTTGTTATATCGCAACTCGTGGAACGAAGTGCGTACTCTGCACTTTAACGGCGAGCAGGCGATGATCGAAGCGCTGAAAACGATTCTGGGGAAAATGCACCAGGATGCCGCGCCGCCGGATAGCGTCGAAGTGTTCTGCTATAGTCAGCATCTTCGCGGTCTGATTCGCACCCGCGTGCAGCAACTGGTCTCCGAATGTATCGAGCTACGTCTTTCCAGCACCCGTCAGGAGACCGGTCGCTTCAAGGCGCTGCGGGTTTCCGGGCAGACGTGGGGACTATTCTTCGAACGCTTGAATGTCTCGGTGCAGAAGCTGGAGAACGCTATCGAATTCTACGGCGCGATTTCGCATAACAAGCTGCACGGGCTGTCGGTACAGGTGGAAACCAACCAGGTGAAATTGCCGTCAGTGGTGGATGGCTTCGCCAGCGAAGGGATTATCCAGTTCTTCTTTGAAGAAACGGGCGATGAGAAAGGCTTTAATATTTATATTCTGGATGAAAGTAACCGGGCGGAAGTGTATCACCACTGCGAAGGTAGCAAGGAAGAACTGGTGCGCGACGTCAGTCGCTTCTATTCGTCATCGCACGATCGCTTCACGTATGGCTCCAGTTTTATCAACTTTAACCTGCCGCAGTTCTACCAGATAGTGAAAACCGATGGCCGCGCGCAGGTGATCCCATTCCGTACGCAGCCTATCAACACCGTGCCGCCAGCAAACCAGGATCATGACGCGCCGCTATTGCAGCAGTATTTCTCCTGAGGATTTTCGCCCGGTGGCGGCTACGCCTTACCGGGCCTACAGTAAGCCGGATAAGCAAAGCGCATCCGGCAAATAAATCAACGAAAACTCACCTTTTCACCCGCCTGCTGTGTTGCCGCCTGCTCCAGTAGATCCCAGAAGGTTTCGCCGCTGCGATCGCAAATCCACTCGTCGCCTTTCAGATCGAAATGATAGCCGCCCTGTTTGGTTGCCAGCCACACCTGGTGCAACGGCTCCTGACGGTTAATAATGATCTTACTGCCGTTCTCAAAGCTGAGGGTCAGCACGCCGCCGTTGATTTCGCAGTCGATATCGCTGTCGCCGTCCCAGCTATCGAGGCATTCTTCAATGGTGAGCCACAGGGCGTCAGCCAGGCGATGAAATTCACTGTCGTTCATTGTTTTATCTCGCTATTGAGTGATAGCGCCAGTATAAGGGGAAGCGTCAGCTTCTGGAACCGATACGAATTATCGTTGTGAGCGGTAAAGGATAAAACCCAGCGGTAGATAAATGACGATAAATAGCGCACTGGTGATAAGTATGACGGACGCGTTAACCGGGAAATGGTTCAGAGCCGACAGCATTGCCACCATCAGCGCGACGCAGCCGCCGCAGAGGAGAAAATGCAACAGGATTAAGGGGGCGCGCGGCTTTGCTTTGATATCCAAAAGAGCGCTAAGCAGACCGAGTACCGCGCTTATCGTCAGGACTCCGGCAGCTTCAACACCGTTTATCGTGCCGTGCATAATGCTTTCAATAATGACGTAAATGCATGAACCGATCCCCACGCCCCGAAGGGCGTTTTTCAAATGTTTAATCAAGCACGCCAAATGACTTAGCGACGTCATTTTTGGCATTCCTGCGCCCGCGTTATGATGATGATATCTTTATTGTTAGTGTACATGACGTTCCTATTCAGAGTATGCGTCTTATCCGGGCAGGGGGATGCTGTTCGGTAAAGCTGGCTGCCAATCCACGTATAAACATAGCGGTTGTCATACGCAAAACGCTCGGTGACTTTTAGCGGCCCATTGATGCTAAGGACATGAATACCCTGACCTTGCTGGCTATCACGCATAAAATAGCCGTGCTCTTTTCCGGCGTTAATTTTCTGGTTCAGGAAGGGGGCTGTGCTATCCAGTTCCAGCCCTGAGTTGCCGGGTTAATCAATGAATTGGGTAACCGACGCAGGCGTTTGAAATTCACCTCCGGCAACGAAAGATTGTTCTCCTCTTCTGGCTGGAGATAAACCACGCCGCTGCCTTGCCGTTGATAAACATTGTGCGGAGATTCACTCAGCCGGCATCCCCAGGCGGGAGGTAGCAGAAGTGAAAGCGAAAAAAGGCAAAACAAATTACGATATTGCATAAGGTCATCCGGACGTGGTACGTAAACCTAAAGTGATGAGCAAAGCATGTTTCCTGATGTAAATGCGCAATAATCATGGCAACGCGCCGCTTTTCAGATTTTATAAAGAGCCCCTAAACGCTTGCTTTTACGCCTTCTCCTGCGATGATAGAAAATAGAAAGCATGAACTTACAGGCAATCCATAATGAAAAACGTGTTTAAGACACTCGCTGTACTTCTGACTCTGTTCAGCCTGACGGGCTGCGGTTTGAAAGGGCCGCTTTATTTCCCGCCAGCCGATAAAAATGCGCCGCCGCCGACGAAAAAAGTCGATTCGCAAACGCAGTCCACGATGCCCGATAAGAACGATCGCGCAACGGGAGATGGCCCGTCCCAGGTCAATTACTGAGGATAGTTTTCTGTCCCCGCGTGAACGGAGTGAATGATGCAATTCTCTAAAATGCATGGCCTTGGCAACGATTTTATGGTCGTCGACGCGGTAACGCAGAATGTCTTTTTTTCGCCGGAACTGATTCGTCGGCTATCCGACAGACACTTGGGCGTAGGGTTCGATCAGCTGCTGGTGGTTGAGCCGCCCTATGATCCTGAGTTGGACTTTCATTACCGCATCTTCAACGCCGACGGCAGTGAAGTCTCGCAGTGCGGCAATGGCGCGCGCTGTTTCGCGCGATTTGTTCGCCTGAAAGGGCTAACCAATAAACGCGACATTCGGGTCAGTACCGCGAATGGCCGGATGGTACTGAGCGTCACGGAAGATGAACTGGTACGCGTCAATATGGGCGAGCCAAACTTTGAACCCGCGCAGGTGCCTTTTCGCGCCAACAAAGCGGAAAAGACGTATATTATGCGAGCGGCGGAACAGACCATATTGTGCGGCGTGGTTTCAATGGGTAATCCGCACTGTGTCATTCAGGTTGATAACGTCGACACGGCGGCCGTTGAAACACTGGGGCCGGTTCTGGAAAGCCATGAGCGTTTTCCGGAACGTGCCAACATTGGTTTTATGCAGGTTGTAAGACGTGAGCATATCCGGCTGCGAGTCTATGAACGCGGCGCAGGGGAGACCCGCGCGTGCGGCAGCGGCGCGTGCGCTGCCGTTGCCGTGGGGATTCAGCAGGGACTGCTGGCTGAAGAGGTACGCGTGGAATTACCGGGCGGTCGGCTGGATATCGCCTGGAAAGGTCCGGGTCATCCGTTATACATGACTGGTCCGGCGGCACATATCTACGACGGATTTATCCATTTATGAAGCAACCAGAGGAAGAACTACAGGAAACGCTCACGGAACTGGACGATCGAGCGGTCGTCGATTACCTGCGCCACCACCCTGAGTTTTTTATCCGTAACGCCCACGCCGTTGAAGCGATGCGTGTTCCACATCCCGTGCGGGGAACGGTTTCGCTCGTTGAGTGGCATATGGCCCGCGCGCGTAATCACATCAATGTGCTTGAAGAAAATATGACGCTGCTGATGGAACAGGCTCATGCCAATGAAAGCCTGTTTTATCGCTTGCTGCATCTGCAAAGCCGTCTGGTCGCCGCGGATAGTCTGGATGAGATGCTGGTGCGGTTTCACCGCTGGGCGCGCGATTTGGGGCTTGCCGGCGCGACGCTGCGTTTGTTCCCGGATCGGTGGCGTCTTGGCGCGCCATCGCGCTATACACATCTGGCTTTAAACCGTCAGGCCTTTGAGCCGCTGCGTATTCAACGGCTGGGACAGTCGCAGCATTATCTTGGCCCGCTAAACGGCCCGGAACTGCTGGTGGTCTTGCCGGAGGCGAAGGCTGTAGGCTCGGTAGCTATGTCGATGATGGGCAGCGATGGCGACCTCGGGGTGATTCTCTTCAGCAGCCGTGACCCGCACCACTATCAGCCGGGGCAGGGGACGCAGCTTTTACAGGAGATCGCGCTGATGCTGCCGGAACTGCTGGAACGCTGGATTAAACGCGTATGACGGATGTCGCGCTTTCTCTGGATGTCTCGCGGTTCCTGCGCTATTTAGGCGTGGAGCGCCAGCTTAGCCCCATTACCCTGCAGAACTACCAGCGTCAGCTTGATGCCATTATCGCTTTAGCCGGAGAAACCGGGCTGAAAAGCTGGCAACAATGTGACGCTGCGATTGTGCGCAGTTTTGCGGTGCGCAGTCGGCGTAAAGGGCTTGGCCCTGCCAGTCTGGCGCTACGTCTCTCGGCATTGCGAAGCTTTTTTGACTGGTTAGTCAGTCAGGGCGAATTGAAAGCTAACCCGGCGAAGGGCGTCTCCGCACCGAAAGCGCCGCGTCATCTGCCGAAAAATATTGATGTCGACGACGTTAACCGCCTGCTGGACATCGATCTTAACGATCCGCTCGCCGTACGTGATCGGGCGATGCTGGAGGTCATGTACGGCGCGGGGCTGCGTTTATCCGAACTGGTTGGCCTGGATATAAAGCACCTCGATCTTGATACCGGCGAAGTGTGGGTAATGGGTAAAGGCAGCAAAGAGCGACGCCTGCCGATTGGCCGTAACGCGGTGACGTGGATTGAGCACTGGCTGGATCTGCGCGGCCTGTTCGCCAGCGATGAAGAGGCGTTATTCCTGTCGAAGCTCGGCAAGCGTATCTCCGCGCGCAATGTCCAAAAACGGTTCGCCGAATGGGGCATAAAGCAGGGGCTAAACAGCCACGTGCATCCACATAAGCTGCGCCATTCGTTCGCGACCCATATGCTGGAATCGAGCGGCGATCTGCGCGGCGTGCAAGAGCTGCTGGGTCATGCCAACCTTTCCACCACCCAAATTTATACTCATCTTGATTTTCAACATCTTGCTTCAGTGTACGACGCGGCGCATCCGCGCGCTAAACGGGGGAAATAATGCGTTTTTACCGGCCTTTGGGGCGTATTGCCGCGCTCACCTTTGACCTGGATGATACCCTTTATGATAACCGTCCGGTGATTTTGCGTACTGAGCAGGAAGCGCTCGCTTTTATGCAAAATTATCACCCGTCGCTACGTTCGTTTCAAAACGTCGATTTACAGCGGATACGGCAGGCGGTGCGTGAAGCGGAGCCGGAAATCTATCATGACGTTACCCGCTGGCGTCATCGCGCGATAGAGCAGGCCATGCGGGATGCGGGATTATCGGCGCAGGAGGCCATTGCCGGCGCGAATGCGGCGATGATGCATTTTGCCAAATGGCGCAGCCAGATTGAGGTTCCGCAGGCTACCCATGAGACGTTACAGCAGCTTGCGAAAAAATGGCCGCTGGTGGCGATCACTAACGGCAACGCCCAGCCGGAACTGTTTGGCCTCGGCGATTACTTTAAGTTTGTACTGCGCGCCGGCCCGGATGGGCGTTCCAAGCCGTTTAGCGACATGTATTTCCTGGCGGCGGAAAAGCTGCATGTGCCGATCGGCGAGATCCTGCATGTCGGCGACGATCTGACTACCGATGTGGCTGGCGCTATTCGCTGTGGGATGCAGGCCTGCTGGATTAAACCTGAAAATGCCGACCTGATGCGGACGCAGGACAGCCGTTTACTGCCGCATATCGAAATTTCGCGGTTGGCATCTCTCACCTCGCTGATATAATCACCAGTAGTTCTGTATAAATTCCCAGTTATTCTGGCGGATGGCGCTATGCTTATCCGCCCTACGATAAGTAGCCCCGGTAAGCGAAGCGCCACCGGGCGTTTTTAGTTTTCATGTTTTTACGCGGCGGTGCCAATGGACGTTTCTTACCTGCTCGACAGCCTTAATGATAAACAGCGCGAAGCGGTGGCCGCGCCACGTAGCAACATGCTGGTGCTGGCGGGCGCGGGAAGCGGGAAAACCCGCGTGCTGGTGCACCGTATCGCCTGGTTACTGAGCGTAGAAAACAATTCGCCATACTCCATCATGGCGGTGACCTTTACCAATAAAGCGGCGGCGGAAATGCGCCATCGTATTGGCCAGTTGATGGGGACCAGCCAGGGCGGAATGTGGGTAGGGACGTTCCACGGTCTGGCGCACCGCCTGCTGCGCGCGCATCATATGGACGCTAATTTGCCGCAGGATTTCCAGATTCTCGACAGCGAAGATCAGATGCGTTTGCTTAAACGGCTGATTAAGGCGATGAATCTTGATGAGAAGCAGTGGCCGCCGCGTCAGGCGATGTGGTACATCAATAGCCAGAAAGACGAAGGGCTACGCCCGCACCATATCCAAAGCTATGGCAATCCGGTGGAACAGACCTGGCAGAAGGTGTATCAGGCCTATCAGGAAGCGTGCGATCGCGCTGGTCTGGTGGATTTCGCCGAGCTACTGCTGCGCGCTCATGAACTATGGCTGAACAAGCCGCACATCCTGCAACACTATCGCGAGCGGTTTACTAACATTCTGGTGGACGAATTCCAGGATACCAACAACATTCAGTACGCCTGGGTTCGTCTGCTGGCGGGCGATACCGGTAAAGTGATGATTGTCGGCGACGATGACCAGTCGATCTACGGCTGGCGCGGGGCCCAGGTAGAGAACATCCAGCGCTTCCTCAATGATTTCCCCGGCGCGCAGACCATTCGTCTGGAGCAGAATTACCGCTCGACCAGCAACATCCTTAGCGCGGCGAACGCTCTGATTGAGAATAACAATGGGCGTTTGGGTAAAAAGCTGTGGACTGACGGCGTTGATGGCGAACCGATATCGCTGTACTGCGCTTTCAACGAGCTGGATGAAGCGCGCTTTGTGGTTAATCGTATCAAAACCTGGCAGGATAACGGCGGCGCGCTTGCGCAATGCGCCATCCTTTATCGCAGCAACGCCCAGTCGCGCGTGCTGGAAGAAGCGTTATTACAGGCCAGTATGCCGTACCGCATTTACGGCGGTATGCGCTTCTTCGAACGCCAGGAGATCAAAGATGCGCTCTCTTATCTGCGTTTGATTGCCAATCGCAACGATGATGCCGCCTTTGAACGCGTGGTGAATACCCCGACGCGCGGCATCGGCGACCGCACGCTGGACGTGGTGCGCCAGACCTCGCGCGATCGCCAGCTAACATTGTGGCAGGCGTGCCGTGAGTTGTTACAGGAAAAAGCCCTGGCCGGGCGTGCGGCCAGCGCGCTACAACGCTTTATGGAACTGATTGACGCTCTGGCGCAGGAAACCGCCGACATGCCGCTGCATGTGCAGACTGACCGGGTGATCAAAGATTCCGGCCTGCGCACCATGTATGAGCAAGAAAAAGGCGAGAAAGGCCAGACGCGCATCGAAAACTTAGAGGAACTGGTGACGGCAACGCGGCAGTTCAGCTACAACGACGAAGATGAAGATTTGATGCCGTTGCAGGCCTTCCTCTCTCACGCGGCGCTGGAAGCGGGCGAGGGGCAGGCGGATACCTGGCAGGATGCGGTACAGCTGATGACGCTGCACTCGGCCAAAGGGCTGGAGTTTCCGCAGGTGTTTATTGTCGGCATGGAAGAGGGCATGTTCCCCAGCCAGATGTCGCTGGATGAGGGCGGGCGTTTGGAAGAGGAGCGTCGTCTGGCCTACGTCGGCGTTACCCGTGCCATGCAGAAGCTGACGCTAACCTATGCCGAAACTCGCCGTCTGTATGGTAAAGAGGTCTACCATCGCCCGTCGCGTTTCATCGGCGAACTGCCGGAGGAGTGCGTGGAAGAGGTCCGTCTGCGCGCCACCGTCAGTCGTCCGGTGAGCCATCAACGAATGGGAACGCCGCTGGCGGAAAACGACACAGGCTACAAACTCGGCCAACGCGTGCGCCATGCGAAGTTCGGCGAGGGAACTATTGTCAACCTGGAGGGCAGCGGCGAGCATAGCCGGTTGCAGGTGGCTTTTCAGGGGCAAGGGATCAAATGGCTGGTTGCCGCGTATGCGAAGCTGGAAACGGTTTGACCGACTCTCATAGTGCCGGATGACGCGTCTTATCCGGCTTACGCGCTGGCTAACATTTTGATTTGTAGGCCGGATAAGGCGAAGCCGCCATCCGGCGATATATTGATGTTAATATTCTGAAATCATAGATAAATACTCTCACTCTGCTAACCTTTCTGCATAAGGGGAAATTATTGCTTTTTCGCGTTTCGTTGCGTGTTGACGGCAAATTTTTGCTGGCGTAACATGCGCCCACGATTACGCTAAGAGGACATTCGCCTTGGACACACCCAGTAGATACTGGCTCATTATCCTGTCATCCAGGATCAACTCCTAAGGCTATCCCTTTTTGCTGATAGCCTTAGCGGTTGTCAGCGACCTTTCATTTTTTCCCGTCGCGTTGAGTCAGGCTGTTTAATGGTCTGAAACCCAATTTGTTTCTGTGTGCCCATCTGAACTGTCCGATATTTTTACGCATTGGGAGTCCCGGTCATGCTGAGCGCATTTCAACTGGAAAAAAACCGACTGACCCGGCTGGAAGTCGAGGAGTCACAAAGCCTGATTGATGCCGTATGGGTCGATTTGGTCGAACCGGACGACGACGAGCGATTGCGCGTACAATCTGAGCTGGGCCAGAGTCTGGCGACGCGTCCTGAACTGGAAGATATCGAAGCATCCGCGCGCTTCTTTGAAGACGAAGACGGACTGCATATCCACTCCTTCTTCTTCTTCGAAGATGCGGAAGATCATGCCGGTAACTCTACGGTGGCATTCACTATTCGCGATGGCCGTCTGTTTACGCTGCGTGAACGCGAACTGCCCGCCTTCCGTTTGTATCGTATGCGCGCCCGCAGCCAGGCGATGGTCGACGGTAATGCTTATGAACTACTGCTCGATCTGTTCGAAACCAAAATTGAACAGTTGGCGGATGAAATCGAAAACATCTACAGCGATCTGGAAAAACTGAGCCGCGTCATTATGGAAGGGCATCAGGGCGATGAATACGACGAAGCGCTCTCCACGCTGGCGGAACTGGAAGATATCGGCTGGAAGGTACGCCTGTGTCTGATGGATACCCAACGAGCGCTGAACTTCCTGGTGCGCAAGGCGCGCTTACCGGGCGGACAGCTGGAGCAGGCGCGTGAGATCCTGCGCGATATCGAATCTCTGCTGCCGCACAATGAATCGCTGTTCCAGAAGGTGAACTTCCTGATGCAGGCGGCGATGGGTTTCATCAATATTGAGCAGAACCGCATTATCAAAATCTTCTCGGTGGTTTCCGTGGTGTTCCTGCCGCCGACGCTGGTCGCTTCCAGCTATGGGATGAACTTCGAGTTTATGCCGGAACTGAAGTGGAGCTTTGGTTATCCAGGCGCGATTATCTTTATGATTCTGGCGGGGCTTGCGCCGTATTTGTACTTTAAGCGCAAGAACTGGCTGTAAAATATACGGACTGGCGATTTAACCGCCAGTCCGTTGGAAGTTCTTCATCATGAGGAAAGTTCTTGTTTTGAAGAAGCGATGAAAGATAGCAGTAGTGTTGTGAGTATTACCCAGGCAATATTGAGTTGTATACCAATATTATCGCAATCAGCCCCATTGAGAGCGACACTGACTGTACAGAAGATATTTACACCTATAGACAATGCGATGAAATAAAGTGCCCTGCAACCTGAATCTCTGATTCTCTTCGCGCCAATATTAATATGGATATAGGTATTGGCAATAATAAATATTAAATTAAGATATTGGTTTTTAGGCATTATAGTAAATAATATTATCCATGATGATAATGTATAAATAACAAACTTTGCTCGCTTCAATGTATCCCTTGGGGAAGGGTGAAAAATATCTTTAATAATCCTAATCATATTATTTTTTCCATATTGATAACCAACTTCAGATCTCACATGTAAATATATTACACTGAATTTTCTAATGACAGCAATGGTAATTAATGTCATGATAATTACGCTGTACAGCAATCGATAATAATTAAATATATTATCTGGTAATTAACAATTTCAATGAATGGATTTCATAAAATGCAAAAGAAAAATTTCTGGCAAATTTATTTTGGTAAAGACCCTTTTTCTAAAGCCGAATTCATTAAAGCCTGGATTGGATGGTGGGTGATTGCTATTGTCCTGCTCGGTGTACTGTCGATTTGTACTTCATTAAATTTGAGGGGGATTGGAATAGCGTTGGGATTCGGCTTTTGCCAGATCCATGCCCGCTATTTAACGTTTGTTGGTTGGAATAAGTTTATTGGTGTGTTGGGCGTGTTTCCAGTAACAAATATTATATTATTTATTGTATTGCTATTTACTAAGAAGAAATAACATAAAATGGCAGCCAGATAATAGCTGCCATTTTATTATTTAATGCTTACGCCGCTGCGTATAAATCGCATCCATTACGAAAATCGCCAGCGCGACCCAGATAAACGCAAATGTCACCATCTTATCCGCGCCCGGCACTTCGCCATAAAACGTCACCGCCAGTAAAAACATCAGCGTTGGGCCGATATACTGGAAAAAGCCCAGTGTAGAGAGACGCAGACGCGTAGCCGCTCCGGTAAAGCACAGCAGCGGAATCGTAGTGACCACACCCGCCGCCATTAACAGCAAGTTCAACGATAGTGCGTTTTGCCCCATATGGCTGGTGGCGCTATCGGCGATGCCAAACAGATAAATCGCGGCGACCGGCAACAGCCATAGCGTTTCGACCAGCATACCCGTCTGCGCTTCAACGGCGATCTTCTTACGCACCAGGCCGTAAAACGCAAAACTAAACGCCAGCCCCAGCGCGATAATCGGCAGCGAGCCAAAGGTCCAGAGTTGCACCAGCACGCCGCACACCGCCAGAATCACCGCCAGCCACTGCATTCGACGGAAGCGTTCGCCAAGAAAAATCATCCCCAGCAAGATGTTAACCAGCGGATTAATGAAATAACCCAGGCTGGCCTCCAGCATATGGTGATTATTTACCGCCCAAATGAACAATAGCCAGTTACCGCCGACCAGTACGGCGGACAGGGCCAGCAGGAAAATCTTCTTTGGCGTTTTCAGTAAGCGCTTAACCTGTCGCCACTGCCGGCTGACGCTAAGCAGCGCCACCATAAAGAAAAATGACCAAATCACGCGGTGCGTCAGGATCTCATCTGCGGGAACGTAATAGATCAGCTTGAAATACGCGGGGGCGATCCCCCAAATAAAATAGGCGGCAAGAGCGAGTAATACGCCCTGCCGTGTTTGTTTTGCGTCCATCCGGAAAACTCGTATCTGAAGTGTAACAACAGTTTACCTGCTTTTATCCCACCATATAAGTAGCGGTGGCGCTGGCGATGTACAGCTGATCTTCATTGTGTAATTCCACGCGGGCGACGGCCACTTTATTCCCTGCGCGCAGCAGGCTACTGGTGGCCGTAAAGCGGTTGCCTCTGCCCGGACGCAGGTAATCGACGCGCAGGTCAATCGTTCCCATCCGCGACAGGCGCTGGCGTAGTTCATCTTCGCTGATGGTTTCGTGGCGAGTTAGCGTGCTGCCGACGCATACCAGTCCGGCGGCGACATCCAGCGCAGAGGCGATCACGCCGCCGTGTAAAATGCTTTGCGCCCAGTTGCCGACCATCATCGGCTGGTTGTTGAAGGCCAGTTGGGCGAACGCTTTTTCATAGCGTTCCAGCTCCAGCCCTAACGCCCGATTAAACGGCATGTGGTAGACAAACATTTCACCCACTAATTTCAGAGCTTGTTCAGCGGTAAGTACAGCGGACATAGATTCCTGACACTCCATTGGTTAATTAAATGTTGATATTATGCTTCTTAATTGTTGTTTTCTACTTTAAGAAGGGATAACTAACGGCTATGTGTGTAAATATGTAAAAATGGTTGGCAGAGAATGATTCAAGCTGAAAATACTTCGTCAGGAGAACGTCAAGAATGCGGGCGATTTTGAGAGGGTTGTTGCCAGCCACGCTACTGCCATTAGCGGCATATGCACAAGAAGCTACGATAAAAGAGGTTCATGATGCGCCCGCAGTACGGGGAAGTATCATCGCTAACATGCTACAGGAGCATGATAACCCTTTTACGCTTTACCCTTATGACACGAACTACTTGATCTACACGAACACCAGCGATCTGAACAAAGAGGCCATAAGTACCTACAACTGGTCTGAAAACGCACGTAAAGATGAAGTGAAATTTCAGTTGAGCCTGGCGTTTCCGCTGTGGCGCGGAATACTGGGGCCGAACTCGGTACTGGGCGCTTCCTATACGCAGAAATCCTGGTGGCAGCTTTCCAACAGTAAAGAGTCTTCGCCGTTTCGCGAAACCAACTACGAACCGCAGCTTTTTCTTGGTTTTGCTACCGATTATCGCTTTGCCGGCTGGACGCTGCGCGACGTAGAGATGGGCTACAACCATGACTCTAACGGACGTTCGGACCCCACCTCGCGTAGCTGGAACCGTCTGTATACCCGTCTGATGGCCGAAAACGGTAACTGGCTGGTAGAGGTCAAACCGTGGTACGTGATTGGCAGTACCGACGATAATCCGGACATCACCAAATATATGTGTTATTACCAGCTTAAAATCGGTTATCACCTGGGCGAGGCGGTATTAAGCGCCAAAGGCCAGTACAACTGGAATACAGGCTACGGCGGCGCGGAAGTTGGATTAAGCTATCCGGTCACTAAACATGTCCGGCTTTATACCCAGGTGTACAGCGGCTATGGCGAATCGCTGATCGACTATAATTTTAATCAGACACGTGTCGGCGTCGGCGTGATGCTTAACGATATCTTCTGATTGGATTGTGTTTTAAACATTGCAGTTTCTCTCGCAGGCGCTGAAAATAGCGCCTGTTTTGATTTATGGTGAACGGGGTTAATGTGGCGCAGGCGGAAGTGTTGAATCTGGAATCAGGGGCCAAACAGGTTTTGCAGGAAACCTTTGGCTACCAACAGTTTCGCCCGGGCCAGGAAGCGATTATTGATACTGCGCTCTCCGGTCGCGACTGTCTGGTCGTCATGCCCACCGGCGGCGGCAAATCTCTGTGCTATCAAATCCCCGCGTTGTTGCTGGATGGATTGACCGTCGTCGTTTCGCCCTTGATCTCGTTGATGAAAGACCAGGTCGATCAGCTACTGGCGAACGGTGTGGCGGCGGCGTGCCTGAACTCCACTCAAAGCCGCGAGCAGCAGCTTGAGGTGATGGCGGGGTGCCGTACCGGACAGATTCGTCTGCTGTATATTGCGCCGGAACGCCTGATGCTGGACAACTTTCTTGATCATCTGGCGCACTGGAATCCGGTATTGCTGGCGGTGGATGAAGCGCACTGTATCTCGCAATGGGGGCATGATTTCCGTCCGGAATATGCGGCTCTCGGTCAGCTTCGCCAGCGTTTTCCCGCTTTGCCGTTTATGGCATTGACCGCCACCGCCGACGACACCACGCGCCAGGATATTATTCGTCTGCTTGGGCTTAACGATCCGTTAATCCAGATCAGTAGCTTTGACCGACCGAATATCCGCTACATGCTGATGGAGAAGTTTAAGCCGCTCGACCAGCTAATGCGCTATGTTCAGGAGCAACGCGGCAAATCGGGTATCATCTACTGTAACAGCCGGGCGAAAGTGGAAGATACCGCTGCGCGCTTGCAAAGTCGCGGCATTAGCGCGGCGGCCTATCATGCGGGGCTGGAAAACGCTATTCGCGCCGATGTGCAGGAAAAATTTCAGCGCGACGATCTGCAAATCGTGGTGGCGACCGTCGCTTTTGGAATGGGCATAAACAAACCTAACGTACGTTTCGTCGTGCATTTCGATATCCCGCGCAATATTGAATCCTACTATCAGGAAACGGGCCGCGCCGGGCGCGACGGACTGCCTGCGGAAGCCATGCTATTTTACGATCCGGCTGACATGGCCTGGCTACGTCGTTGTCTGGAAGAGAAACCAGCCGGACAGCTTCAGGATATTGAACGGCATAAACTGAATGCGATGGGCGCTTTTGCCGAAGCGCAAACCTGCCGCCGCCTGGTATTGCTTAATTACTTTGGCGAAGGCCGACAAGAACCGTGCGGCAACTGCGATATCTGTCTCGATCCGCCCAAACAATATGATGGCTTAAACGATGCCCAGATTGCGCTTTCTACCATTGGTCGGGTTAACCAGCGTTTTGGCATGGGCTACGTTGTCGAGGTGATCCGCGGCGCGAATAACCAACGCATCCGCGATTTCGGTCATGACAAACTCAAGGTTTATGGCATGGGACGCGAAAAGAGCCATGAGCACTGGGTGAGCGTGATTCGCCAGCTCATTCATCTGGGGCTGGTAATGCAAAATATTGCGCAGCACTCCGCATTACAGTTGACGGATGCCGCGCGTCCGGTACTCCGTGGAGACGTTCCGCTAAAGCTTGCGGTGCCGCGCATCGTCGCCCTCAAACCCCGCGTGATGCAGAAATCGTTCGGCGGTAATTACGATCGCAAATTGTTCGCTAAGTTGCGCAAGCTGCGTAAAGCTATCGCTGATGAAGAGAATATCCCGCCGTATGTGGTCTTTAACGACGCCACGTTGATAGAAATGGCGGAACAGATGCCGGTTTCCGCCAGCGAGATGTTAAGCGTTAACGGGGTTGGGATGCGCAAACTGGAGCGCTTCGGGAAAGAATTCATGGCGCTCATCCGCGCGCATGTCGATGGTGATGACGAAGAGTAGTCAGCCCGGCAAAAAAGTGCCAGGATAGTGACTCACTGAACTATTTCCCCGCGAGCCATTTTTATGTTGATGCTATTTTTCACCGTGGCAATGGTGCACATCGTTGCGCTAATGAGCCCCGGCCCCGACTTTTTCTTCGTGTCTCAAACTGCTGTCAGCCGTTCGCGTAAAGAAGCGATGATGGGCGTACTGGGCATTACCTGCGGCGTGATGGTATGGGCGGGCGTGGCGCTGCTTGGCCTGCATCTCATCATCGAAAAAATGGCCTGGCTGCATACGATCATTATGGTAGGCGGCGGCCTGTACCTGTGCTGGATGGGCTATCAGATGCTGCGCGGCGCGCTGAAAAAACAGGATGCGGCGGCGTCTTCTCCGCACATTGAACTGGCGCAGAGCGGGCGCAGTTTTCTCAAAGGGCTGCTGACCAATCTGTCGAATCCGAAAGCGATTATCTATTTTGGTTCCGTTTTTTCACTGTTTGTCGGCGATAACGTCGGCGCTGCGGCGCGCTGGGGTATTTTCGCGTTAATTACCCTGGAAACGCTGGCCTGGTTTACCGTAGTCGCCAGCCTGTTCGCGCTGCCGAAAATGCGCCGCGGCTATCAGCGTCTGGCGAAATGGATTGATGGCTTTGCCGGCGCTCTGTTTGCGGGCTTTGGTATTCACCTGATTATTTCGCGCTAATTTACCTCCGGGCCGGATAAACATCATCCGGCACGACTATCACGCGTGTCTTGCCGACGCCAGGAGCGCGCCTACCAGCATAAACAACGAACCAAACGCTTTATTCAGCGCCTTCATCTGCTTTGGTCCTTTAATCCAGGCGGCAATGCGCTGCGCCAGCGTGGCGTAACCGGTCATCACAATCATATCCACCACAATCGTAGTGACGCCGAGAATGAGGTACTGCGCCAGTTGCGGTTGCTGCGGCATGATGAATTGCGGAAACAGGGCGGCAAGAAAGACAATACTTTTGGGATTGGTTAGATTGACAAAGACCGCGCGTTTGAACAGTCGACCCCGCGATTGCGTCTGGGCGAGAGTATGCAGATCGATAGCGCCTGCGGCGCGCCATTGCTGGATACCCAGCCAGATAAGATAAGCCGCGCCAGCCCATTTCAGAATTTCAAAAGCGAGGAGAGAGCGCGAAAAGAGCGTACCCAGTCCGACGCCCACCAGTACGATATGTATCCCCAGCCCGGTCTGGAGTCCGGCGATAGAAGCCGCTGCGCCACGATATCCATGGTTGATAGACGTCGTCATGGTATTGATGGCGCCTGAACCCGGAGAAAGACTCAACAGAGTTGAGGTCAGTAGATAGGCGAACCACCATTCAAAGGTCATGCGAAACTCCCTGGTTGTCTGTTTTTGTGCCACAATACGCTACTGCCGCTGTGTTGTGTCAGGCACGACGCAAAAAACGATTTTACCTGGTAAACGAGGCCGAAAACCCGATGTTTCAGCAGCAAAATGACTGGGAAACAAGAGAAAATGCGTTTGCCGCTTTTGCTATGGGGCCGCTGACCGATTTCTGGCGTCAGCGGGAAGAGGCGGAGTTTATCGGCGTGGATAACATTCCGGTGCGCTTTGTCCGTTTTCGAAATGATTCCAACGATCGGACGATCGTCATTTGTCCTGGCCGCATTGAGAGTTATGTAAAATACGCTGAACTGGCGTATGACCTTTTTCATCTCGGTTTTGATATCTTCATCATCGACCACCGTGGTCAAGGGCGCTCCGGGCGGATGTTATCGGACCCGCATCGGGGTCATGTTGATCATTTTAACGATTATGTTGAGGACTTAGCGGCGTTCTGGCAGCAGGAAATTGAGCCGGGGCCGTGGCGTAAGCGTTATATCCTGGCGCACTCAATGGGGGGGGCGATAGCCACCCTGTTCCTGCAACGCCATCGTGTGCGGTGCGACGCTATTGCGCTCACCGCGCCGATGTTTGGTATTGTGATACGCTTGCCTTCCTTTATGGTGCGCCATATTCTCGACTGGGCCGAAGGGCACCAGCGTATCCGTGAAGATTACGCTATTGGTACCGGTCAGTGGCGGGCGTTGCCGTTTGGGATGAATGCGCTGACCCACAGCCGCCAGCGTTATCAGCGCAACTTACGATTTTATGCCGACGAGCCGCAGCTGCGCGTTGGCGGCCCCACCTGGCATTGGGTACGCGAAGGCATTCTGGCGGGTGAGCAGGTACTGGCTGGGGCGAGCGATGACACGACGCCTACGCTACTGATTCAGGCGGAAGAAGAGCGGGTAGTGGATAACCGCACCCACGATCGTTTTTGTGAAATTCGCGCCGCGGCGGGATACCCTTGTGAAGGGGGAAAACCGCTGGTTATCAAAGGCGCGTACCATGAGATCCTTTTTGAAAAGGACGCCATGCGCTCAGTCGCGCTTAACGCCATTGTTGAATTTTTCAACAAGCCTAATTTATCCAGCGGAAATCGCTTTGCTTAGAGGTTAAATTTTATTATGTATCAGGTTGTTGCGTCTGATTTAGATGGCACGCTGCTCTCCCCCGACCATACGTTGTCCCCTTATGCCAAAGAGACTCTGAAGCTGTTGACCGCACGCGGCATCCATTTTGTCTTTGCCACTGGTCGTCATCATGTCGATGTAGGGCAAATCCGCGATAATCTTGAAATCAAGTCTTACATGATCACCTCCAACGGCGCGCGAGTGCACGATACCGACGGGAATTTGGTTTTTACGCATAATCTGGACAGCGACATTGCCAGCGATCTGTTCGGGGTGGTGAATGCGAACCCGGACATCGTGACTAACGTTTATCGCGACGACGAATGGTTTATGAATCGTCATCGCCCCGATGAAATGCGTTTTTTCAAAGAGGCGGTATTTAACTATTCGCTGTTTGAGCCTGCGCTGCTGGAGCCGGAGGGCGTCAGCAAAGTGTTTTTCACCAGCGACACTCATGAAAAGTTGTTGCCGCTGGAGCAGGCGATTAACGCGCGCTGGGGCGATCGGGTAAACGTGAGCTTCTCTACGCTAACCTGTCTGGAAGTGATGGCGGGCGGAGTGTCGAAAGGTCATGCGCTGGAAGCGGTCGCTCATGCGATGGGGTACAGCCTGAAAGAGTGTATCGCCTTTGGCGACGGAATGAACGACGCTGAAATGCTCACGATGGCGGGCAAAGGCTGCATCATGGGCAATGCGCACCAGCGTCTGAAAGACCTGTATCCCGAACTTGAGGTGATCGGCATCAACGCGGATAACGCCGTGCCGCATTACCTGCGCGATCTTTTCTTACGCTGATGTGATTGTTTGTTAGTTGACCAGTTGTCAACTTCACTCTCCGCTACAATGGGTGTTCCCTGTTCTAAGAGACATCCATTGTGGCGCTACTCATCATTACCACTATCCTGTGGGCTTTCTCCTTTAGTCTATTTGGCGAGTATCTTGCCGGGCATGTCGATAGCTATTTCGCGGTGCTGATACGCGTTGGGCTGGCGGCGCTCGTTTTTCTGCCGTTTTTGCGTTCTCGCGGGCACAACCTAAAAACCATCAGCCTGTATATGCTGGTGGGGGCGATGCAGCTTGGCATCATGTATATGTTGAGCTTCCATGCTTACCTCTACCTGACCGTATCCGAACTGCTGTTGTTTACCGTTCTGACGCCGCTCTATATCACGCTGATTTACGATGTGATGAGTCAGCGTCGTTTGCGCTGGGGCTATGCATTTAGCGCGTTGCTGGCGGTGATTGGCGCCGGGATTATTCGCTACGATCGCGTGACCGACCATTTTTGGGTCGGTTTGCTCCTGGTGCAGCTTTCTAATATCAGTTTCGCTATCGGAATGGTGGGGTATAAACGTCTGATGGAGACCCGTCCCATGCCGCAGCACAACGCCTTTGCATGGTTCTATCTGGGGGCGTTTTTGGTGGCGGCGGTGGCGTGGTCGCTGTTGGGGAACGCGCAAAAGCTGCCGGAAACCACGCTGCAATGGAGCATTCTGGTGTTTCTCGGCGTGGTGGCGTCCGGCATTGGCTACTTTATGTGGAACTATGGCGCTACCCAGGTAGACGCCGGGACGCTGGGTATCATGAATAATATGCATGTTCCCGCAGGACTGCTGGTTAATCTTGCCATCTGGCATCAGCAGCCCCACTGGCCAAGCTTTATTACAGGCGCGGCTGTGATCCTGGCTTCGCTGTGGGTGCATCGAAAATGGGTCGCTCCGCGCTCCGCACAAACGGCAGATGATCGCAGGCGTGATCCCGCGTCGAGCGAATAAACGCCTCGGTCACCGCCTGACGCTGGTCGCCGTCGCGCACGGCGGCATACAGGCGGCTCCACAGACCATCACCCAGGGTTTTGGTCACCACCAGACCCTGGCGCTCAACGCTTTCCACCACCCAGTGCGGCAGGGCGGCAATGCCCATTCTGGCCGCCACCATCTGAATCAGCAGTAGCGTATTATCCACGCTTTTCAGCAGCGGACTGATACCCGCCGGTTGCAGGAAATGTCGCCAGACATCCAGTCGGCTGCGCTGCACCGGGTAAATCAACAGCGTTTCGCTGGCTAAATCTTCCGGCGTAATCTGCGTTTTGCTGGCCAGCGGATGGTCGGGCGCCAGCACCAGTCGGACTTCAAAATCAAACATCGGCGAATAATGCAGCCCGCTGCGCGGCAAAATATCCGACGTCATCACCAAATCCAGCTCGCCTTGTTGCAAGGCCGGTTGCGGATCAAAAGTGACGCCGGATGTGAAATCCATTTCTACCTGCGGCCAGCTTGCACGGAAGTTTTCCAGCGCCGGGGTCAGCCACTGAATACAGCTATGACATTCAATAGCGATGCGCAGACGAGTTTGCTGCGGTTCGTTGCACGCCTGCAGCGCACGGCTGATTTGCGGCAGCACCTGGTTTGCCAGTTGCAGCAGAACTTCCCCCTGCGGCGTAAAGCGCAGCGGCTGGCTTTTACGCACGAACAGGCGGAAGCCAAGGCGTTGTTCCAGATCGCTGAACTGATGAGACAGAGCGGATTGGGTCTGGTGCAGCACCGCCGCCGCGGCAGCCAGCGATCCACTATTCCGCAATGCCTGGAGTGTTTTCAGATGTTTAATTTCGATCATGAAAGTCCTTCACTTCGCCATGAACAAATTGCGCTTGAGGAATATACAGTACCTTTACATTATGGATGTGTAAACATCCAGACGTCCAAAATCCGTCGTCTTTTAAATTGATGGTGCGTTGGCTGCGTTTCCTCACCCCGGTCACTTACTGATGTAAGCTCCCGGGGATGAGCAAACTTGCCGCCTTCCCTGAATTTAAAATACTTAGGATTTACATATAATTAGAGGAAGTAAAATGACAATATTGACTCATACCCTCGGTTTTCCTCGCGTTGGCCTGCGTCGCGAGTTGAAAAAAGCGCAAGAGAGCTACTGGGCGGGGAACTCAACGCGTGAAGCGTTACTGGCGGTGGGCCGCGAACTGCGCGCGCGTCACTGGGAGCAGCAGAAACAAGCGGGTATTGACCTGTTACCGGTAGGCGACTTTGCCTGGTACGACCATGTTCTGACCACCAGCCTGCTGTTAGGCAATGTGCCGGCTCGTCATCAGAACAACGACGGTTCCGTGGACATCGACACTCTGTTCCGCATTGGCCGCGGTCGCGCGCCAACCGGCGAACCGGCGGCGGCAGCGGAAATGACCAAATGGTTTAATACTAACTATCACTACATAGTACCGGAGTTCAGCAAAGGCCAGCAGTTCAGACTCACCTGGACACAATTGCTGGAGGAAGTGGACGAAGCGCTGGCGCTGGGGCATAAGATCAAACCCGTACTGCTGGGGCCTGTCACGTATCTGTGGCTGGGTAAAGTGAAAGGCGAACCGTTTGACCGCCTGACGTTGCTGAAAGACATTTTGCCGGTGTATCAGCACGTGCTGGCTGAACTGGCAAAACGTGGTATTGAGTGGGTCCAAATTGATGAGCCAGCGCTGGTGCTGGAACTGCCGCAGGCGTGGCTGGATGCCTTCAAACCGGCTTACGACGCGCTCGCCGGCCAAGTGAAGCTGTTGCTGACGACCTATTTTGAAGGCGTGACGCCAAACCTGGACACTATTATCGCGCTACCGGTACAGGGGCTACATGTTGACCTCATTCATGGCAAAGATGATGTAGCGGAACTGCATCAACGTCTGCCGGTCGACTGGCTGCTCTCCGCAGGCTTGATTAACGGGCGTAATGTCTGGCGCGCCGATTTGACCGAAAAATACGCGCAGATTAACGCCATTGTGGGCAAACGCGCGCTGTGGGTAGCATCCTCCTGCTCTTTGCTGCACAGCCCGATCGATCTCAGCGTCGAAACGCGTCTGGATACGGAAGTTAAAAGCTGGTTTGCCTTTGCGCTGCAAAAATGCGGTGAATTGGCGTTGCTGCGCGATGCGCTGAACAGCGGCGAAACGGCGGCGCTTGAGGAATGGAGCGCACCGATTCAGGCTCGTCGTCACTCCCGCCGCGTACATAATGCCGCGGTAGAAAAACGCCTGGCGGCGATCACCGCGCAGGACAGCCAGCGTGAGAACCCGTATGAGGTGCGCGCTGAAGCGCAACGCGCCCGCTTTAAACTTCCCGCTTGGCCGACGACGACTATCGGTTCGTTTCCGCAAACCACGGAGATTCGCGGCCTGCGTCTGGACTTCAAAAAGGGCAACCTCGACGCGAATAACTACCGCACCGGCATCGCCGAACATATCAAACAGGCTATCATCGAGCAGGAGCGTTTAGGGCTGGATGTGCTGGTACACGGCGAAGCCGAGCGAAACGACATGGTGGAATACTTCGGCGAGCATCTGGACGGTTTCGTCTTTACCCAGAATGGTTGGGTGCAAAGCTATGGCTCCCGCTGTGTGAAACCGCCGGTAGTGATTGGCGATATCAGCCGTCCGGCACCGATTACCGTGGAGTGGGCGAAATATGCCCAGTCGCTGACCGACAAGCCGGTAAAAGGGATGTTGACCGGCCCGGTGACTATTCTTTGCTGGTCATTCCCCCGCGAAGACGTGACCCGCGAAACGATTGCGAAACAGATTGCGCTGGCGCTGCGTGATGAAGTCGCGGATCTGGAGGCGGCGGGGATCGGGATTATTCAGATCGACGAACCGGCGCTGCGCGAAGGTCTACCGCTACGTCGCAGCGACTGGGACGCCTATCTGGAATGGGGTGTGGAAGCCTTCCGCATCAACGCGGCGGTGGCGAAGGATGAAACCCAGATCCACACCCACATGTGTTACTGCGAGTTCAACGACATTATGGATTCGATCGCCGCGCTGGATGCGGATGTGATCACCATTGAGACCTCCCGCTCGGATATGGAGTTGCTGGAGTCGTTCGAAGCGTTCGACTACCCGAACGAAATCGGGCCGGGCGTGTACGATATTCACTCGCCGAACGTGCCGAGCGTCGAGTGGATTGAAGCCCTGCTGAAGAAGGCGGCACAGCGTATTCCGGCACAACGCCTGTGGGTGAATCCGGACTGCGGTCTGAAAACTCGCGGTTGGCCTGAAACCCGCGCGGCGTTAGCGAACATGGTCAAAGCGGCGCACAATCTGCGTCAGGCGAAATAACCCATCCTGACCGCTGCGTTTCTCCGGCAGCAATGCGGCGCTACCCTTTGACGGGTAGCGCCCGTGTCTGACCTGATTAACAGCGCCTCTTTCTTCTCATTTCCCTTTTTCTTATTTTCCGCGCTGTCCTTTTCAGGATCTGGCTATTTGGCGATCTTGATAATAAACAGGTTCTCCGTATGAATGACAACCAGGCGGATAGCGTCCCTGGAAGCAGCTATTGTCTCGCAGATCGTTTTTCCTGTCATGATCGCCCAGCGCTCTCATAGCACAAAACGAGGTTTTCCATTCTGTTATGTTCCCTGGCGACGATAAACGTCGCATTGTCTCATGGCGCTGGTGAACCTTATTTTTTAACGGAGATGTCTGACATGGCGGTAGCTGGTTGTCACGTAATGGCCAAACCCGGCGGCGCGATCTGCAATATTGATTGCACATATTGCTTCTATCTTGAAAAAGAGGCGCTGTATCCGGAACGCAATAAAAACTGGCGGATGTCGGACGAGACGCTGGAACAATTTATACGCCAGCATATTGCCGCGCAGAGTGGCGACCGCATTGACTTTGCCTGGCAGGGCGGCGAGCCGACCATGATGGGACTACCGTTTTTCCGTCGGGTTGTCGCATTATGTGAAAAGTACGGCGATGGGCGAAAAATCACTCATGCGTTGCAGACGAACGGCATCCTGGTGAATGACGAGTGGGCGCGCTTTTTCGCTGAACAGCATTTTCTCATCGGTCTCTCTATCGACGGTCCGGCGTCGTTACACAACCACTATCGGCTTAATCGCGCTGGAAAAGGAACTCATGAACAGGTCGTCGCAGCCATGGCGCGGCTTAAAGCGCACCATGTCGACTTTAATACCTTAACCGTCGTGGGAAAACATAACGTCGGTCATGCAGCAGACGTCTACGAATTTCTTCTGGCGGCGGGATCGCGTTTTATTCAGTTTATCCCGCTGGTAGAGCGAATGAGCACCGATAACTCATCGGTACTTAATCTGGTGATGCCCGGCGAAAGCGCGGCAAAGCTGGCGCCATGGACGGTACCGTCGTGGCAATATGGCGAATTTCTCAACCAGATCTTTGATATCTGGGTTCGTCGCGACGTAGACCGCGTCTATGTGCAGATGTTTGACGTGGCGTTAGCCGCCTGGACGGCGCAGCAGCCGGTACTGTGTGTACATTCCGAGATTTGTGGACATGCCTTCGCGTTGGAGTCGAACGGCGATCTCTACAACTGTGACCACTTTGTCTACCCGGAGCATCTGCTGGGGAATATCCACCAGCACAGCATCAAAACCTTAAATAATAGCGAGCGGGCTATTGCGTTTGGCGAGGCCAAGCGGGAGACCCTGACCGCCGATTGTCGTCGCTGTGACTACCGCTTTGCGTGTCATGGCGGCTGTCCGAAGCATCGCTTTGCCGTCTCGCCGTCCGGTCATCCTGCGCATAATTACTTGTGTGCGGGCTATAAGCATTTTTTCCAGCACGTTACGCCGTATATGAATGTCTGGCGGGAGCTGCTGGCGCAAGGCTATCCGATGGCATCGATCATGCGCTGGCTGGCGCAGGACGCGCGTAAAGACACAGGAGCCGTCAGTCGTAACCATCTCTGTCCCTGCGGCAGCGGCAAAAAATATAAAAAATGCTGTGGTAAAGCATAGCTAACGTGGCGATGACGATTTGTTGAGCCTACACCGACTCCGGTCTCGTAGGCCCAACAAACATCGTAATGCGCTGTGGTTAGCCTTTTTTCCCACCGTACTGCGCGAACCATTCCAACATTCTTTGCCAGCCGTCTTTCGCTGAGGCTTCGTGGTAGCCCGGACGATAATCGGCATTAAACGCGTGCCCTGCATCGGGATAGACCACGATTTCCGCCTTCGCATTAGCGGCGCGTAGCGCCTGACGCATGGTTTCCACGCTCTCCTGTGGAATACTGGTATCCTGCCCGCCGTATAAACCCAGTACCGGCGCGTTAAGATCGGTGGCGATATCAACGGGATGCTTCGGCGAATTGAGTGACGTGTCGCCCACCAGCTTGCCGTACCACGCTACCGCCGCTTTTAACTGTGGGTTGTGCGCGGCGTACAGCCAGGTAATCCGGCCTCCCCAACAAAAACCGGTGATCATCAGCCGATGCGCATCCCCGCCGTTGCGCGAAGCCCAACTGGCGACGTGATCCAGGTCGGCAAGGACTTGCGAATCGGGTACTTTAGCCACCAGCCCGCTCAATAATGTGGGTATATCGGCGAAATCATTGGGGTCGCCTTCGCGGAAATAGAGCTCCGGCGCGATAGCGAGATAGCCTTCCAGCGCCAGTCGTCGGCAAATATCGCGAATGTGTTCATGTACGCCAAAAATTTCCTGTACCACAATGACCACAGGCAGCGCGCCGTCGCTCGCTTTTGGTCTGGCGTAATAGGCTGGCATATCGTCGCCCTGAGAGGGGATCGACGTTATCCCCGCGCTAATGGCCCCATCAGGCGTATGAATCATCGTAGGGGCAAGTGGGGAAGCTGCAGGTGCAAAGCCGGATGGATGTGTCGTTGTCATGGTATTCTCCGTACCCTTAAAAAATAGCGCAATCTTAACTATAGACAGTGTGTAACAAACCACATTGCCTTAAAGCGGCTATCTTTTGTGCAATGCCTGGCGATATTGATTATTTATTGTGATGCGCATCACTTTTTAATGGTAAACGAGTGCAATTGTTTTACGTCATAGTGATGGCTGTCACGAAAATATCTTTATGCCTTAGGTAAAGTGTCTCTTTGCTTCTTCTGACAAACCCGATTCACAGAGGAGTTTTATATGTCCAAGTCTGATGTTTTTCATCTCGGCCTCACCAAAAACGATTTACAAGGGGCCCAGCTCGCCATCGTCCCTGGCGATCCTGAGCGTGTGGAAAAGATCGCCGCGCTGATGGATAAGCCGGTTAAGCTGGCATCTCACCGCGAATTCACCTCCTGGCGCGCTGAGCTGGATGGTAAAGCAGTTATCGTTTGCTCTACCGGTATCGGCGGCCCGTCTACCTCTATTGCCGTGGAAGAACTGGCGCAACTGGGTATTCGTACCTTCTTGCGTATCGGCACCACGGGGGCTATTCAGCCGCACATTAACGTCGGCGACGTTCTGGTAACGACCGCATCCGTTCGTCTGGATGGGGCGAGCCTGCATTTTGCGCCGATGGAATTCCCGGCGGTTGCCGACTTTGCCTGCACCACTGCGCTGGTTGAAGCCGCGAAATCGATTGGCGCCACGACTCACGTTGGCGTAACCGCCTCTTCCGACACTTTCTATCCGGGTCAGGAACGTTACGACACCTATTCTGGCCGCGTTGTGCGTCGCTTCAAAGGCTCTATGGAAGAGTGGCAGGCGATGGGCGTAATGAACTACGAAATGGAATCCGCTACGCTGTTAACCATGTGCGCAAGCCAGGGGTTACGCGCAGGTATGGTGGCGGGTGTTATCGTCAACCGTACCCAACAAGAGATTCCGAATGCGGAAACGATGAAACAAACTGAAAGCCACGCGGTGAAAATCGTCGTGGAAGCGGCCCGTCGTCTGCTGTAATTCTCCTCTCTTTTGCAAAGGCCGACGCGTTCGGCCTTTTCTTTTTGCGTGGCGCCTCGCAGGAAATCCCTTTTAAACTGGACGTTTATACAGCACAATTCTATTTTGTGCAGGACAGTGTGGTTCCAGGAGAGGTGTTGTGGATATTACTCTTATGATAAGCGCCGTCGTGGCGCTGGCGGCTGGGGCGGTGATTGGCTGGCTGGCGACGAAAGCGCACGCCGATCAAATCCGCGCCGATCTTATCGAAGAACGGCGTGAGCTGGATATCGAACTTAGCGCGGCCCGGCAGCAATTAGCGCAAGAAGCGCACTGGCGCAGTGAATGCGAGTTACTTAATAACGAACTGCGTAGCCTGCACAGTATTAATACCTCCCTGGAAGCCGATCTGCGTGAAGTCACGACCCGTCTGGAAGCGACTCAGCAACACGCGGAAGACAAAATCCGTCAGATGATCAACAGCGAACAGCGTTTAAGCGAGCAGTTTGAAAATCTGGCGAACCGTATCTTTGAACACAGTAATCGTCGCGTAGACGAACAAAACCGACAAAGCCTGAATAGCCTGCTGACGCCGCTGCGTGAGCAACTGGACGGTTTTCGCCGCCAGGTTCAGGAGAGTTTTGGCAAAGAAGCGCAGGAGCGGCATACGCTGGCGCACGAAATTCGTAATTTGCAGCAGCTTAACACGCAAATGGCGCAGGAAGCGATCAACCTGACGCGCGCCCTGAAAGGGGACAATAAGGCGCAAGGAAACTGGGGCGAAGTTGTGCTGGCGCGGGTACTGGAGGCATCCGGACTGCGTGAAGGCTACGAATACGAAACCCAGGTCAGTATTGAGAACGATGCGCGCTCGCGGATGCAGCCGGATGTCATCGTCCGCTTGCCGCAGGGCAAAGATGTGGTCATCGACGCTAAAATGACGTTGGTCGCCTACGAGCGTTACTTTAACGCTGAAGATGACTATACGCGCGAGGCCGCTTTACAAGAGCACATCGCCTCGGTGCGCAATCATATTCGCTTACTGGGGCGTAAAGACTACCAGCAGCTTCCCGGCCTCCGCTCGCTGGACTATGTTTTGATGTTTATCCCCGTAGAACCCGCTTTCCTGCTGGCGTTAGATAAACAGCCCGAACTGATAACCGAGGCGCTGAAAAATAACATTATGCTGGTAAGCCCCACGACGCTGCTGGTGGCGTTACGGACAATCGCCAACCTGTGGCGCTATGAACACCAGAGCCGCAATGCGCAGCACATCGCAGACAGAGCCAGTAAGCTCTACGATAAAATGCGGCTGTTCGTTGATGATATGTCAGCGATCGGTCAGAGTCTGGATAAAGCGCAGGATAACTACCGCCAGGCGATGAAAAAACTTGCGTCGGGGCGTGGCAACGTTTTGGCTCAGGCGGAGGCTTTCCGGGGGCTAGGCGTGGAAATCAAACGCGAGATTAATCCGGATTTAGCGGAACAGGCCGTTACGCAAGATGAAGAATATCGTTTACGATCGATCCCTGAAGGGCGGCAGGATGAACATTATCCCAATGATGAACGGGTGAAGCAGCAGTTAAGTTAACCCATACGGAGTAGTTTAGTCCTGGCGCAGAGTAGGGCAAATTGGCCCAATCTGTTACACTTCTTGAACATTTTTATCGATAAGCAGGCACTGAGATGGTGGAAGATTCACAAGAAACGACGCACTTTGGCTTTCAGACCGTCGCTAAAGAGCAGAAAGCTGACATGGTGGCCCACGTTTTTCATTCTGTGGCGTCAAAGTACGATGTGATGAATGATTTAATGTCATTTGGCATTCATCGTTTGTGGAAGCGCTTCACCATTGATTGCAGTGGCGTGCGTCGTGGACAAACCGTTCTCGATTTAGCGGGTGGTACGGGCGATCTTACCGCGAAATTTTCACGTATGGTCGGGGAAACTGGCAAAGTTATCCTGGCGGATATTAATGATTCTATGCTCAAAATGGGGCGTGAGAAGCTGCGTAATATCGGCGTGATCGGCAACGTAGAGTATGTGCAGGCGAATGCCGAAGCTCTGCCTTTCCCTGATAATACGTTTGATTGCATTACCATTTCGTTTGGTTTGCGCAATGTAACGGAAAAAGAAAAAGCGCTGCGGTCAATGTTCCGTGTGTTGAAACCCGGCGGACGTTTACTGGTGCTTGAATTTTCCAAGCCTATCATTGAGCCGCTGAGTAAAGCGTATGACGCCTATTCTTTCCATATTTTACCGCGTATTGGCTCGATGGTCGCGAACGATGCGGATAGCTATCGGTATCTCGCGGAATCCATCCGTATGCATCCCGATCAGGATACCTTAAAAGCCATGATGCAGGACGCCGGGTTTGAGAGCGTGGATTATTACAATTTGACGGCGGGCGTTGTGGCATTGCACCGTGGTTATAAATTCTAGGAGGGTGGAATGCCTTTTAAACCCTTAGTGACCGCAGGAATTGAAGGTCTCCTCAATACGTTTCTGTATCGTTCGCCAGCGCTGAAATCAGCCAGAACGCGCTTACAGGGAAAAGTACTGTGTGTGAAACTAAAGGGATTTTCGACGCCATTAGTCCTGGTATTCAGCGAACGCCAGGTTGATGTGCTGGGGGCATGGGAAGGCGAAGCGGACTGTACGGTAATCACTCAAGCTAGCGTTTTGCCAAAACTACGCGATCGTCAGCAGCTGGCCGCGCTTATTCGCAGCGGCGAACTGGAAGTGCAGGGCGATATTCAGGTCGTGCAAAATTTTGTGGCGCTCGCCGATTTCGCCGAATTCGATCCTGCGGAGCTGTTGGCGCCATACACGGGTGATATTGCGGCGGAAAGTATCGGTAAGGTCGTGCGTGGCGGGGCTAAATTCCTGCGCCACGGGTTTCAACGCCAGCAGCGTTATGCCGCTGAAGCGATCACTGAAGAGTGGCGTATGGCGCCTGGCCCGCTGGAAGTCGCATGGTTTGCCGAAGAAACCGCGGCTGTTGAGCGCGCCGTAGATTCTCTGACCACACGGCTGGAAAAACTGGAGGCCAAATGACGCCAGGTGAAGTACGGCGCCTATATTTCATCATCCGCACGTTTCTAAGCTACGGCCTTGATGAACTCATCCCCCGAATGCGTCTTACACTGCCACTCCGATTATGGCGCTATTCGCTGTTCTGGATGCCAAACCGGCATAAAGATAAATTGCTGGGTGAACGATTAAGACTGGCGTTGCAAGAGCTGGGACCGGTCTGGATCAAATTTGGTCAGATGCTCTCCACGCGCCGTGACCTGTTCCCGCCGCAAATCGCCGATCAGCTCGCTTTGCTCCAGGATAAAGTCGCGCCATTCGATGGTCGGCTGGCGAAAGCCCAGATTGAAGAGGCGATGGGGGGGCTACCTGTCGAAGCCTGGTTTGACGACTTTGATATCCAGCCTTTAGCGTCGGCGTCAATCGCCCAGGTACATACCGCGCGATTGAAATCAAACGGTAAAGAAGTGGTTATTAAGGTCATTCGCCCGGATATTTTGCCGGTAATTCAGGCAGACCTGAAACTGATTTATCGCCTTGCTCGCTGGGTACCACGCCTGTTGCCGGATGGGCGTCGTCTGCGCCCGACGGAAGTGGTGCGTGAGTATGAGAAAACGCTGATCGATGAGCTGAATCTGCTGCGGGAATCGGCCAACGCGATTCAGTTACGCCGCAATTTTGAAAATAGTCCCATGCTGTATATCCCGGAGGTGTACTCCGATTACTGTAGCCAGAACATGATGGTGATGGAGCGGATATACGGCATTCCGGTTTCGGATGTGGCGGCGCTGGAAAAGAACGGCACCAACATGAAACTGCTGGCGGAACGCGGGGTTAAAGTTTTCTTCACCCAGGTTTTCCGCGACAGCTTTTTCCATGCGGACATGCATCCGGGAAATATTTTTGTCAGCCATGAACACCCTGAAAACCCGCAATATATCGGCATTGACTGCGGTATCGTCGGGTCGCTAAACAAAGAAGATAAGCGTTATCTGGCTGAAAACTTTATCGCGTTTTTTAATCGCGATTACCGAAAGGTGGCAGAACTGCATGTCGATTCAGGCTGGGTTCCGCCAGATACCAACGTTGAAGATTTTGAGTTTGCCATCCGCACCGTCTGTGAACCTATCTTTGAAAAGCCGCTCGCGGAAATCTCGTTTGGTCATGTGTTGTTAAACCTTTTCAATACAGCGCGTCGATTTAACATGGAAGTCCAGCCGCAACTGGTGTTGTTGCAGAAAACATTATTGTATGTTGAAGGGGTTGGGCGGCAACTTTATCCTCAGCTTGATTTGTGGAAAACGGCGAAGCCGTTTCTTGAGTCTTGGATCAAAGATCAGGTGGGTATTCCGGCTCTCACGCGGGCTCTTAAAGAAAAAGCGCCGTTCTGGGTCGAAAAAATGCCAGAAATACCTGAACTGGTGTACGACAGTTTGCGCCAGGGCAAATATTTACAGCACAGTGTTGATAAGATTGCGCGCGAGTTACAGGTAAACCATGTGCGCCAAAGTCAGTCTCGTTATTTATTGGGAATTGGCGCAACGCTGTTACTGAGCGGGTCATTCTTACTCGTCAACCGCCCTGAATGGGGATTGATGCCTGGCTGGCTCATGGTCGGCGGCGTAGTTGTCTGGCTGGTTGGCTGGCGTAAAACTCGTTAAGATTTTTTTATCGCTCAACGCCGGTTGTGTCACGCAGGTACATATTATCACTCAAGGCAGTACTCAGGCCGCAAGTCAATGTCGTCCCGGTCGTATGTAAAAGTATGTGAATAGGGCGGGCGAAAGCGGCTAACAAAGAGGCAGCGCGACGGATAATGTGTATAATGCGGCCCTAATAATTCATCATCTATCACAGAGGAACATGTATGGGTGGTATCAGTATTTGGCAGTTGTTGATTGTTGCCGTTATCGTCGTACTGCTGTTCGGCACCAAAAAACTCGGTTCCATCGGTTCCGATCTTGGCGCGTCTATCAAAGGCTTTAAAAAGGCCATGAGCGATGATGATGCCAAACAGGATAAAACCAGTCAGGACGCTGATTTTACCGCTAAATCTATCGCGGATAAGCAAGGCGAAGCGAAAAAGGAAGACGCTAAAAGCCAAGATAAAGAGCAGGTATAATCCGTGTTTGATATCGGTTTTAGCGAACTGCTGTTAGTGTTCGTTATCGGCCTCATTGTGTTGGGGCCGCAACGATTGCCAGTAGCGGTAAAAACGGTAGCGGGCTGGATTCGCGCGTTGCGCTCCCTTGCGACAACGGTTCAGAATGAACTGACTCAGGAACTGAAACTTCAGGAGTTCCAGGACAGTCTGAAAAAAGTCGAAAAGGCGAGCCTGGAAAATCTGACTCCCGAACTGAAAGCATCTATGGATGAACTGCGTCAGGCGGCGGAGTCGATGAAACGCACCTACAGCGCTAACGATCCCGAACAAGCGAGCGATGAAGCGCATACCATCCATAATCCGGTGGTAAAAGGGAACGAAACGCAGCATGAGGGCGTCACCCCTGCCGCCGCTGAAACACAGGCGAGCGCGCCGGAACAAAAGCCGGAGCCCGTTAAAGCTAACGTGCCTGAGTCGACGGAAACCGCTTCCGTAGCCGCGATAGACGCCGAGAAGAAATCCGCTGCGCCTGTTGTCGAATCTTCCCCCTCGTCGAGTGATAAACCGTAAACATGGCTGTAGAAGATACTCAACCGCTTATCACGCATCTGATCGAGTTGCGTAAGCGCCTGCTAAACTGCATCGTCGCAGTACTTCTGATTTTTCTGGCGTTAATTTATTTCGCCAATGATATTTATCATTTAGTCGCCGCACCGCTGATTAAACAGATGCCGCAAGGGGCGACAATGATTGCGACGGATGTGGCGTCGCCGTTTTTTACGCCTATCAAACTCACCTTCATGGTGTCTTTGATCTTATCCGCGCCTGTCATTTTGTACCAGGTTTGGGCCTTTATCGCCCCGGCGCTGTATAAACATGAGCGTCGTCTGGTCGTACCGCTGCTGGTATCCAGTTCGCTGCTTTTTTACATTGGTATGGCCTTCGCCTATTTTGTCGTATTCCCTTTGGCCTTTGGTTTCCTGACGCATACGGCGCCGGAAGGGGTACAGGTTTCGACAGATATCGCCAGCTATCTGAGCTTTGTCATGGCGCTTTTTATGGCCTTTGGCGTAGCCTTTGAGGTGCCGGTGGCGATTGTGTTGCTGTGCTGGATGGGCATCACCACGCCAGAAGATTTGCGTAAAAAACGGCCTTATATCCTGGTCGGGGCATTCATTGTGGGAATGCTGCTTACGCCGCCAGATGTTTTCTCGCAAACGTTGCTGGCGATACCGATGTACTGCCTGTTTGAAATTGGCGTTTTCTGCTCACGCTTTTATGTCGGTAAGCGACGGACGCGCGACGAAGATAACGAGGCCGAAACCGAAAAGGCCGAGCACACTGAAGACTAAACACAACCGCCCGCCAGGGCGGTTGTCATATGGGGGCAAGCATGTTTGATATTGGCGTTAATTTAACCAGTAGCCAGTTTGCAAAAGATCGTGATGATGTGGTCGCCCGTGCGTTTGCGGCGGGAGTAAAAGGTATGCTACTGACCGGAACGAACATCCATGAAAGTCAGCAGGCATTAAAACTGGCGCGGCGCTACCCCCATTGTTGGTCGACGGCTGGCGTCCATCCCCATGACAGCAGTCAGTGGTCATCTGCGTCTGAAGACGCCATTATTGCGCTGGCGAACCAGCCGGAAGTCGTCGCTATCGGTGAGTGCGGGCTGGATTTCAATCGCAATTTTTCCACGCCGCAGGAGCAGGAGCGTGCCTTTCAGGCGCAGCTACAAATTGCCGCCGAATTGCAGATGCCAATCTTTATGCACTGCCGGGACGCGCATGAGCGATTTCTGGCATTGCTTGATCCCTGGCTGGATAGTCTTCCTGGTGCAATACTGCACTGCTTTACCGGTTCACGCCAGCAAATGCAGGCCTGTGTGGACAGAGGGCTCTATATCGGTATTACCGGGTGGGTTTGCGACGAACGACGCGGGCTTGAGCTACGTGAACTCTTACCGTTTATTCCAGCGGAAAAGCTACTGATAGAAACCGACGCGCCGTATCTGTTGCCCCGCGATCTTACGCCGAAACCAACGTCACGACGCAACGAGCCCGCGTATCTGCCTCACATCCTGGAGCGCATAGCGCTATGGCGTGGTGAAGATCCGCAATGGTTAGCGGCGATGACAGATGCCAACGCCAGAACCTTATTTGAGGTCGTATTCTGAACGATCGCTAAATCTTGCGAAAACCGGTGTTTTTTACGCTCTGCTTCACTTCTTTATTGAGTAAATTAAGCAGTAACATCGAACGCGTTTCGCCATCCGGTTCGGTAAAAATCGCTTTCAGCCCTTCAAATGCGCCTTCCGTGATGATGACGCTATCGCCGGGATAGGGGGTTTCAGGATCGACAACGCCTTCGGGCTTGTAGATAGAAAGCTGATGAATAACGCTGGAAGGCACGATCGCAGGATGCGCGCCAAAGCGCACAAAATGGCTGACGCCGCGCGTGGCGTTGATTGTAGTGGTATGTATCACTTCCGGATCAAATTCAACGAACAGATAATTAGGAAAGAGCGGTTCGCTGACGGAGGTACGTTTTCCGCGTACCATTTTTTCCAGGGTGATCATCGGTGTCAGGCAACTTACCGCTTGTCTTTCGAGGTGTTCCTGAGCACGCTGAAGTTGCCCGCGTTTGCAGTACAGTAAATACCAGGATTGCATAATGACTCTTATCCGCTTGTTCGGGGCGCAAGCATAGCAAAAGCCATGCGCGAAGTTAATTATACACTTCATCCTTTAAGCCGTATCTGGATTAGCGTTGGTTGCCAGAGTTCACGCTAATTTAACAAAAATACAGCATCCCGATGATGAACGCCGTATAATGATGCGCTTACCAAGAGGCTACAATGGACGCCATGAAATATCACGATTTACGCGACTTCCTGACGCTACTTGAGCAGCAGGGGGAACTAAAACGCATCACGCTACCTGTGGATCCTCATCTGGAAATCACGGAAATCGCTGACCGCACGCTGCGTGCCGGTGGACCGGCGTTGCTGTTTGAAAATCCTAAAGGTTACGCCATGCCGGTGCTGTGCAACCTTTTTGGCACGCCAAAACGCGTGGCGATGGGCATGGGGCAGGATGATGTTTCCGCCTTACGGGAAGTGGGTAAATTATTAGCGTTTCTGAAAGAACCTGAGCCGCCGAAAGGCTTTCGCGATCTGTTTGACAAGCTGCCGCAGTTTAAGCAAGTGCTGAATATGCCGACGAAACGGTTACGCGGCGCGCCTTGCCAGCAGAAAATCGCGTCTGGCGATGATGTCGATTTAACGCGTCTTCCTGTCATGACCTGTTGGCCGGACGACGCCGCGCCGCTGATTACCTGGGGACTGACGGTAACGCGTGGCCCGCACAAAGAACGGCAAAACCTGGGCATTTATCGTCAGCAGTTGATAGGTAAAAATAAGCTGATTATGCGCTGGCTGTCTCACCGCGGCGGCGCGTTGGATTTTCAGGAGTGGTTAGCCGCGCGTCCGGGTGAACGTTTCCCGGTCTCCGTCGCATTGGGCGCCGATCCGGCGACGATACTTGGCGCCGTGACTCCTGTTCCCGATACTCTGTCGGAGTATGCCTTTGCGGGCCTGCTGCGCGGCACGAAAACTGAAGTGGTTAAATGCCTTTCTAACGATCTGGAAGTGCCTGCCAGCGCCGAGATTATCCTTGAAGGTTACATTGAGCCGGGAGAGATGGCGCCGGAAGGACCGTATGGCGATCATACGGGCTATTATAATGAAGTGGATAACTTTCCGGTCTTTACCGTCACGCATATTACGCAGCGTGAGGATGCCATCTATCACTCCACCTATACCGGGCGTCCGCCCGATGAGCCTGCGGTATTAGGGGTGGCGCTCAATGAAGTCTTTGTGCCTATTCTGCAAAAACAGTTTCCGGAAATCGTCGACTTTTATCTGCCGCCGGAAGGGTGTTCTTACCGCCTGGCGGTAGTGACGATGAAAAAGCAGTACGCTGGTCATGCGAAACGCGTCATGATGGGCGTCTGGTCGTTTTTGCGCCAGTTTATGTATACGAAATTTGTTATCGTTTGCGATGATGACGTTAACGCACGCGACTGGAATGATGTGATCTGGGCGATTACCACCCGTATGGACCCTGCGCGGGATACGGTGCTGGTTGAAAATACGCCGATTGACTACCTGGATTTTGCCTCGCCGGTCTCCGGGCTGGGTTCAAAAATGGGGCTGGATGCCACAAACAAATGGCCGGGCGAAACCCAACGCGAGTGGGGTCGTCCTATTGTTAAAGATCCTGAAGTTACCGCGCGTATTGATGCGATTTGGGATGAGCTGGCTATCTTTAAATAACTGAAAGCGGACATCGACATTTCAGGCTGCGGCGACTCGGCTTGAAAAATGTCGGTATTGACCCGACACCCGACAGAGGGAGCGCATGACAACCTTAAGCTGTAAAGTGACCTCGGTAGAAGCTATCACCGATACCGTATATCGGGTTCGTTTAGTGCCGGACGCGGCGTTTTCATTCCGCGCTGGTCAGTATTTGATGGTCGTAATGGACGAGCGTGACAAACGCCCGTTTTCGATGGCCTCAACGCCGGACGAGAAAGGGTTTATTGAATTACACATTGGCGCTTCCGAGCTCAATCTGTATGCGATGGCGGTCATGGATCGGATTCTGAAAGACCGGGAAATCGTCGTCGATATTCCGCATGGCGACGCCTGGCTACGTGACGATGAAGAGCGTCCGTTGATTCTGATCGCGGGCGGTACGGGCTTTTCTTATGTGCGCTCCATCCTGTTGACGGCGTTAGCGCGCAACCCGGCCCGTGATGTTACCATTTACTGGGGTGGTCGCGAAGAAAAGCACCTCTATGATCTCTCTGAACTGGAAGCACTCTCTGTTAACCATCCGAATTTGCGTATTGAACCTGTTGTCGAGCAGCCGGAAGAAGGCTGGCGTGGACGTACAGGAACGGTACTTACGGCGGTATTGCAGGATTATGGTACGCTGGCGGGGCACGATATTTATATTGCCGGACGTTTTGAGATGGCGAAAATCGCCCGCGATCTGTTCTGTCATGAGCGTAACGCGCGGGAAGATCGTCTGTTTGGCGATGCGTTCGCATTTATTTAACTATTTTATGGGACGCAGTAGCGTCCCTTTTTACGTTAGCCTACCTAAAAGTCCTCTTAAATATTAATTAATCGTCAACTATAAAACGTTATGATATTGAATATCTACAGGCTTTGTATTGCGTGTAATAAATTAAGTAATATTATGTCCTGAGGCTATCAATAAAAATAGTTAATTATATATGCTTCATTTATTTTTATAAAAGAAACATAAAATGGAAAGTTAGTTATTTATTTATAAGATGGAGAGTGTTATGAAATTTAAATATGCTTTAACTTCTCTCGCATTATCTGTTGCAATTTTGTCATCAGTACCTTCTACTGCTTTCGCCATCGGCGGCGCCAGCGGCGCTAAAGTGGACTATCAGGTCCAGGGAAAAATTGGCGAAGTTGTTATGAACCCCTATGATATCGCGCCGTTAACCGCCGTTATTCGTAATGGCGGTTACCAGTTACGTGACGTGCATGTGCGGATTGTACCCAAAGAAAATGGCCAGGAGATCGCGTATAAAGTTAATAATAAATACCTTTTAACGTATGGCGGTATTCCCGTCTTTGGTCTTTACCCGGATTATGTCAATACCGTTGAAGTTGAATATACAAGAATCCAGGGTAGTAAAACCGAAAATATAAAAGAAAGCTATAAAATGTATGCACCGCCTGCCTATATTGAATCAGCGGGTACAAAAGAAGAACAATCAGCACTCTTTACTATCGATGTTAAAAAGGTTTCCCCAGAATTTAAAGATCGCTTGTATCTTTTGAATAATACGAAAGATAAGTCTGGGAATGGAACGCGTACTGTCTGGAACAACCCTACTGGGGGTGCATTAGAATGGAACTTCACTACAGCTAACGCTATTATCGACACCTCCGGTGATATTCGTTGGTTTATGAATCCAAGTTCAATTTATGATTTAAAGTCAATTTATCGTGCTGGCGTTATGATGGGCTTTAAACAAAACCAGGATGGCGCACTATCGTGGGGCTACGGTCAGCGTTATGTGAAATACGATATCATGGGGCGTGAAATCTTTAACCGCCGCCTGCCGGATAATTATAACGATTTTTCACACTCAATGGATAACGCGGCCAACGGTCACTACTTCCTGCGTGTAGCCAGCTCTAACTATAAACGTCCTGATGGGAAAAATGTTCGTACCGTGCGTGATGTGATTGCCGAAGTTGATCAGAACGGCGTGGTAGTGGATGAATGGCGTCTGTTTGATATCCTCGATCCTTATCGTGATGTGATAATGAAAACCCTCGATCAGGGCGCTGTGTGCCTGAATATCGACGCCAGCCAGTCCGGCCATACGTTGAGCGAAGAAGATCTGGCGGCGCTGGACTCCTCCGACAAATTCGGGGATATCGTGGGTAGTGGGGCTGGCCGCAACTGGGCGCATGTCAACAGCGTCGACTATGACAGTGAAGATGATTCCATCATCATCAGCTCCCGCCACCAGAGTGCGATTATCAAAATCGGCCGCGATAAGAAAGTGAAGTGGATACTGGGTACGCCTGCTGGCTGGAAAGCGCCATTTAATGCCGCAATTCTGACGCCTGTGGATAGCAAAGGCCAAAAAATCGCCTGCCAGGACAGTGGCTGCGAGGGTGACTTCGACTGGACATGGACGCAACATACGGCCTTTAAAATTGATAGTAAGAGTAAAGGCGATATCTTATACCTTTCCGCTTTCGACAATGGCGATGGCCGCGGCTTAGAACAGCCTGCTATGCAGAGTATGAAATACAGCCGCTCCGTGATTTACAAAATCGACCAGAAAAACAAGACAGTCCAACAGATCTGGCAATACGGTAAAGAGCGCGGGAACGAGTGGTTTAGCCCGGTAACCTCTATCACCGAGTACCAGACTGACAAGAATTCTGTGTTCGTGTATTCCGCAACAGCAGGTGGTGTGTTTGATTTATCGGTAGGCGCATTTACCAGCTTGCCTAATCCGTATCTGGAAGAGTTCAAATGGGGAGAAAAAGAGCCTGCGGTTGAAATGCAAATACATGGTGCGCGTGGATATCAGGCTATGCCATTTAGCCTGACCAAAGCGCTTACTGAGTAGAGCGGGCCATACGGTGAAAAAACCCGCCCCTGACGGGCGGGAAAAACGGCAACTAAACTGTTTCCCGTCATAATTCGCGCAGCCTCTTTGTTGGCTGCCTTTGCTCACCCCGGGCACATAGTTATCTATGTGCCCGGGGATTCGCTCAGTTGCCGCTGCGCTGCAATGCGAGTTATTTAGGGGATATTATCTTTGATTAAACCCGCTCAAACACCGTGGCGATGCCCTGACCCAGACCAATACACATCGTCGCCAGACCAAACTGCGCGTCTTTGCGCTCCATCAGGTTGATAAGCGTGGTGCTGATACGTGCTCCGGAGCAGCCGAGCGGATGACCAAGCGCGATCGCGCCGCCGTTGAGGTTGATCTTCTCGTCTATCTGCTCCATCAATCCCAGATCCTTAATGCATGGCAGGATCTGTGCGGCAAACGCTTCGTTCATCTCAAACACATCGATATCGCTGGCTGACAGTCCCGCTTTTTTCAACGCCAGTTTTGACGCCGGAACCGGCCCGTAACCCATAATTGACGGATCACAACCCACCACTGCCATTGAGCGAATACGGGCGCGAGGTTTCAGACCCAGCTCACGGGCACGACTTTCGCTCATTACCAGCATGGCGGCTGCGCCATCGGAAAGCGCGGATGAGGTGCCCGCCGTGACCGTGCCACTAACCGGATCAAATGCCGGACGCAGCGTTGATAGCGCTTCGACCGTGGTTTCCGGGCGGATCACTTCATCGTAGTTAAACTGCTTCAACACGCCGTCTGCATCATGACCGCCAGTCGGGATAATCTCCGTTTTGAATGCGCCAGACTGCGTGGCGGCCCAGGCGCGAGCATGAGAACGCGCGGCGAACTGGTCCTGCATTTCCCGGCTAATGCCGTGCAGGCGGGAGAGCATTTCCGCCGTTAGCCCCATCATCCCTGCCGCTTTGGCGACGTTGCGACTCAGACCCGGGTGAAAATCCACGCCGTGACTCATCGGCACGTGCCCCATATGCTCCACGCCGCCAACCAGACAAACCTGCGCATCGCCGGTCATGATCATTCGCGCTGCATCGTGTAACGCCTGCATCGAGGAACCACACAGACGGTTGACGGTGACCGCCGGTACCGAATGGGGAATTTCTGCCAGCAGCGCGGCGTTACGGGCAATGTTGAAGCCTTGCTCCAGCGTTTGTTGTACGCAGCCCCAGTAAATATCATCGAGGGTGGCCGCTGTAAGCGACGGATTACGCGCCAGCAGGCTACGCATTAAGTGGGCGGAGAGATCTTCCGCCCGCACGTTGCGAAACGCGCCGCCCTTCGAACGGCCCATCGGGGTGCGAATAGCATCGACAATGACAACCTGTTCCATTGTGACTCCTTAAGCCGTTTTCAGAGAACCAACCGGACGGGCTGGTTCAACCGGGGGATAATACGGTTCGTTATGGCGCGCTTTATTACGCAGCCCTTCCGGCACCTCATACAGCGGGCCGAGGTGTTGATACTGCTGCGCCATATCAAGATATTTCGCGCTGCCCTGTGTATCCAGCCAGCGGAATGCGCCGCCGTGGAACGGAGGGAAGCCCAGGCCGTAGACCAGCGCCATATCGGCTTCCGCCGGGCTTGCGATAATGCCTTCTTCCAGACAGCGAACCACTTCGTTAATCATCGGTATCATCATACGGGCGATTATCTCGTCGTCGCTGAAGTCGCGTTTCGGCTGGCTGACGCTTGCCAGCAGGTCATCCACCGCGGCATCTTCTTCTTTCTTCGGCTTACCCTTGCTGTCTTCTTTATAGCGCCAGAAGCCCAGACCGTTTTTTTGCCCAAAACGGCTGGCGTCAAACAATGCGTCGATCGCGTCGCGATACTCTTTCTGCATCCGTTGCGGGAAGCCTGCCGCCATTACCGCCTGCGCGTGATGCGCGGTATCAATGCCGACAACATCCAGCAGATAGGCCGGGCCCATCGGCCAGCCGAACTGTTTTTCCATCACTTTATCGACCTTGCGGAAATCCGCGCCGTCGCGCAGCAGTTGACTGAAACCGGCGAAATAGGGGAACAGCACGCGGTTAACAAAGAAGCCGGGGCAGTCGTTGACTACAATCGGCGTCTTGCCCATTTTGCTTGCCCAGGCGACGACTTTGGCAATGGTTTCGTCTGAACTCTTCTCGCCGCGAATGATTTCAACCAGCGGCATCCGGTGTACCGGGTTGAAGAAGTGCATTCCGCAAAAGTTTTCCGGACGTTCCAGGGCGCTTGCCAGTTCGCCAATCGGGATGGTGGAGGTATTTGAGGCCAGCACGGTTTCCGGGCGCACTTTCTGCTCGGTTTCCGCCAGTACCGCTTTTTTGACTTTCGGATTTTCGACTACCGCTTCGACAACAACATCTACGCGATCGAAACCGGCATAATCGAGAGTCGGGTGGATGGTCGAAATGACGCCCGCCAGCTTCAGACCGTCGATCTTGCCGCGCTCCAGCTGTTTGTTCAGCAGCTTGGCCGCTTCGGTCATGCCGAGGTTCAACGATTTATCGTTGATATCTTTCATGATGACCGGTACGCCTTTCCAGGCCGACTGGTAAGCGATACCGCCGCCCATAATGCCCGCGCCCAGTACGGCTGCCTGTTTCGGCGTCTCAATATCTTTGGTCAGCTTTTTGGCTTTACCTTTTACATATTGATCGTTGAGGAAGATACCGACCAGCGCACGAGCCTCATTGGTATGCGCCAGCGGAACAAAGCTTTTATTTTCCAGATTCAACGCTTCTTCACGACCAAAACGCGCGGCGGCTTCAATGGTTTTCACTGCGGTCATCGGCGCCGGATAATGTTTACCCGCCGTTTGTGCGACCATGCCTTTAGCGATGGTAAAGCTCATCGCTGCTTCAATCTTACTGAGTTTCAACGGCTCCAGTTTCGGCTGGCGTTTAGCTCTCCAGTCGAGATCGCCGGTAATGGCCTGGCGTAACACCGCTATCGCGCCTTCAATTAGCTTCTCTTGTTTGACCACGCCGTCCACAAGGCCGATTTTCAGCGCGTGTTCAGCACCGACATCTTTACCTGCCGCGATAATCTCCAGCGCGCTGTCTGCGCCCAGCATACGCGGCAGACGAACGGAGCCGCCGAAACCCGGCATGATGCCCAGTTTAGTTTCCGGCAGACCGATGCGGAGGTCTGGCGTCGCCAGACGGTAATCGGTGGCCAGCACGCATTCGCACCCGCCGCCCAGCGCATAGCCGTTTACGGCGGCAAGGGTCGGTACGGGTAAATCTTCCAGACGGTTAAAGACGCTATTAGCGAAATGCAGCCATTGGCTTAACTGCTCTTCGGGGACGAGGAACAGTGAAAGAAATTCGGTGATGTCCGCGCCGACAATAAAGGCCGCTTTATTAGAGCGCAGCAGCAGCCCTTTTAAATCGTGTTGCTTTTCCAGCACCTCAAGCGCCTGGCCGAGGCTGGCGACGGTTGCGGTGTCGAGTTTATTGACCGAGCCTGGAGCATCGAACACCAGTTCGGCGATGCCATCTTCCAGCCAGTCGAGGTACAGGGTGTCGCCTTTATAAAGCATGTCAGTCTCCTGAATCCACAAGGTGATCTGGTCGTACCAGATGAAGCGAAGTGTGTATTTTGTGTTAATAAAATGCAAATAAATGATTAAAGAAATGCCGATGTGATCACGCTCGGCATAGATCACGCTCTCGTGGGGCGATGTGCTAAGATGCGGGAACTTGAGGTCAAAAAAACAGAAGGGTAAAAAATGGAATCAATGGCCGCGCTCTATAAAAATCATATTGTTACCTTACAAGAACGGACGCGCGATGTTCTGGCGCGCTTTAAGCTGGATGCGTTACTTATTCACTCCGGCGAGCTATTCAACGTCTTTCTCGACGATCACCCTTATCCGTTTAAGGTCAATCCGCAGTTTAAAGCGTGGGTGCCGGTAACTCAGGTTCCAAATTGCTGGCTGCTGGTCGATGGCGTCAACAAACCCAAATTGTGGTTTTATCTGCCGGTCGATTACTGGCATAACGTTGAACCGCTGCCAACGTCCTTCTGGACGGAAGAAGTCGAGGTCGTCGCCTTGCCGAAAGCGGATGGCATCGGCAGCCAACTGCCTGCCGCGCGTGGCAATATCGGCTATATCGGCCCGGTTCCTGAGCGCGCGCTACAATTGGATATCGCCGCCAGCAACATCAACCCGAAAGGTGTTATCGACTATCTGCATTACTACCGCGCCTATAAAACGGATTATGAACTGGCCTGTATGCGCGAAGCGCAGAAAATGGCGGTGAGCGGTCATCGTGCGGCGGAAGAGGCCTTCCGTTCCGGCATGAGCGAGTTTGACATCAACCTTGCGTACCTGACCGCCACGGGACATCGCGATACCGATGTTCCATACAGCAACATTGTGGCGCTGAACGAACATGCCGCCGTGCTGCATTACACGAAACTGGATCATCAGGCACCGTCTGAAATGCGCAGTTTCCTGCTGGATGCGGGCGCGGAATACAATGGCTACGCGGCGGATCTGACGCGGACCTGGTCGGCGAAAAGCGATAACGACTACGCCCACCTGGTGAAAGATGTTAACGATGAACAGTTGGCGCTGATCGCTACCATGAAGGCGGGCGTCAGCTATGTGGATTATCATATTCAGTTCCATCAGCGCATCGCGAAGCTGCTGCGTAAACATCAAATCATTACCGACATGAGTGAAGAGGCGATGGTGGAAAATGATCTTACCGGGCCGTTTATGCCGCACGGTATTGGTCATCCGTTGGGTCTGCAGGTACACGATGTGGCCGGGTTTATGCAGGATGATTCCGGTACGCATCTCGCTGCACCGTCCAAATACCCGTATCTGCGCTGCACGCGTGTGTTACAGCCGCGAATGGTGTTGACCATCGAACCGGGGATTTACTTCATCGAATCGCTGTTAGCGCCGTGGCGCGAAGGCCCGTTCAGCAAGCACTTCAATTGGCAGAAAATTGAAGCGCTCAAGCCTTTCGGCGGTATTCGCATTGAAGATAACGTGGTCATCCACGAAAACGGCGTGGAAAACATGACGCGGGATTTAAAACTGGCGTAATGGACAGTTGGTTAATCCCTGCAGCGCCGGTCACCGTTGTTGAAGAGATCAAAAAAAGCCGCTTTATTACGCTATTGGCGCATACCGATGGCGTAGACGCGGCGAAAGCGTTTGTTGAGTCAGTCAGAGCTGAGCACCCTGATGCGCGCCACCATTGTGTGGCGTGGGTGGCGGGTGCGCCGGACGACTCACAGCAACTGGGCTTTTCAGACGACGGCGAACCGGCGGGAACGGCAGGCAAGCCAATGCTTGCGCAATTGATGGGCAGTGGCGTCGGAGAGATTACTGCCGTCGTCGTGCGCTACTATGGTGGTATTCTGCTGGGTACGGGCGGGCTGGTAAAAGCCTATGGCGGCGGTGTGAATCAGGCATTACGTCAGCTTGCCACACAACGCAAGACGCCATTAACCGAATATACTTTGCAGTGTGAGTACGGTCAGTTGGCCGGAATCGAAGCATTATTAGGACAGTTTGCCGGGAAGATCGTTTCCAGCGATTATCAGGCGTCTGTTCGGCTCAGGGTGGCGCTTCCTTTTGCTCATGTGAATGCATTCTCCACAAAACTGGCGGATTTTAGCCGTGGTTCATTGCAATTGTTAGCGATTGAAGAATAATCCCCACCTCATTTTTAAGAATAAAGGAAGCGGCAGAGATGCATTTTCGCGCCATTACCCGAATCGTTGGACTACTGGTTATCTTATTTTCGGGGACAATGATTCTCCCGGGACTGGTAGCGCTAATATATCGTGATGGCGCAGGAAGAGCGTTCACGCAGACCTTTTTTGTCGCGCTGGCGATCGGTTCCATACTGTGGTGGCCAAACCGTAGGGAAAAGGGCGAGCTGAAATCCCGCGAAGGATTTCTTATCGTGGTGCTGTTCTGGACCGTGCTGGGCAGCGTGGGTGCGCTGCCGTTTATTTTCTCGGAAAGCCCAAACCTCACCATTACCGATGCTTTTTTTGAATCGTTCTCCGGGTTAACCACCACGGGCGCCACTACGCTGGTGGGGCTGGATTCATTACCGCACGCCATTCTCTTTTATCGTCAGATGCTGCAATGGTTTGGCGGTATGGGGATCATTGTGCTGGCGGTGGCGATTCTCCCTATCCTCGGCGTCGGGGGGATGCAGCTCTATCGGGCGGAAATGCCGGGGCCGCTCAAAGATAACAAAATGCGCCCGCGTATTGCCGAGACGGCGAAAACGCTGTGGCTTATCTATGTCTTGCTAACGGTAGCCTGCGCGCTGGCGCTATGGTTTGCAGGGATGCCCGCGTTTGACGCTATCGGACACAGCTTCTCCACTATCGCTATCGGCGGCTTCTCAACGCATGACGCCAGCGTAGGCTATTTTGATAGTCCCACTATTAATACCATCATCGCTATTTTCCTGCTGATCTCCGGTTGTAACTATGGCCTGCATTTCTCTTTATTAAGCGGACGTAGCCTGAAAGTATACTGGCGCGATCCGGAATTCCGCATGTTCATCGGCGTACAGTTGACGCTGGTGGTGATCTGCACGCTGGTACTGTGGTTCCATAATATCTACGACTCGGCGCTGACAACGCTAAATCAGGCGTTCTTCCAGGTTGTGTCGATGGCGACAACGGCAGGGTTTACCACGGACAGCATTGCGCGCTGGCCGCTGTTTTTGCCCGTCTTGCTGCTATGTTCCGCGTTTATTGGCGGTTGCGCCGGGTCAACGGGCGGGGGGTTAAAGGTCATCCGTATTCTGTTGTTGTTTAAACAGGGGAACCGCGAACTCAAACGTCTGGTGCATCCGAATGCCGTTTACAGTATTAAGCTGGGGAACCGGGCGCTGCCAGAACGTATTCTGGAAGCCGTCTGGGGATTCTTTTCTGCCTACGCGCTGGTATTTATCGTCAGTATGCTGGCCATTATCGCTACAGGCGTAGATGATTTCTCGGCTTTCGCCTCGGTAGTGGCTACGCTTAATAACCTGGGACCGGGGCTGGGGGTGGTTGCTGATAACTTCGCCAGTATGAATCCGGTTGCGAAATGGATACTCATCGCCAACATGCTATTTGGTCGTCTGGAAGTATTCACTTTGCTGGTACTTTTTACCCCGACTTTCTGGCGTGAATAATGGAGTAACACGTGAAAACATTGATTCTTTTCTCTACCCGGGACGGACAAACGCGCGAAATTGCCTCTTATCTGGCTTCTGAACTCAAAGAGATGGGGATCTGGGCCGATGTCGTTAATCTGCATCGCGCAGAAGAGCCGGACTGGGATAGTTATGATCGCGTAGTGATTGGCGCGTCTATTCGTTATGGTCATTACCACAGCGCCTTTCAGGAGTTTGTTAAGAAATATGCCACGCGGTTGAACGGAATGCCGAGCGCCTTTTATTCCGTTAACCTGGTGGCGCGTAAAGCTGAAAAACGGACGCCGCAGACTAACAGCTACGCGCGTAAGTTTTTAATGAGCTCTCCGTGGCGACCTGACTACTGTGCCGTCATTGCAGGCGCGCTTCGCTATCCCCGCTATCGCTGGTATGACCGTCTGATGATCAAGCTTATTATGAAGATGTCGGGCGGCGAAACGGATACCAGTAAAGAAGTGGTGTACACCGACTGGGAGCAGGTTGCGCACTTTGCCCGTGAAATAGCCCATTTAACCAACAAATCGTCGGCAAAATAAACGCAAAGAATAAAAAGTGCGCACTCAGAAAATTATTTTAAATTTCCTCTTGTCAGGCAGAAATAACTCCCTATAATGCGCCACCACTGACACGGAACAACGGCATACAGGCCGCCGGGTCAGCGGGGTTCAGACCAGAACCTCACGGAGAAAAGCGAAAATAAACGCTTGACTCTGAAGCGGGAAAGCGTAATATGCACACCCCGCGCCGCTGAGAAAAAGCGAAGCGGCACTGCTCTTTAACAATTTATCAGACAATCTGTGTGGGCACTCGAAGATACGGATTCTTGACGTCGCAAGACGAAAAATGAATACCAAGTCTCTGAGTGAACACGTAATTCATTACGAAGTTTAATTCACGAGCATCAAACTTTTAAATTGAAGAGTTTGATCATGGCTCAGATTGAACGCTGGCGGCAGGCCTAACACATGCAAGTCGAACGGTAACAGGAAGCAGCTTGCTGCTTTGCTGACGAGTGGCGGACGGGTGAGTAATGTCTGGGAAACTGCCTGATGGAGGGGGATAACTACTGGAAACGGTGGCTAATACCGCATAACGTCGCAAGACCAAAGAGGGGGACCTTCGGGCCTCTTGCCATCAGATGTGCCCAGATGGGATTAGCTTGTTGGTGAGGTAACGGCTCACCAAGGCGACGATCCCTAGCTGGTCTGAGAGGATGACCAGCCACACTGGAACTGAGACACGGTCCAGACTCCTACGGGAGGCAGCAGTGGGGAATATTGCACAATGGGCGCAAGCCTGATGCAGCCATGCCGCGTGTATGAAGAAGGCCTTCGGGTTGTAAAGTACTTTCAGCGGGGAGGAAGGTGTTGTGGTTAATAACCGCAGCAATTGACGTTACCCGCAGAAGAAGCACCGGCTAACTCCGTGCCAGCAGCCGCGGTAATACGGAGGGTGCAAGCGTTAATCGGAATTACTGGGCGTAAAGCGCACGCAGGCGGTCTGTCAAGTCGGATGTGAAATCCCCGGGCTCAACCTGGGAACTGCATTCGAAACTGGCAGGCTTGAGTCTTGTAGAGGGGGGTAGAATTCCAGGTGTAGCGGTGAAATGCGTAGAGATCTGGAGGAATACCGGTGGCGAAGGCGGCCCCCTGGACAAAGACTGACGCTCAGGTGCGAAAGCGTGGGGAGCAAACAGGATTAGATACCCTGGTAGTCCACGCCGTAAACGATGTCTACTTGGAGGTTGTGCCCTTGAGGCGTGGCTTCCGGAGCTAACGCGTTAAGTAGACCGCCTGGGGAGTACGGCCGCAAGGTTAAAACTCAAATGAATTGACGGGGGCCCGCACAAGCGGTGGAGCATGTGGTTTAATTCGATGCAACGCGAAGAACCTTACCTGGTCTTGACATCCACAGAACTTTCCAGAGATGGATTGGTGCCTTCGGGAACTGTGAGACAGGTGCTGCATGGCTGTCGTCAGCTCGTGTTGTGAAATGTTGGGTTAAGTCCCGCAACGAGCGCAACCCTTATCCTTTGTTGCCAGCGATTAGGTCGGGAACTCAAAGGAGACTGCCAGTGATAAACTGGAGGAAGGTGGGGATGACGTCAAGTCATCATGGCCCTTACGACCAGGGCTACACACGTGCTACAATGGCGCATACAAAGAGAAGCGACCTCGCGAGAGCAAGCGGACCTCATAAAGTGCGTCGTAGTCCGGATTGGAGTCTGCAACTCGACTCCATGAAGTCGGAATCGCTAGTAATCGTGGATCAGAATGCCACGGTGAATACGTTCCCGGGCCTTGTACACACCGCCCGTCACACCATGGGAGTGGGTTGCAAAAGAAGTAGGTAGCTTAACCTTCGGGAGGGCGCTTACCACTTTGTGATTCATGACTGGGGTGAAGTCGTAACAAGGTAACCGTAGGGGAACCTGCGGTTGGATCACCTCCTTACCTTAAAGAACTGTTCTTTGCAGTGCTCACACAGATTGTCTGATGAAAAACGAGCAGTAAAACCTCTACAGGCTTGTAGCTCAGGTGGTTAGAGCGCACCCCTGATAAGGGTGAGGTCGGTGGTTCAAGTCCACTCAGGCCTACCAAATTTTCCCTGAATACTGCGTTGTGAAATAACTCACATACTGATGTATGCTTCGTTATTCCACGCCTTGTCTCAGGAAAAATTATCGGTAAAGAGGTTCTGACTACACGATGGGGCTATAGCTCAGCTGGGAGAGCGCCTGCTTTGCACGCAGGAGGTCTGCGGTTCGATCCCGCATAGCTCCACCATCTCGTGAGTGTTTACGAAAAAATACTTCAGAGTGTACCTGAAAGGGTTCACTGCGAAGTTTTGCTCTTTAAAAATCTGGATCAAGCTGAAAATTGAAACACAGAACAACGAAAGTTGTTCGTGAGTCTCTCAAATTTTCGCAACACGATGATGAATCGTAAGAAACATCTTCGGGTTGTGAGGTTAAGCGACTAAGCGTACACGGTGGATGCCCTGGCAGTCAGAGGCGATGAAGGACGTGCTAATCTGCGATAAGCGCCGGTAAGGTGATATGAACCGTTATAACCGGCGATTTCCGAATGGGGAAACCCAGTGTGACTCGTCACACTATCATTAACTGAATCCATAGGTTAATGAGGCGAACCGGGGGAACTGAAACATCTAAGTACCCCGAGGAAAAGAAATCAACCGAGATTCCCCCCAGTAGCGGCGAGCGAACGGGGAGGAGCCCAGAGCCTGAATCAGCATGTGTGTTAGTGGAAGCGTCTGGAAAGGCGCGCGATACAGGGTGACAGCCCCGTACACAAAAGCGCATGTGCTGTGAGCTCGATGAGTAGGGCGGGACACGTGGTATCCTGTCTGAATATGGGGGGACCATCCTCCAAGGCTAAATACTCCTGACTGACCGATAGTGAACCAGTACCGTGAGGGAAAGGCGAAAAGAACCCCGGCGAGGGGAGTGAAAAAGAACCTGAAACCGTGTACGTACAAGCAGTGGGAGCACAGGTTTACCTGTGTGACTGCGTACCTTTTGTATAATGGGTCAGCGACTTATATTCTGTAGCAAGGTTAACCGAATAGGGGAGCCGGAGGGAAACCGAGTCTTAATTGGGCGTTAAGTTGCAGGGTATAGACCCGAAACCCGGTGATCTAGCCATGGGCAGGTTGAAGGTTGGGTAACACTAACTGGAGGACCGAACCGACTAATGTTGAAAAATTAGCGGATGACCTGTGGCTGGGGGTGAAAGGCCAATCAAACCGGGAGATAGCTGGTTCTCCCCGAAAGCTATTTAGGTAGCGCCTCGTGAATTCATCTCCGGGGGTAGAGCACTGTTTCGGCTAGGGGGCCATCCCGGCTTACCAACCCGATGCAAACTGCGAATACCGGAGAATGTTATCACGGGAGACACACGGCGGGTGCTAACGTCCGTCGTGAAGAGGGAAACAACCCAGACCGCCAGCTAAGGTCCCAAAGTCATGGTTAAGTGGGAAACGATGTGGGAAGGCCCAGACAGCCAGGATGTTGGCTTAGAAGCAGCCATCATTTAAAGAAAGCGTAATAGCTCACTGGTCGAGTCGGCCTGCGCGGAAGATGTAACGGGGCTAAACCATGCACCGAAGCTGCGGCAGCGACACTGTGTGTTGTTGGGTAGGGGAGCGTTCTGTAAGCCTGCGAAGGTGGCCTGTGAGGGTTGCTGGAGGTATCAGAAGTGCGAATGCTGACATAAGTAACGATAAAGCGGGTGAAAAGCCCGCTCGCCGGAAGACCAAGGGTTCCTGTCCAACGTTAATCGGGGCAGGGTGAGTCGACCCCTAAGGCGAGGCCGAAAGGCGTAGTCGATGGGAAACGGGTTAATATTCCCGTACTTGGTGTTACTGCGAAGGGGGGACGGAGAAGGCTATGTTGGCCGGGCGACGGTTGTCCCGGTTTAAGCGTGTAGGTGTGTGTTCCAGGTAAATCCGGTTCACTTTAACACTGAGGCGTGACGACGAGGCACTACGGTGCTGAAGCAACAAATGCCCTGCTTCCAGGAAAAGCCTCTAAGCATCAGGTAACATCAAATCGTACCCCAAACCGACACAGGTGGTCAGGTAGAGAATACCAAGGCGCTTGAGAGAACTCGGGTGAAGGAACTAGGCAAAATGGTGCCGTAACTTCGGGAGAAGGCACGCTGACATGTAGGTGAAGTGATTTACTCATGGAGCTGAAGTCAGTCGAAGATACCAGCTGGCTGCAACTGTTTATTAAAAACACAGCACTGTGCAAACACGAAAGTGGACGTATACGGTGTGACGCCTGCCCGGTGCCGGAAGGTTAATTGATGGGGTCAGCGCAAGCGAAGCTCCTGATCGAAGCCCCGGTAAACGGCGGCCGTAACTATAACGGTCCTAAGGTAGCGAAATTCCTTGTCGGGTAAGTTCCGACCTGCACGAATGGCGTAATGATGGCCAGGCTGTCTCCACCCGAGACTCAGTGAAATTGAACTCGCTGTGAAGATGCAGTGTACCCGCGGCAAGACGGAAAGACCCCGTGAACCTTTACTATAGCTTGACACTGAACATTGAGCCTTGATGTGTAGGATAGGTGGGAGGCTTTGAAGCGTGGACGCCAGTCTGCATGGAGCCGACCTTGAAATACCACCCTTTAATGTTTGATGTTCTAACGTGGACCCGTAATCCGGGTTGCGGACAGTGTCTGGTGGGTAGTTTGACTGGGGCGGTCTCCTCCTAAAGAGTAACGGAGGAGCACGAAGGTTGGCTAATCCTGGTCGGACATCAGGAGGTTAGTGCAATGGCATAAGCCAGCTTGACTGCGAGCGTGACGGCGCGAGCAGGTGCGAAAGCAGGTCATAGTGATCCGGTGGTTCTGAATGGAAGGGCCATCGCTCAACGGATAAAAGGTACTCCGGGGATAACAGGCTGATACCGCCCAAGAGTTCATATCGACGGCGGTGTTTGGCACCTCGATGTCGGCTCATCACATCCTGGGGCTGAAGTAGGTCCCAAGGGTATGGCTGTTCGCCATTTAAAGTGGTACGCGAGCTGGGTTTAGAACGTCGTGAGACAGTTCGGTCCCTATCTGCCGTGGGCGCTGGAGAACTGAGGGGGGCTGCTCCTAGTACGAGAGGACCGGAGTGGACGCATCACTGGTGTTCGGGTTGTCATGCCAATGGCACTGCCCGGTAGCTAAATGCGGAAGAGATAAGTGCTGAAAGCATCTAAGCACGAAACTTGCCCCGAGATGAGTTCTCCCTGAGACTTAGAGTCTCCTGAAGGAACGTTGAAGACGACGACGTTGATAGGCCGGGTGTGTAAGCGCAGCGATGCGTTGAGCTAACCGGTACTAATGAACCGTGAGGCTTAACCTTACAACGCCGAAGATGTTTTGGCGGATGAGAAGACGATTTTCAGCACTGATTCAGATTACATCAGAACGTAAAAACGGTCTGATAACAGAATTTGCCTGGCGGCACTAGCGCGGTGGTCCCACCTGACCCCATGCCGAACTCAGAAGTGAAACGCCGTAGCGCCGATGGTAGTGTGGGGTCTCCCCATGCGAGAGTAGGGAACTGCCAGGCATCAAATAAAACAAAAGGCCCTGTCGGAAGACAGGGCCTTTTGTTTTATCTGTGGTCTGTCGGTGAGCACTCTCCTGAGGAGGAGAAATCCGCCGGGAGCAGATTTGAACGTTGCGCAGCAACGGCCCGGAGGGTGGCGGCCAGGACGCCCGCCATAAACTGCCAGACATCAGACAAGTGAAGAAGCCCGTCCGTCTGGACGGGCTTCTTGGCGTGTGTGGTAACTGTAAAAATGTAGGCCTGATAAGCGCAGCGCCATCAGGCAACCGGCACCGCCGGATGGCGGCTCCGCCTTATCCGGCCTTGTATCCTGAACAGATAGCTGATTAGCTGTCAGCTATCTGAAACGGGAGAAGCTTGTATCCGGCCTGAAGACTCTGAGCTTCCGATGTAGCTTAAGCCTCCCGTTTCACCTTTCACGTCACTCAAAATCCGAACGGTAACCAGAAGCGTTGACTTCGTATGTACAAGGCTGGAATGGCGTGTTGGCTCAGGTGAAAGGAGGTGTTCTGTGTGTACTCTCGGTATTGATGTCAGTAAAAATAAAATCGATCTTTGTCTGCTTACTGCCGGCCCCGGCGGTAAAAAAAAGCACAAGGTTCTGACTAACGAACCCGCCGTTGCCCGTAAAGTTATCGACTGGCTGAACGCACAAAAATGTGTTCCTGAAAGCGTGACTGTCGTACTGGAAGCGACGGGTATTTACCATGAAAATCTGGCGTATGGCCTGCATGAGGCCGGTGTCAGCGTCTGCATGGCCAACCCCTGTCGTGTCCGCGAATTTGCCCACGGGATGGATATCCTCAACAAGAATGATGCTGTCGATGCCTTCGTGCTGGCCTGTTATGGCGAGCTGAAGTCCCCGGCTGTCTGGGTTCCTCCTTCGCCTGAAGTACGTAAGCTGAGGGCATTGCTGCGCCAGCGGGATGCGCTGAGAGAGGATGTACAGCGTACGGTGAACCGGCTGGAAAAAGCGAATTCCACATCCACACCACAGGAGGTCATCCGTTCACTTGAGCGAACAAAGAGCTGGCTGAACGAGGAACTGGCCCGGATAGAGAAGCTGATAACCGATCATACGGATAACGATCCGGGGCTGAAGGCTGATCTCGAGTTACTGAAATCAATCAAGGGAGTGAAAGATCAGGTCGGGCGGGAGATGCTGGCGTTGCTGAAAGACGGGACGTTCAAAAGCGCCTCACAGGTGGCGGCCTATCTGGGACTGACACCGGTAGAGAAAACGTCGGGGAGCTCAGTGCGTGGCAGACCACATATGTCAAAAACAGGACCGTCAGGAGTGCGGGCTAAGCTGTACGTTGCAGCGCTGACCGCGAGCCGCTGGAACAAACAGGCGAAGGCTATCTATGAAAGGCTGGTCGCAAAGGGCAAGGCGAAGAAAGCCGCGCTGGGAGCTGTGATGCGCAAACTGGTACATTTATGCTTCGGCGTGTTGAAAACGCGGCTTCCGTGGGATGAAAATTATGTAGCTACCGCTTGACGTTCAAGACGGTAGCTACAAGGTGCGTGCTTTCTCTAACCACCGCAAAATGAAGACAGAAATCTGCGATACATCATTAAGATCCAAAACGGGTACCGCTACGGCAAGTGGAATATCACTGGCAACCGCAATAACATGCTCATCAAGAATTAATTCTTCCTCGCTGTGCCCACATCCCTGACGAAAAAGTAAGATCTTCGCAACTGCTTCGTGTTTAAACCCTTCAACCAGCACCATATCTAGCTTTGATGCATCCATCCGGCTCACCAGCCATGCCAGATCCAACTCTTTTTGCTCCGGCGTTTCCGTCATTAACGCCCAGCGCTGCTGACTGGCAACCAGCGTCTGTGCCGCCCCGGCTTTACGCAGCTCGTAGCTATCTTTACCCGGTTTATCGACATCCATATCATGATGGGTATGCTTAATCAGCCCTGGCCGAATTCCATGCTCGCAAAGCGCCGGGATCAGTTTTTTCAGCAGTGTTGTTTTTCCCGTGCCGCTCCATGCGGCAATGGCGAGTAGCGGTATCATGGTCTCTTTTGCCATTGCGCGAGTTCCTCCGGCGTGTTGACGTTCACAAATGCCTCCTTACAATCGCTGAAATCAACGGCGTGTCCGCCTACCTGGCGCATAAAAATCATTACCCGCCGCTCGCCTGCTTGCAAATAAGCTGTCAACTGGGGCTCAACGGCACGATTAATCAACGCGATCGTTGGATGATCGCGCTCTCCATCATGAACCCAAACCACGGGTGCGCCATGACGCTGCGCTGCTAAACGATCGACCAGGTTGTGGGGGATACAGGGATTGTCACAGGGACAAAACAGAAACCAGTCGCTTGCTACCTGCTGAAAAACGGAAAGCATACCCGCCAGCGGACCGGGAAAGTCAGCGATTGAATCCGGAATGACTTTCAGGCCGCTGGCCTGGTAGATATCCAGATGGCGATTAGCACTAATGACGACCGTTGCAAGTTGTGGCGCGAGCGCGTCGGCAACGTGTCGCCAGAGCGGTTTCCCGTTCAGTTCAAGCAGACCTTTATCCGCACCTCCCATCCGCCGGGCTTTACCGCCTGCCAGCACCACGCCGGTTATTACTTCATCCAGATTCACCGATATCGCCTCTTTTATTGTGGGATTGACCCTGCTACCGTGTCTGTATCAAGAATAAGGAGCACAGCTATGAAATGTAAACGCCTGAATGAAGTCATTGAACTCCTCCAGCCAGCCTGGCAGAAAGAGCCTGATCTTAATCTGACGCAATTTTTGCAGAAACTGGCGAAAGAGTCAGGTTTTGACGGCAAACTGGAAGATTTAACTGATGATATCCTGATCTACCATCTGAAAATGCGCGATTCCGCCAAAGACGCCGCCATTCCAGGGATTCAAAAAGACTATGAAGAGGACTTTAAAACGGCGCTTTTACGCGCCCGCGGCGTTATTAAAGAGTAAAACCTTGTAAGCGGCGCCACCGAAATCGCCACGAAATGATATCCTGAATCATTCGTAGTATTTTCCGGATGATGGGATGAACGACAACGCTTTTACTTTCCAGACGCTACACCCGGAAACCATCATGGATGCGCTGTTTGAACAGGGGATCAGGGTGGATTCCGGGCTGACTCCACTAAACAGTTATGAAAACCGCGTCTATCAGTTTCAGGATGAAGACCGTCGACGTTTTGTCGTTAAGTTTTATCGTCCTGAACGCTGGTCTGTTGATCAAATTCGGGAAGAACACCAATTCGCGCTTGAACTGGTGAAGGATGAGGTTCCGGTTGCTGCTCCGCTCGCGTTTAATGGCCAGACGCTGTTAGCGCATCAGGGCTATCATTATGCCATTTTCCCCAGCGTAGGCGGTCGTCAGTTTGAAGCAGACAATATCGATCAGATGGAGGCGGTAGGGCGTTATCTTGGCCGATTGCATCAGACGGGGCGAAAACGTCCTTTCACTTTCCGGCCTGACATTGGGCTTGCAGAGTATCTTTTTGAACCTCGCCAGGTATTCGAAGATGCCGCACTGATTCCCTCCGGGCAAAAAGCGGCTTTCCTGAAAGCCACTGATACTCTACTGTCTGCAGTTACCGAATGCTGGCGCACCGATTTCGCCACGCTGCGATTGCACGGCGATTGTCATGCCGGCAACATTCTATGGCGTGATGGACCGCTGTTTGTCGATTTAGATGATGCCCGTAACGGCCCGGCGATACAGGATTTATGGATGCTGCTGAACGGCGACAAAGCCGAACAGCGAATGCAGCTTGAAACCATTATTGAAGCTTATGAAGAAGTTAGTGAGTTCGATACGGCTGAAATTGGTCTCATTGAACCTTTACGCGCCATGCGTTTAGTTTATTATCTTGCCTGGTTGATTCGTCGTTGGGGCGATCCTGCGTTTCCAAAAAACTTTCCCTGGTTAACAGGGGAAGATTACTGGCAGCGACAGACAACGACTTTTATTGAGCAGACTAAAATTTTGCACGAACCCCCTTTACAATTAACGCCAATGTATTAATCGGAGAGAGTTGATCATGAAAAAGATTTGGCTGGCGCTGGCTGGTATGGTTTTAGCTTTTAGCGCCTCGGCAGCACAGATCAGCGACGGTAAACAGTATATCACGCTGGATAAACCGGTCGCTGGCGAACCCCAGGTACTGGAGTTTTTCTCCTTCTACTGCCCACATTGTTATCAGTTTGAAGAAGTGCTTCATGTGTCTGACAATGTGAAGAAAAAGCTGCCGGAAGGCACCAAAATGACCAAGTACCACGTTGAGTTCCTGGGGCCGTTGGGCAAGGAGCTCACCCAGGCATGGGCGGTGGCGATGGCGTTGGGTGTAGAAGATAAAGTCACGGTCCCGCTGTTTGAAGCCGTACAGAAAACCCAGACAGTACAATCTGCCGCGGATATCCGTAAAGTTTTCGTAGATGCGGGCGTCAAAGGCGAAGATTACGATGCGGCATGGAACAGCTTCGTGGTGAAATCACTGGTTGCGCAACAGGAGAAAGCCGCGGCTGACCTGCAACTGCAGGGCGTTCCGGCGATGTTCGTCAATGGCAAATACCAGATTAACCCACAAGGCATGGATACCAGCAGCATGGATGTTTTTGTTCAGCAGTATGCTGATACCGTGAAATATTTGGTTGATAAAAAATAAAAAGAACGCCGGTCACTGACCGGCGTTTTTATAAGATGTTTTAATCTCTTCTATCTGTATATCTTTCTTATCCCACAGCGTATTAAGCCAACGTTGAAAACGGCGTTTGAATGTTTTGTCGTTCACGTAATCGCCGTGCAGTTCTTCATTTATGGGTTCCAGTTGCACCCGAACAACAATACGCGTCAGCCTACCGCTTAGCATATCGTAGAAGGGGTGACGATCGTTGTTTGGGTAACACAACGTAATATTAAGCAGCTTATCGAACTGTGAGCCTAAAACATTAATCGCCATTGCAATACCGGCTGCTTTTGGCGGCAACAGATGTTGATAAGGTGAATGCGTTTGCTGACGTTTCTCATGCGTAAATCGCGAGCCTTCAACAAAGTTAACGATAGTGGTGGGATACCGACGAAACTTTTCGCAAGAGCGACGAGTTGTTTCAACATCTTTGCCGCGTCGATCGGGGTGTCGGAGCAGGTAGCTACGGGAGTAGCGCTTCATAAACGGCATATCTAATGCCCAGCACGCCAGGCCGATGAACGGCACCCAGGCCAATTGCTGTTTAAGAAAGTACTTATTCATTGGGATATGCTTGCGGAACAGAACGCAAAGCACAACGATATCGGCCCAGCTGCGATGATTACAAATCAGTAAATACCAATTTTTCTTGCTCAGCCCTTCTAACCCTTCTACATCCCATTGCAAGTGCGGATTAAGGCGTAACAGCGCTGCAAGACCAGCACACCAGCAATACATCATGAAATTGCAGAAAATGGAGACCTTGCGCCAGATACCGGGAACAGGCAAAAGAAGCTTTACCATACCGGCAATGATGATCGGTACTGAGCAAACAATAGTGACCAGGATGGTCAATACGATACTCAATGGGAGCGTGATAGCCGCGAGTATTCTCGTCATAATAAATTATTCAAAAGTTAGCCATAAACGGTGCGCGAAAAGGGCGCAAGAGGCTGATTCTATCAGAAAACGATGCTAATGATGGCGCTGAATGAAATAGAAACACTCGTAACAACTATCCACATTATGATAACGGCATGAATCAGATAATCAGAAAAACGTGATGTTAACAACTCATTGAAAATAATGGGTAATTATTAAGACGAGAAGGCTATCGCGCTGATTTTAAAGTAATGGTAAGAATTTACACACAAAGTTATCCACAGGTTGTTTTGCGAGCGATCCTGAAGATCGACAAAACTTTTCCGCAAATGCGGCGAAAAACTCAAGTTTTCCTCCTGTATGTGGCATCCTTTAACCATAATCTGTTAAACAGGCACGGACATTATGGTTCAGATCCCAGAAAACCCACTTATTCTCGTAGATGGCTCATCCTATCTCTATCGCGCCTATCATGCGTTTCCGCCGTTAACCAACAGCGCGGGAGAACCTACGGGCGCAATGTATGGTGTCCTCAACATGTTGCGCAGCCTGATCATGCAGTATCAGCCGACGCATGCTGCGGTGGTGTTTGACGCCAAAGGAAAAACCTTCCGTGATGAGCTCTTTGAACACTACAAATCGCATCGTCCTCCGATGCCGGATGATCTGCGAGCGCAAATAGAGCCGTTACATGCCATGGTTAAAGCCATGGGGTTACCTCTGCTGGCAGTCTCTGGCGTAGAAGCGGATGACGTTATCGGTACACTGGCGCGAGAAGCGGAGAAGGTGGGGCGTCCGGTATTAATCAGCACCGGCGATAAAGATATGGCACAGTTGGTGACGCCGAATATTACGCTGATCAACACCATGACTAACACCATCCTCGGCCCGGATGAAGTCGTTAATAAGTACGGCGTGCCGCCTGAGCTGATTATCGACTTTCTGGCGCTGATGGGGGACTCCTCGGATAATATTCCAGGCGTGCCAGGCGTGGGTGAGAAGACGGCGCAAGCCTTGCTTCAGGGATTGGGCGGCCTGGATACGCTGTACGCCGAGCCGGAAAAAATTGCCGGTCTCACTTTCCGCGGCGCCAAAACGATGGCCGGTAAATTAGCGCAGAATAAAGACGTAGCGTACCTGTCTTATAAACTCGCCACCATTAAAACGGATGTTGAACTGGAGCTGACCTGCGAACAGCTTGAAGTGCAGCAGCCGATTGCGGATGAACTGCTGGGCCTGTTTAAAAAATATGAGTTTAAGCGCTGGACGGCGGACGTCGAGTCAGGCAAGTGGCTACAGGCAAAGGGCGCGAAACCGGCGGCCAAACCGCAGGAAACGGTCGTTATTGATGAATCGCCCAGCGAACCGGCAGCGGCGCTCTCTTATGAAAATTATGTCACTATTCTGGACGACGTTACGCTGGAAAGCTGGATTGAAAAGCTGAAAAAAGCGCCAGTTTTTGCTTTCGACACGGAGACCGACAGTCTGGATAATATCGCCGCCAACCTGGTGGGCCTCTCGTTTGCCATCGAACCTGGCGTTGCCGCGTATGTACCTGTCGCACATGATTATCTGGACGCTCCGGATCAAATCTCCCGCCAGCGTGCTCTGGAACTGCTGAAGCCGCTGCTGGAAGATGAAAAAGTGCGCAAAGTGGGGCAAAACCTCAAGTACGATCGCGGCGTCTTGCAAAATTACGGTATTGAGCTGCGCGGTATCGCCTTCGATACCATGCTTGAGTCTTACATTCTGAACAGCGTCGCCGGACGCCATGATATGGACAGCTTGTCCGATCGTTGGCTGAAGCACAAAACTATCACCTTTGAAGACATTGCCGGTAAAGGTAAAAACCAGCTCACCTTTAACCAGATCGCACTGGAGGAAGCGGGGCGCTATGCGGCAGAAGATGCGGATGTCACGTTACAGTTGCATCTCAAAATGTGGCCTGAGCTCCAGCAGCACAAAGGCCCGCTGAATGTTTTCGAAAACATCGAAATGCCGCTGGTGCCGGTACTGTCACGCGTTGAGCGCAATGGCGTAAAAATCGATCCTGCCGTCCTGCACAAACATTCGGAAGAAATCACGCTACGTCTGGCGGAACTGGAAAAGAAAGCGCATGACATTGCGGGCGAGGCGTTCAACCTGTCCTCAACGAAGCAGTTGCAGACCATCCTGTTTGAAAAGCAGGGTATTAAGCCGTTGAAGAAAACGCCTGGCGGCGCGCCGTCAACGTCGGAAGAGGTGCTGGAGGAGCTGGCGCTGGACTATCCGTTGCCGAAAGTGATTCTGGAGTATCGTGGTCTGGCGAAGCTAAAATCCACCTATACCGATAAGCTGCCGCTGATGATTAACCCGAAAACCGGGCGCGTCCATACGTCCTATCATCAGGCGGTAACGGCGACGGGACGTTTATCGTCCACCGATCCGAACCTGCAAAATATTCCGGTGCGCAATGAAGAGGGCCGCCGCATTCGTCAGGCATTTATTGCGCCTGAGGATTATCTCATTGTATCTGCGGACTATTCACAGATTGAGCTGCGTATTATGGCGCATCTTTCCCGTGATAAAGGACTGCTCACGGCGTTCGCCGAAGGGAAAGATATTCACCGCGCAACGGCGGCGGAAGTCTTTGGCTTGCCGCTGGATAGCGTGACCGGGGAACAGCGCCGAAGTGCGAAAGCCATTAACTTTGGCCTGATTTACGGGATGAGCGCCTTCGGTCTTTCTCGCCAGCTTAATATTCCGCGTAAAGAGGCGCAGAAGTATATGGATCTCTACTTCGAACGCTACCCTGGCGTGCTGGAATATATGGAACGCACCCGCGCTCAGGCAAAAGAACAAGGCTATGTGGAAACGCTGGAGGGACGCCGCCTTTACCTGCCGGATATTAAATCCAGCAACGCGGCGCGGCGCGCGGGGGCGGAACGCGCGGCGATCAATGCTCCCATGCAAGGAACGGCTGCCGATATCATCAAGCGCGCCATGATTGCCGTCGATGCCTGGCTACAGGCCGAGCAGCCACGCGTGCGGATGATTATGCAGGTACACGATGAATTAGTGTTCGAGGTGCATAAAGACGACTTAGATGCGGTAGCAAAACGTATCCATCAGTTGATGGAAAACTGCACGCGTATTGATGTGCCGTTGCTGGTAGAAGTCGGTAGCGGGGAAAATTGGGATCAAGCGCACTAAGCATTTAAGGAATAACGCGCTTTTTTCGTAATTAAGCAACATAAGCACGGGGGTTTTGTGATGGGTATTAGAATTCCCTATGTAAAGAATGAAAAAAAATTACGAAAAGGTCTTTCTGTGTTGCTCAAAAAAGAGTAAAGTTATTCACGTAGGGTACAGAGGTAAGATGTTCTATCTTTCAGACCTTTTACTTCACGTAATCGGATTTGGCTGAATATTTTAGCCGCCCCAGTCAGTTTATGACTGGGGCGTTTTTTATTGGGCGTAAGAAAAGTTTCGCTCACACCGTAGGCCGGATAAGACGCGCAGCGGCGCCATCCGGCATAGCGGGTGATTATTCCCCGTCCTGAATCTCTTCGACCGGTGCCAGTTCGCTAAACCAGCTATCCAGTTTCTGACGTAACTTATCCACTCCCTGCTTTTTCAGCGAGGAAAACGCTTCTACCTGCACATCGCCATTAAAAGCCAGCACGGCTTCACGTACCATATTCAACTGCGCCTTGCGCGCGCCGCTGGCCAGTTTGTCCGCTTTGGTCAGCAGAACCAGAACCTGGATATTGCTCTCTACAGCCCACTGGATCATCTGTTGGTCGAGGTCTTTCAACGGATGGCGGATATCCATTAAAACGACTAAGCCCTGTAGGCTTTGACGTTTCTCCAGATATTCCCCCAGCGCGCGTTGCCACTTGCGTTTCATCTCTTCCGGGACTTCCGCGTAGCCATAGCCCGGCAGGTCGACCAACCGTTTGCCATCTACGACTTCAAACAGGTTAATCAATTGGGTACGGCCCGGCGTTTTAGAGGTACGCGCCAGGCTTTTTTGGTTGGTCAACGTGTTCAGGGCGCTGGATTTGCCTGCATTGGAACGGCCAGCAAAAGCCACTTCAATTCCGCAATCGGAAGGTAAATGGCGAATATCAGGCGCACTCATCACAAAATGCGTCTGTTGATAATTCAGGTTAGTCAAAGCGGTCGTCTCCGTCAGTCAAAGCATTGTGGCGATTATACCTGAACGCCAGCAAAAGACGGATTTTTCGGCGCGGCGGTGCTGTAAGTAAAAGCCATACGCTTTGTGAGACATTGTCCATTGCACTTATGCGACATGACAGAGTCGTTGTCACGCTAAAAGCCAGTTAATATAGTTAAATCATGAATTTATAGAAAGGTAATTGTCTGAAAAAAAGGGATTTGCCGTGTCGGTATCTTGTGAGTTTACCCCAAAAGAGTAAAGTAATGCACATAGCGAGGACGCTAACAGGATCAACGACTCAGGATGAGGGTCAGGAGCGCCAGGAGGCGAAGACACAGGATTGTCAGGAAGACAAACGTCCGGAGACGTTAGTAAAAGGAAATGGAAACAACATGGAATGTTCCAGGCTAAGGGAAAAACAGGGCGTGTTGATAGCCAACAGGGATGGTGGAACCCGTTAAGGGTCGTGAGTCAAGAAAAAAGGCGGCAGATTACTCTGTCGCCTTTTTTCTTTGCTTGCTTTCTGCTAGATTCCGCCTCAATTCTATACTGAATAAAACGGCTTAAAGATCTGACATCATGAAAAAACCAACCTCTGCACCGCGCAGTAAAGCCTTTGGCAAACAGCGTCGTAAAACGCGTGAAGAGTTAAACCAGGAGGCGCGTGACCGTAAGCGCCTGAAAAAACATCGCGGCCATGCGCCGGGAAGTCGCGCGGCGGGCGGCAATTCCGCTTCGGGCGGCGGCAATCAGAATCAACAAAAAGATCCACGTATTGGCAGTAAAACACCTGTTCCATTGGGCGTGACTGAAAAAGTGACCCAACAGCATAAACCGAAAAGTGAGAAACCTATGCTTTCACCGCAGGCGGAGTTGGATTTACTGGAAACGGATGAGCGCCTGGATGCGCTGTTAGAACGTCTGGAAGCGGGCGAAACCCTGAGTGCGGAAGATCAAGCCTGGGTAGATGCCAAACTGGATCGTATTGATGAACTGATGCAGAAGCTTGGTCTGTCTTACGATGACGACGAAGAAGACGACGAAGAGGACGAGAAGCAGGAAGATATGATGCGCCTGCTAAGAGGCGGCAACTAACGGGTTTACACCGTGGGCTTGCCCGTCCTGCTTATAACCCTTCCGGTTATATGTTATCTGGTGTGGTTATTCGTTAAACTACAGCGATTGTCGCGGCGACAGAAATGGCTGCGCAGCCGGCTTGCCGCCCGTCATGGCGTGAAGCCGGTACGCCGTACCCGCCAGAGACGCCATCGGAAGGAGTGAGCATGTCTGAACAGCAAATAGACTGGGATCTGGCCCTGATCCAGAAATATAACTATTCCGGGCCACGATATACCTCGTACCCAACCGCGCTGGAGTTTTCTGAAGACTTCGAGGACGCCGCATTCTTGCAGGCTGTGGCGCGTTATCCTGAACGTCCGCTCTCGCTGTATGTGCATATCCCGTTTTGTCACAAGTTGTGTTATTTCTGCGGCTGCAACAAGATTGTCACCCGCCAACAGCATAAAGCTGACCAGTATCTTGACGCGCTTGAGCAGGAAATTCGTCATCGCGCGCCGCTGTTTGCAAACCGTCATGTCAGCCAGCTTCACTGGGGCGGCGGTACGCCTACTTACCTGAATAAAGCGCAAATCAGCCGCTTAATGACGCTGTTGCGTGAAAATTTCCACTTTAATACCGACGCGGAAATCTCGATCGAAGTCGATCCCCGTGAAATTGAGCTGGATGTGCTCGATCATTTACGTGCGGAAGGTTTTAACCGCCTGAGTATGGGCGTGCAGGACTTTAATAAAGAGGTGCAGCGCCTGGTTAACCGCGAGCAGGATGAAGAATTCATCTTTGCGTTGCTTAATCACGCCCGCGATATCGGCTTTACCTCGACCAATATCGATTTGATCTACGGTCTACCGAAACAGACGCCGGAAAGCTTCGCTTTCACGCTGAAGCGTGTGACGGAGCTGAACCCCGATCGTTTGAGCGTCTTTAACTATGCGCATCTGCCAACGCTTTTTGCCGCCCAGCGTAAAATTAAAGATGCCGATTTACCCAGCGCGCAGCAGAAACTGGATATTTTGCAGGAGACGATCGTATCGCTTACTCAGGCCGGTTATCAGTTTATCGGGATGGACCATTTTGCCCGTCCGGACGACGAACTGGCCGTCGCGCAGCGCGAAGGCGTGCTGCACCGTAATTTTCAGGGCTATACGACCCAGGGCGATACCGATCTGCTGGGGATGGGGGTTTCTGCTATCAGCATGATTGGCGATGGCTACATGCAGAACCAGAAAGAGCTGAAGCGTTATTACCAGCAAGTGGATGAGCGGGGCAATGCGCTATGGCGTGGTATTACGCTGACCCGTGATGATTGTATTCGTCGCGATGTTATCAAAGCGCTGATTTGTAACTTCCGCCTGGATTTTAACGCTGTCGAACAGCAGTGGGGTTTGCATTTCGCTGAGTATTTTGCCGAAGATTTGCAGTTACTGTCGCCGCTGGCGAAAGATGGGCTGGTGGATATTAGCGAGAAGGGAATTCAGGTGACGGCGAAAGGTCGTTTGCTGATTCGCAATATCTGCATGTGCTTTGACGCGTATCTGCGCCAGAAAGCGCGGATGCAGCAGTTCTCGCGCGTCATTTAGCCGGGTTGCCCGGTGGCGCTGCGCTTACCGGGCCTACACGTTGCGACAACCTGTAGGCCGGATAAGCATTAGCGCCATCCGGCACATTGTCAGCTGAACAGTCCCACCAGCGCGGCACACAACACGGCGGCTAGCGCAGTTTGTGGCGTGTGGCTGTCGACCGCTCCACTCGATACCAGATTAATAATAGATTCTAACATAATGAATCCCCCCGTTTGCCGGGCATGATCATACTGAACTCATCGGAACAGTAAAGCGCAAAATAGCAGCGTTTTGCGCTCAATTATTAATCTTTACACTCGCGGGTAATGTTTACTCCATTCCCAGCTCTTTCAACTTCCGCGTTAGGGTGTTTCGCCCCCAACCGAGCAGCCTGGCGGCTTCCTGTTTATGACCCTGCGTATGGCGTAACGCCGTGGTCAGTAGCGTTCTTTCCAGTTCTGGCTGCGCTTCAGAAAGCAGGTTTTGATGACCGGATCGCAAGGCGCGGTCCGCCCATTGCGCCAGTAATGTAGCCCAGCTATCCGGCGGCAGGTGGGACGGGCTATCCGGCGCCGAGGCTTCAAACAGTTCGCCCGGTAAATCCTGGATCAATACCTCCTGTCCGGCGGCCATGACGGTGAGCCAGCGGCAGGTATTTTCTAACTGACGCACGTTACCAGGCCATGCCAGGCGCGTTAACGCCGTTTCGGTTTCCGGATGTAATAATTTGGCTTCCACGCCTAATTCACGGGCGGCGACCTGCAAAAAATGGCGCGCCAGGCGCGGAATATCCTCACGACGCTCGCGCAACGGCGGAAGATGGATACGAATCACGTTCAGGCGGTGGAACAGGTCTTCGCGGAATTTCCCTTCCTGAACGCGTCGTTCGAGGTTCTGGTGGGTGGCGGCGATAATGCGCACATCCACTTTTACCGGCGCGTACCCGCCCACGCGGTAGAACTGTCCGTCAGCCAGCACGCGTAACAGACGAGTCTGGACATCCAGCGGCATATCGCCAATTTCGTCCAGAAACAGCGTGCCGCCGTCAGCCTGCTCGAAACGGCCCTGCCGGATGGTATTCGCCCCGGTAAAAGCGCCTTTCTCATGGCCAAACAGTTCGGATTCAATCAAATCTTTCGGGATGGCCGCCATATTGAGCGCGATAAACGGCGCTTTGGCGCGTGGGCTATGGCGATGTAGCGCATGGGCGACCAGTTCTTTACCGGTCCCTGATTCGCCGTTAATCAGCACGCTAATCGAAGAACGCGACAGCCGACCAATAATGCGAAACACATCCTGCATGGCGGGCGCTTCGCCTATCATGTCTGTTGTCGGGCCGTTAACCTCGATATTACGCGGCTGCTGCTGCTCCTGATAGTGACTAATCGCGCGCTCGACCAGAGCGACGGCTTCATCAATATCAAACGGTTTAGGCAGATAATCAAACGCCCCCTGCTGATAGGCGCTCACGGCGGCATCTAAATCGGAATGCGCGGTCATAATGATGACCGGAAGCATCGGGTGACGCTGTTTAATCTGCTTTAATAGCGCCAGCCCGTCCATTCCCGGCATTCGGATATCCGACAGCAAGACGTCCGGCGTTTTACTGGCCAGCGCAGCCAGTACTTCATTACCATTCTCAAAGGTGGTACAGGTCAACCCTGCCCCGGCGAGAGCACGTTCAAGCACCCAACGGATGGAACTATCATCATCGACGACCCAGACTATTCCTCGTTGCATAAACACCTCTATTTCCGAATCGGCAGGTAAACCGAAAACTCGGTATGCCCCGGCCAACTGGTAAATTCAATTTTGCCGGCGTGTTGATCGATAAGATTGCGGGCGATAGATAACCCAAGCCCGGTGCCGCCTTCGCGACCGCTGACCATCGGGTAGAACAGCGTATCCTGTAAATGGGGAGGAATGCCCGGCCCATTGTCTTCAACGTCTATACGCGCCGCCAGGCGATAGCGTTCGCCATGCAGCGTTAACTGGAAGGCGGTACGCGTACGCAGCGTAATTTCGCCGCCTTCCGGCCCCAGCGCCTGCAAGGCATTGCGGACAATATTCAGCAGTACTTGCTCAATTTGTTCCGGGTCGTGCGGCAGTTCTGGCAGACTGGGGTCGTAATCGCGGATAAGCCGGACATTATCCGGCAGTTCCATCGACACCAGCGCCACCACGCGCTCCGCGACTTTATGTATGCTCTCGGTAATGTGCATTCCCGGGTGCTGCGGCCCCAGTAAACGATCGACAAGGTTGCGTAGCCTGTCGGCCTGTTCAATGATGACTTTGGTATATTCCGTTAGCGCCGGGTCGGGCAGCGCCTTGCTGAGTAGCTGCGCCGCGCCGCGCAGGCCGCCGAGCGGATTTTTGATTTCGTGCGCCAGACCGCGCACCAGATCGCGGGCGGCGATTTGCTGCGCGTGCTGCAACTGCTCCTGACTCAGACGACGCTGGTTATCCATCGGCGCCATTTCGAGCAGTATAAAATCGTCGGGCAGACGTTGGGCGGTCAAAGAGAGAATATGCGAGCGACTATCAATCACCAGCGTCACTTCGTTATCGGTAAAGCCTTGTCCTGCCGCTAAACTTTCGCGCATCAGGTCAATGTTTAACGAAAAATAGCTCAACAGTTCAGGTAACGGCGTCCCGAACAGTTTGCGTGAGCTTTGCGCGAGCAACTGCTGCGCGGCAGGATTGGCGTAATGGATTGCCAGCGCGTCGTCGACCACCAGCACGCTGTTGATTAACGAATTGAGGATCTGCCCAGCATCGGGCTGTATGCCGCTTGCCATTCAGCAGTCTCCTGGAAAAGGTTGCACCATTTTAGTGCATTATAGCTTTTTACCACTAAAAAGCGCGTGAGATCAGATTGTTGGTGGAGAAAAAAGCCCATCCTGGGATGGGCTGAAAGTTTCCACGGCAACTCAAAAACTCCTGACGCCTTTCACGCTGCTGCTGCGTTGGCTGCCTTCGCTTACCCCAGTCACATCGCTATCTATGCTCCTGGGGATGTGCTCAGTTGCCGCCTTGCAGCAACGCGAAATTTGTCGGATTTTTAATATACGATTAAACGCTGTAGTACAGCTCAAACTCTACCGGGTGCGGGGTCATACGCACGCGGTCATCTTCTTCGCGACGCAGCGCAATATACGCATCGATCGCTTCATCCGTGAACACGCCGCCTGCTTTCAGGAACTCGCGGTCCAGGTCCAGCGCGTTCAGCGCTTCTTCCAGAGAACCCGCTACCTGTGGGATCTCTTTCGCTTCTTCCGGCGGCAGGTCATACAGGTTTTTGTCCATGGCTTCGCCCGGGTGAATCTTATTCTTAATCCCGTCCAGACCGGCCATCAGCAGGGCGGCAAAGCACAGATACGGGTTAGCCGCCGGGTCCGGGAAGCGAACTTCGATACGGCGCGCTTTCGGAGACGCCACCACCGGAATACGGATGGAGGCGGAACGGTTACGGGCGGAGTAGGCCAGCATCACCGGCGCTTCGTAACCCGGGACCAGACGCTTGTAGGAGTTGGTGGTCGGGTTCGCCAGGGCGTTGATGGCTTTGGCGTGTTTGATGACGCCGCCGATGTAGTACAGCGCTTGTTCAGACAGGCCGGCATATTTGTCGCCAGAGAACAGGTTGGTGCCGTTCTTCGCCAGCGACATGTGGCAGTGCATACCGGAACCGTTATCGCCGAACATCGGTTTTGGCATAAAGGTCGCGGTCTTACCGAAGCGGTGAGCCACGTTATGCACGACATATTTGTAAATCTGAATTTCGTCGGCTTTTTTGGTCATGGTGTTAAAGCGGGTCGCCACTTCGTTCTGACCTGCGGTCGCTACTTCGTGGTGGTGCGCTTCAACGACCAGGCCCATCTGCTCCATGACCAGACACATTTCAGAACGGATATCCTGCGCGGAGTCAACTGGCGGAACCGGGAAATAACCGCCTTTCACGCCCGGACGATGGCCTTTGTTGCCGCCTTCGTACTTGGTAGAGGAGTTCCAGGCGCCTTCAATATCGTCAATCGCCACATGTGAGCCGGAGATAGATGCGCCGAAGCGGATGTCGTCGAACAGGAAGAATTCAGGTTCCGGCCCAAACAGGACGGTATCGGCGATACCGGTCGCGCGCAGGTAGTCTTCCGCACGTTTTGCGATGGAACGTGGGTCACGGTCATAACCTTGCAGAGTGCCAGGCTCCAGGATGTCGCAACGGATAATCAGGGTAGAGTCCGCGAAGAACGGGTCAATCACTGCGGTGGATGCGTCTGGCATCAGCACCATGTCGGATTCGTTAATGCCTTTCCAGCCGCCGATAGAGGAGCCGTCAAACATTTTGCCTTCTTCAAAGAATTCGGCATTTACCTGATGAGCAGGAATCGTGACGTGCTGTTCTTTGCCTTTGGTATCGGTGAAGCGCAGATCGACAAACTTCACTTCGTGCTCGTTCAGCATCGTCAAAACGTGTTCAGCGGACATACTTGTACTCTCCCGGATTGGTCATGGTCGGTCGTCGTGGTAACGAGATCTTCAATTCTGCTGGCCGTGTCGCCGTAAAAATATAAAGCGAAATCTGTGCCAACTTTCACATTGCCCCCAAAAGGCGTTATCATGCGCACCATCGTGCAAAAAGGCTGCACCACGGTGACTATGTTGCACCAAAATAGTGCTTTAATGTGAACATTAAGCACCACATTGGTGCAATAGAACGCAAGCCACCCTTTTAACGCTCCGTGAAAGCGATCACAAAGAGACTCTGCAATACTTGTTTGCGGAGGATGTTTGTGATCCTGTTTTGTAGTGCGATTAATCCGTGTACAATAACGCGCTATTTCTAATGCCTGAGGCAAAGTTGTGATCGAAAATTTGCGTAACATCGCCATCATCGCGCACGTTGACCATGGTAAAACTACCCTGGTTGATAAGCTGCTCCAGCAATCCGGTACGTTCGACGCGCGTGCCGAAACTCAAGAGCGAGTGATGGACTCCAACGATTTGGAGAAAGAGCGTGGTATTACTATCCTCGCTAAAAACACCGCTATTAAATGGAATGATTACCGTATCAACATCGTTGATACTCCCGGGCACGCTGACTTCGGTGGTGAAGTAGAGCGCGTCATGTCCATGGTTGACTCTGTGCTGCTGGTGGTTGACGCATTTGACGGCCCGATGCCGCAAACGCGCTTCGTGACCAAAAAAGCCTTTGCTCATGGCCTGAAACCTATTGTGGTTATCAACAAGGTTGACCGTCCTGGCGCGCGCCCTGACTGGGTTGTTGACCAGGTATTCGACCTGTTTGTTAACCTCGACGCGACCGACGAACAGCTGGACTTCCCGATCATCTACGCTTCGGCGCTGAACGGTATCGCGGGTCTGGACCACGAAGATATGGCGGAAGACATGACCCCGCTGTATCAGGCGATCGTTGATCATGTTCCGGCGCCGGACGTTGACCTCGATGGTCCGTTGCAGATGCAGATCTCCCAGCTGGACTACAACAACTACGTTGGCGTTATCGGCATCGGCCGTATCAAACGCGGCAAAGTGAAGCCGAACCAGCAGGTCACTATCATCGATAGTGAAGGGAAAACCCGTAACGCGAAAGTAGGTAAAGTGCTGACGCATCTGGGTTTGGAGCGTATCGACAGCGATATCGCCGAAGCGGGCGATATCATTGCGATCACCGGTCTGGGCGAGCTGAACATTTCCGACACCATCTGCGACCCGCAGAACGTTGAAGCGCTGCCGGCGCTGTCCGTTGATGAGCCGACCGTGTCTATGTTCTTCTGCGTTAACACCTCGCCGTTCTGCGGTAAAGAAGGTAAGTTTGTGACTTCTCGTCAGATTCTTGACCGTCTGAACAAAGAGCTGGTGCATAACGTGGCGCTGCGCGTTGAAGAAACCGAAGATGCGGATGCGTTCCGTGTATCCGGTCGTGGCGAACTGCACCTGTCCGTGCTGATTGAAAATATGCGTCGTGAAGGTTTCGAACTGGCGGTTTCCCGTCCGAAAGTTATCTTCCGTGAAATCGACGGTCGTAAACAAGAGCCGTACGAAAACGTGACGCTGGACGTCGAAGAGCAGCACCAGGGGTCTGTCATGCAGGCGCTGGGCGAGCGTAAAGGCGACCTGAAAAACATGAATCCGGACGGTAAAGGCCGCGTACGTCTCGACTACGTGATCCCAAGCCGTGGGCTGATTGGTTTCCGTTCAGAATTCATGACCATGACTTCCGGTACGGGTCTGCTGTACTCCACCTTCAGCCATTACGACGATATTCGTCCGGGTGAAGTGGGCCAGCGTCAGAACGGCGTACTGATCTCCAACGGTCAGGGTAAAGCGGTGGCGTTTGCGCTGTTCGGTTTGCAGGATCGCGGTAAGCTGTTCCTGGGTCACGGTGCGGAAGTTTATGAAGGCCAGATTATTGGTATTCACAGTCGCTCCAACGACCTGACGGTAAACTGCCTGACCGGTAAGAAACTGACCAACATGCGTGCGTCTGGTACGGATGAAGCGGTGATTCTGGTTCCGCCAATTAAAATGAGCCTTGAGCAAGCGCTGGAGTTCATTGATGACGACGAACTGGTAGAAGTCACCCCAACCTCTATCCGTATCCGTAAACGTCACCTGACGGAAAACGATCGCCGCCGTGCGAACCGTGGTCAGAAAGAAGAGTAATTAACGCTCTTACGGATAAAAACCCTGCCGAAATGAAAACTCGGCGGGGTTTTTTTATTCACGTTGAGAAAGGGATAAGGTTGCCAAAAAATCAGCAATCGCTGGCGTATTATGCCGACCAATGACGCTATCCGCATAAACCTTTGCCCGGGCGCTGGCATTCCCCATCGCGACGCCCAATCCGGCTAAACGTAGCATTTCCGCATCGTTATCATTATCGCCAAACGCCATCACTTCGCGCATTGCGATATGCTGTTGCTGTGCATATCTGGCGAGGCTTTGCCCTTTGCTGCACCCCTTCTGGAGAATATCCAGTTGATGATGCCAGGACCAGGTACAGCTTAGCTGTAATTCATGCTGTATAAACTCAGCAATATGTTGTAGTTGTTTTATGTGCCGATGAACGACGCTGATTTGCCAGATATTTTCCCTACTGCTTAACTCATCAGCCTGAAAGATTATTTTATCATCAGCACGAATTGTCGGTTTAAGCGGATATACCCGCGCCAGTATTTTTTCCGTTTGTAAGTGCGTCAGCGGCAGCGGATCAAGGATCTGCTGTTGAGCCGGTTGATAAATATAACTTCCGTTACAACAGATCATCGGTTCGGTGAGCGCCAGCGTTTGATAATACGCATAGGCTTCACGATGAGAGCGACCGGTGACAAGCATTATTCGGCAGCCCATGTCCTGCATCTGACGGATGGCGGTTAGCGACTCTGGCAGAATTTGTTTATTACGGTTTAGCAGCGTTCCATCAAGATCAAAAGCGATTAAACGATATCGCATGAGCGTCCGATCCTAAAACAGCGTGAGGCATCCAGGTGATTCAGCAATGGAATATCGAGACGGTGCTGATAAGCGAGAAAACAGTGGCATTGTTTTGCCTGGCAGGCGGGAGAATTAAGACGTTGCTGATATAAATTACCCATTTTAATTTTGCTGATATGACAAGCAAAAAGATCGCCTTCTGCGTCCATAAAAATACTTTTTCTTCCTGCGGTACAGATATCCAGCTGCGCTGGCCACTGCTGCGTTTCAACCACATACAGCGGATCGAGTTCGCTGAAGGCGATGGTTTCCTCAACGGTATGCCGGGTATTGGCACACTCGTTGGCGTTAAACCAAAAATAATTCTGGTCAGGCAACTGCTGGCGTAGCCAACGAAACTGGGCGATATCTTTCATACTGGCGACAGCCCCCGCGCACCAGGTTATTCCGGCGGCAGAGAGCGCTAAACACTGCTGGAGAAAGCGCTCAGCGGTAATTTGTGAGGGATGAAAAGAACACCATAACCGAAGCTTTGAGATATCTCCGCCGCCGGCACGAAATGATTCCAGCAATGACATTAACGAAAAAGAGGCGTTAGTTTGTATGCCGACCGCCTGAACATGAGGATAGCGGCTAATTTCTGCCAACGCCGCCATGTAATAACGCAAGCGTAGCGCCTCGCCATAAGGCGTAATCATCACATTCAACGGCGTACCTAAAAGAGGCAAATGGTCAACCATGCGCCATAGCGCGGCTTCGTCGCGTTTTTTATCGTTGCGGGCGTGTTTATGGAACGGGCAATAGCCGCAATGATAATTACACGATTTAAGATAGCCGCGATAAAACAGCGTGTGAATATCGCGCAGGGCGGGGGCGCTCATCTCTGCCGATTCTCCCGTAGCATCACCTCAGGCGAAACGAACACAGGAGCAAGGCAATCGGATAATGCCATACCGGTCTCCGTTAGCCGGAGGCGACTGCCATTCTGATAGCAGTAACCCTGCCGTATGAAGCGTTCAAGGTCGGGGAAATCCCTTAGCGCATCGCTGGCAAAATATTGCTGATAATCGCTAAGAGAAAGTCCCTGCCAGAAAAATAGATTTTTAATGATAAAGCGGCGTTTCATTTCATCAGGGGGAAGCAGATAACCGTGATTAATGACGGTTTTATCCGGGCTGTCGATAAACGCCTGAATGATTTTTCGTGATGTTTGCAGGTTCGACGACCACGGTGAACAGTAATGCAGATTGCCAAGATAACTTCTGCCGCCCGCGCCGAGCGCCAGTGAGTTTTCAAATCCGCAGCTTTCCGCCGCGGCGGATGGCGCTGGATTAAGGACGAAACGGCGCATGGACGTTTGGGTGTAGCCCGCGTTGCGTAAAAGATCGCGGGCTAAAACGTAGTAGCTATGCATATTTTCCTGGCGAGGCATATTATAAAGCGGATAAAGGAACAGCTCTTCCGGTTGATAAACGAGCGCCTGATGTAACGATTCCGTCAGGCTTGCGTGAGTCTGGCCGGGAATGCCATAAATAATATCAATATTGAGTGATGGAAAATGACCCGCCTTTAGCCATTCCAGCGCCTGGTGCGCGCTGGCGGCATTGTGGCGGCGGTGCAGCGTATGTAACTCGCTATCATGAAAACTTTGTACGCCAATACTGACGCGATTAACGGAAAAGGCGTTTAATAGCGCTACTTTTTCTGCCGTGGTATCCGTAGGGGAAGTTTCAATCGTTTTATAAATATTCCAGTCAACATTGAGCACATCAAAGACGGAAAAAAATAACTTCTCTAATTGCGCAATATTTAATAGCAGAGGTGTGCCGCCGCCTACGGTAAAGCTTGCCCAGTGGGCGGGCGCCAGCGCCATTTGTCGGCCCTGGGTAATAATCGCGTCGATATAGCTATCAATGAACGTATTATCTGCGCCAGTGCAGGTAAATAAATTACAGAACCCGCAGCGACTTTGACAAAAGGGCATATGAACATACAGATGTGTGTCGTGCTCGTAAATCCGCGGTTTTACTTCGCTAAAGCTGACGTTCTCCACCTCCCGATAAGCCGTCTTATGCGGATAACTGTACATATACTGACGATAAATATCATTGTTATTCATATTAATGATTACAGCTCAGCAAGAAATGCATATAGGGAACGGTATTAACGATCGGATGATTAAAACTATGGAAATATTTCCCGTCTTCGCCATAGCAGGTACCGTGATCGGAGCAGACAATAACGAACGTTTCGCCGCCGGTTTGGCGGAAAATGTTTAGTAATCCGTCGATGCGGGCGTCGATATAGCGTAGCGCGGCGGCATGGGTCTCAACGGTATCGCCAGGGGCCGCGCCCTCAACGTAAAAATGGTTAGGGTAATGAATCGTGTCGATATTGATATACATCATGACCGGTTGGCTGCCAGCACGTTCGGCCATGATTTTCTGGATATAATGGATCTGGTTATCCATACTTTCTTTAACCGTACAGGCAAAGCGTGGATGCCAGTAACTCTCTTTAAACATCGACGGGAACACTTTTCCCATGCCGGAGCGGTTATTAAAGAAAGAGACGCCGCCAATACAGATGGTCTGGTAGCCTTTATTTTCCAGACTTTTTATCCATGTTGCGTCTTCAAAGGCAAATGCATTTTTCGGGCCTTTACGACCAAGTCCGATATCTTTTGGGAAAAACAGCATGGTCTGATTAACGGTATCATCAATAGGTTTTGGCATAAAACCTGAAAACATGGCGTGATGCGAAGGCCAGGTAAAATTACCGGCCGCCTCGCATTTCGTCCATTGTCCATAATGATTAAGGTTGGGCGTATTTCCGGCGGTTTGTTCCTGAAGCGCAATGTCGTAGCGTAACGAGTCCAGCACAATAAAAAGAATATGAGCGTTATTACTAATTAGCGCATTCATATCGAATTCGCCATCGCCTGTGTCAATCGACGCGTGCAGCGAGACGGGGACTTCATCCATTGAATTATACATTTTGCTTCCTCATGGCCCGGATTTGCGCCTGATAAATTAGATTATTCTGCTGCGCATCCTGATAAATCAAATCACCCTGGCCATTAATTTCAATAATATACGGCGTCAGGCTGGTGGTAAGTAAAACATCAATACCCGCTAAGCGAATGCCAGGGAAAAGTCGCATGGCATTTTGACAGAGCGTATCGATCTCAGTCACTTTTGCGGCAGATAACTCCAGACTTTCGAAGCAGTAAGCCTGGTTTTGCAGATGTAAGTTAGTAATGGGCTGCGAGGAGGTTCTGACCACTCGCCAGATAATTTCGCCATCCAGGCAGACGATGCGTAAATCATAGGTTTTATGCTTTACGCTGGCTTTGGGCAGCCACTGTTCGACGAGGTTTTCCTGCTGAAGAACGCCATCAATAATGAGCTGGATATCTTCTTTCTGACGATACTGTTGGATTTTTTTGCTGTTAAATAGCTGTTGTCCTGATATGGCAATCGCGCTGTAAAGCACCTGCTTTATGCCATCAGGGTGGCGGCGCAAAGCGATAACGCCCGCCGCGCCAGAACCCAGCGAGGGCTTAATGAACACGCTGGCGACCCTTTTTTCCTCCATGATGGCGGTGAGCTGTACAAAACTTTTTACGTCTTCCGCTACCAACGGCGGCGTGGGGATGCCGTGTTCCAGTAAGCGCCGCTTGCAGCGTTTTTTATCCAACAGGTGAATGAGGCCCGCCGGATGGTTAAGCCAGGTGACGCCAGGACGCGCCGCCATGTTCTGCAAAAAATGGATATAGTCCAGACCGATCGCGTTTATTTTGCGGATGTCTGTTTCACTGTGTACTGGCGGGTCGATTTTAACGATGCCAGAGGTCAGCGAAGCGTCCAGCGCGTGCGGATGAGTCAGCGCCGTGACGGGTTCCCCAAGTACGGCGGCAGCCTGCATAAAATAATGCGTGCGCTTGCTCTGATGGGGGCCAATGAGCGTAATCACAATAAATCCCTTTATCGTTGAGTAGGGGAATGTGCACATTCCCCTACACAATCACTCGGTGTACATCGCATTCATATAAATATCGCCATCGTAATCATCAGGCTCCAGAGCTTCTGAAAGATTCAGGTTTATCGGCAGTGTGGCTTTTAGCTTTTCCTGCATCTCCTGCGTCAAATAGTGGTGGTGGAGATCGAGTGTTTCCAGATGCGCAATTCGGTCTTTATGCTCCAGCAGCGCCTCTGCGCCGTTGTCCGTTAAGGTACCGCATGAGAGTTCCAGCACGTTAAGCTGCGGCAGGATATTACTTTCCAGCACCCGGCGGACGATATCATCCTGCTCTTCGCTGTTCATCAACCCCAGATGGGTGAGCTGAGGGAAAAGATCTTTCGATGCCAGCGCCATCACGTCATCCAGCGAACCGTCAAAACCGTATTCCTCTACGCCCAGGAAGAGCTTCAGCATTTTTAATGCAGGGAGCTGCGCATTTTGTAGTTCGGCAAGTACGTTAGAAGGGATGCCGCCGGAAATGATTTCCAGGTGCTCCAGTTTCTCATGATGTATAGCGCCCAGTCGCAGATCCGACGCGCCTTTAATAATCAGTTCCTTCAGATCGGGTAACGCCGCATAGAGCCTGGAATAGTCACCTTGTTTAATCCAGGAGATCTCGCAGTCTTCGCTCTCCATATCACCGATAAACAGTGATTCCAGGTGAGCAAAGCGGGGGGGCGTTCTCCACAATCATATCAATAATAGGCTGGCAGGTTTCGTCTTCCCAACAATCACCCCAGTTACCAATGGTCAGTGAGCGAAGCTTTGGCAGATCTTCATCGGTTAAAATCAAATTAATGAGCTGTTCCTGGGTTAATTCATTGTCCCAATCAATATTAAATCGCTTATTCATTTGTTTCCCTTCTCTATAAGCATGAATATGGTAAAACGCTTTGCGAATATTATCATGGCGCTTAGGGGCGGGATATCGGGAGTCTGATTCAGGATGAATGAGCGGGCAGAACAACTACCCGCTGTGATGCAGATTCGGAAAATAGAGGCGATAATATCAGAAGAAATACTTCGCCCCGATACGAATCTGGTTTTGCTCTCTATGGTAGGGGCCCACGTTACGATCTAACCAGCGTAATTCAAAGTAGGGCAACCAGTGTTCATTGATACGATAACGGAAGGTATTAGTGATTTCCCAATGATGCTTCGTACCATTACTACTATTAAAATCATTAACGTTATAAAAATAGTGTGGTTCAAAGGTATAAGAAAACTTATCGGTAATGATAAAATTCCAATAGTTACCGATTTCATAGCTGTCATTATTATCCAGTTCGCCATTCAAATCGGTTGAACTATAATTATTGTGATTATATCGGTTACGTACCGTAAGATTAAACCACGGGGTAAATTTATAGTTAACATCCAGATAGACGGCGCCGCCGGAACCAATGCTTTTGTCGTTTATTAACCCGCCAGGCTGGATGGTTAATTTATCTGTAGGTTTAAATAATGGATACCAGCCCTCAATCTCATTATAACCGTGCTTTAATTCATCATCACGCTGTAGCGTATAGGTATTGGTCAACATAATTCCGGCCCCCATATCGGAGTTATAGCCGACGCGCAGCATAAACTCCATTTGGTCAGACGCCAGGTTATAGGCCTCACGGTTTTCTACATAAGCGCCAGCAAAAACAGAGGTGGATATTACTGAAGTTAATATCACTAGAGTATTCAGAGATTTCATAATAAATCCATTTTTCAAATATAGGGAAGCCGCCATCCATCGGGATGGATAAAGCGGCAAGCGTCGTTTAATTATTTACAGTAGAAATACTTTGTTTATTATTAGTCGCGACAATTTGATTACCTGTTTTCTTTCGTTGGGCAATTTCCTCGATAATAAAAGCGAAACGTTGTTCATTGAGCTTATAAAAAAAGCCCATCGTTAGTGCTGCGATAATGGCAAGACCGCAAGGCCATAAAAAAATGAGCTGACGCAAACCAAGCAACGTGGTGTCACTTTGAGCTATGTTGGGGATATAACCGATTTGCGTCAGCATAATACCTGGCAAAAAGCCAGCAAGCGCAGCGGAAATTTTGCGGGAAAAGGTATAACCCGTATACACCGAGCCTTCAGCGCGAATACCCGTTTTCCATTCACCGTAGTCAACCGTATCCGGAACCAGTGCCCAGTTCAGGCTGTTGACGAAAGCGGTACCGAAGAAGGCGATACAAGAGAAAATAACAAACAGGAATGACGTTCCACCCCAGATAAAATTCAGGATATCTCCAACGGCCCACAATATCAGACCACCAAGATAAACCTGTTTTTTCCCGAAGCGTTTTACCGCAGCAGGTACTAATAAAACACCAATCAGGATACAGCCCATGCTGAAAAAACCCATCCATGACAACAAATGAATATCGTTCAGCACGTACTGAGTGTAATAAACCTGAATGGCCAGCTTAATATTAAAGGCGGCCAGCGTGCACAAATTGGCGACGCAGAGCACCAGCAGCGGCGGATTACGAAAAATCGCGCAGAAGGATTTCAATATGCTGGGTTTATGCGTGTCAGGTACGGTTTCGATATACCGTTCTTTCACCCCGCTAAAGCACCACCACATGCTGAACAGCCCGCAGACCGAAAAGATGACTGCTGCAATCAGATAACCCAGCGAAGGGGAACGGGTAAACAGCGCCTGAATGGGCATAAAACCTACGGTACAAAGAAGAAGGCCAATGGTAGCGCCGCCTTGTCGCCATGCGGCGAGCTGGGCGCGCTCATGCGGATTTTTGGTAATAGCGGGTACCATCGCGCCGTATGAGCAGTTCATCAGGCTGTAGAACAGACCGAACAACATAAACAGCACCGTCGCGAAGGCTGTTTTAACGGGTAAAGTAAAGTGAGTGGCAAAGAATTGCGCAGTAGCAACCAGAGCGACTGGAAATGACGCATACAGAATAAAAGGCCGAAACTTTCCTTTTGTGCCAATATTACGGCGTGAGTCCAGCAATACGCCGGTGAGCATATCGGTAAAAGCGGTGAAGAATTTCGCCACCAGAAAGATAATTCCACCGTAATATGCAGGCATCCCGAGTTCATCGGTATAAAACTTCAGTAGATACAGCGTACCGATACACAGCATCAGATTTGAGCCGAAATCGCCCACGCCATAGGCGCATTTTTCCCGCAGGCTCAACTTTAGCGTTAGCGGATCATGATTAGACATAATCGCCTCTCAAAACGCCCCGCAGGGCGTTATATTTTATTGTTGTTAAACCGTATGTTTCCGGGCCTCAATCTCTTCCACAATTCGCACGTACATCTTCTCGTTGAGGTTGTAGAAACAGCCCATCGCAATAATGGTGATGACCGCCAGCACGCAAGGATAAATAAAGATCAACTGGCGTAGGCCTTCGACGGTGCCTGCCGATTGCACCACATTCGGGATATAACCGATTTGCGTCAGCATCCAGCCGGGGAAGAACCCTGCCAGCGCCTGGGAGACCTTACGGAAGAAAGTGAAGCCGGTGTAAACCGTCCCTTCCGAGCGGACGCCGGTGCGCCATTCACCGTACTCCACCGTGTCGGAAACCAGCGCCCAGTTCAGGCTGTTGACGAAGGCGGAACCGAAGAACGCCAGGCAGGAGAAGGCGACAAAACTGACCGAGCCGCCGCCAAAGAAGTAGTTGAGCAGATCGCCCGCCACCCATATTAACAGCCCGCCGATATAGACTTTCTTCTTGCCAAAACGCCTGACTGCGCCGGGCATCAAAAAGACGCCGATAAAAATACAGCCCATGCTAAAGAAGCCCATCCAGGAGAGGAGGATCGGGTCGTTAAGAACGTACTGGGTGTAATAAACCTGAATCGCCAGTTTGACGTTGAAGGCGCCGAGAGTACAAAGGTTGGCGATACACAGAATAAACAGCGGACGGTTACCGGCGATGGCGCGGAACGACTGCAATAATCCAGGCTTTTGCGCGTTATCGACAGGTTTCACTTCGACGTAGCGCTCTTTAACGCCGGCGTAGCACAGCCACATAAATAGCAGGCCAAACAATGAAAATAGCGTGGCGGCGAAAATATAGCTGAGTTGGGCATTGCCTTCGATCAGGTTCATGACCGGCACAAAGCCAACGGTACACAGCAGCAGGCCGAGAGTGGCGCCGCCCTGACGCCACGCGGCAAGCGAGGCGCGTTCATCCGGGTTCTTGGTAATCGCGGGCACCATCGCGCCATACGAGCAGTTCATCATGCTGAAGACCAGCCCGTACAGCATAAACAGCATCGTTGCGACGACGGTTTTTCCCGTCACCTCAAACGGTGTGCCGACAAAGTTAGCAATCGCCAGTAGCGTTACCGGAAATGCCGCGTAAAGCACGAACGGGCGGAATTTGCCCTTCGGACCAATTTTACGCCGCGAGTCGAGCATAATGCCGGTACCCATATCGGTAAATGCGGTAAAAAATTTGGCGATCAGGAAAATGATCCCGCCGTAAGTCCCTGGTAAACCCAGCACATCGGTATAAAATTTGAGTAAATAGAGGGTCCCGATATCTAACAGGATATTGGAACCTAAATCCCCCAGTCCATAGGCAAGTTTTTCTTTAAACGGCAAGCGTAGGGTTGCCGGATTCGATGATGTTTGACTCATTATTCTTCTCCATCTGCCCGCAGGTTTCCCTGCGGGCGAGCCGTATTAGATATTCCGTAAAGAAGCAAAAAGTGAAGCCCACTCGCTCTTCGCGCGATAGAAGACCGGCGGCTTGCCAATGGGCGCATCCACGGTAATTTCACCGCCGTGGTGAACTTCGCCGGTCCAGATATTCACCCAGTGATCTTCCGGCAGGTACAGCGTCCAGTCGCAACGCCCCTGCTCGTGAACCGGCGCGACCAGCAGATCCTGACCGAGCAGATATTGATATTTCAGGGTGTAGGTTGCGGCATCGTTCTCGTAATGCAGGAATAGCGGACGCATGACCGGCAGACCGGTAGCCGCGTTTTGCGCCACCGCCTGCTTGAGATACGGTTTCAGCGTGGTAAAGACGGTGGTCATGCGGGCAAAGTGGGCAATAGTTTCCGCGTCGCCGTCGAACTGCCAGTTATCGCCGGGGCGGTTGCCTTCATGGGTGCGCATCATCGGCGTAAAGGCGCTGAAATCGCACCAGCGCAGCAGCAACTCTTTGCTGCGTTTCATGTCAAACAGGGTGGTGTAGCCGCCGATATCGCTGTGATGCAGACCATGGCCGGTCATCGCCAGCGACAATGCCGCAGGCACTACAGAGGCCAGACCATCATCAAGGCTCCAGTCAACGTTCTGGTCGCCTGCCCACATCATGGTGGAATATTTCTGACTGCCGGTGTAACCCGCACGCATAAAGAACAGGATCTCGCCGAGCTTGCCGGTCTCCTGTAGCGCTTCGTAGTTACATTTCGCCCACAGCGCAGGCCAGGCGTTATGCATGATCTCGGCGCTGACGCCGTTGTGCAGATACGTGTCGGTCGGCAGATATTCGCCGAAATCCGCCATCCAGCCGCTGCAGCCGAGCGCGATCATGTTCTTTTTGATGACGTCTTTGAACCAGTCGTAAGCTTCAGGATTGGTCAGATCGACCACGCCGCCATAGAATTCGCCAAACTCGACCAGATAGTCGCCGCCCGTGGCGTCTTTCGCCAGGTAGCCGTGTTTCGCCGCCTCGGCGCAGAGGTCTTTATCACTGGCGACGTATGGGTTGATATAAGAGAGGAACTGGACGCCTTCTTCTTTCCACTGTTTGATACGGCTATCCAGCTGTGGATAGTTGTCGCTATTCCACTTCCAGTTCCACATCACGCGTTTGCCAAAGGAGGTCATGCGAATGCCGGACCAGTCCTGCGCCCAAATACCGTTCACTTTTACGCCTGCGTTGCGCATGGTATCCAGTTTTTGCTGGCAAACTTCCGTACCGCCCTGAATGCCTAGCGTGACGCCGTCGTAAACCCAGTCCGGCAGCTCCGGCTGGCGACCTAACAGCGCAGTCAGTTTTTCCAGCAGGGCGATGTAGGTGTCGGCACACTCAAAACGTAGCGTAGTTTTATCTTCCCACAGCGCCAGTTCGTGATACTCCGGCGCGCTGAAGTCGAAATTCATATAGCAGCTATTATCGACGTGGCAGTAATACTTCTGCGTGCTGACAAAGGTCGGTTGCGGGAAGAAGGTCCAGTAATAGTCGCCGCCGGCGTTCTCTTTACAGTCTGCCTGCCAGGTGACATAGCTGGTTTTATTACGGCCAACGCCCTGTTCGCTGGTCCACAGCGGGAACGGCTTGCCGCGCAAATCGAAATAAGAGAACTGTTCGCCGCAGCCGTAGATATGGTCGTCTGGATTAGCTGCGAGGCGTAACCAGATACGGTTATGGTGCAGGTCGTCGTTTTGCAGATCCAGCTGCAGGCGTCCCGCCTCATCGGTGGAGATGCGAAGGGTGGCGCTAATTGTTGCGCCACGGCTGAATTGTACCAGCCAGCCGTCAGGTAGCTCGCTGACGGTGGCCTCCGTTAATGCAATCTTTTCGTTAAGTTTGTCTTTGATGCTAAAGTTGCCGCGAAACATGTCAATGTCGGCAACGCCCGCGCCAATCCACAGACAGGGATTTTCGGTGCTGTGGCGTAAAATCAGGCGCTGTTGCCAGCTAAGCGCAAAACCATCCTGTGATGTTGTCAGTTCAAAATCGGTTGACCGTTGTGGTAGAGAATTCATTGTAATCTCCGTGAATGTAGGGTAATTCGGTAATCCATTTGGGCTAGTCGCAGCCGATGGAAAAATGCAGTTGATGGATCGCTTTTGGGGCAAGATGAATCAGTGCGATCCCGGAATTAAATGCATCGGGCGGGCAGCTCATAGGCTCTACCGCGAGACCTTTTCGGCTGAGTTTTTCGCCGGTATAGATCTGTAACCAGGGCTGGGTGCTGCGTAAAAATGTGGACATGTTCTGCGTTGGGCTGGTAAGTCTGACCTCCCACTCAGCCGGGGTAGTCGCGGTCTTAACCGCATGATCAAGGCGCGTTTCGCCGAGCAGGCATGATGCGGAAAAATCCCTGCCTGCGGGCAATTCTTCGCTTGCAGGCAGTGTTAATACACAGCTATCGATGCTTTGCAGATTACAAGTCAAATAAGGATGCGCGCCCGCGCCATAAGGGGCTGATTCATCGCCAATGTTTTGCGTACGAATCAATACGCGCAGCCCACTGGCGGCATCTAACCGATAAATCACTTCCGATATCAACGCAAAGGGATAGCCGTAAGAGGGCGGCAGAAAAATCGTTAGCGACGCTTCCGTCGCCGACTGATAATTAATCTGCCAGTCTCGCCAGGCTAACAGACCGTGAATGGCGGTCTGCGAAACCGGGTCGTTAACGGCAAGCTGGAAAACCTTGCCGTTATAGGAGTAGCAGCCATTTGTCACGCGATTGGGCCAGGGAATCAATACTTTCCCCAGATGCGCCATGGGTATTTCTTCCGGTTTATGCGGGATGACCACATGGCGTCCATGATGGGTCAGTTCCGCCAGACCTGCGCCAACCGTGACGATTTTCGCCTGGTAATGGCCCGCATTAAGCTGAATAGTTTTTCCACCGCTGTGCATGGCTGCCATCCTCATGACCTATTTCGCGTTGATATCCAGGAGACCCGCCGCGACCGCTGGAGCCAGGCCCGGCGCCAATGGCAGACGAGGAATGACCAGGCAGTGCAGCAGATGGTAAATATCTTGCTTGCCGTCCCACACTTTGGTGGTCACTTTGTTATCGGCGTCCAGCTCTTGCCACCAGGAACCATTTTCATAGTCCATCAGGTACTTAATGCAGTAGTCCCACCATTTCTGATACCACTCTTCATACTGGCTATCGCTCGTCAGGGTGTAGAGGGCGTAGGCCGTACCCATCGCTTCCACAATCGGCCAGCGCACGCGTTCACGTACGATAGGTTTACCGTCCCAGTCGACTGAGTAGACAAAGCCGTCTGCGCCATCTGGCGCCCAGGCGTCGCGGATAGTGGCATGGAACAGACCTTTCGCATCCTCCAACAGCCAGGCGGGCGGCGTTTCGAAGCGGGCCTCCAGCGCAGCATGGAGATGGAGCATCAGACGGCCCCACTCAATCCAGTGACCTGGCGTACCGCCGTAGGCGCGGAAACGGTGGGCAGGATTATCTTTGTTGTAGTCGCGGATAGGGTTCCACTGTGAATCGAAGTGTTCATTGACGCGGTAATCACCGTTGCGCGCCACATCATGAATAATTACCGACGCGATACGCAGCGCGCGATCCAGCCATTTTTTGTCATGGGTAACGTCATAAACAATCAGGAACGCTTCGACGGCGTGCATATTGGCGTTGCCGCCACGGTAGTCTTCGGTTTTGCTGAAGGCTTCATCCCAGGACTCCAGGCACATCTGCTCTTCTTCACTCCAGAAGTATTTCTCAATCACTTCTATGGTGTAATCCAGCAATTTCCTGGCTTCAGGATGCCCGGTCGTGACGGCGCTGGCCGCGCCCAGCAGGGCGAAGAAGTGTTGATAACCCTGTTTAGAGGCATCCACCACGCCCTGATCGTTAACGCAGGCATACCAGCCGCCGTATTTTTTATCGCGCAGCGCGCCGTTCAGGGCTTTGATGCCGTGATCGACCAGATCATAAGCGCCCGGTCGGCCCATCGACGCCGCCACGGAATAAACGTGCAGCATACGCGCCGTGATCCAAAGATGGGTGCCCATCTCTTCTTTAATTTGCCCTTTATTTCCCAGCCAGCCGAAACCTGTCGGCACCACGGCGTTTTTACCGAAATTAAAGATGCGGTCGGTTTCCTGCTCCAGCCAGCGGTTGTGGCTCAACGTGTTAAACCATTTCATTCTTTCATCCTCGTATTAACGACGTTTCGCCATCATTTCATCGACGATCTCGCCCAGGCGTTGCAACTTAGGCGCAGAAACATCACGTAGCATCAGCTCGGTATCCGGTAAACCAATTACTGATGACCAGACCGCGCGTCCCGCCAGGAACCCGGATGCGCCAGCTTCCATGGCGACCCTGACTGCGCGAGGGAACAGTTTTTCGTCCACACCGGAGGAGAGGATGACCCACGGCATATTGATATGCCCATTCAGGCGTTGTGAGGCGGTAAGAAGATCGGAACGTGTGCCTTTGCCGTAGAGCGGCATTTCAACTTTGTAAAGATCGGCGCCGCTGTCGCCCAGCTCTTTGGCCGCATCGATAATCGCCTGCTCGCGATCGAACTTGTCGCCGCAGCGCGGCGGACGTACAACCGGTTCGATAATGCTCAGCAAACCATTGGAGTGACATAATTCATTGAATTCTTTGACCATATCCAGACGCTGCTGCGCGTCTTCGTCGCTGCGCCACAGCACCAACAGTTTTAAGGCTTTCGCGCCATCCCGTTTTACCGCCTGCGCATTAATTTTTTTATCAATGATCACGTTATCAACGGGAATACCGTTGCCCGGGATGAAATCATCCGCCGCGACGATCATGGCGCAGCTTTTAGCGACCGCGTTTTGTTCTACGGCCTGGCGATAACAGAACTGCTGATCCAGCAGAACGGCAGAGGCATACGGGGAAAGAATTTTCGCCGCATTCACTTTGAAATCCGTCAGCACGCTATCGGCAACGGGTGTTTTCGCACCAGCAGCAGCAAACATTAAACGCATCGCCTCGCGCTGATCGACAGCCAGCATGGCAAACCCGCCGGACGCTCGCGTAATGTCTTTGATGGTGTAGTTGTTCATTCAATTTTCCTTTATGCAGTCGTTACTTTTTTACGTTGGCGGTCAGCCCGGCGCTGATGCGCACCTGTTCCAGGATGGCGCTCCAGTCTTCCCGACCGCGGCCTGCGGCCCGCGCCAGGTTATAAACTTCACGGGAGGCGGCGCCGAGCGGCATCGGGACGTGCAGTTGATTGGCGACATCCAACGCGATGCCAAGATCTTTGTGCGCCAGATCGATCATGAAGGCGGGAGACAGATCCCCTTTCATCACTTTATTCGGCCAGGTGGTGGTGAAATGCCCTTTGCCTGCGGCAGTGCCGCTCATCACTTTTAAAGCCACGTCGAAGGAAAGCCCCAGCGCTTCACACAGCACGGCGGCTTCGGCGGAGAGCGCATTTAGCGCAATACTCATGTAGTTGTTGATCAGTTTTACGCGAATACCCATTCCCGGGCCGCCGGTGTTGACCAGCTCATTACCCATCGCCATCAGAACAGGGGTAGCGCGCTCTACTTGCTCCGCCGTACCGCCTGCCAGCAGCAACAATGTGCCGGTAATCGCGTTGTCGGATGTCCGGCCTACCGGCACATCCATCATGCTGAACCCTTTGCTCTGCATGTCGGCAATCAGCTTATCGGTTTGCAACGGATGAATAGTGGACATATCAATGACCAGCGCTTCACGGGAAAGGGTTTCACAAACGCCTTGCTCGCCAAACAAAACGGAACGAACCAGATCGCCGTTCGGGAGCATGGTGATAACAAATTCAGCGCCGATGGTTGCCTGAGCCGGGCTGCTTGCAGGTTGCGCGCCTTTGTCTACCAGACGCTGTACGGCGTCGGGATTAACATCGAAGACGCTGAGTTGATGGCCCTGCTTTAGCAGATTGCTCGCCATAGGGGAGCCCATCTGTCCCAACCCGATAAATGCTATAACTGCCATATCGTTCTCCTGAACACGGTGGTGTCATTTTTTGTCATTAATGAGCCTTTTTCTGTCTGTTTGTGATCGTATTTGTAATTTATAGTCAAAAAATTGACAGCCGTCACTTTTTAAACATTTCGTGAAATTAAAATGAGCACATCGAAAATGCTTGAGGAATGACCATGGTTCGTATTGCTTGTGTAGGTATTACCGTGATGGATCGCATCTATTACGTGGAAGGATTACCGACAGAAGGGGGTAAATATGTGGCGAAGCGCTATACGGAAGTGGGCGGCGGGCCTGCGGCGACCGCTGCCGTGGCTGCGGCGAAATTGGGCGCGCAGGTGGACTTTATTGGCCGTGTGGGCGATGACGACACCGGAAACAGCCTGCTGACGGAAATGGAATCCCTGGGGGTAAATACCCGTTATACCCGCCGCTACACGCAGGCCATGTCGTCGCAGTCAGCGATTATGGTGGATGCCAAAGGAGAGCGGATTATCGTTAATTATCCCAGCCCGGATTTATTACCTGACGCCGACTGGCTTAACGACATCGATTTTTCGCAGTGGGATGTGGTGTTGGCGGATGTGCGCTGGCATGACGGCGCAAAACAGGCGTTTACGCTGGCGCGTCAGGCTGGCGTCATGACTGTTCTTGATGGCGATATTACGCCGCAGGATATTAGCGAGCTGGTGGCGTTAAGCGACCACGCCGCCTTCTCCGAGCCAGGGCTGGCACGCCTGACGGGGATGAGCGAAGCCATTGATGCGCTAAAAAAAGCACAAATGCTCACAAATGGACATGTCTATGTCACGCGAGGCAGTGAAGGCTGCAACTGGTTGGAAAAAGCGGCGGTACGCCACCAACCGGGTTTTACCGTGGAGGTAGTGGATACTACCGGCGCGGGCGATGTTTTTCATGGCGCACTGGCATTTGGCCTGGCAAGCGGATACGCCATCGAAGAGGCTGTCAGATTCGCCAGCGGCGTTGCCGCGCTGAAGTGTACGCGCCCGGGTGGCCGGGCGGGTATCCCTGATTGTGAGCAAACCCGATCTTTCTTGTCACTTTTTGTATAATATGAGCAGTAGGAAGCTTTTAGAGGAATGCTCATGAGTCTTACCGAACTGACCGGTAATCCGCGACACGATCGGCTGTTAATGCTTATTGATGAGCGCGGCTATATGAATATCGATGAGTTAGCCAGTTTGTTGGAGGTCTCTACCCAGACGGTTCGCCGCGATATTCGTAAATTAAGCGAGCAGGGGCTGATTACGCGTCATCACGGCGGCGCTGGCAGAGCGTCCAGTGTGGTCAATACCGCCTTTGAGCAGCGAGAGATCTCTTGGACGCAAGAGAAAAAAGCCATTGCGGAAGCCGTGGCTGACTATATTCCGGATGGCTCCACGATATTTATCACGATTGGAACGACGGTTGAGCAGGTGGCGCGCGCGCTGCTCAACCATAATCATCTGCGCATTATCACCAATAGCCTGCGCGTCGCGCACATTCTTTATAATAACCCTCGCTTTGAAGTGATGGTGCCTGGCGGCACGCTGCGCCCGCATAATAGCGGCATTATCGGGCCATCCGCGGCGGCGTTTGTCGCGGGGTTCCGGGCGGACTATCTCGTCACCAGCGTAGGCGCGATAGAGAGCGATGGCGCGTTACTGGAGTTTGATGTCAACGAAGCCAGCGTAGTGAAAACCATGATGGCTCACTCGCGACATATTCTGCTGGCCGCCGATCATACGAAATACCATGCTTCTGCGGCGGTTGAGATCGGCAATGTGTCACAGATTACCGCTCTGTTTACGGACGAGTATCCCGGTCCGGCATTACAGAATTTACTTCAATCCCAGCAAATCGAAGTGGTTCAGGTGAGTCCTTCGCTGGACGACGCCGTTTCAGCGTGACAAGCGCCCTTGCGCCGGAGGGTCGCGTCAGCGCTTTATCCGGCCAGTAAAACGGCGCTGTGATGCAGGCGATATTGGGCATCGTCTGCGTTTCTATTGTCTTTTTGTTAATTGATTTATAAAGGGATACATAGTCAAACTTCTCCTTTCCCGCTACAGTTATTCATCCCCGGTTAGCAAGGAGAATGACATGCTCTACATCTTTGATTTAGGTAATGTGATTGTCGACATCGACTTTAACCGCGTATTAGGTGTGTGGAGCGATCTGAGTCGAGTACCGCTGGCTTCGCTGAAGCAAAAATTTACGATGGGCGAGACTTTTCACCAACATGAACGCGGTGAGATAACGGACGAAGCGTTTGCTGAAGCTTTCTGTCATGAAATGGCGTTATCGCTCAGTTATGAACAATTCGCGCACGGCTGGCAGGCGGTATTTGTCGGATTACGGCCCGAAGTGATTGCTATCATGCATAAACTGCGCGAGCAGAGGCATCGCGTGGTGGTGTTATCCAATACTAACCGACTGCATACCCACTTCTGGCCGGAGGAATACCCGGAGGTGCGCGCTGCCGCCGACCATATCTATTTATCGCAGGATTTGGGAATGCGTAAGCCGGAAGCGCGTATTTATCAGCACGTCCTGCAGAAAGAAGGTTTTTCCGCTGCCGATGCGGTCTTTTTCGACGACAATGCCGATAATATAGAAGGGGCCAACCAGTTGGGGATCACCAGCATTCTGGTGAAGGATAAAGCCACCATCCCTGACTATTTCGCGAAGCTGTTATGCTAAAAACCGTTCACCAAAAAGCTGGACGCCATACGCGCCCTGTTCGGGCCTGGCTCAAGCTATTATGGCAGCGTATCGATGAGGATAATATGACGACTCTGGCGGGAAACCTCGCCTATGTCTCATTACTCTCCTTAGTACCGCTTATTGCCGTCGTTTTTGCCCTTTTCGCTGCTTTTCCGATGTTTTCTGATGTCAGCATTCAGTTACGCCATTTTATTTTTGCTAACTTTATGCCAGCCACTGGAGACGTGATTCAGCGCTATATTGAGCAGTTTGTCGCTAACTCCAACAAAATGACGGCGGTGGGCGCCTGTGGACTGATTGTGACGGCATTGCTGTTGATGTACGCCATTGATAGCGCCTTAAACACTATCTGGCGCAGCAAACGCACACGCCCAAAAGTGTACTCTTTTGCGGTGTACTGGATGATCCTCACGCTCGGCCCGCTTCTCGCCGGTGCCAGTCTGGCGATCAGCTCCTATCTGCTTTCTTTACGCTGGGCCAGCGATCTGAATACGGTCATCGACAATGTATTGCGCATCCTTCCGCTGCTGCTCTCGTGGATCTCATTCTGGTTACTTTACAGTATTGTCCCAACAACTCGCGTACCGAACCGTGACGCCCTTGTCGGCGCGTTTGTCGCAGCGTTGCTGTTCGAGGCCGGAAAGAAAGGTTTCGCGCTTTATATCACCATGTTCCCGTCATATCAGCTCATTTATGGCGTCTTGGCAGTGATCCCTATCCTGTTTGTCTGGGTATACTGGACCTGGTGTATAGTCTTGCTTGGCGCAGAAATAACTGTCACTCTCGGGGAATACCGAAAACTCAAACAAGCCGCAGAACAAGAAGAAGCTGACCAACCATGATTGCATTAATTCAACGCGTAACCCGTGCCAGCGTCACCGTGGAGGATGAGGTGACGGGTGAAATCGGCCCAGGACTTTTGGTGTTATTGGGTGTCGAAAAAGAAGATGACGAACAAAAAGCGAATCGTCTGTGCGAGCGCGTGCTGGGGTACCGTATCTTCAGCGATGCTGACGGCAAGATGAATCTGAATGTACAACAGGCTGGCGGCAGCGTGCTGGTGGTGTCGCAGTTTACGCTGGCGGCAGATACCGAGCGCGGTATGCGACCAAGCTTTTCTGGCGGGGCTGCGCCGGATCGCGCGCAGGCGCTTTATGAATATTTTGTCGAACGCTGCCGCCAGCAGGCGATAAACACGCAAACCGGACGCTTCGCTGCCGATATGCAGGTTGAGCTGGTTAATGACGGTCCCGTGACATTCTGGCTCCAGGTATGAGTCAGCTTCCGGCGTGGCCGCGGATAACAAGAGAGAGTACGGCTATGTATCACCTTCGAGTTCCGCAAACAGAAGAAGAATTAGAACGTTACTACCAGTTTCGCTGGGAGATGCTGCGTAAACCGCTGCACCAGCCGAAAGGGTCGGAACGGGATGGCTGGGATGCGTTGGCGCACCATCAAATGGTGGTGGACGAAGAAGGAAACTTAGTTGCAGTGGGCCGCCTGTATATCAATGCAGATAACGAGGCGTCTATTCGTTTTATGGCTGTACATCCCTCGGTACAGGATAAAGGGCTGGGGACATTAATGGCGATGACCCTGGAGTCTGTCGCCCGCCAGGAAGGCGTTAAGCGCGTCACCTGCAGCGCGCGCGAAGATGCGGTTGAGTTCTTTGCCAAACTCGGATTTGTCAATCAGGGGGAGATTACTACGCCCACAACCACGCCAATCCGCCATTTTCTGATGATTAAACCGGTAGCATCGCTGGATGATATCCTGCATCGCGGCGACTGGTGCGGGCAGCTTCAGCAGGCCTGGTATGAGCACATTCCATTGAGTGAAAAGATGGGGGTGCGCATTCAGCAGTACACCGGGCAAAAATTTATCACCACGATGCCGGAAACCGGTAATCAAAATCCGCATCACACGGTGTTTGCCGGCAGCCTGTTCTCCCTGGCGACGCTGACCGGATGGGGACTTATCTGGCTGATGCTCCGTGAACGTCACTTGGGCGGGACGATTATTCTTGCTGACGCCCATATTCGCTACAGTAAACCCATTAGCGGAAAGCCAAACGCCGTGGCTGATTTGGGGTCGCTAAGCGGTGATTTGGACAGGCTGGCGCGGGGTAAAAAAGCGCGTGTCCAGTTGCAGGTTGAACTGTTGGGCGGTGAGACCGCAGGGGCAATTTTCGAAGGCATTTATATCGTACTACCTGCGAAACCGTTCGGCCCGTATGAAGAGGGCGGGAATGAGGAGGAGTAGCTGGACATCTCCAACTACTCGATGAAGGCATCCGCTGGTAGTTTAAAGCGTTGTGTAAGCGCTTTAATATGATTAACCGTTAGTGCTCTGCGGCCATTTAAGATGTTGCTGACGTTCGATTTAGAACCAAGTTCGTTGGCAAGATCTGCTGCTTTGAGACCGTATTGATCCATGAGCGTTCGCAATACTGAAACGCCAGGGGGCGTTTTCTCCAGGTGTTGGTTGAGTGCTTTGAATTCCGGCGCATGTTTTTCGTATTCACTGATTCGGGCACAGAGCAATTCAAATAGTGGGTTTTCAAGATCGTCGTGGTCGACCAGAAACTCCACTAGCGCTAGTGCCCTGCGATACTCATTGTCATTTCGGTCTTCCCCCATCAGTGGGACGCTTTTTACCGCATCGCTGAAGGTATCAACGATCTTTTTTGCGCTGGTTGCATCCATCTGACGATGAGTTCTCATTCTTCATTACCCCGATAATATGCGGTCAGTTTGTCATATTCGGCATGGGAAACGATATGTTTCACAAATATCTTATGTAACCTGAAATCTATGTAGGAAATGAGTCTCAGGCTGTTACCAGAAACATCAATCACCCACCATTTATCTCTGTACTTAAAATTATCCAGTGAAGGAATATACCGCTTCATCTCTTCAGGCTGAGTGAATGTTTTTTTCTCCAGAACATTCAGCAACTCAGTGAGGGCAAGCTCATGGTTTGGATACATGAGCATCGCTTCATTGAACGGTTTTCGGCTGATAACATGCACAATGTAGTTCCATTACAAAGTTTTCAACCTGAAAACAATTTAGCGCAACGTTATCCAGTTTTCAAGTTGAAAACAAAATTGAATTTTAGGTCATTTTGCCTGTTGATGGACTTACAACACGCCAGGCCACATCTCGCATGGCGCTTCGTGCCGCCTGGCTCACGCCTCCGAGCTGGAAAAACCCGTGGATAACGCCGAGATAGCGCAGGCAAGTGCATTCCACACCCTGTTCCTGGAACCGTTGATACAGGGCCTCGCCCTCATCGCGCAGTGGGTCGAATTCGGCAGTAATGATGTGCGTGGATGGCAGACCGGCGAAGTCCTCACGCCAGAGCGGACTGGCTTCAGGATGCAGTGGATCGGTTCGCGGCATATACATCTCGTAGCCTGAAAGCAGCGTGTCACGCGTGATAATGTAATCCAGCCCATTACAGGTGTAGCTCGCAAACCTGGCGGTTGCGTCCAGCATGGGGTAGATCAGAATCAGCTGTGCAGGTTGCCATTGACGGGCGGCTTTCAGGCGTAGCGCGGTGACCAGCGCCAGATGCCCACCCGCGCTGTCACCGGCAAGCGTAATGTTCTCGCGATCTATCCCCAGTTTCTGGGCATATTTCCAGATAGTATTAGCTCCGGTTTCGGCATCGTTATGTGCGGCCGGGAAGGTGTGCTCTGGTGCAAGTCGGTACTGCGCCGCAATCACGCGACAACGGCTGTAAAAAGCTAACTGTCTTAACTGGTTATCGTGAGTGGCAAAACCGCCGCTGACAAAGCAGCCACCATGATAATAAATGATGCAGGGTAATTTCCCTGTGGCATTGAGCGGCGAAACCACGCGAAACGTCATGGCATTGAGTTCAATATCTTCAACCTGGACGCGGGTTTCAGTTTCTCCTGCCAGTGTCGTGCTGGCGATGTAGCCCGCCCTCCGGTCATCAATATTCTGTTCGCGAGAAGAGGGGCGTCCCGCCGCGATAAATTCCTCCACTAACTGCGCAATCCCGCTTTCCAGTGCCATTTTTCATTGCCTTTATCTGTATGGATATACAGTTTTATAACTCGATTTGGTACGAATGAAAATGGGAAAATTGGGCTGCGTACGATTCTGGAAAGCGGCTCGCAAAAATAAAAATCGCTCGCGTAATAACTATTTTCTCGTCAGTCTCAGGTGTATGTTGTTTGAAAAATAAGCGCAAATGATATACTGGAGGTATATGTGAGTATGATGGCTGGGATGGATATGGGCAGAATTTTACTCGATTTATCAGATGATGTGATTAAACGGCTTGACGATCTCAAGGTGCAACGCAACCTACCTCGTGCAGAACTCTTGCGGGAGGCCGTTGAGCAGTATCTGGAAAGACAGGATCGGGCTGAGACCACAATTTCGAAAGCATTGGGGCTCTGGCAAGGCTGTGAGGAAGATGGCGTTGAATACCAACGTAAACTTCGTGAGGAATGGTAATGGTCAAAGGGTCTGCGCTTTTTGATACCAATATCCTCATCGACCTGTTTAGCGGTCGAATTGAAGCGAAACATGCGCTGGAAGCGTATCCGCCACAGAATGCGATTAGCCTTATCACATGGATGGAAGTGATGGTGGGTGCTAAGAAATATCATCAGGAAAACCGCACGCGCATTGCATTAAGTGCGTTCAATATTATTGGCGTAACACAGGAAATCGCGGAGCGAAGCGTCATTGTCAGGCAGGAGTATGGCATGAAACTCCCGGATGCGATCATTCTGGCCACTGCACAAGTCCATCGTTGTGAGCTTGTGACGCGTAATACAAAAGACTTTGCCGATATTCCGGGAGTGATCACGCCGTATCACTTGTAGACCGGACGGCAAACTTCGCCCGGTCTGAGTAAAAAACTTATTCCCCTTCCCCCGGGAACAGGAACGGGTTGATGGAACTGCGGGCGAACCCTTCCTGCTCCATGCGCGCGTCCAGCACCAGCGAGGCGAGGTCGTCGGCCACGGCTTCCACTTTCGGGTCTTTTTCCTGATAGAGAATCTTCAGGTAAGTCCCGCAATCGCCGCAGCTTTCGGCTTTCACCGCAGCCTGCTCATTTTCCAGTGACCAGTAGTGTAAGTCGCGGCTCTGTTCGCAGTTACTGCATTTTACGCGCACGACGTGCCATTCGGTTTCACACAGGTTGCAGTGCAGGTAGCGCAGCCCCTGCGTGGTGCCGATCTGCACCATGCTGGAGACCGGCATCGAACCGCACACCGGGCAATACTGGCGCGCTTCACCGTATTCCGCGCGGGCTTTGCCTGGAATCAAGCTGGCCATTTGCGCCCAGTAAAGGGAGAGCGCGGCCCAGATAAACGGGGCTTTATCGCTGCTGACGGAGGCAAAATCCGAGGCAAACAGCGCGCTGGCCATCTGCTCCAGCTCCTGTTCTGAGGCTTTCTCCAGGTTCTCAATCACCGCCAGCGCGGGGCCGCTCATCTCGGGTTTTAGCTCGGCAATCAACGAATGCAGCAGTTTTTGCCAGTGCTTATCACGCGGCAACACGTGGATATCCAGCGGCGGCTTGCCCTGGTCGTTCGCTTCTTTAATACGTGCGGTCAGATCCATCTCCAGCGGATGGTCGTACAGCACCACTTCCTGCGCGTGCGCGATAAGCGCGGCAAAGCGCAGGTAATCGCCCAGCGGGTTATTTTCAGCCAGCTCGCGTAAACGTTCGGCGCGGCGGTTGTAGACGTTTTTGAGTCGGGGGAACAATAACGGCGGAATCATATCCGCCGTACGTTTCTCGCTCGACCCCAGCTCATCTTGCGGGATTATGCGAATACTCATTCAGTTTCTTTTTCCGTTGTCTTGCGGACTTCTCGGTACCAGCGCGGGTGATGTTTCTTCGCCCACGACCGGGTTACCCAGCCTTCCACCATCGCGGTAATGGTGCCTTTCACCCAAAGGGCGGCGTAGATATGCACCATGATAACCACAATTAACGCTACTGCGGCAAAAGAATGCAACATTAACGCGAATCGGATCACCGGGATTGAGAAAGCAGGCGCAAAGTACGGACGCCAGATAATTACCCCGCTCACCAGCAGCAGCACCAGGAAGATAATCGCCGCCCAGAATACGCATTTCTGACCGAAGTTATAACGCCCGGTGTCACCCACTTCCTCGTTGACGACGATCTTACGAATATTCTTCGCCCAAAAGATATCATCCCGATTGATTAGATTGTGGTGCCAATAACGGAAAAACATGATGATGAACGAGGCAAACATAACCACGCCCACAAACGGGTGCAGAATTCGCGCCAGTTGCGGGGTGCCCATGATATGCATCAACCAGTTGAAGGATGGGAATAAAAAGCCCAGCCCACTCACCGCCGCCAGCACGAAGCAGAAGGCGACGATCCAGTGGTTGATGCGTTCCGGCGCCGTATAGCGCACGATGGTGTCACGTCGTTTCATTTGCGCACCTCGTCTTTCTCTTCATGCAGGTTGTCATTTTCCTCTTCCGCGCGGTTCGGGCCGACGCCGACATAGTGGAAGACGCTGGCGGCAAAGGTCGCGGCAAAACCGAACGCGGCGAGCGGTTTCCAGACGCCTTTCCAGAACTTAACGGTTTCGCTGATTTCCGGGTTCTCCGGCAGACCGTGATACAGATTCGGCTTGTCGGCATGATGCAGCACGTACATGACATGCGTACCGCCTACGCCCGCCGGATCGTACAGACCCGCGTTGTCATAACCACGGGTTTTTAGTTCCGCCACCCGCTCGCCCGCCAGCGTTTTCATATCCTCTTTCGAGCCAAAATGAATGGCGCCGGTTGGACAGGTCTTCACGCAGGCCGGTTCCTGGCCGACCACCACACGGTCAACGCACAGCGTACATTTATAGACGCGGTTGTCTTCCGGGTTGAGGCGCGGCACGTTGAACGGGCAGCCAGCGATACAGTAGCCGCAGCCGATACACTGCTCGGACTGGAAGTCGACAATACCGTTAGCGTACTGAATGATTGCCCCTTCCGCCGGACATGCCTTCAGGCAGCCGGGATCGGCGCAGTGCATACAGCCATCCTTACGGATCAGCCACTCCAGTTTGTCGTTCTGTTCCACTTCCGAGAAGCGCATCACCGTCCAGGATTTCGCGGTTAAGTCCGCCGGGTTGTCATACACCCCGACGTTATTGCCCACTTCATCACGGATGTCGTTCCACTCGGAGCACGCCACCTGACACGCTTTACAGCCGATGCAGGTAGTGACGTCGATGAGTTTCGCCACCTCTTCCTGGTGATCCCGCGCCTGAGGCGCGGGGGTGAAACCGTTAGTGGCGGAACGACGAATGATGTCTTGCGATTGATAAGCCATAGGTCGTCTCCGTTACACCTTTTCCACGTTCACGAGGAAGGATTTAAACTCCGGCGTTTGCGTGTTCGCATCACCGACGAAAGGCGTTAACGTATTGGCGATAAAGCCTTTTTTCGCCACGCCTTCGTAGCCCCAGTGAATAGGAATACCGATGGTATCGATATCCTTGCCGTCCGCTTTCAGCGTGCGAATACGCTTGGTCACCACTGCTTTGGCTTTGATATAGCCGCGGTTCGAGGAGACCTTCACGGTATCGCCATGCGCGATGCCGAGCTTATTCGCCAGCTTCTCGCCAATTTCCACAAACTGTTCCGGCTGGGCGATAGCGTTAAGCAACGCGTGCTTGGTCCAGTAGTGGAAGTGCTCGGTCAGACGGTAAGTAGTTCCGACATACGGGAACTTATCCGCTTTACCCAGCGCGTCGGCATCGTCTTTAAAGATACGGGCGGCAGGGTTAGAGATAACGTTCGGGTGTAGCGGGTTAGTGCCCAGCGGCGTTTCAAACGGCTCATAGTGTTCCGGGAACGGCCCTTCCGCCATCTTATCGATGGCAAACAGGCGACCCATCCCTTCCGGCTGCATGATAAACGGTCCGACGTCGCTGCCTGGCGCGGCGGCGCTGTAGTCCGGAATATCCCATCCGGCCCATTTTCCGCCTTCCCATTTCAGTAGCTGACGTTTCGGGTCCCAGGGGTTACCCTGCGGATCGGCGGAAGCGCGGTTATACAGAATACGGCGGTTAAGCGGCCATGCCCATGCCCAGCCCAGCGTGTTGCCGAGACCAGACGGGTCGGCGTTATCACGACGCGCCATCATGTTGCCTTCCGGCGTCCAGCTACCGGCGAAAATCCAGCAGCCGCTGGACGTCGTACCGTCATCACGCAGTTGCGCGAACGAACTGAGCTGTTGACCTTTCTTCACTACCACCGCGCCGGTTGCCGGGTCGATAAGATCGGCCAGCGCTTTACCATTACTTTCCATCGCCACTTCTTCAGAGGCGGGTTCGTATGGTTTGGTGTAGTTCCAGGTCATATTCAGCACCTGTTCCGGGTTGGCGCCGCCCTGTTCAGAGTACATCTTACGCAGGCGTAAGAAGATACCGGCGAGGATTTCGCCGTCGGTCATGGCAATTCCCGGGGCGTCCGCGCCCTTCCAGTGCCACTGCAGCCAGCGACCGGAGTTAACGATGGAACCATTTTCCTCGGCAAAACAGGTGGAAGGCAGACGGAACACTTCGGTCTGGATTTTTGCGGGATCAACGTCGTTCGACTCACCGTGGTTTTGCCAGAAGGTGGACGTTTCGGTGTTGAGCGGATCGATAGTCACCAGGTACTTCAGTTTGGAAAGCGACGCGACCACTTTGTTTTTGTTCGGGAATGAGGCCACCGGGTTAAAGCCCTGGCAGATATAGCCGTTGACCTTACCCTGTTTCATCATCTCGAAGTACTGCAACACGTCGTACCCTTTGTCCCACTTCGGTAGCCAGTCAAAGCCCCAGCTATTTTCCGCTGTCGCTTTATCACCAAAGAAGGCCTTCATCATCGAGACGAAGAATTTCGGATAGTTGCCCCAGTAGTTGACCTGATCCTTCAACAATGGCTTCGGCGTATTGGCAGCCAGATAGGTTTGCAAATCGGTCTGTTTTTCGCTCGGCAGCGTCAGATAGCCCGGCAGACTTTGCGACAGCAGTCCTAAGTCGGTCAGTCCCTGAATATTGGAGTGACCGCGCAGGGCGTTAACGCCGCCGCCCGCCATTCCCATGTTACCGAGCAGAAGCTGGATCATCGCCATAGTACGGATGTTCTGCGCACCGATGGAATGCTGCGTCCAGCCCAGCGCGTACAGGAACGACGCTGTTTTATCTTTTGCGCTGGTTTCTGCAATGTACTCGCACACTTTCAGGAAGTCCGCTTTCGGCGTACCGCAGATATTTTCTACCATGTCCGGCGTGTAGCGTGAGACATGCTGTTTCAACAGATTCCAGACACAGCGCGGGTGTTGCAGTGTCGTATCGCGTTTGGCAAAACCGTTTTCGTCCAGCTCATAGTGCCAACTGGTTTTATCGTACTGACGCTTGTCTGCGTCATAGCCAGTGAACAGACCATCATCGAAGCCAAAATCTTCACGCACGATCAGGCTGGCATTGGTATAGGCCTCGGTGTATTCACGGTTGTATTTTTCGTTGGTCAGCAGATACAGCATCACGCCTGACAAGAAGGCAATGTCAGTACCAGAGCGTATTGGCGCATAGAAATCGGCCACCGACGCGGTACGCGTAAAGCGCGGATCGATCACAATCAGCTTCGCGCCGTTGTGAATTTTGGCTTCCATCGCCCAGCGGAACCCGACCGGGTGAGCTTCTGCGGCGTTACCGCCCATCACCACGACGAGGTTGGCGTTCTTGATGTCGACCCAGTGATTGGTCATCGCACCGCGACCAAATGTTGGAGCAAGACTTGCTACCGTTGGTCCGTGTCAGACACGCGCCTGGTTGTCGACCGCGAGCATACCCAGCGCGCGGGAGAATTTTTGCGTTAAATAACCCGTCTCGTTACTGGATGCGGAAGCGCACAGCATCCCGGTGGTGAGCCAGCGGTTAACGGTAACGCCTTCGGCGTTCTGCGCCTGATAGTTGGCGTCGCGATCTTCCTTCATCAGTTTAGCGATGCGGTCAAACGCTTCTTCCCAACTGATCTGTTGCCACTTATCTGAACCCGGCGCGCGGTATTGCGGGAATTTCAGGCGGCTTTCAGAGTGGATAAAGTCCACCAGACCGGCCCCTTTCGGGCACAGCGCGCCACGGCTTACCGGATGATCCGGGTCCCCTTCGATATGGAAAATAGATGCTTTGGCGTTTTTCGCACCGTCGCCGAGGCTGTACATCAACAGCCCGCAGCCAACGGAACAGTAGGTGCAGGTGTTACGGGTTTCGCGGGTGCGCAGCAGTTTATATTGCCGTGTTTCCGCTAGCGCTACGCCGGGCGCGAAGCCCAGTGCCGCCGCCGTGGTGCCTGCCATACCGCCAGCGCAGATCTTAAAGAACTGCCTTCTGCTGACCTGCATGGTTTGCTCCTTGTTTCGACATTGTCACTTCTCTTTCACATTTCTCTATCCGAAACGCTCAGGGAGTGGTTGTTATTTTTCTTTGCGGACGGGCCCGCAAAGGTTCAGAATTGGATAAATTTTCCTCCATCCGGGAGGAGTTGTAACAGAATACCATAATGTTGGTGTGTGTGTTCTTATATGGTTAAAAGAAAGTGAACAATATACTGTCTGAAGAAGTCCTAAATGTGACTGATTTCACAACCTCACGCCAGTTGACTCTCTGGAAACGCGAGGATTTGCAGTCCCCCCAACTTGATGATGTTGCCGAGGAAGTGCCAGTGGCACTGGTGTATAACGGCATTTCGCATGTCGTTATGATGGCCTCTCCGAAAGATCTGACGCATTTCGCAATGGGGTTTTCTCTGTCGGAAGGGATCATTGACAGCCCGCGTGAAATCTATGGCATGGACGTTGTGCCGTCCTGTAACGGACTTGAAGTGCAGATTGATCTTTCCAGCCGTCGATTTATGGGGCTGAAAGCGCGTCGTCGCGCGCTGGCCGGACGCACCGGTTGCGGCGTGTGTGGCGTGGAACAGCTCAATGACATTGGTAAGCCGGTGCAACCGCTGCCGTTTAGCCAAACGTTTAATCTCGGTAACCTTGATCGCGCGTTAAAACATCTGAATGATTTTCAACCGACGGGTAAGCTGACGGGTTGTACGCACGCTGCGGCGTGGGTCATGCCGTCGGGTGAACTGGCGGGGGGCCATGAAGATGTCGGACGCCACGTTGCGCTGGATAAACTGCTCGGCCGCCGCGCTACAGAAGGTGAGGAATGGCGGCAAGGCGCGGCGTTGGTTTCCAGTCGCGCGAGTTACGAAATGGTGCAGAAGTCGGCGATGTGCGGTGTGGAAATTTTGTTTGCGGTTTCTGCTGCTACCACGCTCGCGGTTGACGTCGCTGAACGGTGTAATCTTACGCTGGTGGGGTTCTGTAAGCCGGGTCGGGCGACGATTTATACCCATCCGCAGCGGTTAATCGCAGACTAAAATAGTACCCTCTACATTTGCGTAAAATATATATTTTCTCAATTTTACAGCCTCTCTTGATAATGGAATCACGTATAGTGGCGAGGCCATACAGGTTTTAATCGTTTTTATGCTGGACCGCAGCTTATTCCAGTCATTAACGAGGCGCTTGCTACCCGGTAATACTTCGAACGAAAAAAGCGCCCCTGGGGCGCTCTTTCGACAGTCGCTAACGACTTATTTGCTCAGTTCAGCGGTCATATGCACGCGATTTGCAGCGTGAAAAGCTTAGAACTCACGCTCAAGATGATAGCCATTATAGGTGTCGATGAGCTCGTTATAAGCTTTAACCACAGCCTCATAAGAACCATCTACCATATCGCCGCTGCCTCTATTGAGGTAGTCCTGCTCATGCGAGGTATACGCCACGTTATCGCGCACGCGCCGAATGCGTTTTTTCACCTTGCCCTGGAATTTTTCCAGCTCAGAAATAAAACCAGGGAAGCTACGATGTTTATCTATATCAACGTTGATCTTCTCGTTTAGCTTCTGAGTATGCTCTTCAAAATCAGCGAGCTGTTTGCTTACTGCCGCCACATCAAAAGAAGCATCAGCTACAGCGTCATTAAGCGTCTCGGCTTCCTGCATCGTCAAAAGCGTATAGTACTTAATGGATTTACCTTCTTTCTTCTCGGTCGCCTTAATTTCATTAGCCGCATGCTGCCCACTCATAATGGTAATCTCGGCGATATATTTCTTCGCAATGGGATCAAACTCATCGAACTGTTTTATAAACGTTTTATGGAACGCTTTAGCGCCAGCAAAGGCATCATCCTTGAAGTTATCTTGATCATAGTATTTATTCATACTATTGATTGTTTCAGCTAGTGGCCCAGCCGCATTAATAAATGCCAGAGCAGCACTATCCAGAGAGGCAAACGCCGGCTTTAATTCAGCCGCCGCCTTGATGTCTTTCCGGCAGTCCTGGATAAGTGCAGGATACACAGGAACCAGCGGAGAGGGATCGTCTTCCTTACCGGTAGGACCGGTGCGGAAATCGTCGAATGTGTTAGCATAACGATTTACAGCGCGGTAAATACCTGCCTGGAGATTATTATAACAATCAATGTAAACATTCAGCTTTTGGTTAAGAACATCGTTCGCATCTGCGCTTTCCGCTGATGTGGATTGTGTATTGCTCGCTGATGAATCCGCACTCTGAGCTACAGGTTGTTCGTCCGCTTTTTTTTCATCACAAGCGCTTAGCCCGGCAGTCATCAGCATAGCGATAATAATTGATGATAACAAATCCTTTTTCATTAGAATAACCTATAAATAATATCATTGAAATTTACAGATTCATTTTAATGAAAAAAAACAGGTATGTGATTTATTCAACACAAAAAATACTTAATCCATATTTCATTATAATTAACATTATCAATATCAATGTGTTCGTTAAAATAAGAGAACCCCAACGTAAATATACAAAAGGCAATTAAATGAAAAGGAATTTATTATCCTCAGCGATAATCATTGCGCTAATGACCCTGGGCGCAACAGGATGTGATGACAATAATGTTAAAACCGAGGCGACGCCGGCCGCCAGCAGTCAGCCTGCGACGCCAGCGCCTTCTCAGACGCCGGAAACGCAATCTGGCGAAAGTCCAGCGCAGCCCCCAGCAGCGAAGCCAGAAACGGCAACTCAGCCCCCGGCGGCGAAGCCAGAAACGCCAGCTCAGCCGGAGGTTGACGCTGAAGAAGTTTATAGTGAAAAAATGGATGTCTATATCGATTGTTTTAATAAACTTCAATTGCCCGTTCAGCGCAGTCTGGCGCGTTACGCGGATTGGGTGAAAGACTTTAAAAAAGGTCCGACAGGGAAAGAGAGCCTGGTTTATGGCATTTATGGTATTACGGAGTCTTACATAACGAATTGCCAGAAAGAGATGAAACAGGTAGCCGCCTTAACGCCATTACTTGAGCCTATTGATGGCGTTGCCGTTAGCTATATTGATAGCGCCGCCGCGCTGGGTAATACCATTAACGAAATGGAAAAATATTATACCCAGGAAAACTATAAAGATGATGCCTTTGCTAAAGGTAAGGCGCTGCATCAGACATTACTGAAGAATATCGAGGATTTTAAACCCGTCTCGGAAAAATATCATGAGGCTATTCAGGAGATAAATGACAGGCGGCAATTGACACAGTTGAAGAGAATAGAAGAAGCGGAAGGTAAAACATTTAACTATTATTCTCTGGCTGTCATGATTTCGGCAAAGCAGATCAACAAGGTTATTTCTGCCGATACCTTTGATGCCGAAGCGATGATGAAAAAAGTCGCGGAACTGGAAACAATGATTGCGCAATTGAAAGAAGTGAATACTGATGGCCGTAATTCTTCTTTCATCAGCTCTGCGGCTGATTATCAGCTACAAGCTAAAAAATATATTCGTCGCATCAGAGACAATGTTGAGTATTCTGATTTTGAAAAGAAACGGGTGCAGGACCCTGCAACAGGATGGATGGTTGCGGATTCTTATCCGGCGTCGTTGAGAAGTTATAACGAGATGGTGGATGATTATAACCGCCTGCGTTGAGTGACGGCACATTAACTGCGCGCAGGCTGGCGCAAGTGCCTATAAAATTACGCTATAACGCCAATAAAAAGCGCCGATCAGGCGCTTTTTTCGTTCATGTATTTCGTCAGGCAATATCCGTAAAAATAGCTGACGTAAACCTTAACTAAGGAGAGTTATTAGGAAAACCAGTAATCTGAAGCTATCACAAGATGTTGAAGTTACTCTGACAGTGTAATTGAGGATCGGCATTCATATGGAAAGCATTTATCCCGCCTGATGCGAAAATTCTGAGCCACTTCAGCATAGGGCGGCCCAGCCTTCATCACTTATAGGGTGTCACGTCCAACTGTTCTGTAAGACGTTAATTAATACCCGCCATTCGTAATAACGCGGTCACCACCGCAGCGGCGATAATCACCACAATAAGCGGCATTTTACGCCAGGCTAAAAATACGGCGAAGCCAACCCCAAGAACGCGCGCCATTCCGGCAAAATGTTCGCCTTCGTAAAAGGTGGTCGCCAGCGCGACGGAGAATAGTAGCACCGTTGCCGCATCCGAGAGCAGCGCCTGTGAACGCTCAGACAGCGCCAGACGGCTGCCAAGTTTAGCGCCGCCGAGGCGCATCAAATAGGTTCCCGCAGACAAAAGAGCAATACCGATAATAAATAGCGTCATATTGCCCATTATTTTTTCCTCGCCAGTAGGCCAAGCAGCGAAAGCAACACCGGCAATCCGGCAGCTACAAAGGGAACGGCGGCAAGCGACAGCGCGGCGCCGCTGCAACCACGAATCAATGTGGTGCGGTTTTTAAACGCCGGGATCACCAGCGCCAGTAAGATTGCCGGGAATACGGCATCCAGACCGATGGTTTCTGGGGCCGGGAGCAGTTTGCCGACACCTGCGCCAATCAGTGTGCCAATCGGCCAGAATAGGGCGACGCCCAGACCGCATAGCCAGTAGGCGGCTTTACGTTGTTCGGGTGTTTTTTGCGACAGGCCGAACACCACGCTCTCATCATTCATGATATGGCAGCCGAAAAAGCTGGCGGCGCGGGTGCCAACCAAATCGCGCACCGTTACGCCAAACGGCACGTGGCGCGCATTCACCAGCAGTCCGGCAGCCGCAGCCGCCAGTGGGTTACCGCCGCTGGCGACGATGCCGATAAACATAAATTCGGACGCGCCCGCCAGCACAAAAATAGAGAGGACAAACGGCACCCACAGTGGGAAACCGTAGGCCATCGCCAGTGAGCCATAGGACATGCCGACGACGCCCACGGCCAGGCACACTAAAAATATCGCTTTTATCGTGTCTCCTTTGAGACAGGAAAAATAGTGTTTCATCTTCTTTAGTCATATCGAACGAATTTTCATTATAATGAACGGAACAGATTTGCTTTACAAGACGAACATTTCGTTCGTTATAGTGAACGTTGGATGCTTTATGACACAACCTATTAGCGTCATTGCCAGAAGTCTGGTGCGTGAACGTCAGCGCACCGGTTTGTCACTGGCAGAGATTGCGCGGCGCGCAGGCATCGCTAAATCTACGCTTTCACAACTGGAAGCAGGGAACGGCAACCCCAGCCTGGAGACGCTATGGTCGCTATGCGTCGCGCTCGACATTCCCTTTGCCAGGCTGCTGGAGCCGCAGGTACAAAAAACGCAGGTGATTCGCCGCGGAGAAGGCACCAAAGTCGTGGCGGAGCAGGCGCATTATCAGGCGATATTACTGGCGGCGTGTCCGCCCGGCGCGCGGCGTGATATCTATTTGCTGTTGACGCAGCCGGGGGCCGACCGGATCTCTCACCCGCATCCGCCGGGGTCGGTGGAACATATTATTGTGACGCAGGGAAAAGCCCTCGTCGGCTTAACCGAGGCGCCGGAAGAGCTGGCGGAGGGCGATTACATTTGTTATCCCGGCGACCAGGCGCATATCTTTAAAGCGCTGGAACCGGATACTCAGGCTATCCTGGTAGCGGAGCAGAATTGAAATTGCCGGATGGCGGCGTAACCGCCTTATCCGGCCGACAAAAAATAAAACCGTAGGCCCGGTAAGCTTGCGCCACCGGGCACACGACTTACTGCAGATAGAACACCTCTTTTAGCTCTGCGCTGACCGGGCTGTTATCCGGATTCGCGGGCATAACGTCACGCATATGTTTCCACCAACGCTGGCAAACGTCGGTGCTGGCAACGGCGTTCCAGCGCTCCTCGGATTCAATCTCAACGGTGGCGAACAGCAGATTGCGCTCCTGATCGAGATAAATCGCGTAGTGATGCGCGCCGTGAGATTTTAATACGGCTTCCAGCTCCGGCCAGATTGGGTTATGACGACGCTGATACTCCTCGTGCGCGTCGGCATTTACCTGCATCACAAAGGCTTTGCGGATCATAACGCCTCCAGGTACAGCTCGCGAACTTCATCGCGGCTGGCGGTGCGCGGGTTACACGGCGCGCACGGGTCGGCGAGGGCTTTATCCAGCCAGCCTTCGATATCTTCTTTTGTGACGCCCAGCTTGCTGAAACCTTCTGGAATGCCGACGCGTTTGCTCAGCGTACGGATAGCGTTAATCGCTTCCTGACTTGCGGCTTCGTCAGACATACCGCGCGTCTCTACGCCCATCGCCTGTGCGATACGGGCAAAACGCGCGACGGCGTTCGGACGGTTAAAGTTCTCGACAATTGGCAGCAGGATAGCGTTGCAGACTCCGTGCGGCAGGTTGTGAGTTGCGCCCGGCTGGTGCGCCAGCGCGTGAACCAGCCCCAAACCGGCGCTGTTGAACGCCATACCCGCCAGGTACTGGCCGAATGCCATTTGCTCACGGGCTTCGAGGTTATGGCCATCGTCAACCGCTTTCGGTAGCCACACATTGATTAAGCGAATCGCTTCCAGCGCGTTAGCGTCGGTAAGCGGATGCGCGCCAACGGAGACATAGGCTTCCACCGCATGGGTCAGGGCATCCATGCCGGTTGCGGCGGTCACAGAAGCGGGGATTTCCAGCATGACGCTGGCGTCATCCACGGCAATATCCGGGATGATATTCGGGTCGATGATCACCTCTTTGACCTTACGGGCAGAGTCGATAATCACCGCGTTGCTGGTCATCTCTGCCGCGGTACCTGCCGTAGTATTAATCGCTACCAGCGGTACGCCGGCGTTTTTCACTTTGCCGACGCCGGAGTAGGCGGTAGAAGGACCTGGGTTGGCGGTCAGAATTTTCACCGCTTTTGCGGTATCGATCGGGCTGCCGCCGCCGAAGGCGATAATGTAGTCACATTCTGCGCTCTGATACGCCGCAAAACCTTTCTGCACCAGCTCTTCTGTCGGGTTTGGGAACACCTCATCAAACAGGTGGTAAGACATTTGATGTTCATCCAGTGCGCTAAACAGGCTATCCAGCAGGCCCAGCTTTACCAGTTGACCATCGGTAACGATCAGCGCTTTGCCCCATTGCTTATTCGCCACGAGGTTCACCATATCGGCAATCGCTCCAGCGCCATGCAGGCTAATTTTTGGCAGTGCCAACATAAAGCTCATCACTATTCTCCTTAAAAAAATTCCCTGTTGCCCGATGGCGCTACGCTTATCGGGCCTACGGTAAAATGCGCACCGGCCTGTAGGCCGGATAAGGCAAAGCCGCATCCGGCGTTGAGTTGGCAGGTATCAGTACAGCGCTACGGCGCTGGCCAGCGGTGTCACGCCAAAACGTTTGCCGAGTGCGACCAGTTCTTCGCGCGTGATGGTCTGCTTCATACCGCCCATCGAATAGATTTTGACTAATACCTCAGCGGATTTCTCTGCGGTATCTATCAAACCGAAGGTTTCATCCAGCGTAGGTCCGCTTCCGAACACGCCGTGGAATGGCCACAGTACCAGCGAATGTTTCTGCATTTCTTGCGCGGTGGCCTGGCCGATTTCATCGGTGCCTGGCACCATCCACGGCAGAATGCCGACACCGTCCGGGAATACCACCAGACATTCGGTGCTGCCTTCCCACAGTTTGCGGGTGATCAGCGCAGTGTTGTTTTCCAGTACGTAGGTGAGGGCGATCAGGTTAGTCGCATGGCAATGCATAATGACGCGGTCTTTGCCGTGGGTGGCTTTGATGCGTTCGCAGTGGGAAAGGAAATGCGCCGGGAGTTCAGAGGTGGGTACCGCGTCGTGGGTTAAGCCCCACAGAATGTGGTAGCCTGCGCCGTCACTGTCGATTTTGACCACGCCTAAATTGGCTGCCGGATCGAGCTGCACGTTGCGGAAGAATTTGCCGGAACCGGTAACGATAAACGGCGTATTCGCCAGCAGCGGCATGGGTTGACTTAGCGCGATGTAGCGCGGTTTTTCGTGGAAATTAGCTGCAAACGGTGCGATATCGGCTTCATCCAGACGCAGCGTCAGGTTACCGCCATTACGTTCGTCCCACCCTTTCAGCCACGCATCAGACGTGGCTTTAATCATGCCCTGGACGAACCAGGAATCGGTAATATTTTGCATGTTCGTGTTCCCATTTATTGCCCGAAGGTTATTCGGGTCTTACGTAGGCCGGATAAGCGCAGCGCCATCCGGCAATCGTGTTTCATTTATTGCCGGATGGCGACGCGGGCGTCTTATCCGGCCTACAGATCAGGTGTCGCTGTCAGCTACGTTTGCTCAGGATCTCTTTTTCATAGACGCGAACGCTGTCCAGCCACTGGCTGCCAGCCGGCGTGTCGTGACGCTGGCAATACATTTCCCAGACGGCCTGCCACGGCAGAGATTTTTGCTCTTCCAGCAGCGCCAGACGCGCGGTGTAATCGCCGCTGGCCTCAAGCTGACGCAGTTGATCTGTGGGTTCCAGCAGAGCGCGCAGCAGCGCTTTTTTCATGTTGCGGGTACCGATAACCCACGCGGCGACACGGTTGATAGAGGCGTCGAAGAAATCCAGACCGATATGCACACGGTCGAACAGGTTATGACGGACGATTTCGCTGGCAATTGCCTGGGTTTCATCGTCCAGGAGCACCACGTGGTCGCTATCCCAGCGTACCGGGCGGCTGACGTGCAGTAGCAGCCGTGGCACATAGAGCATGGCGGCGGAAATTTTGTCGGAAATCACTTCGGTGGGATGGAAGTGGCCCGCATCCAGGCACAGCGCGGTCTGACGGCTGGTGGCGTAGCCCATGTAGAACTCATTGGAGCCGACGGTGTAGCTTTCCGCGCCGATGCCAAACAGTTTGCTCTCAACGGCGTCGATGTGGTGCGCCGGGTCGAATTTCTCGCTAATGACCTCATCCAGCGCTTCCAGCAGGCGCTGGCGCGGGGCTAAACGGTCGACGGTAATGTCTTTCATGCCGTCCGGAATCCAGATGTTCATCACCGACGGCGTACCGAGCTGCTCACCAAAGTATGCCGAGACGCGGCGGCTGGCCTTGCAGTGATCGATCCAGAACTGGCGAATTTTCGCGTCTGGATGAGAGAGGGTAAAACCGTCAGCGCTCAGTGGATGAGAAAAACAGGTGGGGTTGAAATCCAGCCCCAGCCGGTTCGCTTTCGCCCACTCCACCCAGTTTTTAAAATGCTCCGGTTTGATCTGGTCGCGAGCAACCGGCGTATCCGACTCAAGGTAAATGGCGTGCAGGTTCAGCCGTTTTGGTCCTGGGATCAGACGCAGCGCCTGTTCCAGATCGGCGCGCAGTTCGGTGGCGTTACGCGCTTTGCCCGGATAGTTGCCGGTCGACTGAATTCCGCCCGTCAACGAACCTTCCGGGTTCTCGAATCCGGCAACATCGTCGCCCTGCCAGCAGTGCATGGAAACCGGCAGGCGATCGAGCTGGCGCAGCGCCTCCTCGACATCAATACCTACTGCGGCGAAACGTTGTTTTGCCAGTTCCCAGGCTTGTTCCAGTTGAGTGGTCATGCGCAAAGCTCCTTTGTCTGTCGTTTGGGTTGAAACTGCGCAACGTGGCGGGCAATTTCACTATCAGGATTAGGGATATAGGTTGTCAGGTCGTAGTTAGCGCTGACGACCTGACGGAAGTCATCGATGTTGTTTAATTCGTCGAGGGTCATAAGCTGAATACCAATATTGCCAAGGGTGGAGGCTTCAACCGGCCCGGCCATCACGCGAATACCACATGCATCGGCGCACAACTGGTTGAGTAGCGCGTTTTGGCATCCGCCGCCGACAATATGCAGTTGGGTAAATTTTTCGCCGCGCAGATTTGCCAGTTCGTGCAGAATGTCGGCATACAACAGCGCCAGACTGTCGAAAATGCAGCGCGCCAGTTCGGCATCGCTGACGGGAACGGGCTGGTCGGTCTCGCGACAGGCGGCCTGGATTTCGGCGTGCATATCGTCAGGATTGATAAAGCGATCGTCATTCGGGTTAATCAGGAAACGGCAGGCCGGCAGCGCTTCTGTTTGGGCGATAAGCGCAGGCAGATCGGTAATGCGCCGTTCTTTCAGCACGCGCTGGAGCAGCCACAAACCCATAATGTTTTTCAGTACCCGATAACGCCCTTCCGCGCCGCCTTCGTTGGTGATATTGGCGGCCAGCGCCTCATCAGTGGTGTAGGGTTTTTTGCTTTCAAAACCCATCAATGACCAGGTGCCTGAAGACAGGTAAGCGCTATGTTTATTTGCCAGCGGAGAGGCAATAACGGCGCTGGCGGTATCGTGGCTGGCGACGGCTACCACCGGAATACGGTTGCCCTGCGGGCAAATCCAGTCGCCGATAACATTGCCAGGGTGTGAGGGGCGACCGAACCAGCTCTTTTTCGCGCCGGTCCACGCCAGCAGGGTCTCGTCCCAGTCATCGGTATTGATATTGACCAACTGGGTGGTCGTGGCGTTGGTGTATTCCCAGTTCATTTCACCGGTCAGGCGGTAACTGAAATAATCGGGCATCAGCAGCGCATGAGCGACCTGCGCCGTTAACTCAGGCTGTTGTTTCGTCAGCGCGCGTAGCTGATAGATGGTGTTAAACGGCAGAAACTGAATCCCGCTGCGGCGATAGATTTCGCTTTTGCCGATCTGGACCAGCGCTTGCGGCATGATGCCCGTGGTACGGTTATCGCGGTAGGAGACCGGCAAGCCGACACGCTGACCTTGTTTATCCAGCAGGACATAATCGACGCCCCAGGTGTCGATGCCGATGCTGTCGATAAGAATGCCTTCATTGCAGACTTTCTTCAGACCAAGACGGATATCCTTTTCCAGACTGTCGATGTCCCAGGTGTCAAACCCGTCTGTTTTTTGTAGGCAGTTCACAAAACGGTGAATTTCACGTAGCGTCAGGGTACGGTGTTTGCTGTCGTAACGCGCCAGCATCACGCGCCCGCTGGATGCGCCGAGATCAACCGCGACACAATGGCGAAAAGTCATAATCAGGTCCTTCTTAGAGTCATTGCGCACAGTCTAAAAAAGCCCTCAAAGACCTACCTTCTCGTTACTGACAGGAAAATGAGCCGCTGGCAACAAGGCAAAGATGAACGTGATAGCGTTCACAGTTTCTACTAATAGGCCGGTGTGATGTCGTCCGCATTTCCCGCTTTTTCCCGCCTTTTCTTGAAAAAAAGACCATGTTTGCGCGCTTTAGCGTCAAAAATTTAAGGTGAGGCCGATAGCCCTTAATTACTATTCGGACATGTTGAATTCAGGAGGAAGCAACCATGACCGTACTGCATAGCGTGGATTTTTTTCCATCAGGTAAAGCGCCCGTAGCGATTGAACCTCGTCTGCCACAAGCCGCTTTCCCTGAACACCATCATGACTTCCATGAAATCGTGATTGTGGAACACGGTACGGGCATTCATGTATTCAACGGGCAGCCGTATACCATTAGCGGCGGTACCGTATGTTTTGTTCGCGATCACGACCGGCATTTATATGAACATACCGACAACTTATGCCTGACGAATGTACTGTGGCGTTCACCGGACGCCTTTCAGTTCCTGGCGGGGCTGGAGCAATTACTGCCGCAGGAGCAGGATGGTTACTACCCTTCTCACTGGCGGGTGAATCAGAGCGCGTTGCAGCAAGTGCGCCAGTTGGTCGGCCTGATGGAGCGCGCCGGAGACGGCATGGATGCGCCTGCCGTGGCGAATCGCGAAATTTTGTTCATGCAACTACTGGTACTGTTACGCCGCAGTAGCCTGATGGAAGGCGCGACCAATAACGACGCCAAACTTAACCAACTGATGGCATGGCTGGAAGACCATTTTGCGGAGGAGGTCTGCTGGGAGGCGGTAGCTGAACAGTTTTCGCTGTCGCTACGCACGCTGCATCGTCAGCTTAAACAGCATACCGGCCTGACGCCGCAACGTTACCTTAATCGCCTGCGTTTGATCAAAGCCCGGCATTTATTACGCCATAGCGATCATAGCGTGACGGAAATCGCGTACCGCTGCGGTTTTGGCGACAGTAACCACTTTTCGACTCTGTTTCGCCGAGAATTTAACTGGTCGCCGCGGGATATCCGTCAGGGACGCGATGCGATGATCCAGTAACGCGAACGCTATCAACGTTTTTCGTCGCCAATATGCTGATAATTATACCCTTTAATACCGGATGGCGGTTGCGCCTTACCTGGCCTACGGCGGCAAGCGGTAGACAGAATAAGCGTAGCGCCATCCGGCAAGCATTCAACATGAGGTTCTGCGGTGGCAAATCAGTTAATCCTTTTGAAAAAAGATTTTTTTACTGATGAGCAGCAGGCCGTTACGGTTGCCGATCGCTATCCACAGGATGTTTTTGCGGAACATACGCATGAGTTTTGTGAACTGGTGATGGTCTGGCGGGGCAATGGTCTACACGTTCTTAATGACCGTCCATACAGAATTACCCGCGGCGATCTGTTTTACATTCGTGCTGAAGACAAACACTCCTATACCTCCGTTAACGATCTGGTGCTGCAAAATATTATTTATTGCCCGGAGCGTTTGAAACTCAATGTAAACTGGCAGGCGATGATTCCCGGATTTCAGGGAGCGCAGTGGCATCCTCACTGGCGGCTGGGCAGTATGGGAATGAATCAGGCGCGGCAGGTCATTAACCAGCTTGAACATGAGAGTAATGGGCGCGATCCGCTGGCGAATGAGATGGCGGAATTGCTGTTTGGTCAACTGGTAATGACGTTAAAACGGCATCGCTACGCGACCGACGATCTTCCGGCAACCTCCAGAGAAACCCTGTTGGATAAATTAATTACCGCTTTGGCTAATAGCCTTGAGAGCTCCTTTGCGCTGGATGCGTTTTGTCAGCAGGAACAATGCAGCGAACGGGTGCTGCGGCAGCAGTTTCGCGCCCAAACCGGGATGACGATTAATCAATATTTACGCCAGGTCCGTATTTGCCACGCGCAGTATCTGCTTCAGCATAGCCCGCTGATGATTAGCGAGATTTCGATGCAGTGTGGCTTTGAAGATAGTAATTATTTTTCAGTGGTGTTCACGCGGGAAACCGGGATGACGCCGAGCCAATGGCGCCATCTCAGTAATCAAAGCGATTAACTGGCCATGCCTAAACCGACAATATTCGCCGCGATAATAATTACCACGCAGCCGAGGCTTAATACGGCAACGGGACGGCGGCCAGCATTTTTCCACTCTTTTAGCACCAGACCGACAAGCCCCCCGCACAGCACATAGAAGCTCATGTGCAGCATCCAGCTCATGTAGTCATATTGCGCTGGAATGCGCGCGTGACCCCAGGCATAGAAAAAGAACTGTAAATACCACATCAGACCGCCAAGCGCGGACAGCAGAATATTGCTGATAATCAACGGTCTTGCCAGCGAGAAGTCGGCTTTTATCGACAGATTTTGCACTTTTGCCAGGCGGATAAAACAGAAACCGAGGTTCACCAGCGCGCCGCCGCCCATAATCACCACGTAACTCGGCAGCGCGACATAGAGCGGGTCAACGCCAAGCGCGGCAGCAGCTTCATGCATCGGTTTCGCGGCGTTCATGGCAAAAGACATCCCCGCCGAGAAAATACCGCACATCACTGCCAGCAGAAGCCCTTTCTTCAGATTGAACTCCTCCGCTTTAATGCCCATTTTGCGTTCTTTTAACTGTCCGGCGCGCGTCACAATCCCGACGCCGATCAGCGCGACAAAAACGCCAAGTAGCGTCATGCGTCCCCCTTCGGTATGGATTAACACATCGAAGTTACCGTTGATGATAGGCGTCATCAGCGTGCCGACGATAAGCGTAATGCCGATAGCGATGCCGATACCCATCGACATGCCGAGATAACGCATGGTCAGACCGTAATTAATATTGCCGATGCCCCACATGGCGCCGAACAGAAAAACCGGTAAAAGGGTGGAGAGGTTAAACTGCCCATAATAGGCCCAGAAATCAGGCAGTAACAGAGCGCTAATTGTCCACGGCAGAATAAGCCATGAGACGATGCCGCCCACTGACCACATGGTTTCCCATGACCACTGTTTCACTTGCTTGAACGGGGCATAGAAGCAGGCTGCACTGGCCGCCCCTATCAAATGCCAGAAAATACCCATCGTAATCGCGTTACTCATGACATGTTCCTCATTATTTTTTATGGACGGGATACCCCTTCCGTTTGCATGAGTTTAAAAATTACGCAGCCTGGTAACCTTATAACGATTGCCGCCGTTGGGTGTATTCTGGCAATCAGCACGTTAATGAAGTGATTAACTTCACGTTTTAAAAAAGTCGGAGCGCATCGTGACCGTCTGGATGTTATTTAAATCAGTGGGTAATATTTGTTTTTCTAAAATACCTTCATCATAACGACACGAAACGACTTAGCTGGCAACAATACAAAGAAAACGCTGCGTGAGATCACATAATGGGAATGGTCTGACTTACCGTTTGATAAAAGGGTAGTTATACAGTAATTATTTGGTTGTTTTATTTGTATTTACAATTTAAATATATTGAAATTAACGTTAGGAATCAATGAAATATAAGTATAAGGAAATTCCTATATTGGCGTTGTTGATGGTGTTTTGATTTTTATTTTATATGACGAATATGAATTTCATTTATTTTATTTTGCTTTTTGAACATTATCCCAATTTTAAATTAAAGATCTTTGTCTATATTGTCGCCATTCACATTGCGTATTATGGTTGTAACGGTCTGACATGAAACAACGTTTTAATTTTAAATTAAATGGATTCTGTTATGAGAAAATCTCTTTTCTTACTATTACCTCTTGTTGTAACAAATGCGCATGCAGTATATGTCGATGTTCGTCATGAATATCTTGATGACAGTAAAGCTAACTATGACCGTGCGTATATTTCTCATCGGTTTGCGAATGGTGTTGGTTTTGCGATAGAAGCTATCTCAAAATCAGGCGGGGATGACACCAATAAAGCGTTTAATGACCTGGAAACACAGGGCAACGAATATACGATAAGCTACCAATTTAAAACCGGTGATGTCGCCTGGCAACCGGGTTTCGTGCTGGAAACAGGCAACGGTTACTCTACCTATAAGCCTTACTTCCGCGCGACGTGGACATTAAATGAAAGCTGGTGGGTTGGCGCGCGCTATCGTTTTGAATATGTACGCCGTTCTTCTGATATCCGTGATGATGATACCATCAATCGTATGGATGTCTGGGCGGGTTATAAATGGAACAACTTTGACTGGACAATCGAAGGAATTTATAAGAAAGCTGATAAATATGATCTTTACGATGGCGGCAAAGATAACTATGAATATAACTTCAGAACTGCCTATATTATTGACCAATGGTCGCCATTTGTTGAGGTAGGTAATGTTTCCGTCAATAGCAACAGCGATGAAAGACAAACCCGTTTCCGCGTGGGTATAGGCTACACATTCTAATCATTATCCCTGTTTATTATTTATTCCCTTTTCCGGCTACTTTATAGGTAGCCGGTTTTTTTTACCTGGTGATGACCTGCGGATAATTATTATCGCGCGTTGGCCGGATAAGACGCGAATCGCCATCCGGCAACGAGATGTGCAGGAAACTATGCGCTTACATGATGCCCAGTAGACGGGGTAAGAACAGTGTGATTTCCGGAATGTAGGTAATTAATAACAGAACGCCGATAATCGCGCCGTAAAAAGGCAGCAACGGTTTAATCACTTCCTCAACTTTGACCTTACCGACGCTCGCCCCGACATATAAACCACTGCCAACTGGCGGCGTAATGGTGCCAATCGCCAGGTTATAGATCATGATAATGCCGAAATGCACCGGATCGACGCCCAGTTTAGCCATGATCGGCAGCAGAATCGGGGTAAAAATCAGAATGGCCGGACCGATATCCATAAATGCGCCGATAATCAACAAAAAGACGGTAATGACTAACAGGATAACCAGTTTATTGGCGGAAATACCGAGGATCATATCGCTCAGCGCCGCAGGAATATTGGTGATCGACATCGAGAAGGACATCGCCGAAGAGGTTGCCAGCAGGAACATGATGACCCCGGTCATTACCACTGTCTGGAGCAAAATCGAAGGCAAATCCTTAATTTTCAGCGTGCGGTAAAACACCATCGTCAGCAATAACGTATACACCACGGCAATCGCGGAGGCTTCAATGGCGGTGAAAATCCCCTGCACAATGCCGCCGACAATAATCACGATCAGTAACAGGCTGGGAATGGCCTCAACGGCAACTTTTAGCGCCATGCCTTTTTGGACGGTGAAGAAAACCCGATAATTTCGACGTTTAGCGACCACCAGCGTGACCAGCATACAGCCAACGCCCCACAGCACTCCCGCGACCAGACCGCCGGCGAACAGAGCGGCAATCGATGTTCCCCCGCTTGCCAGCGCGTAAAGGATAAAAGCCGTGGTGGGTGGAATTAACATTCCCGTCGGCGCGGAGGCGATATTCACCGCGGCCGCAAAACCGCGATCGTAACCTTCGCGCGCGCTCATCGGCACCATCACGCCGCCGATAGAGGTTGAGGCGGCAATCGCCGATCCGGAAATAGCACCAAACATCATATTGCCGACGATGTTGGTGTAAGAGAGCGAGCCGGGCAGTTTGCCAGTAAACAGTTTGGCAAAATTGACCAGTCGGGCGGCAATTCCCCCGCTATTCATGATCACCCCGGACAAAACGAAGAACGGCACGGCCAGCAAGGCAAAACTGTCCAGGCTGGAGAACATTTTTTGCGCGGTGGCGAACATCGAAATATCGAAAGGCAGTACCAGCATCATGGTGCTGAAAGAGGCGATAACGATGCAGATCCCGATAGGCGCGCCCATGGCCAGTAAAACAACAAAGACGGCAATTAGCGTACAGGACGCAAAAATAGGGTCAATCATGTGATTTCTCCAGAGTGTGCTCAGTGGTATCCGTGGCGGAATGGATAGCTTTCAGGGCGTCAACGATATTCAGCAGCCCATAGAGGATGATCAGTACGCCCGCGCAGGGGAGCGCGTAATAAATTTTCCCCATCGGAATGCCCAGCGCAGGGGAGATTTGCAGCATAGAAATCGCAGAAATCTTCAAGCCGCCGATAATCAATACCCAAATGGAAAACGCGATAAAAATGACCTGCAGGATGATATCCCACCAGCCGCGAATCGTCGGCGACACCTTATCCAGTAAGATAGTCAGACTGATATGCTGTTTCTGACCGGCGACAAAAGCCATGCCCAGCATTGATACCCACACCAGGAGAAATCGCAGCATCTCTTCGGTAAGGGTACTGGGAACGCCCAGAATGTAGCGGCTCACCACCTGCCAACAGGCGATGCCCACCATTATCGCCAGCACCAGGCAACAAATAGCGCCCAGCAATAAATCAAGTCCTTTTCTGAATGTGTTCATCTTAATTTCCTGATTAGATTAATTTTTTGCTGTCTGGATACGTTGATACAGGCCGTAAAGCCGCGGCTTGTTTTTCAGGCCGTCGTAAATAGGCTGTACCGCCTCCTGGAAGGGTTTTTTGTCGATCTCGTAGAATTCAACGTTGAAATCTTTTACCGCCGCCAGCCTGGTTTTCTCTATTTCCTTGTCCCATGCGGCTTTCTCAAATTCGATCGACGCCTTGATGGCGGCTTCGACGATGCGCTGCTGTTCCGGCGTCAGCTTTTCCAGCGTGAGGGTACTCATTAGCAGGATATCGGGAATGCGGGTGTGCATATCGTAGGTGTAATAACGGGCGACTTCGCCGTGGCGGGCGATGGTGAGAGCGAACTCATTGTTTTCCGCGCCGTCGAGAATGCCTTGTTGTAACGAGGTATAGACCTCCGCCTGGCTCATGGCGATGGGCGAAGCGCCCAGCAGTTTGAGGGTTTGGATCGCCGTCTCACTCTGCATGACGCGGATCTTTTTCCCGCGTAAATCCTCAATGCGTTTAACCGGCGCTTTGCTCATATAAAAATTACGCGCGCCGGAATCATACCAGCCTACGCCGACAAACCCCTGCGCGGCGGTGGACTGATAAACAGGCTCCATCACCTGCGGGTTATCCATTACGCGGTAGTATTCCTCGACGGTGGCAAACAGGTAGGGAAGTGAGAACACGCCGTACTCAGGCGAAAAACTCTCCATCAGCCCGGACGACACTTTAGTGATGTCGACGACGCCGACCTGCGTCAACTCCACCAGTTCGCGCTCGCCGCCAAGCTGTCCGTCCGGGAAGTACTGTACTTTGATATCGCCGCCCGTTTTCTCTTCCACTTGCTGCCCCAGGAAGTGCAACGCATCTTTTACCGGCTGGCTATTTTCAGCGTAGGCCAGGCGCAAAATGGTTTCGCCGTGGGAGAAGAAAGAGAGTGTGGAGAGTAAGGCCAACGTAGCCAGACGTATAAAACCAGGTTGCTTCATGATTCCCTCGCAATTGTAATAATTTACCGGGAATGTAATTGCAGTGTGAAATTATAACCTTCTTGATTTTGCCACCGCTGACAAAATTTGGCACCAAAAGAAAGATTTTGAAACCCTGTTTCACATTTCATGATTTCCAGGAATTCATCAACAGGCGGTTTCGGTTGGAGGCGTAAAAAACGGTTTTTTTCAGCGGATGCCGTAACGTTTATAACCCTGGAAAAAGTACGGCATTGATAATCATTTTCAATATCATTTAATTAACTATAATGAACCAACTGCTTACGCGGCGTTAACACTGTGCCGCTCGACAATAATGGAGATGATTATGAGTTATACACTGCCATCCCTGCCGTACGCTTATGATGCACTGGAACCGCACTTCGATAAGCAGACGATGGAGATTCACCACACCAAACACCATCAAACCTATGTCAACAACGCTAACGCGGCGCTGGAAAACCTGCCTGAGTTTGCCAGCCTGCCGGTTGAAGAACTGATTACTAAACTGGACCAGGTGCCAGCGGACAAAAAAACCGTGCTGCGTAACAACGCGGGCGGCCACGCTAACCACAGCCTGTTCTGGAAAGGGCTGAAAAAAGGCACCACTCTGCAGGGCGACCTGAAAGCGGCTATCGAGCGTGACTTCGGTTCCGTTGACAACTTCAAAGCTGAATTCGAAAAAGCAGCAGCAACCCGTTTCGGTTCCGGCTGGGCGTGGCTGGTGCTGAAAGGTGACAAACTGGCTGTGGTTTCTACCGCAAACCAGGATTCCCCGCTGATGGGTGAAGCCATTTCCGGCGCTTCCGGCTTCCCGATCCTGGGTCTGGACGTGTGGGAACACGCTTACTATCTGAAATTCCAGAACCGCCGCCCGGACTACATCAAAGAGTTCTGGAACGTGGTGAACTGGGACGAAGCAGCAGCGCGTTTCGCCGCTAAAAAATAATTTGCATTGCACGTCTGTAGAAGCGAGTCTGATGACTCGCTTTTTTTGTATCCGCGTAAGGAGCAGCAGATGCATTATCCGGTTGACGTGTTTATTGGCAAAATTCGTGACTATGACGGCAGCCGCCCGAGCGCTATCGCCAAGGTGCAAATCGACGGCGAACTTATGCTGACCGAGCTGGGTCTGGCAGGCGATCAGCAGGCCGAAAAGAAAATCCACGGCGGCCCCGACCGCGCGCTATGCCATTACCCCCGCGAACACTATGCTGATTGGATTCGCCAGTTCCCCGAGCAGGCGACGCTGTTTTGCGCCCCGGCGTTTGGCGAGAATCTGTCGACGGACGGAATGACCGAACACAACGTGTTTATTGGCGACATCTACCGCTGGGGCGAGGCGTTGATCCAGGTCACTCAGCCGCGCTCTCCATGCTTTAAACTTAATTTCCACTTTGCCATCAGCGACATGGCCCTCCTTATGCAGAACAGCGGAAAAACCGGCTGGCTGTATCGGGTCATTGCGCCAGGTAAGGTCTCCAGCGATGCGCCGCTGGAACTGGCGTCGCGTCTGAGCGATGTCTCGGTTCATGAAGCGGGTGTTATCGCCTGGTCTATGCCGTTTGATGACGAACAATATCACCGGCTGTTGAGCGCCGCCGGGCTGTCGGCGAGCTGGAGCCGCACCATGCAAAAGCGTCGTTTGAGCGGCAAAATTGAAGATAGCGCCAGACGACTGTGGGGGGATAAAACTCCGCCAAAATGAAAGGAAGGATTATGACTGAAGCTGAAAATGCGGTGGCGATCGTAAAAGAATTTTTGGTGGCCTCAATGATTCCCGATGCTGAACGCGCCGCAACGTATATGCACCCGGAGGTGAAAATTACCTTCACCGGAGGCCGGGCGATGGCGGGCGCGGCAGATATCGCGCAGTTTAACGGCGCTCGCTACAAGTGGGTGAAGAAGGCGCTGGGCGAGTTTGATGCGGTGCAGCATGATGATTACGTTGTGATTTATTCCAACGGTACGTTGTATGGCGAATGGCCCGACGGTCGCCCGTTTGCCGATAACCGCTTTATCGATCGTTTCGAAGTGCGCGATGGCAAAATTACCCGGATGGACGTGTGGAACGACAGCGCCGAGTGGATTCTGGCGCCAGACATTTCCCGGTAAATCTCGACGGCGAGATAAAAAATCGGCCTGCATTCGCAGGCCGATGGTTTTTAGGTTCGCTTGTACAGCGGTAGCCACAGCGTGAGCCGCAACCCACCCAGCGGGCTATCGTCAGCCTTCACCCAGCCGCGGTGCTGCTGCATGGCGCTTTCGACAATCGCCAGCCCCAGCCCGGTGCCGCCAGACTCGCGGTCGCGCGCCTCATCAGTGCGATAGAACGGACGGAAGATCTGCTCACGGTCTTCAGGGCTGACGCCCGGCCCGTCGTCATCGACCGTGATCGTAATACCGTCTTTATCCACCGAGAAGCCGACTTCAATCTTCGTATGTGAATAGCGCAGCGCATTACGAACAATATTTTCCAGCGCGCTTTCCAGCGCGTTTGGGTTGCCATAGAGCGGCCACGGCCCCGGCGGATAATTTACCGTTAACGACTTGCCCATCTGTTCGGCTTCAAAGGCGGCGTTATCCAGCACTTCGCCCCATAGCTGATTGGCTTTCATCGTTTCGCTGACCAGCGCATTTTTCTGTTGGTTACGCGACATCACCAGCAGGTCATTGATCATGCTGTCCAGACGCTGCGCTTCGGTTTCAATACGCTCCAGCTCTTTGCTTTCGCCGCCACGACGACGCAGCAGCGCGGTACCCAGTTGCAGGCGCGTAAGGGGCGTTCGCAGCTCATGGGAGATGTCTGACAGCAAACGCTGCTGCGAGGTCATCATCCGTTCCAGCGCCGTCACCATCTGGTTAAAACTGGCGCCAGCGGCGAGGAACTCCTGCGGACCCGCCTCCAGCTCCGGATGCTGACGCAGGTTGCCTTGCGCCACTTCATCAGCCGCGTTTTTCAACTTACGCGCCGGTTTCGCCAGACTCCATGCCAGCCATAGCAAGAGCGGCGAACTGACCAGCATCGTGACAATGAGCAACAGGAGCGGGCGGTCAAACAGCAGATTAATAAAATCGGATTGCGAACTGCTGGCCGGTCGAATCAAGTAAAGCTGGTAATTATCCTCTCCGTCGCGAACGGAGAACGGCCCCACCATCTCTACGCGGCCATATTTTTTCTTCTGCGGATGATCGGCGTTATCCGCCTGACCAATGAAGTTACGAATGATCTGCATTTCGCTGCGTTCAGCGCCGATCACGCGTCCTTCAGAGGTCACCAGTAATAACCGCTGTCCAGGCGGCGCCCACTTATCGATCGCGCGGAACAGGCGACGCCACCACATCAGGTCGTTGGGCGGATCGTTCGCAAGTTCAGCTTCTACATGTTGCTCTATCATCAATCCCTGGCGCTGTTCGCTGTCCAGCAGCTCGGTCATCTGGCGTGAATCGAGCTTGGGCAACATCAGTACCAGCATTAGCACCAGCGCCAGCGTCAACCAGAAGATGGCGAAGATGCGCGCGGTTAAACTTCCTATCATGAAGCGGAAACCATCAGATAGCCGCGACCACGCAATGTTTTAAACCACGGGTGACCGTCTTTGCGTTCCGGCAGTTTGCGGCGCAGGTTAGAAATATGCATATCAATGGCGCGATCGAACGGCGTCAGGCGCTTACCCAGCACTTCCTGACTTAAATGTTCACGGGAAACCACCTGGCCGAGGTGTTGCGCCAGCAAATAGAGCAGGGTGAATTCCGTACCGGTCAGCTCCAGCGTTTGGCCATCGAAACTGGCTTCCTGGCGACCCGGATTAAGGCTTAGCGCATCGACTTCCAGCGTCGGCGAGCCGTTGTCGCTGCTCTGCTGCTGTTCGCTCCAGTGGGAACGGCGCAAAATAGCCCTGATGCGCGCTACCAGCTCGCGGTCGTTAAACGGTTTGGGCAAATAGTCGTCCGCGCCCAGCTCAAGGCCGAGAACGCGATCCAGCTCGCTGCCGCGCGCGGTCAGCATAATGACAGGCGTCTGGTGTGTCTGGCGAAGCGCTTTCAACGTATCGATACCGTTTTTCTTCGGCATCATGACGTCAAGCAAAAGTAAATCGATGCTGTCATCCAAAAGCTCAAGCGCCTGCTCGCCGTCGTGGGCCACCAGGACATTAAAACCTTCCATTTCGAGGAGCTCTTTTAACAGGGAAGTCAGCTCTCGGTCATCATCAACTAACAGGATTTTATTCATTGTTTACGTACCTCCGAGGCAGAAATTACGTCATCAGGCGTCGCTAATCCATGACTTTACGTTGTTTTACACCCCCTGACGCATGTTTGCAGCCCGAATCGTAAACTGTCTCTCGTTGAATCGCGACAGAAAAGATTTTGGGAGCAAGCGATGCGCAAAGTTACCGCTGCTGTTATGGCCTCAACGCTGGCATTCAGTTTTTTAAGCCACGCAGCTGAAGTTGTTACAAGCGATAACTGGCACCCCGGTGACGGGGCCACGCAGCGTAGCGCGCAAAATCATATGTTTGACGGCATAAGTTTAACCGAACATCAGCGTCAGCAGATGCGAGATCTTATGCAACAGGCAAGGCACGAACAGCCTCCTGTTAATGTTAGCGAAATGGAGACAATGCATCGGCTTGTCACCGCAGAAAAATTTGATGAAAGCGCTGTGCGCGCTCAGGCAGAAAAAATGGCGCAAGAGCAGGTTGCCCGCCAGGTCGAAATGGCCCGCGTGCGTAACCAGATGTATCGCCTGTTAACGCCGGAGCAGCAAGCGGTTTTGAATGAAAAGCATCAGCAACGAATGGAGCAACTGCGCGACGTGGCGCAATGGCAAAAAAGTTCATCGTTGAAATTATTGAGTAGTAGCAACTCACGTTCCCAGTAACAACCCTGTTTTCCTTGCCATAGACACCATCCCTGTCTTCCCCCACATGATGTGGGGGTTTTTTTTATCTCCAGTTTGTCATTCTGTTATTAGCTTACTGTTTTAAACCATCCGTTATACTACCGGCAGAAGATAGCGGGAGTATTTATGAATCAAACCTATGGACGGCTGGTTAGCCGGGCGGCTATCGCGGCAACGGCGATGGCATCAGCGTTACTTTTGATCAAAATTTTTGCGTGGTGGTATACGGGATCGGTGAGTATTCTGGCGGCGTTGGTGGACTCGCTGGTGGATATTGCCGCGTCATTGACGAATTTGTTGGTCGTGCGTTATTCGCTGCAACCCGCAGATGATGAACATACGTTTGGTCACGGTAAAGCGGAGTCGCTGGCGGCGCTGGCGCAAAGTATGTTTATTTCCGGTTCGGCGTTGTTTTTGTTTTTGACCAGTATCCAGAATCTGATTAAGCCGACGCCAATGAACGACCCCGGCGTGGGGATTGGCGTTACCGTCATCGCTCTGATATGCACTATTATACTGGTCACGTTTCAGCGCTGGGTGGTACGCAAGACCCAAAGTCAGGCGGTACGGGCGGATATGCTTCATTATCAGTCTGATGTTATGATGAACGGAGCGATTCTTATCGCGCTGGGGTTATCCTGGTACGGTTGGCATCGTGCGGATGCCCTGTTTGCGTTAGGTATCGGCATCTATATTTTGTATAGCGCGTTACGTATGGGGTATGAGGCGGTGCAGTCATTATTGGATCGCGCGCTGCCCGATGCGGAACGACAGGAAATTATTGATATCGTGACGTCATGGCCGGGAGTCAGCGGCGCGCACGATCTCCGCACGCGGCAGTCAGGGCCGACTCGCTTTATTCAGATTCATTTGGAAATGGAAGATAATCTGCCGCTCGTTCAGGCGCATTTTGTGGCTGACCAGGTAGAGCAGGCGATTTTGCGGCGTTTTCCGGGTTCAGATGTCATTATTCATCAGGATCCCTGTTCAGTCGTCCCCAGGGAAGGCAGGAAGTTCGAGCTTGTATAATTGATTGTTAAAAAGTGAGCCAGGCCAGCATTTTGTGTATAAATTACCGCCATTTGGCCTGACCTGAATCAATTCAGCAGGAAGGGATTGTTATACTATCTGTATATTCGTTGGATCGTTTCGAAGTGCGAAATCGGCTTCCGGCAATAGATTTCATTTTGCATTCCAAAGTTCAGAGGTAGTCATGATTAAGAAAATCGGTGTGTTGACAAGCGGCGGTGATGCGCCGGGCATGAACGCGGCAATCCGCGGTGTTGTGCGCGCAGCGTTGACGGAAGGGCTGGAAGTCATGGGCATTTATGACGGCTATCTGGGCCTGTATGAAGATCGTATGGTTCAGCTTGACCGTTACAGCGTATCTGACATGATCAACCGTGGCGGTACTTTCCTCGGTTCCGCCCGTTTCCCGGAATTCCGTGACGAAAATATTCGCGCTGTCGCGATCGAAAACCTGAAAAAACGCGGCATCGATGCGCTGGTAGTTATTGGCGGCGACGGTTCTTATATGGGTGCAAAACGTCTGACTGAAATGGGATTCCCGTGCATCGGTCTGCCAGGCACTATCGATAACGACATCAAAGGCACCGACTACACTATCGGCTACTTCACTGCTCTCGGCACTGTAGTGGAAGCGATTGACCGTCTGCGTGACACCTCCTCTTCTCACCAGCGTATCTCTATCGTTGAGGTGATGGGCCGTTATTGCGGCGATCTGACGTTGGCGGCGGCTATTGCTGGCGGCTGTGAGTTTATCGTGGTGCCGGAAGTTGAATTTAATCGCGAGGATCTGGTGGCCGAAATCAAAGCCGGGATCGCGAAAGGGAAAAAACACGCTATCGTCGCTATCACCGAACATATGTGCGATGTTGACGAACTGGCGCACTTTATTGAAAAAGAAACGGGCCGTGAAACGCGTGCGACGGTGCTCGGCCACATTCAGCGCGGTGGTTCCCCGGTACCTTACGATCGCATTCTGGCTTCCCGTATGGGCGCGTATGCTATTGACCTGCTGCTGGAAGGCCATGGCGGTCGTTGTGTCGGTATCCAGAACGAGCAGCTTGTTCATCATGACATCATCGATGCGATTGAAAACATGAAGCGTCCGTTCAAAAGCGACTGGATGGAGTGCGCGAAAAAACTGTACTGATTGTTTTTGCGCGCCTGATGGCGCTACGCTTATCAGGCCTACAGGTTGCAGAAACGTGTAGGCCGGATTAGGCGCTAGCCGCCATCCGGCAATCCCTCAGATTTATTCCCCGAAGTTATAGCCAATCTTTTTTTATTCTTTAATGTTTGGATCGCTTTCTGGCACGCTTTGCTCATCACAACACAACATAAGCGAGTCGGGCGATGAAAAAGTGGGGCGTGGGATTCACATTATTGCTGGCGTCAACCAGCCTTCTGGCAAAGGATATTCAGTTACTTAACGTATCATACGATCCAACGCGTGAGCTGTACGAGCAGTACAACAAAGCGTTTAGCGCGCACTGGAAGCAGGAAACCGGCGACAACGTCGTGATCCGTCAATCGCACGGCGGTTCGGGTAAACAGGCGACTTCCGTTATTAACGGCATTGAAGCCGATGTCGTGACGCTGGCGCTGGCTTACGATGTGGACGCTATTGCGGAACGTGGTCGTATCGATAAAAACTGGATCAAGCGTCTGCCGGATAACTCAGCACCTTACACCTCCACCATCGTTTTCCTGGTCCTCAAAGGCAATCCAAAACAAATTCATGACTGGAACGATCTGATTAAACCCGGTGTGTCGGTGATTACGCCAAACCCGAAAAGCTCTGGCGGCGCCCGCTGGAACTATCTGGCGGCATGGGGCTACGCCCTGCACCACAACAATAACGATCAGGCCAAAGCGCAGGACTTTGTCAAAGCCCTGTTTAAAAACGTTGAAGTGCTGGACTCCGGCGCGCGCGGCTCAACCAATACTTTCGTTGAACGCGGTATCGGTGATGTGCTGATTGCCTGGGAAAACGAAGCGCTACTGGCGACGAATGAACTGGGTAAAGATAAATTCGAGATAGTGACCCCGAGTGAATCTATTCTCGCAGAGCCGACCGTGTCCGTGGTGGATAAAGTCGTTGAGAAGAAAGGGACGAATGCGGTGGCGGAAGCGTATCTGAAGTATCTCTACTCGCCGGAAGGGCAGGAGATAGCAGCGAAAAACTTCTACCGACCGCGCGATGCTGACGTGGCGAAAAAATACGACGATGCGTTTCCGAAGCTGAAGTTGTTCACCATTGACGAGGTGTTTGGCGGCTGGGCGAAGGCGCAAAAAGATCACTTCGCTAATGGTGGTACGTTCGACCAAATTAGCAAACGCTAAACCGTTTATAAACCCGGTAACGTATTATGTTACCGGGTTTTTTCTTTGCCACAATTTTGCGTTACTCTTCCCCGTCTATGGGTCACAGGGAACGCATATCATGAAAAAAACAGGCTACTTTTTACTGGCGGTGATAGTGATTGTCGCCGCGGCGGGCGTCGGTTACTGGAAATTTTCCGGCAATCCTGATGCATTACGGGAAATCGTGCTTGAACAATGCCTGCCCGATCAGTTACAGCATCAAAACCCAGCGCCTTGCGCGGAAGTCAAACCTCGCGCCGGCTATGTCGTCTTTAAAGATCGTCACGGTCCGTTGCAATATTTATTGATGCCCACCTACCGTATCAACGGTACGGAAAGCCCGCTATTGCTGGAACCCGCTACGCCCAACTTTTTCTGGCTGGCCTGGCAGGCTCGCGGCTATATGAGTAAAAAATACGGGCATGATATTCCGGATAGCGCGGTCTCGCTGGCGATTAATTCGCGGCTTGGTCGTTCACAGGACCATTTGCATATCCATATTTCTTGCATCCGTCCTGACGTTCGGGAACAACTGGATAACGATCTCACGCGTATCAGCACTCGCTGGCTTCCGCTACCGGGCGACCTGATGGGGCATGAATACCTGGCGCGCCGGGTAACCGAGAGCGAACTGGCGCAGCGTAGTCCGTTTATGATGCTGGCGGAAGAGGTGCCGGAAGCGCGCGATCATATGGGACGCTATGCGCTGGCGGTGGTACGCCAAAGCGATGGCTCTTTTGTCCTGCTGGCGACCGAGCGTAATTTACTGACCTTCAATCGCGCATCGGCGGAAGAGATTCAGGATCATAGTTGCGCCATTTTGTCTTCCCGCTGATTTTCGTTACACCCCCTGCTCATTATCTTATTGATTCTTATCCCGGTTTAAAACTGGGGTAAGATCGTGTCTATAAAAATATGTGAAACCGATCAAAAGATATAAAGGTATACCTTTATATCTTTTGATGGTTAGTTACACTCTCTTCATAGCCTCCATAGATTGTCTGGTGGATGGCTTATATATAAAAACGTTTTTATTTCATGTAGTGACATCATTAATTGTTCACCAGATTTGCGCTGTTAAGCGTAAAGGAATATCAACATGAAACTTTCTATCGTGGAAAAAATCGGCTTCGGCGCGGGAGATATGGCGATAAACGTTGTGATTATCGCCATGCAGCTGCTCCTCGCCTATTTCTATACCGATATCTACGGCCTGAGCGCCGCTGATGTTGGCGTACTGTTTGTGGTTGTGCGGATGATTGATGCCATTATCGATCCGGCCATGGGGGTTCTGACCGATAAACTGAATACGCGCTGGGGACGTTATCGCCCGTGGCTGCTGTGGTTTGCCATTCCTTTTGGTTTCGCCGTGTATTTGATGTTTATTACGCCTGACATGGCTTATATGGCCAAGCTGGCGTGGGCCTATGGCACCTATATTCTTATGACCCTGGTCTATACCGCGATCACCATTCCCTATATTTCGATGATTGGCGTGATTACCAGCGATCCCGTCGAACGGTTAAGCGCCAACGGCTATCGCTTTGTGATGACCAAGATTGCCGCTTTCCTGGTGACTATCGTCGTACCGATGCTTGCCGTCTGGCTGGGGCAGGGCAACAAGGCGCTGGGTTATCAGTTTTCGATGGGGCTGATGGGGGCGATGGGCGCCTTGCTGTTTATCTTCTGTTTTCTTACCACGCGTGAACGCAGCGAGCCGGAAATTACCTCGCTATCGGTGGGGAAACAGTTTAAATACCTGTTACGTAACGATCAGTGGATTATTCTCGGCGTTGTTATTCTGCTGCTGATGTGCGGTTATGTTATTCGCGGTTCCGTTGCCGCTTATTACGCCAAGTATTATCTGAACGGCGGAGATAGCCTGATTTCACCCTTCCTGACTACCGGCGTCGTTGCCTCTATTTTAGCGATGATCGCCACCACCTGGATAACTAAATTCTGGGACAAAATTAAGATGTTCCGCTACACCCAGATTATTACTTTTATCCTGAGCGCGCTGATGTATTTCTCCGTCGGGCGTGAAAATCTTGTCCTCGCCTTTGCGTTCTATTTTCTTATTAATTTCTTCTGCGATATGCAAATGCCGGTGTTCTGGTCCTCTATCGCCGAAGCGGTGGATTACGGCGAAAAGAAAACCGGTCTGCGCGTTTCCGGGTTGGCGTTTGGCGGCATCCTCTTCTTCCAGAAGTTTGGGATGGGGATCGCGGGCGGGATACTCGGATTCCTGCTGAGCCACTTTGGCTATCAGGCCGATGTTGAACAGACCGCACGTTCGCTCACCGGTATTGCGCTGATGATGACGCTCATTCCGGCTCTGTTCCACCTTGCGGTTGGGCTGCTTATGAAAAAGTATCTGATTAACAACGAATATTATCGTGATATTCAGCTCGCCCTGGCGCAGAAGCAGGCATAAGGAGGCGCAAATGAAGGCCATGAATAAGGTTTGGGTTATCGGCGATGCCTCCGTTGATCTGGTGCCGGAAAAACAGAACAGCTATCTGAAATGCCCCGGCGGAGCGTCGGCGAACGTGGGGGTATGCGTTGCCAGGCTGGGTGGAGAGTGCGGTTTTATTGGCTGTCTTGGCGACGATGACGCCGGTCGCTTCCTGCGCCAGGTTTTCCAGGATAACGGCGTGGATGTCTCTTCGCTGCGGCTGGATGCGGCCCTGACCAGCGCGGTGCTGATCGTTAACCTGACGGCTGATGGGGAGCGTAGTTTTACCTATCTGGTGCATCCGGGGGCTGATACCTACGTTTCGCCACAGGATTTGCCGCCGTTCAGGCAGCACGAATGGTTTTACTTCAGCTCAATTGGCCTCACCGACAGTCCCGCTCGCGAAGCATGTCTGGAAGGGGCGAGACGCATGCGAGAAGCCGGTGGCTACGTGTTATTCGACGTCAACTTACGCAGCAAGATGTGGCGCAATACCGATGAAATCCCTGAACTGATCGCCCGGTCCGCCGCGTTGGCTTCTATCTGCAAAGTCTCGGCAGATGAGCTGTGCCAGCTCAGCGGGGCCAGTCACTGGCAGGATGCGCGTTATTACCTGCGCGATCTAGGCTGCGACACCACCATCATTTCGCTGGGGGCCGATGGCGCTCTGTTGATTACCGCCGAGGGGGAGTTCCATTTCCCCGCACCGCGCGTCGATGTCGTCGATACCACCGGGGCAGGCGATGCTTTTGTCGGCGGCCTGCTGTTCACCCTTTCCCGCGCAAATTGCTGGGATCATGCCCTGCTGGCGGAAGCCATCAGCAATGCCAATGCCTGCGGCGCTATGGCGGTGACGGCAAAAGGCGCAATGACCGCTTTACCGTTTCCCGACCAGCTAAACACTTTTCTGTCCAGCCATTCGCTGGCACAAGCCATGACCGTGAAATAAGGAGTCATCATGCACGTTGATCAAAACAAAATACTGGGATGCCTGGTTGGCGCCGCCGCCGCGGACGCGATGGGAGCCGCGACGGAAGTACGCACCCAGCAGCAGATAAAAGACTATTTTGGCGGCTGGGTGACGACCTTTCAAAAACCGCCAGCGGACACGTTTGGCCGCTGCAACGAAGCGGGGATGTGCACGGATGATTTTATTCAGGCGAAGTACATTATGGACGCGCTGCTGCGCCATCAACGCCAGGTCAGCGACGAGGCGATGCGCGAGGCTTTTCAGCAGTGGCTGGATTACCCGTACTACGCCAACTTTACCGGCCCGACGACGCGTGCGGCAATGAAGGCAATATTCAATGATAACCGCGCCTCTTTACAGGGTGAGCTGGAAGGCGAAAAACAGTCGGTACAGATTATTAATAAGGGTAACGCGGAGGCAACGAACGGCGCCGCCATGAAGATTTGGCCAGCGGCGGTGCTGCATCCGGGTGATATTGACGCGGCGATTGACTGCGCGCTACAGATTTGCCGCTTTACCCATAATAACGTGCTGGCAATGTCCGGTGCGGCGGCGATGGCGGCGGCAACCAGCGAGGCGTTAAGAGCGCAGACCAATGCAGACAGCATTATTGCTGCCGGTATTTACGGCGCGCAAAGAGGCTATCTGCTGGCGCAGGAGCAAGGGGCGATGATGGTCGCCGGGCCTTCCGTTGCCCGACGCATTGAGCTGGCCGTAGATATCGGTAAACGTCATCGCCATTGGGAAACGGCGGTGGTGGAACTTGCTGATATTATTGGCTCCGGGCTGCACGTGAGTGAAGCGGTTCCCGCGGCCTTTGGCCTGTTCGCGTGTTGTCCGAATTCTGCCGTAGATGCTATTATCTCCGGCGTTAATATCGGCAATGATACTGATACTGTCGCCACCATGGTCGGGGCGATTTCCGGCGCATTCCATGGCGTGGAGGCTTTTCCCGCCGATTATTTAACGACTTTGGATCGTATGAATCATTTCGATTTGGCAGAACTGGCCAGGCAAATCGCAGGGTAGCGACTTCACCCTGCCGGGGACGGTAAAACGTCCCCTGCTGGCGAAGACGTGAGGTGCGCAGCTTGCAGGTTGATAAAACGAGCTTTACTCCGCTTTATAAGCAACTATTTTTTATCATCTGTCAGCAGATCCAAAATGGATCCCTGCCTTTAGGCAGCCAGCTGCCGACGCAAAAAGAGATTGCCAGATCCTACAACGTCTCGCTGATTGTGGTTAAACAGGCCTGGAGCGAATTAATCAATGCGGGCATTATTTCCTCCCAGCGCGGGAGTGGTTCGGTGGTGTGCTCGGTGCCGGAAGGCGTGAGCTACGGGCACACGTTTCGCGGTATTACCCGCGATCTCCAGGACGCCAGCGTGGAGATTGAGAACCGTATTCTGGAAATCGCGCCGCGCCGCGCGCGCGACGCTCAGGCAGACGGCTTGAGCCTGCCCGCACAGCATCACTATCTCTATATTTCGCGTATTCGTTGCCTGAATAACCGTCCGTTTAACCATGAGAAAATTTATCTCGATCTTAGCTTCTTTCCCGATCTGCAACTTACACCGCAGGCGCTGGAGCATACGTCGCTTTATTCGTTATTAAACGTCACAAGCGACTCGGCGATAGAAAAAGTTGAGGCGATTTTACCTTCCGCTGACCTGTGCGAAAAATTGCAAATCGCCGCCAATAAACCGCTGTTATCCGTCGCCAGACAGACGTTTCAGGCCGGGAAGGACAGCCCTTTTGAGTATTGCCGCTATTACGTGCTGTCTGAATACTTTGGTGAAATTCATTATCACTGATCTGTCCGCTTAATCCTGCGATAACCCCACTATATCTGGCGTTTACCTGCCTGACTGTCCGTCGTATTCTTGCTGAAAAAATCGTCAGGAGACAGGTATGTCGCTCTGGTTGCCCTATCCTCTGTTCCTCCCGTCCATCATCGTTGGCGTTACTATCCTTCTGTGGGCGACTTCGCTACTGCCGGAGTTTATGACCGCACTGCTATTTTTTGCTGTGGCGATGATCGCCAAAATCGCGCCGCCGGAGGTGATTTTCGGCGGCTTTGCTTCATCAGCCTTCTGGCTGGTGTTCAGCGGCTTTGTGCTGGGGATCGCGATTCGCAAAACCGGGCTGGCGGACAGGGCGGCGCGGGTGCTTTCGTCGCGGCTCACCGACTCATGGCCGCTGATGGTTGGCAGCGTGGTGCTGCTCAGCTATGCCCTGGCCTTTGTTATGCCTTCAAATATGGGGCGCATTGCGCTGCTGATGCCGATTGTGGCGGCCATGGCGAAACGCGCGGGGATTGAGGATGGCACACGCGGTTGGTATGGGCTGGCGCTGGCGGTGGGATTCGGTACTTTCCAGCTGTCGGCCACCATTTTGCCTGCTAACGTCCCGAATCTGGTGATGAGCGGCGCGGCGGAAGGTTCATACGGCATCCATCTGAATTATGTACCTTATTTACTTCTGCATACGCCGGTGCTCGGTTGGCTAAAAGGGGCGGTACTGATTGCGCTGATATGCTGGCTGTTTCCCGGTAAACCGCATCCGCCGCGCGACATGACGCCGCTGCCGCCGATGAGCCATGATGAGAAGCGCCTGGCATGGCTGCTGGCGGTGGTGTTGACGCTCTGGGTGACTGAAAGCTGGCACGGCGTGGGGCCAGCCTGGACGGGGCTGGCGGCGGCGGTGATAACGCTTCTGCCGCGCGTTGGTTTTATCAACGGCGACGAGTTTTCCAGCGGCGTGAATATCCGTACCTGTATTTACGTCGCCGGGATTCTGGGGCTGGCGATCACCGTCACTCACACGGGTATTGGCAGCGTCGTGGGAAATGCGCTGCTGCATATTATGCCGCTGGATAAAGAGAGTCCGTTTACCAGCTTCCTCGCGCTGACCGGAATTACCAGCGCGCTGAACTTTATTATGACCGCTAATGGCGTACCGGCGCTGTATACCACCTTCGCGCAGAGCTTTTCCGATGCTACCGGTTTTCCACTATTGAGCGCGATCATGATTCAAGTACTGGGGTATTCCACGCCGCTGCTGCCGTATCAGGCGTCACCGATTGTGGTGGCGATGGGACTAGGGAAAGTTCCTGCGCGGGCGGGAATGCTGTTATGTATCGCGCTAGCGGTGGTGAGCTATTTGATTCTGCTGCCGCTGGACTACCTGTGGTATCAGGCGTTGGGGAAACTGTAGCCTGTTCCGCTTGGGGATTTTCCCGGAGGCGGTGCTACGCGCCTGTCCGGGCTACCAGGCGATAACCCCGGTTGCGAAGCGCGACCGGGGAAAGACCCGCTAAAGCGAATTACGCTTTTTTAGCAGCTTCTGCTGCTTTCACGATCACCGCGAAGGCGTCAGCTTTCAGAGAAGCGCCGCCTACCAGCGCGCCGTCGATGTCCGGCTGCGCGAACAGTTCGGCTGCGTTGGAGGCATTAACAGAACCGCCGTACTGGATAATGACCTGTTCAGCGATTTTCGCGTCAGCTTTAGCAATGTGGTCACGGATGAATTTGTGCACTGCCTGCGCCTGCGCAGGAGTTGCAGATTTACCGGTACCGATCGCCCATACGGGTTCGTAAGCGATAACCGCGCCTTCAAAGGCTGCCGCGCCCTGCGTTTTCAGTACCGCGTCGATCTGGCGTGCGCATACTTCTTCTGTTTTGCCCGCTTCGTTTTCCGCTTCGGTTTCACCGATGCACAGTACCGGCGTCAGACCTTGTTCTTTCAGTACGGCGAATTTTTTGGCGATCAGCTCGTCAGATTCTTTGTGATAAGTACGACGCTCGGAGTGGCCGATAATAATGTACTGCGCGCCGATATCCTTCAGCATTTCAGCCGAAGTTTCACCGGTGAATGCGCCAGACAGATTCAGATCAACGTTCTGCGCGCCCAGCATGATGTGGCTGCCGGCAGCAGCGCGTTTCGCCAGATCGATATACATTTCCGGCGGAGCGATTGCCACGTCGCAGCCTGCTACGCCCGTCAGTTCTTTACGCAGGTTAGCCACCAGTTCGTTTACCATGTGGCGGCTGCCGTTCAGTTTCCAGTTACCCATCACTAAAGGATGTCGCATTTCATTTCTCCACGCTTAGTCAGCGAATTAAGGAAGATGGCCGCTCGTCAGAGCAGCATGGTCTGTGAAACAGTATAGAGATTCATCCCCGGAAAGGCTTTGCTTTTTGTCATCAATTCGCCCCTTCCAGATTTTCAGATAACGTCAGCTTAATCGGTTCAACCGCGAAGGTCAGCCCCTTTTCGCCGTTATCTGCGACAACATAACGTACCGCGCCTTCGGTCTCGGCGTAATAGTGTTTACCTTTACCGGCGATAAGCATCTTTTGCAGTTTTTTCTGGCTTTGCTCTTTTGTCAGTAACGGGGCGACAGTGCGAATAATGGCGGCCATATATTCCAGCGCTTTCGCTTTCGCCGCTTTCTGTTCCGGCCCCTGAATGGGCAGCCAGGTAATCTGCATACTTTTCACTTTGAGCGTACCGCGCTCCAGCGCCGTGGAGGCATACAGATTTTCGTTAATCTTACTGGCGGCGCGGGTCAGATTCGCCTTATCGCGGCTATTCTCAATGGCGCGAAATTCATTGAGCGGCAGATCGGGATTCTGGCGGTTAAAGTTCTCACGAAACTGGCTAATAGAAAGATCAAAGGTTGGCGAGCCCGCCAGCAGATAGGGCGCTGTCGTGGTCGATGAAGAGAGCTGCGCGTGCGCCGTTATGCTGGCGGTGAGAGCAGAAAACAACAGTAAAAACAGAGTACATCCTGGCTTCATCAATCTTACCTTTCGTTAGGACTGCTCACGATTAAAACGATAACTGTCGGGCTTGTCAAAAGGGTAAACTGTAGCGGAAGGCAAAATATAAGGAACTTACATGACCATACAGCAATGGTTATTCTCATTTAAAGGGCGTATCGGACGCCGTGATTTCTGGATTTGGATCGGCCTCTGGTTTGCCGCGATGCTGGCGCTATTTTCGCTGGCGGGGAAAAACCTGCTTGATATCCAAACGGCGGCATTTTGCCTGGTGTGCCTGCTGTGGCCGACCGCCGCCGTCATGGTCAAACGTCTGCATGACCGGGGACGCTCCGGCGCGTGGGCGTTGCTAATGATTCTGGCGTGGATGCTGCTGGCCGGAAACTGGGTGATGCTGCCGGGGATGTGGCAGTGGGTCGTCGGGCGATTTATTCCGACGCTGATCCTGGTGATGATGCTTATCGATCTGGGCGCGTTTGTCGGTGTTCAGGGGGAAAATAAGTTTGGGAAAGCGACACAGGACGTGAAGTTTAAAGCAGAACCGTAAACGGGCGGTAAACCGTAATTTGCCCGGTGGCGCTGACGCTTACCGGGCCTACAGATTGGTGATGATTTGCAGGCCGGATAAGCCCTAGCCGCCATTCGGTAAAACATCACCAGTAATGTTCAGCCGTCATATGCCCCGGTCGGCGGCGCAGATGTTTAGTCATCTGTCGGGTCTCTTTCAGCAGTTGCTGCGTATCGCGCACCATCTGCGGGTTCCCGCACAGCATGACGTGGCTGGTCTCTTTATCCATCGGCAATCCAACGGCTTTTTCCAGCTCGCCGTTTTCAATGAGCGCAGGCACGCGTCCGGTGAGCGAGCCTGGCACGCTCTCCCGGCTGACCACCGTTTGGATGCGCAGCTTGCCTTCATAACGCTGTTGCAGTTCCAGCATTAGCGGCAGATAGCTTAAATCGGCGGCGAAGCGTGCGGCGTGGACTAAGACCAAATTTTTAAAGCGCGCGACATCCTGGCCATATTGCAAAATAGACAAATACGGGCCAATAGCGGTTCCGGTCGCCAGCATCCATAGCGTCTCGCAGTCAGGCACTTCATCCAGTACAAAGAAACCCGACGCGTCGCTGACCACTTGTACCTCATCGCCAGGTTTTAGCGCCGCCAACCGCGGGCTGAGCTTTCCTTGCGGAACCGTCACCAGATAAAACTCTAAATTCGGATTGTCAGGCGCATTGACATAGGAATACGCGCGCTGAACGCGCTCGCCATCGATCTCCAGTCCGAGTTTGGTAAATTGGCCTGCAGTAAAAGGATTAATGGGGGCGTGAACGGTCAGGCTGAACAGTGCGTCAGTCCAGTTTTGCACCTTAGTGACTTTACCTGTTACCCAATCGGCCATGGTTTTCTCCTGTTCTGAATCGCTAACCTTATCTTCGTTCGTCAGGAGAAAGATTTCCAGCCCCGCGAGGCTGGAAGGCTCTAACTAACAAATGCGCTAGAGGATATGCGCCTGTACATCCGGATCTTTACGATCAAGATAGTGGATAGACTGAATGCGGCGGATGGTGCGTGATTTGCCGCGGATCAGCAGCGTTTCCGTCGTGGCAATATGGCCTTTCCGGCTAATTCCTTCCAGCAGATCGCCTTTCGTGATGCCGGTCGCGGAGAAAATAACGTTATCGCTACGCGCCATATCGCCTAGGCATAACGCCTTGCCCGCTTCAATGCCCATTGCTTTGCAACGCGCCAGTTCCTGTTCGCCAATGCGGCGGTTTTCTTCGCTGTCGCCTTTCACATCATGGCGCGCCAGCAGACGCCCCTGCATATCGCCGTCCAGCGCGCGGATCACCGCTGCGGATACCACGCCTTCTGGTGCGCCGCCAATCCCGTACAGCACGTCGACTTCGCTATCTGGCATACAGGTCAGAATTGAGGCCGCGACGTCGCCGTCAGGAATGGCAAACACGCGTACGCCCAGTTTAGCCATCTCTGCGATGACCTCGTCATGACGCGGTTTTGCCAGAATGGTCACGGTCAGATCGCCAAGCGGTTTACCCAGCGCATCCGCGATGTTGCGCAGGTTATCCGCCAGCGGCAGATTGAGATCGATCGCCCCTTTGGCGCCCGGACCGACAATCAGTTTTTCCATATACATATCGGGCGCATTCAGGAAGCAGCCTTTATCGCCGACCGCCAGCACCGCCAGCGCGTTCGCCTGACCCATCGCCGTCATGCGCGTGCCCTCAATCGGATCGACGGCGATATCTACCGCATCGCCGTGGCCGGTACCGACTTTCTCGCCGATATAGAGCATCGGGGCCTCGTCGATTTCGCCTTCGCCAATCACGATGGTGCCGTCAATGTTGACCTGGTTGAGCATGATACGCATGGCGTTGACTGCCGCGCCGTCCGCGGTATTTTTATCGCCGCGTCCCAGCCATTTGTAGCCAGCCAGCGCCGCCGCTTCGGTCACACGGGAAAATTCGATGGCAAGTTCTCGTCTCATAACAAACTCGTAGCAAAAAGGAGTGGCGCGCAGTGTAGCACAGGGGAAGGAGGGAATAATTGATGTGTGTGCGGAGTTGCCCCCGCACAAAGATTTTGCCGGATGGCGACCTTACTTGTCGTGATCTTCCCACGCCATTGCGCGTTTAACCGCTTTCTTCCAGCCGCTATAACGGTAGTTACGCTCGGTGGTTTCAATGCCGGGGCGGAATTCTCGCTCAATGACGGCTTTTTCCTGCAGCTCGTCCAGGTTCTGCCAGTAACCGACGGCCAGACCAGCCAGATAGGCGGCGCCCAGCGCGGTCACTTCGCGCACTTCCGGGCGTTCCACCCGCGTGCCGAGAATATCTGACTGGAACTGCATCAGGAAGTTGTTGGCCACTGCGCCGCCGTCCACACGCAGAGCGTGCAGGCGGATACCGGAGTCGGCCTGCATAGCTTCCAGTACGTCGCGGGTCTGGTAAGCGATGGATTCGAGCGTCGCGCGGATAATGTGATTAGAGTTCACGCCGCGGGTCAGGCCAAAAATGGCGCCGCGGGCATACGGGTCCCAGTACGGCGCGCCCAGACCGGTGAAGGCCGGAACCACGTAGACACCGTTGGTATCTTTCACTTTCGTGGCGAAATATTCGGAGTCGAACGCGTCGCTGATGAGCTTCATTTCATCACGCAGCCATTGAATGGACGCTCCCGCCATAAACACCGCGCCTTCCAGCGCATAGTTGACTTCGCCGCTTGGGCCGCAGGCGATGGTGGTCAGCAGGCCGTTTTCCGATTTTACCGCTTTCTCGCCGGTGTTCATCAGCATAAAGCAGCCGGTGCCGTAGGTATTCTTTGCCATCCCTTCCTTTACGCACAGTTGGCCGAATAGCGCGGCCTGCTGATCCCCGGCAATCCCGGCGATAGGAATACGTGTACCGCCTTTACCGCCAATATTGGTTTGGCCGTAGACTTCGGAGGACTTACGTACCTGGGGCAGCATCGCGCGTGGGATATCCAGCACGTCCAGCATTTTATCGTCCCAGTCCAAATCATGGATGTTGAACAGCATGGTTCGTGAGGCGTTGGTGTAATCCGTAACGTGGACGCGGCCCTGCGTCATCTTCCAGATAAGCCAGGTATCCACCGTACCGAACAGCAGCTCGCCACGCTTCGCGCGTTCGCGCGAACCTTCCACATGGTCAAGGATCCATTTCACTTTAGTGCCAGAGAAGTACGGGTCGACGACCAGACCGGTATTGTCGCGGATGTAATCTTCCAGGCCGTCGCGTTTAAGCTGTTCGCAAATATCGGCGGTACGACGGCACTGCCAGACAATAGCGTTGTATATCGGTTTGCCGGTTTCACGTTCCCAGACGATCGCGGTTTCACGTTGGTTGGTGATACCGATAGCGGCAATCTGATCGGAACTGATATCGGCCTTAGCCAGCACTTCTACCAGCGTTGAGCTTTGGGACGCCCAAATTTCCATCGGGTCGTGTTCTACCCAGCCTGGCTTAGGATAAATTTGCTCAAATTCACGCTGTGATACGCTGACGATATTCGCGTCATGATCCATAACGACCGCGCGGGAGCTGGTGGTACCCTGGTCGAGCGCAACGATATATTTTTTTTCAGTCATAATTTTGTCCCGTAATCAGATTACAGCGAAGCATTTTGTTGTGTGGTCGCGGTGGAGTCCTTCTCTTCCACGACGCAGGTATCGCACGGCAAATGACGGCCAATAAATTTGCGATAAGCAAACGCGCCCAGAATGGCGCCGACGATGGGGCCAAACAGCGGCACCAGGAAGTAAGGAATGTCTCTACCGCCGGTAAACGCAATTTCACCCCAGCCGGCAAGCCCGGCGAACATTTTGGGGCCAAAGTCACGCGCCGGATTCATCGCAAACCCGGTCAACGGCCCCATAGAGGCACCGATAACGGCGATCAGTAAACCAATGAGCAGTGGCGCAAGCGGACCGCGAGGTACGCCGTTGCCGTCGTCGGTCAGCGCCAGAATCAGCCCCATCAGAATAGCGGTAATCACCATTTCAACCGCGAAGGCCTGCACAAAATTGATATGAGGATTCGGGTAAGTTGAGAAAATGCCTGCGAGATCGAGACTTTCAACGCTGCCACGGACGATATGGTGGGTTTGTTCGAAGTCCACAAAAAGATTGTAATAAAGCCCGTAAACTAACGCCGCTGCGCAAAAGGCGCCGGCAACTTGAGAAATAATAAAAGGAACAACTTTACGTTTGTCGAAACAGGCAAATAGCCAGAGTGCGATGGTCACTGCCGGGTTCAGGTGTGCGCCAGAAACACCTGCCGTCAGGTAGATAGCCATCGCTACTCCCAGACCCCAGATGACGCTGATCTCCCACTGTCCAAAAGTAGCTCCGGCAACTTTAAGCGCAGCGACACAACCCACACCGAAAAAAATCAACAACCCGGTACCGAGGAATTCAGCAATGCACTGGCCTTTTAAGGTTGATGTTTGACTCATAATCGGATCCTGAAGAGTATGTAATGTTTATTGGTATGCGAGGAGGTCATGGACATCCACGATGCCCTGTAGGCACACTGTTAATTTATCGTTAACGAGCAAAAACGAGAAATATCGAAATCAAAATGTGTGTACTGCGTCAATAAAATGAGCGTTATCGCGCCATGAGGCGCATTTTGAGACAGCAGAAGAGAGTGAATTGAATCATTTCATTAACCAATATGTTAACACTTTTAAGTTATTGAATGAATGTTACCAGGAGATGGATGAAAATTGCTGCAAACCGCGATCTACGCGGTATGTCGCTGGACAGCGAGAGCGGGGCTTCATACAATCGACACTATATATTGTGCGCGTTTACGTGAAGCGTCGCCTTGCAATTCAGGAGAGGTAAGATCATGTCTTTAGAAGTGTTTGAGAAACTGGAAGCAAAAGTACAGCAGGCGATTGACACCATCACCCTGTTACAGATGGAAATTGAAGAGCTGAAAGAAAAGAACAACAGCCTGACGCAGGAAGTGCAGTCTGCACAGCATCAGCGTGAAGAACTCGAGCGTGAAAATAATTCTCTGAAGGAACAGCAGAGCGGCTGGCAGGAACGTTTACAGGCGCTGCTTGGTCGTATGGAAGAAGTCTAATCCTCGTCATATTTCACGTTATGGCGGCGTTGGCTGCGTGCGTTCACCCCAGTCACATAGTGGCCTATGCTCCTGGGGATTCACTTACTTGCCGCCTTGCCCTGACGCGAAATCTATAGAGGATTTAGAATGCGGACACCGGTGGGCCGGATAAGGCGTAAGCTGCCATCTGGCAATCAGCGACAACGCATAAAAAAGGCGCCTTACGGCGCCTTTTTTGATCACTCGATATCAAGCGGGTCTTCGGAAAGGATAATCCCGGTGTTGTCGGCATAGAGATGATCGCCGGAGAAGAACGTCACGCCGCCGAAATTGACGCGCACATCGCTTTCCCCAATGCCTTCACCTGCGGCGCCAACCGGAATGGCGGCGATCGCCTGAATGCCGATATCCAGCTCTTCCAGATCGTCCACCTGACGCACCGCGCCATAGATAACCAGCCCTTCCCATTCATTTTGCGTGGCCAGACGCGCCAGCTCCGCATCGACTAATGCACGACGGACAGAACCGCCGCCATCGACCAGCAGAACCCGACCACGGCCATTTTGTTCGAGCAGATCGTACAGCAACCCGTTGTCCTCGAAACATTTTACCGTGATGATTTGTCCGCCAAACGACGACCGCCCTCCAAAATTAGAGAACAGCGGTTCCACGACGTTGACATCTTCCTGATAGATGTCACAAAGCTCGGAAGTATCGTATTTCATAGGCTTAACGTTCAGTTGCTGCGAGAATTTTTAGTATATCGCGCTAAGTATACTGTTGGCAAAATCATCAATTGTTAATTGATATTTGTCAGTTAAACGGCCCACTGACTTAAGAGTATCCCAATCACAAATAACAGGTTGGTTAACAACGCGCCTTTAACGGTACGTTCAAGCATCGGGCGCATTGCCGCAGGCTCCCTTTCGCGCATTACGTAGCGCGCTTGTTTAATGAGCAAGGGCGCGGCCAGAATAAACAACCATCCCCACGGACTGTGTAGCGAGAGCAGATTAAACAGCGCCAGACAGAGCAGCGCGCCTAGCAACAGGCAGGCGTGATAACGACGCGCGTTGACATCGCCCAGTCGTACCACAAGGGTATTTTTGCCGTTCTCTCTGTCGCTATTAATATCGCGCAGGTTATTAATATTCAGCACCGCCGTCGCCAGTAAACCGCAGGCGGTGGCCGGGAGAATCAGCGCCGGAATCAGCGTATGCGCCTGGAGATACCAGCTCCCCATGACACTTAGCCAGCCAAAGAATACCAGGACAGAGATATCACCCAGCCCGATATAGCCGTAGGGCCGATTACCCACGGTGTAGGTGATGGCGGCGATAATCGACAGCCCGCCCAAAATCAGGAAGCCGACAAAATCGGTTAACGTATGGCACGCGACCGCCACCAGCGCCAGTCCGGAGATACAGATCAGCACGACGGTAATGATTAACGCCCGCTTCATCTCCTGCCGGGTGATGACGCCTTTTTGCATCCCCCGCAGCGGCCCGATGCGATCCGGTTTATCACTGCCTTTGACAGCGTCGCCGTAATCGTTGGCGAGGTTGGATAAAATTTGCAGCAGCCCGGCGGTGATAAGGGCCAGCAGCGCGACCAGAGGATCGAAATAGCCTTGCCACCATGCCAGGGCCGTACCGACGATAATCGCCGCGAAGGCGAGGGGTAAGGTTTTGGGTCGTAAGCTTTCCAGCCAGGCCTGGGTGCGGCTAATTTGTTGTTGTTCAGTCATATTTAGCGCCAATAAAAATGGGGCTTTTCAGCCCCATCAACAGTGATGAAAATGCATTGGACGCGATTATAAGATAAAACGGCTTAGATCTTCATCTGCGACCAGCGCATCCAGATGTTTGCTCACATATTCCGCATCAATTGTGATGTTTTGGCCGTGCAGATCGCTGGCGTTATAGGAAATCTCTTCCATCAGACGCTCCAGTACGGTATGCAGACGGCGCGCGCCGATGTTTTCGGTGGTTTCGTTAACCTGCCAGGCGGCTTCGGCAATACGTTTAATACCGGAATCGGTGAACTCGATATTGACGCCTTCAGTTGCCATCAGCGCTTTATACTGCACGGTGACGGAGGCGTTTGGCTCGGTCAAAATGCGTTCGAAATCGCTGGTGGTCAGCGCCTGAAGTTCAACGCGAATCGGCAGACGGCCCTGCAGTTCCGGGATCAGATCAGACGGCTTCGCCACCTGGAACGCGCCAGAGGCGATAAACAGAATATGATCCGTTTTGACCATCCCGTGTTTGGTCGAAACCGTGCAGCCTTCTACCAGCGGCAGTAAGTCGCGCTGTACGCCTTCGCGTGAAACATCCGGGCCGGAGGTTTCGCCACGCTTACAAATTTTGTCAATTTCATCGATAAACACGATGCCGTGCTGTTCAACCGCGTCGATAGCGTCCTGTTTCAGCTCTTCCGGGTTGACCAGCTTAGCAGCTTCTTCTTCAACCAACAGTTTCATCGCGTCTTTAATTTTCAGCTTACGCGGTTTCTGTTTCTGACCGCCCAGGTTCTGGAACATAGACTGCAACTGGCTGGTCATCTCTTCCATGCCCGGAGGCGCCATAATCTCTACGCCCATCGGCGCGGCGGCGAGGTTAATCTCGATCTCTTTATCGTCGAGCTGGCCTTCGCGCAGTTTTTTGCGGAACGTTTGACGGGCGGCAGAAGGCTCCTGCTGCTGTTCGGCCTGGCCCCAGTTATTTTTTGCGGGTGGGATCAGTACGTCGAGAATACGTTCTTCCGCCAACTCTTCCGCACGATAGCGGTTTTTCTCGATAGCCTGTACGCGAACCATTTTCACCGCGGCATCGGTCAGATCGCGGATGATAGAGTCCACTTCTTTCCCGACGTAGCCCACTTCGGTGAATTTGGTGGCTTCGACTTTAATGAACGGCGCGTTGGCGAGTTTTGCCAGACGACGGGCGATTTCGGTTTTACCGACGCCGGTCGGGCCAATCATCAGAATATTTTTCGGCGTTACTTCGTGGCGCAGCTCTTCATCAAGCTGCATACGACGCCAGCGGTTACGCAATGCAATCGCCACGGAACGCTTTGCGTTATCCTGGCCGATAATGTGTTTGTTCAGTTCGCTGACAATTTCGCGTGGGGTCATTTCAGACATGAGAGGTCCTTACGCTTTGGCGGTCAATTCTTCAATGGTGTGGAAATGGTTGGTGTAAATGCAGATATCGCCTGCAATATCCAACGCCTTTTCAGCAATTTCGCGCGCGCCGAGCTCGGTATTTTCCAACAGAGCGCGAGCGGCAGCCTGGGCATAAGGACCGCCGGAGCCGATAGCAATTAAATCGTTTTCAGGTTGCACGACATCGCCGTTACCCGTGATGATGAGCGAGGCGGTTTCATCCGCGACGGCCAGCAACGCTTCCAGTTTGCGTAGCATACGGTCGGTACGCCAGTCTTTCGCCAGTTCAACGGCGGCTTTGACCAGGTGCCCCTGATGCATTTCCAGTTTACGTTCAAACAGCTCGAACAGCGTGAATGCATCCGCAGTACCGCCCGCAAAGCCCGCAATGACCTTGTCGTTGTAGAGGCGGCGGACTTTCTTCACGTTGCCTTTCATTACTGTGTTACCCAGTGTGGCCTGACCATCACCGGCGATTACCACGTGGCCGTTACGGCGTACGCTTACTATTGTTGTCACGAGCAGACCCCTTGGTTACTAATGCTGAATTGCGGCCCCGTACGGCGTACGGGGCATAATGCAAGTATAGATGGGGGAGATTTTGAGGGTTTCAACCCCCGGTGGCGAGTCGAATGCAGTTTGTATGGCCCGCCATCTTCAGACGGTTAATGGTGCTGTCGGCATTTTCTTTACCTTTCACCGGCCCGATAACCACGCGATTCCAGCCGTTATTGGTGGTAATTTTGGAGTCAAAGCCTTCAAACGCCAGCTGAGCGCGGACGCTTTCTGCCTGCTCGGCGCCTTTGAATGAACCGCATTGCACCATCCAGCGACGTTCATCTTTTTTCTCTGCTGTCGCCTTCGGCGCTTCAGGCGCGCGCGTAATTGGCGCGGCTTTCGGCGCTGCCGCGCTGGTATGCGCCGGCGTTTGCAGCAAATCCTGATAAGGTTGCTGCGAGGCCGTCTGCTTCGGCGGCTGACTTTGGCGCGCAGGTTGCGCTGGGGCGGATTGTACCGTGCGCGTTTGCGGCTGTTCGTTTACCCGCGGCTGCGTGCGTGGTTGCTGAACAGGCTGCGTTTGAGTCCACTGCTGCTGCTGCTGCTGCTGCTGCTGCTGCTGCTGCTGCTGCTGCGCCTGACGCTGGCGCTGTAGCGTTTGCTGGCGTTGTTCTGGCGTCTGCTCGTTCCACGGCACTTCGTTAAGTTGCGTCGGCTGCTGACGCATATCCGCCTGCATCTGTTCCAGGAGTTGACGCTGCTCGCTGGTGAGCTGATTCGGGTTCATGACTTCGCCGCCGGCGGACGGTTCCGTTGGCGTACGCACGCCCGGCTGGCGACTTTCCAGCTCTTTGATGTAACGCCAGCGCTCTTCCGGTTTTGGCGGAAGCCCATTGCCGGTGACTTTCTGGTTTTGTAGCGTTTCGGACTCTTCTTTCTTATGGTGAGTAATGAAGTACAGACCGCCGATAAAGGTCACAAGGACGGCTGCCGCAATTGCGACCATTGCCGGCGAGACGGCAGGCATGTTGCTTTGCTTCTTCCGTGAGTTCCGTGAGGTGCTCTTTTTGCGCCGCGAAGGAGCCGGTTGGCCGCGACGTACATAATCTCGTTGTGCCACTATCGTTTCGCTGTATTTATTCGTTCGTCAGCCCGTCATGTTACTGAAGCGGCGGGCCTTTGACCAGACAAGTGAGTCTTAAAGCTATTTACTTTAGGGTAAAGCGCGCGTAGAACCGCGAATAATCAGCTCGCAATCCATTAAACGCGAGCCGCTGCTCACATTTTGCCCCTGCATCTGATCGAGCAACAGCAGCATCGCCTCGCGACCAATGTCAAAACGCGGCTGCGCCACGGTTGTCAACGGAGGGTCGCAAAACTCGGCTAGCGCGATATTGTCAAAGCCGATAATCGACAGATCGTCAGGCACTTTCAGACCCTGGCGCTTGGCCCAGGAGAGGGCGCCCAGCGCCATTACGTCGCTATGACAAAAGACGGCGGTAGGCGGCAACGGTTGCTCAAGCAACTGCTTTAATGCGTTTGCCCCGGCTTCAAAGGTAAAGTCGCCACGGGCGATGTAATGCGGATCGACCACAATGCCACTGCGTCTTAATGCCTGTACGTAACCTTGTAAGCGATAGTGACAGAGCGGCATATCTTCCGGCCCCGCAATACAACCAATCCGCTTGTGGCCCAAATCCAACAGGTAATTCATGGCGTTGAACGCGGCGGTCAGGTTATCAATATGTACCGTCGGTAGTTCAAGCTCCGGCGCGAACTCATTCGACATCACCATCGGAGGCAAATTGCGCTGCTCCTCAACGCTGGCGTCAAAGGGCAGTCGGGAACTGAGAAGTACCATGCCGTCGATCTGTTTGGTGATGATGAGATTAAGAAAGGTTTTTTCTTTCTGGTTTTGATGGGCGCAATCGCCAATCAGCACCAGATACCCCTGTTCTGCCGCGGTCACTTCGATACCGCGGATAATTTCACTGAAGAAGGGATCGCAAATATCCGGGACAATCACCAGAATCGTACGGGATTCATTGCGTTTTACATTTCGCCCCATCGACTGCGGGAAATAACCCACTTCAAGCGCGGCCTGTTCAACCCGGCTACGGGTCGACTGGGAGACTTTATCGGGGTTCATTAACGCGCGGGATACGGTTGCCGTAGAGACTTTCGCCTTCAACGCAACATCCTTCATCGTAGCGGCAGTAACCTGCTTGTTCGATTTCACTCTTTCTCCTCGCCTGGGAACTGCTGGCGCAGATCTATCCCTGGTAACACTCATCGAAAACATTTTTATCAGATAGTGCGTGGAAGCGGTTACAGAATTTTCATAAAAAGTGTGATGGATCTTTAATTTTACGATCCGCCTCGCATCGTGAGGACTATCCTTCAATCGGATCGACGTCAAGAACCCATTTAACTTTCCGCGCTTCCGGGAGCGTATTGATCAACGCCAGCGTGCTGCTGATGATGTGTTGCAGGCGAATCCGTGAAGGATGCTGAAGTAAAATTTGCCAGCGATAGCGGCCGCCGCGTTTTGGCGCGAGGGCCGGAACCGGACCTAAGATCCACAGCTTATCGTCTGATAGCGGGCTGGCCTGAATCAGATTACGCAACTGCTGGAGAAAGACGGGCGCCTGCTGATTGTTGTGATCCTCTGCGCGAATAATGACGTGGCTGGTCCACGGCGGAAGCTGGAGCGTTTGCCGTTCCGCCAGCGCCTGCTCCGCAAACGCATCATAGCCTTTATACAGTAACGTTTGCAGCAGGGGATGCTCAGGATGGTGCGTTTGGAGCACCACTTCGCCCTGTTTGCCCGCGCGCCCGGCGCGGCCGGAAACCTGAGTGTAGAGCTGGGCGAAGCGTTCCGCCGAACGAAAATCTGCGGAAAAAAGCGCGCCATCGACGTCCAGCAACGCCACCAGCGTGACGTCCGGAAAGTGATGGCCTTTCGCCAGCATTTGTGTGCCTATCAGAATGCGCGCTCCGCCGCGGTGAACTTCCGCCAGATGCTGCTCCAGCGCGCCTTTACGACTGGTGGTATCACGGTCGATTCGTGAGATCGGCACGCCGGGGAAGAAGGGCGCCAGCACCTGCTCCAGCTGTTCCGTCCCTAACCCAACCGGTAACATATGTGTGGAGCCGCAGGAGGGGCACTGACGCGGTACCGGACGCTGGCTGTCGCAGTGATGACAGCGTAAATGATGCTGCGCCTGGTGCAGCGTGTAGTAGTGATCGCAACGCGGGCACTCTGCAATCCAGCCGCAGTCGTGGCAAAGCAGCGCGGGCGCGAATCCCCGGCGGTTAAGAAATAAAATTACCTGATTGTCGGCCTGGAGATGTTGGCGCATACGGGCGATAAGGGCGGGCGCCAGTCCCGCCTGAAGACGCTGGCCTTTTAAATCCAGCACATGCTGTAGGGCTGGGCGGGCGTTGCCTGCGCGCCGCGTCAGACGCAGCATCCGGTATTTTTTCTGCCGCACGTTGCATAGCGTTTCCAGGGCTGGGGTGGCGGAGCCGAGAATAATCGAGATCTGCTCGCTATGGGCGCGATACACTGCCAAATCGCGGGCATGGTAGCGCCACCCTTCCTGCTGTTTATAAGAGCTGTCGTGCTCTTCGTCGATGACAATCACGCCAAGATTTTTAAACGGCGTAAACAGCGAGGAGCGCGTGCCGATGACAATCGCCGCTTCGCCGTTTTTCGCTTTCAGCCATGCCGAAAGACGCTCGCTGTCGTTTAGCCCGGAATGCAGCACTTCCACCGGCGCGTTAAAACGTTCGCGAAAACGGGCGATCGTTTGCGGCGTCAGGCCGATTTCCGGCACCATCACCAGCGCCTGTTTGCCCTGGGCGAGGACGTTTTCCAGCACGCTCAGATACACCTCGGTCTTGCCGGAACCGGTTACGCCTGCCAGCAACCAGGCGGAGAAACCGTCCGACGCGCTGTGAATTGCGCCGACCGCTGTCGCCTGTTCGGTATTCAGCCGCAGGCGCTCTCCTGCGACGGCATAATGCTCCCGCCAGTCGGTAAACGCGGGCGTTTCACTGGCAAGCTCACAAAGTCCCTTACGCCGCAGCGTTTGCAGCGTGGCGTCAGTAAAATCAAGCTCGGCTACCTGATAGCGCCAGATCTTTCCTTGCCGTAGCGCCGCCAGCGCCTGTTGTTGTTTGGCGGAGCGTTTCAGGCTGTTGATATCGACGGCTTGCCCCTCTTCGGTGGCGAACCAATACCATAGGGGCGCGTTGCTGGCTGGTTTTCCCTGACGCAATAAAACCGGCAGAGCGTGAAACAGAACGTCGCCGAGGGGATGGTGGTAGTAATCCGCCGCCCAGAGGAGTAAGCGCCAGATGGAGGGAGAAAAGATTGGCTCGTTATCCAGGATTTCAATGACCGATTTTAATTCATCGAGCGGCAATTCGCTGTGGTCGCTAACCGAGACGACAATGCCCACGCGCTCTTGCTGCTTGCCGAATGGCACGCGCACGCGGCACCCGGCTTTGGCGACCCCGCCTTCCGGCAGCAGGTAATCAAAGGTTCGGGGAAGCGGAACGGGCAAGGCAACGTGCGCGACGGACATAGCATCTTCCTGACTTGAAATTTCGTCGGGTAGTATACACATTACGATAAGGGAGCGCGGATCAGTTTGCATACGGTGGTCAAATTCTGTATGATTCGCCGCCTTTGGTGCGTGTTGTGAGCATCAAACCCTTTACTATTAACTTCGCGTGGTGTCTGGCGTTAGGGCTGGAAGAGCGACGCGGCCTTACACTGAGGTTCCCCATGAAAAAAGGTATTCACCCGAATTACGTAGAAATTACTGCAACCTGTTCTTGCGGTAATGTTATCAAAACCCACTCTACCGTGGGTCACGACCTGAACCTGGACGTGTGCGGCAAATGCCACCCGTTCTTCACTGGTAAGCAGCGTGTTGTTGATACCGGTGGTCGTGTTGAGCGCTTCAACAAGCGCTTCAGCATCCCTGGCAGCAAATAAGTTACCGCCAGAAAAAAAAGCGCCGCAGGGCGCTTTTTTTGTTTTCTAGGGATAACAGTATTTGTTCAGACACATTCTGTGATCCGTAATCGCTTTCATTACGCTTCCTGCCGTGAGTTTTAACGAAGGATTTATAGTCAGTCCCGCGCTTTCCAGCCCCTTCGCTGTCCATTTATTGCAGGTATTGAGTATGCCGTAGCGGCCATTCGCGGCGTAAAACTGGCTATCGCCGTAAATTCCTTGTTTTAACGGAATCAGATTACCCCCTTCGTCACGCGCAAAGCTGCGGCCCAGATAGCGCATCAGACTGTTACGCTGGTTTGTGTGCAGGAGCAGTGATTTTATCTCGCTACCGACGAAATAGCGTTCTGGTTGACCGGAAAAGGCGACGATGTGCATAACCGCGCCGGATGACCAGAACATGGCCTGGAGCGTAAGCGCGGTGGTTATTTCTTGTGACTGATAAAAGCCCTTATCGCCCCAGCCGATTTCATACCACTGCGTCTCCTGAGCGAACCGTTTTTTAAGCTGTGGCAGAACGGTATTAACATCATGGGCCGGCGCAATAATTCCCGTGTGCCAGCCATGACTGACGATATAGATTTCCGTCGGGGAGGGCTGTCCGCCTGTCGTAGGTTTTACGGCTTGTGGAAAGGTTGTGCAGCCATATAGCAATAAACTTATCCAGGCGATAAAGAGATTTTTCATGACATATCACCAGCAAAGGCGCGGTATGTTGTGGCGTTTGTCTAATGACGCTGCGCTTATCGGGTCGGTGCCGGATTGGTAATTCATTGATATTTTTGCATTCCTCTTCGAGGGTAATAAAGCGAATGTCATAACTACAATACGTTTTAACCATTCAGGCGGAAGTTAGCTTCCGCCTGTTTTACTTTTACTATCTCGCTTTATTTTTTAAACATCTGCTCTGGATCGATAATCAGCGCCCGATAACCCAGCATACCGGCACGGTTACTGTGTACTTTTAGCTCCAGCATCACATCCTGAGTACCGTCTTTGACTTCATCCAGAACGGAAACGATCGGTTTTGTACCGCTCATTCCCGCTGTGGCCGAGTACATGAACATCGTTTTGGTTTCCGGGCGATATTCCGTGACGGAAGTAATGGCGCTGTACCAGTCAAAACCGCGCTCTTTACCATATTCCCACATTTGGGAAACCGTCATATTTTTTTCGTCAATCTGATATTCCACGCCGCGGGAATATTTCATTGACGGCATGGCCGGTTGTTCCATGCCGCGCGCATCGCCGTTATCAAAGGCGGTCACGACGGTTTTACCTCCGGTGCTTTTGGATGGCACTAACCAACCGGTATGTTGTGTCCATGTCCAGTCAAATCCACCGTCGCAGTGGTGCGCTTCGCAGGTTAGCGGTTTACCGTTGCTGTCTACGGGTTTCAGCACTTTTTTCGCCAGTTCGCCTTTCCAGCCGGATGGATCGGAAAGTATCCATTTCACTTTTTTATCGCGGCCAATTTTGATGATGGCAGACTGGTGGCGCGAGCTAATGATAATGCTGTCGTCGCGAGGATCGTAGCTGACGGAGTTAACATGCGCCCAGTTGCGGCCCGGGCCGGAGCCCGCGATATCGCCGAAGGGTTGTTTTGCAAGCTGCTCTTTGGTCATGACCTGACCGGAATGTTCGGCATCGACGCTCAAACATACCGCCCCCTGATCCATCGCCAGAATAACGTCGTCACGATAGGGGTCGAGGATTTTTGGCAGATCCCAGTAATCGACGGTATCGCCGTTCTGGTCAACTTCAAGAATATGATCACGCACAGTATTGATGGTGTATTTACCATTTAATGGATAATTTTCTTTTGCGACACGCAGCAGGTAGGTGCCTTTCGGCGTTTCGGTAATGGCGTGCGAAAAATCAATAAATCCTTTTGGCAGTCGTTTATCAGAAATAACGCGGCCTAAGAAATCATATTTAAAGTAACGTTGACCCTGGCCAAAAATAAGATTGCCATCGTTAACCTGATGGAAGCTCATCATGGAACCAAAGCGCGTTATATCATCCTGGTTACGGAATTTATCAATATTCATATAGCCGCGAACATCGCCATTCGTATCGCTAATCCAGTTGATACCGGTATAATCCCAGTTCGCCGCGCCGCCTGCGACATGCATAATGTGGCCGGCTCTTGGCATCCCCGTTATATGGTTAAAAAGATATAAGCGATTTTTAAGCGAGCTATCGACTTTAACCGGTTCTACCGTAGGAAGAACGGCAGTTTGCCCGGTAGTAGAGGGTAATGATACCGGTGCGGCGTAAATGGACCACGTATAAGTTTGTTTTTTACCTTCTTCAGTCCAGTCAACTTTAACTTTATTGACATAATCTGGATACAAGCCAAATACAGGTATGCCGTCATGGGTATTTATAGCCTGCGGGCCGACATCATAACTGATCGGGATACCTTTTTCCCCTTTCCCTAAAACGGTAACCTTCACGTTCTGTACATTATGATTGGCTTTATTAATGATTGCTGTTAATGGGAAAACGCCGCCGTAGGGGGCGACATCGACCATACCTAATGGCCCTTCATGTACTGGAATGACATCTGCTGATGCGACCATTGGCCTGTTTGGGTCTAAAACGCCTGAGGCCAAAACGCTGCCGCTCAAACACAGGCAGCATAATACAGGTAAGACTTTCCTTGTAAATAACATATTTATTTCCCCATTCGATATTATCGATAAAATGAATGTATATTAACCTTCTTATTTATCGGAGATGAAAAAACATTTAAAAAAGTAAAACAATCCGCGAAGGGGAATAATGATGTTGGTCACAAATATGAGGTGTCCATGGTCTTTTTAACAATACTCATCGTTATACTATTTGTTCAGTAAATATATGGCGGTGTATTATTATTCATGTACGCTGTGCTACGTGAAACTTTAAATAAAGATTGGAAGTTTAAATATAATAAAATTATATCGGTTATGGCATGCCGGGAATTTTTTTCAGGAAAATAACGAAGAGAAACTTATCATGTCTGACAAATTTATCCACCGAGGGCTATTCGGGAAGATGAACGTTTAGAACAATGTCGGAGATAGCCGTGTACAGGGGGAATCGTTAAAAAAGCGCGGCCAGAGGCGTTCTGACCGCATGCTTTGCTATCAGTATTCCCACGTTTCCGGGTCAATCCCCATCTCACGCATGATCTCTTTTGCCGCTTCCGGGATTTCATCGCTGCGCTCTTTTCGCAGATCGGCATCATCCGGCAAGGGTTGCCCGGTAAAGGCGTGCAGAAATGCTTCACACAACAGCTCGCTGTTGGTGGCGTGGCGCAGGTTGTTCACCTGACGACGCGTACGTTCATCGGTGAGGATTTTTAACACCTTCAGAGGAATGGAAACCGTAATTTTTTTGACTTGCTCACTCTTCTTACCGTGCTCAGCGTATGGGCTGATATATTCGCCGCTCCATTCAGCCATGAGATACTTAATCCTCTTCGTCATTAATATTGAGGTCTGAACCTGAGCCCGGACCATAATCGCGCGTAGTTTACCGTAGTGGCGCGGCCCTGACACGAAGTTAGCGGTCGCAGATGTGCGCTAATGCATATAATTTTAACGGCTATTTGCGGTTTGCTCAATCTATACGCAAAGAAGTTTAGATGTCCAGATGTATTGACGTCTATTGTGGTAGTGGTTAATCTGTGGTCTGACTTTCACCGACTCAGCCAGGAATATCTTCATATGACGCGTAAACAGGCCACTATCGCAGTGCGTAGCGGATTAAACGACGACGAGCAATACGGCTGCGTTGTGCCGCCAATCCACCTCTCCAGTACCTATAACTTTACCGGTTTCAATGAGCCGCGCGCGCATGATTATTCCCGCCGCGGTAATCCCACGCGTGATGTGGTTCAGCGCGCATTAGCGGAACTGGAAGGCGGCGCGGGCGCGGTATTGACGAATACCGGCATGTCGGCGATTCATCTGGTCACCACCGTTTTCCTCAAGCCGGGCGATCTGCTGGTCGCGCCGCATGATTGCTACGGCGGCAGTTATCGTCTGTTTGACAGTCTGGCGACACGCGGCTGTTATCGTGTGCGGTTTGTCGATCAGGGCGATGAACGCGCCTTACAGGCGGCGCTGGAAGAAAAACCGAAGCTGGTACTGGTAGAAAGTCCAAGTAATCCATTGTTACGCGTGGTGGATATTGCGAAAATCTGTCGGCTGGCGCGCGAGGCGGGCGCAGTGAGCGTCGTTGATAACACGTTTTTAAGCCCGGCGCTGCAAAATCCGCTGGCGTTGGGTGCCGATCTGGTGTTGCATTCATGCACGAAATATCTCAACGGTCATTCGGATGTCGTGGCCGGCGTGGTGATTGCAAAAGATCCGGAAATGGTCACTGAACTGGCGTGGTGGGCGAACAACATTGGCGTGACCGGCGGGGCGTTTGATAGCTATCTGCTGCTGCGCGGTTTGCGAACTCTGGTGCCGCGTATGGAGCTGGCGCAGCGCAACGCGCAGGCGATTGTGAAATATCTGCAAACCCAGCCGTTGGTGAAAAAACTGTATCACCCGTCGCTGCCGGAAAATCAGGGGCATGAAATTGCCGCGCGCCAGCAAAAAGGCTTTGGCGCAATGTTGAGTTTTGAACTGGATGGGGATGAGGAGACGCTGCGTCGTTTTCTGGGCGGGCTGTCGCTGTTTACGCTGGCGGAATCTTTAGGGGGAGTGGAAAGTTTGATCTCTCACGCCGCCACCATGACGCATGCCGGTATGTCGCCGCAGGCGCGTGCCGCCGCCGGGATCTCCGAAACGCTACTGCGTATCTCCACCGGTATTGAAGATGGCGAAGATTTAATTGCCGACCTGGAAAATGGCTTCCGGGCTGCAAACAAGGGGTAAACATGAGTGTGATTGCGCAGGCAGGGGCGAAAGGTCGTCAACTGCATAAATTTGGCGGCAGTAGTCTGGCGGATGTGAAGTGTTACCTGCGTGTCGCAGGCATTATGGCGGAGTATTCGCAGCCTGACGATATGATGGTAGTGTCCGCCGCAGGCAGTACCACCAACCAGTTGATTAGCTGGCTCAAGTTAAGCCAGACCGATCGCCTTTCTGCGCATCAGGTATTACAGACGTTACGCCGCTACCAGTGCGATCTGATTAGCGGGCTGCTTCCCGCCGACGCGGCAGATGACTTAACCAGCGCTTTTATTAGCGATCTGGAACGTCTTGCCGCCTTGCTCGACGGCGGCGTAACGGATGCCGTCTATGCTGAGATTGTCGGACACGGCGAAATTTGGTCGGCGAGATTGATGTCCGCCGTCCTGAATCAGCAGGGTCTGGATGCCGCCTGGCTGGACGCGCGCGCATTTTTACGCGCCGAACGCGCCGCACAGCCGCAGGTTGATGAAGGGCTATCTTATCCTTTATTGCAACAGCTACTGGCGCAGCATCCTGGCAAACGTCTGGTCGTGACCGGGTTTATCAGCCGCAATCACGACGGCGAAACAGTCCTGTTAGGCCGTAACGGTTCCGACTATTCCGCCACGCAAATCGGCGCGTTGGCGGGCGTTTCCCGTGTGACCATCTGGAGCGATGTCGCGGGCGTTTATAGCGCCGACCCGCGCAAAGTGAAAGATGCCTGCCTGCTGCCGTTGCTGCGTCTGGACGAAGCCAGCGAGCTGGCGCGTCTGGCGGCGCCTGTTCTGCACGCCCGCACGCTACAGCCAGTGTCCGGCAGCGATATCGATTTGCAGTTGCGCTGTAGCTACACGCCGGATCAAGGGTCAACCCGAATTGAACGAGTGCTGGCTTCCGGGACGGGCGCGCGTATCGTGACCAGTCACGATGATATCTGTCTGATTGAGTTTCAGGTGCCTGCCAGCCAGGATTTCAGGCTGGCGCATAAAGAGCTCGACCACATTTTAAAACGGGCGCAGGCGCGTCCGCTGGCGGTGGGCGTGCATCGCGATCGCCAGTTATTACAGTTCTGCTATACCGCCGAGGTAGCGGATAGCGTACTGAAACTCCTCGACGATGTCGGGCTGCCGGGCGAATTGCGCCTGCGGCAGGGGCTGGCGCTGGTGGCGATGGTCGGTGCGGGCGTCACTCGCAATCCGCTACACTGCCATCGCTTCTGGCAGCAGTTGAAAGGTCAGCCAGTGGAGTTTACCTGGCAGTCGGAGGAGGGCATCAGTCTGGTGGCGGTGCTGCGTACCGGCCCGACTGAGAGCCTGATTCAGGGGCTGCACCAGTCGGTTTTCCGCGCCGAAAAACGCATTGGCCTGATGCTGTTCGGTAAGGGGAACATCGGCTCCCGTTGGCTGGAACTGTTTGCCCGTGAACAAAGCACGCTTTCCGCGCGTACTGGTTTTGAATTTGTGCTGGCGGGCGTGGTGGATAGCCGCCGTAGCCTGTTGAATTATGAAGGGCTGGACGCCAGCCGCGCGCTGGCATTCTTTGATGATGAAGCCGTTGAGCAGGACGAAGAGTCGCTATTCCTGTGGATGCGTGCGCATCCGTATGATGATTTAGTGGTGCTGGATGTGACAGCAAGCGAGCAACTGGCCGATCAGTACCTTGATTTCGCCAGCCACGGTTTTCATGTGATTAGCGCCAATAAACTGGCGGGCGCAAGCGCCAGCGATAAGTATCGCCAGATTCATGACGCGTTTGAAAAAACCGGGCGTTACTGGCTGTATAACGCCACCGTGGGTGCGGGATTGCCGATCAACCACACGGTGCGGGATCTGATTGACAGCGGCGATACGATTCTCTCGATCAGCGGGATCTTCTCCGGGACGCTATCCTGGCTGTTCCTGCAATTTGACGGTACGGTGCCGTTCACCGATCTGGTGGATCAGGCCTGGCAGCAGGGGCTGACCGAACCCGATCCGCGCGTCGATCTTTCCGGAAAAGATGTCATGCGTAAGCTGGTGATTCTGGCGCGCGAGGCGGGATACGACATCGAGCCGGATCAGGTGCGTGTAGAATCGTTGGTGCCGGCGCATTGTGAAGAAGGGTCTATCGATCACTTTTTCGAAAACGGCGACGCGCTGAATGAACAGATGGTGCAGCGTCTGGAGGCAGCCCGCGAACTGGGGCTGGTGTTGCGTTACGTGGCGCGTTTCGACGCCAATGGCAAAGCGCGCGTCGGCGTTGAAGCGGTGCGTCCGGAACATCCGCTGGCGGCGCTGCTGCCGTGCGATAATGTCTTTGCTATTGAAAGCCGCTGGTATCGCGATAACCCGCTGGTGATCCGTGGGCCGGGCGCGGGTCGCGATGTGACCGCCGGGGCGATTCAGTCGGATATCAACCGTCTGGCGCAGTTGCTGTAATAAAGGCAAGTTCGTGAGCGAAGCGCCGGGTTGCGCTTCGCTCCCTCATCAATACGTTATGCTGTCATTCTGTAGATACTGATATACGAAGCGCCATCCGATTGCTGACGAAACATTATGGCGTGATGCTTTTTACATTCTCAACCCGGACATCCATCCGGGGGTAAGGAATATTGATGCCATTTTCATCCATTGCTTCCTTGATATTTTCCAGAAGATCGTAGTAAGTACTCCAGTACTGAGCGTTGGGCACCCATACGCGAACATAGAAATTCAGGCTAGAGGGCGCAAGTTCGCCCAGGCGGACCGTAATATCGCGGGTTTTATCAATGCGATGATCTTGTTCAATAATACGATGTATCACGCTTTTTACGTCAGCAATACGGCTTTGGTAATCCACGCCAATAATCAGATCAATACGTCGATAGGGGTGTCGTGAATAGTTGATAATATTATCAGCAATAATTTTACCATTCGGGATGACAACTTCTTTGCTATCCGCAGTGAGCAGAGTGGTGGAGAAAATATGGACCTTTTCTACTGTGCCGATAACCAGGCCAATTTGTACAATTTCCCCGGCGCGGAAAGGACGCAGGGAGACAAGCAGTACGCCTGCGGCAAAGTTGGAAAGTGACCCTTGCAACGCCAGGCCAATGGCTAAACCCGCCGCGCCGATAACGGCAATAATTGAGGAGGTTTCTATACCGATACGGCCAAGAGCGGCTACTGCCGTGAAAGCTATCGTGATGTAGCGAACCAGCGCGGAGAAAAAGTGGACAATAGTGGCATCCACTTGCCGCCTGAGAAGTAATTTTTCCAGCCCCCTCGATAGTAAGCGAGCTATTAACTTACCGATGAAAAGTAGAATGATGGCGGCAACAACATTCCAGCCAAAATGAATTACCGAGTCACTGTGCTCGGCCATCCATTTGATCGCGCCTTTAATTTTTGGAAATAACTCAAAACCTTCCATGTTTATCCTCTGTCAGCAGTATCCGCGGTATTAGCGGTAATAAAACGGTTCATTTTTGCCTGGATAATCGCCGCGCCGACGGGTGGCAGCAGTAACGCCCAGAATAGTGTCCAGCCGGTTCGTATTCCGCCATCTTCGTTTTTATTCGCCAGCAGAGCGCGGATTTCGTCGCTAAGCGTCAGACACAATATGGCTGTGCCAAACGGCATAATTGCTGACAGCCATCCCGCGCCACATGCGGTCATGAGTCGGGGCGAAGGCGCCACAAATTGCATTTCCCGGTGAATTCTGAAGAACCAATAAATAATATAAAATGGAATGAAAAAGGCCAATAATGCGACGACAACGGGTTCTGCGCACTCAGGTCGCTGGGTTGATGAGAACCTTTTGGGCGGTGCAATATAGAAAAGTTCTTTTTTGAGCGGTAATAGTAGCAAAAATGCGATAACCGCTAAAGTAATCGCGATTATTCCTATATAAGGAATTGAGTATATAAATATAGACAGACAGCTAGCGATGATAAATTTGAACAGTAAGCAGAGGCTAAATAAAATAACAAATGTCTGTGTACTGCCGATAGCGCTGAAAAGCAGCATGGGGACTAACAGCGTTACGATCCCCACACCCAGACTAATTAAAAACTGCGCTATGATAAGCCTGACTACGTCAGACGGGCCATTTACGCAGAAGGAACAGACCACGCTAATGATTAACAGGAGCGCAACAAAGTAGAAGGGGTAACAATTTTTTATACGGCAGACAAACCAGCTGGCAACCATACCCAGGAGGTATCCCAGTTGGCCGCAAACGAGAATAACACCAATACGATCGGCTGGAATAGACAGTGATTTACTCCAAAAATAAACACCATACGACGATCCCAGCGAACTGATAAAAGAGAGCACCAAAAAGAAAAAAGTGATCCCCCAGAATTGATAGCTACTCAGGAGATCGGCGCAGGTCCATTTTTTATCTGACATTGACGGTAAAGTAATTTCCATATTTATCCCTTGTTTTCCATAGAAAATAAGAATGTATAGAACTATTTAAATTGATAATAAATATTGATTATGTGAATAACGTTTATAGCCGATTTTAACTTAAAACGAAGGGCCATTTTATCAAATAGTTCTATTCTTTTTCAGCGTATAAAAGCAGGATGTGAGGTGATTAAATCTATAGCGCCTTCTGAATGATAATCTGTGATTTTTTATGCGTGGCATTACATCATTGGGTTAAATGTGATTCCATTGTGAGTTATATTTTTCCGTCAGCAAATACAGAATTTGCGTGACGCGTTTGGCGGAATAGTGGGCGCTTTGCTGGAATTCAGGTTGTTGCCATAGCCAGGTAACAAAGCGGCGACTGGCCGCCAGATTAACGGCGACACCTTGTTCTAAGTGGGAACCGGTTAACGAACAGACCATTTTGCGGTTGTGACCTTGCCCCCAGAGTTGCCACTGATTTTGCCACCATCCCTGCCATGTTTTGCCTAACAGTTGCCACTCTGCGCGGCAATCGTCATCGTTTATCTCTTCCTCAACGAACCACAGCGAGGAGAGACGCTGGCGAAACCGCTCCGCCCATGCCGTAATGACCGCGCCGCGCAAAAAACACTCATGGGCAATGATGTGTGTCGTGACATCAGGAAAGCGGTTTTTCAGCACCCGAAAATGACCATGCGCCGTAATGACCGGGCGAAGTATTGTCCCTTGCGCGTTACGTTTAAGCGCCGCCGGGCCATACTGAATCTCATCGAACTGACTGCGCTGTAAAAATTGCCGTTCTTTAATGGCGATACGGTGAATAATATCGCCATTCTCACCCTCGGGCGGCGCAATTCCTTTCCAGTGGTAATGCAAACTCTTTCCGGCAGAAAGTAACGTAAAATTGCTGGAAAGGTGAAGAACATTGCCGCGAACAGCGTCAAAACTGAATAAAAAGTACAATTGTTGGAAGGCATTCGCTCCCTGAAACGGTACGAGCAGCGGAATACTGCAAATCTGTTCCGGCGTTTCGGCGACATTCAGCGCGTGCTGTTTTGGCGTCCAGACCTTCTTACAGTACTGGCACTGAAGTCGCTGCGTTCCGCCGGGATTACGTCCATAACGAATCCATGTTTTTTGATAGCAGTCGGGGCAAAAGTGACCATGCTCTTTGGCATATTGCGCGATATAAGCAGACGCCCAGCGGCGAAATTCCACCTCGTTGAAGAGCGGCGGATAACTGCCGCAGGCTCGACAATGCAATGCCGGATAACCCAGGCGATAGTCCGGCCACACATAATCCGGCGAGTCAGGCAGCCCAAGATTGCGACAACCAGCGCTTTTGCAGGCATTAATGGTGAACAGAGGCGGCATACATTTTACCAACGATTTTGGCAGGTCGTTGATTCTGCCTTCATAAAACGGTACGCGGGTGTGAGGACTCTCACATAAAAAAACCTTTCAGAATGTAACGTAGCGAATCTTTATATGACTGAAAGGGACTTATTTATGAAAGTAAAACTGCTTGCTGCCGGTATTTTGTTCACGCTGCCGTTCTGGGCCTGCGCCAAAGATGTCACCATTATTTACACCAACGATCTACACGCTCATGTGGAGCCTTATAAAGTGCCGTGGATTGCTGACGGTAAACGCGATATTGGCGGTTGGGCCAATATCACTACGCTGGTGAAGCAGGAAAAAGCCAAAAATAAGGCGACGTGGTTTTTTGATGCCGGAGATTACTTTACCGGACCGTATATCAGCAGCCTGACGAAGGGTAAAGCGATTATCGATATTTTGAATACCATGCAGTATGACGCTGCCACTATCGGTAATCATGAGTTCGATCATGGCTGGGACAATACATTGTTGCAACTGAGCCGGGCAAAATTCCCTATCGTGCAGGGCAATATTTTTTATGAGGACAGCAGTAAATCCTTCTGGGATAAGCCGTACACCATTGTTGAAAAAGATGGCGTCAAGATTGGCGTGATCGGCTTACACGGTGTCTTTGCTTTTAATGATACGGTTTCTGCCGCGACGCGCGTGGGCATTGAGGCACGCGATGAAATTAAGTGGCTGCAACGTTACATTGATGAACTTAAAGGTAAAGTCGATCTGACCGTGGCGCTGATTCACGAAGGTACCCCGGCCCGCCAGTCCAGCATGGGGAATACCGATGTGCGACGCGCGCTGGATAAAGATATTCAGACCGCAAGTCAGGTAAAAGGGCTGGATATTTTGATTACCGGCCACGCGCATGTCGGTACGCCGGAACCGATTAAAGTCGGCAATACGCTGATCCTCTCAACGGACAGCGGCGGCATTGATGTCGGCAAACTGGTGCTGGACTACCAGGAAAAGCCGCATCAGTTTACCGTGAAGAACTTCGAGCTGAAGACCATTTTTGCTGATGAGTGGAAGCCAGATCCGCAAACGAAACAGGTGATCGACGGCTGGAACAAAAAGCTCGATAAAGTCGTGCAGCAGACGGTGGCGCAATCGCCGGTTGAGCTGACCCGCGCGTATGGCGAATCGTCGTCGCTGGGGAATCTGGCGGCGGATGCGCTGCTTTTTACGGCGGGGAAAGACACCCAGTTAGCGCTTACTAACTCTGGCGGTATCCGCAACGAAATCCCGGCTGGCGCGGTGACGATGGGGGCGGTAATCAGTACCTTCCCGTTCCCTAATGAACTGGTCACGATGGATTTAACCGGTAAACAATTGCGCAGCCTGATGGAGCATGGCGCCGGCTTAAGCAACGGCGTATTGCAGGTGTCTAAAGGGCTGGAGATGAAGTATGACAGCAGCAAACCTGTCGGCCAGCGGGTTACCGTGCTGACGCTCAATGGCAAGCCGATTGACGATGCTACGGTTTATCACATCGCTACCAACAGCTTCCTTGCCGACGGCGGCGACGGTTTTGCGGCATTCACGGAAGGCCAGGCGCGGAACACCTCCGGCGGCTACTATGTGTCGAATGCGATAGTTGATTACTTTAAGGCGGGCAACACCATCACGGATGAGCAACTCAAAGGGATGCGCGTTGCGGATGTGAAGAAGTAAGGGGTTACTTGCCTGTGCGCAATGGCCTTTAGCGCATTCAGGCCGGACGACGGTATGTCTGGCCTGGATCATTCGTGGGCCGCGGATATCAACCGTCTGGCGCAGCGCCTGTAATTTTGCCGGGTTACGCGCCGCGTGCCCGGCATGTTTCTGCCGAAATTTCCCCCTCTGTCCGGTGGTCTGCGTCCTGCGTAAAAAGTGGCGGGGTGCGGGGGAAACTTTCCCTGCGAAAATCATCGCATGATGAATTTTCGGGGGAACCGCATGATAAACAACGATCCGCTTTTTGATCTGCTTAACAAAGAGCAACAGCGCCAGCAGCACTCGCTGGAACTGATTGCCTCGGAGAATTTCGCCAGCCCTGCCGTTCTTGCGGCACAAGGGTCGGTATTAACCAATAAATACGCCGAAGGTTATTACCAGCACCGCTACTACGGCGGCTGTAAGTTCATTGATGAGGTTGAGATGCTGGCGATAACCCGCGCGCAGCAACTTTTCGGCGCGCGTTACGTTAACGTGCAGCCTCACTCCGGCAGCCAGGCGAATCAGGCGGTATATCTGGCGCTGCTGAAACCCGGCGACAAAATTCTGGGCATGAGCCTGCAATGCGGCGGCCATCTCACTCACGGCTCGCCGGTCAATCAATCCGGCAAATGGTTTAACGCCTTTCACTATGGCGTCGATGCGCATAGCGGTCTTATTGATATGGATGAGGTCGAGACGATCGCGAAGCGTGAGCGCCCGCGGCTGATTATCGCCGGGGGATCGGCCTACCCACGACACTATGATTTTGCCCGCTTTCGCCGCATTGCCGATGCCGTCGGCGCGATACTGCTGGTAGATATGGCGCATTTTGCCGGGCTGGTGGCGGGCGGCTGTTTCCCCTCGCCGCTGGCGTATGCCGATGTAATTACCACCACCACGCATAAAACGTTGCGCGGGCCGCGTGGCGGCATGATTCTGACCAACGACGCCCGGCTGGCAAAAAAAATCGACAGCGCCATCTTTCCCGGCTTGCAGGGCGGGCCGTTGATGCACGTTATCGCGGCTAAAGCGGTGGCGCTTGGCGAAGCGCTACAGCCTGAATTTAAACGTTACGCCGGGCAGGTAATCGAAAATGCGCAAGCGATGTGTCAGCAACTGGCGCAGCGCGGCCTGACGCTGTTAACGGGCGGCACCGACTGCCATCTGGGCATTATCGACCTGCGCCCGCAGGGGTTAACCGGCGCTCAGGTGGAATACTTTCTCGAACTGGCGGGGATCACGGTCAATAAAAACATGCTGCCAGGCGATCCACAGCCGCCGTCGATTACCTCCGGGATTCGCATTGGCAGCGCAGCCTGCGCCACCCGCGGAATGAATGCCGATGATTTCGCGCTGATCGCGGACTGGATCAGTGAAATTATTTTTGCCATCAAGACGCCGAATATTACAGATATTTGCGCCGATATTCGGCAAAAAGTGACTAAATTAACCACCAACTATCCGTTGCCTTACCAATGATGAAACTTGCTGAAATTCAGGCGGCGTGCGGCGTTCTTTGTGTAGATCTCGCCGCTGTCGTTGACAATTATCAAACGCTGGCGCGCCATGTCGCCCCCGCGCAATGCGGCGCAGTACTGAAAGCCAATGGCTATGGTCTGGGGGCGGAGGCGATTGCGCCAGCCCTGTATGCGGCCAATTGCCGGATCTTTTTTGTCGCGCAACTTTCTGAAGGGGTGGCGCTACGTAAAATCCTGTCGGCTGACGCGATGGTGGTGTTGCTTAATGGCGTCATGCCGCAGGCGATGCCGTTTTGTTGCGCGCAACAGATCACGCCGTTGCTGAATTCCGTTGACCAGGTGATGGCGTGGCTGGCGCTACAGGAGGCGCGGTCGCAGCGGCGTCCGGTTTTGATCCAGCTTGATTCCGGCATGTCGCGGCTGGGGGTGACGCCGGAGCAACTGGCGCGGCTGGCCGCGATTTTTCGCCAGCGTGGCTGGGCTGCGCCAGACTATATCATCAGCCATCTGGCGAACGCCGACAGGCCGGATCATGCGTTAAATGCCTATCAGCATACGCTACTCCAGCAGGCAAAAGAGGCATTCCCAACCAGCCGTTATTCGCTGGCAAATTCCTGCGGTATGTTTCTGCATCCGGCCTGGCGGGAAGATCTCTGCCGTCCGGGCGTTGCGCTGTTCGGCGTCGCCCAGCCGTGGTTTTCAACGCCGTTAAAACCGGCATTTACGCTGACGCTGAGCATTCTGCGTGTGCAAGACGTGCCAGTTGGGACGCCGATTGGCTACGGCAGTACGGTTACTACCACTCGCCCGCTGCATATCGCCACGGTATCCGCCGGATACGCTGATGGGATTCCACGTAACTTGCGTCCTCCGGCGGGCGTGTGCTGGCGCGGGGTTCGGTTACCGGTATTGGGACGGGTTTGCATGGACAGCTTTATGGTGGACGCCAGCGCCATCATGCCAACGCCTGGCGATGTTGTGGAGTTTATTGGCGTGAGTCAGACGCTGGAAGAGGTTGCCGCCGCCTGCGATACCATCCCTTATGAGATTATGACCCGGCTTGGCGGGCGTTTTCGGCGCATAATGCAGCCCGCAGAAGCTTGACTCCATTTTCAATCTCGTAGGGGGTAAACGCGGCGAATCCCAGCAGCCAGCCCGTGGGCGCGGGGTGCGTCAGCCAGAACTGGCGCATCCCGGCGATGTTTAACCCGGCCCGCCGCGCGGCGTTAAGGGTCTGTTGTTCGTCAATACCTTCATGCAGCCAGCAGGGCATTTGTAATCCTCCGGGCGTCACGACCGGCGTCACCCAGTCACTAAGATGCTGATTGATGGCCTGCGCCAGGCACGCCTGCCGCACCGCGTACATACTGCGCATGGTGCGGATATGGGCGGCAAAATGGCCGGATGCGATAAATCGCGCCAGCGTCAATTGGGTCAACGCGGGCGTTGCGCCATCAAGCAAATTGCGCGCAGCGGCAAAATGCGCGGCCAGCGACTCAGGCACCACCAGATAACCAATGCGCAGACCGGGGTAGAGCGTTTTGCTGAAGGTGCCGACATACAGGGTGCGCTGCTCGCGATCTAACCCCTGCATACAGGCGACGGGCGCGCCGTTGTAGTGAAATTCACTGTCGTAGTCATCTTCGATAATCCAGGCATTATGCGTCCGCGCCCAGTCAATCAGGGCATGACGCCGCGCCAGAGAGAGCAAATGACCGGAGGGAAACTGGTGCGACGGCGTAACGTAAACCAGCGGCGCAGGCGGCAGTTTATCCACCCGAATACCGTCTCTATCGACTTCAATGGGAAGAAGGTTGAGCTGTGCGGCAGAGAATGCCTGACGTGCGCCGGGATAGCCTGGATTTTCCATCACCACCGACTGTCCGGCCTCTGCCAGCAGTTGCCCGCATAGCCAGAATGCCTGACGCGCGCCACTGACAATCACAATCTGCTGCGCGTCGACCTTCGCGCCGCGTTCAAAATTGAGATAATGAGCAATTTGCTGGCGCAGTTCCGGCTCTCCCTGCGGATCGCCATGCAGCATTAGCGTATGCGCCCGCTCGCGCTGGATCTGGCGGGCAAAATTCTGCCAAATGGTTTGCGGGAAGTTTCGCGTTTCCGCAAGGCCGAGCGTAAACGTCTGCACTCGGCGGGCATCGAAAGATACGGCGCGATCGGCAATCGTCTGCCAGCGGGCGCTAAGTGTGGGCGTCTGGCGAGGCGATGGCGGCAGGCTGTGCTGCCCCTGAATATGCGGAATCCCCTGGCGGCTGGCGAAACTCCCGGCCCCTTGCCTGCGGGTCATAAAGCCGTCGCGCTGAAGCTGGGAATAGGCATTTTCAACCGTATCTCTGGACAGGCGAAGCTGCTGCGCCAGCGCGCGAGCGGACGGCAGTTTTGCGCCATCGACCAGCGCGCCGGAAATGACCAACTGACGAAAAGCGTGGTACAGGCGCAGATGCAGCGGCAGGTTACGCCACACTTGCGCGTCGATCATGATATGTATCGACTCGAAATTCGCTGTGTTCATCTTCTGGTTCCCCCGTCCCTGCGTCGCCAAAGCCGTTGAATCATATCATTTACGCCTTATTTTTTATGTGTTGAAGAACACCCGGAACCGTATGAAGAAGGTATTGCTCAAGATGATGGAGAATGAAGTTTTTTCATCTTTGCTGAATATTCCTCATTCTTTGGCGTGATTTTTCAGTTGACGTCCTTCCGCTTTTCCGTCATTTTTACATCTGGACGTCTAAACGGATAGATGTTTACAACACAACAAATAATAACATGCGATTGATGAGGTAAGGTATGAGCTTTTTTCACGCCAACCAGCGGGAAGCCCTGAATCAGAGCCTGGCGGAAGTACAGGGTCAGATTAACGTTTCGTTTGAATTTTTCCCGCCGCGCACCAGTGAAATGGAGCAAACCCTGTGGAACTCCATCGATCGCCTGAGCAGTCTGAAACCGAAGTTTGTTTCGGTAACGTATGGCGCCAACTCAGGGGAACGCGACCGCACCCATAGCGTTATTAAAGGCATTAAAGAGCGTACTGGGCTTGAGGCCGCGCCGCACCTTACCTGTATTGACGCCACGCGCGATGAACTGCGCACCATCGCCCGCGACTACTGGAATAACGGTATCCGCCACATTGTCGCTTTGCGCGGCGATTTGCCGCCGGGCAGCGGTAAGCCGGAGATGTACGCCGCCGATCTGGTTGGTTTGCTCAAAGAGGTGGCCGATTTCGATATTTCAGTAGCGGCCTATCCGGAGGTACATCCGGAAGCGAAAAGCGCGCAGGCCGATCTGCTTAATCTGAAGCGTAAAGTGGATGCTGGCGCTAACCGCGCGATAACCCAATTTTTCTTCGATGTGGAAAGCTACCTGCGTTTTCGTGACCGCTGTGTTTCCGCCGGTATCGACGTAGAAATTATTCCCGGCATTTTACCGGTGTCTAACTTTAAACAGGCGAAAAAATTTGCCGATATGACCAATGTCCGCATTCCGTCCTGGATGTCACTGATGTTTGAGGGGCTGGATAATGACGCAGAAACCCGCAAGCTGGTGGGCGCTAACATTGCGATGGACATGGTGAAAATTTTAAGCCGTGAAGGAGTGAAGGATTTCCACTTCTACACGTTGAATCGTGCGGAAATGAGTTATGCCATTTGCCACACACTGGGCGTAAGACCGGGTTTATAACCTCCAGCTCCCTGCCGGGAGCTTTATTACACCTCATATTGATCTACATCTCTGTAACTAAAAATATAAAAGGTATTAGCTATCGAATCTGTGGATTAATTCAACTATATCTATTTGCTCCTGGTGTATATCGTAACGGTAACACTTTAAAAGGGAGCTGAGATATGAGCACGACCGACGATACCCATAACACGTTATCCACTGGAAAATGTCCTTTCCATCAGGGGGGGCATGACCGAAGCGCAGGCGCAGGGACTGCCAGCCGCGACTGGTGGCCGAACCAGCTTCGCGTGGATCTTTTGAATCAACATTCCAACCGTTCTAACCCGCTGGGTGAAGACTTTGACTACCGCAAAGAGTTTAGCAAGTTAGACTACTCCGCCCTGAAAGGGGATCTCAAGGCGCTGCTGACCGATTCACAACCGTGGTGGCCCGCCGACTGGGGCAGCTATGTCGGTTTGTTTATTCGTATGGCCTGGCATGGCGCTGGCACCTACCGTTCTATTGATGGTCGTGGCGGCGCGGGTCGTGGTCAACAGCGTTTTGCGCCGCTTAACTCCTGGCCGGATAACGTCAGCCTGGATAAGGCGCGTCGTTTGTTGTGGCCGATTAAGCAGAAATATGGCCAGAAAATTTCCTGGGCCGACCTGTTTATTCTGGCGGGTAACGTGGCGCTGGAAAACTCCGGCTTCCGTACCTTCGGTTTCGGCGCCGGGCGTGAAGATGTCTGGGAACCGGATCTGGATGTGAACTGGGGCGATGAAAAAGCCTGGTTGACTCACCGACACCCTGAAGCGCTGGCAAAAGCGCCGCTGGGCGCGACCGAGATGGGCCTTATCTACGTTAACCCGGAAGGGCCGGATCACAGCGGCGAACCACTTTCTGCCGCCGCCGCTATTCGCGCTACCTTTGGCAATATGGGGATGAACGACGAAGAAACCGTGGCGTTGATCGCTGGCGGGCATACCCTCGGTAAAACCCACGGCGCGGCAGCGGCATCCCATGTAGGGGCCGATCCGGAAGCCGCGCCGATTGAAGCGCAGGGCTTAGGTTGGGCCAGCAGCTATGGTAGCGGCGTTGGCGCGGATGCTATCACCTCCGGGCTGGAAGTGGTCTGGACGCAGACGCCGACCCAGTGGAGCAACTATTTCTTCGAGAACCTGTTCAAATATGAGTGGGTACAAACCCGTAGTCCGGCTGGCGCTATCCAGTTTGAAGCGGTAGACGCGCCGGACATCATCCCGGACCCGTTCGATCCGTCGAAAAAACGTAAGCCAACCATGCTGGTCACCGACCTGACGCTGCGTTTTGATCCGGAGTTCGAGAAGATTTCCCGTCGTTTCCTTAACGATCCGCAGGCCTTTAATGAAGCCTTTGCTCGTGCCTGGTTCAAACTGACGCACAGAGATATGGGACCAAAAGCGCGTTACATCGGACCGGAAGTGCCGAAAGAAGATCTGATCTGGCAGGACCCGTTGCCGCAACCGCTCTACCAGCCAACGCAGGAAGACATTATCAACCTGAAAGCGGCGATCGCTGCATCCGGGCTTTCTATTAGCGAGATGGTTTCGGTTGCCTGGGCATCCGCGTCTACTTTCCGCGGCGGCGATAAGCGTGGCGGCGCTAACGGCGCGCGTCTGGCATTAGCGCCTCAGCGCGACTGGGATGTCAACGCCGTTGCGGCTCGTGTTCTGCCGGTATTAGAAGAGATCCAGAAAACGACGAATAAAGCTTCGCTGGCCGATATTATTGTGCTGGCGGGCGTGGTCGGTATCGAGCAGGCGGCCGCTGCTGCGGGTGTCAGCATCAGTGTACCTTTTGCGCCGGGCCGGGTGGATGCGCGTCAGGATCAGACCGACATCGAGATGTTCTCGCTGCTTGAACCGATTGCCGATGGATTCCGTAACTATCGTGCGCGTCTGGATGTGTCGACGACCGAATCGCTGTTGATTGATAAAGCGCAGCAGTTAACGTTGACCGCGCCGGAAATGACGGTACTGGTTGGCGGGATGCGTGTGCTGGGAACCAACTTTGACGGCAGCCAGAACGGTGTCTTTACCGACAGACCGGGCGTGCTCAGCACAGACTTCTTCGCTAATCTGCTGGATATGCGTTACGAGTGGAAACCGACCGACGAATCTAATGAGCTGTTCGAAGGCCGGGATCGTCTGACTGGCGAGGTGAAATACACGGCGACCCGCGCCGATCTGGTGTTTGGTTCCAACTCCGTACTGCGCGCGCTGGCGGAAGTTTACGCGTGTAGCGATGCGCACGAGAAGTTTGTGAAGGACTTCGTCACGGCATGGGTGAAAGTGATGAACCTGGACCGTTTCGATCTGCAATAATCTGACAGGTTAATTCGTCAGCGGCTGCTATTCGGTAGTCGCTGACGTTTTCCGCGTTTAATGCGAAAAATAACGAAAGTGCCCCGTTACTTTCCAGTTAAATAATACATCTTCCTCCTGTGCTCCCGCGCCTATGTTATGCACAACCAGCGGCACCCCTTCAGGCGTGACGTTCAGGGATACCACGCCAATATGCGCAAGGCCGTTATCCAGTCGCCAGGAGACAATATCTCCCGGTTGATAATCGCTATATTTATCTGTCACCGGCAACGCTTTGTTGTGGCGCTGGAACCAGGTTTCCAGATTCGGAACGCGGCGATGGTCGATATTGCTGTCCGGGCGTTTCAGCTTCCAGTTATTCGGGTAGGCAGAGAAATGCGCCTGCATGTCTTCATGTACCCGTTTCTGTAAATCAACCTGCTGACTGCGCAGCGCGCGGATGACGACATCTGCACATACGCCACGCTCCAGCGGAAGATCGCCATTCGGATAATCCAGACGAACATAGGCAGCATCATAAAATAGCGTCTTACCTATTTGCGTCCCGGCACTTTGGGCGATTGCAGCATTAGTTTGCGCCTGAACGGTTATTGGTCTGGTATCAGAGCGTGGCGAATGATGAGAGATATGGCTAATAAAAAAAGCAGCAAGAATACCGATAAGCGCCTGTGCGAATTTCATCTTCTTCGTCCGTGAAGTGTGTCAGTACGTCATTTGACTTTCCGCGGAGAGAATGGTGCGTGATAAAAAAGTCTATTTCAGGACAAAATGGACTGATTCCAGGCTATGGAATACCTGATGATGGCGCTTCGCTTACCCGGCCTGGATGATTGGATAACAAGGCCAGATAAGGTGCCTGTGTCGACATTCGGCAAATGAATTCTGTTGTGTCAGCAAGCTGAAATACTCCTGACTATCGTCAGGAGTATTGCTCAGACCTTATTCCCATTCCTGCAAGAAGCGTTGACCGTACTGGTCGGCGACCAGCAGCGCGGCGTACACTTCATCCGGCGTTGCGCCGCCAGGCATGTTATGAATAGTTTCACCTTCTGCGCAGGAGGCTTCCGCGACGGTGCGCATCTTGGCCGGAATATCCTGTTTAATATCCAGTTGCGCCAGCGTAATCGGCAGGCCAACGGAATGGCACAGCGCCGCAACGGTTTCGATTTCTTCGACTGGCGCGTTTTCCAGCACCAGTTGCGTCAGCGTACCGAAAGCGACCTTCTCACCGTGATAATAGTGGTGCGCATCCGGAATCGCCGTTAAACCGTTATGAATCGCGTGCGCTGCGGCCAGACCGCCGCTTTCAAAACCGACCCCGCTCAGGTAGGTGTTGGCTTCGATGACGCGCTCCAGCGCTGGCGTGACGACGTGCTGTTCGGCGGCCAACATGGCTTTTTCGCCTTCTTCGATCAGCGTGTTATAGCATAGCTCCGCCAGCGCCAGCGCGGCCTGTGTACACTTGCCGCCCGCCATTGTGGTGGCGCCGCTGCGTGAGCAGGCGCGCGCTTCAAACCAGGTCGCCAGCGCATCGCCGATACCGGCTGCCAGCAGACGCGCCGGCGCGCCCGCCACTATCTGCGTATCGACAATAACCATATTCGGGTTATGCGGCAGCAGCAGATAACGGTCAAACTCACCGGCATCGGTATAAATAACCGAGAGTGCGCTGCACGGTGCGTCGGTAGAGGCGATGGTCGGCGCGATAGCGACCGGGACGTTCATAAAGTGCGCCAGCGCTTTGGCAGTATCCAGCGTTTTACCGCCGCCGATACCCAGTACGGCGCCACACTGACTTTTTTCGGCGACGGCGCGCAGCCTGTCGATCTCATTTTGCGAACATTCGCCGCCAAACGGGGCGATTTCTACTGACAAACCGGCATCCGTCAGGCTTTTGCGCAGCGTCTCTTCGGCAAATCCCAGCACGAATTTATCGCCCACAACCAGCCAGTTGTTCGCCATTGGTTTTAAATAATCGCCAAGACGCGCGATGACGTTTGCACCCTGAATATACTTACCTGGTGACTGAATAATGCGATCCATACATTTCTCTCCTACAGGTTCAGATTACCAAAAGCGTTTTTCCAGTCTTGCTCAAACTTCTCTATTGCCGACTCTACCGCAGGCGTATTGAGCATTTGTTGCGCTACATCTAAAGGAAGGGTAATCGCCTGGCAACCTGCCAGTAAGCAATCCAGCGCCTGCCGCGGCGTTTTAAAGCTGGCCGCCAGTACCATGCTGTCGGGCGCGTGATGTTCCAGTAGCGTTTGCAGCTCCTGAACCATACGAATGCCATCGCCGCCCTGCGCATCAACGCGGTTGACGTAGGGAGCGACATATTTTGCGCCCGCCAGCGCCGCCAGCAGGCCCTGCGATGCGCTGTAGACGGCGGTGCCCAGCGTCACGATGCCTTCTTTTTTCAGCAATTTAATCGCTGCAAGACCTTCGGCGGTCACCGGAATTTTAACCACAATGCCGGGGATGGCGTTATTCAGTCGTTTGGCTTCTTCCACCATCCCTTTCGCGTCGCGGCTCATGGTCTGCGCAAATAAAGTGCCTTCTTCGCCGATGGCGTTTTGCAGCCTGGGCAGCACATCCCAGATAGATTCTTTGCTGGCTGCCACAATGCTTGGATTGGTGGTGACGCCGGCAATCGGGAAAATGCGCGCCAGACGTTCAACTTCCGCCACGTTAGCGGTATCCAGATAGAGTTCCATAGTCTTTCTCTTCGTGAGTTTTCGTTATGGACAGGATAAAGGAGCGTGCCCCGGATGCGCTATGTGACAAATCTGCCAAAAACTGGACAAATGTGATGCTCTTGGTAAAGTGTGATTTACTTCACAAGTTGGTGATGGTTAACGTATAACGTGCTGTTGTATGCCATGTGGGGGAGTGAGGTTTTTGCATTGATATTACAATAATCCAGTAAATGCGCGTTTTATCTACTGTATTCTCTTTACTGGCGTGTGGATTATTTTTCCGTTAGCTGGCTGTGATACTGGCGGCGATACTCCGACGGCGAACGTTCCGTATTTTTGCGAAACAGGCGGCAGAAATAGTTACTGTCGACAAAGCCGCAGCGGTGCGCCACCTCTTTCACTTTCAGGTCATAGCCCTTCAGCAACGTTTTGGCGTGTTCCAGTCGCGTATGGTTCAGGTATTCGTTAAAGCCGATGGCCCCCGTTTTCTGGAACAGGTGCGAGAGGTAATTTGGCGAGATATAAAACGCCTGTGCTACCGATTCACGCGTCAACGGCGCGGCGTAGCGTTCATCAATATACTCCCGAATGGCTTCAAAAAGCGCGCGGCTGCGGGAGGCGGTCTGGATTTGGCTGCCGAGCAGATCGCGGCAATGGCTTAGTAGGCTGGCGACAATCAATCTGGCCGTTTGCTGCTCTTGCGGCTGCATCTGCATCTCATTAAGCGTTTGTAACAGGAAAGAGCCGATACGCGGGCCACGGCGCGCAACGTGCTGTTTCGTGAGGTTTTGATGCTGCTGACCATCCCAGTGGACTACGCTGAAACCTAACTGCTGTTTGCCAAACAGAATGCTCAGGGTGGTGACGGGCGTTTGCCACTGCGGGATGTTCCAGCCGCCAGCCGGAACGTAGAGAACATCGCAAGGAATGAGCGGGGCGGTAATGCTCATGTCAGTAAGCTCGCCCTCCAGCACAATCTCCAGCCGCGGAAAATCCACCTGGTACGCCAGTTCCGGCGCTGGGCCGCTGGCACTGGCAAAATAAATCTGGCGCAGCGGCAGCGGGCCGTTGATGAGACGGGAGAGAAGGTGGCTGACGTCGTGATACATGATAATCCCCTGCCGATCGCAAACAGAGGAAACAGTAACGTCGAAAACCGATGTCCTCAAGCGATTATTGCCGGATGGCGGCGCTTTGCGCCTTATCCGGACTACGGGAGAGAAGCACGCCAGGCCCGATAAGCGTTAGCGTTATCGGGCAGCATATAGGCTATTGATTACCGACCTGATCGCCATACGGCAACGTATCATAATCAATCAGCGCGTTTTTCTTATACGGGTTGCCAATCCAGCGCGTGGTCTCTTTGAACTGCGGGTTGGTGATGGAACGCGTCGGGTCGTAGCCATCATAGGTCAGGCCCGCTAAGTCAGACCAGGTATGGATAAGCTCGGAACTGCTGTACTTACGATCGACATCCTGTGAGAAGTCGCGCGGATGCGCTGCCTGCCATTTCTCTGAGGTCCACAGCAGGAACGGCACCGTATACATATGACGGGTTGGCGAATCTTCGTTTCGTCCCTGCGTCTTATGCGGCGGCGTGTCATACACTTCTTCACCGTGGTCGGAGAAGTAGAGCAGGAAACCGTTCGGATCGGTCGCTTTATAGTCCTTAATCAGGCTGGCGACAACATAGTCGTTATACAGGTTCGCGTTGTCGTAATCGTTATACGATTCCAGTTCGTCGCTGCTTAATCCCGGCGGAACATGGTCGGTTTTACCATCAAACTTGCCCTGGTTTTCTGGATAGCGGAACTTGTATTTAATGTGCGTTCCCAGCAGATGCACAATAATGAATTTTTTCGGCGCCGGGTCGGCTAACACCGCTTTAAACGGCGCCAGCACGTTGCTGTCATATTCGCGCGCGCTTTGAGTGCGCTGCTGGTTCATATAGAACTGCTTATCAGTCTGCTTAGAGAACACGGTCAGCATGGTATTACGCGCCGTCATCGTCTGCTGGTTAGTGATCCAGAAGGTTTTATACCCGGCCTGTTTCATCATATTCATCAGCGATGGCTTCGTCAGATACCAGTCCGGGTTCTTTTCGTCCGCGAACGTTAGCGCCTGTTGCAGGATCTCAATGGTGTACGGTCGCGAAGTTACCACATTATTAAACACGGTCAGCCCGGGGTCGGTTTTATGCAGCGCGTCCAGTTCCGGCGTGGTTTCGCGCGGATAACCGTACAGACTCATACGGCCACGCTGGGTCGATTCGCCAATCACCAGTACCAGTGTGCGCGGCGCATCGCCGGAGTGGTCCTGGAAGTTAGCCAGCGGCGGCAGGGCATCGTTTTCATTCAGCAGTTTATTCAGCGAGGCGAGCTGTAAACGGTACTGATAGTAGCCAGTAATAAATTGCCACGGCGCGGCGGGTTCCATTCGTGACGCCAGGCTATCCAGCGTTTTCTCCATCGACTTATGCTTGATAAAGGTATTCATCGCGATGGGATGGAGGATCAGCCCGTACAGCAGGGCAAACGACACCAGATAACGCCAGGGCGATGGAATATAAACCGGGCGCAGACGTGTCCACAGCAAAATCGCCGCCACCGTATAAGCCAGCGCGACAAGAACAATTTTCAGACTGAAATATTGGCTTAAATATTCGCTGGCTTCATTGGCGTTGGTTTCAAACATCACAAACAGCACGCTTTGCGAGAACTCCTGCCCGTAGATTACGTAATAGCTCAGCGCCGCCAGCGAGGCGGCCCAGAGTACGACGCCAATAACGGCAGCAATAACCCGGATGCGGCCTGGAAACAGAAAGACCGGGATCAGCCACAGTGAGCTGTACAGTAGCGAATCCCGCAGACCGTTTGTCCCGCTGTATCCGGTGAGATAAATAATGGCCTGCAGGAGGGTGGAAAAGAACCAAAAGTAGAGCAGTGCCCAGCCCAGGGCTTTCCAGCTAAACGCGGGTTTAGTCTGGAGTAATGTGGATTGCATAATGAGAGCCTGTCTTTAATCGTAGCGCCAAACGTAACGCCTGAACCTTAAAAGAATCTGAAGCAAACCTGCTTTATGCCGCACGTTTTGCTAAGAAAGATTTACAAATGCATAAAATGCAGACAGGAATATATTGAAAAAATGACGAGGATGACAGCAGTATTTCATGCCGCCCCCACATAACTGCGTGAGAGCGGCTCTCTTTTTGCGTTAGCCGGTGTTGCGCATACCGGCGGCGACGCCCGCAATCGTGACCATCAACGCCTGTTCGACGCGAGGATCGGGCGATTTGCCCTGCTCTTCAGTCAGACGGGAACGATACAGCAACTCGGCCTGCAACACGTTTAATGGATCGGTATAAACGTTTCTTAACTGAATGGACTCCGCAATCCACGGTAAGTCGGCCATCAGGTGAGAATCGTTGGCAATCGCCAGCACCACTTTAATGTCTTCTTCCAGCAGGTCTCGTAGCTCTTTGCCCAGCGGCCATAGCGTTTTCGCCACCAGACGCTGATCGTAATAGTCGGCCAGCCACAGGTCGGCTTTCGAGAACACCATTTCCAGCATCCCAAGACGCGTGGAGAAGAACGGCCAGTCGCGGCACATGGCTTCCAGTTCGCTTTGTTTACCGTCTTCCACCACTTTTTGCAGCGCAGTACCCGCGCCCAGCCAGGCTGGCAGCATCAGGCGGTTTTGCGTCCAGGCGAAGATCCACGGAATCGCGCGCAGCGATTCGACGCCGCCAGTTGGACGACGTTTCGCCGGACGTGAGCCGAGCGGCAATTTGCCCAACTCTTGCTCCGGCGTCGCGGAGCGGAAGTACGGTACAAAGTATTTATTTTCGCGCACGTAGCCGCGGTAGGTTTCACAGGAGATGACGGAAAGCTCATCCATAATATGACGCCAGCTGTCTTTCGGTTCCGGCGGCGGCAGCAGGTTTGCTTCCAGAATTGCGCTGGTGTAGAGCGAAAGGCTGCTGACGGTGACTTCCGGCAGGCCGTATTTGAAGCGGATCATCTCGCCCTGCTCGGTCACGCGCAGACCGCCTTTCAGACTGCCTGGCGGTTGCGAAAGCAGCGCCGCGTGGGCTGGCGCGCCGCCACGGCCAATAGAGCCGCCGCGGCCGTGGAAGAGAGTGAGCTCGATGCCGGCTTTTTCACAGGTTTTGATCAGGGCGTCCTGCGCCTGATACTGCGCCCATGACGCGGCCATAACGCCGGCGTCTTTCGCCGAGTCGGAGTAGCCGATCATGACCATCTGCTTACCCTGAATCAGTCCGCGATACCAGTCGATATTCAACAACTGGGTCATCACGTCGTCGGCATTGTTCAGGTCGTCGAGGGTTTCAAACAGCGGCGCGACCGGCATGGCAAAGCCGATACCAGCCTCTTTCAGCAGCAGATGCACAGCCAGCACATCAGACGGCGTTTTCGCCATTGAAATCACGTAGGCGGCGATCGACCCCTTTGGTGCTTCGGCAATAACCTTGCAGGTTTCAAGCACTTCGCGGGTATCGTTGCTCGGCTCCCAGTTACGCGGCAGCAGCGGACGTTTGGAGTTCAGCTCGCGGATCAGGAAGGCCTGCTTGTCGGCTTCCGACCAGCTTTCGTAGTCGCCAATACCGAGGTAGCGGGTAATTTCGCCCAGCGCTTCGGTATGGCGGGTGCTCTCCTGACGGATATCAATACGCACCAGCGGTACGCCGAAACACTTCACGCGGCGGAGCGTGTCGAGTAACTCGCCGTTGGCGATAATGCCCATGCCGCAGGCCTGTAACGACTGGTAGCAGGCGTACAGAGGTTCCCAGAGCTGCTCGTTTTGCGTCAGCAGGCCAGCCGGTTTGGGCAGCTTCTCGCCTTTCAGACGCGCTTCCAGCCAGGACTGGGTCGCCATCAGACGGGCGCGTAATTTTTTCATCAGGTAGCGATACGGCTCAGACGCGCCTTCTTCGCCCACTAATGCCAGCAGCTCCGGCGTGGCGTCGACCATCGACAGTTCTGATACCAGAACATGAATGTCTTTCAGGAACAGATCGGTGGCTTTCCAGCGGCTTAACAAGAGCACGTGGCGGGTGATATCCGCCGTCACGTTCGGGTTGCCGTCACGGTCGCCGCCCATCCAGGAGGTAAAACGTACCGGCACAAAATCCACCGGCAATTTGTAGCCGAGATTTTCTTCCAGCTGTTCGTTCAGTTCACGCAGATAGTTAGGTACGCCCTGCCACAGGCTGTTCTCAACCACGGCGAAGCCCCATTTGGCTTCATCCACCGGGCTTGGACGCTGCTTGCGGATCTCATCCGTATGCCAGGATTGGGCAATCAACTGGCGCAGGCGACGCATCACCTGGTGGCGTTCGTAGTCGGCGATATCGGTATTATCAAGCTGTTTCAGACAGTTATTGATTTCACCCATCTTGTGAATAAGCGTACGGCGGGTAATTTCTGTCGGGTGGGCGGTTAGCACCAACTCCAGCGACAGCGACTCTACCGCTTTTTTGATGGTTGCGTCGTTGAGGTCCGGTTGGTTTTTCAGTTTGCGCAGAGTGCGGGCAATCACTTCCGGGTTGCTGGCGGCTTCGCCTTTTGGCGAAATGCTGTGGTATTGCTCGGCAGTATTGGCCAGGTTCAGGAACTGACTAAACGCGCGCGCAACTGGCAGCAGCTCGTCATTAGACAAATTTTGTAGCGTGGTGAGCAGCTCCTGGCGATTAGCTTCATTGCCGGCGCGTGAAGATTTGGATAGCTTACGGATTGTTTCTACGCGATCAAGAATGTGTTCTCCCAGCGCATCCTTGATGGTTTCTCCCAGCACCTTGCCGAGCATACTGACATTACTACGCAACGCGGAATATTGTTCGTTCATATGACCCCAGACACCCCATCTTTAATGTAATTGCCCTGTCTCTTTCATGCCACAGCGGCAGTGGCTGCGCTCGCCCGTATGCCAGTTCTGCGGAATGGGCTCGTTTGCCGCCTTGCTGTGACGTGAAATTTTTCGGACTTTGCTTTTTAGCCGTCTTTTATAAAGCCACGTAAAACCCGTGGCGTCAATTACTGCGAAATCGGTTCAGCAAACGAAAAAATGGCGGTAATTTATTAAAGTTAATTCGCATCGTGCCAAATAAGAAATGCTTATGAACATGTGGCGTAGAGATGCCGGATGGCGCTGCGCTTATCCGGCCTTGTATCCTGAACAGATAGCTGATTAGCTGTCAGCTATCTGAAACGGGAGAAGCTTGTATCCGGCCTGAAGACTCTGAGCTTCCGATGTAGCTTAAGCCTCCCGTTTCACCTTTCACGTCACTCAAAATCCGAACGGTAACCAGAAGCGTTGACTTCGTATGTACAAGGCTGGAATGGCGTGTTGGCTCAGGTGAAAGGAGGTGTTCTGTGTGTACTCTCGGTATTGATGTCAGTAAAAATAAAATCGATCTTTGTCTGCTTACTGCCGGCCCCGGCGGTAAAAAAAAGCACAAGGTTCTGACTAACGAACCCGCCGTTGCCCGTAAAGTTATCGACTGGCTGAACGCACAAAAATGTGTTCCTGAAAGCGTGACTGTCGTACTGGAAGCGACGGGTATTTACCATGAAAATCTGGCGTATGGCCTGCATGAGGCCGGTGTCAGCGTCTGCATGGCCAACCCCTGTCGTGTCCGCGAATTTGCCCACGGGATGGATATCCTCAACAAGAATGATGCTGTCGATGCCTTCGTGCTGGCCTGTTATGGCGAGCTGAAGTCCCCGGCTGTCTGGGTTCCTCCTTCGCCTGAAGTACGTAAGCTGAGGGCATTGCTGCGCCAGCGGGATGCGCTGAGAGAGGATGTACAGCGTACGGTGAACCGGCTGGAAAAAGCGAATTCCACATCCACACCACAGGAGGTCATCCGTTCACTTGAGCGAACAAAGAGCTGGCTGAACGAGGAACTGGCCCGGATAGAGAAGCTGATAACCGATCATACGGATAACGATCCGGGGCTGAAGGCTGATCTCGAGTTACTGAAATCAATCAAGGGAGTGAAAGATCAGGTCGGGCGGGAGATGCTGGCGTTGCTGAAAGACGGGACGTTCAAAAGCGCCTCACAGGTGGCGGCCTATCTGGGACTGACACCGGTAGAGAAAACGTCGGGGAGCTCAGTGCGTGGCAGACCACATATGTCAAAAACAGGACCGTCAGGAGTGCGGGCTAAGCTGTACGTTGCAGCGCTGACCGCGAGCCGCTGGAACAAACAGGCGAAGGCTATCTATGAAAGGCTGGTCGCAAAGGGCAAGGCGAAGAAAGCCGCGCTGGGAGCTGTGATGCGCAAACTGGTACATTTATGCTTCGGCGTGTTGAAAACGCGGCTTCCGTGGGATGAAAATTATGTAGCTACCGCTTGACGTTCAAGACGGTAGCTACAAGACGGGGGAGGCCCGGTAAACATCGCGTCACCGGGCAATATGCATTAATGCCAGCAAAAATGGTGTACTACCTGGGTAATCAATTCCCGGGTTGGCTTAATAAAACGCGTTTCGAGATATTCATCCGGCTGATGCGCCTGATTAATTGAGCCCGGACCAAGCACCAGCGTTGGGCATAATGTCTGCATAAACGGCGCTTCAGTACAGTAGTTCACCACGTCGGTTTTTGTTCCCAACAGTTTTTCTACTACTTCAACCAGTTGGTGGTCCGGTGGACACTCGTAACCTGGAATCGGCGGATGTAATTCCGCCACCGTCAGGCGGCCCGGCCAGCGTTCGCTTACCGGGGCCAGCGCGTCGTTAAGCAGTCCATTAAGGTCGTTTAACGTCATGCCCGGCAGTGGACGAATATCCATATGCAATTCGCAGCAGGCGCAGATACGGTTTGAGGCATCGCCGCCGTGGATATGGCCCAGATTCAGCGTTGGATACGGAACGGTAAACGCCTCGTAGTGATACCGCGCTTTCAGCGAGTCACGCAGTTGCATGATATGGCCAATCGCATCGTGCATCAGTTCAATGGCGTTAACCCCACGCGCCGGGTCGCTGGAATGACCGGACTGCCCCAGGACGCGAACGACATTAGAGATATGCCCTTTGTGCGCGCGTATCGGTTGCAACGACGTCGGTTCGCCAATGATCGCGCAGTCCGGACGTAATGCCGTGGTTTCGGAAAAATAACGCGCCCCCGCCATGCTGGTCTCTTCATCGGCGGTCGCCAGAATGTAGAGCGGCTTTTTCAACTTTGTGACGTCAACGTCACGTAGCGCGTCCAGAATAAAAGCGAAGAAGCCTTTCATATCCGCAGTGCCCAGGCCATAGAGCTTATTGTCATGCTCGGTCAGCGTGAACGGGTCGCGCGTCCAGCGTCCGTCATCAAAGGGAACCGTGTCGGTATGGCCGGTCAGCAGCAAACCGCCCGCGCCATGTCCGGTGCTGGCGAGCATATTAAATTTGTTTCGCGTTCCTGGAACCGGTTGAACCTCTACGTTGAAACCAAGATCGCTGAACCAGCCTGCAAGCAAAGTGATTAAAGACGCATTACTTTGATCCAGGGATTCTTCGGTTGCGCTTATCGACGGTGTGGCAATCAAAGCGCGGTAAATCTCGATAAATGGCGGTAAAACGTTTTTCATTGTTGACACACCTCAGGTCATGATAGTATCAATATTCATGCATTAATTATGAATAAAAATACATTAACGTTGAGCATAAAGGAACCCGATGTTGAATACGCTGATTGTAGGCGCTAGCGGTTATGCGGGCGCAGAGCTTGTAAGCTACGTAAATCGCCACCCACATATGACCATAACCGCTTTGACCGTCTCAGCGCAAAGCAATGATGCAGGAAAGTTAATTTCTGATTTACATCCGCAGTTAAAAGGGATTGTCGACCTGCCATTGCAACCGATGTCGGATGTACGTGACTTTAGCGCAGATGTTGATGTGGTGTTCCTGGCGACAGCGCATGAAGTGAGCCACGATCTGGCGCCGCAATTTTTACAGGCCGGATGCGTCGTATTCGATCTTTCCGGCGCGTTTCGGGTAAACGATCGCGCCTTCTATGAAAAGTATTACGGATTTACTCATCAGTATCCTGAGCTGCTGGAGCAGGCGGTGTACGGTCTGGCGGAGTGGAATGCCGATAAACTGAACACGGCGAATCTGATTGCGGTTCCTGGTTGCTATCCAACCGCAGCGCAGTTGTCGCTAAAACCGCTGATTGACGGCGGGCTTCTGGATCTGACGCAGTGGCCGGTAATTAATGCCACCAGCGGGGTGAGCGGCGCGGGGCGCAAAGCGGCAATTTCGAACAGTTTCTGTGAAGTGAGTCTGCAACCGTATGGCGTGTTTACGCATCGTCATCAGCCGGAAATCGCCGTCCATCTGGGCGCGGAGGTCATCTTCACCCCGCATCTGGGGAATTTCCCGCGCGGGATTCTGGAAACCATTACCTGCCGCCTGAAAGCGGGAGTAACCCATGCGCAGGTCGCCGACGTGTTGCAAAAAGCCTATGGCGACAAACCGCTGGTGCGCCTGTATGACAAAGGCGTTCCGGCGTTAAAGAACGTCGTCGGGCTGCCGTTCTGCGATATTGGTTTTGCCGTCCAGGGCGAACATCTGATTGTGGTGGCAACCGAAGACAACTTGTTGAAAGGCGCAGCGGCGCAGGCGGTGCAGTGCGCTAATATTCGTTTTGGCTTCGCTGAAACGCAGTCTCTTATTTAAGGGTGAAATGATGAATCCATTAATTATCAAGCTGGGTGGCGTATTACTGGATAGCGAAGAGGCTCTGGAACGTCTTTTTACCGCGCTGGTCAACTATCGTGAGTCCCATCAGCGTCCGCTGGTGATTGTTCACGGCGGCGGTTGCGTGGTGGATGAGCTGATGAAAGGGCTTAATTTGCCAGTGAAAAAGAAAGACGGCCTGCGCGTGACGCCTGCCGATCAGATTGGCATCATTACCGGCGCGCTGGCGGGAACCGCTAACAAGACTCTGCTGGCCTGGGCGAAGAAACACCATATCGCCTCTGTTGGTCTGTTTCTGGGCGATGGCGACAGCGTAAACGTGACCCAACTCGATGAAGCGTTAGGCCACGTCGGGCTGGCGCAGCCGGGGTCGCCGAAGCTGATTAACATGCTGCTGGAAAACGGCTTTCTGCCGGTGGTCAGCTCCATTGGCGTAACAGACGACGGCCAACTGATGAACGTCAACGCCGATCAGGCGGCAACCGCGCTGGCGGCGACGCTGGGGGCCGATCTGATCCTGCTTTCCGACGTGAGCGGTATTCTGGACGGCAAAGGCCAGCGTATCGCCGAAATGACGGCGTCCAAAGCCGAGCAGCTTATCGACCAGGGCATTATTACCGACGGGATGATTGTGAAAGTGAATGCGGCTCTCGATGCTGCGCGGGCGCTGGGGCGCCCGGTGGATATCGCTTCCTGGCGTCATGCGGAGCAACTGCCGGCGCTGTTTAACGGCACGCCGATTGGCACGCGTATTCTGGCTTAACTATTTGTTCGCCTGATGGCGGCTGCGCCTTATCGGGCCTACGTGAACAGAAATTATAGGCCGGATAAGCGTAGCGCCATCCGGCAGTGAAATTCGAAGAATTTAAGGAAGTCTATTATGGCACTTTGGGGTGGGCGTTTTACACAGGCGGCAGACCAGCGGTTTAAACAATTCAATGATTCGTTGCGCTTCGATTACCGTCTGGCAGAGCAGGATATTGTCGGTTCTGTGGCCTGGTCCAAAGCATTGGTCACGGTAGGCGTACTGACTGCCGATGAGCAACGACAGTTGGAAGAAGCGCTGAACGTGCTGCTGGAAGAGGTTCGCGCGAATCCGCAGCAAATCCTGCAAAGCGATGCGGAAGATATCCATAGTTGGGCGGAAGGTAAACTCATCGACAAAGTGGGTCAGTTGGGTAAAAAGCTGCACACCGGGCGCAGCCGTAACGATCAGGTGGCGACGGACCTGAAACTGTGGTGCAAAGAGACGGTGAGGGAACTGCTTACCGCTAACCGCCAGCTACAGAGCGCGCTGGTGGAAACCGCGCAGGCGAACCAGGACGCGGTAATGCCGGGATATACCCATCTGCAACGCGCGCAGCCAGTGACTTTCGCCCACTGGTGTCTCGCGTATGTCGAAATGCTGGCGCGCGATGAAAGCCGCCTGCAGGACACGCTTAAACGTCTGGACGTGAGTCCGCTAGGCTGCGGCGCGTTGGCGGGAACGGCCTATGAAATTGACCGTGAACAATTGGCAGGCTGGCTGGGCTTTACGTCTGCGACCCGCAACAGCCTGGACAGCGTGTCCGATCGTGACCACGTACTGGAACTGCTTTCTGATGCGGCTATCGGCATGGTGCATCTGTCACGCTTCGCGGAAGATCTGATTTTCTTTAATTCTGGTGAAGCGGGTTTTGTAGAGCTTTCTGACCGCGTGACTTCCGGTTCATCGTTAATGCCGCAGAAGAAAAACCCGGACGCGCTGGAGCTGATTCGCGGTAAGTGCGGTCGCGTACAAGGGGCGCTAACCGGCATGATGATGACCTTAAAAGGTCTGCCGCTGGCGTACAACAAAGATATGCAGGAAGACAAAGAAGGGCTGTTCGATGCGCTCGATACCTGGCTTGACTGCCTGCATATGGCGGCGTTGGTGCTGGACGGTATTCAGGTGAAACGCCCACGTTGTCAGGACGCGGCGCAACAGGGGTATGCCAACGCCACGGAGCTGGCGGATTACCTGGTCGCGAAAGGCGTGCCGTTCCGCGAAGCGCACCATATTGTCGGCGAAGCGGTGGTAGAAGCCATTCGCCAGGGTAAGCCGCTGGAAGCGTTGCCGCTGGCCGATTTACAGAAATTCAGCCGCGTGATTGGCGACGATGTGTATCCGATATTGTCTTTGCAGTCGTGTCTGGATAAACGGGCGGCAAAAGGCGGCGTTTCTCCGCAGCAGGTGGCGCAGGCCATCGACGATGCCAGGGCGCGCCTCGCGTTGTAGGCCTTATAAGCGCAGCGCTATCAGGTAATACTGCCCGGCCGAGCATCAGCGACGCCGGGCTTTTTTACGCAAAAAAAAGCGGACCAGAGGTCCGCAAAAGTTCACGTTGGCTTTAGTTATTTCGGGTTCGAGAGATACCCTCTGAACGGGCGGTGTCTTCAAGGGTTAAACGAGAAACCGCTCCGTTCTGTGATGTATTATTAATCAGAAAGGTTGATAGGGATAATCGTTCATTGCTATGCTACCTATCGCCATGAACTATCGTGGCGACGGAGGATGAATAATGAATATTCGTGATCTTGAATATCTGGTGGCGTTAGCCGAACATCGCCATTTCCGGCGAGCGGCGGACTCCTGTCACGTCAGCCAGCCAACCCTTAGCGGGCAAATACGCAAGCTGGAAGATGAGCTGGGCGTTATGCTGCTGGAGCGTACGAGCCGTAAGGTGCTGTTTACCCAGGCGGGCTTACTGCTGGTGGATCAGGCGCGTACCGTACTGCGTGAGGTCAAGGTGCTCAAGGAGATGGCAAGCCAACAAGGCGAGACGATGTCCGGCCCGCTGCATATTGGTTTAATCCCAACAATTGGTCCCTATTTGCTGCCGCTTATCATTCCAATGTTGCACCAGACTTTCCCGAAGCTGGAAATGTATCTGCATGAGGCGCAAACGCATCAGTTGTTAGCGCAACTCGATAGCGGCAAGCTTGACTGCGCTATTCTGGCGCTGGTGAAAGAGAGCGAGGCGTTTATCGAAGTGCCGCTGTTTGATGAACCGATGATGCTGGCTATTTATGAGGATCATCCGTGGGCGAATCGCGATCGCGTGCCGATGTCCGATCTGGCGGGCGAGAAATTGCTGATGCTGGAAGATGGCCACTGTCTGCGCGATCAGGCGATGGGGTTCTGTTTTGAAGCGGGAGCGGATGAAGATACCCATTTCCGGGCGACCAGTCTGGAAACGCTGCGTAACATGGTGGCGGCGGGCAGTGGTATTACACTACTCCCCGCGCTGGCCGTACCGCAGGAGCGTAAGCGCGACGGCGTGGTTTATCTGCCATGCATTAAGCCGGAGCCGCGTCGTACCGTGGGGCTGGTTTATCGCCCGGGATCGCCGCTGCGTAGCCGTTATGAGCAACTGGCAGAGGCCATCCGTGGCGCAATGGATGGCCATTTCGACAAGGCGTTAAAACAGGCGGTTTAAGCCGTTCAACGCCGCAACCCGATAAGCTTCCGCCATGGTTGGGTAGTTAAAGGTGGTGTTAACGAAGTATTCGATGGTGTTACCACCACCTTTCTGCTCCATGATCGCCTGGCCGATATGAATAATTTCGGCGGCGCGTTCGCCAAAGCAGTGAATCCCCAGAATTTCTTTGGTTTCGCGGTGGAAGAGAATTTTTAGCGTGCCGACGTTCATGCCGACGATTTGCGCTCGCGCCAGATGCTTAAACTGCGCGCGGCCCACTTCGTAAGGCACTTTCATTGCCGTTAACTGCTGCTCGGTTTTGCCGACAGAACTGATTTCCGGAATGGTATAAATCCCGGTGGGGATATCTTCGATAAGATGCGCGGTCGCTTCGCCTTTCACCAGCGCCTGCGCTGCAATACGCCCCTGATCGTAGGCGGCGGAGGCCAGACTGGGATAGCCAATCACGTCGCCCACCGCATAGACGTGCGGCAGGGCGGTCTGGTACATACTGTTGACTTTGAGCTGTCCACGGCTGTCTGTTTCCAGACCAATATTCTCCAGCGCCAGCGAATCGGTGTTACCGGTACGACCATTAGCATAGAGCAGGCAGTCAGCCTTCAGTTTTTTGCCGGATTTCAGGTGCATGATGACGCCATCATCGCAGCCTTCGATTTTCTCATACTCTTCATTGTGGCGAATAACCACGCCGCTATTCCAGAAATGGTAAGAGAGAGAGTCGGACATCTCCTGATCGAGAAAGGCCAGCAGGCGATCGCGGGTGTTGATCAGATCCACTTTCACATCCATACCGCGGAAGATGGACGCATATTCGCAGCCGATAACGCCGGCGCCGTAAATAATAACGTGGCGCGGTTCATGGTGGAGACTCAGGATTGAGTCGCTGTCATAAATGCGCGGATGCGAGAAATCCACATCACTGGGATGGTAAGGACGCGAACCACAGGCAATAACAAATTTTTCTGCCGTCAGAGTTTCAACCGTGCCGTCATGGCATTCCAGCGCCAGGGTATGTTCGTCAATAAAATGGGCGTTGCCCTGCAAGATTTCACAGTGGTTACGCTCATAAAACCCCTGACGCATACGCGTTTGTTGATTAATCACGTTATCGGCATGATTAAGGATATCGGCGAAAGAAGAACGAAGGAGACGGGAGTGGTCGCTATAGAGCGGGTTTTGATTAAATTCAATAATGCGGCTGACGGCGTGGCGAAGGGCTTTGGATGGGATGGTACCCCAGTGGGTACATCCGCCGCCAACGTTATGATAACGCTCAATCACCGCGACGCGTGCTCCTTGCTTAACCAGACCCATTGCAGCGCCTTCACCGCCGGGGCCTGACCCTATGACGACTGCATCATAATCCCAGGAATGTGGCATGGTATTACTCACCTGTTTTTATACATAAAATAAACACGATGATAACATTTGCCCAGCTTTAACCCAATTATCGTTGTGCTTTTTTGCGAAGCCGGAGCACAAACTGTCTGTAAACAATCATTCACAATCCAGTGTGAACCCGTTACTTTTATTCTCTGGTATAGTGCCGAATAAGGCATATGGAAGGATTCAGACATTGTGATGGGTGTTAGAGCGCAACAAAAAGAAAAAACCCGGCGTTCGCTGGTGGAAGCCGCATTCAGCCAACTGAGCGCTGAGCGGAGTTTCGCCAGCCTGAGTTTGCGTGAGGTGGCGCGTGAAGCGGGCATTGCGCCAACGTCGTTTTACCGTCATTTTCGCGATGTCGATGAACTCGGTCTGACGATGGTGGATGAAAGCGGTCTGATGCTGCGTCAGTTGATGCGTCAGGCGCGACAGCGTATCGCGAAAGGCGGCAGCGTCATTCGCACGTCGGTCTCTACATTTATGGAGTTTATCGGCAACAATCCCAACGCCTTCCGTCTGTTGTTGCGCGAGCGTTCCGGCACTTCCGCGGCGTTTCGTGCCGCCGTCGCGCGGGAGATTCAGCATTTTATTGCGGAACTTGCCGACTATCTGGAACTCGAAAACCATATGCCGCGCGCGTTTACTGAAGCCCAGGCCGAAGCGATGGTGACTATTGTCTTTAGCGCGGGCGCAGAGGCGTTGGACATCGGCGCTGAACAGCGTCGGCAATTAGAAGAGCGGCTGGTATTGCAACTGCGCATGATTGCGAAAGGGGCGTATTACTGGTATCGCCGTGAGCAAGAGAAAATAGCACAACATTCCGAATAACGTGAAGGACGAGTAATGAAACAGTCAGGTCAAGATAAAGGTACGCTGTTGCTGGCGCTCATCGCTGGCTTATCGATTAACGGCACATTCGCGGCGCTGTTTAGCGCTATTGTGCCGTTCTCCGTATTCCCGGTTATCTCGCTGGTGCTGACGGTATATTGCCTGCATCAGCGCTACCAAAATCGTACTATGCCGGTAGGTTTGCCGGGGTTGGCCGCCGCCTGTTTCATTCTTGGCGTTTTACTGTATAGCACCGTCGTGCGTGCAGAATATCCGGATATTGGCTCTAATTTCTTCCCGGCGGTGCTGTCGGTGATTCTGGTATTCTGGATTGGCTTTAAACTGCGTAACCGCAAGCAGGACACCGCAGAGTAGTGTGCGAAGGCCGGATGGCGGTATAACCGGCCATCCGACGTACATTTTACCTTGCGGTGAGTAATACCCCGCATTCCATATGATGCGTATACGGGAACTGATCGAATAGCGCCAGGCGAGACACCGTGTGCGTCTGGCTTAACGTTTCCAGGTTTTTGCACAACGTTTCCGGATTGCAGGAAATGTACAGAATACGTGGATAAGCCTGCACCATTTTTTCTGTTTCGCTGTCCAGACCGCTGCGCGGCGGATCGACAAAAATGGTTTCGCACTGATAGCGCTTCAGGTCGATCCCCTGCAGGCGGTTAAACTCACGAACGCCGTTCATCGCCTGGGTAAACTCTTCCGCCGCCATGCGAATAATTTGCACATTATCAATATGATTAGCGGCAATATTGTACTGTGCGGCAGCGACGGACGGTTTGGCGATTTCGGTTGCCAGCACGCGGTTAAAATTGCGCGCCAGCGCTAAAGAAAAATTGCCGTTGCCGCAATACAACTCAAGCAGATCGCCTTTTGAGTCTTTCGTCACCTCTAGCGCCCACTCTAACATCTGAATATTCATGGCGGCGTTTGGCTGCGTAAAGCTGTTTTCGACCTGGCGGTAGATCATCTCTTTACCTGCCACAGGCAGACGCTCATCAATATAATCCTGATCCAATTCGATTTTAGTTTTAGTGGCCCGGCCAATCAGGTGTACGTTCAGACCTTGCGCGCGTAAAGCATCGCGTAACGCAGTGGCGGCTTCACGCCACTCTTCGTCCAGCTTCTTATGGTACAGCAACGACACTACCGCCTGGTTGCTCAAGGTCGTGAGATAATCGATCTGGAACAGCTTATGCCGCAGTGCATGATTATCGCGCACGCCGGCAATCATCGCCTTCATTAAGGTATTAATCAGTTGGCTGGCCGCCGGGAAGGTGTCAACGCGAATGCGGCTTTTGGTCTGCTGATCAAACATAATGTGGTACAGGTCATCGCCGTCATGCCACAGGCGAAATTCCGCACGCATACGATAGTGACTGACCGGCGAGCGAAATACTTCCGGAACCAGGCCAGAAAACGGCGCCATCATACTCTGCAAGCGCGCCACTTTTTCGGCCAGCTGCGCCTCATACTGTTCTGTCGGAAGATGTTCGGGGGTCATATCGCATCCTGAATAATAAAAGTACGCGGGGATTGTAGGGATTGCTCAGTGGATGTCCAGCTATTGATGATTTCTGATTTGTGATGCGCGGTCTGGACAGGGTGTTGTGACAGACGGTAGCATCCGTGGGCCGGTCCTGTGAGTTAATAGGGAATCCAGTGAAAATCTGGAGCTGACGCGCAGCGGTAAGGAAAGGTGAGATGAGAGCGTAAGCAGACACTGCCTCCGGCGGGAAGTCATCATTTCTGCTATCCAGTCAACGGATAACCCTCCAAGCCCGAAGACCTGCCGGCTAACGTCGCATCTGGTTTTTCATCATCGCGTACTATCGATGAAGCCTGCGGCATCCTTCTTATATTGTGGATGCTTTACAATGATTAAAAAAGCTACGCTGCTGACGGCGTTCTCCGTCACGGCCTTTTCCGCTTGGGCGCAGGACACTAGCCCGGATACCCTGGTTGTCACCGCCAACCGTTTTCAGCAGCCGCGCAGCGCGGTTCTGGCGCCCGTTACCATCGTGACGCGTCAGGATATTGAACGCTGGCAATCGACCTCCGTAAATGATGTTCTGCGCCGTTTGCCTGGCGTCGATATTGCGCAGAGCGGCGGCGCCGGACAAAACTCCTCCATTTTCATTCGCGGCACCAACTCCAGCCATGTACTGGTATTGATTGACGGCGTGCGTCTGAATTTAGCAGGCGTGAGCGGGTCCGCCGATCTCAGCCAGTTCCCGGTGTCGCTGGTACAGCGCATTGAATATATTCGCGGTCCGCGCTCCGCTATTTATGGTTCCGATGCTATCGGCGGCGTAGTGAATATCATTACGACGCGCGATAACCCAGGCACAGAATTAACCGCTGGATGGGGAAGCAATAGCTACCAGAATTACGACATCTCGACGCAACAGCAACTTGGCGAAAACACGCGGGCGACGTTGATCGGCGATTACGAATACACCAAAGGGTTTGACGTGGTAGCGAAAGGCGGTACCGGGATGCAGGCGCAGCCTGACCGGGACGGCTTTTTGAGTAAAACGCTTTATGGCGCGTTAGAGCATACCTTTTCTGATCGCTGGAGCGGATTCGTGCGTGGTTATGGCTACGATAACCGTACCGATTACGACGCCTATTACTCGCCGGGCTCGCCGCTAATTGATACACGCAAACTTTATAGCCAAAGCTGGGACGCCGGGCTGCGCTTTAATGGCGAACGTATTCAGTCTCAGCTGGTTTCAAGCTATAGCCACAGTAAAGATTACAACTATGATCCGCACTATGGCCGGTATGATACCTCCGCCACGCTGGATGAGATGAAACAGTACAATGTTCAATGGACCAACAGTGTGGTCGTGGGGCACGGTAATGTTGGGGCGGGCGTAGACTGGCAGAAACAGACTACCACGCCAGGTACCGGCTATGTGCCCGAGGGATATGACCAGCGTAATACCGGGGTTTACCTGACAGGATTACAACAGTTGGGTGACTTCACTCTGGAAGCGGCGGCGCGCAGTGATGACAACTCCCAGTTTGGTCGTCATGGTACATGGCAAACCAGCGCGGGATGGGAGTTTATAGAAGGTTATCGCTTTATTGCCTCCTACGGAACCTCCTACAAAGCGCCTAATTTGGGCCAACTGTATGGTTATTACGGTAATCCGAACCTGAATCCTGAAAAGAGTAAACAGTGGGAAGGCGCATTTGAAGGGCTAACCGCTGGCGTCAGCTGGCGTATTTCAGGTTATCGTAACGATATTAATGACATGATCGATTATGACGATCATCTGCAAAAATATTACAACGAAGGTAAGGCGCGCATTAAAGGTATTGAGGCGACGGCGAATTTCGATACCGGACCGTTAACGCATACGGTCAGTTACGATTACGTTGATGCGCGTAATGCGATTACCGATACGCCATTACCGCGGCGTTCCAAACAGATGGCAAAATATCAACTTGACTGGGACGTTTACGATTTTGACTGGGGGGTGACATATCAATACCTTGGTTCCCGCTATGATTCGGATTACTCCGCTTACCCATACCGGACAGTAAAAATGGGCGGCGTCAGTTTATGGGATCTTACGGTTGCATATCCGGTCACCTCACATCTGACAGTTCGTGGTAAAATAGCCAACCTGTTCGACAAAGATTACGAGACAGTTTATGGCTACCAAACTGCAGGACGAGAATACACCTTGTCTGGCAGCTACACCTTCTGAACCACGTCCCACCGTGCTGGTATTTGATTCCGGCGTCGGTGGATTGTCGGTCTATGATGAGATTCGGCGGCTCCTGCCGGATCTCCACTATATATATGCTTTCGATAACGTGGCTTTCCCCTACGGGGAAAAGAGCGAAACGTTTATCGTTGAGCGCGTTGTCGAGATTGTGACTGCGGTACAGCAGCGCTATCCCCTTTCACTGGCGGTGATTGCCTGTAATACCGCCAGTACGGTCTCACTTCCCGCATTACGTGAAAAGTTTGCCTTCCCGGTGGTGGGCGTTGTGCCTGCGATTAAACCAGCGGCGCGGCTTACCGCCAATGGCGTCGTCGGGCTACTGGCGACGAGAGCCACGGTCAAACGTCCTTATACTCACGAGCTGATTGCGCGCTTCGCCAATGAATGTCAGATAGCGATGTTGGGGTCGGCAGAACTGGTGGAACTGGCGGAAGCTAAATTACATGGCGATTCGGTATCGCTGGAAGAACTGCGCCGTATATTACGCCCATGGCTACGAATGCCGGAGCCGCCTGACACGGTCGTTCTGGGGTGTACGCATTTCCCTCTATTACGGGACGAGCTTTTGCAAGTCCTGCCCGAAGGGACGCGGTTAGTGGATTCCGGCGCGGCGATAGCGCGTCGTACAGCCTGGCTGTTGGAACATGAAGCGCCGGATGCGAAATCAACCGATGCCAATATTGCTTATTGCATGGCAATGACGCCAGGAGCTGAACAATTATTACCCGTTTTACAGCGTTATGGCTTTGAAACGCTCGAAAAACTGGCGGTTTAATGGCGTTTTGGGTAAATACCAGGCACTTGAGAAATTATTTTAAATTTCCTCTTGTCAGGCAGAAATAACTCCCTATAATGCGCCACCACTGACACGGAACAACGGCACACAGGCCGCCGGGTCAGCGGGGTTCAGACCAGAACCTCACGGAGAAAAGCGAAAATAAACGCTTGACTCTGAAGCGGGAAAGCGTAATATGCACACCCCGCGCCGCTGAGAAAAAGCGAAGCGGCACTGCTCTTTAACAATTTATCAGACAATCTGTGTGGGCACTCGAAGATACGGATTCTTAACGTCCTCGGACGAAAAATGAATACCAAGTCTCAAGAGTGAACACGTAATTCATTACGAAGTTTAATTCTTTGAGCATCAAACTTTTAAATTGAAGAGTTTGATCATGGCTCAGATTGAACGCTGGCGGCAGGCCTAACACATGCAAGTCGAACGGTAACAGGAAGCAGCTTGCTGCTTTGCTGACGAGTGGCGGACGGGTGAGTAATGTCTGGGAAACTGCCTGATGGAGGGGGATAACTACTGGAAACGGTGGCTAATACCGCATAACGTCGCAAGACCAAAGAGGGGGACCTTCGGGCCTCTTGCCATCAGATGTGCCCAGATGGGATTAGCTTGTTGGTGAGGTAACGGCTCACCAAGGCGACGATCCCTAGCTGGTCTGAGAGGATGACCAGCCACACTGGAACTGAGACACGGTCCAGACTCCTACGGGAGGCAGCAGTGGGGAATATTGCACAATGGGCGCAAGCCTGATGCAGCCATGCCGCGTGTATGAAGAAGGCCTTCGGGTTGTAAAGTACTTTCAGCGGGGAGGAAGGTGTTGTGGTTAATAACCGCAGCAATTGACGTTACCCGCAGAAGAAGCACCGGCTAACTCCGTGCCAGCAGCCGCGGTAATACGGAGGGTGCAAGCGTTAATCGGAATTACTGGGCGTAAAGCGCACGCAGGCGGTCTGTCAAGTCGGATGTGAAATCCCCGGGCTCAACCTGGGAACTGCATTCGAAACTGGCAGGCTTGAGTCTTGTAGAGGGGGGTAGAATTCCAGGTGTAGCGGTGAAATGCGTAGAGATCTGGAGGAATACCGGTGGCGAAGGCGGCCCCCTGGACAAAGACTGACGCTCAGGTGCGAAAGCGTGGGGAGCAAACAGGATTAGATACCCTGGTAGTCCACGCCGTAAACGATGTCTACTTGGAGGTTGTGCCCTTGAGGCGTGGCTTCCGGAGCTAACGCGTTAAGTAGACCGCCTGGGGAGTACGGCCGCAAGGTTAAAACTCAAATGAATTGACGGGGGCCCGCACAAGCGGTGGAGCATGTGGTTTAATTCGATGCAACGCGAAGAACCTTACCTGGTCTTGACATCCACAGAACTTTCCAGAGATGGATTGGTGCCTTCGGGAACTGTGAGACAGGTGCTGCATGGCTGTCGTCAGCTCGTGTTGTGAAATGTTGGGTTAAGTCCCGCAACGAGCGCAACCCTTATCCTTTGTTGCCAGCGATTAGGTCGGGAACTCAAAGGAGACTGCCAGTGATAAACTGGAGGAAGGTGGGGATGACGTCAAGTCATCATGGCCCTTACGACCAGGGCTACACACGTGCTACAATGGCGCATACAAAGAGAAGCGACCTCGCGAGAGCAAGCGGACCTCATAAAGTGCGTCGTAGTCCGGATTGGAGTCTGCAACTCGACTCCATGAAGTCGGAATCGCTAGTAATCGTGGATCAGAATGCCACGGTGAATACGTTCCCGGGCCTTGTACACACCGCCCGTCACACCATGGGAGTGGGTTGCAAAAGAAGTAGGTAGCTTAACCTTCGGGAGGGCGCTTACCACTTTGTGATTCATGACTGGGGTGAAGTCGTAACAAGGTAACCGTAGGGGAACCTGCGGTTGGATCACCTCCTTACCTTAAAGAACTGTTCTTTGCAGTGCTCACACAGATTGTCTGATGAAAAACGAGCAGTAAAACCTCTACAGGCTTGTAGCTCAGGTGGTTAGAGCGCACCCCTGATAAGGGTGAGGTCGGTGGTTCAAGTCCACTCAGGCCTACCAAATTTTCCCTGAATACTGCGTTGTGAAATAACTCACATACTGATGTATGCTTCGTTATTCCACGCCTTGTCTCAGGAAAAATTATCGGTAAAGAGGTTCTGACTACACGATGGGGCTATAGCTCAGCTGGGAGAGCGCCTGCTTTGCACGCAGGAGGTCTGCGGTTCGATCCCGCATAGCTCCACCATCTCGTGAGTGTTTACGAAAAAATACTTCAGAGTGTACCTGAAAGGGTTCACTGCGAAGTTTTGCTCTTTAAAAATCTGGATCAAGCTGAAAATTGAAACACAGAACAACGAAAGTTGTTCGTGAGTCTCTCAAATTTTCGCAACACGATGATGAATCGTAAGAAACATCTTCGGGTTGTGAGGTTAAGCGACTAAGCGTACACGGTGGATGCCCTGGCAGTCAGAGGCGATGAAGGACGTGCTAATCTGCGATAAGCGCCGGTAAGGTGATATGAACCGTTATAACCGGCGATTTCCGAATGGGGAAACCCAGTGTGACTCGTCACACTATCATTAACTGAATCCATAGGTTAATGAGGCGAACCGGGGGAACTGAAACATCTAAGTACCCCGAGGAAAAGAAATCAACCGAGATTCCCCCAGTAGCGGCGAGCGAACGGGGAGGAGCCCAGAGCCTGAATCAGCATGTGTGTTAGTGGAAGCGTCTGGAAAGGCGCGCGATACAGGGTGACAGCCCCGTACACAAAAGCGCATGTGCTGTGAGCTCGATGAGTAGGGCGGGACACGTGGTATCCTGTCTGAATATGGGGGGACCATCCTCCAAGGCTAAATACTCCTGACTGACCGATAGTGAACCAGTACCGTGAGGGAAAGGCGAAAAGAACCCCGGCGAGGGGAGTGAAAAAGAACCTGAAACCGTGTACGTACAAGCAGTGGGAGCACAGGTTTACCTGTGTGACTGCGTACCTTTTGTATAATGGGTCAGCGACTTATATTCTGTAGCAAGGTTAACCGCATAGGGGAGCCGCAGGGAAACCGAGTCTTAACCGGGCGTTAAGTTGCAGGGTATAGACCCGAAACCCGGTGATCTAGCCATGGGCAGGTTGAAGGTTGGGTAACACTAACTGGAGGACCGAACCGACTAATGTTGAAAAATTAGCGGATGACCTGTGGCTGGGGGTGAAAGGCCAATCAAACCGGGAGATAGCTGGTTCTCCCCGAAAGCTATTTAGGTAGCGCCTCGTGAATTCATCTCCGGGGGTAGAGCACTGTTTCGGCTAGGGGGTCATCCCGACTTACCAACCCGATGCAAACTGCGAATACCGGAGAATGTTATCACGGGAGACACACGGCGGGTGCTAACGTCCGTCGTGAAGAGGGAAACAACCCAGACCGCCAGCTAAGGTCCCAAAGTCATGGTTAAGTGGGAAACGATGTGGGAAGGCCCAGACAGCCAGGATGTTGGCTTAGAAGCAGCCATCATTTAAAGAAAGCGTAATAGCTCACTGGTCGAGTCGGCCTGCGCGGAAGATGTAACGGGGCTAAACCATGCACCGAAGCTGCGGCAGCGAACGTATCACCCAAGACAACTTTGCGGAGTTGACGATTGACGGAGCGAAGCGACGTCAAAGCGTTCATTAAAGTCGAGTTGGCTTAGGGATACGTTCGTTGGGTAGGGGAGCGTTCTGTAAGCCTGTGAAGGTGTGCTGTGAGGCATGCTGGAGGTATCAGAAGTGCGAATGCTGACATAAGTAACGATAAAGCGGGTGAAAAGCCCGCTCGCCGGAAGACCAAGGGTTCCTGTCCAACGTTAATCGGGGCAGGGTGAGTCGACCCCTAAGGCGAGGCCGAAAGGCGTAGTCGATGGGAAACGGGTTAATATTCCCGTACTTGGTGTTACTGCGAAGGGGGGACGGAGAAGGCTATGTTGGCCGGGCGACGGTTGTCCCGGTTTAAGCGTGTAGGCTGGTTTTCCAGGCAAATCCGGAAAATCAAGGCTGAGGCGTGACGACGAGGCACTACGGTGCTGAAGCAACAAATGCCCTGCTTCCAGGAAAAGCCTCTAAGCATCAGGTAACATCAAATCGTACCCCAAACCGACACAGGTGGTCAGGTAGAGAATACCAAGGCGCTTGAGAGAACTCGGGTGAAGGAACTAGGCAAAATGGTGCCGTAACTTCGGGAGAAGGCACGCTGACATGTAGGTGAAGTGATTTACTCATGGAGCTGAAGTCAGTCGAAGATACCAGCTGGCTGCAACTGTTTATTAAAAACACAGCACTGTGCAAACACGAAAGTGGACGTATACGGTGTGACGCCTGCCCGGTGCCGGAAGGTTAATTGATGGGGTCAGCGCAAGCGAAGCTCCTGATCGAAGCCCCGGTAAACGGCGGCCGTAACTATAACGGTCCTAAGGTAGCGAAATTCCTTGTCGGGTAAGTTCCGACCTGCACGAATGGCGTAATGATGGCCAGGCTGTCTCCACCCGAGACTCAGTGAAATTGAACTCGCTGTGAAGATGCAGTGTACCCGCGGCAAGACGGAAAGACCCCGTGAACCTTTACTATAGCTTGACACTGAACATTGAGCCTTGATGTGTAGGATAGGTGGGAGGCTTTGAAGCGTGGACGCCAGTCTGCGTGGAGCCGACCTTGAAATACCACCCTTTAATGTTTGATGTTCTAACGTGGACCCGTTACCCGGGTTGCGGACAGTGTCTGGTGGGTAGTTTGACTGGGGCGGTCTCCTCCTAAAGAGTAACGGAGGAGCACGAAGGTTGGCTAATCCTGGTCGGACATCAGGAGGTTAGTGCAATGGCATAAGCCAGCTTGACTGCGAGCGTGACGGCGCGAGCAGGTGCGAAAGCAGGTCATAGTGATCCGGTGGTTCTGAATGGAAGGGCCATCGCTCAACGGATAAAAGGTACTCCGGGGATAACAGGCTGATACCGCCCAAGAGTTCATATCGACGGCGGTGTTTGGCACCTCGATGTCGGCTCATCACATCCTGGGGCTGAAGTAGGTCCCAAGGGTATGGCTGTTCGCCATTTAAAGTGGTACGCGAGCTGGGTTTAGAACGTCGTGAGACAGTTCGGTCCCTATCTGCCGTGGGCGCTGGAGAACTGAGGGGGGCTGCTCCTAGTACGAGAGGACCGGAGTGGACGCATCACTGGTGTTCGGGTTGTCATGCCAATGGCACTGCCCGGTAGCTAAATGCGGAAGAGATAAGTGCTGAAAGCATCTAAGCACGAAACTTGCCCCGAGATGAGTTCTCCCTGAGACTTTAGGTCTCCTGAAGGAACGTTGAAGACGACGACGTTGATAGGCCGGGTGTGTAAGCGCAGCGATGCGTTGAGCTAACCGGTACTAATGAACCGTGAGGCTTAACCTTACAACGCCGAAGATGTTTTGGCGGATTGAGAAGACAACAATTTTCAGCTCAGATTCAGAGTCCGAAGGATTTTACGCTGAGACAAGGCGGCAAACGCAGCGACGGAAAGAGCATACAGAAGTATGTGACTGACGCTCGCAAGAGCAGCCAACGCGGTATCAGTGTAAAAGACACAGGACAGAGCACAAAGAATTTGCCTGGCGGCACTAGCGCGGTGGTCCCACCTGACCCCATGCCGAACTCAGAAGTGAAACGCCGTAGCGCCGATGGTAGTGTGGGGTCTCCCCATGCGAGAGTAGGGAACTGCCAGGCATCAAATAAAACGAAGGGCCCTGTCGGAAGACAGGGCCTTTTGTTTTATCTGTAGTCTGCCGGATGGCGGCTCCGCCTTATCCAGCCTACAGGGACGCGCCGATCCACCCTCAATATAACCACAAGCCTTCCCAACACAGATACGGTAAACTATTGCCGATTGAGTATCAGGAAAGCAGCCATGACCCACTCCCTAAAATCCTGGAATACCTTCGGCATTGATCATTGTGCAAAGCACATCGTATGCGCTGAAAACGAACAACAACTACTGAGCGCCTGGCAGCAAGCAACTCGTGAGGGACTGCCGGTTATGATCCTGGGTGAAGGAAGCAATGTTCTGTTTCTGGAAAATTACGCCGGCACCGTGATCCTTAACCGCCTGAAAGGCATTGAGGTGAATGAAACCGCGGACGCCTGGCACCTACACGTCGGCGCAGGCGAAAACTGGCATCAGCTGGTTCGCTACGCGCTGGACAACAACATGCCCGGCCTGGAGAATCTGGCGCTCATCCCTGGCTGCGTTGGTTCCTCGCCTATACAGAATATTGGCGCGTATGGCGTAGAACTACAGCGCGTCTGCGACTATGTTGACTGCGTTGAACTGGAAGCGGGAAAACGTCTGCGTTTGTCCGCGGCGGAATGCCGTTTCGGCTATCGTGACAGCATCTTCAAAAATGAATATCAGGATCGCGTTGCGATCGTCGCGGTGGGTCTGCGTTTGTCAAAGCAATGGCAGCCGGTGTTGACCTATGGCGATCTTACTCGTCTGGACCCGAAAACGGTCACCGCGCAACAGGTGTTTGATGCTGTATGCCATATGCGCACCACAAAATTGCCGGATCCTAAAGTGAATGGCAATGCGGGCAGCTTTTTTAAAAATCCCGTTGTCGCAGCCGATATCGCTATGGAACTGTTAGAACGATTTCCCAACGCGCCGCATTACCCTCAGGCAGACGGCTCAGTGAAGCTGGCGGCAGGCTGGCTGATAGATCAATGTCAGTTGAAAGGCGTCACCATTGGCGGCGCTGCGGTGCATCGCCAACAGGCGCTGGTATTGATTAATGCGAATGATGCGACAAGTAAAGATGTGGTGGCGCTGGCGCATCATGTCCGGCAAAAAGTGGGTGAAAAATTTAATGTCTGGCTGGAGCCTGAGGTTCGCTTTATTGGTCAGTTCGGAGAGGTGAACGCTGTGGAGAGCATTGCATGAAAGATACTACCGTTCCCCTGACGCTGATCTCACTACTTGCCGACGGAGAGTTTCACTCAGGCGAGCAGTTGGGTGAACGGCTGGGAATGAGCCGTGCGGCTATTAATAAACATATCCAGACATTACGCGACTGGGGAGTAGATGTATTTACCGTTCCCGGGAAAGGATATAGCTTACCGGAACCCATCCAGTTACTGGATGCTGACCGTATACATAGCCAACTGGATAGCGGAAACGTGGCGGTATTGCCCGTTATCGATTCAACCAATCAGTATTTACTTGATCGAATTGGCGAGCTGCGTTCAGGCGATGCCTGTGTAGCAGAATACCAACAGGCGGGGCGTGGTCGTCGCGGGCGTAAATGGTTCTCACCGTTTGGTGCGAATCTATATCTTTCAATGTACTGGCGTCTGGAGCAGGGGCCTGCGGCGGCAATAGGCTTGAGTCTGGTCATTGGAATTGTGATGGCGGAAGTGCTGCGTGAACTGGGCGCAGATAAAGTTCGTGTGAAGTGGCCTAACGACCTCTACCTGCTGGATCGCAAACTGGCGGGTATTCTGGTCGAGTTAACCGGTAAAACGGGCGATGCCGCACAAATAGTGATTGGCGCTGGTATTAACATGGCAATGCGTCGCGTAGAAGAGGACGTGATAAATCAGGGATGGATCACACTACAAGAGGCCGGAATTACGCTCGACCGCAATATGCTAGCCGCAAAGCTGATTTATAAGTTACGTGCTGCGCTTGAGCTTTTTGAGCAAGAAGGTCTTTCTCCTTATCTTTCGCGCTGGAAAAAACTGGATAATTTTATTGATCGCCCGGTAAAACTAATTATTGGTGACAAAGAAATATTTGGTATTTCTCGCGGCATTGATACTCAGGGCGCATTATTGCTTGAACAGGATGGTGTGATTAAACCCTGGATGGGCGGAGAAATATCGCTGCGAAGCGCCGAATAGTAAAAAAGGGGAGTCGGTACTCCCCTTTTTTCTGTTATTTCCGCAATCTTACCTGTTCCACCGCATGGTTAGCGCTCTTGGTCATAATAAGGCTGGCACGTTCTCGTGTAGGTAAGATATTTTGTTTTAAATTCAACCAGTTAATTTCTTTCCAAAGCGAAGTCGCTGTATTAACAGCTTCTTCTTTAGATAATTTCGCATAATTGTGGAAATAAGAGTCAGGATCGGTAAACGCCCCTTCGCGGAATTTCAGGAAGCGATTGATATACCATGTCTGAAGAAGTTCTTCTGGCGCATCAACGTAAATAGAGAAATCAACGAAATCAGAGACAAATACATGGTGCGGATCGTGAGGATAATCCATACCGCTTTGTAAAACATTCAAACCTTCAAGAATCAATATATCAGGCTGAGCGACAGTTTTATCCCCTTCAGGAATAACATCGTAAATCAAATGAGAATAGACTGGCGCCGTCACGTTCGGTACGCCCGACTTGAGGTCAGAAACGAATTTCACCAGTCGGTGCATATCATACGATTCGGGGAACCCCTTTTTCTTCATTAACCCGCGTTCTTTCAACACCTGGTTTGGGTGGAGGAAGCCGTCAGTGGTAATCAATTCAACACGGCGGTGTTCCGGCCAGCGACTCAGCAACGCTTGCAGAACGCGTGCTGTCGTGCTTTTACCCACTGCGACGCTGCCCGCGATACTGATGATATAAGGGATTCGCTGGCCGTTAGTGCCCAGAAACTGTTCCAGGACAGCCTGACGACGCAGATTTGAACTGATATAGAAATTTAGCAAACGGGAGAGAGGTAAATATATTTCTGCAACTTCTTCCAGCGATAAATCTTCATTAATGCCTTTTAACTGCGCGATCTCATCCTCGGTCAGGGTCATCGGCACAGAATCGCGAAGCGCAGCCCACTGGCTGCGATCAAACTGTAGGTAAGGCGTCATTAACGATTGCTCTTTTATACTCATAAGCATGTTTCTGGCTGCTATTGCTACATCAGTTCAGCGATGAACGAGGGCCATCCCTGACATGCAACGGCACGTCACATTTAAGTTAATTTGGACAATGGGCAGGAGGGTAACACCAGATGGGGAGGAATAATAAGAAAAAATCTCGCTGTGAAAGCTATCCCTGAGAAGCAATGTGACGAATATACCAGATACAGAAGATTGCTTTCTATCGACGGAACGTTGAAATGCCGCGTCGTATCTTGGTCAGACGGTCGGTAAAATGCCGAAAATTTATGCTCTCTTGTTTGAAATTAGAGCATTTTTGTCTCTTATAGCGCAAAATGTGAGCGATAGAACATTTTATGCAATTTTTTAGTTGCATGAGCACGCAGGTCTCCATAGAATGCGCGCTACTTGATGCCGACTTAGCTCAGTAGGTAGAGCAACTGACTTGTAATCAGTAGGTCACCAGTTCGATTCCGGTAGTCGGCACCATCAAGTCCGGTGGGGTTCCCGAGCGGCCAAAGGGAGCAGACTGTAAATCTGCCGTCACAGACTTCGAAGGTTCGAATCCTTCCCCCACCACCATTTTCGGCCGCGCGATGGCGCAGCCCGAGACGATAAGTTCGCTTACCGGCTCGAATAAAGAGAGTTTCTCTCGATATTCAGTGCAGAATGAAAATCAGGTAGCCGAGTTCCAGGATGCGGGCATCGTATAATGGCTATTACCTCAGCCTTCCAAGCTGATGATGCGGGTTCGATTCCCGCTGCCCGCTCCAAGATGTGCTGATATAGCTCAGTTGGTAGAGCGCACCCTTGGTAAGGGTGAGGTCGGCAGTTCGAATCTGCCTATCAGCACCACTTCTTTTCTCCTTCCTGTTTTTCTCTTCTGTTTATTAGCATTCAACAAGTCGGGCGTGTTGCCTGGTTGATGTGGTGATATCACCGATTTATCCGTGTCTTAGAGGGACAATCGATGTCTAAAGAAAAGTTTGAACGTACAAAACCGCACGTTAACGTCGGTACTATCGGCCACGTTGACCATGGTAAAACAACGCTGACCGCTGCCATTACTACCGTACTGGCTAAAACCTACGGCGGTGCCGCCCGCGCATTCGACCAGATCGATAATGCGCCGGAAGAAAAAGCGCGTGGTATCACCATCAACACTTCTCACGTTGAATACGATACCCCGACCCGCCACTACGCACACGTAGACTGCCCGGGGCACGCCGACTATGTTAAAAACATGATCACCGGTGCTGCTCAGATGGACGGCGCGATCCTGGTTGTTGCTGCGACTGACGGCCCGATGCCGCAGACCCGTGAGCACATCCTGCTGGGTCGTCAGGTAGGCGTTCCGTACATCATCGTGTTCCTGAACAAATGCGACATGGTTGATGACGAAGAGCTGCTGGAACTGGTTGAAATGGAAGTTCGTGAACTTCTGTCTCAGTACGACTTCCCGGGCGACGACACGCCGATCGTTCGTGGTTCTGCTCTGAAAGCGCTGGAAGGCGACGCAGAGTGGGAAGCGAAAATCATCGAACTGGCTGGCTTCCTGGATTCTTACATCCCGGAACCAGAGCGTGCGATTGACAAGCCGTTCCTGCTGCCGATCGAAGACGTATTCTCCATCTCCGGTCGTGGTACCGTTGTTACCGGTCGTGTAGAGCGCGGTATCATCAAAGTGGGCGAAGAAGTTGAAATCGTTGGTATCAAAGAGACTCAGAAGTCTACCTGTACTGGCGTTGAAATGTTCCGCAAACTGCTGGACGAAGGCCGTGCCGGTGAGAACGTAGGTGTTCTGCTGCGTGGTATCAAACGTGAAGAAATCGAACGTGGTCAGGTACTGGCTAAGCCAGGCACCATCAAGCCGCACACCAAGTTCGAATCTGAAGTGTACATTCTGTCCAAAGATGAAGGCGGCCGTCATACTCCGTTCTTCAAAGGCTACCGTCCGCAGTTCTACTTCCGTACTACTGACGTGACTGGCACCATCGAACTGCCGGAAGGCGTAGAGATGGTAATGCCGGGCGACAACATCAAAATGGTTGTTACCCTGATCCACCCGATCGCGATGGACGACGGTCTGCGTTTCGCAATCCGTGAAGGCGGCCGTACCGTTGGCGCGGGCGTTGTTGCTAAAGTTCTCGGCTAATCGCTGATAACATTTGACGCAATGCGCAATAAAAGGGCATCATTTGATGCCCTTTTTGCACGCTTTCACACCAGAACCTGGCTCATCAGTGATTTTATTTGTCATAATCATTGCTGAGACAGGCTCTGTAGAGGGCGTATAATCCGAAAGGCGAATAAGCGTTTCGATTTGGATTGCCTCGCGATTGCGGGGTGAAAATGTTTGTAGAATACTTCTGACAGGTTGGTTTATGAGTGCGAATACCGAAGCTCAAGGGAGCGGGCGCGGCCTGGAAGCGATGAAGTGGATAGTTGTTGCCATATTGCTGATCGTCGCAATCGTCGGCAACTACCTCTATCGCGACATGATGCTGCCGCTGCGTGCGCTGGCCGTAGTAATTCTGATTGCTGCAGCGGGTGGTGTCGCGCTGTTGACGACAAAAGGTAAAGCAACCGTTGCTTTTGCCCGTGAAGCGAGAACCGAAGTCCGTAAGGTCATTTGGCCGACTCGCCAGGAAACGCTGCACACCACGCTGATCGTCGCTGCGGTTACCGCAGTTATGTCACTGATCCTGTGGGGACTGGATGGTATTCTGGTTCGCCTGGTATCCTTTATCACTGGCCTGAGGTTCTGAGATGTCTGAAGCACCTAAAAAGCGCTGGTACGTCGTTCAGGCGTTTTCCGGTTTTGAAGGCCGCGTAGCCACATCGCTGCGCGAGCATATCAAATTACACAATATGGAAGAGCTGTTTGGCGAAGTCATGGTGCCGACTGAAGAAGTCGTTGAGATCCGTGGCGGCCAGCGTCGCAAAAGCGAACGCAAATTCTTCCCGGGTTACGTTCTGGTCCAGATGGTCATGAACGACGCAAGCTGGCACCTGGTGCGCAGCGTGCCGCGTGTGATGGGCTTTATCGGCGGTACGTCTGACCGTCCGGCGCCGATCAGCGACAAAGAAGTCGATGCGATCATGAACCGCCTGCAGCAGGTTGGCGATAAGCCGCGGCCGAAAACTCTGTTTGAACCGGGTGAAATGGTTCGTGTTAACGACGGTCCGTTCGCAGACTTTAACGGCGTTGTCGAAGAAGTCGATTATGAGAAGTCTCGCCTGAAAGTGTCTGTTTCTATCTTCGGTCGTGCGACCCCGGTAGAGCTGGACTTCAGCCAGGTTGAGAAAGCGTAAGGCTGCGATCAAAAAAGCAGCGATCTAATCGTTGCATAGGGCGCGAAATTGACATACAATTTCGCGCCTTTTGTTTTTATGGGCCTTATGCCCATAAAGCGATATTTATCACGGGGAGCTTCTTTGAAGCGATACTACCCAATTCGAGGAATTTAGAATGGCTAAGAAAGTACAAGCCTACGTCAAGCTGCAGGTTGCAGCTGGTATGGCGAACCCGAGTCCGCCGGTTGGTCCAGCACTGGGTCAGCAGGGTGTGAACATCATGGAATTCTGCAAAGCGTTCAACGCAAAAACGGATTCCATCGAAAAAGGTCTGCCGATTCCGGTTGTTATTACCGTTTACGCTGACCGTTCTTTCACCTTCGTTACCAAAACGCCTCCGGCAGCTGTTCTGCTGAAAAAAGCGGCTGGTATCAAGTCTGGTTCCGGCAAGCCGAACAAAGACAAAGTAGGTAAAATTTCCCGCGCTCAGCTGCAGGAAATCGCGCAGACCAAAGCTGCCGACATGACTGGTGCCGACATTGAAGCGATGACTCGCTCCATCGAAGGTACTGCACGTTCCATGGGCCTGGTAGTGGAGGACTAAGAAATGGCTAAACTGACCAAGCGTATGCGCGTGATCCGTGAAAAAGTTGATGCGACCAAACAGTACGACATCAACGAAGCTATTGCCCTGCTGAAAGAGCTGGCCACTGCTAAATTCAACGAAAGCGTTGACGTTGCCGTTAACCTCGGCATCGACGCTCGTAAATCTGACCAGAACGTTCGTGGCGCGACTGTACTGCCGCACGGTACTGGCCGTTCTGTTCGCGTTGCCGTATTTACCCAGGGCCCGAACGCTGAAGCAGCTAAAGCTGCTGGCGCTGAGCTGGTAGGTATGGAAGATCTGGCTGACCAGATCAAGAAAGGCGAAATGAACTTCGACGTTGTTATCGCATCCCCGGATGCAATGCGCGTAGTTGGCCAGCTGGGCCAGGTTCTGGGTCCGCGCGGCCTGATGCCAAACCCGAAAGTCGGTACCGTAACTCCGAACGTTGCTGAAGCGGTTAAGAACGCTAAAGCAGGTCAGGTTCGTTACCGTAACGACAAAAACGGCATCATCCACACCACCATCGGTAAAGTGGACTTTGACGCTGACAAACTGAAAGAAAACCTGGAAGCTCTGCTGGTTGCGCTGAAAAAAGCAAAACCGAGCCAGGCGAAAGGCGTGTACATCAAGAAAGTTAGCATCTCCACCACCATGGGTGCTGGCGTTGCCGTTGATCAGGCTGGTCTGAGCGCATCTGCGAACTAAGATTAGTCTTTACGTGGGCGGTGATTTTGTCTACAATCTTACCCCCACGATTCTGTTGAAATATAACAGAGCACTATGCGAGTCATTTGAATTGCAGCAAGGCAGCAAGTGAGTGAATCGCCAGGAGCATAGTTAACTATGTGACTGGTGTGAACGAGCGCAGCTAACACAGCTGCGGTTCAAAGGACGAAGTCATAGAAAGAATTTGTTCGTTGGAGCCTGGCCTATCCAGGCCTCCGTCGAAGACCGCAGGCGTCTCGCAAGAGGCTTAATCCCCTGCGTAGACGGTGACAGAACGCTAAGATTATTTTTGATACTCTGGCTTGTTTCTGCTCACCGTATTAAGACGCTCTTCTCGTTGAGATGAGTGAAGTGAGTTCCGGAACATGAGTTCCGGCAAACATCCAGGAGCAAAGCTAATGGCTTTAAATCTTCAAGACAAACAAGCGATTGTTGCTGAAGTCAGCGAAGTAGCCAAAGGCGCGCTGTCTGCAGTAGTTGCGGATTCCCGTGGCGTAACTGTAGATAAAATGACTGAACTGCGTAAAGCAGGTCGTGAAGCTGGCGTATACATGCGTGTTGTTCGTAACACCCTGCTGCGCCGCGTCGTTGAAGGTACTCAGTTCGAGTGCCTGAAAGACACGTTTGTTGGTCCGACCCTGATTGCATACTCTATGGAACACCCGGGCGCTGCTGCTCGTCTGTTCAAAGAGTTCGCGAAAGCGAATGCAAAATTTGAGGTCAAAGCTGCAGCCTTTGAAGGTGAGCTGATCCCGGCGTCTCAGATCGACCGCCTGGCAACTCTGCCGACCTACGAAGAAGCAATTGCACGCCTGATGGCAACCATGAAAGAAGCTTCGGCTGGCAAACTGGTTCGCACACTGGCTGCTGTACGCGATGCAAAAGAAGCTGCGTAATCGCAGTTGTCTTTATCAAGCATTTGCTTACGTATAAACTTATTCTGATATTCAGGAACAATTTAAATGTCTATCACTAAAGATCAAATCATTGAAGCAGTATCCGCTATGTCCGTAATGGACGTTGTAGAACTGATTTCTGCAATGGAAGAAAAATTCGGTGTTTCCGCTGCTGCTGCTGTAGCTGTAGCTGCTGGCCCGGCTGAAGCTGCTGAAGAAAAAACTGAATTCGACGTAATTCTGAAAGCTGCTGGCGCTAACAAAGTTGCTGTTATCAAAGCAGTACGTGGCGCAACTGGCCTGGGTCTGAAAGAAGCTAAAGACCTGGTAGAATCTGCTCCGGCCGCTCTGAAAGAAGGCGTGAGCAAAGATGACGCTGAAGCACTGAAAAAATCTCTGGAAGAAGCTGGCGCTGAAGTTGAAGTTAAATAAGCCAACCCTTCCGGTTGCAGCCTGAGAAATCAGGCTGATGGCTGGTGACTTTTTAGTCACCAGCCTTTTTGCGCTGTAAGGCGCCAGTAGCGTTTCACACTGTTTGACTACTGCTGTGCCTTTCAATGCTTGTTTCTATCGACGACTTAATATACTGCGACAGAGCGTACGTTCTGTGTAAATCGCAATGAAATGGTTTAAGCGTGATAGCAACAGGCATTGCGGAAAGTATCCATTTTCCGGTCAACAAAATAGTGTTGCACAAACTGTCCCCCGCAGGACAGATGGGTCGACTTGTCAGCGAGCTGAGGAACCCTATGGTTTACTCCTATACCGAGAAAAAACGTATTCGTAAGGATTTTGGTAAACGTCCACAAGTTCTGGATGTACCTTATCTCCTTTCTATCCAGCTTGACTCGTTTCAGAAGTTTATCGAGCAAGATCCTGAAGGGCAGTACGGCCTGGAAGCAGCCTTCCGTTCCGTGTTCCCGATTCAGAGCTACAGCGGTAATTCCGAGCTGCAGTACGTCAGCTACCGCCTTGGCGAACCGGTGTTTGACGTTCAGGAGTGTCAGATCCGTGGCGTGACCTATTCCGCACCGCTGCGCGTAAAACTGCGTCTGGTGATCTATGAGCGCGAAGCGCCGGAAGGCACCGTAAAAGACATTAAAGAACAAGAAGTCTACATGGGCGAAATTCCGCTCATGACCGACAACGGTACCTTTGTTATCAACGGTACTGAGCGTGTTATCGTTTCTCAGCTGCACCGTAGCCCTGGCGTCTTCTTTGACTCCGACAAAGGTAAAACCCACTCTTCGGGTAAAGTGCTGTATAACGCGCGCATCATTCCTTACCGTGGTTCCTGGCTGGACTTCGAATTCGATCCGAAGGACAACCTGTTCGTACGTATCGACCGTCGCCGTAAACTGCCTGCGACCATCATCCTGCGTGCGCTGAACTACACCACTGAGCAGATCCTTGACCTGTTCTTTGAGAAAGTCGTCTTCGAAATTCGCGACAACAAACTGCAGATGGAGCTGATTCCAGAACGTCTGCGTGGCGAAACCGCGTCGTTCGATATCGAAGCTAACGGCAAAGTGTACGTTGAAAAAGGCCGTCGCATTACCGCGCGTCACATCCGTCAGCTGGAAAAAGACGATATCAAGCATATCGAAGTTCCGGTTGAGTACATCGCAGGTAAAGTCGTCTCTAAAGACTACGTTGACGAATCTACTGGCGAGCTGATCTGCGCGGCGAACATGGAGCTGAGCCTGGATCTGCTGGCTAAGCTGAGCCAGTCCGGCCACAAGCGTATCGAAACGCTGTTTACCAACGATCTGGACCACGGCCCGTACATTTCTGAAACGGTACGCGTCGACCCAACTAACGATCGTCTGAGCGCGCTGGTAGAAATCTACCGCATGATGCGCCCTGGTGAGCCGCCGACACGCGAAGCGGCTGAAAGCCTGTTTGAGAACCTGTTCTTCTCCGAAGACCGCTATGACCTGTCTGCGGTGGGTCGTATGAAGTTCAACCGTTCTCTGTTGCGCGACGAAATCGAAGGTTCCGGTATCCTGAGCAAAGACGACATCATTGATGTCATGAAGAAGCTCATCGATATCCGTAACGGTAAAGGCGAAGTGGATGATATCGACCACCTCGGCAACCGTCGTATCCGTTCCGTCGGCGAAATGGCGGAAAACCAGTTCCGCGTTGGCCTGGTACGTGTAGAGCGTGCGGTGAAAGAGCGTCTGTCTCTGGGCGATCTGGATACCCTGATGCCTCAGGATATGATCAACGCCAAGCCGATTTCCGCAGCAGTGAAAGAGTTCTTCGGTTCCAGCCAGTTGTCTCAGTTTATGGACCAGAACAACCCGCTGTCTGAGATTACGCACAAACGTCGTATCTCCGCACTCGGCCCAGGCGGTCTGACCCGTGAACGTGCAGGCTTCGAAGTTCGAGACGTACACCCGACTCACTACGGTCGCGTATGTCCAATCGAAACTCCTGAAGGTCCGAACATCGGTCTGATCAACTCCCTGTCTGTGTACGCACAGACGAACGAATACGGCTTCCTTGAGACTCCGTATCGTAAAGTGACCGACGGTGTTGTAACCGACGAAATTCACTACCTGTCTGCTATCGAAGAAGGCAACTACGTTATCGCCCAGGCGAACTCCAACCTGGATGAAGAAGGCCACTTCGTAGAAGACCTGGTAACTTGCCGTAGCAAAGGCGAATCCAGCTTGTTCAGCCGCGACCAAGTTGACTACATGGACGTATCCACCCAGCAGGTGGTATCCGTCGGTGCGTCCCTGATCCCGTTCCTTGAACACGATGACGCCAACCGTGCATTGATGGGTGCGAACATGCAACGTCAGGCCGTTCCGACTCTGCGTGCTGATAAGCCGCTGGTGGGTACGGGTATGGAACGTGCTGTTGCCGTTGACTCCGGTGTAACTGCGGTTGCTAAACGTGGTGGTGTCGTTCAGTACGTGGATGCTTCCCGTATCGTTATCAAAGTTAACGAAGACGAGATGTATCCGGGTGAAGCAGGTATCGACATCTACAACCTGACCAAATACACCCGTTCTAACCAGAACACCTGTATCAACCAGATGCCGTGTGTGTCTCTGGGTGAACCGGTAGAACGTGGCGACGTGCTGGCAGACGGTCCATCCACCGACCTCGGTGAACTGGCGCTCGGTCAAAACATGCGCGTAGCGTTCATGCCGTGGAATGGTTACAACTTCGAAGACTCCATCCTCGTATCCGAGCGTGTTGTTCAGGAAGACCGTTTCACCACCATCCACATTCAGGAACTGGCGTGTGTGTCCCGTGACACCAAGCTGGGGCCGGAAGAGATCACCGCTGACATCCCGAACGTGGGTGAAGCTGCGCTCTCCAAACTGGATGAATCCGGTATCGTTTACATTGGTGCGGAAGTGACCGGTGGCGACATTCTGGTTGGTAAGGTAACGCCGAAAGGTGAAACTCAGCTGACCCCAGAAGAAAAACTGCTGCGTGCGATCTTCGGTGAGAAAGCGTCTGACGTTAAAGACTCTTCTCTGCGCGTACCAAACGGTGTATCCGGTACGGTTATCGACGTTCAGGTCTTTACTCGCGATGGCGTAGAAAAAGACAAACGTGCGCTGGAAATCGAAGAAATGCAGCTCAAACAGGCGAAGAAAGACCTGTCTGAAGAACTGCAGATCCTCGAAGCGGGTCTGTTCAGCCGTATCCGTGCGGTGCTGGTAGCCGGTGGCGTTGAAGCTGAGAAGCTCGACAAACTGCCGCGCGATCGCTGGCTGGAGCTGGGCCTGACCGACGAAGAGAAACAAAATCAGCTGGAACAGCTGGCTGAGCAGTATGACGAACTGAAACACGAGTTCGAGAAAAAACTTGAAGCGAAGCGCCGTAAAATCACCCAGGGCGACGATCTGGCGCCGGGCGTGCTGAAGATCGTGAAGGTCTATCTGGCCGTTAAACGCCGTATCCAGCCGGGTGATAAGATGGCAGGTCGTCACGGTAACAAGGGTGTTATCTCTAAGATCAACCCGATCGAAGACATGCCTTACGATGAAAACGGCACGCCGGTAGACATCGTACTGAACCCGCTGGGCGTACCGTCTCGTATGAACATCGGCCAGATTCTGGAAACCCACCTGGGTATGGCTGCGAAAGGTATTGGCGACAAGATTAACGCCATGCTGAAACAGCAGCAGGAAGTCGCCAAACTGCGCGAATTCATCCAGCGTGCCTACGATCTGGGCGCCGACGTTCGTCAGAAAGTCGACCTGAGCACCTTCAGCGATGATGAAGTGCTGCGTCTGGCAGAAAACCTGCGTAAAGGTATGCCGATTGCCACACCAGTGTTTGACGGTGCGAAAGAAGCGGAAATCAAAGAGCTGCTGCAGCTGGGCGACCTGCCGACCTCCGGTCAGATCACCCTGTTCGATGGCCGTACGGGTGAACAGTTCGAACGTCCGGTAACCGTCGGTTACATGTACATGCTGAAACTGAACCACCTGGTTGATGACAAGATGCATGCGCGTTCTACCGGTTCTTACAGCCTGGTTACTCAGCAGCCGCTGGGTGGTAAGGCGCAGTTCGGTGGTCAGCGCTTCGGGGAGATGGAAGTGTGGGCGCTGGAAGCTTACGGCGCCGCCTACACCCTGCAGGAAATGCTCACCGTTAAGTCTGATGACGTGAATGGTCGTACCAAGATGTATAAGAACATCGTGGACGGCAACCATCAGATGGAACCGGGTATGCCGGAATCCTTCAACGTTCTGTTGAAAGAGATCCGCTCGCTGGGCATCAACATCGAACTGGAAGACGAGTAATTCTCGCTCAAACAGGTCACTGGTGTCGGGGTAAAACCCGACACCAGATTGTGCTAACTCCGACGGGAGCAAATCCGTGAAAGATTTATTAAAGTTTCTGAAAGCGCAGACTAAAACCGAAGAGTTTGATGCGATCAAAATTGCTCTGGCTTCGCCAGACATGATCCGTTCATGGTCTTTCGGTGAAGTTAAAAAGCCGGAAACCATCAACTACCGTACGTTCAAACCTGAGCGTGACGGCCTTTTCTGCGCCCGTATCTTTGGGCCGGTAAAAGACTACGAGTGCCTGTGCGGTAAGTACAAGCGCCTGAAACACCGTGGTGTTATTTGTGAGAAGTGCGGCGTTGAAGTGACCCAGACTAAAGTACGCCGTGAGCGTATGGGCCACATCGAGCTGGCGTCTCCGACTGCTCACATCTGGTTCCTGAAATCGCTGCCGTCCCGTATCGGTCTGCTGCTCGATATGCCGTTGCGCGATATCGAACGCGTACTGTACTTCGAATCTTATGTGGTTATCGAAGGCGGTATGACCAACCTGGAACGTCAACAGATTCTGACTGAAGAGCAGTATCTGGACGCGCTGGAAGAGTTCGGTGACGAATTCGACGCGAAGATGGGTGCGGAAGCTATCCAGGCCCTGCTGAAGAGCATGGATCTGGAGCAAGAGTGTGAAACTCTGCGCGAAGAGCTGAACGAAACCAACTCCGAAACCAAGCGTAAAAAGCTGACCAAGCGTATCAAACTGCTGGAAGCCTTCGTTCAGTCTGGCAACAAGCCAGAGTGGATGATCCTGACCGTTCTGCCGGTTCTGCCGCCAGATCTGCGTCCGCTGGTTCCGCTGGATGGTGGTCGTTTCGCCACGTCAGATCTGAACGATCTGTATCGTCGCGTCATTAACCGTAACAACCGTCTGAAGCGTCTGCTGGATCTGGCTGCGCCGGACATCATCGTACGCAACGAAAAACGTATGCTGCAGGAAGCGGTTGACGCCCTGTTGGATAACGGTCGTCGCGGTCGTGCGATCACCGGTTCTAACAAGCGTCCTCTGAAATCTTTGGCCGACATGATCAAAGGTAAACAAGGTCGTTTCCGTCAGAACCTGCTCGGTAAGCGTGTTGACTACTCCGGTCGTTCTGTAATCACCGTAGGTCCATACCTGCGTCTGCACCAGTGCGGTCTGCCGAAGAAAATGGCCCTGGAGCTGTTCAAACCGTTCATCTACGGCAAACTGGAACTGCGTGGCCTGGCCACCACTATCAAAGCCGCGAAGAAAATGGTTGAGCGCGAAGAAGCTGTCGTTTGGGATATCCTGGACGAAGTGATCCGCGAACACCCGGTACTGCTGAACCGTGCACCAACACTGCACCGTTTGGGTATCCAGGCATTTGAACCGGTACTGATCGAAGGTAAAGCTATCCAGCTGCACCCGCTGGTTTGTGCGGCATATAACGCCGACTTCGATGGTGACCAGATGGCTGTTCACGTACCGCTGACGCTGGAAGCCCAGCTCGAAGCGCGTGCGCTGATGATGTCTACCAACAACATCCTGTCTCCGGCGAACGGCGAACCTATCATCGTTCCGTCTCAGGACGTGGTATTGGGTCTGTACTACATGACCCGTGACTGTGTTAACGCCAAAGGCGAAGGCATGGTGCTGACTGGCCCGAAAGAAGCTGAGCGTATCTATCGCGCAGGTCTGGCCTCTCTGCATGCGCGCGTTAAAGTGCGTATCACTGAATATGAAAAAGATGAAAACGGCGAATTCGTTGCGCACACCAGCCTGAAAGACACGACCGTTGGTCGCGCCATTCTGTGGATGATCGTACCGAAAGGTCTGCCTTTCTCCATCGTCAACCAGGCGCTGGGCAAGAAAGCGATCTCCAAAATGCTGAACACTTGCTACCGTATTCTGGGCCTGAAACCGACCGTTATTTTTGCGGACCAGACGATGTACACCGGCTTTGCTTATGCAGCGCGTTCAGGTGCGTCCGTTGGTATTGATGACATGGTCATCCCGGAGAAAAAACACGAGATCATCTCTGAAGCGGAAGCCGAAGTTGCTGAGATCCAGGAGCAGTTCCAGTCTGGTCTGGTAACCGCTGGCGAACGCTATAACAAAGTTATCGATATCTGGGCTGCGGCGAACGATCGTGTATCCAAAGCGATGATGGATAACCTGCAAACCGAAACCGTGATTAACCGTGACGGCCAGGAAGAGCAGCAGGTCTCCTTCAACAGCATCTATATGATGGCCGACTCCGGTGCGCGTGGTTCTGCGGCACAGATTCGTCAGCTGGCAGGTATGCGTGGTCTGATGGCGAAGCCGGATGGCTCCATCATCGAAACGCCAATCACCGCGAACTTCCGTGAAGGTCTGAACGTACTCCAGTACTTCATCTCCACGCACGGTGCGCGTAAAGGTCTGGCGGATACCGCACTGAAAACCGCGAACTCCGGTTATCTGACCCGTCGTCTGGTTGACGTCGCGCAGGATCTGGTGGTGACCGAAGATGACTGTGGTACGCACGAAGGTATCCTGATGACCCCGGTTATCGAGGGTGGCGACGTGAAAGAGCCGCTGCGTGACCGCGTTCTGGGTCGTGTGACGGCGGAAGATGTGCTGAAACCGGGTACCGCGGACATTCTGGTTCCACGCAACACGCTGCTGCACGAACAGTGGTGTGACCTGCTGGAAGCAAACTCCGTTGACGCCGTTAAAGTGCGTTCTGTTGTATCCTGCGACACCGACTTTGGTGTATGTGCGCACTGCTATGGTCGTGACCTGGCGCGTGGCCACATCATCAACAAAGGTGAAGCTATCGGCGTTATCGCGGCACAGTCCATCGGTGAACCGGGTACACAGCTGACGATGCGTACGTTCCACATCGGTGGTGCGGCATCGCGTGCGGCTGCTGAATCCAGCATCCAGGTTAAGAACAAAGGTAGCATCAAGCTCAGCAACGTGAAGTCGGTTGTGAACTCCAGCGGTAAACTGGTTATCACTTCCCGTAACACCGAACTGAAGCTGATCGACGAATTCGGTCGTACCAAAGAGAGCTATAAAGTGCCTTATGGCGCTGTCATGGCGAAAGGTGATGGCGAGCAGGTTGCCGGCGGCGAAACCGTGGCAAACTGGGACCCGCACACCATGCCGGTTATCACCGAAGTGAGTGGTTTCATCCGCTTCACTGACATGATCGACGGTCAGACCATTACGCGTCAGACCGACGAACTGACCGGTTTGTCTTCGCTGGTGGTTCTGGATTCGGCTGAACGTACTACCGGTGGTAAAGATCTGCGTCCGGCGCTGAAAATCGTTGATGCTCAGGGTAATGACGTTCTGATCCCGGGTACCGATATGCCTGCGCAGTACTTCCTGCCGGGTAAAGCGATTGTACAGCTGGAAGATGGCGTACAGATCAGTTCTGGTGACACCCTGGCGCGTATTCCGCAGGAATCCGGCGGTACCAAGGATATTACCGGTGGTCTGCCGCGCGTTGCGGATCTGTTCGAAGCGCGTCGTCCGAAAGAGCCGGCAATCCTTGCTGAAATCGCAGGTATCGTTTCCTTCGGTAAAGAAACCAAAGGCAAACGTCGTCTGGTGATCACGCCGGTTGATGGTAGTGACCCGTACGAAGAGATGATTCCGAAATGGCGTCAGCTCAACGTGTTCGAAGGGGAACGTGTAGAACGTGGTGATGTGATTTCCGATGGTCCGGAAGCGCCGCACGACATTCTGCGTCTGCGTGGCGTTCATGCTGTGACGCGTTACATTGTTAACGAAGTTCAGGATGTATACCGTCTGCAGGGCGTTAAGATTAACGATAAACACATCGAAGTTATCGTTCGTCAGATGCTGCGTAAAGCGACCATCGAAAGCGCCGGTAGTTCCGACTTCCTGGAAGGCGAACAGGTTGAATACTCTCGCGTCAAGATCGCTAACCGCGAGCTGGAAGCGAACGGCAAAGTGGGGGCTACCTTCTCCCGCGATCTGCTGGGTATTACCAAAGCGTCTCTGGCAACCGAGTCGTTCATCTCTGCCGCATCGTTCCAGGAGACCACGCGTGTCCTGACCGAAGCAGCCGTTGCGGGTAAACGCGACGAACTGCGCGGCCTGAAAGAGAACGTTATCGTGGGTCGTCTGATTCCGGCCGGTACCGGTTACGCGTACCACCAGGATCGTATGCGCCGTCGCGCCGCGGGCGAGCAGCCAGCAACACCGCAGGTCACTGCGGAAGATGCATCTGCAAGCCTGGCAGAGCTGCTGAACGCAGGTCTGGGCGGTTCTGATAACGAGTAATCGTTAAATGGTGGAGGGGCATTTATCCCTCCACCAGCTTCATGCTGGATACCGAATCCCGGGTCGCTTGCCTACAAGGAAAGAAAATGCCAGCGATTATTTCATTAATCTATTTAATGTTTAGTCTTTTGGTATTTACAAAAAAGATAACCATTTCAAACGTTCTGTCCGCTTTTTTATTGTTTCTATCGTTATATATACTTCACCATAAATCATTACTTATATTTATTTATTGTCTTATTATTATTGTCGCCACCGTTATTCTTCATCAAGTCAAAACCAGCGCGGATAAAAAAGCCGTATTTTATTTTTCAATGCCATGCTGGCTCTTGATTTTATCTGTAATTATAAATTTAATGAATAAATGAATTATTTTTTCATGACTCTTGTTTCTCGCATTATTTGTGAAAACTCATTGTCACTGGTTATATGAATAAATTGTCCAGTTGTTGCATTATATTTTGCCATCGCACAGGGAAGACTATTACCGCCGTTAGCCATAACAAATTTTGCTTTTGTATTACGATAAAGATTGACGCCAGGAATGGGGTCTTGACCGAATGTATAAGGCGTTGGGACAATCACATTATGTTTGTTTGAGAGCCACTTTGCTAAAATCCCGCCAACGCCATCAACCTGCGTAATAAAAGTAGAGAATCCACAATACTCAAAATTGAAATTTTTTACCATTGGGTTTGATTTTTTCTGTAACATTGAGTCCAAATGTGACTTTAAATTTATCCCATAAATCTAAGTTATTAAAGTCTATTGGCTCGCCATTATAAAATGCCTGCTGTTCATACATTAAATGATAAACCTGTTTTATTGATTGTTTACACGGGATATTTTAAATTATTAAATGGAGTATTTAATTCCATTAAGGTCTTTAGGCCGAAAAAAACACACAGACGACTTTATAATCGGACAATACATCAATCCCAGATGTCCGAGGATGTAGTGCGTATAGGTAAAATGATATGTATTATCTCAGACCTGATCTGACAGTTACCGGTTATTTATACAGATATCTGTCAGATTACATCTGGCTTAACTTTTTCTCAGCCCAGATGCGTTTTCCATCAAGTAACGTTACCATCGGCGTCCGGCCGCAACACATTTTTCCCTGATGGGTTCGCCCCTGATTCCGTTGTTCTGGGGCATCATTTTATGGACAAAAACGATCAGCAGACACGGTTGGAAGAGGGGTCGCCAGCGAAATTACAGTCAGGAACGCTGCCCGAAAACTTCAAGTTCACCGCTATTTCGATAATCCAGTGGCCAGCCCCCGGTCGTCAGTTACTGATGAAGGGGAGAAGGCTGGGCAAAAATGAGGAAGGGATAATTTGCCCTGGTCAGCTTCCATTGCTGACGATGACAAAATAAAAAAACGGGAGGTCGATAACAATCTCCCGTTTTTCGCATTACGTACTCGTTCGTGAAATACTAATGCGTTTACATACGGGTTCACCGCGTTTGCGAAGCGCGCCCCAGCCAACTGTCCCAGTCTTTCCAGACGGGCTGCAATCCTTGCGCGCTTAACGCGCTTGCTACTGTTTCAGGCCGACGGGCATCGTGGGGAGAAAACTGCTCCAGTTCCGGATGATCGTCAGCGTAGCCGCCGGGCTGCGTTTTTGAGAAGGCGCTGACGTTGTTGATTGCCAGAGGAATCACATGGTCTCGAAACCACGGCGATTCGCGGGTGGAGAGTGATAATTCAATTTCCGGCGCCAATAACCGGAAAGCGCAAATCGTTTGCACCAGTTGCTTTTCATCCATCACAGATGCGGGTTCCACACCGCCAGTACACGGACGCAGACGCGGGAAGGAAACAGAATAGCGACTCTGCCAGTAGTGTTTCTGCATCCACAACAGATGCTCCGCCACCATATAGCAATCCACCCGCCAGTTGTCCGACAGACCAATTAGCGCGCCAAGACCGATTTTGTCGATACCTGCCCGGCCTAACCGATCCGGCGTTTCCAGCCGCCAGAAAAAGTCCTGTTTCTTTCCCTTCAGGTGATGCTGTGCATAGATTGCCTCATGGTAAGTTTCCTGATAAACCATCACGCCATCGATCCCCAGCGTTTTGAGCTCCGCATAGTTTTCTTGCGACAAGGGCTGGACTTCCATCTGTAATGATGAAAATTGACGGCGGATAGCCGGTAAATGACGGCGAAAATAGTCCATTCCTACTTTGGCCTGATGTTCGCCAGTCACCAGCAACAGATGCTCAAAGCCCAGTTTACGGATAGCATCGCACTCCCTTTGAATATCCACCTCATCCAGCGTCTTACGCTTGATGCGGTTGCTCATTGAGAAGCCGCAGTAGGTGCAGTCGTTGGCACAGAGGTTTGAGAGATAAAGCGGCACGTAGAAACTGACGGTGTTGCCAAAGCGTTGTCGGGTCAGCCTTTGTGCCCGCTGCGCCATCGGTTCCAGATAATCGGCGGCGGCGGGGGAGAGCAACGCCATCAAATCGTCCCGGCTAAGATGCGCGGCGTTCAGTGCTCGCTCCACGTCGGCGGCAGTTTTACCGTTGATGCGCAGGCGAATATCGTCCCACTCCAGTTGCCGCCAACGGTCGCTGAAAGTTTTCATGCCAGGGCCTCCAGAAATCCGGTGAGCGGGCTGGTGGCGCTGGCGTAGGTGCTACGATTACCCGGCACCGCCTGACGCGCCAGTAATCCGGCTTCCACCGCCAGACGGAAAGCGGTTGCCATCATCACCGGATCGTCCGCCACGGCAATAGCGGTGTTAACCAGCACCGCATCAGCGCCCATTTCCAGCGCTTGAGCGGCGTGGCTGGGCACGCCAATGCCCGCATCAACCACCACCGGCACGGTCGCCTGCTGGATAATAATCTCCAGCATCGCTTTGGTTTCCAGCCCCTGATTCGAACCGATAGGCGCGCCAAGCGGCATCACCGCCGCGCAGCCGACCTCTTCCAGCCGCTTGCACAACACCGGATCCGCGCCGCAGTAGGGCAGCACCACAAAACCTTGCTTCACCAGTGCCTCGGCAGCTTTTAGCGTTTCGATCGGGTCCGGCAGCAGCCAACGGGCGTCCGGGTGGATTTCTAATTTTAGCCAGTGAGTGCCCAGCGCTTCGCGCGCCAGTTGGGCAGCGAAGATCGCCTCTTCGGCGGTTTTCGCCCCGGAGGTATTGGGCAGCAGCGTGACGCCCGCTTCAATCAGCGGCGCCAGAATCGCATCATTGTGCTGGCGCAGGTCCACGCGCTTCATCGCCAGCGTCACCAGTTGGCTGCCGGAAGCGCGAATTGCCTCGACCATCAGTTGCGATGAGGCAAACTTCCCGGTACCGGTGAACAGATGTGAATCAAACGTTTTGTCGGCAATACGTAACATCTCAACCCCCTGCAATAACCTGAAAAAGCAGGATCTGGTCGCCTTCCTGCACGATATGTTGCCGCCACTGCTCGCGCGGCAGGATCTGCTGATTGAGCGCCAACGCCGCGCCTGGTTTAAGCTGATTAAGCGTAGCGAGTAGGCTGCTGACGGTTTGCCCTTCGGCGCACTGCATCGGCTCGTCATTGAATTGAATTTGCATGTCGCCCCCCGCATACCGGACAGCCGCTGGCACGACGCAGCGCCAGGCTGCGCCACTGGCTGGTTTTACCGTCAAACAGGCGTAGCTCTCCGCTGGGCGTCTCAATACCGCTGAGTAATTTAATCGCTTCCAGCGCCTGTAAGGTGCCCATCACGCCAACAACCGGTCCGACGATACCGGCGGTACGGCAGTTGCGTTCAGGCTCCACATCATCTGGCCACAGGCAGCGGTAACAGCCTTGTTCCCACGGTGGCGTGAGGACCATCACTTGGCCGCCAAAACCAACGGCGCTGGCGGTAATTAATGGTGTATTCAGTGCCACGCAGGCGGCGTTAATTTCCTGACGGGTCGCCATGTTGTCGGTACAGTCGAGCACCACGTCGGCACGCGCTACCGCATGCCGCAGTGCCTCGCCTTTTAGTCGCTGCTGGAGTGATACCAGTTCGATATCCGGGTTGAGCCGTGTCAGGTGCTGCTGGGCAACCTGAGATTTTGAACGCGCGATATCGTCGGTGGTGAACAGAATTTGCCGCTGGAGATTGCTCAAGTGAACATCGTCATCATCCGCCAGCGTCAGTGTGCCGATGCCTGCTCCCGCCAGATACAGCGCGGCAGGCGAACCCAATCCGCCTAAGCCGACAATCAATACATGGCTATTGAGCAGCTTTTGCTGGCCTTCAATGGCGATATCGCCGAGCAGGATTTGCCGACTGTAGCGCATAAAATCGCGGTCATTCATCGCCCACTCCCGCGATTGCCAGTAACTGCGCGGTAGCGTCGCGCCAGTCGGCAGCCTGAGTAATGGCGCTGACCACGGCAATACTGCCGACGCCGGTCGCCAGTACCGCCGAAGCGCGTTCAAGGCTGATGCCGCCGATCGCCACGGTGGGATAATCCGCCAGTCGTTCAATATGCCGCACCAGCTGCGCCAGCCCCTGTGGGGCGGAAGGCATCTGCTTGGTTTGCGTGGGGAAGACGTGGCCGAGCGCGATATAAGAAGGCTTAGCGGCGAGTGCGACGTCAATCTCCATATCATCGTGGGTCGATACGCCGAGGCGTAAGCCCGCCGCCTGAATGGCCTTCAGGTCGGTGGTTTCAAGGTCTTCCTGGCCGAGATGCACGCCGTAGGCGTTGTGCTTAATTGCCAGTCGCCAGTAGTCGTTGATAAACAGGCGGGCGTCATAACGACGCCCCAGCGCAATGGCGGCGATAACGTCGGCTTCCACTTCGTCATCGTGTTTATCTTTGATACGCAGTTGGATCGTGCGCACGCCCGCCTCCAGCAGACGCTCAATCCACGCAACGCTGTCCACCACCGGGTAAAGCCCGAGGCGGAACGGTACGGTTGGGAAATTAGGCTGATACATCAGGCTTCCTCCCGTTTGAGATAAATTTCGCCGCCTTTGGCGCGGAAGTTTTCCGACATATCCGCCATCCCCACTTCAATGGTTTGTGCGGCGGCGTAGTCACGTACTTCCTGGCTGATTTTCATCGAGCAGAACTTCGGCCCGCACATGGAACAGAAGTGAGCGACCTTACCGGACTCCTGCGGCAGGGTTTCATCGTGATAAGCGCGGGCGGTGAAGGGGTCGAGCGCAAGGTTAAACTGGTCTTCCCAGCGGAATTCGAAGCGCGCTTTCGACATGGCGTTATCGCGGATCTGCGCGCCCGGATGCCCTTTGGCTAAATCCGCGGCGTGGGCGGCGATTTTGTAGGTGATCAGCCCCTGCTTCACATCTTCTTTGTTCGGCAGGCCGAGATGCTCTTTCGGCGTCACGTAGCACAGCATCGCGCAGCCAAACCAGCCGATCATCGCCGCGCCAATGCCAGAGGTGAAGTGGTCATAGCCCGGCGCGATATCGGTGGTCAACGGCCCTAAGGTGTAGAACGGCGCTTCGTGGCAGCTCTCCAGCTCTTCGGTCATGTTGCGCTGAATCATATGCATCGGCACGTGTCCCGGGCCTTCAATCATCACCTGCACGTCGTATTCCCAGGCGATTTTGGTCAACTCGCCCAGCGTATGCAGCTCGGAGAACTGCGCTTCGTCGTTGGCGTCCTGAATGGAGCCGGGGCGCAGGCCGTCGCCCAGCGACAGGGAAACGTCGTAGGCGGCGCAGATTTCACAAATTTCGCGGAAATGTTCGAACAGGAAGTTCTCTTTGTGATGGGAGAGACACCACTTTGCCATGATCGAACCGCCGCGCGAGACAATACCGGTCAGGCGTTTGGCGGTCATCGGCACGTAGCGCAGCAGCACGCCGGCGTGGATGGTGAAGTAGTCGACGCCCTGTTCGGCCTGCTCCAGCAGCGTGTCGCGGAACGCTTCCCAGGTAAGATCTTTGGCGATCCCGTTGACCTTTTCCAGCGCCTGGTAGATCGGGACGGTGCCGATCGGTACCGGGCTGTTACGCAGGATCCATTCGCGGGTTTCGTGAATATAGCGACCGGTGGAGAGGTCCATTACCGTGTCCGCGCCCCAGCGGGTCGACCAGACCAGTTTTTCCACCTCTTCTTCGATGGAGGAGGTGACCGCCGAGTTGCCGATGTTGGCATTCACTTTGACCAGGAAGTTGCGGCCGATAATCATCGGCTCGGATTCCGGGTGGTTGATGTTGGCGGGAATAATCGCGCGGCCCGCGGCGACTTCATCACGCACGAATTCCGGCGTAATGTTTTCCGGCAGGCGCGCGCCAAAGTTCATGCCCGGATGCTGGTGGCGCAGCACTTCACTACGAATGCGCTCGCGGCCCATGTTTTCGCGGATGGCGATGAACTCCATTTCGGGAGTGACGATCCCCTTGCGGGCATAATGAAGTTGCGTCACGCGCTTGCCCGCTTTAGCGCGTTTCGGCGTCAGCAGGTCGGTAAAACGCAGATCGTCCAGGCCATCGTCGGCCAGACGTTCTCTGGTGTAAGCCGAGCTACGGTCGTCTAATTCTTCGCTATCGTTACGTGCGTCAATCCATGGCTGGCGCAGTTTCGCCAGACCCTGCTGGACGTTAATCGCCACCTCAGGATCGCCATACGGGCCGGAGGTGTCGTACACCGGCACGGCTTCGTTCTCTTCAAACTGCGGGTTGTCTTTGCTGCCGCCGATGAGCGTCGGGCTCAGTTGAATTTCGCGCATCGGTACGCGAATATCATGCTGCGAACCGGTCACGTAGATGCGTTTCGAGTTGGGAAAGGCAGTCCCTTCCAGCGTATCGATAAAATGCTGGGCTTTAGCGCGCTGCTCGCGGCGGGTTAACGTTGTTGTAGACATAGCTCATTCCAAAAAATTAAGGACGTGGCTTGTCAGACGACGGATGGAGTAATGGATGTGCGCCGCCCGTAAAGGCAGCAGCATAAAGCAGAATTACTCTTGTTCCCTTCGCAGGTATTAACCTGATCAGGTTCCGCGGATCCCGAATTAACGGTCTCAGCCTTTTCCACTTCATCCTTCGCGCTGCCTCTTCGTTGGCTTCGTCCGCTCACTCCAGTCACTTACTTATGTAAGCTCCTGGAGATTCACCGACTTGCCGCCTTGACGCATCACGAACGCTTTTGTGGAAAATTAGCACTCCGACAAGATAACCGCCCCTCCGAAGAGGGGGCTGAAGTAAACTACCCGTTACTCGCGCAGAACTCAAGCGGGACGTTTGACTCTGGCGCCGTCGTGCATCGCGTCAAACACCAGCATAATCAGCTTGTCTTCCAGCACAAAGCGGGCTTCCAGCGCTTCGCCGATATCTGACAGAGCTTGTTGAAATTCGAGACAATTATCGTGATCGATGGCAGTTTCCAGGCTGGTGTCGTAATAATCCATAATGCGCTGCGTATTATCTTCCAGCAGCGGCCAGATTTTTGCCGCATGTAAAAGCTGACCGTTTCCTTCCAATTTATGGAGAATACGTTCATAAATACTGAAGTGCCCGGCGGAAAGGTAATCGACCAGGCTCTGACAAAAATCATCCAGCGCTTTTTCATTCAGCCGCATGTACGATTCTTTGCCAGGCTTAATGCCAACCAGATTGTAGTAAGCCACGAGCAGGTGCTTACGTACATCCAGCCAGCGATCGACCAGTTTGTTGCTTCCGCCAACGCGCTCCGTCAGGTTTTCCAGCTGGTTTAGCATGATTGTCTCCGCAAGTTAGATAAAGGCTGCTCGCCATGAATGTAAAAATAATGTTAACAACATGCCAGTGAAGCAAAGGTAGTGCAAGAGCTATGGATCGTATAATTGAAAAATTAGAGAGTGGCTGGTGGATCGTCAGCCATGAACAAAAATTATGGTTGCCGTATGGGGAATTACCACACGGGCTGGCGGCAAATTTCGATCTTGTGGGGCAGCGCGCACTCCGGATAGGTGAATGGCAAGGCGAGCCCGTCTGGCTGGTGTTACAGCATCGACGTCATGATATGGGATCGGTTCGCCAGGTTATCGATCAGGATGCCGGGCTGTTTCAACTGGCGGGACGTGGCGTACAGTTGGCGGAGTTTTATCGTTCGCATAAATTTTGCGGCTATTGCGGGCACCCTATGCACCCGAGTAAAACCGAATGGGCGATGCTGTGCAGCCATTGCCGCGAGCGTTACTACCCGCAAATCGCCCCCTGCATTATTGTTGCCATTCGCCGTGAGGATTCTATTCTACTTGCCCGGCATGTTCGCCACCGCAACGGCGTGCATACGGTACTGGCCGGGTTTGTTGAAGTCGGCGAAACCCTGGAGCAGGCTGTGGCGCGCGAAGTCATGGAGGAAAGCGGGATTAAGGTGAAAAATCTGCGCTATGTGACTTCCCAGCCGTGGCCTTTCCCGCAGTCGCTGATGACTGCTTTCATGGCGGAGTATGACAGCGGCGAGATTGTCATCGACCCGAAAGAACTGTTGGAAGCAAATTGGTACCGTTATGACGATCTGCCGCTACTGCCGCCGCCGGGCACCGTCGCGCGCCGTTTGATCGAAGATACGGTGGCAATGTGTCGGGCTGAATATGATTGACATGTTACACTGGGCGCATCAACGCTAAAGGAATGTAAAAATGACCGAACTCAAAAACGATCGTTATCTACGTGCGCTGCTGCGCCAGCCCGTTGATGTTACGCCAGTGTGGATGATGCGCCAGGCGGGCCGTTATCTACCGGAGTACAAAGCCACTCGCGCTCAGGCGGGCGATTTTATGTCGCTGTGCAAAAATGCCGAACTGGCCTGCGAGGTCACTTTACAGCCGCTGCGCCGTTATCCGCTTGATGCGGCGATCCTTTTCTCGGATATCCTGACGATTCCGGACGCGATGGGCCTGGGGCTCTATTTTGAAGCCGGGGAAGGCCCGCGCTTTACGGCCCCTGTCACCTGCAAAGCCGATGTCGATAAGCTGCCCATTCCCGATCCGGAGGATGAACTGGGCTATGTGATGAATGCGGTACGGACCATCCGCCGCGAACTAAAAGGCGAGGTTCCTCTGATCGGCTTCTCCGGCAGCCCGTGGACGCTGGCGACTTACATGGTGGAAGGCGGCAGTAGCAAAGCCTTCACGGTGATTAAAAAGATGATGTACGCTGACCCGCAGGCGTTGCATCTGCTGCTGGATAAGTTGGCGAAAAGCGTCACGATGTACCTCAACGCGCAAATCAAAGCGGGCGCGCAGTCGGTGATGATTTTCGACACCTGGGGCGGCGTGCTGACTGGCCGCGATTACCAGCAATTCTCCCTCTACTACATGCATAAAATCGTCGATGGCCTGCTGCGTGAAAACGACGGTCGCCGCGTGCCGGTAACGCTGTTCACTAAAGGTGGCGGTCAGTGGCTGGAGGCGATGGCGGAAACCGGCTGCGACGCGCTGGGTCTCGACTGGACGACAGATATCGCCGATGCGCGCCGTCGCGTTGGCCATAAAGTGGCGCTGCAGGGCAATATGGACCCCTCGATGCTGTATGCGCCGCCGGCACGGATCGAAGACGAAGTAGCGACTATACTTGCTGGTTTCGGTCAGGGAGAAGGGCACGTCTTTAACCTTGGACATGGCATCCATCAGGATGTGCCGCCAGAACATGCTGGCGCATTTGTGGAGGCAGTGCACCGACTTTCTGCGCAGTATCACAGCTAAGGAGTTAGTATGGATCTCGCGTCGCTACGCGCTCAACAGATAGAACTTGCTTCATCGGTTTGCCGCGAAGATCGCCTGGACAAAGATCCGCCAGCGTTTATCGGCGGGGCGGACGTCGGTTTTGAGCAGGGCGGCGAGGTGACGCGGGCGGCGATGGTATTGCTGAAATATCCGTCGCTTGAGCTGGTAGAGTACAAGGTGGCGCGTATTGCCACCACCATGCCGTATATCCCCGGCTTTCTCTCTTTTCGTGAATATCCTGCGCTGCTGGCAGCGTGGGAACAGCTCTCGCAAAAGCCCGATTTGCTGTTTGTGGACGGTCACGGTATTTCGCATCCGCGTCGGCTTGGCGTCGCCAGTCATTTTGGACTGTTGGTGGACGTGCCGACCATCGGCGTAGCGAAAAAACGGCTATGCGGTAAATTTGAACCACTTTCCACCGAACCTGGCGCACTTAGCCCCTTAATGGATAAAGGCGAGCAACTGGCGTGGGTATGGCGCAGCAAGGCGCGCTGTAATCCGCTGTTTATCGCGACAGGGCACCGGGTCAGTACTGACAGCGCGCTGGCGTGGGTACAGCGCTGTATGAAAGGGTATCGCCTGCCGGAGCCGACGCGCTGGGCGGATGCCGTCGCTTCCGGGCGTCCGGCGTTTGTTCGTTGGCAAGAAATTCAGCGCTGATTCAGGTAAACTGCCGCTAATTTCCGATTCGAGATTCCATCATGTTACAAAACCCGATTCATTTGCGTCTGGAACGGCTGGAAAGCTGGCAGCACGTTACCTTTATGGCCTGCTTGTGCGAGCGCATGTACCCGAACTACGCCATGTTTTGCAAGCAGACGGAATTCGGCGACGGACAGATCTACCGTCGCATTCTGGATCTGATCTGGGAAACCCTGACGGTGAAAGATGCAAAGGTCAATTTCGATAGCCAACTGGAGAAGTTTGAAGAGGCAATTCCGGCAGCTGACGACTATGATCTGTACGGCGTTTACCCGGCGATTGATGCCTGCGTCGCATTAAGCGAATTAATGCATTCTCGCCTTAGCGGCGAAACGCTGGAACACGCTATTGAGGTTAGTAAGACTTCCATTACTACGGTAGCGATGTTGGAAATGACTCAGGCTGGTCGGGAAATGACCGATGAGGAGCTCAAAACGAACCCTGCCGTTGAACAGGAATGGGATATTCAGTGGGAAATATTCCGACTTTTAGCCGACTGCGAAGAACGCGATATTGAACTGATAAAAGGGCTCAGGGCAGACCTGCGCGAGGCTGGTGAGAGCAATATCGGTATAAATTTTCAGCAATGACACCAGAAAACGTGATTTAACGTCTGATTTGTCGTGCCATAAGGCTTCCCTTATGCCCCCCGTCTGGTCTACATTTGGGAGGCGAAAAAAAGTGGCTATCGGTGCGTGTATGCAGGAGAGTGCTTTTCTGGCATTTCCGTCGCACTCGATGCTTAGCAAGCGATAAACACATTGTAAGGATAACTTATGAACAAGACTCAACTGATTGATGTAATTGCAGACAAAGCAGAACTGTCCAAAACCCAGGCTAAAGCTGCTCTGGAATCCACTCTGGCTGCTATTACTGAGTCTCTGAAAGAAGGCGATGCTGTACAACTGGTTGGTTTCGGTACCTTCAAAGTGAACCACCGTGCTGAGCGCACTGGCCGTAACCCACAGACCGGTAAAGAAATCAAAATCGCCGCCGCTAACGTACCGGCGTTTGTTTCTGGTAAAGCTCTGAAAGACGCAGTTAAGTAAGACGCGTAACTGTGAACAGTTTTATCGAAGGGGCTTGTCAGCCCCTTTTGTCCGTCTGGCGTCGCGCGTTTCTGTTTTCTGGCGCGCTGTTGCTGACTGCCTGCAGTCATAACGCTTCACCGCCTCCGTTTACTGCCAGCGGCTTTGCCGGCGATCACGGCGCGGTGCGTATCTGGCGTAAAGATACGAACGATGAAGTCCATCTGCTTTCTGTTTTTAGCCCGTGGCATAGTGGTAGCACGACGACCAGCGAATATCGTTGGCAGGGTGATACGCTTTCGCTTATTGAACTCAATATTTACAGCAAACCGCCAGAACATATTCGCGCGCGTTTCGACGCTCATGGCGAACTCAGTTTTATGCAGCGTGAAGTCGGGGGGCAGAAGCAGCAGCTTTCCAACGATCAGATTGCCTTGTATCGCTATCGCGCCGAACAAATCCGTCAGACCAGCGACGCATTGCGCCTGGGGCGGGTCATACTACGCCAGGGACGCTGGCACGCCGACCATACGGTAACCACCTGTGAAGGTGAAACGCTGAAACCGGATCTGGATTCCTGGGCAATAAGCCACATTGAGCGCCGCCAGAACCACTCATCGGTAGAGGTGAGCGTAGCATGGCTGGAGGCGCCGGAAGGATCGCAACTTTTGCTGGTGGCGAATTCAGATTTCTGTCACTGGCAGCCGCAAGCGAAAACCTTTTGATGGAATACCGAATGGCGAAGCCGCCATTCGGCAAACATGCTTTACCAGTTTCCCATACCCATATGACCGCCGCCGCGATGATAACCGCCGCCATAGCCGCCGCAACCGCCATAGCCCATTCCTGCGCCGCGTGGTATGCCAGCCTGCGCTATCGCGACATCCCGTTTCACGCGTTGCTCATCTAACTTCTGGCCTAATGACTCCATCTCTTTGGCAACCGCGTTAATTTTCGCAGTATCCGGCGAACTGGCGGTCAGTAGCGCGTTGTATTCATAACGTTTGGATATCAGTTGCTGGCGCAGCGCGCTGGTCTGCGTATAGTAATCATCATAAATCTTCTGCGCCGTCGCCTGCTGTTCCGTAGTTAACGGGCTACCTCCCTGTTGCCACATACCGTCATTGTTGCCCCAGTGATGCCCGGCGAAGGCGGCGCCGGAGCTCAGGGCCAAAAGAGAGAGGGCGATTAGCGCGATAGCTGATTTATTGTTCCGTTTCATTTTGCGTTCTCCTGTTGCTCATCTTATCCTCTCTCTTGCATCTTCCGTGCCAGGTAACTATTCCTTGTCGGGCAGCGAGTTAACCCGCCTCAGGCGGCAAAAAGCGAGTAAAAATGACTCGCATGACCCGCCTGGCGAGTCATTTTTACCCATCCGTATCCGAAAGGGTGTGCGGCAACGCGCGGTTATGCGGAGCGAAGAATGGCATGATCTCTGCTTAAGTAAGGAAAATAAAAACGAGCCGGGGAAGCCTGTGAGTTTTATACGATTACATAAAGATGCCGCTGCAACGTGGTTGAGTCGGCTGTTACCTGCGGCGATCTTCATTCTGGTGGGGCTATTTTCCATTATGGTCATTCGCGACTATGGCCGTGAGAGCGCTGCTGCCAGGCAGACGCTGCTGGAAAAGGGAAATGTACTCATTCGCGCTCTGGAGTCCGGCACGCGAGTAGGTATGGGAATGCGGATGCATCACGCGCAGCAGCAGACATTGCTGGAAGAGATGGCGGGTCAGCCAGGCGTGTTGTGGTTCGCCGTAACGGATGCGCAGGGGGTAATCATCACTCATAGCAACCCTGGCATGGTGGGCAAATCGCTCTATTCCGCATCTGAAATGCATCAACTAAACCCCGGGCCGCAGGAGCGTTGGCGGCGTGTCGACGTTGCTGCTAACGGCGAGACGGTGCCTGCGCTGGAAATTTACCGTCAGTTCCAGCCGCTTTTCGGTATGAGAGGTCACGGTATGAGGGGGCACGGCATGGCGCGTAGCGCCAATGACGACGAACCAGCGAAACAAACTATTTTTATTGCCTTTGACGCCAGCGAGCTGGCCGCGACACAGGCAAGGGAGTGGCGTAATACGCTGATTGTTTTGTCTGCGTTAGCGGCGGTGCTGTTGGCAACGTTACTGGCGTTTTTTTGGCATCAGCGTTATCAGCGCTCGCACAGAGAACTGCTTGATGCAATGAAGCGTAAAGAAAAGCTGGTGGCGATGGGGCATCTGGCGGCGGGCGTCGCGCACGAAATTCGTAACCCGCTCTCGTCCATCAAAGGGCTGGCGAAATACTTTGCCGAGCGCACGCCTGCCGGCGGCGAGTCGCATGAACTGGCGCAGGTGATGGCCAAAGAGGCCGACCGTTTGAACCGGGTGGTAAGCGAATTGCTCGAACTGGTAAAGCCCGCGCATCTGACGCTCCAGGCGGTTAACCTCAATGATATTATTACTCACTCCCTGAATCTGGTCAGTCAGGATGCCCAAAGCAGAGAGATTCAGTTGAAATTCACGGCGAATGAGACGCTTAAGCGTATTCAGGCTGACCCGGACAGGCTGACTCAGGTGCTATTGAATTTGTACCTGAACGCTATTCATGCGATTGGCCGCCAGGGAACGATTACCGTAGAGGCAAAAGAAAGTGGGACCGACCGCGTTATCATCACTGTTACCGATAGCGGGAAAGGGATCGCCCCGGATCAGCTGGAGGCGATTTTTACGCCTTATTTTACGACCAAAGCTGACGGGACAGGCCTGGGGCTGGCGGTGGTGCAAAATATCATCGAACAGCATGGCGGTGCGATTAAGGTGAAAAGTATTGAGGGTAAAGGCGCGGTCTTTACTATCTGGTTGCCAGTGATAGCGAGACAACAGGATTAACAAGGGTGATACGCGGAAAAATCGATATTCTGGTTGTGGATGATGATGTAAGCCACTGCACGATTTTACAGGCGCTGCTTCGGGGCTGGGGCTATAACGTCGCTCTGGCCTACAGTGGGCATGATGCGTTGGCTCAGGTGCGTGAGAAAGTCTTTGATCTGGTACTGTGCGATGTGCGTATGGCGGAGATGGACGGTATCGCCACGCTGAAGGAGATTAAAGCGCTCAACCCCGCCATTCCGATTTTGATTATGACGGCATTTTCCAGCGTGGAAACGGCGGTAGAGGCGTTGAAAGCCGGCGCGCTCGACTATTTAATTAAACCGCTGGATTTTGACCGTCTGCAGGAGACGCTGGAAAAGGCGTTGGCGCATACGCGGGAAACGGGCGCTGAATTGCCATCGGCGTCGGCTGCGCAGTTTGGCATGATTGGCAGCAGTCCGGCGATGCAACATTTACTGAATGAAATCGCGATGGTCGCACCATCAGACGCCACGGTATTGATTCACGGAGACTCCGGCACGGGTAAAGAGCTGGTGGCGCGGGCGCTACACGCCTGTAGCGCCAGGAGCGATAGACCGCTGGTCACGCTCAACTGCGCCGCGCTTAATGAATCGCTGCTGGAGTCCGAGCTGTTCGGACACGAAAAAGGCGCGTTTACCGGCGCGGATAAACGTCGGGAGGGACGCTTTGTCGAAGCTGACGGCGGGACATTGTTTCTTGATGAAATCGGCGATATCTCGCCGTTAATGCAGGTACGTTTGCTGCGGGCGATTCAGGAGCGCGAAGTGCAACGCGTGGGAAGTAACCAGACGATATCTGTGGATGTTCGGTTAATTGCCGCTACCCACCGCGACCTGGCGGAAGAGGTGAGTGCCGGTCGCTTTCGCCAGGATCTCTATTACCGCCTGAATGTGGTGGCGATTGAAATGCCTTCTTTGCGCCAGCGTCGGGAAGATATTCCGCTACTGGCAGACCATTTTCTGCGGCGTTTTGCCGAACGTAACCGCAAAGTGGTGAAGGGGTTTACGCCGCAGGCGATGGATCTGCTGATCCACTACGACTGGCCGGGCAATATCCGTGAGCTGGAAAACGCTATCGAGCGGGCGGTGGTGTTGCTGACGGGAGAATACATTTCTGAACGCGAATTGCCTCTCGCTATTGCCGCGACGCCGATAAAAGCGGAAAACAGCGCCGAAATCCAACCGTTGGTCGATGTGGAAAAAGAGATCATTCTGGCGGCGCTGGAAAAAACGGGCGGCAACAAAACGGAAGCCGCCCGTCAATTGGGCATTACGCGCAAAACGCTGCTGGCTAAACTCAGCCGTTAGTTTTGCTCACGCTCAATGGCGCGCCAGCCAATGTCGTTACGGCTGAAGCTGCCGTCCCAGCGGATGTCGGCCATCAGGGCGTAAGCGCGTTTCTGCGCTTCGGCCACGGTGTGGCCCAGCGCGGTGGCGCACAGTACGCGACCGCCGCTGGTCAGCACACGGTCGTCATCGGCGAGTTTGGTGCCCGCGTGGAAAACCTTACCGTCAGCCACTTCTTCCAGCGGCAGGCCGTGGATCTCATCGCCAGTGTTGTAGTTGCCCGGATAACCGCCCGCGGCGATCACCACGCCTAATGAAGCGCGTTCGTCCCACTCGGAGGTTTTCTCATCCAGCTTGCCGTCACAGGCGGCCAGGCACAGATCCACCAGATCCGACTTCATGCGCAGCATGATTGGCTGGGTTTCCGGATCGCCGAAGCGGCAGTTGAACTCGATAACTTTCGGGTTGCCCTGCTTGTCGATCATCAGACCCGCATACAGGAAGCCGGTGTAAGTGTTACCTTCCGCCGCCATGCCTTTCACGGTTGGCCAGATGATGCGTTCCATGGTGCGCTGGTGCACTTCATCAGTCACCACCGGCGCCGGTGAGTAGGCCCCCATACCGCCAGTGTTCGGGCCGGTATCGCCGTTACCTACGCGCTTGTGGTCCTGGCTGGTGGCCATCGGCAGCACGTGCTCGCCGTCGACCATCACGATAAAGCTCGCTTCCTCGCCGTCGAGGAACTCTTCGATAACGATGCGGTGACCCGCGTCGCCAAAGGCGTTACCGGCCAGCATATCGTGTACGGCAGCTTCTGCTTCTTCCAGCGTCATCGCCACGATAACGCCTTTACCGGCGGCCAGACCGTCGGCTTTAATCACAATCGGCGCGCCTTTCTCGCGCAGGTAAGCCAAGGCAGGCTCAATCTCGGTGAAGTTCTGGTACTCCGCCGTCGGGATGTGATGACGGGCGAGGAAATCTTTGGTGAAGGCTTTGGAGCCCTCCAGTTGCGCAGCGCCTTCAGTTGGGCCGAAGATCTTCAGGCCAGCGGCGCGGAAGGCATCGACCACGCCAATCACCAGCGGCGCTTCTGGACCAACGATGGTCAGATCGATCTTCTCGTTCTGGGCAAAGCTCAGCAGCGCCGGAATATCGGTGACGCCGATAGCCACGTTCTGCAACGCAGGCTCCAGCGCGGTACCGGCGTTACCCGGTGCGACAAAAACGGTATCAACCAGCGGCGACTGTGCGGCTTTCCAGGCCAGCGCGTGTTCGCGCCCGCCGTTACCAATCACTAATACTTTCATCGTCTGCTCCGTGGATTAATGGCGGAAATGGCGCATGTCGGTAAAGATCATCGCGATACCGTGTTCATCGGCAGCGGCAATGACTTCATCATCACGGATAGAACCGCCAGGCTGGATCACGCAGCTCACGCCCATGGCGGCAGCGGCATCAATACCATCGCGGAACGGGAAGAAGGCGTCAGAGGCCATCGCGGAACCTTTCACTTCCAGACCTTCGTCAGCCGCTTTAATCCCGGCGATTTTCGCGGAGTACACGCGGCTCATCTGGCCTGCGCCTATGCCGATAGTCATGTTCTCTTTGGCATACACAATGGCGTTAGATTTCACGAACTTTGCCACTTTCCAGCAGAACAGCGCATCGCGCAGCTCTTGCTCGGTCGGCTGGCGTTTGGAAACCACGCGCAGTTCAGCTTCGCTCACCATACCCAGGTCACGATCCTGAACCAGCAGGCCGCCGTTAACACGCTTGAAGTCCAGACCCGGCACACGCTGTGCCCACTGGCCACAGGTCAGGACGCGAACGTTCTGTTTAGCGGCAGTGATCTTCAGCGCTTCTTCGGTTGCGGACGGGGCGATGATCACTTCGACAAACTGGCGGGAGATAATGGCCTGCGCGGTTTCGGCATCCAGTTCGCGGTTGAAGGCGATAATGCCGCCGAACGCGGAGGTTGGGTCGGTTTTATACGCACGGTCGTAAGCGTCGAGAATAGTGGTGCTCACCGCCACGCCGCACGGGTTGGCGTGCTTGACGATCACGCAGGCCGGCTCGTTGAACTCTTTCACGCACTCGAGTGCCGCGTCGGTATCGGCGATATTGTTATAAGAGAGCGCTTTGCCCTGAACCTGTTGTGCAGTGGCAACGGACGCTTCTTTCACATTCTCTTCTATATAGAAGGCAGCCTGCTGGTGGCTGTTCTCGCCGTAGCGCATATCCTGCTTCTTAATGAAGTTCAGGTTCAGCGTACGCGGGAAGCGACCGGCGGCTTCTTTGCTTTCGCCGTGGTAGGCCGGAACCATGCTGCCGAAGTAGTTGGCGATCATGCTGTCGTAGGCGGCGGTGTGTTCGAAGGCTTTAATCGCGAGATCGAAACGGGTGTCGAGGGTCAGAGAACCTTCGTTAGCATCCATCTCTTTAATAATGGCGTCGTAGTCGCTGCTCTTAACCACGATGGCGACGTCTTTATGGTTCTTCGCGGCGGAGCGAACCATCGTTGGGCCGCCGATATCAATGTTCTCTACTGCATCTGCCAGCGAGCAGCCTTCGCGTGCCACGGTTTCGGCGAACGGATACAGGTTAACGACAACCATATCGATAGGGGCGATGTGGTGCTGTTCCATAATGGCATCGTCCTGACCGCGACGACCGAGGATGCCACCGTGTACTTTTGGATGCAGGGTCTTTACGCGTCCATCCATCATTTCCGGGAAACCGGTGTAATCGGAAACTTCGGTCACCGGCAGGCCTTTTTCTGCTAACAGGCGGGCGGTGCCCCCCGTAGACAGCAGCTCCACACCGCGTGCGGAAAGTGCCTGGGCGAATTCGATGATACCGGCCTTGTCAGAAACACTGAGCAAAGCGCGGCGGACTGGACGACGTTGTTGCATGGTAAATCCCCTGGATTTGACGATTACAGAGAGCGTTAGCTGAATTTTTCGTGAAAAACTCAGCTAACGCCCCTTATGGGGCATTCTCATTTTGCGGCGACATTGTAACGAAAACGTTTGCGCAACGCTCGCGAATTTTTCTTTTTAAATTCTGGCCCGGCTTGTATCCCTGAAAGATCATTTGCAGAGTGAGAAGATCCAGGAGATGAACGCGCATTTTGTGGATAAGTCTGTGCGTAAATGGGTATAACCAGGGGTTTTGCTGGGGAATGCAGCAAACAGTCATTTTTCTGCAATTTTTCTATTGCGGTCAGCAGAGAACTCCCTATAATGCGCCTCCATCGACACGGCGGATGTGAATCACTTCACACAAACAGCCGGTCGGTTGAAGAGAAAAATCCTGAAATTCAGGGTTGACTCTGAAAGAGGAAAGCGTAATATACGCCACCTCGCGACGATGAGCTGAAAGCCGCGTCGCACCTGCTCTTTAACAATTTATCAGACAATCTGTGTGGGTACTCGAAGATACGGATTCTTGACGTCCTCGGACGAAAAATGAATACCAAGTCTCAAGAGTGAACACGTAATTCATTACGAAGTTTAATTCATTGAGCATCAAACTTTTAAATTGAAGAGTTTGATCATGGCTCAGATTGAACGCTGGCGGCAGGCCTAACACATGCAAGTCGAACGGTAACAGGAAGCAGCTTGCTGCTTTGCTGACGAGTGGCGGACGGGTGAGTAATGTCTGGGAAACTGCCTGATGGAGGGGGATAACTACTGGAAACGGTGGCTAATACCGCATAACGTCGCAAGACCAAAGAGGGGGACCTTCGGGCCTCTTGCCATCAGATGTGCCCAGATGGGATTAGCTTGTTGGTGAGGTAACGGCTCACCAAGGCGACGATCCCTAGCTGGTCTGAGAGGATGACCAGCCACACTGGAACTGAGACACGGTCCAGACTCCTACGGGAGGCAGCAGTGGGGAATATTGCACAATGGGCGCAAGCCTGATGCAGCCATGCCGCGTGTATGAAGAAGGCCTTCGGGTTGTAAAGTACTTTCAGCGGGGAGGAAGGTGTTGTGGTTAATAACCGCAGCAATTGACGTTACCCGCAGAAGAAGCACCGGCTAACTCCGTGCCAGCAGCCGCGGTAATACGGAGGGTGCAAGCGTTAATCGGAATTACTGGGCGTAAAGCGCACGCAGGCGGTCTGTCAAGTCGGATGTGAAATCCCCGGGCTCAACCTGGGAACTGCATTCGAAACTGGCAGGCTTGAGTCTTGTAGAGGGGGGTAGAATTCCAGGTGTAGCGGTGAAATGCGTAGAGATCTGGAGGAATACCGGTGGCGAAGGCGGCCCCCTGGACAAAGACTGACGCTCAGGTGCGAAAGCGTGGGGAGCAAACAGGATTAGATACCCTGGTAGTCCACGCCGTAAACGATGTCTACTTGGAGGTTGTGCCCTTGAGGCGTGGCTTCCGGAGCTAACGCGTTAAGTAGACCGCCTGGGGAGTACGGCCGCAAGGTTAAAACTCAAATGAATTGACGGGGGCCCGCACAAGCGGTGGAGCATGTGGTTTAATTCGATGCAACGCGAAGAACCTTACCTGGTCTTGACATCCACAGAAGAATCCAGAGATGGATTTGTGCCTTCGGGAACTGTGAGACAGGTGCTGCATGGCTGTCGTCAGCTCGTGTTGTGAAATGTTGGGTTAAGTCCCGCAACGAGCGCAACCCTTATCCTTTGTTGCCAGCGGTTAGGCCGGGAACTCAAAGGAGACTGCCAGTGATAAACTGGAGGAAGGTGGGGATGACGTCAAGTCATCATGGCCCTTACGACCAGGGCTACACACGTGCTACAATGGCGCATACAAAGAGAAGCGACCTCGCGAGAGCAAGCGGACCTCATAAAGTGCGTCGTAGTCCGGATTGGAGTCTGCAACTCGACTCCATGAAGTCGGAATCGCTAGTAATCGTGGATCAGAATGCCACGGTGAATACGTTCCCGGGCCTTGTACACACCGCCCGTCACACCATGGGAGTGGGTTGCAAAAGAAGTAGGTAGCTTAACCTTCGGGAGGGCGCTTACCACTTTGTGATTCATGACTGGGGTGAAGTCGTAACAAGGTAACCGTAGGGGAACCTGCGGTTGGATCACCTCCTTACCTTAAAGAAACGTTCTTTGCAGTGCTCACACAGATTGTCTGATGAAAAGTAAATAGCAAGGCGTCTTGCGATTGAGACTTCAGTGTCCCCTTCGTCTAGAGGCCCAGGACACCGCCCTTTCACGGCGGTAACAGGGGTTCGAATCCCCTAGGGGACGCCACTTGCGCGGTAATGTGTGAAAGGCGTTGCCATCAGTATCTCAAAACTGACTTACGAGTCACGTTTGAGATATTTGCTCTTTAAAAATCTGGATCAAGCTGAAAATTGAAACACAGAACAACGAAAGTTGTTCGTGAGTCTCTCAAATTTTCGCGACACGAGAATGTTTTACGAAACATCTTCGGGTTGTGAGGTTAAGCGACTAAGCGTACACGGTGGATGCCCTGGCAGTCAGAGGCGATGAAGGGCGTGCTAATCTGCGATAAGCGCCGGTAAGGTGATATGAACCGTTATAACCGGCGATACCCGAATGGGGAAACCCAGTGTGATTCGTCACACTATCATTAACTGAATCCATAGGTTAATGAGGCGAACCGGGGGAACTGAAACATCTAAGTACCCCGAGGAAAAGAAATCAACCGAGATTCCCCCAGTAGCGGCGAGCGAACGGGGAGGAGCCCAGAGCCTGAATCAGCATGTGTGTTAGTGGAAGCGTCTGGAAAGGCGCGCGATACAGGGTGACAGCCCCGTACACAAAAGCGCATGTGCTGTGAGCTCGATGAGTAGGGCGGGACACGTGGTATCCTGTCTGAATATGGGGGGACCATCCTCCAAGGCTAAATACTCCTGACTGACCGATAGTGAACCAGTACCGTGAGGGAAAGGCGAAAAGAACCCCGGCGAGGGGAGTGAAACAGAACCTGAAACCGTGTACGTACAAGCAGTGGGAGCCCCACCACTAAGCCAGTGGTGAACTCCACATACGCATCCTTTGCTGAGGAGACGGTTAACGGAGCGAAAGCGACGTTCAACCTCAAAACAAGCAGAGGGGGCTTAGTGGTGGGGTGACTGCGTACCTTTTGTATAATGGGTCAGCGACTTATATTCTGTAGCAAGGTTAACCGAATAGGGGAGCCGGAGGGAAACCGAGTCTTAATTGGGCGTTAAGTTGCAGGGTATAGACCCGAAACCCGGTGATCTAGCCATGGGCAGGTTGAAGGTTGGGTAACACTAACTGGAGGACCGAACCGACTAATGTTGAAAAATTAGCGGATGACCTGTGGCTGGGGGTGAAAGGCCAATCAAACCGGGAGATAGCTGGTTCTCCCCGAAAGCTATTTAGGTAGCGCCTCGTGAATTCATCTCCGGGGGTAGAGCACTGTTTCGGCTAGGGGGCCATCCCGGCTTACCAACCCGATGCAAACTGCGAATACCGGAGAATGTTATCACGGGAGACACACGGCGGGTGCTAACGTCCGTCGTGAAGAGGGAAACAACCCAGACCGCCAGCTAAGGTCCCAAAGTCATGGTTAAGTGGGAAACGATGTGGGAAGGCCCAGACAGCCAGGATGTTGGCTTAGAAGCAGCCATCATTTAAAGAAAGCGTAATAGCTCACTGGTCGAGTCGGCCTGCGCGGAAGATGTAACGGGGCTAAACCATGCACCGAAGCTGCGGCAGCGAACGTATCACCCAAGACAACTTTGCGGAGTTGACGATTGACGGAGCGAAGCGACGTCAAAGCGTTCATTAAAGTCGAGTTGGCTTAGGGATACGTTCGTTGGGTAGGGGAGCGTTCTGTAAGCCTGTGAAGGTATGCTGTGAGGCATGCTGGAGGTATCAGAAGTGCGAATGCTGACATAAGTAACGATAAAGCGGGTGAAAAGCCCGCTCGCCGGAAGACCAAGGGTTCCTGTCCAACGTTAATCGGGGCAGGGTGAGTCGACCCCTAAGGCGAGGCCGAAAGGCGTAGTCGATGGGAAACGGGTTAATATTCCCGTACTTGGTGTTACTGCGAAGGGGGGACGGAGAAGGCTATGTTGGCCGGGCGACGGTTGTCCCGGTTTAAGCGTGTAGGTGTGTGTTCCAGGTAAATCCGGTTCACTTTAACACTGAGGCGTGACGACGAGGCACTACGGTGCTGAAGCAACAAATGCCCTGCTTCCAGGAAAAGCCTCTAAGCATCAGGTAACATCAAATCGTACCCCAAACCGACACAGGTGGTCAGGTAGAGAATACCAAGGCGCTTGAGAGAACTCGGGTGAAGGAACTAGGCAAAATGGTGCCGTAACTTCGGGAGAAGGCACGCTGACACGTAGGTGAAGTGATTTACTCATGGAGCTGAAGTCAGTCGAAGATACCAGCTGGCTGCAACTGTTTATTAAAAACACAGCACTGTGCAAACACGAAAGTGGACGTATACGGTGTGACGCCTGCCCGGTGCCGGAAGGTTAATTGATGGGGTCAGCGCAAGCGAAGCTCCTGATCGAAGCCCCGGTAAACGGCGGCCGTAACTATAACGGTCCTAAGGTAGCGAAATTCCTTGTCGGGTAAGTTCCGACCTGCACGAATGGCGTAATGATGGCCAGGCTGTCTCCACCCGAGACTCAGTGAAATTGAACTCGCTGTGAAGATGCAGTGTACCCGCGGCAAGACGGAAAGACCCCGTGAACCTTTACTATAGCTTGACACTGAACATTGAGCCTTGATGTGTAGGATAGGTGGGAGGCTTTGAAGTGTGGACGCCAGTCTGCATGGAGCCGACCTTGAAATACCACCCTTTAATGTTTGATGTTCTAACGTGGACCCGTAATCCGGGTTGCGGACAGTGTCTGGTGGGTAGTTTGACTGGGGCGGTCTCCTCCTAAAGAGTAACGGAGGAGCACGAAGGTTGGCTAATCCTGGTCGGACATCAGGAGGTTAGTGCAATGGCATAAGCCAGCTTGACTGCGAGCGTGACGGCGCGAGCAGGTGCGAAAGCAGGTCATAGTGATCCGGTGGTTCTGAATGGAAGGGCCATCGCTCAACGGATAAAAGGTACTCCGGGGATAACAGGCTGATACCGCCCAAGAGTTCATATCGACGGCGGTGTTTGGCACCTCGATGTCGGCTCATCACATCCTGGGGCTGAAGTAGGTCCCAAGGGTATGGCTGTTCGCCATTTAAAGTGGTACGCGAGCTGGGTTTAGAACGTCGTGAGACAGTTCGGTCCCTATCTGCCGTGGGCGCTGGAGAACTGAGGGGGGCTGCTCCTAGTACGAGAGGACCGGAGTGGACGCATCACTGGTGTTCGGGTTGTCATGCCAATGGCACTGCCCGGTAGCTAAATGCGGAAGAGATAAGTGCTGAAAGCATCTAAGCACGAAACTTGCCCCGAGATGAGTTCTCCCTGAGACTTAAAGTCTCCTGAAGGAACGTTGAAGACGACGACGTTGATAGGCCGGGTGTGTAAGCGCAGCGATGCGTTGAGCTAACCGGTACTAATGAACCGTGAGGCTTAACCTTACAACGCCGAAGATGTTTTGGCGGTTGAGAGACGATTTTCAGCTCAGATTCAGAGTTGAGTACGCAATAATTTGCGCAGCAGCAAGGCGGCAAGCGAAAGAAAGGAAGGAGCATACAGAAGTATGTGACTGAGTTTACGAGCGCAGGCAACGCCGCTGATGCGATAAAGAATTGCGTACTGAGCACAAAGAATTTGCCTGGCGGCATTAGCGCGGTGGTCCCACCTGACCCCATGCCGAACTCAGAAGTGAAACGCCGTAGCGCCGATGGTAGTGTGGGGTCTCCCCATGCGAGAGTAGGGAACTGCCAGGCATCAAATAAAACAAAAGGCCCTGTCGGAAGACAGGGCCTTTTGTTTTATCTGTGGTCTGTCGGTGAGCACTCTCCTGAGGAGGAGAAATCCGCCGGGAGCGGATTTGAACGTTGCGCAGCAACGGCCCGTAGGGTGGCGGGCAGGACGCCCGCCATAAACTGCCAGGCATCAGACAAGTGAAGAAGCCCGTTCTGACGGACGGGCTTCTTTGCGTGTGTGGTAACTGTAAAAATGTAGGCCTGATAAGCGCAGCGCCATCAGGCAACCGGCACCGCCGGATGGCAGCTTCGCCTTATCCGGCCTGCATGCACTTATCAGGCAGCACCGCTACTCACGGATAAATTAAATTCAACAATGGATACGGTTTCCCAAGATCGTCAACCTCCGAACGTCCTGTCACCTTAAATCCCATTTTCTTATAAAATCCAACAGCTTGTGTGTTTTGCTCGTTAACATTGGTTGTCAACCCCGGCGCCAGTGTTAACGCATGTTCAACTAATCTCTTACCGATACCCTGACCACGCACGTCCGGATCGACAAACAGCGCATCCATATGTTCGCCGGTAAGCAGCATAAATCCTACCGGCTCATCCTGATCGGTCACGGCAACCCATAGTGGCGCTTCTGGCAGAAAATCGCTCACCAGCTCTTCCAGTTCGGCCCGATAAGCGTTTGACAGAAAATCGTGCGTGGCATCGACTGAGCGACGCCAGATCGCAATCAGTTTTTCCCCTTCCTCATGCCTTGAACGGCGAATGTTAATCATCATCTTCACTCCTTTTTTGCTTACTTCTATTCTAATGCAAATGCTGTCGTGAAACTTTCTCACCTTGAACTTGCAGACTCGACATTCGCCTGATTTCTGAGTATCTTCAGCTATCTGGATGTCTAAACGTTTAAACGTATGTCGTGAGGTTATCAGGTTATGCCGATTCGCGTGCTGGACGAGCTACCCGCCGTCAATTTTTTACGTGAGGAGAATGTCTTCGTCATGACGACTTCTCGCGCATCAGGTCAGGAAATTCGCCCGCTAAAGGTACTTATCCTTAACCTGATGCCGAAGAAGATTGAAACGGAAAATCAGTTTCTGCGCTTGCTATCGAACTCGCCATTGCAGGTCGATATTCAACTACTGCGGATAGATGCCCGCGAGTCGAGGAACACGCCAGCCGAGCATCTGAACAACTTTTACTGTAACTTCGACGATATCTGCGATCAGAACTTTGATGGGCTTATCGTGACCGGAGCGCCGCTGGGTCTGGTGGAATTTAATGACGTGGCTTACTGGCCGCAGATTAGGCAGGTGCTGGAATGGGCGAAAGATCACGTTACTTCGACGCTATTTGTCTGTTGGGCCGTTCAGGCCGCACTCAATATTCTGTATGGTATCCCTAAGCAGACCCGTACAGATAAACTTTCCGGCGTCTATGAACATCACATCCTTCATCCACATGCTCTGTTAACGCGTGGTTTTGATGATTCGTTTCTGGCGCCACACTCACGCTATGCCGATTTCCCGGCGGCGCTGATACGGGATTATACGGATCTTGAAATTCTGGCCGAAACAGAAGAAGGGGATGCGTACCTGTTTGCCAGCAAAGATAAACGTATTGCGTTTGTCACCGGTCATCCTGAATATGACGCTCATACGTTAGCGGGTGAATATTTTCGTGACGTTGAGGCCGGGTTAAATCCGGAGGTTCCGTACAACTATTTCCCAAAAAACGATCCGCAAAACATACCGCGCGCAACCTGGCGCAGCCACGGTAATTTACTGTTTACTAACTGGCTCAACTATTATGTCTACCAGATTACGCCATATGATCTGCGTCACATGAATCCAACCCTGGATTAATCTTCTGCTTCTGACGATCCTAAAGCGTTTCAGCATGTTGAATCAGGCACCTTCGGGTGCCTTTTTTATTTCCGAAACGCACCTCATCATGTAATTAAATTTAATTTACATTGTTATCAATAGGTTAATGCATAATTAAATTAAAAATGGAAATTGTTTTTGATTTTGAAATTTAATTGAGTAGTCTTAGTTGTGTTGAACGAAAAGCGCACAGTGATCCTTCGTTCGCATTGGGGATGTATCTGGATCAACAACGAGGAGCTGCATGATGAATCCACAGGCAACCACAACTGATGAATTAACCTTTACCAGGCCGCAAGGCGAGCTGGAAAAGCAAGTCCTGACCGCTGAAGCAGTCGAGTTTTTGACGGAGTTAGTCACCCGTTTTACGCCAAAACGCAATAAACTCCTGGCTGCACGTATCCAGCAACAGCAGGATATTGATAACGGTAAGTTGCCTGATTTTATTTCGGAAACCACTTCCATTAGAGAAAGTAATTGGCAGATTCGTGGTATTCCGGCGGATTTACAGGATCGCCGAGTAGAAATTACCGGGCCGGTTGAACGTAAAATGGTGATTAATGCCCTGAACGCAAATGTGAAAGTGTTTATGGCGGATTTTGAAGACTCGCTGGCGCCGGACTGGAATAAAGTTATTGATGGTCAAATCAACCTGCGTGATGCGGTGAACGGCACCATTAGCTATACCAACGAAGCCGGAAAAATCTATCAGCTCAAGCCCGATCCGGCCGTATTGATTTGTCGTGTACGTGGTCTACATCTGCCAGAAAAACATGTTACCTGGCGGGGGGAAGCCATTCCCGGCAGCCTGTTTGATTTTGCTCTGTACTTTTTCCACAACTATAAAGCGCTGCTCGCTAAAGGTAGCGGCCCGTATTTTTACCTGCCGAAAACGCAAGCCTGGCAGGAAGCAGCCTGGTGGAGTGAAGTTTTCAGCTACGCTGAAGACCGCTTTAACCTGCCGCGCGGTACGATCAAAGCGACCCTGTTGATTGAAACGCTGCCAGCTGTTTTCCAGATGGATGAGATTCTTCATGCGTTGCGTGATCATATTGTCGGTCTCAACTGTGGTCGCTGGGATTATATTTTCAGCTATATCAAAACGTTGAAAAATCACCCGGATCGCGTCCTGCCGGACAGGCAGGTGGTAACGATGGACAAACCGTTTCTGAGCGCCTACTCGCGCCTGCTGATCAAAACCTGTCACAAGCGCGGCGCGTTCGCGATGGGCGGTATGGCGGCGTTTATCCCGAGCAAAGACGTTGAACGCAACAATCAGGTCCTTGCCAAAGTGAAAGCGGATAAAGCGCTGGAAGCGAACAACGGCCACGACGGCACGTGGATTGCGCATCCCGGGTTGGCGGATACCGCAATGGCCGTCTTTAACGAGGTACTGGGCGAGCACAAAAATCAGCTGTTCATTACCCGTGATGAAGATGCGCCGATTACCGCTGAACAGTTACTGGAGCCATGTGAAGGCGAACGCACAGAAGCGGGAATGCGCGCCAATATTCGCGTGGCAGTGCAGTACATTGAAGCGTGGATCTCCGGCAATGGCTGTGTACCGATTTACGGTCTGATGGAGGATGCCGCGACGGCGGAAATCTCACGAACCTCTATCTGGCAGTGGATTCACCATGAGAAAACACTGAGCAATGGAAAACCCGTAACGAAAGCGCTTTTCCGCGAAATGTTGGCGGAAGAGATGCGGGTAATCCAGGACGAACTGGGCGAGCACCGCTACAGCAGCGGGCGCTTCGACGATGCCGCACGTCTGATGGAGCAAATCACCACCTCAGATGACTTAATCGACTTCCTCACCCTGCCGGGCTATCGCTTACTGGCTTAATTCACCACATAACAATATGGAGCATCTGCACATGAAAACCCGTACTCAACAAATCGAAGAATTACAGAAAGAGTGGACACAACCGCGCTGGGAAGGCATCACCCGCCCGTACAGCGCGGAGGAGGTGGTGAAATTACGCGGCTCGGTTAACCCGGAGTGCACGCTGGCGCAGCTCGGCGCCGCGAAAATGTGGCGGCTGTTGCACGGTGAAGCGAAAAAAGGCTATATCAACAGCCTTGGCGCGCTGACTGGCGGTCAGGCGTTGCAGCAGGCGAAAGCCGGTATTGAGGCGATTTATCTTTCAGGCTGGCAGGTGGCGGCAGATGCCAACCTGGCATCCAGCATGTATCCGGATCAATCGTTGTACCCGGCAAACTCTGTTCCGGCGGTAGTGGATCGGATCAACAACACTTTTCGTCGTGCAGATCAGATCCAGTGGGCATCCGGTATTGAACCCAACGATCCGCGCTATGTGGATTACTTCCTGCCGATCGTTGCTGATGCGGAAGCCGGTTTTGGCGGCGTTCTGAATGCCTTCGAACTGATGAAATCGATGATTGAAGCCGGTGCAGCGGCCGTTCACTTCGAAGATCAGCTGGCGTCGGTGAAGAAATGCGGCCATATGGGCGGCAAGGTGCTGGTTCCCACGCAGGAGGCGATTCAGAAACTGGTTGCTGCGCGTCTGGCCGCTGATGTGATGGGCGTCCCGACGCTGGTGATTGCGCGTACTGATGCGGATGCGGCAGATCTGATCACCTCCGACTGCGATCCCTATGACAGCGGTTTCATTACCGGCGAACGCACCAGCGAAGGGTTCTACCGCACCCATGCGGGCATTGAGCAGGCGATCAGCCGCGGTCTGGCGTATGCCCCGTATGCCGATCTGGTGTGGTGCGAAACCTCTACGCCGGATCTCGAACTGGCGCGTCGTTTTGCCGATGCTATCCACGCGAAGTATCCGGGCAAACTGCTGGCCTATAACTGTTCGCCATCCTTCAACTGGCAGAAGAATCTGGACGACAAGACCATTGCCAGCTTCCAGCAGCAGTTGTCGGACATGGGTTACAAATACCAGTTTATTACCCTGGCGGGCATCCACAGCATGTGGTTCAACATGTTCGACCTGGCGCATGCATACGCGCAGGGTGAGGGCATGAAACACTATGTTGAGAAGGTTCAACAACCCGAGTTCGCCGCGGCGAAAGACGGTTACACCTTTGTTTCCCACCAGCAGGAAGTGGGTACTGGTTACTTCGACAAAGTCACCACCATTATTCAGGGCGGCGCGTCATCCGTTACCGCGTTAACGGGTTCCACCGAAGAATCGCAGTTTTGATTGATGCCCGGTGGCGCTGCGCTTACCGGGCCTACAGATAGCGTAGGCCGGATAAGCGAACGCGCCATCCGGCATGACGTGGTGCCGGATGAGGGAAAAAAATGCCGCGTGGCCTGGAATTACTGATTGCTCAAACCATCCTGCAAGGCTTTGACGCGCAGTATGGTCGATTTCTGGAAGTGACTTCCGGCGCGCAGCAGCGTTTTGAACAGGCCGACTGGCACGCCGTCCAACAGGCGATGAAAAGCCGTATCCACCTCTATGATCATCATGTGGGTCTGGTGGTGGAGCAACTGCGCTGTATTACCGATGGCAAAAGTACCGACGCGGATTTCCTTTTACGCGTTAAAGAGCATTACACCCGGCTGTTGCCGGATTACCCGCGCTTCGAGATTGCGGAGAGCTTTTTCAACTCCGTTTATTGCCGGTTATTTGACCACCGCTCGTTAACACCCGAGCGGTTGTTTATTTTCAGTTCGCAACCGGAGCGTCGCTTCCGTACTATCCCGCGCCCGCTGGCCAAAGACTTCTTTCCCGATCACGGTTGGGAGCCGCTGTTGATGCGCATACTCAGTGATTTACCGCTGCGTCTGCCCTGGCAGAATAAAAGCCGGGATATCCGCTATATTATTGCGCACCTGACTGAAACACTGGGCGAGGACGCGCTACCTCGCTGCCATGTCCAGGTGGCGAACGAGTTGTTTTACCGTAATAAAGCGGCCTGGCTGGTAGGTAAATTAACCACACCTGACGGTACGCTGCCGTTTTTATTGCCGATTCATCGCACTGATGAGGGTGAACTGTTTGTCGATACCTGCCTGACCACCACGGCAGAAGCGAGCATTGTGTTTGGTTTTGCCCGCTCTTATTTTATGGTGTATGCGCCGCTGCCTGCCGCGCTGGTTGAGTGGTTGCGTGAAATCCTGCCGGGTAAAACCACTGCCGAACTGTATATGGCGATTGGCTGCCAGAAACATGCGAAAACCGAAAGCTACCGCGAATATTTGTGTTATCTGGCTGAAAGCAATGAGAAATTCATTGAGGCGCCTGGCATCCGCGGCATGGTGATGCTGGTGTTTACCCTGCCAGGTTTCGACCGGGTATTTAAAATCATTAAAGACAAATTCGCCCCGCAGAAAGAGATGTCTGCCGCCCATGTGCGTGCCTGTTATCAACTGGTAAAAGAGCATGATCGCGTCGGTCGTATGGCGGATACCCAGGAGTTTGAGAATTTCGTACTGGATAAACGGCAAATCGATCCGGCGCTGATGGCGCTGTTACGGCAAGAAGTGCCAGAGAAGATTACCGAGCTTGGGGAACATATCGTCATTCGCCATCTCTATATTGAACGGCGCATGGTGCCGCTCAATATCTGGCTGGAACAGGTAGAAGGCCAGCAGTTGCGCGATGCGATAGAAGAATATGGTAATGCGATTCGCCAGCTTGCCGCCGCTAATATTTTCCCCGGCGATATGTTGTTTAAAAACTTTGGCGTTACCCGTCATGGCCGCGTGGTGTTCTACGACTACGATGAAATTTGCTACATGACGGAAGTGAATTTCCGCGATATTCCGCCAGCGCGTTATCCGGAAGACGAACTGGCCAGCGAACCCTGGTATAGCGTCTCGCCGGGTGATGTTTTCCCGGAGGAGTTTCGCCACTGGCTGTGTGCCGATCCGCGTATCGGGCCATTGTTTGAAGAGATGCATGCCGACCTGTTTCGCGCCGATTACTGGCGCGCGCTACAGACGCGTATTAAAGAAGGGCATGTAGAAGATGTGTATGCCTATCGTCGCCGCCAGCGCTTTAGCGTGCGTTACGGCGCGATCTCAAGTACGGCGAACTCTTCGTAAACCAGTTCCATCTCCGGCGACCAATTACCCTCGCGCTCAAAAAAGGCCCGGTGTGCCGCTTGCCAGTACGCCAGGCTAAGATCGCCTTCGCCTTCCAGTGCGGCGAGATCGGCGCTCATCTCGTTAAAACGGATCAGCCTGAGCGCCAGCGTGCGTATGACGCACACGGCGTCGCCTGTGCCGTTGAGCACAATGTGATATGACCCGGGCGTGACAGGGGGCTGCTCTTTCTGATAGCTAACCAGCGAGCTACAGGTGCCACGCTTTTTACCGGCGACCACTAGCGCCGCCAGCTCGTCGGCCAGCGCCGGCGAATCACCGAAAGACCAACAGAAGGCCTGTGGGTACTTCTCCTGCCAGTATAATTTCAGGCTGCTCATTTCAGCGAGTTCCACCATAGGCCAGCGTCACCTCTTTCGCCGCTTTAATCACCATGGCGCCAAGTTCGGTGACGCGATCGTCGGTAATGCGTGAGCAGGGGCCGGAAATAGAGAGGGCCGCAAACGGTTCGCGGTGTTCGTCATAAATACACGAGGCCACGCAGCGCAGACCGAGCGCATGTTCTTCGTCGTCAAAGGAATAGCCGCGCTTGCGTGTTTGGGCGAGGTCATCTTTCAGATGGATCGGCGATACCAGCGTCGCATGGGTATAAGCGTGCAACCCCTTGCGGTGCAGCAGACTGGTAACCTGTTCCTCACTGAGCTGTGATAAAAACGCCTTGCCCGCGCCAGAGGCGTGCATGGGCAGCTTGCCGCCAATAGGGGCGGACATGCGCATCAATTGTGTGCACTGCACCTGGTCGATAATAATAGCCTGATGGTCGCTCTGGTCGAGTACGGCAAGGTTTACCGTTTCGCCGGAGTCCTCCATCAGCTTGCGCAAAATCGGATGGACAATCGCCAGCAGATTACGGCTCTGTAAGAAGCTGCTACCGACGATAAACGCGTGTGCGCCTACGGCCCAGTGACCCAGCTCACCAACCTGGCGGACAAAACCCTGTTGCTGCATGGTGGTGAGTAGACGGTGAGTCGTGGAATTAGGCAAACCCGCCTGTTGCGCCAGTTCGGTCAGCGCCACGCTGCCGTTGGACTCGGCAATCCACTCCAGCAGCTTCAGACCACGGGTTAATGACTGAACCTGCCCGGTTACGGGTGCAGTGGTAGCGGCAGGTTTTCTCCCGCGTTTCGCGGGAATAGGGGCAACCATGGCAGACTCCTTTTTCTGTATCGTGGAAATCATTTTCGTTTTATTCAATTATAATGCAAGAGTTCCTGAACTGATCGGATGAGTGACATCACAGGATGCCCGATGGCGCTTCGCTTATCAGGCCTACGCTTTGGGAGCTGCCAAAGTAATTTGTAGGCTGGATAAGGCGCTTGCGCCGCCATCCGGCAAAGCGACAGAAGTGGGTGGCAAGCTGAACATGTCTCATGTTGCCCGTTGTTCTCTTTTCCGCCAGCACGCTTTGTGCCAGTATGGCTCGTTACGTGGAGCGTTGTCGGGAGCGAGTGTGAGCAGCAAAGTTGAACAACTGCGTGCGCAGTTAAATGAACGTATTCTGGTGCTGGACGGCGGTATGGGCACCATGATCCAGAGCTATCGTCTACATGAAGAAGATTTCCGCGGGGAGCGCTTTGCCGACTGGCCCTGCGACCTGAAAGGCAACAATGACCTGCTGGTCCTCAGCAAGCCGGAGGTGATCGCCGCTATCCACAACGCCTACTTTGAGGCTGGCGCGGATATCATCGAAACCAACACCTTTAACTCGACAACCATTGCGATGGCGGATTACCGGATGGAATCCCTGTCGGCGGAAATTAACTATGCGGCGGCCAAACTGGCGCGCGCCTGCGCCGATGAATGGACGGCGCGAACACCAGAAAAACCACGCTTTGTTGCGGGCGTGCTTGGTCCAACTAACCGCACGGCCTCCATTTCGCCGGACGTCAACGACCCGGCGTTTCGTAATATCACCTTCGATCAGCTGGTGGCGGCCTACCGTGAATCCACCAAAGCGCTGGTGGAAGGCGGGGCGGACCTGATCCTGATTGAAACCGTCTTCGACACCCTCAACGCCAAAGCGGCGGTGTTTGCGGTGAAAGAAGAGTTTGAAGCGCTGGGCGTTGATCTGCCGATCATGATTTCCGGCACCATCACCGACGCCTCTGGTCGTACCCTCTCCGGCCAGACGACCGAAGCCTTTTATAACTCGCTGCGCCACGCCGAGGCGCTCACTTTTGGCCTTAACTGCGCGCTGGGGCCAGATGAACTGCGCCAGTACGTCCAGGAACTGTCGCGGATTGCCGAATGCTACGTCACCGCGCACCCGAACGCCGGCCTGCCGAACGCTTTCGGCGAGTACGACCTCGACGCCGACACCATGGCGAAACAGATTCGCGAATGGGCGGAAGCGGGCTTCCTGAATATCGTTGGCGGCTGCTGTGGCACTACGCCGGAGCATATCGCCGCCATGAGCCGCGCCGTTGCCGGTTTGCCGCCGCGCCAGCTGCCGGATATCCCGGTCGCCTGCCGCCTTTCCGGCCTGGAGCCGCTGAACATTGGCGACGATAGCCTGTTTGTCAACGTCGGCGAACGTACTAACGTCACCGGCTCGGCCAAATTTAAACGCTTGATCAAAGAAGAGAAATACAGCGAAGCGCTGGATGTCGCCCGTCAGCAGGTAGAAAGCGGCGCGCAGATTATTGATATCAATATGGATGAGGGGATGCTCGACGCCGAAGCGGCGATGGTGCGTTTCCTCAGCCTGATTGCCGGTGAGCCGGACATTGCCCGTGTACCAATCATGATCGACTCCTCCAAATGGGAGGTTATCGAAAAAGGGCTGAAGTGCATTCAGGGTAAAGGCATCGTCAACTCTATTTCGATGAAAGAGGGCGTGGAAGCCTTTATTCATCATGCGAAGTTGCTACGTCGCTACGGCGCCGCAGTGGTGGTGATGGCTTTTGATGAGCAGGGGCAGGCCGACACCCGCGAACGTAAAATCGAGATTTGCCGCCGCGCTTACAAAATTTTGACCGAAGAGGTAGGCTTTCCGCCGGAAGACATCATCTTCGACCCGAATATCTTCGCCGTCGCCACCGGTATTGAAGAGCACAACAACTACGCGCAGGACTTTATCGGCGCTTGTGAAGACATCAAACGCGAGCTGCCGCACGCGCTGATCTCCGGCGGCGTGTCTAACGTGTCCTTCTCGTTTCGCGGCAACGACCCGGTACGTGAGGCTATCCACGCGGTATTCCTCTACTACGCCATCCGCAACGGCATGGACATGGGCATCGTCAACGCCGGGCAACTGGCGATTTATGACGACCTGCCTGCCGAACTGCGCGATGCAGTTGAAGATGTCATTCTTAACCGTCGCGATGACGGAACCGAGCGTTTGCTGGATTTGGCGGAGAAATATCGCGGCAGCAAAACCGACGAGGCTGCCAGTGCCCAGCAGGCGGAATGGCGTAGCTGGGACGTGAAAAAGCGTCTCGAATACTCGCTGGTGAAAGGCATTACCGAGTTTATCGAACAGGATACCGAAGAAGCCCGTCAGCAGGCCGCCCGCCCGATTGAGGTGATTGAAGGGCCGCTGATGGACGGCATGAACGTGGTCGGCGACCTGTTCGGCGAAGGGAAAATGTTCCTGCCGCAGGTGGTGAAATCCGCTCGCGTGATGAAACAAGCGGTGGCCTACCTGGAGCCGTTTATTGAAGCCAGCAAAGAAAAAGGTTCCAGCAACGGCAAGATGGTGATCGCCACCGTGAAGGGCGATGTGCACGATATTGGTAAAAATATCGTCGGCGTGGTGCTGCAATGCAACAACTACGAAATCGTCGATCTCGGCGTGATGGTGCCAGCGGAGAAAATCCTCAGAACGGCGCGTGAAGTGAATGCCGATCTGATTGGTCTTTCCGGGCTTATCACCCCGTCGCTGGACGAAATGGTCAACGTGGCGAAAGAGATGGAGCGTCAGGGCTTTACTATCCCGCTACTGATCGGCGGCGCAACCACTTCGAAAGCGCATACGGCGGTGAAAATCGAGCAGAACTACAGCGGTCCGACGGTCTACGTGCAGAATGCTTCGCGTACCGTGGGCGTGGTGGCGGCGCTACTCTCCGACACCCAGCGCGATGACTTTGTCGCCCGTACCCGCAAAGAGTACGAAACCGTGCGTATTCAGCACGCCCGCAAAAAACCGCGCACGCCGCCGGTCACGCTGGAGGCGGCGCGCGATAACGATCTGGCATTCGATTGGGAACGCTACACCCCGCCGGTAGCCCACCGTCTGGGCGTGCAGGAGGTGGAAGCCAGCATCGAAACTCTGCGCAACTATATCGACTGGACGCCGTTCTTTATGACCTGGTCGCTGGCCGGGAAGTATCCGCGCATCCTCGAAGATGAAGTGGTGGGCGTTGAGGCGCAGCGTCTGTTTAAAGACGCCAATGATATGCTGGATAAACTGAGCGCGGAGAAGCTGTTGAATCCGCGTGGCGTGGTGGGCCTGTTCCCGGCGAACCGTGTGGGTGACGACATCGAAATCTATCGCGACGAAACCCGTACTCATGTTCTGACGGTCAGCCACCACCTGCGCCAGCAGACCGAGAAAGTTGGTTTTGCTAACTACTGTCTGGCGGATTTTGTCGCGCCGAAACTGAGCGGCAAAGCGGACTACATCGGTGCTTTCGCGGTGACCGGCGGTCTGGAGGAGGATGCGCTGGCGGACGCCTTCGAAGCGCAACACGACGACTATAACAAGATCATGGTGAAAGCGATTGCCGACCGTCTGGCGGAAGCGTTTGCCGAGTATCTGCATGAGCGTGTACGTAAGGTTTACTGGGGATATGCGCCGAACGAGAGCCTGAGTAACGACGAATTAATCCGCGAAAACTACCAGGGGATTCGCCCGGCGCCGGGTTATCCTGCCTGCCCGGAACATACCGAAAAAGGCACTATCTGGCAGCTACTGGATGTCGAAAAACACACCGGGATGAAGCTCACCGAATCTTTCGCCATGTGGCCTGGCGCGTCGGTCTCCGGCTGGTACTTCAGCCATCCTGAGAGCAAATACTTCGCGGTAGCGCAGATCCAACGCGATCAGGTGACAGATTATGCTTTCCGTAAAGGAATGAGCGTTGAGGACGTTGAGCGGTGGCTCGCGCCGAACCTGGGTTACGATGCGGACTGATTCATAAAATCGTCACTTTTCCTTACAACATACAAGGCACTCATTGGGTGCCTTGTCTCTTTCTTACAATTAAACCCTTATACTGAAGGAAGGCTCTACGCTGAATTTGCCGGATGGCGGCGTAAACGCCTTATCCAGCATGTATGGTAAGCCTGGTGGCGTGCAACGCCACCAGGCCTTAACGCTGTGCGCCATCAGGCAATTTATCGCAAGTGAGCTTCAGGAAAACGTATAACGATAAGGAGAACCTGACGCCGTGTTAACTTTGCTCCATCTACTTTCTGCCGTTGCGCTGTTGGTATGGGGAACACATATCGTTCGTACTGGCGTAATGCGCGTGTTTGGCGCGCGTCTACGCACTGTCCTCAGCCGCAGCGTGGAAAAGAAACCGCTCGCCTTTTGTGCGGGTATCGGTGTTACCGCGCTGGTACAAAGCAGTAACGCCACCACTTTATTGGTAACGTCGTTTGTCGCCCAGGATCTTGTCGCCCTGACGCCAGCTCTGGTGATTGTGCTGGGCGCCGATGTGGGTACTGCGCTAATGGCGCGTATTCTCACCTTTGACTTGTCGTGGCTATCGCCGCTGCTGATTTTTATTGGCGTGATTTTCTTTTTGGGACGTAAGCAGTCCCGCGCCGGGCAGCTGGGTCGCGTCGGTATCGGGCTTGGCCTGATTCTACTGGCGCTGGAGCTGATTGTGCAGGCAGTGACGCCGATCACTCAGGCTAATGGCGTGCAGGTCATTTTCGCGTCGCTGACGGGCGACATTATGCTGGATGCGCTGATTGGCGCGATGTTCGCTATTATCAGTTATTCCAGCCTGGCGGCGGTGTTGCTGACGGCGACCCTGACGGCGGCGGGGATTATATCGTTCCCGGTGGCGTTGTGCCTGGTCATCGGCGCCAATCTGGGATCGGGCTTGTTGGCGATGCTCAACAACAGCGCCGCCAATGCTGCCGCGCGTCGCGTAGCGCTCGGCAGCCTATTGTTCAAATTGATCGGCAGCCTGGTCATCCTGCCGTTTGTCCATCCGCTGGCGAATCTGATGGATGAGCTATCGCTACCGAAGTCAGAGCTGGTGATCTATTTCCACGTTTTCTATAACCTGGTGCGCTGCCTGGCGATGGTGCCATTTGCCGAGCTGATGGCGCGTTTTTGTAAACGAATTATTCGTGATGAGCCTGAACTGGATACCCATCTGAAGCCGAAACATCTGGATGTCAGCGCGCTGGATACGCCAACGCTGGCGCTGGCTAATGCTGCCCGTGAGGTGTTGCGCATTGGCGATGCGATGGAACAGATGATGGAAGGGCTAAAAAAGGTCATGCACGGCGAGCCGCGTGAAGAGAAAGCGCTGCGCAAGCTGGCGGATGACGTTAACGTGCTCTACACCGCGATTAAGCTTTATCTGGCGCGAATGCCAAAAGACGAGCTGGCGGCGGAGGAGTCCCGCCGGTGGGCGGAGATTATTGAGATGGCCCTGAACCTCGAACAGGCGTCGGATATTATCGAGCGAATGGGCAGCGAGATTGCCGACAAGTCGCTGGCGGCGCGTCGGGCATTTTCAGAAGAAGGATTGAAAGAGCTGGATGCGCTTTACGATCAACTGCTCAGTAATCTGCAACTGGCGATGTCGGTCTTTTTCTCCGGCGATGTCACCAGCGCCCGTCGGTTGCGCCGCAGTAAACATCGCTTCCGTATACTTAATCGCCGATACTCACATGCGCATGTCGACCGCCTGCACCAGCAGAACGTGCAAAGCATTGAAACCAGCTCGCTCCATTTAGGGCTGCTGGGCGATATGAAGCGTCTTAACTCACTGTTCTGTTCGGTCGCCTATAGCGTACTGGAACAGCCGGATCAGGACGAGGAACGGGGCGAGTATTAAGTGAAATGCCGGATGGCGGGGCCTACGGAGAACATGCGCGTAGGCCCGCCATTCGGCATTCAATGTGGCCAGGGATTAAAAGCGATGACCCGCTTCCAGCGCCACGGCCTCTTCGCCTGCTTTAAACACCCAGGTGGTATTCGGGCCGCCGAGAACCGCCTGGCCGTTGCTCACCTGAATCCAGTTACCTTCCGGCAAACCAATCACTGTCAGTTCCGGCGCGACCACCAGCAGTTCGCGAATACGCTGCTCGCGGGTCTCGCCCTTATGACCTTCCGGCAAGGCGTTAGTGAAGTGAGGATTAATTTGCAGCGGGAACAGATCCAGCGCGTCGAAACCGTTTGGATCGACGATCGGCATATCGTTGGTCGTGCGGATAGTCGGGCAGGCAAGGTTGGCGCCTGCGCTCCAGCCGATATACAGCGCGCCGCGTTTTACCCTGTCCGCCATCGGCGCCAGCAGCCCGCGTTCACGCGATTCTTTCAGTAGCTGAAAGGTATTTCCGCCACCGACAATAATGATTTCCGCTTTCTCAATCGCCGCAAGCGGATCGGCGACACGATGAATCCCTGTGACGTTTATCCCTAATGGCGCAAGCACCTCTGCGGTTTTATCCGTGTACTCGTCCCATGTTTGCGTGACGCCGGCAAACGGAATAAACACGGCTGAGCGTCGACCGTTCAACTGATTCGCTATCAGCGGCAGAGCGTGTTCCAGCCAGGCTTTACCCGGCAGCGTCGAGTTACTTAATAAAAGCAGTTCCATTACTTCTCCACCTCATCAGGAAATGTCAAAACGTAATAATGCTACCATTATCCATTTAATGTCTTACTGATATGGCTCATGATGTTATGCGTGTCACAGGCAACGCACGGTCGCTAAAAGTGACGACAGGCCAGATCTGCCATCTGGTATCGCCTGAAAAATTACAGGTATAATCCGCAAAATTATTTAACACGTTTAGAGACGAAAATGGCAAAACTGACCTTACAAGAGCAACTGCTACAAGCGGGATTAGTGACCAGCAAAAAAATGGCCAAAGTCCAACGCACGGCTAAAAAATCACGCGTTCAGGCTCGTGAGGCCAGAGAAGCGGTGGAAGAAAATAAAAAGGCGCAACTTGAGCGTGATAAACAACTCAGTGAACAGCAAAAACAAGCGGTTTTAGCGAAAGAGTTTAAAGCTCAGGTTAAGCAACTTATTGAAATGAATAGAATCAATGTATCTAAAGGCGATATTGGTTTTAACTTCACCGATAATAACGTCATCAAAAAAATAGACGTGGATAAGCTCACTCAGACGCAACTGATTAATGGGCGTCTCGCGATTGCGCGCCTGGTTATCAATAACAGCGGTGAATGTGAATATGCGATTATTCCCGCGAGCGTCGCCGATAAAATCGCACAACGAGATGCGGACAGTATTGTCGTAAACAGTGCGCTGAGTCAGGAAGAGCAGGACGAAGATGATCCGTATGCCGATTTTAAAGTTCCTGACGATTTGATGTGGTAAGTCACATTCCCGACGTTTATGTAGAAAAATTTCTCAGAGAGTAAATATGCTGACCGACACATCTACCCGGCTTAATAAATATATCAGTGAAAGCGGCATCTGTTCGCGTCGCGAGGCGGACCGTTTTATCGAACAGGGCAATGTCTTTATCAACGGCAAACGCGCCGCCATTGGCGATCAGGTAGTCGCAGGGGATATTGTTAAAGTAAATGGTCGGTTGATTGAGCCGCGAGAAGCGGATGATTTAGTGCTGATTGCGCTGAATAAACCGGTTGGCATTGTCAGTACCACTGAAGACGGCGAACGCGACAATATTGTCGATTTTGTGAACCACAGCAAACGTATCTTCCCGATTGGTCGTCTGGATAAAGACTCGCAGGGGCTGATATTTCTGACTAACCACGGCGATCTGGTCAATAAGATTCTGCGTGCCGGTAACGATCACGAAAAAGAGTATCTGGTGACGGTGGATAAACCGATTACCGACGAGTTTATTCGTGGTATGGGCGCTGGCGTGCCGATTCTGGGTACCGTCACCAAAAAATGTAAGGTGAAAAAAGAGGCGCCGTTTGTCTTTCGCATCACCCTGGTGCAGGGATTAAACCGTCAGATCCGTCGTATGTGTGAATACTTTGGTTATGAAGTGACGAAACTGGAGCGTACGCGCATTATGAACGTCAGCCTGAGCGGGATTCCGCTGGGCGAGTGGCGCGATCTGACGGACGATGAGCTGATCGATCTGTTTAAATTGATTGAGCGTTCCTCTTCCGAAGCCAAACCAAAGGCCAAAGCGAAGCCGAAGACCACGGGTATTAAGCGACCGGTTATTGCGATCGAAAAAAGCAATGAGAAAGCGCGCCCGGCATCAAGCGGTAAGCGCTTTACCTCGCCGGGACGAAAGAAGAAAGGACGTTAACGTCTGCCGCGCGTCGGCGTATTCGCCGACCAGGAGAATGACGCTTCCGTATCGGGTTTATACGCCTGCTTTTTCTTCAACTGGCGGGCTTTTTTCGCTTCAGCCTCACGCAGCGCCATCAGCTTATCGATGTACTCCTTTTTTACGCTGTTGGTCTCAGAATTGGTCAGCGGACGACCGTGCGCAATACGGGCGCGGTCCAGCAACGTTTTCAGTTCGCGCTGTTCGCGCTCGGTCATCTCTTTTTGGGTAATGCGGGGGAGTGCCATACGGGTGCCCTCAGTTAGCCGATGCATTTAGTCTACGGCAATACGCAACGGGCGGATAGCGCTCAGTCAGCAATCCGCAGCTTTCCGGCGAAATCCTGTGGCGTATAACCCGTTGACGTAAATCCTTTATCCGTGATGATGTTATCGATTTCTTTTACGCTTGCGATGCACATCACACCGTCCTGACCAAATTTGGTATGGTCGGCGAGAATCACTGATTTTTTGCTCATCGCAATCATGGCTTTGGCAACGTAGGCTTCTTCAAAGCTCTTCACCAACACGCCATGCTGGGGAGAAATGCCGCCAGCGCCAATAAAACAGATATCCGCGTGAATTGCGTTAATCTGCTGACATACCGAGACGCCGAGATTAGCGCGAAAATGGTAATCATATTCGCCGCCTAATACATACACGCGGGCCTGCAGGTTATGCTCTTTAATTTTATCGGCAATCAGTGCTGAATTGGTAATCACGGAAAAAGCGAGAGGCGGTAATTGCTCGGCCAGAATAAGGTTAGTTGTACAGGAATCAATAAACAATGTATCCCGTTCACTGACCATTTCGGCGGCAAGTTTGCCAATCGCTATTTTCTCTTCGCGATGCGCCTCTATTCTTGCGCTAAACGCATCCTCCTGGACAACTTGCTTTTTGACCGCGCCCCCATGAATCTTAGTGATTTTGCCTTCTGATTCCAGTAAGGAGAGATCGCGACGAATGGTTTCCGAGGTGACGTTGAGCATTTCCGATAATTTAATAACGGTGACTTCACCGAATTTGTTTAATTCATCAAGAATATGTTTTCGTCTTTTAATTGGATTCATTATCTTTCGCCGCCGTCAACCTTTGGCGCATGGTAACTGGATGCGTAAGGCAACGCAACCACTCCAACGCATGGACGATACCCTCCTCATCATTCGTGGCAGTCACATAGCCGGCCTGCCGCTTTACTGCATCCGGCGCGTTGCCCATTGCGATGCTGATTCCGGCGGCGGCAAACATGCTGACATCATTCTGCTGATCGCCAATCACGACCACCTTGTCAGAAGATATATTTAAATAATGAATTAATTGTTCTATTATGCACCCTTTATTTACATCGGTTCTTTGAATATCAATATAATTTTCTCCCGTGACGACCGCATAATATCCATAAGGCAGGTGATTATTCACTTCTGTACACAGTGTATCTATCTCCGAAGATGCGGCAACAAGGGTAATTTTATATATATCGCGACGATTAAAGATATTTTCTGTAGTTTCAGTTATAAGCGGCAACCCAAATAAACGGGCTTCATATGTTGTCCAGGGCGCAATCAGTCTATCGTCACGATGGTGAATTGCTTCGGCGCTAAAAAAATGGTGGTGATAGCGGGAAAGAGAAATATGCTGGTCAATATTCCACAGATCTGTGGCGGACAACGGAGCAGAATGAATAATGCGCTGCCCCGCCATCTCCAGCAGGTGTCCGCAGTTAAAACCGGCGCACCAGCTAAACAACGTATCAACCTGTTGCTGGCGTAGCAGGCGTACCATTGAGGAGACCGGTCTGGCGGAACATGCCGCCAGTAGACCACCGTTCTGGCGGAACGCAATCAGCGCCTGGCGCGTGCGCGGGCTGATTGTTTTCTGCGAGGTGAGTAATGTTCCATCCAGATCGGTGATTAACAACATCTCTCGTTCCCTGATATCAATGAACAATAAACGGCGTAACGGCTTCTTTGGCGGCGTTGCACACCATGTTGTCGATAGCCGTACCGACCACCAGAATGTTGACTCCGGTATCTTTAAACGCTTTCGCGTTGGCGAGGTTAATCCCGCCTTCCGCCAGCGTCGGAACATCCACCGCGCCGACCAACGCCCGCAGGCGATCTTTAATCATCTGCGGGATATCGCCTGCCGCTACGCCTTCATAGCTCATGCCGGTCATCAGACCAATCATGTCCACGCCGATATCCTGCATCCGCTTCGCCACGCTGGCGACCTCTTCCGGCGTGCGCGCAGGAATACCGAAAGTATGCAGATCGTCAGGATGGCCAATGTAGGCATCGACGGTCAGACCATATTGATGGGCGAGATTAACGATGTCCTGCAGATCGTCCCAGTCGGATTTATGCGTATGTAAACCGTCGGCTCCAGCGCGGGCAATCTCCAGAATTTCCGTTTCGCTGAGCGGCACCGGTAAGGTTTCGGTAAAACCGCCGGCGATACCAACGGTGATAAAAATATCGTCCGGGACCACATTACGAACACCGTGTACGGCCTCAGCCATCTGGCTATTGGTGATTTCGTGACGAATCTGCTCCGCCGCGTGCATGTTGCTCACGCCTTTGTGTCCACGCGCCAGCGCCAACGCAGGGTGGTTCGGCTCCAGCAGCTTAACGCCAGCCTCACACACGGCTTTCGCCAGGCGTGCATCGTCGCCAGTTATTCCTGTGCTGAGGATAGTTTGCCCACCGTGAAGCGTGATGGCTTCTTTCACTTTCTGTAACGCTTTGGCGCGTTTTTTATTCATATCGCCTTTAAACATGGTGTACCTCTGGTGTTGGTGCATTAATTAACGGCTGTCGTTGTTGATTCGCTCTGTACGACAGGTTTGAAACGGTTAGCAATAATGGTGGTAAGGCAGGTCATCGCCATTGTGGCAATCATTACGATGGCCATCTGGAGCGCATTGCTGGATAAGAACGGTGAGGCGAAAGCCGGAACATAGGCCACGCCTTTGACGTTAAAAAAGCCCAGCATCATGCCGCCCATTCCGGCCCAAAAAATGGCGGAGCCAAAAACAATTTTGTTGGCGAACATGAAGGGATAGGCGGATTCAACAAAGGTGCCAAAACCCAGGTTAATGAGCAGGCCCGGCGTAGCAACGGCAGCTTCGCTTTTTTCACGCGGGGCGATCACATTGGCAAGGTTAATACCTGCGGCCACCATCACCAGACCGACCATATCGACCGCGCCGAGGAAGCTGACGCCGGATTTTTCCATCTCCAGCAGTACCAACGGCAGGATCACCGCGTGATAGACGCCGCCGAGAATGGCAGGCCAGATAACCAGACCAGCCAGCAGCCCGGCAAGAATTGGGCTGAATGCCAGCGTGCTTTCGATAGCCAGTTTGATGTAATTACCCGCAGATAGCGCCAGCGGACTCAGCAGATAGTGCATGATTAACCCAGCGGCAAGGCCCGATATCCCACCGGCGACGATGTTGACGGTAGTCATTGGGAAGCGCCAGTTCAGGCACAGCTCGAACAGCCAACGGACGAAAATCCCCGCCATTACACCGCCGATAATGCCGCCGATCAGTCCGCCCTCTACGGAAAGCACGCCAGCGACGACCCCAGCCACAATTGAAACTTCATCCAGTTCGGAAATCTGTTTTGCCGCCAGTACCGCGACTAACACTGGCAGACCTTTTAGTAATATTTCAAAGATATCGTTAAGTTTTTCCAGTCCTGGTATGTGGCTCAGGGCGAGTACAATCGCCATGGCGATAAAGCCTGGTAGCGCAGGGATCATGATGCTACGAATGTTAAAACGTTTGAGCAGGCTTTTTCCGGAACCGCTCTGCGAGGGCGAAGCGCTACCCAACTGTGGTTTGTACTTGATACCCCAATGTTTACATAGTGACGCCACGAAGGAGACGGCGCGGGTACGGCTGGTGGTGCCGGTTGTTCCGGAGGTCGCGACCACATTCGCCCCCTTTGCCGCCACCAGCGCCATGGAGGTTCCCCCGGTGCCGACAATCGGTGTTTTCATCTCAACGGCGGTGGCAAAAACGGCCTGGTTCGCCTTTACCGGATCGGCGCTCATTACCACGATCCCATCGATCTCACCGCGGCGGATCATCTCAGCGATTCGGCGATCGCTTTCTACTACCGAGGTGTTTACCTCCGAAAGCTTACCCTGAAATATGCGCTGTGGTTTTTGTTGGTTTTCTGTGGTTAATGCATAAACCGATGCCGGGGTATCCGGTTTGGCGACGTCCATCGAGGCCTCTGCCGCGATAAATTGTACGGCGGCCACATTCACGCCCGCAGCCTCACACTGCTGATAAATCTCCTGGAGTAACTTCTCTGGCTCGGCGCCACCCAGGTTGTAGAGGTTGCCTCCACTGCTTCCAATAATCGCAATTTTTTTCATAGCGGCCTCAAATAGGGTAAGGGGGTTATCTGTGTTGTAGTGCAATCATAATTCCAACTAAAACAAAATAAAGCAACAATGAAAAAATGGTTTTATACCAAACGATCTCAATTTTTAAAGGTAAGTTATTAAAATATAATGATCAATTTGTGTTTTTGCTTTATGTTGTTTTGTGTGGTTTTGTGACGAGGTTCAAAATGAGGAGGGCATAAATTGGGGAAAGCTGCCCATGTTGATGGGACGAGCAGGGTGTACAGATTCCTGCCTTCTGTAATTGGCTTTCTGGAGCAGTATTCCGCCGGCAGTGCCTGACGTGGGAACCGCCGGATAAGGCGCTTGCGCCGTTATCCGGCAGCGTATTGTCTGATAGCGCTCACCTGCTGTCGTGCCAGGGCGATTTATTCAAATAAGTTCTGATGTAGCTTTTGCACCACTTTCTCGGCATCGTCTCCCGGCACGAGGAAGCACAGATTGTGGCTGGAGGCGCCGTAACAAATCATGCGAATGTTGAACGGTTCCAGGACGCCAAACACTTCTTTACCAACACCGCAGGCTTTTGACAGGTTGTTGCCAATCAGCGCGACCAGCGCCAGTCCTTCTTCGACTTCGACCCGACACAGCGCGGAAAGCTCCATCAATAAGGATTGGGTCAGTAACGTATCGCCCGTGGAGGTGGAGCCGGTAGTATCCAGCGTCAGCGCGACGCTCACCTCCGAAGTGGTAATCAGATCTACCGAAATATTATGCCGCGCCAGAATGCCGAACACCTCTGCCAGGAAACCTCGCGAGTGCAGCATATTCAGGCTGTGTAGCGTCAATAGCGTTTGATTGCGGCGCAGCGCCAGCGCGCGGAACAGCGGCGGGTTTTGGGTTTTATTGCACACCAGCGTACCGCCCGCTTGCGGATCTTTACTGGAGCCAACGAAGACCGGGATATCGCTACGCACGGCCGGGAGTAAGGTGGCTGGATGCAGTACTTTTGCGCCGAAGGTTGCCATCTCCGCCGCTTCTTCAAAGTCGATTTCATCAATTCGCTGCGCGACGGGCACCACGCGCGGGTCGGTGGTGTAAATACCGGGCACATCTGTCCAGATATCAACCCGCGCGGCATGGAGCGCTTCAGCCAGCAACGCTGCCGTATAGTCGCTGCCGCCGCGGCCTAACGTCGTGGTGCGGCCTTTGCTTTCACTGCCGATAAAACCCTGAGTAATGACCAACGTTTCGCTCAGGCGCGGGAGCAACTGCTGCGCGGCCAGTTCCGCAAGCGCTGCGACGTCCGGTTCCGCACGACCAAAGCGATCGCTGGTACGCATCACTTTGCGCACGTCGAACCAGTGGGCCTGTACGTCGCGTTCACGCAGGATCTCAACAAATAGCAGGGTAGACATTAGCTCGCCGTGGCTGACCAGTTCATCGGTCAGGGCTGCCGATGTCGCCAGCGATGCTGCCTCCGCCAGAATAGTGATGTTTTCCAGCAGGCGTTCAATCTCTTCCCGAATGACATTCGGATGACGCAGACGATCAAGGATATCGAACTGGATTTTACGGATGGCGTCGAGCGTAGCGAAACGTTCGCCAGGCTCCATCCCTTCGGCCAGCGCCACCAGCAGATTAGTGATGCCGGCAGACGCGGAAAGCACGACTAAACGAACATTGGCGTCGGAAAGTACGATATCCGCGCTACGGTTCATGGCGTCAAAATCAGCGACGCTGGTACCGCCAAATTTGGAAACAACGATCTCTGTCATATCAACCTCGTGTCAGGAAATGAAAAACGCGACCATGGCACAAAGGCAGAACAGAAACCGGTGCAGGCGCAAATGCAAGTAACGTATTTATAAATAAAAGTTGTGGACTGGACTGTCAACGTTGGGATTATGCGGATTTTTTATGCTGAGTTTAGGCTCAGTAACAGCGCTTATAACCCCGATACCCGTTTGTAGTATGTTGGCTTATCTATGCGCCCGGCGACTTACCCATTTGCCGCCTTTCTGCACCTCGAATTATTTAGGGTATATACTTTTTATCCTCATTCGACAGTGCCTGGGGCAACGGCACTAAAACAATCACACTTTTCTGTGACTGGCGTTACAATCGATCCCAGTCACAATTCTCAAATCAGAAGAGTATTGCTAATGAAAAACATCAATCCAACGCAGACTTCTGCCTGGCAGGCGCTCCAGAAACACTACGATGAAATGAAAGACGTTACGATCGCTGAGCTTTTCGCGAACGATAGCGACCGTTTCGCTAAATTTTCCGCGACGTTTGACGATCTGATGCTGGTGGATTTCTCCAAAAACCGCATCACCGAAGAGACGCTGGCAAAATTACAGGATCTGGCGAAAGAGACCGATCTGGCCGGCGCGATTAAATCCATGTTCTCCGGCGAGAAGATCAACCGCACCGAAGACCGCGCCGTGCTGCACGTGGCGCTGCGTAACCGTAGCAATACGCCGATCATCGTGGACGGCAAAGATGTGATGCCGGAAGTGAACGCCGTGCTTGAGAAGATGAAAACTTTCTCGCAAGCGATTATCTCCGGTCAGTGGAAAGGCTACACCGGTAAGGCCATCACCGACGTGGTGAACATCGGTATCGGCGGTTCCGACCTCGGCCCGTTCATGGTGACCGAAGCGCTGCGTCCGTATAAAAACCATCTGAACATGCACTTCGTCTCTAACGTCGATGGCACCCACATCGCTGAAGTGCTGAAGAAAGTGAACCCTGAAACCACACTGTTCCTGGTCGCTTCTAAAACTTTCACCACCCAGGAAACCATGACCAACGCCCACAGCGCGCGCGACTGGTTCCTGAAAACTGCAGGCGATGAAAAACACGTAGCGAAACACTTTGCTGCGCTCTCCACTAACGCCAAAGCGGTCGGCGAATTTGGTATCGACACGGCCAATATGTTCGAGTTCTGGGACTGGGTCGGTGGTCGTTACTCGCTGTGGTCTGCCATCGGGCTGTCCATTATTCTGTCCGTCGGTTTCGACAACTTTGTCGAGCTGCTTTCCGGCGCGCACGCGATGGACAAGCATTTCTCCACCACTCCGGCGGAGAAAAACCTACCCATTCTGCTGGCGTTGATTGGCATCTGGTACAACAATTTCTTCGGCGCGGAAACCGAAGCCATTCTGCCGTACGACCAGTATATGCACCGTTTCGCCGCCTACTTCCAGCAGGGTAACATGGAATCCAACGGTAAATACGTTGACCGTAACGGCAACGCCGTGGATTATCAGACAGGCCCAATTATCTGGGGCGAACCAGGCACCAACGGTCAGCACGCGTTTTATCAATTGATTCACCAGGGTACTAAAATGGTGCCGTGTGATTTTATCGCCCCGGCTATCACCCATAACCCGCTATCCGATCATCATCAGAAGCTGCTGTCTAACTTCTTCGCGCAGACCGAAGCGCTGGCGTTTGGTAAATCCCGCGAAGTGGTTGAGCAGGAATATCGCGATCAGGGTAAAGATCCGGCGCAGCTTGAACACGTTGTGCCATTCAAAGTGTTTGAAGGCAACCGCCCGACCAACTCTATCCTGCTGCGTGAAATTACACCGTTCAGCCTGGGCGCGCTGATTGCGCTGTATGAGCATAAAATCTTTACGCAGGGCGTCATCCTGAACATCTTTACTTTCGACCAGTGGGGCGTTGAGTTGGGTAAACAGTTAGCTAACCGTATTCTGCCGGAGCTGGGCGATGATAAAGCTATTTCGTCCCATGATAGCTCTACCAACGGTCTGATTAACCGTTATAAAGCCTGGCGCGCCTGATGGCGCTGCGCTTATCCGGTCTACGTAATGCATAGCGTCTGTAGGCCGGATAAGGCGTTTCGCCGCCATCCGGCAAAAAGAGAATAAGATAATAAAAAGGCCGATATTCACATCGGCTTTTTTTATAAGATAATTCCGCTTGTCCGTCTTTATCCCCACAATTTTATATTGAGCTTAATCCTAAAATAAGCAATAACCAGAAAATCACTCTGCGTTATTTTCAGATTATACGGATGCTGATGTCTTTTAGTTTAATTTTAACTTATTGATTTTATTTGTTTGTTAATTAAATAATGTAGGCGTTACTTCTTTAAAGTTTAATTATCCTAAAACCTCGCTGTTATTTCTCCCGGACATAATCCGCCTGCTTTGGTTGTGTATACTCGGTAGCGCCCGAAATTCTTTTGGGTAAATCTCCATTCATTCAATGAAGGGAAATTATGATGAAAAAAGTACTGTATGGCATTTTTGCCATAACCGCGCTTGCGGCGACATCTGTCTCGGCAGCCCCCGTTCAGGTGGGTGAAGCGGCAGGGTCGGCAGCGACGTCGGTATCGGCGGGAAGCTCCTCCGCTACCAGCGTTAGCACCGTAAGTTCGGCGGTGGGCGTCGCGTTAGCGGCAACCGGCGGCGGCGATGGTTCCAATACCGGAACCACGACCACCACGACCACCAGTACCCAGTAGTATCGGTACGTTTAACCATAACCACACTCCGGTGTGGTTATTTTGCCCCTCTGGAGAAGCGTCGTGAAGCGACTCGCACTTATCCTGATTTGCCTGCTATTACAGGCGTGTTCGGCCACCACCAAAGGCCTGGGCGATTCACTGTGGGACAGTTTGTTCGGTACGCCAGGCGTACAGCTAACGGATGACGATATTCAAAACATGCCTTATGCCAGCCAGTACATGCAGCTTAACGGCGGTCCTCAACTGTTTGTGGTGCTCGCTTTCTCGGAAAACGGGCAGCAGAAATGGGTGACGCAGGATGGCGCGACGATCGTGACGCAGCATGGCCGTCTGGTCAAAACTCTGCTCAGCGGTGACAACCTGATCGATGTGAATAATCTGGCGGCCGACCCGCTGGCGAAACCAGGACAGATTATCGATGGCGCGACCTGGACTCGCACCCTGGGCTGGACCGAACATCGCCAGGTGCGTTACGCCACCGCCCGTTCCGTTTTTACATGGCGAGGGACCGATAGAGTGAACGTCGGCAGTGAGGAAACCGCCGTGCGGGTGTTAGATGAAGAAGTGACGACCGATCAAACGCGCTGGCGTAATCGCTACTGGGTTGATAGCGAAGGCCAAATTCGCCAGACGGAACAGTATCTGGGCGCGAATTACTTTCCGGTGAAAACCACGCTGATTAAGGCGGCAAAATCATGATGAAAAGGACGATAAGCGCGCTGGCGCTGGCCTTTATCGCGTCATCCGCCTTTGCCAGCGGCACTGTTACCGTTTTTACCCAAGGTAATAGCGAGCCTAAAACGCTGACAGACGCTGAGCGTCTGCTCGATTTAGTCGGACAGCCGCGCCTGGCAACGAGCTGGTGGCCTGCGGCGGTGATAGGCGAAGAACAGGCGACCGTGACGGCGCGTCAACAGCAGCAGGAACTTCTCGGGCGACTGGCGGCGCTCAGCGCTGAGGAAGATGGCGATGCGGCGGCGATAAACACACTGCGCCGACAGATTCAGGCGGTGAAGGTGACGGGCAGACAATTAGTGAACCTTGATCCTGACGTGGTTCGGGTGAGCGAACGAGGTAACCCGCCGCTGCAAGGTCACTACACGCTCTGGGTCGGGCCGCAACCCACGCAGGTGACGCTCTTTGGCTTGATTAGCCAGCCGGGCAGCCAGCCGTTCGTCCCTGGGCGGGACGTCGCCAGTTATCTTGAGGGTCAGCGCTTACTCAGCGGCGCGGATCGTAGCTATGCCTGGGTGGTTTACCCTGATGGACGCAGCCAAAAAGCGCCGGTGGCTTACTGGAATAAGCGTCATATCGAGCCGATGCCCGGCAGCATTATTTTTGTCGGTTTTGCCGATTCCCTTTGGCGCGGCACGCCGGAGGCGATGAATGCCGACATTCTTCATACCCTGACGCAGCGGATACCGGAATAATGAAAAAAACACATCTGCTCAGCGTGCTGGCGCTGGGTATTAGCGCGGCCTGCCATGCCGAAACATATCCAGCCCCTGTTGGACCTTCACAATCTGACTTTGGCGGCGTGGGCCTGCTGCAAACGCCGACAGCGCGTATGGCGCGTGAAGGGGAGATGAGTCTGAACTATCGCGATAACGATCAGTACCGCTACTACTCGGCTTCGGTTCAGCTTTTCCCGTGGCTGGAAACCACGTTGCGCTATACCGATGTCCGTACGAAAAAGTACAGCAGCGTGGAATCATTCTCCGGTGACCAGACTTACAAAGATAAAGCGTTTGATGTGAAACTGCGGTTGTGGGAAGAGAGTTACTGGATGCCGCAGGTGGCGGTTGGCGCGCGCGATATCGGCGGGACGGGGCTGTTTGATGCGGAATATATTGTAGCGAGTAAGGCCTGGGGGCCATTTGATTTTTCATTAGGTCTCGGCTGGGGCTATCTTGGCACCAGCGGCAATGTGTCTAATCCTTTCTGTTCGTATAGTGATAAATTCTGTTCGCGTGATAACAGTTATAAAGAGGCAGGTTCCGTCGACGGTAGCGATATGTTTCACGGCCCGGCTTCGCTGTTTGGCGGCGTGGAATACCAGACCCCGTGGCAACCGCTACGCCTGAAGCTGGAGTATGAAGGCAATAACTATCAGCAGGATTTTGCGGGTAAACTGGAACAGAAGAGCAAGTTTAACGTCGGCGCCATTTACCGCGTCACCGATTGGGCCGACGTTAACCTCAGCTACGAGCGCGGCAACACCTTTATGTTTGGCGTTACGCTGCGCACCAATTTCAACGATTTACGTCCCGCGTATCATGACAATTCACGCCCGCAATACCGACCACAGCCGCAGGATGCCATCCTGCAACATTCGGTAGTGGCTAATCAATTAACGTTATTGAAATATAATGCTGGTCTGGCGGACCCGAAAATCCAGGTCAAAGGCGATACGCTGTACGTTACCGGCGAACAGGTGAAGTACCGCGACTCCCGTGAAGGGATCGTGCGTGCTAACCGGATCGTCATGAACGATCTGCCGGAGGGGATCCGCACGATCCGCGTGACGGAAAACCGCCTTAATCTGCCGCAGGTCACCACTGAAACCGATGTCGCCAGCCTGAAACGCCATCTGGAAGGCGAACCGCTGGGACATGAAACTCCGCTGGCGCAAAAACGCGTGGAGCCGATCGTGCCAGAGAGTACTGAACAGGGTTGGTATATCGACAAGTCGCGCGTTGATTTTCATCTTGATCCCGTGCTGAATCAGTCGGTAGGCGGCCCGGAAAACTTCTATATGTATCAGTTGGGCGTAATGGGAACTGCGGATCTGTGGGTCACGGATCATCTGCTCACCACGGGCAGCGTGTTTGCCAATATCGCCAACAACTACGACAAATTTAACTACACCAATCCGCCGAAGGACTCGCATCTGCCGCGGGTGCGTACGCATGTCCGTGAGTATGTGCAGAATGATGTTTATGTGAATAACCTACAGGCCAACTACTTCCAGTATCTTGGCAATGGTTTCTATGGGCAGGTCTATGGCGGTTATCTGGAGACCATGTTTGGCGGTGCCGGGGCGGAAGTCCTGTATCGCCCGGTAGACAGCAATTGGGCGTTTGGTCTGGATGCCAACTACGTGAAACAGCGTGACTGGCGTAGCGCGCAGGATATGATGAAGTTTACCGATTACAGCGTGAAGACCGGACATTTGACCGCATACTGGACGCCGTCGTTCGCCCAGGATGTGCTGGTGAAAGCCAGCGTTGGTCAATATCTGGCGGGCGATAAAGGCGGTACGTTGGAGATCGCCAAACGCTTCGATAGCGGCGTCGTTGTCGGCGGTTACGCGACGATTACCGATGCGTCGCCGGATGAATATGGGGAAGGGGATTTTACCAAAGGCGTATATGTTTCCGTGCCGCTGGATCTCTTCTCGTCCGGCCCAACCCGAAGTCGTGCGGCAATTGGCTGGACGCCGCTGACGCGTGACGGTGGTCAACAGCTTGGCCGTAAGTTTGGCCTGTATGATATGACCAGTGACAGGAGCGTAAATTTCCGTTAATACTCAGGCCGGATAAGGCGTTCACGGCGCTATCCGGCAAATTATCTTATTGAACAAAATATAAACATAAATAAAAAATATAGATGCCCGTCACATTTGTGCGTTATACAGAAACCTCGCCGCAGAGAAAGAGGGGGCTGTTATGATGCCATTATCGCGCTCACGTCTTGAGTTTATCGCCACGATTTTACAAAACGTACTAAATTTGGGGCTGCTTACCCTCGGTCTGATCCTGGTTGTTTTTCTCGGTAAAGAGACGGTGCATCTGGCGGACGCATTATTCGTGCCTGAGCAAGCCAGCAAATATGAACTGGTGGAAGGGCTGGTGATCTACTTTCTTTATTTCGAATTTATTGCGCTGATTGTGAAGTACTTTAAGTCTGGCCTTCACTTTCCGCTGCGCTATTTCGTGTACATTGGGATCACGGCGATTGTGCGCCTGATCATTGTCGATCATAAAACGCCAATGGATGTATTACTCTATTCGGCGGCGATCCTCCTGTTGGTTATCACGTTGTGGTTATGTAATTCGAACCGACTACGGCGAGAATAGGCGTCGCCACACCGTAATGGACGTATGGCGTGGCAATAAATTAGTCGCTGTCTATAACGCATAAAAAAAGCGCTCCGAAGAGCGCCAAAATACGACCATAAGTGGGGATAACATAAGTTGAGGGCAGTGGCATTGCCCGTTGCCGGGCAGGTACTTCGATAAAACTTAACCTTTCACACCCCCAGCCGTCAGGCCGTTGACCAGCCAACGTTGCGCCAACAGGAACACCAGGGTGATAGGAATAGCAGAAAGGACGGCGGCGGCGGCAAAGTCGCCCCACAAATAGTTTTGCGGGTTGAGATATTGCTGCATACCCACGGCCAGCGTATAGCTGTCCACATCGCGCAGTAACAACGAGGCGACCGGAACTTCGGTAATCGCCGCGATGAACGACAGAATAAACACCACCGCCAGAATCGGTACGGAAAGCGGCAGCAGCACCAGGCGAAACGCCTGCCACGGGGTTGCGCCATCCAGCGCGGCGGCCTCTTCCAGCGAGCTGTCGATAGTTTCGAAGTAGCCTTTAATCGTCCAGACATGCAGTGCAATGCCGCCAAGATAGGCGAAGATCACGCCGCCATGCGTATTCAGACCGATAAATGGAATGTATTGTCCCAGGCGGTCAAATAACGCATACAGCGCCACCAGAGACAAAACCGCCGGAAACATCTGGAAAATCAGCATCCCTTTGAGCAGTGTTGCTTTACCTGGAAAACGCATTCGTGCGAAAGCGTAGGCGCAGGTGGTGGAGAGCGCCACGATGCCGATGGCGGTAATACCGGCGATTTTCACCGAGTTCCACAGCCACAGCAGGACCGGGAAGGGAGGCGGCGTTACCCGACCATCCGCATGTTCCACGCTGAAACCCAGCGCCAGCCGCCAGTGTTCCCAGGAGATTTTATCCGGGATCAGGCTTCCGGTGGCGAAGTTCCCTTCACGTAGCGAGATAGCGATGACCATCAGCAGCGGGAACATAATCGCCGCGATGAAAATCAGCAGCCCCAGGTGCGTGATGAAGAGACGCAGTTTCTGAGATTTGGGTTGGACCATAGCCATTGTTATTATCTCCCTTAATCAAACTTCATACGCGTGGCTTTCAGGTTCACTATTGCCAGCGCGCCTACCAGCAGGAAGATCAGCGTGGCAATGGCCGCCGCCAGACCGAAGTCCTGACCGCCGCCGCCTTCAAAGGCGATACGGTAGGTGTAGCTGACGAGCAGATCGGTATAACCGGCAGGCGTGGTGGTGCCGAGACGGTCTGGCCCGCCGTTGGTCAATAACTGAATCAGTACAAAGTTATTAAAGTTAAAGGCGAAGCTGGCGATCATCAGCGGCGTTAGCGGCTTAATCAGCAGCGGTAAGGTGATTTTAAAGAAATTCTGAAATGGACCAGCGCCGTCCATTGCGGAGGCTTCGTACAGGTCATCCGGAATCGCTTTCAGCAGTCCCATGCACAGGATCATCATGTAGGGATAGCCCAGCCAGGTATTCACGATAATCACCATTGCCCGCGCGGTGTTGGGGTCGCTGAACCAGGCCGGTTTAATGCCGAACAGCGCGCTCAGCATCATATTGATTTCGCCAAAGCTTTGGTTGAATAACCCTTTGAAAATCAAAATTGAAATAAACGACGGTACGGCGTAGGGCAGAATCAGCAGGACGCGGTAGATAGCTTTACCTTTCAGCGCTTCCCACTGTACGAGGCAGGCCAATACCATCCCAACCGCCACGGTTAACACCACAGTGAGGACCGAAAAGACCACGGTCCAGACGAAGATAGCGAAAAAGGGCTTCTGGATCCCTTCGTCGGTAAAGACGCGCGTAAAGTTTTTCGCGCCGATAGTAACGGTATAACCAGGACTGAGTTTTTCATCACCCCAGCTTCCGTCGGCGTTGATCGACTGATAATAACCGCTATCGTTATTTGGCCGGTATTTTACGCCGCTCTGGTTATTGGTAAGCAGGCCGTCATCAGCCAGTGTGTACAGCGGACGGGTACCGGAAAACTGACGCAGCGAGCTCATAATCACTTTACTTTCATCCGGCAGGACGGCGGTTATCTGGTTCAGCGCCAGACGGTTCTGGGTGATTATCCGCAGATTGGCGCGTTCGCCGCCCGGCAGGGCATCGGTCTCTTTCAGCTGTAATTTTTGTTCACCGCCGAAGGAAAATGCGTCAGACAGGTAATGTTTGCCCGTTTCTCCGTCGGTGAGGGCCAGTTGCCACTCGTCGCCGGCCGGGTAAAGACCGAAGTTATAGGTTTTTCCTGCCTGATAAGAACGGTCCATCAGCACTTGCTGGGCGCGTTCAAAGGTGAGCTGGTTGGTGCTGCTGTAGTTAGTAAAGGCGATAGCGATGGTGCACACCAGGGGGAATAGCACAAACAGCCCCATGCCGGCGAGGCCAGGGTAAACGTAGCGCCAGGCATAGGTTTTACGATTTGCGAAAATATACAGGCCAGCAGAGCTTAAAATCAGCGTCATGATGGCGAACAGATACTCCCCTTGTACGTACATTAAAACTACAAGGTAACCCACCAGCAGGCCCAGCAGACCAATTACTGACCATTTAAGCTGGTCACTTTGCCACCAGTGTTTCTTTTTAATGACATCCATGGGGATTTTCCTCTACAGCGTTGAAACTTCCTGGCCGGAGATGTGCCTGATGGCGCTGCGCTTATCAGGCCTACGGTGTGTTGTAGGCCGGATAAGGCATTTATGCCGCCATCCGGCACAGGCTCGCGGCATTACTTAGTGATACGGCTTTGTGCATCTTTCAGCGCGGCATCCACGGTTTGACGGCCGCTGGCGGCATTGATCACAGCCGTACGTACCGCATACCAGAAGGCGGACATCTGCGGAATATTCGGCATGATCTCGCCTTTCTGGGCGTTATCCATGGTGGCGGCGATACGGGGGTCTTTCGCTAACTGCTCCTGGAAAGATTTCAGCGCCACGGCGCCCAGCGGTTTATCTTTGTTCACCGCTTCCAGACCCTGATCGGTCAGCAGGTAGTTTTCGAGGAACTCTTTCGCCAGCTCCTTGTTCGGGCTGGCAGCGTTAATCCCCGCGCTCAGCACGCCGACGAACGGTTTCGAGGGTTTACCTTTGAAGGTCGGCAGCAGGGTGACACCGTAGTTGACTTTGCTCTTGTCGATGTTCGACCATGCCCACGGACCGTTGATGGTCATTGCCGTTTCGCCTTTATTGAAGGCTGCTTCGGCGATGGAGTAATCGGTATCGGCGCTCATATTTTTGTTCTTGATCATATCGATCAGGAAAGTCAGGCCCGCTTTCGCGCCGGCGTTGTCGACGCCAACGTCTTTCACGTCATACTTGCCGTTTTCAAATTTGAACGCGTAACCGCCGTCAGCGGCGATCAAAGGCCAGGTGAAATACGGCTCTTGCAGGTTGAACATTATCGCCGACTTCCCTTTCGCTTTTAGCTCTTTATCCAGCGCCGGGATCTCTTCCCAGGTTTTCGGCGGGTTCGGGACGAGGTCTTTGTTATAAATCAGGGAGAGGGCTTCAACGGCGATGGGGTAGGCGATCAGCTTGCCGTTATAACGTACCGCATCCCAGGTGAACGGATAGAGTTTGTCCTGAAACGCTTTATCCGGAGTGACCTCCGCCAGCAGACCAGACTGCGCGTAGCCGCCAAAACGGTCGTGCGCCCAGAAGATAATGTCAGGACCGTCGCCGGTGGCTGCCACCTGCGGGAATTTCTCTTCCAGCTTATCCGGGTGCTCAACGGTCACTTTAATGCCGGTGTCTTGCTCAAATTTTTTACCGACCTCGGCCAGACCGTTATAGCCCTTGTCGCCGTTGATCCAGATAACCAGTTTACCTTCTTCAATTTTGGCGAGAGCCGGGGCGGAAATCATCATCGTCGTAAGTGCGGATAATGCGAGGATGCCTACGCCAGTTTTAATCTTCATATCTCCCATCCTTTTTGGTGATGTACACAGAGGTGGTTTAACGGTCTCTAGTTTCTTTATACGACAACCTCTTTCCATCCTCCTCGCCCCTACGCCCCACCCCGGCTTTATGTGATCTGTGTTGCATAAATGTGAGTAATGCGTGCTGGCGCACATAAAAACACGCCGATTTTTGCGGGCGGCATCACGAAATTCCTTTTCTGTCCGCGCCCGTGGTCTCAGGCGTTGTGTCCTCATCCTCCCGCCTCCTCCCCCATAAAAAAGCCGGGGGGTGGAGGATTTACCCCAGTCAGGGATCGCGCATAGTCAGGCCATCATGAATGTTGCTGTCAATGACAGGTTGTAACGAAGGGAGAAAGGCATGGCGAGCGTACAGCTACGAAATGTAACGAAAGCCTGGGGTGACGTGGTGGTATCGAAAGATATTAACCTCGATATCCATGACGGGGAGTTCGTGGTGTTTGTCGGACCGTCAGGCTGTGGTAAATCGACCTTGCTGCGTATGATCGCCGGGCTTGAAACCATCACCAGTGGCGACCTGTTTATCGGGGAAACCCGTATGAATGATATTCCGCCTGCCGAGCGCGGCGTGGGCATGGTATTCCAGTCTTATGCGCTCTATCCCCATCTCTCCGTTGCAGAAAACATGTCTTTCGGCCTCAAGCTGGCGGGCGCCAAAAAAGAGGTAATGAATCAACGCGTCAACCAGGTGGCGGAAGTGCTGCAACTGGCGCATCTGCTGGAACGTAAGCCAAAAGCGCTTTCCGGCGGGCAGCGTCAGCGCGTAGCGATTGGCCGCACGCTGGTGGCGGAGCCGCGTGTGTTTTTGCTGGATGAACCGCTCTCTAACCTGGACGCCGCGCTGCGCGTGCAGATGCGTATTGAAATTTCTCGCCTGCATAAACGTCTGGGCCGCACGATGATTTACGTCACCCACGATCAGGTCGAAGCGATGACGCTGGCCGACAAAATCGTGGTGCTGGACGCCGGTCGCGTCGCGCAGGTCGGTAAGCCGCTGGAGCTGTACCACTATCCGGCGGACCGCTTTGTCGCGGGCTTTATCGGCTCGCCGAAGATGAACTTCCTGCCGGTGAAAGTGACCGCCACCGCGATTGAACAAGTCCAGGTCGAACTGCCGAATCGCCAGCAAATCTGGCTGCCGGTCGAAAGTCGCGGCGTGCAGGTCGGCGCCAATATGTCTTTAGGCATTCGGCCGGAACACCTGCTGCCGAGCGATATCGCCGATGTCACCCTGGAAGGCGAAGTCCAGGTGGTCGAGCAGTTAGGGCACGAAACACAAATTCATATCCAGATCCCCGCCATCCGTCAAAACCTGGTTTATCGCCAGAATGACGTGGTGTTGGTAGAAGAGGGCGCCACATTCGCTATCGGCCTGCCGCCAGAGCGCTGTCATCTGTTCCGCGAGGATGGCAGCGCATGTCGTCGTCTGCATCAAGAGCCGGGTGTTTAAGGCCTCCATAAAAAAACGAAACGCAAAACCATTCGCAGTTTTAGAAGGTGGCAGCGTTTAAAGAAAAGCAATGATCTCAGGAGATAGAATGATGATTACTCTGCGCAAACTCCCACTGGCGGTTGCTGTCGCAGCGGGCGTAATGTCCGCTCAGGCAATGGCTGTCGATTTCCACGGTTACGCCCGTTCCGGTATTGGCTGGACGGGAAGCGGCGGCGAACAACAGTGTTTCCAGGTGACCGGTGCACAAAGTAAATACCGTCTCGGTAACGAATGTGAAACCTATGCGGAACTGAAACTGGGCCAGGAAGTGTGGAAAGAGGGCGATAAGAGCTTCTATTTCGACACCAACGTCGCCTATTCGGTTAACCAGCAGAACGACTGGGAATCGACCGATCCCGCCTTCCGCGAAGCGAACGTGCAGGGTAAAAACCTGATTGAATGGCTGCCGGGCTCTACCATCTGGGCCGGTAAGCGCTTCTATCAGCGTCATGACGTACACATGATCGACTTCTACTACTGGGATATTTCAGGTCCTGGCGCAGGTATCGAAAATATCGATCTGGGCTTCGGTAAGCTTTCACTGGCGGCGACCCGGTCTACTGAAGCGGGCGGCTCTTACACCTTCAGCAGCCAGAATATTTATGATGAAGTGAAAGATACCGCTAACGACGTCTTTGACGTACGTCTGGCTGGTCTGCAAACGAACCCGGACGGCGTACTGGAGCTAGGCGTTGATTACGGTCGCGCCAATACGACCGATGGTTATAAGCTGGCTGATGGGGCATCGAAAGACGGCTGGATGTTCACCGCCGAACATACGCAAAGCATGTTGAAAGGCTATAACAAGTTTGTCGTGCAATATGCCACCGATGCCATGACCACGCAGGGTAAAGGCCAGGCGCGCGGTTCCGACGGTTCTTCATCTTTCACTGAAGAATTACCTGATGGAACCAAAATTAATTATGCCAATAAGGTCATCAATAATAATGGCGATATGTGGCGTATTTTGGATCATGGCGCCATCTCGCTTGGTGATAAATGGGATTTGATGTACGTCGGTATGTACCAGAATATCGATTGGGATAATAACCTGGGTACTGAGTGGTGGACCGTGGGCGTACGTCCAATGTACAAGTGGACGCCAATCATGAGTACCCTGCTGGAAGTCGGCTACGACAACGTGAAATCTCAGCAGACCGGCGATCGTAACAATCAATATAAAATCACCCTGGCGCAACAGTGGCAGGCGGGCGACAGCATCTGGTCGCGTCCGGCTATCCGTATTTTCGCCACCTACGCGAAATGGGATGAGAAGTGGGGCTATATCAAAGACGGCGATAACATTTCCCGTTATGCCGCAGCGACTAACTCCGGCATTTCCACCAACAGCCGTGGCGATAGCGATGAGTGGACCTTCGGCGCCCAGATGGAAATCTGGTGGTAATACGATGGTCATCTGACGTAACGAGGGGCGCAAGCCCCTCTGAAACATCAGGTCTGATGATGCTTGTAAGCCGAATAAGGCGCCAGCCGCCATTCGGCGATATGTTTGGGTTGGCGCGCTATTGCCTGGCTACCGCTGAACCCGCCTTATTGAGGTGAGAATAATGAAAATGAAGAAAAGTCTCGTCGCCCTCTGTTTAACCGCAGGGCTGTTCGCCAGCGTGCCGGGTATCAGCCTGGCGGAAGTGAACTATGTACCGCAAAATACCAGCGCCGCGCCCGCTATTCCTGCTGCTGCGCTACAGCAATTAACCTGGACGCCTGTAGATCAGTCAAAAACGCAGTCTACCCAACTGGCGACGGGCGGCCAGCGCCTTGACGTCGCCGGCATTACCGGCCCGGTCGCCGCTTATAGCGTTCCGGCGAATATCGGCGAGCTGACATTAACTCTGACCAGCGAGGTCAATAAGCAAGCCAGCGTTTTTGCGCCAAACGTGTTGATTCTTGACCAAAATATGACGCCTTCGGCGTTCTTCCCCAGCAGTTACTTTACTTATCAGCAGCCGGGCGTCATGAGCGCAGATCGGCTGGAAGGCGTGATGCGCCTGACGCCTGCGTTGGGGCAGCAGAAACTCTATGTTCTGGTGTTTACGACCGAAAAAGATCTTCAGCAAACTACTACGCTGCTCGATCCGGCAAAAGCCTATGCCAAAGGCGTCGGTAACTCTATCCCGGATATTCCCGATCCAGTTGCTCGCCATACCACTGATGGCGTGGTGAAACTGAAGGTGAAAACCAACAGCAGCTCCAGCGTATTGGTCGGGCCGTTGTTTGGCTCGTCCGGTACCGGGCCGGTAACGGTAGGCAATACCGCCGCGCCGGTCGCTGCGCCAGCGCCAGTCGCGCCGAAGAAAAGCGAGCCGATGTTGAACGATACGGAAAGCTACTTTAATAAAGCGATTAAGGATGCCGTAGCGAAAGGCGACGTCGATAAAGCGCTGAAACTGCTTGATGAGGCCGAACGTCTGGGATCGACATCTGCCCGTTCCACCTTTATCAGCAGTGTAAAAGGCAAGGGGTAATTGTTTCCCCACAGTGCTGATTTTGCAGCAACTGGTGCGTCTCCTGGCGCACCTTTTTTTTATCATTTCATGCGAATTGTTATTTTTTTGTTGCGCAACAGATCACTTAATTGTGATTGCGCCCCCCGTAATGTCTTTTCTGAGATACAATGACTTTAGGTTATGAATCGGAGAGTAAGGCATGTCACACCCTGCGTTAACGCAACTGCGTGCGCTGCGCTATTTTGATGCGATTCCTGCGCTTGAGCCCCATTTACTGGACTGGCTGTTGCTGGAAGATTCTATGACTAAACGTTTTGAGCAGCAGGGAAAGCGGGTAAGCGTGACTCTGATTCGGGAAGCGTTTGTCGGCCAAAGTGAGGTCGAGGAAGCATCAGGTTTACTACCATCCGAATCCCGCTACTGGTTACGTGAGATACTGCTTTGCGCTGACGGCGAGCCCTGGCTTGCCGGACGTACCGTGGTACCGGAATCCACGCTGTGCGGACCTGAACAGGTCTTACAACATCTGGGTAAAACCCCGCTTGGACGTTATCTATTTACATCATCGACACTGACCCGCGATTTTATTGAAATTGGACGCGATGCAACGCTGTGGGGGCGCCGCTCTCGACTGCGGTTGAGCGGAAAACCGCTGTTGCTTACCGAGCTTTTTTTACCTGCATCGCCGCTGTACTGAGAGGAAGATAAAGATGGAGTGGAGTCTGACGCAGAGTAAGCTGCTGGCGTTTCACCGTTTGATGCGTACAGATAAGCCTATTGGCGCGTTGCTGCTGCTCTGGCCGACGCTTTGGGCGCTATGGGTGGCGACGCCGGGTATGCCTCAGCTGTGGATTTTGGCGGTTTTTGTCGCTGGCGTGTGGTTAATGCGCGCGGCGGGCTGCGTGGTAAATGATTATGCCGATCGTAAATTTGACGGACATGTAAAACGTACGGTCAACCGGCCTTTACCCAGCGGCGCCGTGACAGAGAAAGAAGCGCGCAACCTGTTTGTGGTGCTGGTGCTGCTGGCGTTTCTGTTGGTGCTGACGCTGAACGCCATGACGATTCTGCTTTCCGTAGCGGCGCTGGCGTTGGCCTGGGTTTATCCCTTTATGAAACGCTACACCCACCTGCCGCAGGTCGTGCTGGGGGCCGCTTTCGGCTGGTCAATCCCCATGGCGTTCGCCGCGGTGAGCGAATCCCTGCCGTTGAGCTGCTGGCTGATGTTCCTCGCCAATATTCTCTGGGCGGTGGCTTACGATACGCAATATGCGATGGTCGACAGAGATGATGATATCAAGATAGGCATTAAATCGACTGCGATCTTGTTTGGTCGTTATGACACATTGATTATCGGGATTCTGCAGCTTGGCGTCATGGCGTTAATGGCGCTGATCGGCTGGTTGAATGGTCTGGGATGGGGATATTACTGGGCTGTGCTGGTGGCGGGCGCGCTGTTTGTCTACCAGCAAAAACTGATTGCGAACCGTGAACGTGAAGCCTGCTTTAAAGCCTTTATGAACAATAACTACGTTGGCCTGGTGCTATTTTTAGGGCTGGCGATGAGTTACTGGCACTTCTGATGTCATGCCGGGCGAACCCGGCCTACAAAACCAAAATTTTCAATACGTCATATCAGTTGCCCGATGAGCTTGCACTATCGGGCATTTCAGGCACTGGCTTACTCGCCCTGCGTCGCGCTTTCAATCGTCAGACGGACATCAGAGGTAATTAGATCGGCAAGCATCTGATATATCTTCATCGTTTCTGCCGGTTCGGCATCGCCCGTATCACTGATATAACCCTCATCCCGTAGCGTCAACACGAGTGAACTGAACACCGCTTTGTCGAAAAACTCCGGCGCGTTAATACCGTGCAGGACAGACAGACGTTGCGCCACGGTACGGCTTTCTTTCTCCAGCGTACTGCGGTTGATGGACGGATTGGCGCTCAACAGCCAGAACGTAATGGCATAACGCTGTAGCGTTTCGCGCGCGCCTGCCGCCAGCAGTTGCAGCGTACGGGAATGCGTCGGGTTGATATGCAGTTCATCATCCTGCAGGGTAATTAGCCCCTGACGCTGCATTTCACTGGCCAGCGCGTCAATGACCGAGGCTAACTCCTCGCGCTCCCAGCGCAGGAACAGCTCCGCTTTTAACATCGGATAGAGCGCTTCAACATGCTGCTGCAACGCATCACGCGAAATGCGACGATGCTGGGTGATAATCGCCGCCATCAGCGAAGGCATAATCAACATATGCGCGATATTGTTACGATAGTAGGTCATCAACACCGCCTGCTCGCGCGGCAGAATGATGATATCGCCAATGGTGTCTTTCTCGACCTCAAACTTATTCATCTGCAGCGCGTGAGCGATAAGCTCGCCAGCGCTGGCGGCAGGAACGGTTGAGTCTGTGGAATAAGGGACATTGCGCATCAGATCGAGATAGCAATCAAGCTGCTCGGTGAGCTGCTCGCGGGTGAGCGAGCGCTGACGCGACGCTAACAGCGCGGTACAACACAGGTTCATCGCGTTTGCCGCGCCAGCGTTGTTAATACGCACCATCAGATCGGCGGCGATACTATTTACCGTCGGCGTCAGCCAGGCTGGGCGTATGGCCTCTATAGGGTCGATAGATTCGCGCCACTCCGGCACATGCTGGTTCAGGTACGTCATGAGCGGCATCGGTTCGCCAAAGTTAACGTAGCCCTGACCCAGATTGCGCAGCTTGCTCAAGCCTTTCAGCATCTGCGGCAGACTCTCTTTCTCTTTTGTCGCGCCGCGCAGCTCTTTCGCATAGGTGCCCACTTCCATGACGTGCTCATAGCCGATGTAAATAGGCACTAACGTAATTGGACGGGTACCGCCGCGCAGCATCGCCTGGATAGTCATCGACAGGGTGCCGGTTTTCGGATCTAACAAACGTCCGGTACGCGAACGTCCTCCTTCGACAAAATACTCAACCGAGTAACCGCGGCTGAACAGCTCGCCCAGGTATTCGCGAAAGACGGTGGAATAGAGTTTATTCCCCTTAAAGGTGCGACGAATAAAGAACGCGCCCAGACGACGGAAAATCGGGCCAGCGGGCCAGAAATTAAGGTTAATACCGGCGGCAATGTGCGGCGGAACCAGCCCCTGATGGTACAGCACATAAGAAAGGAGCAAATAGTCCATATGGCTGCGGTGACAGGGCACATAGACGATTTCATGCCCGTCGTGCGCCAGTTGGCGTACGCGCTCGGCGTTATGCACGTTAATCCCCTGGTACAGTCGGTTCCAGGTAAACCCCAAAATCCTGTCGGTCAAACGAATCATCTCGTAAGAGAAGTTCGCCGCGATCTCTTCCATCAGCGCAATAGCGTTTTGCTGCGCTTTTTCATGAGAGATTTTTTTACTGCGCGCTTCGTCTTCTACCGCGCGGGCGATCGCTTTCGAGGCCAGCAGTTTGTTAAACAGATCCTGACGGGCGGGCAGGCGTGGGCCAACCGCCGCCAGGCGCTGGCGGGCAAAGTGCATACGCGCCACGCGAGCCAGCTTCTGCGCGATGATTTTATCGGTGCCGTGTTCATCAGCCATGCGACGCAATGAGACGGACGGCGAGAATCGGACAAAGCTATCGCGACCCAGCCAGGAGATGGCAAAGAATTTCTGTACGCCGTTCAGCATACGTAAAGGCGGGTTATCTTCTCCCTTTTCACGACCCGGCGCGCGGCCAAACATCACGGAAACGGGCACCATCTGCACGTCCAAAGCCGGATTACTCCGATGCAGATCGAGATAATCGTGAAAAAGTTTCACCGACTCTTCTTTTGGCGTGTAATAGGTAAAGACACGCGGTCCGCCGTGAATAAATACATAGCGTGGCAGCAGCGCGCCGTCGATCTCCAGCGGCTCCAGCGGATCCGGGAGATCGTGCGCCAGACATTGCGCCCGCAGCGTCAGTAAGTCCGCTTTTGAGTTGTATGGCAAGACATACATAATGGGGCGAGAAGTATCGAGCCCCAATTCCTGGGCGGGTTCCGCCGGAATAGACTTGCTTTTTACCAGTATGCTTAATGGTAAATTCAGTAATTTGTAGTAAATTCGTGGCCAGCCGGACATAAACGATGTAAAGCCTCTGGTTAATAATGCAAATGCGGTGCAAGGATATCAGAAAGTTTAGCGAATTTCTGTTGTATCCCGTCATACTTCGCGCTGCGTTACGGCAGTCCGAATCGTGCAGGGCAACCGTATAATGTCATTGACGTTAATAATGTAAAAAGGTTCTTTTGATGGCCAATAATACCACTGGATTCACCAGAATTATCAAAGCGGCAGGATATTCCTGGAAAGGATTTCGCGCCGCATGGACTCACGAAGCGGCGTTTCGCCAGGAAAGTATCGCGGTATTGCTGGGCGTCATCATCGCCTGCTGGCTGGATGTGGATGCGATTACCCGTGTGTTATTGATAGGTTCCGTTTTACTTATCATGATTGTTGAAATCCTCAACAGCGCTATTGAAGCGGTCGTTGACCGCATCGGTTCTGAATACCATGAGCTTTCCGGCCGTGCGAAAGATATGGGATCGGCTGCGGTGCTACTGTCTATTTTCGTTGCCCTGATGACCTGGGGCATCCTGTTATGGTCACATTTTCGATAAAGGTTCCAAATTTTATAAATCTCTTGTTTTTTGCGCCGTTTGTGGTTCCAAAATCACCTTTAACTGTATATACTCACAGCATGACTGTATATACACCCAGGGGGCGGAATGAAAGCGTTAACGGCCAGGCAACAAGAGGTGTTTGATCTCATCCGGGATCACATCAGCCAGACAGGTATGCCACCGACGCGTGCGGAAATCGCGCAGCGTTTGGGGTTCCGTTCCCCAAACGCTGCGGAAGAACACCTTAAAGCGCTGGCGCGCAAAGGGGTGCTTGAAATCGTTTCCGGCGCATCGCGAGGTATCCGTCTGTTACAGGAAGAAGAGGACGGATTACCGCTTGTCGGGCGTGTCGCGGCGGGTGAACCTCTTCTGGCGCAGCAGCATATTGAAGGCCATTACCAGGTCGATCCTTCACTGTTCAAACCCAGCGCCGATTTCCTGCTGCGCGTGAGCGGTATGTCTATGAAAGACATCGGTATTATGGATGGGGATTTGCTGGCGGTACATAAAACGCAGGACGTCCGTAATGGCCAGGTGGTTGTCGCTCGCATTGATGATGAAGTGACAGTAAAACGGCTGAAAAAGCAGGGCAATAAAGTGGAACTGCTGCCGGAAAACAGCGAGTTTACACCGATAGTGGTGGATCTGCGCGAACAAAGCTTTACGATTGAAGGGCTGGCGGTAGGCGTCATTCGCAACGGGGAATGGTTGTAATCTCTTTTTCATTTCCTTGTAAGCCGTCATCCGGCAATCGTGCAGCCTGATGGCGCTGCGCTTATCAGGCCTACGGGAATGCAGTTCCTGAGATGATTAATTTGTAGGCCGGATAAGGCGTTACGTCGCCATCCGGCAATGCGCTCGTTTCGTTTAACTCCTTGTCAGGCTTTTCTCCATGCCGCTTTTTACCTCCTCTGATAAAGCTCTCTGGCGTCTCGCGCTGCCGATGATTTTTTCTAACATCACCGTCCCCTTACTGGGGCTGGTCGATACGGCGGTGATTGGTCATCTGGATAGCCCGGTTTTCCTGGGCGGCGTGGCGGTGGGCGCGACTGCCACCAGCTTTCTTTTCATGCTGCTGCTATTTCTACGTATGAGCACCACCGGCCTAACGGCGCAGGCATTTGGCGCCAAAAATCCACAGGCGTTAGCCCGGGCGCTCATTCAACCGTTATTACTGGCGCTGGGCGCTGGCGTGATGATTGTGCTATTTCGCACGCCGCTTATCGAGCTGGCTTTACATATTGTCGGCGGGAACGACGCTGTCCTGGTGCAGGCGAGACGCTTCCTTGAAATTCGTTGGCTAAGCGCTCCCGCGTCACTGGCGAATCTGGTGCTGCTCGGTTGGCTGTTAGGCGTTCAGTATGCGCGGGCGCCGGTTATCTTGTTGGTCGTGGGCAATATCCTCAACATCGCGCTCGACCTGTGGCTGGTGATGGGACTTCATATGAACGTGCAGGGCGCCGCCCTGGCGACGGTCATCGCAGAATATGCCACGTTACTGATCGGCCTCATGATGGTACGTAAAGTTCTCCATCTCCGCGGTGTGTCGCTGGATATGCTAAAACAGGCCTGGCGCGGCAACGTGCGCCGCCTTTTGGCGCTCAATCGAGATATTATGCTGCGCTCATTGCTCCTTCAGCTTTGTTTTGGCGCAATCACGGTGTCAGGCGCGCGGCTGGGCAGCGATATTATCGCGGTAAATGCAGTCCTGATGACCTTACTCACCTTTACGGCCTATGCGCTGGACGGTTTTGCTTATGCGGTGGAGGCGCACTCCGGTCAGGCTTACGGCGCGCGTGACGGTAGCAAGCTACTGGACGTCTGGCGAGCGGCGTGTCGTCAGTCAGGAATTGTGGCCTTGTTGTTTTCCACAGTCTATGCCCTGGCAGGCGAACATATTGTCGCGTTACTGACCTCATTGCCGCAAATACAGCTACTGGCGGATCGGTATCTTATCTGGCAGGTGGTATTACCGCTGGTGGGCGTATGGTGCTATCTGCTCGACGGTATGTTTATTGGCGCGACGCGCGCCGCCGAAATGCGCAATAGCATGGCAGTCGCCGCGGGAGGATTTGCGCTGACGCTCTTCGCCCTGCCGGTATTAGGAAATCATGGTTTATGGCTGGCATTAACCGTGTTCCTGGCGCTTCGCGGTCTGTCGTTGAGCCTTATCTGGCGTCGTCACTGGCGCGAGGGTACATGGTTTGCCAGATCGTGACGGTTAAAAATTCTGAATATAAAACCGAAGGCCGAATTCCTGCCTACAATTATTATCACGTCCAGCAGAAATTGCAGAGCATTTGGGCGAATAACACCTGCTATTCCTAACCGAATGATGAGGACAAGATGATGAATAAAGACGAAGCCGGCGGTAACTGGAAACAGTTTAAAGGTAAAATGAAAGAACAATGGGGCAAACTGACCGATGACGATATGACCGTTATCGAAGGTAAACGCGACCAACTGGTAGGTAAAATCCAGGAGCGTTACGGTTACCAGAAAGATCAGGCGGAAAAAGAGGTTGTTGACTGGGAAACCCGTAACAACTATCGCTGGTAATATGTTTTCCCCTACCAGGAGTACATGGATGTGCTTCCCCCTGTTTGCTTATGAATGCGGGCGTGCCCCTCTCTACTGCCGCCCGTTTTTCCGTTCAGGCTAACGCGGTTTTTTCTTCACCAGCACCGAGTGATCGTGACCACAGTCGCCCGGATGGCGACACGCTTCCACTTCTACGCACGCAGGGCACAGACCGTGCGCCTCAATAACGTTATGTCGTAGCGCAAAGCCCATTTTAGCCGCCAGCGTATGCATGATGTCTTCCACGCCCTCGGCACACTCTTCCTTCACCACGCCGCAACGATCGCAGATAAACATGGCCGAGCTGTGCGTTGGCTGGTCGAACAGGTGGCAAACCACGTAACTATTGGTGGATTCCACTTTATGGACAAAACCCTGTTCGAGCAAAAAATCCAGCGCGCGGTAGATGGTGGGCGGTTTGGCCTGTGGTTCCGTTTCGCGCAGCAAATCGAGCAAATCGTATGCGCTGATGGCACCCTGTTGCAGACTCATCAGGCGCAGCACTTCGAGGCGCTGAGGCGTCAGGCGCACGTTGCGCTGCGCGCAGAGTTTTTCAGCTTGCGCCAGTAACTCTTGCGTTGTGGTCTTTTCCATGTAGCACCTCGAATGGCATGAAAGTCTAATCCGTTACTTTACCACGAGCTGCTTAAAACTCTGAAATTACCCCGCGACAATATATCGCCTGCTAAGCTTTTCCGCGCCAGTATTCTCATCTATACCTAATGAGGGTCGATATTATAACAACAGGATTTAACATCACTATTTCACAGCAATAGTTCGCCTCTGTCCGGTAAAGCGTGGCGGAGGGATTACTTCACCTGATAATAAGATGGGCTAACTGTGAACAAAAACGTCAAACTTTCACTGATTGCTATCGCGGTCTCGCTTTTTATGGCAAAGCAGGCGGGCGCCGCCAATACCTGGACGGAAGCGCGTAATGACGCAATGGGCGGGACGGGCGTCGCGTCCGCGAATTATGGCAGCGGAGTACTGTTAAATCCGGCGTTACTGGCAAAAGCCAAACCGGAAGACAATATCACTGTTGTCCTTCCTGCGGTCGGCGTCCAGATTACGGATAAAGACAATCTCCAGGATGAAATTGACGATATCAGCGATAAAGTGGATTACTACGATGAGGTCGTCGATAACCTTACGTTGGGGCAAATTCTGCTCAATCCGCGAGGCGTGCTGAATCAATTTCAGGGCGCCGCGCGCGACCTGGCCGATGAGCTGGAATATCTCAACGGAAAAACCGCCCGCGCCAATGCCGGCGCCGGGTTGGCGGTAAGTATTCCAGGGCAAACGCTTTCCGTGGCGTTTATCGCCAAAGGTTATGCGCATGGGCGCGTGAGTTCGTCCATTGATCAGAACGATATTCAGTATCTGCGCGATATCCAGCATGATGAACGTGTCGCGCTTCGTGAAGCAGGACGCGCTGCTTTGCTGGGGTCTGACGAAATTACAAAGCATTTAAACTCTACCGCGTCGGGGCGGGTAGCGATTGTGTCTGACTACGGTATTGCACTGGCGAAGCAGTTTGTGGTGGGCGAGGTGCCTGTTTCCATTGGCGTTACGCCAAAACTGCAAAAAACCTGGCTCTATAACTACACCACCTCAATTTATAACTACGACAGTAGCGACTGGAATAGCAGCCGTTATCGCAATGACGATACGGGTTTTAACATTGATGCGGGGCTTGCTGCCGATATCGGTGAAAACTGGACGTTGGGGCTGAGCGGGCAAAATCTGGTATCTCGCGATATCGATACGAAAGATATTTACATCACTAATGGTATGACGGGAGAAACCACCAACTACAAAGATACATACCAAATCCGCCCCCTGGTTACCGCGGGCATCGCATGGCATAACGATTTGCTGACCGTAAGCGCCGATGGCGATCTGACGGAAACGAAAGGCTTTAAGAGCGAAGACAATTCACAGTACGTGGGTGTCGGCGCTGAAGTTCGACCGTTGTCATGGCTGGCGGTGCGCGCAGGGTATCGTGCGGATGTGAAAAATAACGATAGCAATGTGGTTACCGGCGGTCTTGGCTTTGCACCCTTTAACCGTGTGCATCTCGATTTAATGGGACTGTACGGCGAAGATGAAACCTGGGGGGCAGGCGCGCAGCTTACGATGACATTCTGAGGTGCTTTCACCGGAGGCGCTACGCCTCCGGTTTAGCGTTATGCTATAGTAACGCCCCTTTTTTAACCGGATGCTTATTTATTCGCCATGCAGCCTGAAACCCAGTCCTCCGCTTTCCCTGCTTATCGCTTCTCCATCGCGCCTATGCTCGACTGGACGGACAGACATTGCCGCTATTTCCTGCGTTTGCTGTCTCGCCAGACGCTGCTCTACACCGAAATGGTGACCACGGGCGCGATTATTCACGGTAAGGGTGACTATCTGGCTTATAGCGAAGAAGAGCATCCGGTCGCTCTACAGCTTGGTGGAAGCGATCCGGCTCAGCTTGCGCATTGTGCAAAGCTGGCGGAAGCGCGTGGCTACGATGAAATTAACCTCAACGTGGGGTGCCCCTCCGATCGCGTACAAAATGGTATGTTTGGCGCCTGTTTGATGGGCAATGCGCAACTGGTCGCCGATTGTGTTAAAGCCATGCGTGATGTCGTCTCGATTCCGGTAACGGTAAAAACCCGCATTGGTATTGACGATCAGGACAGTTATGCGTTTCTGTGTGATTTCATCGATACGGTTTCCGGTCGGGGCGAATGCGAGATGTTTATTATCCATGCGCGCAAAGCCTGGCTTTCTGGCTTAAGCCCGAAAGAAAATCGTGAGATCCCGCCGCTGGATTACCCGCGCGTATACCAGCTAAAGCGGGATTTTCCGCACCTGACCATGTCCATTAACGGCGGCATCAAATCGCTGGAAGAGGCGAAGGAACACCTGCGCCATATGGATGGCGTCATGGTTGGCCGCGAAGCTTATCAGAATCCGGGTATACTGGCCGCGGTAGATCGGGAGATTTTCGGCGCCGATACCACCGATGCCGACCCGGTTACGGTGGTTCGCGCGATGTATCCCTATATTGAGCGTGAATTGAGCCAGGGAGCGTATCTGGGGCATATCACTCGCCATATGCTGGGGTTGTTCCAGGGCATCCCCGGCGCGCGGCAGTGGCGTCGCTATCTGAGCGAAAACGCCCATAAAGCTGGCGCGGATGTTGCTGTACTGGAGCAGGCGCTAAAACTGGTAGCAGACAAGCGTTAAAAGTTCGCCAAAAATTAGTCAATCTCACCACGCTCTGTGCAGTCTTGCAGGGCGTTTTCTTTATATATCAAAAACATAAATATTGGCATGATTTTTGTAATAGCTTACCTGACCAAACCCGGTAAGCGCCGTGCCGCCGGGCAATGCCATCTTTATGGGGAGCGACTATGCTGGAACTACTTTTTGTGCTTGGCTTTTTTCTGATGTTAATGGTGACGGGCGTCTCCTTGCTGGGCATTCTGGCCGCGCTGGTTGTAGCGACTGCCGTCATGTTCCTGGGTGGAATGTTCGCCCTGATGATCAAGCTGTTACCGTGGCTACTGCTGGCGGTGGCTGTGGTGTGGGTGATCAAAGCAGTAAAAACGCCAAAAATCCCACAGTATCAGCGCAATAACCGTCGGTTTTACTAAGGTATTGAGCGGTTCGTCACAACCTGGAACTTTGCCCTCACAAGCAAATAGGAATCGATTATTAAATCTGTCATGATTGCGCAGGTAACGAATTCATCGCGCTGTACCCTACATACAGCCGAACAAAAAAAGAAAGGGCTTCCCGGGTGGAAGCCCAATTTCTTTGCAGAGCTATTACGGAATCAGCAGGCTTGAGCCCTGTGTGGCCCGGCTTTCCAGTACCTCATGCGCGCGACGGGCATCTTTTAACGCATAGCGTTGATTTTCAGCCACATCAACTTTAATCACGCCGCTGGCGATCAATGAGAACAATTCATTGCTGGCTTCGGTCAGTTCTTCACGTGTCGTAATATACCCCTGTAGTGAAGGTCGCGTGGCATACAGGGAACCTTTCTGATTCAGAATACCTAAATTCACGCCAGTGACGGGGCCGGACGCATTGCCGAAACTGACCATCAGTCCCCGTCGTTGCAGGCAGTCCAGTGAGGCTTCCCAGGTATCTTTCCCCACGGAGTCATAGACCACGCGGACTTTTTTGCCGCCGGTGATCTCTTTTACCCGTTCGACAATGCTCTCCTCACGGTAATTAATTACCTGCCAGGCACCGGCGTCCAGCGCCCGCTGCGCTTTTTGCGCGCTACCGACGGTACCGATAAGCTTCGCGCCCAGCGCTTTTGCCCATTGGCAGGCGATCAGACCGACGCCGCCCGCAGCGGCATGAAACAGGAAGGGTTCGTCGGGTTTCACTTCATAGGTTTTGCGCAACAGGTAAAAAACGGTCAATCCCTTGAGAAAAGAGGCTGCCGCCTGTTCGAAGGAAATGGCGTCAGGTAAAATCGCGGCTTTATCTGCGGGGACGTTATGGACAGAACTGTAAGCGCCGAGCGTTGACTGCGCGTAGACGACGCGATCGCCGACGCGAATGTGCTCCACGCCGTTGCCGACTTTACTGACCACACCCGCAGCTTCGGTTCCCAGGCCCGCAGGCAACGACGGGGGCGGATAGAGTCCGCTACGGATATAGGTGTCGATGAAGTTGATACCAATGGCTTTGTTCTCAACCTGGATTTCGTGTTCCGCCGGTTCCGTTGGCGTAAACTCCACGGTCTGAAGCACTTCCGGACCACCATGCTTGTGAAATTCAATACGCGTTGCCATGCTTCCTCCAAAAGAAATGTGGTAATCTTTCGACCCAATCACTATCTCGGTAACTCCATTCACTATGGCAGGAAATAAACCCTTCAACAAACCACAGACTGATGCCCGCGACCGCGATCCGCAGGTTGCCGGGATAAAAGTGCCGCCGCACTCGATTGAAGCGGAACAGTCGGTGTTGGGCGGTTTAATGCTGGATAACGAGCGCTGGGACGATGTGGCCGAGCGCGTGGTGGCGGAAGATTTCTATACCCGCCCGCATCGCCATATCTTTACGGAGATGGGGCGCTTGCAGGAAAGCGGCAGTCCTATCGACCTGATTACGCTCGCGGAATCGCTGGAGCGGCAGGGCCAACTGGACAGCGTCGGCGGCTTCGCCTATCTGGCGGAGTTGTCTAAAAATACGCCAAGCGCGGCGAACATCAGTGCTTATGCGGACATTGTGCGCGAACGCGCCGTGGTCCGCGATATGATCGCGGTGGCGCATGAAATTGCGGATGCCGGTTACGATCCACAGGGGCGCAATAGCGACGAACTGCTGGATCTGGCGGAGTCGCGCGTCTTCCAGATCGCGGAAAACCGGGCCAACAAAGACGAAGGTCCGAAAAGCATCGACCAGATCCTCGACGCTACCGTGGCGCGTATTGAGCAGTTGTTCCAGCAACCGCACGATGGCGTTACAGGCGTGGATACCGGCTATCAGGATCTCAATAAAAAGACGGCAGGGTTACAGCGTTCGGATTTGATTATCGTTGCGGCGCGCCCCTCCATGGGTAAAACCACTTTTGCGATGAACCTCTGCGAAAATGCGGCGATGTTGCAAGATAAGCCGGTACTGATCTTTAGTCTGGAGATGCCCGGCGAACAGATCATGATGCGTATGCTGGCCTCGCTGTCCCGCGTCGATCAGACACGTATTCGTACCGGTCAACTCGATGATGAAGACTGGGCGCGAATCTCCGGCACGATGGGCATTCTGCTGGAGAAACGCAATATGTATATTGACGACTCCTCAGGTCTTACGCCGACAGAAGTCCGTTCGCGCGCGCGGCGTATTTTCCGCGAACATGGCGGGTTAAGTCTGATTATGATCGACTACCTGCAATTGATGCGTGTGCCGTCGCTTTCTGATAACCGTACTCTGGAAATCGCCGAAATTTCCCGCTCGTTGAAAGCGCTGGCGAAGGAACTCCAGGTGCCGGTCGTGGCGCTATCGCAGCTTAACCGCTCCCTGGAACAACGCGCGGATAAACGTCCGGTGAACTCCGACCTGCGTGAATCCGGCTCTATTGAACAGGATGCCGACTTAATTATGTTTATCTACCGTGATGAGGTTTATCACGAGAACAGCGACTTAAAAGGCATTGCTGAAATTATTATTGGTAAGCAACGTAACGGTCCTATCGGTACGGTTCGTCTGACGTTCAATGGTCAGTGGTCGCGCTTCGATAACTATGCGGGACCGCAATACGATGATGAGTAACTCTCCGTCATTCTTTTAACAAGGAATTCAAATGCAAGCGGCAACAGTCGTCATTAACCGCCGCGCTCTGCGACACAACCTGCAACGTCTGCGTGAACTGGCGCCTGCCAGTAAGCTGGTTGCGGTGGTGAAAGCGAACGCTTATGGACACGGTCTTCTGGAGACCGCGCGAACGCTCCCTGATGCTGACGCTTTTGGCGTGGCGCGTCTTGAAGAGGCTCTACGTCTGCGAGCGGGCGGGATCACGCAGCCTATCCTGCTGCTGGAGGGTTTTTTCGACGCCGCCGATTTGCCGACCATTTCCGCGCAATGTCTGCATACCGCCGTACATAATCAAGAGCAGCTTGCCGCCCTGGAGGCGGTGGAGCTGGCGGAGCCGGTAACGGTCTGGATGAAGCTGGATACCGGTATGCATCGTCTCGGCGTGCGTCCCGAAGAGGCGGAGGCGTTCTACCAGCGTCTGACGCACTGTAAAAATGTACGCCAGCCGGTGAATATCGTCAGCCATTTTGCCCGTGCGGATGAGCCGGAATGCGGCGCTACCGAACATCAGCTCGACATTTTTAATGCCTTCTGTCGGGGTAAACCCGGGCAGCGCTCTATTGCCGCGTCTGGCGGTATTCTGCTGTGGCCGCAGTCTCACTTTGACTGGGCGCGTCCGGGCATAATTTTGTATGGCGTATCGCCGCTGGAACACAAACCCTGGGGGCCGGATTTTGGTTTTCAGCCGGTGATGTCCTTAACCTCCAGTTTGATCGCGGTGCGTGACCACAAAGCGGGCGAACCGGTGGGCTACGGCGGGACATGGGTGAGTGAGCGCGACACGCGCCTGGGCGTGGTGGCGATGGGTTATGGCGATGGCTACCCACGAGCGGCGCCTTCCGGTACGCCAGTACTGGTCAATGGTCGTGAAGTTCCGATTGTCGGGCGGGTGGCGATGGATATGATTTGCGTAGATTTGGGGCCAAACGCGCAGGATAACGCGGGCGATCCGGTGGTCTTATGGGGTGAAGGTCTGCCGGTTGAACGTATCGCTGAAATGACAAAAGTAAGTGCTTACGAACTTATCACGCGCCTGACCTCAAGGGTGGCGATGAAGTATATTGATTAAATGCGCGGCGGGCCGGGTGGCGCTTGCGCTTATCCGGCTTGTATCGCGCATGGGCTGCAGGCCGGATAAGACGTTCACGCCGCCATCCGGTAATATGCGCATCCACCACAACATCCTCTCGATCTTCTCGTCCTTCCGGTTTATTGTGTTATTTCCTGCCATCTGTAAACCTGGAGAACCATCGCGTGTTTCAAAAAGTTGACGCCTATGCCGGCGATCCGATTCTTTCACTGATGGAGCGTTTTAAGGACGACTCCCGTCACGACAAAGTGAATCTGAGCATTGGCCTGTATTACAACGAAGACGGGATTATCCCACAGCTTAAAACGGTGGCCGAAGCCGAAGCCCGGCTTAACGCGCAGCCGCATGGCGCTTCGCTGTACCTGCCGATGGAAGGACTCAATACTTATCGCCATACTATCGCGCCTTTGCTCTTTGGCGCCGATCACCCGATTCTTCAGCAACAGCGCGTGGCCACTATCCAGACATTAGGCGGCTCCGGCGCGCTGAAAGTAGGCGCGGATTTCCTTAAGCGTTATTTCCCCGACGCAGGCGTATGGGTGAGCGACCCCACCTGGGAAAACCATATTGCGATATTTGCCGGGGCAGGATTCGAAGTGAGTACTTACCCCTGGTATGACGACGCGACTAACGGCATCCGTTTTAACGATCTGCTGGCCACGCTGAATACGTTACCTGCGCGCAGTATCGTGTTGCTGCACCCCTGTTGTCACAACCCGACCGGGGCGGATTTAACGCCTTCGCAATGGGATGCGGTGATTGAAATAGTGAAAGCGCGCGATCTGATTCCGTTCCTTGATATTGCCTATCAGGGGTTTGGCGCAGGCATGGACGAGGATGCTTACGCTATTCGCGCCATTGCCAGCGCCGGGTTACCTGCGTTAGTCAGTAACTCTTTTTCGAAGATTTTCTCGCTGTACGGCGAGCGCGTCGGCGGCCTGTCCGTGGTGTGTGAAGATGCTGAAATTGCCGCGCGGGTTCTGGGACAGCTAAAAGCGACGGTGCGCCGAATTTACTCCAGTCCGCCGTGTTTCGGCGCTCAGGTGGTCGCTACGGTCCTGGGCGATGAGGCGTTAAAAGCGAGCTGGCTGGCGGAAGTCGACGCGATGCGTACCCGCATTATATCGATGCGCCAGACGCTGGTGAAAGAGCTGAAGGCGGAGATGCCTGACCGCAACTTTGATTACTTGTTACAGCAGCGCGGTATGTTCAGCTATACCGGGTTAAGCGAGGAGCAGGTCGAGCGGTTGCGAGATGAGTTTGGCGTTTACCTGATTGCCAGTGGCCGCATGTGTGTCGCCGGGCTTAATGCTTCAAATGTACACCGCGTGGCGAAGGCATTTGCCGCTGTCATGTAATATTCAGGCCGGACGGCGATAACAGTGCCCTCCGGCCTGACAATAGCTGTTGTGATCATCCTCTTTTTTCGTAACAAAACCGCAGATAATCCTTCCTTTTGACCGTTACTGGCGTTATGGTCAGATAGTTTTTTGAGCAAAGACTCATCTTAATAATTATAATATTTTGAATTTTAAGGGAAAAGCATGAAAAAAATAACCCTGGCGCTGAGCGCCGTCTGTTTATTGTTTACGCTAAACCATTCCGCGAATGCGTTAGTATCTTCCCCTTCGACGCTCAATCCGGGCACTAATGTTGCAAAACTCGCGGAACAAGCGCCTGTCCATTGGGTCTCTGTCGCCCAGATTGAAAACAGCCTCACCGGACGCCCGCCGATGGCGGTCGGCTTTGATATTGACGACACCGTGTTATTTTCCAGCCCCGGATTCTGGCGCGGAAAGAAAACCTATTCCCCGGACAGCGACGATTATCTGAAAAATCCGGCCTTTTGGGAAAAAATGAACAACGGCTGGGATGAGTTCAGTATTCCAAAAGAAGTGGCCCGACAGCTCATTGATATGCATGTTCGCCGTGGCGACAGTATTTACTTTGTCACTGGTCGTAGTCAGACGAAAACGGAAACCGTGTCGAAAACGCTGGCGGATAACTTCCATATTCCGGCGGCGAATATGAATCCGGTGATTTTCGCCGGCGATAAACCGGGACAAAATACGAAAGTCCAGTGGCTGCAGGAGAAGAACATGCGTATCTTCTACGGCGATTCGGATAACGATATTACCGCGGCTCGTGATTGTGGTATCCGCGGTATTCGCATCCTGCGCGCGGCTAACTCCACCTACAAACCGCTGCCGCAGGCAGGAGCGTTTGGCGAGGAAGTCATTGTCAACTCGGAGTACTAAAAATCAGGAGAGCGACAGGCTCTCCTTTTTTGCATGATTTTTGCACAAACTTGCCCCGCTGGCTTTTACCTTTTCCAGACTTGCTGCACACTATTCAGGAGACGTTTGTTTTTAGGAAGGAGCAGCCTATGTGGTATCAGCGCACCATTACACTGAGCGAGAAGCCGCGCGGGTTTCATCTGATAACAGATGAAATTATCGATAAATTGTCTGGCTTACCGCCTGTCGAAACGGGTTTGCTGCATCTGTTGTTGCTACATACCTCGGCCTCGCTGACGCTAAACGAAAACTGCGATCCCACCGTGCGCGCTGATATGGAGCGCCATTTCCTGAAAACCGTTCCCGATAATGCGGCGTATGAACATGACTACGAAGGCGCGGATGACATGCCTTCGCATATTAAGTCGTCAGTATTGGGCGTCTCGTTGCTGCTGCCTGTACGCCAGGGGCGTTTACAGTTAGGAACATGGCAAGGTATCTGGTTGGGAGAGCACCGTATTCACGGCGGTCCACGTAAAATCATCGCGACACTACAAGGGGAATGATAATGACCATTTCGGAATTACTGCAATACTGCATGGCAAAACATGGCGCAGAGCAGAGCGTTCACAGCGACTGGAAAGCGACGCAAATTAAAGTGGAAGATGTACTTTTCGCGATGGTAAAAGAAGTTGATGGGCGCCCGGCAGCCTCTCTCAAAACCAGCCCGGAACTGGCAGAGTTGTTACGCCAGCAGCACAGCGATGTACGACCGAGTCGGCACCTTAATAAAGCGCACTGGAGCACGGTCTATCTGGACGGATCGCTGCCCGATTCACAACTCTATTATCTGGTCGATGCCTCTTATCAACAGGCGGTAAATGCGCTGCCGGAAGATAAACGCAAGCAGTTGCCGCAGTCCTGATTATAGCGCGCCGACCAACAACGCCAGGGCGATATCAATGAGGCGGATGACCGTAGACCGGATACGGCTGCCGAGGGCGATTTGCGCATTATTGGCGCGTAGCCTGGCGAGGTCCCGCTGTCCTTCCAGCAGAATAATCATATCGTCGTCGTCCAGCCAGCCGCGAGCATGTTCCTGAAGCGCGCGGGCGATAAACGCGGCGGACTCGCGGATACCGTCGTCGCTGTCTTCTCTTGCCTGCTTATACGTCTGGATAAACTCGGCAATCGCCGAGGAGGCTACAGGATGTTCGGCCCGGGCGGTGGTCATCAGGTAATGTATTTCGTTAATAGACGCCATTTTCTTCTCCCTGAGTACAGCGGGCGCCCCAATGCAGGCACTCACCCTGTATGGCTAATTTCCAGACCTGATTATTTTGCTGTTGGTATCTCTCAGCCTGGATGTAAGTAAGTGGTTGCTTACGTTGTATAACCCGCGCATAAAGACGCAAATAGTGATTTTTCAGCAGCGCCAGATTATCGAGTCGGTGTTTATCCCCACCTTGACGGGCGACCCGCTCAGCCTGAAAAAATGTCTGGCGGATATCGCGGTCATCCTTGAGCAGTGTCTCTTTTTGCCACGGTATTCGCGCCGCGTCCTGCAGGAAGCGGGTTGAGCGCGCTTGTAATAGCGTCAGTTGTTGAAAAGCCACGGCGCTAAAGCGGTCAGGCAGCGTACAGGCGGATAAAAACAGACACAGCAGTAGTGTGATTGCGTAGGGCAACTTCATGGTGTTTTCCATAACAGACCGTTTGCGCTATCACATGTCAGAGCGAGGCGGCACGCAAATCACAAATGCTCAACACGGATACAATGAGGTGGGATGAGGAAAAATGATGCCGCTTCCCGGCGAATCGGAAAGCGGCGTGAAGGTTATTTGAGCATAGGTTTAAGGAAGCGGGCGGTATGCGACGCCTCGCACTCCGCCACGGTTTCCGGCGTACCGGCGACGAGAATTTCGCCGCCGCCGCTGCCGCCTTCCGGGCCGAGGTCGACAATCCAGTCCGCCGTTTTAATGACGTCCAGGTTGTGTTCGATCACCACGATGGTGTTGCCCTGATCGCGTAACTGATGCAGAACGTCAAGCAACTGCTGAATATCGGCAAAGTGCAGGCCGGTGGTCGGCTCGTCGAGAATATACAGCGTCTGCCCGGTGCCGCGCTTCGACAGTTCGCGCGCCAGCTTCACGCGCTGGGCCTCGCCGCCGGAAAGCGTTGTCGCCGACTGACCAAGACGGATATAGGTCAGCCCTACGTCCATCAGCGTCTGCAGCTTACGCGCCAGCGCCGGAACCGCATCAAAGAACTCACGCGCTTCTTCAATGGTCATATCCAGCACTTCGTGGATGGTCTTGCCTTTGTACTTAATCTCCAGCGTTTCCCGGTTATAGCGCTTGCCTTTGCACTGGTCGCACGGCACGTAAATATCCGGCAGAAAGTGCATTTCGACTTTAATGACGCCATCGCCCTGGCACGCTTCGCAGCGACCGCCGCGCACGTTGAAGCTGAATCGCCCTGGCGTATAGCCGCGCGAGCGAGATTCCGGCACGCCAGCAAAAAGTTCGCGAACCGGGGTAAAGACGCCCGTATAGGTCGCCGGGTTGGAACGCGGGGTGCGCCCGATCGGGCTCTGGTCGATATCGATCACTTTATCGAAATGTTCCAGCCCCTGAATATCCCGATACGGCGCCGGTTCGGCGATAGTCGCCCCGTTTAACTGACGCTGGGCGATGGGGAACAGCGTGTCGTTAATCAGCGTCGATTTACCGGAGCCCGAGACGCCGGTGATACAGGTAAACAGCCCTACCGGTAGCGTAAGGGTCACATCTTTCAGGTTGTTGCCGCGTGCGCCGGTGAGTTTGAGCACTTTTTCTGGATTTGCCGGCACGCGTTGTTTCGGCACTTCAATTTTGCGTTTACCGCTCATGTACTGGCCGGTCAGTGATTCCGGTACCGCCATAATGGCTTCCAGCGGGCCTTCCGCCACCACCTCGCCGCCGTGAACGCCCGCGCCGGGGCCAATATCGATCACATGGTCGGCGGCGCGAATGGCGTCTTCATCGTGTTCCACCACAATCACGGTATTGCCAAGATTGCGCAGATGAATCAGCGTACCCAGCAGCCGTTCGTTATCGCGCTGGTGCAGACCGATGGACGGTTCATCCAGTACATACATCACGCCGACTAACCCGGCGCCTATCTGGCTCGCCAGACGAATACGCTGGGCTTCGCCGCCGGAAAGCGTCTCTGCCGAGCGGGAGAGCGTGAGATAGTTCAGGCCGACGTTCACCAGAAACTTGAGGCGATCGCCGATCTCTTTTAGCACTTTTTCGGCGATTTTCGCTCGTTGCCCGGAAAGCTTGAGATTAGTGAAAAAATCCATCGCATGGCCAATGCTCATATCGGAAATAGCAGGCAGCGGCGTATTTTCCACAAATACATGGCGCGCTTCGCGATTCAGTCGCGTGCCTTCACAGCTGGCGCAGGGGCGATTACTGATGAACTTCGCCAGCTCTTCGCGCACCGCGCTGGATTCCGTCTCTTTATAACGGCGCTCCATATTATGCAGCACGCCTTCGAACGGATGGCGGCGCACGGAAGTATCGCCGCGATCGTTCATATATTTAAATTCAATGTTCTCTTTGCCGGAACCGTACAGCACGACTTTATGTACGTTGGCGCTGAGGCTTGCCCACGGCGCATCTACGTCGAACTTATAGTGTTCCGCCAGCGACTTGAGCATTTGAAAGTAGTAAAAATTGCGACGATCCCAACCACGAATCGCGCCGCCTGCCAGCGACAGGTCGGGATTCTGGATCACGCGGTCCGGATCGAAATATTGCTGAACGCCGAGGCCGTCACAGGTCGGGCAGGCGCCTGCCGGGTTGTTGAACGAGAACAAACGCGGTTCCAGCTCGCGCATACTGTAGCCGCAAATCGGGCAGGCAAAATTGGCGGAGAACAGAAGCTCCTCCGCTTTCTCATCGTCCATATCGGCAACAACCGCCGTGCCGCCGGATAATTCCAGCGCCGTTTCGAACGACTCCGCCAGGCGTTGGGAAAGATCGTTGCGAACTTTGAAGCGATCGATCACCACCTCAATGGTATGTTTCTTTTGTAGCTCCAGCTTCGGCGGATCGGAGAGATCGCAGACTTCGCCGTCAATACGGGCGCGAATGTAACCCTGGCTTGCCAGATTTTCCAGCGTTTTGGTGTGTTCGCCTTTACGCTCTTTAATAATCGGCGCGAGCAGCATCAGACGTTTGCCTTCCGGCTGTGACAGCACGTTATCGACCATCTGGCTAACGGTTTGCGCCGCCAGCGGCACGTCATGATCCGGACAACGCGGCTCGCCCACGCGGGCAAACAGCAGGCGCAGGTAGTCGTGGATCTCGGTAATAGTACCCACCGTAGAGCGCGGGTTGTGCGATGTCGATTTCTGTTCAATTGAGATCGCGGGCGATAGCCCCTCAATATGGTCGACATCCGGTTTTTCCATGAGCGACAAAAACTGCCGCGCGTAAGCGGAGAGCGATTCAACGTAACGACGCTGCCCTTCGGCATACAGAGTGTCGAAAGCCAGTGAGGATTTGCCTGAACCCGAAAGCCCGGTCACGACAATCAGTTTGTCGCGGGGGATGACGAGGTTAATATTTTTGAGATTATGGGTGCGGGCGCCCCGAACTTCGATCTTATCCATTCACCTTTCCCGGTAGAGACTCGGATGCCTGGTTTGTTTGAAGGACAAACGGCAGAAACGGCTAATTATGACACAATTTAACCTGTTTGAATATACAGTATTGGAATGCATCTTCAGCTAAAGTATGCAACAATATGAGGTTCGCGCGAGTGACCTGGAACCTGCATCGCAGCTATTAAAATGCTACGTGGAAATGGTACACTCACGCGTTTACACTATTTATGAAACGTATTCAGGAGACTCAATTATGGCCAGCAGAGGCGTAAACAAGGTGATTCTCGTTGGTAATCTGGGCCAGGACCCGGAAGTACGCTATATGCCGAGTGGCGGCGCTGTCGCCAACTTAACGCTGGCTACTTCTGAATCCTGGCGCGATAAGCAGACCGGCGAAATGAAAGAGCAGACTGAATGGCACCGGGTGGTGATGTTCGGCAAACTGGCGGAAGTGGCCGGCGAATATCTGCGTAAAGGTTCTCAGGTGTATATCGAAGGTCAATTGCGTACCCGCAAGTGGACCGATCAGAGTGGCCAGGAACGCTATACGACTGAAATTAACGTTCCGCAGATCGGCGGCGTGATGCAGATGCTGGGTGGTCGCCAGGGCGGCGGCGCACCGGCAGGCGGTCAGCAGCAGGGGGGTTGGGGTCAGCCGCAACAACCTCAGCAGCCGCAGGGCGGTAACCAGTTCAGCGGCGGCGCGCAGTCGCGTCCACAGCAATCCGCGCCAGCGCCGTCTAACGAACCGCCAATGGATTTTGACGACGACATTCCGTTCTGATTTTTGGTAAAAAACTCAAAGCGTTATTTGCATTTTCGCTATAGTTCTCGTCTGCTGAAATGCCTGGTGTAAACCAGGCATTTTCTTACCTGGTATTATTGTCTTAGTATCCCTTTCAAAAAAGAGAAGCGCATATCTCACGGAATGACTTACGGAAAAATGTCGCTTATCGCCTCTGGCCGACTCGCCTCGGCACATCATTATCCAGCCGAAGTTCATAAATGTACTGCAATAACCCGGATTGTCTTAAATATGAAAGAGAAATCTCATCTGCAAAATATATAATTTATAGCCATTTTTTGACAACAAAAAGATATTATAAAATAACGGTAGAGAATGGTCGGTATTATCAATAGTTAATTAAATGTTTGCTTTAGCTTGTGATGAGCTCAAATATGATATGTGTATCTTGCTTTATTTTTAATTGCTGAAGATAAAATTGTTACTTATAGCTGGCTTTATATAAAAAATGGTTTTATTTGTGTATTTTTTTACGCAATTCTGATTTTTTACTCCCCACTTATTATATTTTCAATGATTTAAGTTATATTGAAGTCCTTATGACCCTATGTTTTAATTGTGAAAATTCATTTTATCCTCTGGAGGCAAATTTATTAAATACGTATGGTTATAACGAGTATTAAAAAGAAATATGTCCTTAAAATGATTTAGAGTTTCAATGATTAGCTAACAAATCTATTTATCGGCGGGTGGTTTTAATTTGCTGATGACTATTTTTTATTTATGAGCTGAGAGCTTATGCGATACCTATTATTGGGGAAGATATAGTTAGTGCAATAATTGATGTCTACCTAATTAAAAAAATGAAGAGTGTTTTTAATTAAAGCACTCATCTTTGTTGTGGGCGCATAAAAATGGCGTCGTTGTTTTTATTTTTCTGATTACGAGATGTAAGAAAACTGAACTCTATAAAGCGTATTGGTAGCAGGAAGCCAAGGGCGGTAGCGTTCACTTTCTGAATAAGTTGAGCATCCTTTATCCTTTCTAATCCACAAAAACATTTTATTCACAATGTAATATCAGGAGACAACATGGAAGACGAAAGTAATCCGTGGCCTAGTTTTGTTGATACATTCTCTACGGTATTGTGCATTTTTATATTTCTTATGTTGGTGTTTGCACTTAATAATATGATTATTATGTATGACAACTCAATTAAAGTTTATAAAGCAAATATAGAGAATAAGACTAAATCTACTGCTCAAAATAACGGAGCCAATGACAATTCAAATGCTAATGAAATAGTTAATAAGGAAGTGAATACCCAAGATGTGTCGGACGGAATGACTACAATGTCAGGTAAGGAGGTTGGAGTATACGATATCGCCGATGGTCAGAAAACTGATATAACGTCTACAAAAAATGAGCTTGTTATTACGTATCATGGCAGGCTGAGAAGCTTTTCAGAAGAGGACACTTATAAAATAAAGGCTTGGTTAGAAGACAAAATCAATAGTAATTTATTGATAGAAATGGTTATTCCTCAGGTAGACATCTCTTTCTCTGACTCTCTACGACTGGGATATGAACGGGGAATTATTTTGATGAAAGAGATTAAGAAAATATATCCTGATGTAGTTATTGACATGAGTGTTAACTCCGCAGCATCAAGTACAACGAGTAAAGCTATTATCACGACTATTAATAAAAAGGTGTCAGAGTGAAATATATAAATCATTACCGCTATTTGTTTGTCTGTTTTTTCCTTGCCATACTCCCTTTTTTCGCTTTATCTTTTCCCGGTATAAGAGAGTATGTTTTTGATAACTTCATGGTTTCTGCAATTTACAATGGAGTCATTATTGCCATTTATATTACAGGTTCTTTGTGTGCATTATTCACTATTCTTAAAAATATTTCAGCAAAAGACATATTAATAGCTCAGGACGCCAGTAGAAAAAATAGCATTCTTTCTAACCTCAATCAGGTTTTGTTTGCCGGGGAGCCCAAACAGTGTGATTTCAATTTACTGATGGAATTAGATGACAATGTGTCTACCGCCCGTAATCAACGATTGTCATTTATTATGAGCTGTAGCAATGTGTCGACGCTTGTTGGCCTGTTGGGGACGTTTGCGGGTCTGTCTATTACGATTGGTTCAATCGGGAACTTATTGAGCTCGCCATCAGATGTTGGCGGTGATAATGCAAGTAATACACTCAATATGATCGTGACAATGGTAGCGTCGCTTTCTGAACCATTGAAAGGGATGAATACCGCATTTGTATCTTCTATCTATGGTGTTGTTTGCGCCATACTCCTGACCTCACAAAGTGTTTTTGTTCGCAGCTCCTATTCCCTTGTTTCTACGGAAATCAAAAAATTAAAAATCATAAGCAACAGATCCAATAATAAACAGCGAAGCCTGCGGGTTGAATCAGAGACGCTTGTAGAATTTAAAGAGTTGTTTAAAGCGTTTTTTGATAACTACCTGACAGTTGAAAACTTACGGACGCAGGATGAAGAAAAGAAACGAGAGATGCTATCAGATAGCTTTGTCACTTTGCAAAACCGACTATTGGATAACTCAGCAAAACTGGAACAAATTTCTACGCTGATTGATGGTTATCTGGTAAGCAGTAACGAAAATCTCAAAAAATTATCTGACGGTGTAATAACAATTACCTCGCGTTTATCTGAAGGTAATATCCTGCTTGCTGATAATAATGCACGACTGGAGGCAATGAGTACAATACAAAATATTATAGATAAAAAGAATGATTCAATAATGGCATCAGTTGATAAATGCTATCAGGAATCTCTTTCACATGGTAAGACCATAAACGATATTGCCGCTGGCAGTGCCGATATTTCCCATACTCTCGATGGGCTGAGAAAAGAAATGGATGAGGATATGAATAATGTTCATTTAGCGCTATCCGATCTATCGGCTACTGATAAAAAGATTATTGCCAATACTAAAGAGATTAGTGCTGAAATGGTTAGCTACCGTGATACCTATATGCCATTAATGGAAAAAATAACATCTATGCATCAGGAAATAGTAAAGCAACGTTTGTTAAACAAGGAGGAAAAAAATGAAGATTAAGATGTTTTTTCTGACGACTGCTTTTATTACACAAAGCACATACGCCAGCGAGCTTCCGGTCATTCCTCTAAGAGATTTAGTTAATGCCGCATTAACGCATCAGCCCTCTGTTGCTGTTTCATATTATGAGACTGAAAAGAAAAACAGTGACTTAGATCTTTCACGGGCAGCACTTTATCCTACCCTGGATCTAACATCTGGCCTTAATAATAACAGGAAAGAGTCATCAGGTACCGAGAGGAACGTTGAAAATAAGGTGTCTTTATCATACCGAATAACGGATTTTGGAGTGAGGGGGGCTAATATCAGGAAATCTGAATATGAAAGAGATAATAGTAAAACTGACTATGAAAAAACAAAGAATATAGTGTCTCAGGAGGTTGTGACAACCTATTACAACATCAGTAAATATCGTGAAATGATTGATGGCGTAAATCTGGAGAAAGAGTTTTATAAAAAGATGCTGGAAACTTTTTCGTTGCTGGTATCTTCCGGTGTAGCGATGCAATCTGATATGCGTAAAGTACAAGTATCTATCGATGCATTAAATACCAGAAGCATTATGTATCAGTCGATGTTGGATGATGAAATGTATAAAATGCAGAATATGACTGGTCTGAATTTATCGCCAGTTCAGATTCAAAGCGATGAAAAATTCAACCTCTTCAAAAAATATATCTTTGTCGAAAGCCCTGAAAAACTTATGGACATGGTGATGAAATACAACGATGACTATAAGATGCTTGTCAATACCCGAAAAGCCGCGACCGAAGATATTAATGCCGCAAAATCATCCTATTTTCCGACTGTAGATCTTGTTTCCAGCTATGTACAGAATAACCCGAGCGGTAGTGCCAAAAAAAGTGATTATGAAGATGAATTTAAAACGGGTATCAATGTCAGTTTCAACATTTTTAATGGGTTCAGAAATTCAGCCCAGGAAAGAAAAATGGTGGCAAGTTACTCGCAGGCTAAGCTGCAAATTGACGATTTTTTGATTAAAACGCGTTATAACATTGATTCACAACTTTCAAGATACGCCGCTGCAAAAGAGACTTACTCAGTGGCGGAACGTTCACATACAAACGCGTTACAGCTTACTGAATTATATGAGCAGGAGTTTCAGTTAGGGCAAAAAAGTTTGCTTGATTTAATTTCAAGCCGTAATGAAGCATTTCAGGCATATGTAAGCATGATCGACAGCAAATATAGCCTGTATATTTTAAAGCTACAGCAACTCTCATTGATTTTTCATTTAATGGATTATTTAAAAGGAAATACTGAAAGTGAGTTAAATGTAATGAAATGAATAGAAGACAAAGCGATCATCTCATGATGATAATTATTTCTTTGACGATCTTAATTATTATCCTTACCTACTTTATAGAAATTAATTCAGTGGTTCATGGTCAGGGCGTTATCACTACTAAAGATAATGCTCAGTTAATATCTCTTTCTAAAGGAGGGACGATACAAGATATTTATGTAGCCGAGGGTGATACTGTAAAAAAAGGAGAACTCCTTGCAAAGGTCGTTAACCTTGATCTGCAAAAAGAATATCAAAGGTATAGAACTCAAAAAGGGTATCTGGATAAAGATGTTAACGAAATATCTTTCATTCTTGATAAAGAAAATGAGAGTGGGTTGATTACCCTGGATGGCACCCGTTCTTTAAGCAATAAAGAGGTAAAAGCGAATATTGAATTAGTGCATAGTCAGATAAGAGCTAAAGAGTTAAAAAAAACCTCTCTTGATTCTGAGATTAGCGGATTACAAGAGAAGCTGAGTTCGAAAGAAAAAGAACTCGCATTGCTTGCCGAAGAAATAAATATTCTTTCCCCACTGGTAAAAAAAGGAATTAGCCCATATACCAATTTTCTTAACAAGAAACAGGCGTATATAAAAGTTAAGTCTGAAATTAATGATATTGAAAGTAGCATCACTTTAAAAAAAGATGATATTGAGTTGGTTGTTAATGATATTGAGGCGCTTAATAATGAATTGCGACTATCTTTATCTAAAATAATATCTAAAAATCTTCAGGAACTTGAGGTTGTTAACTCTACATTAAAAGTAATAGAGAAGCAGATAAATGAGGAGGATATCTATTCACCGGTTGACGGTGTAATTTATAAAATCAATAAAAGTGCCACTACTCATGGTGGTGTGATTCAGGCGGCGGACTTACTTTTTGAAATAAAACCAAAAGTAAGGACTATGCTGGCCGATGTGAAAATATTACCCAAATACCGTGACCAAATATATGTAGATGAAGCCGTTAAACTGGATGTGTAGTCAATTATCCAACCAAAGATAAAATCGTATAATGCGACTATCGATAATATTAGCCCTGATTCCTATGAGGAAAATACCGGAGGAACAATTCAGCGTTATTATAAAGTAATTATTGCATTCGATGTTAATGAAGATGATTTACGGTGGTTAAAACCAGGTATGACTGTTGACGCCAGTGTAATTACCGGAAAACACAGCATTATGGAATACCTGTTATCTCCCTTGATGAAAGGCGTGGACAAAGCCTTTTCAGAACCAGTTAATACTAAACGATTAGATACACCTTGAGAGTGAATATAATATTATGGGAAATAAAAGCATACAAAAGTTTTTTGCCGATCAAAATTCTGTAATTGATTTATCTTCTTTGGGTAATGCCAAAGGCGCAAAAGTTTCTCTTTCCGGGCCAGACATGAACATTACCACGCCGCGTGGTTCAGTGATCATTGTCAATGGCGCCCTTTATTCAAGTATCAAAGGCAATAACCTCGCTGTTAAATTTAAAGATAAGACTATTACCGGCGCTAAAATTCTGGGCAGCGTAGATTTAAAAGATATTCAACTGGAGAGAATTGACAGCTCATTGGTTGATTCTGCTCAGGTAGAAAAGAAAGGTAATGGCAAACGACGAAATAAGAAGGAAGAAGAGGAATTAAAAAAGCAGCTTGACGATGCTGAAAACGCAAAGAAAGAAGCTGATAAGGCGAAGGAAGAAGCAGAGAAAGCTAAGGAGGCAGCAGAAAAAGCGCTCAATGAAGCGTTTGAAGTACAGAACTCGTCAAAGCAAATTGAAGAAATGCTGCAAAACTTTTTGGCTGACAATGTAGCAAAAGATAATCTGGCTCAGCAAAGCGATGCTTCCCAGCAAAATACACAGGCTAAAGCAACGCAGGCTTCTAAACAGAACGATGCTGAAAAAGTTCTTCCTCAACCTATTAATAAAAATACCAGTACTGGCAAAAGTAATAGCAGTAAAAATGAGGAAAATAAGCTCGATGCCGAGTCTGTTAAAGAGCCGCTTAAAGTCACATTAGCGCTTGCGGCCGAGAGTAACAGCGGTAGCAAAGATGATAGTATAACTAATTTTACCAAACCTCAGTTTGTAGGTAGCACTGCTCCCAATGCCACGGTTATTATTAAAATTAATGGTATTGCTGTCGGTCAGGCTGTAGCGGATAGTTTGGGTAACTTCACCTTCACAGCGCCTGAAACATTGACTGATGGAACATACAATCTGGAGGCAGAGGCCAAGACTGCTGATGGGAGCGGTAGCGCCAAACTTGTCATTACTATCGATTCCGTTACCGATAAACCAACATTTGAACTTTCGCCTGAAAGTAGTGTGTCCGGTCATAAGGGCTTAACGCCGACCTTGACGCCTTCAATTGTTGGTACGGCGGAAGAGAATGCTAAGGTTGACATTTATGTAGATAATAAACTGGTTGCCAGCGTTGATGTCGATAAAGATGGAAACTGGAGTTATGAATTTAAAGATAATGAATTATCTGAGGGCGAAAATAGTATAAAAGTCGTTGCCGTGGATAAAGCAGGTAATAAAAACGAAACGACGGATAGTATCATAACCGACACCATTCCTCCGGAAAAGCCGACGATTGAGCTGGATGATAGTAGTGATTCCGGCATTAAAAATGACAACATTACAAATAGCACCCTGCCAACATTTATTGGTGTGGCGGAACCCGGTTCTACAGTCTCTATTTATCTTGGACTTAAACATCTTGGTGAGGTCATTGTTGCTAAAGATGGGACATGGAGCTATACGCTTACTACGCCGCTCAAGGATGGCGAATACAATATAACAGCAACTGCTACTGATATTGCCGGGCATACCTCAGCGACGGCAAATCTGCCTTTTACTATTGATACCCGTATCAGCTATTTCAGCGCTGAGATTGAAACGACGAATGATAGCGGTATTGTCGGAGATAACGTTACTAACAATACTCGCCCAACCTTTACAGGTAAAACTGAGCCAAATGCTATTATCAGTGTCATAAATAGTGAGACTGGCGAAGAGGTTATTTTTAAAGCGAATGACAAGGGCGAATGGACGTTCAATTTCACTTCCGACTCAGTGGAAGGGATTAACAATCTTACGTTCACTGTTGAAGATGTTGCTGGCAACAAAAAGGATTTTTCCTTTAGTTACGTTATTGATACTATTGCCCCTGTACCTCCGACGGTTTCTTTGGAGGATTATGTTGTTTTGCCGAATGGTATAATTTTATCAGGGAATGATTTACCGGCTTTAGTCGGTACGGCAGAGCCAAAGTCTACCATCTTATTGATGCGAGATGGTAAATTATATGACAGCATTGAGGTTGATTCAAACGGGACCTGGAATTATCAGTTTAGTAATAAATTTCTTCAGGGCGCCTATGATATTGAAATCATTTCTCAGGATGCCGCCGGCAATAAATCCTCTACTGTTAAATATTCTTTTACTATTCAAACTGAAGTTGTACCTCCAAAAGCGGAACTCGATGCCAGTGATGATTCCGGTGCAAAAGGCGACTGGATTACCAATAAACATAATGCTCTGACATTACTGGGAACAGCGGATAGGTTTGCTACCGTAAATATCCTTATTGATGGTAAAACGATAGGCGTGACGACTGCGGATGCAGACGGTAACTGGAATTTTGATATTTCCCGAAATCTGTCTGACAATGTTTATAAGATTACGGTTGAATCCATCGATCCTTTAGGAAGAACGTCATCTGTAGATTATCAGCTTACCATTGATAGCTTTACGCCGATCCCTACTGTTATGTTGCATGATAGCGCTGACTCTGGCGTTAAAGGCGATATGATTACTAAAATTAATACGCCGTTGTTTACCGGGATGGCTGAAGCTAATGCTAAGGTTTCCATCTATGTTGACGGTGTGTTAAGTGGTGAGGCTATTGCTGGCGATGATGGTGTATGGAATTTTCAATTTACCACAGCGTTATCTGATGGCTCGCATGACGTAACGGTAAAGGTAGAAGATATTGCCGGTAATACTGCCTCCTCATCAGCGTATAATTTCCAAATCGTAACGCAAACGCAAAAACCAACAATAGAGTTGGTCAACGATACGGGGGTTGATAATACAGACCATATTATTAATGAAAAGAATCCTGCACTGACAGGGACCGCTGCACCCTATTCAACGGTTAAACTCTATGTTGATGGCGCACTAATCGCTGAGGTCAGAACAAATAAAGATGGCAGATGGGAGTATACCCTGAAAGCCGATCAAGGTTTGGTTGATGGCGATCATAGAATAACCGCTTCAGTTGAAGATATCGCTGGCAACATTGCGCATTCGGATCCTTTCTTAATTAGCGTTGATACTGCTATTTCAATACCGATAGTTTCATTGAGCCCGGATTCAGATTCGGGAATCGCAGATGATAATTTAACGAATATCGTTAACCCTACCTTGCACCTAAAAGATATTGATCCGGACATTATCAGCGTTCAGGTATGGGATGCCGCGTCTGATACGCAGATCGGTGTTGCCACGCAACAACCTGATGGTTCATGGGCCTATACCTTTACTTCAGATTTAACGGAAGGCTTGCATCAGGTTTATGTCAAGGTTGAGGACATTGCGGGTAATAAAGCGAACAGCGCGGTATTCGATTTTACTATCGATACCACAGTATCAACGCCGGTGATTTCCCTGCTTTCTAAGGATGATACGGGGGTGACAGGCGATAACCTGACCAATATCAATAAGCCAGGTTTTGCTATTTCCGGTGTTGATGCCGATGCGCATCGGGTCGTCGTACAGGTGATGCACAATGGCGTGAGCGAAGAGATCGAACTTTCCCACCTCAATGGTAGTTGGTTATTTACACCAGGGAATACGTGGGCGGATGGCAGCTACACGTTAACGGTGAAAGTAGAAGATAAGGCAGGAAATACCAGCTATTCAGCGCCGCTGACGGTCGTTATCGATACCCAAATCGCCATTGATGGGGTGGAACTGGTCAACGATAGCGGCGTGAAAGGCGACAATATGACCAACGACGACCGTCCCCACTTTCGTGTGACGGTACCTACGGATGTCAATGAAGTCCGTCTGAGCATTGACGGTGGTAATTCGTGGGTTCAGGCAACTCCGGGCGTGGCAGGAAGCTGGGAGTATATCTGGCCGACAGACCTGGCAGATGGTCAATACACGCTAACGGTGGAAGCGACTGATAAAGCAGGCAATACAGTGACGAAGACCATCGATTTCGCGGTGGATACCACGCTGTCAGTGCCGGTCATCGTACTGGATAGCGCGGACGACACCGGCATCCAGGGCGATAACATGACGAATAGCACCCAGCCGACATTTGCCCTGCAGCATATTGATGATGATGCCGTTCGCGTTACGGTCAGCGTGGAGCATGGCGGCGTCACCACCACATTTGACGCCACGAAAGGCACAGGCGGATGGAGCTTTACGCCGACAGGGGCGTGGGCGGATGGTGATTATACCCTGAGTGTGTCAGTCGAAGATAAAGCGGGGAACACCAGCCATTCTGCATCGTTGACGGTGACGGTGGACACGCAAATCGCCATTAATAACATTGAACTGGTCAATGACAGCGGTATTCCCAACGATAATCTGACTAATAATGTGCGTCCGCACTTCCAGGTGACGGTACCGACGGATGTCAACGTGGTGCGCCTGAGCATTGACGGCGGCAAGACGTGGTTCAACGCGACCCAGAGCGCGACGCCGGGCGTCTGGGATTATATCTGGCCGGATGATGTGGCCGACGGAGGCTATACCCTGACGGTAGAGGCGACCGACAAGGCGGGAAACAAGACGACGCAGGAACTTGATTTCACCATCGATACCACTCTGTCTGTGCCGACCCTCTCGCTGGACAGCGCAGATGACAGCGGCATCGCGGGCGATAATATCACCAATGTTAAAACGCCGGGCTTTACCCTCAACAATATTGATACCGATGTCAGCCGGGTGATAGTGGAGGTAATGCACAATGGCATTAAACAGGAGGTGCCACTGGTTCAGACCGGCGGACAGTGGCGCTTTGCGCCGACCAGCGACTGGGCGGACGGCGACTATATCCTGACGGTGAAGGTAGAAGATAGGGCCGGAAATGTGAAGCAGTCCGCGCCGTTGACGGTGACAGTAGACACGCATATCGCCATTGACCGTATTGAACTGGTTAACGACAGCGGTATCCCCGACGATAATCTGACCAATGAAGCGCGCCCGCACTTTCAGGTGACAGTACCGGCGGATGTTAACGGTGTAAGACTGAGCATTGATGGCGGCAAAACGTGGTTTGACGCCACGCAGAGCGCGACGTCGGGCGTCTGGGATTACACCTGGCTGACGAATGTGGCTAACGGCCCTCACACCCTGATGGTGGAAGCGTCCGACAAGGCGGGAAACAAAACGACGCAGAAACTGGACTTCACCATCGATACCATTCTGTCAGAACCGACGATTACCCTGGACAGTGCGGATGATAGCGCCGCTGGCGATAACATCACCAACGTTAAGATGCCAGGCTTTACCCTCGGTAATATCGACGCCGACGTGACCAAAGTGGTGGTGACGGTGGCGCATGATGGTAAGAACCAACAGATAGAGTTGATTAAGAACGGCGGTGTGTGGCGCTTTACGCCGGGCGCAGCCTGGACCGATGGCGACTATACGTTGACGGTAAAGGTAGAAGATAAGGCGGGTAATACAAATTATTCTGCGCCGCTGACGGTGACTATCGATACGCAAACGTCTATTGATCGCATTGAGCTTCTTAATGACACGGGTATTGTCGGGGATAACCTGACCAATGAAGCACGTCCACAGTTTCATATTACGGTACCGACGGACGTGAACTCTGTGCAACTGAGTCTTGATGGCGGCATCAACTGGGTTAACGCAACGCTGACGTCTGACGGCGTTTGGGAGTATATATGGCCGACAGATCTGGTCGAAAATACGTATACCCTGACAGTGAAAGCAACCGATGTTGCAGGCAACACGGCGACGGAAACGCTCAATTTTATCATTGATACCACATTGTCGACACCGACCATCACGCTGGATAGCGCAGATGATAGCGGCACCGCCAACGATAATAAGACTAACGTTAAAACGCCGGGTTTTATTATCGGCGGTATTGATTCTGACGTGACTCAGGTCGTCGTGCAGGTGATGCGCGATGGTCACAGCGAGGAGGTGGAGCTGACGCAGACTAACGGGCAGTGGCGTTTTGTACCCGGCAGCGCGTGGACTGATGGCGACTATACGCTGACGGTAACGGTGAAAGATGAGGCGGGTAATATTCGCCACTCAGCGCCGTTGACGGTCACCATCGATACGCAAATCACCATTGACCATATTGAACTGGTCAATGACAGCGGTATTCCCGACGATAATCTGACTAATAATGTGCGTCCGCACTTCCAGGTGACGGTACCGACGGATGTCAACGTGGTGCGCCTGAGCATTGACGGCGGTAAGACGTGGTTCAACGCTACCCAGAGCGCGACGCCGGGCGTCTGGGATTATACCTGGCTGGCTGATGTGGGAGAGGGTAAGCATACCCTGACAGTGGAGGCGACCGACAAGGCGGGAAACAAAACGACGCAGCAACTGGACTTCATCATCGATACCCTACTGTCAGAACCGACTATCGTGCTGGACAGCACGGACGACAGCGGAACAAAAGGCGATAACCTGACCAACGTAAATAAGCCGACGTTTTTACTGGGCAATATTGACGCAGACGCGCGGTATGTCACGGTTGAGGTACAGCATGGCGGCACGAAAGAGGTGCTGACGGCCACCAAAGGCGCGACCGGCAACTGGAGCGTAACACCGACCGGCACATGGGCAGATGGCGACTATACGCTGACAGTGAGGGTGGAAGATGAGGCGGGGAACGAAAAACACTCAGCGTCGCTAACGGTCACTGTTGATACCCAAATCACCATTGATGTTATTGAACTGGTTAATGATAACGGTATTCCCGGCGATAATATGACTAACGACGCCCATCCGCAGTTCCGCGTGACGGTACCGGGGGACGTTAACGAAGTCAGTCTGAGCATTGACGGTGGCGTGACCTGGGTTAAGGCGACACAGAGCGCGACGCCGGGCGTCTGGAATTATACCTGGCCGGGCACCGTGCCGGATGGCGACTATACGCTGAATGTGAAAGCGACTGACAATGCGGGTAATACGGTGACGGAGACACTCCACTTCACTATTGATACCACGCTGTCGACGCCGGTCATCGTACTGGATAGCGCGGACGACACCGGCATCCAGGGCGATAACATGACCAATCGCACCCAGCCGACATTTAACCTGCAACATATTGATGATGATGCCGTTCGCGTTACGGTCAGCGTAGAGCATGGCGGCGTCACCACCACATTTGACGCGACTAAAGACGCAGGCGGATGGACCTTTACGCCGCCGACATCATGGGGAGCGGGCGATTATACCCTGAGTGTGTCAGTCGAAGATAAAGCGGGGAACACCAGCCATTCTGCATCACTGACGGTGACGGTGGACACGCAAATCGCCATTAATAACATTGAACTGGTCAATGACAGCGGTATTCCTGACGATAATCTGACTAATAACGTGCGTCCGCACTTCCAGGTGAAGGTACCGACGGATGTTAACGAGGTACGCCTGAGCATTGACGGCGGCAAGACGTGGTTCAACGCTACCCAGAGCGCGACGCCGGGCGTCTGGGATTATACCTGGCTGGCTGATGTGGGAGAGGGGAAACATACCCTGACAGTGGAGGCGACCGACAAGGCGGGAAACCAGACGACGCAGAAACTGGACTTCATCATCGATACCATGCTGTCAGAACCGACTATCGTGCTGGACAGCACGGACGACAGCGGAACAAAAGGCGATAACCTGACCAACGCGAATAAGCCGACGTTTATACTGGGCAATATTGACGCAGACGCGCGGTATGTCACGGTTGAGGTGCAGCATGGCGGCACGAAAGAAGTGCTGACGGCCACCAAAGGCGCGACCGGCATCTGGAGCGTGACACCGACCGGCACATGGGCAGATGGCGACTATACGCTGACGGTGAGGGTGGAGGATGATGCAGGGAACGTAAAATACTCAGCGCCGCTGACGGTCACGGTTGATACCCAAATCACCATTGATGTTATTGAACTGGTTAATGATAACGGTATTCCCGGCGACAACCTGACCAATGACGTTCGTCCACACTTCCGCGTCACGGTGCCAGGGGATGTCAACGAGGTACGTCTGAGTATCGACGGCGGTAATACGTGGGTTCGTGCAACACAGGGCACGGCAGGGACCTGGGATTACACCTGGCCGAAAGATGTGACCGACGGGCTACATACCCTGACGGTAGAAGCGACCGATAAGGCGGGAAATAAGACGACGCAGACGCTCGATTTTACCATTGATACCCGGCTGTCAACGCCTACCATCGCTATGGATAGCAGGGACGATACAGGTGCCATTGGCGATCATATTACGAGCGTCAAAAGACCGGGCTTTACCATTGGCAATATTGACTCCGATGCGCAATCGGTCATTTTGCGGATCACACAGGGCGGCAATAGCCAGGAAGTGACACTAACCCAGGTTGGAGGACAGTGGCGCTTTACGCCAGATGCTGACTGGGCGGACGGTAGCTATACACTGACGGTAGAGGTAACGGATAACGCAGGAAACGTTCGTCAGTCCACGCCGCTGATAGTGACGGTAGATACGCAAACCAGCATTACTGATATTACATTGGTCAATGATCATGGCGTGCCTGATGACAATCTAACTAATAGCACCCGTCCGCAGTTTGAGATCACGGTGCCGGCGGATGTGAATTCTGTGCAACTGAGCATTGATGGGGGCGCAAACTGGGTGAGCGCGACGCAGGGTATCGAAGGCGTCTGGGGCTATACCTGGCCAACGGATATGGGCGATGGAAAACACACCCTAACCGTCATGGTCACCGACAGAGCGGGCAATACGGCGACGCAAACGCTTGAATTTTTCATCGACACCCGGTTGTCGACGCCGACCATTGCGCTGGATAGTACGGATGATACCGGTACGCCTGGCGATGATATGACCAATCGCACCCGGCCGACTTTTATTCTGCAGAATATCGATTCGGATGTTATCAACGTTACAGTCAGCGTCACGCATAATGGAACGACAACCTCGTTTACCGCGACACAGGGGGCTGGAGGATGGAGCTTTACACCGCCAGCGCCGTGGGGCGACGGTGATTATACGCTGACGGTGACAGTGGAGGATCGGGCGGGAAATACGCGTCCGTCTACGCCGCTGACGGTGACAGTGGATACGCAAATAGCCATTGATCATATTGAATTAGTCAACGATAGCGGCGTCCCTGGCGATAATGTGACAAAACATGTGCGTCCGCAGTTCCAGATCTCGGTACCGGATGATGTGGAAAAGGTTCTTCTGAGTATTGACGGCGGCACGACCTGGGTTACTGCAATCAAGAGTTCGACGGCTGGCATTTGGGATTACACCTGGCCGACGGATATGCCAGAGGGACAGCATACCCTGATCGTGGAAGTGACTGACGGTGCGGGTAATAAGATGACGGGGACGCTCGATTTCACTATCGACATCACGTTGTTGACGCCAACCATTGAGCTAGCGCCCGATCAGGATACCGGACAGAATAAGAACGATAATCTGACCAGCGTCACTCAGCCGGTATTTGTGTTGGGGAGTATCGATAAAGATGTTCGACACGTGGAATTGAGTATTGAGCATAACGGCACGTTTAAAACGGTGGTACTCACCGAATCAGCCGACGGCTGGCGCTATCGACCGGATTCTGCTTTGGCGGACGGTAGCTACACATTCACCGTGACGGTAACAGATGTGGCCGGTAATCAGCAAACATCCGCGCCTTTAAAGGTGACGATAGACGGTACGTTGACTACGCCGGTGATTGAGCTGGCGGCCGGCGAAGATAGCGGTACTGTTGGCGATCGCCTCACCAATCACGATCGGCCTGTGTTCGACATACGCCAGATTGATTCTGACGTTACGCGCGTGATGGTCAAAGTAACTTACAACGGTAAAACGCACGAGGAAGCGGCGGTATTCACCAATGGTCAATGGCGCTTTACGCCTTCTGCGAGCTGGGCTGATGGCTCATATCAGTTAGCCGTTGTGGTGGAAGATCTGGCGGGGAATGTAAAAGAATCTGCGCCGTTAGAGGTACGTATTGATACCACGACAACCATTAACAATATCGTATTGCTTAATGATACTGGCGTGCAGAATGATCAATTAACGAATGTTGCCAAACCGTCATTCAGAATTGACGTTCCCGGTGATGTCGTCCAGGTACGCGTAACCCTGGATGGTGGCGCTAACTGGAATGTGATACGCAAAAATGCCGACGGACAGTGGATTTTTGACAGCCCGAATACTCTGGTTGACGGCACATATACCCTTCGCGTAGAGGCCACGGATGAGGCAGGTAATATTGCGAATAAAGATTTAGTATTTAATATCGATACTAATATACAGGTTCCGACTATTGCTTTAGACGCAGGACAAGATACCGGAGCGAATACAGCCGATAATATTACTAATATTTCACGACCCACCTTTACGATTGGTAATGTTGACCCCGATGTTATCAAAGTCGTGGTGACGATTGATGGTCATGATTATAACGCGACTAAGGTTGGGGCTGGTTGGCAATTTACACCAGGCAATGCCATTCCGGATGGTTCTTATAATATTACCGTTACGGTTGAAGATAAGGCCGGAAATACCGCGACATCGAAACCATTACCTGTTGTGATAGATACGACGGCTGAAATTGAAAGCGTCACGTTGGTTACAGATAGCGGTGATAGCGATGTAGATAACATTACCAAAGTCGACAAGCCGCAGTTTAGTATTGTTACCGCTGATGATATTACCCATGTGCGCGTTAAAATCGATAACGCCGCTAATTGGATTGAACTCACAAAAGGAGGGGATGGTCGCTGGATATTTAATGTCGGTTCGGCATTACCTGATGGGCAACACACTCTCTTGGTTGATGTGACTGATATCGCCGGCAACGTTGCGCAAGAAACGCTGCAGTTTACGATTGATACGACTCTGCGAGAGCCGACAATTGTACTCGATCCCACCCATGATACTGGTGATGATACTAATGATAATCTTACCAGGATTAACAAACCGGTGTTTATTATCGGTAATGTCGATAATGATGTATCACACATTGTGGTTCATCTTGATGGTCGGGATTACACCATTGAAAACAAAGGGGGGAATTTAACCTTTACGCCGGATCAACCGCTGTCTGACGGTCAGCATACGATCTCTGTTACCGTAACGGATATTGCTGGTAATACCAAAACATCGGCCGAACTGAAGATTGAAATCGACACGCAGGTTCAGATTGACAGTGTTACGTTAACAACAGATAGCGGCGTCAACGATCACGATAATGTCACCAATGCTACCCGTCCCTCTTTTGAAATTGCAACGCCTGATGATGTGACATCGGTGCTGGTTTCTTTCGATGGCGTAAACTGGACGCCCATCAGTAAAAATGCGGCCGGGCAGTGGCAATTTACTGCAGGTAGCGCATTGCCTGATGGTCATTATACTCTCCATGTCCAGGCGACGGATCGGGCAGGGAATACGGCAAATTCCACGCTGGGCTTTACCGTGGATACGCAGATTGACGGCCTGAGCGTCGTGATGCTGGACGACGCCGGAAAGGATTCTACGGATGGTATTACGAATATTACCTCTCCACGTTTTGAAATTTCAGCCAGAGAACAGTTGCAGAGCGTGACGGTAATTTTAAACGGGAAATCCAGCACCCTGACTCAGGGAGCAGGTAATAAATGGCTGTTTACCCCTGATACACCGTTAGTGGATGGAACTTACAAAATAGAAATAGTGGCTGAAGATATCGCAGGTAATAAAATTAGCAAAGAGGTATCATTCACAATAGACACTATTGTTTCTGATCCCAGTATTGATTTGCTGGACGCGGATGATACTGGCGAAAGCGCTGTTGATAATATTACGAGTGTCACTAAACCACGTTTCGTTATTGGCAATGTACCCGCCGATATTGATACTGTGGTAATCAGAATTAACGGCGTTTCTTATCCGGTTACGGCAAATGGCAATAACCTCTGGGAATTTCAGGTTCCCGTTGCGTTAAACGATGGCGTATATGAAGCCGTTGTTGTCTTCAGAGATATTGCCGGAAATACTTCTGAAACTAAGCTGCCCTTTACCATTGATACCACGACAAGCGTCAGTGTCAGAATGGAGCCAGCGTCTGATACCGGCAGCTCCAATAGCGATAACCTTACGAATAAGCAAAATCCCAAATTCGAAGGTACTGCAGAGCCCAATGCGAAACTGGTGATTACCATTGTTGACGATAAGTCAGGTCGGGAGGTTTTAAAACACACGATTACGGTTGGCGCCGATGGCAACTGGAGTGTGACGCCGAATATACTGCCGGATGGCATGTATACCATCAACGTCGTCGCAACAGATGTCGCGGGAAATACTGCGCAAACGCAGGAAAGATTCACTATCGATACGGTTACGATCGATCCCACCATTCGCCTTTCGGATCCATCTATTGATGATCAGTATGAGGCAACCAGCCTGCGTCCTGAGTTCAAAGGGCTCGCCGAAGCGTTCTCGACGATTATGATTCAGTGGGATGGGAAAGTGGTCGGCTCGGCAAACGCCAATGCGAATGGTGAATGGAGTTGGACGCCGCCATCAGTATTAGCGCCAGGCTCCTATGTTGTGAGCATTGTTGCCAAAGATAAAGCGGGTAATGAATCGTCGCAGGTCGACTTTCCTGTAGTAATACCTGTTATTGATGTCACGCCTCCAACCATAAAGCTCAGCGAGGAGAGCGATAGTGGTGCCTTAGGAGACTTTACGACGAATAATAAAACGCCGACCCTGATTGGGAGCACGTTACCTAATACGATTGTGAGTATTTATGTGGATGGCGTGAAGGTCGGCGAGGCGACAGCGGATACAGCGGGCCGATATACTTTCCAGTTATCGGAAATGAAAGATGGCCATTATGTCGTCCAGGTGGGTATCGTCAACCCTCGCGATAATAGCGAACTGCGTTCCACCGCCGTTGATGTCACTATCGATACCGAGGTTGCTGAACTGGTATGGAATATATCTGGAATGCATGAGGGCGGATATATCAACACGGTGACGCCGGAGATTGGCGGCACCAGTGAGCCAAACAGCAAAATCACTATCTTTGTGAATGGCGTTGAAAAAGCGATTGCTTATACGACAGGCGCAGGACACTGGGGCGTAGTATTACCCGCTTTGGGTAATGACGGTAATTATGAATTAACGTTTAAAGTTGAAGACGTTGCCGGCAATATCAGAGAGTTTGGTCCGCAGAATGTGATACTGGATACGGTAATTTCGCCGTTAACCGTGGTATTACGCGAAGCTGATGACAGTGGCAAAGTTGGCGACTGGATCACCAATAAATCTCATGTCACCATCGATGGTACTGCCGAAGCCGGAAGTACTTTGACCATCAGGAATCCGCAGGGAGTGGTTATTGCTACCCTGGTGGTAGGCAATGATGGTCGATGGAGCGCAGAATTAGATCTGCGTGAAGGTAGTAATGCCTTTGTCGTGGTATCGGAAGATAAAGCGGGCAACAGCCAACAAAAAGATATTCTGATAGAACATGATACGCAGATTGAAATCAGCGATATTTCATTAAGTCGGGATACTAATAGCGGTGATAAATATGATCTGATTACCAATAATAAGTCTCCGGTACTGGTTGCCATGACCGATCCCGGCGCGACGGTACAGGTTTATATTAATGGTGTGTTACAAGGCACAGTAGAGGCGAGTTCGTCAGGTAATATTAGCTATACCATGCCGGCAAATAGCGCCGACGGCGAGTATCAGGTGCAATTTGTTGCTACGGATACTGCTGGTAACCGGGTTGAATCTGCGATTACGACCGTGACAATCGATTCTCAAATTGCTGTCTTTGATATTGATGAAGATTCATTACCGGCCCTCTCTAATAACCGGGCGTTGTCAGTCTCAGGCGTCGGGGAGGCTGGTTCTCAGGTCAGCATCTTTGTCGATGGTAAATTAGTCAACGTTGTTATGGTTGAGGCTGATGGCTCATGGCGCGCGCCGATACTGCTGCAAGATGATGGTACGTTTAATATTCATTTCAGCATTACTGACGTTGCTGGCAACACTCAAGTAAGCAAGAATTACAGTGTGGATGTCGATTCATCAACCGACTTCCCAACGCTCAACCTTGAAGATGCGAGCAACTCTGGTTCACTTGACGATCTGATTACTAATCACAACAAGCCAGTGTTAGTTGGCACCGCAGAAGCGGGAGCCACAATCCATATTTATGTGGATGAAAAGATCGTGGCAAATGTGCTTGTGCTTGAAGATGGAACCTGGTCCTATCAGTTTGATAATGCGTTAAAAGATGGTGAATATTCTATCCGTGTGGTTGCCGAAGACCCGGCAGGTAATACGGCAGAATCGCCTCGCTTACTCGTCACGATAGATACCAGTACGTTTATCGATAATCCTGCTATGGTGGCAGGTTCTGATAACGGTATTTTCAGTAATGATAGTATAACGAGTCAGACCCGGCCTACGTTTAGTATTTTTGGAGAAATGAACCAGAGTGTTCAGATTTTCATTGATGGGGTGTTAGTCGATACGATCACGGTGACGGACAGAAATCAAGTTTATCGACCTGAGTCACCGTTGGGCGATGGTTCCCATAGCATTTATTATGTTATCACCGATAAAGCAGGCAACACGGCTACCTCGAAAACGCTAAACTTTACTATCGATACCTTTAATACGACGCCTGTCGCCATTGATTCTATCGGTGGACAAACGTTAGCAGAGATGACCGGTAGTGATGGCAAAATATATATAACGGACACGACGCGTAACTTATTGTTTAGTGGCAGTGCCGAGCCCAATAGCAAAATAGAAATCATCATTAATGGCTTAAATGTGGGGGAAGTTTGGGTTAATGAAAAAGGCCACTGGCAGATGCCGGTGAACCCGCTTTATTTCACAGAAGGCCAACTGGATATCACTGTTAAATCTACGGACCGTGCTGGTAACGTAAATCAGGAAAAGTATTCCATTTGGGTCGATACGCATATCCAGGTATTTACCAGCGAGCTTGATGACAATAAATCATCATCGAAAACGGACTGGTGGAGTAATAGCTCCACTATTACCATGAGAGGTATGGGGGAAATTGGCGCTACGGTATCATTAATCGTGGCAGGGGTCACGCTGGCAACCGCTGTCGTTGCGGCTAATGGGCAGTGGGAATTATCGACCGATCAGCTTCCGGAAGGGAAATACGATATCACTTTGAGTATTGAGGATCACGCAGGCAACCGTAAGGAAGAGGTACATGAAATATTTATTGATCGAACGCCGCCAAACGCTCCGGTCGTAACTTATTCAGACATTGTCAACGATCTAATTATTATGCAGGGAACGGCGGAAGCCAAATCTCAGCTAATAATAACCGATAGTAATGGGAATACTTATACGTTAACCGTTCCTGATAATGGTAAATGGAGTATGGCGATCCCGTATCCATCGGAAGGGAAGTTTACCATTACGAGTGTGGATGCGATTGGTAACCGGAGTGATGATGTCCCTCTCGATATCATGAAAGAGGTTCCCGTTATTTCATTATCTCCAGACTCAGACAGTGGTACGGTGGGCGATAATATTACGCGCGATAAGCAACCTACCTTTATTATCGGGAATCTGGAAAGCGATGTTGTGGTCGTTCAGGTCGATATCAATGGGACAGTATATAATGCTGAAAAAAATGCCGATGGCGTTTGGTTCTTTACGCCAGGTACACCGTTAGCTGATGGTTCCTATACGATATCGGTAATCGCAAGCGATGCCGCGGGTAATCAGAAAAACTCGTTACCCATTACCGTTACGATCGACAGTACGCTGACGGTGCCGGAGATTGCGTTGGCAGCAGGTGAAGACAATGGCGTTTCAGACAGCGATAACGTGACGAATCACACCCAGCCTAAGTTCACGCTGCAGCATATTGATGCTGATGTGACCGGGGTGACCGTAAACGTGACGCATAACGGCGTGACAGACACCTATCAGGCGACGCAAGGCGCGGATGGCTGGACCTTCACGCCGCCAGCCGCCTGGAATGATGGTACCTACACGCTGAGCGTGACGGTGGTGGATCGCGCGGGGAACTCACAGCAATCTGCTTCGCTAGCGGTGACGGTTGACTCAACGGTGACGGTAACAGCGGATAGCCAGCATGACGATGCGAGCGATGACGCCACGCCAACAGCGGTTACTCCACCGGAGTCTGAAACAGTGAATGCCGAAAGCGATACGCATCTTCGTACAGTGCCGTCTGCGGCGGAAGAAAGCGTGGTGAAGGAGACGGCCTATAGTATTACATTGTTAAACGCTAACTCTGGGGATGAAATAGATCGTTCAATTAGTCAGACACCTTCTTTTGAAATATCAGTACCTGAGAATATTGTTAATGTCAGTGTTATGTTTGAAGGAGAAGAGTTTACTCTGCCGATAACTAACCAGAAAGCAATATTCGAAGTTCCGCTATCTTTGGAAGATGGTGAATATACTATGGACGTGAAATTCATTGATAAGGACGATGATTTCCTGATTAAGGAAAAAACATTCTCAGTCGATCACTCCTCGGCGGATATTGTGAACGCAATGAATGCAAGAGGAAAGACCGAGGATGATATTAATGATTCCCCTTCCACGAGTTCTGTAGGGCACAACAATAACGGCGCTATTGATGTTTTCGCCGTTAATGAAGTTACGCTACCTGTAGATAATCAAGAAGAACACGCATAATAACGGAGGCCCCTCACCTTTGGGTGAGGGGGTTTACTTATGGATAAAAAACTAGAACCTTATTATTTAAGTGCGGAAACGGCATTATCTATAGTGTCTAAAAAATTCAACATAAAAATTGACATCAAAGAGGATGATATAAATTTAAGATTTAAAAAGTACGACAGAAATAACACTGATGACTCTATACAAATGAAGAATTTCTTTTTGTCGTTAGGGCTTTCTCTACAGGATATATTATTTAATAATGGTGAGGATTTACTAAATGAGCCTATGCCGATTTTACTATTAACACCAGAAATGAAGTGGATGGTGTGTGTGAGCGGCGGGCAAAAAATAAAGTTGGTAAACGCGCGCGGTGAACTCTGTTATGTTGAAATTGAAGATGAATATTTAAAAGAGTTATCTGCATTTAGTATACTACCTTTAAATAAAGTTGTTGATAGTATAAGAGTAAAAAATATCATAAAAAACTCTTTATCGATGAACAAAATTTTTTATACTAAATACTTCTTTTCATCTCTTTTTATGGCAATTTTTGCGTTAACTATCCCAGTATTTAGTAATCTGTTCTATGATAAGCTTGTTCCAAGCGCTTCGGTTTCATCGTTATTTGGCGTGGCTATAATTGTTGCTGTATTTATTGTTTTTGAGTTTATCCTTCGTACTTCGAAAGATATTTATCAGTCTATCACAGCAAGGCAGGATGACGTCGATATTGATATCGCATTTCTTGAAGCGGTACTTTATAGTAAAAAGAAAAATGGCAGATCCATGTCATCAGCATTTGTGCTATGGAATGAGTTTCAGAAAATTAAACCCGTTTTATTAAACTCGATCTTTCAACGTATAGCCGATATTCCAATATTTATTATATTTCTCATTGTTATATATGTAAATTTAGGTCTGGTCGTTATTGTACCTGTTACCATGTTTATCGTCTCTATTATTATTTCCATCGTTAACCACCATTATACTAATGAGTTAATGAACAAACAAAAAGAAGGACAGAAGAACAGGAATATTTTTATCTCAGAAGTTTTCTTATCTATTAAAATGATCCATACCTTAAATAATCAAGGTTTACTTTTTGATTGGGTTAATACATCAAATGAACAGTCGTATCTTAACCTGAAGATAAGGAAATTAAATCTTATCTATCAATCTATATTGGGTAGTATGTCATCTATTACCCAAATAACCATTATGGTAATAGCCTTTTTTATGGTAATTAAGGGGGATGTTACCACTGGCGCAATTGTTTCATCTGTCATTGTCTCTGGTCGTATCTCCGGGATCATTTCGAATTTTTCTTCTACATTAATCTCTATTTTATCAGCAGAAAAAACCGGTAAGGATCTGCTTTCTTTTTTTGATGAAGATCAGGCAGAAAAAACACCGGCATTACAGTCCATATCAAAGTGCAATGGCGATATCTCTATCCGGGGCGTGAGTTATCAGTATGATGCTCAATCTCCGATGATTATTAACCGACTGTCTATAGACATACCTGCGGGGCAACGTGTCGCGGTGGTAGGCGAATGCGGAGCAGGAAAAAGCTCATTACTGGGAATGCTATCTGGCTACCTTTCGCCAACAGACGGTGCCATCTTATATGATGGATATAACTTAGGACATTTATCGCAGAACTTTTTTTCTCAGCATTTAAGTGTGGTGACGACACATGATGTTTTATTCACCGGAACCATTGAAAGTAATTTCGCGTTAAAACCGCAAAACGACAGGGGCCGGGTACTCAAGGCGCTTCATCTGGCGAACTGTGGTTTTATCTTGCAACATCCTATGGGGCTGAAGTTTCCGGTGAATTTTATGGCTAAAAACCTGTCATCCGGACAGCAGCAGCAGTTATTATTAGCACGTAGTCTGAGCAGTAACGCCAGCGTCTTTTTATGGGATGAACCAACATCAAATCTGGATGAGAATACCGAGAAGCAAATTTTTGATAACTTAGATGAGTTTATTCATGGGAAAACGTTGATCATGGTGACGCATCGTCGATATCTGATAAAGTATTTTGACCGGGTTCTGGTAATGAAAGGTGGAAAAATAATCCGTGATTGTTCTCCGGATAAATTATTAATGTAAAATAAGCAGCGCTTGTCGCTGTTATCAGGTGGTACTGCTTAATAAAAAAGACCCGTTGCACAAACGGGTCTTTTTTGTCATTTAACAAGTCGGCAATGTCTTCAATAAGTTTAGCTCGATTCTGTTAGGGCTATTCCACTTGCCATTTTTGGATAACCACACCTGGCGGCCCTCATCAACGGCAATGCGAGGGACGTGATGGTTCGCAAGGCTACCCCTGGCGCGCGATTCCGCGTTGAGATAACCGGTGGGCGGCTTCAGCGGCAGCGATAGCGTATCAGGTCAGCACCATCGGCCATTCTGGCGGGGTCTGGCTCATCGTTTCGACCATTACGGCTTCAATGTTATGCCAGATCGCAGCGAGATCCATCATGGTAATACCGAGTAAGCCGGTGGCAAACCAGCAGGCGGATACCACGCCCAGACCGCTACTGATCACCGCCAGACCAACATAATCTGATTTACGGAAACGGATATTGAGCGTGCTGGCTAAAAACATGAGCACGGCGCTCAGCAGTTGCCAGCGGAGAAGAACGACACCAGTGGTTATGGCAGCCATGAAACATTTCCTCTGAATAGACCTTTGTCCAGGACAGCTCGGCGTTGTTCCCGGGAAACGTGGGACATTCTGGCTATCAACGGACGTTACATCAACATCGAATGAAACATTGTTTCTATTTCATTGTTTTTGTGAACTATATCACAAAAACAAGCTTGCTCGCCAGATCGGCAATGTATTTTTTGTGCGTTTTATAACCGTATTTTTTGTGTGACTTCTACGCGTCCGTAGAGAAACTGCCGGAAAGCAAAGATGTATTATTACTACCCTTTTATTTTTTTCGTGAAATTCAGACCTGATAAAAATATCAAGTTATTTATCAAAAGAAAGGAGTAAAGATGTATACCCCATCGTTTACTTAGGTATAAATCTGATATTATCAAAAATATTTAGTGTCCTGCCTGGTATGCGAAAGAGATTGCGCGTAGTTATTAATGGTAAATGTTGATCGGTAAAAGTCTGTTGCTAATATTGATAAATTCATGCACCGTAAACCTCCGTTTGGTTCACGTCTTATTTTGCCAACAATAGTCACAAATAATGCAGGGAAATAGGCTGAAAATGAGTCAAAGCACACGACGCAAGGTGTTGAGATTTCTCGGAACGATCATTGTGGTGTTACTTCCTGTATTGCTGGCGATCTGGTTTGCTCATATCCGGGCAGTCTCTGAAACCAGAAATCAGTTACATTCATTTGCGCAGTTGGTATTAGATAAAACGGAGCGGGTTATCCTGCAAGCAGATTTAGCCCGCGATGCCGCTGAACAATATCAGGGGCAAGCCTGTACGCCAGCCCATCAACAGCGAATGCTGAATATTATCCGCGGTCGTTTGTACATTAATGAGTTGATTTATGCTAAGGGCCAGCGCTTTCTATGCTCTACGGTTATGACGCCAACAAGTCCTTATTTTATTCCCCGCGCTGACTATAAACGAAAGCCTGACATCGCTATTTATTACTATCGTGATACGCCTTTTTTCAACGGTTATAAAATGACATATATGCAGCGGGGAAACTATGTCGCGGTTATCAATCCCTTATCTTATAGCGAGGTGATGTCAGACGATCCGGCGTTGGCCTGGGGAATGTATGATACGGTGACCAACACCTTTTTCTCCCTGAGTGAACAGGCGCAGGCTGATCAGCTATTACCTTTGGTACGACGGAGTGAACCTGTGTTCCAACAGGGTGAGCGTTTTTATACTCTGGTAAAATCAGCAAAACGACCGGTTGCCGCGATTGTTTCAACCTCAAAGCAACGCTTTTACCAGAACCTCTTTCATCAGCTTACGTTAACGCTACCGTTAGGGATCATCTGTAGCATTATCATCTTATTTATGTGGTCACGATCCCGGCAGGCATATTACTCACCGCGTCGATTGCTGCAACGGGCCATTACCAGGCACCAGCTTTGCCTTCATTATCAGCCGATCATTGATATCCGAAACGGGACATGTGTAGGTGCCGAAGCGCTATTGCGTTGGCCGGGCTATCACGGTCCGGTGATGAGCCCGTGCGAATTTATTCCGCTGGCGGAAAAAGAGGGGATGATTGAGCAGATCACCGATTATGTCGTCGAAGAGGTATTTAATGATTTAGGTGGTTTTCTGGCCGCGCACCCGCATCTTTATGTCTCTATCAATCTCTCTGCCGCCGATTTTCTCTCTTCCCGACTAATTGTGATGATTCATGAAAAAACGCGTCAGCATTCAGTGCTTGCGCAACAGATAAAGGTTGAAGTGACTGAGCGCGGATTTATTGATGTGCCTAAAATGACGCCGATTATTCAGGCGTTTCGCCAGGCGGGATACGAGGTGGCAATTGATGACTTTGGTACCGGCTATTCGAACTTGCATAACCTGTACTCATTAAATGTCGACCTTTTAAAAATTGATAAATCTTTTGTCGACACGCTAACCACTAATAGCGCCAGCCATTTGATTGTGGAACATATTATTGAAATGGCGCAAAGTTTGCGGCTAAAAATCATTGCGGAGGGGGTTGAAACGGCTGAACAGGTTAGCTGGTTGCTAAAACGCGGCGTTCAGTATTGTCAGGGATGGCACTTTGCGAAGGCGTTACCGCCGCAGGAATTCATCGCCTGGCTACAACAAACGCCCGCGCCTCTGACGATACGCGGGCAGACGCCCTACAGGCGGTGACGGTAATCGCTGGGAGTGCGATCGAACTCGCGGCGGAATACACGCGAGAAGGTTTGCTGCGATACATAGCCCAGGTCCATCGCGATATCAAAAATCGGGCGCTCGGTCGTTCGTAGCTCAACGGCCGCCAACAGGAGACGGCGCTGGCGAATATACTCGCCTAATGTTTGATGCGTTACCGTACGAAACATCCGCTGCAAATACCACTTGGAGTAGCCCGATTTTTTTGCCACCACATCAATGTTTAGCGGTTGGTCGATATGTTCATCAATCCATTCGATAAGGGTCTGAATTATCTGCTGATGCGACATATTGTTGCCTCTTAAACAGTATTCGATTCGTCGTTTTGTCTGCGGGCGAGTATAATTCCTCAAGTTAACTTGAGGTAAAGCGATTTATGGAAAAAAAATCTCCCCGTTTAAAAGCCTTACTGACGCCGGGGGAAGTTGCGAAACGTAGCGGTGTTGCTGTGTCCGCCCTGCACTTCTATGAAAGCAAAGGGCTAATTACCAGTATCCGTAATAGCGGTAACCAACGGCGATACAAGCGTGACGTGTTGCGTTATGTCGCGATTATCAAGATCGCCCAGCGTATCGGCATCCCGCTGGCAACTATCGGCGACGCGTTTGGTATCTTGCCGGAAGGACATACGTTAAGCGCGAAAGAGTGGAAGCAGCTCTCCTCGCAGTGGCGCGAAGAGTTAGACCGACGTATTCATACGCTGGTGGCGTTGCGCGATGAGCTGGACGGTTGTATCGGCTGCGGCTGTTTATCGCGTAGCGACTGTCCGCTGCGAAATCCAGGCGACAGGCTCGGCGAACACGGGACGGGTGCCCGGCTGCTTGAAGATGATTAACATGCACTCGGCCATCGGGCTGAGTTCACCTAAAACTAAAGCGCCGCTAAGGGCGCTTTAGTTTGTTTCCGGTCTTTGTCTTTCGCTCTATCCCGCTGATTACAGGAGGGTTTCCCCCGACGTCAACACCCCTCATATCGAGCACGTGGTGGAGGTTCCGGTTTGTGTTGATACTGTAAGTGTAAGCGACGACGCCCTGTTCGCCAGCGAAATGCTGATTTTTTAGCCGAAATTTTTACGGCAACTGCCATAATTTTCTATAGTTAGTTGGCATACCTTACAGGAGACAGCCATGCTGACGGTGCACCATTTAAATCAGTCTCGTTCGCAGCGTATCCTCTGGGCGCTGGAAGAGCTGGCGTTGCCTTACCAGATTGTGCGTTACCAGCGTGAAAAGACCATGCTGGCGCCGCCGGCATTGAAAAAAGTGCATCCGCTGGGCAAGTCTCCGGTTATCGAAGATCACGGTATGGTTATTGCGGAATCGGGCGCCATCCTGGAATATTTGCAGGACACTTACGACAGTATCGGACGCTTTAAGCCTGCGGATGCGCAGGGAAAACAACACTATCGATTCTGGCTACATTACGCTGAAGGTTCGCTCATGCCCTTGCTATTGATGAGACTGCTCTTTACCTCTCTGGGTAAACCGCCGGTACCATTGGGCCTGCGAACGTTGGGCGGCGTTATCGGTAAGGGCGCGCAAAAAACGTACCTCAATCCGCAACTGGAAACCCATGCGCGCTTTATTGACGGGCATCTGGCAAATCACCCCTGGTTTGCCGGAGAGCAGTTAAGTATGGCGGATATCCAGATGAGCTTCCCGCTATTTGCGCTGCTTGCCCGAGGCGGAATCGCTCATCTCGACCATATCAACGCATGGAAAGCGCGGGTAGAAATGCGTCCAGCCTGGCAGCGAGCGATTCAGCAGGGCGGTCCGTTTACCATTCCCGGCGGATAATGGCGTTTTTGTGAGCAGATTGCGCAACGTATTTGCTAACAGCGATGCGAAAAATTGTTGCTGGATTGCGCAGGGACGATAACGTTTGCGCATCGTCTGGCGATTTATTGAGCATATTAAGCAGAAAAGCATAAAAAGCGGCAAAGTTCAGTTGAAAAAGCGTTGATGATCGCTGGATAATCGTTTGCTTTTTTTTGCCACCCGTTTTGTATACGTGGAGCTAAACGTTTGCTTTTTTGCGGCGCCCCGGTTGTCGTAAATGTAGCACAAGGAGATAACGTTGCGCTGTTAGTGGATTACCTCCCACGTATACCGACGAATAATAAATTCTCAGGGGATGTTTTCTATGTCTACGCCTTCAGCGCGTACCGGCGGTTCACTCGACGCCTGGTTTAAAATTTCACAACGCGGGAGCACCGTTCGCCAGGAAGTCGTTGCTGGCTTAACCACGTTTCTCGCGATGGTTTACTCCGTCATCGTGGTGCCAGGGATGCTGGGTAAAGCCGGGTTCCCGCCTGCCGCCGTCTTTGTAGCGACCTGCCTGGTCGCAGGCGTCGGCTCTATTGTTATGGGGCTATGGGCGAATCTGCCGCTGGCTATCGGTTGCGCTATCTCGTTGACGGCGTTTACCGCGTTTAGCCTGGTCCTGGGGCAGCATATTAGCGTCCCGGTCGCGCTTGGCGCCGTATTCCTGATGGGCGTACTGTTTACCATTATCTCCGCTACCGGCATTCGTAGCTGGATTTTGCGTAACTTGCCGCAGGGCGTGGCCCACGGAACCGGTATCGGTATTGGCCTGTTTTTGTTGCTGATTGCCGCCAACGGCGTCGGCCTGGTCATTAAAAACCCGCTGGATGGCCTGCCGGTCGCGCTGGGCGATTTCGATACCTTCCCGGTGATTATGTCGCTTGTGGGTCTGGCTGTTATTCTCGGTCTGGAAAAGCTGAAAGTCCCCGGCGGCATTCTGTTGACCATTATTGGCATTTCTATTGTGGGTTTGCTCTTCGATCCTAACGTCCATTTTTCCGGCATTTTCGCCATGCCTTCGTTGAGCGATGAAAACGGCAACTCACTGATCGGCAGCCTGGATATTATGGGCGCGTTAAACCCTGTCGTTCTGCCAAGCGTACTGGCGCTGGTGATGACGGCGGTGTTTGATGCGACCGGAACGATCCGTGCGGTCGCAGGGCAGGCTAACCTGCTGGACAAAGACGGACAAATTATCGATGGCGGCAAAGCGCTAACCACCGACTCCCTGAGTAGCGTTTTCTCCGGCCTGGTCGGGGCGGCGCCAGCCGCGGTGTATATCGAGTCTGCGGCCGGTACGGCGGCGGGCGGTAAAACGGGCCTGACGGCGATTACCGTGGGCGTGCTGTTTTTGCTGATCCTGTTTCTTTCGCCGCTCTCTTATCTCGTTCCCGTCTACGCAACTGCCCCGGCGCTCATGTATGTCGGTCTGCTGATGCTGAGTAACGTGGCGAAAATCGATTTTGCTGATTTCGTCGATGCGATGGCGGGGCTGGTAACGGCCGTATTTATTGTACTGACCTGTAACATCGTCACCGGGATTATGATCGGCTTTGCCACACTGGTCGTCGGGCGTCTGGTTTCCGGCGAATGGCGTAAGCTGAATATCGGAACTGTCGTCATTGCGATCGCGCTGGTCGCTTTTTATGCCGGCGGCTGGGCTATCTAGTTCTGCCTTCATTCTGAAAAACGGGCGGCGTTGGTCGCCCGTTTTCATTTTCAGGACACATCACGTTACCTTTTGCGTTAATCTGAAGAAGGTGAAACCGAGGCATGATGCCTTTCTCCATCATAAAAAACATCGCAAACAGGGAACGCATGGAAATTTTCTTCACAATACTCATCATGACCCTTGTGGTCTCGCTGTCGGGGGTATTTACGCGTGTATTACCCTTCCAGCTTCCTTTACCCCTTATGCAGATCGCCATTGGCGCGCTGTTGGCGTGGCCGACGTTTGGTTTGCATGTGGAATTCGACCCGGAACTCTTCCTGGTGCTGTTTATTCCGCCGCTGCTGTTTGCGGATGGCTGGAAGACGCCGACCCGTGAATTTCTTGAGCATGGACGAGAGATTTTCGGGCTGGCGCTGGCGCTGGTCCTGGTAACGGTCGTGGGAATCGGCTTCCTGATTTATTGGCTGGTGCCCGGCATTCCGCTGATCCCCGCCTTTGCGCTGGCCGCCGTGCTGTCGCCGACCGATGCGGTAGCGCTCTCCGGAATTGTGGGCGAGGGGCGCATCCCGAAAAAAATCATGGGCATTCTGCAGGGAGAGGCGTTAATGAACGACGCCTCCGGTCTGGTATCGCTGAAATTCGCCGTCGCGGTGGCGATGGGGACGATGGTCTTTACCGTCGGCGGCGCGACGCTGGAATTTTTTAAGGTCGCTATCGGCGGTATTCTGGCGGGTTTTGTGGTCAGTTGGCTGTATGGCCGCTCGCTGCGTTTTTTGAGCCGCTGGGGCGGCGATGAGCCCGCGACGCAAATTGTCCTGCTGTTTCTGCTGCCCTTCGCGTCTTACCTGATTGCCGAACATATTGGCGTCTCAGGCATCCTGGCCGCGGTTGCCGCCGGGATGACCATCACCCGTTCTGGCGTAATGCGCCGCGCGCCGCTGGCAATGCGTTTGCGCGCGAACAGTACCTGGGCGATGCTGGAATTTGTCTTTAACGGTATGGTCTTTCTGCTGTTGGGACTGCAATTGCCGGGTATTCTGGAATCTTCGCTGGCGGCGGCGGAAGCTGACCCGAATGTCGAAACCTGGATGCTCTTTACCGATATCGTGCTGATTTATGCAGCATTGATGCTGGTTCGCTTCGGCTGGCTGTGGACCATGAAAAAGTTCAGCCTGCGCTTTTTGAAGAAGAAACCGATGGAGTTCGCCAGCTGGACGTCGCGTGAAATTCTGATTGCTTCCTTCGCTGGCGTTCGTGGGGCGATCACCCTGGCTGGTGTGCTCTCTATACCGTTACTTTTGCCGGATGGCAGCGGATTTCCGGCGCGTTATGAACTGGTATTCCTGGCGGCTGGCGTCATTCTGTTCTCGTTATTTGTCGGCGTGATCATGCTGCCGCTGCTGTTGCAACATCTGGAAGTCGCCGATCATGCGCAACAGTTGAAAGAGGAGCGTATCGCCCGCGCGGCGACGGCGGAAGTGGCGATTGTCGCCATTCAGAAAATGGAAGAGCGTCTGGCGGCGGATACCGAAGAAAACATCGATAATCAGTTGCTTACTGAAGTAAGCTCGCGTGTCATTGGTAACTTGCGTCGCCGTGCCGATGGGCGAAACGATGTCGAAAGCTCCATACAGGAAGAAAACCTGGAGCGACGTTTCCGTCTGGCGGCGCTGCGTTCCGAACGCGCCGAGTTGTATCATCTGCGCGCCACGCGAGAAATCAGCAATGAAACATTGCAAAAGCTGCTGCACGACCTGGATTTGATGGAAGCGCTACTGATAGAAAATCAGTAGTCCTTGTGGCCCGGTGGCGCCATGCTTACCGGGCCTACAAGTAGGCCGGATAAGGTGCTTGCGCCGCCATCCGGCAAGGGTTTTAACCCATGGTTTACGGTTGTTTCAGCCAAAACCCTTCGCAACAGGTTAACCATGCCCGGGCACTGTGCGACAGATACACGCCCTCGCGCCAAATCATGCCCAACTGCCAGCGGAGATCGCTTTCCAGCGGTAGCCAGCGCAGTGTGGCCTTATCCAGACGCTGACAAATCGGTTCCGGCAAAATGGCGATGCCGACGCCCGCTTGCACCATAGCGGCGAGAAAATCCCATTGACCGCTGCGCACGGCAATCCGTGGTTTTACGTCATGCTGGCTAAATAAGGTCATCAACTGGCGGCTCAGGGCAAAGTCTTCGTTATAGATAAGAAGAGGATGCTCCGCCAGAGCTTCAGGCGCGATGGAGTCGCAGGTTGTCCACTGACCTGAACGGGGAACCAGCACGCACAGCGGATGACTGAACAGCGATAATGTCGTTAGCCCGCTCGCTTCTTCCACCGGGAGCGCGGTCATCGCAACGTCCAGCTCGCCATTCATTACCGCCTGCTGTACCGTCAGGCCGCCAAACTCCGAAATTTTGAGTTCAACGCCTGGGTAGCGTTGTCGAAACAAACTGATTGGCCCGGCCATCAACATGCCGACCATCGGGGGGATACCCAGCCGCAGCACGCCCTTATTGAGATGGTTAATATCGCTCAACTCGGCCTCTAACTGGCGAAACTCAGCGAGGATCGCCAGACCGCGTTCAAACACCACGCGTCCGGTATCGGTCAGCAATAACTTACGTCCGTCGCGGATCAGTAGCGTACAGTTAAGCTCATCTTCAAGATTTTTCAGCATCTTGCTAATGGTGGGCTGGGTGACAAATAACTTCTCCGCTGCGCGGGTGAAACTTTGCTGGCGCACCACCTCGACAAAATAACGCAGCGTTCTGATATCCATGATTATTCCTTCCGACTATGCCTGCAATGATTTTAATTCATTTCTGCCCGTGACGGAGGTTCTCTATACTGGCGCTCCGTATTATTTTTCAGGACATTCCCTCATGGCTGTGGCGATAAGCCGCGTTACGCCTGCCGTTGTGCAACGACTCCAGGTACCGGTTCAGGTACTGCTCTATGCAGGTTTATTCATTTTTTCCCAATATCTTGTCTCCTGGCTACACCTGCCGTTGCCCGCGAATCTGGTCGGCATGGTGCTTATGCTGGCGCTGATCGTTTGCCGGATTATTCCGCTTAGCTGGGTACGCGCAGGCGCACGCTGGCTGCTGGCGGAGATGCTGTTATTCTTTGTTCCCGCCGTCGTGGCGGTAGTGAACTATGCCCATCTGTTACTGGTGGACGGCTGGCGCATCTTCTCGGTGATAGCGATCAGTACCTTAATGGTACTCGGTGCGACGGCGTGGGTGGTGGATAAAGTGTATCGCTATGAGATGAGCAGGCTAAACCGTGAATAACGTTCAGTTAAGCGTACTGTGCCTGGTGATTACGCTGGGAATTTACTTCGCCAATAAGCGTCTGTATCGCCGTTTTCGCAAACTGCCGTTGATGCCATTAGTGTTGACGCCGGCACTGCTGGTGTTAATGCTGGTGTTCGGTCATATCTCCTGGCAAAACTATATTGGTGAATCGCACTGGCTATTGTGGCTGCTCGGCCCGGCGACCATTGCCTTTGCGGTGCCGGTGTACGATAACCTCGCGATTATCAAACGTCACTGGATGTCGCTCACCGCGGGCGTAGTGACGGCGACGGTGGTGGCGGTCACCAGTTCCGTTTGGCTGGCGCGTCTGTTCACGTTATCGGATGAGATTCAGCGTAGTCTGGCGGTACGTTCCGTTACCACTCCATTTGCGCTGGCGGCGGCAGAACCCCTGGGCGGGCAGCCAGATCTGGTGGCGCTGTTCGTGGTCGTCACTGGCGTGTTTGGCATGGCGGTCGGCGACGCGCTATTTTTGCGTCTCTCTATCCGGGAAGGCATGGCAAAAGGGGCAGGATTCGGCGCGGCGTCACATGGGGCGGGCACGGCGCGTTCCTATGAACTTGGTCAGCAGGAGGGCGTCGTCGCCAGTCTGGTCATGATGCTGTCCGGCGTGGTGATGGTGCTGGCAGCCCCGCTGGTGGCGAGGGTGATGTTCTGATTTTCCTCCGACCCACAGGGCCGGAGGAAACGGTAAGATTAATGCGCACGCCCTTGTTGTACGCCGAATCCCGTTTGGGAGCGGATAAACTGAGCGCGGAACTGCTCACGTTCACGGTTGCCTTCTGCCGAGTTATCGGTGGCCGAGAAGAACCAGATCCCCAGGAACGCCACGCTGATAGAGAACAGCGCCGGATACTCATACGGGAAGATCGCTTTTTCGTGGCCGAGGATCTGCACCCAAATGGTAGGGCCAAGAATCATCAGCACCACCGCTGTCAGTAAACCTAACCAGCCGCCCAGCATAGCGCCGCGCGTGGTCAGTTTTGACCAGTACATGGAAAGCAGAATGATGGGGAAGTTGCAGCTCGCGGCGATAGCAAACGCCAGGCCCACCATAAAGGCGATGTTCTGATTTTCAAACAGGACGCCGAGGATAATGGCGATCACGCCCAGCACCAGGACGGTGATTTTCGACACCTTCAGCTCTTCACGTTCGGTTGCGCCTTTGCGGAACACGTTGGCGTACAAATCATGCGACACCGCCGATGCGCCAGCCAGCGTCAGACCGGCGACCACCGCCAGAATGGTGGCAAACGCCACTGCCGAAATAAAGCCGAGGAACAGGTTACCGCCTACTGCGTTGGCCAGATGTACCGCCGCCATGTTATTGCCGCCAATCAGCGCGCCCGCGGCATCTTTATAGGCGGGATTTGCCCCCACCAGCATGATAGCGCCGAAGCCGATAATAAAGGTCAGGATGTAGAAATAACCCATAAAACCGGTGGCGTAGAACACGCTCTTACGTGCTTCACGAGCATCGCTAACAGTGAAGAAGCGCATCAGGATGTGCGGCAAGCCTGCCGTACCAAACATCAGTCCCAGACCCAACGACAACGCCGAAATCGGATCTTGCACCAACCCTCCTGGGCTCATAATCGCCGTGCCTTTCGGGTGTACCGCCATGGCTTCGGTAAACAGATTATTGAAGCTAAAGCCGACGTGTTTCATCACCATAAAGGCCATAAAACTGGCGCCAAACAGCAACAGGACGGCTTTGATAATTTGCACCCACGTTGTCGCCAGCATCCCGCCGAACAGCACGTACATCATCATCAGCACGCCGACCAGCACCACGGCGATGTGATAGTTGAGGCCGAACAGCAGTTCAATCAGTTTACCGGCGCCGACCATTTGGGCGATGAGATAAAGCGCCACCACTACCAGGGAGCCACAGGCCGAAAGAATACGGATTGGCCCCTGTTTCAGGCGATAAGAGGCAACGTCAGCAAAAGTATAACGTCCCAGATTACGCAGGCGCTCGGCAATCAAAAACAGGATGATTGGCCAGCCGACAAGAAAGCCCAGCGAATAGATCAGCCCGTCATAACCGGAGGTAAACACCAGCGCGGAAATGCCGAGAAATGACGCGGCGGACATATAGTCGCCGGCAATCGCCAGGCCGTTCTGGAATCCGGTGATATTGCCGCCTGCGGTGTAGTAGTCGCTACGGGAACGTACGCGTTTAGAGGCCCAGTAGGTAATACCGAGCGTAAACACGACGAAAATCAAAAACATGATAATCGCCTGCCAGTTGGTGGGCTGGCGTTCAACCGCGCCGCTAATGGCATCCGCCGCATGAGCGGCGAAGGGGAGTGCGGCGGCGAGCGCCGTCAGAACTCTCTTCATAATGCTTTCACCTCATGCAGTACGGCGTTATTAAGACGATCGAATTCGCCATTCGCCCGCCAGATATAAATTCCGGTCAACACAAAAGAAATCACAATCACCCCGACGCCAATGGGAATTCCTCGGGTGACGCTGGTTCCCGCATGTAGAGGCGTGCCCAGCCAGCCAGGCGCGAAGGCGATCAGTAAAATAAAGCTGATATAAACCGCCAGCATGATAACCGACAGAATCGTGGCAAACCGTTGCCGTTTTTCAACTAATTCCCTGAAACGCGCACTGTCTTCTATCCGCTGATAAATTTGGTCATTCATCACAGAGCTCTCCAGAGGTCCCCCTGCGTCTTTCGCGCTACAGGCGCGTTGGCCGCACTCGCGCGCCCCAGCCACATAGTGAACTTGAACTATGCTGCTGAGGGTGTGCTCGCTTGCCGCCTTCCTGTAACACGAAATCCTTTGGGGGAGGGTTTTTTATATTTCCCTCTCCCGGTTTGAGAGAGGGCAGGGGTAGGGTCGTAGGCCGGATAAAACGCGTTCGCGTTGCCATCCGGCATTTATGGTTATGACGGCATCGCGATGGCCTGCTTCTCTTCGAGCAGTTTCTCCACCACGCCAGGATCGGCGAGAGTCGAGGTATCGCCCAGATTGCTGGTATCGCCCGCCGCGATTTTGCGCAAAATGCGGCGCATAATTTTGCCGGAACGGGTTTTTGGCAGTGAGTCGGTCCAGTGCAGCACGTCCGGCGTCGCCAGTGGGCCAATCTCTTTACGTACCCAGTTGCGCACCTCCGCGTACAGTTCTGGCGACGGCTCCTCGCCGTGGTTGAGCGTCACATAAGCGTAAATCGCCTGGCCTTTGATAGCGTGTGGAATACCCACCACCGCCGCTTCGGCGATCTTCGGATGCGCCACCAGCGCCGATTCGATTTCCGCCGTACCCAGACGGTGGCCGGAGACGTTTAACACGTCATCCACGCGACCGGTGATCCAGTAATAGCCGTCTTCATCGCGACGAGCGCCGTCGCCGCTGAAATACATATTCTTAAAGGTAGAGAAATAGGTCTGCTCAAAACGTTCATGATCGCCGAACAGAGTGCGCGCCTGGCCCGGCCAGGAATCGGTGATGACCAGATTGCCTTCCGTCGCGCCTTCTTGCGGATGGCCTTCGTTATCCACCAGCGCAGGCTGTACGCCAAAGAAAGGACGGGTGGCGGAACCGGCTTTCAGTTCGATAGCGCCTGGTAGCGGCGTGATCATAAAACCGCCTGTTTCAGTCTGCCACCAGGTGTCGACGACCGGACATTTTTCCTTGCCGATCTTCTTCCAGTACCATTCCCACGCTTCGGGATTGATCGGCTCGCCGACGGAACCCAGAATGCGCAGTGAAGAACGGTCGGTGCCTTCAATGGCTTTATCGCCTTCCGCCATCAGCGCGCGGATAGCCGTCGGGGCGGTATAAAGAATGTTGACCTGGTGTTTGTCGACCACCTGGCACATGCGAGCGGGCGTTGGCCAATTCGGCACGCCTTCAAACATTAAGGTGGTCGCGCCGCAGGCCAGCGGGCCATACAACAGATAGCTGTGCCCCGTCACCCAACCCACATCGGCGGTACACCAGTAAATATCGCCAGGGTGATAATCAAAGACATACTTAAAGGTGGTCGCGGCGTAGACCAGATAGCCGCCGGTGGTGTGCAGCACGCCTTTCGGCTTGCCGGTGGAGCCGGAGGTATAAAGGATAAACAGCGGATCTTCGGCATTCATCGCTTCAGGCTGGTGCTCAGGGCTGGCTTTTTCAATCAAATCGCGCCACCACAGGTCGCGGCCTTCTTGCCAGTCAATGTCGCTGCCGGTGCGCTTCAGGACGATCACATGCTCAACGCTAGTGACATTCGGGTTTTTCAGCGCGTCATCGACATTCTTTTTCAGCGGGATACTGCGTCCGGCACGTACACCTTCGTCAGCGGTGATCACCAGCCGCGAGCTGGAGTCGATAATGCGTCCGGCGACGGCTTCCGGCGAGAAGCCCCCGAAGATCACCGAATGCACCGCACCGATGCGGGCGCAGGCCAACATTGCCACCGCCGCTTCCGGCACCATCGGCATATAAATCGCTACCACATCGCCTTTTTTAATGCCCAGATCCAGCAGTGTATTCGCGAAACGGCAGACATCGCGATGCAGTTCGCGATAAGAGATATGTTTACTCTGCGACGCGTCATCGCCTTCCCAGATAATGGCGGTGCGATCGCCATTTTCCTGCAAATGGCGGTCAAGACAGTTCGCCGCCAGATTCAGCGTGCCGTCCTCGTACCATTTAATCGACACATTGCCTGGCGCAAAGGAGGTGTTTTTCACTTTTTGGTACGGCGTGATCCAATCGAGAATTTTTCCCTGTTCGCCCCAAAACGTATCGGGGTCGTTAATAGACTGTTTATATTTAGTCTCATACTGCTCTGGATTTATCAGGCAACGATCCGCAATGTTGGCGGGAATGGCGTGTTTATGTGTTTGGCTCATGCTGTTGTTCTCCTTGTAGGATGTTAATAATATGTCGCATAAACGTTAAATGTAGGGTCTTAATAAGTTTTGTTTAGTATTTGGGCGACAGATCACGCAAAAAGGGAACTGTGCAAATAAGCAGCAATCTATTTTTTGATTGTGTCCCGCAAAATTAGATAAATTTTCGGGATAACATGACGTTATATGAAATTTTTTAAAAAAGTGATCCGTGTCCGGAAATCAGAAAAGAGAGGGAGTTTTGTCCAGGTTACTAACTCTAAAGTGGTATTTTACATACACTTACAATTGATTAAAGACAACATTTTAAGTGTGGTTATTTGTTACACATAGAGGAGAGCAATGTAATAACAGTATTTGTGCGGTTGCTGTTATGGAAAACGATAAAAAATCGCCATTAAAGATAATGGCGCAATCTGGATGAGACCTCTATGGCAAGGAAAACACTACGCGCACGCCGTTTCTTCAGCCTTATATTTCCTTTTTTCTTCATTACCTCTGTTTACGCTGAGCAAACGCCTGAATCCGCAAAAACCGTTACTGTTGAAGCGAAAAATGAAATGTTCGCGCCTCAACACCCCGACCAATATCAGTCATGGAAAGCGACGTCAGAACAGTCTGCCCGTGAAGTTGCGCTGGCGGAAGACCCTCGTCTGGTGATCCTGTGGGCGGGCTATCCCTTCTCCCGTGATTACAACAAACCACGCGGCCACGCGTATGCGGTAACTGACGTGCGCGAAACACTGCGTACCGGCGCGCCAAAAACGGCGGAAGACGGCCCGCTGCCGATGGCCTGCTGGAGTTGTAAAAGCCCCGATGTCGCGCGCCTTATCCAACAAGAAGGCGAAGACGGCTACTTCCATGGCAAATGGGCGCGCGGCGGCCCGGAAATTGTCAACGATTTGGGCTGTGCCGACTGTCATAACACCGCGTCGGACGATTTCGCCCAGGGGAAGCCAGCGTTAACGTTGTCGCGCCCCTATGCTGAACGGGCGATGGAGGCTATCGGCAAACCGTTTGATAAAGCAGGACGGTTTGATCAGCAATCGATGGTTTGCGGCCAGTGCCACGTGGAGTACTACTTTGACGGTAAAAACAAAGCCGTTAAGTTCCCGTGGGATGAGGGCATGAAGGTCGAAAATATGGAGCAATACTACGACGCCATCGCCTTCTCTGACTGGACTAACTCGCTGTCGAAAACCCCAATGCTCAAAGCGCAGCACCCGGAATATGAAACCTGGAGCGCGGGCATTCACGGTAAGAACAACGTGACCTGTATCGACTGTCACATGCCGAAAGTACAGAACGCCGAAGGCAAGCTCTACACCGACCATAAAATCGGCAACCCGTTCGACAATTTCGCGCAAACCTGCGCCAACTGCCACACCCAGGACAAAGCGTCCCTGCAAAAAGTGGTCGCCGAGCGTAAACAGGCGATTCATGACCTGAAAATCAAGGTTGAAGATCAGCTGGTACATGCGCACTTCGAAGCGAAAGCCGCATGGGATGCGGGGGCGACAGACGCGGAAATGAAACCGATTCTGAACGATATTCGCCACGCGCAGTGGCGCTGGGATCTGGCGATTGCGTCACACGGTATTCATATGCATGCCCCGGAAGAAGGTCTACGGATGTTAGGCAGTGCGATGGATAAAGCCGCGGATGCCCGTACTAAACTGGCGCGACTGCTGGCGACCAAAGGCATTACCCATGAAATTCCGCTGCCGGATATTTCGACGAAAGAGAAGGCGCAGAAAGCGATTGGTTTGAATATGCAACAAATCAACGCGGAGAAGCAGGACTTCCTGAAAACGGTCGTACCGCAGTGGGAAGATCAGGCGCGTAAAAACGGTCTGTTAAGCCAATAACCTCACATGTGACAAATTTGCCGGATGACAGCGCAAGCGCTTTATCCGGCCTACAGAAGTCTTGTAGGCCTTAAAGCTGCGCGCCATCAGGCATTATGTAATGGAGTGAATATGAGCGTATTACGTTCGTTATTAACTGCTGGGGTGCTGGCGTCAGGCCTGTTCTGGAGCCTGAGTGGAATCACTGCCACGCCAACGCCGCAGGAGTCGGATCAACGCTGGACGGTCACCCAGCAGCGTAATCCGGATGCTGCCTGTCTGGACTGTCACAAGCCGGACACCGAAGGTATGCACGGTAAACATACGGGCGCTATCAACCCGAACAATAAATTGCCGATAACCTGTACCAACTGCCACGGTCAACCGTCGCTTCACCACCGTGAAGGGGTGAAAGATGTGATGCGTTTTAACGACCCGATGTATACGGTAGAGCAGCAGAACAGCGTCTGTATGTCCTGCCACTTGCCTGAACAACTGCAAAAAGCGTTCTGGCCGCACGATGTTCATGTTACTAAAGTGACCTGCGCCAGTTGCCATTCCCTGCATCCGCAGCAAGACACGATGCAGACGCTAAGCGAGAAAGGGCGGATCAAAATATGCGTGGATTGCCATAGCGATCAGCGTACTAACCCGCACTTTAATCCGGCGTCCGTTCCGTTGCTTAAGGAGCAGCCATGAGTTGCACCCGACGTCAATTTATTACCCGTGTCGGCGCGCTGGCGGCGGTCAGTGGGATGGCAGGACGCGTTGTAGCGAACACGTTGAATATTAACGGCGTGCGTTATGGCATGGTACACGATGAGTCATTATGCATCGGCTGCACGGCCTGCATGGATGCCTGTCGGGAAGTCAACAACGTGCCGGAAGGCGTATCGCGCCTGACGATTATTCGCAGCGAGCCGCAGGGGACGTTTCCTGATGTGAAATATCGCTTCTTCCGCCACTCGTGCCAGCATTGCGACCATGCCCCCTGCGTTGACGTCTGCCCGACCGGCGCATCATTCCGCGATGCCGCCAGCGGTATTGTCGACGTGAACCCGGACCTTTGCGTCGGCTGCCAGTACTGCATTGCCGCGTGTCCCTACCGCGTGCGCTTTATCCATCCGGTCAGTAAGACGGCGGATAAGTGCGATTTCTGCCGGAAAACCAACCTGAAAGCGGGCAAACAGCCCGCCTGCGTTGAGTCATGTCCGACGAAGGCGCTGACATTTGGTAATCTGGACGATCCCAACAGCGATATCTCCCGTTTGTTGCGGCAGAAAACCACCTACCGCTACAAGCTGGCGCTGGGCACAAAACCGAAGGTCTACCGCGTTCCCTTTAACTATGGGGAGGTGAGCCAATGACATCCGCTTCTGCATTTCATTTTGCATCACTGGTGTGGGACTGGCCCATCGCCATCTATCTGTTCCTGATTGGCATCTCCGCCGGACTGGTTACGTTGGCGATTCTGCTGCGCCGCTTCCATCCGGAGGCGGGCGGTTCGGACAGCACGCTGCTGCGCACTACGCTGGTGTTAGGGCCGGGGGCGATTATTCTTGGTCTGCTGATTCTGGTCTTCCACCTGACGCGTCCGTGGACCTTCTGGAAGCTGATGTTCCACTACAGCTTTACCTCGGTGATGTCGATGGGGGTGATGCTGTTCCAGCTCTACATGGTGGTGTTAGTGCTGTGGCTGGCAAAAATCTTTGAAAAAGAGGTGATTGCCCTGCAACAGCGTTGGCTGCCGCGGTCAGGGATCGTGCAGAAAGTGCTGACGCTGATCGCGCCGTTTCATCGCGCGCTGGAGACGTTAATGCTGGTACTGGCGGTTCTGCTCGGGGCGTACACCGGCTTTCTGCTGTCGGCGCTGAAATCCTACCCGTTCCTGAATAACCCGATCCTGCCGGTACTATTCCTGTTCTCCGGCATCTCCTCCGGCGCGGCGGTGGCGCTGATCGCTATGGCGTTACGCCATCGTAGCAACCCGCACAGCACCGAGGCGCGCTTTGTACATCGCATGGAAACCCCAGTGGTATGGCTGGAGATCTTCCTGCTGGCGGCCTTTTTTATCGGGCTGGCGCTGGGCGATGACGGCAAAATGCGCGCGCTGGCGGCGGCGCTGGGCGGCGGATTCTGGAGCTGGTGGTTCTGGCTCGGCGTCGTAGGGCTGGGATTGATTATCCCGCTGCTGCTGAAGCCCTGGGCAAATCGTAGCGTCACGTTTCACGGCGTGCTGGCCGTTTGCGGCGCCAGTTTGACCGGCGTGCTGCTGCTGCGCTTTTTCATTCTTTATGCGGGACAGCTAACGGTTGCATAATCTGGACATCTTCCTTCCTGAAGCCGGATTTCTGGCGCTGTTGTTGAGTCTCGGGGTCAACGTGTTGACCCCGCTGGCGACGTGGTGCGGGATGGCGCAGCATTGGCGTGGCGTCATGCGCCTGACGACCTGCGGCGCGTGGACGGCGTTCACGCTGCTGCTACTGGCGTTTGCGATTCTGTTTAGCTGTTTTCTGACCAGCGATTTTTCGGTCGTTTATGTTGCGCAGCATAGCCATAGTCAGTTGTCATGGGGGCTGAAACTGGCGGCGGTATGGGGCGGTCATGAAGGCTCGCTCCTGCTGTGGGCGCTGCTTCTTTCGGGGTGGACGGCGCTATTCGCCTGGCGCTCCCGGCATGAATCTGACGCGCTTTTTCCGCTGACCCTGAGCATCTTGTCCCTCATTATGGCTTCGCTGCTGCTATTTATTGTGCTGTGGTCCGATCCGTTCCTGCGTATTTTCCCTCCCGCCATGGAAGGGCGCGACCTTAATCCCATGCTGCAACATCTGGGGCTGATCTTACATCCGCCGCTGCTCTATCTGGGTTATGGCGGCCTGATGACCGCGGCGAGCGTAGCGCTGGCTTCGCTACTATGCGGCGGCTTTAACGCCGCAACCGCCTGGGTGTGCTGGCGCTGGGCGTTACCCGGTTGGTGCGCTCTGACGCTGGGGATCATTCTCGGATCGTGGTGGGCGTATTGCGAACTGGGCTGGGGCGGCTGGTGGTTCTGGGACCCGGTGGAAAATGCCTCATTGTTGCCGTGGCTTGCCGCCAGCGCGTTGCTGCACAGTCTGTATGTCAGCCGCCAGCGCGGGGGCTTCCGTCACTGGTCGTTGCTGCTGGCGATACTGACGCTGATCCTCTCGTTGCTGGGAACGCTGATTGTGCGTTCCGGCATTCTGCTCTCCGTCCATGCTTTTGCGTTAGATAATGTGCGAGCGGTGCCGCTGTTTATCCTTTTTGCCGCGTTAAGTCTGGCATCGCTTGCTCTGTACGGCTGGCGGGCGCGGGAGCCGTATCCGGCGACGCGTTTGGGCGGCGGAAAGTGCGAAACGCTCATTCTGGCGACGCTGCTGCTCTTTAGCGCCGTCTTGTTGATCGTACTAATCGGGACGCTCTACCCCATGATTTATGGTTTGATGGGCTGGGGAAGGCTTTCGGTGGGCGCGCCCTATTTTAATCGCGTCACGCTGCCGTTTGGCCTGCTGATGCTGGTGGTTATCGTGCTGGCGACAATCAGAAGCCGCAAAGTCTCTGTGCGTTGTCAGCTTCCGGCGTTGCTGGCGCATACGGGCGTATTTATCTTCGCCGCCGGGATCATGGTTTCCAGCGGCAGTCGGCATGAAATCAGCCTTAACCTCAGCCCCGGTCAGCAGGTGGTGCTGGCGGGCTATACCTTTCGTTTCGAGCGTCTGGATCTGGAAGCCAAAGGCAACTACACCAGTGAAAAAGCGCTGATCGCGTTGTGGCGGAATGAAAAACGCATTGGCAGCCTGCAGCCTGAAAGGCGCTTTTATGTCGCGCGGCGCCAGCAAATGATGGAGCCGGGGATTCACTGGAACCTGCTACATGACTGGTACGCGGTGATGGGCGAAAAAACCGGAGCGGACCGTTACGCCATGCGCTTATACGTGCAGACCGGCGTGCGCTGGATCTGGGGAGGGGGATTGTTGATGGTGTGTGGCGCGCTGCTGAGCGGATGGCGGGGGAGGAAGCGTGATGCGTAAATTACTCACAGCGTTGCCGGATGGCGGCGTAAACGCCTTATCCGGCCTACAGGATGCGCAAACCGTAGGCCGGATAAGCGTAGCGCCATCCGGCAGAAAGTTTTTACTCTTAACGATCGTCCTGTTTTTAATCACCTTCGCCACCAACGCCCAGGTGGTGGATACCTGGCGCTTTGACAATCCGCAACAGCAGGAAAAAGCGCTGTCTATTGCCGGTCAACTGCGCTGTCCGCAGTGTCAGAACCAGAATTTGCTGGAATCCAATGCGCCCGTGGCGGTCAGTATGCGCCATCAGGTTTACAGCATGGTGGCCGAAGGTAAAAGCGAAGCGGAAATCACCGCCTGGATGACCGAGCGTTATGGTGATTTCGTGCGCTACAACCCGCCGTTGAATGAGCAAACGCTGCTGTTGTGGGCGCTGCCGTGCCTGCTGTTATTGCTGGTGGGCGTGGTGGTCTGGCGGGTGAGAAAGCGTCAGCACGCAGAAGAGGGGGAACAATGAGCCAGTCTGAACACTCCACTGCGCCGTTACGTCCCATGCCCGTAAAGCGCCTGGCGGCTGCGGCGGTATTGATGGTGGCTGCCTGTATCGGCGGCTATCTGTTGACGCCGAAATGGCAGGCTGTGCGTAGCGAGCAACAGCGTCTGGCCGATCCGCTACGTGACTTTACGAACCCGCAAACGCCAGAGGCGCAGCTTTCCAGGCTGCAAGAAAAAATCCGCGCCAATCCGCAGGATAGCGAGCAATGGGCGCGGCTGGGCGAGTATTATCTCTATCGCAATGCGTATGACAATGCGCTGCTGGCATATCGTCAGGCGTTGCGTCTGCGAGGCGATAACGCGCAGCTTTTCGCCGCGCTGGCAACGGTGCTGTATTACCAGGCCGGGCAACATATGACGCCTGCGACGCGTGAAATGATTAATAAAGCGTTAGCGCTGGATGCGACAGAAGTGACCGCGCAGATGCTGCTGGCGGCGGATGCGTTTATGCAGGCGGATTATGCGCAAGCCGTGTCGCTGTGGCAAACCTTACTGGATGCTAACTCGCCGCGAGTGAATCGCGCGCAGCTGGTAGAGGCCATTAATTTGGCTAAATTGTTACAAAATCGGCAGAAATAATTTTTTCTTTTTTGTGACTTTTGTCATGTGTGCTGTTTAAAAAAACGGCGAATGAGACACAAGTAAAAATTAATTACCTCAGTGTATTATTCGTTTTTGACGAAGTAAAAAACTTTCCATAACAAATAGTTATTCATCATTAACGCCATAAACTCGCGTTATTATGCATAAAAACAGCCAAAAGCCCTGTTATGAAAGGGTTGCGCAAGACGCTATGCAAATGATACTGATTATGCGCGTTAAAAAACTCTACAAACCAACGCAACACAAATCATACCCTTTCAGTATGTATTGCTCTCATGCTTTCGGCGGAGAGCAACGCTTCATCGAGGAAGTCTGTTGTTATGAAAAATTTGAAAGTCAGCCTGGCCTGGCAAATTTTGCTGGCTATGGTGCTGGGCATTCTGTTGGGCAGCTATCTGCATTATCACAGTGACAGTCGTGAATGGCTGATTGCCAACCTGCTGTCGCCTGCTGGCGATATCTTTATCCACCTGATTAAAATGATCGTCGTGCCGATCGTGATCTCGACTCTGATTGTCGGCATCGCCGGCGTTGGCGATGCGAAACAGCTAGGCCGTATCGGCGCCAAAACCATTCTCTATTTTGAACTGATCACCACGGTGGCGATTATCCTCGGCATTACGCTGGCGAATGTCTTTCAGCCAGGCTCAGGCATTGATATGTCGCAACTGGCGACCGTCGATATTTCGAAATACCAGAACACCACGGCGGAAGTACAAAGTCATGCGCATGGGCTGATGGGGACGATACTGTCGCTGGTGCCGACCAATATCATCGCATCGATGGCCAAAGGGGATATGCTGCCAATTATCTTTTTCTCGGTCCTGTTTGGGCTGGGGTTGTCATCCCTGCCGGCAACGCACCGCGAACCGCTGGTGACGGTATTTCGTTCCATCTCTGAGACCATGTTTAAAGTCACCCATATGGTGATGCGCTATGCGCCAGTGGGCGTTTTTGCGCTGATCGCCGTCACGGTGGCGAATTTTGGTTTCGCGTCGCTGTGGCCGCTGGCGAAACTGGTGCTGCTGGTACACTTTGCCATTATCTTCTTTGCGCTTGTAGTGCTGGGCATCGTGGCGCGCCTGTGCGGGTTAAGTATCTGGATTCTGATTCGCATTCTGAAAGATGAATTGATTCTGGCGTACTCGACCGCCAGCTCCGAGAGCGTACTGCCGCGCATTATCGAGAAGATGGAAGCTTACGGCGCGCCAGCCTCTATCACCAGTTTCGTGGTACCGACCGGTTACTCATTTAACCTCGACGGCTCCACGTTATACCAGAGCATCGCCGCCATTTTTATCGCGCAGCTATACGGTATCGACCTGTCGCTGTGGCAGGAAATTGTACTGGTGCTGACGCTGATGGTGACGTCGAAAGGGATTGCCGGCGTGCCTGGCGTTTCCTTCGTGGTGTTACTGGCGACGCTGGGCAGCGTGGGCATTCCGCTGGAAGGGCTGGCGTTTATCGCCGGTGTCGACCGTATCCTCGACATGGCGCGTACTGCGCTAAATGTGGTGGGGAATGCGCTGGCGGTGCTGGTGATCGCCAAGTGGGAACACAAGTTTGACCGTAAAAAAGCGCTGGCCTATGAGCGCGACGTACTGGGCAAATTTGATAAGACCGCCCAATAACGGATTGCCGGATGGCGCTTTGCTTATCCAGCCTACAGAGAAAGAGAATGTAGCTACCGTCTTGAACGTCAAGCGGTAGCTACATAATTTTCATCCCACGGAAGCCGCGTTTTCAACACGCCGAAGCATAAATGTACCAGTTTGCGCATCACAGCTCCCAGCGCGGCTTTCTTCGCCTTGCCCTTTGCGACCAGCCTTTCATAGATAGCCTTCGCCTGTTTGTTCCAGCGGCTCGCGGTCAGCGCTGCAACGTACAGCTTAGCCCGCACTCCTGACGGTCCTGTTTTTGACATATGTGGTCTGCCACGCACTGAGCTCCCCGACGTTTTCTCTACCGGTGTCAGTCCCAGATAGGCCGCCACCTGTGAGGCGCTTTTGAACGTCCCGTCTTTCAGCAACGCCAGCATCTCCCGCCCGACCTGATCTTTCACTCCCTTGATTGATTTCAGTAACTCGAGATCAGCCTTCAGCCCCGGATCGTTATCCGTATGATCGGTTATCAGCTTCTCTATCCGGGCCAGTTCCTCGTTCAGCCAGCTCTTTGTTCGCTCAAGTGAACGGATGACCTCCTGTGGTGTGGATGTGGAATTCGCTTTTTCCAGCCGGTTCACCGTACGCTGTACATCCTCTCTCAGCGCATCCCGCTGGCGCAGCAATGCCCTCAGCTTACGTACTTCAGGCGAAGGAGGAACCCAGACAGCCGGGGACTTCAGCTCGCCATAACAGGCCAGCACGAAGGCATCGACAGCATCATTCTTGTTGAGGATATCCATCCCGTGGGCAAATTCGCGGACACGACAGGGGTTGGCCATGCAGACGCTGACACCGGCCTCATGCAGGCCATACGCCAGATTTTCATGGTAAATACCCGTCGCTTCCAGTACGACAGTCACGCTTTCAGGAACACATTTTTGTGCGTTCAGCCAGTCGATAACTTTACGGGCAACGGCGGGTTCGTTAGTCAGAACCTTGTGCTTTTTTTTACCGCCGGGGCCGGCAGTAAGCAGACAAAGATCGATTTTATTTTTACTGACATCAATACCGAGAGTACACACAGAACACCTCCTTTCACCTGAGCCAACACGCCATTCCAGCCTTGTACATACGAAGTCAACGCTTCTGGTTACCGTTCGGATTTTGAGTGACGTGAAAGGTGAAACGGGAGGCTTAAGCTACATCGGAAGCTCAGAGTCTTCAGGCCGGATACAAGCTTCTCCCGTTTCAGATAGCTGACAGCTAATCAGCTATCTGTTCAGGATACAAGGCCGGATAAGGCGTTCACGCTGCCATCCGGCAACCTGCTCCGGGTTGCCTGATGGCGCTACGCTTATCAGGCCTATAACGACTACGTTCATCCGGCAATAAACATCAGCCATTTGTTAGCGTTTCGAACTCTTCGCAACCGGTATCAAACCCTTCCAGACAGCTTAGATTCAACCAGTGCAACGCCTTCTGCTTGTTCTTTTCAATAAAGCCCGGTTCACCGTTTAAAAACATCATTCCCGCCCAGTATTCTGAATAGCCGGTACGGGAAATGGCGGAACTGCGTTTGAAATACCAGGCGGCTTTTTCATCATCGGCGGCAATGCCCACGCCGTTGGCGTAAATCAGGCCAAGCAACATTTGCGCATCCACCGCGGAGTCGTTATCCAGATCTTCAGAGGCCTTTTGCAGCAGCGAGATGGCTTTTGGGTAGTCCGGGCGCCCGGCCTGGGTGTTGACCAGGATCCGCGCCAGCGTAATTTCGCCCGCTTTACTGCCCGCGTTAGCCGCCTTTTCAGCCAGCTTTTTCGCGTCGGGATAATCCAGGCTTACCGGATTAGTGATTTTGATTTGCGCCAGTAGCGCGCAGGCGTCGGCGTCGCCACTGTCGGCGGCTTTTTGCGCCCAGTATTCAGCTTTGTTCAAATCGCCATAGCTCAACCAACTGTCGGCCAGAAAATATTGTGCGCGTTTGTCACCTGCCTCTGCTGCCTGCAAATACTGGCTACCCGGCTCAGGATCTGCGGCATGGGCAAAGAATGTCATAAACAACATCAATGCAAGAAGTAGTTTCATTTTGAATTTTATTTAGGGTACGGAAAAGACAGTATAAAGAGATCGTATGGATAAAAAAACAGCCTCCGGGCGGAGGCTGTTATAGGGAAAATGCCTGATGGCGATGCTAATGCATCTAATCAGGCCTACAGTAGACGCAGGCCGAATAAAGCATTCTGATGCCGCCATCCGGCAGATCAACCCATTGCGCTTTCGCGCAGGCGGGTTTTCAGCTTGTTGTACTCATCAATCACATACTGCTCGGCGGCTCGCTGATCGGCGATCGGCTCAACGCGTACGGCGCAGTATTTGTACTCCGGCGTTTTGGTAATCGGGCTCAGGTTTTCAGTCACCAGCTCGTTACAGGCGCCAATCCACCACTGGTAGGTCATGTAAATCGCCCCTTTGTTCGGGCGATCGCTGACCTGCGCGCGGGTGATGATTTTACCTTTGCGCGAATGAACCCACACCAGCGCTTCATCTTCAATGCCCAGACGCGCGGCGTCGGCGGTATTGATTTGCGCATAGCCCGGTTCATCGGCCAGCGCGGCCAGCGCCGCACAGTTACCGGTCATTGAGCGGCAGGAGTAGTGGCCGACTTCGCGCACCGTCGACAGTACCATCGGGTACTCTTCGGTGAGTTTATCGATAGGCGCTACCCAGTCGCAGGTGAAGAACTGCGCCAGACCGTTGGGGGTATCGAACTTCTCTTTAAAGAGGTACGAGGTTCCCTGATCGGCATCCGACGTGTCGCGGCATGGCCACTGGATATAGCCCAGCTCGCCCATTTTCTCGTAAGTGGCGCCGTAGAAATCCGGGCACAGATGACGCAACTCATCCCAGATCTCCTGGGTGTTGTTGTAGTGCATCGGATAGCCCATCCGGGTGGCGATTTCACTGATAATCTGCCAGTCGGTTTTCAGGTCCCACTTCGGCTCAACGGCTTTAAAGAAGCGCTGGAAGCCACGGTCAGCCGCAGAGAAGACGCCTTCATGCTCGCCCCAGGAGGTAGAGGGTAAAATCACATCCGCCGCCGACGCGGTTTTGGTCATGAAGATATCCTGCACGATGACCAGTTCCAGATCCTCAAACGCTTTACGTACTGCAGAGAGTTCCGCATCGGTTTGCAGCGGATCTTCACCCATAATGTACGCCGCGCGCACTTCGCCATGCGCCGCACGGTGCGGCAGCTCGCTGATGCGATAGCCGGTATGCGCAGGCAGACTTTCTACGCCCCAGGCTTTAGCGAACTTCTCGCGGTTTTCCGGGAACTTAACGTACTGGTAGCCCGGATAAGTATCCGGGAGCGCGCCCATATCGCACGCGCCCTGAACGTTGTTCTGGCCGCGAACCGGGTTAACGCCCGCGCTTGGCTTGCCGAGGTTGCCGGTCAGCATCGCGAGGCTGGTCAGTGAACGCACGGTTTCCACACCCTGATAGAACTGGGTGACGCCCATACCCCACAAGATCGCTGCGCTTTTCGCGCTGGCATACATCCGCGCCGCCTGACGAATTTCCTGTGCGCTCACGCCAGTGATCTCTTCGACGGACTCCGGCGTATAGCCTTCGACAATCTTACTGTACTCTTCAAAACCTTCGGTACGGCTGGCGACAAACGCTTTGTCGTACAGGTTTTCTTCAATAATGACATGCCCCATGGCGTTGAGCAGCGCGATATTCGAGCCGTTTTTCAACGCGATATGCATGTCGGCAATGCGCGCGGTTTCAATTTTGCGCGGATCGCAGACGATAATTTTCGCCCCGTTGCGTTTAGCGTTAATCACATGATTCGCCACGATAGGGTGGGAATCCGCCGGGTTATACCCGAAGACGAACACTAAATCAGTGTTATCAATTTCGTTGATCGCATTACTCATTGCGCCGTTACCGACCGATTGGTGCAGACCTGCAACCGATGGGCCGTGTCAGACGCGAGCGCAGCAGTCAACGTTATTGGTACCAATAACGGCGCGTGCGAATTTTTGCATTACATAGTTGGTTTCATTTCCGGTACCGCGAGAGGAGCCGGTTGTCTGGATTGCATCCGGACCGTACTTCGCTTTGATGGCGCTCAAACGTTCAGCGACGTAATTGAGCGCTTCATCCCAGGAAACAGATTCCAGTTTGCCGCCACGCTGGCGACGGATCATTGGGGTTTTCAGGCGCGGGGTCAGGATCTGGGTATCATTAATAAAATCCCAGCCGTAGTAGCCCTTCAGACACAGGGTACCCTGGTTGGTTTTCCCCTGCGCCGCCTCAGCCCGGACGATTTTGCCGTTATCGACCACCAGATTGATTTTGCAACCTGATGCGCAATACGGGCAAACCGTGACGACTTTTTTCATCGGTTTCGCTCCAGTTAATCAAATCGCGCATACGCGCTGTCGCCCTCAGTATGCATGTTTTATGCCACTTTTTTAGTATGGGCTTTCCCTGATATTACGGGCGAATTTTGCTCAAAACCCTGACGAAAAACAGGCTATCGTCAGTTTTGACGTGTCGAAAGAAAATACCGCATGACATTTATTATGGGGAGAAACGCGGAGCGCAGGCCAGATAAGGCGGAGCCGCCATCCGGCAATCTGCTCTGCCTGAAGTGGAAATTACCCGGATGGATAGACTCAAGGCCAGGGAACGCGTTGAGACTAACGCCAGGATAGAACAGGCCGCGGCAGGCAGTGCCATACCGCGGCCCGGCTTCAGAGGAGGCTGAAAAGGATTATCGCGGCAAAAATAGCGGCAATAACGAGATATTTCAGCGCGTAATAGAGAGTGCGGTTTTTCTTTTTCAGCCGTTGCCCGGCATCGCGTGCTGCGTGAACGTATTTAAAGATGCGATTAATCGCACCGGTGCGATCGTTCTCGTCGTTTGGCGAACTGGCGGCGGACATCAACGATGCGCCGACCCAGTGGTTTACGCTCTGCGCCCAGCGCCATTTCATTGGACGCTCAATATCGCAAAAGAGGATAATACGCGTCTGCTCAGTTTTATTTTCCGCCCAATGAACGTAGGTTTCGTCGAAGATGACGGCTTCGCCGTCGCGCCAGCTATGGCGCTGTCGATCAACTTCAATAAAACAGCGGTCGTCATTCGGTGTGCTTAATCCAAGATGGTAACGTACTGAACCGGCATAGGGGTCGCGATGTTTTCCCAGATAGGCCCCGGGAGGCAACTCGGCGAACATCGCCGCTTTAATAGAGGGGATGCTGTTGACCAGCTTTGTCGTTATCGGGCATAACGTTTCCGCCGACGGGTGGGCATCGGAATACCATTTAAGGTAAAACCGTTTCCAGCCGCGCTTGAAAAAGGTGTTGAATCCGGCGTCGTTATTGGACTGCGCGGCTTTTATGTGATGCTGAAGCCGTAGCGCCTCTTCACGAATCACCTGCCAGTTTTCCGTCAGCTTCTGCAGCTCTGGAAATGCCGTGGTATCAAAGTACGGCTGCTTTGCCGGTAACGTTGAGAAGCGAGTCATGAACATATTGATCGGCGCCATAAACGTCGAGTGGTCAAAGAGCTGACGGGAAAGTTTTTGTTTTTCCACCCCGCGTGAATGCGCATAAATGACGCTGATAATAAAAATACCGATAATGATTGCTGCGAACATAACGTCACTGTCCTTCTAAGAAAACCTCATCCCGGGATTTTCAGGCAACCCTCCCGGTGATGCCAAAGAGAAAAGTGTAGTTCGTTGACAATAAATTTACATTTCTACAACTTAAAAGGGCCATTTTTGTTAAAGAAGCGAGTCAGCCCGTTTAACCTTTATCCAGGCTTGTCGACAGTAGAATTGAGATGGCTCCGCTACTTCACCCGGTGACGGCTGATTACGTTATGCCTTATCTCCTGATGACGGTTGCCAGATCACAATGCTTTCGTAAACCGGAAATGACTTTGCTTGTAACCTTCGCGAAGATAAAAACGGTGTGCATCGCGGCGTTTAATATTTGTGGAAAGCTCCGTTAGCTCCGCACCCGCCTGACGTGCTTCTTCTTCTGCCCAGGCCAGAAGCTGACTGCCAATTTTTTGTCCCCGCATCGGCGGTAATACCACCAGCTCCTGAATTTCGCCAATCCAGTTGGCATGATGGAGATGAAACTGCATATGCAGGCTGATCATGCCGACCACCTCTCCGTTGCGCAGCGCTAAACGATAATGAACGTTGGGGTCCAGTAAATTAGCGGCGAATCCATCCCTGAAAGCCTGATAATCAAGCTCATTTTTAAGTAACTCACAGATAAGCGCGTAAACAGAATCGGTATCCTCTGTTGTCGCGTGGCGTAATTCACAGACTGGCATAATGTCCTCCCGACGCTTCATCAGGATCAACCATCTTTCGCCAGACTGTAGCAAACTACCGTCATTATTTATTCTATGGCAGCTAAACGGCGGATAACGTGCAGCCAAAGATCACTCTGATGGCAAGGGGGAGGGCGAGCCTCCCGGGGAGTTAGGTGGCAGGCTGATGTTTAACCACGTTAATCATCCACGGCACCCCGAAACGATCGCTGACCTTGCCGAAACCCTGCGCCCAGAAAGTCTCCTGCCAGTCCATTTCGATTTGCCCTTGTGCGGCAAGGTTATCAAACCAGCGCTTCCCTTCTGCTACATCCTGGGTATCAAGCACCAGCGTAAAGCCGGAATAATGCGCCGTTCCCGACGCGCTGGCATCACTCATCATGATATCGCTGCCCGCAATGCGCATGTTGGCGTGGGCGATAGCAGTATCGGGAAAGCGCATTCCTGACGGGCAGCCCTCTTCGTTATCCGCCGCCGAGGGGGGCATTTCACCGAAGCTGAGTTTATAAAGCAGTTCTGCGCCTAACGTTTGTTGATAATACGCGATGGCGTCGGCACAGTTGCCGGCAAAAGAGAGATAGGGACTTAACGGCATGATGGTTACCTCAGGTAAGAGATGCTCGTTAAGTGTAGTTCGAAATTGGCACAATATTGTCGGTGGCAGGGCCGCTCAGGCCCGGTAAGCGAGGCGCTACCGGGCAATGACGCGGTAAATCAGTTCTTTTTCACGAACTCGGATTTCAGTTTCATCGGGCCAAAACCATCGATTTTGCAGTCGATGTTATGGTCGCCTTCAACCAGACGAATGTTCTTCACTTTGGTGCCGATTTTCAGCATGGAAGAGCTGCCTTTTACTTTCAGATCTTTCACGATGGTGACGCTATCGCCGTCCGCCAGCAGGTTGCCGTTGGCGTCTTTGACAATCAGCTCATCGCTCTCCTGAGCGGGTTCCGCATCGTTCCATTCGTGAGCGCATTCCGGGCAGATGAACATGCCGTTATCTTCGTAGGTATATTCGGAGTTACATTGCGGGCAGTGGGGTAATGACATGTTGGTATCCTCAAAAAGTCAGCGGGGGCAAACGCGCCCAAAAATGGCAGATCGCCGAAAAAGGCCGCAATTATACACAAAATCCTTAGTGTTGTCGGGACTATTGCCGCTTTTATAAAAGGGGCTGCGCCACGCCAGTCAGCAATGGTTTACACTCGAATAACCGCTTTTTTACTGCCACCACAGCGCATTAGGGCGTCCTTGTTTACACCTTTTGACCAAATTGACATATATGTGTGAAGTTGATCACATATTTAAACCCTGTTAGGGTAAAAAGGTCATTAACTGCCCATTCAGGCGTCAACAGGTTCGGTTGTACAGTCCGTAACCGGACAGTGTAAGTAAACCTGCTACGCTTGTATGAGGGATAGCGTTCGCGCCCCTCCCTCCGCTCGACGGCGACGCTGGCGCGGTATGCCAGTGCCCGCCGTATATAGCGCTACAGGGCTTAGCCTATGAGGACAGCTATGCTGAAAAGGAAAAAAATAAAACCGATTACACTGGGCGATGTGACCATCATTGATGATGGTAAACTTCGCAAAGCGATTACCGCCGCCTCGCTGGGCAACGCGATGGAGTGGTTTGATTTTGGTGTTTATGGATTTGTTGCCTACGCGTTGGGTAAAGTCTTTTTCCCCGGCGCCGATCCCAGCGTCCAGATGATTGCCGCGCTGGCCACGTTTTCCGTTCCCTTCCTGATTCGTCCGCTCGGCGGGTTATTCTTTGGTATGCTCGGCGATAAATACGGGCGCCAGAAGATCCTGGCGATCACGATTGTGATTATGTCGATCAGTACCTTCTGTATCGGGTTAATCCCCTCTTACGCGACGATCGGTATCTGGGCGCCAATACTGTTGTTGCTGTGTAAAATGGCGCAGGGCTTCTCGGTTGGCGGGGAATATACCGGCGCGTCGATCTTTGTCGCGGAATATTCGCCGGATCGTAAACGCGGATTTATGGGAAGCTGGCTGGATTTTGGTTCCATCGCCGGGTTCGTGCTGGGCGCGGGCGTGGTGGTCTTGATCTCAACGATTGTCGGCGAGGAGAATTTCCTTGAGTGGGGTTGGCGTATTCCGTTCTTTATCGCCCTGCCATTGGGGATTATTGGTCTCTACTTACGCCATGCGCTGGAGGAGACGCCAGCGTTTCAGCAGCACGTGGATAAACTGGAGCAGGGCGACCGCGAAGGGTTGCAGGATGGGCCGAAAGTCTCCTTTAAAGAGATCGCCACCAAACACTGGCGTAGCCTGTTGTCATGTATCGGTCTGGTGATTGCCACCAACGTGACCTACTACATGCTGCTCACCTACATGCCGAGCTACCTGTCGCATAACCTGCACTATTCTGAAGATCACGGCGTGTTGATTATCATCGCCATTATGATCGGGATGCTGTTTGTGCAGCCGGTGATGGGGCTGCTGAGCGACCGTTTCGGTCGTCGTCCGTTTGTGATTATGGGCAGCATTGCGCTGTTCGCGCTGGCGATCCCGGCCTTCATCCTGATTAACAGTAACGTTATTGGCCTGATTTTTGCCGGTTTGTTGATGCTGGCGGTGATTCTGAACTGCTTTACCGGGGTGATGGCCTCGACATTGCCGGCGATGTTTCCGACGCATATTCGTTACAGCGCGCTGGCGGCGGCTTTTAATATCTCTGTATTGATTGCCGGTCTGACGCCAACGCTGGCGGCCTGGCTGGTGGAAAGCTCGCAGGATCTGATGATGCCGGCGTATTATTTGATGGTCATCGCGGTGATAGGCTTGATTACCGGTATTTCCATGAAAGAGACGGCCAATCGTCCGCTAAAAGGCGCAACGCCAGCGGCGTCGGACATTCAGGAAGCGAAGGAAATTCTGGGCGAGCATTACGATAATATTGAGCAGAAAATCGACGACATCGATCAGGAAATTGCGGAGCTGCAGGTCAAACGTTCGCGTCTGGTACAGCAACATCCGCGTATCGATGAATAAATTTCGCGCTTAAGGTTCGCTTAATCTCTCGCGGGCATACTCTCCTCCATACCTTTGGAGGAGAGCGTCATGAAAAGCTATATTTATAAAAGTTTGACGACCCTGTGTAGTATGCTGATTGTCAGCAGTTTTATCTATGTGTGGGTCACGACGTATTAAACGCCTGTTATGCCTTTTTCAACAGCACCCAGGCACGGGTGCCTGTTCTTTCCATACGGTTTTGCAGGAAAAACTGTCCCTGATGTAGCTGGGTGATGCGGCTGACGATACTCAGCCCCAGGCCAATTCCGCCATAACGGCTGTCCATCCGCACGAACGCTTCGCTTAGCTTCCCGCATTTGCTTTCATCAATACCCGGCCCCTCGTCTTCGACCGCCATAATAGCGTCGGGGTCGGCGCTAATGTGGATAGTGATATGGGTTCCTTCAGGGCTATAGCGATGCGCGTTTTCCACCAGATTTCGCAGCAGCATACGCAGTAACGTCGCGTCACCGCGCACTACCACGTCCGCCGCACTTTCCGGCAGCAACAGAGTTTGCTGGCGCGTTTCCAGCATGGTGTTCAGCTCATCGTAGGAAGGGAGGATCACATCTTCCAGCAGTTTTACTTCCTGATAATTCCCGGAAGAGAATGACTGACCCACGCGCGCCAGTTGCAGAAGCTGGGAGACGCTATCCATCATCTGGTCAAGACGGGCGATAAGCGGCGCGACATCAACATTGTGGGTTTTTGACAATAATTCCAGATGCAAACGCACCCCCGACAGCGGCGTGCGTAGCTCATGGGCCACATCGGCGGTAAAAAGGCGTTCATTGTCGAGCGTGGTGGTCAAACGCGTAACCAGTTGATTGATCGCCGAGACGACGGACTCAATCTCAAGCGTGGAGCTGTGAATGGCGATTGGCGCCAGATTATCCGCCGTCCGCGCTTCCAGCTCTTTTTGCAGTTCGGCGAGCGGACGGGTAATACGCCGTACCGCCTGGTAACAAATTAGCAGCGTCAGGCTAACCATAAATACGCCGGGGACGATCAGGCTGGCGACCGCCTCGCGAATTTCGTGCATGATATGGCGATCGTTATTGCGATTATCCCGCAGCGCCTGCTCGAACAGTTGGATTTGCTCAGTGCTTTCATGCCATAACCAGAAGGTACTGATTAGCTGGAACACCAGCAGAATAAGACCAATTGTCAGCGTTAAACGCTGGCGAAGGGTCATCGCTCTTCGCTGAAAACGCATCAGGCTCACTTAGCTTTCCTCAGTGGCAACCAGCATGTAGCCAAACCCGCGAACCGTGCGAATGCGCGACTTGCCGACTTTGTCGCGCAAATTATGTATATGCACTTCCAGAGTGTTGGTCGAGGGTTCGTTATCCCAGTTGTAGATATCGTTATAAAGAATTTCCCGGTGCACCGGACTGCCTGCCTTGAGCATCAATCGTGAGAGCAGCGCGTACTCCTTAGGCGTCAGGGTCAGTTCCTGTCCATCCCTCCATGCCTGATGGCGGCCTATATTGAGCGTCAGATTGCCAACCGTCAGTTCACTTTCACCCTGGTTATTATGGCGGCGCAGCAACGCGCGGATGCGAGCGTGCAGCTCCTCCAGGGCGAAGGGTTTTACCAGATAATCATCTGCGCCGACATCCAGCCCGCTAATGCGGTCGTTGAGCGTATCGCGGGCGGTCAGAATGAGTACCGGCAGGGTGTATTTTTTCTGTCGGATTCGCGTCAGGAAATGCAGGCCATCCTCATCGGGCAGCCCTAAATCCAGCACCATCAGACTGTAATGACCAGACTCCAGACTATGCTCGGCGGCACGCGCTGTCGAAACGCCATCACACGCATAGCCTTCGGTTTGCGCGGCGAGTATTAACCCCTGTAATAATAGCGTGTCGTCTTCAACAATCAGTATCTTCATTCGCTTAGTCTCCTGCACGGTTGCAGAATATCATCTGCGGCCTGGTAATACGTCGTTTGTACGCCGGTTAATCCCAGCATGGTTGAGAAAAGATTGTCCTGTGAATAATCCAGCGTGCTCGCCCGTTTTTGCAGGCAGGCCTGATCCACCTGATAACGCTGTTGATAATCTTTAGAAAGCCAAATGAGCATCGGGACATGTTTTTGCGTATCCGGCGCAATGGAATACGGCAGACCGTGTAAATAAACGCCATTTTCACCCAATGATTCGCCGTGATCGGAAAGATAGACCAGGCTGGTTGTGAATTTATCCTGATGGGATTTCAGCAGGTTAATGGCTTTATCCACAATATAGTCCACGTACAGCACAGTATTATCATAGGTGTTGATCAACTGCTGTTGGGAACAGTTCTGAATTTCGTTCGTGTCACAGGTTGGGGTAAATTTTTTAAACTGCGGTGGATAACGGTTGTAATAGGTTGGGCCGTGGCTGCCGATGGTATGTAATACAATAACGCCATCGCCTTTCAAATGGTCGATATAGTCTTCCAGACCGTGAAATAACACTTCATCGTAGCACTCGCCGTCGATACACTGTCCGGGCAGGTTTAGCTCGGTGACATTTTGATGCGGAACGCGATCGCATGCGCCTTTACAGCCGCCGTCATTATCATTCCACAGTACGTTAATCCCCGCGCGCTGGATAATATCCAGCAGCCCTTCCTGGTGATGCGCCAGCTCTTCGTCATAATGTTTGCGCGGCATATCAGAAAACATGCAGGGAACGGAGATCGCGGTCGCCGTACCGCAAGAGGTGGTATGCGGGAAGTAGATCACATCGTCTTTCGCCAGCCGCGGATTGGTGTCGCGCGGATAGCCGCCAAGAGAGAAATCATCGCCGCGCGAGGTTTCGCCAACGATGAGAATCGTCAGGTTTTTGCGATCGCCTTTCAGCATTAATGGATTGCGATGGGCATCCTCGCCAATGCGTACCAGCGGCAAATTCGCCAGCCGTTGATGCGAATACCATGACCAACTGGCGACAATACTGTTCGATGGGCTTAACGCTTTGATCAACTGTTTATTATTTCGAAATAGCGAGGCGTAATCTTTATAGAAAAAGGCGGCGACCAGAATAACTAATAAAATAGAGATCAGGACGCTGGCCAGGCGGTAAAGCCCGCTCCGTAAGCGCGGCGTCGCCGGACGGATTTTGACCCAGAAGGCAATCACGGCTGCCAGAATGCCGCTTAATCCCAGCGTCAGCACCATTTGCGGCGTCATCAGCGCAAAGGTTTCCGCGGGCGTGGTATCCATCATATTGGCGATCATGGAGCGATCGATGATGATGCCGTAAGTCAAAATAAAATACTGCGCGGCAGCGCCGACCAGAATAAAAACGCAGGCCAGCAGTCGGTTTAGCCAAATAAATGAGGCCAGCGTCAGCACACTATTGACCACGCTAAACGCGACGACCGGCATGGAAATAAACACCAGCACATTGCGCAGCGAGTTTAACGGTAGGTCTTGTAGTACCTGCTTGTAGAACGCAATGTTCAGGCAGACGGCAATATAAAAGGAAAAAAGCAGAAGCCAGGCGATTTGCCCAAGAACAGGTCTTTTAAGAAAGCGCTTTAACATGTTGATGCGTCCATCGATTCGGTGACGCTAATCGTGACAAAGTAAAATTAAGTGAACCTTAAGAACTTAATGTTGGTGGTGGCCGGATAACCTGCGCTATCCGGCCTGTTGCGATAACATTAACTACACGTGGTCAATCCTGTTTAACCGGCGCATCCAGCGGATACGGGTTTTTGTGAATGCGGTTGTAGTTCAACGCATACAGCGCGGTGATCACCATCAACGTGACGAACGACCACATCACTTCTTTGGCGCCGGAACCGATGACCGCCCAGATGCAATACACAAACGCGACGAAGGTAATCAGCAGATACAGCGGGCGCGCTTTACCAAAGTGACCGTGGCCCAATAGCAACAGCGCGGCACAGGTGTAAAGATAAGGCACCAGGGTGAAGATAACCGACACGGAGGAGACCAGACCAAACTCTTTCGCGGCGTTCGGCGACATACTGCTGAACTGGAAGATAGTCATCAGCACGCCGACGATAAGCAACCCAGCCACTGGCGTACCGGCTTTATTAACCCGTGCGAAGATTGGCGGGAAGAGACCATCGTCCGCCGCCGCTTTTGCGGTTTGACCGGCAAGCAGCGTCCAGCCGCCGAGAGAGCCCAGGCAACCTGCTGCCGCACAGAAGGAAACAATAGCCCCTGCGGTATCGCCCAGCGCCATACGCGCCGCGTCACCGAAAGGCGATGCCGACACGCGCAGCGCCGCGTTGGGGATCATCCCCATAATCGCCGTTGTGGAGAGCACATAGCAGACGGCGGCGATCAGTACCCCGCCGATGGTGGCGATAGGCACATTGCGTTTCGGGTTTTTGACCACCCCGGCCGCAACGGAGGCGCTTTCTACCCCGATGAATGACCACAGCGTAACGTTCAACGTGCTTTGAATTGCGCCGAAGGTATTCATGCCGCTCACGTTCCAGGCCGCCATATAGGTTTCGCCTTTAAACCAGAACCAGCCGAAGACCGCAATCCCTACGATAGGCACCAGCGCCAGTACGGTGGCGACGGCCTGTACGCGGGTAATCATTTTCGGCCCTACGATGTTCAGCAGAACAAAAATCCACAGCACCGCGACGCAGGTAAGCGTTAATACCAGCGGATCTTTCAGAATCGGGAAGAAATAGCTCAGATAGCCGACGCCGATAACGACCATCGCGATATTACCGATCCAGCATGCCAGCCAGTACAGCACGTTCGTTTGATAGCCCAAAAACGGCCCGAAGCAGCGGCGTGCGTAGGCATAGGAACCGCCGGGACTGGGATCTAAGGACGACATTTTGGCATAAACCATCGACAGCGCCAGGGCGCCGATGATAGTGACCAGCCATCCGTAGATTGCAATCCCGCCAGTGGCCGCCAGGTTGGCAGGGAGTAAGAATACCCCTGAACCCATAATATTCCCCGATACCATTAAGGTGACGGGGATTAGGCCCACTTTGTGAGCATCAGCATCCGAAGACATAATTTGGACTCCTGAAAAGGTGACTTCGTTACGATAAATTACGTCGTATCATACCCCCTCAGAATGCCGCTGAATTATATCGGAGACGGGTTATCGCCAATGCTGTTATTATCGTGTCTTATCGTTGAGTGTAGAAAAATTAGGCAGCCGATCGTTCCCGATGTTGGCTAACATAATGCAGGGGGGTCATACCATAAAACTCTTTAAACACGGAAATAAAGTACGATGTGCTGTTATACCCACACAGCTGTGAGACTTGAGAGATATTCTTTCCGTCCATTAATAATTGGTTTACGGCATAACGCATTCGGCAGGTCGTGATTATTTGGCTATAACTGGTATTCTCGTTTTTGAGCTTTTTCTTTAACAAGCTTGGACTCAGGCACAGGCAGCTGGCAACGGCGCTCAGATTCCAGTCTTTATGAATATCGCTCTGAATGATGTGGTAAACGCTGTCACTGATGCGGCTGCGCAGCATGTGCATTAACAAAGAAATAAATTTTTTGTGGTCAAGAAAGCGGGATAAAACGGTGAAAAGGAGCGCACGGGTACGTTCACTAACAATTTCATCCGGTGCTTCCATCGCGCTGTAGCGGGCGGCGACCCTGAAGATATCCGGCGTCAGACAGTTGGCGGTCAATAAGGGATCGGCGTTGCGTTGCCAGACGGGAAGGTGTGAGAGATCTTTATTCAGGAATTGTAAATAGTCTTTAATATTATTGCGACTCACTTGTATTACTAGCACGCTATTTAATGATGAAATGTCAATAACGTTATTTTCACAAGCCAGAATGGCCATATGATTCGCTTTTAAACTGATTGGCTCCTTACCATTTACTCGTAACCATGTATCTTTTTCGGTTAATAACACTATGCAAGGCTCGTTGCTGCAAATCCTCATACCCGAACTCCTGGAATATGAACATAAAAGACCGGATCTCGCCAAACGGGAGAGATAACGGGGACTGAGTCAATTGTGTGATGAATTGAAACTGCACTAAAATAACTTTCCTGAATAATATTACAATATTTGTACGATGAATTAGGGTGTACAAAAAGTTGTACGCGAGTGGCAACTTGTCATTTTTGTATAAAAAAAGCGCGGGATGGGGCCCGCACAAAAAGGTATGACAGTATTATTGTTTTGCAGCAATACTCAGGGAATACATGCCATCCTCAAAAAAAAGACTCTTTGTGATTAGGCTTTCACGCACATAACGTGATATACGCCATCAATAATTTCCGTGCCTTCGGTTTCATGCTCAAAGCCAGGGAAGTGATGATCCCAGGATTGCAGTGAGCGTAAGTAACCCACCTGCGGACTGTTTTCATCGCCAAAGTTTTCACCGGAGAGCAGCATCGGGATTCCTGGCGGGTAAGGAATAACGGAGTTCGCCGCAATGCGACCCGGTAGATTTTCAATCGCCACCATTTCAATATTGTCGTTCACAATCGCGTTGTAGGCGTCGCGCGGGGTAATCTCCGCAACCGGCAGGGTGGAATAGGCGGCATTGAGACGGGCGCCCGGGTTATTTTCACGTAGCCAGGCAAACATTTTATCGCCCAGGTCATGAATACCCATGTTCGCGTAAGTGTCAGGATAATCCTGCACCAGTTCCGGCATCACCTGCGCCAGCGGCGTATTCGCGTCGTAATGATGTTTGAAGGAGCACAGCGTGTTGATCAGCGTTCCCCATTTCCCGCGAGTTACCCCCATGGAGAACAGGAACATAATCTGAAAGTCGGTGGTGCGGGTCGGCACGATACCGTGGCGGCCAAGCCATGCTGTGACCAGCGCAGCAGGTACGCCGGATGCTTCCAGTTCGCCATCGTCGCCCATACCCGGCGCCAGGATACTGACTTTAATCGGGTCCAGCATACTCCAGTTATCCGGCAGGTCTTTAAAGCCGTGCCAGGTTTCCCCGGGGCGCATGACCCAGCAGTTCTGGTCGGTTGCCAGCAGTTTTGCCGGCGCGTCGGCGAAGTCATACGTTTTACCGGTTTGTGGATCGGTGACGACGTCTTTATTCCACGGTTTAAAGAACCAGTCGCCTTCATCGGTAAACTCTTTATAAAGACGCGCCATCGCCTGACGGAAATCAACCGCTTCGTCAATCACCTCTTGAGTCAGGGACAGGCCGCTGTTACCGTCCATCATCGATACCGCCACATCGTTGGATGCGCAGATGGCATATAACGGAGAGGTGGTGGCATGCATCATATATGCCTGGTTGAAGCGGGAGAAATTCACCGCGCCACGGCCTTCACGGACGTGAATGTAGGAAGCTTGTGAAAGCGCATTCAGTAGTTTGTGTGTGGAGTGGGTGGCAAACACGGTCGGACCGTTATGGTCGCCTGGCTCGCCGCGCATCGCGTAGTGATCGCAATAAATCGGGTTGAAGCGCGCATAGCCGTACCATGCTTCGTCGAAGTGAATGCGATCGCTGGTTTTTGCCAGCAGATCCTGCGCCTCTTTGGCGTTATAGCATACGCCGTCATAGGTACAGTTGGTCACTACGCTGTAAGACGGTTTCTGTCCGGCTTTAGTTTTGGTCAGCGGGCTGGTGCTGATTTTTTTCTGCAAGGTTTCAGGCTGCATTTCCTGCGGGTAGATTGGCCCGATAATGCCGTAACGGTTACGGCTTGGCACCATATATACCGGTTTGGCCCCAGTGAGGATCAGCCCCTGCTCGATGGATTTATGGCAGTTACGATCCAGTACAACGACATCATTATCCGTCATACAGGCCTGCATAATAGTACGGTTAGAACCTGAGGTCCCGACAACCACGGACCAGGAGCGGTCAGCACCGAATACGCGGGCGGCATTTTTCTCGCTTTCGCCAAACGCGCCGGTATGGTCGAGGAGTGAACCGAGCGTGGTACGCTCAATCCCCATATCGCTGCGGAACAGGTTTTCGCCATAATAATCGTGATAAAAGCGACCGGCAGGCGTTTTAGTGAAACCGACGCCGCCCTGGTGTCCCGGCGCCGCCCATGAATATTCATGAATGTCGCTGTATTTCATCAACGCGTTAAACAGCGGCGGTAACAGTTGCTGGCGATACCGGGTCATGGCGGCAACAGCGCGTCCGGCGATAAAGTCAGCGGTGTCTTCCAGAATCCAGGCGAATTCATCGACAAGCTCCAGCAGGTCGCGGTCCAGCGATGCCGTCGCTTTTTCCCTGTCGCCTAACAGGAAAACGGGCACGTTTTGCTGACGCTCGTGAAGCTTACCGATCAATTGCCTGACGCTCAGGTGCTCATCCGGTTGTTCCATTTGGTAGCTAAACATCAGACAGTCAATGGCTTCGTTCGCGGACAAGATGGCATAGCCGTCATCGAAGGATGTCGATTTAATGACGGTAACATTTTGTTGGCTCAAGGCATCCGCCAGACGCTCAACCGCGTTGCCAACCCAGGTGTCCTGATGCAGAAACTCACTTTCAACAATTAATACTTTCATCATCTTTTACCCGGTTGTGGAGGTCGTGCAATTTACGCCTTGCCGACCCGCCGTATGAATGTGACGTGGGCAAGTATTACCCCGTCAAATAGGGGGTGTAAAGTGATGGAATAATGGTCAGTTATTGATATTATTTTTTAATAAACAATGGGTTAATTATTGATAGCGAGCGATTTCACCCGCCGTTTATCGACAGGTGAATTATTTTTTTGGCTGATAGTGGTATCCGGCTTTAGCCGGGCATCGTCTGGCGTCGTTGCTGGCTAAGCTTGCGGTATTGTTGCGGCGACATGCCGACAAATTTGCTAAAAGTACTGTAAAAACGGCTGCTGGATCGGAACCCGGCAGTCAGAGCGACATCGAGGATCGTTTTGTCAGTATCGCTCAATAAGGCACGTACGTGATTGATGCGCATCGCCGTGATGTACTGCTTCATCGTCAATTGCATAACCCGCTGGAATATCCCCATCGCGTAATTAGCATTGAGTTTGACATGCTCCGCGACGTCGTTAATGGTGAGCGCCTGATCGTAGTTATCGGCAATAAATCCCAGCATCTGGCTTACGTAAAACTGCGCATGGCGTGAGACGCTATTCTTGTGGGTGCGTGATGTTTTATTGAGCAAAATGGGTTGCCAGCCGGAAAGGCTAAAGCGTTTAAGCATCAGGCCGATTTCATCGATCGCCAACTGGCGAATTTGCTCATTCGGGCTGCTTGTTTCCTGCTGCCAGCGCAACACTTCAAAGGTGCTAAGCTGCTGGGTCGCCAGTGATTTAACCACCATCCCGTGCGTGACATGGTTGATAAGATCGCGATCCAGCGGCCAGGAGAGAAACAGGTGCATCGGCAAACTGAAAATCGCCATCTGGCGGCAGTTGCCGGGGCGGGTAAGCTGGTGTGGCGTACAGGCCCAAAACAGGGTGATATGCCCCTGCTTTATCTGCACGACTTCATTGTTGATTAAATACTCCACATCGCCGTCAAACGGAACATTCACTTCTACTTGCCCATGCCAGTGACTGCTGGCCATTCTGTGCGGCGGCCTCAGTTCAACGTCCAGTCGTTGATATTCGGAATAGAGCGACAGCGGGCTACGGGTTTGCTTTTCATCGCCGTTGCACATGTGCGGGTCGGGCGGGAGGAGGGATATTGCTTGCGTACTCATCGTCACTCCATTTCCTGAATTATCAGAATTATGCCCCTTTAGCCGGGAGGAAACCGGGAATCCGGACACAGAATCCGTCGATATTATAGAGCGTAGCCTGACTATCAGGCCGAATACTCTGCTTTTTACGCCATTTTGTCCCAAAAACTCAGATCTCCCGCGCGCCAGCATACGATCTGAGTTTTCGGGAATGCTCATCGGGGAAGACGGAGGTTTTCACCGGGAACGCGTGCCACCATGAAGGTGTTCACTACTGTTCTGGAGAGTCATGATGACGGCACCCAAAATTACCTTTATCGGCGCAGGTTCTACGATTTTCGTTAAAAATATCCTCGGCGATGTGTTTCATCGCGAGGCGCTAAAATCAGCGCATGTCGCCCTGATGGATATTGACGAAACCCGGCTGGAAGAGTCGCACATTGTGGTACGGAAACTGATGGACTCAGCGGGCGCTTCTGGCCGGATTACCTGCCATACCCACCAGAAAGCGGCGCTACAGGATGCGGATTTCGTGGTGGTCGCCTTTCAGATTGGCGGCTATGAACCCTGCACCGTGACCGATTTTGAGGTTTGTAAGCGTCATGGCCTGGAACAGACGATCGCCGATACGCTGGGGCCGGGCGGCATTATGCGCGCGCTGCGGACTATCCCGCATCTGTGGCGGATTTGCGAAGACATGATGGAAGTCTGTCCGAAGGCCACCATGCTCAATTACGTCAACCCGATGGCGATGAATACCTGGGCGATGTATGCCCGTTATCCGCATATCAAACAGGTCGGCCTGTGCCATTCGGTACAGGGAACAGCGGAAGAACTGGCGCGCGACCTGAATATCGATCCCGCCTCGCTGCGCTACCGCTGCGCCGGCATTAACCACATGGCGTTTTACCTCGAACTGGAGCGCAAAACGGCTGACGGGACTTATGTCGATCTCTATCCTGAATTGCTGGCGGCCTATGACGCCGGACAGGCGCCGAAGCCCAATATTCACGGCAATGAACGCTGCCAGAACATTGTGCGCTATGAGATGTTCAAAAAGTTGGGCTACTTCGTCACCGAATCATCAGAGCATTTTGCCGAGTACACGCCGTGGTTTATTAAACCGGGACGCGAGGATCTGATTGCACGTTACAAGGTGCCGCTGGATGAATATCCGAAACGCTGCGTAGAACAACTGGCGAACTGGCATAAAGAGCTGGAGGAGTATAAAACCGCCGAGCGTATCGACATCAAACCGTCCCGCGAGTACGCCAGTACCATTATGAACGCTCTGTGGACCGGCGAGCCGAGCGTGATTTACGGCAATGTGCGTAACGAGGGGCTGATTGATAACCTGCCGCAGGGAAGCTGCGTGGAAGTGGCTTGTCTGGTGGATGCCAACGGCATTCAACCGACGAAGGTGGGGACGATCCCTTCTCATCTGGCGGCGATGATGCAGACCAACATCAACGTGCAAACGCTGTTGACCGAAGCCATCCTCACGGAAAACCGCGATCGCGTGTATCACGCGGCGATGATGGACCCTCATACCGCAGCGGTGCTGGGTATCGAAGAAATCTATGCGTTGGTTGACGATCTGATCGCCGCGCATGGCGACTGGCTTCCGGCCTGGTTACGCCGTTAATCTCCAGCCGCGCTGGACGGCAGATCCGGCGTTTAACCTCTACTAACAGAAGGCGGGCGCTGGTAACAGCGACCCGGTACCCTATGAGCATCTCTCTGACAACAAAGCTGAGTTACGGGTTCGGTGCGTTTGGTAAGGATTTCGCCATCGGCATTGTGTATATGTACCTGATGTATTACTACACCGATGTGGTGGGACTCTCGGTCGGCCTCGTCGGCACCCTCTTTCTGGTCGCGCGAATCTGGGATGCGATAAACGATCCCATCATGGGATGGATTGTCAACGCCACGCGTTCGCGGTGGGGGAAATTTAAGCCGTGGATATTGATCGGCACCTTAACCAATTCGCTGGTGCTTTTCCTGCTGTTCAGCGCCCATCTTTTTGAGGGAACCGCGCAGGTTGTGTTTGTCTGCGTAACCTACATCCTGTGGGGCATGACGTATACCATTATGGATATCCCATTTTGGTCGCTGGTGCCGACCATTACGCTTGATAAGCGAGAACGCGAACAACTGGTGCCGTTCCCGCGTTTCTTCGCCAGTCTGGCTGGCTTCGTCACTGCCGGTATAACGCTGCCGTTTGTGAACTACGTTGGCGGGGCGGATCGTGGGTTCGGCTTTCAGATGTTTACGCTGGTACTGATTGCGTTCTTTATCGCCTCGACTATCGTGACATTACGCAACGTACATGAGGTGTACTCCTCCGACAACGGTGTAACGGCAGGCCGCCCACATCTGACGTTAAAAACGATCGTTGGATTGATATACAAAAACGATCAGCTCTCTTGCCTGTTGGGAATGGCGCTGGCGTATAACATTGCCTCCAATATTATCAATGGCTTTGCGATCTACTACTTCACCTATGTGATTGGCGATGCCGATCTTTTTCCCTATTACCTTTCTTACGCCGGCGCGGCGAATCTGCTGACGCTGATTGTCTTCCCCCGGCTGGTGAAAATGTTATCGCGGCGGATATTGTGGGCGGGCGCCTCCGTGATGCCCGTTCTGAGTTGCGCAGGGCTCTTCGCGATGGCGTTGGCGGATGTCCATAATGCCGCTTTAATCGTGGCGGCGGGTATTTTCCTGAATATCGGGACCGCGCTCTTTTGGGTGCTTCAGGTAATCATGGTGGCGGATACGGTCGATTATGGGGAATTTAAGCTCAATATTCGCTGCGAGAGTATCGCTTATTCCGTACAGACGATGGTTGTGAAGGGCGGCTCGGCGTTTGCGGCGTTCTTTATCGCTCTGGTGCTGGGGCTGATTGGCTACACGCCGAACGTGGCGCAGTCTGCGCAAACCCTGCAGGGGATGCAGTTTATTATGATTGTCCTGCCGGTACTGTTTTTCATGATGACGTTGGTTCTCTACTTCCGCTACTACCGTTTGAATGGCGACATGCTGCGCAAGATTCAGATCCACCTGCTGGATAAATACCGGAAAACGCCGCCATTCGTCGAACAGCCGGATAGCCCGGCGATTTCTGTGGTAGCGACCAGCGATGTAAAAGTGTGAGCATGGTCTCTCGTGCAGGCCGGATAAGCCGGATAAGCGTAGCGCCATCCGGCAATTAACCGATAACGCGGCCCGGGAGAACGCCGGGCCTGCCAGGTTATTTCGCGCAGTTAGCGCACTGTTTGCTGACAATCTGCTGGAAGAAATCGTTGCCTTTATCATCCACCAGGATAAAGGCCGGGAAATCTTCTACTTCAATTTTCCAGATAGCTTCCATGCCGAGTTCCGGATACTCGACACACTCCAGATGCTTAATGCTCTGCTGTGCCAGAACCGCCGCCGGGCCGCCGATACTGCCCAAATAAAAGCCGCCATGTTTTTTACAGGCATCCGTGACCTGCTGACTACGGTTGCCTTTCGCCAGCATGATCATACTGCCGCCGTGGGATTGCAGCAGATCGACATAAGAGTCCATTCGACCTGCGGTGGTGGGGCCTAATGAACCAGATGGATAACCTGCCGGGGTTTTTGCCGGACCTGCGTAATAGATGGGATGGTCTTTAATATACTGCGGCAGGTCTTCGCCGGATTCAATACGCTCTTTTAGCTTCGCGTGGGCGATATCGCGACCTACGATAATGGTGCCCGTCAGCGACAGGCGAGTCGAGACCGGGTACTGCGATAGCTGGGCGAGGATCTCTTTCATCGGACGGTTGAGATCGACTTTCACCGCGTCGCCTTCGCCCGCCTGACGCAGCGCTGGCGGAATATACTGGCCCGGATTGTGTTCCAGTTTTTCGATCCAGATGCCTTCGCGGTTGATTTTCGCTTTGATGTTACGGTCTGCCGAGCAGGAGACGCCCATCCCCACCGGACAGGAAGCGCCGTGACGCGGCAGGCGAATTACGCGAATATCGTGGGCGAAATATTTCCCGCCGAACTGGGCGCCGAGGCCAAGTTTTTGCGCTTCTTCCAGCAGTTCCTGTTCCAGGTGGAGATCGCGGAATGCCTGGCCGTGCTCGTTACCTTCCGTCGGCAGCGCGTCGTAATAGTGGGTGCTGGCGAGTTTAACGGTTTTCAGCGTGCTTTCCGCCGAGGTGCCGCCAATGACAAAGGCGATATGGTATGGCGGACAGGCCGCGGTGCCCAGCGTGCGCATTTTCTCAACGAGGAAGTTTTTCAGCTTGCCTGGGGTGAGCAGCGCTTTGGTCTCCTGATAGAGATACGTTTTGTTTGCTGAACCGCCGCCTTTCGCCACGCAAAGGAACTTGTACTCGTCGCCATCGACGGCATAGAGATCGATTTGCGCTGGCAGGTTGCTGCCGGTATTGACCTCTTTGTACATATCCAGCGGTGCGTTCTGCGAGTAGCGCAGGTTATCTTCGATATAGGTATTAAACACGCCTTTGGAGAGCGCGGCTTCATCACCGCCGCCCGTCCAGACGCGTTGGCCTTTTTTACCCATGATAATCGCCGTGCCGGTATCCTGGCAGGTCGGCAGAATGCCTTTGGCGGCGATTTCGGAGTTTCTCAGGAATTGCAACGCCACATATTTGTCGTTTTCGCTGGCTTCGGGGTCATGGAGAATGGCGGCGACTTGCTGCTGGTGTTCAGGACGGAGCATAAAAGACGCATCATGGAAGGCCTGCTGAGCCAGCAACGTTAACGCCTGCGGCTCAACGTTGAGGATAGATTCTCCATTGAATTCACTGACGCTGACATAATCGGAGGTGAGCAGATAATACTCTGTTTTGTCCTCTCCCATCGGGAAAGGCGCCTGATAGATAAACTCTTTTTTCGACATGTGCTTCCAGCCTAATAGTAAGAAAATGTATTAAGAGACTCATGGGCCAGGCTCTAAGTCGCGCGCCGCGCATAACTTGGCGGCGCGCGCGGCCATTACAGGAATCCGTACATTGCGGCAAAGATCCAGCCAAAGACGCAGGAGACGCTCACGCCAATCAAACCCGGCAGAATGAAGCTGTGGTTAATGACGAAGCGACCAATACGGGTTGTGCCGGAACGGTCAAACTGAATCGCCGCCAGATCGCTTGGGTAGGTCGGCAGGATATAGTAGCCATAACATGCCGGCGCAGAGGCCACGATATACGCCGGATCGACACCGATAGCCAGCGCGACGGGAACAATCGCCGCCAGCGCCGCTGCCTGGGAGTTAACAAACTTGGAGACCAGAAGCAGAACGATGGCATAGGCCCACGGATACTCTTTGACCATTTCGCCCAGCACGCCCTGAATTTCCGACATATGCGCGCCGAACATGGTTTCCGCCATCCAGGCGATCCCGTATACCGCGACAATCGCAATCATACCGGAACGAAAAACTTCGTTTTTTGAGATAGACGCAGGATTGGTTTTGGTCAGAATGATAATGAGCGCCCCGGTCAGCAGCATGAACATCTGAATGACCAGCACCATCGACAACGGTTTGCCGCCGAAGGTTGGACGTAAGTCGGAGTCCGCGCCCAGGAGAGCGACCACGGCAATAGCCGCCAGGAAGATCCACATCGCCAGCCAGTTGCTTTTCGGCAGTTTTTTATCCAGCAGCGTCGCGGTATCGCCGTACACGTACTGACGGTTTTCCGGTACGGAAATAAATTTCTGAAACGCTTCGTCTTTATCCAGATCTTTACCGCGGAACCAACTAAAAATACCGATTGCCAGGATACCGAGCAGGGTAGACGGGATGGTGATCGACAGCAGATCGAGGAACTCCAGATGTTTTCCGTCAAATGTCACGTTGCCCAGCATCGCTACCAGAGAAACAACGGCGACGGAAACCGGACTGGCGATGATACCCATTTGCGCGCCGATAGAACTGGCCGCCATTGGACGTTCCGGACGGATATTATTCTTGATCGCCACGTCATAGATAATCGGCAAAATGGTGTAGACCACGTGGCCTGTCCCACACAGAATCGTCAGGGTACAGGTGACGAACGGCGCCACAATAGAGACGTATTTGGGGTTGCGACGCAGCAGCTTTTCGGCAATCTGCAACATCACATCCAGTCCGCCTGACGCCTGCAACGTTGCCGACGCGGCGACTACCGCGATAATGACCAGCATTACGTCAACGGGCGGTTTACCTGGCTGGAGATGGAAAACAAACACCAGAATGACCAGACCGATACCGCCCAACAACCCGAGCGCGATCCCGCCCTTTCGGGCGCCATAAAACAGACATATTAATATTATGAGAAGCTGTATACTAAATAACATTTTTATTTATCCTCGCGATAAACCCAGTCAATTTTGATAAATGGATCACAGCCATCTTCTGATTTGTGTGAATGAACATCAGGAAATGGCGAATATTCAATGCGCCAGTGGCGACGATTAACGATTAAGCTTTTTACAGAGTTGCTTTAAGTAATTATTTTCTTGCGATGGTGATGTTCAGAGGGAAGCACCCTCTGGCGATGGGCAGGCGGAGTCAGCGAGAGCAGTAAATTATGATTTGTCTGTTTTAAAAACAGGCGTTTATTATTTGATTTTTGTGTCTCGCCATCAGGTAAATCACGAGATAAATCGAACAGCATGTGACTTATGTGATCATTGTCACGCCATTTTTTTAAATTATTAGTATGGCGTGTGGAGACGCGTATCTGCTCACCAATATACGTATTGTCCATAGGCGTAGCACAAGCTCCATTGCTACAAACATAATTTTATTTAAGTGTCAGGAAAATTCCGGACAAATCCCTTTTTTAATAAAAATACACACTCTCGGCATGGGATAATACTTAATTAACTTTTGTTAGCGTTTTGAAATTAAAAACAGCGCAGAGCGCTGTAATAATAGAAAATAACGTTAACAGGCCTGGGGTGAGTATATTTGATCTGACACAATTTCCCAGGTTTGTTATTAATGTGATAGCGTTTTTATTGGCATTGTTATAATAAATGTTACCAGGATATAACGCTTCGCGTCGGCTTTATGCGGTATCCTTACTGACAATATTGTTTCAGTAAAGAGTAATGTTCCGGCTGAACGCGGTAGCGGTAAACCGGCCTGCCGGTCACGCCGTAATGAATACTGGTAAACAAGATATGGCAATTCACCAGCCAGATGAGATATTTACGGCAGGAGACGCGCGAGATATTCACTTCGTTGGCCAACTCGTCGGTAGAAAATTCCTGCTCCTGATGCGCATCAATCCACTGGCATAAGGTGCGTAGCGTTTGCTGCGTCAGCCCTTTTGGTAGCCGACGAGGCTCCTGCTCGCTGGATGAATTACCGTGAATGAGCAGGTCAAGCTCAGACTGTTCGTAATACTGGCGTTTTTCCATCGCCGTTTTCTTACGTAGCCAGCCGGTCAGCGCTTCTTCAAAGCGCGTGGCCTGAAAAGGCTTGATCAGATAATCCACCACGCCGTAGTGAAGCGAATCTTTAATGGTGGCGGCGTCAGCGGCAGAAGAAATGACAATAACGTCGCTTTTGCAGCCTGCGCTGTGCAGGACAGGCAGCAGATCCAATCCGTTTTCCTGCTGCATGTAGATATCCAGCAGGATTAGGTCAATGTGATTTTCACTGTTGAAGATAAACTCTTTCGCTTTTTCCAGCGTCGAAGCGGTTCCACAACAATGAAAACCGGAGATTTGCGCGACATAGCGGCGATTTAACTCCGCGACCATCGCATCGTCATCGACAATTAATACATTGATCATAGGCTGGTCCTTTTTCCATCCCAGGGTAACTGTACAAAAAATTGTGTGAAGATCCCAGGCTCGGACTCCACGGAAATTACGCCGCCAAGCGCTTCAACCTGCTGTTTAACCAGCGCTAAACCGACGCCGCGTTCGGCGCCTTTCGACGAGACGCCTTTTTCAAAAATCGCCTCGATGCGCTCAGGTTCGATACCCGGACCGTCATCGCTCACTTCGCAATGCAGCCAGCCATGACGGTAGTGTAACGAGACGCTGATTTCGCCGCCGGATTCCTGGCTCAACGCTTCCAGCGCGTTTTCAATCAAATTACCCAGCGCCGTAATCAGCACCGTAACCTGATCTTCATTGTTATTATCCGGTAACTGGCTGTCGCTGCTTATCACCAGGCTGTGCCCGAAATCAGAGGCGCGGGTAATCTTACTGAGCAAAAAGCCAGCGATAATCGGCGACTTTATTTTACCCAGCAGCAAACCGATCTCTTCCTGATAGTTATTGGCCGTCTTGATAATATACGCTTCAAGCTGCTTATAACTCTTCAGGTGCAATAATCCCAGAATCACATGTAATTTGTTCATGAATTCGTGGGATCGTTCACGGAGCGCATCCGCGTAGTTCACCATCCCGTCCAACCGCTGCATCAGTTGGCGAACTTCTGTTTTATCCCTGAAGGTGGATATCGCGCCGATAATTTCGCCATTGCTGCGCACCGGAACGGTATTCACCAGCAGCAGGCGGCCTTTGACGATGATCTCTTCATCGCGGCGCGGCGTACCGTCACGCAACACTTCGCTAATGTCCACCACCTGCGACCAGGCATGACTCAGGGTGGATAATCTGGCGTCATCCTGCGTTTTTCGATAATCGAGCAGCGCCTGCGCCGCATGGTTAATCAACGTGACTTCGCCGCTATCATCCACGGCGATAACGCCCTCTTTGATTGACTGCAGCATCGCCTGGCGTTGTTCAAACAGGGTTGAGATCTCATAGGGTTCGAGGCCAAACAGGATACGTTTCAGCACCTTGACCAGCGCATACGTGCCTAATAACCCCACCAGAGCGCCGAACAGAATGGACCAGATAATACTGCCGCGGCTATTGTTGATCTGCTGCGTAACGTGACTGAGTTCCAGGCCAATCGCTACCACGCCGATCTGCCGGTGGTGTTCATCATAAACCGGTGTGAAAACGCGCAGCGCTTTGGCAAGAAAGCCGCGATTAATGGCAACGTTTTCCTTTCCCTGCAGCGCGAGCAGAATGTCATCGCCTTTGAACGGTTGGCCGATTCGCTGCGTTTCTGGGTGCGAATAACGGATGCCCTGCATGTTGGTCACCACAATAAACAAAAAGCCATTATGCTGGCTCACCGCTTCGGCGAGCGTCTGAATGCCGCTTTCCGCAGGCGGTTTTTTCAGCCCCTCGCGAACTGCCGGAGAGTCCGCCAGCGAGCGAGCCACCGCCAGCGCTTTATCTGCCAGCGCGTCGCGCGTCATGCTGCTGATTTGCGAAAAATAGATCAGATGGACCACAACGAGCACCGAAAACAAAACGGCGCTGACCATCAGAATGACGGTAGTGCCGAGTTTCATGGGGCGTTTGCGTAACGCCCGGCATGGCAGGGAGTGTTTCATAGTGGACCTGAGCGGACGAATCGTAAGGTTATTATCCCTGATGAGGCGTCTAATTCAAAGGCATAGGCGATGTTGCTCCAGTGTTGAAAAGCCCGTCTTGCCTTGCAGGGCGCGCTACCTGCTCATGTCGTTAATTAATATCGCCGGATACCGTGATGGGTAATTTATTTTCATCAGAATTACATAAAATAATTTTTCATTAATTTTTATAATAACGTATGCGGTATCACATTTTATTTTTACTGACGTTCAGAATGCGTTTGATCACAATCAATCAGCGCTAATATTTAATCTATTATGATTAGTTTTCATTACATATTATTAATAATTATGGAAGCAATGTGAGAAATAAAAAATGGAAATAAAAAAATGGCTGAACACAACCATAACCCGACGTGATGCTATTGTCGCTACTGCAAAAGTAGGGGCGGCGGTGACGCTAAGCCAGGCGATTACGCTGCCTTTTGCTACCACTGCCCAGGCGCAGGATACCCCGATACCGAAGGATGCCAACGGCGAAACCGTCAGGCACAGCGCCTGTCTGGTCAACTGTGGCAGTCGATGCCCGCTTAAGGTTATCGTGAAAAATGATCGCATTGTGCGTATTGAGCCGGAAGACGCGAAAGATGACGCGGTATTCGGCGAGCATCAGATTCGTCCCTGCCTGCGCGGGCGTTCCAGTCGCTGGCGGGTCTATAGCCCGGATCGCATTAAGTATCCGATGAAAAGAGTGGGAAAACGCGGCGAAGGAAAATTTAAACGTATTTCATGGGATGAGGCCACGGCCTTTATTGCGGCGGAATTAACGCGTGTTAGCGAACAATATGGCCGGGAAGCTATTTATTATAATTATCAATCCGGGGCATATTATCATACGCAGGGATCGCCCGCCTGGAAGCGATTGTTAAATCTCACCGGCGGCTATTTAAATTACCATAATACCTACTCGACCGCGCAAATCGCGACGGCAACGCCCTATATGCATGGTACCTATGTCGGTAGCCATTTTACGCAGATCGCGCATTCCGATCTGGTGGTGCTATTTGGCCTGAATCTCTCAGAAACGCGGATGTCCGGCGGCGGTCAGGTTGAAGAGCTGCGCCGGGCGCTGGAAACCTCGAAAGCCCGAGTCATTATTATCGATCCGCGCTATACCGATTCGGTGATTACCGAACACGCCGAATGGCTACCGATTCGCCCAACCACGGACGCTGCGTTAGTCGCCGGCATAGCGCATACGCTGATTACCGAACAGCTTCTCGACGAGGCGCTGGTAAACCGCTATTGCGTCGGCTATGACCGTAGCACCTTGCCGGACACGGCTGCGCCTAACGCCAGCTATAAAGATTATGTTCTTGGCACGGGCGATGACGGTATCGCGAAAACCCCGGAATGGGCGGCGGATATCACCGGAATTCCGGCAACGCGTATTCGCCAACTGGCGCGCGAAATCGCCTCGGCGCGCGCCTGCTATATTTGCCAGGGCTGGGGGCCGCAGCGTCATGCCAACGGCGAACAAACCGTGCGTGCTATTCAGACGCTGCCAGCGTTAACCGGCCACTTCGGGCGGCCCGGCACCAACAATGGCAACTGGCCTTACGGTACGCCGTATGGCGTGCCATTGTTGCCCGTCGGTAAGAATCCGATCACAACCTCTATTCCTTGCTATCTGTGGACGGACGCCATTCAGCACCCGGAGAAAATGACCGCGACGACAATGGGCGTGAAAGGCGCGGACAGGCTAAAAACCGGGATTAAGCTGTTTTTCAACCAGGCCGGTAATACCTTGCTGAATCAGCACGGCGAAACGAACCGCACCCGTCAAATTCTCGCGGATGAATCGCTGTGTGAAACCATTATCGTGATTGAAAACCATATGACGCCCAGCGCGATGTATGCGGATCTGCTGTTGCCGGAGACCAGCTATCTTGAGGCGGAAGACCTGGTGGACAGCTCCTATGCGGCGGGATCGCATAACTATATGATTGCGATTCAGAAAACCGTTAAACCGATGTGGGAAGTGCGCAGCACGTATGACATCTGCGCGGATATCGCCGGGCATCTTGGACTGCGCGAGCAATATACCGAGGGCCGAACTCAGGCGCAGTGGGCGGAGATGCACTATCAGCAGATCCGTGAAAAACGTCCATACCTGCCGGAGTGGAGCGTGGCGAAAGAGATGGGCGTGATTGACCAGCGTATCGCTACCGAGCAGCAGAGCCTTGCGTTTGCCGATTTCCGCGCCGACGCCGAGGCTAATCCACTCTCCACGCCGTCGGGCAAAATTGAAATTTACTCCCAGGCGCTGGCGGATCTGGCGCAAACGTGGACGTTGCCAGAAGGCGAGCGAATTCCCGCATTGCCGGAATTTTGTCCGGCGAAAGAGTCGCACCTTAACAAAGCGCTGACGGCGAAGTATCCGTTGCAGTTAAGCGGCTTCCATACCAAAGGGCATACCCACTCGACCTACAGCAATGTGCTGATGCCGCATGAGGCGGTGCCGGATGAAGTCTGGATTAACCCGATTGACGCCAGCGCCCGCCAACTGAAGTCCGGCGATCGGGTGCATGTATTCAATGACCGCGGCGTGGTGGAGCTTCCCTGTAAAGTGACCCAGCGCATTTTACCCGGCGTGGCGGCGATGCCGCAGGGCGCGTGGACGCAGCTTGACGGCAACGGCGTTGATGTCGGCGGCTGTATCAATACGCTGACCAGCCACCATCCTTCGCCGCTGGCGAAAGGCAATCCGCAGCATACCAATCTGGTTGAAATTAAACGCGCTTAAGGAGTGATGTACGATGAAACAGTATGGCTTTTATGTTGACTCTTCGCGCTGTTCAGGCTGTAAAACCTGCCAGGTAAGCTGCAAGGATAATAAAGATCTGGATGTCGGTCCGAAACTGCGCCGCGTCTATGAATATGGCGGCGGAAGCTGGGTGAAAGAGGGGGAAAGCTGGCATCACGACACCTTTACCTACTACCTCTCTATTGCTTGTAACCATTGCGATGAGCCGGTATGTGTCTCCGGCTGTCCGACCGGGGCGATGCATAAACGCAAAGAAGATGGTCTGGTCGTGGTGGATGACAACGTATGCGTCGGCTGTCGTTATTGTGAAATGCGCTGCCCCTACGGCGCGCCGCAGTTTGATACGCAGGCGAACGTGATGCGTAAGTGCGACGGTTGTCTTGACCGACTGGAGAACAATCTGCGCCCTATTTGTGTGGATTCTTGCCCGCAGCGAGCGCTGGATTTCGGCCCTGTCGATAAATTACGGGCAAAATATGGCACGGAGAATCAAATCGCGCCGCTGCCTTCGGCGTCGTTCACCCATCCTAACCTCATTATTAAACCGCATCCGAAAGCGAGACCCACGGGCGATACGGAAGGCGCAATCATGAACATTCGGGAGGTGCGCCATGCATGAGTTACCGCTGGTCTTTTTTACGGTCTTTACCCAGAGCGCGGTCGGCGCGTTTATTCTGCTGCTGATTGGCGGCGCAATGGGGCTGGTCGCGCCGCGGCGCAAGGCTATTGGTCTGTTCTCGGTGATGTGCCTGTTTGGGCTTGGCGTCATTGTCGGCACCTTCCACGTCGGGCAACCGCTGCGTGCGCTGAATATGCTGCTGCGCGTCGGACATTCGCCGATGAGTAACGAGATTGTCCTGTCGGCGGCTTTTGCGGCGCTCGGCGGGCTGGGGGCGCTCGGTTTGTTGCTGAACCGGGCGACGCCGCTGTGTAACGCGTTGGTCTGGTTGGCGGCGATAGTCGGAGTAGTCTTCTTATACGCCGTTCCGCAGATTTACCAACTGCCGACGGTGGCGACCTGGCGTTCATCTTACACCACGGCAATGATGATATTGACGCCGTTGATTGGCGGCGGCGCGTTGGCGGCATTGTTTGGCGTGCGCCGTCTGGGGCTACTGGTCAGCGTATTGGCGATTTTTGTGAGCTTTTGTCTGCGCCCGGGCTATATGGCGACGCTGATGAGCGCCGATAGCGCTCTGACCGCTGCGCAACATAGCTGGTTTACCGCCCAGGCGATATTGCTGGCGGCGGGCGTGGTCGGGGTGGTGGTCTGCGCACGCCTGAAATCGAGCGCTGCGGTGCTGGCCATGACGGCAGTGGTGGTTATCGCGGCGGAGTTGGCGGGTAGGATTGCGTTTTACAATCTGTGGACGCTGCCAATGTAGTTTTTTGCCCGGCTTGTGCCATGTAAGCCTGATAAGCGTAGCGTCATCAGGCGAGATATTTCAGGAGCTATTGCTATGCCTTCCCGTGCTGTTTTGCCGCGTATCCTCGGCGCACTGTTTTACTACTCCCCTGAGAGGCCGGAGGTGAAAGCGTTGTTCGATTGTTTGCCAACGTTGCCTGAGCTTTACCCCTGGCGCGATCGCGGACATATTGAATCACTGTGTGCGTCATGGTCGCTACCGGATGATGATGCGCTTACATGGCAATTTTCTGTGTTGTTTGAAGGCCAGGGAAAGATGCCCGTCCCACCCTGGGGATCGGTCTATCTGGAAAAAGATAATTTGTTGATGGGGGAAACTACCGCCGATTATCGAGCTTTTTTACAGTCGCAGGGAATGGTATTCACTGACCGTGAACGCGAGCCGGAAGATCAGTTTGGCCTGATGCTATTAGCCTGTAGCGATCTGCTGGCACGAGGCGACAACGTGGCGGCCAACCGGTTACTGGAGGCGCATCTGCTGCCCTGGGGATTCCGCTATCTGGAATTGCTGCAACGCAATACCGTTAGCGCCTTCTATGCCCGGCTTGCCGTCGTAGCGACCTGTTATCTGCAGGATGTTCAGCAGCAACAGGGACTACAGCCTGAGAATAAACGGTTGTTTTTCTGAGGTATTGGTCGGGTTTTGATGGCGTGCCGTAATACTTGTGCCGCCATCGTGCCCGCTGTTGCGTCAGCGGGCACAGTTTACTATTACAGCTCCGGCGTCTTTTTGAAACCGGTCAGCATCAGCACCAGGCTCTGTTTTGAGTCCGCTGGCGTGAAGTCGTAGTGATTTCCCTGACGGTCGCCGCCGATATACCAGGATATTTCCGTTTTCCCTTCCGCCAGCGCTTTGCGCACCGCTTTATCGACATCAACCATGCGATACTCATGTGAATGGTCCAGATATAACACGGCATCGGAACGGTAGTTGATCGCCGGTTTATTGTTCCAGGACACGGTACTGACGTGCCAGTCACTGCTGGTCGGGTAAAAGAAAATTTGATCGGCGCCGTTCGTTTCCGTTTTGCCGCCAAAAAGGCGAATACGGTATTTGAATAGCGAAGCGTCCATATTGGCAGGCAGGGGCGGGATCTTAAATTTCACTAGCGTGAGCGTTTCCGGGTGCTGCGTGCGTCCGCCATTTGTCCAGTCATCCTGTACGTACAAGGTATCGACGCTGGCATGAGGCTTGTCGTCTTCGCTGCTTACCCAGGTATTTTCTTCCGCTTTACTGTAGGCGTAAGGAACCGTAGTGCCGCAATCCAGTCCCTGATTCATACACAGATCCGTCATAAACTGCGCGCCATCTTCCGTCCAGCCATTCATAAAATCGGCATGGGCGGTATAAAGACTTCCCCAGCGCTCTTCCCGGGTTTCGCCATGCATTACCGGGTCCATCGACAATTCCACTTTGGACGTATCCAGCGAGGAGATCTGCGGGAGTACCCAGGCGATGTTCATATTCACCGTTGGGATTTTGACCGGATAGTCTGCGGAACATTTCCCGTGGTCGGCATAGATAGCGTTATTGTGGCTATGGGTTGGTTTCAGGTTGACGCCATCCCAACAGTTGGGGAAAGCGATCCCGATATTAAACTGGACGGCATCGCCCGCTTTACGCAGGCCGCATATTTCGCCTACCTTGTTGGTGTAACCTTTGCCGTTGGCACATAAAAAGGTGATTGCGGTACTGGGGCCAGTACCGTGATGGTCGCCGGCCAGTAACTCCAGCCCGGCCGGGAATGGATGGAGCGGATATTGCGCTACATTTGTGGATTGATAATAGGTCTTTTGGTAGGCCGGATTTACGATTTCACCATCAGGTAATTTCATGGACGGCGCCCAGTAAGCGGAGCTGTCGGCTTTATTATCACAGGTGGTATCGGGTTGCGCGCGCAACGTCTGGTAGGTAGAGACCGCGTCGGTGTGGGTGTTGCCAAAAAAGTCATGCCACATCGCCTGATTCGCTTTACCAAACATCATAATCGCGTCATCGCCCAGCGTGTGGTGATAGCCGCACACGACATGCGCCTGAGGACCGGCATGGGCCGGGAATGCGCCAGCGGCAACGAGCGTAGCCAGGCTGACGGTAATAAGGTTGAGTTTCATTTTTTTGCTGCCCGGTTGAATAGAAGTGGAAGCAGCAATAGCAGATCAGATTGCGGTGTTACATCTCATTAATTATCACTTTTTGTCATTCGTCCTGCATACAGAGAAGAATTTGCAGACTTACTATTTAAATAATTAGCCGAAACTACCCTCCTCTTGATTATGTCAATTTACAAAAAGGGGACGTTAGTGATTAAAATCGGGCTTTTTGTGATAACCCTCACTATTTCATTTTGCCTATGCTAATGGCGCTCGCCATAACCGAATAACGATTCTATCGGACATCGGCTTTATTTTTAAGAAATGCGTTACGACATCAGTCGTGACGCGATCTGCTATGGATTTTTTATGAGATTACTAAAACGCGTTATTGTGGTTGTACTCTTGGGCGTGATTTTATTTATGGTCAGGGACGATATACGCTATGTTTATCAACTGATCCTCAAATATGGTGATAAACCCTCGGCGCTGGCACTGAGTAGCTATAAAGCGGTTATTCAGCAAAAACCAGTCGCAGGAGTTAAGAGTAACCTTTCAGGTTTGACCTACTCCGCCGAAGACAGGATGCTTTTCGCCGTTATTAATAATCCCCCTGAACTGGTCTGGTTAACGACAGAAGGGCAGCTGGTAGGGCGGATGCCGCTGCAGGGCATCCACGACCCGGAGTCTATTGCATGGAGTGGGGGCAACCAGTTCCAGATAGGCAGTGAGAAAGATGGCGCGGTCTATAAAACACAGGTGGATATTCAGCGCGGCACCATGCAGATAATCTCCATGGTGAAGCTTGAGGGCTATGACAAAGCAAAAAATAAAGGGCTGGAAGGTACGGCATGGGATGCGAAAAATGAGAGATTATATGCCGCAAAAGAAAGAAAACCCATAATGATCAAAGAAGTAGAGATGAGCAAAAATGGTATCACCAGAGCGTTGCCTTCTGCCATCACTGCAAGTGTGAGCGATGTCTCCGGACTTGAATATCATGCCCCAACGGATTCGCTGCTGGTGTTGTCGGACGAGTCAAAAATGATTCTGGAAGTCAGTTCCGAGTGGCGGGTGCGCGATCGATTGTTCCTGACGGCGGAGTGGTCAGGGCTCAGAGACGATATACCCCAACCAGAAGGGATTGCCATGGATAATGAAAATAATTTGTATATTGTGAGTGAACCAAATCTGTTTTATAAATTTTCGTGTGATATACAGAATGACTAAAATCTATTTTTACTGTCACAGTATGCTAAAACAGAACAAGGTTGTTAATACCATGATTTGACGATTGCTTGATTCGTTGATTCATTGTTGGGGATATTTATGTTTTACTTACCTCAGTAACGGATTACTTTGTGGTGTAGCGTAACGGTAATTGTCCTCCTCATATTTGCGGCAGCGTAGTCTGCCGCTTTTTTTTTTATAAATTAACTCTCTTCTGTAATAATTAACAGACAATAAATATTATTCTGTTTTTTTCAGCAGGCCTCCGAAGAGACCTCGCATGGTGATGTTTAGTTATCAGGCATAATCATTTCATCTACGCCGGAACTCTTGTTGACCGGATTTTCCGTGGGCGATGTACCTGTAAATGTTACACTGCCGGCGGCGCTATTACCGGCGGGATCGGTGGCCGTTATGGTGTACTGATTCTCCCCCGACAGAATAGCGGATTGCGGAACAGAAACATGCCAGTTACCGGTATCGTTATCGACACTGGCGGTATAGTCCGTATCGTTGACCGTGACCTTCACCTGAATATCCTGATGCGCCTCCACGACTCCCTTAAGGCTGACGGTGTTATCCAGACTGTTAACAGTCGATCCCAACGTTGGTTCGGCGGACGGTTGTGTATCAATAGTCAGCTTAATTGTTGCGTGAGCTTCTAAGCGACCCGATAAAGGTCGGTGTATTGATGTTAGTGATATTATCGCCTCCGGCGCCAATATCACTATTATTCTTCATGGAACGTACTGGCGGTGTAGAGTCTATCGTCAGCCAGCCGATAGACAGCGAAGAATTACCCATAGCGTTTGCGGAACGATCTCTGAAGATGATATCCAGAATTGCCTTGCCTACCACTCTAGCAACATTTTAGAAAAAATTACGTAATATCGACTGATATGTAAAACTCATTCAGCATCAAATGGATTAATTCAACATCAGTAGTAATATCCATTTTTTTATAGGCTGATCTCTTTTGTGTTGAAATCGTTTTTATATTTCGATCTAATAAATTTGAGCAACTTTTAACAGATAATCCTGCTGCCACGTAATAAATTACTTTTTTCTCGCTCAATGTTAGATCGAATTTTTTAGCGAGCAACAGAATCCCATCTCTTATATTAATATGTTTTGCTTTGTTCTTATACTGCATTGTCAGATATCTCAATTAACATATTGATGACGAGAGGAAGATAAAAACGCTAAAAATTCCGATGGTGTAGTTTTGAAATGTTTTTTAAAAACGCATGTAAAATAAGAAGCACTATCATAACCACACATATAAGCCACTCGAGTAATATTATATTCACTATTGCGTAGAAGTTTTGTCGCTTTATTCATTCGCGCATTAAGGTAAACTTCGCTGAATGAGGTGTTCTCTTGTTTCAATTTCCTTTTTAATGTGGAACAACTCATATAGAGTGAGTCAGAAATATCCTTGAGCGCCCATTTTCGACTTATGTCGCTTATAATAATATTATAGATGTTTTCGGCTAATGTATTTTGCGATAGTTCTCTGAAGAGAGCAAATGCTTCAGGTTCATAGATGAACTCTGAAAGTAAAAATCTTATTAAATATTCCTTTTTATCTTGGGATAATTTCTGGCTTTTATTTGAAGAGTGTAAGAGGTTGAATACTCTTGCTACGCCTGCTTCTATTGGCGCTAACAGATGTTTTGTCGCCGGCTTTGTTAATGGGGCCGAAAAGTCTGCATGTTCATACAGAAAAAAATTATAAGCGTTTTTTATTGACGCTGAATCTAATTCAATTAAATTATAATTTAACTGTTCATGAGTCTCTTCCATAGTGATATGAATGGTTTGATCTTTAGCTAAAAATATTAACATTGGCCCTGATGCCGTAATATACTCCCCGGACGATGTCGTAATTGAAATTTTACCCGTGGTGAGCTTGATGAGTACGGACTGCAGTAAATTTAATCCCTGAAGTGATAAGGATTTCCTCTGCCAGTTTTGCGCTGATTGTAAACATTCAATGCTCCCCACCTGGACAGGTGAGGGATTAAACACCTTTAGCATGATAATTTCCTTTTATTAAATGTGCGTGTAAATCAAAAATTATTCTGAAAAATATTTCAAAAGAAAACTAATATATAGCTATATAATTATTTGCGAACTTAAGGTATCAGGTGGCGATCTTTTCATTTTCTATGGAAAATGCTATTTTATATTGCATTTCTACCTATTATAGTATCGTTAAAAAACTATGTCGCGTATAAAAAAAAGATGGAAATTTACAAGAATTGGCTCATGTTATTATCAAATTATCTCTTTAAAATTTGAATTAAGTAATAATTGCCTTTAATCTTTTAGAGAATAGCTCTTTAATTTCATGGAGGTAGTTAGCATGAGGTATAAGATCTGATGTTAATTTGTGATAAGGTTTATCCTGGATGTAAATATTAACGCTCTCGGCCAGGAAAGGCATACAACGCGGGAAATATATACTGCGGCGGGTAGACGGTGTAGCGATATCCGGAAGTTTGAGGGGAGGGGAAGCATTCAATCGTATGGTTGGCTTTATGAAAAACGGTGTAACACGTTATTGAGGATCTTTGATCTTACCCAGCAATAGTGGTCACGTGACTAAGTGAGTAAACTCTCAAGCAAGAGGTGACTCATATGAAAAAACCAGCATCAACCACCAAAAAGCCACGCAAGCAGCACAGCCTGAATTTCGTCAGGAAGCCCTGAAACTGGCTGAACGCATTGGGGTGGCCGCTACCGTCCGCGAGCTTAACCTGTATGAATCACAACTCTATAACTGACGAAGCAAACAGCAAAATCAGCTCTCTTCTTCTGACCGCGAACAGGCGATGCCCGCAGAGATCGCCCATCTAAAACGTCCACTGGCAGAAGGGGATGAGGAACTGGCCATTCTCCAGAAGGCCGCGGCATACTTCGCGAAGCGCCTGAAATGAAGTATGTCTTCATCGAAAAACATCAGGCTGAATTCAGTATCAAAGCCATGTGCCGTGTACTTCAGGTTGCCCGTAGTGGCTGGTACGTCTGGCATCAGCGTCGTCATCAGATAAACCAGCGTCAGCAGTTCCGCCTTGTCTGTGATAACGTCGTCCGGGAGGCATTCAGTGACGCAAACAGCGCTATGGTGCGCCACGCCTGACGGATGTATAACATAAAAACCGTGGCGGCCAGCCTGCGATGCGTTACAGATGGTGCAATGGCGGCGTAAACGACTGGGAAAAGTCAGCGTGCATACAGACAGAGGTGGTCAGTACTATTCAACGGATTAGCAGAGCTTACTGAAACGACATAATCTGCGGGGGAGTATGAGCGCCAGAGGCTGTTGTTATGACAATGCCTGTGCAGAAAGCTTCTTTCACACGCTGAAGGTGGAATGTATCCACGGAGAGGACTTTGCCAGCTGGGAAATAATGCGGACAGCAGTGTTTAATGATATCGAGTGTGATTACAATCAATGGCGTCGTCACAGTGCCTGTGGCAGTCTCAGTCCGGAACAATTTGAAAACCAGAACCTTGCTTAGGGTTGTGTCCATATTACGCGGGTAGGATCAGTCCATTTCTGTAGTCTGCCTGTTGTTCTTCATTGTCAGTTGAAGTAACAGCTTTATCTCCGGCTACAGTAAGGATGATTGAAAAAATCATTTTAATGGCTTCAGCCAGCCCATTAAAAAATTACTTTCCAACTATCTGATTTATTAGAGGTATTGTCTTTCATTAAGATAGCGAGTCCTGGTGGTTTAAAAATAAAGACACAGTATTATAATGAAAATAACACATCATTAAATATTGAATTTGCTAACTCGTTGTGTGATGCTGAAATGATTTTATTGCATATTATTAATTTCTGGGATGAATGTTATGAATGGAAAATTTTTGTGTGGTTTATTGGTTTCGCTATTAATTAGCGGATGCGGTGACGATAACACCCCTACAGAGAAAGTCTTGAAAGAACAATTTAGTAATCAATTTCATGGGCGTCTTATCCTTGATTCAATTGATATCAAGGAAACATCGGTTGATGGAAATAAGAGAACATATGCTGCTGATGGCTTACTTTCTACTGGCTACGATCTGTATACGCCAGTTGCCTCGTTAACTGATTATATTGTTGTTCAAAAATCGTGGGATAAAGGCAAAGATATTAAATTCTCAGCAACTTTGAACAGTCTTGGTAATAAAGATACTGGATGGAAAACAATATTTTCTTCATTACAAATGTCAGAAACACCAAAAGGCAATCCAATTCCTAATGTTGAAACTGACGGTAAATATATCATCATGGATGGAGTAGGTTTTGATGATAAAATAAATGCAATTAAAGATGAATATGCCAAGAAGAAATCAAAACTAAACGAATTAAATAATGATATCGCAAAAGTTAAAACTAATATATTAGTTATTAATAAAGAAATCGATGAGTATTGGGGGAAAGGGGAAGATGGAAAAACACAAAGCCGTTATTTTTTTCAGCGTGATTTGAATAAAGAGCTGGAACTCTTTAATAAAGAAAATGCTCCTTATTATTTTGAGAAGAAGTACAATACTGAAGTTTTCGACCCAGCAATGAAGGCTCGCCGGGAAAAATTAAAGAATTACAGGTTGAGTGATTTTGATGACATAAGGGCGGAGAAACGTGCTGTATTAGAAAAACATAAAGAAGAATACTCCGTAAAATATAATGAAATTAATGAGAAGATAAAAGCGAAAATGAAGGTGCTCGATGATGGTTTACAAGAGTTGATAGCAAAGAAACGTGGTCTCATACAGCAGCAATCAACCATCTCAGACGAGATTCACAATCTTGATTATCAATATAAAAATTGGGTAAATTTTATGGAAGAGCTAAATAAAAGAAAATAACTGACTATTATTATGAGTGATAAAAAAGAGACTGAAATCTGGTCTCTTTTTTTGAGCCTGTCAGTAATTCTATATAACTGCCAATATATTAAAGGTGATTGCTCAGGCGGTCACCGAATTCGATAATAAAGCGGCCCATCGCCAGTCGCCAGTTCTGGATCGGCATACTCCATTTTTTTGATGCATCCTTGATTGCCAGATAAATAACTTTTCGTACCGAGTCATCCGTCGGGAACACTTTGCGTTTCTTAATCGCGGCACGGATCACGCTGTTCAGGGATTCGACTGCGTTTGTAGTGTAGATGGTAGATGGTCTTGCGGATATCCGGCGGATAACTGAAGAGCGTATTGAGGTTTTCCCAGTGCGCACGCCAGCTTTTGCTGATTTGCGGATATTTCGGGAAGACGCTGTTTATCGCATCCGGGAAGCCCTTCAGACCGTCCACACAGGCAATCAGGATGTCCTGAAGGCCCCGCTTTTTCAGCTCCGTCAGCACGCTTAGCCAGAACTTTGTGCCTTCATTTCCGGACAGCCACATGCCGGCAACGCTTTCTGACCTTCGGTATTGATCCCCAGCGCAGGGAAAACTGCTTTGTTTATCACACTGTCATTCTGATGAACTTTGACAACATACAGTCCATATAAACAAAGGGATACAGCGTATCCATTTGTCGGTTTTGCCACTCAGTGACCTGCTCTTTTACGGCGTCGGTGACTTTAGATATCAGCGTGGGCGACACATCGGAGTCGTACATTTCTTTGAAGGTGGCAACGATTTCGCGGGTAGTCATGCCTTTGGCGCAGAGGGATAAAATCTGGCTGTCCATCTGCGTAATGCGCGTCTGGTGCTTCTTAATCAGCTGCGGTTCGAAGGTATTTTCACGGTCACGCGGCGTGTTCAGTTCGATCTCGCTATTATTGCATAACACCGTTTTTGACGAGTAGCCATTGCGGGGGGGATGAGCCTGTTTTGGGCGCATTTTTCTCATACCCGGGGTGGTCAGGCAGCTCCGCATTGAGCGCTGTTTCGACGGTAAGCTTCGTCAACATGCGGGAAAAAGCATGGAGATCGGCTTCGGTTTTAAGGCCTTCAGCCACTTCAGCCGCAAGGGCTTTGAGTTTCTTTTCGTCCATAATTGCCTGTCTCTGTTACTGGAGTGAACATATCAAAAACAGGCACTTACACAATTTTAATTACAGTCTCACGCCCGGTCGCCCCTACGCAGTTGCACTTCCTTTCATTTGCTGTGGCCAGTTTGCGGGAAGACTTTCACCTTCAGTAATTAAGTTCGGGGCGTTCTTCTTTACTCAATAAATTATTTTTGTCGTTCAGCTCCTCACGGACTTTTGCCAGTGACTTCTGAAAAGCCGGGATTGTTTGCAGCCTTGCAAACTCTACTGCTCCCACATAACGGCCAGCATCAACATCGCTTTGCCAGTGAGCACCGCATATCACTCTGCTTTGCCCGAACTCCCATCCTCGTCTGGCGAGCTCCTGCGCGCGTTCCGGTCTGGCCTGGGATAATACTAATGCCAGAAGTGTACCATAAGCAGTATGCCCGGAAGGGTAAGAGCCATCTTTTCGCAAAGTATTCTCATCTTCAGGACGGCAGGTAGAATGATTAAATAAGACAAAGGGACGAGTACGCATATAATATTTTTTTGCCGAAGCAGTAGCGTAGTAGCCGCCCATTTTCAGAAGATTCTGTAACATATTCCAGGTTTCTGGCGTATCTTTGGGATTAATTTTAGCACCCACTACTGGCGAGAATATTCTGGCTATATTTTCCACGCTTACATCTGCATCCTCAGCAGCTTGTTTCCATCGTGGGGAACCTTTTATCGCATAGCCCTTAAAATAAGCCTCCTTATCATAGCGGAAAGCCGGATCATCATTACCTGGCGGTGGTGGTAAGTAGAACTGACTGTTCACTGATTCTTCAGGAGAATGAAAGAGTTGCACTGTTGCTGCTGATGTATATTTAGCTACGATCAGTGGTAGAAAAAATAGTAAATAACGACTTTTCATAAAGACTCACTCCGGATCAGGCAATAATAAACAGATGTGATTCTATAATGATTTATTGAAATGGTTATTCAACATACAGGTAAAAAAGCAGGACGCTGTACTGGCATTATCCTCTACCCATACCGGACTGATTGCAGCGGACAACAGAACAATACCGTACTTCCTGCTAACAGCATTTTGTTTAACTTTTCTCCCCGGTTGTTTTTTATCTGCGTGCCTGACTGACACGCATTAGGTTAAAATGTTTCCGTAATAACAAACTATGAATAAGTATTTTAAAGTATGTGCTCTGTTACCCCGACAACTACCACCAGTCATGATGTGCTGAGTATTAATTTATGATTATGAACAAGAGTCGTAAACAATATTTAAGAATAAAGAAACCGAAAAAGAAAAAATGCCAAAATTGGCGAAGGGATTATTGTTTTCAGTGATGAAAAAGTTCATGGCGGAGATATTGGATTCACTTGTCGGGGCTAGCGAACCGTCAGATGGAGTGATACGCGTTATTACTGGTAATAATCTCCCTGTAGCTAAGTAAGCTTTTGACCCAGGCCCAAAGATGAGCGGCTGATCGCCGAAGCGCTGGGCGTTGCGCCAGAGAAAATCTGGCCTTCTCGTTATAGCTAGTCAGGCCAGAGATGGGGGCTACGGATTTCCATTCTCAGAAAAGCAAAAACCCAGCCATAGGCTGGGTTTTCTGAATGGTGGTGCCCGGACTCGGAATCGAACCAAGGACACGGGGATTTTCAATCCCCTGCTCTACCGACTGAGCTATCCGGGCAACGGGGCGCATTAAACCGTAAAGGGGCGCGGTCGTCAACGGCTTTACACGAAAAAAGTGATAAAAGCGCGCTGACTGCCTGCTTTTCAGGCAAAATGCATAAAATCAGTACCCCGTCAGGTGAGCGCGCCACCCTGACGGCACTGTGCAAAACGCAGAATATCTTCCGCCAACCGCTGAGCGGTATCTACATCAGCCTGACTGCGGTTGACCAGCATTCGGCTGAGACAACCTTCCAGCACCAGCTCCATCTGCCTTGCGACCATCGCCGGATCGTCAATTTCCAGCGTGGTCAGTAGTTCATGGGTAAAATCATGTGCCGCGCGTTTTTGTTGATTAGCCAGTTGGTGAATAGGATGGGTTGGGTCGGGATAAAACGTACAGGCGGCAATGAACAAGCAACCAGGATAACGGTTATTACTGACACATTCCGAAAGCGCGCTGTAGCGTGCCAGTAGCTTTTGTTCAGCAGAAAGCGACTCATCAAGAAGAAGCTGGCGTCGCCAGATATCTACCTGCTGACTCAGATAACGTAGCGCGTCATATAAAATGGCTTCTTTATCTGGCCAGAAACGCTGTAATGTGTCGAGTGGGCGATTTACGCGCTCCGCCACCATTTCCAGCGTAGTATCGGCTATCCCTTGCGTCTCCAGTAATTTCAGGGCTTCTCCCAGAATATCTTCACGTTGCACGGTATTCTCCTCCGTCTTTGCTTTTGCAAGTGTCGCTCACGGTTGGCGATCGTGCAAATGTGCGCTAAAGGTGGCGGCGTCCATAAAGCCGGTGACTCGCGCTTGCGGCTGTTCCTGGCCTTGGGCATCAAAGAACAGAATGGTGGGCAGCCCGAGGACTTGCAGATGCTTTAACAGCGCGACGTCCTGCGCATTGTTAGCGGTGACGTTAGCCTGCAAGAGCACCGTGTCGCCGAGCGCCTGCTGAACCCGCGGATCGCTGAAGGTATACTTTTCAAACTCTTTACAGGCCACGCACCAGTCGGCGTAGAAATCCAGCATGACGGGTTTGCCTTTGGCCTGCGCCAGCGCCTGATTGAGTTCGTCCACGGTAGAAATAGCCGTGAAATTGAGGTGCGCTGGAGCTTGCGCGGATGGCGATCCGAACGCCCAATCCTGTAGAGGCCGCACGCTAATGAGCGCTGCCGCCAGCAGGATAATCTGTACGATACGCATCCACGCTCGTCTGGCCTGAAGGCTGGTGATAAAGGCCCAACCAAAGAAAGCGACGCCCAGCAGTGACCACAGACGTAAACCCCAAGCCTCGCCAATAATCCGCTCCAGTAAAAAGACCGGTAACGCGAGGATCACGAAACCAAAAGCGGTTTTAACATGCGCCATCCACGGGCCGCTTTTCGGTAGCAGGCGGTTGCCAAACACGGTGACCAGCATTAGCGGCAGACCCATACCTAATGCATACAAATACAGCGTACCGCCGCCCAGCCACATGTTGCCGCTCTGAGCGATATAAAGCAGGATCGCGCTTAACGGCGCTGTAGTGCAGGGCGAGCAAATTAATCCTGCAATCGCCCCCATAACAAAAACACCGCCGGGCGAGCCGCCTTGCTGACGATTACTCATTAATGTCAGCCGGGTTTGCAGTGAGGAGGGGAGCTGTAGTGTGAACAGGCCAAACATCGACAACGCAAGCAGGGTGAACACAATGGCAAGGCCGATTAACACATAAGGGTGCTGCAGCGCCGCCTGAAATTGTAATCCCGCCGCGGCGACGACCAGACCCAGTGCGGTATAGGTCAGCGCCATCCCTTGTACATAGATAAAGGCCAGCAGCAGTGCGCGCCCCGTCGACAAACGCTGCCTTCCCCCCAGGACAATACCGGAAATCAGCGGATACATGGGTAAAACGCAGGGCGTAAAGGCGATGCCTATGCCGATCAGCAGCGCCCAGAGCGCGGAAAACGGTAGCTGGGCGGCGGGTTTTGACGTCTCACTCGTCTGGGTGACAGCAGGCGTCGGCGTGGCGTCTATTGCCGCGGCAACTTCACTTAGCGGCACCGTTTTTGTTTCCGGCGGATAACAGAATCCCGCATCGGCGCACCCCTGGTACGTTACCGTTAGTGTCGCGCCAGCCGCCGCCTGGTTAACCGTTACCGGAACGTTTAGCCGCTTACGGTAGATTTCGCTTTTTCCGTAGAATTCATCTTCATGCCAGACGCCTGCCGGGAGTTGGACTGCGGCGATATCCGCTTTCGTCGGCGTGATACTGATTTGTTTACGGTAAAGGTAGTAACCCTCTTTTACCTGCCAGGAGAGGGTAAGATCGTGTTGATTTTGCTGAAAATCAAAAACAAACGCCCGGTCGGCAGGGACGAACTGCGAGCGACCCGGCGCGTCGAATAATCCGGCGAAGGCGGATGTGCTGCACAGCAGCAGGATCAGCGTAAAGATGCGTTGAGCCATGAGAGGTAATCAGTATCTCCGTGAGTAACAGGTAAAACCAGAAGTTCAGGCGTTTGATACGGGTGATGAGACTTCAGGCAGTCGATAAGCGCTTGCTGATGTGAAACGGTGGTTTTTAAGATCATTTGAACTTCATACTCCTGCTCCAGTTTGCCTTCCCAGTAGTACAGCGATGTCGCGCCGGGGAGGAGGGTGGCGCAGGCGGCCAGTTTTTCCGCCAGCACTTTGGCGGCCAGATCCTGGGCGGTAGCTTCATCCGGGGCGGTACAAAGCACCACAACGGCCTCGGGGATGGAAATATCCTGACTCTTAACATCAAGCATAAACACCTCGAAAGAACAAAAAGACCCGCAAGTGAACGGTCACTATACAACGGACGAGGGCAGGATGTTAGTCAAAGGGCGGGAGAATGCGGGGCGTGATACGCCCCGCGGGTGAAACACTTACAGCATAAAGCTGCCCAGCAGGAAGCCGAAGCAGACAGCCAGAACGACGCCCAGGGTGCCTGGGATGAAGAACGGGTGGTTAAAGACGAATTTACCGATACGGGTTGTACCGGTGTCATCCATCTGTACCGCCGCAACCAGAGTCGGGTAGGTCGGCAAAATGAACAGGCCGGAAACGGCGGCGAAGGAAGCGACTGCCGTCAGCGGAGAGACGTTCAGCGCCAGCGCCATCGGCATCAGCGCTTTCGCCGTTGCCGCCTGAGAGTAGAGCAGCGCGGAAGCAAAGAAGAAGATGACGGCCAGCAGCCACGGATGCCCCTGGATGACGCTACCCGCAGTGTCTTTGATCCAGTCGATGTTAGCGGATACGAAGGTATCGCCCAGCCATGCCACGCCCAGAATACAGATACAGGCGCTCATCCCTGCTTTAAAGGTACTGGAGTTGAGGATGGCGTCAGTTTCCACTTTACACAGGATGGTGGTCAGCGTTGCGACGCTCAACATGATGATCAAAATAGCGTTGGTGGTGTTCATCAGCGGTTTCTCAACCAGGCCGAGGCTCGGACTGTTGACAATCGCATAAACAACCACGCAAATAACGCCCAGCAGGAACAGCCAGACGGAATTTTTTGCCATCGGTTTGATTTCAATCTGTTTTTCACCACGCAGTTCAATCAATCCTTCTTCCAGACGTTTGCGGTAAATCGGGTCGTCCGACAGTTTGGAGTTGAACAGCATCGTGACCAGGAAGGACATCACCAGCACCGCCAGCAGCGTAGAGGGGATAACCACGGACAGCAGGTGAATGTAGCTAATGCCATGACCTTCCATAACAGAAGACATATACACCACGGCCGCAGAAATCGGCGAGGCGGTAATCGCAATCTGCGCGGATACCACGGCGGTCGAGAGCGGACGGCAAGGTTTGATTCCCTGCTCCTTCGCGACTTCGGCAATAACCGGCAGCGTTGCCAGGGAAATGTTCCCGGTACCAGCAAAAATAGTCAGGAAATAGGTCACAATCGGTGCGAGGATAGTGATGTATTTCGGGTTCTTACGCAGCAGTTTTTCTGTCTGGTTTACCAAATAATCCAGACCGCCCGCGACCTGCATAGCAGAGATCGCGGCGATAACCGCCATGATGATGGAAATGACATCGAATGGAATTGTCCCTGGCTTCACGCCGATGGCGGCAAGTACCAGAACACCCAGCCCACCTGCGAATCCAATACCGATGCCCCCAAGTCTGGCGCCCAAAAAGATTGCCAGCAAAACAATGATAAGTTCGACAACTATCATATTAGCCTTCCTTGTTGTTTAACAAGTTGATATTAAATTGTTGTTATTTGGTAACTTCTTGTAAGAAAAAAGGCACGTCATCGTGACGTGCCTCTTTGGTACTACCCTGTACGATTACTGTTCGCTTTCATCAGTATAACGTTTAGCTTTATAAGCCGGGTGCATCAAGTTCTGTACGGAGAAAATATCGTCCAGCTCGGCTTCCGTTAACAGGCCGCGCTCCAGCACAACTTCACGTACGCTCTTACCGGTTTCAGCACAGATTTTACCGACGATGTCGCCGTTGTGGTGGCCGATGAACGGGTTGAGGTAAGTGACGATACCGATGGAGTTATAAACGTACCCTTCGCACACTTCTTTATTCGCGGTAATGCCGTTAACGCATTTTTCCAGCAGGTTGTAGCACGCGTTGCTCAGAATGTGGATGGATTCGAACATCGCCTGACCGATAACCGGCTCCATAACGTTCAACTGCAACTGACCGGCTTCCGCCGCCATCGTAACGGTGGTGTCGTTACCGATGACTTTAAAGCATACCTGGTTTACGACTTCCGGTACAACCGGGTTCACTTTGGCTGGCATGATGGAAGAGCCCGCCTGCAGTTCCGGCAGGTTGATCTCGTTCAGGCCGGCACGAGGACCAGAAGAGAGCAAGCGCAGGTCGTTACAGATTTTGGACATCTTCACTGCCAGACGTTTCAGCGCGCTGTGAACCATAACATATGCGCCACAGTCAGATGTCGCCTCAATCAGATCTTCAGCCGGAACACAGGCGAAACCAGTGACTTCAGCCAGTTTTTTCACCGCCAGCGGAGAGTATTCTTTCGGCGTGTTCAGACCGGTACCGATTGCCGTTGCGCCAAGGTTGACTTCCAGCAGCAGCTCAGCAGTACGCTCGATGCTTTTCACTTCTTCTTTCAGCAGGATGCTGAATGCACGGAATTCTTGACCAAGCGTCATCGGTACGGCGTCCTGCAACTGGGTACGACCCATTTTCAGGATGTCCTGGAATTCAACCGCTTTACGTTCGAAACCTTCACGCAACTGGTTGATGGCATCGATCAGTTTGACGATAGAGGCGTAAACCGCTACACGGAAGCCTGTCGGATAGGCGTCGTTAGTGGATTGACATTTATTCACGTGGTCGTTCGGGTTCAGGTACTGATATTCACCTTTCTGATGACCCATCAGTTCCAGCCCGATGTTGGCCAGCACTTCGTTGGTATTCATGTTGACGGAAGTGCCCGCGCCGCCCTGGTAGACATCTACCGGGAACTGGTCCATGCACTTACCGTTGTTAAGGACTTCATCACATGCGGCAATGATGGCATTCGCCACACTCTTAGGAATGGTTTGCAGCTCTTTGTTGGCCAGCGCCGCCGCTTTTTTTACCATAACCATGCCACGCACAAATTCAGGGATGTCGCTGATTTTGTTATTGCTAATGTAGAAGTTTTCAATCGCTCTCAGAGTGTGAACACCATAGTAGGCTTCAGCTGGAACTTCCCTGGTACCCAACAGATCTTCTTCGATACGAATGTTGTTTGACATGTGAACCTTCTTTTTCAAGCTGCCAATGATTTTTACTTTAAAACACACAGGATATATGTGATTTCGAATGTTTTCTGACCGACGATTATCCCCTCCATCGGCCTGATAAACGAGATCATATGCTGGTTCAGAATTCCTACCGTAATCTGGATCACTTAAAGTGTGGGAATTTACCCCTTATTTATTATTTTGTGAAATAGGTCACCGCTTTAGTATTACTACCTAAAATAGGTGTACAAACCACTTGAAATTTTGCTACGCACCACCATATCGAATCGATGCGAATCGCAACCCCATTCAAATGGTCGTCGCAGACGGCCATGACTTACAGGAGAGTCCTTTGCGCTGGATACCCTTTTTAGCTGTCTTTCTCTATGTTTACATTGAGATTTCTATCTTTATCCAGGTCGCCCATGTGCTTGGTGTCCTGATGACGCTAATCCTGGTGATTTTTACGTCTGTTATCGGTATGTCGCTGGTACGTAACCAGGGTTTTAAAAACTTTTTGCTGATGCAACAAAAAATGGCGGCCGGTGAGAGCCCGGCGGCAGAAATGATTAAGAGTGTATCGCTGATCATCGCTGGCTTACTGCTCCTGTTGCCGGGGTTTTTCACCGATTTTCTCGGCCTTCTCCTTTTGTTACCGCCGGTGCAAAAACATTTGACGCTGAAGTTGCTGCCGCATTTACGTTTTTCCCGGATGCCGGGCGGCGGGTTTAGCGCGGGTACTGGCGGTGGCGAAACATTTGACGGCGAGTATCAGCGTAAAGATGACGATCGCGATCGTATTGAACATAAAGACGATCGTCGGGATTAAAGGTAGAGATGTTGGTCGGATAAGTCGCGTGAGGCGTTATCCGGCCAGCGGATGCGTCTTACGCCATGCGTTTTCGCTTCGGTAAAAACAGCCATAATGCAGCCAGCATGATAATGGCATATAAGCTTTTCCACCCCAGCATTGTCAGCAATAACAGGCACAGTAGACAACCCGTCACCGCCAGGGCATAGCAACGCCCTTTCAACAGTCGACAGCCCGCCAGCATACAAAGCAGATAGAGCATAATAAAAATACCGTTAGCATAGACGATCAGCGCATTGAGGTTAATCTTCAGGGCGTAGACGACCAGGGAACTCACGCAACAACAGGCCAGAATAACGTTTAACGCGTGCAAGGGAAGGCGCCCGGGAGAGAGTTGAGCCAGATAGTGGTCGGGCTGATATTGCATTTGCGTCCATATCAGACGCGCAAAACTCTGAGCATACACATTCAGGCTGGCAAAGCAGGTGAGATAACCAATAATGCAGGCTACCCACAACGCCTGGATACCGAAGAGATGAACAATAATAAGCGGTAGCGAGGCTGTTGCCGCTATCTTGTCGCTATAGACGCCAAAATGCAGCACCACGGCGGTACAGGTCCAATAAATGGCGCCGGCCAGCATCAGGCCAATGATCAATGCGCGCGGAAAATCACGTTCAGGATTTTTAAATTCAGACGACAAATGCGTAAAAGCCTCAATTCCCACAAATCCCCAGAACATGATCGCCAGGGCGGTACACAGCCGGGAAAAGGTGATTTCGTTTGCGGCTGGGAAGGTGATATCTGCAGGTTTAATCGCGCCTTTCCACAGAATGGCGGCAATAAGCGCGATAATTAATCCAGCGATAATGGCTTGCAGGTTGGCGCTGGAGCTGGCGCCGCGCGATCCCATAAACCATAGTAAACCTAGAGTACCCAGCTCCCCAAATAAGAGCTGTTCGCTTTGCCAGCCAAACAGCGCCTGGCCGAAACCCACCGCAATATGCAAGGCTGCGGGAAAACTAACAGGAATGACTGATAAAAACAGCCAACTGATCACCCGTTGCAGACGCGGGCCAAATGCCATCCCGACAAAATGCGCTACGCCGCCAGCGTGTGGAAAATGACGCCCCAGCACAGCAAAGACAATCGCAATAGGGAAAATCAAAATAATGAGCAGCGGCCATGCCCAAAGGCTGATGTCGCCTGCCGCCAGCGCAGCCAGCTCCGGAAGCGCAAAAACGCCAGTCCCTAATAATGATGTGGTTAACAAGATAACGCCCTGAACCAACCCAAGCTCTTTTTTTAGTTCATTCATCAGCTCATTATCCGGCGGCATTGTAACGTCAGGTGACGACAGACATTTTTAAGCGTATCACACACGCCTTTTCTTATAGCAGGATGTTCTAAACCTTGGGTAAACGTGAGATAAGTAGCGTTTTTACCGCTTTTTTCGCTCAGAAGAATTTTTTTTCATCTCCCCCCTTGAAGGGGCAAAACCCCATCCCCATCTCTCTGGTCACCAGCCGGGAAACCGTTTACGGGCCGGCGTCACCCATAACTGATAATGACTTTCTCAAAGGAGAGCTATCAATGAGTATTCGTCCGTTACATGATCGTGTGATCGTCAAACGTAAAGAAGTTGAGTCCAAATCTGCTGGCGGCATCGTACTGACCGGTTCCGCAGCGGGTAAATCAACTCGTGGCGAAATCATCGCTGTCGGTAAGGGTCGCATCCTGGACAACGGTACTGTACAGCCGCTGGACGTGAAAGTTGGCGACATCGTTATTTTTAACGATGGCTACGGTGTGAAATCTGAAAAGATCGACAATGAAGAAGTGTTGATCATGTCTGAAAGCGACATTCTGGCAATTGTTGAAGCGTAATCCGCGAACGACACTGAACATACGAATTTAAGGGAAAGAGAAAATGGCAGCTAAAGACGTAAAATTCGGTAACGACGCTCGTGTGAAAATGCTGCGCGGCGTAAACGTACTGGCAGATGCAGTGAAAGTAACCCTCGGTCCGAAAGGCCGTAACGTGGTTCTGGATAAATCTTTCGGTGCGCCGACTATCACTAAAGATGGTGTTTCCGTAGCGCGTGAAATCGAACTGGAAGACAAGTTTGAAAACATGGGCGCGCAGATGGTGAAAGAAGTTGCCTCTAAAGCGAACGACGCTGCAGGCGACGGCACCACCACCGCGACCGTACTGGCGCAGTCCATCATTACCGAAGGCCTGAAAGCCGTTGCTGCGGGCATGAACCCGATGGACCTGAAACGTGGTATCGACAAAGCGGTTGCTGCTGCGGTTGAAGAGCTGAAAGCCCTGTCCGTACCGTGCTCCGACTCTAAAGCGATTGCTCAGGTAGGTACTATCTCCGCTAACTCCGACGAAACCGTAGGTAAACTGATCGCGGAAGCGATGGATAAAGTCGGTAAAGAAGGCGTCATCACCGTTGAAGACGGTACCGGTCTGCAGGATGAACTGGACGTGGTTGAAGGTATGCAGTTTGACCGCGGCTACCTGTCTCCTTACTTCATCAACAAGCCGGAAACTGGCGCAGTAGAACTGGAAAGCCCGTTCATCCTGCTGGCTGATAAGAAAATCTCCAACATCCGCGAAATGCTGCCGGTTCTGGAAGCCGTTGCAAAAGCAGGCAAACCGCTGCTGATCATCGCTGAAGATGTTGAAGGCGAAGCGCTGGCTACCCTGGTAGTGAACACCATGCGTGGCATCGTGAAAGTGGCTGCGGTTAAAGCACCGGGCTTCGGCGATCGTCGTAAGGCGATGCTGCAGGATATCGCTACCCTGACCGGCGGTACCGTAATCTCTGAAGAGATCGGTATGGAGCTGGAAAAAGCAACCCTGGAAGACCTGGGTCAGGCGAAACGCGTTGTGATCAACAAAGACACCACCACCATCATTGATGGCGTGGGTGAAGAAGCTGCCATCCAGGGCCGTGTTGCTCAGATTCGTCAGCAGATTGAAGAAGCGACCTCCGACTACGATCGTGAAAAACTGCAGGAGCGCGTAGCGAAACTGGCAGGCGGCGTTGCGGTTATCAAAGTTGGTGCTGCGACCGAAGTTGAAATGAAAGAGAAGAAAGCCCGCGTTGAAGATGCCCTGCACGCGACCCGTGCTGCGGTAGAAGAAGGCGTGGTTGCTGGTGGTGGCGTTGCGCTGATCCGCGTTGCTTCTAAAATTGCTGACCTGAAAGGCCAGAACGAAGACCAGAACGTGGGTATCAAAGTTGCGCTGCGCGCAATGGAAGCTCCGCTGCGTCAGATCGTGCTGAACTGCGGCGAAGAGCCGTCTGTTGTCGCTAACACCGTTAAAGGCGGCGACGGTAACTACGGTTACAACGCAGCAACTGAAGAATACGGCAACATGATCGATATGGGTATCCTGGATCCAACCAAAGTTACCCGTTCTGCGCTGCAGTACGCGGCTTCTGTGGCTGGTCTGATGATCACTACCGAGTGCATGGTGACCGACCTGCCGAAAAGCGATGCTCCTGATTTAGGCGCTGCTGGCGGCATGGGTGGTATGGGTGGTATGGGCGGCATGATGTAATTGCCCACCCCCTGCATCCTTCAGGCTGCAGATGCGTTGGCTAACCCCAGTCACTTACTTGAGTAAGTGACTGGGGATTAACAAACTGGCCGCCTTCCTGCAACCAGAATGATTTGGGTGCTTATCTCCCAGAATTGAGAAACCCCCGGGCAGAAATGACCGGGGGTTTTTCTTTTAGTCATCTTTTTAGTATAAGATTCAGATACGGACAAAACGTCCAGCTCATTGATTATGGGGAATAACATGCACGTGAAATATTTAGCAGGGATCGTTGGCGCCGCGCTGCTGATGGCGGGTTGTAGCTCCAGCAACGAACTCACCGCTGCCGGCCAAAATGTACGCTTTGTCGAAGATAAGCCAGGCGCGGAATGCCAGCTAATTGGTACGGCAACCGGTAAACAGAGTAACTGGTTTTCAGGCCAGCACGGCGAAGAGGGTGGCTCAATGCGTGGCGCAGCGAACGATCTGCGTAATCAGGCGGCCGCGATGGGTGGAAACGTGCTGTATGGCGTAAGTAGTCCGTCACAGGGCATGTTGTCCAGTTTTGTCCCGACGGCCAGCGAGATGAACGGCCAGGTTTATAAATGTCCGAACTGATATGTCTGAATCGTAACGCCCTCTGAAAGATTCAGAGGGCGATATGGTTAGCGTTTTTCCTGCGATGACGCCATGCGTAGATTATGCAACGCGCGCATGCATTGATCTTGCGTCAGACGCGCTGCTTTACCGGTTCCAAGCGTTCTGACAAAAACCTTACACGGTTTTCCTTCCAGCTTTTTAAGACGCGGGCTGAAATTCAGCAAGCGGCGTGATATCGCTTCAGCTTCTTTAGAGCCTGACTGACTACGGGTCTTAATGATGGTGCCGCAATCATGCGATTGTCCTGCCTCATCCGTATAACGATAAACGAGCGCTAAATAATGGTTATACAGATTATGTTTCCAGTCAGGCTGGTTATAGGTATCGAATTCGATATTACCGTTTTCCAGGCAGTCAGCATCGTATAATGGTAAAAAGTCCAGCATTGAAGAAATACGCAATGCGAGCTCACGCATTTCGGCATTATTAATGGCGTGAATAATAGCCATCACCAGAACTTCAACCTGCCACTCACCGACCTGTAAATCAAGATGGCTACCATTGTGCAGCTTTAACGTAAAGGTTAATACTTTTTCTGTATTATCGCTCAACGCTAAAGATTCAACACGCTGATTAACATCGGCATTTTCCAGCTCCTCACGGAGTATTGCCGGAATATTCTCATGCATTTTAAGCACATGACTGCTTTTGGCTTTCTGGCGTTTTTCCTGCTCTTGTTCCGGAAGCGAGTGTTGTAAATAAAGCCGGTGTTCAAGGCCGATCAACAAGTCTCGCAGCGCGAGCACAGGAAAGAAAAGCAGTGTTTCTTTATTTCTCAGTGACTTCACCTTAAGCGCCAGCGCGATAAACTTATCATTGTGACGAATAACGCCGGTATTTAGTCCCTTAATCGTTAAGGCCATGTCAATTCTCCACAAATATAAAATAATTAAATGTTTTACTGCAATGTATTTGATATATAAATTGTTTATGCCGTCCTATAAAAAGGAGAACCAGTATAATTCGAAAATGCAGTACACGCTAAGCGAGTCCTAAAACGGACTTTATTGAAAAGAGAGTATCGGAAAGGTGTATTTAACGAAGATTAGTTTATCCTCGCCAGAGGGTGAGGAGAATCGCGGGGGAATCTCCTCGTGATATTGCGCGGTAATATTTTTCGTCGTCCCTGACGCGCCCGCGAGGATTAGCACTGCCGAAGCTGTAAATCCAGCGGTGTTTTGCTCGGTTCGCCGCCGATTTCACGCGCCAGTCTTGGCACCATATAGCCGGATACCAGCGTGAGCAGTTCGCGCATGATTTGCCGGGCTTCGTCATCGGTGACCATAAAATGCGCGGCGCCCTGCACTTTATCCAGCACATGCAGGTAATAGGGCATCACGCCGGCGTCAAATAGCGCGTTGCTCAGATTCGCCAGCGTTTGCGCGTTATCATTCACGCCACGCAGCAGGACGCTCTGGTTGAGAAGCGTGACGCCCACGTGGCGCAGTTTCTTCATCGCCAGGCAGAACGCCTCGTCCACTTCATTGGCGTGGTTGATATGGTTCACCAACAAAATTTGCAGACGTGACTGGTCAAAGCGGGCGACCAGTTCGTCAGTAATGCGTGCCGGGATAACGATAGGCAACCGACTGTGGATGCGTAGCCGCTTGACGTGTTTAATGGCTTCCAGTTGCGTGAGCAGCCAGTCCAGCTCATGATCTTTCGCCATCAGCGGATCGCCGCCGGAAAAGATGATCTCATCCAGTTCCGGGTGTGCGGCGATATACTCCAGCGCGACTGTCCAGTTGCGCTTATTGCCTTGATTCTCCGCATACGGGAAGTGACGACGGAAACAGTAGCGGCAATTTACCGCACATCCGCCTTTTACCAGCAATAGCGCCCGGTTTTGGTATTTATGCAATAATCCTGGCACCACGCTGTGTTGCTCTTCCAGCGGGTCGGTGGAGAAACCGGGGGCGACAATAAATTCATCCCGGGACGTCAGCACTTGACGTAAAAGAGGATCGTCAGGGTTGCCCTTCTCCATGCGCGCAATAAAAGCGCGCGGCACGCGGAGGGCAAACAAGCGCCTGGCGTCCTGTCCTGCCCGGAGGTTTTCATCAGCTTCAATCTGTAAAAGATGCAGCAGTTCGTCGGGATTGGTCACAACATCGGCAAGTTGCGCTAACCAATCTTCTCGCAATGGGGTATTTAGGGTTACAATATGCGCCATTTTGTGGCTTAGCTACCAGTTAACAATTTCAGAGGGCCTTATGGCGACTTACTATAGCAACGATTTTCGTTCCGGTCTTAAAATCATGTTGGATGGCGAACCTTATGCGGTTGAATCCAGTGAATTCGTGAAACCGGGTAAAGGCCAGGCGTTTGCCCGCGTTAAGCTGCGCCGTCTGCTGACCGGCACGCGCGTTGAGAAAACCTTCAAATCGACCGATTCCGCAGAAGGCGCGGATGTAGTCGATATGAACCTGACTTACCTGTACAACGACGGTGAGTTCTGGCATTTCATGAACAACGAAACCTTCGAGCAGCTGTCTGCAGATGCCAAGGCTATCGGCGACAACGCAAAATGGCTGTTGGATCAGGCGGAATGCATCGTGACCCTGTGGAACGGTCAGCCTATCTCTGTCACTCCGCCGAACTTTGTTGAACTGGAAATTGTTGATACCGACCCAGGTCTGAAGGGCGATACCGCAGGTACTGGCGGCAAACCAGCCACGTTGTCTACTGGCGCAGTGGTTAAAGTTCCGCTGTTCGTGCAGATTGGCGAAGTGATCAAAGTCGATACCCGTTCCGGCGAATACGTATCCCGCGTAAAATAATTTACGTTATCGGGAAAAATGGTGCAGCGTATGCTGCGCCATCCTATTTTTCGCGCCATCAATGATGAAACGCTTTATCAGCCTTGTCGCGCTGGTTCTTCTTACCAGCACATTATTAACGGCATGTAATACCGCCCGCGGCTTCGGCGAAGATATTCAGCATCTTGGCCACGCCATCTCCCGCGCAGCCAGCTAATCGCTTCTCGTCTTCCTAAAATTAGTCGATCGCCCGTCATTTTCTGGGATGTTGTCTATTATTAAGTTGCTATACACAAACAACATTGGCTAGAAAAGGAAGACATTATGGTTAAAAAGACAATTGCAGCGATCTTTTCTGTTTTGGTACTTTCCACTGTATTAACTGCTTGTAATACCACGCGCGGCGTGGGCGAGGACATCTCGGACGGTGGTAGTGCGATCTCTGGCGCTGCAACCAGAGCTCAGCAGTAATCATCAACGGTACGGCATGGCGTCGTACCGTTAATCGATTTTCTCCGGAAGCATAAGAAAGGGAGAATACCGGTTATCCATATGAAGTTTCATACGGATATTACGTTTATAGGTGTAAACCGTTTTCCCGTGAATGCCAAGCGCATACGCAATCTCTTTATTGCTGGTGCCTTCCGTCCACATCGCGAGCACTTTTTCCTCCTGCGGAGAGAGCAATGGCGTGGCGCTTTCCGGCGCTTCCTGCAGTGGATGAGTATATAGCGCTCCTTTAATTCGTTGTGCAAGCTCATGTAAAGGCGTGTGTTTAGATAACACTGCATGACTGGCATATTGCGGTCTGTACGGCATATTCCCTGACTGTAATAATACCAACGGCGTCATCCTGCAGGCGGCAAAAAATGCATTGATAGGCTGTTCGGGTAAGGCATCGTTGAGAAAACCATATAAATCAGCGATAACCAGATGGGGCTTCCATTGCAGAATATGTTCTTTCGCCAGTATAAGGTTATTCATCCCGGATACCAGCAGTGAAGAACTGAGCACATCAGTGTGATTAAGCCAGGCCTCCATGCCCGTACGGGTAAAGTGGCATCGGTCTATCACTAAAATTTTCAACATAGTTTTTTGCACCCGGAAGTAGTAAAGCACTTTCTTTCCCAGAAGGCGTTCCATCATAGAGAACTCCTGTGGGCGCTAAATGCGAAAACTACGCGGCTTAAAAGGGCCAATTCCCGCCTTTAGACGGAAAAAAATAAAAAGGTTGAAATTCATTTTCTCTCAGGCAAGAATGGCTTTTCATCCGTATACGTTACAGGACGACCTGTAAACGCTATTCTCACCGGGGACGGCCCCATTAATTATCTGGAGCCTGCTATGTCCTGGATCATTCTATTAATCGCTGGTTTACTTGAAGTGGTATGGGCTGTCGGCCTGAAGTATACCCACGGTTTTTCTCGTCTGACCCCCAGTATCATCACCATTACGGCCATGGTTATCAGTATGGCGTTACTTTCCTGGGCAATGAAAACGCTGCCCGTTGGAACGGCGTACGCCATCTGGACCGGCATCGGCGCCGTCGGGGCGGCAATCACCGGTATCCTTCTGTTGGGCGAGTCTGCCTCACCGGCGCGTTTGCTCAGTCTTGGCTTGATCGTCGCGGGTATCATTGGGCTAAAACTCAGTGCGCATTAATTCGTCGCTGACATTGCTACGAACCTGATTGTTTTACCCAAATTAATTTATTGACGTCAAACCCCTCCCGGGTCGCGACGGCCAGCATTTGCTGTTTTATTTCCTCAGAAAGCGTTGGCGTGCGAGAGAGTATCCACAGATAGTCGCGATCCGGGCCGCACACCAGCGCATGACGGTATTCCCGGTCAAGCGCAATCACGTTATAGCCGCCGTAGAACGGGCCGAAAAAAGAGACCTTGAGCGCGGCGCGGTTTGGACTACCGGTAAAATACGCTTTGCCTTCTGTTTTTTGCCACATTCCCCGATCCGGGTTATAGCCTTTATTGATGACATTAATCCCGCCATCGTCACGCAGACTATAGGTGGCCGTGACTTGTTCCAGCCCACGTTCAAATCGATGATCGAGGCGTGCGATCTCATACCAGGTGCCGAGGTAACGTTTGGCATCAAAGTTATTTACCACGGTAACGCCTTTAGGCGGAGTAGGCGAACTACAGGCGACAACCAGAAATGCAGCCGTAACTGCAGCAACGACGGGCAGAATGCGCATAAAATTTTCCTTCCAGTGTTTTTTTCTAAGTGTAGAACCTGGCGGGAAAATGAGAGGCAGGAAAAGAAAAAACGCCCTCTTATCGGGTAGATAAGAGGGCGTCGTGGCAACTTAGAGAGTGATAACGCCAATCGCCGTCACAACGGTCAGGATTGCCGCCAGACCGTAAAAGACCCATTTGCCCGCAGGCACGTGGATTTTCAGGTCATGCATCGCGTGGTGCATACGGTGTAGGCCACACCATAGCGGCAGCACGATCATCAGGAACAGAAAAACGCGACCAATAAAGCTTTGGGCGAACGTCAGTACGCGCTCAAAACTCAGGGCATCGCCCGGAAATAGCCCCAGCGGCAGCATGATGCCAACCAGTAGCACGATCACCGGCGCGATGATCGCGCCCCACATACCGCCTGCGCCAAACAGTCCCCAGAATACGGGTTCATCAGAACGTTTTGGGTTTGGATTAATCATCCGGGACTCCTTACCAGAACAGGGCAACATACAGAATGACTACGGTGACTACCGCAGTGACCACCCAAAGCCCTTTGATGATTGGCTCTGGCCCCATTTTTTCGTCTTTTACAATGATATTGGCCGCCTTCGGCGCCAGTTCAAACCAGGTTTTGGTGTGCAGCAGCGCGGCCGCCAGGGTGATCAGGTTTAAGATCACTACCACCGGGTTTTGTAAAAAGCCGACGAATCCCATCCAGGATTCCGCGCCGTGTTTGAGCGCAAACAGACCGAAAATCAGTTCAATACTGAACCAGACTGCCGGCACCGCTGTGCCTTCGCGCAGCATATAAAAGCGATAAAACGGCAGTTTTTTCCACCAGGTGGACGTCATCGGCCGCACATAGGGTTTGCGTTTAGTCGTCATGTTGCACTCCTTAGCGTGGTTTCAGGGTGGCGATAAGAAAGTCTTTCGAGCTTTCCACTTTACCCTGCTGAATGGCCGCAGCCGGATCGACATGTTTTGGACAGACTTCGGAGCAGTAGCCCACGAAAGTACAGGTCCATACGCCGTTCGGACTGTTCAACTGCGCCATACGCTCCTTCTTACCGTGATCGCGGCTATCTTCGTTATAGCGATGCGCCAGCGTAATCGCAGCCGGTCCGATAAATTCAGGATTCAGACCGAACTGCGGGCACGCGGCGTAGCACAGACCACAGTTGATGCAACCGGAGAACTGGTGATACTTCGCCATTTGCGCCGGGGTCTGGACATTCGGCCCCTGATCTGGCGTGCGAGAGTTGCCAATAATGTACGGTTTGATCGCTTCCAGGCTTTCGATAAAGTGCGTCATATCGACAACCAGATCGCGCTCAATCGGGAAGTTCGCCAGCGCTTCCACCTTCATACCGTTGGTGTAATCGCGCAGGAAGGTTTTACACGCCAGTTTAGGGACGTTGTTGACCATCATGCCGCAGGAGCCGCAGATCGCCATACGGCAGGACCAGCGGTAGCTCAGGTCTGGCGACAGGTTATCTTTGATGTAGCCCAACGCGTCCAGTAGCGATGTTGTTTCATCATAAGGAACTTCATAGAAAGCACTGTGCGGCGCGGTATCGGTTTCCGGGTTATAGCGCACCACCTCAACTTTCAGGTTTTTCATCTCAGCCATTCGCCTTCTCCTTCTTATCGGCTGCTTCCGCTTCACCGCCGTAAACACGTTTGGCTGGCGGCAGGGTGGTGATTTTCACGTCGCTGTATTCCAGACGGGTCGTGCCATCAGCATCGCGGAAGGCGAGGGTGTGCTTGAGGAAGTTCACATCGTCGCGCTCGGTACAGCCTTCATCCAGACGCTGATGCGCGCCGCGGGACTCTTTACGCGCCAGCGCAGAGTGCGCCATACATTCCGCCACGTTCAGACCATGACCCAGTTCGATGGTATACAGCAGGTCAGTGTTGAACACGCTGGAGGTATCGGAGATACGTACGCGCTTGAAACGTTCCTGAAGCTCGGCCAGTTTATCAACGGTTTTCTGCATCAGTTCCGGGGTACGGTAAATACCGCAACCTTCTTCCATAGACAGACCCATCTCATCGCGGATCTTCGACCAGTTTTCGTTGCCTTCCTGGTTCACCAGATTTTTCAGACGTTGTTCAATATCGGCAACCTGGGCGTCGAGCGCGGCGCTATTTGCGGCGCCTGCCGTAGCAGCGCGTTCCATTGCTTGTTCGCCAGCCAGACGACCAAACACCACCAGTTCCGCCAGTGAGTTGGAACCGAGGCGGTTCGCGCCATGCAGGCCAACAGAGGAGCATTCGCCAACGGCAAACAGCCCTTTGACACGGCTTTCACAGTTCTGGTCGGTTTCAATGCCGCCCATGGTGTAGTGCGCGGTCGGACGTACTGGAATCGGTTCTTTAACCGGATCGACGCCGACATAGGCTTTCGCCAGTTCGCAAATGAACGGCAGACGTTCATGCAGTTTCTTCTCGCCGAGATGACGCAGGTCGAGGTGAACCACATCGCCGCGCGGCGTGGAGATGGTGTTGCCTTTACGCCATTCGTGCCAGAAAGCCTGGGATACTTTGTCGCGCGGCCCCAGTTCCATATATTTGTTTTTCGGCTCGCCCAGCGGCGTTTCGGGGCCCATGCCGTAGTCTTGCAGGTAACGGTAGCCATTTTTATTGACCAGAATACCGCCTTCGCCGCGGCAACCTTCAGTCATCAGGATACCGGAACCTGGCAGGCCGGTCGGGTGATACTGAACGAATTCCATATCACGCAGCGGAACGCCGTGGCTCAGCGCCATGCCCATCCCGTCGCCGGTGACGATGCCGCCGTTGGTGTTATAGCGGTATACGCGGCCTGCGCCGCCTGTCGCCATGACCACGGCGTTGGCGCGGATTTGCACCAGCGTGCCTTCCATCATGTTCATTGCCACCAGGCCGCGCGCATGGTTGTCATCAACCAGAATATCCAGCACAAAATGTTCGTCAAAGCGCTGGATTTGTGGGAACTGCAGGGAAGTCTGGAACAGAGTATGCAGCATATGGAAGCCGGTTTTATCCGCGGCGAACCAGGTACGCTCGATTTTCATACCACCGAAGCGACGCACGTTAACGCTACCGTCCGGACGGCGGCTCCACGGGCAGCCCCATTGCTCCAGCTGCGTCATCTCAGTGGGACAATGGTGGACAAAGTAATCCACGACATCCTGCTCACACAGCCAGTCTCCGCCTGCTACCGTATCGTGAAAATGGTAGTCAAAGCTGTCATGATCCTGGGCGACAGCGGCTGAACCCCCTTCGGCAGCGACGGTGTGGCTGCGCATCGGGTACACTTTTGAGATCAGTGCGATTTTAGCATTGGGATTCGCCTGTGCGGCAGCAATTGCAGCACGTAATCCCGCGCCACCGGCGCCTATAATGGCAAGATCGGCTTGAAAGGTTTGCACGACATTCCTCCAGATTATTGTAATTTCACCCTCGCGCAGCCAGATAAAGCCTCTGGGTTCTGCGAAGTATGAATGCGTTTCCACTGCTCCTTTATGGGTACAACAGTATAGTCTCAGGGATGTGAGGGAAATTTGACGTGTTCGATTTTTTTAGCGTATCAGAGGGATGAATTATCATTGATTTTGATTAATTTAATTACTAAACCATCTGAAATCACTTTTTTTACCCTCCAGAAGGCGTCCGATACGCCTGCGCAAAATTTGTTTCGCCCGCGCGTTGCGAGTAGACTTCGTGACCTTGTCTTAAACTGGAGAAAGAATCATGAGCGAAACGGCAACCTGGCAGCCGAGCGCGTCCATCCCCAATTTATTAAAACGTGCGGCGATTATGGCGGAAATCCGTCGTTTCTTTGCCGATCGTGGAGTGCTTGAGGTTGAGACGCCCTGCATGAGTCAGGCGACGGTCACAGACATTCATCTGTTCCCGTTCGAAACGCGTTTCGTCGGACCTGGCCATTCCCAGGGGATGAACCTCTATTTAATGACCAGTCCGGAATACCATATGAAACGCCTGCTGGCGGCAGGGTGCGGCCCGGTTTTCCAGCTATGCCGCAGTTTCCGTAATGAAGAGATGGGACGACATCATAATCCGGAATTCACTATGCTGGAGTGGTATCGCCCGCATTACGATATGTACCGCCTGATGAATGAAGTGGATGATTTGCTTCAGCAAGTGCTGGATTGTCAACCTGCGGAAAGTCTCTCCTATCAACAGGCGTTTCAGCGCCATCTGGAGATTGACCCGTTATCAGCAGATAAAACGCAACTGCGTGAGGCGGCGGCAAAGCTTGATTTAAGCAATATCGCCGATACGGAAGAAGACCGTGATACGTTGCTGCAACTGCTGTTCACGATGGGGGTTGAGCCGCATATAGGTAAAGAAAAGCCGACCTTTATTTATCACTTTCCGGCAAGTCAGGCATCGCTGGCACAAATCAGTACCGAGGATCATCGCGTCGCCGAGCGCTTTGAGGTGTACTACAAAGGTATTGAGCTGGCGAATGGTTTCCACGAACTGACGGACGCACGTGAGCAACAACAGCGCTTTGAACAGGACAATCGTAAGCGCGCCGCTCGCGGTCTGCCGCAGCAGCCGATTGACCAAAATCTGCTGGATGCTCTGGCCGCCGGTCTACCGGATTGTTCCGGCGTGGCGCTGGGTGTCGATCGTCTGGTGATGCTGGCACTGGGAGCAGAAAGCCTGGCGGACGTGATTGCTTTTACGGTCGATCGGGCGTAAATCTGAAATTCACTCTATCGCGAGATAAAATGGCGCAATAAGCGCCATTTTGTAGCATATTTTTTCAATTATCCTGTGTTTGCCACAACATAAGGCTGGAACTTTGATGCCATTTAGGTATCAATCCTGTGTTGATTTTTTTATCGCTGACCTTTGTAAAAAAGAAGGCGGCGTCAATCGGTGAGCGGCGTCTGGCAAACGCGCTCGAGAGTAAGGGATGGTTGAATGACCCACACGATAAAAAAGATGAGCCTTATTGGGCTTATCCTGATGATTTTTACTTCTGTTTTTGGTTTTGCGAATAGCCCGTCGGCGTTTTATTTAATGGGGTATAGCGCAATCCCGTGGTATATATTTTCTGCCTTGCTGTTTTTTATTCCATTCGCCTTAATGATGGCTGAAATGGGTTCCGCTTATCGCAAAGAAGAGGGCGGGATCTATTCGTGGATGAATAATAGCGTGGGGCCACGTTACGCGTTTATCGGCACGTTTATGTGGTTTTCATCGTATGTCATATGGATGGTAAGTACGGCGGCAAAAATTTGGGTACCGTTTTCTACTTTTGTTTTTGGCGCCGATATGACGCAGCACTGGCGTATTGCAGGGCTTGAGCCTACGCAGGTTGTCGGGCTGCTCGCCGTCGGCTGGATGATTCTGGTGACGTGTGTCGCCGCCAGAGGGATCAATAAAATTGCGCGAATTACGGCGGTCGGAGGTATTGCCGTAATGTGTCTTAATTTAGTTTTATTGTTAGTGAGTGTCGCTATTTTGTTATTAAATGGTGGGCATTTTGCACAAGAAATTAATTTTACCTCGTCACCGAATCCGGGTTATCACTCCGGCCTGGCAATGTTGTCATTTGTGGTATTTGCTATTTTTGCTTACGGCGGTATTGAGGCTGTCGGCGGACTGGTGGATAAAACCGAGAAACCGGAGAAGAATTTTGCGAAAGGTATTGTCTTCGCGGCCATTGTGATTTCAATTGGTTATTCTTTGGCGATCTTTTTATGGGGCGTCAGTACTAACTGGCAACAGATATTAAGTAATAGCGCCGTTAACTTAGGGAATATCACCTACATTTTGATGTCGAGTTTAGGCACGACATTAGGTAACGCGTTAAACCTTTCTCCGGACGCAGCGATGACGGTGGGCGTCTGGTTTGCGCGTATCACCGGCCTTTCTATGTTTCTGGCTTATACCGGCGCGTTTTTTACGTTGAGCTATTCACCGCTGAAAGCCATTATTCAGGGGACGCCAAAAGCGTTGTGGCCCGCGCCGATGACGACACTGAACGCTAACGGTATGCCGGCGACCGCTATGTGGCTACAGTGCGTGCTGGTGAGTCTGTTTATTTTGCTGGTCTCTTTTGGCGGTGACACCGCATCGGCGTTTTATAACAAACTCACGCTGATGGCGAACGTCTCAATGACCTTGCCATACCTGTTCCTTGCGCTGGCATTTCCCTTCTTTAAAGCGCGTCAGGATCTGGAACGGCCATTTGTTCTCTTTAAAACCAAAGCCTCTACCCTGGTCGCGACGGGTGTTGTGGTGCTGGTGGTGACGTTTGCCAACGTCTTTACCATCATCCAGCCAGTGATTGAAGCTGGGGACTGGGACAGCGCCTTGTGGATGATCGGCGGCCCGATCTTCTTCTCGCTGCTGGCGATGGCGATTTATCAGAATTACAGTAGCCGCATGAGCGCTGATCCGGAGTGGGCGGCGGAGTAATCTTTGTCCGGATAGCGTTAGCTCATCGGCTTTATGAAAAGGATATTTATAATGAGTCCGAAAATGTTTGCATTGTGCGCTATCTGGATTTTACTGGCTATCCCACTCATCGCTGTATTTTCAGTCCTGGATAAAGAGTGGATGATTGGCGAGAGTGGGATAAACAACATTTGTGATGTGATGAGAACTGTCGAAAATGATGATTCCAGAGGTTTTGGCGCGATGATGACGCTGCCCCTGTTTTTCCCGTTTTTTTACGTTACTGTGTATAAGAAAATACGTAGTTGGTTTTTGTACTGTGTCGCGTTGGTGATATTTGCTTACTGGTCCTGGCAATTCTTCCTGCGCTATCAGTTTTGTGTGTGATCTATGCTAAAAGACCTGATAAGCCTATGTCATCGAGTCTTTTAGCGTCATCCGGCGCCATTGCGTTTACAAACTGCCCGCCGGGCGGCTGGTTTTACCCGCTGACGTTAACGTTCTCCCCGTTTGTTTACCGCCGAGACTCTCCAGACGCATCTGGAACGGCGGGAACGGCATATCAATACCGTGTTCGCGGAAGCCCGCCAGAATCAATTGGTGGATCTCATGGCGTAATGGCATACGGTGTCCCATTTCCGCGGCATAGATACGCAGTTCGAAAATCTGAATACCCTGCTGAAGATCCACCAGAAAGATTTCAGGCGGTGGGTTATCAAGCACCAAAGAACAGCGCTGCGCCGCCGTCAGCAGAATTTGCGTCACCTCTTCGCTATTGGCATCCGCTGGCGCCGGGATGGTTAACACCACGCGCGTAACGGAGTCAGACAGCGACCAGTTGATAAACTGTTCGGTGATAAAGGCTTTATTCGGCACGATAATCTCTTTACGATCCCAGTCACTGATGGTGGTGGCGCGGGTATTGATTTTGGTCACGCTGCCGGTGAGATCGCGAATGGTCACCGTATCGCCGATACGAATCGGCTTTTCAAACAAAATAATCAGGCCGGAGATAAAGTTAGCGAAAATTTCTTGCAGGCCAAAACCAAGCCCAACGCCGAGCGCGGCCACCAGCCATTGTAGCTTCGACCACTCAATGCCGATCATCGAGAAACCGACCAGTCCGCCAATCAGCATTAACAGATATTTGGTGATGGTCGTGATGGCGTAACCGGTACCAGGCGTTAAATCGAGATGCTGTAATAACGCCAGTTCCAGCAGCGCAGGCAGATTACGCACCAACTGCGTGGTGATGATAAAGACCAGAATCGCAATGAGCACCGCCCCCAGAGTAATCGGCTCCAGGCTTTCCACGCCTTGCACCGTAGAGGTGACATCCCACAGCGAAATATTCTCCAGGAAGCCGAATGCCGAGTGGATTTCTGACCACAGTACAATTACCGATAGCAGGGCGATAAGCATCAGAATTGAGCGGACCAGACGCAGCGACTGGGCGCTAATAGCGTCAAGATCGATTTCACTTTCATCGATGTCGACCGCGCCTTCCAGGCTGGAGGAGTGCGCCGGTTCTTCTTCGCCGCGCGCGCGCTGCGCCAGCATTTCCGCCCGACGATGTTTGGCGCGGTCAAAAGCCAGTCGGCGTCGTTGGATCAGCATCCAGCGGCGAATGACGTGATAGATGACCAGCAACAGGAACCAGATGGCGACCGAGGTTTCCAGTCTCGCCAGTAGCGCCTGCGCCGTGGCCAGATAACCCACCGCCGCCGCCAGAATCGCGATAAGCGGCGCGCCCATCAGCATATTCCACAGCAGGCTGTTGACCATGTTGTCGCCGTTGCCTTCTTTATCAAGATAGAGCGGGATGCCCGCTTTTTTCAGACTCAGCGTGACCAGCGCCAGCGCGCCGCATATCAGGATGAAGCAAAGGCGGCCCAACGAGCCGGAAAACTCCCGATCGTTAAGATTATCAAACATGATCACTGCCATGATGAGCGGCACGATCAGCCCAATGCTCATCAGGTAGTAGCGCATCGCTTTCGCTACCCGGTTTCGCGGCCAGCCGAAATGCGCCACAAACAGACCATTAGGACGGGCAAACGCGGCGCAAATCATGACTACCCACAACAGCGGTACTGTCGCCGTCACGCCATCACCGATGGCGACGGCCAGCGGATACGGCCAGGCTTCCTGTAGACCATAGCCGAGCGTCGCCCACAAGACCGGCAGCGGCGAGGCGACCAGAATCGACCAGAACACCGTTCGCAGCGTCAGCGAGAAGTGATCCTGGGTGACTTTCCCGACGCGCGAGGCCGAGCGCTCAAGGAACCGGTTGAAGTGTTGGCGTGAATAGAGGCTAAACCCGACCAGCGCCAGCGCGCCGAATAACGGCAGCAGCGTCTCTTTGCTGGTCAGCATCATGATGCTGGCTTTACCTAACTGATTAAACGTATCTAATGAGATAAGCCGGCGTAAATCCTGAACCAAATCAACAGGCCAGGAGAGCGATAGCGGGCTAACGTCAGCGGTCCAGAACAGATAACGGTGGGTCGCTTCATTAACCTCTTTAAGCGCATCCTCCAGTTGGCTGTTGGAGACTTTCAGTTTGGTCAGCTCCAGGATCAGCGTATCGCCGCCCTGTAACAACGAGTTGAGCAGCTCGCGCTGAGTGCGAAGCTGGGCGTCAAGAATCTGGTTTTGCTCGGCGGTCAGCGGCTGTCCATTGGCCTGACGTATTTGCCGTAGCTGCGGCTGTTTATTGAGTAACTCTTCATAGCGCATTCGGTGAACGCGTAGCTGTGCCATTTCCGTATCAAGCTGCTGCGGCTTAGGCATCTCTGGCAGACGGGCGACCTGCGCGCGCAGCGCTTCGCCAAGCATGTTGGACACGCCAAGCCATTGCGACTGCTCCCGCAGCGTATTGAGCGCCTGGCGCACCTGTAACGTTTGGCTGGTGGCCTGTCGCTGCTGCGAGGCGACCAGATCCATCCGCTGCGCTTGTTGATTAAGCGCCTGTGACAGCTCGCGGTTGACTTTAAATTGTTCGACGATGCCTTCCGGCAAACCGGCGCTGTTTTCCGCCAGCAGCTCAGTGCTTTCCAGCGCGCGTTCCGCTTCACGTTGGCGCAGGCTGTTGAGCTGATTGCGCAGCGCCTGAAGATACGCATCCAATTGCTGACTCTGTTTTTCCGCCAGCTCGGAACGCAGACGAGCCAGTTCCTGACGGTTGTTGGCGGACAGTTGCGCCAACTCCAGTTCGTCGACTAACGCTTTTAGTTTGGCGGACTCCGCCTGCATACTGAGACTTTGCGCCTGGCTAAGCGCGGCACTTCCGCCTGCGGCGCCGAGTCGTCGCTCAATCTCATTAAGCTGGCGGCGGGCGTCGTTTTGCTGTTGGGGAAGCTGGCTGAGCGAGTCGGCGATCTCCCTGACGCGCTCCTGCTCCTGTTGCGCCTCGCGGGTTTTATCCAGTAGCTGGCTGCTAACCTGCAAGATCTCCTGATTTAACGCTTCGGTGGACATCTCTGGCGGTACGCTGCGAGGTTCATCGCGCAGATTATTCAACTGGGCGCGCAAGGTGGCGGATAGCTTAGGGAAATTATCAATAACGTGTTGATATTGTTTCGCGCGCTCAAGCGAGCCTTTTCGCTCTTCAAGCGCGTTTAACGCAGTCTGGAGCGCCTCAACGGCTTCCGGCTGAGCGGGCTTCGCCGCTTTTGCTTGCTCCAGTTCCTGCGTGATTTGTTTGGCGTCGGGGGCCGTTGCGGCAAACGCCCCCGTGCTGAGGCACCAGGCCATCAGAAAAGCGATAATCAGGCGCACGTCAGCATTCTCTCTTGATTAGGTGTCGTCTTTTTTATTGTCAACCAGCGGGCTGGCGTCGTGTTCGGCTTTAATTTCTTCTGCCGGCAGCGGAGCAGGTTCTACCTCCGGCGCGACGAATGTTTCGGTCGACGTCGCCAGCGGTTGGCCAATTTTGGTAACGGACAGGCTTGCCAGCGACGCGATCAGATTCACTTTCCCCGGCGCAAATAAGTTGATAACCGTGGAACCCAGTTTAAAGCGCCCCATCTCCTGGCCTTTCAACAAGGCGACAGACCCTTCATGTTCGCCTTCTGGCCAGGTCCAGCGCTTGATGATGCCTTCGCGCGGCGGGGTAATGGTCCCCGCCCAGACGGTTTCGATACTGCCGACAATAGTTGCGCCGACCAGAATCTGCGCCATAGGCCCGAACTCGGTATCAAACAGACAGATAACGCGCTCGTTGCGGGCAAACAGGTTGGGGACGTTTTGCGCGGTCAGATGGTTAACGGAGAACAGATCGCCCGGTACGTAGATCATTTCGCGCAGGATGCCGTTGCATGGCATATGCACGCGATGGTAGTCGCGAGGGGAGAGGTAAGTGGTCACAAACGTGCCGTTGCGGAACTTATCCGCCATCAGGTAGTTACCCGCCAGCAACGCCTCAAGGCTGTAATTATGGCCTTTGGCCTGCAAAATTTTATCTTCTTCGATACGACCCAACTGGCTTATCACGCCGTCAGCAGGCATCACCAGGATGTTAGGATCGGTATTGAGCGGACGCACGTCATCACGCAGCGGACGAACAAAGAAATCATTGAACGTACGATAGCTGGCGGTATCCGGTTTTTGCGCCTCGGTCATATCGACTTTGTAATATTTTACGAAGAGATCGATAACCAGTTTTGTCAGCCATCCTGCTCGTTTGCTTGCGCCCCAGCCCGCCAGGCGAGTGAGCCATAGTTTCGGCAGAATGTATTGTAGCGAAAGTTTAAATGAGTTTAACAAGGTAGCCTCCAGGCCATTGTTGTTCCTGAACCGGCAGTTATACCGGTATCCTGAAAAAAGGGGACGATTCTAACGACGCCTAGCGTATCTGTCAGTCGTCCGTATCAGAAAAGTTTTTACGCGTTTTTACCTGCGCCATACTTTCAAGAATTCGGTGATAATTTTCGAAACGGGTTTCCGCAATAGCGCCGTTCTCTACCGCTTCGCGAATGGCGCAGCCTGGATCGGCGTCATGCTTGCAGTCCCGGTATTTGCAATGTCCCAAATAGTCATGAAATTCGACAAAGCCCTGGGTGATTTGTTCCGGCTCCAGATGCCATAAGCCGAACTCGCGCACGCCGGGGGAATCAATGACATCGCCGCCATGCGGGAAATGATACAGACGAGCAGCGGTAGTGGTATGTTGACCCAGACCGGAGACATTCGACACATCGTTCGTCAGAATCTCGTTCTGTAAGCCGAGTAGAGCGTTTAGCAGACTGGATTTTCCGACGCCGGACTGCCCGGCAAAAATACTGATGCGACCGGTTAACGCCTCTTCCAGCGGTTTCAGACCATCCTGCGTATGGCTGGAGACCATCAGCACGCGATAGCCGATATTGCGGTAGATATCCATCTGCTCATTAACGAAGTCCATACCTTCGTCGTCCAGCAGATCAATTTTATTGAGTACGATAAGCGGCTCAACCTGTAGGGTTTCACAGCCGACCAGATAGCGATCGATGATATTCAGCGACAGCTCCGGCAAAATCGCGGAGACGATAACGATTTGGTCAATGTTGGCGGCAATAGGCTTCACGCCGTCGTAGAAGTCCGGGCGCGTCAATACCGAGGTGCGCTCATGCACCGCTTCAACGATGCCTTTTACGTTGACGCCCTCTGCGGCGGCTTTGCCCGGACGCCAGACGACGCGATCGCCCGTCACCAGCGAACGGATAGTGCGGCGGATATTGCAACGGTGAACCTCGCCGTCAGCAGACTCCACATCGGCATGCATACCAAAACGGCTAATGACGATACCTTCTGCAGGCTCGCCAAACAGGTTGTCATCGTAGTCGGCTTTCTCCGCGGACGTTTTTAAACGACGCTGGTGATTGGCGTTCACACGGCGCTGCTGGCCTTTGGAGAGTTTATTTTTGCTCAATCGTACTGGCTCCTGGTCGCCCATAGTGGGCAAAACATCTATGATACACGCAATTGTAGATGAATATAGTCACAGTGAATGTGACCTCTGAAGGGTGGAAAATAGCATGAGTGCCGATGAAAACAACCTGATTTGGATCGATCTGGAGATGACAGGTCTGGACCCCGAGCGCGATCGCATTATTGAGATAGCCACACTGGTAACGGATGCCAGCCTGAATATTCTGGCGGAAGGGCCGACGATTGCGGTACATCAATCCGATGCGCAACTGGCGTTAATGGATGACTGGAACGTGCGCACCCATACCGGCAGCGGCCTGGTAGATCGCGTTAAGGCAAGTACGATGGGCGAACGAGACGCTGAACTGGCGACGATTGAATTTCTGAAAACGTGGGTGCCTGCGGGTAAGTCGCCGATTTGCGGTAACAGCATCGGTCAGGATCGTCGTTTTCTGTTTAAATATATGCCGGAACTGGAGGCCTACTTCCACTATCGCTATCTGGATGTCAGTACGCTCAAGGAACTGGCGCGCCGCTGGAAGCCGGAGATTCTGGCCGGCTTTACCAAGCAGGGCACGCACCAGGCGATGGATGATATTCGCGAGTCGGTGGCGGAGCTGGCTTACTACCGCGAGCATTTCATTAAGCTGTGAGGCGTAACATGCCGGATGGCAACGCCAGAGCGTCTCATCCGGCAGCTCTCCCGCCACTGAATTACTGCGTAAACCATTTCTCCTGCATTTGCGCATATTCCGGCGACGCTTTCACCTTGTCGAGCGCGGCATTAATTTCTTGCAATAGCGCGTCGTTGCCTTTGCGTACCGCAATGCCTAACCCTTTTCCGTAGTAGTCAGGATCGCTGGCGCGTTCATCCATGATGGCGTAATCCGGATTGTTTTTTAGCCATTTACCAATCGCGGCGACATCGCCAAATACGCCCTCAAGACGGTTACTTTTCAGATCGGTAAAGGCGTTTAGATAGCTGTCATAGGCGACAGGCGTGATAGCTTGTTGTTTATCCTGCAAATAGCGCTGATGCGTTGTACCGTTTTCCAGACCGACTTTTTTGCCTTTCAGATCGGCAAAAGTGTGATAAGCCCCTTTACGCGTGACGACTACCGCCGATAGACCTTCGTAATAGGGTTGGCTAAAGGAGACCTGCTGTTCACGTTTGGGCGTCATATCCATACCGGCGATCACCGCATCAAACTTTTTGAAGCGTAGGCTGGGGATCAGACTATCAAAGCTCTGGTTAGTGAATGAGCACTCCGCTTGCATCTCTTTGCAGACCGCGTTGGCGACATCAATATCGAAACCAACAATTTTATTATCGGCATCGACAAACTCATAGGGCGCATAGGTGGCGGAGGTGCCAAAATGTAATGTTCTGGCGGAAACGGAAGCAGCGTGAACGGAGAGGCTGGCTAACAGCATGACAATAAGTTTTTTTTTCATCTTGATCCCTGATATCAATTGGATGTTGTGGTCACCGTGCTATTCTTTTTTTGGCGCAGGGTGCTATTCTGATTCTGTGCCTTTAGGCGTGGCGTGAAAAGTTTTTTGTTGCATAGCGCACGCTTTGCTCGTTTTTTGTCTTGTTTGGTGATTTAATCAGCATTCAAACAAAAATCGCGAAAAAATGCGTTCAGGGGCTTGCAGCTAAATGGATTTCTCGTATAATGCGCCTCCCGTAACGACGCAGAAATGCGAATTACGACAGCAACAAATTTGCGGGAATAGCTCAGTTGGTAGAGCACGACCTTGCCAAGGTCGGGGTCGCGAGTTCGAGTCTCGTTTCCCGCTCCAAAATTTGAAAGTACTTGTTAAGTACAAACCACCAATCGCAGGATTTCGAATTGCGACAAGGCGGCAACTGAATGAGTCCTCAGGAGCTTACTGAAGTAAGTGACTGAGGCGAGTGAAGGCAGCCAACGCAGTAGCGGTTCGAAAGACGAAGATTATGCGGGAATAGCTCAGTTGGTAGAGCACGACCTTGCCAAGGTCGGGGTCGCGAGTTCGAGTCTCGTTTCCCGCTCCAAAATTTGAAAGTGCTTGTTAAGCACAGACCACCAATCGCAGGATTTCGAATTGCGACAAGGCGGCAACTGAATGAGTCCTCAGGAGCTTACTGAAGTAAGTGACTCAGGCGAGTGAAGGCAGCCAACGCAGTAGCGGTTCGAAAGACGAAGATTATGCGGGAATAGCTCAGTTGGTAGAGCACGACCTTGCCAAGGTCGGGGTCGCGAGTTCGAGTCTCGTTTCCCGCTCCAATTCTTATCTACAGTAAAATTATCCACAACGAATATCGCGTTGGGGCACGTTTTGTTCCGCTTTCGTCAGATCCTTGTAAACAGACTTATCCACAGGTTGGCCCATTACTCCTGGAATGCAAAAAATTATACCTGACGCGTAGAATTTCTATAATTTACTGAAAAATATAGAAAAAATAAGATTTCAAAACGTTAGCGTTATTGTCTGTTCCTTTTTTCCCTCTTGAATCGCAATGTGTTTTTATTTTTATACACAGCCTGTGAATAATTCAGGCATCGCGCACCAGCCCTTTTTCAATCACCCTGACCAGACGCTGTTTTTTCGGTAGCTGCACTTCAATGATGCAGGCGTTCCGCTTTTCAATTTGTTGCGCAATCGCCCATTCGATATGCTCATCAAGAAGTGGATGCTCACCCTTGCGGCTTTCCAGCGCCGTAATAACGGCATTACTCCACGGCGCATTCCCCAGCGCGACGGCAACATTGCGCAGCCAGCGTAAATGACCAATGCGCCGAATCGCAGAACCTTCAGTGACTTTCAGAAACTGCGCTTCGCTCCAGCTAAATAACTCAACCAAATCTGGGTTATGCAGCGCCTTGCGTGGGCTAAAATCTGCTTCGTCGGTCAACTGAGAGTAACGATTCCACGGACAGATAAGCTGGCAGTCATCGCAGCCGTAAATACGGTTGCCTATCAGTGGGCGAAATGCTTCCGGAATAGCGCCTTCCAGCTCAATGGTGAGATAAGAAATACAGCGCCGCGCGTCCACCGTATACGGTTCGACAATCGCCCCGGTCGGGCAAATGGTCATACAGGCGACGCATTTGCCGCAACCTTCCTCGACCGGCTGGTCGACCGGCAGCGGTAAATCAATCAGCAGTTCCCCCAGGAAAAAGAATGAGCCTGCCTCCCGATTAAGGATAAGTGAGTGCTTACCCGTCCAGCCAAGTCCGGCTTTTTCCGCTAATGGGCGTTCAAGAATAGGCGCAGAGTCGACAAACGGTCTAAAATTCAGCGAACCGCAGTACTGCTGGATCTGCTCGCCCAGTTTTTTAAGACGACTGCGTAATAGCTTGTGATAATCACGCCCCAGCGCATATCGGCTAACGTAGCCCAGCGTGGGATCCTTCAACGTACTGGCAAACGCGGCGTTGGCGGGCAGATAGTTCATGCGCACGCTGATGACACGTAGCGTACCGGGTAAGAGTTCATGAGGCCGGGCGCGCATCATACCGTGGCGCGCCATCCATGCCATCTCGCCGTGGTATTGTTTGTCCAGCCACGCCTGCAGCGCAGGTTCGGATGCGCGCAGATCGGTATCAGTAATACCGACCTGCTGAAAGCCCAGCTCCAGCCCCCACTGCTTAATATTTTGCGCTAACTGATTGAGATCGAGGGGCTTTGACATGATGGACCATAACATGAAGAAAAACCCTGTAAGTATACCACACTCCATTTGGCCCGCCGATGACATCAAACGGCTGGAACGCGATGCGGCGGATGCCTTCGGACTCACACTCTATGAATTGATGCTGCGCGCTGGCGACGCGGCATTTCGGGTAGCCCGTGACAGTTATCCTGACACCCGACACTGGCTGGTGTTGTGTGGTCATGGCAACAACGGCGGCGATGGTTACGTTGTGGCGCGACTAGCGCAAGCGGCGGGCATTAGCGTAACGTTGCTGGCGCAGGAGAGCGACAAACCGTTGCCTGAAGAAGCGGCGCAGGCGCGCGATGCCTGGCTGAATGCTGGCGGCATTATCCATGCTGCCGATATTATCTGGCCGGAAGCGACGGATCTGATTATCGACGCGCTGCTTGGCACCGGCATAGCCCAGGCGCCGCGCGACCCGGTAGCCGGTCTGATTGAACAGGCGAACGCTCATCCTGCGCCGGTTGTCGCCGTCGATATCCCGTCAGGCCTGCTGGCGCAAACGGGCGCCACGCCTGGCGCGGTGATAAGCGCCGCGCATACGGTCACGTTTATCGCCCTGAAACCAGGCCTGCTGACCGGCAAAGCGCGTGACGTTACCGGCATATTGCATTATGACGCGTTGGGACTGGAAGGCTGGCTGGCGAGCCAGACGCCGCCGCTCCGGCGTTTTGACGCGACGCAGTTGGGGCAATGGCTAACGCCGCGTCGACCGACCTCGCATAAGGGCGATCATGGTCGTCTGGCGATTATTGGAGGCGACCAGGGAACAGCGGGCGCAATTCGGATGGCTGGCGAGGCGGCGCTGCGTACGGGAGCTGGCTTGGTCAGAGTACTGACCCGCGGTGAAAACATCGCGCCGTTGCTGACGGCCCGCCCGGAACTGATGGTACATGAACTCACGCCTCAGTCGCTGGAAGAGAGCCTGACCTGGGCTGACGTTGTGGTGATCGGCCCGGGGCTTGGACAGCAGGAATGGGGCAAAAAAGCCTTACAGAAAGTAGAAAACGTCCGTAAACCTATGCTGTGGGATGCGGATGCGTTGAACCTACTGGCAATCAATCCTGATAAACGTCACAATCGCGTGATTACGCCGCATCCGGGAGAGGCGGCCCGCCTGTTAGGATGTTCTGTGGCAGAAATTGAAAGTGATCGCTTACTTTCAGCACAGCGTCTGGTAAAACGGTACGGAGGCGTGGTCGTGTTAAAAGGCGCAGGAACGATTATTGCCGCTGAACACCACCCTCTGGCTATCATTGACGCTGGTAATGCAGGGATGGCGAGCGGCGGGATGGGCGATGTCCTGTCCGGCATCATCGGCGCATTGCTCGGACAGAAGTTTACCCCGTATGATGCGGCATGTGTGGGATGTGTGGCTCACGGCGCGGCGGCGGACTTACTGGCAGCGCGTTATGGCGCTCGCGGCATGTTGGCGACCGATCTTTTTACTACGCTGCGGCGTATTGTTAACCCTGATGTGATTGACGTAAACCATGATGAATCGAGTAATTCCGCTACCTGACGAACAGGCGACGCTAGATCTGGGGCAACGGGTAGCCAACGCCTGCGATGGCGCGACCGTTATTTATCTGTATGGCGATTTAGGTGCCGGTAAAACGACGTTTAGCCGGGGATTTTTACAGGCGTTAGGCCATAACGGTAATGTAAAAAGCCCCACCTATACGCTGGTAGAGCCTTATGCGCTTGATAACATGATGGTGTATCACTTCGACTTATACCGTCTTGCGGACCCGGAGGAGCTGGAGTTTATGGGCATTCGCGATTATTTCGCCAACGACGCCATTTGTCTGGTGGAGTGGCCGCAACAAGGTAAAGGCGTTCTCCCCGACCCGGACGTCGAAATCCATATTGATTACCAGGCGCAGGGGCGTGAGGCTCGCGTAAGCGCGGTATCCTCATCGGGTCATTCGTTACTGGCGCGTTTAGCCGATTAGCTATAAAGGTGGCGGGATGATTTATCGCATCAAAAATGCCGTAATAGCAGCCTTAATCCTGCTGTGCGCGCAGGCGGGCGCCGCCAGTCTCTCTGATATTCAGGTGTCCAACGGCGAGCAGCAGGCGCGCATTACGCTGAGTTTTATCGGCGAGCCGGAATATGCTTACTCACAGGACGGTAAACGGACCGTGGCGCTGGATATCAGGCAGACCGGCGTGATTCAGGGGCTGCCGCTTCAGTTTAGCGGTAACAATCTGGTAAAAACGATCCGTGCCGGAATGCCGAAAGATGCGCAATCTTTACGGTTGCTTGTCGATCTGACGGAAAATGGTAAAACCGAGGCGGTGAAGCGGCAAAACGGCGGCAACTATACGGTCATTTTCACCATTAATGCCGATGTTCCGCCGCCACCACCACCGCCTGTCGTCGCGAAACGGGTTGAAAGCGCGCCCCGTCCGACGGAGCCTGCCCGTAATCCGTTTAAATCTTCTGATGATCGCCTGACCGGCGTAACCAGCAGCAATACCGTTACGCGGCCTGCGGCGCGCGCGTCAGCAGGCGCTGGCGATAAAGTGGTGATTGCTATTGATGCCGGGCATGGAGGTCAGGACCCCGGCGCGATAGGCCCGGGCGGTACGCGCGAGAAAAATGTCACCATCGCCATCGCGCGTAAGTTACGCACATTGCTGAATAACGATCCGATGTTTAAAGGCGTGCTGACGCGTGACGGCGACTATTTTATTTCGGTGATGGGGCGGTCTGACGTGGCGCGTAAGCAAAACGCCAACTTCCTTGTCTCTATTCATGCGGATGCCGCGCCAAATCGCGACGCCACCGGCGCCTCCGTCTGGGTATTGTCCAATCGTCGCGCGAACAGCGAAATGGCAAACTGGCTTGAGCAGCATGAGAAGCAATCCGAACTGTTAGGCGGCGCTGGCGATGTGCTGGCGAACAGTCAGTCAGACCCTTACCTGAGCCAGGCGGTACTGGATTTGCAATTCGGTCATTCGCAGCGGGTAGGGTATGATGTGGCGACGAACGTACTAAGCCAACTCGACGGCGTGGGGTCGCTGCATAAACGTCGCCCGGAACACGCGAGCCTGGGCGTGCTGCGTTCGCCGGATATCCCGTCCATTTTGGTGGAGACGGGTTTTATCAGTAATCACGGCGAAGAGCGATTGCTGGCGAGCGACCGCTATCAGCAGCAGATTGCTGACGCTATATACCGGGGGTTGCGTAAGTACTTTGCAGCGCATCCGATCCAGTCTGCGCCGCAGGGCAGCCCAGGCCAGACGGCCAGTACCAACCAGCCTGGCGCTATAACCGCCGCGAATTAAGGAGATTTCATGCCGATTCAGGTTCTGCCGCCGCAGCTTGCGAACCAAATCGCCGCTGGCGAAGTGGTGGAACGCCCTGCGTCGGTTGTTAAAGAGCTGGTAGAGAATAGTCTGGATGCAGGCGCTACCCGCGTTGATATTGATATCGAGCGTGGCGGCGCGAAGCTTATTCGTATTCGCGACAATGGCTGCGGCATTAAAAAAGAGGAGCTGGCGCTGGCGCTGGCCCGTCATGCCACCAGTAAAATCGCCTCGCTTGACGATCTGGAAGCGATTATCAGTCTGGGATTTCGCGGCGAAGCGCTGGCCAGTATCAGTTCGGTCTCGCGTTTGACGCTAACGTCGCGCACGGCGGAGCAGGCGGAAGCCTGGCAGGCGTATGCGGAAGGGCGCGACATGGACGTGACGGTAAAACCCGCCGCGCACCCGGTCGGCACCACCCTGGAAGTTCTGGATCTCTTTTATAATACGCCCGCCCGGCGCAAATTCATGCGTACCGAAAAAACGGAATTTAATCACATCGATGAGATCATCCGTCGTATTGCATTGGCCCGTTTTGACGTCACGCTTAACCTGTCGCACAACGGCAAATTGGTACGGCAGTATCGCGCTGTCGCAAAGGACGGGCAAAAAGAGCGCCGGTTAGGCGCCATCTGCGGGACGCCGTTTCTCGAACAGGCACTGGCGATCGAGTGGCAGCATGGCGATCTGACCCTGCGCGGCTGGGTCGCCGATCCGAATCACACCACCACGGCGTTAACGGAGATCCAGTACTGTTATGTGAATGGCCGCATGATGCGCGACCGCTTGATCAACCATGCCATTCGCCAGGCCTGTGAAGATAAACTGGGCGCGGACCAACAGCCTGCGTTTGTGCTGTATCTGGAGATTGACCCGCATCAGGTGGATGTCAATGTTCATCCCGCCAAGCACGAAGTGCGTTTTCATCAATCCCGGCTGGTGCACGACTTCATCTATCAAGGGGTGCTGAGCGTTCTGCAACAGCAGACGGAAACGACGCTGCCGCTGGAGGAGATTGCGCCAGCGCCGCGGCATGTCCCGGAAAACCGTATCGCCGCCGGGCGCAACCATTTTGCTGTACCCGCCGAGCCAACTGCGGCGCGCGAGCCCGCGACACCGCGTTATTCCGGCGGCGCATCGGGCGGTAACGGCGGGCGTCAGTCCGCAGTTGGTTGGCCGCACGCGCAGCCAGGTTATCAGAAGCTGCAGGGCGAGGTTTATCGCGCGCTTTTACAGACGCCGACGACGAGCCCCGCGCCGGAGCCGGTTGCGCCTGCGCTTGACGGACATAGCCAGAGTTTTGGTCGCGTACTGACGATAGTCGGCGGTGACTGCGCGTTGCTGGAACACGCGGGGACTATCCAGCTCTTGTCGTTGCCGGTTGCGGAGCGTTGGCTGCGTCAGGCGCAGCTTACTCCGGGTCAAAGTCCGGTTTGCGCGCAGCCGTTGCTGATTCCGCTGCGTTTAAAAGTGAGCGCCGATGAAAAAGCCGCGCTGCAACAAGCCCAATCTTTGTTGGGAGAATTGGGTATTGAATTTCAGTCAGATGCGCAGCATGTGACCATTCGGGCGGTGCCTTTACCCTTACGACAACAAAATTTACAAATCTTGATTCCTGAACTGATAGGCTACCTGGCGCAGCAGACCACATTTGCAACGGTCAATATTGCACAATGGATAGCGCGTAATGTGCAGAGCGAACATCCGCAGTGGTCGATGGCGCAGGCCATATCGCTGCTGGCGGATGTTGAGCGGCTATGTCCGCAGCTGGTAAAAGCGCCGCCGGGTGGCCTGTTACAACCTGTTGATTTACATTCGGCGATGAACGCCCTGAAGCATGAATGATGTAAGCAAGGCGAGCCTGCCTAAGGCGATATTTTTGATGGGGCCGACGGCCTCCGGCAAAACGGCGCTGGCGATAGAACTGCGTAAAGTTTTGCCAGTAGAGTTGATAAGCGTTGATTCCGCCCTCATTTATCGGGGAATGGATATTGGCACGGCTAAGCCGAATGCCGATGAGCTGAAAGCGGCGCCGCATCGACTGCTGGATATACGCGACCCGTCACAGGCGTATTCGGCAGCGGATTTTCGCCGCGACGCGTTAGCGCAAATGGCGGAGATCACCGCTGCGGGGCGTATCCCGCTGTTAGTGGGCGGTACCATGCTGTATTTTAAGGCATTGCTGGAAGGGTTATCGCCGCTGCCTTCAGCAGATCCGGAGGTCAGATCCCGGATAGAGCAGCAAGCAGCGGAGCTTGGATGGGAGGCGTTGCATCAGCAACTTCAGGAGATAGATCCGGTTGCCGCCGCGCGAATTCATCCAAATGATCCGCAAAGACTTTCCCGGGCACTGGAAGTTTTTTTCATTTCGGGTAAAACTTTAACGGAGCTAACGCAAACGTCAGGAGACGCGCTACCGTACCAGGTGCATCAGTTCGCTATCGCCCCGGCGAGCCGTGAACTGCTCCATCAGCGCATTGAACTGCGTTTTCATCAGATGTTGGCTTCAGGTTTTGAAGCAGAAGTCCGGGCGCTTTTTGCCCGAGGAGATTTGCATACGGACTTGCCTTCCATCCGTTGTGTGGGATACCGCCAGATGTGGTCATACATTGAGGGCGAAATCTCATATGATGAAATGGTTTATAGAGGTGTTTGCGCCACGAGACAGTTGGCGAAGCGCCAGATGACCTGGTTGCGCGGTTGGGAAGGGGTGCGCTGGCTTGACAGTGAGAATCCCGATCGGGCGCGAAAAGAAGTATTACAGGTTGTTGGTGCTATCGCAGACTGAATGTGTACAATTGAGACGTATCGTGCGCAATTTTTCAGAATCGAAAGGTTCAAAGTACAAATAAGCATATAAGGAAAAGAGAATGGCTAAGGGGCAATCTTTACAAGATCCGTTCCTGAACGCATTGCGTCGGGAACGTGTTCCAGTTTCTATTTATTTGGTGAATGGTATTAAGCTGCAAGGTCAAATCGAGTCCTTTGATCAGTTCGTGATCCTGTTGAAGAACACGGTCAGCCAGATGGTTTATAAGCACGCGATTTCTACTGTTGTCCCGTCTCGCCCGGTTTCCCATCACAGCAACAATGCCGGTGGCGGCGCCAGCAATAACTACCATCACGGTAGCAACGCGCAGGGTTCTACTGCGCAACAGGACAGCGAAGAGACTGAATAAGTTCACGCGCTGTTTATCCATGTCGGGGGCGTCGGATAATCGCCCCCGCTGGTTATTAAGAGGGTTTACGCTTGTTTGACCGTTATGATGCCGGTGAGCAGGCGGTACTGGTACACATCTATTTTTCGCAAGACAAAGATATGGAAGACCTCCAGGAGTTTGAATCTCTGGTCTCTTCCGCCGGTGTCGAAGCAATGCAGGTGATTACCGGTAGCCGTAAAGCACCGCACCCGAAGTACTTTGTAGGTGAAGGTAAGGCAGTTGAAATTGCGGAAGCCGTGAAAGCGACTGGCGCAGCGGTCGTATTGTTTGATCATGCATTGAGTCCAGCCCAGGAGCGAAACCTGGAGCGTTTGTGCGAGTGCCGGGTTATCGATCGCACCGGTCTTATCTTAGATATTTTTGCCCAACGTGCGCGTACCCATGAAGGTAAGTTGCAGGTTGAGCTGGCGCAGCTACGCCATCTGGCTACGCGTCTGGTGCGTGGCTGGACCCACCTTGAACGTCAGAAAGGCGGGATTGGTTTGCGCGGTCCGGGTGAAACCCAGCTCGAAACCGACCGTCGTTTACTGCGTAATCGCATTGTGCAGATTCAGTCGCGCCTGGAGAAAGTTGAGAAGCAACGTGAGCAGGGGCGGCAGTCGCGCATCAAGGCCGACGTTCCGACGGTATCGCTGGTGGGCTATACCAACGCCGGAAAATCCACCCTTTTTAATCAGATCACTGAAGCGCGGGTCTATGCGGCAGATCAGCTATTTGCGACGCTGGACCCCACGTTACGTCGTATTGATGTAGCGGATGTCGGTGAAACCGTTCTGGCGGATACGGTAGGCTTTATCCGCCATTTACCGCACGATCTGGTGGCTGCCTTTAAAGCTACCCTGCAGGAGACGCGTCAGGCGACGCTGCTGCTGCATGTGGTCGATGCGGCGGATGTTCGTGTGCAGGAAAACATCGAGGCGGTAAACACCGTTCTTGAAGAGATTGACGCTCACGAAATCCCCACCTTAATGGTGATGAACAAAATCGATATGCTGGACGACTTTGAACCGCGTATCGACAGAGATGAAGAGAATAAACCCATCCGCGTTTGGCTTTCAGCGCAAAGCGGCGTGGGGATACCACAGCTTTTTCAGGCTTTGACGGAGCGTCTTTCCGGCGAGGTGGCGCAGCATACGCTGCGTTTGCCGCCGCAGGAAGGGCGTCTGAGAAGCCGGTTTTATCAGCTTCAGGCAATAGAAAAAGAGTGGATGGAGGAAGACGGTAGCGTCAGTCTGCAGGTACGAATGCCGATTGTCGACTGGCGTCGCCTCTGTAAACAAGAACCGGCGTTGATCGAATACGTGATCTAGACGCGAAGTCATTCAGGTCGTATTGAGGCGGTAGCTGAGAGAATTTCAGGAGCTCACAACGAAGTGACCTGGGGTAAAAAAGCCGCCACTCAGGACGTAGCCTGAAAGATGATGTCTGTAACGGCGGTTCGTCTGAAGCATGGAGTAATTTCGCCTTATCCTCTGAGGTCGAAAGACAACGGGGATCACCGCATAACAAATATGGAGCACAAACATGGCGTGGAATCAGCCCGGTAATAACGGACAGGACCGCGACCCGTGGGGAAGCAGCAAACCTGGCAGCAACTCTGGGGGAAATGGAAACAAAGGTGGCCGCGATCAGGGACCTCCCGATCTGGATGATATCTTCCGTAAGCTGAGTAAAAAACTCGGTGGTTTTGGGGGCGGTAAAGGCACCGGTTCCGGCGGCGGTAGCTCATCGCAAGGCCCGCGTCCGCAACTGGGAGGCCGTATTGTCGCCATCGCCGCGGCGGCAGTAGTCATTATCTGGGCGGCCAGTGGTTTTTATACCATTAAAGAAGCCGAGCGCGGCGTTGTGACGCGTTTTGGTAAATTCAGCCATCTGGTAGAGCCAGGTCTGAACTGGAAGCCGACATTTATTGACGACGTCACGCCGGTGAACGTTGAAGCGGTGCGCGAACTGGCGGCGTCAGGCGTGATGCTGACGTCTGATGAAAACGTCGTGCGCGTTGAAATGAACGTGCAATACCGCGTCACCGATCCGCAGAAATATCTGTTTAGCGTGACCAGCCCGGACGATAGCCTGCGTCAGGCCACCGACAGCGCGCTGCGTGGCGTCATTGGTAAATACACGATGGATCGCATCCTGACCGAAGGTCGTACCGTTATTCGTAGCGATACCCAACGCGAGCTGGAAGAGACTATCAAACCGTACAACATGGGGATTACCCTGCTGGACGTGAACTTCCAGGCTGCGCGTCCGCCGGAAGAGGTGAAAGCCGCCTTTGACGACGCGATTGCCGCACGTGAAAACGAGCAGCAGTACATTCGTGAAGCGGAAGCGTATACCAACGAAGTTCAGCCGCGCGCCAACGGTCAGGCGCAGCGTATTCTGGAAGAGGCACGCGCCTATAAAACCCAGACTATCCTGGAAGCGCAGGGTGAAGTCGCCCGGTTTGCGAAGATTTTGCCGGAATATAAAGCCGCGCCGCAGATTACACGCGAGCGTCTGTATATTGAAACGATGGAAAAAGTGCTGAGCCATACCCGTAAAGTACTGGTTAACGACAAGAGCGGTAATTTAATGGTGCTGCCGTTAGATCAGATGCTGAAAGGCGGGAATGCGCCGGCGGCAAAGAGCGACAATAGCGCCAGCAACCTGCTGCGCCTGCCGCCGTCCACAAAGTCTAACGCCAGCGGAGCAAGCAACACGTCGTCCTCAAATCAGGGCGATATTATGGACCAACGCCGCGCGAATGCGCAGCGTAACGACTACCAGCGTCAGGGGGAATAACGATGCGTAAGTCAGTTATTGCGATTATCATCATCGTGCTGGTAGTGCTCTACATGTCCGTCTTTGTGGTCAAAGAGGGCGAGCGCGGCATTACGCTGCGTTTTGGTAAAGTTCTGCGTGACGATGAGAACAAACCGCTGGTTTACGCGCCGGGTCTGCACTTTAAGATCCCGTTTATTGAATCAGTGAAAATGCTTGATGCGCGTATCCAGACGATGGATAACCAGGCCGATCGCTTTGTGACTAAAGAGAAGAAAGACCTGATTGTCGACTCCTACATCAAATGGCGTATCAGCGACTTTAGCCGTTACTATCTGGCGACCGGCGGCGGCGATATTTCGCAAGCCGAAGTGCTGTTAAAACGTAAATTCTCGGACCGTTTGCGTTCTGAGATTGGTCGCCTGGACGTAAAAGACATCGTGACCGATTCTCGTGGTCGTCTGACTCTGGAGGTGCGCGACGCGCTGAACTCCGGTTCAGCCGGTACCGATGATGAAGTGGCGACCCCGGCGGCGGATGACGCGATTGCCGAAGCGGCGGAACGCGTCACGGCGGAAACCAAAGGTAAAGTACCGGTCATCAACCCGAACAGTATGGCGGCGTTGGGTATCGAAGTGGTCGATGTGCGTATTAAGCAGATCAACCTGCCGACCGAGGTTTCTGAGGCGATTTACAACCGTATGCGCGCCGAGCGTGAAGCGGTCGCGCGTCGTCATCGCTCACAAGGTCAGGAAGAAGCGGAAAAACTGCGTGCGGCTGCTGACTATGAGGTGACGAAAACTCTGGCGGAAGCCGAGCGTCAGGGGCGTATCATGCGTGGTGAAGGTGATGCTGAAGCCGCGAAGCTGTTTGCCGACGCGTTCAGTCAGGACCCTGATTTCTACGCGTTCATTCGTAGTCTGCGCGCTTACGAGAAGAGCTTCGAAGGTAATCAGGACGTGATGGTACTGAGCCCGGACAGCGATTTCTTCCGCTACATGAAGACACCGAGTTCGACGACACGCTAAAATAGCGTCAGCGGTTTTAGACCAGCAAAACCACCGCATCCAAAGGATGCCGGTGGTTTTCTTTTATAAGGGCGATAAATGAATTCAACAATCTGGTTGGCGCTTGCTCTGGTATTAGTCCTCGAAGGGCTGGGACCGATGCTGTATCCCGGCGCATGGAAAAAAATGGTTTCGGCACTGGCGCAACTGCCGGAAAATGTTTTACGTCGTTTTGGCGGCGGACTTGTGGTCGCGGGAGTTGTGGTCTACTACATGTTGAGGAAAACGATTGGCTGAGCAAAAAGTGGTCGGATTTGCCGCAGATTGAGTGCAAAAAGTGCTGTATATCTGAAAAAGCGATGGTAGAATCCATTTTTAAGCAAACGGTGATTTTGAAAAATGGGTAACAACGTCGTCGTACTGGGCACCCAATGGGGTGACGAAGGTAAAGGAAAGATCGTCGATCTTCTGACTGAACGGGCTAAATATGTTGTACGCTACCAGGGCGGTCACAACGCAGGCCATACTCTCGTAATCAACGGTGAAAAAACCGTTCTCCATCTTATTCCATCAGGTATTCTTCGCGAGAATGTAACCAGCATCATCGGTAACGGTGTTGTGCTGTCTCCGGCCGCGCTGATGAAAGAGATGAAAGAACTGGAAGACCGTGGCATCCCCGTTCGTGAGCGTCTGCTGCTGTCTGAAGCCTGTCCGCTGATCCTTGATTATCACGTTGCGCTGGATAACGCGCGTGAGAAAGCGCGTGGCGCGAAAGCGATCGGCACCACCGGTCGTGGAATCGGGCCTGCTTATGAAGATAAAGTGGCACGTCGCGGTCTGCGTGTTGGTGACCTTTTCGACAAAGAAACCTTCGCTGAAAAACTGAAAGAAGTGATGGAATATCACAACTTCCAGTTGGTTAACTACTACAAAGCTGAAGCGGTTGATTACCAGAAAGTTCTGGATGATACGATGGCTGTTGCCGACATCCTGACTTCTATGGTTGTTGACGTTTCAGACCTGCTCGACCAGGCGCGTCAGCGTGGCGATTTCGTCATGTTTGAAGGTGCGCAGGGTACCCTGCTGGATATCGACCACGGTACTTATCCGTACGTAACTTCTTCTAACACCACAGCAGGTGGCGTGGCGACCGGTTCCGGCCTGGGCCCGCGTTATGTTGATTACGTTCTGGGTATCCTCAAAGCTTACTCCACTCGCGTAGGTGCGGGTCCGTTCCCGACCGAACTGTTTGATGAAACCGGCGAGTTCCTCTGCAAGCAGGGTAACGAATATGGCGCTACTACCGGCCGTCGTCGTCGTACCGGCTGGCTGGACACCGTTGCCGTTCGTCGTGCGGTACAGCTGAACTCCCTGTCTGGCTTCTGCCTGACCAAACTGGACGTGCTGGATGGCCTGAAAGAGGTGAAACTCTGCGTGGCTTACCGTATGCCGGATGGTCGCGAAGTGACTACCACTCCGCTGGCAGCTGACGACTGGAAAGGTGTAGAGCCGATTTACGAAACCATGCCGGGCTGGTCTGAATCCACCTTCGGCGTGAAAGATCGTAGCGGCCTGCCGCAGGCGGCGCTGAACTACATCAAACGTATCGAAGAACTGACCGGCGTGCCGATTGATATTATTTCTACCGGCCCCGATCGTACTGAGACGATGATTCTGCGCGACCCGTTCGACGCGTAAATCTGGTACGCCTGGCAGATATTTTGCTTGCCGGGCTAACAGTGTGATACATTGCTGTGTCGGGTAAGCCATTACGCTATCCGACACAGTGCTAAATCCTCGCTTTTTTCCTTCCCCGAACTGAAATAAATTAGCGACACAGCTTGTGGCTGGTTTATCATCAATACAGATAAGTTATATCCCGTTTTCCCTTTTCCTGAGGTTGATGTGCAGTTAACGAGTTTCACCGATTACGGCTTACGTGCGCTAATCTATATGGCGTCGTTACCAGATGGACGAATGACCAGCATTTCTGAGGTGACAGAAGTCTACGGCGTGTCCCGTAATCATATGGTCAAAATTATCAATCAGCTTAGCCGGGCGGGCTTTGTCACCGCCGTTCGGGGAAAAAATGGCGGTATCCGCCTGGGTAAACCGGCTAATACTATTTGTATTGGCGATGTGGTGCGTGAGCTGGAACCCTTATCACTGGTCAACTGTAGCAGCGAATTTTGCCACATCACCCCTGCCTGTCGTCTGAAACAGGCGCTTTCTAAGGCCGTGCAGAGTTTTCTCAAGGAGCTGGATAACTACACGCTTGCCGATTTGGTTGAAGAGAATCAACCGCTTTATAAATTATTACTGGTGGAGTGAAGTAAACTTCATTAGAGATGACAATGGAGGAACCTCAATGTCACAAGATCCTTTCCAGGAACGCGAAGCAGAAAAATACGCGAATCCTATCCCGAGCCGGGAATTTATCCTCGAACATTTAACGAAACGTGAAAAACCGGCCAGTCGCGAAGAACTGGCCGTAGAACTGAATATTGAAGGCGAAGAGCAGCTTGAAGCCTTGCGTCGCCGCCTGCGCGCGATGGAGCGCGACGGACAACTGGTCTTTACCCGCCGCCAGTGCTATGCGCTGCCGGAACGCCTCGACCTGCTGAAAGGCACCGTGATCGGTCATCGTGATGGTTACGGTTTCTTACGTGTCGAAGGCCGCAAAGACGATCTGTATCTTTCCAGCGAGCAGATGAAAACCTGTATTCATGGCGATCAGGTGCTGGCGCAGCCGCTGGGCGCCGATCGTAAAGGTCGCCGCGAAGCGCGTATCGTCCGTGTACTGGTACCGAAAACCAGTCAGATAGTCGGGCGTTATTTCACCGATGCGGGCGTCGGCTTTGTAGTGCCGGACGACAGCCGTCTCAGCTTCGACATTCTTATCCCGCCAGAAGACGTCATGGGCGCGCGGATGGGGTTCGTGGTCGTGGTTGAACTGACCCAACGTCCAACTCGCCGTACTAAAGCGGTAGGGAAAATCGTCGAAGTGCTGGGCGACAATATGGGCACCGGTATGGCGGTTGATATGGCGCTGCGTACCCATGAAATACCCTACATCTGGCCGCAGGCGGTAGAGCAGCAGGTCGCCGGGTTGAAAGAAGAGGTGCCGGAAGAGGCGAAAGTCGGTCGTGTCGATCTGCGCGATTTGCCGCTGGTCACTATTGATGGCGAAGATGCCCGTGACTTTGACGACGCGGTTTACTGTGAGAAAAAACGCGGCGGCGGCTGGCGTTTGTGGGTCGCTATTGCTGACGTGAGCTATTATGTACGGCCGCCAACGCCGCTGGATCGCGAGGCGCGCAATCGCGGCACGTCGGTTTACTTCCCGTCACAGGTTGTCCCAATGTTGCCGGAGGTGCTCTCCAACGGTCTGTGTTCGCTAAACCCGCAGGTTGACAGGCTGTGTATGGTCTGTGAAATGACCATCTCGGCGAAAGGTCGGCTGACCGGCTACAAATTCTATGAAGCGGTGATGAGCTCCCATGCGCGTCTGACCTATACCAAAGTCTGGCATATGCTGCAGGGCGATCAGGATCTGCGTGAACAATATGCGCCGCTGGTGAAGCATATTGAAGAGCTGCACAACCTCTACAAAGTGCTGGATAAAGCGCGTGAAGAGCGCGGGGGGATCTCGTTTGAGAGCGAAGAGGCGAAGTTTATCTTTAACGCCGAACGTCGCATTGAGCGTATCGAACAGACCCAGCGTAATGACGCGCATAAGCTTATCGAAGAGTGCATGATCATGGCGAATATCTCGGCGGCGCGCTTTGTCGAAAAAGCTAAAGAGCCGGCGTTATTCCGTATTCATGATAAGCCCACCACCGAAGCGATCACCTCATTCCGCTCCGTACTGGCGGAGCTGGGGTTGGAGCTTCCGGGCGGAAACAAACCGGAACCGCGCGATTATGCCGAACTGCTTGAATCGATTGCCGACCGGCCGGACGCCGAAATGCTGCAAACTATGCTGCTGCGTTCAATGAAGCAGGCGATTTACGATCCGGAAAACCGCGGGCACTTTGGCCTGGCGTTGCAGTCTTATGCGCACTTTACCTCGCCGATTCGCCGCTATCCGGATCTTTCTTTGCACCGCGCCATTAAGTACCTGCTGGCGAAAGAGCAAGGGAACAAGGGCAACACCACAGAAACGGGCGGTTATCACTACTCGATGGAAGAGATGTTGCAGCTCGGCCAGCACTGTTCGATGGCGGAACGCCGCGCTGATGAAGCGACGCGTGATGTCTCCGACTGGCTGAAATGTGACTTTATGCTGGATCAGGTAGGCAACGTCTTTAAGGGCGTGATTGCCAGCGTCACCGGTTTCGGCTTCTTTGTCCGTCTTGATGAACTGTTTATCGATGGGCTGGTACACGTTTCCTCACTGGATAACGATTACTATCGCTTCGATCAGGTAGGGCAACGTCTGATTGGCGAATCCGGCGGACAGACATATCGCCTGGGCGACCGGGTCGAGGTACGCGTCGAAGCGGTGAATATGGACGAACGGAAAATTGACTTTAGCCTGATCTCCAGCGAGCGCGCACCGCGTAACGTCGGCAAAACGGCGCGTGAAAAAGCGAAAAAAGGTGAAAGTAAAAACGCCGGTAAACGTCGTCAGGTAGGTAAAAAAGTTAACTTCGAGCCTGATAGCGCCTTCCGCGGCGAGAAAAAAGCGAAGCCGAAAGCAGCGAAAAAAGACGCGAGAAAAGCAAAAAAGCCATCGGCTAAAACGCAGAAAATAGCCGCAGCGACCAAAGCGAAGCGTGCGGCGAAGAAAAAAGCGGCAGAGTGAGCAATACCCTCTTCAAACAGAAGAGGGTGAATTATCTGTAGGCCGGGCAAGCGTAGCGCCCCCGGCAAAACGTAAACAACGAGTACATTAATGAGCGAAATGATTTACGGCATCCACGCAGTGCAGGCCCTGCTGGAGCGCGCCCCTGAACGTTTTCAGGAAGTCTTTATTTTAAAAGGCCGTGAAGATAAACGTCTGTTGCCGCTGATTCACGCCCTTGAGTCCCAGGGCGTTGTTATCCAGCTGGCAAACCGCCAATATCTCGACGAGAAAAGCGACGGTGCCGTGCATCAGGGTATTATCGCTCGCGTGAAACCAGGCCGGCAGTATCAGGAAAACGATCTGCCGGATCTGATCGCATTACACGATCGCCCTTTTTTGTTGATCCTCGATGGCGTCACCGATCCGCATAATCTTGGCGCCTGTCTGCGCAGCGCCGATGCTGCAGGCGTACATGCGGTAATCGTGCCGAAAGACCGCTCCGCGCAACTTAACGCGACGGCGAAGAAAGTCGCCTGCGGCGCAGCGGAAAGCGTGCCGTTGATCCGCGTCACCAACCTGGCGCGCACGATGCGCATGTTGCAGGAAGAGAATATCTGGATTGTCGGAACGGCGGGCGAGGCTGACCATACGCTGTATCAGAGCAAAATGCCTGGCCGCATGGCGCTGGTCATGGGCGCAGAAGGTGAAGGTATGCGTCGTCTGACCCGTGAGCACTGCGATGAGCTGATCAGCATTCCTATGGCCGGTAGCGTGTCATCGCTGAATGTCTCTGTGGCGACCGGGATTTGTCTGTTTGAAGCCGTTCGCCAGCGTACCTGACGCTAATAGTATTTTTTAAGAAAAAACCATCCATAATCGGATGGTTTTTTTTTATCTTTGGCTGGTAATATAAAAAGCAAAACCTACCCTGTAACTCCCTTTATTTATAAAAAAGAGATAGAGATAATAATATGGCATGGACTCCACGGACGCTGGCGGATGCGTTAAACAACATCGCCGAATTAGATATTGATATAGAAAATAATGAATCTTCATTAATAATAAAAATGAATGATTATGGCGATTTACCACTGACGGTTTTATTTACCTCGCAACAAATAGTTATCGAGACTTATATCTGTCCGGTAAATACGATTAGAGATACCGCGGAATTTAATCTTTTCTTGCTGAGAAATCAGAAGGTTTTACCGCTGTCTTCGGTCGGTATTACCCAGGTAAAACAGGAGGAATATTATGTCGCTTTTGGCGCGTTGTCGTTAAATTCGTCGCTTGCCGACGTGACGCTGGAAATCACCACGCTTGTAGAAAATGCGTTGGATATCGCTGAAATAACACAAGTCTATTCACAGGAATAATACAGGCGGCTTACATGGGAATTTTAAAAAGTTTGTTTACATTAGGTAAATCATTCGTTGCTCAGGCAGAAGACGCCATTGATGAAGCGCAGGGTGTACGTATGCTGGAGCAGCATATTCGCGACGCAAAAGCCGAGCTGGATAAAGCGGGTAAATCCAGAGTGGATTTATTGGCGCGGGTGAAGTTAAGCCATGACAAGCTGAATGATTTACGTGAGCGTAAAGCCAGCCTTGAAACACGGGCGTTGGCGGCAATGAGTAAGAATGTCGACGCCGCTTTACTCAACGAAGTGGCGGAAGAAATAGCCCGTCTGGAAAATGCCATTCTTGCCGAAGAACAGGTGCTGACTAATCTGGAAGCCTCTCGTGATGCGGTGGAGAAGGCCGTAACGGCGACAGGCCAGCGGATTGCGCAGTTTGAGCAGCAACTTGAAGTGGTTAAGGCGACAGAAGCCATGCAGCGCGCGCAGCAGGCGGTGACGACCTCGACCGTCGGAGCCGCGTCGAATGTGTCTACGGCGGCGGAGTCGCTTAAACGTTTACAAACGCGTCAGGCTGAACGCCAGGCCCGGCTGGATGCCGCCGCGCAGCTGGAAAAAGTCGCCGATGGACGCGACCTGGATGAAAAACTGGCGCAGGCGGGTATTGGCGCAACCAATAAAAGCAATGCTCAGGATGTGTTGGCGCGTTTACAGCGTCAACAAGGCGAATAATGCTCTTTACGTGGATTGTCAAAACCTGCCAGCGTCATTTGTCCAGACTGACCTGGCCCGCTTTGCTGGGCCTGTTTATCGGGCAGTATCTGCTTTGTTATCGGTAGCGCGAAAGCGCTCTACCGTGCTGAGCTTCGTCGCTTTCATACGAGACGGCACATGAATGCGCGATCTCAAATGGCATTATGCCCAACGACAATCGCATTCTGGCTGAAGAGGTCGCATGGCAAGAGATAGAGGTTCCCCTATGATGCAATTTTTTCAGCGTTTGCTCGGTAAAACAAGCGCGCCAGCGCCGATTCGCGGACCATTAGGATTACATCTTAACGCCGGTTTCACGCTGGATACGCTGGCATTTCGGCTACTGGAGTCGTCGTTGCTGGTGGCGCTACCGGGTGAAAAATACACTGTCGCGGCAGCGAGTCGCATAGATTTAGGCGGCGGCAGTCAGATTTTTCGCTACTACACCTCTGGCGATGAGTTTCTACAAATTAACACCACTGGCGGCACGGATGTTGACGACATTGATGACATCAAACTTTTTGTATATGAGGAAAGTTTCGGTATTAACGAGGAACGTCACTGGCGTTCAGCCATTGCGTCAGCGGCAATAGGGCCGATGACGCTCAACTGGCAAGAACGGCGCTGGCAGCGCTTTTTTAACCATGAAGAGCCGGGCAATATTGAACCTGTCTACATGCTGGAAAAGGTTGAAAATCAGCAGGCAGAGAAATGGGACGTTCACAATTTTACGATGGGCTTCCAGCGCCAGGTGACGGATGACGCCTGGGAGTATCTTCTATTGAACGGGGAAGAATCATTTAATGAGCGCGGTGAGCCTGAATGGGTGTTTTCACGCGCCCTCGGCGTGGATATCCCGCTCACTTCACTGACGGTTATTGGTTAAGCACATACAGGGAAATTATGCATATACTGGACGCATTACTGGCTTTCTGCGCCTATTTTTTTATTGGCGCGGCAATGGTCATTGTATTTCTTTTTATTTACTCAAAGATAACGCCGCATAATGAATGGCAGCTGATAAAAAATAACAATACTGCGGCATCGCTGGCCTTTAGTGGTACGTTGCTGGGCTATGTCATCCCCTTATCCAGCGCGGCGATAAACTCGGTCAGTATCCCGGACTATTTTGCCTGGGGCGGCATTGCGCTGGTGATTCAACTGCTGATTTATGGTTGCGTAAGGTTATACATGCCTACGCTGAGCGAAAAAATTATTCATCACAACGTGGCGGCGGGGCTATTTATGGGAACCGCAGCGCTGGCTGGCGGTATTTTTAACGCTGCCTGTATGACATGGTAACGGAAGATCATGGCAAAAAAACGAAAATCCAGAAGCACATCCGGCGTAGGCCATTCGGCAATAAGACGGATAGCCGAACCGGTCAATCCCTTTGAGCGGCAACGAAATCGCTACACGCCAAAATACCTGACGCTGGCGATTATGGGCGGAGCGGCCTTTTTTCTCCTGAAAGGGTACGGTGACGGCAGCAATAGTGACAACGACGGCGATGGGACGTTTTACGCCACGGTGAACGACTGTATTGACGATGGCAATAGCGCCAGCGTTTGCGCTGACGGCTGGAATAATGCGAAAACAGAATTTTACGCTAATGTGCCTAAGCAATTGACGCAGGAGCGCTGTCAGTCGCAGTTTGGCGATTGCTACTTTGATATCACCGAGCGGAGCTGGGTTCCGGTATTAAGCGGCTTTTTACTCAGCCGCGCGATTCGCCAGAACCGTGACGAACAATATATCTATAGCAGCGGCGGTTCATCCTACGTCTCCCGTCCCGTCTGGCGCACCACATCCGGCGATTATGCGTGGCGCAGCGGCACAGGGAAAAGCGATACCGCGACCAGCCCTGGTTATATCACACGGAAAGCGTCCACCGTCTCCCGCGGCGGCTATGGCCGTTCTTCCAGCGCCCGCGGGCACTGGGGAGGCTAACCATGCTACGACATAACGTACCGGTACGCCGGGATCTGGATAAGATCGCATGCGATCACGGTTTTGACTTTCATGTTATCGATAACGAAATTTACTGGGATGAAAGCCGGGCCTACCGTTTTACATTACGGCAAATTGAAGAACAGATCGAAAAACCGACCGCAGAGCTTCATCAGATGTGTTTGGAGATTGTCGAGCGGGCCGTCCGGGATGAGCAGATCATGCAGCAGCTGGCGATCCCGCCATTGTACTGGGATGTCATCGCCGAAAGTTGGCGCAGCCGCGATCCTTCGCTTTACGGGCGGATGGATTTCGTCTGGTGCGGCAAAGATCCGGTTAAATTGCTGGAATACAATGCGGATACGCCGACGTCGCTCTATGAGTCCTCCTACTTTCAATGGCTATGGCTGGAGGATGCTCGTCGTAGCGGCGCCATCCCGCGTGATGCCGATCAATACAACGCGATACAGGAGCGGCTGATCGCCCGCTTCAGCGAGCTGTACAGTCGGGAACCGCTCTACTTTTGCTGTTGCGAAGATACCGACGAAGATCGCACGACGGTGCTGTACCTTCAGGATTGCGCGCAGCAGGCGGGCCAGGAAACGCGATTTATCTATATTGAAGAACTGGGGCTTGGCGTAGGCGGTGTGCTGACCGATCTGGACGATAACGTGATTCGCCGCGCCTTTAAGCTCTACCCGCTGGAATGGATGATGCGCGATGACAACGGCCCGCTGTTGCGAAAACGTCGTGAGCAATGGATTGAGCCATTGTGGAAAAGTATTCTGAGTAACAAAGGGCTGTTGCCGTTATTGTGGCGCTTTTTCCCTGGCCATCCGAATCTTCTGCCGGCCTGGTTTGAGGGCGAAAAATCGCTCGCAGCGCCAGGCGAAAGCAGCGTACGGAAGCCGATTTATTCACGTGAAGGCGGCAACGTCACGATTTTCGACGAGCGGCAAAATGTTATCGATCATGCCGACGGCGACTACGCTGACGAGCCGATGATTTACCAGGCGTTTCAGCCTTTGCCGCGCTTTGGCGATAGCTATACGCTGATTGGCAGTTGGATCATTGACGATGAAGCCTCCGGGATGGGGATTCGCGAGGACAATACGCTAATTACCAAAGACACTTCCCGTTTCGTCCCACATTATATTGCCGGTTAATCATACTTTTGTGATCTTGCTCCGGCGTCAATGGCGCAGTCATGACCATACTTGACTTCAGCGCCATTGAAGGAGGGATACACCATGTCCTGGCAAACACATACCGTCTTTAATCAACCTGCTCCGCTCAATAACAGTAACTTATTCCTGTCTGATGGCGCGCTGTGTGAAGCGGTTTCCCGGGAAGGCGCGGGATGGGATAGCGATCTTCTCGCCAGCATTGGCCAACAACTGGGAACGGCGGAATCACTGGAGCTGGGTCGTCTGGCGAACGCGCATCCTCCTGAGTTGCTGCGTTACGATCCCCAGGGACAGCGCCTGGATGACGTTCGCTTTCACCCCGCCTGGCACCTGTTGATGCAGGGGCTTTGCGCTAATAGGGTACATAACCTGGCCTGGGAGGAAGAGGCAAGGGCGGGAAGTTTTGTCGCCCGGGCGGCGCGTTTTGTATTACATGCTCAGGTAGAAGCGGGAACACTCTGTCCTGTCACGATGACCTTTGCCGCGACGCCGTTGCTATTGCAGATGCTTCCCGCCACTTTCCATGACTGGCTGGCGCCGCTGCGCAGCGATCGCTACGATTCGCATTTGCTGCCGGGCGGGCAAAAACGGGGCCTGCTTATCGGCATGGGAATGACGGAAAAGCAGGGCGGATCTGACGTACTCAGTAATACGACCCACGCGGAGCGGCTGGCGGATGATTCATATCGGCTGGTGGGACATAAATGGTTTTTCTCTGTGCCGCAAAGTGATGCGCACCTCGTGCTGGCGCAGGCAAAAGGAGGACTATCCTGTTTCTTTGTGCCGCGTTTCCTGCCAGACGGGCAACGGAACTCTGTTCGTCTTGAGCGCCTGAAAGATAAACTCGGTAATCGATCTAATGCCAGCGCCGAGGTCGAGTTTCAGGATGCCGTCGGCTGGCGGCTGGGAGAAGAGGGCGAAGGGATTCGGCATATCTTAAAGATGGGCGGTATGACGCGTCTTGACTGCGCGCTCGGGAGTCATGGCTTAATGCGGCGTGCGTTTTCAGTCGCCATTTACCATGCTCATCAGCGTCAGGCTTTTGGTAAGCCGCTGATCGAACAACCGTTGATGCGACAAACCTTAAGTCGTATGGCGCTATGCCTGGAGGGGCAGACGGCGCTTTTGTTTCGGCTGGCGCGCGCCTGGGAGCAACGTCGCGAGGCGAAAGAGGCATTATGGGCGCGATTATTCACGCCAGCGGCGAAATTCGCCATCTGTAAGCAGGGAATCCCTTTTGTGGCTGAGGCGATGGAGGTGCTCGGCGGGATGGGGTATTGCGAAGAGAGCGAACTCCCGCGCCTGTACCGTGAAATGCCGGTGAACAGTATCTGGGAAGGTTCCGGCAATATCATGTGTCTGGATGTACTTCGGGTGCTGACAAAACAACACGGCGTCTATGACGTATTGAGTGAAGCTTTTGCGGAAGTCAAAGGTCAGGATCGCCATTACGACCGCGCGGTACGTCAGCTACAGCAACGTTTACGCAAACCGGACGAAGCAATGGGCAGAGAGATTACGCAGCAGCTTTTCTTGCTGGGGTGCGGAGCGGAAATGCTGCGTCATGCCTCGCCGCCGCTGGCGCAAGCGTGGTGTCAGATGATGCTGGATACACGCGGCGAAATGCCGCTGCCTGCCCAAGTGCAAAATGATTTACTGTTAAGGGCGACCGGGGGACTGCGGTAACGTTTGGCCTGTAGTACATGCCATCCGGCGCGAGCCACGCGGCATCAGGCATAGAGTATCGCCTGTACGCGCCAGTTATCCGACTGTTGTTCTTCATACATTTGAATAATTCTGTACCAGGACGCACCCTGTTCATCGGCTTTCAGGGCGATAATCCGCTCCACATCCTGTGGGTTTCCTGCAACATTACTGACCGAGATCAGGCCGATTTCATTCAGACCCGTTACGCAGTCAGCACTGGCGAATTCGGCAGACTGTGCCGTCGTACTCACCAGTCCGGCAGAAAGCAGCAGTGAGGATAAGGCAAGTTCTTGTTTCATCGTCAGCTCCTTATTACATACCCCGCATTTAACAGGACGCTCCATCACGGTAAACCTGTTTGTTTATTGTGCACAGGTAAACGCATAGGGGCGCAAAGCAATGTAAAACTGACTAAAAATCAATCTACTGTTATTGACGATACAAAATGGCTTGTGAATACCACTGGCCGGTTACAACCGTTTCATCAACCATTAAGATAACGTAATAATCGGCTTTCGCAGCGACGGCTTTCGCTCTGATTTCATCTATTGCATCATCCGGGGAGCCCCGAACCAGCGCGCTTACGGTCCCCATCCGCTGTAGTCCTTGCGTTTGATCGCGACGGATTTCCTGCGGGTGATCGGCGACAGGCGGCGCAGGTTGCGGCGTACCCTGCAGCACGCTACACGCGCTTAATAACAGCGCTGCTATCAATGAAGCAAACCGACGCATAACTCTATCTCGTTTCCTGATAATCATAGTGTAATGCCTTATTGATTTCCCTTTAGGGGGAATGTTCCCGAAGTGTTACCTGTCACGCGATTTTCGAATGAAAACGTTGCGAAAGCGTAACCCAGTTCTCAAACATTATGAATTATTGCGCTATCCATAAACTTGCGTTAAGTATTTCTCCGTGGCATACCGGATAAAAAGGAGAGAATAATGATAGCGATTGAAACACGACAATTAGCCGGAGGCGTCGTACTACATGCCTTCCCGGAAGGGAAACGCGCCGTGCCGCTTCCCTGTGTGGTGTTCTATCATGGCTTCACCTCCTCCAGCCTGGTTTATAGTTATTTTGCCGTTGCCCTGGCACAGGCAGGATTCCGGGTAGTCATGCCGGATGCGCCGGAGCATGGCGCTCGCTTTGGCGGCGACTCACAGGGACGGATACACCGATTCTGGCAGATTCTGCACCAAAACATGCAGGAATTTACGACGTTACGTGCGGCGATTCAGGCGGAAAACTGGCTACTTGACGGGCGGTTAGCGGTGGGCGGCGCATCCATGGGCGGTATGACGGCGCTGGGCATTATGACGCGTCACCGTGAGGTAAAATGCGGGGCCAGTTTAATGGGGTCGGGCTATTTTACCGGGCTCGCCCGGACGCTTTTCCCGCCGTTATCCCCGCAGAACCCGGCACAGCAGGCGGAATTCGACAATATCATCGCGCCGCTACGTGAATGGGAAGTCACACACCAGTTAGAGCGACTGGCCGACAGGCCGCTTCTGTTGTGGCATGGTCAGGAGGATGACGTGGTGCCTGCTATCGAAACCTTCCGGCTCCAGCAGGCACTCGCCGGGGCGAAGCTGGATAAGCATGTGACCTGTTTATGGGCCGCAGGCGTGCGGCATCGCATTACGCCAGAAGCGTTGTCGGCGACGGTAGCGTTTTTCCGACAGCATCTTTAAACGCGGAGTATGCTTACACCCTGGGCTTCAAGCTGTTGCAAAACCTGCGGATTGGCATTTTTGCCGGTAATCAGCATAGCGATCTGATCGGCGCGGCTGAACAGCATCCCCGCGCGCTCGCCAATTTTACTGCTATCGACCAGCGCGACCAGTTTCCCGACGACGCTGAGCATTTTTTGTTCCGCCATGGCGGTTAGCATATCGGTCTTGTACAGGCCATCCGCGGTTAAGCCCTTTCCGCTGGTAAACATCCAGTGGCCAGCATAGAGACTGTTTTCGCTTCCCTGCGGGCTCAGGGTAATCGACTGGCTTTTGTTGTACTGACCCCCCATGATAATCACGCTGTCATGCTCTTGATCGATCAGATAATTCGCCAACGGCAGATAGTTGGTAATGATTTGTACCGGCTTCCCGCACATTTCGCGCCCCAGCAGGAAAGCGGTGGAGCCGCAGTTAATCACTACGCTTTCACCCGGGTTTACCAGCTGCGACGCCGCTTTCGCGATGCGTACTTTTTCATCGTGGTTTTGCGCCTGGTGCAGATTCATCGGCGTCCAGCGGGGCCGTTGTTGGGTAATGGCCTCTGCGCCGTTGCGCACTTTTTTAAGTTTCCCGCTTTCGTCGAGCTTGTTGATGTCGCGGCGCGCTGTCGCCGGGGAGATCCCCAGACGCTCAATCACGTTTTCGACGGTAACAAAGCCCAACTGTGCCAGCATATCCAGCAGTATTTGATGTCTTTGTGCTTCAGTCATGAGCTATTCCGATACAAATTGATTTGAAAAGATGATATTTGAAATAGCCTGGAAATACTAAAGTAAATGGAAAAATGCCGGGTAATCCCGGCATGATATCGACTCACAGGAAGGATTTGAATGGTAGATCGGGTTCAATGGTAAAGCAATCGTCAAAACCACGCGGATAGTGGTATTCGAAATTGTCTTTATCCAACGGCCAGGTAAACTTGCCGCCAACCTGCCAGATAAACGGTTTAAAACCATACTTCAGGCGATCTTTCTTCATTTCCCATAACACGCGGATCTCCTGTGGATCGGCCTGGAAGTTCGACCAGATATCGTGATGGAACGGGATCACCACTTTGGTATTCAGCGATTCCGCCATGCGTAAAATATCCGCGCTGGTCATTTTGTCCGTAATACCGCGCGGGTTTTCACCGTAAGAACCGAGCGCGACATCAATTTGATGTTCGTTGCCGTGTTTCGCGTAGTAGTTGGAATAGTGAGAATCGCCGCTGTGATAGAGATTGCCGCCCGGCGTTTTAAACAGATAGTTAACCGCGCGTACATCCATGCCGTCCGGCAGTACGCCAGCAGCTTTCTGATCGGCGGGCAGGGTGATTAATGCAGTGCGGTCAAAGGCATCAAGCGCATGAATTTCAATATCTTTCACTTTCACGACATCGCCCGGTTTTACCACGATGCAGCGTTCTTTCGGCACGCCCCAGCCAACCCATAAATCCACGCAGGTCTGCGGGCCGATAAACGGAACATCATCGGCGCAATTCTGCATTACGGCAGCCGCGACATTGACGTCAATGTGATCGTTATGGTCGTGGGTCGCCAGGACGGCGTCAATCTGACGGATAGCGAAAGGATCGAGAACAAACGGCGTGGTGCGCAGGTTAGGCTGTAATTTTTTGACGCCAGCCATACGCTGCATCTGGTGGCCAGTTTTCATCAACGGATTACCGTGGCTCTGTTTACCGGTACCGCACCAGAAATCGACGCATACGTTAGTGCCGCCTTCAGATTTTAGCCAGATCCCGGTACAGCCCAGCCACCACATAGCGAACGTACCCGGCGCGACCTGCTCTTGTTCAATCTCTTCGTTCAGCCAGCTTCCCCACTCCGGAAACGTGCTCAGAATCCATGATTCACGCGTGATGCTTTGTACTTTACTCATCGCATTTACCTTCATGTTTGTTCAAAATGGTTCAAAACGTGATTTGTTTTGATTAATCCTGACACTATTTTCTCAAGAAGGCAATGGGCTATTTTTTGACTTTTTGGCAGGAGAGAACGCAGTCAGGAGAAGATTTAATCTTGTCTGGCGTCATGTGAATGTTGGCATCTTTATGATTTTACTTATCTTAATGAAAAAATGAGTTACCTATAAGTAAACCATGTATTAAGTGTGCTAATTATTTGCGCGCTACGTCACATTTAATCAAATTTAATCTTGTTGTGATTACTTTTGAAAATTAAAGTGAAGGGACATTATCCTGAGCGCCTGTGACTCAGCAACCTTATCTGCCGGAGATCGTTATGGAGATCCTCTACAACATCTTTACCATTTTCTTTAATCAGGTAATGACTAATGCCCCGCTATTACTGGGTATTGTGACCTGCCTGGGCTATATCCTGTTGCGCAAAAGCGTCAGCGTGATCATCAAAGGGACGATCAAAACCATCATTGGCTTCATGCTGCTACAGGCCGGGTCCGGCATTCTGACCAGCACCTTTAAACCGGTGGTGGCGAAAATGTCTGAGGTCTACGGCATCAACGGCGCGATTTCCGATACCTATGCTTCGATGATGGCAACGATCGAACGGATGGGCGATGCGTATAGTTGGGTAGGCTACGCGGTGTTGCTCGCGCTGGCGCTGAATATTTGTTACGTCTTGTTGCGACGCATTACCGGTATTCGCACCATCATGTTGACCGGGCACATCATGTTCCAGCAGGCGGGGCTGATTGCGGTCTCTTTCTATATCTTCGGCTATTCCATGTGGACCACCATTATCTGCACGGCGATACTGGTTTCCCTGTACTGGGGTATTACCTCCAACATGATGTACAAGCCGACTCAGGAAGTGACGGACGGCTGCGGTTTCTCCATCGGTCACCAGCAGCAGTTTGCTTCCTGGATTGCCTATAAAGTCGCGCCGTTCCTGGGCAAAAAAGAGGAAAGCGTTGAAGACCTCAAACTGCCGGGCTGGCTGAACATTTTCCATGACAACATCGTCTCCACGGCGATTGTAATGACCATCTTCTTTGGTGCCATTCTGCTCTCTTTTGGTATCGATACCGTACAGGCGATGGCGGGTAAAACCCACTGGACAATCTATATCCTGCAAACCGGTTTCTCCTTTGCGGTGGCGATCTTCATCATCACTCAGGGCGTGCGTATGTTTGTCGCCGAACTCTCTGAGGCCTTTAACGGTATCTCCCAGCGTCTGATTCCGGGCGCAGTACTGGCGATTGACTGTGCGGCTATCTATAGCTTCGCGCCTAACGCCGTGGTCTGGGGCTTTATGTGGGGCACCATCGGCCAGCTGATTGCGGTTGGCATCCTGGTTGCCTGTGGTTCCTCGATCCTGATTATTCCTGGCTTTATCCCGATGTTCTTCTCTAACGCCACTATCGGCGTGTTTGCCAACCACTTTGGCGGCTGGCGTGCGGCGCTGAAAATTTGTCTGGTGATGGGGATGATTGAAATCTTTGGTTGCGTCTGGGCGGTGAAACTCACCGGTATGAGTGCCTGGATGGGTATGGCGGACTGGTCGATTCTGGCGCCGCCGATGATGCAGGGCTTCTTCTCCATCGGTATCGCCTTTATGGCCGTCATCATTGTAATTGCACTGGCTTATATGTTCTTCGCTGGCCGCGCACTGCGCGCAGAAGAAGATGCAGAAAAACAACTGGCAGAACAGTCTGCTTAATAAGGAGTTTTGATTATGACCGTACGTATTCTGGCTGTGTGTGGCAACGGACAGGGCAGTTCCATGATCATGAAAATGAAAGTGGACCAGTTTTTAACCCAATCAAACATTGACCACACGGTAAACAGCTGCGCGGTTGGCGAGTACAAAAGCGAGTTGAGCGGCGCGGATATCATCATCGCTTCTACCCATATTGCAGGCGAAATCAGCGTGACGGGCAACAAATATGTGGTTGGCGTGCGCAACATGCTATCGCCCGCAGACTTCGGCCCGAAATTGCTGGAAGTGATCAAAGCGCATTTTCCACAGGACGTGAAGTAAGGACGCAACATGAAATTACGTGATTCGCTGGCGGAGAATAATTCTATCCGCTTGCAGGCTGAAGCGAATACCTGGCAGGAAGCCGTAAAAATTGGTGTGGATTTGCTGGTGGCGGCAGACGTTGTCGAGCCGCGTTACTACCAGGCGATTCTCGATGGCGTGGAACAGTTCGGCCCTTATTTCGTTATCGCTCCGGGGCTGGCAATGCCGCACGGGCGTCCGGAAGAGGGCGTGAAGAAAACCGGTTTCTCACTGGTGACGCTGAAAAAGCCGCTGGAGTTCAACCACGAAGATAACGATCCGGTCGATATTCTGATCACCATGGCGGCGGTTGATGCCAACACTCACCAGGAAGTGGGCATCATGCAGATCGTCAACCTGTTTGAAGACGAAGCTAATTTTGACCGTTTACGCGCCTGCCGTACCGCGCAGGAAGTCCTGGATCTCATTGACCGCACCAACGCGGCAGCTTAAGAAGGAATTGAACATGTCATTACCAATGTTGCAGGTCGCGCTGGACAACCAGACTATGGATAGCGCCTATGAAACCACTCGCCTGATTGCCGAAGAAGTCGACATTATCGAAGTGGGCACCATTCTGTGCGTGGGCGAAGGCGTGCGTGCGGTTCGCGACCTGAAAGCGCTTTACCCGCACAAAATCGTGCTGGCGGACGCCAAAATTGCCGATGCCGGTAAAATCCTCTCCCGTATGTGTTTCGAAGCCAATGCGGACTGGGTGACCGTGATTTGCTGTGCGGATATCAACACCGCAAAAGGCGCGCTGGATGTGGCGAAAGAGTTCAACGGTGACGTGCAGATCGAACTGACCGGTTACTGGACCTGGGAACAGGCGCAGCAGTGGCGCGATGCGGGCATTCAGCAAGTGGTTTATCACCGCAGCCGCGACGCGCAGGCGGCAGGCGTGGCGTGGGGCGAGGCGGATATTACCGCGATTAAGCGGCTCTCCGATATGGGCTTTAAAGTGACCGTGACCGGCGGACTGGCGCTGGAAGACCTGCCGCTGTTCAAAGGCATTCCGATCCATGTCTTTATCGCGGGGCGCAGCATTCGCGATGCCGAATCGCCGGTAGAAGCCGCACGGCAGTTCAAACGCTCCATTGCCCAACTGTGGGGCTAAGGAGCGGCTATGCTGTCGAAACAAATTCCGCTCGGCATCTATGAAAAAGCGCTCCCTGCCGGGGAGTGCTGGCTGGAGCGCCTGCGGCTGGCGAAAACGCTGGGTTTTGACTTTGTTGAAATGTCGGTGGACGAGACCGACGCCCGACTGGCGCGGCTCGACTGGAGTCGCGAGCAGCGCCTGGCGCTGGTGAGCGCGGTTGCTGAAACCGGCGTGCGCGTGCCGTCCATGTGTCTGAGCGCGCATCGTCGTTTTCCGCTCGGTAGCGAAGATGACGCGGTACGGGCGCAGGGGCTGGAGATTATGCGTAAAGCGATTCAGTTTGCGCAGGACGTCGGGATTCGCGTCATTCAACTGGCGGGGTACGACGTTTACTATCAGCAGGCCAACGACGAAACGCGTTGCCGCTTCCGCGATGGGTTAAAAGAGAGCGTTGATATGGCCAGCCGCGCCCAGGTGACGCTGGCGATGGAGATCATGGATTACCCATTGATGAATTCCATCAGTAAAGCGCTAGGCTATGCTCACTACCTCAATAACCCGTGGTTCCAGCTCTATCCGGATATCGGCAATCTGTCGGCGTGGGATAACGACGTACAGATGGAGCTACAGGCGGGAATCGGGCATATCGTCGCGGTACACGTCAAAGATACTAAACCCGGCGTGTTCAAAAATGTGCCGTTTGGCGAAGGCGTTGTCGATTTCGAACGCTGCTTCGAAACGCTCAAACAGAGTGGTTATTGCGGGCCCTATCTGATTGAGATGTGGAGCGAAACAGCAGAGAACCCGGCGGCAGAAGTGGCGAAAGCGCGTGACTGGGTGAAAGCGCGCATGGCCAAAGCAGGCATGGTGGAGGCGGCATAATGCAAAAGCTCAAGCAGCAGGTATTTGACGCTAACATGGATTTGCCCCGTTATGGACTGGTGACGTTTACCTGGGGCAACGTCAGCGCTATCGATCGCGAACGCGGGCTGGTGGTGATTAAGCCAAGCGGTGTCGCCTATGAAACCATGAAGGTAGATGACATGGTGGTGGTGGATATGGATGGCAAAGTGGTGGAGGGACGTTATCGTCCTTCTTCCGATACCGCTACCCATCTGGCGCTGTATCAACGCTATCCGTCGCTTGGCGGCGTCGTTCATACCCATTCAACCCACGCCACGGCATGGGCGCAGGCGGGGATGGCTATTCCGGCGCTCGGTACCACGCACGCGGACTATTTCTTTGGCGATATTCCTTGTACCAGGGCGTTAAGCGAAGAAGAAGTGCAGGGCGAGTACGAGCTGAACACTGGTAAGGTGATCATCGAAACGCTGGGCGAGGTGGAACCGCTGCATACGCCAGGCATTGTCGTGTATCAACACGGGCCGTTCGCCTGGGGGAAAGATGCGCACGATGCGGTACATAACGCGGTGGTCATGGAGGAAGTGGCGCGAATGGCGTGGATTGCGCGCGGTATTAACCCTGGCCTCAACCCCATCGACGATTATCTGATGAATAAACACTTCATGCGTAAGCATGGCCCGAATGCGTATTACGGGCAGAAGTGAAGTATGAGCTCCGGAATGTGAATATTATCGGGATGTCACAGGTCTAATTCCGGAGCCATCTTTCCGCGAAAAAAGCCCCCTGTTCAGGGGGCAAATCAACTATGGCTTTTTCGTTGGTTTTCCTGATGCTAGCGATAAATATTCGCGCTGGCGTGTATATTGCCATTGCTACCCGGTTCCCGGATAAGTATGACGTGATAATACATTGCGTTTCGCACGTCGGCCTCTTCATTCAGCGCCAGATTGGCTTCACTTTCCGTGGCGAAGTTGTGGTTGATGTAGATTACGCCTAAGCTGCGCACATCATCCATATTTCTGGCCTGATGATTATTTAACTCGATGGCTGCCGTTGCCGTTACGCCAGGCAAAAGCGCAGCCAGAAATAACATTATCCGGGCTCGCATAGAGTACCTCCTCAGCCGCGCGGTCTGGTTGGCGATATCCCCTTTTAGTGAATCGCTTCTGGTTTAATTTTAACCATAACCCGCCGCAGAGATGGCGACCTTTTCTGATGCTGTTGTTCAAAAAATTATCGTATTGTCGTTTTTTATCTGATTAACAACCCATTGATGTATGCCGCTATGTTTAAGAAACCCTGTATGGCAAAAAAGCGCGCTGACCACAGTGTCAATTTCTCTGCCGCAACAGGCCGTTTATAGTGGCATGCGATATGAAGTTAATATCTCAGCAGCAAAATGCGACGGGACAGGCGTTACGTTCGGCACGATAAATAATTGTACAATCACCTTGAGTTTGCCCGCAGGCGCCAGTATTATAACGCGTCATTTTTCAGCCGACCTTTAACACGTTCCTTGCCTCCATGGGCCGCGGCTGACCCAGACAGGAGGCTGAATAATCCGTAAGGAGCAATTCGATGCGTCATTACGAAATCGTTTTTATGGTCCATCCTGACCAGAGCGAACAGGTTCCGGGCATGATCGAGCGTTACTCTGCCGCCATCACTGGCGCAGAAGGCAAGATCCACCGTCTGGAAGACTGGGGCCGCCGTCAGCTGGCTTACCCGATCAACAAACTGCACAAAGCGCACTACGTTCTGATGAACGTTGAAGCGCCGCAGGAAGTGATCGATGAGCTGGAAACTACCTTCCGCTTCAACGATGCCGTTATCCGCAGCATGGTTATGCGTACTAAGCACGCTGTTACCGAAGCATCTCCGATGGTTAAAGCGAAAGACGAGCGCCGTGAGCGTCGCGATGATTTCGCTAACGAAACCGCAGATGATGCTGAAGCTGGGGATTCTGAAGAGTAATTTCTGATGACCAACCGTCTGGCGTTGTCCGGCACCGTGTGCAGGGCCCCCCTTCGAAAGGTCAGTCCATCAGGAATTCCGCATTGCCAGTTCGTGCTTGAGCATCGTTCTGTGCAAGAGGAAGCCGGCTTTCACCGGCAGGCGTGGTGCCAAATGCCCGTTATTGTTAGCGGACACGAAAACCAGGCCATTACTCACAGTATAACGGTCGGCAGCCGCATAACCGTTCAGGGGTTTATTTCTTGCCACAAGGCAAAGAACGGTCTGAGCAAAATGGTTCTGCATGCCGAGCAGATTGAATTGATAGATTCTGGAGACTAGCCATATGGCACGTTATTTCCGTCGTCGCAAGTTCTGCCGTTTCACCGCGGAAGGCGTTCAAGAGATCGACTATAAAGATATCGCTACGCTGAAAAACTACATCACCGAAAGCGGTAAGATTGTCCCAAGCCGTATCACCGGTACCCGTGCAAAATACCAGCGTCAGCTGGCTCGCGCTATCAAACGCGCTCGCTACCTGTCTCTGCTGCCGTACACTGATCGCCATCAGTAATCGGTCACGGTCCATTAATACGACTTTGAGAGGATAAGGTAATGCAAGTTATTCTGCTTGATAAAGTAGCAAACCTGGGTAGCCTGGGTGATCAGGTTAACGTTAAAGCGGGCTATGCTCGTAACTTCCTGGTACCACAGGGTAAAGCTGTTCCGGCTACCAAGAAAAACGTTGAATACTTCGAAGCACGTCGCGCTGAACTGGAAGCTAAACTGGCTGACGTTCTGGCTGCTGCAAATGCACGCGCAGAGAAAATCAACGCCCTGGAAACCGTTACTATCGCGTCTAAAGCAGGCGACGAAGGTAAACTGTTCGGTTCCATCGGTACTCGCGACATCGCTGACGCTGTGACTGCAGCTGGCGTTGACGTGGCTAAGAGCGAAGTTCGTCTGCCGAACGGCGTTCTGCGTACCACTGGCGAACACGAAGTGAACTTCCAGGTTCACAGCGAAGTATTCGCAAAAGTTATCATCAACGTGGTTGCTGAGTAATCAGTCATTCTCGTTTTTGCTAGCAACAAAACGTCGGCCCAGCGCCGGCGTTTTGCTTTTTTAACTCCATCGCTTTTCGACTGGCTATCTCCCCCTCTTTTCGCGATAATTAAAAATAAAACATTATTTTAATTTCTTGGTGAAAGAATGGATACCCAACGCCAGGCCTCCCCGTTTGCCCGCAAAAACGTCGTTTATGTGTGTGCCGCATTTTGTTGCCTGCTATGGGGCGGCGCTTATCCAGCCATCAAAAGCGGTTATGACCTCTTTCAGATAGCCACCGACGATATCCCTTCTAAAATTGTTTTTGCTGGTTATCGTTTTTTGTTTGCGGGTGGGTTGCTGCTACTGTTCGCGCTGCTTCAGCGTAAACCGATTGGTCGGTTTCGTCCGCGCCAGTTTGCTCAGTTGACGTTACTGGGGCTGACCCAGACGTCGCTGCAATATCTCTTTTTCTATATCGGCCTTGCGTTCACCTCCGGCGTGAAAGGCTCAATCATGAACGCGACAGGCACATTCTTCAGCGTATTGCTGGCGCACTTTATTTATCAGAACGACCGATTGAGCTACAACAAAACGCTCGGCTGTATTCTGGGCTTTGCGGGCGTCATGGTGGTGAACGTCAGCAACGGCCTGGATTTCAGCTTTAATCTGCCGGGAGAAGGCTCCGTGGTGCTGGCGGCGTTTATTCTTTCTGCGGCCACGTTGTATGGCAAACGTCTCTCGCAGACGGTCGATCCGATGGTCATGACTGGCTATCAATTGGGGATTGGCGGTCTGGTACTGGTCTTTGGCGGTTACGTTTTTGGCGGTACGCTGACGATACATGGCTTCTCGTCGGTGGCGATTTTAGTCTACCTGACGCTGCTCTCGTCGGTCGCTTTTGCGCTATGGAGCATTTTACTCAAATATAATCGCGTGGGGATGATTGCGCCGTTTAACTTTCTGATCCCGGTTTCCGGCGCGGCTCTTTCGGCTATTTTTCTCGGCGAGAATATATTGGAGTGGAAATACATGATTGCGCTGGTGCTGGTGTGTTCGGGGATTTGGTGGGTGAATAAGGTGAAGCGGTAATGCTTCACCTGAACGAATAGGGTATAGGCGGGGTAAGGCGTAGCCGGCGTTACTGTGCGCGAATAAAACTGCCGTCAGGCTGACGCGTAAACAGCACCTGTTGACCGTTATCACCATCTATCGTTAAACCTGTCACCACCCCGCTGACATTCTGGCGAATTTTAATCATTTGACCATTTTTGAGATTACTCAGCGGTTTGCCAGCGCCTTCTACCTGCGCCATTGCATAAACGTCTGTCGGGGGCAGCCCGTGGTCACGGAACAGTTGCGCCAGAGTTTTACCAGACTCTACCCGGTACGAGCGCCACTGTTGACCGATGCCGCTATCCTGCTGGAAAGGCTGCGTCTGCGGCTGGTTTTGTTCTTCCGGCTGGCCTTCCTGGATAGGTTCCGGCGCAACGGGCGCCACCTGATCCGGATCGTTTTGCGGCGCGACCAGCTGCGCCTGAAGCTGGGCCTCCGTCGGCGGCTGTGATTGCGATTGCAGATCCAATTGCGCTTCCCGCGTGACGACAGGCGAGTCGCTGGTCTCGCTGGCGGGCAGCAGGAAACCGATCACCAGCACGATAGCGGCAATGATAATGCCACGACGATGCATAGGCGGCAGCGGCTCCATGATGCGAAAATTATCCGGCGCGTGCCAGATTTTCGCCAGGGTTGGTTTTAATTCAAAGCGCCCGGGCATGGTTTACCTCCTGCTCCGCATCTCGTTCCTTAATCATAGAGTATAGATGGCTAACGCTATGATACTGGTAGTGCTATCCGCTTTCGTGACATCAATACGGATAATCTATTGTTTCTTTTTCCCTGCGATTTGTCATCCTCCCTGAGACAAAGTTTTACCAGAAGAAGCGTGGCTGTTATGCTGCCCGCTACTTTTTTGATATCCGATGAAGGAAAAATAATGGCCACCCCGACTTTTGACACTATTGAAGCGCAAGCGAGCTACGGCATTGGTTTGCAGGTAGGGCAGCAGCTCAGCGAATCCGGTCTTGAAGGGCTATTGCCTGAAGCGCTGGTTGCAGGTATTGCTGATGCGCTGGAAGGTAAACACCCGGCGGTTCCTGTTGATGTGGTGCATCGTGCGCTGCGTGAAATTCATGAGCGTGCGGACGCGGTGCGTCGTGAGCGTTTCAAAGCAATGGCGGCCGAAGGCGTGAAATACCTGGAAGAAAACCGCGAAAAAGACGGTGTGAACAGTACTGAATCTGGTTTACAGTTCCGCGTTCTGACGCAGGGCGAAGGCGCGATTCCGGCGCGTACCGACCGTGTACGCGTGCATTACACCGGTAAGCTTATTGATGGCACCGTATTTGACAGCTCCGTCGCGCGCGGCGAACCGGCTGAATTCCCGGTAAATGGCGTGATCGCCGGCTGGATTGAAGCGCTGACTCTGATGCCGGTAGGTTCCAAATGGGAACTAACTATTCCACAGGAGCTGGCCTATGGCGAGCGTGGGGCCGGGGCATCTATTCCGCCATTCAGCACCCTGGTGTTTGAAGTGGAACTGCTGGAAATTCTCTAAGCGCCCCTAGTTTGCCGGATGGCGGCGTAAAGGCCTTATCCGGCAACCCTGACTTCAGTAGATGCCAATATTTTATTTTGCAAATGGCGTCGTTACGTGTATTTTTGTGAGCTAATTCGCATTATCAAAGTGATATAACACTCATTTTAAACATAAAATTAACATTGTATTTGAATCTGAGTATTCATCCCGCCGATTCTTACCTAATATCGATGAGTCCTGATAACAGGATCGTCGTATCATAGACCAAAGGCCGTAGAGCCCGCACAACACAGACAGGTACAGGAAGAAAAACATGGTAGATCAGGTAAAAGTCGCAGCCGACGAACAGGCTCCGGCTGAACAGTCGCTACGGCGCAATCTTACAAACCGTCATATACAGCTTATCGCTATTGGCGGCGCTATTGGTACCGGTCTGTTTATGGGATCGGGTAAAACGATCAGTCTCGCCGGACCGTCGATCATTTTTGTGTATATGATCATCGGTTTTATGCTTTTTTTCGTGATGCGCGCCATGGGGGAATTGCTGCTCTCGAATCTGGAATATAAATCGTTTAGCGATTTTGCTTCCGACCTGCTTGGCCCCTGGGCGGGATATTTCACCGGCTGGACGTACTGGTTTTGCTGGGTAGTGACCGGTATGGCTGACGTGGTGGCGATTACCGCCTACGCGCAGTTCTGGTTTCCCGGCCTTTCCGATTGGGTCGCCTCGCTGGCGGTAGTGGTCCTGCTGCTAAGCCTCAACCTCGCCACCGTTAAAATGTTTGGTGAAATGGAATTTTGGTTTGCTATGGTCAAAATCGTCGCCATCGTGGCGTTGATTGTGGTCGGGTTGGTGATGATTGCGATGCACTTTAAATCGCCGACCGGCGTTGAAGCGTCTTTCGCGCATCTGTGGAATGACGGCGGCTGGTTCCCGAAAGGTATTAGCGGGTTCTTTGCCGGTTTCCAGATTGCGGTGTTCGCCTTCGTGGGCATTGAGCTGGTCGGTACTACCGCCGCAGAAACTAAAGATCCGGAAAAATCGCTGCCGCGCGCGATCAACTCAATACCGATCCGTATCATCATGTTCTACGTCTTTGCGCTGATTGTCATTATGTCGGTGACGCCGTGGAGTTCCGTGGTGCCGGATAAGAGCCCGTTTGTTGAGCTGTTTGTACTGGTGGGTCTGCCTGCCGCCGCGAGCGTGATCAACTTTGTTGTGCTGACCTCGGCGGCGTCTTCCGCCAACAGCGGCGTCTTCTCGACCAGCCGTATGCTGTTTGGCCTGGCGCAAGAAGGCGTGGCGCCAAAAGCGTTCGCTAAGCTATCGAAACGCGCGGTACCGGCGAAAGGCCTGACCTTCTCCTGTATCTGCCTGCTGGGCGGCGTGGTTATGCTGATGGTCAACCCGAGCGTGATTGGCGCATTCACCATGATCACTACGGTTTCGGCCATCCTGTTTATGTTTGTCTGGACCATCATTCTGTGTTCATACCTGGTGTACCGCAAAAAGCGTCCCCACCTGCATGAAAAATCCATCTATAAGATGCCGCTCGGTAAGCTGATGTGCTGGGTCTGCATGGCGTTCTTTGCGTTCGTGCTGGTATTGCTGACGCTGGAAGATGATACGCGCCAGGCGCTGATCGTGACGCCGCTGTGGTTTATCGCGTTGGGTCTGGGCTGGCTGTTGATAGGTAAGAAACGGATGGCGGGAATGCGTTAATTGTTTTGCCCGGTGGCGCTGGCGCTTACCGGGCTTACAGCGTAGCGTTGATTTGGAGGCCGGATAAGGCGCCGTTTACAGCCGCCATCCGGCAAAATGCCCGGCTGGCGATTATTCTCCGGCCAGTGCGCGTGGGAACAGCACGTTATTCTCCAGGCTGATGTGCTCCATCAGATCATCAATCATCTCATTAATGCCGTTATACATCGTTTTCCAGGTGGTGCAGGCTTCTGGCGGCGGCGTTACATTTTGGGTGACGTGTTTGATGACGTCTACCAGCTCTCCCGCCTCGTCATGCTCGCTTTCCATTACGCTTATCGGGCCCGTTGCCTGGCGACCCATACCCTGTTTGATCATGGGGAACAGGATCTGTTCTTCTTTCATCATATGGCTGGAAAGCTCTTCATGCAGCGCGGTGAGATATTTTGTCAGGCCGCGTGGGACGTTTGGCTTATCCGCGTGAACGCGTTCCACTTTGGTTGCCTGCAGGATAAGCTCCGGCAGTTGTTCGCGGTGTCGATCATGATAGCGCACAACGATATGGTCAATAATGTCCGCCAGCGGAACGGCGCGCCAGTCTTTTTCGATGGGCTGTTCAGCCAATTGCGCCAGTTGCGCTTCAATGATGTCAATATCGACGTCGTGACGCGCGGCGGCGCGCGCCAGCGTCTGTTTTCCACCGCAGCAGTAATCCATATCGTACTGGCGAAACAGCGCCGATGCGCGGGGAATAGAGAGCGCCAGTTCGCCTAAAGGTTGATCGCGATAAGCCATAGCCGTTACCTCATTTGCAATAATATAAGTTGTATTTTAAATGCATCTTTAAGGCGAGGCTATAACTCTTTCGGGGTGCGTATAATTTAAGCGAGTATGAAATTAGCGTTCCGTGACCGGAACGACGGTCGCTTTTTCCGGTTTCGCTCTCACGGCAATGACCACGCCCGCCACCAGGAGCGCAATGCCGCTTAACGTCAGGAATGGCGGGATTTCCTGGCGCAGAATGAAGGTATAGAGCAGTCCTGCCAACGTTTCAAAAACAATCAGCGGCCCTAAAATAACGGTTGGCAATTTTTGGCTGGCGATATTCCAGCACAACGCGCCCACCCAGGAACACAGCACCGCGATGGCGATCATCAGACCGATAAACAGCGCGGGATGCGGGCCAAAGGGCAGGGTAAACATCGGGTTCTGGATACTCAGCCACAGACAGGTTGCCGCATAGCCGATTAACGAGACCGGCAGCGTAACCAGCGCCTGCGCCGTTGCCCACATCATGGGATGTTTGTCGGGATTTTCCCGCAGCCAGCGGGCGTTGCGCAGCGCATACCATGCCCAGCACGCTACGGAAATCAGCGCCAGCACAATGCCTGAACCATAGCGCCAGCCGCTAACATCGGACAATCCCTGGCTAAGTTCAGCAATATTGACGCACAGCAGGCCAAAACCGATAAGCGCCAGCGCGGGCGCTAAACGCCGCCAGGATAATCTGCCGTCTCGTTGGCTATAGAGAACGTTAGCGAAAAGCGGAATGACGACCGGCAATGTCCCGATGATCATCGTCGAAACCGGCGCGCCGGTTCGCTGAATGGCGCTGGCGAGGCAGGCGTAATAGATTACATTGCCCATCAGAGTCAGCGACAGGGCGGTGAACCAGTCTTTGCGCGTCAACTGGCGTAACCGCGTGCGGCCTAACCAGGCAATTGGCAGGGCAATCAGCCCCAGCGCCAGATAGCGTCCCATTGACTGTAAGAGGGCCGGGTAATCCGGCACGATTAACGGGCCGACGAAAATCAATCCCCACATTAGCCCTGCCAGCAGGGCGTATAGCACGCCGCTAATCATCAGATTCTCCTCATAAACCGTTCCGTCATTATCTGAGATGGTCTATGAGGATGCTACATAAATTAACTAAATTTTAACACTTACAGTACGGAGCGAAGGCTTTCTGTGAGCGTCGTCGTCGGGCGACCGATGAGTTTACGCAGCGTATGGCTGTCATCAAACAGGCCGCCTTTCGCCGCGCCAGCGTCAGAATTGGCCAACATATCCGCCAGTCCGTCAGGCAGGCCTGCGCCTTTCAGCGCGGCGGCAAAATCGACTTCGCTCAGGTTCTGGTAGACGATTTTTTTTCCGCTCTGATGAGTAAGTTCATCCGCCAACTGGCTTAATGTCCAGGCGTCATCACCCGCCAGCTCGTAGACATTCCCGGCGTGACCCTCTTCACGGATGACGCGCGCGGCGGCGGCGGCATAGTCAGCGCGCATTGCGGAGGCGATTTTCCCTTCTCCCGCCGCGCCAATAAAGACGCCATGCTTCAGCGCGGCAGGGACGCTCGCCAGGTAGTTTTCCGTATACCAGCCGTTACGTAATAGCGTGTGAGGAATACCTGACTCAGCCAGCATTTTTTCCGTTTCAATATGTTCATCGGCGAGCGCCAGCGGCGATTTATCCGCATGTAGCAGGCTGGTATAGGCGATGAATTTCACCTTCGCGGCAATGGCGGCCTGAATAACGTTGCGGTGCTGCGCGGTGCGTTGTCCCACTTCGCTGGATGAAATGAGCAGCAGTTTATCAACGCCCTGTAAGGCGGTGGTCAGCGCGGCTTCGTTAGCGTAATCCGCCTGGCGAACGGCGATCCCGCGTTGACTGAGCGGGGCGGCTTTTTTCGGGTTACGGACGATTGCGACGAGGTGACTGGCGGGCGTCGTTTTTAACAGGTTTTCAATAACGTGTTGGCCCAGTTGGCCCGTTGCGCCGGTGATAGCAATCATGGTGAACTCCTCAGTGTTGGTCTTGTGTTTTATTACGCTACCACCTAAACTTACTTTTAGTAAGTACGTACAAAAAGGTAAGTATCAATGCGCGCTCATACTCTTTCCCGGCAGTTGCGTGAAGGTAATCTCTTTGCTGAACAGTGCCCGTCCCGTGAGGTGTTAAAGCATGTCACCAGTCGCTGGGGCGTACTGATTCTGGTCGCGTTACGCGACGGTACACACCGTTTTAGCGACCTGCGCCGCAAGATGGGAGGCGTGAGTGAAAAGATGCTGGCGCAGTCGTTACAGGCGCTTGAACAGGACGGATTTCTTAACCGGGTGTCATATCCAGTTGTTCCGCCGCATGTGGAGTACAGCCTGACGCCGCTTGGCGAGCAGGTGAGCGATAAAGTCGCCGCGCTGGCGGACTGGATAGAACTGAATTTGCCCCAGGTATTGGCGCAGCGGGAGCGTTTATCAGATGGCGGCTAGCGCTTTATTCGGCCTGTCAGTCAGGCCGAATAAACGCAGCGCCATACGGGACTCACGTTACTTGCTCAAATCTACCTGATAAATGGCAAAACCGATATCATCGACGGCAACCTTCTTCATCGGATACTGCCCTTTCGCTTTAATGAAGGCCGCGGCTTTATCGCCTGGCGATGTTTCAAAGCGGATATCCAGCGCCGTATCGCTGTGGATTGGCGCCAGACGCCAGTTATTATCCGCCGCCGGATGGATTTCGCCCGCGCGTTTTGACTCTGCGCCAATCCATGCCGCCAGCACGGCGCGATTTTCATCCGGAGACGCAAAGGCGATATGGCTGTCGCCCGTGCCGGCAAACTTGCCGCCGTAAGCGCGATAGTTATTCGTGGCGACCAGGAACGTAGCGTTCGGGTCGACAGGCTTACCGTTAAAGGTCAGGTTTTTAATACGTTCCGCCTGCGGATTCACCATCTGGCATTCGCCATCATAGCGGGCGGGCTGTGACACATCGATTTGATAATTCACACCGTCAATGACATCGAAATTATAGGTGCGAAAGCCATCCCAATTGATCAACGATTGCGGTTTGTTGCTGTGAATATCAATTTGATTAAACTGTCCGGCAGAGCATTCCAGCCACTCTTTTACCTCCTTGCCGCTGGCTTTCACCACCACCAGCGTATTCGGATAGAGATAAAGATCCGCGGCGTTACGGAAGGTCAGCTGGCCTTTTTCCACCTCGACAAAGCTGGCAGGATCGTTCTTACGCCCGCCAACTTTAAACGGCGCGGCGGCGGACAGCACCGGCAGTTTCGCCAGATCCGGATCGCCCTGAATAAAGTGTTCCACATACGCTTTTTGCGCGTTATTCACCACCTGTACGGTAGGATCGTCCTGCACCAGAGCAAGATAACTGTACATGTTATCGGCGGATTTACCGATGGGCTTGCTGACAAACTCGCGGGTGGCGTCGTGATCGGCTTTCAGAATATCGACCAGCTTACTGTCTTCCGCTGCCTGCGACTTTTTAGCGGCGGCGTCATAGATAGGCCGCGCTTCCGCTTTCGCCTGCGTAACCTGCCATTTACCGCTGTCGTTATTGAGCACCAGATCGACCACTCCCAGATGGTCGCCCCACATGCCAGGCATTACCGCAGGAATGCCGTTAAGCGTACCTTTGGCGATATCCGCGCCTTTGATGTCGGCAAAATCTTTACCGGGGAAGACGGCGTGAGCGTGGCCAAACATAATCGCGTCGACGCCAGGAACTTCGCTGAGGTAATAAACCGAGTTTTCCGCCATGCTGTGGTACGGATCGGCAGAAAGGCCTGAGTGAGCAATGACTACCACGATATCTGCGCCTTTCTCGCGCATTTCGGGCACATATTTCCGGGCGGTTTCCATAATGTCATTGACGGTAACTTTGCCGCTCAGATTCGCTTTATCCCAAATCATGATTTGCGGCGGAACAAAGCCGATATAGCCGATTTTCAGAGTTTGCGGGTGGCCGTCTTTATCAATAACGCTCGTCTCTTTAATCAGATAAGGCGTAAAGAGCGGCTTTTGGGTTTTAACGTCGATAATATTGGCGTTAACATAAGGGAATTTCGCGCCGGCCAGCGCGTTATGCAGATAGTCCAGACCATAATTAAACTCATGGTTGCCGAGGTTTCCAACCGCGTAATCCAGAGTGTTGAGCGCTTTATAGACCGGGTGAACATCACCGTCTTTGAGCCCTTTTGCCGCCATATAATCGCCCAGAGGGCTCCCCTGAATCAGGTCGCCGTTATCCACCAGCACGCTGTTTTTGACTTCATTTCGGGCGGCATGAATCAAACTTGCGGTACGTACCAATCCGAATTTTTCGGTTGCGGTATCCTTGTAATAATCGAAATCCATCATGTTGCTATGTAAATCAGTAGTTTCCATGATACGGAGATCGACGGTGGCCGCATTCACGCTGGCGGCGATCAGCGTAGCCAGAAGCGTTGCACTAAACTTAATCATCAGAGGCACCTTTTAAGAACGCAATAGAAAAGCCGGATAGTGAAAAATAGCGATGATAAACAGTGAAACCGGTATCGTTCCGACCGTCAGCAGAAGAAGGCAAAACCGCCCCATCCGGCCGATTTTTTGCGAGTGTTCACAGAAGGGTGAATCATGCCATGAAAGGTATTATCAAAACCGCAGACGGTATCACAGTTGGCGGAACCCTTAACGATCGGGTATAAGTAAAACAACGAGTTAACGCCCCTGTCATAAAGAGGTGGAGAATGTTAGAACAAGTATGCCAGCTTGCACGGAACGCGGGCGATGCCATTATGCAGGTTTATGATGGAGCCAAACCGATGGAGTACGCCCGCAAGCAGGACGATTCTCCAGTCACTGCGGCGGATATCGCCGCACATACCGTGATTCTCGAAGGGTTACGCACGCTCACGCCGGATATTCCGGTGCTTTCAGAAGAAGATCCGCCTGCCTGGGAAGTGCGCCAGCACTGGCAGCGTTACTGGCTGGTCGATCCGCTCGACGGCACCAAGGAGTTCATCAAGCGCAATGGCGAATTCACGGTCAATATCGCGCTGATTGAGCAGGGCAAGCCGGTGTTGGGCGTGGTCTATGCGCCGGTGCTGAAAGTGATGTACTACGCGGCGGAAGGTAAGGCCTGGAAAGAGGAGTGCGGGGTGCGTAAGCAGATTCAGGTCCGGGATGCCCGCCCGCCGCTGGTGGTGATTAGCCGTTCGCATACGGATGATGAACTCACCGAATATCTCCAACAGCTTGGCGAACATCAGACAACCTCTATTGGTTCCTCGCTGAAATTCTGCCTTGTGGCGGAAGGCCAGGCGCAGCTTTACCCCAGATTTGGGCCGACCAGCGTCTGGGACACTGCCGCAGGTCATGCCATTGCTGTTGCAGCCGGGGCGCACGTTCACGACTGGCAGGGAAAAACGCTGGACTATACCCCTCGTGAGTCGTTCCTTAACCCCGGCTTCCGGGTGACTATTTACTGAGGAGCTTATGCAGCAGGTCGACCACCTGCTGTACCTCTTGCTGGGTTAACGCGCCATCTTTCACCCATTGAACCCGACCGTCTTTGTCAAGCACGATGACGGCGGACCCCTCTTCTTTTAATTGCCAGGCGTTACGCGCCACGCCATTGCTGTCGACAATAAATTGCGACCACGGGTAGAGCTTTTTATTACTTTCTATACTGCTACGCACGAACATACCGGAGCCGGGGATCGCATCATCGGTGTTCACAATTGTGGTCGTCTGGTATCTGTCATGCGGGAGCTTGGCTGATTTAATCGCTTCAATCAGCGTGGCGTTTTTTTCCTTCGCTGACGTTCGACCCGCAATGTGCAGCAGGACGCGCACTTTTCCCGTCAGCTGCGCGCTATTCCAGTTTTTATAACTAAACTCATCTTTATTCAACGTCAGTTCGCCACGATCGGCAATGCCTACCGGCGGCACCCGTTGGTTATCTTCAAGGTTATGCGCACAAGCCATTATGGGGAGTAGCAGACACGACATCGCCAGAATTTTACGTAGGGTCATGGTCATTCCTTCTTTATTTTTTTGCAGGTGATCCGACCACTTTGGGCCGATAGTTAATCATATGTGCGATTGATGCTTTTTCCCGCAAAGGGGATGCCAGTTTGCGGGCGGGCGCACACTTCCTGTGAAAAATGAAGGCATATACTGAGAAAAATGAGCTGATGTTTAGATAATTCTGAATAACTGTAATCAAAAGGTAAATATACTTATGCACACTGGAAACGACGTAGATATGGTCTATAGTCATATGGCATTAAAATTTGCGCCTTAAAACTGTTGGGCTGATTGTGGCACCGCAAGGGCGTAATACTCTGCAGGAGACAACAATGAAAATTTTCCAACGCTACAACCCGCTACAGGTGGCGAAGTACGTGAAGATCCTGTTCCGTGGACGGTTATATATCAAGGATGTTGGCGCTTTTGAGTTCGATAAGGGTAAGATTCTTATCCCAAAAGTGAGAGACAAGCAGCACTTGTCTGTGATGTCTGAAGTTAACCGTCAGGTTATGCGTCTGCAAACTGAGATGGCGTAACCAAAAGTGCTATGCAGTAGGTTAAAAAAGTAAAAAAAAACGGCTCCTGAATCAGGAGCCGTTGATGTTTCTGGCAAACGTATTTCAGGCCGCGCTGTCTTCTTTACCTTGCGCATCGGGCAGTTTCGGCGCCGGTACGTTGCTTTTATTGTCGAGACGCGTCACCAGCAACTGATCGATACGGTAGTTGTCGATATCCACCACTTCAAATTTGTAGCCGGAAAACTTCACCGAATCAGTACGTTTTGGGATCTTGCGCAGCATAAACATCATAAAGCCGCCAATGGTTTCATAGTTGCCGGATTGCGGAAACTCATCGATATCCAGCACGCGCATGACGTCGTCAATCGGCGTGCCGCCGTCAACCAGCCAGGAATTTTCATCGCGCGCCACAATTTGCTCTTCCAGTCCCTGGCCGACCAGGTCACCCATTAGCGTGGTCATCACATCGTTCAGCGTAATGATACCGACGACCAGAGCGTATTCATTCATAATGACCGCGAAATCTTCGCCCGCCGTTTTGAAACTTTCCAGCGCCTCAGAAAGGGTCAGCGTATCCGGCACAATCAAGGTATTGCGAATTTGCACGCCGCTATTCAGCGCCATACTTTGGTTCGCCAGCACGCGATTCAGCAGATCTTTGGAGTCTACATAGCCGATGATGTGGTCGATATCTTCATTACACACCAAAAATTTTGAGTGCGGATGTTCGGCGACCTTTTTCTTCAGGCTTTGTTCGTCTTCGTGCAGATCAAACCAGATGATACTTTCGCGCGACGTCATAGAAGACGGTACGGTGCGGGATTCAAGTTCAAACACATTTTCAATCAGTTCGTGCTCTTGCTTGCGCAAGACGCCCGCCAGCGCGCCGGCTTCCACCACCGCGTAAATATCATCAGAAGTAATGTCGTCTTTCCGCACCATTGGAATTTTGAACAGGCGGAAGATGTTGTTTGCCATGCCGTTAAACAGCCACACCAGCGGGCGAAAAACGAACAGGCAGAAGCGCATCGGGTTGATGATACGCAAAGCCACAGCTTCTGGCGCAATCATACCGATGCGTTTCGGGGTTAAATCCGCGAACAGGATAAACAGCCCCGTCACCAGCGAGAAAGAGAGAATAAAGCTCAGCTGCTCGGAGAGTTCTGGCGACATATAGTGCGAGAAAAGGGCGGAAAAGGCGGGCGAAAATGCCGCATCGCCGACGATACCGCCAAGAATAGCGACGGCGTTCAGGCCAATTTGCACAACGGTGAAAAACATGCCGGGATTTTCCTGCATTTTCAATACGCGTTGTGCGTTGATACTGCCTTCATCAGCTAATAACTTAAGTTTAATCTTACGTGATGCGGCAAGCGAGATCTCGGAGATGGAGAAGAACGCACTTACAGCGATCAGGCAGAATATAATGAATATACTGTTTAACATATCTTATCCGGCGAAACGCCAGATCCTCGGAAGGGAAGTTTATAAATCCGTGTGGTAACGTTTAATGAAAACCGGCTCGTAGCAGTGAGCCGATAAGTTCAGGGCTAGTATAGCGTAAGCTACTGTAAAGTCGCCAGAGGGTTCATTTTCAACTCCGACAAGTTCCCCCTACGCCTGCGTCGTCACGCGTCAGGCGGCAGGCAAACGCCGATCCCGCCAATCCCGCAGTAACCGTATGGATTTTTGTGCAGATACTGTTGGTGTTCATCTTCGGCGTAGTAAAACGGCGTCGCATGGGCGATTTCCGTGGTAATAGGGCGATGGTCTCCGGCGGCGGCCATTGCCGACTAAAAGCGCTCGCGACTGGCGTGAGCGGCGGCATTCTGTTCCGGCGTTAAGGGATAAATTGCAGAACGGTATTGCGTACCGTGATCGTTACCCTGTTGCATCCCCTGCGTCGGATCGTGATTTTCCCAGAAGGTCTGTAAAAGCTGCTCATAACGGATAACGGCAGGATCGTACACTATCCGTACCGCTTCGGCATGACCGGTCTGCCCGGAGCAGACTTCCCGGTAGGTTGGATTAGGCGTGTAACCGCCTGCATACCCTGCCGCGGTGCTATATACGCCGGGCAATTGCCAGAATAAACGTTCTACGCCCCAGAAACAGCCCATAGCGAAGTAGGCGATCTCCATCCCAGCAGGGACATTGGTCATAGAGTGTTCATTTACCGCATGCAGAGTGGCGATCGGCATCGGGGTGTTGCGTCCTGGTAACGCATCTGCTTGAGTAACCAGATGTTTTTTATCAAATAAACTCATGAGCTATTCTCCCGAAAGCGTTAATTGGCGTTAAGGTTGTAACGAGACGCATCTTTGCACACAATAACAACATTAATGTATCTGGATTTAACCATAAGAAATATTTGGGCAGTCGTCTGCTTTTCAATCGAAATTGTTGATTTTATGTTAAGCCGCGGAGCGGTAGTGTGATTTTTTCCAGGGGTGGGAATAGGGGATATTCAGGAGAAAATGTGCCACATATCCGTCAGTTATGTTGGGTTAGCTTACTGTGCCTGAGCAGTTCTGCGGTAGCCGCAAATGTTCGTCTGAAAGTCGAAGGGCTATCCGGAGAGCTGGAAAAAAACGTTCGCGCACAGCTCTCTACGATTCAGAGCGATGAGGTGACGCCGGATCGGCGCTTTCGCGCCCGAGTTGATGATGCGATTCGCGAAGGGCTTAAAGCGTTAGGCTATTACGAACCCACTATCAAATTCGACCTGCTTCCACCGCCTGCGAAAGGACGGCAGGTATTAATCGCCAGGGTTACGCCCGGCCAGCCGGTGTTGATTGGCGGTACAGAAGTCATTTTACGCGGCGGCGCGCGCACGGACAAAGATTATCTGGCCTTACTGAAAACGCGTCCGGCAATCGGCACGGTGCTCAACCAGGGAGACTACGACAATTTTAAAAAGTCGTTAACCAGCGTGTCGCTACGTAAAGGCTATTTCGACAGCGAATTCGTTAAAAGTCAGTTGGGAATTGCTCTGGGCCGCCATCAGGCGTTTTGGGATATTGATTATGATAGCGGTGAGCGCTATCGCTTCGGGCCTGTCACCTTCGAAGGTTCGCAGATTCGTGATGAATATTTACAAAATCTGTTGCCGTTTAAAGAGGGCGATGAGTACGAATCGAAAGATTTGGCGGAACTAAACCGCCGACTTTCCGCTACCGGATGGTTTAATTCTGTCGTGGTGGCGCCGGAATTTGAGAAATCGCGTAAAACAAAAATTCTGCCGTTAAAAGGCGTGGTATCGCCGCGAACCGAAAACACGATTGAAACCGGGGTGGGGTACTCCACCGACGTCGGGCCGCGCGTGAAAGCGTCGTGGAAAAAACCGTGGATGAACTCTTACGGTCATAGTCTGACCACCAGCACCAGTATATCTGCGCCGGAACAGGTGCTGGATTTTAGTTATAAAATGCCGCTGCTGAAAAACCCGCTGGAGCAATACTATCTGGTACAGGGCGGTTTTAAACGTACCGATTTGAATGATACGGAGCAGGACTCGACCACGCTTGCCGTGTCGCGTTACTGGGACCTTTCCAGCGGTTGGCAGCGGGCGATTAACCTGCGCTGGAGTTTCGACCACTTTACCCAGGGGAACGTCACCAATACCACCATGCTGTTCTACCCGGGCGTGATGATCAGCCGAACCCGCTCGCGAGGGGGACTGATGCCAACCTGGGGCGATTCGCAGCGCTATTCAGTAGACTATTCGAATACGGCCTGGGGCTCCGACGTGGATTTCTCCGTGCTGCAGGCGCAAAACGTCTGGATTCGGACTTTGTACGATCGCCACCGTTTTGTGATGCGCGCCAATTTGGGCTGGATAGAAACCGGTGATTTCGACAAAGTTCCGCCGGATTTACGTTTCTTCGCCGGGGGCGACCGCAGTATTCGCGGCTATAAATACAAATCTATTTCGCCTAAAGATAGCGACGGCAATCTTAAAGGCGCCTCAAAACTGGCAACCGGATCGCTGGAGTACCAGTATAACGTCACCGGCAAATGGTGGGGGGCAGTGTTTGTCGATAGCGGCGAGGCGGTGAGTGATATTCGCCGTAGCGATTTCAAAACCGGGACCGGGGTCGGCGTGCGCTGGGCGTCGCCGGTTGGGCCTATCAAACTCGATTTTGCCGTACCGGTCGGCGACAAAGACGAACACGGTTTACAGTTTTATATCGGTCTGGGGCCTGAATTATGAGTTTATGGAAGAAAATAAGCCTCGGCGTGTTGATTTTCATTGTGGTGTTACTGGCGAGCGTTGCGTTTCTGGTCGGGACGACGACGGGGCTGCATCTGGTATTCAGTGCGGCGAACCGCTGGGTGCCGGGGCTGGAGATTGGGCAGGTCACCGGCGGCTGGCGGGACTTATCGTTAAAAAATATCCGCTATGAGCAGCCGGGCGTTGCGGTGAATGCGGGCGAAATTCATCTGGCCGTCGGGCTTGATTGCCTGTGGCGCAGTAGCCTGTGCGTCAATGATCTGGCGCTAAAAGACATTAATGTCGCTATCGACAGCAAAAAAATGCCGCCTTCCGAACCGGCGCAAGAAGAGGAAGAAAGCGGACCGCTGAACCTCTCCACCCCCTGGCCCATCACGCTGTCGCGCGTGGCGTTGAATAACATCAATATCAAGATTGATGACACTACCGTTTCGGTGCTGGATTTTACCTCCGGGCTGGCATGGCAGGAGAAAAACCTGACCCTGAAACCGACGCGGCTTCAGGGATTGCTGATCGCGCTGCCGAAGGTCGCTGACGTGGCGCAGGAAGAGGTGGTTGAACCCAAAATCGAGAAACCTCAACCGGATGAAAAGCCGCTTGGCGAAACGCTAAAAGATCTGTTTGCAAAACCGGTAATGCCGGAGATGACCGATGTTCACCTGCCGCTCAATCTGAATATCGAGTCGTTTCGCGGCGAGCAGCTACGCATCACCGGCGATACCGATCTGACGGTGCGCACGATGCTGCTTAAAGTCAGCAGTATCGACGGTAATATGAAGCTGGATACGCTGGATATCGACGCCAACCAGGGCACGGTGAAAGCCTCCGGTACGGCGCAGCTCGCCAATAACTGGCCGGTTGATATTACGCTCAACAGTACGCTGAATATCGATCCGCTAAAGGGTGAAAAGATAAAACTCAAGGTCGGCGGCGCGTTACGCGAACAACTGGAGGTCGGGGTGAACCTTTCCGGGCCGATGGATGTCGCGCTTCGCGCCCAGACGCGGCTGGCGGAGGCCGGTTTACCGCTCAATCTTGAAGTCGTCAGCCAACGCATTGCCTGGCCATTGACGGGTGATACCCAGTTTCAGGCTGACGATCTGAAGCTCAAACTGAGCGGTAAGATGACCGACTATACGTTGTCGATGCGAACCGCCGTGAAAGGACAAGATATTCCGCCGGCGACCATCACGCTGGATGCTAAAGGGAATGAGCGGCAGATTAATCTCGATAAACTTACCATCGCCGCTCTGGAGGGAAAAACCGAACTGAAAGCGCTGGTGGACTGGCAGCAGGCGATTAGCTGGCGTGGCGAACTGACGCTAAATGGCATCAATACCGCTAAAGAGATCCCGGACTGGCCCGCGAAGCTTAACGGCGTCATGAAAACCAAAGGCAGCCTCTACGGCGGCACCTGGCAGATGGATGTCCCGGAGCTCAAGCTGACCGGCAATGTGAAGCAGAACAGCGTTAACGTCAACGGGACGCTAAAGGGCAACAGCTACATGCAGTGGACGATCCCGGGGCTGCACCTTGCGCTGGGCCCAAACAGCGCCGATATAAAAGGCGAGCTTGGCGTTAAGGAGCTGAATCTTGACGCCGCCATCGATGCGCCGGGGCTGGATAATGCGCTGCCAGGACTGGGCGGCATGGCAAAAGGAATCGTTAAAGTCCGCGGTACGGTAGAAGCGCCGCAGCTGTTGGCGGATATCACCGCCCGCGGTCTGCGTTGGCAGGAGCTGTCTGTCGCCCAGGCGCGCATTGAGGGCGATATTAAATCCACCGATCAGATAGCGGGCCATCTCAACGTTCGCGTAGAGCGGATTTCGCAGCCCGACGTTAACATCAATCTGGTGACGCTTGACGCCAAAGGCAGCGAGAAGCAGCATCAGCTACAGCTCCGTGTTCAGGGAGAACCGGTATCCGGTCAACTCTCCCTGACAGGCAGTTTTGATCGCGAGGCAGCGCGCTGGAAAGGGACGTTAAGCGACACCCGTTTCCAGACGCCAGTGGGGCCATGGTCGTTGACCCGCGCGATTGCGCTGGACTACCGTAATAAAGAACAGAAAATCAGTATCGGGCCACATTGTTGGCTGAACCCGAACGCCGAGCTGTGCATCCCGCAAACCATTGATGCGGGCGCCGCAGGACGGGCGGTGGTCAATCTCAACCGCTTTGATCTGGCGATGCTGAAGCCATTTATGCCTGATACCACTCAGGCCAGCGGGATCTTTAGCGGGAAAGCGGACGTGTCGTGGGACACCACCCAGGAGGGATTGCCGCAGGGGAAGGTCACGCTTTCCGGTCGTAATGTGAAGGTCACGCAGACCGTCAATGACGCGCCATTACCGGTCGCGTTTGAGACGCTGAACCTCAGCGCCGATCTGCACAATAATCGCGCCGAGCTGGGATGGCTGATTCGCCTGACGAACAATGGTCAATTCGATGGCCAGGTGCAGGTAACCGATCCTCAGGGGCGGCGCAATCTCGGCGGTAACGTCAACATGCGCAATCTCAATCTGGCGATGGTCAACCCTGTCTTTTCGCGCGGCGAAAAAGCGGCGGGAATGTTAAACGCCAGGCTACGTCTGGGCGGCGATGTGCAAAGCCCGCAGTTGTTTGGTCAGTTGCAGCTTAGCGCGCTGGATATTGACGGTAATTTTATGCCGTTTGAGATGCAGCCGAGCCAGCTCACCATGAACTTTAGCGGTACGCGCTCGACGCTCGCTGGTATCGTGCGAACACAACAAGGGCAAATTAACCTGAACGGTAACGCCGACTGGAGCCAGATTGACAACTGGCGCGCGCGGGTGACGGCGAAAGGCAGCCGGGTGCGGATTACCGTTCCGCCGATGGTGCGCCTGGATGTCTCGCCGGATGTGGTCTTTGACGCGACGCCTTCGCTGTTCACGTTGGATGGGCGTGTGGACGTTCCGTGGGCACGAATTGTGGTGCACGACCTGCCGGAGAGCGCGGTCGGCGTCTCCAGCGATGTGGTTATGCTCAACAATGACTTGCAACCAGAAACGCCGCAGACAGCGTCTATTCCCATCAACAGTAATCTGACGGTCCACGTCGGCAACAACGTGCGCATCGACGCCTTCGGGCTTAAAGCGCGTTTGACCGGCGATTTGAAAGTCGCGCAGGATAAGCAGGGGCTGGGGCTGAATGGTCAAATCAATATTCCTGACGGCCGATTCCGCGCCTACGGCCAGGACCTGCTTGTCCGTAAAGGCGAGCTGCTGTTCTCCGGCCCGCCGGATCAGCCGCTGCTCAATATCGAAGCGATCCGTAACCCTGACGCCACCGAAGACGATGTCATTGCGGGTGTGCGCGTCACAGGCACTGCTGATGAACCCAAAGCGGAAATCTTCTCCGATCCGGCGATGCCGCAGGCTGAAGCGCTTTCTTATCTGCTGCGTGGGCAGGGGTTGGACAGCAATCAGAGTGATAGCGCAGCAATGACCTCCATGCTTATTGGCCTGGGGGTTGCGCAAAGTGGTCAGGTTGTGGGTAAAATCGGAGAGACATTCGGTGTAAGTAATCTGGCGCTGGACACGCAAGGGGTGGGCGATTCGTCCCAGGTTGTGGTCAGCGGCTATGTACTGCCGGGTCTACAGGTGAAGTATGGTGTAGGGATATTTGACTCTCTGGCGACGCTCACGTTACGTTATCGCCTGATGCCTAAGCTATATCTGGAAGCAGTGTCTGGCGTAGATCAGGCACTTGATTTGCTCTATCAGTTTGAGTTTTAGCAATGCGAATATTTGTCTATGGCAGTTTACGACAGAAACAAGGCAACAGTCACTGGATGACCAATGCCCAATTGCTTGGCGATTACCGTATCGATAACTACCAGTTGTATAGTCTGGGCCACTATCCAGGCGCAGTTCCGGGAAACGGAGCGGTATACGGTGAAGTTTATCGAATTGATAACGCCACGCTGGCCGAACTTGATGCTTTGCGCACCAGGGGCGGTGAATACGCACGCCAGTTAATCCAGACGCCTTACGGCAGCGCATGGATGTATGTATATCAACGTCCTGTTGATGGGTTAACTCTGATTGAAAGCGGTGACTGGTTAGACAGAAACCAGCCCTGAACTGAACACGCCACCCTCGGGTGGCGTTGTTTTTTACATTCTGGCTGATGGCGCTAGCGCCGGGCACGATGAGCTCTTATTCTGCCGTAGATCAATAATGACGCGCCGCCCAGGATAACAATGCATCCGAGAACCATAAATCCCTGCATATAGCTGCCGGTTGTCCGGTAAAAATAGCCGACCATTAGGCCTGCCAGCGTACCGCCGCCGCCGGCGCCGATGCCATTAATAATACCGGAGGCTGGGCCAATCGCATGGGGTTTAACGTTCGACTGGATAATCGACCAGATATTGGGGGTAAAGCTGGCGGCATAATAACCCATCGCCAGGGTAATGAGCGTGATTTTAAAGCCCGGCGCATCGACAAATGGCAGGAGAAATAACATCACGCCGGGGATTAGTAGGCCCAGTGAAGCAATAAGTACACGCTTTTGTGTCTTATCACTGATCCATGAGATAGGGATTGCCAGTATAACCGCAGTCAGATAAGGCAGAGAACTGACCAATGCTTTACTGAATCCGGTATAGCCGAGAGAATTGACAACCATGGGTATCCATAACGTAATTCCCCAGAACAACATCCCTTGAGTGATGTAGGTAAAAATAAGAAGTAGGAAGGGGGTTCCGCCCAGCGATTCCAGGGTAAGTTTAGTTTTCTCTGTTGGCGCCGGCGCACGATAATAAGGCGCTTCTTCCTGTTTTTTCAGCATTGTTATATAAAGTGGAACTACAACAACAATGCCGATCACACCAGTGATAATAAAAACATTTCGCCAACCGAAGGCAGCATCCAGCGGGGACAAAATCATAAATCCCAGGCCTAATGCCAGGAACTGTCCATAATACTGGATAATACTGTTCGCCTGCGTCCGTTCTTTGTCTGAAAACCAGTCGCTGGCGAAGCGGGACTGCTGCGGCCAATAAATGCCTTCGGTAATGCCAAGCACCAGCCGACAAATCAAAATAACGTACACTGACGAGGTAAATCCGACAAAAACGGTCGCAATCGACCAGATTAGCACCATCAGAATGACTATTTTTTTCGGATCGTATCGCTGGGTAAATACGCCGCCAAAAATATTTGAAAAGGCATAGCCAATAAGAAATATGGTTAATACAATGCTGGCCGTTGCGCCATCAATATTCAGGTCGTGTGTAATCGTAGGTAACGTAACGGAAAGATTAGAACGGTCAAGATAAGCAACAAAAAGGCCGAACATTAATGTCGCGCCGATCCGTAGCCATTTTTGCATTGAGGTCATTTTTCAACTCCGTTTGGCCGCGCGCCAAAATCAATTTGACGAAATAATATCTCACCGGATTTTATGGTCATTTGTGGTACCAGCACATGCGTCCCCGTGAGCGTTTCACCATGAATATCGGCAAATTCAACATGCCTGTTTTTTAATTTAAAGATGGCGATATCGGCAAATGCCCCAGGGGCCAGCGTACCAATTTCTGCTGCCATGCCCAATAAAACTGCTGGGGTATGGGTACAGGCGTTAATGACATCGGTAAGCGCGACGCCGAGTGCTAAATATTTCGATAAAATCCATGGTAAGGCGTAAACAGGCCAGGCGAGTTTAGTGATGGTTGAGAGATCGCTACTGATGATATCCGGAAGAAAGCCATTGGCGATGGCCCGGCGTGCCGTGTTCATTGAAAAATGGCTGCGACCATTGGCGGCATCAAATATAACGCCTCTTTCTCTTGCCTGACGGACTTCGGCTAAGACAGCGCCTTCATCAGTAAGAATGGTGCTACCTTTGCCGTGAAACGCATGAGCGATAATATCGCCGTGGCGTAGCAAGGAGACAAGTTCTTTCATGGAAACGACGGGATGAGTCGAGTGTATTGCCACGGGGCACCTTAAATCGTTGGCAATACGAAGGGATTCAGTCAGCGGTTTTAAGCCATATTCAGCAATGTCCTCAGTCTGAACCTTGAGTTTTAATCCCTGAAGAACATTGCGATACTGGCGAAACAGCGCGTGGATCTTATTTTCATCAATATTGTCAGGATCATAATTTTCTTGTGACCAGGTTTGGCCCGGCGGCGACACGGTCAGAAACGCTTTGATTCGAACTTTGCTGGCGCAAATCACCGTTCGGTAGAAGGCATCAAAGTTTGCCGTACCGGCAGAACCTGCATCCACGACGGTGGTGACGCCATTCGGCGGCATGTACATATCAGGCCTGACGCCGCCTTCCGTCGCGTCATAAAAAACATGCGCGTGATAATCGATAAGACCGGGAGTGACGATCATGCCGTCGGCATGGATAATCCGGGTCTCCGAAGTTACAGGATATTTATCGGCATCAACGATAATATCGTTAATGATGCGTAACTTGTTAATCTCATTAATATTACGAGCGGGATCGATGATATGTCCACCGGTAATTAATATATCATTTTTCATCATAATCTCTTAAAATAGTAAATAATTATGGCAGCCCTTAAAAATATATTAAAAAGTGTGTTTTGAGCGGATGTTATGTTGGATTAAAAATACGGTTATTGGTATGGAAAGCTTAGGATACCTTATTAAAAAGGTAATCGGGCCTATGCACTAAATAAGAATTTGGCGCTTGCTAATATTTAGGGCGTAAGTCCAGAGGAGTCTGCGGGCATTCACAAAACAATTATTATCTTAAGCTTTTTAGAGAAAATGTGAGCGTATTCAACCCTTTTTAATAAAAAATAAGGTAAAGTCTTATTCATTCCGTGAATGTTAAACTAATAATGATAAAAATTGTGTTCTATTCATTAGCCAATAAAAAGGCCCTCATTACTATGAGAGCCTTTATCTTGACGATTATGTAAAAGCGAACTTATTTCTTCGCTGCGCGCTCGAAGGAGGCAACGATTTCCGCTTTAGCCGCTTCGGCGTTGTCCCAACCGTCAACTTTCACCCATTTGCCTTTTTCGAGATCTTTATAATGCTCGAAGAAATGAGTGATCTGCGCTTTCAGCAGTTCCGGCAGATCGTTCACATCTTTAATGTGATCGTACTCTTTGCTCAGTTTGGTGTGCGGTACGGCAACCAGTTTCGCATCTTCACCGGATTCGTCGGTCATTTTCAGTACGCCAACCGGACGGCAACGGATGACGGCGCCTGGCTGCAGCGGGTACGGCGTCGGGACCAGAACGTCTACCGGGTCGCCGTCCAGAGACAGGGTATGGTTGATGTAACCGTAGTTGCACGGATAGAACATCGCGGTGGACATGAAGCGGTCAACGAACAGCGCGCCGCTCTCTTTGTCAACTTCGTATTTGATCGGATCTGCGTTAGCCGGGATCTCGATAACGACGTAGATATCTTCCGGCAGTTCTTTACCCGCCGGGACGTTGAGTAAGCTCATGTCTGTTTCCTTTGAATTTATGACAAACAAGTGGCGAGTATTATAGCCAACTCACGCCGAAAGTCTTCGCTTGTTTTCGTTTCCGCCTCATCTGGCGCGTCGTTGCGGAGCATGAACGCCAAAGGTTAAGAACCGGAAAAATCACGGGCCTGATAAGGCAACGCCGCCATCGGACATGTTATTGCCTAATGGCGGCTTCATGCGTTATTCCGCATGGTGGTAAAGATTACGCGTCCGGGTATTCGCGGATAAAGCGTTCCACATCGTCAACCATATGGCGGTTGCCGACGAAGAACGAGCGGCGCTGGTGCAGGCTTTCCGGAATGATATCCAGAATACGTTCTTTACCATCGCTTGCTTTGCCGCCGGCCTGTTCCGCGAGGAACGCCATCGGGTTGCATTCATACAGCAGACGCAGTTTCCCCTGCGGATGGCTGGCGGTGCTGGGGTAGAGATAGATGCCGCCTTTCAGCAGGTTGCGGTGGAAATCGGCCACCAGAGAGCCAATGTAACGTGAGGTATAAGGGCGACTTGTTGAACTATCCTCTTCCTGGCAGAATTTGATGTACTTCTTCACGCCATTCGGGAATTTAATGTAGTTGCCTTCGTTAATGGAGTAGGTTTTACCCTTTTCCGGGAAACGCATACGTTCCTGGCACAGACAGAACACGCCCAACGACGGATCGTAGGTGAAAGCGTGTACGCCGCAGCCGGTGGTGTAAACCAGCATGGTGGACGAGCCATACACGACATATCCCGCAGCGACCTGTTTGTTGCCGGGTTGCAGGAAATCTTCTTCGGTGACCGGCGTGCCGACAGGCGTCACGCGGCGATAAATCGAGAAAATCGTACCGACAGAGACGTTAACGTCGATGTTAGAAGAGCCATCCAGAGGGTCCATCAGCACCACATATTTCGCGTGTTCGCAGCCTTCAAAGACGACAATTTCGTCCTCTTCTTCCGATGCGATGCCCGCTACAATATCGCGCGCTTTTAGTGCAGCTTTCAGTTTCTCGTTCGCGAACAGATCGAGTTTCTGCTGAACCTCGCCCTGTACGTTCTCAGCACCGCTGGCACCCAGGATATCGACCAGACCGGCCTTGTTGATATCGCGGTGGATGATCTTGGCGCCCAATTTTATTGCCGACAGCAAAGCAGTGAGCTCACCGGTAGCCTGAGAGAACTCGTGCTGCTTTTCGACAATAAATTCACCTAACGTTTTCATAACACTTTCCCTGCAATTGATTGGAGTAAAGCGACCGTAACAATCTTAACAAACATTTCAGATGATGCGCTCAGGTGAATCGCGCCAGCAAAGTACAGATTTACCTGAAATGCGTTTCTCACTTGCCAGACATGTGCGTAAAATGGCTCGCAGATAAAAAAAGGATAGTGACGTATGCGCATTCATATTTTGGGAATTTGTGGCACTTTCATGGGGGGGCTGGCGATGCTGGCTCGCTCGCTTGGTCATGAAGTAACGGGTTCGGACGCCAATGTGTATCCGCCGATGAGTACCTTACTTGAGAAGCAAGGCATTGATCTGATCCAGGGTTATGACGCCAGCCAGCTCGATCCGCAGCCGGATCTGGTGATTATCGGCAATGCGATGACGCGCGGGAATCCGTGCGTGGAAGCGGTGCTGGAAAAAAACATTCCCTTTATGTCTGGTCCACAGTGGCTGCACGACTTTGTGTTGCGCGACCGCTGGGTACTGGCGGTCGCCGGTACCCACGGCAAAACCACGACCGCAGGCATGGCGACCTGGATACTGGAAGCGTGCGGGTACAAACCGGGCTTCGTGATCGGCGGCGTACCGGGTAACTTTGAGGTTTCCGCGCGCCTGGGCGAGAGCCCGTTCTTTGTTATCGAAGCGGATGAGTACGACTGCGCGTTCTTTGATAAACGTTCTAAATTTGTGCATTACTGCCCGCGGACGCTGATCCTCAACAACCTTGAGTTTGATCATGCCGACATCTTCGACGATCTGAAAGCGATCCAGAAGCAGTTCCACCATCTGGTGCGCATCGTGCCGGGGCAGGGGCGCATCATCTGGCCGGAAAACGACATCAACCTGAAACAGACCATGGCGCTGGGCTGCTGGAGCGAGCAGGAGCTGGTGGGCGAGCAGGGACACTGGCAGGCGAAGAAGCTGACTACGGATGCTTCCGAGTGGGAAGTGTGGCTGGACGGCGAAAAAGTCGGCGATGTGAAATGGGGCCTGGTCGGCGAACATAACATGCACAACGGTCTGATGGCGATTGCCGCCGCGCGCCACGTGGGCGTCGCGCCCGCTGAAGCGGCCAGCGCGCTGGGGTCATTTATTAACGCCCGCCGCCGTCTGGAGCTACGCGGCGAAGCGAACGGCGTGACGGTATATGACGATTTCGCCCATCATCCGACGGCGATTCTGGCGACGCTTGCCGCGCTACGCGGGAAAGTGGGCGGCACCGCGCGCATTATCGCGGTACTGGAGCCGCGTTCTAACACGATGAAGATGGGGTTATGCAAGGATGACCTGGCGCCGTCGTTAGGGCGTGCGGATGAAGTGTTCCTGCTGCAGCCGCCGCATATTCCGTGGCAAGTGGCGGAAGTCGCCGAAGCCTGCGTACAGCCTGCTCACTGGAGTGGAGATGTCGATACGCTGGCGGACATGGTGGTGAAAACCGCACAGCCTGGCGATCACATCCTGGTGATGAGCAACGGCGGTTTCGGCGGCATCCATCAGAAATTGCTGGATGGGCTGGCGAAAAAAGCTCAGAACGTAACAGCGTATTAAATGACTATGCGGTCAGCCAGCCTTGTGGCTGGCTGTTTTATATGGGGCATCTTGCCATCGAAAGCGCATTCCGCTCGCCGGGAGACGTTAAAGCAATACTGAAAAATCATTTGCCGCTCAGTATTGAAAAAGAGTAGACGCATATCCTTAAAGTAATCAGTGTAATACACTAAGAGTGTTCCGCCGGTTGCCGTATGCGGGACGAAAAGAGCCAGTTCGCAATAACAGATGAAGGTTTCGTGATTTATAAACGTCATCTTCTGCCTTTCAACGTTTGCGATGCCGCCTGGCTGCGGGCATCGTCCAGTCATAACAATGCTGATCCTGTCGCATTTATGCGGTCAGATTCAGATTGCTCAGAACCCAGCCCGCCAGCAAATTCTGTACTGAAGGTAACCACAGCGCAATTTGAATGTTGTTAACTGTATGTTCAGTTCATTTGTGCTAATATGGTTATTTACGAAATTTTCGTTCTATTAGAGTATCATGCATGTCTAAACATCAAACTCAACTTTCCTTACTGCAGGATGATATCCGCAGTCGCTATGACAGCCTTAGCAAACGTCTTAAACAAGTTGCTCAGTATATTCTGGATAACAGTAATAGCGTTGCTTTTGACACGGTAGCTTCCATCGCGCAACATGCCGATGTTCCCCCTTCGACACTGATTCGTTTTGCTAATGCGTTTGGTTTTAGCGGATTTAATGAAATGAAACAGGTATTTCGCCAGCACCTGATGGAGGAAACAGTAAGCTATACCGAGCGGGCGCGTCTGTTCAGACAGAAAAATGCGGATGAAGGGGAACCTACCCCGGAAAAGCCGGGTGAAATTCTGAAGCTATTTTCAATGGTGAATGCACAGGTATTACAACAATTACCGGTGCAGATTAAAAATGAGCAGTTGGATGCGGCGGTAAATCTGTTAGCGAAAGCCGACAATATTTATGTGATTGGATTACGTCGTTCGTTTAGCGTGGCCAGTTATTTAACCTACGCATTGCGTCATCTGGAGAGACGGGCATTTTTAATTGACGGTATTGGCGGAATGTTCTCTGAACAGCTAAGTATGGTCAGCCCCGACGATGTTGTTATTGCCATCAGCTATTCGCCTTACGCGCAGGAAGTGGTGGAATTAGTCGAGCTTGGCGCGAAACGCGGTGCGCACCATATTGCGATAACCGATAGCCAGGTCAGCCCGCTGGCAGCGTTCAGTGAAGTCTGTTTTGTGGTACGTGAAGCGCAGGTCGATGGTTTCCGTTCTCAGGTCGCGTCCATGTGTCTGGCGCAAACGTTAGCGGTTTCACTGGCGCTGGCGACGGAGTAAAAAAACAAGCCGATGATCGTATTTAGCGATCATCGGCATTGTGGTGAAACTTAATCAGAATAACGTTCGGTTTGAATTGGCTGCGGTTTTTTTCTGCGTTTTGCTAACACTACGCTCTCCATTTTCTCCAGCGAAATGCCTTTTGTTTCCGGCAGGTAACGGCAGATAAAGAAGTAACTGAAGATGCAGCAGATGGCGAATATCCACATTGGAAATGCGCCGTGGAAATGCGAAAGTAAATACGGGTTTTCATTAATCATCGGGAAGAATTGCGAAACTAAAAAGTTTGCCATCCACATAAATCCGACCGAAATACTCATTCCCTGCGACCTCATCCGGTTAGGGAATATTTCAGAAATAAGCACCCATGCGCCCACGCCCCAGGAAAGCGCGTAGAAAATCATAAAGAACAGCATACCGAATAGCGCGAAATAACCGGTTGCCTGGCTGTACAGCGCCCATGAGGTGAGCAACAAGCCGATGATGCTGCCAATAGTGCCTTTACGCATCAGCGACAAACGCCCCATCTTATCCATAATCATTGCGCCAATAATGGAACCGATAAGCTGAATCACGCCGATCCAGATTGTCTGGAACAGAGCCTCCTGGGCGCTACCGGTCACATCCTTCAGGACGATTGGCGCGTAATACATCATGACGTTAACCCCTGTTACCTGTTGCAGCATAGCGATCATGCAGCCCAGAATCAGGATGAAACGCACGTTCCCGTCGCGGTAATTGAGTTTTTGATGGGCGTTTAGTTGGTCGTTTTGCAGTGAGGTTTTTATATCGGCAAGAAGATGTCTGGCATGTTCTTCGTTGGATATTTTGGTCAGTATTTTTAGCGTCTCCTCCTCGCGACCAATCATCATCATCCAGCGGGGAGATTCCGGGATTAAAAAGACTAAAATACAGAACAAAATGCAGGGAATAATACCCGCAGCAAACATATAGCGCCAGCCAAGTTCAATGAGCCAGGTATCCGCTGCAATCGATGCTATTTTGTAGTTAACGTAGAAGATCAGAATCTGACCGAAAACGATAGCGAACTGCTGCATACTTAATGCTCTGCCGCGCATGTTTTTCGGTGAGACTTCAGACATATACATCGGTGATACTGTTGCCGCCAGGCCGACTGCCAGTCCACCGATAATGCGATAAATCACAAAATGGGTGAACGTGTAGGAGAGGGAGGTGCCCACTGCGGAAATAGTGAATAACAGCGCTGAAACCATCAATGATTTCTTGCGTCCAAAACGTTTAGATAAATATCCGGCGCTAAACGAACCAATAACGCACCCCACCACAACGCAGGAAACCGCCCAGCCGGTCTCAGCAGGAGATAGATGAAAGTAGCTGGTCAGTGAACCAATCGCACCTGAAATAACAGCAGTATCGTAGCCAAATAATATTCCGCCCAATGCGGCAATCGCGCAGATGCGTAATATGTAACCCGTATTATAACAACTATCTGATGTGGACATAGGTAGATTATCTCCAGAATAAACTTCATCTATCTGTTTGAATTTAGTGAACAAATAGACAAATTCATCTTATGTCGGTCATTGCCGTAGCTCTGCCGACGATCTTATAGCTATTGAGAACTCTCGTTTCACAACCTATGTTTTAATTTCAAAACGATCAATAATGAAACTTATGTTTTGTTATGGGTATCACATTTCGAATTTCATAATCCTGGCGTTTTTTATCGTTAAGATGCTGCGTTTTGCGCAGTGCTCTCCTGTATCTTGATGAGTTTGCTTTATTTTATTGCTTCCGTGACAGTGCCTGAACTCAATTTGTCAGGGGCCGTACTTTTTGTTCTTTCCTGGAACATCTCCATTTCGTGATCTTTTGCATGGAATTTTTCTTCTAATGAATGCAAAAATAAAATGAAAAATTTCATTGGTGTGTTGTTTCCTCAACAGGCAAGGGAGGGATTATGTCTCAGAGAAGTAAGTACAATTCGGCCTATGTGTACGTCCTGTGTTGTATTGCGGCGCTGGCTGGATTGATGTTTGGTTATTCAACGGCGGTGATTACCGGGGTGGTATTGCCTTTACAGCAGTATTACCAACTGACGCCAACCGAGACCGGATGGGCCGTTTCCAGTATCGTGATTGGTTGTATCATCGGCGCGCTGGTCGGTGGAAAAATTGCCGATAAACTGGGGCGTAAACCTGCGCTTCTGATCATTGCGATCATTTTTATCGCTTCTTCCTTGGGGGCGGCGATGAGTGAATCGTTCATGATCTTCTCCCTTTCCCGCATTGTGTGTGGTTTTGCGGTTGGGATGGCCGGAACGGCATCCACCATGTATATGTCTGAACTGGCGCCTGCTGAAATTCGCGGCAAAGCGCTGGGCATTTACAATATCTCCGTGGTATCTGGCCAGGTTATCGTGTTTATAGTCAACTATCTGATAGCAAAAGGAATGCCTGCTGATGTGCTGGTTTCCCAGGGCTGGAAGACTATGCTTTTTGCCCAAGTGGTACCCTCCATTGCGATGTTAGCGATTACGCTTTTCCTACCCGAATCACCGGCATGGTGCGCCCGTAACAACCGCAGCGAAGCTCGTTCGATAAAGGTGCTTACCCGGATCTACAGTGGATTAACGGCCACAGATGTGGCCGCTATTTTTGACAGCATGAAAGAAACCGTACGTCCACAGGACAACGTCGCCGGGGGAGAATGCACCAACCTGAAAAGCTCGCCGGTGCTCCGCTATATTCTGTTGGTTGGATGCTGTATCGCCGTTTTGCAACAGTTCACAGGCGTTAACGTAATGAACTATTATGCGCCGCTGGTGTTGCAGAACAGCAGTACCGAAGTGGTTATGTTCCAGACCATTTTTATCGCGGTATGTAATGTGGTGGGCAGTTTTATCGGCATGATCCTGTTCGACCGCTATGGCCGTATACCGATTATGAAAATTGGTACCATCGGCTCAATTGTCGGCCTGTTGATCGCGTCATACGGTTTGTACACCCACGATACAGGCTACATTACCATCTTTGGCATCCTGTTTTTTATGCTGCTGTTTGCCGTCAGCTGGAGCGTTGGCGCATGGGTACTGATTTCTGAGGTTTTCCCTGAAAAGATAAAAGGTTTTGGGATGGGGCTGGCGGTGAGCCTGATGTGGATAGCCAACTTTCTCATCTCACTGTTGTTCCCGGTCATAAATGATAACGCCTGGCTGCAGGAGACCTTCGGCGGCGCTTTTTCGATGTGGATTTTTGTCGTCTTTAATTTGGTCTGCTATGTCTTTATTTCTCGTTATGTGCCGGAAACAAAAGGGGTGCCGCTAACAGAAATTGAACGGCTGGCCGAGAACAAGCTGCGTGAAATTCAGGGGAAACGTCGCGATGTAATAGCCTGATACCTCTCCAATATTAGCGGAGAATATCCAGAGATATTCTCCGCTGGTTACACAACCTTTACTCCCTCCAGCGAGTGCGCACAGGATATACCCTGTTGAAGCCTCCCCAGTGTTTACCACCTCTACGTAACTAATTGATCCATAATAATATCGGCAAATAGGGTAAGTCTTCTTCTGCATCATTATTTTATTGCGTATTCCTGGTGGGGGCCGTGCCGTAAATACGCTATATACAAAACAGGGAAATAATTTAAGAGAAGGTGGATAGCGATCTTATGAGCGTGTGTGGCGCAGAGTTGAATAAAAAAGCCAGCCGCAGAGGACGGCTGGCAAAGTACCACTCAACGAAGTGTTATCGCGGGTAGTCTGGTGAGTTAATCCACGCGTGGTTCTCTTCCCAGGTGAAACGCCATTTTCGTAGCGGGCCGGCCATCACGTTCAGATAGTAGTTATCGTAACCCGCGATGGTGGCAACCGGGTGGTAGCCCTTAGGTACTTTCACTACATCCCGGTTATAGACCGCCATACATTCATCCAGGCTGCGATCGTCGGTGTAGACGCGCTGTAAGCAGAATCCCTGAGGTGGATTGAAACGGTGATAGTACGTCTCTTCCAGATAGGTCTCCTGGCCTTCAACTGCCGTATCGTGCTTGTGCGCGGGCCAGGAGCTGGTATCGCCTTCATTAGTGTACACTTCAACGACTAGCAGGCTGTCGGCGAGCTGGCTATCAGGAAGGATGTTATGCACCAGGCGCTGATTGCGCCCTTTTCCCCGATGCTCTACCCCGACCTCTTGTGGCGAGATCAGACGTACCGGAAGCTCTCCGAATCCCGGCGCGCTGCATACGGCCAGCTCAAGGTCGGTTTCGGCTGTCACTTTCGCCTCCGTATGATGGGGGAGGTAAACCGAATAAGCCGGAATGCGTTCAAACGGACTCATGCGCTGACCAATCCGATAGAAAAAACTGTCGGCGGCCTTAACGCTGGCCAGCCCGGCAACCAGCACCAGACAGCGTTCACGCTCATCGGACGGCAGGGTTATCGACTCTCCAGCCTTCAACTGCCAGACATCAAAACCGACATACTCCCAGCCTGCATTTTGAGGGGAAATGTGTTGGATATTTCCCGACTCAGAGGTACAGGTACTCAGCAAGTTGGCCATAATCTTCTCCTTCCTGAAAGCGTATTAACCGAGAGTCGGCATACTGAACTCCGATACGATCTGCTGTCCGTTCGGCCAACGCGAGGTAACGGTTTTCATCCGGGTATAGAAGCGCACGCCATCCGGCCCATGGACGTTCAGGGCGCCAAACACCGAGCGCTTCCAGCCGCCAAAAGAGTGAAATGCCATCGGAACCGGAACTGGAATATTAATACCGACCATCCCGGCTTCAACCGACTGGGCGAATTCGCGCGCATAGTGACCGTTGGTGGTGAAAATCACGCTGCCGTTGCCGAATTCATGGGAGTTTACCGTGCTAATGGCGGTGGCATAATCCGGGACGCGCACAATTCCGAGAACCGGGCCAAAAATTTCTTCACGCCAGATGGTCATCTCAGGCGTGACGTTATCAAACAGAGTGCCGCCGACATAAAAGCCTTCAGGATATCCCGCCACGCTATAGTTGCGGCCATCCATGACCAGAGTTGCTCCCTCGCTAACCCCTTTGTCGATGTAACCCAACACTTTCTGTTGATGAGCACGTGAAACAACCGGGCCCATTTCATTTTCATCTTTGCCGCGCAGCTCTCCCGGGCCGATACGTAGCGCCGCAATCAGCGGTTTCAGGCGTTCGATTAGACGGTCCGCCGTTTCATCGCCCACCGCGACCACTACCGGCAGCGCCATACAGCGTTCGCCCGCGGAACCAAATGCTCCGCCCATAATGGCGTTGACGGTGGCGTCCAGATCTGCATCCGGCATGACGATTGCGTGATTTTTGGCGGCCCCGAAGGCCTGTACGCGTTTGCCATGGGCGCTGGCGGTGGTATAGATATGTTCCGCGACGGCGGAGGAACCGACAAAGCTGACGGCCTGTACGCGAGGGTCGCTGGTCAACAGGCTAGCCGCCTCATTGCCACAGTGAACAACGTTAAACACGCCGTCCGGCAGGCCAGCCTCCTGCAGAAGCTGCGCCATACGTAACGATGCGGACGGCACCAGTGCGGGCGGCTTCAGGACGAAGGTATTGCCGCAAGCCAGTGCAACCGGGAACATCCACATAGGCACCATTGCCGGGAAGTTAAACGGTGTGATGCCTGCCACAACCCCAAGCGGCTGCATTAATGAAAAGCTGTCAACGCCTGAGCCGACGTTAAAGGAGTACTCTCCTTTGCTGAGATGCGGGATCCCGCAGGCAAATTCGACAACCTCTATGCCGCGCGTCAGTTCGCCAAGCGCATCTGACCAGACTTTGCCATGCTCGCTGACGATCAGCGCCGCCAGTTCGTCCCGATGCTTTTCCAGTAATACTTTGAATTCAAAAAGGATACGTGCCCGGCGTAGCGGAGTCATTTTACTCCATGCCGGAAAAGCCTCATGTGCGCTTTGAATTGCCGCCAGCATCTCCTCTCGGGTGCTCTGGGTGACCTGACGAATTACTTTACCGGTGGCCGGATTAGTCACCGGTAGCGTCTCGCCGCTGCTGCTCAGTGTCGTTTTACCATGAATAAAATTGCCGACTGTTTCCATCTCTTTTTTATCCTCTTAAACCGATGTTGACGACGTTCTGACTGAGCGGTCACAGGAAAGCCTGGTTATCTTCAGCCTAAAACGCATACCGTATTCAATGTAAATTTTAGGATTAAAAATTTCAAATTTATTTTTATGAAATTTTATTTTGAAAATTTGACGACTGGTTTTTATACGAGATTATGTGCAGTAAGAAATCAAAAATCTAATTAACTTATTGATTTTTATTGTTTTTATTTGTTGTGGTATCAATGATTGTCTGTTGTGACGAGGAAAGATTTGGAAAAAATTATGATCTATATAGCATTTTTGTTTCATTTGGTGTGGTATAAAAATTCAAATTTCAGGGGTGTTTCGGCACCACAGTTTCGGATATTGGAGGGTAAATCATGCGCTTGTGCTTCTGTCCTTCAGAACGAGAGAATAAGGCTCAGCCCCAGTTGGCGTATGTGAGTCAGGTCAGTGAGAGCAATGGTCCGTTTGTCCGGTTCATGCATATGCACCCACAGACCGTTGAACTGATTCTTATCACCGAAGGAGACGGGGAGTATTTCATTGGCGATCGCATCTACCCGGTTCGTAAAGGCGACCTGGTCATTTATAACAGCCAGGTGGTGCATGATGAGTATCTGGAAAGCGGGCGGCCAATTGGCACTATTTGTTGTGGGATTAACAATATTTCGTGTCCGGGTCTACGTGAGAATGCGCTAATACCGGATGATATTGTGCCGGTTATTCCACTGTATCACCATTATGCGACGGTGGAAAAACTGATGAGCTCCGTGTTTACCGTTATTAATCAGCATGCGGTAGAAGGGCCAGCAATGGCGCAGCTATTGACCCAGGTAGTACTCAAATACATTGAGGGAAATGTCTTATTACGCACAGGTAACGATGCCATACAGCGTCATGAAAATTTACTTGATTCAATAAAATCCTATATTGATCGCAATTTCTATGAGCCAATTCGGCTGGATACACTGGCGACGAAATTTAATGTCAGTCCTTATTATGTTTCCCATGAATTTAAACGCCGCTATGGTTATTCACCGATGGATTACCTGATAAAACGTAGGCTGGGGGAGGCGCAATCGTTACTAACCACGGATGAAGGCGGGCGCGAAAAGATCACCTCTATTGCCTATCGTGTTGGCTTTAGCAACCTTAGTCATTTTCAAAATTACTTCAAAAATAAAGTGGGGAAAACGCCCGGTCAATATCGCAAGGACTATCGTAAAGCTAATTATTTATTATTTGAATATTAATTCTTGCTAAAATTTAATCGTCATGAGAATGGTCGCAATACTGCGGCCATTTTTTATTTGTCAGTATATTTTATTCGTTTATCTATAGCGCGAAAAGTCTGGCAATATCATTAAAGAGTGATGATTTTTTTGTGATACCTGACGCATTTATCCCACATCTTCAACCAGGATAGATAAAGTTTTTCAGGCTACAAAAAGTAATATGTTGTCCATCAAAGGTTAATTTGCATCGCGGTATGCAGTAAAAGCGTTTCATTAAGTGGGAGCCAGCAACATGTACAATGTAAAAAAGAGCATTAAGTTGGGGATTGCGCCTATCGGTTGGCGCAATGATGATATTCCTGAGATTGGTAAAGAAAATACATATAAACAAATACTTAGTGATGCCGCGCTCACCGGTTTTTCCGGGACGGAAGTTGGCGGTTGTTATCCGCAGGATCCTGCTGAGTTAAATAAAGAGTTAATGCTTCGCGGACTGGAAATACCAGGCCAGTGGTTTTCTTCCTTTATTATTCGCGATGGTATTGCATCTGCGATGAATGCTTTTGAACAGCATTGTGCTTATTTGCAGGCAATACATGCATATGTCGCCGTTGTTTCTGAACAAACTTATAGTATTCAAGGCATTATCGATAAGTGCGTTTATACAGAGAAGCCTAACTTCAGCGACAGCGAATGGCAGCTTTTATGCGAAGGACTTAATGCGCTTGGGAAGATTGCCAATGCGCACGGGCTGAAGCTCGCTTTCCATCATCATATGGGCACCGGTGTGCAGACTCTGCCAGAAGTGGATCGACTCATGGAGAATACCGATCCGCAATTTGTACATCTGCTGTTTGATACCGGGCATATATATGTTTCTGACGGCGATGTCATGCCGCTACTGAGTAAACATTTTGATCGTATTAAACACGTTCATTTTAAAGATGTGCGTAATGAAAAACTTAAAGCATGTCGCCTCGCGAAGAAATCCTTCCTCAATTCTTTCCTTGATGGTGTGTTTACCGTCCCCGGCGATGGAAATATTGATTTTAAATCCGTATTAGCTTATCTGGTCGGGCATCAATATTCTGGCTGGATTGTTGTTGAGGCCGAGCAGGATCCTAAGAAATATAACCCATTGGAATATGCGCAAAAAGGTAAAAAGCATATTGATGAGTTACTGAAAAATTATCTTTAATTGAAAAGGAAACAGAAAATGACTTTAAAAGCAGGTATTGTAGGTATCGGCATGATCGGCTCCGATCACTTAAGACGTCTGGCCAACACCGTGTCGGGTGTAGAGGTTGTTGCCGTATGTGATATCGTCGCGGGTAGGGCGCAGGCGGCGCTGGATAAGTATGCGATCGAAGCCAAAGATTATAATGACTATCACGATCTGATTAATGATAAAGACGTTGAAGTGGTCATCATTACCGCATCAAATGAGGCGCATGCCGATGTGGCCGTTGCCGCGCTAAATGCTAACAAATATGTTTTCTGCGAAAAACCGTTAGCGGTGACGGCTGCGGATTGTCAGCGTGTGATTGAAGCAGAGCAGAAAAATGGTAAGCGCATGGTGCAGATTGGTTTTATGCGCCGCTACGACAAAGGTTACGTTCAGCTGAAAAATATTATCGACAGCGGCGAAATCGGTCAGCCATTAATGGTTCATGGACGTCATTACAATGCCAGCACGGTGCCAGAATACAAAACGCCACAGGCTATTTATGAAACATTGATTCATGAAATTGACGTTATGCACTGGCTGCTTAACGAAGATTATAAAACCGTTAAGGTTTACTTCCCGCGTCAGTCCAGCCTGGTGACCACTCTGCGTGATCCGCAGCTGGTTGTAATGGAAACCACCTCCGGCATCAATATTGTGGTTGAAGTGTTTGTGAACTGCCAGTATGGCTACGACATTCACTGCGATGTTACCGGCGAGAAAGGAATGGCGGAGCTGCCAACCGTCGCCAGCGCCGCGGTACGGAAAGCGGCGAAGTATAGCACCGACATCCTGGTTGACTGGAAACAGCGCTTTATTGATGCCTACGACATTGAGTTCCAGGATTTCTTCGATCGTCTGAACGCAGGATTGCCGCCGGCAGGCCCAACGTCATGGGATGGTTATCTGGCTGCGGTTACCGCTGATGCCTGCGTGAAGTCTCAGGAAACAGGGAATACCGAGATTGTTGAATTACCCTCAAAACCTGATTTCTACAAATAAACCTTCCGCGTATTAAAACTCCTGCCGGATAGCGATGCTTAAGCGTCCTATCCGGCATATCACAATTTATTATCTTCTTTTATCCGGAACTTCCCTATGAAAGGCAGACTCATCTCTTCCGATCCGTATCGTCAGCAATTCCTTGTTGAGCGTGCGGTCTCTTTTTCGCATCGTCAGCGTGATTGCAGTGAATTAATCAGCGTCTTACCGCGCCACACGTTACAGCAGATTGACGGATTCGGCGGCAGCTTTACCGAAGGTGCGGGCGTGGTATTCAACAGCATGAGCGAAAAGACGAAGGCGCAATTTCTTTCCCTTTATTTTTCTGCTCAGGAACATAATTACACTCTGGCGCGGATGCCAATTCAGAGCTGTGATTTTTCCCTGGGCAATTACGCGTATGTCGATTCCAGCGCTGACCTGCAGCAGGGACGGCTCTCCTTTTCCCGCGATGAAGCGCATTTAATACCGCTGATTTCCGGGGCGTTGCGGTTAAATCCACACATGAAGCTGATGGCTTCGCCGTGGAGTCCGCCGGCGTTTATGAAAACTAATAACGATATGAACGGTGGCGGCAAGCTGCGGCGCGAATGCTACGCCGACTGGGCCGATATCATTATCAACTACCTGCTGGAATACCGCCGCCACGGCATTAATGTGCAGGCGCTCTCCGTGCAGAATGAGCCGGTGGCGGTAAAAACCTGGGACTCCTGTCTGTATAGCGTGGAAGAGGAGACAGCCTTTGCCGTGCAGTATCTGCGTCCGCGCCTCGCCCGGCAGGGTATGGATGAGATGGAGATCTATATCTGGGATCACGATAAAGATGGCCTGGTAGACTGGGCTGAACTCGCCTTTGCTGACGAAGCTAATTATAAGGGAATTAACGGGCTGGCATTCCACTGGTATACCGGCGATCATTTTTCGCAAATACAGTATCTGGCCCAGTGCCTGCCGGATAAAAAACTCCTGTTTTCCGAAGGCTGTGTGCCAATGGAGAGCGATGCCGGTAGCCAGATTCGCCACTGGCATACCTATCTCCATGACATGATTGGTAATTTCAAATCGGGTTGTAGCGGGTTTATCGACTGGAATCTGCTGTTGAACAGTGAGGGGGGGCCGAATCATCAGGGTAATCTGTGTGAAGCGCCCATTCAATACGATGCGCAAAACGACGTGCTGCGGCGTAACCACTCCTGGTATGGTATTGGCCACTTCTGCCGCTATGTGCGTCCGGGGGCGAGGGTCATGCTTTCTTCAAGTTACGATAATCTTCTGGAAGAGGTGGGATTTGTGAATCCCGACGGCGAGCGTGTGCTGGTGGTGTATAACCGCGATGTACAGGAAAGGCGTTGCCGGGTGCTGGATGGCGATAAAGAGATCGCGTTAACGCTGCCGCCGTCAGGCGCCAGTACGTTGCTATGGCGGCAGGAGTCGATCTGAATGATGAAGCTGGGATTTAATGAAGCGACCTGTATGCGAAACTCCATGCTGGCACAGGATGTTGTGTTGGCGGAACGTTTTGGCTATGACTACATCGAAATCCGTCTGGATATGTTGCAGGAGTGGTTGCAGAAACATACGTTAAGCGAGCTGGCAGACATTTTTGCCGTCGGCCACCTTAAGCCCTGGGGCTACAATTCGCTGGAAGACATTACGTTTTGTGATAGCGAAAGCTGGGCGGAGAAACGGCGGCAGTTGGCTTTCGCCTGCCATGCTGGCTCAGTGGTGGGGGGGGATTGTCTGGTCGTGGTGCCCACCATTCGTCAGGGGGGAAATTTTCCGCCAGGGGAAACGGTGAAAGATTCAGTGAAGCGTCTGCGCGAGATGGCGGCAGTGGCGGAAGAAAGCCAGATGCGGCTGGCCTTTGAGCCGATCGGTTCCGCAGGATGCTGTGTGCGCAGTCTTGCCATGGCGATGGAGATCGTAGATGCGGTCGATCGCAGTAATGTCGGGCTGGTCGTCGATGCCTTTAACCTTTACCTGCACGATCAATGGCGGGATCTGACCACGCTTCGCCAGATCCCTGTGGAAAAGATCTTCGTTTACCATATTGATGACGCCGATAATCTGCCGCTGGCAACGCTGGAGCATTGCCATCGTCTGTTTCCTGGCAACGGCGTGATCCCACTGCATGAGATCACGCATGAGCTAGTGCAGAAGGGCTATGAGGGGATCTGTTCGCTGGAACTGTTTAACCCTGGCTACTGGCAGATGGCTGCCAGCGAAGTCTTTGCGATAGGGGCGGAAAAGACTCGCCCCTTCTTAACAGCTTAATGTTGCCGCAGCAGGAGATGGACAACCGCCGCGCCCAGCAGCGCGCAGGCCGCGGCCAGAAGAAAGACCTGCTGATAGCCGATAAACGGCGTCAGCAGGCCCGCTATTGGTCCGGTAAATCCGTAGGCCAGATCCTGAAACGCTGACCAGACGCCGAGGGCCGTACCACGAATCTCCGGTGGCACTCTGCGCACAACCTCTACGCCCAGCGATGGGAACATCAGCGAACAGCCGCAGCCGGTAATCGCCGCGCCAATCAGCGCAGCGCCTGCTGACGGAGCGGCCCACATTACCGCCAGTCCGGTTCCCTCTACCAGTAGTGAAAAGGTTGCGACCGTGGCGCCGCCGTAACGGTCGGGAAATTTGGCGCAGAAAAAGCGGACAGCGATAAACGCAATGCCAAATAGCGTCATCGCAAAACCGGTGTTATCCCAGTGACGCTCGTTGAACCAGAGGGCGGTAAATGCGCTAAGGGTGGCAAAACCAATACCCTGGAGCACAAGCCCTGTTCCGGGCCGCCACACCAGGCCGACTACCCGTAGCACTGGCACGCGGGGACGGGCTGTTGGGATATTCCCCGGAATGCCATAGATGACTCCGCTGGCGATGATCGGCAACAGCACGACGAGGAGCGCCGGAAGCGCCAGGCCGGCCCTGGCGTAAAGCGACAGCCCCAGCGGCGCGCCGATAGCCAGCGCACCGTAGGTCGCCATGCCGTTCCAGGAAATAACCTGACCCGCGTGGGTCGAGCCCGCCAGCCACATCCCCCAGGTTAAATTACCGGTCAAAATGAAACTTTCACCGATGCCCAGCAGCACACGACCAACAATCAGTATGGCCCATGCGAGCAGCGGAACCGGGTGAGCGATTAGACTGACCAGCATCAGCAGACCTGATGCGGCGCAGTAGAACTGACCGGTGATAACCGTCCGACGTCCGCCTGACGTGTCGGCTTTTCGACCCGCGGCGCCCCGGGTAAGCAAGGTGGCGATAAACTGGCTGCCTACCGCGATACCGATCAACAGATCGCTCAGATGCAACTGCTGCTGAACGTACAGCGGCAGCATGACTAACGGGATGCCAATAGTCAGATAGTTGAGAAACATCGCGGCGCTGATGCGAAACAGCGTGATCGATGTGGAATGTTGTGTGAGAGCTGGCATGGAATCGTCCTTGAACACGCCCCTTGTCCGATGCAGACACGGGGCGTGATGAGGCAGGCATTAACGTGCCGGGCGGTATTCGCGCCAGTAGTCGATAAGCATGCGATATTTTTGTTTCACCGTTGCAATGAGCTGTTCATCGTTAAGCTGGCCGCCTAACCACTGGCGTGACGGTTCGCCAAAGATGGTCCGGCCGACGGCGAAACCTTTCACCCAGGGCATATCCGCTGCTGCGGCGAATCCTGACTTCAACTCGCTTTCCGGTGCGTCCAGGCCAAGTATCAATATACCGCGACATTCAGGGTCATAATGCTCAATATGCTGGCTGATTTCTCGCCAACGGTCTGGGCTTAACGGCGGCAGTTTCCACCAGTCCGGCAGGATCCCCAGTTGATAAAAACGTTCCACAATCTGAGGATAGTATTGCTCATTTTGGTCTGCCGCATCGCGCGGCAAGATGACTTCCAGCAGCAGATCGTGACCAGACTGGCAGCAGGCGCGGTAAACCTCGTCAATGAGCGCCTCTTGTTCAAGACGTACCGACTCTGCATCGAGTGGATGATAGAAGACCAGACATTTCACGACGTGCTCTTGCGGCCAGCTGACAAGCTGAGAGCCAATATCGCCATGTTCCAGCTTCAGCGGATACGAACCGGGCATCTCAACCGGTCGGCCAATCCACCATCCCTGGCCGGTCACGTCGTTAAGCGCCTGCTGACCAAAGGTGGTATCGGCAAGGATGCCGCTATTATTCTGTAAACCGGCCTCAAGCGCCGCCTGACGTGCCCCTTCCAGCAGTAGCATCTTCAGAGGGGGGATCGCGGATTCACTGGCACCGACTTCATTTGCGATATCCACCAGTTGCTTGCGATGGTCAAAGGCGAATACGCACAGCTCCGGCCAGTGCTGTTTACGGGTTGTGACCCGATGAAGGTGATTCAGCCGCAGGTCTTTGTCTGGCCGGGTGATGGATTGTTCACGCGCGAGGTAGTCGTCCAGCTCTTTTTTGGTTGGCATGGCGGGGGCACAACCGTGGCGCGATACCACTAACGCGCCGCAGGCGTTTGCATAACGGCAGGCTTGCTCCCAGCTTTCATCGTTCAGGTATCCCCGCAGCAGTCCTGACATAAAGGCATCGCCCGCGCCCAGCACGTTCAGAACGTCTACACGAACGCCGCTATGTATCTTCACCTGCGACCAGTCATCGGCGATGTTGCCTTCAAAGACTGAGCAGCCCAGCGCGCCGCGTTTGCACACCAGTACGGCCTGGGTCAACTGACGGACGCGCCGCAGGGCGGTCAGCGTGTCGGTACTGCCGCCGGCGATATGGAATTCTTCTTCGGTCCCAACGATCAGATCGAAATGGCGCAATACCTGCTGGAGCTGTTCGGTAACCTGTGATGAGGCGATGAAACGTGTTTCACCGTCTCCTAGCGACGTCAGGCCCCACAGTACGGGGCGGTAGTCGATATCCAGTGCCCGCCGCAGCCCGTGTTTTTGCGCATACTCCAGCGCTTTAAGAACGGCGGCGCGCGTATTGGGGTGAGAAAGATGGGTACCGGTGACGGCTAATGCGCGTGAAGAAGCGATGTAATCTTCGCGGATATCCTCGGGTGTTAGCGCCATGTCCGCGCAGTTATCGCGGTAGAAGATCAGAGGAAAGGTGTCCTGATCTTTAATGCCGAGGATCACCAGCGCGGTCAGACGATCGCGATCCGACAGCAGGCACTGCGTATCCACACCAACGCGGTTTAATTCTTCACGAACGAAACGTCCCATATGCTCATCGCCGACGCGGGCCAGCATAGCGGAACGTAATCCCTGAATGGCCGTGCCGTAGGCAACATTGCCTGACGATCCCCCTAAATATTTAGCGAAAGTCGTCATATCCTCCAGCCGCGACCCGATTTGTTGACCATACAAATCAACGGCGACTCGTCCCAGACAGATAACGTCCAGCGGCTTTTGCTCACTACTGACTGCTTTATTCATTGACATATCCCCTAACAGAAGACGGTGTTATTTTTGCCCATACTAAGGTTTGGTGATTTCATTTTCAATAAAAATGGAAATAATGTTTTCATTTATTGTTTGAACAAGATCACAGAAATGGCATTTCCGGGCAACGGATATAATCATTTTTTGTTGTGTTTTTTGTTTTAATTGATTGATTATTAATGCATTATTGATTTTAAAAGCACATGGAAGATAAATTTCATTTTCATGGAAAATACGCCTAAATGGCGAAATTTTTTAACCGTTTTTTGATCTCCTTCCCATAAATGAAATATAAATTCCATATAATTGTGAGAACGGAAATTTTGATCCTATGATAAGTCTCTGTGTTTTTGGGGCTGAAGCGATGCATAAGCAGGCAACGACAGCCGAACGGTTGATAAAAGCAGGTGGGGTACATGAAAACAATCAGGTTGACCATGGCGCAGGCTTTGGTGCGCTTTCTTGATAATCAGTACATCGACGTAGACGGCAGCGAAATCAAATTTGTAAAAGGGATTTTCGCCATTTTTGGCCACGGGAACGTCGTCGGATTGGGGCAAGCGCTGGAAGAGGACTGTGGCCAACTTAGCGTTCATCAAGGGCGTAACGAACAGGGAATGGCGCATATCGCGACGGGATTTGCCCGCCAGATGCGTCGCCATCAGATTTATGCCTGCACCTCCTCAGTGGGGCCAGGGGCCGCCAATATGATCACCGCAGCGGCGACCGCGACGGCTAACCGTATTCCACTGCTTTTGCTGCCGGGCGATGTGTACGCATCTCGTCAACCCGACCCGGTTTTGCAACAGGTTGAACAAGAACACGATCTGACGCTGAGCACCAATGACGCTTTCCGTGCAGTTAGCCGCTACTGGGATCGCATTACGCGTCCGGAACAGCTAATGAGCGCCTGTATCAGCGCGATGCGGGTGTTAACCGATCCGGCGGATACGGGGGCCGTGACGCTTTGCCTGCCACAGGATGTGCAGGGTGAAGCCTGGGATTATCCGGATTATTTTTTCGCTCGCCGGGTCTATCGTCTTGAGCGTCACGCGCCGACGGAGCCGATGCTGAACGAGGCGGTTGCGCTGATTCGCCGCCACCAGCGGCCGCTGATCGTTTGCGGTGGGGGCGTGAAGTATTCGCAGGCTGAAGAGGCGCTGCTGAGATTTGCCGAACGCTGTCATCTGCCGATTGCTGAAACCCAGGCTGGCAAGGGAGCGCTCAGTTCTGCACACCCGTTGAACGTCGGCGGGATTGGCGAAACCGGTTCACTGGCGGCGAATCTGCTGGCGCAGGAGGCCGATCTGATTATCGGTGTGGGGACGCGCTATACCGATTTCACCACCTCCTCAAAGTGGATCTTCCAGAATCCCGACGTGCGCTACTTAAATATCAACGTTAGCCGCTTTGATGTCTTCAAGCTGGATGGCGTACAGATGCAGGGTGACGCTCGCGTCGCCCTGACGCAGCTTAGCGAACGGCTGGCCCAGGAGCATTATGCTTCGCAATGGGGTGAGACTATTCACCGCGTCCGCTCGCAATATATGGCGGAAGTTGAGCGCGTCTATGCTGTGGAATATAGCGGAGAGGGCTTCAAACCTGAAATTGAGGATCATATGGATACTCAAAAGGTGTTTGAAGAGTTTAATGAGATTACGCGGTCGTGGCTGACCCAGACGCGCGTGTTGGGTGTGCTTAACCGGATGTTGCCGGAAAACGCGCTGGTGGTGGCGGCGGCGGGCAGCCTGCCGGGCGACCTCCAGCGTGTCTGGCAAAGCCGCGGCGAGAATGATTACCACGTCGAGTACGGCTACTCCTGTATGGGCTACGAAGTCAATGCCGCATTGGGGGCCAAACTGGCGCAGCCGGAGCGCGAGGTGTACAGCTTCGTGGGCGACGGTTCGTTCATGATGCTGCACTCTGAGTTGGTCACTTCCGTCCAGATGGGGAAAAAGATTACCGTCATTTTGCTCGATAACATGACCAACGGCTGTATCAATAATCTGCAAATGGAACACGGTATGGACAGTTACTTCACCGAGTTTCGTTTCCATCAGCAGGAGAGCGGTCGTCAGGAAGGCGGGTTTATCCCGGTCGATTTCGCTCGCATCGCTGAAGGATATGGCTGTAAAAGCTATCGCGTCACCACCATTGAACAACTGCATGAAGCGTTGGAAGATGCTCGTAAACAGACCGTGAGCACGCTGATAGACATAAAAGTGCTTCCCAAAACGATGGTGCATAAGTACCTGAGCTGGTGGCGCGTTGGCGGGGCGCAGGTATCCCGTAGCGAACGTATCCAGGCGGTAGCGCGTATGCTTGAAGAACATATCGGACAGGCCCGGCAGTACTGATTAATTTGCCGTCGTTCAGGTTGCAGAAGTGTGGTTATTGTTCTGCAACCTGAACGATACAGCGTCAACGCATTGTTTGCTTTTCAGAACGGCAAAATAAAACGATCCGTTTTTCGCAGAATTACGGATGCTTTTCTTTTGCGGTTTTAAATTTACTATTCATGAGATTAAGAGGTACGAATGAAAAAGCTTCGATGTGGTGTTATTGGCCTCGGTCGGGTAGGTAAAATGCATGTTGAGAATATGTATTTACTGCCTCAATTAGATATTATCTGCGCCGCCGATTATTTTATTGAGGAGATGAGCGATTGGCTTTATTCGGTAAATATAACTTCAGGGTATAAAAATTATCAGGAACTTTTACAGCGTGATGATATAGAGGCAGTTTTTATTTTCACCTCAACGGATATGCACGAAGAGATCGTCACGGCGGCAGCGCAGGCGGGGAAGCACATTTTTTGTGAAAAACCGCTCAGCATGAATGAAGATGAGCAGGCCTCAATGGCGGTGCTGAGAAAAGTGAAAGAGAAGGGGGTGACGCTGCAGGTTGCCTTTAATCGCCGTTTTGATCCTCAGTTTCACGAGGTCTTTGAGCTGGTGCGCAGCGGCAAGATTGGTCGGCCCCAGATGATAAAAATCACCTCCCGCGATCCGGACCTGCTACCCCATGATCTGATCAAACGTATTGGCGGTCTGATTTTTGACTTCACCATGCATGACTTTGATATGGCTCGTTTTATGATGCAGGATGAAGTCAGCGAAGTCTATGTTAAGGGCAATACGCTGATTGATCCCAGCCTGAAAAATATTGATGATGTTGATACGCTTGCGGTGATGCTGACTTTCAGAAACGGCGGCTACGCGCTCATTGATAACAGCCGTCGGGCGGTATATGGCTATGACCAACGGGTGGAGGTTTTTGGCTCAGAAGGGATGGCGTATGCGGATAACGTTAGTGAGTCGACGGTGAAAGTTTTCAACAGCCAGCACTGCATAATGAAAAATCCCCTTCCTGATTTCACGGTCCGTTATCGCGAAGCTTACCGAACGGAAATATTACACTTTATTGATTCAGTCCTGCATCATACGCCGGTTGTCTGTACCGGCGAAGACGCATTATTGGCCCAGCGTATCGCTATTGCCGCGCAGCAATCATTAAAAAGCGGGCTGCCGGTGAAAATAACAAGCGATATTTATCTTTAACTGCATCTATTAATAATGAAGAAACTCTCGCACTGAAAAGTGTGAGAGCTTTTCTATACCGAGGGTAATAAAATGAAAGAAATGCAGGCAACGCTGCCCCAGACATTTTATATAAAACCAGGTAAGTTTATCTGGAGCTACCTGGGAACATTTTTATTTATGTTGGGCGGCTGTATTGAGAACAGCTGGTTATCTGCCTGGTTAAATACGCAGGGGTTTGATCAGGCGCATATCGGGCAGATTTTTGCCGGGTATGGGATTGTGGTCGCGATTACCTCCTGGCTATCCGGCGTCTGTGTGGACGTTTTTGGTCCTAAAAAGGTGATGGTTACCGGTTTTATCGTCTATCTTCTGGCTTCCGTCGCGTTTCTGAACTTTGCGCTACCCAGCCATGATTTTGGCGCAATTCTCGTGACCTATATGCTGCGTGGCGTGGGGTATCCGCTGGTCTGTTACTCCTTCCTGGTACGCCTGACCATCCAGTTGGATAATCACCAGCAAGGGATCGGTACCTCGCTGTTTTGGGTGGTCTATAACCTTGGTTTTACTATCATTGGGCCGGTGGTGGCGGCGTCGTTAATTCCTGCGTTGGGGCATATCAACGTGATGTGGGCCGGGATGGGCGTTGCGCTGCTGGGGGTTCTCTTCATGCTGGTGCTGGAACGCAATGAATTCATTCTGAAACCGCGAACGACGCCGGTCTTCAAAGAGTTATCTGCGGGTATCTCCATTATGTATGAACGGCCACGGATCGGTCTGGCGGTGATTGTCAAAACTATTAACGGTCTTGGCACCTATGGTTTTGTTGTCGTATTACCTCTGTTTCTGCTGGATAAGCACTTTACGCTTGAGGAATGGGCGAGTATTTGGGGGATTACCTTTATCTCTAACCAGGTCTTCAACATTATCTTTGGCTGGATGGGCGATAAAATTGGTTTTCGCCGAACCATCCAGATTTTTGGCAGCATCCTGACCGGTGTCGCTACGCTGATTGTTTACTGGGTGCCGATGATATGGGGGCATAACTATGTCGCCTTTATGCTGGCGATGTGTTTGTGGGGAGCCGGGCTGGCTGGCTTTGTGCCAATGACGCCGCTGGTGCCGATGATGGCGCCGGATAAGAAGGGGGCGGCGAACTCGGCCGTGAACTTTGGCTCCGGCCTGGGGAATTTCGTTGGGCCAGCGCTGGTCTCTGTTCTGGCAGGGTTCGGCACCGGCGTGGTGATGTATACTATGGCGGGGCTCTATTTATTCAGCGGCATCCTGGTGCAGTTTCTTAAAGTGCCTGGCGAGAAATAGCTTCAAATATTCTTCAAAAATCCCTTATAGCCTGTGATGTTCATCACTAAATTAAACCGGTTTTTATCAAGATTGATAAAGCCGGTTTTTTCACCCTACGTTAAATTGTACTAACGGATTACGGTTATTTACCCACTCATATACGTTCAGGGAGAAAATAATGAATATCGAAAAAACACGGTTTTGTATTAACCGGAAAATTGCACCGGGTCTAAGCATAGAAGCATTCTTTCGACTGGTTAAACGTCTTGAGTTTAATAAAGTGGAATTGCGTAATGATATGCCAAGCGGCAGCGTTACTGATGACTTGAATTATAATCAGGTGCGTAACCTGGCAGAAAAGTATGGACTTGAAATTGTCACAATTAATGCGGTCTATCCCTTTAACCAACTGACCGAGGAGGTAGTAAAAAAAACGGAAGGATTATTACGAGACGCACAGGGAGTCGGCGCGCGGGCATTAGTTCTTTGTCCGCTGAATGATGGAACGATTGTGCCGCCGGAGGTTACGGTTGAGGCAATAAAACGACTGAGCGATCTCTTTGCCCGGTATGATATTCAGGGGCTGGTTGAACCTTTGGGATTCCGCGTAAGTTCGCTGCGTTCTGCCGTCTGGGCTCAGCAACTGATCCGGGAAGCAGGTTCCCCCTTTAAGGTTTTGCTGGATACCTTCCATCATCATCTGTACGAAGAGGCCGAAAAGGAGTTTGCGTCGCGCATTGATATTTCTGCTATCGGGCTGGTGCATTTGTCCGGTGTGGAAGACACCCGACCAACGGAAGCATTGGCTGATGAGCAGCGTATTATGCTGAGTGAAAAGGATGTAATGCAGAATTACCAGCAGGTGCAGCGTCTGGAAAATATGGGATATCGCGGTATTTACGCTTTTGAACCTTTTTCTTCCCAGTTGGCTTCCTGGAGTGAGGCGGAAATAGAGGAACAAATTAATCGCAGCGTGTCATTGCTGCTGCAATGATACAGCTAATTTCCAGGTGACCGTTTTCAGTTTCCGCAGCGTGGTATTTACAATGAAAATTGCTTTTGATGTCGATGTTATTAAACATTTACCCATTACCCAAATGGTACGGCAGGTTTCCGAGTGGGGGTATAAATATATTGAGCAGTCGCCGCACCCGCGTATTAATCCGTTTTATAAACACCCTAAAGCTGGTCGCGACACCATGCAGGAATATAAACGCGCCTTGCAGAACTACGGCGTGGAAATCTCGTCATTTATTGTGGTTTATCGTTGGTCCGGCCCCGATGAAGAGCGTCGGCGCGCCTCGGTAACCAACTGGAAGCGGATGATTGAGATTGCCGTTGATATGGGCGTACAGGTGATTAATACCGAGCTTTCCGGGACGCCGGATGAGCCGGAGATTTGTGAAGAGATGTGGTATCGCTCCATGGAGGAACTGCTGCCGATCGTGGAACGAGAGGGAATTCGAATCGAAATTCAGTCTCACCCCTGGGATTTCTGCGAACTGAACGATGAGACGGTCGACATGGTGCAGTCTTTGCGTAGTGATAACGTGACCTATCTGTACAGTGCACCGCATGGCTTCTTTTACGATAAAGGGCAGGGCGACGTCGCAAGGATGCTGAACTATGCCGGGGCCGATCTTTCGCATGTTCTGCTGGCCGATACGCACAACCACACGCTTCCCTGCCGCTATATCATGAACCCGCCTGGCGTGAATGCGACGATTCATCAGCACATCGGGCTGGGAGAAGGTGAGGTTGATTTTGACGCGCTATTCCAGGCGCTGCGTGAAATGGATTTTGCAAACCGCACGTTTAAGGTGGGCGGTGAGGCAATTATCACCACGTCGCTGTTTGGTTATCCTGAAAAAATGAGTGTTCAGGCGGTGGAAACGCGCGAGCGGATCGAGCGGGAGTTACTCGGACGTTAAAAAAGGGTGGATTTGCCTGTACCGCGCCACAGGCTGGCGCGGTCATTTACGGCAATTACCCTTCGTTTTCCGCCAGCTCGCGCAGATACTGGAAAATCTGACGCGCTGATTTCGGCGGTTTGTTGCCTTCTTTCTCTTTCTTCGCATTGCGGATCAATGAACGAAGCTGTTGACGATCGGCGTGCGGCCACAGGGTCAGTACTTCGGCTACCGCGTCATCGCCTTCGACGATCAGACGATCGCGCAGATGCTCAAGTTTGTGAAACAGCACCACCTGCTGATTATGGCGGTTCTTCAGCTTGTCCAGCGCCTGGCGAATAGGTTCAACGTCGCGTTGGCGCAGCATTTTTCCGATAAGCTGCAACTGGCGGCGGCGTCCTTCCATTTTGATACGCTGGGCCAGTTCAATGGCGTCGCGCAGATCGGCGTCCAGCGGGATCTTATCCAGCGCGTTTTTCCCCAGATCCACCAGTTCCGCGCCCAGGCGTTTTAATTCCTCGGCATCGCGTTTAATTTCACTTTTACTGACCCAGATAATTTCATCGTCTTCGTCTTCGATGTCATCACCGGGAACGTCGTCGAGCCAGTCTTCGGGCTGCTTTGTCATGTCAGGCTCCTTAAAAAAAGAGGCTAATGTTACCAGTTAAGATGCGCACTGAAAAACGGTTCTCTGTTAGACTTCAGAGAAACTCTCTCTACATTATGGCATTTGCAATGAAAGTAATCTCACAAGTTGAAGCGCAGCGTAAGATTCTGGAAGAAGCAGTTTCGACAGCGCTGGAGTTAGCCTCAGGCAAATCGGATGGGGCGGAAGTCGCCGTCAGCAAGACCACCGGCATTAGCGTCAGCACCCGTTATGGTGAAGTAGAGAATGTCGAATTTAATAGCGACGGCGCGCTGGGCATTACGGTGTATCACCAGAACCGCAAAGGCAGCGCCTCTTCGACGGATTTAAGTCCGCAGGCGATTGCCCGTACCGTGCAGGCCGCGCTGGATATCGCGCGTTACACGTCGCCGGACCCGTGCGCAGGCGTGGCGGACAAAGAACTGCTGGCGTTTGACGCGCCGGATCTGAACTTGTTCCACCCGGCAGAGGTTACGCCAGACGAAGCCATTGAACTGGCCGCGCGTGCGGAGCAGGCTTCTCTAAAGGCGGATAAACGCATCACCAATACCGAAGGCGGTAGTTTTAACAGCCATTACGGCATTAAAGTGTTCGGCAACAGCCACGGCATGTTGCAGGGATATTGCTCCACGCGCCATTCGCTCTCAAGCTGCGTCATCGCCGAAGAGAACGGCGATATGGAGCGTGATTACGCTTACACCATCGGTCGGGCAATGGCGGATCTGCAAGCGCCGGAATGGGTCGGGGCCGAGTGCGCGCGCCGTACCTTATCCCGCCTGTCGCCGCGCAAGCTCTCCACCATGAAAGCGCCGGTCATTTTCGCCAATGAAGTGGCGACAGGGCTATTTGGTCATCTGGTCGGGGCGATTGCCGGCGGCGCGGTATACCGTAAATCCACTTTTCTGCTCGACTCGCTGGGCAAACAAATTCTGCCGGAATGGTTAACCATCGAAGAACATCCGCATCTGCTAAAAGGGCTGGCGTCTTCACCGTTCGACAGCGAAGGCGTGCGTACGGAGCGCCGGGATATTGTGAAGGATGGCGTACTGACGCAATGGTTGCTGACCAACTATTCCGCCCGCAAACTGGGGCTGAAAAGTACCGGTCATGCCGGCGGCATTCATAACTGGCGTATCGCCGGGCAGGGGCTGAACTTTGAGCAATTGCTAAAAGAGATGGGCACCGGCCTGGTGGTGACGGAACTGATGGGCCAGGGCGTCAGCGGTATTACCGGCGACTACTCCCGCGGCGCTGCGGGATTCTGGGTTGAAAATGGTGAAATCCAGTACCCGGTAAGTGAAATTACCATTGCCGGTAATTTAAAAGAGATGTGGCGTAATATTGTCACCGTGGGTGATGATATTGAAACGCGCAGTAATATACAGTGTGGTTCGGTATTGTTACCGGAGATGAAAATCGCCGGACAATAATACCCGTCATACTTCAGGCTGCAGGCGCGTTGGCTGCCTGCAACCCGAATTATTCAGGGTATTACACTTATCGTTAATAATAAAAAAGGAAGTGAGCAATGCGTAAAAGCCTGTTAGCTATTCTTGCTGTGTCATCGCTGGTATTCGGTTCGGCTGTTTTTGCTGCCGATCTTGAAGATAATATGGATATTCTCAATGATAACCTGAAAGTTGTTGAGAAAACGGATAGTGCCCCTGAACTGAAAGCGGCATTAACCAAAATGCGCGCGGCCGCGCTGGATGCTCAAAAAGCTACGCCGCCAAAGCTGGAAGATAAAGCGCCGGATAGCCCGGAAATGAAGGATTTTCGTCACGGTTTTGACATTCTGGTCGGCCAAATTGATGGCGCGCTGAAGCTGGCGAACGAAGGTAACGTTAAAGAAGCGAAAGCGGCGGCGGAAGCGCTAAAAACCACCCGCAATACGTATCATAAGAAGTATCGTTAATTTTTGTGGGATGGCGGCTTCGCTTTATCCGCAGGTCGCCATCCGGCAAAATGTAATACCCATCACACTTTCTCACTTTATACGACAACGTCATTGTTTGTTTCTGCCACGCTATTTCCTCTTTATGCCGCGATAGATCTCACACTTTCCCGGCGATAATTCATTAATGCCGCCTTTTCTGTGGCGCAGATCACCTATCCCACTCGCGTTTCCACTTCGAGGTGGAAAATAACTCGCTACAAACTTTTAACCCTTACCGCTAGTTTTATCTCATTGCCATTAACGGGGTGAGACGCGTGGATAACGGAGCAGTAAAACACGATGCCGGTGAGCGAATTAACGAACTGGCTGAACAGGTGTTAACGCAGGTGGATAGCCTGCTGGGGCGGCATCACATTGTCCCCAATGCGGTACAGACGCAAATGCTGACCTCGCACGTTCGCGCGATGGCGCACCGGTCAATTACCGGCGAGCCTTTACCGGAAGTCGATGCCAGCTTGTTTGATGAAATCTCAGCCGAATCAATGGCGCTCGCCCGCGAAATCGTGGCGGCGTTTGGCAACCTTCCTGACGAAGAAGCCTGGCTATTATCGGTACATTTTGAAGTCGCGAAAGACAACCTCTAAGGAGCAAAAAATGGAACAGATTACCGTCGTGATTGGCGATCGCCTGGGTAAAGGCCAGAAAGTAGCGGCAGGCGTGGAAAAAGCGGGCGGTCGCGCGGTCGTCGTACCGGGCGTCGCGGCAGACATGAAGCTGGGCGATGTGATGAAAGCGGAAAACGCCACCTTCGGCATTTCATTTTGTGGCAGCGGCGGCGCGGGCGCTATCACCGCGCAAAACAAGCATGGCTACAAAGCCAAATATGGAATGCGGTCAGTGGATGAAGGCGTCACCGCTATCAATGAAGGCTGCAACGTGTTGGGTTTCGGCTTTATGGATAAAGAAGAGCTCGGCGAGCGCCTGGTGCAGGCGTGGCAAAAGAAATACGGCGTCTGATGATGAAAGAGCAATTCACCACCACGGTGAGAGTAAAAGGCAAGGGCGACGCCAAAGCACGCGCCTTTGCCGATGCGCTGAACCATGTTCAGTCGGCGGTGATGAGAGAGTCGCCGTATATCTTACTGCGTATTGAGCCACAGGATGTGCGGATTGTTCAGGCGCATGAGTCGGTGCGTAAAGAGGCCTTTCTGTTTTTCTTTTTGCGCCGGGAACGACGCACTTACAGCGTGGAGCTGGATGTGACCGTCAACGTGACCGCCATCAATCTCGACAGGGTGGATTTCGTCGCGAAACGCTGATTTTTATTAAAAAGGCATAGTTATGTTCCTGATAATACTAATTAAATCGCTCATTATCGGCGCGCTGGTCGGCGTAGGGGTGGGCGCTGGGGCTGCACGCATGTTTCACGCGCCAACCACGCAGGGGATGGGCGCGTTCCGTACGTTGGGCGAACTCAACTCTTGTGAAGGCGACCCGGCATCGCACTTCTCCTTTGGGCTGGGTTTCTTCTTTAACGCCTGGGCCTCGTCTGTGGCGGCCGGATCGTTCACCCAGGATGTCGATCACCGCATCATCCCTAACTGGGGCGCGGCGGCGCTAATGATCAAAAACCGTAACGTCGGCGAGACGCTGCACGACCCGAAAAAAATGGCGATCGCCTGCGCCGTCATCGGCATGATCGTCGTGACGTTCCTTAACCTGACCGCCTCATCCGTGCCAGAAGCGCTACAGGTGACGGCGGTTAAGGTGCTGGTACCGGCGGCAAACCTGCTGGTCAACATCGTCATGCCTGTGATCTTCTGGTTAGCGGCGATCGACGCCGGTAAAAAATCGGGCTTCTGGGCCACCGTTTTCGGCGGCGCGGCGCAGCTCATCATGGGGAACGCCGTACCGGGGCTGGTGCTGGGTATTTTGATCGGCAAAGGCGTAGAAGAGAGCGGCTGGAACCATGTCACCAAAGTGATGATGGTCGCCATCGTTTTGCTGTTTGTGTTGAGCGGCTTCTTCCGCGGCTTCGACATGAAAATGATCGAGTCTTTCAACATGACGGTACCGAACTGGCTTGAACTGATCCACAACTCGCTCAGCGGCAAATAACGGAGGCCACAATGGAAGAGAATAAAGGTTTTTGGTATGCCGACTGGTCGTTCCCGATCTTTGTTGGCCTGCTCTCCTCCGGCGTTTTCGCCGGGACGCATATGTACTATCTGTACGGTATCGGCGCATTTAACGAAGTCGCTTTTGTGGCGATGTTGAAAGCGGGGATGGATACCGGCGTCTACGGCGCGGTCGCCGCTTTCGGCGCCAGCTTTTTATTTGCCCGCATTATCGAAGGTTCGCTGGTCGGAATTCTGGATATCGGCGGGGCAATTCAGACTGGCGTGGGCTTAGGGGTTCCGGCGTTACTGCTGGGGGCTGGCTTTGTCTTCCCGGTGGCGAACTTTATCGCTTCGCTGATAACCGGTCTGGTGATTGGCCTGGCGATTGGCTACATCATTATTCTGGCGCGTAAGTTCACCATTAATCAGAGCGACTCCACGTACGGGGCGGACGTCATGATGGGGGCCGGTAACACTTCAGGCCGTTTTCTGGGGCCGTTGATTATCCTCAGCGCCATGACGGCATCGATTCCCATTGGTCTGGGCTCTCTGGTGGGTGCGCTGCTGTTTTATATCTGGCAGAAGCCGATTACCGGCGGCGCGATTTTAGGCGCGATGATCCTCGGTTCCATCTTCCCGATTGCGATTAGCTAACTGTTGATTTGTAGGCCGGATAAGGCGGTTGCGCCGCCATCCGGCAAAGGAGAGAACGATGTTTGATTTACTCCTGCGCCATGCGAGTCTGGTCGATGACACGCTGACTAATATTGCCCTGCAAGATGGCAAAATCGCGGCGTTGGGTGACGTTGATGGTCCGGCGGTGAAAACCATTGACCTGCGCGGCGAGTGTTACGTTAGTGCGGGTTGGATTGATTCTCATGTTCACTGCTACCCAAAATCGCCGATTTATCACGACGAACCGGACAGCGTGGGTATTGCCACTGGCGTTACCACAGTGGTGGATGCAGGCAGCACTGGCGCAGACGACATTGATGATTTCTATGCTCTGACGCGTCAGGCGACCACCGACGTTTATGCGCTGCTGAATGTTTCACGCGTCGGGCTTATTGCCCAAAACGAGCTGGCTAACATGGCCAATATTGACGCCGATGCGGTCCGGCAGGCGGTAAAACGCCACCCGGATTTTATCGTCGGCCTCAAGGCGCGGATGAGCAGCAGCGTGGTAGGCGTTAACGGCATCACGCCGCTGGAACGCGCTAAAGCCATGCAGCAAGAAAACGGCAACCTGCCGCTGATGGTGCATATTGGCAATAACCCGCCGGATCTGGACGAAATCGCGGAGCGTCTGACGGCGGGCGATATCATTACCCACTGTTACAACGGTAAGCCGAACCGTATTCTTCGGCCTGACGGCGAGCTGCGCGCCTCGGTGACACGAGCGCTGGCGCGCGGCGTGCGTCTGGATGTCGGGCATGGTACCGCCAGCCTGAGCTTTGCGGTGGCTAAACGCGCTATTAGCCTGGGGATTTTACCGCATACCATCAGTTCCGATATCTACTGCCGTAACCGCATCAACGGCCCGGTACATTCGCTGGCTAATGTGATGTCGAAATTCCTCGCCATCGGCATGTCGCTGCCGCAGGTCATTGCGTGCGTGACGGCCAATGCCGCCGATAGCCTGAATCTGAAAACCAAAGGGCGTCTTCAGCCAGGTCTGGATGCCGACCTGACCCTCTTTACGCTTAAACGCCAGCCCACCGTGTTGGTAGACGCGGAACACGACAGCTTACAGGCTGAAGAATTGCTGACGCCGCTTGCCGCGATACGCGCAGGCAAGGGCTATATGACCGAACAAGGGAGCGCGGAACATGCCTTCGATTTTTGAGAAGTATCAATTAAAACAGGTGATTAACGCCTCCGGACGTATGACGGCGCTCGGTGTCTCTACGCCGCGCCCGGAAGTGATAGACGCGGCGATGGCCGGAATGAATCAGTATTTCGAGATGAAAGATCTGGTGAATAAAACCGGTGAGTACATTGCGAAATTGCTGGAAGTGGAAGGGGCGACGGTAGTCTCCTGCGCCAGTGCGGGCCTTGCCCAGTCGGTTGCCGCGGTACTGGTTCAGGACAGCGACTGGCTGCTGGAAAACCTGCACGTTACACCGATTGAAAATAACGAAATCGTCCTGCCAAAGGGCCACAACGTCAACTTTGGCGCGCCGGTGGGAACGATGGTGGCGCTGGGCGGCGGCAAACTGGTGGAAGCCGGTTACGCCAACGAATGTTCCGCCGCCCAGTTGGCGGCGGCCATTACGCCGCGCACGGCGGCTATTCTCTATATCAAATCTCACCACTGCGTACAGAAAAGTATGCTCAGCGTGGAGCAGGCTGCGGTGGTGGCGCGCACGCATAATCTCCCGCTGATTGTGGACGCGGCGGCGGAAGAAGATTTGCAGTGCTACTACCGCGTGGGCGCAGATCTCGTTATCTATAGCGGCGCGAAAGCGATTGAAGGGCCGACCAGCGGGCTGGTGATTGGTAAAACGCAGTATGTTGAGTGGGTAAAACGTCAGTCAGCGGGCATTGGCCGGGCGATGAAGGTCGGCAAAGAAGGAATTATTGGCCTGACCTGTGCCATTGAATTGTACCTGCGGGCGCAAAAAGAGAGCGGTGCGGAGATGGTAGAAAAAATGGCGCCCTTTATCGACACGTTGAACACGTTTAACGGCGTCAGCGCCCGTGTGGTGTGGGACAGCGCCGGACGCGACATCGCGCGCACGGAAATTAAGTTTGATGAAGCCGTTACCGGCATCGCCACAGGCGAACTGGTCGACGCGCTGAAGCAAGGGGAATACGCGATTTACTTTCGCGGATACAAAGCCAACGAAGGGATTATTGAAGCGGATGTCCGCAGCGTCGATCGCGCGCAGTTAGCGATTGTGGCGCGTCGTATTGGCGAGGTGATTAATCAGGAGAAACAAGCATGAAACTGACCCCTAACTTTTACCGCGATCGCGTTTGCCTGAACGTACTGGCCGGTTCGAAAGATAACGCCCGGGAAATCTACGCGGCGGCGGAAGGTCATGTGCTGGTTGGCGTGCTCTCCAAAAACTATCCGGATGTGGCAAGCGCAGTCGCGGATATGCGTGAATATGCGGCGCTTATCGACAATGCGCTCTCCGTCGGACTGGGGGCAGGCGATCCTAACCAGTCGGCGATGGTGAGCGAAATCTCGCGTCAGGTACAGCCGCAGCATGTCAACCAGGTGTTTACCGGCGTAGGGGCCAGCCGGGCGCTGCTGGGGCAAAACGAGACGGTGGTGAACGGTCTTGTCTCGCCGACCGGCACGCCGGGGCTGGTGAAAATTTCCACCGGCCCGCTAAGCAGCCGCGCGCCGGACGGCATCGTACCCATAGAAACGGCGATTGCGCTGCTCAAAGATATGGGCGGCAGCTCCGTTAAATACTTTCCGATGGGAGGACTCACCTGTCGCGACGAGTATAAAGCGGTGGCTGACGCCTGCGCCCGCCATGATTTCTGGCTGGAACCGACGGGCGGCATCGATCTGGAAAACTTCGCCGAGATTCTGCACATCGCCCTTGATGCAGGTGTAAGCAAAATCATTCCTCACATTTATAGTTCGATTATTGATAAGGTGAGCGGCAACACCCGTGCGGACGATGTGCGTCAGTTACTCGCTATCGTCCGGTCGCGTGTCGGCTAATCATGAGGAGAGAGACGTGCGATTCCCCAACCAACGTTTAGCGCAGCTATTTGCGATGCTGCAAAACGAGACGCTGCCGCAGGACGAACTGGCGCAGCGGTTGTCGGTCTCCACGCGTACCGTTCGGGCGGATATCGCCGCGCTGAACATGTTGCTGACGCCGCATGGCGCGCAATTTACTCTCAGCCGCGGCAACGGGTATCAGCTCAAAATTGATGATCCGGCACGTTATCAATCCCTGCAAACGCAGCAATCTCCCACGCTGGCGCGCGGTCCGCGCACCAGCCAGGAGCGGATACACTACTTGCTGGCGCGTTTTTTAACCTCCGCCTTCTCGCTGAAGCTGGAGGATTTGGCAGATGAATGGTTTGTCAGCCGTGCGACGTTGCAGAACGATATGGCGGACGTGCGCGAGCATTTGCTGCGTTATCATCTGACGCTGGAAACGCGTCCGCGTCATGGCATGAAATTGTTTGGCGGAGAGATGGCGATTCGCGCCTGTCTGACCGACCTTTTATGGACGCTGGCGCAGCAGGAGCCCTCTCATCCGTTAATTGTTAGTACCACGCTGAACACCGAGGTGTCTCAACGGCTGCGGTCTCTTTTGCCGGATATTTTCTCTCATTGTCAAATCCGCCTGACCGATGAGGGCGAGCTGTTTCTACGTTTATACTGCGCGGTGGCGGTACGGCGTATTCGCGAGGGGTATCCGTTATCGGAATGTGTGGCGGAGGAGGTCGATGAAAAGGTGCGCCATGCGGCGCATGAGATTGCGGAGCTACTACAACAGCTGGCCGACAAGCCGCTGTCGGAGCCGGAAGTAAGCTGGCTGAAGGTGCATATTGCCGCCCGCCAGGTACAGGAGATTGCCCCCAGCGCCATTAATGCCGATGATGAAGAGGCGCTGGTGCACTATATCCTCAATTTTATTAATACCCAGTACAACTATAACCTGTTGAATGATAAACAGCTTCACGCGGACTTGCTGACCCACATCAAAACGATGATCACCCGCGTGCGCTACCAGATCATGATCCCCAACCCACTACTGGAAAATATTAAGCAGCACTATCCGATGGCGTGGGATATGACGTTGGCGGCGATATCGAGTTGGGGAAAATACACGCCGTATACCATTAGCGAAAACGAAATCGGTTTTCTGGTGCTGCATATTGGCGTTGGGCTGGAACGTAGTTACAACATTGGCTACCAGCGGCAGCCGCAGGTACTGCTGGTGTGCGATGCTGGTAATGCGATGGTGCGGATGATTGAAGCGGTACTGGCGCGGAAATACCCGCAGATTGAGATTGCCCGCACTCTGACGCTACGCGACTATGAGGCGCGGGACAGTATTGTGGAGGATTTTGTGATTTCCACAGCGCGGATCGGCGAAAAAGATAAGCCGGTCATCATGATCGCGCCCTTTCCTACCGACTATCAATTGGAGCAGATCGGTAAGCTGGTGCTGGTGGACAGAACCCGTCCGTGGATGCTGGATAAATATTTCGATGCCTCGCATTTTCGCATCGTGGAGGGGGAAATAGATCAACAGACGCTGTTTAAAACGCTGTGCGATCAGTTGCACGAGGAAGGCTTTGTTGATACGGCGTTTCTCGATTCGGTTATTGAACGTGAAGCTATCGTCAGTACGTTATTAGGCGACGGGATTGCCTTGCCACACGCGCTGGGGCTGCTGGCGAAGAAAACGGTGGTTTATACGGTGCTCGCGCCGCAGGGGATTGCCTGGGGTGACGAAACGGCGCACGTTATTTTTTTACTCGCCATCAGCAAAAGTGAATATGAAGAGGCGATGGCCATCTACGATATTTTCGTCACTTTCCTGCGCGAACGCGCCATGACGCGCCTCTGCGCATGTCAGAATTTTACGCAATTTAAAACGGTCGCGATGGAGTGTGTGAGTCGTTTTTGAGAGGCGTTATCCAGAATTCGATGTAATGCGAATGTAATGCTAAACTGCATTACACATTCGATTCTCCTGGAGGCATAATGGCCACGCTGAACGTCCGTCTGGATGACAAACTCAAAAATGAGGCTTATGCCGTGCTGGAAAAACTGAACATTACTCCAACGGAAGCCGTACGATTACTGTTCCAGTACGTCGCGGAAACGGGGCGCATGCCAGTGAAAACCGTCACTCTTAGCGACAGTGAAGATGCATTGATTCAGACAGTTCGGGAGAGGCTGTCTAGTCCGCAAAAGGGAATCAAGGTTAGTCTGGATGACTTATGAACTGGAATTCGACCCGAGGGCCTTAAAAGAGTGGCATAAGCTGGGCGATACGGTGAAGGCTCAGCTTAAGAAAAAGTTGGCTGATGTGCTATTGAACCCCAGAATCGACTCTGCCCGTTTAAACGATCTTCCTGACTGCTATAAAATTAAGCTTAAATCGTCCGGTTATCGCTTGGTGTACCAGGTTCGGGATGACGTTGTGATTGTGTTTGTTGTCGCGGTCGGTAAGCGAGAACATTCAGCCGTCTATCACGATGCAAACAAACGGCTTTAGCGATCAACGCAAATGATGCACTACCTGGTTGCTGCTACCGCGCCAGATAAGCGCCGGGTCTTTCAGATCCTGCACAAATTTGCCATCGACCAGCACGTTGATGAGATCGACTACCTGCATCTGTGCGGCGTTGAGTTCATCGAGCTTGTAGCCGGTCCACACCCAGATATCTTTCCCCGGGCACTCCGCGTGGATGCGTTGTACCAGTGCCAGGATATCCGGTACGTTTTGCGGATGCAGCGGATCGCCGCCCGACAGCGAGATCCCCTGACGGTGAATGCGCGTGTCGTTCAGATCGGCAATGATCTTATCTTCCATCTCTTTGGTAAACGGCTGGCCGGAATTGAGCCGCCAGGTGCTTTTGTTGTAGCAGCCAGGGCATTCATGCACGCACCCTGACACAAACAGGGTGCAGCGGGTGCCGGGGCCGTTAACGATGTCTACGGGGTAGTATTGGTGAAAGTTCATGTTTCCTCGTTGCATTTGGCGCTGTAGCGGCGTTGGCCGCTCTCACTTACCCAGGTCACTTACTTATGTAAGCTCCCTGGGATTCGTTCGTTTGCCGCCTTGCTACAACACCAACTGCTTAGAGGAAACTCATGAAATTGGAACTATAGCCAGCGGTTGTAAGCCGGATAAGGTGTTTACACCGCCATCCGGCATTTACGCATTGCAAACGGAGGATTAACCTATCTGCCCATTGCCTAAATGCTTCACGCGGCGCTTCACTTCTTCCTGCTTACCGGCGTTAAACGGACGCGCGTCCGGGCTGCCTAAATAACCGCACACGCGGCGGGTGACCGAGACGCGCGCGGCGTCGTGGTTGCCGCATTTCGGGCAGGTGAAACCTTTACTGGTACATTCGAACTCGCCGGTAAAGCCGCACTCGTAGCATTCATCGATCGGCGTGTTGGTGCCGTAATACGGTACATGCTGATAGCTGTAATCCCAGACATCTTCCAGCGCTTTCAGGTTGTGCTGAATGTTCGGGTATTCGCCGTAGCAAATGAAACCCCCGTTCGCCAGCGGCGGATACGGCGCTTCGAAATCGATTTTGTCGTACGGGTTAACCTTCTTCTCCACGTCGAGGTGGAAGCTGTTGGTGTAGTAACCTTTATCGGTTACGCCCGGCACCACGCCGAACTCGGCGGTATCCAGACGGCAGAAGCGGTCACAGAGGTTTTCACTTGGCGTGCTGTACAGGCTAAAGCCGTAGCCGGTCTCGTCTTTCCACTGATCCACGGCCTGGCGCAGACGCTCCACAATCGCGATGCCTTTAGCGCGAAGCTGCTCGCTGTCGTACAGGTGCTCGCCGCCGAACAGCGCGTTAATGGTTTCATGGATACCAATGTAGCCCAGAGAGATGGACGCACGACCATTTTTAAAGATTTCAGACACGTCGTCGTCCGCTTTCAGCCGCACGCCGCAGGCGCCTTCCATATACAGGATAGGCGCGACGCGGGCTTTCACGCCTTCAAGGCGGGCGATACGGGTCATCAGCGCCTTCCGCGCCAGCGCCAGACGTTCATCCAGCAGTTTCCAGAATGCGGTTTCGTTGCCTTTTGCTTCCAGCGCGATGCGCGGCAGGTTAAGGCTAATCACGCCCAGGTTGTTACGCCCGTCATGGATCTGCTCGCCGTTTTCGTTCTCCCACACGCCGAGGAAGCTGCGGCAGCCCATTGGCGTTTTGAACGAACCGGTGACTTTGACCACCTGATCGTAGTTGAGAATGTCCGGATACATGCGCTTGCTCGCGCACTCCAGCGCCAGTTGTTTAATGTCGTAGTTCGGATCGCCAAACTTGTGGTTCAAACCGTCGCGGATAGCGAAGACCAGTTTCGGGAACACGGCGGTTTTGCGATTTTTACCCAGACCGGCGATACGGTTACGCAAAATAGACGCCTGGATCAGACGCGACTCCCAACTGGTGCCGAGGCCAAAACCAAAGGTCACGAAAGGCGTCTGGCCGTTAGCAGTGTGCAGCGTGTTAACTTCGTATTCCAGCGACTGGAAGGCGTCGTAGCACTCTTTTTCGGTGCGAGAACGCGCATACCCTTCGGCATCCGGGATCTGCCACTCATCGGCGGTTTTGCGGTGCTTGTTATAGCTTTCGGTGACAAACGGCGCCAGCACTTCGTCGATACGGTTAATGGTGGTGCCGCCATAAATATGGCTGGCGACCTGCGCGATAATCTGCGCGGTAACGGCAGTGGCGGTAGAGATAGATTTTGGCGGTTCGATCTCGGCGTTACCCATCTTAAAGCCCTGGGTCAACATGCCTTTCAGGTCGATCAACATACAGTTGAACATCGGGAAGAACGGCGAATAGTCGAGATCGTGATAGTGGATATCGCCGCGCTCATGCGCTTGTACTACGTCACGCGGCAACAGGTGCTGGCGGGCATAGTGTTTGGCGACAATCCCGGCCAGCAAATCGCGCTGGGTGGGAATGACTTTACTGTCTTTGTTGGCGTTTTCATTGAGCAACGCGGAGTTAGTTTGCTCCACCAGGCCGCGAATTTCCTGGTTCAGACGACCACGCTTTTCACGCTGAATGTCGCGATCGTGACGGTATTCGATGTAGGCGCGGGCAAGCTGTTTGTACGGGCCGGACATCAGTTGGTTTTCAACCGCAGTTTGGATCTCGTTAATATCCACCTGACTGCGTGCGTTCATTTGGCTGCTAACGACTTCTGCGACGGTGGCACAGTAATCTGCGTCATCGACTCCCGCTGCTTTAGCTGCACGTAGAATGGCTTCCTTAATGCGCTCTGATTTGAATGGCACTTTACAGCCATCTCGTTTCATCACATGCGGTGTCATGATCACTCCATATTTGTAAGAACAGGTTATCCACAGAGGCCGGGGAAGCCATAACAGGTTTATTCATCTCTTTTCCAACGACTTCCCGCAATCCTGACCCAGGTTATCCACAATTCACCTTGTGTCGAGTGAACGGATGTTGTAGCAATTGTAGTCAATTAATACAACATATTGGGTCGGCGTGCATTTTAAAGTCTATATGTAGTGATTTGCATCAAGGATGTTTGCAATTTTATTGATGTAGAACAAGGTAAAAATCAGAGCGTACAGATGGCGGGCGCTGTAGCGTTTGTAAAAGATAGCAAGAAAAATCTGATTAATTATTCAACAAAAACAGTCAGTAACCTGGAGCAACGCCACAGCCCGTGTCAATAGGTTTGTGGCGTTTATCCGTATAAGGACGTCGCGTTAGCGTTGTAACCACCAGATGGCTTCAAATGGGCGCAGCGTCATCGCGGCTGGCTGACTGGCGACCTCGCCATAATTATGCAGTAGCGCCTGCCACTGTCCTTTGATATGCGGCGGATGCCACTCCTGGCACTGGTCGCTCAGATTGGCGACAACCAGCAGGGTTTGCCCCTGCCACTGGCGGCGATAACACCATACTGATGGGCTATCCGGGAGGAGATCCTGATAATCGCCCCAGATCAGTACAGGCTGGGTTTTACGTAGCGCAATCAGCTTTTGATAGGTGTAAAACACCGAGTTTTCATCGCGTAATGCCGCCTCGACGTTAACCTCCGTATAGTTATCGCACAGGCTTATCCACGGCTCGCCCTGGGTGAAACCGGCGTTTTTACCGTTGTCCCACTGCATCGGCGTGCGGCTGTTGTCGCGGGATTTACTGGCCAGAATAGCCAGCAGTTCGTCGGGGTCGCGCCCGGCGGCGCGTAGCGCGGCAAACATATTATGACTTTCCACGTCGCGATAATCGGTGATGCGGGTAAAGTGTGGGTTGGTCATGCCGATTTCTTCGCCCTGATAGATATAAGGCGTCCCTTGCATACCGTGCAGCGCCATCGCCAACATTTTCGCGGCTGGAACACGGTATTCCCCCTCGTCGCCAAAGCGGGAAACGATGCGCGGCTGATCGTGATTACACCAGAATAACGCGTTCCAGGCGACGTTATGCATCCCCTGTTGCCAGTGGCGGAACAACGCTTTCAGCGCCACATAATCAGGTTTTGCCAGCGTCCACTTTTCGCCATTGGGGTAATCCACCTTCAGATGATGAAAATTGAAGGTCATTGAGAGTTCGTCGCCGCTAAGCGCGGCATATTGCTGGCAGTTTTCCAGCGTGGTAGAGGACATTTCGCCTACCGTCATCAGATTACGCGGCGTAAAAACGTCACGGTTCATTTCGCGTAAGAACGTATGCGCGCGCGGCCCGTCGGTATAAAAGCGGCGTCCGTCGCCCGTCGGATCGTCAGGAAAATCCTGATCTTTGGCGATCAGGTTCACCACGTCCAGACGCAGGCCATCCACGCCGCGATCGGCCCAGAATTCGCAGACCTTTTTCAGCTCGGCGCGCACGGCGGGGTTTTCCCAGTTCAGGTCGGCCTGTTCAGGCGCGAAAAGGTGTAAATAATATTGTTCGCTCTGGCTATGCCAGCGCCAGGCGCTGCCGCCAAATTTGGATTGCCAGTTATTCGGGCAGACATCCGGCGTGCCGTCGCGCCAGATGTAAAACTGACGGTATGGGCTCTCTTTGTTCAGCGCTTCGCGAAACCAGGCGTGCTGGGTAGAAGTATGGTTAAACACCATATCCAGGATGATACGAATACCGCGTGCTTTCGCCTGCGCGACCAGCTCGTCAAAATCATCCAGCGTGCCGTAGGTCGGGTCGATAGCCGTATAATTTGCGACGTCATAACCGTTATCCACCTGCGGCGAGATATAAAACGGCGTGAGCCAGATGGCGTCCACGCCGAGTCGCTGTAGATAGTCAAGGCGCTGCGTGACGCCGCGTAAATCGCCGGTGCCGCTGCCGGTCGTGTCCTGAAAACTTTTCGGGTAGATCTGATAAATAACGCCGTTTTGCCACCAGAGGGGAATAGTCATTGTAGTTTCCTGCAAGTACGTTGGGACGCAACTGCGCCCCGAAGAAGAATTAGACAATTTGTAATGTGCCCTGACGATGCTTACGCTGATAGATAAAGGTGGTCAGAATCACTGGGATAACGATCGCGATAACCATCGCCATCGCAAACACCTGCCAGTAAGTCGGCTGGATAGAGAGAATGCCCGGCAGGCCGCCAACGCCGATGCCGTTTGCCATTACGCCATTCAGACCACAGAGCAGACCGGCAAGGCCAGAGCCGATCATCGCGCACAGCATCGGGAAGCGATATTTGATGTTGATGCCGTACATTGCCGGTTCGGTCACCCCCAGATAGGCGGAGATCGCCGCCGGAACGGAAATTTCACGTTCATTGTGTTTACGGCTGGAGATGATAATGCCCACCACGGCGGAGGCTTGCGCGATATTCGACAGCGCAATCAGCGGCCAGACTGGCGTACCGCCCATGCTCTGAACCATCTGCATATCGATAGCGAGCGTGGTCTGGTGGACGCCGGTAATGACCAACGGGGCATACAGGAAGCCGAACAGCGCCGCGCCTATCGGGGCGAAACTGCCGGTCATCAGATAACGTACCGCAAAGGCTACGCCGTCGCCGATCATGCGACCAAAGGGGCCGATAAAGGCGTGGGCGAGAAAGACGGCCAGTATCAACGAACACACCGGGACGACGACCAGGTAGAGATAATCCGGCACGATGCGTTTCAACCGCGTTTCAATAAATCCAAGCGCCAGTCCTGCCAGTAGCGCCGGGATAACCTGCGCCTGGTAGCCTATTTTCTCAATACTAAATACGCCGAAGTTCCAGACGTCCGGCGTTTGCTGGCCCAGCAGATACGCATTCATCAACTGCGGCGACACCAGCGTCACGCCGAGCACGATACCAAGAATCGGCGTGCCGCCCATTTTTTTCACCGCCGACCAGCAGATTCCCACCGGCAGATAGAAAAAGATCGCTTCGCCGATCAACCATAAAAAATCATAAAGCGTTTTTAGCGCCGGATGCATCTGCGCCAGCGTTTGACCGTGGCTCATCGGCACATCGCCGATCACGTTACGAAAGCCTAAGATCAAACCGCCGCTGATCAATGCCGGTAGTAGCGGAAAGAAGATCTCCGCGAAGTGGGAAATTAGCTGCTCATGCCATTTCATGTTCTGGCGAGCGGCTTTTTTTGCCTGCTCTTTATCAGCATACGCTTTGCCGGTGGTCTCCAGCAGCGCGTTATAGTAATCGCCAACGTCGGTGCCGATCACCACCTGAAACTGCCCGGCGTTGGTGAAACAGCCTTTAACCATCGGCAATTGTTCGATCTCTTTTGGTCGGGCGTTCGCGGGCTGGTGGAGCACAAAGCGCAGGCGAGTAATGCAGTGGCTCACCGTGGCGATGTTGTCGCGCCCGCCAACCAGGTCAATCAGCCGGTCGATATCGGCTTGTTTTACTTTGCTCATTGTAAAGCCTCATGGCAGAGGAGGTAAGTTATGGGTTGGCGCAAGAGTAGCTCTTCAACGTTGGTTTAAAAATGGGAACGTTCCCGAAACACGGCGAAGATCACAAATTACTCGTGGTATTCCGTTTAATCAGTCACTCAGGCGAGGGTAGAAGGAATGACGATCCGGCGCGGATCGCAGCGGCCATTGATCTGTTCGATCAGCTGCGAAGCCGCCTGCCGTCCGGCTTCAGCATAGCCAGGATCGACAGTGACGATCTCCGGGTGCAGGAATTTTATCAGCGGCGTGTTCCCGACGCTTGCCAGTTGCAGCGTTTCAATACGTTGCTCCTGTAAATACTTGCTGGCGCCCAACGCCAGCGTATCGGTAGCGCAGACTAACGCGGTGGTATCCGGCATGATGACGCTTGCCGTATGCTCATAACCCTGCTTCATGGCAAGACCGGGCAGGGCGGCGACGGGATGAAGTTTATGTTTTTTGCAAAACGCCAGGTATGCGTCATGCCGACGTTTGCCGGTGGTAATATCGCTATGGGGAACGCCCAGAAAGCTAATGTTGCGGTGTCCTTGCTCATACAGCCGCTGCATAAGGATATGAATCGCGCCCTCGTCGTCGTAACAGACGGAGGCAAAACCTTGCGCATCTCTTGCCAGCAGCACCAGCGAGGCTTTCCAGGGGGCGATCAACTCTTCTGTGATGCCGGTAAAGCCAAACAGCACCACGCCATCAATGTTACGTCGTCTGAGCATGCCCAGATGTTCCATTACCAGCGTCGGCGAGAACTGACTTTCCATCATAATAGGGTCGTAGCCCTGTTCGTAAAACGCAGGCAGCATGGTCTGAACCGCGAGGTTTTCAGACAACGAATCAAGGCGAGTGACGATAATAGCGACCACTTTATCGCTTTGTCCCCGCATCGCGCGGGCGGAGCGGGACGGGGAGAAACCGTGTTGATTCATCACCGCTTCGACACGCTCGCGGGTACGTTCGCTTACGCCGCTTTCATTGTTAAGCACGCGGGAAACGGTTGATTTCCCTACGCCGCTCAGGCGGGCGATGTCTTTGATAGTGAGCCGGTTTTGCATCCTGTTTTCCCGTGGCGTGACGCTGATGGTGATAAAAAGAGTAACTTTACTCAAGCGAAGGGCAATGGGCAAAGTCTGGTTTATCGTTGGTTTAATTACGTAACGGTATGATACCGCCATAATTGCCACAAAACTTATGGATTTATGCGTATAATCCGCGGCGCAAATTATTTACTTACCGGAGGCGACATGGACCCTGAACCCACCCCTCTCCCGCGATGGAGAATTTTCCTTTTCCGGTAAGCCTGCCTCTGCTGTCTTACCGGTGTGTAAGACAGTGACACAATAACGTCCCTGTTTTTATTTAAACATTGCTCATCGGGCAAGGCTTTGCCGCGCCTGAAGAATTTTCTGCGCCTGACTTCGGCGCGGAGGGATTACCTATGCTAAAAACCATTACCCGCCAGCTTTTTGCCCGGCTTAATCGTCATTTGCCTTATCGTCTGGTTCACCGCGATCCGCTGCCCGGCGCGCAGACCGCGGTAAATGCGACTATCCCGCCTTCGCTGAGCGAGCGCTGTCTGAAAGTCGCGGCAATGGAGCAGGAGACGCTCTGGCGCGTTTTTGATACGCACCCGGAGGGATTAAACGCCGCCGAGGTGACGCGCGCGCGTGAAAAGCATGGCGAAAACCGCCTTCCGGCACAGAAACCCTCGCCGTGGTGGGTGCATCTGTGGGTATGTTATCGCAATCCTTTCAACATCTTACTCACGATTCTTGGCGGCATTTCTTATGCCACGGAGGATCTGTTTGCCGCAGGCGTTATCGCCCTGATGGTCGGTATCTCAACACTGCTGAATTTTGTGCAGGAAGCGCGCTCGACGAAAGCGGCGGACGCGCTAAAAGCGATGGTGAGCAATACCGCTACCGTACTGCGGGTTATTAATGAAAATGGCGAAAACGCCTGGCTGGAATTACCCATCGATCAACTGGTGCCCGGCGATATTATTAAGCTGGCGGCGGGGGATATGATCCCGGCGGATTTACGGATTATCCAGGCGCGCGATCTGTTTGTCGCCCAGGCGTCGCTGACCGGCGAATCTCTGCCGGTCGAGAAAGTCGCCACGACGCGTGAGCCCCGGCAAAATAACCCGCTTGAGTGCGACACGCTGTGCTTTATGGGGACAAATGTCGTGAGCGGAACGGCGCAGGCCGTGGTGATGGCGACCGGCGCCGACACCTGGTTTGGTCAATTGGCGGGGCGCGTGTCGGAACAAGATAACGAGCAGAACGCTTTCCAGAAAGGAATTAGCCGCGTCAGTATGTTGCTGATCCGCTTTATGCTGGTCATGGCGCCGGTAGTACTGATTATTAATGGTTACACGAAAGGTGACTGGTGGGAAGCGGCGCTATTTGCGCTCTCGGTCGCGGTAGGACTCACCCCGGAAATGTTGCCGATGATCGTCACCTCTACCCTCGCGCGCGGGGCGGTGAAGCTTTCGAAACAGAAAGTTATCGTGAAGCACCTTGACGCGATTCAGAACTTCGGCGCGATGGATATTCTGTGCACCGATAAAACCGGCACTCTGACGCAGGATAAAATTGTGCTGGAAAATCATACGGATATTTCTGGTAAGCCCAGCGAGCATGTACTGCATTGCGCCTGGCTGAACAGCCATTATCAGACCGGTCTAAAAAATTTACTGGATACGGCAGTCCTGGAGGGAGTAGACGAAACCGCCGCGCGTCAGCTCTCCGGACGCTGGCAGAAAATCGATGAGATCCCGTTTGATTTTGAGCGTCGCCGGATGTCGGTGGTGGTGGCCGAAGATTCGAGCGTGCATCAACTGGTTTGCAAAGGCGCGTTACAGGAGATCCTGAACGTGTGTACTCAGGTGCGCCACAACGGCGATATTGTGCCGCTGGACGACAATATGCTGCGCCGGGTGAAACGCGTTACCGACACGCTGAACCGTCAGGGGCTACGCGTGGTCGCCGTCGCGACCAAATACCTGCCTGCGCGTGAGGGCGATTACCAGCGTATCGATGAATCTGACCTGATCCTGGAAGGGTATATTGCTTTTCTCGATCCGCCGAAAGAGACCACCGCGCCGGCGCTGAAAGCGCTGAAGGCGAGCGGAATTACGGTGAAAATTCTCACCGGCGACAGCGAGCTGGTAGCGGCGAAAGTTTGCCATGAAGTTGGGCTGGATGCGGGCGATGTCATTATTGGCAGTGATATTGAAGGGTTAAGCGACGACGCGCTGGCGGCGCTGGCCGCCCGTACGACGTTGTTTGCGCGTCTGACGCCGATGCATAAAGAGCGCATCGTCACTTTGCTCAAACGCGAGGGGCATGTGGTCGGTTTTATGGGCGACGGGATTAACGATGCCCCGGCATTGCGGGCAGCGGATATTGGTATCTCGGTAGATGGCGCGGTGGACATCGCCCGTGAAGCCGCCGATATTATCCTGCTGGAAAAGAGCCTGATGGTGCTGGAAGCAGGCGTCATTGAAGGTCGTCGTACTTTTTCTAATATGTTGAAATATATCAAGATGACGGCCAGCTCAAATTTCGGTAACGTGTTTAGCGTACTGGTGGCGAGCGCCTTTTTGCCGTTCCTGCCAATGCTGCCGCTGCACTTGCTGATTCAAAACCTGCTGTACGATGTATCCCAGGTGGCGATTCCGTTTGATAATGTCGATGAAGAACAAATTCAAAAGCCGCAGCGCTGGAATCCGGCTGATTTGGGGCGCTTTATGGTCTTTTTCGGTCCGATCAGCTCGATTTTCGACATTTTGACCTTTTGTCTGATGTGGTGGGTATTTCATGCGAATACGCCAGAAACGCAAACCTTGTTCCAGTCCGGCTGGTTTGTGGTGGGATTACTGTCGCAAACGCTGATTGTGCATATGATCCGTACCCGTCGTCTGCCGTTTATTCAAAGTCGCGCCGCCTGGCCGCTGATGGCGATGACATTGTTGGTGATGGTGGTGGGAGTCTCGTTGCCGTTTTCGCCGCTGGCGTCTTACCTGCAGTTGCAGGCGCTGCCGTTAAGCTATTTCCCGTGGCTGATTGCTATTCTGGCGGGCTATATGACGTTAACCCAGTTAGTGAAAGGGTTTTACAGCCGACGTTATGGCTGGCAGTAAGCGTCGAAGTATTGTGAATTATCGGCCTGGATGGCATACCAGGCCGAATAAGCGATAGCGCCATCCGGCCACTATCTATAAACGAGCGTTAGCGACGAACAGCGATCGCTTCAATCTCAATTTTCACGTCTTTCGGCAGACGGGCCACTTCCACGCAGGAACGCGCCGGGAAGGTGGCGTTGTGCTCGGTGAAGAAGGCTTCGTAAGTGGCGTTGACGGTCGCGAAATCGTTCAGGTCTTTCACGAAGACGGTCGTTTTCACAATGTCGCCTACTTTCAGGCCAGCGGCTTCCACGATAGCTTTAACGTTTTCCAGCGACTGACGTGCCTGAGCGGATACGTCTTCCGCTACGGCGCCGGTTTTCGGATCGACCGGGATCTGACCGGAAGTGATTACCATGCTACCCAGGTCAACGCCCTGTACGTATGGGCCGATTGCTGCTGGTGCATTTTCCGTCGCAATAGTTTTGCTCATGATTTCTCCTGAATTACAGCGGTAATAGAATGTCCCCGCTCATTATAGGGAGCCGGGATCTCATAACCAACCCCCATTAGTTGGCCAGCACCACATTATGCGAAAACTCTTTTTCACAGTATTTGCATTTGAGGGCGATATCGTTGGCGCGTTTTTTCACTGCAAAGCTGGAGGATACCGGTTCCGCGTGGCTGATGCAGTTGCTGTTCGGGCAAACCAGCACATTATTAATACGCTCTGGCAGGCTGGGGCGCGATTTCCCGACTACGTCGTAGTTGTCGATGCGGTTAACGGTGGCCTGCGGCGCGTACAGAGCAAGTTGGTTAACCTGCTCATCGGTGAGGAAGGTGTTTTCTATTTTGATTAAGTCTTTACGCCCCATCTCGCCAGACGGGAGATTCAGACCGATAGTGATTCGCTGATCGGTCTCGGTCAATTTAAACAGACTCAGCAGTTTAAAGCCTACCTGCGCAGGGATATGGTCAATCACGGTGCCGCATTTAATGGCTTCAACCTGCAGTTTGTTATCGTGTGTCATCGTTTTTCTCCCTTACAGACTCAGTTCGCTATTCAGTACTAACGCCAGTAACGCCTGGCGAGCGAAAATACCGTTGCCCGCCTGTTGGAAGTACCAGGCGTGTGGCGTTTTATCCACATCCGTGGTGATTTCATCAATCCTCGGCAGCGGGTGCAGTACTTTCATATTTTCACGCGCGCCGTTCAGGTCGCTGGCGCGCAGAACAAACTGCGCCTTCACATTGGCGTACTCCGACGGGTCGAGACGCTCTTTCTGTACGCGAGTCATATAGAGGATGTCGACGTCGGCCATGACCTCTTCAATAGAACCATGCAGGCTCCAGGCCATCCCTTTTTCATCCAGCATATCCAGAATGTACTGCGGCATCGCCAGCGCGTCCGGCGCGATAAAATAAAAACGGTTGCCGCTAAATTTCGCCAGCGCCTGGGTTAGCGAATGCACGGTGCGGCCATATTTCAGATCGCCGACCATCGCGATATGCAAGTTATCCAGACGGCCCTGCGTTTCCTGGATGGTGAACAGATCCAACAGGGTTTGCGTCGGATGCTGATTCGAACCGTCGCCCGCATTGAGCACCGGCACCTGACCGGAAAACTCCGTCGCCAGACGTGCCGCGCCTTCTTGCGGATGGCGCATCACAATCGCGTCCACGTAAGTGCTAATCACTGAGATCGTGTCGGCTAACGTTTCTCCTTTTTTCCCCAGCGACGTGTTGGCGCTGTCGGAGAAGCCCACTACGCTGGCACCCAGGCGATGCATTGAAGTTTCAAACGACAGGCGGGTACGCGTGGAGGCTTCGAAAAAGCAGCTGGCGATCACTTTATGTTTCAAAAGCTCCGGCTGCGGGTTGGCTTTTAATTTCGCCGCCGTCGCCAGTACCAGATTAAGATCGTCGCGGCTGAGGTCGTTTATGGAAATGATATGTTTTTGATATAGCGGGTTAGCCATGTTTATCTCCTGACGCCTGGGCAAAAAAAAGCCCCTCAATTGAGGGGCTTGGTATTGGCTTTCAACGGAAAGAAAAACGGCAGGCCTGCGTCTTTTTTCAGACGCGGTAAGACAGAATGTCGTACACACTGAACCATGCTTCCTCCCGGCAAATTGTCCGCGATTATACTCAGCTCTGTTTTGGGATCAAGCGAATTAATGCATGATTTACTTGTCGCAAACGGTTCTTATGAATTTAAATTCATTTTAAGCAAATAATTAATTTGTTTGTGTACCAGCGTCGTGCGCTGAACGACCCGTGGTGCGACCCAGACAATACTGCTACCGGCAACGACGCCGAGAATTTCCGGCAATGCGTGGTAATCCAGAATTCTTGCGACGGCGCGACCATAACCTGCTGCCGTATGGATAAGGATAAATTCGCTATTATGTTCAACGCTGACGACCATTTCGGCTATTGAACGTCCGGCATCCGGCGAAGGACGCCGCTGGGGATTTACGGAATAAATCTTTTGTCCTTTCGTATTTCTGATTTTTATTGCGCCCAGCAGCTTGAGCAGGCGCGAAACCGTAGACTGACTGATACCTTCAAATCCCTCATTTTGTAAATCGCGGCGAATCTCCTCCTGGGACAGGTAACTTTTTTCACTAATCAGGCGCTGACAAACCGCCAGTTGCTGTTGTTCTTTGGCGGAGTAATCATCGTATTCCTTCATAAATGCACCTTATCTTTATTATTGATATCAACGGACTGGCGAAATTCATCACATTTGTCACATTGATTGCGGATCAATCGGGCGGTTTTGCAGGAAAATGAGAAGCCGATCAAAAAAGGTGACGGCGTGCCTGATGGCGCTGTGCTTATCAGTCCTGTCGGATAAGACGCGTCGCCATCTGGCTCGTTACATCATCGCTCCGATGCTCAGTACCGCCATGTTCAGCAATGTCAGGATCAGCAACAGCGGCGCGACCCATTTCAGATAGCGGACATAGGGAACCCGCGCGATTGCCAGACCGCCCATGACCACGGCGGAGGTGGGCGTAACCAGGTTCACAATCCCGGAGGCCGACTGGTAGGCGGTTACGACCAAATCCCGCTGTACGTGGGCAAAATCCGCTAACGGCGCCATAATGGGCATTGTCAATACGGCAAGACCGGAAGAGGAGGGCACCAGGAAGGAGAGCAATACTTCCAGCCAGTAGGTTACGTTTATGAAAATAGTGGTAGAGAGGCCGGAAACCAGACTTTCCGCGCTGTGCAAAATGGTGTGGGTAATCATACCGTTATCCATGACCACCACAATGCCGCGCGCGATACCAATAATTAGCGCCACGCCGAGTAAATCCCGCGCGCCGTCGATAAAGGTACTGGTGAACGCTTCCTCGCCCATCCGCGTTATCACGCCAACGATAATCGCCGCCGCCAGAAAAACGCCGGAGATTTCCGCCATCCACCAGCCGAGAACCGCCACGCCGTAAATCATCACCGCGAAAGAGGCGGCGAAGATCAGCAGCACCCATTTCCGGGTAGCCGTAAACTCCAGCAGAGTATTGGCGCGATTGCCGAGGAAATGGGCGCGATTTTCCTCCATTTTATCCGCCACGATAGAAAGCTCAGGATGGGCGCGGACTTTGCGCGCATAGCGCATTACCCAAAACACGCACAGTACGTAGCCGACAATTAACAGCAGTACGCGCATCAGCATGCCCTGCGTAAAAGGGATGCCGGCGGCGTTGGCGGCAATGACCGTGGCGAAAGGATTAATGGTCGAACCGAGCGTGCCTATCCCCGCGCCGAGCAGTACGGTTGCCGCCGCCACTAACGGATCGAAGCGGGCCGCCATCATGACCGGCACCAGCAGCGTGTAGAAGGGCAACGACTCCTCCGCCATGCCATAGATAGTGCCGCCTGCGGCGAACAGCGCCATCAGAATGGGGATCATCCACTCATCTTTGCCGTTGAGTTTGACTGTTACCCGTTCAATACCGGCATCAATCGCCCCCGTTTTATTCACCACCCCCAGAAAGCCGCCGATAATCAAGACAAACAGCGCGACGTCAATGGCGCCGGCGGTGTAGGTTTCGTGGTTATAGAGGCCGTCAATCGGCGCCAGTAAAACAGCGGTAATCCCTTGCGGATGCGCGTCCACGGGGGCATACGTTCCCGCCACCGGCACCTCTTTTCCCAGCGTGGCGTTCATCGCCATTTGGTATTTTCCCGCCGGCACAATCCAGGTCATCACTGCGACCAGGGCAATAAGAATAAACAGGATGGTATAAGCGGTGGGAAATTTAAATTTACCCATGATGTTCTCTCCTGATATCACGGATATGCGCCGCGAGGGCGCATATCCTGTGGGATTAGTCGCCGAGCGTCGCCACCATGACCGCTTTGATGGTGTGCATCCGGTTTTCCGCTTCATCGAAGACTATCGAGCCTGCGGACTCGAACACCTCTTCCGTGACCTCCAGTCCTTTCAGGCCGTAAGCCATTTCGATTTCGCGTCCCACTTTGGTGTGCTCGTTATGGAAGGCGGGCAGGCAGTGCATAAACTTCACATCAGGATTACCGGTAGCGTTTACCACCTGCTGGTTGACCTGATATGGCGTCATCAGACTGACGCGCTCCGCCCAGGCTTCTTTGGGTTCTCCCATCGAGACCCAGACGTCGGTATAGAGGAAATCCACGCCGTGAACGCCGTCTTCAACGCTCTCCGTTAAGGTGATACGAGCGCCGGTAACGCTGGCGATTTCCCGGCACTGCGCGACCAGCGCGGCATCAGGCCAGAAGGACTTTGGCGCTATCAGACGGATATCCATGCCCATCTTCGCCGCGCCCACCATCAGCGAGTTGCCCATGTTGTTGCGCGCGTCGCCCAGGTAGGCGAAGCTCAGTTCCGGCAGCGTTTTACCCGGCGCGTGTTCCAGCATGGTCATTAGATCGGCCAGGATCTGTGTGGGGTGAAATTCATCAGTCAGGCCGTTCCAGACGGGAACGCCCGCGTATTCCCCCAGCTCTTCCACAATGTGTTGACCAAAACCGCGATATTCGATGCCGTCATACATCCGTCCCAGGACGCGAGCAGTATCTTTCATGGACTCTTTATGGCCGATCTGCGAGCCGCTTGGGCCGAGATAAGTCACCTGCGCGCCCTGGTCGAACGCGGCGACTTCAAACGCGCATCGGGTGCGGGTAGAGGTTTTTTCAAAAATCAGCGCGATGTTTTTGCCGATCAGCGTTTGCTTTTCGCATCCGGCTTTTTTTGCGGCTTTCAGCTCAATAGCCAGATCGATGAGGTGTTGGATTTCCGCCGGGGTGTAGTCAAGCAGCTTCAAAAAGTTACGATTTTTCAGTGAAATAACCATTACAATATCCTTGTTAAAATGAATTGCCTGATGGCGCTGCGCTTATCCGGCCCACGGTTATGCGCGCTCTGTAGGCCGAATAAGGCGGAAGCCGCCATCCGGTAAAAAGCCTTATGCGTCAACGTCGGCGGTTTCACACCGAATCAAAGTACCTTTCTCGCCCGCGAGAATGGCTTGCCCATCCGCCAGCGAGCCGATTCCGGCAATGCCGCGGCAATGGCCGACAAACTCAGCGCAGGCGGTCACTTTCGGGCCCATCGAACCGGCGTCGAACTGCATTTCACGAAGCAGCTCCGGCGTAACCTGCGCCAGCGGGCGTTGGGTGGGTTTGCCCCAGTCGAGATACACCGCGTCGGCATCGGTCAGAATGAGCAGCGCGTCGGCGTGAATTTGGCTGGCAAGCAGGGCGGCGGACAGATCTTTGTCGATCACCGCCTCGATACCGTGGTAGCCATCGGCTTTTTCCACGACCGGCACGCCGCCGCCGCCGTTACAGATAACCAGGTGATCGCGGCTAATCAGCGCGCGGATGGCATCGTTTTCCACAATGCGTTTCGGCTGCGGGGAAGGCACAACGCGGCGGAAGGCGTTACCGTCGGCTTTGAATACCCAGCCCTTTTCTGCCTGTAACGCACGGGCCTGCGCTTCGTCGTAAATGGGGCCGATATATTTGGTTGGATTGAGGAATGCCGGGTCGTTGGCATCGACTTCGACCTGGGTGAGCAGGACGCTGATTTCACGCTCCGGCAGATGATTCTTCAGCGCCTGTTGCAGCATGTAGCCAATCATGCCCTGGCTTTCCGCACCGAGAATATCGAGCGGGTAGGGCGTAACGTTAGCGTAGGCGCTATTTTGTAGCGCCAGCAGTCCTACCTGTGGGCCGTTGCCGTGCACTAACACCACGCGCCATTGCCGCGTAAGCTGGGCGATGGTTCTGGCCGCCAGTTCGATATTTTTACGCTGAATATCAGCCTCCAGCGGTTCGCCGCGTTTGAGCAGCGCATTGCCGCCCAGCGCGACGACCAGTGTGCGTTTGTTTTCCATAACGTCTCCTTTAAATACCATCGCGTTCCAGTGGACAGCTCATGCAGCGTGCGCCTCCGCGCCCGCGACCCAGTTCATCGCCGGGAATGGGAAGGACGGTAATGCCGGCTTTGTCGTATTTTTCGTTGGTCCAGATGTTGCGCTCATAGCCCACCACCACGCCTGGACGCAGGGTGAGCACGTTATTGGCGTCATTCCACTGTTCGCGCTCAGCTTCAAATGCGTCGCCGCCAGTGGTGATTAAGCGCACCTGATCGATGCCAAGCGCTGTTTCAAGAGCATGAACCAGCGTGCTCTCCTGGGTTCGTTTCAGACCGCCGCGTCCGTCTGGCGTCAGCGTCCAGCACTGAACGTCCGGGCGAACGACTTCCGGATAGACGGAGAAGGTGTCGATATCAATGTGGGTCATGACGGTGTCAAGGTGCATACAGGAGCGATGTTTTGGCAGTTCAACGGCAATGACGCGTTCCGCCTGACGATGTTTAAACAATGCCTGCGCCAGGAACTCGACGCCCTGCGGCGTAGTACGTTCAGACATACCGATCAACACCGCGCCGCGGCCAATCACCAGCACATCGCCGCCCTCTAAAGTGGCGTGGTCGTAATTAATGTCCTCGTCGCCGAAATATTTAATGAAATCACCGCCTGCGAATTGAGGATGCCAGCGATAAATAGCACGTAAATTATTCGTTTCACGTTGGCGTGCAGGTTTCGCCATGGGGTTAATTGAGACGCCGTTATATATCCAGCAGGACGTGTCACGGGTAAATAGGTGATTCGGTAATGGCTTCATAATAAAGTCATTAATATCGTGAGTATCGACCACCATATTTTTTATGGAGGCGGGGATTTCGCCGTAAGTTAAACCGCCGCTTAAATGGCGAGCCAGTTCACGGTGCGGCATATCCGCCAGCCAGGCGCGAATATCTGCGGCAAAGGTGGGCCCAAGGCGATAATCGGAAATTTGCGTGTCCAGTAGCCAGGCTTTAGCGTCAGCCACATCCAGCGTTTGGGTGAGCAGGTCGGTTAACAGCAACACTTCTATCCCTTGCTGGCGCAGCGTGTTGGCAAAAATGTCATGCTCTTCGCCAGCGCGCTCTACGGATAATACATCGTCAAAAAGTAATTCCTGACAATTTGAAGGGGTAAGTCTTTTTAGGCTGAGATTGGGCCGATGCAACATTACGCTGCGTAATTGACCGATTTCAGAACCGACAAAATGCTTTTCCATCATTATACCTTTTACATAATTTCAAGAATAAAGAAGGAGTGGCTGCAAATATTTAGCGTGCTTGCAGTCGCGGCGTTTCAGTTAAATTCGGGAGCAATGATTAAATTTTATTTGGGTTGTTAATGTGATGAGATTCACATCAATCACGGAGTGCTATTTTTCTTACTTAATATATGAGCCGGGTCAGAGAAATTCAAAAAACAATAAGGCATTAAATGAATTACTACGCAGCTATATGGTTTGTTATTTTTTTATTGTTAACTATTTGTTTGTTGTATTGAATGATATTTAAATCTTAACTAGTTGAAAATAAAGTGATTGTTTTTAAGGGTTGCATAACTATGCGTGAGGGGGATTTTATTATCGGGGATATTTAAATAATTTAAAAATAACTATGGATAGAGAAGTCATTTATGCAGGGAGAGCGAATTGTGATCGCTAAAACGTTTTTATGTTAACGCCTTTAATATCAAAGCGTTGTTAGTGATGGCAATTTGGCGCCGCTGGGGTTTATGCATAGGTACTGCATAAAGTTGGGCGAACTATTAACAATATAGAAACACCGCTGGCGATAAACATGCGCTGGCGCAAAATCGATGAGAGTAAGGGTAGTATGGCAGCCATTTTTCTCGTATAAAGAGAAAAATAAAACGCTGTTTTAACTAAGGGGATGCGATGATTATTGGCAATATTGAACATCTGGAGGCCTGGCTGCCGACGGCGTTACGGCAGGCGATTGAGCACGTCAATGCGCATGTCACGGCAACGACCGCGCCAGGTAAGTATGACATTGACGGCGACAGGCTGTTTTATATGATTTCTGAAAATATGACGGAGCCGGGCGAATCGCGCAGCGCAGAGTATCACGCCCGTTATCTTGATATTCAGATTGTGCTACAAGGTCAGGAAGGGATGGCATTCAGCACCCAGCCTGCGGGGACGCCGCACACGGACTGGCTGGCGGATAAAGACATTGCATTTTTACCGACGAGCGTCGACGAGAAAACCGTCGTCCTGAACGAAGGCGACTTTGTGGTGTTTTATCCCGGCGAAGTGCATAAGCCCCTGTGCGCGGTGGGAGAACCGGCGCGGGTACGTAAAGCGGTTGTGAAAATGCTGATGGCGTAATATTTTGTGCCGGATGGCGGCGCCTGCACGTTGCGATCTTGTAGGCCAACCGCCATCCGGCATCATCACGACATTATTTAGACAGCGTCGCTACCATTACTGCTTTGATGGTATGCATGCGGTTTTCCGCTTCATCAAAGACAATGCTGGCCGCAGACTCAAAAACCTCGTCGGTCACTTCCATCCCGCCATGTAAACCGTACTCTTCGGCCATTTTTTTGCCGAGCGTGGTTTCGTCATCATGGAACGCAGGCAGACAATGCAGGAACTTAACCTGCGGATTGCCGGTTAACGCCATCATCTGGCTGTTGACCTGATAATCACGCAGCAGGGCAATACGCTCCGCCCATTTCTCTTTGGGTTCGCCCATAGAGACCCAAACATCGGTATAGATAAAATCCGCGCCTTTTACGCCCGAGGCGATATCTTCGGTCAGGGTGATGGCGCCGCCGTTCTTTTTCGCCATGGCGCTGCACTCCGCCACTAACGCGGCTTGCGGCCAGCAGGCTTTTGGCGCGACCAGACGGAGATCCAATCCTGTTAACGCGGCGGCTTCCAGCATGGAGTTACCCATGTTATTACGCGCGTCTCCGGCATAGACCAACGTCATCTCGTTAAAGGCTTTACCCGGCAGATGTTCCTGCATGGTGAGCAGATCCGCCAGTAATTGCGTTGGGTGATACTCATCGGTTAAACCGTTCCATACCGGCACACCGGAATATTCAGCCAGCGTTTCGACGATCTCCTGGCCATATCCTCGATACTGAATACCGTCAAACATCCGGCCCAGGACGCGGGCAGTATCTTTGATGGACTCTTTATGGCCGATCTGGCTCCCGCTGGAACCCAGGTACGTCACGCGCGCCCCCTGATCGTATGCGGCAACTTCGAAAGAGCATCGTGTCCGGGTCGAGTCTTTTTCGAAGATGAGCGCAATATTCTTACCCACCAGCTTTTGTTCTTCTTTACCGTTTTTCTTATCGGCTTTCAGTTTGGCGGCAAGCTGCAACAGAGCAGTGAGCTCGCTGGCGGTGAAATCAAGTAACTTTAAAAAAGGTTTTTGGTAAAACGTAGACATACTTCCCTCACATGGCTTAGGCCTCTCATTGAATTAAAATTCACTTTATATGGATGATTATTCATTTGCAACCCTGTTTGATAAAACTTTTCTCGATAAGGTGGAGGCAACGTCGGCGGTATGTGACAATAAGAGTATCGGCAGGACATCTATGAGGAACGAGCTATGGCAAACCCGGAATTACTGGAAGAGCAGCGTGAAGAAACGCGGTTAATTATTGAAGAGTTACTTGAGGATGGCAGCGATCCGGATGCGCTGTACACTATCGAGCATCACCTTTCCGCTGACGATTTCGAAACGTTGGAAAAAGCCGCGGTAGAAGCCTTTAAACTCGGCTATGAAGTGACGGAGCCGGAAGAGCTGGAAGTGGAAGAGGGCGATACGGTTATTTGTTGCGACATCCTCAGCGAGTGCGCGTTGAACGCCGAACTCATCGACGCTCAGGTTGAGCAACTGATGAACCTGGCGGAAAAATATGATGTCGAATACGACGGCTGGGGAACCTATTTCGAAGACCCTAATGGCGAAGAGGGTGACGACGACGATTATGTCGATGAAGATGACGACGGCGTGCGTCACTAAAGCTGCATAGTATGACGGTACGGCAGCGTCTGCTGTCGTATTTTTTTACAGGTTACGTATGAATTACCCGCAAATACTCTCTCCGGTGCTTAATTTCCTGCATTGCCCGACGCCGCAGGCGTGGATTGTCCAGGCCCGCGATCCGCAAAATCTTCCTCTTCTGCTTACCGATCACTTGATCTGCGAACTGAAGGCTGCGCAAACCGCGTTGCTGTTGGTGCGTAAATATGTCGCCGATAAATCGGGCGCTGACGCGCTGCTCGCCTGGCTGCAACCTTACGAGGCGTTCGCGTTTCGTCAGGGGCCGGAGCCGGATTTTGTTGCCCTGCATAAACAGATTAGCAAAAGCGCCATGCCGCAAACTGATGACCCCTGGGGTCGTCAGCTTATCGACCGTATGGTGTTATTGATTAAAGAGGAGTTGCACCATTTTTGGCAGGTACGCGAGGTCATGCAGGCCAGAAACATTCCTTATGTGAAAATCACCGCCAGCCGCTACGCGAAAGGAATGTTGAAAGCGGTACGCACGCACGAACCGCTCACCTTAATTGATAAGCTGATTTGCGGGGCGTATATCGAAGCCCGCTCCTGCGAACGTTTTGCCGCTCTGGCCCCCTGGCTGGATGAGGATTTACAGACGTTTTATCTCTCGCTTCTGCGCTCCGAAGCGCGGCATTATCAGGATTACCTAGCGCTGGCGCAGCAGATTTCCGCCGAGGACATTTCTGCGCGCGTGCGCTATTTTGGCGAGGTGGAAGCTGACCTTATCTTGTCGCCAGACCGCGAGTTTCGTTTTCATAGCGGCGTGCCAGCCGCCGGATAAAGGGTAAAATTAAAGATTAGCGTTTTTATCTTTTACGCTGTCGCCACCTGCGTGGTCATCCGCCCGGCATCAAGCTGCTGGCGAGCAGGAAAGGTCATTTTCATGATATTCTGTTCTGAGTAAAGCCTGCCAGCGGCAGGCAAAAAGAACTCACTCAGTGTTATATTTCCGAAAGGTGACCGTGAACAATGCCATTTTTGCATCATCACTACGGGTTCTTGTGTTGAAATAGTTACTGTTTCACGCCTTTTGACGCTTCAGAGCAGGTCTTGCCAACAAAGGTTTGTTTAATTTTGTTGATGGAGGTTGTTTTATTACCTCCTGCATCGACATCCGATTTCATGGTCATCGAAAATTCTGTATCGCTTATTTTCGTCGTTTCTACAATAGAGTGCGATTTGACATCAGGATTATTACAGACAGTCTCATTGATCAGTTTGGTATCCGTACTTTCTACAAATGTTGTCGTGCAACCGCCTGCACTGGTAGAAAAACCCTTCACCATTTTTTTAGAATCTTCAGACATTTTAGGGGTATAACACATAAGCGTCGCTATGCCCGAATTTTTTTCATCCATTAATACTTCTTTTGTATCTGGATTGATGGTGCGCATTTCTATATTTTCCATTTTCCATTCGCCGGGCTGTATATCTAATGCATATACATTAGATATACTAATAAACATAGCGGGGAAAACAATTGCTGATAATAGGCGTTTCATTTATAACTTCCTTGAATAATAAGTGATTCCCGGATAACAGGATGTTTCCGGGATTACTTATATCAGCAAAAATAATACCTGGCGAGGATAAATAAACGCCTGGCTTTCAGAGATCCTTTAACATCCTCACTTCGCAATCGACATGTCCGGTGCAGCCGAGCGGTTCGCTAATATGTTCAAATCCTAAACGTTCGTATAGCGCAATCGCCTCGCGTAAAAAAGCCGTTGTTTCCAGATAGCAGCGTTTAAAACCCTGTTCACGGGCATGATCCAGCGCCATCAGCGCCAGCTTTTTCGCCAGCCCCTGGCCACGAATCACCGGTAAAAAATACATTTTTTGCAGTTCACAAATGTCTGGTTCGCTACAGGATAACGGCGCCACGCCGCCGCCGCCCACCACACAACCGTTTTGCTCTACCACCCAGTAGGCCGCGCCCGGTTGGCTATAAACCTGATACAGTTCATCCAGATTGGGGTCGGCAACGGTATAACCTTTATCGGCGGTAAGTCCGTATTCCGCTGAAACCTGACGGATGACACGGGCAATAGCGGCATTGTCGGCGGTAGTGATTCGGCGCACCGTGAGCGTTGGCGAGGCGACATTATTCATAATATGGCTCAATTTTTAAAATTTATTTATAGATTACTTTAATACCACCGTCTTGAGTTACGCGCAAGGAGATCCTGAATCAGACAAAATAAAAGGCGGAAAAATTAAACAAAAATAGTATCGTAGTCAAATCAGTAACAATTTACTGGTTTTTATTATTAATTCTAATAGATTGTAATTCAGGGATATGATTCATGAATAACGTTATCAGTAGTAAAGATAACCATAATCACACGTTGGTGTTTACAGGCAAGGGCGGAAAGTATTTTGTTATTTGCCTTGTGAATTTCTTGTTGACGTGTATCACGTTGGGAATCTATGCGCCGTGGGCGATGGTGAAATGTCGACGTTATATTTATACTAATATGACGCTAAACAATCAGCCTTTTGCTTACAAAGCCACGGGCGGCGCATTATTTATTAGTGTGTTGTTAGTTTTTATTATTTATATTGTTAGCCTCTCTCTTATTGAACACGGTCATCCCGGTCTCGGTTTTACGCTATTCGGCTTATTAATTGCGATTATTCCTTTTATGGCGGTGAAAGGATTACAGTATCAGGCGATGATGACTTCGCTTAATGGCGTACATTTTGGATTCCAGTGTTCCATGCGGCGCGCCTGGTGGTACATGTTCGCTCTCCCGGTACTCCTGATGGTGGCGCTTTATATTGTTCTTTATATTATCTCACTGGTAACCATCGCCGTCGGCGGTTTAGTGTTCAATATCGTTTTTCTCGGTTTGCTGGCTATTATTGGGATAGGGGTCATTAACGGTATTACCTACAGCAAATGGATGACCTTGTTTGGCAATGGCGCAAACTTTGGCATTCATTGTTTCTCGATTCAGGTTAATGTTAAAACGTGCATCAGAGGGTGCGTGTTGGCAATGTTGACCCTTTTCCCTTTTGCTGTCGTGATTGGTTATCTAATCGCGCCGGTGTTCACCGACATGATTCTTTTGAGTATGATGGGGAATGCGCAGGCAGGAGGGGCGCTTATTCTGCAATATTATGGCCAGATAATGGCATGTTATTTCCTCTATTTTCTCGCGATTATTGTGGTAACCAGTTACTTATATGTGGCGTTACGCAACCTGTTTTTAAACAATTTGTCACTGGCGAACGATTCGATTCGTTTTCATTCCTCTGTCACTGCACACGGTATGCTGTGGCGGTTACTGGTGGTGTTTGTGATTTCCGGCGTGACCTTAGGGCTGGCTTATCCGTGGTTGAAAATTTGGCTGGTGAGCTGGCTGGCGCAGAATACACAGGTCCAGGGCGATCTGGATTCGCTTGAGTTAACCAATGATGAGAAGCCGCTGGAAAACAGCCTGCTAATGTGGATTTCTCGTGGCATCATGCCTTACTTCCCGTTTATCTGATGTAAAAAGGCCGACGTTTACGTCGGCCCATAATTCATGTTGTCGGATGGCGGCGTGAATGCCTTATCCGGCCTACCGATCGCGCCATGTCAATAAGCGAACGTGTAGGCCTGGTAAGCGAAGCGCCATCAGGCTTTCAGATTACAGCGCGCTAATAACCGCCTGCTGCTCAATCAGCTTCGCTTTGGCTTCTGCATAACCTTCCAGCTTCTCACGCTCTTTGGCAATCACCGCTTCCGGCGCACGGGCGACGAAACCTTCGTTGGACAGTTTGCCTTCGATACGGGCAATCTCGCCTTCGATTTTCGCCACTTCTTTCGCCAGACGCGCCAGCTCATCGTCTTTGTTGATGAGGCCTGCCATCGGGATCAGCAGTTCGGCGCCGTCGATGATTTTGGTCACGGAAACCGGGCCTTTGTCATCGGCTGGCAGCACGGTGATGCTTTCCAGACGCGCCAGGGTTTGCAGGAAGCTACGGTTGTCGTTAACACGACGAACGGCTTCTTCACTACAGCCGCGCAGCAGCAGTTCCAGCGGTTTGCCCGGGGCGATGTTCATTTCCGCACGAATGTTACGTACTGCGACGATCGCCTGCTTCAGCCACTCGGTATCGGCCAACGCGGCTTCATCCACCTGTGCGGCGTTATATTCCGGGAACGGCTGCAGCATGATGGTGTCGGCGGTAATACCGCAAATGACCTTCACGCGCTGCCAGATGGTTTCGGTGATGAACGGGATGATCGGGTGCGCCAGGCGCAGCAGACCTTCCAGTACGGTGACCAGCGTATGGCGGGTGCCGCGCAGTTCAGACTCGGAACCCCCGGTCATTACCGGCTTGGTCAGCTCCAGATACCAGTCGCAGAACTGGTTCCAGGTGAATTCATACAGAATGCCCGCGGCGATATCGAAGCGGAAGCTGTCCAGCGCGTCGCGGTACGCTTTAACGGTCTGGTTGAATTCCGCCAGGATCCAACGGTCAGCCAGCGACAGCGTCATTTCGCCGCCGTTGAAGCCGCAATCCTGCTCTTCGGTGTTCATCAGCACAAAGCGGCTGGCGTTCCACAGCTTGTTACAGAAGTTACGGTAACCTTCCAGACGCTTCATATCCCAGTTGATGTCGCGACCGGTAGAAGCCAGCGCCGCCAGGGTAAAGCGCAGGGCGTCGGTGCCGTGCGGCTCGATGCCGTTCGGGAACTGCTTCTCGGTACGCTTGCGAATTTTCTCCGCCATCTGCGGCTGCATCATGTTGCCGGTGCGTTTTTCCAGCAGTTCCGGCAGGGAGATGCCGTCCACCATATCCAGCGGGTCGATAACGTTACCCTTGGATTTGGACATCTTCTGGCCTTCGTCGTCGCGAATCAGACCGGTCATGTAGACAGTATGGAACGGCACCTGCGGCTTGCCGTTTTCATCTTTGATGAAGTGCATGGTCATCATGATCATGCGGGCAATCCAGAAGAAGATGATGTCGAAGCCGGACACCATCACGCTGGTCGGGTGGAACTGACGCAGGGCGTCGGTGTTTTCCGGCCAGCCGAGGGTAGAGAAAGTCCACAGCGCGGAGGAGAACCAGGTATCAAGAACGTCTTCGTCCTGACGAAGCGCAACGTCGGCGCCGAGGTTATTTTCCTGACGCACTTCGTCTTCGGTACGGCCAACGTAGACGTTGCCGTCGTTGTCATACCATGCCGGGATACGGTGACCCCACCACAACTGACGAGAGATACACCAGTCCTGGATATCACGCATCCAGGAGAAGTACATGTTTTCGTACTGCTTCGGCACGAACTGAATGTCGCCGTTCTCAACCGCTTCCACCGCCGGTTTCGCCAGCACGTCGGCACGGACGTACCACTGGTCGGTCAGCATCGGTTCGATAACCACGCCGCCACGGTCGCCGTAAGGGACGGTCAGATCGTGCGGTTTAATTTCTTCCAACAGGCCCAGCGCGTCAACGGCAGCAACGATGGCCTTACGGGCAGCAAAGCGTTCCAGCTTCTGGAACTCAGCCGGAATCTCGCTGGAATAAACGTCAGATTCTTCACCTTTGGTATCGAACACTTCCGCGCTTTCGCGAATGTCGCCGTCAAAGGTCAGGATGTTGATCATCGGCAGGGCGTGACGTTTCCCGACTTCATAGTCGTTAAAGTCGTGCGCCGGGGTGATCTTCACGCAGCCGGTGCCTTTTTCCATATCGGCATGTTCGTCGCCAACAATCGGAATGCGGCGGTTAACCAGCGGCAGAATAACGAATTTACCGATAAGACTCTGGTAGCGCGGATCTTCCGGGTTCACGGCCACGCCGGTATCGCCGAGAATAGTTTCCGGGCGGGTGGTGGCGACGACCAGGTAATCTTTACCGTCTGCGGTTTTCGCGCCGTCGGCAAGCGGATAGCGGATGTGCCACATCGAGCCTTTGGACTCGCGGTTTTCCACTTCCAGGTCAGAGATGGCGGTGCGCAGCTTCGGGTCCCAGTTAACCAGGCGTTTGCCACGGTAAATCAGGTCTTCTTTGTACAGGCGAACAAAGACTTCTTTCACGGCATTGGAAAGGCCTTCGTCCATGGTGAAGCGCTCGCGCTCCCAGTCAACGGAGTTGCCGAGACGGCGCATCTGACGGGTAATGGTGCCGCCGGATTCCGCTTTCCACTGCCAGATTTTGTCGATAAACGCATCGCGGCCGTAGTCGTGACGGGTTTTACCTTCTTCAGCGGCAATCTTACGCTCAACCACCATCTGGGTGGCGATCCCGGCGTGGTCGGTGCCGACCTGCCACAGGGTGTTTTTACCCTGCATACGCTGGTAACGGATCATGGTATCCATGATGGTTTGCTGGAAAGCATGTCCCATATGCAAACTGCCGGTGACGTTCGGCGGCGGGATCATGATGCAGAAGGACTCTTTGCTTTCGTCGCCGTTAGGCTTGAAATAGCCCTGCTTTTCCCAGTGCTCGTAAAGCGGCTGTTCGATATCTTGGGGGTTATATGTCTTTTCCATTATTTCCAGGTTGCCGTATTCAGGTTAAAACCAGCCACGCGGTAGGCTTTGTAGCGTTCGCGCGCCAGTTGTTTCAAAGTTTCTTCGTAAGGGACGAAGTCTACCACTTCTGTGAAAGCGGTGGCAAAATCTGCAAAGCTTGTACGCAGGCTGATTAAAATATCGCGCGGGCTGCTGTTGCGTTTTTGCGGCCAGGCGATTTCAACCGGCGCGCCGCCGCGTGGGCCTTCGCCTGCCAGATTGTGCGGGACAAAACTTTCCGCCGGTCTTGCCCACAGCGCTTCATCCAGCCGAATGGCCTGCTTCTCATCTTCGCAGGCGATCAGCACGCGCTTGCCGGCGCGCCAACGTTCTGCGGCAATTTCACACACCAGTTGTTCAACGGCGCTTAAACCGTTGACGGTAGTGTCATTATCCAGAAGATAGAACGTCGCATTCTTCATATATGGGGCTTCTTGTGGTGGATTTAAATGCGTTGCCATGATGCCTCCCGTAGGCCGGATAAGCGCAGCGCCATCCGGCAAAACGCCTGATGGCGGCGCTAATACGCCTTATCAGGCCTACGGGGTAATCTCAAACTTACTCTTCGCCGTTAAAGCCCGCACGATTGAGCAGGAACTGCGACAGCAGCGCTACCGGACGACCCGTCGCGCCTTTCGCTTTGCCGGATCGCCAGGCGGTGCCGGCGATATCCAGGTGCGCCCAGTTGTACTTACGGGTAAAGCGCGACAGGAAGCAGCCCGCGGTGATAGCGCCGCCAGGACGACCACCAATATTCGCCATATCCGCAAAGTTGGACTCCAGTTGTTCCTGGAACTCATCGCCCAGCGGCAGACGCCACGCGCGGTCGCCCGCTTGCTCGGACGCGCCGATCAGTTCATGCGCCAGCGGGTTATGGTTCGACATCAGACCGGTAATGTGATGGCCCAGCGCAATCACGCAGGCGCCGGTTAGCGTCGCGACGTCGATAACCGCTTCCGGTTCGAAGCGCTCAACGTAGGTCAGCACGTCGCACAAAACCAGACGGCCTTCGGCGTCGGTATTCAGCACTTCAACGGTTTGACCAGACATGGTGGTCAGCACGTCGCCCGGACGATACGCGCGTCCGCCCGGCATGTTTTCACAGCCCGCCAGTACGCCGATAACGTTAATCGGTAGCTGAAGCTCGGCAACCATACGCATCACGCCGTAAACCGCCGCCGCGCCGCACATGTCGTACTTCATCTCGTCCATCCCTTCAGATGGCTTGATGGAGATGCCGCCGGAGTCGAAGGTCAGGCCTTTACCCACCAGCACGATCGGGCGCGCGTCTTCGGACGGATTGCCCTTGTACTCAATCACCGACATCAGCGATTCATTCTGCGAACCGTGGCCGACCGCCAGATAAGCGTTCATACCCAGTTCGCGCATTTGCTGTTCGCCGATGACGCGGGTGATGACATTTTTGCTGTAGCTGTCAGCCAACTGGCGCGCCTGTGACGCCAGGTAGGCGGCGTTACAGATATTGGGCGGCATGTTGCCGAGATCTTTCGCAGCCTTAATCCCGGCGGCGATGGCCAGACCGTGCTGAATGGCGCGTTCGCCGCTGGTGAGCTCACGGCGGGTCGGCACATTAAAGACCATCTTACGTAGCGGGCGGCGCGGCTCGCTCTTGTTGGTCTTGAGTTGATCAAAGCTATAAAGCGTCTCTTTGGCCGTTTCGACGGCCTGACGCACTTTCCAGTAGTTGTTGCGGCCTTTAACGTGCAGTTCGGTCAGGAAACAGACGGCTTCCATCGAACCAGTATCATTCAGAGTATTTATCGTTTTCTGAATAACCTGCTTATACTGACGTTCATCAAGCTCGCGCTCTTTGCCGCAACCAATGAGGAGGATTCGCTCGGAAAGAACGTTAGGAACATGGTGCAGCAACAGAGTCTGCCCCGGTTTTCCTTCCAGTTCGCCGCGACGCAGCAATGCGCTGATGTATCCGTCGCTAATTTTGTCGAGCTGTTCTGCAATCGGAGAAAGGCGACGCGGTTCAAAGACGCCCACGACAATGCAGGCACTCCGCTGTTTCTCCGGGCTACCGCTTTTTACACTGAACTCCATGCACTATGCTCCTGAATCTTAAAGACAACAGTGGTGGCTACAGCTATACTCGTCGTCTTTCAAGTTGCAGATGCGTTGGCTGCGCCTGCTCACCCCTGTCGCTTACCTGATGTAAGCTCCGGGGCTTCACAGTCTTGCCGCCTGCCTGCAACTCGAAATCCATTAGAGTATAGAAATTGAAAGCTTTCGTAACTCATATCCGCTGTTGCGGTGACTTCGTGTTAATCTTAACGTTATTACGGCATTGGCACGTCAGAACAAGTTCTGAGAGGTGAATCCGCTGAGTATAATGATCTTAGCGATGATTTCGACGACTCAAGAGAATAAATGACGTTTAAGCCATGAAACAAGCTAAATTCCAGCAAAAAAATGGGTTTTTACGGGCGTATTTAAAGTGATAATCATAAGATATCTGGTGCGGGAGACGCTCAAAAGCCAGCTGGCGATACTCTTCATCTTACTTTTGATCTTCTTTTGTCAAAAGTTAGTGAGGATTCTCGGCGCGGCGGTTGACGGCGATATTCCCGCAAATCTGGTGCTCTCGCTTCTGGGGCTGGGCGTACCGGAAATGGCGCAGCTCATCCTGCCTTTAAGCCTGTTCCTGGGGCTGCTGATGACGCTGGGCAAACTGTATACCGAAAGTGAAATTACGGTCATGCACGCCTGTGGGTTGAGCAAAGCCGTGCTGGTAAAGGCCGCCATGGTACTGGCGTTATTTACCGGTATCCTTGCGGCGGTTAACGTGATGTGGGCCGGCCCCTGGTCGTCAAAACACCAGGATGAAGTGCTGGCGGAGGCGAAAGCGAACCCCGGTATGGCGGCGTTGGCGCAGGGGCAATTCCAGCAGGCGACCAACGGCAGCTCGGTGCTGTTTATCGAAAGCGTTGATGGCAGCGACTTCCACGATGTTTTCCTGGCGCAGATTCGCCCTAAGGGCAATGCTCGTCCTTCTGTAGTCGTGGCCGATTCCGGACACCTTACTCAGTTGCGCGATGGTTCCCAGGTTGTCACCTTAAACAAAGGGACGCGTTTTGAAGGGACGGCGTTGCTACGCGATTTTCGCATCACCGACTTCCAGAACTATCAGGCAATTATTGGCCATCAGGCCGTGGCGCTGGACCCGAACGATACTGACCAGATGGACATGCGCACGCTGTGGAATACCGACAACGATCGCGCTCGCGCCGAGCTGCACTGGCGTATCACGTTAGTCTTTACCGTATTTATGATGGCGCTGATGGTCGTGCCGCTCAGCGTGGTGAATCCACGTCAGGGGCGTGTCTTGTCTATGTTGCCCGCCATGCTGCTTTATCTGCTGTTCTTCCTGATCCAGACCTCCATTAAATCGAATGGCGGTAAAGGCAAACTGGACCCGGTTATCTGGATGTGGGCGGTCAACCTGATCTATCTGGCGTTGGCGATTGGTTTAAACCTGTGGGATACGGTGCCGGTCCGCCGCCTGCGTGCCCGTTTTCTGCGTAAAGGAGCGGTATAATGCAGCCATTTGGTGTACTTGACCGCTATATCGGTAAAACCATTTTTACCACCATCATGATGACGTTGTTCATGCTGGTGTCGCTCTCCGGGATCATCAAGTTTGTCGATCAGCTGAAAAAAGCGGGGCAGGGTAACTACGACGCGCTGGGCGCGGGTATGTACACCCTGCTCAGCGTACCTAAGGATATCCAGATCTTCTTTCCTATGGCGGCGCTGCTTGGCGCGCTGCTGGGACTGGGGATGCTGGCGCAGCGTAGCGAACTGGTGGTGATGCAGGCATCGGGTTTCACCCGTATGCAGGTGGCGCTGTCGGTGATGAAAACGGCTATCCCCCTGGTGCTGTTAACCATGGCGATCGGTGAATGGGTCGCCCCGCAGGGCGAGCAGATGGCGCGTAACTATCGTGCGCAGGCGATGTATGGCGGCTCGCTGCTTTCCACCCAGCAAGGTCTGTGGGCGAAAGACGGGAATAACTTTGTCTATATTGAACGGGTGAAGGGCGACGAGGAGCTGGCCGGTATTAGTATTTACGCTTTCAACGATCAGCGTCGTTTGCAGTCGGTGCGTTACGCCGCTTCGGCAAAATTCGATCCGGAGCATAAGGTCTGGCGTTTGTCGCAGGTGGATGAGTCCGATCTACAAAACCCGAAACAGATCACCGGTTCGCAGACGGTGAGCGGCACCTGGAAAACGAATCTGACGCCGGATAAGTTAGGCGTGGTGGCGCTGGACCCGGATGCGCTTTCCATCAGCGGTCTGCATAACTACGTTAAATATCTGAAGTCGAGCGGACAGGACGCCGGACGTTATCAGCTCAATATGTGGAGTAAAATCTTCCAGCCGCTCTCCGTGGCGGTGATGATGCTGATGGCGCTGTCGTTTATCTTTGGCCCGCTGCGTAGTGTGCCGATGGGCGTGCGCGTGGTGACGGGGATTAGCTTCGGCTTCGTCTTCTACGTCCTCGACCAGATTTTTGGCCCGCTGACGCTGGTATACGGCATTCCGCCGATTGTCGGCGCGCTGCTGCCGAGCGCGTCTTTCTTCCTGATTAGCCTGTGGCTAATGCTGCGTAAGTCGTAATCACAGTAATCGTAGGCCTGATGGCGCTGTGCTTTTCAGGCCTACTCCGGACCCGTAGGCCGGATAAGTCCTTTCCGCCGCCATCCGGCAGACAGCCTGGTATTCCTCGAATGATGTAGCGCGTAACCTGACACGTGGCGCTTTTGGCTACGCGTTAAGCACAGGCAAGCTGCGGGAAAGAGCATAAGCGCAGTAGTTCAAAAAGTTATAATGTGTTGCCGTGATAAATCTGATAACCCAAATCAATCGTATTATGGTTGAGATCGTTATTTTTAATTTTGTTGAGCAACATCTGCGCGGCTCTGCGCCCGATCTCAAAACGAGGGGTAATTACGCTGGCGAGGCTCGGTATCATTTGCCTGCCCATCTCCAGACCGTGGAAGCCGGCGATGGAGATCTGCTCCGGTACGGCCAGTTGACGCTCGCGGCACCACAGTAGAGCGCCCATTGCGATATCGTCATTAGTACAAAAGACGCCATCCACGTCCGGGTGCGCAGTAAGCGCATCACGCATTAGCTGTATCCCCAGATGGATAGAAGAGATAGCGCGGGGATTGATGCGCAACGGCGCCAGCCCCCGGCGCGTCATCGCATCGCAGTAGCCATGATAACGCTGCTCATCACGGATATCGTCTTTTGAACCCAGATAGAGGATTTTACGCCGCTGGCGTTTATCCAGCATGGTGCTGACCATATCAAAGGCGGCCTGACGGTTATCAAACCCCACCTCCATATCTAAGCGATCACCCTGGATGTCCATGAGTTCTACAATCGGAAGGGTAGCTGAGCGCAGGAATTTGACGGTTCTGAGGGTATGATATTTTTCTGAAAGAATAATGCCGTCGATATTGTAAGACAGTAAATTGATAACGGACTCTTCTTCCGAATCGCGATTGTAATTGTAATTCGCAATGAGAGTTTGGTAGTTATGACCCGACGTTACGGATTCAATCCCGGCGAGAATGTCGGCAAACAACTGGTTCTGGAAAGAGGGGATCAGCACGCCCAGAGTGTAACTTTGCGCGTTTAACAGCATAGCTGGCGCGCGATTTGGTATGTAGTTAATTTCCTCCATGATCTGCGCAATACGCTCGCCGGTTTCCCTGGCGACTTTTTTCGGCGAGCGGATGTAACGGCTCACCGTCATTTTTGTCACGCCAGCAAGCGTAGCGATATCCTGCAAAGAAATTCTGTGATTCCTCATGTTTTCTCCAGTACCGGGGGCGGGAACGTCGCCCCCATGGTTAATTGGGCTGCGGATGATGAATTAATGCAGAACCGCATTCAGCGCCAGTACGCCCAGCAACCCCATGACAGAAATCAATGTTTCCATAACGGTCCAGGTGCGTAGGGTTTCCCCGACGCTAAGATTAAAATACCCTTTAAACAGCCAAAAACCGGGATCGTTAACATGTGATGCAATAACGCTTCCCGCGCCTGTCGCCAGTACCATTAACGCCGGATCGGCGTGGGTTACGTTAATAATCGGCAATACGACGCCCGCTGTGGTTATCGCAGCCACGGTCGCGGAACCTAACGCAATACGCAGCACGGCGGCTACCGTCCAGCACATTAATAACGGAGATAGCGAGGTGCCGGTCATTAATTGCGAGATATATTGACCCACGCCGCTATCCACCAGCACTTGCTTAAACGCGCCGCCGCCCGCGATGATAAAAACAATCATCGCAATAGCGCCAATGGACTCGCCGACGATATCCATCACCTGCTCAACCGTACGTCCGTTGCGTCGGCCCAGCGTAAAAATGGCGATGATAATGGCAATAAACAACGCCACTGCTGGATTACCGATAAATTCGAAGAAAACCCGCACGGCATTCGTTTTTGGCAGCGTGATTTCACATACCGCTGCGATGGCCATCAGAATGACCGGGATCACGGCGGCAAAAATACTGTTCCAGAATGACGGCATCTCTTCTTCACTGAATAGGTGAGGATTAAATAGTCCTTCAGGTGGCGCTTTTTCAAAGCGCGCCAGCAATTTTGAAAACAGAGGGCCGGCAACAATCACGGTCGGTATGGTAATGATTAACCCATACAGCAGGGTCGTACCGAGATTTGCCTCAAAAATTGTCGCAATAGCGGTAGGGCCGGGATGCGGCGGCAGGAAGCAGTGCGTAACGGATAAGGCGGCGACCATTGGAACCCCGACATACAGCAATGGCAGTCCCGATGAGGCCACAATCGTAAAAACGAGCGGCAACAGCAGTACGAATCCGACTTCAAAAAACATTGCCAGGCCGACGATAAGCCCGGTGATCACCAGCGCCCATTGCACGCGTTTTTTGCCGAACGTATTAATGAGCGTCGTCGCAATGCGCTGCGCGGCGCCGGTATCGGAAATTAATCTTCCCAGCATCGCGCCAAAACCGAGGATCATGGCGAGTCCGCCCAGAGTACCGCCAATTCCGTTTTGTATGGAGTGCAGGACGTCTTGCGCGCCCATCCCTTCGGCAAATCCCACCACGGCGGCAACCAGAACAAGGGCGATAAAGCCGTTAACTTTAAAGCCAATCATTAAGACCAACAGCAGCGCAACGCCTGCCGCAATAATTATTAATGGCATATTCGTCTCTCTTATTAGCGCCAAAATAGCAGCGCTTACGCGCTGCGTCGTATTTCCCTGGTCAGACGGCAACCAGCATACCGCCATCGACAAACAGCAGATGTCCGTTAACAAAGTCGGAGGCTTTTGACGAGAGAAACACCGCTGCGCCAATAAGCTCCTGGGGATCGCCCCAGCGTGCGGCAGGCGTACGTTTGCATAGCCAGGAGGTGAAGGCTTCATCTTCAACCAGCGCTTTGGTCATCTCCGTTTTGAAGTACCCCGGCGCAATACCGTTGACCTGGATATTATGACGCGCCAGTTCCACGCACATGCCGCGAGTCAGCATCTTCACGGCACCCTTCGACGCGGCGTATGGCGTAATCGTGTCGCGGCCCAGCTCGCTTTGCATCGAACAGATGTTGATCACTTTTCCTGCCTGCCGCGCCACCATACGGCGCGTAACGGCCTGAGAGACGAGAAAAACCGCGGTCTGATTTACGGCGATGACGTCATTCCACTCCTGCTCGGGAAACTCAGTAAACGGATGACGGCGCTGGATACCGGCGTTATTTATCAGGACGTCAATGACGCCGATATCTTTTTCGATATGTTCAACCGCAGCTTCAATATCCTGTTTATGGGTGACATTAAAGGGAGCGGCAATAGCCTTTATCCCTTCCTGCTGAAGTTTCGTCACGGCTGTTTCGGCGCGCTCCGGGGTGATATCGTTAACAATAATGCGCGCGCCATAGCGACCAAGACCGGTCGCCAGCAAATAACCAATTCCCTGAGCGGCTCCGGTGATAAGGATATTTTTACCTGCCAGTGAAAAAAGATCGTTCATGATAGTGTCCCTTATTTTACTTTCTCAGAAAACGAGCTGAACTTTTGCCGCCTGTGTTTTGTCTCCGGCAAAGATCAGCGCCGCTTCCAGGTCGGTAAATGGATATTCCGCGCTCAGTAACGGCAGCGGATTGATAACGCGGTTGGCAAGCCAGGAAACCGCAGTATTAAATTCGGTAGTAAAACGGAAAGAGCCTTTCAGGGAGATCTCTTTGCTTATTACCATCATCATCGGGAAGTTGGGAACTGCGCCGCCCATGCCAACCTGCACCATCACGCCTTTTGCCCGTGTGACTTCCAGACACGTTGAGATTGAGGAAGGATGCCCAGAGACTTCAAAACTGATATCGAAATACCCTTTTTCTGCTTTCCAGCCATCAAGAGAATCATGCTGTGGGTTCACCAGCGTATCCGCGCCCATCTGCCGGGCCAGCGAGAGAGAACGGGTACTGATATCGGCACATACCACTTCCGCCGCGCCCAGCGTTTTTACCGCGCTAACAATCAGGCAGCCGATAGGGCCAACGCCGGAGATAAAGACGCGTTTGCCCTGCAGATCGCCCGCCTCATGAGCCGCATGAATGGCAACCGCCAGCGGCTCGGCAAAGGCCATGGCTTTTTCGTCCGCCTGTTCCGGCCAGGGAATGCACTGAGCGGTATCGACAGCTTTAAATCGGGTAAAACCGCCATCGACATGCGGAAAATACATGGCGCTGCCAAAGAAACGCATTTCAGTACAGTGGTTTTCTTCATGCTGCAGACAGTATTTGCAATGACCGCAAGGCTTCGATGGATTAATTGCTACCGGTTGTCCTTCACGTAATAAATCTGAGTCGCTATGAACGATTTTGCCAATCACTTCATGACCTAAAATCATTGGCGCTTTTACTGTAAAATTGCCGACTTTGCCTTCCTGATAATAATGTAAGTCAGACCCGCAAATGCCGCCACGGGTAATTTGTACGAGTGTTCCTTTATTATTCCATTCAATATTTTGTTCCGTAACGGCAACAGCACGCTTACCCGCAACAACGCAGGATTGAGTTTTTACTTCCATAAATTCCTCACTGGTCAGGTAGTTACCCTGAACGCATTTAAGCGGTTTTATTTGTCATTATTTGTGACTTACGTCACGCTGGAAAATTGTTACACTACAATGTTACGCATAACGTGATGTGCCTTAGAGTTCTTCTCTATGGAAATTAAAAAACGTGAAATTGTCGAACGTAGAGGCGTAATATTGTGGAGTGGAATATGACTCAGAGGTATTTAAATGGCCGGGGAAAGCTATATTTTAATGGGTGTTTCAGGTAGTGGTAAGTCTTTAATAGGCAGCAAAATTGCAACATTATTTTCTGCGAAGTTTATTGACGGCGATGATCTCCATCCGGCGAAGAACATTGATAAAATGTCTCAGGGAATACCGTTAACTGATGAAGACCGCTTACCCTGGCTGGAACGATTAAATGACGCTTCATACAGTCTTTATAAAAAAAATGAGACGGGATTTATTGTCTGCTCGTCATTAAAAAAACAGTACCGCGATATTTTACGTAAGAGCAGCCCTAACGTACATTTCCTGTGGCTGGATGGCGATTACGCTACCATTCTGCAGCGAATGCAGCGTCGTGCCGGGCATTTTATGCCGCCAGACCTGCTGCAAAGTCAGTTTGACGCGCTGGAGCGACCGTGTGCCGATGAACATGATATTGCGCGTATCGATGTTAATTATGACATCGAGCACGTGACGGAGCAGTGCCGACTGGCTGTACAGGCTTTTCGTCAGGCACTCAGCGCTTCCTGATCATTGTCAAAGCGCTGAGTCAGGCGGTCAGAAGTCAGCTTTTAGCACTACACGATAGCGGGCTTTGCCGTCGCGAACGTGCTGAATAGCCTCGTTGATTTGTGACATTGCGAACAGTTCCGTGGTGGGCGCGACTTTGCTGCGACCGGCGAATTTCATCAGTTTGCGAAGTTCATATGGCGTTCCGGTTGCCGAGCCTGAGATACTGCGATCGCCGGCAATTAATGTAAACGCCGGTACGGGCAGCGGCTTCAATACGGCCCCAACGGTATGGAAGTTGCCGCCATAGGTCAGCGCTTCGAAGTAGGGCTGCCAGTCGAGATCGACGTTGACCGTGTTAATAATGAGATCGAACTGGCCCGCCAGTGCTTTTAACGCTTCCGGATCGCGGCTGTTCACCACGTTATTGGCCCCCATCGCCAGCACTTCCTGCTCTTTCGATGGATTTGAGCTGAACGCGGTGACTTCGCAGCCCATTGCGTGTAACAGCTTTATGGCGATATGCCCCAGACCGCCGATACCGATGACGCCAACGCGGCTGGTAGCAGTAATGTGATGCATCAATAGCGGTTTAAAGACCGTAATGCCGCCACATAACAGCGGGCCTGCGGACGCCATATCCATATTCTCCGGAAGAGGAATTACCCACTGCCAGCCTGCGCGAAGCTTCTCGGCAAAACCGCCACGATTGAGGATAGTGGGCACTGCGCCTTCCAGGCAGTTAATTTGATTGCCGCTGATACAGGCATCGCAGTGTCCGCAGCTGCGCGCCGTCCAGCCGATTCCAACGCGCTGGCCGACTTTTAGCCCCTTATCCTGTGCCGCGCTGCCGAGCGCGGCCACCCGACCGATGACCTCATGTCCGGCAACCAGAGGGTATTGAGAGAACCCCCATTCATTGTCGATCATTGACAGATCGGAATGGCAGATCCCGCAGTAGTCGACCCGTACCTCGACATCTTCCGGTTGGAGTTCTCCCGCGTCATATTCATAGAGTTCGAGTTCGCCGCCCGCCTCTTTGGCGGCATAGCTTTTTATTATCGTCATTGTGCTTCCCTTAATGTGGTGTTGAACTGAAAAGTGTAGAGCATGGAGGCAAGGGACGCCCGACGTTAATCTGCTGGAGAAGGCGGGAAGTAGCCTGATTATTCTATTTAATACTCAACGCTGCTGAAATTTTCAGCACTTAGCGGTACAGGTGTATGCTCGTGCTTGCATGGCGGCGTATGACAGGTATAATCCACAACGTTTTCCGCATACCTCTTCAGTGCCGAAGTGGCGAAATCGGTAGACGCAGTTGATTCAAAATCAACCGTAGAAATACGTGCCGGTTCGAGTCCGGCCTTCGGCACCAAAAGCATGTAAATGGACCTCAACTGAGGTCTTTTTTTATTTCTAAAATCCAGTATTTACCTACCTTTCCCGCTGTAGTAACTCTCTCAAGGTCAACCGACTTCAACGTACACCTACCAACAGATGTTGGTACAGATGATGGTATTTCCGGTTCGATAATGCTTGTACCAACATGGAGGGGATAAGCATGGCGTTAACAGATATCAAGGTCAGAACAGCCAAGCCAACGGATAAGCAATACAAACTGACCGATGGCAGCGGTATGCACCTTCTTGTCCATCCAAATGGTTCTAAGTACTGGCATTTGCAGTACCGTTATGACGGCAAGCAAAAGATGTTGGCACTTGGGGTTTACCCTGAAATCATACTGGCGGATGCCAGAGCGCGTCGTGACGAAGCGCGTAAGCTGCTAGCGAATGGCGTCGATCCGGGAGACAAAAAGAAAAATGATAAGGTTGAACAGAGTAAAGCACGGACCTTCAAAGAGGTGGCGATCGAGTGGCATGGCACCAATCAAAAGTGGTCTGAAGATCACGCCCATCGAGTGCTAAAAAGTCTGGAAGATAATCTCTTTGCAGCGCTTGGTGAGCGTAATATCGCTGAGTTAAAAACTCGCGATTTATTAGCGCCCATTAAAGCCGTAGAGATGTCTGGACGTCTTGAGATTGCTGCCCGTCTTCAACAGCGCACTACGGCCATCATGCGTTATGCGGTGCAAAGTGGGTTAATTGATTATAACCCGGCTCAGGAGATGGCAGGAGCGGTTGCTTCTGGCAATCGACAACATCGTCCGGCTCTGGAGCTAAAGCGTATTCCAGAACTGCTTCAGAAAATAGATGGCTATACCGGAAGACCATTAACCCGTTGGGCAACCGAACTTACCCTGCTTATCTTTATTCGTTCCAGTGAACTGCGTTTTGCTCGTTGGTCAGAGATTGATTTTGACACGTCAATGTGGACGATTCCACCAGAGAGAGAACCTATCCCTGACGTTAAGCATTCTCACCGAGGATCAAAGATGCATACACCGCATTTGGTGCCGCTTTCTAAGCAAGCACTGGCGATCCTGAAACAGATAAAGCAGTTCTGTGGCAAGCATGAACTGATTTTTATTGGCGATCACGATCCGCGTAAGCCGATGAGTGAAAACACGGTGAACAGTGCACTACGGGTGATGGGGTATGACACCAAGGTTGAGGTTTGTGGTCACGGCTTCCGCACGATGGCTTGTAGCTCATTGATTGAGTCAGGGTTATGGTCAAAGGATGCGGTAGAACGACAGATGAGCCATATGGAACGTAACTCAGTGCGGGCAGCGTATATCCATAAGGCGGAGTTTATCGACGAACGTAAACTGATGCTGCAATGGTGGGCTGATTTCCTGGATGCGAATCGGGAGAAAGGGATCACGCCATTTGACTATGCGAAGATCAACCAGGGGCATGGTGAGTGAGACGAGTGCCGTTGTTTCGTGGTTGATGTTTAAATTAAAATGACCAACCAGCCCTTATCGGGCTGGTTGGTCGTTGTATTTTTTTACCGTTGTTATCAGAATTTTATCCGGTGGATACAAAGCCGATGGACAAAAAATATGGCTGCAATAAGATCATTTTTTGTTGCAGGAAAATATACTAACTATTTGTTCTAATATGTTTTTGTTAGCTGGGTCCAGAAGGGATCGCTTTTCTGAACCCACTTTATGCTGTCAATTAATTGACAGCATAAAATCAGCCATTAGCCCAGAAATTGAACGGCTTAACTCAATTTCATCATGAGGGATAAGCGCGTATCGCCACGTTTTCCCTGTAAGCTGATCTGCATTTTGATTGGCGAACTCACACCAACGGATAGCCGCTCGTGTTTTGGCCTGTACTTCTGGAGTGTCGATTTCTGTCGCTTTTTTGGGCTCGATTAGGCAATAACCAGTATCCATTTCGACAACAAAATCAGGTTCATAGTTTTTACCATTAGCATATTCGATACGGAACTGACCGGGGCGAGGTTTCATCCAACGAATTACTGAAGGATCATTCTCCAGTATTTGCGCCAGACGAAGCTCTCCGTCTACGGAATCAAATTTCTGATAGGGATAACAGCATTTTGTGAAGCCAGTGAAAATCATTTGGCGAACTTTATTTTTTTCCCCTCCGGGAATCGCGACACGGAAGTCTCTTGGCTTTTCATTTCCGGCAAAATTGAATGTAGCTGGGTGTATCACGTCAAAACCCTGAGTCACACGCCCGGTATAGCCCGTTGGCGTTGTCCACATATTTTGTTTAATTTGCGCCCACATAAATTCTGCCAGTTGACGGCCCGCATTTTTCAGGACGGATTCTGCATCTTCCTGCGGCTGGTAACTGCACAAATGGCTCACCATCTGTCCGGCCAGTTTATAAAGCGTGTCAGCGTGTTCATCGTAGTCAATTTCATCGTGGTCGAGCAGATAACGAATGAGATAGTTTTCTAGCCGTTCTTCCGTTTCCCCACCTTCCTGCCAGCTAATTGTGCGCTGTTCGTTATTCTCCAGATGCGTCAGCAAAAGCTCTTTACTGCCGGGTTTGAGAGCAATGCGATCCAGTCCGGAGAGATTGAAATCATTAAATCCGTAATTGACGTCTCGTTCCGGCAACACCACGATCCGGGGAATATCGATGGTGTATTCCACCAGCTTTTCGGTAATAGTCCCAACCAACTCCTGAACTTTTGCGTCTTCCATGGAAGGGAAGTTCGGCTGTTCAACTTGCTCTTCAATCATTTCTGCCAGATCGAGTTGATCCGGAGATGATGAAATTTGATGTTGAGCTACTTCCCATTCACGTAAGGCTTGTTGTACCCGTCTAGTTACGTTAGCCTTCACCTCTGGCATACTCAGTTGCTGACTGCTGGTTAACCGTTTAGCTTCTTCTGACACCACTTTAAACGTGAGTTCGGCGACTTTACGTTCTGTTTCCGTAGTAAGCACTGGTTTCGATACGGAGTTCGTTTGATATATTGCTTGTGGCTCACAAGCCTGCAAGCCACTGTTATCAATAACTTGATTTCCCAATAGAAATTCAGCCATTGATGGCACGACAATTTGTTGTGGTTTTACTTCTGGAATACCGTTTTCATCATCATCCAGCCCAATATAAAGCACTTTCTTGATAATCGAATCATCATTATTGGCGCGATCGATAATCTCCTGAAAACGATCGTGAGCGATGATCGTCAGGCGATCGACGGCCTCAACGCCGCTTCTTTTGCCGTAGGGGAGGCGCAATCCTCGGCCTATGGTCTGCTCCGTAAGAATTTCAGAGGCAGAAGCACGTAATGGAACAATAGTATATAGGTTAGTAACGTCCCAGCCCTCTTTTAACTTATTAACATGAATGACTATTTCAGTGTCCTTGTCATGCTCAACGGCCAAAAGTCGCTGCATGGTTTCTTCCGATTCTTCACCCGTCTGGTTAGAATGAACGGTGATCGCTTTGCCTTTGTATGCGCCGTTAAAGAAATCGTCGCTTTCAATACGGGCTTTTAACCTGTCGGCGTGATCGGTATCCTGTGCAACGACTAACATAAAAGGTTTAACCAGCTTGTTGCCTGTATTATTGGCGTAGCTAGTTAGTTCCGTTTTCACATATTCATGGTGGTGGATACCGTCCTCCAGCTTGATTTTTTCTAGCTGTTCTTCGGAGTAATTCGCTGCCCGGAAGTCTTTGCGCGTAGCAACCGCTGGGATTTTGACATATCCGTCTTTCAAGGCTCGCGAAAGAGGATAGTGGTAAATAATATTTTTAAAATCACGCGGGGTTGCCCCTACCGTTTTCGGCGTGGCGGTTAATTCAATACCCAGCACTGGATTCAGATCGTTAAGCGCCTGCGCACCAGCACTGGCATAGTAACGGTGAGCTTCATCCATCAAAACGACTAAATCCGGCAGGTTCGCCAGATAGCTGAAATAAGACTCGCCCACGTACTCCTGAATACGCCGGATTTTAGCGACTTTAGATTTAGCGGCTCCTTTAGCATTATCCAGTGCGTTAATTTTAGAAATATTGAAAATATTAATGTGTGGAGCAGTTTCATTACCAAAAAGATCGCCCGTTTTGCTTTCGGCAACTGCATAGTCCAGACGGACGCCTCGTCCTTCCTGATAGTTATCACCAGTGATTAATACTGGTGGTGTTTGCGCCAGTTCAGGAATCCCCTGAAAAACGTATTTTGGCGATCCGGGTAAAAAATCCATCTTGAGTTTTTCATAGATGGTCAGGTTAGGAGCCAATACGAAAAAATGGCGGCTGCGTCCGGTTAGGTATAACCAGGCAATCATCGCCCCCATTAAGCGCGTTTTACCTACGCCAGTAGCCAGTGCAAAGCAGAGTGAAGGAAAGGCGCGTTCAAACCCTTTTACCGTTGGGTATTGCTGATGCAGCACCGCCAGCCAGCGATTAAGATCGGGATCTTTACTGAGATCGAGTTGTTCCAGCACGTCGCATAAGATGCGCAATGATTCATCCTGCGGATCACGCAGTGACAGCCGGGCGCTAATCCGATTGGCAATTTTTATGGCGTTATTCTGGCTCATAATGATTCTTCGTCTTCAATGTTTTCGTCGTAGTCAATATCGTCAGGCTGTTCCGAATCAGAGAGAACGTTTAGCGTAAAGCTATAGTCATCATGATCCCATTCACATTTGCTTAGAATAGCGCGCGGAATTTTTACCAGCGTCAGGTTAGGGAAGTCTGCACCTTCGGTCATAAAGGCTTTGCAGCAGATCAGTAATGTGCGTTCAGTTCCCACCTCTTCACTCAGAACTTTAAGTTGTTCATAAGCCAAAGAGCCGGTGGTGACGTAGATGTAGTCAGTTTCGGTGCTGTAACCGTGGTTCCAGTACTGAGTCTGGCTGGGTGCATAGGTAAAATTCATATGCTTACACATGGCTTCTGCCAGCATTTCGGCGTTATATTCCTTATTAATTACCCAGTTACCCCAGTTATCTTTTTTCAGTAATGAAGGTGCTAAATGGAAGTAGCGGAATCCACCACCACCTTGCCAGTTAACAGATTTAGAAATACCGCCTAGATCTTCTCCATTAATTACTTTTTTAAGGCGAGGTACAATATGGGTATTACAATGTTCGCCTAGCTCAACCATGATCCAGCGGCGATCCATTTTGTGAGCGACTGCACCAGTAGTCCCGGACCCTGCGAAAGAGTCGAGGACAAGATCCCCTTTATTAGTAGCGATTGTAAGTATGGTATGTAGTAGTCTTTCTGGTTTAGGCGTTGTGAACGGCTCATCACCATAAAGAGCTAACATTTCTTTCATCGCTTCTTGTGTGTGGCCTGCGAGAGTGTGTTTCCAAAGTGACATGGGCATCATTCCTTTGTTCACTTCTGAAAGGAAGTTTTTTAGGGCCGGTTTCGAATTTGTCCCATTTTTTCCCCACCAAATTCGATTTTCCCGCAAATTAGATTCTGTTACACCTCTAGACATAGCCCATACTCTTGTCTTGCTAGGCCATATCTCTTCTCCTGTATGAGGATTGATTATTGGGTAGTATAAGTTTGGCCGCTCATCTGCAGTATATCTACAAGTATAATTTTCAGATTTCCATGGCCCTCTAGGATCATTATCGGGATTTTTATATCTCCCAGTTTGATCTTCAGTCATAGGTAGGTAATTACGTTGAAATTGTTCACTCTTTCTGTAGCACAATAAATGATCATGAACATAACCAAATCCTTTTGTATCTGGTGGTGGAGCGTAACGTTTTTCCCAAGCAATATCACATTGAAAGTTATTTCTTCCAAATACTTCGTCGCATACAATTTTTAGATAATGCGCTTCATTGTCATCTATTGTGATCCAAATTGAACCATCTTCAGATAGTAATGTGCGCAAGATTTCCAGCCTATCTCTAATCAAACAGAGCCATACCGAATGTTCTAATCCATCTTCATAATACTTAAATGCGCTTCCTGTATTATAAGGAGGGTCGATAAATATACACTTTACCTTTCCTGCATACTTCTGCTCAAGGGCCTTCAACGCCAGTAGGTTATCACCATGAATTAGCAGATTTTCATTATCCGCATCACCATAAGACAACGTCTTATCCTCAAGCAAAATACGCGGTTCCAAACGAGGACGCTTATGCTTACCAATCCAGTTAAGTTCTAATTTTTGCTTCGTTGACATAATCTATTTTTATCCAATACGTGCTCGCGCGCGTTCCTGTTCACGGATCTGCGCCTGAATTTGTGTATAAAGCTGCGCCTGTTCATTATCGCGATCGGTCGCGGTCACTACCAGTGCGTAAGGCTCCTGCTCGCTACTGAATGCTTCGCCCCAATCTCTGTCCTGACGGGTAACAACGATAAACCATTTTTCATCTGGGTGACGCTGGCGAAAAGTCCATACCGACGACTGTACCGTACCATGATCTCGCTGTTGGGATGATATATTGCGGTTAGCTGTTGCATCATCGGAACGGGTTTCCGTTTCATTCTGAGTCTGGTGATTAAAACTGGCCTGCACTTCATCTAATGAACGACCTTTAACCAACCTGAAATTGATCCGCGTGGCGGTGTAATCCATCCGAGTGGTACGTACCGCAGGTGAATAAGCCAGCGTGATGCGGACTTCACGCGTTGCTCGCCGCGAACGTAAAAAAGAAGCCGGAAAGGGGAGCTCAAAAAACTGATGAGCATTATTTTCTATCTGCTCTTCACACCGCATAACCACGACATATTCTGAAGAACGGTATAGCGTATCTTCGTCAATAATACCGTAGCCCACCACGTCACGCTCAATTTCCCGGTTTCTTGTCGCGGGTGTGTTTCTAAAGCTTTCTCTCATCTCCTGCGGGAAAGCTTGGGTCATTTCCTGAGTGACTGATGCATGATTCACAAGCATTGCCCTCAGCATATTGGCGGACATTTCAGGATACTCGTTTAACAAACGCCCGGCCAGATGCGTAATATATGGTGCTGCAAAGCTAGTGCCGCTGAGCTCTTTAAATAGGGTATTGCCCTGAAACTGATGATGGCAACTAAGTACTCCCAGACCACGCATATGTGGTTGCCATTGTCCTTCTTGCCGCACGTCTGAAGCAAAATTCCCACCGTGTGCCACAATGTCTGGTTTAAACGCCCCTTTTACTGACGGGCCATGCCGGGTAAAAGGCGACGGTTGGTTTTCCGTTGCCGGACTGAGATGCTGAATATCATTGGGCCTACGTTGTGCATCAGAGGTCGCATTATGCCTGGCGACACTACCCACCGTCAGTATATTCAGTGCAGGGGCCGGATCGATAATAATGCTGGCTTCATGCAACAAATAATCGGGGTATTCATCTCGCCAGCTATTCTGTGGCACTGGGGGTTCATCACTGCCAGAGAAGTTCCCCGTAGAGACAACAAACAACACATTGTATTGCCGCGCTAGCGTATCTAGCAAATATGCCATACCGCGCACATGTTTACCGTCATAGGGGGCATTAGCATTCCCCAGTGATAGGTTAAAAATACGGCAACCGAGATCGGTAAAATACGCGACGGCGGCTGTTAGTGTGCTTTCAATCGTTTTGGCATTGAATTCAGCCTGCTCATTCAGCACTTTTCCGTTATACAGCCATAACTGCGGCTGCCAGAAATTGCTCTGGTTGCAGGCTTCAACATCGCCATACAGCGCAATACTCGCTACGGCGGTACCATGCCCCTCTTGATCAAACTCATCCTGACCGGGAATAAAGCTGGCGCTTTCAGCAATGGCGGAACTTAATAGCGGATGGTTGGTATTGATGCCGCTGTCCAGAATGCAGATTTTGGCCGCATTTTCCGCGGGTGAAATCAGACGAGCCGGAAGTGTATTGATATCCCGGTTAATCTGTTGATAGCTAATACCGCTGGACGGCGGCAAATCAACTAATCTGACATCTCTATGAGCTAATAATAACTCTGCCTGTGAGTGAGAGACCTCTATCCGGTATATCAATAAACTATCCAGATTGACTTTATCCCGTCGGGAAATCCCCTGCTCCTGCAACCAGTGCTCAAAACGGGTATGCAGATCGATACGTTTGGAATGATGCGCAACCTCGATAGGCCAAAGTTCCACATCCAGTTGAAAGCGCTCCGTTACAGGGAAACCATAGCGCCGGAGCGCCCAGCTTTTACGATCTTCCGCCGACCAGCCGTCAATACTGTCAAGTGCTTCCAGAATCTGTTTGTAAGTGAGATCTGTATCAAGACCGAGAGACGACAGGTGCTCTGCAAATGTGGATAAGCCTTGCTCATCGCTAAAGACCACACACACCTGTTTGTTTTCTTGGCTAATAAATTCCACTCCGTGATGTATCAAGGCCGAAAAATTCATCGTACCGCTGTAGTTCAGCTTGAGGATATAGCGCCCGTCATTAGCGCTGCCGGGCACTTGTGACAGTGTTGGGCGTAGGGTCTGGAGTTGAGTCAGTAGCCTTTGCCCGTGTTGGCGCAAATCACCTCTGGGAATACGAGGCATATTGATTCTACGGGTTCGTCGATCATTCTGAAGGGGGGCTTTGGTAATCGTTAAATGCTGATAATTCGCCGTCATGGCTGTCCCTTATCGGTGGGTTCTGGCGTTTTCTCGCTGTGTCGCGTTTTTTAAGTCTTTCAGCGTCAGGAATTCCTGATGACGCAAGATCATATGCTTGATTGCCCGACGGACAATACGTTCAATGTCGGCACCACTTTTTCCGTGAAGCAATGATAGTAATTCGTTATCGTCTAGCTCAAACTGGCGGCGAATACCGCGTAGCTTTAACGCCAGCAACTCGCGTAATTGAGCCTGGTCTGGCAGAGGAAATTCAATCACCTCATCAAAACGACGCCAGATGGCACTGTCCAGAATATGTTCGTGGTTAGTGGCCGCCAGAATCAAGCTTTTGCCCTGATAGGCATCCATCATTTGCAGAACAGCATTGACGACCCGGCGTAATTCACCGTGTTCACCGCTCTCGCCTCGCTCTTTTCCGATTGCATCAAATTCATCGAACAACACGACCAACTGGTGTTGGCCGATAAAATCGAAAATTTTACGCAGATTGGCTGCGGTTTCCCCCAGAAAAGAGGACACGAGAACGTCAATACGAACAATCGCTAGCGGCATATCCAGTTCAAAAGCAATCACCTCCGCTGCCAGCGTTTTACCGCAGCCCGGAGGCCCGAAAAACATGATCTTACTGGCCGCTTTCATCCCGTAGCTATGCAGTACATCGCTGCGTCGATGTTCTTCAAGAAGTTCATCAATCACTGTAGCACTGGTTGCTGGGAGGATCATTTCATCAAGGCTGCGCTGCGGCTGTCGGAGATCCAGCAGCGGCAGCCCCCTCTCTTTATCTATCGGTGCCGGAGGAAGCACAGGCGAACGCGAAGCCTGAACAATATGCTCGCCGTAAAGGATATGTTCCAGATCGTTAGCCAGAAGGTGGTGCTGTTTCTGACGTTCTTCATCAATAATGGCTTCCGAAACACGACGGAAAGTGGCGGTATCGCCGGTTGCGCCCGCTTTTATCAGCTGTCTTAATACTTTACCGTTAGCCATTATTGACTCCTGAAACAACAACACTTCATGCGGAAGGCGAACTCAACGTCCAGCTCACCGCGAATAATTGACTGGACGTTATCTCTGTCGCCAGCTTTTGTTCGACCTCTTCCAGCAGACGATCTTCTTCCTGCTCGATTTTTTTCTTTTCATCATGGTACTGCAACATGATACTGTCCCGCTCGCGTTCCAGTACTTTTAGCGCGCGTTTGGCTTCCATTTTCTCTTTCAGGGAAGGAAGCTGACGGGCAGCTTTACGCGCGTCTTTGATTTCCGCATCTAACTGCTTGATGCGTAAGTCCAGTGCGATACGCCGATCTTCTGACCAGCGTTCGAGTTTTTCTACTTCTTCATTGTAATAAAGTTCGTTATCGCGTTCGACCTGTTGGATAAAAGAATTCTGCAAAGCTTCACGTTGTGCCGTTAAAGCGGGCAATAAAGGTTGTTCTTCGATAGAGGTTATCTCTGACAAGGGTAAGAGAAGCAGGCGGGACACCGTTTCTTCTGCTAGTACCTCACCGTTATCCGTGACGGCGGCGGCCAGTAGTTTCTCTCGTTGCTGCTCCTGGTTCCCAATACAAACTTTTGCCAGCAACAACTGTCCCGATTTCCCACAGAACAGTTTCACATCGGCCAGTTGCCCTGTTTTTGGTTGATAGATGAAATGGAGTTTCTGGCAAATTAGCGACGTAGGAAGGCCTCTGCCCTCATACAGGGCAACATCAATCAATTGTTTTCCGTACCCTTGAGTGGGCCGGAAGAATTCTGCATCCTTTTCATCCGCAATAGGCCAGCTAACATCAAAACACTTTCCGCCAGAACGGAAACCTGTTTCAGAGCGCTGAAAATCGTCGTATCCATCCAGAAACATTTCCGCCAACAGCAACAGATTTTCTTGGTAATCGTTCAATTGCGCGAGGGTCGTTGTACGTCGGGTTTTCAGATTGCGAACCACATCAACGTCAAAATGCTCGAATAACGAACGCCGGGTTTCATTCTCCCGATTTTCCAGTTGATCTTTGAGTTCATCCTGAAGCTGATTAAATTCCTGTTCTATTTGTTCATCGGAACGGCAGTGTTGGTATATTTCATGAATACGCCGCTCAATGTCGACGCCTGATTCAATTGACCCCAGAATGTCATCGGAAGCGCCAAATACGCCTTCAAAAAGCTGGAACTTCTGGCTCAGTAATTCAAACACACGCTGATCGGCCCGATTGCCTTTATTAATGAAGTTGACCACCACGACATCGTGTTTTTGTCCGTAACGGTGAACGCGCCCGATGCGTTGCTCCACACGCTGCGGATTCCACGGTAAATCATAATTGATTAACAATGAACAGAACTGGAGGTTGATACCTTCTGCCCCAGCCTCGGTACAAATCATCAGAGTGCCTTCATCTCTGAATTTTTCAACCAGCGCTGCTTTCATATCCGCTGTGCGAGAACCGGAAACTCGGCCAGTGTTCTGGTGTTTCTCCAGCCAGTCGCTATAAATCTTCTTCGATGCGGCATCGCTATTGCTGCCGTTGAGCAGGACCACTTCTCCCTCGTAGCCACTATCTGACAGCAGTTGCGCCAGCCAGGTCTGAGTACGTACGGACTCGGTAAAAATGACCGCCTTACGTAATCCGCCCAATTCAACTGTAAAGGTAAAGGCCCGATCAAGGACGCGTAGTAGTGCTTCGGCCTTGGCGTTTTTGGTTATAGATGCCGCTAAAATCTTATAACTCTTTAACTGGTCAATTTCGGCCTGTAGCGCCTGAGGATCGATGGTATCTTCGTCATCAATGCCTTCTTCATCGCTGTAATCGTCGTAATTTTCATAATCCGTCAGCGCATCCAGCACCGGCATTTTATTTTCAAGGCGGTGGATCATCGTTTCCAGCGTTCCCTGGATTGCCGTGGATGATGAAGCCAGAATTTTACGGATGACTAATGTTACCAGATGACGCGCACCACTTTTGATCGCCAGCAAGTCGTCCCGCTGCAAATAAGAAGAAACCTGTTTATAGAGCGCTTCTTCATCTTCCGTCGGGCGAAAGTCTTCAGTTATTGAGTGGCGGCGGGTAAAACTGATCCCGCCTTCCTGCTGAACCTGTCGGCGAAGTGTGCGGTTGCAGATCTTATTCAGACGAACCCTTAATAACGCCAGTTCTGCATCATCAATATTCTGCCGGGAATAACGGGCCTTAAACGAGGCCAGATCACCGAAGAAATGAGGATCAATAACGGAAACCAGGCCGTAAAGTTCAAGAATGCTGTTTTGTAGCGGCGTAGCGGAAAGCAGAATTTTCTTCCTGCCGGATAATGCGCTACTGAGTTTTTTAGCCGTTTTAGCACCATCACTCTTGTAGATATTACGCAGTTTATGTGCTTCATCCATGACAACCAGATCCCACGGGATACGCGCCAGTTCATGTTCTTTACGGGCGGCGAACTCGTAGGAACAAATACAGATCGCCGCTTCCCCGGTCGTATTTTCAATATCAAAAGGGTTATCACATCCCTCTTTCACCATCTGATTGAAGATCTTCGCTTCAATAATTTGTGAAGGCAGTGAGAATTTCTCTTCCAGTTCCTGGCTCCACTGCTTACGCAGCGTTGCCGGGGCGATCAGCAACAACTTCCGGCGTCGTTCAGCCCATTTTTGCGCCAGAATCAGACTGGCCTCTATGGTTTTCCCTAACCCAACTTCATCGGCCAGGATAACGCCATTCGATAAGGGAGATGCTAGCGCAAACATCGCAGCTTCCACCTGATGAGGATTCATATCAACTCGCGCGCTGGCGATGGTTTGCGTCAGTGAGTCCTCGGCTTTGCCGCTTAACGTTAACCAGTGCGCCAGATAGCTACGTTGATGATCTGAATACATTTTTTATACCTTCATGAAAGAGACTGTGGGGCGGGACGTTATCATATTCTACTGATCTGTGGACTGAGTAGCTAATTTGGGAAGCGATTAAATGATATTTCAACAATATGATGTAGGTTGAAATATTTCTCGTCAATAAAGGTATGGCTGAACGTCTTTAGGCGATGTATCTTGAGCCAATAAATTTGCTGATTCGTCAATGCGAGTGGACGTTACCCATAGAGGACGTGCCCTGCCAATCTCACTAGCTGCTCAACACTACATAATCTTCAATCTGCGGCTGTAATCCAAGGGCGCGTTCCTCAGCAACAGGAACTTATCTATTCGTTGGAGAGCCAGCCAACGCCTGACGGTGAATAATCTCGACGGTGGTCAACGCACATTTCTGGGAAAATATGGGTTTAAATAGCAGAGACGCGGGAGCCTGCCATGCTTAAAAGCGAGTTACTGGAGATCATTGCTAACGGGAAAAGCTCCGGAGTGGAGTTCAAGCGAGATGATGTCCGCCCGGAACAACTGGCGAAAGACGTTGTTGCGATGGCTAACTTTTGGGGAGGATGTGTTCTGCTGGGTGTTGAGGATGATGGCACCATTACCGGAATTCAGCATCAGAACCTGGAATAGTGGGTGATGAACGTAATGCAGGATAAAATTCACCCAATGCTTTTGCCGTTCTATGAAGAAGTCCGAATGGATGATTCTCTTACGGTGGTTATTGTGAGCTTTCCACAAGGGATTTCTAAACCTTATGTTGTGCGCCATCAGGGGAGGGAAGAAATCTTCATTCGTGTGGGGTCAACGTCCAGATTGGCAACTCGCGAGCAGCAAATGCATTTGTTTGAAATTAGCAGTATGTTACATACTGAGGTAATGCCCGTTCCGAGAACCGATATTACCTGTCTGGATGAAGCCCGTTTATTGAATTATCTGCGCAATATTTTGCATGATCCCGATATTCCGGAGACACCGGAACAATGGCAACAACGGCTGTTGGGATTGAGTTTTCTGACGCAAACGGGTGAAAACATTTGTTGTACGATTGCTGGGTTAGTGCTTTTTGGTAAACATCCACGTCAGTATTTACGTCAATCGGGTATCCGAGTCTTTGCCTTCGCCAGTGAATACAAAGAATATCAGCCGTTGTTGGATGATATGCTGGATGGCCCAATGGTGGGACGTTTTGATACTGAAGAGGCTGGGAGAGCGTTGATCGATGGAGGATTGATTGAGCGTTTGATGTCAACCATCATGCCATTTATTACTTCTGAGGCCTCTCAACCCGATATGAACTTGCGTCGGGAAACCACCTAGTATTCTCCGTTAGAAGCTGTTCGTGAAACCGTTGTAAATGCCCTGGCTCATCGTGACTGGACACGCTTTGTTGAGATTGAAATCGGTTTATATAATAACCGATTCGAGGTTATTAGCCCCGGTGCGCTGAATAACTCTATGTCGTTGAGAAGATGGTGGCAGGCCAGCGCTCACCGCGTAATACGATTATCATAGAAGTCTTGCGCGACTATGGTTACGTTGATTCCAGGGGAATGGGGGTCAGGACAAAAATTATCCCTCTGACGCAGGCTTTGAGTGGACAATCACCGGAGTTTACTGCAACGGATGATTATCTGAAAACGATTCTTTATCGTTCACCATCTCTTTGATATTAAATTAGTTTTATTTTTTATGGGCTGAGCTTATTGGTAAAGGTTACGTCATATGGAGAAAGTTTAACCTACATATGCCTATCAGTAGTTATCGCTATACCGATTGGTCGGAACTCATAAGCAAGGGCATTGTGCCCCTGTTATTGATGGAGTTTCGAGAATGGTACGTACACGCGCCCTGCGCCGCCACCATGAGCGGCGTTTGAAAGCAATCCGCAGGCATTATAATAATGCTGGAAGTTGTTCGTCGACGCATGTTGGCATGGTTTACCACACTCCCTGTTCGTGTAGTTGTTGGATGTGTGGGCATCAGCGTAAAAATCATGGGATGAACCGGCAGGAGGTTAGAGCCCGCCTGCGTTACACCGATTGAGAGGGTATATGCGTTATATACAGGAGCATTGGTAACAACCTTTAACGGGAGTTACCTATGTCCAATTTTAATACCAGAAAAGATCGCGATCGGAATGGAAATCCGCTACCACATTATCGAATCAACTATCTCAGCAGTGAAGGGATTACTTATATCCATTACCGTGACCGCAACACTTCGAGTCTACCTCGCTGGGATGCAACAAAATCGCCAGGCTGGTGGAGGCGGCTAATGACTACACGCCCACGTCGTGCTGCAAACCGTATTAACGTGGTTCGCGTGTTGCGTGGAGCTGACCCTGATGGCCTGTTATGGCGCACAGGGAACCGGCCGCAGATCTATTTTTATTGAAAACCAACCCGCCGTCCTGGCGGGTTTATTCATATCAGAAGTCTGTATGCCGCGTGGAACGGAGTCAATTTATCCGATGCGCTATCGGTGTGAATGGGCGTAGCTCATTTGGTACGACACCCAGCCAATACTCGCTATCAGATTAAAGCAATGTAATCTTCAATTTGTGGCTGTAACACCCAGAACTCCTGTAGCTTTTGATCTGTCCACGATATCAGCGATTCCGTGGATAACCGGTGCAACTCCTTCCATTCGTTGTGATCGATGCCTGTTGCCAATTCAGACCAGCACAACAGCGTTAACCGCTCTCTGAGCCCTGGCCCCCTGAATTGTTGAAACAATGACTGTAGCTTGTTGCTGAGGCGACGCATCCCCAGTCGCTTGCATTCACTGAGCAGCACACCCGGCAGTAGTAACGGCATCAGGTTTTTGTTGATGTCCTGCGCCACTGTTATTGGTGCTGTTGTCGGGATATTGAGAACGCGCTGGAGGCCTTCAGGGAGCAGCAGCTCGGCAAGCTCACTACAGGGCAGTGTGCAGATCACCATCGTCAGCGTATGCCAGCGGATAATCTCGGGCTGGCACTGACCATGAAGGATAGCCGGGCGAGTATAATCATCCAGACAGGCCTGATAGTGGTTGAGCAGTACATCATGACAGGCCGTGGTTTCTTTCATCGATTGATACCTTGTAAAGCCGACAGTAATAAATATCGGTGTCCTCTCGCACTATCGGCAGGGTCACGATCGCCTGTTTGATTATGGTTCTGAAATTCATGAGCAATTGCTGGATTTGCTGGAGCGCTATGGGCCACAGCGCCGTGAACAGCGCCCGGATATGCCGTTCTGGCGTCTGAGGGCGATGGTTTCTGGGAATTGCAAAACGCGGAATTCTGCTCAACCAGCGGTAGCCGCCAGCCACCTAAACGTGAACTCATTGAATATAATGTTGTTGGTGGGTTTGATGCCGTCAATTTCGCGTTGGTAACAAAAAAACGTAAGCTAATCGACACGCTGGCGCAGCAGATCCTTGAGGCGCATTTTCCGACCAGTATTCAGGAAGACATCGCTGACGAGATGGATTTTGATATTCGCACCTCTTTCCGTCAACGCGATCCGAAGTTCCGCCAGGCGGTGCTACGAGCGTACACTTATCAATGTGCGGTCTGCGGCTTCAATATGCGCCACGACAACGCCCCTATAGCCCTTGAAGCAGCCCATATCAGATGGAAGCAGCATCATGGTCCTTGTGAAGTACCTAATGGCCTGGCGTTGTGCGCAATTCATCATAAAGCGTTCGATCGTGGTTCGATTGGTCTGGATGAAAATATGTGCGTGGTGACTTCCGACGCGGTGAATGGTGGCGGTGTGGTACAGCGGCTGTTCTGGGATTTTGCGGGGAAAGAGATCGCGTTGCCGCAGATGAAAGAAAATTATCCGGGTGAACGGTTTGTGGAATGGCATAGGAAAGAGGTGTTCAGAGGAGAGTGTTGATCTGGGGGCGGTTTAGTGCCATATGCGGACGTTAAAAAGAATCGCATGTGTTAAATGGGGAGCAGCTCAGGTGCGGCTGTTTTCTACTACTGACTGAAGTTGTTATCATTATCACTGTAAATGGACGTCATGCGTTCACAATGAGGCAATTTGGGACGAAAACAGGGAGTACTAAGCTAAAGCCATGTCTGAAATCTCCACCAAAAACTTTCCAGCGCGCCACGGAGCTCCGTGGAGTAAAGAAGAGTTTCAGCAACTGATCTTGGCAATCGAGCAGGGCCTCAAGTTAAGTGAGCTTGCCGGACGTCATCAGCGTACGTCTGGAGGCATACTCGGCGCGATTAAGCGTTTGCTCCCCTCTGAATTTTGCCAGAACAACAACATTAGTTCGGTTAGTGATCTGGCGCGCTATTTCAAAGACACACAAAATCAAGAGTGGGCATGTCTTATCAATGCCCTGTGCCCGTCTGCTGCCACTGAAAAGAAAACGGAGAAAAATCAGGAAACAGGGGCGAGTAAGCAAGCTGCTTCGTCATGTGCCGCGGTGTCGGGAGCGAGCGGTAAAACACCAGATGAAAAGCAAATAACAGGTTTCGTCCCCAGTACAGAATTTCTGGATTATGTAGCCAGTGAGTCCGATGTCATCATGCTGATAAGTGCCGCTGTGGAGAGTTTATCTAAGGAACGCGATCGGGATATTCTTCTCATGCGTCTCGGCACGGATGAGCATCCTTATACACTCGCTGAGATCGCTGCCAAATGCGGCGTTTCCCGTGAAAGAGTGAGACAAATTCAGGAACGAGCCTTCAGGCGGCTAGCGGGTAAATCTCGCTATGAGGGGACCCCCGGTGCTGCCCTTAAAAAGCTCATTAACGCAGTCAGCAATTCCTCGTATGAAATAGCAATATGGGTGCATCGTATCGCTCACCGTGATTTTATGACGTCGTCCGGACTAGCCGCGAAGTTTATTCTCTGCACTGCGGGTATTCAGAAGGTTAAGAGAGAGGAAATTGTGGGATTCTTCTCCGATATTTCACTGCTACAAAAGGCAAAGTTGGCGAAGTTACGCGAGCTGAACCGGAGTCGAGCTGCGAAAGAGAGAGTTGAATCTGAGATCAGTGGCTGGTTAAGCTATACAGACTGGCCCAAAGTCATCGCTCCGCCACCGTCAGCAGTACATCTCTCTTCGCAGCGAATAGTCAATGATTCGGATATCGCCGGTCATTTTTACTCACAGAAGCTCGCACGCACCGTCCAGTACGAGTCCGGACTTGAACTTACTATCATGACGCAGTTGGAGCGTAGCGATCAGGTTTCCTTTTATCAGGAACAACCCGTTGCTATACCGTACAGTTTTAAAGACAAACTCCGAAAGTACTATCCGGACCTGCTCGTTGCGACTGTTGATGGCCGGTGCCTCCTTGTTGAAGTTAAGCCTACAGACAGCATGGCCTTAAGTGTCAACCGTGCAAAAGCCAATGCGGGTCGGGCATGGGCACACACAAGGGGGTGGGGATGGCTGGTTGTCAGCGACCGACATACGTTACGGCAACTGGAAGAACACGTCATTCCTGCGGCTAAACGGATGTTGATAGAAAACGAACTGAATACGTCTGGGGGGATTACTTGGCGTGAGATGATGGGGTTACGCACGCGTCATGAACTTACACGGTTGGATCTGACTGCGTATATTATTCAGTCCGGTGCTGAGGTAGACAGATCCTACCGCATTACTGCGCGAACTGTTCTTGACCCAGGGCTAGTTATATTGAACTGAGTCTATGAACTTTCTAAAATGGGATTATTTACAGAAAAGTATCCGTTAAAGGCGGGTGTAGATAACTCTGTAATGCTTGGCTTGGTAAGCATGATGTATCGCTCATTTACCAGATATCAATTGGTGCTGCTGGAGTATTAGTGAGGATGCAGGAAGAGTATTACATAATGGTCGTAGCAACGATATGGTAAATCTTCGTAACTGAGGAGTCATGTCTGCTCCGTGCCAAAAGCTGACATTTGGCTTTGTGGTAAATGAACGATCTTCACTTATTTTATTGCATCAAACCACTGGATAAATTTCCATGTATCCGGCTTGAGTAAATTCAAGAACAACATGGGTACTGCCTGTACAAATTTCGTTGCACGTAAATTTACCAATATCAGAAAAATTTATTGAAATAGAGGTGTATGAGAGTTAGTTTGGTATGAGTTGAATTCAGGAAAAAGGCGTAAAAGTGTTCGACTTGTGGGCATAAGCCCTTCTATTAAATTATTAGGTGTAGGGAGCGTGTGTGCCAAATATAGCTTTCGAAGATCGGGCAGTTGCATTTATTGATGTCTTAGAATTTAAGTCCGTTGTAGAAAGCTTTGACTCGGGAGATAGAGCATTTCTTGAAGAATTGGGCGAAACATTGGGGGCGGGTGTTCCGAGATTAGATGGTAATGTCAGTCCATCCATATGTCGAGATCTAATTCCGAAACATATTTCCATTTCCGACAGTATTATTTTAAGTGCGCCATTAACCTCGGACAAAATGAGTAGCTATCTCAATAGCGAAATCAAGAGAAACTAGTTCATTGTTTACACCTAACAATTCAATCAACTTCGCGCCTGCGGCACCGGATGCATCAAAGCTGAGCCGGTTATTGAGGCGTTATACATATTGAGGAAACATGGCAGCATCACCTGAGCATCAATTTATTGCAGAAGCAATGGACAGTGTTTTATCAAGATACGCAAGTACCAAGTTGCTTGGAGTTCTTGAAGCTGGAAGGAAGAAATTCGACTACAGCTGTGTGTTAGAAAGAGACTTTCATCGAGTCTTATCGTCACAGGTTTTATGGTCGCATACTGAGGGGATTCATAAAGACCTGATGACCTTGCTGCATGAAGAAGAATCGTATCTGAAAGTTTATTTTGCAAAAGATACAACCAAACACCGAATGCGAATCGATGAAGTTATCTCAGAGTATAAAAAAAACTCACAAACCCGTGCACTGTTAAAAGGGTTACGAATAATTTACCTTCCTGGTGAATTTGACGCTGACAAATTATCAGAACAAAAGTTAATGTTAGATCTTATGTCTCATCTAGTATGCAAAGATTTGCTGTTTGGTACTGTCTTTGGGAGGTTATCTAGTTTTGATATTAGAGTTTTTGCAAATCATGGAGGGCCATTTGGTCTTAAATACGCTGTACTTGATGAGATTACAGAAAATGGATTAATCCACAACCCAACATTTAAAGAAAGACTAGGTTACTCAACTACAGGTACAATAAGAGAAGTTACGACAATGTTGTCAGCATTGGGGTTAGTCAAACGACTAGACAACTCAGTTATTTTGCTGCCAACCCTTAAAGGGCGAATGCTCCTGGATTTAGCAAGGAAATTGGTGGTTGATAACAGCTCCGATGAAACAGCGGGCGGTGAGTTTGAAATCATTAAAAGTCTATTGTTCCCAATTGGTTCAAATGGTCAGTTTAATTACTTAAAAGAGATCAAAGAGTCAGCACTTTACTCAGCCAACAATTTTGGAAGGAAGCTAACTGTAAGCGCCCAGTCGGAAGGCACAAAGTTTTATAAAACTTTCAATTGGGATGACTGGCGTGAGCAACTTCAAATGATGCCAGAATTAAAAGACAAATTGTTCACTGAACCTGACTTCGACTATGTGTATTAAAAATAAGTATAACAAATCGTTCAAGCGGGACTGTTAATATTTAGCTCGGTTTCGCTTCGTTACGCATTCTAGCCAAACATTATGAGAACATAAACAGGGAGTTAGCCACCCATGAACATGGGCATAGCTATAAATTGGAATCTAGAATGAAATTTAGAAATTTGGCCGGGATCTCAAAAAATGCATGGAACTAAAACGGGTCTATTTACTGTACTGAACAGGCTTTGCTTCAAGTTATTAGTACCGCTGAGCGCACTCTGTTTATAACCAGCTTCGTCGCTTATGATGTTTCAACGATAGTGAAAGCATTAAATGCTGCAAATGAACGCGGAGTTATGATCTCAATTTTACTTGAATTATCGCAAGAGAAATGTGGTGGTTTAAATTTTGATACCATTGAGAAGATGAGAATACAGGTTCCTTCAGCCAAACTTTATATATAGAATAATAAAGATAATGAATATTATGGCAGATGTGTTCATGCAAAAGTTGCTGTTGCTCGGGAGTGCTTTATCACTAGTGCAAACCTTACTGGGTATGCTATGGAAAAAATATTGAAGCTAGGGTGCTTATTTCTGGCGGAAGTATTCCAGGGCAACTTAATGAGCATTTTTTCTACCTTATTAAAAAATTATTAGCTTGATTTGATAATGCGGTTTTAATAGCCCCTGTAATGCACTATTAGAAATGAATTTATACTTATGGCTTATTTCGTTTCTCTGTGAGTAATAATATCTTGGTTCATCAGTTTGCGGTGTTGTTTTAAGTGGTATATGAGTTATCTGTTCTGTGGGGCAATTCAAACGTAACCTTATTTATTGAACTTCAGTAAATTTAAAACTCTATACTGAAATGGGGTTAGGGCTTGAAAATCAAAAATAATTTTCACGTATGGAGCGGATGGGGGATTCAACTGAATCAGAAATTAAAAATCATAATTTATAGGTGGCAGGTTTTTTATATTCCTGCATCATATCTCTGATACAGGAACAGTCACAGTAAATGGCTATAAATTATTAGTAAACAGAATGTCTATCTCTCACCTGCATGGCGGTACTTATGAATAGGCTCACCTGTTTGGGCGTGCACAGCTAGAACAGGATAGACAAAGGGGCCGTGGCTGCTGGCGTCAGTAGCTTGTGCATATTCATCATCTGTTTTAGGCAGATTGTTTTCAGGGCATAAATAAAAAATCATTGGTGCACGAATGCTGAATTCAGATGGTTCAAGTATGTAGTCCCGCTTAATTACCTCTTGTTGCGCTTTGTTTAGTGTTGGATTGGCGATAAAACGTACGGGGATCACGACCTCCCACGCGGTATCTTTGCGCGGAGGAGGGGGGGCAGGAACAATCAGTTCCGGCGAGTCCAGAAATCGCGCCAAAACAAAGTCCTTAAACGTCGAACTACCCCAGTCATAGGCTCGTACATGCTGGCGCCCGTTAACGGTGATAATTACCGTAGGGCTTAGTGTACGGGATGTGCCTTCCGGGTTTTCCATTGACGCATAAGTCACTTGTACTTGTCCCTCCTGTTGGATTGCTGACAAAAAAATTGACAGCGTGCGGCTATGTACTGCGCGATGGATGAGCGGGATTTCCTGCGCGTGGGCCGCTTGCGGCGGTTGAAATTCTACCGTCGCACGCCAGACCAGATCGTTGTCTCCCAGCAAAACAGGCGAAAACGTCGTACTGGGGAAATACCCTTTTCGGCCGGCCCCCTTCTCAATAGCATTGCCTGGAGCGACCTCCATATAGGTTCTTACATCAGTACGAGCTTGTTGCGCCGAGACGCCAAACTCTTCAGCAATCATGCGCGAAGTGACTTTTCGTTCCCACAGTAGCTGGCGCTCAATATAGCGCAAGCGCAACCATTGTGCGTGGCTGAGGGGGGATTTGTGTTTCTCAAGAAACATTGAGTAGTACATATCAGTTTTATTCTTATTTGCAGGTTAATCAATTGCGGTTTGATATACGAACTAAGTATAGAAGGCGAATGACATCAAAACAAATAACATTGTTATCAAAGAAAATTAAGCAAAGTTTCTTTGCCTAATTGGGCGGGGAGTACTATAGTGACTTCCGTCTCAGAGGGAGAATGTTATGTCACTAGGGTTTTTGGAGCAGGCTCGTAATGAATCTATGGCACGCCGCGAGCTGACGATTCAATCTCACGCGTTGCTGGTAGTTCGGACGCTGGATTCAATATACAGCGCCCTACAGCGCAATCCGTTTGATGGCTTCGAGCTTGATGCACTGGCGGCAATTATGTATCTCTTTGACGCCATGCTTTATTATGCTGACCGCGAGCGCCAGCCAGGTATGACGCGTAAAGAAGCGGAACTATGTCTGGTTGGGCACCTCAATGAAGCCTATCCGGGACAAGAAGCGTCCGACTACGCGCAAGTTGCCAGCAAGATTTTTGCGGCGATCAAAGACCCTTTCCGTCTCAGTTATTACGACTTCTCGCAACGAACGCATTCCGAAGAGCAGATAGTCCGTCTGGTACGCTATGACCAGCTATCCGGCTCAGATGATATTCTCTGGTCGCTGACCGATGAAGGAATGCTGTTCTATACCCTCCGTTTGGATGAAACACCGATAGAACGCGCTGCGATTCTGGCCTGGCGCACGCTTAAAACCATCCGTCGCGGTGAGATCGACAAGGCAGTACACCAGATCCAATCAACGCAGCGGCAACTGGAGCAATATCTGATTGGGATGCGGATGAAAGTGCGTGCTGCCCAGTCTGGTGATTTGAGTGCATCTTATGCACACGATATCCGTCCCGTACTCAATGATTCCTTTGATAAAACCCGAGAGGTTTTGGAACATATCCAGAACTCAATGTCGGCCATTACCGAAATGTTGGTTGAAGGAAGTTCGAAATTAAATCCCGACAAATTAAATAAGCTACGTAGGGCACAGGAGATTTTTGCTGAGGTCTGCGCTTTTACGCAGCGCTATCAAGACTGCTTACTTGATGTTAACAAAGATTTTGAGCGAGCTCGTCTGAAACTCATTATTCCCAGAGATAATACCCTCTTCCGGGAAACACTGGAAAAAGGTGCACTCAAGCCCTTGCTGTCTCATTCCCCCGACACTGTCGAAAAGGAAATCGATGGTCTCACCGCACGCCTGTTGGCTCCCCGAAGACAGGATGATGATCGGCACATTCTGTTTGACCTTGAGGCGCTGCTGAACCTTTATCTCGATAGATTTGAACAGGCGCTTCCACATGAGATACAGGACCCCACTGATCAGCCTGTAGCTATTGAAACCAACCTGCGAGGTATTCCTGAATCTGTCATTAAAAAATGCAGCGATTGGGTTAGTGACCGATTGAAGAATTGGGGGCATGTGAGCTTTAGAGATGTTTTTGACGCCTATGAGTGCGAAGAATTATCCGAACAAGAACAACAGATTTGTTTACTTCATATTGGCAGCCTGGCAGCTAACAGCGATCCCGCAATAGAAGTGGAGATAGACGACGCTATCGAAACAACGCTCTGGCGGGCTAACAATGTCAAACTGTTAACGGTCGCTCCCTTATACCCCTTTGAGGAGTAGTTATGTACGACAACGCGCATCAACAAGCGAAACGCTACGCCGAGATTGCCACACAGGCAATTATGAATTCACTGGGATATAAAATGGGGGATGAGCTGATTCAACGTGCGCTTGATCTGCAAGGTGATGCCCTGTTCGCAGAGATTATCCGTGGCGTCGCGACAGGTATGAAATTGCGGTATCTCGGGATTCATGAGACCTACGGGGTATTACTGGCTGCAGATGGCCGAGGTCCATTTTCCCCATCTTTGGGTTGGCTGAACAAACGCTTGCTACCTGAAACAATGGCTGAGCAACAGGGTAAGGAACGGAAAGAACAGCGCCTGTTTGCAGGCTTAACTCTGATTGCGTTGCTGGCTGATTTGTTTCCAACTCCAGACACCGTTCGTGTCGAATTCGGTCAGAGTAACGCCATTAATGCCGCCTCGGTGGTAGCCAGGCTCAATAATGTTGCCGACCAGGTGATTGCCCAGCGCAAGGCCGAGGGTGACGATACCGTAGATGGCCTACTTATGGCGGCCAGGTTTGTGCAGGAAGAACGTATTCCCCGTATTCACGACGAAAAGGTAGGGCGTGTCTCGAGTATTCGCTCGCAAACAGAAATGGCAACGCGCTGGATACAACTGCTGCAGGAGGAAGGCTTTCTGGCCGAAGACAGCAGTCTGTCGGGAGAGTCCGACTGGTATCCGACCCAAAAACTCAAACATTATCTGCGCCATACTGGCATCGAAGAGACGGTGCGCTTTGTCATGAGCATCAGTCCAGCCGTAGAAGAACGGTCGTCCGATTTAGCTGAAAGCGATCTTGCAGCATTAGCAGATACCCTGGAGTTTCCTTCGCTCAATGAACGTCCAGTTACAACTGGAACCACAGAAACGCAACGCTTGAAGGAGATTTAAGCATGTGGCTGATTAAACGGGTTTATATGGATGGCGCAGGCCATGAAGAAGCTTTCTACAAGGACCTCACACTGGACTATATTGGCCTGTCTCAAGCGGTCGGTAGCCCTGTTGTTGAAGGCCTGCGCTCGCCCGTCAGAAATGCGAAGGTGGTGACCAGTACTTATCAGCAGCTTGTAAATGGGGGCGGTAAGTCAACCTACATCGCGCTGCTGTTATCGATTTTTGAGCCGTCCGTTAGTGACTTCACCCAATATCTGGCAAATCATCGCCAGAGTGAATACCACTACCGCAATTACTTCTATAAAGAACTCTCTGTTGTTTTGGTTGAGATGGTCAATGAATCAGGACAAACGTTATTACTGGGACATGCTCATCAGCGTAATGGAGATGATGTTGACCGCACACTGTTTATTTGTGATGCGCCCGACTCCCTGATGGGCGCGCCGTTTGATGAAGTCCCTTCTTATTCCCGCGCGGAACGCAATTCTGAGCTGCGCCCCTATGCCAATAGCCTGCGCAGTTTTGATAGCTGGCTTAATCTCAAGGCCGGTAGTGAAGGCGGTATGCATTGGCGTAAAACCACCAGACAGAACGAGTGGCGCGCATTTTTACTGGAACAACAAATTAACGTTGATCTTATCAAAACAATGGTGACCTTCAACTCCGAAGAAGGTGGCCTGACCCGTTTTATTGAATACAAAACTGAACATGATTTCCTTGGCGCGTTCTTCGCCTGCACCATGTCTAAAGATGCGGCTGAGCGGCTGCGGGAACTGGTAGCGCATGAAGTTGAACGTCAGGGAGAGTTAGAGGGGATCCGTCGTAACGAGTCCTTCCTGAAGGATGTGCTGGCTAACTGGCTGGCATTTCTTGATCCGGCTAAACAGCTGGAAAGCATCCAGGCGCAGCAGCAACTGCTGGATGATGGCTTCCGAGAAGCAATGCGCGATCTCGCAGCCTTTGTCGGGGATGCTCAGGTTGAACAGACGCAGCTTGAAGATAACATGGATAGTTTGCAAACGCATATTGGCCAGGCGATGTCTCTGCGTGAGCAGTTAGGTAAGCGCAGAGCACTGCTTGAATATGATCTCGTGCAGCATCAGTTCGACAAACAAAAAGCGATAGTCGATGCGCTTCAAGACGAAGCCGATACCAATCAGCGCCAGATTGAGATTACTCACGCTGCTATAGACTACAAAGCCTATGCTAAGGCCCTGAATGAGTACCGCCAGGCAGATGAAGATCTGAAGGTATTCCAAAGTGAAACGGAAAGGCCGCTACAGGTGATTTTCGAGCGTACTGCTGGCGAAGCCTTGGGCACATTAGAGTGGGCAATCGACAGACATCGACAGCAGGAGGCTACGCTTGAGAAAGAATTAGGGCAGATGGATAGGGAAAGCAATACCCTTAAACAATCATACGACGATCTACAAAAGATGTTGGGTGGCCTGGAGGCGGATCGTGAGAGGTATAAAAGAGACAAACGGCAGGGTGAATCGCAACGGAATGAATTATGTGAAGCAGGGTTGATCCAAAAGGGTGAAACACCGGTAGCAGCCCAATACCGACTGGAATTAACCTTACGCGATGCACAGCAGAGTGAAGAATTGGCTAATACAATTCTTCATCAGAAAGAGCAGGCGCTGGAAGCACAGCTGAATGTTGTGCGGGAGGCATCAATTGAGAAAAGTGAGGCCCAGCAAAAACTCATTCTGGCTGAACAAAAACACCAGTCAGCTGTGGATAGTGCCTTACTTTTAGCAAAAACCTATCAAAAACTGCCAACGTCAACGCAACATGATCTAGATATTGAAGACACGAGTTGGCACAGCGAGCTGTGTGGATTGCAGCTCGACAAAGTATTGAATGCGAACGCTCAAACGCTGAATGGAATGAAAGAGCGTTTACTGCAAGCCCGGCACGAACTGGACGAGTTAAGGATGACGGGACATGAACTGGTCGCTAAGCTGGTCAATCAGGCACTTGAAGCGTTTTATGCGGCGGGCATTGCACGGGATAAGCTCTGGATATTTCCACATTATTTGGCCTCTGTTTACAACGATGATGCACAAAAGATTGCAGCGGTGATCGATCAAAACCCTGGCCGCTACCTGAGCCTAGTCGCACTCGACAATGTAACGTTTGAACAGGTCCATAAAATTAGTGAGATCCTGCCCTGGAAGAAGGCACCTATTGCTATTTACTTGCTGGATGAAGCACAAGATCTCCGCCGAGAAACGTCTGAATTAGTACAGGTCGTCCTCTCAAACCCCGATAAGCACGGATATAGTCAGGCCGCTTACGAAGCCCGGCTGCAAGACCTGGAGAATATCGTAGCGTTGCAGGAAGTCAGTGTGAAGGCTGCGGAGAGCGCCCTTAATGTACTGAAATCTTTCAGGAATGACTGGCGTCTGCATTACGAACAGTATGGTAAGCATTGGGCGGGACTGCTTGACCAACGGGAGCTGGCTCTCTTAATACTGGAAAATGCTGATGCAGCACTTAAGCAAGCTGAGCATGATGAGCAAACACTGCGTGACGAGAAGAGAGATGTCCAGGTGCGGTTAAACAACGCCCGACAGCAGAAAATTCAGGCAGAAAAAGCGCATGATAAACTGAGTCTTTTTGTAGAAACAGAATGGGCGAAGCGTGAAACGGCGATAATGAAACTGGAGCAGTTAGCTGCACAGATTCAACGAAGCAAGGGCACTCTTTGCACCCAGAGAGAGAAACTGGAACGACTGAGCGAGATCGAGAAGAACAAGCTCTCCGAGAAAACCCTTTTAAATATCCAGATGGGCAACTGGAGTAATCTGTGTAACGAGCCGTTCTATTCAGAGATTATGGCGACTGAAGGTATGGAAGGACGAAGCCCCGAAGATGCCCATGAGATGGCAGCTCAGGCGCACAAAAAATTGCTCGAAGCAGCCAACGGTGATCAAGTGACCGCTCTCAAGCAACAACTGAAAGATGCTAAACAGGCACAACGTTACGCCTCTGAGCGTTTGACCGCTCAACCCACCTACAATACATATCCGGACGAGGTAAAAGCGGCGGCCATCAATGAACTAACGGTAATTAATAATCGCATCGTACGCCTCAACAAACAGCAGAAGCAATTCACGCAAAATCTAATTAATTCTCAGGTAACTCTGCAAAATTTTTCCCAAAGCTGTGAGGAGGCTAGTAAAGCAATTGACGAGGATTTTGTCTGGGAAGAGAAGCCCATTGAGATAGAGACAATCCAAACGTCTCTGGCTGAAATCGTCAACAGCCTCCATGAAATTGAATACCAGCTAAAACTTCAACTGGAGCAAAAGAAGCTGCAGTTGCAAAAGATGGAAAATGTGAAAGAGCGGCTGCAGAACGCCAAAACAGCTCAAGCGATGATTCAGCCCATTACGCCGACCTCTGCGGCGGGTCTACCTGGCAGGATCCAGAGCATCACTGAATATACTGACGATCTGGTTACACAATGCCAAAAGTATGCCGGTCTAAATGAAACGCTAAAACAGCAAAATATACGCGTCTCTACGGTCTGGGGAAAATTCCGCAAACGGATCGAAGAAGAGTTGGCCAAGGATCCAGATGCCCGAGCCAGTCAGGAATACTTACGGCAGTTGGACTCAATCGCAACTTATCATGAAGTGCTGGGCGATTTGGACAGGGTCGGTACAGGGATCACGCAGGTATTCGAAGCTGTGCAGGACAGCCTGGAACAATTCCAGCGTTCGATTGATCTGACTGTCACCCATCTGACTGCTCATCTGGAGGGGGCGATTAAACTTCTCAAGCGCGCGATGTCGGTCAAAATTCCTGAGGATTGCCCCGTACTGCCTGGTCGGCCCATTATCAAAATGACCGATCGGCTGAATGATGTTGCCGCTGATCTCAGGGGTTTTGCCAGCAGCCGCCTGCAGCAGTGGATAGCCAAGGGACAGATACCCCGAGCGCCCAATCGGGACGCCTTGACAGCTGATTTGGTTCAGTCGGTATTTGGCGAAGGGGAGCTGGAGGTGCGTTTGCTGAAGACGAATGCCAGCCGTCCACAATGGACTCCTGTCACCCGACTTGAAGGTTCGGGTGGACAGCGCCTTACATCTGCCTTTTTACTGTTTGTGACGGTTGGTAAAGTACGAGAGTACGATACGGGTATTTCAAGTGCAGGATTCTTGTTAGCCGATAACCCGCTGGGTAAATCGAATGCCGATGATCTAATGCGAATTCAAACCCAAATGGCCAAAGCCTATAAAATCCAGCTCATCTACCTGACTGGTATTTCGGATGAAAACGCCCAATCAATGTTTGATAACCATCTCTTCCTGAATAAATTTCAAAAACTGAGGCGGCGCGATTTGGTAACCGTTGATAAAGAACGCCATGCCCTGTGGGCGGCTTCTCTGGCTGCTAAGCCACAGTTCGCTCCCGTCATTTAAGGTTGATATGAGATGAGTAGCGTAATGATCTGGCTATCCCGACTGGAGTCGACAGCCAATAAACATCGTCTTGCCGCTGGTAAGGCCGCCCGTACAGTGAAAGCTAATGTGGTGCTGGATGAGGTGATACGCGTCCACAACCAGGAGGCCTTGGCTCAGGATGCACCTGATTTGCTCAGTCAGGCTGTTACGCAACTGCTTCTGAAGGACTGGCGGGCTCAGCCTAAGCGCAAAGTGAGTTGGCAGCGCTATTGGCGGGGTATGAGCCTGCCAAGTACTTTTGTTTACGAAGGTGCCATCGTTCCTACGAAGACAATATCAGAAGTAGCCTGGCATCCCTGGTTAGCGCAACGTATTACAGGACAACTGACCCAGCCAATCAAGGCACGCTTACAACAGCTGAATACATATCTTTTTCGCCAAACCGAGGGCGACAAGTCACTATTCCCAGGCTTGCTTGGGCATCGTGAGCGGTCTCTGCTTATATTTGGTGACGAAAAAGCGCTGGACTCCTTGCCGCCTGATGGCTGGAAGCATGTCATTCTGACTTTGGCTGATATGGGCGCGTTTCGACGTGCACCGCCTTTACCGTATGAGTCATCATATTGCCATGATCTTCCGGCTATCATTGTTGAAAACTCCGATGTGTATTATCGACTATGCCAACTTAATCGAGTTCAGACTCGCTGGTCACTGGTCATTTACGGCGCAGGTAACAAAGTATCCGGCCAGGCGGAGTGCGTGTCACAACTTCTTGAGGTCGAAAAGGTAGAACAGCTACTTTATTTTGGCGATCTGGATGTTGCGGGCTTAAAAATCGCCCATCAGTTGCATTGTAAGTTGCTTAACGATTACGGTATCAGCTTGCATTTAGATGAATGGCTTTATAATGAACTGATATCAAATAGTCTGATGACAGCAGAAGGGAACGCCAACAACGAACGGTTTGATTTCGAATTACAGTGTGGCTGGATGCCACAGTTTGTTTTACGAGAAATGAAGACTCTTCTGGCGATCCATCAGCGTCTACCTCAAGAAGGCGTGGCTTCTTTAGGTTTAGTCATATAGTTCGAATCCTAATGTGTTTTTTAGGGGATAGCCTACTTATAATACAGGTGGGCACTCCTGTCGGAGAGTAACCTTTACTGCTGATTTATTATTTATCGTGACCGATGATATATATTTGCTAATCATATGGGCTCCATTTATTGAGAATAAAGATCCAACTTTGTGATCTTTCACCCAGTATTCAATTTTATGTCCCATTCTGGGGGCAAATCCCCAAAGTAAAACCTCACAACTCATTTATTTTCAACAAATTAAACCAAAAGGCGAGTCCGGACTTCGCTCCAGGATCATATAAATGAACCTCAACTGAGATCTTTTTTATGTCTAAAATCCAGAAGTTACCTACCTTTCTCGGTTGAGCGCTGTGTTTTTTCCGTTGTTATCAGAATGCTAACTGTCAGTACAGAGCCGACAGACAAAAAGTATGTCTGCAATAATGTCTTGAATGTACATATAGTTGCGAGCATCATCGCAACTATGTGCTCATGGATTCTTCAACGTAATGACCTCTGACAAAACCCTAAAGCAAGCGATATCAAATATTACTATTTGGCGCAAAGGCGAACAGCGAGCGCCGCATAAGCCGTTATTGCTGTTATATGTCCTCTCGCACTATCGGCAGGGGCACGATCGTCTATTTGATTATGGTTCTGAAATTCATGAGCAATTGCTGGATTTGCTGGAACGCTATGGGCCACAGCGCCGTGAACAGCGCCCGGATATGCCGTTCTGGCGTCTGAAGGGCGATGGTTTCTGGGAATTGCAAAACGCGGAATTCTGCTCAACCAGCGGTAGCCGCCAGCCGCCCAAGCGCGAACTCATTGAATATAATGTTGCTGGTGGGTTTGATGTCGACAATTTCGCGCTGGTAACAAAAAAACGTAATCTAATCGACACGCTGGCGCAGCAGATCCTTGAGGCGCATTTTCCGACCAGTATTCAGGAAGACATCGCTGACGAGATGGGTTTTGATATTCGCACCTCTCTCCGTCAACGCGATCCGAAGTTTCGCCAGGCGGTGCTACGAGCTTACAATTATCAATGTGCGGTCTGCGGCTTCAATATGCGTCACGACAACGCCCCTATAGCCCTTGAAGCAGCCCATATCAGATGGAAGCAGCATCATGGTCCTTGTGAAGTGCCTAATGGCCTGGCGTTGTGCGCAATTCATCATAAAGCGTTCGATCGTGGTTCGATTGGCCTGGATGAAAATATGCGTGTGATAGTTTCCGACGCGGTGAATGGTGGCGGAGTGGTACAGCGGCTGTTCTGGGATTTTGCGGGGAAAGAGATCGCGTTGCCCCCGGTTAAAGAAAATTATCCGGGTGAACGGTTTGTGGAATGGCACAAGAGGGAGGTGTTCAGAGGAGGGTATTGATCTGGGGGAGTATTTTGAGTGTGGTATACGTTATCTGTTAAAAATAGCTCCACATCAAAGGCATCAAAGTAATCGGCCACGGTTCTCGCACTATGGTCTGTAGCGCGCTGGTGGAGTCACACCTGTAGTCAAGCGACGCGTAGAGCGCCAGATGAGCCATCATGAGCGCAAGCGGAATTTATAAGGGCGGTGCCTTAAAGAGCACAGGGAGATTGTAAGCAACCCGATATTGCTGGCTTTTGCTTATCTTGCTGACGGGATTCGTCGTATGAAACATGAAAATTACCTCATGTTTTATATAAGGATTCGACACTATATCAAAACCGGTAACTCTCAACCTTTCAAGGCTATGTGTCAGATCAGGTCGTGATAAGACACATAAATTTAAAGATCTATATATCTGGCCAGATAGACTTTTTTATAACAGCTTTATAAATTAAACAAATCTGCCATAGAGACAGATTTGTTTAATTTATAATTAGAGGTTTGCAACGTTATGATATACTTTTTGCACATCATCATCATCTTCAAGGGCATCAACAAGTCCTTCAAAGATTTCTAAATCTTCTGGTGAAAGTTCAACTTCTGATTGAGCAATCATTTCTAATTCTGTTGTTGAAAATTCAGTAATTCCAGCTGCTTTTAGCGCTGCGATTCCTTTATGCAGGTCTGTAGCTTCAGTATAAATAACGATGTTCCCTTCTTCTTCGGTTACATCACGAACATCAACTTCAGCATCAAGCAAAATTTCAAAAATATGGTCAGGGTCTGTTCCTTTAAATACAATCACTCCAGTATTGTCAAACATATAGCTGACAGCACCTGCCGCTCCGATATTCCCGCCTTTTTTATTGAAAATTGTGCGGATATTAGCAATCGTACGGTTAACATTAGACGTCAACGTTTCAGCGATAACCATTGAACCATTGGGTCCAAAGCCTTCATAACGCCCTTGCACGAACGTTTCATCTCCGCCACCTTTGGCTTTATCAATGGCTTTATCAATAACATGTTTTGGAACCTGTGCTTGTTTCGCACGTTCAATAACGAATTTTAAAGCTGAGTTTGATTCCGGGTCTGGTTCACCTTGTTTAGCCGCAGCATAGATTTCTACACCAAATTTTGCATATACTTTGGACGTTGCACCGTCTTTAGCCGTTTTTTTAGCAACAATATTTGCCCATTTACGTCCCACTGGAAACATCTCCTCAAAAAATTATTTACATTAATGGCAGGTTAATAACCTGCATGTTTTTCTGCCGCATTATATCATAATATATAAATTCTCGTCTATGAGAAATAAAAACATCCAGCTTTTACGGGGGGTTACTTTGACTTTAACAATGGCTAATATGGTGGGTAAGTCATTTTTTAATTTTCTTCTGGTTCTTTTTTTATTTTTAATAATTGAATTGCAGCAATAACGTCTTATTGATGGTGGCTTCGCTCATCAGGTGAGGTGGAACGCTTGCACGTCTTGCGACATATTGTGGCAGAAACTTAATGGCGAAATTAAGAGCCTATCCCATTAGGGCTATTTTACTTGCCATTTTGGACCTGGGCAGTGCTCAAAATCCTCACGTACTACGTGTACGCTCCGGTTTTTGCGCGCTGTCCGTGTCCAAACTGGCTGCGCCAATAACGCCTGGTGGGATAGTCTCTAAGACGATATATTCCCGCCTTGAGCCGTGTTAATTTGTTGCACACTTTTAAATGGAGGTATACCTCTTGTAGGCTATACCTCCTGCTTCACGTTATCGCGCGATTAACGCAAATACGCCCCAGCCAAAGTATTCTCGCGTCCAGGTGACGTGACGTTTGGGGGCTGCCGTCAGTTCTGTTCGAACCTCTTGCGCAAACTCATCGTCAGGGTTTTCCTCCAGCCAGCGGCGCATGGTCATCCACTTCGCGGCTTCATATCTGTCCCAGCCTTGCGGGTCCGCCAGCACCATTTCCACTACGTCATAGCCGAGTTGGTCGAAAAAGGCGACCAACTCGGGCAGGGGACGAAAATCGGCGACGGATGAGACGCCACAGGCGTGGGCGATCTCTTCCGTTGCGGGGATCTGACGCCAGTACGGTTCACCGATGAGAATGAGCCCGCCAGGTTTGAGGCTTTTGGCCAGCAGATCTATTGTCCCCGCGACACCGCCCGCAATCCAGGTAGCGCCTACGCAGGCCGCCACGTCATATTTTTCCTCGTCGATATAACCGGCCGCGTCGTTATGAATAAAATGTACGTATTCACTGACGCCGAGCTCTTCTGCACGTTGTTTTGCCTGTGTGGTGAAGAGCGGGCTTATATCAATGCCAGTACCTGTAACACCGTAATCGCGAGCCCAGGTGCAGAGCATCTCACCCGAACCGCTACCGAGATCGAGAATCCGCGTGCCTGGTTTCATGCGTAACGCATGGCCCAGCGTGGCGTACTTTTCCGCTGTAAACGGATTATGGATACGGTGTTCGCTTTCGCTAATGGTAAAAATACGTGGGATATCCATTGGGTTATTCCTTTTACTGAGGGCAATACCCTCAGAAGTGGATGCTTTTTCAGCCAGCAGCGCAAACAGCTTGCCTGCAAAAGTCTCGCCGACCGGCCAGGTGTGACTGTCCGGGCGCTGCAACACAGTGAAGCCAGCATCACCAAGCAGGCTGATATATTCATCATCGCGCCAGGCCTTCATTTGACTGCCGAAACGGGTGGTACAGCCGTTTTCCGCTATCGCCCAGAACTGCGTTGAGCTGGTTTGGGCCTCTTCATCCCAGGCATTTTCCGTTAACAGCAGATGAGGCTCGGCAAGAAACAGGCCGTGCGGACAACGCTGCCAGCCTGGCTGCGCCATGCCCTGGCGTTTAACTTCATCGAAGGTATGCACTTCAACAAGCAGTTTGCCGTCCGGTTTCAACCACTGCGCGCAATGACTGATGAGGCTTTGCGCATCCGCAGCGCTAAAGACATTCAGTTCCCCAAACGTCATCATAATGAAATCAAAAGGTTCCGTGGGGTGGTATGTACGAATATCCTGCTGAATGTAGTCAATATTCAGGTTTGCGGCTTGCGCCTGCTGGCGAGCCCATGTGATGGATGCCGGAGAGAAATCTACGCCTGTGCAGTGAAACCCCCGCTCTGCTAACAGGTGGGTATAAAAACCGGGGCCACAGCCTAGATCCAGAATGCGGGCGCCTGCGGGTAACTGACGGGTAATCCATGTTACCTGTTGCTCAATCACGGTTAGCCGGCGGCTGGCCCAGTCGTGGTCCTGCGACAGATGATTTTCCAGCATGCGTTGGCTGAAGGCTGGCTCGTCCCAGGGGATTTTGCCTTCATCGGGTAATAGCCGAATGCGATGCGTTGCAAAAATAACGGCGCTGATATCCATCATCATCTCCTTAGCGATTGTCAGGCTGGGCGCGAACGTTGTTCAGCCCGGTTGTATTAATGCGGTAGGGCTGACCGTTAACGGATTTGATCAGCTTTTTGGTTTTGAGTTTTTTGAATACAGCGAGCGTGCAATCGGCGAGCAACAGCCCTTCGCGGCTATAGCACTCAACGGCGGTGACGCGGCCTGACGCATCGCGGATGTGCGTAATGCGTCCGCCTTTGGCGAGAACGTGTAAGGTACGTTGTTCCTGACGGGATAAATTCATACTGAAGAACCTGTTTAATCATCATAGGCAAAACGTGCAAACACACTGCGGTGTCCGCATTCGATTTCGGCGCATTGATAATCAGTCCGGCCTGAAAAGGTCGGGTAACTGATTATCAGATGATGACATTCTCCAGCATCAAAGCCTCGGGTTGAGTTGAAAGGTATTTACGTCGTGAATGATAACACCTGATTTCTGTAAGTGAATAACCGGGAGTGAAAAGTGTGATCTCAAAGGGAGGATCATGCGTTTAGTAAGTCAGTTGAATAGATCCCGCCGCTACCATAATGAATATTGATTAAACTCATATACCCGATAATGGCCGCTTTGATAATCTCGGCGTATCTTTTTAGCCATTGACAGGGTTGTTGCGTTGGAAATCTTTTTTTAACCCACTGAAAAATATCACTTAAATATTTTTCATACATAAACATTTATGGTCCGCTGAGTTCGGATCCGGTTTTGTATGGGTTAAAAAAAGGTACGTTATGAAAGTCATATGGACTGTCACTCCTGTGGGGTATCAGCGCATAGCGAAACGTTGCCCTTCATGCAGCGTAAAACGGGACTTCACGCCTTCTGGGGCATTTCGGGTTAATTCGCAAAAGAAGGTACTCGATGTCTGGAGTATCTATAAATGCACACACTGCGATTACACCTGGAATATCTCCCTGTTCTCGCGCCTGCCAGTCAGCAAAATTAACCGCGGTCTTTATTGCCGGCTGATGGCGAATGATGCTGCCACGGTGCAATATTTTGCTTATGACAACGCGATCCTGAAGCGAAACAATGCTGAATTATCGGGGCAGCCTGATTTTCACATTCAGGAACGGTGGCTGGTCAGTATCGCCTCCCACAAGCAGGTCAGTGTTAGCGTCAGGATTTCCCGTTCTTTTCAGGTCAGCCTGCTGTCGATTTTGAAGAAGCAACTCCTGCTAAGCGCAGCCGAAATCAAGAGACGGATTGAAACAGGGCAAATAAGTGGCGTCACGGTGAAAATGCTTAAATCGCGAAAACTGAAGAATGCGAAATATGATTTGCAGCTCTCTGTTGAAACACTGTATGACCGGCGAAGGATTGTTCTGACCCGTCGATAAAAACAATAAGCTCACCTTACGTTTAAGTGTGCTGGTATGGCAACGACGCAACGGAATGAAAGAAGGACTAAGGGACAGGTGAGCTTTAGTTGAATAACGCTTGTCTGTGGCATTCAGTGAAGACTGAATCGCCACGGATAATCCAGATTTTCGCACCAGTGACGATCAGCAGAATGACAAAGGGCGATGGGTTACAATTATCTGTAGAGTAAATAAATATGCACTCAACACAATTAAAAAATAAGAAAAAATGGCTCACTGTTGAGCTGATATTAATGCCTGAACCACTGAATTAGAGTAATGTGGCGCTATTCATAGCGTAATTTTTTCTGCTGCGGTTACAGGGGGAGGAATGCACACCTTTAGACCATACTCACTAAGGCATAGCGATCTGTTATATGAAGATATTCCGTTAGAAATACGCGAGCAAATAATCTTATTGATTATTAATACGTTAGGGAATTGCTCCTCTTTTTATGATATGACGTTATACTGCTATCATAATAGTCATTCTGACGAAGTTTATCGAAGAATATGTAAAACGTTGCGCAAAGAGTATGGCTTATTCACCTTATATGCGCATTCAACGTCATATCTGGATGAAATGAGTAATCTGTTATTAAAAACAGATGATAAAAGAAAACATATTGATACCATTGAGCTTGCTTTTAACTATATAGATACCTACCTTCGAACCTATGAAGTTACGCTTGGGTTAGAACCGGATAAGGCGATTAATGAATTAAATAATATATTTCATGAGCATAGTTTAAAATATCGCTATGAAAATGGTAGAATTGTAAGGTTGCGCAGAATAAAACGGCTTAAAAACATATGTTATTATTTGTACTCTCCTGGAGAGTATGGCTTTGTCGAATATGATCTTATGGAAGCGTATAATCGCCTGATACTTAATGATTTTGCCTGTGTCGTAAAGGAATGTCATGCAGCCTTCAGAAGCGTTATTCTCAGAATTCATGAGAGAAAAGGTATCGTATATCATGAACAAGATAGTTTAAATACACTAATGGCTAATCTGATGGCGAGAGGCGTTATATCTGCTGAATATGTACATAAATTTCATTTTTTAAGTGACGTGCTGGAGTCAGAAATATTTCTGCCGATGGCGCCAGAAAAATCGCATCATCACCACGCAATGATGCTCCGTATCTCTGAAGAGTTGGCCTGTAGTATCTATTATCTTACTGAGCGGAGTATATTTTTTCTTACCCAGCGGGCTGAAGAGGATGGTGTCGCGCCATAATCATAATAATGATCGCGCTGTCGCTCAGTCAGACTGGATCATCGTTATTTAAATTTGTTCAGACGTCGGAATTTTTTGTTCTGCCGTCTGTTTTTTTAGTGATGAGCTGTTCAGTGCAATAATAAGGGGTACAGTACGATGACTGATTTTTAAACTGCATATCATCTGTGTCGCATTTACTCATGGGTATTGGGTCAGGGAGAGAGAAGAATGAGCGCTATTTTAAAGCCTTTTTTATTGGCGGTAACCCTGATGTTAATCTTAATAAGGCCTGGCTTTGCAACGGAGGATGGAGCGATAACCATGGTTAAAACCTACAGCGCTTATGACTATTTGCAGACCCGAGCGCGGTTGATGCACGCTGTCGCCGATCACGGTCTGGTGTTATTTGGGGAATTTGACCATGCCAGAGCGGCACAGAATGTTAACCTGAAAATGCCGCCGACAACGGTTCTGGTCTTTGGCAATCCTAAAGGCGGAACGCCTCTCATGCTGGCGCATCCCGAACTGGCGCTGGATTTACCGTTTCGGGTGCTCATTAGCCAGCAAGCCGATGGGCGAACGTTAGTCAGTTATCATCCCGCTGAAACGCTGCAACGTTATGGTCTTGATGCCGCAGATATACAGGCTTTGAAAAAACTGGAACAGCTCGTTGAAAAAAGTCTCCACTAAAGCTGAAAATCGGGCGATGTGTTTGCACGGGTGATGTCGCGAATAAATGCGCTCACATCGTCCATTACCTGATGCGACAAGGCGGCATCGAACGTGGCGCTATCAGCATCACAGAACCCGTGCCGCGCATCGTACATTTTACACTGCACCCGGGGGCGCTTTTCCAGTGCCTGTCGCATGGCGAGGGGATCAAACGCCGGCTCATAACGCGCGATAATAACCAGTGCCGGACAGAGAGGCGCAAGATGAAGGTACTGGCGTATACGGGAACCGTAATAGCAAATGACGCCATCGCATAACCCACTGGCTGCACTTAGCCATGCGAGCGTTGCGCCGACGCTATATCCTACGACGATTAGCGTCTCGTACTGCGTTCTGAGCTCGTGGAGTAATGTGGTAACGACGGCGGGATCAAAGCCGACATTTGCTGAAAAGTGACGGTAAGCCTCCTGCTGCTGTTCATAGCGAAAGGGGGTATGGTGAGGAAACAGCGCGGGAATATAGATGTCGAATCCGCGCGTCATCCATTCATGGCCTGCGCGTTGGATATGAGCGTTAATACCATAAATTTCATGCAGAATAATCGCTGCCCGGCGATGGCGGCTCGACAAACTGGAGGCGTTGCTTCCCCCGGATACGCCTGGGGCGAAAAACACGGTGTCTTTTATCATAACGCGTTCTTGATACAAAGAGAGCGGCTGGATTTTCGCCGATCACGCTATGTCAGAGGCATTGTTCCTGTCAATGTACAGACACATTTTATGGTCTGATTTTTGGTTGATAAATTTTATATTGGTAAACCAATATTCTGTTCATATTCAGGCATCAGGGCTAAAGGTGGAACATCAGTTGTGTATTGTCTACTGCCTTTCCTTTTATCTGGCTTCACTAGCGAAACGGGGCGCATTATTGTTTTGTTGGTTGACCAGTTTCGCGTTTTTGGTGTGCTACGCGTGCTATCCCCCTTTACAAATGCTATAGTCTGATACCGGGAAATCGCATCGGACGGGCACGACCAATATGAAATCAAACTCCTCTCAGCAAAGACCTTACCAGGAAGTGGGCGCAATGATACGGGATCTGATTGTTCAGACGCCGTACCGCCCCGGGGAGCGCTTGCCGCCGGAAAGAGAGATCGCTGAGAGGCTCAATGTGACGCGTACCGTCGTGCGTGAAGCGCTGATCATGCTGGAAATTAAAGGTCTGGTTGAAGTCCGCCGCGGCGCCGGGATCTACGTGCTCGACAGCGCGGATAATAACGAGATGGAAGGCGCTGACGTCAATCACTGTAATGACGCCGGGCCGTTTGAACTGTTACAGGCGCGTCAGTTGCTGGAAAGCAATATCGCTGAATTTGCCGCTCTGCAGGCCACCCGCGAAGACATCATTAAAATGCGCCAGGCGTTACAACTGGAAGAGCGAGAGCTCGCCTCCAGCGCGCCGGGCGGCTCAGAAAGCGGCGATATGCAGTTTCATCTGGCCATTGCCGAAGCGACCCATAACAGTATGTTGGTAGAGCTCTTCCGTCAGTCCTGGCAATGGCGTGAAAATAATCCGATGTGGCTCCAGCTTCATAGCCATCTGGGCGATACGCTTTACCGTAAGGAGTGGCTGGTCGATCATAAGCAGATCCTCGCGGCGTTAATTAAGAAAGACGCCCGCGCAGCGAAGCTGGCGATGTGGCAGCACCTGGAAAACGTGAAGCAGCGTCTGCTGGAGTTTTCCAATGTTGATGACATCTACTTTGATGGCTATCTGTTTGAGTCATGGCCGCTGGACAACGTTGATGCCTGATTATACCTGGAATAGCGTGGGCAGACCCAGTCCACGTTTTACTTCCTGTAGCGTCTTTTGAGTGACCTCATGCGCCCGCTCGCTACCTTTTTTCAGCAATTCCATTAGCATTCCCTTATCCGCAATAAAGGTTGCCCGTCGTTCGCGTATTGGCGCGATCAGTTCTTGCAGGCAGGTCTCCAGCTCATTTTTACAGACACGATCGCCTAATCCGCCTTGTTGATAATGTGCTTTCATCGCCGCGACTTTGGCTTTATCCGGATGGAACGCATCCAGCCACGTAAAGACGACGTTACCTTCTATTTTTCCCGGATCGCTAATTTTTAAATGATTGGGATCGGTGTACATCGCGCTGACCGCACGGTGGATGGTCTCTTCGCTGGCGGAAAGAAGCAGGGTATTGCCGAGCGATTTCGACATCTTGGCGCTGCCGTCAATGCCGGGCAGACGACCCGTATCGCTCAGGAGCGCCTGACAGGGTCGCAATACCGGCGAGGAGAAAAGACTATTCATCTTATGAACGATCTCATTCGTTTGCTCAATCATGGGCAATTGGTCGTCGCCAACCGGTACCATTTCGGCCTTAAAGGCGGTGATATCTGCCGCCTGGCTAATGGGATACGCCATGAACCCGACCGGCAGGGAACGGGTAAAGCCTTTTTGGGCAATCTCATTTTTTACCGTAGGATTACGCTCCACCCGGGCGACGGTAACAATATTCATATACAGCACCGTTAATTCAGCGAGGGCGGGTAACGCGGATTGCAGGCAGATCGTCGTTAGCGCGGGATCGATGCCGACGGCCAGATAGTCAGCTAACACTTGCGGAATATTATCGCGGATTTTTTGCGGATTACTGCCGTTATCGGTGAGTCCCTGCAGGTCGGCAATCAGGACATACTGTTGGTGATCCTGCTGTAGCGCGACGCGCTGGCGCAGTGAACCGACATAATGGCCGAGGTGCAACGAGCCGGTGGGGCGATCGCCAGTCAGAATGATGGGAAGGGTGCTCATTAAGGACTCCTTTATGCTTACTGTAAAGCCGAAAGACGTCCCGAAACGCAGTAGCCGCCTTTCGGCGGCTACTTAAAAAGGGATAGTGATCCGTGCCGCCTTCAGGAAGGCAGCCACCAGCGGAGATGACGTTGCGTAGCGTTGGATCGTTTCGTGTTCATGTGATCTAACGTATCACGACTAAACGTAAGGGTAAAGCGGCTGGCGTGTCGTCCGGGCATAAAGTCATATCGCCTGAACAGAGAACATGTTACTGACTTTGAAACGCGATTTTATAATTTGCTGCCCAAAAATACGTGGCGCTGAAAGGCGCATTTTTGATGCAAATCATTTATTACTGTGATAACACTGTGCGCGATAAAAACATTAAATATATTCACATAGTAAATATGTTCTATTGGAATGGTTGTTTTCGATATGACAAAAGTCTAAAAAACCCATTGATGTGAAAAGGAATAAGAATTGTCTATATTCCGATTCTGTGGAATTAAGTAATTTCTCGGATAAAAATAAGAAATGATATTGATATTTCTTTTTTGATATGGTTCTTATAGCGGCTATGGTTATTCAGGAAACGATGCTTGAATGCCAGGCGTAATAGATTTCAGGTCAGTAGCGCTATTGTAAAATGGATTGTTGATGGCAGAAGGTATTTAGCAAGAATCCAGTTATAGCAGATTGTCGGTATTTAATCTGGTATACAGAGACACCAACGAAATGGCTGGAAAATGGAACGTTCTTTCATTGTTGGCGTTCCGTCCTTGTCAGCCTGCTTTGCCGCATGATAATCACGGAGGGGGGATGGACGCCATCTATTTAAAACTGGACGGTATTGAAGGCGAAAGCCGGATCAAAGGTTTTGAAAACCAAATAAAACTTATTGCTTACAACCACAACCCGACGAAACGGGAGTCCGGCGAAGCGAGAGGGACATATATTGGAGGATTGACGCTGACAAAGCCTGTCGATCTTGCTACGCCTGGCCTCTATGAGCACTATTGTAACGGGAAAACGGTGAAAGAAGGCGTGCTGACATTATGCCGTCGTGATAAGGGCGCAATGCTGCCATTTATTATTTATACGCTCACTAATGTGCGAATTTCACGCATGAGCAATCATGGCGACGCCGAAGGCAGCGCCACGGAGACCGTGGATTTGGTTTATAGCCATATTCGCTGGGATATTCCCGCATTAGCGTCGAAAAGCAAAACACGGCGGCCCCTTCACCGACAGGCGCTGTGGCGATGAGGACAAAACAAGTTTGCGGACTCGCAGTGGGCGATGCTGTATAGCGAAATGGCATTTAGCGGCTTGCGAAGGTCGATGAGCGCTCATGTAACCAATCGATTGCCTGAAAAGGCGATAACGCGTGGCCCTTACACCCGTTATGATTTTTACGCATAGCCGCTAATAAAACGGCATTTTTTATATACACATCAAGTTGATAGTGTGTTTCTGACCTTGACGTAAATAAGCGGGAAAAGCGATGAAACACACCATTGGGATACTGGGGGGGATGGGACCTGCGGCAACGGCGGATATGTTGGAAAAATTTGTTGAATTGCGACATGCCAGTTGTGATCAACAACACATCCCGCTCATTGTCAGCTCTATCCCTGATATTCCCGATCGTACAGCATGTCTGTTATCCGGCGGGCCTTCGCCATACCGTTATCTGGAGCGTTATCTGCATATGCTGGAAGACGCCGGGGCAGAGTGTATCGTTATCCCATGCAACACTGCGCATTATTGGTTTGATGATTTACAGAACGTCGCGAAAGCGCGAATGATCAGCATCCTGGACGCTACCCTGGGGGATATTCCGCCATCGGCGCGGCACGTTGGTCTGCTGGCGACCAATGCGACGCTGGCGACCGGGTTATATCAAAAGAAAGCGCTGGCGCGGGGGCTGACGTTAATTCAGCCAGAAGACGCGGGGCAGGCGTTGGTAATGCAGGCTATTTATACGCTTAAACGTGGTGATAAAACTGCGGCGCAAGCGCTGCTGCTGCCGCAAATCGATAGCCTTATTGCCCGTGGCGCTCAGGCAATTATTATGGGGTGTACCGAAATTCCGCTTATTGTGGCCGGACATGAACGCGCGATAGCGTGCCCGATGATTGATTCCACAGCGTCGCTGGTGCGCGCGGCGATTCGTTGGTATGAGTCCTGGCCAGACACCCGCGCCTCTTTGGCCGGGGAACAACGCCTTACCGCCTGATGTGTTTACAGCGCGGCCTGAAGCCCACGCAGGTCGCGCCAAAATGTTTCGGCTACCTGACTCATGCGGGTATTCATGCGATAAGCATAAGCCTGGATCGGGATAACCAGTTCGTCGGCATCAAGCACTATCAGGCGTCCGTCGGTAATCTCCTGACGGATAGCATACTCGGGCAACCAGGCGATTCCGCAGCCGTCCATCGCAACCTGTTTTAACAATTCACTCATCGAAGAGACGAAAAATGTACTGAAACTCAGTTCAGCATGGCGAGTCAGAGTACGATTTATCAGCCGGCCCATATAGGAGTTCTGACTGTAATTAAGCAGGGGAAAGTGCGGCTGCTCAAGCGTATAGCGCGGCTCGCCCCGGCCATTGTTGGCGCAAACCGGAAACAACCTCGACTCAAACAGGCGGATGTTATCAAACGGCGCTTGTTGCAGATTTTCATCGTGATAAGAAAAGATAAAATCGCTTTGCCCCTCACGTAACATATCCACCGCCTGGTCGACATCTATCGCCTCAACGGCGTAGGTAAACTGCGTCGGCATCTGCTTAACGATAGTCGGCAACAGGCCGAGGGAGAGCGAGTGGGCGGCGGCAATCTTGATTTTACGCAGCGTATAATCGCTGCCGCCGCGCAGTTCGGTCAGATTACTTTCCAGTTGCTGTAACAGGTGGCGAACCTGGGAGTGAAAGATTTTACCCTGTTCGGAAAGCTGTAGCGGCGAGACCTGTCGGTTAAACAGTTCAACGCCCACGGCATGTTCCAGGGCGCGAATCCGCCGGCTAAAAGCGGGTTGCGATACGTTGCGGATAATGGCGGCCTGAGAGAAATTGCGGCACTTTTCCAGCGTCAGAAAATCATATAGCCATTTTGTCTCAATATTGTGCAAACCTGCTCCAGTTACATCCATTTACCGTTATCCTGTCAGCCGCCCGAAGGGGCATTCTACGTCCATTCGGGCGGCTGACAACCGCTTATCCCGTCCTCTTTCAGAATGCCGCGATGGGGCAGCCTGAAACTAGCAGGAATTACGCCGGTTCAAAGGTACCTTTTACGCAGGCTTTCCCCTCATTGACCATGCGTTTGCCGCGCGCATACACCTGCTCAATGCGTAAATCTTCGCTAAAGACAAGCAGATCCGCATCGTTACCGGGACGGATTTCGCCTTTGCCGTCCAGACTGAGGAAGGCGGCTACGCTGGTCGTCAGCGGACGCAGAGCATCGGTCAGGCTGAATCCGTAGTGATTAACCAGCGTCTGCAACGTCTCCAGCAAACTTTCGAAGCCCGCGACGCCGATGCCCGTCAGATTTCCGGCAGCGTCAAATAGCGGCTGGCTGCCGTTACCGTCTGAACTGAGCGTCACCCGGGAAAGCGGGACGCCGGCTTTTACCGCTCTGGCAATGCCCTCCGCCGGCGCGACGGGATCCGGGATACTGGTGGTAATGTCGATCACGCCGCCTTTAAGCGCAAACGCCAGCGCCTGCTCGAAAAGAGATTCGCTACGGTTGACGTGGGTAGGCAGCAGTTTACCGATCGGCACGTCGCTGTTTTCCAGGATGTCATACAGCGGCTGTAACCCTTTTTTGCTGCTGCCCATATGAAAAACGCTGACACCGGGTTTACCGCCCAGCAGGCCGCCAACGCGTGATTCAGCGGCCATGCTGGCGAGTTGATTCCCGCCGGGCGCGGCGGAACGGTGGTCGGAGACTGCGCATTTCACGCCAATGACGCGATCGATCAGCGCGACGTCTTTTTCTACCGAGCCAGTAATGGTCGGCGACGGAACGTGATAAGCGCCCGTGAGCATCCAGGCGGTGATCCCCTCCTCATTTAGCGCTCGCGTTTTGGCTAACAGCGACGCGGGATGACGGCTGACGGAGTCGGTGCCAAGCAGGCCGACGACCGTTGTTATCCCGGCTTCCGTCAGGCGGCTCAGAGAGACTTCCGGCGTCCGCGTCGTCGGCCCCGCTTCGCCGCCGCCGCCGATCAGATGAACGTGTTGGTCGATAAAGCCCGGGCACAGCATACGGCCGCTAAGATTAATCACCGCACAGTCCGGTACGATATCGCCGGGGATGTCAGCGCCGACGGCAATAATTTTGCCATTCGCGAGTAGAACATCGCAGATGCCCCGGTCTTCTGGCGCAAACAGGTGCGCACCCTGTAACAAGGTAAACTCCGCGGCGGATAAATCAGGCATGATAACTCCTTATTAAACAATAAGCTGCATGACCCAGATCGACAGCAGCGCATTGATGGCGCAGACTGCGATAATATGTGGGTAATATTTGGCGTTGACTTCGGCGGTACCGAGACAGCGGCCGACATTCTGTACCGGGTTTCCCATCAGGTAAATGGCTGGCAGTAGCACGGTAACATCGTGGCCGCTTAGCGCGCCGGCGGTAGCCAGACTGGCCGCCACGCCAACGGCGCCGCCCATACTCATCAGCGAAGCCAGAAGCACCGTAGCCGCTTCGCCGGGAAGCCCCCACAACGCCATCACGGGCTGGCAGATATGGCCTACCCAGTCGAGCAGACCGGTAATTTTCAGCGCCTGAATAATGACAAATGCCATGACCACATTGGGTAACAGGTTGGTCGTGGCGATGGTAAAACCGCGGCGTGCGCCATCGATAAACATATCCATGACATTCTTACGTACCTGAGTCGTCATGATTGGGCTCCTTGCGCAGGGTGACGGCGTTCTTCGATGTTAATCCAGACGCGCAAAAGGTTTGCGCCGATAAATTTGAATAGCAGAATGACCACCAGCGGAATGATGACTGACGTCCCCAGAAAGGCGAATACCGCAACGCCGGAGGAGAAATAGTTGGTGATAATAGCGCTGCCGCTGGTCTGCCAGGCGGCAAAAATCACTTTATCGCGTTCAGTGATTTCGCCTTCCTGCGCCAGTTCTTTGGTCATACCCGCCGCGGCGTCGGTATTTTGCAGGTTGGCGATCAGCGCCAGTGAGCAAATGCCAGGAATGCCAAGCAACGGTTTCAGGATGGGCGTCATCAGTTGCTGCGCCGCCCGCAGACCGCCCAGTCCATCCGTAATCGCGATGATACCCAGAGAAAGGATAACCGACGGTGCCAGCTCCAGCGCAAAAAGGAAGCCATCTTTCGCGCCCGTTCCGCCCGCGCCACGAAAGGTCTGCGTACCGGTCACATGTCCGAATGACCCGTTGAGTACGGTAAAATCAAAAACGCGCCACCAGCCTTCGCTTCCGGAAAATACGCCGGAAAAGAAAATAATGGTGAGAAAAAACGCCAGATATCCCTTTATCCCGACCTTTTCTGTATCAAGCGGCATGGCCGCCCCGTCCACTTGTTGCGCCATAGCGATCCCCGAATTTTTTTGATGATGTGTTGGTTGTAGCCACAGGCCAAAAAGCCCGAAACAGAAAGACCTTATCAGCCATAAGGGTAAGGACAAAATGCAAGTATGTATCGTGCTATGCGTTTCTTGCATAGCAGCGCGAAAAATCACCATCCTCGCTACTGCCGGAGGCGCGGGGAACCGTGGACGGTATAACGCGAGGTAAAAAAGCAAAGAAACAGGTGTTGGCGCAGGCCGGAGCCGGGAGCAGGAAAAAGGGGAAATAAATTTGACGTTAGTCAATTTCACGCCACTTAATTATCGTTGTTAAAAAATAGGATTTTTTAACCTAAATTTTACTTTTTTACTGTAATTTTTCACGCCTTAAGAGGAATGGTCACGGTCAGGTCAGTGGCCGCTGATGGGTCAGCTTGCGCCCTAAGAATCCTGCGGGCAGGTAATAAAAAACGAATAATCGAATTAATTTCATAATGTGATTTATTTATAATTGTGATGATTTGAGAGGGAACGATAATCATCATAATGGAATATATAGCCAAAATAATTCGAGTTGCTTAAAGGCGGCAAGGGAGTGAGTCCCCAGGAGCATAGATAACGATGTGACTGGGGTGAGCAACGGCTCGTCAGGGCGAGGCCCATAGATGGGCCGAGTAATCCGTAGCCAACACATAAGCCACTTGAAGTAGGAAGGGTATATAAAATAATAGGCAGATTGATAGCACTAAAAACCATAGAATAAGTATAGTTTTTAGTGGCATCTTTACCTTGAAATAACGTGTTGAGGATGTGCTATTAAAAACAGATCCGCATTGCGCCGCGAATAGCGTTAAAGATACAACCCGGTGCGGATAGCGCGGGTTTACTCTACCGCTTATTCACGTATCACAAACCGTTTTTGTTTTATCTGCTGCGCGGCGCTGATCAGCGCGGCAAAAAAGAGCGCCGCGGCGCCGCAAAGCGTGGCGTTGATAATTGCCGACGCGCCATTGCCTGACAGACTGGCGGCGAGCGGACCGAGAATTTGCCCAATACCATACGTTAGCGTCACCAGGCCTAATAAATTAATATTGCCCGGCGCGCTGAGCTGTCGGGCAAGCGGCATCACCAGCGAGGTTGTGCCCATAAACGTGGCGCCAAAACCAATACTGCTCAGTATTAACAGCAACAACGAGTTGCTGGCGAGAGACAGCAGCACGCAGGCGCTCTGGATCAACAGATTCGCGGTCAGGCATGGCAGGACGCCCCAATGTTTTGCCGCCCACAGCCAGCCGAAGCAGCCGGGAATGATCGCCAGGCCGACTAACGACCAAAGGTGCGCCGTGAGTAGCGGAGAGCCCGCGCTTTTCGCCATCAGCGGCAAATAGGTAGCGACAATGATGTAGCCGAATCCGGCGAAACCGTACAACAGCGCCAGTTGCCACCAGGGCATAGGCTGATTTTCGATTCTTGCTAAGGGCGCAGGCGGCAGCGCATGAGCGCGGGGGGGAATCAACATTGCCACGATTAATAGCAATATACCGGCGAGCGCCCCGGCCCCCAGCCATAGCGAATGGGCCGAAAGCGCATAATGTAAACCGCCAATGACATATTCGTTGCCCAGTGCAATCCCGGCCCCGACGCCGGAAAAGAGCGCGGCGATCACAAACGGATGGCGGGTATGATGCAACACAATCATTGATCCAAAAATCATCATTCCCGCACTCGCGACGCCTGCCAGGAAGCGCACCAACATGACGATTGCGGGTTGGGTAAATATCGCCATGGCCAGAATAAGAATACCGGTGGCGACCGCCGAAGCCAGCAGCATGGGGCGTAGACGAGAGGGGAGATGAAAAAGGCCAAAGGAAAACAGTAAGCTTCCCGCCAGGTACCCTGCATAATTGGCGCTGGCAATCCAGGAGAGTTGGTTAAACGTTAGCTGCTTTTCCGCCAGCATTACCGGCAGCATGGGCGTATACAGAAAGCGGCCAACTCCCATCCCCAGCGTCAATACCATCATACCGAAAAGCGCCGTAAAAATGGGATGGCGAGGTGAAGCGCTCTGAGCATGAACCATGGTTTTTCTCTTTGCTAAAGTAAGGCAGGAATGCCGGATTGTTGTTGTAAATGATAATAAAAAGTAAAATTAATGTTTCAAATTTGCAAGAAAAGAAAGTGAAGCGCAGGCGAATAACGGATTGAGAAGAGGGGCATCGGTGGGAAATGGCATTAAATTAATGCCTCCCACGTGCGGGGTTTGGCAGTTAATCTGAACGAGAATTGCGCCTTCCCCTTCTTAGATACTGAGCAGTGCCGGTATTTGCGACAGTAAATATAACACCAGACCAATAGCGCCGCCGACCAGCGTGCCGTTCACGCGGATAAACTGCAAATCTTTACCGATATTAAGCTCAATCTGCTGCGACATATCGCGCGCATCCCAGCCTTTTACGGTATCGCTGATGTGGCGCGTCAGGAAGGCGGCGAATTCCGGCGCGACGCGGTGCGCGGCCTGCTCCAGATGACCGTTAAGCGAGGCGCGTAATGCGTCGTCGGCGATCAGCGTCTCGCCAAACCATTGTCCGGCATGAGCGATGCGCTGCTTCACCTTTGAGTCTTCGGCGTTGATATCTGTTTTTAACCACTGGCGCAGATCCGCCCAGATCTCGCCGAGATAGCGGTTAAACGCCTCATCTTCCTTCAGGTAACTTTTAATGTTTTCTGCCCGAGCAGCCATTTCCGGATCATGTTTAAGTTTATCGATCAGCTTATACGTCGCGCGATCGAAGGCATGACGAATCTGATGTGCGCGGTCGTGACTGATATCATCCAGCAGAGAATTCACCGCGTCGGAGACCAGTTCAGCGCTGTGTTCTCCCAGCCATTCGGTCGGCAGAATCTTCGCTTTTAACGGATGTTCGGTCTCCAGCCAGCGTATGATCTGTCTGGCGATAAATGTTCGGGAGCTGTCACGCTGTAACAGGGCGATAAGCTGGGCGATCAGCGTATCGAGTAACACCTGGTGACGATCGTTTTTGGTCATGCTTTCCAGCATCAGGGCGCTGGTGCCGGAAAGATCCACTTTATCAATCGCCTTATGTACCGCTCGCTTGAGCAGCCGCTGAATACGGGCGTCATCGGTTAGTTCCAGAAAGCCGCTCATAATTTGCAGCAGATGCTGCCCGACCCGGCTGGCGTTGTCCGGCTGGCTGAACCAGTTTCCGATAAGCAGCGCGGGTTCATGGCGGCGGATTAGCGCGATCAGCGACTGCGTATCAAGGAACTTCTCCTGCACAAATTGCCCAAGATTTTCGCCGATTCGGTCTTTATTACGGGGAATAATCGCCGTATGTCGTGAAATAAACGGAATGGGAATGCGGCGAAACAGCGCCACCACGGCAAACCAGTCCGCCAGCGCGCCAACCATCGCCGCTTCGGCAATAGCTTTTACGCCCAGCACCCAAAAACTGGGCGGCAGGAAAAGCGTGGTCACAAACGTCGCGGCGGCTATCAGCAACAGTGAGAGCGCCAGGCGTTTGGCGCGTTTGAGTTCGGCGATTTTATTCATAGGGTTAAGGATAGAGCCAGACGGCAGGAACGTGCAAAAAACATCAGATTATCCTGTGCCGGATAAGCCTCTATCCGGCAGAGTGTTTACTTCTCAGCGGCCAGTTCTGCCGCCTCATGCTGGCGCACGCGCTGTAATAGTGTCGCCAGGGTAAAGACCACAATCACCCCGGCCACCGCTGCCAGCAGGTGAAACGGCAGTCTCCCGCCGTGAAACCACAGCCAGCGGCCGACTTCGACCGACACCGCCATCACCGTCAGAATCACCATGTTCAGCGAGGCTGAAACCGTCCCTTTTGGCAAGTTGTTGGAAAAAAGCGTGAAGCGAAACAGCGTCGGGAAAATCATTCCAATGCCGAACGCGTACAGGCTGGTGCCCAGCACAGACCAAAGCCAGACGTGCGGCAGAAGAAGATTACCGAGGAGCAATGTCGCCAGCCCGCTTAACTGGATTGGTACGGCGCGCCAGATAAAACGCGGTCGGGTTGGATCTTTCACCAGGCGCACAACGATCATATTGGCCACGATCACCGCGCCGAATACGGGCACCTGCGCCCAGGCGAATTGCGAAGTACTCATCCCGCCGGCATCGATCAGGATCACCGGTGACACCGCCACCCAGCTCATCATCGGGATGTAGCTCAACGACAGCGTCGCCGCCCCGGTGAGAAAAATCGGGTTGCGAAACACATTACGAAAATCGCGCAGTACGCTCACCGCGCTGAACGGCACCGCGCCGCGTTGAACCGTTTCTGGCATCGCCAGCAGCAGGCCGCACAACGCCAACAGTCCCATCACCGCAATAATACCGAACAGCACCTTCCAGTGAACGAAATGCATCAGCGCGGCGCCGGAGAGCGGGCCGATAACCGGCGCGACCAAAACAATGGAGGTAATAATCGCCATCAGTTTAATGGCTTTGGTTTGACCGAAGGCCTCCTGTACCGTGACGTAGCCGACCGTTGCGATAAAGCAAATGCTGGTGCCCTGCACAAAACGGGCAACCAGAAACTGCGTCATTGAGGTCGTCAACAGCGTTGCCGCGCAGGCGAGAGTAAAAATTAATGCCCCTGCAATCAGCACTGGCCGGCGGCCAATCCTGTCGGATAGCGGCCCCAGAAGCCATTGCAACGCCATTCCGCCCGCCAGATAGAGACTGACCGAGGCCGGCGCAAGACTGACGTCAGCATTAAAATCGCGCACGACGTTAATGATGCCAGGCTGAATCAGATCCGTCGTCAGATAGGCGGCAAAATCGTACAAAATCAGCGCCATCGGGAAAAATAACGTTGTGGCGCGTTGGGAGAAAAACTGAATAATCCGTTGCATAAAAAATGCGCTCCATGTCGGAGAACCCCATGATGGGACAGCGAAACTCAATACCGTCATCGTGACGTCAGGCAGGCGATAGAAACAGCGGCTGCGGATGTACTGAATTTCATGTAATCAAAAACGCTGCCGGTGAAAACACAGACAGGAAGAGACGCGTTCTGAATCTTGTCAGAACGTGTGGCGATTACAGATAACAATCAGCACATCACACCTCGGGAAATTTACGTTGCACGGAAAATATACACATTAAGTGTAATTAAATTTTGATGTTAATCAAAAGAGTTTGTCTGGTTAATAAAGATAAAGGCAGGGCGCGCAGGCTGGTATTTTGCGTGTTCAGTTCCGAAAATGCATGTGCATTACAGATAACAGGATTTATCTTTCGTCGCGCCTCGCAATGCTGAAAAGGTACGGATGAGAAAGGAATTTTCAGGAGGTAGAGTCGCAGCATCCTGGTTTGGGATGACGGAGCGCCATGAAAAAATCGACGACCTCAACACCGCATGATGCGGTGTTTAAAACCTTTTTGCGCCACCCGGAAACCGCCCGCGATTTTATGGAGATTCATCTGCCGGTGTCGTTACGCCAGCTTTGCGATCTGCGGACGCTAAAGCTGGAGCCCGGCAGCTTTATTGAAAAAAATCTGCGAGCCTATTATTCCGATGTGCTTTGGTCGCTGAAAACGCGCGAGGGCGACGGTTATATCTATGTCGTGATTGAACATCAGAGTACGCCGGATGCGCATATGGCGTTTCGGCTGATGCGGTATGCGATGGCGGCAATGCAACAGCATCTGGATGCGGGGCATAAGCATCTTCCGCTGGTGGTGCCGATGCTGTTTTATCACGGTGTTGATAGCCCGTATCCTTTTTCGCTGTGCTGGCTGGATGAGTTTGCGAACCCGGAAGTGGCAAGAAGACTCTATGCCGCTGCCTTTCCGCTGGTCGATATTACGGTGGTATCGGATGATGACATTATGCAGCACCGCCGCATTGCGCTGCTGGAGCTCATCCAAAAACATATCCGCCAGCGGGACCTGCTGGGACTGGTTGAACGGATTGCTTCGCTGTTAGTTACTGGTTGCGCTAATGACAGGCAGCTTAAAGCGCTGTTTAATTATCTTATGATTCAGCACGGACATACGCCTCGTTTCACCACGTTTATTCGTGATGTGGTAGGGCATGTCCCGCACACTAAGGAGAGACTGATGACGCTGATAGAGAGGATCCGCGCAGCGGATCGCAGAAAAGGGGAACGGCAAGGGAGACAGGTCGGTCTGGAGGAAGGATTAGAAAAAGGGCTGGAAAAAGGTCAGCATGTTGCCGCATTGCGTATCGCCAGACAGATGCTGGCGGACGGACTTGACCGCGAGACTGTCCAGCGGTTCACCGGCCTTACGGCTGAAGAGCTTCAGGATGTTAGCCACTAACGCGGTTCCAGTCTGAATGTTGCAGGCCCGGTGCCCGCCGGGCAACGCTCTCTATAATTATCGCTGATAACCGCACGAATATACCGAACTTTACCGATAGCGCCAGCCATCTCTACTACCCTTATTGTTCTGAGCGGCATTTACGGCTGCCTTAATGACGATAACAAGGAGACATGTGATATGGCTTACCAGACAGTGAATCCTGCCAATAATCAGCTCATTAAAGAGTATCCCCCGCACACGGACGCGGATATTGAAGCCGCGCTGCAAAAAGCTGACGCGCTCTATCACTCCGACTGGTCCAGGGGAGAGATTGACCAACGTCTGCCGGTATTGCATAAGCTGGCTGACTTGATCGACAGCCGTGTTGAAGAACTGGCAAAAATCGCCAGCCAGGAGATGGGCAAGCTCATCGAGCAGAGCCGTGGCGAAGTCAAACTGTGCGCGCAGATCGCTCGCTATTATGCGGATAACGCGAAGCAGTTTCTTGCCCCGGTGCCTTATAAAACCGAGTTTGGCGACGCGTGGGTAGAACATCATCCGATTGGCGTCATCATGGCTGTTGAGCCGTGGAACTTCCCGTACTATCAGTTGATGCGTGTGCTGGCGCCGAACCTGGCCGCTGGTAACCTGGTGCTGGCGAAACATGCCAGCATCGTACCGCACTGCGCCGAGACATTTGCCCAGCTGGTGCGTGAAGCCGGCGCGCCGGAAGGCGCATGGACCAACCTGTTTATTTCCTCCGATCAGGTGGCGAATATCATCGCCGACCCGCGCGTGCAGGGCGCGGCGCTGACCGGATCTGAAAAAGCGGGGAGCGCCGTGGCGGCACAGGCGGCGAAGCACATTAAAAAATCGACGCTGGAACTGGGCGGGAACGATGTGTTCGTCGTGCTGGACGATGCCGATCTTGAGAAAGCGGTGAAAATTGGCGTGCAGGCACGGCTCACTAATGCGGGGCAGGTATGTACGGCGGCGAAGCGCTTTATCCTGCATGAGAAAATCGCCGATCAATTCCTCAGCCAGTTCACCGAGGCGTTCAGGAAGGTGAAGGTGGGGGATCAGATGGACGCTTCTACCGAACTGGGACCGCTGTCGTCGAAAGATGCGCTGGAAACACTGACCAGACAGGTCGAGGAAGCGGTGAAAAATGGCGCGACGCTGCACGTTGGCGGCAAGCCGCTGGAAAGCAAAGGCAACTTCTTTGAGCCGACGATTCTGACCAATATTACGCGTGACAACCCGGCGTACTTTGAAGAGTTCTTCGGCCCGGTGGCGCAGATGTATGTGGTGAAAGACGATGACGAGGCGGTAAAACTCGCCAACGATTCCCACTACGGCCTGGGCGGCGCGGTGTTTAGTCAGGATATTGAGCGTGCTAAACGCATGGCCTCCCGGATTGAAACCGGGATGGTTTATATCAACTGGCTGACCGACACCGCAGCGGAGCTGCCTTTCGGCGGCGTTAAGCGTTCGGGCTTCGGACGCGAGCTATCGGATCTGGGGATTAAGGAGTTTGTGAACCAGAAGCTGGTAGTGGTGCGCCGCTAATCCCTGTTGCCCCTCTGAAATCGGGAGGGGCCTGGCTTTTTTGCTGTGAAGGACGCGGATCTTAAATCAGAACGAAATAAGCGAACAAAACACCCTCAATCGCCCTCCTTATTTATCCACGTTGCACTAACCGTGCTTTTGATCCCGATATTGTTTGTACAGACATTCATGATGCCCGCATTTTCTGTTCTATGCGGAGGCTGGTATGGAATTTTACGAGAACCGCCCCAGACAACCATTCATTGGCTATGTGCAGCTCAGACGGGCGCTAAAAAGGTGGTGGCTGCGTAAGCGGGCCTGTCAGGCGCTGCGACGAATGAGTGACGAGCAGTTAAGGGATATTGGGTTGGAAAGGAAGGATGTGGAATAACAGATAAGAGTCAGTAAAACTGGAAAGGCTGGATAATCTTATCTTAACCTCTCCAGTAGGCGGATATCCTGGAACGCTAATTTTCCTGCCAGGCTTTCTCGATCAGCAGTTTAGCTTTATCCAGATCGTGTTCGTTACGCACAATCAATTCGACGTCGCCGGTTCCCCAGTGGCCAATATGCGTGACGTCCCGACTGAACCCTTCTTCAAGCTGGATATGCTGTGGATTAATTTTCAGCCACAGGCGTAGGTGTGGGTCGGTCACGGGATAAACGGCCACGCACAGAAAGTTACGAATGAGGTGGAAGGCGTCATAGAGCTTAAGCTCTTTAAACTGAACCTCATCACTGAGTGAGAGCACATAGCTTTTTAGCTGTTCATATAATGAAAGCAGCGCGGGAGAGGCCAAAGAGAGCTGTTCGCGCTGCGTGCGGGTATGGCGTTTACCGCTGCTGACGGAACCGTTCGCGATGATGTGCTGAGGGCTATTTTCGACCACGGCGTTAACCAGTTCCAGCATTAACAGGTTGTCGGCAAAAAGCTTGTAACGAATCAGGTTGATATTGCGATTGATTTGCTGAACGGCATGTTCGTCGTATTTATTAAAATCGGCGGCAATACAGATTAACCGTGTGCCGGACCAGTCAATGGCTTTGGCCGCGGTTTTACTTATTTTCTCCATCACCAGCAACTGAAATTCCGCTTTATGATCGAGCAGCCAGTCGAGATAAAACAGACCCTGGTTAATGACGTTTTCATTGCTGTGGCGTTTATATTCAATAATCACCGGGCAGTTATTTTCGTCGAGGCCGAGGGAATCAATTCGCCCACGATGGGTTTTACCCGTACGGTATTCGGTCTCGAGAAAGCGGACGCCAAGGAATGTTTCCATATGGGATTCGATCAGCATTTGCAGATCTTTTTCAATGGCTGCGGCTTTGCCCGGCAGTTCTTGTACTTTCCCGCCACCGAGGCGGAAAAGCTGGATATCGCTCATGGATCCCTCCTGAATTTTCTGCGCACTATCATACGTTATGTGAAAAGAGATAAAAGCGGAAATCGGGCTTTTGGAGGTGAGATATGTTATAAGCCCGACAGCAGGTAGTTACCGGGCAGCGGGCCGTAGGTCGGATAAGCGTTAGCGCCATCCGACGCTGTTACAGCAATTTGCGCGTCTTACAGAAGGAAAGTCCAGCTGAAAATCAATGAAAATAAGCCGCTGGATGAGAGGTGATATTATATTTGGTGATGAGAATAAAGCGGCTATTTAGTCGCTTTATTGGTTTCTGGGGGCAGGTTAATTTATGGCGGCATCGGCATTATAAGAAGGAAAGGGTTCGAATGATGCAGACCCTGTTCATCTGCCCGGGCAACGTTGACCACCGTATAAAGCTGCCCCTCATCGATTTAACTTGTAATGAACTGCCATACAATCCAGCAGCCAAAGGCGATCAGAATGCCGCCGGCGGCGCGTTCAATTTTCCAGACAAGATTACCCAAGCGACGTTGAATTTGCGGCAGGGCGATAAGCGTTATCAGCAGCAGATCCCAGAGTAACACTACGCTGGTCATCCAGATTCCACATATGGCCTGCTGTGTAACGGTCACGTTTGGGCCCAGCAGGGCGGTCATTAGCGCCAGATAAAACAGAGCATTTTTCGGATTCAACAGCGATGAACCTAGCCCCAGTAATAGTTGTTTTGCCAGTGACGGACATGCCGATGCGGCGTACCGCCACTCCAGCGGCCCGGCGCGGCTTTTCAACAGTTGACGGCCCACCCATAGCAGGTAGGCGGCACCCAATAGTTCGATGATGGTAAAGAGCAGCGGCGTCTGACGTAGTAGCCCTGACCCAATCACCACCAGCAGAATATAGAGCCCATTTCCCGCCGCAATGCCGAGGCACAGTCCGACGCTGCCGCGCAGCCGATAGCGTACGGCGTAACCGACCAGCAAAAAGAAGTCCGGGCCCGGGCTGAGCAGCGCCATAAAATGCGCCAGCGCCAGTGCGGGAAACGCCGGAGGAAATAACGTTGTAACCTGTTCCATAGTAACCTCAGTGATGATACTGAGGTCAGCCTATACCTGCGGATGCGCTATTTATTGTCGGATATTGATCTGTTCTGCGCGTACTGACGCGGCGTTGCCGCCGTGTAGCTGACGAAGGTTTTGTGGAAATGACTTTGATCGGCGAAACCGGTCTGATAGGCAACATCGGCAATATCGTCCCCGGCGCGCAATCGGTGCCGGGCATATTCAATGCGGGCCATATTGGTAAAGCTGACAGGAGTCAGGCCTGTATCCTGCTTAAAAGTGCGAATCAGAGTCTCCTTACGGAGCGCAAACTCCTGCGCCAGTGTGTCCAGCGTCGGCGGTTCCTGAAGGTTGCTGACTAAGCGGGCAACCAACTGGCGGCTGATGGCGCATGGCGGTTCGTCATCGGCGCTTTGTAGCGGCAGGGCGCGCAACAGGTGGATAATAAGCGCCGGAAGTCCGGCGGTTTGTTGCTGAGTAATAGACGTCACAATTTGCTGATAAAGCTGGAAAAGCTGCGGGTTCTGCAACTGTGGCTGCGTGGTATGCAGGCGGCTATCCGCCGGCAAATGGGGGAGCTGCGTCAGGCACCAGTCCGCATCGAGATACAGCATATGATAGCTGCGTGGTCGCTCGTGGAGCGGGTTACAACTGTGTGGAGATTGCGGGGGGATCAGGATCAGCTCGCCGGGGCGTAACAGATACTCTTGCCCGTTACTGATGCAGCGGGTTTCTCCGGCGATGATTGCGCCCAGCGACAGTTGCGGGTGGCTGTGGCGCTTATAGGCCTGACGGCTTTCACTGGTGGTACGTAGTTCCAGCCACGGCAGTTGTGGCAGACGCCAGAAGCGTTGGTGAATATCTCGGATAAGGGGCATACAATCTCCTGTGCGGTCCCGGCTTTTCTGCGCCCGTTTACTTCCTTAACCCCGCAAATGCCGTTCTAATCTCGTCTTCCGGTAACTGGATCCCGATAAATACCAGCGTGCTGTGCGGCGTTTCGTCGCCCCACGGTCTGTCCCAGTCGGCGCTGTAGAGACGCTGCACGCCCTGGAACAGCAGGCGGTTGGGTTCGCCGTCGATCCACAGCATCCCTTTGTAACGCAGCAGTTTATCCGCTGATTCCAGCAGCAGGTTTTCCATCACCCGCGAAACCTCGCTGATATCCACCGGATAATCCAGTTCCACCACAATTGACGACACATCGTTCTGTTTATCGGCAATAAAGTGGAAACGCGGTTGGCTTGCCAGCACGTTCTCTTCCAGCATAAAGCCGCTGGTATTAAACAACTGACTCAGGTCAATATCGCCGTGTACCACGGTGTAAACCGGGGCGCGGGCGTTGATACGCGCCAGCCGCTCGCGCAGTTTCTCGCTGTCGCCTGCCACGTCGGTTTTGGTCAGCAGGATACGGTCGGCGTAGCCTATCTGCGACTGGGCGATGGTGAACTGGTTCATCTGCTCGTTAGCGTGCACCGCGTCGACCAGCGCAATCACGCCGTCTAACAGGTAGCGTTCGCACAATACTTCATGGGAGAAAAAGGTCTGAATAATCGGGCCGGGGTCAGCCATGCCGGTGCATTCAATCACCAGGCGGTCGAAAGCAATATCGCCGCGGTCGCGGCTGTCGAGCAGGTCTAATAGCGCATCTTCCAGCTCGTTGGAGCGGGTACAGCAGATGCAGCCGTTAGTCAGGGTTTTGATCTGTGTGGCGCGATCGCCAATCAGTTGATCGTCAACGGAGACTTCGCCAAATTCGTTTTCGATAACGGCGATTTTAAAACCATGTTGTTCGTTGAGGATATGGCGTAGTAGGGTGGTTTTGCCGGCACCAAGAAAACCGGTAAGTAGGGTAACTGCAATCGGGGTCATAGTCTCTCCATTAACAACAGCGCATACCGCCTTTGCCATCGCCGCCGTAACGTGCTTGCTGACGTTCGCGGAAGAACTCTTCATAGGTCATGTACGGCTTGTCGGGATGGTTGGTTTTCATGTGCTCGACATAGTTGTCGTAGTCCGGAATACCAATCAACATTTTTGCCGCCTGGCCGAGATATTTTTTTGCCTGACCTAAAGTATCAAACATTCTGCCGTCCTGTTAATGAATAAAGCCGGATGGCGGCTTGCGCCTTATCCGGCCTACACTAGCCGGGATCGCTGTGCGCTACCCGGCATCAGTTTTAGTGGTGTGAAGAGATCTTCACGCCGCCTTCCGGCACGGGCACATACGGGGTTTCTTTATCGGTACGTTTATCGCTGTTGCGTACCTTCATCCAGGTGGTGAAACCGTAGAAGATAATACTGTACACCACCACCAGGAACAGAATACTCAAACCAGCGTTAGTGTAGTTGTTCACCACGATATGGTTCATGTTGGCAATCTGCTGCGCGGTCAGGTTGGTGCCGTTGGCAATCTTCTCTTTATACAGGCTTGCCATGTAGAAGAAACCTTCCATCTGTGGGTTGGCGCTGAACAGTTTCAGGCCCAGTGCCCAGGTGGTGCAGATCAGCAGCCATACCGCCGGGATCACCGTCACCCAGATGTATTTGGTGCGCTGCATTTTGATCAGTACCACGGTGCTCAACACCAGCGCCACGGCGGCCAGCATCTGGTTAGAGATACCGAACAGCGGCCACAGGCTCTTCACTCCGCCCAGCGGGTCGACCACGCCCTGATACAGCAGATAGCCCCACAAACCGACGCAGCCTGCGGTACCGATGATACCCGCGACCAGAGAATCGGTTTTTTTCAGGAACGGGACGAAGTTACCCAGCAAATCCTGCAACATAAAGCGGCCAGAACGGGTACCCGCATCCAGTGCGGTCAGGATAAACAGTGCTTCGAACAGAATACCGAAGTGATACCAGAAGCCCATATCCGCCATCGGCAGGACTTTGTGGAACACATGCGCGATACCTACTGCCAGCGTTGGCGCGCCGCCTGCGCGGTTCAATACTGACGGTTCACCGATATCTTTCGCAGTTTGCAGGATTTGTTCCGGGGAAATCACAAAGCCCCAGGAGCTGACGGTCGCCGCTGCATGTGCGGTAACGTCTTTCAACTGCGCCATAATCAGCGGCGCGTTCTCGCCGCCCATCTCGTGCAGGTTTGGCATGGTAATGCCCAGACCTGCCGGCGGGGTGTTCATCGCGAAGTAGAGACCCGGTTCAATGATCGAGGCCGCCACCAGCGCCATCACCGCAACAAAGGACTCCATCAGCATCGCGCCGTAGCCGATAAAACGCGCATCGGTCTCACAGGCCAGCAGTTTCGGCGTGGTACCGGAAGAGATGAGCGCGTGGAAGCCAGAGACGGCGCCACAGGCGATGGTGATGAACAGGAACGGGAACAGAGCGCCTTTCCACAGCGGGCCGGTACCGTCGACGTATTGCGTCAATGCCGGCATTTTCAGTTCCGGGTTGAGGATCACAATCCCCAGCGCCAGACCGACGATCACGCCGATTTTCAGGAAGGTAGCGAGATAGTCGCGCGGGGCGAGGATCAGCCATACCGGCAGCAGCGCGGAAACAAAGGCGTAGCCGATCAGCGCGAAGGTAATGGTGGTGTCTTTAAAGGTCAGCGCCGGGCCCCAGTACGGGTCGTGGGCAATCACGCCGCCGAAGTAAATAGACGCCACCAGCAGCACGATACCAATAACGGAGACTTCGCCTACGCGTCCCGGACGCAGGAAGCGCATGTAGATGCCCATAAACAGCGCAATCGGCACCGTTGAGCAGACGGTGAAGACGCCCCACGGGCTTTCGGCCAGCGCTTTAACCACGATTAATGCCAGCACCGCGAGGATGATGATCATAATTAAGAAGCAGCCGAACAGCGCGATGGTGCCTGGAACGGTACCCATCTCTTCTTTGATCATCTCGCCAAGAGAGGCGCCGTTACGGCGGGAAGAGATGAACAGCACCATAAAGTCCTGCACTGCGCCCGCGAGCACCACGCCCGCCAGCAGCCACAGCGTCCCCGGCAGATAGCCCATCTGCGCGGCCAATACCGGCCCGACCAGCGGACCTGCGCCGGCGATGGCGGCGAAGTGGTGACCAAACAGCACGTAGCGGTTAGTCGGCACGTAGTTCAGGCCGTCGTTATTGATAACCGCCGGCGTCGCGCGCGTCGGGTCGAGTTTCATGACCTTCTGGGCGATATACAGGCTGTAGTAGCGGTAAGCCACCAGATAGACGGAAACGGAAGCGACCACGATCCACAGGGCGCTCACGTGTTCACCCCGACGTAGGGCAACGACCGAGAGGCAGAAAGCACCGATGATTCCGAGAATCACCCAGGGTATGTGCTTGAATATCTTTTTCGTATCCATAGTAAAACCTGGTTGTAAGTTTAATTATCAGCCGAAGCTGGGTGGATATTGAGTTCGTGTTTGAGGAGGTAGATTGACTGCTATGCTGAGAGGATCTTGCCAGATCATCGCGCGCGTAAAGTTAGGTAAATCAGTGAGTGGTTGTATGGCGGTTTAAGCGGTCGGACGTACCGGTAAGCGGTTTCGCAGAGGAGGGCGTGGGCTATTTTATGTGATTGAGATCACGATATAAAATGGGACGATCCTTGTTGCGCGGGGCGTCATAACGACTTAACTGAGCTAATCGTGATATTAATGGCGCGCATCCCATAAAGTTTTCCCTTTCCAGGCCGAAAATTCTGTATCTGTCTAGCGGAAAGAGAAAACATGTTAAAGCGAATTAAAATTGTTACCAGCTTACTGCTGGTATTGGCGCTATTTGGCCTTTTACAACTGACATCCGGCGGGCTGTTCTTCAACTCGCTGAAGAATGACAAAGAAAACTTCACCGTATTGCAAACCATTCGTCAGCAGCAGTCTGCCCTGAATGCAACCTGGGTGGAGCTGTTGCAAACGCGTAATACCCTGAATCGCGCGGGTATCCGCTGGATGATGGACCAGAGCAATATTGGCAGCGGCGCAACTGTCGCTGAACTGATGCAGGGGGCGACCAATACGCTGAAGCTCACCGAAAAAAACTGGGCGCAGTATGAGTCGTTACCGCGCGATCCACGTCAGAGTGAAGCGGCTTTCCTTGAGATCAAACGAACCTATGATATCTACCACGGCGCGTTGGCGGAGCTTATTCAGCTTCTTGGCGCGGGTAAGATTAACGAGTTTTTTGATCAACCGACTCAAAGCTATCAGGACGCTTTTGAGAAGCAGTACATGGCCTATATGCAGCAAAACGATCGTCTGTACGATATTGCTGTTGAGGATAACAACAGTTCCTACAACCAGGCGATGTGGGTACTGGTCAGTGTGCTGATTGCCGTTCTGGTGGTCATTATCGCCGTTTGGTTCGGCATCAAACTGTCGCTTATCGCCCCGATGAATCGTCTGATTGAAAGCATTCGTCATATCGCCAGCGGCGATCTGGTGAAGCGTATCGACGTGGAAGGCTCCAACGAAATGGGGCAGTTGGCTGAAAACCTGCGTCATATGCAAAGTGAACTGATGCGTACCGTGGGCGATGTACGTAACGGCGCGAATGCAATCTATAGCGGTGCCAGCGAGATTGCGATGGGTAACAACGATCTCTCTTCCCGTACTGAGCAGCAGGCAGCGTCTCTGGAAGAGACCGCCGCCAGTATGGAACAACTGACCGCCACCGTGAAACAGAACGCCGAAAACGCCCGTCAGGCCAGCCATCTGGCGCTGAGTGCGTCAGAGACAGCGCAAAAAGGCGGCAAAGTAGTGGATAACGTCGTACAAACAATGCGCGATATCGCCTCCAGTTCGCAGAAAATCGCCGATATTATCAGCGTAATCGACGGTATTGCTTTCCAGACCAATATTCTGGCGCTGAATGCGGCGGTAGAAGCGGCGCGCGCAGGCGAGCAGGGACGCGGGTTCGCGGTGGTGGCCGGTGAAGTCCGTAATCTGGCCCAGCGTAGCGCGCAGGCGGCACGGGAGATCAAGAGTCTGATTGAGGATTCCGTGAGCCGTGTTGATGTAGGTTCGACGCTGGTCGAAAGCGCCGGTGAAACCATGGATGAGATCGTCAATGCAGTGACCCGCGTGACCGATATCATGGGCGAGATTGCCTCGGCGTCTGACGAGCAAAGCCGTGGTATCGACCAGGTGGGCCTGGCGGTAGCGGAGATGGATCGCGTAACGCAGCAGAACGCCTCGCTGGTGGAAGAGTCCGCCGCCGCGGCTGCGGCGCTGGAAGAGCAAGCCAGCCGTCTGACCCAGGCCGTCGCGGTGTTCCGTATTCAACAGCAACAGCAGCGTGCGCGTGATGTGGCTGCGGTAAAAACCCCGGCAGCCGTGTCGTCACCAAAGGCCGCAGTGGCCGACGGCAGCGATAATTGGGAAACATTTTAAGGGCGTAGTGGTGAACAGTCGGCCTACAGACGACCGTAGGCCGGATGAGATGTTCACACTTTTGCCTGATGGCGCTTCGCTTATCAGGCCTACGCGCCAGTTTATGGATAAAGATGATGTGTAGGCCGGGTAAGGCGCAGCCGCCACCCGGCATATATGACATTCTCTTTTAACCCTCAACATTCACCACTTTGATCTCCACCATGCCAATCCCCAATTTGCGCGGCGAATGGCCCAAAATATTACCTTCGTTGGTGGAGACGGGAGCGGGCGGCGCAATGACTAAGGTATTCGCGTCCGTCGGGTTGTTGAAATGCAGCGTGATAGTGGACACATCGTGACCCAGCACCAGCGTCTGTTCTTCGTTGCCTACGCGTACCGGAATCGGCCGATTCGCGTTGTCGCCGAAGGCTTTGGCGGTGATCACCAGATCAAACTTTTTCGGCAGCGGCGCTTTATATTCGATTTTAACCTCATCGCCCAACTGCGCATTTGACCAGCGGCCCCAGGACTCTGGCCGGGAAATGCCGCTAAACTGCTTCACCTCCTCCGGCGCGCCCGCCACATTAAAGATAAAGCTATCGGCTTTATAACGAATATCGTTATCGACAATCTTTAAGGTATCGACGTTGCCTTTATAGCGTTCCATATCGATCATCGTGTCTTTAAACGCCGTCTTACCCTGCCACTGCGCTTTATCGACATGCTGTACGGTTTGCTGCCCGCCAAGCTGCCCCTGCGAGACGCACCAGTCGGTGGAGAGCGCCAGCGCTGGCGCCCATAGCTGCGCCATTTTGTAGCAGCGATCGATCCAAACGAAATTATCGCGCGGGGCGAAGTCGGCCAACTGGAACCGTAGCGGAGCGGAGTATTCACTTTCCGGTAACGGCTCGACGCGCTTATCCGATACGCGCAGTAGTAACGGCAGGCGGAAGTGGCTCCCGGAAAACGCGATCATGTTTTTGTCCCGATCGACGGTAAAATCTTTTATCTCTTTCGGGAAATTCCACAGGCGAATGATATCCGGTTTCATCGCCAGCACTTTCTCTTTTACATTCAGGAACACTTCCGACAGCGACTGCCCGGAAAGGCTGCTACGTCCCAGACCGATAAAATTATCGCCGCCGAGAATATCCAGCACCGTTGCGCCGTTGTCCATCGTGTTGCGTTTGACCGCCAGCGTCTCCTGCTGTGGTTTATCGCCGCGCAGAATGAAAAACAGATTGTTGCGATCTTGCTTATTCAGGTATTTCCAGGCCGTATTGTTCATCGCCAGATGGTCGGAAGAGACGACGATAACGGTATCTTTAAACCACGGTGACGCTTTGATTTTGTTGATAAACTCGGCGATGTTTTCCTGGCTGCAACTTACGGCGCTAAAGGACTGGTTGGGCTTGCCGTCGTAATCGTAGCGTTTGCGGTTGCAGGTGCGTGAGATAAACCCGTCCGGGTGGTGAGTATCTACGGTCAGCGTAAACAGCGAAAACCGCTGGCCTGAGCGGGAAAGCGCTTCAAATTTCTTCCATGCCTCATCAAGCACCGTATCGTCGTAGAAGCCCCAGTCGTTACGATAAGACGGGTCCGCCACCACCGTTTTTAGCTCTTCAGCGCCGTACAGATGATCAAATCCGTGTGATTTCAGGAACACGTCTTTCCCGGCAAAACGCAGGTTAGCGCCCTGCACGAAATAGTTCTGGTAGCCGGAGTTTTTCAGAATATCGCCGAGGCAGATATTCTGCGGGAAGAAGCTGGAAACCGACGCGGACGCATTGCCCTCAAACGGCGCAAACAGCGGAATACCACACTGGGAAGCCACCATCCCGGCGATGGTGTAATCCGTTCCAGGCAGTTGCATGGTATGGCTGAAATCCAGCCCCTCATTTTTCAGCGCGCCCAACTCTGGCGTGAGATTGGGGAACGCGTCATTATCAAAATAGGTCCGTTCCAGGCTCTCGCCGTAGATATAGACCAGATTGAGCTTCGGATTAGGAATGGTTTTTGCTGGTTCTTTATAATAAACGGCAAAATCCGGATCGCCATCGCGCATTTGTGATTTTACCAGTTCGGTAATCTGGCGAAACGCCGGGCTGGCGTCGACCGAACCCAACGCCAGCAGTAACGCCAGCAGGCTGTAACCGACGTGATGAGGATGGTGACGGCGGCGGCGTAGTACCCATCCCAGCGCGCCAAATACCGCCACTAACGCCAGGGCAATACCGATTCCCGGCAGAATATATTTGCCGACTCCCGCTCCCGTCAGACTATTCGTGAGCGTATAAAGCACTGCGTCATTGATCCCGTCGCCGGTAAAATAGTCGCTGGCATACAGGGTAATATTCAGAATGACAAAAAGTCCCAGCACCGTGAGAGTGGCGGCAAACCACCAGGTGTTACGGCCCGCCTTCCAGGCATATATCAGCACAGAGGCGAGAAACAGAGCGACAGAGAGCAACTCGGACAACTGACGATCCTCAATAAACCAGGCTTATCGCTGGCAGGAAAAAATTTCTAACAATGTAATAGCGATGTCACATTGCTGCAATTCTAATAACTTTACACGGCGCTGTTATTTAGAATGAGTTTAGAAAGTTGGTTTTTTGATCGGCATCACTTCCTGCCATAGCGGTTAATAACAGGAAAAGACGAAGAGAAAAATCGGGTTAATGCCGTGTTGGCGGGTAAAGGGCCAAAACACGGCTTTTATCAGGGCGTCCCGGCGTGGCGCACGGTCAGAAAAACGCAGTCAGGAGAGGAAATTCAGCCCTTGCTGCAACACCAGATCGCAAGCTTTGGTTTTCACCTTTTCCGCCAGCGGCGTACTGCCGATATTATTGAGGTTCAACTGCTGGCCGTCCTTCGTCTTGAGCAACCCTTGCAGGCCGTTCAGGTAGTTAGTGTCCTGCTCCTGCTGTGTGGTATCCAACCCCAACTTGTTCAGAATCTGATTTTTAACGTTTTCCACGTTGGTAGCGGACGCCAGTTTCTGTTTGGCGCAGTACTGCAAAATACCGGCGGCATTATTCATATTATCGGCGCTGAGCGACTGGGCGCCTCTGCTGAGCAGACCGGTTAGCGCAGAAAGCGACATCCCGCCCTGCTGTGCGTTCGCGCCCTGAGCGCTTAACTGACTGGCGGCAATACCGCTGGTGGAAATCAGTACGCTGGCGATCGCCGCGCAGCACAGAACATGTTTCGCTGTATTCATGGTAATCACCTGTGTTATGCCAGTCAGGCGTCGTATCGCCCTGGCGCACGTTGCAATTTAATACTCTTTACCCGTCACCCGGCTGCGGTAACTGTCCCAGGTAAAATTAACCCATAAACTGTTGCCGAGACGCATACGGTCCATGACGCGTTCGCCAAGCATTTTCGTCATCTCTTCCATATTGCTGTTCGTCAACATGCCGGTGGGACGTTTTGACGAGGAACGACGATCGACAATTTGATTGATGATCACTTTTTCATAGCGGGATTCGGTCTGCACGCCGATCTCGTCGATCACCAACAGATCAACGTTACTCAGATCGTTAAGCAACTGCTCTTCGCTGGTTTCCCGATTGCTGAACGTGTCTTTCATCGCTGACATAATATCCGCTACGGTGATAATCAGTACCGACTTTCCGCGCAGCAGCAGCTCGTTACAAATAGCCGCGGCGAGATGGTTTTTACCGGTTCCAGGCTTGCCGGAAAAGACAAAGCTGGCGATATTGCCGTCAAACTCATCAACGTACTGTCGGGCTTTGCTTAACGCGTTCATTTGTCCGTCGCACTCAACCCGATAGTTATCAAACGAACAGTTCTGATGTAGTGGTCGAATGCCGGAACGGTTAAAGGTGCGCTGCATTTTCATCGCCCGGTTTTCCCGCGCCAGCGCTGCCGCCCGGATCTCGCCCTGCTCTTTCTGCCACGCCAGCAATTCTTCGCCCGTTTTAAACGCCGGCGTAATATGCGCAGGCATCATTTTTTGTAGACGCTGCATCAGGTCGCCAACATTTTTCATCGTTACCCCCTAAAACCTGGTGGAATATGATTGTCAGGTTCGCTGACGCTATTGATGTCGCGCTGCGGCATTCCGCCATTGCTGGAACGGCTGATTTGCACGCTGCGCGCCAGCTTTTGCTGCCACTGGATATGGTGAAAAACCTTACCTTCCGCCTGCCAGTAGGCGATAAACGCCGCCAGCTCTTCTGCGGTGACCGGCTCCCGAAGCGCCACGCCCCAAAGGGCAGCCTGACGCTGAAAATCCGCATCCGGTTGCCAGGCGGGATACATGGCGAATTTTCCGCAGGGAATCGCAACGGGGGCGGCTTCGGGTTCTTCGTAAAATTGTGCGTCTAACGCCACATCGCTTCCCGGACGTGATAACTTTTTTTCAAGCGCCAGCAGTTCAGCCATGCGTGCAGGCGTCACGGCATAAAAGGCAGGCGCATTATTAGCGAATACCGCCACTGCGCCGCCCGTTGACTTCGCCAGCACAGCATGATGATCGTGTAAAAGGGCGTCAATACCGATGACGTCCGACGTTAAGATTCTGGAAGACATAATGTTTCTCAATATGGAACAACAACCGAGAAGGGCGACTGTTTTTATAGTACCACACAGACCTGTAAGAACAGCAGGAGGCGTTCCACCATTCACACGCGGGGGCGTTTGCGGTACAGCCATAATCCCGGTACAGAGAGGCCAATTGAGAGCGCGCCAACAATGGAAGAGGCTTTCAGAAAATTGGTTAGCAGCGTAATCATCATCGGTTCGCTATAGCCCAGATGGCTAATTTTTACTGCGGAAATCATCGCGGTATAGGCGGAAATCCCCGGAAACATCGGGATCACGGCCGCGACGGTAAACACTTTAGGGTGAGCGAGATACCAGCGTGACCACTGAATACCAATACTGCCGACCAGCAGCGAAGCCATAAACGTCGACCATTCGATATTAAAGCCAGCGCTCATCATCAGCATACGCGAGCCATGACCCAGCGCCCCCAGTAGCGCGCACCACGGAAGCGCCCGGTGGGGAACATTAAAGACCATCGCAAACCCGACGGCGGGGATCGCAGACAAGATCATGTCCTGCATTAGCGCCAGTAAAAAGTCGATTATACCCATCCTCGTAGCCCCCATATTGTCATTGACATCACTACGCCCACACAGGTGGCCAGTGTCAACAGGCTGGCGATAGCCCAGCGCGCCAGCCCGGTATTAATATGTCCTTTAAACATATCTGCGACGGAATTAATCAGCGGAAAGCCCGGCACCAGTAGCAGTACGCTCGCCGCCATGGCGATAGTGGGCGTCTGGCTAAAGGCGGGAAGGGTGAGCATCAGCCCGGAAATCGTGGTAGCGACAAAGGCGGTGATGCAAAAATTGATCTGCGGATGTAAATGCCGCTGCGCCAGCATCTGGCGGATATACATGGCTATCATGCTGGCGAAAAAGGTGATAACCGCGCCATCCCAGCCGCCATTATTCAGCTTACAAAAGCAGGAGCAGGAGAGACCGACCATAAACGCCACCAGCCAGCGTGGATAACGCAGCGGGCGGAGCTGGCTAAAGCGTTTTTCCACGCCTTTGTAATCCAGCAGACGATGTTCCGCGAGGATAACGATATGCTGAACCTCCGTGACGACGTGCATATTAATGCCGCGATCCTGGTTTTTACGTGTCGATGTCAGACATTGTCCGTCTTTAATGGTCGTCAGTACAATGGCGTTAGAGGAGATCGCGCTTTCGACGCTATCCATACCGAGCGCCAAACCGAGTCGGGTGGAAAGCTCATCAACCAGTGCGCTTTCCGCCCCGTGCTGCAATAAAAGCAGCCCGCATTGAATACATAACCGTGTTACTGCTCGTTGAATTGATTGCTCTTCTTGCATGACTCGTCCTGTCCGAAAAGACATTCTATGCGCCGCCACTATGACAGAGGCTTTCTTTTTAACACGAAGCGCAGGCATGATGGCGTTGGTTAAGATCAATTTCTTGTTGATAAAAACGTCAACCGCCAGACGCAACGCATAAGCTTCCTGAGACGTGCGCTTCGTCACAGGCAGGATATCCTTATGGGCGACGGTTCTCGTATGTCCGTTTCCAGAATAGAGGCATTATGCCAGCCTGGCCGCTCATTTTTGAATCAATGATGTGGTGAATTTTATCAACGATATGCATTAATGGTTTAACCACAATGGCGTGAGCAGCGGGCGTAAAAATAGGCATGACTTAGTGTAATTCGCAGATATTACATGGGTTTTATGGATGGTAGACAGTATTGTTGGGCTTTTGTTTTAGGACTCAGCAATATGAATGAAGGGCGAACTCATATTTTAAATTTATTAATATGATGCGTTTTCGTTAGAATTGCTAATGTGCAAATTTAGTTAATTTAATTGTCTTGCTTCTGGTTTTATGAGTAACTATGCGATAGTGATTTCATGTTTTTGTGCTATGTGGATTGTAGCGCAATCAATGTTAGATATTTAAAAATAAAACAAGGATAATTAATCCACTCGGCCTATATTTCTTTGCGATCATTGTTAATAGTGTTTTTATTAATGGAGCAATGAAAGGGGGCGGCGTGGGTGCGGAGGAATTATGCTGCCAGGATGCTGCAAAAATGGACTTATTATCAGTAAAACCCCTCTTATACAGGAAGGCCTTAAAGGGGCTATAACAGGTAATTTCCCCGATTATAAACTGGCGTATTGCCGTACGATAGAAGAGCTAACGCTGCTACAGCTACGCCGAAGTAATTTAGTTATTGCTGATTTAGCAGTTAACAATGCCTCTCCCCGTGCTGTCTGCGAATATTTTTATAGCTTAATCTCGCAATATCGCGACATACATTGGGTATTTCTGGTTTCTAAATCCTGCTATCCACATGCGGTTGATCTCCTGATGGGCCCCGTCAGCACCTTGCTTTCAGACGAAGAGCCAATCGAGAATCTTATTAGCGTTATCCATGCGGGAAACGCTCGCTCAGAAAGAATAAGCAAAACGTTATTATCGCCTCAGGTACCGTCTGAAATTCAGCAGGCTCACGACAGGCCGATTGTCCTTACGCTGTCTGAACGAAAAGTATTACGCCTTTTAGGAAAAGGGTGGGGCATTAACCAAATTGCAGCGTTACTTAAAAAAAGTAATAAAACAATTAGCGCCCAAAAAAATAGCGCCATGCGACGCTTATCAATACACAGTAATGCAGAGATGTATGCATGGATAAACAGTTCTCAGGGAGCCAGAGAATTGAACCTACCTTCGGTATATGGAGAAACCATGGAATGGAAAACAGAATCAGCAAGAGAAATGTTGCGCTCGTAGAAAAATGCGTGATGAGCACCATTGGTATTAAAGGGCTATTTGATGCAATGCCGGATTGCCGACATACGCTTCATATTTTTTCAAAACCATCCGCGTTTTATAAGGCTGCGCTAAAGACGCCGTTTTCTGCCGTTATTTTTTCTCTTTCTGCGTTAAGAACTGAACGCCGGACAGGATTATCCAGCCTGACGGAACTGGCGATAAATTATCCCCATATGCGGCGTCTGGTGATTGCCGATGATGATGCTGAAGCCCGCTTAATCAGCGCGCTATCCCCGCTGCCGCTGGATGGGGTCATCAGCAAAGCGTCGCCGTTGGATGTTTTACAGGATGCCTTATTTACATCGCTTAATAGCGCCCGGCGGACAACGGAGCGTACAGACAATCTTTGGGAACTTCACCAGAATTGTATGCTTAGTCCAACCGAGCGGGAGATTCTGCGTTTCATGTCGAACGGCTACTCAATGCCGCAAATTGCCGTCCAGTTAGAACGTAACATTAAGACTATCCGGGCGCATAAGTTTAATGTGATGTCCAAGCTGGGCGTGAGTTCTGATGCCGGGTTACTCGATGCGGCGGATATTCTGTTATATCTGCGCGCCGGAGATGCTACCGCGCTCCAGCATCGGGTATAGCCCGCGCCGGATGCGCCGTGCTTGTTCGGGGAATCCGGGGGCCAGGCGCGTTATTGGCACACGTCTACCCAGGTCGCCGATGTCAGTTCAGCCATTCTTTCCGGCGTGATACGTACCGCGCTGTGCGTGGCGCCTGCGGCAGGCAATACTTCGTCATACCCCTTCAGAGAGATGTCGCAATAAACGGGCAGCGGGTGCTCCAGCCCAAAGGGACATACGCCGCCGACAGGATGTCCGGTTGCATTGACCACTTCATCGCTGCTCAACATACGGGCTTTTGCGCCGAAAGTGGTTTTAAGCTTCTTATTATCCAGGCGGGCATCGCCTTTCGCGACCACCAGGATAATGGTGTCTTTTACTTTAAGCGAGAGCGTTTTAGCTATCTGCCCTGGCTCTACGTTGTGCGCTTTGGCTGCCAGCTCGACAGTCGCTGTACTTTGATTTAATTCGATAATTTCAATATCGGGAGCATGATCGGCCAGAAATTGCCGTACAGATTGCAGACTCATTCTTCTCTCCTGAGACCTTACCAATAGCCACGGTAGACCCAAAAATGGCAAAACGTAATTTGGCATACGGAGAGCGCCGCTGTAAATATAATAATGTGACAGGCCAGCAGCAGTAAGCCGTGACGATAACTGAAGGCAACGTAAAGCGGTTTACTTTAGCGTGCAGTCGCCGCACTGCTGTACGTCAGGTAAGCGGTAACGTTGGCAGCAGGTTCTGCGTACCAGAAGACCGTCGCGCATTACGACGGTCCGCCACAGCGGGTTATCCTGACCGTCGGATAGCTGCTTTTCAAAAAAACAGCGCTGGCGTAGCGTTGCCAGCAGGGCTTCGCCAAGCAGCGGTTTCATCTCAGTCAGATACCAGTTGATTAAATAACCGGTATTGCTCCAGATAAGTTTCGCGTTGATGTCGCCAGTCGCCTCCAGCGCCTGAATGACCGGCTGTAGTGCGGAGACTAACAGCGTTTCCATTCGTTCTTCCGGGGAACGCTCCGTTGCCAGGTTATCCTGATGCACGTCAAGCCAGAAACACGCGGCGCGCCCGGTTTCATGAAATTCAACGTGAATATGTTCTGCCGAGACATCGATAGCGCGCGCTTGCGTCAGTAATGCCAGCATCAGCGGCGGCGCCATCAGCCCGATATACCATTGCGCCCACAGGGAGAGTAACGGCTTATTTTCACGTGGCAGGCCTGGCGTGTGCCGATAGATGTGATCGGAATAGGCGGCCAGCAATGAACGAAACGTCGCGGGGCGCGTCCACTGGGCAAGAGTCATCGCCGTTGGCGGCGGCGTTTCATCCAGCCGGATGAAGTCCAACAGGTGCTTACGGGTAGAGGCGATCGTCTCGCGTACTGCGTCCGCCAGCGAGGCGTCTTCCGGCTGGGGAGCGGCTCGCCAGATAATATCGTCAGCAATCGGTGCGGAACGGTAGGCCATAGCGCAGTTTAATGATATTAATCTAAATGATAATGATTGCTAATCCTATCGATAGCGATAAACGATGGCAAGCGGTTTATGGTTAACGCTGTTGGCGTAGCACGATTACGCCAACAGGATTCATAGGGCGCGCATGTCGTCGCTGACCAGAATGTGGTTACGTCCAAGATGCTTGGCTTCGTAGAGCGCTTTATCCGCTTTTTCGATAGCGTCTCCGATATTGCGATCCGTCAGGGGCGCAATGCCGATACTGACAGTGACATTGGTGGCGACGCTTTCGTTAAACATATGCGGGATTTTAAGATCGTATACTTCCTGTCGGATACGTTCTGCGGTAGCGCGGGCTTGCTGTGGTTCGGCGGTGGTCAGCAACACCAGAAATTCTTCCCCGCCAAAACGGCAGACGACATCGCGCGATCGCACGGCGTCCCGAATTGCCGCTGAGACGCGGATTAACGCCTGATCGCCCATCATATGACCGTAGTGATCGTTATACGCTTTGAAATGATCGATATCCAGTAGCAGAACGTAGTGTTCATGGCTGCCCGGCGCCTGTAACGTATCCAGCCGATTTTGCAGGCCACGGCGGTTATATAAGCCGGTTAATGGATCAAGCATACTCAGGCCATTGAGGGTTTCCCGCTCGGACAGCAGCTTAAACATGAGCTGTTGGGCAAAATTATCGTAGCGTTTCTGGATAACATGTTGAATAGCGATTCCCACCATTGGCAGGGCCAGCAAATAGAGAATTCGCAAACCTTGTTCATTACCGTTCAGCCACAGGCAGACCGCGACTGGCGGTAGCGAATAGAGCGTAAACGCGACGATATTCGCGGCAAAGGCTATCGAGCCGATAAACAGAACGCTAAGCAGGGAAATCAGTAAAAAAGAGAAATCATAATGGCCTAACGCCGGATACTTTAGCGCAATATGCGCCGCCCATATTCCCCCAAAGAGTAGGGAGATAAAGGGGAGATTAATTCTTTTTTGTCCATATTTCCCATGCCATATCAACAGTAATACGCTCAGGACAACTATCCCGATCATTGGCGTGCAAAATACATTGATCTGATAAAGGGGGAAAACGAGAGTAAATAGCGCCGACACGGCGTTGAGAAACAAGAAAAGACGTAAAGAAAACTGATACTTCTTAATACGAAGCGACCGCCAGGATGGTGTTGTCATGGGTAATTGTCGTTATTTATCGGTGATATACACGGAATCGGGCGCCAACATGAAAATAACGTATGAGAAAAGGTCGCCTAAAGCGAGGTGTTGTTGTTTTTACGTTAACAGTCGGACAATTTATCACCTTACTGAATACGTGTCATCAACCGTTAAGTAAAACTCATCTCTTTTAGCTTTCTCCCTGGCTGACAAATGAGAAAACATATCATATGATATTGGTTATCATTATCAATTCCAGAGGTGAAACCATGTTGCAGCGGACGTTAGGCAGCGGATGGGGCGTGTTATTGCCTGGAGTGATTATTGTTGGACTGGCGTTTATCGGCCTGTCAGCTTATGCGCTGAAGCTGTTGATTGTATCAGGATTGCTACTGTCTGCGCTGATGTTGTATCACAAACAATTACGGCATTTTGTACTGCTGCCATCGTGTATAGCGCTTATTGGCGGCATGATGTTGGCAATGATGAACTGGAATCAGGGATGAAAATGAAGAGACAAAGGAAGGATAAGATAATTGGTGCGAGGGGGGGGACTTGAACCCCCACGTCCGTAAGGACACTAACACCTGAAGCTAGCGCGTCTACCAATTCCGCCACCTTCGCACAGTTATCTTACTTTTTGATATCGCCTCGTTGGTGCGAGGGGGGGGACTTGAACCCCCACGTCCGTAAGAACACTAACACCTGAAGCTAGCGCGTCTACCAATTCCGCCACCTTCGCCCAGTGCGAGCAATATCAACGTGGTTTTGGTGCGAGGGGGGGGACTTGAACCCCCACGTCCGTAAGGACACTAACACCTGAAGCTAGCGCGTCTACCAATTCCGCCACCTTCGCATACCATCGATTCTTGAAAAGAATCACTACCACGGAGGCGCATTCTAGTGGTTTTCAGCTATTCGTCAATAGTTAATTGCATGGGATAGATTGATTGCTGCAAAAATGGACGCGAGACGTAGGTTGGATAAGACGCTTTGCGTCGCCATCCGGCACATGCAACCAGATGGCGCTGCGCTTATCAGGCCAACTATTTCTTCGCCTGACGGGTCATCACGGTACGATAAACCTTAAAGCGCCCGGTTTGAGCGATGACTTCATGGAAGCCAAAAGTCTCATCCAGAATCTTAGGATAGGGCAGAAAGGCGTTCGCCACGATGCGTAACTCTCCGCCGCTGTTCAGATGGCGCACTGCGCCGCGAATGAGCGTTTGCGCCGCATCGAGGCTGGTTTGCATTCCGTCGTGGAACGGCGGGTTGGAGATGATCATGTCAAAACGTCCTTTGACTTCCGAAAAGACGTTGCTGGCGAATACCTCGCCTTCAAGACCATTAGCGGCAAGCGTGGCGCGGCTGGCTTCCACCGCCGGAGCGCTGACGTCACACAGCGTCAGGCGCACTTTCGGCGAATGGCTGGCCAGCGCGGCGGAAAGCACGCCAGCGCCGCAGCCGACATCCAGCACTTTACCTTTGGTGTGCGGCGTCAGCGTAGACAGCAGCAGTTGGCTACCAACATCCAGTCCGTCGCGGCTGAATACGCCCGGCAACGTTTTGATGGTCAGCCCGTCGATGTTGTACTCGGCCCACCAGGATTCGAGACTAAACTGCGGCTGCTTTTCCAGACGACCATGGTAAAGGCCGCAACGTCGCGCGCTATCTACTTTGTTCAGCGGCGCATAGTCCGCCAGCATCGGTTCGGCGCTACGCACGCCGCTACGGTTTTCTCCCACGACGAAAACATCGACGCCCACCGGCATCAGCGACAAAATATTCATCAACTGGAACTGCGCTTCGGGTTTATTTTTCGGCCAGTAGTAGATCAGCGTATCGCAGTCAGCGACATCGCTGGCTTGCGCGACCAGGCTAAAACGGACGTTATCGCCCATCTGGCGGCTTAACGCCTGCCAGTGGTGAAACTGTTGCGTATGCGCGCGGCTGGCGGCGCATTCAAAGCGCGCGGGCAGGTCATCCTGCAAATCTCCGGCAAAAAGAATACGGCTTTGTTCGAAATCATCACTGTGGCGCAGCAAGACTTCACTTGCCGGGGTAAAAGCAGACATGGAATGCTCCTTAATTCAGACTGGCGGCGATTATAGTAGTTTGATGGCGGAGATTCGACAGATTTGCTATATTTGCGCCCCTGATTACAGGAGCGTTTCGCTATGACATCCCGACGAGACTGGCAGTTACAGCAACTGGGTATTACGCAGTGGGCGCTGCGACGTCCTGGCGCGCTACAGGGCGAGATTGCGATTTCCCTTCCCGCGCACGTTCGTCTGATCGTGGTTGCAGAGGAATTACCCGCGCTGAACGAGCCGCTAATGCGCGATATCTTACGCGCGTTGACCGTGAGTCCCGATCAGGTTTTACCGCTGACGCCTGAGCGCGTCGCCATGCTGCCGCAGGGCAGCCGTTGTAATAGCTGGCGGTTAGGAACTGACGCGCCGCTCCAACTCGAAGGCGCTCAGGTCACGACGCCGGCGTTTAATGAACTCCGGGCAAACCCGGCGGCACGCGCCGCACTATGGCAACAAATCTGCGAACATGAACACGATTTCTATCCTCAGCACGACCGATCTCCTCGCAGCCTGGCAGATTGAGCAACGCGCTCATGCGTTTCCGTGGAGCGAAAAAACGTTTTTCGGCAACCAGGGCGAACGGTATCTCAACCTTAAGCTGACCGCTGATGACAGAATGGCCGCGTTTGCCATTACACAGGTGGTGCTGGACGAAGCGACGCTGTTCAATATCGCCGTCGATCCGGATTTTCAGCGTCGGGGGCTGGGGCGTATGCTGCTTGAGCATCTGATTGATGAACTGGAAAAACGCGGTGTTGTAACGTTATGGCTGGAGGTACGCGCCTCTAACGCTGCCGCCATCGCGCTGTATGAAAGTCTGGGGTTTAACGAGGCGACGATTCGCCGCAATTACTATCCCACGGCACAAGGGCATGAGGACGCCATCATCATGGCGTTACCGATAAGCATGTAATAAAAGAGGCAAGGTGTAATGATGAAGTGGGACTGGATTTTCTTTGATGCCGATGAAACGCTGTTTACGTTTGATTCTTTCACCGGCTTACAGCGGATGTTCCTTGACTATAGCGTCACCTTTACCGCTGAGGATTTCCAGGATTACCAGGCCGTGAATAAGCCGCTATGGGTGGATTATCAGAACGGCGCGATTACCTCATTACAATTGCAGCACGCGCGCTTTCAAAGTTGGGCTGAACGGCTAAACGTTGCGCCGGGACTGCTGAATGACGCTTTTATTAGTGCGATGGCGGAGATCTGTTCTCCTTTGCCGGGCGCCGTTTCGCTACTTAATGCGATTCGCGGGCAGGCTAAAATCGGTATTATTACTAATGGTTTTACCGCGCTACAACAAACTCGTCTGGAGCGCACCGGGCTGCGCGAGTATTTCGATCTGCTGGTGATTTCCGAGCAGGTTGGCGTCGCGAAGCCCGATCCGAAAATCTTTAACTACGCCCTGGAGCAGGCGGGGAATCCTGACCGCTCGCGCGTATTAATGGTTGGCGATACCGCGGAGTCCGATATTCTTGGCGGCATTAACGCCGGACTGTCGACCTGCTGGCTTAACGCGCATCATCGCGAGCAGCCCGCGGGTATTCATCCAACCTGGACTGTGGCGTCATTAAGCGAACTGGAGCAGCTCCTGTGTAAACACTGATTGCCTCCCCCAGGTTGATGGGTAAAATAGCCGCATTTTTCGTATTCAACATGCGTGGTCAAACGCCGCGCTTACTCAAGAAGATTTGACTATGACGTTGTCTCCTTATTTGCAAGAGGTGGCCAAACGCCGCACTTTTGCCATTATTTCTCACCCGGACGCCGGTAAAACCACCATTACCGAAAAAGTGTTGCTGTTCGGACAGGCGATTCAGACCGCCGGTACGGTAAAAGGCCGTGGCTCCAGCCAACATGCAAAATCTGACTGGATGGAGATGGAAAAACAGCGTGGTATCTCCATCACCACCTCGGTGATGCAGTTCCCGTATCACGACTGTCTGGTGAACCTGCTGGACACCCCGGGGCACGAAGACTTCTCCGAAGATACCTACCGTACTCTGACGGCGGTGGACTGTTGTCTGATGGTGATCGACGCCGCGAAAGGCGTTGAGGACAGGACCCGTAAGCTGATGGAAGTTACCCGTCTGCGCGATACGCCGATCCTGACCTTTATGAACAAACTCGACCGTGACATCCGCGACCCGATGGAGCTGCTGGATGAAGTCGAGAACGAGCTGAAAATCGGCTGCGCGCCGATCACCTGGCCGATTGGCTGCGGCAAGCTGTTTAAGGGCGTTTATCACCTTTATAAAGATGAAACTTATCTGTATCAGACCGGTAAGGGCCACACCATTCAGGAAGTGCGCATCGTTAAAGGGCTGAATAACCCGGATCTGGACGCTGCCGTCGGTGAAGATCTGGCGCAGCAGCTGCGCGACGAGCTGGAACTGGTGCAGGGCGCGTCTAACGAGTTTGATGAAGAGCTGTTCCTGGCAGGGGAAATTACCCCGGTATTTTTCGGTACCGCGCTGGGTAACTTTGGCGTTGACCATATGCTGGATGGTTTAGTGGCGTGGGCGCCCGCGCCGATGCCGCGTCAAACCGATACCCGCACAGTGGAAGCCTCGGAAGAGAAGTTCACCGGTTTTGTCTTTAAAATTCAGGCCAATATGGACCCGAAACACCGCGACCGCGTGGCGTTTATGCGCGTGGTTTCCGGTAAGTATGAGAAGGGCATGAAGCTACGCCAGGTCCGTACCGGCAAAGATGTGGTGATTTCCGACGCGTTAACTTTTATGGCGGGCGACCGTTCGCACGTTGAAGAAGCGTACCCGGGCGATATTTTGGGTCTGCATAACCACGGCACCATTCAGATCGGCGATACCTTCACCCAGGGCGAGATGATGAAGTTTACCGGTATCCCGAACTTTGCGCCGGAACTGTTCCGTCGTATTCGCCTGAAAGATCCGCTCAAGCAGAAGCAGCTACTGAAAGGGCTGGTGCAGCTTTCTGAAGAGGGGGCGGTGCAGGTATTCCGTCCCATCTCCAACAACGATCTGATTGTCGGCGCCGTGGGCGTTTTGCAGTTTGACGTTGTTGTCGCGCGCCTGAAAAGCGAATACAACGTTGAGGCGATTTATGAATCCGTCAACGTGGCGACGGCGCGCTGGGTGGAAAGCGCCGATGCGAAGAAATTCGAAGAGTTCAAGCGTAAGAATGAAACGCAACTGGCGCTGGATGGCGGCGACAACCTCACCTACATCGCCCCAACAATGGTTAACCTGAACCTGACCCAGGAACGTTACCCTGACGTTCAGTTCCGTAAAACGCGCGAACACTGATCCCTTTCCGGGCGCGGCATCCGCCGCGCCTTCGTACTTTCCCTGCCTTTTTAACCGCTTACGGAATGTTCTTAAATCCCGCGTTTTTTCTCCGATCTGCCTGTTTTTTATACGCACCGACAAGCGATTTTAAAATTGTGATCTATATTTAACAAAGTGATGACATAAATGTCGGCTTTAATGCCTGTTCAATGCGTGAATATGAGAGCTTAAAGCTGAGATTTGTTTCAGTCACGATATTAATAACTGAAACGGAAGGGTGGCAGGCGACGCGTCGTTACAAATTCACGAATGTGATGCCAGTCATTGACTTCAGAAACCGGTGAGTTTCACCGCATTCAGCAATGCAACCTCGTGTTGCCTGAGCTCAAATTACGAGCAAACTATACAGGACAAAATCGATGACTATGACAAGACTGAAGATTTCTAAAACTCTGCTGGCCGTAATGTTGACCTCTGCTGTTGCGACAGGTTCTGCCTTTGCAGAAAACGCAACAACGGACAAGGCGCAAAGCGGAACCGAAACCGCAGGGCAAAAAGTCGATAGCTCTATGAATAAAGTCGGTAACTTCATGGATGACAGCGCCATCACTGCGAAAGTAAAAGCTGCGCTGGTAGACCATGACAATATTAAAAGCACCGATATTTCTGTCGAAACCAATCAGAAAGTCGTCACCCTGAGCGGCTTTGTAGAAAGCCAGGCGCAGGCTGAAGCCGCCGTGAAAGTGGCGAAAGGCGTAGAAGGCGTGACCTCCGTTAGCGACAAACTTCACGTTCGCGACAATAAAGAAGGTTCCGTGAAAGGCTATGCCGGCGATACGGCCACGACCAGTGAAGTCAAAGCCAAGTTGCTGGCGGACGATCTCGTCCCTTCCCGTAAAGTGAAAGTAGAAACGACCGATGGCGTCGTACAGCTCTCCGGTACTGTTGAAACTCAGGAACAAAGCAACCGCGCTGAAAGCATCGCGAAAGCCGTTGATGGCGTAAAAAGTGTTAAAAACGATCTGAAAGTTCAGTAATTAGTCGTAATTCGTCCTCCCGACGTTTGTCGGGAGGCGTAATGTGCACCACACTAAAAATATCGCGAATGAGTAGCCTGAGCGCTCATATTTAGCGGTCGACATTAACTATGGTAAAGGAGAGGCTTATGTTTCGTTGGGGCATTATATTTCTGGTTATCGCGTTAATTGCCGCCGCATTGGGTTTTGGTGGACTGGCTGGTACGGCTGCCGGCGCGGCGAAAATCGTCTTCGTCGTCGGGATCGTGCTCTTCCTGGTCAGCCTGTTCATGGGCCGTAAACGACCCTAGCAGGCATCTGTAAAGATATATTGCTATCAAGCCAGTCCAGCGGACTGGCTTTTACGGTTTTAGCCGTTAACGTTTTGCGTTACCTTGTCAGCCTGGAAAAAAATGAAAAACAGGAAGGCAGAGGTGGGCCAGCGAATACCGGTTACGCTCGGCAATATTGCGCCGTTATCATTAACACCGTTCCGGCCAGGCCGTATGGCGCTGGTCTGTGAGGGCGGGGGGCAGCGGGGTATCTTTACCGCAGGCGTGCTGGATGAGTTTATGCGTGCGCAGTTTAATCCTTTCCATCTCTACTTCGGCACATCAGCCGGTGCGCAAAATCTCTCGGCGTATCTCTGCAACCAGCCCGGCTACGGGCGCAAAGTCATTATGCGCTATACCACCAGGCGCGAATTTTTTGATCCGCTGCGATTTGTACGCGGAGGAAACCTTATCGACCTCGACTGGCTGGTGGAATCCACCGCCGCCCGGATGCCGCTGCAGATGGATACCGCAGCGCGCCTGTTCGACAGCGGAAAATCCTTTTATATGTGCGCTTGCCGGGGGGATGATTACACGCCGGGCTATTTCTCGCCGACAAAACAAAACTGGCTTGATATCATTCGCGCCTCCAGCGCCATACCGGGTTTCTACCGTACCGGCGTTACGTTAGAGGGCATCAACTATCTGGACGGTGGCATTAGCGACGCCATTCCGGTTCAGGAGGCGGCAAAGCGGGGGGCGAAAACCATTGTGGTGATCCGCACCGTACCCTCGCAAATGTATTACACGCCGCAGTGGTTTAAGCGTATGGAGCGCTGGCTGGGAGAGAGCAGTCTACAGCCGTTGGTCAACCTGGTGCAGCATCATGAAACGTCCTACAGCGCGATCCAACAATTTATTGAAAAGCCGCCGGGTAAGCTGCGGATCATTGAAATTTATCCACCGAAACCGCTGCACAGCATGGCGCTGGGCAGCCGTATCCCGGCGCTGCGTGAGGATTACAAAACCGGGCGATTATGCGGGCGTTATTTCCTTGCCACCGTTGGTAAATTGCTCGCCGCAACGCCGCCTCTCCTGCGCCATACGTCGCGGATTGCCGTGCCGGAAACGGTGGTCGTGCCTCCGGCGCCGGTGGCCAATGATACGCATGTGGCGGAGGTCATTAGCGCGCCGCAGGCAAACGACACCACCTTTACCGACGAGGATCTGGCGTGAGCTGGCGCTTTATTGATACACACTGTCATTTTGATTTCCCGCCCTTTACGGGCGATGAGCGTGCCAGTATTCAGCGTGCCTATGAGGCGGGCGTTGAAAAAATCATCGTGCCGGCGACCGAGGCGGCGCACTTTCCCCGCGTGCTGGCGCTGGCGGCGCGTTTTCCGTCGCTTTATGCTGCGCTGGGATTGCACCCCATTGTGATTGAGCGTCATGCCGATGACGATCCTGATAAGCTGCAACAGGCACTGGCGCAACAACAGAACGTTGTGGCGGTAGGCGAGATCGGTCTCGATCTTTATCGCGACGATCCGCAGTTCGCCAGGCAAGAGCGATTTTTAGACGCGCAACTGCAACTGGCAAAACGCTACGATCTGCCGGTGATCCTGCACTCGCGGCGCACGCATGACAAACTGGCGATGCGCTTAAAGCGCCAGAGTTTGCCGCGAACCGGCGTGGTGCATGGTTTTGCCGGCAGTCTGCAACAGGCCGAACGTTTTGTGCAACTGGGCTATAAAATCGGCGTCGGTGGCACCATCACCTACCCGCGCGCCAGTAAAACCCGTGATGTTATGGCGCGGTTGCCGCTGGACGCGCTGTTGCTGGAGACCGATGCGCCGGATATGCCGCTAAAAGGGTTTCAGGGGCAGCCGAATCGCCCGGAGCAGGCGGCGCGCGTATTTGATGCGCTCTGCGAATTACGCCCGGAGCCCGCAGAGGTGATAGCCGATGCGCTGTATCGCAATACCATTGCCTTGTTTCGGCTCTGATGGCATCGCAGCCGCCGTCCGGCAGGCGACGCTTACAAATATAGCGCCGGCAAAATCAGCTTCGCCACCCCACGCGCGCGCAATCCGTCAGCCAGCCGTTCCACCTCTTGCGGCGTCGCGCCTGGCCAGGCTTTCGCTTCGCCATAGACGCCATGCGCATGAAAGGCATTCAGACGCACCGGAACCTCGCCCAGCGAAGTAATAAACGCCGCCAGTGAATCGATATGCGCCGCATAGTCCACCTGACCCGGGATAACCAGCAACCGCAGCTCCGCCAGTTTTCCCCGCGCAGCAAGAAAGCGGATACTGTGCTTAATATGCGTGTTATCACGTCCGGTCAGACGGTGATGACACTCGCTCTTCCAGGCTTTCAGATCGAGCATTACGCCGTCGCAAACCGGCAGTAGTTTTTGCCAGCCGGTCTCGCTTAACTGACCATTACTGTCCACCAGGCAGGTCAGCCGTTGTAACTGCGGATCGGCTTTGATCGCTGTAAATAGCGCCACAATAAACGGTAATTGCGTGGTCGCCTCTCCGCCGCTGACGGTAATACCTTCAATAAACAGCGATGCTTTACGAATATGACGCAGCACATCGTCAACGCTCATGGTCTGCGCCATTGGCGTTGCCTGCTGTGGGCACATTTTCAGGCAGGTATCGCACTGCTCGCAGACGTCCGACCGCCATACCACTTTCCCGCCATCAACGCTGAGGGCGTGGTGCGGGCACTGCGATACGCATTCCCCGCAGTCGTTACAGCGTCCCATCGTCCACGGGTTATGGCAATTCTTGCAGCGCAAATTGCAGCCCTGTAAGAATAATGCCAGGCGGCTGCCTGGCCCATCGACGCAGGAAAACGCAATGATCTTACTGACTAAAGCGCATCTGTTGTTCATGGCTGACTACGCGTGGCTGTCGTTCCAGGATGCGGGTATTACGTGCGGCTTCTTCTCCCAGCCAGGTGGTGTTCGTGCGCGAGCCTTCGGCGCGAAATTTCGCCAGATCCGACAGGCGCACCATATAACCGGTGACGCGCACCAGATCGTTGCCGCTGACATTGGCGGTAAATTCCCGCATCCCGGCTTTGAACGCGCCAAGACAAAGCTGAACCAGCGCCTGCGGATTGCGCTTGATGGTTTCGTCCAGCGTCAGAATGTCGCTGATCCCGGCATGATAAAAGGCATGGTGCGGCGCGACGGTTTGCAAATGGGTGATAGGGTCCGGTTCATCGCCATACGGCAGACGCGCGCCCGGCGTAGTGCCGATATCGGAACTGATGCCAGACTGGGCATGGAGCAGCGCCCGTTGCTTCCAGCCATACTTCACTGGCGTATTTTCGACGAAATCCGCCAGTTGGGCGCTGATACGGTAGCCCAGCTCGTTCGCCGTTTCATTTTTGCCATAACGGGCGTTCAGGCCCGCGTTTTCGCACAGCAGGTTCACGGCTTCCGCCAGCCCGTACATACCGAACATCGGCGCAAAACGTTCGGGATCGATCAAACCTTCCTGTACAAGAAAGCTATTCTCAAAGAAATGTGACTTTTCATAGAGGAATTCACATCGTGAATTAATGATGGCGATCTGCTGTCGGCAGTAGTGCGGTAGCGTGCGTGAAAAGAAGTCATCGACAGACGTACTGCGTTCTGCCACGGCTTTCAGGTTGAGACGTACCAGCGTACTGCCGCCGCCGCCAAGCGGTAGCGAGTTATAACAACTGACGATGCCATAATGGCCTTTTGTGAAAATTTTATCATTTACAGGGCCGTTGGAAATGTGTGGCTTACTGCATTCGCAAATGTTTTTGGCGACCTCCAGCAGCAGATCGTCCGGCGTAATTTCCGCATCGTAGATAAACGTCAGGTTAGGCGCCACCTGCTTTAGCTCGGCATCGGCGCGCAAAATCGCTCGTGTGACAGGCGTATCGGCAGGGCCAATATTGGCATGCATAAAGGCGTCTGGCAGCGTTCTGTCGAGATAACGCCAGAAACGTTTTATTCGAATATCGATCGCATCTTGTGTTAGAATTCTAACATACGGTTGCAGCAACGCATCAAGCTGGCCGAGATAAACCGGCATGGACGTCACGGAAGGAACGTGATGATACAGAATGGTGAGTAGGGATAACGCATCATCCAGATCTTTCGCGCCTTCCAGTTCCAGCCACTGTGAACCGTTAGCCAGAAATCGGGCGTAATCGGGCAACACGTAGCGCGGTTTGAAGGGGGCGTGCCCCTCAAACATATCGCAAATGACGCCTTCATCCAGCGCCTGGCGGGCATCTTCCGGCAGGGTGGGATAAGGCAGGGCGTTTTCAGCTTCCAGCGCCAGAAAATGGCGTTTTTGTTCAGGCGTGAGCACCGGGCTGGTCACAATTTGCTGGCAACGCTGCTGGAGCGCAGTTTCGCATGAGGCAGGCATCTTCGTTTCCTCTTTATGCCGGGACGATGCGCTATTGTAGAAAACGGCGGCAAACCGACTTTGATCCTGATGCGCTTATCGCTCGAAGAACAGGCGGTGACGGCGGGATAATTTGATTCAGATCTCATTACAGTAATGCAAATTTGTACGTAGTTTTCATTAACTGTGATGTATATCGAAGTGTAAACGCGAGTGAATGTTAGAATATTAACAGACTCGCAAGGTGAAAGTTTATACGGCAATGCCGTTGGAGAATGTCATGACTGATTTAAAAGCAAGCAGCCTGCGTGCGCTCAAACTGATGGATCTGACCACTCTGAACGATGACGACACCAATGAAAAAGTGATCGCGTTGTGTCATCAGGCAAAAACCCCGGTCGGGAATACGGCGGCGATTTGTATTTACCCGCGTTTTATCCCGATTGCGCGTAAAACTCTGAAAGAACAAGGTACGCCGGACATCCGCATTGCAACGGTGACTAACTTCCCGCATGGCAATGATGACATCGATATTGCGCTGGCGGAAACCCGTGCGGCGATCGCCTACGGCGCTGACGAAGTGGACGTGGTATTCCCGTACCGCGCGTTGATCGCCGGTAACGAGCAGGTGGGTTTTGACCTGGTAAAAGCCTGTAAAGACGCTTGTGCCGCAGCGAACGTATTGCTGAAAGTGATTATCGAAACCGGCGAGCTGAAAGAAGAGGCGCTGATTCGTAAAGCCTCTGAAATCTCCATTAAAGCCGGTGCGGATTTCATCAAAACCTCTACCGGTAAAGTGCCGGTAAACGCTACGCCGGAAAGCGCGCGCATCATGATGGAAGTGATCCGCGACATGGGCGTTTCCAAAACCGTTGGCTTCAAACCGGCGGGCGGCGTACGTACGGCGGAAGACGCGCAGAAATTCCTCGCGATTGCAGACGAACTGTTTGGCGCTGACTGGGCAGATTCTCGTCACTACCGCTTTGGCGCATCCAGCCTGCTGGCAAGCCTGCTGAAAGCGCTGGGTCACGGCGACGGTAAGAGCGCCAGCAGCTACTAAGCTCTGATTTGCCGGATGGCGCTGCGCTTATCCGGCCTACAAATCCAGGCCTGTAGGCCGGATAAGGCGTTAGCCGCCATCCGGCGATGTAAGCCTTCTACTCTTTTCCCTCAGGAGGGTACCGTGTTTCTCGCACAAGAAATTATTCGTAAAAAGCGTGATGGTCATGCGTTGAGTGACGAAGAAATTCGTTTCTTTATCAATGGTATTCGTGACAATACTATCTCTGAAGGGCAGATTGCCGCCCTGGCGATGACCATCTTCTTCCACGATATGACCATGCCGGAGCGTGTTTCGCTGACCATGGCGATGCGGGATTCCGGTACTGTCCTTGACTGGAAAAGCCTGAATCTCAATGGCCCGATTGTCGATAAGCATTCGACCGGCGGCGTAGGGGACGTGACGTCTCTGATGTTGGGGCCAATGGTAGCGGCCTGCGGCGGTTATGTGCCGATGATCTCCGGTCGCGGCCTCGGACATACCGGCGGTACGCTCGACAAACTGGAAGCGATCCCGGGCTTCGATATCTTCCCGGACGACAACCGTTTCCGCGAAATCATTCAAGACGTGGGTGTGGCGATTATTGGGCAAACCAGCTCGCTTGCACCGGCGGACAAACGTTTTTACGCCACCCGCGATATTACCGCGACGGTGGACTCTATTCCGCTGATCACCGGTTCCATCCTCGCCAAGAAACTGGCCGAAGGGCTGGATGCGCTGGTAATGGACGTAAAAGTCGGCAGCGGCGCGTTTATGCCGACTTATGAGCTTTCTGAAGCCCTTGCTGAAGCGATTGTCGGCGTGGCAAACGGCGCGGGAGTTCGCACTACGGCGTTGTTAACCGATATGAACCAGGTGCTGGCTTCGAGCGCCGGTAACGCGGTGGAAGTGCGTGAAGCCGTGCAGTTCCTGACCGGTGAATACCGCAATCCGCGCTTGTTTGACGTCACTATGGCGCTATGCGTGGAGATGCTGATCTCCGGCCAGCTGGCGAAAGACGACGCCGAAGCGCGTGCGAAATTACAGGCGGTGCTGGATAACGGTAAAGCGGCAGAAGTCTTTGGTCGTATGGTGGCCGCGCAGAAAGGGCCAAGCGATTTCGTTGAGAACTACGATAAATACTTGCCGACCGCCATGTTGAGCAAAGCGGTATATGCTGATACCGAAGGGTTTATCAGCGCAATGGATACGCGTGCGCTGGGGATGGCGGTCGTCTCGATGGGCGGCGGCCGTCGTCAGGCGTCAGATACCATTGATTACAGCGTTGGCTTTACCGACATGGCCCGTCTGGGCGACAGCATCGACGGGCAGCGCCCGCTGGCGGTGATTCATGCCAAAGACGAAACCAGTTGGCAGGAAGCGGCGAAGGCCGTCAAAGCGGCAATTATCCTTGACGATAAAGCGCCAGCAAGCACACCTTCGGTCTATCGTCGAATTACTGAATAGTTGTATACTGATCTGATCAATTATTTTTGAAGCACTAAGTACGGAGAAGATATGAAACGTGCATTTATTATGGTGCTGGACTCATTCGGCATCGGCGCTACTGAAGACGCGGATCGTTTTGGCGACGTAGGTTCCGACACTCTGGGCCACATCGCAGAAGCTTGCGCCAAAGGCGAAGCTGACAATGGCCGTAAAGGCCCGTTGAATCTGCCTAACCTGACTCGTCTGGGGCTGGTGAAAGCGCATGAAGGCTCTACCGGTAAAATTGCCGCCGGCATGGACGGCAACGCGGACGTTATTGGCGCATACGCATGGGCGCACGAACTGTCCTCCGGCAAAGATACGCCGTCCGGCCACTGGGAAATCGCCGGCGTGCCGGTACTGTTCGACTGGGGCTATTTCAGCGATCACGAAAACAGCTTCCCGCAGGAACTGCTGGATAAGCTGGTGAAACGCGCCAACCTGCCGGGCTATCTCGGTAACTGCCACTCTTCCGGTACGGTCATTCTGGACCAGCTCGGCGAAGAGCACATGAAAACCGGCAAGCCGATTTTTTACACCTCCGCTGATTCCGTGTTCCAGATTGCCTGCCACGAAGAGACCTTTGGCCTGGATAAACTCTACGAGCTGTGCGAAATCGCCCGTGAAGAGCTGACCGAAGGCGGCTACAACATTGGCCGCGTGATCGCGCGTCCGTTTATCGGCGACAAGGCCGGTAACTTCCAGCGTACCGGCAACCGTCACGACCTGGCCGTAGAACCGCCAGCGCCGACCGTGCTGCAGAAACTGGTCGATGAAAAACAGGGCCACGTGGTGTCCGTCGGTAAGATTGCCGACATCTACGCCAACTGCGGCATCACTAAGAAAGTGAAAGCGACCGGTCTGGACGCGCTGTTCGACGCGACCCTCAAAGAGATGAAAGAAGCGGGCGATAAAACCATCGTTTTCACTAACTTCGTCGACTTCGACTCTTCCTGGGGCCACCGTCGCGACATCGCGGGCTACGCCGCAGGTCTGGAGCTGTTTGACCGCCGTCTGCCGGAGCTGATGGAGCTGGTGGGTGAAGATGACATTCTGATCCTGACCGCTGACCACGGCTGTGACCCGAGCTGGACCGGTACTGACCATACCCGTGAGCACATTCCGGTGCTGATCTACGGTCCGAAAGTCAAACCGGGCTCTTTAGGTCACCGTGAAACCTTTGCGGATATCGGCCAGACGCTGGCGACCTACTTTGGTACATCGCCGATGGACTACGGTAAAAACATGCTGTGATACCCGTTGTCTTTCGTGCTGTAGATGCGTTGACTTCATTCGCTCACCCCGGTCACATAGTTTATCTATGCTCCCAGGGATTCACGAATTCGTCGCCTTCCTACAACGCGAAATCCTTAGGGTATTTCACTGTTTTTACAGACGTTTTGTAGGCCTGATAAGGCGTAGCCGCCATCAGGCAATAACAACAAATTTAAAGGGAACTGAAGATGGCAACTCCACATATTAATGCAGAAATGGGTGATTTCGCTGACGTCGTATTGATGCCGGGCGACCCGCTGCGTGCGAAACACATTGCTGAGACTTTCCTCGAAGATGTCCGCGAAGTGAACAACGTTCGCGGCATGTTAGGTTTCACCGGGACTTACAAAGGCCGTAAGATCTCCGTGATGGGCCACGGTATGGGTATCCCATCCTGCTCCATCTACACCAAAGAGCTGATCACCGATTTCGGCGTGAAGAAAATCATTCGCGTCGGCTCCTGCGGCGCTGTGCGCATGGACGTCAAACTGCGCGACGTGGTGATCGGTATGGGCGCCTGCACTGACTCCAAAGTGAACCGTATCCGTTTTAAAGATCATGACTTCGCGGCTATCGCTGACTTCGACATGGTGCGTAACGCGGTTGACGCGGCAAAAGCGCTGGGCGTAGACGCGCGCGTGGGCAACCTGTTCTCCGCAGACCTGTTCTATTCTCCGGACGGCGAAATGTTCGACGTGATGGAAAAATACGGCGTACTGGGCGTGGAGATGGAAGCGGCGGGCATCTACGGCGTTGCGGCTGAGTTTGGCGCGAAAGCGCTGACTATCTGCACCGTGTCCGACCACATCCGTACCCACGAGCAGACCACTGCCGCTGAACGTCAGACGACCTTCAACGACATGATCAAAATCGCGCTGGAATCCGTACTGCTGGGCGACCAGGAGTAAGCAGCAAATCGACCCGGACGAGGTGCGTCAAGGCCTGGTCCGGGTAATGCCAGCGTTATATCCACTCTCTTCTGATAATCTATTCATCTTTCCTCTCGCTCTTTCTTTGTTTGTATTGACAATCAAAGGGCTGTGTCCTTAAATCAATTCAAGTATCTATTCATTAATCTATTCATCTATGAGCGCATTAACCGATTTGCTCTTACAGGGGCCGAGTTCCGCCGCTGAATTAAGATCATCGCTGGCCGTTAGTCAGGCGACGTTCTCTCGTCTGGTTTCCGCGCATCAGGACGTCATCCAGTTTGGTAAAGCTCGTGCTACGCGCTTGTTCGGCCTGTTCGCGGCGTTGCGGCCTTTCCCCTCTGGCAGGTCAATGCACAAGGACAGGCCGCTAAGTTTGGCGTTCTTTATCCGTGTTGGCCTCAGGGGAGTTGCCTGGTTGCGCTTGATACAGGTGAATGGCAATGGTTTGACAGCCTGCCATGGTATCTGACCGATCTTAGGCCACAGGGATTCCTTGGGCGAGCTTGGGGAAGGGCCGTGGCTGGGTATGCGCATCTGCCTGATGACATCCGGTTGTGGCAAGAGGATGAAGTCCTGTATGCGCTGCGGGCGTATCAGGGTGAAAATGCGGGCGGCTGGATCGTGGGTGAGGAGAATTACCAGCGTTGGGTGACCGCGCCGGATGCGACGGCGATTACGCAGTCCGAAAAACTCAATCGCTATCAGCAGCTGGTGGAAGACGCGCTCGCAGGTGAGGTCATTGGCTCTTCAGCTGGTGGTGAGCAGCCTAAATTTGCCTGTTTTGCAGAAACAAGATGGGGCAATCAGAACGTACTGGTGAAATTCAGTGCGCGTGAAAGGAACGCCGTTTCTGAACGCTGGAGCGACCTCTTGATTGCCGAGTCCATCGCATTAGCCGTGCTTTCTGCCGCCAGCATCAACGCCAGCTTAGCCACGGCTATTTGCAGCGAGGGAGGACAGGTCTTTCTGGAAAGCATTCGCTTCGACTGCACCGGGATACGTGGTCGTCGGCAAATTGTTTCCCTGGAGGCGTTGCAAGGCGAGTATGCATCTTCGCCAGGCATCTGGCCGGTGGTCACGCATCGGCTTGCCGGGCAGGGCATTATAGATGCTGTTGCCCATCAGCAAATTGAGAAAATTTGGGCGTTTGGTCGGCTTATCGCCAACAGCGATATGCATGCGGGTAACCTCTCGTTTTATTACTCCGATGCCCCGATGGCGCTCGCGCCTGTCTATGATATGTTGCCGATGGCTTACGCTCCGGCGGCATCGGGCATGTTGCGCTACGCGCCTGTCGACATTCGTGTGGAGGCCACAATCGATAAGAAAGCGTGGGAATTTGCCTTGCCGTTGGCCGAGCGCTTTTGGGTGCTGGTCGCTGATGATAAACGCATCAGCGCGGGCTTTCAGGAGATTGCCCGCGCGATGGTGGGAAAATTGAAGTTAGCCGCGCAGACCATCGGGCGGCTGGCGTAGACGCTTAGCGTACAGCTTGAGCCATCCACGCAGCCAGTTCCCGCAGCTCACCTTTCTGAGCCGGGAATTCAGCAATTAAAGATTCGCAGGCCTGTTGCAGCACATCCGCGCGGTACAAACACCCTTGCAGCCGCTCGGCCAGCGCTTCCAGCGGTGCCGGGTTCAGGCTATCGGTAAACACCTGTGCGCGGGTAATCACACCTTTCTCGACGTCAAAATGCAACTCGACGCCGCCCCAGGTGAAACGTTCGTCCAGCAGATGGCTGAACGCCGGTGCCTGGCCGAAATTCCACTCCCAACTGCTCTGGCGCGCAAAGGTTTCGGCAAAATTCGGCAGATCCGGCGTTTTATCCGGTGAAATCACTTCCGCGTCGACGCGTTCGCCGTAATGGGCGAAAAAGGCTTCAGTGACCGCCTGGCAGACCTGTTCATGTGTGATACCCGGTATTAGCTCGGTAAGATTGGTCACGCGGGAGCGAACGGAGGTAATCCCTTTCGCCGCAAGTTTCTTTTTATCGGGATTCAGATAGTTCGCCAGGCGGCTGAGGTCGGCGTTCAACAGCAGCGTACCGTGATGGAAACCGCGATCTTTGGTTTCGCGATAGGCTGAACCGGAGACTTTGCGATCGCCGTCCGGCATTTTTACGACCAGATCGTTGCGTCCCGAAGCATCGGCCATGACCCCCAGCGAATTCAGCGCCGCGAGCACAATATGGGTGGAGATGGTTTTATCGTATTCCGGTTTACCGGCCATAAAGGTAAAGCAGGTATTACCGAGGTCATGGAATACCGCGCCGCCGCCGCTGCTACGGCGGGCCAGACGGACATTATCTTCTTCCATACGCCGCGTATTACACTCTTTCCACGGGTTTTGCGCGCGTCCAATGACCACCGTATCCGCGTTGCGCCACAGGAACAGCACGCGCTGGGTGGCGGGCATCTGGCGGAAAATGCACTCCTCGACCGCCAGGTTAAACCAGGGATCGTAAGAGTCAGAAATAAGCAGGCGTAATGTTGTCATAGTGGTTTTCCTTACCTTTATTAAGCCGTCATTTTACTCTTTTTCCTCACGTTCTTCCTCTTCCGGAACAGGCTTGCTGGCCGTTAGCAGGAAGGGCGACTGCTGCCAGCGGGTGCGTTTACCTTGTAGCAAGGTGCGCGTCAGCACCACGCCTATCGCCAGCGAGAGTAGCAGCATCAGACGTAGAATGTTGGTGGTGTTATCGACCTGCTTTGCTTCGGTGGCCAGCGTGTGGGTATCCAGCGTCAGACGCAGGTAGCCCAATGGGCCGTTTTTCCCCTGGATAGGCTCGACAATTTGTTGGTTAAAATAGCTGCCCGCTTTTTTGCCATCCAGCGCCAGCCTGTCGCGCACGTTGACGCTTTCACCAGCGCGAGTAATAAGATCGCCCTGTTCATCATAGACGCCGGCATCCAGAATTCGGCTCTCTTGCGTGAGCTGACGCAGCACGGCGTTGATGCGATTTTCATCCGGTGTTTCGCTGCGCATCAGCGGGGCGATGTTGAGCGTCACCTGGCGCGCCAGCGTGCGGGCCAGCTCTTCCAACTGCGGATTGCGCTGTCGCTGGTGGTTTTGACTAAACCAGGACGCGCCCTGCATGAGCGCGACGAGCAGTGTGAGACAGAACAATACAATGACTGCACGATGCAGCCGAAATTTCAGTTTTGCGCGAGCCATATTCCACCTGCTGAAAATTTGAGGCTTAATGTTGCCAGAAGCGATGGTTACAAGGTAGCCTCATGCGTTATTTTCCGCGGGGCGGTTACCGGCCTGAACGATTTACAGGAGCTTTAATGCCTAACATTACCTGGTGCGATCTGCCTGAAGATGTCTCTTTATGGCCTGGTTTGCCTCTTTCTTTAAGCGGCGACGAGGTGATGCCTCTGGATTACCATGCAGGCCGCAGCGGTTGGCTGTTGTATGGGCGCGGGCTGGATAAGCAGCGTTTAACTCAATATCAGACCAAACTGGGCGCCGCAATGGTGATTGTCGCCGCCTGGTGCGTGGAGGATTATCAGGTCATTCGTCTGGCGGGGTCGCTGACGCCGCGTGCGACGCGGCTGGCGCATGAGGCGCAGCTGGATGTCGCGCCGCTGGGTAAAATTCCGCATCTGCGCACACCGGGGCTGCTGGTCATGGATATGGATTCCACGGCGATCCAGATTGAGTGTATCGATGAAATCGCGAAGCTGGCCGGTACCGGTGAGAAGGTGGCTGAAGTGACGGAGCGCGCGATGCGCGGCGAGCTTGATTTTACCGCCAGCCTGCGCAGCCGCGTGGCGACGCTGAAAGGCGCGGATGCCGATATTTTGCGCCAGGTGCGCGGGAATCTGCCGCTAATGCCAGGATTAACGCAGTTGGTGCTAAAACTGGAAGCGCTTGGCTGGAAAATCGCTATCGCCTCCGGCGGCTTCACTTTCTTCGCCGACTATCTGCGTGACCAGCTACGTCTGACGGCGGCAGTCGCCAATGAGCTGGAGATCATGGACGGTAAATTTACCGGCCACGTTATCGGCGATATTGTGGATGCTGAGTATAAAGCCAATACCTTGCTTCGTCTGGCGCAAGAGCATGACATCCCGCTGGCGCAGACGGTGGCGATTGGCGATGGTGCTAACGATCTGCCCATGATCAAAGCGGCAGGGTTAGGTATTGCCTTCCATGCCAAGCCAAAAGTAAACGAAAAGACGGAGATTACGATCCGCCACGCTGACCTGATGGGCGTGTTTTGCATTCTCTCCGGCAGCATGAACCAGAAATGATTAACCTGCCCAATGGCAAGGCGACCGTAGGCCGGATAAGCGCCAGCGCCATCCGGCAACAGCGTTAACGAAAGAGGTAAAACGTGGCAAAAGCTCCCAAACGCGCCTTTGTTTGTAATGAATGTGGTGCCGATTACCCACGCTGGCAGGGGCAGTGCAGCGCCTGTCATGCCTGGAACACCATTACTGAGGTGCGCCTTGCCGCGTCGCCGACGGTGGCGCGTAACGAACGTCTGAGCGGATACGCCGGCAGTGCGGGCGTATCAAAAGTGCAGAAACTGTCTGACATCAGTCTTGAGGAACTGCCGCGCTTTTCTACCGGTTTTAAAGAGTTTGACCGCGTGCTGGGCGGCGGGGTGGTACCCGGCAGCGCCATTTTGATTGGCGGTAATCCTGGCGCGGGCAAATCGACGTTGCTGCTGCAAACGCTGTGCAAGCTCGCCGAGCAGATGAAAACGCTGTACGTCACCGGCGAAGAGTCGCTACAGCAGGTGGCGATGCGCGCGCACCGTCTCGGCCTGCCGACCGCTAATCTGAATATGCTCTCCGAAACCAGCATCGAGCAGATCTGCCTGATTGCCGAAGAAGAACAGCCGAAACTGATGGTGATCGACTCCATACAGGTGATGCATATGGCGGACATCCAGTCGTCGCCGGGCAGCGTCGCCCAGGTCCGCGAAACGGCAGCCTACCTGACGCGCTTCGCCAAAACGCGCGGCGTGGCGATCGTGATGGTCGGCCACGTCACCAAAGACGGGTCGCTGGCGGGGCCGAAAGTGCTGGAACACTGTATCGATTGCTCAGTATTGCTCGACGGCGACGCCGATTCTCGTTTCCGCACGCTGCGCAGCCACAAAAACCGCTTTGGCGCAGTCAATGAGCTGGGCGTCTTCGCCATGACCGAACAGGGGTTGCGCGAAGTGAGCAATCCGTCCGCCATCTTTTTAAGCCGCGGCGATGAGGTCACTTCCGGCAGTTCAGTGATGGTCGTCTGGGAAGGCACGCGACCGTTGCTGGTGGAGATTCAGGCGCTGGTCGATCACTCGATGATGGCGAACCCCAGACGCGTGGCGGTCGGTCTGGAACAAAACCGTCTGGCAATCCTGCTGGCGGTGCTACACCGACACGGCGGTCTGCAAATGTCGGATCAGGACGTCTTCGTTAACGTGGTCGGCGGAGTGAAAGTCACCGAAACCAGCGCGGATCTGGCTTTACTGCTGGCGATGGTCTCCAGCCTGCGTGACAGGCCGTTGCCGCAGGATCTGGTGGTGTTTGGCGAAGTGGGGCTGGCAGGCGAGATTCGTCCGGTGCCGAGCGGGCAGGAGCGTATTTCCGAGGCGGCGAAACACGGTTTTCGTCGGGCGATTGTGCCTGCCGCCAACGTACCGAAAAAGCCGCCGGAAGGAATGCAGGTGTTCGGTGTTAAAAAGCTCGCAGATGCGTTAAGCGTGTTTGACGACTTATAATTCTCTGTATGTAGTGATGTTGTATAATTTGCCGGATGGCGATGCAATGCGTCTTATCCGGCCTACGGATTGATGTTGTAGGCCTGATAAGCGAAGCGCTATCAGGCAGTGTTATGCGATTTTTCCAGCAGGAGGCTCTTGTGTCATCGTTCGACTATCTCAAAACCGCGATTAAGCAGCAAGGTTGCACTCTGCAACAGGTGGCTGACGCCAGCGGTATGACCAAGGGGTATCTGAGTCAGTTACTTAACGCCAAAATCAAAAGCCCCAGCGCGCAAAAACTGGAGGCGCTACACCGTTTTCTCGGGCTGGAGTTTCCCCGCCGACAGAAAAACATTGGCGTGGTGTTCGGTAAATTTTATCCATTGCATACCGGACACATCTACTTGATCCAGCGCGCCTGTAGCCAGGTGGATGAGTTGCACATCATTATGGGATATGACGATACGCGCGACCGCGGACTGTTTGAGGATAGCGCCATGTCGCAGCAGCCCACCGTGTCGGATCGCCTGCGCTGGTTATTGCAAACCTTCAAATACCAAAAAAATATTCGCATCCACGCCTTTAATGAAGAGGGGATGGAGCCTTATCCGCATGGCTGGGACGTCTGGAGCAACGGCATTAAAGCGTTTATGGCAGAGAAGGGAATACAGCCGAGCTGGATCTACACTTCCGAAGAGGCTGATGCGCCGCAGTACCTTGAGCATTTAGGGATTGAGACGGTGCTGGTCGATCCTGAACGCACGTTTATGAATATCAGCGGGGCGCAAATCCGCGAAAATCCGTTTCGTTACTGGGAATATATTCCTACCGAAGTGAAGCCGTTTTTCGTGCGTACCGTCGCGATTCTGGGCGGGGAATCAAGCGGCAAGTCTACGCTGGTCAATAAGCTCGCCAATATTTTTAATACCACCAGCGCCTGGGAATATGGCCGCGACTATGTTTTTTCGCATCTGGGCGGCGATGAGATGGCGTTACAGTATTCCGACTACGATAAAATTGCGCTGGGCCATGCGCAATATATTGATTTCGCAGTGAAATATGCGAATAAAGTGGCGTTTATCGATACCGATTTCGTCACCACCCAGGCATTTTGCAAAAAATACGAAGGGCGCGAGCATCCCTTTGTCCAGGCGCTGATCGACGAGTATCGCTTCGACCTGGTGATTTTGCTGGAGAATAATACGCCGTGGATAGCTGACGGACTGCGAAGCCTGGGCAGTTCAGTGGATCGCAAAGCGTTCCAGAACCTGCTGGTCGAGATGCTGAAAGAAAACAACATTGAGTTCGTTCACGTTAAAGAGGCTGATTACGATGGCCGCTTTTTGCGCTGTGTGGAACTGGTGAAAGAGATGATGGGCGAGCAGGGATAAGAACCAATGCCTGATGCGACGCTTACCGTGTCTTATCAGGCCTACAGTTTCACAACGTATTGGAATCGCTGGGTTTGTAGGCCGGGTAAGCGCAAGCGCCACCCGGCATTCAGACGTTTATTTGGCAATACGCTTGTACTTGATACGCTTCGGCTCCAGCGCCTCAGCGCCCAGCGTGCGTTTCTTGTACTCTTCGTATTCGGTAAAGTTGCCTTCGAAGAATTCCACCTTACCTTCATCCTGATAATCCAGAATGTGGGTGGCGATACGGTCAAGGAACCAACGGTCGTGCGAGATAACCATCGCGCAGCCAGGGAACTCCAGCAGGGCGTTTTCCAGCGCGCGCAGGGTTTCGATATCCAGGTCGTTTGTCGGTTCGTCGAGCAGCAGGACGTTGCCGCCCACCTGCAGCAGCTTCGCCAGATGCAAACGACCACGCTCACCGCCGGACAGTTCGCCAACGCGTTTGCCCTGATCGACGCCTTTGAAGTTGAAGCGGCCTACATAGGCGCGGCTTGGCATTTCGGTATTGCCGATCTTCATGATATCCAGCCCGCCGGACACTTCTTCCCAGACGGTTTTGCTGTTGTCCATCGCGTCGCGGAACTGATCGACCGAGGCCAGCTTGACGGTTTCACCCAGCGTAATGGTGCCGCTATCAGGCTGCTCCTGACCGGACATCATGCGGAACAGGGTCGATTTACCCGCGCCGTTTGGCCCGATGATCCCGACGATAGCGCCTTTCGGTACCGAGAAGCTCAGGTCGTCGATCAGTACGCGGTCGCCGTAGGATTTACGCAGGTTGCTGACTTCAATGACTTTGTCGCCCAGGCGCGGTCCTGGTGGAATAAACAGTTCGTTGGTTTCGTTACGTTTCTGATACTCAACGCTATTCAGTTCTTCAAAGCGAGCCAGACGCGCCTTACCTTTCGACTGACGGCCTTTCGCGCCCTGACGCACCCACTCCAGCTCTTTCTCAATGGATTTACGGCGCGCCGCTTCGGCAGACGCTTCCTGCGCCAGACGCTGATCTTTCTGCTCCAGCCAGGAGGAGTAGTTGCCTTCCCACGGAATACCTTCGCCGCGGTCAAGTTCCAGAATCCAGCCGGCGACGTTATCGAGGAAGTAACGGTCGTGGGTAATCGCCACGACGGTACCTTCGAAGTCGTGCAGGAAACGTTCCAGCCACGCAACAGATTCGGCATCCAGGTGGTTGGTGGGTTCGTCGAGCAGCAGCATGTCCGGCTTTTCCAGCAACAGACGGCACAGCGCCACGCGACGGCGCTCGCCGCCGGACAGTTTTTCGACTTTGGCATCCCAGTCCGGCAGACGCAGAGCGTCAGCAGCGCGCTCAAGCTGCACGTTCAGATTATGACCGTCGTGCGCCTGGATAATCTCTTCAAGCCGGCCCTGCTCTGCGGCCAGCTTGTCGAAGTCGGCATCCGGATCGGCATACAGCGCGTACACTTCATCCAGACGTTTGAGGGCGTTAACCACTTCCGAAACGGCCTCTTCAATCGACTCGCGTACCGTGTGTTCCGGGTTTAGCTGAGGTTCCTGCGGCAGGTAGCCAATCTTAATACCGGGCTGTGGGCGCGCTTCGCCCTCGATATCTTTATCGAGACCCGCCATGATGCGCAGCAGGGTAGACTTACCGGCGCCGTTAAGGCCCAGCACGCCGATTTTGGCGCCAGGGAAGAAGCTCAGCGAGATGTTTTTCAGAATATGACGTTTCGGCGGAACCACTTTGCCGACACGATGCATGGTATAAACGAATTGAGCCACGTTGGACTTCGCCTCTATGTTTATCGTGATGGTGAATAGATTTCAAAGGCGAAGTGTAGCCTTTTTCCCTGCCTAAGCCCAGCCAGCAGATCGCACTCGCAATAAAAGTAAAAAAGTGTCCGTAACGTGGCGCAAATGGCTATGACTGGTTAGCATAAATTCATTACGCGGCATGATGCTGCATTAGATAACAATTGAGGAAGTGCTTGTGGATAGAGCCAAACCATTTGTCTGGCGTCTCGTCGCCGCCAGCGTATGCCTGCTGACCTTTTGTCACCTCGCGCGGGCCGACTCACTGGAAGAGCAGCGTAACCGCTATGCGCAGATTAAGCAGGCCTGGGACAACCGCCAGATGGATGTGGTAGAGCAGATGATGCCGGGTCTGAAAGATTATCCGCTCTACCCGTATCTGGAATACCGTAAGATCACCGACGATTTGATGAACCAACCGGCGATTGCTGTCACGCAGTTTGTGCGCGCCAATCCTACGCTTCCGCCTGCGCGTACGCTGCAATCACGCTTCGTCAATGAGCTGGCGCGTCGTGAAGACTGGCGCGGCTTGCTGGCGTTTAGCCCGGAGAAACCCGGCACCACGGAAGCGCAATGTAACTATTACTACGCGAAATGGAGCACCGGGCAAACGGAAGCGGCCTGGCAGGGCGCGAAAGACCTTTGGCTGACCGGCAAAAGTCAGCCGAATGCCTGCGATAAACTGTTCAGCGTCTGGCGGGCCTCCGGCAAGCAAGACCCGCTGGCGTACCTGGAACGTATTCGGCTGGCGATGAAAGCCGGAAATACGGGTCTGGTTACGGTGCTGGCCGGACAGATGCCGGCGGAATATCAAACGATCGCCTCAGCGATCATTACCCTCGCTAATGACCCTAATAACGTGTTGACCTTCGCACGCACCACCGGCGCCACCGATTTTACCCGCCAGATGGCGGAAGTCGCGTTTGCCAGCGTCGCCCGCCAGGACGCGGAAAATGCGCGTCTGATGATCCCCTCGCTGGTACAGGCGCAGAAACTTAATGAGGAACAAACGCAGGCGCTGCGCGATATCGTTGCCTGGCGACTGATGGGCAACGATGTGACCGATGCGCAGGCGAAATGGCGCGATGACGCGATTATGCGCTCGCAATCGACGTCGCTTATCGAGCGGCGCGTGCGTATGGCGCTGGGGATGGGCGATCGTCGCGGTCTCAATACCTGGCTTGCCCGACTGCCGATGGAGGCGAAAGAGAAAGACGAGTGGCGTTACTGGCAGGCGGATTTATTGCTGGAGCGCGGTCGTGACGCCGAAGCGAAAGAGATCCTTCATGCTTTAATGCAGAAGCGCGGTTTTTATCCGATGGTCGCAGCGCAGCGTTTAGGCGAAGAGTACACGCTTAAAATCGATAAAGCGCCCGCCAACGTAAACAGCGCGTTGACGCAGGGGCCGGAGATGGCGCGTGTACGGGAGCTGATGTACTGGAACCTGGATAACACGGCGCGCAGCGAATGGGCGAATCTGGTAAAAAGCCGTAGTAAATCTGAACAGGCGCAGCTGGCGCGCTATGCGTTTAACCAGCACTGGTGGGATCTGAGCGTACAGGCGACGATCGCCGGAAAACTGTGGGATCATCTGGAGGAGCGTTTCCCGCTGGCGTATAACGATCTTTTTACCCGCTATACCCGCGGAAAAGATATCTCACAAAGCTATGCCATGGCGATTGCCCGCCAGGAGAGCGCCTGGAACCCGAAAGTAAAATCGCCGGTAGGGGCCAGCGGCTTAATGCAGATTATGCCGGGAACGGCCACCCATACGGTGAAAATGTTTTCGATTCCGGACTACCGCGGCCCCGGCCAACTGCTGGAGCCGGAGACCAACATCAATATTGGCACCAGCTATTTGCAGTATGTCTATCAGCAGTTTGGTAATAACCGTATTTTCGCATCGGCGGCGTATAACGCCGGGCCGGGGCGCGTGCGCACCTGGCTTGGCAATAGCGCCGGGCGTATCGATGCCGTAGCGTTTGTCGAAAGCATTCCCTTTTCGGAAACGCGCGGCTACGTGAAAAACGTTCTGGCCTATGACGCTTACTATCGCCACTTTATGGGGCAGAAAGAGGCCTTAATGAGCGACTCTGAGTGGCAGCGACGGTATTAATGCTGACGGGTTATGTTATCATTTGTACTCGTGTAACAGTACAAACGGCGGCATAACATGACCCAGCATTCCCCTTATTCATCGGCTATCGCCGAACAACGTAATCAGGAGTGGCTTCGTTTTGTGGAGTTACTCCGTCAGGCATATGCAGAGGATCTGCATCTGCCTTTATTACAACTGATGCTTACGCCGGACGAGCGTGAAGCGCTGGGAACGCGCGTGCGCATTATTGAGGAGTTGCTGCGTGGCGAAATGAGCCAGCGCGAGTTGAAAACCGAGCTGGGGGCGGGCATCGCCACCATCACGCGCGGGTCAAACAGCCTGAAATCCGCGCCGGTTGAACTGCGTCATTGGCTTGAGCAGATACTGCTGAAAAGCGCCTGATTTGCTCGTAGGCCGGATAAGGCGAAGCGGCCATCCGGCAATATCGCCGCGAAATGCCTGATTGCGCTGTGCTTATCAGGCCTACAACATAGCGCAAATAATTATCGATACACCGCGTTATGAAACGGGCTTAACGCCAGGATTACCGCCTGGTGGTAAACGCTGGAGCGCGTTAATTTTCCGGCGGTAAATACGCCAATGGCGCCCTCTTTGCGGCCAATCTCGTCAATACCTGTGTACTGCGACATCACTGGGCCAAGCGCTTCTCCCTGGCGGACTCTGTCGAGAATGACGGCGGGCAGCGGCAGCGTGGCCGATCGCGCTTCACCGCGCTGAACGCCGTTATCAATCACCACCCAACTGAAGGTGGCGTCATCGTCAATTCCGGCTTCAATGGCTACCCAGAAATCAGCTTGTGGATGCAGGAGTCGCGCATTACCCACGCGATTTCGTGCGCCAGCACGCGTTTCCTCGCTTCCGAAGGGCTGCTCCGGTACGCCGCTCTCGACGGCGACGGGCGTAATATGGCACGATCCTTCGCCGAAAATCTCTTCAAATGCCTTTAGAATTGCCTGAATTTTGGCAGGATTGGTGGTCGCAGAGATAACCTGGTGCATAATTAAGCTCAGTTTTAAAAATTTATCGCAGTATAACGGAAAAAAAACATGTTACAGGTATACCTTGTTCGCCACGGTGAAACGCAGTGGAACGCCGAGCGACGTATTCAGGGCCAATCGGACAGTCCCCTGACGGCAAAAGGCGAGCAGCAGGCCATGCAGGTAGGAGAACGCGCCCGCAGCCTCGGCATCACCCATATCATCAGCAGCGATTTAGGCCGCACAAAACGCACGGCGGAGATTATCGCCCAGGCGTGCGGGTGTGATATCACCTTTGACTCCCGCCTGCGCGAGCTGGATATGGGCGTGCTGGAAAAGCGCCAGATCGATTCGCTGACGGAAGAAGAAGAGGGCTGGCGTCGTCAGTTGGTCAACGGCACGCAGGATGGCCGCATTCCTGGTGGGGAATCGATGCAGGAGTTGAGCGATCGCGTTCATGCCGCGCTGGCGTCCTGTCTGGAGCTACCGCAGGGCAGCCGACCTTTATTGGTCAGTCACGGTATCGCGTTGGGCTGTCTGGTCAGTACTATCCTGGGACTACCCGCCTGGGCGGAACGCCGGTTACGTTTGCGCAACTGCTCTATTTCCCGCATCGATTACCAGGAAAGTCAGTGGCTGGCGTCTGGGTGGGTGGTAGAAACCGCAGGGGACGTTTCGCATCTGGACGCCCCTGCATTGGATGAGCTACAGCGTTAACGACGAATCGGGATCAGAAATTCGCAGCGCAGGTTGATAGGGCGATCGCCGGTTTTGGTATCTTCTGACGGGTAGTATCGCTCTATATCCTGTCCTTTACGACGGGTCAGATTCAGCATTGGCATACAGGTGCCGTAAACGGTCAGGATAAAATCCTGCACGCCGGTTCCTAACCCTTCATAGGTGAACATGACGTATTCACCGCCCTGCAACAGCACAGGATGCGCCGACTGAACATAGCCATCGGCCTGCTCTTGCGGCAGTGCGGTGGTATAGAATACTTCCTGCTCATCGTCTTTCTCCATGCTGGGGCGCGTTTCATTAAGCCCATAAAGCACTGGCGGAATAGTTGGCGAATGACCGAGGAAATCATGCCAGAACTGCACGCGCATTTCGTGGCGGAAGTCGGAAATCTGTTCCAGCGAGCAGGAATAGCTCTGCGTGACGCCAAGGAGCGGCGTATCTTCCAGCGTAACGAACTGATGTTCCGGCACGGTAAACTCGCCCAGCCGTAATGGCGGGCGAATGCCAAAGGCGCTCCATTCCGAGGAGCGACGATACAGCGCTGGCGTCTGGGAAAACTGTTTCTTAAAGGCGCGCGTAAAGGTTTGCTGAGAATCGAAGCGGTACTGAAGAGCAATATCCAGAATTGGACGCGCGGTCAAACGCAGCGCTACTGCTGATTTCGATAAACGACGGGCGCGGATGTAAGCGCCAATGGCGTGGCCCGTCACGTCCTTAAACATTCTCTGCAGGTGCCACTTGGAATAGCCTGCTTTTGCCGCCACATTGTCAAGTGACAGCGGCTGATCCAGATGACCTTCCAGCCAGATTAACAGGTCGCGAATTATGCCAGCCTGATCCATAAAATATCCCCATCCTTTCAACAACGAGCACCCGATATCAGGTAAGAGGATAATAGCATTTTTTGTTCTTTTAGCATTCAGTGTTTTTTTTGAGCTTAAATGCTTTTTTTAGGCAACGTGACAGGTAATTATTCTAATCCTGTGATCTATAACCATTTTATTTTAGAATGTCTAATAATTACGCAATGTAACTTTTATGAATGGTAACAATATGAAATACAAGAGCTTAGTACTTTTCTCAATTTTGTTGCTGCTGGGGCAGAGCGCCCGCGCGGAACAAATTGGTTCAGTCGATACGGTATTTAAAATGTTCGGCCCTGACCATAAAATCGTGGTGGAAGCTTTTGACGATCCTGATGTCAAAAACGTGACGTGCTATGTTAGCCGGGCGAAAACGGGCGGCATAAAAGGCGGATTGGGGCTGGCGGAAGATACGTCTGACGCCGCCATCTCTTGTCAGCAGGTCGGGCCTATTGAACTGAGCGACAAAATTAAGAACGGCAAGGCGCAGGGAGAGGTAGTTTTCAAAAAACGCACCTCATTGATATTTAAGTCATTGCAGGTCGTGCGTTTCTATGATGAGAAACGCAACACGCTGGCGTATCTGGCCTACTCCGACAAAGTAGTCGACGGGTCGCCGAAGAACGCCATCAGCGCGGTGCCGGTCATGCCGTGGCGACAATAACAGGGAAAGAGTATGCAGCAACCGCAGGTCTGGTTAGTCGAGGATGAACAGGGAATCGCCGATACGCTCATCTACACCCTGCAACTGGAAGGGTTTACCGTTGAGCTATTCGCTCGCGGGCTGCCCGCGCTGGAAAAAGCGCGTCAGCAACGGCCGGATGCGGTGATTCTCGATGTGGGACTACCGGATATCAGCGGCTTTGAGCTGTGTCGGCAGTTGCTGGAACGCCATCCTGCGCTGCCGATTCTTTTCCTGACTGCCCGCAGCGATGAAGTGGATCGATTGCTTGGTCTGGAGATCGGCGCAGATGATTATGTCGCCAAGCCGTTCTCGCCGCGCGAAGTGAGCGCCCGCGTGCGCACGCTGCTGCGCCGGGTGAAAAAGTTTGCTGTGCCGTCGCCGGTGGTGCGTACCGGACATTTTGAACTCAATGAACCGGCGGCGCAGATCGCCTGGTTTGGGACGCCGCTCTCGCTGACGCGTTATGAGTTTCTGCTTCTTAAAACCCTGCTGCTGTCGCCGGAGCGCGTGTACTCGCGCCAGCAATTGATGGATATTGTCTGGTCTGATGCCCAGGAGACCTTCGATCGGACGGTCGATACACACATCAAAACCCTGCGCGCTAAGCTACGCGCGATCAACCCGGATCTCTCGCCAATTAACACGCATCGTGGAATGGGATACAGCCTGAGGAGCGTCTGATGCGCATCGGAATGCGTTTGCTGCTGGGCTACTTTCTTATTGTCGCCGTCGCCGCCGTGTTTGTGCTGTCTATCTTCGTTCAGGAGATAAAGCCGGGCGTCCGCCGCGCGACGGAAGGGACGCTGATTGACACCGCGACGCTGCTGGCGGCGCTGGCCCGCGACGATCTCCTTTCCGGCAACCCGACTGACGGCCAGTTGGCGAAAGCATTCGCCCAACTGCAACATCGCCCGTTTCGCGCCAATATCAGCGGGATCGTCAAAGTGCGCAATGAATACCATGTCTATATGACGGATGCGCAGGGGAAGGTGTTGTTTGATTCGGAAAACAAAGCGGTGGGACAGGATTATTCTCGCTGGAATGACGTCTGGCTTACGCTGCGCGGACAGTATGGCGCCCGCAGCACGGCAAAAGATTCTGCCGATCCCAATAGCACCGTGATGTACGTAGCCGCGCCGATAATCAGCGATGGACGGATTATCGGCGTCCTGACTGTCGGGAAACCGAATGCGGCAATGGCGCCGGTGATTAAGCGCAGCGAACGGCGCATTCTGTGGGCCAGCGCCGTTTTACTGGGAATTGCGCTGGCGATTGGCGCGGGGATGGTCTGGTGGATTAACCGCTCCATCGCCCGGTTGACGCGCTATGCGGATTCCGTCACCGAAAACCGCCCGCTTGCGTTACCTGCATTAGGCAGCAGCGAGCTGCGTAAACTGGCGCAGGCGCTGGAGAGTATGCGCATTAAGCTGGAAGGCAAGAATGAGATTGAGCAGTACGTGTATGCGTTGACTCATGAGCTGAAAAGTCCGCTGGCGGCGATACGCGGCGCGGCGGAGATTCTGCGTGAAGGACCGCCCGCGGATGTGGTTACCCGCTTTACAGAGAATATACTGGCGCAAAATACGCGAATGCAGGCGCTGGTAGAAACCCTGCTGCGCCAGGCGCGGCTGGAAAACCGACAGGATATCCCTCTCGCGCCGGTTGCTGTTGATGAGCTATTTACGCAGCTTAGCGAGGCGCGCAGTATTCAGTTGGCGGCAAAAAAGATCACGCTTACTCTACGGCCTTCCTCGCTGGTTGTCGTCGCCGACGCGGAGCTTCTGGCGCAGGCGTTGGGCAATGTGTTGGACAATGCCATCGACTTTACGCCTGAAAATGGCGTTATCACATTAAGCGCTCAGCCGATGGGGGAGAAAGCGATCCTGCAGGTGACGGATTCCGGCTGTGGTATTCCTGATTTTGCGCTGCCGCGCATTTTCGACCGATTCTATTCGTTGCCCCGTGAAAACGGGCGTAAAAGCAGCGGGCTTGGGCTGGCGTTTGTCAGCGAGGCGGCGCGGCTCCTCAACGGTGAGGTGACGTTGTGCAATCGTCCCGAAGGCGGCGTGCTGGCCTCGTTGACACTTCACCGTCACTTCACATAACTTCAAATTCTCCCCACATCGCGTTCTTACACTGCTGGCATTGCAAAGGAGAACGCTATGTTGAAATCCCCCCTGTTGTGGAAAATGATTACGTTAGGCGGCGCCATGATCCTGCTGTTAATTCCCCTGATGATGGTACGGCACACCATCGTGGAGCGTGCTGATTATCGAAGCCATGTGGAGAATGCTATTCGTCAGAGTACCAGCGGCCCACAAAAGGTTGTCGGCCCGCTGGTGGCGATTCCGGTGACAGAGCTTTATACCGTGCTGGAAGAGGAGAAAGAGGTCCAGTATAAGCGCAGCTATCTCTATTTTTGGCTGCCGGAGTCGCTATTGGTTGAAGGCAATCAAAACGTTGAAGCGCGAAAAATAGGTATTTATCAGGGGCAGGTGTGGCATACCGATATGGCGATAAAGGCGGAGTTTGATGTGGCCCGTCTGCATGAGCTGAACAGACCGAACATTACCCTTGGAAAGCCCTTTATCGTCGTGGGCGTCGGCGATGCGCGCGGTATCAGCGCAGTAAAAGCGCCGCAGGTGAATGGTGAAACGCTCACTGTAGAACCGGGGACCGGCTTACCGGAAAGTAGAGAGGGCATTCATATCCCGCTGCCGGACAGTCAGTGGGCGACGCGCAACCTGACGTTGGCGATGTCGCTAAATTTAAGCGGAACCGGCAGCTTTTCACTGGTTCCCGTCGGGCGTAGCAGTGAAATGACCCTGACCAGCAACTGGCCGCACCCAAATTTTGTGGGGGATTTTCTTCCCGGTAAACGCGAAATCAGCGGTTCAGGATTTCAGGCCCAGTGGCAAACCAGCCGGTTTGCCACGAATCTCGGCGAACAGTTTGCTGATGCGCAAAAGGTGGATTGGGACAACTTACCAGCGTTTAGCGTCGCTGTATCGACGCCAGCCGATCAGTATCAACTGACGGACAGAGCGACGAAATATGCCATTTTGTTGATTACGCTAACGTTTATGGCTTTCTTTGTCTTCGAAACCCTGACGGGGCAGCGGTTACACCCGATGCAGTATCTGCTGGTGGGGTTATCGCTGGTGATGTTCTACCTGCTATTGCTGGCACTGTCGGAACATATCGGTTTCACGCCAGCCTGGATCGCCGCCAGCCTGGTGGGCGCGTTGATGAATAGCGTTTATTTGCAGGCGGTGCTGAAAGGATGGCGCAATAGCGTGCTGTTTACGTTAGCGTTATTGGCGCTGGATGGCGTGATGTGGGGATTGCTGCGTTCGGAAGATAGCTCGTTGCTTCTGGGTACCGGCGTTCTGCTACTGGCGCTTGGCGGCGTGATGTTCCTGACGCGCCATCTGGACTGGTATTCGCTCTCTTGTCAGCAACGTAAGTCATTACCGCCAGTACAAGATGACGAATTACGTTTGTGGAAATAAATCTAACGGGCGCGCGCGTTAACGTTTTCCCGCGCAGCGCCAGAAAATGTGATGCCGTTAGTTATAGGTCAGGTTTAATGTTGCCGTGGCATTCGCTTGCCCGGCCGTTACCGTGGCGGCGGTTTTATAGTAGCGCGCGCTAATTTTCAGGGTGGTCGACATATTCATGGTTCCGCCGTTAACCGTCTGGCTGCCATCGGCATTGGTGGTAATCGTGTGAGTAAAGAGATCAATTTTTTGATTAATTGGCAAACTGTCGGTAAAGAAACCGGCGTCCGGCGCCTGAATACCCAACTGTACGCCAACGCCGGTTGCGCTGGTTGGCGCGCTCGCATTGCTCAACTGGATGACTGAATTATCAGGGTTATTTCCGCTGGCCGGTTGGGCGCTTAACGATGCGGAGATAGCGGTGCCTTGTTCGCAGGTCAATAAGATATCCTGCTCGCCTGTGCCCGCAGTTTGACTGTTAGCGAAACTGCCTAAATTGACGCTGCCTAAATCAACGGTGATGGCAGGTGTTTCTACCCGACATCCCATCGCTTTCATAATCAATTGCGTATTCCCCAAATACAGATGGGTCAGGATATCGCCGCCGGAGTCTTCCGTTGCGCTATCGCGAAAAGATACGCGCGCCAGTGGGCTTTGGAATGTCGCGGTACCGGAGGTGATCGGACCGCCTAAGGCGACCAGTTCAACATTGTAGGCGGGAGCCATCGCATGGTGTGTTTTATTGCCATCGCCATTATGGTAGGTATTATCGATTGGCATGACATTATCGTAAGGGCCAGCATTCGTTTGGGTTTTAATCGCAATGCCCACGCCGGAAATCCCGGTGCTAAATACCGGCGTGTTGTTCCCGTCATTCGCATTGATTGTCGCTGATGCATTTGACTGCGCGCTACCGGGTTCATATAAAAAACCGACCTTATAATCGCGACTACAGCCATCCATTGTGACTTCGGAGGTGGAAACCCAGCCCGATTGCCACAACACTTCGCCTGCGGTATAGGCGTGGCTATCCACCACAAGCTGCGACGGCGGGGTGATAGTGATCGCGCCTTCATTTCCGGAACGTTTACAGGAGGCGTAACCATGACCGGAATACGCGAACAGCAGAATAAGCGCCAGATATAACCTTCTCATGAAAAATTCCTGCTTTTATATCAGGTGAAATAGAAAGATGTTATTGCCATGCGATAGTGATCGTCACAACGGACGTGAAATCCCCTGCCGTGACTTTTCCATACGGGGTATACATCCTTGCGGCGACAGGCAAATTGGCTTCATGGGTATTACTGTTGATATCCACCGTGTAAGTGACGTTGTTGGCCAGATTGACCAGACTTTTACCGTCCAGGTTAAAAAGCTGTAATCCTAAATCCTGCGCCGGATTGGCCGCGCTGTTTGCATAAATCGCAGAAGCATAATTCGGATCGGGATAAGGTACGCCGTTAAATGAAATCGCGGCTTTTGTGGTCGTTGCCGGGCAATTCGTCATTTTTATGGTGAAAGGAATGGTGGCGGTATTGCCACCGGCCACGGCGATATCCGCCCGGGCATATTGTCCAAGAGAGATCGTGTCAGGTACCGTAACGGTACACGGATCGGCATAAATTAATCCCGTAACGTTAATGTCTACGGCATCTGCGGTATTGTATGCCGCGCTGATCGAGGGCGACCATAATGCCAGACCCGTAAACGTTAACAGGGCGGCTAATGCAGCAAATCTGTTCATATTCATCTTTTATCCCACCAGAATCACTGGCATTGCTCGTGTAAGATTTCTACGCCAGAAGCGGAGGGGGAGCTCGGTATACGATAAGAGACCTGACACTGGTCTGCTGCTGTTGGCCCCCACTTCACTAATAACCGCCCTTGTTTTTCCAGTCCGGTTAACCAGGCTTGCCCCGCATCACCAACAAAACTGCTGTGATTGTCTGGTTTTGTTAAAGACGAGACGGTCGCGCCAAAAGGAACAGGCAGATTGTTTATGCGGGTTAATACCATCAATGCCTTGTAACCAATATTGGTTTTATATTCAGCCCTGACCACCGCGCCACGGGTAGGCACCAGTGTTTTACTGGTATCAATGAGCTCAATATTTTTTCTAATGCCAGTCGTATCTAAAGACACTTCATTACGATGGTAAGGCGAAGCATAAGGTACGACGGCATACCCCCGAAAATCGGTGTCCACGCCCGTTTCGTTATTCACGGGGACACCCGCTGCGCCAGGGGCTTTAACCAATATGATGGTGTCGTCCATTGGCTGGGATAGTGTCAGGCCATTTCGATGTAACAGTACGCCGCCCTGAACGCCATAATTCAGGCGACGCATATGATTATCGTAGCTATATCCGCCGTTAATATCCGCATACGTCCCGTTATAGGTTGCGCTCACATTACCGCTGGTGGCTTTCTCTTGAGAGGAATAACCTTCCTGAACGCTCCATGAGAGATTTTTCTGTGCCAGCGCTGTTCCGTTTAAACCGACAGTATGCGTGGTATCGCCGTCTTTCGCGGAGTTCATATTGTAGGTGGCATACGTTGACGGCATAAAGGCATCTAACGGAATACTAATATTGATTGAAATTTGCTGGTCATTACTGTCTTCCGTATCGTCGTCTTCATCCTGAGAATTATCGGCGTTCAGCGTATAAGAATAGTTAATGCCATAGCTTACGTTATGCCATGTGTTGTTATAGCCAATACCTAATGATGTGGTATGAGTGTCATTCCAGTAATCTTCATTATATAAAGTGAGTGAAATGGAACCGTAGATAATGTCTTGCGATAACGACAGGTCGGTGCGATTACGTACATGATCATAGTGACTATTATCGCTATAGGTATCCAGCACATCCTCAAGAGCGTAGTAATCTTTGGTCGAATAACGGTAGCCGGCGACAGTGAAATTGGTGCCTGTTGACTGAATATCTTTGCTGTAACGAATACGCCAGGATTGCCCGGTAAGCGTATCGCTAACCACATCGCCTGCTTTAATTTTTGACCATGAGTTGGTGACGTCTAAAGACAATGCGCCCAGATCGCCAAGGTTTAAGCCTGTCCCGATGAGCGCCGCATGATAAACATCATTGCTCAGCGTACTCTCTATTCCGCCATAGGCGGTTATGCCGCCTGCTAATCCGTATAAGGCCGTCAGTTCAGCGAAGTTCTGTTGCGCGGAATGCGTATCTGATGAACGCGTGCGGCCTACCGTCAGGTCGTATTTCAGGTGGCCTTCACGCTGTAATACCGGAACGCTGGCGTAGGGCACAATGAAATGCTGTTCAGAACCATCGGATTCTTTGATGGTGACGTACAGGTCGCCCGAACCGCCGGTTGGATAAAGATCGTTGATGGCGAATGGACCCGCCGGAACGTTAGTTTTGTAGATGGTATAACCGTTTTGTTCAACGGTTACCTGCGCGCTGCTTTTGGCCACCCCGCGAATGACCGGGGCGAACCCTTTCATACTGTCCGGCAACATATCGTCATCAGAAGAGATCTGTACGCCCTTAAATGAAATACTGTCAAAGACGTCCGCGGGCGTGTTATTTTCCCCGGCGATCAGCTGTCCTTTTAAAAATTCGATATCGCGAGAAACATAGGTGTAGGCAGAATCCCAGCTATTTTGCCCATCGCTATCATGATTCCAGGTTGAGTAGTTACGAAAACGCCATGCGCCAATGTTAATACCAGGGCGCAGGTTAGCGTATTCGCTATTTTCCGTCCGGTTTTCATCAATATCGTGATCCTGCGATCCGGTAAAACTGTAGTTCAGCAAAAAAGCATTAATGCCTTCATCCCATTCGCTGGTAGGGACGAATTCTCGCGGGTCGGCGATCAACGCGATTTGAGGGATCGCTAAATCCAGCCGGTTACCGATGACATTAAACTTTGCTACAGCGCCAGCCAGCAGACTAAGATCGGTACACCCGTTTGGGTCATTTTTAAGCTCGGGGAAGTTTTCTGTTTTTACGCCCCACTGCTTGAGTTGTTCAACGCTAAGACACGGCTGTAGGGAGAGCTTATTATCTGCTGATTTTTTATTTTTAAAGGCAATATTTTTTGTTTCAACACTGGTGTTATTAATATAAATATCAACATTATAGGTGCCTTCTGCCTGCCCCCCCTTTTCGAAAACCGATAGATCGACATTCTCCACGCCCGGTTCATCATTTTCCAACGATAATGGATTAAAATGATCATGCGCTAACGCTGGTTTTATGGAACAGCATATAAAGAGAAACGATAACGCTAATTGAGAACGGGGCTCTACTCTGGAGAATTGCACAGTAAAAGTCCTGAAAGGGTAAAAGTAAAATGAAGTCGTTAATGGCTAGAATGAACCGGAATGCGGCTCTAAACTCATCCCATAATCGCTGATTAATCGCCACGTTACCGTGCCATGAGGGGCGGCAGTAGAACCCAATTTAAATGACGCTGATGATTTTGGCGGAACGAAAGTCGCTGATTTCACTTCATGGCTGTTAAGCGTCACACTGGCAAAGTTCATATAATAGGGAGTGGGGTTATTTACGGTAATAACATCACCTGCCGTCTGCCATTTTAATTGTTGGCTCTGGCTATCAGGCGTCGATTTTGTTAATGCTGGCGGTCGATATATAAGCTTTATTTGGGTATTAATGGAGATTTCCACGCGGTTCGCGGAGGCATTATCATCAATAGAAGGAATACCCTTAATATTGAGCCAGTACATAGACTCCCGATCTGCAGGTAGGGGGGCGCCAGAGCGAATAACCCGAATACTGTTCTTTTGCCCGGCATCAAGGCGAAAAAGAGGCGGGGTGATAATAAACGCCTGCTTATTTGTGACCTGGGGATCGGCAACCGATAACCATGACTGAACAAGATTCGCTTTGCTGTCTTTATTCTCTACATTGATTGACGACTCATCATTATTGCCGTCGAAAACCAGTCGGGTTCCGCCAACAACAATGCTGGCATGGGCAACATGGCTTGTCAGTAATACGACCAACACGGATTTCTTTATGTGTTTCATTTTTTACTCTGTAAAGATGTTTTACGCTATGGACTGGCATCCTGCCTGTCCACATCAGGATGAGAATGCCTTACTGATACGAAACGGTATACGTAACCTGAGTGCTAACATCTCCACCGGTTACGGTTGCGGAACCATCGTTTGCCATGGCGGCGTAATAGGTAAAGTCTGCTGTCGAGCCGTCGGTTGGCAGGTTTACTGCGGCATCATCCGTGTTATCTGTTACATCGCTATGTGAAGCGTTCTGAATAGAAATACCGACACCCGCGGCGCCCGTTTCCGATCCTTCGTCCGCGTTTTTGAAGTACGTTGGGTTGGAATCATCTGTTGCGCCGTGGAAGCGGAACATGGCCTGGGTTGGTACGCCAGTCCCTGCTTCCGGGCAGCTAACCAGGCTTACGGTAAACGGCACGTAATCGGTTGTGGCGCCTTTTTCCGCGATGCGTTCTTTGCTGTAATTACCCAAATTAATGGTGGTATCCGTAGAGCCATTAACCTGAACCGTACACGCCTGATCGTAAATTTTGCCATTGAACGTAATCGTGTTCTGGGCAAATACCGGTGTGGATGCTACGGCAGTTAACATTGCCAGGATGATAATTTTCTTATTAAACATATTAATTGTTGCCTGATTCTATTCGCTGAAAAATAAAGATAGCTATATAAAATAAAATATTATATTTTACTCTGTATGCGCTTCTTTCTGTTCTGTAGATAAGCAGGCGGCTATTCTACGTATATCAACTATGAACTCAATAAAAATTCTGATGCAATATTGAACGGCAGTCCAGTTTCGGACCCGGTAACAAAGTTTAATAAAATACCACTAAAGAAGTATGGTTGATGACTGGATTTATAGAGCAAGATCTCTTTTTTGATAATAGTTATTATTTCCTGGAGGATTTATTTAACTCTATATTGCTTTATTTTTAAGAATATACGACGCTTGTCCGTTTAAAATGAAACCGGCAGGTTTCGAAGCTCTAACAGTCTTCCATGCAGTATTTTTATATAGTCCCCCGCTTTTAGTTCTGAAAGTACCTGCATGATACGGCTGCGTGAAAGCCCGGTTCTCTGCTGTATGAAGTTCTGTGCGTTGATCTCAAATCGTGAGCTTTCAGGATACGACCACAGTTCAAGTAACAGCGCTTTTATCTGGCTATAGGCGTCCTGCCCGATAAGGTTTCTGTCACGGTTAGTCATGAAAGCAATGCGGTACATCAGGATGTTCGAAATGTCACGCCAGAGATGCTTTTCATCAGCTATTTCCACAAAATCTTTTACTGGGACAGGATAATATTCACAGGTGGTTTCGGCGATAAAAAAGACGTCTGAATTCTCTTCTAACTGGTATAAGTCAGCATAGGCATCTACAAGGCCTAAAATCATTGGTGAGACACCGCAGCCCATTACAATGCTGTCGATACGCCGACATACTTTAATAGTGCCTTTAGTGATTAACAGGATGTGGGATTGATTATCAATCTTGATATCCAGTGTTTTACCGGCCGTAATAGTGACAGGGGAGATGTTTTGAATAACGTGCCGATGAATATTTAAAATGGCTTGCAGGTTTTTTTCTTTCCCTGTGGGACGATACACATTCCCGCCGTTTAACTGCTTCATATCTTCCCCATTATTATGGCTGATAAAGTGGTTGACTATTAAAAGGTAAACATAAATTTAATATTCACTTAAAATTATAATTAAGTAAATTAAAATAGCCAACAAGAATATTTAAGTCAATGTATTCACCTTATCAATACATGAGCGACAACGCTGTTTGTAAGGTTAACCATAGTAAATGTGATGATTTTATTTGCAATCATTTTATGACAGCTATCATAGGTACCGTGCTTAACGAGCGCGTAGAGCGTACAGGATAGCGAAGCGATGAACATCGCTGTTGGAGGATACGAATGAGAGAAAAGTACAAAATGCAGGCGGGCGGCGTTTTACTGAGCGAAATCGCCGCCTGCCGGAACTCCTCCCGGCGGGAGCCATAAGCGGTTAGCGGTACTGGACGATCAAACTTTGAATCTCCGGATGATCTTTTAACGACACGTGCCGTACCGTGGCGATTCCATTCATCAACGAAATAGCGTTTCCAGACGGTGTGGCGACTGTCTGCAAATGGGGGATATTATTCCGCAAACATGATACCTCGATATTGCGATCGTGAGGCGCAAGATTACAACCATATTCGACAATCTGGCCTTTGAAATGAATAACGCCTGCGGAGACCGGCGCGGTAGCAGCCAGCGCGGCTGATGAAGCTGACATCGCTGCACAAAACAGGTAGCAGCATAATGGTGATTTTTTCATCCTTTGAAACCTCACGTCCTGTGAGCATCCCCTTATTTTTTGGGGACTAACAAATCCCGTATATTACTCTTTAATGTAAATACACAAACTACCTTAACTTTCGCAAGCTGAGATAAACAGCGCTATACGACAATTTTTATGTAAAAGAGTACGTCATAACGGCAGGTCAGGAGGGAAAGCGAGGCCGCTTAGCAGAAGGGGGGCATAAGAAACAGCCAGTAAGAATAACTTACCGGCTGTTTTTACGGTTTGGCGCCTGGGCCGAATTAATCCTGCAGGTCGCCGCAGAAGCGATAACCTTCGCCGTGAATGGTGGCGATGATTTCCGGCGTATCCGGCGTGGATTCGAAATGCTTACGAATACGACGAATGGTAACGTCAACAGTACGGTCATGCGGCTTCAGCTCACGCCCGGTCATTTTCTTCAACAGCTCTGCGCGTGACTGAATTTTGCCAGGGTTTTCGCAGAAGTGAAGCATCGCGCGGAACTCGCTGCGCGGTAGTTTATACTGCTCGCCGTCCGGGCCGATCAGTGAACGACTGTTGATATCCAGTTCCCAACCGTTGAACTTGTAGCTTTCAACGCTACGACGCTCTTCGCTGACGGTACCCAAGTTCATGGTACGGGACAGCAGGTTGCGGGCACGGATGGTCAATTCGCGTGGGTTAAACGGTTTGGTGATGTAATCATCCGCGCCGATTTCGAGGCCGAGAATTTTGTCGACTTCGTTATCGCGGCCCGTCAGGAACATCAGCGCAACGTTAGCCTGTTCACGCAGTTCACGCGCTAACAGGAGACCGTTTTTCCCTGGCAGATTGATATCCATGATCACCAGGTTGATGTCATATTCAGAGAGGATCTGATGCATTTCCGCGCCATCTGTCGCTTCGAATACATCATAGCCTTCCGCTTCGAAAATACTTTTCAACGTGTTGCGTGTTACCAACTCGTCTTCAACGATAAGAATGTGCGGGGTCTGCATGTTTGCTACCTAAATTGCCAACTAAATCGAAACAGGAAGTACAAAAGTCCCTGACCTGCCTGATGCATGTCGCAAATTAACATGATCGGCGTAACATGACTAAAGTACGTAATTGCGTTCTTGATGCACTTTCCATCAACGTCAACAACATCATTAGCTTGGTCGTGGGTACTTTCCCTCTGGACCCGACAGTGTCAAAAACGGCTGTCATCCTAACCATTTTAACAGCAACATAACAGGCTAAGACGTACCGGACACCTAATAAAACTACGCTTCGTTGACATATATCAAGTTCAATTGTAGCACGTTAACAGTTTGATGAAATCATCGTAGCTAAATGCTAGCTTTCATCACAAATTTGCAATATTCCAACTAGTTACGTAAGCCAACTAATAAATGTGATGAATCCAAAGAACAGGATCTATTTTAAATTAAATTATCCTAAATAAACAGCAGGATAACGATGTTCTGTTAACATAAACAGCAATAGTACAGATACGCAATAGTGTAGCGTCTTTTACGAAATCAAAAATGCTTTTTCAGTGATATCCGTTAAAATTTTGTAAATTTGCGAAGCGTAATATGCTTACAAACGCCAGCTAATTTCCTGTAAATTAGTCAAAAAGAGTAATGAAATGCGTGTAACAATCGTTCTTGTCGCTCCCGCCAGAGCGGAAAATATCGGCGCAGCCGCCCGGGCTATGAAGACCATGGGATTTACTGACCTGCGTATTGTCGACAGCCAGGCGCACCTGGAGCCCGCCACCCGTTGGGTCGCACATGGATCTGGAGATATTATTGATAATATTGAGGTTTTCCACACCCTTGCCGACGCGCTCCACGATGTGGATTTTACCGTCGCGACGACAGCCCGCAGCCGGGCAAAATTTCATTACTACGCTTCGCCCGCTGAACTGGTTCCCTTATTACAGGAAAAATCACGCTGGATGCGTCATGCCGCGCTGGTTTTTGGCCGTGAGGATTCCGGTCTGACCAACGACGAGCTGGCGCTGGCGGATGTACTGACCGGCGTGCCGATGGCGGCGGATTACCCTTCGCTCAATCTGGGGCAGGCGGTCATGGTGTATTGCTATCAATTAGCAGGTTTAATGCAACAGACCACTGAATCCGTTGATATTGCTGATGAATCGCAGTTACAGGCGTTACGCGCGCGCCTTTTACGTCTGTTAACGACTCTGGAGGCGGCCGATGACCACAAATTAACCGACTGGCTACAACAGCGAATCGGCCTGCTGGGACAGCGAGATACGGTAATGTTGCACCGTTTGGTTCATGATATTGAAAAAAAACTAACAAAATAACGTGCTGTAATTTTTAAAATAATAAGAGATTACGTCTGGTTTCAAGAGATCATAACAGGGGGAATTGGTTGAAAATAAATATATCGCCAGCAGCACATGAACAAATTTCGGAATGTGATCAATTTAAAAATTTATTGACTTAGGCGGGCAGATACTTTAACCAATATAGGAATACAAGACAGACAAATAAAAATGACAGAGTACACAACATCCATGAACCGCATCAGCACCACCACCATTACCACCATCACCATTACCACAGGTAACGGTGCGGGCTGACGCGTACAGGAAACACAGAAAAAAGCCCGCACCTGAACAGTGCGGGCTTTTTTTTCGACCAGAGATCACGAGGTAACAACCATGCGAGTGTTGAAGTTCGGCGGTACATCAGTGGCAAATGCAGAACGTTTTCTGCGTGTTGCCGATATTCTGGAAAGCAATGCCAGGCAAGGGCAGGTAGCGACCGTACTTTCCGCCCCCGCGAAAATTACCAACCATCTGGTGGCGATGATTGAAAAAACTATCGGCGGCCAGGATGCTTTGCCGAATATCAGCGATGCCGAACGTATTTTTTCTGACCTGCTCGCAGGACTTGCCAGCGCGCAGCCGGGATTCCCGCTTGCACGGTTGAAAATGGTTGTCGAACAAGAATTCGCTCAGATCAAACATGTTCTGCATGGTATCAGCCTGCTGGGTCAGTGCCCGGATAGCATCAACGCCGCGCTGATTTGCCGTGGCGAAAAAATGTCGATCGCGATTATGGCGGGACTCCTGGAGGCGCGTGGACATCGCGTCACGGTGGTCGATCCGGTAGAAAAACTGCTGGCGGTGGGCCATTACCTTGAATCTACCGTCGATATCGCGGAATCGACTCGCCGTATCGCCGCCAGCCAGATCCCGGCCGATCACATGATCCTGATGGCGGGCTTTACTGCCGGTAATGAAAAGGGTGAACTGGTGGTGCTGGGGCGTAATGGCTCTGACTACTCTGCCGCCGTGCTGGCCGCCTGTTTACGCGCTGACTGCTGTGAAATCTGGACTGACGTCGATGGCGTGTATACCTGTGACCCGCGCCAGGTGCCGGACGCCAGGCTGCTGAAATCGATGTCCTACCAGGAAGCGATGGAACTCTCTTACTTCGGCGCCAAAGTTCTTCACCCTCGCACCATTACGCCCATCGCCCAGTTCCAGATCCCCTGTCTGATTAAAAATACCGGTAATCCGCAGGCGCCAGGAACGCTGATCGGCGCGTCCAGCGACGATGATAATCTGCCGGTCAAAGGGATCTCTAACCTTAACAACATGGCGATGTTTAGCGTCTCCGGCCCTGGAATGAAAGGGATGATTGGGATGGCGGCGCGTGTTTTCGCCGCCATGTCTCGCGCCGGGATCTCGGTGGTGCTCATTACCCAGTCCTCCTCTGAGTACAGCATCAGCTTCTGTGTGCCGCAGAGTGACTGCGCGCGTGCCCGCCGTGCGATGCAGGATGAGTTCTATCTGGAGCTGAAAGAGGGGCTGCTGGAGCCGCTGGCGGTTACGGAGCGGTTGGCGATTATCTCTGTTGTCGGCGACGGTATGCGCACGCTACGCGGCATTTCAGCGAAATTCTTCGCCGCGCTGGCGCGGGCTAATATCAATATCGTGGCGATCGCTCAGGGATCTTCTGAGCGTTCCATTTCTGTGGTGGTGAATAACGACGATGCCACCACCGGCGTGCGGGTAACGCACCAGATGCTGTTCAATACCGATCAGGTGATTGAAGTGTTTGTCATTGGCGTCGGCGGCGTCGGCGGCGCGCTACTGGAACAGCTTAAACGTCAGCAAACCTGGCTGAAGAACAAGCACATCGATCTACGCGTGTGCGGCGTGGCGAACTCAAAGGCGTTGCTAACCAATGTGCATGGCCTGAATCTGGACAACTGGCAGGCGGAACTGGCGCAAGCGAACGCGCCGTTCAATCTGGGACGCTTAATTCGCCTGGTGAAAGAATATCATCTACTCAATCCGGTGATTGTTGATTGTACCTCCAGTCAGGCGGTGGCCGACCAGTATGCCGACTTCCTGCGTGAAGGATTCCATGTGGTGACGCCAAACAAGAAAGCGAACACCTCGTCGATGGACTACTACCATCAGCTACGTTTCGCCGCCGCGCAATCACGGCGCAAATTCTTGTATGACACCAACGTCGGCGCCGGTTTGCCGGTAATCGAAAACCTGCAAAACCTGCTGAATGCGGGTGATGAACTGCAAAAATTTTCCGGCATTCTTTCCGGGTCGCTCTCTTTTATTTTCGGTAAACTGGAAGAGGGGATGAGTCTCTCACAGGCGACCGCGCTGGCGCGCGAGATGGGCTATACCGAACCCGATCCGCGCGACGATCTTTCCGGTATGGATGTGGCGCGTAAACTGTTGATCCTCGCCCGCGAGACGGGTCGCGAGCTGGAGCTTTCCGATATCGTGATTGAACCGGTGTTGCCGGACGAGTTTGACGCCTCCGGCGATGTGACCGCCTTTATGGCGCATCTGCCGCAGCTTGACGACGCGTTTGCCGCCCGTGTGGCGAAAGCTCGTGATGAAGGTAAGGTATTGCGCTATGTGGGCAATATCGAAGAGGATGGCGTGTGCCGCGTGAAGATTGCCGAAGTTGATGGTAACGATCCGCTCTTCAAAGTGAAAAACGGTGAAAACGCGCTGGCGTTCTACAGCCACTATTATCAGCCCTTGCCGTTGGTGCTGCGCGGCTACGGCGCAGGCAATGATGTGACGGCGGCGGGCGTGTTTGCCGATCTGTTACGGACCCTCTCATGGAAGTTAGGAGTTTAACATGGTGAAAGTGTATGCCCCGGCTTCCAGCGCGAACATGAGCGTCGGTTTCGACGTGTTGGGCGCAGCCGTCACACCCGTTGACGGCACGTTGCTGGGCGATGTGGTATCCGTTGAAGCAGCGGACCATTTCCGTCTGCATAACCTGGGGCGATTTGCCGATAAACTGCCGCCGGAGCCGCGTGAAAATATTGTTTATCAGTGCTGGGAACGTTTTTGCCAGGCATTGGGGAAAACCATCCCGGTGGCGATGACGCTGGAAAAAAATATGCCGATTGGTTCCGGGTTAGGGTCCAGCGCCTGTTCCGTCGTCGCCGCGCTGGTCGCGATGAATGAGCACTGCGGCAAACCGTTAAACGACACGCGTCTGTTGGCGCTGATGGGCGAGCTGGAAGGCCGTATCTCCGGCAGCATCCATTACGATAACGTCGCGCCGTGTTTTCTTGGCGGTATGCAGCTGATGATTGAAGAAAACGGCATTATTAGTCAGCAGGTGCCGGGCTTTGATGAGTGGCTATGGGTACTGGCTTATCCGGGCATTAAAGTTTCCACCGCAGAAGCACGGGCCATTTTGCCTGCGCAGTATCGCCGTCAGGATTGCATTGCGCATGGACGGCATCTGGCCGGTTTTATTCACGCCTGTTACTCGCGGCAGCCGCAGCTTGCCGCCGCGCTGATGAAAGATGTTATTGCCGAACCATACCGCGCGCGTTTACTGCCGGGCTTTAGCCAGGCGCGGCAGGCGGTGTCGGAGATCGGCGCGCTGGCGAGCGGGATTTCAGGATCGGGGCCGACGCTGTTTGCGCTATGCGATAAACCGGAGACGGCGCAGCGCGTCGCGGACTGGCTGAGCAAACATTATCTGCAAAATCAGGAAGGCTTCGTTCATATTTGCCGGCTGGATACGGCGGGCGCACGAGTAGTGGGATAATCAATGAAACTCTATAATCTGAAAGACCATAATGAGCAGGTCAGCTTTGCGCAGGCCGTCACGCAAGGGCTGGGCAAACAGCAGGGACTTTTTTTTCCGCACGATCTGCCGGAGTTTAGCCTGACGGAAATTGATGAGATGCTCAACCAGGACTTTGTCAGCCGTAGCGCAAAGATCCTCTCGGCATTTATTGGCGATGAAATACCGCAGCAAATTCTGGAAGAGCGCGTCCGCGCGGCGTTTGCTTTCCCGGCGCCGGTAGCGCAGGTAGAAAGCGATGTCGGCTGCCTGGAGCTGTTCCATGGTCCGACGCTGGCCTTTAAAGACTTCGGCGGGCGTTTTATGGCGCAAATGCTGACGCATATCAGCGGCGACAAACCGGTGACGATTCTGACTGCAACGTCAGGCGATACCGGCGCGGCGGTGGCTCACGCGTTCTATGGCCTGGAAAATGTGCGGGTCGTCATTCTCTACCCGCGCGGTAAAATCAGTCCGTTGCAGGAAAAACTGTTCTGTACGCTGGGCGGCAACATTGAAACCGTGGCGATCGACGGCGATTTCGACGCTTGCCAGGCGCTGGTGAAACAGGCATTTGATGACGAAGAACTGAAAACGGCGCTGGGGCTGAATTCGGCTAATTCGATTAATATCAGCCGCCTGTTGGCGCAAATTTGCTACTACTTTGAAGCCGTGGCGCAACTGCCGCAGGGGGCGCGTAACCAACTGGTGATCTCCGTCCCCAGCGGCAACTTTGGCGATTTGACGGCAGGGCTGCTGGCGAAGTCGTTAGGCCTACCGGTGAAACGTTTTATCGCCGCCACCAACGTCAACGACACGGTGCCGCGTTTTCTGCATGACGGAAAGTGGGCGCCGAAAGCGACGCAGGCGACCCTGTCGAATGCGATGGATGTCAGCCAGCCGAATAACTGGCCGCGCGTGGAGGAGCTATTCCGCCGTAAAATCTGGCGTCTGACTGAGCTGGGCTATGCGGCGGTGGATGACACTACGACACAACAGACGATGCGCGAGCTGAAAGCGAAAGGTTATATCTCGGAACCTCATGCGGCGGTAGCGTATCGGGCATTACGCGACCAGTTAAACCCTGGCGAGTATGGCTTGTTTCTCGGAACGGCGCATCCGGCGAAGTTTAAAGAAAGCGTGGAGTCCATTCTGGGAGAAACTCTGGCCTTGCCTGAAGCGCTCGCCGAACGCGCCGACCTGCCGCTGCTTTCACATCATCTGCCTGCGGATTTTGCCGCCCTGCGTAAGCTGATGATGACCCGCCAGTAACCATTGCGCCCGGTGGCGCTGTCGCTTACCGGGCCTATGGGGTGGTGTCGATTTGTAGGCCGGATAAGGCGTAACCGCCATCCGGCGATGCCGTTACCGCTCGTAGCGTTTAAAGACCAGCTCGTCTTGTGTGGAGGTTTCTTCATCAAAGAAATACCCTTCACGGTCAAACGCGATAAGCTGTTCCGGCTTCGTTAAGCGGTTTTCAATAATAAAACGGCTCATCAGTCCGCGCGCTTTTTTGGCGTAGAAGCTTACCACCTTAAACTTGCCGTTTTTCTCATCAAGGAACACGGGCTTAATCAGTTCGGCATTCAGTTTCTTCGGCTTCACCGATTTAAAATATTCCTCAGAGGCCAGATTCACCACCACCCGATCGCCCTGCGCTTCAAGCGCTTCGTTGAGCTTATCGGTAATGATATCGCCCCAGAATTGATAAAGATCTTTGCCGCGCGGATTCTCCAGGCGAATCCCCATCTCCAGACGATAAGGCTGCATTAAATCCAGCGGGCGCAATACGCCATACAAGCCAGAGAGCATACGCAGATGTTGTTGAGCAAAATCAAAATCCGCGTCGTTGAACGTTTCCGCCTGTAGGCCGGTATAAACATCGCCTTTGAACGCCAGAATCGCCTGGCGTGCATTATCCGGCGTAAAATGAGGCTGCCAGTCATGAAAACGCGTGGCGTTGAGATCCGCCAGTTTGTCGCTAATTCCCATCAGCCTGGAAATTTGCGGCGCCGAAAGCTGGCGGGCCTGTTGAATAAGCTGCTGGCTGTGATCCAATAGCTCCGGCTGGGTATAGCGGGTCGTGGCCAGCGGGCTTTGATAATCAAGCGTTTTTGCAGGTGAAATCAGAATCAGCATATCCAGTCCTTGCAGGGAATTTTCTGCGACTTTAGCAAAAAAACGCCGCAGAGTTGACCGATGGTTGCGATTGTCGGCTTAATCGCGCGATGCCGCATCCCAGGTATCTGGCGCCAGTTGTGGTTCGATATCCGGGAAGCGCCGCGGATCGAACTGCGGTCTTACGCCCAGTTTCCGTTGTCGCAGATAATCGCCGGCGAGGGTATACACCACCGGTGAGAGCAACAAAATCGCCGTCAGATTGGTAATAGCCATACAGGCCATGATCATGTCAGCGAGCTGCCATATCAGCGGAAAACTGATGAGCGTACCGGCGATGACCATGCCAAGCGTCGCAAGGCGTAATAGCCAGATGGCCTTTGCGTTATGTAACCGCAGAAAAAACAGATTGTTCTCGGCGTAAATATAGTTGGCGACGATAGAACTGAACGCGAACAGAATGACGATAAGCGCGACAAAACTGGCGCCCCATTCACCGGTCAACGAAACCATTGCATGTTGGAGAAGCTGAATGCCTTCTGTTGACGAATGGGACGCGTGATTCCCCGCCAGCAGGATAATCATCGCGCTGGCGGTACAGATGATAATGGTGTCGCTGAATACGCCAATCATTTGCACAATCCCCTGCGCGACAGGATGAGGTGGATACGACGTTGCCGCTGCGGCCGCATTAGGCGTTGACCCCATTCCCGCTTCATTAGAGAACATCCCACGCTGAAAACCGCTGGTAATAGCCTGGGTGAGCGTATATCCGGCTGCGCCTGCCGCGGCTTCCTGCCAGCCAAATGCGCTTTTGACTATCGAGGCGATAACGCCAGGCATTTGCTCAATATGCCAGAGGCAAATGAATACGCTGCCGGCGACCCACAATAACGCGATGAGGGGAATCAGCCATTGCATCAGACGGGCGACGCCTTTGATGCCGCGAATGATAATTAACAGGGCACAGAACGCCAGAGCAATGCCGGAGATAAGCGGCGGAATGTTGAAGGCGAAATGGAGCGCGCGTGAGACGGCATTCGCCTGCACGCTATTAAAAATCAACCCGTAGGCGACGAGCAGAAAGAGGGCGAAAACCACGCCCATCCAGCGCATTCCCAGCCCACGCGCCATATACCACGCCGGGCCGCCGCGGAACTGGCCTGTCGGGTCACGTTCTTTATAAAGCTGGGCAAGCGAACACTCGGCGAAGGAGGTCGCCATGCCAATGATGGCCGAGACCCACATCCAGAATACCGCGCCGGGACCGCCTGCGGCGATAGCCAGCGCCACGCCGGCCAGATTACCGCTGCCAATCCGCGCCGCGAGGCTGGTACACAGTGCCTGAAATGACGTCAGGCCGCCTGGCTGCGGGCTAAGGCTGCCTTTCAGACTGCGGCTAAATTGGCGAATATAACGAAATTGAATGAATCCGGTACGCCAGGTAAACCAACATCCTGCGCCGAGCAGCAGGTAAATCATTACCGAGCCCCAGAGTATTTCGTTAATAAAACTGAAAAACTCAGGCATTAACGTCCCTCTTGTTGATGCCGTCACGCTTTGATGATCCTGTATAAGCGTGACCCATGATGTAGATGACCTTGTCAGACTAATATTAACGGCAGTTTACCATAAATACGGCGGTATCCTTTAATTGCGCATCAACCGTCGGCAGATACGCAAACAGTTCACAAGGGCAGCCAGGTGCATGTAGGCGGTTGCGCTGTGAGTGCGTCGTGTTATCATCAGGGTAGACCGGTTACATCCCCTAACAAGCTGTTTAAAGAGAAACTCTATCATGACGGACAAATTGACCTCCCTTCGTCAGTTCACCACCGTAGTGGCTGATACCGGAGATATCGCGGCAATGAAGCTGTACCAGCCGCAGGATGCTACAACTAACCCTTCTCTCATTCTTAACGCAGCGCAAATCCCGGAATATCGTAAGCTGATTGACGATGCTGTCGCCTGGGCGAAGCAGCAGAGCAGCGACCGCGCGCAGCAGGTTGTTGACGCGACCGATAAGCTGGCGGTGAATATTGGCCTGGAAATCCTGAAGCTGGTGCCGGGGCGTATTTCTACCGAAGTTGACGCGCGTCTGTCTTATGACACTGAAGCGTCTATCGCCAAAGCAAAACGTATCATTAAACTCTACAATGATGCGGGTATCAGCAACGATCGTATCCTGATCAAGCTGGCGTCCACCTGGCAGGGCATTCGCGCAGCCGAACAGCTGGAAAAAGAAGGCATCAACTGTAACCTGACGCTGCTGTTCTCCTTCGCGCAGGCGCGTGCGTGCGCCGAAGCGGGCGTCTACCTGATCTCGCCGTTCGTAGGTCGTATTCTTGACTGGTATAAAGCCAATACCGACAAGAAAGACTATGCGCCAGCTGAAGATCCGGGCGTGGTTTCCGTAACGGAAATCTACGAGTACTACAAACAGCATGGTTACGAAACCGTCGTTATGGGCGCAAGCTTCCGTAACGTAGGCGAAATTCTGGAGCTGGCGGGCTGCGACCGCCTGACTATCGCACCGGCATTGCTGAAAGAACTGGCGGAAAGCGAAGGGGCGATTGAGCGTAAGCTCTCTTTCTCCGGCGAAGTCAAAGCGCGCCCGGAACGCATTACCGAAGCCGAGTTCCTGTGGCAGCATCACCAGGACCCCATGGCGGTTGACAAACTGGCGGATGGTATCCGTAAGTTTGCGGTAGACCAGGAAAAACTGGAAAAAATGATCGGCGATCTGCTGTAATCATTAACGCGTGGCCCTGATATGGGTCACGCTACCTCTTCTGAAACCTGTCTGTCCTTCCCTTCGCAGTGTATCATTCTGTTTAACGAGACTGTTTAAACGGAATAATCATGGATACCTTACGTATTGGCTTAGTTTCTATCTCCGACCGCGCTTCAAGCGGCGTTTACCAGGATAAAGGCATTCCTGCGCTTGAGGAGTGGCTCGCTTCTGCGCTGACCACGCCTTTCGAGGTTCAGCGGCGCTTAATTCCTGATGAACAGGAAATTATCGAGCAAACGTTGTGTGAACTGGTTGATGAGATGAGCTGTCATCTGGTGCTGACCACTGGCGGTACCGGTCCGGCACGTCGCGACGTCACGCCGGACGCGACCCTTGCCATCGCTGACCGTGAAATGCCAGGTTTTGGCGAACAGATGCGCCAGATCAGCCTGCGCTTTGTGCCGACCGCCATTCTTTCCCGCCAGGTGGGCGTTATCCGTAAACAGGCGTTAATTCTTAATCTGCCTGGACAGCCAAAATCGATCAAAGAAACGCTGGAAGGCGTAAAAGCGGACGATGGCAGCGTTAGCGTGCCGGGCATTTTTGCGAGCGTGCCGTATTGCATACAGCTGCTTGACGGGCCGTATGTCGAAACCGCGCCGGAAGTGGTTGCCGCTTTCCGTCCAAAGAGCGCCAGACGTGAGAATATGTCGTCCTGACCGGAAAATACTGATAGTAGGGTTATTCCTCCCGGTGCGGGAGGAATAAAAGAGATTTAGTGCGCCTCGCCGATTGGCAGAATAGTGCGGCCAAATTGCTCGTTTAGCACTTCACCCATCGCCAGATAAATAGCGCTGGCGCCGCAAACCAGACCAACCCAGCCTGCGATATGGATAATGGCTTCGTTACCGGTGATATTGCCGACCGCCAGCAGAGCGAACAGTACGGTCAGGCTCAGGAAAACAAATTGCAGCGCGCGGGCGGCTTTCAGCGTACCGAAGAACATAAACAGCGTGAACACGCCCCACAGACCTAAATAAGCGCCGAGTAGCTGAGCGTCAGGCGCATCCGTCAGACCCATTTTCGGCATCAGCAGGATAGCGACCAGCGTCAGCCAGAACGAACCGTAAGAGGTAAAGGCCGTTAAACCAAAGGTATTGCCTTTTTTGTACTCCAGCAGACCGGCAAAAATTTGCGCGATACCGCCGTAGAAAATCCCCATCGCCAGAATAATACCGTCCAGGGCGAAAAAACCGGCATTGTGCAGGTTAAGCAGAATGGTGGTCATGCCGAAGCCCATCAGGCCCAGCGGTGCCGGATTAGCCAACTTAGTGTTGCCCATAATTCCTCAAAATCATCATAATTGAATGGTGAAATAGTTTCCCAGAATAACGAGTTCCGTATTCGGGGCGCGGCATAATAATCAGGGGGAAGAGGACTGTCTATGATCTAATAAGGGGGAAAAGAAAATATTTCCCCCAGTGAGGGCATTCACGCCTGAACGGCTGCCATCATTCGTCGCAGGCAGGCTATTTGCAAGACCGCCGGAATAGTCACGCGATACGCGCTGCCGCTCATCGCTTTGACGCCGTTTAATGCCGCGCCGACCGGGCCGCCAAGACCTGCGCCGCGCAGCAATCCGTGGCCCAGGATGCTCATTGCGGCATGGGTACGCAAAATGCGGGTAAGCTGGGTGGAAAGCAGGTGGGAGACCCCTTTTGCCAGACTGCGATCTTTCATGAGCAGCGGCAGCAGTTCTTCCAGTTCAGAAACTTTGGCGTCTACGGCTTGCAGAAATTCCTGCTTATGCGCCGCGTCCATCTTCTGCCAGGTATGACGTAAAAAATGCTCCAGCAGTTGCTGTTCTATTTCAAACGTCGACATGCTTTTATCTGCTTTGAGTTTTAGCCGTTTTGCGACATCCAGCAGAATTGCGCGGTACTGTTTTCCGTGTCCGCGCAATTTGTTGGCGATACTGTCGCCGCCGTAATGCTGAAACTCGCCGGCAATGAGCTGCCAGTTACGGCGGTGTTGCTCCGGGTGACCTTCCATCGCTTTGAACAGTTCGTTATGACTAAGGACGCTCGACAAGCGAGCCTTGCCCTTTTCGTTATGCGTCAGCAAACGGGCGAAATCGGCGAGTTGTTCTTCGCTACAATGCTGAAGAAAGTCTAAATCCTCGTCGTGTAAATAGGTGACGTTCATTTTCAGTCTGGCTTTTGGAATAGAAATAACAGCGATTAATCGTCGCCAATGACTTTAAGTCTCGCCATATCGGAAGAATTTACCGTATGGCCTGAGAAGGTAATCTTTGATACGCAGCGTTTGTTGTCGTTATCGCTATTAATATTGATCCAGCCTGTTGTCTGGCCCTCTTTGATTGAGGAAGGGACGTTCAGGCTTTGGCTGGCGCTACGCGCAGTTTTAAAATAGACGGATGCGCCGCTAAGTTCGATGTCGCCGTGATCCGCCGTGAGTTGAATGCGCTTCACGATGCGGCAGACGGGAATTTTCAGCGTGAGATCGTTCGTTTCATTTCTGGGCATGGCAATAACACCCAGTATTTTATGGTCGTTCGCGTGCGCGACGCTACTTAACGCCAGGCCGAAAAGCAGGCCGACGGAAATCGTTAACACAGATCGCATGAAATTTCTCTTTGACGGGTTCAATAAGCAATTACCGTCTATCATACTCTGCTCATGGCAACGATTCAGTTTTGTAATCTTTTCTTTTTATTACAATTTTTCTGTGAATGATATTCGTTTTTTAATTTATTTCATGAATATTTATCTGTCTGGTTTTCCATCGCGCCCTCTCGTCAATAAAAAATTTTTTCATCTCCCCCTTGATGACGTGGGTTACGACCCCATCTTGTAGTCAACCGCAGTGGTGAGTCTGAAAAAAAACGATTCAGGGTAGTTGAAACCGCACGTTTCGCCCTTATTACAGATTCACAACCACATGATGACCGAATTTTTAGTGGAGACGTTTAGATGGGTAAAATTATTGGTATCGACCTGGGTACTACCAACTCTTGTGTAGCGATTATGGATGGAACGCAGGCACGCGTGCTGGAGAACGCCGAGGGCGATCGCACTACGCCTTCTATCATTGCTTATACCCAGGATGGTGAAACTCTGGTTGGTCAGCCGGCTAAACGTCAGGCAGTGACAAACCCGCAAAACACCCTGTTTGCGATTAAACGCCTGATTGGCCGCCGCTTCCAGGACGAAGAAGTTCAACGTGACGTTTCTATCATGCCGTACAAAATCATCGGCGCCGACAACGGCGACGCATGGCTTGATGTGAAAGGTCAGAAAATGGCGCCGCCGCAGATTTCTGCCGAAGTGCTGAAGAAAATGAAGAAAACGGCTGAAGATTATCTGGGCGAACCGGTAACTGAAGCGGTTATCACCGTACCGGCTTACTTTAACGATGCGCAGCGTCAGGCAACCAAAGATGCTGGTCGAATCGCGGGGCTGGAAGTTAAACGTATCATCAACGAACCAACTGCCGCAGCGCTGGCTTACGGTCTGGATAAAGAAGTCGGCAACCGTACTATCGCGGTTTACGACCTCGGTGGTGGTACTTTCGATATCTCTATTATCGAAATCGACGAAGTTGATGGCGAAAAAACCTTTGAAGTTCTGGCAACCAACGGTGATACCCACCTGGGTGGTGAAGACTTCGATACCCGCCTGATCAACTACCTCGTTGACGAGTTTAAGAAAGATCAGGGCATTGACCTGCGTAACGATCCGCTGGCAATGCAGCGCCTGAAAGAAGCCGCAGAAAAAGCCAAAATCGAGCTGTCTTCTGCGCAGCAGACCGACGTGAACCTGCCGTACATTACCGCAGATGCCACCGGTCCGAAACACATGAACATCAAAGTGACTCGTGCGAAACTGGAAAGCCTGGTTGAAGATCTGGTGAACCGTTCTATCGAGCCGCTGAAAGTCGCACTGCAGGACGCTGGCCTGTCCGTGTCTGATATCAACGACGTGATCCTCGTCGGCGGTCAGACCCGTATGCCAATGGTGCAGAAAAAAGTGGCTGAATTCTTTGGTAAAGAGCCGCGTAAAGACGTTAACCCGGACGAAGCTGTGGCTATCGGCGCAGCGGTACAGGGCGGCGTGTTGACCGGTGATGTGAAAGACGTACTGCTGCTGGACGTTACCCCGCTGTCTCTGGGTATCGAAACGATGGGTGGCGTGATGACTCCGCTTATCACCAAAAACACCACCATCCCGACCAAGCACAGCCAGGTGTTCTCTACTGCGGAAGACAACCAGTCTGCGGTAACCATCCATGTGCTGCAGGGTGAGCGTAAACGTGCGTCTGATAACAAATCTCTGGGTCAGTTCAACCTGGATGGCATCAACCCGGCGCCGCGCGGTATGCCGCAGATCGAAGTCACCTTCGATATCGATGCTGACGGTATCCTGCACGTCTCCGCGAAAGACAAAAATAGCGGTAAAGAGCAGAAGATCACCATCAAGGCGTCTTCTGGTCTGAACGAGGAAGAAATTCAGAAAATGGTTCGCGATGCAGAAGCGAACGCTGAATCTGACCGTAAGTTCGAAGAGCTGGTTCAGACCCGTAACCAGGGCGACCATCTGCTGCACAGCACCCGTAAGCAGGTTGAAGAAGCAGGCGATAAACTGCCGGCTGATGACAAAACCGCTATCGAGTCTGCCCTGAGCGCGCTGGAAACTGCCCTGAAAGGCGAAGATAAAGCCGCTATCGAAGCGAAAATGCAGGAACTGGCGCAGGTTTCCCAGAAACTGATGGAAATCGCTCAGCAGCAACATGCGCAGCAGCAGGCTGGCTCCGCTGACGCTTCTGCAAACAACGCGAAAGATGACGACGTTGTCGACGCTGAGTTTGAAGAAGTAAAAGATAAAAAATAATCGCCCTTTGAACGGGTAATTACTGGCACGGGCGAAGAGGTTTCCTCTCCGCCCGTGTATGCATGTTAAGGGCAGATAAAAAGAGATGGCGAAAAGAGATTACTACGAGATTTTAGGCGTTTCCAAAACAGCGGAAGAGCGTGAAATCAAAAAGGCGTATAAGCGCCTGGCCATGAAATATCATCCGGACCGCAATCAGGGTGATAAAGAGGCCGAAGCTAAATTTAAAGAGATTAAAGAAGCCTATGAAGTGCTGACCGATGCGCAAAAACGCGCAGCCTACGATCAGTATGGTCACGCCGCGTTTGAACAAGGCGGTATGGGCGGCGGATTTGGCGGCGGCTTTAATGGCGGCGCTGATTTCAGTGATATCTTTGGTGACGTTTTTGGCGATATCTTTGGCGGCGGGCGTGGTCGCCAACGTGCGGCGCGTGGGGCTGATTTGCGTTATAATATGGATCTCACCCTGGAAGAAGCGGTGCGTGGCGTGACCAAAGAGATCCGTATTCCGACGCTGGAGGAGTGCGACGTTTGCCACGGCAGCGGCGCGAAAGCTGGCACGCAACCGCAAACCTGTCCGACCTGTCATGGTTCTGGTCAGGTACAGATGCGCCAGGGATTCTTTGCTGTACAGCAGACCTGCCCACACTGTCAGGGACGCGGTACGCTGATCAAAGATCCGTGCCATAAATGTCACGGTCATGGGCGTGTTGAAAAGAGTAAAACTCTGTCCGTTAAAATCCCGGCGGGCGTGGATACCGGCGATCGTATTCGTTTGGCAGGCGAGGGCGAAGCGGGCGAGCATGGCGCACCGGCAGGCGACTTGTATGTTCAGGTCCAGGTGAAACAACACCCTATTTTCGAGCGTGAAGGCAATAATCTTTATTGCGAAGTGCCGATCAACTTTGCGATGGCGGCGCTGGGCGGTGAAATTGAAGTGCCGACGTTAGATGGTCGCGTGATGCTGAAAGTACCGAGCGAAACACAAACGGGCAAGCTGTTCCGTATGCGCGGCAAAGGCGTGAAGTCCGTACGCGGTGGCGCGCAGGGTGATTTGCTGTGCCGTGTGGTGGTTGAAACGCCGGTCGGTCTGAGCGAAAAACAGAAGCAATTGCTAAAAGATCTTCAGGAAAGTTTTGGCGGCCCGACGGGAGAGAAAAACAGCCCGCGTTCAAAAAGCTTCTTTGACGGCGTGAAAAAATTCTTTGACGAATTGACTCGCTAATCTTTTTCCCGTTGTATTTTTCTTCAGCCCGGGTGTATATCCGGGCTTTTTTCTGCCTGTACGCGCCCAGGCTTCTGTTAAACGCATCGTATCCTCTCATTTGTTGATATTTTGTTTTTACTGATAAACAAATTGATGTTAATCAGCAGTTTTGTATACGCTTATTCTTTAAAAAAACGTGATGTGATGACATTAATGATTGCTTTTTTAGATGCTGTGAATTGATTTATCTTGAGTATTATCTATATTGCTTTTTTTAGTTTCCGGAGGCAGACAGCGAATGGGATCGAAAGGTGCCAACAAGAGCTTTGATTATAATTTAATCAAAATTCTTGACGCTGTTATTTTGTCAGGAAATGCGGCTATGGCGGCAAAAAAGTTAGGCATTACACCGGCTGCCGTTTCTCTGGCGTTAAAGCGCCTGCAGAGTTATTACCCGGAAGAACTGTTTAGCAGAGGGAAAGGCGGGCTCATCCCCACAGCTAAGGCTGTCGACATTCACCAAAATTTCAGTCAGGTGATGAAACTGGTGGATGACACATTTCTCTGTAATAGCAAAAAAGATGAAGCGTTCCAGATAACGTTATTAGGCAGTGATATTGTTGAAAGCTATTATCTTTCTCAGCTCTATAACAGCGATATATTTGACCGTATTTTGATAAATCATTTCACTGTCAGAAATATGAGTCGGGAGCATATCAGCGAACTTCTGTTTACTGCGCAAGGCGATCTGTTGATTAGTGCCGAACCTTTGCTGGAGTCCGGCATAGAGAATCAAATTATTGATAGTTTTAAATCATTTGTTTGTATCTGTAGCAGTAAACACATGCTGAGTACCCTCTCACAACTGTCGCTACATCATTTTTATTCTTCGCGTCATGCGTTATATCAGCCGGGGATGGGGGCTTCAGTGATATATCATGATAGCGAGTTATTTAAGGATGAGCTTTACTATACTGGCAGGCGTATTGTCGGCTATCGCAGTGATTCGATTAGCGGTTTGATGAGCATGATCGAACGAACCTCATTGATTGCATTGATGCCTTTGAAATTAGCGCTTTTTTATAAAAATCATCGTAAATATGACATTAAATTTATTCAGCCTCCGCCCGAACTGGCTTTGAAGTCAGTTCAGGTCTATGCATCCTGGAATAAAAATAGTAGAAATATATCGACGATTAATGAGATGGTAAGTATGTTACAAACGCTTTCCTCCTTCCGTCGCTAATACACCTCATTTTTACGCTTTGATTTAATATGGTTTTAAATGATGTGCTTTGATTTTTACCCTTCTGACAGGGCGCTTACACTCCTTGTGTTAATTATTCATTTATAATGATTTCGGAGTGTTAAAATGTCTATTCCCAACCATGTGTCGACAACGGAAGTTGTGCTATTGGAGCTAGAGATCTTACTCACTATTATTTCGATTGGCGCGTGGGGAGGCTTTGTCAGCTATCTTTTACGCAAAGATAAGACAGAATATAATAGTTCTCATGAAAGTATTAAATATTGCTTAACGCAGATCGTGATTTCCTGCTTCACCAGTTTCTTGTTAAGCGCGATTGCGATCGAAAAAGAATGCAGTTTCAACATTGTTCTGTTGGCGGCAGGCTTAGGCGGTGTTTTCGCGAGTCCGATCTTAAAGATTCTTGGGCGGCGGATTAAAAAAATTATCGAAGGTAATAATTCAGATTAATTATCATTTGCAGTATCAGGCTCATCCGTGAGCCTTTTACGCGTCTTTTTTCAGCCTGGTCTAGGTCACTCTATTCTTGATCCAGCCATAAATAAATTGTTCGTTATTGTGGTTTTTCTCAGCAACGTTTAAGTAGTACGTGCCCTGACTGCAATTGAGGGCTTTCACCAAAACGGCTTCCCCTTCCTGGCCTCGCCAGGCCAAATAATGTTCGAGAGCGGCAAGCGTCCGCGGGCCAATATTGCCATCCACATGAATATCCGGGTAGCGTTTACCTTCGTGATTAAAGACGTTCAACCAGCGTTGCAGCCACGCGCTGGGGTGGTAAGCGCCTATGTTGACTGCCGCATCGCACAGCTCGAAGGAGACTGGCCACGATAGCGTCGAGATGACGTCAAAACCTGGTTTTATCCAGTAATCCTCTTCGAGAATCGCGTAGGCTTCAGCGTGGGTCAGATCCCGCATATCGCCAGCATAGCCATGCGCTCGCGCCGTGGCTTCGGTAATGCCCCAATGGGTGGCGCCGCCTTTATCTTTAGGGTTAAATACGTAACCGCCTTCAAGCGCAATAATTCCATCTATAATTGGATTCATCTTCCCTTTCCTTCGCTTAGTGAATATGCAGATACATGAGAGAACCTAACGTTACTGAAAATACGGTCGTCAGGGCAGCGATGGTTTGCCGTACAATCTGTTTTTTTCTTCCCTTTGTTTCGCTATCCGTCGCGATAATGGTGATATCACTATTAACTTTGAGGCCTTGTCTTGGAATGGTAATAAAAAGATCGTTAATACCAAGCGCTTTAAGGTCACGTCTGATTAAATAGAGAATCTGCGTTAGATTTGCATCATTAACATAATGGCTTCGACTTCCCCATAACGCAGTGGTTATTTTTTGTCGCTCGATAATCTCCAGATGAGCATTCTCGATGATGAAACTGAGACATTTGGCTCTCATCGCAGTCATTTTAATAACCTGTGAATTTGAGACCGTCCTCAGTTCATATTTACCTTCATTGTAAATGCAATTGCTATTAATGATATAAGTTTTCATAACGTCTTCCTTTAGAAATGTACATCCTGGTTGTCTGTGGTGACTATATTGTATGAGAAATGTCTTAATCCAATAAATGTCACTGGTTTTATTGTATTGTCATTGTCTATAGCGAGTGTAATCACATTATTTCATTGTAATTAAATGATATTTAATTACATGATAAATGATATTTACTATGTTCTCACCAGAACGGAGTAAGCGGGCGCTGAGAGGTATTGTTTTCTCTTCGTTAGACGGTGTTGTTAACCTCATTTTTATGATTTTTATATCATCTAAAAAGATGATGTTTTGTGATTAGCTATTTTTTATGCCTGTAACGATTATGGACCCCGCAGAACGAGCTGCGACAATTTTGAAACGTAAAAGGAAATTTGAAAATGGCTACAAGCAAACTGATTCAAGGCGATACGATTACTGAAACTACCCATGCAGCGAATGGTTTTGACCCTGCAACAAGCGATGATAAAATAAGCTATACTTCCGCTCGTGTTGCGAAACCGGTATACAATAAATATAAAAATTCCACGACTAAACCGAAGGTATTTGGTTATTACACCGACTGGTCACAGTATGACAGCCGTCTGCAAGGCAATATGTCCCAACCGGGCCGTGGTTATGATTTAACCAAAGTTTCACCGACGGCTTATGACAAACTGATTTTTGGCTTTGTTGGCATCACCGGTTTCAGAAAAATTGATACAGAAGACCGCGATGTCGTAGCAGAAGCGGCAGCGCTGTGCGGCAAAGTGAAATATGAGCCGACCTTCCTCGACCCATGGGGCGACTTCCAGTCTTATATCAACCTCGGCTTTGATGTCAGCGGCTGGGATGTGGATCCGAAGACTGTAACTCAGTCTAACGCCAAGGGTCTGCTGGGCGCGCTGCGTGATATGCAGGCAAAAGCGAAAGCCGCAGGTCACACGCTGGCGCTCTCCATGAGTATCGGCGGCTGGAGCATGAGTAACGGGTTCCACGAAACCGCCGCTTCTGACTCTTCTCGTAAAATCTTCGCCAAAGGCGTGGTGAAACTGTTCAAACAGTTCCCGATGTTCAGCGAAGTGGATATTGACTGGGAATACCCGAACAATGAAGGGGCGGGCAACCCGTTTGGTCCGGAAGATGGCGCTAACTACGCGCTGCTGATTGCCGAACTGCGTAAACAGCTGGATTCCGCTGGTCTGAGCAATGTGAAGATCTCTATTGCCGCTTCTGCTGTCACTACTATTTTTGACTATGCGAAAGTAAAAGATCTGATGGCTGCCGGCCTGTACGGCATCAACCTGATGACCTATGACTTCTTCGGTACGCCGTGGGCGGAAACGCTGGGCCACCACACCAACCGCAAAGCGCTGGAAGAGGGCGGCTGGGCTGTCGAAACTATCGTTGATCACCTGCTGGCGGAAGGTTTCTCCGCTGACCGTATCAACATCGGTTATGCCGGCTATACCCGTAACGCTCGTCAGGTAGAAATTGAATCCCTGTCGCCGCTGAAAGGTTCTTACAACCCAGGTTCAGGCGATACTACCGGTTCCTTCGAATCCGGCACCAGCGAATGGTATGACGTCATTTATAGCTACCTGGATCTGGAAAACCAGAAAGGCCGTAACGGTTTCAACGTTTACACCGACCAGGTCGCTGACGCTGACTACCTGTATAGCCCGGAATCCAAACTGTTTTTATCCCTGGATACGCCGCGTACCGTCAAAGCAAAAGGCGAATATGCAGCGAAACTGGGCCTGGGCGGCGTGTTTACCTGGACTATCGATCAGGACAACGGCGTGCTGGTTAACGCCGTGCGTGAAGGTCTGGGTTATGAAATCGAATCTGAAGTTATCGATATGGAACCGTTCTACTTTGAAGGTATCAATGTAGAAAAAGATGACGAGCAGAGCGACAGCGACGACGCGCAGAAGGTCAACCACGCGCCGAAAGCGGCGATTGAACTGATGGTTGTAGGCGGATCTACGGTACAGCTGTCTGGCGCAGGTTCTTCTGATGAAGATAACGATGAGCTGTCCTTTAGCTGGGGCGTGCCTTCTCAAATCGATGTGGCAGACAAAACGGCAGAAATCATTGAGGTTGTAGTACCGGAAGTTAGCGAAAAAACAGCCTTTCAGTTCACCCTGTTTGTACGCGACTGCTACAACGAACCGTCCTCTCAACAGCGCTTTGTTCTGACGGCTGTGCCTGCGCTATCTCAGGTTCAACCGGAACCGGAAGAAGAGATTATCGTTCCTGTACCGGACGAGGAAGAAGATACCACGCCGGCTGAGGATGATACGCCAGCAGATGACAAAACGTCACCTTACGCGCAGTGGGATGCTTCTACCGTTTATGGCGCAAACTGGGGTTCTTTCGAAATCGTTAGCTGGAAAGGCCATAACTATCAGGTGAAATGGTGGTCTATGGGCAACCAGCCTGACCTGAACTGCGGTGTCGGCGGTGCATGGACCGATCTTGGCGCTTACTAATACACGGTATTAAGCCGATGTATTGGGCTTCATGATTCAAGCCCCGGTTTACCGGGGCTTTTCTCCACCAGGGACAGAGGAAGAGTAGACCATGACCATTTCCATTCACGCCAGCGCATTTGACGTCAACAGCTGGTATCAAAAAATCACCTTAACTTTCATCAATGAGAGCGGTAATGCGGTCGATATGAACCATGCCGCAATATCATTCACGGCTTCCGGGCACATCGATCCATGGGGAAATAGCGGCGGTACGCTCAAAGGGAACCTGCCGCTTACGCTGAATGAGAGTTCGTATGGCACGCTGGAAACTAACAACATCATCATTAATAACAGCGATGCATTACTTCTTCAGCCGGGCGAACGCGGGACGCTCTCTTTCAGCCTCGCGGCGACGCAGGTGCCGGTAAAAATGTCCGCCATCACCTTGACTCTGGCGTCATCGTCATCCGAAGACGCAGAGTCTGCAACCCCATCCGATCAGGAGACGCCAGCGATACCCGCCGCAGACGAACAACCCGCCGAACCCGATGTGCCGGAAAAGGACAATGACCTTCAGGAACACGGCATTACGCTTAACGTTAGCGAGTTGAATACCGCAAGTTGGTATCAACGCGTCACCTTTACGCTGACCAACCTCTACGCCCAGGCGGTAGATCTCAATCAGCTTCAACTGAATTTTACGGCCAGCGCGCACCCCGATCCCTACAGTCCGTTTCAGGGAACAATGCTGGGGAATCAGGCCGTGACGCTGGCCAGCGATGGGGGATGGCCCATCGAGAAGAATACCATCACCATTAATCATGACGGCGCGCTGATGCTGGCGGCGGGGGATACCGCCGAATTACAGTGCTATCTGGCCGCCACGCAGACGCCAGTTGCCATCAGCGATTTGAACGCGACGTTGGCTCATGATCCTGCCCGTCAGGGAAAAATTTGCGTTCATTTTCCTGCCATGACGCAGACCGTGGCGCTCAAACCGGTGATTGAGCTGCTGTTTCCTGCCGGCGAAACCCGGCGCTTTGTCGGTGAGTGGGGCGAGGTTCTGACAATAGGCGATCTTAGCGCAGGAACGTATCGGCTTACCGTACCGGTACTGGCGAATGATGAGATGCAAATCGCGCCAGTCGAGTCCTCTTTTACCGTTACGCCGCAATCCGGCGATGCCGCCGCGCAGGTCCAGGTATCCTGTCTGCCGATTGTCCGTTATGCCAGCGCGCGTCTGATGATTGACGCCCCTGCGCTTGGTAATGCGAAATTGACCGTTGAGATCGCCGATGTTACGCAAGCGGATGAGCGTACCGTCACGCTGATCGCCAACCAACCGCAGTTAATCACCCGGCTACTGGCGGGGCATCATTATACGGTCAATCTGCAGCCTGCGATGATTAATAACCGCTTTATAGCGGCACCCATACAGCTTACGGGTTTTATCCCTGCTTCGGCGCAGGTTGCCGAGGTTGCTGTCGCTTACCAACAGTCAGCGCTCGACACGGCGAGTTTCGTGACGGTGGATGCCACTATACTGGGTCTGCCAGATGGCGTCGCGCCGCAGCGTTATCTGTTCAGTAGCGGTAAATATCAATACTCATTAATGCTGGAGAGCGGCAGCGATCGGCAGACGTTGGCATTACGCTTTGCGCCCGGGCTGTATGATGTTCAGACGGACGATATTTTCATCGACAGCGTGCCGTGGCGTTGTGAACAGGCCGGGCCGCTACGGTTGTTGCAAAAGGTCAACCATGTGGCGCTGGAGTTTCTGCCCGGCGTGACGCTACAGGTAAAAGGTTGGCCTGATTACCTTGCTCATGGCGGCGTGACGGTTAACGCGCCAGAGACGGTTTCTCTTTATCGCGATATACCGTTTAGCGCGTTGTTTAAATACGATGGTTTTGACGGCGGCGGCGATCCGGTTCCGGCCGCGGAGGTTGACGTGAACGGGGATGGTTTTCTGGATTACGCGACGTTACCGATCCATAAAACCGTTGCGCTGGTGCGCCAGATAGAAAAAGAAGCCGGGCGTAGCGTCATGCCGGTAATGGTCATTTATACCGCGAATGCCAGCGGCGGTAGCGCGCTGGCGGATTTACAGGATGTGCAAAAGCTACGTAACCATTTTGGTAACTTTATTACCCAGTGCCTGGCGGCGCAGTCATACAAAGATGAGACGCATCCTGTCCCGGCCACCTTTGTGCTTAACCCGGATTTTCTGGGTGCGCTACAGCAAGGACCGTATGGCTACACCGTAGTACGGCAAAAAAACAGTGTGCCGGTGAATGCCCAACTGGCGGCGGCGATACAAGCATTACCGGCGATGGCTGGCTTTATCGCGCCTTCGTTGCCGACGTTTAGCGACGATCTCTACGGTTATATTCAGGCGGTGAACTATCTTGTTCGTCAGTTTGCCCAGGATGTGGCTTTTGGCTGGCAGACGAATGTCTGGGCGACAGGAACGGCGGACTGGGTGCTTCGCGATACCGCTGATCCGGTAGCTGAAGGGCAGGCGATCGCCGGATTTATTCATGAACTGGGCGTTTATAGCGGAGAATATGCGCCGGACTTTATTGCGTTTGATAAATTTGAGCGTGACTGTTTCAGTCCTGATGCGCTTGCCCACTATGGCTGGAATGCGACATGCTGGCTTAATTACCTGGCGATGGTAAAACAGGTGACGAAAGCGCTGCTGACGCCCGCCATGCTGTGGCAAATCCCTGGCGGCCATATGCCTACAGTAGAAGAGGGCGTCAGCAAAATCAGCGCTGCGCACTTTGCATCCGGCGGAACCTTTTTTATGGGTGACGCCCGCATTGGCAGCGATCCTGACACGCTCTCTTTGCAGCTACTCAATACGGCCTTAAATAGCGCGACTTACGGCGTCCCGACCGTCGGCGACTTTTTACGTAAAGATAAAGGGTATGACTGGGGCCAGATGCAGGCGCTGAATCTACCGGACTTTAACGTCTTTTCGATCTTATGGGGCGGTGGTTCTACTATCAGTATTACGACAATCCATTCTAACGGTGAAGACGGCGGCTGGCTGGCGGATAAAATGGTAGAGTATTATGCTGCCCCTCGCTATTTTAGATAATATCACTGCTTATTTGCATTAATCTGGACTATTAGTTTGAGATTCGAAGGCGCGTTCTTTCGAATCTCTTTTCCTGCGCCCCCTGACCTCTCATTCTTTATGCGTAATTCGTTATTAATTTTCTGTAATCAATTTGTATTAAGAATCGTCTTAATCTTAAAAATATTGCGTATTAGTGCGTTGTGAATACAGAAATACTGCATAGCGATGTTATTTATTATTAATTTAAGTACTTTTTGAGAGGTTATACTGTGGCGCTACATTGAGTAGACAACCGTTAATGAAAAAAATGATGAACGACGCTTTTGCTAAAGATAATAATGAGAATTTATTACACTCTTTTCTTTTTTCTCAGCAGGCTAAACCTCACGCGGCGATTGATGCCTTATTTTCGGCCTTGTTGCCATTTGGTCAACCGTTTACGCTGGGTATCGGCGATGAGTTTTATTTACAGGCCAATGATGAACACTACATTGTATTACTGGAGTCAGGAATTGTTTCTTTCTGTCGTGATGACAACCGACTCCATATATCTTCATCGTTTGCGCCATCGGTCGTGGGTATGGTTGACAGCTATGGCGCTACCTATAACGTTCCCGCGCGCCCGGAACACTTTTTGCTCGCAGAAACGGTTTGTACCGGTAGATTTGTTCGCCTGCCGGATTTTATAAAAATCGCCGATGAATGCGATTTGTGGCACGACGTGGCCCGTTGTCTGGCTTACCGTCTGATGGTGATGAGCGCGCGCGATCGTGAATTAGTCGGCGTCGATTCTTATCTGAAAGTTCGGGCGCTGCTGATTGAAATCTGGGCTTATCCACAGGCCTACCGGGAAAACATTATCGTATTGAATTTTATTCAACGGCGTACCGGGATATCGCGCAGTCGGACTATGAAGATTCTGTCTGAACTAAAAAAAGGCGGGTATATCCATATTGATAATGGGCGGCTGGCGGCGCTCGGAAAACTGCCAGTGGCGTATTAATGCACTATACGCAACGATATATTTACATATCTCGACTGAATTTGCCTGGTATCGTTAATAGAATGTTTTATTGAAAGCTGTTACGCAGGTTATTTTTAAAAAGTCAACATGGCTAAAGAGGATAGACCGAATGACTGGTGTAAAGTTAATATAAAACAACAGGTTATATCTAGTCCTTTAAAACCAAATGTCGATGATTGCAACTTGCCGTTGGCTTGTTAATAATTAATAACATCGTTATCTCATTATAACGTAAAGATAAACTCACGACGTTGAGTGGCTGTTTTATTGCTTCTGACATTTATATCAGAACAAGAAGACACTTTTTTCGCATAAGAAAAAGTCGTGATATTGCTGTGAAGAAATATCAGCAGCCGTTTCGTTAAAAAATCTGATTACCCTCATTTTTATATTTAAAAGGAGCTTGAATGAAAAAGCCTGTACTAGCATTAATGGTCTCTGCCATTGCCTTTGGCGGAATGTTGTCCACCGCGCAAGCGGATACTACAACCGTCACTGGCGGTACGGTAAATTTTGTCGGACAGGTCGTTGACGCCGCCTGTTCTGTTTCCGCTGGCTCTGTCGATCAGACCGTGACATTAGGCCAGGTTCGCGCCAGTAAATTAACCGAGGCCGGTATGGCGGCGAATCAAAAAGAAGATTTCACCATTAAACTGGAAGACTGCGATACTCAGACCAGCCAGAATGCGGCGGTGATTTTTAATGGCCAGCAGGACGCAAACCAGCCGGGGTCGCTGGCGAATACCGCTGGGGCAGGTTCGGCGACGAATGTGGCACTACAACTTTATGGACCGGATGGCCAGGCGCTGAATATCGGTGAATCGTCCAGTACTGTTACTTTGAACGATGGCGAAAACGTTATTCCGCTTAGCGTGGATTATATCGCTACCGGTACGGCGACTGCCGGTAATGTTACCGCGACGGCGACATTTAGCATGGTTTATTCCTGATTCCTTATCGGGATTTTTTTCTCGTCTGTTGGGAGGCGAGAAAGGGGCGTTACGCGCGTCACTGCGCGTAACAAACCGACGGCATCAGGATATTACACAGATGAAAAAAAACGTACCGATTTTCCTTCGATTATTGCTACTACTGTCGGCGGCCGGCCTGTCGTTTGCCGCGCAGGCGGGAGGCATTGCGCTGGGCGCGACCAGGGTGATTTATCCGCAGGGAAGTAAGCAAACCTCCTTGCCGATTATTAATTCTTCTGCCAGCAATGTTTTTTTAATCCAGTCATGGGTCGCCAATGCCGATGGTTCACGCTCGACGGATTTTATCATTACGCCGCCTCTCTTTGTGATCCAGCCTAAAAAAGAAAATATATTACGTATTATGTATGTCGGGCCGTCATTACCGACCGATCGCGAAAGCGTGTTTTATTTAAACAGTAAAGCGATACCCTCTGTCGATAAAAATAAACTGACCGGCAACTCCCTGCAAATTGCGACGCAAAGCGTGATTAAGCTATTTATTCGCCCGAAAAATCTGGCGGAGGCGCCAGCTCATGCCCCGTCGACGCTTCGCTGCCGTAACGAGCGCGGCCAGCTAACGATTACTAACCCTTCGCCGTACTACGTTTCGATGGTTGAACTGTACAGCGCGGGGAAAAAACTGCCGAATACTATGGTACCGCCGAAAGGCGCGATCACTCTCCCGGCGACGCCTGGCCAGGTATCTTTGCGCACGGTAAACGATTTTGGCGCAACGACGCCAGCACGCGTTTGTCCAGCTTCATGATGTTATGCGTAATCAGCTTTTCATGACGCGATATTACTCCAGCGTAGCTAAACCCGTATTAACCCCGCTGGCGTTGGCTATCGCACTGGCGCCTGCGCCGGGGTGGGCGGAAAACTATTTCAACCCGGCATTTCTGTCTGACGACCCGTCTGCGGTGGCCGACTTATCGACCTTTTCCCGTAATGCCCAGGCGGCGGGAATGTATCGCGTTGACGTTTACCTGAACAATACGTTTCTCGCGACCAGAGACATTGCCTTCCAGGCGGTGAAGACGACGGGAAAAAGCGCGCCCACCGATGACAGCGGATTACGAGCCTGCCTGACGCCTGAAATGCTTAAAAATATGGGGGTAAACACCGGGGCATTTCCACTGTTGGCGAAGGCGGCGGCGGGAAGTTGCCCGGATCTCGCCAGTGCGATACCGGCCGCCCGGACCCGCTTTGATTTTGCGCAGCAACGTCTCGACATTAGCATCCCGCAGGCGGCGATGGTTGCCAGCGCCAGAGGCTATATCCCACCGAAATACTGGGATGAAGGTATTAACGCGTTGCTATTGAATTACACCTTTACCGGCGCGAATAGTCAGGATCGGAGCCCTGGCGGCAGTGCGGAGAACAGCTATTTTCTTGGATTGAATAGCGGCCTTAATCTGGGGGCCTGGCGGTTACGCGACTACTCCACATGGAACGCGAATAGCGGCGATCAGAATAGCGACAGCGACTGGCAGCACATCAGTACTTATCTGGAACGTGATGTGGTCTTTTTGCAGGGAGAACTGACGGCAGGCGATAGTTATACCCCCTCCGCATTATTCGACAGCCTTCCTTTTCGCGGGCTACAACTGGCGTCTGACGACAATATGTTGCCAGACAGCATGAAGGGCTTCGCGCCGACCATTCACGGCATTGCCAGAAGCAACGCGCAAGTGACCATTCGGCAAAACGGCTACATCATCAATCAGCGCTATGTGCCGCCCGGGGCATTTACTATTAATGATCTCTATCCTACCGCCGCCAGCGGCGATTTGACTGTGGAAGTCAAAGAGTCCGACGGTTCTATTAATCGCTATAACGTGCCCTATTCCGCCGTGCCGATTCTACAACGAGAAGGGCGGTTGAAGTATGCGGCGACGGTGGCGGAGTATCGCAGCGAGAGTAGTCAAAAAGAGAAGGTGAAATTCAGTCAGGCGACCTTGATATGGGGGTTACCGCATGGTTTTACGCTGTATGGCGGAACACAACTTTCCAGTCATTATCACGCGCTGGCGATCGGCAGCGGCGCAAATCTGGGCGACTGGGGCGCGGTGTCGCTGGATGTCACCCAGGCTACCAGTACGCTGGCGGATAATAACACCTACCAGGGGCAATCGCTGCGTTTCCTGTATGCCAAATCGCTTGCACAGTCAGGAACCAATTTACAGCTTATGGGCTATCGCTATTCAACCTCGGGCTTTTACACGTTGGATGATACCACGTGGAAACGGATGAGCGGCTATGACGATGACAATCGGACTGACAGCGATAAAAGCAGGCCGGAATGGGCGGATTATTACAACCTTTATTACACCAGGAGGGGGAAAGTACAACTCGATATCAATCAACAGCTAGGCGGGTTGGGATCGCTTTTTATTACCGGCAGCCAGCAAAGTTACTGGCACACTGATGAAAAGGATTCTTTGTTGCAGGTGGGATACAGCGATACGCTGGCGGGTATTGCATGGAGCGTTTCTTACAACAATAACAAATCCGCAGGCGATGCGGAGCGCGATCAAATTTTCGCCCTGAATATCTCGGTGCCGCTAAGTCAATGGCTGCAACACGATGATGAGGTCACGCACCATCACAATGTTTACGCTACCTTTAGCACCAGTACGGACAAACAGCATAACGTTACGCAGAATGCGGGCCTTAGCGGCACACTACTGGACGAAAACAATCTTAGTTACAACATACAGCAAGGCTATCAGAATCACGGTATTGGCGAAAGCGGCGCCGCCAGCCTGGAATACGATGGCGCGAAAGGCAATGCCAACATTGGCTATAACGTTAGCGATAACGGCGATTACCAGCAGGTGAATTATGGCCTGAGCGGCGGCCTGGTGGCGCACGCGCATGGAGTGACGCTAAGCCAGCCGTTAGGCAATACCAATATTTTGATTGCCGCGCCGGGCGCAGCCAACGTCGGCGTTGTCGACCAGCCGGGTATTCATACGGACGCGCGTGGCTATGCGGTGGTGCCGTATGCGACGACATATCGCCAAAACCGTATGGCGCTGGACGTTAACGCCATGGCTGATGATGTCGATATTGATGACGCGGTGACTCGCGTTGTGCCGACCGAAGGCGCGCTGGTTCTGGCCAGATTTAAAGCGCGAGTCGGCGCGCGTGCCCTGGTAACGCTGAATCATAACGGTAAGCCTGTACCCTTTGGCGCAACGGTGACGGTGAATGATCGCCATGCGGAGGCGATTGTTGACGAGGCCGGGGAGGTCTATCTTTCCGGGTTGTCAGCGCAAGGCGTTCTGCACGTTCGCTGGGGGAACCTACCGGATCAACAGTGCGTCGCGTCCTATCATCTCTCTTCCTCCCGTCAGATTCTGAGTCGACAACATGCGGAGTGTCATTAAATGAAAATACCTCTTTTATTTGCTCTGCTGGCGGGAAGTGTCGTATCGCAGTACGCCTTCGCAGACGTGTGTAAAAACGTTAACGGTGTACCTTCCAGTATTAATTACGATTTAACGACCACTCTGACGGCAGAACAAAACCAGGTGGGAAAGACGGTTCAACTGGAAAAAAGCCAGGAAGTTAATGTACAGGCGGTGTGTCCCGCCGGCGCGTCGACCTATAGCCAGACTTATCGCTCCTATGTGTCGCCATATCCGGTCGTAGAAACGAGCGGTAACTGGAAATATTTAAAGCTGGACCCGGACTACCTTGAAGGCGGAATGCGAATTGAGGATTCTTCGGCGGGCGATATCTATCCGCCAATGAACAATGTCCTGATGGGATATGATGAAAATGTGAAAGCGGGTCAACCGTTTTACGTTCGTGACTCAAATCTGGAGTTTCAGCTCAAAATTGTTAAACCGTTCGTCGGCACGGTGAATATTAGTCCTAAGACTATGTTCAATGTTTATGTCATGACCGCCGCAGGCGATCCGCTGACAGATGTCGTGTACAGCATTCTTTATAGTGGAACGGTGACCGTACCGCAAAGCTGCGAAATCAACGCCGGACAAACGATTCTGGTGAATTTCGGCGCATTATACAGCGGCAATTTCAACCATGCAGGCCAAAAGCCGGAGGGGGTACGAGCGAAAAAATTCAGCGTACCGGTAAAGTGCAGCGGCCTGGATTCGCAGGTCAATTTAACAATGCGTCTTATCGCTACGCCGGATAGCCACTTTCCCCAGGCTATCGCTTCGGATAATGCCGATGTCGGTGTAGTGGTCGAAACCGATGAAGGAAACGCGCTTATCCCCAATGATGTACAGAGCGTCGCGCCTTTTACCACCGATAGCGCCGGACGCGCTAACATCACATTGCAGGCCTACCCGGTGAGTACAACAGGTGAAACGCCAGCGGAAGGGGCGTTTACCGCCCTGGCCAGCCTGCGAGTGGACTTTGACTAAATGAACAGATCACACTGCGCTCTTTTTGTCATGGGACTAATGCTGTGTCCACAAATCAATGCCAGCGCTGACGACCTCGCTTATAACCTCGAATTTACCGGCACTATTGTGGCGCAAACCTGCGACATAGATATCTCCAGCCTCAGTCAAAGTATTGATTTAGGACAGTTTGCGGTTGGCGACTTTCCTTCGACAGGAACAACGACAAAATTTAAGCCCTTTAATATCAACCTCAAAAATTGTTCCCGAGGAATTGCCGGGGCGAAGATCTGGTTTACCGGCGAACCCGATCCGGACAATCCCGCGCTACTGGCGATAACCGACACCGGGATGGGAAGCGGAAACATGTTAGCAAGCGGGGTTGGGGTGGAAATTCTGAATGATGATCAGGATACCATCAGTATCAATAATGCCGACTCGGTGGTCTATCCGTTGAAAGCCGGACGCAACACGCTGTCTTTTTATATTCGCTATAAATCGACCCGGCCGACGGTCACGTCCGGGAACGCGACGGCGGTCATGTATTTCGATATGCAGTATGAATGAGGAGCCATCGTAATTATGCGTAACGATATCCTGTACGGCATCGGGATGCTGCTGGCGGCATCCGGCGTCCAGGCGCACGATGGCCGGGTCTATGTTTCCGGAACCATCACGGACAATACGTGTTCGCTCTCTCCAGGCTCGGAAAATATTAACGTGGCGATGGGCGCGGTTTCTCAACGGCAGTTTTATCGCGCGGGCGACGGTTCCGCCTGGCAACCTTTTGCTATCGATTTACAGAACTGCGGCAGCACTGCCAGCGGCGTAACGGTCAGTTTTAGCGGTGCAGGGGATAGCCGTAATACGGATTTATTGGCGCTTACCGCAGGGGAAAGCGACGCTTCAGGCATTGGGGTTGCGCTTTATGATCAAAATAAAACTTTAATCCCACTGGGGCAGGAGAGTGATGTGGTGACGCTCAGTCCGGGCCAGGCGTCGGCGCATCTGCAATTTTACGCGCGTTATCTTGCCGATGGCGGCACGGTAACGCCCGGGGACGCCAATGCCTCCGCAACCTTCATTCTTGCCTATGAATAAGTTCTTTTTACGCTGCGCGATATATTGGTGCTTGCTTCCCATATCATGGGCGCAGGCTGGCGTGGTAATTGGCGGCACTCGCTTTATCTATCATGCGGGCGCCCCGGCATTAAGCGTACCGGTAAGTAACCATTCAGAAGCGTCCTGGTTAATTGATACGCATATTTTACCAGGCGGCCGCTGGCCAGGAACCAAAAACGAAGGGAATATCATGCCCTTCGTGGTCACGCCGCCATTATTTATGCTTTCAGCGCGCCAGGAAAACTCAATGCGGGTGGTTTATACCGGTGGACCGCTACCCGCCGACAGGGAAAGTCTGTTTACCTTGAGTATCGCCGCTATTCCCTCCGGTAAACCGGAAGCGAACCGTGTACAAATGGCGTTTCGTTCGGCTTTAAAATTGCTCTATCGCCCTGAGGGACTCGCCGGCAATCCGCAGCAGGCCTACCGGCATCTGATCTGGTCGCTTACCCCCGATGGCGCGACGGTACGCAATCCGACACCCTATTACGTTACGCTCTTTTTATTACGCGCTAACGAGCGCGCCCAGGACAACGCCGGGGTCGTGGCTCCCTTTGCAACGCGTCAAACGGACTGGTGCCGGCACACGGTTCGCTGCACTGTGCGCTGGCAAAGTATTAATGACTATGGGCGGGTAATGCCAGCGCAAACCGTGGATCTGACGCGTATTCATTAACTTTTTTTCAGGCGTCTCCCGATAGCGGGAGGCTTTCCGAACTTATCGAACGAGACTTTTATTATGTATTATCACGCGTTAAAACTTTCCCGATTGGCGATGTTGACGTTGGCAGGCGTTGCCGTATCCGCCTCGGCAATCGCCGCCGATTCTGCCCCGACGTCGCAAATTGGCCCGATGGCGGAAGCCTACATCGTCAGTCATCCGGATAAAGTGGGAGAGGTGGTGGCAACGTATTTGGCCGAACATCCGGAATTTTTGGTCGCCGCCAGCGAGACGTTGCATCAGCGTCAGCAGATTGCGCAACAACAGGCGTATGTTCAACTGGCATTACAGTATCGTGCTGAGTTGCTCAGTAGCAGCAGTCCTTCCGTTGGGCCCAACGAGGCAAAAGCGGCGGTGGTGATGTTCTTTGATTACCAGTGCTCGTGGTGCAGCAAAATGGCGCCTGTGGTCGAAAACCTGATTAAGGCGAACCCGGATACCCGGTTTATTTTCAAAGAGTTTCCTATTTTTTCCTCCCGCTGGCCGGTATCCGGACTGGCGGCCAGAGTCGGCGAAAAGGTATGGCTTACACAGGGCGGGGCGAAATATCTCGACTGGCATAATGCGCTTTATGCCACAGGGAAGGTGGAAGGCGCGTTAACGGAACACGATGTCTACACCCTGGCGCAACATTATCTAACGCCGACGCAGCTGGCCGCCGTAAAAGAAGCGCAAAGCAGCGGTGCAGTACATGATGCGCTCCTCACTAACCAGGCACTGGCGCAGCATATGGACTTTAGCGGCACGCCTGCTTTTGTCGTCATGCCTCAGACGCAAAACGGTGATGTAAAACGGGTGACCGTGATCCCGGGAAGCACGACTCAGGATATGTTGCAAATGGCGATTCAGAAAGCGAAGGGGTGATATTCGCTCAGAGGAGAACGCACAGGAGTGAAAGTAAAATGAAGTCTATGCGTTGCGTCATACCGGTGATTTTACTTTCCTTTATCGTTCATGAAGGGACAGCGAAACCGACCGCTCAGATTCATTTTATGGGATCGGTTGTTGAGGCAGGCTGCTGGAATGACGTGGGAACCTTAGAAATTCAATGCCATAATAAAGAGGGAGTTGAACGTTATATTATTGTCGAGAATATTATCACGCCGATATCGTCTCCTCATGCAACGGTAAAACGAGATTATTTGGATGAAGATAAGCAATTAACAGTGCTACGCATTGTCTATGACTGAACCGCGTAGCAGACCGCAGATGGTGTCCCGTCAGTGTCGTGTGAGGATATTATGAAAAATGTTCTCACCTTCCCGGGACACGGTCTACAGACTTTATCTTCAGATAAACGGCGCTAAAAAGAAAAGCACGATCAATAAAAAAAGAGTGGGAATACCAATGGATATAATTTTATTACATCGGTGAGTATGATATTGAATAGCTTGTGGCGGTATGTCAGCAGCGTCAATGATAAATCTTTCATCGATTTTTATCCCCTGCCTGGGGAGCGTAACAAACAGTTCGAAAAGCCCGATTTGTTGTAAATCTCGTCGCAGCAGATAAAGAAGTTGCGTCAAATTAGCATCGCTAACAAATTGACTTCGCTCTCCCCAAACTGCGTGTGAAATCATCTCCCGCGTAATCAGTTTCTTGTAGGCATTTTCAAAAAGATAGCTTAAACAACGCGCACGCATTAGCGTCACCTTTAGCACTTTTTTATCATGTAATGATATTATTTCTCTTAACGACTCATTATAAATAAATTCGTTATTAATAGTATATTGTCTCATGAATTCACTCCGTTTTGATATTCATAAGGTACGTTTCACACTGTCAGTGTGTTCACTGGCGGTAAAGTACTCCTTACATCAGTACGGATAAGCGTAGAGAACCGCAAAGAAATAAGAGAATCATTTGTGATTAAATAGGATAATATTATGTTTTTTTACTTTTTTATAAAGTGTGCCAGATGTTTTTGATGTTTTTTATAAAATAGCATCATGTGTTTTTATTTCACACAGGCTGAAATGATATCAATAAAATTATAATTTAATAACAAACAGATAGAGGAAATGATTTACTTATTGAAATAAGTGTGGTGCAAGGTTAATCTGCGCCTTAAATGATGGTGCCAGATTATACCAGCCAGGATAACCTATATGCGGCCAATAAAAAATGCTAAAAAAATTGACTACAATCTGATCAAAGTGTTCGATACGGTTATTACTGAAGGAAATGCAACCAGGGCGGCGAGGAAACTGGATGTCACGCCTGCGGCGATCTCTCAGGCTCTTCTTCGTTTACAAAATCTTTATGGCGAAGAGTTATTTATCAGAACCCGCAAAGGATTAGTTCCGTCCAGCAAAGGTAAATCGCTTCACCAGGTATTTCGCCAGGCAATTGAATCTATAGAAAGCACACTGTGCGATAAAACAGATGCTCAGGAGAGTAATGAACTCATTGTTCTGGGAAGTGATATCACTGAAAATTACTATTTTCCAGCATTGCTGGATACTGTGTTGATGAATCGATATATTATTAAACACTATGCGATTAAAAAACAGGGGAATACTCACCAGCCTCCATGCTGACGCATGGCTATGCGGATGTCATCATGGGAATTCTGGAAATTAAGAATGAGATGATCGAAAGTTATCTTATTGATAATTTATCTGATTTTGTTTGTGTTTGTGGTGAAAAAAGTCCATTGGTTGGGCTTGAAAAAATTTCTTTATATAATTTTTATGCTGCCAGACATGCTGTCTATCATTCAGATATGTTCTCTTCTTTCACCGCTGATAGCATTGATTTATTCAAGAGCAGTACGCCTTATGCGGGGCGCAGGGAAATAGGTTATTATAGTGATTCACTATTTGGAGTTATCGGTGTTGTTGAAAAAAGCGATATGGTTGCGATTTTGCCAGGAAAGATTGCTACTTATTTTAGAGATGTGCGGCGTTATAATATAAAAATACTACGTATGCCTGATGAAATGATTTTTCGTACGTTACCCGTTTATGCTTATCTGGCTACAAACAGCACCCATTATAAAAATGTCAAAAAACTGATATCAACATTTCAGTCGACCTTTCTTTTTAGCCAGGAAAAGCAGCCTGACGCTTTGGTTGAAGGAAGCACATCCTTATGCGATTTGTCGGCTTAATATCAAATTATCGTATTAAATAAATAACCATTATGACCATGGTCAGTAAAGCGAAAAATAATGCCATATATTTATACTCTTCTTTTTTTAAAGAAGAGGGGAGGCAGCTTTTGTTTTCATTGCTGATAATAATGTTAGCATCTACTTTAATACCAGTTCGAGGCACCGTGGAAAAAAACTGGCTCAGGCCAAAGCCTTTAAGGTCGCGCCGCAGTAGATATAATATCTGGGTCAGGTTGGCGTCGCTGATAAATTGACTTCTTTCCCCCCAAAGTTCATTAGAGAGTTGTTTTTTATAAATAATCTCTTGTTGTGCATGATTCAGCATATATTCCAGACATTTTATGCGCATTGCGGCAATTTTTATCATCTTTCCCGTTTTTATGTTTTTTAGCTCATTGGTCTTATCATTGTAAGTGTGCGTGCTGTTAATTAAATAAATAGTCATGATGTTATTTAATGGGTTTAATTGGGGTAGCGATAATAATATGCATATTAAATTTGTGGATCAACTGGTGTGATTGTAATAGCGTCTTTTTTCCAGAGAAAATCGTATCGTGTCACAAAAATGATGGTTTTTTAGAAAAACTAAAATTTTATTTTTAGTCGCTCTAAAAATAAAATGATAGTAGTGTTAATTTTTATCAGTAGATTGATATGCTTTGATTGATTTATTGTTGACATAAAATAATTTGAATTATGGCGCAAGGCCTATGCCAACCATAAAAAAGGTATAGGCTATTGGTCACAATGCATTAATGCTACATAATTGTTATGCTTTTATAGTAGCGCCAGGGAAATAAAATCTTCGGACGATAAAGAATAGTTTTAGTCTGGGTGTTATTTTATGGATATTTTATTTTAAATTATTAAACCGATTTCTCTTGTTGACGTAGGGTTATTTGCTAAGCAACGGGCTGGCTTGTTGTGGCCGCTCGTTGTCTATATCTGAATTAATAAGGAGAAACGTATGAATAAGAAAAATTCGTCAATGGTTAACTTGCCCGCACCGCGTGAGCCGATTAACCAGAAAATCGATACCAATAACGCACTGGTGTTAAACCATAACGCCATATATGAACAACGATTAGCGGAGATCACGCAATCTAATACCTGTGACAAGGCCATTGTCACCGTAAATCCCTACGGGACCGCCCCGTTGAGTCTCTATCTGGGGGTTTGGATGGATGAAGCTGCCGCGCTTGAGATCAATGTTGTTGATAGCGAAGCGACGACAGAGGAAGTGCGTTATCAATATGATGTACATCCGGGCGCTAACCTTATTCCTGTGTGTGGGATGGTATCCGCGGTGAATAATCAGATTACCCTACGCCTTGCCTCGCAAATTGTCGGGCAATATACAGTAATGACAGACGCATTACCGCCCACGGATTCGGCTAACGTGAGCCTCGGCTTCCCCATTATTAGCGTCTCCTGTCCTGCGCAGCAGGCCTCGCTGATGGAGGAAGGGCTTTATTTCTCTACTTATTTTGATCGGTATAATCTGGCTTTTGATCATAACGGGATTGTCCGGTGGTATGTCAGTCAGGATATCCCATCTTATAATTTTGTCAGAATGGATAACGGCCATTTCCTGGCGACGTCACAGGGAATAAACCATTGTCTGAATATGTATGAATTTGACATTATGGGACGGGTTTATACGGTTTATCTTCTCGACAATGAGTTCCATCACTCCATTCTTCCCATTGAGAACAATCTGGCAGTTGCGCCTTCAGAATATAGCAATGGACGGCCAGATGGTTACTCAACCGGGAAAGATGGCGTTTCTATTATTAACTTATCTACCGGACTTGAAGTCGCCTATTACGATATGCTGTATGTGATGGATTATTCCAGATCGCCGCGTCCTTCCGGAAGCGCGCCAGGTCAGGACGTATCAATGGATGACTGGCTGCATATCAACCAAAGCTATATTAATGAACCCAACAATTTGCTGATTTGTTCCGGTCGGCATCAGAGCGCGATTTTTGGCGTAAATGTGGATTCCGGCGAACTGCGCTTTATTATGGCGAACCATGAGGATTGGTCTGACGAATTCAAGCAATACTTATTAACCCCTGTCGATGATGATGGTGTCCCGCTGTACGATCTTACCTCGCCGGGAGGGATTGATGCGGCAGATAAGAATTTCTGGACCTGGGGGCAGCATAATATTGTTGAAATTCCAAATGATGAGCCTGGTATCCTGGAGTTTATGGTCTTTGATAATGGTAACTATCGTTCACGCGAAGATGCGAAAAGTCTGTTGCCGCTCGATAACTTCAGCCGGGTGGTGCAGTTTAAAATAAACCTAAATACGATGACCGTAACGCGTCCGTATGAGTATGGTAAAACGGAAGTCGGGAACCGGGGCTATAGCAGTTTTGTGAGCGCTAAGCATTTATTGACTAATGGTCACCTGGTTATTCACTTCGGCGCGACGACGGTTGATGAGTTTGAACATACCATTACCGCGCAACCAGGTTCCAGCGATCTTGTCGATCCGGATGAAGGGCAACAGGCGTTAGGTCGACTGGTATTACAAGAAATCAATAAAGAGACGAAAGAGGTCTTATTCGAAGCGATGGTGACGTCGGGCTATTTCAAGAACGAAGAGACGAATGGCACGAATTATCGTTATGATATTTCTGCATTTCGGGTATACAAAATGCCGCTGTTTGCATAACTAAGTATGTTATGCGGCCGGTTATCGACCGCATAACATTATGGCTTATTTGCTAATATCATCCACGCGCATGGTGTGGTCAGGTTGAATATTGTTAACCTGCTTCATATAGTTAACCAACGCTGGTGCGGTTTGTATCCCTATATATTTGATATTTTTACCTTTAGTGAAGGTAAATCCGCCACCACCTTTACCGATAAAGGAATCCAGCGCGACGGTATAGAGTTTATTGTCTTCTACCGGTTTGCCTTTGATATCAAATTCAACAATACGCTGGCCCAGCGGTTTGGTGCTGTCATATTTAAACTGGACGGTTTTCGATACGTGCAGCATACCGTTTTTCAGATCGGCAGCGTGTGACATGATGGATTTCAGGTCCTTACCGCTGATTTCCATGCTCATGACATCGTTGGTGAACGGATACATACTCAGCACATCACCATAGGTGATATTACCTTTAGGCAATTCGGTACGGATGCCGCCAGCATTATAGAAGGAAGCGTCGGCGCCAGGAACGGTAGCCATCAGGGCATCGGTGATTAAGTTGCCGGTTGGCGCGGATTCACCGTAAGAACGGGTCAGCACTTCCGGAGAGTGCGCGACCACCTCATCGGTAATTTTCTTAACCTTGTTATCCCATTCGTCAATTTTGGCCTGCGTGACCGGATCTGGCTTATAAGTATCCGCATACATGGTGATCAACTTACCATTGTAGCTGTCCACTTTTTTGGTTTCCGGGTTCCAGTCAAGTACCAGTTTACCTAATTCGATGGTGTACGCATCCGTGGAAACGACAAGAGTATCGCCCACTTTAATCGGTTCTGGCGTACCTTTATGCGCATGGCCGGTAATCAGGACGTTAAGTCCATAGCCTTCCAGTGATTTCGCCATATCAACGTCGGTTTTCAGCGCGCGTGCGACATCAGCCTCGCCCGCGCTGGACTGCATACCCGGCACGCCTTCGTGGGCGAGCAGCACGGTCAGGTCAACTTTCCCTTTTAACTCTTCCAGCTGTTTTTTCACATAAGGAATCGGATCGCGGCAGTCAACGCCTTCACGCACGCCTGCAGCAATCGCTTCATAGAATGCGGAAACGCCGTGCATACCGATGACGCCGATCTTGAATCCATCTTTTTCCACGATGGTATACGGTTCTTTAATTAATGGCGTATCTGTGCCGCTGTAAAAAACATTATCCAACAATACCGGGAATTGCAATTTGCTGAGTTGTTTAACCAGATTCTCATGGCCATGGTCAAATTCATGGTTACCGACAGAGACGGCGTCGTAAGGCATGGTATTTAAAATATCAATAATAGCCTCGCCTTTGGTCAGCGTACTGATAAAAGGTCCGGTGAAATAGTCGCCAGCATCAAAGAAAAAGACATCTTTCTCTTTCGCTTTTGCATCTTTGACAATTTTCGAGATGGGCGCAAAGCCGCCTACCGGACGTGTCTTGGATACATAGGGGATAATTTCTGGGGTTACATGGGCATGTAAATCGTTTGTATAATAAATTGTGATGTCACGCGCATCGGCTGAAAAGGAAATGGCTGAAGACAAACCAATGCACAGCGACAGTAGGGATATCGAAAACTTTTTGTTCATATAAACCATCCATTTACGCTACATTAAAGAAAAACAATGCCTGTAGTCGTGTCATTCACGACTACAAACCGGGGAAATTAAGTAATATTCATCAAGTTTATTAATTATTAAAACTCGAAGCCGATCAGGTAATTCATACGGTCGCCGTAGCCGTCATACCCCAATTTATTATTGAAGTAACGGTAAGAGACGGAGGCGGTCCATCGCGGCATAAATTTCCATGTAAACGTTACCGCGCCGTTCAGGCCGGTCGTCCCACCCTGTTGTTCGGCGTAGGCATCATTACGATCCATTTCAACTTCGTTCCAGTTTGAAATGACGAACTTTTCATTAAACATATCGAAGTTATAAGCCGCGACCCAACCGAGAACATAACCGTTAAAGCCTGTCGCCTGTCCATACTTTTTAGAGGTATAATCGTTCGATAAGTTATGAACAGCGAAATAGGGCTTAATAAAGCCTGATGGGCTGGTTAAACCCAGATAACCTACCCCGTACATCATGTTTAATTCATCACCGAATTTATTCTCCATCGACATATAGAGTTTCATCATTGCGGTAAAGTTAGAGCCTTCTACCACCCTATAATGTCCCAGAAATTGGGTAACATGGTTACGGCCTTCTACCGGATGGTTGAGCACGTTCATTTCATAAAATGATGCAAATTCGCCCCTGTCAAACACGGCGCCGAAATCGGCTACCGCTTTCCACACTTCGCCGCGATCGACATTGACAAAGCCTTTATTCCAGTCGCCATATCCGAAGCTAAGTTTACCGTATACGCGTTTCAACTCCGCTGCCTGGCCATTAAAGCAAGAGAAAAGAACACATGCGGCGAGTAGACTATTAATATATTTCTTATTTTTCATGCTCAACTCCATGAGGTAAAAACACAGTGAAATGTTGTGTAAAGAAGCGAATTCTAAGGAGTGTCTTTTTATACGTAGGTGATAGATGTCTCAAAAATATCAGCGACATATAATCGTCAAATATTCGTGTCAGATAATGTTGTTTATTACGTGATAACTATTTGATTTATAGTTTATGTCTCTGTTGTAAAAGTCACACCGGATAGCATGAAATTAATGAAACTTCGAATGGGAATAATCTCTCGCAAAGACAACTTACTGCCATTAAATGAGGGTGTTACCGTTCAAACAGCAACATATATTGACATCACAATAGCGGTTCTGACATATGGGCCATATTTGAGATCTGCATCACTCGTTCGCGATTTCTTTTTTTATAGACTGCTTCAGGCGTGTTTTCTTTAGCACGAAATATATTTATGGTATTAATATTATAATGAGTGTGAATAATTTTCTACGATAAAACGATGTTAATGGAAGAAATATAAGACAAATCGAATATATATAGTGCAATTAATTCAGGCTGTATTCCGCAGCCGGGTCTATCGGCAAATATATCGTAATCAGACCGTGCGATAACTCAAAGGAGTTGAAATGAAAAGAACAGTCGTTGCCAGTATGATAGGGTTGGCGCTATGCGCTGGAAGCGTATTATCAACCGCGCAAGCGGCAACCGCAAAGCGTCCTAACTTAGTCATTATTCTGGCGGATGATTTAGGGTATGGCGATCTCGCCACCTACGGGCACCGCATCGTTAAAACACCTAACATAGACAAATTGGCGCAGGAGGGGGTGAAGTTTACCGACTATTATGCGCCAGCGCCTCTGTGTTCTCCTTCCCGCGCGGGCCTGTTAACCGGTCGTATGCCGTTCCGTACCGGAATCCGTTCCTGGATACCGGAAGGCAAAGATGTTGCGCTGGGGCGTAATGAACTGACTATCGCCAATCTGCTAAAACAGCAGGGCTACGATACGGCGATGATGGGGAAATTACACCTGAATGCGGGCGGCGATCGCACCGATCAGCCGCAGGCGAAAGACATGGGCTTTGACTATACGTTTGTTAATCCGGCGGGATTTGTCACCGATGCTACGCTGGACAACGCCAAGGAGCGCCCGCGCTATGGCGTGGTGCATCCTACGGGGTGGATTCGTAATGGCCAACATATTGGCCGCGCAGATAAGATGAGCGGCGAGTTTGTGAGCTCTGAAGTGGTGAACTGGCTGGATAATAAAAAAGACGATAATCCGTTTTTCTTATATGTCGCCTTTACCGAAGTCCATAGCCCGCTGGCGTCGCCGAAAAAATACCTTGATATGTATTCGCAGTACATGACCGACTACCAGAAGCAGCATCCGGATCTGTTCTACGGTGACTGGGCAGACAAACCGTGGCGCGGTACCGGCGAATATTACGCCAATATCAGCTATATGGATGAGCAGGTCGGTAAAGTGCTGGATAAAATTAAGGCGATGGGCGAGGAAGATAACACTATCGTCATCTTTACCAGCGACAACGGCCCTGTCACGCGCGAAGCGCGTAAGGTGTACGAGCTGAACCTGGCCGGGGAAACCGACGGTCTGCGCGGACGTAAAGACAACCTGTGGGAAGGCGGCATTCGCGTACCGGCAATCATCAAATACGGCAAGCATATTCCACAGGGAATGGTAACGGACACGCCGGTATATGGTCTTGACTGGTTGCCGACGCTGGCCAACATGATGGACTTTAAACTCCCGACCGATCGTACCTACGACGGTCAGTCTTTAGTTCCGCTACTGCAGGACAAGACGTTAAAACGCCAGAAACCGCTGATCTTCGGTATCGATATGCCGTTCCAGGACGATCCGACGGATGAGTGGGCGATCCGCGACGGCGACTGGAAGATGATCATCGATCGCCAGAATAAACCCAAATATCTCTATAACCTGAAAACCGATCGTTTCGAGACGCTCAATCAAATTGGTAAACAGCCGCAGATTGAGAAACAGCTTTACGGTAAGTTCCTGAAGTATAAAAAGGATATTGATAACGATTCGCTGATGAAAGCCCGTGGCGATAAGCCGACGCCTGTCACCTGGGGCTAATGGAATAATTATAAAAAATTAAGTATGCCACTTAGGGCTATGCCCACCTGATCCGGTCACTCTGTGCCGGATCAGGTTCTTTTATTTCAGGGAAGGTAATGATGTTTGGGAAAAGTTGTCAGGTCATGGTTAAACCAACCGGATCGGTGTGTAACCTTGACTGTAAGTACTGTTTTTATCTGGAGAAAGAAAAGCTCTATCCGGATCGAAAAAACCATTACAAAATGTCGGAAGAGACCCTCGAACTCTTCATCAGGCAGCAGATTGCCGCACAGGATATTGATGAGGTCATTTTTGCGTGGCAGGGCGGGGAACCCACATTAATGGGCATCCCGTTTTATCGTAAAGCCGTTGAATTTCAGCAGCGCTATTGTGGCGGCAAAACCATCGTCAATACCTTCCAGACCAACGGCATCCTGATCAACGATGACTGGGCGACCTTCTTCCGGGAGCATGATTTTCTGGTTGGCGTCTCTATTGATGGCGATGCCGCGTTACACGATGAATGGCGAGTGACGCGCTCCGGAAAGCCGACGCATGAAAAAGTAGAAAATGCGGTGCGTTGTCTGGCGCAGCACGACGTAGAATTTAATACCCTCACGGTGGTTAACCGTACCAATATGCATCATCCTGTTCAGGTCTATCGCTACCTGAAAAGCATTGGTAGCCGCTATATGCAATTTATCCCTTTAGTTGAACGCTGTGGGGAAAATGGGCTGGCGCAGCCGCAGGATAAACATATCGCGATGACGCCGTGGTCGGTCGATAGCCTGCAATTTGGTCAGTTTCTGAATGCGGTATTTGATATCTGGATCCGTGAGGATATCGGCGATATCGGCATCCAGCTATTTGAACAGACGCTGGCGGCCTGGTGCGGCCTGCCGCCGCAGGTTTGCGTTTTTGCTCCCACCTGCGGCAGCGCGTTTGCGATGGAAATGAACGGCGATGTTTATAACTGCGATCACTTCGTATATCCGCAATTTAAACTGGGGAATATCCACCAGAAGACGCTGCGTCAAATGAATCAAGGCGAACAAAATCGCCAGTTCGGCAGCGATAAACAGCGTTCAATGGCGCAGGAGTGCCATCGCTGTCAATGGAAGTTCGCCTGCTATGGCGGCTGTCCGAAACATCGTTTTTTACCCTCCGCGTCAGGCGCAACCAATCATAACTATCTGTGTGCAGGTTATCAGGCTTTTTTCTCGCATACCGCGACGGCGATGAGTGCCATGCGAACCCTGTATGAAAAAGGCATCTCACCTGCAGAAATAAAGTCAATATTTGTTTGAAGGTAGTATTCGCAGGGAGTGAATATGTTTTCTCACATTAATGTCGATGCTTGCAAAACGTCAGGCTGCAAAAATCTGGGGATTCTGGGGAGTCCAGACTATCTACCGCAAGGGAAAAATGTTCTCTGTCGAGCGTGCGGCTTTTTGTTCCCCATTATCTCAGCCAGATCGCTTAATCTTTTTCGCCAGGCGGCGAATCAACCCTGGAAAGGTCTGGTGAAGTCCTGTCCGCATTGTGGCGGGACGTCGCTGAAAAAATATGGCTTTTCCACTAAAGGTGAACGGCGTATGTATTGCCGCCAGTGTAATAAAACGTTCATCTCCTATACCGCTATCAGAAGCGACGCCAGACAAGAGAACCTTGCCACGTTGATTGGCGAAGGAGCGTCGCTAGTTGAAATACGCGCGGCGCTGGCGATAGACAGCACGGGTTTTAGCCGCGAATTACAAAAACTGTCCCGTCGCGCTAATCAAGCGGAACGCGATTTTGTGTTTCCCGCGTTTGACATCGCTATGAGCACGCGGGCGTTTCGTGTGAAATTTAACGGCGGCGACAGCAGCTTATACGTGCTGGTGACGGCGGAAGAGGAGAGCGGTAAGGTCGTCGCGATCTCAACGAATTACTCCGCCCAACCGGTGGAAGCGGATTATCAATATCATTCTGATTACGAAGAACGACTTCCGTCCGGCACGCTGGCGCATCTGGTGCAGCGAAAAGAGGCGCTGACCATGCGCCGCAATGTATTATTTGATGTGGATTACGGCCCCGCCGTTTTATATAAAAACGATCCGGGGATGTTAGTAAAACCCGTATTACCTGCTTATCGACATTTTGAGTTGGTTCAGGCGTTGACGGATGAGCGTTCCCTGAATGTCCAGCATTATCTCGATCACGAATGCTTCATTCTGGGCGGCTGTATGATGGCGAATTTTAGCTATCTTCGTCAGGGGCGCTGCCATATTTCGTTTGTGCGTGAAAGAGGCGTTACGCCGCCCAAACGCGATCTCCCTCCGCGGTTGTTTTTGAGCGGCGGAATTCGCAACAACGTCTGGCGTACATTTTCCACACGGGATTATGCGATGGCGGTATGCAATCTCACAGGAAATAAAAAGGTGAGTTTGTTACGCCATGCGACGTTAAATAGCGCGACGGCGTTTATTCGTTATGTTCACAACCATCCCTTCCTGCCGCATCTTAACCGGATGTCTCCAGGCAATGTTGTTGCCGTACTGGATTACCTAAAATTTGAATATAACGCTTCACGTGAAATAAATTGCTAAAATAAAAGGTGTAATGAGCTGTTTTTACGGCATTTTATTCGGTCGGCATAAAAATCCAGAGTATTAATTTTCGTGGTCCCATGAGGGGCGATGAGATTAATACACTGGAGATTTATCATGAATACGTTGACTGCAACATCTGTTGTCCTTCCTGCGCCGCGTCCGGCGATTAATCAGGGTATCGATATCAATAATGAAATGGTGCTTAACCATACCGCTATTTATGAAAATTGCCTTGCGCAGGTCACGCAAGAGAATACGGTAGAAAATGCGCTCATGTTGTTAGACCCTTACGGCACGGCGCCTTTAAGCGCCTATGCCGGCGTCTGGAGTCTGGAACCGGCTGAGATCATGGTCACGGTCCAGGATGCGGCAAAAACGGCGATGCCGATAGAACATCTTTACACCCTTACGGCAGGCGCAAATCTGTTGCCGGTTCTGGGGCTGGTAGCGGAGACTGAAAACCATATTGTCTTTTCTCAGGCAGATACGCCACTTGCCGTCTATACGCTCACCACACAGCCGCTACCGCCGGTAGATTCCGCAGAGGTCGTATTAGGTTTTCCGATTATCAACGTGACGCAACCTGCTACCGATGCGGACAAGATGGCGCCAGGGTTTTATTTTATTACGCATTTCGATCGCTATAATTACGCATTAGATCAGAATGGTCTGGTGCGCTGGTACGTTACTCAGGATTATCCGTCTTATAATTTTGTTCGAATTGATAATGGCCATTTCCTCACTACTTCAGAAGCGAAAAATACCTATCTGGATATGTATGAGTTCGACATGATGGGGCGTCTTCACACATTCTATAATCTCGATAATCAATTTCACCATTCTATCTGGCCGTGGGACAGCAATACCATTGTTGCGCCCTCTGAATATACCTCGGGTCGGCCCGACGATTTGAAAACCAATGAAGACGGCGTATCGGTTGTCGATCTGACTACCGGACTGGAGACGGCTTACTACGATATGGCGAAGGTGCTGGATACGACGCGGGTTTCCCGTCCTTCAGGTACGGCGCCGGGAGAAGACCCGACGGTTAAAGACTGGCTGCATATAAACCAGAGTTACGTGAATGAGACGAATCAGTTGTTAATTGCGTCCGGGCGTCATCAGAGCGCGGTGTTTGGCGTCGATCTGCAAACGCAAGCGTTACGCTTTATTTTGTCAACGCATGAAGACTGGGACGACGCTTATCAGCCTTATCTTTTAACCCCGGTCGACAGTGAAGGTGTGGCGCTTTATGACTTTAGCAAACAGGAGGATATCGACGCGGCCGACCGTGACTTTTGGACGTGGGGCCAGCATAACGTCGTTGAAATCGCCAATAATACGCCGGGTATAGTGGAGTTTATGGTATTTGATAACGGTAACTACCGTTCGCGTGATGACAGCAAAAGCCTGTTACCGCCGGATAACTACAGCCGCATTGTCCATTTCGTGGTGAATATGAATGAGATGACCGTTATGCGGCCATTTGAATACGGCAAGGAGCTGGGCGCGCGTGGCTACAGTAGCTGCGTTAGCGCGAAAGCGATCCAGCAGAATGGCAATATTGTGGTGCATTTTGCTGACTGCACATTTGATGAAAATGGCCGCGCCATCTCTTGCCAGCCTGGCGAGAGCGATATTATCGATCCGCAGGCGGGCAGCGAGGCGATGGGGCTGCTAATTTTACAGGAGATTGCGCCTACGGAGAAAACCGTGCTTTTTGAAGTGACTATGACGTCAGGTTACTACAAAAACGCGGAAACGAACGGGGAAGGCTATCGCTACGATATTACCAGTTTCCGGGTGTATAAAATGGATCTGTACGCGTAGCGGTCTATCATCAATGACTGACTGCACTAAAAAGGTCCGGCGTAAGTCGGACTTCATTTCGTAAAAAACGAGCTATTCATCATATATAATCTAATTTTAACGATGAGTCAGGCGAGGTAAGATAGTAGATCCGAAGAATTCACCTGATTGAGAGAATAAAAAGTGAAACATCTGCACCGATTTTTTAGCAGCGATGCCTCTGGGGGCATCATTCTCATCATCGCCGCTGCGCTGGCTATGCTGATGGCCAATATGGGCGCGACCAGTGGATGGTATCATGATTTTCTGGAGACGCCGGTTCAGCTACGGGTTGGGGCGCTTGAGATCAACAAAAACATGCTGTTGTGGATCAACGATGCGCTGATGGCCGTGTTTTTCCTGTTGATTGGCCTGGAAGTTAAGCGCGAACTGATGCAAGGCTCGTTAGCCAGTCTGCGCCAGGCCGCTTTTCCGGTGATTGCCGCCATCGGCGGGATGATTGTACCGGCATTGCTCTATCTGGCCTTTAACTACTCCGATCCGGTCACTCGCGAGGGCTGGGCTATTCCTGCCGCGACGGATATCGCCTTTGCGCTGGGCGTGCTGGCGCTGTTGGGCAGCCGGGTTCCGCTGGCGCTGAAAATTTTCCTGATGGCGCTGGCGATCATCGATGATCTCGGCGCCATCGTTATTATCGCACTGTTTTATACCAGCGATCTTTCTATCGTCTCGCTGGGCGTGGCGGCGTTCGCGATTGCCGTGCTGGCGCTGCTGAACCTGTGCGGCGTCAGACGGACTGGGGTATATATTCTGGTCGGGGCAGTGCTGTGGACGGCGGTACTGAAGTCCGGCGTTCACGCGACGCTGGCAGGCGTCATTGTCGGTTTCTTTATTCCACTGAAAGAAAAACACGGTCGCTCGCCGGCCAAGCGTCTGGAGCATGTTCTGCACCCGTGGGTCGCGTACCTGATCCTGCCGCTCTTCGCTTTTGCGAATGCCGGTGTTTCTCTTCAGGGCGTCACGATTGACGGTCTGACCTCCATGCTGCCGTTGGGAATTATTGCCGGTCTGCTGATTGGTAAGCCGCTGGGGATTAGCCTGTTTTGCTGGCTGGCGCTGCGTTTCAAGCTGGCGCATCTGCCGCAGGGGACCACTTATCAGCAAATCATGGCGGTCGGCATTTTGTGTGGCATTGGCTTTACGATGTCCATCTTTATCGCCAGCCTGGCATTTGGCAATGTCGATCCGGAACTTATTAACTGGGCGAAATTGGGCATTTTGATTGGTTCATTGCTCTCCGCAGTGGTGGGGTATAGCTGGTTGCGCGCGCGTTTGAACGCGCCGGCATAACCAGTACGAAGGAAAGGGGGAGCGATGTATCGCTCCCTTGCGACATTGAACAGGGAGAGGAATGAGCATGTCTCATATTAACTACAACCATCTTTATTACTTCTGGCATGTCTATAAAGAAGGTTCTGTCGTGGGTGCCGCAGAGGCGCTTTTTCTGACGCCGCAAACCATTACTGGTCAAATTAAAGCCCTGGAAGAGCGTTTACAGGGGAAGCTATTTAAACGTAAGGGACGCGGTCTTGAGCCCAGCGAACTGGGCGAGCTGGTTTTTCGCTATGCGGACAAAATGTTTACGCTAAGCCAGGAGATGCTGGATATCGTCAATTACCGCAAAGAATCAAACCTGTTGTTTGATGTCGGCGTCGCCGATGCTTTATCCAAGCGTCTGGTCAGCAGCGTTCTGGATGCGGCGGTGGTGGTAGACGAACCCATACATCTGCGTTGCTTCGAGTCCACGCACGAAATGTTGCTCGAACAGCTCAGCCAGCACAAGCTGGATATGATTATCTCCGACTGCCCGATAGATTCCACGCAGCAGGAGGGTCTATTCTCAGTCAAAATCGGCGAATGCAGCGTCAGTTTCTGGTGTACGAATCCGCTTCCTGAAAAAGCGTTCCCTGCCTGCCTGGAAGAGCGACGGTTGCTGGTGCCGGGACGTCGCTCGATGCTGGGGCGTAAGTTGTTGAACTGGTTTAATTCGCAGGGGCTACAGGTTGAGATCCTCGGTGAATTTGATGACGCGGCCTTAATGAAGGCGTTTGGCGCGACGCATGATGCGATTTTTGTGGCGCCGAGCCTTTATTCGCTGGATTTTTATGCCGATGAGTCGGTAATAGAGATTGGGCGCGTGGAGAATGTCATGGAAGAATATCATGCGATTTTTGCCGAGAGAATGATCCAGCATCCGGCGGTGCAGCGTATTTGCAATGCGGACTACTCGGCATTGTTTAAGCTACAGTAGACATACCTACCGTAATACTTCCGGCTGCGGTACTAACCCGCAGCCGGAATCATTCTACAAATTCAGCAGGCTACGGTACTGCCCACCTTCGCGGATAAACACCGGAATTCTGTTCAGTGGCGTAGCGTAATGCAGCGTCTGCCCTCCTGAATAGCTTTCACCAGTCGCAAGATCCGTCCATGTTTCCCCTTCTGGTAGCCAGACATCACGTTCGCGCATACCTTCATGCATGACGGGGGCGATCAGCAGGTCAGGACCAAAACAATACTGGTCGGTGATTGTCCAACTTGTTTCCTGTTCGGGGAATTCAAAGAACAGGGGGCGCATCACTGGCGTATTGTGCTTATGGGTTTCCTCCATCAGCGCTTTGATATAGGGCTTGAGTTTTTCTCGCAACGCCAGGCAACCTGTCAGTACCTCGCATACTTCCTCACCGTAGCTCCAGACCTCGTTCGGCGCACCTGTAGGGCATTGAGCAATGCCATCCCGATACGGTTGCGCGGGTAAAATCTGCGGATCGCGGTTGCCGTGCAGACGCATCACCGGGCTAAAGACGCCCCACTGGAACCAGCGAATCAGCAATTCATGGAATTTCGGGTCGTGAATATTACCGCCATGAAAACCGCCGATATCCGTCGTCCACCACGGTATCCCCGCGATTCCCATATTGAGTCCGGCGGCAAACTGGTTGCGCAGCGATCTAAACGAGGAGTGAATATCCCCTGACCAGACCAGCGCGCCGAACTTCTGACTGCCGGCCCAGGCGCAGCGTAGCAGGTTGATAACCTGGTCTTCGCCATCGGCTTTCATGCCGTCAAAAAAGGTTTTAGCGTACATACGTGGGTAGATATTGCCCACTTCCAGTACCGGCCCGGCATGGTAGCGATAGTTGTCGTAGTCGTAAACGCTGAACTCAGGTTCGGCTTCATCTAACCAGAATAACTTCACGCCTTTATCGTAATAGTTGCGTTTGGCTTTGCCCCAGACGTAGTCGCGCGCGCCCGGATGAGTCGCATCAAAGTAAGTGGTATTGCCGAGGAAATCCATATTGATCGGCAAGCCACGTTCCGTTTGTACCAGCCAGCCGTTTTCGCGCATCTCCCGATAGCTTTCGGTACGGTTATCCACCGTCGGCCAGACGGAGACCATCAGCTCAATTCCCAGCGATTTCAGCTCGGCAATCATGGCGTCAGGATCGGGCCAGTCGCGCGCATCGAACATCCAGTCACCCTGATTCGGCCAGTGAAAGAAGTCGATAACGATCACCGAGATAGGTAGATTGCGGCGCTTATATTCGCGGGCGACCTCCAGCAGCTCTTCCTGCGTACGATAACGGAGTTTGCACTGCCAGAAGCCCATGGCGTAGTCCGGCATCATCGGCGGCGTGCCGGTAGCCAGCGCGTAAGCCCGGCTAATTTCTGCCGGGGTATCGCCAGCCGTGATCCAGTAGTCCAGCTGTTCGCTGACCTGCGCTTCCCATTCGGTAACGTTTTGGGCAAAGGTTACGCGTCCGACTGCCGGGTTGTTCCATAAAAATCCGTAGCCCAGACTGGAGAGCATAAACGGTACTGAGGCCTGGGAGTTGCGTTGCGCCAGCTCAAGCACGCATCCTTTGAGATCCAGGTTGGCCTGTTGATACTGCCCCATGCCATAAATTTTTTCCCCTTCGGTGGCTTCGAAGCGGGCTTTCAGTGAATATTTCCCACCCTGAATCGGGCGGAACTCGCGTCCCTCAAGGTTGAGTGCGCTGACGTACTGGCCGTGAGATGATTCATCCTCGCCAATTTCGCCCCGCAGGCGCCAGAACTCCTGCAACAGGGGTTTGTGTGGATGGCGGTAAAAGGTAACCTGTCCTTTTTGATTGACGATAGCGATAATTTTGCCGTTGGTCAGCGTTGCCTGGTGGTGCTCATAATCAATGTGGCACTGGCTTTCTGCGACTGGCTCAGTCAATGCCCAGTCTTCATTTCTCATTACCGGCAGATGACGGCCGCTGCGTACGCGCAGGCTGTTCTCGCCCCAGGGTTCAATCCATAAATAGCGATCGTTTTGCTGCCAGACCAGACGACGTGGGTCTTGTTGCATAAATGGCATGGTGGTGCCTCCCATATTCGAGGGTGAAGGTAAAGAACGTTATGAGTTGACGGTTTCCAGATCGTGGCGAATCTTCTCTTCCATCGCTTCGTATTTGCGAAAGAAAAGTAGTGGGATCGCTGCGAGCGCGAAGAGTAGGGCGGGTGCCCAGATAAAGGCCCAGATAATGCCCTCCAGACCCGCAGCACTCTGGGCATGGTTGGGGACATAGCCAAAACTGTTCATGATCCAGGCGGCGAAAGCGGTGCCGAGGCCACTACCCATCTTGATGCAGAAGGTGCTGCCGAAGGCGATAAGAATGCCGGTAGCCTTAATACCGGTCTTCCAGGCGCCGAAATCGACGGCGAAGCCCAGCATGGCAAATGGCATTGAGCAGGCGATACCGCTGCCGATATTGCCGAGTATCCAGGCGGCGATGAGGAAAGTAATGTTGTCCGCTGCCAGCCACATCATGACGCCGCCAAACGTGGCGACCAGCAGACCGCCTACCCATATCCAGGTTTTAGCCAGGTATTTGCTAAAGAAGGGGATAGCGATGATAAACAGGATCTGAATCGTCGCCAGGCTGTTAATCAGCGGTACCAGATCTTTACGGTCGAGGTTGTAGGTCAGATAATAGACAATGGTCGTGTTGCGCTGCTGTAGGGCAATCCAGAAGATCAGATTAGCCAGCACCATCAGGATCCACGGCCAGTTACCTTTCATCGCCGCGAAACTTTTTTTCATCGGCAACTTAGGTTCATGCTGTATTTTATCCGTATCCATTTCACGAATGTTTTTAAACGCAAAGAGCGTTAGCGCGCAGGATATAATGGCAAACGTAATTGCTGTATAAATAAAACCAGCGTGATCATCACCGTTACCTAAAAAAGCGACTAACGGCAAGGCGGTCGCGTTCATTAATAAAACCCCAATTTGCCCACCGGTCATTCGCCAGGAATTTAAAACCAGTCTTTCTTTGGGAGATAAGGTCATCAGGGGTAATATTGCACTGAGTGGTGTATTAAGTCCGGTAAATAGAATGCTGGCAATCATATAAGATATTGCTGCATAGATGGCTTTTCCTGTCATACTGATATCAGGAGACCAAAATGACAGCGCGCTGAATACCGCAAAAGGCAGCGGTAACCATAAAAACCAGGGACGACATTTACCGTAGCGTGAACGCGTTTTATCGATGATGATCCCCCATATGGGGGCGTCTATGCCATCGATAATACGCGCCAGCAGCAGGATAACGCCTGCTACGGCAAGGCTAATGCCCGCAACGTCTGTGTAGAAATATAAAATGTACGTTGAACCGAAGCAGTACAGCAGATTACCCGCCACATCCAAAGAGCCGTAGCTAATACGCTGTAGTAAAGACAATGATGCTGACCCGGAAGGCTGGGTATCCTCAATGACAGAACTCATAATGATAACTCCGATATTGGTACGATACGCCCAGAAAAACAACCTCTACTTTCTAAGCAAGTTTTGAATATTATTTTTATGTCGTTTTTGAATTTAACCTCAGATTAAAATGAGTAAGTAAGGTGTACATGAAAAGTAGTTAACCCGACGGCATCAATCAATTATTAAATCTTACATCAGGATTGCGTTTATTAGTTTTTGAATGAGCGATGTTTTTATTTGCTAAGGTGGTCACAGTTTTTTCAGTAATGAAATAAGAAAAGGAAAACAGTGAAAGAAAATAACTTTCAAGTATTACGTGACTAAGGGAGGGGTAGCTGAAAAAATAGGCTGGTCAGGAAGAGCGTGAACGAGTGAGGTCAGCGCCAGCGGTTGACGAGCAAAACGGCAGATAGCAGGCATAAAAAAACCCGCTTTACGCGGGTTTTTCTACAAAGCTGATAACAAGCAGGCGATTAAGCCAGTTTGTTGATCTGTGCAGTCAGGTTAGCTTTATGACGTGCAGCTTTGTTTTTGTGGATCAGACCTTTAGCAGCCTGACGGTCCACGATCGGTTGCATTTCGTTAAATGCTTTCAGTGCAGCAGCTTTGTCGCCAGCTTCGATAGCTGCGTATACTTTCTTGATGAAAGTACGCATCATAGAGCGACGGCTTGCGTTGTGCTTACGAGCCTTTTCAGACTGAACGGCGCGCTTCTTAGCTGATTTGATATTAGCCAAGGTCCAACTCCCAAATGTGTTCTATATGGACAATTCAAAGGCCGAGGAATATGCCCTTTTAGCCTTCTTTTGTCAATGGATTTGTGCAAATAAGCGCCGTTTAAATTGCAGCACTCGTTGCGTAGTGATGGCGCAGGATTCTACCAGCTTGCGTGCTGTGAATACAGCCTTTCCATGAGAAAAATTGCATTAAGCGGCGGGTTTTGGGGCGGAGTTTGCCGCATGGCGATGAAAAGCATCTTCTTTATGTTTCATCAGGGCAATCGTCGGTTAACCTTGACCGCTGTACAAGGTATACTCTTGCGATTTTCACTGTTTTGAGTCAGACATGAAGCTGATACGCGGCATACATAATCTCAGTCAGGCCCCGCATGGGTGTGTGCTGACCATTGGTAATTTCGACGGCGTACATCGGGGGCATCGCGCTCTACTGCAGGGTTTGCAGGAAGAAGGACGCAGACGCGGTCTGCCGGTGGTGGTCATGATTTTCGAACCGCAGCCGCAGGAGCTGTTCGCGACGGATAAAGCGCCCGCCCGCCTGACGCGCCTGCGTGAAAAACTGCATTACCTTGCGCAGTGCGGCGTGGACTATGTGCTGTGCGTGAAATTCGATCGCCGCTTTGCCGCTTTGACGGCGCAAACGTTTATCAGCGAACTGCTGGTGGAGCGACTTGGCGTGCAATTTCTTGCCGTCGGCGATGATTTCCGCTTTGGTGCTAGCCGTGCGGGCGATTTCTTGTTATTACAGAAGGCGGGGGTGGAGTATGGTTTTGCGGTTTCCAGCACCCAAACCTTTTGTGAAGGCGGCGTGCGTATCAGTAGTACCGCAGTGAGACAGGCGCTGGCGGAAGATAACCTGGCGCTTGCCGAAAGTCTGCTGGGACATCCCTTTACTATTTCCGGGCGTGTCGTTCATGGCGACGAGCTGGGACGTACCATTGGCTTCCCGACGGCGAACTTACCGCTGCGCCGTCAGGTCTCCCCGGTCAAAGGGGTCTATGCGGTGGAAGTCACCGGGCTTGGCGATAAGCCGTTACCCGGCGTAGCGAACATTGGCACTCGTCCAACGGTGGCTGGCGTGCGTCAACAACTGGAAGTGCATCTGCTGGACGTTGTAATGGACCTCTACGGTCGCCATATAGATGTAATACTGCGTAAAAAGATACGTAATGAGCAGCGATTTGCGTCGCTTGATGAGCTAAAAGCGCAAATCGCACGCGATGAGTTAACGGCCCGCAAGTTTTTTGGGCTAGCCGGGCAGGTGTAACCCTGACGGTGTTTATCAAACCGAAATACGGAACCGAGAATCTGATGAGTGACTATAAATCGACCCTGAATTTGCCGGAAACAGGGTTCCCGATGCGCGGCGACCTCGCTAAGCGTGAACCGGGAATGCTGGCGCGTTGGACCGATGATGATCTGTACGGCATCATTCGTGCGGCCAAAAAAGGCAAAAAAACCTTCATTCTGCATGATGGCCCTCCATATGCGAATGGCAGCATTCATATTGGTCACTCAGTTAACAAGATTCTGAAAGACATTATCGTGAAGTCCAAAGGGCTGTCGGGATTTGACTCGCCTTACGTGCCGGGCTGGGACTGTCACGGTCTGCCTATCGAGCTGAAAGTCGAGCAGGAGTTCGGTAAGCCGGGCGAGAAATTCACTGCCGCCGAATTCCGCGCCAAGTGCCGCGAATATGCCGCTACGCAGGTTGACGGCCAGCGTAAAGACTTCATTCGTCTGGGCGTGTTGGGCGACTGGTCGCATCCGTACCTGACCATGGACTTCAAAACCGAAGCCAACATCATCCGCGCGCTGGGCAGAATTATCAAAAACGGTCATCTGCACAAAGGCGCTAAGCCGGTGCACTGGTGCGTTGACTGCCGTTCCGCGCTGGCGGAAGCGGAAGTTGAATATTACGACAAAACTTCACCGTCTATCGACGTGGCGTTCCGCGCCGTCGATCAGGATGCGGTGAAAGCGAAGTTCGGTCTGCCGGGCGTGAGCGGCCCTGTGTCGCTGGTTATCTGGACCACCACGCCGTGGACACTACCGGCTAACCGCGCCATCTCCCTGGCGCCGGACTTTGATTATGCGCTGGTGCAGATTGACGGCCAGGCGGTGATTCTGGCGAAAGATCTGGTTGAAAGCGTCATGCAGCGTATTGGCGCGGCTGAATACACCATTCTCGGCACCGTTAAAGGCGCGGAGCTGGAACTGCTGCGCTTTACCCATCCGTTTATGGGCTTTGACGTGCCGGCGATCCTCGGCGATCACGTCACCCTGGACGCCGGTACCGGCGCGGTACATACCGCCCCTGGTCACGGCCCGGATGACTACGTGATCGGTCAAAAGTATGGCCTGGAAACCGCTAACCCGGTTGGGCCGGACGGCGCTTACCTGCCAGGCACATATCCAACGCTTGACGGTGTTAACGTCTTCAAAGCGAACGATATCGTTATTGAACTGCTGAAAGAAAAAGGCGCGCTACTGCATGTCGAAAAAATGCAGCACAGCTATCCGTGCTGTTGGCGTCACAAAACGCCGATCATTTTCCGCGCGACCCCGCAGTGGTTCGTCAGCATGGATAAAGAAGGGCTTCGTCAACAGTCGCTGAAAGAGATCAAAGGCGTTCAGTGGATCCCGGACTGGGGTCAGGCGCGTATTGAATCAATGGTCGCTAACCGTCCTGACTGGTGTATCTCACGTCAGCGTACCTGGGGCGTACCGATGTCGCTGTTCGTGCATAAAGAAACGCAGGAGCTGCTGCCGATTGAGCGTACTCTGGCGGCGATGGAAGAGGTAGCGAAACGCGTCGAAGTTGACGGTATCCAGGCGTGGTGGGATCTCGACCCGAAAGAGATCCTCGGCGAAGATGCTGATCAATACGAGAAAGTTCCGGATACGTTGGACGTTTGGTTTGATTCCGGTTCCACCAGTTACTCCGTGGTTGATGCACGTCCGGAATTCGCCGGTCATGCTGCCGATATGTATCTGGAAGGGTCTGACCAGCATCGCGGCTGGTTTATGTCCTCCCTGATGATTAGCGTGGCGATGAAAGGCAAAGCGCCATACCGCCAGGTACTGACTCACGGCTTCACCGTCGATGGTCAGGGGCGCAAGATGTCCAAGTCCATCGGTAACACCGTGTCGCCGCAGGATGTGATGAATAAACTGGGCGCGGATATCCTGCGTCTGTGGGTAGCGTCTACTGACTATACCGGCGAAATGGCGGTCTCTGACGAAATCCTGAAACGTGCTGCCGACAGCTATCGCCGTATCCGTAATACCGCGCGCTTCCTGCTGGCGAACCTTAATGGCTTCAATCCGGCCACCGATATGGTCAAACCGGAAGAGATGGTGGTGCTGGACAGGTGGGCGGTGGGCTGCGCGAAAACGGCGCAGCAAGAGATTCTGAAGGCATACGAAGCTTACGACTTCCATGAAGTGGTACAGCGCCTGATGCGCTTCTGCTCCGTTGAAATGGGTTCGTTCTACCTCGACATCATCAAAGACCGCCAGTACACCGCGAAGGCTGATAGCGTCGCGCGTCGTAGCTGCCAGACTGCGCTGTATCATATCGCAGAAGCGCTGGTTCGCTGGATGGCGCCGATCATGTCCTTCACGGCTGATGAAATCTGGGGCTACCTGCCGGGCGAGCGTGAAAAATATGTCTTCACCGGCGAATGGTACGACGGGTTGTTTGGCCTGGAAGAGAATGAAGAATTTAATGACGCATTCTGGGACGATGTCCGCTATATCAAGGACCAGGTCAACAAAGAGTTGGAAAATCAGAAAGCCAATGGCATCAAATCGAACCTGGAAGCAAAAGTGACGCTGAAATATGCTGACGATGCTAACGGTACGATCAAGAAGCTGAAACTGTTGGGTGAAGAGGTCAGATTTATCTTCATTACTTCCCAGTTCGTGATTTCTGAGCAAGCGGGGGGTATTGATGATGAAAATATTCAGTACAATGCTGGTAATACGACAGTTCAGGCAGTGGTAACGCGTGCCGAGGGTGATAAGTGTCCGCGCTGCTGGCACTACACTACTGATGTCGGCAAGGTGGCGGAACATGCAGATATCTGCGGACGCTGTGTCAGCAACATCGCCGGTAATGGCGAACAACGTAAATTTGCCTGATGAGTAAACCACTCTGTTCAACAGGACTACGCTGGCTATGGCTGGTAGTAGTCGTGCTGATTATCGATTTGGGCAGCAAATACCTGATCCTCCAGAATTTCGCTCTGGGGGATACGGTAGGGCTGTTCCCGTCGCTTAATCTGCATTATGCGCGTAACTACGGCGCGGCTTTTAGCTTCCTGGCGGATAGCGGCGGCTGGCAGCGCTGGTTCTTTGCCGGGATTGCGATAGGGATCTGCGTAATTCTTTTGGTGATGATGTATCGCTCGAAAGCGACGCAGAAGCTGAATAACATCGCTTATGCGTTAATCATCGGCGGCGCGCTGGGTAACCTGTTCGACCGCCTGTGGCACGGCTTTGTTGTCGATATGATCGATTTTTACGTCGGCGACTGGCATTTCGCGACGTTCAACCTTGCCGATAGCGCGATCTGTATCGGCGCGGCGCTGATTGTACTGGAAGGCTTTTTGCCGAAGCCGACAGCGAAAGAACAGGCATAAGCGTAAATACCGGGTGGCGCTTATCCGGTTTTGTAGGCCTGATAAGCGCAGCGCCATCAGGCAAACGTGGTGTCGGATGGCGGTGAAAACACCTTATCCGGCCTACGGTTTTATCGTTCTTTGTGCCTCCGGGCAAAACACGTGAGCAATTTGCATGTCTAAATCCGTACAGAGCAACAGCGCGATCCTCGTTCACTTCACCCTGAAACTGGATGATGGCTCAACGGCGGAATCTACCCGCAATAACGGCAAGCCAGCCCTGTTCCGTCTTGGCGATACCTCGCTTTCCGAAGGTCTGGAGCAGCAGCTTCTGGGGTTGAAAGAAGGGGAAAAGAAAGCGTTTTCGCTGGAGCCTGACGCCGCGTTTGGCGTCCCCAGTCCGGACTTGATCCAGTATTTCTCGCGCCGTGAGTTTATGGCGGCGGGCGAACCGGAAGTCGGGGCGATTATGCTTTTTACCGCAATGGATGGCAGCGAAATGCCTGGCGTGATTCGCGAAATCAACGGCGACTCGATTACCGTTGATTTTAACCATCCGCTGGCCGGGCATACCGTTCACTTTGATATTGAAGTGCTGGAAATCGATCCGGCGCTGGAGGCATAAACATGCAGATCCTGTTGGCCAACCCACGCGGTTTTTGCGCCGGGGTAGACCGCGCTATCAGCATTGTTGAAAATGCGCTCGCCATTTACGGCGCGCCAATTTACGTTCGGCACGAAGTCGTGCATAACCGCTATGTAGTGGACAGCCTGCGCAAGCGCGGGGCGATCTTTATAGAGCAAATTAGCGAAGTGCCGGATGGCGCCATTCTGATCTTCTCCGCTCATGGGGTTTCCCAGGCGGTGCGTAACGAGGCGAAAAGCCGCGATCTTACCGTTTTTGACGCCACCTGCCCGCTGGTGACGAAAGTCCATATGGAAGTGGCGCGCGCCAGCCGTCGCGGTGAAGAATCTATTCTCATCGGCCACGCCGGGCACCCGGAAGTGGAAGGCACCATGGGTCAGTACAGCAACCCGGAAGGGGGGATGTACCTGGTGGAGTCGCCAGAGGACGTCTGGACGCTGAATGTCAAAAATGAAGGCAAGCTCTCCTTCATGACGCAAACCACGCTTTCCGTGGACGATACGTCCGATGTGATTGATGCGCTGCGTAAACGCTTTCCGAAAATCGTCGGCCCGCGCAAAGACGATATTTGCTATGCCACTACTAATCGTCAGGAAGCGGTGCGGGCGCTGGCGGAGCAGGCTGACGTGGTGCTGGTGGTTGGCTCGAAAAACTCTTCTAACTCTAACCGATTGGCGGAACTGGCCCAACGGATGGGAAGAACCGCGTTTCTTATCGACGATGCGGCGGATATCCAGGAGGCGTGGGTGAAAGAAGCCGCCTGCGTCGGCGTCACTGCTGGCGCTTCCGCGCCGGATATTCTGGTGCAGAATGTTATTGCGCGTCTGCGCGAGTTTGGCGGCGGCGAAGCCGTCACGCTTGAGGGGCGCGAAGAAAATATTGTTTTCGAAGTGCCGAAAGAGCTGCGTGTGGATGTTCGTGAGGTCGAATAAGATTTCATAATTCAGAAATCTGCCTGATGACGCTACGTTGACCAGATCTTAAGAATTTCTTTTGATATTCAATGTGCGACAGGAAGAATAAGGCGTAGTCGTCATCCGTTGCTAATGCCCCACCTTTTTGCTATTCATCTGAAAAACCAGCACAATCGTTGCTGGTTTTTTGGTTGTAATGCCTACAGGGATAAGGGAAATGGGCAAAATAAAATATGGATTGCCAACGTTACTCGCCATCGGCTTTTGGATGGACGCAACAAGCGCCACGGTGCTGGAGCTACCTGCCTGGGAGCGAAACTATACCGGGACTATCGCGGGGAAACCGGTAAACGTTAATATCACGCGATTTGGTAACTCTCTTAATGGGTATTACTGCTATGAACCTTGCAATCAGCACAAGGCAGTGATTGTTCTACGCGGCTCACTCCAGGATAAAGAGGTGCATCTTGAAGAACGCGTAAAGGCGCTTTCGGGTTACTGGAATGCGGAAATCTCCAGCAGTGAGATTAAAGGCGAATGGACGTCCGCAGATAAAAAACGACATTTTCCTGTTGCCCTTATCTATTACAAACCTAAAAACTCCCCTGATATTGTGCTGGTCACGAACACGAACGATGCAGGGGGTTACGACCCTTCCAAAGAGATTGATTGCGGCAATACGCCGGCCATTTCGGCGATAAAATTATACCGTGATGGTAAACTCATACAGACCTTAGATACCGCCTCGGTGGGCACTTGTAGCCCGTTTATGCCTCAATGGGGGGATGTCAATTTTGATGGCTACCCGGATCTATCGATTGTAACAGAGTTACTTGCTGGGCCGGATGCTCCAGTACAAACATGGCTCTATGACCCCGCCAAACAGCGTTATGTTGATGCGCCAGCGTCTTATCAGGAAATCACTTCACCAGAGATCGATGCTGAACATAAACAGATTGTCAGCTATTGGCGCGGCGGTTGCTGCAGCCATGGCGTCAATGTGTATCGCTGGAAAGGAAAAACGATTGAACTGATCGATCGCGGTGAAAGCTACTTTCAGCCTGTGATAAGTAAAGGCAAAATGTATAACTGCTACATGACACCTTCCTACGCTGATGGGCGTATTATTTATCCGCTAGTACGTAAAAATGGTCATTTGACGCCGCCTCTTAGCCTTGATGGGACGTGTCAATCTTTTTGGCTAACCGGTAATGTTCGTACCGTGATTCAGGCAGAAAAACCCGGCGCTGAGCCCGAATCGCTTGAGATTCAGTGGCAGGAAAACAAAGCATCGCCAGGGCGTTTTTGCCCATTAGTTCCGTTTATCGAAGGTGATAAGCTAAGTCCGCGTCTGGTGACGGATGACGATGTGCCTGATGCCTGTATCAGTCGCGCTGAGTATGAAGATATAAAACAATAGGTCAGGAGAGCATTAATGACAGCATCCCTACACATTATTCTTGATACCGATCCGGGCATTGATGACGCGGCTGCGATTGCCGCTGCGCTGTTTGCCCCCGAGCTTGATCTGCAACTGATAACCACCGTCGCTGGCAATGTTTCCGTTGAAAAAACGACCCGTAATGCGTTGCAGCTTCTGCATTTCTGGAACAGCGATATCCCACTTGCCCAGGGGGCCGCGACGCCGCTGCTGCGTCCGTTACGCGATGCGGCATACGTCCACGGCGAATCCGGCATGGAAGGCTATGATTTTGTCGACCATCAGCGCCAACCGTTGGCGAAGCCTGCGTTTATCGCTATCCGGGATGTGTTGATGAACGCCCCGGAGCCCATGACATTAGTGGCGATTGGGCCATTGACCAATATTGCGTTGCTACTGATGCACTATCCGGAGTGCGCGTGTAACATTCGCCGTCTGGTGTTGATGGGCGGTTCCGCAGGGCGCGGCAATTTTACGCCTAATGCTGAATTTAACATTGCTGTCGATCCGGAAGCCGCCGCCCACGTATTTCGTAGCGGCATTGAGATTGTGATGTGTGGGCTGGACGTTACAAATCAGGCAATGCTCTCGCCAGATTTTCTGAGTAAACTGCCCGCGCTGAATCGCACCGGTAAGATGTTGCACAGCCTGTTCAACCATTATCGCAGCGGTAGTATGCGCACTGGCGTCCGGATGCACGATCTCTGCGCGATCGCCTGGCTGGTGCGTCCGGAGCTTTTTACCCTGCAATCCTGTTTTGTGGCCGTAGAAACGCAGGGGGAATATACCGCCGGTACCACGGTGGTGGATATTGAAGGGCGTCTGGGGCAGCCCGCCAACGCGCAGGTGGCGCTGGCGCTGGATGTGGACGGTTTTCGTCAGTGGGTGGCTGAGGTGTTTGCCTATGCGCCGTAATTACATGTTGGCGCCATAATCTCATACTTTGCCGCGATAGAGTCTCTCCGGCCTGCCCACTTTCCCGTAGCTGATCTCCGCTTCGAGAAAGTTATTTTTCACGCCTTGTTCCAGATAGCGTCGGGCAGTGGTTTTACTGCTGCCCAGAATTTGCGCCAGAGTGTCTGCTGTATGTACTGCCTGCGGGTCGGCGAATATTTGTCGTACCCGGTTGAAGGTGTTTTCATCAATTCCCCGCAGTCCGCTATTCGGTTCTGCGGTTTGTTCTTTGGCCTGGATATTAAATAAGGCATCAACGTGCGTCTGGTTTGCCTGCTCACTGGAACGTAACGAACTGCGGTAACGGGTGAACCGCTCCAGGGTATGCTGCAGGCGCTGATAATGTACCGGCTTAATCAGATAATCGAATACGCCCATGCGTAAGGCATCGCTGATGGTATCCATATGATTGTCGGCGGTAATGAAAATAATTCGCCCCGTGTAGTTGGTGCTGATGGTATGACGAATTAAATCGATCCCTTTGCCATCGGGTAAAAAATTATCCAATAGAATTAACTGTGGTTGATAGAGGCGTATTTGCTTCTTTGCACTTTCCAGTTTGTCTGCGATGCCGACGATTGAAAACTGGGGAAAAAGCTTGATGGTGTCCACCAGGATTTCCGCTAGCATCGGTTCGTCTTCAACGATGAGTGTCGTAATGCTATCCATGTTATTCTTCTCTGGTAAAAGGGATATAGAGGGTAAAAATGGTGCCAAAAGGATTATTGTTATCGACGATAATGTCGCCATTGGCCTGCTTGACGTAGCTGTGCACCAACCATAATCCAATTCCGTGATCGCCGTTGTTGTGGGTGGTCACTCCACGCTCGAAAATATGCTGGCGGATATTTTCGTCAATACCACATCCCTGATCGGCAACTTCAATAATGACTTCATTACCTTCGCTGTTGATCAGGCACTCAATCTGTCGCGAGCCTTCGCGATTGAGCAGGGTGGCGTTATAGGCGTTGTCCAATAAATTGCCAACAATCGAAATCCATTCATTATGCGAGAGCGATGACGGCAGGTGTTCAACAAAGCTTGAAGGATCGAAAATCAGCTCCAGCCCCAGCTCTTTTGCCCGATAATATTTACCGATTAATAGCCCCGCAAGGTGGTGGTCGCGGAAATTATGGGAAATAAAATCGAGTACTTTTTGGTGGCTTTCCGACTGCTGCTGAATCAGCGCCAGCGCATTATCGTAGCGCTTCAGGAACAGCAGTCCGGCAATGGTGGAAATAAGGTTGCGATGCTCATGCTGCACGGCGCGCAGGTTATCGGCGTATTGCCGCACCTGACTTAACTGCAGGCTGAGTGTATTGATATCGTCTTTGTTGCGAAAGCTAATAACCCAGCCCTGAGGCTGGTTGTCAATAATGACCGCCATGCGACTGGCGATGACTTTCATTTGGTTAAAGGTGACGATCTCATCTTTTTTGTTTTTTTGCGGCGCATCGTAAAAGAAGGCCTCCGGCAACACGACATGGTGGATTGCATAGCCAATGAGTTCAGACTCCGGTTGGCTCAGATTCAGTAAGCGGCGAGCCGTTTGGTTAATGGCGGTAATACGGTGATGGGAGTCAATGGCGATCAACCCTTCAAATACCGACTCAAACAACACGCTTTGCTGAATTAATAGTTGTGAAAGCTGCTGCGGCTCCATGTTAAGCATCTGCTTTTTAATATGCAGCGAGAAGCGGCGGGCACAGTACAACAGTACCAGCAGCAGTAACGCCATCGGGAACAGCAACGAGCTGATTTGTAAGTTAAGCCAGCTCTCCAACTGTTCCAGAGTATAGCCGACGGAAACAATACCGATGACTTTACCGGTACTGTCCTGAATCGGGGATTTACCACGTAGGGAAGAGCCTAATGAACCTTTGCGCACCGATACGTAGCTTTTAGCGTTATACAGCGCGTCGTCGCTATCGCCGCCCTCCATATATTTGCCGATCTCATCCGGGTTGACGTGATACAGTCGCTGACCTTTTTCGTTGCCAACGGTAATGTAAGTCGCATCCGAAAACGAGCGCATTGGGTCAATCAGCGCTTTGATGCGTGACAAATCATGCGCCTCTACGGCTTCAACTAATTCTGGCATAGCGGATATTTGCATTGCCTGAATAAGCGCACGTTGGCCCACCTGATAATGCAGGCGTTCTTTCGTGATATCGGTCAGATACCAGGTGATTGCCAGCATCACGATGGTGGATGTAAACAGGATCAGTAGAAATATCCGGTTTTGAAACGAGCGTCTGGCAAACCAGCGTGTAATTTCCCGTATAAACATATTGGTATTTAAATATTTAATTACGGTATTTTCTTGCATTCGGCATCACCGGAACCTGAACCAGTTCATACTTACTTTTCTTTCAGAAAAAATTTGGATGAAAATGGGATACGACATGCGTATCCCATCCACTATTACATCGCCAGCACGTATTTCAGCATCACGCCCGCCGCAATGGCCGAACCGATAACCCCCGCCACGTTCGGGCCCATCGCGTGCATCAGCAGGAAGTTCTGCGGGTCTGATTCCAGCCCCACTTTGTTCGATACGCGTGCCGCCATCGGCACTGCCGACACCCCCGCCGAACCGATAAGCGGGTTGATTTTGTTCTTACTGCACAGGTTCAGCAGCTTCGCCATCAGCACCCCGGCCGCCGTCCCAATCCCGAACGCAATCACCCCCAGCAGCAGAATGCCCAGCGTCTGCGGCTGCAGGAACTTATCCGCGACCAGCTTGGCGCCCACCGACAGCCCGAGGAAGATGGTCACGATATTAATCAGCCCGTTCTGCACCGTGTCGCTCAGACGCTCCACCACGCCGCTTTCACGCATCAGGTTGCCAAAGCAGAACATCCCCAGCAGCGGCGCGGCGTCCGGCAGCAGCAGCGCCACCAGCATGAGCAACACCACCGGGAAGAGGATTTTTTCCCGCTTACTCACCGTGCGCAGCTGCACCATGCGGATTTTCCGCTCTTTCTCGCTGGTCAGCGCGCGCATAATCGGCGGCTGGATTAACGGCACCAGCGCCATATACGAGTACGCCGCCACCGCAATGGCCCCCAGCAGCTCCGGCGCCAGCTTGCCCGACAGATAAATCGCCGTCGGGCCGTCCGCGCCGCCGATAATGCCGATGGCCGCCGCCTGCGGCAGGGTGAAGGCAATCAGGCCGAAGTAGTTCAGCGTCAGCGCCCCCAGCACGGTGGCGAAGATGCCGAACTGCGCCGCCGCGCCGAGCAGCAGGGTGCGCGGATTCGCCAGCAGCGGGCCGAAGTCGGTCATCGCGCCCACGCCCATAAAGATGACCAGCGGCGCGACACCGGAGCCAATCGCCACTTTATAGAACAGCGCCAGCACCCCCGGCGTGTAGCCCATGTCCACCGCCAGGTTCTCCATCTGGCTCTGCACCGACGGCAGCGCCAGCGCTAATGCCTCTTTAATGGCGTGCACGTCCGGCGCGCAGTTCAGCTTCGCGGCAATCACCGCCAGCTGCCCGGCGTCGTGATGCGCCAGCAGGCTTTCCAGCGCGGTCAGCGCCATACCCGCTTCCGGGATGTTGGAGAGCAGCCCGCCGAAGCCAATCGGCAGCAGCAGCAGCGGCTCGAACTTCTTCGCTATCGCCAGCCACAGCAGCAGCAGGCTCACCAGCAGCATGATGGCCTGGCCTGCGCCAAGGTGCATCAGCCCCATGCCCTGAAGCAGGGCGTTCAGACTTTCCATTTCCGCTCCTCGTCCTTACGCCAGCGTCATCAGGGTGTCGCCGACGGAGACCGCATCGCCGGACTTCACCGCGATACCGCGTACCGTCCCGGCCTGCGCGGCGCGGATTTCGGTTTCCATTTTCATGGCTTCCAGAATCAGCAGCACATCACCTTCGGCCACCGTCTGGCCTTCAGCGGCAATCACCTTCCAGATATTCCCCGCCAGCGGGGCGGTGACCGGGGTGCCGGCGCCCGCCGGGGCGGCTGCCTGAACCGGTGCGGAAGACGGGGTGGCAGCAGTGAGCTGGCTGATATCGCCACCGTCGCTGACCTTCACCACAAAGGCTTTGCCTTCCACTTCCACGGTGTAGATACCGGAAGCTGCAGGCTTCTCTGCTTTTGCCACCGGCTGCGCGGCTTCCGCCTGCGGTACCGGCTCAAACGCCGCCGGGTTATGGCGGTTCTCAAGGAATTTGAGGCCGATTTGCGGGAACAGCGCCACGGTGAGCACGTCGTCGATGGCGTTTCCCGCAAGCTGAATGCCCTTCTCCTGCGCCTGGCGCCTGACGTCCGCTTCCAGTTCAGCCAGTTCCGGTTTGAGTAAATCCGCCGGACGGCAGGTTACCGGAGCGCTCCCTTCCAGCACGCGGGCCTGTAGCGCGGCGTTAACCGGCACCGGGGTGTGGCCGTATTCGCCTTTCAGAATGCCGGCGGTTTCTTTGGCGATGGTTTTGTAGCGTTCGCCGGTCAGGACGTTGAGCACCGCCTGGGTGCCGACAATCTGCGAGGTCGGGGTCACCAGCGGGATAAAGCCGAGGTCCTCGCGCACGCGGGGGATTTCCGCCAGCACCTGGTCGAGTTTGTCCGCCGCGTTCTGCTGCTTCAGCTGGCTTTCGAGGTTAGTGAGCATTCCGCCCGGCACCTGCGCCACAAGGATGCGGCTGTCGTAGCCTTTCAGCTGGCCTTCAAAGGCGTGGTACTTTTTGCGCACCTCGCGGAAGTACGCGGCGATATTTTCCAGCTTCAGGATATCCAGCCCGGTGTCGTGCTCAGTACCTGCCAACGTCGCCACCAGCGCTTCGGTGGCCGGGTGGCCGTAGGTGGCGCTCATGGAGGAAATCGCCGTGTCCACGCCGTCGACGCCCGCTTCGATGGCTTTCAGCAGCGCCATTTCTGCCATGCCGGTGGTGGCATGGCAGTGCAGATGCAGGCGCACCTCAAAACGTTTTTTAATCTCACTAACCAGCTCATACGCCGCCATCGGTGTAAGAATGCCGGACATATCCTTGATGGCAATCGAGTCAACGCCGGTTTCCAGCAGTTGCTCCGTTAAATCCAGCCAGGTCTGCAGGGTGTGCGCCGGGCTGGTGGTGTACGAGAGCGTGCCCTGGGCGTGCGCGCCGTGGCTGCGCACCGCCTGCAGGGCGGCTTTCATATTGCGCGGGTCGTTCATGGCATCGAAGACGCGGAACACGTCCATGCCGTTTTTCACCGCCCGCTCAACGAAGCGCTCCACCACATCATCGGCGTAGTGGCGGTAGCCGAGCAGGTTCTGGCCGCGCAGCAGCATCTGCAACGGGGTTTTGGGCATGGCTTTTTTGAGTTCGCGCAGGCGCAGCCACGGGTCTTCGCCGAGGAAACGGATACAGGCGTCAAAGGTGGCGCCGCCCCAGCACTCCAGCGACCCGTAGCCCACGTCATCAAGCGCGGCGGCAATCGGCAGCATATCGTCAAGGCGCAGGCGGGTGGCGAACAGAGACTGGTGTGCGTCACGCAGGACGACGTCGGTAATGGCAATAGTCATGGATCCCTCCGGGAATTAAGCGTTAAGGCGGTGATGGTGAATGGCGGCGGCAATCACCGGCTTTAAGCGGGTGAAGTCGTCCACGACGGGAACGGCGCGCGGTGCGGGCGCGGCGACGGGTTCCGGGAAGAAGCGAGTAATCACGGCAGACATGCCGCGAATGGCAAAGATCAGCAGGAACAGAAAGCTCAGTACGAACCCCATCCCTAAAAACATCAGGGTGAAACCTTCACCCAGTAATACAGCTTCATTCATGAATCATTTTCCATAATGAGAGGCACGACGGTGGCCTTGACGACAACCTTCCTGGTGAATCCGGCTAAGGAGTAGAGTGGATTTCCCTTGGCCACCTCTGGCTTTGGCCTCTACTTTTCTCCAGGTCGTTTGCGGCAAAGACACCGCCGTGCGTTTTTTTACACCATCATGCTGAACACGATGCTAGCGATAACCAGCACAATACCGCCGCCCAGACGAGAGGAAATTTGTGCATATGAAATGAGGTTCATACGGTTACAGGCGGAGAGCACTTCCAGATCGCCGGAGCCGCCGCGGTTGGCCATACAAAGACCCGCAGTAATGGATGATTCAATCGGGTAGAAGCCAATCAACCAGCCCCCGATAGCTGCGCCAACGACAGCACCGACCACAATGATTGCGGCGATAACGACGTTCGCGAACGTCAGGGCATCGATAATCTCTTGCAGATCGGTGTAGCAAACACCCACACCGACCATCAGCACCCACAGTAGCTGTTTGGAGAAGAAGTCAGAAAGACGTTTCGCCCCGGCTTTAATCTCCGGTGAGCAAAGACCTGATGCGTTCAGCGCAGCAACAATCAGGACCATCCAGGCGAAGTAGTGAATAGAGACGCCGCCGATGCTTGGCAGAATTTTTTTGGCAACGACATAGGCCAGCAGGAAGCAGGTGGTGGATAGCACCATGCCAACCGCCGTTTCACGATGGGTAATCTGACCGGCCTTTTCATCATCTTCGGTTTTGAAGGAAGCCTTACGAACCAATTCACCTTCACCGCTAAGCCAGGTGTATTTTTTGCCTATCATATCGAGGAGGGCGGCGAAAATAATGGCGAAGATATTCGCAATGGTCAGAATAGCAATAGCCGTTGAGTAATACTCTTCGCGAGAACGTCCGGTAACCGAGTGATAAATTTCAGACAGAGGCACGGCGCCCGCGCCGTTACCACCGCCCATAATCGGCAGAACGTACAGCATCATGATACGGTCGACCGGGATACCGAAGCACAGACCAATGACGATACCGAAAAGGGACGCGCCGACAATCCCGGCGAGGATGGTTGGAATATAGCCCAGCAGTGATTTTAATAGCAGCTTACGGTTTACCGACAGGATCGCGCCTGTGATCAACACTGCGATAAACAGGTTAAGGAAGTTGCTTTTATCCATTACGTTGCTGATCGCATCAATTTCTTTCTGCGTAAATATGCCAGCATAGACAAAATAAGCTGCAACCAGAAATATCATAACCGGTGCGCCGCCAATATATTTATTGAAGATCGGTAAACGTTTGCCGATTTCACCAAAAATGGCCCCCATCACAAACATAAGGGCAAAACCACCGACTAAGTCAGTCGGTATAGCGTTATAGAAATGAGACAGTAATAAAGTAATTAATGCAAAAGCATAAAGCGGTAGCGGCATACCAAAGATTTTGAATCTGAGTAAATCGCCAGCCCCCTTTTTCTCCGTCGCCGAAGCCTGGGTCATGTTGGTCATAAACATTTTCCTGTGTATTGATGGGTAACAAGACCCGCGCATACTAATAAATTCAATGAACCATGAGATGTGACTATCTTCACTGAATGGTTGTGTTTTTAATTAATTTAATTATTTTTATTAACTCTGGTTAATTAAGGAAATAAAAACCATAAAGCTTATAAAAGCAAGGGGGAAAGTGTGATGTCTATTCCAGACGAGTAATACAAACGCTGGCGAAATATGCGACGTTATTTGCTGACGGATGCAGAATAGAGTGAATCTAATATTTAAACGCATTTATTTGCAAAAGGATGTATTGCGTCGCGAGTCGGTCGCCATGTTTCTGGAGGGCGTGGGACTCGCCCTGGAAGATGATTGTGAAATCGCGGTATGCGCATATTGGCAGGGTGAGATAGTTGGATGCGGCTCGCTGGCCGGAAACGTACTGAAATGCATCGCCGTTTCCCCGGTTTTACAAGGGGAAGGGCTCAGCCTCAAACTGCTGACTGAGCTGCTTACATTGGCCTACGAGTTAAACCGCAGCGAGCTTTTCCTGTTCACTAAGCCGCAAAATCGGTTGCTGTTTTCTGGCGCGGGGTTTTGGCCCATTGCGCAGGCAGGTGAGCTGGCGGTGTTAATGGAGAACAGCAGTGAACGATTAGCGCGCTTTTGTCGCCAACTGGCGCTTTATCGTCAACCGGGAAAAACGATCGGCGCCATCGTCATGAACGCCAATCCGTTTACATTGGGCCACCGTTATCTGGTGGAGCAAGCAGCGGCAGCCTGTGACTGGCTGCATCTGTTTGTGGTCAAAGAAGATGCTTCATTTTTTTCCTATACCGACCGTTGGGCGCTGATCGAACAAGGAATCGCGGGCATTGACAACGTCACGTTGCATTCCGGCTCCGCTTATATGATCTCGCGTGCGACGTTTCCCGGCTATTTCCTCAAAGAAAAAGGGGTTGTGGACGACTGCCATTGCCAGATCGATCTGCAACTCTTCCGTGAACATCTGGCTCCAGCGCTGGGGATTACCCATCGTTTTGTCGGCAGTGAGCCGTTTTGTCCTCTGACCTGTGCCTATAACCAGCGGATGCACGACATTTTACACGATCCGAAGCGCAGCGGCCTGGTTATTGAGGTCGTCGAGCTGGCGCGGGTGGAGAAAAACGGCATGGCTATTTCCGCCTCTCGCGTCAGAAAACTGTATAGCGAACGTAATTGGCCGGCAATAAGCGCGCTGGTGCCTGCTGGCACCCTGGCATATCTGCAGCGGCATGCCGCCAGACACACTGAAACCATATGACGTAACACCGTTAACAAGGAACATAACTAATGAAAATCATTAAAGATGCCCTGGCAGGCACGCTGGAATCCAGCGATGTGATGATCAGGATTGGTCCATCCAGCGAGCCAGGAATTCGGCTGGAGCTAGAGAGTCTGGTGAAGCAGCAGTTTGGCGCGGCGATTGAGCAGGTGGTTCGGGAAACGCTGGCGAAGCTCGGCGTCGAACACGCGCTGGTTAGCGTCGATGACAAAGGCGCGCTGGAGTGTATTTTACGCGCCCGAGTGCAGGCGGCGGCGTTACGCGCTGCAGAACAAACGGAAATTCAATGGAGTGCGTTATGAGACCACGTCGCAGTATGTTGTTTATCCCCGGCGCAAATGCGGCCATGTTGAGCACCTCGTTTGTCTATGATGCGGACGCGGTGATGTTCGACTTAGAAGACGCCGTAGCATTACGTGAGAAAGATACCGCCCGTCTTTTGGTTCATCACGCGCTTCAACATCCGTTCTATCAGGATGTTGAAAAAGTGGTGCGCATTAATCCACTGAACACGCCGTTCGGTCTGGCCGATCTTGAAGCCGTCGTGCGTGGTGGCGCGGATATCGTGCGTCTGCCGAAAACCGACAGCAAAAACGATGTGCTGGAGCTGGAAGCGCAGATCGAACGGATCGAACGTGAATGCGGACGCGAAGTCGGCAGTACCAGGCTAATGGCGGCGATCGAATCAGCGAAAGGCGTGGTCAATGCCGTCGACATCGCCACCTCCAGCCCGCGCATGGTGGCAATTGCGCTGGCGGCATTTGATTACGTGATGGATATGGGCACCTGCCGGGGCGATGGCACCGAGCTGTTCTACGCCCGCTGCGCAGTGCTGCATGCGGCGCGCGTTGCGGGTATTGCCGCCTATGATGTCGTTTGGTCGGATATCAATAATGAAGAAGGCTTCCTGAAGGAAGTGCAGTTGGCGAAAGGGCTTGGTTTTAACGGTAAGTCCTTAGTGAACCCACGTCAGATTGAGCTGTTACATCAGGCTTATTCTCCGACACGTAAAGAAGTTGAGCATGCGTATGAGGTGATTGCCGCCGCTGAAGAGGCTGAGTCTCGCGGTCTGGGCGTCGTTTCACTCAACGGCAAAATGATTGACGGCCCGATTATCGACCACGCGCGCAAAGTGGTGGCGCTGTCGGCTTCCGGTATTCGTGATTAAGGAAGGAACCATGAAAGAGACTGTAACCATGCTCAACCAGCAATATGTCGTACCGGAAGGATTACAGCCCTACCAGGGGGTAACAGCGAACAGCCCGTGGCTTGCCAGTGAAACGGAAAAGCGTCGGCGTAAAATTTGTGACTCGCTTGAAGAGGCTATCCGTCGTTCCGGGCTTAAAAATGGCATGACGATATCCTTCCACCATGCGTTTCGTGGTGGCGACAAAGTCGTCAATATGGTGATGGCGAAACTGGCGGAAATGGGATTCCGCGATCTGACGCTTGCCTCCAGCTCATTAATTGATGCCCACTGGCCGCTTATCGAACACATTAAAAATGGCGTGGTGCGGCAGATTTACACCTCCGGGCTGCGCGGCAAGTTAGGGGAAGAGATCTCCGCTGGACTGATGGAAAACCCGGTACAGATCCACTCTCACGGCGGCCGCGTAAAACTGATTCAGAGCGGTGAGCTGAATATTGATGTCGCTTTCCTCGGCGTGCCGTGCTGCGATGAATTTGGTAATGCGAACGGCTTTAGCGGCAAGTCACGCTGCGGCTCTTTGGGATATGCGCAGGTTGATGCGCAGTACGCTAAATGTGTGGTGCTCCTGACCGAAGAGTGGGTCGAATTCCCCAATTATCCGGCCAGTATTGCGCAGGATCAGGTTGATTTGATCGTACAGGTGGACGAAGTAGGGGATCCGGAAAAAATCACCGCGGGCGCGATTCGTCTGTCCAGCAACCCGCGTGAACTATTGATCGCCCGGCAGGCGGCCAATGTGATCGAACACTCAGGTTATTTTTGTGATGGTTTCTCGCTGCAAACCGGCACCGGTGGCGCATCTCTGGCGGTCACCCGTTTCCTGGAAGACAAAATGCGTCGCCACAACATTACGGCGAGTTTTGGCCTGGGCGGGATCACCGGCACCATGGTGGATCTGCATGAGAAAGGGTTGATCAAAGCGCTGCTGGATACGCAATCATTCGATGGCGATGCAGCCCGTTCACTGGCGCAGAATCCACATCATATTGAAATCTCAACCAATCAATACGCGAACCCCGCCTCTAAAGGCGCGGCATGCGAACGCCTGAATGTGGTGATGCTGAGCGCGCTGGAAATTGACGTGAATTTCAACGTTAACGTGATGACCGGTTCAAACGGCGTACTGCGTGGCGCATCGGGCGGCCATAGCGATACGGCAGCAGGGGCCGATCTCACCATTATTACCGCACCGCTGGTCCGTGGCCGAATCCCATGCGTGGTGGAAAAAGTGCTGACTACCGTCACGCCTGGGGCAAGTGTTGATGTGCTGGTTACCGACCATGGTATTGCGGTGAATCCTGCGCGTCAGGATCTGCTTGATAACCTGCGTGCTGCGGGCGTGGCGCTGACGACCATCGAACAACTGCAACAGCGCGCCGAGCAACTGACGGGCAAACCGCAGCCGATTGAGTTTACCGATCGGGTGGTGGCTGTGGTGCGTTATCGCGACGGTTCAGTGATTGACGTGATTCGCCAGGTTAAAGGCTGATGAAGGGCACAGACCTGCTGAACCAGGGCCAGGCAGTTACGCTGGAGGAGATGCTACAAGCGCGCGATAAACGTGCCGCCAGGCAGCGTCAGGCGTTGAACTGCTATCGGCTACCGTTGATTTCCCTCACGCTGGTTGCACCGGGCGCCGTTAAAAACTCAGCGGTCTGGCGGCGTGTCGCCGATTACGCAATTGCCGAAATACTGGCGCTTTGCGAACAGAAGGAGTGGGTCAACGTCTGGGAAATGCAGGTAAATGAACGCAGCGGCCCGGAATGGATGGCAGCGGTCTGTGCGCCGGCAATGGCGTTGAAACAGCACATGTCGACACTAGAGATGAGCCATCCGTTAGGGCGGCTTTGGGACATCGACATTATTGATAGCGACGGTAAGTCGCTATCACGCCGTGAACTCGGGCATCCTGCCCGGCCATGTTTGATATGCCAGCAGGATGCTCATCTCTGTGCCCGGGGCAAGCATCACACCCTTGACCTTTTGTTGGATGAAATTGCACGAAGGATTGAATGCTATGAACGTGAGCGTTGTGACTGAACGGCGTACGCCAGCGTACTCATCGCTGGCGGCTGGCGAACTTAATGGGTTGGTTGCAAGAGCGCTGCTGACGGAAGCCAGGCTGACACCAAAACCCGGTCTGGTCGATATTCGTAATTCGGGAGCGCATAGGGATATGGATCTGGCGGCATTTGAACGTAGCACTACCGCCATTGCTCCGTGGATGGAAAAGTTTTTTATCATGGGCAACAACACGGCGGCGCTGGCGGCAGAAAATGTCCTGGTGATGCTGCGTCCGCTGGGGATGGCCTGTGAGAACGATATGCTACAGGCGACCAATGGTGTGAATACCCATCGCGGGGCGATTTTCGCTTTTGGCCTGCTGAGCGCAGCGATTGGCCGACTTCTCGCGCGGGGAGAACCGTTGGAGCAAAATCGTATCTGCGACCAGGTTGCCCGCCTGAGTCGGAATATTGTTGCCCACGAGCTCTCAGCAAAAAAAGCGGGAAAACTGACAAAGAGTGAAACCCATTTCCAGTGTTATGGCCTGTCGGGCGCGCGGGGAGAAGCGGAAAGCGGTTTTCGAACCGTCAGAACGCAGGCTTTGCCGGTGTTTAACCGGGTCGTGCAGGAGCATGACGATACCCATCTTGCCCTACTGCAAACATTGTTGCATCTGATGGCGTGGAATGATGATACCAATCTGGTGTCACGGGGAGGCCTGGAAGGGCTTTACTACGTGCAGCAGCAGGCACAAAAATTGTTGTGGCAAGGGGGCGTATTGGTTGAGGGGGGCATTGAAGCGATGCAGTCCCTCGATGATGAACTCATCCTGCGTAACTTAAGCCCTGGCGGTAGCGCGGATTTACTGGCAGTGACCTGGTTTTTAAGTCATTTTCCTGCCGGTTCCCTCTATCCTGAGTAAGTTTTTCTTCTTTCATTCTCTCCAGCAATGATTCATCCTGCGGGATGAATCATGTCTTTTACTGATATCGCTCCCTGTTTATCATTAATTTCTAATTATCGGCGATTTTAGATGGCGGCCTCCGGGCGCGCTGGTTACTCTGAAAACGGTTTACGCAATTTTTACAAAAGAGAATAGCTATGCATGAAGCACAAATCCGCGTCGCCATTGCCGGCGCCGGTGGCCGCATGGGACGGCAGTTAATCCAGGCCGCCATGGCGATGGAAGGTGTTCAGCTGGGGGCCGCGTTGGAGCGCGAAGGCTCTTCCTTGCTGGGCAGCGATGCTGGCGAACTGGCGGGGGCGGGAAAGTCCGGCGTGATCGTTCAAAGCAGCCTTGAGGCGGTAAAAGATGATTTTGACGTTTTCATCGATTTTACCCGTCCGGAAGGCACGTTGACGCATCTGGCGTTTTGCCGCCAGCATGGTAAAGGGATGGTGATTGGTACTACCGGCTTTGACGACGCCGGTAAACAGGCCATTCGCGAGGCGTCGCAAGAGATTGCGATCGTTTTCGCCGCAAACTTTAGCGTCGGCGTTAACGTCATGCTCAAGCTGCTGGAGAAAGCCGCGAAGGTAATGGGCGACTATAGCGATATTGAAATTATTGAAGCGCACCACCGCCATAAAGTGGATGCACCGTCGGGTACGGCGCTGGCAATGGGCGAGGCAATCGCCGGGGCGCTGGATAAAAATCTGAAGGACTGCGCGGTCTACTCGCGTGAAGGTTATACCGGCGAGCGCGTACCGGGCACGATTGGCTTTGCGACCGTACGCGCGGGCGACATCGTCGGCGAACATACCGCGATGTTTGCCGATATCGGCGAGCGCGTAGAGATTACGCATAAAGCTTCCAGCCGCATGACGTTTGCAAATGGCGCGTTGCGATCGGCGTTATGGCTAAAAACGAAGAAAAATGGGCTATTTGACATGCGGGATGTGCTGGGGCTGGATGTATTATAGCGACTAAATACCTTCGTGATGTGGTTGTGGTAATCAAGATTAATTGATTACAAAGGGCAATATATTATTGCCCTTTTGTTTTTTTGCCCCCCGGTTATTCGGTCAGATAAATAACGCCTTTCGCCATTCATGTTTCGACAGTTTCTTCGCCCACGACATGTTCTGCCGTTGTTTTCGCGTTAAGAATAGTCCGTTTAAAGACATCCGGGCCAACGGCATCCATTTGCGTGACGTAATTGCCATTACGATAAATGCGGTTAATTGGCCCTTCAGACGCATCGGTACGGGTCATTACGTTCAACGGGAAAAAATTACTGCCTGAACTGACGTTAGTCATATTCAGCCGCAGTGACTTACCGTATGCAAAAGGCACCTCGACCAGACTGATAAGACTGATATCCATCGGGGGTAGTGCTGTTCCTCGGGGGCGTTTTATCTCTTTTACTTCAATGGGTTAGCTTTTTTATGCTGTAGTGAGGCTGGTTGTGTTCCAATCTTATGCGCTAGTCTTAAAGAAAAAGAAGTTGGATCTTTATATCGCGATTGTAATTCTTATTACATTGTCTTAATTTGCTGTTTTTTGTCGATTTTTTGATGTGTTTGATTTGTTTTTTATTTTCATAACAACTTGATTTTTAAATTATTTTTGTTGTAAATTTTATTTATTTTGAATTTTTATGCATTTAATGGCATTAATGGTTATTAAATGAATTTTTATCGTTGTTTTTTGTTGTTTTAATGTGAAATTTGACCATTTGGTCCACTTTTTATCATGCCAGCCAGTTTTTTGCGAACTCAAGGAAGCGCAAGCGTTTTCTATCGTCACTTAGTTGATCTTTTTGCCTCTTAAACAGAATAACTTACTTATAATGTGCAAAATAACATAAAAAATACCCGCTTTAAGTTGACTTTTATCCGGCTTAACTTCAGAATGCCGCCGTTTGCCAGAAATCCACGGGTAAGCAAATTTGCATTGCTTCATACTGACTGAATGAATTAATATGCAAATAAAGTGAGTGAATATTCTCTGGAGGGTGTTTTGATTAAGTCAGCGCTATTGGTTCTGGAAGACGGAACCCAGTTTCACGGTCGGGCCATAGGGGCAACAGGTTCGGCGGTTGGGGAAGTCGTTTTCAATACTTCAATGACCGGTTATCAAGAAATCCTCACTGATCCTTCCTATTCCCGCCAAATCGTCACTCTTACTTATCCCCATATTGGTAATGTCGGCACCAATGAAGCCGATGAAGAATCTTCTCAGGTTCATGCGCAAGGTTTAGTGATTCGCGATCTGCCGTTGATTGCCAGCAACTTCCGTAACACAGAAGACCTCTCTTCTTACCTCAAACGCCATAACATCGTGGCGATTGCTGATATCGATACCCGCAAGCTGACGCGTCTGCTGCGTGAGAAAGGCGCACAGAACGGCTGCATCATTGCAGGCGATAGCCCGGATGCGAAGCTGGCGCTGGAAAAAGCGAAAGCATTTCCTGGACTTAACGGTATGGATCTGGCGAAAGAAGTGACCACGGCGGAAACCTACCGTTGGACGCAGGGTAGCTGGACGCTGAAAGACGGTTTACCGGAAGCGAAATCTGAGGATGACCTGCCGTTCCATGTGGTGGCCTATGATTTCGGCGCCAAGCGCAACATCCTGCGCATGCTGGTGGACCGCGGCTGCCGCCTGACGGTGGTGCCAGCGCAAACCTCTGCTGAAGAGGTGCTGAAAATGAATCCGGACGGCATCTTCCTGTCAAACGGCCCTGGCGACCCGGCTCCGTGCGACTACGCGATTACTGCTATCCAGAAATTCCTCGAAACCGACATTCCGCTATTTGGCATCTGCCTCGGTCATCAGCTACTGGCGCTGGCGAGCGGTGCGAAGACCGTTAAGATGAAGTTCGGCCATCACGGCGGCAACCATCCGGTAAAAGATATGGACAGAAACGTGGTGATGATCACCGCGCAGAACCACGGCTTTGCGGTGGATGAAGACTCGCTGCCAGCGAATCTACGCGTGACCCACAAGTCGCTGTTCGACGGCACCCTGCAGGGGATTCATCGTACCGACAAACCGGCGTTCAGTTTCCAGGGTCACCCGGAGGCGAGCCCGGGCCCGCACGATGCGGCGCCGCTGTTCGACCACTTTATCGAGCTTATTGAGCAATACCGTCAGTCCGCGAAATAATCAGGAGTAATAAGAGCCATGCCAAAACGTACAGATATAAAAAGCATCCTGATTCTGGGCGCGGGCCCGATTGTTATCGGTCAGGCGTGTGAGTTTGACTACTCCGGCGCTCAGGCGTGTAAAGCCCTGCGCGAAGAGGGCTATCGCGTCATTCTGGTGAACTCCAACCCGGCCACCATCATGACCGACCCGGAAATGGCCGATGCCACCTACATCGAGCCGATTCACTGGGAAGTGGTGCGCAAAATCATTGAAAAAGAGCGTCCGGATGCAGTGCTGCCGACCATGGGCGGCCAGACCGCGCTGAACTGTGCGCTGGAGCTGGAGCGGCAGGGCGTGCTCGAAGAGTTCGGCGTCACCATGATTGGCGCCACCGCCGACGCCATTGATAAAGCCGAAGACCGTCGTCGCTTCGATATCGCGATGAAGAAAATTGGTCTCGACACCGCGCGTTCCGGTATCGCGCACACTATGGAAGAAGCGCTGGCGGTTGCCGCTGACGTGGGCTTCCCGTGCATCATCCGTCCGTCCTTTACCATGGGCGGCACCGGCGGCGGTATCGCTTACAACCGTGAAGAGTTCGAAGAAATCTGCGAACGCGGTCTGGACCTCTCGCCAACCAACGAGCTGCTGATTGATGAATCGCTGATCGGCTGGAAAGAGTACGAGATGGAAGTGGTGCGTGATAAAAACGACAACTGCATCATCGTCTGCTCTATCGAAAACTTCGATGCGATGGGTATCCACACCGGCGACTCCATCACCGTGGCGCCCGCGCAGACTCTGACCGACAAAGAATATCAAATCATGCGTAACGCCTCGATGGCGGTGCTGCGTGAAATCGGCGTCGAAACCGGCGGTTCTAACGTCCAGTTCGCAGTGAACCCGAAAAACGGTCGTCTGATCGTTATCGAAATGAACCCGCGCGTATCCCGCTCCTCGGCGCTGGCGTCGAAAGCCACCGGTTTCCCGATTGCCAAAGTGGCGGCCAAACTGGCGGTGGGGTATACCCTCGACGAGCTGATGAACGACATCACCGGTGGCCGTACGCCGGCCTCCTTCGAGCCGTCCATCGACTATGTTGTCACCAAAATTCCGCGCTTTAACTTTGAGAAATTCGCCGGTGCCAACGACCGTCTGACCACCCAGATGAAATCGGTCGGGGAAGTGATGGCGATTGGTCGCACCCAGCAGGAATCCCTGCAGAAAGCGCTGCGTGGCCTGGAAGTGGGCGCCACCGGTTTCGACCCGAAAGTCAGCCTCGACGACCCGGAAGCGCTGACCAAAATCCGCCGCGAGCTGAAAGATGCGGGCGCAGATCGTATCTGGTACATCGCCGATGCTTTCCGTGCAGGCCTCTCCGTCGATGGTGTGTTCAACCTGACCAACATTGACCGCTGGTTCCTGGTACAGATTGAAGAACTGGTGCGTCTGGAAGAGAAAGTGGCTGAAGTCGGGATTACTGGCCTCAACGCCGACTTCCTGCGCCAGCTGAAACGCAAAGGTTTTGCCGATGCGCGTCTGGCGAAACTGGCGGGCGTACGCGAAGCGGAAATCCGTAAGCTGCGTGACCAGTATGACCTGCACCCGGTTTACAAACGCGTGGATACCTGCGCGGCGGAATTCGCCACCGACACCGCCTATATGTACTCCACTTATGAAGATGAGTGCGAAGCGAACCCGTCCGTTGACCGCGATAAAATCATGGTCCTCGGCGGCGGCCCGAACCGTATCGGCCAGGGTATCGAATTTGACTACTGCTGCGTACACGCCTCGCTGGCGCTGCGCGAAGACGGTTACGAGACCATCATGGTCAACTGTAACCCGGAAACCGTCTCCACCGACTACGACACTTCCGACCGTCTGTACTTCGAGCCGGTGACGCTGGAAGACGTGCTGGAAATCGTGCGCATCGAGAAGCCGAAAGGCGTTATCGTGCAGTACGGCGGCCAGACCCCGCTGAAGCTGGCGCGCGCGCTGGAAGCGGCAGGCGTGCCGGTTATCGGCACCAGCCCGGACGCCATCGACCGCGCGGAAGACCGCGAGCGCTTCCAGCACGCGGTTGACCGTCTGAAGCTGAAGCAACCGGCCAACGCCACCGTCACCGCCATTGAACAGGCTGTCGAAAAAGCGAAAGAGATCGGCTACCCGCTGGTGGTGCGTCCTTCTTACGTGCTGGGCGGCCGGGCGATGGAAATTGTCTATGACGAAGCCGATCTGCGTCGCTACTTCCAGACAGCGGTCAGCGTCTCTAACGATGCGCCGGTGCTGCTGGACCGCTTCCTTGATGACGCGGTTGAAGTGGACGTGGACGCTATCTGCGACGGCGAAATGGTGCTGATTGGCGGCATCATGGAACACATCGAGCAGGCGGGCGTACACTCCGGCGACTCCGCCTGTTCCCTGCCGGCCTACACGCTGAGCCAGGAAATTCAGGACGTGATGCGCCAGCAGGTGCAGAAGCTGGCCTTCGAGTTGCAGGTGCGCGGCCTGATGAACGTGCAGTTTGCGGTCAAGGACAACGAAGTCTACCTGATTGAAGTCAACCCGCGTGCGGCGCGTACCGTACCGTTCGTCTCCAAAGCCACCGGCGTTCCGCTGGCGAAAGTGGCGGCGCGCGTGATGGCCGGCAAATCGCTGACCGAGCAGGGCGTGACCCAAGAAATTATCCCGCCGTACTACTCGGTGAAAGAAGTGGTGCTGCCGTTCAACAAATTCCCCGGCGTTGACCCGCTGTTAGGGCCAGAAATGCGCTCCACCGGGGAAGTGATGGGCGTGGGCCGTACCTTCGCGGAAGCGTTCGCTAAGGCGCAGCTGGGCAGTAACTCCACCATGAAGAAACAGGGCCGTGCGCTGCTCTCCGTTCGCGAAGGCGACAAAGAGCGCGTAGTTGACCTGGCCGCTAAGCTGCTGAAACAGGGCTTTGAGCTGGATGCCACCCACGGTACGGCGATTGTGCTGGGCGAAGCCGGTATCAACCCGCGTCTGGTGAACAAGGTGCATGAAGGTCGTCCGCACATTCAGGACCGTATCAAGAATGGCGAATACACCTACATCATCAACACCACCGCAGGTCGCCGGGCGATTGAAGACTCCAGGGTGATTCGCCGCAGCGCGCTGCAGTACAAGGTGCATTATGACACCACGCTGAACGGCGGTTTTGCCACGACGATGGCGCTCAATGCTGATGCCACCGAGAAGGTAACCTCGGTGCAGGAAATGCACGCGCAGATCAAAAAGTCGTAAACAAAGGGTTCGGCGGATATTGCTCTAACCGGACCTGTAATATAATGTTGAAAGGGTTTCTGTAAAGAAACCCTTTTTTTTATCTTGCGTAAGGTCATTCCTGGAGAAGTCCGTTTCCGTAACCACATTTTCAATGTAATAAGCACGATATTGCTCACACTAATCAATATTTAAGTCGCATACTATCTTGCATATCCACAATTTTAATATGGCTTAGTTTTTATTAGTTTGGACAGGCCGTAGCCAGATTTTTAATTTGTGAAATGGTGTGCTTATGTGTGAAAAATATGTTGAAAGACCGCTTTATTTGTTAATTGCTGACTGGATGATGGCAGAGAACCGATGGATCACTGCCAGGGAGATTTCCCGTCAATTTGATATTGAACATTGCAAAGCAATTAATACGCTCTCCTATATTCTGTCAGAAGTGGGGGAAATTGTTTGTGAAGTGAAGATGATCCCTAACCAAATTGCAGGACGAGGCTGCCAGTGCCAGCGTCTGGTGAAAGTCGTGAGTATCGACTCTCAACTCTATCGCCGATTGAATCATAATTTGCAGGAAAGAAAAGTGAGCGTGGCGAAAGCGCCGCGGCTGTCTGCCGTTCCCCCCACAGAGCTAAACCGTGAGCAGAAATGGCAGATGATGCTCTCCAAGAGTATGCGTCGCTAATTGTCTGTTTAACCTGATGGCGGGGTAAACGGTAATTGACGCGTAGGCCGGATAAGCGTGAGCGCATCCGGCATCAATTACTGTGCTGATTTTGGCTTCACGTCCGTCGTGCCTTTCAGGCGCGGTCGGTTTTCTTCGACCTGCGTTAACGGCTTCGTTTCAGATAACCCCGTTCGACAACGGATCGCAAGATCCTGATATTCTTTGGTATTGAGGCGTTTCCAGTGCAGCTCCTGGTCCGTAACCTGGCGTAGTACGCGCGCCGGTGATCCCACCAGCAGTTGCCTTGCCTCACCCTGAAATCCGGCTTTGACAAAACTCATGGCGGCGACAATGCTCTCTTCGCCAATCACTGCGCCGTCCATAATGACGCTATTCATGCCGACCAGGGCGTCCCGTCCCACCACGCAGCCATGTAAAATAGCGCCGTGGCCGATATGGCCGTTTTCATGCACGATGGTATCGGTATCGCAGTAGCCATGCATAATGCAGCCATCCTGCAGATTAGAGCCGGCCTCCAGGATCAGGCGACCATAATCCCCACGCAATGACGCGAGTGGGCCAATATAAACACCGGCGCCCACGATGACATCGCCAATCAGCACGGCGCTGGGATGGACAAACGCGTCCGGATGCACCACCGGGATCAGTCCTTCAAAGGCGTAATAGCTCATAGTTGTACCTCGCTTTTTTTGCCGGATGGCGGTGTAAACACCTTATCCGGCCTACGGTTGCGCATGTGCTGTAGGCCGGATAAGCGAAGCGCCATCCGGCATAGTCACATTAACGACCTTTCCACACCGGATCGCGTTTTTCGGCAAATGCCTGCGGTCCTTCGAGCGCATCTTCTGAATGCAGTACCGACGGATAATGCTTCAGCACGCCGCTGCGGATGTAGCGGTAGCCTTCTTCTACCGGCATTTCGCTGGTCGCGCGATAAATCTCTTTCAGCGCCGCGATAGCCAGCGGGGCGCTATTGACCAGTTGTTGCGCCAGTTCGCGCGCGCTATCCATCAGTTCGCTCTGGCTGACAACGCGGTTCACGATCCCCCAACGCAGCGCTTCTTCGGCGCTCATTCGTCTGCCGGTCATTACCATTTCGTTGACGATAGCCGGTGGCAGCAGCTTAGGCAGACGCAATACGCCGCCGCTGTCAGGCACGATGCCGAGCTTGGCTTCCGGCAGCGCGAAGCTGGCGTTTTCGGCGCAGACAATAAAGTCCGCCGCCAGCGCCAGCTCAAAACCGCCGCCAAACGCGTAGCCGTTCACCGCGGCGATAACCGGCTTATCGAGGTCAAATATTTCGGTTAAACCAGCAAAGCCGCCGGGACCAAAATCAGCATCCGGCGCTTCACCTTCCGCTGCCGCTTTTAAGTCCCAGCCAGCAGAAAAGAATTTCTCCCCGCCGCCGGTAATGATTGCTACGCGTAATTCCGGATCGTCACGGAAATTAAGAAAAGCTTCACCCATTGCAAAGCTGGTTTTGGCGTCAATGGCATTCGCTTTAGGTCGGTCGAGGGTAATTTCCAGGATCGGGCCGTTACGGGTCAGATGTAATGACTCACTCATAGTTCATCTCCAGATAAATAGTTTCCCGGCGGGAGGGATTCCTGCCGGAAGGTTTATTTCAGATTTTTTTTGATTATTTTTCCTGAACAGTTGCGCGGCAGGTCGGTTCTGATCTCCATAAAAGAGGGAACCTTGAATTTCGCCATATTGTTTTCGCAGAAGCTGAAAAACTCGGCTTCGCTTAATGTTTCACCTTCATTAAGGACAATAAACGCTTTAATGGCCTCATCACGGATCGCGTCTTTAATACCGACCACCACAATGTCCTGAATTTTCGGATGCGCAGAAATAATATTTTCCAGCTCGACGCAGGAGACATTTTCCCCGCCGCGTTTAATCATGTTGCAGCGTCTGTCGACAAAATAGAAATAGCCATCCTCATCCTGGTAACCCGAATCACCGGTATGTAACCAGCCCTCTGGTTCCAGCGCCCTGGCGGTTGCCTCCGGCTGCATGTAATACTCTTTGAAGATAGTCTTGCCGGGGATGCCTTTAATACAGATTTCGCCAATTTCTCCGGCGGGCAGCGGGCGATTTTGATCGTCGCGAATTTCAGCTTCATAGCTAAAACCCACGCGACCAATGGAAGGCCAGCGTCGTTTGTCTCCGGGACGGTCGCCAATAATTCCGACAATGGTTTCAGTCATACCATAAGAGGTCAGCAGCCTGACGCCAAAGCGTTCGGTAAAGGCGTCTTTTTCCTGCGCGGATAGATTGAGATAGAACATCACTTCGCGCAGGTGATGCTGCCTGTCCGTTGGTGCGGCGGGCTGGACCATCAGCGTGCGGATCATCATCGGGATGCACTCGGTCACCGTCGCCTGATATTTACGTACCTGATCCCAGAATGCCCTGGCGCTGTACTTCTCCAGGAGTACAAAGGTGCTGCCGGCGGAAAAGGCTGGCATTGCGGCGGTACACTGGCAGTCGATATGAAAAGCGGGCATCACCGTCATGTACACGTCATCATCGCGCAGGGCGATTTGCCAGGCAGAGTAATAGCCTGCAAAGCGCAGGTTATAGTGGGTAATCACCACCCCTTTTGGACGCGAGGTGGTACCGGAGGTAAACAGAATTTCCGCCGTATCGTCAGTGGATAACGCGGGCGTATAGCACAGCGTGGCCGACTGGCGTGCTTGTAGTTGGGAAAAGTGGCTCACGCCGTCGTCAGCCGGAAGCTGATCGCCAATCAGACAGATATGATTAAGCGGAGTGCTATTGTCCTGGCGTATTTCACGGTACATAGGATAAAACTGGGCGCTGGTAACTAGCAGACTCACCTGGCTGTTTTGCAGGATCCAGGCGCTTTCTTCGCCCAGTAAGCGGGCATTAATCGGCACCATAATGGCGCCGATTTTTGCCAGTCCAAACCAGCAAAAGATGAATTCCGGACAGTTATCCAGATGCAGCGCGACCCTATCACCCTTGCGGATCCCTAAGGAGTAAAAAAGGTTCGCCGTGCGGTTAATCTCTTCATTGAGCGAAGCATAGCTAAACTGCCGAACGATTCCCTCACAGGATTCGAAAATTAACGCCGTTTTATCTCCGTACACCCCGGCCAGGTCGTCCCACATCTGACGTAAGTTTTGTCCGCCAACGATATCCATATTGCTTTATCCACTGAAATCAGGCGTGAGCGCTAACCGGAAAACCGATTAGCGCATCGCGTTTAATCCTCAACTTTGGCCAGGCCTTTGCCGACCAGTTCCTTAATATCTGCTTCGCTATAACCAATGTTTTTCAGAATGGCGGCGGTATCCATGCCGTGTGATGGCATGCCACGCCAGATTTTCCCCGGGTTGTTTTTAAATTTCGGCATGATGTTCGGCCCTTTACAGGTGCGACCGTCCATTGTTTGCCACTGAGTAATCGATTCGCGGGCAACGTACTGCGGGTTACCTTCCAGTTCCGGAATGGTGAGCACCTTCGCACAGGCGATATTCAGCTCAGCAAAGCGCGCCTGAACGTCGGCGATGGTGTGTGTTGCCAGCCAGGCGTCCAGTTTCTCTTCGACGAGCGGGCCGTAAGGGCATTCCACGCGATGGATGAGCTGTGTGCCTTCCGGCACTTCCGGCGTACCGAGAATGTGGGCCAGGCCAATATCTTTAAAACACTCGTTGATTTGCGTGATGCCGACCAACTCCATGACGATGTAACCATCGGCGCATTTATACAGGCCGCAACCGGCGTAGTAGGGGTCTTTCCCTTTCGTCATACGTGGACAGATTTCGCCGCCGTTGAAGTAGTCCATCATGAAGTACTGACCCATGCGCAGCATCACTTCGTACATAGCGATATCGATGCTTTCACCTTTACCCGTTTCGCGTACTTTGTGCAGGGCCGCCAGCGCGGCTGTCGTCGCGGTCATCCCGGAGAAGTAATCGGCGGTATACGGGAAGGCTGGCATCGGCTGATCAACGTCGCCGTTTTGGATCAGATAACCACTGAATGCCTGCGCGATGGTGTTATACGCCGGAAGATTGGTGTACTCCTCGGTACCATACTGGCCGAAGCCGGAAAGGTGGGCAATGACCAGTTTCGGGTTATGTTCCCACAGCACTTCATCAGTAATACCACGGCGGGTAAAGGCCGGGCCTTTACTGGCTTCAATGAAAATATCGGTGGTTTCCATCAGTTTCAGAAACGCTTCCCGACCTTCATCTTTGAAAATATTCAGCGACAGGGCGTGCAGGTTGCGGCGTGAGAGCTGCGGGTAGTTAGGCTGTACGCGAATGGTATCGGCCCATGCGACGTTTTCAATCCAGATAACCTCGGCGCCCCATTCGGCGAACATCTGTCCGGCGAATGGACCGGCGATTTCGATTCCTGAAAAAACAACGCGTACCCCAGCAAGCGGGCCAAAGGTTGGCATTGGTAAATGATTCATCATTTTTCTCCTGGCATTTTTTGCGGTATGTAGGCCGGATAAGCACAGCGCCATCCGGCATGATTGCCTGATGGCGACGCCCCGCGTCTTATCAGGCCTACAAGGGATCGATTAGCGGTATTGCTTAAGTACCGCACGACCCAACGTCAGGATCTGCATTTCATCAGAACCACCAGAAACACGGTCAACGCGCAGGTCACGCCAGAAACGCGTGATGCGGTGGTTGCCCGCGATACCAACACCTCCCAGTACCTGCATGGCGGTGTCTACCACTTCAAACGCGGCGTTGGCGCAGAAGTATTTGCACATTGCCGCGTCGCCGGAGGTAATGGTGCCGTTATCCGCTTTCCACGCGGCTTCCAGCAGCATATTTTTCATGGAGTTCAGTTTGATCGCCATATGCGCAAACTTCTCCTGAATCAGCTGGAAACGGCCAATAGCTTCACCAAACTGCACGCGCTGATTAGCGTAACGCGCAGCGTCTTCAAAAGCGCACATTGCGGTACCGTAGTTGGTCAGCGCGACGAGGAAGCGCTCATGGTCAAACTCTTCTTTCACGCGGTTGAAGCCGTTACCTTCCCGACCGAACATGTCTTTTTCGTCCAGTTCAACGTCGTCAAAGGTGATTTCACAGCAGCTATCCATGCGCAGACCGAGTTTCTCCAGTTTGTTGACCTTGATACCTGCTTTGCTCATGTCCACAAACCACTCGGTGTAAACCGGTTTATCCGGCGATGCACCGTCTCTCGCCATGACCACGATGTACGGGGTATAGGCGCTACTGGTGATAAAGCACTTACTGCCATTGAGATAAACCTTACCATTTTTGCGCGTATAAGTGGTTTTCAGACTACCAACATCCGATCCCGCTCCTGGTTCGGTGATAGCAGAGTTCCACATCTGCTTACCGGTGCCCCGGAACGCCATGATTTTATCAATTTGCTCCTGAGTCCCTTCACGCAGGAAAGTGTTAAAACCTCCTGGCAATTGGTACAACACGTAAGTTGGCGCGCCAAGACGTCCCAGTTCCATCCAGACGGCGGCGACGGTAACAAAACCCGCTTCCAGACCGCCGTGTTCTTCCGGGATTAGCAGGCTATCAATACCCATATCCGCCAGCGCTTTTACAAAACGCTCAGGGTAGACGCTGTCACGATCGCACTCGGCAAAATAAGCTTCCCAGTTCTCACTGGCCATCAGTTCGCGAATACCGGCGACAAACAGCTCCTGTTCGTCATTTAAGTTGAAATCCATCTTTCAGCCTCTTGATCAATTGGGTTAATAAGAATTACTTGTCTTTCCAGTGCACTTTGGCGTCTTTAATAAAGGACAGCGTCACCATAATGTTGACGAAGAACAGCGGACATCCTCCGGCGATAATCGCGGTCTGAATCGGCTTCAAACCACCCAGCGCCAGTAGAACGATACCGATGATGCCGACCAGCACCGACCAGCCGATACGCACTAACAGAGGCGGCTCTTCACCATCGCGAACTTCACGACAGGTCGACATCGCCAGGGTGTAAGAGCAGGCGTTAATCAGCGTGACGGTGGCAATAAAGCAGAGGATGAAGAAACCCCACATGGTGGCGGTGCTGAGCGGCAAGGCGGCCCAGGTTTCGATAATGGCGCGCGCCACGCCGTGTTGTTCAATCAACTGCGGAATGTTGAGGATGTTTTTATCCATCAGCAGCAGCGTGTTGCTGCCCAGCACTGTCCACAGGATCCAGGTAGACGCGGTCAGGCCCATCACCATCCCGAAGCACAGTTCACGTACGGTGCGACCACGAGAAATACGGGCCAGGAAGATACTCATCTGGATGGCGTAAATAACCCACCACGCCCAGTAGAAAACGGTCCAGCCCTGTGGGAAGCCGCCTTTACCGATGGCGTCGGTATAGAACAGCATCCGTGGCAGGTGCATTAACAGCATCCCGACGGAGTCGGTGAAGTAGTTCATGATGAAGCTGGCGCCGCTGACGATAAACACCCAGCCGAGCATCAGGAAGCTCAGGTAGCTACGCACATCGCTGGCGATTCTGACCCCTTTTTGCAGGCCGCAGGCCACGCAAATCGCGTTCAGAATGATCCAGCAGGTAATGATGATGGCATCCAATTGCAGCGTATGCGGAATACCGAACAGCCATTGCATACACTCGGTGACCAGCGGGGTAGCCAGACCGAGGCTGGTGCCCATCGCGAAGATCAGCGCCACCAGGTAGAAGTTATCGACGATGGTACCGAACAACCCTTTCGCATGCTTTTCACCGACGAGCGGTACCAGCGTGGAGCTGGGGCGGATGACATCCATCTTGCGTACAAAGAAGAAGTAGGCGAAGGCCACGGAAAGGAAGCTATAGGTTGCCCACGGTAGCGGCCCCCAGTGGAACAGGCTGTACGCCAGGCCTATCTCTTTCGCGCCGGTGGAGTTTGGTTCCAGGCCGAACGGCGGGGTGGAAATATAGTAGTAGATCTCAATAGAGCCCCAGAACAGAACCGCAGCGGATGTACAGGAGGCGAACATCATGAAAATCCAGCTGGCGGTGCTAAACTCCGGTTTTTCGTCACCTAATCTCTTTTTGGCATAGGGGCCAAAAACCAGCCAGAACCAGCCGAAGAGCATAACGACCATATACCATTCAAATGCCCAACCCCAGACGTTGGTGACATAACTGAATACCGCATTAATAACGACGTTAGCGGCATCAAGATCTCTGACTGTTAGCCAGCAAAGTATCCCGACAATTATTAATGGCGGAAAAAAAACCTTCGGTTCAATTCCCGATTTTTTCTTTTCATTTTTCATAAGTGAATTCCAGTGTGAAAACGAAATTTATTTAGCGTGCCAGTCCATGAACGTTTGTTTATTTATTATTAATGATTTGTTGATAAGTTTTTAACCTCTGGGACGCCTCAATGAGTAACTCATGATGGGTATTCACTTCGGGTGATTCTGTTATCTTTGTCACACTTTTTTGCGTTGATTATTTTGTGTTTAAATTTTGATTTTTGCTTTATTTATCAATTGATTGGTTGTGGTTTTTTAACTTTTTTAAGTATCTGACGTTCAATATTGTTGAGCCAGCAAACAATATTGAAAATTTTCATATTTGGCATATTTCTTTCAATATTGGTGAGGTGCGTAACACTATTGAAAGTTACGAATATCAATGTGTGACATTTTCAATATTGGTGATTAAGGTTTTATTTCCGAATTAAAGAGCGTGATATCTGTATTTAACACCGCCGATATAAATACGTTTCCTTCATGATTTCTGGAGATGCAATGAAGATAATTACTTGCTACAAATGCGTACCTGATGAGCAGGATATTGCGATTAATAATGCTGACGGAACACTCGATTTCAGCAAAGCGGATAGCAAAATCAGCCAATATGATCTGAATGCAATTGAAGCTGCTTGCCAGTTAAAACAGCAGTTGGGAGACGCTCAGGTTGTCGCCATGAGCGTTGGCGGCAAAGCGCTGACTAATGCAAAAGGGCGCAAAGATGTCCTCTCTCGTGGCCCTGATGAACTGATTGTGGTGATTGACGATCAATTTGAGCAGGCGCTGCCGCAACAAACTGCCAGCGCGCTGGCCGCCGCCGCGCAAAAATCAGGTTTCGATCTACTTATCTGCGGCGACGATTCTTCCGATCTTTATGCTCAGCAGGTTGGTTTGCTGGTGGGCGAAGCGCTGAACATTCCGGCGATTAACGGCGTGAGTAAAATCCTCTCTCTTACCGACAGCACATTGACGGTAGAACGCGAACTGGAAGATGAAGTTGAAACGCTGAGCATCCCGCTCCCGGCGGTGATCGCGGTTTCCACCGACATTAACACCCCACAAATCCCTTCGATGAAAGCCATTCTTGGCGCGGCGAAAAAACCGGTTCAGGTCTGGTCGCCTGCGGATATCGGGCTGAACAGCGTACCCGCGTATTCCGTACAACAGGTTGCCGCACCGAAGCAGCGCGAGCGTCAGCGCGTGGTGATTGAAGGTGACGGTGAAGAACAAATCGCCGCGTTTGTCGAGAATCTGCGCAAAATCATTTAATTATCAGGGGATGTTATGAACAAATTTTCCAGTGTCTGGGTATTCAGCGATACCCCTTCTCGTCTGCCCGAACTGATGAGTGGCGCGCAGGCTGTAGGTGAAAAAGTTAACGCGTTCGTAGTGAACGAAGCGGACAGCGCGACAGCATGTCATTTGGGCGCGGATCATGTCTGGCTGCTCAGCGGCAAACCAGAAGACCGCATGATCGAAGACTACGCTGCTGCGATGGCTGAGACTATTCGTCAGCATAGCGAGGGCGGCGCGGTGCTGCTGCCGAATACGCGTCGGGGCAAGCTGTTGGCGGCAAAGCTGGGCTATCGCTTGTCGGCTGCGGTTTCCAACGATGCCAGCGACGTCTCCCTGCAGGATGGAAAAGCGGCGGTTAAACATATGGTCTACGGCGGTCTGGCGATAGGGGCAGAAACCATCGCTTCGCCGTTTGCCGTGATCACACTCAGCAGCGGAACGTTTGACGCACAACAACCGGATGCTTCTCGCAGCGGCGAGATGCACACCGTGCTGTGGCAGGCTCCGGCCACTGCCGTGACCCGCACCGCAACCCAGGCGCGTCAGAGCAACAGCGTTGACCTCGACAAAGCGCGTCTGGTGGTCAGCGTGGGACGCGGCATCGGCAGCAAAGAGAATATCTCGCTGGCCGAAGCGCTGTGCCAGACGATTGGCGCCGAGCTGGCCTGTTCCCGCCCGGTGGCGGAAAACGAGAAGTGGATGGAGCACGAGCGCTACGTCGGTATCTCCAACCTGATGCTCAAACCTGAACTGTATCTGGCGGTGGGGATCTCCGGGCAGATCCAACACATGGTCGGCGCCAACGGCGCGCAGACGATTTTCGCCATCAACAAAGATAAAAACGCGCCAATCTTCCAGTATGCGGATTTTGGCATCGTTGGCGATGCGCTGAAGATCCTGCCTGCGCTGACGGCTGCCTTAGCGCGATAAACCATTTCGGGCAGGATACGAAGGTATCCTGCCGCTGACAGGAGTACGTATGTCCGAAGATATCTTTGATGCCATCATCGTGGGTGCAGGTCTGGCCGGTTCGGTTGCGGCGCTGGTGCTTGCTCGCGAAGGTGCACAGGTGCTGGTTATCGAGCGTGGCAATTCTGCTGGCGCGAAGAATGTCACCGGTGGGCGTCTGTATGCGCATAGCCTGGAACGCATCATTCCCGGCTTTGCGGATCAGGCCCCCATTGAACGCATGATCACCCACGAAAAACTCGCCTTTATGACCGACAAAGGGGCGATGACGATGGATTATTGCAACGGCGAGGACGCCGCATCGTCGCAAGTTTCTTATTCCGTTTTGCGCAGTAAATTTGACGCCTGGCTGATGGAGCAGGCCGAAGAGGCGGGGGCGCAACTGATCACCGGTATTCGCGTCGATAACGTCGTTCAGCGTGATGGCAAAGTCGTGGGCGTGGAAGCCGATGGCGATATTCTGGAAGCCAAAGTCGTGATCCTCGCTGATGGGGTAAATTCTCTGCTGGCTGAAAAGCTGGGCATGGCCAAGCGTGTTGAGGCATCGCATGTTGCTGTCGGCGTGAAGGAACTGATCGAATTGCCGAAGTCGGTCATTGAAGATCGTTTTCAGCTACAGGGCAACGAAGGTGCCGCCTGTCTGTTTGCTGGGGCGCCGACCGATGGTCTGATGGGCGGTGGCTTCCTGTATACGAATGAAACAACCCTTTCCCTGGGGCTGGTCTGTGGACTTCATCATCTGAAAGACGCGAAAAAATCGGTCCCGCAAATGCTGGAAGATTTCAAACAGCATCCGGCCGTTGCGCCGCTGATCGCCGGTGGCAAGCTGGTGGAATATGCCGCGCACGTTGTACCCGAGGCGGGAATGAATATGCAGCCTGAACTGGTGGGCGATGGCGTACTGATTGCCGGGGATGCTGCCGGCATGTGTATGAACCTCGGCTTTACCATCCGGGGTATGGATCTCGCCATATCCGCAGGCGAAGCGGCGGCGAAGACGGTGCTTTCGGCGATGAAGCGTGACGATTTTAGCAAGCAGTCGCTGGATGAATACCGTCAGCATCTGGACGAAGGTCCGATGCGCGATATGCGTATGTATCAGAAACTGCCAGCTTTTCTTGATAATCCCCGCATGTTTACCGCTTATCCCGAAATGGCGGTCAGTATCGCGCGCGACCTGTTCACCGTGGATGGCTCCGCTCCGGTGCCGATGCGTAAAAAAATCCTGCGCCATGCGAAGAAAGTGGGCTTCATCAACCTGATGAAAGATGGCCTGAAAGGAGTGACCGTATTATGACATCTCCCGTCAATGTGGACGTCAAACTGGGCGTCAATAAGTTCAATGTGGATGAAGACAGCCCGCACATCATTCTCAAAACCGATCCTGATAAACAGGCGCTGGAGGTGCTGATTAAGGCCTGTCCGGCGGGACTGTATAAAAAGCAGGACGACGGTAGCGTTCGTTTTGATTATGCCGGGTGCCTGGAGTGCGGAACGTGCCGGATCCTCGGCCTTGATACGGCGCTGGAAAAATGGGAATACCCGCGCGGGACGTTTGGCGTGGAGTTCCGCTACGGCTAATAAGTACGAAGTTGTGCCCCCGTTGGCCGGATAAGATGCGGTAGCGTCGCCATCCGGCAATCATGTGGCGCCAATGCCGGATGGCGGCGGAAACGCCTTATCCGGCCTACAGATGCGCTTTGCCCGTGTTGAAACAGGACATCACCATGCAGCAGCCCAGGAACTTTGATGACCTTAAATTCTCCTCCATCCATCGCAGAATTATGCTGTGGGGAAGCGGCGGCCCGTTCCTTGATGGCTACGTGCTGGTGATCATTGGCGTGGCGCTGGAACAACTGACGCCGCTATTGCACCTTGATGCTGAATGGATTGGCGCGCTCGGCGCGGCTACGCTTGCCGGACTGTTTATCGGCACCTCGTTGTTTGGCTATATTTGCGATAAAGTCGGGCGGCGTAAAATGTTCCTGCTTGATATTATCGCTATCGGCGTTATCTCCGTGGCGACCATGTTTGTTTCCACGCCGCTTGAATTGCTGGTGATGCGCGTTTTAATTGGCATTGTTATCGGCGCGGATTACCCTATCGCCACTTCCATGATTACGGAGTTTTCCAACACCCGCCAGCGCGCGTTCTCCATCGGTTTTATCGCCGCGATGTGGTACGTCGGCGCGACCTGCGCCAACCTGGTGGGCTACTGGCTGTATGACATGGAAGGCGGCTGGCGCTGGATGCTTGGCAGCGCCTTTATCCCGTGCTTAATCATTTTGATTGGCCGTTTTGACCTGCCGGAATCGCCACGCTGGCTATTGCGAAAAGGACGGGTAAAAGAGTGCGAACAAATGATGATCAAACTGTTCGGCGAACCGGTCTGCTTTGACGATGAGCCGCCGCAGGAGACCCGCTTCCTGCAGCTGTTTAACCGCCGTCATTTTCCGTTTGTACTGTTCGTTGCGGCTATCTGGACCTGTCAGGTAATCCCGATGTTCGCTATCTATACCTTTGGGCCGCAGATCGTCGGATTACTCGGCTGGGAGCAGGGGCGCAACGCGGCGCTCGGCAATGTGGTGATTAGCCTCTTTTTTATGCTGGGCTGTATACCGGCGATGTTCTGGCTAAACAGTATTGGCCGTCGCCCTCTGCTTATTGGCAGCTTCGCCATGATGACTATCGCGCTGGCGCTGCTGGGGCTGGTGTCAAATCTGGGCATCATACTGGTCGTGGTGGCGTTTGCGGTATACGCCTTCTTTTCCGGCGGACCGGGCATACTGCAATGGCTTTATCCTAATGAACTCTTCCCGACGGATATTCGCGCTTCGGCCGTGGGGGTCATCATGTCATTAAGCCGTATCGGAACCATTGTCTCCACCTGGGCATTACCGATTTTTATTACTCGTTACGGTATTAATAACGTCATGCTGATTGGCGCGTTGATTTCGTTAGTCGGGCTTGGCGTATCGGTGATGTTTGCCCCGGAAACTCGTGGCTTGACGCTAACACAGACCGGAAACATGACTTTGCGCGGAACGCCATCGGATAACCCTCGTTAAGAGTGTTCTGCATTTCTCCCTGCTTTTCGCCAATAACGCTACAGTTAACAGTCACATGCTAAAACAACTGAAAAGCAGGGAGAACACCATGCAAAAACGTCTTATGACCGCACTGTTTACCGCAGCAACACTATTCACCGTCGCAGGATGCTCTTCTAACCAGGCGGTTGAAACCACGGATGGCAAAACTATTGTCACCGACGGGAAACCCGAGGTCGATAACGATACCGGTATGGTGTCTTACAAAAACGCCGCCACCGGGAAAACCGAACAGATTAACCGCGATCAGCTGAAAAATATGAGCGAGCTGGATAATTAATTCAATTTTTTCTGGTTAGCCGCTCAATAATATTCTCTCTTTATGCGCATCCATTTATTCCCATGCGAATAAACGGATGCCTGAACAGGCAGGGACGCCGGAAAACGTCGAAATACGTTAGACCATTCGCCCGTGTTCCCGCTTTCCCCACCGCGCTGTCCGCTTACATGAGGTTACACTCATCGACATTTCTCTGAACAGCGGCTCAACATTTCCCGGAAAAAAACATATCGCAAGGCATTTATCCTTATGATTAGGTATAAATGATGAGGTATAAGGAACCGGAGTCTGTAATGAAACTGAAACTAATACCTTTTTATTTGCTCGCGCTATTTTCTGCCGCCTCCGGGGCTACGGAGATAAACGCCTGCAAAGACCTGATCGGAACATGGAAAACCACTGCAGATAACCCGCCTTATACCATGACAATATTGCCGCCAGTAGAAGGCTGCGGGGAAAAATGTGTGAAACTGAACGTACGGTATGAACTTGACGTGACTCACCGCAACGCGCTTTATTGCCATGAAGGACAAGAGGGGGTAAAAGGGCAGGGACCCATGGTGATAGCATTTGAAGGGGCGTATGGTGGACACGCTATTGGAACCTATAACCGACAGCTGCAATTACTTTGGGCTGGCGTAATACCGAAAAATAAAAAGGGGAAATGGATAACGAAAATGGAAAATTACTGGTTCAGGCAGGTAAAAGCGCACTAAATATTACCTTAAAACAGCCCGCAAAACCGTCTTATTCACGAAGGGCTTACTGCCTGCGCGCGCACATTCCAACGGCTTGCCTGCCCCGGATGAACTGTTGATAAAAAAGAGGGCCAGCATCCGTTTCCAGACGGCCCTGAGTGGATTGTGACGTAACATGGCACCTTGCTGGCGCTCTCTTATTATTTCATGCCTGTGCCCTCGTTATGGCGCAATCAGAGCTTTATTTCGTCGCATCGTTATAAACTTCGGCAACGGCTTCAAAATTCGGACCATGCTCACGTGCAGCGATAATATGGTAATATTTTCCGCCTTTCGCATCGGCTAATTCTGACAGTTTTTCGCGTAGATCAGAGGGTGAGGAAATCTGCCCGCCACTCTGGGACACATTTATGGTGCCGACCTTAACCAGTTTGAAGTGGCTGATTTCTTGCTTAGAGACCTGCTCTGCAGCAAGCGTGCTGAATGAAGCAACCGTTGCCAGTAATGCGGCGGCAATAATGCATTTTTTCATGGTTCTGTTCCTGTTGCATTGATGATAAGGTTTGCGCAATATCAGTAATCCGTAACGAAATTATTTATCCCCTTCATACTTCAAGTGGCTTACGGGTTGGCTACGGATTACCCGGCCCATCCATGGGCCTCGCCCTGACGGGCCGTCGCACGCGACGTTCAAATCTGCTCCCGGCAGATTTGTCGCTCACCTCAGTCACATAATTATCTATGCTCCTGGTGACTCACTCCCTTGCCGCCTTTAAGCAACTCGAATTATTTTGGGTAATAACCTCGGTTGATTATCTGAAAATAGCCTTATTTGGTGTGACCGTCTTATATCTTGTTATAGTCACCTCTTTATGTTGTTGTCAATGTGAAATAATGCACTACCAGCTAAAAAGAAACTTAACCCACTGTAAATAATAGTTTTTATATTATTTCTGGTAATGACGGAATTTTTATTGAATCACGCGGTAATACGCTAGTTTTATTCATAAGCAACATAACAGAATTGAGTTATGTTTTAATTTACAAGAGTGATATTACCGGTTGTATGTCTATGGTTGCGCGGCCTGTTACTGATAGTGTTTCTTTCGGGGAGATTTTATTGTAGCGGCATAGAGTAATCACCGTAGCTGAAGGGAAAAGGCACGAACACAGCGCTATAGAGTATGTTTAATAATGTATTTTTTTATGAAGTAATGTCTGCAGTTGTATCTCTAAAATAAAAAAATGAACTTTTCATCTAAATAATTTTTCAGTGAATTATGGTTATTTATTAATATATTTCTAATTTGAAATACAAATCAATTTATAACACATATTCTTACCCGGAAGGCATTGATACATATCCACGCTTCCTCGTACAGTAATAAATGAATATGTGATAAAGTTACTGACTACAGGTATAATAATATGAGTAATAAAAAAAAACTGTCCGCAGAAGAGACGGATCTTACGCGTAGGAAACTGTTAACCAGCGCCGGTATTCTTGCCGCCGGCGGTATGCTATCCGGCGCGGTAAAGGCTGATGAAAAATGCGCCGTCAAGGCGAAACCAGCGTGGGATAAACCGTTTACCGGCGAAATCCCGGAAAAATTGCCAGAAGGATATAATATTCTGTTAGTCGTGACCGACCAGGAGCGTTTTTTTCCTACGTTTCCTTTCCCGGTACCCGGCAGAGAGCGGCTCATGAAAACGGGGGTGACATTCTGTAATCATCAGAATACCAGTAATGTCTGTACGCCTTCCCGCTCCGTATTGTATACCGGCTTACATATGCCCCAGACAAAGATGTTTGATAATCTGGGATTACCCTGGATGCCTTATGACCTTGACCCCGCTCTTGGAACCACAGGCCATATGATGCGGGAACTGGGATACTATACGGCCTATAAAGGTAAGTGGCATCTTACAGAAAAACTGGAGAAGCCTTTGCCTGACGAAAAAGATGAAGATATTGATGTCGGAGATATTCCTGAACCAGAATTACATAAAATTATGGAAAAATATGGTTTTGCTGACTATCACGGCATCGGCGATATTATAGGCCATAGTAAAGGCGGCTATTTTTATGATTCAACCACCACGGCTCAGACTATAAATTGGTTAAGATGCAAGGGGCAGCCATTGAATGACCAACACAAGCCCTGGTTCCTGGCCGTTAACCTCGTTAATCCTCATGACGTCATGTTTATTGATACCGATAAAGAGGGAGAAAAGGTACAGTGGCGTGGCGAGTTGGATCAGGATGATAATACCCTGGCGCCCACGCAGCCGCCGGAAAATGAGCTTTATCAGGCAAGCTGGCCGAACTATCCGCTGCCGGCAAACAGGCATCAATCATTCAATGAGCAGGGAAGACCGCCGGCGCATCTTGAATACCAGACGGCGCGCGCTGCGCTGGAAGGGCAGTTTCCTGATGAAGATCGTCGTTGGCGTAAACTGCTTGACTACTATTTCAACTGTATCCGCGATTGTGATACTCACCTTGACCGGATATTAAATGAACTTGATGCCCTCAAGTTAACTGATAAAACGATTGTTGTATTTACTGCCGATCATGGCGAATTAGGCGGAAGCCATCAGATGCACGGTAAAGGCGCTTCCGTTTATAAAGAACAGATCCATGTACCGATGATTATTTCCCACCCGGCGTACCCCGGTAATAGGAAATGTCAGGCGTTGACCTGTCATCTTGATATCGCGCCGACATTAGTTGGGCTGACCGGTTTGCCGGAAGAAAAACAGCACCAGGCGTTAGGCAACCGCAAAGGCGTTAATTTTAGCGGATTGCTAAAAAACCCGGAAGGCGTTGCGGTTAATGCGGTGAGAAATGCCAGCTTATATTGCTATGGCATGATCTTGTATACCGATGCCCATTATCTCCACCGTGTTATCGCGCTACAAAGAGATAAACAAAAAACGGTGGCGCAAATCAAGCAGGAAATATCCCATTTGCATCCTGATTTCAGCCATCGTTCAGGGACGCGGATGATTAACGATGGCCGTTATAAGTTTGCGCGTTATTTCTCGCTAAGGGAGCATAATACGCCGGAAACCTGGGAGGATCTTATTAAGTACAACGATCTTGAACTTTACGATCTTAAAAATGATCCCGATGAGAACCATAACCTTGCTGCTGATAAACAGAAATATCAGGATCTCATTCTTACGATGAATGAAAAACTGAATAAAATTATCAAAGACGAAATTGGCGTGGATGACGGCAGTTTTATGCCGGATGCGGCCCGTGAGCCGTGGGATCTTACTATTGAGCAATTTAACCGCATGGCGAAAGATTAAGAGCCTGACCCATTAGGCTATTTTATTCGCCATTTTGGGTCCGGGCAGTGCTCAAAATCCTCACGTACTACGTGTACGCTCCGGTTTCTGCGCGCTGGTCGGCCCCAAACTGGCTTCAACAATTACGCCTACTGGGCCAGGCTCTAAGTGTTTGACCCATTAGGCTATTTTATTCGTCGGCGATCTGGCATCCAGCGTGTCTGGAGGTTCAGATGCTGTTGGCGCTGCGCTTATTGGGCCTGTATCATCATGTAATGGATTGATATTACAGTCATTACAGGCAAATTTAGCGCAGCGCCGCCCGGTAAGAAGGCCTTAAACCGATTGGTCAGCGATTTAAGGCTACTATCATCACCGACCTTTCCACACCGGATCGCGCTTTTCCGCAAACGCCTGCGGCCCTTCGAGGGCATCTTCGGGGAGCAGGATGGCGTCAACTCCTGGCTGGCGTTAATTCAATTTTTTCTGGTTAGCCGCTCAATAATATTCACTATTAGCCTGGCGAATTTGTCACTACACTTTGTAATAAAAAACAGATCATCACAGGCTAATCATGATCCTCATTATTTATGCGCATCCGTATCCGCATCATTCTCATGCGAATAAGCGGATGCTTGAACAGGCAGGGACGCTGGAAAACGTCGAAATACGTTCGCTTTATCACCTCTATCCCGATTTCAATATTGACGTTGCCGCCGAGCAGGAGGCGCTGTTGCGCGCGAGTCTTATCGTCTGGCAGCATCCGATGCAGTGGTACAGCGTCCCTCCTTTACTCAAATTATGGATGGATAAAGTCCTCACCCACGGCTGGGCTTACGGTCATGGCGGTACGGCATTGCATGGTAAACATCTGCTGTGGGCGGTAACGACCGGCGGTGGTGAAAACCACTTTGCTATCGGTTCACATCCGGGATTTGACGTCCTTTCTCAGCCGCTACAGGCGACGGCGCTCTATTGTGGCCTCAAATGGCTGCCGCCGTTTGCCATGCACTGCACGTTCATTTGCGATGACGACACCTTACAGGCGCAGGCGCGTCAGTATAAACAGCGTTTACTGGCATGGCAGGAGGTGAATCATGGATAGCCATACTCTACTGCAGGCGCTGATCTATCTTGGTTCGGCGGCGCTGATTGTGCCGATTGCGGTACGTTTGGGCTTAGGATCGGTGCTGGGGTATCTGATTGCGGGTTGCATTATCGGCCCCTGGGGGCTACGGCTGGTAACGGACGCCGAATCTATTCTGCATTTTGCGGAAATCGGCGTCGTGCTGATGTTGTTTGTTATTGGGCTTGAGCTGGACCCGCAACGGTTATGGAAGCTGCGCGCCTCGGTATTTGGCGGCGGCGCGTTACAAATGGTGGTCTGCGGCGGACTGATTGGTCTGTTCTGCATGTTTCTTGGCCTGCGTTGGCAGGTGGCGGAACTGATTGGCATGACGCTGGCGCTTTCGTCCACGGCTATCGCCATGCAGGCAATGAATGAGCGTAACCTGACCGTTTCACAAGTAGGACGTAGCGCATTCGCAGTGCTCTTGTTCCAGGATATCGCGGCGATCCCGCTGGTGGCGATGATCCCGCTGCTGGCCGCCAGCGGCGCATCCACCACGCTTGGCGCGTTTGCGCTATCGGCGTTGAAAGTCGCAGGCGCGTTGGCGCTGGTGGTGCTGCTGGGACGCTACGTTACGCGCCCGGCGCTGCGCTTTGTCGCGCGTTCTGGTTTGCGGGAAGTGTTCAGCGCCGTGGCGCTATTTCTGGTGTTTGGTTTCGGCCTGTTGCTGGAAGAGGTTGGGCTGTCAATGGCGATGGGCGCGTTCCTGGCGGGCGTTCTGCTGGCGAGTTCGGAATATCGTCATGCGCTGGAAAGTGATATTGAACCCTTTAAGGGGTTGCTGCTGGGGCTGTTCTTTATTGGTGTCGGCATGTCGATTGATTTCGGCACGCTGGTGGAGAATCCGCTGCGCATTCTGCTGTTGCTGGCCGGTTTTCTGGCAATCAAAGTCGTCATGCTGTGGCTGGTCGCGAGGCCGCTGGGTGTACCGGCAAAACAGCGTCGCTGGTTTGCCGTCTTATTAGGCCAGGGAAGTGAGTTTGCGTTTGTGGTTTTTGGCGCGGCGCAAATGGCGGATGTACTTGAGCCGGAATGGGCAAAAGCGCTGACGCTGGCGGTCGCGCTGTCGATGGCGGCTACGCCGATTTTTCTGGTGCTGCTGACGCGCATGGAGAAGACCGCGACGGGTGAAGCGCGCGAGGCGGATGAAATCGACGAAGAGCAACCGCGGGTTATTGTGGCCGGGTTTGGACGATTTGGGCAGATAGCCGGGCGTCTGCTGCTGTCGAGCGGGGTGAAGATGGTGGTGCTCGATCACGACCCCGATCATATCGAAACGCTGCGTAAATTCGGCATGAAGGTTTTTTATGGCGACGCGACGCGTATGGATTTACTGGAATCTGCCGGAGCGGCGAAAGCGGAGGTATTGATTAACGCCATTGACGATCCGCAAACCAATTTGCAACTGAGTGAACTGGTGAAGTCGCATTTCCCGCATCTGCAGATTATCGCCCGCGCCCGTGATGTCGATCATTACATTCGCCTGCGCCAGGCTGGTGTGGCGATGCCCGAACGTGAAACCTTCGAAGGCGCGCTCAAAAGCGGACGACAGGCGCTGGAAGCGCTGGGGCTGGGGCGTTATGAAGCCCGCGAGCGCGCGGATCTGTTCCGTCATTTTAATACCCGGATGGTGGAAGAGATGGCGAAAGGGGAAAACGATCCGTTATCTCGCGCCGCCGCCTATAAACGTACCAGCGCGATGTTGAGCGAAATTATTACCGAGGACCGGGAGCATCTGTCGTTGATTCAGCGCCACGGCTGGCAGGGAACGGCTGAGGGCAAACATTCCGGGGAGGCCGCTGATGAACCCGAGGTCAAACCGTCAATCTAAAGTAAAAAATGTGATGTTCTGCAAACTTTACTGCTAATTGGCTGTTTTTGAACTACTGTAATGCTGGCGCTCCACATCAAATGAGTGGCGTCGCCAGCAGAACGAAAAATTTTCGTGCTCATCCTCTTTTCGTCAGTCGACGAAAGATTGCGCTTTACGTATAGTGGCGGCAATTTTTTTTGTATCAGGAAATAATTAATGATCAGTCTGATTGCGGCGTTAGCGGTGGATCGCGTCATCGGTATGGAAAACGCCATGCCGTGGAACCTGCCTGCCGATCTCGCCTGGTTTAAACGTAACACGTTAAATAAACCTGTCGTCATGGGACGTCACACCTGGGAGTCCATCGGGCGCCCCTTACCGGGACGTAAAAATATTGTTATCAGCAGCCAGCCAGGCACCGACGATCGCGTGCAGTGGGTGAAGTCTGTCGATGAGGCGATTGCCGCTTGCGGCGATGCGCCGGAAATTATGGTCATTGGCGGCGGGCGCGTGTACGAGCAGTTCCTGCCAAAGGCGCAGAAGCTTTATCTGACGCATATTGATGCGGAAGTCGAAGGCGATACCCATTTTCCGGATTATGAACCGGATGACTGGGAATCGGTATTCAGTGAGTTTCACGATGCCGACGCGCAGAATTCTCACAGCTATTGTTTCGAGATTCTGGAACGTCGTTAACGCTGTAGTGCCGGATGGCGGCGAAACGCCTTATCCGGCCTACTCTTGAGCCAGATGTAGCCGGATGTAGGCCTGATAAGCGTAGCGCCATCAGGCATAAACCTATCAGGCGTTGACCGCTTCGCCTTCGCCCATATCCATCTGGCGGTTTGACGGCTGCACAAAATACTGTTTATCTTCCCAACGTAAACAGGTCAACTCCCCGCCCCAGCAGCAGCCGGTATCCAGCGCGTAAATACCTTCTGGCGTCCCTTTCCCTTCCAGCGACGCCCAGTGCCCGAACGCAATGCTGTAAGCCTCGCTCACCGGCCCCGGAATGGCGAACCACGGCTTCAGCGGCGCAGGGGCATTTTCTGGCGACGCTTTGCTGTACATATCCAGTTGACCGTTAGGAAAGCAGTAACGCATACGGGTAAAGGCATTAGTAATAAAGCGTAGCCGCGCCAGACCGCTTAACTCCGGCGACCAGTTATTCGGCATATCGCCATACATCGCGTCGAGGAAAAACGGGTACGAGTCGCTCGACAGCACCGCTTCAACATCGCGGGCGCACTCTTTTGCCGTCTGCAAATCCCACTGCGGGGTAATACCCGCATGCGCCATGACCAGCTTTTTCTCTTCATCTACCTGCAACAGCGGCTGACGGCGTAACCAATTCAACAGCTCATCGGCGTCCGGCGCTTCAAGAAGCGGGGTCAGCCGGTCTTTAGGTTTGTTGCGGCTAATCCCGGCGAATACGGCCAACAGGTGTAAATCGTGATTCCCCAGCACCAAACGCACGCTATTGCCAAGCGATTTGACGTAGCGTAACACGTCCAGCGAACCAGGACCGCGGGCGACCAAATCGCCAGTCAGCCACAGAGTGTCTGTGTCTGGCGTAAATTCCACTTGCTGTAATAAGGCGATCAGTTCGTCGTAGCAACCGTGAACGTCGCCGATGAGATAAGTTGCCATTGTTATAATTTTAGTGAATGAGTGTAGGGACGGCGAGTCGAAACACGGGGATGTCGATGGTAAAGGCGTCGCCATTTTCATCGATCATTTCGTAATGACCCTGCATGGTGCCCAGCGGCGTTTCAATTACCGCGCCGCTGGTGTACTGGTACTCTTCGCCAGGCGCAATGCGCGGCTGGACGCCAACCACACCTTCGCCCTGGACTTCAGTTTCACGGCCATGACCATTGGTAATCAGCCAGTAGCGGCCCAATAGCTGCACTGGCGCCCGGCCCAGATTGCGGATGGTTACGGTATAGGCAAAAACGTAACGTTCATCGTCAGGTGAGGATTGCGCCTCAATGTAGACGCTTTGCACCTGAATACACACTCTGGGCGAATTGATCATGTTTAACTCTCCTTCAAAGGCGCGTTTTCCGACAGATAGTTGGCCATCTGGCAGTACTGCGCGACAGAGATATTTTCCGCGCGCATTGCCGGGTCAATACCCATTTCCGTCAACGTCTCAACGCTAAAAAGATTGCCGAGACTGTTACGGATCGTTTTACGGCGCTGGTTAAAGGCCTCGGTGGTAATACGGCTCAACACGCGAATATCTTTAACCGGGTAAGGCATTGTTGCGTGTGGAACCAGACGCACCACGGCGGAGTCCACTTTGGGCGGCGGCGTGAAGGCGGATGGCGGCACTTCAAGCACCGGGATCACCTGACAGTAATATTGCGCCATCACGCTTAAACGACCATACGCTTTGCTGTTCGGCCCTGCAACCAGACGATTTACCACTTCTTTTTGCAACATAAAGTGCATGTCGGCAATGGCATCAGTATAGCTAAAGAGATGGAACATCAGCGGGGTGGAGATATTATAGGGCAGATTGCCGAACACACGCAGCGGTTGGCCCAACTGCGCAGACAGTTCGCCAAAGTTCATGGTCATGGCGTCCTGCTGATAAATAGTCAGCTTCGGCCCTAAGAACGGATGGGTTTGCAAACGCGCCGCCAGATCGCGGTCAAGCTCAATGACCGTGAGCTTATCCAGTCGTTCGCCGACCGGCTCCGTCAGCGCCGCCAGACCGGGGCCGATTTCAACCATCGCCTGGCCTTTTTGCGGATTAATAGCAGAAACAATACTGTCGATCACAAACCGATCGTTGAGAAAGTTTTGCCCGAAGCGTTTACGGGCTAAATGGCCCTGATGGACTCGATTATTCATTGGGTATTAACAATCATTTTGATGGCGAGATTAAGCGCCGTAATAAAACTGCCGACATCCGCTTTTCCTCGGCCCGCCAGTTCAAGCGCGGTGCCGTGGTCAACGGAGGTTCGAATAAAAGGTAGGCCGAGCGTAATATTCACTCCCCGACCGAATCCCTGGTATTTTAGCACGGGCAGGCCCTGATCGTGGTACATTGCCAGCACCGCGTCGGCATTATCGAGATATTTGGGCTGAAACAGCGTATCAGCAGGTAGCGGCCCGTTGAGTTTCATCCCCTGCGCCCGCAGCTCGTCGAGCACCGGAATGATGGTGTCTATCTCTTCCGTGCCCATATGACCGCCTTCGCCCGCGTGCGGATTCAGGCCACAGACAAGAATGCGCGGTTCGGCAATACCAAATTTGGTCCGCAAATCGTGATGCAAAATAGCAATCACTTCGTGCAAAAGCGCAGGGGTGATGGCGTCTGCAATCGCCCGTAGCGGCAGATGCGTGGTCGCCAGCGCCACGCGAAGTTCTTCGGTTGCCAGCATCATCACGACTTTTTTCGCCTGCGAACGCTCTTCGAAAAACTCGGTATGACCGGTAAACGGAATGCCGGCGTCATTGATCACGCCTTTGTGCACGGGGCCTGTGATCAGCGCGGCAAATTCACCGTTCAGACAGCCATCACACGCTCGCGCCAGCGTCTCTACCACGTAGGGGCCATTTTCTACCGTCAACTGACCGGGGATGGCAGGCGCGTGCAGCGAGACCGGCAATAGGGTCAGCGTTCCCGCGGGCTGCGGCGCAGCGGGGACATCAGGCGAGTAAGGGAGAAGCGAGAGGGGCAGGCCGAGCATGGCGGCCCGCTCCGTCAGGAGCGCGCCGTCCGCACAGACGACCAGTTCAATCGGCCACGCGCGTTGCGCCAGTTGGACGACAAGATCGGGGCCAATCCCGGCGGGTTCGCCGGGAGTGATAACAACGCGTTGCGCACTGCTCATTAGTTACTCAAAATCTTAACGTAAGCGCTGGCGCGCTGTTCTTGCATCCAGGTCGCCGCTTCTTCTGAGAACTTACGGTTCATCAGCATACGATAAGCGCGATCTTTCTGCGCCGCATCGGTTTTGTCTACCTTACGCGTATCCAGCAATTCGATCAGATGCCAGCCGAAAGAGGAGTGTACCGGCGCGCTTATTTGGCCTTTATGCAGCTTCGTCAGCGCGTCGCGGAACGCCGGATCGAAAATATCTGGCGTAGCCCAACCCAAATCACCGCCCTGGTTAGCGGAGCCCGGGTCCTGAGAGTACTCTTTCGCCGCAGCGGCAAATGTGGTTTTACCACTCTTAATGTCAGCCGCGATTTCTTCCAGCTTCAGGCGCGCCTGCTGATCGTTCATGATAGGCGACGGCTTAAGCAGAATGTGACGAGCGTGAACTTCGGTCACGGAGATACTCTGGCTCTGACCGCGCAGGTCGTTTACTTTCAGAATGTGGAAGCCGACGCCGGAGCGAATCGGGCCGACAATGTCGCCTTTCTTCGCGGTGCTCAGCGCCTGGGCGAAAATCCCCGGCAGCTCCTGGATACGGCCCCAGCCCATCTGACCGCCTTTTAGCGCCTGCTGGTCGGCAGAGTAGGTAATCGCCAGTTTGCCGAAATCTGCGCCGTTACGCGCTTCTTCAACAATGCTTTCCGCCTGGCGCTGCGCGTCGTTAACCTGCTCGGAGGTTGGGTTTTCCGGCAGAGCAATCAGGATATGGCTCAGGTTCAGCTCGGTGCTGGCATCGTTTTGGGTGCCAATCTGTTTTGCCAGCGCGTCAACTTCTTGCGGCAAAACGGTGATACGGCGACGAACCTCATTGTTGCGCACTTCAGAGATAATCATCTCTTTACGAATCTGGTTACGGTAGGTTGAATAGTTCAGCCCATCGTAAGCCAGACGGCTGCGCATCTGATCCATCGTCATATTGTTTTGTTTGGCGATGTTGGCGATGGCCTGATCCAACTGCTCATCCGTGATCTTCACCCCCATCTTCTGACCCATCTGCAGGATAATTTGATCCATAATCAAACGTTCCAGGATCTGGTGACGCAGCGTGGCGTCGTCCGGAAGCTGCTGACCTGCCTGACCCGCGTTGAGTTTGACTGATTGCATTAAGCCATCAACGTCGCTTTCCAGCACGACGCCATTATTGACGACGGCTGCGACTTTATCGACTACCTGGGGGGCAGCGAAACTGGTATTCGCGATCATGGCGATACCGAGAAGCAGCGTTTTCCAGTTCTTCATACTTTTTCCATTTCAATTAACCGCAATGCGGATTATGTTGTAAATCAATCAGATTACATAGAGCTTTGGTACGGCAGAATGTTCGAACGCAACATTTCTTGCGTGCCGAGGCCGTAGTTAGAGCTCAAACCGCGCAGCTCAATGTTGAAGCCAATCGCGTTATCATAAATCGCGTGTTGTTTATCGTTATCCCAACCGTTCAGCTTACGTTCGTATCCGACGCGGATCGCATAGCAGCAAGAGTTGTACTGCAAGCCGAGCATCTGGTCTGCAGGTTTGCTCGAATTGGTATCGAAGTAGTACGCGCCGACAATCGACCAGCGATCGGCAATCGGCCAACTTGCCACCGCGCCCACCTGGTTGATGCCGTTTTTATACTGCTCTGCCGTGGAATAATACGAAGGCAACGTAGCCTGAATATATTCCGGGCTGGCATAGCGGTAGTTCAACTGTACCAGACGATCCTGATCCCGACGGTATTCGAGGCTGCTGCTGCTGGTAGCGACGCTATCCAGACGGGTATCGTACTGCACTCCGCTACGCAGCCCCCAGCGTTCTGAAATACGCCAGTAAGTGTCGCCTGCCCAAACCAGCGAACCGGTTTTGTCGTCATTCTCCCATTTAATGTTGTCATCGCCGGTGCGAGACTCCGTGAAATAGTAGATTTGACCAACAGAAACGTTAAAACGTTCAACGGCGGCATCATCATAAATGCGTGTTGTGACGCCAGTCGTGACCTGGTTGGCGGAAGCAATACGGTCGAGACCGCCATAAGTGCGGTCGCGGAACAGGCCGTTATAGTCGGATTGCAGCAAAGAAGAATCGTAGTTATAGATGCCGCTCTGGTCGCGGTACGGCACATACAGGTACTGCACGCGTGGTTCCAGCGTCTGGGTATACCCCGGCGCCAGCATCGCCATATCGCGTTCGAAGACGAGCTTACCGTCGACTTTAAACTGCGGCATGACGCGGTTAACCGAATCTTCCAGTTTTTTGCTGTTATTGGCGTTGTACCAGTCCAGATTCGTCTGCTGATAGTGCGTCGCCATCAGCTTCGCTTCGGTGTTCAGACTGCCCCAGCGGTTGGAGAGCGGCAGACTAATGGTCGGCTCCAGGTGGACGCGGGTCGCTTCCGGCATATTGTCTTTGGTGTTGACGAAATGTACCGCCTGGCCGTAAATCCGGGTATCAAACGGGCCGAGATCGTTATGGTAGTAGTTAACGTCTAACTGCGGCTCCGCTGAATAGCTGCTGGTGTTTTGATCGTTAAAGACCTGGAATTGTTTGGTCGACACCGTAGCGTCAAAGTTTTGTACGGCGTAGCCGACGCTGAATTTCTGCGTTGCGTAGCCGTCGGTACTGGAACCGTACTTACTGTCGAAATCATTAAAGTAGCTGGAGTCGCTGACTTTGGTGTAATCGACGTTAAAACGCCACACCTGATCCATCACGCCTGAGTGCTGCCAGTAGAATAACCAGCGGTGCTTATCGCCCTCTTTGGGATGTTCGTCCTCGTAGACTTTATCAGAAGGCAGATAATCTAATTCCATCACTCCCTCGCCCGCCTGAGTGAGATAACGGAATTCGTTCTCCCACATAATATTGCCGCGGCGGTGCATATAGTGCGGGGTGATGGTGGCGTCCATATTGGGCGCGATGTTCCAGTAATACGGTAAGTAGAACTCGAAATAGTTCTTGGTCGTGTATTTCGCGTTCGGGATCAGGAAACCTGAGCGACGTTTGTCACCGACGGGTAGCTGTAAATAGGGGCTATAAAAGATCGGAACCGGACCTACTTTAAACCGGGCGTTCCAGATCTCCGCAACCTGTTCTTCACGGTCATGGATGACTTCACTCCCCACCACGCTCCAGGTATCGGAGCCAGGCAGACAGGAGGTAAAGCTGCCGTTTTCCAGAATGGTATAGCGGTTTTCGCCGCGCTGCTTCATGAGATCAGCTTTACCGCGCCCCTGACGGCCCACCATCTGGTAATCGCCTTCCCAGACGTTCGTGTCTTTGGTGTTCAGGTTCGCCCAGCCCTTCGGCCCTTTAAGGATGACCTGATTGTCATCATAATGCACATTACCCAGCGCATCGACGGTGCGTACAGGTTCCGGCTGACCTTCCGCCTGCTTCTGATGAAGCTGCACTTCATCCGCTTGCAGGCGGCTATTCCCCTGCATAATGTCCACGTTGCCGGTAAAAACGGCATCGTCCGGGTAGTTACCTTTAGCGTTATCGGCATTGATAGTAACCGGCAGATCGTTGGTATCGCCTTTTACCAGAGGACGATCGTAGCTCGGCACGCCCAACATACACTGTGAGGCGAGATCGGCTGCCAGCCCCTGATGACTATAAAGGGCGCTGGCGATCATGGTGGCCAGAAGAGTGGGAATACGTTTTTTCATACGTTGTATTTATTGTTCCATCATCGGTAGCGTTGCGCGTGACAAACGGTCACAGCCTAACTTACTCATCTTCGCTGCGCCAGTGTTAATCCTGCCGTTTAGCGTCTGTGGTGTTAGGCACGGCATTGAATGACAGGTATGATAATGCAAATTATAGGCGATGTCCCACAATTGACCGTAGCCTTCATTCGCAGAAAAGCACCTTATTTTGTGGGAGATAGCCTCACCGATAGCGTAACGTTTTGGGGAGTCTATGCAGTACTGGGGAAAGATAATTGGCGTCGCCGTAGCCCTGATGATGGGCGGCGGCTTTTGGGGCGTGGTCCTGGGTCTGCTGGTGGGCCATATGTTCGACAAAGCCCGCAGCCGAAAAATGGCGTGGTTTGCCAACCAGCGGGAACGGCAGGCGCTGTTTTTTGCCACCACCTTTGAGGTGATGGGCCACTTAACCAAATCAAAAGGACGGGTGACGGAAGCGGATATTCATATCGCCAGTCAGTTGATGGATCGTATGAATTTACACGGCGATTCACGTACTGCCGCGCAGAACGCCTTTCGGGTCGGAAAAGCGGATAATTACCCATTACGTGAAAAGATGCGGCAGTTTCGTAGCGTCTGCTTCGGGCGTTTTGATCTGATCCGGATGTTTCTGGAAATTCAGATCCAGGCGGCGTTTGCCGATGGCTCGCTACACCCTAATGAGCGGGAAGTGCTGTATGTGATTGCGGAAGAGTTAGGTATTTCCCGCGTACAGTTCGATCAGTTTCTGCGCATGATGCAGGGCGGCGCGCAGTTTGGCGGCGGTTATCATCAACAGTCCGGCGGCGGCTGGCAGCAGGCGCAGCGCGGCCCGACGCTGGAAGATGCCTGTAATGTGCTGGGGGTTAAAACCACCGACGATGCAACCACCATTAAACGCGCTTATCGCAAACTGATGAGCGAGCATCATCCCGATAAGCTGGTGGCCAAAGGTTTGCCGCCGGAGATGATGGAGATGGCGAAGCAAAAAGCGCAGGAAATTCAGAAAGCGTATGAGCTAATCAAAGAACAGAAAGGCTTCAAGTGATTGAATTGCCGGATGCGACTAGCGCCTTATCCGGCCTACGTTAATGAATGTAGGCCGGGCAAGCGAAGCGCCCCGGCATAAATTGGCTCAGAATTTAAAAATCTGCCGGGACTTTAAACGTCATGCTGGTGCCGTAAGCGGGATGGGTAATGGTCAGCATTTCGGCGTGTAACTGCAAACGCGGCGCTAGCGACAACGCTTCCGGCGAGGCGTAAAACCGATCGCCTAAAATCGGGTGGCCTAACGCCAGCATATGCACACGAAGCTGATGCGAACGTCCGGTGATCGGCTTGAGCACCACGCGGGCGGTATTATCCGCCGCAAACTCCACCACGTTATATTCCGTTTGCGCCGGTTTGCCGGTTTCATAACACACTTTCTGCTTTGGCCGGTTCGGCCAGTCGCAGATGAGCGGTAAGTCAACCAGCCCTTCCGCCGGGGAGGGATGACCCCATACGCGCGCCACATACTGCTTTTTCGGCTCACGTTCGCGGAACTGGCGTTTTAGCTCCCGCTCCGCGGCTTTGGTCAGCGCCACTACAATCACGCCGCTGGTGGCCATATCCAGACGATGCACCGATTCTGCCTGCGGGTAGTCGCGCTGGATACGCGTCATAATGCTGTCTTTGTGCGCTTCCAGACGCCCCGGCACGGACAACAGGCCGCTGGGCTTATTGACCACCATAATGTGCTCATCCTGATACAGGATAACCAGCCAGGGTTCCTGCGGCGGATTGTAGTTTTCCATCCCCATGTACGGCTCCGTTATTGGTGCGTGACGACGATAAGACGCAGCGCGTCCAGACGCCAGCCTGCCTGATTCAGGCTTTCCAGCACCTGCTGACGGTTGCTGTCGATAGCGGCAAGTTCGTCGTCGCGAATGTTCGGGTTGACGGCGCGCAGCGCTTCCAGACGCGACAGTTCCCCGGACAGTTTTTCATCCGCCTCGCGGCGCGCGTTATCAATCAGCGCTCTGGCGGACTTTTCAATCTGCGTCTCGCCCAGTTGCAAAATGGCGTGGACGTCCTGTTGCACGGCGTTCACCAGTTTGCTACCGGTGTGGCGATTCACGGCGCTGAGCTGACGGTTGAAGGTTTCAAACTCGACCTGGGCGGCCAGATTGTTGCCGTTTTTATCTAACAGCATACGTACCGGCGTCGGCGGCAGGAAGCGGTTCAGTTGTAGCTGTTTCGGCGCCTGCGCTTCCACGACGTAAACCAGTTCGACCAGCAGCGTGCCGACTGGCAGCGCTTTATTTTTCAACAGCGAAATGGTGCTGCTGCCGGTATCGCCGGAGAGGATCAGATCCAGTCCGTTACGGATGAGCGGATGTTCCCAGGTAATAAACTGCGCATCTTCGCGAGACAGGGCTACGTCACGTTCAAACGTGATAGTACAGCCGTCTTCCGGCAGGCCGGGGAAATCCGGCACCAACATGTGGTCGGACGGCGTCAGCACGATCAGGTTGTCGCCGCGATCGTCCTGGTTAATGCCGACGATATCGAACAGGTTCATGGCGAACGCGATCAGGTTGGTGTCGTCGTCCTGTTCTTCAATGCTTTGTGCGAGCTGTTGGGCTTTTTCTCCGCCGTTGGAGTGGATCTCCAGCAGGCGGTCGCGGCCCTGTTCTAACTGGGCTTTTAGCGCTTCATGTTGCTCGCGGCAGGATTTGATCAGATCGTCAAACCCGTCGGTTTCTTCAGGCGCGGCCAGATAGTTAATCAGACTGGCGTAGGCTGAATCATAAATCGCGCGACCGGTCGGGCAGGTGTGCTCAAAGGCGTCCAGCCCTTCGTGATACCAGCGAACCAGCACCGACTGGGCGGTTTTTTCCAGGTACGGGACGTGGATCTGGATATCATGCGCCTGGCCGATACGATCCAGACGACCAATACGCTGTTCCAGCAGATCCGGGTTAAACGGCAAGTCGAACATCACCAGATTGCTGGCAAACTGGAAGTTACGTCCTTCGGAGCCGATTTCGGAACATAGCAGCACCTGCGCGCCGGTATCTTCTTCGGCGAACCAGGCGGCGGCGCGGTCGCGTTCGATAATAGACATGCCCTCATGGAACACGGCGGCGCGGATGCCTTCGCGTTCGCGCAGCACCTGCTCCAGCTGTAACGCGGTGGTCGCTTTGGCGCAGATCACCAGCACTTTTTGCGAACGATGGCTGGTCAGATAGCCCATCAGCCACTCAACGCGTGGGTCGAAGTTCCACCAGGTGCCGGTATCGCCTTCGAACTCCTGATAAATTTGTTCCGGATAGAGCATATCGCGGGCGCGATCTTCCGCGCTTTTACGCGCGCCCATAATGCCGGAGACCTTAATGGCGGTCTGATACTGGGTCGGCAGCGGCAGTTTTACCGTATGCAGTTCACGTTTCGGGAACCCCTTGACGCCGTTACGGGTGTTGCGGAACAGAACGCGGCTGGTGCCGTGGCGATCCATCAGCATCGACACCAGCTCATCACGGGCGGCCTGCGCGTCGTCGCGATCGCTATTAGCGGCCTGCAACAGCGGTTCAATATCCTGTTCGCCGATCAGATCGCCCAGCCTGTTCAGTTCGTCGTTGCTGAGTTTATTGCCCGCCAGCAGCATGGCCACCGCATCGGCGACAGGACGGTAGTTTTTCTGTTCTTCGACAAACTGTTCGAAATCGTGGAAACGGTTCGGATCGAGCAGGCGCAGACGGGCGAAATGGCTTTCCATCCCCAGCTGTTCTGGCGTGGCGGTCAGCAGCAGCACGCCCGGTACGCGTTCAGCTAACTGTTCGATGGCCATATATTCACGGCTCGGCGCATCGGTACTCCACACCAGATGATGCGCTTCGTCGACCACCAGCAAATCCCACTCGGCGTCGCACAAATGTTCCAGACGCTGCTTATTACGGCGGGCGAAATCCAGCGAGCAGATCACCAGTTGTTCGGTTTCAAACGGGTTATACGCGTCGTGCTGCGCTTCGGTATAGCGTTCGTCATCGAACAGCGCGAAGCGCAGGTTGAAACGGCGCAGCATTTCTACCAGCCACTGGTGTTGCAGGGTTTCCGGCACGATGATCAATACGCGTTCCGCCGCGCCGGATAATAACTGTTGATGCAGAATCATCCCGGCTTCAATGGTTTTACCTAAGCCCACTTCATCCGCCAGCAGTACGCGCGGCGCGTGGCGACGACCCACATCATGAGCGATATTAAGCTGATGCGGGATCAGGTTGGTCCGCTGGCCGCGCAGGCCGCTGTATGGCATCCGGTACTGCTCGCTCTGAAATTTACGGGCGCGATAGCGCAGCGCGAACCGATCCATTCGATCGATTTGACCGGCGAACAGACGATCCTGGGGCTTACTGAAAACCAACTTGCTGTCGAGCAGAACTTCGCGCAGCGTCACATTGGTCTCTTCGGTATCCAGGCGGGTGCCGACATAAACAAGCAGGCCATTTTCTTCTTTTACTTCATCGATATGTAGCTGCCAGCCTTCATGGCTTGTAATCGTATCGCCAGGGTTGAACATGACGCGGGTCACGGGAGAATCACTGCGCGCATACAGGCGGTTTTCCCCCGTGGACGGGAAAAGTAAGGTGACGGTTCGCGCATCCATCGCAACAACGGTTCCAAGTCCCAGCTCGCTTTCTGTATCGCTGATCCAGCGTTGACCAAGTGTAAAAGGCATATGTGTTCGGCTCTATATCTTTAATTGCAGGCATTACTCGCCATTCCCAGGCGACAGCACTGGATAATTGCGAGTATACGACCCCGCTACCAGGCTAATGTGGTAGTGGCGTTAATTAGGTCCAGGAATGGAAAGGGCGCTATGGTACTGGAAGGCGGCGCTTTCGTCACGCGTCAAAATAACCCCAGTTGCCCGGTCAGTAGTGTAGCAAAATTATCTTCAACGAAGGGAAGAATTCCTTCCGCCACGGGTTGTAGCTGGCGGGTAAGATAGTGTTCGTAATCCAGCGGCGACTGCTGGTAATCCAGGGGCTCGGGGCCGTTAACAGTCCAGACATATTTTATGGCGCCGCGATTCTGATACTGTGCCGGACGACCCTGCTTCAGGTTTTGTTCATCCGCCAGCCGGGCGGCGCGAACGTGCGGCGGGATGTTACGTTGGTACTCATGTAAAGGGCGACGCAGACGCTTACGATAAACCAGCTGTGCGTCCAGTTCGCCCGCCATCAGTTTATCGATAGTCTCACGCACATAGTCTTGATAAGGTTCATTGCGAAAAACACGCAGATACAGCTCCTGTTGAAAGCGCTGCGCCAGCGGCGTCCAGTCGGTCCGCACCGTTTCCAGACCTTTAAATACCATGCGCTGGCTGTCGCCTTCCTGAATCAGGCCCGCGTAGCGTTTTTTACTGCCAGTATCCGCGCCGCGGATGGTCGGCATCAGAAAACGGCAAAAGTGGGTTTCAAACTCCAGCTCCAGCGCGCTGGTCAACTTTTGCTGTTGTAACGTTTGCGCCCACCATTCGTTCACGTGACGCACCAGCCTGTGCCCGATTTCCGCCGCGTCGGCTTCTGAATGCGCGCGCCGGAGCCAGACGAAAGTGGAATCGGTATCGCCATAGATCACGTCATAACCCTGCGCCTCAATCAGCGCTTTGGTCTGGCGCATAATCGCATGACCGCGCATGGTGATTGACGACGCCAGACGGGGATCGAAAAAGCGACAGGCCGTGGTGCCGAGTACGCCATAAAAGGCGTTCATAATGATTTTAAGCGCCTGCGAGAGCGGTTTATTGCCCTGACGTTTGGCTTCATCGCGCCCGTGCCAGATTTGGCTAACAATTTCCGGCAGGCAGTGCTTTTCTCGTGAAAACCAGGCGTCAAGGAAACCTTCGGTACTGTGCTCCTGATCCGGCTGCGCCATGCCTTCGACCAGCCCGACGGGATCAATCAAAAACGTGCGGATAATCGACGGGTATAGGCTTTTATAATCCAGCACCAGTACTGAATCGTATAATCCGGGTTGTGAATCCATTACGTAGCCGCCGGGACTTGCCAGCGGCGGCACTTCGCCGAGATTGGGCGCGACATAGCCGGCGCGGTGCATTCGCGGAAAGTAAAGATGCCCGAATGCGGCGACCGAACCGCCGTGGCGATCGACCGGCAGGCCGTTGATCGTCGCGCGTTCCAACAAAAACGGCATGATTTCGGTTTTATGGAAAATGCGCGTGACCAGCTCGCAGTCTTTCAGGTTGTAGGTGGCGAGGGCGGGTTTATCCTGGGCAAAGCGGCGATCGATCTCATCCATACGATCCCAGGGATTATCAATGGATTTTCCTTCGCCGAGCAGTTCCTGCGAGACGGCTTCCAGCGAAAAAGACGAAAAATTCCAGAACGCGGATTTAAGCGCGTCGATACCATCGATAATGACTCGCCCTCTGGCTTGGGCGAAAAAAACGCCGTTTTTGAAGCCATGTTCGCGCCACTCCAGTTCGCTATTGTCTCGCCCCAGCCGTAAAGGGATACGGTAGCGTTCGGCATGTTTTTGCAGCATACGCAGGTCGAACTGCACCACGTTCCAGCCGATGATGACGTCGGGATCATGCTCGGCAAACCAGGCGTTGAGTTTTTCCAGCAACTGCGGGCGGCTGGCGACATACACAAGCTCGAAGTCCAGTTGGCGGTCATCGCCGTTCGCCGGGCCCAGCATATAAACGGTACGCTGGCCGCAGCCTTCCAGACCAATGCAATACAGTTCGCCGTGTCGCGTGGTTTCGATATCCAGCGAGACCCATTTTAGCGGCGGTCGATAGTCGGGGTGGGGTTTAAGACGCGCATTGCGGATAACGCCGTTGCGCATCTCGCCGTCTACCCAAACGGGCGACGTAATAAAACGTTCCATCAGGTAACGTTCCGGCGGGCGGACATCCGCTTCATAAACGGTGACGCCGTTTTCGCGCAGCAGTTTCTCCATCCGCATAAGCTGGCGGTGAGTACGGCAATACAGACCGGAGACCGGCTGACGATGAAAGTCTCGCAGCTGGAGCGGCGTCAGGCGATAGTCTTTTTCCGCCTGTAGCAGCGAGGCGGCGCGGGAGGTCTGGCTGGTCGGAATAAACGCCACGGACTCTTGCGGCGCCAGCGTCGCCTGCACAGGGCCGTTGTCTGTCGCCAGCCAGAAAGAGACCTCCGTCCCTTGCGGCGTATCCCGCCAGTGCCGGGTTAAAATGAAACCTGCCTGCGCCACGATGATTACCTGTCTAAAAAATTCACGCTAATTATAACCTGTTTTAGGGGGTAATACTGTTATTTTGTACAGGCATATAACGTAAAAGCCGATATCCGCTGTAATAAAAAGTTTCTCGCAGTAAGAAGCGGGTTTGCGCCCACCAGGATTTATAGCGGGTGGATCGCGTGGGTGATGAGCGGCTATCGATACCATTATCCTGAGCGATAGTTTTCAGACGCAGCATATGCAGCGGATCGCTGACCAGTAACGCTGTGCGCCATTGTTGTTGTCGCAGTATCTGTTTTGCGTAACGAATATTTTCGCGCGTCACGGTAGAGCGCTCTTCAATAAAAATCGCCTTAGCCGGAATGCCTTTTTCCAGAACGTATTGACGGGCTATCGCCGCGTCGGAAACCGTTGCGCCAGCGCCGTAGCCGCCGGTTAATACCAACGCGCGGACAATGTGTTGTTGGTAAAGCCAGATGGCATGATCCAGTCTGGCCTGAAAAACGGGAGAAGGCGTTTTTCCGCTAACGCCTGCTCCTGCGACAATCGCGCAGTCAGCTACGCGCGTCTGGTTTTGCTGACTGAACTGATAAATAGCGATAGCGTTATGGATAAACACCATGGCCATAATGAGAATGATGCCTGCCGCGATTCTGAGGATGTAGCGATATTTCATGAATGAGTTCGTTCCCCGTGACGGGTGTAATGGATATTTTAACGATAAAAGGGCTTTTAGCGTCAGATATTTTTGCTGACGTATATTTATCAATATATACCCAAAATAATTCGAGTTGCTTAAAGGCGGCAAGGGAGTGAGGCCCCAGGAGCATAGATAACTATGTGACTGGGGTGAGCGACAAATCTGCCGGGAGCAGATTTGAACGTCGCGTGCGACGGCCCGTCAGGGCAAGGCCCATGGATGGGCCGAGTAATCCGTAGCCAACACATAAGCAACTCGAAGTATGAAGGGTATAATGATGCTGGTGTAGACAGCAGATATAATTATCCTATAACTGCTAATTTTGAATCATGTTTATTTACAGTTTTTACCCATGTATTAGCCGTTTTGTGTCAAGTCTGTTTTCATACATTCAGTATTTTTCAGAAAGGCGCTTGTTCGAATCTGTTACTTATTTCTCGGATTAACAAAAAAGCGATATTTTTTGTTTGTTTTAATTAATGAAAAGTGTAACAATTTCATTTGGAACATCCGCACCGTCAGGTAGAAATATAATATTCCAATTGGCCTCTATGGTTAAATAAAAATGGATTACAGTGCGAATTCGTCGGGAACTCTCTGCATAATTTAATTTTTATTTTAGAATATAATTTTATTTTGACTTTCGGGTGCGGGTGTTTTTATCAAAATTTGTGGTATTCGGGAATGATCTTTTATGAATGTGAGTATGCAGGCGCGTCTGGTAGGGAATGACCGTTATCTTTTCGTCAATACTCAACGCGCTAACCCTTCCATAAAAACCGTGAGTCGATTTTTTGAGTATAAAACATGGACAGAACAAATTTGGCGTACCGAGATTATTGAAAACGGCAATGCTTTTTTTCACTGGCAAGGACACGACAGAAAAAACGGACATCGGGATACCATTATTAACTATCTGTTAAATGGGCAACGCTGGCAGTCAACAATCGAAGATTATATTTTCTTCCATGCGCTGGAAGGAAAAGCGTGGCAGGGACATTATGATAATATTATTGAATATGTGAGTTCTGATCATTACGTCTATCAAAGCGCATTTGCTGAATATATCACCGACCAGACTCATCAACGCGCCCCCAATGGGACGCGTTTTTAGAGGCATTACTGCCCGTAATAGGCTTTTGCGCCGTGTTTGCGTAGATAGTGTTTATCCAGCAGGGATTGCTGCATGTCGGGCAACTGCGGCGCAAGCTGGCGGCAGAAGATCCCCATATAGGCCACTTCTTCCAGCACGATGGCGTTATGCACTGCATCCTCGGCATTTTTACCCCAGGCAAACGGGCCGTGCGAATGGACAAGCACGCCGGGCATTTGAGCGGCGTCAATGCCTTGTTTTTCAAAGGCTTCAACAATGACATTGCCCGTTTCCCATTCATACTCGCCATTAATTTCCGCCTCGGTCATTTTGCGAGTGCAGGGAATCGTACCGTAGAAATAGTCGGCATGGGTGGTTCCCGTCGCCGGAATCGGCTGACCCGCCTGCGCCCAGATAGTCGCGTGGCGCGAATGGGTGTGTACGATGCCGCCGATAGTCGGAAATGCCTGGTACAACAGACGGTGGGTTGGCGTATCGGACGACGGTTTCTTATGACCTTCAACGACTTCACCGGTCTCCAGACTGACCACCACCATATCCTCAGCGGTCATGACGCTATAATCGACGCCGGACGGCTTAATCACCAGTACGCCGCGTTCGCGATCGACGGCGCTGACGTTACCCCAGGTGAGGGTGACCAGGTTGTGTTTTGGCAGCGCCAGATTGGCTTCCAGTACCTGGCGTTTGAGATCTTCTAACATTGTTTTCTCCCTGCCGGATGGCGCTTCGCTTATCCGGCCTACGAGCGACGGTGTGCCGGATGGCGACACAAATGCCTTATTCGGCCTACAGGACCGTAGGCCCGGTAAACGCAGTGCCACCGGGCATTCAGACTCCACTTTTAGCGTTTTAAACCGTAATACACCTCGTTCCAGCGCAGCGCGTCCTTAAAGGCCGGCAGACGGGTATCGTTATCAATCACCGCGATTTCGATATCGTGTATTTCTGCAAACTGGCGCATATCGTTCAGATCCAGCGCGTGGCTGAAGACGGTATGATGCGCGCCGCCAGCCAGAATCCACGCTTCGGAGGCGGTCGGCAGATCCGGCTGCGCCTTCCACAGCGCGTTAGCCACCGGCAGTTTCGGCAGGGAGTGCGGCGTTTTTACGGTGTCAATGCAGTTGACCAGCAGGCGATAACGATCGCCGAGGTCGATCAGGCTGGCGACGATCGCCGGGCCGGTTTGGGTATTGAAAATCAAACGCGCCGGATCTTCCTTGCCGCCAATCCCGAGGTGCTGGACGTCGAGGATCGGTTTCTCTTCCACCGCGATGGACGGACACACCTCCAGCATGTGCGAGCCGAGCACTAGATCGTTGCCTTTCTCGAAGTGGTAGGTGTAATCCTCCATAAATGAGGTGCCGCCCTGCAGACCGGTTGACATCACTTTCATAATGCGAAGCAGAGCGGCGGTTTTCCAGTCGCCTTCGCCCGCAAAGCCGTAGCCCTGTTGCATCAGACGCTGTACGGCCAGACCCGGGAGTTGTTTCAGGCCGTGCAAATCTTCAAATGTCGTCGTAAAGGCGTGAAAGCCGCCCTGTTCCAGGAAACGCTTCATACCGAGTTCAATACGCGCCGCTTCTCGCACGTTCTGGCGTTTATCGCCGTGGATTTGGGTGGCGGGCGTCAGGGTATAGCTGCTTTCATACTCGTCAATCAGAGCGTTGATATCGCCGTCGCCGATAGAATTCACCACCTGCACCAGATCGCCGACCGCCCAGGTATTGACCGAAAAGCCAAATTTGATTTGCGCGGCCACTTTATCACCGTCAGTCACTGCGACTTCACGCATATTGTCGCCGAAGCGGCAGACTTTTAGCTGGCGGGTATCCTGTTTAGAGACCGCCTGGCGCATCCAGGCGCCGATACGCGTATGGGCCTCTTTATCCTGCCAGTGGCCAGTGACGACCGCGTGCTGCTGGCGCATCCGCGCGCCGATAAAACCGAACTCGCGGCCGCCGTGCGCAGTCTGGTTCAGGTTCATAAAGTCCATATCGATGCTGTCCCACGGCAGGGCGGCGTTAAATTGGGTATGGAATTGCAGTAGTGGTTTGTTAAGGATACTCAGCCCGTTGATCCACATTTTGGCCGGGGAGAAGGTGTGCAGCCAGACCACCAGCCCTGCGCAGCGATCGTCATAATTGGCGTCACGACAAATAGCGGTAATCTCATCCGGCGAGGTGCCCAGCGGTTTTAATACCAGTTTACATGGCAGTTTGGCTTCGGTATTCAGCGCGTTGACCACATGCTCGGCATGTTGGGTGACCTGACGCAGGGTTTCTGCGCCATACAAATGCTGGCTGCCAATCACAAACCATACTTCATAATTATCAAAAATCGTCATTGCCGTGTCCTTAATGAGTCAGGATTGCCTGATTGGCCGGGGTCGTTGGCGCCGGCGCGGCAGTCGGAAGATAATGTTGTTCTGCGCTTAGCGCCCACTGCTGGTAGCGGCGGTAAAACTGTTCGAGGCGTTGCGCCTGTTCAGGGCGGGGACGCAGAGTGCGTTCTACCGCGCTTGCCATGCTTTGCTGGGCGGCAGGAATATCGGCATGGACTTTCGCAGCGACGGCGGCAAAGATAGCGGCGCCTAATGCGCAACACTGGTCGGAAGCGACGATCTGCAACGGACGATTCAGTACGTCGCAGCAGACCTGCATAATGACCTGATTTTTACGGGCGATGCCGCCAAGCGCCATCACGTTATTGACCGCGATACCCTGATCGGTAAAACACTCCTGAATGGCGCGCGCGCCGAAGGCGGTCGAGGCGACCAGACCGCCAAACAGCGCTGGCGCGTCGGTGGCGAGATTGAGATCGGTAATGACGCCTTTCAGACGCTGATTAGCGTTTGGCGTGCGGCGACCGTTAAACCAGTCGAGCACCACCGGCAGGTGATCCAGGGACGGATTTTTCGCCCAGGCGTTGGTGAGCGCTGGCAGTAGCTGCTTCTGGCTGGCGTTAATCTGGGGTTTCAGTTCCGGGTGCTGCGCGGCAAGTTGTTCCAGCGGCCAGCTCAACACGCGGCTAAACCAGGCGTAGATGTCGCCGAAAGCAGATTGGCCCGCTTCCAGACCGATAAAGTTCGGTACCACGCTGCCGTCAACCTGACCGCAAATGCCTTTCACGGCGCGATCCCCGACGCTCTGTTTATCCGCAATCAGAATGTCGCAGGTAGACGTGCCGATGACTTTTACCAGCGTATTGGGCTGTGCGCCCGCGCCGACCGCGCCCATGTGGCAGTCGAACGCGCCGCCGGAAATCACCACGCTTTCCGGCAAGCCGAGGCGCTGCGCCCATTCGGCGCACAGGGTGCCCACGGGCAGATCGGCGGTGAAGGTTTCGCTAAATAACGGGTAGCGCAGATGACGGTTAATGCACGGATCGAGTTCATCAAAGAAGCTCGCAGGCGGCAGACCGCCCCAGCTTTCATGCCACAGTGTTTTGTGCCCGGCGCTGCAGCGGCCACGGCGGATATCCTGCGGGCGAGTGGTGCCGGAAAGCAGCGCCGGCACCCAGTCACACAGTTCAATCCACGAGACGGCGGCCTGCGCGACGGCGCTATCCTGGCGGGTGACGTGCAGAATCTTCGCCCAGAACCATTCGCTGGAGTAAATGCCGCCAATATAGCGGGAGTAGTCGACCTTACCTGGTTTATGGCACAGACGAGTGATTTCGTCGGCCTCTTCCACCGCGGTGTGATCTTTCCACAGCACAAACATCGCATTCGGGTTCTCGGCGAACTCCGGACGCAGCGCCAGGACGTTACCGTCGGCGTCAATCGGCGCTGGCGTAGAACCGGTGCTGTCAACGCCAATGCCAACGACATTTGCGCGTTGCGCGGCGCTTAATTGTGCCAGAACGGCTTTCAGCGCGGCCTCCATTGACTCCATGTAGTCGCGCGGATGATGACGGAACTGGTTGTTCGGGCCGTCGCAATAACGGCCTTCTTGCCAGCGCGGATACCACTCTACGCTGGTGGCGATCTCGTCGCCGGTGGCGCAGTCCACTGCCAGAGCGCGCACTGAATCACTGCCAAAATCGAGGCCAATTGCAATTGCCATCGTCTTACTCCATCCAGAAAAACAGGTATGGAGAAACAGTAGAGAGTCGCGGCAAAAACCGTCAGGCAGGATCCGCTAATCTTATGGACAAAAATGCTAATGCTTTGCAAAGTGTGACGCTGTGCAAATATTCAATGTGGACATTCCAGCCATAGTTATAGACACTTCTGTTACTTAATTTTATCGCCTGAACTGTACGCTTTTGTTACAAAGCGCTTTTCACAAGCGGGGTTGATACGTGCTTTCATCAAGCGCAAGGTCTTGCGGAGACGGAAGCTCTGTCGTCCTGGTCAATATGGACAATTTGTTTCTTCTCTGAACATCGGGGGGTAGAGAAATCATGGCTGAAACGCAAAATGATCCGCTATTGCCGGGATATTCATTTAATGCCCATCTGGTCGCCGGACTGACGCCAATTGAAGCGAATGGATATCTGGATTTTTTTATCGATCGTCCGTTGGGCATGAAGGGATATATTCTTAACCTGACCATCCGCGGAGAGGGCGTCATTAATAATAATGGCGAGCAGTTTGTCTGTCGGCCTGGCGATATATTATTGTTTCCGCCGGGCGAGATTCATCACTATGGACGGCATCCGGACGCCAGCGAGTGGTATCACCAGTGGGTTTATTTCCGGCCTCGCGCCTACTGGCAGGAGTGGCTGACCTGGCCGACAATCTTTGCCCAGACAGGATTTTTCCGCCCGGACGAGGCGCGCCAGCCGCATTTCAGCGAACTGTTCGGGCAGATCATCAGCGCCGGGCAAGGGGAAGGCCGCTATTCTGAGCTACTGGCGATCAATCTGCTGGAGCAGCTGTTGCTCAGACGTATGGCGGTAATTAATGAGTCGTTGCATCCGCCGATGGATAGCCGTGTGCGCGATGCCTGCCAGTATATCAGCGACCATCTGGCGGACAGCCATTTTGATATCGCCAGCGTCGCCCAGCATGTCTGCCTGTCGCCCTCCCGGTTATCGCATCTGTTCCGCCAGCAGTTAGGCATTAGCGTATTGAGTTGGCGCGAAGATCAGCGTATCAGCCAGGCGAAACTCCTGCTTAGCACCACGCGAATGCCGATAGCGACCGTTGGGCGCAATGTTGGATTTGACGATCAGCTCTATTTTTCGCGGGTATTTAAAAAATGCACCGGGGCAAGTCCTAGCGAGTTCAGGGCCGGATGTGAATAAAAAGTGAATGATGTGTCCACAAAGATGTCATAAGCCGTAACTATTCGGATAATTGACGGCTTGACGAAGGGGGACGGGGTAAGCAGAATCCCTGCTTCATCACGCTGACGGACACACTATGCAAGCACTGCTGGAACACTTTATCACCCAATCCACTCTGTATTCGCTCATCGCCGTGTTGCTGGTCGCCTTCCTGGAATCGCTGGCGCTGGTGGGGTTGATTTTACCCGGCACGGTACTGATGGCGGGGCTGGGCGCGCTTATCGGCAGCGGCGAGCTCAATTTTTGGCATGCCTGGCTGGTGGGTATTATCGGCTGTCTGATGGGCGACTGGATTTCGTTCTGGCTGGGGTGGCGCTTTAAAAAGCCGCTACACCGCTGGTCTTTTATGAAAAAAAACAAGTCGCTGCTGGATAAAACCGAACACGCGCTGCATCAGCACAGTATGTTCACGATCCTGGTCGGACGTTTTGTCGGTCCGACGAGGCCGCTGGTGCCGATGGTGGCAGGGATGCTGGATCTTCCCGTGGCGAAATTTATTGGGCCAAACTTGATTGGCTGTTTGCTGTGGCCACCGTTTTATTTCCTGCCGGGCATTCTGGCGGGAGCGGCAATCGATATTCCTTCCGATATGCAGAGCGGAGATTTCAAATGGCTGCTGCTGGCGACGGCGTTGCTGCTGTGGGTCGGAGGCTGGCTATGCTGGCGGCTGTGGCGCAGCGGCAAAGCGGCAGTCGATCGTTTAACCGCGTATTTCCCCCGCAGCCGTTTGCTGTATCTGGCGCCGTTGACGCTCGGGATCGGCGTGGTCGCGCTGGTGGCGTTATTGCGTCACCCACTGATGCCGGTGTATATCGATATTCTGCGCAAAGTTGTGGGTTACTAGCGATTCCTTTGCCGGATGGCGGCTTCGCCTTATCCGGCCTACGAAATATGAGGGTTGATGCCTAACAGCGCTGAGGCACTGGCTTGACCGCTTAGTAGCTCGTCTGTTTTGCCTTGCCATGCAATGCGTCCGTCGGCGACGACGATTGACCGGGGCGCAATTCGCGCCGCATCTTCTACGCTGTGGGAAACCATCAGCAGCGTAAGCTGCTTATCACGGCAGACCTCGGCGACCAGGGTTAACATCTCCTGACGCAGGGCGGGATCGAGCGCAGAGAACGGTTCATCGAGCAGCAATATGGGTTGCTCCCGCACCAGACAACGCGCCAGCGCCACGCGTTGTCGCTGCCCGCCGGAAAGCTCACCGGGGAGTCGCTCCAGCAGTGAATCGAGCCCCATTTGCCGGGCGATGTTGTGCATTTTCTCCCGCTGAAGCGCGTTCAGTTTTAATCCCGGATTAAGACCCAGGCCGATGTTTTGTTGCACGTTCAGATGGCTGAACAGATTGTTTTCCTGAAACAGCATGGAGACGGGACGACGCGAAGGAGGCGTTGCGGTGTGATCTTCACCTTCAATCATCATTGTGCCGCTGGCAGGCGTGAGAAAGCCGGCAATCAGATTCAGCAACGTACTTTTCCCGGCACCGCTGGGCCCGAGTATTGCGACCTGCTCACCGCGCGAGACCGACAGCGTAAAGCGCATGGGCAAATGGTGGTAAAGCCAGGTGATATCAATCAGTTTTAGCATGTCGGCCCGGTAGTTTCTCTATGAGGGTAAATAACGTAAAGCAGAGCAGCAATAGTATCAGCGCGGTCACCGCGCCGTCCTGGCTGCGGTAGGAGCCGATCTGCTGATACAGATAAAACGGCAGCGTGCGGAAATTGTCATTGCCGAAAAGCGCGACGACGCCAAAATCACCGATAGAAAGTACGCAGGCAAACGCCAGCGCCTGCGCCAGCGGACGTTTCAGCGCCCGCAGTTCCACGACCTTTAACCGCGACCAGCCTTCAATTCCTAATGACTGGCACAGCATTCCATAACGGGCGGTAATATCGCGCATTGGGTTTTCCAGGACTTTTAGCGCGTAGGGGATTGCCATCAGCGCATTGGTGAAAATCACGATGCCGTCGGCGGATTCCGGTAAGCCAATGCTGTTATTGAGCAGTAAAAAGAAGCCTGTCGCCAGTACGATCCCCGGCATCGCGAGGATCAACATCCCGCTGAGTTCCAGCGTTTGTCCGGCGAATAGTTGCTGGCGTTGGCGTAGCTCGCGGCTACTCCACAGCAGCATCATGGTCAGCACCACACACAGAACGCCCGCCGCCAGCGCAATGCGTAGCGATGTCCAGACAGCCTGCCACAGAATGGGTTGCGCCAGCACCTCCGGCAGGCTGCGGTTGACGCCATCGACCACCACGGCGACCAGTGGCGGAAGCAGCAGCAGCAGCGCCAGCACGATTAATAAGGCGTCCGTCAGACGGCTGTGGAGACGATCGTCAGGATCGCGCCAGCCCTGCGTCAGCGTCATCCCCGGCGCAATCGCTTTGCTTAACCGTTGGCTTAGCAGTACCAGCGCCAGGCAGCAGACCATCTGGATTAATGCCAGCATCGCCGCGCGGGCGGGATCGTAGTCATAACTAAGCGCCTGAAAGATAGCCAGTTCGATAGTGGTGGCCTGCGGGCCGCCGCCGAGCGACAGAACCGTTGCGAAACTGGCGAAGCAGAGCATAAAAATCAGCGCCGCGACGGGCGGAATTTGGCGGCGCAGCCACGGCCATTCGACAAAACGGAAAAAATGCCAGCCGCGCATACCGAGCTGGGCGGCGAGCTGGCGCTGCTCGCCGGGAATGCTTTCCAACGATTGCAGCAACAAACGGCTCGCCATTGGCAGGTTAAAAAAGACGTGCGCCAGTAAAATGCCCTGCAAGCCGTAGGGGGAGAATGTCCACTGAAGCCCCAGCATCTGCCACAGCGAGGCCAGCCAGCCCTGACGGCCATACACGCTAAGAATACCGAACACGGCAACCAGTACCGGCAGAATCAGCGTCATGGCGCACAGACGCAGCAGCGCCAGACGTCCAGGAAAACGGCGTCGATAAAGCGCGCGGGCGAGAAAAACCGCCGGGACCACAGACAGCACTGCGGACAGAAACGCCTGCCAGAATGAGAAGCGCACCACATGCCACAGGTAGCTATCCCGCCAGATTGTCGACCACGCGCCCGACGGCGCGTTCAGCCAAAGCGCCAGAAAGGCCGCCAGCGAGACGGTTATCATCAGCGCGGCGGCGCACAGCCCCGGAATCAGCCAGCCGGGAATTAACGGCTGACGGCGCGTTGCCATTCGCTAATCCATGCCTGGCGTTGTGCTGCCACTTGTTGCGGCGTGAATTCCAGCGTTGTGGCGGGTTTTGCCAATGATTCAAACCCTGCTGGTAGGGCGACGTCCGCTACCGGGTACATCCAGTTGCCGGTGGGTATGGCGTTCTGAAACGCCGGAGAAACCATAAATTTGAGGAATTTCTCCGCCAGTTCCGGCTGCTTACTGGCGACGGTACGCGCCGCGACCTCTACCTGTAAGTAATGGCCTTCGCTGAAGTTCGCGGCGGCGTAATTGTCCTTCTTCTCTTCAATAATGTGATACGCCGGAGAGGTGGTGTAACTGAGCACCAAATCGCTTTCACCTTTCAGAAATAAACCATAGGCCTCGCTCCAGCCTTTCGTCACCGTCACCGTTTTGGCCGCCAGTTTTTGCCAGGCCTGCGGCGCGTTATCGCCATAGACTTTGCGCATCCACAGTAACAGCCCCAGCCCTGGCGTACTGGTACGCGGGTCCTGATAAATCACCCGCCATTTTTGATCGTTCTCGACCAGTTCTTTCAGGCTTTTCGGCGGATTTTTCAGCTTGCTTTTATCGTAGACAAAGGCGAAATAGCCGTAATCGAACGGCACAAATGTGTCGTTTTTCCAGCCGCCGGGCACCTTGACCGCCTCATTCGCCACGCCGCTTTTGGCAAAAAGTTTAGTTTGCGTGGCCGCCTCCAGCAGATTATTGTCCAGCCCCAACACCACATCGGCTTTGCTGTTCTTCCCCTCCATCCGCAGGCGGTTGAGCAGCGAAACGCCATCCTCCAGCGCCACCAGTTTCAGCTCACAGTTGCAATCGGCTTCAAACGCTTTTTTCACCGCCGGGCCTGGCCCCCAGTCGGCGGCGAACGAGTCGTAGGTATAGACGGTGAGAACGGGTTTGGCGAAAGCAGGCGCCGCGCACAGGAGTAAAAGCGGAAGATATTTTTTTAACACTTTGCACCTCAGTGAAAGAGTGGCAAAGGACTTGAGAGGTAACCTCAAATCCCTTCGCCGGCATTATCCGGATCAGGTTCGACGGGTATTTTCTCAGCGCGCGCATGAGCGCGGCACCCCGTTGAGTTCGGCGTTAGTGTAGTGATTTTGTTGCCGGGCAGCAATCAAGAGCTGGCGTTAAGGATCTGGCGGCGCAAACCACGCCGATTTAAAATCAAACCAGCCGAGGGTATTCATGCGCAGCCCGCGCATACTGCGCTGTCCCTGGATAATCAGCCAGTGGTGGATCAGCGGCACAATCGCTTTGTTGGCCAGCAGTTGCTGGCACCAGTTCGCCAGGTTCATCTCGCCAGCGCGCCACTGCGCGGCGTCGTCCTGCCAGTCGCGCGGAATGCAGTTCTGCAAGAGCGGTACTTCGCACAGGTGCGCGAACAGCGAGAAATCCAGCGGCAGCGTAAAGTTAGCGCTATTGAGCCAGATATCGCTTTCGATCTCGCCGGCGTGCCATTGATCGTAGTCGATCTCCTGAATATGCAGATGCACCTGATGTTCAGCCAGAAGCGCGCTCATGATACGGGCGATAACCCGGTGCTCAATGTGTTCGCGATAGAAGGTCAGCGTGAGGGTTTCCAGCCCGGCGGGTTTTTCGCCCGGGCCTGGACGGGCGTGATGCCAGCGCGGTAAAAGCCCATAGGCCGGGAACCAGAGCTGCTGTAGCGGTTCATCGGCATGATAGAGTAAATTGGTGGGGGAGAGGACGTGGCTTACCCATTCTCTGACCTGCGGATGCGCGCCGCGCGGCGTTCTGGCGTCGAATAGCAGGTAATAGCACCCCTCTTCCAGTCGGCTTTCTATCGCTTTTTCACCGCCTTGTATCGGCCCTTCCAGCATCAAGCCGCAGGCCGGTTCTTCACTGATATCCGGCAGTACCCAGACGTTCACTTCGTCTATCAACGCCCGATAGCCGAAGTAATCATCAAAGGCGAGTATCTTGAGCTGGTTTGGCGTATTACGCCGCACGGCATAAGGCCCGGTGCCGATAGGGTGGCTGGCGAAATTAGCCAGCGTTTCCCACTCCCGCGGCAAAATCATCGCCGGGACCTGGCCCAGCAGCCACGGCAACCAGCGATCCGGCTGGGAAAGATGAATATCCAGCGTCCACGCGGTAGGGGAGTCTATCTTTGTGATGTGCGAGTAAAGCGGAAGCGTATTGATACGCGTCAGCGAGGTGATGACATCTTCCATCTCCAGCTCGCGGCCATGATGAAAATGAATGCCGGGGCGCAGGTAGAAGCGCCACAGTAAAGGGGAAATTTGCTGCCAGTGGTGCGCAATGTCCGCTTCCAGTTCCCCGTTTTCCTCATTTACCCGCGTGAGCGAACTGAAAATTTGCCGGGCAATATGAGTTTCCGAGCGACGTAATGCGGTTCCCGGCAGGAGATTGTGCATCGGACGATAGTAAAGAACCCGCAGAATATGCCGCCCCTGGCGGAAGCTGCGTCCCAGATGGGAAATCAGCATTTGCCTGACAGCGCTTTTATCGCCGACCAGTTGTACCAGTTGATCGATTCGATCTTGTTCCAGCAGGTCTTCCGCCCGCTGCTGTTGCAGCGCCAGTCCGGTATACAGGAACGTCAGACGCGAACGCTTTCCGCGTCCAACCTCAGCTTCCCATGTTAGCCAACCGCGCGCCTGCATCGTATTTAGCAGCGTACGCATATGGCGACGCGAACAGTTCAGCAGATCCGCCAGCTCATTAAGCGTGGTGTCTTGCGTTTTACCGTCACAACATTGCCAGAGACGGATAAATTGTTGTTGCAGGCGACCTGAGGGCATAAAAGGGGAACTCCGATGAAAAACTCAGCAATTTTATTATCCCTATATTAGGCCAATAATATCTTTCGATGAAGCAAGAGGAAGAGGTCACTATGCGCCAGTTCTGGTTGAGATATTTTGCCGCGACGGAAAAAACGTCCTGGCTGGCTTGCCTGAGCGCGCCGCAGCGCTTAAAAATGCTCGCGGAACTGATGCAGTGGGAGGCGACCGATTGAAGCCAATTGCAGACATCATGTGTGACTGAGTATTGGTGTAGGCGATAGCCTAAAATCACCCGCCAGCAGATAATATCTGCTGGCTTTTTTTATTTCGGCTGTTTCTGGATGACGACGATGGGACGGCGCCTCAACGGGATTTATACGGCGGTCTCTGTGGTCACGCAGGTGGTGAGCGGGCGAGTAAAAGACGTGTAATGTTGCGTGACAAGCGCCATTTTGCATGGTACTGAAACAGACTTTTTTTTATTTTTATCATCGCTAATCTTATACGCGTTATCGCATGGTGCTTTAACGTGTTTAGTACAAAGGAATGATAATGAAAAAGGTTTTTTTGCTTGCAGCGCTTTTTGCTATGTCCAACTCCTCTTTCGCGGCAATGGCTGAAAGTTGTCAGCAATATTTTAATGATATTGATGCCCTGGTTGAGCAGGCTGCAGCAACGAGTGAACAGGCAAAACAGCAATTTGACGCGATGAAGCCTCAACTCGAAGCGTCAAAAAAACAGTTGGAAACTGTAGCTGCATCTGACCAGGATGCTGCGTGTAAGCAGGCTCTGGCGTCAATGGTTCAGATTAAACAGGCTCTGGGATTAAAATAAGATAGATACCAGCAATAAGCGATGAGTATCGCTTATTGCTGGTCGTTTTGGTATCAACGCATAAACTCAGGCTGCTTGTCTTCGTACTCGGCAATCGCGTCTTCGTGCTGCAGCGTCAGCCCGATGCTGTCCAGACCGTTCAACATGCAGTGGCGGCGGAAGTCGTCGATTTTAAAGCTGTAGGTCTTATCGCCTGCTTTCACCACCTGTGCTTCCAGATCCACTTCAAAATGAATGCCCGGATTGGCTTTCACCAGGCTGAACAGCTCATCGACCTGTTCGTCGCTTAATTTCACCGGCAGCAGTTGGTTATTGAAACTGTTGCCGTAGAAGATGTCGGCGAAGCTTGGCGCGATCACCACTTTAAAACCGTAATCGGTCAACGCCCACGGCGCGTGTTCGCGTGAAGAGCCGCAGCCAAAGTTTTCCCGCGCCAACAGGATCGACGCGCCTTGATATTCCGGAAAGTTCAGCACGAATTCCGGATTTGGTTGTTGGCCCTTTTCGTCCAGGAAACGCCAGTCGTTAAACAGATGGGCGCCAAAACCGGTGCGCGTAACCTTCTGCAAAAACTGTTTAGGGATAATTGCATCGGTATCGACGTTGGCGGCATCCAGTGGGACAACCAGGCCGGTATGCTGGGTAAATTTCTCTGCCATGGTAGTTTCCTTATTTGATGCTGCGAATATCGGCGAAGTGGCCGGTAACGGCGGCAGCGGCGGCCATCGCCGGGCTAACCAGGTGAGTGCGCCCCCCGCGGCCCTGACGGCCTTCAAAGTTACGGTTGCTGGTGGATGCGCAGCGCTCGCCCGGGTTCAGGCGGTCGTTATTCATGGCCAGGCACATGGAACAGCCCGGTAAGCGCCATTCAAATCCTGCTTCGATAAAGATCTTGTCCAGACCTTCCGCTTCCGCCTGCGCTTTCACCGGACCTGAACCCGGCACCACCAGCGCCTGCACGCCCGGCGCAACTTTGCGCCCTTTGGCGACTTCCGCCGCCGCGCGCAAATCTTCAATGCGTGAATTGGTACAAGAGCCGATAAAGACTTTATCGATAGCAACGTCCGTTAACGGTACGCCCGGCTGTAAGCCCATATAAGCCAGCGCTTTTTCGGCGCTGGCGCGCTCAACCGGATCGCTAAAGGAGGCGGGATCGGGGATGATGTCGGTGACGGAAATCACCTGGCCCGGATTCGTGCCCCAGGTCACCTGCGGCGCGATCTCTTCTGCTCGCAGGGCGACGACAGTATCAAAGGTCGCGCCGTCATCGGTTTTCAGCGTTTTCCAGTACTCGACGGCTTCGTCAAAATCGCGGCCCTTCGGCGCGTGCAAACGCCCTTTTACGTAGTTGAAAGTGGTTTCATCCGGGGCGACCAGACCGGCTTTGGCGCCCATCTCAATCGCCATATTGCACAGCGTCATGCGGCCTTCCATACTCAGCGCGCGGATAGCGTCGCCGCAAAATTCAACCACGTGTCCGGTGCCGCCGGCGCTACCGGTTTTACCGATGATCGCCAGCACGATGTCTTTGGCGGTAATGCCCGGCGCGGCGTTGCCCGTGACTTCAATCTTCATGGTTTTAGCGCGTCCCTGTTTCAGGGTTTGCGTCGCCAGTACATGTTCTACCTCAGAAGTGCCGATGCCGAAGGCCAGCGCACCAAACGCGCCGTGGGTGGCGGTGTGGGAGTCGCCGCAGACGATGGTCATGCCCGGCAGGGTGACGCCCTGTTCCGGCCCCATCACATGGACGATGCCCTGATATGGGTGATTCAGGTCATACAGCTCGACGCCGAACTCGTTACAGTTCTTAATCAGCTCCTGCATCTGGATACGCGCCATTTCACCGGAAGCATTAATGTCTTTAGTCTGCGTCGAGACGTTGTGATCCATCGTAGCGAAGGTTTTCCCTGGCTGACGTACCGGACGATGGTGCGCGCGCAGACCGTCAAACGCCTGCGGAGAGGTGACTTCATGCACCAGGTGGCGGTCGATGTACAGCAGCGGCGTTTCGTTTGGCGCCTCAAAGACCACGTGGGCATCAAATAATTTTTCGTATAACGTTTTGGCCATGATTACACCCCTTCTGCGACATAGCGGGCGATAATATCGCCCATCTCATCGGTACTGACTGCGGCAGCGCCCCTGGCTAAATCGCCGGTGCGAACGCCCTCTTCTAATGCGCGATTGATCGCCTGTTCAATGGCCGTTGCCGCATCGTTGGCATCCAGGCTGTAGCGCAGCAGCAGCGCCAGTGACAGGATCTGCGCAATTGGGTTGGCGATATTTTTCCCGGCGATATCCGGCGCGGAGCCGCCAGCCGGTTCATACAGGCCAAACCCTTGCTCGTTCAGGCTGGCGGAGGGCAACATCCCCATTGAGCCGGTGATCATGGCGCATTCGTCGGACAGAATGTCGCCGAACAGGTTAGAGCACAGCAGTACGTCAAACTGCGACGGGTCTTTAATCAACTGCATGGTGGCGTTATCGATATACATGTGCGCGAGTTCCACATCGGGATACGTTTTCGCGACATCATTGACGATTTCACGCCACAGGATAGAGCTTTGCAGTACGTTGGCTTTATCAATAGAGGTGACTTTACGGCGGCGTTTACGCGCCGATTCAAAGGCGATACGGGCAATGCGCTCGATCTCAAAGCGGTGATAAACTTCGGTATCAAAGGCTTTTTCGTACTGACCGCTGCCTTCACGGCCTTTTGGCTGTCCGAAATAGATCCCGCCGGTCAGCTCGCGCACGCACAGGATATCGAAACCGTTAGCGGCGATATCGGCGCGCAACGGGCAAAATGCTTCCAGTCCCTGATACAGTTTCGCCGGACGCAGGTTACTGAATAATTTGAAATGTTTGCGCAGCGGCAGCAGAGCGCCGCGCTCTGGCTGGCTTTCCGGGGGCAAATTTTCCCATTTCGGGCCGCCGACGGAGCCAAACAGAATGGCATCCGCCTGCTCACACCCTTCAACGGTGGCTTTCGGCAGTGGATGACCATGATTGTCGATAGCAATACCGCCGACGTCATAGCGGCTGGTGGTGATACGCATATCAAAACGGCTGCGTACCGCATCCATAACTTTCAGGGCTTGCGCCATGACTTCCGGGCCGATGCCGTCGCCCGGCAATACGGCAATATGATAGTTCTTCGACATTACACGGTTTCCTTGTTGTTCTCTTTATTTTGAGCTTTGCGTTGCAATTCTTTTTCAACTTCGGCGGCGCGCCAGATATTGTTCAGTACGTGCACCATCGCTTTGGCGGAGGATTCGACGATATCCGTCGCCAGCCCGACGCCGTGGAAGCGGCGACCATGATGATTCACGACGATATCGACCTGACCCAGCGCGTCTTTGCCCTGGCCTTTGGCGTTCAGGTCGTATTTAACCAACTCAACGTCGTAGCCAGTGATGCGGTTAATCGCCTGATAGATGGCGTCGACCGGGCCGTTGCCGTTCGCCGCTTCGGCCTTGATCTCTTCACCACAGGCCAGCTTCACGGAAGCAGTGGCGATATCGCTGGAGCCGGACTGCACGCTGAAGTAATCCAGACGGAAATGCTCTGGTTCTTCTTGCTGTTTATTAATAAACGCCAGCGCTTCCAGGTCATAGTCGAACACCTGGCCTTTTTTGTCCGCCAGCTTCAGGAACGCGTCGTACAGGTGATCCATGTTGTAGTCTGTGTCCTTGTAACCCATCTCTTCCATGCGATGTTTCACGGCGGCACGGCCAGAGCGGGAGGTCAGGTTCAGCTGTATCTGGTTCAGACCGATGGACTCTGGCGTCATGATTTCATAGTTTTCGCGGTTCTTGAGGACGCCATCCTGGTGGATGCCGGAAGAGTGGGCAAAAGCGCCGCTGCCGACAATCGCTTTGTTGGCCGGGATCGGCATGTTACAGATCTGGCTGACGGTCTGGCTGGTGCGCCAGATTTCGTGGTGATTGATGTTGGTGTGTACGTTCATGATGTCTTTGCGCACTTTAATCGCCATGATCACCTCTTCCAGCGCGCAGTTACCGGCACGTTCTCCGATACCGTTCATCGCGCCTTCAACTTGACGCGCGCCCGCATGTACTGCCGCCAGCGAGTTGCCTACTGCTATCCCTAAATCGTCGTGGGTATGAACGGAGATGATAGCTTTGTCGATATTGGGGACACGTTCATACAGGCCGGAAATGATTCCCGCGAACTCAAACGGCATGGTATAGCCCACGGTATCGGGAATATTAATGGTTCTCGCGCCGGCGTTTATAGCGGCTTCCACCACGCGCGCCAGATCGTCAACAGGCGTCCGGCCAGCATCCTCGCAGGAGAACTCTACGTCATCAGTGTAATTACGCGCCCGCTTAACCATGTATACCGCGCGTTCGATGACCTCATCCAGCGTGCTGCGCAGCTTGGTGGCGATGTGCATTGGCGAGGTGGCGATAAAAGTATGGATGCGAAACGCGTCGGCGACCTTCAGCGCCTGTGCCGCGACGTCGATGTCTTTTTCTACACAACGCGCCAGGGCGCAAACGCGACTGTTTTTGATGGTGCGGGCGATGGTTTGGACAGATTCAAAATCACCCGGAGAAGAGACCGGGAAGCCTACTTCCATGACATCAACACCCATGCGCTCAAGGGCCAGGGCAATCTGCAGCTTCTCTTTCGCGCTCAGGCTGGCCTGTAACGCTTGTTCGCCGTCGCGTAAGGTCGTATCAAAAATAATGACTTGCTGGCTCATGATGTGGTCCTTGTCTCCAGGGGCGCCTTGCGTCAGGCATAAAAAAACCCGCGCAACGGCGCGGGTTTTGTTTGACTTCGAGCTGACTTAATGTTGAATGCCGCCCACCGGTCTACCGCGCACAATAAATGCGTTGAGTAGTAGTAGCCCAGTGAAACGAACGATATGTGACATTAATTCAGCTCCAGCGAATGCGTTATGCTTTTAGTGGTACTGGATATGCCGTTTAATGTCAACTCTATTTTCTGTCGCCATTGCATTTTGTTGACGATATCCGGATACGTACTTTAGCTAATTGTGCTGGGCTGCGCGTCCAATAAAGGATAAAAGAACGAGTGGACATTCATACTTTTCATTGTTTGAAATATTTAGGCATTTTTGTTTGCAAATTGGTTAGGGGAATGGCCTGTTAAAGGTATGCTAAAGGTTTGGTTTATCTTTTTGATTTGTTTTATATTTTAACAAATAACCTTGTTTACTTAATGGATAAGGATAAAGTTATTGATAAATTAATGTTAACTTTTTAGCTATTAATAATATAAACATTTAATTGAAACTTAAATGATCATTCACTTGGTGTATGATTGTGTATTCGCCATAGTTATGGTTATATTGCTTGCGTAATTTAAACATTATGAATCGCAATGGTGTGACTCAGGACACATTACGCTTGCGCTGGCATTCTATTTGTCTCTGTCAGCGTCTTTATGTTTTCCGAATTTTAACGCTTTCCCTTTTTCTTATTTTATATGCATGGTAAATCATATTTTCAGGAATTATTTCTGCCTTCAGCCAGAAAAAGGGAGTTAAGCGTGACAGTGGAGTTAAATATGCCAGAGGTCAAAACCGAAAAGCCGCATCTTTTAGATATGGGCAAACCACAGCTTCGCATGGTTGATTTGAACCTATTGACCGTGTTCGATGCGGTAATGCAAGAGCAGAATATTACGCGCGCCGCCCACACGCTGGGAATGTCGCAGCCTGCGGTCAGTAACGCCGTAGCGCGTCTGAAGGTTATGTTTAATGACGAACTTTTTGTTCGATATGGACGAGGAATTCAGCCGACTGCCCGTGCATTTCAGTTATTTGGTTCAGTCCGTCAGGCGTTGCAATTGGTGCAAAATGAATTGCCGGGATCGGGGTTTGAGCCGACCAGCAGCGAACGTGTATTCAATCTTTGCGTGTGCAGTCCGCTGGATAATATCCTGACGTCACAGATTTATAATCGTGTAGAAAAAATTGCGCCAAATATTCATGTCGTTTTTAAAGCGTCGTTGAATCAGAATACTGAGCATCAGTTACGCTATCAGGAAACCGAGTTCGTTATTAGTTATGAAGAATTCCGTCGTCCTGAGTTTACCAGCGTACCGCTATTTAAAGATGAAATGGTTTTAGTCGCCAGCCGAAAACACCCGCGTATTAGCGGCCCGCTACTGGAAGGCGATGTTTATAATGAACAACATGCGGTTGTTTCTCTCGATCGTTATGCGTCATTTAGTCAGCCGTGGTATGACACGCCGGATAAACAGTCGAGCGTGGCTTATCAGGGCATGGCGCTTATCAGCGTTCTGAACGTGGTTTCGCAGACGCATTTGGTCGCTATTGCCCCGCGCTGGCTGGCGGAAGAGTTTGCGGAGTCGCTGGATCTGCAAATATTGCCGTTGCCTTTAAAACTGAATAGCCGGACATGCTACCTTTCCTGGCATGAAGCGGCTGGGCGTGATAAAGGGCATCAATGGATGGAAGATTTATTAGTCTCTGTTTGTAAGCGATAAAACCGGGCAGAATAAATCAGAAACAAATTCTGGTTTATTCTGCTTTTTAGCGTATATCAAAAATTTTATGCTGAATTAACGGTGAGCGATTCTTTTCGTCGTTGTGAAAAATAGATGAATTGCTGTAAGTCTGCATTTATAAGCGATTATTTATTACCTGGTGTGATTCAGACGGAGTATTTCTCCATTTCTTCTCTTCTTGCCTCCTGATTATTCTAACCTTCCCCATCTTTACGTCATTCCACCCAATTGCCAGGCGTGATAGCGAGCGGTTAAGGTGTCCGTCAAACCGTGATGACAGGTATAAAGTGGAGGCAAGCCGTGGAGATGTTGTCTGGAGCCGAGATGGTCGTCCGATCGCTTATCGATCAAGGCGTAAAGCAGGTGTTCGGCTATCCTGGAGGCGCAGTGCTTGATATTTATGATGCGCTACATACCGTTGGAGGGATCGATCATGTGCTGGTGCGTCATGAGCAGGCCGCGGTGCATATGGCGGATGGCCTGGCGCGAGCCACTGGCGACGTTGGCGTGGTGCTGGTGACTTCCGGACCGGGAGCGACCAATGCGATTACCGGGATTGCTACGGCCTATATGGATTCCATTCCGCTGGTGATTCTTTCCGGCCAGGTCGCCACCTCATTGATTGGCTATGATGCCTTTCAGGAGTGCGACATGGTGGGGATTTCCCGACCGGTGGTCAAACATAGCTTCCTGGTCAAACAGACGGAAGATATTCCCCAGGTGCTTAAAAAGGCCTTCTGGCTGGCGGCAAGCGGACGTCCTGGGCCGGTGGTCGTGGATCTGCCGAAAGATATTTTGAATCCGGCGAAAAAAATGCCGTATGCCTGGCCGGAAACGGTCAGTATGCGCTCTTACAATCCCACAACATCAGGACATAAAGGGCAAATCAAGCGTGCCTTGCAAACGCTGGCGTCGGCAAAAAAACCGGTGGTCTACGTTGGGGGAGGGGCGATAAGCGCGGCCTGCTATGCGCCGCTGCGCCACATCATTGAAACCTTTAACCTGCCGGTGGTCTCTTCATTAATGGGACTGGGCGCGTTTCCTGCTACTCATCGCCAGTCGTTAGGAATGCTGGGAATGCATGGCACTTATGAAGCCAATATGACCATGCATAACGCCGACGTGATTTTCGCTGTTGGCGTACGATTTGACGACCGCACGACGAATAATCTCGCTAAATATTGTCCGAACGCGACGGTATTACACATCGACATTGACCCGACGTCCATATCCAAAACGGTTAACGCTGATATCCCGGTGGTGGGCGATGCCCGCCTGGTACTGGAACAAATGCTGGAGCTACTGGCGCAGGATGCGCCGTCTCAGCCGCAGGATGATATTCGCGACTGGTGGCAGCAGATAGAGATCTGGCGCGCCCGTCAGTGCCTGAAATATGACGCGGAAAGCGAAAGTATTAAACCCCAGGCGGTGATTGAAACCCTCTGGCGTCTGACGAAGGGCGACGCGTACGTGACGTCCGATGTAGGACAACACCAGATGTTTGCCGCCCTCTATTACCCGTTCGATAAACCACGTCGCTGGATTAATTCCGGCGGGCTCGGCACGATGGGTTTTGGCCTACCGGCTGCGCTGGGCGTTAAAATGGCCCTGCCGAAAGAAATGGTGGTCTGCGTGACCGGCGATGGCAGTATACAGATGAACATTCAGGAGCTGTCGACAGCCTTACAGTATGAACTGCCGGTACTGGTTCTGAACCTGAACAACCGTTACCTGGGGATGGTGAAACAGTGGCAGGATATGATTTATTCCGGTCGCCATTCTCAGTCTTATATGCAGTCGTTACCGGATTTTGTGCGCCTGGCGGAAGCATATGGCCATGTTGGGCTGCAGATTAACCGTCCGGATGAGCTGGAAAGTAAACTCAGCGAAGCCCTTGAGCATGTGCGTAATAACCGACTGGTGTTCGTCGATGTCACCGTTGATGGCAGCGAGCATGTCTATCCGATGCAGATTCGCGGGGGCGGGATGGACGAAATGTGGTTAAGCAAAACGGAGAGGACCTGATGATGCGCCGGATTTTATCGGTATTACTGGAAAACGAATCTGGGGCGTTATCGCGGGTTATCGGCCTCTTTTCGCAACGCGGATATAATATTGAAAGCCTGACCGTTGCGCCGACAGACGATCCGACGTTGTCGCGCATGACTATCCAGACGGTAGGCGATGAAAAAGTGCTTGAGCAAATTGAAAAGCAACTGCACAAGCTGGTTGATGTGCTGCGCGTCAGCGAGCTGGGACAGGGAGCGCACGTTGAGCGGGAAATCATGCTGGTGAAAATCCAGGCCAGCGGCTACGGACGGGAAGAGGTGAAGCGTAATACGGAAATTTTCCGTGGTCAGATTATTGATGTCACGCCAACGCTGTATACCGTTCAACTGGCGGGCACCAGCGATAAACTGGATGCTTTTCTGGCCTCGCTGCGCGACGTGGCGAAAATTGTTGAAGTGGCGCGTTCAGGCGTCGTCGGGCTTTCGCGCGGCGATAAGATTATGCGCTGAGCAGATTCGCCGGATGACGACGCGGTTGCGTTTTATCCGGCCTTGTATCCTGAACAGATAGCTGATTAGCTGTCAGCTATCTGAAACGGGAGAAGCTTGTATCCGGCCTGAAGACTCTGAGCTTCCGATGTAGCTTAAGCCTCCCGTTTCACCTTTCACGTCACTCAAAATCCGAACGGTAACCAGAAGCGTTGACTTCGTATGTACAAGGCTGGAATGGCGTGTTGGCTCAGGTGAAAGGAGGTGTTCTGTGTGTACTCTCGGTATTGATGTCAGTAAAAATAAAATCGATCTTTGTCTGCTTACTGCCGGCCCCGGCGGTAAAAAAAAGCACAAGGTTCTGACTAACGAACCCGCCGTTGCCCGTAAAGTTATCGACTGGCTGAACGCACAAAAATGTGTTCCTGAAAGCGTGACTGTCGTACTGGAAGCGACGGGTATTTACCATGAAAATCTGGCGTATGGCCTGCATGAGGCCGGTGTCAGCGTCTGCATGGCCAACCCCTGTCGTGTCCGCGAATTTGCCCACGGGATGGATATCCTCAACAAGAATGATGCTGTCGATGCCTTCGTGCTGGCCTGTTATGGCGAGCTGAAGTCCCCGGCTGTCTGGGTTCCTCCTTCGCCTGAAGTACGTAAGCTGAGGGCATTGCTGCGCCAGCGGGATGCGCTGAGAGAGGATGTACAGCGTACGGTGAACCGGCTGGAAAAAGCGAATTCCACATCCACACCACAGGAGGTCATCCGTTCACTTGAGCGAACAAAGAGCTGGCTGAACGAGGAACTGGCCCGGATAGAGAAGCTGATAACCGATCATACGGATAACGATCCGGGGCTGAAGGCTGATCTCGAGTTACTGAAATCAATCAAGGGAGTGAAAGATCAGGTCGGGCGGGAGATGCTGGCGTTGCTGAAAGACGGGACGTTCAAAAGCGCCTCACAGGTGGCGGCCTATCTGGGACTGACACCGGTAGAGAAAACGTCGGGGAGCTCAGTGCGTGGCAGACCACATATGTCAAAAACAGGACCGTCAGGAGTGCGGGCTAAGCTGTACGTTGCAGCGCTGACCGCGAGCCGCTGGAACAAACAGGCGAAGGCTATCTATGAAAGGCTGGTCGCAAAGGGCAAGGCGAAGAAAGCCGCGCTGGGAGCTGTGATGCGCAAACTGGTACATTTATGCTTCGGCGTGTTGAAAACGCGGCTTCCGTGGGATGAAAATTATGTAGCTACCGCTTGACGTTCAAGACGGTAGCTGCAGGCTGATATCTGGCCCAGGTCCGATAAGCGTAGCGCCATCAGGCAGGTTTGCCGGATATCAGCCAACAGGAATTATCGCCCAACCCAATATCACCGGTTGGGCTTTTTTTTGCGAAATCCGTGGTAACCCGGAATAAAAGCGGTTGCCGGAGTGATCAAACTGCGCTTAGATGTTAACGATTTTAACCCATGCCGACATAAAGGTTATGGTTTGTACAATTTACACAAGGGGCAATTGTGAAACTGGATGAAATCGCTCGGCTGGCCGGTGTCTCGCGCACAACTGCAAGCTACGTTATAAACGGTAAAGCAAAGCAATACCGCGTGAGCGACAAAACCGTAGAAAAAGTCATGGCGGTAGTGCGTGAGCACAATTACCATCCTAACGCTGTGGCTGCCGGGCTGCGTGCTGGACGCACACGTTCCATTGGTCTGGTGATCCCGGACCTTGAAAACACGAGCTACACCCGTATCGCAAACTATCTTGAGCGCCAGGCACGCCAGCGTGGCTACCAACTGCTGATCGCCTGTTCTGAAGATCAGCCGGATAACGAAATGCGCTGCATTGAGCACCTTTTGCAACGCCAGGTGGATGCAATCATTGTTTCAACTTCGTTACCGCCGGAGCATCCCTTCTATCAGCGCTGGGCCAACGATCCGTTCCCCATCGTCGCGCTCGACCGCGCGCTGGATCGCGAACATTTCACCAGCGTGGTCGGCGCCGATCAGGATGATGCCGAGATGTTGGCGGAAGAGCTGCGTAAATTCCCGGCGGAAACGGTGCTTTATTTGGGCGCGCTGCCGGAGTTGTCCGTCAGTTTCCTGCGCGAGCAGGGGTTCCGCACCGCATGGAAAGACGATCCGCGGGAGGTGAATTTCTTATATGCCAACAGCTATGAGCGCGAAGCCGCCGCGCAGTTGTTTGAGAAATGGCTGGAAACGCATCCTATGCCGCAGGCGCTCTTTACGACATCATTCGCGCTATTACAGGGCGTGATGGACGTAACGCTGCGGCGCGATGGAAAACTGCCCTCGGATTTGGCGATTGCGACCTTCGGCGATCATGAGCTGCTGGATTTTCTGCAATGCCCGGTACTGGCGGTGGCGCAGCGTCATCGTGATGTCGCGGAACGCGTGCTGGAGATTGTGCTGGCAAGTCTTGATGAACCGCGTAAACCGAAACCCGGCTTAACGCGTATTCGGCGAAACCTGTATCGTCGCGGCATTCTGAGCCGTAGCTAAAGGACCGGCGGTAAAAGACTCTCTCTTCTGCCGCCGTCAAACAAATGCGTATCAGTAAAAATATCCCTTAAATAATTAAGATTATTCCTTAAAATTATCCGAAAATTCTTTTTTATTACCTTTCTTTTGTCCGAAATCGTCCATATTCCACTAATTAAGACGTAACGAGTCTTTTCCTTTGTATTGTTTTGTTACAAGCAGGCAAGAAATCGTCGAATTAACAGCCACTTTTTGTCTTTGGCGCGACAGTCGCTCGTAGGCGCTGGTATAGCAGGCACCGCACACGTTAAACAGGCACTGTTAACACGGTGCAATATGTCCTAAAATGCCGCTCGCGTCGCAAACTGACACTTTATATTTTTCTCGGATTATATTGAGTCCGTTTTAAACGGCGGTGGGTCTTTGGTTTTTTTCTTACAAATATTCATAACGTTAATTTGGCTTGCACGCTGGGTGGAAATTAATCAACGCAGATATTCGCCGTAAACATTGGCTTTTTTACTTAGGTAAGCGTTGTGACTTGCTTGACAAGCTTTTCCTCCGCTCCGTAAACTCCTTCGAGTGGGAATTTGTGGGATAAAGTGGTAAGAAGGGGTGAGACTGGCATGTTCCGGGGGGCAACGTTAGTCAATCTCGACAGTAAAGGGCGCCTGACCGTGCCGACCCGTTATCGGGAACAACTGATCGAGAGCGCTACCGGTCAAATGGTATGTACCATTGACATCCATCACCCATGCCTGCTGCTTTACCCCCTGCCTGAATGGGAAATTATTGAGCAAAAGTTATCTCGTCTGTCGAGCATGAACCCGGTAGAACGTCGCGTACAGCGTTTACTGTTGGGCCATGCCAGCGAATGTCAGATGGATGGTGCAGGTCGATTACTGATCGCGCCAGTTCTGCGGCAACATGCCGGACTGACGAAAGAAGTGATGCTGGTTGGACAGTTCAACAAATTTGAGCTGTGGGATGAAACGACCTGGTATCAACAGGTCAAGGAAGATATCGACGCTGAACAGTCAGCTACCGAAACGTTATCGGAGCGGCTGCAGGACTTGTCTCTATAAGATGATGGAAAATTTTAAACACACTACGGTACTGTTGGATGAAGCCGTTAATGGGCTGAATATTCGTCCGGATGGTATCTATATTGATGGCACATTTGGTCGCGGCGGCCACTCGCGCCTGATCCTCGCGCAACTGGGCGAAGAGGGGCGCTTGCTGGCGATCGATCGCGATCCGCAGGCGATCGCCGTTGCGCAGACCATTAATGATCCTCGCTTCTCCATCATTCATGGACCTTTTTCCGCGCTGGCTGATTATGTCGCCGAGCGCGAGCTTACCGGCAAGATTGACGGGATCCTTCTCGATCTTGGCGTCTCTTCTCCGCAGCTTGACGATGCGGAGCGCGGTTTTTCATTTATGCGCGACGGTCCGCTGGATATGCGAATGGACCCGACGCGCGGCCAGTCTGCCGCCGAGTGGTTACAAACGGCGGAGGAGGCGGATATCGCCTGGGTGCTGAAAACATTCGGCGAGGAGCGTTTTGCCAAACGTATTGCTCGCGCCATTGTTGAGCGCAATCGCGAACAGCCGATGACCCGCACCAAAGAGCTGGCTGAAGTGGTTGCGGCGGCGACCCCGGTAAAAGACAAATTCAAACATCCCGCGACCCGTACCTTCCAGGCGGTGCGCATCTGGGTAAACAGTGAACTGGAGGAGATAGAGCAGGCGCTAAAAAGCTCGCTCAGCGTACTGGCCCCAGGCGGGCGGCTTTCAATCATCAGTTTCCACTCTCTGGAAGACCGTATTGTGAAACGCTTTATGCGTGAGCAAAGCCGCGGTCCGCAGGTACCGGCGGGATTACCGATGACGGAAGCGCAGCTCAAAAAACTGGGCGGTCGTGAGTTACGAGCGTTAGGCAAGTTGATGCCGGGTGAAAAAGAGGTAGCTGAAAATCCTCGGGCCCGTAGTTCAGTTCTGCGTATCGCAGAGAGGACGAACGCATGATCAGCAGAGTGACAGAAGCCCTAAGCAAAGTGAAGGGATCGATAGGAAGCAACGAGCGCCATGCCTTGCCTGGCGTGATCGGTGACGATCTTTTGCGGTTCGGGAAGCTGCCACTCTGCTTGTTCATTTGCATCATTTTAACGGCGGTGACGGTGGTCACGACGGCGCACCATACTCGTTTACTCACCGCGCAGCGTGAACAACTGGTTCTGGAGCGCGATGCATTGGATATTGAATGGCGCAACCTGATCCTTGAAGAAAATGCGCTCGGCGATCACAGCCGGGTAGAGCGGATCGCAACGGAAAAGCTGCAAATGCAGCATGTTGATCCGTCCCAAGAAAATATCGTAGTGCAAAAATAAGGATAAACGCGACGCATGAAAGCAGCGGCAAAAACGCAAAAATCGAAACGCCAGGAAGAACAGACCAACTTCATCAGTTGGCGTTTTGCGTTGCTGTGCGGCTGTATTTTACTGGCGCTGGTTTTTTTACTTGGACGCGCGGCGTGGCTACAGATTATCGCCCCGGATATGCTGGTGCGTCAGGGCGATATGCGTTCGCTGCGTGTTCAGGAAGTCTCCACCTCACGTGGTATGATTACCGACCGTTCCGGGCGTCCACTGGCGGTCAGCGTACCGGTTAAGGCGATCTGGGCCGACCCGAAAGAAGTTCATGACGCCGGCGGCATCAGCGTCGGCGATCGCTGGAAAGCGCTTTCTACTGCGCTCAATATTCCGCTCGATCAGCTCTCCGCCCGTATCAACGCCAACCCGAAAGGGCGTTTTATTTATCTGGCGCGCCAGGTAAATCCTGACATGGCGGACTACATCAAAAAACTCAAACTGCCGGGGATTCATTTGCGTGAAGAATCACGCCGCTACTACCCGTCAGGAGAAGTAACCGCTCACCTCATCGGTTTTACCAACGTCGACAGTCAGGGGATTGAAGGCGTTGAAAAGAGCTTTGATAAGTGGCTTACCGGTCAGCCTGGCGAGCGAATTGTGCGTAAAGACCGCTATGGTCGCGTGATTGAGGATATCTCCTCCACTGACAGTCAGGCAGCGCACAACCTGGCGTTAAGCATTGATGAACGCTTACAGGCGCTGGTTTACCGCGAACTGAATAACGCGGTGGCGTTTAACAAGGCGGAATCCGGTAGCGCGGTGCTGGTCGATGTCAATACCGGTGAAGTACTGGCGATGGCGAATAGCCCTTCCTATAACCCCAACAACCTTGCCGGTACGCCGAAAGACGCGATGCGTAACCGTACCATCACCGACGTGTTTGAACCGGGTTCTACGGTTAAGCCGATGGTGGTAATGACTGCGCTTCAGCGCGGTATCGTCAACGAAAATACGGTGTTGAATACCGTTCCATACCGAATTAACGGCCACGAAATTAAAGACGTGGCGCGCTACAGCGAATTAACCCTGACTGGGGTTCTACAGAAGTCGAGTAACGTCGGTGTATCCAAACTGGCGTTAGCGATGCCGTCCTCAGCGTTAGTAGATACTTACTCACGTTTTGGGCTAGGAAAGGCGACCAATTTGGGGTTGGTCGGAGAACGCAGTGGCTTATATCCTCAAAAACAACGGTGGTCCGACATAGAGAGGGCCACCTTCTCTTTCGGCTACGGGCTAATGGTAACGCCGTTACAGTTAGCGCGAGTCTATGCAACGATCGGCAGCTATGGCATTTATCGCCCGCTGTCGATTACCAAAGTTGATCCGCCTGTACCCGGCGAGCGCATCTTCCCTGAATCCACCGTACGCACCGTGGTGCATATGATGGAAAGCGTGGCGCTGCCGGGCGGCGGCGGCGTGAAGGCGGCAATTAAAGGCTACCGTATCGCGATTAAAACCGGTACGGCGAAAAAAGTGGGGCCGGACGGTCGCTACATCAACAAATACATTGCTTACACCGCAGGCGTCGCGCCTGCGAGTCAGCCGCGCTTCGCGCTGGTGGTTGTCATCAACGATCCGCAGGCGGGTAAATACTACGGCGGCGCCGTTTCCGCGCCGGTATTTGGTGCCATCATGGGCGGCGTTCTGCGCACCATGAACATCGAACCGGACGCGCTGGCAACGGGCGAAAAAAATGAATTCGTAATTAATCAAGGCGAGGGAACAGGTGGCAGATCGTAATTTGCGCGACCTTCTTGCTCCGTGGGTGGCTGGACTACCCGCGCGAGAACTGCGAGAGATGACGCTCGACAGCCGTGTGGCTGCGGCGGGCGATCTCTTTGTGGCAGTGGTGGGTCATCAGGCGGACGGGCGTCGATATATCCCGCAGGCGATAGCGCAAGGCGTAGCTGCCATTATTGCAGAGGCGAAAGACGAGGCGACCGACGGTGAGATTCGCGAAATGCACGGCGTACCGGTTGTCTATCTCAGCCAGCTCAATGAGCGTTTATCTGCGCTGGCGGGCCGCTTTTACCATGAGCCATCTGAAAACATGCGTCTGGTGGCGGTGACCGGCACCAATGGCAAGACCACCACCACCCAACTACTGGCGCAGTGGAGCCAGTTGCTCGGCGAAACCAGCGCAGTGATGGGAACGGTAGGCAACGGACTGTTGGGTAAAGTGATCCCGACGGAGAACACAACCGGTTCCGCTGTGGATGTTCAGCATGTGCTGGCCAGTCTGGTTGCGCAGGGCGCGACCTTCGGCGCGATGGAAGTCTCTTCTCACGGCCTGGTGCAGCATCGCGTGGCGGCGCTGAAATTTGCCGCCTCCGTGTTTACTAATTTGAGCCGCGACCATCTCGACTATCATGGCGATATGGCGCATTACGAGGCGGCAAAATGGATGCTTTATTCCACCCACCATCACGGTCAGGCAATCGTCAACGCCGATGATGAAGTTGGACGCCGCTGGCTGGCATCGCTACCCGATGCGGTCGCGGTATCAATGGAAGGGCATATCAACCCTAACTGTCACGGTCGTTGGCTGAAAGCGGAGGCGGTGGAGTACCACGACCGCGGAGCGACGATTCGTTTTGCTTCAAGTTGGGGTGAAGGCGAAATCGAAAGCCGCCTGATGGGCGCGTTTAACGTCAGCAACTTACTGCTGGCATTGGCGACGCTGCTGGCGCTGGGCTATCCGTTAACGGATTTGCTGAAAACCGCCGCGCGTTTGCAGCCGGTTTGCGGGCGTATGGAAGTGTTCACTGCGCCAGGCAAACCGACGGTGGTGGTGGATTACGCGCACACGCCGGATGCGCTGGAAAAAGCGTTGCAGGCGGCGCGCCTGCACTGCGCCGGAAAATTGTGGTGCGTCTTTGGCTGTGGCGGGGATCGTGACAAAGGTAAGCGCCCACTCATGGGGGCCATTGCCGAAGAATTCGCGGATATCGTCGTGGTGACTGACGATAACCCGCGTACCGAGGAGCCGCGCGCCATTATCAACGATATTCTGGCCGGAATGCTGGACGCCGGGCAGGTCAGGGTAATGGAAGGCCGCGCTGAGGCGGTAACCAATGCCATTATGCAGGCAAAAGACAATGACGTCGTGCTGATTGCAGGTAAAGGGCACGAGGATTACCAGATTGTCGGCACGCAGCGTCTTGATTATTCAGACCGCGTGACCGCAGCGCGTTTGCTGGGGGTGATCGCATGATTAGCGTAACGCTCAGCAAAATTGCCGATGTCCTTGGCGCCGAACACCGCGGGGCGGATCTCACGCTCGATACGGTCATTACCGACACACGGAAAGTGACGCCGGGATGCCTGTTCGTGGCGCTGAAAGGGGAACGCTTTGATGCGCATGATTTTGCTGATAAAGCAAAAGCGAACGGCGCTGGCGCCCTGCTGGTCAGTCGTCCTCTGGATATCGATCTTCCGCAGGTGATTGTAAAAGACACGCGTCAGGCATTTGGTCAACTGGCCGCCTGGGTACGTATGCAGGTACCGGCGCGGGTGGTGGCGTTAACCGGTTCGTCCGGCAAAACCTCGGTCAAAGAGATGACCGCCGCGATTCTTAGCCAGTGCGGAAATACTTTGTATACCGCAGGCAATTTTAACAACGACATCGGCGTGCCGATAACGCTGCTGCGCTTAAACCATGATTATGACTATGCGGTAATCGAGTTAGGCGCTAATCACCAGGGAGAAATCGCCTGGACCGTTAGCCTGACGCGCCCGGAAGCGGCGCTGGTCAATAACCTGGCGGCGGCGCATCTGGAAGGTTTCGGCTCGTTGGCCGGCGTGGCGAAAGCGAAAGGCGAAATCTATACCGGTTTGCCTGAGAACGGTATCGCGATTATGAATGCCGATAATAATGACTGGCTGAACTGGCAAAGCATTATTGGCGATCGTCAGGTGTGGCGCTTTTCGCCGAATGCGGCAAACAGCGACTTTACCGCTGCGAATATCCACGTGACGTCACACGGTACTGAATTTACCCTGCAAACGCCGATGGGTAGCATTGATGTGCTGCTGCCGTTGCCGGGGCGGCACAATATTGCCAACGCGCTGGCGGCCGCTGCTTTATCAATGGCGGTGGGGGCTACGCTGACGGCGATTAAAGCAGGGCTGGCGGCGTTAAAAGCCGTACCCGGGCGTCTGTTCCCGATTCAGCTAAGTGAAAACCAACTGGTACTGGATGACGCTTATAACGCCAACGTCGGTTCGATGACCGCCGCAGTGCAGGTCCTTTCTGAAATGCCCGGCTACCGTGTGCTGGTGGTAGGCGATATGGCCGAGCTGGGCGCAGAAAGCGAAGCGTGCCACATCCAGGTTGGCGAGGCCGCAAAAGCGGCGGGTATTGATCGCGTGTTAAGCACCGGAAAACTCAGTCAGGCTATCAGCCACGCCAGCGGCGTCGGCGAACATTTTGCCGATAAAGCCGCGCTCATTGCGCGTTTACACGCTCTGCTTCAGGAGCAACCAATGATGACTATTTTAGTGAAAGGATCACGCAGCGCCGCGATGGAAGATGTGGTTCATGCGTTACAGGAGAAAGGTTCATGTTAGTTTGGCTGGCCGAGCATTTGGTCAAATATTATTCCGGCTTTAACGTCTTTTCTTATCTGACGTTTCGCGCCATCGTCAGCCTGTTGACCGCGCTGTTCATCTCTTTATGGATGGGCCCGCGTATGATCGCTCGTCTGCAAAAACTCTCTTTTGGCCAGGTGGTACGTAACGATGGCCCGGAATCGCACTTCAGTAAACGCGGTACGCCGACGATGGGCGGCATCATGATCCTGACGGCGATTGTGATTTCCGTTCTGTTATGGGCTTACCCGTCTAACCGGTACGTCTGGTGCGTGCTGGTGGTATTGATCGGCTACGGCATTATCGGTTTTGTCGATGACTACCGCAAAGTGGTGCGGAAAGATACCAAAGGGCTGATTGCGCGCTGGAAATATTTCTGGATGTCGGTTATCGCGCTCGGCGTGGCCTTTGCGCTTTATCTTGTCGGGAAAGACACGCCCGCGACCCAACTGGTGGTGCCGTTCTTTAAAGATGTTATGCCGCAATTGGGGCTGTTTTACATTCTGCTGTCCTACTTTGTCATCGTCGGTACGGGTAACGCCGTAAACCTGACCGACGGGCTTGATGGTCTGGCGATTATGCCGACTGTCTTCGTTGCCGCCGGCTTTGCGCTGGTGGCCTGGGCGACCGGGAACATGAACTTCGCCAATTACCTGCATATTCCGTATTTACGCCATGCGGGCGAGCTGGTGATTGTCTGTACGGCGATTGTCGGCGCGGGATTAGGATTCTTGTGGTTTAACACCTATCCGGCGCAGGTTTTTATGGGCGATGTCGGATCGCTGGCGTTGGGCGGCGCGTTGGGCATTATCGCCGTGCTGCTGCGTCAGGAGTTCCTGCTGGTGATCATGGGCGGCGTCTTTGTGGTGGAAACTCTGTCGGTCATCCTGCAGGTGGGTTCCTTTAAACTACGCGGACAGCGTATTTTCCGTATGGCGCCTATCCATCACCACTATGAACTGAAAGGCTGGCCGGAACCGCGCGTGATTGTGCGCTTCTGGATTATTTCGCTGATGCTGGTGCTGATTGGCCTGGCAACGCTGAAGGTACGTTAATCATGGCTGATTACCAGGACAAAAACGTCGTCATTATTGGTCTGGGCTTAACCGGACTCTCTTGCGTGGACTTTTTTCTCGCCCGCGGCGTGACGCCGCGGGTGATGGATACTCGCGTGACGCCGCCGGGTCTGGATAAGCTGCCGCAAGAGGTTGAGCGTCACGTTGGCGGCCTGAACGACGAGTGGCTCTTAGCGGCGGATTTAATCGTCGCCAGCCCTGGCATCGCTCTGGCGCATCCCTCTCTTAGCGCTGCCGCCAGCGCTGGAGTGGAAATTGTCGGCGATATCGAACTGTTTTGCCGCGAAGCGCAAGCGCCGATTGTGGCCATCACCGGCTCGAATGGCAAAAGCACCGTGACCACCTTAGTGGGCGAGATGGCGAAGGCGGCGGGCGTCAATGTCGGCGTTGGCGGCAATATCGGTCTTCCGGCGCTGATGCTGCTGGATGCCGATCGCGAATTGTACGTGCTGGAATTATCCAGTTTCCAACTGGAAACCACGTCAAGTTTGCAAGCGGCGGCGGCAACGGTGCTCAACGTCACTGAAGATCATATGGACCGGTATCCGTTTGGTTTGCAACAGTACCGGGCGGCGAAACTGCGCGTCTACGAGAAGGCGAAAGTGTGCGTAGTGAATGCCGATGATGCGTTGACGATGCCGGTTCGTGGGGCCGATGAGCGCTGCGTCAGCTTTGGCGTCAATATGGGTGATTATCACCTTAATCGTCAGCAGGGCGAAACCTGGCTGCGAGTCAAAGGCGAGAAGGTGCTGAACGTGAAAGAGATGAAGCTTTCCGGGCAGCATAACTATACCAATGCGTTAGCGGCGCTGGCGCTGGCGGATGCCGTAGGTCTGCCGCGCGCCAGCAGTTTGAAGGCGTTGACGACATTTACCGGTCTGGCGCATCGCTTCCAGCTGGCGTTGGAGCATAACGGCGTACGTTGGATCAACGACTCGAAAGCGACCAATGTCGGCAGTACCGAAGCGGCGCTAGACGGTTTGCATGTGGACGGTACGCTGCATCTGCTGCTGGGCGGCGACGGTAAGTCGGCAGACTTTTCTCCGCTGGCGCGCTATCTGACCGGCGATCGTATCCGCCTGTATTGCTTTGGGCGCGATGGCGCGCAGCTTGCCGCGCTGCGTCCGGAAATCGCCCAACAGACTGAGACGATGGAAGAGGCGATGCGTTTGCTGGCGCCGCGCGTTCAGCCGGGTGATATGGTGCTGCTGTCGCCCGCCTGCGCCAGCCTCGATCAGTTTAAAAATTTTGAGCAACGGGGCGATGTCTTTACCCGTCTGGCGAAGGAGTTAGGTTGATGCGTTTATCTCTCCCCCGTCTGAGAATGCCGCGCGTACCAGGCTTTGGCCTCCTGGCCTGGCTGTTTGCGGCGCTTAAAGGCTGGGTGATGGCTTCGCGCGATAAAGACGCCGACAGTCTGATCATGTATGACCGCACGCTGCTATGGCTGACCTTCGGGCTGGCGGCGATTGGTTTTGTCATGGTGACGTCGGCCTCCATGCCAGTCGGGCAGCGCCTGGCGAACGATCCGTTTTTGTTTGCCAAACGTGATGCGCTCTATATCTTCCTGGCATTTTGTCTGGCGATGGTCACGCTACGTTTGCCCATGACCTTCTGGCAAAAATACAGCACGACGATGCTGATTGCGTCGATCATTATGCTGCTTATCGTGCTGGTCGTCGGGAGCTCGGTCAACGGGGCGTCGCGCTGGATTGCGCTGGGGCCGCTGCGTATTCAGCCTGCGGAGTTTACCAAGCTGTCGCTGTTCTGCTACCTCGCGAACTATCTGGTGCGTAAGGTTGATGAGGTGCGAAATAACCTGCGCGGCTTTTTAAAACCAATGGGCGTGATTCTGGTGCTGGCGGTGTTACTGCTGGCGCAGCCTGACCTCGGGACGGTGGTCGTACTGTTTGTCACCACGCTGGCGATGCTGTTTCTCGCCGGGGCGAAATTATGGCAGTTCATCGCCATTATCGGGATGGGCATCTCGGCGGTGATTCTGTTAATCCTCGCCGAACCGTATCGTATTCGTCGCGTTACCTCGTTCTGGAACCCCTGGGAAGATCCGTTCGGCAGCGGTTATCAGCTGACGCAGTCGCTGATGGCTTTTGGTCGCGGTGAGATATGGGGGCAAGGGCTGGGGAATTCGGTGCAGAAACTGGAGTATTTGCCGGAGGCGCACACCGATTTCATCTTCGCCATTATTGGGGAAGAACTGGGTTATATCGGTGTGGTATTGGCGCTTTTAATGGTATTCTTCGTCGCTTTTCGCGCGATGTCGATTGGCCGTAAGGCATTGGAGATTGACCACCGTTTTTCCGGATTTTTAGCGTGTTCTATCGGTATCTGGTTTAGTTTCCAGGCGCTGGTAAACGTTGGCGCGGCCGCGGGGATGCTGCCGACCAAAGGTCTTACGCTGCCGCTGATCAGTTATGGCGGGTCGAGTCTGTTGATTATGTCGACGGCCATTATGTTTTTATTACGTATTGATTATGAAACGCGTCTGGAAAAAGCGCAGGCGTTTACACGAGGTTCTCGATGAGTGGTCAACCGAAGCGGTTAATGGTGATGGCGGGCGGTACCGGCGGGCACGTGTTCCCGGGACTGGCCGTTGCGCATCATTTAATGGCCCAGGGCTGGCAAGTTCGCTGGCTGGGTACCGCCGATCGTATGGAAGCGGATTTAGTGCCGAAGCATGGCATCGATATTGACTTTATTCGGATCTCCGGTCTGCGCGGTAAAGGCGTAAAAGCGCTTCTGGCGGCGCCGCTGCGGATTTTTAACGCCTGGCGGCAGGCGCGGGCGATCATGAAGCGGTTTAAGCCGGATGTCGTGCTGGGAATGGGCGGTTATGTTTCCGGCCCCGGCGGTCTTGCCGCCTGGTCATTGGGTATTCCGGTCGTTTTGCATGAGCAAAACGGTATCGCCGGGCTAACCAATCAGTGGCTGGCCAAAATCGCGACCACGGTGATGCAGGCGTTTCCCGGTGCGTTCCCGAACGCGGAAGTGGTGGGTAACCCGGTGCGTACCGACGTACTGGCGTTGCCGTTGCCGCAGGTGCGTCTGGCCGGTCGTGACGGCCCGATTCGCGTGTTGGTGGTCGGCGGTTCTCAGGGGGCGCGAGTCCTGAACCAGACGATGCCGCAGGTTGCCGCCAGACTGGGCGATACGGTTACAATCTGGCATCAAAGCGGAAAAGGCGCGCAGCTCACGGTAGAGCAGGCATATGCCGGGGCAGGACAACCGCAGCATAAGGTAACGGAATTTATCGATGACATGGCCGCCGCCTATGCGTGGGCGGATGTGGTGGTGTGCCGTTCCGGCGCTTTAACGGTGAGCGAGATCGCCGCCGCCGGGTTACCGGCGATATTCGTGCCGTTTCAGCATAAAGACAGGCAGCAGTACTGGAATGCGCTGCCGTTAGAAAACGCCGGCGCAGCTAAGATTTTTGAGCAGCCGCAGTTTACTGTAGAGGCTGTCGCCGACACCCTGGCGGGGTGGTCGCGCGAGGCGTTGTTAACCATGGCGGAGCGTGCCCGCGCGGTATCCATTCCGGATGCTACCGAGCGCGTCGCCAGTGAAGTCAGCCGGGTTGCCCGGACATAATTTGTGGCGGTGCCTTTTGCATCGCAGGGTTTTTCTACCCTCAATAATTTGGGTTGCAGGCAAGCCAACGCATCTGCAATTTGAAGTATGGCGGGTATTGGAGTTAATGGCGTAAAGAATGAATACACAACAACTGGCAAAACTGCGTTCCATCGTGCCCGAAATGCGTCGCGTTCGGCACATTCACTTTGTCGGCATCGGTGGTGCTGGTATGGGCGGTATTGCCGAAGTTCTGGCCAATGAAGGGTATCAGATCAGTGGTTCCGATTTAGCGCCGAATCCGGTGACCCAGCAGTTGACGAGCCTGGGGGCGACGATTTTCTTTAACCATCGTCCGGAAAATGTGCGTGATGCCAGCGTGGTCGTCGTTTCCAGCGCAATTTCCGCGGATAACCCGGAAATTGTCGCGGCGCATGAAGCGCGTATTCCGGTTATTCGCCGTGCGGAAATGCTGGCGGAACTGATGCGTTTTCGCCACGGCATCGCCATTGCCGGGACGCACGGAAAAACCACAACGACCGCGATGGTGTCCAGTATTTATGCCGAAGCGGGGCTGGACCCGACTTTCGTGAATGGCGGATTGGTGAAAGCCGCAGGCGTTCATGCGCGTCTGGGCCATAGTCGTTACCTGATTGCCGAGGCAGATGAGAGCGACGCATCCTTCCTGCATTTGCAGCCGATGGTCGCGATCGTCACCAACATCGAAGCCGACCATATGGATACCTATCATGGCGACTTTGAAAATTTAAAGCAGACGTTTATTAACTTCCTGCATAACCTGCCGTTCTACGGTCGCGCGGTAATGTGCGTCGACGATCCGGTCATCCGCGAGCTGCTGCCGCGGGTGGGGCGTCAGACCACGACGTATGGCTTTAGCGAGGATGCTGACGTCCGCGTAGAAGATTATCAGCAGATAGGGCCGCAGGGGCACTTTACGCTGTTGCGCCAGGGAATGCCGAATCTGCATGTCACGTTGAATGCGCCGGGTCGCCACAATGCCCTGAATGCCGCCGCGGCAGTGGCGGTAGCGACCGAAGAAGGCATTGACGATGACGCTATCCTGCGCGCGCTGGAAAGCTTCCAGGGGACCGGGCGTCGTTTTGACTTCCTCGGCGAGTTCCCGCTTGAGCCGGTGAATGGTAAAGCCGGGACAGCGATGCTGGTGGATGACTATGGCCATCATCCGACTGAAGTAGACGCCACCATTAAAGCTGCGCGAGCAGGGTGGCCGGATAAAAAACTGGTGATGCTGTTTCAGCCGCACCGTTACACGCGCACGCGCGATCTGTATGACGATTTCGCCAATGTGCTGACCCAGGTTGATGCGCTGCTGATGCTGGACGTTTACCCGGCGGGCGAAGCGCCGATTCCGGGCGCGGATAGCCGTTCTTTATGTCGTACGATTCGTAATCGGGGAAAAATTGACCCGATTCTGGTTTCCGATCCGGCTCAGGTTGCGACAATGTTAGCGCCGGTGCTGACGGGTAACGACTTGATATTAGTGCAAGGCGCAGGAAATGTTGGCAAAATTGCGCGTTACTTATCTGAAATCAAGCTGAAGCCGCAAATCCAGGAGGAAGAGCAACATGGCTGATAAAATCGCGGTCCTGTTGGGCGGAACCTCTGCGGAGCGGGACGTTTCGTTAAATTCCGGCGCGGCAGTGTTGGCCGGGTTACGTGAAGGCGGCATTGATGCGCATCCCGTCGATCCGCAAGAGGTCGATGTCGCGCAGCTTAAAGCAATGGGCTTTCAGAAGGTCTTTATTGCGTTGCATGGCCGTGGCGGTGAAGATGGCACCTTACAGGGAATGCTTGAACTGCTCGGCCTGCCTTATACCGGCAGCGGCGTGATGGCCTCGGCGCTTTCCATGGATAAACTGCGCAGTAAATTGCTGTGGCAGGGCGCAGGCTTACCGGTTGCGCCGTGGGTCGCGCTGACGCGCGCTGAGTTTGAAAAAGGCCTTAGCGAAGAACAAAAAGCGCGAATTTCGGCGCTGGGTTTACCGCTGATCGTCAAACCCAGCCGTGAAGGCTCCAGCGTCGGTATGACGAAAGTAGTAGAAGAAAATGCTTTACAGGGTGCGTTATCATTGGCTTTTCAGCATGATGACGAAATACTGATTGAGAAATGGCTGTGCGGTCCGGAATTTACGGTGGCGATAGTTGGCGAAGAAATTTTACCGTCAATTCGTATCCAACCGGCAGGAACCTTCTATGATTATGAGGCGAAGTATCTCTCTGATGAGACTCAGTATTTCTGCCCTGCCGGTTTAGAAGCGTCCCAGGAAGCCGCGCTACAGTCTCTCGTCCTGCAGGCATGGAAAGCTTTAGGCTGCACGGGATGGGGGCGTATTGACGTCATGCTGGACAGCGATGGTCAGTTTTATCTGCTGGAAGCCAATACTTCTCCGGGGATGACCAGCCATAGTCTGGTGCCGATGGCGGCGCGTCAGACGGGAATGAGCTTCTCGCAGTTAGTGGTACGAATTCTGGAGTTGGCGGACTGATATGTCGCAGGCTGCGCTGAACACGCGAAACAGTGATGAAGAGACGCCTTCTTCACGCCGCAATAATGGAACGCGTCTTGCAGGAATTTTATTCCTGCTGACGGTACTGTGCACCGTGTTTGTTAGCGGGTGGGTCGTGTTAGGGTGGATGGAAGATGCGCAGCGTTTACCGTTATCAAAGCTGGTATTAACCGGCGAGCGTCACTACACGCGTAACGATGATATCCGTCAGGCGATACTGGCTCTGGGCGCGCCGGGAACCTTCATGACGCAGGATGTGAACATTATCCAGAGCCAGATTGAGCGTTTGCCGTGGATTAAACAGGCCAGCGTCAGAAAACAGTGGCCTGATGAATTGAAGATTCATCTGGTTGAATATGTGCCGATTGCGCGTTGGAATGATCAACATATGGTCGATTCTGAAGGGAATACCTTCAGCGTGCCGTCAGACCGCATCGGCAAACAGGTTTTACCCATGTTGTATGGCCCGGAAGGCAGCGCGAGTGAAGTGTTGCAGGGATACCGCGAGATGGGGCAGGTGCTGGCTAAGGATAAATTCACTCTGAAGGAAGCGGCGATGACCGCACGTCGCTCCTGGCAATTGACGCTTAATAACGGTATTAAGCTCAATCTCGGCAGGGGCGATACGATGAAAAGGTTGGCTCGCTTTGTAGAACTCTATCCGGTTTTACAGCAGCAGGCGCAAACCGATGGCAAACGGATTAGCTACGTTGATTTGCGTTATGACTCAGGTGCGGCAGTTGGCTGGGCGCCGCTCCCCCCTGAGGAATCTAATCAGCAACAGAATCAGGCACAGGCAGAACAACAATGATCAAGGCGACGGACAGAAAACTGGTAGTAGGACTGGAGATTGGCACCGCGAAGGTTGCCGCTTTAGTAGGGGAAGTTCTGCCCGACGGTATGGTCAATATCATTGGCGTGGGCAGTTGCCCATCGCGGGGTATGGATAAAGGCGGGGTGAATGACCTTGAGTCAGTGGTGAAATGCGTTCAGCGCGCCATTGACCAGGCGGAATTGATGGCTGATTGCCAGATCTCCTCGGTATATCTGGCGCTTTCCGGCAAACATATTAGCTGTCAGAATGAAATTGGCATGGTGCCCATTTCCGAAGAGGAAGTGACGCAGGAAGATGTGGAAAACGTCGTGCATACTGCGAAGTCAGTGCGCGTGCGCGATGAGCATCGCGTGCTGCATGTGATTCCTCAGGAGTACGCCATTGACTACCAGGAAGGCATTAAAAATCCGGTCGGTCTTTCCGGCGTGCGTATGCAGGCGAAAGTACATTTGATTACCTGCCACAACGATATGGCAAAAAACATTGTCAAAGCTGTTGAACGTTGTGGTCTGAAAGTTGACCAACTGATATTTGCCGGACTGGCGGCCAGTTATTCCGTGTTAACGGAAGATGAACGTGAACTGGGCGTCTGTGTCGTGGATATCGGCGGTGGTACAATGGATATCGCCGTTTATACTGGCGGCGCGCTGCGTCATACCAAAGTGATCCCTTACGCGGGGAACGTGGTGACCAGCGATATCGCTTATGCCTTTGGTACGCCGCCGAGCGATGCTGAAGCCATTAAAGTCCGCCACGGTTGCGCGCTGGGCTCCATCGTCGGTAAAGACGAGAGCGTTGAAGTACCGAGCGTAGGCGGGCGTCCGCCGCGCAGCCTGCAACGTCAGACGCTGGCGGAAGTGATTGAGCCGCGTTACACCGAGCTGCTCAATCTGGTCAACGAAGAGATATTGCAATTACAGGAACAGCTTCGCCAACAAGGGGTAAAACATCACCTGGCGGCGGGGATTGTGTTAACCGGCGGCGCGGCGCAAATCGAAGGGCTTGCTGCTTGCGCTCAGCGCGTGTTTCATACGCAGGTGCGTATCGGCGCGCCGCTGAATATCACCGGTCTGACGGATTATGCCCAGGAGCCGTATTACTCAACGGCGGTGGGATTGCTTCACTACGGGAAAGAGTCCCACTTAAACGGTGAAGCAGAAGTGGAAAAACGTGTTACGGCATCAGTTGGCTCGTGGATCAAGCGACTTAATAGCTGGCTGCGAAAAGAGTTTTAATTTTTATGAGGCCGCCAGATATTACGGCCTCAGGCGACAGGCACATGACGGAGAGAGATTATGTTTGAACCTATGGAACTAACCAACGACGCGGTGATTAAAGTCATCGGCGTCGGTGGTGGCGGCGGTAACGCTGTTGAACACATGGTGCGCGAGCGCATCGAAGGTGTTGAATTCTTCGCGGTGAATACCGACGCTCAGGCGTTGCGTAAAACGGCGGTTGGCCAGACCATTCAAATTGGTAGCGGCATTACCAAAGGTCTGGGCGCTGGCGCTAACCCGGAAGTCGGTCGTAACGCGGCGGACGAAGACCGTGAAGCGCTGCGTGCGGCGCTTGAAGGCGCAGACATGGTATTTATCGCGGCAGGCATGGGCGGCGGTACCGGTACCGGCGCGGCGCCTGTGGTTGCTGAAGTGGCAAAAGATTTAGGTATTCTGACCGTTGCCGTGGTGACTAAGCCTTTCAATTTTGAAGGCAAAAAGCGCATGGCATTTGCGGAGCAGGGTATTACCGAGCTGTCCAAGCATGTGGACTCGTTGATCACCATCCCGAACGACAAGCTGCTGAAAGTGCTGGGTCGTGGTATCTCCCTGCTCGACGCGTTCGGCGCGGCTAACGACGTGCTGAAAGGCGCGGTTCAGGGTATCGCAGAGCTGATCACCCGCCCGGGCCTGATGAACGTCGACTTTGCTGACGTGCGTACCGTGATGTCTGAAATGGGCTACGCAATGATGGGCTCCGGCGTGGCGAGCGGTGAAGACCGTGCGGAAGAAGCGGCTGAAATGGCTATTTCTTCTCCGCTGCTGGAAGATATCGACCTGTCCGGCGCGCGCGGCGTGTTGGTCAACATTACTGCGGGCTTCGACCTGCGTCTGGATGAGTTCGAAACCGTCGGTAACACCATCCGTGCCTTTGCGTCGGATAACGCCACCGTGGTTATCGGTACCTCTCTGGACCCGGATATGAACGACGAACTGCGCGTGACCGTTGTTGCCACTGGAATTGGTATGGACAAGCGTCCTGAAATCACTCTGGTCACCAATAAACAGGTGCAGCAGCCGGTGTTGGATCGTTATCAGCAGCACGGTATGGCGCCGCTGACGCAGGAGCAAAAAACGGTCGCGAAAGTGGTTAACGACAATACACCACAGGCGGCGAAAGAGCCGGATTATCTGGATATCCCCGCATTCCTGCGTAAGCAAGCTGATTAAGAATTAGCTGGAATTTGGGATTCTGGGCTCTTTGTGCTAAACTGGCCCGCCGAATGTATAGTACACTTCGGTTGGATAGGTAATTTGGCGAGATTATACGATGATCAAACAAAGGACACTTAAACGTATCGTTCAGGCGACTGGCGTCGGTTTACACACCGGCAAAAAAGTCACCCTGACATTACGCCCTGCGCCGGCCAATACCGGGGTCATCTATCGTCGCACCGACTTGAATCCACCGGTAGATTTCCCGGCCGATGCCAAATCTGTGCGTGATACCATGCTCTGTACGTGTCTGGTGAATGAGCATGATGTACGGATTTCAACCGTTGAGCACCTGAACGCTGCTCTGGCGGGCTTAGGTATCGATAACATCGTTATTGAGGTTAATGCCCCGGAAATCCCGATCATGGATGGCAGTGCCGCTCCGTTTGTCTACCTGCTGCTTGATGCCGGTATTGATGAACTGAACTGCGCCAAAAAATTCGTACGCATCAAAGAGACTGTTCGGGTTGAAGATGGCGATAAATGGGCTGAATTCAGACCGTACAATGGTTTTACGTTGGATTTCACCATCGACTTTAACCATCCGGCGATCGATTCCAGCAGCCAGCGCTACGCGATGAACTTCTCTGCGGATGCGTTCATGCGCCAGATCAGCCGTGCGCGTACCTTCGGTTTTATGCGTGATATCGAATATCTGCAGTCCCGCGGCCTGTGCCTGGGCGGCAGCTTCGATTGTGCCATCGTTGTTGACGATTATCGCGTATTGAACGAAGACGGCCTGCGTTTTGAAGATGAATTCGTTCGTCACAAAATGCTCGACGCGATCGGTGACTTGTTCATGTGTGGTCACAATATTATTGGTGCGTTTACCGCGTATAAATCCGGTCACGCATTGAATAACAAATTGTTACAGGCAGTCCTGGCAAAACAGGAAGCCTGGGAATTTGTGACCTTCCAGGACGACGCAGAACTGCCGTTGGCTTTCAAAGCGCCTTCGACGGTACTGGCATAACGACATACGCTGTCGTATAAAATTCGACTGGTTAACCTGGCACTCTCTCCGGCCAGGCGAGCCAGTCGTTTTTTTTACTATCCTTTATCTGCGCTTTCCTTAATACAGCCATTTTGACAGGGTTAAATGGAAACACGGCGCGTTCGCTGTTTTCTTAGCCGATTTTCACCTTAGCTTCTCGTCATTACTGCTGTAGCGCGTACGCTTTAATGATAAGATTTGTGCGCAAATTGTTTTGATTCCGTAAGCCCATGAGGGGCATATCAGGTGGCAATGACGTGAGTGGAATACTGACGCGCTGGCGACAGTTAGGCAGACGATACTTCTGGCCGCATCTCTTATTAGGGATGGTCGCGGCGAGTTTTGGTTTGCCCGCGCTCAGTAACGCCGCTGAAACCAATACGCCTGCAAGGACGACCGCCAGCACCGCGTCTAAAGTTAACTTTAGCCATCTTGCGCTGTTAGAAGCCTCTAACCGTCGTCCCAATTTCACCGTAGATTACTGGCATCAGCACGCTATTCGCACGGTGATTCGCCACCTTTCTTTTGCAATGGCGCCGCAAACGCTGCCCGTTGCCGACGCGCCGTCGCCATTACAGGCGCATCATATCGCCTTACTGAATACGCTCAGCGCGATGCTCACGCAGGAGGGCACGCCGCCGGCGATTGTTCGTCGCCTCTCCCTGGCGTATTTTGCGCCACAAACCGCATTTAGCATCCCGGCCTGGATAAGTCAGGCGCAGGGTATCCGCGCCGGTCCGCAACGTCTCAGCTAACGAAAAAAGACCCTTTTACTTTATTTGTAGCTCCGCGGCGCGGGGCATTTGAGACTTTATTATGCTAATCAAATTATTAACCAAAGTATTCGGTAGCCGTAACGATCGTACGCTGCGTCGTATGCGTAAGGCCGTCAGCCTTATTAATGCGATGGAACCGGAGATGGAAAAACTCTCCGATGACGAACTGAAAGCGAAAACCAACGAATTTCGCTCCCGTATTGAAAAAGGCGAAAGCGTAGAGAGCCTGATTCCGGAAGCGTTCGCGGTGGTGCGTGAAGCCAGTAAACGCGTCTTTGGGATGCGTCACTTCGACGTTCAGCTATTGGGTGGTATGGTGCTCAACGATCGCTGTATCGCCGAAATGCGTACTGGTGAAGGTAAAACGCTGACCGCAACGCTGCCAGCCTACCTGAACGCGTTGTCCGGCAAAGGCGTTCATGTGGTAACCGTGAACGACTATCTGGCGCAGCGTGACGCCGAAAACAACCGTCCGCTATTCGAATTCCTCGGTATGTCCGTTGGTATCAACCTGCCAGGTATGCCTGCGCCAGCCAAACGTGAAGCTTACGCTGCCGACATCACTTACGGCACTAACAACGAATACGGTTTTGACTACCTGCGCGACAACATGGCGTTCAGCCCGGAAGAGCGCGTGCAGCGTAAACTGCATTATGCGCTGGTGGATGAGGTCGACTCCATCCTGATCGATGAAGCGCGTACGCCGCTGATCATTTCCGGCCCGGCGGAAGATAGCTCGGAAATGTACAAAAAAGTGAACAAAATCATTCCGCACCTGATTCGTCAGGAGAAAGAAGATTCTGACACTTTCCAGGGCGAAGGCCACTTCTCCGTTGATGAGAAAGCGCGCCAGGTTAACCTGACCGAACGCGGTCTGGTGCTGATTGAAGAGCTACTGGTGCAAGAAGGCATTATGGATGAAGGCGAGTCGCTCTACTCGCCTGGCAATATTATGCTGATGCATCACGTCACCGCCGCGCTGCGCGCGCACGCGCTGTTTACGCGCGACGTAGACTACATCGTGAAAGACGGCGAAGTCATCATTGTTGATGAACATACCGGTCGTACCATGCAGGGGCGTCGCTGGTCTGACGGTCTGCACCAGGCGGTAGAAGCGAAAGAAGGCGTTGAAATTCAGAATGAAAACCAGACGCTGGCGTCTATCACCTTCCAGAACTACTTCCGTCTGTATGAAAAACTGGCCGGTATGACCGGTACGGCGGATACTGAAGCCTTCGAATTTAGCTCTATCTATAAGCTGGACACCGTCGTTGTTCCGACCAACCGTCCGATGATCCGTAAAGATTTGCCGGATCTGGTCTACATGACCGAAGCGGAAAAAATCCAGGCCATTATCGAAGATATTAAAGAACGTACCGCGAACGGTCAGCCAGTGCTGGTAGGGACGATTTCTATCGAGAAATCTGAAGTGGTCTCCAGAGAGCTGACCAAAGCGGGCATCAAACATAACGTACTGAACGCAAAATTCCACGCCAACGAAGCAGGCATCGTTGCGCAGGCTGGTTATCCAGCGGCGGTCACTATCGCTACTAACATGGCGGGTCGTGGTACCGATATTATGCTGGGCGGTAGCTGGCAGGCGGAAGTCGCCGCGCTGGAAGCGCCGACGGAAGAACAGATTGCGCAGATTAAAGCGGACTGGCAGGTACGCCATGACGCGGTTCTGGCTGCCGGCGGTCTGCATATCATTGGCACCGAGCGCCATGAATCCCGCCGTATCGACAACCAGCTGCGTGGCCGTTCCGGTCGCCAGGGCGATCCGGGTTCTTCCCGTTTCTACCTGTCGATGGAAGATGCGCTGATGCGTATTTTCGCCTCCGATCGTGTCTCCGGTATGATGCGTAAACTGGGGATGAAGCCGGGCGAAGCGATTGAGCACCCGTGGGTGACGAAAGCTATCGCTAACGCGCAGCGTAAAGTAGAAAGCCGTAACTTCGATATTCGTAAGCAACTGCTGGAATATGATGATGTGGCGAACGATCAGCGCCGTGCAATTTATACCCAGCGTAACGAACTGCTGGATGTGTCTGACGTGAGCGACACCATTAACAGCATTCGCGAAGATGTCTTTAAGGCGACTATCGACGCCTACATTCCGCCGCAGTCGCTGGAAGAGATGTGGGACATCCCGGGTTTGCAGGAACGCCTGAAAAACGACTTCGACCTGGAGCTGCCGATTGCCGAATGGCTGGATAAAGAGCCGGAGCTGCATGAGGAGACGCTGCGTGAGCGCATCCTGGCGCAGTCTATCGAATTGTATCAGCGTAAAGAAGAGGTGGTTGGCGCTGAAATGATGCGTCATTTCGAAAAAGGCGTGATGCTGCAAACGCTCGATTCCCTGTGGAAAGAGCACCTGGCGGCGATGGATTACCTGCGTCAGGGTATTCATCTGCGCGGCTATGCGCAAAAAGATCCGAAGCAGGAATACAAGCGCGAATCCTTCGCTATGTTCGCCGCGATGCTGGAATCGCTGAAATATGAAGTGATCAGTACCCTGAGCAAAGTCCAGGTACGTATGCCGGAAGAGGTCGAAGCGATGGAAATGCAGCGTCGCGAAGAGGCGGAGCGCCTGGCGCAGATGCAGCAGCTAAGCCATCAGGATGACGATGCCGCCGTGGCTGCCGATCTGGCCGCCCAAACAGGCGAACGTAAGATTGGACGTAACGATCCTTGCCCTTGCGGTTCCGGTAAGAAATACAAACAGTGTCACGGTCGCCTGAGCTAATGCGGTAAACTTACCGGCCTGATAAGACATAATGTGTTGCCATCAGGTCGGTGCTGGCATTATTGCCGAAGGGCGCTACGCTTATTCGGCCTGACATTGAACACAGATAAAAAGGCGCAGGTGACTGCGCCTTTTTTATGGATGCAACAAGATGAAAAAACTGCAAATCGCGGTTGGGATTATCCGCAACCCGAACGACGAAATTTTTATTACCCAACGCGCCGCTGATGCGCATATGGCGAACAAGCTGGAATTTCCCGGCGGAAAAATTGAAGCCGGCGAAACACCAGAGCAGGCGTTGATCCGGGAGCTACAGGAAGAGGTGGGGATTACGCCAACACAGGTGACATTATTCGACACTCTGGAATATCAATTCCCGGATAGACACATTACGCTGTGGTTTTGGCTGGTTGAACGCTGGGAGGGCGAACCGTGGGGGAAAGAAGGACAGCCGGGACGGTGGATCGCGCAAAACGCGTTGAATACGGACGATTTTCCGCCGGCCAATGAACCGATTATTCGTAAATTACGCCAATTTGCGCCTTAGTGGGGATCGCAACACGATCCCCATCGATCTTATTAGCGATTTAATGTCGACATAATTTCCGGCCAGTAGCGGGGGCCGGCCGCGGCGTTGTGAGGAAAAACCGCCTCAATTGCCGCCAGCTCCTGCGGGCTTAGGGTCAGTGATAACGCGCCGAGGTTTTCTGGCGCAGTGGCGGCTACGTTTCTGTTATAGCCTAATCTCGCCGGTTTATTGGTATTATCCCGGCCGCGCGCATATGGCGCCAAAACTACGCGTATTTATTGATTATTTTTGTCATAAGGCGATATTGCCGTCTCAACAGAGCCATCACCGTTAGCGCTCTTCGCTCCAGTCGTCGCTATCAGACAGGTCGCCGCTGCTGGCGATTCGTTTCTCTTCGGCGGCCCATTCGCCCAAATCAATTAACTGACAGCGTTTAGAACAAAATGGGCGGAAGGGGCTAATTTCCCCCCAGACGACCGGTTTACCGCAGGTCGGACAGTTTACGACGGTCACGTCAGACATTTTTACTCCTTAGCAACAGGCCAGTTCAAAATCAAGACGCTCCGGCACCAGACCATTTTCACTATCCAGCGGCATAAAGCGAATGGCAAAACGGCTCTTATGGCCGGAAATTTGCGGATAAAGTTGTGAATCGAGCGTCAGCATAAGACGCAGCAAATCGGCGTCGTCCCCGTTATCCTGATAAAAACCGTTCAGGCTGGTTTGCTTACGGAAAGGCGCTGAATTACGGATCAGATCAAGCACCAGCGTCAGCGCCTGGGTGAGGGGATTCAGGCTGGCAAGCCAGCTTTCAATCTGGGCGTCGCGCTGCGCCTGTTGTAGGTGCAACCAGATATGCAGAGTGGGTAAATCGAAACTGCAACAGCCGCCAGGAATACTTAAGCGTTGACGCACAAGGGCAATCAAGCGATCTTCGCGTAGCTGCTGGCCAATCCTCGGGGCGGAGATCAGCACGCTGCCCGCCGATTTTAACTGCTGGCGCAGGGCTTCAATACGGTCTTGATCGACGCCGGGAACCTCAACCCAGGCCTGTAATTTACGCTGCTGGCGCTCCAGTTCTTTCAGCAGTTCGGTACGGACTTCGCCCCGTTCGAACACATCCAGTAGATCGCTGATGTTACGGAAAAAATGCAGTGCGCCAGCATGGTCTGCAATTGGCAGGTTGATGGAGAGCTGTTGGATCAAAAACTCTATGCGCAGCCACGTACGCATCTTCTCATTGAGAGGGTGTTCAAATAGGACCTGGGTGTGCATTACGGTTTTTCCTGTGAGACAAACTGCGACGCGAGCTTAAGATAACTGGCGTGCAGGCGGGCCACATCTGATGCGATAGCATCCGGTGCGCCGTTATTATCAATAACATCGTCCGCCACGGCAAGGCGCGCTTCACGCGTCGCCTGCGCAGCGAGAATGTGTTCAACATTCTCGCGCGTAACATCATCACGCTGCATTGTGCGTATGAGCTGCGTTTCGGGCGTCACGTCAACCACCAGTACGCGGTTGGCTTTTTGATACAGCCTGTTTTCAACCAGCAGAGGCACAACCCATAACACATAGGGCGACGTAGCCTGTTGAAACTGTCGTTGGGTTTCCTGCTGAATTAAGGGATGAAGCAGAGCGTTAAGCCAGGCTTTTTCTTCCGGATGCGAAAAAATACGCTCACGCAGCGCCCGGCGACGTAACGTGCCGTCGGCGGCGATAAGTTCAGAACCAAAATGTTCCGCTATTGCGTTCAGGGCGGGCTGCCCTGGCTCAACCATCTGGCGCGCGATAATATCCGCGTCGATGACGGTTATTCCGAGGTCAGCGAAGGCATCAGCGACGGTACTTTTACCGCTGCCAATACCGCCGGTTAAGGCTACGGTATACCTCATATCTCCAGCTTCCGGAATTTTAGTTTGACAATCAAAAGGTTAAATTTTAAGCATGCAAAGACGATACGCTCTGAGCATTAACCTACTATTCGCCAGGTAAATTTATGGGATTGTAACGTAAAAAAAGAGAATTTCGCAGTCTTGTACGGCCATGATTAGTGCGTATGATAGCGTCACTGGAGTTGTGAGTTTCGATTTTTCGCCATTAACCCCAGGAATCCGTACATGCGTATTGAAGAAGATCTGAAGTTAGGTTTCAAAGACGTTCTTATCCGTCCTAAGCGTTCTACCCTCAAAAGCCGTTCCGATGTCGAACTGGAACGTCAATTCACCTTTAAACACTCAGGTCAGACCTGGTCTGGCGTACCGATTATCGCGGCCAATATGGATACCGTCGGGACGTTTGAAATGGCGCAAGCATTGGCCGGGTTTGATATTCTGACTGCTGTACATAAACATTATACCGTTGAAGAATGGGCAGCTTTTATCAACACGGCTTCGGCTGATGTTCTCAAGCATGTGATGGTTTCCACCGGGACCTCTGATGCTGATTTCGAAAAAACCGTGCAGATTCTGGCGCTGAATCCTGCGCTGAACTTTGTCTGTATTGATGTGGCCAATGGCTATTCAGAACATTTTGTGCAGTTCGTCGCGAAAGCACGTGAAGCATGGCCGACAAAAACAATCTGCGCAGGCAATGTGGTAACGGGCGAGATGTGCGAAGAGCTTATCCTCTCCGGCGCCGATATCGTGAAAGTGGGAATTGGTCCCGGCTCCGTATGCACGACGCGTGTAAAAACCGGCGTTGGTTATCCGCAACTGTCGGCGGTTATCGAATGTGCTGACGCGGCGCATGGCCTGGGCGGCATGATCGTCAGCGATGGCGGCTGCACTATGCCAGGCGACGTAGCAAAAGCCTTTGGCGGCGGTGCGGATTTCGTTATGTTGGGCGGCATGCTGGCGGGTCACGAAGAGAGCGGCGGCAGCGTGGTAGAAGAGAACGGCGAGAAATTTATGCTGTTCTACGGCATGAGTTCGGAATCTGCGATGAACCGTCATGTCGGCGGCGTTGCGAAATACCGCGCGGCAGAAGGTAAAACGGTTAAATTGCCGCTGCGTGGGCCGGTGGGCAATACTGCCCGCGATATCCTGGGCGGTCTACGCTCAGCCTGCACTTATGTCGGCGCGTCTCGCCTGAAAGAGTTGACCAAACGCACCACCTTTATTCGGGTGCAGGAACAAGAAAACCGCATTTTCAATAGCCTCTAATATTCTGGCTGGCGTAAATGTGCGCCAGCCTTATCCCATCCCGCTCATCGCGTCTCCCAGATGAAAAATCGGCAAATACATCGCCACTACCAGCGTACCGATAATTAAGCCGGTGATGATCAATAACGCCGGTTCCAACAGCGACGCCAGATTATCGGCCAGCGCCAGCGTAGTTTCACTGTGGTGACGGGCAAGGTTATGCAGCATGATATCGAGTGAACCGGACGCTTCGCCCGTTCTGACCAGTTGCAGGCATAGCGGACTAAATTCCTGGGTATTTTTTAGCGCCAACCAGACCGGATTGCCCGCGGCGATCTCCTGATGTACCTGCGTTAAACGCTGTGACCAGTAAGGGCAGCCGAGACTATCGATAGCGCTTTCCAGTCCCTGAAGAAAAGGAATGCCTGCGCTTTGGGTCAATGCCAGTACGGTGAATATTTGCGCTAGTTTCTGGCCTCTTATCAGGCGACCCATAACGGGAAGCCGTAGCAGAAGACGCTGCCGCTGCGCTTGCCAGGACGGCTTTTGTTTTACCCTGCGGTGAGCGATAGCAATGAGCATCGTCAGGAACAAGATGAGCCAACCCCATGCCGACCCCCATTGCGCTATCGCGATAATACCGCGCGTCAGAAGAGGGAGCGGGGTATTGAAGCTACGGTAAATGGCGGCAAATTCCGGCAGGACAAAGTGCAGCATGGCGAAAACGACCAGGGCGGCCATTGTCAGAATAATGGCGGGATAGCGCAGAGCCTTTTTCACGCTAACCGTAATCTGCCGTTGCGCTTTTTGCTGACGGGCCAGTTCAAAGCAGCAGTCGGCCAGTTTGCCGGTCAGTTCTCCGGTGCGGATCATCGTCTGGTAGAGCGGCGGAAATACCTGCGGCCAGGAGACTAATGCGCTGGAAAAAGGGACGCCCTGTTCAAGCTCGTGAGCCAGCGTGCGCAACAGCGCTTGCCATTGTCGGTGGGGATGCTGTTTCGCAAGGAGTTCCAGCCCTTCAGAAAGCGTCAGTCCGGCATGAATGAGCGTGGCCAACTGATGAATAATTTCAGCGCTTTGCTCTTCTTTCCACAGTGCGGCGTTAACGCCCATGCGCTTGATGCGAAGCGGCATAATGCGCTGATGTTGCAGGGTGATGATCAGCGCCAGACGATTGTCCACCCATACAACGTCTTGTTCCAGTTGACCTTTATCGTTAACGCCTTGCCAGCGCCAGAGCTGTTTAACGCTCATGGGGCATTCCCAGAACGCGCAGTATCTCTTCAAAGGACGTCATGCCTTGCTCAACGGCGCGACAGCCATTTTCAAAAAGCGTCCCTGTACCGGTCTGTTGGAGGTGGGCTTCCAGTGCTTGCGCCGATGCGCCGCTCGCAATTAACTGACGTAATGCCGGGGTAACGGTTAACACTTCGAATAACGCGGTTCGGCCATAAAAGCCGTGGTAGCAATGCTGACAGCCGTTTGCCTGCCAGCGCGGTAGCGCGCTGGGCCAAAGATTGGGCGATAGCACTACGGGATCGCTCAGGCGCTGTTTGCAGTGCGGGCAAAGCTTCCTTACCAGGCGTTGCGCTACCACCAGCGTAAGCGCCGATGAGATCATCCAGCGTGCTACGCCCATTTGCTGCAAACGTATCAGGGTTTCACTGGTGGAGTTCGTATGGAGCGTTGAAAGTACCAGATGGCCCGTTTGTGCCGCCTTAATGGCGATTTCTGCAGTGTCGCCGTCACGAATTTCACCTACCATGATGATGTCAGGGTCCTGGCGTAAAAGCGCACGCAGCACATTTTGAAAGGTGAGCCCGGCGCGGGGATGGATCTGCGTCTGGTTAATCCCATCCAGTGGAATTTCTATCGGATCCTCAACGCTACAGAGGTTGATACCCGGCGTATTCCGGGTTTGTAGCGCGCTGTATAGCGTGACCGTTTTTCCGCTACCGGTGGGGCCAGTCACCAGTACCAGCCCCTGAGGTTGCTGTAGGGCTTGTCTAAAAGCGGTAAGTTGTGCCCCGTACATGCCCAGCGTGTCCAGATCCAGCGTTTGTTCAACCTGATGCAATAACCGTAAGACGACTTTTTCGCCTTCTTTACAGGGAAGCGTGGCGATACGAAAAGAGACGCTGTCGCCCGTCAGGTCAACGGTAAATTGCCCGTCCTGCGGCAGTCGATGTTCAGCGATGTCCAAATTTCCCAGGACTTTCAATCTGGCCGTCAGCGCAAGCCCCGTCTCTTTGGCGATGTCCTGCAGAATATGAAGAACGCCATCGATGCGGAGCCTTATCCGGTAGCGGCTGGCGCCGGGTTCGAGATGGATATCAGAGGCGCGTTTCGCCATCGCCGAGCGTAATGTCTGATTGAGAAGCTGGGCCGCGGTTTCTCCGCCTTTCGCGGCGTTTGTCGAGGGAGCCTGATCCGGCTTATGCCGATGATTTTCCATTTGCTGGCGAGTCCAGCACACAATATCAATCTGTTTTTGCGTGGCGAAATGCAGAGCGTCCAGTAACGCATGAGAGGGCGCGTCGACCACCGCAACAGTGATACTGTTGCTGGCGCTATTGATCAGTACAGCCTGATGACGTTGACACAAGGTGTTGAGCTGAGCGTCTTTCATCTTGTCTCCTTAGTTGGCGTCAAAACGGAAGACATCTTCACAAGCCTGTTGTAACGCGCTGTCGCTTTGAATATTGCAGTTACGCGTCCAGCCAGTAATGCCGTTAGCATTGTCCCAGGCGGGCGTCATGATGACGTTAAGCCCGCTCAGACTCTCCTGGCCGGTAAGCGTGATGACGCCTTTTTCCACGCTCATGCCCGAAACATAACGGGTGATGACGGGCGAGGGGATACCGTTGACGCCCGCATCGCATGTGCTCGTCCCACCATGTTCCAGAGCGCAGAGTTCGACGGCGGTACGGTAGGGGACAAACGTTTGCAACATATCCGTCAGCGCCGCTTTACGCAGATAGTTCTGGTAAGCCGGAATGCCAATGGCGCTTAAAATGGCGATGATGCCAATAACGACCATCAGTTCGATAAGCGTGAAACCGCGTTGTTTTTCCATTGTTCGCTCCTTGAGTTAGCTGGCGCTACTGTGGCAAACGAGGAAAGAGCGGGCGAGCGGCAAAAGGTAAAACGGGAAGGCGGATTCTGAAGATTTTCGCTGCGTTACATGACACGGCAACGTTATTGCGAGGCGCTACGAATATTTTACCGAATCACGACGCGGATCTACGGACAGGTGATTTATAGACCCGACGGCGCAGCGCCATCGGGCGGAGAGGATCAGCGAAAACGCATGGAGAGATCGAGCGCGCGTACGTGCTTGGTCAGCGCGCCAACGGAGATGAAATCCACCCCGGTTTCAGCAAATTCGCGTAAGGTTTCCGCGGTGACGTTGCCGGATACTTCCAGCCGCGCCTGGCCGTTGACGCGTTTCACCGCCTCGCGCATCTGGTCGGTGTTGAAATTATCCAGCATGATAATATCCGCGCCTGCTTTCAGCGCATCGTCCAGTTCATCCAGATTTTCGACCTCGACTTCTACCGGCACGTCCGGATGTAGCCAGAACGCTTTTTCCACCGCCTGACGAACAGAACCGGAGGCGATGATATGGTTTTCTTTAATCAGGAACGCGTCAGTGAGGCCCAGACGATGATTGGCGCCGCCGCCGCATAAAACTGCATATTTGAGCGCGGTGCGCAGACCCGGCAGCGTTTTACGCGTGTCGAGCAACTGGGTTTGGGTGCCAGCCAGCAGTCCAACGTAGCGGCGTACTTCACTGGCGACGCCGGAAAGGGTCTGGACAAAGTTTAGCGCCGTGCGCTCGCCGGTCAGCAATACGCGAGCCGGGCCGTTCAGTTCAAACACTGTTTGGTTGGCGTGAATGGCGTCGCCGTCATCGACATGCCAGGTGAGGCGCACATCATCGCCCGCCAGTTGGATGAAGACCTCTTCAACCCAGCGCTTGCCGCAGAAAACGCCGTCTTCACGAGTGATCACCGTGGCATGGGCTTGCGTATCTGCCGGCAAAAGTTGCGCGGTGATATCGTTGCCAGCATCGACTTCTCCACCTAAATCTTCACGCAGCGCCTGAGCAACGGCGGCAGGGATATCGAGATTAATGCGTTCCAGTAGCGCGTCACGTCGGTCGTCTGGGTTATAACGGCGAGGCGGCATGATAAAACTCCAAATTGCTAACGAATCATAAGGTAGAAACATGCTACTCTGAAGCAGCTATAAGCACCACTCAAAAGGAGACTACGCATGTTGCCAGATAAGGGTTGGTTGGTAGAGGCGCGACGCGTCCCTTCTCCGCATTACGATTGCCGTCCGGATGACGAAAAACCGTCCTTGCTGGTGGTGCATAATATTAGCCTGCCCCCCGGCGAGTTTGGCGGTCCGTGGATCGATGCATTATTCACCGGAACGATAGATCCAGACGCCCATCCTTTTTTTGCAGAAATCGCTCATCTTCGTGTTTCGGCCCATTGTCTGATTCGTCGCGACGGTGAAATCGTCCAGTATGTGCCTTTTGATAAGCGTGCGTGGCATGCGGGCGTATCAAACTATCAGGGGCGGGAACGTTGTAATGATTTCTCCATTGGTATTGAGCTGGAGGGGACGGATACGCTGGCTTATACCGATGCGCAGTATCAGCAGCTAGCCGCCGTGACGCGCACGCTTATCGCTTGCTATCCGGCGATCGCCGACAATATGACCGGACACTGCAACATTGCGCCTGACCGCAAAACGGACCCTGGCCCTGCCTTTGACTGGCTGCGCTTTCGCGCTTTGGTAGCCCTCTCGTCGCACAAGGAGATGACATGACGCTGTTTACGACATTACTGGTGCTGATTGTCGAGCGCCTGTTTAAGCTGGGCGAGCACTGGCAGCTCGATCATCGGCTGGAGGCGCTATTCCGTCGGATTACGCATTTTTCGATGTTGCGCACGATGGGAATGACGGCGATCGCGATGGTGGTGACTTTTCTACTGCTCCAGGCGTTAAAAGGGCTGCTATTTAACGTGCCGACGCTGGTGGTGTGGATTCTCCTGGGCGTGCTGTGTATCGGCGCGGGCAAAGTGCGAGTACATTATCACGCCTGGCTGAAAGCGGCGTCCCGTAACGATCCGCATCCTTGCGAGGCGATGGCCAGCGAGCTTACGCTGATTCACGGCGTGCCGCCGGATTGTAATGAGCGTGAGTTTTTGCGTGAGCTGCAAAATGCGTTGTTATGGATAAATTTCCGTTTTTACCTCGCACCGCTATTTTGGTTTATCGTTGGCGGTCCATGGGGGCCGGTAACGCTGGTGGGCTATGCGTTTTTACGGGCCTGGCAGACCTGGCTGGCGCGCTATCAGACGCCGCACCAACGTTTGCAATCCGGCATTGACGCTATTCTTCATGTGCTGGACTGGATTCCGGTACGTCTGGCGGGCGTAGTGTATGCATTACTGGGGCATGGCGAGAAAGCGTTGCCGGCCTGGTTTGCCTCGCTGGCGGATCTGCATACTTCGCAGTATCAGGTGCTCACACGTCTGGCGCAGTTCTCACTGGTGCGCGAACCGCATACTGACAAAGTAGAAACCCCCAAAGCGGCGGTATCAATGGCGAAGAAGGCCTCGTTTGTGGTGGTGGTGATTATTGCGTTGCTCACCATTTATGGGGCATTAGTGTAGCGTTGTGCCGATGGCGCTAACGCTTATGCTGCCTACAATGGAAAAATCTGTAGGCCCGGTAAGCGCTAGCGCCACCGGGCAGTGCAACGGCTTAGATCGTATCGGCTGGCGGCACGCCAAAATCAGGCATCCCGTTTTCGTCCCAGCGCACCCGTTTCAGACGCGTATGGCGGTTGGGATCGTACAACGGATCGCCTTCAATTTCGGTGTAATTTCTCGCGTGGTACACCAGTACATCTTCACCTTCCGGCGTTTGCGTAAAGCTGTTATGTCCCGGCCCATACTGGCGATTTTCATAGCTGGTGGTAAAGACCGGGCGCGGTGATTTATGCCAGTTGGCCGGATCGCGCGGATCGTCGTTTACGTTAATCCACAGTAATCCCATACAGTAGTTTTCATCGGTGGCGCTGGCCGAATAGCTGATAAACAGCTTGTCGCCATGCACCACGACGGCCGGACCTTCGTTAACCCAAAAACCCCGACACTCCCAGTCGTACTCTGGCTTACTGAGTCTTACCGGCTCGCCTTTAATCGTCCACGGATTTTCCAGTTCAGCCAGATAAATATTTGAGTTACCGGCAATATCCGGCGCTTTTTGCGCCCACAGATACCACTGCTTTCCCTGATGATAAAAAGTGGTGGCATCGAGGGCGAAGGTATCAAACGGTGTTTTAATTTGACCTTTCTCCGTCCACTTGCCGGTGAGTGGGTCGGCATCGGCGCACTCCAGGGCAAACATGCGATGCTGGAACATTCCCAGCTTATCAAGCGCTTGAGTATGGGTAGCGGCAAAATAGATGTACCACTTGCCGTTGATGCGGTGCATTTCCGGTGCCCAGATGAGCTGGCTCATCGGGCCACTTTCCGGTTTGCGCCAGACGACAACGGGGTCGGCGGCGCGCAACCCTTCCAGCGAATCAGCCCGGCGGATTTCCAGCCTGTCATATTCCGGTACGGAGGCAATAAAGTAGTAATCGCTGCCGTCGCGTAAAATAAACGGATCGGCACGTTGTTCAATAAACGGGTTTGGCCAGTTTGCCATCAGGCTTTCCTTACGCTTTCAGCGGCCTTGAGGTCCTGCAACTCACTCAATTCGCGGTAATTAGTGCGACGTTTTTCCAAATCGTCCTGGATTTTTTTCATCAGTTCACGGTCAACTTTCAGCAGACGTACCACGCCTGCGGTAATCAGATAGCCAACGCCGGGGATAACGGTAAACAACAGCATAATACCGTTCATCGCCGAGGCGCTTTGCGCTTTGGCGCTGGCGTCATAACCGTACCAGGAGAGCAAAAAGCCGACCATCGCCCCGGCAATCGCCAGGCCCAGTTTCAGGAAGAACAGATTACCGGAGAAGCTAATACCGGTAATGCGTTTGCCGGTTTTCCATTCGCCGTAATCATCGACGTCCGCCATCAGCGACCAGTGCAACGGGGAAGGGATCTGATGCAGAATATTGAGCAGGAAGTAGAGCGCCACTATCATCACGGTAGCTTTCGGATCAAAGAAATAGAACGCGCAGGAGAAAATCGCCAGCGCGATATTGGTCCAGAAAAATACCTTCAATTTACACCAGCGATCGGTTAAGACTTTTGCCAGCATACTGCCGATCATCATACCGACCACGCCAAGGCTAATAAAAAGCGTAGCGAAATGGGTGCTTTGTCCCATCACCCAGGTGACGTAATACATGGTCGCCGCCATACGGATAAACCCCGGGCAGACGTTACATAAGGTCAATAGCAGAATGCGTACCCATTGATCGTTTTTCCACACGTCTTTGAAATCATTCTTCATATCATCGTGCGTCGGAACGGCAGGGCGAACGCGTTCGCGGACGCTGGCAAAGCAGAACAGAAACATACCCATGCCGATAATCGCCAGCACGGTCATCGCCAACTGATAGCCTTTGGCTTTGTCGCCGCCGCCAAACCAGTCCACCATCGGCAATAGCGTTAACGATAGCAACAGCGTCGCGATGCCGACTAACACGAAGCGATAAGCCTGACAGGCCACGCGCTCTTTTGGATCGTTGGTGATCACGCCGCCCAGTGAGCAATAGGGAATATTGATGGCGGTATAGGTCACGGAAAGCAGAAAATAGGTGACGAAGGCATAGATAACTTTGCTGTTATAGCCCCAGTCCGGCGTCGTGAACATCAGCACGCTGAACAGCGCGTAGGGAAATGCAATCCACAGTAGCCAGGGGCGGAAACGACCATATTTACTTTGGGTACGATCGGCAAGCGCGCCCATCACCGGATCGGTAACGGCATCGATAACGCGTACTGAAAGGAGTAAAACACCGACTAACGCCGGGGCAAGACCAAAAATATCCGTATAAAAGTAATTAACAAACAGCATGATAGCGCCAAAAATAATGTTACATCCGGCGTCACCCATGCCATACCCGATTTTCTCTCTTACCGAAAGTCTGCCCTTATCCATTGAGACTTCTCCCCATCAGATGATGGCGGTAATTATTCGCCTGAGAGCTTTTTTTTGCGTAGCAGGATCACGCCGCTGATATGGATAAAATGGTTATACGTGGGAAACTGTGAGGCAGATAACACCCTCCCCGGACGGGGAGGGCGGAAAAGTAACGCCACGATCAGTGGGCTTTCACCGTTTTTGCCGTTTTTTCTTTACACAGGTAGCCGACGCCCAGGATGAGCAGCCATACCGGAATCAGCCACACGGAGATCGCCATACCTGGCGTCATCAGCATAATGATCAATACCGCCGCCATAAACAGCAGGCAGAGAACATTGCCGAACGGATAAAACAGGGCCGGGAAGCGGGTTTTCACGCCCTGCTGCTGTTTCGCGCGACGGAACATCATATGGGCAAGGCTAATCATCGCCCAGTTAATGACCAGCGCGGAGACCACCAGCGCCATCAGCAGTCCGAATGCGGACTCTGGGGCCAGGTAGTTGAGCAGCACGCACAACGCAGTCACGACGGCGGAAACCAAAATGGAGCTCACCGGCACGCCGCGTTTGTCGACGTTCAGCAGCGTTTTCGGCGCATTTCCCTGCTGGGCCAGACCGAACAGCATACGGCTGTTGCAGTAAACGCAGCTGTTATAAACCGATAGCGCGGCGGTGAGAACCACGATATTCAGTGCATTGGCGACAAACGTATCGCCCAGCTCATGGAAGATAAGGACAAACGGGCTGGTATCGGCGGTGACGCGAGTCCATGGCAGCAGCGAAAGCAGAACCGCCAGCGAGCCGATATAAAAAATCAGGATGCGATAGATAACCTGATTAGTGGCTTTGGGGATGCTCTGTTCCGGGTTATCGGCTTCAGCGGCGGTGATCCCTACCAGCTCCAGTCCGCCGAACGAAAACATAATAATGGCCATCATCATCACCAGCCCGGTCCAGCCATGCGGCAGAAAGCCGCCCTGTTCCCACAGGTTGCGCACGGTGGCCTGCGGACCAGCGGTATCGCTGAAGAGTAACCACGCGCCGAACAGAATCATAGCGATGACGGCGATCACTTTAATAATGGCGAACCAAAACTCCATCTCACCGAACACTTTAACGTTGGTCAGGTTGATGGCGTTGATAATCACAAAGAAGGCTGCCGCAGAAGCCCAGGTGGGGATCTCCGGATACCAGAACTGGATATATTTACCCACTGCGGTCAGTTCCGCCATGGCAACTAATACGTACAGTACCCAGTAGTTCCAGCCGGAAGCGAATCCGGCAAAGCCGCCCCAGTATTTATAGGCGAAGTGGCTAAAAGAGCCGGCGACCGGTTCTTCAACCACCATCTCCCCCAGTTGGCGCATAATCAGAAAGGCAATAAAGCCTGCAATCGCATAGCCCAGGATAATTCCTGGCCCCGCCGACTGAATAACGGAGGCGCTTCCCAGGAACAAGCCTGTCCCTATCGCGCCGCCCAATGCGATAAGCTGAATATGGCGGTTTTTCAGGCCGCGCTTGAGCTGCTCGCCGTGCTGCTGACTGTCCATTATAAAACCTCGTGTATCGGGCGCGGTTTATTCATAACGCGCTTATTTTGAACGATGCAGTAGTGCGTGTGTAAGTTTGCAATTCCGCTTTTTGTATTGATTTATTTACAAGCTCGTTTTTTAAAATGTCACTTCAACTCTTTCGTCTTGATCAGAATAATGGTATGTGGCCGCGAATGCACCTGCTTTGTGCAGGGGTGATGACGAGTTGCGTAAAAAGAAAGCACTTGTAAATACCTCCTTTTATTTTCCCTTACAGATGTTAATTTGTTTTTATTCATTATTTATGCATAAAAATGCATTTAATCTACTGTTGAATCGGTTCAGATGAGATTTTTTATCGTTTCAAATACGTTAAATCTACCTCCTGGTGGGTAAATTTAACATTTGTGCACAGTTACAATTTTGAAACATGATTTCTGTAAAATTGTTAAAATGTGCCTCCTTTACTGATTTCAATCAAAACCTGTATGGACAGAAGGTGAATACTTTGTTACTTTAGCGTCACAGACATGAAATTGGTAAGACCAATTGACTCCGGGCAAATGGCTTAAGACAGGAAATCATGGCCTACAGCAAAATCCGCCAACCAAAACTCTCCGATGTGATCGAGCAGCAGCTGGAGTTTTTAATCCTTGAGGGAACATTGCGTCCCGGAGAAAAACTCCCACCGGAACGTGAACTGGCAAAACAGTTCGACGTCTCCCGTCCCTCCTTGCGCGAGGCGATTCAACGTCTCGAAGCGAAGGGATTGTTGCTTCGTCGTCAGGGCGGCGGAACCTTCGTGCAGAGCAGCCTGTGGCAGAGCTTTAGCGACCCGCTGGTGGAACTGCTCTCCGATCACCCTGAATCCCAGTTTGACCTGCTCGAAACGCGCCATGCTCTGGAAGGCATTGCGGCTTATTACGCGGCGCTGCGCAGCACCGATGAAGATAAAGACCGTATTCGCGAGCTGCACCACGCTATTGAGCTGGCGCAAGAGTCCGGCGATCTGGATGCCGAGTCCGAAGCCGTGCTCCAGTATCAAATCGCCGTCACCGAAGCGGCGCACAACGTGGTATTGCTTCATCTGCTAAGGTGTATGGAGCCGATGCTGGCGCAAAACGTGCGGCAGAACTTCGAATTGCTGTATGCGCGTCGGGAGATGCTGCCGCTGGTGAGTACGCATCGCACCCGTATATTTGAAGCCATTATGGCCGGAAAACCAGAAGAAGCGCGTGAAGCGTCACACCGACATCTGGCGTTTATCGAAGAGATTATGCTGGACAGAAGCCGTGAGGAGAGCCGTCGTGAACGCGCTTTACGCCGCCTGGAACAGCGCAAGAATTAGTTTTTTCTGGCAGAACGTTAACCAGAAGATGTTGTGAATAAAGCGCAAAAATGTGCGCGGCAACTAAATGCCAGGCCCATAAGGCTATTTTATTTGCCATTTTGGTCCTGGGCAGTGCTCACAATCCTCACGTACTACGTGTACGTTCCGGTTGTTCCGCGCTGTCCGTGACCAAACTGGCTGCAACAATTACACCTTATGGGCCAGGCAACTAAACGCAGAACCTGTCTTATTAAGCTTTCTGACGAAAGTTTAATGGGACAGGTTCCAGATAACTCAACGTATTAGATAGATAAGGAATACCCCCCATGTCAGAACGTTTCCAAAATGACGTGGATCCGATCGAAACTCGCGACTGGCTACAGGCGATCGAATCGGTCATCCGTGAAGAAGGTGTTGAGCGCGCTCAGTATCTGATTGACCAACTGCTTTCTGAAGCTCGTAAAGGCGGCGTGAAAGTCGCGGCAGGCGCAGGGGCCAGTAATTACATCAACACTATTGCCGTTGAAGACGAACCGGAATACCCGGGCAATCTGGAGCTGGAACGTCGAATTCGTTCTGCGATCCGCTGGAACGCCATCATGACCGTGCTGCGCGCGTCTAAAAAAGACCTTGAGTTGGGCGGCCACATGGCGTCCTTCCAGTCTTCCGCCACGATCTATGATGTCTGTTTCAACCATTTCTTCCGTGCGCGCAACGAACAGGATGGCGGCGACCTGGTGTACTTCCAGGGCCACATCTCTCCGGGCATCTACGCTCGCGCGTTCCTGGAAGGTCGTCTGACCCAGGAACAGATGGATAACTTCCGTCAGGAAGTTCACGGCAATGGCCTCTCTTCCTATCCGCACCCGAAACTGATGCCGGAATTCTGGCAGTTCCCGACCGTCTCTATGGGGCTGGGCCCAATCGGTGCTATCTACCAGGCGAAATTCCTGAAATATCTGGAACACCGCGGCCTGAAAGATACCTCTAAACAGACTGTTTACGCCTTCCTCGGCGACGGCGAGATGGACGAGCCGGAATCCAAAGGCGCGATCACCATCGCCACCCGTGAAAAACTGGACAACCTGGTCTTTGTTATCAACTGTAACCTGCAGCGTCTTGATGGCCCGGTCACCGGTAACGGCAAGATTGTTAACGAACTGGAAGGCATCTTTGCAGGTGCTGGCTGGAACGTTATCAAAGTCATGTGGGGCGGTCGTTGGGATGAACTGCTGCGTAAAGACACCAGCGGTAAACTGATCCAGCTGATGAACGAAACCGTTGACGGCGACTACCAGACCTTCAAATCCAAAGACGGCGCTTACGTGCGTGAGCACTTCTTCGGTAAATATCCGGAAACCGCCGCGCTGGTGGCCGACTGGACTGACGAGCAGATTTGGGCGCTGAACCGTGGTGGTCACGATCCGAAGAAAGTCTACGCGGCACTGAAAAAAGCGCAGGAAACCAAAGGCAAAGCGACCGTAATCCTGGCCCATACCATTAAAGGTTACGGCATGGGTGACACCGCGGAAGGTAAGAACATCGCTCACCAGGTTAAGAAAATGAACATGGACGGCGTGCGTTACGTCCGCGATCGTTTCAACGTGCCGGTTGCTGATGCTGATCTCGAAAAACTGCCGTACGTTACCTTCCCGGAAGGTTCTGAAGAACACAAATACCTGCATGAACGCCGTCAGGCGCTGCATGGCTACCTGCCAAGCCGTCAGCCGAACTTCACCGAGAAGTTAGAGCTGCCTCAACTTTCAGATTTCGGCGCGCTGCTGGAAGAGCAAAGCAAAGAGATTTCCACTACGATCGCTTTCGTGCGTGCTCTGAACGTGATGCTGAAGAACAAGTCGATCAAAGATCGCCTGGTACCGATCATCGCCGACGAAGCGCGTACTTTCGGTATGGAAGGTCTGTTCCGTCAGATTGGTATCTACAGCCCGAACGGCCAGCAGTACACCCCGCAGGACCGTGAGCAGGTTGCTTACTACAAAGAAGACGAGAAAGGCCAGATTCTGCAGGAAGGTATCAACGAGCTGGGCGCAGGCGCATCCTGGCTGGCTGCGGCGACCTCTTACAGCACCAACGATCTGCCGATGATCCCGTTCTACATCTACTACTCCATGTTCGGGTTCCAGCGTATCGGCGACCTGTGCTGGCAGGCTGGCGACCAGCAGGCTCGCGGCTTCCTGATCGGCGGGACTTCCGGTCGTACTACGCTGAACGGCGAAGGTCTGCAGCACGAAGATGGTCACAGCCACATTCAGTCGCTGACTATCCCGAACTGTATCTCTTACGACCCGGCTTACGCCTATGAAGTGGCTGTCATCATGCATGATGGTCTGGAGCGTATGTACGGTGAGAAACAAGAGAACGTTTACTACTACATCACCACCCTGAACGAAAACTACCACATGCCGGCCATGCCAGCAGGTGCCGAGGAAGGTATCCGTAAAGGTATCTACAAACTCGAAACCCTTGAAGGTAGCAAAGGTAAAGTTCAGCTGCTGGGCTCCGGTTCTATCCTGCGTCACGTGCGTGAAGCGGCACAGATCCTGGCGAAAGACTACGGCGTAGGTTCTGACGTGTACAGCGTAACCTCCTTCACCGAACTGGCGCGTGATGGTCAGGATTGTGAGCGCTGGAACATGCTGCACCCGCTGGAAACCCCGCGCGTACCGTACATCGCTCAGGTGATGAACGACGCTCCGGCAGTGGCATCTACTGACTATATGAAACTGTTCGCCGAGCAGGTTCGTACTTACGTACCGGCTGATGACTATCGCGTACTGGGTACGGATGGCTTCGGTCGTTCCGACAGCCGTGAGAACCTGCGTCACCACTTCGAAGTTGATGCTTCTTATGTGGTTGTCGCAGCGCTGGGCGAACTGGCTAAACGTGGCGAAATCGACAAGAAAGTGGTAGCGGATGCGATTACCAAATTCAACATCGATGCAGATAAAGTTAACCCGCGTCTAGCGTAAGAGGTAAAAGAATAATGGCTATCGAAATCAAAGTACCGGACATCGGGACAGATGAAGTTGAAATCACCGAGATTCTGGTCAAAGTGGGCGACAAAGTTGAAGCTGAACAGTCGCTGATCACCGTAGAAGGCGACAAAGCCTCTATGGAAGTCCCGTCTCCGCAGGCTGGCGTCGTGAAAGAGATCAAAGTCTCTGTCGGCGACAAAACTGAGACCGGTGCACTTATCATGATTTTCGATTCCGCCGACGGTGCAGCTGACGCTGCACCTGCTAAGGCAGAAGAGAAGAAAGAAGCGGCTCCGGCAGCAGCACCTGCTGCGGCAGCGGCGAAAGACGTTCACGTTCCGGATATCGGCAGTGACGAAGTTGAAGTGACTGAAGTGATGGTGAAAGTGGGCGACACCGTAGAAGCTGAACAGTCGCTGATCACCGTCGAAGGCGACAAGGCCTCTATGGAAGTGCCGGCGCCGTTCGCGGGCACCGTGAAAGAGATCAAAGTGAACATCGGCGACAAAGTGTCTACCGGCTCTCTGATTATGGTCTTCGAAGTAGCGGGTGAAGCAGGCGCAGCAGCACCAGCGAAAGCGGAAGCCGCTCCGGCTGCGGCTGCTCCAGCAGCAGCGACGGGCGTGAAAGACGTTAATGTACCGGACATCGGCGGCGACGAAGTTGAAGTCACCGAAGTGATGGTCAAAGTCGGCGATAAAGTTGCCGCTGAACAGTCGCTGATCACCGTGGAAGGCGATAAAGCCTCCATGGAAGTGCCTGCGCCGTTCGCGGGCACCGTGAAAGAAATCAAAATCAGCACCGGCGATAAAGTGAAAACCGGCTCGCTGATTATGGTCTTCGAAGTGGAAGGCGCAGCGCCTGCGGCCGCTCCGGCTAAACAGGAAGCGGCGGCGCCGGCTCCGGCGGCGAAAGCTGAGAAGCCTGCTGCCCCGGCTGCCAAAGCCGAAGGCAAATCTGAGTTCGCTGAAAACGACGCTTACGTTCACGCTACCCCACTGATTCGCCGTCTGGCGCGCGAGTTTGGCGTCAACCTGGCGAAAGTGAAAGGCACCGGTCGTAAAGGCCGTATTCTGCGCGAAGACGTTCAGGCTTACGTGAAAGACGCTATCAAACGCGCGGAAGCTGCGCCGGCTGCTGCGGGCGGCGGTATCCCGGGTATGCTGCCGTGGCCGAAAGTGGACTTCAGCAAGTTTGGTGAAGTTGAAGAAGTGGAACTGGGTCGTATCCAGAAAATCTCTGGTGCGAATCTGAGCCGTAACTGGGTGATGATCCCGCACGTTACGCACTTCGACAAAACCGATATCACCGATCTGGAAGCGTTCCGTAAACAGCAGAACGCCGAAGCTGAGAAGCGCAAACTGGATGTGAAATACACGCCAGTGGTCTTCATCATGAAAGCGGTTGCCGCTGCTCTGGAACAGATGCCGCGCTTCAACAGCTCTCTGTCTGAAGACGGTCAGCGTCTGACCCTGAAAAAATACATCAACATCGGCGTGGCGGTTGATACCCCGAATGGCCTGGTGGTTCCGGTCTTTAAAGACGTGAATAAGAAGAGCGTGACCGAGCTGTCTCGCGAACTGACCACCATCTCCAAAAAAGCGCGTGATGGTAAGTTGACCGCTGGCGAAATGCAGGGTGGTTGCTTCACTATCTCCAGCATCGGCGGCCTGGGAACTACCCACTTCGCGCCGATTGTCAACGCGCCGGAAGTGGCTATCCTCGGCGTTTCTAAGTCGGCGATGGAACCGGTGTGGAATGGGAAAGAGTTTGTGCCGCGTCTGATGATGCCTATCTCTCTTTCCTTCGACCACCGTGTGATCGATGGTGCTGATGGTGCGCGTTTCATTACCATTATCAACAATATGTTGTCTGACATTCGCCGTCTGGTGATGTAAGCGAAAAAGCCGGCCCGACGGCCGGCTTTTTTTTGATAATCTCATGGAGTTTGTGAGGTTATTAGCGAAAGCGATAATTCGTGATCCGTTTGTTGTTTCAAAATTGTTAACAATTTTGTAAGATACGGGCGGATAGAACGACCCGGTGGATGATGGGCGATCAAGTACCCCGGACCGCCGGATACAAATAAAGAGGTCATGATGAGTACTGAAATCAAAACTCAGGTCGTGGTACTTGGGGCGGGCCCGGCAGGCTATTCTGCCGCTTTCCGTTGCGCTGATTTAGGTCTGGAAACCGTAATTGTAGAACGCTACAACACCCTTGGCGGTGTTTGTCTGAACGTCGGCTGTATCCCTTCTAAAGCGCTGCTGCACGTAGCAAAAGTTATCGAAGAAGCCAAAGCGCTGGCTGAACACGGTATCGTCTTCGGCGAGCCGAAAACCGATATCGACAAGATTCGTACCTGGAAAGAAAAAGTTATCACTCAACTGACCGGCGGTCTGGCGGGTATGGCCAAAGGCCGTAAGGTGAAAGTGGTCAACGGTCTGGGTAAATTCACCGGGGCGAACACCCTGGAAGTTGAAGGCGAAAACGGCAAAACCGTGATCAACTTCGACAACGCGATCATCGCGGCAGGTTCTCGTCCGATCCAATTACCGTTTATTCCGCATGAAGACCCGCGCGTATGGGATTCTACCGACGCTCTGGAACTGAAAGAAGTACCGAAGCGTATGCTGGTCATGGGCGGCGGTATCATCGGTCTGGAAATGGGTACCGTATACCACGCGCTGGGTTCAGAGATTGACGTGGTTGAAATGTTCGACCAGGTTATCCCGGCGGCTGATAAAGACATCGTTAAAGTCTTCACCAAGCGCATCAGCAAGAAATTCAACCTGATGCTGGAAACCAAAGTGACTGCCGTTGAAGCGAAAGAAGACGGTATCTACGTTTCGATGGAAGGCAAAAAAGCCCCGGCTGAAGCGCAGCGTTATGATGCGGTTCTGGTGGCGATTGGTCGTGTGCCGAACGGTAAAAACCTCGACGCGGGCAAAGCAGGCGTGGAAGTTGACGACCGTGGCTTTATCCGCGTGGACAAACAGCTGCGCACCAACGTGCCGCACATCTTCGCTATCGGCGATATCGTCGGTCAGCCGATGCTGGCGCACAAAGGCGTTCACGAAGGCCACGTTGCCGCTGAAGTTATCGCCGGGAAGAAACACTACTTCGATCCGAAAGTTATCCCGTCTATCGCGTACACCGAGCCAGAAGTGGCATGGGTTGGCCTGACCGAGAAAGAAGCGAAAGAAAAAGGCATCAGCTATGAAACCGCCACCTTCCCGTGGGCAGCTTCTGGCCGTGCTATCGCTTCTGACTGTGCAGACGGTATGACCAAACTGATTTTCGACAAAGAATCTCACCGCGTGATCGGCGGGGCGATTGTCGGTACCAACGGCGGCGAGCTGCTGGGTGAAATCGGTCTGGCGATCGAAATGGGCTGTGATGCGGAAGATATCGCGCTGACCATTCATGCGCACCCGACGCTGCACGAGTCCGTCGGTCTGGCTGCTGAAGTGTTCGAAGGTAGTATTACCGACCTGCCGAACCCGAAAGCGAAGAAGAAATAATCTTCTGTAGGTGGCAATGCGCCACCCGATACAAAAAAGCGGCTTTACAGCCGCTTTTTTTATGCATGGCAAATCAGATGTGTCAAATGATGGCGAAGGATAACGAAACCGCAAAATTTATCTTTTCCGCAGCAGTACGTTTTTCAAACCTTATGCCGTCGGTAGTGCCTTTGTCTGTCATTTTCGACCAACTAATTGTTTCATAAGAAATACCTCTCCTTACTTTGTCATCCCCCTGAAATTAGTAACGCTATAAAATAATAGTGAGCTAATTATGAGGTTTGATATATGAAACTTTTTCTGACAACAGCAGCGCTAACTGCGACCTTGATTTCCGGCATGGCATTTGCCAGCGATCCCGTCATCCCCTGGGCGACTAACAGCGGCGGTACGGAAAGCACGCATATTGCGGCAATGGGCGAGGATTTGAATGCGCAGCATCAGCAGATCACCCACACGCATGAAGGCGTATGGGCGGCTAATTCCGGCAGCATTCAGGCTGATGAAGCCGCGCTGACCAGCAACAAGCCGCCGGTACAAGGCCACCCGGAATTAATGCCGCATCAGGGCTAATGATCATGGCCTGGCGATAACGCCAGGCGCTTACGGGTTATTCGGCGACCTGCCACTGCGCGTCTGGCGCAAAACGCGTGATAGCCTGAACTTTACTCTCCGTCTCCTTGCCTAAATCCGCCTGATAAATACGATCGTCCTGGTTGACCATAAAACTCATCACCCCGGTTTCGCCGTAATGCATCGGCCAGGCCAGAAGCGCCGCGCCGTGACCGTCGTTATCGCTGATAATACGGAAATGGTAGCCGTGGTAACCCTCGTCTGGCGCTGCGGGGCTAAAGTTTGGGCCTAAGGGACTGGGGACGTCGCCTGCTTTGGTTGGCCAGTACAGGCCATCTTTTTGGCCTTCGCTACTGATTATCCTGTGCGCCCAGCGATGGTTTTGTAAGTAATAGTCCTGCTGCGCATCAACGTAAGCATGCATGGCCTGTAAGGTAGAAAGTTCATTTCGCCCAATAGTACGGGTGAGGATCTCATTCCCGGCTGCCGCCATATCAAAGCGCCAGCCGCCAGTCTCTTTCACCATGGGCACCGGGAGCTGCCAGTCTTCTCGTCCGACATTCAGGTGCGCCGTATTGTCTTTTTGTACAATGCGATGGCCTTCGCGCCAGTCACGATTGAAGCGGGCCACGGCCTCGGGATCGGCACCTTCCGGCGGCAGAAATTGCCGCCAGTCATCGCCCAGTAGCGCGGTAAGCTGCGTTTCGTTTTTTCCGGCTACCGCCGCGGCGAAGGCGCTGGCGGCCGCTTCCGGGGAGGGGAACCGTTCCTGCGCGTAGCCCAGCAAGGGTAACGACAGTAACAGAGCGCTTAACATAACCTTTTTCATTATCTGCTCCGGTTAACGGCGATGAAATTCATGATGTTCAGAAAAATGTTCCCGCGCGGCGGCGCGTTGCTCGGTGTTCAAGTGACTGCCGCGACGGCTTTCCAGGCCGCGTAGCTGTTGCGATTGCCATGACGGCGATCGACTGTCGTTCCCGCTAAACACATTGGCGTGCATATTCTGGCGAAATGCCTGACGCTGCTGTGGCGTAGAGGATTCAATACGCTGGCGGGCGGTGTCTCTCTGCTGTTGTGAAACAGGGTGCTGCTGGGCTTTAGCCTTTAGCTCGGAACGATGCTGCTGCGTGGTGGATTTATTCAGTGTCTGCTGCGCCGCCTCGCGACGACTGCTGTTTTGTGTTCCGTCATAGCCACGGTAATTATTACGCTGGGCAATTTGATTTAACTGCTGCGATGCCGCTTTGCGCTGTCTGTCGCGGGATGTCTCGCCTGACAGGTTAGCGGGTGATGTATGGCTGCGCTGTTGGAATTGCGCCATGGCCGCCTGGCGCTGACTGTCGCGAGACACTGGCGCTTGCTGCGTTGCGCTTAACCCGCCGCTAACATTGGTGGGATGGAACCGTTGCGCAACGGTATTATTCGGATAGGGGACGCCATTGCGCCAGGCGGGATTATGCTGCCAGCCCATCGTTTGGCCCGGCAGGTTTTGCCCGGATATCCGGTTGAAATTATTGACATTGATGTTGATATTATCGCCATTATGTTGATAACCGTTACCACCATGATGGTAATCATCATCATGATGGTCGTCGTCATGGTGGTGATGATCGTCGTCATCCCAGTCTATGCTGCTGAACAACGCATAGGTGGTGGCGACGCCCAGACTATAACCAAAACCTTTAACAAAACTGTCGGTAAACTGCTGCCCCGGAGGGGGCGGTAAATACACCGGCGGATAAGCGGTATTGGGCCAGGCGCCATACACCGTCGCGGGGTTATAGTTCGGCACGTACACCACCTGCGGATTCGCGGGTTCAATTTTGATGACGGTCGACGGTGTTGCTGGCGTACTGGCGGATGTGGTGGTGGTTGTTGTCGTGACGGCGGTAGAAGCGCTGGACTTCGGCACGCTGGTGACGGTTTGCTGCGGCGTTGATTTTAGCGAACCGGTTTGTTGAGCGAGCAGACGCAACCTTTGCACCGCATCCATCACATCCTGTGGCTGGGCTAAGAACGCATCGCCCAGGTTTTGCACCCATTGCGGATTCTCGCCCATAAGCGCCATCAACTGGGGAAAGGCGACCAGCGATTTGACGCTGGGGTCCCACGGTTGGCTGGCCACCGCCTGAATAGCGGCATCGCCCTGCAGCGTGGGGTTATCCCGCGACCACTGGACGGCCTGAACCACGTTCGCCGGGTAGGTGGAGGCCATGAGCACCTGCGAAAGCAGGGCATCGGGATAAAGCGCGACAGGCGCGACCCATTGATCGATTTGCGCAGTGGTAAAGGTCGTTTTCGCGACAGGCGCGGGCACAGCGGTCTGCGTTGTCTCAGGGGCGGGAGCCGCCGCCTGCGCGGGCGCTTCGGGAGCGCGGCTTTTAACATACAGTACGCCCGAAGCGGCAAATAACCCGGCACTGCACACAAGGGCAATGAGATGGGGTTTAAAGGGCAACGTCATTTTATCTCTCCCGATTCCAGAGAATCGCTATGGTCATTATGCCTGCCGCCGACGGGGTGCAGTTTCGCGTGAGTATAAAGGGACGATAGTTTAATTTTTAGCTAATGTTGGGATCGATAACGTTACGTGACGATCAAAGCACGAAATGAGGTAAGCATTTATGGCTGCAGCTCCCGTCTCAGTAGAGCATTAGACCATCCTTAACGATTCAGCCACTTTTTTATGTTGCTTTTTTGTAAACAGATTAACACTTAAAGAAAATCCTGTTATTGTGCCCTATGCGGTACCGGGCATTTACCCTACTAACTACTGTCTCACAGGAGCGTGAAGAGAATCGCCCATCAACAAAAGCGCCGCATTATGACAATGAGAGCGAGGAGATATCGTCGTGCTAGAAGAATACCGTAAGCACGTAGCTGAGCGTGCTGCCCAGGGGATTGTGCCGAAACCTTTAGACGCAACCCAAATGGCTGCGCTTGTCGAGCTGCTGAAGACCCCGCCTGTGGGCGAAGAAGAATTCCTGTTAGACCTGTTGATCAACCGCGTTCCTCCTGGCGTAGATGAAGCCGCTTATGTTAAAGCCGGTTTTCTCGCTGCTGTCGCGAAAGGCGACACCACCTCCCCGCTGGTCTCCCCAGAAAAAGCCATTGAACTGCTGGGCACCATGCAGGGTGGTTACAACATTCATCCGCTGATTGATGCGCTGGACGATGTGAAACTGGCGCCGATTGCGGCCAAAGCGCTGTCCCATACCCTGCTGATGTTCGATAACTTCTACGACGTAGAAGAGAAAGCCAAAGCGGGCAATGAATACGCCAAACAGGTGATGCAATCCTGGGCCGACGCCGAATGGTTCCTGAGCCGTCCGCCGCTGGCGGAAAAAATCACCGTCACCGTTTTCAAAGTGACCGGCGAAACGAATACCGACGATCTCTCTCCGGCGCCGGATGCGTGGTCGAGACCGGATATCCCGTTACATGCGCAGGCGATGCTGAAAAACGCCCGTGAAGGCATTGAGCCGGATCAGCCAGGCGTTGTCGGCCCGATCAAACAAATCGAAGCATTGCAGAAAAAAGGCTACCCGCTGGCTTACGTGGGTGACGTGGTGGGCACCGGTTCTTCCCGTAAATCCGCGACCAACTCCGTGCTATGGTTTATGGGCGATGACATCCCGAACGTGCCGAATAAGCGCGGCGGCGGTTTGTGCCTTGGCGGCAAAATTGCGCCTATCTTCTTTAACACCATGGAAGATGCGGGCGCGCTGCCGATTGAAGTTGACGTTTCTAACCTGAACATGGGCGATGTGATTGACGTCTACCCGTACAAAGGCGAAGTGCGCAATCATGAAACCGGCGAACTGCTGGCAACCTTCGAACTGAAAACCGACGTGCTGATCGACGAAGTGCGTGCCGGTGGTCGTATTCCGCTGATTATCGGCCGTGGCCTGACCACCAAAGCGCGTGAAGCGCTGGGGCTGCCGCACTCAGACGTTTTCCGTCAGGCAAAAGACGTGGCGGAAAGCAGCCGTGGCTTCTCGCTGGCACAGAAAATGGTCGGTCGCGCCTGTGGTGTGAAAGGTATCCGTCCGGGCGCGTACTGCGAACCGAAAATGACCTCCGTCGGTTCTCAGGATACTACCGGCCCGATGACCCGCGACGAGCTGAAAGACCTGGCCTGTCTGGGATTCTCCGCCGATCTGGTCATGCAGTCGTTCTGTCACACCGCAGCCTATCCGAAGCCGGTTGACGTCACCACGCACCACACGCTGCCAGACTTCATTATGAACCGCGGCGGTGTCTCTCTGCGTCCGGGCGACGGCGTGATCCACTCCTGGCTGAACCGTATGCTGCTGCCGGATACCGTCGGTACCGGCGGTGACTCCCATACCCGTTTCCCGATCGGTATCTCCTTCCCGGCGGGCTCAGGCCTGGTGGCGTTTGCCGCCGCGACCGGCGTGATGCCGCTGGATATGCCGGAATCGGTGCTGGTGCGCTTCAAAGGCAAAATGCAGCCGGGCATCACCCTGCGCGATCTGGTACACGCCATCCCGCTGTACGCCATCAAACAGGGCCTGCTGACCGTTGAGAAGAAAGGCAAGAAAAACATCTTCTCTGGCCGCATCCTGGAAATCGAAGGTCTGCCGGATCTGAAAGTGGAGCAGGCGTTTGAGCTGACCGATGCTTCTGCCGAGCGTTCCGCTGCCGGTTGTACCATCAAGCTGAACAAAGAGCCTATCATTGAATACCTGACCTCCAACATCGTCCTGCTGAAGTGGATGATCGCCGAAGGCTACGGCGACCGTCGTACGCTGGAACGCCGTATCCAGGGCATGGAAAAATGGCTGGCGGACCCGCAGCTGCTGGAAGCCGATGCTGACGCGGAATACGCAGCGGTGATCGACATCGATCTGGCGGATATCAAAGAGCCAATCCTGTGTGCGCCGAACGATCCGGACGACGCGCGTCTGCTGTCTGACGTGCAGGGCGAGAAGATCGACGAAGTGTTCATCGGTTCCTGCATGACCAACATCGGCCACTTCCGCGCGGCTGGTAAGCTGCTGGATAGCCACAAAGGCCAGTTGCCAACCCGCCTGTGGGTGGCGCCGCCAACCCGTATGGACGCCGCGCAGCTCACCGAAGAAGGCTACTACAGCGTGTTTGGTAAGAGCGGTGCGCGTATTGAGATCCCAGGCTGTTCCCTGTGTATGGGTAACCAGGCGCGTGTAGCCGACGGTGCGACGGTCGTCTCGACTTCAACCCGTAACTTCCCGAACCGTTTAGGTACCGGTGCGAACGTCTTCCTGGCTTCTGCGGAGCTGGCGGCGGTTGCAGCGCTTATTGGCAAACTGCCGACGCCGGAAGAGTACCAGACCTTTGTGGCGCAGGTGGATAAGACGGCGGTGGATACCTACCGTTATCTGAACTTCGACCAGCTTTCTCAGTACACCGAGAAAGCGGACGGCGTGATTTTCCAGACTGCGGTTTAATTTGCCTGACGGCGTCAGGCTTACCATGCCTACGCCTCTTATTGCCCGGTGGCGGCTACGCTTACCGGGCCTACAAAACCCATCGCAACTGCGGTGGGTTTTTATTTTCATTCCGCCTGCTGTTCCCGCTTTTTTTCTTCTCCGCTGCTGCGATAATGACTGTAAGGGCTTTGCAGAGGAAAACAATTATGGATTACGAATTTCTGCGCGACGTTACCGGAGGGGTAAAAGTACGAATGTCGATGGGCCACGAGGTGGTCGGTCACTGGTTTAATGAAGAGGTTAAAGACAACCTCTCGCTACTGGATGAAGTAGAACAAGCCGCGCGTACGGTCAAAGGCAGCGAACGCTCCTGGCAACGAGCAGGGCATGAATACACGATCTGGATGGACGGCGAAGAAGTGATGATTCGCGCCAATCAGCTGGATTTTTCCGGCGATGAGATGGAAGAGGGGATGAGTTATTACGATGAAGAGAGTTTATCCCTGTGCGGCATGGAGGATTTTCTGCGGGTCGTCGCCGCGTATCGGGAATTCGTCAGTAAAGCCTGACCCTCTCTTCGTTATTGTCCCACAACGCCAGTCGACGGACAGTTGGGGGCGGTAGCGGAAACGAAGTCGCCAAACATTCCAGCCGGGAGTATCCCGGCTTTTTTATAGCAGAATGATTTTTTGATTTTTATTAATCATTTTAAAACTGTGATCTGGCGCGTTTGTGATCTTAATTTGATTGAATATAATCGTTATGATTTTATTCAATCACAACAAGCAACAGGCGGTAAGACCATGAACATCAAAAAAGAAATAGAGCGCGTACCCGGCGGCATGATGGTCGTACCGCTCGTTATTGGCGCAGTCATTAACACCTTCGCCCCGCAGGCGCTTGAGATCGGCGGTTTTACCACCGCCTTATTTAAAAACGGCGCGGCGCCGCTAATTGGCGCTTTTCTGCTGTGTATGGGAGCCGGTATCAGTGTGAAAGCCGCGCCCCAGGCGTTATTGCAGGGCGGGACGATTACGCTCACTAAGTTGCTTGTCGCCATCGGGATTGGCCTGGGCGTGGAGCATCTTTTCGGCGCGGAGGGTATTTTTGGCCTGAGCGGCGTGGCGATTATCGCGGCGATGAGCAATTCAAATGGCGGACTTTATGCTGCGCTGGTAGGCGAATTCGGCAATGAGCGCGACGTCGGCGCTATCTCTATTTTGTCTCTTAATGATGGCCCTTTCTTTACGATGATTGCGCTGGGCGCGGCAGGGATGGCGAACATTCCCATTATGGCGCTGGTGGCGGTGCTGGTTCCGCTGGTTGTCGGCATGATCCTCGGCAATCTTGATCCTCATATGCGCGATTTTTTGACCAAAGGCGGCCCGCTGCTCATTCCTTTCTTTGCTTTTGCGCTGGGGGCGGGCATCAACCTGGAAATGTTACTGCAAGGCGGACTTGCCGGAATTCTGCTCGGCGTGCTGACAACGTTCGTTGGCGGTTTCTTTAATATTCGCGCAGATCGTCTGGTTGGCGGAACTGGCATTGCCGGGGCGGCGGCCTCCAGCACCGCGGGTAATGCCGTTGCGACGCCGCTGGCTATTGCGCAGGCCGACCCTTCGCTCGCCGAGGTGGCCGCTGCTGCCGCTCCGCTGATTGCCGCCTCGGTGATCACCACGGCAATCCTGACGCCAGTGTTGACCTCCTGGGTTGCGAAAAAACAGGCGCGTCAGGCTTCTTTGGAGAAAAACGCATGAAAATGATAGTTATCGCCGATGATTTTACCGGATCGAATGATACCGGCGTCCAGCTGGCGAAGAAGGGGGCGAGAACGGAAGTCATGTTGAGCGCGTCGCAAAAACCGTCCCGCCGCGCCGATGTGTTAGTCATTAACACCGAAAGCCGGGCGATGCCCGCAGATCAGGCGGCATCTGCCGTTTATGCCGCGCTTTCCCCGTGGTGTGAGACATCGCCAGCGCCGCTGGTGTACAAAAAAATCGACTCCACATTTCGCGGTAATATCGGCGCCGAAGTGACGGCGGCCATGCGCGCCAGTCAGCGAAAACTGGCCGTTATCGCCGCCGCGATCCCTGCGGCCGGACGCACGACGCTTGAAGGAAAATGTCTGGTTAATGGCGTCCCGCTACTGGAAACCGAATTTGCCAGCGATCCGAAAACGCCCATTGTCTCTTCCCGTATTGCCGAGATAGTGGCGTTGCAAAGTGAGATCCCTGTGTATGAAGTCTTTTTGCAGGATGTCCGACGCGGCGGGTTAAGCGCCTTACTTACGGCTTATGCGGCTGAGGGCGAAGGGATTATCGTCGTGGATGCGGTGGAAGAGCGGGACCTGACGTTGATTGCGCAAGCGGCGTGTGAACAACCGTCGATGCCGCTGCTCGTCGGCGCAGCGGGTCTGGCGAATGCGTTGCCGGTTGAACTTTTTATGCAAGACCGGCAGCGGCTGCCGGTACTGGTGGTGGCCGGTTCGATGAGCGAAGCCACGCGACGTCAGGTGGATAATGCGCTGTGCCGGGGACGTGCGGAGGTCGTGGATATTGATGCCGCGCGCATGGTGTCGGATAGCGCGGAGCAGGAAATCGCGTCTGTCGTAGAGCAGGCCTGCGCGCTGTTAAGTCAGCATCGACATACGATTTTACGCACCAGCCGTCGCGCAGAAGATCGACAGCTAATCGACGCGCTGTGCGAAAAATCCGCGATGAGCCGTCAGCAATTGGGCGAGCGACTGAGCCAGCGGCTTGGCGTCGTCACGTTAAACATTATCGAGCAGGCGCGGATTGGCGGGCTGTTTCTGACCGGCGGCGATATCGCTACCGCCGTCGCCGGCGCGCTTGGCGCTGAAGGTTATCGCATTCAGAGCGAGGTGGCGCCCTGTATTCCCTGTGGAACGTTTGTAAACAGCGAAATTGACGATCTGCCGGTCATTACCAAAGCGGGCGGATTCGGTTCAGACAGTACGTTGTGTGACGCGCTTTATTATATTGAGGAGATGTATTGTGGAGACTAAAACCGTTGCCATTACCATGGGCGATCCAGCGGGCATTGGGCCGGAAATTATTGTTAAAGCGCTAAGTGAAGACGGTCTCAACGGCGCGCCGCTGGTGGTTATTGGATGCCTCGCAACGTTGAAACGTTTACAGGCGAAGGGCATCACGCCGAACGTCGAGTTACGGGCCATTGAACGGGTCGCCGAAGCGCGTTTTGCGCCCGGCATCATTCATGTGATTGATGAGCCGCTGGCGCAGCCGGAGGCGCTGGAGGCCGGGAAAGTTCAGGCGCAGGCGGGGGATTTAGCGTATCGCTGCGTGAAGCGCGCCACCGAGTTAGCGTTACGGGGCGACGTACAGGCTATCGCTACCGCGCCGCTGAATAAAGAGGCGCTGCACCTGGCGGGGCACAACTATCCGGGCCATACCGAGCTGCTCGCGACCCTGACCCATAGCCGCGATTACGCGATGGTACTTTACACCGATAAACTAAAAGTGATTCACGTTTCAACGCATATCGCGCTGCGTAAATTCCTTGATACGTTAAGTACCGCGCGTGTCGAAACGGTGATTGGTATTGCTGATACTTTCCTCAAGCGTGTGGGTTACGTTAAACCGCGTATCGCCGTGGCAGGCGTGAATCCTCATGCGGGCGAGAATGGCCTGTTTGGCGATGAAGAGACGCGTATCCTGACGCCAGCCATTACCGATGCCCGCGCAAAAGGTATGGACGTTTATGGGCCGTGCCCGCCGGATACTGTATTTCTCCAGGCTTATGAGGGGCAGTATGATATGGTGGTGGCGATGTATCATGACCAGGGGCATATTCCGTTGAAATTGCTTGGCTTTTATGATGGCGTGAATATCACCGCAGGGCTGCCGTTTATCCGGACTTCTGCCGATCATGGCACCGCATTTGATATCGCCTGGACGGGAAAAGCAAAATCTGAGAGCATGGCCGTATCGATCAAACTGGCAATGCAACTGGCATAATTCCCTGTTATGAAAGGACAACACCGTCTGGATCTCATTGTGGCGTATCTGAAAAATCATACGCTGGTTACGGTAGAACAGCTGGTTGAGGCGGTTGACGCATCGCCAGCCACTATCCGTCGCGATTTGATCAAGCTGGATGAGCAGGGCGTGATCAGCCGTAGTCATGGCGGCGTGGCGCTGCGGCGTTTTGAACCCGCCCAGCCCACCACCAATGAAAAACAACTGCGATCGCCCGCTGAAAAACGGGCGATTGCACGCGTTGCCGCATCGCTGGTCAATGCTGGCGATGCCGTCGTGCTGGATGCCGGTACGACAATGATGGAACTGGCGAAATGTTTAACCCATCTTCCGCTGCGGGTCATCACCGTCGATCTGCATATTGCGCTGTTTTTAGCTGAGTTCCGGCAAATTGAAGTGACGATTGTCGGCGGTCGTATCGATGACAGCAGTCAGTCCTGTATCGGTGAGCATGGGCGCAAGCTGTTGCGCAGCGTTTATCCGAACATCGCGTTTATGAGCTGTAATTCATGGGGGGTAAAAACGGGCGTGACGACCCCAACGGAAGATAAGGCCGGGCTTAAACAGGAGATTATTGCTAATGCGCAGCGCAAAGTGTTGCTGGCGGACAGCAGTAAGTATGGCGCGCATTCGCTCTTTAATGTGGTGCCGCTTGAGCGCTTTAATGATGTGATTACCGACGTCAATCTGCCGCCGTCTGCGCAGGTTGAACTGAAAGGGCGCGCTTTTGCGCTAACGCTGGTGCAGCCGGAGTGACAGCGCCGTCAGGCGCTGCCAGTGGTGAATCAGACCGCAGAAATATTGCGGCCGTAGTAAATCTCGCGCATCTCTTTCCACAGCGCGGCGGTGATCTGCTGGCGTTCGGTTTCAGTGAGATCTTCCGGTTTGGTGTGAAACATGTAGTGCTTAAGATCGAACTCTTTAAGCAGCATCTTGGTATGGAAAATATTTTCCTGATACACGTTTACATCCACCATGTCATACAGCGACTTCATATCTTCCGACATAAAATTCTGAATAGAATTAATCTCATGATCGATAAAGTGCTTCATACCGTTGACGTCGCGCGTAAAGCCGCGCACGCGGTAATCGATGGTGACAATATCGGACTCTAGCTGGTGGATCAGGTAATTGAGCGCTTTTAGCGGTGAAATCACCCCGCAGGTTGACACTTCGATGTCGGCGCGAAAGGTGCATAGCCCGCCTTCCGGATGGCTTTCCGGATAGGTATGCACACAGATATGGCTCTTATCGAGGTGCGCCACCACGGTTTCCGGCAGCGGGCCGGGATGTTCGGTTTGATCGATAAGTTTCGGGTCGACTGGCTCTTCGCTCACCAGAATCGTGACGCTGGCGCCCTGGGGTTCATAATCCTGACGGGCGATGTTCAGGATGTTCGCGCCGATAATGGAGCAGGTCTCCGACAGGATCTCGGTCAGTCGGTTGGCGTTATAGAGTTCATCGATATAGGCGATATAGCCATCGCGCTCTTCTGCGGTTTTGGCGTAGCAGATATCGTAAATACAAAAACTCAGGCTTTTCGTCAGATTGTTAAAGCCATGCAGTTTCAGCTTTTTCAATTTTTATCACCTCCTTAACATCACTGTGCGGACAGTGCGTCATGTAGATATTGCGGTAGCGCAAATGCAGCGGCATGAATAGCCGGGTTGTAATAGCGACATTTGAGGCCGGCGGCATGAAAACGCGCCTGAATAATTTCACTCGACAGGTGACGAAGAGCGTCGTTGTCCGTCGCCCAGGCGAAGGTCATGATGCCGCCGTAATAGGTCGGAATCGCCGCCTGGTAGAAGCCGACATCGCTGAAGTAATGACTCAGCTTGCGGTGGCTGTCGAGCGCTTCATCCTGTTGCAGGAAGCACACGCCGTTCTGGGCGACAAAAATGCCGCCCGGATTCAGGCAACGCTTACAGCCTTCATAAAAGGCGGAGGTAAACAGGCTTTCGCCGGGGCCTATCGGATCGGTACAGTCGGAAATGATCACATCAAAGGTCTGATGGGTCTGATTGACGAAATTCACGCCGTCGTCGATCACTAGCGTAAAGCGCGGATCGTCGTAGCTGCCGGCATTGTGGTTGGGTAAATACTGGCGGCAAAACGAGACTACGCCAGCGTCTATCTCTATCATGGTGATGGTTTCGACGTTTTTATGCCGGGTAACTTCACGTAGCATTGCGCCGTCGCCGCCGCCGATAATCAGAACGTGTTTCGCATGACCGTGCGCCAGCAGCGGGACGTGGGTCATCATTTCATGATAAATAAACTCGTCGCGTTCGGTGGTCTGTACCACGCCGTCCAGCGCCATCACGCGGCCAAAAGCGGCGTTTTCAAAGATGATTAAATCCTGGTGATCGGTTTTTTCATGATACAGAACGTTGTCTACGGCAAAGTACTGACCAAACTGGTCGTGTAGCGTTTCATGCCACATCGTATTTTCGGCCATTGGCTGATACCTCCATTGTTAACACCCGTAAAAAAAGGGCGCAACATCATAGCTAACAATGACCGTGGATGCACGGTCATTATTTCAGCAATAGGATCGCGGAGGATTATTTAACGTAGGCTAACAGGCTCAGAGAATCGCGGGCCAGAGCTTTGCATTTTTTAGCGACCGGAATACCGATGCCGCTAAGATCGCGGTAGCTGTCTTCGCCCAACGATTTCATATCGAAGGTGTCGTAGTTACTCAGGTCCCACTGATTTTGCTGGGCAAAAAAGACCAGCGCACGGCGAATCTGACTGTTGGGTAAATTTTGGTAACCACAGTCATTTTTCAGAAAAACGAAAACCGCCGTTAAATCGGCCATATCTTCAGCTTCGGATTCAGTAAGCGCATAGCTATTTGCGCATAAGGCCATCAGGCTGCCAAACAACACGGGTCTGAAAAACGTCTTCATTGCTTCTACCACGGCATCAGGGAAAGTCAACGTTAGCATACTGAGAACGTAGCGACGACTTTTATTATCAGGATTGGTCGCGGCGTTTTCATTCTTGTTGTATTGCTGTCAGGAACGGTAAAGACGTGTTGCTGGCTTGACCTTCCCGTTAGGGCAGGGTCTAAGCTTAGACACCCGCCTGTTCATTATAAGGAAATGATTATGTTACGCCGTGATTTCTTAAAATATTCAGTGGCGCTGGGGGTTGCATCAGCGCTGCCGCTGTGGAGCCGCGCCGCTTTTGCCGCCGAACGTCCCGCGTTGCCTATTCCTGACCTGTTAACGGCAGATGCGAGCAACCGTATGCAGTTAATTGTTAAAGCCGGACAGTCGACATTCGCCGGTAAGAACGCGACAACCTGGGGCTACAACGGTAATTTGCTGGGGCCAGCGGTACAGCTTCACAAAGGAAAAAGCGTGACCGTTGATATCCATAACCAACTGGCCGAAGACACGACGCTTCACTGGCATGGTCTGGAGATTCCAGGCATCGTCGACGGCGGTCCGCAGGGGATTATTCCCGCAGGCGGAACCCGCACGGTGACGTTTACGCCGCAGCAACGCGCCGCGACCTGCTGGATTCATCCACATAAACACGGCAAAACCGGGCGCCAGGTGGCGATGGGCCTTGCCGGACTGGTGCTGATTGAAGATGACGAGATTCGCAAATTGCGCCTGCCGAAACAGTGGGGCATCGACGATGTGCCGGTGATCATTCAGGACAAACGCTTCTCCGCCGATGGCCAGATTGATTATCAACTGGATATTATGACCGCCGCCGTCGGCTGGTTTGGCGATACGCTGCTGACCAATGGCGCTATCTATCCGCAGCATTCCGCACCGAAAGGCTGGCTACGTCTGCGCTTGCTAAATGGCTGTAATGCGCGTTCGCTGAAAATCGCCGCCAGCGATAATCGTCCGCTTTATGTGATCGCCAGCGACGGCGGCCTGCTGGCGGAGCCGGTGAAAGTCACCGAACTGCCGTTATTAATGGGCGAGCGTTTTGAAGTGCTGGTGGATATCAGCGACGGGAAAGCCTTTGATCTGGTGACCCTGCCGGTCAGCCAGATGGGAATGGCGATCGCTCCGTTTGATAAACCGCATCCGGTGATGCGTATCCAGCCGCTGCGGATTACCGCCTCCGGTACGCTGCCGGATACGTTGACGACGATGCCGGCGCTGCCGTCGCTGGAAGGGCTGACGGTGCGCAACCTGAAACTGTCGATGGACCCGCGCCTTGATATGATGGGGATGCAAATGCTGATGAAGAAATATGGCGCTCAGGCGATGAGCGGCATGGATCATGACAGCATGAACGCGCATATGCAGGGCGGCAATATGGGGCATGGCGAGATGGATCATGGCAACATGGATCACAGCGGGATGAATCATGGCGCAATGGGCAATATGAATCACGGCGGAAAATTCGACTTCCATAACGCTAACTTTATCAACGGCCAGGTCTTCGATATGAATAAACCGATGTTCGCGGCGCAAAAAGGCCGACATGAACGTTGGGTGATTTCCGGCGTGGGTGACATGATGCTGCATCCTTTCCATATTCACGGCACCCAGTTCCGTATTTTGTCAGAGAACGGCAAAGCGCCAGCGGCGCACAGAACGGGCTGGAAGGATACAGTACGCGTTGAGGGCGGTATCAGCGAAGTGCTGGTCAAGTTCGATCACGACGCGCCGAAGGAACATGCCTATATGGCGCACTGTCATCTGTTAGAACATGAAGATACGGGAATGATGTTAGGATTTACGGTCTGACCGATGTCTCCGACGCAGGCCGGGTAAGGCGAAACCGCTACCCGGCACAATGCCCGGCGTACGCCGGGCATTAATGGTTATTTCGCGTCGTCAGGCAAAGCATAGGCCACGATATAGTCGCCCATCTTCGTACCAAACGAACCGTGGCCTCCGGCAGAAACGACCACGTACTGCTTACCGTTTACCTCATAGGTCATCGGCGTTGCCTGGCCTCCGGCGGGTAAACGTCCCTGCCACAGTTTTTCCCCGTTGCTCATGTTATAAGCGCGCAGGTAGTTGTCGGCGGTCGCGGCGATAAACAGCACGTTACCGGCGGTTGAGATTGGCCCGCCCAGCATGGGCATTCCCATGTTGAACGGCACCGGAACCGGCATCGGAAACGGCATACTGTCGCGCGGCGTCCCTATACGTTTCTTCCACACGATTTCATTGGTCTTCAGATCCAACGCGGAAATATAGCCCCAGGCCGGTTGTTTACACGGCAGGCCAAACGGTGAAAGGAACGGATTCAGCGTGACGCCGAACGGTACGCCGTACTGCGGCTGAATACCCGCTTCTGTACCGGTACCTTTCGCGTCTTTCGGCGGTTCCATTGGATTACCCGGGCCGCGTGGGATCAGCTTCGAGACAAACGGCAGCGCCATCGGGTTAGCGATAGCGACCTGACGGTCTGGATCGACGGAAATACCGCCCCATTCAAACATCCCCAGGTTGCCAGGGAAGACCAATGTCCCCTGCTCGGATGGCGGGGTGAAGATACCTTCATAGCGCAACTGGTGGAACATAACGCGGCACACCAGTTGGTCGAACATGGTCGCGCCCCACATATCCGCGCCGGAGAGATCTTTTTTCGGGCGGAAGGTTAAATCAGAGAACGGCTGAGTTTTGGCGACATAATCGCCTTTTGCCGCGCCCTGCGGGACCGGTTTTTCCGGAGCGGGCACGACCAGCTCGCCATTACGTCTGTCCAGCACAAAGATATTACCGGTTTTCGCTGGCGCATAGATAACCGGAACGGTAGTACCGTCAACGGTAATATCCGCCAGCGTCGGCTGTGCCGGCAGGTCCATATCCCACAGATCGTGATGGACGGTCTGATAACTCCAGGCCAGTTTCCCGGTGGTGGCATTCAGCGCCAGGATGGAGCTGGCATAACGTTCCTGCTCCGGCGTGCGGTTACCGCCCCAGATATCCGGCGTGGTCACGCCCATCGGCAGATAGACCAGATCCAGTTTCGCATCATAGGCGGCAGGCGCCCAGGAGTTCGGCGAGTTAAAGGTAAAAGCGTGCTCATCGGCTGGAATCGCGTTCGGATCTTTCGCCCCAGGATCGAAGGCCCACAGTAGTTTACCGCTATTAACATCAAAACCACGGATAACGCCGGACGTTTCGCGAGTAGAGAAGTTATCCGTGACCGAACCGGCAATGACAATCGTTTTATCGGTGATAATCGGCGGCGACGTCGGTTCATACAGTCCCGGCGTGGTATCCGGCATATTGGTTTGCAGATTCAGGACGCCTTTGTTGGCGAAGGTTTCACACAGCTTGCCGGTTTCGGCATTCACCGCGAAAAGGCGACCGTCGTTGACCGGGAGGATAATGCGGCGCGGACAGTCGGCGATGACCTCCGGCGAGGCGGTATCCGCTTTGGCCTCATGATAAGAGACGCCGCGGCAGGTCACATGCTGGAAAGACGAATCGGTCTTCAACTGAGGATCAAAATGCCACTTCTCTTTACCGCTGGCGGCGTCCAGCGCGAACAGACGCTGGTGAGCTGTACACAGATAAAGCGTATCGCCGACTTTAATCGGGGTCACTTCGTTGGTGATTTCGCCCGGATCGTTGGGTTGTTTCAGATCGCCGGTGCGGAAGACCCACGCTTCTTTCAGTTGGTGAACGTTATCCGCAGTGATCTGTTTCAGCGGCGAATAGCGTTGGCCTTCCTGATTACGTCCATAGGCCGGCCAGTCTTCGTCGGCGATCGACGAGCTTGTTGCGGCGGGCGTGGCGTCGGCGCGAAGCGTACCGTTGATCTCCTGCGGGTCGTTGAAGCCAGCCCAGGTCAGAATGCCGCCGCTAATCAGCAGCGCCACGACCAGTGCCGCCACTGCGCCGCTGGAAGGAACCACCAGCCGATGCCAGACAAACGGCAATATTAGCCAGATGCCGAAAAACACCAGGATATCGCTACGCGGCGTGAGCGCCCAGAAGTCGAACCCGACTTCCCACACGCCCCAAATCATTGTCGCCAGCAGCAGGGCGGCATACAGCCACAGCGCGGCACGTTTACTGCGCCATAGCAATCCGGCCACAACCAGCATCACGAGGCCCGCGATGGGGTAGTACCAGGAACCGCCAATAGCAACCAGCCAGACACCTCCGATAAGAAGATACAGCCCACAAAGTGCTGCAAAGAGGGCCGTCAGCGTCACGAGTAATCGTGGCGATCGTGCGTTATTTTCTGCCATAAAAAGACACCATCCCAAATTGTTAATTTTTTAGTAGCAATTAAGTATAGGAATTAACATGTGTGATCGTCATCACAAAATGAGCTTTCTTATCAAATGCCGCGAATGAATACGTTTGCTGTTATACTGCGTGCCTTGCGCGTCAATGCGGCGTTATTAGTCACCGGCATTGAGTGATTTGTTTTTAAATCATATGGTTATAAATATGAAACATACTGTTGAAGTCATGATCCCCGAAGCGGAGATCAAAGCACGTATTGCCGAGCTGGGTCGTCAGATTACCGAACGTTATAAAGACAGCGGCAGTGAAATGGTGCTGGTAGGTCTGTTGCGTGGCTCATTTATGTTTATGGCGGACCTGTGCCGTGAAGTTCAGGTTCCTCATGAAGTCGATTTTATGACCGCCTCCAGTTATGGTAGCGGTATGTCCACCACCCGCGACGTGAAAATCCTCAAAGATCTGGATGAGGATATTCGTGGTAAAGACGTGCTGATTGTCGAAGACATTATTGATTCCGGTAATACGCTGTCGAAGGTCCGTGAAATCCTGGGCCTGCGCGAGCCGAAATCGCTGGCGATTTGTACGCTGCTGGATAAACCGTCTCGCCGCGAAGTGGACGTGCCGGTTGAGTTCGTTGGCTTTTCGATTCCGGACGAATTTGTAGTCGGTTACGGTATCGACTACGCCCAGCGTTATCGCCATCTACCGTATGTTGGTAAAGTGGTGCTGCTGGACGAGTAAGCGCAGAAATGCCGGATGGCGTCGCTAAAGCGACTTATCCGGCCTATAGCTAATGGCTTATTGGTGGGGAATGTATTTCAGACTTAGGGCGGAGATACCCTTATGATAGCCGTTCTCCAGCGTTTCTCTGTTGGTGGCGGTGACGTCAAGATCGCGCAGCAGGCCATCATTGATACTGTATGCCCAGCCGTGAATGGTCACATTCTGACCGCGTTTCCACGCTGACTGCATAATGGTGGAATGCCCCAGGTTATAGACCTGCTCCATGACGTTCAATTCATAGAGCGCATCCAGACGTTGCTCTTCGGGCATTTTTCCCAACAGCGAGCTATGTTTAAGCCAGATGTCGCGGATATGCAGCAGCCAGTTATTAATCAAGCCCAGCTCAGGGTTTTCTACCGCAGCCTTGATACCGCCGCAACCGGAGTGGCCGCAAATGATAATATGCTCAACTTCCAGAACATCTACCGCATACTGAACCACGGAGAGACAGTTCAGATCGGTGTGAATAACCAGGTTAGCCACATTACGGTGAACAAACAATTCGCCCGGTTCAAGCCCGGTTAAACGCTCTGCGGGAACGCGGCTGTCGGAACATCCAATCCATAGAAAGCGCGGTTTTTGCGCTTGCGCCAGTTTCTCAAAAAATCCGGGGTCCTCTTCCACCAGCATTTTTGACCATAGTGCATTGTTGCTGATGAGTGTATCTATGTCTTTCATGGAAGTTAACGACCTGTAACCAAATAAGTGCGTTGGGCTAATATAGGGCAACTCCGTAATTATTTAAACCATATATAAAGTGTAAGAACGTAAAGTAAGTGAGAATTTATGACCATTGCGCTGGAACTTCAACAACTTAAAAAAACCTATCCCGGCGGCGTTCAGGCGTTGCGCGGCATAGATTTGCAGGTCGAAGCGGGGGATTTTTACGCGCTTCTGGGGCCAAATGGAGCAGGGAAATCGACCACCATCGGTATTATCAGCTCATTGGTTAATAAAACGTCCGGGCGCGTTAACGTTTTTGGTTACGACCTGGAAAAAGACGTGGTTAACGCCAAGCGACAGCTTGGACTGGTGCCACAGGAGTTTAACTTTAACCCGTTTGAAACGGTGCAACAGATCGTAGTGAATCAGGCTGGTTATTACGGCGTGGAACATAAAGAGGCAGTTTTACGTAGCGAAAAGTATTTAAAACAGCTCGATCTGTGGGAAAAACGTAATGAACGCGCGCGGATGCTGTCCGGTGGGATGAAACGCCGCCTGATGATCGCCCGCGCGCTGATGCATGAGCCTAAGCTATTGATTCTCGATGAGCCGACGGCGGGCGTCGATATCGAATTGCGTCGCTCAATGTGGGGGTTCCTGAAAGATTTAAACGCCAAAGGCACCACGATTATTCTTACCACCCACTATCTGGAAGAGGCAGAAATGCTGTGCCGCAATATCGGTATTATTCAGCACGGCGAGCTGGTGGAAAATACCTCCATGAAAAATCTGCTTTCAAAGCTGAAATCGGAGACGTTTATTCTGGATTTAGCGCCAAAAAGCCCGCTACCTAAGCTTACGGGTTATCAATATCGTCTGGTGGATACCTCGACTCTGGAGGTGGAAGTGTTACGCGAGCAGGGGGTTAACAGTGTCTTTAGCCAACTGAGCGAGCAGGGGGTTCAGGTATTAAGTATGCGTAATAAAGCCAACCGTCTGGAAGAACTGTTTGTGTCGCTGGTGCATGAAAAACAAGGAGATCGCGCATGATGCAGCTTTACTGGGTTGCCCTTAAAAGCATCTGGGCGAAAGAGATCCACCGCTTTATGCGGATCTGGGTGCAAACGCTGGTGCCGCCTGTCATCACCATGACGCTCTATTTTATTATTTTCGGTAACCTGATTGGTTCGCGCATCGGCGAAATGCATGGCTTTAGCTATATGCAATTTATTGTGCCGGGCCTGATTATGATGGCGGTCATTACTAACTCCTACGCCAATGTGGCCTCCTCGTTCTTTAGCGCCAAGTTTCAGCGCAATATTGAGGAACTGCTGGTCGCGCCGGTGCCAACGCACGTGATCATCGCCGGATTTGTCGGCGGCGGCGTGGCGCGTGGGCTGTGCGTAGGGATTCTGGTGACGGCGATTTCGCTCTTTTTCGTGCCTTTCCAGGTGCATTCCTGGGTATTTGTCGCGCTAACGCTGATTCTGACCGCGATTCTGTTCTCGCTGGCCGGACTGCTGAACGCCGTGTTTGCGAAAACCTTTGACGATATCAGTCTGATCCCGACCTTTGTGCTGACGCCGCTGACCTACCTCGGCGGGGTATTTTACTCGCTGACGCTGCTGCCGCCGTTCTGGCAAGGGTTGTCGCACCTGAACCCGATCGTCTACATGATCAGCGGTTTCCGTTATGGTTTTCTGGGTATCCATGATGTGCCGCTGGTGACGACGTTTGGCGTACTGGTGATCTTTATCGCTGCTTTCTATCTGCTGTGTTGGTCGCTGATCCAGCGCGGACGCGGTTTGCGTAGCTGATACGATTCTCCTCTTCTCCTGGAGGGAAGAGGAGACTTTTGACGGCTGTCATCATTCCTGATTGGTAACCCTGATAAACTACTTGCCTGCTAAGGAGGTAGGCTATGTTAGGTTGGGTGATTACCTGCCATGACGATCGTGCACAGGATATGCTTGATCGCCTGGAGAGAAAAAATGGTCCGCTGGCGCAATGCCGGGCGGTCAATTTTTGGCGCGGTCTGAGCTCAAACATGCTGAGCCGCATGATGTGTGATGCCCTCCATGCCACCGATTCCGGTGAAGGCGTGATATTTTTAACCGACATTTCCGGCGCGGCGCCTTATCGTGTAGCGTCGCTGATGAGCCATAAACATCCTCAATGTGAAGTTATTTCAGGCATTAGCTATTCATTGATAGAGGAAATGATTCCTTTGCGAGAGTCGATGAGCAGTTCAGCATTTCGCGACCAGATTGTCGCGCTTGGCGCGCCGGATGTCACCAGTCTCTGGCATCAGCAGCAGAAAAATCCGCCTTTTGTATTGCTGCATGATTTGTATGAGTTTTGATCAATACCATTGACGACGCTTTTGCTACAATAACGGCGTTTTTTCGCCTCGGTTATGATATATGGTTATGCGCGTTGTTCTTATCTTGCTGTTCTTTTTCGCCGGTAATGTGTTGGCTGCCTTGCCCGCTCGTTATATGCAAACGACGAAAGATGCCGCCATCTGGTCGCAGATTGGCGACAAAATGGTGACCGTAGGGAATATCCGCGCCGGACAAATTCTTTCCGTAACGCCTGTTGCGGTTGATTATTATGCCTTTAAATTTGGCTTCGGTGTGGGGTTTATCGATAAAGGCCATCTGGAACCCGTGCAGGGAAAACAAAAAGTGGAAGATGGGCTGGGCGATCTTAACAAGCCGCTCAGCAATCAGAATCTGGTGACCTGGAAGGACACGCCGGTGTATAACGCGCCGGACATCAGTAGCGCCCCGTTTGGCGTATTGGTGGATAATTTGCGTTACCCCATTATTAGCAAGCTGAAAGGCCGGCTACATCAAACCTGGTATCAGATCCGTATTGGCGACAGGCTGGCTTATGTCAACGCCATGGATGCGCAGGAAGACAACGGCATTCCGATTTTGACCTATCATCACATTTTACGTGATGAAGAGAATACCCGTTTTCGCCATACCTCCACCACGACTTCGGTTCGGGCATTCAGCAACCAAATGACCTGGCTTCGCGATCGCGGCTATGCCACGTTGACGATGTACCAACTGGAGGATTACATCTATAACCGCGCTAATTTTCCGGCGCGCGCGGTGGCTATCACCTTTGATGATGGCCTTAAATCGGTGAGTCGCTATGCGTATCCGGTATTAAAGCAGTACGATATGAAAGCGACGGCATTTATTATCTCATCGCGTATTAAGCGCCATCCGCAAAAATGGAATCCCAGGTCGCTGCAATTTATGAGCGTGTCCGAATTGCGCAAGATAAGCGATGTTTTTGATTTTCAGTCGCATACCCATTTTTTACACCGGGTAGACGGGCATCGCCGCCCGATTTTATATAGCCGCAGCTACCATAATATTCTGTTTGATTTTGAACGCTCGCGGCGGGCGCTCACACAGTTTACTCCGCACGTATTTTATCTTTCTTATCCCTTTGGCGGCTATAACGCGACCGCGATCAAAGCAGCAAAAGACGCCGGTTTCCATCTGGCGGTCACCACGGTGAGAGGGAAGGTGAAGCCGGGAGATAATCCGATGCTGCTCAAAAGGTTGTATATTTTACGCACAGATTCGCTGGAAACGATGTCGCGGCTGATAGTCAATCAGCCGCAGGGGTAGTTTACTCGTAGGTTACCTGGAAGGTGACAGACGATCCGAAAATACCGGGTGTCACGGCCTCCGTCCCTGTTTTGACCAGCTTTGCTTTAAAGTTGGCGTTTACTGAGGTCACAGGCATCCCGATTATCTCGCCCACGGCAATGGCTTCTGGCGAACTGTCGGCATGAATTTGCGAATAGGCCGGTGAGCTTATTTTTACGCCGACGCCGCCAGCCGCGGTAACGCTTGAGTTGCTGGTAATCGAGTTGGTAAACAGGTTCTTATCCGCATTGGTATATGAGGATTTCGCCACGAACGAGACTGCAATCGTCCCGGTACAGGTTCCGGTAATCTGAAAAGGCACCTCGGTGGTCTGATCTTTCTCCACGTCGCTTCGGTACCAATCACCTAAATTCACGGTGGTGGGCGCGGTAAGAATACAGGTCGGTTCGGAGAATGGAATGTTAAACATCATATCAGAAATGGTGATTAGCGGGCGAGGATGGTCAGATTCAGAACCTATGGGGTCTCCGAGAACAATGTGCCCCAATGGGCCGCCGATTGAGCTAATAAAACCGACTCCCGAAGGCACGCCATTAAAGCCGGGCATCTGGTAGATTTCCATCACGGCGTACCATTTTTTTTCATGTTCGAAATAGCCTTCGTTGTCGTCAGCATAAGCGGTCATATAATATTGACCAGGATTGACGGGAAACCATCCGGTAATGCCTTTCCCTGCGGGGTATAACCCAATGGCATACGTAATGCCGGGTATATTGGTGCGAAACAACGCCTTACCGTCGACATACCCTTCAAGTAAGGTGTTGTCCGTCATCTGGTAAATGTTCTCTCCATCATCCCCCACTGCACAGTGGCTATGCATTTCCGGCGTTAATTCCATCGTAATACCGCTAGCCAGCAGCGTGGCGGTTTGCACCGAGGGGTGAAAGGTAATGATTGGTTGAACGCCTGGCGACATTATCTGTCGTGTATCGCCATTGTAAAATTTACATTCCAGGGCACCATAGGCTACGCCGGATGCGCTCAACAATAACAGTGCGGCCAGATAAGGGAATAGCTTCATCATAAATCCTTTTATTCGTAGCTGACGTCAACCAACACGTTGCTGGTGACAACGCCGCTGACAACTGCGCCCGTATTCTGATAGCGCGCGTAAAACTGATAATCCGTTAAATACAGCGAACTGCTTTTTCCGCTGACGTCGTAAACTACGTTAGAACTGCCATCGCTGTTTAAGACGTTAGTTTTATAGTCTGCCGAGAAAATGACGATCCCCACGTTTTGCGCCGCGCCTGTTGTGGCATCATTTTTGAAAACCTGGTTTTGGTTGCTCCAAAAACCGGATTGCGGCGTAAAGCTGAACATCAACTGCTTGATGCTACTGTTATCTGCACAGTCTTCGAGACGCACGTTAAAAGGCGTGCCGCCCGCCTCGTCGGTAGGCGCATATTTACTGCTGCCGTCGTTATTGTAAAACCATGCCCGCGTGACGTTGGGAAGGTAGACTTCCCCCCCATTTTCCAGACTGAGTTTGCAGGTGCTGTTAACAATACTGGCGGTCAGATTGATATCCAAATTGGAACCCGCCTGGCTGATGCCAGACCAAAACCCGCCCGTCAGACCCATAAGCAACACAAGACCGGGCTGGCGTAAAAGAAACAGTAATTGTTGCATAAACAAAACACCTGAAAATTAAGGGTATGTCACAACAAAGGTGACCGGAGCCGTGACATCGCCGGCGGTGACGTCGCTCAGGCTTTTACCGTTTGCCACCACAATGCGTGACGTCATTGGGTAGGTACCCGCACCGTTGGTAATGGTCACCTCCTGTGCGGCTGGTGGCGTTTTACAAGACAGTTTCACCCCCGTGTCTGCATCGCCGCCCCAAATTTCGAAGGCGGTATTCAGGCCCGCCGCGTAAGAATCGCCGTCTAAATTATCACCGGAGCAGGTGCCGCCGGTGCCCGCTTTTGCTTCTACTTCTGCGATGGTTACGCCGGAACAATTGCTGAAGACAATGCTCAGTGGCATCGCTTTCTTGTTAAGATCCGATTTATATGTCTCACCATAGCCAATGGTGCTAACATTTTTTCCGTCACCATTAACGACGATAGCTTTACAGGTACCGGTTGTCACTGTGGTCTTAAAGGTCATTTGTACACTGTCGGTACCGGTAATAGCGGCTCTGACCACTCCAGAGAATAAGACGGCAGAAACGGATAATGTGATTAAAGCGGATGTAAATTTCATAGTGATGCTCCGTAGATCTGCGTTAATTACTCGTAGCTAAATACGAAAGTCGCAACGGCTGAGAAAGCCCCTGTGGTAGCCGAATTTGCCTTGGTCTCTTTCATGATGGCGATCAGCGGAACCTCTTTACTGTTAATTTCTACCTCACTCCAGACCAGACGTTCTGAATCGGCGGTGGAGTTAATAACAAAAGGTTCATCTGGTTTGGATGCGCGCGCAACTGACACCCCTATATAGTCGGCTGAGCCTTTTGTTCCACTCGTTAATATTTTTGTTGAATACCCGGATGGCGTTCCGTTGATTGATGTCTTTAATGATTGAAGCGATGCCGGGCATTCAACAATCACTAATTTAAAATCTGCCGTTGCTGTTCCCGCTCTTACATCATCAATACGAACTTCACCACTACTATTACCAATGATTAATTCCTGTACCGTGTCGGAGCCTGTACCACCGACCAGTTTCATGTTACACGTCGTCTCTAAAATTGTGGCCGTGAAATTAACATCTAGGTTAGTGGAGTTAGCGGCAAGCGCGCTTCCAGAAGCTGCCATTACGGCAAGTGCCGCGATGGGAAGACTGAGGCGGTTTCTTTTCATATAAACTCTCATTAGTTTTTCCCTAAACAGGTCATTACAGGTGACAAAGTTGATTGCTCAGTACGGGGGTGAGTCCCGCTTTTGCCGTGGTTTCAGCTAATTGGTAACGCACCGTACAGGTACTTTCTTTACCACTGCCCCACACCACGCGAAGTTCGCCTTGCGGTTCTACGCCGCGCACGTACGCCTGTCCGGCCTGGCCTACGGTACCGACAGTTTCATTTTTCTCGTTAAGGACATCTGCGCCTAAAGGAATAAAGCCTTTATCGCTACGCAGTAATTCCAGAATCAGTGAGCGACCTTCATCGGTTTCAAAATTCACCAGCACAACGGCGCCGCTGCGCGGTACGGTAACCGTGCTGGTGCTTTTGATTTCAACATCGTTCTCCAGTGTACTGATATCCAGTGACACCCGGTTTTCGCGGTAGGCTGACATATACGGTAAAATGCCATAGCCTGAGCTGCCGATTTCGCTGCTGCTGTAGCCCAGTCCTGCGCCTTGTGCGCCGCTGGCTTTCACCAGTGCGACGGCGTCGGTTTCGCCAATGCTGCCCGGCGCGAACGCTACGCCGCCAGAATGCAGCACCATGCCACCGCTGTAACTGGCGGAATATTGCTGGCTATTGTCGTCGCCAAACGAGGCGGAAAGCCCTAATGGGCCATAGCTGCTGTTAAGGGAGCCAAAGCCACTTACCTGATTCAGGTTGCCGTAATTACCGCTGCTGGAGGTGGCGCTCACGGAGTAGCTGATGTCGCTATCTTTGGTATTACCGCTGGCGGTGGAGTTGACGTTAGTACCGCCCTTCATGTCAGAACGCAGGCCCATGTTGATATTGGAGAAACCGCCAGAGCGTTCCCCGTTGTGGGAGAACATACTCAACGGAATACTGAAACTTAAATAGACGCTGTCGTCTTTACTGCCGTTCTGGTCATAGGCGCGTTGTAATGACACGCTATAGCTGCCATAGGCAAAACTGTTGTTGTAACCCACGCTATAGTTGGCCGTGGAGCCCGCATCATTCCAGTAGTCCTGCCATGTTCCGCTGACATACACAGAGCCCCAGGTTGTTTCTCCCTGGTTTAAGGGCTGGTTGATGCTGATTTGCACCTGATTTTTGGTACGCTGGTAATCGTCATATAACTCATCACCTGAGCGATAACTTTGCTGCGCATATTGCTGATGTTTAACGCTGTCTTGCAAAGACGCGGCGTCATTCAGGCTGAGGTAGTCTTCAGTAGAAAAACGATAAGCGGCGACGTTAAATGAGGTATTGGTCGCCTCGATCATTTTGCTATAGGTCAGCCGGTAGCTTTGCCCGCTGAGCGTGCCTAAATCATCAATACTGGCGTGAGATTGCGTCACATCAAAGGCGAATGCGCCAATACCGGTGTTCATTGCCAGACCTAATAGCCCAGCATAGAAATTCATATCGGTATACTGCGCGCCGATATAGCCGGTAAAGGTGTTGTTCAGGCCATAGTAAAACTGCGCGTAACCCACTTGCGGTTTATCATGTAAAGAATCATCGTTCAGCTCGCCGACGCCGATATCCCAGCGTGTCGCGCCGGGGCGTAACATTTGGGTGACTGACGAAAAGGGAACGGTAAAGCTGCGTTTGCTGCCGTCCGCTTCTTCTACGGTGACCAGCAGATCGTTACCATAACCTGTGGTGCTAAGGTCGTTAATCTCGAACGCCCCCGGCGGTACGGTGGTTTCGTAGATTTTATTGCCGCTTTGCATCACCGTGACTTTGGCATTGCTGTTGGCGACGCCGCGGATAACAGGCGCGTAGTTGCTGGAGCCCATCGGTAACATGCGGTCATCGTTATACATCCGTATCCCGCTCAGGCTGAAGGAGTCAAACGCATCGCCACGGGTGTAGGAGTCGCCTATCACCATTTGCGCTTTCAGCGCGGTGATATCTCGCTGTAAATAAACGTCCTGATTGTTGTATTCGCTACCGGTATCTTTGTTCCAGTTAAGGCTACCTCGGGAACGCAAACGCCACGGTCCCATATTTAAACCGTAACGTAGCCCCACGTAAGCGGTATCGGACGTTGTGCCATTGCCTTCACTGTGCCAGGCGTTCATATCATAAGAGACGATGGCCGCCGGAACGCCATCTTCCCACAGTGAGGGGTCAACATACCCGGCAGGACGTTTCAGGATATAAATCTGCGGGAAGTTGAGATCCATCGCCTGTTTGCCGGAATCGTAATTCGCCGTCGCACCGGGGTAGTATTTTTTTATATCCAGACACGTGGTGTTGTCGTCGACCTCGACGTCATCGCGCATTGCGGCGGGATCAACACCTGCCTGGGTGAGTAAAAGCGGCGTCAGACATGCACTGGCGCGTGGCGTACCGTTTTCATTAAAGGTAATTTCAGAGGTAGATTTCAACGCATTGTTAAGATTCACTTTCACACGATAGGTTCCGGCAAGCACCGGGTTGCCATACGCATAGCGACTAATATCGATATTAGCGCTGCTATTAAGTAAAAATTGCTCGTTAAATTCTACGGCTTCGTCCGACTCAACAACGGTTTTTTCTGCTGCTGAATTTGCAGCAGAAACGGAAAAAGGGAGTGCAGCGCCAATAGTAAGACATAATAATGAGCGTTGAAATAGCATTGTTTTTCCGAATAATTAACGTGGACCAGAATGGCCCACTACATTGGTACGTAATTGTTATAATTGATTAGTCTATTTTGGCTTCTCGTTTATTTGTGCCACCATTGTCATTAATGGTGCTATAGATAACGGTACCGTTAATATTATTCGAAAGGCCTTTTACGGGCATGCTGACCCCGCTAAAGGGTAAAACGGATTTGCTGTCGACAGTATATTCTTTACCGCCCACTTTTAATTTTACGTTGGAAATAGAAACGTTGTACGCGCTGTCATTTTGGGCAAATAGTGAAAGCGTATTGTCTTCTTTTTTCTGCGACCATTTCAGGTTTGCAGCCGCATCGCCAGGCGTGCCTTTCAGGCCATCCGGGCGGAAAAATAATTTGATCCGCGTGCGAAAGGCGAGTTGAAGTTGATTTAAACTCTCGCCTTCTTTCGCTTTTGATTTTGGCGGAATTTCCAGCACGTTAAACCAAAACAGCGATTCCCGATCCTGAGGTAATGCGCTACCCATATACGTAATACGCAAGGATTGCCCTTTTTGTGGATCGATACGAGATACCGGAGGCGTAATGACAAACGGCAGTTTTAGCTCCTGCGGGTCAACACCGTCACGCCCGTCATCCAGCCAGGTTTGCACCAGTAGAGGTTTATTGCCCCGGTTATCCAGGTTCACAATCACGTCTTTTGATGACGCTGGGTACACAATACGTGTTCCGGAAATGACGATATCCGCGTTTACCTGGAATGTGGTAAATGCCGTGAAGGCCGCGGCAGCGAAGCAGGTGGTTTTAAATCCCTTTGTAATAACCGTATTGACCATTTTACCCTCCCTGTAGGTATACTTTAAAATTAAAATCCCCCAGCACAGCCGCTGAGGGATTGGCTAATCTTTTTAAATACAAAGGATTAGTTATAAATAACGGTGAAGGCAACTTGTGCCTGTACGGTTCCTGCCGTTACCGGGCTGGTGTCTGCATTCCACTTCTGGCCTTGGGTGTAGGCTACGCGGTAGAACAGGTCACCAGTGCCATCAGCGGAAATAGTGGCTTTCTGCGTGTTGTTAGTCTGGTCAATTTTGATCAGATCGGTAGCGCCGTTACCGTTGTTAGCCAGCACCAGGTTAACGTTTTCTGCTGCTCCTTGCAGATTAGCCGGTGGTACTAACAGACCACCTGACGTTGAGCTGGAACCGCCCCAGGAATTAAACTGCGCGGAGGCATCTTTTACCGTTGCGTTATCACATTCGCTCAGATTCAGAGTGAACTGTTTTTCGCCCAGAGTACTGTTATCACCCAGTGCGGTAGCGAAGTTTTTAACAAAAACGGTATCCAGCGTAATGTCAAAATCATTACCGTCTTGATCTATTTTATTATCAAGAGAGATTTTACAGGTATTGTTAGAAACCAGACCGTGGAAAGTAATAGTACCCGTATCTGGATCTGCTGCCATTGCAGACCCGGCACTCAAAGTCATTGCAATAAAAGCGGCTACGCCATATTTTCTGAAAAACATTTAGAATATCCATATTTTAGTGATAAATATAAATAAAATATATTTATATATCTTATTTGTTGAAATATTAAATTTCGAGACGGATTTTATAGAGAGTGGCGATGAAAGGGAATAAAGCCATCCATTAGAAATACTTTATGTTTTTTTAAGTAAAACTAATGCTTTATTATTTAAGCAATAAGATAAATAATAAATAATATTATTTATTGGTGATTTAAAAAAAAGACAACCCGTCCCAAAATACGTTTTTCTGGAAGGGTTGTCCTATTATTGAAAATCAGGCAACCTGTACCGGAATAGCTTTCGCGGTGCGCTTCATTTCGTTGTCGCCTTCAAAATAGGCCACTTTCGGACGCCATGTACGCGCTTCTTCATCAGACATGGTGACGAAGCTGGCGATAATCACAATGTCGCCAACTTCAGCGCAGTGCGCCGCCGCACCGTTCACCGAGATGATTCTGGAGCCGCGTTCAGCCGCAATCGCATAGGTTGAGAAACGTTTCCCATTGGTCACGTTCCAGATATCAATCGCTTCGTTTTCCAGAATACCGGAGGCATCAAGGAAATCCTGGTCAATGGCACAAGAACCTTCGTAGTGCAGGTCCGCCTGCGTGACTTTTACGCGGTGGAGCTTGCCTTGCAGCATGGTGCGAATCATAACTTCTTTACCCTGTCGTTTACCTTGGCTAAGCAGGCGCTTGTGGCCTGCTTTGGAAATTCTCAGGCAGTATTGCCCGATTTTTAACCCCTGTCTACTGGGCTAATGTAACGCTTTGATTATCGATCAGACGCGCCTGACCCAGCCAGGCGGCGGCCAGAATCACTGCGCGTTTGCTGGTTTCCGTCAGCTCCTGCAGCGTGTCGGCATCACGGATTTGAATGTCGTCGGCACGGAAGCCTTTTTCATTCAGTTCCTGTTCGGCAATGGCAATAATCTCTTGCAGCTCACGCTCACCCGCAATCAGTTTTTCAGCGATGCTATTCATCACGTTGTATAGACCCGGCGCAATTTTGCGCTGCTCTGCGGTCAGATAAGCGTTACGTGAGCTGAGCGCCAGACCGTCTTTAGCGCGAATAATCGGCACACCGACGATCTCAATGTCATAACCCATATCCGCCACCATTTTGCGGATCAGCGCCAGCTGCTGGAAATCTTTCTCGCCAAAGCAGGCGATATCCGGCTGGATAAGGTTGAACAGCTTGCTGACGATGGTCGAGACGCCGCGGAAGTGGCCCGGACGGCTGGCGCCTTCCAGCATGGTAGAGAGGCCGGGAACGTCAACGTATGTCTGTCCTTCCAGCCCCTGTGGGTAGATTTCCTCAACGGCTGGCGCAAAGACATAATCGACTTTGCGTTTGTTCAGCTTTTCACAATCTTCCTGCAGCGTGCGCGGATAACGCACCAGATCGTCCGGCCGATCAAACTGCATCGGATTGACGAAAATGCTGACGATCACCACATCAGCCCGGGCTTTTGCCTCATCGACCAGCTTCATATGGCCGTCGTGCAGGTTGCCCATGGTGGGAACCAGTGCGACGCGTTTACCTTCCTGACGCAGACGACGAATATGCTGGCGCAGCAGCGGCAGGGTTTCAATGATTAGCACAACAAAACTCCTTGAGTTGCTTGATGATCCTGCCCGATGGCGCTGCGCTTATCAGGCCTACATCCGTTGAGGATCTGTAGGCCGGATAAGACGCGTCGCGTCGCCATCCGGCACGGTCAGAAAAATTAGTGAAAGCTGTGTTCTTCGCCCGGATAAACGCCGGACTCCACTTCAGCCATATACTGCTGTACGGCGGCGCGCATGTCGCCCGCTTCGGCAAGGAAATTTTTCGCGAATTTTGGAATATGACCGCCGGTGATGCCAAACGCATCGTGCATCACCAGGATCTGACCGTCGGTGACGTTGCCCGCGCCGATGCCGATCACCGGAATCGACAGCGCTTCCGTGACGCGCTTCGCCAACTCAACCGGCACGCATTCCAGCACCAGCAGTTGAGCGCCAGCGGCTTCTAAAGCCAGCGCATCATCCAGCAGTACCTGCCCGGCGTCGCCGCGGCCCTGAATTTTATAGCCGCCGAAGATATTCACCGACTGTGGCGTTAGCCCCAGATGACCACAAACCGGCACGGCGCGTTCGGTGAGCATTTTCACCGTATCAACCAGCCAGGCGCCGCCTTCAATTTTGACCATATTGGCCCCCGCACGCATCACGATAGCCGCGTTTTCACATGCCTGTTCCGGGGTGGCGTAAGCCATAAACGGCAGGTCGGAGAGCAATAGACAGTTGGGCGCGCCGCGGCGTACCGCGCGGGTGTGGTAGGCGATATCTTCCACGGTGACCGGCAGGGTGGAGTCGTGCCCCTGAATTGTCATGCCCAGAGAGTCGCCAACCAGCATCACATTGATACCTTCGTCGGCAAATAACTTAGCGAAGCTGTAGTCGTAGGCGGTAATTGTCGCGAAGCGTTTTTTCTCTTGCTTGCATTTCTGCAGCAGTGAAATGGTGGTGGGTTTCATAACGTTTCCTGATGGTAAAAGTTATATTTCCCGGCATTCTAACAGTCATATTCAGGGGGGCAATTGATTTAAGCAATCGTTTGGCGCTAAAGCAGTAAACGCTAAAGGGGAGGCGATGTTTTACCAGTGGGCGGGTTTTGCAGCACCAAGATGGGTGAGATGCTGATGCAGGCTGATACCATCCGGAAAGATCAGATCAGGAGCGATTTCGAATAACGGCCACAGCATAAAACCGCGGTTTTTCATGTCGTAGTGCGGCACGGTCAGACGGTCGGTGTTAATGACTTCATCGCCAAACAGCATAATGTCGAGATCCAGCGTGCGCGGCCCCCAGCGTTCGGCCTTGCGCACCCGGCCCTGTTGCAGCTCAATGCGCTGGGTATGGTTAAGCAATTCTTCGGGGGCGAGAGCGGTATCCAGCGCCACCGCAGCGTTCAGGTAATCGGGCTGATCCTGTGGGCCAAGCGGCGGCGTGCGGTAAAACGAAGAAACCGTGACGATACGGCTATCGGGAATGTCGGCGATAGCCTTCAGGGCGGCATTGACCTGCTCCAGCGGAGAGGCCAGATTACTGCCAAGCGCGATATACGCGATCGTCATACGGTGCCCTCGCGGCGCGGCGCGCGTTTGCGCGGACGTGAACGGCGGCGGCGTGGAGCAGGATCGTCGTCCAGCTCGTTGAGCATCCCTTTTTGTTCCGGCGGCGCGGAAGCTTGAAACTCGGCCCACCACTGCGCCAGACGTTGCAGTTCAGTATTATTTTCCACCTGAGCGCGCAGCTCCAGTAAATCAAACGCGGCGCGGAATTTGGGATGTTCCATCAGTTTCCAGGCGCGTTTGCCCTGGCGTCGCGACATGCGTAACTGAAGCTGCCAAATATCACGGGTAAGCGTGGTAAGGCGTTTCGGGATCGCCAGTGAACGGCAGGCCTCATCCAGCACATCATTCATGGCCAGCGCGAAAGCGTCGTAATAGGCCAGACCGCTCTCCTGAGCGATTTTTTGCGCCATCTCCAGCAGCGGATACCAGAACATGGCGGCAAACAAAAATGCCGGATTAACGCGCATCTCGTTACGGATGCGGTTATCCGTATTCTTCAACACCTGCGCAATGATGCGTTCCATTGCGCTGTCGCCGTTTTCGGTGAAATAACGCGTAATGGTAGGAAACAACGGCTGGAAGAGGTGGTATTCCCGCAGTTGTTGATAGGTTTCGTAACCGTTCCCCGCCTGCAACAGCTTCAGCGACTCTTCGAACAGGCGCGCGGGAGGAATGTCGTTTAGCAAGGTTGCCAGACGCGGGATTGGCTCAGCCGTTTCAGGGCTGATACGCATATTGAGCTTCGCAGCGAAACGCACGGCGCGCAGCATTCGAACCGGATCTTCGCGGTAGCGCGTTTCCGGATTGCCGATCAGGCGAATCACGCCTTCTTGCAGATCCTGCATCCCGCCGACGTAATCGCGCACGGTAAAATCCGCTACGCTGTAGTAAAGGCTGTTGATGGTGAAATCGCGGCGCTGGGCATCTTCTTCGATAGAACCGAAGATGTTGTCGCGCAGCAGCATACCGTTTTGCCCACGCTGGGAGGTCGTACGGTCGCTTTCACTGCCTTCATGATGACCACGAAACGTTGCCACTTCGATAATTTCCGGGCCAAACATCACGTGAGCCAGGCGGAAACGACGTCCCACCAGACGGCAATTGCGGAATAATTTCCGTACCTGATCCGGTGTTGCGTTGGTAGTCACGTCGAAATCCTTCGGCTTTTTGCCGAGCAGGAGATCGCGGACGCCGCCGCCGACCAGGTAGGCTTCATAGCCCGCTTTGTTCAGCCTGTACAGTACCTTGAGGGCATTTTCACTGATATCTTTGCGGGAGATAGCGTGCTGTTCACGCGGGATAATCGTCATATGTGGACGGGCGACGGCTTGTTCTGCCTCGCTCTCCTCGCGGCTTAACACCTTACGGCAAAAATTAGCGACTCGGGTAAAAATAGCGCACCTCGGTAGTGTCATACATTAATAAGATCAACTTACTCTATGTCTTTCGCATTACGGCAGACGGGCGTAAGAGAGCAACGCGACCTGGGCTGTAAGCATCATTAACGCCGCAGCAATGCGAAAGACGATGAGCAAAAATAGCGGCTAATCATAGCTCAGCGAGACGCATTTGAGAATGCCGGATTTACATTAGCCGATGTGGGTACGGCTGTAAGCCTCCAGTGCGCCACCGCAAAGCGCAGCAACTCCTCAACAGACATCTCCTGCCACGCTACGACGGCGCGTTGGCCTAAAAAGCGCAATGCCTGGACCAGTACCGGGCGCGGATCGCCTGTCGCAAGCGCAGGGGCATGATTTTGCTTGGAAAGTTTAGCGCCTTGTTCGTTGAGCGCCAGCGGAAGGTGCACGTAGCCTGGCGCACGCCAGCCAAACTGTTTATACAGCGAAAGTTGTCGGACAGTGGGTTCGATTAAATCTGCGCCGCGGACGATCTCCGTCACCCCCTGAAAATGATCGTCGACCACCACGGCCAGATTATAAGCAAACAGTCCGTCGCGGCGGTGGATAATAAAATCTTCGCTCGCCAGCTGCGGGTCAGCCTGGATGTCGCCGCGCAAGGCATCATGGAAATGCATCACCGGATGCTGCTGTTTAATTCTGACGGCGGCATTCTCCGGCCCATGGCATAACGTCCGGCAATGGCCGTCGTAAATACCACCCAGACGTTGAATGCGCGAGCGGGGGCAAGTGCAGTAGTAGCTCAGTCCCTGATCGTGAAGCCAGGCCAGCGCCTCGCGATAAGCCTCATGACGCTGTGATTGCCATAAGACCTCGCCATCCCAGTGCAGGCCGTAATGTTCCAGCTGGCGCAGAATGGTCGCTGCGGCACCGGGAACTTCACGTGGGGGATCGATATCCTCGATGCGAACGCGCCAAATTCCGCGTTGCGCACGGGCCTGTAGATAGCTGCCGAGGGCGGCGATTAACGAGCCGAAATGCAGTTCGCCGGATGGCGACGGCGCGAAACGGCCAATATAGAGTGAGTCAGTCATGCTGCGGGCAATAAAGAATAAGGCGGGAAAACTCCCGCCTGTCATAAATAGGGTAGAAACGTACGGGATTAACCCGCCATCTGTTTTTCGCGAATTTCAGCCAGCGTTTTGCAGTCGATGCACAGATCGGCTGTTGGACGCGCTTCCAGGCGGCGGATACCAATCTCCACCCCGCAGGACTCGCAATAACCGAAGTCTTCATCTTCCACTTTCTTCAGCGTTTTCTCGATCTTTTTGATCAGTTTGCGCTCACGGTCACGATTACGTAACTCCAGGCTAAACTCCTCTTCCTGCGCGGCGCGATCGACCGGATCGGGGAAGTTGGCGGCTTCGTCCTGCATGTGCGTCACAGTGCGATCGACTTCATCCCGGAGTTGATTACGCCATGCTTCAAGAATACGCTTGAAGTGCGATAGCTGGGCTTCGTTCATATACTCTTCGCCCGGTTTCTCCTGGTACGGCTCCACCCCAGCGATGGCGAGAATACTCAGGGACGATGTTTTACGGTTTTGCCCTTCTTGCATGTTGCTTCTCCTTAACACGCACTATCGATCCCCATGTTCGGGGGAAAATCAGGTCGCTATAAATAGCAGATGCTTTTCCGGATAGCAATTATCTAAACGTAACACTTGACAACCCTGTGAGGAAAAGCGTATTTACGCACGCGGCCAGAATACTTAATAATCAGGCTGTTATTCCACTACAACGTTATGGGTACTGGTTCGTTCAGTTCCATTTTTTGGGCTGAAAGTTCTGCTTTATAAGCTAAAACTTCCACGCCTTTATTCTGAGCCTCGCTCAATAGCTGCGCGTATTTTATATCGATATGACGTGCGGGTGAAAAACGTGTAATGGCGGAGTGCAGCACCGCGAACACCACCACTGCGCGATGACCTGCCGCCGCAACGCCCATCAACTCCCGAAGATGTTTTTGCCCTCGTTCGGTGATGGCGTCGGGAAAATAACCGTTTTCTTTTTCCGCTAACGTGACCGATTTCACTTCAATATAGCAGTCCGGGCGGAAATCTGCCTGTAACATAAAATCTATACGGCTGCGCTCGGCGCCATATTTGACTTCACTTTTCAGAATATTGTACCCCGCCAGCGCCGGCAGGCGATTCTCCTGAATCGCTTCTTTCGTTAGCTGGTTCGCCCGCAGCGTATTCACGCAAATGAATGCGCCGGATTGCGTTTCAGTCAATTCCCAGGTATGCGGATATTTGCGTTTAGTATTTTCTGATGTCGAATACCAGACGGTATCGCCAGGCGTGGCGCAGCCGGTCATCGCGCCGGTATTAGGACAGTGCAGCGTAAGCGTTGTACCGTCAGGGGTGATCACATCGGCTAAAAAACGTTTATAGCGCTGAATCAGCGTAGCGCGTTGTAAAGGGGGGGAGAATAGCATCGACATTCCTTCATTATTATTCGCTCAGCGTCCAGCGCTGCAGCTCGGCATAGCGGGTACGGCCTTGCCCATACGAAGAGGCGTAAAGCGCAAACGACGTGACCGGAAATGACCAGCAAAAGCCCGGCGGCGGGATAGCCACCGTATGGCTGGCGTCGCGCAGCAGCGTAATATGCGGGTGAAAAGGCTGCGGGCTTTGGTAACAACCGCTGCGGGCGGCCTGCGCGCGCAGCATATTAGCCAACTGCAACAACCCGCGCGGCGGCTGGCGCATCCCCAGCCACACCACGCGCGAACGCAGCCACTGACCGGCGTCATCCAGATGTAGCGTAAAGCCCGGCTGGCGAATTCGTCCGGCCAGTTGCGCAAGCGCGCGCTGCTTATCGCTACTGACGTCGCCTAAAAAGGCCAGCGTCAGGTGTAGGTTCGCCGCTGCGACGGGGCGTCCGTCTTCAGACGCAAAATGGGCGGCGCGCCAGGCGATAATTTGTGCGCGCGCGTCGTCGGGTAAGTCAATCGCAAAAAACAGCCGTTTTGGCTCAGACATAGGGATACTCGGTTATGGATTAACACGATGCTACAATGCGGCGCAAAGAAAGTTAACCCCGTGGAGCCGTTTGTGACGTCATTGCCCGTTGCCGCCGTATTGCCTGAATTGTTGACAGCCCTAAAAACCGCGCCGCAGGTTTTGTTGTCCGCGCCTACCGGGGCGGGGAAATCCACCTGGCTGCCGTTGCAACTCCTGCAACAGGGGCCGGTTGCTGGAAAAATCCTTCTGCTTGAACCGCGTCGTCTGGCGGCGCGTAATGTCGCGCAGCGTCTGGCGGAAGCGTTGAATGAAAAGCCTGGCGAAACGGTAGGTTACCGGATGCGCGCGCAAAGCTGCGTGGGGCCGCGTACCCGGCTGGAAGTGGTGACAGAAGGCGTATTGACCAGAATGATTCAGCGCGATCCCGAATTACGCGGCGTGGGGCTGGTGATACTGGATGAATTTCATGAGCGCAGTTTACAGGCGGATTTAGCGTTGGCGCTGTTGCTGGATATCCAGCAAGGGCTCCGTGACGATCTCAGGCTGTTAATCATGTCTGCGACGCTGGATAACGACAGGCTTTGTCAGCGACTGCCTGATGCGCCGACGATCGTCTCGGAGGGGCGCGCGTTCCCGGTGGAGCGACGTTATCAGCCGCTCGCGACGCATTTGCGTTTTGATGAAGCCGTCGCGATGGCGACAGCGGAACTGTTGCGCAATGAAAACGGTTCGCTGCTGCTATTTTTACCCGGCGTAGGCGAAATACAGCGCGTTCATGAACATCTGGCGTCGCGGGTAGGCAGCGATGTCCTGCTTTGTCCGCTGTATGGCGCATTGTCTCTGGAGGCGCAACGCAAAGCGATTGTTCCGGCACCCGCCGGGATGCGTAAAGTGGTATTGGCGACTAACATTGCCGAAACCAGTTTGACGATTGAAGGGATTCGTCTGGTCGTCGATAGCGCTCAGGAGCGCGTGGCGCGATTCGACGCGCGAACGGGACTGACGCGGCTGGTTACGCAGCGTATCAGTCAGGCGTCAATGACGCAGCGCGCGGGGCGCGCCGGACGACTGGCGCCGGGTATCTGTTTACATCTGCTGGCAAAAGAACAGGCGGAGCGGGCGGCGGCGCAAAGCGATCCGGAAATCTTACACAGCGACCTCTCCGGTTTGTTGATGGAGGTGTTGCAGTGGGGATGTCACGATCCGGCCTCGCTTTTCTGGCTGGACAGGCCGCCGGAGGTGAATCTTCAGGCCGCCCGCCGTTTATTATTGATGTTAGGCGCGCTGGAGGGCGAGCGATTAAGCGCGCGGGGGCGGAAAATGGCGGCAACAGGTAACGATCCGCGCCTGGCGGCGATGTTAGTCAACGCCGGCGAGGGCGATAGCGCCGCCACTGCCGCCATGCTCGCGGCCATCCTTGAGGACCCGCCGCGAGGCGGCGGTACGGATTTAAGCGTGCTATTTTCGCGGCGACAGCCGGGCTGGCAGCAGCGTAGCCAGCAGCTTTTAAAACGGCTGCAGGTGCGTAATGGCGAGCCGGATAGCGCGCTTATTATGCCGCTGTTGGCCAGAGCGTTTAGCGACCGCATCGCGCGGCGTCGCGGTCAGGAAGGGCGCTATCAGTTAGCCAATGGTATGGGCGCGATGTTAGATGTGGATGACGCGTTGGGACGTCATGAATGGCTGATCGCGCCGCTGTTGCTGCAAGGTAGCGCCTCGCCGGACGCCCGAATATTGTTGGCGCAGCCGCTGGATATTGCCTCGCTGATTCAGGCGTGTCCTGATTTACTGCGCCAGTCTGACACGGTTGAATGGGACGAGGCGCAGGGAACGTTGAAAGCGTGGCGCAGAATGCGTATTGGACAGTTGACGGTTAACGTTCAGCCACTGGCGAAGCCGTCTGAAGAGGAGCTTCATCAGGCGATGCTGAACGGCATCCGCGATAGAGGTCTGTCCGTCCTTAACTGGACGCCGGAAGCGGAGCAGTTCCGTCTGCGTCTGCACTGTGCGGCGAAATGGCTGCCGGAATATGACTGGCCTGCCGTGGATGAGGCGTCGCTGCTGGCGACTCTGGAAAATTGGTTGCTGCCGCACATGACAGGCGTACAGTCGTTACGGAGTCTGAAATCTCTGAATGTGACTCAGGCGTTACGGGGACTGCTTGACTATGCCATGCTGCAACGTCTGGATAGTGAACTGCCTGGGCATTACACTGTGCCGACGGGAAGCCGAATAACGATTCGTTATCATGAAGATAACCCGCCCGCGCTGGCGGTCAGAATGCAGGAAATGTTTGGCGAAGCGAAGACCCCAACCATCGCTCAGGGCCGCGTGCCGCTGGTGCTGGAACTGCTTTCGCCAGCGCAGCGACCGCTACAGATTACGCGCGATTTAAGCGCTTTCTGGCAGGGGGCGTATCGCGAAGTGCAAAAAGAGATGAAGGGCCGTTACCCCAAACATGTCTGGCCGGACGATCCGGCGAATACGGCCCCAACGCGGCGCACGAAGAAGTATTCGTGACGTGTTATACGTTGCCTCCAGGCCAGATAAGGCGTTAATCGCCATCCGGCAAAAGGGTAAATTGAGAGATTTCTTCTTCTGTCGTCTGGCGGAAGAATAGAGAATCGGGCCTTTGCGCCTGTATGTTGCGGAGAAAAAGCATGGCGGGGAATGACCGCGAGCCGATTGGACGTAAGGGGAAACCGTCACGTCCTGTGAAACAAAAGGTGAGCCGTCGTCGGCAGCATGACGACGATTATGATGATGACTATGAGGATGAAGAACCGATGCCGCGTAAAGGTAAGGGCAAAGGGCGTAAGCCTCGTGGCAAGCGTGGCTGGCTGTGGCTATTGCTAAAACTGTTTATCGTTTTTGTGGTGCTGTTCGCCATTTACGGCGTCTATCTGGATCAAAAAATCCGCAGCCGTATCGATGGCAAGGTCTGGCAGCTTCCGGCGGCGGTATATGGCCGGATGGTGAACCTTGAGCCAGACATGCCTGTCAGCAAAAACGAGATGGTGAAATTGCTGGAAGCGACGCAGTATCGTCTGGTGACGAAGATGACCCGTCCCGGCGAATTTACCGTGCAGGCCAATAGCATTGAGATGATCCGTCGTCCGTTTGACTTCCCGGACAGCAAAGAAGGGCAGGTGCGCGCGCGGCTGACGTTCAGTGACGGGCGTCTGGAAACCATCGTCAATCTGGATAACAACCGCCAGTTTGGCTTCTTCCGTCTCGATCCGCGGCTTATCACCATGCTTTCTTCGCCAAATGGCGAGCAGCGTTTATTCGTCCCGCGCAGCGGCTTCCCGGATCTGCTGGTCGATACGCTGTTGGCGACGGAAGACCGTCATTTCTATGAGCATGATGGCATTAGTCTTTACTCTATCGGGCGTGCGGTGTTGGCCAACCTGACGGCAGGACGCACGGTGCAGGGGGCCAGTACGCTGACCCAGCAGCTGGTGAAGAACCTGTTCCTCTCCAGCGAAAGATCATACTGGCGTAAAGCGAATGAAGCCTACATGGCGCTGATCATGGATGCCCGTTACAGTAAAGATCGTATTCTTGAGCTGTACATGAACGAGGTCTACCTCGGTCAAAGCGGGGATAATGAAATTCGCGGTTTTCCGCTGGCGAGCCTGTATTACTTTGGTCGTCCGGTAGAGGAACTGAGCCTCGATCAGCAGGCGTTACTGGTGGGGATGGTAAAAGGGGCGTCGATTTATAACCCGTGGCGCAATCCGAAACTGGCGCTGGAGCGTCGTAACCTGGTGTTACGCCTGTTACAGCAGCAGAAAATCATCGATCAGGAACTCTATGACATGCTGAGCGCGCGTCCGCTTGGCGTACAGCCGCGCGGCGGCGTTATTTCACCGCAGCCAGCGTTTATGCAGATGGTTCGTCAGGAACTGCAGGCGAAGCTGGGGGATAAAATTAAAGATCTCTCCGGCGTGAAGATCTTCACCACCTTTGACTCCGTGGCGCAGGATGCCGCAGAAAAAGCCGTTGTCGAAGGCATTCCGGCGTTGAAGAAGCAGCGTAAATTGAGCGATCTTGAAACTGCGATGGTGGTAGTGGATCGCTTTAGCGGCGAGGTACGCGCGATGGTTGGCGGGGCGGAGCCGCAGTATGCCGGCTATAACCGTGCCATGCAGGCGCGCCGTTCCATCGGGTCGCTGGCGAAACCGGCGACCTATCTGACCGCGTTAAGTCAGCCGAACTTATACCGTCTGAACACCTGGATTGCCGATGCGCCGATTTCTCTGCGCCAGCCGAATGGTCAGGTCTGGTCGCCGCAGAACGACGATCGTCGCTACAGCGAAAGCGGGAAAGTGATGCTGGTGGATGCGTTAACTCGCTCAATGAACGTACCGACGGTCAATCTGGGGATGGCGTTAGGTTTACCGGCGGTAACCGATACCTGGACGAAGCTCGGCGTGCCGAAAGATCAGCTCAATCCGGTTCCGGCGATGCTGCTAGGGGCGCTGAACCTGACGCCGATCGAAGTGGCGCAAGCGTTCCAGACTATCGCCAGCGGCGGAAATCGCGCGCCGTTATCAGCGCTGCGTTCGGTTATTGCGGAAGATGGTAAGGTGCTGTATCAAAGTTATCCACAAGCTGAACGCGCTGTACCGGCACAGGCGGCTTACCTGACGCTCTGGACAATGCAGCAGGTCGTCCAGCGTGGTACGGGGCGTCAGCTTGGCGCGAAATATCCGGGTCTGCATCTGGCGGGTAAAACCGGGACGACAAACAACAATGTCGATACCTGGTTTGCCGGTATCGACGGCAGCCAGGTGACTATCACCTGGGTAGGCCGTGATAACAACCAGCCGACGAAATTGTACGGCGCCAGCGGCGCGATGGCGATTTACCAGCGCTATCTGGCGAACCAGACGCCGACGCCTTTAGTTCTGACGCCGCCGGAAGATGTGGTGGATATGGGCGTTGATTACGACGGTAATTTTGTCTGTAGCGGCGGTATGCGCACTCTGCCGGTCTGGACGGACGATCCAAATACGCTGTGCCAGCAGGGCGAGATGATGCAGCAGCAACAGCAGCCGTCAGGCAATCCGTTCGATCAGTCGTCTCAGCCGCAGCAGCCTGCGCAGCAACAGCCGCCGAAAGAAGAGAAGAGCGACGGCGTTGCCGGCTGGATTAAGGAGATGTTTGGCGGCAATTAATCACGGTAATAGTGCCGGGTGGCGCTGTGCTTACCCGGTCTACACCGTTACGACCCCATTATGTGCGACGTAGGCCGAATAAGACGCTTACGTCGCCATCCGGCAAATCTTCCATAAATAACATTTCAGTCTAATTTATTAACCCTTCCTTTTCATCTGGTTGTTTCTTAACCCCTTAGTTTTCGTAGGGCCGCGTATCGCTTGCCATTGCGACGATATTTCGCCTATCATGCTGCGGTTATAATAATAATTATCGTTTACGTTATCATTCACTTTCATCAGAGATATACCAATGGCGCGTCTTAAAACTGCTCAGCCAAACTCCTCACTGCGTAAAATCGCAGTTGTAGTAGCCACAGCGGTTAGCGGCATGTCTGTCTATGCACAGGCGGCGGTTCAACCGAAAGAAGAAACCATTACCGTAACCGCAGCGCCTGCGCCGCAGGAAAGTGCCTGGGGACCGGCTCCGACCATCGCCGCGAAGCGTTCCGCCACTACCACCAAAACTGATACACCTATCGAAAAAACGCCACAGTCGGTTTCGGTGGTCACTAACGAAGAGATGCAGATGCATCAATTCCAGTCAGTAAAAGAAGCGTTGGGTTACACGCCGGGCGTAACGGTAAGCAGTCGCGGCGCTTCCAATACCTATGACTTCGTGATTATCCGTGGCTTCTCTTCCGTCGGTCTGAGCCAGAATAACTATCTGGATGGCCTGAAATTGCAGGGTAACTTCTACAACGATGCGGTTATTGATCCCTACATGCTTGAGCGTGTTGAGTTGATGCGTGGCCCAACGTCCGTTCTCTACGGTAAGAGCAACCCGGGCGGTATTATTTCGATGGTTAGCAAGCGGCCGACTACTGAGCCGCTGAAAGAAATTCAATTCAAAATGGGGACGGACAATTTGTTCCAGACCGGTTTTGATTTTAGTGATTCCCTGGATGACAACGGTGAGTTCTCATATCGTCTGACGGGACTGGCGCGTTCGACAAATGAGCAGCAAAAGAGTTCTGAGTCGCAGCGCTATGCGATTGCGCCCTCTTTTACCTGGCGTCCTGATGAGAAAACGAATTTTACGTTCCTTTCTTATTTCCAGAACGAACCAGAGACCGGCTACTACGGCTGGCTGCCGAAAGAGGGAACGGTTGAACCGTTACCGAATGGTAAACGCTTGCCAACAGATTTCAATGAAGGGGCGTCAAACAACACCTATTCTCGTAACGAGAAAATGGTGGGATACAGTTTCGAGCATGGCTTCAACGACACTTTTACCGTGCGCCAGAATTTACGTTTTGTCGAAATGAAAACCGCGCAAAAAAGCGTCTATGGCACGGGGATTGCGGCGGACGGCCATACGCTTAACCGCGGTACTATCGTTGACAACGAGCGTTTACAGAATTTCAGCGTAGATACACAACTGGAAAGTAAATTCGCGACCGGCGATATTGATCATACGTTGCTGACGGGTGTCGATTTCATGCGTATGCGTAATGATATTAACGCGACGTTTGGTAGCGCGCCGTCAATCGATCTCTATAACAATTACCATCCTGAATACTTTGCTTTCGGCGGCGCTGAGCCGTACCAGATGAACGAAAGTAAACAAACAGGCCTCTATGTTCAGGATCAGGCGGAATGGAATAAGTGGGTATTTACTCTCGGCGGCCGCTATGACTGGTCTAAACAAGCGACAACGGTGCGTCAGAATTCCACTACGCCGACAGAAGGATATATTGAACGTAATGACCACCAGTTCACCTGGCGCGGTGGCGTAAACTACGTATTCGATAATGGAATTTCACCTTACTTTAGCTATAGCCAATCTTTCGAGCCAAGCGCCTTCGATTTGTGGAGCACCCCACGCGTTTCTTACAAGCCGTCAAAAGGCGAGCAATATGAAGCCGGGGTGAAATACGTACCGAAAGACATGCCGGTTGTTGTTACGGGTGCCGTTTATCAGCTGACCAAAACCAATAACCTGACCGCCGATCCAACCAACCCATTAGCGCAGGTGCCGGCAGGCGAAATTCGTGCGCGAGGTGTAGAGCTGGAAGCCAAAGCAGCATTGACGGCTAACATCAATATGACGGCGTCTTACACTTATACTGATGCTGAATACACGAAAGACACTAACCTGAAAGGGAATACGCCAGAGCAGGTGCCTGAACACATGGCGTCGTTGTGGGGCGATTACACCTTCAACGATGGTCCGTTGTCAGGTTTAACGCTGGGAACAGGCGGTCGTTTTATTGGCTCCAGTTACGGCGATCCGGCCAATAGCTTCAAGGTAGGCAGCGCAGCGGTGATGGATGCGGTCGTCAAGTACGATCTGGCGCGTTTTGGTATGGCGGGCTCCAGCATTGCGGTTAACGTTAATAATCTGCTTGACCGCGAATACGTCGCCAGCTGCTTCCAGACGTACGGCTGTTTCTGGGGCGCAGAACGTCAGGTCGTTGCAACGGCAACCTTCCGTTTCTAATTTCTTTTGGGCACGGCTTGCCGTGCCCGTTTTACAAGTTGGCTGCGATGCAGGAAAACCACATTCATTCCGATACCACCTTTGCGCTGCGAAGCGTCGCCTTTCGTGTGCCGGGCCGCACGCTTTTACACCCTCTCTCGTTAACGTTTCCCGCAGGTCGCGTCACCGGACTTATTGGCCATAATGGTTCCGGTAAATCCACGCTGTTAAAAATGCTGGGCCGCCATCAGCTGCCTTCCGAAGGGGATATTCTGCTCGACAATCAGCCGCTGGCGAGCTGGAGCAGCAAGGCGTTTGCCCGCAAAGTTGCCTATCTGCCTCAACAATTGCCACAGGCGGAAGGAATGACGGTGCGCGAACTGGTGGCGATTGGCCGCTATCCGTGGCACGGCGCGCTGGGACGCTTTGGCGTCGCGGACCGGGAAAAAGTAGACGAGGCGATTACGCTGGTCGGCTTAAAACCGCTGGCGCATCGTCTGGTAGACAGTCTTTCCGGCGGTGAACGCCAGCGCGCGTGGATTGCCATGCTGGTCGCGCAGGATAGCCGTTGTCTGCTGCTGGATGAGCCGACGTCAGCGCTGGATATCGCCCATCAGGTGGACGTGCTGGCGCTGGTGCATCGTTTAAGCCAGCAGCGCGGGCTGACGGTGGTTGCGGTGCTGCACGATATCAACATGGCGGCCCGCTACTGTGATTATTTAGTCGCGCTACGCGGCGGTGAAATGATTGCGCAAGGAACGCCTGCGGAACTGATGCGCAGTGACACGCTGGAACAGATTTACGGTATCCCGATGGGTATCCTTCCGCATCCGGCGGGCGCGGCACCTGTGAGTTTTGTGTATTAATGCGTGATTTATATCCTCTTACTCGCCGCCGTTTATTAACGGCGATGGCGCTCTCGCCGCTGCTGTGGCAAATGAATACGGCGCAGGCTGCCGCTATCGATCCCCGCCGGATTGTGGCGCTGGAGTGGCTGCCGGTTGAGCTGCTGCTGGCGCTCGGTATTACGCCGTATGGCGTGGCGGACGTGCCAAATTATAAGCTGTGGGTTAGCGAACCGCCGTTGCCGGATTCGGTGATTGATGTGGGTCTTCGCACTGAACCCAATCTCGAACTGCTGACGGAGATGAAGCCGTCGTTTATGGTCTGGTCGGCAGGCTACGGACCCTCGCCGGAGAAACTGGCGCGGATCGCGCCGGGGCGCGGGTTCGATTTTAGCGACGGCAAAAAGCCGCTGGCGGTGGCCCGACGCTCGCTGGTTGAACTGGCGCAGACGCTGAATCTGGAAGCTGCGGCAGAAAAACATCTGGCGCAATACGATCGCTTCATCGCCAGCCAGAAGCCGCATTTTATCCGCCGCGGGGGGCGTCCGTTACTGATGACGACGCTTATCGATCCGCGGCATATGCTGGTGCTCGGCCCGAATTGCCTGTTCCAGGAGGTGCTGGACGAGTATGGCATTGTCAATGCCTGGCAGGGTGAAACCAACTTTTGGGGCAGTACGGCGGTTAGCATCGATCGGCTGGCGATGTATAAAGAAGCGGATGTGATCTGCTTCGATCACGGGAATAACACCGATATGAACGCGCTGATGGCAACGCCGCTGTGGCAGGCCATGCCGTTTGTCCGCGCCGGGCGCTTTCACCGGGTGCCCGCCGTTTGGTTCTATGGCGCGACCCTCTCCACGATGCACTTTGTCCACATCCTGAATAACGTGTTGGGAGGCAAAGCGTGAGCAGAAAACGTGAAATGCCGGATGGCGGCGCGAAAAGCGCCTTATCCGACCTACGGTTTGGGCGCTTTGTAGGCCGGATAAGGCGAAGCCGCCATCCGGCGTTGCTGTTATTGGCGCTGTTGGTTGCCGCCTGCTGGCTGACATGGGTTAACTTCTCCGTTGCGCTACCGCGCAGTCAGTGGCAACAGGCTATCTGGTCACCGGATATCGACATCATTGAGCAGATGATTTTTCATTACAGCCTGCTGCCAAGACTGGCGATTTCGCTGCTGGTGGGCGCGGGGCTTGGGCTGGTAGGCGTCCTGTTCCAGCAAGTATTACGTAACCCGCTGGCGGAACCGACCACGCTGGGTGTGGCGACCGGCGCGCAATTGGGGATCACGGTGACTACGCTTTGGACGATTCCCGGCGCGCTGGCCACGCAGTTTGCCGCCCTGACGGGAGCCTGCATTGTCGGCGCGCTGGTGTTCGGTGTGGCGTGGGGCAAACGCCTGTCGCCAGTGACCCTGATCCTCGCCGGGCTGGTGGTCAGCCTCTATTGTGGCGCAATCAACCAGTTACTGGTGATTTTCCACCACGATCAGTTGCAAAGCATGTTTTTATGGAGCACCGGAACGCTAACGCAAACCGACTGGAGCGGCGTGCAGCGTCTGTGGCCGCAGTTGCTGGGCGGTGTGATGCTCACGTTATTGTTGTTACGCCCGATGACGCTGATGGGGCTGGATGACGGCGTTGCGCGTAATCTGGGTCTGGCGCTGTCGTTAGCGCGTCTGGCGGCGCTGTCGCTGGCGATTGTGTTGAGCGCTCTGCTGGTCAACGCGGTGGGCATTATCGGTTTTATCGGCCTGTTTGCGCCGCTGCTGGCGAAAATGCTTGGCGCAAGACGTCTGCTGGCGCGCCTGATGCTGGCGCCGCTCATTGGGGCGCTTATTTTGTGGCTATCCGATCAGATTATCCTTTGGCTCACCCGCGTATGGATGGAGGTTTCCACCGGGTCAGTGACGGCGTTAATCGGCGCGCCGCTGCTCCTGTGGCTGCTGCCGCGGCTTAAAAGCATGAGCGCGCCGGATATGAACGCCAGCGATCGTGTGGCGGCGGAACGTCGGCACGTTCTTGCTTTTGCCGTTGCCGGTGGCGCGCTCCTGCTGCTGGCAACATGGGGCGCGCTCTCTTTTGGTCGCGACGCGCACGGCTGGACGTGGGCGAGCGGAACGCCGCTTGAAGAACTGATGCCGTGGCGCTGGCCGCGGATACTGGCGGCGTTAATGGCGGGCGTCATGCTGGCGGTGGCGGGCTGCATTATTCAGCGTCTGACCGGTAATCCAATGGCCAGTCCGGAAGTGCTGGGGATCAGTTCCGGAGCCGCGTTTGGCGTGGTGTTGATGCTGTTTTTGGTGCCGGGGAATGCTTTCGGTTGGCTACTGCCTGCCGGAAGCCTGGGCGCGGCGGCGACACTGCTGATTATTATGTTAGCCGCCGGGCGCGGCGGTTTCTCGCCGCAACGGATGTTGCTGGCGGGGATGGCGCTCAGCACTGCGTTTACCATGCTGCTAATGATGCTCCAGGCGAGCGGCGATCCGCGGATGGCGGATGTGTTGACCTGGATCTCAGGATCTACCTATAACGCCACTGGCGGGCAGGTTACGCGAACCGCGATCGTGATGGTGATTTTGCTGGCCATTGTGCCGTTGTGTCGCCGCTGGTTAACGATTTTGCCACTGGGCGGCGATGCCGCGCGCGCGGTGGGCATGGCGCTTACGCCGTCGCGTATCGCGCTGCTGGCGCTGGCGGCGTGTTTGACGGCAACCGCGACGATGACCATTGGGCCGCTGAGTTTCGTTGGACTGATGGCGCCGCATATTGCGCGGATGCTCGGTTTTCGCCGGACGATGCCGCATATGGTCATCTCGGCGCTGGCAGGGGGCGTTTTACTGGTCTTTGCCGACTGGTGCGGCAGGATGGCGCTATTTCCGTATCAGATCCCGGCGGGACTGCTTTCAAGCTTTATTGGCGCGCCGTATTTTATCTATTTGCTACGTAAACAGAGCCGGTAAAAAAAGGCTATGCCACATTTATGTCGGGTGGCAGCCATGCTCAACCCGACCTACAAATTACACAATATCAATATGTTGTGGCAATATTTTGTAGACCTAAAAATAGCTGAACGCTATCAGGTGCGAGAGCTGTCCTGTCACGTTTTATCGAGGGAATTCTGCTTTTATTTTCAGCAAGAAGCAGGTGTTATTTCTGTATCGATAAGTCATGTGCTATTTCAGTGGCGCGCCGCTGTCTCCTGAACAGGGTGACTAATTTCAACATATCCAGGCCCGAAACGTTGATGATAAATTGCGGCATGATCTATCCAATAATAAGAATTACCGGTTTCGGTATTAAGCCTTTTTAAATATTAAGATGCGGATGCCGCATCTTTAATGCATCTCGTAAATCAATTTTAATTTAATAATAAATTTTTATTATAAAACTTCGATAATAAAATATTATTTTTTTATCGAAGTAATAAAAAACAACTCTATTAAAATAAATTAATTGCCACGAGTAAACAAAAAAAATGTAATTTAGCATTTTTTGTTTTTTTAATGAAATTTATACCAAAAATAAATGTTACGCGTCATTGCTATATATTCAGTACTGTAATTCTGATCTTTTTTTATTCATTTTGACATGTTTATTGTTTTTTTGGCTCTCCCGTCTTGCTTGCTTTGTTTGTTTTTTGAACGGTAAAAATATTTATTATTTAATTCTGATAATCCTTTAAATAAAAAACGCTTGTCTTTGGGTTTTTAATGGAAAATACTTCACCGCGCCTAAGGGATGTTATTTATTAACGTGTTGTTTGCTTCTTTTGAATGTTGCATCGGCAATTTCATAACTCGTCATATAATATATATCTACTAATATAAACATGGGGTATTGAGTATAACTCTGTGTGAATAGCGTAAAAATACTCACCAACTTTTAATAAGGATGAAAAATGAATACAGCAGTAAAAGCTGCGGTTGCTGCCGCACTGGTTATGGGTGTTTCCAGCTTTGCCAATGCTGCGGGCAGTAATACTGGTACGGTGACTTTTACCGGTACTATTGAAGATTCACCGTGTTCAATCGTGGTTGGCGACGAACACCAGACCGTTAACCTGGGCCATATCGGTACCGGTTCTCTGATGGGCGGTAAAGAATCTTCAAAAGTCGATTTCCATATCGGTCTGGAAAACTGCGCATTCACCACTGAGAAAGAAGCGTCTACCGTTTTCTCTGCCATCGGTAACGAATCCAGCGCTAATCCGGGCAGCGTTGCGCTGATGCGTATCGGCGGCGGCGAAATGGCGGGTTCCAGCATTGTTATCGGCAACCACCTGGGTTCCGCGATCAAATTGGGCGACGCTTACAGCGAAAACCTGACGATGAACGGCAGCGTTGCGGCGGCGAAACAGACTCTTAACTTCAAAGCCTGGGTGAAAGGCGATTCCGCTGCCACCACTATCGATACCGGCGAATTCAGCAGCACCGTAAACTTCACGATCAGCTATCTGTAAGTAAAATATCATCCTGCGGCAGTCTGCCGCAGGATAATGCTTAAAGTAAAAAAATAGATTATATATTTCAGGGATAGATTGTCTGATGGCTCACTATAAAAAATTTCGTCTGAGCACGCTTGCGGCCGTGGTGGGTATTGTTCTGGCTGTCGGTCCGGAAAATAGCTATGCGGAAGCGCCCATTCAATTTAATACCCGATTTCTTGATGTTAAAGATGATGCCAGCCTGGATCTCTCCCGTTTTTCCCGTAAAGGCTACATTATGCCGGGGAGCTATCATCTCCAGGTGCTGGTCAATCAGAGTCAAATTGCCCAGGATAATGTTATTACGTATTCCGTTGATAATAACGATCCTGATAACACCTATCCCTGTTTATCGCCTGAACTGGTATCGCTGCTGGGGTTAAAACCTGAAATAGCAGATAAAATGATCTGGATAAATGCCGGTCAGTGTCTGCAACCAGATCAACTGGAAGGGATGGAAACCCAAACGGATTTAAGCCAGTCAACGCTGACGGTGATTATTCCGCAGGCCTATCTGGAATACAGCGATGAAGAGTGGGATCCACCTTCCCGCTGGGATGAAGGGATTCCCGGCGTATTATTTGACTACAACGTTAACAGCCAGTGGCGACATGCTGAACATGATGACGGCGATGAGTATGACATCAGCGGCAACGGCACGGTGGGTGCCAACCTCGGCGCGTGGCGTTTGCGCGCGGACTGGCAGGCTAACTATCGTCACGAAAATGACAGCGAAGATAAAGACAACTTTGGCTCCAGTTCCGAACAGAACTGGGACTGGAACCGCTATTACGCCTGGCGGGCGATCCCACAGCTCCGGGCGCAGCTAACGCTGGGCGAAGGATCGCTGGAATCCGATATTTTCGACGGCTTTAACTATGTTGGCGGCAGCCTTATCACCGACGATCAGATGTTACCGCCTAATCTGCGCGGCTACGCCCCGGATATATCAGGCGTGGCGCGCACCAACGCCAAAGTCACCGTGACCCAGCGCGGGCGGGTGATTTATGAGTCGCAGGTCCCGGCAGGGCCGTTTCGCATTCAGGATATTAATGAAACGGTATCCGGCGATCTACACGTCAAAATTGAAGAACAAAGCGGTCAGGTGCAGGAATATGACGTCAGCACCGCCTCCATTCCGTTTCTGACCCGTCCTGGCCAGGTGCGCTACAAGTTGGCAGCCGGGCGACCGCAGGACTGGGATCACAATATGGAAGGCGGCTTTTTCACCTCAGCCGAAGCCTCCTGGGGGATCGCTAACGGCTGGTCGCTGTACGGCGGTGCCATCGGTGAGCAGGATTATCAGGCGCTGGCGTTAGGACTGGGGCGCGATCTGGCGCTGCTGGGCGCGTTTTCCGTCGATGTCACCCATTCCCGTGCGACGCTGCCAGAGGGTAGCGCCTACGGCGACGGCACCATTCAGGGTAACTCGTTCCGTGCCAGCTACGCTAAAGATTTTGATGATATAGACAGCCGTCTGACGTTTGCTGGTTATCGCTTTTCCGAAGAAAACTACATGACGATGGACGAGTTTATCGATACGCATAATGACGATAACGATCGTCAGCGCACCGGCCACGATAAAGAGATGTATACCCTGACGTACAGCCAGAACTTTTCGGCAATAAACGTCAACGCCTATATCAACTACACCCATCGCACCTACTGGAATCAACCTAACCAGGACAGCTATAACCTGACGCTGTCGCACTATTTCGATGTCGGTGAGGTGCGCGGGATCAGTCTGTCGGTGAACGGTTTTCGCAACGAATATGACAATGAGCGTGATGACGGCGTGTACGTCTCGCTCAGTATTCCGTGGGGCAACAACCGCACGCTGAGCTACAACGGCTCCTTTAGCGATGACAACAACAGCAATCAGGTCGGCTATTACGAGCGCATTGACGATCGCAATAACTACCAGATCAACGCTGGCCGCGCGGATAACGGCGCGACTCTCGACGGCTATTACCGTCATCAAGCGAGCTATGCCGACATTGACGTCAGTGCGAACTATCAGGAAGGCGACTATACCTCCGGCGGGCTGAACATCCAGGGCGGCGCGACGCTGACTGCTAAAGGCGGGGCGCTGCACCGCACCAGCGTCAACGGCGGCTCGCGGCTGATGGTGGATGTCGGCGATGAAGCGAACGTACCCATCTCCGGCTACAGCACGCCGGTATATACCAACGCGTTTGGTAAAGCCGTCATTGTCGACGTCAACGACTACTACCGCAACCAGGTGAAAATCGACATTACCCAGTTGCCGGAAGACGCGGAAGCAATCCTCTCCGTTGCTCAGGCGACCCTGACGGAAGGGGCAATCGGTTATCGCCGCATGGAGGTGCTCAGCGGTAAAAAAGCCATGGCCAGTATCCGCCTGCGCGATGGCGGCACACCCCCCTTCGGTGCGGAAGTTTACAACAGCCGCCAGCAACAGTTAGGGATCGTCGGCGAAGGCGGCAGCGTTTATCTGATAGGCATTAACCCCGGCGAGCGGTTGCAGGTGACATGGGAAGGTAAAACGCAGTGTGAAGCGGCGTTGCCCGATCCGCTGCCGGGCGATCTGTTTAGCGGCCTGTTGCTGCCGTGCATCGGCGACGCTTCATCACCTAAGACAACGCAGCCTGAAGAGAAATCGTTACTCCAGCTTCATACGCAGCGGCTGGCGCCTTCAACGCAACCCGAAGCGCTCTCTTCTCGTTATCCAACACATTGATTCAGGAAATCGCATTCATGATGTCATTTAAACGTTATAACCTGGCCGCCGTTTTGCTGCTTCTGCTGGGCGGCTACAGCAGCGCTCAGGCCGCCATTGCGCCCGATCGTACTCGCCTGGTGTTTCGCGGCGAAGATAAATCGATAAGCGTCGATCTGAAAAATGCCAACGGCAAACTGCCCTATCTGGCGCAGTCCTGGGTGGAAGATGAGAAGGGCACCAAAATCACCTCGCCTTTAATCGTCGTCCCGCCGGTCCAGCGCATTGAGCCATCGGGAACGGGACAGGTCAAAATTCAGGGAATGCCAGCGCTGGCATCGCTACCCCAGGATCGAGAAACCCTTTTTTATTACAACGTGCGCGAAATTCCGCCGCAAAGCGACAAGCCCAATACGCTGCAAATCGCCCTGCAAACGCGCATCAAAGTTTTTTACCGTCCGCAGGCGCTGTCGAAAATCGATATGCAGCATCCCTGGCAATACAAAATCACCCTTCAGCGTCAGGGCAATGGCTATCAGGTGAGCAATCCGACCGGTTACTACGTGGTGTTAAGCAACGCCAGCAACCGCATGGACGGCACACCAGCCAGAGGCTTTAGCTCTTTAGTGATTGCACCAAAAAGCAACGTGACGCTGGGAGGGGACGCCAGTGAATTAGGTCACTCGCCTGTGCTGACTTACGTCAACGATTATGGCGCGCGGTTACCGCTGATTTTTAACTGTACTGACAACAGTTGTGCGGTAGATGAAGCAAAAAGCAGAAAGTCGTAACCGACAAGGAGACGCAAGATGAGGCAATGGCGGTTACGGCTGGGCACGGTAACGTGTGCGGCCATGCTGAGTGCGGTCAGTATGCCGCTGGCAGCGGGAAGTAAGACGGTCAACATGACGCTGACGATAGTCGTTAATGCCGCGCCGCCCTGTACTGTGACTGGTGGTGAGGTGGAATTTGGCAATGTGTTGACGACGAAAGTGGATGGGGTGAATTACCGGCAGGCGGTGGGCTATCGCCTGAGCTGTAACGGCAGAGTGAGCGATTACCTGAAGTTACAGATTCAGGGGAATGCGGTGACTATCAATGGTGAGTCGGTATTGCAAACCGATGTCGATGGATTGGGTATCCGTCTGCAAACCGCCACGGATGGCGAGCTGATTTCACCCGGCAATACGCAATGGTTGTCATTTCAATACAGCGGTGGCAGCGGTCCGGCCATCGAGGCGATTCCTGTCAAAGATAATGGCGTAACGTTAACAGGTGGCGCGTTTAACGCAGGTGCTACGCTGGTGGTGGATTACCAATGAAAAAAATGGCTTTGATGGTGTTAATAAGCAGCAGTTTTGCCGCGCAGTCGGCTGAGAATCTTAAGTTTCACGGTACGTTAATATCACCGCCGAATTGCACGATTAGCCATAATCAGACGATCGAAGTTAAGTTCGGTAACATGCTGATTAGTAAAATAGATGGTGCGCGTTACGCACAGAATGTTCCGTATGAGATCACCTGTGATTCAGCGGTGCGCGACGATACGATGACAATGACCCTGACACTAAGCGGCTCTGTGACTGATTTTAATCAGGCGGCGATAAACACCAGCGTGGCGGGGCTGGGGATTGAACTCAGGCAGAACGACCAACCGTTTACGTTGGGGTCCACCATTACTGTAAATGAGCAGTCGGCACCTGTTCTGAAAGCCATACCGGTTAAAAAGAGCGGAGCCTCGCTGACAGAAGGCGACTTCGATGCGACGGCAACATTACAGGTGGATTATCAGTAATGGTTAAAAAACAGACGTTATTACACGGCGTGGCCTTCATCCTCTGGGGGACGCTGATATTGCCGGTCTCAGCGGCAGATAATCTGCATTTTTCCGGTAGTCTGGTCGCCAGTCCGTGTACCTTAACAATGCAGGGAGCCGATATTGATGAAGTCGATTTTTCATCGCTTGATGCTTCTGACTTTATTCCCGGCGGCCAGTCTGCCCGCAAACCTTTGGTGTTTGAACTAACGGATTGCGATTCGGCGCTGAGTAACGGAGTGCAGGTAATTTTCACTGGAACCGAAGCGACCGGAATGCGCGGTATCCTGGCCATCGATAGCTATTCAGGCGCTTCCGGGATCGGGATTGGCATTGAAACGCTATCCGGCGTTCCCGTGGGCATTAATAACGAAAGCGGTGCGGTATTTACGCTGGTGACGGGGAAAAATACGCTAAGCCTGAATGCCTGGGTACAACGTCTTCCCGGCGAGGACCTGATTCCGGGAAGGTTCTCTGCAAGTGCGCTAGCCACATTTGAGTATTTATAATGAAAATAATACGGACTTTATTTTTGCTGCTGATTGCCGTTTATGGTGGTTCGGTATCGGCCAGACCCATGCTGAAAGCGACGTTTGGGAGCACCACGCTATATTATGGTATTGGCCCTAGTTATGCGGATAGAGCGGTTATACTGAACTCTACAGTAACCACGCCTGATGGCGTGTACTATGGTTCCTGGAAATTCTCAGGAATGGCAAGAAAAGGAGCTACTGCGACCTTACTCTCCTGGACCGGGCCTGACCCCGCACCGACTATTGTTCTGCGGGATTTTGATAACAGCATTTCGAAATCCAACTGTAAAAACCTCCCCTCAAGTTGGAATGGCTGCGGTTATTATACCGTTGATATTACCGTACAAAGCGACAATTATGGTTGCCCGTGGCTGGCCGCCACTCATAGCACCGCTGAGGATCTGGTTTCTGGGGAAACCTATAGCGCGCCGGACACGCGTAGCTCGGCTTGTCCGAAGGTGCCAGTCGAAACTTTTGATATCTCCTGGGATGCGAACGTTTCGAAACAGAAAACAACGCTCATGTTTGATGCCACCGGTGGCACGGTGAATCGCACGTTACATACCTATTTGATGGAGGGGGGGAAACTGTGCGATGGCAGCAAATTTGACAACCGTGGCGCTTATTGCCGTTTTGTCTCATCGGGTATTACGCTCAATGTGCTGGGCTGCGACCAGTCGAGCGTCACGACCAGCGCCGTTGATCATCCGATAACCGATGTTGAGCTTCATGACATTAATGTAGCGGTGAACACCCGCAACATTGGCTCCGGGCAGTTCACGTCGACCTGTAGCTTCCAGTATATTATTGATGAGCTTTAGGGGGGCTGGGTGTTTGGCGAAGATTCACGCTAACCTGGTATGAACCAAAAAAAAGCCGGGTGGCGGCTTCGCCTTACCCGGCCTACGTTGTTTCTGGACGTTCTCTTTTACAGTTTCGCAAACACCCGACGCGCGGCGTCGATGGTGTTATTGATATCTTCTTCACTGTGCGCCACGGACATAAAGCCTGCTTCGAACGCGGACGGCGCCAGATATACGCCTTCCTCCAGCATCAGGTGGAAGAAACGCTTAAAGCGTTCAACGTCACATGCCATCACATCCTGATAGCAGGTTACGGTTTCTGCATCGGTGAAGAAAATCCCGAACATGCCGCCGACATGGTTGACGACCAGTGGGATCCCCACCTCCTGCGCCGCTTCGCACAGCCCTTCCGCCAGGCGGGTGGTGAGCTCATCCAGCGTTTCATGAATGCCGGGCTGGGCGACTTCATTCAGGCAGGCGAAACCGGCCGCCATCGCAATCGGGTTGCCGGAAAGGGTGCCCGCCTGGTAAACCGGGCCCGTCGGCGCCAGCGCATCCATTACATCGCGACGACCGCCAAACGCGCCTACCGGCATCCCGCCGCCGATGATTTTACCCAGACAGGTCAGGTCAGGCACGACGCCGTAGTAATCCTGGGCTCCGGCCAGCGCTACGCGAAAACCGGTCATCACTTCGTCGATAATCAGCAGCGCGCCGAACTCATCGCACAAGGCGCGCAGACCTGGCAGAAATTCCGGCAGCGGCGGGACGCAGTTCATATTGCCCGCCACGGGTTCGACGATGATACTGGCGATTTCCTGCGGATATTGTTCAAATGCCGCGCGCACTGACGCCAGATCGTTATAAGTGCAGGTCAGCGTATGTTTCGCGAAATCTGCCGGCACGCCCGGCGAGTTCGGCTGACCAAGCGTCAGCGCGCCAGAACCGGCTTTGACCAGCAGACAGTCTGCGTGGCCGTGGTAGCAGCCTTCGAATTTGATAATCTTATCGCGGCCAGTAAAACCACGCGCCAGGCGAATAGCGCTCATCGTCGCTTCGGTGCCGGAGTTCACCATGCGCACCATGTCCATGGTCGGCACCAGGTTGGTCACCAGTTCCGCCATTTTTACTTCCATTTCGGTTGGCGCGCCGAAACTTAAACCGCGCTCCGCAGCTTCGATCACCGCATTGCGGATAGCCGGATGGTTATGCCCCAGTACCATTGGCCCCCAGGAACCGACATAGTCGATATACGCTTTGCCATCGACATCATAAAGATAAGCGCCGTCCGCTTTTTCGATAAACAGTGGGGTACCGCCTACGCCAGTGAAGGCGCGAACAGGGGAGTTCACGCCGCCGGGGATCAGCTCGCGGGCCGCGCTATAGAGATTTTCAGACTTACTCATGGAAAGATTCCTGGTTCGTAGAAAAAGTGAATACCCGCTATTCTAAGTTATTCAGAGAAGGTTATGAAAGTTTTACGCATTTGAAACAATACGATTTGCAGGGGATTTTCGCGGCGTTGGCGAGTAGAATGCCGACTTTAGATTTGTATTACCAATTAATGATCTTCTGATGAAAACAGACACTTCCACCTTTTTAGCTCAGCAAATTGTGCGTTTACGGCGCAGAGATCAGATTCGCCGGTTAATGCAGCGGGATAAAACACCGCTGGCCATCCTGTTCATGGCGGCCGTTGTCGGCACGCTTACCGGACTGGTTGGCGTCGCCTTTGAAAAGGCGGTTTCCTGGGTACAAAACATGCGCATTGGCGCGCTGGTTCAGGTCGCGGACCATGCGTTTTTGCTTTGGCCGCTGGCCTTTATCCTTTCGGCGTTACTGGCGATGGTCGGCTACTTTTTGGTGCGAAAATTTGCGCCGGAAGCCGGCGGCTCGGGTATCCCGGAAATTGAAGGCGCGCTGGAGGAGCTACGTCCGGTGCGCTGGTGGCGCGTGTTGCCGGTGAAATTTATCGGTGGGATGGGAACGTTGGGCGCAGGAATGGTATTAGGGCGCGAAGGGCCAACGGTGCAAATCGGGGGCAACCTGGGGCGCATGGTGCTGGATGTTTTTCGTATGCGCAGCGCCGAAGCGCGGCATACGTTGCTGGCGACCGGCGCGGCGGCGGGGCTCTCTGCGGCGTTTAACGCGCCGCTGGCGGGTATCCTGTTTATTATTGAAGAGATGCGCCCGCAGTTTCGCTACAACCTGATTTCGATTAAAGCGGTGTTTACCGGCGTCATCATGTCGAGCATTGTGTTCCGCATATTTAACGGCGAAGCGCCGATTATTGAAGTCGGCAAACTGTCTGATGCGCCGGTTAACACGCTGTGGTTATACCTTATCCTCGGTATTATTTTTGGCTGCGTCGGGCCGGTATTTAATTCGTTGGTGCTGCGTACCCAGGATATGTTTCAGCGCTTTCATGGCGGCGAAATTAAAAAATGGGTGCTTATGGGCGGCGCGATCGGCGGCCTGTGCGGTATTCTGGGGTTGATTGAGCCGGAAGCGGCAGGCGGCGGATTTAACCTTATTCCCATCGCCGCGGCAGGTAATTTTAGCGTCGGGCTACTGCTGTTCATCTTTATTGCCCGGGTTGTCACGACGCTGCTTTGCTTTTCTTCCGGCGCGCCGGGGGGCATTTTCGCCCCGATGCTGGCGCTGGGAACGCTGCTTGGTACGGCCTTCGGTATGGCGGCGGCAGTGCTTTTCCCGCAGTATCACCTGGAGGCCGGTACCTTTGCGATTGCCGGGATGGGGGCGCTGATGGCGGCGTCGGTGCGCGCCCCGCTGACGGGGATTGTGCTGGTGCTGGAGATGACCGATAACTACCAGCTCATTTTGCCAATGATTATCACCTGTCTTGGCGCGACACTATTAGCCCAGTTTTTGGGCGGGAAACCGTTATACTCAACCATCCTGGCGCGCACTCTGGCGAAGCAGGATGCGGAACAGGCGGCGAAAAGCCAGAATGCGCCTGCGGGCGAGAATACTTGAACGAATTACCAGGGTATTAGATAATGACTGCCAATATTGGGTGAAAATTTATCCAATTACCGATGTCGTTTGGAGCAAAATATGAGTGATGACGTAGCGCTGCCGCTGCAGTTTACCGACGCAGCAGCGAATAAAGTAAAAAGTCTTATCGCTGACGAAGATAACCCGAATCTGAAACTGCGCGTGTATATCACCGGCGGTGGTTGCAGCGGCTTCCAGTATGGTTTTACCTTTGACGATCAGGTTAACGAAGGGGATATGACCATCGAAAAACAGGGCGTTGGCCTGGTGGTTGACCCGATGAGTTTGCAGTATCTGGTGGGTGGTTCGGTAGATTATACCGAAGGTCTGGAAGGTTCCCGCTTCATTGTAACCAACCCGAATGCGAAAAGTACCTGCGGGTGTGGCTCTTCCTTCAGCATTTGATCGCTGTTCGTTGTGCCGGATGGCGACGCGAGCGTCTTATCCGGCCTACAGGAAAGATGTTCTAGGCCCGATAAGCGTAGCGCCATCGGGCAAAACAATATCAACGTCCGTTTTCATCCAGGGCAAACGTCGGCAATTTCAAATGCCAGCGAATGGCCGCCAGCCGAATAAACAGCGTGACGACCATACCCATCATGCTGGCGCTTTCCAGCGGTACTGAAAACGTATAAAACGCGGTGGCGTGAACAATCCCGCCGATAATACAGGCCGTGGCATAGATTTCGGTGCGTAGGATCATGGGAATCTCGCGTGCCAGAACATCGCGAATAATCCCGCCGCCGACGCCGGTAATCACGCCCATACAGACGGCCACTAATGGCCCCGTTTCAGCGAGGAAGGCTTTATTCACCCCAATGCCGACAAACACCGCCAGCCCGACCGCATCCAGCACCGGCAACATCCATTTCGGCAGACGTCTTGGCTGGCGAACCAGCAGGATGGTCAGCATACTGGTGACCATGGCGACGACCAGGTCGGTAGGATCTTTAACCCAGAATACCGGGCCGTTATCCAGCGCCATATCGCGGATTGTCCCGCCGCCAACGGCAGTAACGACGCCGAGCACCAGGACGCCGAACGGGTCCATACGTAATTTCCCGGCCAGCAACACGCCAGAGATAGCAAATACAGCCGTGCCTACAATATCCAGCCAATAGACGAGCATTGTCGAATCCCCACTGGGAGCCTGGTAAGACAGGCTCTAATTCACCTGTGAAAGCGCATTACAGAGTTGTTTTGCGGCGAGGATAATACGCGGGCTTGCGCGTTCAAACCAGTCGCTGTTAAGCGGAATAACCGGAATTTTTAACAGGTTTCCCCAGTATTGTTCAATTTTGAGAATTTCGCCCGCTTTTCCGGCCACGATAATGGCCTGGGGATGCCTTGCCAGCACCTGTTCACGGCTGACTTGCGGCCACGGCACGCGGCTGTCAGCAAAGACGTTTTCTCCGCCGCAGGTCGTCAAAACCTGATGTTGAATAGACCCTTTACCACTGGTAAACAGAGGATTCATGCCAAACTGAAGAAAGACGCGCTTTTTAGCTTTACCGGCATACTCGACTTTGAGCGCGGCGTACTCTTTTAGCAATGTCTGCGCTGCCTGCTGAGCCTTTTCCGGCTGCGGGCTCCAGGCGGCCAGTTGGCGGAGCGCGTCGGCGATCTGTTCGATGGTTACCGCGTCCACCCACATGACCTTAATACCTAATGACGTCAGTTGGTTTACCTGGCGTTCCGCATTACCGCCGCGCCAGGCGACGACCAGATCCGGCTTCAGCGACACAATGCGCTCCAGATTCATTCCCTGCCAGGTAGAGACCTGTTCTATTTTTTGCGCTTCGGGCGGGTAGTCGGAATAGCTGCTGACGCCAACGGGCGTAATCCCGGCGGCAAAAGCAAGCTCCGTATTGGCGGGAGAGAGCGTAATTACGCGCGGCGCAGCGTAAAGCCACACCGGGAGCGTAAGCAGCAGGGCGCCCAGCGCCCTGAACATTTGCTTAGCCATGCGCCAGTTTCTGTACCAGCGTTTCGACCATCAGAGTCGACTGTTTCGCCGCCACCGCGAGGAATTCGTCAAAGCTGAGGTGCGATTGCTGATCGGCCACGTCAGAGATAGCGCGTACCACCACGAACGGCACGTTGAAGTTATGGCAGACGTGGGCGATAGCGGTGGCTTCCATCTCTACGGCGACCGCGTCGGGGAAGTTATGCCGGATTTTCGCCAGCCCGACGGAACCGTTAATAAACGCGTCGCCGCTAACAATAAGGCCGCGTACCGCGTTCAGATTCAGATCCCTGATGCAGGATTCCGCGGCGGCGATCAGCTTATCATCGGCCTTAAATCCGGCCGGACAGCCCGGTAATTGCCCGTATTCATAGCCGAAAGCGGTCACATCAGCGTCGTGGTAACGTGCTTCGTCAGAGACGACGATATCGCCGACCTTCAGCGTGGACGCCAGACCGCCTGCGGAACCGGTATTGATGATCACGTCCGGCTTGCAGTGCTCCAGAAGCAACGTTGCGCCCAGCGCCGCCGCGACTTTACCGATACCGGATTTCAGCAACGCCACTTCGGTGCCGTTCAACTGGCCAGTGTAAATTTCGCAGCCGCCCAGCGTAATCGTCTGACGGTTGTCAATTTTGTCACGCAGCAGCGTAACTTCTTCTTCCATTGCGCCAATGATGCCGATTTTCATAGATTTACTCGCGATAAGTCAGTTTTGGGGGCATAGTTTATCATGCGCTTATGGGGAAGCGCATTTCTCAGGCGGGGAGAGGATATGGCATCGATCGATTTCCGAAATAAAATTAACTGGCATCGTCGTTATCGTTCACCGCAGGGTGTAAAGACGGAGCATGAGATCCTGCGGATTTTTGAAAGCGATCGCGGGCGGATTATCAACTCTCCGGCTATACGCCGTTTGCAGCAAAAAACGCAGGTTTTCCCGCTGGAGCGCAATGCCGCGGTGCGTACTCGTCTGACGCATTCGATGGAGGTGCAGCAGGTGGGGCGTTATATCGCGAAAGAGATTTTAAGCCGCCTGAAAGAGCAAAACCGGCTAGAGGAGTACGGTCTGGATGCGCTGACCGGTCCCTTTGAAAGTATTGTAGAAATGGCCTGCCTGATGCACGACATCGGTAATCCGCCGTTCGGTCATTTTGGCGAAGCGGCGATCAATGACTGGTTTCGTCAGCGGCTGCATCCGGAAGATGCGGAAAGCCAGCCGCTCACGCATGATCGCTGTGTGGTTTCCTCGCTACGGTTACAGGAAGGCGAAGAAAATCTGAACGATATTCGCCGCAAAGTACGTCAGGATATCTGCCATTTTGAAGGCAATGCACAGGGAATTCGTCTGGTGCATACGCTCATGCGGATGAATCTTACCTGGGCGCAGGTCGGCGGAATTTTAAAATATACCCGTCCGGCATGGTGGCGAGGGCCGGTGCCGGATTCCCATCGCTATTTAATGAAGAAACCGGGCTATTATCTTTCTGAAGAGAAGTATATTGCGAGGTTACGTAAAGAACTGCAGTTAGCGCCTTACAGTCGCTTTCCATTAACGTGGATTATGGAAGCCGCAGATGATATTTCTTATTGTGTCGCCGATCTTGAAGACGCGGTAGAGAAAAGAATCTTTAGCGTTGAGCAGCTTTATCACCATTTATATCACGCGTGGGGCCACCATGAGAAGGATTCGCTGTTTGAGCTGGTGGTAGGAAATGCGTGGGAAAAATCACGCGCCAATACATTAAGCCGCAGTACCGAAGATCAGTTTTTTATGTATTTACGGGTAAATACATTAAATAAACTGGTGCCCTATGCCGCTCAGCGTTTTATTGATAATTTGCCGCAGATTTTTGCCGGTACCTTCAATCAGGCGTTACTGGAAGATGCCAGCGGTTTTAGCCGCCTGCTTGAACTCTATAAGAATGTGGCGGTTGAACATGTGTTTAGCCATCCGGATGTAGAACAGCTTGAACTACAGGGATACCGGGTGATCAGCGGGTTATTAGATATCTATCAGCCGCTATTAAGCTTGTCGCTTAACGACTTTCGCGAGCTGGTGGAAAAAGAACGGTTGAAACGCTTCCCTATAGAATCGCGCTTATTTCAGAAACTTTCTACGCGCCATCGTTTGGCCTACGTGGAAGTCGTCAGTAAATTACCCACGGATTCGGCGGAGTACCCGGTACTGGAATATTATTATCGCTGTCGGTTGATTCAGGATTATATCAGCGGGATGACTGACCTTTACGCATGGGATGAATATCGGCGTTTGATGGCGGTCGAACAGTAAATGGACTTTTGTAAAGATGGACAATAAATTTTTACTTTTTCCAGAAACTTTATTCCGGAACTTCGCGTTATAAAATGAATCTGACGTACACAGCAATTTTGCGTTACCTGTTAATCGAGATTGAAACACATGAAAAAAACCACATTAGCAATGAGTGCACTGGCTCTGAGTTTAGGTTTGGCATTGTCGCCTCTGTCTGCCACGGCGGCTGAAACGTCCTCTTCAGCAATGACTGCCCAGCAGATGCCAAGCCTGGCACCGATGCTCGAAAAAGTGATGCCATCGGTGGTCAGTATTAATGTAGAAGGTAGCACCACGGTGAATACGCCGCGTATGCCGCGTAATTTCCAGCAATTCTTTGGCGATGACTCCCCGTTCTGCCAGGACGGTTCTCCGTTCCAGAATTCTCCGTTCTGCCAGGGCGGCGGTAACGGCGGCAACGGCGGTCAACAACAGAAATTCATGGCGCTGGGCTCCGGCGTAATTATTGACGCCGCGAAGGGCTACGTCGTCACCAACAACCACGTGGTTGATAACGCCAGCGTGATTAAAGTACAGCTTAGCGATGGGCGTAAATTCGATGCTAAAGTAGTGGGCAAAGATCCGCGTTCTGATATCGCGCTGATTCAAATTCAGAATCCGAAGAACCTGACGGCGATTAAGCTGGCGGACTCCGACGCGCTGCGCGTGGGGGATTATACCGTCGCTATTGGTAACCCGTTTGGTCTGGGCGAAACGGTGACGTCAGGTATCGTTTCGGCGCTGGGGCGTAGCGGCCTGAACGTAGAAAATTACGAGAACTTTATTCAGACCGACGCCGCGATTAACCGTGGTAACTCCGGCGGCGCGCTGGTGAACCTGAACGGTGAGCTGATCGGTATTAACACCGCGATTCTGGCGCCGGACGGCGGCAACATCGGTATCGGCTTCGCTATCCCCAGTAACATGGTGAAAAACCTGACGTCGCAGATGGTGGAATACGGCCAGGTGAAACGCGGCGAACTGGGGATCATGGGGACTGAGCTGAGCTCTGAGCTGGCGAAAGCGATGAAAGTCGATGCCCAGCGTGGCGCGTTCGTCAGCCAGGTGATGCCGAATTCGTCCGCGGCGAAAGCGGGTATCAAAGCCGGGGATGTCATTACCTCGCTGAACGGTAAACCGATCAGCAGCTTTGCGGCGCTGCGCGCTCAGGTTGGCACTATGCCGGTCGGCAGCAAAATCAGCCTCGGTCTGCTGCGTGAAGGTAAAGCGATTACGGTTAATCTGGAACTGCAGCAGAGCAGCCAGAGTCAGGTTGATTCCAGCACCATCTTCAGCGGGATTGAAGGCGCTGAAATGAGCAATAAAGGCCAGGATAAAGGCGTTGTGGTGAGCAGCGTGAAAGCGAACTCGCCCGCCGCGCAAATTGGCCTCAAAAAAGGTGATGTGATTATCGGCGCTAACCAGCAGCCGGTGAAAAATATCGCCGAGCTGCGTAAGATTCTCGACAGCAAACCGTCGGTGCTGGCGCTGAATATTCAGCGTGGTGATAGTTCTATTTATTTGCTGATGCAGTAATCACCTTTGTCCCCCTTCCATCATGGAAGGGGGCAACACTTTTCTGTGAAACCCCCCACAACTCCATACTTCTTTGCACCGTTTTGTGCATTTGCACAATGTCGAGGCCTGTCATCTTCCTTATGCTTGTGCTCTGCTCACAGGAGGGATTTATGGCTGGCTGGCATCTTGATACCAAAATGGCGCAGGATATCGTGGCGCGCACTATGCGCATCATCGATACCAATATCAACGTAATGGATGCCCGCGGGCGCATTATCGGCAGCGGCGATCGGGAACGTATTGGTGAATTGCACGAAGGCGCGCTGTTAGTGCTGTCGCAGGGCCGGGTTGTGGATATCGACAACGCCGTGGCGCGACACCTGCACGGGGTGCGTCAGGGGATTAATCTTCCCTTACGCCTTGAGGGCGAAATTGTCGGCGTGATCGGCCTCACCGGCGAACCAGAGCATCTGCGTAAATATGGCGAACTGGTGTGTATGACTGCCGAAATGATGCTGGAGCAGTCGCGGTTAATGCACCTTTTGGCGCAGGATAGCCGTTTGCGTGAAGAGCTGGTGATGAACCTGATTCAGGCCGAAGAAAATACGCCGGCGCTGGTGGAATGGGCGCAGCGTTTGGGGATCGATTTGAACCAGCCGCGTGTGGCGGCGGTGGTGGAAGTCGACAGCGGCCAGCTTGGCGTCGATAGCGCAATGGCGGAACTTCAGCAGTTGCAGAATGCGCTTACCACGCCGGAGCGTAACAACCTGATAGCCATTGTTTCTCTCACCGAGATGGTGGTGCTCAAACCCGCCTTAAACTCGTTTGGTCGTTGGGATGCTGAAGATCATCGTAAGCGCGTAGAGCAGCTTATCTCGCGCATGAAAGAGAATGGTCAGCTACGTTTTCGCGTGGCGCTGGGCAATTACTTTACCGGGCCGGGCAGTATTGCACGCTCATACCGCACGGCGCGCACCACGATGATGGTCGGCAAACAGCGGATGCCAGAAAGCCGCAGCTATTTTTATCAGGATTTGATGCTGCCGGTTCTGTTAGATAGCCTGCGTGGCGGCTGGCAGGCCAATGAGCTGGCGCGCCCGCTGGTAAAACTCAAAGCGATGGATAACAACGGGTTATTACGTCGGACGCTGACGGCGTGGTTTCGCCATAATGTCCAGCCGCTGGCGACCTCTAAGGCGCTGTTTATTCATCGTAACACGCTGGAATATCGGCTAAATCGTATTTCGGAACTGACCGGGCTGGATTTGGGAAATTTTGACGATCGGCTGTTGCTGTATGTGGCGCTACAATTGGATGAACAGCGTTAAGCCCGGCGGCGCTTCGCTTACCAGGCCTACGGGGATATACCTGTAGGCCGGATAAGGCGTAACACGTCGCCATCCGGCAACACACAGCTTACTTACGGGTAAGCTTGTCCAGATCGGCTTCGATTTCACTGATCTTATTCGCGACGACGCTTTCCAGGTGGCGCAAGTCGTCGAGGATCTTACGTTTGAGATCGAGTTCTGAGCGGTCGCGCTGGCAGATTTGGTCCAGCTCGTCAATCACATAGCGTAGGTTAGGGCTAATCTCCTGTACTTCTTTATAACCCTGACCGATGCCATCGGCCACCACCGTTTTACGCTGGCGTGGATACTTAAACTTCACGCTTTTAGCAAAGAATTCACCTCTATCCTTTTGAAAATAGATTTTCAGGATATCGTTATTGGCTTCTTGCCGCAGGCTGTAACGATCGATTTCCTCAGGATTGGTAATGCCCAGACTTTTTAGATTGTCATACATAGCGGTATCCTTCATCACACTATAACTTTTGAATAATTAACGAAAAATTGGTTTTTCGCCACCAATGTATACAAAAAAAGCGCGGTTGATCGCAGAAGACGTCTCGGCAACGTCATGAGCAAAAGGGCGGCGGTTATTGATAGCTTAAGTAATTCAACGCGATATTCCGTTTATAGAGAAAGCGTTTGAGGTCAGTGTGGGAAATTGACCGGAGGCAGTGGTCGATAACCTTGAGAGGCGGAATCTATGTCCGGAACGTATAATGCCACTATTCGCCGGGTGGTGATTTCCGCCTGGATAGGAAACTCCATTGAATATTATGATTTTCTATTATATGGCCTGGCAAGCGCGCTGGTATTTGGCCCGCTTTTTTTCCCTGGCGCCAGCCCATTGACTGCAACGTTATCTTCTTTTGCCAGTTTCGGCGTGGGATTTATTTCCCGACCGCTGGGCGCGCTATTTTTTGGCAACAGGGGGGATACGCTTGGGCGTAAAAACACGTTATTAATCACGTTAGGGGGGATGGGCGCGGTCACGTTTCTCATCGGTTGCCTGCCTTCTTACGCCAGTATCGGCGCGCTGGCGCCTGCTTTACTGGTTATTCTGCGTTTTCTACAGGGATTTATGGTTGGAGGCGAATGGGGAGGCGCCATGTTGATGGTCGTGGAATATGCTGCTGGAAAGCACCGGGGGCGGTTAAGCGCGCTATCGCAAACAGGAGGACTCACGGGACAATTATTGGCGACAGGCGTATTTATAGTCGTGACCCAATTACCGCAGGAGGCGTTGTTATCGTGGGGATGGCGTATTCCTTTTCTGCTCAGTGCGCTTTTGGTGTTGCCTGGATTATATATGCGTCATCGTCTGGATGAGACACCTGTCTTCCGTGCGTTTAAAAAGCAGCAGGCCATTAATCATAGGCAGCAAAGAGAAGAAAGGCCGGTGGTCAAAGTAGTACGAGAACAATGGCGCAGCATTTTGCTGATTATAATTCTGCGTTTTGCGGAAAGCGTTCCCTTTTTTCTTGCTACCGTCTTCGCGGTTTCCTGGGCGACAACGCAGCTTGGGATTGCCAGCCTGACTATTCTGTACATTGTAATGTTCACCTGTCTGCTGGCGTATCCCATGCACGTGCTATTTGGCATCATGTCGGATCGGCGTGGCTGCCGTCAGGTGTATATTTTCGGCGCGCTTTTTGTCGCGGCAATGGCTTTTCCCTTTTTCTGGCTGCTGGAAAGCCGTTCGCTCATACTGATGACAATGGGCTACGTTCTGCTTATTAACATTGGTCATAATTCACTGAATGCCGTGCAACCTTCTTTTTTCGCCGGACTGTTTCATCCGCCTGTACGCTACAGCGGTTCATCAATTGGCGCTCAGTTGGGGGCGGTTGTGGCAGGGGGATTCACGCCGTTTATCGCTAAGGCGTTAAGCGCAGTCTATGATAACAGTTGGGCGTTGGTTGCCGGTTATGTCGTTTTGACTGCGCTGGCTTCGGCGTTTGCGGCAAAGATTGCGCCGGAAACCGTGTTACCGCATTCGCCGTAATGCAAAGGGGGGCTGTCGCCCCCGCTTTTCACTCGCTTAATCAATAGTGCGCAATAATTCGTTAATGCCCACTTTACCACGCGTTTTGGCGTCGACTTTTTTCACGATCACCGCGCAGTACAAACTGTACTTACCGTCTTTTGACGGCAGGTTGCCGGAAACGACCACGGAGCCCGCCGGTACGCGGCCATAGTGAACTTCACCGGTTTCGCGATCGTATATTTTGGTGCTCTGGCCGAGGTATACCCCCATGGAAATGACGGAACCTTCTTCGACAATGACGCCTTCCACGACTTCAGAACGCGCGCCAATAAAGCAGTTGTCTTCAATGATGGTCGGGTTAGCCTGCAGCGGCTCCAGTACGCCGCCGATACCCACGCCGCCGGAAAGGTGAACATTTTTACCAATCTGCGCACAGGAACCCACCGTCGCCCAGGTGTCAACCATGGTGCCTTCGTCAACGTAGGCGCCGATGTTAACGTAAGACGGCATCAACACGGTGTTGCGGGCGATAAATGCGCCCTGACGAACGGCCGCAGGCGGAACGACGCGGAAGCCTTCTTTCTGAAAACGCGCTTCGTCGTAATCAGCGAATTTCATCGGGACTTTATCGAAGTAGCGGCTTTCCGCACCGTCGATAACCTGGTTATCGTTAATACGGAAAGAGAGCAGAACCGCTTTCTTCAACCACTGGTGAGTGACCCACTGACCGTCGATTTTTTCTGCGACACGCAGCGCGCCGGAATCAAGTAGAGAAATGACCTGTTTTACCGCCTCTCGGGTCACGGTATCTACATTAGCCGGCGTAATATCGGCGCGGCGCTCAAAAGCGGTCTCAATAACGTTCTGTAACTGCTGCATTGTTAAACTCTTTCATATAAATAAACACACTACCCTTTATCGTTTGGATTGAGGGCCGCTGTCAACCGTTGTTGCACCTCAAGTTGCAGCACATTATTAAGTGCGCGCCGATCCGCTGTGGCGATTATGAATAAATCTTCTACTCGTTCACCAATGGTTGTAATTCGGGCGCCATGAAGCGAAATTCCCAGATCGGCAAAAATTTGTCCGACCCTGGCCAGCAGACCAGGCTGATCGAGCGCGATCAATTCCATGAATGATTTTCTGTCGGTATGGGTGGGCAAAAAATTGACTTCCGTTTCGACCGTAAAGTGCCGTAACTTTGCCGGTTGCCGACGCGGCTGCGGCGGCTGCCAGCTACGCTGCGTAATGGTCTGTTCAAGACCGGTGCGAATAACGTCATGGCGATCCGCCGCCAGCGGGCTGCCGTCTGGTTCCAGAACGATAAACGTATCCATTGCCATGCCGTCGCGAGTGGTAAAGATCTGCGCGTCATGGACGCTTAAATTACGCCTGTCCAGCTCGGCGCAGACGGCGGCAAACAGATAGGGTCTGTCCGGACTCCAGATAAAAATTTCGGTTCCGCCGCGCGTGGCCTGCGGACTGAGCAACACTAACGGTTGGCGCAGATCGTGCTGCAATAAATGGCGTGCGTGCCAGGCGAGCTGATTTGGACTATGACGAACAAAATAGTTAGCGCGACAGCGGGTCCAGATTTTGTGCAGCGCGGCTTCATCAATATTGTCCATTCGCAGCAGCGCCAGCGCCTGAAGCTGATGGTGACGCACGCGCTCACGCATATCCGGCGTATTTTGCATTCCACGCCTGAGCTGTTTCTCCGTGGCGAAGTACAGCTCGCGCAGCAGGCTCTGTTTCCAGCTATTCCACAAGGTTTCGTTGGTCGCGCAGATGTCCGCGACGGTCAGGCAGACCAGAAAACGCAGCCGTGTTTCGGTTTGCACCTCTTCGGCAAACTGCTTGATGACTTCCGGATCCTGGATGTCGCGGCGCTGAGCGGTGACCGACATCAGCAGGTGTTGGCGCACCAGCCAGGCGACCAGTTGCGTTTCGCGTGAGTTCAAACCGTGCAGTTCGGCGAAGGTGAGTACATCCTGCGCGCCCAGTACGGAATGGTCGCCGCCGCGTCCTTTCGCAATATCGTGGAACAGCGCGGCGATCAGGATCAGTTCCGGATGGGGAAGCCGCGGCCAGAGATCGACGCATAGCGGATGGCGCTGGCGCGTCTCTTCTTTCGCAAAGCTCTCCAGTTTGAGCATTACGCGGATGGTGTGTTCATCCACCGTGTATGCGTGGAACAGGTCAAACTGCATTTGTCCGACGATGTGCGACCACTGCGGCATATAAGCCCACAGTACGCTGTGGCGATGCATGGGCAGCAGGCCGCGGCTGACCGCGCCGGGATGGCGCAGCATACTAAGAAACAGAGTGCGCGCCTCCGGGATGTAACACAGCGGTTGGCTCAGGTGGCGGCGGGCGTGGCGCAAGTGGCGTAATGTCGTAGAGTAAATGCCGGTGATCGCGCTATTGCGCACCATCATATAAAACATGCGCAGGATCGCTTGCGGTTCGCGGATAAACAGCGTGTCGTCACGCAGATCAATGAGCGTGCCGCGCAGTTGAAACTCATCGTCAACAGGACGCGGTTTTTCATCCGCAGGCAGCGCCAGAATCGCCTCGTCAAATAGCTGAAGCAGCATCTGATTAAGTTCGCTCACCCGACGCGTAACCCGGAAGTAGTCTTTCATCATCCGCTCAACCGGATCGTTGCCCTCGCCGCTGTAGTTAAGGCGTTGAGCGACGCTTAACTGGCGGTCGAACAGCAGGCGGTTATCGTAGCGACTGACCACCAGATGTAGCGCAAAGCGAATGCGCCACAGGATATGCAGGCACTCGTTGAGCTCCGCGCGCTCAGCGGGGGTTAAAAAGCCGAATCCTACCATCTCATCGAGCGAGGTAGCGCCGAAGTGACGTCGGGCGACCCACTGCAACGTATGGATATCGCGCAGGCCGCCGGGGCTGCTTTTAATATCCGGCTCCAGATTATAGCTGGTGCCGTGATAGCGCTGGTGGCGCTGGTTCTGCTCTTCTACTTTGGCGGCGTAAAATTTGTCGGACGGCCAAAAACCTTCGCTGAAAATATGTTTTTGCAGTGCCAGAAACAGAGCGACATCACCGATCAGCAGGCGCGTTTCGATGAGGTTTGTCGCAACGGTTAAATCAGACAGACCTTCCAGCAGACACTCTTCCAGCGTACGTACGCTATGCCCGACATCCAGCTTGACGTCCCATAGTAAAGTCAGCAGCTCGCCGACCTTTTGCGCCTGTTCATCGGGCAGCTTTTTGCGGCTTAAAATGAGCAGATCAATATCGGAAAGCGGATGCAGTTCGCCGCGTCCATAGCCGCCGACGGCGACCAGCGCCAGATCGGCAATCTGACCGAAACCGGCCTCAATCCACAGGCGTTGCAATAACTGGTCGATAAATTCGGTTCGGGCTTCAATAAGCTGTTCAGCACAAATGCCGCTGTCAAATGCCTCTCCCAGCCAGTGTTGAAAGATGTCGATGCGGGCTTTGATACCGGCGACGGTCAGTTCAGCGCGCGGCCAGACGCCAGGGTTTTGCGGCTGGTCAGGGAGGGTGGGGAGTGCGGTATTCGCGTGCTGTTCAGGAAGAGTATTCATATGCGCCACCCATTAAAAAGCCGGATAATGGCGTGAACGCCTTATCCGGCCTACGTATTTACTCTTCATCCTTCAAGTTGCTTCTACGTTGGCTGCGCTCGTTCACTCCAGTCACGTACTTATGTACGCTCCTGAAGATTCACTCTCTTGCCGCCTTGAGGCAACTCGAATGATTTTGAGTAAAGGTGTAATTTGTAGGCCTGATAAGATGCGAATGCATCGCCATCAGGCAAAACATTATTCGTCGTGTGTGATGATCGCCGGGATGGTGTCATCTTTACGCAGCGTCAGAATTTCACAGCCGTTTTCCGTTACCACAATAGTATGCTCGTACTGAGCAGACAAGCTGCGGTCTTTGGTTTTTACCGTCCAGCCGTCTTTCATGGTGCGGATACGGTAATCCCCGGCGTTCAGCATCGGTTCAATGGTAAAGGTCATGCCAGGCTGCAATACGACGCCGCCATCGTCTGCATCATAATGCAGCACCTGCGGTTCTTCATGGAAGCCGCGACCAATACCGTGTCCGCAGTATTCACGTACCACGGAGAAACCTTCGCCTTCGGCATACTTCTGGATGGCGGCGCCAATGGTGCGCAGGCGGATGCCCGGTTTCACCATTTTGATGCCCAGATATAGGCTCTCTTGCGTGACGCGGCACAGACGCTCGCCCAGAATGGTCGGTTTGCCGACGATAAACATCTTCGAGGTATCGCCGTGGAATTCATCTTTAATCACGGTCACGTCGATGTTGACGATATCACCATCTTTCAGATGTTTAGCGTCATCCGGAATGCCGTGGCACACCACTTCATTAATAGAGATACAGACGGATTTCGGATAGCCGTGGTAGCCGAGGCAGGCGGAGATCGCGTGTTGTTCGTTAACGATGTAATCGTTACAGATACGGTCCAGTTCGCCGGTGGTGACGCCCGGTTTGATATACGGTTCGATCATTTCCAGCACTTCGGCTGCCAGACGGCCCGCGACGCGCATTTTTTCGATGTCTTCAGATGTCTTGATAGAGATAGCCATGAATTCTGTCCATCAGTGCCGATGATTTCGGCAATAATTGTGTAAGTGCTGACAATGGTATCAGTCAGGGGTGTACCCTGCCAAATTGAGAATCATTCTGAACTTCGCCTTTCGTGCCACAGGTGCGTTGGCGACATTTTTTCACCCCAGTCACTTACTGGCCGTAAGCTCCCGGGGATGCAAAAGTTTGCCGCCTGCCTGTAACACGAAATTCATCGTTCAATTCAGCACTGAGTGCCAACAATTATTGGTGTCGGTGGCGTATTTGTGGTATAAAGCGCGCCGGACTTCCGATCCATTCGAAGACTACACACGATGGACGGGAGCGACAAATCTCACTTTGTGTAACAACACACACGTATCGGCACATATTCCGGGGTGCCCTTTGGGGTCGGTAATATGGGATACGTGGAGGCATAACCCCAACTTAATCTATAGAGGTTTTAAATCATGGCAACTGTTTCCATGCGCGACATGCTCAAGGCTGGTGTTCACTTTGGTCACCAGACCCGTTACTGGAACCCGAAAATGAAGCCTTTCATCTTCGGCGCGCGTAACAAAGTTCACATCATCAACCTTGAGAAAACTGTACCGATGTTCAACGAAGCTCTGGCTGAACTGAACAAGATCTCTGCTCGTAAAGGTAAAATCCTTTTCGTTGGTACTAAACGCGCTGCAAGCGAAGCGGTGAAAGAAGCTGCTAACAGCTGCGACCAGTTCTTCGTGAACCATCGCTGGCTGGGCGGTATGCTGACTAACTGGAAAACAGTTCGTCAGTCCATCAAACGTCTGAAAGACCTGGAAACTCAGTCTCAGGACGGTACTTTCGAAAAGCTGACCAAGAAAGAAGCGCTGATGCGTACTCGTGAGCTTGAGAAACTGGAAAACAGCCTGGGCGGTATCAAAGACATGGGCGGTCTGCCGGACGCTCTGTTCGTTATCGATGCTGACCACGAGCACATTGCTATCAAAGAAGCGAACAACCTGGGTATCCCGGTATTTGCTATCGTTGATACCAACTCTGATCCGGACGGCGTTGACTTCGTTATCCCGGGTAACGATGACGCAATCCGTGCTGTTAGCCTGTACCTGGGCGCTGTCGCTGCAACCGTTCGTGAAGGCCGTTCTCAGGATCTGGCTTCCCAGGCGGAAGAAAGCTTCGTAGAAGCCGAGTAATAAGGCTTGATAACTCCCTAAAATAGTTCGAGTTGCAGGAAGGCGGCAAGCTCGAGAATTCCCGGGAGCTTACATCAGTAAGTGACCGGGATGAGCGAGTGAAGGCAACGCGCCTGCGGCTCGAAATATGAAGGGGAGAGCCCTTATAGACCAGGTAGTATCACGTTTGGTTAGGGGGCCTGTATATGGCCCCCTTTTTCACTTTTATATCTGTGCGGTTTGATGCCGGGCAGATCAAATCTTTCGAGGATTTTAGAATGGCTGAAATTACCGCATCCCTGGTAAAAGAGCTGCGTGAGCGTACCGGCGCAGGCATGATGGATTGCAAAAAAGCGCTGACTGAAGCGAATGGCGACATTGAGCTGGCAATCGAAAACATGCGTAAGTCCGGCGCTATCAAAGCGGCGAAAAAAGCAGGCAACGTGGCTGCTGACGGCGTAATCAAAACCAAAATCGACGGCAACGTCGCTTTCATTCTGGAAGTTAACTGCCAGACTGACTTCGTGGCTAAAGATGCTGGCTTCCAGGCATTTGCTGACAAAGTGCTGGACGCCGCTGTTGCTGGCAAAATCACTGACGTAGAAGTTCTGAAAGCACAGTTCGAAGAAGAGCGCGTTGCTCTGGTTGCGAAAATCGGCGAGAACATCAACATTCGTCGCGTCGCTTCCCTGGAAGGCGACGTTCTGGGTTCTTACCAGCACGGTGCGCGCATCGGCGTTCTGGTTGCCGCTAAAGGCGCTGACGAAGAGCTGGTTAAACAGCTGGCGATGCACGTTGCGGCAAGCAAGCCGGAATTCGTTAAGCCGGAAGACGTGTCTGCTGACGTGGTAGAGAAAGAGTACCAGGTACAGCTGGACATCGCGATGCAGTCCGGTAAGCCGAAAGAAATCGCAGAGAAAATGGTTGAAGGCCGCATGAAGAAATTCACCGGCGAAGTTTCTCTGACTGGTCAGCCTTTCGTCATGGAACCGAGCAAATCTGTTGGCCAACTGCTGAAAGAGCACAACGCTGACGTGACTGGCTTCATCCGCTTTGAAGTGGGCGAAGGCATTGAGAAAGTCGAGACTGACTTTGCAGCAGAAGTTGCTGCGATGTCTAAGCAGTCCTGATTTTCCTGAGGAGCCGCCTGAGGGCGGCTTCTTTTTGCGCCTCTCTTGTAAAATCAGCCGACGCCTGGCGTCTGCGCTGAAATGCGACGTACAATGTCGCCGGAATTAACTCATATCAATCGTTGACAGTCTCAGGAAAGAAACATGGCTACCAATGCAAAACCCGTCTATAAACGCATTCTGCTTAAATTAAGCGGCGAAGCTCTGCAGGGTACGGAAGGCTTCGGTATTGATGCAAGCATACTGGATCGTATGGCTCAGGAGATCAAAGAACTGGTTGAACTGGGTATTCAGGTTGGTGTGGTGATTGGCGGTGGTAACCTGTTCCGTGGCGCGGGTCTGGCAAAAGCGGGGATGAACCGCGTTGTGGGCGACCACATGGGCATGTTGGCCACCGTCATGAACGGCCTGGCAATGCGTGATGCGCTTCACCGCGCCTATGTGAACGCCCGCCTGATGTCGGCAATTCCTTTAAACGGCGTGTGCGACAACTACAGTTGGGCCGAGGCTATTAGCCTGCTGCGTAATAACCGTGTTGTGATTCTGTCTGCAGGTACGGGTAACCCGTTCTTCACTACCGACTCTGCGGCCTGTCTGCGCGGGATCGAAATTGAAGCGGATGTCGTACTGAAAGCGACCAAAGTGGATGGCGTATTCACTGCCGATCCGGCAAAAGATCCTTCCGCGACCATGTACGATCAGCTGACCTACAGCGAAGTGCTGGATAAAGAGCTGAAAGTGATGGATCTGGCGGCGTTCACGCTGGCTCGTGACCACAAACTGCCGATTCGTGTTTTCAACATGAACAAACCAGGCGCGCTGCGTCGTGTGGTGATGGGCGAAAAAGAAGGGACGTTAATCACGGAATAATTCCCGTGAGCGCCAAATACGGGTAAGATTCTGTTCTATTGACGGGTCTTATTACCTGGCAGAAATTAAACGAGACTATACTTAGCACATCTTTGTATTGTGTGACCGTCTGGTCTGACTGAGACTAGTTTTCAAGGATTCGTAACGTGATTAGCGATATCAGAAAAGATGCTGAAGTACGCATGGAAAAATGCGTTGAAGCGTTCAAAACCCAAATCAGCAAAGTGCGCACGGGTCGTGCTTCTCCCAGCCTGCTGGATGGTATTGTCGTAGAATACTATGGCACTCCGACCCCGCTGCGTCAGTTGGCAAGCGTAACGGTAGAAGACTCCCGTACCTTAAAAATTAACGTGTTTGACCGTTCTATGGGGCCAGCCGTTGAAAAAGCGATCATGGCGTCAGACCTCGGTTTGAATCCAAGCTCTGCGGGCACCGACATTCGCGTTCCGCTGCCGCCGCTGACCGAAGAACGTCGTAAAGATCTGACGAAAATTGTCCGTGGCGAAGCGGAGCAGGCGCGTGTCGCCGTTCGTAACGTCCGCCGTGATGCGAACGATAAAGTAAAAGCTCTGCTGAAAGATAAAGCGATCAGTGAAGATGACGATCGTCGCTCTCAGGAAGAAGTACAGAAAATGACCGACGCGGCAATTAAGAAAGTGGATGCGGCGTTGGCAGATAAAGAAGCAGAACTGATGCAGTTCTGATTGATCTGTACGCAGATATAAACTCATTCCACCGCTAAACCTGGCGGATGAGTGGTGTACAAAGCGCCGCGCAGAAGACATTATCAGGTCTCCTGTGCGGCGTTTTGCTTTTTATTCCGTTTCAACACTTCTGGACGTTTCATGAAGCAATTAACCATTCTGGGCTCGACCGGCTCTATTGGTTGCAGCACACTGGACGTGGTGCGCCATAATCCTGATAGCTTCCGCGTTATCGCGCTGGTGGCGGGTAAAAATGTCGCCCGCATGGCGGAGCAGTGCCTGGAATTCTCGCCGCGTTATGCCGTGATGGACGATACGTCGAGCGCAGAACAGCTCAAAATAATGCTTCAGCAGCATGGCAGCCGCACCGAGGTTCTGAGCGGTCAGCAGGCTGCCTGTGAGATGGCGGCGCTTGATGAGGTCGGGCATGTGATGGCGGCCATTGTGGGCGCGGCTGGTTTACTGCCGACCCTGGCGGCGATTCGCGCAGGGAAGACGATTCTGCTGGCGAATAAAGAATCGCTGGTGACCTGCGGGCGGCTGTTTATGGACGAAGTAAAACGCAGCAACGCCCGGCTTTTACCTGTCGATAGTGAACATAACGCGATTTTTCAGAGTTTGCCGCAATCTATTCAGCATAATCTGGGATACGCTGACCTTGAGCAAAATGGCGTAACGTCGATTTTGCTTACCGGGTCTGGTGGCCCGTTTCGTGAAACGCCAATGTGCGATCTGGCAGCGATGACGCCGGATCAGGCATGTCGTCATCCGAACTGGTCGATGGGGCGAAAAATCTCCGTCGATTCCGCTACCATGATGAATAAAGGTCTGGAATACATTGAAGCGCGTTGGTTATTTAATGCCAGCGCACGTCAGATGGAAGTGTTGATCCATCCGCAATCGGTCATTCATTCGATGGTGCGTTATCAGGACGGCAGCGTCCTGGCGCAGCTTGGAGAGCCTGACATGCGTACGCCTATTGCGCATACGATGGCATGGCCGAATCGCGTCACGTCCGGCGCGCAGCCGCTCGATTTTTGCAAACTCAGCGCGCTGACGTTTAGCGCGCCAGATTATCAGCGTTATCCTTGCCTGAAGCTGGCGATGGAGGCGTTTGAGCAAGGTCAGGCGGCAACGACGGCGCTCAATGCGGCAAACGAAATCACCGTTGCCGCGTTTCTGGCGCAACAGATTCGTTTTACCGATATCGCCGGGCTCAATTTAGCGGTGCTGGAGAGGATGGATTTACAGGAACCGGCAAGCGTTGAGGACGTATTGCAGGTTGACGCCATCGCGCGTGAAGTAGCCAGAAAACAAGTGATACGGCTCTCACGCTGACGATTATCCCGCGACAGAAGATCGTGCTATTTGTTAGCGTTGGGCTTCGGTGATATAGTCTGCGCCACCTGATCGCAGGTTTTTGGCTTTTTTCGGTCAGGTTAGCCGTGGTTTTACACGGCTTTTTTGTGGATACACAAAATCATTCAGGACGCATCGGGACGGCAGGCGGATACGTTCCCGGCGTGCGCAGACAGCGCACGACAGGGGCGATGAGGCGCAGTCATTCGCGAAGCGAACCGAAGAGAATGTGTATAAAGGCTTCAGTATTCCTGAGTACCGCTAAATCCTTTCAGGGACAAAAAACGCGTTATGTTGTCTGCAACTCAACCAGTAAGCGAAAATTTGCCAGCACATGGCTGCCGTCATGTTGCCATAATTATGGATGGCAATGGTCGCTGGGCGAAAAAGCAAGGGAAGATCCGGGCCTTTGGGCATAAAGCCGGGGCGAAGTCCGTCCGGCGAGCGGTCTCTTTTGCTGCCAATAACGGTATTGATGCGTTAACGCTGTATGCCTTTAGTAGTGAAAACTGGAACCGACCGGCGCAGGAAGTGAGCGCGTTAATGGAGCTGTTTGTGTGGGCGCTGGATAGCGAAGTCAAAAGCCTGCACCGCCATAACGTTCGCCTGCGTATTATCGGCGATATCAGTCGATTCAACTCACGTTTACAAGAACGTATTCGCAAATCAGAAGCGCTTACCGCCCATAATACGGGTCTAACGCTGAATATCGCTGCGAATTACGGCGGACGTTGGGATATTGTCCAGGGAGTCCGACAACTGGCGGAACAGGTGCAGGCTGGAGTGCTGCGCCCCGATCAGATTGATGAAGAGAGACTAGGCCAGCAAATCTGTATGCATGAGCTGGCGCCTGTGGATTTAGTAATTAGGACTGGGGGAGAGCATCGCATTAGTAACTTTTTGCTTTGGCAAATTGCCTATGCCGAACTTTACTTTACGGATGTTCTTTGGCCCGATTTCGATGAACAAGACTTTGAAGGTGCGCTGCATGCCTTTGCTAATCGAGAGCGTCGTTTCGGCGGTACCGAGCCTGGTGATGACAAAGCCTGATGGGGGTTGCTTTTGCTGAAGTATCGCCTGATTTCTGCTTTTGTGTTAATACCCGCGGTCATCGCTGCGCTTTTTTTATTGCCGCCGGTGGGGTTCGCCATTATTACGCTGGTTGTCTGTATGCTGGCCGCGTGGGAATGGGGACAGTTAAGCGGTTTCGCCGCGCGTTCACAGCGGGTTTGGCTGGCGGTGCTGTGTGGTCTGTTATTGGCGCTGATGCTATTTTTGTTGCCTGAGTATCATCACAACATTCGTCAACCGCTGGTTGAGATGTCGCTTTGGGCATCGTTAGGATGGTGGGTTGTCGCGCTACTGCTGGTGCTATTTTATCCCGGTTCGGCGGCAATCTGGCGCAACTCAAAAACATTGCGTCTCATTTTCGGTTTGTTAACTATTGTGCCATTTTTCTGGGGAATGCTGGCGCTGCGCGCCTGGCACTATGACGAGAATCATTACAGTGGCGCAATATGGCTACTCTATGTCATGATCCTGGTCTGGGGAGCGGACTCTGGCGCGTATATGTTTGGTAAATTATTTGGCAAACATAAGCTGGCGCCGAAGGTTTCCCCGGGTAAAACCTGGCAAGGGTTTATCGGCGGGCTTGCTACGGCTGCCGTGATCTCATGGGGTTACGGTATGTGGGCGAATCTGAATGTTGCGCCTGTTATCTTGCTGATTTGCTCTGTGGTGGCGGCTCTGGCTTCTGTACTGGGCGATCTCACCGAGAGTATGTTTAAGCGCGAAGCAGGAATTAAGGATAGCGGCCACTTGATTCCAGGCCATGGCGGCATTCTGGACCGAATTGACAGCCTGACGGCTGCCGTACCGGTCTTTGCTTGCCTGTTGTTACTGGTGTTCAGGACGCTCTAACGGAAGGTTTTATGCTGAGTATTCTCTGGAATCTGGCTGCATTCATCATCGCACTGGGCGTGCTGATCACTGTGCATGAATTTGGTCATTTCTGGGTTGCCCGGCGCTGCGGTGTGCGAGTTGAGCGCTTTTCCATCGGTTTTGGCAAAGCGCTCTGGCGTCGTACCGATCGGTACGGCACCGAGTATGTCATCGCCCTGATCCCGCTGGGCGGCTACGTCAAAATGCTGGATGAGCGCGCCGAACCGGTAGCGCCGGAATTGCGTCGTCACGCCTTCAATAACAAAACGGTGGGCCAGCGCGCCGCAATTATTGCCGCAGGTCCGGTTGCGAACTTCATTTTTGCTATCTTTGCTTACTGGCTGGTCTTTATCATCGGCGTCCCTGGCGTTCGTCCGGTCATTGGCGAAATAACGCCCAACTCGATTGCTGCGCAGGCGCAAATTGCGCCTGGTACGGAACTTAAAGCCGTTGATGGTATCGAAACCCCTGATTGGGATGCCGTGCGTTTACAACTGGTGTCCAAAATTGGCGATCAGCAGACGACGGTGAGCGTCGCGCCGTTTGGCAGCGACCAGCGGCAGGACAAAACGCTTGATTTACGTCACTGGGCATTTGAGCCTGATAAGCAAGATCCTGTATCTTCTTTAGGGATTCGGCCCCGCGGGCCACAGATTGAACCGGTACTGTCAGAAGTGCAGGCGAATTCCGCAGCCAGTAAAGCGGGTTTGCAAGCGGGCGACAGGATCGTTAAAGTCGATGGTCAGCCGTTAACGCAGTGGATGAAATTCGTGACGTTTGTACGCGATAATCCCGGTAAGCCGTTAGCGTTAGAGATTGAAAGGCAGGGGAGCGCCTTGTCGTTGACGTTAACGCCGGATACGAAATCGGTTAACGGAAAGGCGGAAGGGTTTGCAGGCGTGGTGCCTAAAATTATTCCTCTGCCGGAAGAGTACAAGACTATACGCCAGTATGGGCCTTTTAGCGCCATCCTCGAAGCCACGGATAAGACGTGGCAGTTGATGAAGCTGACGGTCAGTATGCTGGGTAAATTGATAACCGGTGATGTGAAACTGAACAACCTCAGTGGGCCGATTTCTATCGCTCAGGGGGCTGGGATGTCAGCGGAGTTCGGGGTGATTTATTACCTGATGTTCCTTGCGCTAATCAGCGTGAACTTAGGGATAATCAACCTGTTTCCGCTGCCCGTTCTTGACGGGGGTCATCTGCTGTTCCTGGCGATTGAAAAGCTTAAGGGCGGGCCGGTATCCGAGCGGGTTCAAGACTTTAGTTATCGCATTGGCTCGATTTTGCTGGTGTTGTTAATGGGGCTTGCACTTTTCAATGATTTCTCTCGGTTGTAAGAGAGTTAGTTAGGAAGAACGCATAATAACGATGGCGATGAAAAAGTTGCTCATAGCGTCGCTGCTGTTCAGCAGCGCCACCGTATACGGTGCTGAAGGGTTCGTAGTGAAGGACATTCATTTCGAAGGCCTGCAGCGAGTCGCCGTTGGTGCGGCTCTCCTCAGTATGCCGGTGCGCACAGGCGACACGGTTAATGATGAAGATATCAGTAACACCATTCGCGCTCTGTTCGCCACCGGCAACTTTGAGGACGTCCGCGTCCTGCGCGATGGTAATACCCTTCTGGTTCAGGTAAAAGAACGTCCGACCATTGCCAGCATCACTTTCTCCGGGAACAAGTCGGTGAAAGATGACATGCTCAAGCAAAACCTCGAAGCGTCTGGCGTACGTGTTGGCGAGTCTCTGGATCGCACCACGCTGTCTGATATCGAAAAAGGTCTGGAAGACTTTTACTATAGCGTAGGTAAATACAGCGCCAGCGTTAAGGCGGTCGTCACGCCGCTGCCGCGCAACCGTGTTGATCTTAAACTGGTGTTCCAGGAGGGCGTATCGGCGAAGATCCAACAGATCAACATCGTCGGTAACCATGCCTTTAGCACCGAAGAACTCATTTCTCATTTCCAGTTGCGTGACGAAGTGCCGTGGTGGAACGTCGTCGGCGATCGTAAATACCAGAAACAGAAGCTGGCGGGCGACCTTGAAACCTTGCGCAGTTACTATCTGGATCGCGGCTACGCGCGTTTCAATATTGACTCCACGCAAGTGAGTCTGACGCCGGATAAGAAAGGGATCTACATCACCGTCAATATCACCGAAGGCGATCAGTACAAGCTTTCCGGGGTTCAGGTGAGCGGTAACCTGGCCGGACATTCCGCTGAAATTGAGAACCTGACGAAAATTGAACCGGGCGAGCTCTATAACGGCACCAAAGTGACCAAAATGGAAGATGACATCAAAAAGCTTCTGGGTCGCTATGGTTACGCCTATCCGCGCGTGCAGTCACAGCCTGAAATTAACGATGCTGACAAAACCGTAAAACTGCGCGTAAACGTCGATGCGGGCAACCGTTTCTACGTGCGTAAGATCCGCTTTGAAGGCAACGACACCTCAAAAGATTCCGTTCTGCGCCGTGAAATGCGCCAGATGGAAGGGGCGTGGCTGGGCAGCGACCTGGTTGACCAGGGGAAAGAGCGTCTGAACCGTCTCGGCTTCTTTGAAACCGTCGACACCGACACGCAGCGCGTTCCGGGTAGCCCGGATCAGGTTGATGTGGTGTACAAGGTGAAAGAGCGCAACACCGGTAGCTTTAACTTCGGTATCGGTTACGGTACAGAAAGCGGCGTTAGCTTCCAGGCCGGCGTTCAGCAGGACAACTGGTTAGGTACCGGTTATTCCGTGGGGATTAACGGCACCAAAAACGACTACCAGACCTACAGCGAACTGTCCGTTACTAACCCATACTTTACCGTTGACGGCGTGAGCCTCGGTGGTCGTATCTTCTATAACGACTTTGAAGCGGATGATGCCGACCTGTCCGACTATACCAACAAGAGTTACGGTACGGACGTGACGCTTGGCTTCCCCATCAACGAGTACAACACGTTGCGTGCTGGTCTGGGTTATGTCCATAACAAACTGTCCAACATGCAGCCGCAGATTGCGATGGATCGTTATCTTGAGTCGATGGGCGACCCTGATGCCAGCGATTTTGCTGCCGACGACTTCACCTTTAACTACGGCTGGACCTATAACAAGCTTGACCGTGGTTATTTCCCGACGGACGGCTCGCGAGTCAACCTGACGGGTAAGGTGACGATCCCAGGTTCCGACAACGAATACTACAAAGTGTCGCTGGATACCGCGACCTATGTGCCTATCGATAACGATCACAAGTGGGTGGTTCTGGGGCGTACTCGTTGGGGTTATGGCGATGGTTTAGGCGGCAAGGAAATGCCGTTCTATGAGAACTTCTATGCCGGTGGTTCCAGTACCGTGCGTGGTTTCCAGTCGAATACTATCGGCCCGAAAGCGGTCTATAAAAATGGCGCCCACACTAGTGGGGACGATAATGATGATTACGAAGACTGTACTCAGGAATCAGGCTGTAAATCAGATGATGCGGTAGGTGGTAATGCCATGGCTGTCGCCAGCCTGGAATTTATTACCCCGACGCCGTTCATCAGCGAAAAGTATGCCAACTCGGTTCGTACCTCCTTCTTCTGGGATATGGGTACCGTTTGGGATACGAACTGGGATCCGTCATCTGCGCCGTCAGATGTACCGGACTACAGCGATCCAGGCAACATCCGTATGTCCGCGGGTATCGCATTACAATGGATGTCCCCATTGGGGCCGTTGGTCTTCTCCTACGCCCAGCCGTTTAAAAAGTACGATGGAGACAAAGCCGAGCAGTTCCAGTTTAACATTGGTAAAACCTGGTAATTGTTCACTGCAAAGGAATGCATTGGTAGTGTAGCGATGACTTTTGGCGATGCCCCCAGGGATCGCCAGGCCACGCAAAGAGCTGTACCTTCGGGTGCAAATGGGATGGTAAGGAGTTTATTGTGAAAAAGTGGTTATTAGCTGCAGGTCTTGGTTTGGCGATGGTAACGTCCGCACAGGCTGCTGACAAAATTGCAATCGTCAACATGGGCAATCTGTTCCAACAGGTTGCGCAGAAGACGGGTGTATCCAATACACTGGAAAACGAATTTAAAGGCCGTGCGGCTGAACTGCAAAAAATGGAAACCGATCTGCAATCTAAAATGCAGCGTCTGCAATCCATGAAAGCAGGTAGCGATCGTACTAAGCTGGAAAAAGACGTGATGTCTCAGCGCCAGACTTTCGCGCAAAAGGCGCAGGCTTTTGAGAAAGATCGCGCTCGTCGTTCCAACGAAGAACGCAACAAACTGGTGACTCGAATCCAGACTGCGGTGAAAAAAGTGGCTAACGACCAGAGTATCGATCTGGTGGTAGACGCAAACACCGTTGCTTACAACAGCAGCGATGTGAAAGACATCACCGCTGACGTACTGAAACAGGTTAAATAAGTAATGCCTTCAATTCGACTGGCTGACTTAGCAGAACAGTTGGATGCAGAATTACACGGTGATGGCGATATCGTCATCACCGGCGTTGCGTCCATGCAATCTGCAACAACAGGCCACATTACGTTTATGGTAAATCCTAAGTACCGTGAACACTTAGGTTTATGCCAGGCTTCTGCGGTTGTCATGACGCAGGACGATCTTCCTTTTGCTAAGAGCGCGGCGCTGGTAGTTAAAAATCCCTACCTGACCTACGCGCGCATGGCGCAAATTTTAGATACTACGCCGCAGCCCGCGCAGAATATCGCGCCAAGCGCCGTGATTGATGCGACGGCAACGCTGGGTAGCAATGTTTCAGTCGGCGCGAATGCGGTGATTGAATCTGGCGTACAACTGGGCGATAACGTGGTTATCGGCGCAGGCTGTTTCGTCGGGAAAAATAGCAAAATCGGGGCGGGTTCACGCTTGTGGGCGAACGTAACGATTTACCACGACATTCAGATCGGTGAGAATTGCCTGATCCAGTCCAGTACGGTGATCGGCGCGGACGGTTTTGGCTACGCTAACGATCGTGGCAACTGGGTGAAGATCCCACAACTGGGCCGGGTCATTATTGGCGATCGTGTCGAGATTGGCGCTTGTACCACCATTGACCGTGGTGCGTTGGATGATACTGTTATTGGCAATGGCGTGATTATTGATAATCAGTGCCAGATTGCACATAACGTCGTGATTGGCGACAATACGGCAGTTGCCGGTGGCGTCATTATGGCGGGTAGCCTGAAGATTGGCCGTTACTGCATGATTGGCGGCGCCAGCGTTATCAATGGGCATATGGAAATATGCGACAAAGTCACGGTAACTGGCATGGGTATGGTGATGCGTCCCATCACGGAACCGGGCGTCTACTCCTCAGGCATTCCGCTGCAACCCAACAAAGTATGGCGTAAAACTGCTGCACTGGTGATGAACATTGATGATATGAGCAAGCGTCTCAAAGCGATTGAGCGCAAGGTTAATCAACAAGACTAACGTTCCGCCTTGTAGTTGCCATTCTTTTCCGGCCTGTCACATTCATACGATTGCGGCAGGCCGTGTTATTATTGCCTTTTTGTATATTTGGACAGGAAGAGTATTTTGACTACTAACACTCATACTCTGCAGATTGAAGAGATTTTAGAGCTTCTGCCGCACCGTTTTCCGTTTTTACTGGTCGATCGCGTGCTGGACTTTGAAGAAGGTCGTTTTCTGCGTGCGGTGAAAAATGTCTCCGTCAACGAGCCGTTTTTCCAGGGGCATTTCCCGGGCAAACCGATTTTGCCAGGCGTGCTGATTCTGGAAGCGATGGCGCAGGCAACCGGTATTCTGGCGTTTAAAAGCGTTGGTAAACTGGAACCTGGCGAACTGTATTATTTCGCGGGTATTGATGAAGCGCGCTTTAAGCGTCCGGTGGTGCCAGGCGATCAGATGATCATGGAAGTCACTTTCGAGAAAACGCGCCGTGGCCTGACCCGCTTTAAAGGGGTTGCGCTGGTCGACGGTAAAGTTGTGTGCGAAGCAACCATGATGTGTGCTCGTAGCCGGGAGGCCTGATTCGTGATTGATAAATCCGCCTTTATTCATCCTACCGCCATTGTGGAAGACGGCGCTGTAATTGGCGCTAATGCCCACATTGGTCCCTTTTGTATTGTTGGGCCGCAGGTCGAAATTGGTGAGGGAACCGTACTGAAGTCTCATGTGGTCGTAAATGGTCAAACCAAAATCGGCCGCGACAACGAGATTTATCAGTTTGCCTCCATCGGTGAAGTGAACCAGGATCTGAAATATGCGGGTGAGCCAACCCGTGTGGAAATTGGCGATCGTAACCGCATCCGCGAAAGCGTCACCATTCATCGTGGCACAGTGCAGGGCGGTGGGTTGACGAAGGTGGGTAGCGATAACCTGCTGATGATCAATGCGCATGTCGCACATGATTGTACGGTAGGTAATCGCTGCATCCTCGCCAACAACGCCACGCTGGCGGGGCACGTATCAGTCGATGATTTTGCGATTATCGGCGGTATGACGGCAGTTCATCAATTCTGCATTATCGGTGCGCATGTGATGGTCGGCGGCTGCTCCGGCGTGGCGCAGGATGTCCCTCCGTATGTGATTGCGCAGGGTAACCATGCGACGCCGTTCGGGGTAAATATCGAAGGGCTGAAGCGTCGCGGCTTTAGCCGTGAAGGGCTGGTGGCGATTCGTAATGCCTACAAACTGTTGTACCGCAGTGGTAAAACGCTCGACGAAGCGAAGCTGGAAATCGCTGAACTTGCTGAAAAGCATCCGGAAGTGAAGGCGTTTACCGAGTTCTTTGAGCGTTCAACGCGCGGTCCGATTCGTTAATGGCGGCACAGCGTCCTTTAACGATTGCCCTGGTCGCCGGTGAAACGTCCGGCGATATTCTTGGCGCAGGCTTAATTCGTGCGCTGAAAGCGCGCGTACCCAACGCCCGTTTTGTGGGCGTTGCGGGGCCGCGTATGCAGGCCGAAGGGTGTGAAGCCTGGTACGAAATGGAAGAGCTGGCGGTCATGGGCATTGTTGAAGTGCTCGGACGTTTACGCCGTTTGTTGCATATCCGCGCCGATCTGACCCGCCGTTTTACCGAACTCAAGCCCGATGTCTTTGTCGGGATTGATGCCCCTGATTTCAATATTACCCTCGAAGGTAATCTGAAAAAGCAAGGGATTAAGACTATTCATTATGTCAGCCCGTCCGTTTGGGCCTGGCGACAGAAACGCGTTTTCAAAATAGGCAGATCCACCCATATGGTGCTGGCTTTTCTGCCTTTCGAAAAAGCGTTTTACGATAAATTTAACGTCCCGTGCCGCTTTATCGGTCACACCATGGCGGATGCCATGCCGCTGGACCCGGATAAAAATGCGGCGCGCGACGTGCTGGGTATCCCGCATGACGCCCATTGTCTGGCGCTACTGCCAGGCAGCCGTGGCGCGGAAGTGGAAATGCTCAGCGCCGACTTCCTGAAAACCGCACAATTGCTGCGACAGCGCTATCCCGATCTGGAAGTGGTCGTGCCGCTGGTGAACGCGAAACGCCGCGAGCAGTTTGAAAAAATTAAATCGGAGGTTGCGCCGGATCTCGCCGTTCATTTGCTGGACGGCATGGCGCGCGAGGCGATGATCGCCAGCGACGCGGCGTTGCTGGCCTCAGGCACGGCGGCACTGGAGTGTATGCTGGCAAAATGCCCGATGGTAGTGGGGTATCGTATGAAGCCCTTCACTTTCTGGCTGGCGAAACGTCTGGTGAAAACGGAGTATGTGTCTTTGCCTAACCTGCTGGCGGGAAGAGAATTAGTCAAAGAGCTGTTGCAGGAAGAGTGCGAACCGCAAAAACTCGCCGAAGCGCTGTTGCCGCTACTGGCGAACGGTAAAACCAGCCATGCGATGCACGACACCTTCCGTGAATTGCATCAGCAGATCCGCTGTAATGCCGATGAGCAGGCGGCAGATGCCGTCCTGGAGTTAGCACAATGATCGAATTTGTTTATCCACACACCCATTTAGTGGCGGGTGTGGATGAAGTGGGCCGTGGCCCGCTGGTGGGCGCCGTAGTGACCGCCGCCGTGATCCTCGATCCGGCTCGTCCGATCGTCGGTCTGAATGATTCCAAAAAATTGTCTGAAAAGCGTCGTCTGTCATTGTATGACGAGATTAAAGAAAAGGCGTTAAGCTGGAGTCTGGGACGCGCGGAAGCGCATGAAATTGATGAGCTGAATATTTTGCACGCCACCATGCTCGCCATGCAGCGCGCTGTCGCTGGTCTGCATATTGCGCCAGAATATGTGCTGATCGACGGCAATCGCTGTCCGGAGCTGCCTGTGCCGTCAATGGCCGTGGTGAAAGGCGACAGCCGCGTGGCGGAGATTAGCGCGGCGTCTATTCTGGCGAAAGTCACCCGCGACGCAGAAATGGCGGCGCTGGATATCGTTTTTCCTCAGTATGGCTTTGCGCAGCACAAAGGCTATCCAACCGCTTTTCATCTGGAAAAGTTGGCACAGTATGGCGCGACGGCGCACCACCGACGCAGTTTTGCGCCTGTTAAACGCGCTCTGGGACTTGTGTCCTGACTCTTGTATCGAGAAATCTGAAGATGTCTGAACCACGTTTCGTTCACCTGCGGGTGCACAGCGACTACTCTATGATCGATGGGCTGGCGAAGACTGGGCCGCTGGTGAAAAAGGCGGCCTCATTAGGTATGCCTGCGCTGGCGATCACCGATTTTACCAACCTCTGCGGTCTGGTGAAGTTCTACGGAGCGGGTCATGGCGCGGGCATTAAACCCATCGTCGGGGCGGACTTTAACGTTCACAACGAACTGCTGGGAGATGAGCTGACTCATCTGACGGTACTGGCGGCGAATAATATGGGATACCAGAACTTGACGTTGCTGATCTCGAAAGCGTATCAGCGCGGCTACGGCGCGGCAGGCCCGATTATCGAGCGCGACTGGCTGGTAGAGCTTAAAGAAGGTTTGATCCTGCTTTCCGGCGGGCGCATGGGCGACGTAGGCCGCTGTCTGCTACGCGGCAACCAGGCGCTGGTGGAGGAGTGCGTTGCTTTCTATGAAACGCATTTTCCCGATCGCTACTTTCTGGAACTGATCCGTACCGGCAGACAGGACGAAGAGACCTATCTCCATGCTGCGGTTGAACTGGCTGAGGCACGTGGTTTGCCGGTTGTCGCGACAAACGATGTCCGTTTCCTTGAAAGCGATGATTTTGACGCCCATGAGATTCGTGTCGCGATCCACGACGGTTTCACGCTCGACGATCCTAAACGTCCACGCAATTATTCACCGCAGCAGTATATGCGCAGTGAAGAAGAAATGTGCGAGCTGTTCTCCGATATTCCGGAGGCGCTGGAAAATACGGTGGAGATTGCCAAACGCTGCAACGTAACGGTGCGTCTGGGTGAATATTTCCTGCCGCAGTTCCCGACCGGCGATATGACCACCGAAGATTATCTGGTCAAAAAATCGAAAGAGGGGCTGGAAGAGCGTCTGGCTTTCCTGTTTCCGGACGAAGAAGAGCGCAAAAAGCGTCGCCCGGAATATGACGAGCGTCTGGATATTGAACTACAGGTTATCAACCAGATGGGGTTCCCTGGCTACTTCCTCATCGTGATGGAGTTTATCCAGTGGTCAAAAGATAACGGCGTGCCGGTAGGGCCGGGACGTGGTTCCGGGGCTGGTTCGCTGGTGGCCTACGCGCTGAAAATTACCGACCTTGATCCGCTGGAATTTGACCTGCTGTTCGAACGTTTCCTGAACCCGGAACGTGTCTCTATGCCTGACTTCGACGTTGACTTCTGTATGGAGAAACGCGACCAGGTGATTGAGCACGTCGCAGACATGTACGGGCGCGATGCGGTATCGCAGATTATCACCTTCGGTACGATGGCGGCGAAAGCCGTTATCCGCGATGTGGGCCGCGTGCTGGGGCATCCGTACGGTTTTGTCGATCGTATCTCGAAGCTGGTGCCGCCCGATCCGGGCATGACGCTGGCAAAAGCCTTTGAAGCGGAACCGCAACTGCCGGAAATTTACGAGGCGGACGAAGAGGTCAGAGCGCTGATCGATATGGCGCGTAAGCTTGAAGGCGTCACGCGTAACGCCGGTAAGCACGCTGGCGGCGTGGTCATCGCGCCGACCAAAATTACCGACTTTGCGCCGCTGTACTGCGATGAAGAGGGCAAGCATCCGGTTACCCAGTTTGATAAAAGCGACGTGGAATATGCCGGGCTGGTGAAGTTCGACTTCCTCGGTTTGCGTACGCTGACCATCATCAACTGGGCGCTGGAGATGATCAACAAGCGGCGCGAGAAAAACGGCGAGCCGCCGCTGGATATCGCCGCCATTCCGCTGGACGATAAAAAAAGCTTCGACATGCTGCAGCGCTCGGAAACCACGGCGGTCTTCCAGCTTGAATCGCGCGGTATGAAAGACCTGATCAAGCGTCTGCAACCTGACTGCTTCGAAGATATGATCGCGCTGGTGGCCCTGTTCCGTCCCGGCCCGTTGCAGTCAGGGATGGTAGATAACTTCATCGACCGTAAGCACGGTCGTGAAGAACTCTCTTACCCGGACGTTCAGTGGCAGCATGAAAGCCTGAAGCCGGTACTGGAGCCGACCTACGGCATCATTCTGTATCAGGAACAGGTGATGCAGATTGCCCAGGTACTTTCCGGGTATACTCTCGGCGGCGCGGATATGCTGCGTCGTGCGATGGGTAAGAAAAAGCCGGAGGAGATGGCCAAACAGCGTTCCGTTTTTGAAGAGGGCGCGAAAAAGAACGGTATCGACGGCGAACTGGCGATGAAAATCTTTGATCTGGTGGAGAAATTCGCCGGTTACGGGTTTAACAAATCGCACTCCGCCGCTTATGCGCTGGTTTCTTACCAGACGCTATGGCTAAAGGCGCACTATCCGGCAGAGTTTATGGCGGCGGTGATGACTGCCGATATGGATAACACTGAGAAGGTCGTCGGCCTGGTGGACGAGTGCTGGCGGATGGGACTGAAAATTCTGCCGCCGGATATTAACTCCGGATTGTACCATTTCCACGTTAACGATGAGGGCGAGATCGTCTACGGCATCGGCGCGATCAAAGGCGTCGGCGAAGGGCCGATCGAAGCGATCATCGACGCGCGTAATCAGGGCGGCTATTTCCGCGAACTGTTTGATCTGTGCGCGCGTACCGACACGAAAAAGCTCAACCGCCGGGTGCTGGAAAAGCTGATCATGTCCGGGGCGTTCGACCGCCTGGGGCCGCACCGCGCCGCGCTGATGAACTCATTGGGCGATGCGCTGAAAGCTGCCGACCAGCACGCCAAAGCGGAAGCTATCGGTCAGGCGGATATGTTCGGCGTACTGGCGGAAGAGCCGGAGCAAATTGAGCAATCCTATGCCAGCTGCCAGCCGTGGCCGGAGCAGGTGGTGTTAGATGGGGAACGTGAAACGTTGGGGCTGTACCTGACGGGCCACCCCATCAATCAGTATTTAAAAGAAATTGAGCGCTATGTCGGCGGGGTAAGGCTCAAAGACATGCATCCGACAGAACGTGGTAAAGTCACCACGGCTGCGGGGCTCGTGATTGCCGCAAGGGTTATGGTCACCAAGCGCGGCAATCGTATCGGCATCTGTACGCTGGATGACCGTTCCGGGCGTCTGGAAGTGATGTTATTTACCGACGCGCTGGATAAATACCAGCAGTTGCTGGAAAAAGACCGCATACTTATCGTCAGCGGACAGGTCAGCTTTGATGACTTCAGCGGGGGGCTTAAAATGACCGCCCGCGAAGTGATGGATATTGACGAAGCTCGCGAAAAATACGCTCGCGGGCTTGCTATCTCGCTGACGGACAGGCAAATTGATGACCAGCTTTTAAACCGACTCCGTCAGTCTCTGGAACCCCACCGCTCGGGGACCATTCCAGTACATCTCTACTATCAGAGGGCGGATGCGCGTGCGCGGCTGCGTTTTGGCGCAACGTGGCGTGTCTCTCCGAGCGATCGTTTACTTAACGATCTGCGTGGCCTCATTGGTTCGGAGCAGGTGGAACTGGAGTTTGACTAATACAGGAATACTATGAGTCTGAATTTCCTTGATTTTGAACAGCCGATAGCAGAGCTGGAAGCGAAAATCGATTCTCTGACTGCGGTAAGCCGCCAGGATGAGAAACTGGATATTAATATCGATGAAGAAGTCCATCGCCTGCGCGAAAAAAGCGTAGAACTGACGCGCAAAATCTTCGCCGATCTCGGCGCATGGCAGGTAGCCCAACTGGCGCGCCATCCGCAGCGTCCGTACACCCTGGATTATGTCCGTCTGGCGTTTGATGAGTTTGATGAGCTGGCGGGCGATCGCGCCTATGCTGATGACAAAGCCATCGTCGGCGGTATCGCGCGTCTGGAAGGGCGGCCGGTGATGATCATTGGTCATCAGAAAGGTCGTGAAACCAAAGAAAAAATTCGTCGTAACTTTGGCATGCCAGCGCCGGAAGGCTACCGCAAAGCGCTGCGCCTGATGGAAATGGCTGAACGCTTCAACATGCCGATTATCACCTTCATCGACACCCCGGGCGCTTACCCTGGCGTGGGCGCGGAAGAGCGTGGTCAGTCTGAAGCTATCGCCCGCAACCTGCGTGAGATGTCTCGTCTGAACGTACCTGTCATCTGCACCGTGATTGGCGAAGGCGGCTCCGGCGGCGCATTGGCGATTGGCGTGGGTGATAAAGTGAATATGCTGCAATACAGCACCTATTCCGTTATCTCCCCGGAAGGTTGCGCCTCTATTTTGTGGAAGAGCGCCGACAAAGCGCCATTGGCTGCTGAAGCGATGGGCATCATCGCGCCGCGTCTGAAAGAGCTGAAGCTAATCGATTCCATCATTCCGGAGCCGCTGGGCGGCGCGCACCGTAATCCGGAAGCGATGGCGGCGTCGCTAAAAGCGCAGCTGCTGGAAGATTTAGCCGATCTCGATGTGTTAAGCACCGATGATTTAAAAAACCGTCGTTACCAGCGTTTGATGAGCTACGGTTACGCCTAATCATTTACCTCATTTTTCCCCAAGAGGCCGGATAATCCGGCCTCTTTTTTTTGGGCGAGGAAAAATGAGACGCCGATGAGTTGATGTGATTAAACGCAACGGCATGTTCTCCCTGACACTGTATCAACTGCCAGGCGTGTGGCCAGGGCAGGCAGTGAACTACCCTTCAAGGAGAAAATTATGGGATTGCAAAAAACACTGGCGCTCAGCGCCGTAGCGGCAGGGATCATGTTGAGCTTATCCGGTGCGCAGGCCGCGCCGCTGCTTAGCAGTAGTGAGCCAATGACCATTAACGCCAGCGATCTGGCGGCGAAAGAGAAAGCGCTAACGGATTTTCCGTTAATGGAGGCCGTGAAATCCTCTATTCAGACGTTGGATAACAGCGCGGTCGAACAAATCGAACCGGGGCGCGCCGCTAACCCGGCAAACGTAAAACGCGTTGAAAGTATTCTGAAAGAGGCCGACTGGGATTATCTGTTCCCGATGCGCGCGCCGGAATACACTTACTCTAACTTCCTGAAAGCGATAGGTAAATTCCCGGCGGTTTGTGGTACCTACACCGATGGACGCGATAGCGACGCTATCTGCCGTAAAACCCTGGCTACTATGTTTGCGCATTTTGCCCAGGAGACGGGCGGTCACGAAAGCTGGCGTGACATTCCGGAATGGCGTCAGGCGCTGGTCTATCTGCGCGAAGTCGGCTGGACAGAAGGGCAGAAAGGCGGCTACAACGGCGAATGTAACCCGGATGTATGGCAGGGCCAGACCTGGCCGTGCGGTAAAGATAAGGACGGCGATTTCCTCAGCTATTTTGGTCGCGGGGCAAAACAGCTTTCTTATAACTACAACTATGGGCCTTTCTCTGACGCGATGTATGGCGACGTTCGCCCTCTGCTGGATAAACCCGAGCTGGTGGCGGATACCTGGATGAACCTGGCGAGCGCCGTCTTCTTCTTTGTGTATCCGCAGCCGCCGAAGCCGTCTATGCTACATGTGATTGACGGTACCTGGCAGCCAAACGATCGCGATAAAGCAAACGGCCTGGTATCAGGTTTCGGCGTCACTATTCAGATCATCAATGGCGGCGTGGAGTGCGGCGGCGCAGATGAGAATGCGCAGTCGCTTAACCGTATCGCCTACTACAAAGAGTTTGCCAACTACCTGAAAGTGCCGGTGCCGGCTGACGAAGTGTTGGGCTGTAAAAAGATGAAGCAGTTCGATGAAGGCGGCGCTGGCGCGTTACCGATCTATTGGGAACAAGACTGGGGCTGGAGCGCCGATACTGCGGACGGTAAAACCTATTCCTGCCAGTTAGTTGGATATCAGACGCCGTATACCGCCTTTAAAGAGGGCGACTACACGAAATGTGTACAGCATTATTTCAACGTTAATGTCGTCGATGATAACGGAACGACTGAACCTGATGTCACGCCAACTCCGGCGCCAGTGACGGATGAAAACGTGGCGCCAGTCGCGCGCATTGCCGGGCCGGTCGGGGCGGTGGAAGCCGGTAGCCAGGTTTCACTCAGCGCGGAAGGATCGACCGACGCGAATGGCGACAAGCTCACCTATACCTGGATGTCGCAGGATGGCAAAACGCTGAGCGGTCAGGATAAAGCCGTTGTGATTTTCAACGCGCCGGATGTCACTCAGAACACCCAGTATGTGGTGAATCTGACCGTTAGCGACGGTACGCTCTCCAGTACAGCGGTTTATACGCTGAATGTGAAAGCGAAGGCCGCCGCTGCGGATGACGAAGATAAGACCACCAGCTACCCTGCCTGGAGCAGCAGCCAGAAATGGAATCCGGGCGACATCGTCAACAGTAATGGCGCATTGTACCAGTGCAAACCGTTCCCGGAAGGCTCATGGTGTAATGTTGCGCCTGCCTACTATGAGCCCGGCGTAGGGATTGCCTGGGCCGATGCATGGAACGCATTGTAATAAGATAAATCCTGTCGGTGCTTTGCATCGGCAGGATTGTTACTATGCTTATCTCAGGTTTTTTCAGGAGAAAGCATGAACATCATCGCCATTATGGGGCCGCACGGGGTTTATTATAAAGATGAACCCATCAAGGAGCTTGAGCGTGCATTACAATCCCTGGGATTTCAAATTATCTGGCCGCAAAATAGCGTTGACTTGTTGAAGTTTATTGAACATAACCCGCGCATCTGCGGCGTTATTTTTGACTGGGATGAATACAGTCTCGACCTTTGTAGCGAAATCAACCAGCTAAATGAATACCTTCCTCTCTACGCCTTTATCAATACCAACTCCACGCTGGACGTTAGCGTTCACGATATGCGCATGGCGCTGTGGTTTTTTGAGTATGCGTTGGGGCTGGCTGAAGATATCGCGACGCGCATTCATCAATATACAAACGAATATCTCGATAATATTACGCCGCCGTTTACCAAAGCGCTGTTTACCTACGCCAAAGAAGGAAAATATACCTTTTGTACACCGGGTCATATGGCGGGAACGGCGTATCAGAAAAGCCCGCCAGGCTGTCTGTTTTATGACTTTTTTGGCGGCAATACCTTAAAGGCCGATGTGTCGATTTCGGTGACTGAACTGGGATCGCTGCTGGATCACACCGGGCCGCATCTGGAAGCGGAAGAGTATATCGCCCGTACTTTTGGCGCCGAGCAGAGTTATATGGTGACGAACGGTACGTCGACCTCGAATAAAATTGTCGGTATGTATGCCGCGCCTGCGGGAAGTACGCTACTTATTGATCGTAATTGCCATAAATCGCTGGCGCATTTGCTGATGATGAGCGATGTGGTGCCTCTCTGGTTGAAGCCGACGCGCAATGCGCTCGGTATTCTCGGCGGTATTCCTAAGCGTGAATTTACCCGCGACAGCATTGCGCGTAAGGTGGCGGAAACCGCGCAGGCGCAATGGCCGGTTCATGCGGTTATCACCAATTCGACTTACGATGGTCTGCTGTATAACACTAACTGGATCAAGCAGATGCTGGACGTTCCCTCGATCCATTTTGATTCCGCCTGGGTACCCTATACCCATTTCCATCCGATCTACCAGGGGAAAAGCGGGATGAGCGGCGATCGGGTGCCCGGAAAAGTGATTTTCGAAACGCAATCCACCCATAAAATGCTGGCGGCTTTTTCGCAGGCGTCGCTTATTCATATCAAAGGGGAATATGACGAAGAGACGTTTAACGAAGCGTTTATGATGCACACTTCCACATCGCCGAGCTATCCCATTGTCGCCTCTATCGAGACCGCGGCGGCGATGCTGCGCGGCAATCCAGGGAAAAGATTGATTAATCGTTCGGTGGAACGGGCGCTCCATTTTCGTAAAGAGGTACAGCGGCTACGTGAAGAGTCCGATAGTTGGTTCTTTGATATCTGGCAGCCGGAAGAGGTTGATGAGGCCGAATGCTGGCCGGTCACGCCGGGAGAAACCTGGCATGGCTTCACCGATGCCGATGACGATCATATGTTCCTCGATCCGGTTAAGGTGACAATCCTGACGCCGGGGATGGATGAACAGGGCAACATGAGCGAAGAGGGGATACCCGCCGCGCTGGTGGCGAAGTTCCTCGATGAGCGAGGCGTGGTGGTGGAAAAAACCGGGCCGTATAATCTGCTGTTTTTGTTCAGCATAGGGATTGATAAGACCCGTGCGATGGGGCTGCTGCGCGGACTGACGGAATTTAAACGGGCCTATGATCTTAACCTGCGCGTCAAAAATATGTTGCCGGATCTGTATGCGGAAGATCCGGATTTTTATCGCAATATGCGCATTCAGGATCTGGCGCAGGGGATCCATAAACTGATCCGCCAGCACGATCTTCCGGGGTTGATGCTGCGGGCGTTCGAGGTTTTACCGGAGATGATCATGACCCCGCACCAGGCCTGGCAGCGTCAGATCAAAGGCGAGGTGGAAACCGTGGCGCTCGATCAACTGCCAGGGCGCGTTTCCGCGAATATGCTCCTGCCTTATCCGCCAGGCGTTCCGCTGTTGATGCCCGGCGAGAGGATTACGCAACAGAGTCGGGCCGTGCTCGATTTTCTGCTGATGCTCTGCTCGATTGGCCAGCATTATCCCGGTTTTGAAACGGATATTCACGGCGCGAAACGGAATGAAGACGGGGTGTACCAGGTACGAGTCTTAAAACACGCCTGCTAGCTTGCCTGACGGGAATGTGACGAGTAACGTACTGATAATCAATAAAGGAGACGCTATGCTGGGATTAAAACAGGTTCATCACATCGCGATCATTGCGACAGACTATGCGGTGAGCAAGGCGTTTTATTGCGATATTCTGGGGTTCGATCTGCTAAGCGAAGTCTGGCGGGAAGAGCGTGACTCGTGGAAGGGCGATTTGGCGCTAAACGGGCAGTATGTGATTGAGCTTTTCTCTTTTCCCTTCCCTCCGGCGCGTCCAAGCCGACCTGAAGCCTGTGGCCTGCGCCATCTGGCTTTCAGCGTGGAAAATGTGGAAAACGCCGTTGCGCATCTGGAAAAGCATCAGGTTAAGTGCGAACCGATACGCATCGATCCGTATACCGGGAAGCGCTTTACTTTTTTCAACGATCCGGACGGTTTACCGCTTGAGCTGTATGAGCAGTAAGGCTTGTCATTAAGACGCTCGCCAGGTAACGTTGCCGGGCTAAGTCACTATAAGCATGGATCATGACCACTCTCACGTTGAATACCTCGTTACTCTCTTCTTGCCGTATTCTGGCTGCCTTTAGCGGCGGCCTGGATTCTACGGTGCTTCTGCATCAACTGGTGTTGTGGCGAGAACGCCATCCTGACGTCACGCTGCGTGCTATCCATATTCATCACGGTTTAAGCCCTCATGCTGATAGCTGGGTGCGGCATTGCGAAACCGTATGCGAACGCTGGCAGGTTCCGCTGGTAGTGGAGCGGGTGACGCTGGCAGATAATGGCCTGGGTATCGAGGCCCATGCGCGTGAAGCGCGCTACCGGGCGTTCGCACAGACGCTATTGCCTGGCGAAGTGCTGGCAACCGCGCAGCACCTTGACGATCAGTGTGAAACATTCCTGCTGGCGTTAAAGCGCGGCAGCGGTCCGGCCGGACTTTCCGCGATGGGAGAACGCTCGCCTTTTGCCGGAACTCTGCTTCTTCGTCCGCTGTTGAGAGAAACGCGGAAGACGCTGGAACAGTGGGCTGTGCGTCATGGCTTATGCTGGATTGAAGATGAAAGCAATCAGGATGACGCCTACGATCGCAATTTTTTACGCCTGCGCGCGCTTCCGCTCTTACAGCAGCGCTGGCCGCATTTTCCTGCGGCGGTAGCCCGTAGCGCGACGCTCTGCGCCGAGCAAGAAAGGCTGCTGGATGAGCTTCTGGCCAGCGATCTTACGGACTGTATCACGGCGGAGGGAACATTGCGGCTCTCTCCATTAATGTCGATGAGCGATGTACGGCGGGCAGCGATTTTGCGTCGCTGGCTGGCGATGCGTAATGCGCCGATGCCCTCTCGCGACGCGCTGGAACGTATCTGGCAGGAGGTGGCGCTGGCGCGCGACGATGCCTCTCCCTGTTTACGTTTTGGCGATCACGAGATTCGCCGTTATCAGTCGCAACTGTGGTGGATTAAATCCGTGGCCGGACAACACGAAACGACGGTCGCCTGGCCCGTCTGGCAAACACCGCTGGCGCTGCCTGCCGGCTTAGGGACGGTACAGCTCGTTCCTGGCGGCGAACTGCGCCGACCGCGAGAGGAAGAATCCATCAGCATTCGGTTTAAAGCGCCAGGCGTATTACATATTGTCGGGCGTAACGGTGGACGTAAGTTAAAGAAAATCTGGCAGGAGCAGGGGATCCCGCCCTGGCGACGAGATACCACGCCGTTGTTGTTTTACGGCGAAACGCTGATTGCGGCTGCGGGTGTTTTTGTGACGCGTGAGGGAGCAGCAGAAGATAAAGAAGGGGTGAGTCTGGTTTGGCATGCCTGATGGCGCTGCGCTTATCAGGCCTGCGTATCGCATGGAACGTAGGCCGGATAAGGTGCTTGCACCGCCATCCGGCAACAAAATACTCAGGATTCGCTAACTACCACGGTACCAATTTCCGGGTGGCTGAAACTGGCGATTTTATCGAGACGAAGCTCACAAGACTCGCCGGAAACTTCGGCAAGCAGATATTCTACGCTTTTACGTAAGATTAAATCGTTCGCTTTTGCCTGCAAAACCTCGCCATCTTTTAACGTTAGCGTCAGTATTAAATGATGCATGCAGGCAAGCTCAAGACTATCGTAGTCATCGCAATTAATGGGTTGATACGTTTCATTCATTGACATAATCGCTCACCAGTAAGTTCGCGGCAGCATAAGCTGCCTTTTCCCTGACCGACTCTGAAAGGGCGCTATCTGCCGCCACTTCATTAAGCACTTTCAATACACAACCCAGCGCATCCGGGACATACCCTAAGTCTCCGCTGGCGATTTCCGCATACCGCTTGCGTACTAACTCACAATATTTTTCCACATGCCCTCCTGTCAGCATTCTGACTTAACCGTGGATGCAAGTCTAAGCCTACGAAGTTAAATCTTGTTTAGCAAGGTGACTATACCATACTCATTTGCGCAATATCAGCGCCTGACGCGAGTGGGTAAAAGATTCGTTAACAGCCTTTTAGCGCGGTTTTCGCTACAATGGGCGCCTGATTCGAAAGGAGTTTTCTCATGGCGCTTAAAGCGACAATTTATAAAGCCGTCGTCAATGTGGCTGACCTTGATCGCAACCGGTTTCTGGATGCGGCATTGACGCTGGCGCGTCACCCTTCTGAAACGCAGGAGCGCATGATGCTGCGCCTGTTGGCATGGATAAAATATGCTGATGAACGGTTGCAGTTTACACGCGGGCTCAGCGCGGAAGATGAGCCGGAGGCCTGGCTGCGCAACGATCATCTGGGTATCGATCTCTGGATTGAGCTGGGGCTGCCGGATGAGCGCCGTATTAAGAAAGCCTGTACTCAGGCGAGCGATGTCGCGCTCTTTGCTTATAACTCCCGGGCGGCGCAAATCTGGTGGCAGCAGCATCAAAGCAAGTGCGCGCAGTTCGCTAACCTGTCCGTCTGGTATCTGGATGACGGACAACTGGCGCAGCTCAGTGAATTTGCCGATCGTACCATGACGCTACAGGCGACGATTCAGGACGGCGCAATCTGGCTTTCTGATGCTCGGAATAATCTGGAAATACAGCTAGCCGCCTGGCAACAGCCCTCATGATTGCCATCTCCCGGACGGTCTCCATAGCCGATAATGAGCTGGAAATTACGGCCATTCGCGCGCAGGGCGCGGGTGGTCAGCACGTAAATAAGACCTCTAGCGCGATTCATTTGCGCTTTGACATTCGGGCCTCTGGCCTGCCAGAGTATTATAAACAGCGTTTGCTGACGGCCAGCCACCATCTGATAAGCGATGATGGCGTCATTATCATTAAGGCGCAGGAGTTCCGGAGCCAGGAGCTCAACCGGGAAGCGGCTATCGCCAGGCTGGTTGCCGTCATAAAAGAATTAACCGCGGAGCAGAAAAGCCGTCGCGCAACCCGTCCGACGCGTGCCTCGAAAGAGCGCCGCTTGTCCTCAAAGGCGCAAAAATCTTCTGTAAAGGCGCTTCGCGGCAAAGTTCGTCGTCCACTGGATTGACGGGCAGGAATAGCAATTTCATAAGGATTTTATGGTGAGAACAGCAATATTGTCAGTAGCGGCAGCCTGTACGCTATTTGCATTGATAGGGTGTAATAACCGTGCGGAAGTTGACGCCCTGCAACCTGCGCAGGCGGCGGAATTAAAACCCATGCAGCAAAGCTGGCGCGGCGTGCTGCCCTGTGCGGATTGTGAAGGTATTGAAACGTCACTGTTTCTGGAAAAAGACGGCACATGGGTGATGAACGAGCGCTATCAGGGCGTGCGCGAAGAACCTTCCTCTTTTGCGTCATACGGTACCTGGGCGCGGACGGCGGATAAACTGGTGTTAACCGACAGCAATGGCGAGAAATCGTATTATCGCGCGAAAGGCAATGCGCTGGAGATGCTCGACAGAGAAGGCAATCCGGTGGCTTCGCAGCTTAATTATACGCTGGTGCCTGTTACCGCCAGCCTGCCGGTAACGCCAATGCCGCTACGTGGTATGTATGTATACAGGGCCGACGCGGCGACCTTTACCGATTGTGCGACCGGAAAACGGCTGCCGGTCGCCAGTAACGCCCAGCTTGAGCGCGGCTATCTGGCGGCGAAAGGTGAAGCGGAAAAACCGGTGCTGCTGACGGTAGAAGGGCATTTTGTGTTAGCCGCGAATCCGGACACGGGCGAGCCGGTAAAAACGCTAATAGCTGATAAAAATGTGAAGTTTGCGCCGGGTAAAGATTGCACTCACTAATAAAAGGCCTCGCAGGGTGCGAGGCCTTTACATATCTGCCGGATGGCGCCGGGCAATCCCAACAAAATGTCGTTTAGCCTTTAATCGCCTTGACCAGATAATCAACGATATCGCCGGTTTTAATCAGCGATTTTTCACCGCTACGACGATATTTATACTCAATATCGTCGTTATCCAGGTTGCGATCGCCAATCACGATAGTATGTGGAATACCAATCAGCTCCATATCGGCAAACATCACGCCCGGGCGCTCTTTACGGTCGTCCATCAGCACTTCAATGCCCTGTGCACGCAATTCGCTGTACAGCTTTTCCGCCAGCTCCTGCACACGGAAGGATTTGTGCATATTCATCGGCAGAATAGCGACCTGGAAAGGCGCAATGGCGTCAGGCCATACAATGCCGCGCTCGTCAAAGTTCTGCTCGATAGCCGCGGCAACGACACGTGTTACGCCGATACCGTAGCAGCCCATTGTCAGGATCTGGTTACGGCCATCTTCACCCTGAACGGAGGCTTTCAGCGCTTCTGAATACTTGGTACCTAACTGGAAGATGTGACCCACTTCGATACCGCGTTTGATAAGCAACGTTCCCTGACCATCCGGACTCGGATCGCCGGCGACTACGTTACGGATGTCGGCAACAACAGGCGTCGCCACATCGCGATCCCAGTTAATACCAAAGTAGTGTTTACCGTCGATGTTAGCGCCAGCGGCAAAATCGCTCATGGCGGCAACGGTACGATCGATGATGACCGGAATCGGCATATTGACCGGGCCGAGGGAGCCAGGGCCGGCATTAATTACGGCGCGAATCTCTTCTTCAGTAGCGAAGGTCAGCGGGCTGGCAACGTGCGGCAGTTTTTCCGCTTTAACTTCATTCAGTTCATGATCGCCGCGAACCAGCAGAGCCACCAGCGGAGACTTGCTGTCTTTCACCGCTTTCACCAGCAGCGTTTTTACCGTTTTTTCAATTGGCAGGTTGAATTGTTCCACCAGCTCCGCGATGGTTTTGGCATTTGGCGTATCGACCAGAGTCATTTCCTGCGTCGCCGCTGCGCGCGGTGTTTGCGGCGCGATAGCTTCTGCCAGTTCAATGTTAGCCGCGTAATCAGAAACATCAGAGAAAACGATATCGTCTTCGCCGCTTTGCGCCAGCACCTGGAATTCATGCGAGGCGTTGCCGCCGATAGAACCGGTATCGGCCTGTACCGCGCGGAAATCCAGCCCCATACGGCTGAAGATACGGCTATACGCGGCGTACATGGCGTCATAGGTTTCCTGCAACGACTCCTGAGAGGTGTGGAAAGAGTAAGCATCTTTCATCAGGAATTCGCGCGAACGCATCACGCCAAAGCGCGGACGCACTTCATCACGGAATTTGGTCTGGATTTGGAAGAAGTTCAGCGGCAACTGCTTATAAGAGCTGAGTTCATTACGCACCAGGTCGGTGATAACTTCTTCGTGGGTCGGGCCGAGTACGAACGGACGCTCGCCACGGTCGACAAAACGCAGCAGTTCCGGACCGTACTGTTCCCAACGACCACTCTCTTGCCACAGGTCGGCTGGCTGAACGACTGGCATCGACACCTCGATAGCACCGGCGTTGTTCATCTCTTCACGCACGATGTTTTCGACTTTTTTCAGGACGCGCAGGCCGGTCGGCAGCCAGGTATATAACCCGGAGGCGAGCTTGCGGATCATCCCGGCGCGCAGCATCAGCTGGTGGCTGATAACCTCGGCGTCGGCAGGTGTCTCCTTCAGAGTGGAGAGCAGGTATTGGCTAGTACGCATGTTGTTACGGTTCCAGTTGAACGATCGAACAGGCTCAATGTGAGCCTGATACAAAAAAAGTGATTTAGTTTACCAGCGTGCAAGAGATGTCAAAAGAGAAGGGCGTGAAATTACCGTGGTTCCAGCGCAAACACTTCAAATCCCGTGTTAACCACACGCCAGCGCACGTTAAAATCATGCAGCCAGACGGCATAGGTTTTGCCCGTCTCTTCACCCTTACGATAAGCCGGGCGAGGATCTTGCGCCAGCACATCGCAAATAAATGTCCGTAGCTGCGGATAACGCCTTTCCAGCGTCGTAAGCTGTTGAGCCACTTCAGCGGTAAAACTCACGGGCATTTCAGCTATCGGCGCCTGTTGCGCATAGCTGGCGGCGGCGTCCGGTAAGGCCTCGGCAAACGGTAAATACGGTTTGATATCCACCACCGGCGTGCCATCCACCAGATCCAGACTGCCTAATTTCAGAATTACGCTCTCTTTCCGGCACTCGATACTTTTTAGCGCAACGAGCGACATGCCAATCGGATTGGGGCGGAACGTGGAGCGCGTGGCAAAAACGCCCATTCTGGCGTTACCGCCAAGACGGGGCGGACGAACTGTTGGCCGCCAGCCGCCGTCCATCGTCTGATGAAAAACGAAAAGTACCCACAAATGGCTGAACGCTTCCAGGCCGCGAACGGCATCGGCCTGGTTGTAAGGCGCTATCAGATGCAGTTCGCCGCAGGCGCTTTTGACCAGACCAGGCTGGCGCGGAACGGCGAATTTTTCTTTATAGGGGGAGCGAATAACGCCGATTTGTTCAAACTGAAAGCTGCTCATTTCGCCGAAATATTCAGGGCGGACCCGATACAAACCGCCTGACGGTAGCAGCCTGGCGTGCCGCTGGTAATTTCACAGCTGTGCAGCAGGACGGCGTTGGCTTTCATTTTAGATGCATTAATCTGCATACGCTTGCGCGCAGTTGGAATGTTAGGCGGAGAGTCTTGATTTGTCGCCTGACAGGATTCGCCGCTAACCTCGCCAAGATCGCGGAAAGGTTTGCCGACTAAGTCTTCAGCATTGGTGTAAATCCTGACGGGAGCGGCACGCGGCGCTTTAGGTTTCTCCGGCTCCGCTTTTGGCGGGGTTGCGGTGCTTTGAACGGGTTCAACAGGGGATCTGCTTAGCATGGAACAACCGCCCAGCATGAGTGCCAATAAACAGATCGGTAAAGCACGCATAATATTTCCTCAATGAATGTTCTAATTGCCAGATATTGAATCAGGAGCTTGCATAAATGACAAGACGGGCAATAGCCCGTCCTGAATAATATTACAGATTGTGGAATCAGCCTAAAACTTACCAGCCTTTCACCGCACCGCCATTAAAAACTTTATTTGCGGCTTCGTACACTTCATCAGACTGGTAAGCCTGAACGAATTTTTTCACATTCTCGGCGTCTTTGTTATCTTCACGCGTCACGATCAGGTTAACGTACGGAGAATCTTTATCTTCAACAAAGATACCGTCTTTCGCTGGCGTCAGGCCAATCTGGCTGGCGTATGTCGTATTGATGACCGCTAACGCGATCTGCGCGTCATCCAGCGAACGCGGCAACTGCGGCGCTTCCAGCTCAACAATTTTCAGATTTTTCGGGTTTTCCACGATATCCAGCGAGGTAGGAAGCAGACCGACGCCGTCTTTCAGTTTAATCAGCCCTACTTTTTGCAGCAGCAGCAGGGAACGACCAAGGTTGGTCGGGTCGTTAGGCACAGCGACCTGGGAACCGTCCTTGAGCTCATCCAGAGATTTGATTTTTTTGGAATATCCTGCAATGGGATAGACAAAAGTCTTACCAACGGAAACCAGTTTGTAACCGCGATCTTTGATTTGCTGATCCAGATACGGTTTGTGCTGGAAGGCATTGGCATCGATATCGCCTTTGCTCAGCGCTTCATTAGGCAGAACATAATCATTAAAGGTCACCAATTCCACGTCCAGACCGTATTTTTCTTTCGCGACTTTCTGCGCGACTTCGGCAACTTGCTGCTCTGCGCCAACGATTACGCCGACTTTAATATGATTCGGATCTTTTTCATCCTGACCGCAACCCGCAAGTGCCAGAGAACCAATCAGAGCACCCACTGCCGCAAAGGTTTTGAATTTGAACGCCATGCTTATTTCCTTAATGAGTATTTGTGTTGTGTTTAACGTTACTTATGCGTGACAGCCCTGACGATGCGATCGCCGGATAACTGAATTAAATAAACCAGAACGACGAGTAATACCAGCACCGTATTCATCACGGTAGCATTGTATCCAATATAACCGTACTGATAGCCGATTTGACCGAGGCCGCCTGCGCCGACGGCGCCGCCCATTGCGGAGTAACCGACCAGGGTGATCAGTGTAATGGTTGCCGCATTCACCAGACCAGGCAGCGCTTCCGGTAAAAGGATTTTACGTACAATTTGCAGCGGCGTGGCGCCCATCGCTCGCGAGGCTTCAATCAGCCCGGCAGGGATCTCTAACAACGCATTTTCCACCATACGGGCGATAAAAGGCGCGGCGCCGACGGTCAGCGGTACAATCGCGGCCTGCAAACCAATGGAGGTGCCGACAATTATTCGGGTAAAAGGAATCATCCACACCAGCAGGATGATAAAGGGAATTGAGCGGAAAATATTGACCACCGCAGAGAGGGAGCGATACAGCCTGGCGTTCTCCATAATCTGCCCCGGGCGCGTAACATACAGCAATACGCCGACCGGCAGGCCAATCACGAAACCGAAGAAACCGGAGACAAAGGTCATCGCCAGCGTTTCCCAGACGCCACGAACCAGTAACCACATCATTGCCTCAGACATAACCCAGTACCTCTACTTTCACATGGTGATCCTGCAGCCAGGCAATTGCGGCTTGCGTCTCTTCTTGTGTGCCGTGCATTTCCGTTAGCATAATGCCGAACTTCACACCGCCCGCGTAATCCATCTGCGCGCTGATAATATTATTGTTCACGTTGAAACGACGCGCGGTTTCAGAAAGCAGCGGGGCATCCACAGACTGTCCGGTGAATTCCATGCGCAGCATCGGCACGCTGTCAGTTTCCGGCGACGCTTTCAAACGCGCCTGGTAATCTTCCGGAATGTCCAGGTGCAGAGTGGACTGAATAAACTTCTGCGCCAGCGGCGTTTTAGGATGCGAGAAGACTTCGCTGACCGTATCCTGCTCAATAAGCTCGCCATTACTGATAACGGCAACGCAGTCGCAGATACGTTTCACGACATCCATTTCATGAGTGATAAGCAGAATCGTCAACCCCAGACGACGGTTGATATCTTTCAGCAATTCCAGAATCGAACGGGTCGTCGCGGGATCAAGCGCGCTGGTGGCTTCATCGCACAGCAATACTTTTGGATTGCTGGCTAACGCGCGGGCAATCGCGACACGCTGTTTCTGACCGCCGGAAAGATTTGCCGGATAGCTGTCGTGCTTGTCGCCAAGACCGACTAAATCCAGCAGTTCTGTGACACGGCGTTTGATCTCTTCCTTTGGTGTGTTATCCAGTTCCAGCGGCAACGCGACATTGCCAAACACGGTACGGGAAGAGAGCAGGTTAAAATGTTGGAAAATCATGCCGATTTGACGGCGAGCTTTGGTCAACTCAGACTCTGAAAGCGTTGTTAGCTCCTGACCGCCGACCTGAACGCTACCTTCGGTTGGGCGTTCAAGTAAGTTAACGCAGCGGATAAGCGTACTTTTACCGGCGCCGGAGGCGCCAATGACGCCATAAATCTGCCCGGCAGGCACGTGCAGGCTGACATTATTTAGCGCCTGAATGGTGCGTGTCCCCTGCTGGAACACTTTGGTAATATTCGAAAGTTTAATCATTGGTTATTTATTATCGTAATTAAGTTAGCCGTGGCATTTTCGTCTGTCTAATACGGTCAACGCCGTCAACAGAATGGATGTTAAGGCATCCAGACGTCTAAATCAATCAGGCTTTATACGATGAGCACTTTCTTGCCTGCTGAAACATGCGATACTAGCGCCACTTGCTTTACTCAGGAGCTATAAAAGGTGGCAAAGTCTGTACCCGCAATTTTTCTCGACCGTGACGGCACCATTAATGTGGATCACGGCTACGTACATGAAATCGATGCATTTGAGTTTATAGACGGCGTTATTGACGCGATGCGCGAGCTAAAAAAAATGGGCTATGCGTTGGTGGTGGTGACGAACCAGTCCGGAATCGCGCGCGGCAAATTCACTGAGGCGCAGTTTGAAACGTTAACCGAATGGATGGACTGGTCGTTGGCGGATCGCGATGTTGATTTGGACGGCATCTATTATTGTCCTCACCATCCGCAGGGCAGCATAGAAGAGTTCCGTCAGGTATGTGATTGCCGCAAGCCGCATCCAGGAATGCTTATCTCGGCGCGTGATTTCCTGCATATCGATATGGCGGCTTCTTATATGGTGGGAGACAAGCTGGAAGATATGCAGGCGGCAGCGGCGGCAAATGTCGGGACAAAAGTGCTGGTGCGTACGGGCAAACCGGTCACGGCAGAAGCAGAAAACGCGGCGGACTGGGTGTTAAACAGCCTTGCCGACCTGCCATCGGCGATAAAAAAGCAGCAAAAATAAGCGTTATGGATAAAAGATGAGCGGTTAAAACAAAAATGCATTTTTCCGCTTGTCTTCCTGAACCGACTCCCTATAATGCGCCTCCATCGACACGGCGGATGTGAATCACTTCACACAAACAGCCGGTCGGTTGAAGAGAAAAATCCTGAAATTCAGGGTTGACTCTGAAAGAGGAAAGCGTAATATACGCCACCTCGCGACGGTGAGCTGAAAGCCGCGTCGCACCTGCTCTTTAACAATTTATCAGACAATCTGTGTGGGCACTCGAAGATACGGATTCTTAACGTCGCAAGACGAAAAATGAATACCAAGTCTCAAGAGTGAACACGTAATTCATTACGAAGTTTAATTCACGAGCATCAAACTTTTAAATTGAAGAGTTTGATCATGGCTCAGATTGAACGCTGGCGGCAGGCCTAACACATGCAAGTCGAACGGTAACAGGAAGCAGCTTGCTGCTTCGCTGACGAGTGGCGGACGGGTGAGTAATGTCTGGGAAACTGCCTGATGGAGGGGGATAACTACTGGAAACGGTGGCTAATACCGCATAACGTCGCAAGACCAAAGAGGGGGACCTTCGGGCCTCTTGCCATCAGATGTGCCCAGATGGGATTAGCTTGTTGGTGAGGTAACGGCTCACCAAGGCGACGATCCCTAGCTGGTCTGAGAGGATGACCAGCCACACTGGAACTGAGACACGGTCCAGACTCCTACGGGAGGCAGCAGTGGGGAATATTGCACAATGGGCGCAAGCCTGATGCAGCCATGCCGCGTGTATGAAGAAGGCCTTCGGGTTGTAAAGTACTTTCAGCGGGGAGGAAGGTGTTGTGGTTAATAACCGCAGCAATTGACGTTACCCGCAGAAGAAGCACCGGCTAACTCCGTGCCAGCAGCCGCGGTAATACGGAGGGTGCAAGCGTTAATCGGAATTACTGGGCGTAAAGCGCACGCAGGCGGTCTGTCAAGTCGGATGTGAAATCCCCGGGCTCAACCTGGGAACTGCATTCGAAACTGGCAGGCTTGAGTCTTGTAGAGGGGGGTAGAATTCCAGGTGTAGCGGTGAAATGCGTAGAGATCTGGAGGAATACCGGTGGCGAAGGCGGCCCCCTGGACAAAGACTGACGCTCAGGTGCGAAAGCGTGGGGAGCAAACAGGATTAGATACCCTGGTAGTCCACGCCGTAAACGATGTCTACTTGGAGGTTGTGCCCTTGAGGCGTGGCTTCCGGAGCTAACGCGTTAAGTAGACCGCCTGGGGAGTACGGCCGCAAGGTTAAAACTCAAATGAATTGACGGGGGCCCGCACAAGCGGTGGAGCATGTGGTTTAATTCGATGCAACGCGAAGAACCTTACCTGGTCTTGACATCCACAGAAGAATCCAGAGATGGATTTGTGCCTTCGGGAACTGTGAGACAGGTGCTGCATGGCTGTCGTCAGCTCGTGTTGTGAAATGTTGGGTTAAGTCCCGCAACGAGCGCAACCCTTATCCTTTGTTGCCAGCGGTCCGGCCGGGAACTCAAAGGAGACTGCCAGTGATAAACTGGAGGAAGGTGGGGATGACGTCAAGTCATCATGGCCCTTACGACCAGGGCTACACACGTGCTACAATGGCGCATACAAAGAGAAGCGACCTCGCGAGAGCAAGCGGACCTCATAAAGTGCGTCGTAGTCCGGATTGGAGTCTGCAACTCGACTCCATGAAGTCGGAATCGCTAGTAATCGTGGATCAGAATGCCACGGTGAATACGTTCCCGGGCCTTGTACACACCGCCCGTCACACCATGGGAGTGGGTTGCAAAAGAAGTAGGTAGCTTAACCTTCGGGAGGGCGCTTACCACTTTGTGATTCATGACTGGGGTGAAGTCGTAACAAGGTAACCGTAGGGGAACCTGCGGTTGGATCACCTCCTTACCTTAAAGAAGCGTACTTTGAAGTGCTCACACAGATTGTCTGATGAAAAACGAGCAGTAAAACCTCTACAGGCTTGTAGCTCAGGTGGTTAGAGCGCACCCCTGATAAGGGTGAGGTCGGTGGTTCAAGTCCACTCAGGCCTACCAAATTTTCCCTGAATACTGCGTTGTGAAATAACTCACATACTGATGTATGCTTCGTTATTCCACGCCTTGTCTCAGGAAAAATTATCGGTAAAGAGGTTCTGACTACACGATGGGGCTATAGCTCAGCTGGGAGAGCGCCTGCTTTGCACGCAGGAGGTCTGCGGTTCGATCCCGCATAGCTCCACCATCTCGTGAGTGTTTACGAAAAAATACTTCAGAGTGTACCTGAAAGGGTTCACTGCGAAGTTTTGCTCTTTAAAAATCTGGATCAAGCTGAAAATTGAAACACAGAACAACGAAAGTTGTTCGTGAGTCTCTCAAATTTTCGCAACACGATGATGAATCGTAAGAAACATCTTCGGGTTGTGAGGTTAAGCGACTAAGCGTACACGGTGGATGCCCTGGCAGTCAGAGGCGATGAAGGACGTGCTAATCTGCGATAAGCGCCGGTAAGGTGATATGAACCGTTATAACCGGCGATTTCCGAATGGGGAAACCCAGTGCGACTCGTCACACTATCATTAACTGAATCCATAGGTTAATGAGGCGAACCGGGGGAACTGAAACATCTAAGTACCCCGAGGAAAAGAAATCAACCGAGATTCCCCCAGTAGCGGCGAGCGAACGGGGAGGAGCCCAGAGCCTGAATCAGCATGTGTGTTAGTGGAAGCGTCTGGAAAGGCGCGCGATACAGGGTGACAGCCCCGTACACAAAAGCGCATGTGCTGTGAGCTCGATGAGTAGGGCGGGACACGTGGTATCCTGTCTGAATATGGGGGGACCATCCTCCAAGGCTAAATACTCCTGACTGACCGATAGTGAACCAGTACCGTGAGGGAAAGGCGAAAAGAACCCCGGCGAGGGGAGTGAAAAAGAACCTGAAACCGTGTACGTACAAGCAGTGGGAGCACCCTTCGTGGGTGTGACTGCGTACCTTTTGTATAATGGGTCAGCGACTTATATTCTGTAGCAAGGTTAACCGAATAGGGGAGCCGGAGGGAAACCGAGTCTTAATTGGGCGTTAAGTTGCAGGGTATAGACCCGAAACCCGGTGATCTAGCCATGGGCAGGTTGAAGGTTGGGTAACACTAACTGGAGGACCGAACCGACTAATGTTGAAAAATTAGCGGATGACCTGTGGCTGGGGGTGAAAGGCCAATCAAACCGGGAGATAGCTGGTTCTCCCCGAAAGCTATTTAGGTAGCGCCTCGTGAATTCATCTCCGGGGGTAGAGCACTGTTTCGGCTAGGGGGCCATCCCGGCTTACCAACCCGATGCAAACTGCGAATACCGGAGAATGTTATCACGGGAGACACACGGCGGGTGCTAACGTCCGTCGTGAAGAGGGAAACAACCCAGACCGCCAGCTAAGGTCCCAAAGTCATGGTTAAGTGGGAAACGATGTGGGAAGGCCCAGACAGCCAGGATGTTGGCTTAGAAGCAGCCATCATTTAAAGAAAGCGTAATAGCTCACTGGTCGAGTCGGCCTGCGCGGAAGATGTAACGGGGCTAAACCATGCACCGAAGCTGCGGCAGCGACACTGTGTGTTGTTGGGTAGGGGAGCGTTCTGTAAGCCTGCGAAGGTGGCCTGTGAGGGTTGCTGGAGGTATCAGAAGTGCGAATGCTGACATAAGTAACGATAAAGCGGGTGAAAAGCCCGCTCGCCGGAAGACCAAGGGTTCCTGTCCAACGTTAATCGGGGCAGGGTGAGTCGACCCCTAAGGCGAGGCCGAAAGGCGTAGTCGATGGGAAACGGGTTAATATTCCCGTACTTGGTGTTACTGCGAAGGGGGGACGGAGAAGGCTATGTTGGCCGGGCGACGGTTGTCCCGGTTTAAGCGTGTAGGTGTGTGTTCCAGGTAAATCCGGTTCACTTTAACACTGAGGCGTGACGACGAGGCACTACGGTGCTGAAGCAACAAATGCCCTGCTTCCAGGAAAAGCCTCTAAGCATCAGGTAACATCAAATCGTACCCCAAACCGACACAGGTGGTCAGGTAGAGAATACCAAGGCGCTTGAGAGAACTCGGGTGAAGGAACTAGGCAAAATGGTGCCGTAACTTCGGGAGAAGGCACGCTGATATGTAGGTGAAGTGATTTACTCATGGAGCTGAAGTCAGTCGAAGATACCAGCTGGCTGCAACTGTTTATTAAAAACACAGCACTGTGCAAACACGAAAGTGGACGTATACGGTGTGACGCCTGCCCGGTGCCGGAAGGTTAATTGATGGGGTCAGCGCAAGCGAAGCTCCTGATCGAAGCCCCGGTAAACGGCGGCCGTAACTATAACGGTCCTAAGGTAGCGAAATTCCTTGTCGGGTAAGTTCCGACCTGCACGAATGGCGTAATGATGGCCAGGCTGTCTCCACCCGAGACTCAGTGAAATTGAACTCGCTGTGAAGATGCAGTGTACCCGCGGCAAGACGGAAAGACCCCGTGAACCTTTACTATAGCTTGACACTGAACATTGAGCCTTGATGTGTAGGATAGGTGGGAGGCTTTGAAGTGTGGACGCCAGTCTGCATGGAGCCGACCTTGAAATACCACCCTTTAATGTTTGATGTTCTAACGTGGACCCGTAATCCGGGTTGCGGACAGTGTCTGGTGGGTAGTTTGACTGGGGCGGTCTCCTCCTAAAGAGTAACGGAGGAGCACGAAGGTTGGCTAATCCTGGTCGGACATCAGGAGGTTAGTGCAATGGCATAAGCCAGCTTGACTGCGAGCGTGACGGCGCGAGCAGGTGCGAAAGCAGGTCATAGTGATCCGGTGGTTCTGAATGGAAGGGCCATCGCTCAACGGATAAAAGGTACTCCGGGGATAACAGGCTGATACCGCCCAAGAGTTCATATCGACGGCGGTGTTTGGCACCTCGATGTCGGCTCATCACATCCTGGGGCTGAAGTAGGTCCCAAGGGTATGGCTGTTCGCCATTTAAAGTGGTACGCGAGCTGGGTTTAGAACGTCGTGAGACAGTTCGGTCCCTATCTGCCGTGGGCGCTGGAGAACTGAGGGGGGCTGCTCCTAGTACGAGAGGACCGGAGTGGACGCATCACTGGTGTTCGGGTTGTCATGCCAATGGCACTGCCCGGTAGCTAAATGCGGAAGAGATAAGTGCTGAAAGCATCTAAGCACGAAACTTGCCCCGAGATGAGTTCTCCCTGAGACTTAGAGTCTCCTGAAGGAACGTTGAAGACGACGACGTTGATAGGCCGGGTGTGTAAGCGCAGCGATGCGTTGAGCTAACCGGTACTAATGAACCGTGAGGCTTAACCTTACAACGCCGAAGATGTTTTGGCGGATGAGAAGACGATTTTCAGCACTGATTCAGATTACATCAGAACGTAAAAACGGTCTGATAACAGAATTTGCCTGGCGGCACTAGCGCGGTGGTCCCACCTGACCCCATGCCGAACTCAGAAGTGAAACGCCGTAGCGCCGATGGTAGTGTGGGGTCTCCCCATGCGAGAGTAGGGAACTGCCAGGCATCAAATTAGAAGTATGGCATTAACTTTCGGGGCAGTTCACTACTCGACAGAGAGTAGGACAAAAGCGAAAGCTTTTGAACGTTGCGAAGCAACGGCCCGAAGGGTGAATCACGAAGTGATTCATAAACTGCCAGGCATCAAATTGCAGTAAACCGGGATGAAAATCCGGATTGTGACAAAGAAATTCGGTGGAGCGGTAGTTCAGTTGGTTAGAATACCTGCCTGTCACGCAGGGGGTCGCGGGTTCGAGTCCCGTCCGTTCCGCCACTTATTAAGAGCCCTGAGCATTAGCTCAGGGCTTTTTCTTTGCATGTCATTTAATTATTGCTCAATTCGCAAAAATCCTCTGCATTTCTCGCTCTTTTTCTGCAAAGCGCTGAAGGTCATAATCCCCTCAGTTAACGAACATAGTGATTAAAAAGAGGAATTCTATGACTATCCCTGCATTCGGTTTAGGTACTTTTCGCCTGAAAGACGACGTGGTTATCGCTTCTGTGAAAACGGCGCTTGAACTGGGCTACCATGCTGTCGACACTGCGCAAATCTATGATAATGAAGCGGCTGTTGGACAGGCGATTGCTGAGAGCGGCGTACCGCGTAATGAGCTGTACATCACCACCAAGATCTGGATTGAAAACCTTAGCAAAGACAAGCTAATCCCAAGCCTGAAAGAGAGCCTGAAAAAACTGCGTACCGATTATGTCGATCTGACGCTGATCCACTGGCCATCTCCGGGTGATGCCGTGTCTGTCGAAGAATTTATGCAGGCATTGCTGGAAGCTAAAAAACAAGGGCTGACTCGCGAAATTGGCATTTCAAACTTCACCATTCCGTTGATGGAAAAGGCTATTGCCGCGGTGGGCGCAGACCATATCGCCACCAACCAGATTGAGCTATCTCCGTATCTGCAGAATCGTAAGGTGGTTGACTGGGCGAAAGCGCACGGTATCCACATCACCTCTTATATGACGCTGGCATACGGTAAGGCGCTGAAAGATGAAGTGATTGCGCGCATTGCGGCTAAACATAATGCGACCCCGGCGCAGGTTATTCTGGCATGGGCAATGGGTGAAGGTTACTCCGTGATCCCTTCATCCACCAGGCGTGAAAATCTGGCAAGCAACCTGCTGGCGCAGGATCTGCATCTGGATGCCGAAGATAAAAATGCGATCGCGGCACTGGACTGCAACGATCGTCTGGTTAGCCCGGAAGGACTGGCTCCTGCCTGGGATTAATTACCCGATCCTTTGTACCTTTACCCCTCTTTCACAGCTCCTGCGGGAGCTGTTCTTATATATTCGCTCAAAAAGTCGATAAATGCCCGAATACGTGTGCTGACGGCGCGATCGCTGTAGTAAACGGCGCTGAAAGGCATTTCTACCGGCAGACGTTTATCGGCCAGCAGTTCCACCAGTTCTCCCCGCGCGATCTCTTTATCAATCATATAATCTGAAAGACATGCAATGCCGTTACCGTTCAGGCAAAGTTGTTTTAACGTTTCCCCGCTATTGGAAGAAATCCCACATTTGATCTCATGGAGCTGCCCGTCGCTACAGGCAATCGGCCAGGTATTGAGCGAAACAGGTTCTGAGAACCCCAGACACAGATGCCGTTTCAACTCTTCAACGGTCTCAGGCTTGCCAAAGCGGGCAATATAATCCGGCGAGGCGATAATCTTGCGATAGCTGGTAAATAACGGGCGCGCGCGCAGACTTGAATCTGTCAACGTGCCTGCGCGTATCGCAACATCCACTTTTCGTTCAATAAGATTGATGAACGTTTCTGAGGAGACAAGAGACAACGTTATTTCCGGATACCGTTCACGAAAAGGTTTAATCAGCGGCATCAGGAAATGCAGCATTACCGGCGTTGCCGCATCGATACGCAGTAAGCCGCGCGGGGTATTACGCGACTCCATGATTTCCGTTTCTGCGGCGGCCATTTCTTGCAGTATCTGCTGCACGCGCCTGAAGTATCGCTCTCCTTCTTCAGTCAGGCTCAGCTGTCGGGTCGTACGATTAAGCAGACTGACGCCGAGCTTCATCTCCAGCTTTTTAACTGCCCGGCTGACAGCGGAATTGGCCTGTCCAAGCTGCTCTGCCGCCCGGCTGAAGCTGCCGCTTTCCACGACAGCGACAAAAATTGCGAGTTCTTCGGAGGTGGCTTTCATTTTTGCTCCTGAAGCAAAATTAAATTGATATTTTGGCTATTTTTGTCATTAAAACATCCAGGCATACTGCGTGTCATCTGATTACTGCTGTTATGGAGTTATGTATGCCTCTCGCTTTATTTGCACTGACTATAAGTGCTTTCGCTATCGGTACGACTGAGTTTGTGATTGTCGGCCTGGTGCCGACCATTGCTCAACAACTGGCTATCTCGTTACCTTCCGCCGGAATGCTGGTTTCAATCTATGCGCTGGGTGTGGCTATTGGCGCGCCGGTGCTAACCGCGCTGACCGGACGCCTGCCGCGTAAACAGTTACTGGTCGCGCTGATGGTCTTGTTTACGGCGGGGAATTTGCTGGCATGGCAGGCACCGGGCTATATGACATTAATCGTCGCCCGTCTGCTGACGGGCCTGGCGCACGGCGTGTTCTTCTCGATTGGATCTACCATCGCGACAAGTCTGGTGCCAAAAGAGAAAGCGGCTTCTGCGATCGCTATTATGTTTGGTGGTTTAACGGTAGCTCTGGTCACGGGCGTGCCGCTGGGAACATTTATCGGTCAGCATTTTGGCTGGCGTGAGACCTTCCTTGCGGTATCACTGTTAGGCGTGATTGCGCTGATGAGCAGTCAACTGCTGATCCCGGCCAACATTCCCGGTCGGGCGGCCGCCAGCATTCGTGACCAGGTGAAAGTACTGACTCATCCTCGTCTGTTGCTGATTTACGCCGTTACGGCGCTTGGCTACGGCGGGGTATTCACGGCATTCACCTTCCTGGCGCCGATGATGCAGGATCTGGCGGGATTCTCCCCGGCAGCAGTAAGCTGGATCCTACTGGGTTATGGCGTATCTGTGGCTATCGGCAATATCTGGGGCGGTAAACTGGCGGATAAGCATGGTGCCGTGCCGGCTCTGAAATTCATTTTCGCCGCGCTGTTTGTTCTGCTGATGGTCTTCCAGGTGACGGCTTCCACGCAGTATGCCGCGCTGGCTACCATTCTGGTGATGGGGATCTTTGCTTTCGGTAACGTACCAGGGTTGCAGGTCTACGTGGTACAGAAAGCGGAACAATTCACGCCTAATGCGGTAGATGTGGCGTCAGGTCTGAACATTGCGGCGTTTAACATTGGTATTGCGCTGGGCTCCGTGATTGGCGGACAAACGGTGGCGCATTACGGTTTGGCGCAGACGCCGTGGATTGGCGCCCTCATTGTTCTGGTGGCTTTCCTGCTGATGGGTGTCAGCGGACGTCTTGATAAACCTGTACGCATTGCTCTGGAGTAAATTATTGATGTAAGCGCCTACTTACAAAACAAACTGCAATTGTTCGTTGAAAGTGAGTGCTAAAATCCCTATAACAGAAGAACCAGTCCGGTTGAGGACTGGTTGACGTTACAGAGGTTTGAAAGTCAAAAGTGCGAAAAAACACCTATGCGATGCGCTATGTTGCCGGACAGCCCGCCGAGCGGATTTTGCCGCCAGGGTCGTTTGCGAGCATTGGCCAGGCATTGCCCGCCGGGGAACCGCTAAGCAGTGAAGAGCGGATCCGTATCCTCGTGTGGAATATATTCAAGCAGCAGCGAGCCGAATGGTTATCGGTGCTGAAGAACTACGGCAAAGATGCGCATCTGGTCCTGTTGCAGGAGGCCCAGACGACGCCTGAACTGGTACAGTTTGCCACCGCTAACTATCTTGCCGCCGATCAGGTTCCCGCTTTTGTATTACCTCAGCATCCGTCTGGCGTCATGACGCTTTCTGCCGCCCATCCTGTTTACTGCTGCCCTTTACGGGAAAGAGAACCAATTTTACGTTTGGCGAAATCAGCCCTGGTGACGGTATATCCGTTGCCGGATACCCGTTTATTAATGGTAGTAAATGTTCATGCGGTAAATTTTAGTCTGGGCGTGGACGTGTACAGTAAGCAGTTACTTCCGATCGGCGACCAGATTGCGCACCATAGCGGCCCTGTCATTATGGCGGGGGATTTTAATGCCTGGAGCCGCCCACGTATGAATGCGTTGTACCGCTTTGCACGTGAGATGTCGCTGCGCCAGGTGCGTTTCACTGACGATCAGCGCCGTCGTGCGTTTGGACGACCGCTGGATTTTGTTTTTTATCGTGGTTTAAACGTGAATGAAGCCTCCGTACTGGTGACGCGCGCTTCCGATCACAATCCGCTACTCGTTGAATTCAGTCCCGGCAAACCTGAGCAATAAAGGTGCGTCAGGTCTGCCGTGGGGCAGGCCTCTGCGGGTGCTGCCCTCTATTTTTCTCATAACAGAAGGGCACTACCATGACAACGCATTCCCACCATGACAATGTTGAAAAGCAGTTTGGTTCACAGGCGAACGCCTATTTACATAGCGCCGTTCACGCAGCGGGTCGTGACTTAGCGCGGCTGGCGCAAAGGCTGTCTGATTTTTCCCACGCGAACGTACTGGATATGGGATGTGGGGCTGGACACGCGAGTTTTGTCGCTGCGCAACATGCCAACTCGGTCGTGGCATACGATTTATCCGCCAGCATGCTTGAGGTTGTCGCTGGAGCGGCGGAAGAAAGACATTTAAGTAATATTACTCTCCGCCAAGGCTATGCCGAAAAACTGCCCTTTGAAGATGCATCGTTTGAGGTGGTGATTAGCCGCTATTCCGCGCATCACTGGCACGACGTTGGTCAGGCATTGCGTGAGGTTTATCGTGTATTAAAACCCGGCGGCGTGCTGATTATCATGGATGTCATGTCGCCTGGACATCCTGTACGCGATATCTGGCTGCAAACGGTGGAGGCGTTACGCGACACGTCGCATGTCCGTAACTATTCCAGTGGCGAATGGCTGACGATGGTCAATAACGCGATGCTGGTAACGAATACCGTGATAACCGATCGTTTATCGCTGGAGTTTCGCTCATGGGTAACGCGGATGCGTACGCCAGCGCCGTTGGTTGAGGCGATTCGATTATATCAGGCGAGTGCCCCGGTAGAGGTGAAGCGTTATTTTGAGTTGCAGGATGACGGCTCGTTTAGCAGCGATACTATCATGCTGGAAGCGCATAAAGCGGTATAGCAATTTAAAAGGCGCCGGGGGAAGCGGCGCCTTTTGGCTTTTTCGTCGGACAATATCAGGAGTCTGGCGTGCTATTGTCCTTCACAAACAACGTAAGCTGATCGCCCGGTTGTAGATTATCCGTATCATGGTTCCAGCGCATCACATCTTTGATATTCACCCCGTGACGTCTGGCGATACTGGAAAGCGAATCGCCTTTACGGACACGATAGGTAATGCTATCGCTATTGTTAGCCAGTCGTTGCGCGCTGCTGCCAGCGCCCACGGTCAGGCTTTGCCCGATTTTCAGGCGCGAACCACGCAGGTTGTTCCACTGCTGCAAGTCCTTCGTGCTTACGCCAAGCCGCGAAGCAATACCGGAAAGCGTATCGCCAGAGCGCACCTTATAGCTACGGCTATTCAACGGCGTATTGTCGGCGATCAGTTGGGACTGAACGGCGTCAATCTCACCGGAAGCCAGCGACTCACGCAACTGCTCGGCATGCTTTTTGGGCACCATAACATATTGCGGACCGCTTACGCCTAAGGTAGACCCTTTTACACCGGCATTAAACGTCTTCAGCTTGCTGATAGACATGCCCGCCATATCCGCAACCTGCGCCATTTCAACTGGACTGTTTAAACGAACTCGTGCCAGCGCTCGGCTTTCATCTGTTGTTGGCAGACGTACGCCGTAGCGTTTGCTGTTTTTGAGAATTTCACTCAATGCCAGCATCTTAGGTACGTAGAGTTTTGTTTCTCTGGGCAAAGAAAGCGACCAGAAATCCGTCGGTTTTCCACGCGCTTTGTTTGCTTTAATTGCCCGCATAACACGGCCTTCGCCGCTGTTATACGCTGCAACGGTTAACAGCCAGTCGCCGTCAAACATTTTGTTCAGACGCTGCATCATGTCTAACGCGGCGGTCGTAGAGGCTACAACATCGCGACGCGCGTCATAATTACGGGTCTGCTTTAAACCATAATTGCGCCCTGTGCTCGGTATGATCTGCCAGATGCCTGCGGCATTGGCGCCAGACGTTGCGTGAGGATCAAAAGCGCTCTCCACTATGGGTAGTAGTACCAGCTCCATAGGCATGTTACGTTTCTTAACCTGCCCCGCTATCCAGTACATATACGGCTCTGCCCGTAAAGTTACATCGTGGAGATAGCTCTTATTGCGTAAATACTTCTGTTTCTGTTCGCGAATCCGGCTGTTTTCCGGAATTCCCATCTTTAGCTCGTCGCCAATGAAAGCCCACAAGTCCTGATCTGGCGCGATAGACGTTCCGTCGTCCATCCATCGTGCCTGACTCGTAAACTTTCCTGCTTCCCCTTGACCAGCTGCAGAAAGGCTCTGTGCGTGCTGTTGGACGTTGCCAGTGTTCTGAGACGTCTGGCACCCCACAAGCAGGACAGAGGCGAGTAATATCGCTTTTGCCTTCATGTGTGTGTCAATAGTTGCTTAAAAGACGACCGATCATAACGGCGAAGTTAGCGAATGACAAGTAAGAATTATCAGAACGTGTCTTTCTTTGACCTTAACCATGCAAAACGCGCTTCTGGTTGTTGCAATATTGTTTCTTTGTTAATTTCATTAATTAAATCAATATCTTCTGTTCTTAAAAAAAGATTAATCTTACGCTCATTTTTAAGAATAACGGGTAGTGTCATTTGTTTTTTTACACGTAACTCTTTAACTTTACGATAATATTCATTTATGAACGAATCGTGCGGAAGTATGCTCAATGCGAACTTAATGTTAGCTAAAGTGTATTCGTGAGCGCTGCAAATGAGTGTGTCGTCAGGCAGAGAGTTAATTTTCATAAGTGACTGATACATCTGTGATGGCGTGCCTTCAAACAGTCGACCACAGCCGCCGGAAAACAGCGTGTCGCCGCAGAATAAGTAAGGGTGGCTAAAGTAACAGACGTGTCCTAACGTGTGACCCGGCGTGGCAAAAAGAGTAAATTTCTCGCCTAAAACGCGAATAGTATCGCCATCGCCCACAAGATGGGTTGCTCCCTTGTCTTGCGTTTCCGCCGGTCCATAAACCGTCATTTGCGGGAAGTGTTGCAACAGCTCTTTGACTCCGCCAACATGGTCGTGATGGTGATGCGTCAGAAAAATCGCCTCCGGCATCCACTTATGTTCAGCAATGGCCTTTAAGACGGGGGCCGCTTCGCCGGGATCAACAATCACACAGCGGCTTTCATCATTGGTCAGCACCCAGATGTAATTGTCCTGAAACGCGGGAATACTGTTAAGATTCATATATTACCTCTCAAATAATTAGCGGAAGGTTGCGATGAAACCGGCAAGGCTCTCTCAAACTGTCGTTGCGCCCGGATGTTGGGGTGAGTTGCCCTGGGGCAATTACTACCGTGAGGCGCTGGAACAGCAGCTAAATCCGTGGTTTGCAAAAATGTATGGTTTCCATTTGCTTAAAATCGGTAATTTAAGCGCAGAAATCAATTCCGAAGCGTGCGCGGTCTCCCATCAAGTGAATGTTTCATCGCAGGGCTCACCGATGCAGGTTCTGGCCGATCCGCTACACCTTCCTTTTGCAGATAAATCCGTCGATGTTTGTCTGCTGGCGCATACTTTGCCGTGGTGTACCGACCCGCACCGTTTATTGCGGGAAGCCGACCGCGTATTGATTGATGACGGTTGGCTGGTCATCAGTGGATTTAACCCGCTGAGTTTGATGGGGTTACGTAAACTGGTACCCGTTTTACGTAAAACACCGCCCTATAATAGTCGGATGTTTACCCTTATGCGGCAACTGGACTGGCTGTCTTTACTCAATTTTGAAGTGCTACATTATAGCCGTTTTCATGTCTTACCCTGGAAAAAGCAGGGGGGGCGGCTTTTAAATACGCATATCCCGGCGCTGGGCTGTTTACAGCTTATTGTGGCCCGTAAGCGGACCATCCCGCTTACGCTTAATCCGCTGCGACATAATAAAAGTAAAACCCCTATCCGCCAGACCGTTGGCGCCACCCGGCAATATCGCAAACCGGATGGCTAAGCTTCCGCCTGGTAGCCACTATCTTCCTGCGTGGGATTCATTGCCGCGGCGCGCGCCAGTTCATCACAACGCTCGTTTTCGGGATGGCCTGCATGGCCTTTGACCCATACCCATTTGATTTGATGCTGACCTAACGCAGCATCGAGACGTTTCCAGAGATCGACATTTTTTACGGGTTTCTTTTCCGCAGTTTTCCAGCCGCGTTTCTTCCAGTTATGAATCCATTGGGTAATTCCTTGCCGCACATATTGGCTGTCGGTGCTCAATGTTACTTCGCAATGTTCTTTTAACGCTTCAAGCGCGACGATCGCCGCCATCAGTTCCATACGGTTATTGGTGGTCAGCGTGTAACCTTCACTAAACGTTTTTTCATGACCGCGATAGCGTAAGATAGCGCCATAACCGCCAGGCCCTGGATTCCCCAGGCAAGAGCCATCGGTGAAAATTTCTACCTGTTTAAGCATCTCTGGTAGACTTCCTGTAATTGAAATCGATAACAAAACGCAAGTCTGACATAAATGACCGATATGAGCACTGCAATTACACGACAGATTGTCCTCGATACCGAAACCACCGGTATGAACCAGATAGGCGCGCACTATGAAGGTCACAAGATTATTGAGATCGGTGCGGTTGAGGTGATAAACCGTCGTCTGACCGGCAACAATTTTCATGTTTACCTGAAGCCGGATCGGCTGGTGGATCCGGAGGCGTTTGGCGTACACGGTATTGCCGATGAGTTTCTGCTGGATAAGCCGGTTTTTGCTGATGTGGTCGATGAGTTTCTTGATTATATCCGCGGCGCGGAGCTGGTCATCCATAACGCATCGTTCGATATCGGCTTTATGGATTATGAGTTTGGTCTGCTTAAACGCGATATTCCTAAAACCAATACTTTCTGCAAAGTTACCGATAGCCTGGCGTTGGCGCGGAAAATGTTCCCCGGCAAGCGTAACAGCCTTGATGCGCTGTGTTCGCGTTATGAGATAGATAATAGCAAACGTACTTTGCACGGCGCATTGCTCGATGCCCAGATCCTTGCCGAAGTGTATCTGGCGATGACGGGCGGACAAACGTCCATGACGTTTGCGATGGAAGGAGAGACGCAACGGCAGCAAGGTGAAGCGACCATTCAGCGAATCGTTCGTCAGGCCAGCCGGTTACGGGTCGTTTTTGCCTCTGAGGAAGAGCTGGCTGCGCATGAATCGCGGCTTGATCTGGTGCAGAAAAAGGGCGGAAGTTGCCTTTGGCGGGCGTAATTTATTCCTTTTTAGGCTATAAAAATCATCCTTCGGGCGATTTTTGCAGCAACTGATTCAAAAGGTGAGAAAAAGCGTTGACGGGCGACACCGCAAACCGTAATATTCGCCTCGTTCCCAGCGGGAACATCACGGAGCGGTAGTTCAGTTGGTTAGAATACCTGCCTGTCACGCAGGGGGTCGCGGGTTCGAGTCCCGTCCGTTCCGCCAGATACAAATCTCAGGGTGTTTTTTTACATCCTGTGAAGTAAAAAAAACCGTATCACTGTAAAAGGGATACGGTTTTTTTTCGTCTTCAAGAAGTTCCACCGTCTATCGTGGAATCTGACGCAAATGGGCCTACGCCTGGATGACGAACAGGATATTACCGCCACTTCTTTCACTGTCATGGCTATTTTGATCCCACTGACATTTAAGGCGCGGCCTCATGGCGGTGCTTAACCGGGATCGGGACATGTTCAGCGCAGAAGCAGACTGCGTAATGTTGATGTCACTCAGATAATCACGGAGAACCGCCAGACATGCGCATCATCACTCCAGGGCATCCCACTTCTCCAGCAACTCCACCGGGATCTCATTGATCACCTCCGAGAACCGTTTTCCCACCAGTCTTTCAGCCTGACGTAACAGTGGGATGGTCGGGCTGCTGGGTTCACTGCTCTCAAACCAGCGACGAATGCACCGCAGGCGTTCCAGCGCATCATTACGATCGCGAATTGGCCCCGGTTCAGCATTATGTGGGAGGGATATACCGGGTGGCGCGTTGACAGGCGGCACATCCTCTGCCCGTGCCGGAACGGCATTATCCATAACCGTGCCTGCGGGGTCTGGCACTGGCGCTGGCGACGGAGGGATTTCCGGTGTGGTTGTCTGTACCACGTCAGGCAGCAGCGCTAACAACTGCCGCAGGCGTGAAAAATCTGGAGCCAGATCGCCTAATGTCTCACGCGCCCACACTTGCAGGCGTTCTGCGCTTTCCTGCGCTTCGCGAAACGCCGCCAGCGGTAATGCCCCACGGGCTTCGAGGTCGGCCAGTTGCTGGCGGACGGATTCGGGGGCCAGCGCATCAGCCGGGCGAGGGGCGGATAACGCGCGCTCGACATCCCGTACCTGCAGGCGCAGGACGGCACTGTTTGACAGCGTGATACCGCGAATGTCCGCCATCACGCCTTCGTGATCCAGCAGCGCCGCCAGGGCATTACTGCGCGCCAGCGCCGCATCTTCAATAGATTCTGCGGGTGCGCCTTCGCCGGTAAGCAGCTGTGGATGGAGTGCATCAGACCAGATTACGCTCAGTTCTGCCAGTTGTGTGAGCATTTCCGCCAGTCCCTGTGCGCCAGCCTGCTGGATGCGACTGCGCAGCAGCAGGATCAACACCCGGATATCCTTACTGCGCGTGAGCAGACGGCGCGCATCACGCTCAATTTCCGGCCAGTTCACGGCTTCCGGCGTACTGACAAAATCACCATATTGCGCCTCCGCCTGGGGGGCGGCGCGGCTGAACAGCAGCAGGTATTCCGGATCGTACTCCGGATCGGGGCCGCAGGGTTGTTCCGCGCTTACCGGTTTAGTCAGGGACATGTCCATATCATTACTCTCAGTGGGTTAAGCCGTGTTCAGGTTCAAAAATCATGCCGGTCACCGGACGGTCATGCATGGCTTTACCTGCCCAGGCCGTCCAGCCAAGCCGCTGCGCGCCGCCGATCACCGCAGGCGGTGCGGCATGAGGCTTCAACTGCAGCTCAATTTCCCAGCAATATTCAAAACCGATGAACGTACGCACCAGTTCTGTCAGCACGGGCAGATTGTTGCCGCCGGGCAGAAAACGCAGGTAATCCTCCAGCGTGAGCGGGCCGATAATGAGCCGGAATTTGTACTGCATATCCGGTACGGCCTGGCCGATAAGCGCCCCGTTGCCCAGCACCGAAGACTGCGCGGGCGTGCCCAGACGGGTGATTTCATCGTTCGCCACCGTTATCCAGTGCAGGGCGAACTCTTTCACCGCAAAAGGTACGCTGAAATAGTGTGCCAGCGTGGCGGCCAGCCCGTCAGGATTGCGCGATTCGCGTACCAGATGGGCGGAGGCTGCCAGGCGAACATGATCTGACAGCGGGCTTTCGGCGCTTTCCCGTAGATCCTGCCCGCTGAGACTGGCGATATAAAACGCAAAACGGTCGTGTTCCGGTTTGTCCAGCCCGCCACCAGCGGACTGGGCGCTGCGCCATGCCTGCCAGAACTGCGTCAGCCAGCGGTGGTGAAAAATATTGGAAAAATGAACCAGCGTCGGATCGTGACGACTCTCTGAGCGGTTTAGCGCCAGCTCGGTATAGTGCAGCGGCAACGGGCCGTTTGGCCCCCATAGTCCGAGGCTGTACAGGCTCAGGTGCAGGCGTCCATCCTGCCAGCTGACCTGGGCGATTTCCCGTGGCGCAAAGGTCATCGTCGGCGTCTGCCCCAGACGGAATTTTTCCATCCGTGGCTGCCAGATACTGCCTGCCGGAGTATCACAGAGCTGGGCATCCACGCGCCGCATCAGGTTCAGGAATCCGTAACGCCAGGGGGTTTTCTGCGCCTGGTCGAGAGCGCCGGTCATACGCTCCCCCGTTGCCCGGTTCTGACCGGCCAGGTCATGACATGCCCGCGTTGCATCGAGTGCAGCGTCATCTGCGAGAAGGTATTAATGGAAACATGGCGGGCAATATAGTGTTCCAGCACCAGACCGAACAGGTAAGGACTGATACCGGAAAATCCTTCTTCGTCCACGGTCAGTTCGCAACTGACGCCCCGGCCATAGACCAACAGGCCGGAGCCGGGCAGGCGGCGGGTCACCGGGGTGGTTTTGCAGCCAATCAGGCTGCGCACCTGGCGCGACTGCGGGCTGTCGTGAGCCGGGATAAACAGATTCAGCAGATCGCGCAGTGCCTGGCCGCCGGTGCGGTGATCCAGATCGGCCAGCGGCAGATAATTAAACGACAACTGCCGGATCAGCCGCCAGGCCATTTCGCGTTCAGCCAGCGGCGGCTGCGGCGGGCGCGGCGGTCTGATAAGACCCACGCCCGCCACCGGAATCGCCGCATCAACGGTCAGATCATCCCGGCCATTACGTGGAATAAGGCAGGGCAGATCGCGGTTAGTCACCATTGCCGTGACGGTGATATGGCGCAGATTTTCCGGGTAGGGCGCTTCATGCTGATCAACCAGCGACAGGAAGACTTCCGAGCCGGTATAGAGGGTTCGGGTGCCATAGCGGCGGGCGTTTTCTGACGAGCGGCGCGGTTCACGACGCAGTGAAAAATAACGCCCGTGGTTGCCTTCGTCATTATTACGGGTGTGATACAGCGGACGAAAAATCATCTTCCGTGTGGTTTCCGCTTCCAGGCCTTCGACTTCCTGAACAGAAAACACCTCGTAATCCAGCGGACGGGTACGATCCACCACCAGATGCTGTTCCGTCACGCTGTGAGTGACTTCAATCCGGGTGGTGGTGCGAGGAAACAGGTTGATCACCGGCGTACAGAACAGGCTGAACTGTGCAGCGTCCGTCTGATGAATCAGCCAGTCCGGCGGCAGGCGGTTAAGCAGTATGACAATTTCCGCCACATTGCCCTGCACCTTTTGTAACCCGGCAGACAATTCGGTCGGGGTGAAGAAGTAAAACCGTTCCGGACAGGCGAAAAATTCATGCAGCAGATTATGCCCATGAAACACGTTCCAGGCGAGCGGCAGCAGCCCCTGCCCTGGCTCCAGCCCTTCGTGCGCCACCGGGTGTTGAAGATTCACATTCAGTTCGCCGTCAAAGTGACCGGGTTCTCCGGCCAGTGTGGCGACGGCGCTGGTATGTAGCAGCTCAAACAGGTGTGACGCAATGCGTTCTTCGCCGCAGAGGTAAAAGGGCAGCCGTGCCGGACCGGCCAGCTCGCTGAAAGTCAGTTCCCCGAAGGTTCGCAGGGTGATGCGCAATGCCCCGGCGACATGAATATTAGGCGGCAGATAGCGGTGCAGGGCGGGCATATCCGGCGGCGCGGCGGTCAGGCGTACCTCCTCGATGGACAGCGGCCACAGCGTGACGTCCTGGCTGCTGCGAAACTGGCAGGCGGTATTTTCGCCTTCCGGGATGGGGGAAACGAACGCGGTATCGCGCGGCACGGTGACCCCTTTCGCCAGGTCGCCTTCCTGCGTATCGGGATACAGCTTTACCACTGCCATCGATGGCGTGGGGGTGACGTAATTGGGGCTGACGACTTCCAGTAACCGCTGTGTGAAGCGGGGAAATTCGGCGTCAATTTTTAGCTGAGTGCGGGCGCTCAGAAAGCTGAACGCCTCGATCATGCGTTCCACATACGGGTCGGCAATATCGGTTCCCTGCATCCCCAGTCGGGCGGCAATTTTGGGATGGAGGGTGGCGAACTCAGCACCGGTCTCCCGCAGGTAGCTCAGTTCGCGGTTGTAATACTCCAGTAGCCGTGGATCCATGAATAATGCCCTGTATTAAAAGAACGTAATGCGGCTCAGCTCCATATCCAGCGCGCTGCGTACCAGAAACTCCGTGGGATACGGCTGCGTCAGAATTTGTCCGCGAATTTCAAACTGTAGCGTGTTATAGCTACCCTGCCGGGTTTTATCGAGCAATGGCGTGACCCTGAGTGTGGCGGCGTTCAGCCGGGGTTCGAAACGGATAATGGCGCGCCGGATCGCCTCGCTGATATCGTCCCACTTATGCTCATACATAAAGCTGCCCGCCAGCGGCGGCAGGCCATAGTTGAGCACTGACGCCGCCGCCTGCGGATAGCGCCGGGCGTCGATGTCACCCTCGTGGCTAATGGTATTGAGCAAAAAGGAGAGATCCCGACGAATGATCTCCTTCAGTTGTACCGGCGTGACGCTGATATCCCGGTCAATTTTCTGATACGGAGCATTGTCACACAGCCGATCAAACAGCGTAGGCAGCAGGTGGTTAGCGGGTGTAAAACGAGACGTGCTCATGCGCCATCGTTTTCCTGAGCATGAAAGGTACAATGGGCCATGTCCAGCAGGCTGATATCGCCGTGGCTGGTCAGCCACACTTTCTGCCCCAGCGCTCGCACGGTGGTTTCGCCGGGGCCGTCCTGCCAGGCGGTTTCCCGGCACAGACGCAGGGCGTCAGATGCACTTTCCGAACCGCTGTAACGGGTAAAGAGCCAGGCGCCGTGCGTATCGCCATTCATCAGGGTGATATTAACGGGTTTCCACAGCAGATCGGTCAGGCGCGTCGGTTGCGGCGATTCCAGCGAGCGTATTTGCGAAAACGGTAGCCAGATATACACGCCGCCGGTGACCAGCTCAAGTACCGGGCCAAGGCGGGAATCGCTGTCGCTCGCCCAGTCAAATGCGCCGCCGTTCCACTGTCCGCCAGTATCTGTTATGGCTTCCAGTGCGGTATTACGGTGTTTATCAACCTCACCGATATCGTCATGACAGGCGAGTGCCGCCAGCAGTGACTCCACCCAAACGGGCTGCGGCAGAAGAAAACCTGGTCGTTGTTCACCCTGAAAAACGGTGTGGCGGAACATTTCGCAGCGAACCAGCTCCCGGTACAGCCGGGCCTCCTGGGTATAATTGGCCTCCATCCTGGCACATAGCTGAAGCTGGTGTAGCGCCCGCGACCAGTCTCCGGCCACACACAGCAACTGAAACAGGCTGTGGCGGCAGAGCGCCTTCGCCGGATTTTCCCGAACCTGCTGCTCCGCCATCTGAATCCCCTCCGCAATAGAGTATTCCTGTAGCAGCGCGGACAGGGTAGCAGGAAGCGTGTCAGTTTTTTTCATGGGCGGTATTTCCATTTTTCTGTGTCGGAGTGATTCGGTAGTGGCTATCGATGCCAATAATACGATGCTCGCGGCGGGTCAGATCGGGCAGTATCTCGCTATGTGCGGTTTTCCCCCCCAGTTCCGGCGAGAGCAGTTGTAGGATATCGGGCATTGATTCCATCGCCAGCCAGTGCATTTCACCCTCACCGGTCGTGTCCAGCGTATCCAGAATGGCATCAATACCGGGCGCGCCTGCCACCATATCCTGTAACGTGTCGGTGTCGCCCTTTTTATCGTATAACGACGTCAAATCCTGGGTGACAGCGTCTTCATTTCGGGGAAACGGTTTATCACGGAGGGGCTTTTCCTGCCCGGAGGGCCGCAATGCCTGCTGATATTCCTGGTAAAGCTGGTGTAGCGTGCTATCCGCTTCATGGCCAGTGTAAGAGGATGCGGTTTCCCGGACGGGAATAATATCGAACGGGTTCTGCGGATTGAGCTGTTGTTGTTTAAACCAGTCCAGATCCAGGTACTCAGCAACGGATTCAGCTGACTGAACCAACTGAGGAAACGAAACATCGGGACGGGACTCATCATTGGTGCGGGCAAGGCACCAGGATGACAGACCCCATTCAATCGTATCTCCATCATTCAGCCGCATACGGTGATGAGGTTCCATCACCTGCTCATTGACGGCACAGCACAGTTCATCAGAGTGATTAACAATCCACCACGCCTCTTCGTGGCGAACAAGACTGAGCGCGATATCGTCTTTCCCATGTTGCTCAAAAAGCGGAATGTAGGGGGCGGCGGCAGTAAATACGATGTATGTCCCTGCGGGATACTGTGCGTTATCCGTTATACCCTGCGACTGTATTTTCCGTAATTCCCACATGTCTTGTTTCATTATGTCCCTTAAATGTATTTATTTTTCTGGAGGAAACGTTTAGGGAGTTTTAATTCATAAATAATTTTAACTAAATTCATAGAGAGTCATTATTGATGACACCCTTTTTATTATTTTCGTCGTGAATGCATTGTTGTATGCATAGATGTCTTTTTTGAAATATTATTTCTTTTAATTCTGCAATTGCGATTTTTATCTTGCTGTTAATTGATTATTTAATATTAACGGCTTAGTTGCTAATTAGTCCCTGATCTGTATCATTGTTTTGTTTCGATATTTTTTCGAGGCTATCAATAAAGAATTGTTTATATATTTATATGCATTGATGCATTATTTTTATGAATTTTTATGTCACAAGGCATAACACATGGAAACTCCTGTTTCACGCAGTGCGTTGTATGGAAAACTGGCCGGCCCACTATTCCGGTCGCTGGAATCGGCAACGGCATTTTGCAAACTACGCTCTAATCCCTGGGTTGAGCTGACTCACTGGCTGCACCAGTTAACACAGCAGCCCGATAACGATATTCTCCACGTTCTTCGGCATTACCAAATCCCTCTTTCTGATGTGGAGAAAGTGTTACTCCGGCAACTGGATATGCTGCCCGCCGGGGCCAGCGCCATCAGTGATTTTTCTCACCATATCGATCTCAGCGTTGAAAAGGCCTGGATGCTGGCGAGCGTCCGTTACGGCGATAACAAAATTCGCAGCGGCTGGTTGCTGCTGGCCTTGTTGACCACGCCAGAACTGCGTCGGGTACTGAGCAGTATCTGCGCGCCGCTGGCCACGCTTCCGGTTGATGAACTGACGGAAATACTGCCCTCGTTGATCGAAACATCGCCGGAAGCGCAGGAGCGCCCTTACGACGGCTCCGGCCTGGCGTCAGCCATTCCCGGCGAAAGCAGCCAGGCGATTCCCGGCGGTGTGCAGGACGGTAAATCCGCGCTGGCGAAATACTGTCAGGACATGACGGCACAGGCGCGCGACGGCAAAATCGACCCGGTGACGGGGCGTGAGCATGAAATCCGCACCATGACGGATATTCTGCTGCGCCGTCGCCAGAATAATCCCCTACTGACTGGTGAGGCGGGCGTCGGGAAAACGGCGGTCGTCGAAGGTTTTGCCCTCGCGATTGCGCAGGGGGAAGTGCCGCCCGCGCTGCGGGAAGTACGGCTGCTGGCGCTGGACGTTGGCGCTCTGTTGGCCGGAGCCAGCATGAAAGGCGAGTTTGAATCGCGTCTGAAAGGGTTACTGGAAGAGGCCGGGCGCTCGCCGCAGCCGGTTATTCTGTTTGTCGATGAAGTCCACACTCTGGTGGGCGCGGGCGGCGCATCCGGCACGGGCGATGCCGCTAACCTGCTGAAACCGGCGCTGGCGCGCGGCACCCTGCGGACTATCGGCGCCACCACCTGGAGTGAATACAAGCGCCATATTGAGAAAGATCCGGCGCTGACCCGTCGTTTTCAGGTGTTGCAGATTGCCGAGCCGGAAGAGATCCCCGCAATGGAAATGGTGCGTGGTCTGGTGGATACGCTGGAAAAACACCATAACGTACTGATTCTGGATGAGGCGGTACGTGCGGCGGTACAGCTTTCTCACCGCTACATTCCCGCCCGGCAGTTGCCGGATAAGGCCATCAGCCTACTGGATACCGCCGCGGCCCGCGTGGCGCTGACGCTGCACACGCCGCCTGCCAGCGTACAGTTCCTGCGCCAGCAGCTAAAAGCGGCGGAAATGGAACGGTCGCTGTTGCAGAAGCAGGAAAAAATGGGGATTCAGTCAGATGAGCGGCGCGATGCGCTGACGGCGCGAATTTTCTCGCTCAACAATGAACTGACTGCATCCGAATCCCGCTGGCAGCGGGAGCTGGAACTGGTACATACGTTGCAGGAACTGCGTGTCGCAGAGTCTGATGCTGATGACAAAACCACGCTGCAACAGGCCGAAACGGCGCTAAGGGAGTGGCAGGGCGACGCGCCGGTGGTGTTCCCGGAAGTCAGCGCGGCGGTGGTCGCGGCGATTGTCGCCGACTGGACCGGTATTCCTGCCGGGCGCATGGTGAAAGATGAGGCCAGTCAGGTGCTGGAACTGCCTGCCCGACTGGCGCAACGCGTTACCGGGCAAGACGGTGCGCTGGCGCAGATTGGTGAACGTATTCAGACCGCCAGGGCGGGACTGGGCGATCCACGCAAACCGGTGGGCGTGTTTATGCTGGCCGGGCCGTCCGGTGTCGGTAAAACCGAAACCGCGCTGGCGCTGGCGGAGGCTATCTACGGCGGTGAGCAGAACCTGGTAACCATCAATATGAGCGAGTTCCAGGAGGCTCACACCGTTTCCACGCTGAAAGGCGCGCCCCCCGGCTATGTGGGCTATGGCGAGGGTGGTGTGCTGACGGAAGCGGTGCGTCGCCACCCCTGGAGTGTAGTGCTGCTCGACGAGATCGAAAAAGCGCACCATGACGTCCACGAACTCTTCTATCAGGTGTTTGACAAGGGTGGGATGGAGGACGGCGAGGGTACACATGTCGATTTCAAAAACACCACGCTATTACTCACCACCAACGTGGGTTCCGACCTCATCAGCCAGATGTGTGAAGATCCGGCTTTAATGCCCGACGCTACGGGGCTTAAAGAGGCGCTAATGCCAGAATTACGCAAGCATTTCCCGGCGGCATTTCTGGGCCGCGTGACGGTGATCCCTTACCTGCCGCTGGACGAAACGTCGCGTGGCGTGATTGCCCGTCTGCACCTTGACCGGCTGGTGGCGCGGATGAGTGAACAGCACGGCGTGACGCTGACGTATAGCGAGGAACTGGTCGCACATATTGTGGCGTGCTGTCCAATGCATGAAACGGGCGCGCGGTTGCTGATTGGCTACATCGAACAGCACATTCTGCCACGACTGTCGCGCTACTGGTTGCAGGCCATGACGGAAAAAGCCGCGATCAGGCAGATTGATATCGGCGTTAATGGTGATGAGCAGATTGTTTTTGAGATCGTTTGCTGAAACCGGCCGTTCGAAGTGTCCGTAGTGCGATTTTAAAAACTGTACCGGTATACCGCTCCCCTTGCGGCAACCAGTTGACTAAAAAGGAAATGAAGGATTATGGCTATCAACAATAGCGCGCAGAAATTCATCGCGCGCAACCGCGCGCCGCGCGTGCAGATTGAATATGACGTAGAGATTTACGGTTCCGAGAAAAAAATCGAGCTGCCGTTCGTGATGGCGGTGCTGGCCGATCTGGCCGGGAAACCGCGTGAAGAACTGCCGCCGGTGACGGATCGCAAATTCCTCGATATTGATATTGATAACTTCAATGAGCGCATGAAAGCCATTGCGCCGCGCGTGGCGTTCGCTGTGCCGAATACGCTGACGGGTGAAGGTCAGTTGATGGTCGATATCACCCTGGAAAATATGGACGACTTTTCGCCGGCACAGATTGCCCGCAAGGTGGACGCCCTGAACCAGTTACTGGAAGCCCGCACTCAACTGGCGAACCTCCAGACCTACATGGATGGCAAGGCGGGGGCGGAAAATCTGGTCAATAAATTGTTGCAGGACCCGACCCTGCTGAAAACGCTGGCGAATGCGCCGAAACCGGCCGCTGCGCAGGAAGGTGTGCCAGCGAGAGACGCTGAATCAGCGGAATAATGTCGAATTTTTAAGGAATTTTCATGGCAAACAGTAATATGCAGGCAACCGACGCGGTTGCTCAGGATACCGTCTCCGCATCCGGTGAATTTGATGCGTTGCTGAATCAGGCCTTCCGACCCAAGACTACCCAGGCGGCAAAAGCCGTGGAAGCCGCGGTGCAGACGCTGGCGCAACAGGCGCTGGCGAACACGATCACAGTCAGCGATGATGCTTATAAAAGCATCAGCGCTATTATTGCGCAGATCGACTTTAAACTGACCGAACAGATCAAACTGATCCTGCAACATCCCGACTGGCAGAAGCTGGAATCCTCGTGGCGCGGTATGGAGCATTTGGTTTACAACACCGAGACCGACGAAAAGCTGAAAATCCGCTTCATGAATCTGTCAAAAGATGAATTGCGGCGCAACATGAAGCGTTACAAGGGCATCGCCTGGGATCAAAGCCCGATGTTCAAGAAACTGTATGAAGCCGAATACGGCCAGTTAGGTGGCGAACCTTATGGCTGTATCATTGCGGATTACTACTTCGACCATACACCGCCCGATGTGGATCTGCTCGGCTCTATCGCCAAAGTCGCCGCGTCGGCCCATGCGCCGTTTATTGCCGGGGCTTCCCCCTCGGTACTGCAAATGGACTCCTGGCAGGAGCTGGCGAATCCCCGCGACCTGACCAAAATCGTCACCCAGAACCTGGAATATGCGCCGTGGAACTCGCTGCGGGCTAGCGAAGACTCCCGTTATATTGGCCTGACGATGCCGCGTTTTCTTGCCCGCCTGCCGTATGGCGCAAAAACCAACCCGGTGGACGAGTTTGATTTTGAAGAAGATGCGGATGGTTCTGACCATACCAAATACGTCTGGAGCAACGCGGCCTACGCGATGGGCGTAAACATCAACCGTTCCTTCAAACACTACGGCTGGTGTACGTTGATTCGCGGTGTGGAATCAGGCGGTGCGGTGGAAAATCTTCCCTGCCATACCTTCCCGACTGACGATGGCGGCGTGGACATGAAATGCCCGACCGAAATCGCCATCTCTGACCGCCGCGAGGCTGAACTGGCGAAAAACGGTTTTATCCCGTTGATCCACCGTAAAAACTCAGACTATGCCGCCTTTATCGGCGCACAATCGCTGCAAAAACCACAGGAATACTACGATCCGGACGCGACGGCCAACGCCAACCTGTCCGCCCGTCTGCCGTACCTGTTCGCCTGCTCGCGCTTCGCTCACTTCCTCAAATGTATCGTCCGCGACAAAATCGGTTCCTTTAAAGAGCGCGAGGATATGCAGCGCTGGCTAAATGAATGGATTATGAATTACGTCGACGCCGATCCGGTTAACTCCTCGCAAGAAACTAAAGCCCGTCGTCCGCTGGCTGCCGCTGAAGTAGTGGTGGAAGAGGTGGAAGGCAATCCAGGTTATTACGACGCGAAATTCTTCCTGCGTCCGCATTTCCAGCTTGAAGGGCTGACGGGATCGCTGCGCCTGGTGACAAAACTGCCGTCAGTGAAGCAGGGCAATGCCTGATATATATTTTGTGAATGTTTAAGCGAGTGAAGTCAGAGAAGATAGAGAATATAAAGAGGGATATGAAGAAAAGAATTTCGTCTCGCCCACGGTCTCGTAAAGGTGGGGTACGTAATGATGACACATATCCGAATGCCAGTAACAATGCCGAAGCTTTTTATATCATTGAGTAGGAAATACATATTATGACCATAAGCCCAACTTTTCATCTGTTACCTGGTATTGTTCTGCTCTTTTCACAATATGCTGTAGCCTGGGAAGTCAGTTGTCCGGCTGTTATTGATACTCAGTCTTCTGCTGTGAGCCTGAAGTCTGATGTCCCAGCGCCGTGGCAGCTTTCTCCTCGATATATGTCGCGTTTATGGTTAAGTAGTATTGGGGTAACGCAGGGTAAACCTGAAAACCTGATGGATCTCAAACCAGAGACTAAAAAAGTAAACGGTGAAAATTGGTCTGTATGGGAAACAGAACGTGTTAGCGATAAAGAAACCGATCGCTATTGGGTTTCGTGTATTTATGGTCATGAACAGATATGGTTGACGCAACCAATACCTGCTTCTTCTACTCGCTGTAAGACTCATAATTTTGAGGGATCGCCAGAAGACCAGTCTGTATCTTTTATCTGTAATTAGCGATTTGAGACGTGAAAATTTCAGTACAGGTTATGGTTTTTATTATCGGAAGTTATGAAGCATTATTCATAAGCATTAAATAATGCAAATTCATAAAATAACTAAATACATTATCGGTACCGAAAAAAAATATACAGTCTTCTGTTCTCCTGAAGTTATTGGAGAAGGATTCTGTACGGCAATGATTTATCTATAAACAAAAAGATATAGATAAAATCAGGTTTATTTTAAGTAAAACTTAATAAGGATATAAAAATGGCTTATGACATTTTTTTGAAAATTGACGGCATTGATGGCGAGTCAATGGATGACAAACACAAAAATGAAATTGAAGTACTGAGCTGGCGCTGGAATATTCATCAGGAATCCACCATGCACGCCGGTAGCGGCCTCGGCTCCGGTAAGGTCTCCGTCACCAACCTGGATTTTGATCACTATATCGACCGCGCCAGCCCGAACCTGTTCAAATACTGCGCCTCCGGCAAGCACATTCCACAGGCCATTCTGGTTATGCGTAAGGCTGGCGGCAATCCGCTGGAGTACCTCAAGTATACCTTCACCGACCTGATTGTCGCCGTGGTTTCCCCGAGCGGCAGCCACGATGGTGAAATCGCCTCCCGTGAAACAGTAGAGCTTTCTTTCAGCACCGTGAAGCAGGAATACGTGGTGCAGAACCAGCAGGGTGGCAGCGGCGGCACCATCACCGCAGGCTACGACTTCAAGGCCAACAAAGAAATTTAACGGCTGTTTTTCCGGCCAGATGTTATGTCTGGCTGGTTTTATTGTTTTGATTTTAAAGGAATTTACAGTGAATAAATGGCGTAACCCCACTGGGTGGTTATGTGCGGTAGCTATGCCTTTTGCACTGCTCCTGCTTTCCGGATGCGGCAGTAGCGATGCGTTACCTGACCCCTAATCGCAGCGGCCTGGCCTGAGCGTGAAAGCGTTTTACAAGGTGAATTCTGACAATCAGAAGAAAGCGGCGTCCATGAAGATACGTGTTGAGAATTAATGACCTACACAGAATTTTTAGAGGGTAAGCAAAATGAACAGACCTTCATTCAATGCAGCGTGGCTAGCTTTTAGGAAGGTGAATCATTCCGTCGCTGATGTGGGTAGCATTATTGGTGGAAACGTTGGGAAAAATATAACTGGTGGTTATTTTCAAAATGCCTGCCCTATTCGAATGGGCTATGTTTTGAATGCGACAGGATTCCCAATAGCCCGTAACTCTCCGTATGCAAAGGTTAGTGGTGCCGATAATAAATTCTATATTTATCGAGTGAATGATATGATTGATCATCTTACTCATACTATGGGCAAGCCCGATCTTATTGTTAATAATCCGAAACAGAGTGACTTTATAGGGAAGAAAGGAATTATCGTAGTAAAAGGGCATGGCTGGAGCAATGCCAGAGGACACGTTACATTATGGAATGGCAGTATCTGTTCAGATCAGTGCCACTTATTAAATGACCCAGATAATGGACCATTTGTTCCTGAAGTTGGGACTCTGTGGATACTGCCGTGAAATGGTTAATATTAGTTACTTTCAGCATAAGTGGAATGCTGGTATGGCAGCCATCCTTTGCACAAGAAGCATTGACCACACAATATTCACAGTCGGAACTCTTAAAAAACTGGGCGCTGAGTCATTGTCTGGCATTAGTATACAAAGATGATGTCGTTAAAAACGATGCCAGAGCTACGGCCAGTGCTTACCTTGAATATGGTAAACAATCTGTGGAGATTTACCATGAAATTGATGAGATTGCGAAAAAATATTCAGGGTTGAAATATAACGGTTCGATATCATCAGATTTTAATACCATGAAGTGCATAGATTTTATCCATGACAGGGAATTAAATGAATTAATTAAAAGGCGTGTCGAGAAGTAAAATTCAAAGATATTAAAAGCATACGTTCTCTTGCTCTGATGAATTTATGGGTAAGAAAGAGCTGTACAGGAATAGTTAATCTGTTCACCTAATAAAGCAGATAAATCAGGGCTTAATTTAGGTAGTTAAAAGGATAGTAGATATGTCTTATGACATTTTTCTGAAAATTGACGGCATTGACGGCGAGTCAATGGATGACAAACACAAAAATGAAATTGAAGTACTGAGCTGGCGCTGGAATATTCATCAGGAATCCACCATGCACGCCGGTAGCGGTCTCGGTTCCGGTAAGGTCTCCGTCACTAATCTTTCATTTGAACATTACATCGATCGCGCCAGCCCGAACCTGTTCAAATACTGCTCTTCCGGTAAGCATATTCCGCAGGCCATTCTGGTTATGCGTAAGGCTGGCGGCAATCCGCTGGAGTACCTCAAGTACACTTTCACAGATCTGATTATTGCAATGGTATCGCCCAGCGGAAGCCAGGGAGGGGAAATTGCGTCTCGCGAATCAATTGAACTCTCCTTCAGCACCGTGAAGCAGGAATACGTGGTGCAGAACCAGCAGGGTGGCAGCGGCGGCACCATCACCGCAGGCTACGACTTCAAGGCCAACAAAGAAATTTAACGGCTGTTTTTCCGGCCAGATTTATATCTGGCCGGATTTATTATTTTGATTTTAAAGGAATTTACAGTGAATGAATGGCGTAACCCCACTCGGTGGTTATGTGCGGTAGCTATGCCTTTTGCACTGCTCCTGCTTTCCGGATGCGGCAGTAGCGATGCGTTACCTGACCTCGAATCACAGCGACTCGACCTGAGCGTGAAAGCCTCCGATAAGGTGAATCCTGACAATCAGAAGAAGGCCGCGCCCATTGAGATACGTATGTATGAACTAAAAAATGACGCCGCTTTCACGACAGCTGATTACTGGTCGCTCCATGACAACGACAAATCCGTCCTTACCGACGATTTAGTGCGTCGCGACAGCTTTATTTTGCGTCCCGGCGAAGAGAAAAAACTGCGTCGCCCGCTGAATGCGCAGACCACGGCAATCGGCGTACTGGCCGGATACCGTAACCTGGCCAAATCGGTCTGGCGGGTAACCTACAAAATCCCGGAAGCCCCGGAAAAAGCCTGGTACAGCAGCTTCATACCGGGGAAAGGAAAAGTGCAGTTGGAGGCGGAACTGGAACAAAGCGCCATTGTAATTACGGAACGGGATAAATGAATTATGAGCTGGAATGACCGCGTAGTCTGGAGTGAAGGACAATTTTTACTGCCGCAGATGTTTCAGCAGCAAGAGCGTTATCTGGAACATGTCATGCATTACCGCAGCCTGCCGCTGACCCCCTTTTTCTGGGGATTCAGCCACTACAATATTGATGGCGAAGCGCTGAACATCGGTAAACTGATACTGAAAGAGGCATCAGGGATTTTTCCTGACGGCACGCCGTTTAACGCACCGGACCACACCCCGCTGCCGCCGCCGCTGACCATCCTGCCGGAGCACCTGAACCAGCAGATTTGTCTGGCGGTACCGGTACGCGCGCCGAACAGCGAAGAAACTACGTTTGACAATAACCCGGAATCATTGGCGCGTTTCTCGGTACATGAACACGACATCCGCGACGCCAACTCGCTGGGACGTGGCGCGCAGTTATTACAGCTCAGTCACCTGCGCCTGCGGCTGCTGCCGGAAAAGGCGGTGACGGGCACCTGGATTGGCCTGCCGCTGACCCGCATCACCGGGCTGAACCCTGACGGGCGGATAGATATCGACCACGACCTGATCCCGCCCATCATTAATTATCAGGCCAGTTCACTGATGTGTACCTGGCTGTCGTGGATCAACGATCTCATCCGGATGCGGGCCGATTCGCTGGCGGAACGGCTGACAGGCAGCGACAACCACGGCCATGAAGCAGCGGAGGTCTCCGATTACCTGCTGCTGCAAATTCTCAATCGCTTTGAGCCGCTGCTGACTCACCTGGCGAAAACCCCGCTGGCCCCGGAAGTGTTGTATCGCTACCTGTCCGAACTGGCCGGGGAACTCTCCACCTATGTGCGTCCACAAACGCGACGGCCCGCTGAATACAAAGAGTACAAACACCTGACGCCCTATGCCGGGTTGAAATCGCTGGTTGATGAGGTGCAGTTCCTGCTGAACGCGGTACTGATCCGGGGCGCGCAGCGCATCGAGCTGAAAGAGGGGACTTACGGCATCCTGAATGCGGTGGTGGCTCCTTCCGATCTTGCCGATTTCAGCACGCTGGTACTGGCGATAAAGGCTTCAATGCCGACCGATGTGCTACTGCAACATTTTGCCGCCCAGACCAAAATCGGGCCATCCGATCGCCTGCCGGAACTGATCCGCTCGCATCTGCCGGGGCTGGCTTTGCAGGTTCTGCCTGTACCACCGCGCCAAATCCCGTTTCAGGCCGGATACATCTATTACGACATCCGCCGCGAGGGAGCATTGTGGGAACACATTGCCCGTTACGGCGGGATGGCCATGCATACCGCCGGGGAATTTCCGGGGCTGGAGACAGAACTGTGGGGAGTGCGCGATAAATGACAGACAGTACCCTGACGCCGCCAGCGGCGGACATGATGTCCTTTTTGTCCACCACGCCGGAGCATAAGGACAGTGAATATGAAACGCCGGTACACACCAGCCAGCGCACGGAACTCAATGTCATCGTTGAAGACGGTCCGGACAGCAAACTTCGGCTGGCTGAAATCAGCGCGGCGGCTAACCCGTTGCTCGCCGCTGCACGGCCTTTATTGTGCGCTCTCGCAGCCATGCCCGCTAAACTAGATGCGGCCCTGGTAGAGCCTTACCGTAATCTGTTGGTACGCGAGATGCATCTGTACCAGACATTATGCGATCAGGCGAACCTGCGGCGCGAGCACGTACTGGCGGTACGTTACTGCCTGTGTACGGCGCTTGATGAAGCCGCTAATAACACAACCTGGGGACGGCGCGGCGTCTGGGCCGGAAAAAGCCTGCTGGTAACATTTCATGGTGAAAGCGAAGGCGGGATAAAACTTTTCCAGATCATCGGGCGTCTGGCGGCCAGCTTCCAGGAGCATGGCAACGTACTGGAGGTTATCTACCACCTGCTGGGGTTGGGATTTGAAGGCCGCTACAGCGTGCAGCCAGACGGGCGTAAGCAACTGGACAATATTCGCCAGCAACTGCTGACACAGCTTTCACAGCGTCGCGATCCGGTTATGCCCGCGCTCTCGCCTGACTTTCAGGGGGCGATAAGCGGACGACTGCGGCGGATGCGCCGGGTGCCGGTCTGGCTGAGCGCCGGGATAGCCCTGTTGGCGATGCTGACGCTGTTTGGCCTTTACAGCCACCGGATGGATGTGCAGACCGTCACCGTACAACAGCATATTGATGCGATTGGTATAAAACTGCCGCCGCCGCCCGTGCCGGTTCATAAGCTGCGGCTGAAAATCCTGCTGGCAAACGAAATCGCCCGTGGCCTGCTGACCGTGGACGAAGATGACCAGCACAGTAGGGTGGTCTTCCGTGGCGACGCCATGTTTGTACCGGGACAAAAAACGGTGAGTGACGCAATCCGGCCAGTGATTAACAAAGCGGCGCGGGAAATCGCCCGCGTGGGCGGCGCAGTCACTGTAACGGGTCACACTGACAGCCAGCCCATTCATTCGGCTGAATTCCCATCCAACCTGGTGCTGTCGGAAAAACGGGCGGCGGAAGTTGCGGCGTTGCTGACCTCCGGCGGCGTACCTGCCGGACGGGTACATATCGTCGGCAAGGGCGATACGGTGCCGGTGGCGGATAACGGCAGTAAAGCCGGGCGGGCGAAAAACCGTCGGGTGGAAATTCTGGTAGTGGAGTGAATGAATGATAAAAAAATCGACCTATGATGTGTCTCATCATTCGGCAATATGTGGCGTGACGGGGGATTATTATCGGATCTCAGCGACATATCACATAAAACGATCTATCCGTGTTTTTTTGATCATTTTATGTTGTTTATTACCCGGTGGCGTTTTTGCCGGGTCCCTGATTAACGCAGGATTAATTTCCCCCGATAATGTCAACCTCAGTATACGGGATTTTCTGGGGTTTTATGCCAGTGATAACTTACAGGAAAAAGATAATACACTGATGTATGTGTTGGGGGTAGCGGATGCTACAGAAGGTAAGACGTGGTGTGGATATGGTCAGGTTGACAGTATAACAATAAACCATACTGTGCTGGCCTGGCTTGATCGGTACTCTGTGAAAAAGCCTGGTGCAAGAGCTTCGGTGCTGATAGAGGAAGCATTAGTTAAAAATTTCCCCTGTCAGGGGACTGAACCCTCCGTAAAAATTGCTTCCCGGTCATCTCCTGTGTTATCCCTGACGCCGGATGCGCTTAATCTTTCAGGTAATGACTTTTTTAAATTTTGGGTATCTGGTAATCAACTGGATAAACTCAGGGCGGGTATCTATCTGCTTGGCGTGGAGGATGCAACGGAGAAAAAACTGTGGTGTGGATACGCTTTATTTAAGACGCTAACATTAAATGAATTAGTCTATGTTTCTCTTAAAAATAAAACCAATGAGGAACTGAATTCTCGCGCGGCTGAACTTATCATAAATAAATTAATAGAGTATCCCTGTAATATATAAAATCATTCAAGTTGCATCAAGGCGGCAAGGGAGTGAATCCCCAGGAACGTACATTAGTTCGTGACTGGGGTGAGCGAGGAAAGCCAACGCACATGCAGCCTGAAGTATGACAGGTATACCCTGTGATAATGTTATCGCTGCCAGTTCAGATAAGTATTGGTGGTAAAGTCTTGGTAGTAAGGGATTGATATGTTTAAGATAATGGTCTGTCTGTTGGTGGGTATTCCTGCCATTTCTTATGCGCACGATTATGGGTGTGCTACGGTTGGAGCATCAATGGAGTCATCATTATTTGATGCCATAAAAAATGACCTGAATATAGATGTCGCTACTATTATAAAGGATAAAACAAAGGTAGAGATTCTTGATATCTCGCCTGTATCTAAGGTCTATGCAGAATCTCTGGCCAGGATGGATTATGAAAAAGATAAGGCCAAAAATAAAGTGGCAATATTAGATAAAAAATCCTATTTCGATAGTTATTATGAAAATCAGGTTAAATCTATCGTGGCAAAATATACCTATATTAACAAAGATAAAGAAAAAGATATTTTCATTGCATCCAGCTTCATGAATGCTGATGAGTGTTCTGTAAGATTTAATGGTTATATTACTTTATCCAGGGAATTTTAAAATATTGATTATTGGGTGGCGAGTCGAAATATAATGCAAAAATTTCTTAGTCTGCTTTTTTCCCGGCGCGCGCTGGCGGTTGTGGGCGTTCTGGTTCTGGCGCTGCTGGTCTGGTTTGTCGGGCCGCTGGTGTCATTTGATACCCTGCGCCCGCTGGCCTCCGTGGGTAGCCGGGTAGTGACCATTGCCCTGTTACTGATGCTGCTGGTACTGTGGCTGGTCAACTGGTCGATGAGTATCATCGGCATCAGTGTCCTGTGCCTGGCGATTGGCTTCGTCACACCGCTGCTGGCCCTGGGCGATGTCCATCCGTTTGCGCCGCTGTGGGTCCGCCTGACATTAATTGGTTTCATCCTGTTGGTGTATGCGCTGTACGGCCTGTACCGGCTGTGGCGTGCGCTGCGTATGGATGAACAACTGCTGCGTCGCTTCCTGCATCCGCGCGGGGAAGAGGTACCGGTGGCTGGCGAGATAAAAGCCGACCTGCGCACCGTCAACCATATTGTCACGCAGGCCATCCGGCAACTGCGGCAGTTGCGGGTGGACATGCCCGGCTGGCGTAAAATCTTCGAGGGGAAACGCTTTCTGTATGAGCTGCCGTGGTTCATGGTGGTCGGCAGTCCCGGTGACGGAAAAACCACGGCCCTGCTGAACACCGGATTGCAGTTCCCGCTGGCGGAGCAAATGGAGCAGACTTCGCGCATCCTGACAGTGCCGGGTGGCGGCACGCTACACTGCGACTGGTGGTTTACCAACGAAGCGGTGTTGATTGACACCGCCGGACGCTACGCCCGCCACGATGACGGCGGCGAAGTGAGCGCCGCGCAGCGTAACGCCGGAGAGTGGCAGGGGTTTCTCGGTCTGCTGCGTAAACATCGCCCCGGCGCGCCGCTTAACGGCGTGATCCTGACGCTAAACGTGGCGGATTTAACCGCACAGTCACCGGCGGAACGCCTGGCGGCCTGCGCCGCTCTGCGGGCGCGACTGGCAGAACTGCGCGAGACCCTGGGGATTCGCTTTCCGGTCTATCTGGTGGTCACCAAAATGGATTTGTTGCCGGGGTTCAGCGAGTATTTTCGCACGCTGACCAGCCATCTTCGCGCACAAATCTGGGGCTTTACGTTGCCGTACAGCCGCAGGCGAAAAACGGGCGACCCGCAGGCGCTGCATGCCGCCTGCGCGCAGGAGCTGGCGCGCCTGACGCTGCGGCTGGATCAGGGACTGGATACCCGGTTACAGGAAGAGTACGACCTTAAAAGCCGCCAGCGGCTGTATACCTTCCCGCGTGAGTTCGCCGCCCTCGGCGAGCCGTTGCTGGAGGCTATTGAACAGATCTTCCTCGATTCAAAATTCGATGCCACGCAACTGAATAACACGCTGCGCGGGGTGTTTTTCACCAGCGCCGCGCAGGCGCAGGCCGACGCCGTGGCCGACCAGTTGAGTATCTGGCAGCGCTTTGTCCGGGCGATAAAAACCGCCCGTGGCGAATCCTCCGCCTCTCTCCCACACGCTCTGCCGGACGGCAACCGCAGCTACTTCCTGCATGACCTGCTGACACAGTTTATTTTCCGTGAAGCGCACCTGGTGGAGCCAAACCTCCAGTGGGCCTGGCGTTACCGCCTGCTGCGCCTCGGCGGGCACCTGCTGGTACTGGTGCTGGCATTCCTGTTGTGGCAGGGGATGCAGACCAGCCAGCAGACCAACGGCGACTATCTGAATGAAATCAGCGCCCGCGCGACCCGGCTGGACGGTGATGTGAAAGCCTACACCGGTAAACCGGCGATGGCTCCCGTCCCGGCACTGCTGGACAGCGCAAGGGAACTGTCCGCCTGGCCGGAACTGGACCCGGACGCGCCGCCGCTGACCTGGCGCTACGGCCTGTACAGCGTACCGCCGGTAACCGACAGCGTGGCGTCGCTGTACAACCGCCTGCTGGATCAACTGCTGCTGCCGCCGCTGGTGAAACGGATGGAGTATGTGCTGGCGGACGCCATTGCCCGTCAGGACAGTAAAGCGGCCTACGATGCCCTGCGCATCTATCTGCTACTGAATCTGGATAAAGATCACGAAGATAAATACAACGCGGCGGAGATCCAGTCGTGGGTGATTAACGATCTGGGGAACAGCGACAGCGTGGCCGGGTTCGGCGGGCGCGCCGCCGTGCTGACGCATATCGAAGCGCTGTTTGACGGCAGCCGGGTGGTGCATTCACCGTATGAGAAAAATGAGGCACTGATCCGCCAGGCGCGGGCATTCCTCGACGGTCACACCAGTACCGAGCGTATCTATGCGCGGGCGCTGGCGGCAATGGAGAGCGAAGCGCCGCAGGAGTTCACGCTGGTACGCGCTGTGGGCGCGGATGCGGGAACGGTGTTTGTGCGTAGCAACGGCGCGCCGCTGGATCGGGGCGTGCCGGGTATTTTTACCCGTGAAGGTTACCGGGAGCTGTTCGACAAACGATTACCGGAATTTGTGGCGGCGGCGACGGCGAACGATGGCTGGGTGATGGGCCGGGAGAGTACGCCAAAAAAGCTGACTGACAGCCTGCGCAGCCAGATACCGGGGCAGGAGCAGTCTGTCGCCCGCGAAGTCCGCCGTTTGTACCTGACGGAATATGCCCGCCGCTGGCAGGATTTTCTGGACAGTATCCATAGTATCAACAGTGCCGGGGAAGAGGGCAGTTCCGGCCTGGCGTATGATTTACAGGTGCTGCGCACCCTGGCATCGCCGGACTCACCGCTGATGCGGCTGGGAAAAGCGGTGGTGGAGCAGACCACGCTGGTACCGCCGCCGGACCCGCAGGCCAGACAGAAACAGCTGGCGCAGCGCGCATCCGGTAACGCGGGGAAAGTGGTACAGACGGCAAAACTGTTCCAGGATATTCACCCGGAAGAACGGCTGGAAAAAACGCTGGTGGATGACCGTTTCGCCGCGCTGCGCGAGGTCATTGCCGGGCGGACGGACGGCGGACAGAGCGGCGGTGGGACGATGCAGATCGCTTCGCTGCTGACCATGCTCAACGAGTATTACACCCAACTGACCATTGCTGATAGCGCGCTGGCGGCGGGGACGTTGCCAGCGCGCATTACTGCCGCAGACAAGTTGCAACTGGAGGCGGCGAAACTGCCTGCGCCGCTGAAAAACATCCTGCTGGATCTGACGAAGCAGGGAACGCGCAAAATCAACGCCGGGACCGGCGACGTGCTGAACACCCAGATGGAGGCGATGATGGGCGACGACTGCCGTGACGCCATCGACGGGCGTTATCCGTTCGCCGACAGCCCGCAGGAGGTCAGCGCCGAGGACTTTAACCGCATCTTCGCCAGCGGCGGCGTACTGGATGCTTTCTGGAGCAAACAACTGGCTCCGCTGGCGGACACCGCCAGCGACCCGTGGCGCTACAAACCGACCGAAGGCAACATGACGTTGCAGGGGCCGGATTTAACGCCGTTTCAGCAGGCGAAGCAGATCCGCAGCGTATTTTTTAACAGCGAGGGCGGGAAAAAATTTTCCTGGTCGATGCAGATTAGCGTGGTGGATATGGACCCGGCCATCACGGAACTGGTGATTGATATCGACGGTCAGGTGCTGCGCTACGCCCATGGTCCGGACCGGCCCCTGAAAGTGACCTGGCCGGGACCGCGCAACGGCTCGATGGCGGAAATCACCGCCAGCCCGCGTATTCGCCAGGACACCTCAACGCTACTGACCGGCGGGCCGTGGGCGCTGTTTCATCTGCTGGACGCCGGAATGGTACAGGAAACGGCGGTGCGGGGGCGCCAATTGGTGGAATATGATTTTGACGGTCGCCGGGTGGTGCTGGAAATCACTGCCGGGCGGGATTTTAACCCGGTCAGCCGGGAGCTGTTGCAGAACTTCAGTTGTCCGGCGAGGGCGTTGTAATGCGCCGGCCAGCGGTGGTATCAGCCCCGGCGATGTTCGGCAGGCTGCCGGACCAGCGCGACTATGTGCGCTGGCGGGTTGGCGCTGAAGAGGGACGAATATGGCAGGACTGGCTGAACCGCCAGACATGGGTGGGCAGCGGGCGGCATATCGTGTTGCCGGAAGGCCAGACGACCGATGAAGAGCGTGACGGCTGGATGCACCTGTCGCCGCGTGGCGAACATGATATGCCCGCGCCGGAACACCATCCGCTGCCGTGGAGCTTTGTGATGTCGCCGGGATTTTTGCCGATGGGTGGGACGACTGACTGGCTGACCGGAGTGCTGATGGCGTCACGGGATAGCGTGGGACGCCCGTGGCCGCTGGTGATTTACCAGCGCTGCGGTCGGGAGTGGCTGGACGAGAGTTTGCAGGAGACGCAGGGCTGGCTGTACTGGCTGGCGAGGCTGGCGGCGCAGCATATCACGCCGGACACGATGCGCCGCGGGCGGCTGACGGAGCAGGTGGACCAGCTATGGGCGATGTGGCAGCCGGGGCCGTGGTGGGCGCAGTGGCTGCGCGGGTTACGACGTACATCGCAGCGCAGCCGGGAATTGACCGGGCTGCCGGATGAAGCACCGGTAGTAGAACTGCCGGGCGTGCGTTATCTGCCGTGGCCGGGCTGGCCGGGTAAGACGCTGGGGCAGGCAACACCGGGGCAAGGCTGGTTCTGGCAGCAGAACAGTGAAGGGCGGTATGTGGATGCGCTGCGACTGGCGGAGAAATAATGAACATGGTGGTTTTAAAAACACCTGCTAAGGAATGAAGAAATGGGTAATTATGATAAAGCGTGTAATAACGTGGGTGCGGTAAGATTTGTCCAGGAGCACATGAAGGTTTGTGAGATAATTGCAAAAGAGCTTGACGTACCGGTAGAGAATATACTGGGTCTTGCTGCTGCCGAAAGTCAATATGGTACAGGTCGTATTGCCAGGGAATATAATAATTACTTTTCTCTCCAGGCTCCTGCATCATTTCAGTCAGGTCGGGTTCATCCAAAGGATAGTAACAAAACTTGGGTGGCTATTTTTTCTTCGTTTTCAGTTTGTGCGCGATCTTTTGCTGTCAAGTATGGTGACGCTGTTCGGGGGAAAAAAGATGCTCTGGCCTTCTCTGAAGCTCTGGTAGCAGCTGGGTTTAATTCAGGATCTCATATTACTGGTGGTACGGATAATTACGCCAGGATAACTGCTGGAATAATTATTATGGTCGGCCGGAGAATAGCATGCCACGTAAAATAATGCTTGTTTTTTTTCTCTTTATATCTGAGGTCTGTTATGCCCAAGTGGTTGTATCTGAATTTAATTTGTCAGATATAAATCGCGGTGGAATGACGAAAGCACAGGCAGAAAAACTACTCATTATTGCACTTAAATACCAAAAATATGATTTATCGCTGGATGGCGTTTTTGTTGACGGTGATTTGCAGGATAAACACGGAAATCCTCCCCATCCGGGATATTATGATTTTAGCCTTGGCTATGATACACCGACTGCCGGAGCAATAGATTATTGGGGACTGTTTTCAGTAAGTTCTCAAACTGGTGATATATGGGAAATAAATAAATGTGAGAGAATTATATTTCCGCAGTTGCAAAAAATACAACAAGAAATAATGAAAAAAACTGGCGCGACATTTGCCAGTGAAGTGGTACAGCGCCGGGGGCTGGGCTGTACAGATGAATAGTGGGATAGTTGGATCTACCGGGCATACGTTACCTGCCAGGGCAAGGCTGGTTCTGGTAGCAGAACAGTGAAGGGCGGTATGTGGATGCACTGCGGCTGGTGGATGAAAAAATAGAGGTCAGATGCTGTGAAAAAGTACGCTGTAGAGGTTATGTTTATGTCTGCCTGTGCAGGAATGTTCCTGCCCGTATTTGCCTGGGGCGGAACAGATGTAAACATTGATAACCCGCTGGCGGAGTGTGTGGATATCCATCCCGTTCATCGTCAGGAAATGGATAACCTTACCATTCTGAAAACAACGGTCACACTGAAAAAAAGCACCGGTGAATGTGGCTGTTTCTCAACATTAATCAACTATACCAGCTTACTGGCGCAGGATGTTGAGGGTTACGGACGCGGAAGTGCATATTCCCTTCAGGAGGGGAATATCTCACTGGCGAAGATGCAGGGACGTTATCCTTTCAGCTTTGTATTATCGGTGGATAACCAGTCTGTACGGGATCAGAAGCTGGCGCTAATGATACGTTGTACACCACCGCTGTAATACACAGAATAGTCAGGGAGAAGATGATGGCAGTAAGACTGACTTTTGACGGGCAAAAGCTGACATGGCCTGGTATCGGGATATTTAAGGCGACCACGGGGTTACCGGATTTACAGTGGCCAGATAAACAGTGTGTGCCGGATGCGGCGATACCGGAAGGGAATTATAAATTGTTTATTCAGTTTCAGGGGGAGGCACCGATAAGAAATGCTGCGGATTGTGATCTGGGACCATCATGGGGCTGGAGTACCATTCCGCGAGGCCAGGCTGCCGGAACATGTGAGATATACTGGGCGAACTGGGGATATAACCGTATCCGGCTGGAATCAGCGGATGAGAAGACCCGAAAAGCCTGTGGGGGCAAGCGGGGTGGTTTTTATATCCATGATTCCACCAAAGGTTACAGCCATGGTTGTATTGAAGTGGAACCGGTGTTTTTCCGTATTCTGAAACAGGAGACGGAAAAAGAAAATGGTGAAAAGACATTTACGGTTAATGTTAAGTATGTTTCTGGTCAGCAAACGAATGGTGGAACAAAACAATAATACCGTTAAAACCGGATCAAATTATCGTGTCTGAACGTGCTGTGGTTGACAATGATTACAATGGTGGCCAGATAAGTAATGAGCACCAATGATAAAGTATATGACTGGCGGTGTGCTGGTTATTAATCAAATTTCTATAAAATGCAATGTGAATCTGGTAAGCGTAATAAAAATAAAATCATAATATTGTTATGTTCATTTCCTTATTTATGTAATTCAGTATTTATGTTATGTGCTAATTTTTGTGTTTTTATTTTCATGGCTCTTGTCAGCAATATACCCTGTTCTTCTGGTAAATATTTAAATATAACAGGCTGGTTGCATTATAAAGTGCGGGGCACTGTTTCCTGACGGTGAGTCTATTTATTTTAATCCGGTATTAAAGGAGTCACTACCATGAGTTTTGTATCCACAAATAATAAATCCGGTATGGGAGGGCTGACGACAACCACGCCGCCGATAACCGGAGAAAGTGGCGGTGTCACCGCAGATTCAGTCGCCGGAAGCGTGGCAGATGCGGCGGAAGCCGCTGTGGAACAGGCTGCGGGATCGCTGTTTGGCGCATTGCCGGAGCCATCAGGACTGGTGAAAGCCGCGGTAGCAGCGGCGCAGGCTGCCGCCGCCGCAGGTATGGCGCAGGATGCGGTATCGGCCATCGTCTCTGCTGTTGCAGGCGGGCCGGGGGCGCATAATGTGACGGTCAGCGGCAGCGCCGTACCGCCGGGCGCATTACTGTTCGCCAGCCTGGACGGCGGCGAAACATTAAGTGAACTGTTCAGCTATGTGGTACAGCTAAAAACGCCCGACACCCTGAATCTGGGCTATGTCTCCCCGGCGGCCAACCTGCCGCTCAAACCGATGGTGGGCAAAGATCTGTGCGTCAACATCGAACTGGATGGTGGCGGTAAACGGCATATCAGCGGGCTGGTCACGGCGGCGCGGGTGGTGGGCCATGAAGGGCGTTCGGTTACCTATGAGCTACGTATGGAGCCGTGGCTGAAACTGCTGACCCATACCAGCGACTACAAAGCATTCCAGAATAAAACCGTGGTGGATATTCTGGATGAGGTTCTGGCGGAATATCCCTACCCGGTGGAAAAGCGGCTGGTGGAAAGCTACCCGGTACGTACCTGGCAGGTGCAGTACGGTGAAACTGATTTTGATTTTCTTCAGCGACTGATGCAGGAGTGGGGCATCTACTGGTGGTTTGAACACAGCGAGGACAGCCACACGCTGGTGCTGGCGGATGCCATCAGCGCCCACAAGGCATGTCCGGACTCGCCGCTGGTCGAGTGGCACCAGGAAGGGCTGAAGCTGGACAAGGAGTTTATCCACACTATCACGGCAAACGAGAGTCTGCGGACTGGACAGTGGGTGCTGGATGATTTCGATTTTACGAAGCCACGTTCATTGCTGGCAAACACGGTGGCAAACCCGCGTGAAACCGGTCATGCCACCTACGAGCATTATGAGTGGCCGGGAGACTACTTCGACAAGAGTGAAGGCGAGATGCTGACGCGCATTCGTATGGAAGCGCAGCGCAGCCCCGGCAGTCGGGTGCTGGGGGGAGGGAATATCCGCACACTCATGACTGGTTATACCTTCACGCTGGAAAACTATCCCACTGCCGAAGTCAATCAGGAATACCTGCTGATGCAGACCTTGCTGTTTGTGCAGGACAACGCGCAGCACAGCGGGCAGGACCAGCACTTTACCTTTTCCACCCGTTTTGAACTGCACCCCACCCGCGAGGTGTACCGCCCGCAGCGAACCATCAGCAAACCCCACACCAAAGGGCCGCAGAGCGCCATCGTCACCGGCCCGGCGGGCCAGGAAATCTGGACGGATCAGTACGGGCGGGTAAAGGTACAGTTTGGCTGGGATCGCTACGGCAAAATGGATGAAAACAGCTCCTGCTGGATACGCGTCAGCTACCCGTGGGCGGGCAAAGGCTTCGGGATGATCCAGATCCCGCGTATCGGCCAGGAAGTGCTGGTGGATTTCAAAAACGGCGATCCGGATCTGCCGATCATCGTGGGGCGTACCTACAACCAGGACACCATGCCGCCGTGGGGACTGCCGGGAATGGCGTCGCAGAGCGGGATCTTCAGCCACTCGCTGTATGGCGGGCCAACGAACGGCAACATGCTGCGTTTTGACGACAAAACCGGCGCGGAGGAAGTGAAGTTCCACGCGGAAAAAGATCTCAACACCACGGTGAAGAATAATGAAACACATACGGTAATGGTGGATCGCACTAAAACCATTATTAAAAATGAAACCAACAGTATTGGTGAAGACAGAAACACCACGGTAACGAAGAATGACGGCCTTTCCGTAAAACTGGCGCAGACGATCAATATCGGCACCACTTATCGTTTAGATGTTGGCGATCAATTCACACTTCGCTGCGGCAATGCGGCGCTTGTTTTACATAAGGACGGCTCCATTGAGTTTTGTGGCAAGCAACTGATGTTACATACCAGCGATGTCATGCAACTGATTGGTAAAGGTATTGATATGAACCCGGATGGCGGCACAGCCGTAACCGCCGATGATATTGCCCCCCTTCCCACCTCTGAGTGATCTGAATTAAACCTGGAGTTCTCATGGATCGACCATACCGCATACAGGAAGGGTGTTTTGTCCTGCCTGAAACATTTACGGATCGCAGCGTTAATATTTTTATCCTGGAGGGCAATGAACGAACATCGCCCAGCCTGAATATTTCCCGCGATACGCTAAAACCTGATGAAGACCTGCCCGCCTATATTGACCGCCAGATTGCGCTGATGAAAAAAAATCTCGGTCAGCACCGGGTATTGTCGCGAGCGCCTGCACAGGCAGGAACGGGCAATGATGCCCTGATGGGGGAACAAATTGCCGCCACCCATAAATCCGGGAAAACGGAAGTGTACCAGCGTCAGGCCGGGTTTATTGCAACCCCTGGCAAGGTACTGGTCTTCACCCTGACCAGTCCCCGTCCTTTTGATGATAAAGCAGACCTGCTCTGGAACACCTGGCTGGCAGGCTTTCAGCCGGATAAAAACGAATAATCACACGGAGGTGTGACCATGTATGAAGCAGCCCGTGTAGATGACCCTATCTACCACACCAGTGCGCTCGCCGGGTTTCTTATCGGCGCTATCATCGGCATCGCCATTATCGCGCTTGCCGCCTTTGCCTTATTTAGCTGCGGTATTCTTGCCGGGCTGATTCTGGGTTTTATGGCCGATCAAATAGCCTCCGGGGTATTGCAACTGGGCGAGGCCATCGGGCGCTCCATCCACCACACGGCAGGAAAAATCCTCACCGGTTCGGAGAATGTCAGCACCAACAGTCGCCCGGCGGCGCGCGCGGTACTGAGTACGGTGAAATGCGATAACCATATCGCAGAAAAACGCATCGCCCAGGGTTCCGGCAATATTTACATCAACAGCCAGCCTGCCGCCCGTAAGGATGACCACACCGAATGCGACGCGGTGATTGAAGACGGTTCGCCGAATGTGTTTCTCGGCGGCGGCACACAGACGGTACTGGAAATCAGTTCTGAAATTCCGGACTGGCTGCGCAAGGTGGTGGATGTATTGTTTGTCGTGGCGAGTCTGCTCGGCGGGCTGGCCGGGGCGTGGCGGCAGGCGGCAAAGCTGGGGACGAAATTTGGCACTAAATGTGCCGCTAAGTTTATCGGCGGGGAGCTTACCGGGATGGCCGTGAGTGAGGCTATCAGCGGGCTGTTCAGCAATCCGGTGGATGTGACCACCGGGCAGAAAATCCTGCTGCCGGAAACGGACTTCACCCTGCCCGGTCGCCTGCCGGTCACCTGCTCGCGTTTTTACGCCAGCCACCTGGAAACCGTGGGACTGTTGGGACGGGGCTGGCGGCTGAACTGGGAAACCAGCCTGCGCGAGGACGATGAACACATCACGCTGACCGGCGTACAGGGGCGGGAACTGCGTTACCCGAAAACGATGCTGACGCCCGGCCACCAGATATTTGACCCGGAAGAACAGTTATACCTCAGCCGCCTGCATGACGGGCGTTACGTGCTGCATTACACCGATCGCAGCTATTACGTATTTGGTGATTTTGACAGTGACGGCATGGCATACCTGCTGTTTATGGAGACGCCGCACCGCCAGCGCATTGTCTTCGGGCACGAAGGAGGCAGACTGGTACGGATAGCCTCCAGCAGCGGGCATCACCTGTTACTGCACCGCACACAGACCCCGGCAGGGGAGCGGCTGTCGCGAATTGAACTGGTGCAGGGCGGCACCCGTGGCAATCTGGTGGAGTACCGGTATGACGATAACGGTCAACTGACCGGCGTGGTGAACCGGGCGGGAACGCAGGTGCGGCAGTTTGCTTATGAAAACGGGCTGATGACGGCGCACAGCAATGCGGCGGGGTTCACCTGCCGCTACCGCTGGCAGGAACTCGACGGCGCGCCGCGCGTGACGGAGCACGACACCAGTGACGGTGAACATTACCGCTTTGACTATGATTTTGCCGCAGGCACCACCACCGTCACCGGCAGGCAGGGGGAGTCATGGCAGTGGTGGTACGACAGGGAGACGTATATCACCGCGCACCGGACGCCGGGCGGTGGAATGTACCGCTTCACGTACAACGAAGACCACTTCCCTGTCAACATTGAGCTGCCCGGCGGTCGCACGGTGGCGTATGAATATGACATCCAGAACCGGGTGGTGAAGACGACAGATCCGGAAGGCCGGGTGACGCAGACGCAGTGGAACGGCGAGTTCGACGAAATCACGCGCACGGCGCTGGACGATGACGCTGTCTGGAAAACGCAGTACAACGCCCACGGCCAGCCAGTGCAGGAGACGGACCCGGAAGGGCGGGTGACGCAGTACGCTTACGATGAACAGGGGCAGATGTGCAGCCGGACGGATGCGGCGGGCGGCACGGTGGTGACGGCGTTCGACAGCCGGGGGCAGATGACGCGGTACACCGACTGTTCAGGGCGTAGCACAGGATATGACCACGATGAGGACGGCAACCTGACGCGGGTGACGGACGCGGAAGGGAAGGTGGTACGCATCAGCTACAACCGACTTGGGTTGCCGGAGACGGTGAACTCACCGGGGAAACAGCAGGACAGGTATACCTGGAATGCGCTGGGGCTGATGAGTAGCCACCGGCGCATCACGGGGAGCGTGGAGAGCTGGCGGTATACGCCGCGCGGTCTGCTGGCGGCGCACACGGATGAGGAGAAGCGCGAGACGCGCTGGCAGTACACGCCGGAAGGCCGGGTGGCAGCGCTGACCAACGGCAACGGGGCGCAGTACCGGTTCAGTCACGATGCGGACGGCAGGCTGGTGCGTGAGGTGCGACCGGACGGACTGAGCCGTACTTTTATCCTGGACGACAGCGGTTATCTGACGGCGATACAGACCACGGGTACGCAGGGCGGCGTGCGGCGGGAGACGCAGCAGCGGGATGCGCTGGGCCGTCTGTTACGGACGGAGAATGAACACGGCCAGCGGACGTTCAGCTACAACCGGCTGGACCAGATAACGGCAGTGACGCTCACGCCCACGGAGGCGGGGCAACAGCAGCACCGGATGCAGGCCGACACGGTGCGTTTTGAGTATGACCGCAGCGGCTGGCTGACGGCGGAGCACGCGGGGAACGGCAGCATACGTTATCAGCGCGACGCGCTGGGCAACCCGACGGACATCACGCTGCCGGACGGGCAGCACCTGACGCATCTGTATTACGGGAGCGGGCATCTGTTACAGACGGCGCTGGACGGCCTGACGGTGAGCGAGTATGAGCGCGACAGCCTGCACCGTCAGATAATGCGCACGCAGGGGCAGCTTGCGACGTACAGCGGCTATGACGACGACGGGCTGCTGAGCTGGCAGCGCAGTCTGGCGTCCGGCAGTGCCCCTGTTCTTCCCGGTCAGCGCCCGGCGCGGCAGGGCTGCGTGACGTCGAGGGACTATTACTGGAACAACCACGGCGAGGTGGGCACGATTGACGACGGCCTGCGTGGCAGCGTGGTGTACAGCTATGACAGAAGCGGTTACCTGACCGGGCGCTCAGGTCAGATGTATGACCATGACCGTTATTATTACGATAAGGCGGGCAACCTGCTGGATAACGAAGGGCAGGGTCCGGTGATGAGCAACCGGCTGCCGGGCTGTGGTCGTGACCGTTACGGCTATAACGAGTGGGGCGAGCTGACCACGCGGCGCGACCAGCAACTGGAGTGGAACGCGCAGGGGCAGCTGACGCGGGTCATCAGCGGCAACACGGAGACGCACTACGGCTACGATGCGCTGGGGAGGCGAATCCGCAAGGCGACGTACGGGCGGCACACGGGCCATACGGCGCGGAGCCGGACGGACTTTGTGTGGGAGGGGTTCAGGCTGTTGCAGGAGAACGTGCAGCAGCAGGGCTGGCGGACATATCTGTACGATGCGGAACAGCCGTACACGCCGGTGGCGAGCGTGACGGGAAAGGGAGAAAGCAGGCAGGTGTGGTATTACCACACGGATGTGACGGGCACGCCGCAGGAGGTGACGGCAGCGGACGGAACGCTGGTGTGGGCGGGGTATATCAGGGGGTTTGGAGAGAATGCGGCGGACATCAGCAACAGCGGGGCGTACTTTCACCAGCCGCTGCGGCTGCCGGGGCAGTATTTTGACGACGAGACGGGGCTGCATTACAATCTGTTCAGATATTATGCACCGGAGTGTGGACGGTTTGTCAGTCAGGATCCGATCGGGCTGAGGGGCGGAATAAACTTATATGCGTATGCGCCGAATCCGTTAAGTTGGATCGATCCACTAGGATTATGGTCTTTTTATCAATTAATTAATTCATCAGGAGATGTTATTTATCATGGTATAACCGATAGAACTGTTCAGGAAAGGGTTATAGAGCATGCTGGTGATGGCCGAGTTTTTAGTAAAGTTCGGTATGTGGATGATCTTGGTAGCCGAGTTAATGCGAGAAATATAGAAGGTTCAATATTAGATCATGCAAAAGGAGATCCCAATATTGAGAATGCTATCAGGAAAGATGGTGGTTTTTATCATAGCTATGATGCAAATAATCTTGCAGAAGGACGCAAATATTTAAGTCAGGAGGAGATTAATAAAATCCTTAAGAATGGTACTGTCGTTGATGTTGACAATAAAGGCCACTTTAAATCTGGAGGTTGTTGAATGAATAGGACAATAAAGAAAAATATAGAAAATATAAAAATAATTACTGATGAAATAAAACGATGTGCTATTGAGGAAGATGAAGGTAAGATATTAAAATTGGTTTCCACTTTTGAAAAGTTTCCTCGTAAAGAAGTTAGTTCTTTTTATAACGTTTTTTTTAGGGATTTAAATCTTTGTGAAAAATTGATTAGCATGGCGAAGTATTATATAAATAATGATAAAATACTTATAGAAATAATATCTTCGCTAGGAAATATGGTCGTTCGATATGGTTTACCTCCATCAGACGATTTGTATGAACTTTTTTTTAGTTTGAGGAATAGAAAGAAAGTTAACTATTATATTTCACTGTTTATTCTCCATTTCCCACAATCGGAGTCATGTGATTTTAGATGGGATTATATTTTATCTATCCCTGATATTGCACCAAAAGAGAAATCAAAGAAAAACTTTTACTCAATCATTAAAAATATCAATGCGTCAGGAGAGAAAATCCCCTTTGAATATAAAGCCAGAATAGTTTATCTATTGGGGGTGTTTAGTGATAATAATATGTATGGTGAAGAGTTCATGATGTTAAGAGCGCAACTTCAATCCGTAGATTGATACGAAAACTTTATATTTAAAAAGGCTATCTGATGGCTACGATTTTGGTTCCTTGTCATTTTGTAAACAAACCGATAATTTGTATTAATTGCTGAAAACCTCGATTCATCACCGGGATCGTTCAATTATCTGCCACGTTTGATCACCGGAATATTCTGGTATCATTCAGCGCACCGGGAAAATCTTTCAGCCATGCTTTAACGTTTCGCTGGTTGATATAGGTCACGCCCATCCCTTCAATACAGTCCCACAGTTCACGGGTATTTTGCAGCGTGATCACGATGCAGTCTTTCATCACCCACGGCGAGGTGGGCACGATTGACGACGGCCTGCGTGGCAGCGTGGTGTACAGCTATGACAGAAGCGGTTACCTGACCGGGCGCTCAGGTCAGATGTATGACCATGACCGTTATTATTACGATAAGGCGGGCAACCTGCTGGATAACGAAGGGCAGGGAGCGGTGATGAACAACCGGCTGCCGGGCTGTGGTCGTGACCGTTACGGCTATAACGAGTGGGGCGAGCTGACCACGCGGCGCGACCAGCAACTGGAGTGGAACGCGCAGGGGCAGCTGACGCGGGTCATCAGCGGCAACACGGAGACGCACTACGGCTACGATGCGCTGGGGAGGCGAATCCGCAAGGCGACGTACGGGCGGCACACGGGCCATACGGCGCGGAGCCGGACGGACTTTGTGTGGGAGGGGTTCAGGCTGTTGCAGGAGAACGTGCAGCAGCAGGGCTGGCGGACATATCTGTACGATGCGGAACAGCCGTACACGCCGGTGGCGAGCGTGACGGGGCGGGGAGAAAGCAGGCAGGTGTGGTATTACCACACGGACGTGACGGGCACGCCGCAGGAGGTGACGGCGGCGGACGGAACGCTGGTGTGGGCGGGGTATATCAGGGGGTTTGGAGAGAATGCGGCGGACATCAGCAACAGCGGGGCGTACTTTCACCAGCCGCTGCGGCTGCCGGGGCAGTATTTTGACGACGAGACGGGGCTGCATTACAATCTGTTCAGATATTATGCACCGGAGTGTGGACGGTTCGTCAGTCAGGATCCAATCTCGCTGAGAGGTGGAATAAACTTATATGCGTATGCACCTAATCCATTAAGTTGGATCGATCCACTTGGATTAAGTTGTTTTAATTCATCAAAACGGTTTGATAAAAGGAATAATATAACAAGTCGTTTTGTCGATTTATTAACTGGTAAGAAACCCGCAGATGTTGAAAATTATTTAAAAAGTAAAGGATGGACTGCTACATATCCACAAAGTGCTACACCTGCAAAAACTCAACATGTAGTTTTTGTAAAAACAACAAAATCTGGAGAAGTATATCATTTAGACTATAATCCTGCGGGTAAAACCCATGGCAGTGATTATTGGAAAGTAATAAAACCAAATGATCCAGTAGAGACTGTATATGGCCGCATAGGTCACGGTGGTTTTGATCATTACGACAGGATAAAGAATTCTCCCGTTTATGTTGATGGTACACTAATGAACCCATGGGGGAAATGATGAAAGATAATACTGTGATTAATTTAGTTTCAGATATAATTCCAGGGAAATCTATTGGTGGTATTTCGCTTGGCGATAATGTTGTTGATATTATTGAATGTATTGGAGATGAATTTACTATAGATGTTTTTTCTTTTGAGAACTTTGGTGTTAAGTATTTTTGTTATAAAATAAACAATGGGGCTATTTCTTTTACCTGCAATGAATCTGGTAGTATTATTTCTTTATGGTGTGAGCCTCCTTACCTAGGAAGTTTTAATAAAAGACTGTACCCTGGTATAACTGTTGGGGAGCTAAAGAAGATATCTAAAAAACAATCCATAATAAAAGGCTATTTAGTTATAGACAATAATAAATTGATTTATTATGGAATGCCAGATGATATAGATGATTTTAACCATTTTTCTGATCTGGATGATGATGTTATTTTTAATGAATTATATGTAGGTAATCTGGAATAATAAAAAGCCGGGAGGATATTTAAATCTTCCCGGCTCTTTTGTTATTTAATTCCCGTTCACCACATCATATACCCCCGCCTTAATGTGCTTCATCGACTTTTTCACCTGATAAAGCTCCCTCCGTAGATCCCTCACTTCGTCTGTCTCCACAATCAGAGTCAAACACCCTTCGGAGATCTTCACGGTCACGCTCGCCCCGGTATCAAATCCCGCTTCTGCCAGCCAGTCGCCCTTAAGGTGCAGGCTGGGGATGCGCGAGTAATAGGTGGTCATGTGGGTTTTGTAAGTATCCCGCATAATCGAGCCATTCACATTTAGAGATCATCCGACATAATCAATCTGCCAACGCAGGAGATCGCTGTGCGTAAAGCCCGTATTACTGCGCACCAGATCATCGCTGTGATTAGATCAGTCGAATCCGGACGGACTGTTAAAGATGTCTACCGGGAGGCCGGTATTTCTGAAGCCACCAGGGACAACTGGAAGTCTGGATACGGCGGCAGGGATACGCGTGGAATCACAAAAGGCTCCACCGTATTTACTGTCTGCTCAAGCTGAATTTTCGCCGTAAGGGTAAACAACGGCTGCCGGTACGCAATCCCTCGCCACTGGTCACGCCGGAAGCGCTGAACCAGAGCTGGTTTATGGGCGTCGTTTTCGCACGTTCAATGTTGTTGATGACTGTAATCGTGAAGCGTTGTCGATTGAAATCGATCTGAATCTGCCAGCTCTGCGAGTGGTCCGTGTACTCGACAGGATTACAGCAACCGCGGTTATCCGGCCATGCTGCGTATGGATAAGGGACCGGAATTTATCTCGCTGGCACTGGCTGAATGGGCAAAGAAACATGTAGTAAAGCTGGCGTTTATCCAGCCGGGTAAGCCGAAGAAAAACGTTTTCATCGAGCGTTTTAACCGGACATACCGTACAGAAATACTCAATTCTTATCTGTTCAGAACGCTGAATGAGGTGCGGGAAATTACGGATAAAGGGTTATCAGAATATAACTGCGAACGTCCATATGAATCGCGGAACAATATGATTCCGGAGGAATACCGCTAACAACATTATCTGGCCGGAATCTTAAAAATGCATGGAACTAAAACGGGTCTATTTATAGGGGCACCTGCGATGAATTTCGCTGCACTGAAAAGCGATACCGGATGAGAGCTGCTTCAAATTAATGTGCCATGCTCACGGGGAGGTTGTGCGACGTTTGCATAATCCAGCAAGAACTGAAAGGAAGGGGAGAGCTTTTTCATGCCTGTATAATCAGTCTGGCCTGTGTCAGTCAGCTCTTAGTGTTGAGACTCTCGTTGGAGCGTTATAATTGCTTTTCCGTTTCGGAAAACAAGATTTTCCATTAAAGATCTTCCCTGCGAGGAAAAGTTAACTAATAATCTTACCGCCGAGTTAGGAGATGTAGGAGATGTATGTTTAAATATAAACAATGTTGCAACGATGCCTGATAATTATCCTCTCTTCGAAGATAAGTTTCCCACACCCAGTGTGGTGGGTTTCATTGTAATGTTATCACTTGAATGTAAATGGAAGGTATAATTGCTTTTTGACTGGCATTCTATTCCACCCTGACAATACGATGTTAACATCAATGCTGGTTATATTGGCAATAACGCAATTTTTTTCAGATTAAGAGGTGCTCTGATATATAGATTTTTATGACATTACTTGTTTGAATTGGTAACAAATACCAATAAGTACAAGTTGTTATTACCAGCCATGGATTTTCCCATATGGTAAAATTTGTTATGACATCATAACATTCTGGATGTGCGATTTTAACTTAGTTTTAAAGAGGTATTTTTTCAATGAAAAACATAAAAAAATTAATTATCGCAAGCGTGTTGAGCATGATAACTGCTAGTTGTTATGCTGGTTCAATCGTGGTGGGCTCAGAGCAACAAAGTTCAGTGGATATTGGCTTTGTCTCTCCCCAGCAGTTGAGCGTAACATTTGCTCCAGTGGCGGGCTTAAAGGCTGGGGTGATTAAGTCTAATACGGAGATTGCGACTATTGCAGTTAGTTCTGTTGCTGCTAAACAATTCGCGATCGCAGCGGATTTTAAGGCAAAGAATGTCATGAATGGCGATACATGGACTTTATATGGTAAAAATACTGGCAAAGGAATCAAAGTGTACTTCTATGGTGAGACAACCTCACCAAAGGGGAATGTAAATTACAATGGGCATCAGTGGATCATATATGATATTAACGACAAACTTGGTGTTAAACTAGCTGGAGATCAGAATATCCCAGCTGATGTCTTCCCAATGACTGTAAACATAGCGGCATATCAAGCTTAATAGTAAGCAACTTCTATTAAGTATTATTAAGGCTTAAAGCATTCCCAGCCACAGGCTTTTCTGTACGGTGAATTTTGGTATGACATTATTCATTCTTGATGTGCTGGGGGATTTTGAAAAGGTGGATTTCCGATGAAAAACGTAAAAGATTTAATTATCGCAAGCGCATTGAGCATTATGGCTGCTAGTTGTTATGCTGGCTCGCTCGTGCCGAATACAAGCACTGGCGTGTCGGCGGATGTAAACTTCAGCAATCCTGGACAACTACAAGCACAGCTTACTCCAGTGTCTGGCTTGGTGGCAGGGCCTCATAAGGGTGATGAGGCTATTGCTGTGCTTTCGGTAAGCGGTTCGAGCAAACAATACGCGGTAACGGGAGATTATTCTAAACCTGAAACAGTGGGCAACGACAGCGATGTGTGGACGGTAACTGGTAAAAGTGGTAATACCATTAAAGTTGCCTTTGGGGGGGTAGCCTGTGCCAATAAAGGTTCATTAGTGGATGGTGCTTCGCATAAGTGGTGGGTATATAACATGACAGATAAAGTCGCTGTGAAATTGTCTGGATCACAAACGGTAAAGGCTGATACTTATCCAGTGACGCTACACATAGCGGAGTATCAAGCTTAATAGTAAACAACTTTTATTGCGCCTTATTAAGGCGCAATAAATATCAAGTCATACATTTTTTTATAACTTGTAATATGAAAATTATTAGTTTTGGTGTAATGGCGGCTGTTTTATTCGTCTCTAATTCTATAACTCCTCCAGTGTATGCCACTGAGCAGAAATTAAGTTTAAACACTAAATCATTCAGCGTGAAGCTGGGGGCTACACGGGTGATTTATCACGCTGGTACAGCTGGAGCCACGCTCTCGGTGAGCAACCCGCAGAATTACCCTATTTTGGTTCAGTCTTCAGTCAAAGCAGCAGACAAAAGTTCGCCTGCTCCCTTTTTGGTGATGCCGCCTCTATTTCGTTTAGAAGCGAACCAGCAGAGTCAACTGCGTATTGTCCGTACTGGTGGTGACATGCCAACGGATCGTGAGACTTTACAGTGGGTCTGTGTAAAGGCGGTACCACCCGAAAATGAACCGTCGGATACACAGGCTAAGGGCGCGACCCTTGACCTCAATTTGTCCATTAACGTCTGTGATAAGCTGATTTTCCGCCCGGATGCCGTGAAGGGGACGCCGGAAGATGTTGCAGGAAATTTAAGATGGGTGGAGACGGGCAACAAACTTAAGGTGGAGAACCCCACCCCGTTTTACATGAATTTAGCCTCCGTCACAGTAGGGGGAAAGCCCATTACAGGGCTTGAGTATATCCCCCCTTTTGCTGACAAAACACTAAATATGCCAGGTAGTGCCCATGGTGATATCGAGTGGAGAGTTATTACAGACTTTGGTGGTGAAAGTCATCCGTTCCACTACGTCCTTAAATAAATCCAGGGGCTTAGCGGCAGAATATGAAGTTCAAACAACCTGCCTTGCTACTGTTTATCGCGGGAGTGGTTCACTGCGCAAATGCGCACGCTTACACATTCGATGCATCAATGTTGGGCGATGCAGCGAAAGGGGTTGATATGTCGCTCTTTAACCAGGGGGTACAACAGCCAGGGACTTATCGAGTGGACGTGATGGTGAATGGTAAACGTGTCGACACCCGTGATGTGGTGTTCAAATTGGAAAAGGATGGGCAAGGAACGCCTTTTCTGGCTCCTTGTTTGACGGTCAGTCAGCTTTCACGCTACGGCGTAAAAACGGAAGATTACCCTCAGTTGTGGAAAGCAGCAAAGACCCCAGATGAGTGTGCGGATCTGACCGCCATTCCACAGGCTAAAGCGGTACTGGATATCAATAATCAGCAACTGCAACTGAGTATTCCGCAGTTGGCGTTGCGTCCGGAATTTAAGGGGATCGCTCCTGAAGATCTCTGGGATGATGGTATTCCGGCGTTTCTGATGAACTACAGTGCGAGGACAACGCAGACGGATTACAAAATGGATATGGAGAGGCGTGACAACTCTTCCTGGGTACAACTGCAACCGGGAATCAATATAGGTGCGTGGCGTGTCCGCAATGCGACCAGCTGGCAGCGGAGTGGTCAACTGTCGGGGAAGTGGCAGGCAGCATATACCTATGCTGAGCGTGGACTGTACTCACTAAAAAGTCGTCTGACTCTGGGGCAAAAGACTTCGCAGGGGGAGATATTTGATAGTGTGCCATTTACCGGTGTGATGTTGGCATCGGATGACAACATGGTGCCCTACAGTGAGCGGCAGTTTGCTCCGGTAGTGCGTGGGATTGCCCGCACGCAGGCTCGGGTGGAGGTCAAACAGAATGGTTACACCATTTACAACACCACTGTGGCGCCCGGACCGTTTGCACTGCGGGATCTGTCGGTAACAGACAGTAGTGGTGATCTGCATGTCACCGTGTGGGAGGCCGATGGCAGTACACAAATGTTTGTGGTGCCGTATCAGACCCCGGCGATAGCACTGCACCAGGGATATTTGAAGTACAGCCTGTTGGCGGGCCGATACCGATCGTCAGACTCTGCAACGGATAAGGCGCAGATCGCGCAGGCTACGTTGATGTATGGTCTGCCGTGGAATCTCACTGCATATGGCGGTATACAGAGTGCAACGCACTATCAAGCTGCATTGCTTGGTTTGGGGGGATCTCTCGGGCGGTGGGGGAGTTTATCTGTCGATGGAAGCGACACACACAGTCAGCGTCAGGGGGAAGCGGTACAGCAAGGAGCCTCCTGGCGACTGCGTTACAGCAACCAGCTGACTGCGACGGGGACAAATTTTTTTCTGACGAGATGGCAGTATGCCTCGCAGGGCTATAACACCCTATCCGATGTGCTCGACAGTTATCGACATGATGGCAACCGTCTATGGTCGTGGCGGGAAAATTTGCAGCCGAGCTCGCGTACCACCCTGATGTTGAGTCAGTCATGGGGGAGGCATTTGGGCAATCTGAGTTTAACCGGTTCCCGTACCGACTGGCGTAATCGCCCCGGTCATGATGACAGCTACGGACTGAGTTGGGGAACCTCTATCGGAGGGGGCTCGCTGTCATTGAACTGGAATCAAAACAGAACGCTGTGGCGCAATGGCGCGCACCGTAAAGAGAACATAACCAGCCTGTGGTTCAGTATGCCATTAAGCCGCTGGACGGGGAATAATGTAAGTGCCAGTTGGCAGATGACTTCACCATCACACGGTGGTCAGACGCAACAAGTGGGGGTCAACGGAGAGGCATTCAGTCAGCAACTGGATTGGGAGGTGCGTCAGAGTTACCGTGCCGATGCCCCGCCAGGTGGTGGTAATAACAGCGCATTGCACTTGGCATGGAATGGGGGTTACGGCCTGTTAGGTGGTGACTATAGCTACAGCCGGGCGATGCGCCAGATGGGAGTCAATATCGCGGGAGGTATAGTTATCCACCATCATGGTGTGACGCTGGGGCAACCTTTGCAAGGTTCAGTGGCGCTGGTTGAAGCGCCAGGGGCCTCGGGGGTGCCAGTTGGCGGCTGGCCTGGCGTTAAGACGGATTTTCGTGGCGACACCACAGTGGGCAACCTGAGCGTCTATCAGGAGAATACAGTCAGCCTCGATCCGTCGCGACTACCGGATGACGCAGAGGTCACACAAACCGATGTGCGCGTGGTGCCAACCGAAGGGGCGGTGGTGGAAGCGAAGTTTCACACTCGCATCGGGGCCAGGGCACTGATGACGCTGAAACGGGAAGATGGTAGCGCCATTCCTTTCGGGGCGCAGGTTACAGTCAATGGACAGGATGGCAGTGCTGCTCTGGTGGATACTGATAGCCAGGTTTATCTCACTGGTCTGGCGGATAAGGGCGAACTGACGGTGAAATGGGGAGCACAGCAATGTCGGGTTAACTACCACCTACCTGCCCACAAGGGAATCGCGGGCTTGTATCAAATGAGCGGTCTCTGCAGATAGCCGATTCTGAAGGAGAGAATAATGTGGATGAAAATACAGCGAGTGAAAACGGTTATCTATAGCGTAAGCTTACTGGTCGCTGCCAGTAGCTTGGTGCCGATAGCGAACGCCGCAGAAAAACTTCAGACAACGCTACGTGTAGGGACTTACTTTCGGGCCGGGCATGTGCCAGATGGGATGGTGCTTGCGCAAGGCTGGGTGACTTATCACGGCAGTCACAGCGGGTTTCGGGTATGGAGCGATGAGCAAAAGGCGGGTAACACGCCTACCGTATTGCTGCTGAGCGGGCAACAGGATCCTCGCCATCACATTCAGGTTCGCCTGGAGGGCGAGGGGTGGCAACCAGATACGGTGAGTGGTCGTGGCGCCATTTTAAGAACCGCTGCAGATAACGCCAGTTTCAGTGTGGTCGTTGATGGCAATCAGGAAGTGCCTGCGGACACCTGGACGCTGGATTTTAAGGCCTGTGCATTGGCGCAGGAGGATACGTAGCCGTCTGTTCCACTCATACTTCCTGTATCAGTGAATAAGGCGAATACTGTATATCAGGTTCGAGGATGTATTGAAAATTTACTCAAGGCAAATATGGTTAGCAATCTTCATTGCAGAAAAATCAATTGCTGATTTATTTTAAAATCTGAAATTCATCTTTTTTTGTAGGGAGAGGAATATTATGTTTCGTAAAATAATTTAACGGACACTGATGCCTTTATTATTTTCTGTTTTGTGGATTTGTTTGATTCACTCTTTTGTGAGCGGGGCTTTATAAGCCCCTGGTATAAGGTTTGTTTATCTGTCAGGTATTCATATGTGATATTTAAGATTTTATGTTTAGGGGGCTTTTTCTTGTCCCCTCAGGCGTAAAAATAATTTATTTTTTACATAAAGGAATAGGTAATGACTCCAACTTATTGATAGTGTTTTATGTTCAGATAATGCCCGATGACTTTGTCATGCAGCTCCACCGATTTTGAGAACGACAGCGACTTCCGTCCCAGCCGTGCCAGGTGCTGCCTCAGATTCAGGTTATGCCGCTCAATTCGCTGCGTATATCGCTTGCTGATTACGTGCAGCTTTCCCTTCAGGCGGGATTCATACAGCGGCCAGCCATCCGTCATCCATATCACCACGTCAAAGGGTGACAGCAGGCTCATAAGACGCCCCAGCGTCGCCATAGTGCGTTCACCGAATACGTGCGCAACAACCGTCTTCCGGAGCCTGTCATACGCGTAAAACAGCCAGCGCTGGCGCGATTTAGCCCCGACGTATCCCCACTGTTCGTCCATTTCCGCGCAGACGATGACGTCACTGCCCGGCTGTATGCGCGAGGTTACCGACTGCGGCCTGAGTTTTTTAAATGGCGGAAAATCGTGTTGAGGCCAACGCCCATAATGCGGGCGGTTGCCCGGCATCCAACGCCATTCATGGCCATATCAATGATTTTCTGGTGCGTACCGGGTTGAGAAGCGGTGTAAGTGAACTGCAGTTGCCATGTTTTACGGCAGTGAGAGCAGAGATAGCGCTGATGTCCGGCGGTGCTTTTGCCGTTACGCACCACCCCGTCAGTAGCTGAACAGGAGGGACAGCTGATAGAAACAGAAGCCACTGGAGCACCTCAAAAACACCATCATACACTAAATCAGTAAGTTGGCAGCATCACCCTTTATGCTGATAACTTTCTGTCTATGCTAATACTAAAATTTAGATGACTTTTATACGGTAAAATCTGGTATGAATTTTAAAGATACTCTTCCCGGGGTGTTTCTCTGTGTCGCTATGTTTGCATGTGGTCATGCCAGGGCGAATATGCTCGTTTATCCCATGGCGGCAGAAATTAATAGTAGCCGCGAAGAGGCCACCTCGCTGTTCGTCTATTCTAAATCAGATCATGTGCAATATATTCGAACAAGAATCATGCGTATTGAACACCCTGGTATGCCACAGGAGAAGGAGGTACCAGCAGGGAATGATATAGAGACAGGACTTGTTGTCTCCCCGGAGAAATTTGCCCTTTCCCCGGGAACAAAAAAAACAATACGTGTTATCAGTACTCAGGCACCGGAAAGAGAGGAAGCCTGGCGGGTATACTTCGAGGCTGTTCCTGAACTGGAAGATGATCCACAGGCAGGCGGAAAGCAAAATTCATCCGTAAGTGTGAATCTTGTCTGGGGGGTGTTGCTGCGTGTTTCTCCGTCAGACCCCAGGCCTGCGCTGGTAACGAACGGTCACCACCTGCTGAATACGGGAAATACCCGGCTTTCTCTTATTCGGGCCGGCAACTGCGACACCACATGCCACTGGCAGAATATAGACAAAAGTATTTATCCCGGCGGGAGTGCTGATATTCCGGCCGGAATAAAAAGTAATGCATTTCGTGTGGAATATCGTACGGGTGCAAATTCACCGGTAATCTCTGCTGATTTAACAGCAGCCGGAAAGTAAAAACACACGGAGCGTACGCTATACCCTACATTTATTCTCAGGGGGAGCGGATGTATACCGAGTGTACATATATCACTGTAATAAACAACAAAGCAAGGTTATTTTTTATGAACATGAAAACATCTTTTATTGCCGCAGCTGTGGCATTGGCCACCGTTTATTCTTTTTCTGTTTCTGCGGTTCAGAAGGATATTACCGTCACTGCCAATATTGACAGTACACTTGAACTGCTGCAGGCCGATGGTTCATCCCTCCCGTCGACTATGAAGCTGGATTTCATGCCGGGTAAGGGCCTGGTCCATAAATCACTCCAGACCCGCCTTTACAGCAACGATCAGACCAAGTCGGTTAATGTAAAACTGTTGAATGCTCCACAACTTATCAACGTCCTGGATCCCACCAAAACCATTGATATGGAAGTGACTCTGGGAGGACGGTCACTGACCACCACCAATTCTGTACTGGAAGCTAAAACCCTGTTCCCGGACGGAAAAACTGGCGATGCTTCAGCTCTGCTGAACCTGGATATTGGTCAGAAGGCTGGAGCAGCCTTACAAAACCTGCCTGCCGGTGAATACAGCGGATTGGTCAGTCTGGTGATTTCACAGGCTGTCACTGCCGGCTAATAACCGGTTATTAGCTCTTCATCTGATCCGGTTTTGGGGTGTCACCGTTCGTACCTGAACCGGATCCGGTATTGATCTTATTATTCATTGCAATTCAGGTCTCTTTACGTGAGTCGTTATTTCTGGATGTATTATTTACTGGGATTGTGCAGTTTTACCAGCCAGGCAACTCTTATTCCCCCTCCTGGATTTGAATCTCTGCTGGAAGGACAGATTGAGCAAATTGAAGTGTTGCTACCAGGGCATTCACTGGGATTATTTCCGGTGGTGGTTAAACCGGACACCGTGCAGTTCATGTCCCCATTGATGGTACTTGAAAGCAGTGGGCTTGCCGCGTTGCCGGCCGCAGAACGGCAAAAAGCGCTGGCTGCACTCAGCCGTCCGTTGCTACGTAACAGCAATCTGGTCTGTGGTGTCTCAGAAGCAAAAGACAGTAGCGAGTGTGGTTACGTGGCAACAGATAAAGAGGATGTTGCGGTTATTTTTGATGAGAACAACGCTCAGTTATCTTTGTTTCTTAACCGGGACTGGTTGCCGGATGAAGAACGACGTGATAAACGCTGGCTGACTCCGACCCCGGAGGGTGTCAGCGCATTTATTCACCGCCAGACGCTGTATCTGAGTGATGATCTCCACAGTCGTAATATGACACTGAATGGTAGCGGTGCCCTGGGGCTTGGTGACGGTCGTTATCTGGGAGGCAACTGGGCGGCTATCTGGAATCAGTCAGAACATTACAATAACAGTCAGGCCTGGTTTGACAATCTGTTTGTCCGTCAGGATCTCGGCAATCAGTATTATCTCCAGGCTGGTCGGATGGATCAGCGGAATCTGTCCAGCGCCACGGGGGGGGATTTTGGGTTCAGTCTGCTTCCCCTGAGCCGGTTTGATGGATTACGAACCGGGACCACCCAAGCTTATGTTAACCATGAGGTGGACCAGAATGCCACTCCGGTTATGGTTCAGGTTACCCGAAATGCCCGTATTGATATTTATCGTGGCAGCGAGTTGCTGGGGAGTCAGTTCCTGACCCCGGGAATGCATACCCTGGATACTCATTCTCTTCCACCGGGAAGCTATCCTCTGGCGTTGCGGGTGTATGAGGATGGGATTCTGCGGCGAACGGAGACCCAGCCCTTCAGTAAGGGGGGCAATAGCTTCAGTGCACAGACCCAGTGGTTTATTCAGGGCGGGCTGGAAGATACCGGGGATAAAGCCAGCCATTATGACGGTGAGACTGTCATGGCTGCCGGATTCCAAACTGGGCTGCGGAAAAATATCAGTCTGACCGAAGGTATCTCTCTGGCACATGAGGCCTGGTACAGTGAAACCCGACTGAATTCACAGCATGCAGTGCTGGATGGCACGCTGGACCTTTCTGCCGGGATACTGCATGGGACAGACAGCACGAGCGGTAACACTGAGCAGGTGACATACAACGACGGATTTTCCGCGAGTCTGTGGCGTAACCATACGGAAAGTGATGCCTGTAGTGGTCGTCATCCACAGTCAGTGCATGCCAGTATGACCTGCCAGACTTCGATGAACGCCTCCCTGTCGGTTCCGGTGGGGAACTGGTATGCCCTACTGGGATACAGTACCAGCAGGACAGAAGGTCGGCCGGTTTACCGGGGATATGATGATAACAGTGACAAAGAAAATGTGTTCTGGCGACAGGCATACATCCCTGCCTTTCACCGCGAATCTGCTCAGGCTAGTGCAACGTACAGCCTTAATATGGCTGGCATGAATATTAATACCCATGGGGGAGTATGGCGAACCCGAAATGACGGAGTGAATGATGATGGCTTGTTTATGAGTGTCAGTGTGTCATATGCCTCTCAACCACCGACAATGACTGGCAGTAATGGGTATACCTCAGCCGGGACCGATATTCACAGTAGCCGGAATCAAAAAACACAGACGTCCTGGAATGTGAACCATGTGAGATCCTGGCAGCAGGATCTGTATCGTGAACTGTCGGTGGGTTTCTCCGGTTATAACGACGACAGCTGGAGCGGGAGTCTCGGCGGACGCATGAGCGGCCGTATGGGTGAACTGAGCGCCACTATCAGTAACTCCCATCAACGTAATGCGGGCAGCGCCAGTTCACTCACCGCTGGCTACAGCTCGTCTCTGGCGTTATCCCGTAATGGACTGTTCTGGGGAGGTGGTCAGGACGGTGAACCGGCCTCTGGCATGGCGGTGAACGTGGAGTCAGAGGGGGACGAGGGCAGTAGCGGGAAAGTAGTCAGCGTTCGTGGCAGCAGCCAGCCGTTCAGTCTCGGTTTTGGTCAGCAGTCGCTGTTGCTGATGGAAGGCTATAACGCCACGGAGGTGACCATTGAGGATGCAGGGGTTAGTTCACAGGGTATGGCAGGCGTAAAAGCGGGAGGGGGAAGCAGGCGTTACTTCCTGACACCCGGGCATCTGCTGGTTCACAACATCAGCGCCAGTATGAGCCGACTGTACGTTGGCCGCGTACTGGACAAGGATGGCAGACCGCTGCTGGACGCACAGCCACTGAACCATCCATTTTTGTCGTTGGGACCTTCCGGGCGATTTAGCCTGCAGAGCGAGCATAAAGAATCCAGCCTGTGGCTGCTGTCAAAAAACAGGATCCTGCGTTGTCCGATGTCAGTACATAAACGTCGGGATGTTATGCAGGTAGTGGGTGATGTGCGGTGTGAATTAAGTGACGTGGATGCCCTGCCACAGGCGTTGCAAATATCGCCGCGGGTCATCCGTTTACTGAACGTTGCTGGTCTGCTGCGCCATGCCGTTCAGGACGCCTGACGTAGAGATAAAGGCGATTACTATGAAGAATAAAATGAAGTGGACAAAGATAAACCATTATTTACATCCGAAAATTTGTTCGGCCTGCGCAATCTTGCTGATGGCTGGCGCTACACTGCCACAAGTCGCCGATGCGGAGACTACCTACGACCGGACCAGCACCGTCGACCTGAATTACGACAGGAGTAATGTACTAGGCTTTGAACGCATGTTTGAGCAGCATATAAATACGAATTATCTAGGATGGGTATGTAGATCCAATAGTAATGAAAACGAGGGGGCGTGTGACGATACAAATCTGATATGGGATAAACGGGGGGTAACAAAGATTCGTCTGCGTTTCAGAGAACAAATCAGTCATGCTGAAACTACGCTCATACTGGACGCTCGTGCTGGAGGAGCATGTGGATATTTTACTATTAATGGAGCCTGTACTTGTGTATATCCATATAACTACGTAACGGCCGGTATTTCCGCCGAAGAGCTAGCGAAAATACCGAAAGCCGGTATATGGAAAGCAACGTTGGTCTTGGATGTACATAGATGGCTAGACGGAAAAGTTGGTGTCGGGACTGTAGATATCACGCTGAATGTAACAGACCACTTTGCTGAAAATGCGGCTATTTACTTTCCGCAGTTTGGTACAGCAACGCCTCGTGTTGACCTGAATCTTCACCGGCTGAATGCCTCACAAATGTCGGGCAGGGCTAACCTGGATATGTGTCTGTATGACGGAGGTATGAAAGCCCGTTCATTACAGATGAAGATAGAAGGAAGCAATAAGTCAGGTACGGGATTTCAGGTTATAAAGAGCGATTCTGCTGATACGATTGATTATGCGGTCAGTATGAATTATGGGGGACGAAATATTCCTGTCACCCGTGGCGTGGAGTTCAGTCTGGATAACGTGGATAAAGCAGCAACGCGTCCGGTGGTACTTCCCGGGCAACGGCAGGCGGTACGTTGTGTGCCAGTGCCCCTTACCCTGACAACACAACCCTTTAACATCAGAGAGAAGCGTTCTGGTGAGTATCAGGGAACGCTGACAGTGACAATGCTGATGGGAACACAAACCCCCTGACAGTAATTATTTATTTTATTGATATCTTTCTTATATGGTTTTTTAAATCAGAGTTCTCTTTATATACTTGTTTTATTTAATAAAGAGAATCTATTCACTTATGAAAATCAATGCGTGAGGTTCTGCTTTCCTATGACTGAGTATTTAGATGATAAAGATAAAGAATTATTGAAAGAAATCCAAAAAGATTGTGCACAAACTTTATGGCAACTTGCATATAAAGTGGGACTTACGCCCACACCATGTTTCAAACGTTTAAAAAAACTTAAAGACAGGGGGGTTATCATTGGTCAGTTCGCTTTATTGGATAAAGAAAAACTAGGTCTTTCACTTAATGTCTTTATTATGATTAACATATCTGAGGAGCAATACGCTAGTATTTCTGAGAAAATAAAGTCAATGCCTGAGGTTATTGCCTTTTATCGAATTTCTGGATCATTTAATTATTTAATGCATACAGTATTTACAGATATGAACGATTACTATAGTTTTTATGAGAAAATAATATTAACTAATTCTTCAATTAGTGGATCTGCATCGAGCTTTGTTCTTGAGCAAATAAAGGAAACAAACGAACTGCCAGTGTGAAAGTGTGATGTGTACTTACTGATTTAATACATTATTATCCTTCTTACGGAACAACAACGGCAGATTGCGGCTGTTGAACAAGGATTTTAATCAGCAGTGGTGAAATTAAGCGGCACAGAATAACACAGCGGAATATCACATGGTTAAATATCACCCCGTGCATGTAACAAAAAACCGCATTAAAACAGATGATGTTACTGATATTTATTTCGTTGAACCCTTCTGGAAAGAAGGCGAAAACCACATAATTGAGTCATTGATGTTTTTTGAAGAGTTACAAAAGTCATTTAATTTATTCAACCATAAATATGGGTTAAATAAATATATACTCAGGATCCCCTGGGAATTTGTGCTCATACATATGGAAAGGATCAGTAAATTAAATAGCGTCGGGTTATTTGCTGTTTCTGTTGACTTTAATAACAACCACAAATTTCTGAGCGAGTACATCAGGAGTCGCAGAGATTATGGTATGGAAGTTTGGTTTGATTTTTGTGGTAAACATTCTTATTCCAGTGAAATTAAAAACCTTGGGTTCTTTTTTCAGGCTTGCGTAGTGCCTCGTGATCCTAATTTTATTAGTAGTGTTTATCATTATCATAAGTTCCAAAAGATTCTTGTCGGGGATATAAATGATGTAGAACAGAGGGCCGTGTACCAGAACGAAGTTGATTACATGTATGGAATGCAATGGCCATCGTCATATGACGGTTTTTTCTTTCGGGATCCTAAAAAAAATGAAACTTGGTGTATATAACAGAAGGAGTGAAAATTTGAATCAAAAATATCTTATTTATTTTTTGTTTAATTATTGTTTTGTTTTTTATTACGATTAAATATAAAGAACATCATTGTTCGTGCGGTGGGGAGGCTGGAAGTTTAGGGTATGACCGTTTATCAACAATTTTATTACAGCCACCATACGAATGGTTTATATATGCACTAGATGTATTATTTTAGTTTAATATATCGATGGTTGCTATTTGCATTGATGATGTTCCGTTACATTAAGGAATATGCATCTGTATCTCGTTATACGCACACTCACATTACTAATCATTATTAATATGAGTGTGGTTCTTGTTTTACGCATGCATGGTTGCATGTGACGTTAAATTTAAATGAGCTGACTGTATGAATTCTAAATACTTTAGAGAGGTGTTTTTTGTCTCGGTAGTTGTTATATTATTATTTTATTTGGTGTTATTTGCAGCCAGTGCTCATGCTGAAGGCGGTTTCAGCTCTGGAGGCATTGGGTTATTTATGACGGGAACAAGAGAGATGCTACTGTAGAGATAATAAATTCTGCTAAAGATTCCCCAATTCTTGTGCATTGACATCCTCCACGTCCTGAAGGGCGTGGGTTCCTGCTCCAACGGGCTGCCTGACTGCACGCTCCTTCCACAGGCAAGCACGGCGTGTCCCGCTCTAAAATGTTACGCGCGCCGTTTACATCGGCGTTCGCAGTATATCTTCATACCAGACACTTGTAAGTATCTCGCATAATCGTGCCATTCACATTTAGAGATCATACAACAGGACGGGGCTGTTTTTGGGCAGCCGGAAGTTAAGCCCATACCAGAAACGTTGCAGTGTACTGAAAAATGGCGCCAGGTTGCCCCTGTTCAACGATTTTCTGAAGGCGCAGGAGTATTCATTACTGATATCCTCCATTGCGCCTTCGGGAACCCACAGGACCAGCTATTTTACCGATAGTGTTTAAAAGGCGTAAGTAATGCCGAGCATGAAGTCATTGGAGGCAGCCTTTGTGTCTGTATCATAAGCGGTATGTTCATCACCAGCATAGTGATTTTTTGAAATGCTCACTTTGCCTGCATTAATGTATTTATAACTGGCGTCAATCATAATATTATCTGTTACAGCATATTTTGCACCGATACCTGCGCCCCAGGCAAAGTTATTTTTTGAAGCAGACAGAGTTTCATTAATACCAAAACCAACAGGAATGGTGTTATTACTTAGCTTCACATGAGCGAGGCCAACGCCTGCGCTGATATAGGGTGTAAACGCCGTACTATTGTGAAAATCATAATAGCCATTAACCATGTAAGTGGTCATTCGGACCTGATTTTTTACATTTATGTGTACTGGCTGACCAAATGCAATAATATCCTGCCCGCCTTTAGCATCCGTCTCACCTCTGAAAGTGGTATCCAGTTCTAAACGTACTGGAAGCTGGAATGGATCATAAAAGTCATAACCGATAGCAACCCCGCCGCCAAAAACGCCTTTGGTACGGTCAGGTAACGTTGCATGACCATTAACTATCTCATCCTGGCTGAAGGTTGAGTTGATTCCATAGACATTGACTACGGATGTCCCCGCTTTCCCGGTGATATAGATCCCTTCTTTTGCTGATGCAGTAGCGGACCAGGCTACCACAAGGGGAATGATGCAGACTGCGAAAAAGTTTTTCATTTCAGAACCTGCCTTAATATTGGGCTAAAAGACAAGTTTCACGGTATAGGGTGTGATATAACGATTACATAAACGAAGCCCAAAAAACGGTCTATTGTAACGCTGGGTTTTCTGTAAGCGGGTAAAAAATGAGATGAAAATTTTAAATAACAATACGATAATCGTCGGTATGGAAATCCATCTCCTCGCCAAATTGCCCCACGTACGGTTTCACTTCTACGTTATGTAACGGGTAGTGTTAGATAGAGCGATGCTGTAACAAAAAGATGAAGATGAATTTGTACCCGACCTGGATAAAGCCCGTTATCCAGGAATAACGGGCAAAAATATTTACTCAAGTGCCTGGGCGAGATCTTGTTGTACCTGTTGACGCTGTTCTGGTGTTAAGACTTTGCTTAAATCAAAATAATATTTAACCCGATAATAGCGAGCCTGTTGTTCTATGTTACTGAAGGCTGCAAGCTGCTGTTTTACGGCGGCGTCATCCCATTTACCGGATTTAATCACCTCTATCAGCGCACCGTCTTTAATTCCCTTCATAGAAATCTGACTGACGTCGGTTTCCAGTTGTTGGTGAAGTTTTTTGATCCGGGTAATCTGATCGTTTGTCAGCTTCAGATGCTGGACAATAGGATCCTGGGCGGGCAGGGGAGGATTGGGGACAGCGGTGGCGAAAGCGCCAAAAGAAACGCCCGCCAGAGTCGCTGCCAGTAAAGTTGTGCGTACAAAGTTTTTCATGAAGATATCCTGATAAGGGAGTGATTAACCGTTCTTATTACCCACGAATGGCGAGCAATTATCTTAGAGCCTATCCCATTAGGGCTATTTTACTTGCCATTTTGGACCTGGGCAGTGCTCGCCAAAACGCGTTAGCGTTTTGAACGCCGCTAGCGGCGGCCCGAAGGGCGAGCGTAGCGAGTCAAACCTCACGTACTACGTGTACGCTCCGGTTTTTGCGCGCTGTCCGTGTCCAAACTGGCTGCGCCAATAACGCCTGGTGGGATAGGCTCTTAGTCAGAATACGTTGCCTGCCACATTACGCCACGCGAATTTGTTTTACGGAGAGTTACGGAGTGAAACAATCCCGCCGCGGTGAGCGGCAGGTTGCTTACAAGGTGAATGGATCGGCATCGCGCCAGGCTGGAAATTTTTCGCGATAATCCTGCAAGGCGACGAGAGAAAGATCGGCATCGATACGTGTCGCCTGGTGTGGTTCGGCGGTGGCGATAATATCACCCTGGGGATTAATGATCCGGCTATCGCCGCGATAATGTAGCCCGTTACCATCGGTGCCAACCCGGTTGCAGCCTGCGACATAAGCCTGATTTTCAATAGCGCGCGCCGTCAGTAATGTTTGCCAGTGTAGCGAGCGCGGCGCGGGCCAGTTCGCTACATACAGCGCCAGATCGTAATCATTGCGGTTGCGCGACCATATCGGAAAACGCAGATCGTAACAGATCAGCGGCAGAATGCGCCAACCGCGCCACTGCACGATGATGCGTTTATCGCCTGCGACATAATGTTGATGTTCATCCGCTATACGAAACAGATGGCGCTTATCATAGAGATGAACTTTGCCTTCCGGTTCAACCAGTAAGAAGCGATTTACGGCGCCGCGCTCAGTTTGTAGCGCCGCGCTGCCGGCAATCAGAGCGTCAGTTTGTCGGGCTTTGGCCTGCATCCACGTAATCACGCTATCTTGCGAAAGTGAGTTATTAGCGGCCTCCATCGCGAAGCCGGTGGTAAACATTTCAGGCAGAACAATCACATCCCGGCCAGATACGAGCTCTAGCTGTCTGTCAAAATGACGCAGGTTTGCCGGGCCGTCCATCCAGACTAAAGGTTGTTGCAACAGAGTAATTTTCAAACCAGACACGATCGGAGCTCCTCATTGAACAGCGTCTTTACACTGTAGCATGAGCAATAATAAAAAAGCGGCAAGAAAAAGCCCCGCGAAAGCGGGGCAGGAAAGACACGAGACTGATTATGCGGCTTCGACTTTACGCACTTTCTCCGGCAGCTTTACCGGTTTGGTCGCCAGCGCTTCAGGTTCAAAATCATCAACGTTGATACTGCGCAGGCGGCTCTCTTCCGCTTTCGCCAGGATGGCGGCTTCATCTTTATCTATAAGCCCTTTCGCCAGCGCATTGCGCGCCAGTTCATCCAGACGAGTAAACGGCAGATTTTTACCCAGTTCTTTGCAGATGCGCTGGTGGATAGGGTCGGCAGCGATGACATCACGCAGCGCTTCTTCCAGTAAACCGACCGGATTATGTTCGGCGGGTGTCAGATACTGGCCGCGCCCAATGCGTGAACGTGTGGCGTTCGGCACTTGCAGGATCTTCGCCACGGCGTGATCCAGCTTATCAGACGGCGCCAGATAATGACGGCCAGTCGGGAAGATCATCGCGGTGAGCAATCCGGCCACGACGCGGTTCGGGAAGTTCTGCAGCAGATCGTCCATCGCTTGTTCAGCACGATACAGCGCATCCTGTACGCCCCAGTGTACCAGCGGCAGGTCGGCTTCGTGGCGACCTTCGTCGTCGTAACGCTTCAGTACGGCTGAGGCCAGATAAAGCTGACTCAACACATCGCCCAGACGCGCGGAGATACGCTCGCGGCGTTTCAGGCTGCCGCCCAGTACCGCCATTGACACGTCAGACAGCAGCGCCAGGTTTGCGCTCAGTCGGTTCAGATGCTGGTAATAACGCTTCGTGGCGTCGCCGGTTGGCGTATGGCTCGTTAATCCGCGGGTCAGGCCAAGCCAGAAACTGCGGACGGTATTGCTGCCGACATGGCCGATATGTTTAAACAACAGCTTATCAAAGGCATTCACATCATTATTCTGCGCTGCGGCCATCTCTTCCAGTACATAAGGATGGCAGCGAATGGCGCCCTGACCAAAGATCATCATGCTACGGGTCAGGATATTCGCGCCTTCCACGGTGATCGCGATAGGCGCGCCCTGGTAAGCACGCGCCAGGAAGTTGCTCTCGCCCAGCATAATGCCTTTACCCCCAGTGATATCCATCGCGTCAATAATGGACTGCTGGCCGCGGTGGGTGCAGTGGTACTTCACGATAGCCGACAGTACCGCCGGTTTTTCACCCAGCATAATGCCATAGGTGATTAACGATGCGGCGGCATCCATCACATAAGCGTTACCTGCAATACGCGCCAGCGGTTCCTCAATACCTTCCATCTTGCCGATAGATATTTTGAACTGACGACGAATGTGAGCATAGGCGCCGGTTGCCAGCGCGACGGATTTCACCCCGCCAGTGGAGTTGGACGGCAGGGTAATACCGCGTCCTACCGACAAACATTCCACCAGCATACGCCAGCCCTGTCCGGCCATTTTGGGGCCGCCGATAATATAATCAATAGGCACGAAAATATCGTTACCGCGGGTTGGGCCATTCTGGAACGGAACGTTAAGCGGGAAGTGACGACGACCAATTTCCACACCCGGCGTTGAGGTGGGGATCAGGGCGCAGGTAATACCCAGCTCTTCTTCTCCGCCTAACAATCTATCCGGATCGGAAAGCTTAAACGCCAGGCCCAACACGGTAGCTATCGGCGCCAGCGTAATGTAACGCTTGTTCCAGGTCAGGCGCATACCCAGCACCTGCTGGCCCTGCCATTCGCCCATGCAAACCACGCCGGTATCCGGAATGGCGCCTGCATCAGAACCTGCTTCCGGGCTGGTCAGCGCAAAGCAGGGGATCTCCTGGCCGCGCGCCAGTCGCGGCAGATAGTGATTCTTCTGCTCTTCCGTACCATAGTGCTGCAACAACTCGCCAGGGCCGAGTGAGTTTGGAACGCCGACGGTGATAGCCAGAATCCCGGAGACGCCGGACAGTTTTTGCAGTACACGGGACTGCGCATAAGCGGAGAACTCCAGCCCACCGTACTCTTTTTTAATGATCATCGCAAAAAAACGATGCTCTTTCAGATAAGCCCACAGTTCCGGCGGCAGATCCGCCAGTTCATGGGTAATCTGGAAATCGTTCGCCATCCGGCACGCTTCTTCTACCGGACCGTCGAGAAACGCTTGCTCTTCGGCAGTGAGTTGCGGTTGCGGATAGTTGTGCAGTTTTTTCCAGTCTGGCTTGCCCTGGAACAGATCGCCTTCCCACCAGGTTGTACCGGCATCAATCGCTTCTTTCTCAGTGCGCGACATCGGCGGCATGACCTTACGGAAGCCGCGGAACACCGGTGCGGAAATCATTGATTTTCGCATCGGTGTGAGGTTAAACGGCACGAGGATAATGGCCAGAGGAACCAACAGCCAGATGGACCACAGGCCAGCAACGCCAAGTGCGGCGGTCCAGGCGAGCAGAATCAGGCTGCTGAGAAATAAACTCACGCGGTGATAGAACAATGCGCCGAGCAGAACAACCGTAGCGATAATACTCAAAATCATCATAACGAAAAGCTCCCTTGCTTGTAGGAGGTCTGACCACTTGTGATGATTAGGTTGTAGTGGATGTAAAATTTTTTATCAATGTGTTTACAAAATAATTACAACAAAGCTCACATTGTTGCCGTTTTTGGTGGCACGAAAAATCAAAAGCGTGAGGCGTTAATTCGGCTTATGCTTCTCGCCTGTACTGCTATCCGGTACACTGCATACTGTCATTTACATTCATGCTGAAGGATATCCTCATGTACCAGGATCTTATTCGTAACGAACTGAACGAAGCGGCGGAAACGCTGGCTAATTTTTTAAAAGATGACGCCAATATTCACGCCATTCAGCGCGCGGCGGTCCTGTTGGCTGACAGTTTTAAAGCGGGTGGTAAGGTACTTTCCTGCGGTAACGGCGGCTCCCATTGCGATGCGATGCACTTTGCTGAAGAGCTGACAGGTCGTTATCGTGAAAATCGTCCGGGCTACCCGGCAATTGCGATTTCTGATGTTAGCCATATATCCTGCGTCAGTAATGATTTTGGCTATGACTATATTTTCTCTCGTTACGTTGAGGCGGTAGGGCGCGAAGGCGATGTCCTGTTAGGGATCTCGACGTCGGGTAACTCTGGTAACGTGATTAAAGCGATTGCCGCGGCCCGTGAAAAAGGCATGAAAGTGATTACGTTGACCGGCAAAGACGGCGGCAAAATGGCGGGAACGGCGGATATTGAAATTCGCGTACCGCACTTCGGTTATGCCGATCGTATTCAGGAAATTCATATCAAAGTAATTCATATCCTGATTCAACTGATCGAAAAAGAGATGGTTAAATAAGCCGATAATATTTGCCGGTCTTATCGGGCCTGGAACGTGTAGGCCCGATAAGCGAAGCGCCATCGGGCATTGTGGCGGATGGCGACGCAAGCGTCTTATCCGGCCTTGTATCCTGAACAGATAGCTGATTAGCTGTCAGCTATCTGAAACGGGAGAAGCTTGTATCCGGCCTGAAGACTCTGAGCTTCCGATGTAGCTTAAGCCTCCCGTTTCACCTTTCACGTCACTCAAAATCCGAACGGTAACCAGAAGCGTTGACTTCGTATGTACAAGGCTGGAATGGCGTGTTGGCTCAGGTGAAAGGAGGTGTTCTGTGTGTACTCTCGGTATTGATGTCAGTAAAAATAAAATCGATCTTTGTCTGCTTACTGCCGGCCCCGGCGGTAAAAAAAAGCACAAGGTTCTGACTAACGAACCCGCCGTTGCCCGTAAAGTTATCGACTGGCTGAACGCACAAAAATGTGTTCCTGAAAGCGTGACTGTCGTACTGGAAGCGACGGGTATTTACCATGAAAATCTGGCGTATGGCCTGCATGAGGCCGGTGTCAGCGTCTGCATGGCCAACCCCTGTCGTGTCCGCGAATTTGCCCACGGGATGGATATCCTCAACAAGAATGATGCTGTCGATGCCTTCGTGCTGGCCTGTTATGGCGAGCTGAAGTCCCCGGCTGTCTGGGTTCCTCCTTCGCCTGAAGTACGTAAGCTGAGGGCATTGCTGCGCCAGCGGGATGCGCTGAGAGAGGATGTACAGCGTACGGTGAACCGGCTGGAAAAAGCGAATTCCACATCCACACCACAGGAGGTCATCCGTTCACTTGAGCGAACAAAGAGCTGGCTGAACGAGGAACTGGCCCGGATAGAGAAGCTGATAACCGATCATACGGATAACGATCCGGGGCTGAAGGCTGATCTCGAGTTACTGAAATCAATCAAGGGAGTGAAAGATCAGGTCGGGCGGGAGATGCTGGCGTTGCTGAAAGACGGGACGTTCAAAAGCGCCTCACAGGTGGCGGCCTATCTGGGACTGACACCGGTAGAGAAAACGTCGGGGAGCTCAGTGCGTGGCAGACCACATATGTCAAAAACAGGACCGTCAGGAGTGCGGGCTAAGCTGTACGTTGCAGCGCTGACCGCGAGCCGCTGGAACAAACAGGCGAAGGCTATCTATGAAAGGCTGGTCGCAAAGGGCAAGGCGAAGAAAGCCGCGCTGGGAGCTGTGATGCGCAAACTGGTACATTTATGCTTCGGCGTGTTGAAAACGCGGCTTCCGTGGGATGAAAATTATGTAGCTACCGCTTGACGTTCAAGACGGTAGCTACGAGCTGTGCTTTGCTGGTCTTATCAGGCAATTAACCGTTTTAAGGTAGGTGATGTATGTGCGAACTGCTTGGGATGAGCGCCAATGTGCCGACGGATATCTGCTTTAGCTTCACCGGACTGGTGCAGCGTGGCGGCGGAACCGGGCCGCATAAAGACGGCTGGGGAATTACCTTTTACGAAGGAAAGGGCTGTCGCACGTTTAAAGATCCGCAACCGAGCTACCATTCGCCGATTGCGAAACTGGTACAGAATTACCCGATCAAGTCCTGCTCGGTTATCGCCCATATCCGTCAGGCTAATCGCGGTGAAGTGGCGCTGGAAAATACACACCCTTTTACCCGGGAATTATGGGGACGCAACTGGACTTATGCTCATAACGGTCAGCTCAACGGTTATAAGTCGCTGGAAACCGGTAATTTTCGTCCGGTGGGGGAAACCGACAGCGAAAAAGCGTTTTGCTGGCTATTGCATAAATTAACGCAGCGTTATCCCCGCACGCCGGGCAACATGACGGCGGTATTTAAATATATTGCGACACTGGCGACGGTATTACGTGAAAAAGGCGTTTTTAACATGCTGCTGTCAGATGGGCGATATGTGATGGCGTTTTGCTCAACCCATTTGCACTGGATCACTCGCCGGGCGCCGTTTGGCGTAGCCACGCTGGTGGATCAGGATATGGAAATTGATTTCAGTTCACAGACCACGCCAAATGACGTGGTTACCGTGATTGCTACCCAGCCGCTAACGGGGAATGAAACCTGGCAAAAGATTATGCCAGGCGAATGGGCGTTATTTTGCCTCGGAGAGCGTATAATTTGAGGCCAGCTGTGGCTGAACGACTTCGTGACTCAACGGTTTGCTCACGACGTAACGTCCATCAACGATAGAAACAGTTGGCGGCTTATGCGTCTGTTCAAAATAATCGTAGCCGGGTTTTAGCTGCGCCCAGAAATCTTTGTAATAAGAATACTTATGACGCTGCATATTGGCGTCGGTCATCCGGAACGGATAAATACTCACCTGTACGCTCGGCTGACCAAAGACCAGCGCGGCGGTGACAAACTGGAAAATCTCATCAATGCCGCTGTCGGTCATGGCATAGCAGCCGACGGAAACACAGGCGCCGTGAATCATCAGATATTTACCATCATAGCCATGCGCGCGATCGTAGGCATTGGGAAAACCAATGTTGATGGCCTTATAAAAACGGCTGTCTGGCTTGAGTTGATTACGCTGAACGTTGTAAAACCCTTCCGGACTTTTAAAATCGCCCTGACGGCGTTTCGGGCCTAACCCGCCGGAATAGTTGCAAATTTTGTAGCTATCAAGCAACTGGTATTGCTCACCCATTTTGACGTAGAGATCAAGAGTGCGCTCTTCTTTAAAAATCTGAATATAGACCGGTGAGCCCATTAACTGCTGCTTATACTCTTTACTGACCGGCGTGACGGGGCTGCTGCTGCTCAGCAAACCGGCAAATGAGACGCACGGCATCAGAAGCATCGCAAGAAAAAATGCGATTTTACGCATACTGCTTGTTCCTTGATAAAACGGTTACACACGCCAGAACGGCAAAAGAGTCCCCAAATCGGAGTAATCTGGATTTGGAGCGCTCACATTAGCACCACGGCAGTTTTTCGCAAGTCCCCGTGTGTACGTTTACAATTTTCCCGCCGCTTTCGTCGTCATACCTTCGAATATGTCGCATTTTTAACGCGAATGTCTCTTTGCGCGCAATAAAACATACTGTACACTTAAACAGTATTGTGGGGGCGAGCGATGCGCAAAATCATACATGTTGATATGGACTGTTTTTTTGCCGCGGTAGAGATGCGTGATAATCCGGCGTTACGCGATATCCCCATTGCCATTGGCGGGAGTCGTGAGCGAAGAGGCGTTATCAGTACCGCCAACTATCCTGCGCGCCAGTTTGGCGTACGTAGCGCGATGCCGACCGCCATGGCGCTAAAGCTGTGCCCCCATCTCACCTTACTGCCTGGCCGCTTTGACGCCTATAAAGAGGCTTCGCGGCATGTACGTGACATCTTTTCCCGCTACACTTCACTGATTGAACCGCTCTCGCTGGATGAAGCCTGGCTGGATGTGACTGACAGCCCGCACTGTTATGGTTCGGCAACTCTGATCGCCAGGGAGATTCGTCAGACTATTTTCAATGAACTGCAACTCACCGCCTCCGCCGGCGTTGCGCCAGTGAAATTTCTGGCGAAGATCGCCTCCGATCTCAATAAACCGAACGGACAATATGTTATTACGCCAGCCGATGTACCCGGCTTTCTTAAAACGTTGCCGTTAGCCAAAATTCCAGGCGTGGGGAAAGTTTCCGCCGCTAAACTGGAAAATATGGGGTTAAGAACCTGCGGGGATATTCAACAGTGCGATCTGGCGATGCTTCTCAAACGCTTTGGTAAATTTGGCCGGGTATTATGGGAGCGTAGTCAGGGTATTGACGAGCGTGATGTTAACAGCGAAAGGCTGCGTAAATCGGTAGGTGTTGAGCGTACTCTGGCGGAGGATATTCATGAATGGTCGGACTGCGAGGCCATTATTGAACATTTATATCCGGAACTGGAGCGTCGTCTGGCTATAGTAAAGCCCGATTTACTGATTGCCCGACAGGGCGTTAAATTAAAATTTAATGATTTTCAGCAAACCACTCAGGAACATGTCTGGCCGCAATTAAATAAAGAAGACTTAATTACCACCGCCCGTAAAACCTGGGACGAGCGTCGCGGCGAGCGCGGCGTACGGCTGGTGGGGCTACACGTAACGCTGCTCGACCCTCAACTGGAACGACAGTTGGTGTTAGGGTTATAAGTCAGGCCATTAATATTTTATCACTATTACGATTGCGCCATCTAAATTTCAGTATTACTATACCCGCGTTTTCTCATTCTCAATAACTGCAAAGGAGGTTCATCATGACACTTTATTCTCTGAACGCACTTTGCAGACCTTTCTAGGATTAATTTTCTTTTATTGCCCAGGATTAGTCTGCCATTTCCTGATTTTTTAATTCATATATGGAATGGTATATGGGCAATTATATTCGTCCTTTATCAGATGTGGTATTTTCTATCGCATCGGATAACCTGTGGATCGAAGACTCCGCGATCCAACAATTATATACGACGGCTAAGTTAACCGGTATGAAACGCGTTATCGGGATGCCAGATCTGCATCCGGGGCGCGGCTACCCTATTGGCGCAGCCTTTTTCTCGCGTGGACGCTTTTATCCGGCGCTGGTCGGCAACGATATCGGCTGCGGCATGGCGTTATGGCAAACGGATATTTTAGGGCGTAAATATAACGCCGATAAACTGGAGAAGCGGCTGGCGTCGCTGCCTGACGTGGCGGACGCGCAGTGGCTGGAGGAGAATGTCCCCGCCGCAATGCAGCATCATTCGTGGCGCTCTGCGCTGGGTTCCATTGGCGGCGGCAATCATTTTGCCGAGCTGCAACAGGTCGATCGCATCGTCGATGCTGATTCGTTCGCTTTGTCGGGGTTGCAAAAAGCGCAGTTATTACTGCTGGTACACAGTGGTTCACGCGGTCTGGGGCAAGCTATCCTGCGTCGTCATGTGGAGGCGTTTTCGCATAACGGTTTGCCGGAAGATAGCGACGATGCGCGCCGCTACCTTGCAGAACATGACCATGCGCTGGCATTTGCCCGCAGTAATCGCGCGCTGATTGCCCGCCGGATACTGCAACAACTCAAGGCTGAGGGCGAACCACGACTGGATGTGGCGCATAACTTCGTTGAACCCTGTACTGTCGCGGGTGAGGCGGGGTGGCTGCACCGTAAAGGCGCTACGCCAGATGGGCAGGGACTGGTGATTATCCCCGGCTCGCGCGGCGATTATAGCTGGCTGGTGAAACCCGTCGTCAGCGAGGAGAGCCTCTTCTCCCTGGCGCACGGCGCGGGGCGCAAATGGATGCGTACCGAGTGTAAAGACCGGTTATCGGCAAAATTTACCCCGCGACAGCTCTGCCGTACCGGGATGGGTAGCCGGGTGATTTGCCGCGATCGCCAGCTCATTTATGAAGAAGCGCCGCAGGCGTATAAATCCATCGATAGCGTTGTGGATTGTCTGGCAGACGCCGGACTGATTACGCCGGTTGCCTGCCTGCGTCCGGTGCTGACGCTGAAAACCTCAGGGGAGAAAAGCGCATGATCTTACTGCAACTTTCTTCCGCACAGGGACCGGACGAGTGTTGTCTGGCGGTAAAAAAAGCGCTGGATTGTCTGACGAAAGAAGCCGCCAGAGAAAAGGTATCGCTGACACGGCTTGAAACAGAGCCGGGACGATTACCAGACACGCTGCGTTCCGCGCTGGTCTCGCTGGACGGCGAAAAAGCTATGGCTTTCAGTGAACGTTGGTGCGGCACGTTACTGTGGATTTGTACCAGCCCGTATCGTCCGCACCATGGGCGAAAAAACTGGTACGTCGGCATTGGGCGCTTTTCCGCCGACGAGCACATACAGTCTGATGAGATTCGTTTCGAGACTCTGCGCTCTTCCGGCCCGGGTGGGCAGCACGTTAATAAAACCGACTCGGCAGTGCGGGCCACGCACCTGGCGAGCGGGATTAGTGTGAAGGTTCAGTCGGAGCGCAGTCAACATGCGAATAAGCGTCTGGCCCGGCTGCTGATTGCCTGGCGGCTGGAACAGCAACGGCAAAATGAGTGTGCGGCGTTGAAGTCTGAAAGGCGTCTGTTCCATCATCAGATTGAGCGCGGCAATCCGCTGCGGATATTTAAAGGAATGGCGTTTACGCCACAATAATTCGGTGCTACCAGCGCTGTTATAGGGCTGTCTGGCTATTCGCGTGTAGCCGCAGCGCTATTCAGCGCATCCAGGAGAGCTTATCTGGCAATGGATACCCGATATTCCATATTGATAGCCCGTCCAGAAATGGGACGGGCATTTTAGCGCTTTCTTACTTCGCAGGAATCGCTTTCAGCAATTCGGTCAGCAGAGTCCAGTAGTGGCCGACGCTTTCGATATGTACCTGCTCATCCGGAGAGTGAGGTCCGGTAATGGTAGGCCCAATAGAAACCATGTCCATATCCGGATAGGGTTTCTTAAACAGACCGCATTCCAGGCCGGCGTGGATAATCTGGATGTTCGGTGTCTTGTTGAACAGACGCTGATAGGTTTCCCGCACCAGGTGCATCACCGGCGAGTTCGCATCGGGCTGCCAGCCAGGATAGCTGCCTTTTGCTTCGGTTTTCGCGCCAGCCAGCTTGCCCAGCGAATCCAGCATACTCACCACATAATCTTTACCGCTGTCGATAAGAGAGCGAATCAGGCAGTGAATTTCGACATTCGCCTCAGACATTGTGACCACACCAACGTTCAGCGATGTTTCCACTACGCCTTTCGCCACGTCTGAATTGCGGATCACGCCGTTCGGCGTTGCGTTCAGCAGGCGCACAAAGGTATCGCGTGACGGCGCGGTCAATGCGGCTTTATCATTCGCAACGTCATTGAGTTGCAGCGTCAGGTTTTTCTCTTTTTCCGCCAGTTCGTTTTTCAGAATATCCTGGTAAGCGTTCACTAATGTTTTCAGAGCGCCTACGTTGTCTGCGGCAACGGCGAGGGTAGCGAACGCTTCGCGCGGAATCGCGTTACGCAGCGTGCCGCCGTTGAAATCGATCAGACGCAGATCCAGTTCTTCTGCGTGCCCGGCCAGAAAACGCGCCAGCAATTTGTTGGCATTGCCAAGGCCGAGGTGAATTTCACCACCGGAGTGGCCGCCTTTCAGGCCTTTCAGGGTTAGCTTAAAGCATGCAAATCCTGCGGGTACAGCTTCACGGGTCAACGGCAGATTAGAGGTAAAATCGATGCCGCCTGCGCAGCCCATATAGATCTCACCTTCTTCTTCAGAGTCGGTGTTGATCAGGATGTCGGCCTGCAACCAGCCGGACTGGAGGCCGAACGCGCCATCCATGCCGGCTTCTTCGGTCATGGTCAGCAGCACTTCCAGCGGGCCGTGGACGACATTATCATCAGCCAGTACCGCTAACGCAGAAGCCATTCCAATACCATTGTCGGCGCCGAGCGTAGTACCGCGCGCTTTAACCCATTCGCCATCAATATAAGGCTGGATAGGATCTGTAGTGAAGTCGTGAACGGTGTCGCTATTTTTTTGCGGCACCATATCCAGATGCGCCTGTAAAACGACCGGCTTGCGATTTTCCATACCTGCAGTGGCGGGCTTACGGATCAGAATATTACCGACCTGGTCGCGATCCACGTAAAGGCCTTTCTCTTTGGCCCAACTCACAATATGTTCCGCGAGTTGCTCTTCGTGATAGGACGGGTGAGGAATAGAACAGATTTTGGCAAAAATATCCCACAAAGGTTGTGGTGATAACTGAGACAGTTCAGACACGATAAGTCTCCTTGGCGGTGGTCTGAAAAACGTTCTTACAGGCCACAGGGTTAGCGGAATTGATAACTCTTACGAGATGCGACTGAGAATACCACTTTCTCCGCCTGCGGGTAGTATAAAGCATACAAAAAGAGGCGTGGATTCCGCTAAACACTGGTTTTTAGCGCGTCAGGTCTCTATAATCTCGCGCAACTATTTCCCCCTCGAACACTTTTTAAGCCGTAGATAAACAGGCTGGGACACTTCACATGAGCGAAAAATACGTCGTCACCTGGGACATGTTGCAGATTCACGCACGCAAACTGGCGAGCCGCCTCATGCCTTCAGAACAATGGAAAGGCATTATTGCCGTAAGTCGTGGCGGCCTTGTACCGGGCGCACTACTGGCGCGTGAATTGGGCATTCGTCATGTCGATACCGTATGCATCTCCAGCTACGATCACGATAACCAGCGCGAACTGAAAGTGCTGAAACGTGCAGAAGGCGACGGCGAAGGCTTTATCGTCATCGACGATCTGGTCGATACCGGCGGCACCGCCGTCGCGATTCGCGAAATGTACCCTAAAGCGCATTTCGTCACGATTTTCGCTAAACCGGCGGGCCGTCCGCTGGTTGATGATTATGTTATTGATATTCCTCAGAACACCTGGATTGAGCAGCCCTGGGATATGGGTGTGGTATTTGTACCGCCGATTTCAGGTCGTTAATCAGCAGCTTTTCAGAGCGCCCGGCAATGCCGGGCGCTGTTTTATTGGTTACAATAAGCCTCTATGAGTATCCAAGGAGGCTGCACGAATGACACAGGCTAACCTCAGCGAAACCCTGTTCAAACCCCGCTTTAAACATACTGAAACGTCTACCCTTGTCCGTCGGTTCAATCGTGGGTCGCAGCCGCCCATGCAATCCGCGCTGGACGGTAAGAACGTCCCGCACTGGTATCGCATGATAAACCGCCTGATGTGGATTTGGCGCGGCGTTGATCCACGAGAAATCCTTGATGTGCAGGCGCGTATTGTGATGAGCGACGCAGAGCGAACGGATGATGATTTATACGATACGGTCATCGGTTACCGCGGCGGCAACTGGATTTATGAGTGGGCAAAGCAGGCGATGGACTGGCAGCAGAAAGCCTGTCAGGAACAGGACGCCATGCGCAGCGGACGCTACTGGCTTCATGCCTCAACGCTCTATAACATTGCCGCCTACCCGCATTTGAAGGGCGATGAGCTGGCGGAGCAGGCGCAGGCGCTGGCGAATCGCGCCTATGAAGAGGCCGCGCAGCGGTTGCCAGGCTCGTTACGTGAAATGGAATTTGCCGTTCCTGGCGGTTCGCCTGTCACCGCGTTTTTACATATGCCGAAAGGGGATGGTCCGTTTCCGATGGTGCTCATGTGCGGCGGCCTGGACGCCATGCAAACCGACTATTACACCCTGTATGAACGCTATTTCGCGCCGCGCGGTATTGCAATGTTAACGCTTGATATGCCTTCGGTTGGATTTTCATCAAAGTGGAAATTAACCCAGGATTCTAGCTTGCTCCACCAGCATGTGTTAAAAGCGCTTCCTAATGTCCCCTGGGTGGATCATACCCGTGTTGCGGCGTTTGGTTTCCGTTTTGGCGCCAATGTTGCGGTGCGTCTGGCCTATCTGGAAGCGCCGCGTTTGAAAGCGGTGGCTTGCCTGGGGCCGGTGGTCCATGCGCTACTTAGCGATCCGCAACGACAGAGCACGGTGCCGGAGATGTATCTGGATGTGCTGGCCAGCCGTCTGGGTATGCATGATGCTTCGGATGAGGCGCTGCGTGTGGAGCTCAATCGCTATTCGTTGAAAGTACAGGGGCTACTGGGCAGACGTTGTCCTACGCCAATGCTTTCCGGCTTCTGGAAAAACGATCCTTTCAGCCCGGAAGAAGAGTCTCGCTTAATTACAACATCATCTTCAGACGGTAAGCTGATAGAGATCCCTTTTAACCCGGTGTACCGCAATTTTGACCGCGCGCTGCAAGAAATTACCGACTGGATTAATCATAGATTGTGTTAATAGATTGATAAATTCTATTGATTTGGTAAAACAGTTGCTTCATTAAAGGAGATCGCAATGACGTTACCGAGTGGACACCCGAAAAGTAGATTGATCAAGAAATTTACCGCGCTTGGCCCCTATATCCGGGAAGGGCAGTGCGAAGACAATCGTTTTTTTTTCGATTGCCTGGCAGTTTGCGTCAACGTGAAGCCCGCGCCAGAGAAGCGTGAATTTTGGGGCTGGTGGATGGAGCTGGAAGCACAAGAGAAACGCTTCACTTATCGTTATCAGTTTGGTTTGTTTGATAAAGAGGGCAACTGGACCGCAGTGCCGATTAACGAAACCGAAGTGGTGGAGCGACTGGAATACACGCTACGCGAGTTTCATGAAAAGCTACGCGACCTGCTGATTTCTATGGAGCTGGCGCTGGAGCCGTCTGACGATTTCAACGACGAGCCGGTAAAACTGTCGGCATAACCCTGCTGTCATGCCTGATGGCGTAGCGCCATCAGGCACAATGCGACTTATCAGAACTGGTAGGTCAACCCTATTGCCACAATATCATCGTCATTAATGCCTAACGTGTTATCGCTATCAAGCTGATTGATTTTGTAATCTACAAACGCGGACATATTTTTGTTGAAGTAATAGGTTGCGCCAACGTCAATGTAATTCACCAAATCCTCACTGCCGACGCCCTCAATATCTTTGCCTTTTGACAGCACATAGCCTAATGACGGACGCAGACCAAAATCAAACTGATACTGGATAACTGCCTCGAAGTTTTGGGTTTTATTGGCAAATCCGCCGGAAACTGGCGTCATGTTGCGGGTTTCTGAATAGAAAGTCGCAATATAAATATCATTCGCGTCATACTTTACACCCGTAGCCCAGGCTTCGGCTTTATCGCCCGTACCGCGGCGCTGCAGATTTTGCTCCCTGGTGCGATCGGAGAGAGTATAAGCGCCGCTGACGGCAAAATCGCTGCCGCCGAAATCATAGCTCACGGAAGTGCCGAAGCCGTCGCCGTTTTGCTTTTTCACATCGCGATCTTCGTTTTTCCCCTGATACTGTAAGGTAAGATCCAGTCCATCAACGATGCCGAAGAAATCGGTATTGCGGTAAGTCGCCAGCCCGCTGGCGCGTTTAGTCATAAAATTATCGGTCTGGGCGGAAGAGTCGCCGCCGAATTCGGGAAACATATCCGTCCAGGCCTCAACATCGTACAGCGCGCCCAGGTTACGTCCATAGTCAAAAGAACCGATATCTTTTAATTTCAGGCCTGCAAAGGCCAGGCGGGTTTTTTGCTGGGACGAATCACTTTCGGCTTTATTACCGGCAAACTCAGCTTCCCAGCGCCCGTAGCCGGTCAATTGATCGTTAATTTGCGTTTCGCCTTTAAAACCAAAACGAACGTAGCTTTGATCGCCATCTTTGCTGTCATAATCGCTCATATAGTGCATGGCTTTAACTTTTCCATACACATCAAGCTTATTACCGTTTTTATTGTAAACCTCGGCGGCGTGAACAGAGGCTGATGCGATGATACTCACCACTATTGCCAGAGTGCTCTTATTCATTTCCATTCCTGTTTTAATTACGCGCTATGATTTGTCGGGAAACCCGGTAAAAAACAGGAAGGTTTTTAACGTTCGGTAATGAAAGATTTATGACAAAGTGAGAATTTTTTTAAAAAAATATGTTTAATTGTTGCGGTAATAAAATGGTCAAATTCTGCCGCTACGCTTGCTGATCCTGCGCAACAAAATTTCACGCTACGCGTACAGGTTGTTGGCAACCGGAGCCAGTCCTGCTAAAACGTTCATTTGGTCTTTATTTCTTATTTTGAACGGCAGAGAATCATGAGTGACAGCCAGACGCTGGTCGTAAAACTCGGCACCAGCGTGCTAACAGGCGGATCGCGCCGCCTGAACCGTGCCCATATCGTAGAACTTGTCCGCCAGTGCGCGCAGCTACACGCCGCAGGACATCGTATTGTTATTGTTACCTCTGGCGCGATTGCCGCCGGGCGTGAACATCTCGGCTACCCGGAACTGCCGGCAACGATCGCCTCTAAACAGCTTCTGGCGGCGGTAGGGCAAAGCCGCCTGATTCAACTGTGGGAGCAGTTGTTTTCAATTTACGGTATCCATATCGGGCAGATGCTGTTGACGCGTGCGGATATGGAAGACAGAGAGCGCTTTCTGAACGCCCGCGATACGCTACGTGCATTACTGGATAACCATATTGTGCCGGTTATCAATGAAAATGATGCCGTTGCGACAGCGGAAATTAAAGTGGGCGATAACGATAACCTCTCCGCGCTGGCGGCGATCCTGGCAGGCGCGGATAAACTGCTGCTGCTGACCGATCAGCAAGGATTATTTACCGCCGATCCGCGTAGCAATCCGCAGGCGGAGCTTATCAAAGATGTGTATGGCGTTGACGATGCGCTGCGCTCTATCGCGGGAGACAGCGTTTCCGGGCTGGGAACCGGTGGTATGAGCACTAAGCTTCAGGCGGCAGACGTAGCCTGTCGCGCGGGTATTGATACGATTATTGCCTCAGGCAGTAAACCGGGCGTGATCGGCGATGTGATGGAGGGGATTTCCGTCGGCACCCGTTTTCATGCGCAAGCCTCGCCGCTGGAGAACCGCAAACGCTGGATCTTCGGCGCGCCGCCGGCAGGCGAAATTACGGTTGATGAAGGCGCGACCGCGGCAATGCTGGAACGTGGCAGTTCACTTCTGCCAAAAGGCATCAAAAGCGTGACGGGCAATTTCTCGCGGGGGGAGGTCATCAGAATTTGTAACCTGCAAGGGCGTGATATCGCTCATGGCGTCAGCCGTTATAACAGTGATGCTCTGCGGCGGATAGCCGGTCACCACTCTCAACAAATCGATGCGATTCTGGGCTATGAATATGGCCCGGTCGCTGTTCATCGTGATGACATGATTACTCGATAAGGAACAGGCATATGCTGGAACAAATGGGCATTGCTGCTAAAGCGGCGTCGTATAAGCTGGCGCTGCTCTCCAGCGGCGAAAAAAATCGCGTGCTGGAAAAAATAGCCGATGAACTGGAAGCGCAAATGGAAAGTATCCTCAGCGCGAACGTACAAGATGTTGAGCAGGCGCGAGCCAACGGCCTGAGCGAAGCGATGCTGGACCGCCTGGCGCTGACCCCTGCGCGTCTGAAAGCGATTGCTGACGATGTGCGCCAGGTCTGTAATCTCGCCGACCCGGTCGGGCAGGTGATCGACGGCGGTCTGCTGGATAGCGGGCTACGTCTGGAGCGCCGCCGCGTGCCGTTGGGCGTGGTTGGCGTTATCTATGAGGCGCGTCCGAATGTTACCGTTGATGTGGCTTCTTTGTGTCTGAAAACCGGTAATGCGGTGATTCTACGCGGTGGGAAAGAGACGCATCGCACGAATGCCGCAACCGTTCGTGTCATTCAGAAGGCGCTGAAAGCTTGCGGTTTACCGGAGGCGGCGGTTCAGGCGATTGATAATCCGGATCGTTCGCTGGTCAATGAAATGCTGCGTATGGATAAGTACATCGATATGCTGATCCCGCGCGGCGGCGCAGGCTTGCATAAACTGTGTCGCGAGCAATCCACCATTCCGGTGATTACCGGCGGGATTGGCGTGTGCCATATTTTTGTTGATAGCAGCGCAGACATCGCCCCGGCGCTGAAGATTATTGTTAACGCCAAAACCCAGCGCCCGAGCACCTGTAACACGGTGGAAACCTTGCTGGTGCATCAGGACATCGCAGAACGCTTTTTGCCTGCTCTGAGCAAGCAGATGGCGGAGAGCGGCGTGACGTTGCATGGGGATGAAACCGTCATGCAGGTACTGCATGGCCCTGCCAAACTGGTGCCGCTGAAACCGGAAGAGCTGGATAACGAGTTTCTGTCTCTGGATCTGAACGTTGTGGTGGTCGAAAATATGGATGGCGCTATCGCCCACATTCGCGAACATGGTACTCAGCACTCCGATGCAATTTTAACGTGCGATATGCATAATGCTGCGCGTTTCGTGAACGAAGTGGATTCCGCTGCGGTTTATGTCAACGCCTCTACCCGTTTCACCGATGGCGGGCAGTTTGGGCTTGGCGCAGAAGTGGCGGTCAGCACGCAGAAATTACATGCCCGCGGTCCGATGGGGCTTGAAGCGCTTACCACCTATAAGTGGATAGGCTTTGGCGATGGTACGATTCGTGCGTAATTAATGACGAGCGGTGCAAAAATAGCCGGTTGAGTAGCAAGGCTATTGACGCACCGCCCGGTTAGTTTTAACCTTCTACCCCGTGATTCACCCATGTGAACACACCCTTCTCAGGGCCGATATAGCTCAGTTGGTAGAGCAGCGCATTCGTAATGCGAAGGTCGTAGGTTCGACTCCTATTATCGGCACCATCTCAATCAAGCGGTTACAAACTTTTCTTTCATAACAATCTTCTCATTTTCTTTCTCGCGTACTTGTTTGGCATGGTATGGATGTCTGTAAGGACGTCAGTTCGGAAAGCATTCATTCTGCATGGTATGCCTTTCGCTATTCTCAGGGGCGTGAAATGACAGTTTTCTTTGACGGAGTCTATATAATAATATGAAATTGATAATAATTCTCCTTCTCGCGTTATTCCCGTTATTTTCATCTGCCAGCAATCATTATGCCCTTGTTTTTGAAAATAACACGATACTGCTTGTTTTAAATCTTAAATGTTCCCCCTGTGATTTAAACTGCGCAAATATTCAATATCAGATTTTCAATAAAGAGACGGAGTCTGTTATTTAAGGGACTGCTAAGCCTGTGACAACGGGTATCGGAAATAATTTTCGTGGTTATATGATGCGTAATAATAATACGTTCTACACATTAATTGAATCAGATAATGAAAACGTATGGGATATGTCTGTTGAGGAGAAGGGAACTCAACAGAACAAAGATGCCGTGCAAAAAGTAAAATATCAGCTTAATGCTATTTTTGACAATGGTACATGCTGAATTCTGGCCTGTCTCAGGGATACGATCGTATCCCTGAATATTTCCCATCAAAACTCAGCAATAAAATCACTCTTACTAATATATTTTTCCAGTATGGCGGTATATTGTCGCCAGTTCCCGGAGTCGTTGATTACTGCATAATTTATCGATGCTCCCGGCGTTGGCGAGCGTGTTAGCGGCACATCACGTGCTGTTTTCGGCGCAACCATGATATCGCCGATACTTTTCTTGTCATCCGTCGTTAGTGTTAAACTCATATACCACGAGGTGGGGTTAACTATCCGTATAGTATTCTCTTTAGCAATAAAGCGTAATTTTTTCTCCTCCGCTTCCGTTGGCGCTTTTAATCCGGTCGGGCGAATTAAAATTTTTAGCCGCAAACGAAGCGGTAATACCAGTTTTCGCGGGTGGTTTTTAATATCCTGGGGGAGTGGCGGTATCTGATAAATGTTTAGCCAGAAGAGACTCTCCCGGTCCGTTGCCAGCTGCTGGCGGGAACTCAGGAGCAGGCGAAGCGTTCTCAGTTCTCCTGGCTGCATTTTAAATACCGGCGGCAGCGCCACCAGCGGCGTTTTGCTGTTATCCGGAGAGGCGTCAATGTTTCCGGCGTCGGTCCATACCTGTAACAGCATCGGCGTTGTATTATCGTTGGATAATGTCAACGATTGAGCGACCTCATCTGAAGCAAAAATAATTCGGGTTCTGTCAATATTAACGGCAGCTTGTGCCGGGCCATACCATCCCGTCAACCCAAGTAGCGTTAATATGACTTTACTGAAAACTAACCACTGCCTGTAATTGCGCATTCACGCTTCCTGCCGTTACTGTTTGTCCGCCGATCGCCTCAAGCGAGGCAGTAAAATCACCGCTGTAGGTTTCTACTGAACCGGATGATACCCGTGTGGTTAAATCTTTATAGCCATACCAGCCTCGGGCGTTGCCGGTGCCTGTCTTGATCCGATCGGGTAACAGGTTAATTGGCGTACCGGCATCGTTATAGATGCGGATACCCACTCCGGAAGCTACGCCAGGTTCGCCATAATGGGTGTCCAGTAGCCACGACAGACCGCCTGCGGATGTGGTTAGCCCCAGGCGACGCGCCGCCGCCACGGCGGTGGGTTGATTAACGACAAACCCCATTGCGACATTAGCGGCGCTGGTGGACGGGAGGGCACTGGACACGGCACCGGACTCACATTCCAGGCTGACGTGGAAAGGCGCCTGACTATTACCTCCGGCGGCTAATATGCCGACGGCAACAGGGGGAATTTTCACGATCGCAGGATAATCTGTGATTTTACATAACGCGCCGCGAACATAGGTGACGCTATTATATGTACTCCATGCCCCGGGCCAATAGCTGGGCCAGCCATAATAATCGCTGGCATGATCCAGTCCCGCTTTGATCCGCTCGGTAATCAAGCCTGGGCCTTTAAACGCGATATAACCCCGAGGCTGCGTCCAGGTATCTCGGTCCATTGGATTCTGGTAGGCAAAATATTTTCTTGAGTCAATTTTAAACATCTCATATAGCACGTTGCTAAACGCGCTGGCAGGAATATAAATATATTTGTCATCCTGAAACCAACTGTCTGCGGTAAGTTGGCGTTCTTTCCAGAAACGGCTGTAATATTCGCCGGTACTGAGGTTTGTCATACGGACAGCAACATTACGCTCCACATCATAATAAGCGCCTTCTACTTCGGGAGTAAAAAATGCCCCCGCAAAAGCGCTATCGCCATTTGTCGAATACATCTCATAGAGCTTCCCGGCATCGGCGGAATCGCAGCGGTAAAGTACCTGTTTACTGGAATAGGGCGTGCCGGTGGCAGCCGTCAGGAAGTTACCGATCCCACTGGCCAATAGTGTGCCGGAGGGTTGAAAAGTTTCACTATTACTGACGCTAATCACCGTTGGCAAACCGATATTACCGGTATTCGTGTCAGTTGCGCCGATCCAGTTTTGCGCCGTGTAGCCCGCTTTTATCGCCGCGTCAGAGAGCGCGCTCTTATCGGTGACTTTGATACATGACGACCATGTTCCGGCGCTGACGAACAGGCTGGTGATAAACAATAGCGTTCGGAAACTAAAAAGCATTGTGCTATTCCTTCTCGCAGATTTTGTTCAGATAGAGAAACGGTTCTTTGGTGTGAAGATCGAGTTGGTAGGCAACCCGGCAACGCTGGTTTGCCCCTGTTCCCCAGCGCACCAGTAGAGAACCCGACGGATGGGCGATACGGGCATAAATCTGCCCACTCTGGCCGACCATGCCGATGTTTGTGCCTTCACCGTTGAAAACATCAGCGCCCATTGGCGGTATGCCGCCATCCGGCATCTTCACGGAGATCAGCACTGCTTTGCCGCTGATAGTGGCGAAATTGACACGCGCGATGGCGCCGGCATAGGGCACAATCTGCTGACTTCCTCCCGTCAGTTCGGCATCGCTGCGCATCTTACGGGTATCGAGCGTAACGTTATTGACGCGGTAAGGAGATAACGAAGGCAGAATGGCGTAACCAAAGCGATCAACCACAGCGCCCTGGCCATTTTGTACGATCGCGCCCTGCGCGCCATCGGCATGAATAAGCGCAAAGGTATCGCTGGTATAGGGGCCAGCCGTCAGACCGCCAGGGTGAAGAACCAGGGTGCCGGACGCGCCCAGCCCTTCCTGACGATAGTTATCACCCTGGTCATAGTTGGCGCGAAGTGCGCCAAACCGGGTGTTCTGTTGTAGATTACCGCCAAACGTCGTTGGCGCGCTGCTATCGCTATTACTATTGCGATAACGCTCGTAGCCGCCATAAACCGACCATGACAGGTCGCTGTTTTCACCGCTACTGCCGGTCATAGATACGGTTGAGGAACGGCTTTGACTGGACTGGTTATAATTCATGGCGACAGACGTTCTGTTTTCGCCCCAATCCAGCGGTATAGAGACATTAAACGACATTGTGGTTTCGGTATATTTTTGTCGGCTACTCACGTCCAGTGGTTCGTTAACGCCGTGATAAGAGCGATCGTAATCCCAGGTGGTGCGCTGTCGTGCGATATTCACCCCGTAGCTTATATTCCGCCACTGGTTGCTATACCCCATTTGTAGCTGTGTTATACGCGATTGGTTATTGTAGTAGTCTGCGGTGCTGGCGCTGAGGTTAAGCGTGCCAAGCCGTCCTAACGGCTGGCTTACCGTCGCGGACAGGCGATTGCGCTGATGCAGCGTGTCGGAGTAGTAATCAATCCCCGTTTTTGCTTCCCGGCGTACGCCGAGCACGTCCTGAAGATCGCGAAAGCCGTTGGTTGAATAACGATAAGCCGCCAGTACCAGGTTAGTGCCGGTGGTAAACGTTTTGCTGTAACTGAGTTCCGCGCGCCAGCCTTGCTGGCGATAGTTATGCTCTGCGCGCGCGTTCGACCAGGTGGCGTTAAGGCCGAACGCGCCCATACCGGTGGCCCAGACGCCGCCCGCCAGCCATGCCTGGTAACGCTGCGCAATTCGTGAACCGAGGTTGAGGGTAATGGTGTTATTAACGCCGTGCTGGAACGTTCCCTCAAAGAAACGATTTTCAATATCGTAGTACTGACGAACCCTGCCGAAGGCCAGCGAATAGTGCCAGTTACCGGGGCGTACCGAATCCGGCACGGAAGAATAAGGCACGGTGAAACGTGAGGTTTTACCGCTGGCCTCGATAACCTCTACCTCCAGATCGCCTTGATAACGGGTGTTGTACAGATCGTCAATATAAAATGGGCCCGGCGGAACGTTGGTTTCATAAATCACTTTCCCCAGTTGTTTTACTACCACGTGCGCGCTACTGGCCGCTACGCCCCGAACTTCCGGCGCATAACCGCGTTTGCCCTGCGGGCGCATCCGCTCGTCGGTGACTAGTTTAGCTCCGTTAAAAGACAGACTGCCGAATAAGCTGGAGTCCGTATAGCTATCGCCCAGCGACAGAATACTGTTAATAGACGCGACAGGTCTTTGCACCCAGGTTCGAACGCTATTATAGCGCCAGGCGCTTCCGCTCTGGTTGCTATTGGCATAGCGCAGATTACTTTGATGACGGACCTGCCAAAGTCCGAGGTTAACGCCCATGTTTAAACCGCTCCATAAGTATTGGTAGCGATAATGGCTGTCGGTATTTTCGGTGTGGGTCCAGTTTGTGTTATGGCGTAAAAACAGCGCCAGCGCGCCGCTATCCCACTCTGAAGGGGAGATATAACCGCGCGGTTTGTGCGTAAGTTCGGTCATTGGAATCGTCAGCAACAGGCGAAGCGTGGCGCTATCAAATTGCCAACCGGCATGAGGCACCCACTCCCTGAGCGGGCGACACTCGGTCGCAGCGTCGGTCGCGGGGAGTGATTTTATCTGTGCCGCTTTCATCACCGATAAGGGCAGGCAGGGTTCAGCTTGTTGACCCTCTTTTACAGCATTAAATCGAATATTAGTGCTCGAGGCTACCAGCGTGCCATTAACGTAAACGTCGGCAAGATAGTCTCCGGAAGGCGTTTGCTGTTCATTAAAACGGGCAATATTTTGTCCGTAAGTGGCCCCCTGAAGTAGCGCAGGATCAAAATAATACTCTTCACCCTGCGCGGAGCCTGAGCAAACTATGGCGATCAATAGCGCAAGGCTTTTGCGGTTCAAATTAATGGTGGGGGACATCGTAGCTCTCGCTTATCCTTGCGCCCAGGTCGTTAACCAAAGTAACGGTGACTGTACCGGAGAAGGATTTGAGTGACCGTTTGCCCGGCAGCCACCAGGTTTGACTGGAGAAAGGGGCAATCATGTCAGCATCCAGGTTATACGAAGCGCCGTTCACTTTTACATTCAGGTTACTTAAAGAGGCAAACCAGGGCTGCGGATTAACAATAACAATACCGCTTTTTCCGGAACCCTTATTCACCGTTTTAATCTGTAGTTTTTTCGCCAGATTATCAGGTTTACCTAGCCCGTCAGGACGATAGAAAAGTTTTATTCTTGAGCGCAGCATCACCAACATTTTATTTTGCCCGCTGTCGCTGCCAATATTCGTTGGTGGCACCTGTAATACGTTAAACCAGAATACTGACTCACGATCCTGCGGCAATTTTTTCGTGTTGTTATAAATTACACGTACCACCTGGCCTGCTTTGGGTTGAATACGAAATACTGGCGGCGTGGCAATAAACGGCATCGCGCTGCTATTTTCCGGGCTGGTATTCATATCGCCATCGTCAAACCAGGTTTGTACGATATAAGGTATTGCATCATTATTTTTTAACTGCACATCTACGGAGGAGGCTGTTGATGGGTAAATTATTCGGCTACCCAAAATAGTAACGCTCGCCCACGATGCTGTGGCGGGTAGGGCCAGGAATAGAAAAACTATTAAGTAATATAATGCGGAATGTCGGGTATCCATTTTCATCTCAACAACTCCCTGGCGATTGAAAATGGTCTGGCGTTTCAACGCCAGACCGTAGCGACAATTATTTATACGAAACGGCGTATTGTAGGGTGGCAGCGACTGTCCCAGCCTCTGCTTTCCCGGTAGAGTAATACCGCGCGGTATAAGTCGCGCTCGCTTCAGAAGCATTTGGTTCCAGCTGTAGGTCGCCGTCGCCAGTAAAGCCGCCGGTCAGATTGATTGGCTCCCCTGAAGTGTCGAGTAATTGGACTTCAACATTTTTCGCGCTGCCAGTATTACCCAGGTTACCGTTACTGGTGACCTGATTACCGACAAAGACAGTGGAAATTTTTGTTGTTTTGTCCTTAGAGCCGGTACACCCGGACAGCCCAATATCAAACGTTATTGGCCCCGCAGTTTTCCCTTGTTCTGATAAATCTTTAGTACTTACTGTTGGTAATAACACGACGGGTTTAGCCTGATTACCATTAATCACGACAGAGCACGTTTCATCAGAGACTTCCCCTTGAAAGGTGATGGTGTTATCAGAAACAGCCATCGCGCTGCTGGAGACAAGAAGCGAGCCTGTGATCATTGCTAAATACTTTTTCATAGACATATGATAATGTTCCTGTATTAATCTTTACTTTTTCAGGACGAGTGCAATTCGCCCGAATGTTTCGTGCTTATGGAGGAGTGGTAAAAATAACGATCATTAACTCTATTTTTGGATGTGAGCTATACCCTCCTGACTATTGATAATGCGATATAAAACAAACAGACTTATTTCTCTTATCATGAAATAGAGCGATAAGCGCTTTCGTCCATACATCTCATTAGTACAACTGATAGTGTTATCATTTGATTGAGTGTAATCCGATAACAATTCTCTCCGCGTCTGAATAGATAGACTATGTTGCAATACAAACCTGCACATTTTTGCTATGTAAAATCCGCATCAGTTAAACCTCCCGATGGATAATACGATGGTGAGATTAAGGTAAATTTTCTGAAATGTGCTTCTGAAACAGTATAATTAGTCTTACTTTTTTCTTACTTTTGGCCTTTCAGAAGTTTCCTGAGTTTGCGTTAAGGTAAAGAAAAGTGTTCAGATTTACCTATAACTGTTTGATTTGTAATGTGCAGGTAATACTTGTGTCAATTATTGTTTACTATAAGTGAGACTTATAAGTTAAACTCAGGTTAATTAGGGGGCTGAATTCTTTTTTGAGCATGATAATATGTCGTCTGAATGATGGATGCAGTTACCTTTAGGATTGTCATGAATGAAAGCATATTTTTACTTGATAAGCGTGTTGTATTTGATAGTACGAAGATGACCTTATCGCATGGTAATGAGATAATCAGAATATCAGAAGCTGAGACCCATCTGCTTCTTGCTTTTTGGCATGGTCTTTACAAAAAAGAAGATATTATTCATTTTGTTTGGGAAAATCGTGGAGGCTGCGTCTCAGAATCAAGTTACTATAAACTCATTAATCAAATGAGAAATGATTTTAGTAGCATCGGTCTACAGCCATCTGATATCGTAACTCGCCCTCGGGTGGGGGTGTCGCTGTCTGTTGCCATTGAACCTATAAAAAAAATCACCTCCCTAAAGGTGAGTGATGAAAACGTTAAAGGCACCCTGACTCGGGAGAACATATTTTACAAAATTAAACGTCACAGCGTATTTGTGGTATTAACAGGAGCCATTCTTTTGGCATTGCTCTATGGTGTATTTACTATATATAAAGCGCCTGTTCGTAACAGCCCTGATAGTTTTTTTACATATCTTGGCGAATATAACGATTATGCAATCTACAAAACAAAAGAGGATAAGGTCACATTAAGTGAAGTAGTTTTTGCTTTTAACTCTCTGAAAATTAAAATTTACCGGCAAAATGGACGCCATCTTTATTATATCAGGGAGCCTAATATGAATATTTTTCTGCAATGCTTAAATCCTGTTGAAATGGCGGTGCCAAAATGTATTACAGTAAAAGAACGTTACTGATTATATTTGTAATATTTATCGCCATTGTCGCAATCGGATCGGTAATAGCGCTTGAGTGGGTAAATCGTGACTCTTATAGAACCAATAATCTTATATGCACGACAAAATCAGAAGCGTATATTGAACCACGAAAATTGTACATGGATGGTGGACTTGTGCTGGATCTTAAATCCGGCAGGATTACCCTACACTACGATGTTACTACCGATACGAAAGAGAAACGGCTTTTTTTTCGTGATATCTGCATCAGCAAACTGCGCAGAACGGGTATGAAAACATTTACTTTTAAAGTCAATTCAGTTAAGACTTTTGAGTCTGATACTGCTGGCGATTTGTTTTCCTGGTTGAGACTGTTACAGCCTGGTACGATTAATGAGTTAAAGATGGTCAAAATTGGGAAAAATACCTACATGTTTTCGCTTAATCGACATTTGTATAATGTGTGTACCACCAGTAGTAACGTTGAGTTGTAGCCAATAATCCCTGTATTGATGGGAATTCGTTCCGTGATGGTTATGTCTCATCAGGCAGTGAACCTGGCATCAGGCTAACATATTGAATGCGTCTTTATTTAGATATCTGCTATCGCTCATTTTAACGATAGTATCCTGCACCTGTTGAGTATTGATATTCTCTTGTCTGTTTTCGGCACAGGGAGTGCCATCTTGCTATCATTAAGAACGTATAACCTATCTCTCAATATTTCTTTTCTCTATTAATGTTACTTTAGTTAACCTATAAAAGCGTACAGTGGCAAAAGGAAGGCCGATAAGAGGGCAATGTTTTGAAAGTAAGAAAGCTATTTCTGATGTTGTTTGTTGCCGTTCCACTGATCGTAATGATATTGGTGGGGTTACTCGCGGGTATCTTCCAGCTAAAACGAGATATCGCCGTCAGCGCCAATACGCTGCTGCGGTTTAGCGCGGATATATCCGCCGCCTCCTGGCAAGTCGCCGGAAAAGCCGCCAGACTGGCTGAGAGTTCCTGTACTGACACGCTGAAAGAACTGTCCAGAACGCGGGCCTTCACTCCTTATGTCCGTGACATTGGGTTTCTGGAAAATGGTGATATCACTTGCTCCTTTGTCACAGGAACCGAACGCTATCATTTTTCCCGGCTGGCAGGGCTTTCCTTACCTGCTTCTTATCCGGAACGGTGGTTGCGATCTATCGGTAGTATGGCCGAAGGACCCGATCGCCTTGTTGTGGTGTATGTGAAAAAAGTAGCAGCGAATAAAGCGGCTTTCGTCATTGTGGATTCGCAGTATGTCCAGGAGCTCATGGAGATATTGGCAGCAGAGAGAGCATCAGCCTTTAGCCTGACATTCGGCGCAGGGGAGGCGATTACCAGCGCTGCGACGTTGCGCGGTAAGGCGTTTTTAACGCAGCGCTTCACCTCAACCGATCACACTCTCCAGCTGATGGTGCGAACCCCTTTCTCAACGTTATCGGCATACTGGTTACAAAACCTTTTTATTTTTGTTCCGCTGTCATTGTGTCTTTCTGTAGGGATGATGTTGTTCTACAGGCGCTGGTATTTAAAACGTTTATCTCTGGCCCGGGAGATTGCCAGGGGGATAACGCACAATGAGTTTACGGTACATTATCAACCTGTTTTTAACGTTAAACACGCTAGTTGCGGCGGCGTGGAGGCGCTAATGCGCTGGCCGCAACCGGATGGCCGTTTTATAACTCCCGATATTTTTATTACCGCCGCAGAAAATGAAGGCATGATTATTCCTCTCTCTCGTCATCTGTTCGAACTGATTGCTCATGACGTGATAAACTGGACTGTACCGGATGATTTCTATATCAGCGTAAATATATCGCCTGCGCATCTTATGGATGACGGTTTTATACAAGATATAGAGGCGCTCAGGACTCGTTTGGGAACGATAACGCTTATGTTGGAGCTCACCGAGCGTAGCCTGATTGTAGAACCTTCACAGGTCGCAGAAAAACTTTCAACGCTCCGTGAAAAAGGCGTGTTAATAGCGATTGATGATTTTGGGACCGGCTATTGCTCCCTCTCCTATCTCCAGCAATTACCTGTAGACTCTCTTAAAATAGACAGAACGTTTATCGATACCATTGATACCAGCAGCGATGATGTTCCTGTCCTGGATACTATCATCACGCTGAGTCAGCGACTGGGGCTTAATGTGGTTGCCGAAGGGGTCAGTACCCAGCACCAATTGCGTTATATCTTAAGCCACGGGGTAGGATTCGTTCAGGGATTTCTTTATGCCAGGCCGATGGAGGCTAATGACTTTATGAGCTGGCTTGGCAAGTCAGCCCAGAGGCAAAATGGTCTGCTCAAGGGGGAAAACGAATCTGCGAGTGGCCTGGTGGCTGAATAATGCAGGAACTCGCTACGGAAAAAAATTCAATAGCACGATATATCCTGGTAATATGTTTATGCCGTGAAGAAACGTGATAGCACTGGGGCGGATATTTTTATGAGTCAGAACAATTATCTGATTGACAAAAGGGTTATTCTTGATTGTGAACGAATGACGCTTTCCTGCGCCGGAGAGTCGATAACGATATCTGAATCGGAACGCAGTTTGCTTATCGCTTTTTATGAAGGCCTTTTTAAAAAAGATGATTTAATTAACTATGTCTGGGGGCGCAAAGGTGTCGTGGTCTCTGATGCCAGTTATTATAAACTGATTAACCAGCTACGAGGATCATTTGATAAAATTGGTCTTAAGGGGGCGTCTGTTGTGACTCGCCCTCGCGTGGGTGTTTTACTCTCCGTTTCCATTGAACCGTTGAGTGATGAGGCGCAAAATACGCCGTTGCCTGCTGTTGCTGAAACAGAAGTATCGACGGTTGAAGTGCGGCACGATGACACTATTATTACCCCAATACCGGGCGCTGTGAATAAAAAAGATTGGCTCTACTTTTGCCTGGCCGCGCTTCTGATGTTTTTTATGATGTATAAAGTTAAGGGTGAAAATATTGATTATTTTACCCTCAATGGTTCGTATGATGGATACACTTTTTATAGTGTAGGGCATGATAAAACCCATCTGACGGATATCGTTGAAGCGTACTCTGAGATGAGTAATGAAATACATAAACAAAACGGGAAAATCATTTATTATATTCGCGTTCCTAATACAAATATTTTTGTCCAGTGTCTTAACCAACTTGATATAGCGGAGCCGAAATGCATTTCCATAAAAGAACGTTATTAAGCGTGGCGACGCTTGGAATGTTGGCTGTTTCAGTCGTACTGATGGTAGTTTGGGTACGAAACAGTAACCATAGTTCTATTAATACTAATGAATTTTTATGTACGACAAGAACGGTAACGACGATACAGCCTAAAGATATCCATGCCGATGGCAGTCTTGTTCTTGATTTTAAGATGAAGAGAATTACGCTTCAATATGAAATAAAAACAAAAGATAACGGTGTAAAAATATTATACCGGGACGTGTATATGAAAAATTTACATCGAACAGCGCCTGGTGTTTATACGTTCGAAGTATCCCAGGTAAAAGTCTTTGCCACGGATACGGCTGGCGAGCTGTTATCACATTTACGGGTTTTGCATCCGGAAGCGGCTAATGAGATTCGAATATCTAAAGTGGGTGAGAAAACCTTTTTCTATTCTCTTAATCGGCAGCTTTATAACGTTTGTACCGCGCAGTAGATCTGAATGTTGTCTGAATGCGTCAGAAAGCGAGTTGCGAAATTGCCCTCCGCAAGGGTAAAGGTTAACTCAATAATCAATTAAAATGCATATAAAACAATGGGTTATGAATTTTTGACTCGTCAGGGAGGTAACTGATACTCGCTGATAACCTCTCGCAGTCCGCCCGACGGATGCGATGCCAGGATCGGGTCTGAAGCAACTATGAATCCGCCATTAATAAAAAAGTAAGAACTCTGTAAGACTGATTTCATATCCATTATCGAATATATCAGGTTATATTACCTCCGCAGTTGGCATGACTGGTAATAAGCGCATTAGGTGCTCTTAATCTAAATGCTATTTGTGTGCCATAAGTTCCGGTACCGCCTTAATTATATATCAAAAATGGAGTGGTTTTAATGAAAAGACGGTCTTCGTTCCTTGTTTTTTTAGGTTTATTATTAGCGTCACCTTTAGCTTTGGCCAACGATCAGCACACCGTATCGTTTGGTTATGCACAAACTCATCTCAGTTCATTGAAAAATAGTGATAGCAAAGATCTGCGAGGCTTTAATTTTAAATATCGTTACGAGTTCAATGAGACCTGGGGGATGTTAGGATCATTCACCGCGACGCGCAATGAAATGGAGAACTACACCTGGAAAGAGGGGAAATTGCATAAAAATGGTTCCGATTCTGTAGACTATGGTTCTTTGATGTTTGGACCAACATATCGTTTTAATGACTATGTGAGCCTGTACGGCAATGCGGGTATAGCGACGATGAAATTTAATAAACACTCAAAAGAAGACTCCTTTGCCTACGGCGCTGGCGTAATATTTAATCCAGTTAAGAGTATATCTATCGATGCATCATGGGAAGCCAGTCGTTTCTTCGCTGTGGATACCAATACATTTGGTGTCAGCGTAGGTTATCGCTTCTGACATTAAAATTATAAGCGTTACGTTTATGGCAAGGAATTAAAAATAATATGGCGCTGCTACAGAATAGGGATGGTTATGAGCGCTCAGGTAATCTTAAGAGGAAGATAAAACACTCACCGTAGCGTTATTCTATTGATGAAATTATGATAAATTCACTATCGGAACAACTTCCGTTAAAAACGATAGGTATAGTTTTAACGGATGATTATTATACTTATTTAGGCATCGCTTCACTCTTTGAGGATGGGAAGTGCTTTATGTTCCCACTCAATGGAGAATATAATTCGTGTCAGATATCAGCTAGCGAAGATATCATAATTATTATTGATGGACGAGTTTTGATTCAGGGGGTCTGGAAAGGTTTTAAGGCGCTCATGCAGCATTATCCACATGCTCGTCGAATCTGGCTCACGCGCAGAGATATTGGAAAACTTTATCCACATGGCTGCGATAGAGATCCTGATATCGATCCCGATTTGGCAAAGCCTGTTTTTATTGAGCATTTCATTAAATACGCTTGTGCAAACGATGTAGCGGTCGGTGAACTTGCGCCGTTGACAAAAAAGGAGGAGGAGTTGTTATGGCACTTTTTATATAAAAAGTCGATGAGTCAGATCGCCAGTAGCTATGGCATTAGTCGTAAGACTTTGTACATTCATAGATTGCGTATCTGTCGTAAATATGGCTTCAAACGTTTTTTCCATTTGCTATTTATTTACCAAAGAAGTCGCCATATCTTCGCATCTAAAATTTGCCGTGTAGACAAAAACGCCGATCAGGCTTGAAGCAAACAAGATGAAAAAGTTAACGATGAGAGAGTGTGAAAGCATCAATCCTACTTTGCTGCTTGCCATTAAGATACTTATCTCGGCGCTTGACGAAAAAACAAAAATAAGGCTCAGAGAGCATATTGAAAAAACTGAACAAGAAATAGCCTCAAGCATACATGATAGCATCATGACAGAGACTTTTCTTCAGCAAATGAAAGACATTCGTTACATCTTAAATATAGTTCCTTGACGGCGTTCAGAAGCAAGAACGCGTTATTATTTAATGATTAATAGACCAGGTATTAGTATGAAAAAGATCTTAGTATGTTTCGTCGGCTTGGCTTTAACCGCATGTAGTGCTAATTCGTTGAATTATGGCGCTGAACAGGTACGGGTAATGACCAGCGAGCCAGGTAAGGAATGCAGCTACTTAGGGGATATCACGGGCAGCCAGGGGAATTTCTTTACCGGTGGCTGGACTTCCAACAGTAACCTGGAAACGGGTGCCCGTAACGATCTGAAAAACAAAGCTTATAAAATGGGCGGCAATACGGTAGTCCTGTTAACCCAGCGTGCAGGCCAGACAGGAAGTTCATGGCACGGTTCGGGCTCAAGCAAACAAACGAATGTCACGTTAAGCGGGAACGTTTATCGTTGCCCTCGTTAATCTTATTTTGCAGGCAATATATGCCTGTTTAGCGCGCGCGCTATTTGGGCTAACCTTGCTTTTTCTCGCTGTATTCCCGCCAACCGCCGCCTAATGCTTTATACAGGTTAATGATATTTAACTGTTGCATGAGACGTGTGCGTACCAGGCGCTGTTGCGCGCCATAAAGCATACGATGGGTATCAAGCAGCGTAAGGTAGTCATCGACGCCTTCCTGAAAACGGAGTCCGGCCAGCTCATAGGCGATTTGACTGGCTTCAACCGCGCGTTGTTCTGATTGCACCTGGTCACTCAGCGTACGCTGTCCCGCCAGACCATCCGCCACGTCGCGAAAGGCTTGCTGAATAACGTTTTCATACCTGGCGATTTCAATCTGTTTTTGGACATGCGCCCTATCCAGGTCAGCGCGTAATGCGCCGCCGTGAAAGAGAGGCAAGGTGATTTGCGGTAGAAAACGCCAGCTTCCCGATCCCGGTTCAAAGAGTCCGCTAAGAGACGCGCTGGCCGTTCCCGCCGCGCCTGTCAGGCTGATGGTCGGGAAGAAGGCGGCGCGCGCTGCGCCTATCCGGGCGTTTGCGCCACGCAGCCTGTACTCGGCGGCGCGAATATCCGGGCGGCGTACCAGCAGCTCTGACGGTAATCCGCCTGGCAGTGTGGTCGGGATCGCGCCTTCCGTAAGCGTGACCGCCTCGTTTAGTCGACGCGACAGTTCAGGCGTGAGCGGCTGGCCCAACAGCAATTCCAGCGCGTTACGATCCCGCGCCAACTGTCGCGTATACGCCGCGCGATTGATTTCCGCAGAACGCAGCGCGATCTCCGCCATACGCAGATCGAGCTGTGTGGCGTTGCCTGTCCGGGCAAGCTGGGTTGTCAATGTGTATGAACTTTTTTGCGCGGCCAGCGTATCTTCGGTTAAGCGCAGCAGCTCCCGGTCAGCCCGTAGCGTCAGCCAGGCGCTGGCGACTTCGGAAACCAGGCTCATTCGCGCCGCAATGTACGTCTCATCAAGCGCCATATAGGCGGCTAATGCCTGGTCGCTAAGGCTTCGCACTCGCCCCCAGAGATCCAGTTCCCAGGCCGTCGTCGCCCCAGCCATCTCGTAGCGTCGGTTAATCTCAGGCTCGTCCGTGACGCTGAGATCGGCGGGAGTGCGACCGGCGTCCATGGCGGTGGCGATGCCGAGCGTCGGCAGCATCTCCGCGCGCTGAATACGGTATAACGCCCGGGCGGCTTCAACATTGAGCCCTGCCTTGCGTAAATCCCGATTATTGCGTAACGCGATCGCGATCAGTTCCTGTAGAAGCGGATCGTGGAAGAAATCACGCCAGCCAATGTCAGCGGCATCCGGCGCGCCAGAAACGGTTGACGTTGCGTAGGGATAGACCATCGCAGTCGGCGATGCGGGGCGTTCGTGCTTCGGCGCCATCGTACAGCCAGCAAGCGTGGTGACGAAAGCAAGCGTCGCCAGCGTGGCGGTCTGCCGATAGCCTGTAAAAGTGATCTTCATTATGCCATTCCCATCATTATGCTTGCTGATCATGTGAATCAACGCGGTTCTCACGCTTTAATGCCATCCTGCGAACCACCACGTAAAATACAGGCGTCAATAACAGGCCGAAGAGCGTGACGCCCAACATGCCGGCAAACACGGCGATGCCCATCGCATGTCGCATTTCCGCGCCGGCACCCGTCGCGAGTACCAGCGGTACTACACCTGCGATAAAGGCGAATGAGGTCATCAGGATAGGACGCAGACGCAGGCGGGACGCTTCCAGTACGGCGGTCAGCGGGTCTGCGCCGTCGTGTTCTTTGGCGCGGGCAAACTCGACAATCAAAATGGCGTTCTTGGCCGCCAGGCCGACTAGCACCACGAAACCAATCTGCGTAAAGATATTGTTATCTCCGCCAGATACCCACACGCCGACAATGGCTGAGAGTAATGACATAGGCGCAATAAGCAGGACGGCGAAGGGCAGCGACCAACTGTTGTACTGCGCCGCCAGGATCAGGAAGGCCAACAGCACCGCCAGCGCAAAGATAGCAAGCGCAGAGTTGCCGGCCTGTTTTTCCTGATAAACCAGATCGGTCCATTCGAAGACCATCCCTTCCGGCAACGTTTCACGCACGATCTTTTCAATTGCGTCCGTCGCCTGTCCGGAGGAGAAGCCCAGAGCCGGTCCACCGCTAATATCTACCGAGGGGAAGCCGTTGTAATGGATGATTCTGTCCGGCCCCGACTGGCGCATAATCGTGACGAAAGCGCTAAGCGGGATCATCTCGCCCTTCGCATTGCGGACTTTAAGCAGGCCGATATCCTCTTGTTGCATACGGAATGGCGCATCGGCCTGCGCCATCACCCGCCAGGTACGGCCAAATCGGTTGAAATCGTTGACGTAAAGCGAGCCGAGGTTAATTTGCAACGTTTCAAAGATGTCGGTGAGCGATACCCCCATTGATTTCGCCTTTACCCGGTCGATATCCACCTGTAATTGCGGGGCGTTCGTCTGGAAACTGGCCAGCATATTGGCCAGTTCGGGCGTCTGCATCGCCTTAGACATAATCTCGCTTTGCACCTTTGTCATCGCTTCAAATCCCAGTTCCGCACGATCTTCAATCTGCAATTTAAAGCCGCCCGTCGCGCCAAGCCCAGGAACCGGCGGCGGCGGGAAGATGCCAATAAACCCGTCGGGAATGTGGCTAAATTTGTGCATTAGCTTTCCGGCGATAGCGTTAGCGGAAAGCGAAGGATCTTCACGCTCGTCAAAGGGTTTCAGCATGGCGAACATCAGCGCCGAATTTGGCACATTTACCGGGCCGTTAACCGACAGACCGGGGAAGACGACGACGCTTTCGACGCCGGGTTCCGCCAGCGCGATAGCGGACATCTGTTTCACGACCGCCTCTGTGCGATCCAACGATGCGCCGCTTGGGAGCTGGGCGATGCCGACGAGATAGTATTTATCCTGCGCAGGCACAAACCCGTTCGGCACCTGATGGAAGCCAAGCCAGGTCAGCCCCACAAAGCCAGCATAGAGCACCATCACAATGACGCTGCCGCGCACGGCCCGACGGACGGCGCTAACATAGCGGTTCGACGCGCTGTCGAAGAAACGGTTAAAGCGATGGAAAAAACCGCCAGTGACCGTGCCCATCAACCGCGTTAGCCAGTCAGCCTTCGCAGTATCGTGGTGCGGTCTTAGCAAAATGGCGGCCAGCGCAGGGGAGAGCGTCAGCGAGTTAATGGCCGAAAGGATGGTCGAAATAGCGATGGTCAACGCGAACTGACGGTAAAATTCACCCTGCAGGCCCGCCAGGAATGCGGAAGGGATAAAGACCGCCGTCAGCACCGAGGTAATAGAAAGAATGGGACCAGTGACTTCATCCATCGCCTTCTTTGCCGCCTCTCCGGGACTTTTGCCCTGCGAGATATGCCGTTCCACGTTTTCGACCACAACGATGGCGTCATCGACAACGATACCTATCGACAGGACCAAACCAAACAGCGAAAGCGTATTCAGCGAAAAGCCAAACAGGTGCATCAAGGCAAAGGTGCCGACCAGCGAAACGGGAACCGCCACCAGAGGAATAATGGACGCCCGCCAGGTTTGCAGGAACAGCACCACGACAAGGACGACCAGCACGAGGGCTTCCAGCAACGTAATCGCCACCGATTGTAGCGATGCGCGCACGAAGACCGTAGGATCATAGGCAATCCGGTATTCGATATCCTGCGGGAAGTTTTGCTGCAACTCATCCATTTTGCCGCGAATCGCGTTAGAAACGTCAATCGCATTGGCACCCGGACTTTGAATAATCTGTAACGCTGGCGCCGCTTCGCCATTCAGTAAACTGCGCAGCGTATAGGCATCTGCGCCCAGCGTGACGCGGGCGACATCACGCAGACGCGTCACCTCGCCGTCAGCGCCGATTTTTACCACAATCTCGCCGAACTGTTCTTCGCTGGTCAGGCGGCCCAGCGTGTTTACCGTCATCTGAAAAGCGGCGGAGGCCTCCGGCTGCTGCCCGACGGAACCGGCGGCGACCTGTACGTTTTGTTCCCGCAACGCCGTAACGATATCACTGGCGGTAAGACCGCGGTTGGCGATTTTCGCCGGGTCCAGCCAGACGCGCATGGCGTACTCGCCCGCGCCCCAGACGAGAACATCACCGACGCCGGGTAAACGGGCCAGCTCGTCGCGAACCTGCCGGATGGCGAAGTTAGACAGGTAAAGCGAGTCATAGCGTTTTTGCGGCGAGACAAGATGGACCACCATCAACATATCGGGGGACGTTTTCTCCGTTACAACGCCAATTCGCTGGACTTCTTCGGGCAGGCGAGGCAGCGCGCGGGATACCCGGTTTTGCACCTGAATTTGCGCCATATCAGGATCGGTTCCCTGTTCGAAGGCGATAGAGATAACCATGCGACCATCAATGGCCATCTGGGTATTCATATACAACATGCCGTCAACGCCGTTGATCACCTGTTCCAGCGGCGCGGCTACCGTATCGGCAATCACTTGCGGGTTAGCGCCGGGGTAGCTGGCGCTAACCTGTACCGTGGGCGGCGTAACGGCCGGATATTCACTCAGCGGCAGTTTTAAAAAGGCGATAGCGCCAGCCAGCAGCATTAACAGCGACAGGACGATGGCGAAGATGGGGCGTGCAATGAAAAAGTGGGTGAATTTCATTGGCGCACCGCCTTCGGCGCACTGTCGCCGTCCGCTTTAGTCAATGTCGCGGTCTGTTTATCGGTCACATTCTGCCGCATCGGCACCAGACGTGGCGCAACGGTCATGCCAGGACGCACCAGCCCCTTGAGGATGATTTTTTCTCCCGGCTGTACTCCCTGTGTAACGACGCGGAGTCCATCGACCATTTGTCCCAGCTCAACCGGACGATACTCCACCTGATTCTCCTTGCCGACGATCAGCACATAGTTTTTGCCCTGATCGGCGCTCACCGCCAGATCGTCAATCAGCACGGTTTCCCGCGGCTCGCCGATGGGCAAACTGATTCGGGCAAACAGGCCGGGAGAAAGCATTCCGTCGGGGTCAGGAATCACGGCGCGCGCCCGGATAGTGCCGGTGCTGCGGTTCATCTGATTGCCCATAAAGTCGAGTACGCCCTGATAAGGCAGCCCGTTATCGGTGGTTAACCCCATGTTGACTACCGGTGGATTTTTGTCGGAGCGGGTATGTCGTAACGCCTTCAGCCAGGTGGCTTCGTCAATATCGAAATACACATACATGGGATTGTGAGACACGATAGTCGTCAGAAGCGTGGCGTTACCCGCTACGCCGCCGCTGACCAGATTGCCCCGGGTCACCAGTATGCGGTCAACGCGTCCGGCAATAGGCGCGGTAATACGGGTCCAGGAGAGTTCAAGGCGCGCTGCGGCGACGGCGGCTTTGGCCGATTGCATCTGCGCCTGTCGCGCATTACGCGTGGCGGTGACATCGTCAGCGTTTTTACGTGATACGGCGCCGCTGGCGACCAGTCGTTGAATGCGATCGAAATCCGCCTGCGCCTGACGGGCCAGTACTTCAGCCTGACGTAATTGCGCGACGGCGGTGTCGAGGGCGACCTCGAACGGGCGCGGATCGATCTGGAACAGCAGTTGTCCGCGGCTTACCAGACGTCCTTCCGGAACGCTGACGGCGTCAAGGGTTCCTCCCACGCGCGAACGCAGCTCCACGGTCTCCGGCGCGGCCAGAAAACCGGTGAATTCCGCCGTAGGCGCGAGTGTGCGGCTAAGGGCTTTAGCAACCGGTACCGACGGTGGAGGCGGCGCGCTGGCCGGTGGTCCGACGGCGTTGTCTTTATCCCATAGTGCTTCGCCGGCCATGTAAATCACGCCCCCGATGGCGGCGATGACGCCGGCTATCAACATAATTTTGAATGTTCTACGCATGTCGTTTCCCTCTTTACCGCAGCGTGTCGGCCATTCCGCAACGCTGCCGCAGAATTTTTGGCAAAGGCTAGGCGTTACAACGAAGGAAAGGTCAAGCGCTCCTGACGGGTTTTTTCGGGGCGTGGGTCGGCATCGTGGCGTAAATGTCTCGCATCATCCTCTTTTATGAGCCATCTCACATTCTCGCCGAACCGTGCAGCCTGAATACGCTTGACCTTCCCACAATGGCAAGCTTTAGGCTTTCTGATACCGAATAGTCAGGATGGGGAAGTCGTCATGAGTCAGTCAGAAAATCGTCACGACACGATAAGCTTGCTTGTTGAAGGTATGACCTGCGCGTCGTGCGTCGCTCGCGTTGAAAAAGGTATTAAGGCTGTGCCTGGCGTAACGGACGCTACGGTGAATCTGGCGACGGAGCGCGCCACCGTCCGCGGGACGGCATCGGCGGAGGCGGTGATCGCGGCGATTGAAAAAACGGGGTATGAGGCGCGACCGATAGAGACGGCGGGGCAGGGCGAAGACGACTCTGAAGAGAAAAAAGAGGCCGAGCGCGTCAGGCTGAAGCGCGATCTGATTCTCGCCAGCGTGCTGGCGCTCCCCGTTTTTGTGCTTGAAATGGGTTCGCACCTTATTCCTGGTATGCACGAGTGGGTGATAAAAACGATTGGCCTGCAACAAAGCTGGTACTGGCAATTTGCACTGACCCTGTTGGTGCTGACGCTCCCCGGTCGCCGTTTTTACCTTAAAGGGTTCCCGGCGCTGGCGCGTCTGGCGCCGGACATGAACTCGCTGGTCGCCGTGGGAACCGCAGCGGCATTCGGCTACTCGCTGGTGGCGACCTTTACGCCCGACCTGTTGCCTGAAGGGACGGTAAACGTCTATTACGAGGCCGCCGCAGTGATTGTCGCGCTTATTCTGCTGGGGCGCTTTCTGGAGGCAAGGGCGAAGGGGCGGACTTCCGAAGCGATTAAACGTCTGGTGGGGCTACAGGCGCGGGTCGCGCATGTGTTACGCGAGGGCCGCATCGTGGATATCCCTGTCGACGAGGTTGTGCTGGGCGACTGTGTGGAGGTTCGGCCAGGCGAGCGGATCCCGGTTGACGGCGAAGTGACCGAAGGCCGCAGCTTCGTTGACGAGTCGATGATTACCGGCGAACCGATACCGGTTGAGAAATCCGCAGGAAGCGCGGTGGTGGGCGGTACCGTCAACCAAAAAGGCGCGCTCACGCTGCGGGCGACCGCCGTCGGCGGACAGACCATGCTGGCGCAAATCATTCGTCTGGTGGAACAGGCGCAGGGTTCAAAACTGCCGATTCAGGCCGTCGTGGATAAAGTGACGCTGTGGTTTGTCCCAATGGTAATGCTTATTGCTGCGCTGACCTTTGTGGTATGGCTGGCGTTTGGGCCGTCGCCAGCGCTGACTTTCGCTCTGATCAATGGCGTTGCGGTGCTGATTATCGCCTGTCCTTGCGCAATGGGCCTGGCGACGCCGACTTCCATTATGGTGGGAACCGGTCGTGGGGCTGAAATGGGCGTGCTGTTCCGTAAGGGGGAGGCGTTACAGCTACTCAAAGACGCTAAGGTGGTGGCCGTAGACAAAACCGGGACGCTTACCGAAGGCCGCCCGGTACTGACCGAGCTCGACGTGGCCAGCGGCTTTGAACGCCGTGAGGTGCTGGCGAAAGTCGCGGCGGTAGAATCGCGTTCAGAGCATCCGATTGCCCGTGCGATTGTCGTGTCGGCAGAAGAGGAAGGGATCGCGCTACCAGGCATGAGCGGCTTCGAATCGGTGACCGGGATGGGCGTATACGCTACCGTTGACGGTACGCGTGTTGACGTGGGGGCCGATCGCTATATGCGCGAAATTGGCGTGGATATTAGCGGCTTCGCCACCACCGCCGAACGGTTAGGACAGGAAGGGAAATCGCCGCTCTATGCGGCTATTGACGGTCAACTGGCGGCGATTATCGCCGTGGCCGATCCGATCAAACCCAGTACACCCGCCGCAATTAACGCTTTACATCAGCTCGGCATTAAGGTCGCCATGATCACTGGCGATAATGCCCGCACGGCACAGGCTATCGCCAGACAGTTAGGGATTGATGACGTGGTCGCCGAGGTATTGCCAGAAGGGAAAGTCGAGGCGATACGGCGCCTGAAAGCGGCGTATGGGCAGGTGGCGTTTGTCGGCGATGGCATCAACGATGCGCCAGCGCTGGCGGAGTCCGACGTGGGGCTGGCGATTGGCACCGGCACCGATGTGGCGGTGGAATCCGCCGACGTCGTACTAATGTCCGGCAACCTGCAAGGCGTGCCGAATGCTATCGCGCTGTCTAAAGCGACCATCCGCAATATCCACCAGAATCTGTTCTGGGCCTTTGCTTACAATACGGCGCTGATTCCTGTCGCGGCAGGCGCGCTATTTCCGGTCTGGGGCATATTATTGTCACCGGTATTCGCCGCAGGGGCGATGGCGATGTCGAGCGTGTTCGTGCTGGGCAACGCTTTGCGGCTGCGCCGTTTCCGGGCGCCGATGGCAACCCCATCCGACACATCCACGACATGAGGAGGAGCGTCATGAACATCGGTAAAGCAGCTAAAGCATCGAAAGTTTCGGCCAAAATGATTCGCTACTATGAACAGATTGGTCTGATTCCCGCGGCAAGTCGGACGGATTCCGGCTATCGGGCCTATACCCAGGCTGATGTTAACCAATTACATTTTATACGCCGCGCGCGCGACCTCGGCTTTTCAGTTGCTGAAATCAGCGACTTACTGAATCTTTGGAATAACCAGTCGCGGCAAAGCGCTGACGTCAAACGCCTGGCGCAGACGCACATTGATGAACTGGACAGACGTATCCAGAACATGCAGCACATGGCGCAAACCCTCAAAGCGCTGATTCACTGCTGCGCCGGCGACGCGCTGCCAGATTGCCCCATTCTGCATACGCTTGGACAACCTGACGATAGCGAGCCGGAGGCGCGTACCGGAGCGGTATTGCGCCGTCCTCGTCGCCACGGACTGGCAAAGCGTCTGTAAGTCCTGAGATTACGCTTGACCTTCCAACACTGGCAAGGCCCAGACTGGCAACAGTTCCCACACAAAAGGAGTTCACTATGCAGTTCCATATTGATGACATGACCTGCGGCGGCTGCGCCAGTACGGTAAAAAAGACGATTCTGACTCTTGATGTTAATGCGACGGTGAGAACTGACCCGGCGACGCGTCTGGTTGACGTTGAAACGTCGCTATCCGCGGAGCAGATTGCCGCCGCCCTGCAAAAGGCCGGTTTCCCGCCGCGCGAGAGGTAATCGTCAATGGCGATCGGTCTGGCGACAGGCCGGTCGCGATACGCTAGCCACGCTTCGCTTTCCTTTGCATGAGATAATCCCCATAAAAAGTGTGACAAATCATGTGTCAGTAAGCTTTGTTAATAATATGTAATGATTTGTCTATTTTTGCTAACATTTTACCTGCTATATACAAAAAGATAACAAATAAGTAGCGCAACGCTACCTTGTTACGTCGCTTTGACGACGGGAGCGCTCCAGCGTTTCGCCCGCTTCAAAGCTTGATGTTATTTTTTGATGCAGGACACTACCTATGTACACCCCCCTGAACTGGACGACGACACAACGACATGTGGCGTTTGCCAGCTTTACCAGTTGGATGCTGGATGCGTTTGATTTCTTTATCCTTGTCTTTGTACTTAGCGATCTCGCCGAATGGTTTCACGCTTCCGTATCGGACGTTTCCATTGCGATTATGCTGACCCTGGCGGTACGTCCCATTGGCGCGCTGCTATTTGGCCGAATGGCGGAAAAGTACGGACGTCGACCGATACTGATGCTCAATATTCTGTTTTTTACGGTGTTTGAACTGCTTTCCGCCTGGTCGCCCACCTTCATGGCATTTCTGATTTTTCGGGTCATGTACGGCGTGGCGATGGGCGGGATATGGGGCGTCGCGTCATCACTGGCGATGGAAACCATTCCCGATCGTTCGCGTGGCCTGATGTCGGGCATTTTTCAGGCGGGCTATCCCTGCGGCTATCTGTTCGCCTCGGTTATTTTTGGCCTCTTCTACAGTATGGTAGGCTGGCGCGGTATGTTCCTGATTGGCGCCCTGCCTGTTGTCTTGCTGCCTTATATCTGGTTTAAAGTGCCGGAATCCCCCGTCTGGCTGGCGGCCAGAGCGCGTAAAGAGAATACCGCGCTGCTTCCTGTTCTGCGCAAACAGTGGAAGTTGTGTCTGTATCTGGTGCTGGTCATGGCGTTCTTTAACTTTTTCAGTCACGGCACGCAGGATCTCTATCCTACCTTCCTGAAGATGCAGCATGGTTTTGATCCGCATCTGATCAGTATCATTGCGATTTTTTATAACATTGCCGCCATGCTCGGCGGTATTTTCTACGGTACGCTATCGGAACGTATTGGGCGTAAAAAAGCGATCATGATCGCCGCCTTTCTTGCGCTTCCGGTACTCCCGCTATGGGCATTTTCCAGCGGATCATTCACGATTGGCCTGGGCGCGTTCCTGATGCAGTTTATGGTGCAGGGCGCCTGGGGTGTCGTGCCGACCTGGCTGAACGAGCTGGTTCCGGCGAATGCGCGCGCCGTGCTGCCAGGGTTTGTTTACCAACTCGGTAATTTACTGGCGTCGGTTAATGCGACGTTACAGGCCCGCATCGCGGAAACGCATGGCGGAAATTACGGGTTGGCAATGGCGATCGTGGCTGGCGCGGTGGCTATTTTAATCTGTGTATTTGTGGCATTTGGTCGCGAGACCCGGGGAGTCGTCATCTCCGGTACAGATAGCGACGCCCTCCCGGAGTCGGCCGTCGGTCATCGCACGTAAACACTACGCTCCTGGCGCATACTGTCGCCGGGAGCACGCCTTCCCCCCGTAGTTTTCACGCCCTTTCAACGAACAACAAAGGTTAATGATGGCATCTGCCTTTCGTGACCATTACAATCATCGCTTACTTTTTTCTTTATAAGAAATTGATTGTTGGACCTTAAAATTATCAACGGAGCGAAGATATCATGTTGAAAGATAACCAAAAACACAACGAGTCTGTTGCCCCGAATAGCGCCTTTCTGTCTGAGTTACAACATGCATTACCGGAATTTTTTACCGCCGATCGCTATAACGAGCAGGGCGAACTGATCGCGAAAGGCGGATTTGATCTCGCCAAATTTGAGCGCGCGCTGAAAGCGCGTAATATTGATGAGCTGACTAGCGGTTATCAGATTGATTTTATTGGTAAAGATTACGCAAAAAAACAGGCGGGTGAAAAATCCGTTACCGTTATCGTTCCTGACGTGGAACACAATACTCTGGCAGAAAATAAAAACAGCCATAATCTTTTTCTGACCGGAGATAATCTGGATGTGTTACGCCATCTGCAAAATAATTACGCCGATACCGTCGATATGATCTATATCGATCCCCCTTATAACACCGGGTCGGACGGGTTTGTCTATCCCGATCATTTTGAATATAGCGATCGGGCGTTGCAGGATATGTTTGGTCTTAATGATACTGAACTGGCACGTTTAAAATCCATTCAGGGTAAATCGACGCACTCCGCGTGGTTATCTTTCATGTATCCGCGTCTTTTCCTGGCCAGGAAGCTCCTGAAAGATACCGGATTTATTTTTATCTCTATCGACGATAATGAGTACGCCAATCTTAAATTAATGATGGATGAGATTTTTGGCGAAGGCGGATTTGTCACCAATGTGATGTGGAAGCGCAAAAAAGAGATTTCTAACGACTCTGATAACGTTTCCATCCAGGGGGAATACATTCTTGTTTACGCCAAAACCGGTCAGGGCGCTTTACGTTTAGAACCGCTTTCTAAAGAGTATATTCAGAAATCCTATAAAGAACCGACCGAACAGTTTCCAGAAGGGAAATGGCGGCCGGTGCCGTTAACGGTGTCAAAAGGGCTGAGCGGCGGCGGCTATACCTATAAAATTACCACGCCGAACGGTACGGTACACGAAAGACTATGGGCTTATCCTGAAGCCAGTTACCAAAAACTGGTGGCCGATAATCTGGTCTATTTTGGCAAAGATAACGGCGGTATTCCCCAGCGAGTCATGTACGCGCATCACAGTAAAGGGCAGCCAACGACCAATTACTGGGATAACGTAGCGTCGAATAAAGAGGGGAAAAAGGAGATTCTGGATCTCTTCGGCGACAACGTTTTTGATACGCCGAAACCGACCGCATTATTGAAGAAAATCATCAAGCTCGCTATCGATAAAGACGGCGTCGTCCTGGACTTTTTTGCCGGTTCCGGCACCACGGCCCATGCGGTAATGGCGCTGAATGAAGAAGATGGGGGGCAGCGCACGTTTATTCTGTGTACTATCGATCAGGCATTAAGCAATAACACTATCGCGAAAAAAGCAGGTTATAACACTATTGATGAAATCAGCCGCGAGCGAATTACACGCGTTGCGGCGAAGATCCGCGCCAACAATCCCGCGACCAATAGCGATCTCGGTTTTAAACATTATCGTTTTGCCACTCCGACACAGCAGACGCTGGACGATCTGGATAGCTTCGATATTGCTACCGGCCATTTTATCAATACCAGCGGTCAACTGGCCGCTTTCACCGAGTCAGGATTTACCGACATGATCAATCCTTTTTCCGCCAGAGGATTGGGCGTGCCGGGCGGCGCAAGCGGCGAAGAGACCTTATTAACGACATGGCTGGTCGCCGATGGTTATAAAATGGATATTGACGTACAGACCGTTGATTTTTCCGGCTATTGCGCCAGGTATGTTGATAATACGCGCCTGTATCTGATTGATGAACGATGGGGAACAGAGCAGACCCGCGATCTTCTCAACCACATTGGTACGCATCAGCTTCCGGTTCAGACTATTGTCATTTACGGCTACTCTTTCGACCTTGAATCCATTCGTGAACTGGAAATCGGCTTAAAACAGCTTGATCAAAAAGTGAACCTGGTGAAGCGTTATTAAGAGGGGATGATGATGAATATTTTACTGGAAGAACTTCCCCATCAGGAACAGGCGTTAGCGGCGATTCTGGCGAGTTTCACCGGTATCGATCACGCGCAGGCCGATCATAATCACTATGCTAATCCGCTGATTAAGGAACGTTACGACGATAAGGCCAATATTGACGTTAAAATGGAGACCGGGACGGGCAAAACCTATGTCTATACCCGATTGATGTATGAACTGCATCAGAACTACGGGCTCTTCAAATTTGTGCTGGTGGTGCCGACGCCAGCCATTAAAGAAGGCGCGCGGAACTTTATCACCAGCGATTACGCCAGACAGCATTTTTCACAGTTCTACGAAAATACGCGGATGGAACTTTGCACCATTAACGCCGGTGATTTTAAAGTAAAGTCGGGGCGTAAAAATTTTCCGGCCCAGCTATTAAGTTTTACTGATGCCAGCCGTCGTGATAGCCATACGATTCAGGTTTTGCTGATCAATGCGCAAATGCTCAATTCCGCCAGTATGACGCGAGACGATTACGATCAAACGCTACTGGGCGGGCTGACGTCGCCTGTTAAAGGGCTGCAAATGACGCGACCGGTGGTCATTATTGATGAACCGCATCGTTTTGCGCGAGATAACAAATTTTATCGAGCGATTCAGGCTATTCAGCCGCAAATGATCGTCCGCTTTGGCGCTACCTTCCCGAATATTGTCGAAGGTAAGGGTAAAAATAAATGTGTACGTAAAGATTACTATCGCCGGCAACCGCAGTTTGATCTCAACGCGGTGGACAGTTTTAACGATGGTTTGGTGAAAGGTATTGATATTTATTACCCGAATCTCCCCGAAGAACAGGCCAACAATCGTTATATCGTTGACAGCGTCACGGCAAAGAAATTAATCCTCCGGCGGGGGAGCAAAATTGCCGAGGTTGGCGTGGGCGAAAATCTTGCCGATGTCGATACAGGATTTGAGGGCAGTATCGAATATGCCGGCAGTAAAATGTTATCGAACGATCTGGAGCTGGAGGCAGGGATGGCGCTGGTGCCAGGAACCTTTGGCGCGAGCTACCAGGAACTGATTATTCAGGACGCCATTGATAAGCATTTTGATACCGAGCAGGCAAATTTCTTACGCAGCAATGAGCCAGAAAATAATGCCCCGCGTATTAAGACTTTAAGCCTTTTCTTTATTGACAGTATTAAAAGCTATCGTGATGACGAAGGCTGGTTGAAAGTCACTTTTGAGCGTTTGCTGAAAAAGAAACTGACGCAACTGATTGACGATTATCAGCGCAAGACCCTGCCGCGAGAAGTGGAGTATCTGTCGTTTCTGCAGGCCACGCTCGCCAGCCTGCACTCGGATAACCAAAACGTCCACGCTGGTTACTTTGGCGAAGACCGCGGAAGCGGCGATGAGGCGATCCAGGCTGAGGTCGATGATATTCTGAAAAATAAAGAGAAGTTGCTCAGTTTTTCAGACCATCACGGCAACTGGGAAACGCGCCGCTTTCTGTTTTCAAAATGGACGCTTCGCGAAGGCTGGGATAACCCGAATGTTTTTGTCATTGCTAAATTACGTTCTTCCGGTAGCGAGTCGAGCAAAATTCAGGAAGTGGGGCGCGGCCTGCGGCTACCGGTAGATGAAAACGGCCATCGCGTTCATCAGGAAGAGTGGCCGTCCCGACTGTCGTTTCTGATTGGTTATGATGAAAAAGCGTTTGCCAGCATGCTGGTTGATGAGATTAATCGCGACAGCAAAGTTCAGCTTAACGAGCAGAAACTGGATGAGGCGATGATCACACTCATCGTCACCGAGCGGCAAAAAGTCGATCCTGCGTTTACGGAGCTTCGTTTGCTGGAAGATCTGGATGATAAAAAACTGATCAACCGGAGTAATGAGTTTAAACCCAGCGTCACGCTTAACGGGGAAACCAAAAGTGGTTTTGCGTGGCTACTGGAGTTCTACCCTGAGCTGACGCAGGCGCGGGTGCGAGCGGATCGCATTCGTGACAATAAGCCCGCCTCCCGGCTGCGAGTCAGGCTACGCAAAGAGAATTGGGAACAACTTAGCAGTATCTGGGAGCAGTTTTCCCGCCGTTATATGCTGCAATTCGAGCGTAGCGGCGCTTCTCTGGAACAAATTGCCGCCGAGGTGCTGCGCGATCCGGCGCTGTATATACGCCAGAAGCCAAGCCAGGTGCAACAACGGCTGGTATCGAATGAAGATAATGGCCGTTTTGAAGTGGCGCAGCGGGAAGGCGAATTAGCCGCCAGCGAATTTATGGCGGGCATGAAATATGGCCATTTTCTTAAGCAACTGGCGTTACGCACCAGTCTGCCGGTTAACGTCCTGCACCCGGTGTTAATGGCGATGCTGCGTGATGTGTTGCACGGAGATTCACGCTATTTAAGCGAGATCTCGTTGGACAATATGACCCGCGCATTACAGGCGCGGATTAATGCGCATTTTGCGCAGCGCCACGATTATCTGCCTCTCGATTTTCAGGCTTCAACGTCGGTATTTGATTCCACGGCACGGCAGTTCAGAGAGGAGATTAGCGCTGAAATTGTGGGGAAAAATGTGGATGAGAATGCGATAGACGATCCCCGTTCTCTCTATCAAATACCGCCGTTGCGTTATGACAGCGTCGATCCAGAATTGCCGCTATTAAAATACGATTATCCGCAACAGGTTTCGGTGTTTGGCAAACTGCCTAAGCGGGCCATTCAGATCCCCAAATATACGGGGGGCTCTACTACGCCGGATTTTGTGTACCGTATTGAGCGTCAGGACGCCGACAGCGTTTATTTACTGGTTGAAACTAAAGCAGAAAATATGCGCGTAGGTGATCAGGTTATTCTTGATGCGCAACGTAAATTCTTCGATATGCTGCGTCGGCAAAATATTAATGTCGAGTTTGCGGAAGCGACCAGCGCGCCGGCGGTATTTTCTACGATCAATGGCTTGATTGAGGGGAAGGCAAACTAACGGGTTTGAATGGACCTTAACGGTTATCTTTTTGATAGACCATATAAAATGGCCGCCGCGCAGCGAGCGTTGCGGTCATTCTCCCTGTGCTAATCCCCCATCCCGTAAACCGCGTTGACTTGAAGGTTATCGTTTTACGTCTATTCTTAACTTTCAGCTAAGCGTATTTTGCTGAAATTGCAAATAGTCTTGAGGACGCTGTTTTTTTGTTTTGCCGTTATTTTTATAACGGCCAGGTAGATATTGCCAAGTGAATGTAACTAAGGGAGACATGTTATGCTAAATAGATACTACCGTTTCGCTGTCGAAAAAGACGACCCCTCCGAAGCGCCAGAGTCGGGCGATAAGCCTGACAGCCAGCCGCAAAAAAAATCGTAATTTATCTGGATATTCCCCGACGTTTTTACGTTTGGGGAAAATAACCGTTTCGTTTCAACCTGGTTGCGAAAAGTGAATATTTTACACGAAGTGACTATATATAAACGGGAGGGAACATGGAGTTTGATGCCTTCTTTTTAGCGAGACTCCAGTTTGCCTTTACCGTCTCTTTTCATATTATTTTCCCCGCGATTACGATTGGCTTAGCCAGTTACCTGGTGGTACTGGAAGGTCTATGGCTAAAAACGCGTAATCCTGTCTGGCGCTCGCTCTATCAGTTCTGGCTCAAAATTTTTGCCGTCAACTTCGGGATGGGCGTGGTCTCCGGTCTGGTCATGGCTTACCAGTTCGGAACGAACTGGAGCGGTTTTTCCCAGTTCGCCGGCAGTATCACCGGGCCTTTATTAACCTATGAAGTGCTCACCGCATTCTTCCTGGAAGCGGGATTCTTAGGCGTGATGCTTTTTGGCTGGAACAAAGTCGGGCCGGGCCTGCATTTCTTGTCTACCTGTATGGTGGCGCTGGGCACGTTAATGTCGACGTTCTGGATTCTGGCGTCTAACAGCTGGATGCATACCCCGCAGGGATTTGAAATTCATAACGGTCAGGTGGTTCCGGTGGACTGGTTCGCGGTGATTTTCAACCCGTCGTTCCCGTATCGCCTGTTGCATATGTCCGTTGCGGCGTTTTTAAGTAGCGCGATGTTTGTCGGCGCGTCCGCTGCCTGGCATTTACTGAAAGGTAACGATACGCCGGCTATCCGCCGTATGTTCTCGATGGCGTTATGGATGGCGGTCGTGGTGGCGCCCGTTCAGGCATTGATTGGCGATATGCATGGCCTTAACACCCTGAAGCATCAGCCGGTCAAAATCGCCGCGATTGAGGGGCACTGGGAAAATACGCCCGGCGAGCCAACGCCACTTACGCTGGTAGGCTGGCCGGATATGGAGGCGGAACGGACCCGCTATGCGCTTGAGATCCCGGCGTTGGGCAGTCTGATCCTGACGCATAGCCTGGACAAACAGGTGCCTGCGCTAAAAGATTATCCCAAAGAGGATCGCCCCAACTCTACCGTGGTGTTCTGGTCTTTCCGTCTGATGGTGGGCATGGGCGTACTGATGATCTTCCTGGGGCTGGCCAGCCTGTGGCTACGCTACCGACGCCGCCTGTATCATTCGCGGCCCTTTATGCACTTTGCGCTGTGGATGGGGCCGTCCGGGCTTATCGCCATCCTTGCCGGATGGGTGACGACTGAAGTAGGACGTCAGCCATGGGTGGTCTATGGCCTGCTGCGAACGCGTGATGCGGTTTCCGCGCACAGTACCTTGCAGATGAGCATCAGTTTGCTGGCCTTCTTTGTGGTCTATTCCCTGGTCTTTGGGGTTGGCTATATTTATATGATTCGCCTTATCCAGAAAGGGCCGCAGCCGGCGGAGACACCGACCGCTGAAACCGATGGCAGACCCGCGCGTCCTATCTCTGCCGTGGGAGAATCGCTTGAGCAGGAGAAACGCGAATGACCATCGATCTTCCGGTTATCTGGTTTGCTATTATCGTGTTCGCCACGCTGATGTATATCGTAATGGATGGGTTCGATCTGGGCGTCGGTATCCTGTTTCCGTTTATTCGCGATAAACACGATCGCGATGTTATGGTGAACTCAGTCGCGCCGGTATGGGACGGGAACGAAACCTGGCTGGTGCTGGGCGGGGCCGGGCTTTTTGGCGCGTTCCCGTTGGCTTATGCCGTCATCACCGACGCGCTGACTATCCCGCTGGTGGTTATGCTGCTTGGTCTTATCTTTCGCGGCGTCGCTTTTGAATTCCGTTTTAAAGCCACCGAGTCGCATCGCGCGTTCTGGGATAAATCCTTTATCGTCGGGTCAATCCTGGCGACCTTTGCCCAGGGAGTTGTGGTGGGCGCGGTGGTGAGCGGTTTTCAGGTGGAAGGGCGAACCTTTAGCGGTTCGCAGCTTGACTGGCTGACGCCGTTTAACCTGTTCTGCGGCGTCGGTCTGGTCGTCACCTATGCGCTGCTGGGCGCTACCTGGCTGATTATGAAAAGCGAAGATCCGCTGCATAGCCGGATGTGCGCGCTGTCGCGCCCGTTGTTGATCGTCTTGTTGCTGGTGATGGGAGGCGTCAGCGTGTGGACGCCGCTCACCCACGACGACATCGCCGGGCGCTGGTTCACGCTGCCCAATTTATACTACTTCCTGCCGGTGCCTGTGCTGGTGTTGGCTTTTAGCGTCTGGCTATGGCGCAGCGTGAAAAAACCAGAATCCCATGCGCGTCCATTTATTCTCACGCTAGGGTTGATTTTTCTGGGGTTCAGCGGGTTAGGCATCAGTATTTGGCCGAATATTATTCCACCGGATATTTCGCTGTATGCCGCCGCCGCGCCGCCGCAAAGTCAAAGCTTCATGCTGGTTGGGGCGCTGATAATCATCCCGATTATTCTGGCTTATACCTTCTGGAGCTACTACGTCTTCCGTGGAAAAGTGCGACATGGAGAGGGATATCACTGATGGTTAAAGTGAAAAAATGGTCGCGGCGAGTCGTATGGATGGTCGCGATATGGTGCGCCAGCGTGCTTCTGCTGGCGGGCGTCGGAATGTTGTTCAGACTGCTCATGACCTCCGCAGGATTTCGCTCCTGACTGATACCCCCGGACGCGCTTTCGTCGCTGGCGAAAGCGCGTTTTTATCGACAGATCGGCGTTTATCGATCACCTTTGCTCGCCTTATCTCTTCCCTCAATAGCGGTTGATAATTATTCTCATCTTTATTGTCGTTCCCGGGCCGCAGTGATATGGTTACACAGTGGCTAACGCTCTGGTATAATGCAGATAAACGGTATTGATAATGTCTCCGATCTCCTGTCACTCTTCCGCCGCCCCGGCGATGAAAAAGATCTTTTCCGTCAGCGACTTCATCGCGTTTGGCGAGCGTTATGGCATTGATTACCGCTTCCCTGCGTTACCGCAGTATACGCAGAGTAGTCCCGTACTTCATGGCGATATCGAAGAGATAGCGCTTCCCGGCGGGATTTGCATTACACGCTCGGATGTTCACGTATTACAACCTTATGAAACTACCTCTCGCCATAGTAGTCCTCTGTATATGCTGGTGGTGTTGGAAGGTAATGTCGCGCTGGCTGTCAATGAGCAGACCTTTTTGCTGAGCGCGGGGATGGCGTTTTGCTCGCAACTGAGTGAGCAGCAGACGATACGCGCCCATCACGGCGCAGACAGTAAATTGCGCACCTTGTCGCTGGGAATGTACCCGGACGGCGGGTGGCGGGAGCGTTTGCCTGTCTCGCTGGCAGACGAGTGGGAACGTAGCGCGGCCTCGGCGAGGGTCTGGCAGGTGCCGGAGTTTCTGCTTTCAGGGCTACGTTATGCGCAGCAGCCCGGACCTCATACGGCGTCACGCCAGTTAATGCTGGAAGGCATCATGCTGCAATTGCTGGGCTATGCGCTAAATCTATGTCAGCCCGCAACGCAAAAACGCGGGCTTCCCGTCACCGGTGAATACCAGCGGCTGGAGCTCATTCGGCGTTTACTGGAGCAGACGCCGGAAAAAGCTTACACGCTGAACGAACTGGCGCGTCGGGCGGCAATGAGTCCAAGTAGCCTGCGGTGCAAGTTTCGCCATGCCTATGGGTGTACCGTGTTTGATTATCTGCGCGATTGCCGCCTGGCGCGCGCGCGTCGTTATCTGATGGAGGGATACAGCGTGCAGCAGGCCGCCTGGATGTCAGGCTATCAACATGCCACAAACTTTGCGACGGCATTTCGTCGGCGTTATGGCTGCTCGCCCGGTGAGCTGCGTGACGCGTCTCTGACGGCGTCCCGACACTGTGCGTAACGCGCTCCGCCAGAGCGGTAATATCCGCCGCTAACCCGGTTTTCTGCCGCTTTGGGTGATTTTTTATCATTGCGCATAGGCAATCTGGCGTTACGCATAGTGGTCCGTTATCTCTAAAAGGTAATAATTCTTATTTACAATAAAGATGCCTTTGGAGATGTTCATGTTTGCGACAACGCGTATGGCGCTATTGATAGGCGGAGCTATCGGCGGCGCGACTTTTCCTCTTTTTGCCCAGGAAACCACAAAAAATGATACCGTCATTGTCACCTCGCCCGTTCAGAGTGGCGCGACCAAGCTGGCGACGCCAGATATTGAAACGCCGCAGTCGGTATCCATTATTACCCGCCAGCAGTTTGAAGAGCAGGGCGCAACCAGCGTGCGTCAGGCGGTCAGCTACACCCCAGGCGTATACAGTAATCAGATAGGCGCCTCTAACCGCTTTGATTACATCGTATTGCGTGGTTTTTCGGACGGTAGTCTGGATAACGTCTATCTCGACGGGTTAAAAATGATGGGCGACACCAATTCGCACAGTTCGTTGGTGGTTGACCCCTGGTTTCTGGAAGATATCGAGGTGGTACGCGGCCCGGCGTCCGTTCTGTATGGACGTTCATCGCCAGGCGGCATTGTCTCGTTGACGTCGCGAAAACCGGCGTTTGATGCCGGAGGAGAAGTGAAGCTGTTTGCTGGCAATAACAACCAGCGCGGGGCGGCTTTTGATGTGACCGGCCCACTGGATGACAATGAACGTGTGGCGGCGCGTCTTAGCGGCATGACACGTTACGCCGATTCGCAGTTTACCCCCTTGAAAGAGGAACGTTATGCGCTGATGCCGAGCCTGACCTGGCGAATTACCGATCGGACGCGTCTTGATCTTATGGCCTATCTGCACCGTGATCCGCAGGGCGGTAGCCACTCCGGACTGCCTTATCAAGGCACGGTTGTACCTTATAACGGCGGAAAAATTTCTAACACTTTCTTTGAAGGTGAAGATGACTACGACAAATACGATCGCCGTGAAAATATGGTGGGTTATAACATTGAGCATCTGTTCGATAACGGCTGGTCGGTACGGCAAAAATTGCGCTATTTGCATACCAAAGTGACGTTGAATCAGGTCTATGCCGCAGGTTGGTTGAATGAAACGGCGCTGAATCGCGGCTATTCCGGCTCCGGGGAGAAAATGTCGGCTATCGCGCTGGATAATCAGCTCGACGGCAGCGTGGATACCGGGGCGATTAATCATCGTCTGCTGGTGGGGATCGATTATCAGGATCGCAGTAATCATACTACTGGCTATTATGGCGCGTTTCCGCCGATTGACGCTTTCAACCCTGTTTATGGCGCTCAGCCGGATTACATTACGTTGTATAGCCGTGAAAAACATAAGCTGCGGCAGACCGGATACTATTTACAGGATCAGATGTCATGGGATCGCTGGCGCTTTACGTTGGGCGGTCGTTACGATCGGGTCAGCGTGTCTAACATCGACAAACTTCATGATTCACGCAGCGATCTCGATAAAAACAACGTCAGCACCCGTGCTGCGTTGCTTTATCTGTTCGACAATGGCGTCGCCCCCTATCTCAGTTATTCTACCGCGTTTACGCCGACCAGCTTCGCCGACGAAAACGGCAATGTGCTGGAACCGATGAAAGGCAAGCAGTGGGAGGCGGGGGTAAAATACGAACCGCTGGGGGGGAATAGCCAGTTTAGCGCCGCCGTGTATCGTATTAACCAGACCAATATCGCGACCAAAGAAGAACCTACCGATCCGTACCGCTCGATTGGTGAAATTGAGTCTAAAGGGGTGGAACTGGAGGCCATTAGCCATTTGTCGGATAGCGTCCGTTTGCAGGCGGCGTATACCTATACTGATATCCGTTATAAGAAAAGTAGCCCGCAAGAACAGGGTAAGCGCGCGGTTTATGCTCCACGGAACCAGGCCAGCACCTGGCTAAGCTACGATGTGAAAAGCGGTCTGTTAGAGGGGCTGACTTTGGGCTCCGGCATCCGGTACGTCAACGGCGTGACCAGCGATCGCCTGAATACCCACACGTTGCCGTCCTATACATTGGTCGATATGGTGGTAGGGTATGATTTATCCAGCATTGGGTTAAATGGCTTGAGCGCCCAGCTCAACGTAAATAACCTGACGGACAAACGCTATGTCGCTGCCTGTAATTCGCTCTCTTATTGTTATTTTGGCGCCGAGCGTAGCATTGTAGGCAGCGTGTCATGGGCGTTTTGATAACGCTTATCGTCCGGTAGCAAAGGCTACCGGGCAAACATTAGCGGTGCGTCACGCCTTCATAGAGAAGTCTGAGCGCAAACATCCCGATAATGGCGCCGATAACACGGCTGGCAATGCGCTGTATACGCCTATAAGCGCGGCGGACTGCGGGAAGCGAAAAGGCCTGGCTGAGAAAAATACGCCAGATAACGGATGACAGCACAATTCCGGCCCAGGCCATTAATCTTGCCCATGTGGGCGTTTCTGCGCTAAGCGTTACGGAAAAAATACTGATAAAAAACAGTACGGTTTGCGGATTGGATAAATCGGTCATTAATCCCCGGCGAAAGAAAATTGTCCACGGGGCGGCAATTGGCGTCTGGAGCGTGCTCATTTGCGGCGTCGCCTGGTGACGAATACTGTTCCAGGCGAACCATAATAAATAGGCGCCGCCGACAATTTTGATAAGAGAAAATACCGCTTCGCATTGCGTAATGAGCGTCGCCAGACCGAAAAGCCCCAGCCCGGAATAAAAGGCGTCTCCCGTGGCGACGCCCAGGCCGGTGATGACCCCCGCCCGGCGTCCTGATGCGAGGCTGGTTTGCACCACCACAAACAGATTCGCGCCGGGATTAAAAAAGGTTAACACAAACAGACTGACGGTAAGCACAACGGCATGAAACGGCTCCATAGACAACTCTTCCCATAGCCTCAAGAAATAACGTTCATCTTATTAATAGTCAAACCAGATGATTGCGAGTGAGATCACAAAGCAGGGGCGTTTTAATCCGCGTTGTTACGCCGACTGAGCGGGGGCTGACTGGATTTTTCCAGCAATCTACACTACTTATTTAATCAGTCCGAACGGCCTTTTTGTTCTGATAAAGCGATGATGGCGTAATAATAAAACGAGGGTTTTGCTATGAAAACTGGCTACAAGGTTATGCTTGGCGCATTAGCGTTTGTCGTGACAAACGTTTATGCCGCAGAAATCATGAAAAAAACGGACTTTGATAAAGTCGCCTCCGAATACACGAAAATTGGCACGATTTCCACCACCGGGGAAATGTCGCCGCTGGACGCCAGAGAAGATTTAATCAAAAAGGCGGATGAAAAAGGGGCGGATGTGGTGGTGCTGACGTCCGGGCAGACAGAAAATAAAATTCATGGTACGGCTGATATTTATAAAAAGAAATAAAAGCGTTGCATCATAAAAATACCCGCCTGGGTTTCCGGCGGGTATATTTATTCCTGGCAACCGGCATCCGTTTTGCCGGATGACGGCCTGCAGTAAACGTAGCGCCATCAGGCATTCAGGACGCGGTCGTTTGTCTTAATTATCCGACTGGTCTTTGGCACCAGCTTTTAAACGACGCCACAGAGTGGTGCGGCTAATCCCCAGATAACGCGCCGCGGCGCTCTTATCGCCCTTAAAGCGCGCCAGTACATCCTGTAACGAGTGCGCATCCACGGTTGAAGGCGTCAGCTCTGCTGTGTTCACCATAAGCTCAGGTAATAACTGCCGCATAAATTGCCTGTCCAGCGTTGGCGCGGGATCGACGCTTAAAAAAAGCGCCAGGCGCTCCATCATATTACGCAGTTCGCGAATATTACCGGGCCAGCGCCAGGCCAGCAAAAGCGGCTGACACTGTGTCAATCCATGACGTATCGATTCGGTAAACGGAATTTCCATTGCCGCCAGCGACTGTTTTAAAAAGCTTTCCGCCAGCGGCAAAATATCAGCCTGCCGCTCGCGCAAAGGAGGAAGCGTCAGACGCAGAATACTCAGGCGATAAAAGAGATCGGGGCGAAAACGTCCTTGCATTATCTCCCGATCCAGATCGCAATGCGTAGCGCTGATCACCCGGACATCCACCGGGATCGGCTGGTGTCCGCCGACGCGAGTGACGGCTTTTTCCTCCAGTACGCGCAAAAGTCGAGTTTGTAACGGCAAGGGCATTTCGCCGATTTCATCCAGAAACAGCGTGCCGCCGTGTGCGATTTCAAACAGCCCCGCCCGGCCTCCTCGTCGTGAACCGGTAAACGCGCCCTCTTCATAACCAAACAGTTCCGCCTCCAGCAATGACTCGGTAATCGCGCCGCAATTGACGGCGACAAAGGGAAGGGATGGCTTATTCTGACGGTGAGGCTGGCGGTGAAAGAACGTCTGGTGAATCGCCTGCGCCGCCAGCTCTTTTCCGGTCCCTGTTTCCCCCTGAATCAGCACTGCCGCACGGGAGCGGGCATAGAGCGTAATCGTCTGGCGGAGCTGCTCCATTTGCGGCGACTGGCCGCGTATATCGCCCAGTTCATACCGGGTTTGTAATCCCTTGCCGGATGGGTAATCCACGCGCTGGCGCCGTGTCAGACGGGTCATATCCAGCGCATCATGGAAAGCCTGACGAACGGTCGCCGCGGAATAAATAAAGATGGCGGTCATTCCCGCTTCTTCCGCCAGATCGGTAATTAATCCCGCGCCGACGACGGCCTCAATACCGTTGGCCTTAAGTTCGTTAATTTGCCCGCGCGCGTCCTCTTCGGTGACATAGCTTCGCTGTTCAAGACAGAGGTGAAACGTTTTCTGAAAGGCAAGTAAAGCCGGAATGGTCTCCTGATAGGTCACGATACCGATAGACGAGGTGAGCTTTCCCGCTTTCGCCAGCGCCTGTAATACATCGAATCCGCTGGGCTTGATGAGGATCACCGGTATTGACAGGCGGCTTTTTAAATAGGCCCCATTCGAACCCGCCGCGATAATCGCGTCGCAGCGCTCGGTCGCCAGTTTTTTGCGAATGTAGGTCACCGCCTTTTCAAAGCCGAGTTGAATAGGCGTGATGGTCGCCAGATGATCGAATTCCAGGCTGATATCCCGAAACAGTTCGAACAGACGCGTTACGGAGACCGTCCAGATCACCGGTTTATCGCTATTATCGCGCGGAGCGCTGTGAGCAGTCGTCATCGCAGTAGGTTCATCTTTAAGGGGCGATTTTTTGTTTTAAACGTGTTTCATAAATGTTGCAATGAAACGGGGCGATTCGTTTCATGAAACGTTAGCTGACACGTTTTTCTTTTCCCTTAATCGCGCTTATTCATAACAGGAATGACTGTAATTACCTGTTTTTAAATCTCATTGTATTTAATTTTCTCGCAGCCTCTTTGCCTGGCATAGCCTTTGCTTTGGTGAATACATTCTGAGTAACAATTTACTAACATGAGGACGAGATATGTCTTTACATTCGCCGGGGCAGGCATTTCGCGCCGCGCTCGCTAAAGAGAATCCATTACAAATTGTCGGCGCTATTAATGCCAACCATGCTCTGTTGGCCCAACGGGCCGGGTATCAGGCTATCTATCTTTCTGGCGGCGGCGTAGCGGCGGGCTCGCTCGGACTGCCGGATCTGGGGATTTCTACGCTGGATGATGTGTTAACCGATATCCGGCGCATCACGGATGTTTGTCCGCTGCCGCTGTTGGTAGATGCGGATATTGGCTTTGGCTCCTCCGCCTTTAATGTCGCGCGGACGGTAAAGTCCATAGCCAAAGCGGGTGCCGCCGCGCTGCATATTGAAGACCAGGTTGGCGCTAAGCGCTGTGGACACCGTCCAAACAAAGCGATCGTCTCGAAAGAGGAGATGGTAGACCGAATTCGGGCGGCAGTGGATGCGCGCACCGATCCGAACTTTGTGATCATGGCGCGTACCGATGCGCTGGCGGTGGAAGGGCTGGAGGCGGCTCTCGATCGCGCGCAGGCTTACGTGGACGCGGGGGCAGACATGCTGTTCCCGGAGGCGATCACCGAACTGTCGATGTACCGCCAGTTCGCCGACGTGGCGCAGGTGCCGATCCTCGCCAACATCACTGAGTTTGGCGCGACGCCGCTGTTTACGACCGACGAGTTGCGTAGCGCACACGTGGCGATGGCGCTCTATCCGCTGTCGGCGTTTCGCGCCATGAACCGCGCCGCAGAAAAAGTCTATACCGTGCTGCGCCAGGAAGGGACGCAAAAGAACGTGATCGACATCATGCAGACCCGCAACGAGCTGTACGAAAGCATCAATTACTACCAGTTCGAAGAGAAGCTGGACGCGCTGTACAGGAATAAAAAATCGTAGCCTGTAGGCCTGATAAGGCGAAGCCGCCATCAGGCAATGCCGGATGGCACTACGTTTATCCGGCCTACGGTACGGCCTACATGCCTCAATACCCTACACATTAAAAAAATGACGAGGACACTATGAGCGACACCACGATCCTGCAAAATAATAACCATGTCATTAAGCCCAAAAAATCGGTCGCGCTTTCCGGCGTACCTGCCGGGAACACCGCTCTGTGTACCGTGGGAAAAAGCGGTAACGATCTGCACTATCGCGGTTACGACATTCTCGATCTGGCGGAGCACTGCGAATTTGAAGAAGTCGCGCATTTACTGATCCACGGAAAATTACCGACCCGCGACGAGCTGAACGCGTATAAAAGCAAGTTAAAAGCGCTGCGCGGATTACCCGCCAATGTCCGTACCGTTCTGGAAGCGTTACCGGCGGCTTCGCACCCGATGGACGTGATGCGTACCGGCGTTTCCGCGCTGGGCTGCACCCTGCCGGAAAAAGAGGGACATACCGTCTCCGGCGCGCGCGATATTGCCGATAAGCTGTTGGCCTCGCTCAGCTCTATCCTTCTTTACTGGTATCACTACAGCCACAACGGCGAACGTATTCAGCCGGAAACCGACGATGATTCCATCGGCGGCCATTTCCTGCATCTGCTGCACGGTGAAAAGCCAACCCAAAGCTGGGAAAAGGCGATGCATATTTCGCTGGTGCTGTATGCCGAGCATGAGTTCAACGCCTCGACGTTTACCAGCCGGGTGATTGCCGGAACCGGCTCGGATGTCTACTCCGCGATTATCGGCGCGATTGGCGCGCTGCGCGGCCCGAAACACGGCGGGGCGAATGAGGTGTCGCTGGAAATTCAACAGCGTTATGAAACGCCGGACGAGGCAGAGGCGGATATCCGTAAACGCGTGGAAAACAAAGAGGTGGTGATTGGCTTTGGACATCCGGTTTACACCATCGCCGACCCGCGCCACCAGGTGATCAAACGGGTGGCGAAACAGCTTTCAGAAGAAGGCGGCTCGCTGAAGATGTACCACATCGCCGACCGTCTGGAAACGGTGATGTGGGAGACCAAAAAGATGTTCCCGAATCTCGACTGGTTTTCGGCGGTCTCCTACAACATGATGGGCGTCCCTACCGAAATGTTCACCCCGCTGTTTGTCATCGCCCGCGTTACCGGCTGGGCGGCGCACATTATTGAACAGCGTCAGGACAACAAAATTATTCGTCCTTCCGCCAATTATACCGGCCCGGACGATCGCCAGTTTGTCTCGATAGACGATCGTTGCTAACTCACTCTTATTAAAAATAAAACGCAGGAAACGTACCCTATGTCTACCCAAGAACTGAACATCCGCCCGGAATTTGACCGCGAAATCGTCGATATCGTTGATTACGTGATGAATTACGAGATCACCTCAAAGGTGGCGTACGACACCGCGCATTATTGCCTGCTCGACACGCTCGGCTGTGGTCTGGAAGCGCTGGAATACCCGGCCTGTAAAAAATTGCTTGGGCCGATCGTGCCAGGCACGGTGGTGCCCAACGGCGCACGCGTGCCGGGCACCCAGTTTCAGCTCGATCCGGTACAGGCAGCCTTTAACATTGGCGCGATGATCCGCTGGCTCGATTTTAACGATACCTGGCTTGCCGCCGAGTGGGGCCATCCTTCTGATAACCTCGGCGGTATTCTGGCGACGGCTGACTGGCTGTCACGCAACGCCGTCGCCGCCGGCAAAGCGCCGCTGACCATGAAACAGGTATTGAGCGGGATGATCAAAGCCCATGAAATTCAGGGCTGCATCGCGCTGGAAAACGCCTTCAACCGTGTCGGACTTGACCATGTGTTGCTGGTGAAAGTGGCCTCGACTGCGGTGGTCGCTGAAATGCTGGGGCTGACGCGCGATGAGATCCTCAACGCGGTATCGCTGGCGTGGGTGGATGGGCAGTCGTTGCGCACTTATCGTCATGCGCCGAATACCGGTACGCGCAAATCCTGGGCGGCGGGCGATGCGACTTCGCGCGCGGTACGTCTGGCGCTGATGGCGAAAACCGGCGAGATGGGCTATCCCTCGGCGCTCACCGCCAAAACCTGGGGCTTCTACGACGTTTCATTCAAAGGTGAAACGTTCCGTTTCCAGCGCCCTTACGGCTCCTACGTGATGGAAAACGTGCTGTTCAAAATTTCTTTCCCGGCAGAATTCCACTCGCAAACCGCCGTCGAAGCGGCGATGACGCTGTATGAGCAGATGCAGGCCGCGGGTAAAACGGCAGCGGATATCGAGAAAGTGACTATCCGCACCCACGAAGCCTGTCTTCGCATTATCGATAAAAAAGGCCCGCTCAATAACCCGGCGGACCGCGATCACTGTATCCAGTATATGGTCGCCGTGCCGTTGCTGTTCGGACGGTTAACCGCGGCGGATTATGAAGACGAGGTGGCGCAGGACAAGCGTATTGACGCCCTGCGCGAGAAAATCGTGTGTTATGAGGACCCGGCTTTTACCGCCGACTATCACGACCCGGAAAAACGTGCTATCGGCAATGCGATCTCCGTAGAGTTTACTGATGGCTCACGCTTTGGCGAGGTTGTCGTGGAGTATCCGATTGGTCATGCGCGTCGCCGCGCCGACGGTATTCCGAAGCTTATCGAAAAATTTAAAATTAACCTGGCGCGTCAGTTCCCGACTCGCCAGCAGCAACGCATTCTGGATGTCTCCCTGGACAGAGCCCGCCTGGAGCAGATGCCGGTTAACGAATACCTCGATTTATATGTCATCTGAGCCAGCCAGCAGTAAGGCGTAAGTTCAACAGGAGAGCGTGATGTCTTTTAGCGAATTTTATCAGCGTTCCATTAACGAACCGGAGGCGTTCTGGGCCGAGCAGGCCCGGCGTATCGACTGGCGACAGCCGTTTACGCAGACGCTGGATCATAGCCGCCCACCGTTTGCCCGCTGGTTTTGCGACGGTACCACTAACTTATGTCATAACGCCGTCGACCGCTGGCGGGATAAACAGCCGGAGGCGCTGGCGCTGATTGCCGTCTCATCAGAGACCGATGAAGAGCGCACATTTACCTTCAGCCAGTTGCATGATGAAGTCAACATTGTGGCCGCCATGTTGCTGTCGCTGGGCGTGCAGCGTGGCGATCGCGTATTGGTCTATATGCCGATGATTGCCGAAGCGCAGATAACCCTGCTGGCCTGCGCGCGCATTGGCGCGATCCATTCGGTGGTCTTTGGCGGTTTTGCCTCGCACAGCGTGGCGGCGCGCATTGACGATGCCAGACCGGCGCTGATTGTGTCGGCGGATGCCGGAGCGCGGGGCGGTAAAATCCTGCCGTATAAAAAGCTGCTTGATGACGCTATTGCGCAGGCGCAGCATCAGCCGAAACACGTTCTGCTGGTGGACAGAGGGCTGGCGAAAATGGCGTGGGTGGATGGGCGCGATCTGGATTTTGCCACGTTGCGCCAGCAGCATCTCGGCGCGAGCGTGCCGGTGGCGTGGCTGGAATCCAATGAAACCTCGTGCATTCTTTACACCTCCGGCACTACCGGCAAACCGAAAGGCGTCCAGCGCGACGTCGGCGGCTATGCGGTGGCGCTGGCAACCTCGATGGACACCATTTTTGGCGGCAAGGCGGGCGGCGTATTCTTTTGCGCATCGGATATCGGCTGGGTCGTCGGCCACTCCTATATCGTTTACGCGCCGCTGCTGGCAGGCATGGCGACTATTGTTTACGAAGGACTGCCGACGTACCCGGACTGTGGGGTCTGGTGGAAAATTGTCGAGAAATACCAGGTTAACCGGATGTTTTCCGCCCCGACCGCGATTCGCGTGCTGAAAAAATTCCCGACGGCGCAAATCCGCAATCACGATCTCTCCTCGCTGGAGGCGCTTTATCTGGCCGGTGAGCCGCTGGACGAGCCGACGGCCAGTTGGGTAACGGAGACGCTGGGTGTGCCGGTTATCGACAATTATTGGCAGACGGAGTCCGGCTGGCCGATCATGGCGCTGGCCCGCGCGCTGGACGACAGGCCGTCGCGTCTGGGAAGTCCCGGCGTGCCGATGTACGGTTATAACGTCCAGCTACTCAATGAAGTCACCGGCGAGCCCTGCGGCATAAATGAAAAGGGAATGCTGGTGATTGAAGGGCCGCTGCCGCCGGGCTGTATTCAGACTATTTGGGGCGACGATGCGCGTTTTGTGAAGACTTACTGGTCGCTGTTTAACCGTCAGGTTTATGCCACCTTCGACTGGGGAATCCGCGACGCCGAGGGGTATTACTTTATTCTGGGCCGTACCGATGATGTGATTAATATTGCGGGTCATCGGCTGGGGACGCGAGAAATAGAAGAAAGTATCTCCAGCTACCCGAACGTAGCGGAAGTGGCGGTAGTGGGGATAAAGGACGCTCTGAAAGGGCAGGTAGCGGTGGCGTTTGTCATTCCGAAGCAGAGCGATACGCTGGCGGATCGCAAGGCGGCGCGCGACGAGGAAAAAGCGATTATGGCGCTGGTGGATAACCAGATCGGTCACTTTGGTCGTCCGGCGCATGTCTGGTTTGTTTCGCAGCTCCCCAAAACGCGTTCCGGAAAGATGCTTCGCCGCACGATCCAGGCGATCTGCGAAGGCCGTGATCCGGGCGATCTGACAACCATTGACGATCCCGCGTCGTTGCAGCAAATTCGCCAGGCGATCGAGGAATAGCCGTAAGCCGGATAAGCCGCGTCCGGCAACGGGTTAGACTCAGCGACTGAATAGTGGGGTGTAAAGTCGGGAAAGGGCGGCGGCAGCGCGCCGCCCTGTAACAGAATTAACGCAGAATATTTTTCTCAGCCAGATCCAGTGCGAAGTAGCTGAAAATCAAATCGGCGCCGGCGCGTTTAATCGAGCCCAGACTTTCCAGCACGACCTTTTCTTCATCGATGGCGCCAGCCATAGCAGCAAATTTAATCATGGCGTATTCACCGCTCACCTGGTAAGCGCCAAGCGGCAACTCTGTGCGTTCGCGAATTTCACGCAGCACGTCCAGATACGCGCCGGCCGGTTTCACCATTAAGCAATCCGCGCCCTGGGCTTCGTCGAGCAGTGATTCGCGAATCGCTTCACGGCGGTTCATCGGATTCATTTGATACGTCTTGCGGTCGCCTTTTAACGCGGTACCCGCTGCTTCACGGAAGGGGCCGTAGAAAGAAGAGGCGAACTTGGTGGAGTAGGACATTATTGCCGTATCGGTAAAACCGGCGGCATCCAGCGCCTGGCGGATAGCCTGGACTTGTCCATCCATGGCCGCGGAGGGCGCAATAAAATCTGCTCCAGCCGCCGCCGCGATAACGGCCTGCTTGCCGAGGTTGGCCAGCGTCGCATCGTTATCCACACCGTGTTCGCACAATACGCCGCAGTGGCCGTGCGAGGTGTATTCGCAGAAGCAGGTGTCGGACATAACGATCATCTCCGGCACGGTTTGCTTACAGATGCGGGACATTCTTGCCACCAGGCCGTCTTCTTTCCAGGTGTCGCTGCCGGTGTCATCAGTATGGTGAGAAATGCCGAAGGTCATAACGGAACGAATACCAGCATTTGCGATACGTTCAATCTCTCGCGCCAGCTGCTTTTCCGGGATACGCATTACGCCGGGCATGGCATCAATAGCTTTGTAATCGTCGAGTTCTTCTTCAACAAAGATCGGCAACACCAGGTCGTTCAGGCTAAGTGTTGTCTCTTCAAACATAGCGCGCAGCGCAGCGGATTTGCGCAGGCGGCGAGGGCGATGGATAAGGTCTGTCATGGTCTGCCTGATGTTTGTGGAATCGAAGGCCCAGTATACCTGAATCTGCAGGCAGATGTTTTACGAAAACGGTCCTTAACGTAGCAGGCGCAGCCCCGGCGGCGGCAGAACATGGCGCTTCTTTTATATACCGAAGATTAATACCTCAGGCACTATATCATTTTAAATAAGAATTAGTTTTACGTTGTTTTTAGTTTTATTTCATCGTCATTTAAGTAAATGTGGGTTTCAACATTATTCATGTTTATTTTGTTTTTCTTTAATCCATATTTATCTTATATGTGTTTTGTTTTTTTATTTTCTTGTAAGGCCATGAAAAAGAATGCTTTTCAATTATAAATTTTCCTTTTATTACGTCCTTTTAATTCATGTCCGAATCCGGACTGAGGATAAAGAATAATTGAACCTTTTAGCAATGACGCCGCATAATCCTCCTTGCTAAACATCTATATGTTTTTATGCATTGATAATTGATGGATCAACTATATTACGTCCCTGAGGAGGGATGACAAATGCACTCCTGGAAAAAGAAACTTGTAGTCTCACAATTAGCATTGGCTTGCACTCTGGCAATCACTTCTCAGGCGAATGCTACTACTTATAACACTTTTGGGTATCATGACGACGCAACTACCCAGTACGCTGGGATCAATACTGACACCGATTATGTAACTTACGGTGGTTATGTTTATTACAATCCTGCAACTACCGATTTCGATCAATCCTTTAACAACGATACTGTAAATGGTGTTATTTCTACGTATTATCTGAACAATGACTACACCACAGATTCTACGAATACACTGAATATCACCAATTCTACCATCCATGGCATGATTACTTCCCAGCATATGTGGGATGACACAGCATATGTTGATCATGACTGGGATGATGGCGATACATTTACCCTCAATATCGCTAACTCCACTATCGATGATGATTATGAATATTTCTACTTCACCGATGATTATAATAATGCTGATGGAAAAGTTACTACGGAAGATTGGCGTACTTCCGAATTAGCTTCTTTAGGCACTGCTGTAACGTTGGATGTCGAAAGTAATATTAATATCACCAATAACTCTCGTGTTGCAGGTATTACTCTGAGCCAGGGTGATACTTACGACGCAACATATGCTACTGGTGGTGATAGCGCTTATGTTCATACTTGGGACAACACTATTGTCGTTGACAATTCCACTGTTACATCAGGGGCTGTGACTCCGCTTGAGGATAACGGTTGGTTTGGTAACTCTTCAGAGCCAAGCGATTATGGTAATGGCGGTACAGCAAATGATATTGCCCTGTCATTCTCCGACGATTCTAACTCATACTATTCAATGAAGAACAACGTTACATTTACTAACGGTTCTACCTTGATGGGCGATGTTGTTTTTGATAGTCACTTTAACAATGGCGCTGATGCAAACGCTGATTCCAATGGTGATGGTGTTATCAACGCCAGCGATGGTTTCAGCCCAATCGGTTATGACACCAACAACGATGGTGTAGAAGATACGAATGGCGGTTGGAGTCACGACAACGATAACGTTGATGAACTGAACCTCAAACTCGATAACGGTAGTAAGTGGGTAGGTGACGCATACTTTAGCTATGAGTATATCGCACCGGCTGAGATGTACGATCTTGAAGATGGTACTAACAGCTTAGAACCAAGTTCTACTGTGGATAAATGGGGCAACGTTGTTGATGACAAGACCTTCCAGAGCGGTATCTTCACTGTAGCGCTGGATAACGGTTCTGAATGGGATACGGTAAACGGTTCTAACATCGACACCCTAACCGTTAATAATGGTTCTCAGGTAAATGTAGCAGATGGGTCTTATTTACTTGCTGATACCATCACATTGACCAATGGTTCAACGATGAACCTCAGTTCCTATGGTGAAGTTGATACCGATCACCTGACGGTTGATAGTTACAGTAAAGTTGATCTGACAAACGAAACTGCTTATCTGTATGCTAACACTATTACCGTATCAAACGGCGGTGAATTCAGCATCGGTGCTGGTGAATTTGATGCCGATTCTTTCGGTACGGATTAGACTGGCCCCCTGAATCTCCAGACAACCAATATCACTTAAATAAGTGATAGTCTTAATACTAGTTTTTAGACTAGTCATTGGAGAGCAGATGATTGATGTCTTAGGACCGGAGAAACGCAGACGGCGTACTACACAGGAAAAGATCGCTATTGTTCAGCAGAGTTTTGAACCGGGAATGACGGTCTCCCTTGTTGCCCGGCAACACGGTGTGGCAGCCAGCCAGTTATTTCTCTGGCGCAAGCAATACCAGGAGGGAAGTCTTACTGCTGTGGCCGCAGGAGAGCAGGTCGTTCCTGCCTCTGAACTTGCTGCTGCCATGAAGCAGATTAAAGAACTCCAGCGCCTGCTCGGCAAAAAAACGATGGAAAATGAACTCCTTAAAGAAGCCGTTGAATACGGGCGTGCAAAAAAGTGGATAGCGCACGCGCCCTTATTGCCCGGGGATGGGGAGTAAGCTTAGTCAGCCGTTGTCTCCGGGTGTCGCGTGCGCAGTTGCACGTAATTCTCAGACGAACCGATGACTGGAAAGATGGTCGCCGCAGCCGTCACTCAGATGATACGGATGTGCTTCTCCGTATACACCATGTTATCGGAGAGCTGCCCACGTATGGTTATCGTCGGGTATGGGCGCTGCTTCGCAGACAGGCCGAACTTGATGGTATGCCTGCGATCAATGCCAAACGTGTTTACCGGATCATGCGCCAGAATGCGCTGTTGCTTGAGCGAAAAACCGCTGTACCGCCATCGAAACGGGCACATACTGGCAAAGTGGCCGTGAAAGAAAGCAATCAACGATGGTGCTCTGACGGGTTCGAGTTCCGCTGTGATAACGGAGAAAAACTGCGAGTCACGTTCGCGCTGGACTGCTGTGACCGTGAGGCACTGCACTGGGCAGTCACTACGGGCGGCTTCGACAGTGAAACAGTACAGGACGTCATGCTGGGAGCGGTGGAACGCCGCTTCGGCAACGAGCTTCCGGCGTCTCCAGTAGAGTGGCTGACGGATAATGGTTCATGCTACCGGGCTAATGAAACACGGCAGTTTGCCCGGATGTTGGGGCTTGAACCGAAGAACACGGCGGTGCGGAGTCCGGAGAGTAACGGCATAGCAGAGAGCTTCGTGAAAACGATAAAGCGTGACTACATCAGTATCATGCCTAAACCAGACGGGTTAACGGCAGCAAAGAACCTTGCAGAGGCGTTCGAGCATTATAACGAATGGCATCCGCATAGTGCACTGGGTTATCGCTCGCCACGGGAATATCTGCGGCAGCAGGCCAGTAATGGGTTAAGTGATAACAGGTGTCTGGAAATATAGGGGCAAATCCACGGATACTCTGGAACTGACCAACGCTGGTGTATTTAACATCAACAACAGCGACTATGTGCTGGATGCAGATTTGGTTAACGGCCACACCAACACAACCGATACATCAAACGCTACCTATGGTTACGGTGTCATCGCTATGACTTCTGACGGTCATTTGACCGTGAATGGTAATGGTGATTATTACAACGGTGATAACACTGCCGATACTACTTACAGTGCTAACGGTGAAGCGGATAATAGCTACACTGACAACGTTGTAGCCGCAACTGGTAACTATAAAGTGCGCATCGACAACGCTACTGGCGCCGGTTCTGTTGCGGATTACAAAGGCAACGAGCTGATTCGTGTCAATGACGTAAACACCGACGCAACCTTCTCTGCAGCAAACAAAGCTGACTTGGGTGCTTACACCTATCAGGCTAAGCAGGAAGGCAACACTGTCGTGCTGGAACAGATGGAACTGACCGACTACGCTAACATGGCGCTGAGCATTCCTTCTGCGAACACCAATATCTGGAACCTGGAACAAGACACCGTTGGTACTCGTCTGACCAACGCTCGTCATGGCCTGGCGGATAACGGCGGCGCATGGGTAAGCTACTTCGGCGGTAACTTCAACGGCGACAACGGCACCATTAACTACGATCAGGATGTTAATGGCATCATGGTCGGTGTTGATACCAAAGTTGACGGTAACAACGCTAAGTGGATCGTTGGTGCGGCAGCAGGCTTCGCGAAAGGCGACCTGAGCGATCGTACCGGTCAGGTGGATCAGGACAGCCAGTCTGCCTACATCTACTCTTCCGCTCGTTTCGCAAACAACATCTTTGTTGACGGTAACTTGAGCTACTCTCACTTCAACAACGATTTGTCTGCTAACATGAGCGACGGTACTTACGTTGACGGCAACACCTCTTCTGACGCCTGGGGCTTCGGCTTGAAACTGGGTTATGATCTGAAGCTGGGTGATGCAGGCTACGTAACGCCTTACGGTAGCGTATCCGGTCTGTTCCAGTCTGGCGACGACTACCAGCTGAGCAATGACATGAAAGTTGACGGTCAGTCTTACGACAGCATGCGTTATGAACTCGGTGTAGATGCAGGTTATACCTTCACTTACAGCGAAGATCAGGCGCTGACCCCGTACTTCAAACTGGCTTACGTTTACGACGACTCCAACAACGATGCTGACGTAAACGGCGACTCTATCGACAACGGCGTAGAAGGTTCTGCGGTACGTGTTGGTCTGGGTACTCAGTTCAGCTTCACGAAGAACTTCAGCGCCTACACCGATGCTAACTACCTCGGCGGCGGTGATGTTGATCAAGACTGGTCTGCAAACGTTGGTGTTAAATATACCTGGTAATCATTTTCTCTCAGGAGAAATAAAGGTAATTTAAACTGAAAAATGCCCGTCAAGGACTTGACGGGCATTATTGCAAGGAATGCATATGTTATCTTTAAGCAAGCCACTACAGGAATTCTACAGACTCGATAAATGCCTTTCTAAGCATGGTACGCGTTTCGAGTTTGTTAACGATAAAGAGATTATCTGTTCACCTGATGAAAGTAATACCCATACCTTTGTTATTTTAGAGGGGGTTGTTTCGTTAGTTCGGGGTGATAAAGTTCTTATTGGTATTGTGCAGGCCCCTTTTATTTTTGGCTTAGCCGATGGCGTGGCGAAAAAAGAGGCACAATATAAATTAATTGCGGAGAGCGGTTGCATCGGTTATCGCCTCTCATCATCACAAACTCTCGCCATCATTGAGCAGAACCAACTGTGGCGTGAAGCCTTCTGTTGGATAGTATGGAAAAGTCAGGTACTGGAACTTCGTGACAAGCAGCTCATTGGTAATAATTCTTACGACCAAATTCGTGCGACGTTAATGACAATGATTGAGTGGGATGAAGAACTTCGCTCACGTATTGGTGTTATGAATTATATTCATCAACGAACGCGCGTATCGCGATCGGTGGTGGCGGAAGTTCTCGCGGCCCTGCGTAAGGGTAATTACATTGAAATGAATAAAGGCAAACTGATCAGTATTAACCGTTTGCCCTCCGAATATTAACAAAAATGTTGCGCCTCGTCTGATATAGCGCGAGGCGCGACGACTCAGGATGCAGGAATAGCAATCGGTTTATTGCCGCTTAGCTCAGTAACCAAATCGTTAATCCCGTCGCTCATATTGGTAAAACGAGTGAGGGGGGAACGGGTTACCACCACAAAAGCGCCAATATTATATTGCGGGATCATCGCCATATAGGTAATAAAACCGCCGCCGCCTCCTGTTTTCTGGATAATGCCAGGACGTCCGTCTTTTGGCGCCATATAGACCCAACCCAGACCGAGCGCGTCGGCTTTACCCGGTACGTCCATCCCGATGATTTTCTTTAACTGTGTGCGCTGATAAATCAACGTTTGCATACGATCGGCCTGTTGGCTACGGTGATAGAAATCTGACGACAGATACTGTTGCATCCAGCGCATCATATCTCCTGGCGTAGAATAGACCCCACCGCTGCCAATGGCAGCCAGCGTATTATTACAGGGGCTTGCGCCTTTCTCTGCCACCATCAGACGCTTACACTGATCGGGAGAAGGGGTAAACGTGGTGTCTTTCATTCCCAGCGGGCGGGTAATCTTTTCTTCAAACAGTTGCGTATAAGGTTTGCCGGAGGCGGTCGCCAGCGCGTCGGCTAACAGGTCGAACGCCAGATTGGAATAGGCCGCCTGTGAACCGGGCGCGACTTTTAACGTTGCTGTGGAGAGCCAGTTCCAGCGTTGTTCGCGGGTTGGCCAGACAAATACCGGACGATGCGCCGCGCCGCCGGGCTGTTCTCGCGGAAGCGCGCTGGTATGGGTCGCTAAGTTGACCAACGTAATCGGCGTGCCTTGATACGTCGGGACATGCGCGCCGGGAGGCGCATATTTGCTGAGAGGATCGTTTAATTTTACCGTTCCCTGATCGAGCAATTTTACCAACATTTCACTGGTCATGAGCTTGGTGAGAGAAGCGATACGAATGACCGAATCAAGCTGTGGACGAACATTATTGCCCGGTCTGGTGTCACCGAAACTACGAAACACGCGTTGATTGCCGTCGATCACCACCAGCGCCATGCCCGTGGCGCCGCTACCATAAAAGATATGCTCGGCATAACGATCAACGATATCAGAGGCAAAAACCGGATCGGCAATCGGCTGAGCCGCCTGGACAGAAGTAAGTGATGCCGCAAACAGCATGGCAGTAAAAAGCAGACTACGTTTCAACGGTGATGTCCATAAGTGAAATAACGGTGGTTATGCGTATTTATACTACCCGGCGGCACATTGCAAAACGTTAAAGAGAAAAAAGTGGGTGAAAAAACGTAACGGCGGGTTTTCGTGATGGAGAATGTTTACTTTTGTGATAGAGCGCTTGTGATAACCTGATAGCGTCAGCGTGCCTGCTGTGTATGAAACTCGTCGAAACAATTCTGTTGAGCAGAAATGCGAACTAAGCGTCACAACGTAGGTCACAATGCCTGGTTTAGCCCTTTCATTTGCGTGGGCATGGCGTGCTATTGCCGCCGTCACAGCAGCCGTAATAAAGATAAGAAGTTAGCAGGAGAGCATGATGTTTAAATCTTTTTTCCCAAAGCCAGGGCCGTTTTTCATGTCGGCGTTTGTTTGGGCGCTGATCGCCGTCATTTTCTGGCAGGCGGGAGGAGGAGATTGGGTGGCGCGACTTGTAGGGGCATCCGATGAAGTGCCTATCAGCGCAGCGCGCTTTTGGTCGCTGGACTATCTGATTTTTTATGCTTATTACCTGATTTGCGTGGGATTATTTGCAACGTTCTGGTTCATCTATAGCCCGCACCGCTGGCAGTACTGGTCGATACTTGGCACCTCGCTCATTATTTTTGTCACCTGGTTTTTGGTGGAGGTTGGCGTCGCGGTTAACGCCTGGTACGCGCCGTTCTATGATTTGATTCAAACGGCGCTCAGCTCGCCGCACAAGGTCACTCTTGGTCAATTTTATCATGAAGTGGGGGTGTTTCTCGGTATTGCGCTTATCGCCGTGGTGATCGGCGTGCTGAACAACTTCTTTGTCAGCCACTATGTATTTCGCTGGCGTACCGCAATGAATGAGCACTATATGGCGCACTGGCAGTACCTACGCCATATCGAAGGGGCCGCCCAGCGTGTGCAGGAAGATACCATGCGTTTTGCCTCTACACTGGAGAATATGGGCGTGAGTTTTATCAATGCCATCATGACGCTCATCGCCTTTCTGCCGGTGTTAGTCACCCTGTCAGCGCATGTGCCGAATTTACCCATCGTAGGGCATATCCCTTACGGCCTGGTCATTGCCGCCATAGTCTGGTCATTAATGGGGACGGGCCTGCTGGCGGTCGTCGGGATCAAATTGCCGGGGCTGGAATTTAAAAATCAGCGAGTGGAAGCCGCTTATCGTAAGGAGCTGGTCTACGGTGAAGATGACGCCAGCCGCGCCACGCCGCCCACCGTCCGTGAACTGTTTAGCGCGGTGCGCCATAACTACTTTCGTCTCTACTTTCACTATATGTATTTCAACATCGCGCGCATTCTCTATTTGCAGGTCGATAACGTTTTCGGTTTGTTCCTGCTGTTTCCTTCCATTGTTGCCGGTACGATTACGCTGGGGCTGATGACGCAAATCACCAACGTGTTTGGCCAGGTGCGCGGTTCGTTCCAGTATTTGATTAACTCCTGGACGACGCTGGTGGAGCTGATGTCTATTTATAAACGTTTACGTAGCTTTGAACGCCAGTTGGATGGTCAGCCAGTTCAGGAAGTGACCCACTCTTTTAGCTAACAGAAGGAAACGTTATGTCGGCGGCGTCCCGTCTTTATCCTCTGCCTTTTCTGGCGGTTGCCATATTGGCTGGCTGTAGTAGTCAATCCGGGCAGCCGGTGAGCAAGGGCGAGAAGCCTGTCGACGTGGCAAGCGTAGTACGTCAGAAAATGCCAGCCAGTGTCAAAGACAGAGAGGCCTGGGCGAAAGATATCGCGACAACGTTTAAGAGCCAGGGGCTGGCGCCGACGGTAGAAAATATCTGTTCGGTGCTGGCTGTCGCCCAGCAGGAGTCCGGTTATCAGGCGGATCCTGTCGTGCCGGGGCTAAGTAAAATCGCCTGGCAGGAGATTGATCGCCGCGCTGAACGACTACACATTCCGCTGTTTCTGGTGCACACCGCGCTGAAAATTAACTCCCCCAACGGCAAGAGCTATAGCGAACGGCTGGACACGGTAAAAACCGAAAAACAGCTTAGCGCTATTTTTGACGATTTTATCAATATGGTTCCTATGGGGCAGACGCTATTTGGCTCATATAACCCGGTGCATACGGGCGGCCCGATGCAGGTCAGCATTGCCTTTGCCGAACAGCACGCGAAAGGTTATCCGTGGAAGATGGCGGGTACGGTACGTCAGGAGGTCTTTACGCGCCGTGGCGGGTTGTGGTTTGGAACTTACCATTTGCTGAATTACCCGGCGAACTACAGCGCGCCTGTTTTCCGCTTCGCCGACTTCAACGCGGGATGGTACGCCAGCCGTAACGCTGCGTTCCAGAATGCCGTCAGTAAAGCCAGTGGGGTAAAACTGGCGCTGGATGGCGATCTGATTCGTTATAACAGCAAAGAACCGGGCAAAACAGAGTTAGCGGTGCGCAAACTGGCAGGGCAGTTGGGAATGAGTGAGCGTGAAATTCGCAGCCAACTGGAGAAAGGCGATAGCCTGGCGTTTGAAAAAACGGCGCTCTACAAGAAAGTCTATAAACTGGCCGAGGCCAAAACGGGCAAGACGCTTGCGCGGGAAATGTTGCCCGGTATTCAACTGGAAAGCCCGAAGATCACGCGTAAGCTGACGACCGCCTGGTTTGCTAAACGAGTTGATGAGCGACGGGCGCGGTGTATGGGGGGATAAATTTCGCGCTGGGATATTTTCTCCAGCGCGCTAAGGTTTATTGGTGACGGTGACGCCAGCGTAAAAACGAGGCGATAACGGCGAAAATGAGGCAGCCCGTGAGGAAGGGCACCAGGCCAAAAATCGTCCCGACGCCCAGCCCAATCTCTACCCGTGGTCGACCTGTATCCTGTACCTGCATCAGATGCTCATAGATACCCGGCGCATGAACCAGCAGGTTTAAGAGTTGCGCTCCGGCCCAGAAGCAAAACAGTACAAATATGGCGTAAGCAATATTTCCGGGCGTAGAGGAGGTTTCTCGATGCTTCCCGCTGAACAGCGATTTTGAGAGAGTGAAATCAGCCATAAAGACCTCCAGGATGATCGGCTACGATCTGGCGTTATGCCATCGGCTTACTGTGAAGTCTGACAGGTCATTGTGTTTGTCAATATCAGAATCATGGTAATTTCACATACGGAATGTATCCATCGCGTAAATTTTTGTTAGTTGTCACAAAACGATCACTTTTATCAAAATCAATTAACATTTAAGAAATTCCGTATCCCCCACAGACTCGCTCGCCAGAAGTATGCAAAAATACGTTTTTGTTGCTGTTAATACGTCGGAGTCGTTATGCGTTTGCCCGTAAAAATTCGTCGTGACTGGCACTACTATGCCTTCTCTATTGGCCTTATCTTTATTTTGAATGGCGTCGTAGGATTGCTGGGTTTTGAGGCGAAAGGATGGCAAACCTATGGCGTTGGGCTGGTAACGTGGATTATTAGCTTCTGGCTGGCGGGGTTCATCATTCGCCGGCGCGAAGATGACGAGGTAAAAGACGCCCGATAAACGTTGCGCTATCGGGCGTGCGGTATTACATCGTGGTTTTTAAGGCGTTATTCGCCGCATGGCGTTCCAGCGCCAGCTCAATCAGGCGGCTGATCAAATCGGTATAGCCCAATCCGCTCGCCTGCCAGAGTTTTGGATACATACTGATATTGGTAAAACCTGGCAGCGTATTGATCTCGTTAATCACGACCTCATTGTCTGCCGTTAAAAAGACATCGACACGCGCCATACCCGCGCACCCCAGCGTCTGATAAGCCTGGATCGCAATCGCGCGAATCTTGTCATTCACCCCGGAAGGGAGCTGCGCAGGTACGACAACTTGTGCGCCGTTATCATCAATATACTTAGTATCGTAGGCGTAAAATTCGCTATTCAGTACGATTTCGCCGCAGGTGCTGGCCTGTGGGTTATCGTTACCTAATACGGCGCATTCGATCTCGCGCCCTTTGATCCCTTGCTCCACCACCACTTTATGATCGAATTCGAAAGCCAGCGCGACCGCCTGCTGATATTGCGCTTCGTTAGCGACTTTACTGACGCCGACCGAAGAGCCCTGATTGGCGGGCTTAACGAACAGCGGCAGTCCCAGACGGGATTCAACCTCGGCAAAACTAAACGCGTGACGATTCGTTCGGGTGAGTGTAATAAACGGGGCGATATTCAGTCCTGCATCGCGTAGTAGTCGCTTGGCGATGTCTTTATCCATGCAGGCTGCGGAGCTCAGCACGTCTGAACCGACAAACGGTAAGTTTGCGACGCGCAGCATCCCCTGCAATGAGCCGTCTTCGCCCAGCGTACCGTGGACGATAGGAAAAATAACATCTACCGTCGGCAGCGGCTGCCCATTCTGGGCGTTAATCAATTGGTGTTGATGTTTGCCAGGCACCTGGGCCAGACTGATTGCCGAAGGACGTAGCGCGATATGTGCCGGATCGTCTGCATTCTGCAAATAATTTTCCGCATCGTTAACATGCCATTGTCCCGCCTTATCTATCCCTAACAGCACCACGTCGAAGCGGGTTTTATCGATCGCATCAACGATATTTTTCGCTGATTGCAAAGACACTTCATGTTCCGCCGACTTACCGCCAAATACTATTCCTACCCGCAATTTCGCCATCTTAAAAACCCATTCCATCGAATGCAAAGCGTATACATTACCACGACAAAACGCGGGTTTCGCGGGGTTCTGCCATAATGTTTATGGGATGTGAGAACGGAGGCCGCGTGAGAGGTAAGGGTTTTCTGATTATTGTGCTGTTGGGCGGCATTGGCGGGCTGGGATATCGTTATCTTCCCTCTTATTATAATCCTTTTGCTCCGCTACAACTTGCCGATCCGCCAGGCTGGATCACTACCTTCAAACTACAGCGCCTGACGCCGTCGCAGTGCCGGGAGCTTTTGACGGCGGCCAATCAACAGGGATTAATTTCATCACAACCTGTTGCGGATAGCGCTGGTGAATGTCCCTTGTCCCATGTTGTGCGCGTCAGAGATTTTGGCCAGGTTAAACTGAGCAGCAGTTTTTTAGCCTCCTGCCCGCTGGCGCTGCGCTCCGCGCTGTTTGTCGAACAGCAGGCAAAACCTTTAACAGAAACGTGGATGAAGCGCCGCCTGACCCGCATCGAACATCTGGGCAGCTATGCCTGCCGTAATATTTATCACCGCCCGGATGCGCGTCGCAGTGAACATGCCAGCGCAGAAGCGCTGGATGTCAGCGGGTTTCAGCTATCAGATGGCCGAAAAATCACTGTTCTGCGCGGCTGGGGGCGTCAGGAGACGGGGCCCTGGTTACGCGCTATGTTAAACGCCAGTTGCCATTATTATGGCAATGGGCTCGGGCCTGACTATAACGCTGCGCATGCTAACCATTTTCATCTTGGAATGCGGGGCTACGGCGTGTGTCGTTAAAGCATAAACGTCTGCCTTGCGCGGCTATATAATGTGACATGTTTCACAAAAATGATGAACGGGGAGACAAAATAGCAAAGTGTGACGTATCGCACCTCTGGAACCACCAGGAAAAAGAGAATTTGCTAAGCTAGCGCGTATTTTCAGCTACTTACCGTTACGAGTCTTATGGAATCCTGGAAAGTTAATCTAATTTCCGTTTGGTTTGGATGTTTTTTTACCGGGCTGGCAATCAGCCAAATCCTGCCATTCTTACCCCTTTATATTTCCCAGCTTGGCGTCTCTTCCCATGAAGCGTTATCAATGTGGTCCGGGTTAACGTTTAGCATCACGTTTCTTATTTCCGCCATTGTGTCGCCGATGTGGGGCAGTCTCGCCGATCGTAAAGGGCGTAAACTGATGCTATTGCGCGCGTCGCTCGGGATGGCGATAGCTATTCTACTGCAGGCATTTGCGACCCATGTCTGGCAACTTTTCCTGCTGCGCGGAATCATGGGGTTAACGTCAGGCTATATCCCCAATGCCATGGCGCTGGTAGCCTCTCAGGTACCGCGCGAACGTAGCGGCTGGGCGCTCAGTACGCTTTCTACCGCGCAGATCAGCGGCGTTATCGGCGGGCCGTTAATGGGCGGCTTTGTCGCGGATCATATCGGGCTGCGGGCGGTATTTCTGATTACCGCCATGCTGTTGGTGGTGAGCTTTCTGGTCACGCTATTTTTAATTAAAGAAGGCGTGCGTCCGGTCATCAGGAAAAGCGAACGCCTGAGCGGTAAAGCCGTTTTTGCGTCGTTACCTTATCCTGCGCTGGTGATCAGTTTGTTTTTTACCACGATGGTCATTCAACTCTGTAATGGTTCCATCAGTCCAATCCTGGCGCTGTTTATCAAATCAATGATGCCGGACAGTAATAACATCGCCTTTCTTAGCGGGTTAATTGCCTCGGTGCCCGGTATCTCTGCGCTTATCTCCGCGCCTCGCCTGGGAAAACTTGGCGACAGAATCGGCACGGAAAGAATTCTGATGGCCACGCTTATCTGCGCAGTGCTGCTTTTCTTCGCGATGTCCTGGGTCACCACGCCGTTCCAGTTGGGGCTGTTGCGTTTCTTGTTGGGCTTTGCCGATGGCGCGATGTTACCCGCCGTACAAACGTTATTGGTGAAATACTCCAGCGACCAAATTACCGGACGTATTTTTGGCTACAACCAGTCATTTATGTATCTGGGCAACGTGGTTGGGCCGTTGATGGGCGCGACGGTATCGGCGATGGCCGGTTTCCGCTGGGTTTTTATCGCTACGGCGGCGATCGTGTTGATCAATATCGGGCAACTGACCCTGGCGTTACGTCGTCGGCGTAACGCGCAAAAAGCGAAAGGCCAATAGCGGTGCATCGTAACGGCGCTTCTGCCGTTACGATATGGTTTAAATTAAAAGATATATTCTTTATCCGTGAAGTTTTTCTATAGATGGCATAACCTTAAATTATGATATAGCGTGATTATTGTTTTTTGATGGTTTATTATCGTCTCGTTTACGGCCTGAGAAACGTTTCGCTGCGGCGACAGTGATAATTATTTGTGTAAAGTTCTTCCTGTATCATAAAAATAGTACTTTCAGCCTCTAGGCAGTGGTTCTTCATAGTGATAACGTCACCCTGGAACTAATAAGGAAATATGGTCATGAAAAATCTCATAGCAGAGTTGTTGCTTAAGCTAGCCCAAAAAGAAGAAGAGTCGAAAGAACTGGTTGCTCAGGTAGAAGCGTTAGAGATTATCGTCACAGCAATGTTACGTAACATGGCGCAAAACGAGCAGGAGATGTTGATACGTCAGGTAGAGGGGGCACTTGAAGGCGTAAAGCCGGATGCCAGCGTTCCTGATCACGATACGGAATTGCTGCGCCAATATGTAAAAAAGTTGCTGAGACACCCCCGGCACTAATCGTATTTAAAACAACACAGTTGTTATAACGTTACTTTTATAAAATAGCCCTGGCCGCTTCGTTTTTATTTTGCTCTGTATTAACCAGAAGAAAATAAAAACGAAGCGGCTATGGTAATAACAGTGTAACGTTATGCGTTGTTCTTCTGCATCCTGCGTGACTGTGGATAATCGAGTTGCACATTAGCCTACGGTTTGTCAATCAATAAAACATCTATTGCTAACGGTAAGTAATACTTTTACTGCCGGGTGGTATTTTTGCCAGTAACAGCCAGACTTATATAAAGTCCCTGGGATATTTCCCAAAGGGACAACGTGTAATGCGTACACTGACAAAAGGATGGTGCTATGAAAATAACATTACTGGTGACTTTACTTTTTGGCCTGGTCTTTTTAACCGCCGTCGGCGCAACCGAAAAACCGTTAACACCGCAACAGCAGCGCATGACGACCTGTAATCAGCAGGCGACAGCGCAAGCGTTGAAAGGCGATGCGCGTAAAACTTACCTTAGCGACTGTCTAAAAAACAGCCAGTCAGGCCCTGGCGAGAAAAGCCTGACGCCGCAACAGCAGAAAATGCGTGAATGCAATGTTCAGGCGACGGAACAATCCCTGAAAGGCGATGACCGTAGTAAGTTTATGAGCGCCTGCCTGAAAAAAGCGGCGTAGTGCTATCGGGTGAGCCCTGAAAAACACTCACCCGAAATTTCATACTTCCTCCATGCGCTCTGTTTCTATAATTTGGGAAAATTGTTTCTAAATGTTCCCAAAAATAATGAATGATGAAAATTTTTACCGAAAAGCGGTTGAACAGGCGGTAGCGCCGCCTGACCCTCCTGATGATCGTCAGCGCTCCGGGTTGCGCTTCGCCCGGCGCATCAGGCTACCGCGCGCGGTGGGGTTAGGGGGGATGTTTTTACCGGTGGCCGCCGTGTTAGTGTCGCAACCTGTCTTTGGCGGCTGGTGGTTATTGCTGGTCGGCTGGTCTTTTGTCTGGCCGCATCTGGCGTGGCAGTGGGCGGCGAAAGCCCTTGATCCGCTACGCCAGGAAATTTACAACCTGAAAGTGGATGCGATCCTCTCCGGCATGTGGATCGCGTTGATGGGCGTCAATATGTTGCCTGCCGCCGCGCTGTTTATGATGATGAGCATGAATCTGATGGGCGCTGGCGGGCGGCGGCTATTCACTGTCGGAATGGGCCTTTTGCTGGCGTCATGTCTGGTGACGTTGCAGCTTACCGGGCTACCCGTCGCGATGCGAAGCTCGTCGCTGGAAGTCACGCTCTCTTTGCCCGTCATTATGTTGTATCCGCTTCTGTTCGCCTGGGTAAGTTATCAAACGGCCATTAAATTAGCGGAACATAAGCGACGCTTGCAGGCGATGAGTTCGCGGGATGGCATGACCGGCGTCTATAACCGACGCCACTGGGAAATTTTATTACGTAATGAATTCGATCACAGCCGACGCCACCATCGGGAGGCGACATTGTTGATTATCGACATCGATCATTTTAAGAGCATTAACGACACCTGGGGACATGATGTTGGGGATGAGGCTATTATCGCCCTGACGCGTCAATTACAGATAACGCTACGCGGGAGTGATATTATCGGGCGCTTTGGCGGCGACGAATTTGCGGTGATTATGTGCGGAACGCCGGCAGACAGCGCGATTACCGCCATGTCGCGAGTGCATGAACGGCTAAATACCTTACGCTTGCCGGGCGCGCCGCAGGTCATGTTACGTATCAGCGTGGGCGTGGCGCCGTTAACGCCACAAATCGGTCATTATCGGGAATGGCTAAAGTCTGCGGATATGGCGCTTTATAAAGCAAAGAATGCCGGACGTAACCGCACCGAAGTGGCGGCATGACGTCCAGCCGGGCTTCAGGATTTACTGAGCGCCTCTGATTTTTCCATACACTTCGTCATCGCTTCTATTACCGCAGCGCGGAAGCCACGTTCTTCCAGAACGCGTACGGCTTCAATCGTCGTTCCGCCAGGCGAGCACACCATATCTTTCAGTTCGCCGGGATGCTTTCCGGTTTCGAGTACCATTTTCGCCGATCCCATGACGGCCTGCGCGGCGAATTTATAAGCCTGAGCGCGAGGCATACCGCCCAGAACGGCAGCGTCCGCCATCGCCTCGATAAACATAAAGACATAGGCCGGCGAAGATCCGCTCACGCCAACCACCGGATGGATCATCGGCTCAGCAATCACCTCCGCCTCGCCAAAGCAGCGGAAAATATTCAGGACATCAGCCGTATCTTCCGGTGTGACCAGCGCGTTGGGCGTGACGGAGGTCATTCCTGCGTTGACCAGCGACGGCGTATTCGGCATAGCGCGAATGATTTTACGGTCGTGTCCCAGCGCGCGCGCAAGCTGATCAAGCGTTACGCCTGCGGCGATAGAGACCACCAGTGAGTCTTTGTTCAGGCTGGAGGAGATTTCACTGAGCACTTTCACCATAATGCCCGGTTTTACCGCGCCGAAAACGATATCCGCGACCTGAGCGACCTCCTGCGCGCTTTGCGCCGCATTAATGCCGTACTGATCATGCAGGGCGGCAACTTTATCGGGGGAGGGGGTGTAGACCCAGATCTGGCCGGGAAGTACCTGACCGCTGGCAATCAGTCCGCCAAGAATAGCCTTGCCCATATTACCGCAGCCAATAAAACCGATTTTCTTCTCCATCTCGTCACTCCCTATGTTTGTGTGTTATGGGGAATGGTTAGCTTAACGCGGATTGAAAACGGGCAGAAGGAGAAACAGCACTTTGATGAAAGACAAAAGCGCGAGACAATAAAAGATTGTATACCGTACGGGAGACATTATGACCATCTGGGTGGATGCGGATGCGTGTCCGAATGTCATTAAAGAAATTTTGTACCGCGCCGCCGAGCGGATGCAGTTACCGCTTATTCTGGTTGCCAATCAGGCCTTGCGCGTGCCGCCTTCGCGTTTTATCCGCACGCTCCGCGTGGCCGCCGGGTTTGACGTGGCGGATAACGAAATCGTGCGTCAATGCGAAGCGGGCGATCTGGTGATTACCGCAGACATTCCGCTGGCAGCTGAAGTGCTGGAAAAAGGCGCTGCGGCTCTTAATCCCCGGGGAGAACGCTATAGCGACGCCACGATTCGCGAACGTCTGACGATGCGTGACTTTATGGACACGCTACGCGCCAGCGGCGTACAAACGGGGGGACCAAACAGTCTCTCGCCGCGCGATCGTCAGCATTTTGCCGCCGAGCTGGATAAGTGGTGGCTGGAAAGCCAGCGTAAAAAATAAATCGTGTAATGAAAAATTTACAGTTTATTCATTTCTGATTCTTGCTATAGTACTAATATTGTGAATTTAGTACCTTTGTGTAAATTATTATTTACATTTATGCGTTGTACTAGTTAGATGATATGATTATAACATTGCTGATATCAAATCCTGCGTATGCGCAGTTCCTGGGGGAACGCCTGCTATGATGCAACCTCTTTATCTTGTTGGCCCGCGGGGCTGTGGGAAAACCACCATCGGTATGGCGCTGGCGCAGGCAACCGGTTTCCGGTTTGCGGATACCGACCGCTGGCTGCAATCGCACGTGCAGATGAGCGTCGCTGATATCGTTGAAAAAGAAGGCTGGGGAGGGTTCCGCGCCCGGGAAACCGCGGCTCTGGAAGCGGTAAGCGCGCCTTCGACTGTCGTGGCGACAGGAGGCGGTATTATTCTCACGGAGTATAACCGACGTTATATGCACCGTGTTGGCGTAGTGATTTATCTGTGCGCGCCGGTATCCACGCTGGTTAATCGGCTTGAGGCTGAACCTGAAGCGGATCTGCGCCCGACCCTCACCGGCAAGCCATTGAGCGAAGAGGTTCGGGAAGTGCTTGAGCAGCGTGACGCGTTGTATCGCGAAACGGCGCATTACATTATTGACGCGACGAAAGCGCCGGCCCAGGTCGTTTCTGAAATTATTGCGGCGCTGCCGCCGTCGACGCAACGGTTACAGGGAGATGTCTATACTTAACGCTCACCCAGAATAAAGGAAACGCTATGCCAACCAGACCACCTTATCCGCGGGAAGCTTATATCGTCACCATTGAAAAAGGCACGCCGGGCCAGACGGTGACGTGGTATCAGCTACGGGCTGACCATCCAAAACCTGATTCGCTCATCAGCGAGCATCCGACCGCAGAAGAAGCGATGGATGCGAAAAAACGTTACGAAGATCCGGATAAATCATAGACGCATGAACCACTCGGAAGGGATTCCGGGTACCCCTAAATTGTATCTCCATCACATTCTTGAAACATTTATACTGGCAACTAAAACCGTAAATTAAGCGATAACAATACAATATTGGAGTTATTTGGAATCTTTACACAATACGTTGCTCATCTGCTGCTACGCTTTCTGAGATTTGTAGGGCAGGTAGCGCGGTGAGCGTGTGAATATTTGCCCGGGAATTACGACGAAGTAATAAGGTGGAATAAAAATGAGTGCGTCGTTGGCAATCCTCACAATCGGCGTTGTGCCAATGAGCGAAGTGTTACCGCTTCTGACGGAATACATCGACGAACAACACATCACCCATCATAGCCTGCTGGGAAAAATGAGCCGGGAAGACGTTATGGCGGATTACGCTGTAGAGCCTGGCGACGATCCGCTTTTGACGTTGCTGAATGATAACCAGATAGCCCATGTTTCCCGCCAGAAGGTGGAGCGAGATTTACAGAGCGTTGTCGAGGTGCTGGATAACCAGGGTTATGATGTCATTATTCTGATGAGCACCGCGGCGATTAAAAGTATGGCTGCCCGTAATTCTATTTTGCTTGAACCGCTGCGTATTATTCCACCGCTTGTCGCCTCTATTGTGGATGGGCACCAGGTGGGCGTGATTGTGCCTGTTGCAGAACTTCTGGCGGCCCAGGAGAAAAAATGGCAGGTATTGCAAATGCCGCCGGTGTATTCGCTGGCGAATCCGGTTCACGGTTCTGAGCAACAGTTAATTGATGCCGGACAGGCGCTACTGGATCAAGGCGCGGACGTCATTATGCTGGATTGTCTGGGTTTTCATCAGCGTCATCGGGATATTTTACAGCAGGCGCTGGATGTGCCGGTTTTACTCTCTAATGTTTTGATTGCGCGGTTAGCTTCAGAACTGCTTGTCTAATTTTACGTGACAGGCCGAACGTCAGGACTCTATATTGGGTGTTAATTTAATAATGAGACGGGGCCTGATTATGCTACAAAGCAATGAATACTTTTCCGGGAAAGTGAAGTCTATTGGATTTACCAGCAGTAGCACCGGCCGGGCCAGCGTTGGTGTGATGGCGGAAGGGGAGTATACCTTTGGCACCGCCGAACCCGAAGAGATGACGGTTGTGAGCGGCGCGTTGAAGGTACTGTTGCCGGGAACTGTCGAATGGAAAGTGTATACAGCCGGTGAAGTGTTTAACGTGCCTGGCCACAGCGAGTTTCATCTCCAGGTTGCTGAGCCCACCTCGTATCTGTGCCGCTATTTGTAACGGTGAGTCCCCTCTCCGGCGGAGAGGGCCCCTCTGGTTAGCGCTGCGCTTCGCCGCCTAATCCTTCCACCAGGCTTTGAATCAGCGCCGCCAGCTCGCCGGTCATCAGGATAAAGTCCGCGTCAAAACGTTGGGCAAAATCTTCCCGGTCGATATCTTCGTTCTGATCGCGCAGCTCATCGCAGAATTTCAGGCGCTTAATGGAGCCGTCGTCGCACATGACGAATTGAATACGCTGCTGCCAGTCGAGCGCCAGCTTCGTGACCACTTTACCCGCTTCAATATGAACGGCGATCTCGTCGCTGACCAGATCCTGCTTTTTCGCGCGGATCACGCCGCCATCTTCCAGCATCGCTTTCAATTCGGCTTCGTCCAGCAACTGGAAGCCCTGAGCGACCGTACCGGAGCGCACCCACTCTGTGAGCGTCAGCTCAATCGGATTTTCCAGCGCCAGCGGGACGACTGGCAGCGAGCCAAGACTTTTACGCAGTAGCGCCAAAGTATCTTCCGCTTTTTTCGCGCTGGCGCAGTCAACCATAATCAGGCCGTTAACGGTATCAATCCACATCATTGTCTGACTGAAGCGGCTAAACGCGCGCGGCAGCAACGAATGCAACACTTCATCCTTCAGGGAATCTTTTTCCGTCTTCTTCAGCTTGCGTCCCTGATCGGCTTCCAGTTTCTGGATTTTCGCCTCCAGTGCCTGTTTGATCACTGGCGATGGCAGGATTTTCTCTTCTTTGCGCGCGCAAATAATAATTTGGCCATTGGCGGTGTGCGTTAACGCATCGCTGTGAGAGCCCATCGGCGGAACCCAGCCCATTTTGGCCATATCCTGGCTACCGCATGGGGTAAACGTCATTGAGGCGAGCTGTTTCTCCATCTCTTCGGCGCGTAATGTGATATCGCGGCTAAGACGGTAAACCATTAAATTTTTGAACCACAGCATGATAATTTCCACGGCCTTGTCGTTAAATCCAGGCGGTATAGTAACGAATTGTCGGCAGGCTTGCATTGCCAATCAGAACGGTGAATTCTACCCTGTTGATATTCCCAAAAAATGAGGAGCGGTATGTGCGTATTGGTATCGATTTAGGCGGCACAAAAACGGAAGTCATTGCGCTTGATGATGCAGGAGAGCAGCGGTTTCGCCATCGTCTGCCTACGCCGCGGGAGGATTATCAGCAAACGATAGAAACCATCGCTACGCTGGTCGACATGGCGGAACAGGCGACCGGCCAGACCGGTAGCGTTGGCATTGGCATTCCCGGTTCTCTCTCGCCTTACACCGGCGTGGTAAAAAACGCTAACTCTACGTGGCTTAACGGCCAGCCGTTCGATAGCGATGTGAGCCGTCGTCTGAAGCGTGAAGTGCGGTTAGCCAACGATGCCAATTGCCTGGCGGTATCAGAGGCGGTGGATGGCGCGGCGGCGGGGGCGCAAACGGTGTTTGCGGTGATTATCGGTACCGGGTGCGGCGCGGGCGTAGCGCTAAATGGCCGGGCGCACATCGGCGGCAACGGTACGGCAGGCGAATGGGGCCACAATCCGTTGCCGTGGATGGATGACGATGAGTTGCGTTACCGCGAAGAAATTCCCTGTTATTGCGGTAAACAAGGCTGTATCGAAACCTTTATTTCCGGTACGGGATTTGCCACGGATTACCAGCGTTTGAGCGGTAAAGCGCTAAAAGGCGATGAGATTATTCGTCTGGTCGACGCGCAGGACGCCGTGGCGGAACTGGCGTTAAGCCGTTATGAGCTGCGGCTGGCGAAAGCATTATCTCATGTCGTGAATATTCTGGATCCGGATGTCATTGTGCTGGGCGGCGGTATGAGCAATGTTGAGCGCCTGTACAAGACGGTTCCGTCGCTGATGAAATCGTTTGTTTTTGGCGGCGAGTGCGAGACGCCGGTACGTAAGGCGCGGCATGGCGATTCAAGCGGCGTGCGCGGCGCGGCCTGGCTGTGGCCGCTGGCGTAACGTTTCTAGCCGGATGGCGTCATCCGGCAACCGGCGTGACCGATGGCTGCTTGTGTTTTAGACGTCCGTATACCAGCAACGACGACATGGCGGAAAACGAGAGCAGGGCGGCGGGAAGCGCCACGTAGTGGTACGCAAAACCTAGCGTCAGCATCAGCCCGCCGCACCAGGCGCCAATCGCGCTACCGAGATTAAACGCGATTTGTCCTCCCGCCGCGCCCAGCAGTTCGCCGCCTTTGGCGTTTTGCAGCAGCAGGATTTGCAGCGGCGCAGAGAGCGCAAACAGACCAGCGCAGCAGATAAACGCGAAAGTCAGCGATGCCGTTTTGTATCCGCTGAAGAAAAAGAGCGCCATGAGAGAGAGCACGATAACGAGGTCAGTCACTACCGCGATGCGCAGCGGCGTATATCTGCCGGAGAGTTTGCCGCTTAACAGATTGCCTAACACCATCCCCAGCCCGACCAGCATCATAATAAACGTCATGCTCGTCTCCGAAAAACCGGAGATGTACATCATAAATGGCTTGATATAGCTGAACCAGGCAAAAACGCCCGCATTGCCGAACATCGTGGCGGCGAAAATGAGCCACGGCGCGGGGCTACGCAAGAAGTGAAACTGTTCGCGCAGGCTGCCTTGGGCTTTGTCACGGATATCCGGCACCCAGAAGAAAATTGCGGTGAGCACGGCGATGTTGAAAACCGCGATCAATAAAAAGGTGTAGCGCCAGCTAAATTCCTGGCTCAGGTAAGTGCCGAACGGAATGCCCACCAGATTCGCCACCGTCATCCCTGAAACCATACCCGCGACGGCGGCGGTGACTTTCCCGGGGCGGATAATCTTTGACAGGACAATGGCGCCGACGCCAAAAAAGGCGCCGTGCGGAAAGCCGGAAACCAGTCTGCCGACGGCGAGCATCAGATATGACGAGGAAAAGGTAAATATGGCATTGCCCATCACGCACAGCGTGACCAGAAACAGCAGTATATGTTTAAGCGAAAAGCGGCTGGAAAAGAGCGCCATAACGGGCGCGCCCAGCACGACGCCGAAGGCGTAAAACGAGATCATATGCCCGGCGGCGGGAATCGTTATTCCGACATCGCGTGCCAGCTCCGTCAGCACGCCCATAATGCCAAACTCGGCCATCCCCAGGCCGAACGTACCCAGTGCCAAAGAAAAAATAACTTTTTTCATACCACCTGCCGAAAATGAAGACGCATGTCGCGCGCTGCGGCTATGAATTGTCACAGCCAATCAACGTATAGCTTGCGGATAAGCGCGAGGTAATACCATTCCTTATTCGTCTTTGTGTATTCATTATTATGCTATGTCATGACGGTATGCTGTGTGCAGGATGACACTCGCGTTACTCCACAGCAAACGCTTTGTCCAGTTTGCTATAACCAAGCCCATTGATTTTTTTCACTTTTATCTGCACGGGGATACGTTCTTTCATGGCTTCCACGTGGCTAATCACACCGATGGTCTTCCCGCTGGCATTCAGCGCGTCGAGCGCATCCAGCGCGGCGTCCAGCGTTTCGCTATCAAGCGTGCCGAAGCCTTCGTCGAGGAACAAAGAATCAATGCGCGTTTTATGGCTGACCAAATCTGATAACGCCAGCGCCAGCGCCAGGCTGACCAGGAAACTTTCGCCGCCTGATAACGTTCGCGTATCGCGCACGGCGTCGGCCTGCCAGGTATCGACAACCTCCAGTTCCAGCGCGTCGCTGGCTTTGCGCTGCAATAAATAGCGGCCATGCAGGCGGGTGAGCTGATGATTCGCCAGCCAGACCAGATTATCCAGCGTCAGTCCCTGGGCGAATTTGCGGAACTTATCACCTTCTTTAGAGCCGATCAGCGCATTGAGATAGCCCCAGTCTTCCACTTGCTGAGAGGCTTGCTTCATTTCCGCCATCAGCGCGCGTTGGCGCTGCCGATTATCTGCATCCTGTTTAATTTGCTGGCGGATTTCCCCCTGGCGTGTCGTGTTTTCACGCAGTTGTTGCGCCAACTGCGCCAGCCGCTGCGCGAGCTGCTCCGCCGTACACGTTGGGTCCAGACCGGCGGGCGGCTGTTGCTGGTGGTCAGCCAGCGCCTGCGAGGACTGCGCGCTTAACGCCTTCGCTTGTTGTAGCTGACTTTCCAGCGTTTGTTGTTGTTTTTCCAGACGGGTCACGGTCTCTTCATCCAGCAACGCCGCCAGGAACGTTGCCTGGCTGTCAAACGGGCTATTTTTTAACGCCGCATCAAAGTGCGCTATCGCCTCGGCGGCGCGCTGCTGCTCCTGCGTCGTTTGTTCCTGCAGGGTTTGCAACTGGCTTTGTAATGACACGCACTCATCATGCGCCTGCCGCCAGTTATCCAGCGGCACGTCGTCGTCGGAATCCGCGGTATCCGTTTGCGGTAGCGTCTCCAGCAACGGGGCAAGCCTGTCGATCTGCGTTTGCAAATCCGCGAACTCGGTCTGACGCTGTTGCCATATTTTCGCTTCGTCGGCGCGCTCATTCAGCCACGAAGCCTCGTCTTCTGGCGCAGGAAGGGAAAGCGTATACTGCGCCAAATCAGTCGTCAGCGACGCCTGACGCTGCGCAATCTGCGCGGTAAAGCGCGCTACCTGTTCAGTATGCGCCGCGATTTGCGTTTGTAGAGCATGACGCTGGCTGAGCTGATCCAACTGTTGCTCATGCTCTTCCGCGGCGGTCAGCCAGCCCGCTAGGTCTTCTTGTGGCTGGAGCTGAACGCCCAGCGTAGCGCACAGCGTTTGCCATTCCTCAGTAAGCGCTTGCTCCTCCTGCAACAACGACTGCGCCTCGCTTTCATCCCGCTGTAATTGTTGCGTTAAGGCATCTAACTGTCCTCGCAGCGCCGCGCCTTCTTCCGCCAGCGTTTTGACCTCTTTTTCCAGCGCGTCGCGGCGGGTTTGATTCGCGCTCAGTTCCAGCGCCTGATAGGCGGCGATGGCGGGGTGCGTCGTCGAGCCGCAAAGCGGACACGGCTGGCCGGACTGTAAGTGCGCCCGCTGGCTTTCCAGATCTTTGATGCGCGCCTCCTGCTCGCAAATAGTGCGAACGTCCGCAAGCTCCTGCGCTTTAGTCTTATAACTCAGGCGCTTATCCGCCAGACGTTGGGTGTATTGCGCCTGCTCCTGATGATGACGCGCGATAGCTGCCTGTAGCTGCGCCTGACGCTTTTGTTTCGGGAGAATTTGCCCCTGAAGCGCGGCGAGACGATGGCGTAGCGGACGCTGTCGGGTATGCAATGCCCTGGCTTCCGCCAGCGCCTGTGGCGTGAGGTCGAGCGTGAGCGGCGGTAGCGCATCACGCTGACGCGTATCGCTCAGCAACTGCTGTTGCCATTGGCTCAGTTGCGCCCGGTCGTGGGATTGTTGTGTTAATAATGCTCGCCACCCCGCCAGTTCGCTGCGCCAGACGCGGATGCTGTCGTGTTCCGCCAGCCATGTCTTCAACCGCTGCCCTGTGGCGTTCAGTTGTGTGAATTGTCGATGCGCGCAGGCGCGGATACGCTGGCGCAGGCGATACGCGCTTTGTAAGCGAGCATTCACTTCATCACTGTGCTGGCGAACACGCTCAACGGCGCGGGTTTGTTCCTGAATGCGCTCCCAATGCGGACGCAACTGGCGAGCAGGTTGCGCCAGAGTCAGCGCCGCGAGCTGCGGCTGCGCTTTTTCTCGCGCCTCTTGCGCTGCGTACAGCGCCTGCTGCCGGGCGTGTAATTCAGTGTGGAGCTCGTTTTTTCGGGTCAGCCAGTGAAGGTGCTGCTGCTGTACCTGCTGGTCGGCCAGCAGGCGTTTCTCTTCGTCAGTAAGCGCCTGCAAACTAGCTTCCAGTTGCTGTAACTGTTCGTCCGCCAATAGGGCGACGCCGCTGGCCTGCGCTTGTAACTTTTCCAGTTCGAGACGGGCTGATTTATGTTTTTCAAATACCTGTGCGGAGATCTGCCCGTAAATCTCAGTGCCGGTGAGCTCCTCCAGAAGCTCTGCGCGCTCTTTCGCTTTGGCGTTAAGAAAGGCGGCGAACTGCCCCTGTGATAACAACATCGAACGGGTGAAGCGCCCGTAGTCCAGCCCGGTCAACGTGGCGATCATCTCCAGTTTATCCTTTACCTTATCGGCAAAGATCTTTCCGTCTGAACACCGCGCCAGCTCCACGCGTGGGGCCTGGAGATTGCCGTCAGGCTGATTTCGGGCTCGGTTCTGGCTCCAGAACGCGCGCCAGGCTTCGCCTTTTACCTCGAACTCCACTTCGGCCAGACATTCCGCCGTATCGCGCGTCATCAAATCGTTTTGTGACTGCGATACCGTATTCAGGCGCGGCGTTTCGTGGTACAGCGCCAGGCAGATGGCGTCAAGTAAGGTGGTTTTTCCCGCGCCGGTCGGGCCGGTAATAGCGAATAACCCGTTACTGGCAAACGGTTCGGCGGTAAAATCGACCTTCCATTCTCCTTTCAGCGAGTTCAGGTTTTTCAGACGCAAACTGAGAATTTTCATGCCTCATGCTCCTCATTCAACGCGTAGAGCGTGCTGGAAAAGAGCTGATTCAGGCGCTCGCGCTGCGGGGTATCTAACGCTTCCAGCGCCAGACGCCGCGCAAAAACCTCTTCCACGCTAAGCTCGCTTAATGTTTCCCGCCGCTCGTTCGCCAGCGAGCGCTCGCGCTGTTCGCGGCTACGGCGCACCAGTAATACCTCTACGGGGAGTGACTCCGTTAATGTCTGTATTCTGCGTTGGATATCGTGCAGATAGTCATCGGTTGTGATTTCAATATCCAGCCAGACGGGGGGCGATTGCTCAACGCCGCGCCACTGCTCAAGCTGTTCGGTAATTGATGCCAGGTCGCCTTTTAAAACCGCCAACGGTTGAGTCACGGGGACAGCCAGACTTTCGGTGCTTTGCCATTTCCCCTGGTCGAAGGTCACCAGATGCACGCATTTGCTTTTGCCGCACTCATCAAAGCTGAGGGCGATGGGCGAGCCGCAATAGCGGATATGCTCCGTGCCGCCGACACATTGCGCGCGGTGAATGTGTCCTAATGCGATATAATCTGCGGGGGGGAAATGCTGCGCCGGAAAGGCATCCAGCGTACCGATATAAATGTCGCGAACCGCATCGCTTTTGCTGGCGCCGACGGTGGTTAAATGTCCCGTCGCGATAACCGGCAGCTTTCGTTCGCCGCGTAGCTGGCACGCTTCCTGATACTGCTGTTGATAATAATCGGCAATCGCATGAAGAAGTTGCTGCTGTTTCTCGCTGCCGGATAACCCCGCCTGACTGGTAATAATGTCGCGCGGGCGCAAAAAGGGAATGGGGCACAGTACGGCGCCCGGAGAACCGTCGCGACGATGAAGTAGCCGCGGCGCATAGCCCGCGCTGGCGATCACGGTTGTATTGAGAAACGCCAGAATGTCGCGCGACTCGTTTAGCGTGGCGACGGAATCATGATTACCGGCCAGCACCACCAGATGACAGCCCGTTTGCTGTAAATTAACGACGAAACGGTTATAAAGTTCTCGGGCATAGCTTGGCGGCGAACCGGTATCAAAAATATCGCCAGCGACAATAATGGCATCCACCTGATGGGCCTGCGCGGTCTCCAGCAGCCAGTCCAGAAAAGCCTGATGCTCCGCGGCGCGGCTTTTACTGTAGAAGTTTTGTCCCAGATGCCAGTCAGAGGTGTGGAGGATGCGCATAATTGTTCCATGCAAAAAAAGCGTGAACGGGATTATACACGTCATCCCCTCCATTTTTGGGCGCAATTTACCGCCGGTACACGGTAATGCACGGTTTCACCGGTGTCATAAATCATCAACATGCTGTCAATGCCGCCTTTTTTTTTCATAAATCTGTCATAAATCTGACGCATAATGGCGCGGCATTGATAACTAACGACTAACAGGGCAAATTATGGCGAGACGTATTCTGGTCGTAGAAGATGAGGCGCCGATCCGTGAAATGGTGTGCTTCGTGCTCGAACAAAATGGCTTTCAGCCCGTAGAAGCCGAAGATTATGACAGTGCGGTGAATAAACTTAATGAACCCTGGCCGGATCTCATCCTTCTTGACTGGATGTTGCCCGGCGGGTCAGGGTTACAGTTTATTAAACATCTCAAACGTGAGGCCATGACCCGGGATATTCCTGTGGTTATGCTGACCGCGAGAGGTGAGGAAGAAGATCGTGTGCGCGGGCTGGAAACCGGCGCTGACGATTACATTACCAAGCCGTTTTCCCCCAAGGAGTTGGTGGCGCGCATTAAAGCCGTTATGCGGCGTATCTCGCCGATGGCGGTCGAAGAGGTGATCGAGATGCAGGGACTGAGCCTTGATCCTGGCTCTCACCGCGTGATGACCGGCGACAGCCCGCTGGATATGGGGCCGACCGAATTTAAATTACTCCATTTCTTTATGACGCACCCGGAACGGGTTTACAGCCGCGAACAGCTGCTCAATCATGTCTGGGGCACCAATGTGTACGTTGAAGACCGGACGGTCGACGTGCATATTCGCCGTTTGCGTAAGGCGCTGGAGCACAGCGGCCACGACCGGATGGTGCAAACGGTACGCGGGACAGGGTATCGTTTTTCGACCCGCTTTTAATGCCTTTTCCGCCAGTTGATCACAGGTTTCTGGCGGAGAAGGCTTTCCATTCTTGAGGGAGTATGACGCGTGCTGGAACGGCTGTCATGGAAAAGGCTGGTGCTGGAGCTGGTGCTCTGTTGCATCCCCGCGCTTATCCTTAGCGCTTTTTTTGGTTATCTGCCGTGGTTTTTACTGGCGGCGGTGACGGGACTGCTTGTCTGGCATTTCTGGAATTTATTACGCCTCTCCTGGTGGCTTTGGGTCGACAGAAGTATGACGCCGCCGCCGGGACGGGGAAGTTGGGAACCGCTGTTATACGGTTTACACCAGATGCAGTTGCGAAATAAGAAGCGTCGCCGCGAGCTGGGGAACCTGATTAAACGTTTTCGCAGCGGCGCGGAGTCGCTGCCTGATGCCGTGGTACTGACCACAGAAGAAGGCGGCATTTTTTGGTGTAACGGTTTGGCGCAACAGATACTGGGGCTACGCTGGCCGGATGACAACGGGCAGAATATTCTCAATCTACTGCGTTATCCGGAGTTTACCCAGTATTTAAAAACGCGTGATTTCACCCGTCCGCTTCATTTGGTGCTCAATACCGGGCGGCATCTGGAGATCCGCGTCATGCCTTATACCGATAAACAACTCCTGATGGTGGCGCGCGATGTGACGCAAATGCATCAGCTTGAAGGCGCCAGACGTAACTTTTTCGCCAACGTTAGCCATGAGTTGCGTACGCCATTGACGGTATTGCAAGGCTATCTGGAAATGATGCAGGAACAGGCGCTGGAGGGGGCGACGCGAGAGAAAGCGCTGCATACGATGCGCGAGCAAACGTATCGTATGGAAGGGCTGGTAAAACAACTGCTTACGCTGTCTAAAATTGAGGCGGCCCCGGCGCTGTTATTAAATGAAAAAGTGGATGTACCGATGATGCTGCGGGTCGTGGAGCGCGAAGCGCAGACGCTCAGCCAGCAGAAACATACCTTTACGTTTGAGGTCGACGATAGTCTTAGCGTTCTGGGCAATGAAGAGCAGCTACGTAGTGCGATCTCAAACCTGGTGTATAACGCGGTAAACCATACGCCGGCGGGAACGCATATTACGGTGAGCTGGCGACGTGTCGCGCATGGCGCTGAGTTTTGCATTCAAGATAACGGTCCGGGTATTGCTGCCGAGCATATTCCTCGTCTGACCGAACGCTTCTACCGCGTCGATAAAGCGCGTTCGCGGCAAACGGGCGGCAGCGGCCTGGGATTGGCGATTGTGAAACATGCGTTGAATCACCATGAAAGCCGCCTTGAAATCGACAGTTCGCCTGGCAAAGGAACGCGATTTAGCTTTGTGCTGCCGGAACGTTTAATTGCCAAAAATAGCGATTAATTGCCTTTCGTAAGTATAACTTTCCATAAGCCAGCGGATGCTGGCTTATTTTCTTTGCAGTTAAGACGGGCTCGTTGAAACATTCAACGTTTGGTGATTTTTTGTTCGCATGATTAGCCATAACTTTTTCATGAGAATGGTGTTTTATTCTGGTTGTAAATTTCATATCGCTATATTCATCTGGTTTTTAGATCCCACCTTGCTTTAAAACGTTATAAGCGTTTAAATTGCGCTTCAGGTGCTGTCATTACGACTGCATTTGCGCGGTAAATCGAAAAACAATTCTTCGCCGCATCGGTCCGGGAGCTTTTCCCGCTGAAATTGATAAAAAACGCCGCTTTATAATCCTCCGGGAAAGGCAAAAATTTTAATGTTTACAACATCACCATCCACAGGCAGTAAGACTTTATGACCCATCAGTTAAAATCGCGCGATATCATCGCCCTGGGCTTTATGACATTTGCGCTGTTCGTTGGCGCAGGCAATATTATCTTTCCTCCTATGGTCGGTTTGCAGGCGGGTGAACACGTCTGGACAGCCGCTATTGGCTTTCTGATTACCGCCGTAGGGCTACCGGTTCTTACTGTTGTAGCGCTGGCGAAAGTCGGCGGCGGCGTAGACAGCCTCAGTACGCCGATTGGTAAAGTGGCGGGACTCCTGCTGGCGACCGTTTGCTATCTGGCCGTCGGGCCGTTATTTGCGACGCCGCGTACCGCGACGGTGTCGTTTGAGGTCGGTATCGCTCCGTTGACCGGCGATTCTGCAATGCCGTTGCTGATTTACAGCGTGGTCTATTTCGCTATCGTTATTCTGGTTTCCCTCTATCCGGGTAAACTGCTGGATACGGTGGGGAATTTCCTGGCGCCGTTGAAAATTATTGCGCTGGTCATCCTTTCCGTCGCGGCTATCGTTTGGCCTGCCGGTCCAATCAGCAACGCCCTGGACGCTTATCAGAATGCGGCCTTTTCTAACGGGTTTGTGAACGGCTATCTGACGATGGATACGCTGGGCGCGATGGTGTTTGGTATCGTTATTGTGAACGCGGCGCGTTCTCGCGGCGTGACCGAAGCGCGCCTGTTGACGCGTTACACGGTCTGGGCCGGCCTGATGGCGGGCGTGGGGCTGACGCTGCTTTACCTTGCCTTGTTCCGCTTAGGTTCTGATAGCGCGACGCTGGTCGATCAGTCAGCGAACGGCGCGGCGATTCTTCATGCCTACGTTCAGCATACCTTTGGCGGCGCGGGAAGCTTCCTGCTGGCGGCGCTGATCTTTATCGCGTGTCTGGTGACGGCGGTGGGGCTGACCTGCGCCTGCGCTGAGTTTTTCGCGCAGTATATTCCGCTGTCTTACCGCACGCTGGTCTTTATTCTCGGCGGCTTCTCTATGGTGGTGTCAAACCTTGGACTGAGCCATCTGATTCAAATCTCCATTCCGGTGCTGACGGCTATCTATCCGCCGTGTATCGCACTGGTTGTATTAAGTTTTACCCGCTCATGGTGGCATAATTCCACCCGTATCATCGCGCCGGCCATGTTTATCAGTCTGCTTTTTGGTATCCTTGACGGCATCAAAGCATCTGCCTTTGGCGATATGCTGCCAGCCTGGAGTCAGCGTTTGCCGCTGGCGGAACAGGGACTGGCGTGGTTGATGCCAACGGTGGTGATGGTGATCCTGGCGATTATCTGGGATCGCGCGGCGGGTCGGCAGGTGACCTCCAGCGCTCACTAAAATCGCTGACATATGTGTACACCACGGGGCTTAACGCCCCGTGGTTTTTTATTGTGTTGATAGGTCAGAAATTGATGGAAAGCAATAATAAGCTAAAGCGTGGGCTGAGCACCCGGCACATTCGCTTTATGGCATTAGGTTCGGCAATCGGCACCGGCCTGTTTTACGGCTCGGCGGACGCCATCAAAATGGCGGGGCCGAGCGTGCTGTTGGCCTATATTATTGGCGGGGTCGCGGCATATATCATTATGCGCGCATTGGGGGAAATGTCCGTTCACAACCCTGCCGCCAGCTCATTTTCGCGCTATGCGCAGGAAAACCTCGGCCCGCTTGCGGGCTATATTACCGGCTGGACCTACTGTTTTGAGATCCTGATCGTCGCCATTGCCGACGTGACCGCGTTCGGCATTTACATGGGAGTCTGGTTCCCCGCCGTGCCGCACTGGATTTGGGTACTTAGCGTGGTGCTGATCATTTGCGCCATCAACCTGATGAGCGTCAAGGTGTTCGGCGAGCTGGAGTTTTGGTTCTCCTTCTTCAAAGTCGCCACCATTATTATCATGATTGTCGCGGGTATCGGCATCATTGTGTGGGGAATTGGCAACGGCGGGCAGCCGACCGGCATTCATAACCTGTGGAGCAACGGCGGCTTCTTCAGCAATGGCTGGCTGGGAATGATCATGTCGCTGCAAATGGTGATGTTCGCTTACGGCGGGATTGAGATTATCGGTATCACCGCCGGGGAAGCGAAAGACCCGGAGAAATCCATTCCGCGCGCCATTAACTCAGTACCGATGCGTATCCTGGTATTTTATGTCGGTACGCTGTTCGTCATTATGTCTATCTATCCGTGGAATCAGGTCGGCACAAACGGCAGCCCATTTGTGCTGACGTTCCAGCATATGGGGATTACCTTTGCCGCCAGCATTCTGAACTTTGTGGTATTGACCGCCTCGCTTTCCGCTATCAACTCCGATGTGTTTGGCGTAGGCCGTATGCTGCATGGTATGGCGGAGCAGGGGAGCGCGCCGAAAGTCTTTGCCAAAACGTCACGCCGTGGTATTCCGTGGGTCACTGTACTGGTGATGACGATTGCGCTGCTGTTTGCGGTTTACCTGAACTACATCATGCCGGAAAACGTCTTCCTGGTGATTGCTTCGCTGGCGACGTTTGCGACGGTATGGGTATGGATTATGATCCTGCTGTCGCAAATCGCCTTCCGTCGTCGTTTACCGCCGGAAGAGGTAAAAGCGCTGAAATTTAAGGTGCCGGGCGGTGTCGTAACGACGATAGCGGGTCTGATTTTCCTGGTGTTCATTATTGCGCTTATCGGCTACCATCCGGATACCCGCATCTCACTGTATGTGGGCTTCGCCTGGATAGTTCTGCTGTTGATTGGCTGGACATTTAAACGCCGTCGCGACCGTCAATTGGCGCAGGCGTAGTCGTTTTTCTCTGCCTTATCCGGTCTGCAGGCAACGGTAGACCGGATAAGCGGAGCCGCTTCTCCTCCTGGAGCCTCCTCCCCTAATAAACCCCTGGATGATGAGTTATCCTTTAAATCTCTGTGGCAAGGTGGCCCCATTTTCAGTAGAGGGGATACGAGATGTTGAATGCCTGGCACTTACCGGTTGCCCCATTTGTGAAGCAACATAACGATAAATTAACCATTACGCTGTGGCTGAGCGGAGAAAATCCGCCGTCTCGCGTGACGTTGCGCTCAGAATTCGATAATGAAGAAATCTCACTGGCGATGCGCAAACAGCGCCGCCAGCCGCAGCCGGGCGTGACGGCGTGGCGAGCGACGCTCAATATCGCGTTAGGGCAACCCCGTCGCCGTTACAGCTTTAAATTGCTTTGGCACGACCGCCAGCTTTGGTTTACGCCGCAGGGATTTAACCGCTTCCCACCGGCGCGTCTGGAACAATTTGCCGTTGATGTGCCGGATAGCGGACCGCAGTGGGTCGCCGATCAAATTTTTTATCAGATCTTCCCGGATCGTTTTGCCCGCAGCGCGACGCGTGAAGCCGATCAGGACCGGGTGTATTACCATCATGCCGCAGGTCAGGAGATTGTGCTGCGCGACTGGGACGATCCTTTAACCCCCCAGGCGGGCGGTTCCACCTTTTACGGCGGCTGTCTGAATGGCATTTGTGAGAAGCTGCCGTATCTGAAAAAACTGGGCGTCACAGCGCTATATCTGAATCCGGTATTTACCGCGCCGAGCGTCCATAAGTACGACACGGAAGATTATCGTCATGTCGATCCGCAATTTGGCGGCGATCGGGCGCTGCTACGCCTGCGGCGTGAAACCCAGGCGCAGGGCATGAGGCTGGTGCTGGATGGCGTGTTTAATCATAGCGGCGACTCGCATGCGTGGTTTGACAGGCATAACCGCAGCACTGGCGGCGCGTGCCATCACCCGGACTCGCCGTGGCGCGACTGGTACTCCTTTTCACCACAAGGCGTGGCGCTGGACTGGCTGGGTTATCCGAGCCTGCCGAAACTCGATTATCAATCAGAAACGCTGGTGGATGAGATCTATCGCGGTGAGGACAGTATCGTTCGTCACTGGCTAAAGGCACCGTGGAATATGGACGGCTGGCGGCTGGATGTCGTACATATGCTGGGCGAGGCGGGCGGGGCGCGCCACAATTTGCAGCACGTCGCCGGTATTACCCGGGCGGCAAAAGAGGCGCAGCCCGAAGCCTATATTGTGGGGGAACATTTCGGCGATGCGCGGCAGTGGCTACAGGCCGATGCGGAAGATGCCGCCATGAATTATCGCGGCTTCACCTTCCCGCTATGGGGATTTCTCGCCAATACTGATATCGCTTACGAACCACAGCATATTGATGCCCGGACCTGTATCGCGTGGATGGATAACTACCGCGCCGGGCTGTCACATCAGCAACAACTGCGCATGTTTAATCAACTCGACAGCCATGATACTGCGCGCTTTAAAACCCTGCTGGGTAAAGACGCGGCGCGCCTGCCGCTGGCGGTGGTCTGGCTGTTTACCTGGCCCGGCGTGCCATGTATTTATTACGGCGATGAAGTCGGCGTGGACGGCGCAAATGACCCCATGTGCCGCAAACCGTTCCCGTGGGATGAACGCAAGCAGGACGGCAACTTGCTGGCGCTGTACCAGCGTATGGCGAAACTGCGCCAGCGCAGTCTGGCGCTGCGTCGTGGCGGATGCCAGGCGCTGTATGCCGAAGGTGACGTAGTGGTATTCGTGCGAGTTTATCAGCAGCAGCGGGCGCTGGTGGCGATTAACCGGGGCGAGGCCTGTGAGGTGGCGCTGGAAGCGTTGCCGTTGCTGAACGTGGCCGGATGGCAATGTAAAACGGGAAGCGGTGACATCCGCGAGGGAAGACTTAGTTTACCCGCGATTTCCGCGACGGTATGGATGAATCGTTGAGGCGAGGTGGTTCATAATACCTCACTGACTAGTCCTGATATAGGTTGACAGTTTTTTGTCTGTAAAACGCCTGATGAACATCATCGGGCGTTTTGTATTTCAGGGCCAGGTGTGGCCGTTCATGGTTATAAATTGCCACGGACTCTTTTACTATTTCCCGCGCTTGCTCCAGGTCTGCAGGACGCGAGAGTAAAAACTCATTTTTCAGTATCCCGTTTATTCTCTCAGCCAGCGCATTCTGGTAGCAGTCGTAACCATCGGCCATTGAACAGGTTATTCCGTTTCGCTCATGAACTGACTGATAAAGTACCGAACAGTATTGCAGTCCTCTGTCAGAGTGATGTACCAGCGGACCTGTCGTTTTTCTCCGCCTCAGAGCCTGCCTGAACGCCTTTACCACATTTTCTGTCTGCAGGTTTTCCCCGACATGGTAACCCACGATTTTTCTGGAGCAGGCATCGGTGACCAGACTCAGACAGGCCGTGCCGCTGCGTAGTGGAAGGTAAGTAATATCGGCGACCCAGACCTGCTCTGGCTCAAGGGCGGTAACCTGTTCAGGGCCGGGTTTCAGCAGATTAGGATGCCGGTAAAAGCGATGATGGCTGTTGGTGGTTTTGTGATATGCCCGTTTCACGGGTACCAGGAGCCGGTATTCACCCAGCAGATTAAACAGACGGTCCCGTCCGATATTCAGCGTTTTATCGGCCTGCATGTTCAGCAGATAGTGCAGTTTACGCGTACCGATTCGCGGCTGGCGGCACCGGGTACGGGCAACAAAATCAAGAACCTGAGCATGATGCTCCTGCCGTTTATTACATCTTGTATTGTACTGGTACCACGCCTGTCTGCTGTGCCCCAGGAACTGACATGCACGCGTAACTGTTATTTTGGGGGCCTGACTTTGCGTGAGGACTTGCCGGGCCGCTTTTTTACAACACTTACCCCGTAATCATTTTTCAGGACGTTGATAACGGACTCAAAAAACTCAGCTTTCTGGTTTGCCAGCTCAAGCTGTTCTTCAAGTTCCCTGATTCTTTGCTCGGGTGTCAGCGGGATAGTTGTCTGAGCCACAGGCAGTTTCCTCTTCACCAGGTCAGGAAGTCCGGGTCTCCAGTCAAGCCGGCCATATTTACGCAGCCAGACAAGTACGGTGGAGCGCCCCTGAATGCCATATCGCTGCTGGGCCTGTTTATAGGTCATCTCGCCTTTTTCGACCTGCTCAACGACGGCTATTTTAAAGGATAGAGGATAATCGCGTTGGGTGCGTTTGAACTCAGTCATCATCACGTTCTCCGGATTTAAGTCTGGAACGTGTCAACGCTATTCAGGACGGGTCACACGCATAAAAAAGGCTCGCATTCGCGAGCCTTTTATCAATGCACTGACTTACAGGCTGGAAATGTTCTCAGCCAGGTATTTAGCCACGCCGTCCGGAGAGGCGTTCATGCCTTCTTTGCCTTTTTCCCACTGCGCCGGGCAGACATCACCGTGCTCTTCGTGGAACTGCAGCGCGTCGACCATACGCAGCATTTCGTCGATGTTACGACCCAGCGGCAGATCGTTTACGACCTGGTGGCGAACAATACCGTTAGCGTCAATCAGGAAAGAGCCGCGCAGCGCAACGCCTTCGTCCGGGTGTTCGATACCGTAAGCTTTCTGAATTTCACGCTTCACGTCGGCGACCATTGCGTATTTCACCGGGCCAATGCCGCCTTTATCGACAGGGGTGTTACGCCATGCGTTGTGAACGAACTCAGAGTCGAAAGAAACGCCGACCACTTCAACGCCGCGCTTCTGGAATTCTTCATAACGTTTATCAAAGGCGATCAGCTCAGACGGGCAAACAAAAGTGAAGTCCATCGGCCAGAAGAACAGAACGGTCGTTTTACCATTGGTGTGCTGTTTGAAGTTGAATTTATCAACAATCTCACCGCTACCCAGTACCGCCGCAGCGGTGAAATCCGGGGCCTGACGAGTAACCAGTACCATAATAATTCTCCTGCAATATTAAGGGTTTTAGAACGCAACGCGGGCAGTATAGGGAGGGCGAAGCGACAAAACAATGCGGTCTTGACAATCAATGAGACAGCTTTTGCCTATCGATCGGGTCATTATAAATCGTAATGATGACCCTTTTATGACAGCGAACGATCTTTCTGCCAACGGCGGATCTGACGCACGCCCTCGCTATCAGGCCGTCACAGCGCTTTGCGGGCGGCCTGTGCCATCATACGCGGATAAAAATGCCAGAAGCGCTCTTCTAACGCGTCGTAGTGCGCGTCCAGATCGTACCAGGAATCACGCAAGGCATCCAGCCGGGGACGGCGATTCGCCATGCCATTCAGCACGTTTTGAATGAAATCCATATCGCGATACCGCTCTAACCATTTTTCTGACCAAAGATAATCATTCAGGTTGACAAAGCGCGGCGGGGAGTCGGGCAGAATCGTCGCGACCTGCGCATGGGCGTAGCCGACAAACGCCTGAAGTGGAAAATCAGGGGAGATTTGCGTCCAGTGGCGCGATAAAAAATGATCCCACATGACGTCCAGCGTAATGGGCGCCACGCGCCGAGTTTCATGGCGGAACCACTCTCGCGCCTCACGAACTTCCGGCAGGTTGTCGGTCATGACGTCAATACGCCGATGCATATAAATACCCTCTACCACGTCAGGAGGATAATGCGTTGCCGGGTTACCGCGGACAAAATCGGCCAGAAGATTACCGGAAAGCGAGCTGTCGGCAAGGTGCGCCAGATGCAGGTGAGCAAGAAAATTCATTATTGATTCTCTGTCCAAAAAGCGGGTAACGGTTGCAGCGGGAACGCCCCGGCACTAGACTACCCGCCTCTTATTTTAGTCTGAGTCAGAGTCATGCGCGTTACCGATTTTTCCTTTGAACTACCCGAATCCCTGATTGCCCACTACCCACAGCCGGAACGCAGTCGCTGCCGTTTGCTGTCATTAGAGGGGCCGACGGGCGCGCTGACGCACGGTACTTTCACCGATCTGCTCGATAAGCTCAACCCTGGCGATTTGCTGGTCTTCAATAATACCCGCGTGATCCCGGCGCGGCTCTTTGGCCGTAAAGCCAGCGGCGGCAAGATAGAAGTGCTGGTCGAACGTATGCTCGATGATAAACGCATCCTGGCGCATATTCGCGCTTCTAAAGCGCCAAAACCGGGCACGGAACTGCTACTGGGCGACGACGAAAGTATCCACGCGACCATGACCGCGCGTCACGGCGCTCTGTTTGAAGTTGAGTTTAATGACCCGCGTCCGGTGCTGGATATTCTCAACGCCATCGGCCATATGCCGTTGCCGCCGTACATCGACCGTCCGGACGAGGACGCCGATCGCGAACTGTACCAGACGGTCTACAGTGAAAAACCGGGCGCCGTCGCCGCGCCGACCGCCGGGCTGCACTTTGACGAGCCGCTGCTGGCGGCGCTTCGTGAGAAAGGTGTCGAAATGGCGTTTGTTACGCTACACGTCGGCGCGGGCACTTTCCAGCCGGTGCGTGTCGATACCATTGAAGATCACATCATGCACTCCGAATATGCTGAGGTGCCGCAAGAGGTGGTCGACGCGGTGCTGGCGGCGAAAGCGCGCGGCAACCGCGTGATTGCGGTCGGCACCACCTCGGTACGCTCACTGGAAAGCGCGGCGCAGGTGGCAAAAAGCGATTTGATAGAGCCGTTCTTCGGCGATACGCAAATATTTATTTATCCAGGTTATCAATACAAAGTGATTGATGCGCTGATCACCAACTTCCATCTGCCGGAATCGACGTTGATTATGCTGGTTTCCGCATTTGCCGGTTATCAACACACCATGAATGCCTATAAGACTGCGGTAGAACAAAAATATCGCTTTTTTAGCTACGGGGACGCGATGTTTATCACGTACAATCCGCAGGCTATTTCTGAGCGTCCGTAAGAAGGCTATCTCACTTGCCATTTTGACGCCGGGCAGTGCTCGCCATCCTCACGTACTGCGTGTACGCTCCGGTGGTTGTGCGCTGGTCGACCCCAAACTGGCTGCGCCGATGACGCCTTCGGGAATTTATTAGCTATGGAATCATTCCGTAGCGAGTCGTTAAACGTCGGACTGTTTTTCTGACGCAGGAGTGATAATGAAATTTGAGTTAGATACCACCGATGGTCGCGCGCGTCGCGGTCGTCTGGTGTTTGATCGTGGCGTAGTGGAAACGCCTGCTTTTATGCCTGTGGGTACTTACGGTACGGTAAAAGGCATGACGCCGGAAGAAGTGGAAGCGACCGGCGCGCAGATTATTCTCGGCAACACTTTCCACCTGTGGCTGCGCCCGGGTCAGGAAATCATGAAGCTGCATGGCGATCTGCACGATTTTATGCAGTGGAAAGGGCCGATTCTCACCGATTCCGGCGGCTTCCAGGTCTTCAGCCTCGGCGATATTCGTAAGATTACCGAGCAAGGCGTGCACTTCCGTAACCCGATCAACGGCGATCCGATTTTCCTCGATCCGGAAAAGTCGATGGAGATCCAGTACGATCTCGGTTCCGATATCGTGATGATCTTTGATGAATGTACGCCGTACCCGGCAGACTGGGACTATGCTAAACGCTCGATGGAGATGTCGTTGCGTTGGGCGAAGCGTAGCCGCGACCGTTTTGATAGCCTTGGCAATAAGAATGCGCTTTTTGGCATCATTCAGGGCAGCGTTTACGAAGATTTACGCGATATCTCGGTGAAAGGTCTGGTAGAGATTGGCTTTGATGGCTACGCTGTCGGCGGTTTGGCTGTCGGTGAGCCGAAAGCAGATATGCACCGCATTCTGGAGCACGTTTGCCCGCAGATCCCGGCTGACAAACCGCGTTACCTGATGGGCGTGGGTAAACCGGAAGATCTGGTGGAAGGGGTGCGTCGCGGTATTGATATGTTTGACTGTGTCATGCCAACGCGAAATGCCCGTAATGGTCATCTGTTTGTGACCGACGGCGTGGTGAAGATTCGTAATGCAAAGCATAAAAGCGACACCAGCCCGCTTGACGCCGAGTGCGATTGCTACACCTGTCGCAATTATTCACGCGCTTACTTGCATCATCTCGACCGTTGCAACGAAATATTAGGTGCGCGTCTCAATACCATTCATAACTTGCGTTACTACCAGCGTTTGATGGCGGGTTTACGCAAGGCTATTGAAGAGGGTAAATTAGAGAGCTTCGTAACCGAGTTTTACCAACGTCAGGGGCGACCCGTTCCACCTTTGAACGTTGATTAATTTTAATAATGAGGGAATTTGAATGAGCTTTTTTATTTCTGATGCGGTAGCGGCAACAGGTGCTCCAGCGCAGGGCAGCCCGATGTCTCTGATTTTAATGCTGGTGGTGTTTGGTCTGATTTTCTATTTCATGATCCTGCGCCCGCAGCAGAAGCGCACCAAAGAGCACAAAAAGCTGATGGACTCCATTGCGAAAGGTGATGAAGTTCTGACGAATGGCGGTCTGGTCGGTCGAGTGACCAAAGTAGCGGAAGCCGGCTACATTGCCATCGCGCTGAATGACACCACGGAAGTGGTTATCAAACGTGACTTCGTAGCTGCCGTTCTGCCGAAAGGCACCATGAAGGCGCTGTAATATTTCGTTTTCCCAAAGGGAACTGCCGTGTTAAACCGTTATCCTTTGTGGAAGTACATCATGCTGGTCGTCGTGATTATCGTCGGCCTGCTTTACGCACTTCCCAACCTGTATGGTGAGGATCCGGCTGTTCAAATCACTGGCGTGCGCGGCGTCGCCGCCAGTGAGCAAACGCTGATCCAGGTCCAGAAAACGTTACAAGAAGAAAAAATTCCCGCTAAGTCTGTGGCACTGGAAGAGGGCGCTATTCTTGCGCGCTTCGACACCACCGATACCCAGCTACGCGCCCGTGAAGCGCTGATGAGCGTGCTGGGGGATAAATATGTCGTGGCGCTTAACCTTGCGCCGGCTACGCCGCGCTGGTTGGCGGCTATTCACGCCGATCCGATGAAGCTCGGTCTTGATCTGCGCGGCGGCGTTCACTTCCTGATGGAAGTGGATATGGATACCGCGTTAGGTAAACTCCAGGAACAAAATATCGATAGCCTGCGCAGCGATCTGCGTGAAAAAGGCATTCCTTATACCACCGTTCGTAAAGAAAATAATTATGGGCTGAGCATCACGTTCCGTGACAGTAAAGCGCGTGATGAGGCGATCGCCTATCTGACGCCGCGTCATCGTGACCTGGTGATTTCCAGCCAGGGCGGTAATCAACTTCGCGCGGTAATGACCGATGCGCGCCTGAGCGAAGCGCGCGAATACGCCGTTCAGCAGAACATTAATATTCTGCGTAACCGTGTTAACCAACTGGGCGTCGCGGAACCTGTCGTACAGCGTCAGGGCGCAGACCGTATTGTGGTTGAGCTGCCGGGTATCCAGGATACCGCTCGCGCGAAAGAAATTCTCGGCGCGACCGCGACGCTGGAATTCCGTCTGGTGAATACCAACGTTGACCAGGCCGCTGCTGCTGCCGGGCGCGTACCGGGTGATTCCGAAGTGAAACAGACCCGCGAAGGCCAGCCGGTGGTATTGTACAAACGCGTGATCCTCACGGGCGACCATATCACCGACTCGACGTCCAGCCAGGATGAATATAACCAACCGCAGGTTAACATCTCGCTGGATAGCGCAGGTGGCAATATCATGTCTAACTTCACTAAGGACAATATCGGCAAACCGATGGCGACCCTGTTTGTGGAGTATAAAGACAGCGGTAAGAAAGACGCTAACGGTCGCGCCGTACTGGTGAAACAGGAAGAGGTGATTAACATTGCCAACATCCAGTCTCGGCTGGGTAACAGCTTCCGTATTACCGGTATCAGCAACCCGAACGAAGCGCGTCAGCTCTCGTTGTTGCTGCGTGCGGGCGCCCTGATTGCGCCGATTCAGATCGTTGAAGAGCGCACCATTGGCCCGACTCTGGGTATGCAGAACATCAAGCAGGGCCTGGAAGCCTGTCTGGCCGGTCTGGTGGTCTCCATCCTGTTCATGATCTTCTTCTATAAGAAGTTTGGTCTGATTGCGACCAGCGCGTTAGTGGCTAACCTGGTGTTGATTGTCGGTATCATGTCGCTGTTGCCGGGGGCAACGCTCAGTATGCCGGGGATTGCGGGTATCGTGTTAACCCTTGCGGTGGCGGTCGACGCCAACGTTCTGATTAACGAACGTATCAAAGAAGAGTTGAGTAATGGCCGCACGGTACAGCAGGCGATAAACGAAGGCTATGCCGGCGCGTTCAGTTCCATCTTCGATGCGAACATCACGACGCTGATTAAAGTCATCATTCTGTATGCCGTTGGTACCGGGGCAATTAAAGGGTTCGCGATTACGACCGGTATCGGTGTGGCGACGTCGATGTTTACCGCGATTATCGGTACGCGTGCTATCGTAAACCTGCTATATGGCGGCAAGCGCGTCACTAAGCTGTCAATCTGAGGAGTGCGATGTGGCACAGGAATACACTGTTGAACAACTAAACCACGGCCGTAAAGTCTATGACTTTATGCGCTGGGACTTCTGGGCATTCGGCATCTCCGGGCTGTTGCTGATCGCGGCCATTGTCATTATGGGCGTACGCGGGTTTAACTGGGGGCTGGATTTCACCGGTGGCACGGTAATTGAAATCACGCTGGAAAAACCGGCTGAAATGGACGTGATGCGCGAAGCGCTGCAAAAAGCGGGCTATGAAGAGCCGCAGTTGCAGAACTTTGGCAGCAGTCACGACATTATGGTGCGTATGCCGCCAACCGAAGGTGAAACCGGCGGTCAGGTACTGGGTAGCAAAGTGGTGACGATCATTAATGAAGCCACCAACCAGAACGCGGCCGTGAAGCGTATTGAATTCGTGGGGCCAAGCGTGGGCGCCGATCTGGCGCAAACCGGCGCTATGGCGCTGCTGGTGGCGTTGATCTCTATCCTCGTTTATGTCGGTTTCCGCTTTGAGTGGCGACTGGCGGCAGGGGTGGTCATCGCGCTGGCGCACGACGTGATCATTACGCTGGGGATACTGTCGCTTTTCCATATCGAGATTGACCTGACCATTGTGGCATCGTTGATGTCGGTGATCGGTTACTCGCTGAACGACAGTATCGTGGTCTCCGACCGTATTCGTGAAAACTTCCGCAAAATCCGTCGCGGGACGCCTTACGAAATCTTTAACGTGTCGCTGACCCAGACGCTACACCGTACGTTGATTACCTCCGGTACGACGTTAGTGGTAATTCTGATGCTGTACCTCTTCGGCGGTCCGGTACTGGAAGGCTTCTCGCTGACGATGCTGATCGGTGTCTCTATTGGTACGGCATCTTCTATCTATGTCGCATCGGCGCTGGCGCTGAAACTCGGTATGAAGCGCGAGCATATGCTGCAGCAGAAAGTCGAAAAAGAAGGGGCGGATCAGCCGTCCATTCTGCCGTAAACACGTATTTAAGTGTTATCTGAATCCCGGTCATGCGATCGGGATTTTTTTATTTATGTACCATGACGATAAACATTACTGACAGTATGCTGTCAGGAGCCCTGTCATACACTCCTCATGAATTTACCCACACTCGCAGGAGGATGTATGAAAAACTTGATTAACTGGTTTGAAATTCCAGTTACTGATATGGCGCGTGCAATCGCCTTTTATGAGCAAGTGATGCAGATATCGTTACGTCGGGAAACCATGGATGGGGCGGACCTGGCCGTATTCCCGTATGCTGAACCCGGACCCGGCGGAGCGCTGATAAAGCAGGATGATGTCGCTCCAGTTGCGCAGGGAGTCGTTATTTATCTGCATACCGCCGATTTGTTAGCCTCGATTGAACGTGTCGTCCTTGCCGGTGGCAAGTGTGTTCTGGAACCCATGGTTCCCGGAGATGACATTGGAACCATCGCGTTGTTTATTGACAGCGAAGGTAACCGAATAGGTTTACATCAACCTGCGTGATATTTGCTAAATGTAGAGAGTCAATATGACCAGACGCGCTGACCGTTTGTTTCAGATCGTGCAAATTTTGCGGGGTAGACGACTGACGACGGCAGCGCTGTTGGCACAGCGGCTTGCGGTTTCTGAACGGACGATTTATCGCGATATTCGCGATCTGTCGTTATCCGGCGTGCCTGTCGAAGGTGAAGCGGGGAGCGGATACCGTTTAATGGCGGGTTTTGATCTGCCGCCCTTGATGCTTACCCATCGTGAATCGGAAGCACTGATGGTGGCTATACGGTTATTGAAAACCTGGGGCGGCGATTCGCTATCGCGCGAGCTTGAATCCGCCCAGGAAAAAGTGTTGGCTATTTTACCAGAAGAGAGCCGTCGTAAAGCGGAGCAGACACGGATTTACGCTCCGGATTTGGGTACATCTCCACATTCGCGCAGCGCGTTTGATCTTATCCATCAGGCCGTTTCGGCGCAGCAGGTGTTGGCGCTACATTATCGTGATGAAGCGGGGCATCTCTCTTCGCGGGATATACAACCGCTGGGATTGTTTTTCTGGGGAGAGCACTGGCTACTGGTTGCCTGGTGTGAGAGACGGGAAGACTATCGGTGTTTTCGCCTCGATCGCTGTTTACAAATTACTCCGCTTAACCGGCGATTTCGTGAAACAATCGACCGTTCTTTGCGTGATTTTTTGCGTAAAGTCGAGCACGAAAAAATGCCGTAAGATGTGATAGCGATACCTCCAACGCTTGTAAAACGGGTTGATTGGTCATCAGTTTGCCTGAAATAGCCTTTCTTACCTGGATATATAAGTTGCACAGAATCATTGCTAAAAGCCCGGCTTCGCGGGAAACTGCGCATAACCCTTTGTATTATTCAGGTACCTGTTGATTATGGCTATCATCCCCAAAAACTATGCGCGCCTGGAAAGCGGCTATCGTGAAAAAGCGCTGAAGCTGTTTCCGTGGGTATGCGGACGTTGTTCCCGTGAGTTTGTGTATTCAAATCTGCGTGAGCTGACGGTGCATCATATCGATCATGACCACACCAATAATCCGGAAGACGGCAGCAACTGGGAGCTATTGTGCCTCTACTGCCACGATCACGAGCATTCCAAATATACCGAAGCCGATCAGTACGGTTCGACGGTCATTGCTGGGGAAGATGCGCAAAAAGATGTCGGCGAGGCGACTTATAACCCGTTTGCCGATCTGAAAGCGATGATGAACAAAAAGAAATAAGCAGACTGCTGACAAAGCTGTTGGTGCTGTTGAATGTTAGGTTACGCTTCGCTCCACCCAACGGAATCCGCAATATAAATGAATTATTGGTTTTCGTAGGTCGGATGCAATCCGACATTTTTTCAGCCCCGGAGTTTGTCGTCAGCCCCCAAACATCCTGTAACGCATACATTGTCACTGGAATCCCGATCGCAAGGTTGGGATTTTTTTGTTTTTAAGTCCTGCCGATACTGGCGAGCAGAGTAGAATCAGCGGTAAGCCGGGGCAACCCGGTGAGGCGCAATGTTGCGGGGGCTTGATCCCCGGTGGCCTTGTCGCTGGAAAGAGAAAACCCCCGCACATTGTTCGGTATTCACCGGCAACATTACGGGGGCTAACTTGACCCTAGACAAGTTGAGGATAGCCGCGAACCGTTGCCATTGCAACAAAGGCGGCAATATGACGCTCACAGAGTTGAGCATTACTATCTGGCACGATCTGGCGGCACCAACGCTGGTCGGGATTGCGACAGGTCTGTTTTTAGGCTGGTGGCATCGCCGGAAGTAATGTGAAGTGGGCGCGACTCGCCGCCGCATGGCAGCATGCGCCCGAAACGGGCCAGAGGGCGACCTCTGGCCTTTTTTGCAGGTTTAGAAGTTGTAACCCACGACCAGGTAGCCGCCCCAGCCGGTAGATTTCGCGCTGAAATCGCCGTCGCCCCAGTTCAGTTTTGCGCCATTCTGCCACTGTCCGCCGTTATGGAAGTAACGCGCAACGACCGAGTAGTGCCAGTGATCGTAGTTCAGCGCCAGGATATGGCTGGAAGCGATGGAGTTGCTGGTACGGTTCGGATCGTCGCCTAAATCAGATCCCCAGTCAAAGTTGGTAAAGCCGATATAGCTCAGTTTACCGCCCCACAGATCGGTGATGGGGACGAAGTATTTCACTTTGAAACGGTAGCCGTCCCATTCGTTTTCATTGGACGCGCCGTAGTTTTGCCACTGATATTTCGCATACACGTTCAGCGACAGGCCCATCGGCAGGCCGGTGTCGATATCGGTCCCCAGACCCATATACCACGTGCTCTGGCGGCTGGCTTTGTTATCGCCCATATCGTAGATGTAGTTGTTGGCGAAATACCACTCTTTAAACGGGCCGAAGCTCAGGTCTGCGCCGGTCAGCTTATCAATCGAGAAACGCGGTTCGATTTCCATGAACAGCGGAGAACCGTCGGACCAGATACCTTTATCGTTGCCGTTACCCCAATCAAAGGTTTTGGGAATATCGATATAGCCGTAGAAATCAAACCAGTCTTTTTTGGCAAATGCTTCATATTCCAGATAGACGTCGTTGTTCAATTTCGGCGAGAAACGGGTATGGTAGCTGCCTACCACGTTTACGCTCTGGTGCCACCAGTCGGACAAATACTGCGGCTGATCATTTTCTGCTGCGTTAGCAGTAAAAGATGAGGTGAGCGCCAGCGCTGCGCTGACTGCGAGTAAAGTTTTTTTCATATGTATGCCACTGTTTGAAATCCCTTGCGGGAGTGAAAAGAACGCAATTTGCGTTTCTAAATATTTCGTGTTTCTGCGGAGCCTATTATAAAAATCATTGCTCACAAAAATATGTCTTGTTTCACATATCTATCATTTACGTAATCGATTGCGTTCACGTTTGCGCATTTTAGATGCGGCGACAGTACTGTCTTTCATGAATATTACCAATCCATGCCATAAATGACGGAAATGTCAGTAGGGCAACAAAAGTCGCGCGGGGGATGTTGCGGAGCGCACAAAACGCTCCGCCAGAACGTTTATTGATTAACAGGCTGAATATCATGGATGCGAATGAAGCCTAACTGCGCCGGTGTGATCCCCTTCAACGGTAACGAAATATTAACATCACTGGGCGCCAGCATGCTGGCAGGGGCATTTACCAGAAGGCTCTGCGCATTCACCTCCTGATAGTTCTCCGTAGTGCCCTGAATTTGCCCGTACTCTACGGTAGCGCTGAATGCCGGTAGCGGATCGCGGGACTCGCCCTGAATGCGTAACGTTGCGTGAGCGCCGTCAGCGACAGGCGTAATTTCCAGCAATGTCATACGTAGCGTACCGATCTGACTCTCCAGCCGGGCAGGCGTATTGGCGCCAGGCAACAAATAGACGCCGCGGGTTGAATCCGCATTCAGCTTATTTTGTTGGGTAATTTTTACCGTTTCCTGATTCAGTTGGGTCATCTCTTTATTCAGGGTGCTAATGCTTTGATGCATCTGGCGAACTTCGCTCTGCGGCGCGCAGGCGGTCAGGCTCAAGAGACTTCCCACCAGGAGAATTCTTAGGTAACGTCTTGTCATGTCGATCATTTCCTTCGTGGTCCGATAGCGTAATGGTAGTGCGCTATACGCACAAAGGCACCGATCCTTTATCTCAAAAGCGCTCCGCCTTTGTTGTCGCGCCAGTTCAGGGTAAAATAGCATTTCCTAAATCATCTGGTCAGGACGCCGTATGCATTGCCCATTTTGTTTCGCCGTAGATACCAAAGTCATTGACTCTCGTCTTGTAGGCGAGGGCTCGTCCGTGCGCCGCCGTCGGCAGTGTCTGGTGTGTAATGAACGCTTTACGACCTTTGAAGTGGCTGAACTGGTCATGCCGCGCGTGATAAAAAGCAACGATGTGCGCGAACCCTTTAATGAGGATAAGCTGCGTAGCGGCATGTTGAGAGCGCTGGAAAAAAGACCCGTCAGCGCAGATGATGTTGAAATGGCATTGAACCATATTAAGTCACAATTACGTGCCACTGGGGAGCGTGAAGTTCCCAGCAAGATGATTGGCAACCTGGTCATGGAGCAGCTGAAAAAACTCGATAAAGTCGCGTATATTCGCTTTGCCTCCGTCTATCGCAGTTTCGAAGATATCAAAGACTTTGGCGAAGAAATCGCTCGCCTACAGGACTAAGCCATGCAGGATGAGTTTTACATGGCGCGAGCGCTAAAACTGGCGCAGCGTGGACGTTTCACCACTCACCCGAACCCTAATGTCGGCTGTGTCATTGTTAACAATGGCGACATCGTCGGCGAAGGTTATCACCATCGCGCCGGAGAGCCGCACGCCGAGGTCCATGCGCTGCGGATGGCGGGCGCAAAAGCCAAAGGCGCAACCGCCTATGTCACGCTTGAACCCTGTAGCCATCATGGGCGAACGCCGCCATGTTGCGATGCGCTGATTGCGGCCGGCGTCGCGCGCGTGGTCGCCGCGATGCAGGACCCGAACCCACAGGTCGCCGGGCGCGGGCTGTATCGCCTGCAACAGGCGGGTATTGCGGTCAGCCACGGGTTAATGATGAGTGAAGCGGAGGCGCTCAATAAAGGCTTCCTCAAGCGGATGCGTACCGGATTCCCTTATCTTCAGCTTAAACTGGGCGCCTCCGTGGATGGACGGACGGCGATGGCCAGCGGCGAAAGCCAGTGGATCACCTCGCCACAGGCCCGGCGCGACGTTCAGCGCTTGCGTGCGCAAAGCCACGCTATTTTAACCAGTAGCGCGACGGTATTGGCTGACGATCCGGCCTTGACGGTGCGTTGGGCGGAGTTAGACGCCTCTACGCAGGCGTCTTACCCGCAGGAAAATCTGCGCCAGCCGGTGCGAATTGTTATCGACAGCCAAAACCGGGTAACGCCTGCGCATCGTATTGTGCAGCAGCCTGGCGAAACGTGGATTGCGCGTACCCAGGAAGATAGCCGCGCGTGGCCCGATTCGGTTCGTACTATCAGCGTGCCGGCGCACAACGGACATTTGGATCTGGTTGTGCTGATGATGCAGTTAGGCAGGCAGCAGATTAATAGCATATGGGTTGAAGCCGGACCGGGACTGGCGGGCGCGTTGCTGCAAGCCGGGCTGGTGGATGAACTGATTGTCTATGTCGCGCCTAAATTGTTGGGAACCCAGGCGCGGGGATTATGCGAATTGCCGGGGCTTGAGAAGCTCGCCGACGCGCCGCAATTTACCTTCAGCGAAATACGCCATGTCGGCCCGGATGTTTGCCTGCATATGGTAAGCGCATGAGTTCTCCCGTCGAAAGGGGAGCAGCGCTCAAATTATTATGATAAAATCCGCCCCCCTGCGGGGCCAAATGAACCCTGGAAGAGAGAATATGAACATTATTAAAGCTAACGTTGCAGCCCCTGACGCTCGTGTCGCCATCACTATTGCGCGTTTCAATCAGTTTATCAACGACAGCCTGCTGGATGGCGCGGTTGATGCCCTGACGCGTATTGGTCAGGTAAAAGATGATAATATTACCGTAGTGTGGGTGCCTGGCGCCTATGAACTGCCGCTGGCGACCGAAGCGCTGGCGAAAAGCGGTAAATATGACGCCGTGGTTGCGCTGGGAACCGTGATTCGCGGGGGGACTGCGCACTTTGAATATGTGGCAGGCGGCGCCAGCAATGGCCTGGCAAGCGTTGCCCAGGACAGCGGCGTGCCGGTAGCCTTTGGTGTTCTGACCACCGAGAGTATTGAACAAGCCATCGAACGTGCTGGTACAAAAGCCGGTAATAAAGGCGCAGAAGCTGCGCTGACCGCGCTTGAAATGATTAATGTATTGAAAGCCATTAAGGCCTGATTTTTTGTAAGGGGAATTCCGTGAAACCTGCTGCTCGTCGCCGCGCCCGTGAGTGTGCCGTCCAGGCGCTTTACTCCTGGCAGTTGTCCCAGAACGACATCGCTGATGTTGAATACCAGTTCCTGGCGGAACAGGACGTAAAAGACGTCGACGTTCTCTATTTCCGTGAACTGCTATCCGGGGTGGCGACTAACAGCGCGTACCTGGATGGTTTAATGAAACCGTATCTGTCCCGCCTGCTTGAAGAGCTGGGACAGGTTGAAAAAGCCGTGCTGCGTATTGCGTTGTTTGAGCTGTCAAAACGCAGCGATGTGCCTTATAAAGTGGCCATCAACGAAGCGATTGAACTGGCGAAAACCTTTGGCGCTGAAGACAGCCACAAATTCGTCAACGGCGTACTGGATAAAGCAGCTCCGGTGATTCGTCCCAACAAAAAGTGATTCACAGGCCGGAAAGATAGCGGGCGATCGATACCCGCCGTCTCCGGCCTTTTCTTTTTTTCTGCTGAGGCATAACGTATGGCATGTGGCGAGTTTTCCCTGATTGCCCGTTATTTTGACCGTGTAAGAAGCTCTCGTCTTGATGTTGAAACCGGTATTGGCGACGATTGCGCGCTCCTGAATATTCCTGAAAAGCAGACCCTGGCGATCAGTACCGATACGCTGGTGGCGGGCAACCACTTCCTCCCTGATATCGATCCTGCCGATCTGGCTTATAAAGCGTTGGCGGTGAATTTAAGCGATCTGGCCGCGATGGGGGCCGACCCGGCTTGGTTAACGCTGGCGTTAACGTTGCCGGAAGTGGATGAGCCGTGGCTGGAGGCTTTTAGCGACAGCCTGTTTGCGCTATTGAATTACTACGATATGCAGCTCATTGGCGGCGACACCACGCGTGGACCGCTGTCGATGACGCTGGGTATCCACGGTTATATCCCGGCAGGGCGCGCGCTCAAGCGATCTGGCGCGAAGCCGGGCGACTGGATTTATGTCACCGGTACGCCGGGCGACAGCGCTGCCGGGCTGGCGGTTTTGCAAAACCGGCTACAGGTGTCGGAGGAGACCGATGCTCACTATTTAATTCAACGGCATTTACGCCCGACGCCGCGTATTTTACACGGCCAGGCGCTGCGTGATATCGCCAGCGCGGCTATCGATCTTTCCGATGGTCTGATTTCCGATCTGGGGCACATCGTCAAGGCCAGCGGCTGTGGGGCAAGAGTGGATGTTGATGCGTTGCCAAAATCCGATGCGATGATGCGCCATGTTGATGACGGGCAGGCGCTGCGTTGGGCGCTTTCCGGCGGCGAAGACTATGAGCTGTGCTTTACGGTGCCGGAACTGAACCGTGGCGCGCTGGATGTCGCCATTGGTCAACTGGGTGTTCCCTTTACCTGCATAGGCCAAATGAGCGCAGATATTGAAGGGCTGAATTTTGTACGTGACGGAATGCCTGTCACCTTCGACTGGAAAGGATATGACCATTTTGCCACGCCATAAAGATGTTGCGAAAAGTCGCCTGAATTTGCGCAATCCGTGGCATCTGCTCGCTACCGGCTTTGGCAGCGGGCTGAGCCCCGTGGTGCCGGGTACGATGGGCTCGCTGGCGGCGATCCCCTTCTGGTATCTGATGACGTTTCTGCCGTGGCAGCTTTATTCGCTGGTCGTGATGTTTGGGATCTGCATTGGCGTTTATCTTTGCCATCAAACGGCGAAAGATATGGGCGTACACGACCACGGCAGTATTGTCTGGGATGAATTTATCGGTATGTGGATAACGCTAATGGCGTTGCCGACGACGGACTGGCAGTGGGTGGCAGCCGGGTTCGTTATTTTCCGCATTCTGGATATGTGGAAACCCTGGCCGATCCGTTGGTTTGATCGCAACGTGCACGGCGGCATGGGGATTATGATCGATGATATCGTCGCCGGCGTGATATCCGCCGGCATACTGTATTTTATCGGTCATCACTGGCCGCTCGGTATTATTTAAAGGGTTTGCCGGATGGCGGCGTAAACGCCTTATCCGGCCTACCCCCGAACAATATGTCGATTTCACAGGCCCGATAAGCGCCGCTCCATCGGGCAATGGCAGATTATTTAAATCCCACCACCGGATGCTGTTTGTACGGCGTTTCGAGTTCGGCAATCTGCTCCGGTTTGAGCGTTAAATCAACGGCATTCAGCAACTCATCTAACTGTTCTTCACGCGAAGCGCCGATAATCGGCGCGGCGACGCCTCGTTTGCTGAGCAGCCAGGCCAGCGCGACCTGCGCCCGCGTTGCGCCAAGCGCCTCGCTGACGCCAGCCAGCCGTTCCGCTATTTGCGCATCATTTTTATCGCTTTCAGCGTATAAATTTTTACCCACGTCATCCGAGGCCAGCCGGGCCGTGGTTTCTCCCCAGGGGCGAGTTAGGCGCCCGCGCGCCAGCGGACTCCACGGAATCACGGCGACCCCTTCCTGCCAGCACAGCGGTAGCATCTCTCGCTCTTCCTCGCGGTAGATCAGGTTATAGTGATCCTGCATGGTGACAAACGGCGCCCAGCCGTGTTGTTTTTGTAGCGCCAGTGCCTGGGCAAATTGTGAGGCGTGCATTGAGGAAGCGCCGATATAGCGGGCTTTACCCGCCTTCACCACGTCGTTTAGCGCTTCCAGAGTTTCTTCTATCGGCGTGGTGTAATCCCAGCGGTGGATTTGCAGGATATCGACATACTCCATTCCCAGACGGGTGAGGCTATCGTCAATAGAGCGCAGGATTTGCGCGCGGGACAATCCTTCCGGCAGATCGCCGACGCGATGGAAGACTTTCGTCGCTACCACCACCTCGTCGCGCCGGGCAAAATCACGCAGCGCGCGACCGACAATCTCTTCGCTGCTGCCGTCGGAGTAGCTGTTGGCGGTATCAAAAAAGTTAATGCCGCCCTCAAGGGCGCGCTTGATGATGGGACGGCTGCTCTCTTCGGGAAGCGTCCAGGCGTGATTGCCGCGACTCGGCTCGCCGAATGTCATGCAGCCCAGACAAAGGCGGGATACCCGAAGATCTGTATTTCCTAACGTGTTGTATTGCATGACTCCGCTCCTGTTATACCCGTCACTCTTCAAGCATAGCAGGAGCAAAGAGGGGATTATGCCAGCCAGGCCTTGATTTTGGCTTCAATGCCTGCGGCGTCGAGCCCCAGCTCCGCGCGGGCTTCTTCCTGCGTTCCTTGCGGGATAAAGAAATCCGGAAGACCGATATTCAGCACAGGTACAGGTTTACGATGGGCCATTAGCACTTCGTTTACGCCGCTGCCAGCCCCGCCCATAATGGCGTTTTCTTCCAGCGTCACCAGCGCGTCATGCTGCGCGGCCATCTCCAGAATTAACGTGTCGTCCAGCGGCTTAACAAAGCGCATGTCGACCAGCGTGGCGTTCAGCGCTTCGGCGACTTTCGCCGCCTCAGGCATTAAGGTGCCAAAGTTCAGAATCGCCAGTTTTTCGCCATGACGCTTCACAAGACCTTTACCAATAGGCAGTTTTTCCAGCGGAGTTAGCGCCACGCCCTGCGCATTACCGCGTGGATAACGTACTGCCGTCGGGCCGTCGTTATAGTGATACCCGGTAAATAACATCTGGCGACATTCGTTCTCGTCGCTTGGCGTCATGATCACCATATCCGGGATGCAGCGCAGATAGGAGAGATCGAACGCGCCCTGGTGTGTTTGCCCATCCGCGCCAACGATACCGGCGCGATCGATGGCGAACATGACCGGCAGTTTCTGGATAGCGACGTCATGGATGACCTGATCGTAGGCGCGTTGCAGGAAAGTAGAGTAGATCGCCACGACGGGCTTATAGCCGCCAATCGCCAGACCTGCGGCGAAGGTGACGGCATGCTGCTCGGCGATGGCGACGTCAAAATAGCGATCCGGGAATTTACGTGAAAATTCCACCATGCCGGAACCTTCGCGCATTGCCGGGGTGATCGCCATCAGCTTGCTGTCTTTGGCGGCGGTTTCACACAGCCAGTCACCGAAGATTTTTGAATAACCTGGCAGACCGCCGCTGCTTTTCGGCAAACATCCGCTGGAAGGATCAAATTTAGGCACCGCATGGAAAGTGATCGGATCTTTTTCCGCGGGCTCATAGCCGCGGCCTTTCTTGGTCATGATATGCAGGAACTGCGGGCCTTTCAGGTCGCGCATGTTCTTCAATGTGCTGATAAGCCCCATGACATCGTGACCATCGACCGGCCCGATGTAGTTAAAGCCCAGCTCTTCGAACAGTGTTCCCGGCACAACCATGCCTTTAATATGTTCTTCGGTACGCTTGAGCAGCTCTTTAATTGGCGGTACGCCGGAGAAGACTTTTTTTCCGCCTTCGCGCAGAGAAGAGTAAAGCTTACCGGAAAGTAGCTGCGCCAGATGGTTGTTGAGCGCGCCGACGTTTTCCGAAATCGACATTTCATTGTCGTTCAGAATGACCAGCATGTCGGGTCGGATATCGCCTGCGTGATTCATTGCTTCAAACGCCATACCGGCGGTGATGGCGCCGTCGCCAATCACACAGACGGTGCGGCGATCTTTGCCTTCTTTCTCCGCCGCCACGGCAATACCGATACCGGCGCTGATGGAGGTGGAGGAATGCCCAACGCTCAGCACATCGTATTCGCTTTCTCCGCGCCACGGGAACGGGTGCAGACCGCCTTTCTGGCGAATGGTGCCGATTTTGTCGCGACGACCGGTAAGGATTTTATGTGGATAAGCCTGGTGTCCAACATCCCAGATTAGCTGGTCAAACGGGGTGTTGTAGACATAATGCAGCGCCACGGTAAGTTCTACCGTGCCCAGCCCGGAAGCGAAATGCCCGCTGGAACGGCTTACGCTGTCGAGTAAGTAGCGGCGTAGCTCGTCGCAGAGTTTCGGCAGACTCTCTTTCGGTAACAGTCGTAACTCCTGGGTGGAGTCGACCAATGCCAGGGTAGGGTATTTGGCTATATCAAAACTCATCGCAAGCTCATTGGATATGGGGTTTATTTATCACGCTGGATTATGTAGTTCGCTAGCGCTTCCAGTGCCGAGGTGTCCAGTGATTGCGCGGCCAGCTGATGTAACGACTGACGGGCGTCCTCTATCAGGTCCCGGGCTTTATTCCGGGCTTGCTCAAGACCCAGAAGTGCAGGGTAGGTACTTTTGCCAAGCTGCTGGTCTGCGCCCTGACGTTTACCTAACGTTGCAGTATCGCCCACCACATCCAGAATGTCATCCTGAACCTGGAAGGCAAGGCCGATACTCTCTGCATAGCGGTCAAGTATCGGCAGAGTATTCCGTCCTTTATCGCCCGCGCTCAACGCGCCAAGTCTAACGGCGGCGCGAATGAGCGCGCCGGTCTTATGGCGATGAATGCGTTCCAGCGCGTCCAGAGTGATCCGCTGGCCTTCTGCCGCCAGATCCAATGCCTGACCGCCGCACATACCGGCGATACCGCTGGCGTTTGCCAGTTCGGCGATCATCGCGATACGATCGCGATCGGCGACTTCCGGCATCGGCGCGTCGCTGATAATGGCAAACGCCAGCGTTTGCAACGCGTCTCCCGCCAGGATTGCGTTGGCTTCGCCAAATTTAATATGGCAAGTCGGCAGGCCGCGACGCAAATCGTCATCGTCCATTGCTGGCAGGTCGTCATGGATCAGCGAATAGGCATGAATGCATTCGACCGCCGCAGCTGGCGCATCCAGCGTTGCCGTACTGACGCCAAACATTTGACCGGTGGCGTAAACCAGAAATGGCCGCAGGCGTTTACCGCCTAATAATGCGCCATACTGCATGGCTTCGACCACGGGAGTGTTCTGAAAGGGCAGTGGCGCGATAAAACGGCTCAGCGCCTGATTCGCTTGCGTTACGCAAGCCTGTAGCTGCTGCGTAAAGTCCATTTACTCATTATCCGCGATAAAAGGCTCAGGTGAAGCCTCTTCATTATCAGACAGCAAAATTTGCACGCGCTGTTCCGCCTGCTGCAGTTTTGCCTGCCCCTGACGCGCCAGTTGTACGCCGCGCTCGAATTCATTCAGCGCGTCTTCCAGCGGCAAATCGCCGCTTTCCAGGCGGGTAACAATATGTTCCAGCTCGCTCAGCGCAGTTTCAAAGCTGGCGGGCGCCTCATTTTTCTTCGGCATGATGACTGTTTGACTCTCTGTAATGGCAGCACAAGTCTATGGTAACGGACTCGCACTGATAAGCAAATAACGCGCAATGGTAAGGGGAAATGCGCAAGATGTCCGTGATGGTGATATACTTCCGCGCCTGGATGCAGCCGTAGGTATGGGCTGCTGTACTATTTCTCCACGACAAGCCTTAGATAGCTTGCTAAAGAACCATTGCCGCCATGAAGTTTATCATTAAATTGTTCCCGGAAATCACTATCAAAAGCCAATCTGTGCGTTTGCGCTTTATAAAAATTTTAACCGGGAACATCCGTAACGTTTTAAAGCACTACGATGAGACCCTCGCGGTTGTCCGTCACTGGGATAACATTGAAGTTCGCGCCAAAGATGAAAACCAGCGTCTGGCGATTCGCGACGCGCTGACCCGCATTCCGGGGATTCACCATATTCTTGAAGTCGAAGATGTGCCGTTCACCGATATGCACGACATTTTCGAGAAAGCGTTGGCGCAGTATCGCGAGCAGCTTGAAGGTAAAACCTTCTGCGTGCGCGTAAAACGTCGCGGTAAGCATGAGTTTAGTTCCATTGAGGTGGAGCGCTATGTCGGCGGCGGATTAAATCAGCATATTGAATCGGCGCGCGTGAAGCTCACTAACCCGGATGTGACGGTGCATCTGGAAGTGGAAGATGATCGCCTGCTGCTGATCAAAGGGCGTTATGAAGGTATTGGCGGTTTCCCGATTGGCACCCAGGAAGACGTGCTGTCGCTGATCTCCGGCGGTTTTGACTCCGGCGTCTCCAGCTATATGCTGATGCGTCGCGGCTGCCGCGTACACTACTGCTTCTTTAACCTTGGCGGCGCGGCGCATGAAATCGGCGTTCGCCAGGTGGCGCATTACCTGTGGAACCGCTTTGGCAGCTCCCATCGCGTGCGTTTTGTGGCGATTAACTTCGAACCGGTGGTCGGCGAGATTCTGGAGAAAGTCGACGACGGCCAGATGGGCGTGGTGCTCAAACGTATGATGGTACGCGCGGCGTCGAAAGTGGCGGAACGTTACGGCGTACAGGCGCTGGTGACCGGCGAAGCGCTGGGCCAGGTGTCCAGCCAGACGCTAACCAACTTGCGCTTGATCGATAACGTGTCTGACACGCTGATCCTGCGCCCGCTGATCTCTTACGATAAAGAGCACATTATCAACCTGGCGCGCCAGATTGGTACGGAAGATTTTGCCCGTACGATGCCGGAATACTGTGGCGTGATTTCAAAAAGTCCGACGGTGAAAGCCATTAAAGCGAAAATTGAAGCCGAAGAAGAAAATTTCGACTTCAGTATTCTCGATAAGGTGGTAGAAGAAGCGAACAACGTCGATATTCGTGAAATCGCCCAGCAGACCCAGCAGGAGGTGGTGGAAGTTGAAACCGTGAGCGGTTTTGGCGCCAACGATGTGATTCTGGATATCCGTTCTGTCGATGAGCAGGATGACAAGCCGCTGAAAGTGGAAGGTGTGGACGTGGTTTCGCTGCCTTTCTACAAGCTGAGCACTAAATTTGGCGATCTCGATCAGAGCAAAACCTGGCTGCTATGGTGCGAACGCGGCGTAATGAGTCGCCTGCAGGCGCTCTATCTACGCGAGCAGGGGTTTGCCAATGTGAAGGTGTATCGCCCGTAATTCCTTTGCCGGGTGGCGGCTATGTCCTGCCCGGCCTACCGTTTTATTTCTGCCCCAACCGTTTTGCAATGCGCTCCAGCTTCATCATCAGCAGCAGCGTAATGGCCACCAGCACAATAGTCAGCGCCGCGCCGTCGGCGATATTTCCACGGTCGGTCAGGCTAAAGATAGCCACCGGCAGCGTCGTCCAGCCCGGCGGATAAATCATCATCGTCGCGCCCAACTCCCCCATGGAGAGCGATAAACTCAGCGCCAGCGCTGACATCATCCACGGCATCAATAACGGCAACGTCACGTGACGCAGACGATACCAGGGCGATGCCCCCAGACTCGACGCGACGTTTTCAATATCGGCGGAAATTCGCGCCAGTCCGGTCGACACGTTACTGAAGGTAAAGGCGGAAATCAGCACAAAGTGCGCTGTCAGCACAATCCATAGGGTGCCGTTCATTTGCAATGGCCCCTGGCTGAAAGCAACCAGAATGCCCAGGCCCACGGACACTGACGGAATCGCACTCGGCAGATAGAACACCATACTTAACCATTTCTGCGTTTTCACCCCATATTGACGCAGCGCCAGCGCCGCCCAAACGCCGCAAAGCAGCGCAAACAGGCTGGCGCAAAAGCCAATCGTGAGGCTGGCAAGTAGGGCATCCCATGCCGCACCGTGCAGAGCGTTAACAAAGTGGTTCAGCGTGAAGCCACTCGGCAGAATACCGTTCCACTGCTGGCTAAGGCTGGACATCAGAATCACCGCCAGCGGCAGGAAAAAGAACACGATAAACAATACGCTAGCCACAACGCCCGCCGCTGCGCGTCCTTTAGGTGACCAAATTAGCATGGCTAGCTCCTTACGCCGGTACGCGATGCCGCCAGGCGATAGAGGGAGAACAGCCCCAGCGACAAGACAATGTTAATCAACGCAATCATGCAGGCGACCGTATAGTCGGACTCCAGAATCGCTTTGCTGTAAACCATCATCGGCAGGGTGTTAACCCCTTTCGCGCCAATAAACAGTACGATGCCAAACTCGTTAGTGGTCAACAGCAGGCACAGGCTGCCACCAGCCATCAGCGCCGGTAGCGCCGCCGGGAAAATCACCTGCCCAATCACCCGTAACGGGTGCGCCCCCAGAATGCTGGCTGCCTCTAGCTGGCTTTTATCAATTTGCCGCAGCGCGGCCATCAGTGGCCGCATCACCAGCGGAGTGAACACCGTGATCTCCGCCAGAATGACGCCCTGCATCGAGTAGAGAAAATCCACCGGCGGTAGCTCAAAGGCAAACAGGCTCATCAGCGTACCGTTGAGCAGACCCGCTGACCCATAAATAAAGGTGAACGCCAGCGTAATCAGGAAGGTCGGCAGCGCAATAAAAGTATCGACGACCCGACCAATCAACTCGCTGCCGGGGAAAGGAATAAACACCAGAATCAGCGACATCACGCTGCCCAGCAGCAGGCAACCGGCGGTGGCGAAAAAGGCGATTTGCAACGTGTTCAGTAACGCGCCGACAAAGCGTTTCGAGTCGACCACCTGGCGGAAGGTCTCGAGCCCGATCTCGCCATTGGCACCGCGTAGCGCCTGTTCAACGATGAGCGACAGAGGCCAGAAAAACAGCGTCGCCAGCACCAGCAACGGGAGCAGCAGCCACAGCAGCGGGCGTAGGTTAAGCGCCGGTTTTTCCAGAGGTAAAATGAGTGACATGGTTATACCTCAATCAGGACCGCATCATCCGGTTCGAACCACAGCGCCAGCTTGTCGCCCACGCGCGGCAGCGGATTGACATGCGTCAACACCATCCGCACCGTTTCGCCAGCAACGTCACACAACAGATGGGTTAAATCGCCCTGCCAGTGCACCGATTGCAGTGTGGCGTTGAAGCGGTTGCTGTAGGCCGAACGCGGCGTTAGGCTGAGGTGCTGAGGACGAATGCACAGCAGTTTGTTGTAACCGTGGTGGCTGCCCCGGCTGAACGCGCGAATCACCGCACCGCCGCAGCTGACGTCCACCAGCCCCGGAGCCTCCGTTATCCCCAGCGCGATGGCGGAGAGAATATTGGCGCGGCCTAAGAATTCGGCGGCAAAACGATTGGGCGGATGCTGATATAGCGCGCGGGTTTCGCCGTGAGCAATCAGCGAACCATCCTTCATAATGCCGATTTTATCGGCCAGGGTGAGCGCTTCCGTTTGATCGTGGGTGACGTAGAGAATAGTGAGTTCCGGCAGCTCACGGTGAAGACGGGCGATTTCTTCCACCATATTATGACGAATCTGTGCGTCCAGCGCTGACAGTGGTTCATCCAGCAACAGCACGCGCGGGCGCACGGCAATCGCGCGGGCGATGGCCACGCGTTGCTGCTGGCCGCCGGAAAGTTGATGCGGATAACGGGCGGCGTAATCACTCATGCCAACCGTTTTCAGCGCCTGCGTTACACGCTCATTAATTAGCGCCTTTGGCTGCTTCTGCGCACGCAGGCCAAAAGCGACGTTGTCTTCCACTTTCAGATGCGGGAACAAGGCGTAGTTCTGCACCACCATCGCCAACCCGCGTTTATAGGGTGGCAGATGGGTGACGTCCGTATCGCCAATCAGAATACGACCGCCTGCAGGTTGCACAAAGCCCGCAACCGCACGCAGCACCGTCGTTTTTCCAGATCCTGATGGGCCAATCAGCGCCAGCACTTCGCCAGGTTCAATCGTCAAAGAGAGCGGTTTAAGCACCACGTTGCCGTGATACGCAACGCGCAGCGAGTCGAGGACTATCCCCGATGTCCCCTGCGATGCAGGGGCGTGAACGGCGGTCGTTTTCATCAGCATCAGGCTTACTCGCTTTCGGTCACTTTGTGCCAACGGCTAATATCTGCCGACAGCGAAACGGCTACGTCATCCCAATTTGGCTGCCAGCTCTGCACGCCTTCTAACGCGGCAGTGGCGGCCTTGTAATGTTCGTCGCTCGGCGTCACGTCGCTGCGTACCGGCATTCCCCAGGAGAGTTCGCTGACGCGAGTCTGCGCTTCTTTACTCAGCAGGAAGTTAATCAGCTTTTTACCATTTTCACTCTGCGGCGCCCCCTGGACCAGGCCAATGACATAAGGGATGGCCAGCGCGCTGCGCTCGCCTTTGTCGTTGGCCGGCCAGAAGATTTTCACGTTCGGGTTACGTTCCATCTGCGCGAGGTTCATTTGCAGGTCGCCGTTAGCGACGTAGATTTCACCTTTATTAACCAGCGCGGTTAGCTTGCCGGTAGAGGCAGATGGCCCGACGTTATTGGCCTGCAGCTTGCCGAGATACGCAAAACCGGCATCTTTACTGCCGAAGCTGTGGAAAGCCTGCAGCATCACCGCCGTGCCGTCAGCGGCCTGACCTGGCGTGGAATACTGGAGTTTATTTTTGAATTTACCGTCAAGCAGATCCTGCCAGTTCGCCGGGGCAGTTTTCAGCAGTTTGCTGTTGTAGATAAAGCTCAGATAGTTCTTTACCAGCGGCGAATAAAGGTTGTTGGCATCGGGGATAGCCGATGCGGCGTCGGTGTTAAAGTTCGCCAGCAGCTTTTCGGCGGCGGCGCGCTGAATGAATGGCGGCGCGGTTACCAGCACGTCGGCCTGCGGATTCGTACGCTCTTTTGCCAGACGTTCCACTACCACGCCACCACCGCCTTCAACATAGCGTACGGTAATGCCGGTCGCTTTGGTGAATGCGTCAAACTGTACCTGGTACCAGCTGTTATCGCCATCATGCAGCCCGTCGATGGAGTACACCGTGACCACCGATTCCGCCCATGACGGGGCGCTGGCGAGAGCGAAGACAGACAGCAGAGCAAGTCGGGAAAGTTTCATCGTAATAGCCTCATAGCGTACATTGCATTTTCTGGCCTATACCAGGTTTGCTTTTTACGCTAAACGGCTTATGTGACAAAACGATGAAAGAGAAATAAATCAGTCCACGCGGGATGATGCTGCGCTTATCCGGATAGCCGTGAGACGATACGATTGACAGGCCGGATAAGGCTCGCAGCCAACATCCGGCGCACCCGCTAGTGGGTATCTACCTCAATGCGCAGGCTGTCGTGACGCCAGTATTCGATATCCAGATCCAGCACTCGCCCGTGTTGATCGTAGTTCAGACGGCGCAGCAACAGCGCCGGGCGTCCTTCCATAACTCCCAGCGCCTGTGCGGCCTGCGCAGGCATGGCGGTGGGGTAGAACGACAGATGCATGCTGGTATAGATGAGGTTGTAGCGCGACTCGTATACCTCGGTCAGGCTGCCGTTGAGATCGTACTGCAGCAGCTCAGGCACGCGGGCGGGCAAACAATGGTTTTCGCAGTAGCACACGGCGCGGCCATCGGCGTAACGCAGACGGGTCAGCAGATAGATTTGATCAAACGGCTGGAGCTGGAGGGGCTCCATGACCTCGATAGGCACGGTGGTTAACACGCCGCTCAGTAGCGCGGTTTTTGGCTCCCGCCCCTGCTCGCGGCAAAGCTTATGGAAGTTGGTGTTCTGGGTTGGATCCAGCCACAGGCGTTCCGGCGTAACGAACCAACCGCGACGATCGGCGCGCCAGATAAGCCCACTGGACTCCAGCTGCGCCAGGCTTTCGCGAATAGTAATGCGCGTGGTGTTGAAGATCGCGCACAGTTCGCGTTCAGACGGCAGTTTATCACCGCTTTTCAACGCACCGCTCTGAATACGCGCCTGAAGCTGCGCCTTGATCAACAGGTACTGCGGGATATCGCCCGGGATAGATTTCATGCTTACTCGCTTCCGTTTTGCCTGCCGCCATTATACAAGCAGAGATGAATTTTTTGTTGCAGCGCGATTTTCTCTTTGACCCGTCGCGGCAAAGATCGTCATGATAAATGCAATCTGGTATAGACCAAAGGTAAATAACATGACTTCGCGTAACTATCTGCTGCTGACTCCTGGCCCGCTCACCACCTCTCGCACCGTGAAAGAAGCGATGTTGTTCGATAGCTGTACCTGGGATGATGATTACAATATCGGCGTGGTAGAACAGATCCGCCAGCAGTTGACCGCACTGGCAACGGCCTCCGAAGGCTACACCTCCGTACTGCTGCAAGGCAGCGGCAGCTATGCTGTGGAAGCCGTACTGGGCAGCGCATTGGGTCCGCAGGATAAGGTGCTGATCGTCAGCAACGGTGCATACGGCGCACGAATGGTCGAGATGGCCGGCCTTATGGGTATCGCCCATCACGCTTACGACTGCGGCGAAGTTGCGCGCCCGGACGTGCAGGCGATCGACGCGATCCTCAACGCCGACCCGACGATCAGCCATATCGCCATGGTGCATAGCGAAACAACCACCGGGATGCTCAACCCCATTGATGAGGTGGGCGCTCTGGCGCATCGCTATGGCAAAACCTACATCGTTGACGCCATGAGCAGCTTCGGCGGCATCCCCATGGATATTGCAGCATTACATATCGACTATCTGATCAGCTCCGCCAATAAATGCATTCAGGGCGTGCCGGGTTTTGCCTTTGTGATTGCCCGCGAGCAAAAACTGGCCGCGTGCAAAGGGCGTTCCCGCTCGCTGTCGTTAGATCTCTACGCCCAGTGGCGCTGCATGGAGGATAACCACGGCAAATGGCGTTTTACTTCGCCCACACATACCGTCCTGGCGTTTGCACAGGCGCTGAAAGAGCTGGCGAAAGAAGGTGGCGTGGCGGCACGTCATCAACGCTATCAGCAAAATCAGCGCAGCCTGGTGGCCGGAATGCGGGCGCTGGGCTTTAACACGCTGCTGGATGACGAACTTCATTCGCCCATTATCACCGCCTTTTATTCACCGGAAGACCCGCAGTATCGCTTTAGCGAATTTTATCGCCGCCTCAAAGAGCAGGGCTTTGTTATCTATCCAGGCAAAGTGTCGCAAAGTGACTGCTTCCGCATCGGCAACATTGGCGAAGTATATGCCGCCGATATCACTGCCCTGCTGACCGCCATTCGTACCGCCATGTACTGGACGAAATAAGGAACCATGATGAACCGTATTCACGCTGTTATTCTCGACTGGGCGGGCACCACCGTCGATTTTGGCTCCTTCGCGCCGACGCAAATTTTCGTTGAGGCGTTCCGTCAGGCATTTGATGTGGAGATCACCCTCGCCGAAGCACGCGTGCCAATGGGGCTGGGTAAATGGCAACACATTGAAGCGCTGGGAAAATTACCTGCTGTTGACGCGCGCTGGCAGGCAAAGTTTGGCCGCGCCATGAGCGCAGCAGATATTAATGCCATCTACGCCGCTTTCATGCCGTTACAGATTGCTAAAGTTGTCGATTTTTCTTCTCCTATTGCCGGAGTTATCGACACGATCGCGACGCTACGAGCCGAGGGTATCAAGATAGGCTCCTGCTCCGGTTACCCACGAGCGGTGATGGAGCGCTTGGTTCCCGCCGCCGCCGAGCATGGCTATCGTCCGGATCATTGGGTAGCAACGGACGACCTGGCCGCGGGTGGTCGCCCGGGGCCGTGGATGGCGCTGCAAAACGTGATTGCGCTGGGCATTGATGCGGTCGCGCACTGCGTGAAGGTAGATGATGCCGCGCCGGGCATTAGCGAGGGGCTTAACGCGGGGATGTGGACGGTGGGGCTGGCGGTATCGGGTAACGAATTCGGCGCAACATGGGACGCCTATCAGACAATGTCGAAAGAGGACGTTGCGGTCCGCCGCGAGCACGCGGCCAGCAAGCTGTACGCCGCCGGGGCGCATTACGTGGTGGATTCACTGGCGGATTTACCTGAGGTGATTGCGCATATTAATGCGCGTCTGGCGCAGGGCGAACGCCCGTAAAATAACTGCCGGATGGCGCTGCCGCTTATTCGGCCTACAGACTGTACCGTTTTGTAGGCCGAATAAGGTGTTTACGCCGCCATCCGGCAATCATTCTTATTCGTAGTAGTTATAAATCCCCGCCGCCATCACCAGTTGCGAAGCCACTTCATGCGCTTTTTCACGACCAACCAACAGGTCGATGATTTTCAAGCCAAAATCGATAGCGGTACCCGGTCCCTGGCTGGTTAATAATTTTACCCGCGCATCCCACACCACACGCTTATCCTGCCACTGTTCGGCGGGGATCTTATCTTTCAGCGCCGGAAAACCGGTCATATTGCCGATAGGGAAGATATCGTGCGGCACGAGCACTGTAGCGGCTGCGGCGCAAATGGCTGCGACAATGCGCCCGGAGCGGTGAAACTGTTTTACGGTTTCGACCAGCAGCGGGCTGTCGCGAAAGCACTCGGCGCCTTTAATTCCGCCGGGCAACACGATGATGTCATAATCGCCGTCGGCAACTTCAACCAGCGGCGCATCCGCCAGCAGCTTCACGCCGCGCGAGCAGACAATCGTCAGGTTGCCATCGCTGGCGACGCTGGCGGTAGTGACGTGGATTCCGCCGCGAACCAGCAGATCGATAGTGGTGACCGCTTCGGTCTCTTCACTACCAGGGGCGAGGCATACCAGTGCCTGAGCGCTCATACTCACTCTCCTTTCGCTTTACCATTTCAAACAGGCGGCTATTTTCCGGAACGGCGAGACCGTGCACGCGGGCGCGCTTGAGTAAATAACCGGTGATGTAGTCAATTTCGGTATGGCGCATGGCGCGCACGTCCTGCAACATGGATGAGATATTTTCTGCCGTACTGTCAATCACTTGCTCAACATAATAGCGTAAATCGTCTGCCGATGTGTGGTAGCCTTCACGTTCAATCACGGCGGCGACCTCTTCGCAAATCGCGTTGATTTCATCAGTATGATGGCGCAGCTCGCCGTTCGGGCAGTTCCAAAGCGCGGTGAGCGGGTTGATAACACAGTTGACCGCCAGTTTGCGCCACATCTCTGCGCGGATATTGTTATGCCAGGCGACATCGGGCAGTACCCCCTGCAGGATATCGGCGAGATAACTGTAATCGCCGTCTTGCTCGCGCGCCGGGCCAATATGCGTAGTACCGTTAGCGACATGAATAATGATATTACCGTCGCGGCGCGCAGCATGGGTGATAGTCCCCATCAACATCGGCTGTTGGATATTTTGCAGTTCTTCTATGGTTCCCATTCCATTATGAATGAGCAGGATAGGCGATGTCACCGGTAGGGTTGACGCCAGGGTTCGTACTGCGTCGGAAACCTGCCACGCTTTCAGCGTGACTAATAACAGTTCGCTCTTCGCCAAAAAATCCGGATCGTTTGCCGTCAGTGATTCGTTGAAAAAGGAACCATCGGTATCGATCAGATTTACGCTGCAATAAGGTTGTGGCACCCGTAGCCAGCCCTGTACGTCATGTCCATGTTTGCACAGTGCCGAAAGCCAAAGTTGTCCTAAGGCTCCGCATCCCAGTACAGTAATTTTCATTGTTCCTCCTCACCTGCAACAGCGCCAGGTGTTATGGCGCTAATTATAGCGTCATCAGCTAAGCTTCTCGTTAAGCCTCGTTGCAGGTATTATGCAACGCAACGAAAATGAAGGGAGAAGAAAAGATGCCATCTTTCGATATTGTTTCTGAAGTTGATCTGCAGGAAGCGCGTAACGGCGTGGATAACGCGGTTCGCGAGGTTGAGTCTCGTTTTGACTTTCGTGGCGTAGAGGCGACTATTGAACTGAACGATGCCAATAAAACCATCAAGGTGCTGAGCGAGTCTGATTTCCAGGTCAATCAGTTGCTCGATATTCTGCGCGCCAAGCTGCTTAAACGCGGTATTGAAGGCGCTTCGCTGGATGTACCGGACGAGTTCGTGCATAGCGGTAAAACCTGGTATGTGGAAGCAAAGCTGAAGCAGGGCATTGAAAGCGCCGTGCAGAAGAAAATCGTCAAGCTGATTAAAGACAGCAAACTGAAGGTACAGGCGCAAATTCAGGGGGAAGAGATTCGCGTGACGGGCAAATCACGTGACGATCTGCAATCGGTAATGGCGCTGGTTCGCGGCGGCGATTTGGGCCAGCCGTTCCAGTTCAAAAACTTCCGCGATTAAGTTGTTATGCCGGATAGAGCCTCGCCGCCATCCGGCAATACAGCATTCATCCTTTGCTGATAAGCTGTTCAACTTCAAAGCGATTGGTCACTTTGCTGTCGATTTTGACGTAAGCGGAATGCTCTTCCGCCACGATCAGCGCTTCGCTTACGCCTTTCATTGCCAACAGTCGCTGTTTTAGCCTGTCGTCAGCAACGATATCCGCTGGAATTTCCACGCGCAGGCTGCTGACATAGGGCGGCTCTTTCATGGTACTTGCCACCGCCAGCCATACCATCGCCAGTACGGCCCCGGCAAGGAAAACGGTTTGCCCATCAAACGTGCCGTCTATCCAGCCGCCCAGCGAGCCGCCAAGCGCCACGCCAAGAAACTGACTGGTAGAATAGACGCCCATCGCCGTTCCTTTATACCCCGCGGGCGACTCTTTGCTAATAAGCGAAGGCAGCAGCGCCTCCATCAGATTAAAGGCGAGGAAAAAGAGTTGTACGCCAATCACCAGCTCCCAGAAATGCTGGCCCGCTCCCCACAACACGATTTCTGCGACGATAATGAGCCCCACGCAGAACAGGAATACCTGCTTCATCCGCCGTTTGACTTCAGCATAGATGATAAAAGGCACGACGGCGGCAAAGGCGATCACCATGGTTGCCAGATACACCTTCCAGTGTTCGGCGGCAGGGAAACCGGCATCGGCAAGCTGGCCGGGCAGGGCGACAAAGGTGGACATCAATAAAATATGCAGACACATGATGCCGAAGTTGAGCTTGAGCAGCCTCGGCTCCGCCAGCACTTTATTGAAGCTGCCTTTGACCATCCCGGATTCGCGATTCAGCACATGGTTGGTACTGTTGGGAACCACCCAGATCGTCAGAAGAATGCCCAGGGTGGCGAGGGCGGCGATCATCCAGAACAACGCGTTCAATCCCAGACTATGGGTAACGATCGGCCCTAATACCATCGCAATCGCGAAGGTGATACCAAAGCTGACGCCGATAAACGCCATCGCTTTGGTACGGTTTTGCTCTCGGGTGAGATCAGACAGAAGCGCCATGACGGCGGCGGCAATAGCGCCGGACCCCTGTAGCGCTCGCCCCAGAATAATGCCCCAGATTGAGTGAGAGAGCGCGGCAATGACACTGCCCGCGACAAATACCGCCAGTCCGCCGACAATCAGCGGCTTACGGCCAATGCGGTCGGACAGCAGCCCAAAGGGAATTTGAAAGATAGCCTGCGCCAGCCCGTAAATACCGATCGCAATGCCGATTAATGCTTCGCTGGCGCCCTGTAGCGCCATACCGTATGTGGTCAGTACTGGTAGAACCATAAACATGCCCAGCATACGCAACGAAAAGACGGTCCCTAAACCCCATGTGGCGCGCAGCTCCCCTGGCGTCATTTTATAATCGTTCATTGCCACCTCTGTATAAAAGCTGGGAGTAGTGTAGTGCGGGGAGTGTGCCGGGTAAATAGAGGGTTAATTAGCAAATATTATGTTTTTGAAACAGTTGAGCTAAAAAAGAGATAAATTGTTAACACGATAGGGGCGATCGGGAGAGTCAGCATAGCCTTGTGCTCATTCATATTCCGATCTCCTTGAGCTGTAGTGGCTATCTGAGCCATCTCAGTATAGTGTAGCGGTTAGCTACGGCCTTCAGGCTGTGTACGCTGTTGCTCCATATAGCAATAGCAGACTCGTCAAGTCAGACTGTCAGCGAACCGCGCTGCCTGAGTGTGGCTGGCCAGTGGGTGACTTTAAACTTTTGCTTTGCCATAGGAAGCCGATTCTGAAACGATGGCAATGATCAGAACCGTCCATCTCCTGAAAATTTGATTTATTCAACAACGCCGAGACTGATAGCAAACTTTCTGCGTGATGGCGCGCGTTTATCAGGCAGAAGGTTCGTCAGCAGTCGCATTTATTATATTATTCAAGGAGTGAATTCGTTATGGAAATTAAATTCTTATCATTATGTATTTTAGCGGGTGTTTTATTTGTTAGCCAGGTGAATGCTTCAGCGAACAACGGTAAAGATGATGTAAAATATACTGCGCTTACCCAGAAGGATCTTGATGCTTTGCCTGTGGAAAAAAGAGCTTCGGTTCTGGATGAACTGGGGTTTATCCATGAATACGGTCTTAATGTACCGATGAATCGCGAACGGGCGTTGCAGTATTACAAGCAGGCCTGTGAGCTTGGCGGTAACTACGGCTGTTATAATGTGAAGTATGCCTATCAGTATGGCGACGGAGTGGCGAAAGATAGCGCTCAGGCCAATAAGTATGCTAAGAAAATGAATCTGGATAATTTATTGATTGAGCAAGAATATATTGATAAGTTTTCGCAAGAAATTTACATGGCAAAAGCATTGGCCGATACGGATAAATCGCAGCGGGCGGCATTTATTAGTATACTAATTCATGCTCTAAATAATAGACCCGAGAGCGATGCGCTTTTTTTTAGCCGTATTGGATTTAACCAGGAAAAAACATTTCGGCTGGCTACGTTATGGTCGCAGGATGGCGACCCGCAAATGGATTATCAGATGGGGCGACTCACCCTTAATGACTTTTCCGGTCGCTATGCGGACGAGCCTTATCAAGCCAGACCTGCGTCATTGAAGTGGTTTCGCGCCGCCGCGGAAAAAGGCGTCGTTGAGGCCCAATCTCTCTTGGGAGGTATTTATTCGGGGGGAGAGGGCGATGAGTGGGGGATTAAGCCAGACATTCAGGAAGCACAAAAATGGTATGGGCAGGCGGCTGAGCAGGGTGACAGCGATGCACAGATTGCGCTAGGTAAAATCTATTATTCTGGCGCAACAGGGCGCACTGATTACGCTAAAGCGCTGGCATTATTTACGCAGGTTGAAAATGATGGTACTAATTCGCGCTCAACGATGCCGTTGAGTTGGATGTATTATAACGGTTTAGGTACTGCACCTGACTGTGATAAAGCCTGGTCGTATTACAAGAAAGCATCTCGATATGTAGGTAAGAAAGTTGAGGAAAAAATATTTTTGAGTAAATGCGAAGCGGATATTCAGAGTCGAAAAAACAACGCGGATGCTTTACCCAAAGTAACCCTAAAAAAAGAGAGTATTTTCTCTCGCGGGATAACGGCTAAACCGAAAGAGTGCGCATTAAGTTTTCAGGTTAGCACGGATAAAATCCGTAACATGGCGAATTTGCATATTACGCTTGAGCTGAAAAATGATGATGGAATGGCAACTGAGGAAACGTTAATGATTCCGCCATTCGGTTTGAATACACTGGGGATAGATATGCAAAATCATGATGTTGATCCTCTCGTTACCCCATACGATCTCCCGCTGTATACGCAAGATTTTTGTCACGGGATCGGCGATATCCATTTTACGCTGAAATCCGCTACGGCAACGATTAACGGTAAGAATGTCGACTTGCTGAAAGCTGACAGTGTGCGCTTTTTAGATAAAAAATAAGGGAATGAAAAATGATAAAACGGAAATGGAATATTTTGTTTCTGCTTGGGCTTTCTTTCGCATCAGTATGCCAGGCAGGTGATGATATTGACGCGTTGTATAGCCGTATTGCGCAGAAGGATATTCAGGCGCTAAATGAGCTAAAAGCGTTAGCCAAAGATAATAACGCCCAAGCGCTGGCAGAGCTGGGCTTTATTTATGAGTACGGCGTTGCTGTGCCGAAAGATACGATACAGGCTATCAAGTATTATAAGCAGGCTTGTCATGTTGAAGAACCCTATGGCTGCTACAACGCTCGTTATTTTTATCTGCATGGCCTGGGGGTGATGCAGGATGACGTTTTGGCAAAAGAGCTTGCGGATAAAACCAGTAAAGCAGACACCGATACTGATGCGCAGACGGTGACGCGCCTGATAGCCGACGAAATAGATACGGCAAAGCAAGCCGCGGAAAGCGATATTACTCAGCGTTCCCGGTTTATTGAAACATTACGCCAGTATGCCGGCGGCGGGAGCGCGATGGCCGCGCTCATCACGCGCCTGGGTTATTCAAAGGCGGATATCCTGCACCTTGCGGAGCTGTGGGCGCAGGAGAGAGACCCTGAACTTAACTTTATCGTTGGTAGCCTCTATGACTCTGGTTTTGTTGAGGTCGACGATAAAGAGGCGCGTTCGTTGCAATGGTTCCGCAAGGCTGCTGAATTGGGCCAGGCTGATGCGCAGAATATACTCGGTTACTTCTACTTGAATGGAAAACGAGGGATTAAGCGCGATCTGCAGAAGGGGGTGCAGTGGTACGAGTTGGCGGCTGCGCAGGGTAATGTCGATGCGCTCATAAATCTTGGTGAGATCTATTACTCCGGGACGCAGGTTCCGCTTGATTACGCTCGGGCGTTTGAATTCTTTGAACGGGCGGCGAAGATGGGCAAGTCTCGCGCTTTAAACTATCTTGCCTGGATGTATACCAACGGTCAGTTTGTCGACACGGATTGCCGGAAGGCAGCGGAGTTGTTTGCTCAGGGGCGAACAAGTTTTGCAGACGATCCCCATTTTCAGGTGACCTGCGAAAAAGACCGACAGGCCCGCGCTGAGGCTGTGGCAATGCGTGAAAAGAATTTGCCGAAGTTAACCTTCAATCGTGATCGTGTTTTCGGTGCGAGCCAGGGCAGCGGCTATGCATGCGAGCTGGAGTTTGTCGTCAAAACGGACAGAATCAGCAGTATAGAGAATTTACGCGTCTCACTGGCGCTGAAAAATAAGGCCGGGGCGATGTCACAGCAGGTTATCGCATTTGAGCCTTTTGGGCTAAATACGCAGAACCGCAATTTACAAGGGTATAAGTCTGATACGCTCCGTGAATCGACATTACAACCTGTCTATCAGCCGGAATTTTGCGATGTTGATAGCTATAGCGTGACTGCTGTGACGGGAATGGTTAACGGTAAAGAGATGGATATGCTTAAGGCAGGCGTTTTTCTGTAACTGCGAGCGAAAATAATGGCGTATCAAGCGATACGCCATCAAAAGTCTTACCAGACGTAAGTCAGCAGATTCTGCGAATTCGGCACCATAAAATCAACGGACATCATGATACTCAGCGCGGTAATCGCAATGATAGAGAAGCCGAACAGCTTGCGCGCCCAGACCTTATCATCTTCCACTTTGTAACCGCGTAGCGCCATGCCGAGCCACCAAACGCTGACCGCCGCGGCGACCACCAGGTATTTGTAACCGGCATAACCGCCCAACGTGAGCATTAGCGTTGCAACGGCAAACGCAATGATATACAGCGTGATGTGGTTTTTAGCGACTGAGATTCCTTTTACCACCGGCAGAACCGGGATATTGGCCGCCTGATAGTCCTTAAAGCGGAAAATGGCGATGGCGTAAGAGTGCGGCATCTGCCAGAGGCTGAAAATAGCCAACAGAATCGCCGCGCCGCTGTCAAAGTCGCCCGTTACGGCGCAGTAGCCAATCACCGGCGGCGCTGCGCCGGAGAGAGAACCAATCAGCGTTCCGTAGACGGAGTGACGCTTCATGTACAAGCTGTACACGCCAACGTAGACCACGAAGCCCATCACCCCCAGCCAGCAGGCCAAAGGATTAGCGCCAAACCACAGCAGCATAAAGCCAGCAATACCCAGCAGGGTGGCGTATACCAGCGAGACGCCAGGAGAAATCAGGCCTTTGACCAGCACCCGATTCTTGGTCCTTTCCATCTTCCTGTCGATATCCCTGTCGATGTAGTTGTTAAATACACAACCCGACGCCACAACCAGTGACACCCCGACCAGCGTATAGATGAACAGGGGATAGTCAATGCTGCCCTTTGAGGCCAGCAGAAATCCCCCGATCACCGAGATCAGGTTGCCAAAGATGATGCCTGGTTTCGTTACTTGCAGGTATTGCTTAAACATCATACTCGCCGCTCTTAGTGCATCATCATGTTGTAGTTGAGGTTCCACATAATCCAGATGGAGCCCACAACCAGGATGGCGATGATCAGCACGGTAAAGATGAAGGCCGTCATGTTCCAGCCTTCATCAGATTTGGTGTTCATGTGCAGGAAACACACCAGATGCACCAAAATCTGCACCACTGCCATTGCCAGGATAGATCCCAGAATAACGGCCGGAGAGGCAGCGCCAGTCATCACCATCCAGAATGGAATAACCGTCAGGATGACCGACAGGATAAAGCCGGTCATGTACGTTTTTACGCTGCCGTGGGATGCGCCGCCGTTCTCGGTAGAATGACTCATTACATCGCCCCCATCAGATAAACAACAGTGAATACGCAAATCCAAATCACATCCAGGAAGTGCCAGAACAGGCTCAGGCACATGATGCGGGTACGGTTAGTGCTGGTCAGACCGCGACGGGCAACTTGTACCATCAGCACCGCCATCCAGATCAAACCGGAAGTGACGTGCAGACCGTGCGTGCCGACCAGCGCGAAGAACGCAGACAGGAAGCCGCTGCGATCCGGGCCCATACCGTTAACAATCAGGTGATGGAATTCATAGAGTTCCATCCCGATAAATCCGGCACCGAACAAGAAGGTCAACGCCAGCCAGGAGATAACCTGGCTCTTGTTGTTCTTGTGCATGGCGATCGCCGCCATGCCGTAGGTAATGGAGCTAAATAACAGCAGGAAGGTTTCAACCAAAACGAACGGCAGTTCAAAAATATCCTTACCTGTCGGGCCGCCAGCGGTGCCGTTCACCAGAACGGCATAGGTAGCAAACAGAATAGAGAACAGAATGCAGTCGCTCATCAGGTAGACCCAAAATCCGAAGATTTTGTTCTGGCCTGCGTCATGGTGCCCGTGTTCGTGCGCGTGGGCAGTCGCGTGCGTTAAAGTATCAGTTGCCATTTTTCAGCCCTGCCTTAGTAATCTCATCGAAATGCTGGTTTTCCAGTTTTTCGACTTCCGGGACCGGCACGTAGTAATCCACATCTTCATCAAAGCTTTTTACAATCCAGCTGATGATCATGCCTGCGAAACCCACTATCGCCAGCCACCAGATATGCCAGATCATGGCGAAGCCAAATACCGTTGCGAAGGCGGCGATAACAATACCGGCACCGCTATTTTTCGGCATATGAATCTCTTCATATTGTCCAGGCTGTTGGTACGCTTCGCCTTTTTCTTTCATTTCCCAGAAGGCGTCACGTTCGTGAACGTGCGGCACAACGGCAAAGTTATAGAACGGCGGCGGAGACGAGGTTGACCACTCCAGCGTACGGCCACCCCATGGGTCGCCGGTCAGATCGCGGTTCTGATCGCGGTCGCGAATAGAAACGAAGATCTGAATCAGTTGGCACAGGATACCCAGCGCAATCAGCGCGGCGCCGGCGGCGGCAACCATCAGCATCGTATGGAACTGCGGATCAATTTGCTGGCTGAGGCGACGGGTCATGCCCATGAAGCCCAGTACGTACAGCGGCATAAAGGCTACAAAGAAACCGATAATCCAGAACCAGAAGGCGCGTTTACCCCAGGTTTCGTTCAGCTTGAAGCCAAACGCCTTCGGCCACCAGTAGGTCATACCCGCGAAGCAGCCAAACACTACGCCGCCGATGATCACGTTATGGAAGTGCGCAATCAGGAATAGGCTGTTGTGCAGGACGAAGTCCGCGCCCGGTACCGCCAGCAGCACGCCGGTCATACCGCCGACCGAGAAGGTCACGATAAAGCCGATGGTCCACATCATTGCGGAATGGAAGACGATACGGCCCTGATACATGGTGAACAACCAGTTGAAGATCTTCACCCCGGTCGGGATGGCGATAATCATGGTGGTGATACCGAAGAAGGCGTTAACGTTCGCGCCTGCGCCCATCGTGAAGAAGTGGTGCAGCCAAACGATAAACGACAGTACGGTAATACAGACGGTCGCCCAAACCAGCGAGGTATAGCCGAACAGACGTTTACGCGAGAAGGTCGCTGCGATTTCGGAGAATACCCCGAAGACCGGCAGAATCAGAATGTACACTTCCGGATGGCCCCAGGCCCAAATCAGGTTGATGTACATCATCATGTTGCCGCCCATATCGTTGGTAAAGAAATGGGTGCCCAGATAGCGATCCAGGGTCAGCAACGCGACGGTAACCGTCAGAATCGGGAAAGAGGCGATGATCAGTACGTTGGCGCACAAAGAGGCCCAGGTAAAGACCGGCATCTTGAACATTGTCATACCCGGCGCACGCATCTTCAGGATCGTCACGAAGAAGTTGATACCGGTTAACGTCGTACCAATACCCGAGAGTTGCAACGCCCATATCCAGTAATCGACCCCGACGCTGGGACTGTACTCTATTCCCGATAGCGGCGGATAAGCCAGCCACCCTGTCTGCGCGAATTCACCCACGCCCAGCGAGAGGTTAACCAGGATAACGCCGACAACGGTGAACCAGAAGCTCAGGTTGTTCAGGAAAGGGAACGCAACGTCGCGCGCGCCGATCTGCAGCGGAACCACCAGGTTCATCAGACCGATAACGAAGGGCATCGCCACGAAGAAGATCATGATTACGCCGTGAGCGGTAAAGATCTGATCGTAGTGGTGCGGCGGTAGAAAACCCGCTTCGCCGGCGGAGGCAAGCGCCTGCTGGCTACGCATCATGATGGCATCGGCGAAACCACGTAACAGCATCACAATCGCGACGATGATATACATGATGCCGAGGCGTTTATGGTCAACCGACGTTAACCACTCTTTCCATAGGTAGGTCCACTTACCGAAGTAAGTAATCGCTGCCAGTATCGCCAGTCCCCCGACGATAATTGCAGCGATCGTTACCATGACGATAGGTTCATGGAACGGTACTGCATCCAGTGATAATTTTCCGAACATCTTATCTTCCTCAACCCTTGGAGTTGGCGGATTCCGCGTGGCTCATGTCCATACCTTCCATTCCTTCATGCGAGCTGTGCTCACCTTCAGGTTGGGTCATGTCCATGCTCTTACCGTGGTCCATGAATTTGTTAATAACGTACTTGAACAAATCTGGTTTCACGCTGGAGAAATATTCCACCTTGTTGTACTCGCTTGGCATAGCCACTTTCTCGAACGCCGCCATATCATTCATGGTGTTCGGAGACTGCTTCGCTTTTGCGACCCATTGGTCGAATTCTGCGCGGTCTTTGGTGGCGATAGCTTTAAACTTCATACCAGAGAAGCCCGGGCCGCTATAGCTGGCGGAGATGCCATCGTAGGTTCCGGGTTCATTGGCGATCAGATGCAAACGCGTTTGCATACCGGCCATGGCATAAATCTGGCTACCCAGACGCGGGATAAAGAAGGAGTTCATCACGGAGTTGGAGGTCACTTTGAAATAAACCGGCGTGTTCGCCGGGAAGGCGATCTCGTTGACGGTGGCGATACCCTGCTCCGGATAGATGAAGAACCATTTCCAGTCCATGGAAACCACTTCGATGGTGATCGGTTTTTCGTCATGCGCCAGCGGCTTGCTTGGTTCAAGCGCGTGCGTGGTTTTCCAGGTCAGTACGGCAAGGAAAATGATGATCAAGATAGGCACTGTCCAGACCACGGCTTCCACTTTATTGGAGTGTGACCAGTTCGGGCTATACTTCGCATCCTTATTACTCGCACGATACTTCCAGGCGAAACCAACAGCCATCAAGATGGCGGGAATAACGACGATCAACATCAGGCCAAATGCCGTCAGTATCAGCGAACGTTGCTCCAGTCCAATCTGTCCTTTGGGATCCAGCAGCGCAGAATTACAGCCACTGAGTAATGCAGTGCCTGCAATTAATGACAACCATCCCAAACTTTTATTGTATTTCCTGAGTCTCATTTAACGACCTCAATTCCACGGGACCTGGTGGCGTTTAAAGTGTAGGGGCATTTTACGGTAAGGTTACATTACTGTAAACATGATTGGTTCTGTGTTACCAAGTTCTGCCGCGCATGTCACATATGTTGCCAAGTATGTCGAAATAACTTTAAGACACTGTTGAAACTTTGCGTTATAACGGATGAGGTCTGTAAGTGGGATGTTGAGGGATAATTGGTATAACCAATGTAAAAATAAAACAATTACTTAACAATTTATTATCAATAAAAGGACAATCAACGGCAGAAATTTAAATTTAATCGGCTGAATCGTGTAAAGAAAATAGGTAGCGTAGAAATTACCAATAATTTCCAAAATTCTGTTGCGCACAAAAAGACAAATATATTTTTTATCAATTGATGGTTATTTAGCCGTTATAATTCCGGGTCGTTATTACAACGGCAAATAATGTTTTAGAGCAGGCGTGTTTTTCGTAGTGCCAGGTAGTCCAGCAACCCGCCAAAGACAATGCCGCACACGGCAACCGCTACCGCAGTCTCAAGCAATCCGGACAGGAATGAGAAGTTAGTGTAATCCAACGCGTTCATGGTCAGCAGGAGTACCCATACCGCCAGCAAAGCGACGCCCGCGAGCAGGATTGAAAGCGCGAAATTGTAGGCGCCACGGTATTGCGTGCGGGGAATGAAACGCTCGTTCTGCCAGCTATATTCCAGCGTTTGCCGACAGACCAGCAACAGTAACAGCCCGGGAACGGCGGCAACAACCGAGAAGAGGTAGAATGTCGGCCAGCCGTGCGCTTCAACGAACCAGCCCGCTACGGGACCAACATAAACGCGGCCTACTGCGGAGAGGGCCGACAGTAGGGCAAACTGTGTTGCGGAAAACGACTTATTACATAGCGTCATTAATAAGGCGACAAAGGCGGCAGTACCCATCCCGCCGCACAGATTTTCGAAAAAGACCGCCGCGCCCATGCTGAACATGTTTTTATCGGTAATGGAGAGCAACCAGTAACCGGCGTTGGACGCGCCTTGCAAAATGCCGAAAATCAGCAGCGCGCGAAACAGCGAAAGACGCTGCATTAATATGCCGCCGTATAACGCGCCGACGATCGTCGCCAGCAGGCCCAGCGTTTTATTGACCACACCGACTTCGCCGGCGTCAAAGCCGACGCCGCGAATCAAAAAGGTGGTGGTCAGGCTCATGGCGAAGGCGTCACCCAGTTTATAAAGCACAATGAGCAGTAAAATCAGCCAGGCGTTATTACGGCCAAAGAAATCGCGTAGCGGCGCGACGACGGCCTGTTCCAGCGATTTCGGGGACGGGATAGTATCGGTCGGTTCCGGCGCCAGTAAGGTGGCGATAATGCAGGGGATCAACAATGCCGCCATCAGCCAGTACATGCCCTGCCAGCCGAGCCAGCGATCGGCCAGCCATAGCGCCAGTCCGCCGGAAACCAGCATCCCCAACCGGTAGCCAAGCACGCTGATTGCCGCGCCAGCGCCGCGTTCTTCTGCGGGTAAAACATCGGTTTTCCAGGCGTCGAACACGATATCCTGCGAGGCGGAGCAAAAAGCAATCACCACCGCCAGCGCCGCCATCCAGCGTAGCTGCGTGCCGGGTTCAAGAAAGCCCATCGCCGCAATCGCCGCCAGTAACAACAGTTGGGTGGCGAGTAACCAACCGCGACGACGACCTAAAAAAGGCGGCGTGTAGCGGTCCATCAGCGGGGACCAGAGAAACTTAAACACATAGGCCTGACCAACCAGCGAGAAGAAGCCAATCGTTTTAAGATCGATATTCTCGACGGTCATCCACGCCTGTAGCGTACCGGAAGTGAGCGCCAGCGGGAGACCGGAGGCAAAACCCAATATCAGCAGAATGGCTGAGCGCGGTTGCTGGAAAATACGTAAATATTGACTTGACATAGGCATCTACAGACCCGGCTTCTGCCGGGTCTTGTTGTTGCTATTAACGGGCGTTTTGCTTGATAAAATCGTGAATACTGGTGTCCTGAGACATATCAGCAATGGTATCGGTCAGAACGCTGTTTACCGCGTCGGCAATATTCTGGTTAGAGGCCTGGAACGCCCCTTCAATAGAGTAGTTGGCGCGATAGTTTTTGGTCATCTTGCTGCCATTTGCCGCGGTCGCAATAATCGCGATATCCGCTTTGGTCGCGATGTTGTAGCGCACGCTGCCCTGGGAAACATCAGCATACAGTTGGTTAACAATAATCTGCAGATTAACCGCGCCGTTAGGCCCGATCATGTAGCCCCGTGCCGTCATCTGTTTTTCCAGGACTTCTTGTAACAGGAAGCGTAAATCGCGGGAGGCGGTTAACGTTACCAACTGGTTGTTACGCGTGACTTTCGCTAACGCTTGATCCTGGCGTTGGTCCGCGCCGGTAATGCTAACGGTGACGCCCATCAGGCTCGGGTCCTGCTGTGGCAAGGTGATCTTCGGCGCGACGTCAATGGTCGTCGGCGGTGTGGCGCATCCTGCCAGCATAAACAGAGCGACTAACGGAAAGAGAAGTTTTTTTAACATATTCAGGCTCTCAATGACGCTTAAAACGTGATAGGTAAAAATTCCCGCCATCATAACACCGCTAACGGCGAGGGGAAGTGGTCAACGCAGGTAAATTCGTCGTAATGTCCGATTTGGTATTGATAACGGCGCGAGCGGGGATTTTGAGCGCTAAAAGAATGATTAAGGCAGTAAACTTCATACGTTTGGCTGAAATAATCAGACGAAAGCTAAATTTTTGTTGTCATGCTGTAATGGAAACGGTAAAAGCGGCTAGTATTTAAAGGGATGGGTGACATCACAGCGTTGTCGGAGGAGATTTTCATGATGATACGTGAGCAAATAGAAGAAAAATTAAGGACAGCGTTCGACCCCGTGTTTCTCGAAGTTGTGGATGAAAGCTATCGTCACAATGTTCCTGCAGGATCGGAAAGCCATTTTAAGGTCGTGCTGGTGAGCGATCGCTTTACAGGCGAACGTTTTCTTAATCGTCATCGGATGATTTACGGTACGTTAACGGCGGAACTTTCCACAACCGTACATGCGCTGGCACTGCATACTTATACCCTCAAAGAGTGGGAAGGGTTGCAGGATACTATCTTCGCGTCGCCTCCTTGTCGCGGCGCGGGAAGCATCGCGTAGCAAAACGGATTTGCAACTACCTCCGCTTTTCCAGTATGTTGCTACAGAATTATGTGAAAACGGCCTGCGGGCCGTTTTGTTTTGTCTGAATTTTGAGCGTGTCGTACAGTATTCAGACAAAAATTAGCCGAGAATTGTGAAAACCGCCGCAGCATCGCACAATCACCGTTCTCGACTCACAAAAGTGATGCCGCTATAATGCGCCGTCTTATATATGAACGTCTTCGGGATGATTCTGACGACAGGGAATGTGATTGATTATGAGAACATCCCGGTTCCGCGAAGCAAATAGCACGTGCTTGCGGAGTAGAGTTGACCGAGCACTGTGATTTTTTGAGGTAACAAGATGCAAGTTTCAGTTGAAACCACTCAGGGCCTTGGCCGCCGTGTAACGATTACAATCGCTGCTGACAGCATCGAGACCGCTGTAAAAAGCGAGCTGGTCAACGTAGCGAAAAAAGTACGTATTGACGGCTTCCGTAAAGGCAAAGTACCGATGAATATCGTCGCTCAGCGTTATGGCGCTTCTGTTCGCCAGGACGTGCTGGGCGATCTGATGAGCCGCAACTTCGTTGACGCGATCATCAAAGAAAAAATTAACCCGGCAGGCGCGCCGAACTATGTTCCGGGCGAATACAAAGTGGGTGAAGACTTCACTTACTCCGTCGAGTTTGAAGTCTATCCGGAAGTTGAGCTGACCGGCCTCGAGTCCATCGAAGTTGAAAAACCGGTTGTTGAAGTCACCGACGCTGACGTTGATGTGATGCTGGACACCCTGCGTAAGCAGCAGGCGACCTGGAAAGAAAAAGACGGCGCTGCGGATGCGGAAGACCGCGTGACCATCGACTTCACCGGCTCTGTAGACGGCGAAGAGTTCGAAGGCGGCAAAGCGACCGATTTCGTTCTGGCGATGGGCCAGGGTCGTATGATTCCGGGCTTTGAAGACGGCGTTAAAGGCCACAAAGCTGGCGAAGAGTTCACTATCGATGTGACCTTCCCGGAAGAGTACCATGCTGAAAACCTGAAAGGTAAAGCGGCTAAGTTCGTTATCAACCTGAAGAAAGTTGAAGAACGCGAACTGCCGGAACTGACCGAAGAATTCATCAAACGTTTCGGCGTTGAAGATGGTTCCGTAGCCGGTCTGCGCGCTGAAGTACGTAAAAACATGGAACGTGAGCTGAAAGGCGCGGTGCGTAACCGCGTTAAGTCTCAGGCGATCGAAGGTCTGGTAAAAGCTAACGACATCGACGTACCGGCTGCGCTGATCGACAGCGAAATCGACGTTCTGCGTCGTCAGGCTGCGCAGCGTTTTGGTGGTAACGAGAAACAGGCTCTGGAGCTGCCGCGCGAACTGTTCGAAGAACAGGCTAAGCGTCGTGTAGTTGTCGGTCTGCTGCTCGGCGAAGTCATTCGTACCAACGAGCTGAAAGCGGACGAAGAACGCGTTAAAGGCCTGATCGAAGAGATGGCGTCTGCTTACGAAGATCCGAAAGAAGTGATTGAGTTCTACAGCAAAAATAAAGAGCTGATGGACAATATGCGTAACGTCGCTCTGGAAGAACAGGCTGTTGAAGCGGTTCTGGCAAAAGCGAAAGTGTCTGAAAAAGCCACTTCCTTCAATGAGCTGATGAACCAGCAGGCGTAATTTTTCGCGTTAAAAGCACGAAATTTGCACAAAAACCCGTCACCTTTCAGTGACGGGTTTTTTTTGTCACGCATTTTGCATGGTAAGGGTGCGAAAACCGCGTTTCAGTGTTAGCGTTAGAGCAAAAGATTGTTATGCTTGAATTATGGCGATGCCGTACCCATTACAGAGGGACTGGCTGATAATCCGTCCATCAGGTTACAATCAGTACAGCAGGTTTTTTCAATTTTTATCCAGGAGACGGAAATGTCATACAGCGGAGAACGAGATAATTTGGCCCCTCATATGGCGCTGGTGCCGATGGTCATTGAACAGACCTCACGCGGTGAGCGCTCTTTTGATATCTATTCTCGTCTACTTAAGGAACGCGTCATATTTCTGACCGGCCAGGTCGAAGACCATATGGCTAACCTGATCGTGGCGCAGATGCTGTTCCTGGAAGCGGAAAATCCGGAAAAAGATATCTATCTGTACATTAATTCTCCTGGCGGCGTAATTACTGCGGGGATGTCCATCTATGACACCATGCAGTTTATTAAGCCAGACGTCAGCACCATTTGTATGGGACAGGCGGCCTCTATGGGGGCGTTTCTGCTGACTGCCGGGGCGAAAGGCAAACGTTTCTGCTTGCCGAACTCTCGCGTCATGATCCACCAGCCGCTGGGCGGCTACCAGGGCCAGGCGACGGATATTGAAATTCACGCCCGCGAAATTTTGAAAGTAAAAGGGCGCATGAATGAACTTATGGCGCATCATACGGGTCAATCTCTTGAGCAGATTGAACGTGATACTGAGCGCGATCGCTTCCTCTCCGCGCCTGAAGCGGTAGAGTACGGTTTGGTTGACTCAATTTTGACCCATCGTAATTGATGCCCTGGACGCAAGTGTGCCGCTATACACTTCATCCTTCACGCTACCTCGGTGTTGGTTGCCAGCGCGCCTCCCGGTGACTTACTTATGTAAGCGCCTGCGGAGTCGCCGAGTTGCCGCCTTGATGTAGCTCGAATGATTTTGTGTATATACTAATGAAGGGCGGCACAACGCTGATTAGCGGCTTGCGCCTGAGAATGGCATTTGCGTCGTCGTGTGCGGCACAAAGAACAAAGAAGAGGTTTTGACTCATGACAGATAAACGCAAAGATGGCTCGGGCAAATTGTTGTACTGCTCTTTTTGCGGCAAAAGCCAGCATGAAGTGCGCAAGCTGATTGCCGGTCCATCCGTGTATATCTGCGACGAATGCGTCGATTTATGTAACGACATTATTCGCGAAGAAATTAAAGAAGTTGCTCCGCACCGTGAACGTAGTGCGCTGCCGACGCCGCATGAAATTCGTACCCACCTGGACGATTACGTTATCGGCCAGGAGCAGGCGAAAAAAGTGCTGGCGGTGGCGGTCTATAACCACTACAAGCGTCTGCGTAACGGCGATACCAGCAATGGCGTCGAGTTAGGCAAAAGCAACATTCTGCTGATTGGACCGACCGGTTCCGGTAAAACGCTGCTGGCGGAAACGCTGGCGCGCTTGCTGGATGTGCCGTTCACTATGGCGGATGCGACCACGCTAACCGAAGCGGGTTACGTGGGTGAAGACGTCGAGAATATCATTCAGAAACTGTTGCAGAAATGCGACTACGACGTGCAAAAAGCGCAGCGTGGGATTGTCTACATTGATGAAATCGATAAGATTTCGCGTAAATCAGACAATCCGTCCATTACCCGCGATGTTTCCGGCGAAGGCGTACAGCAGGCGTTGCTGAAACTGATCGAAGGCACCGTCGCCGCGGTTCCACCGCAGGGTGGTCGCAAACATCCGCAGCAGGAGTTCTTACAGGTAGATACCTCTAAGATTCTGTTTATCTGCGGCGGCGCGTTTGCCGGTCTGGATAAAGTGATCGCTAACCGTGTTGAAACCGGCTCCGGCATTGGTTTTGGCGCGACGGTGAAAGCGAAGTCCGACAAAGCCAGCGAAGGCGAGCTGTTGTCGCAGGTTGAACCGGAAGATTTGATCAAATTTGGTCTGATTCCTGAGTTTATCGGTCGTCTGCCAGTGGTAGCGACGCTGAACGAACTCAGCGAAGAAGCGCTGATTCAAATCCTGAAAGAGCCGAAAAATGCGCTGACCAAGCAGTATCAGGCGCTGTTTAACCTGGAAGGCGTCGATCTGGAATTCCGTGACGAAGCGCTGGACGCTATCGCCAGGAAAGCAATGGCGCGTAAAACCGGTGCCCGTGGTCTGCGTTCTATCGTCGAAGCGGCGCTGCTGGATACCATGTACGATTTGCCATCTATGGAAGACGTCGAAAAAGTGGTGATCGACGAGTCCGTTATTGCCGGTCAGAGTAAGCCGTTGCTGATTTACGGCAAACCGGAAGCGCAGGCTTCTGGCGAATAATTAAACATTCATACAATCAGTTAGCCAAAAAAGGGGGGATTTTATCTCCCCTTTCGTTTTTCCTGTAAACACGCCGTTGAATGTGTGGGAAACATCCCCATATACTGACGTACATGTTATAGGTGGTATGGAGCACAGCTATACTATCTGATTACCTGGCGGACACTAAACTAAGAGAGAGCTCTATGAATCCTGAGCGTTCTGAACGCATTGAAATCCCCGTATTGCCCTTGCGCGATGTGGTGGTTTATCCGCACATGGTCATACCCTTATTTGTAGGGCGGGAAAAATCTATCCGTTGTCTGGAAGCGGCTATGGACCATGATAAAAAAATCATGCTGGTCGCCCAGAAGGAAGCATCAACGGATGAGCCGGGTGTAAACGATCTTTTCACCGTCGGGACCGTGGCCTCTATTTTGCAGATGTTGAAACTGCCTGACGGCACCGTAAAAGTGCTGGTCGAGGGGTTACAGCGCGCGCGTATTTCCGCGCTGTCTGACAACGGCGAACATTTCTCCGCGAAGGCGGAGTACCTTGATTCGCCAGCCATTGATGAGCGAGAACAAGAAGTGCTGGTGCGTACCGCTATCAGCCAGTTCGAAGGCTACATCAAGCTGAACAAAAAAATTCCGCCGGAAGTGCTGACGTCACTCAATAGCATTGACGACCCTGCACGTCTGGCTGACACCATCGCCGCGCATATGCCGCTGAAACTGGCGGATAAACAGTCCGTACTGGAGATGTCCGACGTTAACGAACGTCTGGAATATCTGATGGCGATGATGGAATCTGAAATCGATCTGCTGCAGGTTGAGAAACGCATTCGCAACCGCGTGAAAAAGCAGATGGAGAAATCCCAGCGCGAGTACTATCTGAACGAGCAAATGAAAGCGATTCAGAAAGAACTTGGCGAGATGGACGACGCGCCGGACGAAAACGAAGCGCTGAAGCGTAAGATCGACGCGGCGAAAATGCCGAAAGAGGCGAAAGAGAAAGCGGAAGCGGAACTGCAGAAGCTGAAAATGATGTCTCCGATGTCGGCGGAAGCGACCGTGGTGCGCGGCTACATCGACTGGATGGTGCAGGTGCCGTGGAATGCGCGTAGCAAGGTCAAAAAAGACCTGCGTCAGGCGCAGGAAATCCTCGATACTGACCATTATGGTCTGGAGCGCGTGAAAGACCGCATCCTTGAGTATCTCGCGGTTCAAAGCCGTGTAAATAAAATCAAGGGGCCGATCCTGTGTCTGGTGGGGCCGCCGGGGGTAGGTAAAACCTCGTTGGGCCAGTCCATCGCTAAAGCAACAGGGCGTAAATACATCCGTATGGCGCTGGGCGGCGTGCGTGATGAAGCGGAAATCCGCGGTCATCGCCGGACTTACATTGGCTCTATGCCGGGTAAACTGATCCAAAAAATGGCCAAAGTGGGGGTTAAAAACCCACTGTTCCTGCTCGATGAGATCGACAAAATGTCTTCTGACATGCGCGGCGATCCGGCTTCCGCACTGCTGGAAGTGCTGGATCCGGAGCAGAACGTGGCGTTCAGCGATCATTACCTGGAAGTGGATTACGATCTCAGCGATGTGATGTTCGTCGCCACCTCCAACTCCATGAACATTCCGGCGCCGTTGCTGGATCGTATGGAAGTGATCCGTCTGTCCGGTTATACCGAAGATGAGAAGCTGAATATTGCTAAACGTCACCTGCTGCCGAAGCAGATCGAGCGTAACGCGCTGAAGAAAGGCGAACTGACGGTCGACGATAGCGCGATTATCGGTATTATTCGCTATTACACGCGTGAAGCGGGCGTGCGTAGTCTGGAGCGTGAAATCTCCAAACTGTGCCGCAAAGCGGTTAAACAACTGTTGCTCGATAAGTCGTTAAAACATATCGAAATTAACGGCGATAATCTGCACGACTACCTCGGTGTGCAGCGCTTTGATTATGGCCGCGCGGATAGCGAAAACCGCGTAGGTCAGGTGACGGGCCTGGCGTGGACGGAAGTGGGCGGCGATCTGTTGACCATCGAAACCGCCTGCGTACCGGGCAAAGGCAAGTTGACCTACACCGGCTCGCTCGGTGAAGTGATGCAGGAATCTATTCAGGCGGCGCTGACCGTGGTGCGCGCGCGCGCGGAAAAACTGGGTATTAATCCGGACTTTTACGAAAAACGCGATATCCACGTTCACGTGCCGGAAGGCGCAACGCCGAAAGACGGTCCAAGCGCCGGTATCGCGATGTGTACCGCGCTGGTTTCCTGCCTGACCGGTAATCCGGTGCGCGCAGATGTGGCAATGACCGGCGAGATCACGCTGCGTGGTCAGGTATTGCCGATCGGCGGCCTGAAAGAAAAATTGTTGGCGGCGCATCGCGGCGGGATTAAAACGGTCTTAATTCCATTCGAAAATAAACGTGACCTGGAGGAAATTCCGGACAACGTGATTGCCGATCTGGATATTCATCCTGTGAAGCGCATTGAGGAAGTTCTGACGCTTGCTCTGCAAAACGAACCGTCTGGAATGCAGGTTGTAACCGCAAAATAGTGACCTCGCGCAAATAGCGCTAATAAAAACAGGGCTGGCAGGCTATTTCGGACTTGCCAGCCTTTTTTTGTATAGCTAATTTAGATGGTTGATTGGGTCTGCCACCATTAACGGGTGTTGTAAGGGCGTGGCAGGCCTGATATAACTGCTGCGCGGTCGTACTTCGAAGGATTCAGGTGCGATATAAATTATAAAGAGGAAGAGAAGAGTGAATAAATCTCAACTGATCGAAAAAATTGCTGCAGGGGCTGATATCTCTAAGGCTGCGGCTGGACGTGCGTTAGATGCGATTATTGCTTCTGTTACCGAATCTCTGAAAGAAGGGGATGACGTTGCACTGGTAGGCTTTGGTACTTTTGCTGTTAAAGAGCGTGCTGCCCGTACTGGTCGCAACCCGCAAACAGGTAAAGAGATCACCATCGCCGCTGCCAAAGTGCCGAGTTTCCGTGCAGGTAAAGCGCTGAAAGACGCGGTAAACTAAGCGTGATCCCCTCGGGGGATGTGACAAAGTACAAGGGCGCATCAACTGATGTGCCTTTTTTATTGGCGATTCGGGACTTTCTGTGCGTTGCGGGCTGACAATTGCCCTCGTTTCTTGTCACAATAGGCTTTTGTGCGCCGCGTTCAGAAAATGCGATGCGCGTGAAGTCTCTATACGCAAATCATTCAGGTTGCGTCGACGCGGCTACTGAGCGAATCACTCAGTAGCCAGCAGAGAAGCCGCCTGAAAGATAAAGTGTAAAGTCACCTACAGCGGAGTGTGGTTACACCATGATGGACAGCTTACGCACGGCTGCAAACAGTCTCGTGCTCAAGATTATTTTCGTTATCATTATCGTGTCGTTCATTTTGACCGGCGTTAGTGGTTACCTGATTGGCGGAAGCAATAACTACGCCGCAAAAGTGAATGGCCAGGAAATCAGCCGGGCACAGTTTGAGAATGCGTTTAACAACGAACGTAACCGTATGCAGCAGCAGTTGGGCGACAGGTATTCTGAACTGGCGGCCAACGAAGGTTATATGAAAAGCCTGCGCCAGCAGGTGCTGAATCGTCTGATAGATGAAGCGCTGTTGGATCAATATTCCCGCGAACTGAAACTGGGCATCAGCGATGAGCAGGTAAAACAGGCGATTTTCGCCACTCCCGCTTTTCAGGTGGACGGTAAGTTTGACAACAACCGCTATAACGCGATTGTGAATCAGATGGGAATGACCGCCGATCAGTACGCTCAGGCGCTGCGTAACCAGCTTACCACTCAGCAACTGATCAACGGCGTGGCCGGTACTGATTTTATGCTGAAAGGGGAAACCGACGAACTGGCGGCATTAGTCTCTCAACAGCGCGTGGTGCGTGAAGCCGTTATTGATGTCAACGCGCTGGCGGCGAAGCAGCAGGTGACCGATCAGGAAGTGTCCAGCTACTACGATCAGAATAAAGTCCGCTTTATGACGCCGGAACAGTTCCGCGTAAGCTATATCAAGCTGGATGCCGCGACGATGCAGGCACCGGTCAGCGATGCGGATATTCAGGCCTATTATGACCAGCATGTAGATCAGTTTACTCAGCCGGAGCGTATTCGTTACAGCATTATTCAGACCAAAACGGAAGATGATGCGAAAGCGGTACTGGATGCGCTGAACAAGGGCGAAGATTTCGCCACGCTGGCGAAAGAGAAATCTACCGATATCATCTCTGCGCGTAATGGCGGCGATATGGGCTGGCTGGAAGAGTCTGCCACGGTGCCGGAACTGAAAAACGCCGGATTAAAAGAAAAAGGCCAGATATCTGGCGTGATTAAGTCGTCTGTCGGTTTTCTGGTGGCGCGTCTGGATGATATTCAGCCTGCCAAAGTGAAACCGTTAAGCGAGGTTCGCGACGACATTGCCGCGAAAGTGAAACAGGAAAAAGCGCTGGATGCTTACTATGCGTTGCAGCAGAAAGTGAGCGATGCGGCAAGCAACGACAATGAGTCGTTAGCAGGCGCTGAACAGGTCGCTGGCGTAAAAGCCGTTGAAACCGGCTGGTTTAGCCGTGACACCTTACCGGAAGAGCTGAACTTCAAACCGGTAGCCGATGCTATCTTTAATGGCGGTCTGGTAGGCGAAAACGGTACGCCGGGGCCGAATTCAGACATTATCACCGTGGATGGTGACCGGGCTTTTGTCGTACGCGTGAGCGAACATAAACCTGAAGCCGTGAAGCCGTTGGCAGAAGTGAAAGAACAGGTCACTGCCCTGGTGAAGCATAATAAAGCGGAACAACAGGCGAAGCTGGATGCGGAAAAACTGCTGGTCGAGCTGAAAGCGGGCAAAGGCGCGGAAGCGATGAAAGCGGCGGGTCTGAGTTTTGGCGAGCCTAAAACGTTAAGTCGTACCAGTCAGGATCCGGTGAGTCAGGCGGCCTTTGCATTAAGCCTTCCGACGAAAGATAAGCCAGTTTATGGCGTGGCGAACGATATGCAGGGTAACGTCGTTCTGCTGGCGTTTGACGAGGTGAAAGCGGGCGCCATGCCGGAAGCGCAGAAAAAAGCGATGGTGCAGGGCATCACGCAGAACAATGCGCAAATTGTCTTTGAGGCGCTGATGAGCAATCTGCGTAAAGAGGCGAAAATCAAAATCGGCGACGCTCTGGAACAGCAGTAATCGTCGAGGCGCTTCGCAAAAAATTGCAAAACGTTGTATCCCACAAAGGCCGCTTTCCCGGCCTTTTCCATTTCTGAGAATTGCCGTTTGTTCGTTTTTCTCCGCCCCGCTATCGTGGCTGCACTGTTAACAAACAAGGAGAAAACAGTATGAAACACGGAATTAAAGCACTGCTTATTACGCTTTCTTTAACCTGCGCGGGCATGGCCCATAGCGCGCTGGCGGCGACGCCTGTCGCAAAAAATGCAGCGGTGGAAACAAAAGCGGATACGCCTTCTTCATCCTCCGCCAAAGCGGCATTACCTGCTAAAGCCAGCGATGATGAAGGTACCAGGGTGAGCATTAATACCGCGTCTGCGGAGGATCTGGCGCGGGTGATGAACGGCGTTGGGCTGAAAAAAGCGCAGGCTATTGTGAGCTATCGGGAGGAGTATGGTCCTTTTAAAACGGTGGATGATTTAAAGCAGGTGCCGGGAATGGGAAGCGCGCTGGTGGAGCGTAATCTGGCAGTTTTAACATTGTAATCACTTGCACAGTGGCCAAAATTTGCCAGACTGTAGAGGTCATACCAGTTATGACCTCTGTACTTGTCGTTTACTTATAACAACAACGTAAGGTTATTGCGCTATGCAAACACAAATCAAAGTTCGTGGATATCATCTTGATGTTTATCAACATGTTAATAATGCCCGCTATCTGGAATTTCTGGAAGAGGCCCGTTGGGATGGGCTGGAAAACAGCGACAGCTTTCAGTGGATGACGGCCCGCAATATTGCCTTTGTGGTGGTAAACATCAATATAAATTACCGTCGCCCGGCGGTATTGAGCGATCTACTGACCGTGACCAGCCAGGTACAACAGCTTAACGGTAAAAGCGGCGTATTAAGCCAGACGATTACGCTGGAGCCAGAAGGGCAGGTGGTGGCCGATGCGCTCATCACGTTTGTTTGTATTGATTTAAAAACGCAAAAAGCGCTGCCGCTGGAAGGCGAATTGCGTGAAAAGCTGAAACAGATGGTGCAATAACGCCTCGCAGTCTGATGGCGTTGAACTTGTCCGGCCTGGCGATATTGACCATGGTGAATATCGCCAGGCCGGATAAGGCGCGTGCGCCGCCATCCGGCAAAACAATCACCTTAACCCGGTTTTTTGCTTCATTGCCGTCATCACCGCCGCTTTATTCGACAGATAATGATTCAGGCCGTTAGCGCGCAGATTACAGGCTGCGCAATGACCACAGCCATCGCCTTTAATGCCGTTATAGCAGGTCAGCGTCTCTTCGCGAACCAAATCCAGTTGGCCCCAATAATCGGCCAGCGCCCAGGTTTCAGCTTTATCAATCCACATTAAGGGCGTTTCGAAACGGATATCTTTCGCCATGCCCAGATTCACCGCGTGATTCAGCGCTTTGACGAACTCATCGCGACAGTCTGGATAGCCGGAAAAATCGGTCTCGCAAACGCCGGTGATCACCGCTTCGGCTTTGACCTGATAAGCGTAAATCGCCGCCAGCGTCAGAAAGAGAATATTGCGTCCCGGTACGAAAGTATTGGGGATACCGTCAGCGTTCGGTTCATAGTCCGGCACCGGAATGCTATCCCGCGTCAGGCTGCTGACCGCCAGTTCGTTCAGCAAAGTGACATCCAGCACTTTATGCGCGCGTGCGCCAAGTTTTAACGCCAGCGCCCGTGCGACATCAATCTCTGCGCGGTGGCGCTGACCATAATCAAACGTGACACAATGCACTTCATCATACTGATGCCGCGCTTGCGCCAGACAAGTGGTGGAGTCCTGACCTCCACTAAATACAACAACGGCGCGTTTCATAGTTATCCTGATCAATGACGAAAACCAATATGGTAACGCGTACGGATAATCCCGACCAGCTTCTTCACGGCGAAGGCGGCGGAAGCCAGGCTTCGCTAAATTCAAACCAGCCGCGAGGGGTGAGCCGAACGCCGTTAACGCCCGGAGGGGCGCTGATGCGATAGTGATAATTAAACAGCGGCGTAAGTGTGGCATCATCCATCAGGTTGGCAAAAACTTGTTGTAGCGCGGCGCGGCGATCTTTTTCATTGGGCTGAATTTGCAGAGCGTCAAGCGTAGCCTGCAGATGGGAAAACGCAGGCGCGTCCAGGACATGCGGCCAGATCTGATCGCAACGTAGCCACTGCTCCAGCGTATATTCCGGCGCTTCGCCGATCAGCCTGTCGCCCATCATCAGATCCGCTTGCGCCAACGCAGGGCAGTTATCCCAGTTTTTGGCATTATGAAAAATCAACGTTAACTCACAGCCGAGCGTCGCCAGGTAATGTCGAAGTTGTTCCGCCATCGTATGCAGCTCTACGGGAAGGTGGTACGCCAGGGTAAGTTTTTTCGGCAATGGCGTTTCATCAACGTCCTGCCATTGCGGGATTGTCCAGCCGGGTAGCAGCCCCTGACTTGGCATAATCAAGTTCTCATCTACCGGCAAGGTTTTCAGCAGCGAAGTATGATGGATAATATGTATCAGACGCCGCGCCTGCTGTACGTTGAGCCGTGAGCCCTTTTTGAGGGTTAAATAACAAAAGCCAAGACTGATACCACTACTTACCTGACTCAGCGTCGCCAGCTCTTCCGGTTTGCCGATGGCAATCTGCACCGGATGGCGGCAACTGGTGCCCAGATCCTGGGCAAACAGTTGCGGGGTGATCCAGAATTCAATCGCTTTCAGCAGCGGATGGCTGAGGTGATAATGGTCATGACTTTCCAGACGCACCAGTTCCGGCGTGAACAACGCCAGGCGAAAAGGACCGGTGCCGATAAGCGGCAGGTCAGGATGCGCCAGACCGCTACAATAGCTCGCCAGACGATGCGCCAGCCAGTAATCAGGTCGGTGAAGGAGAAAGGTCAGGCACTGAGGATGCGTTACTTCGATCCGTGCGACGCTAATAAACAATTTGCTTAGCGCCGGTAGGGTAAGCAGCCTTTCCAGGCGTTCGTGTAGCTGCGCGGTATCCACCGCATCGCCATTATGCCAGTGTAGCGTGGAACGAATATAAAAATCCCAGCGTAAACCGTCGGCGGAAACCTCCCAGTGATGCGCCAAATCCCCGCAAGGATATTGACTGTCGCGGTCGAAGCGCGTTAACCCGGAAAAAACTTGCCCTGCGAGATGCTGTTCCGCGCGTCCTGGCAGAAAACCCGGCTGCAGCGGATCAAGCGGACGATAGTAGGGAATACGCAATGTCGGCGTATCGTTTTGCCATTGGCCGCCCATAAAAGGCTGGAGCATCGCCCGTAACTCACCCGGCGCCAGCTGCGCCAGTTCCAGTACGTTGAGCTGCTGCCCTTTTTCCAGCGCCTGTTCCATCATGGCGGTGCGGAGCGATTCCGGCGTGACCAGAAACTGGAGCTGTCCACGTTTCCCGCGCCCGGACTGCGCCTCCCATCTTAGCCAACCTGCCTGCTGGGCCTGACGCAGCAGCGTTCGCAGATGGCGCTCGCTACAAAAACAGCGCTCGGCCAGTTCGCTAACGGTGACATGTTGCGTTTCCCCGGCGGAAGGCTGCCAGAGGCGTTGATATTGATTAAGCCGATTCAGTAGCCTCATAGAAACCCGGAACACTTCCTTTTATCTGTTCACTATTACTTCCGTATATCTCAGGTAATACTGAACAACAAGTTAACCGCGTCACAGTATGGAGAAAGAGATGGCCCGTCTGGCAGCATTTGATATGGATGGCACGTTATTAATGCCCGATCACCATTTGGGTAGAGAAACGATCGCCACGCTGGCGCGTCTGCGCGAACGCGATATCACTCTGACATTCGCTACGGGCCGTCATGTGCTGGAAATGCGGCATATTCTGGGGACGCTTTCACTGGATGCTTATCTTATTACCGGTAACGGGACGCGAATTCACTCGCTGGAAGGCGACGTGCTGCATCGTCAGGATCTCGATCCTCAGGTTGCCGATACGGTGATGCACCATGCCTGGGATACCCGAGCCAGTATGCATGTGTTTAATGACAACGGCTGGTTTACAGGCCAGGAGATCCCCGCGCTACTCCAGGCGCACGTCTACAGCGGCTTTCGTTATCAGGTTATCGATATAAAAAGTATTCCGGCCCATCAGGTGACGAAGATCTGTTTTTGCGGCGATCATGACGATCTGATCCGTTTGCGCATTCAGCTCAATGAGGCGCTGGAAGAACGCGCGCACCTCTGTTTCTCTGCCGTCGACTGCCTGGAAGTGCTACCGCTGGGGTGCAATAAAGGATCGGCGCTGGCGGTATTGAGCAACCATTTAGGGCTTTCACTGGCAGATTGCATGGCGTTTGGCGACGCGATGAACGATCGGGAAATGCTGGGCAGCGTCGGGCGGGGGCTCATTATGGGCAATGCCATGCCGCAGCTTATCGCCGCGCTGCCACACCTTTCGGTTATCGGACATTGTGGTAATCAAGCGGTATCACACTTTTTGACGCATTGGCTGGACAATCCGCATCTACCTTATTCCCCCGAATGAGAGATCTCTTCCAGCAAGCCAGACATTCAGTCTGGCTTTTTTTTGGTTTCTAGTCGCCGGTAAGTAATTTTGCGATGGCCGCTGACCACGGCGTCAAATCGCCGATATGGTCGCTAACCCAGGCCGGATGGTAATAGGTATCCAGATAGCGATCGCCGCTATCGCACAATAACGTTACGATAGCGCCGGTTTCTCCAGCCTCGCGCATCCGGGCCGCAAGCTGCAGCGCTCCCCACATATTCGTGCCGGTAGAGGCGCCGACTTTACGGCCTAGCTGCGTTTCCAGCCAGTGTGCGGTGGCAACGCTGGCGGCGTCCGGTACGCGCAGCATCTCATCCACGACATCCGGAATAAAAGAAGGCTCTACTCGCGGACGACCAATTCCTTCAATTTTACTGCCCACCGGGCTGCGTAATGAAGCGTCGCGATCCTGCCAGTAAGGTAAAAAGACGGAATTTTCCGGATCCACCACCATGAGCTGAGTATCATAGCCCTGGCAGCGAATATAGCGCCCAATCGTCGCAGAGGTTCCGCCCGTTCCGGCGCTCATGACGATAAATCGCGGTACCGGATGGGGTTCGTTGCGCATCTGGCGGAAAATACTGTCGGCAATATTATTGTTGCCCCGCCAGTCGGTAGCTCGTTCTGCGTAGGTAAACTGGTCCATATAGTGACCGTTCAGTTCATGCGCCAGCCGCTCGGAGGCGGCATAAATTTCGCAGGCGCTCTCCACAAAATGACAGTGGCCGCCGTAAAATTGAATCTGTTCGATTTTACGTTTTGCGGTACAGGCGGGCATGACGGCGATGAACGGCAGTCCCAGTAAACGCGCGAACCAGGCTTCGGAAATCGCCGTTGAGCCTGATGACGCTTCAATAATCGGAGTGCCTTCTTTAATCCAGCCATTGCACAGCCCATAAAGGAACAGCGAGCGCGCCAGACGATGCTTGAGGCTACCGGTGGGATGCGTGCTTTCGTCTTTCAGGTAAAGCTGGATACCTGGAAATGCCGACAGGGGCAAACGAATAAGATGCGTATCCGCCGAGCGCTGGTGGTCAGCGTTAATTTCATTAATGGCATTTTTAACCCAATTGCTACTCATCATTAATATCCATTTATCATTTTGTGCCAAGAGTAGCGAAAAGTACGGAAAAAATTGTTGCTATTTGACCTTTAAATTACAATGTAAGGAGAAAAATATTCTCTATGGAGTGGGTATGTTAGATAAAATTGACCGTAAACTGCTTTGCTTATTGCAGCAGGACTGTACCCTCTCTTTGCAGGCGCTGGCGGATGCCGTTAATCTGACGACAACGCCTTGCTGGAAGCGGCTTAAACGCCTGGAAGATGACGGTATCCTGCTTGGCAGGGTCGCGCTGCTGGACCCGGAAAAACTGGGTCTGGGATTAACCGCTTTTGTGTTGATAAAAACGCAGCACCACAGCAGTGAATGGTACTGTCGGTTCGTGACCGTCGTCTCTGAGATGCCGGAAGTGCTTGGCTTCTGGCGGATGGCGGGGGAATACGACTATCTGATGCGAGTTCAGGTGGCCGACATGAAGCGGTATGACGACTTCTATAAACGTCTGGTCAATAGCGTCCCAGGACTGTCAGACGTCACCTCCAGTTTTGCGATGGAACAGATTAAGTACACCACCTCTCTGCCCATTGAATAATTCTCCCGGTATTGCCGGAAATCATATCAGGAAATAACGCGTGCGATTATTTGCTCAATTAAGCTGGTACTTTCGCCGGGAATGGCGTCGCTATCTTGGCGCGGTGGCCCTGCTTATGCTTATTGCGATGCTTCAGCTGATCCCGCCCAAAGTGGTGGGGATTGTCGTGGATGGCGTAACCGCACAGCATTTTACTCCAGGCCGAATAGCGATGTGGATTGGCACCATTGCCCTGATCGCCGTAGTGGTCTATTTGTTGCGCTATGTCTGGCGCGTGCTGCTATTTGGCGCCTCTTATCAATTAGCCGTTGAACTGCGTGAAGATTATTATCGCCAGTTGAGTCGTCAGCATCCTGAATTTTATCAGCGCCATCGGACGGGCGATCTTATCGCGCGTGCGACGAATGATGTGGATCGCGTCGTATTTGCAGCGGGCGAGGGCGTTCTGACGCTGGTTGACTCGCTGGTAATGGGCTGTGCGGTACTGATTGTCATGTCGACGCAAATTAGCTGGCAGCTAACGCTATTAGCACTGTTGCCGATGCCTGTGATGGCGCTGATGATCAAACGTTACGGCGATCGGCTGCATGACTATTTCAAACTGGCGCAGGCCGCCTTCTCCAGCCTGAACGACCGCACGCAGGAGAGTCTGACCAGCATCCGTATGATCAAAGCGTTTGGTCTGGAGGACCGCCAGTCTTCGCTGTTTGCGGCGGATGCCGAAGATACCGGCAAGAAAAATATGCGCGTGGCGCGTATTGACGCGCGTTTTGATCCAACCATTTACATCGCCATTGGCATGGCGAACCTGCTCGCGATTAGCGGCGGAAGCTGGATGGTGGTTAACGGCAGCCTGACGCTGGGCGAACTCACCAGCTTTATGATGTATCTGGGGTTGATGATTTGGCCGATGCTGGCGCTGGCCTGGATGTTTAATATCGTGGAGCGGGGTAGCGCCGCATACAGCCGCATCCGCGCCATGCTGGCGGAAGCGCCGGTAGTTAAGGATGGCGAAGAGCCGGTCCCGGCGGGGCGCGGCGAACTGACGGCGGCCATTCGTGAGTTTTGCTATCCGCAAACGACGCATCCGGCGCTGGAGAATGTGAACTTTCGTCTTAAACCGGGTCAGATGCTGGGGATATGCGGTCCGACCGGCGCGGGGAAAAGCACAATATTGTCGCTTATCCAGCGCCATTTTGATGTGACGCAGGGAGAGATCCGATTCCATGACGTGCCGTTGACGCATCTGCAGCTGGATAGCTGGCGTAGCCGACTGGCGGTCGTCAGCCAGACGCCGTTTTTGTTCTCGGACTCTATTGCCAATAATATTGCGCTCGGACGCCCGGAGGCGACTCAGGAAGAGATTGAACGGGTGGCGCGTTTAGCCAGCGTACATGAGGATATTCTCCGCTTGCCTCAGGGCTACAACACGCAGGTAGGTGAACGTGGCGTCATGTTATCGGGAGGGCAAAAACAGCGTATCTCGATTGCCAGAGCGCTACTGTTAAATGCGGAAATTCTGCTTCTCGATGATGCGCTTTCTGCAGTAGATGGCCGCACGGAGCATCAGATTTTGCATAATTTGCGCCAGTGGGGCGAAGGGCGTACGGTCATCATCAGCGCGCATCGTTTATCCGCGCTGACCGACGCCAATGAAATTATCGTTATGCAACATGGTCATGTTGTTCAGCGCGGCGATCACGATCAACTGGCGCAGCAGATTGGCTGGTATCGCGATATGTATCGCTATCAGCAACTGGAGGCCGCGCTGGATGACGCGCCGGAACGCGGCGAGGAGGCGGCGAATGCGTAGTTTTGGACAGCTATGGCCGACGCTGAAACGGTTGCTGGCGTATGGCTCGCCATGGCGAAAACCGCTCTCTGTCGCGGTGATTATGCTGTGGATTGCGGCAGCGGCGGAGGTTAGCGGTCCGCTGCTGATCAGCTATTTCATTGATAACATGGTGGCCCGCCACCATTTACCGTTGGGCAAGGTCGCGGGGCTGGCGGCCGCCTATGTGGGGCTACAATTTCTGGCGGCGGGTCTGCATTACGCCCAGTCTTTATTATTTAACCGGGCGGCCGTTGGCGTGGTTCAGTCCTTGCGCACGGACGTCATGGATGCCGCCTTGCGCCAGCCGCTAAGCGCCTTCGACACGCAGCCTGTCGGACAATTAATTTCACGCGTGACCAACGATACGGAAGTCATCCGCGATCTATACGTCACGGTCGTCGCAACGGTATTACGTAGCGCGGCGTTGATCGGCGCCATGCTGGTCGCCATGTTCAGCCTTGACTGGCGGATGGCGCTGGTGGCGATTTTGATTTTTCCGGCGGTATTGACCGTGATGATCATTTATCAGCGCTACAGCACGCCGATTGTACGCCGCGTGCGGGCATATCTGGCGGATATTAACGACGGCTTTAACGAAATCATCAACGGGATGAGCGTAATCCAGCAGTTTCGCCAGCAGGCGCGCTTCGGCGAACGCATGGGCGAGGCCAGCCGCTCGCACTACATGGCGCGGATGCAGACGCTACGCTTAGACGGCTTTTTATTGCGTCCGCTACTTAGCCTCTTTTCTGCGCTCACTTTGTGCGGTCTGTTGATGCTTTTCAGCTTTACGTCTGCCGGCACGATTGAGGTCGGGGTGCTGTATGCGTTCATTAGCTATTTATCACGTCTGAACGAGCCGCTCATTGAACTGACCACCCAGCAATCCATGCTACAGCAGGCGGTTGTGGCGGGAGAACGTGTTTTTGAACTGATGGATCGCCCGCGCCAGCGCTATGGCAGCGACGACAGGCCGTTACAAAGCGGAGCGATTGATATTGATCATCTGTCGTTTGCTTACCGCGACGATAATCTTGTTTTACAGGACATTACGCTCTCAGTACCGTCCCGTAGCTTTGTGGCGCTGGTGGGGCACACCGGCAGCGGGAAGAGCACGCTCGCCAGCTTATTAATGGGGTATTACCCCCTGACACAAGGCGAAATTCGGCTGGATGGGCGAGAAATCGCCTCTCTTAATCATCGCGTTTTACGCCAGGGCGTGGCGATGGTTCAACAGGACCCGGTAGTGATGGCGGATACCTTTCTGGCTAATGTGACGCTGGGGCGCGATGTCTCCGAGGCGCAGGTGTGGCAGGCGCTGGAAACAGTACAACTGGCAGATCTGGCGCGCGGTCTGAGCGACGGGCTGCATACGCATCTCGGCGAGCAGGGAAATACGCTGTCCGTCGGGCAAAAACAGCTATTGGCGCTGGCGCGCGTGCTGGTTGACGCCCCGCAAATATTAATTCTTGATGAAGCGACGGCCAGCATCGATTCCGGCACTGAGCAGGCGATACAGCAGGCGCTGGCGGCGATTCGCGAGCGCACCACGCTGGTGGTTATTGCCCATCGGCTATCGACAATCGTGGAGGCGGATACCATTCTGGTTCTCCATCGCGGCCAGGCGGTGGAGCGCGGGACGCATCAACAATTGCTGGCGGCGCAAGGGCGCTACTGGCAAATGTATCAATTACAGTTAGTTGGCGAGGAGTTAGCCGCCAGCGTACACGAAGAACCCGGCCCTGCAGCGTAAGGTTTGGAGCCACAGGGCAAAGCCTCGCCCATCATGCACCGTCGTGGTGCGTTTTTCTTTCCCTGCTTCGATTTTGGGGCGCGTCAATATAAAGACGCGCCGCTAACCGCGCTTTTCCTCGCTCGCCAGCTTCTGGCACATCCTTTGCAATATCCATTCTGAAGAGTCCATGCGCGGCGGCAGCCGTTACCTAATTCTGACTGGAGGGTTCTATGAAGCTGGTTACCGTAATTATCAAACCGTTCAAGCTGGAGGACGTGCGGGAGGCGCTTTCTTCCATTGGCATTCAGGGACTGACCGTCACCGAAGTGAAAGGGTTTGGCCGTCAGAAAGGACACGCCGAACTGTATCGCGGCGCGGAGTACAGCGTGAATTTCCTGCCGAAGGTCAAAATTGATGTGGCTATCGCCGACGACCAACTGGAAGAGGTGATCGATATCATCAGTAAAGCGGCTTACACCGGAAAAATTGGCGACGGCAAAATTTTCGTCGCGGAGCTCATGCGCGTTATTCGGATTCGTACCGGCGAAGCTGACGAAGCAGCGCTGTAAGACCCGCCACACAGCAACAGGAAATGAAAAAATGAAGATAGCGATGATAAAAACCACACTGGCTTCACTGGCGCTGCTGCCTGGGCTAACGATAGCCGCGCCGGCGGTTGCCGATAAAGCGGATAGTGCTTTTATGATGATTTGCACCGCGCTGGTGCTGTTCATGACGATACCGGGTATCGCGCTGTTTTACGGCGGATTAATTCGCGCCAAGAACGTGCTGTCAATGTTAACGCAAGTGACCGTCACCTTTGCGCTGGTCTGTATTTTATGGGTGGTGTACGGCTATTCGCTGGCTTTTGGCGAAGGGAATCATTTCTTCGGTAATGCTGATGGGGCGATGTTGAAGAATATCGCGTTGACGGCGGTAACGGGTACGATTTATCAGTATATTCATGTCGTATTTCAGGGATCTTTCGCCTGTATTACCGTCGGGCTGATTGTCGGCGCGCTGGCGGAGCGTATTCGTTTTTCGGCGGTACTGATTTTTGTCGTGGTGTGGTTCACGCTCTCTTATATCCCGATTGCGCACATGGTGTGGGGCGGCGGCCTGCTGGCTGCTCACGGCGCGCTGGATTTTGCCGGTGGTACGGTGGTGCATATTAACGCCGCTATCGCCGGGCTGGTAGGGGCTTATTTAATTGGCAAACGCGTCGGCTTTGGGAAAGAAGCATTTAAACCCCATAACCTGCCGATGGTCTTTACCGGTACTGCGATTCTGTATATCGGCTGGTTTGGATTTAACGCGGGTTCTGCGGGTAGCGCAAACGAGATAGCAGCGCTGGCCTTTGTGAACACCGTGGTGGCGACCGCCGCCGCGATTCTGGGGTGGATTATCGGCGAGTGGACGCTACGCGGTAAGCCTTCCCTGCTGGGAGCCTGTTCCGGCGCGATTGCCGGTCTGGTCGGCGTGACGCCAGCCTGTGGCTATGTTGGCGTTGGCGGCGCGCTGGTTATCGGCGTTATTGCGGGTCTGGCGGGATTGTGGGGAGTCACCATGCTTAAACGTCTGCTACGGGTAGATGATCCGTGCGACGTATTTGGCGTTCACGGCGTTTGCGGAATAGTCGGCTGTATCCTGACCGGCGTTTTTGCCGCCAGTTCGCTGGGCGGCGTTGGCTTTGTCGACGGCGTTACGATGGGACATCAGGTGATGGTACAGCTGGAAAGTATTGCTATTACGGTCGTCTGGTCCGGCGTTGTCGCGTTTGTTGGTTACAAACTGGCGGATATCCTTGTTGGACTGCGTGTACCGGAAGAGCAGGAGCGCGAGGGGCTGGATGTGAACAGTCACGGCGAGAATGCGTATAACGCGTGATTGCGCAACATGCCTGATGGCGCTGCGCTTACCTAGTCTACCGTAGGCCGGATAAGCGCAGCGTCATCAGGCCATTAACGCCGCATAGCGGCATGTTTTTTAATTGTGATTACGCATTACCCCTTCCTGCACGGTTGAAGCGACCAGAGCGCCATCCTGAGTATAAAACTCGCCGCGAACAAAGCCCCGGGCGCTGGAGGCGGAAGTGCTCTCCACGCTATAAAGTAGCCATTCATTAAAATTGAACGGACGATGGAACCACATAGAGTGATCGATAGTGGCGATCTGAATGCCCTTTTCCAGAAAACCGATGCCGTGAGGCTGAAGCGCGACGGGAAGGAAATTCAGATCCGAGGCATATCCCAGTAAATATTGATGGACGCGAATGTCATCCGGAACGGTGCCGTTGGCGCGAATCCATACCTGACGCACAGGCGCGGCGACGTGACCTTTCAACGGATTGTGAAATTCGACGGGACGAATTTCCAGCGGGCGATCGCAGAGAAACTTTTCTTTCAGAATCGGCGGCAGTAAATGCGCCAGCGATTGCGCGATTTCCGTTTCTGACGGTAGTCCTTCCGGCCCGACTGCCGTCGGCATGGTTTTTTGATGTTCAAAACCCGGTTCCGGTGCCTGGAATGAGGCGGTCATGTAAAAGATGGGTTTCCCGTTCTGAATAGCGGCAACGCGGCGGGCGCTGAAGCTATTCCCATCGCGCAGCACTTCTACGTCATAGATAATGGGTTTTTGGCTGTCGCCTGGCCGCAGAAAATAACTGTGGAATGAATGCACCAGTCGCGCTTCCGGCACCGTTTCTTTGGCGGCATAGAGCGCCTGGCCCACCACCTGACCGCCAAATACCTGGCGCAGCCCTAAGTCTTCACTTTGGCCCCGAAAGAGTCCTTCTTCAATTTTTTCCAGATTCAATAATGTCAGCAAATTATTCAGTGTCTGACTCATACATACTCTCCAGGTGACAACGATGCCGAAGCGAGGTAGGGCAGAGTATAACGCAATTTTGCAAGTGGTCCGATGGGTACAAAAGTCTGAATAACAGACCAATTCCAGGCAAAAATGAGTGACATGTGCCACACTTAATCACGTTATGTTTCTGTTAACCACTCTTCCGGCGGGGGGAAAGGCCTGCTGGTGCATTGATGATAAGGAGAATTGAATGAAACTCGTGCACATCGTAAGTGGTTTAGCGGTTGCGATATCTCTGGCGGCCTGCGCTGATAAAAGCGCTGATATCCAGACGCCTGCGCCAAACCCTAACATGTCGATTACAGCTAACCAGTCTACTATTCAGCAACCCAATGTTTCCGGTACCGTCTGGATCCGCCAGAAGGTCGCTCTGCCGCCAGATGCGGTGCTGACCGTGACGCTTTCAGATGCTTCGCTGGCTGATGCGCCGTCTAAGGTGCTGTCGCAAAAAGCGGTACGTACCGAAGGTAAACAGGCGCCTTTCAGTTTTGTGTTGCCGTTTAACCCATCAGATATTCAACCTAACGCGCGTATTCTCCTGAGCGCGGCCATCACCGTTGACAATAAGCTGGTATTTATTACCGATAGCGTGAAACCGGTGATTAACAATGGCGGCACTAAAGCGGATCTGACGCTGGTACCGGTACAGCAAACGGCGGTGCCTGTGCAGGCCAGCGGTGGTGCGACGACGACGGTTCCATCGACTTCGCCGACCCAGGTCAATCCGTCTTCTGCCGTTCCTGCGCCTACCCAGTATTAATCCTGCGCCAACCCTCTCCGTTACGGAGAGGGTTAATACACCCAGCGATAGCGTTGTAAATCGATTTGTCCGCTTCCCGACACCACCACGCCTTCCGCCAGTAATGCCTGACGTTGCCGCTGTAGATCCGGCCCGGTAAGTGATATTGCGCCGTGGCGGTTCACCACCCGATGCCATGGTAAAGTGCTGCCTTCCGGCAGACGTTTTAAAACTCCGCCGACCTGACGCGCTGCCCGAGGGGAACCGGCAAGCCGGGCGACATCGCCGTAGGTCGTGACAAACCCTTCCGGGATCGAAGCGACGATTTGCCAGACGCGTTGAGGAAATGTGTCCTGAATATCCATAATAGAATCCTGCGTTAATGCTTCAGGATAATCTGGAATAAGGGGGGAGGAAAGCCCGGATGCGCAAGAAACCAGCATCCGATGCCTGATGGGTTGCAATTGCACGATATAGCAGTGATAATGCGCCTGCGCGTTGGTTCACAACGCTCTCAATGGGGGCTCTGTTGGTTCTCCCGCAACGCTACTCTGTTTACCAGGTCAGGTCCGGAAGGAAGCAGCCAAGGCAGATGACGCGTGTGCCGGGATGTAGCTGGCAGGGCCCCCACCCATTTGTGCCTCTCCATACTGTTCTTTTCTGCTGTGCGACGTTATAGCCGCTGTTCCGCCCAAAGAATAAATGCCGTAGCGGGTAGGGGCTTACTGTATAACCAGCCCTGACCATAATGTACGCCATGCTGGCGTAGCCACTGTTCTTGCCTGGTCGTTTCGATGCCTTCTGCGACCATCTTAAGTTTGAGCGTTTTCGCCATTTCAATAATATGCGGCGTGACGTTTTTATATTCCAGCGCATCGACAAAAGATTTATCAATTTTAAGGACATCCACATCCAGATTTTGTAAGTAGCTGAGGCTGGAATAGCCGGTGCCAAAGTCATCAATATAAATGGAATGTCCCGCGTTACGGTATCTGGCGACAATGGGCGCGCTGGTTTTCGGATCGGCGAACTCGCGTTCCGTTAATTCAAGCGCGATTTGCGACGGAGAAATTTGGCTACGGTTCAGCAGCGTGCTTAACAGCGTCGGCAACGTTTCCGACGCCAGATCGGATGCCTCAAGATTGATTGAAATATGTTGTTCGGGATGGGACTTTAACCAACTCCCCATGTCTTCAAAAACGGTTTCGATGATTAGCCGGGTTAGCGGCTCCGTGAGCCCGGTTTGTTCAGCCAGCGCGATAAAAATTTCCGGCGAAAGGAAGGTGCCGTCCGCCTGTTGCCAGCGAGCTAAGGCTTCGGCACCGACAATTTTTCCGCTGCTCAGGGAGACAATAGGCTGATAGTGTACGTTAATTTCGCGATTGTCTATCGCATCCTGGAGACGGTGGCGGGGCGACTGTAGTCGACGCAAAATACGCAGAATAAAGGCCGCGGCCAGCAGACCCGTTACGATGCCCGCCGGTAGCCAGATAAACGCCTGTCGATACCAGCTCCTTTCCAGCGGAGCGGTCGGTGCCCAGCTTACGATAGTAATGCCCATTTCCGGAAAGGGGTGGATAGCATACTGAATGCCTCGGTTTTCCAGCCGCAGGGGCGTCTCATGGTGAATGAGCGGAAGAATAGCGGAGTCAAGGTTACCGCTGCTGGCAACCACAGTATTGCGTTCCCGGCCAATAATAGCGACGTCAATCGGCCATGCGCCAAACGGAATCACATCGATAAAGGACGCCGGGTCGATCATCACGATATAGCTGTCGCTCCCGAGTGCCGCCATATAGCGTTTTATACCCAGATCGTTTTGCGCCGTAAACCAGGCGCGATAACCGTCGCGAGTGATTTTCATAGGCGGAGGGAACGCGGGAATATGGCTCTCTTTTTCAAGCGAAGAGCAAACGGGAATCGAATTTTTAAGATACAGAACTTCCTGGACATACCGAAAGCTATAAGACACGCGGCGCATGGCGAGTAAATGGGCGCTGCTGCAGGGCTCGCCTTTAAAGGAGGCAATATGCGTTAACGCGGCTTTTGCCTGGTCACTGACCCTTTCTGTACGTAGCGCCACCCGGGACGAGAAGATATCCAGCTCTTCATTAAACCTCTTTTCAACTTGACGGTGCGCCAGCCACAGACTCAATCCTATCGGGAAAAGGACAGACAGGATAAGCACTCCCGTTACCAGGCTGACCAGATGTCGTGTTGTCACAGTGATGTCCTTATAAACACAGCGTAGAGAAAGTATATCCGATCGTAAATCGCGCCCTCGAATGATAAAGCTATTTTATCGATTTTACAGATTCAGGCGCCAGGCTAACGCGTTACGCCACGTTGCTTTTGCTGCCAGGAAGAGATCGTGAATGTTTACCGGTTGAAAAAGGAGCGTTGATAGCGTATTTTATTGTTATGTTATAACATAATTGAGAGAGCGCAATGAAACCTGATATTCATCCTGTATACCGCACCGTCGTATTTCACGACACCAGCGCAAATGAATATGTGAAAGTGGGATCAACTATCAAAACTGAACGTGAAATCGAACTGGACGGCGTGACATATCCGTATGTCACTATTGATGTGTCATCAAAATCGCATCCTTTTTATACCGGTAGACAGAAAACGTTTGATAGCGAAAGTAGCGCCGCACGCTTCCAGAAACGTTTCGGTCATTTTATCGGCGCTAAAAGGGGGTAAATGAAATGCAGGTGTTAAACTCACTTCGCAATGCAAAACAACGGCATCCGGATTGCCAGATAGTCAAACGCAAAGGACGCTTATACGTGATTTGTAAAACAAATCCGCGTTTTAAGGCGGTTCAGGGGCGTAAAAAAAGACGTTAAAAAACCAACAGTTCAGGGAAAGCAGTGCGCACCAGGGAGGGTGCGCACTTTTTTATTACCGGCTGGCTTCTGCGCGGGCCAGCGTAAAAATATCGTAGAAGGAAAGTTCGCCCTTACGGGCAACCATTTTTTGCAGCTGGACTTTATGTTCATTATCCACCTGTGGAGACTGAAGAATCGTCTCAATGAGCGTGGGGGGAACAAAGCGGGTGTTGTACCATTCGCCGTTGTAACAGACCCGGAGGTCCAGCACATCGATGTCGTTATAGTGATAACGCGGGGCGATGTCGAAAAAGAAGAAGCCATTAAATGCGATAAATAACACCACTAACAGCCACACTGACCCCACCAGCGTTTCTGATTGCAGCATGACCGCCAGCGTCGCAAACCAGGCTGCATACATCGCGATAAATAACCCAGGATGCTTGCGGATAAAACTGATACTAAAACGCGGCCTGTTATCGCGTTTTTCACGGATGTTTAAGTCATCAATAGTTTCGCTAAGCAGGCGCTGTATCTCTGTCATCTTTTGCCTTCATGATTTCTGCGACATAGGGGGTAATAACAGCCCATTTTAAAGGGAGGTGTAACGTGAGAAAAGTAACAGATTAACCACGAATTAGCATAACAGTTATCATTTTGACTACAATTTTTTAATGATTCGCGCCGGATTTCCGCCTACCACGACATCTGGCGGTACGTTTTTTGTCACCACAGCGCCTGAAGCGACGACGACGTTATCGCCGATGGTTACGCCAGGATTAACGACGGCTCGTCCGCCTATCCAGACGTTATTTCCGATAGTGACGGGTTTACCTAATTCTCTGCCGCTGTTGCGTTCGACGGCGTCCAGCGGGTGCGTGGCGGTATAGATATGTACCCCTGGCGCGAGCATACAATTATCGCCAATATGAATTGGGCAAACATCAAGCATGACGCAGTCGAAGTTAGCGTAAAAGGAGTGACCAAGAAAAATATTATAGCCGTAGTCGCAACGGAAGGAAGGTTCAATATAGGCGTCTTCGCATCGACCCAACAGGTCGCGTAAAATCGCCTGACGCTTATTTATTTCATCAGGCGTAGTATAATTGTATTGATGGATGAGTTGACGCGCCCGCAGTCGATCCTGGCATAAAGTTTCATCGGTCGGGCAATACAGTGCCCCAGCGATCATTTTTTGTTTTTCGTCACTCATCGCGCGCTCCCCTTGGTGGATATTATCGCAATAGAAGCAATAATAAAGTATTAGAGGGAACGTTCCCTGCTATTGGTATGTGATCTATATCACTGTTCTATAATAGCCCGTTGTGTTATTAGCCTGAACGAGGAGGCAGATAACACCTGTGTGTTCTCTAAAAAGTAATGTTGCGTGATTAACGAATGAATTTCCATACTGAAGAGGGGATCTTGTCGTAGAGTTTGTTCATCGTCAATTCTGCAAGACGGTGATCCGCAGCTGAGTAAAATACAGCCAGCTCATTGTCAGACAATTCATATTTATTTTTCTCAATGACGCGCTCCAGAGTGTCAATTGTCTGACAGCGCCGTAAACGCATCAAATAATCAGTTTTAGTTAATGGTTTATCAGACATAAATTCTACCTATGATTGTAATAATTTTTAACAAGACAAACTAACAGGATTGGCCCTGGTGGCGTTGACGAAACAACGGAACAGGCGGTTGCCCGATTTACGCCATTTTTGCAAATCCTGCGTATTAATACCATAGCTGCTGAACAACATAAAGGTGTCGTCCAGGTATTCATCTATCTGCGCAATCAATTTATTGTCTTCATTGTACTTAATTTTATAATTAAGCGCGAAAGTTGCAATATGCTCTATCAGCTCATTGAGCTGCAGGTTGACTGCTGAGGTCGGGTCATTAACCCAGCCATGGTTGCTTTCTTCAAGGTTTGCAAGACAGTCATGATACAGGGTTTCGCAAAGAAATTTAAGCTGTGCTATATCATGTCTTTTGGGTGAGTATTCGTCCATAATGCATCCCCTTTTTAGTGGCTTAAACTAACCGAACACCTTCGGGATGGATACAACTAACTAACCTGGTACTTCCCACGTCACCTTATGATTTAACTATAATCTACTCTAAAAAACTTTTCATCGTCATATTACTAAAAATTACAATTGCGTGAAAGCCGTGTGTCGCCATACTTTTTCGAATTTTAACAGTGATCGTCGGTCGCCTAAAAAGGAACCAGTTTTATTGTTTGTGTAATCATTGGGTTAACGTTTTTTAGCTTTTCAGGCTAAAACAATAGACTCTGACAGGAGAAAATAGCCAGGAATATTCTTAATATTTCTTAATTAATGGCTGAATTAAGAAATGGCCAACTTTCCTAAGAAAAGCCTTTAACGCAGTAAGGATTATACCTTTTATTAATATGGCAAAAAATAATCAATCTAACAATAAGCGTATTTTATGATTTTTGCGTAAAAAAGGCCGCTTGCGCGGCCTTATCAACAGTGAGCAAATCAGCGATGTTCTGTCGAATGACTATGCTCAATATCTTCGCTTTTACGGCTAAAGCGGCGGCGTACCACCACGAAGAAGACCGGTACGAAGAAAATAGCCAGTACGGTTGCCGTTACCATCCCGCCCAGTACGCCAGTACCTACCGCATTCTGCGCGCCGGAACCCGCGCCGGAACTGATAACCAGCGGCATAACCCCCAGCATGAACGCTAACGAGGTCATCAGAATCGGACGCAAACGCATCCGGACGGCCTCCAGGGTCGCTTCTACCAGACCTTTCCCTTCTTTATCCATTAAGTCTTTGGCGAATTCGACGATAAGTATCGCGTTCTTCGCCGACAACCCAATGGTTGTGAGCAGACCCACCTGGAAGTAAACGTCGTTAGTCAGTCCGCGGAAGGTGGCAGCCAGCAGCGCGCCGATAACCCCAAGCGGAACAACCAGCATTACGGAGAACGGGATAGACCAGCTCTCATACAATGCCGCCAGACACAGGAAGACGACGATCAGCGAGATAGCATACAGGGCAGGGGCCTGGTTGCCGGACAACCGCTCCTGGTAGGACATCCCGGTCCAGTCATACCCAATGCCTGACGGCAGCTTGCTGGCCAGTTCTTCCATCATCGCCATCGCTTCACCAGTACTCTTGCCTGGCGCCGCCTGACCCAGAATTTCCATCGAAGGCAGACCGTTATAGCGTTCCAGACGTGGCGAACCATATTCCCAGCGGGAAGAGGAGAATGCGGAGAACGGCACCATCTGACCATCGCTACCACGAACGTACCAGTCGTTAATATCATCCGGCAACATGCGGTATTTCGCTTCGGACATCACGTAAACTTTCTTCACACGACCGCGATCGATAAAGTCGTTTACATAGCTGCCGCCCCATGCTGCGCCCAGCGTGGTATTAATGTCGCTAATAGACACGCCCAGCGCCTGAGCTTTTTCCTGGTCGATATCGATTTTAAACTGCGGCGTATCTTCCAGACCGTTAGGTCGAACGCCGACCAGCAGATCAGGATATTTCGCCACCTCGCCGAACAACTGATTACGTGCCTGGGTGAGTTTTTCGTGACCAAGTCCCGCCTGGTCAATCAACTCGAAGTCAAACCCGGTTGCGGTGCCCAGTTCAACAATCGCCGGCAGGTTAAAGGCGAAGACCATCGCATCTTTAATTTGTGAAAACGCTGCGGTTGCCCGCTGGGTAATCGCTTCAACCTTGTTTTTTTCGCCTGGACGATCGGCCCAGTCTTTCAACGACACGAATGCAATACCGGTATTCTGACCGCGCCCTGCAAAACCGAAGCCGTTGACGGCGAATACCGATTCAACGTTGGCTTTCTCTTTGTTCAGATAGTAATCCGTGACCTCATCCAGCACTTTTTGCGTGCGCTCTTGCGTCGCGCCGGCGGGGAGCTGGACCATTGTCAGGAATACGCCCTGGTCTTCATCCGGCAAGAAAGAGCTTGGCAGACGAACGAACAGATAAGCCATACCGACGACGATAATGAGATAGAGCAGCAGATAACGCCCGGTGCTGCGCAGAATATTGCCTACGCTATCGGTGTAGTGATGCGTGCTCTTATCGAACAGGCGGTTAAACCAGCCGAAAAAGCCTTTTTTCCCTTCGCCATGATCGCCTTTGGCGACGGGTTTGAGCATCGTCGCGCACAGCGCAGGCGTCAGGATCAGCGCGACCAGCACCGACAGCGCCATCGCCGATACGATGGTGATAGAGAACTGACGATAAATTGCCCCAGTTGAGCCGCCAAAGAAGGCCATCGGAATAAATACCGCCGACAGTACCATCGCGATACCCACCAATGCGCCCTGAATCTGGCCCATGGATTTGCGCGTCGCTTCCTTCGGCGGAAGGCCTTCTTCCGTCATAACACGTTCGACGTTCTCGACCACCACGATGGCGTCATCCACCAGCAAGCCGATGGCGAGCACCATCCCGAACATCGTCAGCGTGTTTATCGAGAAACCGAATGCCGCAAGCACGGCAAAGGTTCCCAACAACACCACCGGAACCGCAATAGTCGGAATCAACGTCGCGCGGAAGTTCTGCAGGAACAGGTACATCACCAGGAACACGAGGATAATCGCTTCGACCAGAGTTTTTACCACTTCATGAATAGAGATCTTCACGAACGGCGTGGTGTCATACGGGTAGACGATTTTCATCCCTAGCGGGAAGAACGGTTCCATTTTTTTCAGTTCGGCGCGAATAGCGGTAGCGGTATCCAGCGCGTTGGCGCCGGTAGCCAGTTTGATGCCAAGACCTGACGCTGGCTGACCGTTAAATTTCGCGATGACGTCGTAGTTTTCGCCGCCAAGCTCAATTTTCGCTACATCCCGCAGACGAACCTGAGAGCCATCCTGATTCACCTTCAGCAGGATTTTGCCAAACTCATCCGTTGAGGTCAGACGCGTTTGGGCAATAATCGATGCGTTAAGCTGCTGGCCTTTAACCGGCGGCGTACCACCGAGCTGACCTGCCGCGACCTGGGCGTTCTGCGCTTTGATCGCGTTAATCACGTCGACCGGCGTCAGTTGGTATTTGGTCAGCTCTGTCGGATTCATCCAGATACGCATCGCATACTGCGAACCAAACAGCTGGACGTCGCCCACCCCAGAGGTACGGCTGATCGGATCTTTCATATTGGCGGCAACGTAATCCGAAATATCCTCCTGGGTCATGGTGCCGTCGGTGTTAATGACGCCCACTACCATCAGGAAGCTACTTGAGGACTTCTCAACGCTCACGCCCTGTTGCTGTACTTCCTGGGGAAGTAACGGCATTGCCAGTTGCAACTTGTTCTGAACCTGAACCTGCGCGATGTCCGCATCGGTGCCGGATTCAAAGGTCAGCGTGATCTGCACGGTCCCCGTGGAGTCACTGTTGGAGGATATATACATCAGGTTATCGATACCGTTCATATTCTGTTCGATAACCTGCGTGACGGTATCCTGTACCGTTTTCGCATCAGCGCCAGGGTAGGTTGCGGAGATCGTCACTGCTGGTGGCGCAATCGTCGGATATTGCGCTACCGGCAATTTGAGGATCGCGAGCCCCCCTGCCAACATGATGATGATGGCGATCACCCACGCAAATATAGGGCGATCGATAAAGAAATTAGGCATGTCTTAACGGCTCCTGTTTAAGTTAAGACCTGGGCTGAGCAGGTTGATCACCGCTTGCGGCTTGCTGTTTGTTATCCGCGGTAATTTCCTGCACTTTAACCTGTGCGCCAGGACGTACTTTTTGCAGCCCGCTGACGACTACGCGGTCGCCCGCTTTCAACCCGTCAGTCACCAGCCACTTATCGCCGATCGCCTGGCTTGCGACGATTTGGCGGGTTTCCACTTTGTTATCAGCGCCAACCACCAGCACCGTGGCATCGCCGCGTGGAGTACGGGTAACGCCCTGTTGTGGAACCAGTAATGCCGTCGGTTTTGTCCCTTCCTGCAGACGTGCGCGAACGAACATTCCTGGCAATAAGGTGTGATCCGGGTTAGGGAAGATGGCGCGCAAAGTAATAGACCCGGTGGTTTGGTCAACGGTCACATCGGAGAATTCAAGCGTACCGGACTGCGGGAATTTGATACCGTCGCTGGTCACCAGGTCGACCTTCGCTTTGCCGTTTTCCTGTTTCAGCGAACCATTTGCCAGCTCCTGCTTCAGGCGCAGGAAGTCATTGCTGGACTGGGTCACATCGACATAAATAGGGTCCAGCTGCTGCACTGTCGCCAGCGCCGACGCCTGACCGTTCTGTACCAGCGCGCCTTCCGTTACGGACGACTTACCAATACGACCGCTAATCGGTGAGGTGACTTTGGTATACGCCAGGTTGATACGTGCGGTTTCAACGGCGGCTTTTGCTGCGACAACAGCGGCAGTCGCTTGTTGTGCGTCAGCCAGCGCCTGATCGTATTCCTGCTTACTGATGTACTGCGTACCCAGCAGCTTTTGATAACGCTTCACCGTCAGTTCAGCAATATTCGCGGCGGCCTGCGCTTTTGCCAGATCGCCCTTAGCGCTGTCGTAAGTCGCCTGGTAGGTCGCAGGATCAATCTGATAGAGAGAGACTCCCGCTTCGATATCACTTCCCTCAACGAAATTACGCTTCAGGATAATGCCGCTTACCTGCGGGCGAACTTCGGCGATACGGTAAGCAACGGTACGACCCGGAAGTTCAGTTGTGATTTGCAGTGGTTCCGTTTTTAGTGTGACAACTCCAACTTCTGGCATCTGCTGGCCGCCTTGCTGGTCCTGTTTGTCGTCACATCCTGTTAGCGCTAAGCTGCCTGAGAGCATCAGAACGACCGCCAGAGGCGTTAACCCTCTGTTTTTGTTCATATGTAAACCTCGAGTGTCCGATTTCAAATTGGTCAATGGTCAAAGGTCCTTAAACCCATTGCTGCGTTTATATTATCGTCGTGCTATGGTACATACATCCATAAATGTATGTAAATCTAACGCCTGTAAATTCACCGACATATGGCACGAAAAACCAAACAACAAGCGCTGGAGACACGACAACACATCCTGGATGTGGCCCTGCGTTTGTTCTCGCAGCAAGGCGTATCAGCAACCTCGCTGGCGGAGATTGCGAACGCTGCTGGCGTGACGCGCGGCGCAATCTATTGGCATTTCAAAAATAAGTCGGATTTATTCAGTGAGATCTGGGAGCTATCAGAATCCAATATTGGTGAGCTTGAGATTGAGTATCAGGCAAAATTCCCCGACGATCCACTATCTGTATTAAGAGAAATTTTAGTTCATATTCTTGAAGCTACTGTAACAGAAGAACGACGCCGCTTATTGATGGAGATTATATTCCATAAATGTGAGTTTGTCGGAGAAATGGTTGTGGTTCAACAGGCGCAACGTAGCCTTTGTCTGGAAAGTTACGATCGGATTGAACAAACGTTAAAACATTGTATTAATGCTAAAATGCTGCCTGAAAATCTGCTGACTCGTCGTGCGGCGATACTGATGCGCAGCTTTATTTCAGGGCTCATGGAAAACTGGTTATTTGCTCCGCAATCGTTTGATTTAAAAAAAGAAGCTCGCGCCTACGTCACGATCCTGCTGGAGATGTATCAATTGTGTCCGACGCTGCGCGCGTCGACGGCCAACGGCTCCCCCTGATAATATTCCAGGAAAACTCCTGGACATTTTCTGTGTCGCTATTCTGTTTGTTACAGGCGTGATATTCTTGCGACTCAATTATTTCCGGTCTGCTTGCCGGTTCAGACACTTCATTCTCATGACTATGTTGCAGCTTTATAAACGTTCACAGCATTTTGTTTTTATTACAATTAGCGTCCTTATTATCCTGCTGTCCTGTCAGTCTCTGGCGTTTGCCCGGGGGCAAACGAATGGCGACCTGCCGTCAAAAGCGGATGTGCAAAACCAGCTGGATACGCTGAATAAGCAAAAAGATCTCTCCGCCCAGGATAAGCTCGTCCAGCAAGACCTTATTGATACGTTAGCTACGCTGGAGAAAATCGAGCGGGTGAAAGAGGAGACCGTACAGCTACGGCAGAAGGTGGCGCAGGCGCCTGAAAAAATGCGTCAGGCGACGGCAGCGTTGAATGCGCTGAGCGATGTCGATAATGATGATGAAATGCGAAAAACGCTGAGTGCGCTTTCGCTACGTCAGCTTGAGCTGCGCGTGGCGCAGGTACTGGATGATTTGCAAAATTCGCAAAACGATCTTGCCGCTTATAACAGCCAGCTTGTTTCGCTACAGACCCAGCCTGAGCGCGTGCAAAACGCCATGTATACCGCCTCACAGCAAATACAGCAAATCCGTAACCGTCTGGACGGCAATAACGTCGGCGAAGCCGCGCTTCGCCCCAGCCAACAGGTGTTATTACAGGCACAACAGGCGCTGCTTAATGCGCAGATCGACCAGCAACGTAAGAGTCTTGAAGGGAATACCGTTTTGCAGGACACCCTGCAAAAACAGCGGGATTACGTGACGGCCAACAGTAATCGCCTTGAACATCAGCTTCAACTTTTACAGGAGGCGGTCAACAGTAAACGACTTACGCTAACGGAAAAAACGGCCCAGGAGGCCATTTCGCCGGACGAAACGGCGCGTATCCAGGCAAACCCGCTGGTAAAACAGGAACTGGATATTAACCATCAACTCAGCCAGCGTCTGATTGTCGCGACCGAAAACGGCAATATGTTGATGCAGCAAAACATTAAAGTAAAAAACTGGCTCGATCGCGCGCTGCAGTCGGAAAGAAATATCAAAGAACAGATTGCCGTCTTAAAAGGCAGCCTGTTGCTGTCGCGTATTCTTTATCAACAGCAGCAAACCCTGCCCTCCGCCGACGAACTCGAAGATATGACCAACCGCATTGCGGATTTGCGTCTGGAACAGTTTGAAATCAACCAGCAGCGTGATGCCTTATTCCAAAGCGATGCCTTTGTCGACAAGCTGGAGGAGGGGCATACCAGCGAGGTGAATGATGAAGTTCATGATGCGTTGCTTCAGGTGGTGGAGATGCGCCGTGAGCTATTGGATCAGCTAAATAAACAGTTGGGTAACCAGCTGATGATGGCGATTAACCTGCAAGTTAACCAGCAGCAGTTGATGAGCGTCTCGAAAAATCTGAAAGCCATTCTGACGCAGCAGATTTTTTGGGTGAACAGTAACCGCCCTATGGACTGGGACTGGCTTAAAGCGTTCCCCCAAACGTTAAAAGAGCAATTCAGCGCCATGAAAATCACGGTGAACTGGCAAAAAGCCTGGCCCGCGGTATTTATTGCTTTTTTGGCCGGGTTGCCGCTCTTGCTCATCGCCGGTTTAATCCGCTGGCGTCTGAAATGGTTAAAAGCGTATCAACAGAAGCTGGCCGCCGCCGTGGGATCGTTGCGTAACGATAGTCAGCTCAATACGCCAAAAGCTATTCTGATCGATCTGATCCGTGCGCTGCCGGTGTGCCTGATTATCCTCGCGATTGGATTGATCTTGCTGACCATGCAGCTAAATATCAGCGATCTGCTCTGGGCCTTTAGTAAAAAGCTCGCAATGTTCTGGCTGGTCTTTGGGCTGTGCTGGAAGGTGCTGGAAAAAGAGGGCGTGGCAATACGCCATTTCGGTATGCCAGCGCAGTTGACCAGCCACTGGCGTCGCCAGATTGTACGCATTAGCCTCGCATTGCTGCCGCTGCACTTTTGGTCTGTGGTGGCGGAGTTGTCGCCGCTGAATCTGATGGATGACGTGCTGGGGCAGGCGGTTATTTTCCTCAATCTGCTGGTCATAACATTGCTGGTGTGGCCACTGTGCCGGGAAAGCTGGCGCGATAAAGAATCTCACGGCATTCGACTGGTGACCGTGACGATTCTTTCCATCATTCCGGTGGCGTTAATGGTATTAACGGCGACCGGCTATTTCTATACCACGCTGCGCCTGGCGGGGCGCTGGATTGAAACCGTCTATCTGGTCATTATCTGGAACCTGCTTTATCAAACGGTGCTGCGCGGGTTAAGCGTAGCGGCGCGCCGGATTGCCTGGCGACGCGCGCTGGCTCGTCGTCAGAACCTGGTAAAAGAGGGAGCGGAAGGCGCGGAGCCACAGGAAGAACCCACCATCGCGTTGGAGCAAATTAACCAGCAAACATTACGTATCACGATGCTGCTAATGCTTGCCCTGTTTGGCGTTATGTTCTGGGCGATTTGGTCCGATTTGATCACCGTATTCAGCTATCTTGATAGCATCACGCTGTGGCACTACAACGGCTCCGAAGCTGGCGCTGCGGTGGTGAAAAGCGTGACGATGGGCAGCTTGCTATTCGCCATTATTGCCGCGATGGTGGCCTGGGCACTCATCCGCAACTTACCCGGCCTGTTGGAAGTGCTGGTGCTTTCACGTCTGAATATGCGCCAGGGGGCTTCGTATGCGATCACCACGATCCTTAACTACGTCATTATCGCTGTTGGCGCGATGACAGTATTCGGATCGCTCGGCGTCTCGTGGGATAAACTCCAGTGGCTGGCGGCGGCGTTGTCGGTAGGTCTCGGTTTTGGGCTACAGGAGATCTTCGGTAACTTTGTCTCGGGTTTAATCATCCTCTTCGAACGTCCGGTACGCATTGGCGATACGGTAACGATCGGCACCTACTCCGGCACGGTCAGTAAGATTCGTATTCGCGCCACCACTATTACCGATTTTGATCGTAAAGAAGTGATCATTCCGAACAAAGCGTTCGTAACGGAGCGGCTGATTAACTGGTCCCTCTCCGATACCACGACACGTCTGGTGATCCGGCTTGGCGTGGCCTATGGCTCGGATCTGGAGAAAGTGAAAAGAGTCCTGCTACAGGCGGCGATGGAGCATCCGAAGGTGATGCACGATCCGGAACCTGCCGTATTCTTCACCACCTTTGGCGCCAGCACTCTGGATCATGAACTGCGTCTGTATGTGCGTGAATTGCGCGATCGTAGCCATACGGTGGATGAACTGAACCGCGCGATCGATCGACTGTGCCGTGAAAATGATATCAATATCGCCTTTAACCAGCTTGAGGTGCATCTGCATAACGCGAAGGGCGATGAAGTCACTGAAGTGAAGCGCGATCTCAACGGCGGCGATCTGGCGCCTACGGCAAGCTAAAAGGCGGTGGGCTGCGCGCTTTATGAGTGCGCGCGGCGCCGCTAATGCGAAAGCGTAGAAAGCTCTTCCGGCGTAATGCCGGTGACGCTGGCGATGAGCCCGGGTTCCAGCCCGTTGGCAAGCATTTTGCGGGCAATAGCGCGCGCTTCGGCCTCACGGCCTTGTGCTAACCCTTGCTCAAGGCCTTTTTGCAACCCTTCCGTTCGGCCTTTTTCTTCCAGCCATTCCGCTATTGTCATCAGTTGTTCCTTATACTGCGGCGCGCCCTGCGCCAGTTGACGAATTAGCGCCCCGGGTTCTGCGGCGTTTCCTGCTTTCAACATATAGTTGATCAGCACACTGAGCTGCGTGTCCGTCAAATGATCCTGCGTTAAAAGCGTGATAAGGGGGTCGAGCAGTTCGCTTAAATCGCGTTGACGAATATGTTTTTGCAGGAGCTCTAACATCGCTATCCGCCGATGCTGCAAAAGCTGATTATCCGGCATTATCGTCAGGTCGACCAGCGCAAAATCGCGGCTGTATAAGGCCTTCGCCATATCCGGTTTCACAAACATATTATGCCAGTTAAGGCTATAGGGCCACGGGCTTTCCGGACCGTGATAAAAGAGGATTGGCACCACCAGCGGCAAGGTATCATGGCCGGCATCCAGATGACGCTGCATGGCGGCAATGGCGTAACGCATCAGGCGAAAAGCCATCAGCCGGTCTGATTTGCTCTGATGTTCAATGAGCGCGTAAACATACCCGGGGCCGTGTTGGGTATGCAGAGAGTAGAGAATATCTGAATAGCGGCTGCGTAAATTGTCTTCAACAAAACTCCCTGACTCCAGCTTCAGTGAATCCAGATCGCAGATTGCAAGAAAGTCTTCTGGCAAGTGGATAGCCAGAAAGTCGCGGGCGACCTCTTTTTGCATCAGCATCTGTCGGAATACCGCATCGTGCGGCGTGGTGGGTAGACGTTCCATGCCCCGTCCTTTGTTGCCTGACTGTAGCGACCACTTTGTCAGCGACAACGAGGACAAACCAGAGGGCAATTACTCTGTTTGCGAGTCGTCTTCCGTACTTTTTAACTTGTTTTCATAATCACGCATAACTATTTCCAGCGCGCGTAGCACCGTTCGTGCCGGTAAGCGATTCTCTTCAAGCAGAACAATTAAATCCACGGCCAGTTTGACTTCATCAGGGGCATTTTCAAGCGACATACTTTCTCCAGGGTTAACGGGTTAAACGCGCCAGGACGTTTTCTATTTTCTCCAGCGCATGTCGGCAACGCGCCAGCCGTCCTTCATAGATCTCGACTTCCTTTTGCAGCGTTTGTTGCTCGACAAGGCCGGTCGCCTGCGCCAGACGAATTTTGCGCTCCTGTGTCATCGCCAGTAGTCGACGTTCAAACTCCTGATGCTGTATTCGTCTGCGCTGCCAACGGCCAAGCCCTGGCGCGGCGGTGTCCCACTGGCGCAGCGACCAGGCGGCGGTTTCACGCGATATTGCCTCCAGTTGCGAAGCCAGATGTTCCGCCAGCCAGGCGACTTGCGGCAGTTGCTCATGTTTTACCGCCTGACGCAACGCGGCGAGATTGGCGTCAGCCTCTTCCAGATATCCCTGCAACAGAGTACTGCGGGTACGGAAAAGGTGTCGGTCAAAGCGCGCGCTTAACGTCGCATGTTGCGCCAGCGGCGCGCAGCGTTGGCGTAGCGTCGTCAGCCTCTCTTCCAGCGTCTGTAACAGCATAGCGGTTTTCAATTCAACACCCCGATGAAAATAAGACAGGCTGTGCTACAGTAGCCTTCTGTTTGATAACGATTCGCATTATGCAACGTACTATTTTAATCATCATTGGCTGGCTGGCGGTAGTATTAGGGACATTGGGTGTGGTTTTGCCCCTGTTGCCGACTACGCCGTTCATTTTACTGGCGGCCTGGTGTTTCGCCCGCTCGTCGCCGCGTTTCCATGCCTGGTTGTTATACCGCTCATGGTTTGGCGGTTATCTGCGCCACTGGCAGCGCTATCGGGCCATGCCGCCGGGAGCGAAACCGCGAGCGATCGCGTTGATATTGCTGACCTTTGGTATCTCGCTGTGGCTGGTGAATATGATGTGGGTGCGGGTGCTGCTGTTGGTTATTTTGGCCTGTCTGCTGATTTTTATGTGGCGGATACCGGTGATTGATGAAAAGCAACAAAAGCGCTGAAGCACACGAATCGCTGTTGCAATTGTCGTTCACAGCCAGTAAATTCGACCGTTTTCGAGCACAGGCGCAGGCGGTCAAAGAGTAACCGAGCGTTACCCCTGACTGAAAAGTATTGCGCCGTGAGTAACACCGTACTTAGCAGGCATATATCCATGACCGCGACTGCACAGCAGCTTGAGTTTCTCAAAAACAGCATCAAAAGCATTCAGGATTACCCGAAACCGGGCATTCTTTTCCGTGATGTCACCAGCTTACTGGAAGACCCGAAAGCCTACGCGCTCAGTATTGAACTGTTGGTTGAGCGTTATAAAAATGCGGGTATCACCAAAGTGGTCGGCACCGAAGCGCGTGGCTTCCTGTTTGGCGCGCCGGTTGCGCTTGGGCTGGGCGTTGGTTTTGTTCCGGTACGTAAACCGCGCAAATTACCGCGTGAAACTATTGCCGAGACCTATGAATTAGAGTACGGCACCGATCAGCTGGAAATCCATGTCGACGCGATTAAACCTGGCGACAACGTGCTGGTCGTGGACGATCTGCTGGCGACTGGCGGCACCATTGAGGCGACCGTGAAGCTGATCCGTCGTCTGGGCGGGAAAGTCACCGATGCGGCGTTCATCATCAATTTGTTCGATCTGGGCGGCGAGCAGCGTCTGGAAAAGCAAGGAATTACCTGTTATAGCCTGGTGCCGTTTCCGGGGCATTGATTCAGGCTATTCGCACTGCTATTTTAGCCAGAGAGACAACCTCGCTGTATCGGCGAGGTTGTGTTAGCATTACCCTTCTATGAATCCACCTTCCAGCGTTTCAGAGCCTGCCAATGAGTTATCAGGTCTTAGCCAGAAAATGGCGCCCACAAACCTTTGCTGACGTCGTCGGCCAGGAACATGTGCTGACCGCACTGGCGAACGGCTTGTCGTTAGGGCGCATTCATCACGCATATCTTTTTTCCGGCACGCGCGGCGTCGGTAAAACTTCTATCGCCCGACTGCTGGCGAAGGGGCTGAACTGCGAAACCGGTATTACCGCGACGCCGTGCGGCGTTTGCGATAACTGTCGGGAAATTGAGCAAGGGCGTTTTGTCGATCTCATTGAGATTGACGCCGCATCGCGTACCAAAGTCGAAGACACCCGCGACCTGCTGGATAACGTCCAGTACGCGCCTGCGCGCGGTCGCTTTAAAGTCTATCTGATCGATGAAGTCCACATGCTGTCGCGCCACAGCTTTAATGCGCTACTTAAAACGCTTGAAGAACCGCCAGCGCATGTGAAATTTTTACTGGCGACCACCGATCCGCAGAAGCTGCCGGTGACCATTTTGTCGCGCTGCCTACAGTTTCATCTCAAAGCGCTGGATGTTGAACAGATTCGCCATCAGCTTGAGCATATTCTCAATGAGGAACATATCGCTCACGAACCCCGCGCGTTGCAGTTGTTATCGCGTGCGGCTGACGGCAGCCTGCGCGATGCATTAAGTCTGACTGACCAGGCGATCGCCAGCGGCGACGGGCAGGTTTCGACGCAGGCGGTAAGCGCCATGCTCGGTACGCTGGACGACGACCAGGCTTTGTCATTAGTCGAGGCGGTGGTTGACGCTAACGGCGAACGCGTCATGTTGCTTATCAACGAGGCGGCGGCGCGCGGTATTGAATGGGAAGCGCTGCTGGTCGAAATGCTTAGCCTGCTGCACCGTATTGCGATGGTGCAACTTTCGCCTGCCGCGTTAGGCAGCGATATGGCGGCTATCGAGCAACGGATGCGCGAACTTGCCCGGACGGTGCCTCCCGGCGATCTTCAGCTCTATTATCAGACGTTGTTGATTGGTCGCAAAGAATTGCCCTGGGCGCCGGACCGGCGGATGGGCGTTGAAATGACGTTACTGCGTGCGCTGGCGTTTCACCCGCGTATGCCCTTGCCGGAGCCTGAAACGCCGCGGCAGTCTTTTGCGCCCGTGGCCCCAACGGCGGTAATGACGCCGCCGCAGGTGCAGCAGCCGTCGGCGCCCGCGCCGCAGACATCGCCAGCGCCGCTGCCGGCGTCTACCAGTCAGGTGCTGGCGGCGCGCAATCAGCTACAGCGCGCGCAGGGAGTAACCAAAACAAAAAAGAGTGAACCGGCAGCCGCATCCCGCGCGCGGCCGGTGAATAACTCTGCGCTGGAGCGGCTGGCCTCGGTTTCGGAGCGCGTACAGGCGCGTCCGGCGCCGTCTGCGCTGGAAACGGCGCCAGTAAAGAAAGAGGCTTATCGCTGGAAGGCCACCACGCCGGTAGTGCAAACCAAAGAAGTGGTGGCTACGCCAAAAGCGCTTAAGAAAGCTCTGGAGCATGAAAAAACGCCGGAGCTGGCGGCTAAACTGGCGGCGGAAGCGATTGAGCGCGATCCGTGGGCGGCGCAGGTAAGCCAGCTTTCTTTGCCTAAGCTGGTGGAGCAGGTGGCGCTCAATGCCTGGAAGGAGCAGAACGGCAACGCGGTTTGTCTGCATCTGCGCTCGACGCAGCGGCACCTCAATTCCAGCGGCGCGCAGCAAAAGCTGGCGCAAGCGCTCAGCGATCTGACGGGAACGACGGTTGAACTGACCATCGTTGAAGATGATAATCCCGCGGTGCGTACGCCGCTGGAATGGCGTCAGGCCATTTATGAAGAGAAACTCGCGCAAGCGCGTGAGTCAATTATTGCGGATAATAACATTCAGACGCTGCGTCGATTCTTCGACGCCGAGCTGGATGAAGAGAGTATCCGCCCCATTTGATCGTAAGCCTGGCTTGCGATTGTGAACCATCAAGAGAGAGAGCTTATGTTTGGAAAAGGCGGTCTGGGCAATCTGATGAAGCAGGCCCAGCAGATGCAGGAAAAAATGCAGAAAATGCAGGAAGAGATTGCGCAGCTGGAAGTGACCGGCGAATCCGGCGCGGGTCTGGTGAAGGTTACCATCAACGGTGCGCATAACTGCCGCCGCGTGGAAATTGACCCAAGCCTGCTGGAAGATGACAAAGAGATGCTGGAAGATCTGGTCGCTGCGGCCTTCAACGATGCGGCGCGCCGCATTGAAGAGACGCAAAAAGAGAAGATGGCCTCCGTCTCTTCCGGTATGCAACTGCCGCCAGGCTTTAAGATGCCATTCTGATGCAAACCAGTCCGCTGTTAACTCAGCTTATGGAAGCGTTGCGCTGCCTTCCGGGCGTTGGCCCTAAGTCGGCGCAGCGGATGGCGTTTACCCTGTTGCAGCGCGATCGCAGCGGCGGAATGCGCCTGGCGCAGGCGCTGACCCGGGCGATGTCGGAAATCGGCCACTGCGCCGACTGCCGCACCTTTACCGAGCAGGATGTTTGTAATATCTGTTCGAACCCGCGGCGTCAGGAAAACGGCCAGATTTGCGTGGTGGAGAGTCCTGCGGATATCTACGCCATTGAGCAGACCGGGCAATTTTCCGGGCGGTACTTCGTGCTGATGGGCCACCTGTCGCCGCTGGACGGCATCGGGCCGGATGATATCGGTCTCGATCGTCTGGAACAGCGGCTGGCGTCAGAAAAAATTAGTGAGCTGATCCTCGCGACCAACCCGACGGTTGAAGGGGAGGCTACCGCGAACTATATTGCCGAGCTGTGCGCGGAGGCCGGCGTCGAAGCCAGTCGTATCGCCCACGGCGTGCCGGTTGGCGGCGAACTGGAGATGGTCGACGGTACGACGCTGTCCCACTCGCTGGCGGGACGCCATAAGATTATTTTCTGAACAAACGGAGGCGGCATTCGCGGCCTCCGCTTGAAATCACACCCGCTTGTCCCCATCTCACCCTCAACGTATTTTTACCATTAAAAATGGCATTGTTGAGGTCTATCCACATGAAAGGACAAGAAACGCGTGGTTTTCAGTCAGAAGTTAAACAGCTTCTGCACCTGATGATCCATTCTCTTTATTCCAATAAAGAAATCTTCCTGCGTGAACTCATCTCTAACGCCTCAGATGCGGCGGACAAGCTGCGCTTCCGCGCTCTGTCAAACCCGGACCTGTATGAAGGAGATGGCGAGCTGCGTGTGCGCGTCTCTTTCGATAAAGATAAGCGTACGTTGACCATTGCCGATAACGGCGTGGGGATGAATCGTGATGAGGTGATTGACCACTTAGGCACCATTGCCAAGTCTGGCACCAAATCTTTCCTCGAATCAATGGGGTCCGATCAGGCGAAAGATAGCCAGCTCATCGGTCAGTTTGGCGTAGGCTTCTACTCCGCGTTTATTGTGGCCGATAAAGTGACCGTACGTACCCGTGCGGCAGGCGACAAGCCGGAAAATGGCGTGTTCTGGGAATCGGCAGGCGAAGGCGAATATACCGTTGCCGATATCACCAAAAATGACCGTGGTACGGAAATCACCTTACACCTGCGTGAAGGCGAAGATGAATTCCTCGATGACTGGCGCGTACGCTCGATTATCAGTAAATATTCCGATCACATCGCATTGCCGGTAGAGATTGAAAAACGGGAAGAAAAAGACGGCGAAACCGTGATTTCCTGGGAGAAAATCAACAAGGCTCAGGCGTTGTGGACCCGCAACAAGTCGGAAATTAAAGACGACGAGTACAACGAGTTTTACAAGCACATCGCGCATGATTTCACCGATCCGCTGACCTGGAGCCACAACCGCGTGGAAGGTAAGCAGGAGTACACCAGCCTGCTGTATATCCCGTCGCAGGCGCCGTGGGATCTGTGGAACCGCGATCACAAACATGGTCTGAAGCTGTACGTACAGCGCGTGTTCATTATGGACGATGCCGAGCAGTTCATGCCGAACTATCTGCGTTTCGTGCGCGGCCTGATTGATTCTAATGACCTGCCGTTGAACGTCTCCCGTGAAATCCTGCAGGACAGCACGGTAACGCGTAATCTGCGTAGCGCCCTGACCAAACGCGTCCTGCAAATGCTGGAAAAACTGGCGAAAGACGACGCGGAAAAATACCAAACCTTCTGGAGACAGTTCGGTCTGGTGCTGAAAGAAGGCCCGGCGGAAGATCACGCCAACCAGGAAGCGATCGCTAAACTGTTGCGCTTTGCCTCCACCCATACCGACTCTTCCGCCCAGACCGTGTCGCTGGAAGATTACGTCTCCCGGATGAAAGAAGGGCAGGAAAAAATCTACTACATCACCGCAGACAGCTATGCGGCGGCGAAAAACAGCCCGCACCTGGAACTGCTGCGTAAGAAAGGCATCGAAGTGCTGCTGCTCTCCGATCGCATCGACGAGTGGATGATGAACTACCTGACCGAGTTTGACGGTAAAGCATTCCAGTCGGTCGCTAAAGCCGATGAGTCCATCGAAAAACTGGCGGATGAAGTCGACGAAAACGCGAAAGAAGCGGAAAAGGCGCTTGAGCCGTTCGTGGAGCGTGTCAAAACTCTGCTGGGCGATCGCGTGAAAGAGGTGCGTCTGACGCATCGTTTAACCGACACGCCGGCGATTGTCACCACCGATGCGGATGAAATGAGCACCCAGATGGCGAAACTATTCGCCGCGGCCGGTCAGTCCGTGCCGGAAGTGAAATACATCTTTGAGCTCAATCCGGATCATGTGCTGGTTAAACGCACTGCCGATACCGAGGATGAAGCGCAGTTTAAAGAGTGGGTCGAGCTGCTGCTGGATCAGGCGCTGTTCGCTGAACGCGGTACGCTGGAAGATCCGAACCAGTTTATCCGCCGTATGAACCAGTTGCTGGTGTCCTGATAACGCTCATCTGATTGCCGGATAGCGACGCGAAGCATCTTATCCGGCCTACGGACGGGTACTGTTTTGTGACTGCCGGATGGCGACGCGAAGCGTCTTATCCGGCCTACGGACGGGTACTGTTTTGTGACTGCCGGATGGCGACGCGAAGCGTCTTATCCGGCCTACGGACGGGTACTGTTTTGTGACTGCCGGATGGCGACGCGAAGCGTCTTATCCGGCCTACGGACGGGTACTGTTTTGTGACTGCCGGATGGCGACGTGAAACGTCTTATCCGGCCTACGGACGGGTACTGTTTTGTGACTGCCGGATGGCGACGCGAAGCGTCTTATCCGGCCTACGGACGGGTACTGTTTTGTGACTGCCGGATGGCGACGTGAAACGTCTTATCCGGCCTACGGACGGGTACTGTTTTGTGACTGCCGGATGGCGACGTGAAACGTCTTATCCGGCCTACGGACGAGTACTGTTTTGTGACTGCCGGATGGCGACGCGAAGCATCTTATCCGGCCTACGGGCGAGTACTGTTTGTAGGCCGGATAAGCGCCAGCGCCATCCGGCATTTTTTATAATACCTTCTCTTTTCTCGATTTCTCTTCGTTAACCGTTTCAGCATCAGGCGGCTTCCTTGAGCGAAATGCGTGATGGTGGTATCGTTTAGCGCTTTTTAAAAAATATCGACAACCTTTGAGGGGATTTTCGTAATGCGTATTATTCTGCTTGGCGCTCCGGGCGCGGGTAAAGGAACTCAGGCTCAGTTCATCATGGAGAAATATGGTATTCCGCAAATCTCCACTGGCGATATGCTGCGCGCCGCAGTGAAATCAGGCTCCGAGTTGGGCAAACAGGCGAAAGATATCATGGACGCCGGTAAACTGGTGACCGATGAACTGGTGATTGCGCTGGTTAAAGAGCGTATCGCCCAGGAAGACTGCCGTAACGGTTTTCTGCTGGACGGTTTCCCGCGCACGATCCCGCAGGCTGACGCAATGAAAGAAGCGGGTATTGTGGTGGATTACGTGCTGGAATTCGACGTACCGGACGAACTGATCGTTGACCGTATTGTGGGTCGTCGCGTACACGCCGCCTCTGGCCGCGTTTACCACGTTAAGTTTAATCCGCCGAAAGTGGAAGGCAAAGATGACGTCACCGGCGAAGATCTGACGACCCGTAAAGACGATCAGGAAGAGACCGTTCGCAAACGTCTGGTGGAATATCATCAGATGACCGCGCCGCTGATTGGCTACTACCAGAAAGAAGCGGAAGCGGGCAACACCAAATACGCTAAAGTTGACGGTACGCAGGCCGTTGCCGACGTGCGCGCAGCGCTGGAAAAAATCCTCGGTTAATTTTTTTCGCGTAGTGAACCGCTTATCAGGCCTGCCATTATCCCGCAAGCCTGATAAGCGTAGCGCCATCAGGCAATCGGTGCTGGATGGCGGCCTGAACGCCTTATCCGGCCTGCTGGTATCGTTAGCGCCATTCGGCGAATTCTCGTCTTACCTCTCGCAGCAATTAGTTCTTCTTTATCACTTTTCCGCTACAATTATCAACAATTTGAATAGATAAGAGGCGGCAATGCGTCAGACGAAAACCGGTATCCTGCTGGCTAACCTTGGCACGCCAGATGCCCCAACTCCTGAAGCGGTAAAGCGCTACCTGAAACAATTTTTAAGCGACAGACGCGTGGTGGATACTCCTCGTCTGCTGTGGTGGCCGCTGCTGCGTGGCGTTATTTTACCGCTGCGTTCGCCGCGCGTCGCGAAACTCTATCAATCTATCTGGATGGATGGCGGTTCGCCGCTCATGGTATATAGCCGCGAACAGCAACAGGCGCTGGCCGCGCGGTTGCCAGACACGCCCGTCGCGCTGGGGATGAGCTACGGCTTGCCCTCGCTGGAAAGCGCTGTCGATGAACTGTTAGCAAGCGACGTCGACCATATCGTCGTGCTGCCGTTGTACCCGCAATACTCTTGCTCAACGGTGGGCGCAGTCTGGGACGAACTGGGGCGGATACTGGCGCGTAAACGTCGTATTCCCGGTATCTCATTTATTCGCGATTACGCGGATGACGGCGCTTATATCGATGCGCTGGCGAAAAGCGCGCGTGAGTCGTTCGCCAGGCACGGCGAGCCCGATGTGCTTCTGCTCTCCTATCACGGCATTCCACAACGTTATGCGGATGAAGGCGATGACTATCCGCAGCGCTGCCGCGATACCACGCGCGAACTGGTTTCCGCATTGGGACTGCCGCCGGAAAAGGTAATGATGACGTTCCAGTCGCGCTTTGGCCGTGAACCGTGGCTGACGCCGTACACCGATGAAACGCTAAAAATGTTGGGTGAAAAGGGGACTGGCCATATTCAGGTCATGTGTCCGGGATTTGCCGCGGATTGTCTGGAGACGCTGGAAGAGATAGCGGAACAGAACCGCGAGATTTTCCTTGAAGCGGGCGGTAAAAAATATGCGTACATTCCGGCGCTGAACGCGACGCCGGAACATATTGATATGATGCTGAAACTCACGGCGCCGTACCGTTAACGCGGCGTCTTCATCCTCGCCATAAAGAATCGCGCGCCGTCCTGCAAGGCATCGTCGGCGATTGTCATCATTCGCGAATAGTGCAGAAAGGCGTGCAGCGTGCCGGGATACATTTTGTATTCGCAGGGCTGCTGGTGCGCCTGTAATGTCTGGTGCAGCAAGCGGCTGTCATCAATGAGCGGATCAAACTCCGCGCTGGCAATAAAGCAGGGCGGCACATCGCGCGTGAGATCGTTATTAAACAGACAATACCAGGGCGATTCCCGATCTTCATCGTTACGCAGATAGGCCTTTTCGTACATGTCCAGATCTTCACGCGTCAGGCCGTCCCATGCGCCGCCGAACAGACGGCGGCTTACCGAATCTTGCAACCCATACAGCCCATACCACAACAGAATCGCGATAACGTTACCGCAGCGAATGTGCTTATCACGTAACCAGAGCGCGCTGGCAAGCGCCAGCATGGCGCCTGCGGAATCCCCGGCGAAACCGATTTTCTCCACGTTGAGCGAGTATTCATCGGCATGTTGAGAGAAGTAGCTGCATACCGCGACGGTTTCTTCAATGGCCTGTGGATAACGCGCTTGCGGCGACAGCGAATAATCAATGCCGATCACGGTGCAGCCGGTATAACGCGCCAGCAGACGCATTATCCGGTCATGCGTATCCAGGTTACCGAGGATAAATCCGCCGCCGTGCAGATAGTATAAAGTGGCCTGACTGGTCGGCTGCGGCGAGTAGAGCCGGGTTGTTACATCGCCATAAGGCGTAGGGACGACGCAGGTGCGGGTGGTCATGGACGGCGCGTCGGCATTCCAGAAACGGCGCTCAAGAAGATAATACTGACGCTGGGTCTCAATATCGCCATCGGCAGGCCAGGGGGGAAGGCCTGGTTGCTGGAAGTTTACGACGGCTTTCATTTCGTCAGACAGTCGGGTGAGTACGGGAATTTTATTTTCCGGCTTCATAAAACGCTCCTTGTGAAAGTGAACCATTGTAAAAAACGCGGCTGGAGAAACTGCGATCTCGTCGTCCGATATTGAAACGCCATCGTCCGTCGCGCGCAGCAGGGGGAATGTGCTACCATGCAGCGCTCCGTTATTCATCCGTAAGCACAATCATGAAATTTCCCGGTAAACGTAAATCCAAACACTATTTTCCCGTCAATGCGCGCGACCCGTTGTTGCAACAAATTCAGCCAGAACAGGAAACCAACGCCTCCTGGGTCGTCGGTATCGACCAGACGTTGGTGGATATTGAGGCGAAAGTGGATGACGATTTTATTACACGCTATGGATTAAGCGCCGGGCATTCTCTGGTGATAGAAGACGAGGTGGCGGAGAAGCTGTATCAGGAACTGACGCGGGAAAATCTGATCACCCATCAGTTTGCTGGCGGCACCATAGGCAATACGATGCACAATTACTCGGTACTGGCGGATGACCGTTCGGTGTTACTGGGCGTGATGTGCAGCAACATTGAGATTGGCAGCTACGCTTATCGCTACCTGTGTAATACTTCCAGCCGTACCGACCTGAATTATCTGCAAGCGGTAGATGGCCCGATTGGCCGCTGTTTCACGCTGATTGGCGAATCCGGCGAGCGTACCTTCGCTATCAGCCCCGGCCATATGAATCAGCTACGGGCGGAAAGTATTCCGGAAGCGGTGATCGCTGGCGCCTCCGCGCTGGTGTTGACCTCATATCTGGTGCGCTGTAAGCCTGGCGAACCGATGCCTGACGCGACGATGAAAGCGATCGAATACGCGAAAAAGCATAACGTGCCGGTTGTCATGACGCTGGGCACCAAATTTGTGATCGCCGATAATCCGCAGTGGTGGCAGGCGTTTCTCAAAGAGAATGTCTCGATTCTGGCAATGAACGAAGAAGAAGCGGAAGCGCTGACCGGCGAAAACGACCCGCTGCTGGCGGCGGATAAGGCGCTGGACTGGGTCGACCTGGTGTTATGCACCGCCGGACCGATAGGGTTATATATGGCAGGCTTCATCGAAGAGGAAGCAAAACGTAAAACCCAGCATCCGCTGCTGCCGGGGGCTATTGCTGAATTTAACCAGTATGAATTTAGCCGGGCAATGCGCCATAAAGATTGTATTAATCCGCTACGCGTTTATTCGCATATTGCGCCGTATATGGGCGGGCCGGAAAAAATCATGAACACCAACGGCGCGGGCGATGGCGCGCTGGCGGCGCTGCTGCACGATATTACGGCGAACAGTTACCATCGTAGCAACGTACCGAACTCCAGTAAGCACAAATTCACCTGGCTGACCTATTCGTCGCTGGCGCAGGTGTGTAAATATGCTAACCGTGTCAGTTATCAGGTACTGAACCAGCATTCTCCGCGTCTGACACGCGGGCTGCCGGAGCGTGAGGACAGCCTGGAAGAGTCGTACTGGGATCGCTAATCTGGCTTGCCCGATGGCGCTGCGCGCATCGGGCCGTCCGGCAAACCCTTAACTGGCGACGACTTCACCCGCGGGCGGCGTTTCAAGCAGTTCCAGCATCGCCCGGGCAATTTCTCGCTCGCCCATCACTACCTGATTGGCTCCCCGCTCGGTAATATATTTCACTTCATCATCATAGTGCGCGCGGGCGATTATCTCGATATCAGGACTTTTTTCCCGCGCTGAGGCGACAATCTCACCGGCTTCGTAACCGTTGGGGATGGTCAATAACAGCCAGCGAGCGCAGTCCAGATGCGCCAGATTCATGATTTCTTCGTTAGCGGCGTTGCCCAGCACGGCGCGAATCCCGCGTTCGCGCAGTTCATCCACGCGGGTACGGGACGTTTCGATAACCACCAGCGGAATCCCCGCCGCCAGTAATTTTTCTCCCAGCAGACTGCCTACGCGGCCAAAACCCACCAGCAGGGCATGATTACAGATATCCACCGGAATTTGCTTCTCTTCTTCGATAGCCTCTTCCAGAGTTTGCTCTTCCAGCGTTTCGGTTTTCGCCAGATACTTCTCCAGCAGGGTAAACAGTACGGGATTAAGCATAATCGACAAAATAGCGCCTGCCAGCACCAGGTTCTGTCCCGCTTGCGGCAGCAGGTTGAGCGCCATGCCGAGTCCGGCAAGAATAAAGGCGAACTCGCCGATTTGCGCCAGGCTGGCGGCAATGGTCAGCGCGGTTCGCGGCGAGTGGCCGAACATACGCACCAGGAAAAACGCAGCGATCGATTTACCAAAGACGATAATGGCAAGCGTCGCCAACACCGCCAGCGGCTGTTGAATCAAGACTAACGGATCGAACAACATGCCGACGGAAACAAAAAACAGGACGGCAAAGGCGTCGCGCAGCGGCAACGTATCGTGCGCCGCCCGGTGACTCAGTTCCGACTCATTAAGCACCATTCCAGCGAAGAACGCGCCCAGCGCAAAAGAGACGTCAAACAGTTCTACTGCGCCAAACGCAATGCCTAACGCCAGCGCCAGTACGGAAAGGGTAAATAATTCGCGCGAGCCGGTGGCGGCGCTGCGGGCCATAATCCACGGCACCAGGCGGCGTCCGACCAGCATCATGATGGCGATAAACGCCACCACTTTACCAATGGTTATCCCCATATCGACTGCCAGCGAGGCTATGCCGACATCGCCTTTTTCCACCATGCCGGCAACGGCGGGCAGCAAGACCAGCGTCAGCACCATCACCAGATCTTCGACAATCAGCCAGCCGATGGCGATTTGCCCGCGCTGGCTATCAAGGAGTTGTCGCTCCTCAAGCGCGCGCAGCAGGACGACGGTACTGGCGGTAGACAGACAGAGCCCAAAAACGATGCCGGTCATTAATGACCATCCCAGCACGGCGGAAAGCGCCATACCCAGCAGCGTCGCCACCGCTATCTGAGCGACAGCGCCGGGAATGGCGATAGACTTTACCGCCATCAAATCCTTCAGCGAAAAATGCAGCCCGACGCCGAACATCAATAGAATCACGCCGAGCTCCGCCAGCTCCGGCGCCAGTTTGGTATCCGCAACAAAACCCGGGGTAAAAGGTCCCGCCAGAACGCCCGCTAACAGATATCCCACCAGTGGAGAAATACGCAATTTGTTGGCAATCATGCCGAGAATAAAAGCGAGCACAAGGCCGCCGACAATGGTGGTGATAAGCGGGGTAGCGTGATGCATTCCGTCTCCTTTGGTTGCTGGACTCCAAAACTCCGGGTAATAGTTTATGACAATTTCAATCAGGATGTTTATAAAAAATGGTTGTGTTTTATAAAAAAATACAATCTGACGGTAAAAAGAGCACGGAACGGAAAAGTGATAAGTATGGGATGGGCAAAGCATGATGGCATCGGGATGTACAGGCGGTTAAAGCGTACCTTTAACCGCCATAAAATCACGCTTTATGTCGATTATCAGGTAAGAATATGGTCAGTATCCCCAGAAGCGGCAGGAAAGCACAGATTTTATAAACTAAATAGATACTGGTATGGTCGGCAATCAGCCCCAGCACCGCTGCGCCCAGGCCTCCCATCCCGAAGGCAAACCCGAAAAACAGGCCGGAAACCATACCGATGCGTCCTGGCAGCAGCTCCTGGGCATACACCAGAATGGCGGAAAACGCCGACGCGAGAATAAAGCCGATAATCACCGTTAAAATCCCCGTCCAGTACAGCGTGGCGTAGGGTAAAACAAGGGTAAACGGCGCGACGCCGAGAATAGAGCCCCAAATCACATATTTCCTGCCGATTTTATCGCCCACCGGCCCGCCGATTACCGTCCCGGCAGCCACCGCAAACAGGAAGGCAAACAGATGGAGCTGCGCGTTTTGTATTGATAATCCGAATTTTTGCATCAGATAAAAGGTGTAATAGCTACTGATGCTCGCCATATAGAAATATTTCGAGAAAATGAGTAGCAATAATACGCTGACCGCCAGCACGACTTTATTGCGCGGCAGCGGGTTAGCGATTATCGCTTTTGGCTTGCCTTTCGCTATCCGGTGCTGGGCTGCATACCAGCGGCTGATCTGCGCCAGCACCACGATCGCCAGCAGCGCGGCCAGCACAAACCAGGCGACATTCCCTTTGCCATAGGGCGCGATAATCACGGCGGCCAGCAGCGGGCCCAATGAACTGCCGAAGTTACCGCCGACCTGGAAGATAGACTGCGCCAGACCATGACGTCCGCCGGAGGCCATGCGCGCCACGCGGGACGATTCCGGGTGAAAAACGGACGAGCCGGTACCCACCAGCGCCGCAGCGAGCAATACGCCGCCAAAACTTCCCGCCATTGCCAGCAGTACCAGCCCGCTCAGGGTAAAACACATGCCGACAGGCAGCGACCACGGCATGGGATATTTATCCGTCCAGTAGCCGACGACCGGTTGCAGCAGCGATGAGGCGAGCTGGAACGTCAGGGTGATCAAACCTATCTGGACGAAAGTCAGCGAAAACTCTGCCTGCAACAGGGGATAAATGGCTAAGATTAGCGACTGGATCATATCGTTCAGCAGATGGGAAAGACTGATCGCGCCCAAAATACCAAACGAAGTACGTGCTTTAGCGGCCGCTGCGGGCGCGCCGGCTAACGGCTGGGTTGGTTCACTCATGGCCATAGAAAGTCACTTAATTTTATGCGATGTTGGAGATAGTAGGATGTGTAATTATTACTTGCCTAACATACCTGTGAAATGTGTTTGAAGGAAGTCTCAATTCTGAAAACATATTTGTCTATTATTGCAAGGAAAGGTAATTTCTGCGGTTGATATTGAGTCAGGGAGAGAAAGATGAAATTTTTGAAACGGGGTGTGGCGCTGGCGTTACTGGCGGCGTTCGCGCTGACGACTCAGCCTGCACAGGCTTACGAAAAAGATAAAACCTATAAAATTACTATCCTGCATACCAACGATCACCACGGTCACTTCTGGCGCAGCGAATATGGCGAATATGGTCTGGCGGCGCAAAAAACGCTGGTGGACAGTATCCGTAAAGAGGTGGCGCAAGAGGGGGGAAGCGTCCTGTTGTTATCCGGCGGCGACATTAATACCGGGGTGCCGGAATCCGATCTCCAGGATGCGGAGCCCGATTTCCGCGGGATGAATCTGATTGGCTACGACGCTATGGCCGTCGGTAATCATGAATTTGATAATCCGCTCACCGTATTGCGCCAGCAGGAAAAGTGGGCGAAGTTTCCCTTTCTTTCCGCCAATATTTATCAAAAAAGTACCGGCGAGCGTCTGTTTAAGCCGTGGGCTATTTTTACACGCCAGGATATAAAAATCGCGGTAATCGGCTTAACCACCGATGACACGGCGAAAATAGGCAACCCGGAATATTTCACCGATATTGAGTTTCGTAAACCTGCTGAAGAAGCAAAGGTGGTGATTCAGGAACTTAATATGAATGAAAAACCGGACGTGATTATCGCGACCACGCATATGGGACATTATGACAATGGCGATCACGGTTCGAACGCGCCGGGCGACGTTGAGATGGCGCGTAGCCTGCCAGCCGGTTCGTTGGCGATGATTGTGGGCGGTCACTCACAAGACCCGGTATGCATGGCGTCGGAAAATAAAAAACAGGTGAATTACGTACCGGGAACGCCCTGCGCGCCGGATAAGCAAAATGGCATCTGGATCGTGCAGGCGCATGAGTGGGGTAAATATGTGGGCCGTGCGGATTTCGAATTCCGTAACGGCGAGATGAAAATGGTTAACTACCAGCTTATTCCGGTAAATCTAAAGAAAAAAGTGACCTGGGATAACGGGAAAAGCGAGCGTGTACTTTACACGCCGGAAATCGCAGAAAATCCGCAAATGCTCTCGTTATTAACGCCGTTCCAGAATAAAGGTAAAGCGCAACTGGAGGTGAAAATTGGTAGCGTGAATGGCCTTCTTGAAGGCGATCGCAGTAAGGTCAGATTTGTCCAGACCAATATGGGACGGGTGATTCTGGCTGCGCAGATCGCGCGCACCGGCGCCGATTTTGGCGTGATGAGCGGCGGCGGTATTCGCGACTCGATTGAGGCGGGAGATATTACCTATAAAAGCGTGCTCAAGGTACAGCCGTTCGGCAACATTGTGGTGTATGCCGATATGAGCGGCAAAGAGGTGGTTGATTATCTCACCGCCGTAGCGCAGATGAAACCGGACTCCGGCGCCTATCCACAGTTCGCCAATGTGAGCTTTGTCGCCAAAGAGGGCAAGCTCACCGATCTGAAAATCAAAGGCGAGCCTGTTGATCCGGCCAAAACCTACCGCATGGCGACGCTGAGTTTCAACGCCACGGGCGGCGATGGTTATCCGCGCATCGATAACAAACCGGGATACGTGAATACCGGGTTTATTGACGCGGAAGTGCTGAAAGAGTTTATTCAGCAAAATTCACCGCTGGATGCGGCGGCGTTTACGCCAAATGGCGAGGTGAGCTGGCTGTAGCGGTACGGATAGCCATCACTGCCTGATGGCGCGCAGCCTTAAGGCCTACGGATTATGTCTGCTGTAGGCCGGATAAGGCGTTTGCGCCGCTATCCGGCAATGTATTTTACGCAGGCTTAATCCCGACGCGCGATATCAGCGAATTTAGCACCCAGGATGGCGGCCAAATCGTCAGCCGCCAGTTCAATATCCAGCCCGCGTTTACCACCGGAAACATAAATAGTGGCAAACGTGCGGGCTGGCGCGTCAATCAGCGTAGGCAGCCGTTTCTTCTGTCCCAGCGGACTGATCCCGCCGACCAGATATCCCGTGGTGCGTTGCGCCACCATCGGGTCGGCCATATCGACCTTTTTCGCGCCCAGAGCTTTGGCAACTTTTTTCAAATCCAGCTGACCGGCTACAGGCGTTACGGCGACGGCCAGTTGCTTCATATCGCCATTCACGGCAACCAAAAGCGTTTTATACACCTGATCGGCGTTTAGCCCGAGCTTACGCACCACTTCATCGCCAAAGTTAGTTTCATTCGGATCGTGATCGTAGGTGTGAATGTTAAACGGAATCTTGTTTTTTTCGAGTAACTTAACTGCGGGTGTCATAACGTTCCTTCTTACTACAGACGTGATTTGCCATCAGCATACGCCCGAAAGCGGACTAAAAAATAGTATAATCTTGTGCATTAGGTCTTGGCAGTTGCGGCAACTTTGAGCGACAATCTGAAGATCCGAAGCGAAAGCGTCGGGATAATAATAACGATGAAATTCCTCTTTGACGGGCCAATAGCGATATTGGCCATTTTTTTATTTCAATATTTGCGGTAGGTTGCCTTCGCCGTACAGATGTAGCGCCCCTACGGCTACCACGTAGCGTCCCGGCGGCAGTGCCAGCAGCGCGTCGCGCCAGGCTTCATTGCGTTTCACCATCAGTACATCATACAGCGGTTGGCTAAACGTTCTGGGGAGCGAAGCGCCGACGCTGGTCGGCGGCTGTTCAAGCCACCAGCCGATCATCACCTGCAAAAGCCGTGCGTTGGTGTGCCAGTGCGTCAGCGTGTCGTCGAGCAGCGCCATCCCGCCATCGGGCAGATCGCATAGTAGTTCGAGCTGGTGTTTCGCCCCTTCCAGCTCTTGCACCGGCAGCGACATTTCGCGGGCAGCCTGTAATAGCTGATAATCAATGCCATAGTCCGGGCGCAATCCCAGCCGTTGCGCCTGCGTGGCCTGTAGCACCATAGCTATCTGCCATAAAGGTTGATTATCAAAATGGATCAGCGGCATACCCAACTCGCTGACCCGTTTTTCCAGTGCGCTTAGCTGCCCGGCGCTGAGACGTTCGACCAACGGCGGGCATTTGGGGAGATTGCTGAATGGCGTTTCGTTACCAGAAATATCCGCTTCAACGACCAGCGCGTCGGCCTGGCGTAGCTTTTTCACCAGCTTTGCTGGAAGAGGAGCCATATCGCGCGTCCCCATATGAATACTGCCAACCAGATGCAGATGACGACCGCCGGGTAGGGAGAGATCGATAGCAGGCCAACTATTTGGGGTACCACGCAGCGCGCGCCATAAACGTTTAAGTTGATTTAATAACTCCATACGCGCTCCCTTTGAAAAAGCTCATGCTAGCGCGTTGGAGAAAAGGGCGCAATGCGCCCTGACGGGACGTCAACGATCGGTCGGGTTATTCGCTGCCGTCGAGATAGGCCGTTCTGGCGATGGTCATTTCAAGCTGGCATTTATAAATACTGATGCGCTTTTCAGCGGGTATGGCCTCGGATTTTGCATCGCTAAGTTTGCCGCACTGCTGCTCTTTTTTTGTCACCCAGACTCGCTGCTCTTGTTTTAATGCCGTTCGGGCAGAGGCCGATAGCGATTTCCAGACCTGATTAAGCTCGCGATCTCTACTCTCAAATTTCTTTGCTGCGATTTCAATCAGTGAGTTATTTTTTTTCTTTATAATACTATCACCAGATACCGTCATTCTTGCCATTACATAAATAGATCGCGCCAATTTATCGGTTTTTTGCACAGAGGTGACAACAATATCTTTGTTGTTGTCTGCTAGCTGAATATTGTAGTTAACCTGTTTCCAGGTCACCGTATTGTTTATTACCTGTCCATCCCCTTGTGAAATATAGAATAGAGTATTTGGTAAGTCTTTCATTAATTTAAACAATGGCTGAGGAATACCCATGGCGACGGTAGCCGAGCAAGTTCGTAGGTTGGCATTTTCTGGTTGAGGGTTCTGCGTGATTACATCACTGAATTGAACAGGAATAGCCCGGAGTTGTTGCTCGTATTGAGTCTGGGGGATATCGAAGAAAAGCGTGGAGGGCTCTTTAATATAGTCTTGCTGTAAACGACCTAATGCTTCATTATAAATCCACTCTTTTGCCGCCGTGACTGCATTATCGTTGCCACATTTTAACTCTGGAGTGGAATCAAATAACCCTGCATAACTGACGGCGGGAGAAAGCAGGAAAAGAAGCGTAACTGCTTTTCTAAACATAAATAACACATCCTTATGATTCAAAAAAACATTATAAAATGTTGATTTTTATTTTTCTACAGGATGTGCGGTTAAATTTTTATATATTGATACGGTAAATTACTGATGGCTTAATAATATATCAGGCAGCTAATGCTGCCTGATAGAGACTTTTTACGCTTTCGGTTTAAAACGCAATAGCCGGTTGGCATTGCTGACGACGGTAATGGAAGACAGCGCCATTGCCGCGCCCGCTACTACCGGGTTTAACAAGGTACCGGTAAACGGCCACAGAATACCGGCGGCCACCGGGATACCAATGCTGTTGTAGATAAATGCGCCAAGCAGGTTTTGCTTCATATTGCGCAACGTCGCGCGCGAAATGGCCAGCGCATCCGCCACGCCCATCAGACTATGGCGCATCAGCGTAATCGCCGCGGTTTCAATCGCCACATCACTGCCGCCGCCCATCGCGATACCGACGTCCGCCTGCGCCAGCGCGGGCGCATCGTTGATACCATCGCCGACCATCGCAACCTGACGACCCTGGCTTTGCAGACGTTTAATCGCATCGGCTTTGCCATCCGGCAGAACGCCCGCAATCACTTCATCAATGCCCGCTTCTTTGGCAATCGCGTTAGCCGTCGTTGGGTTATCCCCGGTGAGCATTACCAGACGGTATCCGGCGTTGTGCAGGCGTTCAAGCGCGGCAATACTATCGCTGCGCAATGGATCGCGTACCGCCAGTAACGCCGCCGCTTTACCGTCAATCGCCAGCAGGACCGGAGTCGAGCCTTGCGAGGCCTGCGCGGTGATTTCCGCCGTCATATCATCCGTGGCGACGTGCTGTTCGTTCAGCAACGCCTGGTTCCCCAGAAGCAGTTGATGGCCTTCCGCTTCACCGCTGACGCCCAGTCCGCGCAGAGTTCTGAAACCGTTCACCTGCGGCAGTTTATCGTCGCCGGCTTTTTCCAGAATCGCATGGGCCAGCGGGTGGCTGGAGCCTTGTTCGAGCGCGGCTGCCAGACGTAATGCCTGAGCTTCATCAACGCCGTTAAAGGTTTTTACCGCCACCACTTGCGGCTTGCCTTCCGTCAGCGTCCCGGTTTTATCAAAAACGAGGGTATCCAACGTACTGGCGCGTTGCAGGGCATCGGCGTCGCGTACCAGCACGCCGAATTCGGCAGCGCGGCCTACGCCGGAAATAATCGACATTGGCGTCGCCAGGCCTAATGCGCAAGGGCAGGCGATAATCAGTACGGTGGTGGCGATGACCAGCGTATAAACAATTTGCGGCGCCGGACCAAAGAAATACCAGATAGCGGCGCTGAACAGCGCAATGGCCACGACGACGGGAACGAATACCGCGGAGATTTTATCGGCCAGTTGGCCAATTTCCGGTTTACTGCTCTGCGCCTGGCGTACCATGCGAATAATGCGTGACAGCGTGGTATGACTGCCCACCGCGCTGGCGCGGAACAGGACGCTGCCGTCCTGGACGACGGTGCCGGCATGAACGCTGTCGCCTTCGCCTTTTTGCTGCGGAATGGGTTCGCCGGTCAGCATGGCTTCATCAAGCCACGCTTCGCCCTGGGTAATTTCGCCATCCACCGGCACGCGATCGCCGGTAGTGAGCCGCAGCAACATCCCTGGCTGAACGTCCGCCAGCGGGACGCTTTTTTCGCCGTCTTCTGTCACGACGCGTGCGGTGGGCGGGGTGAGATCGAGTAATTTTTCCAGCGCTTTTGAGGAACGCTGACGGGCGCGCGCTTCCAGCATGTGTCCGAGATTAATCAAACCGATAATCATCGCGCTGGCTTCGTAATAGAGGTGCCGCGCTTCCATCGGGAACCACTGCGGCCACAGGTTGACGCTCATGGAGTAGAGCCAGGCGACCCCGGTGCCGAGCGCCACCAGCGTATCCATCGTCGCCGTGCCGTTCAGCAGGCTTTTCCACGCGTTACGGTAAAAGTGACCGCCCGCAAAGACCATCACCGCAAGCGTGATCAGGCCAATAGCCAGCCACAGGCTGCGGTTGTCGCCGGTCACCATCATGTTATCGCCGATCATCCCCCAGACCATGACCGGTATACCGACCGCCAGGGCGACGATGGCCTGCCAGCGAAAACGTTTCATGGTGGCGATGGCGGTTTCCTGCTGGCGCTCGCGGCGTTTGATGTCATCTTCAATCGCCTCTGCGCCGTAGCCGGCTTTTTCCACCGCCTGCACTAAATCAGCGGCGGACGCGCTGCCCATCACCAGCGCAGTGCGTTCCGCCAGGTTTACCCGTGCCTGCGTGACGCCCGGTACGCTTTGTAGCGCATGTTGTACGCGGGTGACACAACTGGCGCAGCTCATGCCGCTTAACAGCAACTGTTGGCTTTCTTCATCGGCCGTCGCTACCGGAAGCTCATGAGGAACCGCTGCCAGTGCTTCCGACGGGATTGATGACTCCGTCAGCGGTTTAGCCTTTGGGTGGCTTAACGTCGCGCCATACCCGGCCTGTTTGATGGTTTCAATTAACGAGTCCGCACTGGCGGTACCGGTAACGTGCGCTTCGGTTACGGTGACGTCCGCCAGCTCAACATCCGGACGTTGTTCAAGACTTTCTTTCACGCGTTTAACGCAATGACCGCAGGACAAACCGTCCAGGGTCAGGTCGATAGTTTGAGACATAGTAAAAACTCCTTTATGATTGGTCATCAATTCATTGACCTTAGTAATCGTAGTGACTCACTGTGATAAAGGTTAAACCTTCCAGCAAGGTTAAGGTCAAGGGGGAAATATGAATATTAGCGATGTGGCGAAAAAAACCGGTTTAACCAGCAAAGCCATTCGGTTTTATGAAGAGAAAGGGCTGGTGACGCCGCCATTACGTAGCGAAAATGGTTATCGCACCTACACGCAGAAGCATTTAAACGAGCTGACGTTGCTGCGACAGGCGAGGCAGGTGGGGTTTAATCTGGAAGAGTGTGGCGAACTGGTCAATCTGTTTAACGATCCGCGACGCCATAGCGCAGATGTGAAAAAGCGGACGCTGGAAAAGGTCGCGGAGATCGAGCGCCATATCAGCGAGCTGCAATCAATGCGCGATCAACTGTTGGCGCTGGCGGAGAGTTGTCCCGGCGATGACAGCGCCGACTGCCCGATTATTGATAATCTTTCCGGCTGCTGTCATCACAAGGCGCAAAAGCCACGTTGATTAAACGGCACGAATGCGTAAGGTGATGCCTTCCACGGCGATCACTTCGACATGCGTACCTGCGCGCAGGTCTTCGTCAGCGCATACCGGCCACGAGCTGTCGCCGACACGCATATGACCCCGTCCGTTCACTAACGCGGCATCAAGCATAAACCGGCGGCCTACCAGTTGTTGTCCGCGTTGGTTAAGGCGGCTGTCGGTCGGCTTTTGTTCCCGCACGCGACGCGCCAGCCAGCGCCACCAAAGCCAGGCCGCCAGTAACGTTAAGGCCGCAAACAGCACGCCCTGCCATTCCCAGCCGAGCGGTAAGAGCCAGACGGTTAAGCCGGTAATCACTGCCGCCACGCCGCTCCACAGCAAATAGCCGTTACCGCCGAGCATTTCCGCAGCCAACAACAGGCCGCCGAGGCTAAGCCAGAAGATATGCGGATGCACCAGAATCATCGCTATCATGCTTTTTTCCGTTCGCTGGCGCTGTCCTTAACCAGCTCGCTGATCCCGGCGATAGCGCCCATCAGACTGCTGGCATCCAGCGGCATCATGACCACTTTGCTGTTATTCGCCGAGCCGATTTGCTGTAACGCTTCGGTGTATTTCTGCGCCACGAAGTAGTTTATCGCCTGAATATCCCCGGCGGCGATGGCTTCAGACACCATCTGCGTAGCGCGGGCTTCCGCTTCGGCGGAACGTTCGCGCGCTTCCGCCTGCAGGAAAGCGGACTGACGTTCGCCTTCGGCTTTCAGAATCTGCGACTGTTTTTCCCCCTCGGCTTTCAGGATTTCCGCCTGACGTACCCCTTCGGCCTCAAGGATATAGGCGCGTTTGGTACGTTCCGCTTTCATCTGGGCGTTCATAGAGGAGATCAATTCCGCGGGCGGGCGGACATCGCGAATTTCGATACGGGTAACTTTAATTCCCCACGGGTTGGTGGCTTCATCGACAATATGCAGCAGCCGCGTGTTGATGCTGTCGCGCTGGGAGAGCATTTCATCCAGCTCCATCGAACCGAGCACCGTACGGATATTGGTCATGGTCAGGTTAATGATCGCCAGTTCCAGGTTACTGACTTCATAGGCGGCGCGCGGCGCATCGATAACCTGAATAAAACAGACCGCATCGATAGTGACGTTGGCGTTATCTTTTGAGATCACCTCCTGCGACGGAATATCCAGCACTTGCTCCATCATATTGATCTTGCGACCAATTCTGTCCATAAACGGTACAACAAGGCTTAATCCCGGCTGCAGGGTTTTGGTGTAACGTCCAAAGCGCTCCACCGTCCACTGGTATCCCTGCGGAACGATTTTGACGCCCGCGCCGACGATCACCAGCGCGACGAAAATGAGAATAGGGATAAGAATGAGCATAGCTAAACCTCCTGTTGCGTTGTCCATAAACCGATTTTGCTGACGAATTAAGCGAATTATACCTGATTCAGTAAAGCATGTTCCCCCCTTATTAATTACAGGGATACACTATCGCTATAAAAATATGAACAACGGATGCGCAATAAATGACAGAACGTAGCATGTTGCTTGAGTTAAAGCAGGTCGGTTACCGGACTGCGACGACAAAAATAGTGAATAACATCAGTTTTACGCTGCAACGCGGCGAATTTAAGTTAATTACCGGTCCTTCTGGCTGCGGAAAAAGTACGTTGTTGAAAATGGTGGCCTCATTAATAAGCCCTGATATCGGCGTGATTCTTTTTGAGGGGCAGGATATTACTACTCTGAGTCCGGAAGCCTATCGCCAGCAGGTTTCTTATTGCGCTCAGACGCCAGCGCTATTTGGCGATACGGTTTACGATAACCTGATTTTTCCCTGGCAAATTCGCCATCAGCGCCCGCAGCCGACAGCCTTCGCAGACGATCTGGCGCGTTTTGAACTGCCGGAGACGATTCTGCAAAAACCGATTACCGCGCTTTCCGGCGGAGAAAAACAGCGTATTGCTCTAATTCGTAATCTACAGTTTCTGCCGAAAATACTGTTACTCGACGAAATAACCAGCGCGCTGGATGAACATAACAAACAGAATGTGAATGATATTATTCATCGCTATGTTTGCGATAAGCAGGTCGCTGTCTTGTGGGTAACGCATGATAAAGATGAAATTCAACACGCGGATAAGGTGATAACGTTAACGCCATCTGCCGGAGAGATGCAGGAGGCGCGTTATGAACGAGCATAATATTACCAATACCTCGCTGGCGTTATCGATGCTGCTGGTGGTGGTCGCGATGCTCATCAGTCACAAGGAAAAGCTGGCGCTGGAAAAAGATATTCTGTGGAGCGTATGCCGGGCGGTGATACAGCTCATTATTGTCGGCTATGTACTGAAATACATCTTTGGCGTTAATCATGCCGCCCTGACGCTGCTGATGGTGCTGTTCATCTGTTTTAACGCCGCCTGGAACGCGCAAAAGCGCAGTAAATATATCGATAAGGCATTTCTCTCCTCGTTTATCGCCATCACCGTCGGCGCCGGGCTAACGCTGACGGTACTGGTGCTTACCGGTTCGATTGAATTTGCGCCGATGCAGGTGATTCCCATCGCTGGCATGGTCGCCGGCAATGCGATGGTGGCGGTAGGGCTGTGCTACAACCAACTGGGGCTGCGTTTTCATAGCGAGCAGCAGCAAATCCAGGAAAAATTAAGTTTGGGCGCAACGCCGAAAATGGCCTCCGCCGGGCTTATCCGCGATAGCATCCGCGCATCGCTTATCCCGACGATCGACTCGGCTAAGACCGTTGGGCTGGTGAGCCTGCCGGGGATGATGTCCGGGCTGATTTTTGCCGGGATCGATCCGGTAAAAGCGATTAAATATCAAATTATGGTAACGTTTATGCTGTTGTCGACAGCCAGCCTGTCTACCATCATTGCCTGCTATTTAACCTACCGGAAGTTCTATAATTCGCGTCATCAGTTGGTAGTGATGCCGCTCAAGAAATCATGATAGTTGCCGGATGATGGCGCAAGCGCCTTATCCGGCCTGAGGACGACAGGTAGGCCAGATAAGCGCGCCATCAGGCAAGAGAGGATTAATACAGTAGCGCGTACAACTGGCGGCGGTATTTCGACGCCAGCGCGTCGCCGGTGCCGAGCGCGGCAAGGATCTCCTGGAAGGTTTTGCGCGTCTGTCCCTCGGCGGCGGCAAGATCTTTTCTCAGATGGCTGAACAGCAATTCCAGCGCTTCTTCATTACGTCCGACCTGGTGCAACTGCAACGCCAGTTGCGTTGCCAAAGCCGCATCCTGCGGATTCTCCGCGACTTGCTGCTGAAGTTGCTGAATTTCCGGCGTATCCGCCGCCTGTTTAAGCAGTTCGATCTGCGCAACCAGCCCCTGGTAACGGGTATCCTGATCCTGTAGCGGTATAGTTTTTAACACCGCTTCGGCCTCTTCAGAGCGGTTCAGCGCAATTTGCGCTTCCGCCAGTAACAGGCCAATCTCACTGTTCTGCGAAGAGAGCTGCCAGGCGTCTTTGAGCAACGGCAGCGCGTCAATGTAGTTGCCCTCCTGCATTAACTGCATCGCTTGTTGCGCTTTTAGCTCTTCTTCGCGCGGCAGTACTTTATCCAGCAGAGCGCGGATCGCCTCTTCCGGCTGCGGCCCCTGGAAACCATCGACCGGTTGGCCATTCTGGAACAGATAGACTGTCGGGATGGCGCGCAGACCAAACTGAGCGGCGATCATCTGTTCGGCGTCGCAGTCCAGCTTTGCCAGAATAAACTGACCGTGGTACTGGGCAGCCAGACTTTCCAGCACTGGCGTTAATTGCAGACAGTGTTGGCTGCGTTCAGACCAGAAATAGAACAGTACCGGCGTGGTCATGGACTGCTCTAAGGTCTGCTGCAGGTTGGATTCATTAATATTGACAATGTTCTGTACGGACATGGCGTCGCTCTCTTTTGTCTGTGTCACGTTTACATGGGGGCTGACGGGCGCGCTTCAACTCAGCTTTGTAAAATTTTATCCAGCATCCGGCCCGGCAATATGCGTTTCAGCGCCATCACCGCCCAGGTGACCAGCGTAACGGGATAGCGCAGCCTGGGTTTATCGCTTGCAAAAGCATGACGTACTTTCGCTACTACCGCGTCAGGATCGCGGGTGAAACGTGCGGCGATGCCGGGATTTTCTACCGGTTTATCACGCTGCGTCTGGTTAACGTTATCGGTAAAACGGGTACGAATCGGCCCCGGTTCTATCAGGCTCACTTTAATGCCTGTGTGCCGTAGCTCCATACGTAGCGCGTCAGACCAGGCTTCGAGCGCATATTTGCTGGCGGCGTAAGCGCCGCGCCCTGGGGTGGAAATCAGCCCCATTACCGATGAGGTCATCACAATGCGTCCTTCGCCATGCGGCAACATGGCGGGAAGTAAGCGCATAGTAAGCTGATGCGCGCCGAAGAAATTACTGGAAAACTGTTGCTCCATCTGCTCACGGCTGATGGTGGAAAGGGGGCCATATACGCCGTAGCCGGCATTGTTAAAGATCCCATACAGACGATTATCGGTCAGGGCGATCACTTCATCGGCGGCACGATCCACGCTTTCAGGGGAGTCGAGATCGATCAACACGCCGGTAAATCCCATACTGTTCATCCGGGCGACATCATCAGGTTTGCGGCAGCCCGCCAGGATTTGAAAGCCCTGGCGTTTAAGCTCAAGCGCGCTGTCCAGACCGATTCCGCTGGAACATCCTGTTATTAAGACCGATTTTTGCATAACTTTACCTGTCAGGATCTCCGTTGATTTAAGAGTCGTGGTTAACTATATCCGTCATACTTCAAGTTGCCTGTGCGTTCGTTTACTCCAGTCACATAGGTATCTATGCTCCTGGAAATTCTCTTACGTGCCGCCTTCATGCAACTCGAATGATTCAGGAGAGAAAAGGGGTCAACTGCTTCGCCATCCAGTCGGCAATAAACGGCTGGGCGTCGCGGTTGGGATGAATACCGTCATCCTGCATCCACTGTGGTTTCAGATATACCTCTTCCATAAAAAACGGTAACAGAGGAATATCGAACTCTTTGGCGAGCTTAGGATAAATGGCGCTAAAGGATTCATTATAACGGCGACCGTAGTTAGCGGGCAGATGAATTTGCATCAGTAACGGTTGGGCATCGGCGGCTTTCACCGTCTGAATGATTTTACGTAGCGTCTGTTCGGTTTGCGCAGGCGCAAAACCGCGTAGGCCATCGTTGCCGCCAAGTTCCACTACTACCCAGCGCGGGTGATGCTGTTGCAACAGCGCCGGCAAACGCGCCAGTCCCTGTTGCGAGGTATCACCGCTTATACTGGCATTAACGACCGACGTTTTGTTTTGCCATTTATCATTAAGGAGCGACGGCCATGCCGCGCTGGCGGCCATACGGTAACCGGCGCTGAGGCTATCGCCCAGAATTAATAAGGTGTCTGCGGCGGCGGCACGGAAAGTTAACAGGATCAAAAACAGGAAGGGCAAATGCCAGCGGAAAACAGTGTTGAAGTTCATCGTCTCAGGAAGTCCGTCGGTCAGGGTGAGCATGAGCTTTCCATCCTTACCGGAGTTGAACTGGTTGTCAAACGCGGCGAAACCATTGCGCTGATTGGCGAATCAGGATCGGGAAAATCTACGCTGCTGGCGATTCTCGCCGGACTGGATGACGGCAGTAGCGGAGAGGTCAGTCTGGTCGGGAAACCGCTTCACCAGATGGACGAAGAGGCGCGGGCGCAGCTTCGCGCTCAGCATGTCGGTTTTGTTTTTCAATCCTTCATGCTTATTCCTACGCTTAACGCGCTGGAAAACGTTGAGCTACCGGCCCTGCTACGCGGTGAAAACAGCGGTCAGAGTAAGGCGGGGGCGAAAGCGCTGCTCGAACAACTGGGACTGGGAAAACGGCTTGACCACCTTCCGGCACAGCTTTCCGGCGGCGAACAGCAGCGCGTAGCGCTGGCGCGCGCGTTTAACGGGCGTCCTGATGTGCTGTTTGCCGATGAGCCGACGGGCAACCTTGACCGTCAGACCGGAGATAAAATCGCCGACCTGCTATTTTCGCTTAACCGCGAGCACGGCACCACGCTGATTCTGGTGACGCACGACCCGGCGCTGGCGGCGCGCTGCGACCGGCGGCTGCGGTTGGTCAACGGTCAGTTACAGGAGGAGGCATGATAGCCCGCTGGTTCTGGCGCGAATGGCGCTCGCCGTCGCTGATTATTGTCTGGCTGGCGTTGAGTCTGGCGGTGGCCTGCGTACTGGCGCTCGGCAGTATTAGCGACCGGATGGAAAAAGGGTTAAGTCAGCAAAGCCGCGAGTTTATGGCAGGCGATCGGACGCTGCAAAGTTCGCGGGAGGTACCGAAAGCCTGGCTTGAAGAGGCGCGTAAACGCGGCCTTAACGTGGGCGAGCAGTTAACCTTTGCGACCATGACGTTTGCCGGCGATACGCCGCAACTGGCCAGCGTGAAGGCGGTAGATAGCGTTTATCCGATGTACGGCGAATTGCAAACCCGTCCAGGCGGAGTGAAACCGCAGCCGGGTAGCGTATTGCTGGCGCCGCGTCTGATGGCGCTGCTTAATTTGAAAACGGGCGATACCATTGATGTCGGCGACGTGACCTTGCGTATTGCCGGTGAAGTGGTGCAGGAGCCGGATTCCGGATTTAACCCTTTTCAGATGGCGCCGCGTCTGATGATGAATATGGCCGATGTGGCAAAAACCGGTGCGATACAGCCGGGGAGCCGCGTGATGTGGCGGTATAAATTCGGCGGAACGCCGCAACAGCTTACTGGCTATGAAAGCTGGCTGTTACCGCAGCTTAAACCGGAACATCGCTGGTACGGGCTGGAGCAGGATGACGGGGCATTGGGGAAATCGCTCGAACGTTCGCAGCAGTTTTTGCTGCTTTCGGCGTTATTAACGCTACTGCTGGCGGTAGCTGCCGTCGCGGTGGCGATGAGCCATTACTGCCGTAGCCGCTACGATCTGGTGGCGATTTTAAAAACGTTGGGCGCGGGCCGGGCCCAGTTGCGTAAACTTATTATCGGACAGTGGTTGATGGTGCTGGGGCTTTCCGCCGTCACGGGAGGCGCGATTGGGTTACTGTTTGAAAACATATTGCTGGTGCTGCTAAAACCGGTATTGCCCGCCGATTTGCCGCCCGCCAGCCTGTGGCCCTGGCTGTGGGCGCTGGGCGCGATGACGGTCATCTCTTTGCTGGTCGGTTTACGGCCTTATCGATTGTTGCTGGCGACCCAGCCGCTACGGGTGCTGCGCCGCGATGTTGTCGCTCGCGTCTGGCCGTTAAAAATTTATTTGCCTGTCGCCTGCGCCGTCGTGGTGGCGTTGCTCGTCGGATTGATGGGCGGAAGTATGCTGTTGTGGGCGGTTCTGGCGGGCGCCGTGATACTGGCGCTGCTGTGCGGTCTGGTGGGCTGGATGCTGCTTAACGTGCTGCGCGGCATGACGTTGACGTCGCTACCGCTGCGTCTGGCCGTCAGCCGACTTCTGCGTCAGCCGTGGTCAACGTTGAGTCAGCTTTCGGCGTTTTCGCTTTCGTTTATGCTGCTGGCGCTCTTGCTGGTGCTGCGCGGCGACCTCCTTGATCGCTGGCAACAGCAGCTCCCGCCGGAAAGTCCGAACTATTTCCTTATCAATATTGCTTCAGAGCAGGTCGCGCCGCTGAAAGCCTTTTTGGCGGAACATCAGGTGATTCCGCAGACGTTTTATCCGATTGTGCGGGCGCGGTTAACCAGGATAAACGGTAATCCGACGGAAGGTCAGCAGGATGAGTCGCTCAACCGTGAACTGAATTTGACCTGGCAGGATACGCGCCCGGCGCATAATCCGCTGGTCGCCGGTCACTGGCCGCCAAAAACGGGCGAAGTCTCCATGGAAGAGGGGCTGGCGAAGCGGCTGAACGTCAAACTCGGCGATAGCGTAACCTTTATGGGCGATACCCAGGCATTTAGCGCTAAAGTCACCAGCCTGCGTCAAGTGGACTGGGAAAGCCTGCGGCCCAACTTTTTCTTCATTTTTCCTTCCGGGGCGCTGGACGGGCAACCACAAAGCTGGCTGACCAGTTTTCGCTGGGAGAATGGCAACGGCATGTTAACGCAGCTTAACCGCGAGTTTCCTACCGTCAGCCTGTTAGATATCGGGGCGATCCTGAAACAGGTGGGACAGGTGCTGGAGCAGGTCAGTCGGGCGCTGGAGGTGATGGTTGTGCTAGTCACCCTCTGCGGCATGTTGCTATTACTGGCCCAGGTACAGGTCGGGATGCGTCAGCGCCATCAGGAGCTGGTGGTGTGGCGCACATTAGGAGCCGGAAAGAAACTGTTGCGTACCACACTCTGGTGCGAATTCGCCATGCTGGGATTAGTTGCCGGGTTGGTCGCCGCGATTGGCGCGGAAACGGCGCTGGCGATCTTACAAATCAACGTTTTTGATTTCCCCTGGGAGCCGGACTGGCGTTTATGGGGCGCACTGCCGTTTTGCGGCGCGCTGCTGCTTTCCGTATGCGGCGGCTGGCTTGGCGTTCGTTTGCTGAAAGGCAAAGCGCTATTCCGACAGTTTAGCGGATGATTCATGATGTGAATAATTTCGCGCCGGTTTTTAAAACGGCGCGTACTTTTTTAGTCGCACAAACTGATAACTCCTTGATTTTTAGTAGCACAAATCATTAAAAAATACACAACACGTAAGGTTTTATAACAGTTATTATTTGCCTGCTAAATGATTTGGATTGGCTATCTATCAAGGAAAATATAATGACAATTAAAATAACAGCGTTGGCGGCATCGATCGGCGCGGCAGTGGCTTTCATGCCTTTCGCTACTCAGGCGGAAATCACCGTTTTAAAACAAGATCCCCAGGCGGGTAATCCACTCAGCCGACTCAATTTCACCGTTGGCGGGAGTATTCGTCCGCAGTTCCAGAATATGACCGGCAATGACGGCGCGAACGGTTATAAACGTAATGGTTTTGATGGCGGGACGCGTTTCCGCTTCGCCGCGGATTATTATCTGTTTGATGATATCAGTTGGATTAGCTATTACGAGCTGGGCGTCAATATCCCTGCGGTATTTGACTGGGATAACCATTATGCGAAGGGCGCGACTGATACCACTCGCCGTATGCTGTATACCGGCTTCAAGAGCGCGACGTGGGGAACGCTGACCTTCGGTCAACAGAACAGCATTTATTACGATGTGGTGGGCGTAAAAACCGATATCTGGGATTACGACATGATAGGTCAGGCGCCGGGCAACGGGATTAACGGCGACTACGATGGTTCTTATCGCACGCGTAAGTCATTGAAGTATAAGAAAAGCATTGGCAATGTCGATCTCTACGCGTCTTATCTGTTCAGCGACGATTATAATGCCAATAACGGCCTGAATTACAAGCGTAAAGGCGGCGGTTCTTTAGGCGCGGATTACCATCTCACCGACGATCTGACCTGGGGGACGGCATGGAACTATACCCGTGCGGAGATGCGCGGCAACGGCAATAAAACTTACGATCAAAATATTGTCGGTACCGCGTTAAGCTGGACGCCGGAAAACTGGACTATCGCCGCAGGCGGCGGTTGGTATCAGAACTTTATGACAACCAAAAAAGTGTCTGTGAATGATTACTTTGCCGGCGATGCGTGGGGTCTGGAATATTTTGTCGGTTACGCTTTCCCGATTGGTCAGTATGCCGTGAAAGCTATTCAACCGTACTTTATGGGCGACCGCATTGAATATGTGAATGGCCGCGACTATCTGCGTACCGATAACGGCGTGGGGATCACCTTCCAACTGGATTATGGTTTCCGCGTTGATTATGAACATGTTTTCACCTACAGCACTGACAATCTGGGCGATATGAACCTGGTGCGTCTGCGTTACGATTTCTAAAGCGTTTTCCTGTGCCGGATGTTGGCGTTAAGACCTCTTATCCGGCATTTCCCTTTACGCCATTCCCGCCTGACACACGCCTGAGCGCCTGCCTCGTACATTTAACGACACACCAGGAAACATCATGAAATAATTTCAAGGACAGCAGGCTGTGATCTGTGTCATGTTAAGAAATAGCCTTTCGTTTGGGCCAAAACAGACGATGCCGCATGAACGGCATCCGGCACAGCATCACACTATTTAAAATGGAGAAATTATGGGATTGCGTCAGAGTTTACGCATTGCGGCCAGCACGCTATTACTGGCCTGCGGATTACAGTTTGCCCATGCCGATGGTTCCCCGCAAACGATCGTATTTGGCGTCGCGCCAGGGCCGTATGGCGACATGGTGAAGCAGGCGATTGCGCCGACATTAAAAGAAAAAGGGTATAAGGTCGTGGTGCGCGAGTTTAGCGACTATGTCCAGCCCAATATGGCGTTAGCTAACGGCAGCATCGACGCCAACCTCTTTCAACATACCCTCTATTTTGACAAATTCACCGCTGACAAAGGGCTGAAGCTCAGCAAACTTATTGTGGTACCGACCGCCGGGATGGGCTTCTATTCACGTAAAATCAACAGCCTGGATGCGCTTAAAAAAGGGGACATTATTACCCTCTCCAACGATCCGACCAACCTGGCGCGCGGCCTTCGCTTCCTGCAATCGTTGGGGCTTATCACGATTAAGGACAATATCGATCCGACCAAAGCCTCTGAACGAGATATCGCCAGTAATCCAAAAGGACTGGTTTTCAAACCGCTGGAAGCCGCACAGCTACCGCGCACGCTGGATGGCGTGACCGGCGCGCTGGTTAACGGGAACTTTGCGGTGGCGGCAGGACTCGATCTCTCCAGCGCGATTAAGCAGGAACACCTGGATGAGAATCTGAAAAATATCATTGCGGTACGCAGTGAAGATGCCGATAAGCCGTTTGCCAAAGATATTGTCGAGGCGGTGAAATCGCCGGCTTATCGCGCGGTTATCGACGATCCAAAGAATATTTATAGCGCCTTCCAGAAACCGGAATGGATGACCGCGACACCCTGATCGCAGCGGTAGCCATCCCCAATTTCTGAGGTGAATATGATTGAAATAGAAAAAGTCTGCGTCGATTTTACCGCCGGTCGCGGTACCCCCACGCGCGCGGTGGATGATGTGAGCCTGCATATCGCCGCGGGCGAGATTTTTGGCATTGTCGGTACCAGCGGCGCAGGAAAAAGCACTCTGCTGCGTACCCTGAACGCCTTAACGCGTCCCAGCCAGGGGCGCGTCAACGTCAACGGCGTGGAAATTTCGGCGCTGGACGGAAAAGCGTTACGTCAGGCGCGGCAGCGTATTGGTATGATTTTCCAGCATTTTAACTTAATGCATACCCGGACAGTGGCGCAAAACGTTGCGTTTAGCCTGAAAGCGGCTGGCTGGGAACGCAGCAAAATCGCGCCACGGGTGGCGGAAATTTTAACGCTGGTGGGCCTTGCCGATAAAGCGAACCGTTTTCCGGTACAGCTCAGCGGCGGGCAAAAACAGCGGGTGGGGATAGCGCGCGCTATCGCTAACCATCCGGATGTGTTGTTGTGTGACGAACCAACTTCCGCTCTGGATCTGGAAACTTCCGCCACGATTCTGGCTCTGCTCAGACAGATCAACGCACAGCTCGGGATTACTATTGTGCTGATCACCCATGAAATGAACGTGATCAAATCTATTTGCGATCGCGTGGCGGTGATGTCGGGCGGTAAGGTTGTGGAATCGGGCGAGGTGTTTGATGTGTTTGCCCACCCGCAACACGCTTTCACACAGCAACTGGTGTCTCATACCCTTAATTTGACCCTGCCGGAACGTTTACGGGAACACCTGCCCGGGCAGTTGCTGAAAATTTTGTTTATCGGCGATTCGGCGGAGCAGCCGGTACTGTCGGAGGTGGCGATCAAGTTTGGCGTCGCGGTCAATATCCTGCATGGCAAGATTGAATATATCGGCGAACGCGCGTTGGGCATTCTGGTGGTGCAATTAACCGCGCCGCATAATCCAACGGCGGTGGCCGCCGCCGTGGAGCATATCCGTCAACGTACCGCACAGGTGGAGGTGATCCGTGGATGATTTATTGCCGGATTTAACGCTGGCGTTCAATGAAACTTTCCAGATGTTGAGTATTTCAACGGTGCTGGCGATTCTTGGCGGTCTACCGCTCGGTTTTCTGATTTTTGTCACCGATCGTCATCTGTTCTGGCAGAACCGTTTTATTTATCTCGTCGCCTCGGTTCTGGTGAATATTATCCGCTCGGTGCCATTTGTTATTTTACTGGTGCTGTTACTGCCGCTAACGCAGCTTTTGCTGGGCAATACCATTGGCCCGATTGCAGCCTCCGTCCCGCTGTCGGTGGCCGCAATCGCGTTTTATGCACGCCTGGTAGATAGCGCGCTCCGTGAAGTCGATAAAGGGATTATTGAGGCGGCGCTGGCATTCGGCGCTAGTCCGATGCGTATTATCTGTACCGTACTGTTGCCGGAAGCCAGCGCAGGGCTGCTGCGCGGCCTGACGATTACGCTGGTAAGCTTAATCGGCTACTCGGCGATGGCCGGGATTGTCGGCGGCGGCGGGGTAGGCGACCTGGCGATTCGCTATGGCTACTACCGTTACGAAACCGAAGTGATGGTTGTTACCGTAGTGGCGCTGATTGTGCTGGTTCAGGTCGTTCAGATGCTGGGCGACTGGCTGGCAAAACGTGCCGACAAGCGCGACAGACACTAAGCCGGCTCAATGTAGCGTCAGCCGGCAATAAAAATAAGCTATTGCGCTTTTAGCCAGTTGGCAACGTCTTGCCATGGGCCGCGAAAAACGATATTCGCGGCTTTTTTCTCCAGTTGATAGCGATACATCGGGTCGTAATATTCGTTAAGTAGCGGAACCAGCCATGCCATATGGCCGTCGGTGCTGCCGCTGGATAATTGCTCCGCCAGCGCCCTATCCAGCGTGTCCGTCAGTTCGGCAAAGCGTTGCAACCCCAGACGGCGGCGAATAGCGAACAGTCCATGATGAAGATATTCACTATACGCCTGCCAACCGGCTTCATCGCCGTAGGCGTGGGTGAAGTCGTGATGCATACGGATGAAATACTCTTCACGCAGTCGTTCCAGACGAAGCGCAAACGGATCTTCCACTACCGCAATGGGGGCCTGCGCCATTCTTTCGCGTAAACACTCAGGCAGATGGTTGGCGCCGATCGTTCGCCCTTCATCTTCCAGTACCCACCTTTTTAGCGTCTGACGCGCGTTAATTTTCAGCAATTCAACGGCAAGTTTGTTTTCAAAACTGGCCTGGCTGAGCTGGGGGTTCAGCGTGCGGCCAAAAGAGGAGCCGCGATGACGCGCGAGACCTTCCAGATCCACGCCGTTGGGCTGTTGTCGCACCAGTTGCGTTTTGCCGCTGCCCGTACAGCCGCCAATTAAAAGTATCGGTTTTTGTGCCAGTTGCCAGGTCGCCTGAATTGCTGTCTGGCGCAGCGCTTTATAGCCGCCTTCAATAAGCGGGCAGTCAATCCCTGTTTCTTGCAGCCAACGTTGTACGATATGTGACCGCTGACCGCCGCGCGCGCAGCACAGATACCCGTTGGGGAAACGTTGATACGCGGCTTTCCAGGCCTCAAGCCGCTGCTGGCGAATGTCGCCGCAAACCAGCCGATGCCCCAACGCTAACGCCGCATCCGCGCCCTGACGTTTGTAGCAGGTGCCGACGGCGGCTCGCTCGTCATCCATCATCAATGGCAGGTTGATAGCGCCCGGCATGGCGCCCTGTTCAAACTCAATCGGCGCGCGTACATCAATTAAAGGCGTATCGGCAAGGAGGAGCGCGCGATAGTCCTGTGCTTTTTGTCTGTCTTGCATAACGTAAAACGTAACCTCAAATCATCCCTTGCGTTATTTTACGCGCCAATTCGCAAAGTGGCTTGATTTTTAACAGCGTACGGTATTGAAAATGGATAAAAAACCGGCTATTTCGGGTTGCCGTTGGGTAAATAATTTCACAATGTCTTCTACCGCTTTGCCTCCGCCAAATTTATGCCAGGCGAGGCTTAACGGTGAGGGCGGACGCATCGTAGGGATGGTACAGCTTACCAGTTCGTTTTTGTCGATCAGCATTTGACAAAGCGGCTGCGGGACAAAACCGATACCGACGCCTGCCAGATGAGCGGCGATTTTGGTTTCCATATCAGGCACGATAATTTCCTTCTGCCCCGGAAGGCGCCAGGCTACCCGCTTGGTCAGCGTACGCGCGCTGTCTTCGATATTAATTGCCGGGAAACGGCGCAACTGCGCTTCTGTTAGAGGCCCGCTGACGTGAGCTAAAGGATGATCCGCGGACATCACAAAACGCCATTGTACGGAACCTAAAGGGTCGAGCATAAAGGTATTAGCCAACGGCTCGGTGCCAGTTACGCCAATCGCCAGCGAAAAACCTTCATACAGGAGCGAATCCCAGACGCCCATATAAATTTGCCGGGAAAAGTGAAACTGAGTGAAAGGGTAACGCGCATTAAGCCACGATAAAAGACTGGCGACCGCTTGCGGGCTATAGAGCAGGTTATTCACCACAATATTGACCTGACGCTCTACGCCGTCGTTAACCTGGCGTAGCTCGTCAGGCATGCTATCCAGCCACGCAAGCCAGTCTTTTGCCTGAGAGAGAAGGTGAGAGCCCGCCGCCGTCAACGAGACGCTTCGCGTTGTACGAAAGAACAGCCCTACGCCGGTATTTTCCTCCAGCAGTTTGATGCGGTAGCTAATGGTTGCCGTGGTTTTACACAGGCGCTCCGCCGCTTTGGAGAAACTCCCCGTTTCGGCAACGCTGATAAAGGTACGCAGTGTTTCCGGGTCAAACATCGTCAGACGCCTCCTTACGATCCTGATAAAACCAGAATTGTTTTCCTATGATTTTTAAGTAGTTTTACATAATAGCCATGTTTGATTTGTGGTCTAAATCTACTTTTGGAAAAATATTCCAACTTTTATGTTGATGTTAAATCCCGAAGGTTTTAGATTGCATGGTATTGAAACCGGACAGAGTCCAAACCGCGGTTAAACGGAATCGAGCTACAAGGGAAAAATAATGAAACTTGAGGTATTACCGTTAGATCAGAAGACGTTCAGCGCTTATGGCGATGTTATTGAGACGCAGGAACGTGACTTTTTTCATATAAACAACGGGTTAGTTGAGCGATATCACGACCTGGCGAAGGTTGAAGTTCTGGAGCAGGATCGCACGCTGATCAGTATTAACAGGGCGCAACCGGCCGCGATGCCTATTGTGGTACATGAACTGGAACGTCATCCTTTAGGTACGCAGGCGTTTGTGCCGATGAACGGCGAGGCTTTTGTCGTTATTGTCGCGCTCGGCGATGATAAACCCGATCTCTCCACGCTGCGGGCGTTTATTAGCAATGGACGGCAGGGCGTCAATTATCACCGTAATGTATGGCATCACCCGCTGTTTGCGTGGCAGACGGTTACCGATTTTCTGACGGTGGATCGCGGTGGCAGCGATAACTGTGATGTTGAAAGTATCCCGACACATGAACTCTGTTTTGCGTGACGCTATTGGCCTTCTTGCATAAGATGAACATATTGTTCATTGTTTATGCTCATATTTTGGGCCGGAGTTAACGTAAATATGACGGAAGTAAGACGACGCGGCAGGCCAGGACAGGCAGAGCCGACTGCGCAGAAAGGCGCTCAGGCGCTGGAGAGGGGCATAGCGATATTGCAATATCTCGAAAGAAGCGGCGGCAGTTCATCAGTTAGCGATATTTCCGGCAGCCTGGATTTACCGCTTTCTACGACGTTTCGCCTGTTAAAGGTACTGCAAGCGGCTGATTTTGTGTACCAGGATAGCCAGCTTGGCTGGTGGCATATTGGTTTAGGCGTATTTAATGTGGGCTCTGCGTATATTCATAATCGCGATGTCCTCTCGGTGGCCGGACCCTTTATGCACCGACTTATGCTGCTTTCTGGCGAGACGGTCAACGTAGCGATTCGCAACGGTAATGAAGCGGTGTTAATCGGTCAAAAGGAGTGCAAATCGATGGTCAGAATGTGCGCGCCCTTAGGGAGTCGTCTGCCGTTACATGCTTCCGGCGCCGGAAAAGCGCTGCTTTACCCGCTCACCGAAGAAGAGCTGGTGGGGATCGTCGTCAATACCGGTTTGCGGCGGTTTACGCCGACCACTCTGGTGGATTTACCTATCCTGCTTAAAAATCTGGAGCAGGCGCGTGAACAGGGCTACACCGTCGACCAGGAAGAACATGTTGTCGGGCTGAATTGTATCGCCTCCGCTATCTATGACGATGCGGGCAGCGTGGTCGCCGCTATCTCAATATCGGGACCGGCTTCCCGGCTGACGGAAGATCGCTTTATCAGCCAGGGTGAACTGGTACGGGATACCGCGAAAGACATCAGTACGGCGCTTGGGCTAAAACCCCCTGTAGCCTGAGCCGCATCCCGCTCGCTGGAGCGGGACTTTTTTAAAATTTTTAAAAGTTGGAAACTTTTTCCAATAAAAAGAGGTAGCAATAAAATGGCAAAAATGAGAGCCGTGGATGCGGCAATGTATGTGCTGGAAAAAGAAGGTATCACCACAGCATTCGGCGTTCCTGGGGCTGCAATCAACCCCTTCTATTTTGCAATGCGTAAGCATGGAGGCATTCGCCATATACTGGCGCGTCATGTGGAAGGCGCTTCGCATATGGCTGAGGGCTACACACGTGCGGCGGCAGGTAATATTGGGGTCTGCCTGGGCACTTCCGGCCCGGCGGGAACCGACATGATCACCGCGCTCTATTCCGCTTCTGCCGACTCTATCCCGATTTTATGCATTACCGGTCAGGCGCCACGAGCGCGTCTGCACAAGGAAGATTTCCAGGCAGTCGATATTGAAGCGATTGCAAAACCAGTCAGCAAGATGGCAGTGACGGTTCGTGAGGCGGCGCTGGTGCCGCGCGTATTACAGCAGGCTTTTCATCTGATGCGCTCAGGCCGCCCAGGTCCTGTACTGGTTGATTTACCGTTTGATGTCCAGGTTGCGGAAATCGAATTCGATCCGGATATGTATGAGCCGTTGCCGGTATATAAGCCAGCCGCCAGCCGCGTACAGATTGAAAAGGCGCTGGAGATGCTGATTCAGTCCGAGCGTCCGGTAATTGTCGCGGGCGGCGGGGTTATTAACGCCGACGCCGCGCCACTGCTGCAGCAGTTTGCCGAACTGACCAACGTACCGGTGATCCCTACCCTGATGGGCTGGGGCTGTATCCCGGACGATCACCCCTTAATGGCGGGGATGGTCGGCCTGCAAACGGCGCACCGCTACGGCAACGCCACTCTGCTGGCATCCGATATGGTTTTTGGCATCGGTAACCGTTTCGCCAACCGTCATACGGGGTCCGTTGAGAAATATACTCAGGGGCGAAAAATCATCCATATCGATATTGAACCGACGCAAATTGGCCGCGTGTTGTGCCCGGATCTGGGCATCGTTTCTGACGCCAAAGCGGCGCTAACGTTGCTGATCGATGTCGCGCAGGAGATGCAAAAAGCGGGGCGTTTGCCATGCCGGAAGACCTGGGTGGACGAATGCCAGCAGCGTAAACGGACTTTGCTGCGTAAAACCCACTTTGACAACGTGCCAGTGAAGCCGCAGCGCGTCTATGAAGAGATGAACAAAGCCTTTGGTCGCGATGTGTGCTATGTCACCACCATTGGATTGTCGCAAATCGCGGCAGCGCAGATGCTGCATGTGTTTAAAGACAGACACTGGATCAACTGCGGCCAGGCGGGGCCTCTTGGCTGGACAATCCCGGCGGCATTAGGGGTTTGTGCTGCCGATCCGCAACGCAATGTGGTGGCGATTTCCGGCGATTTCGACTTCCAGTTCCTGATTGAAGAGTTAGCCGTCGGCGCGCAGTTTAACATTCCGTATATCCATGTGCTGGTTAACAACGCTTATCTTGGCCTGATTCGTCAGTCGCAGCGCGCATTTGACATGGACTACTGCGTGCAGCTCGCCTTTGAAAATATCAACTCCAGCGAAGTGAATGGCTATGGCGTTGACCATGTAAAAGTGGCGGAAGGATTAGGCTGTAAAGCCATTCGTGTCTTTAAACCGGAAGATATTGCGCCTGCATTTGAACAAGCCAAAGCGCTGATGGCGCAATATCGCGTTCCGGTGGTGGTGGAAGTCATTCTGGAACGCGTAACCAATATTTCCATGGGCAGCGAACTGGATAACGTAACCGAGTTTGAAGAGGTTGCGGATAGTGCGAAAGATGCGCCAACAGAAACCTGTTTTATGAAATATGAGTAAGGGAGGTAATCGATGTTACGTTTCTCTGCCAATCTTTCTATGCTGTTTACGGAATATGATTTCCTGGAACGCTTTGATAAAGCGGCGTTGTCGGGATTTCGCGGCGTGGAATTCATGTTTCCCTACGATAACGACATCGAAGTGTTAAAACGTAAGCTCAGGGATAATAATCTGGAACATACGTTACATAATTTACCTGCTGGCGACTGGGCGGCTGGCGAACGTGGAATTGCCTGTATTCCTGGGCGCGAAGAAGAATTTCGCGATGGCGTAGCGGCCGCAATCCGTTATGCACGTGCGTTAGGCAATAAGAAAATAAATTGTCTGGTGGGTAAAACGCCGTCAGGATTCTCCGCAACGGAGATCCACGACACGTTGGTCGAAAACCTGCGCTATGCGGCAAATATGCTGGCGAAAGAAGGCATTTTATTACTTATCGAACCTATTAATCACTTTGATATGCCGGGATTCCATCTCACCGGCACTCAACAGGCGTTAGCCTTAATTAAGGATATCGGCAGCGATAATATCAAAATTCAGTATGATATTTATCACATGCAACGCATGGAAGGGGAATTAACGCAAACCATGACGGCATGGGCCGATAAAATAGGCCATTTACAGATTGCTGATAACCCGCGTCGCGGCGAGCCGGGGACCGGGGAAATTAATTATGACTTTATTTTTAATGTCATTAAACAGTCTGGTTATGATGGCTGGGTTGGCTGTGAATATAAACCACTGACTACCACGGAAGCGGGATTATCGTGGATTAATCAGTACCGTTAAAACGCAGAATAATTCGGGCAGCGCTTTTTTTTCCACTGTGTTGGAAGGGGATTGTGTTGCCTGAATCTGGAAACACCGAAAGCAATAAAAGAGGTTGTATATGAAACTGGGATTTATTGGCCTGGGAATTATGGGCTCGCCAATGGCTATCAATTTGGCACGCGCCGGTCATCAATTACACGTTACGACTATTGGTCCGGTCGCGGACGAACTGCTCTCGCTGGGGGCGGTAAATGTTGAGACTGCACGTCAGGTAACTGAATTTGCAGACATTATCTTCATAATGGTGCCGGATACGCCGCAGGTTGAAGAGGTGTTATTTGGCGAACACGGTTGCGCCAAAACATCGCTTCAGGGAAAAACCATCGTCGATATGAGTTCTATTTCTCCTATCGAAACCAAACGTTTTGCCCAGCGCGTTAATAAAATGGGCGCTGATTACCTGGATGCCCCGGTTTCCGGGGGAGAAATCGGGGCGCGTGAAGGCACTCTGTCGATTATGGTCGGCGGCGAGCAGAAAGTCTTTGACCGCGTTAAACCGCTCTTTGACATCCTGGGAAAAAATATCACCCTGGTGGGCGGCAATGGGGATGGGCAAACCTGTAAGGTGGCTAACCAGATTATTGTTGCGCTGAATATTGAAGCGGTTTCTGAAGCCTTAGTGTTTGCTTCAAAAGCAGGTGCCGATCCGGTACGCGTGCGCCAGGCGTTAATGGGCGGGTTCGCCTCTTCACGCATTCTGGAAGTTCACGGCGAGCGGATGATCAACCGGACGTTCGAGCCTGGTTTCAAAATCGCGCTTCATCAGAAAGACCTTAATCTTGCATTGCAAAGCGCAAAAGCGCTGGCGCTGAATTTACCGAATACGGCGACCTGCCAGGAATTATTCAATACCTGTGCGGCAAATGGCGGGAGCCAGCTTGATCATTCGGCAATGGTACAGGCGCTGGAATTAATGGCCAATCATAAATTGTCCTAATTATGTGTATCGCTGCGGCTGCAGCGATACCTGTTCACAAGGAACACTCTGTAAAGGTGAAGAACATGAGTGAAACTAAAAAATCCGGGATTGATTACTGGAAACAAATTGTTGTCGTAATGAGTCTGGGCTGGGTAGCGATTTGGATCTATCGCACCGTGCTTACGCCAATTTATCCAGAAATTCAGGCATCTTTAGACAATGTAAGTAATGCTGAAATAGGCGCCATTGCAAGTTTTTACTTTTTTGCTTACTGCAGTATGCAAATCCCTTGCGGAATATTGGTCGATAAATTCGGTCAAAAAATCATGCTGATGGCCGGATTTACGCTTTTTATTATTGGTACACTCTGTATCGCGAAAGCCAATGGCCTGACCATGATCTATATAGGGTCGTTAATGGCAGGTGGCGGATGCGCTTCTTTCTTTAGCTCGGCTTATTCACTCTCTTCGGCAAACGTGCCGCAGGCCCGTCGGGCATTAGCCAACGCGATTATCAACAGTGGGTCGGCTATAGGGATGGGGATTGGCTTAATCGGTTCCAGCATATTAGTAAAAAACATGAGCATGGCCTGGCAGAATGTACTGTATATCGTGGCTGCGATATTAGTAATCATGCTGTGCGTCTTTACGCTGATCATTCGCGGTAAAGCCAAAAGCGACTCTGCGCAAGCGGAAAAGCAAACCCAAACCGTTACGGAAGATGAAAAACGCGCGCCTTTATTCTCTGGTTTATTGTGTAGCGTTTACTTCCTCTATTTCTGTACCTGCTACGGTTATTATTTGATAGTGACCTGGCTGCCCTCTTATCTACAGACTGAAAGAGGATTTGATGGCGGAGCTATCGGACTGGCATCAGCGCTGGTGGCGGTAGTTGGCGTACCGGGGGCGTTATTTTTTAGCCATCTGTCAGATAAATTTCGTAACAGTAAAGTTAAGGTTATTCTCGGTCTGGAAATTGTGGCGGCAGCAATGTTGGCGTTTACGGTTTTGTCCCCGAATACCACGATGCTGATGGTCAGCCTGACGCTATACGGCTTGCTGGGGAAAATGGCGGTAGACCCGATCCTGATCTCCTTTGTATCTGAACAGGCTTCGGCAAAAAGTCTGGGAAGAGCTTTCAGCCTTTTTAACTTCTTTGGCATGAGTTCAGCGGTTGTCGCCCCAACGTTGACCGGATTTATTTCGGATGTAACGGGGTCGAAGGAGATCAGTTTTGTGATTTCAGCATGTTTAGTGGTTACCGGAACGCTGATCTTTGCTGTCGTCACTTTATATAAAAAGAAAGCAACGCAACGTATTGCTTCAGCTTAAAAATAATTATATCTACTAATTCTTTATTTTATATTTATTTGTTCCTCATAGCTAAACCCATAACAACGTTATCCGATGCGTGAAAAGAGGGATTTATGGAACATCAAAGAGAGCTATACCAGCAGCGCGGTTATAGCGAAGACTTATTACCTAAAACAGAAACCCAACGAAACTGGAAGGCATTTAACTATTTCACCTTATGGATGGGATCTGTACATAACGTGCCAAATTACGTTATGGTCGGCGGTTTTTTTATACTGGGGCTATCAACATTTAATATCATGTTGGCCATTATTATCAGCGCATTATTTATTGCGGCGGCGATGGTAATGAATGGCGCGGCAGGCAGCAAATATGGCGTTCCTTTTGCTATGATATTGCGAGGTTCTTACGGCGTCCGCGGCGCGCTATTCCCTGGATTATTGCGAGGGGGAATCGCGGCAATTATGTGGTTCGGCTTACAGTGTTACGCGGGATCGCTGGCATTTCTTATTTTGATTGGGAAGATCTGGCCAGGATTTCTGACATTAGGCGGAGATTTCAAGCTGCTGGGTCTTTCACTGCCAGGACTAATTACTTTTCTAATTTTTTGGATTATTAACGTTGGCATCGGTTTTGGCGGTGGTAAAGTATTAAATAAATTTACCGCTATCCTCAATCCATGTATTTACATTGTCTTTGGCGGCATGGCTATTTGGGCAATATCGCTGGTCGGCATTGGCCCGATTCTGGACTATCTGCCTTCAGGCGTGCAAAAAGCAGAGCACAGCGGCTTTCTGTTCCTGGTGGTGATTAACGCCGTAGTCGCCGTCTGGGCTGCGCCAGCGGTGAGCGCGTCCGATTTCACGCAAAACGCGCATTCATTTCGCGCTCAGGCATTGGGACAAACGCTGGGGCTTATCGTAGCGTATATATTATTCGCCGTAGCCAGCGTATGCATTATTGCCGGAGCCAGTATTCATTATGGTATGGATACCTGGAACGTGCTGGATATTGTGCAGCGCTGGGACAGCCTGTTTGCTTCATTCTTTGCGGTGCTGGTGATTCTGATGACGACAATTTCAACCAACGCCACCGGTAATATTATACCTGCGGGGTATCAAATTGCGGCGCTTGCCCCGACAAAGCTTAACTATAAAAATGGCGTAATGATTGCCAGTATTATCAGTCTACTGATTTGCCCATGGAAATTAATGGAGAATCAGGACAGTATTTATCTGTTCCTCGATATTATCGGCGGTATGCTTGGCCCGGTAATCGGCGTAATGTTAGCTCATTATTTTGTGGTGATGCGTGGAAAAATTAATCTTGATGAGCTGTACACCGCCAGCGGTGATTACAAATATTATGATAATGGATTTAACCTGACTGCATTTTCAGTCACCCTGGTCGCAGTCATTCTGTCATTAGGCGGCAAGTTTATACCATTTATGGAGCCTTTATCCCGCGTGTCCTGGTTTGTAGGCGTAATAGTTGCGTTCGTTGCTTATGCGCTATTGAAGAAACGCACGGGTTTTGAAAATACAGGAGAGCAAAAACTCGTAGGTTAAATATTGAAAAAGCATTAAGCGTATTTAATGAAGTGTGCGCTATTTAAAAACTATCTGTATCCATACAAGGAGTTTGTTATGTCTTTTGATTTAATTATTAAGAACGGTACTGTCATCTTAGAAAACGAAGCGAGAGTTATCGATATCGCCGTCCAGGGCGGAAAAATCGCCGCGATTGGCGAAAACCTGGGGGAAGCGAAAAATGTGCTGGATGCGACGGGATTGATCGTTTCGCCGGGCATGGTTGACGCGCATACCCACATTTCTGAACCGGGCCGTACCCACTGGGAAGGCTATGAAACCGGTACGCGCGCGGCGGCGAAAGGCGGTATTACCACGATGATTGAGATGCCGCTCAATCAGCTGCCGGCGACGGTCGATCGTGAGACGATTGAACTCAAGTTTGACGCGGCAAAAGGTAAATTGACCATCGACGCCGCGCAGTTGGGCGGTTTGGTTTCTTATAACCTGGATCGGCTGCATGAGCTGGACGAAGTGGGCGTTGTCGGCTTCAAGTGCTTTGTCGCCACCTGCGGCGATCGTGGCATCGATAATGATTTTCGCGACGTTAATGACTGGCAGTTTTACAAAGGCGCGCAGAAACTGGGGGAAATGGACCAGACGGTACTGGTACATTGCGAAAATGCTCTGATTTGCGATGAGCTGGGCGAGGAAGCTAAACGCGAAGGACGCGTAACGGCGCATGATTATGTCGCCTCACGTCCGGTATTTACTGAAGTGGAAGCCATTCGTCGCGTGCTGTATCTGGCGAAAGCGGCAGGTTGCCGTCTGCACGTTTGCCATATCAGCAGCCCGGAGGGGGTAGAGGAAGTAACGCGCGCGCGTCAGGAAGGTCAGGATGTCACCTGTGAATCGTGCCCGCACTATTTTGTCCTCGATACCGATCAGTTCGAAGAGATTGGCACCCTGGCAAAATGTTCTCCGCCAATTCGCGACCAGGAAAACCAGAAAGGGATGTGGGAAAAACTGTTTAACGGCGAAATCGACTGCCTGGTATCCGACCACTCTCCATGCCCTCCGGAAATGAAAGCAGGCAATATCATGCAAGCATGGGGTGGAATTGCCGGACTGCAAAACTGCATGGACGTCATGTTTGATGAAGCGGTGCAAAAACGCGGTATGTCGTTGCCGATGTTTGGCAAATTAATGGCGACCAACGCTGCCGATATTTTTGGTCTGAAACATAAAGGACGTATTGCCCCCGGCAAAGATGCTGACCTGGTCTTTATTCAGCCTGACAGCAGCTATGTTCTGAAAAATGAAGATCTGGAATATCGCCATAAAGTCAGTCCGTATGTTGGCCGTACTATTGGCGCGCGTATTACCAAAACGATTTTGCGCGGCGATGTTATTTATGACATCGAGCATGGCTTCCCTGTGCCGCCAAAAGGTCAGTTTATCCTTAAACATCAGCAGTAATCCGGTGTGATTTAATGCCCGTCGTCACGACGGGCATTCTCTATTTTAAGGTGTGGATATGTTCCCTGTTATTAACCGCGAAAGTGTGTTGTCCGGCTTTCAGTGGTTTTTCTTTATTTTCTGTAACACGGTTGTGGTTCCCCCTACCTTGCTGTCCGCTTTTCATCTTCCCGCTGATAACCTGTTAATGCTCACACAATACGCTTTTTTGACCACCGCGTTGGCCTGCCTGGTTCAGGCGTTTTGCGGCCATCGCCGGGCCATTATGGAAGGGCCGACAGGGTTGTGGTGGGGGGCTATTCTTACGATTACGCTTGGCGAGGCGTCTCGCGGCACGCCGCTGAACGATATCGCCTCCAGCCTGTCGGTCGGGATCGCGATCTCCGCAATGGTGACGATATTTATCGGCATTAGCGGCTTAGGACACCGTCTGGCTCGCCTGTTTACGCCGGCGGTAATGGTTTTTTTCATGCTGCTTTTGGGCGCGCAGCTGACCTCAATATTTTTTAAAGGCATGCTGGGGCTACCTTTTGGCATTGCCGATACCAGCGCCAGAATCAAATTGGCCCCCTTTGGGCTGGCGGTCGCGGTAATGTGTTTTATCCTCGCGATGATTATTTTCCTGCAGCAGCGTATCTCCCGTTACGCGTTATTGGTAGGGACCGTGGTCGGGTGGGGGCTATGGCGGTTATGCTTTCCTTCGTCACACTTACCGCCGGGTGAATTAAGCTGGCGATGGTTTCCGCTGGGCAGCCACGGCACGCTGATGCCGGGTATTATTGTGACGGCGGTGATGACGGGGTTAGTCAACATCAGCAACACTTACGGCGCTATCCGCGGTACCGATATCTTTTATCCGCATCAAGGGTCGGGCAGTTCTCGTTATCGCCGAAGCTTTATGATTTCCGGACTGATGACGTTAGTGACGGTGCCTTTTGCGGTCGGGTGATGCTGCCAACTTACTGATTTAGTGTATGATGGTGTTTTTGAGGTGCTCCAGTGGCTTCTGTTTCTATCAGCTGTCCCTCCTGTTCAGCTACTGACGGGGTGGTGCGTAACGGCAAAAGCACCGCCGGACATCAGCGCTATCTCTGCTCTCACTGCCGTAAAACATGGCAACTGCAGTTCACTTACACCGCTTCTCAACCCGGTACGCACCAGAAAATCATTGATATGGCCATGAATGGCGTTGGATGCCGGGCAACCGCCCGCATTATGGGCGTTGGCCTCAACACGATTTTCCGCCATTTAAAAAACTCAGGCCGCAGTCGGTAACCTCGCGCATACAGCCGGGCAGTGACGTCATCGTCTGCGCGGAAATGGACGAACAGTGGGGATACGTCGGGGCTAAATCGCGCCAGCGCTGGCTGTTTTACGCGTATGACAGGCTCCGGAAGACGGTTGTTGCGCACGTATTCGGTGAACGCACTATGGCGACGCTGGGGCGTCTTATGAGCCTGCTGTCACCCTTTGACGTGGTGATATGGATGACGGATGGCTGGCCGCTGTATGAATCCCGCCTGAAGGGAAAGCTGCACGTAATCAGCAAGCGATATACGCAGCGAATTGAGCGGCATAACCTGAATCTGAGGCAGCACCTGGCACGGCTGGGACGGAAGTCGCTGTCGTTCTCAAAATCGGTGGAGCTGCATGACAAAGTCATCGGGCATTATCTGAACATAAAACACTATCAATAAGTTGGAGTCATTACCTGCGGTCGTGCCTTTTTCGCCTTTTGTATCTTCCATTGGTTTATTAACGCAAACCGGCGACAGTTCTCGCAAATCCTTTATCTGCGGTAGCGCGCTGTGTCTGCTGGTTGCCATTATAACGCCGTTAACCCGCTTATTTTGCGCTATTCCACTGGCGATCAGCAGCGCCGTTATGCTGGTCTCTTATTTACCTTTACTTTATTCCGGTTTGGTTTTTAGCCAGCAAATTACGTTTACTGCGCGGAATATTTATCGCCTGGCGTTACCGCTTTTTGTCGGCATTTTTTTGATGGGGCTTCCTCCGGTCTATTTACAGGATCTTCCACTGATGATTCGTCCTCTGCTTAGTAACGGATTACTGGTGGGAATCCTACTGGCAGTGCTTATGGAAAATCTTATTCCGTGGGAACGCATTAAATAACGTGAGAAAACAAGGAGACATAATGAAGATTGTAATTGCGCCAGATTCATTTAAAGAGAGCTTAAGCGCTGATAAATGCTGTCAGGCTATTAAAGCGGGATTTTCAACCGTATTTCCTGATGCGCGCTATGTTTGTTTACCGATCGCCGATGGTGGAGAAGGAACCGTGGACGCGATGGTGGCAGCGACCGGCGGGAAACGGGTTTCTGTGGACGTTAGCGGGCCGATGGGGGAAAAAGTAAACGGATTTTATGGCCTGACCGGCGACGGCAAAACGGCGATTATTGAAATGGCGGCGGCGAGCGGATTGATGCTGGTGGCGCCAGAGGCGCGTAATCCGTTGCTGGCATCCAGTTTCGGCACAGGCGAATTGATTCGTCACGCCCTGGACGCGGGAATTCGCCATATTATTCTGGGTATCGGCGGCAGCGCCACGGTGGATGGCGGAATGGGAGTAGCGCAGGCGCTCGGGGTGCGTTTTCTGGACGCGCAGGGAACGCCGCTTGGCGCCGGAGGGGGCAATTTATCGCGCCTGGCGAGCATTGACCTGCAGGGGCGCGATCCGCGAATTTCAGAGTGTCGTATTGAGGTCGCCTGTGATGTTGATAACCCGTTGGTGGGGCCACGCGGCGCGGCGGCGGTATTCGGTCCGCAGAAAGGGGCGACGCCTGAAATGGTCGAGACGCTGGAAAATGGATTGCGTAATTATGCCCGTGTCTTACATGCCCTGACCGGACGCGACATGTCTCAAATACCGGGCGGTGGAGCGGCCGGAGGAATGGGGATTGCCGCTATCGTCTTCCTGGAAGCGGAAATGAAGCCCGGTATTGAGATTGTTATGCAGGCGGTGAAGCTGGAGGAGGCGGTAAAAGAGGCCTCGCTGGTGATTACCGGAGAAGGGCGAATCGACTCGCAAACGGCGGGAGGAAAAGCGCCGATAGGCGTTGCGTCAGTGGCGAAACGGCATCATGTCCCGGTTATCGGCATCGCCGGCGTACTGGGCGACGGCGTGGAAGTGGTCCATCGCCACGGTATTGATGCGGTATTCAGTATTTTGCCGCGGCTGGCGCCTTTGCCGGAGGTTCTGGCGAACGGTGAACAAAATCTCTACCACAGCGCCTGTAATATTGCCCGCGTCATCAAACTTGGCCAGGACATCGGGACTCGTTAAGTATAAAAAAAGCCACGGTTCTCACCGTGGCAAAATCCAACATAGCTAAATAAAAATAATCAGGAGGGCTGCCCGCCGTTAAATCATAACGTCGCGGTTACAGTCTTTGGAGTAGATGTAGCTGAATGCTTCGCCACGACCTACACCGTATCCGGCCTGCAGGGAATAAGCGCCCATGAAGATGTAGTCGCCTTTTTTCACCGGCACCCAGTTGTTGTCGAGGTTATAAACCCCCTGGCCGGAAAGGATATAAGCGCCATGTTCCTGGACGTGGGTTTCAATATAGCCGTGGCTGGCGCCCGGTTCGAACGACAGAATATGCATATTCATATCGAAGCCCAGCTCTTTAGGCAGGAAATCCAGCAGAATAACATCTTCCATGCCTTCATAATGAATACGCTCCAGCTGGCTGGCATTGCCGGAAACCAACCACGGGGCATGCCCCTCGACAGGAGTATAGCGGCGTTTATATAAAAATAGCTGGCTGTCTTCCGTTTGAGCGTTGCTAAAGGTCATCATCTCGCCCGGTGGACAATAGAGGTATCCGCCCTGAGTTAAAGAGAATGTTTTTCCTTCTGCTTTAGCTTCAATATTTCCCGTAATGACATAGAGAAAAGTTTCAATCCCCTCGCCGCCAAAGCCCTGCTGGTTGCCGCCATTCTGATGTAAGGTGACCAGATAATCGACGAAAGAAGCACCCAGCTTCGGCGTCGAAAGGATGGTGACGTCACAGTTTTCAAAGCCGGGAATAATATTTTTCACCAGACCGTCCGGCGTTAAGAGCGCATAGTTACCGTGTTTCACAATGGCGCGGTTCGCCAGTAAATCATCGCGGTAACCCGTGACGTTATTCAGATATCCCATTGATGGCTCCTTATTTTTGCCAGGCAAGTTGATGCAGCATTAATGCCAGAGTTTTGACCCCTTCAGCAAGGTCATTAATGTTGGTACGTTCCGCCGGGTTATGGCTGATACCATTAATGCTGGGGACGAAAATCATACAGGTAGGGACGCGCGGCGCGAAAATTTGCGCGTCATGACCTGCGCCGCTATGCATTATGCGATAGTTCAGTTGTTCGGTTTCACACAGCCTGGTGAGGGCCGCGACCAGTTCGGCGTTCATCGGCACCGGCGCTTCGTCCATCCACAAATCGATATCGATGCTGATATCCATTTCATCGCAGATGGCGCGCATATCGTTTTCCAACTGTTCGGTAAATTCGCGAAGTACCGCGGCGTCCGTATGCCGGCAATCGATTGTAAATGTGGTTTTTCCAGGGACAACATTGACCGTATTCGGCTGCGGCTCAACTTTGCCGAACGTTAATACCAGGGGATCGCCATGCTGTTTGGCTTTTTCAATGGACTGACTGCAAATACGACTGAAGGCATGCACCGTATCGCGACGATAGCCCATTGGCGTTGTGCCTGCATGGTTGGACTCACCGTTGAGCGTCACCGTGTAGCGACGTTGCCCGACGATGGCGTTGACGACGCCAATCGACTGTCCGTTGCTCTCCAGAACGCAGCCTTGCTCAATATGCAATTCAACAAAGGCGCGGATATCGGTTCGCGCAGCGAGCGGCGCGGCGGGAAGGGTAAATCCGCACGCCTGCATAGCGTCGACAAAGCCTGTGCCTTTGGCGTCCTGGATATGGCGTACCTCTTCAGGATTCGCCAGGCCAAAAATGTTCTTGCTGCCCCAAAAAACGTAAGGGAAACGGCTGCCTTCTTCCTCTGCCATTGACACTACTTCGACGGTGCGCAGCGGCGCGCCGTAGGTCGCTTTTAGCCAGTCGAGCGCCAGCCAGGCGGCAAGCGCGCCAAATTGCCCGTCCAGATTGCCGCCGTTGACGACCGTATCAATATGCGAACCGCTTAAAATCACCTGCTCCGGAAATTGTGTGCCGCAAAGGCGGCCATATAAATTTCCGACGTCATCAAAGCGTGTTTCCAGACCGCTTTCTGCCATTCGCTTTTTAAACTGCTGCTGTGTTTCCAGCCACTCAGGCGAATAAAGTAAACGCGTCATTCCTCCCGTAGGATCGGCTCCAATGGAAGAGAGCCAGGGCAATGTTTCTTCTATCGCGTGGCGAAAATGCTTTATCATAGAAAATTCCTGTTTCAATAATTATTGGGCAAAGGGATTTTTTGTTTCGTATGACTTGAGATAGAGGGCATCGGAAATCAGATATTGATAAATATCATCAACAATATCGATACCATTCATATCGGCATTTTTCTGTTTAATATCCTGATCCTGTCCAGGATAATAAACCTGTTTAAAACCGGGGGCGGGCTTCACGGAATTGAGTTCCTGCATAGTCTGACTAATATGTTTGCGGAATAATTCACAGGAAGAAAAGAACGCCGGATTAATGACCAGATGAAGTTGTCCTAAATTGCGTCCGGCGTGTAAATCTTCATACATCGAACTGACCTGGCGGCCAAACGGCAGCCCCAGCAGAATACCGGACAGAATATCGATCATCATCATCAGGCCGTAACCTTTCGGGCCTGCGGCGGGTAATAACGCATTGACGGCAAAAGGATCATGTGTCGGCGCGCCGTTTTTATCGACGGCCCAACTCTCCGGAATGGACTCATTGCGAGACCGTGCATCGAGGACTTTTCCCCAGGCCTGCACGGTGGTGGCCATATCAAAGGTAATGATGTCATCGCCTTCGCCCGGCGCGGCAAAGGCCAGCGGATTAGTGCCATAGTAAATATCCGCCCCGCCAAACGGCACGACCATAGGATCGGACTGACAGATAGACAGACCAATCAGGCCTTCGCGAGCAGCCTGGCGGACGAAATAAGAGATGGCGCCGCTATGGCCCATTCTGCTAATGCCGACAACCGCGACGCCATTTTTTTTCGCTATTTCAATAGCATGCTCCATTCCCATTTGGGCTGCGACCTGTCCGGCAGCATTATCGGCATGCAGTATCGCCGTACAGGGACCGGTATTCTCAATGCGGAACGTCGGCTCCCGGTTGGTGCCGCCTTTTGAAATTCGTTCGGCATAATATTCAACGCGTACGGCGCCATGTGAGTGAATACCTCTGGCATCTGCATAAACCAGTACGTCGGCGACGGTGGCGGCGTGCTCACGTTTTAGTCCGGCTTTATAAAGCTTATTTTCGATAAGCTGATGGAGTGTTTCCCGACTGATTTTCATCTGTCTTCCTTTTTAACGACGGTGTGAAGCATGACTGCGATTAACATACCGGGAAAATAAAATGATTATGTGATCCAGACAGGCAAAAAAATATAATTAGAATTTATTTGATAATCAGGCGGGTTTTATCTTTTTGCTTAAATAAAAAGCTTTTTTAGAAAATCATAACTAATCCTTTAGCCGTTGTTTGAATTCTTTTGTTAATAAATTTGATGTGACGTTAATCACTCTATTTACCCTCCCGGATATATACCGTGAAGCGCACATTAACACTGCTCGTGCAATTGCAATGGGTGCAATTATTAAGGAGTTGTTATGATCCACGCCTTTATTAAAAAAGGGTGTTTTCAGGACTCTGTTAGCTTAATGATTATTTCTCGAAAGCTGAGTGAGTCCGAAAATGTTGATGATGTATCGGTAATGATGGGAACGCCTGCGAATAAGTCGCTGTTGGAAACTACCGGTTTCTGGCATGACGATTTTCATGGCGCTACGCCCAATGACATTTGCGTGGCGATTCGTACCGAAGCGGTAGATGACGGCATTACGCAGGTGATTGTGCGACAGCTCGAAGAAGCATTGCAGCAGTTGGCGCAGGGAAGCAGCGGCAGCCAGTCGTTAATCCAGGTCAGACGCTGGGAAAGCGCCTGTCAGAAACTGCCAGAGGCGAATCTGGCGCTGGTATCGGTGGCCGGCGAATATGCGGCGGAACTGGCAGATCAGGCGCTAGATCGTTCGTTGAACGTGATGATCTTCTCCGATAATGTCACGCTGGACGATGAAATCAGACTAAAACGCCGGGCGCGTGATAAAGGACTGCTGGTCATGGGGCCGGATTGCGGCACCGCTATGATCGCCAATACGCCGCTGGCTTTCGCTAACGTCATGCCAGAGGGCAACATCGGGGTGATTGGCGCTTCCGGCACCGGTATTCAGGAGCTCTGTTCACAGATTGCGCTGGCGGGGGAAGGGATTACCCATGCCATCGGGCTTGGCGGACGCGATTTGAGCGCCGAGGTCGGCGGGATCAGCGCGCTAACGGCACTGGACATACTCAGCGCGGATGAAAAGAGCCAGGTGCTGGCCTTTGTCTCCAAACCGCCTGCCGATGCGGTTCGTCAGCATATTATCGCGGCGATGAAAGCCACTGGCAAACCCGTTGTAGCGCTGTTCTTAGGGTTTTCCTCCCCCGTTGCGCGTGAGGAAAACGTCTGGTTTGCCTCGACGCTGGATGAAGCCGCCCGGCTGGCATGTTTATTGTCTCGCGTGACGTCGCAGCGTAAAGAAATGGTTTCAACAGGCGGCGTGATTCGTGGCCTCTATACCGGCGGAACGCTGGCGGCGGAAGCGGCGGGGCTGCTGGCCGGCTATCTGGGCGTCGCGGCGGATACGGAACATCACCATGGCATGATGCTTGACGCTGACGGCCACCAGGTTATCGATCTGGGCGATGACTTTTATACCGTTGGGCGACCACATCCGATGATCGACCCGGCGTTACGTAATCAGCTTATCGCCGGGCTTGGCGCGCAGCCGCAGGTACGCGTGTTATTAGTGGACGTCGTTATTGGTTTTGGCGCGACCGCCGATCCCGCCGCATCGCTGATTCAGGCCTGGCAGAAGGCATGCGCCGCACGCGCCAGCGATCAGCCGCTGTTCGCCATCGCAACCGTCACCGGAACGGAACGCGATCCTCAGTGCCGCTCGCAACAAATCGCCGCGCTCGAAGATGCCGGCATCACGGTAGTGGATTCTCTTCCCGAAGCCACTCTGTTGGCCGCGGAACTGATTCGACCCACTCTCTCTTCCACTCATCCATCAGCTCCCCGGTTACTGGAAGCGGTAGCGGTGATTAATGCCGGGTTACGTAGCTTCGCGCTGGATTTACAGGCTGCCGGTATGCCCGTGGTGCACTACCAGTGGGCGCCTGTCGCTGGCGGTAATAAAAAACTGGCTCGTCTGTTAGAACGTTTGCAATAAGGGGTTCCCATGTTTACATCAGTGGCGCAAGCCAACGCTGAAGTCATCGAACAAATTCGTCGCGCACGTCCGCACTGGCTGGATGTGAAGCCAGCTTCTTCATTAATTAGCGTGCTCAATCAGGGGAAAACGCTTCTTCATGCCGGGCCGCCGATGCGCTGGCAAGAGATGACCGGCCCGATGAAAGGGGCCTGTATCGGCGCATGTCTGTTTGAAGGATGGGCCAAAGATGAAATGAGCGCGCTCGCGCTGTTAGAGCAGGGAAAGGTCAACTTTATTCCCTGCCATCACGTTAACGCCGTGGGGCCGATGGGCGGTATCACGTCAGCCAGTATGCCGATGCTGGTCGTGGAAAATATCACCGACGGCAATCGCGCGTACTGCAATCTCAACGAAGGGATCGGCAAAGTGATGCGTTTCGGCGCCTATGGCGAAGATGTTCAGCAACGTTTGCGCTGGATGCGTGATGTGCTGATGCCGGTATTAAGCGCGGCGCTGGGACGTCTGGAGCGGGGGCTCGACCTGACCGCAATGATGGCGCAGGGCATTACGATGGGAGATGAATTCCACCAGCGCAATATCGCCTCTTCCGCATTGCTGATGCGCACGTTGGCGCCGCATATCGCCCGTCTGGAACACGATAAGCAGCAGATAGCGGAAGTGATGGATTTTCTGAGCGTCACCGATCAATTCTTCCTTAATCTGGCGATGGCCTACTGTAAAGCCGCCATGGACGCAGGCGCGCAGATTCGCGCCGGCAGTATTGTGACGGCGATGACCCGTAATGGCGATATGTTTGGCATTCGGGTTAGCGGTCTGGGCGACCGTTGGTTCACCGCGCCTGTTAATACGCCGCAGGGGCTATTTTTTACCGGTTTTTCGCAGGATCAGGCCAACCCGGACATGGGCGACAGCGCCATTACTGAAACGTTTGGTATTGGCGGCGCTGCGATGATTGCCGCGCCTGGCGTAACGCGTTTTGTCGGTGCCGGGGGAATGGAAGCGGCGAAATCTGTTTCTGAAGAGATGGCTGAAATTTATCTCGAACGCAACATGCAGCTACAAATCCCCGGCTGGGATTTTCAGGGGGCCTGTCTGGGACTGGATATCCGCCGCGTGGTCGAGACCGGAATTACGCCGCTGATTAACACGGGTATCGCGCATAAAGAGGCGGGAATTGGTCAGATTGGCGCGGGAACCGTCCGTGCGCCGCTGGCCTGTTTCGAGCAGGCGCTGGAAGCGCTGGCGGAAAGCATGGGCGTAAGTTAAGAGAGCGTCTCATGAAACGTATCCATCCTCTTATGGCAAGCCGACAATCGGCGGATTATCGGCAACCCTGGCAGATGTCAGGGGTATGGCGTCGCTCTATTAATTTTGTGGCGAAAAGCGGTGAGTTATTAACGCTTCACCGTCGGGGGAGCGGCTTCAGTCCGGGAGGGTGGATACTGCGCGGCGGCGATTTTGACGCCTTGCGCGATGTGCTCACCGATGGCGAAAAACCGCAGTCAACCGCTGCCGGTATTCAGATTGGCGAGTTTCTTTTATGCGAGCCGGAGAGGCGCTGTTCGCTGCGGGTTCCACGCTATCTTGCGTCGCCGCGTCTTAACGCGACGTACATGCAGCGTAGTGAGGAGACGGGACTGTTTGGGCCGTTAACCGTCGCCGCAGCTCAGCCTCTATGTCCGGAACTTCGCCAGTTTTGTCACTGCTTTCAGTCGGCGCTTGCAGGTGCTGCGACTGACTGGCGGCTATGGCTGGGTAAAGGGCCGGGCTTAACGCCCAGTCATGACGACACGCTGACAGGAATGTTGCTGGCGGCCTGGTATTTTGGCGCCATAGATGAACGCGCCGGGCGTAATTTTTTTGCCCAATCCGGCAGCCTTGATCGGGCGACGACGCTCGTGAGCGTTAGCTATTTACGCTATGCGGCTATGGGTTATTTCGCGTCGCCTTTACTCCACTTTATTCATGCGCTGCGACGAGATGTTCGCACAGAAACGGCGATTGACGGACTGCTGGCGCTGGGGCACACCTCTGGCGCGGATACGCTGCTGGGGTTCTGGCTTGGACAACAAATAGTAAAAGGATAGGGAATGAAAACGTTGGTAGTTGCTCTTGGCGGCAACGCATTATTGCAGCGCGGAGAAGCGCTAACGGCAGAGAATCAATATCGCAATATTGCTGACGCGGTGCCCGCGCTGGCGCGACTTGCCCGCTCGTATCGGCTGGCGATAGTACATGGCAACGGCCCTCAGGTCGGCCTGTTGGCTTTACAGAACCTTGCCTGGAAAGCCGTTGAGCCTTATCCGCTGGATGTGCTGGTAGCGGAGAGTCAGGGCATGATCGGCTATATGCTGGCGCAGCGTCTGGCGCTTGAACCCGATATGCCGCCGGTGACTACAGTATTAACGCGGATAAAGGTATCGGCGGACGATCCTGCTTTTCTTGAACCGGAAAAGTTTATTGGTCCCGTTTATTCGCCAGAAGAGCAAATGTCGCTGGAAGCGACTTATGGCTGGCATATGAAACGTGATGGAAAATATCTGCGCCGTGTCGTTGCTTCCCCGGCACCGCGTCAGATTATCGAAAGCGCCGCTATTGAGTTATTGCTAAAAGAGGGCCATGTGGTGATTTGCAGCGGCGGTGGCGGGGTACCTGTTGCCGGCGAGGGCGAAGGGGTCGAGGCGGTGATAGATAAAGACCTGGCGGCGGCATTGCTGGCGGAGCAGATAGCGGCCGATGGTCTGATCATTTTGACGGATGCGGATGCGGTGTATGAACATTGGGGGACGCCGCAGCAGCGCGCTATTCGTCAGGCTTCGCCCGATGAGCTGGCGCCGTTTGCCAAAGCCGATGGCGCGATGGGGCCGAAGGTGACCGCGGTAAGCGGGTATGTGAAGCGGTGCGGAAAGCCGGCATGGATTGGCGCATTGTCGCGTATTGACGATACCCTGGCGGGCAGAGCGGGAACCTGCATCTGTCTGTGATCGCGACGGGCGGCGACAGAGAATGCGCCGCCCACGCTGTTTATTTAAGCTTACTTTGCGCCCAGATAATGCCGCTGGCGTATTCGCCTGGCAGGAGCGGAGAGAGCGCTTCCAGGGTGGCGCTAAGACGTGACGTATCGCTGTCGGTCAGATTCAGATGGCCGACTTTTCGCCCCGGACGTACCGCTTTATCATACCAGTGCAGATGTACCAGCGGCAGCTTCAGCCAGTCGTAATTCAGCTCGCTGCCGATCAGGTTGATCATCACCGACGGGGCGTTAATCACCGGCGCGGGCAACGGCAGGCCGGTAATCGCGCGCAAATGCAATTCAAACTGACTGATGCTGGCGCCATTTTGCGTCCAGTGTCCGCTGTTATGCACGCGCGGCGCCAGTTCATTGATTAACAGGCCTTCCGACGTGATAAAACATTCCATCGCCATTACGCCGACGTAGTTCAGCGCCTGCATAATTGCTGACAGCATCGATTCCGCCTGCTCCTGCTGTTCGGCGTTCGCCTGTGGGAACGCGACGCTGGTCCGCAAGATGCCGTCCTGATGCAAATTGTGCGTTAGCGGGTAAAACACGGTACTGCCGTCATGAGCGCGCGCGCCGACTAACGACACTTCGCCGGAAAAATGGATACCGCGCTCAACAATACATTCGCCATAGCAGTCATCCGGCAGTTGCCCGGTTTCGTCCGCGCGTAGACGCCACTGCCCGCGACCGTCGTAGCCGCCAACGCGACGCTTAATAATCGCCAGTTCGCCCAGACGGTCAAAGATGCCGGACCACTCGTCGGCGCTGGTCAGCAGCTGCCACGGCGCGGTCGCGAGTCCCAGTTTATCGAAAAGCTGTTTTTGTGTCAGACGGTCGGCGATGATCGGAAATACATCGCGATTGACGAATGCCGGGTGGCGCGCCAGCTCGCGGGTAAGCGCGGTTTCCGGCCAGCGCTCAATCTCTGCGGTAATGACGCTCTGCTGTACCGGCACGGCGGTAGGCTCTGCATCCAGACCAACCGGCCAGACGGCGATACCCAGCGGTTCGCCCGCCTGGCGCAGCATTCGGCCCAGTTGCCCGTTGCCGAGAACGCAAACTTGCTTCATAGCGTCCCCCGCGGATCGGGATTTTCCAGAACTTCATCGGTTTGCGCTTTGCGCCAGTCGGCAATGCGCTGATGCAGTTCCGCGTCGTGTTGCGCCAGAATCTGCGCGGCGAGCAGGGCGGCGTTAGCGGCACCGGCTTTACCGATCGCCAGCGTACCCACCGGAATGCCGCGCGGCATCTGCACGATGGAGTAGAGGCTATCCACGCCGCTTAGCGCAGCGCTTTGTACCGGCACGCCGAGTACCGGGACCAGCGTTTTTGCCGCAATCATTCCCGGCAGGTGCGCCGCGCCGCCCGCGCCGGCAATAATCACTTGATATCCGTTCTCTTCCGCCGTTTCGGCGAAGCTGAACAGTTTATCGGGGGTGCGATGAGCGGAAACCACTTCTACATGGTGCGGGACATCCAGAATTTCAAAAATTTCGGCGGCGAATTGCATGGTAGCCCAGTCGCTTTTGGACCCCATCACGATGGCGACACGCGCCGGATTATTGCGGGAAGACATGCGTCTTAAAACTCCTGTGGTGCGGGACACGCTGCTTTTGAGGTGTCAAAGAATAGCATGATAATCAGGCAAGGAAAACGGTTGCGTGTGCGCCGTAACGGACGATTCGACGAACATTTACAGGGGGAAGGCGATTAACTCCACGTTATCCGGCGTGACTTTTACCATTGAACCTTCATGATGCCATGCGCCTAACACCACGCGGAACGCGGGCTGGTCGTTGGCGGAAAGTTCATGCACCGCCGGGCGGTGGGTGTGACCGTGAATCAGCCACTGTACGCGGTGTTTTTCCATTTCGGCGACGACGGTCTGCGCATTGACGTCCATAATATCCAGCGATTTGCTGCTGTTGGCGGCTTTACTGCCGGCGCGCATTCTGGCGGCGATACGGCGGCGGATAAACAGCGGCAGGGTAAGGAACAGCCGTTGAACCCACGGATTATGGACTTTGGCGCGAAACGCCTGATATCCGGCATCATCGGTACAGAGCGTATCGCCGTGCATAATCAACACATTGCGGCCATACAGGTCGAGCACTTTTTCCTGCGGCAGTAGAATCATGCCGCTTTCGCGGGCAAAGCGTTTGCCAATCAGGAAGTCGCGATTACCATGAATAAAGAAGCAGGGGACGCCGGAATCAACCAGCGATTTAATGGCAACGGCCATTTCACGATGTAGCGGGTTGGGGTCGTCGTCGCCAATCCAGGCCTCGAAGAGATCGCCAAGAATATACAGCGCGTCGGCCTGACGGGCTTCTACGGCTAAAAAACGCAGAAAACCGGCGACGATCGCCGGTTCTTCCGTTTGCAGATGCAAGTCTGCAATAAACAGTGTCGCCACGATTACTCGCTGACGGTCACGTTTTCAATGATGACGTCTTCTTTTGGTACGTCCTGGTGCATACCGCTACGGCCAGTGGCGACGCCTTTGATTTTATCTACCACGTCCATACCTTCTACAACTTCCGCAAAGACGCAGTAGCCCCAGCCCTGCAGACTTTCGCCGGAGAAGTTCAGGAAGTCGTTGTCTGCCACGTTGATGAAGAATTGCGCGGTAGCCGAATGTGGCGCCTGAGTACGTGCCATTGCCAACGTACCACGGGTATTTTTCAGACCATTGTTGGCTTCGTTTTTGATCGCCTCTTTGGTGGCTTTCTGTTTCATGCCCGGCTCAAAGCCGCCGCCCTGAATCATGAAACCGTTAATCACACGGTGGAAAATGGTGTTGTTGTAAAAACCTTCGCGGCAGTAGTCCAGGAAGTTTTTAACTGTTTCAGGCGCTTTATCATCAAAGGTTTTGATTACGATATCGCCGTGATTAGTGTGGAAAGTAACCATTTTTGCATCCTGTTCCAAGAGAGTGGTGCTTTAGCCCGCAATGGGGCACATATAGGGGCTTGTTATAGCATAACCGTAAGCTGCGATCACCTTGCAAAGTGTGCTGCTTCAAGGTTGAATTATGAGTATTATACACACCTAATTACCCACACACGTCTATACGGAATCTTCGATGTTAAAAATTTTTAATACACTGACGCGCCAAAAAGAGGAATTCAAACCCATTCATGCCGGGGAAGTCGGCATGTACGTGTGTGGTATCACCGTTTACGATCTCTGCCACATTGGCCACGGACGCACGTTTGTCGCTTTTGACGTTGTCGCGCGCTATTTGCGTTTTCTCGGTTATAAGCTGAAGTATGTGCGTAACATTACCGATATCGACGATAAAATTATTAAACGCGCCAATGAAAACGGCGAAAGTTTTGTCGCGCTGGTCGACAGAATGATTGCGGAAATGCATCAGGACTTCGACGCGCTGAATATTCTGCGTCCGGACAGCGAGCCGCGTGCGACGCACCATATTCAGGAAATTATCGAACTCACCCGCACCTTAATCGAGAAAGGGCACGCCTATGTGGCGGATAACGGCGATGTGATGTTTGATGTACCGACCGATCCGACTTATGGGCAGCTTTCCCGTCAGGATCTTGAGCAGCTTCAGGCGGGCGCGCGCGTAGATGTCGTTGACGTGAAGCGTAACCCGATGGACTTCGTGCTGTGGAAAATGTCGAAAGAGGGCGAGCCGAGCTGGCCGTCGCCGTGGGGCGAAGGGCGCCCGGGCTGGCACATTGAATGTTCGGCGATGAACTGCAAGCAGTTGGGCAACCATTTTGATATTCACGGCGGCGGTTCCGATCTGATGTTCCCGCACCATGAAAACGAGATTGCCCAGTCTACCTGCGCGCATGACGGCGAATACGTCAACTACTGGATGCACTCCGGTATGGTGATGGTGGATCGCGAGAAGATGTCCAAATCGCTGGGCAACTTCTTTACCGTGCGCGACGTGCTGAAATACTACGATGCGGAAACTGTGCGCTACTTCCTGATGTCCGGGCATTACCGTAGCCAACTGAACTACAGCGAAGAGAACCTCAAGCAGGCGCGCGCCTCGCTGGAGCGGCTATACACTGCATTGCGTGGAACGGATAAATCAGCGGCCCCGGCGGGCGGCGAGGCGTTTGAAGCGCGTTTCGTGGAGGCGATGAATGACGATTTCAATACCCCGGAAGCCTACTCCGTCCTGTTTGATATGGCGCGTGAAGTCAACCGTCTGAAGGGCGAAGATATGACCGCCGCGAATGCGATGGCGTCTCATCTGCGGAAGATTTCCGGCGTGCTGGGACTGCTGGAGCAGGAGCCGGATGTTTTCCTGCAAAGCGGCGCGCAGGCGGATGACGGTGAAGTTGCGGAAATTGAAGCCTTGATTCAACAGCGTCTGGATGCCCGTAAAGCGAAAGACTGGGCGGCGGCGGACGCGGCGCGCGATCGTCTCACTGAAATGGGTATTATTCTGGAGGATGGCCCGCAGGGCACCACCTGGCGACGTAAGTAAGCGCTTTTACAGGCCGCTCTATTTGCATAGAACGGCCTGTTTTTTTATTTTTTCGCGCCGGGCGAAAGATAAACACACACCGACTCCCCCAGATTCTGATGTTCACACCCGGGCATTGCCCGGCTGTAATGGGCAATAAAGCGGATGACGCTGTCGCCGCTGTTTAGCCCCACATTTCCTTTTCGCAGCAATTCTGCTGGCTGATCGTCGGTGAAAACGTTAGGGGTGAACAGTTTTGCGCCTAATCGTTCAAAAGTGCCAGCACTAACGATAGAGGGTTGATAACCCTGAAGCTGCAACCAGCGGCGGGCATCATTACGTGACCAAATCTGCGCATCGTTTGCTCGCGCAAACACTTCGAGAAGCCAGCCATTCGAATTCTGATAAGGGCCGGAAAAAGGCCACGCAATCAGGTTATAGCGGGGACTGTGGAAGAGATTGAGTTTGATAGCGCTATGTAAGAGCGTTTGTAATGCCGTCGCGATATCTGAACGCGGGCGCAAAACGGCAATGCTCTGATTCACCAGGTCATCAGCCAGAAACTCATACAGACCTTGTATATAGAGCGCTGATTCAGCGGTTCCGCAAGTATTCAGATTATGGTAAACCCGCCAGTCTCCGTTTGGCTGGCGCATGGCATAGCCAGCATGTGACCAGGTTAAATGTCGGCTCGACATATCTTGCCCCTGGCGAACCAGAATGACGACCGGATCGGATTGACTGTTAAGCTGTTGTTTGAGCTGTAGCGCCTGATCCATTGTCGCTGCGATGCTCTCCGGCGTGTTTGCTTTTTGGTGACAGTTAGCACTGTCTGCATAAGCGTTGAGCGAGATTGCGCTGAGCCACAGGGCAAACGCGAACCGCTTCATTTGGCCGGTACCGTCTGGTTGCTGGAAAGTCCTGCGTCGTCCTGATTTACCATATGGGCGAGGACCTTGCCCTCTTTTTTCAAATAAGCGCCGGTGCCTTCCTGCGTTTTTTCCAGAGTGACTTTATCACCTGCTTTGAGGTTGCCTTCTTTGACGACATGTAGCGGAACTTGCATTTTAATGTCTTTGTTATCGGGGGACTTAGTGGTTAACAGCGCGGTTTTTTGCTTTTTATTTTCGACAACAGATCCAATGCTCAGGTTGAGCGGCAGCAGTACGGGGGAGAGTATAATTCCGCTAACCAGTGCGGAACTGCCCACGCTGACAACCGCAGACGATGCCGCATACCAGCCAGTGGCAGACATTTCTTCGCTATAGCTGGCGTGGGAAAATGAGAAACAGATGACCGCGGCGGCGAATGTCATTTTATTCATATTGATTCCTTTTAATATGCGTTTTAAGTACCCATAGAAATAACACTAAAATACTTCCCGGCAACCACACCCACAGCAATTCTGAGAGAATGACCTGGTGTCCATACGGCGTGATGTAGCTTGAAAGCGCGAACGGCGCGACTTTAATCACCTGCCAGGGCGCAAAAAAACGTTCATCTGACCACGGCCACAGCCAGCCGACGCCTTTCCCACCCGTGGTTATCGAATCCAGCAGGCTATGCGACAACAATGAAACGGTTAAAAACAGCCAGCAGCGCACCTGCTCAGCTCGAAACCATCGTCGTCCCGCGAGTACGCACAACAGGGGGAGGACGAATGCGAAAAGTAAAGAGTGGGTAAATCCGCGATGGCCGAACACGTTGCCGTAGGCGACGCCAAATTTAAAGGCCAGCACGTCGGCATCGGGGAGCATCGCCAGCACAACACCGGCAAACAGCAGGCGAGGAGGGATAACTTTCAGGCCTAAGCCTGCGCCAAGACACAGAGGAACGGCGGCGTGGGTGATAACGGTAGGCATAGCGATCGTTCACAGGGAAATAGCCATGCTAGCAGTTGGAACGCAGAGGATTAAGTGGATGATTATCTGAAAAGACAGCGTAATCAGGCCGGATAAGACGCTTTGCGTCGCTATCCGGCACTCTGTATCAGGCCACGACGTTCACACTTTGGCCTTCGAAGCTAACGGTTTGCCCGGCGACAATTTTGCAGCGTTTACGCGTTTCAACCGCGCCATCAACCTTCACCAACCCGTCGGCAATGGCGATTTTCGCCTGCGCGCCGCTTTCGCTCCAGCCTTCCAGCTTGAGCAGATCGCACAGCTCGACGTGCGGGTGCTTGCCTAAAGAGAATGTCGCCATGTTATTTTCCTTGTGGATCGTGATATTCAATGCACGCCTGCAGCGTGTTTTCGATAAGCGTGGCGACCGTCATCGGGCCGACGCCGCCCGGTACTGGCGTGATGTATGACGCGCGCGCCGCGGCTTCGTCAAACACGACGTCGCCAACGACCTTGCCATTTTCCAGACGGTTAATACCGACATCAATCACAATTGCGCCTTCTTTAATCCATTCGCCGGGAATAAAGCCCGGTTTACCAACGGCGACAATGAGCAAATCAGCATGCTCGACATGATGACGCAGATCTTTGGTAAAGCGGTGCGTAACGGTAGTCGTACAGCCAGCCAGCAGCAGCTCCATGCTCATTGGGCGTCCAACGATATTGGACGCGCCAATGACCACCGCATTCAGGCCGTAGGTATCAATATTGTAACGCTCAAGCAGGGTCACAATACCGCGGGGCGTACAGGGACGCAGGCGCGGCGCACGCTGGCACAGACGACCGACGTTATAAGGATGAAAACCGTCTACGTCTTTATCCGGCGCGATACGCTCCAGCACTTTAACGTTGTCGATGCCTGCCGGTAAAGGCAACTGCACCAGAATACCGTCAATCGTGTTATCTGCATTCAGAGTATCGATAAGCGCCAGCAGTTCGGCTTCGCTGGTGGTTTCTGGCAGGTCATAGGAGCGGGAGACGAATCCCACTTCGTCGCACGCTTTACGTTTGCTTGCGACATAAATCTGTGAGGCCGGATTGCTGCCGACTAGCACCACAGCCAGGCCGGGAGCGCGAAGACCTGCTGCGACGCGTGCCTGAACTTTTTGAGCAACCTCAGATCGCACCTGCTGCGCAATCGTTTTACCGTCAATAATCTTTGCTGCCATCAGAGAGAAGATTCCATCTGTTACTTCAAGTCAAAGGGGATAACGCTATTTTGTCAGAAGCGGGCCTCGCTGTCAGTTAACGTTTGTGTTTCCGATGCAAACGCGACGTCTCCCCCGTCCGTTGACGATACTGAGACGTGACCCGTAAGCGCGCCATGATTAACCAAAAAGAAACAATTCATCACCCTGGCTATGGTTACCGTAATCCCTCGCCGTTAATAGCATCAGGCGGCATAATGCGACATTTTATACAAAATAAGATTAGACCCTTCTTATATCCCAATAAGAATTAGCTTAGGTCATTAAAAGAGTTTGCGGCTGTTTTTTATTTAGCGAAATGTTTAATTTATTACCGTGACGAAATGTCATATTCGCAAAGATTAATTACTGCGTCTGATACTCAGGGGAGAAACAGAAAACTAATTAATCTGCGATATCTATCTTTACAGGATGCAGAGATAACTTTTCTGACATGCTATGTCGATAATAATTCAAACGGAGCCGACAGGATGCCGAAACCGGGTGTGTGTAATTCAAGGGAAATCCATGAAACATAAATTAATGACCTCTACTATTGCGAGTCTGATGTTTGTCGCTGGCGCAGCGGTTGCGGCTGATCCTACTCCGGTGAGCGTGAGTGGCGGTACTATTCATTTCGAAGGTAAACTGGTTAATGCAGCCTGTGCCGTTAGCACTAAATCCGCCGATCAAACGGTGACGCTGGGTCAATACCGTACCGCCAGCTTTACGGCGATTGGTGATACGACCGCGCAGGTGCCTTTCTCCATCGTCCTGAATGACTGCGATCCAAAAGTGGCGGCCACCGCTGCCGTGGCTTTCTCTGGTCAGGCAGATAACACCAACACTAATTTGCTGGCGGTCTCCTCTGCGGACAATAGCACTACCGCAACCGGCGTCGGGATTGAGATTCTTGATAACACCTCCTCACCGTTGAAGCCGGACGGCGCGACCTTCTCGGCGAAGCAGGCGCTGGTTGAAGGCACCAATACGCTGCGTTTTACCGCACGCTATAAGGCAACCGCCGCCGCCGCGACGCCAGGCCAGGCTAATGCCGACGCCACCTTTATCATGAAATACGAATAATCCCGTCAGGGAACGCCAGGGAAGGGAGGCGCCTCAACGGAAGAGGCTATCGGGGATAAAAGAGAACATAGCAGATGATAAGGAAAGGCGCGGCGCTAGTGGGGCTTACTTTGATGTCGCCCGTTATTGCGAAGCCGGTAATGGTGGAGAGCGGGCGTATTCACCTGCGCGGACAACTGGTCAATGGCGGCTGCGCTGTCGCCACAGAAAGCCAGGATTTGCGCGTACTGATGGGACAGTACCGCACGAATGCGTTTACCGGTCCTGGCAGCTTCGCTCCCGTCAGCGTTCCATTTTCGTTACGGTTAATCTCCTGTAGCGCGGAGGTCTGGCGTCATGTCGGCATTGCGTTTGCCGGCGTTACGCCTGCGGAAGATCCCCATGTTTTTCTGGCCAGCGGCGAAGGTATCGGTAATGCCGGAATCGGCCTGGCGTTATTTGATGACCAGCAGCGGCAAATCATACCTAACACATTACCGCTTCATTACGCGCCCATTTTAACGTCAGAAATGACTTTGCATTTTACCGCCCGCTATCGGGCAATTTCAGAAAATATGACGCCGGGACGAATTCATTCAGAAGTGTGGTTTACGCTGGTTTACCCATGAATTTTCTTGCCGACGTGACTCAATGCAAAAGGTATTTTTTACCATGCTGAATAGTATAAAAGTAGGCTTTATTGTTCTTCTCACGTTATTTACTTCGCTGAACGTACAGGCGGCGGGGGGGATTGCATTAGGCGCCACGCGAGTTATTTATCCCTCGGCGGCGAAGCAGACTTCTCTGGCAATCAGTAATAGCGATACTCAAGAACGTTACCTCGTCAATTCATGGATCGAAAATAACGCCGAGCAGAAAGAAAAAACGTTTATCGTTACGCCGCCTTTATTCGTCAGCGAACCCAAAAGCGAAAACACGCTGCGTATTATCTACGCCGGGCAACCGCTACCCGGGGATCGGGAGTCGTTATTCTGGATGAACGTGAAAGCCATCCCGTCGGTCGATAAAAGTCATATTGAAGGAAAAAACGTTCTGCAACTGGCGATTCTGTCGCGCATCAAACTGTTCGTGCGTCCGGCGAATTTGCCGCAGACGCCGGAAGACGCGCCGACCTTGCTGAAATTTTCCCGTGTCGGCAACCATCTCAAGATAACCAACCCATCTGCTTATTACCTCACGCTGGTCAATATCAGCGTGGGCGCGAAAAAGATTGATAACGTGATGATCGCGCCAAAAAGCGACATGCAAATTCCCTTACCGACTGGCGCGCAGGGCAGCGTGACATTTCAGACCGTCAATGATTACGGCGCATTGACGTCGGCGACAACGGCCAGTCTCGGTTAAGCAGAGAGCGTGAAGCCACACGAGAACACGATGAAGAAGACAACCTGGTTTGTAGGGCGATTTCCCGGCTATGTATCACCGTTAAGCGGCGTGGCGCTGTCGGTGCTGGCGGCGCTGTGTCCGCTGACGAGCCGCGGCGAAAGTTATTTCAACCCTGCGTTTTTGTCGGCGGATACCGCGTCCGTGGCGGATTTATCTCGCTTTGAAAAAGGTAATCATCAGCCTCCCGGTATTTACCGGGTGGATATCTGGCGTAACGACGAATTCGTAGCGACGCAGGATATTCGTTTTGAGGCGGGCGCCGTGGGTGCCGGCGATAAATCCGGCGGCCTGATGCCTTGTTTTACACCGGAGTGGATTAAACGGCTGGGCGTGAATACCGCGGTGTTCCCTGTCTCAGATAAAGGCGTCGATACCACGTGTATTCACCTTCCTGAGAAAATCCCGGGCGCGGAGGTCGCGTTCGATTTCGCGTCGATGCGCTTAAACATTAGCTTGCCGCAGGCGTCATTGCTCAACAGCGCGCGTGGCTATATCCCGCCGGAAGAGTGGGATGAAGGGATACCCGCCGCACTCATTAATTACAGTTTTACCGGTAGCCGCGGAACAGACAGCGATAGCTATTTTTTGAGTCTGCTGAGTGGCTTGAACTATGGCCCCTGGCGGTTGCGTAATAACGGAGCCTGGAACTATTCGAAAGGGGACGGCTATCATTCGCAACGCTGGAACAACATTGGCACCTGGGTACAGCGCGCCATCATTCCGCTAAAAAGCGAACTGGTCATGGGGGACAGCAATACCGGGAACGATGTTTTCGACAGCGTCGGCTTTCGCGGAGCGCGGCTGTACTCTTCTGACAATATGTATCCCGATAGCCTGCAGGGCTACGCCCCCACGGTCAGAGGGATCGCCCGGACGGCGGCAAAGCTGACGATACGACAGAACGGGTATGTTATCTACCAAAGCTATGTGTCGCCGGGCGCGTTTGCGATTACCGATCTTAATCCTACCTCTTCCAGCGGCGACCTTGAGGTGACGGTAGATGAAAAAGACGGTAGCCAACAACGTTACACGGTGCCTTACTCTACCGTTCCGCTATTGCAGCGTGAGGGCAGGGTGAAATATGACCTGGTGGCCGGGGATTTTCGCAGCGGCAATAGTCAGCAGTCTTCGCCATTCTTTTTCCAGGGAACGGTGATTGCCGGCCTGCCTGCGGGGCTGACGGCTTACGGCGGTACGCAACTTGCCGATCGTTACCGTGCCGTGGTGGTCGGGGCGGGGCGAAATTTGGGCGACTGGGGAGCTGTGTCGGTCGATGTCACACATGCGCGTAGCCAACTGGCAGATGACAGCACCCATCAGGGGCAATCGTTGCGTTTTCTGTACGCCAAATCGCTGAATAATTACGGGACTAATTTTCAATTGCTGGGTTACCGCTATTCCACACGCGGATTTTACACCCTGGATGATGTGGCATACCGCAGCATGGAAGGGTACGACTACGAATACGATAGCGACGGACGCCGCCATAAAGTGCCGGTGGCGCAGAGCTACCACAATCTCCGTTACAGCAAAAAAGGCCGCTTTCAGGTCAATATTTCGCAAAACCTGGGGGATTACGGGTCACTGTATCTTTCCGGCAGTCAACAAAATTACTGGAATACGGCGGATACCAATACCTGGTATCAACTGGGATACGCCAGTGGATGGCAAGGCATAAGTTATTCGCTGTCATGGTCGTGGAGCGAGTCGGTGGGGATTTCAGGCGCCGACCGCATTCTGGCATTCAATATGTCCGTTCCGTTTAGCGTTCTGACCGGACGGCGTTATGCGCGCGACACTATTCTTGATCGTACTTATGCCACGTTTAACGCCAACCGCAACCGCGACGGCGACAATAGCTGGCAGACCGGCGTGGGCGGCACGCTTCTGGAAGGACGTAATCTGAGCTACAGCGTGACGCAAGGGCGTAGCAGTAGCAATGGTTATAGCGGCAGCGCCAGCGCTAGCTGGCAGGCGACGTATGGCACGCTGGGCGTGGGATATAACTACGATCGCGATCAGCATGACTATAACTGGCAACTTTCCGGCGGCGTGGTCGGTCATGCGGATGGTATTACGTTTAGCCAACCGTTGGGCGATACCAATGTCTTGATTAAAGCGCCGGGAGCGAAAGGCGTGCGCATCGAAAACCAGACCGGCGTGAAAACGGACTGGCGGGGCTATGCGGTAATGCCCTACGCCACGGTATATCGCTATAACCGCGTCGCGTTAGATACCAACACGATGGACAACCATACCGATGTCGAAAATAACGTCAGCAGCGTGGTGCCGACTGAAGGCGCGCTGGTGCGGGCCGCTTTTGATACGCGGATAGGCGTAAGGGCAATCATTACCGCGAGGCTTGGCGGACGTCCGTTACCGTTTGGCGCGATAGTACGAGAAACCGCCAGCGGCATTACCAGCATGGTCGGCGATGACGGACAAATTTATCTGAGCGGCTTGCCGCTAAAAGGTGAACTGTTCATCCAGTGGGGAGAGGGGAAAAACGCGCGTTGTATCGCCCCTTACGCCCTGGCGGAGGATAGCCTGAAGCAGGCGATTACGATAGCCAGCGCAACCTGTATCCGTCCAGCGTCATAAAAGGAAAAATAGAGATGAAAATATACTCAGCGCTATTGCTGGCGGGGACCGCGCTCTTTTTCACCCATCCCGCGCTGGCGACGGTTTGCCGCAATTCAAACGGGACGGCGACCGATATTTTTTACGACCTGTCAGATGTTTTCACCAGCGGCAATAATCAGCCGGGACAGGTGGTTACGCTGCCGGAAAAATCAGGTTGGGTCGGCGTAAACGCGACGTGCCCGGCGGGGACAACGGTAAATTATACCTACCGAAGCTATGTATCAGAATTACCGGTACGAAGCACCGAAGGAAATTTTAAATACCTCAAGTTGAATGACTACCTCCTGGGTGCGATGAGCATAACCGATAGTGTCGCTGGCGTATTTTATCCGCCCCGTAACTATATTCGCATGGGCGTCGACTCTAACGTGTCGCAGCAAAAGCCGTTTGGCGTGCAGGACTCAAAGCTGGTTTTTAAATTAAAAGTGATACGGCCTTTTATTAATATGGTGACGATCCCTCGCCAGACAATGTTTACTGTCTATGTGACGACCTCTACCGGCGACGCGTTGAGCACGCCGGTATATACCATTAGCTACAGCGGCAAAGTGGAAGTACCGCAAAACTGCGAAGTGAATGCCGGACAGGTCGTGGAGTTTGATTTCGGCGATATCGGCGCGTCGTTATTTAGTCAGGCGGGGGCGGGTAATCGTCCGCAAGGCGTCACGCCGCAAACGAAAACTATCGCTATTAAATGTACCAACGTCGCGGCGCAGGCCTATTTATCTATGCGGCTTGAAGCCGAAAAGGCCTCAGGGCAGGCGATGGTGTCCGATAATCCGGATTTAGGCTTTGTGGTTGCTAATAGCAACGGTACGCCGCTCACACCCAATAATTTGTCGAGTAAAATTCCGTTTCATCTTGATGATAACGCCGCCGCTCGCGTAGGTATTCGCGCCTGGCCGATCAGCGTGACGGGGAATAAACCGGCGGAAGGGCCGTTTACTGCGCGCGGCTATCTACGAGTCGATTATGATTAAGGAGGCATAATGATCTTTCGGCGCGTTTTCATCGCTATCGGTTGTGTTTTGTTCAGCCCGCTGAGTCAGGCCAACTCATCTCTGGGCGAAGTGAATATTGAACTGCGCGGTAACGTGGTGGATTTTACCTGCGCCGTGGTGGCGGGCGACAGTAACAAATCGGTTAACCTCGGCACCTGGCCGACAAAACAGCTTCACGCCGCCGGTGACGCCACGCAACCGGTAGCCTTTAGCCTAAAACTTGAAGGCTGCCCGCCGGGGTCGGCGTCTATAACGTTTTCCGGGACGCCAGCGCCCGGCACGGCATTACTGGCGCTTGCTGATACGGCAATGGCGCAAAAACTGGCGATTGAAATTCGCGATGGCGATCAACGTCGATTGCCGCTTGAACAGGCCAGCAAGGCCGTCGATATTGACAACAATGGCAATGCTACCCTGAAATTCTATGCGAACTATATCGCCTTAGCCGATGGCGTGCAGCCCGGTCTTGCTAACGCGGATGCGACCTTCCTGATCAATTACAATTAGTGTCCGTTATTGTGGCTCCCGAACGATAATTCGCCGGGAGTACATTTACAATAATTCGTGTGATTTGGCGTAATCTATAAGCTCAACGATAGAGTGAAGGCCAAGTTTAGAAAATATATTGGCCTTATGCGCGCTGATAGTCTTGTTACTCAATAAAAGTTGCTCGGCAATTTCTTTGTTAGACATTCCATTGGCCAGATAGCGCAGCACGGTAACTTCGCGGTTAGATAGTGGCATATCATGGTGCCCGCCTTTGGGGGTACGGGTATTACTGATGAAATTAAGCGTCTCAGATGGGAAAAAAGAATAGCCGGATAAAATCATTTTTACCGCATTATAAATATCATTGAGGTCTTTGCGTTTACTTACAAATCCGTTTGCGCCCGCTCTTATTGCTCTTCCGGCATAAAAAGCCTCTGATTTCGACGATAAAAAAAGTATCCGGGTATGTTCCTGGATAGATTTGATTCGTTTAAGTAAGGTAAAGCCGTCGGTGCCCGGTAATTCAATATCCAGAATGACAAGGTCAACAGGATAAGTGCGCAGATACTCTATCGCTGTTCGGCTATCATCCGTTTTCAGGACAACCTGAATATTGCTATTTTTACCGAGTAAAACTTCGATCGACATTCTTACAATAGGGTGTTCGTCCATAATGATAACAGATGCAGGTTTCATTGTTGTATGCCTCAGACTGTTATGCGTCCTTCGTTTTAGAATAAGCGTCAGACACCTTAAAGATTGTGAAATAGCCAGATCTACACACCACACAGTGGAGCAATAATAAAGAATGAGACCTCCCTGTTGACTGGCTATTTTTCGTAAGAGTAATAAATATGTGGAATATCCATTTCGCACCAACAAAAAAGAAATTTCTGATTAAGTAAAAACAATATGGATTATACCTGGTCTGATTTCTCGGAAAAGTCTTGCGAAATGCGAATTATGGATAGCGGGTAGGATATTCTGTGACGTTATAGAAAATTTGTTCGTGGCGGAGCTATTTTCTTTAGAGTTGACATTGAGTAGTTTAAACTGTTGTTTTTAAGTATAAAAATAATATGAAAGACTAATTGTTTAGTATTTGTTATGTAATAACGGAAAGATGTTGACGCTGGAGACCTCGAAAAACGAGGAGGAACAGGGGACGATGTAAGAAAAAATTTTTTATCGCTTACCAGGACGAGTTGTAAATATTAATTTTATGTGAAATATTTACATTTAATGGAAGTGAAAATAAGTAATTTCTTAAAAAATCTTATTCACCAAAACGTTACTTCGTTAAAAAATGTCGTGGAAAGTAACGTTTGGCTGCTGGACCAGCCGAAGAAAGCTTTGCCTGTGGGGAAGGTTAAGGAGGGTGATAAGTTGTTTAATCCGGTAAACCACACGATGATAAGGTACGCTTTGCTGACGTGCTATTTCTTTTAAAGAGGCGCCTTGCGCTAAAGTTTCAATCATCAACCAGTCAGTACGGCTAAAGCTTTCCGATAAGCGAGGTTTGGCGGCTGATAACAAGGCTTCGCGTACTGAGGCCAGATTTTGTCGTCGCGACAGGACAAAAAAACGCCCAGCCATACGGATAAACTGTGTTATAGCGGGGGTTTTATCTGATACCAGCAGGTAAATCTGGATATCGCTTTGTTGCCAACTGAGCGCGCGTAGCTGGTTAAGCGCCTCAATACAGGAGACAGGTAGCGCCTCCATATCTACAATCAGTTGTCTGAGCGACCCCTTTTCAATCCACAAAGAAATGTCATCTAATGAGCGGAATGCAGCGGTACGTTTTCCGGAAAATAAGTAGTGACTCAATGAATAGCCGAGGTAGTTATCAGTTGTAATTATTGCCTGGGAAATGATACCAACCGGCAAGGCATAATTAAGCTGTTGGTCCAGTAACTCAAGGCGATCAAATATCTGCGGCGTTGGAGAGTGATAACGGCAGGCGCAGTCTTTGGCATTTCTTAAACGGCGGTGTCTTTCCCTGCGTGGTACGCTGCGCATCCTGCTTTTTCCATTGCTCTAATATATATCTGGTAATATGGCTGGCCATAAATAACCTTGTCCCATCGTTGCACCAGCGTAAAAAGCAATGCTTCGTTGCTCTGATGTTTCAATGCCTTCCATCAGCATTAACTGCTGAAAAAAAACTTCGCTATCATGTTCTGACGGAAGTTGCGTCAGGACCTCATAGCTGATTAATTGCGCAGTTGAGAGATTAACGATTGGCTCAGATTTTAACAATCCGCTGTTAAGATATGAATGGCGTGTTGGCGAAGACGCCCGGTGTGGGGGATTTATCCTTTCCTTTAATAAAGTACCCTGTGCCACCAGACACTCCTCCAGGCATTTATGATGCAGCTATATATTTTCGACTCCTGAATCTATCAGGATATTATGGGCATCATTGTGGCAGCGTTAAAAAAATGCCTGTAGGTATCGTTACTTAATTATTGGTGAGATATTTCGTAAGCCTTGTGAAAAGTTAAGCTAGTTTACTTACTGAGTAAGAAATGAAGGTTAACTCTAATATATTTTAAAAACTGCTGCTCCGTTTTAACATGTAATTTTCGCATAATGCTCCGGCGGAGTGACTTTGTCTGCTCTTCAGAAAGTGAAAGTAAAGCGGCCGTTTCGCTTAAATGATAACCGCTGGCGATCAGTTTTAACAGGTGACGTTCTGTTACTGAAAAATGACGAGTCGTGCAGTAGTGGCAAATGCCAGAAGGGACGCTATGTCGAAGCGCTCGCTTATGTAAGATCAATATCATTTTCCGGGTAATTTCTTCAACATCATCTTCCCGATAAATATGCGGCAGCATATACAGACATGGTCTGAACATGAGCTTTTCTTTATCGCATTTATTACAAATAATTACCCGTAGCTGATGTCGGGTATGCATAGGTCTCTGGTAACAGCCTGCGCTGAACCAATCATCATCCAGGGCCAGGAAAGCGATATCGGCATTATCTATCTCTTCTGGCGGCAGAAAGTCAATTTTCTGCTGCCATTGATTCGCCAGACGCGTCATGATGATTTTCAACCCATGCTCAAAGTGACTGTTTTGTTCCTTAATAGCGATACTCAGCATAAAAAATATCCTACACGGCAGGTGAATCATGGTGAAATATTAAAGAAACTTATTGATTTTCTAAATACTGGCGGCCTTAATTCCCACTTTATGCGTGCTGAGATGTGTCCAGGCGATTTCCTGGAACCTGGCATTGCGCCAGAAAAGACGATATTCGTACACTTAGTCAGCAACCAGAACAAAAGCCATTGACTCAGGAGTGCCTGACCGTATAATTCTCGCGTTTCGTCTACACGAAGTCTTCACTTCACAAGGCGCCCTTAGCTCAGTTGGATAGAGCAACGGCCTTCTAAGCCGTGGGTCGCAGGTTCGAATCCTGCAGGGCGCGCCACTTATAAATCAACGCGTTACGCTTCTTTATTTCCTCCTTATTTTCCATATGGGACATATTTGGGACATCATCACCAAAAATGTCGTCTATTTCCCTCGCGTGTTCCGTTAAATGATTAGGCGCAAGGTGAGCATATCTGTGAATCGCCACGGATAACCTGGACACTTCTGAGTCGTTGATGATATAGGTTTTCATATTCAGCCGGTGGCATCTGCTCGCTCGAACCATGCCGACGTCTACTGTTATAAAACATTTCTATGTAATTAAAAATATCGCTTCTGGCTTCGTCTCTCGTTCCGTAGATCTTTTTCTTTATCCGTTCACGCTTCAGTAGCTGGAAAAAGCTTTCTGCAACCGCATTTTCATGACAGTTGCCACGACGGCTCATACTGCCCTCCAGTCCGTGCGATTTCAGGATCGACTGCCATTCATAGCGGGTGATTATGTCGCCACACGGCCATCAGGAGCGCATTCAGGACTCCATCTTTTGTCATTCATGGTTGCAGTGACCAATTGAGTCTACTGCGGCTTTTTTTAATATGTCCCGTTCGTCAGTAACCCGCTTCAACTCTTTCGGGAGTCGGCGGATTCCGGTCTGATCATCTGACTGCTCTTTATTTCTTTATTGGTGGAGGAGTTCGACCCGTACTTCTTTATCCTGGCGTAAAGACTGTGGGTAGTAATATCGAGATGTGTTGCGACGCTGGAAACAGAATGGCCGCGCTCAACAACCTGTCTTACCGCTTCAATTTTAAACTCTTCGGGATAACGTTTACCGCTCATAGGCACCTCTCTTTAAGTCATCTTAAATGGATCTGAGGTGTCTGTTAAACCTGTAGTGATTCACATTGACCGCAGATTATCAGATTCCTTTACCCGGTAGTGAAACCAGTAGGGGTCAGTTTATCCGCACTAAAAGACGGTGTTCCTGCATCTGTGGTGGAGTTGAACCGGATGGGCTTTGGGCACATGCGTATCCTGCGTGTATTGGTCAGTTGCCGGAGTCTGGATTAATGCACTATGGCTCCGTTGGGTTCTTTTTTGGGACTGATGGCGCATTGCGACTTCTTGCTAAGAAACCTGATGGGGCATTTGTGACATACGATATGTAGGAATCCCCGCCGCCCGTTACCCATTGGTGGCGGGGAACATTAATTATACATGAATGTTATTTAATTATTTCCGTAATATTCTCATTTGTCCTCGCCCCTGTTCTAACGTCCCATGTCCCAGATGTAATTGATTCTAATTCATTTGAATCTATGCCGTTAATCGCCCGTCCTGAAAGCCATCTTCCGTCTATTTGAAATGTCTTCTTGTCGACATCTGCATTTATAACTTTTCCATCCTTTGTTTTTAAGCTAATGAACATCGCTGTATTCTCATCAAGAGAATCAGCAGGATTCTTATTAAACTCAAATATTACAAAGGTTTTAATGCCCATTTGCTGTTTATATATCCATAATGATTTTATATAAACGTTGTTACATATTTTTGCGTTAATATTAAGAGGTTTGAGATTAAAGGCTCGCGAATAGTCGAAAAATCCTGGAGCAGTTATTTTTACATCAATCCCGTAGTATCTAGACATTGCTTCACTGTTAAACGTATCAAGACTTGGGCCTGCATGCAGTACCGGTGGAAAGTAATAATCAGGAATTATCGCTTGATCTTGTTTGTTATCTTTCGCCCTGTCTATTATTTCTTCCCTAATCTCCGTTTGTTTGCTTATTGATTTAATTGATGAGTAATAGAGAATGTATGATGGAATGAAATATAAAAAAGCCATTGCATATGTAGTAATAGATAAATAAATGGAAGCTTTGTTAAATTTCGTAAATGCAGAATGAGCAACAAAGGAAATCGAAAGAATCATAAAGCAGAGTGCTCCATTGAGAGCCCTGCTGGGCATTGCAGGAGATGCAAGGAACGCAACATTTGCAGCAATTGCACCCAGTATGAATAAAAAGCTTCCAAACATAAGTTTGCTGCTACTATTCCTTGATAACACTACAGAGATTAGTAGTATTATAAATGCAATATAGACCTGCCAATATGCCCCCATTGCTGATGGCAGCCTTTCTGAAAAGTGCTCAAGAACCCTCCATGCAAGTGGTTGGTTGTACCAGTCTTGTATTGTAGACGCACGGGATAGGTTTCCCGGAGCCAGCAGGAGAACCCCTGCGCCTATTGCAGATCCGAATACGCCAATCAGTAAATATTTATTTCTATTCATTATAAAGAAATATGCTACAGAAATTAATACAACTACAAGAGATGTGTTTTCATTTGAGCAACCTGCAAATATCGATGATATGGCATATACAAAGAGTATTAAATTGGATTTTTTACCATTGCTTAAATATATAGAAATTAGTATATAAATGGCAATGAACATGTTGGTCCATAAGTAATTTGCTGACCCAACAAGCCAGAAGTTAGTTTGACCGAGGGCTGGATTTGCAATGAAGTATAAGAAAAATAAGAAAATCATCACATATGGGGACGGTGACGACTTTGTTAATGTAGCTGGGATCATTGTCCAGCACAACACCATTAATGTTAGCGCTGCTGAGTTTATTGCATTGTAAATATGCGGGGAGAAAAACTTTAATAGAGATGTGCTGATCGTATCTGACACAACCCTTCCGCTCCATCCCAAATAGTGCATTTTTACGCTAGAAAGCGAAAGCTCTCTTAGGGCATAAGTATAGTCATCAGAGTTCATTGGTGTGATAAATCCTATTGAATACACCAACGAGAAAACTATAAGGATAGCAATTACCATTTTTAATCTATTGTTAACCATTTTTCTTCTCATTCTTAATTATGTACTTAGGCCTTTTTTTTGTTTCTATGTAAATCCTGCCAATATATTCCCCAAGAATACCTATTCCTATCAATTGAACGCCACCCAGAAAAAGTACAGAAACAAGAAGAGACGGGTAGCCAGGAACATTATTTCCAAATATTAATTTATCAATAATCATCCATGCACCGTAAAGGAACGACATACCTGCAATAAACAATCCAATGTACGTCCATATGCGGAGCGGAAATGTTGAGAAAGAAGTTATTCCTTCCAGCGCCAGATTCCATAATTTCCAGCCATTGAATTTTGAATCGCCGGCAACACGCTCAGCGCGGGCGTATCCAACTACATCAGTCTTGCCGCCCACCCATGACAGAACGCCTTTCATAAACAGATTACGTTCTGGCATTAATTTAATATTTTCGACAACTTCACGACTCATTAACCGAAAGTCGCCAACGTTCTCTTCGATTTTCGGATTGCTGATTTTGTTGTGCAGCTTATAAAACCACTCAGCTGTCTTACGCTTCATGCGCCCGTCAGTTGAGCGGTCTGAGCGCTTAGCCAGCACCATATCTGCGCCAGCCTGCCACTTCTCAATGAGATGGGGGATTACTTCTATCGGATCCTGTAAATCGACATCAATAGGAATGACCGCATCCCCGGTTGCGTGGTCGAGCCCCGCGAAAAGAGCAGGTTCTTTACCGAAGTTTCGCGTAAACGAAAGCGGAATAACGAGCGGATCAGATGCAGCTATTTTGTTAATTATTGATTCAGTCGCATCTTTGCTTCCGTCGTTGATGAAAACAATCTCAACTTCATACGGTTTTAACTCTTCAAACTCGCGAACCGTTTTATAGAAAATAGGTATCGTGGCTTCTTCATTGAAGACCGGAACGACTAACGAGATTTTCATTTCGCATCCCTAAAGACAATGAACTTTGAATAAATGAATCCGCATATCAGGCTGATAGCTGAAAAGGTGATAAGAGTAAGGAGTGGTGGCAAGGAGCATTTGTCAGCCATCCAGCCAACAACAGCGCTCAGTGTTCCCATAAATCCCACGTACATCATGTAGCGAAGCGTGGTGGTGCTGGCGTTAAAGGTGAAGCGCGCATTGGCATAGAAGCTGAACGATACAGCGATAACAAAACCGGAAAAGTTCGCCAACGCCTGATGCGTATGCATCCCATACACACAAAAAGCAAATACGCCCCAATGAATAAGCGTGTTAAGAACACCGATCGATGTGTACTTAGCGAATAACTTCAACATTATGAAAATCAGCGGATTCGGAAAGGTCTGGAGTGTAGCACTACAAATTGCTTTGATCGATATAAACGATCAATAATGTGATATTTAATAGTTTAAACTTATTGTTATCTTATTAATTGATCGTTGTTACCGATCAATTGGGGCTGCTGATTGCTAAGTGGTTTGGGACAAAAACGGGACACACAAAGCTTTGCATCGGCTTGCAAGGCTTTGCATGTTTTTCGAAGATGGGGCGAGTGTGAGTGCCGTAGTAATGGGATAACTTGTTGTTAGCTCAAGTAGTTCCAGAAACATCTAAGCCGTGGGTCGCAGGTTCGAATCCTGCAGGGCGCGCCATTTAACCTCTCAAAATTATGTTAATCCGTAAGCTTCTGCGGCGGCGACGTTGCGCCATCCGCAGTACGTGACGCTAATATGTAAATAACTAATTGCGTTTAATCTGTTTATGGTGCTCCTCAGCCTGGATCTCGTGGGCGAAAGAATGGGCATTATTCATCGATTGATGGATGACCATTGCTTTTTCATAGTCGTCTATTTCAGAAAAGGGGGTCGCATGTTCCACAGCGGTCGGGGCGCTGGCTTTCTGTGTCTGAGCCATTTGCTGATGCGCGAAGGCGTCACCGTTATTCATCATCTCATGTGCTGTGGCGGATAATTGGCGGGATTCCATTTTCTCTGCGGTGTTTACGCCAGCTGAAATAAAAAAACGACAGCTAAAAGGGATGTAAACTTATTCATCTTATTTCTCCGGTGTGGGTTAATAAGAGAAATAATAAAACAGTTGTTGGGGCTGGCGCGTGACGGGATAATGACGATGATGTCAGAGTATTTTGCTGGCTAGTGATAGCGCCTTTCACTATCGCTACAGTTCAACGGAGGTGTTTGGGTAATGTCAAAATAAAACGAGTAGCGCGCGTATCGGAGGTGACAGAAACTTTTCCCTGATGCGCAATGACGATGGATTTTACAATTGCCAGGCCTATACCGCGGCCTTCCCCTTTACGCTGGCGGGAGGGATCAACGCGATAAAAACGATCGAAAAGGCGCGGCAAATGTTCCGGCGCGATTGGCGTACCGGGGTTTTCAACAATAATATGTATCTGGTCGTCCGCTTCTTTTATCCGAAGAGTAATGGTTTTACCCGGCGGCGTATAGCGCATCGTATTAGAGAGTAAATTACTGATCGCTCTGCGTAGCATGATGGGATCGCCGGTGATTCAGCAGGCGCGGCCTTCAAAGCGCAAGCTCCCAACACCTTTTCGGCAGAAAAACTCAATGAGGCGCTCTACCACGGGGCGGTGCTCCGGGTGCGGCCAAAAGCCATGACGGTAGCGGTGATTATTGCCGGTCTGCTACCTGTTTTATGGGGGACCGGCGCGGGTTCTGAGGTGATGAGCCGTATTGCAGCGCCGATGATTGGCGGCATGATTACCGCGCAGCTGCTGTCGCTGTTTATCATTCCGGCAGCCTACAAGCTGATGTGGCTGCGCAGGCATCGTCGCCTTGCGGCATAATGTGTGTCGCCCGCCTGCGGCGTCAAACTGCAGGCGGGTTCAGCCTACGTTTATCGTCCGAGCGCGTTGACCCGTTTGCGGTACTCGCCTGGTGTACAACCGAATTCACGGACAAAAGCTTTGTGAAAAGAAGATTCGCTCGCATAACCTACCGACTCGGCAATCACCATCACCGGCAGCGCTTCACGCGACAGGGTCTGGGCGGCGATTTGCAGGCGCAGCGTTGTTAACACGGCTAAGGGCGTTGTAGCGGACACGTCGCGAAATAGCTGGGCGAAACTCGCCCGCGACATGTGTACCCGTTGCGCCAGCGTTTCGACCGTCCAGGGATGCGCCGGTGTTTCCAGCATGTGAAGGATCACGCGGCCCAGCCGGGGATGCAGCAATAAATTGAGCACGCTTTTCGCCGTGCCAGCCTGCGATAGCCAGTCGCGAACGGCGAGGGTAAACAGCGTGGCGCACTGCTGACTGTATAAGACATCAGCGCCGGGTAAATGGTGTTCTGACTCCTGCTGTAACAGCAAAATGGCGGCGTTAAGCCAGATACTGGCGGGGCTATGCGGCGGCGGGGCAAGACATAACACTTCCGGCAACGCGGTAAGGAAATAACGTGACGTCGTGTGCAGACGTAGACTACCGCACACGATATGTGTCGGTGCTTCGCCAGACTGGCGCAAACGGTGGGCGGAGTTTTGCGGCAGAATCACCACCTTTCCCGGCGTAAGCGTCATGGCGTCGCCGGTAGGCATTTCCAGTTGCGCTTCGCCCTGCGTAACGGTATGCCAGCGAATCACCGATAGTTCGCCAGCGGCGTGCGGCAACTGCCAGTCGCCGCCTAACGGGCAATTCTTGTCGATTGAGCCCTGAGGGGCGTTAAGCGTCAATAGCCGACTAAGCGCATCCATATAGACTCCAGAACAGATTCTTTTTCAAAAATAGGGATCACCATTTCTGTCTCTGAACACTATATTTCTGACTCAATGTCATTTCTACCCTTATTTTTGCTAACCGCTAATTTAGACGATAAGACAAAAATTGGCGCGTTACGGATAACCCTGTCTTTTTTGACGTTATTTATACTTGTCCTGACAAACAGATGGTGATTTGGCGGAGAAAGAAGATGACACAGTATCAGGCGCTCATTATTGGTTTTGGCAAGGCAGGAAAAACGTTGGCGGCAACTCTGGCGAAGACGGGATGGCGCGTGGCGATTATCGAACAGTCCGCCAGTATGTTTGGCGGAACCTGCATCAACATTGGCTGTATTCCAACGAAAACGTTGGTGCATGATGCGGAACGTGAGGGCGATTTTTCTGTCGCCATGCAACGCAAAGCGGCGGTCGTAAATTTTTTACGCGACAAAAATTTTCATAATCTTGCCGACCTGGACAATGTCGATGTGATTGAGGGAAGGGCGGAGTTTATTGATAACCATACCTTACGGGTATTTCAGGCGGACGGCGAGCGGGTGTTACGGGGAGAAAAGATCTTCATTAATACTGGCGCAGAGTCGGTGATCCCGGCTATTACGGGCTTAACAACGACGGCAGGGGTGTTCGATAGCACCGGGCTACTCAGCCTGAGCCAGCGTCCGGCGCGGCTGGGGATTTTAGGCGGCGGTTATATTGGCCTTGAATTTGCCTCAATGTTCGCCAACTTCGGTACGAAGGTCACTATCTTTGAAGCAGCGCCGCAATTCCTGCCTCGTGAAGATCGGGATATCGCGCAGGCAATTACCCGCATTTTACAGGAAAAGGGCGTCGAGCTGATTTTAAACGCCAACGTACAGGCCGTATCCTCAAAGGAGGGCGCGGTACAAGTAGAAACGCCGGAAGGCGCGCATCTTGTGGATGCCCTGCTGGTGGCGTCGGGGCGAAAACCGGCGACGGCTGGCTTACAGTTGCAGAACGCTGGCGTGGCGGTGAACGAACGTGGCGGGATCATCGTGGATGATTACCTGCGTACCACGGCGGACAATATCTGGGCGATGGGCGACGTTACCGGTGGGTTGCAGTTTACCTATATTTCACTGGATGATTTTCGTATTGTACGCGACGGGTTATTGGGAGATGGCAAACGCAGTACCCGCGATCGCCAGAATGTTCCGTATTCCGTCTTTATGACGCCGCCGCTCTCTCGTGTCGGGCTGACGGAAGAACAAGCGCGGGCAAGCGGCGCAACGGTGCAGGTGGTGACATTACCGGTGGCGGCGATCCCTCGCGCCCGTGTTATGAACGATACTCGTGGCGTACTAAAAGCGGTAGTGGACGTGAATACGCAGCGTATTGTAGGGGTGTCATTGTTATGCGTCGATTCTCATGAAATGATTAATATCGTTAAAACCGTTATGGATGCAGATTTACCTTATACGGTGTTACGCGACCAGATATTTACCCATCCTACAATGAGTGAGTCTTTAAACGATCTCTTCTCTCTCATTAAATAAAACATAAATAACGTAGCCCTGTTAATCAGGGCTTTTTTTGGCCTGTCAGGCTATAAAAATACGCCAGGACAAATATGCTGGCGTCTGAAAGAAAAGGCTTTAGTCAGGCATAACGTATTATAACACCATTGAAATAGCCCACGACTGGAAATCTCGATGTTAAAAGTTACCACACTTATTGCTTCATTATTGGCTGCGCCGCTGGCGTTTTCCGCTTCCGCCCAGCCGCTAACCGACGTTGAATATATCAGCGTTTCTGCGGTATCAGCAACGCCGTCAATGCTTGAAGATGCTATTGCCAGACTGGCGCAAAGTAAACAGGCGTCGTCATGGAAAATTACGTCAATGCGTATTGATAATACGGGTTACGCCACTGCGATATTATATAAATAAGGAGAGTCTGAGATGGATAAATATCTTCGTCTGTTAAGTCAGGGGGATCGGCTGGGGTTAACATTAATTCGCCTGAGTATCGCCATCGTTTTTATCTGGATTGGACTACTAAAATTTGTGCCCTATGAGGCAGACAGTATTACCCCATTTGTGGCGAACAGCCCGTTTATGTCTTTTTTCTATGAACATCCTGAAGAATATCGTCAGCATCTGACTCATGAGGGCGAACTAAAACCGGAGGAACGCGCCTGGCAAACGGCCAATAATACGTATGCGTTTTCGGATGGTCTGGGCGTGGTGGAATTGATTATCGCGGCGCTGGTACTGGCTAACCCTGTCAGCCGCTGGTTAGGGCTTGCAGGCGGCGTGCTGGCATTCCTGACGCCATTTGTCACGCTGTCGTTTTTAATCACCACGCCGGAGGCCTGGGTTATGCCGCTGGGCGATGCGCATTATGGTTTTCCGTATTTATCGGGCGCCGGGCGGCTGGTATTAAAAGATACGTTAATGCTGGCAGGTGCGGTGATGATCATGGCGGACTCCGCCCGTTCGTTACTTTTACAGCGACAGTAGCGACCCTCTTACCCTCTTTATGCCGCGATTCGTCGGGTGGCGCTTGCGCCATCCGACAATGTGTTGATGAATAATGGACTACCCTGACAGAAGTTCCTGTTCCACCTGTTGAACCTGCGCCTCCAGCGTATTGCGAATTTCGGTTAGCGCCCGTTCCTGCTCGGAGAAATAGGCTTCCTTATCCGCAACGGAAGAGGCGAGCCGCCAGGCATTTTCCGTTTCCAGTTGCGTTATCTCTTTCAACAGCGCGTCGATTTGCGTGCGGAGCTGGCGTATTTTATGGCGCAGATGTTCCAGGTTATTGAGCCTGTCGCTTGCCATCATCGGTTCCAGACCGCTTTGCAACTGTGTCAGTAACGCGCGAATTGCCGCCAGATCGGCATTCTGCCGCGCCTGATTAAGCTGTACCATCATCTGGTGCGCTTTTTCTTTTAATTCATCGGCGACCACATCCGGGTGACACAGGCGGCTGGCCTGACGCCACAAACGTTTTAATTCACTGCGTTCGTCTGCCGACAAACGTTGATCGCGGGCGTAGCGGAATTGCGCTTCCTGCTGCTGCTCCCGATACTGGTGATAGTCCTGTTCCGCATTTTCCTGCGCCTGGCGGAATGCGCTGTCGTCCTGATGGGAAAAATCCGCTTCCAGCTCGCGAATTTCCGCCAGCAACGCGGTGATTAACTCCGTCTGCTGCTGGATTCGCTGACGGATGCCCACCGCTTCGCGCGAGGCGGCATTCAATCCTGTCCACTGCTGTTTTAGCGTTGCCAGTTGATCCACGGCCTGGGAAATAAATTGCAGGCAGGATTGATAATCCTTTTCCCGGCGTTTTATTTCGGCTTCTTGCTTACGCTGCATACTCACCGCGAGCTGTTTACGCAACTCCAGAATACGGCTCATCAACGGCCCGAGACGCAGATGATAGAGGTCGTTGAAATCGTCGAGGATTTGTACCCGCGCATTTCGTTTGTCAATCAGATCGCGAAGTTGGGCTTCAAGCGCTTTCAGCTCCAGTTTACTGGCGGCAATAGAGGGATCTTGCCACGTCGAGAGCGCCCGTTGAGCCTGTAGCCAGGCGGCGATCTCTTGCATGGCGTCACTGAATCGACGAGCTTCAATCGCCTGGGCAATCGCGCTGATTACGGCATCCTGCGGCTCATTTTTCAGGTAGATGAGCTGCTGACGGATAATCTCTTCGTCCTCAAGTTCGATGGCGCTTTTGATGATCTCTAAACGTTTGATGATCTTATTCATGACGTTGATGCCTGGCGTGGCTCAAAAACGGATAACAGATACCAGGTCTGATTCACCTTTTTGAAAATACTGAAAAAATACTAAATGTATTCTGTAGGGTGTCGTACTTTTCGTCCAGAGTTATTCACATATTTTATACCCGGCGTCTGTCACCCGTAACGTTCTATATCGGCGCGCACTCTTTTCTTTTTACTCCCCACGACATCTTTTTTACACGATAACGTTAACGTCCGGAGTTGAGCCTTGACAAACGATTGCGCCTTGCGGCAGCGAGAGCGAAATGTTAAAAGGTGCCCCTCAATAAAAACGATACAGGGGTAGGACGTGAAAAACGCGTCAACTGCATCCGGCGCCAGCGTGTCGGATGCCGCGTCGAAGAATGAACCGACGCTTCAACGGGGGTTGCAAAACCGCCATATTCAGCTAATTGCGCTGGGCGGCGCCATTGGCACCGGACTGTTTCTGGGCATCGGCCCGGCGATTCAAATGGCGGGGCCGGCTGTTTTGTTGGGCTATGGCGTTGCCGGGATTATTGCTTTTCTCATTATGCGGCAGTTGGGTGAAATGGTCGTGGAAGAGCCGGTTTCCGGATCGTTTGCCCACTTCGCCTGGAAATATTGGGGGCCGTTTGCGGGCTTTTTGTCGGGCTGGAACTATTGGGTCATGTTTGTGCTGGTCGGGATGGCGGAGCTGACCGCGGCGGGCATCTATATGCAGTACTGGCTGCCTGATGTACCAACATGGATATGGGCGGCGGCGTTTTTTATTATCATTAATGCCGTAAATCTGGTGAACGTTCGTCTGTATGGCGAAACGGAATTCTGGTTCGCGCTGATTAAAGTGCTGGCGATTATCGGCATGATAGGTTTTGGTCTGTGGCTGCTGTTCTCCGGCCACGGCGGCGAACATGCCAGCATTGATAACCTCTGGCGTTATAACGGTTTCTTCGCTACCGGTTGGCATGGTTTGCTTCTGTCGCTGGCGGTGATTATGTTTTCTTTTGGCGGACTGGAGCTGATCGGCATTACTGCGGCGGAAGCGCGCGATCCGCAAAAAAGCATCCCGAAAGCGGTGAATCAGGTGGTATACCGTATTTTGCTGTTCTACATCGGTTCGCTGGTGGTGTTGCTGGCGCTCTATCCGTGGGTAGAGGTGAAATCCAATAGCAGCCCTTTTGTGATGATCTTCCATAACCTGGACAGTAATGTGGTGGCTTCGGCGCTGAATTTCGTTATCCTGGTCGCGTCGCTTTCGGTGTATAACAGCGGCGTTTATTCGAATAGCCGAATGCTGTTCGGCCTGTCCGTACAAGGCAACGCGCCGAAATTTTTAACCCGCGTCAGCCATCGCGGCGTGCCGGTGAACTCGCTGATGCTTTCCGGAGCGATTACCTCGCTGGTGGTGCTGATCAACTATCTGTTGCCGCAAAAAGCGTTTAGCCTGTTGATGGCGCTGGTTGTCGCGACGCTATTGCTAAACTGGATAATGATCTGTCTCGCGCATTTACGTTTTCGCGCGGCAATGCGTCGTAAAGGGCGCGAGACGCAATTTAAGGCGCTGTTCTATCCCGCCGGAAACTATTTGTGCATTGCGTTTCTGGCGCTGATTCTGGTGTTAATGTGTACGATGGACGATATGCGATTGTCGGCGATTTTGCTGCCGGTATGGATTGTATTCCTGTTTATCGCGTTTACAGTTTTGCGCCGTAAGGCTCATTAACTTTTTTGCCCGATCCCATGCTCATGCGATCGGGCAATCCATTAATGGCGCAATGTCCCTGACAGCGCGCGAATATCGCTGCCGGTCGGCGTCTGATGAATACGCAAGCCAAACTCTTCCACCACGGCAAAAATATGGTCGAAAATATCGGCCTGGATGCTCTCATATTCCAGCCACACGACGGTATTGGTAAAGGCGTAGATCTCTATCGGCAAACCATGATCGTCAGGCGCCAGTTGGCGTACCATCAGCGTCATATCTTTACGGATGCGCGGATGGTGGCGTAAATATTCGTTCAGATAGGCGCGAAATGTCCCGATATTGGTCATTCGGCGGTGATTTAAGGCTGATTCCGGCGCATCCAGTTGTTTATTCCATTCATCGATTTCCTGATGACGGCTGGTAAGGTACGGCTTTAACAGTTGCGCGGTTAACAGCCGCTGTTTTTCATCATCATCCAGAAAATGGATACTGGTCGCGTCAATATTAATGCTGCGTTTAATCCGGCGTCCGCCGGACGCAGACATGCCGCTCCAGTTTTTGAACGAGTCGGAAACCAGCGACCAGGTGGGAATGGTGGTGATGGTATTATCCCAGTTTCGTACTTTTACCGTGGTTAAGCCAATATCAATGACCGCGCCATCTGCGCCATATTTTGGCATCTCCAGCCAGTCGCCCAGTTTGAGCATATCGTTGGCGGAAAGCTGTATACCAGCAACCAGGCCAAGAATCGGGTCTTTAAAGACCAGCATTAATACCGCGGCCATCGCGCCCAGCCCGCTGATTAAAATTGCTGGTGACTGGCCAATCAGCAGTGAGATCATCAGAATGCCGACGATAATTGCGCCGATGAGCTTAATGCCCTGAAATATTCCTTTTAGCGGTAACTGAGAGGCGGCGGGCCATTTTTGCGATAGATTGAAAATCACGTCCAGCAGCGAAAATAACGACAGCAGGGCGTAGGTCATAATCCATAACTGCGCGCAGGTCGTCAGGATATCCGCAGCCTCACTGCCTTTTTGTAGCCAGAGCGCGGCTTGAATATTGACAATGATGCCTTGTAGCGTAAAAGCCAGACGATGGAATAATTTATTCTGGGTAATAATTTGCAGCCACAGGCGGGAACTGGCGCTGGCACGTTTTTCAAAAGCGCGCAGTACTATCCAGTGCAAAATAATATGCACGACAACTGCTGTCAGAAAAATAATACCAAATATCACCACCAGCGACGTGGTGTGATTCATTTCAATTCCCGCTAAATCTTCTACCTGGGATATCAATTCCTGCATAATCTCTCCTTTATAAACAGCAGCCTATGATGACTGCTGAATGGCATTTATGCAAATCAGGACGCCTGCGCTTCAGGCATAATCAGCAACAGACGGGTAAAAGCGCCTCTGGGGTTATCCATACGCTATATTTTATCCAGCGCCCTATAAACGTCGTTATTTTACGCGGTTCCCTCTTTTTGAACAGGCGCCAGTCCGTCAACAATGAATGAAAACTTTTTAACCAGAATGTTTAAAACGATTGCAATATCTCTGTCGGATAATGATTAGCACCGTCGTACCTATCAACAATAACATTAAGGAACATCGGATGACCCAAAAGCGTACCCTGCTAAAATACGGCATACTCTCGCTGGCGCTGGCCGCGCCATTATCTGCCTGTGCGTTTGACTCTCTTACGGTAATTGGCGATAGCCTTAGCGATACCGGGAATAATGGTCGCTGGACCTGGGATAGTGGTCAAAATAAGCTCTACGACGAACAGTTGGCCGAACGATATGGGCTGGCATTAAGCCCTTCCAGCAATGGCGGTTCTAATTATGCCGCTGGCGGCGCGACGGCGACCCCGGAATTAAACCCGCAGGATAATACCGCGGATCAGGTACGGCAGTGGCTTGCCAAAACGGGGGGAAAAGCCGACCACAACGGTTTGTATATTCACTGGGTCGGTGGAAACGATCTGGCGGCGGCCATCGCGCAACCAACCATGGCACAGCAAATAGCCGGTAATAGCGCCACTAGCGCGGCGGCGCAGGTAGGGCTGTTACTGGATGCCGGCGCCGGGCTGGTCGTGGTGCCAAACGTACCGGATATTAGTGCGACGCCAATGCTTCTGGAGGCGGTAATCACCGCTGGGCTGGGCGCAGCGGCGCCCCCGGCGCTAAAAGCGGCGTTAGATGCGCTGGCGGAGGGAGCTACGCCCGATTTCGCCAGTCGGCAACAGGCGATCCGCAAGGCGCTGCTGGCGGCGGCTGCAACGGTAAGCAGCAATCCATTTATTCAGCAACTGCTCGTTGAACAACTGCTAGCGGGCTATGAAGCGGCGGCAGGGCAGGCGTCAGCTCTGACCGATTATTATAATCAGATGGAAGAGAAGGGGCTGGAGCAACACGGCGGCAATATAGCCCGTGCCGATATTAACGGCCTCTTTAAGGAAATTCTTGCCAACCCACAGGCGTTTGGTCTGACAAATACCGTAGGCATGGCCTGCCCGCCGGGCGTATCCGCTTCGGCGTGCTCCTCGGCAATGCCAGGATTTAATGCATCGCAGGACTATCTGTTTGCCGATCATTTACATCCCGGTCCGCAGGTCCATACCATTATTGCGCAATATATCCAGTCGATCATTGCCGCGCCGGTACAGGCGACATATCTGAACCAAAGCGTTCAGTCGATGGCGCAAGGCAGTCGTGACACGCTTGACAGCCGTTATCAGCAGCTTCGCCAGGGGGAAAATCCTGTTGGTTCACTGGGCATGTTCGGCGGATACAGCGGGGGATATCAACGTTATGATAATAATGAGGCCGACGGGAACGGTAATCATAATAATCTGACGGTTGGCGTCGATTATCAGCTTAACGAGCAGGTACTGCTGGGAGGGCTGATAGCCGGTTCTCTGGATAAGCAACATCCTGACGATAATTATCGTTATGATGCCCGCGGTTTTCAGGCCGCCGTATTCAGCCATTTGCGCGCCGGTCAGGCGTGGCTGGATAGCGATTTACACTATCTGTCCGCTAAATTCAGTAACATTCAGCGCAGTATAACGCTCGGTGCGCTAAGACGGGTGGAAGAGGGCGAAACCAACGGTCGGCTGTGGGGCGCGAGGTTAACCAGTGGTTATGATTTTGTCATGATGCCGTGGTTAACGACCGGACCGATGCTGCAATATGCATGGGATTACAGCCACGTTAATGGCTATAGCGAGAAGCTCAATACCAGTACATCAATGCGTTTTGGCGACCAAAACGCCCATTCGCAGGTGGGTAGCGCTGGCTGGCGTCTGGATCTCCGCCACAGCATCATTCACTCCTGGGCGCAGATTAATTATCGCCGTCAGTTTGGCGATGATACGTATGTGGCGAATGGCGGCCTTAAATCGACCGCGCTGACGTTTAGCCGCGACGGAAAAGCGCAGGATAAAAACTGGGTTGATATCGCGATTGGCGCAGATTTTCCGCTGTCGGCAACGGTGTCCGCTTTCGCCGGGTTGGCGCAAACGGCAGGGTTAAGCGATGGCAATCAAACCCGTTATAACGTTGGGTTTAGCGCCCGATTTTGATGACACGCCAGAGAGGGCCAACCCCGTGGTGACAATATCGCCATCGTAGGCGCAAACCGGTGTCACCCGTTTTCTCCTTCATCCAGATAGGGGGTATCCAGATATGGCAAACGGCGTGCCAGTTTTAAATGTTATTTATTTTCAATAAGTTGAAAGAGGAAGTTAACACTAGCGATGTAAAACCTGGCACTTCGCGCCATTGATCATTGAGGAACCTGGCAGAAAGGTGAAAAAAGCCGGACGGGCGTCCGGCTTAGGCAGGGGATTAAACTTCCGTCAGTGTGGTTTCAAGCGGCAGGCGTGATTTCGGCAGCCCGGCGTTGAAATCCTCGACGCTATGATGGCCGACCGGCACCACGACCAGACTGGTATAGCCTTTTTCTTTCAGACCAAATTCAGCGTCGAGCACCTCGGCGTCGAAACCTTCAATGGGGACGGCGTCGAGACCCATCGCGGCGACGCCCAGCAGAAAGTTGCCGACGTTCAGATAGACCTGTTTCGCCATCCACTGGTGGTCATCTTTCAGCGAGACGCGGTGCATATCGGCGAAAAAGCGGCGACCTTTATCATTTGCCGCTTTAGCTTCCGGCGTAGCGAAACGGCCATCGGCATCTTCCTGATCGACGACGCGCTCAAGCCATGCGTCATCCATTGCGGTTTTGGCGCAGAAGACCACCACATGGGAGGCGTCCAGCATTTTGCGTTCGTTGAACGTGTAGTTTCCGGCAGCGGATTTTGCTACGCGCGCTTTGCCCTCTTCCGTACTGGCGACAATAAAGTGCCACGGCTGGGAATTGGTGCTGGAGGGGCTGTACTGTAGTAGTGTTTTTATTTTATCCGCTTCTTCGGCGGTCAGTTTTTTGCTGGGATCGAACGCCTTAGTGGAGTAGCGCTGTAAGGCGACAGAAACGATATCCATAAATGCTCCTGGTTGGTTTAGTACCCTTTTGTATCAGCAGGGTACCGGGTTATCGGTAAAAAGATAAGGGAGGAAAATGCGGAAACGGTTATTGCATCAGCGCGGTCGCAGGCGCAGTTGCTCTCTTTTAGGCAACCCGTCTACGACCAGATTCCATGAGTCATTTATCAAATCGTTGAGTAGCGAGACGGTGATATCCTCGCCCGCATAGACTGAAATCCAGTGTTTCTTATTCATGTGATAGCCAGGCGCAATGCTGGGGTAAATTTGTTGATTTACCAGAGATTTTTGGGGATCCGACTTCAGGTTCACCACTGGGCGACAGTGATGTTCAGTGAAAAGCATGAATATTTTGCCGCCGACTTTAAACACATCGTACTGTGGGCCGAAAGGCCAGCAGTGTTCGGTAAAAGGCAGTTCCAGCGCAAAGCGTTTTGCACAGGCGTGCAGTGTTTGACCGTCCATTATTGCTCCTCGCGAGTCAGCGCGCGCCACATGGCTTCGAATCCCAGCGCAATATATTCGCCAGCGCGAGCGGGATCGCGCGCGGCGAAATCCATTGTTGTTTCAGCCAGCGCCAGAAAAAGGCCGTCGCCGAAGGCGCGGTACTCATCCGACATAAATACCATCAAAACGGAACGATGACATAAATCGCGCAATTCGGGGAACATATCGTCGGCCCGTTGTTCCGTCTCTTTGGTGAGCTTTTCGCTGACGGCCAGTTGACGGATCGCCCGATGGCGCGCGGGATGGTTCAGACCCCAACTGATGTAACTGTTCCAGATAAAACGGGTCATCATTTTGGCATCGGTAATGGATCGATCCAGCTCCATTATCATTGACTGGCAGAGATCCTGCTTTAAATGCAAATACAACGTGTTAATCAGCTCATCTTTGGTCGCGAAATAGCGAAACAATGTTCCTTCTGCAACACCTGAGTTACGCGCAATCACCGCCGTTGAGGCGGCGATACCGGATTGCGCTATCGCCTGGGTTGCCGCTTCCAGTAATGCTTGTTTTTTGTCTTCACTCTTCGGACGAGCCACTACACGTTACCCTTATGTCTGGAAAAACATGATTGAATCATGCCCGTTGTCGCGTCGCAACGGTGAATGTCAACCTTTGAAAAGTACCTTGACGGCGTATCTTTGCTTTCTATAATGAGTGCTTACTCACTCATAATCAAGGGCTGCCGCATGAAGTGGTAGAAAAGCATATTGCAGGCCATGCGATAAGTCGTCTCACAATTTGTGTGGTTATTACTATGCTTATTGCTGTTGCCGTAAATGTGCGGTGCGGGAGCCGCTGACGAGTTTGATAGAGGGGAGAGCACGATGACCATTTCCGCTCAGGTTATCGACACGATTGTCGAGTGGATTGATGATAATTTGAATCAGCCGTTACGTATTGATGATATTGCCCGTCATGCGGGGTATTCCAAGTGGCACCTGCAGCGCCTTTTTATGCAGTACAAAGGGGAGAGTCTGGGGCGCTACGTGCGTGAACGGAAGCTAAAACTGGCGGCGCGCGACCTGCGCGACACCGACCAGAAGGTATATGATATTTGTCTCAAGTATGGTTTTGATTCGCAGCAAACCTTTACGCGCATTTTTACCCGCACGTTCAACCTGCCGCCAGGCGCTTATCGTAAAGAAAAGCATGGCCGTACGCATTGAAATGTTTAATCGGCCAGCGAAAACCAGCGCCGCCAGATAAAGCGAATAACATAATATTCCAGCGCGCCGAGCAACAGAAACCATAAACAAAACAACAAAGTATAAAGCTGGTTGAGATCCATAAGATGAAAGATCCCGACCAGTTTTTGCGCCAGCGCAAGGCCGAGCGAAGGGGCGGGCAGCAGCAGGCTGGAGAGCAACGCCATCAGCAAAATACCGGCAGCGGTCATCAATGATTCAAGCGGGTGTTTCATGGCTTTGTTAAACGTAAGTTAAAACGCCATTGTCCGGGATATCGCCTGGTAAGGCAAATATGCTGTCTATTGTCCCGCCCAGATTTCACAATGTTTTTGTACCAGGCCTATCAGCGATCCGCCGTCGGCAATAAACTCCCGCATATATTGCGCTTCGTTACCGCCTTTTTTCACCTGCAAACGTAGCGCGTCAATGGCGCTGTCGGCGCCCAGCTTGCGCGCAGAGGGGGTAACGTTGTCCAGCAGACGCAGCGTATCATCTGCCAGGCGACGGCGGTCGCCGGTATAGACATCGGTTAGCACGCCCTCCAGACCATAGCGGCAAGCCTGAAAACGGTTGAATTTATATAACAGATAGTCTTGTTCCTGCGGTTTAAAGGGACGCTCGGTCAGCAGCCAGTGCGCGGTTGCCTGAATCAACCCTGCCATATTGATGGCATGATCAAGGGTGAGCGGCGTATCCATCACCCGAACTTCTACCGTGCCAAAGGCCGGGCTGGGGCGGATATCCCAGTGCAAATCTTTGATGCTGTCGATCATCGTGGTGTAAGACAGACGACGAAATAGTCCGGCAAACTCTTGCCAGTTACTGACCCACGGCATGGGACCGTTATCGGGAAAAGCGGAAAAAATATTCAGGCGCGCGCAGGCAAAACGGGTGTCAGATCCTTGCATATAGGGAGACGCGGCGGAGAGCGCAATAAAGTGCGGCACAAAATGCGACAGCCCGTGTAAAAGATAAATCGCATCGTCGCCATTCGCGCAGCCGACGTGGACATGCTGACCGAAAACCGTCGCCTGTTGAATTAAGTAGCCGAAATTTTCCAGCGTGCGTTGATAGCGCTCATTATCACAGACCTCCTGACGCTGCCATTTTTGAAAAGGGTGCGTACCGCCGCCGCAAATGCCGAGATGGTGTTCCGACGCCGCCTGTAAAATAACGTGCTGCATGGCAGAAAGTTGGGCCGCCGCCTGGTCAATATCGCGGCAGACGCCCGTGGCCATCTCCAGCATACTTTCGGTGATATCGTGCTTAATTTCTCCCGCAGTAAGTTGGGGCTTAACGGCGTCGATCAGCGTAGAAGAGTCCTGACTTAAATCGTAGCCAGGTGGATTGATCACCTGCATCTCCAGCTCAATACCAAGCGTATAAGGTTCAGAAACGTGAAAATCATTCAGCGCCATAGCGATCTCATTTATCGGGGGATTGCGCTAAGTATAGAAGCGGGAGCGCTCCTGTCGTGGGGAAAGCGCGTTATTGCAGAAACTAGAGTAATAACGCTATTGTCACGTTGAAACCATTCTGTACGGACGGTACGTTCAGCCATCGTGGCGGCAAAGGCTGGCAGCAGATGTAACGAGATGTGCGTGGCGGTAAGCGAGGTAACTTTTGCGCTATCGAATCCCGGGAGCGTGACGCGGTCTGAAAAGGCTTTATAAACGCTCTCTTTGGCGGAGAAAGCCAGCGTCAGGGCAAGCGGAAAAGGGAGCGAGCTCGCCTGGAGAATTTGGCGCTCATCGCTATCAATAATGGACGGCGCCAGCTCTGTCGCCGTGTGCTGACTCATGATTTTTTCTATATCAATGCCGATACGCTGTCGGGATATGACGGCCAGCGCCGTTGACGCACAGTGGCTGATGCTGCCAAATAGGCCGTCCGGCCATAGCGGCTGTCGCTTGTCGCCAATACCGGGCACCGCCCTGACGCCCACCTCGCGTAGCGCATGAACGGCGGCGATGCGGCCTGCCAGATGTTCAGCTTTACGCTTGCGTCCGGCAGACCGGAGCCGATCGTGATGAGGCAGCCATAGCAGGTCGTGTTCGTGAAAGCTGCTCGCATCAAAGTCGACGATATGCAGCCGGTGTCCGGCAAAGGGAAGGGGAAAATGAGATGTTCGCATCGTTTTTTGCTAATTCCCTCCCCGAATGAGGGAGGGAAGGTTGCCATCAGAAATGGGTATTAATGCTCATATACCACGTACGCCCCGGTTCGTTATAGGTGTACGCGCCAGCGCCCGCCATATAAGCGCCAGTTTGCGTATCCCTGACGGTTTGCGCGTTACCTTCACGCCACAGACGTTTGTCAAAGAGGTTATCCACGCCACCGGTCAGGCTGACATTTTTGGTCACGTCCCAGGTCGCGCTCAGGCCAACAATACTGTATGGGCTGACCGCTTGCTTATCTGTTCCGGTAACGGGGTTGCCCTGATAATCATATTTCTTCGGCTCTTGTTTGCCGTACCAGGTGAAGGTCGATTGCAGAGAAACGTCCTGACGTACCTGCCAGCTCAGGGTTGAGTTAAGCGTGTACTGTGGAATAATCGACAGGCGTTCGCCGGTCTCTTTGTTTTTACTCTGCAGCATATACGTAACGTTATTCGTCCAGTTGACGGTGTCGCTAACCGGTACGTTTAACGTGCCTTCCAGACCTTCAACGACCGCTTTCGGCACGTTCTCCCACTGATAGACATCCGTTTTGCCGTTGTTGATACGCTGCATCGGCACTGTACCCGCTTCGATCTTATTGCGGTAGTCATTGCGGAACCAGGTGATGCCGGCCAGCCAGCCATCGCGTTTAAATTCCAGACCGATCTCTTTATTGATGCTGGTTTCGGCTTTCAGATCATCGTTCCCCATCATATAGCAGCCGATGCCGGTACCCGCGCCAGTCGCGTAGCAACCCTGACCTTTGCTATACAAAATATAGTTTGGGTTAGTCTGGTACAGACTCGGGGCTTTATAAGCGCGGGCGATCCCCATTTTCAGGGTAAAGTCATCCCCCAGACCTTGTGACAGGTTCAGCGACGGGCTCCAGTTATCCCCCACAATACTGTGATGATCGAAACGTAGCCCCGGCGTCAGCATGGTGCTGTCGGTCAGTTCCATGTTGTTTTCAGCAAACAGAGAGAAAATTTCCGCTTTTGAATAGGGGCTACGATTGGTACTGCTGTAACCCGGGATATTTCCCCCCATAAAGGTTTGCGAGTTGGAGAGCTGGTCTTTCATACGCTGTTGGGCCCATTCGGTACCCAGCGTCAGGTTTTGATTGACCAGCAGATCGAAAGGAAGGCTCACTTCGCTGTGTAGGGTGACGTCATTCAAATCGGCATCGGCATATTTTTGCGATGCTTTGGGATCGAAAATCCCTTCGGTGCCGCCTGCCAGGCCTTCCGGCATCCGGGAGTTACGGGTATGTTCGTATTGCACCCAGTTACTGGTGGTTACGCCATTATCCCAGCCGCCGTTCCAGGTCAGAGAGTAGTTCTGCCGATAGAGGCGGTTCGTCTCTTTTCCGTAATTATCTTTCACCAGTTGGTTCGTATTGGTGTTCTGAGTATCGCCGGCATAGAGGTTGCCCTGGCGACTGTAACCGGCCTCCAGCTCCAGAGACTGAAGCGGAGCAAAATCCCAACGAACCACGCCGTTGATATCTTTGTTAATGACCCCCTCGCGTCCGGCTGGTAGCGTGTCGGCGTAACTCCCGGTACGTTCAGACTGATGCCCCTGGTTAATATTACGCGCATCCGCCTGCGTTTTGTCGAGGTTGCCATACAGGCGGAAGCTGAAATCCCCGCCCAGCGGGCCGTTCAGGCTAAAGTTAGTGCGTTTGGTCGCGCCTTCGTCTTTATGTTCCGGCGCGTTGAAATAGGTATTCCAGGAACCGTGCCACTCGCTACCGCCTTTTTTGGTAATGATATTGACCACGCCACCCGCCGCGCCGTTACCGTAGCGTGCGGCGGCAGGGCCACGCAGCACTTCAATGCGTTCGATCATCTCCGGCGGCACCCACGCGGTATCGCCGCGGGTATCGCGTTCGCCGCGCCAGCCCAGGCGCACCGAGTTACGGCTGGTGACGGGTTTACCGTCTATCAGGATGAGGGTGTTTTCCGGCCCCATGCCGCGAATATCGATTTGGCGGTTATTCCCGCGCTGACCGCTGGTGGAGTTGCCGGTCAGGTTCACGCCCGGCATGGTGCGGATGATTTCTGACACGTCGCGCGCGGGCGGATTTTTGCGGATCTCATCGGCGGTGATGGTGGATACGCCTGGCGCCTGTAGGTTTTGCTGGGCAGCGGTCACCACGATGGTGTCTTCATTGGTGAGCGCAGCGCTATCGGTTTTGTCTTCCGCCATCACGGGCAGAGCGGCCCCGTAAATCCCTAAATTGACCAGTAAGGTCAGGGAATGAATCTTCTTGTTCATTGTATATCCTGCTTTTCTTTAGCCACATAAGCCAAAGCGCCCGTCAAAGGCATTGGCCGGGTGGTGAAATTGTGTTCGCGCGTCCCATAGCGCGACAATACGCTATTGCAAATGCAAATAGTTATCAATAATATTATCAATATATTTCACCTTTTATATACAAAATTCATAATAAACACAGGGTTATAATGAAAGAGGCGCTGGCAACGGGAAGTGAGGCCTGGTGGAGGACGAAAACCGGGCCGGAATGGATACGGGAAAAAGACGGAAATTATCGGGTCACTTTTTGGTGGCGCGACCCGCAGGGAAACGAAACACACTCCCCGATACGGCGTGTCTGGGTCTACATCACTGGCGTAACCGATCATCATCAAAACGCGCAGCCTCAGACGATGGCGCGTATTGCCGGAACGGATGTCTGGCGCTGGAGTACGGCGCTTAGCGCTAACTGGCGCGGCAGCTACTGTTTTATTCCTACCGAACGCGATGACGTTTTTGCCGCTTTTGCGCCGGGCGAAACGCCCGATCGGAACGCGCTGCGTGAAGGCTGGCGACAGCTATTACCGCAGGCGATTGCCGACCCGCTTAATTCGCGAAGCTGGCGGGGAGGACGTGGTCATGCGGTTTCAGCGCTGGAAATGCCGGATGCGCCCCTTCAGCCGGGATGGGATCGTCCTGAAACGCCGTACTCGCCGCCTTTGATGATGCAGTGGCATAGCGAACGTCTGGGTAACTCCCGCCGCGTATGGATATTGACGACCGGAGACGAGGCGCCGGAGGAAAGACCGTTGGCTATTCTGCTGGACGGTCAATTCTGGGCGGAAAATATGCCCGTCTGGCCCGCGCTCGCCTCGCTGACTCATCAACGCCTGCTTCCCGGTGCCGTCTATCTGCTGATTGACGCGATTGATACTCAACACCGCAGCCAGGAGTTGCCCTGCAATGCCGACTTCTGGCTGGCGGTGCAGCAGGAACTGTTGCCGCAAGTCAGAGCCGTGACGCCTTTTAGCGATGATGCCGGGCGAACGGTGGTCGCCGGACAGAGCTTTGGCGGCCTGTCGGCGCTGTATGCCGGCCTGAACTGGCCGACGCGTTTTGGCTGTGTACTGAGCCAGTCAGGATCGTTCTGGTGGCCCCATCGCATCACCCCGCCGGAGGGGGAAGTCATTACCCGGCTGAAAACCGGCGCATTATGTGCGCGCGGACTGCGTATCGTACTGGAAGCCGGCGTGCGTGAGCCGATCGTGTTTCAGGCGAATCAGGCGCTTTATGCCCAACTGAATACCTCGCAGCAGTCCATTTTCTGGCGTCAGGTTGACGGCGGACACGATGCGCTTTGCTGGCGCGGCGGGCTAACGCAAGGGCTGATGCTGCTTTGGCAGCCGCTTATCGACACGCTTTAACCGGGCACATGTCCATGACAGGAGTTGAGTATGGAATTCAGTAATCCCTTCGATAATCCGCAGGGACAGTTTTACATCCTGCAAAATGCGCAGCGTCAATTCAGCCTTTGGCCAGCGGCGTGCGCGCTTCCCGCAGGCTGGGACGTGGTATGCGAACCGCAATCGCAGGACGCGTGCCAGCAGTGGCTTAATACGCGCTGGACAACACTGAATCCGGCGTATTATGCCGATAAGCAGGAGGCGAAATGACGCAGCGTTTACCGTTAGTCGCCGCTCAGCCGGGGATCTGGATGGCGGAAAAACTCTCTGATTTACCCTCCGCCTGGAGCGTGGCGCACTACGTGGAACTGAACGGCGAGCTGGATGCCCCCTTGCTGGCAAAAGCGGTAGCGGTAGGGATGCAACAGGCGGATACGCTACGGATGCGTTTTACCGAAGAGAACGGCGAGGTCTGGCAATGGATAGATCCTGAGTACACCTTCGGCGAGCCCCCGATTGCCGATTTACGCGACCAGCCCGATCCGCATCACGCGGCGCTGGCGTTAATGCAGGCGGATTTACGGCAAAACCTGCGCGCAGATAGCGGTAAGCCGCTGGCGTTTCACCAGTTAATCCGCATTGATAATACCCGCTGGTATTGGTATCAGCGCTATCACCATTTGCTGGTGGATGGCTTTAGCTTCCCGGCGATAACTCGCCAGATTGCGGCGATTTATCGCGCCTGGCAGAGCGACGCCCCTACGCCGGAGTCGCCTTTTACCCCCTTTGCGGATGTGGTCGAGGAATATCAGCGCTATCGCCAGAGCGAGGCCTGGCAGCGTGACGGCGCCTTCTGGGCGCAGCAGCGCCGCGAGCTGCCGCCGCCGGCGTCAATGTCTGCCGCGCCGCTGCCGGGGCGGTCGGCGAGCGCGGATATTCTGCGTATGAAATTGAGCGCGCCGGAGGGGGCGTTTCGCCAACTGGCGGCGCACATGCCTGAGATACCGCGAGCGGATCTTGCCCTGGCGCTGGTGACGTTGTGGCTGGGGCGATTATGCGGGCGAATGGATTATGCCGCCGGATTTATCTTTATGCGGCGGATGGGCTCGGCGGCGTTAACGGCGACCGGGCCTGTCCTTAACGTGTTGCCGCTGGCGGTTAACCTTCATGCGACGGAAGATCTGCCAACGCTGGCGAAGCGTCTTGCGGCGCAGTTAAAGAAGATGCGCCGCCACCAGCGTTACGACGCCGAACAGATTGTACGCGATAGCGGGCGAGCCGCAGGGGAAACGCCGCTATTTGGCCCGGTGCTCAACATAAAAGTATTTGATTATCATCTGGATCTTCCTGGTATACAGGCGCAAACCCATACCCTGGCGACGGGGCCGGTTAACGATCTTGAACTGGCGCTTTTTCCGGATGAAAACGGCGGTCTGGATATTGAATTGCTGGCGAATGCACAGCGTTACGATGGCGCCACGCTCTCCCGCCATGCCTTACGGTTGATGGCGCTTATCACACAGTTTGCGGATAACCCGGCGCTGTGCTGCGGCGATGCGCAAATGCTGCTGGCGGAAGAACAAACGCAATTAACACACCTTAATAATACGGCGGTAACGATTCCCGCCGCCACGCTTAGCGATTTGGTGGCGCAGCAGGCGCAAAAAACGCCAGAGGCTTCCGCGTTGGCAGATGCGCATTATCACTTTACCTACCGTGAAATGCGCGAACAGGTTGTGGCGCTGGCGTACGCGCTGCGGGAACGCGGCGTTCAGCCTGGCGATAGCGTGGCGGTGGCGTTGCCGCGGTCGGTTTTTCTGACCTTAGCGCTGCATGGCATTGTCGAGGCGGGCGCCGCCTGGCTGCCGCTGGATACCGGTTATCCTGACGATCGGCTGCGAATGATGCTGGAAGATGCGCAGCCGAAACTGTTAATTACGACTCAGGCGCAGCTGGCGCGCTTTCACGATATTCCGGGGATGGAATATTTGTGTTATAGCCAACCGCTACCGGTCAGTGACGCCACTCCGCTGGGGCTGTCGTTACCGCATCATACCGCTTACATCATTTTCACCTCTGGCTCGACGGGCAGGCCGAAAGGGGTGATGGTGGGACAAACGGCGATAGTCAACCGGCTGCTGTGGATGCAGGATCACTATCCGTTGACGGCGGATGATGTAGTAGCGCAAAAAACGCCGTGCAGTTTTGACGTCTCAGTATGGGAGTTTTTCTGGCCGTTTATCGCCGGGGCGAAACTGGTGATGGCTGAACCGGAAGCGCACCGCGACCCGCTCGCGATGCAGCGGTTCTTTGCGCAATACGGCGTCACGACCACTCATTTTGTGCCGTCGATGCTGGCGGCCTTTATTGCCTCGCTCACGCCAGCGTCGGCTGGGAAAAGCTGCGCTTCCTTAAAGCGCGTTTTCTGTAGCGGCGAGGCCCTGCCGACGGCGCTGTGCCGCGAATGGGAGACGTTAACCAACGCGCCGCTACACAATCTGTACGGGCCAACGGAGGCCGCGGTGGATGTGAGCTGGTATCCGGCCTGTGGCGATGAGCTGGCGGCTGTTGACGGCAACAGCATCCCGATTGGTTATCCCGTCTGGAATACCGGTTTACGTATTCTCGATGCGCATATGCAGCCGGTGCCGCCGGGCGTGGCTGGCGATCTCTATCTTACCGGTATCCAACTGGCGCAGGGCTATCTGGGGCGTCCGGATCTTACCGCCAGCCGTTTTATCGCCGATCCTTTTGCGCCAGGCGAACGGATGTACCGTACCGGAGATGTGGCGCGCTGGCTGGATTCCGGCGCGGTGGAGTACCTGGGGCGCAGCGACGATCAGCTCAAAATTCGGGGTCAACGTATTGAACTGGGCGAGATTGACCGCGTCATGCAAACGCTGCCGGATGTTGAACAGGCGGTAGCACATGCCTGCGTCTTTAATCAGGCGGCGGCGACGGGCGGGGATGCCCGGCAACTGGTCGGCTATCTGGTGTCGCACTCCGGTTTGCCGCTGGATTTACCGGCGCTGCAGGAAAAATTACGCCAAAAACTTCCCGCGCATATGGTGCCAGTTGTACTGTTGCAACTTGCCAGCTTGCCGCTTAGCGCTAATGGCAAGCTGGATCGTAAAGCCCTGCCGCTGCCGGAGCTGACGCCGCGCGTGAAAGGGCGTGCGCCGCAGTCCGCAACGGAGATTGCTGTCGCCGCGGCGTTTTCCCGCCTGCTGGGCTGTGAGATTAACGACGTTGAAAGTGATTTCTTTGCGCTGGGCGGACACTCGCTGCTGGCGATGAAACTGGCCGCGCAGCTAAGTCAGACGTTTAACCGCCAGGTGACGCCGGGGCAGGTGATGGTGGCGTCTGACGTGGCGCAGTTGAGTAAGCTGCTCGATACTGACGATGACGAACGCTCGCGCAATCTGGGGTTCGGGCCGCTGTTGCCGCTGCGTGAAAGCGATGGTCCAACGTTATTTTGTTTCCATCCGGCGTCGGGGTTCGCCTGGCAATTTAGCGTATTATCACGCTATCTCAGCCCGTCGTGGTCGATTATGGGGATTCAGTCGCCGCGCCCCGCTGGCCCTATGCAAACCGCAACCACTCTTGATGAGGTATGTGAACATCATCTGGCGACATTGCTCGCCCGGCAGCCGCATGGCCCTTATTATTTATTAGGCTATTCGCTGGGCGGGACGCTGGCGCAAGGGATCGCCGCCCGGTTGCGCGCGCGCGGTGAAACGGTGGCGTTTTTGGGGTTACTGGACACCTGGCCGCCGGAAACACAAAACTGGCGGGAAAAAGAGGCGAATGGCCTCAATCCGGACGTATTGGCGGAAATTGAACGCGAACGCGCAGCGTTTGTCGCCGCGCAGCAGGGAAATGCCTCCGACGCCTTATTTACCGCCATTGAAGGCAATTATGCGGATGCCGTCCGTTTGCTGACGACGGCGCATAGCGCACCGTTTGATGGACATGCCACGCTCTTTGTGGCGGATAAAACGGTGCCGGAAGACGTATCGCCTGAACAGAGCTGGTCGCCGTGGATAGCGTCTTTGGCTATTTATCGCCAGCCGTGCGCGCATGTAGATATTATTTCTCCCTCCGCTTTTGAAACTATCGGGCCCATCATCAGCGAACTTATTAATAAATAACGGGCGTTGTTTCTGCCTTTAACAAATTAAATCCTGAAACCCATAATAATGACTAATTATTATGGGTTTTTTATTGCAACTATTAATTCTTTTAACATAAGTGATACATGCTACAGGCAAGTTTAATTCCGAATATTTAGCTTTTCGGGCACTGGCGCGTAAAGATTGTTTCGGATAATTCTGACTTGCTGTTAGAATCTCTGACAGGAATGTGTTCTTTCATTGGATAAAGTTTTCAGGTCATACGGCATGCCATCTCTTAATGTAAAACAAGAAAAAAATCAGTCATTTGCAGGTTACTCACTGCCGCCCGCCAACAGTCATGAAATCGATTTGTTTAGCCTTATAGAGGTGTTATGGCAGGCGAAACGTCGTATTCTTGCTACCGTTTTCGCCTTTGCGTGCGTGGGGTTGCTTCTGTCCTTTCTGCTGCCGCAAAAATGGACCAGCCAGGCGATTGTCACACCGGCGGAGTCGATACAGTGGCAGGGGCTGGAGAGAACGTTGACCGCGCTGCGCGTGTTGGATATGGAGGTAAGCGTTGATCGGGCCAGCGTATTTAATCTGTTTATTAAAAAGTTTAGCTCGCCCTCGCTGCTGGAAGAATATCTTCGTTCTTCTCCGTATGTCATGGATCAATTAAAAGGCGCGCAAATAGACGAGCAGGATCTTCACCGGGCGATTGTCCTGCTGAGCGAAAAAATGAAAGCGGTGGACAGCAATGCCGGCAAGAAAAATGAAACGTCGTTATTCACGTCGTGGACATTGAGTTTTACCGCGCCGACGCGGGAAGAAGCGCAAAAAGTGCTGGCTGGCTATATTCAGTACATCTCCGATATCGTCGTGAAAGAGACGCTGGAAAATATTCGTAACCAGCTGGAAATCAAAACCCGCTATGAGCAGGAAAAGCTGGCGATGGATCGGGTGCGTCTCAAAAATCAGCTTGATGCCAATATTCAACGTCTTCATTATTCGCTGGAAATCGCCAACGCCGCCGGTATTAAGAGACCGGTTTACAGCAATGGTCAGGCGGTAAAAGATGATCCGGATTTTTCTATTTCTCTCGGCGCGGATGGTATTTCCCGCAAACTGGAAATTGAAAAAGGGGTAACGGACGTGGCCGAGATCGACGGTGATTTGCGTAACCGTCAATACCATGTTGAACAACTGGCGGCAATGAATGTGAGTGACGTGAAGTTTACCCCGTTTAAATATCAACTGTCGCCGTCTCTGCCAGTGAAAAAAGATGGCCCGGGTAAAGCCATCATTATTATCCTGGCGGCGTTGATTGGCGGTATGATGGCCTGCGGCGGCGTATTACTGCGTCACGCGATGGTCTCGCGTAAAATGGAAAACGCGCTGGCGATAGATGAACGGTTAGTCTGATTTACCCGAAAAGCCGGATAGCGATATCCGGCTTTGTCATCTGTGTGGGCGACTATCGCCGCCCCAGCGGTACCACCAGCGGCGTCCCGGCAACCGGATCGTCGATAATCATACAGCGCAGCCCATAGATTTTTTCGATAAGCTCAGCGGTAACAATCTCTTTCGGCGCGCCCTGTGCAACAATGTTACCTTCGCGTAATGCAATCAAATGCGTGGCGTATCGGCAGGCCTGATTCAGGTCGTGCAGGACGGCGGCGAGCGTATAGCCCTTTTCGCGGTTGAGATCGCTTAACAACTCCAGCAAATCAATTTGATGGCTAATATCCAGCCACGTTGTCGGCTCATCCAGCAGCATGATGGACGTTTCCTGCGCCAGCACCATGGCTATCCACGCCCGCTGACGTTGGCCGCCGGACAGAGTATCTACGCTTTGCGTCGCCAGTGAGGTGATACCTGTTGCACGCATGGCACTGGCGACGGCGTCGGCATCTTCCTTGCGCCAGCGGGTAAATAACGGCTGATGCGGATAACGCCCTCTGGCGACCAGTTCTTGTACGGTGATATCGCCCGGCGTAGTGGCGTTTTGCGCCAGCAATCCGATGCGCCGCGCCACCTCTTTACTGGCGTAACGCTGTATTTGTTCGCCATCCAGCCAGACATGGCCGTCAACAGGCGTCATCAGACGGCTTAGCGTGCGTAGTAACGTTGACTTGCCGCAGCCGTTAGGGCCGATGATGGCGGTAAAATGGCCGTCCGGAATCGAAACATTAAGGTTTTTTGCGACGGTATAGCTGCCATAACCCAGCGTTAACTGGTCGCCGCGCAAACGGGCTACGGGTTCGGTCATTTTTTGCGGGACTCCTGAATTAACAAGACGATAAGGTAAATACCGCCGAGGCTGACGGTGACCACGCCCACTGGAAGCTGATAAGGCATAAACAGTTGCTGCGCGCACGCATCGGCGGCCAGTAGTAATAACGCGCCGCACAGCGCCGACTGGGTTAATCCCCAGCGCGCTGTGCCGCTAAGACGGCGGGCGATGTGCGGCGCGACAAGGGCAATAAACGAGATGGGGCCAGCCAGTGCCGTTGCCGCAGCGGTGAGCGACACCGCCACCAGCATCAGCATCAGGCGTGACCGCTCCACGCTAACACCCAGCGCGCAGGCGCTGTCATCGCCCATCTCCAGCAGCCGCATACGACGCACCAGTAGCGCGGCGCCTGTCAGCATCACAATAATCAGCGGCGCCGAAGGCCAGGTTTTTGCCCATGTCAGACCGTTGAGCGACCCGGCATTCCATAAGCCGGCGGTGAGCGCCGTTTCCAGCGACGCCTGCAACAGAAGCCAGGTATTAAAGGCGACTAACATCGCGCGGATGCCGATACCGATGATAATCAGCCGGAAAGTTTCAATCCCGTTAAGCCAGGCGAGCAGCCAGACAATCAATGACGTGACGATACCGCCCGCCAATGCCGCCAGCGCGATCGCGGTAAGATGCTGGCCAAACAGGACCATTGCGACCAGTACGCCGCTCCAGGCGCCGGTATTAAAGCCCATCACATCAGGGCTGCCTAGCGGGTTACGCATCAACGACTGAAAAATCGCGCCACTGACGCCAAGCGCAGCGCCAATCAGCAGCGCCATTAATACGCGCGGTAGTCGCCATTCGGTTACGACAAGGGTGATGTTACGCGGCGCGTCGCCCAGCAGCGCGGCAATAATCTGCCCGGTCTCAAGAGACACGGCGCCGCTTTGCAGACTCCATAAGCCAATGGCGAAGCAGCCGGCCGCCAGAAGCAGGCAACTTACGATAAGCCGACGAGAAAGAAACATCACAGGCCGCCTCCGTTCGATTTACGGCGTACCAGAAAGATAAGTACCGGCGCGCCGATAAATGCACTGACGACCGATACGCGGAGTTCGCCCGGCACCAACAGACGACCAATAATATCGGCAAAAAGCAGCAGAGCAGGGGTTGCCAGTAGCGTCACTGGCAGCGACCAGCGGTGGTCTGCGCCCACCAGCCAACGCGCCATATGCGGCATCATCAGACCAATAAAGGCGATAGGGCCGACCAGCGCCGTTGCGCTGCCGCACAAGACGGTAATCGCCAGTAAACCGATAAGTTGGGTGCGCGCCACTTTACTCCCCAGCGCCGTCGCGGTATCGCTGCCGAGGCTCAGGCTGTTCAGCGCACGGCTCAGAAATAGCGCCACGATCCCAGCGATAACCACGGGCGCGAGCGCGACTTTCAACGTTTGCAGGCTGCGAATATCCAGCGATCCCGCCTGCCAGAAGCGAAGCTGGTCATAGACCTCTGGATTTAACAGCGCGATGCCGCTGGTCAGTCCTTCCAGTACCGCGCCAAGCGCCACGCCCGCCAGTGTCAGGCGGACCGGGCTTAACTGGCCGCCGCCCTGACTACCGGTGAAGGCGACAATCAGCGATGCGATAAGCGCGCCGCTAAATGCCATGAAAAGCTGTTCCAGCGGCGTGGAGAAACCAAACAGCGCCGCGCCCAGTACAATGGCGAAGCTGGCGCCGTTGTTAACGCCCAGAATCCCCGGATCGGCGAGCGGGTTGCGAGTAAGTGTTTGCATGAGCGCCCCGGCGAGACCCAACGCACCGCCTGCCAGTAATCCGGCCAGCGTACGCGGCAAACGCGCATCCAGGACGATAGTGCAATCGGCGCTTTGGCACACGCCGGTGAACGCCTCCAGCACGACGGCGGCGGGCAGCGGTTTCGCGCCAATGACCAGGCTTAAAACCGCGGCGAGACTCAGTAATAACAACAATCCGGGCACGGCAAACGCGCGCGTCACGGAAAACGAGCATGACATAGTAACTTCCCTGATAATGATAGTAATTATCGTTATCTATCTTATTTGGTTATGTTAGCATGTGCAGCCATTGAATGGATATTTAAAAAAACTCGCATTAAGGCGTTGTAATGAATCGACAATCCTGGCTGCTCAATCTCAGCCTGTTGAAGACGCACCCTGCATTTCGCGCAGTATTTCTGGCCCGTTTTATCTCTATTGTCTCGCTGGGGCTGCTTGGCGTGGCGGTTCCGGTACAGATCCAAATGATGACGCACTCCACCTGGCAGGTAGGGCTGTCGGTAACGTTAACCGGCGGCGCCATGTTTATTGGCTTAATGGTGGGCGGTGTGCTGGCCGATCGCTACGAACGTAAAAAGGTGATTCTGCTGGCGCGCGGTACTTGCGGTATTGGCTTTATTGGCCTGTGCGTGAACGCGCTGCTGCCGGAACCCTCATTGCTGACGATATATCTCCTTGGCCTGTGGGACGGCTTTTTCGCGTCTCTGGGCGTGACCGCGTTACTGGCGGCGACGCCAGCGCTGGTCGGAAGAGAAAATCTGATGCAGGCCGGCGCGATTACCATGCTGACGGTACGTCTGGGATCGGTTATTTCGCCGATGTTGGGGGGCATATTGCTTGCCAGCGGCGGCGTAGCCTGGAACTATGGGCTGGCGGCCGCCGGGACGTTTATTACGCTATTGCCGTTACTGACGCTGCCGCGACTGCCTGTTCCTCCGCAGCCGCGGGAAAATCCATTTATCGCGTTACTGGCGGCATTTCGTTTTTTGCTCGCCAGTCCGCTTATCGGCGGTATTGCGCTGCTTGGCGGCCTGGTGACGATGGCAAGCGCGGTACGCGTCCTCTATCCGGCGCTGGCGATGAGCTGGCAAATGTCGGCGGCGCAAATCGGTTTGCTGTATGCGGCAATTCCGCTGGGGGCGGCCATTGGCGCGCTGACCAGCGGACAACTGGCGCATAGCGTTCGTCCGGGGCTCATTATGCTGGTTTCGACAGTCGGTTCTTTTCTGGCGGTGGGGGTGTTCGCCATCATGCCGGTCTGGATCGCAGGTGTTATCTGTCTGGCGCTGTTTGGCTGGCTTAGCGCCATCAGTTCGTTATTACAATACACCCTGCTGCAAACCCAGACGCCGGAAAATATGTTGGGGCGAATGAACGGCCTGTGGACCGCGCAAAACGTCACGGGAGACGCTATCGGCGCGGCGCTGTTAGGCGGTCTTGGCGCAATGATGACGCCGGTCGCTTCCGCGAGCGTGAGTGGATTCGGGCTGGTGATTATCGGTTTGCTGCTGCTGTTAGTGCTGGGCGAGCTACGCCGTTTTCGCCAGACGCCGCCGGTTAGCGATGCTGGCTGATGAAGACGCGTTTATCCGACTGACCAAATCTGTCTGGTCAGTCGGATAAGACTCCGATAAGGCTAAAACAGGGCGGCCAGTCGGTTAAGCAGCAACGTTGCGCTGTAATAATCCAGACGGAACGTCTCCGTACCCAGGGCATAGACGCGCTTATTTTGCACCGCTGGCAGGTGCGCCAGCAGCGGATTGGCGTAAAGGGCCGCAACATCGTTGTTGTCGCCGGCAAACAGGAAAAGAGATTCGCCGTTTAACCCAGCGGCCAGATTTTCACCGCCAAGCTGAATGATATCGTGGCGCTTACCCTGGCTTTTGCTGGTTTGCAGCCCTCGGGGCAATGTCGCCAGCGTAAAGCCTAACTGCGTCAATATTTTCCCTTGTGCTGATTCTGGCGTCCACAGATTGGCGCTATGCGCGGCAGGGGTATACACCAGCGCGCTAACCGGCTGTGGCGGCAGGGCGATTCGCTGTTTAACCGTCGTCAGTTGCGCCTCAAATTCCGCTATTCGCGCGGCGGCCTGTTTCTCCTGACCGGTGATCTCGCCAAGCTGCGTGAGCAAACTCTGCCAGCTTTTATCGTCATAATTGATGACGAGCGTCGGCGCGATAGCGGAGAGCTGATCGTAAAGCGCCAGCGCGGAGTCGCCGCCGGTGGCGCTAATCAAAATGAGATCCGGCATTTGCGCGGCGACCGTTTCGGCATTCGGTTCGCCGATGTACAGCCGGGCGACATGGCGAGCCTTTGCTACGTCGCTCCACTGGCGCATAAACCCTTGATCGTCAGCAAAGCGGTTATTCGGCGTAGTGGCCCCGCTGGCGACGACGGGCGCATCAATCGCCAGCAGCGAGCCTGTTAACGTCACGCTGGTAGAGACGATACGCGCGGGTTTGTGGTCCAGAGTATGAACGCCGCGGCTGTCCTGGATTTGCCGGGGCCAACCGGCGTCCTGGGCTAAGGATATTCCTGAAATTGATAAACCAACCACTAAAAGCAGCCAACGATAAAAGGCGGGGAGTCTCACAATAGCGTCCTGTTATTAATAAAGTTAATGCTTCTCATTTTCATGTCAGCGGCAGCGAGATGCAAGCCTTAGTGCCATTTAACTCATGACCAGAGTTGACAGAGCGACGTTTTACTCTTAGGTTAGCGCACTAAAAATAGAAATAATAATCATTATTATACACAAAATCATTCAAGAAGCATCGCGACGGCAAGGGAAGAAATCCCCGCGGGCATAGATAACTGTGTGACCGGGGTTTCTGATCGCAGCCAACAAAGAGGCAGCTTGAAAGATGAAGTGTATATAAGCCTTTATCATTGGAGGATGATATGGATATGTCACTGGCCGAGGACGCTCAGGAGACAATGGCAACGCTTGCTCCCGATCGCTTTTTCTTCATGTCGCCGTATCGCAGTTTTACCACTTCCGGGTGCTTCGCCCGTTATACCGAGCCTGCGGTTGCCGGAGATTCGCCGGATAGCCCTTTCCAGCAAAAATTGCGCCAGCAGTTTGCCGAGGCCAAATCGCAGGGCATCGCCAACCCTATCCTGGTGGGGGCGATACCCTTTGATACCCGTCAGCCGTCGTCGCTATTTATCCCGATGGCGTGGCAGTCCTTTTCTCGCCAGCAAAAGCAGCGCACGGCGCGTTATTTTACTGACCATCAGTCGCTGACGGTGACGGCGCGAAAGGCGATTCCGGAGCAGGATGCTTTTGAAGCGATGGTCGCACGCGCGGCTATGCTGACCGCCACGCCAGACGTCGATAAAGTGGTGCTTTCCCGGCTGATAGATATCACCACTGATGTGGCGGTGGATAGCGGAGCATTGCTGGAGCGGCTGGTTGCGCAGAATCCAGTTAGTTACAACTTCCATGTGCCGCTGGCGGATGGCGGCGTTCTGCTGGGCGCCAGCCCCGAATTGCTGCTACGCAAGGAGGGCGAGCGGTTTAGTTCGCTGCCGTTAGCAGGCTCGGCACGCCGACAGCCGGATGACGTTCTGGATCGCGAGGCGGGAAACCGACTGCTGGCTTCACAAAAAGATCGCCATGAACATGAGCTGGTGACGCAGGCGATGAAGCAGATCCTGCGCGATCGCAGCACGGAACTGCAATTACCTTCCTCTCCGCAGTTGATCACCACGCCGACGCTATGGCATCTCGGTACGCCGTTTGAGGGCAAGGCCAACGCCGGAGAAAACGCGCTGACGCTGGCCTGTCTGCTGCATCCGACCCCTGCGTTAAGCGGTTTCCCCCATCAGGCCGCGAAAAAGCTGATTGCTGAACTGGAACCGTTCGATCGTGAACTGTTTGGCGGCATTGTCGGCTGGTGCGACGCCGAAGGAAACGGCGAGTGGGTAGTGACGATTCGTTGTGCGAAATTGCACGGTAATCAGGTGCGCCTGTTCGCTGGCGCCGGGATTGTCCCTGCCTCTTCGCCAGTCGGCGAGTGGCGGGAAACCGGCGTCAAGCTCTCTACGATGTTGAACGTTTTTGGACTGCATTAAGGAACGATGATGCGTATACCTTTCACCCGTTGGCCGGATGAATTTGCCCGCCGTTATCGTGAAAAAGGCTACTGGCAAGACGTGCCGTTGACCGATATTCTGACCCGCCACGCTGACAGCGACAAGACGGCGGTCATTGAAGGCGAGCGCGCATTCAGCTATCGCCAGCTCAACCAGGCCGCGGATAATCTGGCCTGCTATTTACGCCGTCAGGGCATCAAACCTGGCGAAACCGCTCTGGTACAACTGGGGAATGTACCGGAACTGTATATCACCTTTTTCGCCCTGTTGAAGCTTGGCGTAGCGCCCGTTCTGGCGCTGTTTAGCCATCAACGTACCGAACTTAACGCCTATGCGATGCAGATCGCGCCGACGCTGGTGATTGCCGATCGCCAACATACGCTGTTCGCCGGGGAGGACTTTCTCAACACGTTTGTGGCTGAACACCGCTCTGTGCGGGTGGTGTTATTGCGCAACGACGACGGCGATCACAGCCTGGACGCGGCGATGCGGCAGGCGGCGGAAGATTTCACCGCCACGCCATCACCTGCTGACGAAGTGGCCTACTTTCAGCTTTCCGGCGGTACTACCGGCACGCCAAAGCTTATTCCCCGTACCCATAACGACTATTACTACAGCGTGCGCCGCAGCAATGAGATTTGCGGTTTCAACGAGGAGACGCGTTTTCTGTGCGCGATTCCCGCCGCGCATAACTACGCCATGAGTTCGCCGGGCGCGCTGGGCGTCTTTCTTGCCAAAGGAACGGTAGTGCTGGCGACCGATCCCAGCGCCACGCTCTGTTTCCCGCTGATCGAAAAACACCAGATTAATGCCACGGCGCTGGTGCCTCCCGCGGTCAGTCTATGGCTACAGGCTATCCAGGAGTGGGGCGGTAATGCGCCGCTGGCGTCATTAAGGTTATTGCAGGTTGGCGGCGCGCGGCTTTCTGCGACGCTGGCCGCCCGTATTCCGGCTGAAATTGGCTGTCAGTTGCAGCAGGTCTTCGGCATGGCGGAAGGGTTAGTGAACTATACCCGGCTGGACGATAGCCCGGAACGGATTATCAATACCCAGGGAAGACCCATGTGTCCGGACGACGAAGTGTGGGTGGCGGATGCCGACGGGAATCCACTGCCGCCGGGCGAGATTGGTCGTCTGATGACGCGCGGCCCCTATACTTTTCGCGGCTATTTCAACAGTCCGCAACACAATGCCAGCGCCTTTGACGCCAACGGTTTTTACTGTTCCGGCGATCTGATCTCCATTGATCAAGACGGCTACATCACCGTTCACGGGCGTGAAAAAGATCAGATCAATCGGGGCGGCGAGAAGATAGCCGCCGAAGAGATAGAAAACCTGTTACTGCGCCACCCGGCGGTGATCCATGCGGCGCTGGTCAGCATGGAAGATGAACTGTTGGGGGAAAAAAGTTGCGCATATCTGGTGGTAAAAGAGCCGCTGCGAGCGGTACAGGTACGCCGTTTCCTGCGAGAGCAGGGCGTGGCGGAATTTAAATTACCGGATCGCGTGGAGTGCGTTGCGTCACTGCCGCTGACGCCGGTTGGTAAAGTCGATAAAAAACAATTACGCCAGCGGTTGGCGTCACGTTCACCGCTCTGAAGGAGAAAGAGAGATGGCAATCCCGAAACTACAGTCTTACGCGCTGCCCACCGCACTGGATATCCCGACCAACAAAGTGAACTGGGCATTTGAGCCGGAGCGCGCTGCGCTGCTCATCCACGATATGCAGGATTACTTTGTCAGCTTTTGGGGCCGCAACTGCCCAATGATGGACCAGGTGATTGCTAATATCGCCGCCCTGCGCCAGTACTGTAAGGAACATCATATCCCGGTCTATTACACCGCTCAGCCGAAAGAGCAAAGCGATGAAGATCGCGCGTTACTCAATGATATGTGGGGGCCGGGACTGACGCGCTCTCCGGAACAGCAGAAGGTGGTAGAAGCCTTAACGCCGGATGAGGCGGATACGGTGCTGGTGAAGTGGCGCTATAGCGCGTTTCACCGCTCGCCGCTGGAACAGATGTTAAAAGATACCGGACGTAATCAGCTCATCATTACCGGCGTGTATGCGCATATTGGCTGTATGACCACCGCTACCGATGCGTTTATGCGCGACATTAAGCCGTTTATGGTGGCGGATGCGCTGGCGGATTTCAGCCGGGAAGAGCATCTGATGGCGCTGAACTATGTGGCGGGGCGTTCCGGTCGCGTCGTCATGACCGAGTCGCTGCTGCCGACGCCGGTTCCTGCCAGTAAAGCGGCGCTGCGGGCGTTAATTCTGCCGTTGCTGGACGAGACCGACGAGCCGCTGGACGATGAAAACCTGATTGATTATGGCCTGGATTCAGTACGCATGATGGGGCTGGCGGCGCGCTGGCGTAAAGTACACGGCGATATCGACTTCGTGATGCTGGCGAAAAATCCGACCATTGACGCCTGGTGGGCGCTGCTCTCTCGCGGGGTAGAGTAATGGCCTGTATTGATTTTTCAGACAAAACGGTATGGGTGACCGGTGCGGGGAAAGGGATCGGTTACGCGACGGCGCTGGCGTTTGTTGACGCCGGGGCGCGGGTGATCGGCTTCGATCGCGAATTTACGCAAGAGAATTATCCCTTTGCTACCGAAGTCATGGATGTGGCGGATGCCGGGCAGGTTGCGCAGGTGTGCCAGCGTGTGTTGCAAAAAACGCCGCGGCTGGATGTGCTGGTCAACGCCGCCGGTATTTTACGTATGGGAGCGACCGATGCGCTTAGCGTCGACGACTGGCAGCAGACGTTTGCGGTCAATGTGGGCGGGGCATTTAACCTGTTTTCGCAGACGATGGCGCAGTTTCGCCGTCAGCAGGGAGGGGCGATTGTCACCGTAGCCTCAGATGCGGCGCATACGCCGCGCATCGGTATGAGCGCCTACGGCGCCTCTAAAGCGGCGCTGAAAAGCCTGGCGCTAACCGTAGGGCTGGAGCTGGCGGGCTGCGGAGTACGCTGTAATGTGGTGTCGCCGGGCTCGACCGACACCGATATGCAGCGCACGTTATGGGTGAGTGAAGATGCCGAACAGCAGCGCATTCGCGGTTTCGGCGAACAGTTTAAGCTCGGCATACCGCTCGGTAAAATCGCCCGTCCCCAGGAGATAGCCAATACCATTTTGTTTCTTGCCTCCGATCTGGCCAGCCACATTACCTTGCAGGATATCGTGGTGGACGGCGGTTCAACATTGGGAGCCTGACGATGATCTGGAAACGGCATTTAACGCTGGATGAATTGAACGCTACCAGTCAGAACACGCTGGTGGCGCATCTGGGCATTGTTTACACCCGTCTGGGCGATGACGTGCTGGAGGCGGAAATGCCCGTCGATGCCCGCACTCATCAACCGTTTGGTCTGCTACACGGCGGCGCATCGGCAGCGCTGGCGGAGACGTTAGGATCAATGGCGGGTTATCTGATGACCCGCGACGGGCAGTGCGTGGTTGGGACCGAGCTAAACGCCACTCACCACCGCGCCGTCTCGCAGGGGAAAGTACGCGGCGTTTGCCTGCCGCTGCATCTGGGGCGGCAGAATCAAAGCTGGGAAATTACGCTCTTTGACGAGCAGGGGAGGCGCTGCTGCACCTGTCGCCTGGGAACGGCGGTAATGGGATAGTTCTGGCAAAGTAAAATGCAATTGCAGCATTAACCAAGAAAGGAAGTGATCTGGTTAACACTGTAATGTAAAAAATGGGTAACAATCCGGTTTTATCATGTTGTTGTGTTGTTAATTACGGTAAAGGTGTTATAGAAACAAAATGTAACATCTCTCTGGAACACCCAAACGGACAACAACTATGAATAAATCAGGGAAATACCTCGTCTGGACAGCGCTCTCAGTATTGGGTGCGTTTGCCCTGGGCTATATTGCGTTAAATCGTGGGGAACAGATCAACGCGCTATGGATCGTGGTGGCGTCGGTCTGTGTCTATCTTATTGCGTATCGTTTTTATGGGCTCTATATCGCCAAAAAAGTGCTGGCGGTTGACCCAACGCGTATGACGCCCGCGGTACGTCATAATGATGGTCTGGATTATGTCCCGACCGATAAGAAAGTGCTGTTCGGTCACCATTTTGCGGCCATTGCTGGCGCAGGTCCGCTGGTCGGGCCGGTACTGGCGGCGCAGATGGGCTATCTGCCGGGGATGATCTGGCTGCTGGCGGGCGTCGTGCTGGCGGGAGCGGTGCAGGACTTTATGGTGCTGTTCGTCTCGACCCGGCGCGATGGGCGTTCGCTTGGCGAGCTGGTTAAAGAGGAGATGGGCGCGACGGCAGGGGTGATCGCGCTGGTGGCCTGCTTTATGATCATGGTGATCATTCTGGCCGTCCTGGCGATGATCGTGGTGAAAGCGCTGACCCATAGCCCGTGGGGAACGTACACTGTCGCGTTCACCATTCCACTGGCGATTTTTATGGGCATCTACCTGCGTTATCTGCGTCCGGGGCGCATCGGCGAGGTGTCGGTCATTGGGCTGGTATTTCTTATTTTCGCTATTATTTCCGGCGGATGGGTGGCGGCAAGCCCAACCTGGGCGCCGTACTTTGATTTTACTGGCGTGCAGCTTACCTGGATGCTGGTGGGGTATGGTTTTGTCGCGGCGGTACTGCCGGTCTGGCTGCTGCTCGCGCCGCGTGATTACCTCTCTACCTTCCTGAAAATTGGTACGATTGTCGGTCTGGCGGTCGGGATTCTGATCATGCGTCCGACGCTGACTATGCCGGCGCTGACCAAATTTGTTGATGGTACCGGACCGGTCTGGACGGGCGACCTGTTCCCGTTCCTGTTTATTACCATCGCCTGCGGCGCGGTATCCGGTTTCCATGCGCTCATCTCCTCCGGCACGACGCCGAAGATGTTGGCCAACGAAGGCCAGGCCTGCTTTATCGGCTACGGCGGGATGTTAATGGAATCTTTCGTCGCCATTATGGCGCTGGTCTCCGCCTGTATTATCGATCCGGGCGTTTACTTTGCGATGAATAGCCCGATGGCGGTACTGGCGCCAGCGGGGACAGCGGATGTCGTAGCTTCTGCCGCGCAGGTGGTCAGTAGTTGGGGGTTCGCTATCACGCCGGATACGTTACACCAGATTGCCAATGAAGTCGGCGAACAATCCATTATCTCCCGCGCAGGCGGTGCGCCAACGCTGGCGGTAGGGATGGCCTACATTTTACATGGCGCGTTGGGCGGCATGATGGATGTAGCGTTCTGGTATCACTTCGCCATTCTGTTTGAAGCGCTGTTTATTCTGACGGCGGTGGATGCGGGCACCCGTGCGGCGCGCTTTATGTTGCAGGATCTGTTGGGCGTAGTGTCGCCAGGGCTGAAACGTACCGATTCGCTGCCAGCGAACCTGCTTGCTACGGCATTGTGCGTGCTGGCGTGGGGGTATTTCCTCCATCAGGGCGTGGTCGATCCGTTGGGCGGTATTAACACCCTGTGGCCGCTGTTTGGCATCGCTAACCAGATGCTGGCGGGTATGGCGCTGATGCTTTGCGCCGTGGTACTGTTCAAAATGAAGCGTCAGCGTTATGCGTGGGTCGCGCTGGTGCCAACGGCCTGGCTGCTGATTTGTACGCTGACGGCGGGCTGGCAGAAAGCGTTTAGTCCGGATGCGAAAATCGGCTTCCTGGCCATTGCCAATAAGTTCCAGGCGATGATCGACAGCGGCAATATTCCGCCGCAGTACACCGAATCGCAACTCGCGCAGTTGGTATTCAATAACCGTCTGGATGCCGGGCTAACCATCTTCTTTATGGTGGTGGTCGTGGTGCTGGCGGTCTTCTCTATTAAGACGGCGCTGGCCGCTCTGAAGATTGATAAACCGACGGCGAATGAAACGCCGTATGAGCCGATGCCGGAAAATGTGGATGAGATCGTGACGCAGGCGAAAGGCGCGCACTAATCTTTTTACATCAATAGCCCTCTCCAGAATTAAGGAGAGGGCATTTGGATGACAGGTGACAACGATGTTCGATACGCTTTCGAAAGCCGGAAAATATCTGGGACAAGCCGCAAAAATGATGATTGGCGTGCCAGACTACGACAACTATGTGGAACATATGCGCATAACGCATCCGGATCAGACGCCGATGACCTATGAAGAATTTTTCTGCGAGCGGCAGGATGCGCGCTATGGTGGAAAAGGCGGCGCGCGTTGCTGCTGAGTGTTGCCAGGTCTGATAAGCGCAACGCCACCAGGCTATATTCTGAAAAATTCAACTTTTTCAAACGCCGCACGCAGGTTGTCTGGCGTTAACGTCACCGGTAAATAGTGGATGGATTCGACCGGGCGCAGGGTATGCGCGATGACCCTATCGATCTCTGTGGTGTTATGAATATCCACGTCCAGTTCGCTAAGCCGGGCCGGCAGATGAAATCGCCGGTACGCTGTAATCAATTGCGCCAGCACGTCATCTTGTCCCAGTAGCGCGCTTTGCACCAGAATGCCATAAGCCACTTTCGTTCCGTGCAGGAATTTTTCCGTTTGCGGCAGGACGGTCAGACCGTTGTGTACCGCATGGGCGGCGGCGACACGGGTATAGCGTTCCCCGAGGCCGCCGACCATACCGCCGCCAGCAATAATCGCATCCACCACGTCGCAAAATGCCTGGGTCAGCCGACGCTGCTGTTTATCCGCTAATGCTTGTTCGCTGCTGGTCAGCAGGAGATCGCGAATAGCGCACGCGCTGTTAATGCCCAGCCTTACGGTCAATGGCAATGTTTCAGGCTGCGGCGCAAGCACAACGGCTTCATACCATTTCGCCAGCGTATCGCCAATGCCAGCTAACAGATAGTCATCGGGCGCCTGCAGAATAATGCGCGGTTCGACCAGCACCAGAAAATTGGCATCATCAAAAATTTCGAACTGTAACGCCTGTCCCGCGTCGTTATACCAGACGGAAAGCGGTGTCCAGGCGGCGCAGGTTGCCGCGATGGTCGGGATAGCGACAAACGGCAGCGCCAGACGGCGGGCGAGCGCTTTGGCGGTATCGAGCAGCGCGCCGCCGCCGACGCCTATCACCACCTGACGATCGTCGTTGCAGGCGTGCGCCAGTTGGGCAACATGGCGTTCGCTACAATGGCCGGTAAACTGCAGATGTTTTGCGCCAGCACGTTCAAACGCTTCCGGCAGGTAAGGCCGGGCGGCGGCAATCGCGCGTTCGCCGTACACCCAAACGGCGTGGGAAAGCTGTTCCGGCGTGAAAAAGTCGGTCAGTCTTTCGAGGCTTCCTGCATGGGAAAAATAATTCGCCGGGCCGGTAACGACGCGGATCTCAGTGTGGTTCATGTTGTGTTGTCCTTAGGGTCTTCTCACCGCTGTTATTATATTTAGACATCTAAACGTCTTGATTGCCAAATACTAACACCCTGTGATAGTGTGTCAACAACCACATCACTGGCGGGTATGAAGATAATGAGAAATAACCCACTGATTCCAAAGAGCAAATTGCCCAATCTTGGCACCACGATTTTTACGCAAATGAGCGCGCTGGCGCAGAAACATCAGGCAATAAATTTATCGCAAGGCTTCCCTGATTTTGATGGTCCTTCTTATTTGCACGAGCGGTTGGCTTATCATGTCGCGCAGGGCGCGAATCAATATGCGCCGATGACGGGCGCGCAGGCGCTGCGGGAGGCCATAGCCGATAAAACGGCGGAAATATATGGTTATCGACCCGATGACGTAAGTGATATCACCGTCACGGCGGGCGCGACAGAAGCGCTGTATGCGGCGATTACCGCGCTGGTGCGGGCAGGGGATGAGGTTATCTGTTTCGATCCCAGTTACGACAGCTATGCCCCGGCCGTGGCGCTTTCCGGCGGCGTGTTAAAACGCATAGCGCTTACGCCGCCGCATTTTCGCGTCGACTGGCAGGCGTTTTCGGCGTTGCTTAGCGAGCGCACGCGGCTGGTGATCCTCAATACGCCGCATAATCCCACCGCTACCGTCTGGCGTCAGGCGGATATCGAGGCGCTGTGGCAGGCTATCGGCGAGCGGGAAATTTATGTATTAAGCGATGAAGTGTACGAGCATATTTGTTTTGCCGCCGAAGGTCATGCCAGCGTATTGGCGCACCCTCAGTTACGAGAGCGGGCGGTTGCCGTTTCATCGTTTGGTAAAACCTTTCATATGACGGGATGGAAGATTGGTTACTGCGTTGCGCCTGCGGCTATTAGCGCCGAAATCCGCAAAGTTCACCAGTACCTGACGTTTTGCGTCAATACGCCGGCGCAACTGGCGCTGGCGGATATGCTGCGCGCCGCGCCGGAACACTATCGCGCGTTACCCGATTTTTACCGGAAAAAACGCGATGTGCTGGTTAACGCGCTGGCGCAAAGCCGATTAAAAGTACTGCCCTGTGAAGGTACCTATTTTCTTTTAATCGATTACAGCGCAGTGTCGACGCTAAATGACGTTGAGTTTTGCCAGTGGCTAACCGAAGAAGTCGGTGTCGCCGCTATTCCGCTCTCTGTCTTTTGCGCCGCCCCTTTCCCGCATCAGCTTATACGTTTATGTTTCGCTAAACAGGAATCAACGCTGCTGGCCGCCGCAGAGCGCCTGTGTAAACTGTAGTTATTTAACCGTCCACGCTCTGGAGAATCGACGGTCTGCAAAAAGTTCCTGCAGTCCGTTGATCTGTTTCAGGCGCAGGACTTCATCGGCGTCCATACCTAACTCCTGTCCGATTTTGCTCTCGTCCCAGCCTAGCTGAGAAAGTTCGCGTACGATTTCGGACATGGCGTGGATCTGGTGGCGTCCGCGCGCGCGGTTATGCCGGATGGTTGCCGCCATCCGTTCGTGACGTTTTCTGTCCAGACACGCTACCGGCAGATAACCTTTCAGGCGCCTTTTCAGGACCGCTTTTCCTTTGCCCAACTCATGACGGTGAAAGCCGTCCACAATCTCATATTCCTCCGTATTGGCCTTTACCACCACAATCGGCTGAGTAAACCCATCTTTTTCAATCGATTTAAGCAGCAATTTTTTCTCCGGCGGCGCAACGTTATTCGGGTTGTAGTCATTAGGCGAAATATGATCGTTTTTCACCCACAGGACACAATCGACTGGCTCATCGCGAAAAGGACTAACGTTATGTATCGCCATTCTAAATTCATTAATGGCGGCGATCCTTTCCTCTTCAGGCAGTCCAGAGAGAAAGTGAGTTATTTCGGTTGTGAGTCGGTGTTGCATAAGATCCCCCATTCCTGGCGTTTAGCTTTCATGCGTTCGTTATAACGCTGGTAACTCTTAGGTTTTGTCGGACTGAATGACAGCGCCCGGCACCAGTAATCATTGTTCAGTAATACTTTGCAGATCCGTCGCCATGACGGAATATCCCGCGATCCGATATCGCCCTGCTGCGTCTGTGGAATGGTGTTCATGCCTTTTTTCTTATACCACTGCAAATAAACGGCGATTTTATTACGGTAATGTTCGGCAGTGACTTCAGGCATACTGTGTAGCAGGAGCAGCGCGTACTCCTCCCAGTTAAGGTGATCGGGTTTTAAAATTTTCCGGTGGCCGTAAAAATGGCTGTCCTGCCCGGCGTATATTCCTCCGCTGAGTACGCCGCTGACTCTGGCGCACATGGCCGCCCAGCGCTCAGGTTCGATAACATGATACAGCCATAACCCCTGCCGTTGTTCCGGGCCGAATGGTTCGCAAATACGCATGTAACGGACCGGTACGCCAGCCTGATACATCAAATTATACAAGGGGTTACATGATTTACCTGTTTTGGCGAACCAGGTCCAGATATCTGCGGTTTTCCAGTCATAGATGGGGTAGATATACCAGGTGTGCCCCTTGGGGGCCAACGTGGTCCAGGGCTTATCGTCGGCAAAGCGCAGCTTATGCGAGTTAGCGATAGCGACAAACCGGTTATAGGATTCGTCGGAACGAATACCGACCAGCATAGCGGCAGGGCGCTTTTCTGAAAACCAGTCGGCAAAATCGCGAACGAACTGTTCAAAAGTCATGCCGTGTTGATAAAAGGAAAAAAAGGCCGGATCGGTAATCGCATCTTCTGGCGGTTGTCGTACCCAGTCGGTTCCCGGCTGCCAACACTGCCACTCCGGCTGGTATTGTGAAAGGGAATTTTGTGTGGTTAAGGGTAATGCGACCCAATAAAAACGCTCAATAACGTCCGCGTAGTATTCACGTAACGATTCAATATAAGCGATAGTACAGGAGAATTGCGCTTCCCAGTCAATGAAAAGAACGTGGATCTTTTTATTCATTTTGCGCGCCAACGTTGCCGTCAGGTGCAGCATAAGTCCTGAATCTTTACCACCAGAAAATGAGACGCAGACCCGGGGTAAAGTTTTCAGGGTCCATGTTATACGCTCTTGAGCCGCTTCCAGAACATTTTGCTCAAGCGGAACTTTATAAACCGACATCTCTGGATAGTCTCCAATGTGTTAACTACAATATATTCGCAATAATTAACATAAAGGATAATCTGATTATATGAACTTGCAATGTCTTATTATATTCTCTAAGTAAATACATTCTACGAATGTATACACTTAATTTATATTATTACTCGTTCTCTGATCTCCTTATTAACGCTTTTTTGTGATGTGCTCAATGAGCTCAGCAAATCCGCTATTATTCAGCGAAGCTCTATTGTACATAAGATAGAATTGTATAGGAGCAATGGTAAAAGGTGTGGCGACTTTTTTAAGTTTGATAGAGGAAGAGTAATAGTCAACAAATGTTTGTGGTAAAAAACCAATAAGCTCCGTGGAGCTGATGGAGTTGGCGATAGTCATCACCGATTTGCTTCTTAAACCAATTATTCTCTCCCCCAGCACATCATCTATAAGTGAATGATACTCTTTCATACCGGTTGCCCGGGAGACGAGTTGCGTAAATGACTCTTGTAGAATTTCATCGATAGTGGCGGTGTCGCCTAGTCGGGGATGATTTTCACTGCAAACCAGGATACATTCTAGCCTATTAAAGTGAGTACAAACAATAGAACGATTATTAAGTGGGGCCATTGAAACCACAACATCTGCTTTGCGGTAGGCAAGCAGATCTTCAGGCAGTTCGTCAGTGGTCAAAATGTCGTGATGTTCAATTTCAACCTGTGGGTCTTTGCGGATATATTTAACTAATTTCATCGCATATTGGGTGATCAACAGCTGTGGGCTGTAGATAATAAATTTTTTCTTCAGACTGGACTGATTCATTATATTAATAGTTTGTTCCAGACTGTTAAGGTTATTTTCTAAATGATAATGTAAATTAATGCCTGTTACGGTAGGCGTAATTCCTTTGCCTGAGCGAATAAATAGAGGATCATTGAATTGCGTGCGCAGGCGTTGCAATGACTGACTGACGGCAGAAGGTGTAATATAGAGTGTTTCCGCTGCTTTGCTAATGCTTAAATGTTGATAAATACATTCAAATTTAACCAACAGGTTAAGATCAAATTTTTTAAGGTCGTAAAGGTTAGCCATAGTATCTTCCCGGCATTATCATGGTATCTTCCATGATTATGACTTAATCTCAATAATTTACCAGAATTATGTTTATTAAACTTAATGTAGAGTTTATTTAAACTAAAATACCACAGTTATGAATATTTTAGCGAGTAAATAATTACGGTAAAGGCGGACATAACGTACCCTGATATAATCACGCCGTTAGCCTAAAAAGGCTGTGCCGGATGACATTTTGGTCTGGCGTCGCGTTAATACCGGGAGGAGGTTGGCCCGACAAACGCAGCGCTATCGGGCGGGGTACGGTTAAGCTTCTGCCTTGCTAATTTCTGCGTTAAGGCTGCCCCATCATGGCGTCCAGTTGCGCTTTTTCCGGTAAACCAACAACCTGTTGCAAAATCTTATCTTTATTCATGTAATAAATTGCTGGCGTCGCGTTAGCGCCAAGATCGTCCATTAACTGCTGATTCTGATTAATGACTTTCATCTGCGCCGGGGGGATGGACGCAGGAACCTCCAGCTTCATCTTTCCTGCGGAGGCTTCATAGTCATGCCAGGTTTTCGCCGGGTCTTTCGCGGCTAAAATCGCTGCGGCTGTGGCCGGGCTTTCCGGTTTAATCACGCCGACCAGTAATGTGCGTAATTGTACCTTGCCGGATTCGACCCACGGACGAGCTTGTTGCCAAAACTGCTTACAATAGGGGCAGAAAGGATCGGCAAAGACATACAGCACCACCGGCGCGTCTTTTTTACCGTCGAGTATCCATGACGCTTTTTCCATTTTCTGCCACATTTCACGTCCGGCTGGCGCATAGATCTCTTTTTCTATCAGGGCGTTGCTAAGATTTTCACCTTTTTCATTATACATATAGCCGGAAATCGCGTGTTTACCGTCCGGCGTCAGATAAATCGTGACGCCCATATCCTGATACTTTCCGAGATAGCCCTTCATACCCCCCGGCGCCTCGAAGGATTTCAGGATAGTTATACCCTGTTTTTCAATGGCTTTAACCGGCGCAGGCAGTTCTTCCGCGTGGGCGAGAATGGGCAGCATAGCAAGCAGCAATGTACGTTTAATCATATTTTTTTCCTTTTAATATCAAAGCGAAAAGAGTATTAATGATGATGCCTATCGCAGACATAGGTAAGAGCTGGCGTGCCAAGATTGCCCTTTCTATGCTGGGGTGATGTAATCCTTTTCGCTGTTACAGCCTTTGTTAAGGTAATGTAGAGCGCAACACTTAGCCAGCATATACGCTATGGATTTCGAGTGGCAGGCAATACGCCTGCCATTTGCAAGACGAGTCGTACTGGCTCTGAAGTTACCTACGGGTAGTTCAGGTAATGGGGCCGCCTGTCAGGCGGCCTTTTTACTTTAGATGGCTGACAGGGCGCAGTGTTCACAATGTCGCCCGAATCGGGTTGTTAGTTAACGCTTATTGATTTGATAATGGAAACGCATTAGCCGAATCAGCAAAATTTCGTTAACTTACTCCTCAACGAAAACACGGAGGAAGTATAGATGTCCTTAATTAACACCAAAATCAAACCTTTCAAAAACCAGGCGTTCAAAAACGGTGAATTCATTGAAGTCACCGAGAAAGATACCGAAGGCCGCTGGAGCGTCTTCTTCTTCTACCCGGCCGATTTTACCTTTGTTTGCCCGACTGAACTGGGTGACGTTGCCGACCATTACGAAGAACTGCAGAAGCTGGGCGTAGACGTTTATTCCGTCTCAACCGATACTCACTTCACGCACAAAGCATGGCACAGCAGCTCTGAAACTATCGCAAAAATCAAATATGCGATGATCGGCGACCCGACTGGCGCCCTGACCCGTAACTTCGACAACATGCGTGAAGATGAAGGTCTGGCAGACCGTGCGACCTTTGTTGTTGACCCGCAGGGTATCATCCAGGCGATCGAAGTTACCGCTGAAGGTATCGGCCGTGACGCGTCTGACCTGCTGCGTAAAATTAAAGCAGCACAGTATGTTGCCGCTCACCCAGGCGAAGTATGCCCGGCGAAATGGAAAGAAGGTGAAGCGACTCTGGCTCCATCCTTAGACCTGGTCGGTAAAATCTAAATTTCCGTCGTCTTTCACGCCATAGCTGCGTTGGCGTCGCCTGCTCACCCCGGTCACTTACTTCAGTAAGCTCCCGGGGATTCTCAGGCTAGCCGCCTTACTCTGACGTGAAATACTTTGGAAATTGTTTCAGTCATGGGCGCACCCGCGCCCATTTCATTTCAGCACCATGACGCAAGTTGCATTAATGCAGTCCCGCGAAGTCGGCTTGCATGATGATGTTTTCAGAGAGGGAAGAAGAATGCTCGACACAAATATGAAAACCCAGCTCAGGGCTTACCTTGAGAAACTGACCAAACCTGTTGAGCTGATTGCCACGCTGGATGACAGCGCTAAATCGGCGGGAATCAAGGAACTGCTGGCTGAAATCGCCGAGCTGTCCGACAAAGTCACATTTAAAGAAGACAATACTCTGCCGGTGCGCAAGCCGTCTTTCCTGATTACGAATCCAGGCTCTCAGCAGGGGCCGCGCTTTGCCGGTTCTCCGCTGGGCCACGAATTTACCTCGCTGGTTTTGGCGCTGCTGTGGACCGGCGGTCATCCGTCAAAAGAAGCGCAGTCGCTGCTGGAGCAGATTCGCGATATTGACGGTGATTTTGAATTCGAAACTTATTATTCACTCTCCTGTCATAACTGCCCGGACGTAGTGCAGGCGCTGAACCTGATGGCGGTGCTGAACCCGCGTATTAAACATACGGCAATTGATGGCGGCACCTTCCAGAACGAAATCACCGAACGTAACGTGATGGGCGTTCCGGCGGTGTTTGTCAACGGTAAAGAGTTCGGCCAGGGACGTATGACTCTGACCGAGATTGTCGCTAAAGTGGATACTGGCGCAGAAAAACGCGCGGCGGAAGCGCTGAACAAACGCGATGCGTATGACGTGCTGATTGTCGGCTCCGGCCCGGCGGGCGCGGCGGCGGCGGTCTACTCGGCGCGCAAAGGCATCCGTACCGGTCTGATGGGCGAGCGCTTCGGCGGTCAGGTGCTGGATACCGTGGATATCGAAAACTATATCTCGGTGCCGAAAACCGAAGGCCAGAAACTGGCGGGCGCGCTGAAAGCGCATGTCAGCGATTACGACGTTGACGTTATCGACAGCCAGAGCGCAAGTAAACTGGTTCCGGCAGCGACAGAAGGCGGCCTGCATCAGATTGAAACGGCGTCCGGCGCAGTCTTGAAAGCGCGCAGTATCATCATCGCCACCGGCGCGAAATGGCGCAATATGAATGTGCCGGGCGAGGATCAGTATCGCACCAAAGGCGTCACCTATTGTCCGCACTGCGACGGTCCGTTATTTAAAGGCAAGCGTGTGGCGGTCATCGGCGGCGGCAACTCCGGCGTCGAAGCGGCTATCGATCTGGCAGGTATTGTAGAACACGTTACGTTGCTGGAGTTCGCGCCGGAGATGAAGGCTGATCAGGTGCTACAGGACAAAGTGCGTAGCCTGAAAAATGTCGATATCATTTTGAATGCGCAAACGACAGAAGTGAAGGGCGACGGTTCGAAAGTGGTGGGACTGGAGTATCGTGACCGTGTCAGCGGCGATATTCATAGCGTCGCGCTGGCAGGAATTTTTGTGCAGATTGGTCTGTTGCCGAATACCCACTGGCTGGAAGGCGCGCTTGAGCGTAACCGCATGGGCGAAATCATTATTGACGCCAAATGTGAAACCAGCGTTAAGGGCGTCTTCGCCGCAGGCGATTGTACCACCGTTCCTTACAAACAGATTATCATCGCCACCGGCGAAGGGGCGAAAGCCTCGTTGAGCGCCTTTGATTATCTGATTCGTACCAAAATCGCATAAAAAGAAGTAAGCACACCTGCAAGGTCAGTTAACTGGCCATCGTAAATGGCCCGATAGTGTAAGCTATTCGGGCCTGCGGCGTTTATGCCTGGGGAACGCCGCCGGCTAAAACACCTTCTTCATTATCAATACTCTGAAACCGTCTGTTAATAACAGACGGTTTTTTATTTCAACGGTCTTCTGTTTTTAAACTTTGAAACAATAAAAAAGCCTTCTACGGATTTAACTGGAATTTTTCTGTTTTTTTATCAAAGAAAGATTAAGCGCTTCCGCTAACATGCCCATTCTTTTTTCTTGATTTATATTGCATTTGTATGTGAGGTTATTTATTCATGGATTCAATCTATGAATCACTGACGGAATTAGAAAAAACAGGGCTTACATTGCGTGATTTTTTTAATTCTCATGATAGTCATTCACTGAAATCTGCCTACGTGAGATTAAATCCCTCTGCTGCGGTAAACCTTACCGACCGGGCGTGGCTGGAAGCGGAGTATGACTTTAATGCGCTATTCGTCGGCCCTGGCAAGCTGCTGGCTGCGCCTTTCGCTTCAGTGTATCTGGAAGACGATGCGCTGGTGATGGGAAAGGCGACGCTGGAGATACGGGATTTTATGGCAGCGTTGGGATTATCGGTTAATCAGGAAAGCAATATCCCTGACGATCATATTTCCTGCGTGCTGGAATTGACCACACTATTACTGGCTAATACCCGGCAAACGTCACCATACCGCTCTACTCTCACTCAATATATCAATAACTATTTAACAAAGTGGGTGCCATTATATATCGAAAAAATAAAAACTCATGCACAAACGACCACGTTATATACGGTAGCGGACATCTTATTTTATTGGCTTGATGAATTAAAACGAGAGTATCAATATGAGTAATGAGACGGGACATCTGAACAGACGTTCTTTTTTAAAGGGGATAGTGGCACTGGGCGCCGTTGCGGCTTTACCCGGAGGATTACTGACCTCCCGATGCGCGCTTGCGCAGCCGCCTGTTCCCTTTAACCCTAAAACGTACAAAATTTATCGTAACGCGTGTCCGCGTAACTGCTATGACACCTGTAGCCTCAAGACGTGGGTAAAGGACGGGGTCATTACTTTCGTGGAAGGCGCGCCGGAATCAACATTTACTCACGGTACCCCTTGCGTCAAAGGGTTAAGCTATCCGCGCCGGGTTTATAGCCCCGATCGTATTAAATATCCCATGGCGCAGGACGTTCGCGGTAGCGGCAACTGGCGTCGCATCTCATGGGAAGAGGCGATGCAGCGCATTGCCGCCAAAATGCTGGAGATTAAGAAAAAAGACGGTTCTATGCTCGGTCTGGCGCTGACCAAATATTCCGGTAAGTTTGGCGTGCTGAACTATGCCGTTGAAGGGATGATGTCCTCGCTTGGCTATACCACCCGTTTTGCCGGTACGCCGTGCTGGCCTGCCGGTATCGACGCGCAAAACTACGACATGGGCGACATGTGGTGTAACGACCCGGAAGATATGGTGAAAGCGAAATACATCATTATCTGGGGCGCCAACCCAGCCTGGTGCTCAATGCACAGCATGAAGTACATCTATCAGGCGCGCGAGAAAGGGGCGAAGGTTGTGGTTATCGACCCGCTGCTGTCGCAGACTGCCGCCAAAGCCGATCTCTACCTGCGCGTACGGCCTGGCTCAGACGGTGCGCTGGCGCTGGGGATGGCGCGCCATCTGGTGGATAAGGGGCTGGTGGATCAGGATTTTGTCAACAACGACGCTCATGGCTATCCGGAATTTGAAGCCTATCTGCGTAACCATGTGACCGTGGAGTGGGCGGCAGAAATCTGCGGCCTGTCTGCGGATGTCATTCGCCAGCTGGCGGAAGAGTTTACGGCGGTTAAGCCGGCCACGGTCTGGATTGGTTACGGGATGCAGCGTCATGTCAACGGCGGCGCCAACGTTCGCGCTATCGATGCCTTTGTCGCTATGTCCGGCAACATCGGTGTCGAAGGCGGCGGTGCGCGTTATGGTCATCTGCATACCTGGGGTTTTAACTATAACGCCATGCTGCAGAAGCCGTCGGAGGGCGCTATTGGCATACCGGGAGCGGCGGGCACCACCAGTGAATTCGGGGCTGCCGCTGGCAGCGACGCCGTGCAGTACTCCGATCGCTCTCTGAATATTAACCAGACGGCGCAGGGGATTCTGGAGGCCAACGATCCGCCGGTTCGTATGCTGTGGGTCGCCTGTAAAAACCCGTTTGCCCAGGATTTCGATCGCAGCAAGATGAAAAAAGCGTTTGAAAAGCTGGAAATGGTGGTCTGCGCCGATCAGTTCTTCAACGAAACGGTGCAACACGCTGATATCGTGCTGCCCGTTACCACCGCGTTTGAGGAGTGGAACGTGGATGCTTCTTACTGGCACTACTGGCTTTCCATTAATCAGCCGGCGATTAAGCCGATGTATGAAGCAAAATGCGACCTTGAAATCGCTACCATGCTGTCGCGCACCATTAATAAGATGGCGCCGGGTTCCTGTACCTTCCCGCAAGAGTTCGATCACAAGCGTTGGCTGGATCAGGAGTTCAACGACGGTATGGCGAAAATGTTCGGCATCTCTTCCTGGGACGATCTGCTGGACGGGCCGAAAAAAGCGATTCTGCCAAGTTCAGCCGCCTGGTACGACCGCAAGTTCAAAACGCCGTCAGGCAAGTATGAATTTAAATCTGAACTGGCGGAGAAAAACGGCCACACCGCGCTGCCGGAATACAAACCGGAAGCCGAGAGCAAACTGCCTTTCCATCTGTTTACGCCGCACGTGCAGTTTGGCCTGCACTCGCAGTTTATCAACCTGGACTGGATGCAGGTGTTCTACCCGGAACCGTTCGTTTATATCCATCCTTCTTCCGCGAAGAAAAAGGGCATCAGCGAGAACGATCTGGTCAAAGTTTTCAATGGCACCGGTGAAGTTGAGCTGCGGGCAAAAGTCACCACCAACGTACCGGAAGATTTTCTGGTGATGTATGAAGCGTGGTTCCCGAAACGGCAGTACAACGTGCAAAACGTCGTGGCCGATACGCCTGCTGATATGGGGCTGATGAAAACTGGCGCGCCGGGCGCCGCTATCCACAGTCAGTTTGCTGACGTTGTATTGATCGGTAAAGGGGAATCCGTAGCATGAGACGTGCGTTTTTAGTGAATAGCGATAAGTGCATCGGCTGCCGCGGCTGTGCTATGGCGTGTAAAAGCTTTAACCAACTGGAGCCGGATCGCTTCTGGCGCTACGTTTATCCGTTGGATAAAGACATCTATCCACATGAAGAGCGGGCGTTTTACTCGCTGGCCTGTAACCACTGCGAACATCCGGCCTGCGTCGCCGCCTGTCCGGTCGAAGCCTATACCAAACGTGAAGATGGCGTGGTGGTGCATAACCCTGAGCGCTGCATCGGCTGTAAAAACTGTATTCGCAACTGTCCTTATGGCGCGCCGCGTTTTAATGAAGAGACGCGTAAAGCGGAAAAATGCAGTATGTGCTACGAGCGTCTTGATATCGGTATGAATCCGGCGTGCGTAAACGCCTGTCCGGTGGGCGCCTTGTCGATTATCGATTTGGATGCCGATCCTGTGCCCGATAATGCGGTGCAGTATCCGCCAGGGTTCCCGCATATGCCACAGCTTAATCCAGGAACGCGCTTTATTCTGGCGCGCCAGCCTAAGCAGCCGGAGGACAAGTAATGGAAAAATATGAACTGCCGCTGGTGTTTTTTACGGTATTAAGCCAGATGTCTGTCGGGATGGCTTTGGTACTGACATGGCGTACGCTGCGTGGTGAAGTGGAAGGCCAGCGTTTCTATTGGTTGGCCACCGGGCTGGTGCTGGCACTGGCGTCTATTGCCGCGATTCTGCATCTGGCGCATCCCGATCGCGCTTATGATGCGCTAATTAACCTGCGACATGCCTGGTTAAGTCGGGAAATCCTTGGCGCCACGTTGTTTGGCGCAGCGGTCGGCGTAACGTTCCTGGCAAAGGGACATAAAGCGATGGCTCTTATCGCCTCCGTGTTCGGCGTGTTACTGGTGGCGGTGCAGGGAATGACCTACGCCGCGCCAGCGATGGTGGCTATCGCTAATGGATTTACCATGCTGTTATTTTTTATTACGGTATGGGTCATGGGTTGCGCGGCGATTCCGCTGTTAAAACTCAGGCCTGCCGTTCCTGCGTTACGCCAGGGAATTGTGGTGTGTATCGCGGTACTTATCGCGGCGCCGCTGGTGTGGTTAAGCGGGGGAACGGTCATGCAGATGACGGCGCGTTCATGGCTGGCTTCACCGTTTTATCTGGCAAGCCTGGTCTGCCTTGCGCTCGCTTTTGTCGCCAGCCGTCACGGTGATTCGCGCCCGAAACTCCTGTTCGTCTTGTTATTCGTCGGCGTATTTCTGAGTCGGCTGGTCTTTTTTGGCGACACGGTGAGTACTATTGTGAATATCGGGCATTTGTACTAACGATGATGCAGTAAAAAGCCCTGCCAGGCGTGACCTGGCAGGGCGTGTCAGTTTTTAGCCGCCAGAGTTAACGCACAACCAATACCGGCAGCGTTGCATGGCGCACCACGCTTGAGGCGTTAGACCCCAACAGGTGTGTCGTGATGGACGGATTACGCGAACCGATTACCACGACATCCGCATCCAGTTCTTCGCCCATCTCATTAACGACATCGCGCACGCTACCAAAGCGAACATGCGTTTTAATTCGTGAAGGATCGATACTGAAGTGTCCCACCATCGTTTGCAGACGCGTTTCCGCCTCATGCTGTAAATGTTCTTCAAAGCGACGCACGTCGGCGGCAAAGCGGTGCAGACTCATGCTCGCGGACCCAGGCAGTACATGCAACAGATGAATGACGCCATCCTGTTGCGCCAGAAACTCAGCGTGGCGAATGGCTTTATCGCTAAGTTCCATTTCAAAAACATCAACCGGCATAATGATTGTCTTATACATACCCGTTACTCCCTGTTAATCAATACTGAATTTATTCAAGCATATAATAATGTTTCTTTCTGCTATTTGTCTGGCAATTTTAAATATTACGGCAACCTGATGTTAAAAAAGTCGTGTATTTTCCAGGAAAAATCCTAAAGCCACCTGTTTTGCCGGCAGTCTCTCCGGGATAGCTACCCTTTTATAGTCGAACGCAACATTCACCGTTACCCCGGAGGCTGCATGAAAGCATTGACGTATCACGGTCCACATCACGTAAAGGTTGAAAACGTACCCGATCCCGGCATTGAGCAGCCTGACGATATCATTTTGCGTGTTACCGCCACCGCAATTTGCGGATCTGATTTGCATCTTTATCGCGGCAAGATCCCACAGGTAAAACATGGCGATATTTTCGGCCATGAATTTATGGGCGAAGTGGTGGAAACCGGACATGATGTAAAGAATATTCAGAAAGGGGAGCGGGTCGTTATCCCGTTTGTCATTGCCTGTGGTGACTGCTTTTTCTGTCGGCTACAGCAATATTCAGCGTGTGAAAACACTAACGACGGACACGGCGCGGCGATGAATAAAAAACAGATCCCGCCACCGGCGGCGCTGTTTGGTTATAGCCATCTGTATGGCGGCGTTCCCGGCGGACAGGCCGAATATGTTCGCGTGCCAAAAGGTAATGTCGGTCCATTTAAGGTGCCGCCGCTGTTATCTGACGATAAAGCGCTGTTTCTTTCTGATATTTTGCCTACCGCCTGGCAGGCGGCAAAAAATGCCCAGATTCAGCAAGGTTCCAGCGTGGCGGTTTTTGGCGCAGGGCCGGTAGGATTACTGACTATCGCCTGTGCGCGACTGCTGGGCGCGGAGCAGATCTTCGTCGTTGATCACCACGCCTGGCGCCTGCGTTTCGCCGAAGAACGTTACGGCGCGATACCGATCAACTTCGATGATGAGAACGATCCGGCGGAAAAAATCATCGAGCAGACGGCAGGACACCGCGGCGTGGACGCGGTAATTGATGCCGTAGGCTTTGAAGCGAAAGGCAGCATGACGGAGACGGTGCTGACGAACCTTAAACTGGAAGGCAGCAGCGGCAAAGCGCTGCGACAATGTATCGCGGCGGTCAGACGCGGCGGCGTGGTCAGCGTGCCCGGCGTGTATGCCGGTTTTATTCACGGCTTTTTATTCGGCGACGCCTTTGATAAGGGGCTAACTTTTAAAATGGGCCAAACCCATGTTCACGCGTGGCTGGGGGAATTATTACCGCTTATTGAAAAAGGGTTGCTGAAGCCGGAGGAGATTGTCACGCACTATATGCCGTTTGAAGAGGCGGCGCGCGGCTACGAAATTTTCGAAAAACGCGAAGAAGAGTGCCGGAAGGTTATCCTGGTGCCGGGAGCGACGTCGGCACAAGCGGCGCAGAAACAGGCGACGGGAGTAATCAACCCGATGCCAGGCGGCGTTGTCTGAAACAGGCAAATGAAAGGGCTAACGGAAAGAGGATGCGCAGGCATCCTCTGTGTAAACGCATTAACGCTTATGCAGATGGTTTAACGCAGGAAGTCGCCCGCGGCTTCAGGCTGATATTCGAGTTCCAGCACTTCGAGATGGGTGGAGGCGCCGCCCGGCAGTTCCCAGTGAATGGTGTCGCCGACGCGCAGTCCCAGCAACGCCGCGCCGACGGGCGCCATTACCGAAAGCTGGGTACTGCTGTCCGTCATATTGGCGGGGTACACCAGCGTCCGCACGCGTGTTTCACCATCGCTCAAATTGCGGAATTTAACGCGGCTGTTCATGGTGACGACATCGTTCGGCATCTCTTGTGGCGAACACATTTGCGCGCGATCCAGTTCGGCGTTGAGCGCGTCGGCAATCGGCAGATCCGCATACGCAGGCTGTTCCAGAAGACGATCAATACGTTCGGCGTCAAGGTCGTTAATGATAATAGTGGGTCTGGACATTTCTTACTCCATGTCATCGATACTGCGAGTAGTGCAGGTAAATGGTCCCAAAAGAAAACCCTCACCGTCTGGCGGCGAGGGTTTAACTCTCATGATGATACTGAGACTTACCCCGTCTTTGAAGTGATTTAGTTCACATTCGGGTAAATCCTCAAACGTCATAGCCCTGAGTGAATTTTAGTCTACATTTGGGCGTGTTCTCAAATGTGGCTACGGTTTTAAACCTCTGCTTCGTCAATAACCGGCTTTATCGATAATAAACTGTTTCCCGCAGTTGCCGGGATGCGGCTGCGGCAGGAATGAGGCAGAGGAGAGCGGGGCGTTAATCATCGACGCCTTTAATGAAAACTGAATCTCTGTTAAATAGGCGGGATTGCCATGGCAGTTTACTTTAACGGCTTTGACATTATCCTGGCCCCACATTTGTGCGACGACGCTATCAAACTCAGCGCGGCTAACGGTCTTGCCGTAATTATCCGCCAGAAACTGCCCCAGCGCGCTGTCTTTTATCGCCTTATCCAGCCGTATCATGGTGCCGAAATAGGCATTGGGATCAAACCCGAAACAGGCGCCATGTTTGGCATATTCGTAGCGCTCCAGACAGGAATTCCCCCCCGCGCCGGGCATCACTTCCTTAAGCGCTGTCGCGATGTCAGGCGAAAGTCCGGGGGCGGGGGCGGAGCATTTCCGGCTGGCCTTGACTTCAGGCAGATTCGGGATTGGCCGCGTCGCACAACCAAAGCGCTGCCAGCGTCGCTGGTCAACACCGCGTGCGGCGATAGATTTGGGTAATCCAGGCCACAGGCCGTGGACGGTCAGAAAGTCTGCTTTGTTGGCTGGCTCTTTTTGCAGACGGCACTCATCGGGTTCCCGATGGCGGCGTTCATGCTGGCTTTGACAAAAACCGGTTTGCCAGGAAAGCGCCAGCACATAGTCAGTGAAATCACCGTACTGTTGCGCCTGAAGTTCGTCGGCGTTGGCGGCAAAAATTGGGGTTAAGAGGACAGCCAGCAGCGGGCTGTAATGCCATATTGTGTTCATGATGAATTCGATAATTTATACACATTATGAATGTTACCCATTTAATCATAAAAAATGCCGCTCAGGTGAACCTGAACGGCATCATTTTTAACCTACGTTGGCGTAATGTTTAATTCCACATTGCCAGAATCGGCCAGCCCACCAGCAACAGCATCGCGATATAGATAACGCCAAAGATTGCGCCAAGCCGCCAGTAGTCTCTGGATTTCACGTAACCGCAGCCGTAGATAATCACACCAGGGCCGGTGGCATACGGCGTCAGACAGCCCATGATACCGATAGACAGCACCAGCAGAATACACAATTGTTCCATCGGAACGCCCGGAATGCCTTTACCCACCGCCAGAATGACCGGCAGCATGGTCGCGGTGTGAGCGGAAAGACTGGCGAACAAATAGTGCGCGAAATAGAATACCAGTACCAGTACAATGACGGTTGCATCCGGCGAGAAACCTTCCAGATGCGTACTCATGGTATTGGCGAACCAGTCAATAAAGCCGGAGCGGGTTAAGCCATTGGCCATGACCACCAGCGTAGCGAGGTTCACCAGGGTGTTCCAGGCGCTGTTGTAGCGCGTAATGTCTTTCCACGGCACAACATGCAGCGCCAGCATCAGCGAAACGGCCAGCAGACCCACGGCAGTGGCGTTGATGATTTTTCCACCAAAAACCCACAATCCTAAGCTAAGCAGCACCAGGCCAATCAGCGTCCACTCTTTGCGGGACAGACGCCCCATGTTTTTTAACTCGCCGCCAGCCCAGGCTGCGACTTCCGCACTGTGGGTCACTTCAGGTTTATAAAGCACATAGGAGAGCCACGGCGCAACGATCAGTAAAATAATCCCTACCGGCAGAAAGCTGAGAAACCACTGCAGCCAGCTAATCTGGACGCCGGCGATCTTGCTGACGAACTCCAGACCTAACACGTTTGGCGCCGCACCAGTGACAAACATCGAAGAGCTCAGGCTGGTACTGATCACCATCATCCACATCAAATAACCACCGATGCGGCGTGCGGAAGGATCGTTTGGAAACGATTTAAACAGCGGCGGCAGGTTCTTGATAACCGGGAAGACAGTCCCGCCGGTACGAGCCGTATTGGAGGGAGTAAACGGCGCCAGCAAAATATCGATAATGACAATCGCATAGCCGAGCGTCAGCGTGCGTTTACCCATGAATTTTACCAGAAACAGCGCAATGCGGCGCCCCAGTCCGGTCACTTCGTAGCCCAGCGCGAAAATAAACGCGCCGAAAACCAGCCAGACCGTGGTGCTGGAGAAACCGGCAAGCCCCCATTTCAGCGCCTGTTTACTGGCTTTAAACGCCGGATCGGCCAGTTCTGAAGCGTCAAATAGCAGGTAATTGCTGCCGATAACGCAAATGGTTACGGCGATAAAACTGATCGCTGTCGCCGGGATCGGCTCCAGGATCATACCGACAATCATCGCGACGAAAACCGCAAAATAGTGCCAGGCCTGCGGCGGCATACCATCTGGAACAGGAATTAGCAACATGACGCCCATCACCACTAATGGGGCCAACAACTTCCATATATTATCTTTGGATAAAGACATAAATGACTCTCCGGAAAGGATATTTTCTATAATTGTGTTAATGATTAACTTGCGAAATTTGCGCTAAAAACCAGGTCACGATCAGCAGGTCGGCGCTACCGCCTGGGCTGAGATTGCGTTCAATGCATTGCTGATCGAACCGGTGGAGATAAACGAGATCGTCAGGCGTCCGTATGCCGCCCTGATGTAATAAGAACGCCGCGTGCTGCTGTAGCCAGCGCAGACCGTCCGCGCCGCCGCGCGACGCGACGTTGGTATCGCCGTTAAGCGACATCAGCAGCAGTAAGGTATCAAGCAGCGCCAGTTCCGGATCGCGCCCCTGCGCCAGTAATGCGCGGTAGTGCGGCAACGCGTGGCGGATGACCAGCGGATAGCCCGCTTCCGCTTCACCGCGCGCGCCGGTTAATCCCAGTTGCTGATACAGCCGCTGACCTGCGGTGAGCTGTAGGTTGTTCTGGCGCAGTTCGCGCGTAGTCAGGCCGCGGCAAAAATTGGCGGCGGTAGCGCAGAGGGTTTCTGCGGCGATCGGCTGGCGTAGCTGATACAGGCGGCCAATGGCGGCGCACAGTAACCCCAGCGAGAAAATGCTGCCTTTATGGGTATTGACGCCCGCCGTTGCGCGAAACATCGCTGCTTCACAGGCCATCCCCAATGGACGCAGGCCCGCCAGAACCGACTCTGGCGGCAGGCGCGTGCAGCTGGCGCCATATTCCATAAAGCGCGGCAGCCAGTGTCGAATCGCCTCCGCGCTGCGGTGAAAATCCGCCAGCGCCATATCTTTGTGCGCGCCGCAGTTTAGTCGGTCTACCAGACCGGGTTTTGGCGATAAATTTACCTCGGTCAGCATGGCGCGCCAGGCCAAATCGGCCCAGGCGTCGTACAGCGACCGCGGCTGAATGGAGGCGTTAGTCGGGTTGGCGGGAATCGGCATCATGCAGCAGCGCCTCCATATGAATCAGTAAATCAGTCAGCGCGTGGGTTTTACCCCGCGCGCATTCAGCCGCGCTTTGCCCGCACAGCAGACAGCGGCGAGCGGGAAGCGCGAAATGGCGGCGGGAGAGTATTTCGCCTTTCGCCGTCAGGACGTCGATATCCCACAGGCGCCCCAGTGGATAACGCTGTTCAAGCGTGATGGTCGCCTGTTTGAGCGCCTGAGCGGGCGCGTCAATCGCCAGCAGCCCTTCCGGCCCGCTGGCGGAAACCAGTGCAGCCTGCTCCCGGATGGTCCAGCCATACTCTTCTGCCAGCGTGTGCAGGGCTGTCACGCCGTGATTAAAGATCCGGCGGGTTAACGCGCTGTCTTTCATCGGGCCTGGCGCCACCACGGTAAAGGAGACCAGCGGAGTAGCGTGACGCGTTAGCCAGGCGCGCTGTCTTGCTTGTCTCTCATCCCGGCTGGCGAGCAGCTCAGGAATAGAAACGTCGTGACAGGTGGCGAGTTCAGGAAACAGGCGCATGGCTTATTCCTTCACCTGATGCACCACATCGATCACTGAACCGTCGCGATAACGCACGACAGCAATCACGCGGTCGGTGAATTCGATAGGGCGGGGCTGACCGGTAAGCAGTTGCGCGCGTTCGCGCAGCCACTCAATCGATACCACTTTCATTCCCGCTGCTTGCAGTCGTTCAGCCAGCTCCGGACGCGCCGGGTTGACGGCGATACCGTGATCGGTGACCAGAATGTCGACGCTGGAGCCTGGTGTGACGCAGGTGGTGACGTTATCAACCAGCGTTGGGATGCGACCGCGCACCAGCGGCGCGACGATGATGGACAGCGCCGCCGCGACGGCGGTATCGCAGTGACCGCCGGACGCGCCGCGTAGAACGCCGTCGGAGCCGGTCAGCACGTTAACATTGAAGTGGGTGTCTACTTCCAGCGCGCTCAGTACCACCACGTCCAGACGGTCGACGGAAGCGCCTTTAGAGCCCCAGTTGGCGTACTGGTTAGCGCTGATTTCGATATGGTTCGGGTTGCGGGCCAAAGATTGCGCAGCGTTACGATCGAAGCTCTGCACGTCAAGCAGTTTGCGGATTAAGCCCTTTTCATGCAGGTCGACCATGGTGGCGGTGATACCGCCCAGCGCGAAATTAGCCACAATGTTGCGGCTACGCATTTTGTCTTCCAGGAAACGGGTGACCGCCAGCGATGCGCCGCCGGTGCCGGTTTGCAGGGAGAAACCTTCGTTGAAGTAGCCGGAGTGATCAATGACTTCCGCCGCGCTGCGGGCGATCAGCAGTTCACGCGGATTAGTGGTCATGCGGGTCGCGCCAGCGCCGATTTTGTTTGCATCACCGACTTCTTCGATTTGCACAATCAGATCAACCTGATCCTGGGCGATGCTTGCCGGGTTATGCGGGTACGGCAGCAGTTGCTCCGTCAGCATCACGACCTGCTTCGCGCTGTCGGCATCCACCATCGCGTAGCCCAGTGAACCGCAACAGGCCTTGCCGGTATAACCGTTAGCATTACCGAATTCATCGCAGGAGGGCACGCCAAGAAACGCAACATCAATATTGAGTTCGCCGCTTTGTACCAGATGCACACGACCGCCGTGGGAGTGAATCTGAACCGGCTCAGCCAGCAGGCCGCGAGAAATTTCTTCCGCCAGCGGGCCGCGCAGGCCTGACGTGTAGATGCGGCTGACCACCCCGTTACGAATGTGTTCAACCAGCGGCGCATGGCAGTCGCTCAGCGAGCTGGAGGCCAGGGTCAGATTTTTGAAGCCCATCTTCGCGATGGTTTCCATCACCAGGTTAATCGTCAGATCGCCGCCGCGAAAAGCGTGGTGAAAGGAGACCGTCATGCCGTCGCGTAAACCGGAACGGCGGATGGCCTCTTCCAGGCTGGCGCACAGTTTGTGGTCGCGCGGTTTTTGCGCTTGTAGATCCAATTTTGCCGCACTGTGGTAAGCGCTCAGTTCGCTTTCAGCGTGACGGCTCCAGGCGGCTACGCGATCCTGGCGTTGAGATTCATTTTTCTGCGTCATTTTTTTGCCTTATTCTTCGCGAATACCGGAAAGTTCTGCACGGGAGAGCACCAGACGGGCGCGTTCAATCACCGGGCTGTCGACCATCTTGCCGTTAAGGGAAACGACGCCGAGACCTTCGCGGGCGGCGGCTTCTGCGGCCTCAACGACCAGACGCGCATGGGCGACCTCTTTACGCGTCGGCGCATAAAGGTTGTGCAGCAGTTCTATCTGGCGGGGGTTGATCAGTGACTTACCGTCAAAGCCCAACTGTTTAATGTGGGCGGCTTCTTGCAGGAAACCGGCTTCGTTGTTGGCGTCGGAATAGACGGTATCGAAGGCCTGAATGCCGGCGGAACGCGCGGCCTGCAAAATGGCGCAGCGGGCGAACAGCAGTTCGGTGCCTTCCGGAGAGCGTTCGGTGCGCAGGTTGCGAACATAGTCTTCCGCGCCCAGCGCAATCCCGATCAACCGTTCAGAGGCGTGGGCGATTTCTACCGCGCGGGTAATACCCAGCGGCGATTCCACGGCGGCTAACAGGCCGGTACTGCCCGGTTCGCGACCGCAGGCGTTTTCAATGCGCAGAATTTCGTTTTCGATATCAATGACGTCCTGCGCGGTGTCGGTTTTCGGTAAACGCACCACGTCCGCGCCGCCGCGCACGACCGCTTCCAGATCGTTGACGCCCCATTCGGAATCCAGCGCATTCACGCGGACAATGGTTTCGACGTCACGGTAAAGCGGGTGTTGCAGCGCGTGATATACCAGACGGCGCGCCGCGTCTTTTTCGCGTAATGCAACGGAGTCTTCCAGGTCGAACATCAGCGCGTCGGCCGGGTAGATAAACGAATTGCTCACCATCGCCGCGTTGGCGCCCGGTACGAATAACATACTGCGGCGGGTGCGGGTTTTACGTTGTTGCAGAGAGGCGGAAATCATTGGCGATCCTCCCAGGGCAGAGCGGCAATACCGCTGGCGCGCGCCAGTAGCGTTTCCAGTCGGGCGCGCAAAATGCAGTCCAGAGCGCCTTTATCATCGACGTTCAGTTGTACGCCGCGCACGTCGTAGCGAGAAAGCACCTCCAGGATGGTGGCGCGAATGGCCTCGCCAAACTGTTTTTCAACGCTACTGTTGATTTGCAGGTCAATATCCTGCGTATCGAGCGGCGCAATGCGTATCATCACATCGCCGGACTCAAGCGTGCCTGCGACGGCTAGCTGGTTTATTTTCATTTTTCACCTGTTGCTAATACGGGGGACTTTTGACGGGCTGCCGCGCTGCCCGGATGGCGTTCGACCATGCCCTGCAAATAGCGCAGGGTGGCGTCGGGAACCAGCGGCGCGATAGCCGTGAGATCGTGTTTAACCAGCAGCTTGCGTACCCAGGAGGCGGATATCGGCGTCTCCTGGAAGCAAAGCCGCTCTATTTCCACCAGCGTAATGGGTGGGGCGGGAAGCGTTGGCGTCTCCAGCCAGAAACGCATATCAAGGTTGTACTGGGCGGTAACGGTGCAAAACGGCTCCGTACCGACAAAGCGGTGTGTGATGCCAAGCGCGGGCGCCAGATACTGGCGGAAAATCTTCAGGTCGATTTCGGTATAACAGTGATTAATGACGCTCTGCTCTTTAATGAAATAGCAGGGGAACGTCGCACGAGAAATAATGTATTCGGAGCCGCGGTGAACGGTTAAGCGCGGGATATCGGTAGTCCCTTTAAGGACCAGATCGAGTCGGTCTTCATAGGGAAAGCGTGACGTATCTTCTTTGACCAGGAACAGATGCAGCCAGTCGCACTGTGCCGCCGCCTGTTGGATCAGATAGCGATGGCCGTGCGTGAAAGGATTGGCGTTCATCACAATACAGCCAATTTTCTTTCCCTCATGACGCAATGTCGCCAGCGATTCCGCATACCGTTTCAACCGGGTCGCGCTATTTTCCATTAAGACCATCACGCCAGGGACGCTGGCTATCGTCGAAAAGCTGCACTGTTTAAACAGCGCTTCGTATTCCGTTTTGGTATAAATAAAAAGATGGGTGCAGTGCCGTTCCCAGGCGAGATTAATCAATTCCGTCGCCAGCGTTAACGCTAAGCCTTCGCCGCGTACTGATTCGCTAATGGCCACGCATTTAATGATATTTCCGGCAATACCGCCGCAGGCAATAAGACGGTCATCACGGCTGACGGTAATAAACACTTCTACAGTGGTATCGACGCTTAAATCATTCTCTTTGAGAAAGTGAGCGATCTCCGCCATTTTTTTATTTTCAGAGCGTTTTACCCGAGTGAATACATTATTGCCAAATATAGTAAGAAATATCCTGGTGATATGCTTGTTGCCACTTTTCTGTATATGTTGCGCTGTGTTGCAACTTGATAACTTTTTCTTTTCAGTCAGAGTGGGAGTATTTTTATGACGAGTTATTTATTTTTCTCTCTGACGTATACATCGTAAGGAGTATTTTGGTGGTAAATTTTGATTTATTTCACAAAGCGTTAGATGGTTTTTAAGTGTTTTATGGTTTTAAGTTTTTTAATTAATTTAATCGCCATTCCGGCGGTGGGTTTTAGTTGTTTAATTGATTTAATGTGGGGAATCTGTAACGATTGGTTTTTATATGCTTCAAGATACTCAAAACATTTTTATTACATTTGCGATAAATCTGAAGAGAAATGCCCATAAGGAACCTTAATGTCCTATCAGAAAAATAAAAAGCTGTTTCCTTTTTTTCGGCAACTCGCGTTTCCGTTACGTATTTTTCTGCTCATTCTGGTGGTTTCTGTTTTCATCGTGGCAGCGTTAGCACAATATTTGTCTGCCAGTTTCGAAGATTATCTGGCGTCCCATGTTCGTGATATGGCGATGAATCAGGCAAAAATTATTGCTTCTAACGACAGCATTATCGCTGCCGTAAAAAGCCGGGACTATAAACGCCTGGCGATAATTGCGAATAAACTGCAGCGCGGGACGGATTTTGACTATGTGGTGATAGGCGATCGCCACTCGATCCGGCTTTACCATCCGAATCCGGAAAAAATCGGCTATCCCATGCAGTTTACGAAACCCGGCGCGCTGGAAAGAGGAGAAAGTTATTTCATTACCGGTAAGGGCTCAATAGGGATGGCGATGCGCGCCAAAACGCCTATCTTTGACAACAAAGGCAACGTGATCGGCGTTGTTTCAATTGGCTATCTGGTCAGTAAAATCGACTCCTGGCGGCTGGACTTCTTATTACCGATGGCGGGGGTTTTTGTCCTGTTGCTGGTGGTATTAATGCTGCTTTCCTGGTTTTTCGCCGCGCATATCCGCCGACAAATGCTGGGCATGGAGCCGAAACAGATTGCGCGCGTGGTACGCCAGCAGGAGGCGTTATTTAGCTCGGTTTATGAAGGGCTGATCGCCGTTGATCCGGAGGGACATATTACCGCGATTAACCGCAGTGCGAGAAAAATGTTGGGGCTGCCGTCGCCGGGGCGTCAGTGGCTGGGCAAGCTGATAGCGGAAGTCGTCAATCCGGCAGACTTTTTTACCTGCCAGATCGCGGAAAGACGCCAGGACGTGATGGCCAACTTCAATGGCCTGAGCGTCATCGCCAATCGTGAGGCTATCCGTTCCGGCGAGGAGCTGCTGGGCGCTATTATTAGTTTTCGCAGCAAAGATGAAATCGCGACGTTGAACGCGCAGCTAACCCAGATTAAACAGTATGTTGAGAGCCTGCGCACGCTACGCCATGAGCACCTGAACTGGATGTCGACTCTGAACGGCCTGCTGCAAATGAAAGAGTATGATCGGGTCAGAGAGATGGTGCAGGGCGAATCGCAGGCGCAGCAGCAACTTATTGATAGTTTACGCGGCGCCTTCGCCGATCGTCAGGTGGCCGGTTTGCTGTTTGGCAAAGTTCAGCGCGCGCGTGAACTGGGGCTCAAGATGGTGATTGTTCCCGGCAGCCAGCTACATCAACTGCCGGAGGGGCTGGATAGCACGGAGTTCGCCGCCATCGTCGGGAATCTGCTGGATAACGCGTTTGAGGCGAGTTTGCGTACACAGGAAGGCGACAATACCATCGAACTTTTCCTGAGCGACGAGGGCGACGAGGTGGTGATAGAGGTCGCTGACCAGGGCTGCGGCGTTCCTGAAGCGCTGCGGGAAAAAATTTTTGAACAGGGCGTAAGTACCCGCACCGACGAACCCGGTGAGCATGGTATCGGGTTATATCTGATTGCAAGTTATGTGGGGCGCTGTGGCGGGGTCATTACGCTGGAAGACAATGATCCTTGTGGCACCTTATTTTCTTTATTCCTTCCGAAAGTGAAAAAAAACGATGACAGAACCATTAACCCTATTGATCGTTGAGGATGAAACGCTGCTGGCGGAGATGCACGCAGAATATATCCGCCATATTCCTGGCTTTAAGCAGATATGGCTGGCGGGCAATCTGGCGCAGGCGAGAATGATGATTGACCGGTTCAAACCTGGATTAATTCTGTTGGATAATTATCTGCCGGATGGGAAGGGGATTACGCTGCTGCATGAATTAATGCAGTCGCGCTATCCCGGCGGCGTTGTGTTTACGACCGCCGCCAGTGACATGGAGACGGTAGCGGAAGCGGTACGTAGCGGCGCGTTTGATTATCTGGTCAAACCTATTGCTTATGAGCGTTTGGGGCAGACGCTGACCCGCTATCAACAGCGCAGACGTATGCTGGCGAGCGCGGATAGCGCAAGCCAGAAGCAGATAGATGAAATGTTCAACGCCTATGCGCGCGGCGAACCGAAAGGGGATTTGCCGACCGGTATTGATGCCTTAACCCTTAATGCGGTGATGAAGCTGTTTGCCGATCCAACCGTACGCCATACGGCTGAAACGGTCGCGCAGGCCTTAACGATAAGCCGCACCACATCCCGACGCTACCTGGAATATTGCGCGAGTCGGCACCTGATTGTCGCAGAGATTATTCATGGCAAAGTGGGCAGGCCGCAGCGTATTTACCACGGCGGCTAAGCCTGGTTTAAGATGCCGGGGCGATGTTTTCCCTCGCCCCGGCTTACCGGCTATCAGCTGCCAGTAACGCTGGAAGAGGCGCCTGGCACCATAATTTCCGTGGCGATAATGACGATCAACAGACCGACGATGACCGGAACGGACGTGCGCTTCACCACTTCAAACGGTGATATTTTAGCCATCCCGGCGACAGCGACCACGACGCCGGAGACCGGCGAAATCGTGCGCCCCAGGTTTGAGGCTTGCAGCATTGGGATGGATAAATAGGCTGGGTTGATACCGGAGGAGTGCGCCAGTTTAGGGATCATCTCAACAAAGGCGTAAAAAGGCGCATTGCCTGAACCGGTGGTCATCGCGGCCAGCATGGTTAAAATCACTAATACCAGCATCAGAATAATGCTGGCGGAACCAAAAGAAGTGGCAATCGAGATCAGACTTTGGATAAAGCCAATGGTGCTCAGCCCCTGGGCGAAAACGCCCGCCGCGACCAGCAGCATCACAACGCCGGCAAACGCATCCGCCATGCCGCGATAAGCCACTTCCAGGCCGGAAAACACATTTTGCGTGTTGAAGCCGCGCACGAATTCCAGCACGGCGGCCAGCAGCATACAGATCACCAGAATGGTAATAATGTGCAACTGCGGCCCCCATTTACCGTCAAAAATCAGTACGCCGATAATGGGCGTGAACGGCAAAAGGGCATAAAACGCCGGGGCCGTGGTGGTAATCTCCGCCACGTCCAGCATCTCATGTGAAATGTTCTCTTTTTTATCCAGATAGCGTTGCCAGAAAAAATGCGCAATCGCCATACCGATAATGGCGGCGATGGAAATCGGCAGCGTGGTTTTGAACGCAAAATCGATTAACGGCATCTCCGCCGCTTTTGCGGCTAAAACCACATCGCCAGACGTTGGCGAGAGGATGATGGCGGCCGGCGAAGCGCAAATAGCCGCCGCCGCGCCGCGGCTAATGCCGACGTTGACCATCACCGGGAAGAGAGTAGCCATGAGCAGTACGCCAAGCCCCGTCGCGGAAGAGACGGCCAGCGACATCAGGCAGGCGACAAAATAGGCGGCAATCATCAACAGGTAGGGCGAGTTTATGTACTGTAAAGGTTTCGACGCTAGCTTCACGACCATATCATTCGCGCCGATATGCGTCATATAGGCGGCAAAGCCGCACAGCATCATGATCATCATGCCAAGATCGCCGCCGCGACTCATAAGCAAAATTTTGATGTATTCAACAATATCTGTTGCGGTATAGCCGGTACTGGTTTCGCTGGCAGGTAATACCTTATGCCCCATCAGCGCGCTGATAATAAGCAGAACCAGACCGCCGACAAATAAAACGCCAGTGGCGGAATATCCCTTAATGATGTAGCGCGCTACACCCACAATAACGACGACTCCGATAAGGAGCTCTATAACTGTTAGCATTGTTTCCCCTGTCTTATCGACACCCAGAGTAAAAATAAGAACCACAAAAGTGGTATAAAAATGTACCGAATAAAGGATGGCGCCTTACTGATTAAAATCACGGCGCGGTTATTTTTTCATGTCATCGCTAAAGATGAAATATGCTTAAACGAATTTTCTGTAGCGCTATAAGTATTAATTTATTGTTATTTTATTGTTTTATTTGTTGTGCTTTGTTTTGTGTTTTTTGTGAAAGCTTATTAAGGAGCGCGCGACGGTTCTGAGTGCTAAATCAAACGCCGTTAACCCGATACTCTCTCAGATTATTCTCTGTTTATAGTTTGTTAAGATTTTATTCAGGTTAATGTTGTTATTATCACAGTCGAATTTTTGAACGGTATGGCTGTTGTGATGATTATCAGAAAGTATTTTCTTATTATTGCTCTCCTTGTTATGCCATGGCTGGCTATTCCTTCAGTCTCTGCGGCGGATAAAGGGTGGTTTAACACGTTTACCGATAACGTCGCAGAAACGTGGCGACAGCCTGAGCATTATGATTTGTATGTCCCCGCCATTACCTGGCATGCGCGCTTTGCCTACGATAAAGAGAAAACGGATCGCTATAACGAGCGGCCGTGGGGCGTTGGTTTTGGTCAGTCGCGCTGGGACGACAAAGGCAACTGGCATGGCCTCTATATGATGGCCTTTAAAGATTCATTTAACAAATGGGAACCCATAGGCGGTTATGGCTGGGAAAAAACCTGGCGACCGCTGGAAGACGATAATTTTCGTCTGGGACTGGGCTTTACCGCAGGCGTTACCGCGCGCGACAACTGGAATTATATTCCCATCCCTGTGCTGTTGCCTTTAGCGTCGATAGGCTATGGTCCCGCTACCTTTCAGATGACCTACATTCCGGGTTCGTATAACAACGGAAACGTCTATTTCGCCTGGATGCGTTTCCAGTTTTGACGGGGAAGGGCATTGTTCTGTTGTGAATTAAAAAGCCTTAAAAAACAATAAGTAGATAGGGTTTGCTAAAAATTAACGCGATATTTATCACTTTTTCGCAAAGTTCGACTGGACAAAATGCATCACAATTGTTGTACTGGTATCCGACACAGCATTTGTGTCTATTTTTCATGTAAAGGTAATTTTGATGTCTAAGATTAAAGGTAACGTTAAGTGGTTTAATGAATCCAAAGGATTCGGTTTCATTACTCCGGAAGATGGCAGCAAAGACGTGTTCGTACACTTCTCTGCAATCCAGACCAATGGTTTTAAAACTCTGGCTGAAGGTCAGCGCGTAGAGTTCGAAATCACTAACGGTGCCAAAGGCCCTTCCGCTGCAAACGTAACTGCTCTGTAAGCATACGTCCGACAGCAAGATTTCAAAACCCGCCCTTTCGGCGGGTTTTTTTTGCGCTTAACGCGCCGCTGCGGCGGAAAATAGCCAGAATGCCAGCGCCGTCATGGCAAACGAACCCAACAGGTTAATCAGCACATTCAGCAGCGCCCAGCCAAAGCGCCCCTCTTGCAGCAAGAATACCACTTCGGCAGAAAAAGTAGAAAAGGTCGTCAGGCCGCCGCAAAAGCCAGTCGTAATGAGCACTTTCCACATCGGATCGATATGTGTCATGCGGTTAAACCAGGCGAACCCCATGCCGATAATAAACGCGCCAAGCAAATTTGCTGTTAGCGTACCGATGGGAATCGCCTGATGAAGCGGATTAAAACGCATACTGAGCATCCACCGGGCTACGCTCCCCGTTCCACCGCCGATAAAAACTGCTAAAAGAAGCTGTAACACTGCCGAATCCTTTATTTAGTTGCTATACAGGAGGAGTGTAACGCCGAACACGCATAATTGGCGAGTCCTGACAGAGGTGTGGGAGGGGATATGTTCGTTGCAGCCGGGCAGTTTGTGGTGAGTTCTGTATGGGAAAAGAATGCGCAAGTTTGCGTTTCGTTAATGGCTCAGGCGGCGGGCCGCGGCGTATCGCTTCTGGTGCTGCCTGAGGGGATATTAGCGCGAGATGACATCGACCTTGACCTGCCGATTCGCGCCGCGCAGCCGCTGGATGGCGCGTTTATGACGCGGCTTCAGGAAGAAAGCGCTCATAATAATATGACGACGATATTCACTATCCTTGTCCCGTCAACGCCTGGACGGGCGGTTAATATGCTGGTGGCGCTACGGGCGGGTCACATTGTCGCGCGTTACGCGAAGCTGCATCTCTATGATGCGTTTTCGATGCAAGAATCCCAAAGTATTGATGCCGGAACCGTTATCGCGCCTGTGCTGGACGTGGAGGGGGTTAAGGTGGGGCTTATGACCTGTTATGACCTGCGCTTTCCGGACATGGCGTTAGCGCTGGCTTTACAGGGGGCTGACGTATTGGCGCTGCCGACGGGCTGGGTTCGCGGCCCGTTGAAAGAGCAGCAGTGGTCGACGCTGCTGGCGGCGAGAGCGCTGGATACCACCTGCTATATGATTGCGGCCGGGGAGTGTGGTAATCGTAATATTGGTCAAAGTCGTATTATCGATCCGTTGGGGGTAACGATAGCCGCGGCAGCCGATCGTCCGGCGCTGATCGTCGCGGAAATATTCAGAGAACGAATAGACCAGGTGCGGGAGCAACTTCCTCTTTTGCAGCAACGACGATTTGCGCCACCGCAATTATTATGATGTTTTTTTACGCAAAGCTTGATTCACCTTGTTACAGATTGCTATTGTGTGCGCGCGTCGAAAGACCGTTAATATTCTCAGGTTAATCCGGCGCGTTACGCAGCCTGTTTTTAGTGAAGAAGGTATCTATGGGTGAGATTAGTATTACCAAACTGCTGGTGGTTGCCGCACTGGTTGTTCTGCTGTTTGGTACCAAGAAGTTACGTACGCTGGGCGGAGACCTGGGCACGGCGATTAAAGGATTCAAGAAAGCAATGAACGATGAAGACGCGGGCGTTAAGAAAGACGTCGACGGTAGCGTTCAGGCTGAAAAACTCTCGCACAAAGAGTAATTGCGCGATGCGCTTGCTCCGCAGAGTAAAAAAACCGGCGAGTTGCCGGTTTTTTTTGCCTGAAATGTAAGCGTCTATTACACGATCATTTCACTTCCATGCCTTTGGCCTGGAGATCAGCATGGTACGAAGAACGTACAAAGGGGCCACAGGCGGCATGGGTAAAGCCCATCGCCAGGGCTTCCGCTTTCATCTCGTCAAACTCTTCCGGGCTGACATAACGCTGTACCGGCAGGTGATGGCGGCTTGGCTGTAGATACTGACCAAGCGTCAGCATGGTAACGCCGTGACGGCGTAAGTCGCGCATAACCTCAATGATTTCCGCATTGGTTTCGCCTAAGCCCACCATCAGACCCGATTTTGTCGGAATTTCCGGGTGCGCTTCTTTGAAGCGTTCCAGTAATTTCAGCGACCAGTTGTAATCGGCGCCCGGACGAACCTGGCGGTAAATACGCGGCACGTTTTCCAGGTTGTGGTTAAACACATCCGGCGGCGTCGCGTTAAGGATATCCAGCGCGCGATCCATACGTCCACGGAAGTCTGGCACCAGGGTCTCTATTTTTATCTCCGGGCTTTTGGCGCGGATGGCAGTGATGCAGTCAGCAAAATGCTGGGCACCGCCGTCACGCAGATCGTCACGGTCGACAGAGGTGATGACCACATAGCGTAGCGCCATGTCGGCGATCGTTTGCGCCAGTTTCTGCGGCTCTTCCGCATCCGGCGCAACGGGGCGGCCATGGGCGACATCACAGAACGGACAGCGGCGAGTGCAAATGGCGCCAAGGATCATAAACGTAGCGGTACCGTGGTTGAAACATTCAGCCAGGTTTGGGCAAGACGCTTCCTCGCAGACAGAATGCAGGCCATTTTTGCGCATTGCGGCTTTGATGCCCTGGATACGGGTAGAATCCGCCGGAAGTTTTATTTTCATCCATTCCGGTTTACGTAGTAGAGCGTCGCGCTCTGTGACCACATTTTTAACCGGGATAAGAGCCATCTTATCGGCATCGCGGTATTTTACACCGCGTTCCATCACAATGGGTTTACTCATAGCGTGCGTGTTCCAGTTGCGAATAACGAAGGAAAGCGTTTCAATTCAAGGGAAAGTTGTATTTATCAACTATTTTTGAATTTGTGACACGCAGTATATCATTGATAAGGGCCATAAAGCAGCCTGACAGCCCGGCAAAATGTAAAATAGTTGTTGTTTTGTGCTGTTTGCCCATATCTTCCGTGACCTGAATGCAACATTTTTGTCAGAACGCCTCACGGATGATATCAATGACGTTCTCCAGCACCGGATCGCGCAGACTCAGTTTATTGTAATGCAGCGAGAACTCGACCTGTTCACTATTCACCGGCGCGTAGGGAAGGCGTTCAAGCGGCCAGCAACGGCTAAATAAGTCGTAGAAGCGGGTGGGCATCAGTCCCAGCAGATCGCTGCTGGCGATCAGCGAGGCAATGGTAAAAATATTGTAGCTGCTAAAACTGATTTGCTGATCGGGAAATGTCTCCTGCAGTCGCTGGCGCAGCAGGGAAAGATGTTGTCCCTCCAGCATCAGAAAGGTGTGATCCGCGCTGTTCAGTCTCTCTTCAGTAATGGCGTTCGCCAGACACGGGTGATGCTGGCGGCAGACAATCTCAAGCGTATCGCTAAACAGGACGTGATGCTGAATGCTCCGGTTGTTATAGCTATGGGTATTGATAATGAGATCGGTCTGAAACTGACTAAGCTGGCTTTCGGCATCGTCTACCGGAATGTTGCGCAGCAAAAGCTGAGGATAACGCGGCCTGATGGCCTGGTAAATAATCGGCATCACTAGCGCGCCGACCGAAGGCGTCGTGCCAATTGTAATGGTGCGTTGCTTATCATAGCTGCCCGTAAGATCCAGGGCGCCAAGAATAGATTCCAGCCCCTGGCTGATGTATTCGTGCAGATGCGTAGCATACGTCGTGGGCGTTACGCCCTGGCCTTTGCGAATAAACAGCGGATCGGGAAATATAGTCCTTAATTTTTGAATGGACTGGCTAATGGCTGACGGCGTCAGGTTAAGAATTTTCGCTGCATTGACGATCCCTTTATGGACATATACGGCCTCGAAAATCGTCAACAGATTGAGGTCAATATTTCTCAGTGTTCTGAAAATTTGCGGTTTGTCTTGTAGGTGTTGATCGGCCGGTTGTCTTTCTGCCTGATTATTATCACTCACGCTCTGGCTCCGAATTCATTCGTATTATGAATAATAGATGAAATAGTATATTTTGCATTTATGAGTTGGTTTTAAAATTACTCTTATGAATGTATTTTTAGTCATTTCAATAAGATAAGTAACAGCAAGGCCGGGATTTTGTTCACGGAAAATTCCTCATCATGAGGACTGAAGAGGCCATGCCGCCTGGCGGCTACAGCAGGGATATAACGAAAATATAGAAAGCGGGGGGAGAAGTAAAGCATTCAAATCATATATGATTAATGACCCATAAATTTCTTGGGCCATTATATTTTACGCATTAAGCAGCAATATATTCATACGGTGGATTATTTAGCAGAGCTAAAATATTCGCCAGCAAGCGGGGCGCAATATTATCCGTGGTAGCGTCTTCCTTCCACTGCGTTATTTTAGCCATTTCCATGCCGGCATAACCACACGGGTTGATACGCAGGAAAGGAGAAAGATCCATGTTAACGTTTAGCGCTAAACCGTGGAATGAGCAGCCGCGACGGATACGTAAACCCAGCGAGCAGATTTTCTTTTCACCCACGTAGACGCCCGGCGCATCGGCGCGCGGATGCGCCTCAATACCCATTTCAGCCAGCGTATTTACCACGGTCTGTTCAAGTAGGGTGACTAAATCACGCACGCCCAGTTTACGTCGTTTCAGGTTAAGTAAAACGTACATTACCTGTTGGCCCGGACCATGATAGGTCACCTGTCCTCCACGATCGCTCTGCACAACGGGAATATCGCCAGGCATCAATATATGTTCCGCTTTACCGGCCTGGCCCTGGGTAAACACCGGGTAATGCTCAACCAACCAGATTTCATCATGGCTGTTTTCATCGCGCATATCGGTAAAGTTATGCATGGCCTGAGAGATAGCTTCATAGGGCTGAAGGCCGAGCTGGCGGACAAGGATTTTATCCTGATACAAAACGGCATCTCCGTAGAGAATGAAAAAAGAGAGGAAAGTATATCACAGCGGGGGAGGCGGGGAGTTACCCGGATAAGACCGGGTAACCGTCTGGATGTATTACAATACCATTCGCACGATATCAATATTGCCCAGTTCTTCGTACAGCGTTTCAACCTGTTCAATATGGGTGGCATTAATGGTGATAGAGACCGAGTGGTAGTTGCCTTTGCTGCTCGGTTTTACCGTCGGAGAGTAATCACCAGGCGCATGGCGCTGTACCACTTCAACCACCTGATCAACCAGCTCAGGTAACGCCTGCCCCATTACTTTGTAAGTAAATGGCGTAGGGAATTCAAGCAGTTCGTTAAGTTTGGTTTTCATGTCAGCTCCGGCATTACGTAAAAAAAATAACAACTCCCGCCACAGGGCGGGAGTTTTACTGATGCATAGTATATGGGGACGAAAATCACACTTTCAAGCGTTCAATTTTTATCCAAACCAGTGATGGAACATTAATTTAATGTAATCAATGATTTTACCGAAGAAGTTCCCTTCCGGGATCTCTTGCAGTACGACCAGCGGACGCTGCTCGATGGTTTTACCGTCCAGCTGGAAGTTGATGGTGCCGACTACCTGGTTTTTCTGCAGCGGCGCGTGCAGTTCTGCGGTATTCAGTACATAGCTCGCTTTCAAATCTTTCATGCGACCGCGAGGGATCGTCAGGTAAACGTCTTTATCGACGCCCAGCGAGGCGCGATCGGTATTACCAAACCAGGCGGGTTCAGAGGCGAACTCTTTACCAGCCTTCAGCGGATTAACGGTTTCAAAGAAACGGAAGCCCCACGTCAGCAGTTTTTTGCTTTCTGTTTCACGGCCTTTATAGGTCCGTCCGCCCATCACGGCGGAAATCAATCGCATCTGGCCTTCGGTTGCGGAAGCGACCAGATTATAGCCCGCTTTGCTGGTATGGCCGGTTTTGATGCCGTCCACATTCAGGCTGTTATCCCACAGCAGACCGTTACGGTTTAACTGGCGAATGCCGTTAAAGGTGAACTCTTTTTCTTTATAAACGGCATATTCGTTAGGCACATCGCGAATTAACGCCTGACCAATCAGCGCCATATCGCGAGCTGAACTGTATTGTCCGTCGGCGTCCAGGCCGTGTACGGTCTGGAAGTGGGTATTTTTCAGCCCCAACGCGTTCACATAGCTGTTCATCAGCCCGACGAAAGCATCCTGGCTACCGGCGGCGAAATCAGCCATCGCCACACAGGCGTCATTGCCGGATTGCAGATTGATGCCGCGTATCAACTGAGAGACCGGTACCTGCATTCCCGGCTTGAGGAACATCAGCGAGGAGCCTTTAAATACCGGATTGCCGGTGGCCCAGGCGTCATTACCGACGGTAACCAGGTCGGTTTCTTTAAATTTACCCGCTTTCATTGCCTGTCCGATGACGTAACTGGTCATCATCTTTGTCAGACTAGCCGGGTCGCGACGTTCGTCGGCGTTTTGTTCCGCCAGAACTTTGCCGGAGTTGTAGTCGATCAGGATGTAGGATTCCGCATCGATCTGCGGAACGCCCGGGATCATAGTTTTGATATTCAGGTCATCGGCATGTGCGGTTGAGATAAACGCGGCACAAAGCGCCGTGGTGAGCGCCATGCGCTGCATAAAACGAGCGGAAAAAGTGGTCTTCATGGTCTGAACTACGACGTCCGTGATGAAATTAAAAAAAGAGCCCTACTATAGCAAAAGCATAACTGGCAGGCATCTGACTTTCCGCGTGACTTTGTTAATGTCATTTACAGAAATTGACAGTACAGATACCTGCGATCGGTTACTGCGCGCTGGCGATAAAGGACTGTAATTGTGCTTCTGTTTGCAAACGTTGCTGTAACGCGCTGGCTTCGGCTTTACTGGCAAAAGGCCCCAGTTGAATACGCCAGACCGCGCCGTTTTGTATTACGCGCCCTGGTACGCTGAACTGCTGGCTTAAACGCTGTTGGTACTGCTGCGCACGCGTTTGATCGCTGACGGCGCCGACCTGGACGACGAAACGACCGCTCGCCGCGGTGGCTGGCGCACTCACCGGGGCAGCGGCGGCAGGCGCGCTTACCGGCGTCGCAGTCGCTGGAGCCGTCGCTGGAGCCGCCACCGGCGCGGAAACCGGCGCTGGCTGTGGCGCCGGCGTCGGTTCATTACCCTCCAGCACGCCAGGCGCCAGCGTGGTCGGCGCGCCGAGGAAGCCGCTGCTGCTCACCGGCGCGCCGGTGGTATCGTCACTTTTCAACGTGGAATTACTGACCGGAAGAACGTCGCCTTGCGGTTGCGCAGGCGCTGAAGAGGCGCTTCCCATTCCGCCGCTTAAATCAGGGCGCGGGGGCAGAGCGTAGGTCTGTTTCGCCACCGTCGTACAGGCCATCCCCGGGCCGGAGAGCGAACCATCCGGCGCCACGATAATAGGGTCAATCCGTACTTTAGTATTATTCGAGGTATTCAGACGATCCGCCGCCGCGCGGGACAGGGAGATGACCCGATCGGTGCCATAGGGGCCGCGATCGTTAATACGCACGACGATCATGCGACCGTTGGCTAGGTTGGTGATTCGCGCATAGCTGGGGATAGGCAGTGTCGGATGGGCGGCGGTAAGCTGCATCGGATCGAACATCTCCCCGGAGGCGGTTAAATTACTGCCGGGTTCCGCATCATAAATAGCGGCCAGGCCAGCCTGGCTAAAGCGGGACGGGTCCTGAACGATTTTATAACTTTTACCGTCACGCTGATAATCCTGGTTTGCGGTCGGATTCAGAGGTTCATAACGCGGTTCCGCTCCGCTGATTTCCACAGTCGGACCATTACATACCGCAGGTTGCGGCGCGACGGTGGTTTGCTGCTGACCGCCGTCATTAGTACATGCCGCGAGTAGTACTATCCCTGCCGCGACGCAGATTACAGGCAACTGCTTACGCATTGCGCACCCCTTATACGCTTTTCGACAACATTTTTCTGTGGGTGTGGATCGACATCACAATCCCGAACCCGGCCATCAGCACAATCAGTGCGGAGCCCCCGTAGCTGACCAGGGGTAAAGGTACTCCAACCACAGGCAGAATACCGCTCACCATACCAATATTTACGAAGACATAAACGAATAATATTAACATTAATCCGCCAGCCATCACGCGACCAAATGTAGTTTGCGCTCTGGCGGCAATCCACAGACCGCGCATTATTAGCAAAATATAGAGCGCGAGCAGAATCAGGATGCCCACCAGACCGAGCTCTTCCGCCAGTACCGCGAAGATAAAGTCGGTATGGCGTTCGGGTAAAAACTCCAGCTGCGACTGGGTGCCGTGGAGCCAGCCTTTACCGCGCAGGCCGCCTGAGCCAATGGCGATTTTAGACTGAATAATATGATAGCCCGCGCCCAGCGGATCGGTCTCCGGATCAAGGAGCATCATGACGCGCTGGCGTTGGTAATCGTGCATCAGGAAAAACCACAAAATAGGAATAAACGCAGCGATCAATACAATGGCGACCCCAATTAAGCGCCAGCTCAGGCCAGACAAAAATAGGACAAAGAGACCGGAAAGGGCGACCAGAATAGACGTCCCCAGGTCCGGCTGGGCGGCGACCAGCAGGGTAGGCATAAAGATTAATACCAGGGCGATGGCGGTATTTTTCAGCGAGGGCGGGCAGACGTCGCGGTTAATAAAGCGGGCGACCATCAGCGGCACGGCGATTTTGGCTATTTCCGAAGGCTGAAAGCGAACGATTCCCAGATCGAGCCAGCGCTGCGCGCCTTTGGATATTGCGCCAAAGGCATCAACGGCGACCAGCAAAATGATACAAATGATATAGAGATAGGGCGCCCAGCCTTCATACACGCGCGGCGGGATCTGCGCCATCACCACCATGACCACCAGCCCCATCGCAATCTGACCGATTTTACGCTCCATCATGCCGATGTCCTGGCCGCTGGCGCTCCAGATGACCAACGCGCTGTAAACCAGTAACGCCAGCAGAATGAGTAGCATCGTGGGATCGATATGAATTTTGTCCCAGAAGGTTTTTTTGTTCGGATTATCCGTCATGATTATTGGTCCTCCGCCGCTGCAACCACCGGGTTTTCCGCAGGCAAATGGGTGTTGTTGTCGCCCAGCATGATGTGATCAAGGATTTGGCGCATGATCGTGCCTACTGCCGGGCCTGCGCCGCCGTTTTCAAGGATGATCGCGACGGCGACCTGGGGATTGTTATACGGCGCAAAGGCGGTCATTAATTTATGGTCGCGCAGGCGCTCGGCGATTTTATGCGCATTGTACGTTTCGTTGGCCTTCAGGCCAAAGACCTGCGCGGTGCCCGACTTCGCCGCGATTTTATAGGGCGCGCTGGCAAAATATTTATGCGCCGTGCCGTTAGGGCGGTTGGCGACGCCATACATGCCATCTTTCGCAATTTCCCAGTAGCCGGAGTGAATATCGCCCACCGGCGGCTCATGCGGCTGTACCCACGGCACCTGTTTACCGTTTTCCGCGGTGCTCATTAACAGGTGCGGGACTTTAACTACACCGTCGTTAATAAGGATCATCAGCGCCTTACTCATCTGAATCGGCGTTGCCGTCCAGTAGCCCTGGCCGATGCCCACCGGAATCGTATCGCCCTGATACCACGGTTTTTTAAAGCGTTTCTGTTTCCACTCGCGGGTCGGCATATTACCAGAGCGCTCTTCTGCGAGATCAATTCCGGTATAGTGACCATAGCCGAACTTACCCATCCATTCTGACAGGCGATCGATCCCCATATCATAGGCCACCTGATAGAAGAAGGTATCCGCCGACTCTTCAAGGGATTTGGTGATATTCAGATGCCCGTGGCCCCATTTTTTCCAGTCTCGGTAGCGTTTCTCAGACCCTGGCAACTGCCACCAGCCAGGGTCGAAAAGACTGGTGTTACGGGTGATGACGCCAGCGCTTAACGCCGATACGGCGACGTAAGGCTTAACGGTAGAAGCGGGTGGGTAGACACCCTGAGTCGCGCGGTTCACTAATGGCGTGTTCGGGTCGTTAAGCAGCCCGGAGTAATCTTTGCTGGAGATGCCGTCCACGAAAAGGTTAGGGTCGTAACTTGGCATGGAGACCAGCGATAGCACGCCGCCGGTACGCGGATCGGTGACAATCACCGCCGCGCGACTGCCTGCCAGCAGCGTTTCAATATACTGCTGGAGCTTGAGATCCAGCGTCAGGTAGATATCGTGTCCGGCCTGCGGCGGCACCTCTTTAAGCTGGCGAATAACGCGGCCGCGGTTGTTGACTTCAACCTCTTCATAACCGGTTTGCCCATGCAGAATATCTTCATAGTAGCGCTCAATGCCCAGCTTGCCGATGTCATGGGTGGCGGCGTAGTTCGCCAGTTTGTTTTCTCTGTCGAGACGCTCGACGTCTTTATCATTGATTTTCGATACGTAGCCGATAACGTGGGTCAGCGCCGATCCGTATGGATAATAGCGGCGTTTATAGCCTTTGACTTCGACGCCCGGAAAACGGTACTGGTTGACAGCAAAGCGCGCGACCTGAACTTCCGTCAGGTTTGTTTTCACCGGAATAGAAGTAAAGCGATGGGATCGGGCGCGCTCTTTTTTAAAGGCGGCGATATCGTCGTCGTTTAAATCGACCACACTGCGTAGCGCATCCAGCGTTTGCTGAACGTTATCCACCTTTTCCGGCATCATTTCAATCTGATAGATAGTGCGGTTCAGCGCAAGGGGAATGCCGTTACGGTCGTAGATTATCCCGCGGCTTGGCGCAATTGGCACCAGCTTGATACGGTTTTCGTTCGAGCGGGTCTGGTAATCGGTAAAACGAAGGATTTGCAGATTATACAAATTGGCGATCAGTACGCCGGTCAGCAGCAAAATACCCAAAAAGGCGACCAGCGCCCGACGCACAAACAGTGCGGACTCAGCCGTATAGTCACGAAAAGAATTTTGTCGTTTCATCCGCTGCTTAATCTTCTCAAGACTTCACGATCACTCACGGTGATAAGGGTGGTTGGTTGTGATGCTCCACGCCCGGTACAAACTCTCCGCAACCAGAACCCGAACCAGCGGGTGAGGGAGCGTTAACGCCGAGAGCGACCAGCTCTGTTCCGCTGCCGCTTTGCAGGCGGGAGATAATCCTTCCGGGCCGCCAATCAGCAAACTGACGTCGCGCCCGTCCTGTTTCCAGCGCTCCAGCTCATTGGCTAACTGCGGCGTATCCCACGGCTTGCCTGGAATATCCAGGGTAACAATGCGATTCTTACCGGCGGCGGCCAGCATCTGCTCGCCCTCTTTGTCGAGAATGCGTTTGATATCCGCGTTCTTGCCGCGTTTGCCCGCAGGGATTTCGATCAGCTCAAAGGGCATATCTTTCGGAAAACGACGCAGATATTCCGTAAATCCCGTTTGAACCCAGTCGGGCATCTTCGTGCCGACAGCGACAAGTTGCAGCTTCACGCATTAACTCCAGAGTTTTTCCAGTTCATACAGGCGGCGACTTTCTTCCTGCATGACATGCACAATCACATCGCCCAGATCGACGACAATCCAGTCAGCCGCATTTTCGCCTTCGACGCCCAATGGCAGCATACCGGCCGCGCGCGACGACTGCACCACGTGGTCGGCAATAGACATAACGTGACGGCTGGAGGTGCCGGTACAAATAATCATACAGTCGGTGATACTGGATTTACCCTGAACATCTAAGGCGATGATGTCCTGACCTTTCAGGTCATCAATTTTGTCGATAACAAAATCCTGGAGTGCTTTACCCTGCAAGTTTTCCCCCTGGGTGAATAATTGCGTTATAACGATAGAAAAAAGGCCAACAGGCTGGACCGGTAAGGCGTTGCGAGTTAACGCTAACCTTCCGGCGGGACGCCATGTAGTATACCTGAATCAGCGGCGATACCGGGACTTATGTCGCCGGATCGGCGTTTAAAACCAGATTATCATCCCATCCCACGTCACAGAAAGCATCGCCATTTTTGTAAAACAATTTCTGCAAAGCTCTGCAAGGTGAAAAAAGCCTGGCTGCGGAGAATAACAGCCTGTCGGGGGCTGTCAATGGGCGAAACCGCTGCGGCGAGAAAAAACGGAAAATTCATCACTCAGGCCGCCAGACGGCACGACTATTTAATACTTTCAGGGTGGCGAACCCTTCGCATATGTCGATTGCGCTCCAGCATCCCTGTTCTACCCGGAAATGCCATAGCGAGGCGGCGGGCATTGCGAGAAGACGGGCAATCAACAGGCTGAGTACGCCCTGATGGCTGACGATCAGCAGGTTCTGGCAATCGCTGAACGCGTCGAGTCGCGAGATAAAGCGCTCTACGCGCCGGGTAAAAGCCTGAAAACCCTCGCCATTGGTCGGAACCGCATTCTGCCAGTCCGTACACCAGGCGGCATAGCTTTCGGCATCTTCATGGGCGAGGTCGCGGTGATGGCGCATTTCCCAGTCGCCGAAGTACATCTCATTAAGCTCAGGTAAGATGTGTTGCGGCGTATCCCGGCCCTCCAGTACGAGCCGGGCGGTATGGCGCGCGCGTTCCAGCTCGCTGCATAACACCCGGTCAAATGGCGCGTGGCGCAATAAAGTATGTAGCGTTTTCGCCTGGCCAATCCCATTTTCCGTTAACGGCGTGGGAGCATGTCCGCTATACAACCCGGCGACATTGGCCTCGGTTTCGCCATGACGCACCAGCCACAATCGCATGGTATTCCTCATGAGGTTAAATGCGCAAAACATGATAATGCCCCTGATTGCGCAACGTTTTTTTCACTAAAATAGCGTTTTTTGGCCGGAGGCATAATGGCGTTATTCAACAGCGCGCATGGCGGTAATATTCGGGAAGCCGCGACGGTGTTGGGCATCTCGCCTGACCAGTTACTGGATTTTAGCGCAAACATTAATCCGCTGGGTATGCCTGTCAGCGTGAAACGCGCGCTTATCGACAATCTGGACTGCATTGAGCGCTACCCGGACGCCGATTATTTTCATTTGCACCAGGCGCTGGCGCGTCATCACCAGGTGCCGGCATCGTGGATACTGGCGGGAAATGGCGAGACGGAGTCAATCTTTACCGTGGCGAGCGGTCTTAAACCGCGTCGTGCAATGATTGTCACGCCAGGTTTCGCGGAGTATGGCCGGGCGCTGGCGCAAATTGGCTGTGAAATTCGTCGCTGGTCTCTACGCGAAGCGGATGGCTGGCAGCTTACCGATGCCATTCTTGAGGCGTTGACGCCCGATCTGGACTGCCTGTTTCTGTGTACGCCCAATAATCCAACCGGCCTGCTGCCGGAGCGGCAGTTATTACAGGCCATTGCCGATCGCTGCAAATCGCTGAGCATTAACCTGATCCTGGATGAGGCGTTTATCGATTTTATTCCGCATGAGACGGGCTTTATTCCTGCTCTTAAAGATAATCCGCATATCTGGGTGCTGCGTTCGCTGACCAAATTTTATGCCATTCCCGGCCTGCGGTTGGGATATCTCGTCAATAGCGATGACGCGGCGGTGGCGCGGATGCGTCGCCAACAAATGCCGTGGTCGGTTAACGCGCTGGCGGCGCTGGCCGGTGAGGTAGCGTTACAGGATAGTGCCTGGCAACAGGCGACCTGGCATTGGTTACGGGAGGAGGGCGCCCGGTTTTATCAGGCGCTTTGTCAGCTCCCCCTGCTGACGGTTTATCCCGGGCGGGCAAACTATCTGTTGTTACGCTGTGAGCGAGAGGATATTGATCTGCAGCGACGGTTGCTGACGCAGCGGATTTTAATCCGTAGCTGCGCTAACTACCCGGGGCTGGACAGCCGCTATTATCGTGTGGCGATACGCAGCGCTGCGCAAAACGAGCGTCTGCTGGCGGCGCTGCGCAATGTGCTTACCGGTATAGCCCCTGCTGATTGATGTAGTTCAGCACGTTTTCCGGCAACAGATCGTCGCAGGATTCGCCTTTTTCCAGCCGTTCGCGGATGAGGGTTGCGGAGATATTAAGCCAGGGCGTTTCCGCCAGGTAAATTTTACCGGCTGGCAACTGGTGCAGATCGTCCGGCGTATGGGTCAGATGCTGTTCCAGCCACTGCTGGTGTTGCGCCTGCGTCATTTCAAGGGGATAGCCCGGACGACGACAAACGATCAGGTGAGTGTTATCAAGGATGGTGTCGTAATCATGCCAGGTGGGGAAGTTAAGCAGAGAGTCCTGGCCGATAATAAACGCCAGCGGCGCTTCGGGACCCTGTTCTTCGCGCCATGCTTTCAGCGTTTGCGCAGTGTAAGAGGGCGCGTTTCGCTGTAGCTCGCGTTCATCCAGCGTAAAAAGCGGCTTATCGGCGATAGCCAGCTCCAGCATATATTTACGCTGCGCGCTGGAGGCTTCCGGCTGGGGGCGATGCGGCGGCACATTGTTAGGCATAATAATCACCCGCGATAAGCCGATCAGATTCGCCAGCGTTTCAACAGGTTTAAGATGTCCATAATGCACCGGATCAAAGGTGCCGCCGAATAAAGCCTGTAACGATTTCATATCACCCATCAATAAATACGTCTGCCAGCGCCTTATGGCAGAGCAGGAGCGACAGCCCTTCAAGATCTGCCCATACCGACTGACCATAATCCTGTTTGAGCGTAATTTCTGTACGCGTCAGTAACTGCACGGCCTGGCGAAGCTGCGCAGGATGGAGACGCTGCAACGCGTCGCCGATCATGGGGCGACGGTTTTGCCAGACCCGGTGTTTATCAAACAGCGCGCGTAACGGCGTATGCGCGGACTGACGTTTGAGATTTACCAGTAGCAGCAGCTCTCGCTGGAGGGTGCGCAGCAGAATAACCGGTTCGCTGCCTTCAAGGCGTAGCTGTTGCAGAATATGCAGCGCGCGTTTGCTTTTCCCCATCAGTAACGCATCCACCCAGTGGAAAGGGGTAAAGTGGGCGGCGTCATTGACGGCCTGCTCTACGCGAGGAAGCGTTAACTTACCGTCAGGCCAAAGCAGCGACAGCCGTTCCAGCGCCTGCGCCAGCGCCAACAGATTGCCCTCATAGCAATAGCACAGCAGTTGGTTCGCGGCGTCATCCAGTTGCAAATTCTGTGCTTTCGCTCTGGCGGCCACCCAGCGGGGAAGCTGCGCCTGCTCCGGCGTCTGACAACTGACCTGAACGCTACGGTCTGCCAGCGCGGTATACCAGGCGGCGTTTTCCTGCGCTTTGGTGAGCTTGTTTCCGCGTACTATTAATAACAGGTCGTCATGCAGCAGCTCGCTCAGGGTGGCGAGTTGCTCATTCATTGCCGCGTTAGGCCCGTTTTCCGGCAGTTGCAGCACCAGCGTTTGACGGCTGGCGAACAGGCTCATCGCCTGGCAGAGTGAGAAAAGCGATCCCCAGTCGGTACTGGGATCGAGAGTAAAAGCGTGGTGCTCTTCGAAGCCTTGCGACGCAGCCGCCAGACGAATAGCGTCCTGACTTTCCTGCAGCAGCAGCGGATCGTTGCCCAATAGCAGATATGCCGCACGCAGCCCTTCGTTGAGCTGCGCGCGGAGTTGTTCAGGATACAACCTGATCATTAGTTACTCAGCGTAGTGGAGACGCGTGCTGGCGTAGAGGCGGGCGCCGCCGTCTCATTGTCGGCGGTAGCCTCCTCTTTCGTCGCCTGAATATCCGCCGCGCGGACGCTGGTCAGCTTACGAATCAGCTGTTCAGCGGCTTTGTCATACATCTCCTGAACGATCATGGCCTGCTCGTTATCCTTCGCCAACGCCATCTGCGGGTTATCGAAGAACGAACGGTACACTTTCGTGCTGATAGGATAGATGTCATGGCCCGGAATCAATACCGAGGCATTGACGGTCATCACCATCTGATATTCCGCCGTCTGGCCATCCTGGAACACTGACGCCGTATCCTGCGAAATAGTCACCGTTCCAAGCCGCAGAGACGGAACGTCTTTGCGCGTTGTGTCTTTATCAAGCAGGTTTACGTTATTCAGCCGTAACTGATTACGTACCGCACGACTTAGCGGACCGTTCGGATCGCCGGAATCGAGGATCATCGTTTTCATTGAAGCCGGAACCTGCGTAGTGCTACGCAGATGCCAGCCGCATCCGGCGGTGACCAGCACCGCCAGAGATAACAACAGTGTTACCAGATATCGCACGCTTCCTCCCGCGCTTAGCCAACAACCAGATTGAGGAGTTTACCCGGAACGTAAATCACTTTACGCACGGTAACGCCATCAAGATATTTTGCCACCAGATGTTCCTGGCCTGCACGTTCACGCACCTGTTCTTCGGTGGCATCCACCGCAACGGTGATCTTACCGCGAACTTTACCGTTAACCTGCACGACAACCAGCGTGGTGTTTTCCACCATTGCCTGCTCGTCGGCAACCGGCCACGGCGCGTTGTCGATATCACCTTCGCCGCCCAGTTCCTGCCACAAGGTAAAGCAGACGTGCGGGGTGAACGGGTTAAGCATACGCACGACGGCCTGCAGCGCTTCCTGAAGCAGGGCGCGGTCTTGTTCGCCTTCCTGCGGGGCTTTCGCCAGTTTGTTCATCAACTCCATGATCGCCGCAATGGCGGTGTTGAACGTCTGACGGCGGCCGATATCATCGGTCACTTTGGCAATGGTTTTATGCACATCGCGACGCAGCGCTTTTTGATCTTCGCTCAGCGCATCGACGTTCAGCGCCGCGACAGGACCTTTAGCGGTGTGTTCGTAAACCAGCTTCCAGACGCGTTTAATAAAGCGGTTTGCGCCTTCTACGCCGGACTCCTGCCATTCCAGAGTCATATCCGCCGGAGAAGCGAACATCATAAACAGGCGTACCGTATCCGCGCCATAACGTTCAACCATTACCTGCGGGTCGATACCGTTATTTTTCGACTTGGACATTTTACTCATGCCAGTGTAGACCAGCTCATGACCCGCTGCGTCTTTTGCTTTGACGATGCGGCCTTTTTCATCGCGCTCGACGATAGCGTCAACTGGCGAAACCCAGTTACGCTCGCCGTTCTCGCCGACATAATAGAACGCATCCGCCAGTACCATGCCCTGGCACAGCAACTGTTTAGCCGGCTCGTCAGAGGTGACCATGCCCGCATCGCGCATCAGCTTATGGAAGAAGCGGAAGTAGAGCAGGTGCATGATGGCATGTTCAATACCGCCGATGTAGATGTCGACCGGCAGCCAGTAGTTTGCCGCTTTCGAATCCAGCATTCCTTCCTGATACTGCGGGCAGGTGTAACGCGCGTAGTACCATGACGATTCCATAAAGGTGTCGAAGGTGTCGGTTTCACGCAGCGCCGGCATACCGTTAACGGTGGTTTTCGCCCACTCAGGATCGGCTTTAATCGGGCTGGTGATGCCGTCCATGACGACATCTTCCGGCAGAATAACCGGCAGTTGATCTTCCGGCGTCGGCAGCACGGTGCCGTCTTCCAGGGTGACCATCGGGATCGGCGCGCCCCAGTAACGCTGACGGGAAACGCCCCAGTCACGCAGACGATAGTTCACTTTACGTTCGCCGACGCCTTTTTCCGCCAGTTTATCGGCAATGGCGTTAAACGCCGCTTCAAAGGCCAGACCGTCGAACTCGCCGGAGTTAAACAGCACGCCTTTTTCGGTCAGCGCCTGTTCGGAAAGATCCGGCTCGGAACCGTCGGCGGCCAGAATCACCGGCTTGATGGTCAAACCGTATTTGGAGGCAAATTCGTAGTCGCGCTGATCGTGACCCGGAACGGCCATCACCGCGCCAGTGCCGTACTCCATCAGGACAAAGTTTGCCGCCCAGACCGGGATCTCTTCGCCAGTTAACGGATGAATCGCTTTATAGCCGGTGTCGACGCCTTTTTTCTCCATGGTCGCCATTTCGGCTTCGGCCACTTTGGTGTTACGGCATTCGTCGATGAACGCCGCCAGCTCGGCGTTGTTCGCCGCCGCTTTTTGCGCCAGCGGATGACCGGCGGCCACCGCCAGGTAAGTGGCGCCCATAAAGGTATCCGGACGGGTGGTATAGACGGTCAGCGTGTTATCGTAACCCTTCACATCGAAGGTGATTTCCACGCCTTCAGAGCGGCCAATCCAGTTGCGCTGCATCGTTTTCACGGTATCAGGCCAGTGGTCCAGCTTATCCAGATCGCGCAACAGTTCGTCTGCGTAAGCGGTGATTTTGATAAACCACTGTGGGATCTCTTTACGCTCAACTTTGGTGTCGCAGCGCCAGCAGCAGCCGTCGATCACCTGTTCGTTGGCGAGAACGGTCTGATCGTTCGGGCACCAGTTAACGGCAGAAGTCTTCTTGTACACCAGGCCTTTTTTATACAGCTCGGTGAAGAACTTCTGTTCCCAACGGTAGTATTCCGGGGTGCAGGTCGCGATTTCACGGCTCCAGTCATAGCCAAAACCCAGCGTTTTGAGCTGGTTTTTCATGTACGCGATGTTGTCGTACGTCCACGGCGCCGGCGCGGTGTTGTTCTTCACCGCCGCGCCTTCCGCCGGCAGGCCGAAGGCGTCCCAGCCGATTGGCTGCAGCACGTTTTTGCCCAGCATACGCTGGTAGCGGGCAACCACGTCGCCGATGGTGTAGTTACGTACGTGGCCCATGTGTAGTCGGCCAGAAGGATAGGGAAGCATCGACAGGCAGTAATACTTCTCTTTGCTCTCGTCTTCGGTCACTTCAAATGTGCGCTTCTCATCCCAGTGAAGCTGTACTTTGGATTCTATCTCTTCCGGGCGGTATTGCTCTTGCATGGCAGCCAGTAGTCCTGTTTTCGATACAGCTACAAATGTAGCTTTAGAGGTGGTGTTTAGATCCGCATAGCATAGCCCAAACACGCACGTCAAAACAGGGGGTAGAACATTTGTCGTGTCAGGCGTTCATGAGGAGGTGACGCAAAATGCGACACGACTGAGGCAAATTACCGCAGTTCCTGTCATCGCCAGATCGGCCTGTAAAAATAAAGTCATATAAACCATGCAGTTAAAAAATGGCACGCCTTTTGATTAGGGAAGACAGGACTAAAGCAAAGGAGTTAATCGTGAAAAAAAATGCAGTGGTGATTCACCCTCAGGATTGCGTCGCGACGGCTATTACGGCGCTCAAGGCCGGCGAAACCGCCACAATGTTCATTGGCGAACGCGAGATAAGCGTTGTGTTACATCAGGATGTGCCATTTGGCCACAAATTCGCCATCTGCGATGTGCCTTTTCATGGCGAAGTTTATAAATATGGCGAATCCATTGGCCGCGCCACTCAGGAAATAAAAAGTGGCGACTATGTGCACGTCCACAATGTGGAAAGTGAACGCGGACGTGGTGACTGGAAATAATATAAAACAAGGGAAAATGATTATGAGCAATGAGACTTTTTTGGGGTTCCGCCGCCCTGACGGCCGTTTTGGCATCCGTAATTATGTACTGATTTTACCTACCAGCGTTTGTGCGAATAAAGTCGCCCGGGATATTGCCCGGCAGGTAAAAGGCGCGACATGGGTGAATAACGATTTTGGCTGCTGCCAGGTAGCAGGCGATGCGCGTCTGACGGAAAAGACATTGATTAATGTGGCGAATAATCCCAACGTCGGCGCTATTGTGGTTGTGGGCTTAGGCTGTGAAGGCGCGGAGCCGCTACGCATCGCAGAGGAGATTACCGCATTTGGCAAACCGACCTCCTGCATTACCATTCAGGAAGAGGGCGGCACGCTTAAATGTCAGGCCAGGGGGATTTCGCTGGCCCGCGACTATGCGCAACAACTCTCCATGCAAAAACCGCAGCAAGCACCGGTTAGCGAGCTGCTGCTGGCGATGGAGTGCGGCGGGTCAGATACGACATCGGGGCTGGCGTCTAACCCTTCCTGCGGGGTCGCCTCGGATAAGCTGATACGCTGCGGCGGAAGCTCAATTCTTTCTGAAACGACGGAATTTATTGGCGCCGAGCATGTGATGGCGAAACGCGCGGTGACGCCGGAGGTTGGTCAACAGCTCATTGATTTAGTGGTCGGCTGCGAGGCGCGAGCAAAAGCGCTGGGCGAGGATATTCGCGGGGGACAGCCGACGCCGGGCAATATTAAAGGCGGGCTGACTACCATTGAAGAAAAATCGTTAGGCTGTATGCATAAAGCAGGTCATGCGCCGCTACAGGGCGTACTGGAATATGCCGATAGCCCAACGCATCCTGGCCTGTGGATTATGGATACCCCGGGGCAGGATATTGAATCTATTTCCGGCATGGTGGCGGGTGGAGCGCAGATCGTTATTTTTACTACCGGTCGCGGAACGCCTGCCGGTAACCCAATAGCGCCGGTAATAAAAATTACGGGTAATAAAGCAACGTGGGAAATGATGCAGGACAATATTGATATTGATGTGTCCGTCATTATGTCTGGCGAGGCTTCTATTACGCAAATGGGCGAGGAAATTTATCAGGAAATTTTACGCGTCGCGAATGGGAAAACGACTAAATCAGAAGATTTAGGTCATAACGAATTCTCTATTTATAAGATCGCGCCGACGTTCTGATACCAAATCGGGCAGCACAAGCTGTCCGGTTATCTCCTGGGAATAAGCTATGAAAATTAAAAAAACACTGGAACGTTTTCCTGGTGGTATGATGGTTGTACCGCTGATCATCGGCGCATTGTTTAAAACCTTTGCGCCGGAGGCGCTGGAAATAGGCGGTTTTGTCACTTCTATTTCGCATGGCGCAATGGCGATTTTAGGCATGTTTTTAGTCTGTATGGGCGCGGATATCCAGTTTAAAGCCGCGCCGAAAGCGTTGAAAAAAGGCGCTGCGATCACCTTTGCGAAATTTGCCAGCGGCGTGATTATTGGCATTCTGGTCGGGAAATTTTGCGGCCCGGATGGGTTATTAGGTCTGTCGGCTTTAGCGATTATTTCGGCGATGACCAACTCGAACAGTGGGTTATATGCCGCGTTGGTGGGGGAGTACGGCGATGAAACCGACGGCGGCGCGATTGCGGTAATATCGTTGAACGATGGTCCCTTTTTCACCATGCTGGCGTTAGGGTCGGCAGGCATGGTGTCGATACCCTTTATGAATCTGGTGGCGGTTATTATTCCCATTATCATTGGCATGATTTTGGGCAATCTGGATGAGGACATGCGCAAGTTTCTTAAACAGGGCAGCGTGGTAACGATTCCCTTTTTTGCCTTTGGGTTAGGATACGGTATTGATTTCGCACGACTTATCACGGCAGGCTCTTCAGGCATTTTACTGGGACTCATGACGGTGGCGATTGGCGGATTTTTTAATATTTTCGCCGATCGTCTGACGGGAGGCAGCGGCGTGGCAGGCGCGGCGGTATCCACCACCTCTGGCAACGCCGTCGCGACGCCAGCGGCAATCGCGCTGCTCGATCCGCATTTTACCGACCTGGCGTCGACGGCGGCGGCGCAGGTGGCGGCCTCGACGATTATTACCGCTCTGTGCGCCCCCTTCCTGACCGTATGGATAAAAAAACGTTACGATCGTAAACTGAACCCAGCCGCCGCAGGCGGTTAGCGTTTCGGCGGAAAATAAATCACGACGGGCGGTCTCGCCCGTTTATAAACCAACAGGATGGTGAGTGATGAATAAGACGAAAGATATAGCCGCATCTCCTCTCTGTTTTGTCTCTCCTTACCCGCAACTGGCAAAGGCTGCCGAGGCGCTGGTCGCGCAGTTGGATTACGCCGTCACTATTCATCAAACGACGCTTAATCGTATCCTGGATGAGCTACCTTTATTAGAGTCCCGTGGGCACCAGGTACTGATTAGTCGTGGCGGCTGTGCGGAAATATTAAAAAAGCACAGTAAATTACCGGTAGTCGAAATTAAAATGTCCGGCTACGACATTCTTGATGCGCTTATCCCTTTTAAAGGACAAAAAGGCACTGTCGGTATTGTCGGCTTTTCCAGTGTGATCAAAGGATGCGCGCGCGTAGCGGAACAGTTAAATATTAACTATAAAATTTTTACCTTACAGGGAAATGATAAAGAAACGATTTCTTGCCTGAAGCGGCAATTAGCGTCCACGCCATTAGATTGCATTGTTGGCGATACCGTTTGTCAGGATTATTTTTCACCGCTGGGCTCGCAATTCCGTTTACTTGATTCCAGCCCCGCATCAATAACCGAAGCTCTGGAAGAAGCCCGCTCATTATATCTGGCTTTTCGCAGCCAATTACTCGAGCGTCATCATCTGCAGCTGATTCTCGATCAGTTTGATAAAGCTGTTATCACGCTTGATGATACCGGCGCGTTACTGCATTACAATAAATATGCGAGCCAACTTTTTAAAATTAACGCCTCCGGTGAGATTTATGACGCGTCTTTTCTGAAACAGGTATTGCTCCAGGAGCGGCATACATTACGTGAGGGAAAAACCGTCAGCGCGAAAGTCGTCGATACGCCGCAAGGCGCGATGGTGGTTAATCTGTATCCGGTATTTGCGGCCAGACAGTTAAGCCGGGTAGTGTTGACGATGCAAACCGTCTCCAGTTTACAGGGGGCGGAACATCATGTTCGCCGCCAGGAGCTGTCTCGCCGTGGCTTGAGCGCCCGCTATCATTTCGACGATCTGCTTACCGAAAACCCGGAAATGCTGCGTCGTCTGGCGATCATTAAAAATTATGCCGATACGGACGCGACTATCTTAATTAATGGCGAAAGCGGGACGGGAAAAGAGGTGCTGGCGCAAAGTATTCATAATGCCAGCCAACGCGTCAACGGCCCGTTTGTCGCCATTAACTGCGGCGCGATGGCCCCTCAGATTCTGGAGAGCGAACTCTTTGGCTATGTCGCCGGCGCATTTACCGGCGCGTCGCCGAAAGGCAAAATAGGCCTGTTTGAATTAGCGCACCACGGTACCATTTTTCTGGATGAGATTAGCGAGCTGGATAAACCGCTACAGACGCGCTTATTACGGGTATTGCAGGAGCGGCAGATTATGCGGCTGGGCTCAGACCAGATGATACCTGTTGATATTCGCGTGATTGCGGCGACCAATCAGACGTTAACGAAGCTCATTGCGGATGGGGCATTTCGCGAAGATCTTTACTATCGGCTTAACGTATTAAAAGTGACCACCATCCCGCTACGCAAACGTCCGGAGGATATCAAAGCCATCGGCCTGTCGCTGCTTACTAGTTTCAGCCAGCATTATAAACGCCCGGCACTAACGTTAACCCCGGCGCTGTGGCAAGAGCTTCAGCGCTTCGCCTGGCCCGGAAACGTCAGGCAGTTAAGCAATATTATCGAACGGCTGGTGCTCTCTATTGATCACTCCCCGGCAACGCTGGATGAGGGACGCCTCTTGCTGGACGATCTGGAAGAGGGGAGCCGACGCGAGCCAAGTACCTGCCACGACTGCCAGATGTTGGCTGGCGATTATAAAACGATTCGCCTGCGTATTTTGAGAAAATTATTAGAGGCGGAAAGGGATAATAAATCGTTAGTGGCGAAACGGTTAAATGTCGATCGTACCTCGCTGACGCGCTGGATACGTGAGTCGGCCTGACAAGAATTTACAGACTCTGTGGGCAGCCTTGCAAAGCGTAACGCAAATAACGTCTATTATTATAGGCAGTTAACGATCCAAGAGGTGAAGTGATGAACAAGGTTGCTCAATATTACCGTGAACTGGTGGCCTCATTAAGCGAGCGTTTACGCAATGGCGAGCGCGACATTGATGCGCTGGTGGAGCAGGCGCGCCAGCGCGTGATGCAAACAGGGGAGTTAACGCGAACCGAGGTGGACGAACTGACGCGCGCTGTCAGACGCGATCTGGAAGAGTTCGCCATGAGCTACGAAGAGAGCCAGGACGATAGCGTCTTCTTACGGGTGATTAAAGAGAGTCTCTGGCAGGAACTGGCGGACATTACCGACAAAACCCAGCTGGAATGGCGCGAGGTATTCCAGGATTTGAATCACCACGGCGTGTATCATAGTGGCGAAGTGGTGGGATTGGGGAATCTGGTGTGCGAGAAATGCCACTATCATCTGGCGGTTTACACGCCGGATGTGTTGCCGCTCTGCCCGAAGTGTGGCCACGATCAGTTCCAGCGCAGGCCGTTTGAGCCGTAAGGTTCATTATCGTGAGCGGACGGTTGCCGTCCGCCATGTTAAGCGTGTAGTTGGGCTTCCAGCCGGTAATAGCCATCGGCAAAGAGTGAAAACAGCGGCGTCAGGGCGGTAAATGCTTCGTTCAACCCGACTCCTGGCTGATTCCACTCGGCAAGTGAGGATAAAAACTGCGCGGCGCCTTCATCATCATTGCTAAAACCGGCATAAACAAATTCTGCACAAGTTGGGCACCAGGCTTCAGTGTAAAAACGAATCAGCGGCGAGCCATGCCAGGAGAGCGTATGAATACCGGCGTAAGAGTCGGGAGCGTGGATAACGCAGGGACGAAGCAATGCTTTTCCGTTACGTACTGAAAACGTAATATGGGCTACGTCGTGCTGTAGCAGGCTGATTTCAGGTCTATTGTTACGCCAAAACATCGCTATTCATCCCTGGATTCTACTTTGCGCTTTATGCGTAGTATTGCAGCCGTTCCGCCAGCAAATCGACAAATCCCTGGCGGTCTACATCGACCATCACCGTCGCATTCGGCTTATTCCCCGTCAGGAAATAATAATCCACCACCGTCATCCCCTGGGTGTATTTCCCCTGGGTTTCCACGCCAACCCAACGCTCAACGGTGGTGAAAATCTCGGGTTTCAGCAGCCAGGCGATGGTGCACGGGTCGTGCAGCGGCGCGCCGACAAATCCCCATTTTTCGTCTTTGTGGTACTCCATAAAGAAGTCCAGCAGTTCGGCGACGATGGTGGAAATCGGGTTACCGATGGCGCGAAAGCATTCGATATCGGCGGCGTGAATCTGTGCCTTATGAGTGACGTCCAGCCCGGCCATCACCACCGGAATGCCTGACTGGAAGACAATTTCTGCCGCTTCCGGATCGACGTAAATATTAAATTCCGCAGCGGGCGTCCAGTTACCCAGCGCCATCGCGCCGCCCATGATCACAATGCGGGCGATTTTCGTATGCAGTTCCGGATGGCTATTCAGCAGCAGCGCCACGTTGGTCTGTGGGCCAGTGGAGACGATGGTGACTGGCTGTGAACTTTCACGCAGTGTTTTTGCCATCAGCTCAACGGCAGTGCCGCTTTGCGGGGCGAATGACGGCTCGGGCAGCGCCGGGCCGTCGAGGCCGCTTTCGCCGTGAACGTTATCGGCGATAATCAGTTCGCGCATGAGCGGTTTCACCGCGCCGCCCGCCACCGGAATATCCGGGCGTTTGAGCAGTGTCAGCATCCGCAGCACGTTGCGCAGCGTCTTATCCGGCGTCTGGTTGCCGGCGGAAGAGGTGATCGCTTTCACTTCCAGTTCAGGGGAGGCGAGGGCGAGAACGAGGGCGATCGCGTCATCATGACCCGGATCGCAATCAATAATAATGGGCAGTGCCATTGTGGCTCCTTGTAAGCGGTACTTTGTGACAAGGTTAACGCCCGGCTGGATACGTTTCGAGAAGCGAAGAAGTAAAGCGTGAGATAGCGCGCACTCTGACGTGCGCGCTGGGAAGATTAGTGCAGGATTTTCGCAAGGAAGTCTTTTGCGCGATCGGAACTGGGGTTAGCGAAGAACTCTTCTTTTGGCGAATCTTCGACGATTTTACCTTCATCCATAAAGATCACCCGGTTAGCCACTTTACGGGCAAAGCCCATTTCGTGCGTCACCACCATCATGGTCATCCCTTCGTTCGCCAGCTCGACCATCACGTCCAGTACCTCGTTGATCATTTCCGGATCGAGCGCGGAAGTCGGTTCATCGAATAACATGGCAATGGGGTCCATGCACAGCGCACGGGCGATGGCGACACGCTGCTGCTGACCGCCGGAAAGCTGCGCCGGGAACTTGTTGGCATGCGCAGACAGGCCAACGCGCTCCAGCAGCTTCTGGCCTTTATCGCGGGCGGCGGCCTTATCGCGTTTCAGCACTTTCACCTGCGCCAGCGTCAGGTTTTCGATGATCGACAGGTGGGGAAACAGCTCGAAGTGCTGGAATACCATGCCCACGCGGGAACGCAGTTTCGCCAGATCGGTTTTTTTGTCGTTCACAATAATGCCGTTAACGGTAATTTCGCCTTTTTGCACCGGTTCCAGACCGTTGACGGTCTTAATCAGCGTGGATTTACCGGAACCCGATGGCCCGCAGACTACCACCACTTCACCTTTTTTCACTTCTGTTGAACAATCGGTCAGCACCTGAAAGTGACCATACCATTTTGAAACATTTTTCAGGGTAATCATTAAACTGTCCTTTTCTTCAAATAGCTGACCAGCAACGACGCGCTCAGGCTGATAACAAAATAAACGGCGCCGGCGAACAGAATCATTTCGACCTGAGTACCGTCACGCTCGCCGATAGTCGACGCGGTGCGGAAGAAGTCCGCCAGGCTGAGTACATAAACTAAAGAGGTGTCCTGAAATAGCACGATGCCCTGCGTAAGCAACAGCGGCACCATCGCCCGAAACGCCTGCGGCAGAATAATGAGCTTCATCGACTGCCAGTGGGTCATCCCCAACGCCAGCGCGGCGCTGGACTGCCCGCGGGAAATACTTTGAATACCGGCGCGAATAATCTCGGAATAGTAGGCCGCTTCAAACATGGAGAATGCCACCATCGCGGAGATCAGGCGGATATCGGTTTTCGGCGATAGTCCCAGCACGTTTTGCAGAAAGCCGGGTACAATCAGATAGAACCACAGCAGCACCATCACCAACGGGATGGAACGGAAAACGTTAACATACGCTTTAGCAAACCAGGCGATAGGGGCAAAGCTTGAGAGGCGCATGACGGCCAGAATGGTTCCCCAGACTATCCCCACGACAACGGCGGTGACGGTGATCTTCAGCGTGATGACCAACCCGGCCAGCAGGTAAGGCAGTGAGGGGATAATCGAACTCCAGTCAAATTCGTACATTATTTGCTCCCCACGTTGCCCGGCAGGCGGACTTTGCGTTCAACCAGGCTCATGACCAGCATGATAACGGCGTTAATCAGCACATAGGCCAGCGTAATGGCGGTGAAGGATTCCCAGGCGTGCGCCGAGTAATCCAACAGTTTGCCTGCCTGCGCCGCCATATCCACCAGGCCGATGGTTGAGGCAATAGCCGAGTTTTTCACCAGGTTCATCATCTCTGACGTCATTGGCGGCACGATAACGCGATAGGCATTCGGCAGCAGGACATAGCGATAAGCCTGCGGCAGCGTTAGCCCCATCGCCAACGCCGCGTTCTTCTGCCCGCGAGGCAGAGACTGAATCGCGGCGCGCACCTGTTCGCAAACGCGGGCGGCGGTAAACAGTCCCAGACAGATCATTGAGGAGAGGAAAAACTGAATATTGGGATCGAGTTCCGCCTTAAACCACATGCCAAGATCTTCCGGCAACAGTTCAGGCACCACCAGGTACCAGGTGAAGAATTGCACGATCAGCGGCACGTTGCGGAACAGTTCTACGTACAATGTGCCCAGTCCGGAGAGGAAACGGTTGGGAACGGTACGTAAAATGCCGAAAATAGATCCTACCAGGAAAGCGATAATCCAGGCGGTAATCGAAAGGGCTACGGTGACCTGAAAACCACTCCATAGCCAGCCGAGATAGGTGGTATTGCCGAAGGGGGCTTCCTGTAAAAAAATACCCCAGTTCCAGTCTATTGACATACATCTACTCCGAAAAAAAAGGGTAGCAGCGCTACCCTCGAAGATTGTTGCCCGGCGATCTGCGGTTTCAGGCCCGATGGGGAACGACCATCAGGCTTATAGTCTGTCCGTGCTGAGCGACAATCGAGAGGACAGGAGTCCCGTCCCATTTAGTTTTAGTTAGTTAAGCGCTTTATCATTCGGTGCTTTGAACAGGGCTTTCATCTCGTCAGACAACTCGAAATTCATGTTCAGGTTTTTCGGTGGGATCGGATTTTTAAACCACTTATCAAACCACTTTTCCGCTTCGCCGGAGGTTTGCGCCTGGGCGATGGTATCGTCCATCAGCTTTTTAAACTCAGGGTCGTTTTTACGCAGCATACAGCCGTAGGCTTCCTGGGACTGCGGTTTACCGACAATCTCCCAGTTATCCGGTTTCTTGGCTTTGGCGCGCTCGCCGGCCAGCAGCGCGTCATCCATCATAAAGGCGACGGCGCGACCGCTTTCCAGGGTGCGGAACGAGTCACCGTGGTCTTTCGCGCTAATAATACGCATCCCCATCTTTTGCTCTTCGTTAAGCTTATGCAGCAGAATTTCAGAGGTCGTCCCGGAGGTGACGACGACCGCTTTGCCTTTCAGATCCGGGAAATCTTTAATATCGCCGCCTTTTTTAGTCAGCAGTCGCGTCCCGACGACGAAAATCGTATCGGAGAAGGCGGCCTGTTTCTGGCGCTCAAGGTTGTTAGTCGTTGAACCACATTCAAAATCGAAGGTTCCGTTTTGCAACAGCGGAATACGGTTTTGCGAGGTGATCGGGATCAGCTTCACCTGCAGATCGGGCTTGTTAAGTTTCTTTTTTACCGCTTCCACAATGGCGTTGGAGTAGTCCTGGGAATAGCCGACCACTTTCTGCTGGTTGTCGTAATAAGAAAAGGGCACAGAAGATTCGCGATGCCCGACGACGATCACGCCATTTTTAGCGATCTTGTCCAGGGTGCTACCAGCGGCAGGCGCGCCATCTTCTGCGTGCGCAAGGCCCGCAGACAGTCCCATGACCAGCATTGCTGTGGTTAGCTTACGTAATTGCATATCCAACTCCTTTATCATCTGCGCCGTCGACGCATTGATAGCTATTGTGATGTTGTTATTGCCTGCAACTTGCGCGTGCAGTGTTATGTGTGTTTGTTAACATTTAGTGTGGCTTGTTGTAAATATTTTGCTGCGATATTGTTTATTTTTGCGAAGTGCGCCGCACCGTTCAGAGGCAAAAATCCTACATTGCACCGTTCAGGTGCTACCGATGATCGATTTTGGTGCGACCAGGTTGCACAAGCAGCCAGAACAGGTTTGCCATGTTTAACAAAGCAATAGACGTGCCAGAATGAGGGAAAAAGGAGGATTTTCAGGCCGGATAAATGAAGCGCTATCCGGCCTGGGGAGAGATTATTTCCGTCGTTGTCGCAGACTCATCACTACCGCGCCAAAAGCAAACAGCGCGGTCAGTACCCATAGCGGCCAGTTGCCGGTACGGGCATAGGGAGTTAAACCCGTGGTTGGCGTGACATTGGTGGTCAGTACCTGGCGTGTGAACTGCGGGATCATCGCCTGAATTTCGCCCTGCGGGCCAATCACCGCCGTAATACCGTTATTAGTACTGCGCAGTAACGGACGCGCCAGCTCCAGCGAACGCATCCGCGCCATCTGGAAATGTTGCCACGGGCCAATGGACTTACCAAACCAGGCGTCGTTAGAAATCGTCAGCAGGTAGTCGGTGTCCGGGCGGAAGTTATCTCGCACCTGCTCGCCAAGAATAATTTCATAACAGATTGCCGCCGTCAGCTTATAGTCGTGCGCATGTAACTGCGGCTGGATATAAGGGCCGCGGCTAAAGGAGGACATGGGCAGATCGAAGAACGGCGCCAGCGGACGCAGGATAGACTCCAGCGGAACGAACTCGCCAAAGGGCACAAGGTGATTTTTATTGTAGCGATTGGGCGAGTCATAACTGTATGGATTATCCTTGCCCAACGTAATAATCGTATTGTAGGTGTCGTATCGATTCTGTTTATTGAGACGCGCATCGACAATACCGGTGATCAGCGTGCTATTTTTTTCGCGTAACATCTCGTCCAGCGAACGAAGGAAAGGCTGCTGATTGATTTCGAGATCCGGAATCGCCGACTCAGGCCAGATAATAATCTGTGATTTGCCTAACTCTGGGCGAGTTTCGTTGAGATAAATTTTTAGCGTATTCAGTAGCTGGTTTTCGTCCCACTTCAGCGACTGCGGAATATCGCCCTGCACCAGCGATACCTGGGTCGCTTTGGTAGGTTCCAGCGTAAACCACTGGATATAACGTAGCGGAAAGGGCAAAGCAAACAGAATCACGGCGACAGCCAGCGGACGCCAGTTCCGCGTCGCCAGTGCCAGCGCTAACAGGCCGCTGACCATCATCAGCAGGAAGTTGATCGCTTCGACGCCCATTACCGGCGCCAGGCCTTTTAGCGGGCCATCGACCTGACTATAGCCAAATTGCAGCCAGGGGAAGCCGGTCAGCACCCAGCCGCGTAAAAATTCGGTGATTTGCCATATTGCAGGCGCGGCGATAGCGACGCGCAGCCAGTTGGTTTTTGGCCACAGGCGCGACAAAATCCCGGCAAACAGTCCGGTATACAGCGAGAGATAAGCTGCAAGCAGCACCACCAGAAAAACGTTAACCGGGCCCGGCATGCCGCCAAACTGCGCGATACTGACATAAACCCAGTTAATCCCGCTACCGAAAAGTCCGAGTCCCCAGCAATAGCCGATGGCGGCAGACTGGAGCGGGCGGCGATTAAACGTTAAGGCCTGCAGCCCGATAAGCGACACTATCGCTGCGGGCCAGACGTCATACGGAGAGAAAGCCAGTGTTCCGCAGGCGCCGAATAATAACGCCAGCAGCAGGCGAATACGCTGGCGTTCAATTAACGAGGCAAATGCCATTTTTAGTCCACTATTGCTGTTATTCGTCCAGTTTTGGCTGGGGCGAGTCATCCGGGATCCTGACATGCACCTGAATAATACGACGACTATCGGCCATCGCCACTTTGAACTGGTAACCATCAATGTCAATGGTTTCGCCGCGGGCCGGTAAATGGCCGAACGCCTGCATCACCAGCCCGCCGATGGTATCGACCTCTTCATCGCTGAAGTGGGTGCCGAAAGCGTCATTGAAGTCTTCAATCGACGCCAGCGCGCGAATCGTCCAGGTATGGCGGCTAAGCTGACGGAAGTCGATATCGTCTTCTTCGTCATACTCATCTTCAATTTCACCGACAATCAGTTCGAGGATGTCTTCGATAGTCACAAGGCCGGAAACGCCGCCAAACTCATCGATAACGATGGCCATATGGTAGCGCTGGGAGCGGAATTCCTTGAGCATACGGTCAACCCGTTTGCTTTCCGGTACGACAACCGCGGTGCGTAACACTTTGTCCATGCTGAAGGCTTCGGCATCGCTGCGCATAAACGGCAGCAAATCTTTGGCCATCAGAATCCCTTCAATGTGATCTTTATCTTCGCTGATCACCGGAAAACGCGAGTGGGCGGACTCGATGATAACATCGAGACATTCGTCCAGCGTCTGGTTGCGTTTCAGGGTAATCATCTGGGAGCGCGGGATCATAATATCGCGAACGCGCTGGTCGGCGATGTCCATTACGCCTTCGAGCATATCGCGCGTATCTTCATCGATAAGCTCGTTCTGCCCGGAATCACGGATCAGCGCCAGCAACTCATCACGGTTTTTAGGTTCACCGTGGAAAAGCTGGCTGAGTAGCAGGGAAAAAAATCCCTTTTTACTGTTTACTGTGTCACTACTGTGTGAATTGTCGTCGCTCATGGCGTCGTATGGGTTCTCATGTTAGTTAATACAAAGCTCGTCATGCGTATACTCAGCTGTGACGGCATGTTTTGCCTGATGACGCTACGCTTATCAGGACTACAAAAGGCATGAATGTAGGCCGGATAAGGCGCAAGCGCCGCCATCCGGCAAGCTACTATTCTGCAATCTTCTCGGCAATGTACGGATCCTCATAGCCCATAGCAAGCATAATCTCCGTTTCGAGAGACTCCATCTCTTCCGCTTCGTCATCGTCGATATGATCGTAACCCAGCAAATGCAGGCTACCGTGCACGACCATGTGCGCCCAGTGCGCCTCCAGCGGCTTGCTCTGTTCCTGCGCTTCCTGCTCCACGACCTGACGGCAAATAATCAGATCGCCCAGTAGCGGCATTTCAATGCCGGGGGGCGCTTCAAACGGGAAGGAGAGAACATTAGTGGGTTTATCTTTCCCGCGGTACGTCAAATTAAGGTCGTGGCTTTCGGCCTCATCCACCAGACGGATTGTGACTTCCGCCTCTTCCTGAAACTGCGGAATAACGCCGTCCAGCCAGCGTTGAAACTGAGCTTCATCCGGCAGGCCCGCGTGGTTTTCACAGGCCAACTGTAAATCGAGGATCACCTGGCTCATTTCTGTTCCTGCTCCTGGGCTTCACGCTTACGCTCCGCCGCCAACGCCGCTTTGCGTTTTTGTTCTGCCTCTTCCCAGGCTTCATAGGCGTTCACAATGCGGGCAACGACCGGATGGCGCACCACGTCTTCGCTGTGGAAGAAGTTAAAGCTGATTTCATCGACTTCCGCCAGCACTTCAATGGCATGACGCAAGCCGGATTTGGTGTTGCGTGGCAGGTCAATCTGCGTCACGTCGCCGGTGATCACCGCTTTCGAGTTAAAGCCGATACGCGTCAGGAACATCTTCATCTGTTCGATAGTGGTGTTCTGGCTTTCATCCAGAATGATAAAGGCGTCGTTTAATGTGCGTCCGCGCATATAGGCCAGCGGCGCGACTTCAATCACATTGCGCTCAATCAGCTTCTCGACTTTTTCAAAGCCGAGCATTTCGAACAGCGCGTCATACAGCGGACGCAGGTACGGGTCCACCTTCTGACTTAAATCGCCTGGCAGAAAGCCGAGTTTTTCGCCCGCTTCCACCGCCGGACGGGTCAGCAGAATACGGCGAATCTCCTGGCGCTCCAGGGCGTCTACCGCAGCGGCGACCGCAAGATACGTTTTACCGGTACCCGCCGGGCCGACGCCAAAGGTAATATCATGATCGAGAATATTGGCGATGTACTGCGCCTGGTTCGGGGTACGCGGTTTAATCACGCCGCGCTTGGTTTTGATATTGATCGCTTTGCCATAGTCAGGCACGCTTTCCGCGCTCTGTTCCAGCACCCGCGCTTCTTTGATCGCCAGATGAATTTGTTCCGGTTCGATATCCTGAGTCTGGCCGCGCATCGGTGCGGTATCGACATACAGACTTCGCAAAATATCTGTCGCCGCGGTCACGCAAATCGGACGACCGGTCAGTTTAAAGTGATTGTCACGGCGGTTGATTTCAATACCGAGACGACGTTCGAGCTGTTTAATATTGTCATCAAACGGCCCGCAAAGGCTCAACAGACGGGCGTTGTCTGCAGGCTCAAGGGTAATTTCGCGAGTGTCTATATTCAAACTGTTCCTCTTGTGTCTGTATCGCCGGACGCTGAACATTTACCGGCATCTAAGGAAATTATTCACGCCATAGGGAAAAGGCGCAAGCATTGCAATGAAGATGGGGATGAAGAGAGAAAATTGCAAGGCCCGTCGGGCGACAGGCCATGACCAGGAAGCCCGACAGGTGTAGCACCATCGGGCATTATTGCCTTTCCTGCAGGATTAAGGCTGGTAGAATCCTACGCCCAGCTCATTTTCTTTGCGGGTACGGGCAATGACGGACTCCGGCGTTTCGGCGACGCGCAGCCCCATTTCATCTTCGGTACGCACCACTTTTCCGCGCAGGGAGTTCGGATAGACGTCAGTAATTTCCACATCGACAAACTTACCAATCATCTCCGGCGTGCCTTCAAAGTTCACCACCCGATTGTTTTCGGTACGGCCAGACAGTTCCATAATGTTTTTACGTGACGTGCCTTCCACCAGAATGCGCTGTGTCGTGCCGAGCATACGGCGGCTCCATGCCATCGCCTGCTGATTGATACGCTCTTGCAGAATATACAGACGCTGCTTTTTCTCTTCTTCCGGTACGTCATCAACCATATCGGCAGCCGGCGTTCCCGGACGCGCAGAGAAGATAAAGCTGTAGCTCATATCAAAGTTGACGTCAGCGATAAGCTTCATGGTTTTTTCGAAATCATCGGTAGTTTCGCCTGGGAAACCGACGATAAAGTCAGAGCTTATCTGAATGTCCGGCCGCGCCGCGCGCAGTTTACGGATGATTGCTTTATATTCCAGCGCAGTGTGGGTGCGCCCCATCAGATTCAACACGCGATCGGAACCGCTCTGTACCGGCAGATGCAGGAAACTGACCAGCTCCGGCGTATCGCGGTACACCTCGATAATATCGTCGGTGAACTCAATCGGATGGCTGGTGGTAAAGCGAATACGGTCAATGCCGTCGATGGCGGCAACCAGACGCAGCAGATCGGCAAAGGTGCCGGTGGTGCCGTCGTAGTTTTCTCCGCGCCAGGCGTTAACGTTCTGGCCCAGCAGGTTGACCTCACGCACGCCCTGCGCCGCTAACTGGGCGATTTCGAACAGGATATCGTCTGAGGGACGGCTGACTTCTTCACCGCGGGTATACGGTACCACGCAGTAAGTACAATATTTATTGCAGCCTTCCATGATAGAAACAAACGCGGTCGGGCCTTCTGCGCGCGGTTCCGGCAAACGGTCGAACTTCTCGATTTCCGGGAAGCTGATATCGACCACCGGGCTGCGGTCGCCACGCACGGAGTTAATCATCTCCGGCAGGCGGTGTAAGGTTTGCGGGCCAAAAATAATGTCGACGTAATGGGCGCGTTGACGAATGTGCTCGCCTTCCTGGGAAGCCACGCAGCCGCCGACGCCGATAATCAGATCGGGATTTTTCTCTTTTAACAGTCTCCAGCGACCTAATTGATGGAAGACTTTTTCCTGAGCCTTCTCGCGGATTGAGCAGGTATTCAACAGCAGCACATCCGCCTCTTCCGCCACGTCGGTCAGTTGATAGCCGTGGGTGGCGTCCAGCAGATCGGCCATCTTCGATGAATCGTACTCGTTCATCTGACAGCCCCAGGTTTTAATATGGAGTTTTTTAGTCATCGACTTGCTCTTGCGAAATAGTGGCTGAAAAGCAGGGCGCATAGTGTAATGCTTTGGCGCGGTTGTGACCAGTATGACTGACGTCAGCCCTAATGGGTAAAAAATCCTGTAAACTTGTCTAAAACGTAACAGGATGAATGACCATGACAAATCAACCAACGGAAATTGCCATTGTCGGCGGGGGAATGGTCGGCGGCGCGCTGGCGCTGGGTCTGGCGCAGCAAGGGTTTACGGTGATGGTAATAGAACATGCCGCGCCTGCGCCGTTTGTGGCTGACAGCCAGCCTGACGTGCGGATTTCGGCCATTAGCGCGGCATCCGTGGCGCTGCTCAAGGGGCTGGGCGTTTGGGAGGCGGTGCAGGGGATGCGTAGCCATCCTTATCGGCGACTGGAGACCTGGGAGTGGGAAAACGCCCATGTGGTGTTCGACGCCGCTGAACTCAAGCTGCCGCTGTTAGGCTATATGGTAGAGAACAACGTCCTGCAACAGGCGCTGTGGCAGGCGCTGGAAGCGCACCCCGGCGTGACGCTGCGCGTTCCGGCTTCACTGGCGGCATTGCACCGCCGCCGCGATGGTTATGCGCTGGAACTGGCCGACGGCGAATGGGTAACGCCGAAGTTAGTGATTGGCGCCGACGGCGCGAATTCGCAGGTTCGGCAAATGGCGGGAATTGGCATTCATGCCTGGCAATATGCGCAGTCGTGTATGCTTATCACCGTCAAGTGTGAAAATGCGCCAGGCGACAGCACCTGGCAGCAGTTTACGCCAACGGGGCCGCGCGCCTTTTTGCCGCTGTTCGACGATTGGGCGTCGCTGGTGTGGTATGACGCTCCGGCACGTATTCGCCAGCTACAAAGTTTATCGATGACGCAATTGCAGGTGGAAATTAACCAGCACTTTCCGGCGCGTCTGGGGGCGGTGATGCCTGTCGCGGCGGGCGCGTTTCCGCTAACCCGTCGTCACGCGTTGCAGTATGTACAACCGGGGCTGGCGCTGGTAGGCGACGCGGCGCATACCATTCATCCGCTGGCCGGGCAGGGCGTCAACCTGGGGTATCGGGATGTTGATGCGTTGATTGATGTGCTGGCGAGTGCCCGTAGCTATGGCGAGTCCTGGGCCAGCCATTCGGTGTTGAAACGCTATCAGACGCGGCGCATGGCAGATAATTTTATGATGCAAAGTGGAATGGATCTGTTCTATGCCGGGTTCAGCAATGAACTGCCGCCGCTGCGTATTTTACGCAATATGGGGCTGATGGCGGCGCAGCGCGCAGGCGTGCTAAAACGTCAGGCGCTGAAGTATGCGTTGGGGTTGTAGTTTGTGTTATGCCGGGTGGCGGATACCTTACCCGGCCTGTATTCGCCCGTAGGCCTGATAAGCGTAGCGCCATCAGGCAGTCCGAATTGCCAGAAAAGCAAAAAGCTCGCCGAAGCGAGCTTTTTAAAGGTGGCTGGGGTACGAGGATTCGAACCTCGGAATGCCGGAATCAGAATCCGGTGCCTTACCGCTTGGCGATACCCCAATTGTCGTACTTCTTGCGCTCATTAGCAGAGCGTCTTTAAAACTGGCTGGGGTACGAGGATTCGAACCTCGGAATGCCGGAATCAGAATCCGGTGCCTTACCGCTTGGCGATACCCCAACAAATTATTTTCGAACCGGTCGAATACCTCGACGTGTTCTGAATATGGTGGCTACGACGGGATTCGAACCTGTGACCCCATCATTATGAGTGATGTGCTCTAACCAACTGAGCTACGTAGCCAGATGATTTCTTCGATGGCTGGGGTACCTGGATTCGAACCAGGGAATGCCGGTATCAAAAACCGGTGCCTTACCGCTTGGCGATACCCCAATACCGTCGCGGTGAACCGCAAACTCGAAGAAATATGGCTGGGGTACCTGGATTCGAACCAGGGAATGCCGGTATCAAAAACCGGTGCCTTACCGCTTGGCGATACCCCATCCGTACAACGCTTATCGGTGAATGGTGCGGGAGGCGAGACTTGAACTCGCACACCTTGCGGCGCCAGAACCTAAATCTGGTGCGTCTACCAATTTCGCCACTCCCGCAAAAAAGATGGTGGCTACGACGGGATTCGAACCTGTGACCCCATCATTATGAGTGATGTGCTCTAACCAACTGAGCTACGTAGCCATCTTTTTTCGCGTTACCTTATCGGCGTTGCGGGGCGCATTATGCGTATTGAGCCTTGAAGCGTCAACCTCTTTTTCATCGAAAAACGTCGGAAAGTGTCTGTTTGGTTAGGTTGCGAACAGCGTGGCGCAATATTCGGCAATTATTGGTTATTAATCGTTTTTCCGAAAGTGGGTTGCTATAAAAAAAGAGCCCCTAGGGGCTCTTTCGTCATCGTTAATTTACTGGTACGCCGACTGATGCACGCCGACCGCGCGGCCTGACGGGTCATCCATCGTTTTGAATGCTTCATCCCACTCAATGGCTTTGGCGGAAGAACAGGCCACGGACGGGCCGCCGGGTACGCATTCCGCCGCGCTCGGCACCGGGAACAATTCTTCAAAAATTTCCCGGTACAAGTACGCCTCTTTAGACGATGGCGTGTTGTATGGAAAGCGGAAGCGGGCGGTTTCCAGTTGTTGATCGGAAATCTGTTTCGCCGCCACCTCTTTCAGCGTATCAATCCAGCTGTAACCTACGCCGTCAGAGAATTGCTCTTTCTGACGCCACGCGACGCTTGCTGGCAGATAAGACTCGAAGCACTCGCGCAGCACGTGTTTTTCCATCTTGCCGTTACCGCACATTTTATCCTGTGGGTTGATACGCATCGCCACGTCGAGGAATTTTTTATCCAGGAACGGTACGCGCGCTTCCACGCCCCAGGCGGACATCGCTTTGTTGGCGCGGGCGCAGTCATACATATGCAGCGCCTGTAGCTTACGGACCGTCTCTTCATGTAACTCTTTGGCGTTCGGCGCTTTATGGAAGTACAGGTAGCCGCCAAACACCTCATCGGAACCTTCGCCGGAGAGCACCATTTTGATGCCCATCGCTTTGATCTTACGCGACATCAGATACATCGGCGTTGAGGCGCGGATAGTGGTCACGTCATAGGTTTCAATGTGATAGATAACATCACGAATGGCATCAAGGCCTTCCTGCACGGTGAAGTGAATTTCATGGTGCACGGTGCCGAGGTGGTTAGCCACTTCCTGGGCCGCCTTCAGGTCAGGCGAACCTTCCAGACCGACCGCAAAAGAGTGCAACTGTGGCCACCAGGCTTCGGAGCGCTCCTGATCTTCGACGCGACGGGCGGCGAATTTTTTGGTGATTGCCGAAATAACCGACGAGTCCAGACCGCCGGAGAGCAGCACGCCATAGGGCACGTCGGACATCAGGTGGCTTTTCACGGATTCTTCCAGCGCCTGGCGCAGCGCGTTTTTGTCGGTGACGTTGTCTTTTACCGCATCGTAATCGAACCAGTCGCGCTGATAGTACTGACGAATTTCGCCGTCTTTGCTCCACAGGTAGCTGCCCGCCGGAAATTCTTTAATGGTGCGGCAGACCGGGGTCAGCGCTTTCATTTCTGACGCTACGTAGAAGTTGCCGAATTCGTCATAGCCCATATAGAGCGGAATAATACCGATATGGTCACGACCAATCAGATAAGCGTCTTTTTCGCTGTCATACAGGGCGAAGGCGAACATCCCCTGTAAATCGTCAAGGAAATCCGGCCCTTTTTCCTGATACAGCGCGAGGATAACTTCGCAGTCGGAGCCTGTCTGGAACGCGTAACGATCGCCATACTCCGCGCGTAACGTCTGATGGTTATAAATTTCACCGTTCACCGCCAGCACGTGGGTTTTCCTGGCGTTATACAGGGGCTGGGCGCCGGCGTTAACATCAACAATCGACAAGCGTTCATGTGCGAGAATCGCGTTATCGCAAGCATAGATGCCGGACCAGTCCGGGCCGCGATGGCGCATCAGGCGTGACAGCTCAAGGGCTTTTTTACGCAGTTCCGCTGCATCTGTTTTGATATCGAATACGCCGAAAATAGAACACATAGCCTTCTCCGTTAATCTGTTGCGTCGTACTTTTTGTGTTTGCTTGACTAAAAAATGCCGCAAAGGCGTGGAAGGCGCAAGGGGATTACGGTCTGAAAAATGAAAAATGCAATCGTCATTGTTGATTAGTGAAAAATGATTACATATTGCGCGGATTTATTGATGGATCTTCAGTTTTATCGTGGATTAATTGAATTATGTTTTTCCTGATGGCGTTTCGCTTATCAGACCTACAATGTTGTTCGAACCGTAGGCCTGAAAGCTATGCGTCATCAGGCAGGGGACAGGTTTAGATAACGTCGATCTCAGCGACGGAAGGGTAAATCCAGCTTGGGCGGAACGGCATACTGTCAATATCATTGATTGTTGATACGCCTGAAAGCACCAGAATGGTCTCCAGACCGGCCTGGAACCCCGCCAGAATGTCGGTGCGCAGGTTGTCGCCGACGATAACGGTCTCTTCCGAGTGCGCCTGCATTTTGTTTAACGCCGCGCGGATGATCCACGGGCTGGGTTTGCCGACATAAAACGGCTTCCGGCCGGAAATTTTTTCAATGCCTGCGCACAGCGCGCCGCAGGCCGGATAAAAGCCGCGACCGTGGGTATCCGGGTTGGTGGCGATAAAGCGCGCGCCATTGGCGACGAAAAATGCCGCTTTATGCATCATGTCCCAGTTGTAGGAGCGGGTCTCTCCAACGATGACAAAATCAGGGTTCACATCGGTAATGGTAAAACCCGCTTTATAGAGCTCGTGAATAAGCGCGCCTTCGCCCACGACATACGCTTTCTTACCTTCCTGACGGCGCAGAAAATCGGCTGTCGCCATTGCTGACGTATAAAACACGCTGTCCGGCACGTTAACGCCAGCGGTAGCAAAACGGTTCGCCAGATCCTGGCCGGTTTGCGACGGGTAATTGGTCAGCAGCACCAGCGGCAGACCTTTTTCCAGAATCCCCGTCAGAAATTCCGCCGCACCGGGTACGGCTACGTTGTCGTGCATCAGCACGCCGTCGATATCGCAGATTACATTCTTGATGGTCATGAACTACCCAGGGAATTTGTGAATAATCCGATACTATAAGAGCGCATCAACTTTCCAGCAAACGTTGCAGCAATGTTCCGTTGAGCATGGCGCGTTTAACTAAGGCAAATGCGCCGATAGCAGAACGGTGATCCAGCGTGGAGCGTACCACCGGCAAATTTTTGCGAAATGCCTTTAACGCCTGCGTATTGATACAGCTTTCGATAGCGGGCAACAGGACTTTATCGGCTTCAATGATCTCGCCGGCAATGACGATTTTTTGCGGATTAAACAGGTTGATAGCAATGGCGATCGTTTTGCCCAAATGGCGGCCAACATGCTCAATGACTTCCGAGGCCAGGCTGTCGCCCCGGTTTGCCGCCTTACAGATGGTTTTAATCGTGCAGTCGTCAAGCGGAACACGGCTTTGATACCCTTGTTTAAGCAAATTCAGCACCCGTTGTTCAATCGCCGCATTGGCGGCAATGGTTTCCAGACAGCCGAAATTACCGCAGTGGCAGCGCTCGCCCAACGGCTCCACCTGAATATGCCCAATTTCGCCGACGTTGCCGTTACGGCCAATGAAGATGCGCCCGTTGGAGATAATCCCGGCGCCTGTACCACGATGGACGCGCACCAGAATCGAGTCCTCGCAATCCTGACTGGCGCCGAAGTAGTGTTCCGCCAGCGCCAGGCTACGGATATCGTGTCCCACGAAACAGGTAACGTGAAACCGTTTTTCCAGCGCTTCGACCAGTCCCCAGTTTTCAACCTGAATGTGCGGCATGTAACGAATCACGCCGCTTTCCGGATCGACAAGCCCTGGCAGGATCACCGAGATAGCGATCAATTCACGAATTTTACGCTGACAGCTATCAATAAAGACGGCGATGGTGTTGAGCAGCGCATGTTCCAGCGTCTCCTGGGTGCGCTCCGGTAGCGGATAATGCTCCTCAGCGACCACTTTACTGCTCAGATCGTAGAGCGTTAAAGTGGTGTCATGACGGCCCAGGCGAACGCCAATGGCGTGGAAGTTACGGGTTTCCGTGACGATAGAGATAGCGCGGCGGCCTCCGGTAGAGGCCTGCTGATCGACTTCTTTGATCAGCCCGCGTTCAATGAGTTGACGCGTAATTTTCGTTACGCTGGCGGGGGCAAGCTGGCTTTGCTCGGCAATTTGTATGCGCGAGATAGGACCATGCTGGTCAATCAGGCGGTAAACGGCCGCGCTGTTAAGCTGTTTTACGAGATCAACGTTACCTATCTGAGCTTGTCCGCCTGGTGTCATATTCTCACTTACTCAAGTCAACGACCTCGTCACCATTAACGATGGTCTTGATAATTTTAAAATCGTGGGTGAACGCGGTCAGGTTGGCGACTTTACCCGGCGCAATGCTACCGAGATGTTTATCAACGCCGATAGCGCGAGCCGGATAGAGCGTTGCCATGCGCAGCACTTCATCCAGCGCGATGCCGCAATGCGCGACCAGGTTGCGTACGCCTTCAATCATGGTTAAGGACGAACCGCTCAACGTACCGTTTTCATCCACACACAGTCCATTGCGGTAGTATATTGTTTTACCTGCGAAAATGAACTGCTCAATATTGGCCCCCGCCGGTGCGGTGGCGTCTGTCACCAGACAAAGTTTGTCGCCTTTCAGGCGTTTGGCATTGCGAATGTTGGCGTAGTCGACATGCAGACCATCGGCGATAATGCCGCAATAAATATCCGCTTCGTCCAGAACAGCGCCAGCAAGGCCCGGCTCACGCCCTGTAATGTACGGCATCGCGTTAAACAGGTGAGTCGCAAAGGTAATCCCGGCGCGGAAGCCCGCTTTTGCCTCTTTTAACGTCGCGTTGGAGTGACCTGCGGAAACCACAATGCCCGCATTCGCCAGTTTAGCGATTACGTCAGCAGGCACCATTTCCGGCGCGAGAGTGACTTTGGTGATGACGTCGGCATTATCGCATAAGAAATCGACCAGCGCAGCGTCTGGTTTACGCACGAAATCAGGATTATGGGTGCCTTTTTTTACCAGATTAAGCCAGGGGCCTTCCAGGTGGAGACCCAGCGCCTGGTGCGGATGTTTTTCCAGGTATTCGCGCATGACGCGAATGCCCTGTTTCATCAATTCATCGCTGGTAGTGATAAGCGTTGGCAGAAAGTTAGTACAGCCCGATTTTTCATTGGCTTTCTGCATAATTTCCAGCGTTTCAACGCTGACGGCTTCTGCGGTATCGTTAAACTGCACGCCGCCGCAGCCGTTTAGCTGCACATCAATAAAACCGGGGGAGAGAATGGCCCCATTCAATGAGCGTTGTTCTATTCCCGGCGGCAGTTCGGCCATCGGACAAACGCGGTCAATCAGGCCATTAGCGACAACAAGCGCATGGTCATCAAGAATTTCGTGACCGGTAAAGATCCGGCCCTGGGTTAAAGCATACATTCTGACCCCCGATATCAAAAATTTACCGCCCCGCATTGACTGGCGGGGCGGAGACAACATTACAGACCTTTAATATTTTCTGCTTCTAATTCATTGAAATATTTCAATGTTTTAACTTTAAGTTCCATTGTGGAAGGCTCATCGCATACCACAACCGCTTTCGGATGGAGTTGCAGGCAGCTAATGGTCCACATGTGGTTGACGTTGCCTTCAACCGCCGCCTGCAGCGCCTGGGCTTTCTGATGGCCCAGCACCAGAATCATCACTTCTTCCGCATCCAGCAGCGTGCCTACGCCTACCGTCAGCGCGTATTTCGGCACCTGGTTTACGTCGCCGTCAAAGAAGCGGGAGTTCGCTACGCGAGTATCATGGGTTAACGTTTTGATACGGGTACGGGAAGCCAGGGAAGACGCCGGTTCGTTAAAGGCGATGTGACCGTCGTTGCCGACGCCGCCCATAAACAGATGGATTTTACCGTAAGAACGAATTTTTTCTTCATATTGACGGCATTCTGCATCGATATCCGGTGCGTTACCGTTGAGAAGATTGATGTTTTCTGCTGGAATATCAACGTGATCGAAAAAGTTACGATGCATAAAGCTGTGGTAGCTTTCCGGGTGCTCTTTCGGCAGGCCAACATATTCGTCCATATTAAAGGTGACCACATGCTTAAAGCTGACCTCGCCCGCTTTGTGCATCTCAACCAGCGCTTTGTACGCCGTTAGCGGCGTGCCGCCGGTAGGCAGCCCAAGGACAAACGGACGATCGGCGGTCGGTTTGAACGCATTAATACGGTTAACGATATGGCGAGCGGCCCATTTGCCAACCTGTTCTGCGGTACTCAGGGGGATCAGTCTCATTCTTCACCTCAATAATCAATGTCAAAATTTGGCGGATCGTATTAAGCGTAACCTGGATATCCAGGGTTCGTGTTCAATCCGTCCTGATTTTTTGAATCATAAAATAAGTTTTCCGTGTTAGCCAGTGGATGGTGGGGGTAATTACGATATTTAGTGATTATAATCACAAAAAACACCCGTTTAATTTGCGAGGCGAATTAATTTTCCACACACTCTGCAGAAGATGATCTCACCGTTCGATTACAGAACATCACGTTTTTAACGTTTGCAGCACAATAAAAAACGGCTTCAAAGAAGCCATATCGGCGTCTCGTAGGGGGAATAAGATGAATATTTTAGGTTTTTTCCAGCGGCTGGGTAGGGCGTTGCAGCTCCCTATCGCCGTGTTGCCGGTGGCAGCGTTGTTGCTGCGATTCGGCCAACCAGATTTGCTGAATATGCCGTTTATCGCGCAAGCGGGCGGGTCTATTTTCGATAACCTGGCGCTGGTTTTCGCTATCGGCGTGGCCTCCAGTTGGTCTAAAGATAGCGCGGGCGCGGCAGCGCTGGCGGGAGCCGTGGGTTACTTCGTCATGACCAAAGCGATGGTGACGATTAACCCGGAAATCAACATGGGCGTGCTGGCGGGGATTATTACCGGTCTGGTCGGCGGCGCGGTTTATAATCGCTGGTCTGGTATCAAACTGCCTGATTTTCTCAGTTTCTTCGGTGGAAAACGTTTTGTGCCGATCGCAACGGGCTTTTTCTGTCTGGTGCTGGCCGCTATTTTCGGTTACGTCTGGCCGCCGGTACAGCATGGTATCCATGCGGGCGGTGAATGGATCGTTTCCGCAGGCGCGCTGGGTTCCGGTATCTTTGGCTTCATCAACCGTCTGCTGATCCCCACCGGTCTGCATCAGGTACTGAACACCATCGCCTGGTTCCAGATTGGCGAATTCACCAATGCCGCAGGCACTGTATTCCACGGCGACATCAACCGCTTCTATGCTGGCGACGGCACGGCGGGGATGTTTATGTCCGGCTTCTTCCCGATCATGATGTTTGGTCTGCCGGGCGCCGCTCTGGCGATGTATTTCGCCGCGCCGAAAGAACGTCGTCCGATGGTGGGCGGTATGCTGCTGTCTGTCGCGATCACCGCGTTTCTGACCGGCGTAACCGAGCCGCTGGAATTCCTGTTTATGTTCCTGGCGCCGCTGCTGTACCTCCTGCACGCCATTTTGACCGGTATCAGCCTGTTCGTCGCGACGCTGCTGGGTATCCATGCGGGCTTCTCTTTCTCGGCAGGCGCGATCGACTATGTTCTGATGTATAACTTGCCAGCGGCCAGCAATAACGTCTGGATGTTGCTGGTGATGGGCGTTGTATTCTTTATCATCTACTTCCTGCTGTTCAGCGCGGTTATTCGTATGTTTAACCTGAAAACGCCGGGCCGCGAAGATAAAGTTGATGAGATGGTAACGGAAGAAGCCAACAGCAACACCGAAGAAGGGTTAACGCAACTGGCGACCAGCTATATTGCTGCGGTTGGCGGTACGGACAACCTGAAAGCTATCGATGCGTGTATTACCCGTCTGCGCCTGACCGTGAACGACTCTGCTCGCGTTAACGATGCGGCCTGCAAACGCCTCGGCGCTTCCGGGGTGGTTAAACTGAACAAACAGACCATTCAGGTTATTGTCGGCGCGAAAGCGGAATCGATTGGCGATGAAATGAAGAAAGTGGTGGCGCGGGGACCGGTCGCGGCAGCGTCTGCTGATGTGGCTCACGTTGCAACACCTGCTCCGGCGGCCAAACCCCAGGCGGTGCCGAATGCGGTGACTATCGCTGAACTGGTCTCTCCGATTACCGGTGAGGTAGTGGCGCTGGATCAGGTACCGGATGAAGCTTTCGCCAGCAAAGCGGTCGGCGACGGCGTGGCGGTGAAACCCACCGATAAAACCGTGGTTTCTCCGGCGGCGGGTACTATCGTGAAAATCTTCAACACTAACCACGCGTTCTGTCTGGAAACCGAAAAAGGCGCGGAGATCGTTGTCCATATGGGTATCGATACCGTCGCGCTGAACGGTCAGGGCTTCAAGCGTCTGGTAGAAGAGGGTGCGGAAGTCACGGCGGGTCAGCCGGTGCTGGAACTGGATCTGGACTTCCTGAATGCCAACGCGCGCTCCATGATAAGCCCGGTTGTTTGCAGCAACAGCGATGACTTCAGCGCTCTGGTCATCAAAGCGGATGGTCACGTGGTAGCGGGTAAAACGCCACTGTACGAGATCAAGAGTAAATAATCGCTTCTTGGCCGGATAAGGCGTAAGACGTCATCCGGCGATATCACAGAAAACATAAGCGGCAGAGGGAAACCTTCGCCGCTTTTTTTTACCGCAATTAGCCCCAATATTTTCTGCAAAGCCACTTTTTAAGTAACTAAAGGTTGTCAGTCTGTCCGGCTTATAAGATCATATGCCGTTATACGTTGTTTACGCTTTGAGGAATCCACGATGAGTGAGGCTGAAGCCCGCCCGACTAACTTTATTCGTCAGATTATTGATGAAGATCTGGCGAGTGGTAAACATACCACTGTCCATACCCGTTTTCCGCCGGAGCCGAATGGCTATCTGCACATCGGCCACGCGAAATCTATCTGCCTGAACTTTGGCATTGCGCAAGATTATCAGGGCCAGTGCAACCTGCGTTTCGATGACACCAACCCGGTAAAAGAAGATATCGAGTACGTTGATTCGATCAAAAACGACGTCGAGTGGTTAGGCTTTCACTGGTCTGGCGATATTCGCTACTCCTCCGATTATTTTGACCAACTGCACGCCTATGCGGTCGAGCTGATCAATAAAGGCCTGGCCTACGTTGATGAGCTGACGCCGGAGCAGATCCGCGAATACCGCGGTACGCTGACCGCGCCGGGTAAAAACAGCCCGTTCCGAGATCGCAGCGTGGAAGAAAACCTCGCGCTATTTGAAAAAATGCGTACCGGCGGTTTTGAAGAGGGTAAAGCCTGTCTGCGCGCTAAAATCGACATGGCGTCGCCGTTTATCGTGATGCGCGATCCGGTGCTGTATCGCATTAAATTCGCCGAGCATCATCAGACCGGCACGAAGTGGTGCATCTATCCGATGTACGACTTTACTCACTGCATCAGCGATGCGCTGGAAGGCATTACTCATTCTCTGTGTACGCTGGAGTTCCAGGACAACCGTCGTCTGTACGACTGGGTGCTGGACAACATCACCATTCCGGTTCACCCGCGCCAGTACGAATTCTCGCGCCTGAATCTGGAATACACCGTGATGTCCAAGCGTAAGCTGAATCTGCTGGTGACCGACAAACACGTCGAAGGCTGGGATGATCCGCGTATGCCGACTATTTCCGGTCTGCGCCGTCGCGGCTATACCGCGGCTTCTATTCGTGAGTTCTGCAAACGCATCGGCGTCACCAAGCAGGACAACACCATTGAGATGGCGTCGTTGGAATCCTGCATTCGCGAAGATCTGAACGAAAACGCGCCGCGCGCAATGGCGGTAATCGATCCGGTAAAACTGGTTATCGAAAACTACCCGCAGGGTGAGAGCGAAATGGTTACCATGCCTAACCATCCGAATAAACCGGAGATGGGCAGCCGTGAAGTGCCGTTTAGCGGTGAGATCTGGATCGATCGCGCAGATTTCCGCGAAGAAGCGAACAAGCAGTACAAGCGTCTGGTGATGGGCAAAGAAGTGCGTCTGCGTAATGCCTACGTCATTAAAGCGGAGCGCGTAGAGAAGGATGCCGAAGGGAATATCACCACCATCTTCTGTACCTATGATGCCGATACGCTGAGTAAAGATCCGGCTGACGGGCGTAAAGTGAAAGGCGTAATCCACTGGGTTAGCGCAGCACATGCGCTGCCGATTGAAATTCGTCTCTACGACCGTCTGTTTAGCGTGCCGAATCCAGGCGCCGCGGAGGACTTCCTGTCCGTTATCAACCCCGAATCATTAGTGATTAAGCAGGGGTATGGCGAGCCGTCGCTGAAAGCGGCGGTAGCAGGAAAAGCTTTCCAGTTTGAACGTGAAGGCTACTTCTGCCTCGACAGCCGCTATGCAACGGCCGATAAGCTGGTCTTTAACCGCACCGTGGGCCTGCGTGATACCTGGGCGAAAGCGGGCGAGTAAGCACTGCGCCTACAGGCGAATGCTGTAAAAATACCTTATCAACGCCGCGTTCTGCGGCGTTTTTTCTCTGCATTTCTAAGTCGATTCTCTTTTTTGCGAGGCGAATTAATTATTTTCTGAAAATTATTGATCTGATAAATGATTATTAATATAAATGTTATAAGCGTCAGGTCAACAGGAGACAATTATTTTCATGCCTATGGAAAACAAGTCAATTTTCTTTCTGGCGGTCTGCTTCCCCCACCAGCAGTCGAATGTAACAGAAAGCAATTAAATATGTGCGGTTGCTCATATTATTACATACTGGTTACAGAAAGAGATTGATAATTCGCATCGCGAAAAATAGTCTATTTAACGTAGTAAATGAGGTTTCTCAGCGCTACTTTTTATTTTTATTTTTTCGCTGTTCGCTTTTGTCGGCAGCAATTTATACGTCAAAGAGGATTAACTTATGCGTACGTTTAGTGGCAAACGTAGTACGCTGGCTCTGGCTATCGCCGGTATCACAGCAATGTCGGGGTGGATCGTTGTTCCGCAGGCGCAAGCCTCCGGCTTTTTCGACGACTCCACGTTAACGGGCGGCATCTATTATTGGCAGCGTGAACGCGATCGCAAAGATGTGACCGACGGCGACAAATATAAAACTAACCTTTCTCATGCGACCTGGAACGCTAACCTGGATTTTCAGTCTGGTTACGCTGCGGATATGTTCGGTCTGGATATCGCGGCGTTTACCGCGATTGAAATGGCAGAAAACGGCGACAGCGGTCATCCAAACGAAATTGCCTTCTCGAAAAAGAATAAAGGCTACGACGAAGACTATTCCGGCGATAAGAGCGGTATCAGTCTTTATAAAGCCGCAGCGAAATTTAAATATGGCCCGGTCTGGGCGCGCGCCGGTTATATTCAGCCTACCGGTCAGACGCTGTTAGCGCCGCACTGGAGTTTTATGCCGGGTACCTATCAGGGTGCGGAAGCCGGCGCCAGTTTTGACTATGGCGATGCGGGCGCGTTAAGTTTTTCCTACATGTGGACTAACGAATATAAAGCGCCGTGGCATACCGAAATGGATAAGTTTTATCAGGCGGATAAAAAAACCAATGTAGATTATCTCCACTCCATCGGCGCGAAGTACGACTTCAAAAATGATCTGGTGCTGGAAGCGGCGTTTGGTCAGTCCGAAGGCTATGTCGATCAATATTTCGCAAAGGCCAGCTATAAATTTGATTTAGGCGGCAATCCGTTCACCACCAGTTACCAGTTCTACGGCGCGCGCGACAAAGTAGACGATCGCAGCGTGAATGACATTTACGACGGTACGGCCTGGCTGCAGGCGTTGACCTTCGGCTACAAAGTCGCGGAAGTGGTTGACCTGCGTCTGGAAGGCACTTGGGTGAAAGCGGACGGTCAGCAGGGCTATTTTCTGCAACGTATGACGCCAACCTACGCCTCTTCAAACGGTCGTCTGGATATCTGGTGGGATAACCGCTCCGACTTTAACGCTAACGGTGAAAAGGCGGTTTTCTTCGGCGCGATGTATGACCTGAAAAACTGGAATCTGCCGGGCTGGGCTGTGGGCGCGTCTTATGTTTACGCCTGGGATGCTAAACCGGCAACCTGGCAAAGTAACCCGGATGCTTACTACGACAAAAACCGCACTATCGAAGAGTCCTCATACAGTCTGGATGCGGTTTATACCCTGCAGGAGGGGCGTGCCAAAGGCACCATGTTCAAACTGCACTTTACCGAATATGACAACCACTCCAATATTCCAAGCTGGGGCGGTGGTTACGGCAACATCTTCCAGGATGAGCGTGACGTGAAATTTATCGTTATTGCGCCATTCACTATTTTCTGATGTCAGATGCGGCAGGCTGCCGGCCTGCCGCGCTGTTGAGGAACGACCTATGAAAAAAATTTTACTCATCGCCAGCATGACCGCCGGTTTGACGGCCTGCGCGTCATCACCCGCGCCGGAAGAAGATAGCCGGCTGAAAGAGGCGTACAGCGCCTGTATCAATACCGCACAGGGCTCGCCTGAGAAGATAGAGGCCTGCCAAAGCGTACTGAATGTCCTTAAAAAAGACCGCAAACATCAGCAATTTGCTAACGAAGAAAGCGTGCGGGTACTGGACTATCAGCAGTGCATTCAGGCGACGCGCACGGGTAACGATCAGGCGGTCAAGGCTGACTGCGACAAGGTCTGGCAGGAAATTCGCAGTCATAATAACGTGCAATAAAAACCTGCCTTGCCACCCACGGGCGAATGTTTTCCGCCCGTGGTTTTTTCAGGCTTTATTTTCTGCCGCGATATAGCCGCGACTCAGACGTACAAACAGCATCGCCGTCGCGGCAAGTCCACATAATGCCGCGCACATCAGCCACCAGCCGGGCGAGCTTTTGTCGCCGGTTAACTTTACCAGCGCGGTAGAGATGGCCGGCGTCAGGCCGCCAAAAATCGCCGTCGCCAGGCTAAAGGCCAGCGAGAAACCAACGGTACGCACATAGACTGGCATCACTTCGGTTAACGCCGCGACCATTGCGCCGTTATACATGCCAAAAAAGAAAGAGAACCACAGCAGTACCAGCGTCATGCGGGTAAAGTCGGGTGCGGCGGTCAGCCACTGCATGACGGGCCAGGTGGTGATCAGCGCCAGCAACGTAATGCCCATTAACACGGCGCGACGGCCAATCCGGTCGGAAATCGCGCCGCCAATGGGTAACCAGATAAAATTGGACACCCCCACCAACATGGTGACGATCAAACTGTCCCGCGCGCTGAGATTAAGCACGGTTCTGCCATAGGTCGGCGTATAAATGGTGATAAAATAAAACGTTGTGGTGGTCATCGCCACCAGAAGCGTTCCGGCCGTAATAATGCGCCAGTTTTTGGCGATAGTTGCAAAAATTTCCCTGGTGTCGGGGCGATGCTTGCGTTGTAAAAACGCTTCTGTTTCTTGTAATGAACGACGTAAAACAAAAATCAGCGGAATGATCATACAGCCGATAAAGAACGGAATTCGCCAGCCCCACTCCGATATCGCGTCGTGTCCCAGCGTGATATTCAGGCTATAACCAATCAACGCGGCGACAACGATCGCGACCTGCTGACTGGCGGATTGCCAACTGGTATAAAACCCTTTATTGCCTGGCGTTGCGATTTCGGACAGATAGACCGAGACGCCGCCTAACTCAACGCCCGCAGAAAATCCTTGTAATAACCGGCCCAACAGCACCAACGCAGGCGCTGCCAGGCCGATCGTTTGGTAGCCGGGGACGAGGGCGATGAGCAACGTACCGCAGCCCATAATCGCCAGCGTCACCATCAGCCCTTTACGGCGTCCGATTCTGTCAATATAGGCGCCAAGCACAATCGCGCCGACGGGGCGCATTAAAAAACCGGAGCCAAAGACGGCAAAGGTCAACATTAATGAGGCAAATTCGCTTTCCGCCGGAAAAAACGTTCTGGCGATATAGGTGGCGTAAAATCCGAACAAGAAAAAATCAAACTGTTCAAGAAAATTGCCGCTTGTCACGCGCAGTATTGCGCCGAACGTGCCGGCGCGCGATGTTGCAGGTGTGTGTTGTGCCATAGGGTTTGCTCTCCACTGTCTTTATTGTTTTATGGGTAAGATGTTGCGGGTCAGTTGCCTGTATCCCCCGCATGTTTTCCGCGTCGCTTCTCAACTGCCCATTTGAGTAAGGCCGCGCAGCGGAAAAATCCGTGGGCGAATTTTCCGTAGGGAAGGGTGAGAAAGAGCGCCATCACCACGCCTAAATGGAGCGCCAGCAATATGCCCATTCCGCTGGTGTCTCTGCCTGCCAGCAGCGCCAGCCCGGTCAGACTGGTTAAGAACAGCAGCAGAATAAAGCCGCGATCCATGGGTTTCTGGCGCGCATCGCCATGTAACGGCGACCGCCGCAGATTGAGCCACAGTAGCCCGGCCGGGCCGATAAGCAGGCCGATACCGCCCAGCGTGCCGAGTATGACCGGCAGGCTAAAGAACGGATAGGGCGCTTCCCAACCGGCGACGTAGTGATAGCCCGTCGCCACGACCGTGGCGGCAAAACAGAGCATAAAACCGTAAAAGGTAAAGTGATGAAAGCGACGGCGCAGCAGCGTGAATGCATCGTCCGCTTCGTTACAGCCTTTGCCGTGACCGCCGTCGAGATATTTCAGCGTTAACGCATTGTGCGACGCTTCCGCAATCTCCGCCGAACGCGGTACGCCCGGCGAGATCTCACGCCAGAAGCGGATTACGCCCGCCATAAGCAAACCGATTGCCAGCACAAAAACTGAGCCAAACATCCATGCCAGCAGGCTATGCGGAAAAATTTGATAGAAGTCACCGGCCAGCGGCGGATGAATCAGCGACCCTTTCAGCGCCATCGCCAGTAATAAAAAGAGCGTCAGACCGACTATCAGCGCCAGCGCGACGGTGATCCCCGCCCGACGGTATAACGCGCCAAAAGCGGCGGGCTGGGCATACTGTTGATACGTCTCCAGGCGGGCTTGCGCCATCGCTTTCGGCACGTTAATGGCAAATTCATGGGGCGGCGCGTACTGGCACGCGTGCAGGCAGGCACCGCAGTTATGACATAAATTCGCCAGATAATGAATATCGGCTTTACCGAATTCGAGTCGCTGGGTCATCGCCGGAAATACCGCGCAAAAACCTTCGCAGTAGCGACACGCGTTACACACTTGCATGACGCGTTCGACCTCGGCTTCCGGTTCGGTAAGCACGGTGGCCTCAATGATTAATTTTTCAAGCTGTTTCATGCTGCGCCTCCTTGTGCGCCGCGCGGGCGGCTTCTATTCCCGCAATGCGGCCAAAGGTTGTGCCGATAGACATGCCTACGCCTGCGGTATACCCCTTGCCCAGAACATTTCCTGCCATCATCTCGCCGGCAACAAACAGGTTGCGGCTTGGATGACCGGCAAAATGCACCGCGGCACGTTCATTGACTTTCAGACCCAGGTAGGTAAACGTGATGCCGGGTCGCAGCGCATAACCGTAGTAGGGCGGCGCATCAAGCGGGCGCGCCCAGTGGGTTTTCGCCGGCGTCAGGTTTTTAGTAGCGCAGTCATCAAGCAAGGTATGATCAAAATGACCGGGTTGGCAGGCCTGGTTATACTGCGTGACGGTATGGGTAAATTTTTCCGCGTCCAGCCCCAACTGGCAGGCCAGCTCAGCTAGCGTATTGGCCTGCGCGCCAGGAAAAACCGGCGGCATAAAGTGGCCGATGGCTTTGCTGTCAATAATCGAATAGCCAATTTGTCCTGGCTGTTGAGCAACCAGCCGCCCCCAAATGGCGTAACGCTTCGGCCAGAAATCTTCGCCTTCATCATAAAAACGTTCGGCGTCGCGATTCACGACAATACCCAGCGATACGCAATCCACGCGAGTACAAATACCGCCGTCGTACAGCGGCGCCCTGGCATCAATCGCTACGCAGTGCGACTGGGACGGATCGCCAATGATATCCGCGCCGGCATCCATCATAAATTTGAGTAATACGCCCTGGTTAAAACGCGTGCCGCGAATCAGGAAATTATCCGCGGGCCATTCGCCGCGGGCGTTTTCTCCCCAGGCCTCCCGCAGCCATTCACGGTTTGATTCGAAACCGCCAGCCGCTAATACGCAGGCTTTGGCGGTAATACGTTCGCTACCTGCCAGCGCTGCCACGAATTCGCCGTCATGAAGTTCAAGCGCGTGAACCGGCGTGTTATAGCGAATCTGTATGCCCAGCCGTTCGGCGCTACGGTAATAGGCATTGACGAGCGCTTTCCCTCCGCCCATAAAAAACGCATTGGTGCGCGCAACGTGGAGCGCCCCAGATAGCGGCGGTTGAAAGTTAACGCCATGTTTGCGCATCCAGTCGCGGCATTGCGAAGAGGTGCGAATGACCAGCCGCGCCAGCGCCTCGTTGGTGTTGCCGTCGGTGACTCGCCACAGATCCTGCCAGAATTCCTCTTCAGGATAGCTTTCTACCAGCACATCCTGCGGCGCATCATGCATACAGCGCAGGTTTCGTGTGTGCTGAGAATTTCCGCCGCGCCATTCTTGCGGGGCAGCCTCCAGCAGCAGAACCGATGCGCCCGCTTCCCGTGCGGTCAGGGCGGCGCATAATGCGGCATTGCCTCCGCCTATCACCAGTACATCAACCATCTTATACTCCCGTACCATTTAACTATTTGTTAAATTTGTAATTGAAATGTATACGGATAAATAAGCGGCGCGCTATCAGGTAGCGCTAAACAGGGGTTTAGTAAGCGTAAAGGGTTGCGCCCGGCCATTCGCCGGCGTCGACTAACTGACGCATAACTTTGGTAAGGACTACTCTGGCGGCAAGGCCGGCGGGCGTCAGTTCATCATCCGACAGGCTGACTAAAAAATTGGGGCGGCTGAGTACCGGATTATGGACGCCGATCACGCGTAGCGCGTCGTTATCCAGATGAGAAATTGCCGCGCCGGGCTGTAACGTGGCGCCAAGACCGTCGCGCACGGCGCGCATCAACAACGCCAGGCCGTCAATTTCCGCGACGATTTCAACGTTAAGCGCATGTTCCTGGCAGACAGCGTCCAGCCTGCCGCGCAGCCCATGTCCCTGGCTTGGCATAATGAGCGGAATGCCTGCCAGTTGTTCAGGTGTGATCGGGTTATCAGGAAGCGCCGCCAGCAGGGCATGGGAGCCAATCAGAAAAAGCTGTTCTTCAAGGATCGGTCTGGCGCTCCAGCGCAGGATTTTATCTTTTTGAAAGACAACGGCTAAATCAATCTGGCGGGTATTGATCATTCTTTCCAGATTACCGGACAAGCTTTCCACCACATGCAGTCGGACATCGGCATAGTTTTCCTGCATGGCATGGATAAACGGTATACCCAGTATGGAGGCGGTACTGGGGGCCATTCCTACGCTCACATGACCGGAAAGGCGCGCTTCTCTGGCGGCGAGAATCGCGTCGTCGGCATGACGCAGGGCGAGTTGCGCCTGTGAATAAAAGGCCAGCCCGGCGTTGGTTGGCGTTACGCCGCGCGAGGTGCGCTGCAGCAGACGGATAGCAAGCTCGTTTTCCAGACGGGACATCTGTTGACTTAATGCTGAAACGCCAATATCAAGATCCTGTGCGGCGCTGCCCATACTGCCGGTTTCAATAATACGCACGAAATAGCGTAACTGGCGAAGCTCCATTCCTGCTCTCCTGAGATGCGATAGCGTTTTTTTACATTAAATCAACATCAAGCGGCAGGAAAGAGGAGGATATAAAAAAGCCAACCGGGCGGTTGGCTCTTCGAAAGATTTACACTTATTTAGTCGCGTCATCGTGCGCGTGCTCGTCTTCGCGGCAGTCGCCTTCAGCGCAGTGGCCGTAAAGATAGAGGCTGTGATTAGTTAAACGAATACCGTGTTTCGCCGCAATTTCACGCTGGCGCGCTTCAATAGAGTCATCACTAAATTCAATCACTTTTCCGCAGTCAAGGCAGATAAGATGGTCGTGATGATGCTGTTGCGTCAGTTCAAAAACGGATTTACCGCCTTCAAAATTATGGCGGGTCACGATACCGGCATCGTCAAACTGGTTCAGCACACGGTACACGGTTGCCAGACCGATTTCTTCACCCATGTCGATCAGGCGTTTGTATAAATCTTCCGCACTGACGTGATGGTTATCTGGTTCCTGAAGAACTTCCAGAATTTTTAAACGAGGAAGCGTTACTTTCAGGCCAGCCTTCTTTAATGCGGTATTGTTGTCAGTCATGCGGAATCTGTCCTGTTGCTAAACGATTCACTTCATTAGAGAAGTGACAGAAATTGCACTCAAGATAATGCGTATCATTATAGGACTGCCATGCCGAAATGAAAACCGCAAGTCTCTTGCAGATGTTAATAAAACTGTGGTTTTGCCTGCAAATTTTGGCGCCACCTGATTACACCCGGACATTGTACAGGGATGGGTGCGAAAGTTACAAATTTGTAGCAATTATTTTGATTGGTCTTGTCTATTGATGCGGCGCAGATATAACGCTGCGCCGCATAAGATTAGGCGTTGAGGATGTCGTCGAGGTGCAATTCAGCCGAAACTTGCTTAACCCATTTTTCAACACGCTCGGCGGTCAGTTCAGGCTGACGGTCTTCGTCAATCGCCAGACCGACAAAATGATCGTCGTCAGCCAGACCTTTAGAGGCTTCAAAATGATAGCCTGCAGTTGGCCAGTGACCCACAATCGTGGCGCCGCGCGGCTCAATAATGTCGCGAATCGTGCCCAGCGCATCACAGAAGTATTCCGCGTAGTCTTCCTGATCGCCACAGCCAAACAGCGCCACCAGCTTACCGTTAAAGTCAATCTCTTCGAGAGTCGGGAAGAAGTCATCCCAGTCACATTGCGCTTCGCCATAGTACCAGGTTGGGATGCCCAGCAGCAGAATGTCATACCCTTCCAGGTCTTCTTTACTGCTTTTTGCAATGTCATGCACATCGGCAACGTCTTTACCAAGCTGTTTTTGAATCATTTTTGCGATATTTTCGGTATTACCGGTGTCGCTGCCGAAAAAGATGCCAGTGATTGCCATGAGTAAAATAACCTCTTGAAACTTATTGAAATGGTGGTGGCGAATTGCCCACGGATAAGGGCAATCATAGCAGAACAGGCAGATATGCGGAAACAGCAATCACGCGGGACTGCACGCTCTGCTACACGAAATATGAAACAAAACTTATTTTCAGACTAAACCCTGGCCGCGCAGCGCCATAAGCTGCTTCATTAATATTTCTTCAATGAGCTCGCTGCGGCTAATGTTGCGCGCTTCGGCCAGCTCATTCAGCGCGTCAACCGCTTGTGCGTTGAGTTTTAATTCGACACGCTTGAGGCCACGAACTTTGTCGCGTTTTAACTGGTTGCGCTTGTTGATGCGTAACTGTTCATCGCGCGAAAGCGGATTCGTTTTAGGTCGTCCCGGGCGACGCTCGTGCGCGAACAGATCTAATGTCGTACGGTCCGTTTGTTCTTTGGCCATGATTTTGGTGACTTCGGGGGAAACAATCAGCCAGGCTTATGCCCGGATGGATAGCGCGCCATCATACATCAGCGAGGAAGCGACGCCAACGCCCGCGCGCGTAATCGCGCACAGGCGATGAGTTTTTAATCAGTTAGCGTTTATCGTGCAGATAACGGCGGATGGCGCGCAGAACCGCCTCTGGTTTTTCGGCATGTACCCAGTGGCCCGCGCCGGCGATCACATGCGCGCGCGCCAAAGGGAATTGCGCCAGCAGCGCGTCGCGGTACGCTTCGGTGACGTACGGCGAGTTACCGCCTGGAATAAACAGCGCCGGATGTTCCCAGGGCGGAATGGTTTCCCAGCCGACGATATGCGGATACTGCTCCCATAATACCGGAACATTAAAACGCCATTCGCCTTCAGCCCAGGATTTTAACAGAAACTGGATCACGCCTTCTTCGTTGAGGTGCTGGCGCATAATCCCTGCCGCCTGTTGGCGGGATGTCGCGTCGGATTCGCTGACGGCGTTAATGGCCGCGAAAATACGATCGTGGCGGCGAACGTGATAATCCACGGGTGCGATATCAATCGCGACCAGACGATCGATGCGATCGGGCGCCAGCGCCGTCAGCGCCATTACCGCTTTTCCGCCCATGGAATGACCAATAAACGTCGCTTTTTCAATCTGCTGCGCGTCAAGCGTATCCAGAAGATCCTGGGCCATTGCCGGATAATCCATGACCGGATCGCGCGGCGATAAACCATGATTGCGCATATCGACCTGAATAATGTCGTGATCGGTCACCAGATCGCGCGCCAGTACGCCGAGGTTGTCCAGGCTGCCAAACAGGCCATGAACGAGAACGATGGGGGAATTATTGTGCAGGTTTTGTGCAGATTGCGCTCGGATGTTTAATTTCATGGCAAAGTTCTTTTTTTCGCTCTGTCGGGTTAGGGTATTATGTTGACCATTCTGCCACTGGGCTGCAACCTCTAAGGTTTACTCCGAGTTTTTTTGTCAGCCGGGCTTAACGCTATCCGCTGTTGGGATTTGTTCCTATAATCCCAATGACTTGTATTCAGCAAAGACATCGCACTGGATTAAGATGAAAACGATTGAAGTTGATGATGAACTCTATAGCTATATTGCCAGCCACACCAAGCATATCGGCGAGAGCGCATCCGACATTTTACGGCGTATGTTGAAGTTTTCCGCCACGACACAGCCAACGGCTTCAGCGGTGAAGGGGACGCCTGCGGCGCAACCCGTTGCCGAAGCGAAACCGGTCAACCCGGTAAAAGACAAAGTTCGCGCGATGCGTGAGCTGTTGTTGTCTGACGAATATGCCGAGCAGAAAAAAGCGGTCAACCGCTTTATGCTGATTCTGACTACACTCTATTCACTGGATCACCACGCGTTTGCGGAGGCGACGGAGTCGTTGCATGGCCGCACGCGCGTCTATTTTGCGGCGGATGAACAAACGCTGCTGAAAAATGGGAATCAAACTAAACCTAAGCACGTTCCCGGCACGCCGTACTGGGTGATCACCAACACCAACACCGGCCGTAAATGCAGCATGATCGAACACATCATGCAGTCAATGCAATTCCCGGCGGAATTGATTGAAAAGGTTTGCGGAACAATTTAATCCTTGCATTAGAAGGACCAGGCAATGGCAATCCACAACCGCGCAGGACAACCCGCGCAACAGAGTGATTTGATTAACGTCGCCCAACTGACGGCGCAGTATTATGTACTGAAACCGGAGGCAGGGAATGCAGAACATGCCGTGAAATTTGGCACTTCCGGCCATCGCGGCAGCGCAGGTCGTCACAGTTTCAACGAACCGCATATTCTGGCGATCGCCCAGGCGATTGCTGAAGAGCGGGCGAAGAATGGCATTACCGGCCCCTGCTATGTGGGGAAAGACACCCATGCGCTCTCGGAACCGGCCTTCATTTCCGTGCTGGAAGTGCTGGCGGCAAACGGCGTAGACGTTATCGTGCAGGAAAATAATGGCTTCACGCCAACGCCTGCCGTGTCAAATGCTATCCTGGTCCATAACAAAAAAGGCGGCCCGCTGGCAGATGGTATTGTCATTACACCGTCGCACAACCCGCCGGAAGATGGCGGTATTAAATATAATCCGCCCAATGGCGGCCCGGCGGATACCAACGTCACTAAAGTGGTAGAAGATCGCGCCAATGCGCTGCTGGCGGGCGGCCTGCAAGGCGTTAAGCGCATCTCTCTGGATGCGGCAATGGCCTCGGGCCACGTTAAAGCGGTAGATCTGGTGCAGCCATTTGTCGAAGGGCTGGCGGATATCGTTGATATGGCGGCGATTCAGAAAGCCGGTCTGACGCTGGGCGTTGATCCGCTGGGCGGCTCTGGTATTGAATACTGGAAACGTATCGCTGAGCATTACAAGCTTAACCTGACGTTAGTTAACGATCAGGTTGATCAAACCTTCCGCTTTATGCACCTTGATAAAGATGGCGCGATCCGTATGGATTGCTCCTCCGAATGTGCGATGGCGGGTTTACTGGCGCTGCGTGACAAGTTTGACCTGGCCTTCGCCAACGACCCGGACTACGACCGTCATGGCATCGTGACGCCTGCAGGGCTGATGAACCCGAACCATTATCTGGCGGTCGCCATTAACTATCTGTTCCAGCATCGTCCGCTGTGGGGCAAAGACGTGGCTGTCGGTAAAACGCTGGTCTCTTCCGCGATGATTGACCGCGTGGTGAATGACTTGGGACGCAAGCTGGTAGAAGTGCCGGTTGGCTTCAAATGGTTTGTTGACGGTTTGTTCGACGGCAGCTTTGGTTTCGGCGGGGAAGAGAGCGCGGGCGCTTCGTTCCTGCGTTTCGACGGTACGCCGTGGTCTACCGATAAAGACGGTATCATCATGTGCCTGCTGGCGGCGGAAATCACCGCTGTTACCGGGAAAAACCCGCAAGAGCATTACAATGAACTGGCAGCGCGTTTTGGCGCGCCGAGCTATAACCGTCTGCAGGCGGCAGCGACCTCGGCCCAGAAAGCGGCATTGTCTAAACTGTCTCCGGAAATGGTCAGCGCCAGCACTCTGGCAGGCGACCCGATCACCGCGCGTCTTACCGCAGCGCCGGGTAATGGCGCATCGATTGGCGGCCTGAAGGTAATGACCGACAACGGCTGGTTCGCCGCGCGTCCATCCGGTACGGAAGACGCTTACAAGATCTATTGCGAAAGCTTCCTGGGGGAAGAACATCGCAAGCAGATTGAGAAAGAAGCCGTTGAAATCGTTAGCGAAGTATTGAAAAACGCCTGATGGGCGATATGGAAGAAAAAGGAGCCTTACGGCTCCTTTTTTGTATTAACGGCGCTGCGCTTATCAGGCCTGTAAATCGCCTCCAGGCCAGATAAGGCGCTTTTGATATCTGACTTATTCGCTCTGAGTCGCCAGATGTCGGCGGCAGGTGAGGGCGTCGCATTCGATACGCACCACGCAAACCGCTTTCATCATATCTTCCCGATAACTGAAGGTTTTTCCCGGATCGGTCTGGCGCATAATGACGTCCAGGCCGTGGCGCATCTCCTCGCGCGTTTGCAATATCGATGCCAGTCCGGTGGCGAAAACGCTGGTGTAGGCGTAGCTATAATCACAGGGGTCATCGGCACGTAGTAATGCATGGTCGCCGTCCATTTCAATGCATACTGCCGGGTTCTTACGTAACAGACGCATCTTTTTCCCGGTGCGTGCGCCGTGAAAATAAAATATCCAGCGTCCGTTCTGATACTCGTAGCCAAAATTTACGGGGACAACATACGGACAGAGATTGTCGTTAAACCCTATCCGACACACTTCGTGTTTACTGAGAATAGCCAGTATTTCTGCTATATCAGTGACTTCCCGTTCTGGATTACTCATTTCTATTATCTTATTCAAAGAGTGAAAATGCCCGGGCTATCGTTACCGCAGCCCGGGCGCGCCATCAGCCGTGTTTATTTTTCAATTCAAAACGCGGTGAGACCAGGCCGTATAACGTCCAGCCGAGGAAGGTCACAATTGAGCCGTACAGCATGGCTTCTTCACCGGAGGAATATAGCGCGTAGAAGCTATACATGGCGCCAACGAAGGCCACGAAGTTAGCGACTTTCGCTTTTGATGACGGCACATTCGCCATTTTCTGAATGATAACCAGCGCGGCCATCGACAGAATATACGGAATAATGTTCGTCACCACCGCCAGGTTAACCAGGACGTTAAACTGACTATTCAGCGACGGGCTAATGGTCATCAGCGACAGGCCAGTCTGAATAATCACAATAATCAGCATCCCCTGTACCGGCGCGTCGACTTTCGTTACACGAGAGAAGACTTTCGGGAAATAGCCTTCGTCAGCGGAGGATTTAAAGACCTGGGCGATAGTGAACTGCCAGCCCAGCAGCGAGCCGCAGCAGGACATTACCATCAGCGCCATGATCACTTTACCTACCGCAGGCGTGAACATCTGTGCAAACGCCAGACCAAACGGCGCCGTGGAGTTCGCCAGATCCATGTTCGGCACAATCCCGGCAATCACGTTAGTCGAAACGATATAGATGACCGCCGCGCCCAGCGTACCGCCCAGTACCGCGATGGGGACGTTCTTTTCCGGATTCTCGACCACGTCTGCGTTGGCGCAGGCGGATTCCAGTCCAAGAAATGCCCACAACGTCATGGCGATGGAAGAACCGACCGCGCTAAAGAACGGAACATGGTGCGGGTTCCATGACGCTACGTACATGCTGGGGCTAAACCAGAACCAGCCAATGATGCACAGGCCGACAACCGGAATGATGACGCCCCAAACGGTAACGCTACTGATCTGTCCGGTAATACGCGCGCCGCCAAAGTTTGCGATGGTACAAACCCACAATACGGCGATAGTCGCCAGACCGATCTGGAGCGGCGTCAGCGCGGCGCCGAACAGTTCGGTACCATAGCCGACAGCGGAGATGGCGATAGCCACGTTGGCGATCAGTAGCGAGACGCCGTAGGTATAGTTCGCCATAAAGTTACCGGATTTACCGAAGGCATATTCGGCGTAACCGCCCATGCCGCCGGATTTACGGCTAAACATACCGCATTTCGCAAACGCCCAGGCCAGCGCCATCGAGCCGACGGCGGTGACCAGCCAGGAGATAATGGATATCGTGCCGACTTCAGACAGTTTGGTCGGTAGCATGATGATCCCGGAGCCCATCATGTTGACCATAGTCAGAATTGTGAGCTGCACGACACCCATTTTATTGGATTTAGGTTTACTCATAATTTTTCCTCCTTCAGCAGGGAGCGCTGCGCGTCACGAGGTTTAATGACGTAGCACCAGACCTGCTTACGGCCGTCGTGTTCTTCGATATAAACGCCCTGCAGTTCAGGCGCAAAGCCCGGCAGCAGGTTGATCCCTTCTTCCAGGGCGCTGAAGTAACGCAGGACAGAACCGCCCCAGATTTCACCCGGAACTACACACAGCACTCCCGGCGGGTAAGGCAGAGCGCCTTCAGCCGCGATACGACCTTCGGCTTCCGGCAGGCGAACCAGTTCGACCTCGCCGCGCAGATAGGCATAGTTGGCCTCTTGCGGATTCATACTGACTTTCGGGAAATGCGATTTACGGAACATCTCTTTTTGCAGCTGTTTCACGTTGTGCCGCGCATAGAGATCGTGCATCTCCTGGCAAAGCTGACGCAGGGTATAGCCGGCATAACGCGCTTCATGCTGTTTGTAGATGGACGGTAATACTTCCGCTAACGGCGCATCAGCTTCCAGCAGTTTTTCGAAACGAGCCAGCAGGGCGACAAGTTGTTGTAACTTCGCCATGTCTTCTGCCGGCGTCAGCAGGAACAGAATGGAGTTGAGGTCACATTTTTCCGGCACAACGCCGTTCTCGCGCAGGAAGTTGGCGAGGATCGTGGCAGGAACGCCAAAGTCTTCATATTCGCCGCTCGCTGCATTAATGCCCGGTGTGGTGAGCAGCAGTTTGCAAGGGTCGACAAAGTACTGATGTTCGGCATAGCCTTCAAACGCATGCCAGTGTTCTCCCGGAACGAAGTGGAAGAAGCGCAGATCGCTGGCGATCTCTGACGTCGGGTATGACTGCCACGGCTTACCATCAATCAGTTCCGGTACGAACGGACGGATGTGATGACAGTTTTCGAGGATCAATTTACGGGCATCGATGCCGTTAACCACGCAATCCATCCACATATTGCGACCGCTGACGCCTTCGTGCATTTTGGCGTTAACGTCCAGCGCGGCGAACAGCGGATAGAACGGGCTGGTGGAGGCGTGCATCATAAAGGCGTTGTTCATGCGCTTATGCGGAACGTAGCGCGATTGCCCTTTGATATGGCTATCTTTTTTATGGATCTGCGAGGTCTGGGAGAAACCGGCTTGTTGTTTATGAACGGACTGCGTCACCAGAATACCCGGATCGTTTTCGTTCAGTTCCAGCAGCAGCGGCGAACAATCGGCCATCATCGGAATAAATTGTTCATAGCCGACCCAGGCGGAGTCAAACAGGATGTAGTCGCACAGATGACCAATTTTATCAACGACCTGACGGGCGTTATAAATGGTACCGTCGTAGGTGCCTAACTGGATGACGGCCAGACGGAATGGACGTGCTTCGCGGGCACGCTGCGGCGCGACTTCGCTAATCAGCTCGCGCAGGTAATCTTCTTCGAAGCAGTGAGCGTCGATCCCGCCGATAAAACCATACGGGTTACGCGCGGTTTCCAGATAAACTGGCGTTGCGCCCGCCTGCAATAATGCGCCGTGGTGGTTAGATTTGTGGTTGTTACGGTCAAACAGTACCAGATCGCCCGGCGTTAACAGCGCGTTGAGTACGACTTTGTTAGAGGAGGAGGTCCCGTTCAGCACAAAGTAGGTCTTATCGGCGTTAAAGACTTTCGCCGCATGTTGCTGCGCAATGCAAGGCGCGCCTTCGTGAATCAGCAGATCGCCCATCGCCACGTCCGCGTTGCATAGGTCGGAGCGGAAGAGCGTTTCGCCAAAGTATTCCACGAACTGATTACCGGCAGGATGACGGCGGAAGAATTCGCCGCCCTGATGCCCCGGGCAGTCAAATGCGCTGTTGCCCTGGTTGACATAATCCACCAGCGCGCGGAAAAACGGCGGGCGTAACTGCGTTTCGTAGTGGCTTGCCGCGGTTTCCAACTGGCGACCATAGAAGGCAGTACGGGATTCATTATATTCGAATACACCAGAGATACGCGGCAAATACTCAGGCGGTACGCGCCCTTCGTCATGTGTCGCGACAAACACGGGAATACCGTAACCCGTTGCGTCGATTTCATCGAGTTTTCCGTGTTCAATGTCGTCGATGGATAACACGATGGCAGCCACGTCGATGAAACGACTCTCATCAACATTTACAATATTACGGTGTGTAGAAAAACAATCCGGGCAATGACGGCTAACGGCAATTTTTAATTCTGACATTTTTTCATCTCTTTATTTCAGGTAATAGCAGGCCCTCAATTTCTCGCATGAGAAACTGATTCTTCCGGAAAAAATCAAAGCTATCCCGCTGATAAAAAAATCAGTAAATTAGCTTTATTTTAGATGTAATAAATCCCAACCCGTCCGGTTGCAGGAAATTCAGGATTTAAGGAGTTGAGTACTACGATATACAGGCAGAAACCGTGATAACTAAAATTGCGCTGAGTCGGAATTTCTTCTGTCAAACCACATAGTTAGCTGGCTGCGCGTAAAGGAATTACCGTACTGTCGCTTTTAACAATTCGAGTTATTTAGGCAATAGACCTGAATGACATAAGGGTCGGAAAGACCTGTATGCTGAAGTACCCGTAGCAGAAAAACTACCGGGCATTAAAGAAATGAAAGTCGAAACTATTACGGTGGGCAAACATCATAATATGCGTTGTCCGCCTTATATGGGGCATAAAACGATTATTATTTTCCATTTTGAGATCCTTTCATTGATTTATTGAAAGCATGGATATTTTATCCAGGAAGCGCCAGCAATCTGTGAACCAGATCAACAAAAAACGATCATTTGAAAAATAATTAGTCGGCGATTATGCATATCGTGCTGTGAAATAACGGATTGTTTCTTAAATGTTAATTATATGTTTTTTATATCCTCTATAAAATATAATATCGCCGCGAAAATAATTATTCGCGACGCCGAAAATAAATGACATAAAAATTAGAAGTTATTTAAAAATAATGAATAGCTATTCACGGCATAAAGCGATAGCCAATTCCGGTTTCGGTAATAAAATGGCGTGGGCGGGTGGGATCTTGTTCCAGTTTCTGGCGTAAATGTCCCATATAGATGCGCAAATAGTGGCTATGCTCCACGGCGTTAGGGCCCCAGACCTGGTTTAATAACTGCCGTTGGGTTAATACCTTGCCGGCATTATTGAGTAATACCGCCAGCAGGCGGAACTCAATCGGCGTCAGATGGATTTCTTCGTCGCCACGGTGGATCAACCGTGCGGCGAGATCGACCGTCACGCCGGAAAAGCGGACGATCGGATCGGCGCAAGGGCTGGCGGCGTGCCGTCGCAGCGCGACACGCAAACGCGCCTGCAGCTCGCCAATGCCGAATGGCTTGCTCAGGTAATCATCAGCTCCGGCGTCAAGCGCGGCAATCTTATCGCTTTCTTCGCTGCGGGCGGAAAGGACAATCACCGGTATTGCGCTCCACTGACGCAGGTCGCGAATAAAATCGATTCCGTCGCCGTCCGGCAGGCCGAGATCGAGAATAATCAGATCGGGCTTTCGCGTGGCGGCTTCCAGTAAACCACGTTGTAATGTTTCAGCTTCATACACGCGCAGGCCGTCGCCTTCCAGCGCGGCGCGCAGAAAGCGGCGGATGGCCTGTTCATCTTCAACAATCAGAACGTTTGTCACATATCCTCATGAAAATCATCAAGTCCAGGTGGCTTTCCTTGCGGCAGCGTCACACGGAAACAGGCGCCGCCCTGCGGTCGATTATAGGCGGTAAGCGTGCCGCCGTGTACCTCTACGATAGCATGGCAAATCGCCAGCCCCAGCCCCACGCCGGGGACGGCGGACTCTTTGTTGCCGCGGGCGAATTTATCGAAAATCTTCTGTTCTTGCCCCGCAGGAATACCCGGCCCGTTATCCCAGACATCCAGTTGTAAACGATCGTCCTTAACCGCAGCATCAATGCCGATACTGGCCTGCGGCCCGGCGTACTTAACGGCGTTTTCCAGCAAGTTGATCAGGACGCGCTCAAATAAGGGGCCATCGACATGGATAAGCGTTAACTGTTGCGGCAGCGACAATGTAATCGGATGCAATAAACCCGGCTCTAACATCTGTAACGCGCTACCGACGACCTCTTCCAGCGTCAGCCACTCTTTTTTAAGATTAAACCCGCCGGACTGAATACGCGCCATATCCAGCAAATTATTCACCAGCCGGGTGGTGTTGAGAATATGCTGGCGGATTTCACTGGCCTGACGCGCGTGGGGCGATCCTGCGCTGGCTAAATCCAGCGTCAAAATTTCCGCCTGGCCGAACAATACCGTCAGCGGCGTGCGTAAATCATGCGACAGCGCCGCCAGCAGAGCGTTGCGAATACTTTCGCGCTCGCTGGCGAGACGCGCCTGTTCTTCGCTGGCGGTCAGCGTCAGTCGTTCCAGCGCGTTGGCGACAAGCAGAGTAAATGTTTCCAGCAGGCGTTGCTGCTCCGGCACCATTAACTGACGCAAATTACCCGGTTCGACGATAGCCAGACCGTACGTTTTATCGGCGCTTTTCAGCGGCAGGATTTGATAAGGCACGCCAGGGAGGGTATCGGTGCCTGCGCCGGCAGGCTGGCCTTTATCAAAACTCCAGCGCGCAATTGCGTCGTCCCACGGCGTCATGCCTTGCTGGTGGGTGAGAGGCAGCAACTTACCGTTAGTATCAGGTAATAAAATTTGGCTGCGCGCCTGAAACGTCGAGGCGATAAACCGCTCGCTGGTCGCGGCGATATCATGTTCGCTACGCCCGACGGCCAGCGCTTTAGACATTTCATATAAATGACGGGTACGCTGTTCCCGATAACGGGCGACGCGCGCCTGATAGCGCACCCCGGCAGTAAGATTGCCAATCACCAGACCAACCGTCAGCATCACGGCAAAGGTCAGCAAATACTGCACGTCCGAAACGGCGAGCGTACCGCGTGGCGCGATAAAAAAGAGATCGAAACTCGCCACGTTAATCACCGTCGCTACCACCGACGGCCAGCGTCCGTAAAGCAGCGCAATCACCACTACGCCCAGCAAATAGAGCATCACCAGATTGGCGGCGTCGAAGGTGACAAGCCACTGCATAGCGATAAGCGTGGTGATGGCGCAAAGCGCCACGGCGACCAGACAGCCCTGAATCTGCCCACGCCATTTCTCTTTAAAAGGTCGGTTATCAGGCGTTTGCGCCAACGCGCGGGCAGGCGGTTCTTCCAGCGCGACGATCACCTGATCGAGATCCGGCGCGCGTCTGGCAAGACGATCGGCGAAAGCGTCACGTCGCCACCAGCGTCGCGACGCCGGGCGGCCCATGACGATTTTCCCCAGATTATGTTCGCGGGCATAGCGCACGACCGCTTTCTCTTCGGCGGGATCGGACAGGGTGGCGGTTTCCGCGCCAAGCTCCTGCGCCAGGCGCAGCGCGCTTAAAATGGCCCGCCGTTGTTTTTCCGGTAAGCGGTGTAACGTTGGCGTTTCGACATAGACGGCGTGCCAGACGCTGCCGAGCCGGGAGGCCAGACGCGCTGCGGTACGCACCAGTTTTTCGCTGCCGGTGTTATGCCCGATACACAGTAAAATCGCATCGCGGGTATGCCATACTTTTTCTTCGCCCGGATGCGCGCGCCAGGCGCGCATCTGATCGTCCACGCGATCGGCTGTCCGGCGTAGCGCCAGCTCGCGGAGGGCGATCAGATTGCCCTTGCGGAAAAAATGTTCAATAGCGCGTTCCGCCTGACCGGCGATATACACTTTACCTTCGTTGAGCCGTTGGCGCAGATCGTCGGGCGGCAGATCGACCAGTACGACTTCATCAGCGGCATCAAAAAAGGGATCGGGGACGGTTTCGCGCACCTGAATCCCCGTGACGCCGCTCACCACATCATTCAGACTTTCCAGATGTTGTACATTCACGGTGGTGAAAACGTCGATTCCCGCTTCCAGCAGCTCTTCAATATCCTGCCAGCGTTTGGGATGGCGTGAGCCAGGCGCGTTACTGTGCGCCAGCTCATCCATTAAAATCAGCGCCGGACGCCGGGCGAGGGCGGCATCTAGGTCAAATTCGCGAATTTGCCGCCCCCGGTGCGAGTGACGTTTTGGCGGCAGAATGGTCAGCCCGTCAAGTAGCGCGGCGGTCTCTTTACGGCCATGTGTCTCTACCACGCCGATCACCACATCCAGCCCCTGCGCTCGCAGCCGCTGCGCTTGCGCCAGCATCGCCCAGGTTTTTCCGACGCCTGCGCAGGCGCCGAAGAAAATTTTCAACTTCCCCCGGTGGGGCGGGGGCGTTTGTTCCAACAAGCGATCCGGATCAGGACGCAAGGGTTCGTCGTTCATTTCGCTCTGTGTCCCTGTAGCGCATCCAGCGCCAGATTAAGCTCAACAATATTCACCACTGGTTGCCCAAGAAAGCTCGCCAGCGGCCTGTGCGTATATTCTGCAACCAGTTGCGCGACCTGTTCAACGGGAAGCTGGCGAGCCGCCGCCACGCGGGGGATTTGCCATGCCGCGGCGCCGGGCGTCAGATTATTATCCAGCCCGCTTGCCGACGCCGTCGCCAGCTCAACCGGAACCGCGGAACTCGCCTGGGGGTTAGCGGCGCGTAGCGCGGCGACGCGGGCCTGTATTTGCGCATCCAGTTCGGGATTGCTGGCGGCCAGGTTGCTTCCGCCCGACGCCAGTGGATTATAAGGCGTATCGGCGGTGGCGGAGGGCCGGCCATGAAAATAACCCGCGGCGGTAAACGATTGTCCGATAAGCGCTGAGCCGCGTATCACATTGTCTTTATGAATCAGCGAGCCATTAGCCTGCCAGGGAAACCACCACTGCCCCAGCGCCGTGGTCAGAAGCGGATACACGCCGCCGGTCAATAACAGCAGAAATAACATTGTCGAAAAAGCAGGACGTAAACCGATCATCATACACCTCACGCCAGACCCAGCAGGGTCAGCAGCACATCAATCACTTTGATACCAATAAACGGCACCACCAGACCACCCAGACCATAGATCCATAAATTACGGCGCAGCATGGCCGATGCGGAAAGCGGCTTATAACTCACGCCTTTTAATGCCAGCGGGATCAGAAAAATAATAATCAGGGCGTTAAAGATCACCGCGCTCAGAATGGCGGAGTTCGGCGAATGCAGCCCCATCACGTTGAGCGCGTTTAGCTGCGGATAGGTAGCGGCAAACGCGGCGGGAATAATGGCGAAATATTTCGCTACATCATTCGCGATACTGAAGGTGGTGAGCGAGCCGCGCGTCATCAGCATCTGCTTACCGATATGCACCACTTCAATCAACTTGGTCGGGTTAGAGTCCAGATCCACCATATTACCGGCTTCTTTCGCCGCCTGGGTGCCGGAGTTCATCGCCACCGCGACGTCAGCCTGCGCCAGCGCCGGGGCATCGTTAGTGCCGTCGCCGGTCATGGCGACCAGCCGTCCTTCCGCCTGATATTGACGGATCAGCGCCAGCTTGGCTTCCGGCGTGGCTTCGGCAAGAAAATCGTCCACACCGGCTTCGGCGGCAATCGCTGCCGCCGTCAGGCGGTTATCGCCAGTGATCATCACCGTTTTAATACCCATCTTTCGCAGCTGGGCGAAACGTTCTTTAATGCCGCCTTTAACGATATCCTTGAGGGCGATAACACCCAGTACGCGCGCGCCTTCCACGACCACCAGCGGCGTCGCGCCCAGACGCGCCACGTTCTCGACGTTTTGCTCGACATCGGCGGGAAAATGGCCGCCATTGCTCTCGACATGACGCCGAATCGCGTCCACCGAGCCTTTACGGATCATCCGGTTATCGATATTAATCCCGCTCATGCGGCTTTGCGCGGTAAACGGAACAAAGGTGGCATGAAGCGACTGCACATCGCGTTCACGCAGGTTAAAGCGCTGTTTGGCGAGGATCACAATGCTGCGGCCTTCCGGCGTTTCGTCGGCCAGCGAAGCGAGCTGCGCGGCGTCAGCCAGCGTGCGTTCGTCCACCCCTCGGGCGGGTATAAAATCGGACGCCTGGCGGTTGCCGAGCGTGATAGTGCCGGTTTTATCCAGCAGCAGCACGTCGACATCGCCCGCGGCTTCTACGGCGCGGCCGCTGGTGGCGATGACGTTCGCGCCCAACATTCGGCTCATTCCGGCTACGCCAATGGCGGAGAGTAGCCCGCCGATGGTGGTGGGGATCAGGCACACCAGCAACGCCACTAACACGGTGACGCTGACTGCGTTACCGCCCCAGGCGGAGAAGGGCCACAGGGTGGCGGTCGCCAGTAAAAAGACAATGGTCAGGGCAATGAGCAAAATCGTCAGGGCAATCTCGTTAGGCGTTTTCCGCCGCTGCGCGCCTTCCACCATCGCGATCATCCGGTCAAGAAAGGTTTCGCCAGGATTGACGCTACAGGCAATCACCAGCCAGTCGGAAAGAATTCGCGTGCCGCCGGTGACAGAGGCGAAATCGCCGCCGGACTCGCGGATCACGGGGGCGGATTCGCCGGTAATCGCACTTTCATCCACCGAGGCGCCGCCTTCGATGACCTCGCCATCGCAGGGAATAATATCGCCCGCTTTGACCAGGACAATGTCGCCTTTCCGCAGTTCAGCGGCGGGCACGTTATCGGCCTGCGCATCATGGCGCGGGGCGCGCAGCCGACGAGCGAACGCGGTCTTTTTCACTCCTTTCAGACTGTTTGCCTGGGCTTTGCTGCGGCCTTCCGCCAGCGCTTCGGCAAAATTGGCGAACAGTACGGTGAACCATAACCACAGACTGATAATCCCTGTAAACAGGGCGCTTCCCGCTATTTGTCCTGTTACCATAGCGAGCGTTAACAGAGTGGTTAGCACGCTGCCGGCCCAGACCACAAACATCACCGGGTTACGCCACTGGGCGCGTGGGCTTAATTTTTTTACGGCATCCGTTAGCGCCTGTACGAGTAAAACAGGTTCAAACAGCGCCAGTTGCTTGCGACTCATATCAATGTACTCCGCATCGCTCAAGGTAAAGAGAAATGTTCCGCTACCGGGCCAAGCGCCAGGGCAGGAATAAACGTCAGCGCGCCGACCAGCAGTACCGTGCCGATGAGCAGTCCAATAAATAGCGCGCCGTGGGTCGCCAGCGTTCCCTGACTGGCCGGCTGTACTTTTTTACTGACCAGCGATCCGGCGATGGCCATGACAGGAATAATCACGCCGAAACGGCCGACGAACATGCAGAACGCCAGCAAACAGTTCCAGAAAGGCGAGTTAGCGCTCAGACCCGCAAAGGCGCTACCGTTGTTGTTGGCGGCAGAGGAGACGGCATATAGCACTTCGCTAAAACCGTGCGGGCCAGGGTTCAGCATTGCGCTGCGTCCGGCATCCGTCATCATCGCCAGCGCCGAACCCAACAAGACCAGCATCGGCGTGACCAGAATCGCCAGCGCGGTCATTTTCATTTCGCGCACGTCGATTTTTTTCCCCAGATACTCCGGCGTGCGACCGATCATCAGCCCCGCGATAAACACCGCCAGCAGGACAAACAGCAACATGCCGTACAGCCCTGAACCGACGCCGCCAAAGACCACTTCGCCAATTTGCATCAGCCACATCGGCACCATACCGCCCAGGGCGGTAAACGAGTCGTGCATGGCATTTACCGCCCCGCAGGACGCCGCGGTCGTGACGACGGCAAACAGGCTGCTGGCCAGCACGCCAAAGCGTGTTTCTTTACCCTCCATGTTGACGCTACTGTCCGCGCCTGCCGCTAACAGATGTGGATTTCCCTGAACTTCCGCCCACATCACTACCGCTACGCAGACCACAAAAATGCATGACATCGCCCACAGTAGCGCGTGTCCCTGACGGCGATCGCCCGCCGCTTCGCCAAAGGCGAAACAGAGCGCGGCTGGAATCAAAAATATCGCCAGCATCTGCGCCAGATTAGTGAGCGCGGTAGGGTTTTCGAACGGATGCGAAGAGTTGGCGTTAAAGAAACCGCCGCCGTTGGTGCCAAGCATTTTGATCGCCTCCTGCGAAGCAACCGGCCCCATCGGCAAGAGTTGTTTAGCGCCTTCAAGGGTGGTGATGGGCTGATAAGCCGACAGGTTTTGCAGTACGCCTTGTTGGATAAAAAACAGCGCGATAATTAATGCGACAGGAAATAATATCCATAGCGTAATGCGTACCAGATCCTGCCAGGCATTACCCAGCGTGTGCACATTCTGGCGCGTAAAGGCGCGGATAAGCGCAAAAACCACCGCAATCCCGGTCGCCGCCGACAGGAAATTTTGCACCGTCAGCCCGGCCATCTGGCTAAAGTAGCTCAGCGTGCTTTCGCCGCTGTAGGCTTGCCAGTTGGTATTGGTGACAAAGCTGACGGCGGTATTCAGCGCCAGATCCCAGGACAGACCCGGTAGCCGCTGCGGATTTAAGGGCAACCACTCCTGCCAGAATAGCAGGCAAAACAGGATGCCCAGTCCCAGCAGATTGAGCGTCAGTAGCGCCAGTAAATACTGACGCCAGTTCATTTCGTGGTCGGTAATGCCAAGAGTCCGCCAGAGGATACGCTCAACGCCAGCCACGCCCGGCAACGGAACGGCGGCGATGAGCCTTGCCAGGCCCGAACCCAATGGTTTCGCCAGTACCAATAAAATCAGTAAAAAACTGGCGATCAGTAAAAATCCTTGCGCGGCCATCAGAACGCCTCCGCATTAATCAGGGCATAGACCAGATAACCTAAAAGTAAGAAAACCAGCACGATGCCGGTTATCACGCCTGCACTCACAGAGCACCTCCAGTGGCATTGTTTTACTCCTGAGAAAGGTAATTTTTTGGCTGCAAAGATTTCGCAAAAATTGGCGGGCGGAGTGTAAAAAAAGTATAAAAATGGCAAAGACCATTATTTAACTAATGGTTAGTATTAATTTAACCTTTTTGTAACTAATTTACGCTTTGAATGTAAATCTGCTGGAAAAGCGTGAAAATAAGTGGTCGGATGAGTAGTAAAATTACACCGAAAGCGGTACTATTTTAATCAGGTAACGAGGTTCAATTTTTCGGTGCTATTCACCGATTCAATCTATACCGGGGCGGGTAGCGTCGGTATAAAGGGGGGAAACGTATGGAACACTATAAAGACTATCCGGCGCATGTCATTTTTGCCCGTCGTGCTTTCGCGGTGACCGCAGGCGTGCTGGCGTTGCCGGTGATGCTCTTCTGGAAAGACCGCGCGCGTTTTTATAGTTATCTGCACCGTGTCTGGTCGAAAACCAGTGATAAACCGGTATGGATGGCGCAGGCTGAAAAAGCCACCTGCGACTTTTATTAATCGCGACCAGCCTGAAAAACCGTCAGCCGCCACGCTGGCGGTTTTTTTATGCGCCAGGGTCTACACTGTTTAACGCTATTCGCCGTGACGTTTCATCTTTCAGGAGTTGTATGCCCACCCATTTAGTCTGGTTCAGGCGCGATCTGCGTTTACAGGATAACCTTGCGCTGGCCGCCGCCTGCCGCGATGCATCCGCGCGGGTGCTGGCGCTTTATATTTCCACCCCCGCCCAGTGGCAGGCCCATGATATGGCGCCGCGGCAGGCGGCATTCATCAGCGCGCAGCTCAATGCGCTACAGACGGCCCTTGCAGAGAAAGGGATTCCGCTGCTGTTTCATGAAGTGGCGGATTTTAACGCCAGTATTGAGACGGTTAAAAACGTTTGCCGGCAGCATGACGTCAGCCATCTGTTTTATAACTATCAGTATGAGTTTAACGAGCGTCAGCGTGATGCGGCGGTGGAAAAAACGCTGCCATCTGTCATCTGCGAAGGCTTTGACGATAGCGTGATTCTGGCGCCCGGCGCGGTGATGACCAGCAATCATGAAATGTATAAAGTTTTTACGCCGTTTAAAAACGCCTGGTTGAAACGGCTAAAAGAGGATATCCCGCCGTGCGTTCCGGCCCCGAAGATCCGGGTGAGCGGCGCGCTTTCTATACCCTTAACGCCAGTCTCGCTTAACTACCCGCAACAGGCGTTTGACGCCGCGCTTTTCCCGGTGGAAGAAAACGCGGTCATCGCGCAGCTACGTCAGTTTTGCGCGCAGGGCGCAGACGAGTATGCGTCACGGCGCGATTTCCCTGCGGTTGACGGCACCAGTCGGCTTTCCGCCAGCCTGGCGACGGGGGGCCTGTCGCCGCGACAGTGCCTGCACCGATTACTGGCGGAGCAGCCGCAGGCACTGGACGGCGGGCCGGGAAGCGTCTGGTTGAATGAGCTCATCTGGCGGGAATTTTACCGTCATTTAATGACCTGGTATCCGGCATTATGCAAACACCAGCCGTTTATCCGCTGGACAAAACGCGTCGCGTGGCAGGAGAACCCGCACTATTTTCAGGCATGGCAGAAAGGCGAAACCGGTTATCCCATTGTCGATGCGGCGATGCGCCAGCTTAACGCGACGGGCTGGATGCATAACCGTTTACGCATGATTACCGCCAGCTTTCTGGTAAAAGATCTGTTGATTGACTGGCGGTTGGGGGAGCGCTATTTCATGTCGCAGCTTATTGACGGCGATCTTGCCGCCAATAATGGCGGCTGGCAGTGGGCCGCTTCAACCGGTACCGATGCCGCGCCTTATTTTCGTATTTTTAATCCCACGGCTCAGGGAGAGAGGTTCGATCGCGACGGCGAATTTATCCGCCAGTGGCTACCGGCATTACGCGATATCCCTGGAAAAGCGATTCACGAGCCGTGGCGGTGGGCGGAAAAAGCGGGAGTCGTGCTTGATTATCCTCGGCCTATTGTGGAACACAAACAGGCGAGAATCGCGACGCTTTCCGCCTATGAGGCGGCGAGAAAAGGGGCGTGATACAGGCCCGGTAGCGCAAACTACCGGGCATTCTGCTATCAGGATTCGACGGCCAGCGAGCGGCTTTTGAATTTGAAGGACTGATACAGCCAAATCAGCAGGACAACCCCTACGCAGGCTAACGCGCCCCAGGTGATCTGTTCAAAAACATCCACATAGGCGTTGATGGCGTAATTAACCGCGCCGCTCGCGTCGAAGGCGCTTTGCGAGGTCTGGTCAGCGATGACGCCTGCCAGATAGTTAGCTATCGCGCCGGACAGCAGCATATAAATTCCGGTTAATACGCCGGTGACGCCGGGGATATCAATGCGCGTAATTTGCGACATGGCGACCGGGTCGATAAACAGCTCGGCAAAGCCCATCACCGCCAGTCCCAGCACCATTAGCGGCATTGAAGAGTGTCCGTAAGCGGCGGACCAGCGTGCGCTCAGGGTCAGAATACAGAATCCGGCGCTCATCAGACCGAGACCCAGTGCGAATTTGCCCCAGATACGCACGGTGCGATTACCGCTTACGCTCTCTTTAACCAGCCAGGCCAGGACAACCCCACACAGCATCACGGCAAAGGCGTTCACCGACTGGAACATGGCGGTAGGAACGGAATAGCCCAGAATATCGCGGTTCACAAAGCGGTCGATATACAGGCTGATAGAACTGCCGCCCTGCTGGGCAAACGCCCAGAACAGCATACTGAACAGGGTCAGGGTGACAATCAGCCCCAGTTCTTTGCGTTGTTTTGTCGTTTGCGCCTGGCGGTAAATTTTTGCCAGCACGACCAGGCCGATCGCGGTCGCCACGATTAAGGCATAGACAGACCATTCTTTCCAGAACAGAACGGTAATCAGCAACGGCGCCGCTACCAGCAGAATTAACAGCCAGCCCCAGTTCGGCAGCAGGTAGTTTCTGGCGCACAACACGGCTTTATTCACGCCGGTGGTGTGGGTGAAATGACGATTTCCACACAGGAAGATCACCAGCCCCGCCAGCATACCAATGGCGGCGAGCGCAAAGCCCATCGCCCAACTGTACTCCTCTTGCACATAGCCGCAGGCGATAGGCGCCACGATCGAACCAATATTGCCCGCTGCGTAAAGCAGCGAGAACCCGCCGTCGCGGCGCGGATCTTCCGGCTGGTACAGTTCGCCCAGCAGGCAGCTAATATTCGATTTAAACAGGCCGTAGCCGCAGACAATGATCGCCAGCGACAGATAAAGGAATGTCGGCGCGATCTCACTGGCGCCCAGCACTAAATGACCGATCGCCATTAAAAATGCGCCCAACATGACTGCCATTCGGTTGCCAAGCACCTTATCCGCCAGATAGCCGCCAAGAATCGGCGTTACGTAGACCAGCGAACAATAAGCGCTGAATAACTCATAGGCGTGGTTATCGTCGTATTTTAGCTGATTGGTGAGATAAAGAATCAGTAGGGCGCGCATACCATAAAAGCTGAAGTACTCCCAAATTTGCAGAGCGACAACGTAGTAAATAGCGCGGGGTTGAGATGCTTGTTTATTCATCGTATTTCCGGGATAGAGGCGCTGCGGCAAGAAAGCGGCATTCTTTGATAATGCCTTTCTTTGTGGACTTATTAAGCCTGCCACATCGCCGTGTTTCCTTAAAGTTACCAACATGATACAGAACTGATTTTTTCTGCAATATGCGTTCTGATTGCATAAATATACATGAAACCGATCGTGTTTTGCTAAGTAATTTGCGCCACACCCGGGGGTGATTGTTTCTTGATGTGTCAAACAAATGTTTATCGACGAACGGCTAGCGGGAGGCTATGTTAACGGAGGCTGAACCCGTAACGGGAAAGTAGAACGTGGGTTAAAGGGAGCGATGATGAAAAACACCGAGCTGGAACAACTGATTAACGACAAGCTGAACAGTGCGGCAATAAGCGATTATGCGCCGAATGGTTTACAGGTCGAAGGAAAAGAGACGGTACAGAAAATCGTTACCGGCGTGACCGCAAGTCAGGCGCTGCTCGATGAGGCGGTGCGTTTGCAGGCCGATGCGGTCATTGTTCATCATGGTTACTTCTGGAAAGGCGAGTCTCCGGTTATTCGCGGCATGAAACGCCGTCGCTTAAAAACGTTACTGGCAAATGATATTAACCTTTACGGTTGGCATCTGCCGCTGGATGCGCATCCTGAGCTGGGCAACAATGCGCAGTTGGCGGCGCTATTGGGCATTACCGTGAAAGGAGAAATTGAGCCGCTGGTGCCGTGGGGAGAGCTCTCAATGCCGGTGCCAGGGCTGGAACTGGCCTCATGGATTGAAGCGCGTCTGGGGCGTAAACCGCTATGGTGCGGCGATACCGGGCCAGAGAATGTGCAGCGTGTCGCCTGGTGTACCGGCGGCGGGCAAAGTTTTATTGATAGCGCCGCCCGCTTCGGCGTGGATGCTTTTATTACCGGCGAGGTGTCTGAACAGACCATTCATTCCGCGCGCGAACAGGGGCTGCATTTTTATGCCGCCGGGCACCATGCCACTGAACGCGGCGGTATTCGCGCCCTGAGCGAATGGTTGAACGAAAACACGGCGTTGGATGTGACGTTTATTGATATCCCTAACCCGGCATAACTGAGAGGCAATAAAGTGCAGCGAGCGCGTTGTTATCTGTTAGGCGAAACGGCGGTCGTCCTGGAACTTGAACCGCCGATTACGCTGGCGAGCCAGAAACGCATCTGGCGTCTGACGCAGCGTCTGGTCGATATGCCGAACGTGGTGGAAGCCATTCCCGGGATGAACAATATCACCGTGATCTTGCGGGAACCGCAAACCCTGGCGCTGGATGCGATTGAGCGTCTGCAGCGCTGGTGGGAAGAGAGCGAGGCGCTGGAGCCGGACTCGCGTTCGGTTGAGATCCCGGTGATCTATGGCGGCGCAGGCGGGCCGGATCTGGCGGCGGTGGCACGGCACAGCGGTTTGAGTGAAAAGCAGGTCGTGGAGCTACATGCCTCCGTTGAGTATGTCGTCTGGTTTTTAGGCTTTCAGCCTGGCTTTCCCTATCTTGGGAATTTACCAGAACCGCTCCATATGCCCAGACGCGCGGAGCCGCGCCTGCAGGTTCCGGCCGGTTCTGTCGGCATCGGCGGCGCGCAGACGGGGATTTATCCATTATCCACGCCGGGCGGCTGGCAGCTGATCGGCCTCACGCCGTTGAAGTTATTCGATCCGATGCGGGAGCCCCCGGTTCTGCTACGCCCTGGCGATAGCGTACGCTTTGTGCCGCAAAAGGAGGGAATATGCTGAATATTATTCGCGCGGGGATTTACACCTCCGTGCAGGATAGCGGGCGTCACGGCTTTCGTCAGTCGGGGCTGAGTCACTGTGGCGCGCTGGATAAACCCGCCTTTCAGACCGCTAATCTCCTGGTCGGGAACGATGCGAATGCCCCGGCGCTGGAAATCACTCTCGGCCAACTGGTTGTCGAATTTGAAAATGAGACCTGGTTCGCTCTTACCGGCGCAGGCTGCGAGGCGCAGTTGGATGATCAACCGGTCTGGACCGGCTGGCGATTGCCGGTAAAAGCGGGTCAGCGTCTTACGCTGCATCGACCACTTCACGGGATGCGTAGCTATCTGGCGGTGGCGGGCGGTATTGCTGTGCCGGAGGTGATGGGATCGTGTAGTACCGATCTGAAGTCCGGCATCGGTGGGCTGGAAGGACGGCTGCTAAAAGATGGCGATCGGCTGGCGACGGGTAAACCATCGCGACAGTTTAGCGGGCCGCAGGGCGTGAAGCAGTTACTGTGGGGGAATCGCATTCGTGCGCTGCCGGGGCCGGAATACCGTGAGTTCGATCGCGCCTCGCAAGAAGCGTTCTGGCGTTCGCCGTGGCAGCTCAGTCCGCAAAGTAATCGCATGGGCTATCGTTTGCAGGGACAATCGTTAACGCGGACAACGGATCGCGAACTGTTGTCGCACGGTTTGCTGCCCGGTGTCGTACAGGTGCCTTACAACGGTCAACCTATTGTGCTAATGAATGATGCCCAGACAACTGGCGGCTATCCGCGCATTGCCTGCATCATCGAGGCAGATATGTACCATCTGGCGCAGATCCCGCTAGGACAACCGATCCATTTTGTGCAATGTTCGCTGGAGGAGGCGCTCAACGCGCGCCGCGAGCGTCAGCGCTATCTGGAACAGCTTACCTGGCGACTTCAGCATGAACATTGATTTAAATGCGGATTTGGGCGAAGGTTGCGCCAGCGACAGCGAATTATTAACGCTGGTCTCCTCCGCCAATATCGCCTGTGGTTTTCACGCCGGTGATGCGCAAACCATGCTGACCTGCGTGCGCGAGGCGCTGAAAAACGGCGTGGCGATCGGCGCGCATCCCAGCTTTCCGGATCGGGATAATTTTGGGCGGACGGCGATGGTTTTGCCGCCGGAAACGGTATACGCCCAGACGCTGTACCAAATCGGCGCGCTGGGGGCGATTGTCCAGGCGCAAGGCGGCGTGATGCGCCATGTCAAACCGCACGGTATGCTCTATAACCAGGCGGCGAAAGATCCTCATCTGGCACAGGCGATTGCGAAAGCGGTACACGACTATGATCCGTCACTGATACTGGTTGGACTGGCGGGAAGCGAGCTGATCCGGGCCGGTGAACGCCATCGCCTGGTGACGCGGCAGGAGGTGTTTGCCGATCGCGGCTATCAGGCCGACGGTAGCCTGGTGCCGCGCACGCAACCTGGCGCGCTGATTCACAACGAAGGACAGGCGCTGGCGCAAACGCTGGATATGGTGCAAGCCGGGAGAGTGAAAAGCGTTACTGGCGTGTGGACGACTGTCACGGCGCAAACGGTGTGCATTCATGGCGACGGCGAGTATGCGCTTGCATTCGCACGCAGGCTACGCGCCGCGTTCAATGCGCGTAATATACACGTTATTGCCTGAGAGCCCGACGATTGAAGCTATTATATTACGGCTGTGGATGTTCATTATGGTGTTCGATGTGCATTCCAGATAGTCAGAGGCGGTGTAGTCCATTAATCAACTGTTAACAAAGGATATTATCATGCCTGAAGGCCCGGAAATTCGTCGTGCGGCGGATAATCTGGAGGCGGCAATCAAAGGCAAACCCTTAACCGATGTCTGGTTCGCCTTTGCACAGTTAAAACCGTATGAATCGCAGCTTACCGGTCAACTTGTTACCCGGATAGAGACGCGGGGAAAAGCGTTATTGACCCACTTTTCAAATGGCCTGACGCTCTACAGCCACAACCAACTCTATGGCGTATGGCGGGTGATCGACACCGGTGAAATACTGCAGACCACGCGTATATTGCGCGTCAGGCTACAAACGGCGGATAAAACTATTCTGCTTTATAGCGCGTCTGATATCGAAATGCTGACAGCAGAGCAGCTCACGACGCACCCCTTTTTACAGCGAGTCGGTCCGGATGTGCTGGACGCGCGTCTCACTCCGAAAGAGGTTAAAGCTCGATTGCTGTCGCCGCGTTTTCGCAACCGACAATTTTCCGGACTGTTGCTGGATCAGGCCTTTCTGGCGGGATTGGGGAATTATCTGCGCGTTGAAATCCTCTGGCAGGTAGGGTTAACCGGACAGCATAAAGCGAAAGATCTCAACGAGGCGCAACTGAATGCGCTTTCTCACGCGCTGTTGGATATTCCGCGCCTTTCCTACACTACTCGCGGTCAGGCGGATGAAAACAAGCATCATGGCGCACTGTTTCGCTTTAAGGTTTTCCACCGTGACGGCGAAGCGTGCGAGCGGTGCGGCGGCATTATTGAAAAGACAACACTGTCCTCACGCCCGTTTTACTGGTGCCCGCATTGCCAGAAATAGCCGGAACCGCCATCGGCGAGCGGCTATTGCCTGATGGTACGACGCTTATCAGCCCTACAAAGGTTGTTTGGGCGCATAGGTTGAAATAAAACGGGCCACTGCTGGCCCAGTTAAAAGAATGCTGAACAGCCGTAGGGTTTGCATTGCCATGATGAGCGCCATATCGGCACTGCTTCCTGCCGCGATCGCGGCAACCGTATCCAGACCACCGGGACTGGTGGCGAGATAAGCCGTCATAAAATCAATCTGCATGTAGTAAGCCATTCCCCACGCCATCGCGGCGCAAATCGCCATCAGCGCGAAAATTGACAATAAGATTTGCGGCAATGGCCGCAGCGCCATAAAAAACACCTGTCTGTCAAAACCCAGCCCAATACGCCAGCCTATCGCCATATACGCCACGGCCAGCAGCCATTCGGGTAATTCAATCTCAATGATGCCTTGCGAATGGAGAAGCGCGCCTGCCAACATGGGGAGCAGCATCGTGCCGGAAGGGATACGCAACAGGCGACCGGCAATGCCCGCCACGATCGCTAATAGCAGCGTCGTCAATAAATTACCGCTAAGCGGCGGAAACCAGACCACCTGTTGGCTGACCGTTGCCGCGCTGTCGCCGAGTATCAGGCGTGTCACCAGCACCGCCGCGCCAGCCACAAACAGTACCCGCAGATACTGCATAAACGCCACCAGGCGGATATCCGCCCCGTAATCTTGCGCCATCGCTACCATTGCCGCCGCGCCGCCCGGCGATGACCCCCATGCGCCGGTGTTGCCGGGCAGCGAGCTGTAACGTACCAGCAGCCAGCCGACTACCGCGCTGGAAAGCAGCGTCACCAGCAACACTAAAAGCACGACCGGCCAGTAGAGGGCGAGGGTGATCAATATCGAACCGGTTAGATTTTGGGCGATCATACAGCCGAGAATTGCCTGCGCGGCGAGAAAAATACCGCGCGGAAGTTGTAGCGTGCTACCTCGCAAACTCAACACGATACCCGCAATCATTGGACCGAGCAGCATTGCCGCCGGAAGGTGCAGATAGAGAAAAATAAGGGAAATGAGCAGCGATAACAGGAACAACAAAAACCACTGCAGAATCGGCATTCCATGCTCCCTGAATGATATTTAGCGAAACCTTAATTAATCATAGAGAGTAACGGGGTAAGAATAAAATAATGAGGATAAGAAAAAAGGGAAAATGTACCGGATGGCGAGGGTTGCGTCGCCATCCGGTTGTCAATTAACGCTTCAGCGCCGATTTAAAGTCGCGTTTATCGTAGCCGGTATACAGCTGACGAGGACGGGCGATTTTCATGCCGTCAGTGTGCATTTCATTCCAGTGTGCAATCCAGCCAACGGTACGCGCCATGGCGAAGATCACGGTGAACATGGAGGACGGAATGCCCATCGCTTTCAGAATGATGCCGGAGTAGAAGTCTACGTTCGGGTACAGTTTCTTCTCAATGAAGTACGGGTCGTTCAGCGCAATGTGCTCAAGCTCCATCGCCACTTCCAGCAGATCGTCTTTGGTGCCCAGCTCTTTCAGCACTTCGTGGCAGGTTTCACGCATCACGGTGGCGCGCGGATCGTAGTTTTTGTAAACACGGTGACCGAAGCCCATCAGGCGGAAAGAATCATTCTTGTCTTTCGCACGACGAACAAATTCCGGAATGTGTTTAACAGAGCTGATTTCTTCCAGCATTTTCAGCGCGGCTTCGTTGGCGCCGCCGTGCGCGGGTCCCCACAGGGAGGCGATCCCGGCGGCAATGCAGGCGAACGGGTTGGCGCCGCTTGAACCTGCGGTACGTACCGTTGACGTAGAGGCGTTCTGCTCATGGTCAGCGTGCAGGATCAGAATACGGTCCATCGCGCGCTCCAGTACCGGATTCACTTCATAGGTTTCACACGGCGTGGAGAACATCATGTTCAGGAAGTTACCGGCGTAGGAAAGGTCGTTGCGCGGATAAACAAACGGCTGACCGATGGAATATTTGTAACACATCGCCGCCATGGTCGGCATTTTGGACAGCAGGCGGAACGCCGCGATTTCACGGTGGCGCGGATTGTTCACATCCAGCGAGTCGTGGTAGAACGCTGCCAGTGCGCCAGTGATCCCGCACATTACCGCCATCGGATGTGAGTCGCGACGGAAAGCATGGAACAGGCGAGTGATTTGCTCATGGATCATCGTATGGCGGGTGACTGTCGTTCTGAACTCGTCATACTCTTCCTGCGTCGGTTTTTCGCCATACAGCAGGATGTAACAGACTTCCAGATAGTTGGAATCGGTAGCAAGCTGGTCAATCGGGAAACCGCGATGCAACAAAATGCCTTCGTCGCCGTCGATGAAGGTGATTTTAGATTCGCAGGATGCGGTAGAGGTGAAACCAGGGTCAAAAGTAAAAACTCCTTTTGAACCGAGACTACGAATATCAATAACATCTTGACCGAGTGTACCTTTTAGCACATCCAGTTCAATAGCAGTGTCACCAGTAAGGGTGATTTTTGCCTTTGTATCAGCCATTTACGGTCTCCTTAGCGCCTTATTGCTTAAGACTGCCGGAACTCAGACTTGCCTTCTCCACGTCATCTTCCTCGTCGTTAGTGCAGGGAAGATTCTGTGTATGCATCAATCAACCGTTACCAGTTTGTTATTTGGCTCGCCGCTCTGTGAAAGAGGGGATGACCTGGGTACAGAGCAATGGGCGCTTGCAGGTAACGGCTTGATTAATTTCGAATTAGCAGCAAATCAGGAACGTAGCAATCCGAGTAATGTAACCTGTCTATCACTAATAACTGTCCTGAAAGAATGGGTCAATATCATTGTACTGTTGCATAACTTATTAACAGGTGAAAGAGTGACCCCATAACTTTTACGCATTATATGCTTTTTCTGGTGTCGTTTGTAACAATTTTGTTTAATGTTTGTCAAATCAGATGATTGAAAATTAAAAAAATGTTGTTATCGTGACCTGTGTCACTGTTCAGGATAAAACCCGACAAACTATATGTAGGTTAATTGTAATGATTTTGTGAACGTCCTATACTGCCGCCAGGTCTCCGGAATACCCTGCAATCCCGAGCCACCCAGCGTTGTAACGTGTCGTTTTAGCTACTGGAAGCAGTGTTTTACATGACGCGCAGTTATAGAAAGGACGCTGTCTGACCCGCACGCAGACCGGAGGAAGGAAATCCCGTCGTCTTTCTGGCTACAGGTAGATTCACCTCTGTAACCGAAGTCTTAAGGGAATAATAAGAACAGCATGTGGGCGTTATTCATGATAAGAAATGTGAAAAAACAAAGACCTGTCAATCTGGATCTACAAACGATTCGGTTCCCCATCACAGCGATAGCGTCCATTCTCCATCGCGTATCCGGTGTGATTACTTTCATCGCCGTCGGCATACTACTGTGGCTACTGGGCACCAGCCTCTCTTCTCCGGAAGGATTCCAGCAGGCCGCCGATATCATGGACGGCTTCATCGTTAAATTTATCATGTGGGGCATCCTTACCGCGCTGGCGTATCACGTCATCGTGGGAATTCGTCACATGTTAATGGATTTTGGCTATCTGGAAGAAACATTCGAAGCGGGTCAACGCTCTGCCAAAATCTCTTTTGTTATCACTGTCGTGCTTTCACTTCTCGCAGGAGTCCTCGTATGGTAAGCAACGCCTCCGCATTAGGACGCAATGGCGTACATGACTTCATCCTGGTTCGTGCTACCGCTATCGTTCTGACGTTATACATCATCTACATGGTGGGTTTTTTCGCCACGAGCGGCGAACTGACCTTTGAAGCCTGGACCGGTTTCTTCTCATCGGCCTTCACCAAAGTCTTCACCCTGCTGGCGCTTTTTTCCATCTTGATTCATGCCTGGATCGGCATGTGGCAGGTGTTAACCGACTACGTTAAACCACTGGCAGTGCGTCTGATACTGCAACTCGTTATTGTTGTTGCGCTGGTGGTTTACGTCATCTATGGATTTGTTGTGGTGTGGGGTGTGTAATGAAACTGCCAGTCAGAGAATTTGATGCTGTTGTGATTGGTGCCGGTGGCGCAGGTATGCGCGCGGCGCTGCAAATTTCCCAGAGCGGCCAAACCTGTGCGCTGCTCTCGAAAGTCTTCCCGACCCGTTCCCATACCGTTTCCGCGCAGGGCGGTATCACCGTGGCGCTCGGCAATACCCATGAAGATAACTGGGAATGGCACATGTACGACACCGTTAAGGGGTCGGACTACATTGGTGACCAGGATGCCATCGAATATATGTGTAAGACCGGACCGGAAGCGATTCTGGAGCTGGAGCACATGGGGCTACCGTTCTCCCGTCTTGATGATGGACGTATCTATCAGCGCCCGTTCGGCGGCCAGTCGAAAAACTTTGGCGGCGAGCAGGCGGCACGTACCGCGGCGGCGGCTGACCGTACCGGTCACGCCTTGCTACACACGCTGTATCAACAGAATTTGAAAAACCACACCACGATTTTCTCCGAATGGTATGCGCTGGATCTGGTGAAAAACCAGGATGGCGCGGTGGTGGGGTGTACCGCACTGTGCATCGAAACCGGTGAAGTGGTGTACTTCAAAGCCCGCGCGACGGTGCTGGCGACCGGCGGCGCAGGCCGTATCTACCAGTCCACCACCAACGCTCACATCAACACCGGTGACGGTGTCGGTATGGCGCTGCGTGCCGGTGTCCCGGTGCAGGACATGGAAATGTGGCAGTTCCACCCGACCGGCATCGCCGGGGCGGGCGTGCTGGTGACAGAAGGCTGCCGCGGCGAAGGCGGTTACCTGCTGAACAAACACGGCGAGCGCTTTATGGAGCGTTATGCGCCGAACGCCAAAGACCTGGCGGGTCGTGACGTGGTGGCGCGTTCCATCATGATCGAAATCCGTGAAGGCCGCGGCTGCGATGGTCCGTGGGGGCCGCACGCTAAACTGAAACTGGATCATCTGGGTAAAGAGGTGCTGGAATCTCGCCTGCCGGGTATCCTGGAGCTGTCCCGCACTTTCGCTCACGTCGATCCGGTGAAAGAGCCGATTCCGGTTATCCCGACCTGCCACTACATGATGGGCGGTATTCCGACTAAAGTGACCGGTCAGGCGCTGACCGTGAACGAGCAGGGCGAAGATGTGGTGATTCCGGGGCTGTTTGCGGTAGGCGAAATCGCCTGTGTATCGGTTCACGGCGCCAACCGTCTGGGCGGTAACTCACTGCTGGATCTGGTGGTCTTTGGCCGTGCGGCGGGGCTGCATTTACAGGAATCCATCGCCGAGCAGGGCGTGCTGCGCGACGCCAGCGAGTCTGACGTTGAAGGTTCTCTGGAGCGCCTGAATCGCTGGAACAATAACCGCAATGGCGAAGATCCGGTGGCTATCCGCAAAGCGTTGCAGGAGTGTATGCAGCATAACTTCTCCGTATTCCGTGAAGGCGACGCGATGGCGAAAGGGCTTGAGCAGTTGAAAGTGATCCGCGAGCGTCTGAAAAACGCCCGTCTGGATGACACGTCCAGCGAGTTTAATACCCAGCGTGTTGAGTGTCTGGAGCTGGATAACCTGATGGAAACCGCCTACGCCACTGCCGTATCAGCCAACTTCCGAACGGAAAGCCGCGGCGCGCATAGCCGCTTCGATTTCCCGGAGCGTGATGATGCCAACTGGTTGTGTCATACCCTGTATCAGCCGCAAACGGAATCCATGACGCGCCGAAGCGTCAATATGGAGCCGAAACTGCGTCCGGCGTTCCCGCCGAAGATTCGTACTTATTAATTGCGGAGACAGGATGATGAAACTCGAATTTTCGATTTATCGTTATAACCCGGATGTCGATAACGCTCCGCGTATGCAGGATTACACCCTGGAAGGCGAAGAAGGGCGCGACATGATGCTGCTGGATGCGTTAATCCAGCTTAAAGAAAAAGATCCCAGCCTTTCTTTCCGCCGTTCCTGCCGCGAAGGTGTGTGTGGTTCTGATGGTTTGAATATGAACGGTAAGAATGGTCTGGCCTGTATTACCCCTATTTCGGCGCTGACTCAGCCGGGTAAGAAGATTGTGATTCGCCCGCTGCCCGGTTTGCCGGTGATCCGCGATTTGGTGGTAGACATGGGGCAATTCTACGCACAATATGAGAAGATTAAGCCTTACTTATTGAATAATGGGCAAAATCCACCGGCTCGTGAGCATCTGCAGATGCCGGAGCAGCGTGAAAAACTCGATGGGCTGTATGAATGTATTCTTTGCGCCTGTTGCTCAACATCCTGCCCGTCATTCTGGTGGAACCCGGATAAGTTTATCGGTCCGGCGGGTCTGCTCGCGGCGTATCGATTCCTGATCGATAGTCGTGATACCGAGACCGACAGTCGTCTGGAAGGGATGAGCGATGCATTCAGCGTATTCCGCTGTCACAGCATTATGAACTGCGTCAGTGTATGTCCTAAGGGACTGAACCCGACGCGCGCTATCGGCCATATTAAGTCGATGCTGTTGCAGCGTAGCGCATAAGTAGTTGTAGTGGTTGCCGGATGGCGACGTACCGTCTTATCCGGCCTACAGGCGCAATCCCGTAGGCCTGATAAGCGCAGCGCCATCAGGCAATAGAAGTGCAGGAAACCTCTAAAAACTGCCATATGATTAGTAATAATCGAGATGTTCAGAGCGAGACAAGGCGCGGTCTGAACGAATCTTCGGGAGCATAGTTAACTATGTGACCGGAGTGAGCGAAGGCCGCAACGCAGTCGTAGCCTGAACAGCGAAGATTATTAGACAGTTTTTAAAGGTTCCTTAGCGGACGCAGATGACACGACAGTCCGCAACAAGTGAACCCCGGCACGCATACAGCGTATGCGTGGTTAGTATCCACGGCGAAATACTCGTCATAGTTCACGTTGCATGTGCGTTGGCTGCACTTGCTCACCCCGGTCACTTACTGGATGTAAGCTCCCAGGGATTCGCAAGCTTGCCGCCTTCCTGAAACGTGACCTATTTAGAGTATTAAATAAGCAGAAAAGATGCTTAAGGGATCACGATGCAGAACAGCGCTTTGAAAGCCTGGTTGGACTCTTCTTACCTCTCTGGTTCGAATCAGAGCTGGATAGAACAGCTCTATGAAGACTTCTTAACCGATCCTGACTCGGTAGACGCTAACTGGCGTTTGACGTTCCAGCAGTTACCTGGTATCGGAGTCAAACCGGATCAACTCCATTCAAAAACACGTGAATATTTCCGGCGGCAGGCGTTGGCTGGCTCACGTCACTCTTCTACGATTTCCGACCCTGACACCAATGTGAAGCAGGTTAAAGTCCTGCAGCTTATCAACGCTTATCGTTTCCGTGGCCATCAGCATGCAAACCTCGATCCGCTGGGACTGTGGAAGCAAGAACGCGTGGCGGATCTGGACCCTTCTTTCCATGATTTGACCGAGGCCGATTTCCAGGAAACCTTCAATGTCGGCTCCTTTGCCAGCGGCAAAGAGACGATGAAGCTGGGCGAGCTGCTCGACGCGCTCAAACAGACCTACTGTGGCCCGATTGGCGCTGAGTATATGCACATCACCAGCACCGAAGAGAAACGCTGGATCCAACAGCGCATCGAATCCGGTCGTGCGGCCTTTAGCGCTGACGAGAAAAAACGCTTCCTGAACGAACTGACTGCCGCTGAAGGGCTGGAACGTTATCTGGGCGCCAAATTCCCGGGTGCGAAACGTTTCTCGCTCGAGGGGGGAGATGCGCTGATACCCATGCTGAAAGAGATGGTTCGCCATGCGGGTAACAGCGGCACTCGCGAAGTGGTGCTGGGGATGGCGCACCGCGGTCGCCTGAACGTGCTGATCAACGTACTGGGTAAAAAACCGCAGGATCTGTTCGACGAATTTGCCGGTAAGCATAAAGAACATCTGGGTACCGGCGACGTGAAGTATCACATGGGCTTCTCGTCAGATATCGAAACCGAAGGCGGTCTGGTTCACCTGGCGCTGGCGTTTAACCCATCGCATCTGGAAATTGTGAGCCCGGTGGTGATGGGCTCCGTGCGCGCCCGTCTGGACAGACTGGACGAACCGAGCAGCAACAAAGTGTTGCCGATCACTATTCACGGCGACGCCGCGGTGACCGGCCAGGGCGTGGTTCAGGAAACCCTGAACATGTCGAAAGCGCGCGGTTACGAAGTGGGCGGTACGGTACGTATCGTTATCAACAACCAGGTGGGCTTCACCACCTCTAACCCACTGGATGCGCGTTCAACGCCTTACTGCACCGATATCGGTAAAATGGTCCAGGCGCCGATTTTCCACGTCAATGCGGACGATCCGGAAGCCGTCGCTTTTGTGACCCGTCTGGCGCTGGACTTCCGTAACACCTTTAAACGCGATGTGTTCATCGATCTGGTGTGCTACCGCCGTCACGGCCACAACGAAGCCGACGAGCCAAGCGCAACCCAGCCGCTGATGTACCAGAAAATCAAAAAGCATCCGACGCCGCGTAAAATCTACGCCGACAAACTGGAAGCTGATAAGGTCGCAACGCTGGAAGATGCCACCGAAATGGTCAACCTCTATCGCGATGCGCTGGATGCTGGCGAGTGCGTAGTGAAAGAGTGGCGTCCGATGAACATGCACTCCTTCACCTGGTCGCCGTATCTAAACCACGAATGGGATGAAGCATACCCGAACAAGGTAGAAATGAAGCGTCTGCAGGAGCTGGCAAAACGTATCAGCACCGTGCCGGAAGCCATTGAAATGCAGTCTCGCGTGGCGAAAATTTATGGCGACCGTCAGGCAATGGCGGCAGGCGAGAAATTGTTTGACTGGGGCGGCGCGGAAAATCTGGCTTACGCCACGCTGGTCGATGAAGGCATTCCGGTGCGCCTGTCCGGGGAAGACTCTGGTCGCGGCACCTTCTTCCATCGTCATGCGGTGATCCACAACCAGACGAACGGCTCAACGTATACGCCGTTGCAGCATATTCACAGCGGTCAGGGACAGTTTAAAGTCTGGGACTCCGTGCTGTCTGAAGAAGCGGTACTGGCTTTTGAATACGGTTATGCCACGGCGGAACCACGTACCCTGACTATCTGGGAAGCGCAGTTTGGCGATTTTGCCAACGGCGCGCAGGTAGTGATTGACCAGTTCATCTCCTCCGGCGAGCAGAAATGGGGCCGGATGTGCGGTCTGGTGATGCTGTTGCCGCACGGCTATGAAGGGCAGGGGCCGGAGCACTCTTCCGCGCGTCTGGAACGTTATCTGCAACTTTGCGCCGAGCAGAATATGCAGGTTTGCGTGCCGTCCACCCCGGCGCAGGTCTACCATATGCTGCGCCGTCAGGCGCTGCGCGGGATGCGTCGTCCGCTGGTGGTGATGTCGCCGAAATCGTTGCTGCGTCACCCGCTGGCGGTTTCCACGCTTGATGAACTGGCGAACGGTTCCTTCCAGCCGGCCATTGGCGAAATTGACGAGCTGGACCCTAAAGCCGTAAAACGCGTGGTAATGTGTTCTGGTAAGGTTTATTACGACCTGCTGGAACAACGTCGCAAAAACGACCAGAAAGATGTCGCTATCGTGCGCATCGAACAGCTCTATCCGTTCCCGCATAAAGCGGTGCAGGAAGCGCTGCAACCATACGCTCACGTTCATGATTTTGTCTGGTGCCAGGAAGAGCCGCTCAACCAGGGCGCATGGTACTGCAGTCAGCATCATTTCCGTGAAGTGATTCCGTTTGGGGCCGCTCTGCGTTATGCAGGTCGCCCGGCCTCCGCCTCTCCGGCGGTAGGGTATATGTCCGTTCACCAGAAACAGCAACAAGATCTGGTTAATGACGCGCTGAACGTCGATTAAATAAAGGATAAATAATGAGTAGCGTAGATATTCTTGTTCCCGACCTGCCTGAGTCCGTAGCGGACGCGACCGTCGCCACCTGGCATAAAAAACCGGGTGATGCGGTTGTTCGTGACGAAGTGCTGGTAGAAATCGAAACTGACAAAGTGGTACTGGAAGTACCGGCATCAGCGGACGGCATTCTGGATGCGGTTCTGGAAGAAGAGGGGACGACTGTCACCTCTCGCCAGATCCTGGGTCGCCTGCGTGAAGGCAACAGCGCGGGTAAAGAGACCAGCGCGAAATCTGAAGAGAAAGCGTCTACGCCGGCACAGCGCCAGCAGGCGTCGCTGGAAGAACAAAACAACGATGCGCTCAGCCCGGCGATCCGTCGCCTGCTGGCTGAGCACAATCTGGAAGCCAGCGCCATCAAAGGCACTGGTGTGGGTGGGCGTCTGACCCGTGAAGATGTGGAAAAACATCTGGCGAAAGGCGAGTCTAAAGCACCTGCTGTTGAACCTGCAGCACAACCCGCTCTGGGCGCGCGCGGCGAAAAACGCGTGCCAATGACCCGCCTGCGCAAGCGCGTGGCCGAGCGTCTACTGGAAGCGAAAAATTCCACCGCCATGCTGACGACCTTCAATGAAGTCAACATGAAGCCGATTATGGATTTGCGTAAGCAGTATGGCGAAGTGTTTGAAAAACGTCATGGTATCCGCCTGGGCTTTATGTCCTTCTACGTGAAAGCGGTAGTGGAAGCGCTGAAGCGTTATCCGGAAGTGAACGCCTCTATCGACGGCGATGACGTGGTGTATCACAACTACTTTGATGTGAGCATGGCGGTGTCTACGCCGCGCGGCCTGGTCACGCCGGTCCTGCGTGACGTGGATACGCTGGGCATGGCTGACATCGAGAAAAAAATTAAAGAACTGGCTGTCAAAGGCCGCGACGGCAAGCTGACCGTAGAAGACCTGACCGGTGGTAACTTTACCATTACCAACGGCGGCGTATTCGGTTCGCTGATGTCTACCCCGATCATCAACCCGCCGCAGAGCGCGATTCTGGGAATGCATGCTATTAAAGACAGGCCGATGGCGGTGGATGGCAAGGTGGAAATCCTGCCGATGATGTACCTGGCGCTCTCTTACGATCATCGCCTGATCGATGGTCGCGAATCCGTGGGCTTCCTGGTCACCATCAAAGAGTTGCTGGAAGATCCGACCCGTCTGCTGTTGGACGTGTAGTCAGCAAGAGCATCACCTGCTACCTGTAGGCCGGATAAGGCGTTCACGCCGCCATCCGGCGATGGTGTAATGCCTGATGGCGCGCAGCTTTCAGGCCTACAGGTCTAAAGATAACGATTACCTGAAGGATGGACAGAACACATGAACTTACATGAATATCAGGCAAAACAACTTTTTGCCCGCTATGGCTTACCGGCGCCGGTGGGTTATGCCTGTACTACTCCGCGTGAAGCCGAAGAAGCCGCGTCTAAAATCGGCGCTGGCCCGTGGGTAGTGAAATGTCAGGTTCACGCTGGCGGCCGCGGCAAAGCGGGCGGTGTGAAGGTAGTAAAAAGCAAAGAAGAGATTCGCGCCTTCGCGGAAAACTGGCTGGGCAAACGTCTGGTGACCTATCAAACAGACGCTAATGGCCAACCGGTAAACCAGATTCTGGTTGAAGCGGCGACCGACATCGGCAAAGAACTGTACCTCGGCGCGGTAGTTGACCGTAGTTCTCGTCGCGTGGTCTTTATGGCGTCTACCGAAGGTGGCGTAGAGATCGAAAAAGTCGCGGAGGAAACCCCGCATCTGATCCATAAAGTCGCGCTCGATCCGCTGACCGGCCCGATGCCGTATCAGGGACGGGAACTGGCGTTCAAATTGGGTCTGGAAGGTAAACTGGTGCAGCAGTTCACCAAAATCTTTATGGGTCTGGCAACCATTTTCCTTGAGCGCGACCTGGCGCTGATCGAAATCAACCCGCTGGTGATCACTAAGCAGGGCGATCTGATTTGCCTCGACGGCAAGCTGGGCGCTGACGGCAACGCGCTGTTCCGCCAGCCGGATCTGCGCGAAATGCGTGACCAGTCTCAGGAAGATCCGCGTGAAGCGCAGGCGGCGCAGTGGGAACTGAACTACGTCGCGCTGGACGGCAACATCGGTTGCATGGTGAACGGCGCGGGCCTGGCGATGGGCACCATGGACATCGTTAAGCTGCATGGCGGCGAACCGGCTAACTTCCTTGACGTGGGCGGCGGCGCAACCAAAGAGCGCGTCACCGAAGCGTTTAAAATCATCCTCTCGGATGACAACGTGAAAGCGGTTCTGGTTAACATCTTCGGCGGTATCGTCCGTTGTGACCTGATTGCCGACGGTATCATCGGCGCGGTGGAAGAAGTGGGCGTGAACGTTCCGGTGGTGGTGCGTCTGGAAGGCAACAACGCCGAACTCGGCGCGAAGAAACTGGCTGACAGTGGCCTGAATATTATTGCAGCGAAAAGTCTGACGGATGCAGCTCAGCAGATTGTTGCCGCAGTGGAGGGGAAATAATGTCCGTTTTAATTAATAAAGATACCAAGGTTATCTGCCAGGGCTTCACCGGTAGCCAGGGGACTTTCCACTCCGAACAGGCGATTGCTTACGGTACGCAAATGGTCGGCGGCGTAACGCCGGGCAAAGGCGGCACCACGCATCTGGGTCTGCCGGTGTTCAACACCGTGCGCGAAGCGGTAGAAGCTACCGGTGCGACCGCATCCGTTATCTACGTCCCGGCGCCGTTCTGCAAAGACTCCATTCTGGAAGCGATCGACGCAGGCATCAAACTGATTATCACCATCACCGAAGGTATTCCGACGCTGGATATGCTGACTGTGAAAGTGAAGCTGGACGAAGCGGGCGTACGCATGATCGGCCCGAACTGCCCAGGTGTGATCACCCCGGGCGAATGCAAAATCGGCATCATGCCGGGTCACATTCATAAGCCGGGTAAAGTGGGTATCGTTTCCCGTTCCGGTACGCTGACCTATGAAGCGGTTAAGCAGACCACCGACTACGGTTTCGGCCAGTCCACCTGTGTAGGTATCGGCGGCGACCCGATTCCGGGCTCTAACTTCATCGACATTCTGAAATTGTTCCAGGAAGATCCGCAGACTGAAGCGATCGTGATGATCGGCGAGATCGGCGGTAGCGCAGAAGAAGAAGCGGCGGCTTATATTAAAGACCACGTGACCAAGCCGGTTGTTGGCTATATCGCGGGTGTTACCGCGCCGAAAGGCAAGCGTATGGGCCACGCGGGCGCCATCATTGCCGGTGGTAAAGGTACTGCGGATGAAAAATTCGCCGCGCTGGAAGCCGCGGGCGTGAAAACCGTTCGCAGCCTGGCCGATATCGGCGAAGCGCTGAAAGCAATTATAAAATAAAACTCGCTGTTCCTGCGGGAACAGATAAATGTCCGTTTTCGACATGGTTGGCCACCTTTACGGTGGCCTTTTTTATGGCTTTATTGTTTGTGGCAAAGTACGGGTGAAGCATCCGGGATATAAAATTATTGGCTTTGTAAATATTGAACTATAGGAAAATAATGCCTCATTAAAAAAACATGGTGGAGTCTAAAAATAATTGATAATAACCGTCTGGCTGCGGCAGTAAATTTACTCAGTTTGCTGGTTAACTCTTTTGCAGCAAATACAGATGCTGTCTTAGTGAAAGACCTGCCGACCTCACTGGAGACGGATTATGCGCTTTCCGCCATGAAAAAAACGCATTGCAGCATTACACTATGTTGACGCTAACCTCTATAGTAAATTGACGCTTGACTCTGTGGCCGCGCATGTTTGCCTGAGCGCGAACTACACGTCTCCTCAGATGTATCGCGCTTACACAGACTGCTTGTTTAATGGCAGAATAAAACAGCTATTTTAATCATAAGAGTACCAGCATTATTTCCCTGAAGTATTAAAGATATCGTTTAATAAATCATATGAACTTTTGCTGGTTAAAAGAGGTTAACTTTAAAAATTATTAATAACTTATTGACACTATTCGTTCGTGATTAATCATGTTTAAAGGGTATTTATGGCTGCGAATAAACAGAATTATTACTATGAGTGACGTAGAAATTGAGGGTAAATCTGTGAAGGTGATAACAGAATCTTCACTATAATAATTATGGAGAGGCAAATACGGTGTTATTGAAATAAAGAAAAATTAGCGAATAAAATGTTTGTTTCTGGCTATCTGGAAAGCTTATTAGCGATAATTAAGGCGATAACCTGGCAAGATGATCCTGGCCGTTAGTCGTCGGGAAAGGGAAGTTGGGGCAGGGTAATCCCGGTGGGATGATGGCGCGTGTGCAATGAGATAGTTTCTTTGCGGTGTTAATTATAAGTAAAATAAAAATAGACTAAATGTATAAAATAATAAGTGTTGATAACCTACAGAAAAAATCTGTGAGCTATTTAGCAATAATTGAACATCAATGTGGAATGTTTTTTACTGGATGCGGGGCAGTAAAAAACGCACAAAATGTTTAGCCTTACCGAATAAGCCTCTTTTTACAGGGAGTTTGAAATTACTCTTTGCAAAAACAAAAAGTTAACAAAAAATTCACCATGCATTCAATGAATAAACATTATTAACATTAACTTCAAAAATTGATTTTAATCAATATTTAAATGTTGGAAAAGAGCATCAAAACTGGTTAAATTGTCCGTGATCAAATTCCCTGAAAAGCGATAGATTAGCCATAAATTGATCGCTGTCGAAAAAAGCAAATCTGACCCACTAAAAACCTGTTTATTGTAAGGGTTTTACGGCGTAATATATTTGCGGGATCAATTTGGGTTTTTTATTAACATGTTTGTAACTTTTCATCATTACTGTTTCCTTCCCGAGGGGATAGTACGATGGAAGGCCGCAAATAAATTTGTATTGGGGCATGCGTGTGACCCTTTCTAACGGGGTTCACTCTCGGAGTCTTCATGCGATGAGCAAGGAGTCATGATGTTAGATATAGTCGAACTGTCGCGCTTACAGTTTGCCTTGACCGCGATGTACCACTTCCTGTTTGTGCCGCTAACGCTCGGTATGGCGTTCCTGCTGGCCATTATGGAAACGGTATACGTCCTTTCCGGCAAACAGATTTATAAAGATATGACCAAGTTCTGGGGCAAGTTGTTTGGTATCAACTTTGCTCTGGGTGTGGCTACCGGTTTGACCATGGAGTTCCAGTTCGGGACAAACTGGTCGTACTACTCCCACTATGTTGGGGACATCTTCGGTGCGCCGCTGGCCATCGAAGGTTTGATGGCCTTCTTCCTCGAATCCACCTTTGTAGGTCTGTTCTTCTTCGGCTGGGATCGTCTGAGTAAAGTTCAGCATATGTGCGTCACCTGGCTGGTGGCTCTGGGGTCCAACCTCTCCGCGTTGTGGATTCTGGTAGCGAACGGCTGGATGCAAAACCCAATCGCTGCGGATTTCAATTTCGAAACCATGCGTATGGAAATGGTGAGCTTCTCTGAACTGGTACTGAACCCGGTAGCACAGGTGAAATTTGTTCACACTGTGGCGTCCGGCTATGTCACCGGCGCGATGTTCATCCTCGGTATCAGCGCTTACTACATGCTGAAAGGTCGTGACTTCGCCTTTGCTAAACGCTCCTTTGCTATTGCCGCCAGCTTCGGTATGGCTGCCGTACTGTCCGTTATCGTACTCGGTGACGAATCCGGTTACGAAATGGGCGACGTGCAGAAAACCAAGCTCGCTGCGATTGAAGCAGAATGGGAAACGCAACCTGCTCCGGCCTCCTTTACCCTGTTCGGCATTCCTGACCAGGACAAACAGGAAAACCATCTGGCGATTCAGATCCCTTATGCGCTCGGCATTATCGCTACGCGTTCCGTGGACACGCCGGTTATTGGCCTGAAAGATCTCATGGTTCAGCATGAAGAGCGTATCCGTAACGGGATGAAAGCCTATGAACTGCTGGAGCAGCTGCGCGCCGGTTCTACCGACCAGGCCGTTCGCGACCAGTTTAACAGCATGAAGAAAGATCTCGGTTACGGCCTGCTGCTGAAACGCTATACGCCTAATGTGACTGACGCGACCGAAGCGCAGATCCAGCAAGCGACGAAAGATTCTATTCCTCGCGTTGCGCCGCTGTACTTCGCTTTCCGTATCATGGTGGCGTGCGGCTTCCTGCTGCTGGCAATTATCGCACTTTCCTTCTGGAGCGTGATTCGTAACCGCATCGGTGAGAAAAAATGGCTGTTGCGCGCGGCGCTGTACGGTATTCCACTGCCGTGGATTGCGGTTGAAGCAGGTTGGTTCGTCGCCGAGTATGGTCGTCAGCCGTGGGCGATCGGCGAAGTGTTGCCGACAGCCGTGGCGAACTCATCGCTGACCGTGGGCGATCTGCTGTTCTCCATGTTCCTGATTTGCGGCCTGTATACCCTGTTCCTGGTGGCAGAATTGTTCCTGATGTTCAAATTTGCACGCCTTGGCCCAAGCAGCCTGAAAACCGGTCGCTATCACTTTGAGCAGTCCACTGTGACTTCTCAGCCGGCACGCTAAGACAGGAGTCGTCAAATGATCGATTATGAAGTACTACGTTTTATCTGGTGGCTGCTGGTTGGCATTTTGCTAATTGGTTTCGCTGTCACCGATGGGTTCGACATGGGGGTGGGGATGCTCACCCGTTTCCTCGGTCGTAACGACACCGAACGTCGAATTATGATTAACTCTATCGCCCCGCACTGGGACGGTAACCAGGTGTGGTTGATCACCGCGGGCGGTGCGTTGTTTGCTGCCTGGCCGATGGTTTACGCCGCGGCGTTCTCCGGTTTCTATGTAGCGATGATCCTGGTGCTGGCGTCTTTGTTCTTCCGTCCGGTCGGTTTTGATTACCGTTCCAAGATTGAAGACCCGCGCTGGCGCAACATGTGGGACTGGGGCGTGTTCATCGGTAGCTTTGTGCCGCCGCTGGTGATTGGCGTGGCCTTTGGCAACCTGTTGCAGGGCGTACCGTTCCACGTGGATGAGTATCTGCGTCTGTACTACACCGGTAACTTCTTCCAGTTGCTGAACCCGTTTGGTCTGCTGGCGGGTATCGTAAGCGTAGGGATGATCATCACGCAGGGGGCGACTTACCTGCAAATGCGCACCGTTGGCGAACTGCACCTGCGCGCGCGCGCCACCTCGCAGATTGCGGCGCTGGTGACATTAGTGTGCTTTGCGCTGGCGGGCGTTTGGGTAATGTATGGTATTGATGGTTATGTCGTGACATCCGCGATTGACCATCATGCCGCCTCTAACCCGCTGACTAAAGAAGTGGCGCGTGAAGCTGGCGCCTGGCTGGTGAACTTTAATAATGCTCCGATCCTGTGGTTGGTTCCGGCTCTGGGCGTGGTTCTGCCGCTGCTGACTATCCTGACTTCCCGTATGGAGAAAGGCGCGTGGGCATTCCTGTTCTCTTCGCTGACCCTGGCCTGCATTATTCTGACGGCGGGTATCGCTATGTTCCCATTTGTGATGCCGTCCAGCACGATGATGAATGCTAGCCTGACCATGTGGGATGCGACATCCAGCCAGATGACGCTGAACCTGATGACCTGGGTTGCGGCGGTGTTCGTACCGATCATTCTGATCTACACCAGCTGGTGTTACTGGAAAATGTTCGGTCGTATCACTAAAGAACATATTGAAAGCAACACCCACTCTCTGTACTAAGTAAGGAGCTTAAAATGTGGTATTTCGCATGGATTCTGGGAACGCTTCTTGCCTGTGCATTCGGGATCATTACCGCCCTGGCGCTTGAGCACGTTGAAGCGGGTAAAACCGGTCAAGAAGAAAGCTAATGATTCATATTGTCGCTATGCAATATACAAAATCATTTAAGTTGCATCGCGGCGGCAAGGCTGCGAATCCCCAGGAGCTTACATCAGTAAGTGACTGGGGTAACAAATCTGTCAGGAACAGATTTGAACGCTGCTTGCAGCGGCCCTGTAAGGGGGAGGCCCAGGGATGGGCCGACTAACAGCCGCAGCCAACAAAGAGGCAGCTTAGAGGATGAAGTATATTTATGCGGTAATGGACAAGCGCCCCTTAAGGGCGCTTTCCTTCGTGATGGCGATAGTGCTGGCAGGATGTATGTTCTGGGACCCGTCACGGTTTGCCGCCAGGACCAGCACGCTTGAAATCTGGCACGGATTATTGCTGATGTGGGCGGTTTGCGCAGGCATAATCCACGGTGTGGGTTTTCGCCCTGAATCCGTACACTGGCAAGGGATTTTCTGTCCGCTCCTTGCGGATATCGTCCTTATCGTCGGCCTGATTTTCTTCTTCTTGTGAATAAGAAACCTCCTTAAAAATATAGGGGCTTGCATAAGCCCATATATTTTTACTCTCCCTTAACTTCCCCCCATTCCCAAGCCTCATTCCCACGCGTATAGTAGCAACGTTTAAAAGCTCTACTTTTGTTGCATTACCGGGATGTAAAGTGAATACAAGGCGATATACAACGGCATTCTTGAGGCATTACGGCGGCAAGCGGATGACGCCAACAAAGAGGCTGCAGGGATGAATAAGTATATGTTTCGATGGCCAATTCGAGTTTATTACGAAGACACGGACGCCGGCGGTGTGGTTTATCACGCCAGCTATGTCGCTTTTTATGAAAGAGCGCGCACGGAGATGCTGCGTCACCATCACTTCAGCCAACAGGTGCTGCTGGCGGAGCGGGTCGCCTTTGTGGTGCGCAAGATGACGCTGGAATACTATGCGCCTGCGCGGCTCGACGATATGCTTGAAGTTCAAACAGAAATTACGTCAATGCGTGGCACCGCTTTGGTTTTCACGCAACGCATTGTCAACGCAGAGAACACGCTGCTAAATGAAGCAGAGGTTCTGATTGTTTGCGTTGATCCACTCAAAATGAAGCCTCGTGCGCTTCCTAAGTCTATTGTCGCGGAGTTTAAGCAGTGACTGACATGAATATCCTTGATTTGTTCCTGAAGGCAAGCCTTCTGGTTAAACTTATCATGTTGATTTTGATTGGTTTTTCAATAGCATCCTGGGCCATCATTATCCAGCGAACGCGTATTCTGAACGCCGCTGCGCGTGAGGCGGAAGCGTTTGAAGATAAATTCTGGTCCGGAATCGAACTATCGCGTCTGTACCAGGAAAGCCAGGGGAGACGCGATAGTCTGTCGGGCTCGGAGCAAATCTTTTATAGCGGGTTCAAAGAGTTTGTCCGGCTCCATCGCGCCAACAGCCATGCGCCGGAGGCAGTGGTAGAGGGGGCGTCGCGTGCGATGCGCATCTCCATGAACCGAGAGCTGGAAACGCTGGAAACGCATATCCCGTTTCTTGGCACGGTAGGCTCAATCAGTCCTTATATCGGTCTGTTTGGCACCGTATGGGGGATTATGCATGCGTTTATCGCCCTGGGCGCGGTGAAACAGGCGACTCTGCAAATGGTTGCGCCGGGTATTGCCGAAGCATTGATTGCCACGGCGATTGGTCTGTTTGCCGCCATCCCTGCGGTTATGGCTTACAACCGACTGAATCAGCGCGTGAACAAGCTGGAACTGAATTACGACAACTTTATGGAAGAGTTCACCGCGATTCTGCACCGCCAGGCGTTTACCGTAAGCGAAAGCAACAAGGGGTAAGCCATGGCCAGAACGCGTGGACGAGGTCGTCGCGAACTTAAGTCCGAAATCAATATCGTACCGCTACTCGACGTACTGTTGGTGCTGCTGCTGATCTTTATGGCAACCGCGCCGATCATTACCCAGAGCGTGGAAGTCGACTTGCCCGAGGCGAATCAGTCGCAGGCGGTCAGTAGTAACGACGATCCACCGGTCATTATTGAGGTTTCCGGAGTAGGGCAATACAGCGTAGTGGTTGATAAAGATCGAATGGATCAACTGCCGTCTGAACAGGTGATCGCAGAAGTAAAGCGTCATCTGCAGGCTAATCCGAAAACAGTCTTTTTAATCGGCGGCGCGAAAGAGGTGCCGTACGATGAAATAATTAAAGCGCTGAACTTGTTACACAGCGCGGGCGTAAAATCGGTTGGCTTAATGACGCAGCCAATCTGAAGTCTGCGTCCCGTTGGCTTGAAAGACGGCGAGTAACAGGCGAACAGTTTTTTGGGAACCGAGAGTGTCAAAGGCAACCGAACAAAACGACAAGCTCAAACGGGCGATAATTATTTCAGCCGTGCTGCATATCATCTTATTTGCAGTGCTGATCTGGAGTTCGTTTGATGAGCATATAGAGGCTTCTGCCGGCGGCGGCGGCGGTTCCGCTATCGATGCGGTGATGGTCGATCCTGGCGCCGTTGTGCAGCAGTACAACCGTCAGCAGGATCAACAGGCCAGCGCCAGACGCGCGGAAGAAGAGCGTAAAAAGCTGCAACAGCAGCAAGCAGAGGAGCTGCAGCAGAAGCAGGCTGCCGAACAGGAGCGGTTGAAACAACTTGAGAAAGAACGTTTAGCGGCTCAGGAGCAGCAAAAGCAGGCTGAAGAAGCTGCAAAACTGGCGCAACAGCAGCAGCAACAGGCCGAAGAAGCGGCGAAAGCGGCGGCGGACGCGAAGAAGAAAGCGGAGGCCGAGGCGGCGAAAGCGGCGGCGGACGCGAAGAAGAAAGCGGAAGCCGAGGCGGTAAAAGCGGCAGCGGACGCGAAGAAGAAAGCGGAAGCCGAAGCGGCGAAAGCGGCGGCGGACGCGAAGAAGAAAGCAGAGGCCGAAGCGGCGAAAGCGGCAGCGGAGGCGAAGAAGAAAGCGGAAGCCGAAGCGGCGAAAGCGGCGGCGGAGGCGAAGAAGAAAGCGGATGCTGAGGCGGCGAAAGCGGCGGCGGAGGCGAAGAAGAAAGCGGATGCCGCGGCGGCGAAAGCAGCGGCGGACGCTAAGAAGAAAGCGGCTGCCGAAAAAGCGGCCGCCGCAGAAGGCGTCGACGATCTGCTTGGCGATCTCAGCTCGGGTAAGAATGCGCCGAAAACCGGCGGCGGCGCGAAAGGGAATGGTCAGCCATCGAAAGATAGCGGTACATCGGGCGCTAACGGTGGGGCGACAGGCGCTGATATCAGCGCCTACGCGAAACAGATTCAGGTCGCCATTCAGAGCCGTCTGTATGATGCGAGCCTGTATCAGGGCAAACAATGTGTCTTGCATATTAGCCTGGCGCCGGATGGCTCATTAAAAAGCATTACGTCTGAGGGCGGCGATCCGGCGCTTTGTCAGGCGGCGTTAATGGCGGCAAAAACCGCGAAAATTCCTAAACCGCCAAGCCAGGCTGTTTATGAGAAAATAAAGGATGCCAAACTAGACTTTAAACTGTAGATACTTTTCTTTATGGAAGTTAGAGCAGTTGAGTTGTTACTGGTCCTGGTGGTTTTGTGTATTTGAGTTTGTTAACATTCTGCTAAATTATCGTGGGTCGCAGGCCCAGGTATGGGAGATATGATGAAGCAGGCATTACGAGTAGCATTTGGTTTTCTGATGCTGTGGGCGGCGGTGCTGCACGCAGAAGTCCGTATCGAGATCACCCAGGGGGTGGACTCGGCGCGACCGATTGGCGTTGTGCCTTTTAAATGGGCCGGACCGGGCGCTGCGCCTGAAGATATCGGTGGCATCGTGGCGGCAGATTTACGCAATAGCGGTAAATTTAATCCGCTAGACCGGTCCCGACTGCCGCAGCAGCCAGCCACCGCTCAGGAAGTTCAGCCTACCGCATGGTCTGCGCTGGGTATTGATGCCGTCGTCGTTGGGCAGGTAACGCCGAATCCGGACGGTTCCTACAATGTTGCTTATCAGCTGGTTGACACTGGCGGCGCGCCGGGGACTGTACTGGCGCAAAATTCTTATAAAGTGAACAAGCAGTGGCTGCGTTATGCAGGTCATACCGCCAGTGACGAAGTCTTTGAAAAACTGACGGGCATTAAGGGCGCGTTCCGTACTCGTATCGCCTATGTGGTACAGACTAATGGCGGTCAGTTCCCGTATGAACTGCGTGTGTCGGATTACGATGGTTACAATCAGTTTGTGGTGCACCGTTCTCCGCAGCCGTTGATGTCTCCGGCGTGGTCTCCGGACGGCTCAAAACTGGCTTACGTGACATTTGAAAGCGGTCGCTCCGCGCTGGTTATCCAGACGCTGGCAAACGGCGCAGTGCGTCAGGTTGCGTCCTTCCCGCGTCACAACGGCGCGCCGGCCTTCTCGCCGGATGGGACGAAACTGGCGTTCGCGTTATCGAAAACCGGAAGTCTGAACCTGTACGTTATGGATCTTGCTTCCGGCCAGATTCGTCAGATAACGGACGGGCGTAGCAACAATACGGAGCCGACCTGGTTCCCGGACAGCCAGACTCTGGCCTTTACCTCTGACCAGGCTGGACGTCCGCAAGTGTATAAAATGAACATTAACGGCGGTGCGGCGCAGCGTATTACCTGGGAAGGTTCGCAAAACCAGGATGCGGATGTCAGCAGCGACGGTAAATTTATGGTAATGGTAAGCTCAAATAACGGGCAGCAGCACATTGCCAAACAAGATCTGGTGACGGGTGGCGTACAGGTTCTGTCGTCAACGTTCCTGGATGAAACGCCAAGTCTGGCACCTAACGGCACGATGGTAATCTACAGCTCTTCTCAGGGGATGGGATCTGTGCTGAATTTGGTTTCTACAGATGGGCGTTTCAAAGCGCGTCTTCCGGCAACTGATGGTCAGGTGAAATCGCCTGCCTGGTCGCCGTATCTGTGATAATAATTAATTGATTACTAAAGGAATTAAAGAAATGCAACTGAACAAAGTGCTGAAGGGCCTGATGATTGCCCTGCCTGTTATGGCAATCGCGGCATGTTCTTCCAACAAGAACGCCAGCAATGACGGTAGCGAAGGCGGTATGCTGAACGGCGCCGGCACTGGTATGGACGCTAACGGCAACGGCAACATGTCATCTGAAGAGCAAGCGCGTCTGCAGATGCAGCAGCTGCAGCAGAACAACATCGTTTACTTCGATCTCGACAAGTACGATATCCGTTCTGACTTCGCGGCAATGCTGGATGCGCACGCTAACTTCCTGCGTAGCAACCCGTCTTACAAAGTCACCGTAGAAGGTCACGCGGACGAACGCGGTACTCCGGAGTACAACATCTCCCTGGGTGAGCGTCGTGCTAACGCCGTTAAAATGTACCTGCAGGGTAAAGGCGTTTCCGCTGACCAGATCTCCATCGTTTCTTACGGTAAAGAAAAACCTGCCGTACTGGGCCACGACGAAGCGGCTTACGCTAAGAACCGTCGCGCTGTACTGGTTTACTAAGAGAATTGCATGAGCAGTAACTTCAGACATCACCTGTTGAGTCTGTCGTTACTGGTTGGCATAGCGGCCCCCTGGGCCGCTTTTGCTCAGGCGCCAATCAGTAGTGTCGGCTCAGGCTCGGTCGAAGACCGCGTCACTCAACTTGAGCGTATCTCTAACGCTCACAGCCAGCTTTTAACCCAACTTCAGCAGCAGCTCTCCGATAATCAGTCCGATATCGATTCTTTGCGCGGCCAAATCCAGGAAAATCAGTATCAACTGAATCAGGTGATGGAGCGCCAGAAGCAAATTATGCTGCAGCTGGGGAGCTTAAATAATGGCGGCGCAGCGCAGCCAGCAGCTGGTGACCAGAGCGGGGCGGCAACCACTGCGACCCCCGCCCCGGATGCCGGTACGGCAACCTCAGGGGCGCCGGTACAAAGTGGCGATGCGAATACCGATTACAATGCGGCAATTGCGCTGGTGCAGGATAAGTCTCGCCAGGATGATGCGATTGTGGCGTTTCAGAACTTCATCAAGAAATACCCTGATTCTACTTATCAGCCGAACGCCAATTATTGGCTGGGCCAGTTGAATTACAACAAGGGTAAAAAAGATGATGCCGCCTATTATTTCGCCTCGGTAGTAAAAAACTATCCTAAGTCGCCGAAGGCTGCGGACGCGATGTACAAAGTTGGCGTTATCATGCAGGACAAAGGTGATACGGCAAAAGCGAAAGCGGTTTATCAGCAGGTGATTAACAAATATCCTGGCACTGATGGCGCGAAACAGGCGCAGAAGCGTCTTAACGCGATGTAATGCGTACCATGCGACCAGAAAACGCCTTTTTTCTGGTCGCGTCGTGCGATTCCTAAGCAGTTGAGCCCCCTGCGTCGAAATTTTTGTTGCGCTCAAATCTGAAATCAGTAATATATGCCGCCGTTGCCACGGGATATTAAACAACTCGAAAGCAACGCAAAAGTGGGTCGTTAGCTCAGTTGGTAGAGCAGTTGACTTTTAATCAATTGGTCGCAGGTTCGAATCCTGCACGACCCACCAATCGTTCGGTGGAAACGAGAATAAAACGTGAAGGATAACGTTGCGTCAGCAACGACCCGTAGGGCGAGGCGAAGCCGAGTCATCCTGAACAACCCACCACTAACTTCGGTTAGTCAGTAATATCCAGCGTAGTATCGGGTGATTAGCTCAGCTGGGAGAGCACCTCCCTTACAAGGAGGGGGTCGGCGGTTCGATCCCGTCATCACCCACCACTCGGGTCGTTAGCTCAGTTGGTAGAGCAGTTGACTTTTAATCAATTGGTCGCAGGTTCGAATCCTGCACGACCCACCAATTTAACATCAAACTCAGATGTTGAACGTGAAGGATAACGTTGCGTCAGCAACCTGTAGGGCGAGGCGAAGCCGAGTCATCCTGCACGACCCACCATCTTTAGATGGTCCGAGTAAAATCTTTCAGGCAGCACCCGTATGGGTCGTTAGCTCAGTTGGTAGAGCAGTTGACTTTTAATCAATTGGTCGCAGGTTCGAATCCTGCACGACCCACCAATATACAAGGTGGTAACTGGTAGAGAACGTGAAGGATAACGTTGCTTTAGCAACGGCCCGAAGGGCGAGGCGAAGCCGAGTCATCCTGCACGACCCACCATCCTGAATGATTGAAGCAGTAATCCTTATCCAAGGGGTCGTTAGCTCAGTTGGTAGAGCAGTTGACTTTTAATCAATTGGTCGCAGGTTCGAATCCTGCACGACCCACCAATGTAAAAAAGCGCCCTAAAGGCGCTTTTTTGCTATCTGCGATTTATAAGATTCGAACCTGCCGCAGGTCCGGGTCTCACGCAGTGAGACAACGGAGCCGTTTACGGCGACGGCCCGAAGGGCGAGCGAAGCGAGTCATCCTGCACGACCCACCAGTGTAAAAGAGGGCGCTGGCGGCGCCTTTTTGCTATCTGCAATATGGAAGATTCGAACCTGTCGCAGGTTCGGGTCTTGCCTGATGCGCTGCGCTTATCAGGCCTACAGACGGCACCGCTCACGTAGGCCAGATAAGACATTACGCCGCCATCAGATACGGGGCTACGTAATTATTGTGACTTTCCTTATTGAATCAGCTATCTTGTTTAGCATATAAAACAAATTAACCGATTGTGGCGTTTATTACGCTTTCATTCGGTTGTTTCGTTAAGTAAGTAAAACGAGAAGCCACGATGAGCGTAATGTTTGACCCACAAGCCGCAATCTACCCGTTCCCGCCGAAACCAACGCCGTTGAACGACGACGAAAAGCAATTTTATCGTGAGAAAATCAAGCGGTTGCTCAAAGAGCGCAATGCCGTCATGGTGGCGCACTACTACACCGATCCGGAAATTCAACAGTTAGCAGAAGAAACCGGCGGCTGTATTTCCGACTCACTGGAAATGGCCCGTTTCGGCGCGAAGCACGCCGCATCCACGCTGCTGGTAGCGGGCGTACGGTTTATGGGGGAAACCGCCAAAATCCTCAGCCCGGAAAAGACCATTCTTATGCCTACCCTGGCGGCGGAATGTTCGCTGGATTTAGGCTGCCCAATAGACGAATTTAGCGCTTTTTGTGATGCGCACCCTGACAGAACCGTAGTGGTCTATGCTAACACCTCGGCTGCTGTTAAAGCGCGTGCGGACTGGGTTGTGACCTCCAGTATCGCCGTAGAACTGATTGAGCATCTGGATAGTTTGGGGGAAAAAATTATCTGGGCGCCGGACAGACACCTGGGGAATTACGTGCAAAAACAGACCGGGGCCGATGTACTGTGCTGGCAAGGAGCGTGTATCGTGCATGACGAGTTTAAAACTCAGGCGTTGACCCGTTTAAAAAAAATCTATCCCGATGCCGCTCTTCTGGTTCACCCTGAATCGCCGCAGTCCATTGTCGAGATGGCCGATGCGGTGGGCTCCACCAGTCAGCTTATTAAGGCGGCAAAAACGCTGCCGCACAGACAGCTTATCGTGGCGACCGATCGCGGCATCTTCTACAAAATGCAGCAGGCGGTGCCTGAAAAAGAACTGCTTGAAGCGCCCACGGCTGGCGAGGGGGCGACCTGCCGTAGCTGCGCGCACTGTCCGTGGATGGCGATGAATGGCCTGAAAGCCATTGCTGAAGGGCTGGAGCAGGGAGGCGCGGCGCATGAAATACAGGTTGATGCGGCGCTACGCGAGGGCGCATTACTGCCGCTCAACCGGATGCTGGATTTTGCGGCTACACTTCGGGCGTAAAGACGGAAATCTTTGGGGGAGAGAATGGATTTTTTTAGTACGCACAACATACTGATTCATATTCCGATTGGCGCTGGCGGGTACGATCTCTCGTGGATCGAAGCGGTAGGAACCATCGCCGGCCTGCTCTGTATTTGGCTTGCCAGTCTGGAGAAGATCAGCAACTACTTTTTTGGACTGGTTAACGTCACCCTGTTTGCGATTATTTTCTTTCAGATCCAGCTTTATGCCAGCCTGTTGCTGCAACTCTTTTTCTTTGCCGCCAATATTTATGGCTGGTATGCGTGGTCGCGGCAAACAAAGGATAATCAAGCCGAGCTTAAAATCCGCTGGCTGCCGTTGCCAAAAGCAATGGCATGGCTGGCGATATGTGTGATAGCTATCGGTTTGATGACGCGATATATCGATCCCGTATTCGCCGTCCTGACGCGCGTGGCCGTCGCCATTATGCAGATGCTGGGGTTACAGGTGACAATGCCTGTACTGCAACCGGACGCTTTCCCGTTCTGGGACTCTTGCATGATGGTGCTGTCTATCGCGGCGATGATTCTGATGACACGCAAATATGTCGAAAACTGGCTCCTGTGGGTGGTAATCAACGTGATCAGTGTGGTGATTTTTGCTTTGCAGGGCGTCTATGCGATGTCGCTGGAATATCTGATCCTGACATTTATCGCCGTGAACGGTAGCCGCCTGTGGATAAACAGCGCGCGGGAGCGAGGATCGCGCGCGCTTTCCCGTTAATGGTGATGAACATGCCCGGATGGCGTCTGATTCAGATGACAGTCCGGGCCGTGACACACTTGATACTCCATCTGAATCGTAGCGTGCGCAATATGGTATTCGTGCATCAGGAAATCCTGGATACGTTCCAGCAGCGCATCATGGTCGTGTGGCGGAATGACCTGAGCGTGCAAAGTCATGACCGGTTTTTCGCCGACCATCCAGACATGCACATGGTGTACGTTGCGGACTTCGGGGATTTCCCGACTTAAATGGCGCTGTAAGGCATTAATATCCAGCGAAACCGGCGCGCCTTCCAGCAATTCGTTGACGCTATCTTTTAACAAACGCCAGGCGCTGCGTAACACCAGTACCGAAACCAGAATAGAGAGAATCGGGTCCGCTGGCGTCCAGCCCGTCCAGATAATGATCAACGCGGCGACTATTGCGCCGACGGAACCCAGCAAATCGCCCATCACATGTAGCGCGGCAGCGCGCACGTTCAGGTTTTTTTCATCGCTTCCCCGATGGAGTATCCAGAACGCAAACAGGTTCGCCAGCAGACCCGCGATCGCAATCACCATCATCAGATTGCCCGCCACCGGACGTGGCGTGTAAAAGCGCTCTATCGCTTCCCAGACAATGAGAAGGGTAATGACCACCAACGCAATGGCATTCACAAAGGCCGCCAGTGTGGTGAGTCTTAGCCAGCCAAAAGTGTGGCGAACAGTCGGGGGGCGACGGGAAAATTGAACCGCCAGCAGCGCAAAGAGAAGAGCCGCCGCGTCGGTGAGCATATGTCCCGCATCCGCCAACAACGCCAGAGAGCCGGAGAGTATCCCGCCCACCACCTCAAGGAGCATAAATCCGGCAGTGACGATAAAGGCGAAAAGCAGGCGACGAGCATTATTATCTTTCAGCAGGTGTGAATCGGCATGAGAGTGTGAGTGCGCCATAACGTCATTCCTTTGTTATTCTCATCAATACTGTAGACATCATACTGATTTTTCGCTGACAAAATAAAAAGGAGAGCGAAAGCTCTCCCGTTATCAGACTTTTTTCTGCATTACTGTGTGGTACCGTCGGTTTTGGTATTCACGTCATTATTGACGCCATTACCGGTTTCCACTTTTTTATTAATATCCGGGCAGCGACCGTCTTTACACATGGTATTTTTATGCTCTTCATCCTTGGTCATTCCGTCATGATTCATGGTTGAACCGTCTGGATGCTGCATCGTGCTGTTAGTATTGCCGTTGGTATTGATGTCGTTGTTATTCACATCATTCGGCGCCACATTCTGGCGGGCGTCCGGGGCAACCTGACCGGCATTTGCCGCCGAGTTCGCCTGGCCATTACTGGACTGCGCGTTAGATTCAGCAGCTAACGCTGCGCCGCTGGCAAGGCCGAGGGTAGCGGTGAGTAAAAGCGTAGTCAGTTTTGTCATTTTCATAAGATGCTCCTGTTATGGTGGATATGTCGGATAACCTCTTCCAACAGTGCACGTGTCAGTCAAATCCTCAAATAAGGGATAAAAAGCGTTCGCCGCCGCGGGTTAACGCAGCAGAGAATCTTGCAATAATTCATAAACAGAGTGGTTACAGTTAAAAAGTGTAGGTTAGATCCCATTTTTCGCTACATTTGTGCGTTTTTTTCCTGAATTCCAGGATTATTCCGTTCAAAGTGTAAAAGCCCGTTTACACTATTTAATTGAAGAGATAGATTGGAGGGATTGCATTCATTGGGATAAGTACGGCAACACTGGAATAAACATGAATTATCAGAACGACGATTTACGCATTAAAGAAATCAACGAGTTATTACCTCCGGTCGCGCTGCTGGAAAAGTTTCCCGCTACGGAAAATGCAGCGAATACCGTTGCTCACGCGCGCAAAGCCATCCATAAAATTCTCAAAGGCAATGACGATCGTCTGCTGGTGGTGATCGGTCCTTGTTCAATTCATGATCCGGCAGCGGCGAAAGAGTATGCCGCCCGTTTGCTGGCGCTACGTGATGAGCTTCAAGGTGAGCTTGAAATTGTCATGCGTGTCTATTTTGAGAAACCGCGTACCACCGTCGGCTGGAAAGGGCTGATTAACGATCCGCATATGGATAACAGCTTCCAGATTAACGACGGTCTGCGTATTGCGCGCAAACTGCTGCTGGATATTAACGATAGCGGCCTGCCTGCCGCCGGCGAATTCCTCGATATGATCACGCCGCAATATCTGGCCGATCTGATGAGCTGGGGCGCCATTGGCGCGCGGACTACTGAATCCCAGGTTCATCGCGAACTGGCGTCTGGCCTCTCTTGTCCGGTCGGTTTTAAAAATGGTACTGATGGCACGATTAAAGTCGCCATTGACGCCATCAACGCCGCCGGCGCGCCGCATTGCTTCCTCTCCGTCACTAAATGGGGTCATTCGGCGATTGTGAATACCAGCGGCAACGGCGACTGCCATATCATTCTGCGCGGCGGTAAAGCGCCAAACTATAGCGCGCAGCATGTTGCTGAGGTGAAAGAAGGCCTCACCAAAGCGGGACTGACGCCGCAGGTCATGATCGATTTCAGCCATGCCAACTCCTGTAAGCAATTTCAAAAGCAGATGGAGGTTTGCGCCGATGTCTGCCAGCAGATAGCGGGCGGTGAAAAAGCGATTATTGGCGTGATGGTAGAGAGTCATCTGGTAGAAGGAAACCAGAGTCTGGAAAGCGGTCAGCCGCTGACCTACGGTAAAAGCATTACTGACGCCTGTATTGGCTGGGAAGATACCGATGCGCTGCTTCGTCAGTTGTCGGCAGCGGTAAAAGCCCGTCGCGGCTAAGTTTATTTTCTATCCTGTGGTGAAGTGCAGGATAGAAAACATATCGGTCCGGTAACAGTCTACCGGACCGATATTGCCAATATTAATGTATTATTATTTGGCGTACTTAGGTACTTCCTGCTTCTGGAGGGTATTTCCTTCCGAATCAATTCCTACAATGACTCTATAGCGGTCAAAATATAACTTCTTAATGGATTCTGTTCCTAATTCTTCGTAGGCAACAATTTCTACTGATTTAACATGTTTTGTATTAATTGCAGACGCTCCTCCAATCCCGAGTAGCGAAACCCCACCGTATTTTTTACAAAGCTCAGCGACATAATCAGCACGATCGCCTTTGCCAAGAAACGCAGTTGCCCCTTGTTGAAACATCATTTCTACAAATGGGTCCATACGCGCGGCCGTTGTAGGACCGTTGGAGCCAATAGGTAAACCAGGTCTGGCAGGGCAGGGGCCAGCATAGTAAATCGTTTGGTTTTGAAAATCGACTGGTGATTTTTCTCCGTTACTAAGCGCTACTTCGATTTTTTTATGCGCGGCGTCACGGCAGGTGTAAGCAAATCCAGTGAGAAATAATATATCGCCGACCTTAAGAGTTTTCGCTTTCTCTTTAGTCAATGGTAATGTTAATTCCATCATAGCTTCTCCAGGTATTAAATGATTTCACTAGCGTGGCGGCTTGCATTACATTGGAAATTGATTGCGACTGGCAGTGCAGTGATATGGCAAGGATAGTAATCGACATGCACGCCTAACGCCGTAATACGCCCGCCCATACCTAAAGGGCCGATCCCTGTATTATTCACGGCCTCTAATAATTCAGCTTCGAGCTGGGCATAAAGTGGTTTAGCATTGAACTCACCAAGAGGGCGTAATAATGCTTTCTTCGCCATCCACGAACAGTGATCCATTGTACCGCCAACGCCGATACCAATAATATAAGGAGGGCATGGATTGCCTCCTACACGACGGACAGTTTCCAGAACAAAATCTTTTATACCATCAATACCATCGCCGGGAAGCAATGTTTTAAAAGTTCCCATATTTTCGCTACCGCCGCCCTTTGGCATAACGGTAATTGTCACTCGGTCACCATCAACAATTTCAGTATGTAAAATTGCAGGAGTATTATCATTAGTATTAATACGTTCTAATGGATCTGCAACCATGGATTTTCTTAAGTATCCATTTTCATAGCCCTGGCGAACACCCTGGTTCACCTGATCTTTAAGCGGCTTACCTTCCCAGCATACATGTTGTCCAATTTCCATTATAACGATACAAGTACCGGTATCATGGCAGCATGCAAGTTGTTCTTTTTTTGCATACTCTCCATTATCAATTAATATCTTAATGGTTTCCTTGCCGATCTTTGACTCTTCTTTATCATATGCTTTACGAAAAGAACACATGAGATTATCATCCAGTTCATAACAAGCTTTTTTTACAAGTTTTTCGATAACCGGAATGATAATTTCTGTATTTAATATACGACTCATACTCCCTCCAGTGCTATGTTGCATTGTTTTATCCATTGATCACATTTTCATGATATTCGTATTCATTGTAGGAAGGAAATATGTTATTTTTATTAAATGATAAATTTTATTTATAGTAGTGGAAAATAGATGGAAATTAGACAATTAGAATATTTTGTAAGCGCTTCTTTGTTAGGTAACTTAACCAGAGTTGCTGAGCGGCATTTTGTTTCTCAACCTAATATCACCATTGCTATTAAGAAGTTAGAGACTGAATTAGGGGTGACATTATTTGACAGAAAGAAAAATAAACTTGTCCTTACTGAGGAGGGCATGTTTTTCTTACAAAAAATTGAACCTATCCTTATTGCGTTAAAAAATAGCGTAGCGGAAATGAAAGATTATCGTAATGAAAATGGTGGCATAGTAACTTTGGGGATCCCACCGATGATAAGTTTGTTTCTTTTTTCACCGCTCTTCAAGCATTTCCGAGAGATTTATCCAGAGATGGAACTCTCTCTTGTTGAAGAGGGGACTTTTGGTTTACATGATAAACTTTCTGCTGGAGAGCTGGATCTTGCTATTGTTATTATTAATGACTGTCCAAAAGAATTAGTTACGGTACCATTAATGACTCAGCAGCACGTGGTATGTATGTCAGATAAACATCCCCTGGCAAAAAAGGATAGTATCGATTGGGAAGATCTACAATATGAGCCATTGATACTAATGAAAAAAGATTCCTGGCATAGAAAAACGATTATTGAAGAATGTACAAAGCGAGGAATTCATACACATATTTTTCTATCATCAAACAGGGTTCAAACCAACATAGATCTGGTTGCTAAAAATGAAGGAATTTCTTTCATTTTGGACGCTGTCGATCTTAAAGCCGAAAAAGTAATAACCAAGGCCATGACTGAGCCGACTTATGTTACGATTGGTTTGGCCTGGAAGAAAGATAAATATTTATCATATGCAACCAGAGCGTTAATTAAATTCATTGAGGATTATATTAAAGAACATTTTACAATTAAATAATTATATTTGTTCTTCAACAAAAATTTCCCATAGCTCTTCGGCATCTGGAGGCATTCTCTTGGCTGGTCTATAAAGTCTTATTTCTATGGGTACCCATAAATTGCTTTCTTTTTCCGCTGCAGTAACAATAGTTTTAGCCTCTATATCTTGCCTGGCAAGGCTTTGAGGTATCCAGGCAACACCATCGCCAGATCTGACCATTGCCAATAGTGTTGCTGCCAGATCGGCCACAAAGGCAACATTTATATTATGGGTAATTCTGTTAATAGACGCTGTATTTGCTATTATTCTTCCCAGACCTGATTGTGATGAAAAAGAAAGGTAAGGGAATTGAATCTTATTATTTATATTCCACAACGGTTTTAACGTTTCTGAGTCTGGTTTACTGAATGGAATTAATGTATCAAACCCAAGACGAATGCTCATAAAGTTATTTTTATTTAAATTTAGATGCATATGTGGGTGATGGTGACACAGCAAAAATTGTGAATCTCCCTGCCGCATCATTTTTTCGCACGCATTCAATGAGTCAGATAAAAGACGAAATGAACCAAATTTTGCAATTTTATCACTCTGTTTTAACAAATGCGGTACAAAAGAGAAAGACAAAGCATGCGTTGCTGAAAAAACAAGGCTAGGTTGTTTATTACCTGCAGCCTCAAGGGTATCACTTTTCAATGTGTACAAGGAGTGGATCAGTTCGGGAAGCTGGTCTGTAAATACTTCTCCGGCCTTGGTAAGGGTGACTCCCCGTTTACTTCTTTCAAAAAGGGGCGTCCCCACCCATTCTTCGAGAGATTGTATCCGACGACTAAATGCGGGTTGAGTCACATATCTTGAGGCAGACGCTTTTGAGAAATTCAACGTTTCTTTTAGAGCCAGACAGTCTTCGAGCCATGTTAGTTCGAGGTGATGCCGATATTGCATAAGCTGCAACCTTATTAGCATTGGATGAGTTTCATTTATATAAGTAGCATTATACACAGACAGATTTTAAGAGGAAATTATTTGATTAAACAGAAACAAAAGCAGTAAGAATATGTTATGCCTTTGTCGGGTAAGTGTTGTTATTTATGTGAGTGTATTCTTTCTCAATAGAAATTAATTAGATGTAATTTTAGTATAACATGTGATTTATGCTTGTTGCAGTTGTATTCATGACTGTAATGAGTTGTTTTTGTACCCTAATAATATAAGGACGTATACATGTCACCAGCGATTATTACTTTGTTGGTTTTAGTGGTTGCAATAATTATCTTTGTTAGCGATCGTCTTCCTATGGGATTAGTTGCATTTATGGTCCCAATGGCACTTTATTTTACCGGTGTTATCGATGCTAAGGATATTTTTGCTTCAATCGTAAATGCGAATGTTATTCTTATCGTCGCCATGTGTGTACTCGGTGCGGCATTTTTTAAAACAGGTTTGGCATGGCAATCAAGTAAAATTTTACTAAAATATGCTAAAACAGAAAGAAGCCTTAGTGTATTGATTTTTCTTATTGGTGGAGTTATGTCTGCCTTTGTTTCTAATAGCGGAACAGTTGCTGTGCTAATTCCTATTGTTTTAGGTATTGCCGCCAGTAGTCAGATTAAGCCTATTAAACTTCTTATGCCTCTGGTTTTTGGGGCAACAATCGGTGCTGACATTTCTATTATCGGTTCGCCAGGAAATCTGATTGCTAAAAATACTATTGAAACTTTTAGTAAGGGAAGTCTGTCGGTGCCATTTTTCGAATACGCTAAAATTGGTATTCCTTTGCTGATTGCATGCTCTATATTTCTCTATTTCTTCGGTTCAAAACTCATCGCAGATCGTGATGGAAATACACAATCTGATTCTCAAATGGATTATAGCCAAATTCCGGCCTGGCATAGAAGTTTAACTTTAGCCGTTTTTATTCTGTCTATCGCTGGAATGGTGGCAACTGATTATATTAAGTTTCTGCCTCCAATGCATATTATTGCATGTTGTGCGGCTATTATTCTTGTATTCGCTGGCGTTTTAACACAAAAGGAAACTTTTAATTCTTTTGAAACGCTAACTGTTTTCATGCTTGCGTTTATGATGCCTTTAGGTGCCGCGCTTAATTCTACTGGTGCTGGAGAAATGATTGCCAATGCCGTTATTTCAGTAACCGGAGATTCTGGCGTTATGATTATTATGGCGTCATTGTGGATACTTACATGGGCTTTGACTCAAGTTATGAGTAACACTGCAGCATGTACGTTGTTATGCCCGGTAGGATGGACTATCGCACAGTCTATTGGCGCAGACCCTCGTGCAGTTGTTATTGCTGTTTTTATTGCGAGTAGTGTTGCTGTTTGTACCCCAATGGCTATTCCAGCAAACTCAATGATTATTGGCCCGGGGAATGTTAAATTTAAAGATTTTTTAAAACCCGGATTGGCGATTAGTTTGGTTTGTTTTATCGTTAGTATGATTTTACTACCGATATTTTATCCCTTCTATTAATGCCTGATATTACTTTTCTATTTTAGATTATTAAATTTGAGACTTTATTATGAATAGTTCGGTGCTATTAGGTGAAGGCTTCACCCTGATGTTCCTCGGCATGGGGTTCGTGCTGGCGTTTCTGTTCCTGCTGATTTTCGCCATCCGCGGCATGTCCGCCGCCGTCAACCGCTTCTTCCCTGAACCGGTCCCGGTACCGAAGGCGGCACCCGCCGCCGCGCCCGCGGACGACTTCGCCCGCTTAAAGCCGGTGATTGCCGCCGCTATCCACCACCATCGCCGCCTTAACCCTTAATTCACGGAGGAATCCATGACCGTTGCCATTACCGATGTCGTCCTGCGCGACGCCCACCAGTCCCTGTTCGCCACCCGCCTGCGCCTTGATGATATGCTGCCGATTGCCGCCCAGCTTGACGATGTCGGCTACGGCTCGCTGGAGTGCTGGGGCGGCGCGACCTTTGACGCCTGTATCCGTTTTCTCGGCGAAGACCCGTGGGTTCGCCTGCGCGAGCTCAAAAAAGCCATGCCGAAGACTCCCCTGCAGATGCTGCTGCGCGGCCAGAACCTGCTCGGCTATCGCCACTACGCCGATGACGTGGTGGAACGCTTCGTCGAACGCGCGGTGAAAAACGGCATGGACGTCTTCCGCGTCTTCGACGCCATGAACGACCCGCGCAATATGAAGGCCGCCCTGCAGGCGGTGCGCAGCCACGGCGCGCACGCCCAGGGCACGCTCTCCTACACCACCAGCCCGGCACACACGCTGCAGACCTGGCTGGATTTAACCGAACAGCTGCTGGAAACCGGCGTTGACTCGATTGCGATTAAAGATATGTCCGGCATTCTCACGCCGATGGCGGCGTATGAACTGGTCAGCGAAATCAAAAAACGTTTTGAGGTGCGCCTGCACCTGCACTGTCACGCCACCACCGGGATGGCGGAGATGGCCCTGCTGAAGGCCATTGAAGCGGGCGTCGACGGCGTCGACACGGCGATTTCCTCCATGAGCGCCACCTACGGCCACCCGGCCACCGAAGCACTGGTGGCGACGCTCGCCGGAACCGGGTATGACACCGGGCTGGATATCCTGAAGCTGGAAAACATCGCCGCGTACTTCCGCGAGGTGCGCAAAAAATACCACGCCTTTGAAGGCCAGCTGAGAGGCTACGACAGCCGCATTCTGGTGGCCCAGGTGCCGGGCGGAATGCTCACCAACCTGGAAGGCCAGCTGAAGCAGCAGAACGCCGCTCACCGTCTGGATGAGGTGCTGGCGGAAATCCCCCGCGTGCGCGAGGACCTCGGCTTTATCCCGCTGGTGACCCCCACCTCGCAGATTGTCGGCACCCAGGCGGTGCTCAACGTGCTGACCGGCGAGCGCTACAAAACCATCGCCAAAGAAACCGCCGGCATTCTGAAAGGCGAATACGGCCACACCCCGGTGCCGGTGAACGCGGCACTGCAGGCCCGCGTGCTGGAAGGGGCTGCCCCGGTGACCTGCCGCCCGGCAGACCTGCTGAAGCCGGAGCTGGCTGAACTGGAAGCGGACGTCAGGCGCCAGGCGCAGGAGAAGGGCATCACTCTGGCGGGAAACGCCATTGACGACGTGCTCACCGTGGCGCTGTTCCCGCAAATCGGCCTCAAATTCCTTGAGAACCGCCACAACCCGGCGGCGTTTGAGCCGGTACCGCAGGCGGAAGCCGCGCAGCCGGTGGCAAAAGCAGAGAAGCCTGCCGCTTCCGGTATCTACACCGTGGAAGTGGAAGGCAAAGCCTTTGTGGTGAAAGTCAGCGACGGCGGCGATATCAGCCAGCTTACTGCGGCTGTTCCGGCGGCCTCTTCCGCACCGGTTCAGGCTGCCGCCCCGGCAGGCGCTGGTACACCGGTCACCGCGCCGCTGGCGGGCAACATCTGGAAGGTGATTGCCGCTGAAGGCCAGACGGTGGCCGAAGGCGATGTGCTGCTGATTCTGGAAGCCATGAAAATGGAAACCGAAATCCGCGCCGCGCAGGCCGGCACCGTCCGCGGTATCGCGGTGAAGTCCGGGGATGCGGTTTCCGTCGGCGACACCTTGATGACGCTGGCGTAAGGACGAGGAGCGGAAATGGAAAGTCTGAACGCCCTGCTTCAGGGCATGGGGCTGATGCACCTTGGCACAGGCCAGGCCATCATGCTGCTGGTCAGCCTGCTGCTGCTGTGGCTGGCAATTGCGAAGAAGTTCGAGCCGTTACTGCTGCTGCCGATTGGCTTCGGCGGCCTGCTCTCCAACATCCCGGAAGCGGGTATGGCGCTGACCGCGCTGGAAAGCCTGCTGGCGCATCACGACGCCGGGCAGCTGGCGGTGATTGCCGCGAAGCTCAACTGCGCGCCGGACGTGCACGCCATTAAAGAGGCATTAGCGCTGGCGCTGCCGTCGGTGCAGAGCCAGATGGAGAACCTGGCGGTGGACATGGGCTACACGCCGGGGGTGCTGGCGCTGTTCTATAAAGTGGCGATTGGCTCCGGTGTCGCGCCGCTGGTCATCTTTATGGGCGTGGGGGCGATGACCGACTTCGGCCCGCTGCTGGCGAATCCGCGCACCCTGCTGCTCGGCGCGGCGGCGCAGTTCGGCATCTTCGCCACCGTGCTGGGGGCGCTGACGCTGAACTACTTCGGCCTGATTTCCTTCACCCTGCCGCAGGCGGCGGCCATCGGCATTATCGGCGGCGCGGACGGCCCGACGGCGATTTATCTGTCGGGCAAGCTGGCCCCGGAGCTGCTGGGAGCCATCGCGGTGGCGGCGTACTCGTATATGGCGCTGGTGCCGTTAATCCAGCCACCGATTATGCGCGCGCTGACCAGCGAGAAAGAGCGGAAAATCCGCATGGTGCAGCTGCGCACGGTGAGTAAGCGGGAAAAAATCCTCTTCCCGGTGGTGCTGTTACTACTGGTGGCGCTGCTGCTGCCGGACGCCGCGCCGCTGCTGGGGATGTTCTGCTTTGGCAATCTGATGCGCGAAAGCGGCGTGGTGGAGCGTCTGAGCGACACGGTACAGAACGGGCTGATTAATATCGTGACCATTTTCCTCGGGCTGTCGGTGGGCGCGAAGCTGGTGGCGGATAAGTTCCTGCAGCCGCAGACGCTGGGCATTCTGCTGCTGGGTGTGATTGCCTTTGGTATCGGGACTGCCGCCGGGGTGCTGATGGCGAAGCTGCTGAACCTGTGCAGTAAGAACAAAATCAACCCGCTTATCGGTTCGGCGGGGGTGTCGGCGGTGCCGATGGCGGCCCGCGTATCGAACAAAGTGGGGCTGGAGTCGGACGCACAGAACTTCCTGCTGATGCACGCGATGGGCCCGAACGTGGCGGGGGTGATTGGCTCGGCGATAGCCGCCGGGGTGATGCTCAAGTACGTGCTGGCGATGTAAATCTGTTCCTTTCCCGGAGGCGGCGCGTTGCGCCTGTCCGGGCTACCGGATTGCATGGATCTGTAGCCCGGGCAGATGCGCAGCATCGCCTCCGGGAATGTCCCATAAGGAGACTTTGATGAATGAAACCATAGCATTTCGTCCGGAAGGCCGGGCATCGACAAAAGATGTGGTTGTCAATTACACGCTGGCGTCACTGGACGAGCTTGAACAACTGCACCCGGCGCTGAATCTGCTGGCGCACCCGCCAATCGTCCGTGGCAGCCATGATTTCTTTGTCCGTTGTTATGACGCGGGCATACAGCATGCGCAGGCCGGGGCGGCTGAAACGGTAGCGGTTTTGCCTGATTCGCTGCCACAAGAACGGCAAAGGAGCGGGTTGCTGTGTGCCGCAGCAGGTCGTCTGGATGCCCTGCGCCAGCCGCTGACGCACAATCGTTTATGTGACCTGGCCAGTCAGTTCTGTGCTGGCATGGCAGATGTTGACAGCGAAACCCGCAGCGGTTTTTATACCGTGCGCAGCATATCGCTGCCGGTTTACCGGCGGCTGTTGCGGGATCAACATTCTCACGGTGTCTGCCTGCAGCAGGCTCTGCTGCACCTGCTGGCCTGGAAGAGCGATTCTCCCTGGGCGCGGCAGCAGGCGCAGCGGCTGCTCTGGCAGGGCGGCGTGCTGGGCGATAAAGGTGAGTTTGCGCTTATGACGCTGGATGATGAACTGCGGGAGCGCCAGATTGAGTGGCCCGGGCTGTGGTCGCTGCTGGCCGTCACCGGGTTTCTGGCGAAATTCCCTGCCGGGCCGATATTTGCTGACTGAAAAATGAGGACTGCTGACAATTATCTGTTGTGTTGGCATTTCTGCGAGAGGCAGCTAGCGCTTTGACTGATTTACGAAATGAGAATATCAACAGATTACGTACTTTTTGTAGGTCCGTGGTTGGAACATTGCCACCTGGTTACACGTTGTCAGCAGCCTCAAGCGTGGATGGTTCCACGCTTTTTTTGTCTATGGAAAACCCCCAGCCAGGCCCTGTCTCTTGATCAGGAGGTCTGATCAAGAGACAGGGCTATGCCGGAGGATATTTATTGGAAACCGATGAGATAGTCCACCGTGTCACCAATCGAAATATAAATAAATATATAACGAAATAATTCGGCGCTATAATTCTCCTCTGATTAATAACGTAGCCCGAACTATGACCTGTCAGGACAAATCACTTTTAGCCCCCGCTCTCGCTTCCACGCCCGTCATTCCGCGCTATCGCCAGCTCATACGCAAACGGGCCGTGCTCATGTTAGCTATTGCGCTGGCGATGATGGCTTCACTGATGGTGGATGTAACCTGTGGGTCTTCTGGTTTACCGCTCAGTGCGCTGTGGCAGGCGCTTTTCCAGCCGGAAAAGGTGAATGCGGGCATACACGTTATTGTCTGGGATATCCGCTTGCCCTATGCCCTGATGGCGCTGCTGGTAGGCATGGCGTTAGGGTTAGCGGGCGCCGAAATGCAAACCATTTTAAATAATCCGCTGGCGACGCCGTTTACCCTCGGCGTATCGTCCGCGGCGGCTTTTGGCGCTGCGCTGGCGATTGTGTTGGGGATCGGTATTCCCGGTATTCCTGCCGCCTGGTTTATCCCGGCCAATGCGTTCATCTTTGCGCTTTTATCCGCGTTACTCCTGGACGGTATTACCCGTTGGACAGGCGTCGCCGCATCCGGAGTGGTGTTGTTCGGTATTGCGCTGGTATTCACCTTTAACGCGTTGGTCGCCATTATGCAGTTTGTGGCTGATGAAGATACGCTGCAGGGGCTGGTATTCTGGACGATGGGGAGCCTGGTCCGTGCGTCGTGGGAAAAATTGGGCGTACTGGCCGTGGTGTTTATTGCTGTGCTTTTTTGCGCGTTACGAAGCGCCTGGCAACTCACGGCATTACGTCTGGGCGAAGAGAGGGCGATGAGCTTTGGGATTCATGTCCGCCGTTTACGCCTGCTGTCACTGTTGCGTATCAGCTTGTTATCAGCGCTGACGGTAGCTTTCGTCGGGCCGATTGGTTTTATTGGTCTCGTTGCGCCGCACATTGCGCGAATACTTTTGGGGGAAGATCACCGTTTCTACCTTCCGGGCAGCGTGCTGATAGGCGGGCTGGTGTTATCGCTGGCCTCTATTGCGGCGAAAAATAGTGTTCCGGGTGTCATGGTGCCGGTGGGGATTGTCACCTCGCTGGTCGGGGTTCCGTTCTTTTTAAGCATTGTATTGCGACATCGGGGGAGTCTCTGATGCGCGGGTTAATGCTCCGGTCATTTAGCGCCGGCTATTCCACTCAGCCGGTTATTGCAGATCTCAACGTTCCCTTACTGCCGCGCGGGAAAATTACCATTTTGCTCGGGCCGAACGGCTGTGGTAAATCGACGTTACTACGTTCGCTGGCCGGGCTGAATAACGCCGACGGCGAGGCGCTGCTTGATGGCGAGGATCTCATGTCGTTATCGTTTGCCGAGCGGGCGCAGAAAGTTGTGTTTTTGCCGCAGTCATTACCGCAGGGCGTACATCTGCATGTACTGGAGTCGATTATCGTGGTACTGCGGGCATCAGGCGGCAGAGACAATGCGCAGGGCAGAGCGCAGATACTGGCTATCCTTGAGCAATTGGGCATAACGCATCTGGCGTTGCAGTATCTCGACCAGCTTTCCGGCGGTCAACGGCAGTTAGTGGGTCTGGCGCAATCGCTGATTCGTCGCCCTGAACTTCTGTTGCTGGATGAGCCGCTCAGCGCGCTGGATTTAAACTATCAGTTTCACGTAATGGATCTCGTGCGTCGGGATACCCAGGCGCAAAATAGGGTGACGATAGTCGTGGCGCATGACATTAATATTGCACTGCGTCATGGTGACCATGTCCTGATGCTAAAAGACGGCAGGCTGGTCGCCAGCGGCGCGCCGGAGACGGTGATTACTGCGGAGCGTCTGGCTGAAGTGTACCGGGTACGAGGACGCGTGGAGCGCTGTTCGCAGGGGAAATTGCAGGTGGTGCTGGACGGCGTGATCGCTGTTTAAGACGTATTGCCTGATGGCGCTGCGCTTATCCGGCCTACCCATTGCTCGTAGGCCGGATAAGGCAGTTATACCGCCATCCGGCAAAGGTGATTACTTCGCTTTACCCTGATTCGCCACGGCAGCCGCTTTCGCGGCGATTTCGTCAGCGTTGCCCAGATAGTAATGTTTGATCGGCTTGAAGTTTTCGTCGAACTCATACACCAGCGGCACGCCGGTCGGGATGTTTAACTCAAGGATCTCATCTTCACTCATGTTATCCAGGTATTTCACCAGCGCACGCAATGAGTTACCGTGAGCGGCGATGATCACGCGCTCACCGCTCTTCATACGCGGCAGGATGGTGTCGTTCCAGTAAGGAATAACGCGGTCGATGGTCAGCGCCAGACTTTCGGTCAACGGCAGCTCTTTCTCGCTCAGTTTGGCATAACGTGGATCGTGACCCGGATAACGCTCATCATCTTTGGTCAGTTCCGGCGGCGTCACGGCAAAACCGCGGCGCCACTGTTTAACCTGCTCGTCACCATATTTTTCTGCCGTTTCCGCTTTATTCAGCCCCTGCAACGCGCCATAGTGACGTTCATTGAGTTTCCAGGATTTTTCCACCGGCAGCCACGCCTGATCCAGTTCATCCAGTACGTTCCACAGCGTATGGATAGCGCGTTTCAGTACGGAAGTGTAGGCAAAATCAAAGCTGAAACCTTCTTCTTTTAGCAGTTTACCCGCTGCTTTTGCTTCGCTTACGCCTTTTTCAGACAGGTCAACATCATACCAGCCGGTGAAACGGTTCTCTTTGTTCCATTGACTTTCACCGTGACGTACCAGAACCAGCTTAGTTACAGCCATACTCTCACTCCTATAAATCATATGTAATGATAATAATTCTCATTATATTGCCGCGAGGTGTTGGCGGCAATGCTTACGCATAACCATAGCGAAAATAGTGGCGCAGTGTAAGGTTCTTGTGAACTCAGAGTTGCGATTTTGTCTTTAAGTGGTGGAGGTTTGAGCAGGGCAATGGCGCGTAGGCCCGATAAGCTTGCGTCATCGGGCATGTAGCGGCATATCGTTAGAACGGAATAAACTGATACTCGGTCAGGCTGGCGTACTCCTCGCCAGGGCGAAGGATACAGTCAGGCTGCGGCCATTCAGGATGATTCGGGCTGTCCGGCAGCAGTTCGCTTTCCAGCGCCAGCCCTTGCCAGTCGGCATAAGGTTCCGGTCCGCGGGAAGGTGTACCCGCCAGATAATTGCCGGAATAAAACTGTAGCGCCGGGGCGGTGGTGTAAACCATCATTTGTAGCTTTCCATCCTGTGACCACAGACGGGCCGCCGGCTTTTTGCCATCACCCTGCGTCTGTAGCAGGAAAGCATGATCGTAGCCTTTAACCTTGCGCTGATCGTCATCGGCGAGAAATTCACTGGCAATGACTTTTGGCATCCGGAAGTCAAACGAGGTATTGGCTACCGATTTTAGCCCCAGGCGTGGAATACCGGATTCATCTACCGGCAGATACTCATCCGCCAGAATTTGCAGCTTATGCTGGCGCACGTCGGTCCGATCGCCGTCCAGATTAAAATAGACGTGGTTGGTCAAATTCACCGGACAGGGTTTATCGACCGTCGCCCGGTAGGTGATGGAGATTCTATTGTCATCGGTCAGACGATATTGCGCCGTGGCGCAAAGATGGCCGGGAAAGCCCTGGTCGCCGTCATCAGAGGTGAGTGCGAATAATACCTGGCGATCGTTCTGGTTCACAATTTGCCAGCGGCGCTTGTCAAAGCCTTCCGGTCCGCCGTGTAGCTGGTTCTCGCCCTGGCTTGGGCTTAACTGTACGGTTTCGCCGGCAAACGTATAGCGGCTATTGGCGATACGGTTCGCGTAACGGCCAATAGAGGCGCCGAGGAATGACGTCTGTTCAGGGTAGTGTTCCGGGCTGGCGCAGCCCAGCAATGCTTCCCGAACGCTGCCGTCAGACAGCGGAATACGGGCGGAAAGAAGAGTGGCTCCCCAGTCCATCAGCGTTACCACCATCCCTGCGCTGTTGCGCAGGGTTAGCAGGCGGTACGGTTGACCATCGGGGGCCAGTGCGGGCGTTTCATTTAGCACTGTCCTGCTCCTTGTGACGGTTTGCATACATAAAAGGTTTCTTTGATTCCGGTTTTCGCTTCGTACTGTTGCGCAACGGCCTGCTGCACAGCGGGAACCAGATCTTCCGGGATCAGTGCGACAACACAGCCGCCAAAGCCGCCGCCGGTCATGCGCACGCCGCCTTGATCGCCGATGGTCGCTTTGACAATGTCTACCAGCGTGTCTATCTGCGGGACGGTAATTTCGAAATCATCGCGCATTGAGGCATGGGACTCCGCCATCAGTTGGCCCATACGTTGCAAATCACCTTTCTCCAGCGCGCTTGCCGCTTCAACGGTGCGCGCATTTTCGCTCAATACATGGCGAACGCGTTTTGCGACTACCGGGTCCAGTTCGCTGGCGACGGCATTGAACGCCTCAAGGCTGACATCGCGCAGGGCCGGCTGCTGGAAGAAACGGGCGCCGGTTTCGCACTGTTCACGGCGGGTATTATACTCGCTGCCCACCAGAGTGCGCTTAAAGTTACTGTTGATGATCACCACGGCGACGCCTTTCGGCATGGAAACCGCTTTGGCGCCGAGCGTACGGCAATCAATCAGCAACGCATGATCTTTTTTGCCGAGCGCAGAGATGAGCTGATCCATAATGCCGCAGTTACAGCCGACAAACTGGTTCTCGGCCTCTTGTCCGTTGAGCGCAATTTGCGCGCCGTCCAGCGGCAGGTGATAAAGCTGCTGGAAGACGGTGCCCACCGCCACTTCCAGCGAGGCGGAGGAGCTTAACCCGGCGCCCTGCGGCACATTGCCGCTGATGACCATATCCACGCCGCCAAACGCGTTGTTACGCTGCTGCAGGTGTTTCACTACGCCGCGCACATAGTTAGACCACTGCTGGCTATCGTGGGTCACGATCGGCGCATCCAGTGAAAATTCGTCCACCTGATTGTCGTAATCGGCGGCAATCACCCGTACGGTACGATCGTCGCGCGGCGCACAGCTAATTACGGTCTGGTAATCAATAGCGCAGGGCAGAACAAAACCATCATTGTAATCAGTGTGCTCGCCGATCAGATTGACGCGACCTGGCGCCTGAATCGTGTGGGTGGCAGGGTAGCCGAAAATTTCAGCAAACAGCGCGCGCGTTTTCTCTTTCAGATTCATTTTTATACTCCGGATTCGCGAAAATGGATGTCGCTGACCGCGCGCAGGCGTTCAGCCGCTTGTTCTGCGGTTAAATCACGCTGGGTTTCCGCCAGCATTTCATAGCCGACCATAAATTTACGGACGGTCGCAGAGCGCAGCAGCGGCGGATAAAAGTGCGCGTGCAACTGCCAGTGCGCGTTTTCTTCACCGTTAAACGGCGCGCCGTGCCAGCCCATTGAGTAGGGGAAGGAACACTGAAACAGGTTGTCATAACGACTGGTCAGCTTTTTCAACGCCAGCGCCAGAGAGTCGCGCTGCTCGTCGCTTAAATCGGTAATGCGCAGGACATGCGTTTTGGGTAACAGTAGCGTTTCGAACGGCCACGCCGCCCAGTAAGGCACCACCGCCAGCCAGTGTTCGGTTTCGACCACGGTGCGGCTGCCGTCCGCCAGTTCTCGCTGGACATAATCCACCAGCATTGGCGAACGCTGTTCGGCGAAATAGGCTTTTTGTAAACGATCTTCGCGTTCGGCCTCATTCGGCAGGAAGCTGTTGGCCCAGACCTGCCCATGCGGATGCGGGTTCGAACAGCCCATCGCCGCGCCTTTATTTTCAAAGACCTGCACCCACGGATAGGTTTTACCTAACTCGGCGGTCTGCGTCTGCCAGGTTCTGACGATTTCCGTCAGCGCGGGCAGACTCAACTCCGGCAGCGTTTTACTGTGATCGGGAGAAAAGCAGATCACGCGGCTGGTGCCGCGCGCGCTCTGACAGCGCATCAGCGGATCGTGGCTGTCCGGCGCATCCGGCGTGTCGGCCATCAGCGCCGCGAAATCGTTAGTAAAGACGTAAGTCCCTTTGTAATCGGGATTTTTATCGCCGGTGACACGCGTATTGCCCGCACACAGGAAGCAGTCCGGATCGTGGGCCGGCAGCATTTGCTGAGACGGCGTTTCCTGCGCCCCCTGCCAGGGTCGTTTTGCGCGATGCGGTGAAACCAGAACCCACTGGCCGGTAAGCGGGTTATAACGGCGATGCGGATGATCGATGGGATTAAATGGGGTCATAACAACGTCCTTAATCTGGGTATCCCTGCGGATGGCGTGACTGCCAGTGCCAGGTGTCCTGCGCCATTTCGTCAAGCGTGCGGGTGACGCGCCAGTTCAGCTCGCGATCGGCTTTGCTGGCATCCGCCCAATACGCCGGGAGATCGCCGTCGCGACGCGGCGCGAAGTGGTAATTAATGGGTTTACCGCAGGCTTTACTAAAAGCGTTGACCACATCCAGGACGCTACTGCCGACACCCGCGCCGAGGTTATAAATATGTACGCCGGATTTGTCCGCCAGTTTTTCCATCGCCACGACGTGCCCGTCGGCTAAGTCCATAACGTGAATGTAATCGCGCACGCCGGTGCCATCCTCGGTCGGGTAATCGTTGCCGAAAACGGCGAGCGATTCGCGACGACCCACGGCGACCTGGGCGATATAGGGCATCAGGTTATTCGGAATACCTTGCGGATCTTCTCCCATGTCGCCCGACGGGTGCGCGCCGACCGGGTTGAAATAACGCAGCAGTGCAATACTCCACTCCGGCTGGGCTTTTTGCAGATCGGTGAGGATCTGTTCTACCATCAATTTACTTTTGCCGTAGGGGCTTTGCGGCGTGCCGGTAGGAAAACTTTCGACATAAGGGATCTTGGGCTGATCGCCATAAACGGTGGCGGAGGAGCTAAAAATAAGGTTTTTAACGTTGGCCGCACGCATGGCGCTGATTAACCGTAGCGTACCGTTGACGTTGTTGTCATAGTACTCCAGCGGCCTGGCGACCGATTCGCCGACGGCTTTCAGGCCGGCAAAGTGAATCACGGTATCAATCGCGTGATCGTGCAGAATTTCGGTTATAAGCGCTTCGTTGCGAATATCGCCTTCGACAAAGGTCGGGTGCTTACCGCCCAGACGTTCAATCACGGGCAGCACGCTGCGCTTGCTGTTGCAGAGGTTATCGAGGATGACGACGTCATGACCATTTTGCAGCAACTGTACGCAGGTATGACTTCCAATGTAACCGCTACCACCTGTAACCAATACTCTCATAATTCGCTCCGTTAAGCCTATGGTATGGAATAACCATAGCATAACAAAGATGCGAAAAGTGTGACATGCAATAAATTAGTGGAATCGTTTACACACTGGTGATTTTACGCATTTATATCAATTAAATGATTACAAATCATCTGGCTTGAGAATGCTTCTGCTTTTTATCCGAAAAAAAGGCGCGTTACGCGCCTGGGAATGAAACGGACGGGGCAGGAGCTGTCAGTCTTTTTTACGCGAGAGTAGCTTCCTGGCGAGCGCCCCGACAGCGACGACGCCGATGGCGGTCACTTTCCAGAATTTAAGTAACGCGATACCGAGCATAGCAAGCAGTCCTACTTTCTTGGCCGCGATACCGCCAATCAGCGCGGCGAGCCCATACTCCGCTATTTTGTCCGTTGATTCGTTGAAGTCAGCGTAGCGTTGTCCAGCGTTGAACTTGACGGAACTGAGAATTCTTTTCGCCAGAGGGATTTCGTGGTCAACAGAACCTCTGTCGGTCACCAGATTTAAAGAAAAATAGCCTTCACGTCCCAGCAGATAGGTGTTGTAGTTCACGCCTTGTTCATTCAGTGGTTCGTTGGTGCCGATATCATGGATGGCGGCGGACCAGATCAGACGATGATTGGTTGCATCGTAGGTAGGCTTCTCGATCCAGCCAATAATTTCTATCGGCTCAATGCCTTTTGCAATACGATCTTTATTCGCTTCTTTTGTGCCTTTGCGCAGGTTATCCATTAATTCATCGGCATCCCAATTTTTTGCATCATCATCTTTTACATAACCAGAATCATCATATTCGATAGAAATAAATCCATTCATTTCCTTTTTAAATACGAGACCGTAAAAATATTCATCGTCAACATAGTTACCAATTTCACGCATAAATACCGCCGCTTCTTTTGCGGGTATCCAGGTAAATCCTTCCGGTAGATTAAGCGTGGCTTTATCACCTAAACTAATCTTTGTCGGACCCGCAACGGCGGCGCGACTCATGCCTTCAACAGCGACCTCAACGGCGGTTTTACGCGCTTCCTGCGCAGCGGTCGGCTTTTGCTCAGCATAACTGCCGGGGCAAAATAACATGGCTGCCAGTAAAAATAGTATTATTTGTGGAAAACGAAAAGCCATAATGAATCCCTTATATTCACATACGACATCATTGTCGAAAATTTCAGGATTATTATGACAATGAGGCGGTCAGCGATTCAAGAGATAGTAAGCTTATCGACCGTTATTATTATTCTTAATAAAAGGAGAGTGGTTCCAGAATGGCGCGCGGCGCCATTCTGATAATACATTTAATGATTGCATCGTCCGGAAACGTACTTATAACGTTCGCCATCTGGTACAAATTCCAGCCGGTGGGTAATACAGGCAGGCGCATCCTCTGCATGATGGGAAACGAACAGCAGTTGAGTTTGTCCCTGGCGAATTAATACATCCACAAAACGGCGTACCAGTTGGCGGTTCAGCGGGTCCAACCCTTGCAGCGGCTCATCCAGAATCAACACTGTCGGATGTTTAACCAGCGCGCGCACGATGAGCGCCAGCCGCTGCTGTCCCCAGGAAAGACTGTGGAAGGGGGCATCCGCCGTACGCTTATCGATTCCCAGAATATCCAGCCACTGTTGCGCCAGTTTTCGTTGCCTGTCTGAAACGGCCTGGTAAATGCCGATAGAATCGAAATAGCCGGAGAGAATGACATTGCGCACCGTGGTACTGACGCGGTAATCCAGATGTAAACTGCTGCTGACGTAGCCGATATGTTTTTTGATATCCCAGATTGTTTCGCCGCTTCCTCGCCGCCGCCCGAACAGCGTGAGATCGTTGCTGTAGCCTTGCGGATGATCGCCAGTAATAAGGCTAAGCAGCGTAGACTTACCCGCCCCGTTAGGACCGACGATCTGCCAGTGTTCGCCTGGATTTACTCGCCAGCTTAGGTGGTGGAGGATAGGGCGATCGTTATACGAGACTACGCCATCGTTAAGTACGATCCGTGGTTCGCCATCGGGTAACGCATGGCGGGCGGAAGGTTCGTCCGGTTCGGGTAATTGTACGTCGGTCAGACGCTCGCTGTGCGCGAGTTGAGCGACCAACGCCCGTTGCAGCAACTCTGTCGTCGTTCCGGTCTCCGCCAGCGTACAGTCGGCAAGCACGCCGGCAAACTGCACGAAGTCCGGGATCTCATCAAAACGGTTGAGTACCAGCGCCAGGGTCATACCCGCCTGGTTCAACGCCGTCAGGCGTTGCGCCAGTTGTTGACGGGCGGCCACGTCAAGCCCGTCGAACGGTTCATCAAGGATTAATAACTCCGGCTCAGACATCAGCGCCTGACACAGCAGCGCTTTTCGCGTCTCGCCGGTAGAAAGATATTTAAAACGCCTGTTGAGTAAAGCGGAAATGCCGAACTGCTGCGCCAGCATCGCACAGCGGGCAGGATGGTGAACTTCATCCTGAATAATTTCCGCGGTAGTGCGCCCGGTATCGTCTTCGCCAGGACTGAGCATATCGGTGTTATTACGTTGCCACTCATCGCTGACCAGCTTTTGCAATTGTTCAAAGGACAGACGAGTAATGCGGGTAAACCGACACTGGCGCTCGCCAGTTAATAACGGCAGTTCACCCGCCAGCGCGCGGGCGAGCGCCGACTTCCCGCTCCCGTTAGCCCCAACGAATGCCCAGCTATCGCCCGTATTGAGCGTCAGCGAATCCAGATGAAGTGTTTTTGTATCGCTCAGACGAAACGTGCCTTGCGAAATTTGCAACGATGACATTTTGCATCCCATTTTTTGCAGCGATGAATGACAGGGATACGTCTTTCGGCAACGGATGTCAATGTGCTTAGCACAACGTTGCAATAATCACTCTGTCCGCATTAAACCAGGCAATCACGTCATCGCCTTCCTTTAACGTGGCGGCATCCGCAGTCGGTATCGTGGCGCACAGCGTCTGGCCGTCCGGCAGCGCCATCAACACTTCACACTGTTCCGCGCCGCGCTCGATATGGCTGATCGTTCCCGACAACTGATTGTCAGCGGCGCGCGCAACGGCTGCATCCCGGGTAATGCCAACCCACGGCGCTTTTAGCAGGATCAGCACTTCTTTACCTTCCTCCAGGCCGAGACGCTCGCCGCTTTGCGCCGTCAGCGCGACTTTGAGCCGCGTTTTGCCGTCGGCCAGCAGCACGTCGACATGCTGCTGTACCTGATCGCGATCGCGGGCGGTAATGGTGCCGAACCACTGATTTCGGGCGCTGGTTTGCAGTGAAAAGCGGGAGATAGCGGCCAGCAGACTGTCAAGCGGCAGGGCGTCATCGTCGCTTAACACATCGAATGCTTTTTGCTGAATTTGGCCCAGCAAATCGTAAAGCTGGATCAGACGCTGGCCATAGCGGGTTAATACCGCGCCGCCGCCGCCTTTGCCGCCCGTTGCGCGTTCAACCAGCATATGTTCGCTAAGCTGGTTCATGTCGTTTATCGCATCCCAGGCGCTCTTATAGCTGATTCCCGCGTCTTTCGCGCCCTGACTAATCGAGCCGGAAAGCGCAATGTGTTTCAGCAGAGAGATACGTCGGGGATCGGCAAAAAGCTTTTGCTGAAGTTTCAGGGTAAGAAGGATTTCGGCCTGCATAACCAGCTCCTGGTAAAAAGACTATTGTGACTGAAAAGCGCGTCAGCGCAAAGCCGACCGCACAAAAGGGGAGTGCTTTTCTGTGTGATGCGGTTAAAATACAAAAAGGACTATATCTGGAGTTGCCCATGTTAGAGTTATTAAAAAGTCTGGTATTCGCCGTCATCATGGTACCGGTAGTGATGGCCATCATCCTCGGTCTGATTTACGGTCTGGGTGAGGTGTTCAACATTTTTTCCGGTATCGGTCAGAAAGACCAGTCCAGACAGAACCGCTGATTTCCCCAAACGCCCGCTCAGTCGGGCGTTTTTGTTACTCAAGATCCTGCTTTTCCTGCCGATATTTTCTGTGTTTAATCGTTAATGGGTATGAATAACCGCTGGGAAACCCCTGAGATTATCGTTATATTGTCGTTTACATAACGAAACGCACAAGGAGTTACAGATGGCGCATTCCTGGTTACGCCTGGTCGCAGGGGCGACATTATCTTTCATCATCGCTGGTCATGCGCTGGCGGATGAAGGCAAGATCACCGTATTCGCCGCCGCGTCGCTAACGAACGCGATGCAAGACATTGCGGCAGAATATAAAAAAGAGAAAAATGTGGATGTGGTCTCCTCATTCGCCTCCTCTTCAACGCTGGCGCGCCAGATAGAAGCGGGCGCGCCGGCGGACCTGTTCATCTCTGCTGATCAGAAATGGATGGATTACGCAGCCGATAAAAAAGCGGTGGATACCACGACGCGCGAAACATTGCTTGGCAATAGCCTGGTGGTGGTAGCGCCGAAAGCCAGCGAGCAGAAACCGTTTACCATCGACAACAAAACGGACTGGATTCGTCTGCTGAACGGCGGGCGTCTGGCGGTGGGCGATCCGCAACACGTACCGGCGGGAATTTATGCCAAAGAAGCGCTGCAAAAGTTGGGCGCATGGCAAACGCTTGAACCGAAACTGGCGCCGGGCGAGGATGTGCGCGGCGCGTTGGCGCTGGTCGAACGTAACGAAGCGCCTTTGGGCATTGTATACGGTTCTGATGCGGTCGCCAGCAAGGGGGTCAACGTGGTGGCGACGTTCCCGGAAGATTCACATAAAAAAGTGGAATACCCCATCGCTATCGTGGAGGGGCATAAAAATGCGGCCGTCAGCGCGTTCTATGATTACCTGAAAGGACCGCAGGCCTCGGCAATCTTTAAACGTTATGGATTTACGACGAAGTAATGATACTGACCGATCCAGAATGGCAGGCTGTCCTTCTTAGCCTGAAAGTGTCTTCCCTGGCCGTGCTGTTTAGCCTGCCGTTTGGGATCTTTTTTGCCTGGTTACTGGTGCGATGCCGGTTTCCGGGCAAAGCCTTACTTGATAGCGTCCTGCATCTGCCGCTGGTGCTGCCGCCGGTGGTGGTCGGCTATCTGCTGCTGGTGTCGATGGGGCGACGCGGGTTTATTGGCCAGTGGCTGTATGACTGGTTCGGTCTCACGTTTGCCTTTAGCTGGCGCGGCGCCGTGCTGGCGGCGGCGGTGATGTCCTTCCCGCTGATGGTGCGGGCCATTCGGCTGGCGCTGGAGGGGGTGGATATCAAGCTTGAACAGGCCGCCAGAACGCTGGGCGCCGGGCGCTGGCGCGTTTTTCTGACTATCACCTTACCGCTTACCCTGCCGGGCATTATTGTCGGTACGGTGCTGGCGTTTGCCCGTTCGCTTGGCGAATTTGGCGCGACCATTACCTTTGTTTCCAATATTCCGGGCGAAACCCGCACCATACCTTCCGCCATGTATACCTTGATCCAGACGCCTGGCGGGGAGAGCGCGGCGGCGAGGCTGTGCGTGATTTCGATTGTATTAGCGCTGATTTCGCTGTTGATTTCTGAATGGCTGGCGCGGATTAGCCGTGAACGGACGGGGCGCTAACCATGCTGGAGCTTAATTTTTCCCAGACGCTGGGAACGCACTGTTTAACCCTCAACGAAACGCTGCCAGCCAGTGGGATCACGGCTATCTTTGGCGTCTCCGGCGCGGGAAAAACCTCGCTGATTAATGCCATCAGCGGTTTGACTCGCCCGCAAAAAGGACGCATCGCGCTGAATGGCCGGGTGTTGCATGACGCGGAAAACGGTATCTGTTTAACGCCGGAAAAGCGCCGCATCGGTTATGTTTTCCAGGATGCGCGCCTGTTCCCCCATTACAAAGTACGCGGCAATTTGCGCTACGGCATGGCGAAAAGCATGACCGGTCAGTTTGATAAGCTGGTGTCGCTGCTGGGAATTGAAGCGTTGCTTGATCGCCTGCCGGGGAGCTTGTCCGGCGGAGAAAAACAGCGCGTAGCGATAGGCCGGGCATTGCTCACCGCCCCGGAGTTGCTGTTGTTGGACGAACCGTTGGCCTCGCTGGATATCCCGCGTAAACGCGAATTACTGCCGTACCTGCAACGGCTGGCGCGAGAAATCAATATTCCCATGCTGTATGTCAGCCATTCTCTCGATGAAATTCTCCACCTGGCGGATAAAGTCATGGTGCTGGAGGATGGACAGGTTAAAGCGTTTGGCCCGCTGGAAGAAGTCTGGGGAAGCAGCGTTATGCACCCGTGGCTGCCGAAAGAGCAACAGAGCAGTATTCTGAAAGTCAGCGTGCTGGAGCATCACCCGCATTATGCCATGACCGCTCTGGCGCTTGGCGACCAGCACCTGTGGGTAAATAAACTCAATCAGCCGCTGCAATCCACACTGCGTATTCGTATACAGGCGTCGGATGTCTCGCTGGTACTACAGCCGCCGCAGCAGACCAGTATCCGCAACGTATTACGGGCAAAAGTGGCGAATTGTTATGACGATAACGGGCAGGTGGAAGTCCAGCTTGAAATAGGCGGCAGAACGCTGTGGGCGCGAATAAGCCCGTGGGCCAGGGATGAGCTGAGTATCAAGCCTGGCCTGTGGCTTTACGCGCAGGTGAAAAGCGTTTCTATCACCGCCTGACTATAGCAGGTGGGTGTAAATAAATTTGGCGATGCTATCGGTAGTGTTATCGCCGATCACAACGTCAGCGCGCGCTTTCACCGCCTCATCGGCGTTGCCCATCGCAACGCCGGTGCCTGCCGCCTCCAGCATACTGATGTCGTTGTAGTTATCGCCGAAAGCGATCACATTTTTCATTGACCCTCCCTGCGCTTCTATCCACTGGGTAAGGCGCTTGCCTTTACTGTTGCCTTTGCGCGCGATATCCACCTGATCGTGCCATGACCATTCGCACTCCAGGCCAAGCGCCTGTTCAACATGCTGACCGAATCGCTGTAGCCTGGGAATATCTTCATCGGTAAGCGCAAACTTCCACACGGCATTCACGTCGCGCGCCGCCTGCGCTAACGAAGAAACCTGTGTAAAGGTCGGACGTTGCTCCGGCGGCAAGGTCTGCGCCCACCGGGAGGTACGCACGACGTGACCGGTTGGGTGTTCGTAAAGCATAGCGTCATCAACATACATCAGGCCGTGAATCTGATGCTCATCCAGTAAATCAATCAACTGCAACGCCTTATCCACGGGCATCGGATCGGCATCCAGGACAGTTTTAGCTTGATAATCATACAAATAGGTGCCGTTGCAGCAAATAGCAGGTGTTTCCAGCGCCAGCGCCTGATAAAAAGGATGAATAGCAACGTGATGGCGGCCAGTGACAATGATAAGTTGAAAGCCCGCCTCTTTGGCGCGTGATAGCGCGTCAAGCGAGGAGGGGAGTAAGGTTTTATGCGGGGTTAATAATGTTCCGTCTAAATCGAGGGCAATCACGCGTGCAGTCATAATTTTTTCCAGATTAAGAGTAATAATTCCGTCTGTCGGCATGGTACACCGGGACGGTAAGCAGACAAAATTCTGCGTCTGAATTCAGCATTCGCCGTCAAAAGCGACTACGTTAAGCTGTGTCCTGTTATTGCAGCTACATGCCATATGCAAAGGAGTATTCATGAAACAAACAGTCTATACCGCCAGCCCTGAGAGTCAGCAAATTCACGTCTGGAGCCTGAACCACGAAGGGACGCTGACGCTGGTGCAGGTCGTGGATGTGCCCGGTCAGGTTCAGCCGATGGTGGTCAGTCCGGATAAACGCTACCTCTATGTCGGCGTGCGCCCGGAGTTTCGTGTCCTGGCGTATCGTATTGCGCCGGATGATGGCGCGCTGACGTTTGCCGCCGAATCCGCCCTGCCGGGTAGCCCGACCCATATTTCTACCGATCATCATGGTCGTTTTGTCTTTGTCGGATCGTATAACGCCGGTAATGTCAGCGTGACGCGCTTACAGGATGGCCTGCCGGTTGAGCTGGTGGATGTGGTGGAAGGGCTGGACGGCTGCCACTCGGCAAATATTACGCCGGATAACCGTACCCTGTGGGTGCCTGCGCTAAAACAGGATCGCATTTGTCTGTTTACGCTAAGCGATGACGGCCATCTGGTGGCCCAGGAGCCGGCGGAAGTAAATACAGTTGAAGGGGCAGGCCCGCGTCATATGGTCTTCCACCCGAATCGACAATATGCGTATTGCGTCAATGAACTGAACAGTTCGGTGGATGTCTGGCAGCTTAAAAATCCGCATGGCGAGATAGAGTGCGTACAAACCCTGGATATGATGCCCGCCGATTTTTCCGATACCCGCTGGGCGGCGGATATTCATATTACGCCGGATGGACGGCATCTGTATGCCTGTGACCGCACCGCCAGTCTGATTACCGTCTTTAGTGTCTCCGAAGATGGCAGCGTACTGAGCGTTGAAGGCTTCCAGCCGACGGAAGCCCAACCGCGCGGCTTTAATATCGACAACAGCGGGAAATACCTGATTGCTGCGGGTCAAAAATCACATCATATCGCGGTCTATGAAATTACGGGCACTCAGGGGTTGCTGACGGAAAAAGGCCGTTATGCCGTCGGCCAGGGGCCAATGTGGGTTGTGGTGAACGCGTACTAAAGCGCTGTGTGCCGGAGGGCGGCGGGCTGGAGCTCACCAGGGCAGGATGCCTGATTAATTTCAATAAACATCGCTTGCAGTAAAACCACGGGCCGCCACATCTGCTGCGGCGGCCCGTTTATAAGCCTGAACCGGAACGGCGATTACTGCTTAGGTTCCGTCACTACTTTACTGCCTACACCGCGGTTGTTGTATTCCCACATGCGGTTGTAGTTCGTGTCGTTCAGATTACGCTGCACCTCGTCTTTGTCATCCACGGTTCCCGTATTTCCGGCAAACGGACGTTTCGAGATGACCGCGTCGGCCCACGGTTTGGCAACGTTGAAGCCCTCGTTAATCACGCTGTCGCGGATCACTACCTGACCGTTGGTGTTGGCGTCGACATCCAGCGAGCGGCCAAGCTGCGCAACGCCATCGCCGGAGGCGTTAAAGCGGCTGTTGATCGCCAAAAAGCCATAGTAAATATTGGACAGCGTCGCCGGGGCGAAGACGTAGGCTTCCTGCTGTGTGCGGGAGTTGACGACCTGGAAGTTGGTGTTATCGAACACCACGGCGCCGCGTCCGGACACCATATCCACATCGCCTTCAATATAGCTGTTTGTCACCAGCGTACGCGGCTGACGATCGGTTTGCAGACGGTTCTGCACGCCGCTGTTGGTCACAAAGAAGGTGTTCTGGCGGCCAAGGATATTGACCTTGTTAATCTGGACTTTGTCGCCATCGGTACGCAGCGCTATCGCCGGATGGTTTCCGGCATCGACGCTGTCGCCCAGCGTGTTCTCGATGGTCAGATTTTGTAGCTGCAGACCGTTATTCTGCGACCAGAACGCGGCAGAACACATCACACCGATCGTCGCGGCGTGTTTGCTTTGGCAGTTATCGAACATATACCAGGCGGGTTTACCAGGCATATATTTCCCGCCGGGATTCACCGCGCGGCGCCAGTCAGCGACACTCATTTCACCATCAATCGCCATCCCAATTTTCACATCGATCGGTTTTTCACCGGTCCCGTACAGGGTCAGACTTCCCGGCGCGGCGGGAACATACACGGTCCCCTGATAGTCGCCCGGCATAATAGCAATGTACTGGCGTTTGTTCGTGCGTTTAACCATTGCCGCATCGACCGCGGCCTGAATTGAGGTGTGCGTAACGCCTGGCGTACCCGCCGGCCCCACCACAAAGTCAGGCTGTGCGGGCAGGGTAATCGGCGACGGCGACCACGGGGCGGTATTCGGTGTCAGGGAGGCAAAATAGCGCGCCGCAACGAAGTTTTTCGCTTCATTTGCCGACAGAATGGGGCGCGAGGCGGTGCCAGGCGCGGTTTGATCGGAAGGGATCTGATCGGGTGGCGTAGAGCTACAGGCGCTCAGCGTCACGCCAAAAGCCAGTGCCAGCGCCAGACGGGAAACCGATAATGTATTCACAGGTTGCTCCGGGCTTGAAAAAGTTAAATGACATCCATTGAAGCCTGCTTTTTTATACTAAGTTGAACGAAACGGGAAGGCGAAAAGGTAAAAAGTTCCTTTTCAGGCCGGAAACACCTGTAGCATCAGATAGTTTTATCACAATTAAGCAACAACTTTCGCGCTTTGAGTTGACAATCCGGAGCAGAAAGAAAATAAATGTCTATACAACTCATGACAGGCAAGAGAGCGACAGGAATGCGGCAACTTTTACCGGGCGATACTGTCTGGCGAAACATCAGGCTGGCGACAATGGACCCGCAGCGGCAAGCCCCGTATGGGCTGGTGGATAACCAGGCGCTGATTGTACGCGAAGGGCATATTTGCGATATCGTGCCAGAGACGCAGCTTCCTGTCAGCGGGGACAATATCCATGATATGCAGGGACGACTGGTAACGCCGGGACTTATCGATTGCCACACGCATCTGGTGTTTGCCGGTAACCGCGCCGCAGAGTGGGAGCAGCGGCTTAACGGCGCGTCATACCAGCATATTAGCGCTCAGGGCGGCGGCATTAACGCGACGGTATCAGCAACCCGCGCCTGTGCGGAAGAGATGCTCTACCTGCTGGCGCGCGAACGCATGATGCGCCTTGCCAGCGAAGGCGTTACGCTGCTGGAGATTAAATCCGGCTATGGTCTGGAGCTGGCGACAGAAGAAAAGCTGTTGCGCGTCGCTGCAAAACTTGCTGCCGAAAACGCTATCGACATTAGCCCCACGCTACTTGCCGCTCATGCTACGCCAGCGGAGTATCGTGACGACCCGGACGGCTACATCACTCTGGTCTGCGAGACGATGATTCCGCAGCTCTGGCAAAAAGGGTTATTTGATGCGGTAGACCTCTTTTGCGAGAGCGTCGGTTTTAATGTGGCGCAGAGTGAGCGCGTGTTGCAGACGGCGAAGGCGTTAGGTATTCCCGTTAAAGGCCATGTTGAGCAGCTTTCGCTGTTGGGCGGCGCGCAGTTGGTGAGCCGTTATCAGGGCTTATCGGCGGATCATATCGAATATCTTGATGAAGCGGGCGTCGCGGCGATGCGTGACGGCGGTACTGTCGGCGTATTATTGCCCGGCGCGTTTTATTTTCTGCGCGAGACGCAGCGCCCGCCGGTAGAACTGCTGCGCCGCTATCAGGTGCCTGTCGCCGTCGCCAGCGATTTCAATCCCGGCACCAGCCCGTTTTGCAGTTTGCATCTGGCGATGAATATGGCCTGCGTACAGTTTGGTCTGACGCCGGAAGAGGCATGGGCGGGCGTTACGCGCCATGCCGCTCGTGCGCTGGGAAGACAGGCGACGCATGGGCAGCTCAGGGCCGGCTACCGGGCGGATTTTGTGGTGTGGGATGCTGAACAGCCGGTAGAGGTTGTGTATGAGCCGGGGCGTAATCCTTTATATCAGCGGGTATACAGAGGACAAATCTCATGACGCAATGGTATCCGGCTTCTCCGGCGCTCTGGCAGGGGCGCGATGACAGTATAGAAGCGCCGGATGCGCGGCGTCTGTTTCAGACCGTCACGCGCAGCGAGACCTTTTCCCCCGAAAACTGGCAGCAAAAGATCGCGTTAATGGGATTTGCCTGCGACGAGGGGGTAAAACGCAATGCAGGGCGTCCCGGCGCGGCAGGCGCCCCGGATGCGTTGCGTAAAGCGCTGGCGAATATGGCCAGCCATCAGGGACATGAACGGCTAGTGGATTTAGGCAATTGGGTTGCGCCTACGCCCGATCTGGAAGGCGCGCAGCAGGCCTTGCGCGATGCGGTAAGCCGCTGTCTGCGGGCCGGGATGCGCACGCTGGTACTGGGCGGCGGGCATGAAACCGCGTTTGGACACGGCGCGGGGGTGCTGGACGCGTTTGCGCAGGAAAGCGTAGGGATCATTAATCTTGATGCGCATCTGGATCTCCGTCAGACCGACCGGGCAACATCCGGGACGCCGTTTCGTCAACTGGCGCAGCTATGCGACGCGCAGAGCCGCGCGTTTCATTATGCCTGTTTCGGCGTGAGCCGTGCGGCGAATACGCAGGCGTTGTGGCGGGAAGCGCAGTGGCGGAATGTTACCGTGGTGGAGGATCTGGACTGCCATGACGCGCTGGCGCAGATGTCGCAGTTTATCGACAAGGTGGATAAAATTTATCTGACTATCGATCTCGACGTATTGCCTGTCTGGGAAATGCCGGCCGTCTCCGCTCCCGCAGCGCTGGGCGTGCCGCTGATACAGGTTCTGCGTTTAATTGAGCCGGTTTGCCGCAGCGGAAAATTACAGGCGGCGGATCTGGTTGAGTTTAATCCACGCTTTGATGACGATGGCGCAGCGGCGCGCGTGGCGGCGCGGCTTGGCTGGCAAATCGCGCACTGGTGGCGTTAATCTGTCATCCGGAAAACACTCTCCGCATAAGGAAGGCTTCACGCATGTATTCATCCCGCTCCCGTTCTGCGCCTGCGCCTTTTTACGAAACGGTGAAACAGGACATCTGTAAAAAAATAGCCGGCGGCGTCTGGCAGCCGCACGATCGCATTCCGTCGGAAGCTGAACTGGTCGCTCAGTATGGCTTTAGCCGAATGACCATCAACCGGGCGCTGCGTGAGCTGACGGATGAAGGGTGGCTGGTGCGTTTACAGGGCGTGGGGACGTTTGTCGCCGAACCGAAAGGCCAGTCCGCGCTGTTTGAAGTCCGCAGTATCGCCGAGGAGATTGCCGCCCGCCGTCATCAGCATCGTTGTGAGGTGCTCACGCTGGAGCGCGTGCGGGCAAACGCCATCCAGGCCAGCGCTCTCAACGTCAATGAGAGCGATGTCATTTTCCATTCCATCATGGTGCATTATGAAAACGATCTGCCGGTACAAATTGAAGATCGCTGCGTGAATGCGGATATTGCCGTGGATTACTTGACGCAGGATTACAGTCAGACCACGCCGCACGCTTATTTGTCGCGGATCGCGCCGCTAACGGAAGGGGAACATATTGTGGAGGCGGTGCGCGCCACGGCGCAAGAGTGCGCGTGGTTAACTATCAAAGAGCATGAGCCTTGTCTGCTCATTCGTCGTACGACCTGGTCCGCGTCGCGGATTGTTTCTCACGCCCGTTTACTTTTCCCCGGGTCGCGCTACCGGCTACAGGGACGATTTATCTCCTGAGCGGGCCGCTGCCGGAAAACGTGATTGCTGACACAATATAACAAAATTGTATCATTTTTGTTAATTCTATTCTTGTGCTTACTTGTATAGACAAGTATATGTCTGATTCTTATCTGTGGGTCTGCGGCGGTGCCTGATAGTAGCGTTTTTGCGTTATTTGGCGATGGCAGACCGATAATAATGAGGAGTCATTGCTATGCCTGAAAGCAAGTATCGTCAGCAGACTATCCGCGCGCCCCGAGGCACGGTATTAACGGCGAAAAGCTGGCTGACAGAAGCCCCGCTGCGGATGTTAATGAATAATCTCGATCCTGACGTGGCGGAAAATCCGCATGAGCTGGTGGTCTATGGCGGGATTGGTCGCGCCGCGCGCAACTGGGAATGCTATGACGCTATTGTTGATGCGCTCACCCGGCTGGAGGCGGACGAAACGTTGCTTATTCAGTCTGGCAAACCGGTCGGCGTATTTAAAACGCACGACAACGCGCCGCGGGTATTAATCGCCAACTCCAACCTGGTTCCCCACTGGGCGACATGGGAACACTTTAACGAACTGGATGCGAAAGGGCTGGCGATGTACGGTCAAATGACGGCCGGAAGCTGGATCTATATCGGCAGCCAGGGAATCGTGCAGGGAACATACGAAACCTTTGTCGAGGCGGGGCGTCAGCACTATAACGGCACGCTGGCGGGACGCTGGGTGCTGACTGCCGGGCTGGGCGGCATGGGCGGCGCGCAACCGCTAGCCGCGACGCTGGCCGGAGCGTGTTCGCTGACGATTGAATGCCAGCAAAGCCGTATCGATTTTCGTCTGCGTACTCGTTACGTGGATGAGCAGGCCGCCACGCTGGATGACGCGCTGGCCCGCATTACGCGCTACACCCGCGAGGGGAAAGCCGTGTCCGTCGCCCTGTGCGCGAACGCGGCGGATATCCTGCCGGAACTGGTTAATCGCGGCGTGCGCCCGGACCTGGTGACCGATCAGACCAGCGCCCACGATCCGCTACATGGCTATTTACCCTCCGGCTGGCGCTGGGAGGAGTATCAGAAAAACGCGCAATCCGATCCCCACGGGACGATGCAGGCAGCGAAACGTTCCATGGCGGCGCATGTTCGGGCGATGCTGGCGTTCAGTAAAATGGGCGTGCCGACCTTTGACTATGGCAACAATATTCGTCAGATGGCGAAAGAGATGGGGGTGGAAAACGCCTTTGATTTTCCGGGATTTGTGCCAGCCTATATTCGTCCGCTGTTCTGTCGAGGGATCGGGCCGTTTCGCTGGGTGGCGCTGTCCGGCGATCCGCAGGATATCTATAAAACCGATGCCAAAGTCAAAGAGATAGTGGCTGAGGATAAACATCTGCATCACTGGCTGGATATGGCGCGCGAGCGCATTCATTTTCAGGGGTTACCGGCGCGTATCTGCTGGGTAGGCCTGGAGTGGCGGCAAAAACTGGGGCTGGCGTTCAACGAAATGGTGCGTTGCGGCGAGGTATCCGCGCCCATTGTGATTGGCCGCGATCACCTGGATTCCGGCTCTGTCGCCAGCCCTAACCGTGAAACCGAAGCGATGCGCGACGGTTCCGACGCGGTTTCCGACTGGCCGCTGTTAAATGCGTTGCTGAATACCGCCAGCGGGGCGACATGGGTATCGCTCCATCATGGCGGCGGGGTGGGAATGGGGTTTTCGCAACACGCCGGTATGGTGATTGTCTGTGATGGCACTGACGAGGCCGCCGCGCGTATTCGCCGCGTGTTACACAACGATCCGGCGACGGGCGTCATGCGCCATGCCGATGCCGGATATGATCTCGCGGTGGAATGCGCTGTTGAGCAAGGTCTGAATTTACCGATGGTTGCGGCGACGCAGGGGAAAGGCTGATATGAACACCATGACACTCACTCCGGGGCAGTTAAGCCTCTCTCAACTGTACGATGTCTGGCGTCATCCGGTACAGCTTCGGCTGGACGCCAGCGCCATTGACGGCATTAACGCCAGCGTCGCGTGCGTCAATGATATCGTTGCCGAAGGGCGTACCGCCTACGGCATCAACACCGGTTTCGGCCTGCTGGCGCAGACGCGCATCGCTGATGAAGACTTGCAAAATCTACAGCGATCGTTGGTGTTGTCTCACGCCGCGGGCGTAGGCGACCCACTGGATGACGCGATGGTGCGTCTGATTATGGTATTGAAAATCAATAGCCTGGCGCGCGGGTTTTCCGGGATTCGGTTGAGCGTGATAGAGGCGCTCATCGCTCTGGTGAATGCCGGCGTGTATCCGCTGATTCCGGCAAAAGGCTCGGTTGGCGCGTCGGGCGACTTAGCGCCGCTGGCGCATCTGTCGCTGACGCTGCTTGGCGAAGGAAAAGCGCGCTGGCAGGGCGAATGGCTTCCGGCGCAGACGGCGCTAAAAAAGGCCGGACTGGAGCCTGTCGCGCTGGCGGCCAAAGAGGGGCTGGCGCTGCTTAATGGCACCCAGGCATCAACGGCCTTCGCGCTGCGCGGTTTGTTTGAGGCACAGGAGTTATTTGCCTCCGCCGTTGTCTGCGGCGCGCTGACTACCGAAGCCGTACTGGGATCGCGCCGTCCTTTTGATGCGCGCATTCATGCCGCGCGCGGACAACAGGGGCAAATTGACGTCGCGCGGTTGTTCCGGCACCTGCTGACCGATACCAGCGCCATTGCTGAATCACATCACCACTGTCATAAAGTTCAGGACCCGTATTCCCTTCGCTGCCAGCCGCAGGTAATGGGCGCTTGTCTGACCCAGTTACGTCAGACGAAAGAGGTACTGCTGGCTGAGGCCAACGCGGTATCCGATAATCCGCTGGTCTTTGCCGATGCGGGGGAGGTGATCTCCGGCGGTAACTTCCATGCTGAACCGGTTGCCATGGCGGCGGATAATCTGGCGCTGGCGATAGCGGAAATCGGCGCGCTATCGGAGCGGCGCATCGCGCTGATGATGGATAAACATATGTCGCAGTTACCGCCGTTCCTGGTGAAAAATGGCGGCGTTAATTCCGGTTTTATGATTGCCCAGGTCACCGCCGCGGCGCTCGCCAGCGAGAATAAAGCGCTGGCGCACCCGCACAGCGTGGATAGCCTGCCGACCTCGGCGAATCAGGAAGATCATGTCTCAATGGCCCCGGCGGCAGGGCGGCGACTCTGGGAAATGGCGGCGAATACCCGCGGCATCATTGCCGTGGAGTGGCTGGCGGCCTGTCAGGGGATAGATTTACGGGAAGGGTTAACCTCCAGCCCGTTACTGGAACAGGCGCGGCAGACACTGCGCGAGCGGGTGGCGCACTATACGCAGGATCGTTTTTTCGCACCCGATATTGAGTGTGCGACGGCGCTGCTGGCGCAAGGCGCGTTACAGCGTCTGGTGCCGGACTTTATGTGAATGCTGCCGGATGGCGCGGCGCGTATTCGGCTTACCCAACCCGTTGGCAGGATAAGACGTTTACGCCGCCATCCGGCACAGCGTTTAACTGAACATCGCCGTGATCGAGGCGCTGGCGAGCGAATGGAAATGCACGTTAAAGCCGACCATCGCGCCGCTGGCGTCTTCATCAACGTCAAGACGCTCGACGTCCAGCGCGTGAACCGTAAAGATATAGCGGTGCGTTTCCCCTTTAGGCGGCGCCGCGCCGCCGTAGCCCGCTTTACCGAAATCGGTACGCGTCTGAATGACGCCGTCTGGTACGGCCACCAGGCCTGAGCCGAACCCCTGGGTCAGTACGCGCGTATCCGCCGGGAGGTTCACCACCACCCAGTGCCACCAGCCGGAGCCGGTCGGCGCGTCGGGATCGTAACAGGTCACGACAAAACTTTTGGTGCCCATCGGCACGTCGTCCCAGGCCAGATGCGGCGAAATATTATCGCCATCATAGCCCATACCGTTAAAAACGTGGCGATGAGGAAGTTTATCTCCATCGCGCAAATCGTTGCTGATAAGTTTCATGCGCTCTCCTTTTGACTCACCAGAAGTGTAGCCAGAAGCAGCATCGCTTACCGCTGATTAATGGCTAAAAAATGTTTCATTGTGTACCGCGTCATTGACCGCCTGGGTCAAACGGCGCAGTTGATCCGGACGAATAATATAGGGCGGCATCAGGTAGATTAGCTTGCCGAACGGCCTGATCCAGACGCCTTGCCCGACGAAGAAGCGTTGAAGCGCCGCCATATTGACCGTGTGCGTGGTTTCAACCACCCCAATCGCGCCCAACACCCGCACATCCGCCACCCAGGGCGAACTTTGCGCGGGGGCTAACTCAGCGCGTAACTGAGACTCGATAGACGCCACCTGCTGACGCCATTCGCCGCTTTCCAGCAGCGTCAGGCTGGCGCAAGCGACGGCGCAGGCCAGCGGATTCCCCATAAACGTCGGGCCATGCATAAAACACCCCGCCTCGCCGTTGCTAATAGTCTCTGCAACCTGGCGTGTCGTGAGCGTTGCCGAGAGGGTCATGGTGCCGCCGGTTAACGCTTTGCCGAGACACAGAATATCCGGTGCGATCCCGGCATGCTCGCAGGCGAACAGTTTGCCGGTACGGCCAAACCCGGTGGCTATTTCATCGGCAATCAGCAGAATGCCTTCGCGATCGCACATGTTACGAATACGCCTGAGCCATTGTGGATGATATATGCGCATCCCGCCCGCGCCCTGAACGATAGGTTCCAGAATCACGGCGGCTATTTCATGACGATGCGCGGCCATCAGGCGGGCAAATGGCGCGATGTCGCTTTCATCCCATTCGCCATCCATCCGGCTTTGCGGCGCCGGCGCGAACAGATTTTCCGGCAGATAGCCTTTCCACAAGCTGTGCATGGAGTTATCCGGATCGCACACCGACATCGCGCCGAACGTGTCGCCATGATAACCGTGGCGAAACGTCAGAAAACGCTGACGCGATTCGCCGCGCGCCTGCCAGTATTGCAGCGCCATCTTCATGGCCACTTCTACCGACACCGAACCAGAGTCGGCCAGAAAGACACACTCCAGCGGCTCAGGCGTTATCGCGACCAGCTTACGGCACAGATTCACCGCAGGTGTATGGGTTATGCCGCCGAACATGACATGCGACATGGCGTCAATTTGCGCTTTCATCGCCGCGTTCAATTGCGGGTGGTTATAACCATGAATGGCCGCCCACCAGGAGGACATCCCCTCAATCAGGCGTTCGCCCGAGGCGAGAACCAGCTCGCAGCCTTCGGCCCGCTCAACGGGATATACCGGCAGCGGCGAGGTCATGGAAGTGTAAGGATGCCAAATATGGCGTTTATCGAAGGCCAGATCGTCCGTTGTCATAATCGACTTGTAAACCAAATTAAAAAGATTTAGGTTTACGAGTCTACACCATATCAAAAACAAACAACATATTTTGGAGAAGCCCGATGGCTCGCCACCCACGCTGGACACTGTCGCAAGTAACCGAATTATTTGAAAAACCACTGCTGGAATTGCTGTTTGAAGCGCAGCAAATTCATCGCCAGCATTTCGATCCGCAGCAGGTACAGGTTAGTACGCTGCTGTCGATCAAAACCGGCGCCTGCCCGGAGGATTGTAAATACTGCCCGCAGAGCTCGCGCTATAAAACCGGGCTGGAAGCCGAGCGTTTAATGGAGGTAGAGCAGGTACTGGACTCCGCCCGTAAAGCGAAAAACGCCGGTTCGACCCGCTTCTGTATGGGGGCGGCCTGGAAGAATCCACATGAACGCGATATGCCTTATCTGGAGAAGATCGTACAGGGCGTCAAAGCGATGGGGCTGGAAACCTGTATGACGCTCGGCATGTTGAACGAGAGCCAGGCGCAGCGTCTGGCTAACGCCGGGCTGGATTACTACAACCACAACCTCGATACCTCGCCGGAGTTTTACGGCAATATCATCACTACCCGTACCTATCAGGAGCGCCTCGACACGCTGGAAAAAGTCCGTGAAGCAGGGATTAAAGTGTGCTCCGGCGGCATTGTGGGTCTGGGCGAAACGGTTACCGATCGCGCCGGACTGTTGTTGCAGTTAGCGAACTTACCGACGCCGCCGGAAAGCGTACCAATCAACATGCTGGTGAAGGTGAAAGGCACACCGCTTGCGGATAACGATGACGTGGATGCGTTTGATTTTATTCGTACTATCGCCGTGGCGCGCATCATGATGCCGACCTCATACGTGCGTCTTTCCGCAGGACGTGAACAGATGAACGAGCAGACTCAGGCGATGTGCTTTATGGCCGGGGCGAACTCGATTTTCTATGGCTGCAAATTGTTAACTACGCCAAATCCGGCAGAGGACAAGGATCTGCAGTTATTCCGTAAGCTGGGGCTGAATCCGCAGCAGACCAGGGTGCTGGCGGGCGATAACGAGCAGCAGCAACGTCTGGAACAGACGCTGATGACGCCTGACACCGATGATTATTACAACGCGGCAGCCTTATGAGTTGGCAACAACGCGTCGACGATGCGCTGACGGCGCGTCGGGCGACGGATACGTTGCGCCGCCGCTATGTGGTATCGCAGGGTGCCGGACGCTGGCTGGTAGCGAACGGGCGACAGTATCTTAACTTCTCCAGCAATGATTACCTCGGCTTAAGTCAACATCCGCAGATTATTCGCGCCTGGCAACAGGCAGCGACGCGTTTTGGCGTCGGCAGCGGCGGGTCGGGTCATATCAGCGGTTATTCCGTGGCGCACCAGGCGTTAGAGGAGGAACTGGCGCAATGGTTAGGATATCCACGCGCGCTGCTGTTTATCTCTGGCTTTGCGGCGAATCAGGCGGTCATTACCGCCTTAATGAAAAAAAATGACCGGATTGTGGCCGACAGGTTGAGTCATGCTTCCCTGCTGGAAGCCGCTAATCTGAGTCCGGCGCAGCTTCGCCGCTTTATCCATAACGATACGCAGCATCTGTCGCGTTTACTGCAATCGCCCTGCGTGGGTCAGCAACTGGTGGTGACAGAAGGTGTATACAGCATGGACGGCGACAGCGCGCCGCTGGCGGAAATCCAGCACATTGCCCGCAGGCATCATGCCTGGCTGTTGGTTGATGATGCGCACGGCATCGGCGTGACTGGCGATGAGGGGCGGGGCACCTGCTGGCAACGGGGGGTGAAGCCTGAGTTGCTGGTGGTGACTTTCGGTAAGGGGTTTGGCGTCAGCGGCGCAGCGGTGCTCTGCTCGGAAAGCGTCGCGGATTATCTGCTGCAATTCGCCCGTCATCTGGTTTACAGCACCAGTATGCCGCCCGCCCAGGCGCAGGCGTTAAGCGCCTCGCTGGCGGTGATCCGTAGCGATGAAGGTGGTGAACGGCGCGAAAAACTCGCCGCTCTGGTTCAGCGCTTTCGGGCCGGCGTTAACGCGTCCCGATTTACGCTACTGAATGCCCATAGCGCCATCCAGCCGTTAATCGTGGGCGATAACAGCCGTGCATTGCGCCTGGCGGAGGCGCTGCGTCAACAAGGATGCTGGGCGACGGCGATTCGTCCGCCGACGGTGCCTGTCGGTACGGCGCGCCTGCGCTTAACGTTAACGCAGGCGCATGAAGCGTGCGATATAGACCGTCTGCTGGAGGTGCTGCATGGCGCAGGTGAATAAGCAGGCTATTGCGGCGGCGTTTGGCCGGGCCGCATCGCAATATGAACAGCACGCCTCTTTACAGCAACACAGCGCGGATGCGCTGCTGACGCTGTTGACAGGCCGCCAGTTTGCCAGTGTGTTGGACGCAGGCTGCGGCCCAGGGCGTATGAGTCGTTACTGGCGAGAGCGGGGGAGCGAAGTGACCGCCCTGGATCTTTCGCTGCCGATGCTGCAACAGGCTCGCGATCGTCAGGCGGCGCATCACTATTTGCTGGCGGATATCGAAGCGATTCCCCATGACGCCGAAGTTTTTGACCTGGCCTGGAGCAACCTGGCGGTCCAGTGGTGTGGCGATTTACGTGATGCGTTGAGCGAGTTGTATCGGGTTGTACGGCCCGGCGGCGTGGTGGCGTTTACCACCTTGTGCCAGGGGTCGTTGCCGGAGCTGCGTCAGGCATGGCAGGCCGTCGATAATCGCGCTCACGCGAATAGCTTTTTGCCGGAAGAGGCCATTGACCACGCGCTGCGCGGCTGGCGGGCGTCTCGTCATACTCAGGCGATGACATTGTGGTTTGAGGATGCCCTGAGCGCGATGCGCTCGCTCAAAGGCATTGGCGCCACCCATCTTCATGAAGGGCGGGAGTCGGATGTATTAACCCGCGCCCGGCTCAGACAGATTCAACTGGCATGGCCGCAGCGGCAGGGGAAATATCCGCTGACGTACCATCTTTTTATGGGAGTGATTGAACGTGACTAAACGCTATTTTGTGACCGGTACTGATACTGAAGTCGGTAAAACGGTTGCCAGTTGCGCCTTATTGCAGGCCGCAACGCAGTTAGGTTATCAAACCGTAGGCTATAAGCCCGTCGCTTCCGGCAGCGAAATGACAACCGACGGGCTACGCAATAGCGATGCCCTGGCCTTGCAGCGTAACAGCAGCCTGCCGCAACCTTATTCCGCTATCAATCCTTATACTTTTGCCGAGCCTACTTCTCCCCACATCGCTAGCGCCGACGAAGGCCGGGCGATAGACGCGGCGGTGTTATCACGCGGATTACGAACGCTGGAGGCGCAGGCAGACTGGGTGTTGACAGAAGGGGCGGGCGGCTGGTTTACACCGCTCTCTGCCACGCTGACGTTTGCCGACTGGGTACAGACGGAGCAGCTGCCGGTGATCCTGGTTGTTGGCGTCAAGCTGGGCTGTATTAATCACGCCATGCTGACGGCGCTGGCGGTAGAACAGGCCGGATTACCGCTTGTCGGATGGATAGCCAACGACATGCAGCCGCCAGGCGCGCGTCATGGTGAATATCTCGCGACGCTTCGTCGCGTCATACCGGCCCCGCTGTTAGGGGAAATCCCGTGGCTGGGCGTTTCTCCATCGCAGGCGGCGACAGGACAGTATCTGGACCTTAGCCCCCTGGAACGCGCTTGACCGCGCTTAAAAACCGCCTTCTTGCAGGATCAGACGATCCTGCTGTTCTTTCGCCAGACCCTCCTGAGGTCGCCAGGCTAAAAATGTGCAAAATGTGAGCGTCTACGCCTCAATTTTTCCCTTCTCGTTAGCCAATAATCTGCCAAAAATAGCGATAATTTTTTTTTATCGCCCGGCGAAAACGTCAGGGGCTGATTTTGCCAGGCGGCAGGGGATACGGGCTGGAAGCAGTTATCCACTATTCCTGTGGATAACCTTGTGTATTAGAGTTAGAAAACACAACGTAAGCGAGAGGCGACGCGGCCTGCGACTAAATTGGCGCGAAAGACGGCTTGAGAAAATATCCCTTTTCAGACAGCAAGTTATATAAAATCAATGGTTGTAAAGGAAGGGGGATACGTTGACATAAAACTTTCATCATCCGACTTGACAAATGTTAAAAAAGACTCTGGTCTGGGGATAACCAGCACACTGCTGGAATTTTACCCCGCGACTGTCTATGTTTTACCTCTAAATAGCGTGGGGCATCTGCCGATAGCCATTATACACTGGAGTGTTACTGTTTTTTCATCCAGTATTTTTTATTGGCAATATTCACCGTCGAGAGTAAAATTACATCCCTGCCCGCTCACTCCTTCAGGTAGCCGCTCATGAGTAAACCGTTCAAACTGAATTCCGCTTTTAAACCTTCTGGCGATCAGCCGGACGCTATACGTCGTCTGGAAGAGGGGCTGGAGGACGGGCTGGCGCATCAGACGTTATTGGGCGTGACCGGCTCCGGGAAGACATTCACCATCGCCAACGTCATTGCGGACTTGCAGCGGCCAACGATGGTGCTTGCGCCCAATAAAACCCTGGCGGCGCAGCTCTACGGCGAAATGAAAGAGTTTTTCCCGGAAAACGCGGTGGAGTATTTCGTCTCCTACTATGACTACTATCAGCCGGAAGCGTATGTGCCAAGTTCGGATACGTTTATCGAAAAAGACGCTTCGGTAAACGAGCATATTGAGCAGATGCGGTTGTCGGCAACGAAAGCGTTGCTAGAGCGACGCGATGTCGTGGTGGTGGCTTCCGTGTCCGCGATTTACGGTCTGGGCGATCCGGATCTCTACCTGAAAATGATGCTGCATCTGACGGTGGGAATGCTGATTGACCAGCGCGCGATTTTGCGTCGGCTGGCAGAATTGCAATACACCCGTAACGATCAAGCTTTTCAGCGTGGTACCTTTCGCGTGCGCGGCGAAGTGATCGACATCTTCCCGGCTGAATCTGACGACATCGCGCTACGCGTTGAGCTGTTTGATGAAGAAGTGGAACGCCTGTCGCTGTTCGACCCGTTAACCGGGCAGGTAGAGTCAACGGTGCCACGTTATACTATCTATCCCAAAACGCACTACGTAACGCCGCGCGAGCGTATTCTGCAGGCGATGGAAGAGATAAAAGATGAGCTGGCGGACAGGCGTAAGGTCTTGCTGGCGAATAATAAGCTGCTTGAAGAGCAGCGATTAAGCCAGCGCACGCAGTTCGATTTAGAGATGATGAACGAGCTGGGCTACTGCTCAGGCATTGAAAACTATTCCCGCTTTCTGTCGGGCCGCGGGCCGGGCGAACCGCCGCCAACCTTGTTCGATTATCTGCCCGCCGACGGACTGCTGGTGGTGGATGAGTCTCATGTCACCATCCCGCAGATAGGCGGCATGTACCGCGGCGACCGGGCGCGCAAAGAGACGCTGGTCGAGTATGGCTTCCGTCTGCCTTCGGCGCTGGATAACCGTCCGCTGAAGTTTGAGGAGTTTGAAGCCTTAGCGCCGCAAACTATCTATGTTTCCGCCACGCCCGGCAACTATGAGCTGGAAAAATCTGGTGATGAGGTGGTGGATCAGGTCGTGCGACCGACCGGGCTGCTGGACCCGATTATTGAAGTGCGTCCGGTGGCGACCCAGGTGGACGATCTGCTGTCCGAAATTCGTCAGCGTGCGGCCATTAATGAGCGTGTCCTTGTCACTACGCTCACCAAACGGATGGCGGAAGATTTGACCGAATATCTGGAAGAGCACGGCGAGCGCGTGCGTTACCTGCACTCAGATATTGATACCGTGGAGCGCATGGAAATCATCCGCGATTTGCGTCTGGGCGAGTTTGACGTTCTGGTGGGGATTAACCTGCTGCGCGAAGGGCTGGATATGCCGGAAGTCTCGCTGGTGGCGATTCTGGACGCCGATAAAGAGGGCTTCCTGCGCTCCGAGCGCTCCCTGATTCAGACCATAGGGCGCGCGGCGCGCAACGTTAACGGTAAAGCGATTCTGTATGGCGATAAAATCACGCCGTCGATGGCGAAGGCGATTGGCGAAACCGAGCGACGTCGCGAGAAGCAGCAGAAGTACAACGAAGAGCACGGTATCACTCCGCAGGGGCTGAACAAAAAAGTGGTCGACATCCTGGCGCTGGGGCAGAATATTGCGAAAACCAAAGCGAAGGGGAAAGGCAAGGGCCGTTCTACGGCAAAAGCCGGAATTGTCGAACTGGATATGACGCCGAAAGCGTTGCAGCAGAAAATTCATGAACTGGAAGGGCAAATGATGCAGCACGCGCAAAATCTGGAGTTTGAAGAAGCCGCGCAAATTCGCGACCAGTTGCACCAGTTACGCGAGTTGTTTATCGCGGCGTCCTGACAATGTGTCGATCGCCAGCGAGTCATCGTTACCATGGCTCGCTTTTGAGAATTTCAGTTCAATAGTAAGGGCTAAGTCAGTCAGGAATGAAAAACAGTGACAGGCTTTGACTAACGAGATTGTCGAAAAACTCAAACATCAATGGGGTAGCTAGTTTAATCACAACTGAAGAAAATTAGCGTTGAGGCTGAACCCAACGCTAATTTTCCCTCTCTCCTCGGCTATGAAAAAAAACGCCCCGTATTATCGGTATAGCTATCCTTATGATCGTCATTTTAATCTTATGTGAGTTCGTTGAAAGCGTGTCATGGCAACAGATAACATCATCCTACGTAAAAAAAGAGGTGATAGAAGCGTGAGCATTTATAAGTCAAGCGCTGCAAATACTGAATGATTTGTCCGAAATAATGACGACTGTGACCTCTTATTTAAAGTTGAGAATATCCTTATCTGTTACTTTAGGTTACGTTCAGATCAGGTAGGGAAAATATGTTTAATATTACTAATATACACTCTACGGCAAGGCATCAAAGTATTAGCAATGAGGCATCAACAGAGGTGCCTTTAAAAGAAGAGATATGGAATAAAATAAGTGCCTTTTTCTCTTCAGAACATCAGGTTGAAGCACAAAACTGCATCGCTTATCTTTGTCATCCACCTGAAACCGCCTCGCCAGAAGAGATCAAAAGCAAGTTTGAATGTTTAAGGATGTTAGCTTTCCCGGCGTATGCGGATAATATTCAGAGTAATAGAGGGGGGACAGACCAATACTGTATTTTGAGTGAAAATAGTCAGGAAATTCTGTCTATAGTTTTTAATACAGAGGGCTATACCGTTGAGGGAGGGGGAAAGTCAGTCACCTATACCCGTGTGACAGAAAGCGAGCAGGCGAGTAGCACTTCCGGCTCCAAAGATGCTGTGAATTATGAGTTAATCTGGTCTGAGTGGGTAAAAGAGGCGCCAGCGAAAGAGGCAGCAAATCGTGAAGAAGCCGTACAACGGATGCGTGACTGCCTGAAAAATAATAAGACGGAACTTCGTCTGAAAATATTAGGACTTACCACTATACCTGCCTATATTCCTGAGCAGATAACTACTCTGATACTCGATAACAATGAACTGAAAAGTTTGCCGGAAAATTTACAGGGAAATATAAAGACCCTGTATGCCAGCAGTAATCAGCTAACCAGTATCCCTGCCACGTTACCGGATACCATACAGGAAATGGAGCTGAGCATTAACCGTATTACTGAATTGCCGGAACGTTTGCCTTCAGCGCTTCAATCGCTGGATCTTTTCCATAATAAAATTAGTTGCTTACCTGAAAATCTACCTGAGGAACTTCGGTACCTGAGCGTTTATGATAACAGCATAAGGACACTGCCAGAACATCTTCCGTCAGGGATTACCCATTTGAATGTGCAGAGTAATTCGTTAACCGCTCTGCCTGAAACATTGCCACCGGGCCTGAAGAATCTGGAGGCCGGCGAAAATGCCTTAACCAGTCTGCCCGCATCGTTACCACCAGAATTACAGTTCCTGGATGTAAGTAAAAATCAGATTACTGTTCTGCCTGAAACACTACCTCCCACGATAACAACGCTGGACGTTTCCCGTAACGCATTGAGTAATCTACCGGAAAACCTCCCGGCGGCATTACAAATAATGCAGGCCTCTCGCAATCACCTGGTCCGTCTCCCGGAGTCGTTACCCCATTTTCGTGGTGAAGGACCTCAACCTACAAGAATAATCGTAGAATATAATCCTTTTTCAGAACGAACAATACAGAATATGCAGCGGCTAATGTCCTCTGTAGATTATCAGGGACCCCGGGTATTGTTTGCCATGGGCGACTTTTCAATTGTTCGGGTAACTCGACCACTGCATCAAGCTGTCCAGGGGTGGCTAACCAATCTCGAGGAGGAAGACGTCAACCAATGGCGGGCGTTTGAGACGGAAGTAAACGCGGCAGCCTTCAGCATGTTTCTGGATCGTCTTAGCGATACGCAGAACACCCGACACCCGGATTTTAAGGAACAAGTCTCCGCCTGGCTAATGCGCCTGGCTGAAGATAGCGCACTAAGAGAAACCGCATTTATTATAGCGATGGATGCAACGATAAGCTGTGAAGATCGGGTCACACTGGCATACCACCAAATGCAGGAAGCGACGTTGGTTCATGATGCTGAAAGAGGCGCCTTTGATAGCCACTTAGCGGAACTGATTATGGCGGGGCGTGAAATTTTTCGGCTGGAGCAAATAGAATCGCTCGCCAGAGAAAAGGTAAAACGGCTGTTTTTTATTGACGAAGTCGAAGTATTTCTGGGGTTTCAGAATCAGTTACGAGAGTCGCTGTCGCTGACAACAATGACCCGGGATATGCGATTTTATAACGTTTCGGGTATCACTGAGTCTGACCTGGACGAGGCGGAAATAAGGATAAAAATTGCTGAAAATAAGGATTTTCACAAATGGTTTGCGCTGTGGGGGCCGTGGCATAAAGTGCTGGAGCGCATAGCGCCAGAAGAGTGGCGTGAAAGGATGGCTAAAAGGGCTGAGTGTATTGAAACGGATGAGTATCAGAGCCGGGTCAATGCTGAACTGGAAGCCTTAAGAATAGCAGACGACTCTGACGCAGAGCGTACTACTGAGGTACAGATGGATGCAGAGCGTGCTATTGGGATAAAAATAATGGAAGAGATCAATCAGACCCTCTTTACTGAGATCATGGAGAATATATTGCTGAAAAAAGAGTTGAGCTCGCTCATGAGCGCCTACTGGCGATAGCTGAACGCAGTTTATCAGAAGGGGGAGAGAGCCTGTTTACCCTTCGGTGTAAACAGGCTTCTGATAAGCGCAGCGTCGTCGGTAAACGGGCTTAACCCAACGCCTGTAGCGCTTTTTCCAGCGCATTATGTAATAACTGACGATCGTGGCGATAGGGGATATCGCTGGCCTCCAGCACTTCCTGAATCACCAGCCGATCGTTCACCGCACTGACGTCAACTCGCGGCCCAACCACTACTGCGTCAATGACTTTTTTGCCAATATATTGCTCCATCATTGCCAGCTTATCGACCAGCGTTAAACTGGCGGCGGGCAGACTCAGTTCGCGACCCAGATTGCCGATATACACCATTGGCGCTGGGGTGCGCCGCAGCGCCTGCGCCAGTTCATCCAGCAGCAGGCAAGGCATCAGGCTGGTATAAAAACTGCCAGGGCCAATCAGAATCAGATCCGCGTCATTAATGGCCTGTACCGCTTCCCGCGTCGCCGGAACGTTTGGCGTTAACATGATCTCCTGCGGCGGAGTCGCTAACTGATCGATATTCACCTCGCCATAAATCTCATGCCCCTGATCGTCAATCGCCATCAGATCTACCGGTAGCTCCGACATCGGGATTAGCTGCGCGTCCACTTTAAGCAGATTACGAATTAAATTAATCGCTTCCAGAGGCCGCACGCTCAGGTGATCTAACGCCTTTAACATCAAATTTCCGAGGTTATGACCAGAAAGTTCGCCATTACCGCCAAAACGGTACTCAAACATAGCGGATGCGACGCTGGGTTCGGTAATTAACTGATTCAGACAGTTGCGCATATCGCCCCAGGCGATCCCGCCTTCCGAGCGGCGAATACGGCCAGTTGACCCTCCGTTATCTGTGGTAGTCACAATGCCGGTCAGGCGCGAACCTAATGAAGAAAGCGAGGAGAGGACGCGTCCTAATCCATGCCCTCCGCCGAGGGCAACGACACGATCAAGGTCAGCCAGCGTACGATTGCGCATAAAAATTCCTGAAGTCAAATAAGCAGCGCTACAGTAGCGCAAGTCGCGGGTTTTCAGCAATTAGCCGACCGGCTAAAAGACAATTAATTATTCCCGACTACCCCTTTATAGCGAGGGCGTTACCACGGCTAAATGATATATATCAATGTAAAAGTGTGATTTTCACGTATTCTGTCGCTAAATAGCACGATCATATCGCTATGTATATGTTTATATAGCGAAAGCGTGATGGCGAAATTGTCATTTACACGCTAGTATCGGCGTAACCACAGTAAACACTCTAGCCTCTGCACCTGGGTCATTTTTGATACGGTGCTTTGGCCGTGACAACGTTTAACGTTTGCCACCAGGGCGCAGGAAGAAATGACTCCGCCTCCCGTATTTGGAAAGGTGTACATGGCTTCACAACTTACCGATGCTTTCGCGCGTAAGTTTTACTACTTGCGTTTGTCGATTACCGATGTGTGCAACTTTCGTTGCACCTACTGTCTGCCGGATGGCTACAAACCTGGCGGCGTTACTAACAACGGTTTCCTTACCGTCGATGAAATTCGTCGCGTTACGCGCGCTTTTGCCAGTCTTGGCACGGAAAAGGTGCGTCTTACCGGCGGCGAGCCTTCATTACGCCGCGATTTTACCGACATCATTGCCGCCGTGGGTGAAAATGATGCTATTCGCCAGATCGCGGTGACCACTAACGGTTATCGACTGGCGCGCGATGCCGCGAACTGGCGCGAAGCGGGGCTGACGGGCGTCAATGTTAGCGTGGATAGTCTGGATGCGCGTCAGTTCCATGCGATTACCGGTCAGGACAAATTCCGCCAGGTGATGGCGGGCATCGATGCCGCCTTTGACGCCGGTTTCGAAAAGGTGAAAGTCAACACCGTGCTGATGCGCGACGTGAATCACCATCAGTTGGATACCTTCCTTGCCTGGATTCAGCCTCGCCCCATTCAGTTACGCTTCATTGAACTTATGGAGACGGGCGAGGGGAGCGATCTCTTCCGCAAACATCATATTTCGGGTCAGGTATTACGCGACGAGCTAATTAAGCGCGGTTGGATCCACCAGCTCCGCCAGCGTAGCGATGGCCCGGCGCAGGTTTTTTGTCATCCCGATTACGCCGGTGAGATCGGTCTCATTATGCCGTATGAAAAAGATTTCTGCGCCACCTGTAACCGCCTGCGTGTTTCGTCCGTCGGTAAGCTGCATTTATGTCTGTTTGGCGACGGCGGCGTAAGTTTACGCGACCTGTTACAGGATGATGCGCAGCAATACGCGCTTGAGGAACGTATTTCCGACGCGTTGCGGGAGAAAAAGCAGACCCATTTCCTTCACCAGAGCAATACTGGTATTACGCAAAATTTATCTTACATTGGCGGTTAATCCTTAATAAGGAGATTTCAGATGAGTCAGGTCAGCGCTGAATTTATCCCGACCCGCATCGCTATTCTTACTGTTTCCAGCCGACGCGGCGAAGAAGACGACACCTCCGGTCATTATCTGCGTGATTCGGCGCAGGAGGCCGGGCATGAAGTGGTGGCGAAAGCCATCGTTAAAGAGAACCGTTACGCGATTCGCGCCCAGGTTTCCGCCTGGATCGCCAGTGATGAGGTGCAGGTCGTATTGATAACTGGCGGGACCGGTTTGACCGAAGGCGATCAGGCGCCGGAAGCGCTGTTGCCGCTGTTCGATCGTGAAGTGGAAGGATTTGGCGAAGTGTTTCGCATGCTCTCGTTTGAAGAGATCGGCACCGCAACTCTGCAGTCGCGCGCGGTAGCTGGCGTGGCGAATAACACCTTGATTTTCGCCATGCCGGGCTCCACAAAAGCGTGCAGAACCGCATGGGAGAATATCATTGCGCCGCAGCTGGATGCCCGTACACGCCCATGTAATTTTCACCCTCATTTAAAGAAATAACGATGTCGCAATTAACCCATATAAACGCCGCAGGCGAAGCGCACATGGTGGACGTTTCCGCTAAAGCGGAAACCGTTCGTGAAGCGCGGGCGGAAGCATTCGTTACCATGCGTAGTGAAACGCTGGCGATGATTGTTGATGGCAAACACCACAAGGGCGATGTTTTCGCGACCGCCCGAATTGCCGGTATTCAGGCCGCTAAACGCACCTGGGAGCTGATCCCGCTGTGCCACCCGCTACTGCTAAGTAAAGTGGAGATTCAGCTTCAGGCCGAGCCGGAGCATAACCGTGTGCGTATTGAGTCGCTGTGCCGTCTGACCGGTAAAACCGGCGTCGAAATGGAAGCGTTAACCGCGGCGTCCGTCGCGGCGTTAACCATCTACGACATGTGTAAAGCGGTACAAAAAGATATGGTAATTGGTCCGGTGCGCCTGCTGGCGAAAAGCGGCGGCAAATCGGGGGATTTTAAGGTGGATGCGCATGATTAAGGTGCTTTTCTTCGCCCAGGTTCGCGAGCTTACAGGAACTGACGCGCTGGATCTTCCAGCCGATTTTTCCACCGTTGAGTCGCTGCGACAGCATCTGGCGACAAAGAGCGATCGTTGGGCGCTGGCGCTGGAAGACGGCAAGCTGTTGGCGGCGGTCAACCAGACGCTGGTAAGTTTTGACCATCCGCTGACGGCGGGCGATGAAGTGGCGTTTTTCCCGCCAGTCACGGGGGGCTAACATGCACGAAACGCGAATTGTAGTCGGCCCCGCGCCGTTTAGCGTCGGGGAGGAATATTCCTGGCTGGCGGCGCGCGACGAAGACGGCGCGGTCGTCACCTTTACCGGAAAAGTGCGCAATCATAACCTGGGCGATAGCGTTAAGGCGCTGACGCTGGAGCATTATCCCGGCATGACTGAGAAAGCTCTGGCGGAGATCGTCGTTGAGGCACGTTCCCGCTGGCCGCTGGGTCGGGTCACGGTGATTCATCGCGTTGGCGAATTATGGCCGGGCGATGAGATTGTGTTTGTCGGCGTCACCAGCGCGCACCGCAGTAGCGCGTTCGACGCCGGCCAGTTCATTATGGATTATCTGAAAACCCGTGCGCCGTTCTGGAAGCGTGAAGCCACGCCGGAAGGCGATCGCTGGGTCGAAGCGCGCGACAGCGACCAGCAGTCGGCGAAACGTTGGTAGCAGAATGTGATACGCTTTAGGGTATCATTTCCACACAGGAGTTCATCATGGACAGATTTCCACGATCTGATTCAATAGTGCAGGCGCGGTCCGGCCTGCAGACCTATATGGCGCAAGTGTATGGCTGGATGACGGTCGGACTGTTACTGACCGCGTTTATCGCGTGGTATGCGGCTAATACGCCAGCCGTCATGATGTTTGTCTTTTCCAGTAAGATCACCTTCTTTGGCTTAATTATTGCCCAGCTTGCGCTGGTGTTTGTTCTGTCGGGACTGGTGCATAAACTTAGCGCCGGAATGGCGACGACGCTGTTTATGCTCTATTCGGCGCTAACTGGATTGACGTTATCCAGTATTTTTATCGTTTACACCTACTCCTCTATCGCCAGCACGTTTGTGGTGACGGGGGGAATGTTTGGCGCCATGAGCCTGTACGGGTACACCACTAAACGCGATCTTAGCGGTTTCGGCAATATGCTGTTTATGGCGCTTATTGGTATCGTTCTGGCGTCGCTGGTCAATTTCTGGCTGAAGAGTGAAGCGCTGATGTGGGCGGTAACCTATATCGGGGTGGTGGTGTTTGTCGGTCTGACGGCCTATGACACGCAGAAACTGAAAAATATCGGCGAGCAAATAGATACCCGCGATAGCGCTAATCTACGTAAATATTCGATTCTCGGCGCGTTAACGCTGTACCTGGACTTTATCAACCTGTTTCTGATGTTACTGCGTATTTTTGGCAATCGCCGCTAATTATAGCGATCTCTTAAAATCCTGGCCCTGCGCCAGGATTTTTTTTAGGACTATATTTAGGGCGAAACAGCATAAACATCTTAGAAATATTTTCCTGCGCTTGCCATTCTTATCACCGTGATCATGTGAAGAGTGATAAATGACAGGTGGGACCTCTGGCTGCAATACGTATACGGCAAATAGCATTTATTCCCGCGACAATGTTATCCCTTACCTATTGGTATACTGCGTTGGGACTATGGTGTACCGCCGGCATTATATGGTTAACGTTGTATACTCATTTTTTGATAACCCACGTTCAACCTGTTGTTGTTTTGTGGATATCAGCACTTTTGCTTGGTCTGGGGTATGGGGCCATTACCTGCCTTTCCCGCTTTGGCACTGTTGTCGCAACGTTGATATATATTGCCATCATTACGCTTACCGGCGTGTCATTAGCTTACCTTTTCTCAGGTGGCGCGACCATTTTCGTGATTGTTGGAATCATGTTTAGTCTTAATGCCTTATTTATTTTCTACCTGAATATCAGTTCTGGTCTATTCAGGCCGTTAATTTTTATGGCGGTAAGCGGGATCATCGCTGCGATAGTTGTCAATAGCCTGGTGGCCAGTAGCACTCTGGTCTGGATAGTCAGTGTGCTGACGGTATTAGTATGGACATTGATTACAGCACTAGAAAAATCGACACTTCATGGTTATGCCCGCATGTTATACCACAGCGAGTTTTCATCCCTGTCTCGTTGCGCTTTATTTGGCGCGCTGACGCTTTACCTTGGTATTATTAATGCTGTGGTTACGCTGTGTCGTTATATCATTTTGATGATTCTGGAAATACTATTATCTTTCAGGCCGTAGGCGTTGCAGGTTTTTTATTCAGGTTGGTGATGATGGGTATAATAAGTAAATTATGTGGCAAACAATTTTGGTTAGCGTTTTGTGAAGCTAAAGACGTCACTCGCGCCATTAAAAATGGCGGCGAGGATTTTAATAAGAAATGCCCACCAGCGCTGATTTCTCATTTTATTAACGGATTGTCATGGGAACATGAGCGGGGTCATTATTTACCGCTATGCGCTATTACTGGCCATTATTTCCGTTACGTTGGCAACGTTCTGTACCCTGTCATCAGTATTCATGGGCGAGTTTCACGAAGTGCTCCTGCTGCTGTTTAGCTGGTCATTGCTGCTTTTTTCCCGCTTACAGATGAATACGTCTTTTTTCTCAGCATATGTTTATTTTTACCGGATAAAACGCGTTGTGCTGGAAAGCGAAAACGCGTCTGCTTAAATTTATTTCGCCATCGCCCGCTCGTTTTTCGCCCGCAGCTTCTTCGCCCGGCTCTCCAGGATCAGATAGCACACCAGCGCCAGCAACAGGGGAATAAAATAGTAAAGCACGCGGTATGCGAGCAGGGCGGCGATAATCGTGCCTTGCGACGTATGTTCGCCCGCCAGCAACGCAAGGAATACGGCCTCCAGCACGCCGATGCCTGCCGGAATATGCACGATGACGCCCGCGATACTGCTCACCAGCAGTACGCCCAGCACAAAGAAATAGTTCACATCCTGACCCATCAGCAGCCAGATGATGGCGCCCATCGCCATCCAGTTCGCGCTGGAGATCGCCATCTGCGCCAGTGCGAATTTCCATGACGGCAGCACCAGTTTCTGCCCTTTAATCGTCATATGCCGCCGCTTCGCAAAGGCGCAAAACCACAGATAGACCGCGATAATCAACAATAAAACGATACCGAGAATACGTAGCGTGCCTTCATCGATATACCAGTGGTCGGGAAGCTGGACAATGCCGAAGGTAAAAATGATGCCGCCAAGCAGAATATAGCCCAGCCAGTTAGTGGTAATGCTGAGTGAGAAAATACGCGTGATAGTACTGCCGGGCAACCCGAGGCGAGAGTACAGTCGGTAACGCATCCCGATCCCGCCGACCCAGGTGCTGAGCGTCAGGTTAAAGGCATAGCAGACGAACGATACCAACATCACCTGTCGCTTCGCCAGTTTATGGCCGCAATAAAGCCGTCCAAGCAGGTCGTAGCAGCCGTACAGAAGATAGCTAACGATCACCAGTCCCACAGCGCTTAAAAGCGCCGTGCGGTTATAGTCGCGGATGACGGTCCAGACATCGCCCCAGTCGACCTTTTTAGCATAAACCACCAGCAGAACGACGACCGCAATAAAAAACAGCCAGGTCAGCACTTTTTTAGCCAGCCGCCAGCGCGGATGCGATTTAGCCATTAGGGCTTCACTCCTGTATTTTCTGGATCAACGCGATCCTGGGTTTCCATTTCCGGCTGGGCAGGCGGGGGAACCTGCGCCAGATGCGGGGTATGCGCAGGTAGCCAGCCGACCAGCGCCGGGAAATGACGTAAAAAGTGGAACGCCAGCACGCTTTTGGTCAGGTTCCACCAGGTACGTTTCGGCAGCATAGACTCATCGACCTGCTTACAATCATTCACGATGATGCCTTGTAAGTTATCGCGCAGGGTCTGGTTAAAAGTACGATCGTGAATGATCAGGTTAGCTTCAAGGTTAAGCGACAGGCTGAGCGGATCGAGATTACTCGACCCTACCGTGGCCCAGTGATCGTCCATCAGCGCCACTTTGCCATGCAGCGGACGGCGTCGGTATTCATAAACCTGCACGCCGCCCTTCACCAGATAGTTATAGAGCAACCGCGCGCCGACTTTGACTATCGGCATGTCTGGTTCCCCCTGGACAATCAGTTTTACGCTCACGCCACGGCGGGCGGCTTTACGCATTGCGTGGAGCAAGCGATAGCCGGGGAAAAAATAGGCGTTAGCGATAATCACTTCACGCTTTGCCTGGGTCAGCATTTTCAGATAATGACGTTCGATATCGTCGCGGTGCTCTTCATTATCCCGCCAGACAAACAGCGCCTGCGCTTCGCCGGGGTGACGGTTTTCTTCGGCCTGATGATGGCGCTTCCACCAGCGGCGCGCGGGGCTTTGCCCCGGCAGATTCTCGACTTCGAATTGCAGGATATCGGCCACTACAGGCCCTTCGACCCGTACCGCGTAGTCTTGTTTCGCCTGCGGGCCGTAATCCGACATATGTTCGGCGGAGTAGTTAATGCCGCCGACAAAAGCAATACGATCATCAATCACCACAATTTTGCGGTGCATTCGGCGGAAGATATTGGTTCGCAACCCCAGTAGACGCGGGCGGGGATCGTAATAGCGAAAAATCACGCCCGCCGAGGTTAATTCGCCGACAAACGCGTCGCTGAGATCGGGAGAGCCGTAGCCGTCGAGTAATACTTCGGCTTTTACGCCGCGCTGTGCAGCTTTTAGCAGAGCTGCATGGAGTTTTTTACCCACCTCATCTTCAAACAAGATAAAGGTTTCCAGAATGATTTTTTGCTGTGCCTGAGCGATAGCCTCAAACACGGCAGGATAGAACTGGTCGCCGTTTTCCAGTAGCTGAATTTGATTACCTTCACGCCAGCCGCATTTCATAGATGGATCTCCGCGCTAAGGGGGGCATGGTCTGATAAATGTCGCCAGTTCCGCAGCGGTAGCGCCGTAGGAGAACTGGCGTTCGCATTCTTGACGTAAATACGATCGAGTCGCAGCAGCGGCATACTCACCGGGAATGTGCGCGCCGGTCGGCCATGGGCACGGGTGAATATCTCCTCCAGCCCGGCCGCGTTTAACGGCGGGCCGGCCTTTTGCCGCCAGTCATTAAAGTCTCCGGCCACCAGCACCGGTTCTGATTCCGGCAAGGCATTCACCCATCCCGCCAGCATGGTTAACTGTGCCTGGCGGTGGCTCTCCCGCAGGCCGAGATGTACGCACATGACGTGGATAGGGCGGTTGAGCATGGGCGGCGTAATGCGGCAATAGAGCACGCCGCGTTTTTCGCTACCGCCGACCGAGACGTCGCGATTTTCATAATGTTCAATGGGATAGCGAGAAAGAACCGCGTTACCGTGGTGGCCTTCCGGATAGACCGCATTGCGGCCATAGGCGAAATCGCTCCACATGGTGTCGGCCAAAAATTCATAGTGGGTAGTGTCCGGCCAGTTTTCGATATGCAGCGGATGTACTTCGTGCGCGCCCATCACTTCTTGCAGACAGACGATATCGGCGCCGACCGTTCTGACGGCGTCGCGCAGCTCCGGCAGGATGAAGCGTTTATTAAAGGCGGTAAAACCTTTGTGCGTATTAATTGTGAGCACTTTGAATGAAAAATTTCGCGTGTGTTGAGTCATTTTCTTCCTGTCCGCGTCACTATCCTGATTGAAATAGTGTAGTCGTCGTCACAAAAAGATGCGGTCTTACGGAATTTTCCGTAAAGTTCGGTACTCTGAATAATGAGAGAAAAATGCTTCAGGAGAAAAGCCATGAAGTGGCAACAACGCGTTCGTGTCGCAACCGGCCTCGGTTGTTGGCAGATTATGTTGCATTTACTGGTAGTGGCGATGCTGGTAATAGGCTGGATGAGCGGCACATTAGTGCGCGTCGGCCTGGGATTATGCGTGCTTTATGGCGTGACGGTACTATTGATGCTGGCGTTGCAGCGCCATCATGAGCAGCGCTGGCGCGATGTGGCGGATGTGCTGGAAGAGCTGACTACCACCTGGTACTTCGGCACCGCGCTGATTGTCCTCTGGCTGCTATCCCGCGTCTTGCAAAACAATGTTTTACTGGCGCTGGCGGGGCTGGCTATCCTGGCCGGGCCCGCCGTGGTCTCGCTACTGGCGAAAGATAAAAAGCTACATCACTTTGCGTCTAAACATCGCATACGCCGCTGAACCCGTGGTGGCCGCTATCACCAGTAGCGGCCACAAACTTCCCCAGACAATCCCCAGACTCGCGTCCTTAAGATAAATTTGCTTAGTAATATCAGTAAAGTGGCGGATAGGGTTTATCCACGTCAGGTTTTGCAGCCAGACCGGCATATTTTCCACCGGCGAGACATAACCCGAGAGCAAAATCGCCGGCATCATAAAGACAAAGACGCCGATAAACGCCTGCTGTTGCGTGGCGCAAAGTGCTGATATCAGCAAGCCAAAGCCTACCAGCGACAGCCCGTAAATCACCATCGTGAAATAAAACAGCGCTAACGAACCGGCGAAGGGAATTTGGTATGCCCAAATGCCGATAGCCAGCACGATCGTGGCCTGGAAGGTCGCGACAATCAGCGCCGGCACCGCTTTGCCGACGAAAATCTGCCAGGTGGTGAGCGGAGAGACCAGCAGCTGATCCAGAGTGCCTTGTTCACGCTCGCGGGCGACGGACAGCGAAGTGACGATCATCACGCCAATAGTGGTGATCATGGCGATCAGCGAGGGCACCACAAACCACTTGTAGTCCAGATTCGGGTTATACCAGTTGCGTACCACCAGTTCGCTATTGTTGGGCTTTGGCTTGCCGTCCATCAATGTCTGCTGATACTCCTTGACGATCTGTTGCAGATAATTGGCGGCGATTTGCGCGCTGTTGGAGTTACGTCCATCAAGAATGAGTTGCATCGGCGCTGGCTGGAAGGTATCCAGATTCCGCGAGAAATCCGCCGGGAAGCGCACCAGCAGCAGCGCTTTTTGCGTATCGATAGTCGGCTGGATCTCCTGCGGACTGTTCAGCAATAGCACATGGGTAAACGCTTTCGCGCGGGCAAAGCGCTGGGTAAGTTCTACCGAATGTTTGCCATTATCTTCGTTATAGATGGCGATAGTCGCGTTAGTGACTTCAAGCGTCGCGGCGAACGGAAACAGGATGACCTGAATCAGCACCGGCAGAATCAGGATCGCGCGCGTTTGCGGTTCGCGTAAAAGCGATTGCAGTTCTTTGCGAATTAACGTCCATAAGCGATGAAACATGTCCGTCCTCTCAGTCCAGTTTGTAGGCCTGATAAGCAAAGCGCATCAGGCATAATGCCGGATGGCGGCGTGAACGCCTTATCCGGCCTACGACGACAATTATCCATACACATATTTAATCCAGTCGTCGTTTGGTTTTTAGCCACGTCAGGCCAATAAACATCACCGCCGAGGCGATTAAAAACAGTACGTTAACGCCTAACACGACCGGAATATTGCCGGCCAGAAACAGACTTTGCAGGGTGCTAACAAAATAGCGCGCCGGAATAATATAGGTCACCGCGCGGATCACCGCAGGCATACTGTCTATCTGGAAGATAAACCCGGACAGCATAATCGAGGGTAAAAAGGCGGCGTTCAGCGCCACCTGCGCGGCGTTAAACTGGTTGCGAGTGATGGTGGAAATCAACAGCCCCATCCCCAGCGTACTCAGTAAAAACAGACTGGTGATGATAAACAGAATCACCAGCGAACCGCGATACGGCACGCCGAGAATAAACACCGATACCAGCATACAGAGCAGCATCGCCAGCATACCGAGAAAGTAATAGGGAATAAGCTTACACAGCAGCAGTTCAACACGCGTCACTTCGGTTGAGAGCAGCGCCTCCATCGTGCCGCGCTCCCATTCGCGGGCAACGACCAGCGAGGTGAGGATTGCGCCAATTACCGTCATGATAATGGTCACCGCCCCGGGAATGATAAAATGCTGACTGATCGCCGCCGGGTTAAACCAGTAGCGCGTCTGGACGTCGATAAGCGGTTCAAAGGTGTCGCCGCGATCTTCCGCCCGCTGCTGTTGCCAGATTTGCCAGATGCCTTCAACATAACCCTGAACGAAGTTGGCGGTGTTTGGCTCGCTGCCGTCGGTAATCACCTGAATTGGCGCGCTGTCACCGTCGCGCGCCATTTGCTGCGCGAAATCCACCGGAATCACCACCAGTCCGCGAATGCGTCCGGCCTGCATTTTTTCAATTAATTCATGGCGGTTATCGCTAATGGTCGCGTCGATATAGGGTGAGCCGGTCATCGCATGAGTGAAATCCAGCGCCTCCTGGCTTTGTTGTTCAAGCAGAATCCCCACCCGCAGCTTGCTGGAGTCGAGGTTAATACCGTAACCAAAAATAAACAGCAACAGCAGCGGGATCACCACCGCAATCAGCCAGCTACTGGGATCGCGCACGATCTGGCGCGTCTCTTTGACGCACAACGCACGCACGCGGCGCCAGGAGAGAGACTTACTCATGCGTATGCTCCTTATCCCAGTCATTGATGAGAGTGATAAAGGCCTGCTCCATCGTCGGATCGGCCTGTTGCTCATCGGCGGCCTGCGCTTTGAGATCGTCCGGCGTACCGCTGGCGATAAGCTTCCCGCGATAAACCAGTCCGATGCGATCGCAATATTCCGCCTCATCCATAAAGTGGGTCGTCACCATTACCGTGACCCCTTTTTCCACCATGCTATTAATATGCAGCCAAAATTCACGGCGGGTGAGGGGATCAACCCCGGACGTTGGTTCATCAAGGAATAAAATATCCGGTTCGTGCATCAGCGAGCAGGCCAGCGCCAGTCGCTGTTTAAAGCCCAGCGGCAGCGCATCGGTGGGATGCGACGCGATGCTTTTCAGACCAAACGCTTCACTCATGCGCTGAATTTTTTCATTTTGCGCGCGGCCCCGCAGACCGTAGACGCCGGAGAAAAAACGCAGGTTCTGCTCAACCGTCAGGTTGCCGTAAAGCGAAAATTTTTGCGCCATATAGCCCAGATGCTGACGGGCTTTGCCGGAGCTGACTTTCAGGTCCATATCCAGCACCAGCGCCTTGCCGGACGTCGGCACCAGCAGGCCGCACATCATTTTAAAGGTGGTTGATTTACCCGCGCCGTTCGGGCCGAGCAGGCCAAAAATCTCGCCGCGCTGTACGACGAAATTAACATGGTCCGTGGCCGCGAAATCGCCAAATTTTTTCGTCAGTTCCTGCGCTTCAATCACCGTTTCGCCGGCAGTGCCTTCAACCGTATGCAGGATTGAACCCAGCGGAGACTCCGAGGTTCCCGCTCCGCCAAGCAGATCGATAAACGCATCTTCGAAACGCGGCGCGGTCTCATTGAGGGTGATTTCCGGCATTCCTTCGGCCTGACGAATATCTGCTGCGGTCGCCTCTTTTTTCAGGATCAGGCGTACCGAACGTCCCTGAATCATGCCGTCGCTCACCTGCGGCAGTCTGAGCGCTCTCTGTAGTAACTTACGGTTGTTTTCCTGTGGACTGCTCATCAGAAAGCTACGACCGGCCATCGTTTGCGTCAGCGCTTTAGGTTCGCCCTGATAGAGCAGCTCGCCTTCATTCATCAGCAGCACATCGCGGCACTGTTCGGCTTCGTCGAGGTAGGAGGTGCTCCAGAGGATTAGCATCCCGTCGCCCGCCAGCTCGTGGACCATCTGCCACAACTCGCGCCGTGAAATCGGGTCAACGCCAACGCCCGGTTCATCCAACAGCAGCACTTTCGGTTCGCCGACCAGCGTACAGGCCAGCCCCAGTTTTTGCTTCATCCCGCCGGACAATTTCCCCGCCAGACGGCCAGTGAAAGGGCCGAGGGCGGTAAATTCCAACAAACGGGCAAAGGTCTTTTCCCGTATCTCGCCGGTAACGCTGCGTAAATCGGCATAGAGATTAAGGTTCTCCATGACGGTAAGATCTTCATACAGACCGAATTTCTGCGGCATATAGCCCAGAACCGCGTGCAGCTCGCTGTCGTTTTGTATCGGGTCGAAGCCCAATACGGACGCGCTGCCGCCATCGGCTTTGAGCAGGCCCGCCAGCATACGCATCAGCGTGGTTTTTCCTGCGCCGTCCGGCCCTACCAGCCCGGTGACATAACCGGAATGAATGGTACAGTCGAGCGGCGCGACGGCGGGTTTATCCATTCCCGCAAAGCGCTTCGTCAGACCGTGCAGCGTAATAACGGCCTCACTCATGCCGTACCTCGTCATTAAATTTCACCGTGACTGGCATCCCCTGGCGTAACGCATCGTCCGCATCGGTGACGATAATGCGCAGGCGATAGACAAGATCGGTACGCAGATCCGGCGTTTCGACGGTTTTCGGCGTAAATTCCGCGGTGGGCGAAACGAAACCAATCTTGCCGTGGTAAGGTTTGTCAGGACGACCGTCGGTATACAACAGAATGTCGCGCCCCGGTTGCGTCTGACTGAGGTTGCGTTCATCAACATAGGCGCGCACCCAGACGGGGCGGGTCAGCGAGAGTGTTAATACCGTGCTGCCGGCGTTCAGCATACTACCAGGCTCGACCGCGCGGGTGAGCAAGGTTCCGTTGGCAGGCGCGATAAGCGTGGTGTCCTGCAAATCAAGCTGCGCCTGCGCCAGTTGGGCCTTTGCCTGTTCCAGACTGGCTTTCGCCTGGGCGATATCCTGTTCACGATTACCGGTACGGTACTGGCTCAGTTTATCCTGCGCGGACTTCAGCGTCGCCTGCGCCTGATCGCGCGATGAGCGGGCGTTTTCCAGATCGTTAGCGGAAATGGTGCGGCTTTTCCACAATCCTTGCTGACGGTTATAAAAGTTTTGTGCGTAGTCATAGGCGGCTTGCGCCTGTCTGACGGCGGCGGCGGCCTGGGCTATCTCTTCATCGCGATAGCCTGCCAGCATCAAATCATATTGCGCCTGCGCGACCGACACGCCAGCTTTCGCCTGCATTAGCGCGTTTTCGTATGGCGCGTGATCCAGTTCGCCGAGCACCTGTCCGGCTTTGATAGTATCGCCTTCATCAACATTCAGCGACGCCAGCCTGCCGCCGACGCGAAAGCTAATATTGACGGTACGGATATCGACATTACCGTATAGCGTCAGCCCATCGTCCTGCCGACTTTGATACCACCAGGTTCCACCGGCAATCACAGCGACGATCGCTGCGATTACCAGTCCGATAACGACAGGTTTTTTCATCAGTCCAGACTCCTTTGCGTTAAACCGTGCAGAATAAGATCGATGTGGCAGGTTACCGTCTGGTAAATCAGCGCCGCTTTTTCTTCATCAAACTGCGGCCAGCCGGTACGTAACAGAATAGTTTCTTTGCCGAGACGAAACGCCAGCACTTCGCCCAGTAAGGCATGGGTATGCAAAATCATGCGCGTATCATTGGCGTCGCAGCCGGTATAAGCGGCAACCAATCTTGTCAGATAGGTGTGCAACGGATCGATAACCTGTTCATGGACCAATTGATAGGCCGATGTGGGAGAGAGCTGCTCGCGTGAAATAAATTTGCTCAGGTTAACGGTGTCTTCCTGCGTCAGCAGCATAATCATGTTCTTGCAGGCGAGCAGAATGAGCTCGCGTATGGCGTCCCGGTCAGGGGCAGGCTGGCTAAACAGACGTTCCGCTTTTTCAGCATGGGGGCGAAATTTTTCGCCAAGAAAATCAGCAATCCACTGGGCGCAGGCGAGGTATAAATCCTCTTTTGAGCCGAAATAGTAAGTAATAGCGGCAATATTTTGCCCCGCCAGCGCGGCGATATCGCGCGTGGTGGCATGGAGGCCATACTCGCCAAACTGCGCCAGCGCGGCGGCAATGAGCTGACTTTTCGCCTGCTCGCCCTTGGTGGTCGTGGTGGGGATATTCATCACACGCCCTAATTATTAATCAATCGATTGATTAAGATTATGACTCATAATGGCACTTGTCCAGTGTGGTCGATTAATTTGTCTTTGCCACCTTTCGGGATAATTTATGCGCCGCATCACAAAAACTGCTACACTCCGCCCCTTCATGACATTGTGGTTTTTGTCATTCCAAATTTGAGCATCTCCCTGAAAACTACACCGGTAACGGTCGGGGCGGTCCGGAGTAGTTATGTCTTTTGATTCCCTAGGATTAAACCCTGATATCCTGCGCGCCATTGCCGAGCAGGGTTACCGTGAACCTACCCCTATTCAGCAACAGGCGATTCCCGCCGTGCTGGAAGGCCGCGATCTGATGGCCAGCGCCCAGACCGGAACCGGTAAAACGGCGGGTTTTACCCTGCCATTGTTGCAGCATCTGATTACCCATCAGCCGCATGCTAAAGGTCGTCGCCCGGTGCGCGCGTTGATCCTCACTCCAACCCGCGAGCTGGCGGCGCAAATTGGCGAAAACGTCAGAGATTACAGTAAATATCTCAATATTCGCTCGCTGGTGGTATTTGGCGGCGTAAGCATCAATCCGCAGATGATGAAACTGCGCGGTGGCGTGGATGTGCTGGTGGCGACGCCGGGACGTCTGCTTGACCTGGAACATCAAAATGCCGTGAAGCTGGATCAGATTGAGATTCTGGTACTGGATGAAGCCGACCGTATGCTGGATATGGGCTTCATTCACGACATTCGTCGCGTGCTGGCGAAACTGCCGGCGAAGCGTCAGAATCTGCTGTTCTCCGCCACGTTCTCCGACGACATCAAAGCGCTCGCCGAAAAGCTGTTGCGCAATCCGCTGGAAATCGAAGTGGCGCGCCGCAACACGGCCTCAGAGCAGGTGACGCAGCACGTGCACTTTGTCGATAAAAAACGTAAGCGCGAACTGCTGTCACAAATGATTGGCCAGGGCAACTGGCAGCAGGTGTTGGTCTTCACCCGCACCAAGCATGGCGCGAACCATCTGGCGGAACAGCTTAATAAAGACGGTATTCGCAGCGCGGCGATCCACGGTAATAAATCGCAGGGCGCACGTACCCGCGCGCTGGCCGATTTTAAATCCGGCGATATTCGCGTGCTGGTAGCGACGGATATTGCGGCGCGTGGTCTGGATATTGAAGAGCTGCCGCACGTGGTCAACTATGAACTGCCGAACGTGCCGGAAGATTATGTACACCGTATTGGCCGTACCGGTCGCGCGGCGGCAACTGGCGAGGCGCTGTCGCTGGTCTGTGTTGACGAGCATAAACTGTTGCGTGATATCGAAAAATTGCTGAAAAAAGAGATCCCACGCATTACGACGCCGGGCTATGAGCCCGACCCGTCGATTAAAGCGGAGCCGATTCAGAATGGCCGTCAGCAGCGCGGCGGCGGCGGTCGTGGACGCGGACAAAATCAGGGGGGAGCGGGGCGCAGTCAGCAGCCGCGACGTCAGGATAGCGGGGCGGCGAAGGCGAAACCAAAACCGCGCACAGGCGAGGGGAAACCCGCTGGCGACAAAGCACGTCCACCGCGTCGCCCGCGCAGAATCACGCCTGCCCAGTAAATTTTATCCGGCAACATGCCGGTGGCGCGACGCTTACCGGGCCTACGGACTATGCAAATACGTAGGCCGGGTAAGGTGCTTGCACCGCCATCCGGCAAAATACACATCGCGTTGCGAGCCGCCTTCCAGAACCGGCAAAAAAGGTACTTCCCGCCCCTGAAATGTGACACAATAGTGGCTGTTTATACAGTACTTCAGGTTTTCTCATGGCATTGACCGCTGCGCTGAAAGCGCAAATCGCCGCCTGGTATAAGGCGCTTCAGGACCAGATTCCCGACTTTATTCCCCGTGCGCCGCAGCGGCAGATGATTGCTGACGTCGCCAGAACGCTGGCCGGGGAAGAAGGGAGACATCTGGCTATTGAAGCGCCGACCGGCGTCGGGAAAACCCTCTCCTATCTTATTCCCGGTATCGCCATTGCCCGGGAAGAGCAAAAAACACTGGTGGTCAGTACCGCTAACGTGGCGTTACAGGATCAGATCTTTAGCAAAGATTTGCCGCTGCTACGAAAAATCATCCCCGATCTGCGCTTTACCGCCGCCTTTGGCCGCGGGCGTTACGTGTGTCCGCGAAATCTGGCGGCGCTCGCCAGTAGCGAGCCTACGCAGCAGGATCTGCTCGCCTTTCTTGATGACGAACTGACGCCTAACAACCAGGAAGAGCAAAAGCGCTGCGCCAGGCTGAAAGGGGATCTTGACGGTTACAAATGGGATGGTCTGCGGGATCATACCGACATTGCTATTGACGACGATCTGTGGCGGCGATTAAGTACCGATAAAGCCAGTTGTCTGAACCGCAACTGTCACTATTACCGCGAATGTCCATTCTTTGTCGCCCGACGTGAAATACAGGAAGCGGAAGTCGTGGTGGCGAATCACGCGCTAGTAATGGCGGCGATGGAAAGTGAAGCCGTACTGCCGGAACCAAAGCATCTGCTGTTGGTACTGGATGAAGGTCATCATCTGCCCGATGTCGCTCGCGATGCGCTGGAGATGAGCGCGGAAATTACCGCCTCCTGGTATCGCTTGCAACTGGACCTGTTCAGCAAACTGGTGGCGACCTGCATGGAGCAATTTCGCCCTAAGACCACGCCGCCGTTAGCGAATCCTGAGCGACTTAACGCCCATTGCGAGGAGGTGTACGAACTGATCGCCTCGCTCAATGCCATTCTTAATCTGTATATGCCCGCAGCGCAGGAGGCGGAGCACCGTTTTGCAATGGGCGAGTTGCCTGATGAGGTCATGGAAATCTGCCAGCGACTGGCGAAGCTGACCGAGACGTTGCGTGGGCTGGCGGAATCCTTTCTCAACGATCTCAGCGAAAAAACCGGGTCGCACGATATTGTGCGTTTGCATCGGGTGATTTTACAGATGAACCGGGCGCTGGGAATGTTCGAGGCGCAAAGTAAATTATGGCGACTGGCTTCGATGGCACAGTCTTCAGGCGCGCCGGTGTCCAAATGGGCGACGCGTGAAATACGCGAAGGGCAACTCCACGTCTGGTTCCATTGTGTCGGTATCCGCGTCAGCGAGCAGCTGGAAAGATTGTTATGGCGCAGCGTACCGCACATTATTGTCACCTCGGCGACACTGCGCTCGCTCAATAGCTTTTCGCGCCTGCAGGAAATGAGCGGCTTAAAAGAAAAAGCCGGCGACCGCTTTGTGGCGCTGGATTCGCCGTTTAATCATGTGGAACAGGGGAAACTGGTGATTCCTCAAATGCGCTACGAACCCACTATTGATAACGAAGAGCAGCATATTGCCGAAATGGCAGCCTATTTTCGCGAGCAACTGGAGAGCAAAAAACATCATGGTATGCTGGTACTGTTCGCCAGCGGGCGGGCGATGCAGCGTTTTCTGGAGCATGTCGCTGATGTGCGCTTACTCCTCCTGGTCCAGGGCGACCAGCCGCGTTACCGGCTGGTGGAGCTGCACCGTAAACGGGTGGAGAGCGGCGAACGCAGCGTGCTGGTTGGGCTTCAGTCTTTTGCCGAAGGGCTGGATCTTAAAGGCGAGCTACTGACGCAGGTCCATATCCATAAAATTGCCTTCCCGCCGATCGACAGCCCGGTCGTGATCACCGAAGGCGAATGGCTAAAAAGCCTGAATCGTTATCCGTTTGAGGTACAAAGTTTACCAAGCGCGTCTTTTAATTTAATTCAGCAGGTAGGGCGATTGATCCGTAGCCACGCCTGTCGGGGAGAAGTGGTCATTTATGATAAGCGGTTGTTGACCAAAAACTACGGACAGCGTTTACTGAATGCCTTACCTGTTTTTCCGATAGAGCAGCCTGCCGTGCCAGACGTTATAGTAAAACCAAAAGCAAAACCTGCACGCCGCCGACGGCGTTAATGCTGTGAGCACACTTCAAGGAGCTTTCAATGGATTATCGCAAGATCATCAAAGAGATCGGGCGAGGTAAAAATCACGCCCGCGATCTGGATCTGGATACCGCGCGCGGTTTGTATACCCGAATGCTGAATGGCGACGTCCCCGACCTGGAAATGGGCAGTATATTGATGGCGCTGCGTATTAAAGGCGAAGGCGAAGCCGAAATGCTGGGCTTTTATGAGGCCATGCAGAATCATGCCATCAAACTGACACCGCCCGCAGATAGGCCGTTGCCGGTCGTTATTCCCAGCTATAACGGCGCGCGTAAACAGGCGAATTTAACGCCGTTGCTGGCTATCCTGCTGCATAAATTGGGCTTTCCAGTTGTAGTACACGGCGTCAGTGAAGATCCGACCCGCGTACTGACGGAAACAATATTTGAGCTGATGGGGATTGTGCCCACCCTACACGGCGGACAAGCGCAGGCCAAACTGGACGGGCGCCAGCCGGTGTTTATCCCGGTGAGCGCGCTCTGCCCGCCGCTGGAAAAACAACTGGCGATGCGCTGGCGGATGGGCGTGCGTAACAGCGCGCATTCACTGGCCAAGCTGGCGACGCCATTTGCTGAGGATGCCGCGCTGCGTTTATCAAGCGTTTCTCATCCTGAATATGTTCCGCGTGTGGCGACCTTTTTTAGCCGCATTGGCGGGCGGGCTTTGCTGATGCATGGTACCGAAGGCGAAGTCTATGCCAACCCGCAACGCTGTCCGCAAATTAGCCTGATTGATAGCCGCGGCGTGCAGGTACTGCATAAGCGCCAGAGCGACACGTACGACGAGCCGCTTTCACTGCCTGCGACTAAAGATCCTGAAATCACCGCGCGCTGGATTGAGCGCTGCCTTGCCGGCCACGAGCCGGTGCCGCAATCATTAAAAACGCAAATGGCCTGTTGTCTGGTTGCGACGGGAGAGGCGGCGACGTTAGAAGACGGGCTTGCGCGCGTCGAACAGGCTTTTAGCGAATAAAAAAAGCCCGTCCAGTGGCGGACGGGCAAATAAGGGTAACAAACAGGGTTAATGAGGGTTGGAGCAGTGGGTCTGTTAGCAAACAGACGAGGGTAATACCCGTCAGAATTCAAACAACAGCGATGTTACAGCCTGAAATCTGGCGGGCAGGTAAATTATTTATAAATCACCGCAGTGCCGCTCATTTTGTCATTACCTACGGCGGAGGTGATGTTATAAGCGCTTGCGCCAGCAGCGGCGGCTTTTTCAGCCAGTTTAGCTTCCAGGCCATCCAGCGTGGTGGCGCCATCGGCAGACACTACGCCGATTTTATGCAGGTTTTGCGTCTGAGACGCGCTAACCGGTTCTGCGGCAAAAGCGCCAAAAGAAAGGGTGGAAAGCGCGATGGCTGCAACAGCATATTTAATGGTTTTCATGATTAATCTCTCGCAGGTTATTCTGTTTATGAGACGATGTTCCGTCGATGTGATGAGTATCACGGTTTTTTGCGAAAGATAAAATCGAATAGAATTGACGGCCTTGCTCAAAATTTTTGAATGACAAATAACCTATTGATTATTAATTAATTCAACAGTGGAATTTACCGTTCTTGTCATCTGGCTTTACAGAGTCGAGGTTAACGGCACATTCTGCGACGCAGAACGCTAAAAAGCATGAGCGTAAAGGAATGGTTAATACTGGCGGTTTCGGTAAAGAAAAGTCAGCGTAACTGGCTGTCTTTTGAACCTCTACGATTATATCCTGAAAATGTTGCGTTATGTAAATCTTTCTCCTGTTGGCAGGATATGCATAACCGAACGCCCGGTACGGCTTTACGCCGCGCTTCAGGGATAGGGTCGCCGCAAGATTCGCATTCATCGCGACTTTCGCCGTGGGGAAGTTCGCCGCGAGCGCGGGCAACGGCATCTTCAATGGTATTGTTGATTTGTTCATTCACTGCGTCGTCATTTGCCCAGCCGGATGCCATCACGCTCTCCTGATTTTAGGGTACCTGAGGTTAAGTGTAGCGCCGTCAGGTGAAAAAATCGCATCGCGCGATCTTTTCAGACCATGAGCAGAGCCAATGTCATTCAGATATCCGATAAAACGAGCGAGGCAGGGAATTCGCGGTGGTATATTTACCCCGTGGCGTTATACGGGTATCTTACGCCGCTGCTAAAAGGAGAATGCCATGTCCGCCCAGAAACCGGGGTTACACCCGCGCAACCGCCATCAACACCGTTATGATCTCGCCGCACTGTGTCAGACCACGCCGGAATTGACGTCCTTTCTTATCCGCACGCCCGCCGGTGAACAGAGCGTTGATTTTGCTAATCCGCAAGCGGTAAAAGCGCTCAATAAGGCATTGCTGGCGCATTTTTATGCCGTCACTCACTGGGACATTCCGCCAGGATTTTTATGTCCGCCGGTGCCTGGTCGTGCGGATTATATCCACCATCTGGCGGATCTGCTTGGCGAAACGACAGGGAGTATTCCGGCACAGGCAACTATTCTGGACGTGGGCGTGGGCGCCAATTGTATTTATCCGCTTATCGGCGTCCATGAATATGGCTGGCGATTTACCGGTAGTGAAGTCAGCGACGCAGCGATGTCCAGCGCGCAGGCTATCATTCAGGCTAATACGGGGTTAAGCCGCGCCATTCGTCTGCGTCGGCAAAAAGATCCGGCGGCCATTTTTACCGGTATCATTCATAAAAATGAATTTTATGACGCAACGCTTTGTAACCCGCCTTTTCACGACTCCGCCGCCGCAGCCCGCGCGGGCAGCGAGCGTAAGCGCCGCAATTTGGGGCAGAATAAAGATGATGCGCTGAACTTTGGCGGTCAACAGCAGGAGCTATGGTGCGAAGGCGGCGAAGTCGCCTTTATTAAAAAAATGATTGCTGAAAGCCAAACCTTCCGCCGTCAGGTGTTGTGGTTTACGACGTTGGTGTCGCGCGGCGAGAATTTACCGCCGCTTTACCGGGCGTTGACGGAGGCTGGCGCGGTGAAAGTGGTGAAAAAAGAGATGGCCCAGGGGCAAAAGCAAAGCCGCTTTATTGCCTGGACCTTTATGGATGACGACCAGCGTCGCCGTTTTATCACCCGTAAACGCTAAATCGTCGGTTCGCACGGCGGCAGTGAATCAGGCGACGGGCCGCCGGCGGGGGCGGGCAGAACCTGATACGTTTGCACCGGCGCGCGCACATTAGCCAGATCAAAATGCTTTTTCACCTGGCTATCAAGGGCAAAACGCACCGTCCACTGCTTGAGCGGTAGCGTGGTGAACGACACGCGTAAAGTAAACGCCGTGTTCGTTAAACCGACAATACCGGCGAACGTGGGTTCGCCGATAATCAGCCCGCGAATATCCTCCGTCTCCATCAGCGCCGTTACCGCGTCTTTCAGCGCCTGATTCGCTTTATCCGCATCCTCATGGCGATCCACGTCATAGTTGGCGACAACAGAGCCGATACCGCGCACAAAGTTGGCGAAAGTGGTGATCGAGGACCACGGGATAATATGGTATGCCCCGGTATCCTGCCGCACGCCGACGGAGCGAATCGACATTCTTTCGACCGTCCCCGTCAGCGGGCCTATGGTGACTAAGTCGCCGGTATTCATCCCGTTTTCAAACTGAATAAAAACGCCGGTAATAATATCTTTCACCAGAGTTTGCGAACCGAAAGAGATAGCCAGACCTAACGCCCCCGCGCCAGCCAGCAACGGCGCGATATTGACGCCGATTTCCGATAACACGATCATGATGGTTATGGTACTGATAATCACTGCCAGCGCATTGCGGAACAGCGTCAGCAGCGTGCGCGTGCGGGCGCTGGGTAGCGGGCGACCATGAATATCGGAGGCCAGGCGATTCTCAATCAGACTGGCGAGAATCGTCCATCCCACGGCGGAGAAGAATAAGATTAACGCGATACGGATGAGGATATCGACCATCTTTTCCCCCGCGCCATAATGTAGCCAGTGCCAGAAATCGAATAGCCCCCAGGCGTTGAGCAACAGCATAACGGCGACGCAGACGGTCAAAAAGCGTGCGACTTTTAGCGCCGAGGAGAGCCAGCCGTTAAGCCGCTTTTGCAGTTCCGGGTAATTGCGCTGCGTATGGGGCGACAGGGTGATGGTTTTCGCTATCCAGCGGGTAAACATACCGGAGATAAACGCCGTGATGCCAATAATCGCCAGACTGCGCACGGTCGCGCCCATCATAAACTTCAGGCTATTGCCTGGGTCGAATAACGAGAAGAAAAACAGCACGATAAAGTAAGCGCTGGCCAGCCAGTGCCACACCAGCGCAAAGGCGCGGATAAACAGGCTAAAAAAGGCTAATGATCGTTCCGCCAGACTTAATAAATGTTGCGTAATCTCCGCTTTGTTTTTAAAGATCAGGTACAGCGCCCAGATGGTGATGCAGAGCATGATCGCCACGTTCGCCATCGCCCCGACCTGAACATTCACCTGGTTGGAAATAATCGGAACGGCAACAATTAGCCCATAGCCAATCAAACTGCTAAGGGAACTCATACGGCGATTCCAGTAACGCGCTGTCGCATCCTGAATCGCGAATGGGCGTAATTCCGGTACATTAGGGCAAAAAATAAGCCGCAGAATCGCTTTAAAGAACTCTATCAGCGCGAAGGCATTCAGGAACAGGCTTTGCTGAAAAGCGATAGTTCGACTTCCGGCATGGAAATTATCACTGAGCATCTGACCGATAAATAAGGTGAGCGCCAGTAGCAACAGGTCGATAATAAACGCGCCGGCGATCATCGCCGGGAGCTGTAACCAGTTGCTGCGTTCACGGTTTTTCTTGCGCGCCCACAGGCCCATTTTTCGATATAACGGCAGGGCGCAAAGCCGTATCACGCTATAAAAACCAAATACCGCGACGGCCAGAAATAAAAAGTGGGTTAACGCGTTGGTGAAGGTTTGAGAGTTAAACGGCTTGTGCGGCGCATCGGTGATGTTGCGATAAAGCTGGGCGAAACGGGTAGCGAAAGCATCGCCGTACTGACGGGTAACGGTGGTGACGTTCTCCAGTACCGTTTTCTCATCTTTGGCCGCAGGCGGCGCAAGCGCTGGCGCCGGCTCGGTCGGCGGCGTGGTTGAGGCTTCGCGGAGTTGCACTATCAATTCGTTACGTGAAGCCTCGTTCTCCAGTACGTCAGCCAGGGCCGCATAGGCCGCTTTTTTTTGTTCAGGACTGGGCTCTGGCGCTGCTTGCTGGCTGGTTGATGTCCCCGTGGTCACGCCGGGTATGGCGACCGCATGGGCAGGCGCGCCCAGTAGACAAAAAAGGATGAACAGGGTCCACCGCATGACTCCTCCAGTGAGAAAAGAGACGCAAAACACTAAGTATAGATGGCGCAGGGGAGGGAAAATGAAATGGGACTATTCCATGATGCCCTCCCTGCCGCAGGGCAGGAAGGGCGATATCTCAGGAGACGTGCTGTAAAAATTCCTGTAAACGTGGGCTTGGCGGGTTTTCGATCAACGCCTGCGGACTGCCATCTTCGGCAATACGGCCTTTATCGATAAAAATCAGCCGTGAGGCGACTTTTTCGGCAAAGCCGATTTCGTGAGTGACAATGACCATGGTCATGCCTTCTTCCGCCAGATCCTGCATGACTTTCAGCACTTCATGGCGCAGTTCAGGGTCCAGAGCGGAGGTTGGCTCGTCAAAGAGCATCATTTTCGGCTTCACTGCCAGCGCTCGGGCAATGGCGACGCGCTGTTGTTGACCGCCGGAAAGCTCGGAGGGGTAGTGGTGCGCCCGTTCCGCCAGTCCAACTTTCGCTAACAGAGCTTTCGCCTGTTTTTCCGCTTCTTCTTTCTTTACGCCGCGCACGCGTAGAGGACCGAACATTACGTTTTCGAGCGCGGTCAGATGCGGGAACAGATAAAACTGTTGAAACACCATGCCGGCTTCCTGGCGAATCAGCCGTTCGTCTACTTTAGGATCGTTGACTTTCAGACCATCGACAATCAGATCACCGGAGGTGATCTCTTCCAGTTTATTGATACAGCGTAATAACGTGGATTTACCCGAACCGGAAGGGCCGATAATCACAACCACTTCGCCCTGACGGATGTTTAAATCAATGTTATGCAGCACCTGGGTGGGGCCAAAGTGCTTGGAGACGTTTTTAAATTCAATCACAGGATTTTCATCCTTCTTTCAAGACGACGCAAAATAAAGCTCAGCACCAGCGTAATGATCAAATAGAAGACGGCCACGGCGCTCCAGATTTCCAGGGCGCGAAAGTTACCGGCAATAATTTCCTGGCCCTGACGGGTCAGCTCGGCTACGCCGATAACAATAAACAACGAGGTGTCTTTGATGCTAATGATCCACTGATTGCCCAGCGGCGGCAGCATACGGCGCAGAGCAAGCGGTAAAATAACATGGCGGATGGTTTCCCGGCGAGAAAGGCCCAGCGCCAGACCCGCTTCGCGAAAACCTTTGTGAATGGATAGTACTGCGCCGCGAGTAATTTCCGCGATATAAGCGCCGGAGTTAATCATAATTGTCACGACCGCTGCGCTGAACGGATCAATACGCAAATCATTAAATGCCATCGGCAGGGCAAAGTAGATAAACATGACCTGGACAACGATAGGCGTGCCGCGAATAATTTCAATGAAAACCAGGGCGATGTGGTTAGCGAACCAGCCGCCAAACGTACGGGCAAAACCTGCCGCCAGTCCAATAACCAGGCCGCCAGCCAGACCGAGGACCGAGATCCACAGGGTCATTTTAGCGCCCTCAAGCAAAAGCGGAATGGCGGGCCAGATGGCGCTCCAGTCAAACTGCATATGTCGTTCCTGTTACCGTGGTGTAAATAGTCAAATGCTCTATCCGGCGCGGAAATGGCGTGAAAGTGTCTTATCCGTCACGGAAAAGAGCTGTAGGCCCGGTGAGCGTCCTCACTACCGGGCCACAAGCCAACATCAGGTCGTTTTATTTAGGTTCTGTACCGAACCATTTTTTGTAGATTTCGTTATAGGTGCCATTCTCACGCAGCGTTTTCAGCGCGCCGTTGACTTTCTCGCGCAGTTCATCGCTGCCTTTCGGGAAGGCAACTCCGTATTGCTGTGCTTCCAGTGATTCGCCTACCGCCTTGAACTGGCCGTTGCCTGCGGTTTTGATAAAGTACAGGATGTTCGGCGTATCGTGCAGAACGGCGTCTGCGCGGTTGGTGCCTAATTCCATGTACGCGTTATCAATGTTCGGGAACTGACGCAGGTCTTTGGTTTTGATATTCGCTTTCGCGTAATCCACCGACCCAGTTCCGCTCTTCACGGCAACGACTTTGCCATCGAGGTCTTTAACGCTTTTAATGTCGTTATTGTTGGCTTTCACCATCACGAGCAGACCGCTTTTGTAATAGCCATCGGAAAAGTCGATCGCTTTTTTACGCTCGTCCGTAATCGTAATACCCGCCAGCGCCAGATCGATATTTTTGGTTTGTAATGCCGGAATAATGCCGCTGAAATCCATCGGTTTCAGGGTGTAGTCCAGCTTCAGTTCTTTCGCGATAGCGTCCCACAGATCAACATCAAAACCGACGTATTTGTCGCCCTGTTTAAATTCAAACGGAACGAACGCCGTATCGGTTGCCACAACGAGTTTCTTATCCGCGGCGTGCGAAGACACCGCAAAAGCCAGGGTAAGTGCAGCTAGTGAAACTTTTAATAGAGACTTCATAGCATTTCCTTTTCTATCCACGGGGCGATCCCCTGCGAGAACATGTAGCGTAATGAAAAAATCATGCCAATTATGTAACTCATTGTTTTAACAGAAGCGTGAATCATTTCTGTGCACAATAAGTCGGGCAAAACCAGTATGCCGCACCGTTTTGGGGCACTGATTTAGTGCATGAATAACAAAGTAGAGATACAGGGTCTATTTAGCGTAAAAATTGTTGTTAAAACAATCTTTAATTAACGATTGTGTGATGTAATTATTACAAATAATTCACTTTTATCGAGGGGGAGTACAAGACGCGTGCACTATTTAAGTGCAAAACCCCTGTGCCAGGCAGGGGTATAGGGATGACTTATATACCTGTGTACATCAAGTTGCAGGTGCGTTCGCTTCAGTGACCGACGGAAGTCAGGCTCCTGCGGATTCGCTGCGTTTGTACCTTCCTGCAACTCGAAGTATTCAGGGTAGAGATAGATTTATTCGATGTTGGATTCGATAAACCACAGGAATTTATCGAGGTCGCGTGATGCGGCGGTAAAGATATCGGCAGTGTCTTCATCTTTGGCTTCACCGATAGCTTTGCGAACATCATTAGCGACAACAGCGTAGCGATCGGCCAGTTCTTTTAAGTGATCCTGCACGTTATGGATGTCGAGCGGATAGCTTTTCAGTGGAGTTTTGCTGTTGATAACTTGCGTGGTGCCTAACGCTACACCGCCAAGCTGTACGGCGCGCTCGGCCATAGTATCCAGATGATCGGTCAGTGCGGTACGGAAGCCATCCAGCATCTCATGAACGGCAATAAAGTTAGCACCGCGCATGTTCCAGTGGGCCTGTTTCGTGATAAGCGACAGGTCAATGAACTGGATCACCTGACGATTAAGCAACTCAACCGTCGCTTTTTTATCGCTCTCTGATACATCGTTACGGGTATAAAGCAGATTAGACGCTTTTGTTTTTACCAGTTTAGCGGTACTCATAATCTCATATCCTCTTGATGTTTGTGTCCCAGGTAATTAACGAAAATAAGTATAGCACCGGTTTTTAACTTTGCTTTTTTGAATTTACCTATCACTTTAATAGTACAGACAAGATTTAATATTTATTTTTATTGTAAATCAATTAGTTAGACGGGTTTGTTGTTTGGTGGGTAATAATTCTCATTTTAATGTAAAAAATGAGAAAAAATATGACAAAAAATGACGAAGTAATAGCGCGATAATAAAAGGTGAATAACGAGGTGATATTCTGCATGATTATGCACATCATGCAGAATAAGAAACTATTTTACGTCAACTTGTTTAATTTGCGGTTCGCGGCGAATCGTTAGGGTAGAACCCATTGAGGCGGCAATGATGGCGCACAGGGCCATGATTTGTATGCCCGTAAGCGTTTCGCCCAGAAAAATCATCCCGGAAACGGCGGCCAGCGCGGGTTCCATGCTCATCAGCGTACCGAAGGTGCGGGTTGGCAGGCGCGTCAGCGCAATCATTTCCAGTGAATAAGGCAGCGCCGTAGAAAGCACAGCGACCGCTAACGCTAAGGGAAGAATCGACCAGTGCCATAGCGCATCGCCAGCCTGAACTGCGCCAATCGGCACGAAAATGATGGCGGCAATCAGCGAGCCTACCGCCACCGTGGCCGGACCATGTTCCGCGCCTGCTCGCTGGCCGGTAAGAATATAGACAGCCCAACAGGCGCCAGCGCCGAGCGCTAACGCGGCCCCGGTAAGATCGACGTGAGACATATCTTGCCCTAATGGCAGCAGGAACCAGAGCCCAAGCACAGCCAGTACGACCCAAATAAAATCTACCGGCCGCCGGGATGAAAACAGCGCGACCGCCAGAGGGCCGGTAAATTCCAGCGCGACCGCAATACCCAACGGCACCGTCTGAATCGACAGATAGAATAGATAGTTCATCCCGCCCAGCGACAGACCATAAAACAGTAAAGGCAGCCGCTGCTCTTTGGCAAAACGCAAACGCCAGGGTTTGAAAAAGGCGATAAGGATAAGCGTTCCCAACGCCAGACGAAGCGCCGTTACACCCGGCGCGCCGACAAGAGGAAATAACGATTTTGCCAGTGAAGCGCCACTCTGAATAGAGGACATGGCAATGAGCAAAACCAAAATGGGCAACCAGACTGGTAGTTTACGTGTTGACCCCGGCATCCTTTCTCCTGTCAAAAAATGTCAGTACGAGTAAAGGTGGCAGTGTAATGGAAATTCCCCGGAGCGGTTGAGGATTCGTTGAAAAAAAATTTCCAGGATTCCATAAAATGAACTTAAATTGATGGATAAATAGACTGTTAGTTTAGGAATAATCTGGATGAATGTATCGCGCCGCACGCGCATTATTGGTGCAATCAGCCGGAAAAATGATGTTAATTGAATAAGATAGCGCGATATGGAAACGTTCTGTTACATGAAAGGCGCCCTTAGACACCGTGAATCGCAAAGAGTTTCCCATTAATTTTTGATATATTTAAAACTTAGGACTTACTTGAAGCACATTTGAGGTGGTTATGAAAAAAATTGCATGTCTTTCAGCACTGGCCGCTGTTCTGGCTTTTTCCGCAGGTACTGCAGTAGCTGCTACTTCTACCGTTACCGGTGGTTACGCTCAGAGCGACGCGCAGGGCGTAGCGAATAAAATGAGCGGTTTCAACCTGAAGTATCGTTACGAGCAGGACGACAACCCGCTGGGCGTAATCGGTTCCTTCACCTACACCGAAAAAGATCGTACTAACGGTGCGGGCGATTACAACAAAGGTCAGTACTACGGCATCACTGCCGGCCCGGCTTACCGTCTGAACGATTGGGCGAGCATCTACGGTGTAGTCGGTGTGGGTTACGGTAAATTCCAGACGACCGATTACCCAACCTACAAACATGACACCAGCGATTATGGCTTCTCCTATGGCGCTGGTCTGCAATTCAACCCGATGGAAAATGTTGCTCTGGACTTCTCTTACGAGCAGAGCCGTATTCGTAGCGTTGACGTTGGCACCTGGATTGCTGGCGTGGGTTACCGCTTCTAATCACGTCGGTGAAAATGAAAAATCCGCCTTTCGGGGCGGATTTTTTTTGCCTGAAACGTGCATTATTTTAGTGAAAAAATATCGCTGCCCAGATGGTTATAGTCCACTTTCTGTAATTTGAAATTGGTGATATAAACGGGCCCGGCTTTCTGTTCCGAAATAAATCGATAGCGATTTTTGATCTCTTTAGCGCTAATTCCTGTCCATTGCGAGAAAAAACTCAGGAAATCGTTCGCGGAACGGCGAGCTTTAATGATCCGATGCGCTTTACTGTCGCTGGATAGCACCATAAACGGCACCTGGAAGTTTTGCTGGAATTTGTCGTCATGCGCCAGGTACTGTACCGCTTTGCCGCGCTCTTTAAACGCCAGCCCGTGATCGGAGAAATAGACGAGCGAAAAACTGTCGCCGCTATGACGAAGCTGAGTATAGAGCTGACGGAGCAAATCGTCGGTTTGCGTCATGGTGTATAAATAACAAGACGTCTCTTTCGACTGGACAAACGTCGCGTATTTTCCCTGAGTGCGGTCGCAGGCCTGGGGATGCGATCCCATTAAATGCAACACAATCAACTGCGGTTGCGTGCGTTCTGTCGCCAATACCTGCGCCGTCATGGTTAACAGCGCGTCGTCGCGAGTATTTTTATCCGCTTCAAAATCGCCGTTTTTCAGGAAATGCGCTTCATCGGCGCGTTTGGCGATACTGGCGATGGCTGTGTCGTATTCGCCGATTTGCCCCTGATTGGAAAACCACCATGTCTGAAAACCGGCGCGGTTAGCCAGCGTGACGAAGTTATCCTGATACTGCGGTTTGTTATCCACCACGCGATTGAGCGTTAAACCGAGCGATTTTTGCGTTGAGCCGCTGGCGGCGATGTAATCCATAAAGAAGTCGCCATTCACATGGCTGGCGAAGGGGGTATTATCCCAGTGGCCGCCGAAAGCGCCCATGGCATCCCGTCGCGCGCTTTCACCAATCACCACGACATAGATGTGATATCTGGGTTTCACCGCAGTAACCGTCCAGCTATCTTTTATGCCGGATAGCTGCGCCATACGGTGCTGCTCTTCAATGACTTCGTTGTTATTGACGATAACGTCTTTGGCGAAGCGAAAAACCGGATAGCCGGTATCAATAACCTTAAAAACGCCGCCCCACGCCAGATTTTGTACCGGCGCGACGAAAAATGCCGCGACGCTAATCAGCAGGCACAGGCTGTCGAGGCTATTCCAGCGCGGCTTGACCTCTTCTTTTCGGCGGCGAAGCGCAATAATACCCAGCGCAAAAATAAAAAGTCCGGTCAGGTAGCTATACCACGGGAAGATGGTCAGGATTTCGCTCGACTCTTCCATATTGGTGGAGTGCAGCGCCAGCAGCGTATTAAAGTTCGGCGCGCCGTAAGCCTGGCCAAAGGGAAAATAGCAAGCAGCTACCAGCGAACAGATGCCGAGCAGCGCTTTTTGTCCGCGGGGCAGGTAGCGCCAGAGCAACAGCAACAGGCAGGTAAACGCCGCGGTATAAAGCAGGCTAAAGGGATAGCCGAGCGCGAGGTTAATCAGCAGCGACTGTAAAAAGTAGAGGCCCGCCCACGGGCTTACAGCCCGACGACGGGCGAGAAGTGAATCGATAAGGGTTGAATTCATATGCCACTATTGCAAAAACGCCATGTGCTAACCCTGGCGCGAAGGGTCATTACCTGCCTGATTATGCGTAAAAAAGGTATTGGGTTCGCAACGGCGAGTCGCAAAATATTCAGGGCTGCCAGAAGATAGAGCGTGCGGGTAAGAAGGTCAACCGCCGGAAAGAAAATGTTTTGCGAAGAGAATAGCAAAACCACAAAAAAACAGGGGAAATGGGCGCCATTTCCGTTGAGGATGCAAAATAAAGCGGCGTACCGCACCGCCGCGTTATTTCGTGGAAGGGTTATCCTGCTCCGGTTTGCCGTTGATCATATCGCACAACATAGAGAGCAGCATTAACCGGACTTTAAAGGGAGAGTGACTGAACACGCGTATACACCTCTTAAATTCGTTCATATAAACCTCCTGATGTTTCTATCCCATCGATCCGTGAGGGATGTCTGCATTACATACAGATATAGCACAGGCTATGTTTTATAGCTATTGCTAAAACGTTAATTTTTTGTGCCCAGACAACTCTGGTTTACAATGAGCGCTCTGTCAGCTGACGCGTTAACGCGTCACAGAAACGAGGAAGCAAAATGGGTCGTCGCGCAGGTACGCCAACAACAAAAAAAGTGACGCAATTGGTGAACGTAGAAGAACACGTTGAAGGATTTCGTCAGGTCAGAGAGGCGCATCGCCGTGAGTTGATAGACGACTACGTTGAGCTGATTTCCGATTTAATTATTGAGGTAGGGGAAGCGCGTCAGGTGGATATGGCGGCGCGGCTCGGCGTCTCCCAGCCGACTGTGGCCAAAATGCTTAAGCGCCTGGCATCGTTAGGATTTATTCAAATGATCCCCTGGCGCGGCGTTTTTCTGACGCCGGAAGGGGAGAAGCTGGCGCAGGAAAGCCGCGAGCGGCACCAAATTGTCGAAAATTTTTTACTGGTATTAGGCGTAAGTCCGGAGATCGCGCGTCGTGATGCGGAAGGGATGGAACACCATGTCAGCCAGGAGACATTGGATGCCTTTTTGGCCTTCACGCAACAGCATGGAACATCTGCAGAATGAGTCTGGCCTTTTTACGGGCGCTGCGGCGTGACCGTTTTTTTCAGTTGTTGATCATTGTGGGGATGGCGTTAAGCCTGTTTGTTCCTTTTGCGCCCCGCGCCTGGCCTGGCGCGATTGACTGGCACACCATTATTACCCTCAGTGGGTTAATGTTGCTCACTAAAGGCGTTGAGCTGAGCGGCTATTTTGATGTGCTGGGACGCAAGATGACGCGCCGATTTCATACCGAGCGGCAACTGGCGATGTTCCTGGTGCTGGCTGCGGCGGCGCTGTCGACCTTTCTGACAAACGATGTCGCGCTGTTTATCGTTGTGCCGCTGACGATAACGTTAAAAAAACTGTGCGCGATTCCGGTCAACCGATTGATTATTTTTGAAGCGTTGGCGGTGAACGCCGGTTCGCTGCTGACGCCTGTCGGTAATCCGCAAAATATTCTGTTGTGGGGACGCTCCGGCTTAACCTTTGCTGAATTTAGCGGGCAAATGGCGCCGCTTGCCGTCATGATGATGCTGACGTTACTGCTCCTGTGCTGGTTTTGTTTTCCGGGTAGGGCGTTACAGTATCATACCGGTACGCGTTCGCCGCAGTGGCAGCCCCGTCTGGTGTGGAGTTGCCTGGCATTATATGTCGTTTTTCTTACCGCGCTGGAGCTCAGGCAAGAGTTATGGGGACTGGTGTTGGTGGCGGCTGGGTTTATTGTGCTGGCGCGCAGGGTTATAGTCAGCGTGGACTGGACGCTGCTGCTGGTATTTATGGCGATGTTTATTGATGTCCATCTGCTAACGCAATTGCCGGCGTTGCAGGGCGTTTTCAACCAGGTTGGCGCACTGTCTCACCTGGGACTTTGGCTAACCGCTATCGGCTTGTCTCAGGTTATCAGTAATGTGCCCAGTACCATTCTCCTGCTGAACTATGTACCGGCCTCGACGCTGCTGGCGTGGGCGGTGAATATCGGCGGGTTTGGTCTGCTGCCGGGGTCGCTGGCAAATCTTATTGCTTTACGGATGGCGAACGATCGCCGAATCTGGTGGCGGTTTCATTTCTATTCGCTGCCGATGCTGGCATGGGCGGCGCTGGTGGGATATGGATTATTGCAACTGATGCCGTAAGAGAAGCCCGATAGTATCTATCGGGCTTCGCAGGCAGAGTCTGTCAGTTCAGACGAACCGGCATCCCGGAACGATCCTGAACCGCCTGTTGTACGACGGTCTGATCAACGTCAGGCTCGTTGGTGACGGCCAGGATGCTCTTATTAAGCGTGATCGGCACCGCTTCCTTACCTTCAAACTGCGCTTCCGTCGTTGACAGCGGGTTATGCACCTCAATGTAACGGCTACCGTCCGGCTCGGTGGTGGCTTTTACCGGTTCATCGATAAACTGCACGCGGGTACCGACCGGCACATTTTCAAACAGGAATTTGATATCGTCGTTGCGCAGACGCACGCAGCCGTGGCTCACGCGAAGCCCGATGCCGAAGTTGGCGTTGGTGCCGTGAATAGCATACAGGCGACCGATGTACAGCGCGTACAGGCCCATCGGGTTATCCGGGCCCGCAGGCACGACGGCAGGCAGCGGCTCGCCGGCGGCGCGATATTCAGCGTGCATTTTTGCCGTAGGCGTCCAGGTCGGACCGGCTTTTTTACGTTCAACTTTGGTCGTCCAGTTGATAGGCGTGTCTTTACCTAACTGACCGATCCCAATCGGCAGGACGATAACGGTGTTTGTGCCTTTCGGGTAGTAATAGAGGCGCATTTCCGCGCTATTGATGATAATGCCTTCGTGTACGGTATCCGGCAGGATCAGCTGCTGCGGAATATTCAGCACGGTACCGCCCTTCGGCAGGAAGGTATCCACGCCAGGGTTGGCTTCCAGCATGTTGGAGAGCCCCATCTGATACTCCGCGGCAAAATACTCCAACGGCTGGGTATTGCCCTCCGGAACGGTGATGACCTGATTTTGCCCAATTAAACGGCTACCATCGGTAGGCAGCGGGTAAGTGACTGCTGAGGCTGTTTTACAAAAACCAACTACAGCGAAAGCCGCCGCGAAAAGCGTTGTTAATTTCATATTCATGTTATGCGAGATTCTGTGCCAAGCAGGCTAGTAGGTTGAGAATTCTGTCATGTTGGGAGCGCATTATAGGTGCATTCCAGTAAACAGGGAATTCAGATGTGTACGAAATCACGTTTTTTTCCCCTTACGGTTCAGTGTAGCCCTTTGTACAGGGCGCGATCTTATTTCAGACTTGTGGCATAATAAGCGGTTTGTCACATCTTTTTTCAGGATAAGCCTGTGTTAGTTTCCAGCAACGTTACCATGCAGTTCGGCAGTAAGCCGCTGTTCGAAAACATTTCCGTCAAATTTGGCGGCGGCAACCGTTACGGCCTGATCGGCGCCAACGGTAGCGGAAAGTCCACTTTTATGAAAATCCTCGGCGGCGACCTGGAGCCGACGCTGGGCAATGTTTCCCTCGATCCGAATGAGCGCATCGGTAAGCTGCGTCAGGACCAGTTCGCTTTTGAAACATTCACCGTACTTGATACTGTCATTATGGGGCATGGCGAACTGTGGGAAGTCAAGCAGGAGCGCGACCGTATCTACGCCTTGCCGGAAATGAGCGAAGAAGATGGCTATAAAGTCGCCGATCTGGAAGTAAAATACGGCGAGATGGACGGTTATTCCGCTGAGGCGCGCGCGGGCGAACTGCTGTTGGGGGTGGGCATCCCGCTGGAGCAGCATTACGGTCTGATGAGTGAAGTCGCGCCAGGCTGGAAATTGCGTGTGCTGCTGGCGCAGGCGTTATTCTCTAATCCGGACATCCTGTTGCTCGACGAACCGACCAACAACCTGGATATTGATACTATCCGTTGGCTGGAGCAGGTGCTGAACGAGCGCGATAGCACGATGATCATCATTTCGCACGACCGTCACTTCCTGAACATGGTTTGTACGCATATGGCGGATCTGGATTACGGCGACTTGCGCGTCTATCCGGGTAACTATGATGAGTATATGACGGCGGCGACCCAGGCGCGTGAACGTCTGTTGGCCGATAATGCGAAGAAAAAAGCGCAAATTGCCGAGCTGCAATCTTTTGTTAGCCGTTTTAGCGCCAATGCCTCTAAATCGCGTCAGGCAACGTCGCGCGCGCGGCAGATTGATAAAATCAAGCTGGAAGAGGTGAAAGCCTCCAGCCGTCAGAACCCGTTCATCCGTTTTGAGCAGGATAAAAAACTGTTCCGTAACGCTCTGGAAGTGGAGGCGCTGACGAAAGGTTTTGATAACGGTCCGCTGTTTAAAAATGTCAATTTGCTGCTCGAAGTCGGCGAGAAGCTGGCGGTACTCGGCACCAATGGCGTGGGTAAATCTACGCTGCTGAAGACGCTGGTTGGCGATCTGGACGCCGATCACGGCACCGTTAAATGGTCGGAAAACGCGCGTATTGGTTACTACGCGCAGGACCACGAATATGAATTCGAAAATGACCTGACGGTGTTTGAATGGATGAGTCAGTGGAAACAGGAAGGCGACGACGAGCAGGCAGTGCGCAGTATTCTGGGCCGCCTGTTATTTAGCCAGGATGATATCAAAAAGCCTGCGAAAGTCCTCTCCGGTGGCGAGAAGGGCCGTATGCTGTTCGGCAAACTGATGATGCAAAAGCCGAATATCCTGATCATGGACGAACCGACTAACCACCTGGATATGGAGTCGATCGAATCGCTGAATATGGCGCTGGAGCTGTATCAGGGCACGCTGATCTTTGTTTCGCACGACCGTGAGTTCGTCAGCTCGCTGGCAACCCGCGTCATTGAAATTACGCCGGAGCGCGTGGTGGACTTCAGCGGCAACTACGACGATTATTTGCGTAGTAAAGGGATTGAAAGCTAAACACTGACGCCCGGTGGTGCTGCGCTTACCGGGCCAACGTATCCTGGCGCGTAGGTCCGGTAAGACGGGTGCGCCCAGACAAAGGGCGCACCGCAGGTGAGCGGGAAGGGCGGTACGACCGTCAAACGTCCATACCTAATGCCCGCTTGCCGTGAATATTCAGATCGCGCAGCGTGAAACGCCCTTCCCAGGTGGTTTCATAGTCCTCGCGCGGGAAATCGCCCGGTGATGCGCCTGTCTCCAGCGCCGCTTTCACCTTACGCGCATAGGCCAGATTCTTCTCACACATTGGCGCGGCAGGAATGTACATCACATTGCCCCAGCCCTGCTGATTTTCGACGGGGGCGACGGAGTGGATGACATCGCAATGCCACCACACGGAATCCCCGGCTTCCAGCGGCGGAATGCTGGTTAACGCCGCCATCAGTAAAGGATGCCACTGTTCAGAAATCGGCAGCACCCGGCCCGGCGCGACGCCGCATAATTCATCTTCCGGGACATCATCCAGCAGCGGGCGCAGCAGAATATACGCCATCGCCTCCGGGATAGGGACGACATGAAGCAACCCCTGACCGGGCAGCATATCGGAGAGCGCGGTCCAGCCCTGGAAGGTGCGAAATACCGAGCATTTTGTGGTGTTATCCACCGTGTACTCTTCAACGTTGGTACGGTGCGCCGCATTCCACGGATCGTACTGCTCGACGTTGCCGTTAAACACGCTGGCGAATACCTGCTGATAGGCTGGCAGCAGCCAGCGTTCCAGCGCGCCGGAGTCGGTATGCGCTCCCAGTCCTTTGGATGTGGTGCCCGGCGGGCGGCGACGGATGCGATCCGGGTAAATGATGCTGATATCCGGATTAAACCATCGCTTGCCGTCGCGCTCTACCTGCCATAGACGGTTGAGGAACGACTGCGCCAGCGCCATCTCTTCACTTTGGCGGGCCTGCATTTGCGCCTGCGACCAGTAGACAGGATAGATTTCAGGTCGGGAGGCGCTCAGCGTACCGAAAAAATTATCCCCCGGTCCTTTATACACCTCGTCAAAATGGTTCTTGTCCAGATAGTCGAGCATCGACTGGTCCCATGCCAGCGCCTGTTCGCGTGGAAAATGACCTTTAATCACCGCGCACCCGCGGCGCTTAACCTCGGCGCGGGTGGCATCGCTAATGTTGCCCATCGCCAGTTCGCTAAAAGGGATAATTGGCCATACCGGCTGTCCCTGCGCCTTCAGATCGTTAATTTCCGCCACCCGGGCTGCTATGGTGGCGCTCAAACGGTCGAACACCGCCTGTACGTCGCCGATTTGCGCGCGTAGCGCCTGCTTCATCTGACGAATGGCCGCTTTTGGGTCGGCGGGCAGCGTTTCGTGGGTAAAAGGAGTCGTCATATCAACCTCATCGTCTTTCGTTCGAAAGTAAAATTAGTTACATGTGATACTTTAAGTTAAAATAAGGTTAATTCAAGTTTAAAATATTGCAGGGGTGCACAAAGAGGGAAGCGAGAGGAAAACGTAAGGTGGCCAGGACGCCTTAATGTCTTATGCGGCTATTCCTTTCGTTCAGCTACTTTTCATTCGAAATAAATTTGAGGTTCTGCTCACATTGTTATTAAAATGTTTCTGGTCGCAGTTACAGCCAGGAGCTTAAGTATGACCGTTAACGTTGTCGTTACAGATATGGACGGCACTTTTCTCGACGATGCCAAGCAGTACGATCGTGTACGCTTCATGGCGCAATACCAGGAACTGAAAAAACGTAATATCGAATTTGTGGTCGCCAGCGGTAATCAGTACTACCAGTTGATCTCCTTCTTCCCCGAGCTGAAAGACGAAATTTCCTTTGTCGCAGAAAATGGCGCGCTGGTGTATGAACATGGCAAGCAGTTGTTTCACGGGGAGCTAACCCGGCATGAATCGCGTATTGTGATTGGCGAACTGCTGAAGGATAAGCAGCTTAACTTCGTCGCCTGTGGTCTGAAAAGCGCTTATGTCAGCAAAAACGCTCCCGAGACTTTCGTGGCGCTGATGGCCAAACATTATCACCGCCTGCAGCCGGTAAACGATTATCACGACATTGACGATATCCTGTTTAAGTTCTCCCTGAATTTGCCCGATGAACAAATTCCGCTGGTTATCGACAAACTGCACGTATCTCTGGATGGCATCATGAAGCCCGTCACCAGCGGCTTCGGTTTTATCGACCTGATTATCCCGGGACTGCATAAAGCGAATGGCATCAGTCGTCTGTTAAAGCGCTGGAACAGGTCGCCACAGAATGTCGTCGCCATTGGCGACAGCGGTAATGATGCGGAAATGTTGAAAATGGCGCATTACTCTTTTGCCATGGGCAATGCCGCAGACAATATCAAAGCGCTTTCACGTTATCACACTGATGATAATAACCATCAAGGCGCGCTCAACGTCATTCAGGCCGTGCTTGACGGCACCGCTCCCTTCTGATTAACAGGCCTGCGTCGGCCTGTTAAACGTAGCGCCATCAGGCAGTTCGGACATATTGCCGATGGCGCCAGGGTAAATTACAGCATATGTTCGGTACGGGCGATGATATCGTCCTGCGCGTCCGGCGACAGCGCGGTGAAGAAGGCGGAGTAGCCTGCCACACGCACGACCAGATCGCGGTACTGGTCCGGATGTTTTTTCGCATCCAACAGCGTTTCGCGTGACACGATGTTGTACTGAATATGCCAGCCTTTATGCACCTCAAAGAACGTCCGTAGCAGAACCATCAGTTTCTGTTTGTCGGATTCGTTTTCCAGCGTCGTTGGGTTCAGTTTCTGATTGAGCAGCACGCCGCCGAGAATGGAACCGGTAGGTAATTTGCCTACGGAACCGATCACCGCCGTCGGGCCGAGATGATCCGTACCTGATGCAGGGCTTGCGCCTTCCGCCAGCGGTGTATGCGCTTTGCGACCATCCGGGGTAGCCATAGTCGCGGCGCCAAATGGCACGTTTGCTGAGATAGAGGACGTACCGGCGTAATAGTTGCCGCCGACAGGGCCACGACCGTAGCGCGGGTTATGATATTGCTTCAGCTCATCAATATAGGTCTGATAAGCGCGCGCCAGCAGCGTATCGACGGTATCATCGTCGTTACCGTACTTCGGCGCGCCGTTAATCAGACGCTGGCGCAGCTGCTCATGGGTCAGCCCGTCAAAGTCATCGGCCAGCGCGGCGGCAAGCTGCTGTTGACCGATAACGCCCTGTTCGAAGACCAGTTTTTTCACGGCGGCGAGGCTGTTGCCCAGGTTGGCGATACCGACCTGGAGACCGGATACCCAGTCATATTTCGCGCCGCCTTGCTTGATACTCTTCGCTCGCTCAATACAGTCATCTACCAGCGCTGAGCAGAGAATATCGTGGACGTTCTCTTCCAGCATGGTGTCGACCACATACTCAATTTCGATCGATTTGCGCGTGTAGTAGCGAATTTGGGTATCCCAGGCGGCCATCACTTCGTCAAAATTGTTAAAGTTGCCTGCGGAGAGCGCCTTTTCCTGCGGCAGAAATACCTTGCCGCTGGTGGCGTCGCGACCGCCTTCCAGCGCCGCCAGCATGACGCGGGCGAAGTTAATAAAGCTCATGCCGGTGCAGCGATAACCCCATTTCCCGCCGACGGCGGTTTCGATACAGCCGATCGCCGCATAATCGTAAGCGTCCTGCGGTTCGATCCCCAACTTGATAAATTCCGGGATGACGATTTCATCATTGTTAAACGCCGGCATCCCAAAGCCGCAGCGGATGACCTGGACGCAGGCGTCAAGGAAATCGTTACTCATTCCGGCGTGATAACGCACACTGAGGTTGGGCTGGGTAGAACGCAGACGTCCGCAGGACTCCAGAATGGCGTAAGACAGTGGATTCACTGCGTCCATTGGCTGACCGTTGATGAGATTCTGACCGCCAATGGTGACATTTTGATACAGCGGGCTGCCCGCGGAAGCTTTAGAGTGCGAACCGGAACGGATCTTGTTTACTTCCAGCAGTTTCAGCCAGCAGCTGTGCAGCAGTTCAATGGCGTGCTCACGATCCAGCGTCTGGTTTAGTTCGACATCGCGACGATAATAGGGGTAAAGATACTGGTCCATACGACCAAATGACACCGAGTGACCGTTAGACTCAATTTGTAGAATCAGTTGGATGAAGTAGCACAATTGCAGTGCTTGCCAGAAGGTCTGCGGCGGTTGGTGGGCGATCACCTCGCAGTTTTCCGCGATGGTGAGTAGCTCTTTACGACGGCTTTCACGGGACTCTTCGCCCGCCATCTGGCGCGCCAGCGCGGCAAAGCGCGTGATGTGCTGGCTTACCGCGTCCAGCACTATATCAATCGCCTTCAGGAACTGCTCGCCATGCAGATCTTCCAGCACGGTCAGGTTGATGCGTGAGCGGCGCTCGGCGACTTTATCGCGCAGGCCATCAAGCCCTTTTTCCAGCAGCAGCGGGAAGTTCACCGCCAGGTGCGCATCGCCGGAAGTCATATTGCCTTCGGCTTTGATAATGCCAGTCGCCAGAAGCCCTTTTTGTTCATCGGTAAACATGCCGTAGCAGCGATCCTGGACGGTTTGACCGCGCCACCACGGACAGACGTCGTGCAGAATACGTTTGTTTTCTTCACTTACGGAAAAACCTGCGCCGGGCCGGTCTGCCAGGTCGTCGATCTCTTTTTCAATCCACGAGACGGTATATTCTGGGAAAATCGGCGCGGCCCGGACTTCACTTGCCTGGTTGCCGACGATCAGTTCATCGTGTTTTATCCAGATAGTGCGTTCCGCCAGGTGATGGGCCAGCGCCAGCGCGCGGCGTACCGGAATCGGTTTATCCAGATGTTGCTGATACATTTCGGTATAATGTTGCGCGCGCTCGGTACAGACCGGCGGTTTCACGATATGTACCAGCGCGGTTTTGTGCGCCTTAATGCGGTCACTGAGCGTGTCCAGTTTCAGTTGGGTCATGATAATTATCCTCGTAGGGTCGCGGTTAAACCTTTTTGGCAGGCGTACTTCTGGGCAAAATCAAGTAACGCCGGCGCATCCAGTGGTTTATCCGGGGCATGATAGGGCTGACTGAGTAAGTGGTATTTATTAATGCCCAGCGTGTGGTAGGGCAGAAAATGAATTTCCCCGACGTGCAGTTCGTCGGCGGCAAAGTCGGTAATGGCTTTAATGGCCTCCTCATCGGCATTAAATCCCTGAATCAGCGGGACGCGAATCACCATTTTTTTGCCCGCGGCGGCGAGTTTCCTGAGATTTTCCAACACCCGCGAGGCGCTGCCATCGGTCCACTGCTTAAACGGCTCGTCGGCGACATGTTTCAAATCAGCCAGAAACAGATCGATATAAGGCAGTGAGGGCGCAATGTATTTCCATGGGACATGCAGACAGGTCTCAACCGCTGTATGAATACCGGCATCATGGCTGGCTTTAAACAGCTCTGCCGCCAGCTCCGGCTGCATAAACGGTTCGCCGCCGGAAAGCGTCAGACCGCCGCCGCTGCGATCGTAAAAAGGTTTATCGCGCAGTACCGTCGCCATGATCTCATCCACGCTTTTTATTTCGCCGCACACGGTTAACGCCTGTGTGGGGCAACAATGCGCCAGGACGGAAAAATGGGCGTCGGTCAGTTTCTCGCGATGGATGAGCAGGCCGTTTAGCGCGCGCTCAATGACGTCCGGCGCGGCTTGCGCGCACAGGTCGCATCCTTCGAGACACAGCCGCGCATCGTATAACAGATCCTGAGCGCGGGCGCGGCTTTCCGGGTTCTGGCACCAGCGACAGCCCAACGAACAGCCTTTGAGAAATACTACGGTACGGATACCGGGGCCATCGTGGGTAGAATAGCGCTGAATATTGAAGATCATAAACGGCCTCTCTTATTTCATATAAAGATTAAATTACTTTCGAATGAAAGTTATCTTGATGTGCGTCAACGAATGGAGAGGTTCTGACAAAGAGGCGTTAAATGAGGTACAACATCACGGTTTGAGGTTGTGGTATGGCGTTTAAGATGATGCCGCGCTGCTTGAGCCGATCGTCAGTCGGAGCTTGGGTAAGCTGGCTTTGCGTCTGATGACAGTAATTATCTGTTGATACAGCACGGCCATAAACCGTGCTTTGGTATGTTTATCCGTAAAGTGGCTACTGTCCGCAGACTTCACAGCCGGGGTTGCGCATTAACTTCATTTCGCGGAACTGACAGGTCATCGCATCGTACATGACGATTTTTCCGCTGGCAGGTTGACCGTAATGCGCCAGCAGCTTAATGGCCTCCATTGCCTGTAGCGAACCGATCACGCCAATCAGCGGCGCCATCACCCCTGCCTCTACGCAGGTCAGAGCGTTTTCGCCAAACAGACGGCTCAGGCAGCGGTAACAGGGTTCGTTTTCCCGATACGTAAAGACGGTAACTTGTCCTTCCATACGAATGGCCGCGCCGGAGATTAGCGGCACTTTCGCGGTATAGCACCCGGCGTTAAGTTGATTACGTACGCTAACGTTATCAGTACAGTCCAGTACCAGCGAATGCCCGGCAATCAGGCTGGTCATAGCGTCGTCGTCCAGCCGCGCGTTAACGGGCGTAATGGTAATATGCGGGTTGATACGCGCCAGCGCGTCGCGGGCGGACTCTACCTTCGGCTGCCCGACCGTGGCGTCGCTGTGCAAGGTTTGACGCTGGAGATTGGAAACGGAAACGGTATCAAAATCGAGTAGCGTCAGTTGCCCGACGCCAGCGCCGGCCAGATACTGCGTTGCCGCGCAGCCGAGTCCGCCCAGCCCGACCACTAATACCCGCGCATCTTTTAACGCTTCCTGCCCTTCAAAATCGAAGCCGCGCAGAATAATTTGTCGGTTATAGCGCAGCATCTCCTGGTCGCTAAGTTCCGCCATTACAGGCCTCCGAACAGAGCATTAAACGGCTCGACTTCCACCCATTCTCCCGGCTCAACATTGCCGCGTTCACGCTCCAGCACAATAAAGCAGTTGCCCAGACTAAACGAGCTGAAAATATGTGAACCCTGGTGTCCGGTGGTCGTGACCTCCAGTTCGCCGTTGGCGCTACGTTGCAGAATGCCGCGCTGGAAATCGAGACGCCCCGGCGTTTTCTTCAGGCGAGATGCTGTGCGTACACGCTGGCGCGGCGGTACAGCGCTTGCCGTGTTGCCGCCAAGCTTCGCCAGTAAGGGCTGAACCAGTTGATAAAACGTGAGCGCCGCAGAGACTGGATTCCCCGGCAGGCCACAGAACCAGCTATTACTGAGTTTGCCGAAGGCAAACGGTTTGCCTGGCTTGATAGCCAGCTTCCAGAAGGCGATTTCGCCCAGCTCCTCAAGGATGGTTTTGGTATAGTCCGCTTCACCAACCGAGACGCCGCCGGAGCTTATCACTACATCGGCCTGGCTGTCGGCGTCGACAAACGCGGCGCGAAGCTTACCGGGATCGTCAGGAATAATGCCTAAATTGATCACTTCGCAGCCAAGCTGTTGCAGCATCAAATGTATAGTTAGACGGTTAGTGTCATAAATTTGTCCCGCCTCCAGCGGCTGGCCCGGAAGCTGGAGCTCGTCGCCGGTCGAGAACAGCGCTACGCGCACTTTACGTACAACCTGTGCATCGGCAATTCCCAGCGACGCCAGCACTGGCAGTTCGGCAGTAGTCAGGCGCGTACCGGCCGGAAAGACCACCGCATCCTGGCGAATATCCTCGCCGCGGCGGCGGATGTTTTGTCCGCAACGAACATCGGCGGTAAAACGCACGCCGTCATCTGTTTGTTCCGTCTGCTCTTGCATGACTACCGCCTCGCAACCTGCCGGTACCGGGGCGCCAGTCATAATGCGAATGCAGGTTCCCGCAGGCCACTCTCCCTGGTAGGGCTGACCGGCAAATGCTTTGCCGGCGACGGGCAGCGGCTTATCGGCGGACAAATCCGCCACACGTACCGCATAACCATCCATAGCTGAATTATCAAAGCCGGGGACATCAAGGGGAGATACGATATCGGTCGCCAGGATGCGGCCAAAGCAGTTCACCAGCGGCAACGTTTCTACGGCGGTGAGCGGGGTAATACGTGAAAGCATCTGGGTCAGCGCCGTTTCAAGCGGCATCAATCCGGCGGAAAATTCCATGAACATACTCCTGCGAGGCAAAATCGAATCCGGCTATTATGTCAGAAAACAGTGGCGGGCAGTATGCTACCTCGGTCTTAGAGACGGCCTTGCGCCTTTACATACCTTACGCATCTTTCTATATTCAAAAATCGAATGAATAACTCACAACAATTCTGATAGTTATAGTAAAAGTTGTGTGCCACCGTTAATGGACCCTAAAAATGAATAAAGCAGTGATTGCGATTCACGGCGGCGCAGGCGCGATTGCTCGCGCGCAAATGAGCCATGAGCAGGAGCTACGCTATATCCAGGCGCTGTCAGAGATTGTCGAAAGCGGGCAAAAGATGCTGGAAGCGGGTGACAGCGCGCTTGATGTAGTGACGGAAGCGGTGCGCCTGCTGGAAGCGTGTCCGCTCTTCAATGCGGGTATCGGCGCGGTCTATACCCGAGACGGAACTCATGAACTGGATGCCTGCGTGATGGACGGCAATACCCTGAAGGCCGGAGCCGTCGCGGGCGTGAGTCATGTTCGCCATCCTGTGCTCGCCGCCAGACTGGTGATGGAGCGCAGCCCGCATGTACTCATGGTGGGGGAAGGGGCGGAAAACTTTGCCTTTTCACAGGGGATGGCGCGCGTTTCGCCGGATATCTTTTCCACCCCGGCGCGTTACGAGCAATTGCTGGCGGCGCGTGCGGCGGGCGAAATGGCGCTCGATCACAGCGGCGCGCCGCTGGACGAAACGAAAAAAATGGGTACAGTCGGCGCGGTGGCGCGGGATAAATTCGGCAATCTGGCGGCGGCAACGTCTACCGGCGGGATGACCAATAAATTGCCCGGGCGCGTCGGCGACAGCCCGCTGGTCGGCGCCGGGTGTTATGCCAACAACGCCAGCGTCGCCGTTTCCTGTACCGGAACGGGAGAGGTCTTTATTCGCACGCTCGCGGCTTACGATATCGCCGCATTGATGGAATATGGCGGACTCAGCCTTGCCGACGCCTGTGAGCGCGTGGTGATGGAAAAATTACCGGCGCTGGGCGGCAGCGGTGGATTAATCGCCGTTGATCACGAAGGTAATGTCGCGTTGCCGTTTAACAGCGAAGGGATGTATCGCGCCTGGGGATATGCCGGGGATACGCCTACCACAGGAATTTACCGGGAATAAGGAGCCGCAGGTGCCGCACAGCGATGAACTGGATAGCCGCGATGTTCTGTCCGTCAGTGGCCTGAATATCGCGTTTCACCACGAAGGGCAACAGGTAGACGCCGTGCGTAATGTGTCATTACGCCTGAAGCGTGGAGAGACTCTGGCGATTGTCGGCGAGTCGGGATCGGGAAAATCGGTGACGGCGCTGGCGTTAATGCGGCTGATTGAGCAGTCGGGCGCGAACGTGCGCTGCGGCGAAATGCTGTTGCGTCGGCGTAATCGCCAGGTGATTGAGCTGTCTGAGCAGAGTGACGCGCAGATGCGGCGTGTGCGCGGCGCGGATATCGCCATGATTTTCCAGGAGCCAATGACCTCGCTCAACCCGGTATTTACCGTTGGCGAGCAAATTGCCGAATCTATTCGTTTGCATCAGGGCGCCAGCCACGAAGAGGCGCTGGCGGAAGCGAAACGTATGCTCGATCAGGTACGGATCCCGGAGTCGCAGGCGATTTTATCGCGTTATCCGCATCAGCTTTCCGGCGGGATGCGCCAGCGAGTCATGATCGCGATGGCGCTATCCTGCCGTCCGGCGGTATTGATTGCCGATGAACCCACCACGGCGCTGGATGTCACTATCCAGGCGCAAATTCTGCAACTTATCAAAGTGTTGCAGCAAGAGATGTCGATGGGCGTGATTTTTATCACCCACGACATGGGCGTCGTGGCGGATATCGCCGATCGCGTGCTGGTGATGTATCAGGGCGAGGCCGTGGAAACCGGCAGCGTAGAGCAGATTTACCATGCGCCGACGCATCCTTATACCCAAACGTTACTGGCCGCCGTCCCTCAGCTTGGCGCGATGCGCGGCCACTCGCTGCCACGCCGTTTCCCGTTGATTTCCGCTGACGAACCGGCCCTTTATGAATCGCAGATTGAGCAAGACACGGTGGTGGAAGGCGAGCCTATTCTCCAGGTTCGGGGCCTGGTGACGCGATTCCCGCTGCGTAGCGGTCTCTTTAACCGTATTACGCGTGAAGTTCATGCCGTTGAGAATATCAGTTTCGATCTCTGGCCCGGCGAAACGCTATCGCTGGTGGGCGAGTCCGGTAGCGGAAAATCGACGACCGGACGCGCGCTGCTGCGGTTGGTTGAATCCCGGCAGGGGGAGATTATCTTTAACGGCCAGCGCATTGACACGTTGTCTGCGGGTAAACTCCAGCCGTTGCGCCGCGATATTCAGTGTATTTTCCAGGACCCTTACGCCTCGCTCGACCCGCGCCAGACCGTGGGGTATTCCATTATGGAACCTTTACGGATTCATGGTCTGGGGCAGGGGGACGCTGCGGCAAAGCGCGTGGCCTGGTTGCTTGAGCGTGTCGGATTACGTCCTGAACATGCCTGGCGTTATCCGCATGAGTTTTCCGGCGGTCAACGTCAGCGCATCTGCATAGCTCGCGCGCTGGCATTGAATCCTAAAGTGATTATTGCTGATGAGGCGGTCTCCGCGCTGGATGTTTCCGTTCGCGGACAGATCATTAATTTACTGCTTGATTTACAACGGGAAATGGGGATCGCCTACCTGTTTATTTCGCATGATATGGCGGTCGTGGAGCGAATTAGCCATCGCGTAGCGGTGATGTATCTTGGTCAAATTGTTGAGATGGGGCCGCGGCGCGCCGTTTTTGAAAATCCGCAGCATCCTTATACGCGTAAATTGATGGCGGCGGTGCCGGTTGCCGATCCTTCCAGACACCGGCCGCGGCGCGTTCTGCTATCAGATGATATACCCAGCAATATTCATAAACGTGGCGAAGAGACGCCCGCCGTTTCATTACAGTTGGTCGGGCCGGGACATTATGTCGCGCGGCCGCTGCAGGATAATGCGCTCTCGCGCTTATAACATTCAGACAGGCAGGGTTTCAGGAGAACAACATGACGCAATTTATTACGCATAAATGGCTGGCGGCGCTGGGACTGGCCTCATCCATTGCGGCTTTTCCGGCCCTGGCGGCCAAAGATGTGGTGGTGGCGGTAGGGTCTAATTTCACCACGCTCGATCCGTATGACGCCAACGATACACTCTCGCAGGCGGTGGCGAAGTCATTTTATCAGGGGCTGTTTGGCCTGGATAAAGACATGAAGGTAAAAAACGTCCTGGCGGAAGGCTATACCGTTTCTGATGACGGTCTGACCTACACCATTACCTTACGACAGGGGGTGAAATTTCAGGACGGCGCGGATTTTGATGCGGCGGCGGTGAAAGCGAATCTCGATCGCGCCAGCAATCCGGATAACCACCTCAAGCGTTATAACCTGTATAAAAATATCGCAAAAACGGAGGTTGTCGATCCGGCAACGGTAAAAATCACCCTGAAACAGCCGTTCTCCGCTTTCATTAATATTCTGGCGCACCCGGCGACGGCGATGATCTCGCCGCAAGCGCTGGAAAAATATGGCAAGGATATTGGTTTTCATCCGGTCGGTACCGGTCCATACCAGCTTGAAACCTGGAATCAGACCGACTTTGTCAAAGTGAAGAAGTTCGCCGGTTACTGGCAGCAGGGCTTACCCAAGCTGGATTCTATTACCTGGCGTCCGGTTACTGACAACAATACCCGCGCGGCGATGCTGCAAACCGGCGAAGCGCAATTTGCTTTTCCTATCCCTTATGAGCAGGCCGCGTTACTGGCGAAAAATAAAAACCTCGAACTGGTCGCCAGCCCGTCCATTATGCAGCGTTATATCAGTATGAATGTGACGCAGAAGCCGTTTGATAATCCTAAGGTGCGTGAGGCGTTGAATTACGCTATCAATCGCCAGGCGCTGGTTAAAGTGGCGTTTGCCGGATACGCCACGCCGGCGACGGGCGTGGTGCCGCCGTCGATAGCCTATGCGCAAAGCTATCAGCCGTGGCCCTATGATCCGGCTAAAGCGCGCGAACTGTTGAAAGAGGCGGGGTATCCAGACGGTTTCAGTACCACGCTGTGGTCATCGCACAACCATAGCACCGCGCAAAAAGTGTTGCAGTTTACCCAACAGCAACTGGCGCAGATTGGCATTAAAGCCCGGATAACCGCGATGGACGCCGGCCAGCGCGCCGCGGAAGTCGAGGGCAAAGGGCAAAAAGAGAGCGGCGTGCGAATGTTCTATACCGGCTGGTCGGCGTCGACGGGCGAAGCTGACTGGGCGTTATCGCCGCTCTTCGCATCACAAAACTGGCCGCCGACGCAGTTTAATACCGCTTTTTACAGCAACAAGCAGGTCGACAGCGATTTAGCGGAGGCCTTAAAAACCAACGATCCGCAGGAGAAAACACGATTGTACAAAGAGGCGCAGGATATTATCTGGAAAGAGTCGCCCTGGATACCGTTGGTGGTGGAGAAATTGGTTTCTGCGCACAGTAAAAATTTGACCGGTTTCTGGATTATGCCGGATACCGGTTTCAGCTTTGACGATGCGGATTTGAAGTAAGTAATGCGATGGGGCTGGATGGCGCGCGCGTTGTCCGCCATCCGGTAAAAGGTTCGTGTGATGCTTAACTATGTTCTCAAGCGCCTGCTGGGATTAATTCCTACGCTGTTGATTGTGGCAGTGCTGGTGTTTTCATTTGTTCATTTGTTGCCCGGCGACCCGGCGCGGCTGATAGCCGGACCGGAGGCCGACGCGCAGGTGATCGCGCTGGTTCGTCAGCAGCTGGGGCTTGATCAGCCGCTTCATGTCCAGTTTTGGCATTACATCACCCATGTTTTACAAGGCGATTTCGGGACGTCAATGGTTTCCCGCCGCCCGGTTTCTGAGGAGATCGCCAGCCGCTTTTTGCCGACGCTGTGGCTGACGATAACCAGTATGATATGGGCGGTTCTGTTTGGCATGGCGATCGGCATCGCCGCCGCCGTGTGGCGTAATCGCTGGCCTGACCGGTTAGGAATGACGCTTGCCGTGACCGGCATTTCTTTCCCGGCTTTTGCGCTGGGAATGTTGTTAATGCAGATTTTTTCCGTGGATCTGGGCTGGCTACCGACCGTGGGGGCGGATAGCTGGCAACATTATATTTTACCCTCCCTGACGCTTGGCGCGGCGGTGGCATCCGTCATGGCGCGTTTTACGCGCTCCTCGTTTGTCGATGTCCTGAGCGAGGATTACATGAGGACCGCGCGGGCGAAAGGCGTCAGTGAAACGTGGGTGGTGTTAAAACATGGCCTGCGCAATGCGATGATCCCTGTCGTCACCATGATGGGATTGCAATTTGGCTTTCTGCTTGGCGGATCGATCGTCGTCGAAAAAGTGTTTAACTGGCCGGGGCTTGGGCGGTTACTGGTCGACTCCGTCGACATGCGCGACTACCCCGTGATTCAGGCGGAAGTGCTGCTGTTTTCTCTGGAATTTATTCTTATCAACTTAGTGGTGGATGTCCTCTATGCCGCCATTAATCCGGCTATCAGGTATAAGTAAGGATGCGATTATTTAACTGGCGCCGTCAGGCGATTTTACATGCTATGCCGGTGGTAAAACCCGACCAGATACGCACGCCGTGGCGGGAGTTCTGGCGTCGTTTTCGCCGCCAGCATGTCGCGTTGGTCGCCGGGGGATTCGTACTGGCGTTAATTCTGGTGGCGATTTTTGCCCGCTGGCTGACGCCCTACGATGCGGAAAACTATTTTGACTACGATAGCCTGAACAATGGCCCCTCTTTGCAGCACTGGTTTGGTGTTGACTCGCTGGGAAGAGACATCTTTAGCCGGGTTCTCGTTGGCGCGCAGATCTCACTGGCGGCGGGCGTGTTCGCGGTATTTATCGGCGCGATAATCGGCACGGTGTTGGGATTGCTGGCGGGATATTATGAAGGCTGGTGGGATCGTTTCATTATGCGCATTTGCGATGTGTTGTTCGCCTTCCCCGGCATTTTGCTGGCGATTGCCGTTGTGGCGGTGTTAGGCAGCGGTATTGCTAATGTGATCGTTGCGGTGGCGATTTTCTCTATTCCGGCGTTTGCACGTCTGGTGCGCGGAAATACCCTGGTCTTAAAACAGCAGACGTTTATTGAGTCTGCCCGCAGTATCGGCGCCAGCGACACGACGATTTTGTTTAGCCATATATTGCCGGGAACGGTCTCGTCAATTGTGGTTTTCTTTACGATGCGTATCGGTACGTCAATTATTTCCGCGGCAAGCCTGTCATTTCTCGGATTAGGCGCGCAGCCGCCAACGCCGGAGTGGGGAGCGATGCTCAATGAAGCGCGGGCGGATATGGTCATCGCGCCGCACGTAGCGCTCTTCCCGGCGGTGGCGATTTTCCTGACTGTGCTGGCGTTTAACCTGTTAGGCGACGGGTTGCGCGATGCGCTGGACCCGAAGATTAAGGGGTAAGCCAGCCCGGTGGCGTTGACGCCTGGCGGGCCTGGAACGGCCTCGTCAGGCGGGATAACACATCCGGCACCCGCGCCGGGGGAGGTGGCGTTAAACCCGACTGCCCCACAAATCATATTCGTCGGCGTTTTCCACTTTCACGCGCACGATATCGCCCGGCTTGACGTTGGTTTCGCCGTTCAAATAGACCGCGCCGTCAATTTCCGGCGCATCCGCCATGCTACGTCCGATAGCGCCTTCTTCGTCAACCTCATCGACGATCACCAGAATTTCGCGGCCCACTTTTTCCTGCAAGCGCTCAGCGGAGATTTGCTGTTGCAGTTGCATAAAGCGGTTCCAGCGCTCTTCTTTCACCTCTTCCGGCACCTGATCCGGCAGCTCATTCGCGCCTGCGCCTTCCACCGGGCTGTACTTGAAGCAGCCTACACGATCGAGGCGCGCCTCTTTCAGGAAGTCGAGCAGCATCTGGAAGTCTTCTTCCGTTTCGCCGGGGAAGCCGACAATAAAGGTGGAGCGTAGGGTCAGTTCCGGGCAGATTTCGCGCCACTGCTTAATGCGCGCCAGCTGGCGGTCAACGGAACCGGGACGTTTCATCAGTTTAAGAATCCGCGGGCTGGCATGTTGCAGCGGAATGTCCAGATAAGGCAGGATTTTGCCTTCCGCCATTAGCGGAATCACATCATCAACGTGTGGGTAGGGGTAGACGTAGTGCAGACGTGTCCAGACGCCCAGTTTTGATAACTGCTCGCACAGGCTCACCATACTGGTTTTCACCGGTTCGCCATTATGGAATCCGGTGCGGTGCTTCACATCTACGCCGTAGGCGGAGGTATCTTGCGAAATCACCAGAATCTCTTTGACCCCGGCATCAACCAGACGTTTCGCTTCGCTTAATACGTCGCCAATCGGACGGCTGACCAGATCCCCGCGCATCGACGGGATGATGCAGAACGTGCAGCGGTGATTACAGCCTTCAGAAATTTTCAGATACGCATAATGGCGCGGCGTCAGTTTTACACCCTGTTCCGGTACGAGGCTTAAAAATGGATTGTGCTTCGGCTTCGGTACGTAATGATGTACGTGCTGCAGAACTTGCTCATAGCTATGCGGCCCGGTGATTTCCAGTACTTTCGGATGCACTTCGCGGATCTGATCTTCTTTTGCGCCCAGGCAGCCGGTGACGATTACCTTACCGTTTTCGTTCAGCGCTTCGCCAATGGCTTCCAGTGACTCTTGTACCGCGCTGTCAATAAAGCCACAGGTATTAACGATAACCATATCCGCATCGTCATAGCGTGGCACAACGTCATAGCCTTCGGTACGCAGCTCAGTCAGGATGCGTTCCGAATCAACGAGGTTTTTCGGACAGCCCAGGGAAACGAAGCCGATCTTTGGCTGGTGGGTTACATTACTCATAGCTTAAAAAGTGTTCATTTATTGGAATGGTCAGGGCAGGGATTCTACAGATATCCGAACAAAAATTGTATCGCAATCTCATCAGGAGCGGCGGCATCAACCGTTGTGGTTCTCAGCAAAAGGTGAAAAAGGGCAATTCTAAGAAAATTCTTGATCTCTGACACCCCTTTGTCTAAAAAACGACCATACTATTAAGTTGAACCCTGGTAGAAAAGAGGAGGAAAAAAGGTATGGTCGTTGACAGACTGAGAACCGATCTTCTCAACAAGCTGATAAACGCGCGTATCGATCTTGCCGCTTATCTGCAATTGCGAAAAGCGAAGGGGTATATGTCAGTCAGCGAAAGTGACACTCTGCGTGACAATTTTTTTGAACTGAATCGCGAGCTCCACGATCACGCTTTACGGCAGGGACTGCATCTCGATCAGGAAGAGTGGAACGCGCTGCGCCGTGCCGAAGGCGCGCTTGCAGCCGCCGCCGTTTGTTTAATGAGCGGACACCATGATTGTCCGACCTTTATTGCCGTCAACGCAGATAAACTTGAAAACTGTCTGACAACTTTGACGCTGAGTATTCAGAGTCTGAAAGCACATTCACCGCTTACACAGGTCTGAATAAGGGGGAGGCGACTCCCCCTTTTTACCGGACCGCGCCGCTTAATGTTTTGTAAAAATAAACCGACCTCTTGCGATGCTGACTACGCTTTAACGCAGAGCCCTGAAGGAGGCGGTATGCGTCGAATACTTCTCGCGATAGTTTCATTCTCTCTTTTCTCTTCATGGGCGAACGCCAATCTTGCGCCGGTGAACGTTGAGGTGCTGCAAACCCGACTCGATCACCCGTGGTCGCTGGCTTTTTTGCCGGATAACCGTGGGATGCTCATTACCCTGAAAGGGGGACAACTGCGCCACTGGCAGACGGGGAAGGGACTTTCCGATCCGCTGGCTGGCGTACCGAAAGTGTGGGCAAACGGGCAGGGAGGTTTGCTGGACGTCGTGCTGGCGCCTGACTTTGCCCAGTCGCGCTGCGTCTGGCTGAGCTATGCTGAAGCTGACCGCGAAGGAAACGCCGGTACGGCAGTCGGTTTTGGACGGCTGAGCGACGATCTTCAGCGTCTGGAGCATTTTCGTACCGTGTTTCGCCAGATGCCTAAGCTGTCTACCGGCAACCATTTCGGCGGACGTATGGTATTCGATGCGCAAGGGTTTCTTTTTATTGCCCTGGGTGAAAATAACCAGCGCGCTACCGCGCAGGATTTGGATAAATTACAGGGTAAGCTGGTGCGCCTGACCGGGCAGGGCGAAATTCCGCCGGATAATCCGTTTGTGCATCAGGCGGGCGCGCGTCCGGAAATCTGGTCTTACGGTATTCGTAATCCGCAGGGGCTGGCCATCAATCCCTGGAGCGGCGCGCTATGGCTGCATGAACACGGTCCGCGCGGCGGCGATGAAATTAACATCCCGGAAAAAGGCAAAAATTATGGCTGGCCGCTGGCCACATGGGGCGTCAACTATAGTGGTCTAAAAGTGCCGGAAGCCAAAGGTGAAATTGTCGAGGGAACGGAGCAACCGGTTTACTACTGGAAGGATTCTCCGGCGATCAGCGGGATGGCTTTTTATGCCAGCGACGTTTTTGCGCCGTGGCGGCACAAACTGTTTATCGGCGCGCTAAAAGATAAAGAGGTCATTGTGATGCGCGTCGATGGCAATACGGTGACGGAAGAAGGCCGTATTCTGGGTGACAGAAAGCAGCGTATTCGGGATGTGCGTGTCGGACCTGACGGCTACTTATATGTGTTAACCGATGAGTCCGACGGGCAGTTACTCAAGGTAAGTCCTGCAGTCACGCGTTAGGTCACCGGGATCATCACCACTTTGCGAAAAGCAGGGCGCTCGGTAAGCTGCTGATACCAGCGTTGCAGATTCGGGCGCGGCGTCCATTTCAGACCTACGTTCAGCAGGTTATAGACGAAAGGCGCAATAGCGATATCGCCGGTGCCAAAGTTATCCCCGGAGAACCACGGCTGGTGGGCCAGAGCATCATCAAGAAGCGCAAACAGGCTGTCACACTTTTCGATACCGGCTTCAATTGCCGCCTGGTCGCGTTTTTCCGGCGGGGTTCTGACCAGTCCCATCAGGATCACGCGGTGCGCCGGACTTAACGTTTGATTCGCCCAGTCCATCCATTTTTCGCCCTCCGCACGCCGCGCCGGATTATCAACCCATAGCCGGTTCTGGCCGTATTGCGCCGCCAGATAGCGGACAATGGCATTGGATTCCCACAATAACAGGTCGGTTTCATCATCTTTAAGCAGCGGCACCAGCCCATTGGGATTCATCGCCAGATAGTCGGCATCCTGGTTAACGCCGAATTTTCCGCCTGCCAGAATTTGATCGTATGGCAGTTCCAGCTCTTCAAGCGTCCACAACACTTTTTTAACATTAGTCGAGTTGTTCCGGCCCCACAGCGTAATCATATTAACCCCTTCTGTTTTATCAGGATGATGACAGTAATCGGCCTACCGTGAGATAAACCTAACATTTACACAATGGTCTGTAAAAAAATCGTTATGAAGGAAGCGTAACGGGATGTTATTGCATAAACTTTAAAAACTTTACCAAGTTACGGTTTCTTTAACGTCGTGAGTGCGTTATTACTCACCGCACTTATTACACGGTGGTGTGACGTGTGTTTTTGGAATGGATACTCGGGTGGTACTATGACGCAATACGCTTCTTCCCTTCGTAGCCTCGCGGCAGGTTCGGTTCTCTTATTCCTTTTCGCTTCGCCTGTAAAGGCAGAGGAACAAACGATCGCGCCGCCGGGCGTTGATGCGCGAGCCTGGATCTTAATGGATTACGCCAGCGGTAAAGTACTGGCGGAAGGCAACGCCGATGAGAAACTCGACCCTGCCAGTTTGACAAAAATTATGACCAGCTACGTGGTGGGCCAGGCGCTGAAGGCAGGGAAAATCAAGCTGACCGATATGGTGACGGTGGGCAAAGATGCCTGGGCGACGGGGAACCCGGCGCTACGTGGGTCGTCGGTGATGTTTCTGAAGCCAGGCGATCAGGTGTCTGTTGCGGATCTTAATAAAGGCATCATCATTCAGTCAGGTAATGATGCCTGTATCGCGCTTGCCGACTACGTCGCCGGAAGCCAGGAGTCCTTTATCGGCCTGATGAACGCCTATGCGAAACGACTGGGGTTAACCAATACAACCTTCCAGACGGTACACGGTCTTGATGCGCCAGGGCAGTTCAGTACCGCTCGCGATATGGCGTTGCTCGGCAAGGCCTTGATTCACGATGTGCCTGACGAATACGCCATTCATAAAGAAAAAGAATTTACTTTTAATAATATTCGTCAACCGAACCGCAACCGCCTGTTGTGGAGCACCAATCTGCATGTCGACGGCATGAAAACGGGGACAACGGCTGGCGCTGGGTATAACCTTGTCGCCTCCGCCACTCAGGGCGATATGCGCCTGATCTCTGTCGTGCTGGGGGCGAAAACGGACCGTATTCGTTTTAATGAGTCAGAAAAACTGCTGACCTGGGGTTTCCGCTTCTTTGAAACGGTCACGCCGATTAAACCTGACGCGACATTCGTGACGCAACGGGTCTGGTTTGGCGATAAGCGTGAGGTCAATTTGGGGGCGGGCGATGCGGGGTCTGTGACGATTCCGCGTGGGCAGCTTAAAAACCTGAAGGCCAGCTTTACGTTGAACGAACCACAGCTCACGGCGCCGTTGAAGAAAGGGCAGGTTGTCGGCACCATCGATTTCCAGCTTAACGGAAAATCCATTGAGCAACGCCCGTTAATGGTGATGGAAAACGTCGAGGAGGGGGGATTTTTCAGCCGGATGTGGGATTTTGTGCTGATGAAACTCCATCAGTGGTTTGGCAGTTGGTTCTCGTAAAATAACTCCGTTGCCGGGTGCGCGTCGCATCCGGCAAACCTGCGGTTAATACATCAGAGTAATTTGTTGCGCTTTAGCGTAGGCCACAAAGGCCTCATCGGGACGGCGGTCGCTGATAATCGTATCAAAGCGTGATAATTCCCCCATCCGCGCCGGACGTACCTTGCCGAATTTACTGTGATCCACCACCAGTACATGGCTCTGTGCCATTGTCATTGCCCAATGTTTTACCGGCAGCTCTTCCAGATTAAAGCAGGTAGCGCCTTTACTGGTATGAACGCCGGCGGCGGAATAAAACGCGATATCCGGACAAATATTGTTTAACGTTTCATGGAAATCAAGCGGTTTGAAAATGGCGTTGCTGGCGTGAAACTCCCCGCCGCTGAGGATGGCGCGGCAATGGGGTTTGTCCTGCAGCGCCAGGAAGGTATTAAGTGAATAGCACACCGCCGTAAAGGGAAGGTCATTATCAATGGCTTCAATGATCCACGGCGTGGTGGTGCCACAGTCAATAAATACCGTCTGATGCGCTTGTACCAGGCCCGCAGCCAACTGAGCGGCTCGGCGTTTTTCTTCCACCAGACGAGATTTTTGATCGCTTAACAGATAATGGCTGGCGCTGCGGGGCTCCAGTACGATATAGCCGCCCAGCAATACGACAGGCGCGCTTTTATGGTTCAGGTCGCGACGAATGGTCATTTCAGAGACGCCCAACAGGGTCGCGGCTTCTTTAAGATGAAGTTTATCGCTGCGTTTTAAGGCCTGCAGCAATTGACCAATACGCTCGTCGCGTCGCGTTTCCATAGTTCCCCTGGAGAGTTAAATAAGCGCTCCGCACCATACAGAGCGCTTAATATTACTCTTTTTTTCGCTGTTTAGTCACGTACCCAGCCTTTTCGAATGGGCAATGCGAAACAGAAACGGTAACAACGTTGCAGCGCCTGGTAGAGCGGCGCGCCGTACCATTGCCAGATCAGCTGTGCGCTCAGGCAGCCAAGCATCGCTACCAGCAGCGCGCCAATCATATCTAACGGCCAGTGTACGCCGAGATAGACGCGAGACCAGGCGATGGTAATGGCTATCGCCATCATCACGATGCCTGACCAGAGGCGGTGCCAGAACAAAAACGCCAGCGCAAAGGTAAAAATCACCGTACCGTGATCGCTGGGGAACGAGTCATCGGCGGCATGATGCAGGAAGTTATAGCCGATATGATCGACAAAGGGACGGTCGTGCGGGAAAAGGTGTCCCATTGTCCAGGAGACCGCCAGACTGATAATCAGCGCGATGCCGATTTTAACGATCAGCTGGCGCTGGGCGCAGACCCGATCGCGGGGCCCCCACAGCCAGAGTACCACGGCTAAGAGCGGGACAATGTTGATGACATCTTTGGCGATAAAGATAGCGAGCGAAATTGTCCACTGCGCGGAATCAGGCGTGGCGTTAATAAAATAAAACAGCGAGTTGTTAAGGTTTTCCAGCATAACATCCAGGCTCGGAGCAATGAAATCAAAAGGGATAGCCAGCTCATCCCCGTGCAAACTGAGCATAAATGCAGCGTAACAGAGAGGAAAAGCAGTATTGTCTTATTTGGCGGCAACATGAAGAGATTTAAGACAATGGCATAAAATAACGTTGATGATAACGGCGCAAACTTAAATTAACCTTAAAGTATGCAAGCGCTAAGCGGCTTTCTGTAAAAATGTGCGCTATTTCCCTTGCAGCCTCATAATTCGCTATCTCAGTTCCCCGACTTTCATTACACTCTGCGCGGTTTTTATTGGCGAAGAGATGGTATGCAGAATCGTTTACAATCAGGCGGCAGGCTGGGACGTCAGGCGCTGCTTTTTCCTCTCTGTCTGGTGCTGTACGAGTTTTCTACTTATATTGGCAACGACATGATCCAACCGGGTATGCTGGCGGTGGTTGAGCAGTATCAGGCGGGCCTGGACTGGGTTCCGACGTCCATGACCGCTTATCTGGCGGGCGGTATGTTCTTACAATGGCTGCTTGGCCCGTTGTCTGACCGGATTGGCCGTCGTCCCGTGATGCTGGCGGGCGTCGTGTGGTTTATTGTCACCTGCCTGGCGACGTTACTGGCGAAAAACATCGAACAATTTACCTTCCTGCGTTTTTTGCAAGGGATTAGCCTGTGTTTTATCGGCGCTGTAGGGTATGCCGCGATTCAGGAATCCTTTGAGGAGGCGGTGTGTATAAAAATTACCGCGCTGATGGCGAACGTGGCGTTAATCGCGCCGCTACTGGGACCACTGGTTGGGGCGGCATGGGTGCATGTTCTGCCGTGGGAGGGGATGTTTATTTTATTTGCCGCACTGGCCGCTATCGCCTTTTTCGGGCTACAGCGCGCAATGCCGGAGACCGCCACGCGGCGGGGCGAAACGCTGTCATTTAAGGCGCTTGGCCGGGATTATCGGCTGGTGATAAAAAATCGGCGGTTCGTCGCAGGGGCGTTAGCGCTGGGATTTGTCAGCCTGCCGCTGTTGGCCTGGATTGCGCAGTCGCCGATTATCATCATTAGCGGCGAACAGCTCAGCAGCTATGAATATGGTTTGCTGCAGGTGCCCGTTTTTGGCGCGCTCATTGCCGGTAATCTGGTGTTGGCGCGTTTAACCTCCCGACGTACGGTTCGCTCGCTGATCGTGATGGGCGGCTGGCCTATCGTCGCGGGGCTGATCATCGCCGCGGCGGCGACGGTGGTTTCATCCCATGCTTATTTATGGATGACGGCGGGATTAAGCGTATACGCTTTTGGCATTGGGCTGGCGAATGCCGGACTGGTGCGTCTGACGCTCTTTTCCAGCGATATGAGTAAAGGAACGGTCTCGGCGGCGATGGGAATGCTACAAATGCTGATTTTTACCGTTGGCATTGAAGTCAGTAAACACGCCTGGTTAAGCGGCGGCAATGGGCTATTTAGCCTGTTTAATCTGGCAAACGGTATTCTTTGGCTACTGCTGATGCTGGTCTTCTTAAAAGATAAGCGGACGGGGAATTTGCAAACAGTCTGAGAGAGCGGCTACGCCTGATAAGCTTTCTGTTATCAGGCGTAGAGAGGCATCCGCTAGATGTTAAACGGCGGCTCGTTGTTTAATACGCTGTCGATGATATCCAGCACGCCTTCCTGATTGTTCGATCCGGCGCGGTATTTCGCCGCCGCCGCGACCGCTTCGCTGGCGTGCGACATGGCAAAACTAAACCCGGCCTGACGCAGCATCTCAATATCGTTGCCGCCGTCGCCGAATACCACCACTTCACTATCATGAATGCCCCAGCGCTGCTGTAACAGACGCAGGCCGTTGGCTTTATGCACGCCGGGAATTATTAAATCAATACTGCCATAGCCGGTATGAACGGGGACCATGATATCGCCAATAGCGTCGTGCAGTGCCGCCTGTACTTCCGGTATCCGATCATCGGTAATATTAAGGCCGAATTTGAAAAAGACATCGTTGATATTATTAAAATTATCCACAAACTCCAGACGATGATAATACATTGCCGCAACGGCTTTTAACGCATCGTTGTACCGTTTCAGCGTATAGGCGCTGTTTTTTCCACAGGCGATAATCTCCACATCGGCGCGTGTGAGCAGGTGTTCGACAACCGTCTGGAAGTCGGCTTTTGTCAGCTCGCCGTTAAAAATATCCTCTCCTTCGCTGACCACCCAACCGCCGTTTTCCGCGACAAAAGCGATTTCGTGCGCAATTTCCGGAAAGAACGAGATTAACTGGTAATACTGGTTGCCGCTGGCCACGACAAAGCGAATGCCTTGCCGCTTCATTTGTTGGTACTGCGCCATAAACCGGTCACGGTTATAGGTTTTTTGATCGCTCAGAAACGTGCCGTCCATGTCGACGGCGATTAATTTAATACTCATGCGTTATGCTCCATCACCGGTTGCGGAGTCGATACAGGTTTGGCGACGGCCTTCGCCACCAGCGCCGCCAGAATAACCAGCGCCAGCACAACCATCATGGCGCTGCGTAATCCATAATGCTCTCCCAGATAGCCCAACAGCGGCGGCCCGACCAAAAACGCCAGATAGCCGGTCGTGGCGACAACGCTCACGCGCGTCGGCGCGTCGGGACCGGTATCGCTGGCGGCGGAAATGGTCAGCGGGAAGCCGAGCGAAGCGCCTAAGCCCCAAAGAATGACCGAGACGCCGGCAACCCAGTCGCTATCGACAAAAATAATCAGGCCAATGCCCAACGCTCCCATCAACGCGCTGGCGCGAACAACCGTCACCCGGCTATAGCGGTCAATAAACCAGCCGCCGGTAAAGCGGCCAACGGTCATACCAAGCGTGAAACCGGCGTAGATCAGAGAGCCGGAGGTTGGGCTAAAACCGTGTCCGTCTACCATCAGTAGCGGTAGCCAGTCATTCGCAGATCCTTCGGCGAATGCCATTGCCAGCACCACCACGCCAATAAGCAAAAGCTGGATGTCCCGATAAAAAGGTAATCCTTTTTCCTGAAGGTGAGCATCTTCCGATGCGTTTTTACCCGTACCGTCAGGGATCGCCCGAATGGCGATAAAAATGGGCGCGATCGCCACGGCAGCCGCGAGGATGATATGGATGTTAGCCGGGACGCTTAATGCGGTTAACGCCATGCCGACACCAGCGCCCGCCAGCGTGCCGAAACTGTAGAAACCATGCATCATCGGCAGAACGGTTTTATTCAGCTCGCGTTCGACCGCCGCGCCTTCGACATTAATCGCCACTTCGGCGGCGCCAAAACTGGCGCCGAAAACGGCTAATCCAAGGGCAAAAATCAGCGGCGAGGCGCACCACAGCGCGACGCTAAGAATAACCATCCCGCCTACTGCGCAGGTCATCGTCGTGCGAATAACCTTCCGGGTGCCAAATCGTTTCACCAGCCAGGCGGAACAAAGAATACCGCTCATTGAACCGATAGAAAGCCCGAATAAGACCGCCCCCATTTCCGCGGTAGAGACGGAAAGAATATCCCGAATAGCAGGCGTTCGGGTTGCCCAGGAGGCCATCAGCAGTCCGGGTAAAAAGAAGAACATAAACAGCGCCCAGGTACGGCGTTTTAAGGCGTTACGTGAGGAGAGGACGGTCATAGCGTCAGGCCAGAAAATAGAAGCGAGAGGTAAACATTAGCAAGCTTGTGTACATTTGTACATATCGTCGTCATACTTCATTGTGCAGACAGTTTTTACTGTCTGTTTTTTCAGCGTAAGCGGCAGGCTACTATCGCCTGCATCCTGAATGAGATGTGGAACTCATCATGAAAGAAAATGCCGTAAGACGCGCCAATGATCCTAAGCGACGGGAAAAAATAATTCAGGCCACACTGGAAGCGGTAAAGACCTATGGCGTTCATGCCGTGACGCACCGGAAAATCGCCGCTATCGCTCAGGTGCCGCTTGGCTCGATGACCTACTATTTTGCCGGTATGGATGCGTTATTGAGTGAAGCTTTTACACTTTTCACCGAGAACATGTCGCGTCAATACCAGGATTTTTTTGCGCAGGTGACGGATGCGGAGGGGGCGTGCCAGGCGATAACGGAAATGATTTACGGCTCGCAGGTTACGACGCCGGATAATATGGCGTTAATGTATCAGTTATATGCCTATGCCAGCGATAAGCCAGCGTTAAAAATAGTCATGCAAAACTGGATGCAGCGTAGCCAGAATACGCTGGCGCAGTGGTTTGACGCACAGACCGCCCGCGCGCTGGATGCGTTTATCGAGGGGATGACGCTGCATTTTGTAACGGATCGAACGCCGCTGGCGCGTGAAGCGATTTTACAGATGGTAAAGCGAATCGCCGGAGAGTCAATGTCGTGTCACTCTGCGTCGGGCAACAAAAAACCCATCAACCTTGAACCGAAATGGCGGGGTTGATGGGCTCCACAAAATGGGGACATCAAAGAAAAGCAGTGGCAATAGGTATGACTGATGCTTTAACGAAAAGTTCGACCTATTGGCAAAATTTTTTCACTTAAAGGCAAACTTCAGTTTTATCCTAATCCCGGCCAGATGATGACAATAAGCGTCCCCGCCAGCGTTAGCAGAACGTTGGCGATGGCGTAAGTCCCCGCATAACCCAGCGCTGGAATATTGCTGCGCGCTGTATCGCTAATGATTTCCATCGCCGGGGCGCAGGTACGCGCGCCCATCATGGCGCCGAACAGCAGCGCCCGGTTCATACGCAGCACATAAGCGCCAAACAAAAAGCAGATCACCACCGGTACCAGGCTGACGACAAGCCCGGCGATCAGCATTTGTCCGCCGACCGCGCCCAGACCGTTGCTGATACCGCTGCCAGCGCTTAAACCAACGCCTGCCATAAATACCATCAAGCCGAATTCTTTCACCATGTTAAGCGCGCCCTGCGGAATATAACCAAAGGTAGGATGGTTAGCGCGCAGGAAACCGAGCATGATCCCGGCGAACAGCAATCCGGCCGCGTTGCCGATGCCGAAACTAAAATTGCTGAACTGGAAGGTAATCATCCCGATCATTAACCCGATGATAAAAAAAGCGCAGAAGGCAAGCAGGTCCGTCACCTGACTATGAATCGAAATAAAACCAATGCGATCGGCGATGGTTTTTACGCGTCTGGCGTCGCCGCTCACCTGTAACACGTCGCCTTTATTCAGCACGACGTTATCGTCGATAGGCATTTCGATCTGGCTGCGGATGACGCGGTTAAGGAAGCAGCCATGATCGGTCAGCTTGAGCTGAGCGAGGCGGCGACCGACCGCATTGTGGTTTTTCACCACAATTTCTTCCGTCACGATGCGCATATCAAGCAGATCGCGATCAAACACTTCCTTACCATTACGGAAGCTGGGATCGAGCCTGGCGTGCGCGTCCGGATAGCCGACCAGCGCAATCTCATCGCCCATTTGCAGCACCGCATCGCCATCCGGGTTCGCCAGAATACCGTTACGGCGAATACGTTCGATATAGCAGCCTGTCTGGCGGTAAATACCCAGCTCGCGCAGGTTTTTACCGTCAGTCCAGGCCACCAGTTCCGGGCCAACCCGATAGGCGCGGATAACCGGCAAATAAACCTTGCGATTAGCATCGGTATCCAGACCGCGCTCGCGAGCAATTTGCTGGGCGCTGGTTTGCAAATCCTGATGCTGTAGTTTAGGCAAGTAGCGCGCGCCCACGATCAGACTGACCAAGCCAATCAGATAGGTCAGGGCATAGCCCAGGCTCAGATTATCAAGAGCGGAGGAGAGTTGGGTGCTGGCGATGCCGGAATGTCGCAGGGTATCGCCTGCGCCAACCAGCACGGGCGTGGAGGTCATTGAGCCGGCCAGCATACCGGCCGTCAGGCCGATATCCCAGCCGAATAGCTTACCAAGGCCTAAGGCGATTAGCAGAGCGCTACCGACCATGACCAGGGCAAGCATCAGATAATTTTTACCGTCGCGAAAAAAAATCGAAAAAAAGTTGGGGCCAGCCTCGACGCCGACACAAAAAATAAACAGCATAAATCCCAGATTTAGCGCGTCGGTGTTAATACTGAAGTGTTGCTGCCCTAATAATAGAGAGACCACTAAAACGCCAATGGAATTACCAAGTTGGACTGAACCCAGACGTAACTTGCCAAGACACAGGCCAAGAGCCAGGACCACAAATAATAACAGGATGTAATTCCCATTTAACAAATCTGCGACGTTTATATTCACGGAGACTAACTTCTTGTTTACGAGTAAGCTGTTGAAAGAAATGGTAATTTACGCTACTGTTTTTATCATGAATTAAGGGTGCAATCGTATTGCATACAGCATCCAAATAAAAACAACACAACAATATATCCTGCTAGTTTAATCTTATTGCGTACTAACGGCTATAAGAATCGTGCAGGTGTGTTTTTGGCATGGAATGCCACATGACTTTATCTGACTGGATGCCTCACGGCGGAAAGCGTGTTCGATAGAGAGTGTCAGGAGGAACGATTGAAACATAAACACGGGTGGGCAAGCGTTGTCTGCTGCTTTGTACTCTTTATTGTGGTGTGTCTTTCATTAACTATGCATGTACAAGGCGCTTTTCGCGCGGCAGGGCATCCTGAGATTGGACTGTTATTTTTTACGTTGCCTGGTGCGGTGGCCAGCTTTTGTTCTCACCGGCGCGAGGTGATCCGACCGCTGATCGGGGCGATGCTGGCGGCGCCGTTTTGCCTGGTGTTAATGCGCGTGGTATTTATGCCTACCCGATCGTTTTGGCAAGAACTGGCGTGGTTATTTAGCGCCGTATTCTGGTGTGCGTTAGGCGCGCTCTGTTATTTGTTTATTAGCAGCCTGTTTAGCCACCGGCGAAAAAAACGCCAATAGCGCCCTCCGGTAGAGGGCGTTGCCAGAGCAATCAGGCGAAAAGATTCAGATTTTCTTTTGCCCATGCTTCAAAATCCGTACAGCCGCCGATATGTTTTTGATCGACAAAAATCTGCGGTACGGTTTCTACAGGTTTACCTACGGTTTTTTCCAAATCCGCTTTAGTAATGCCTTCAGCATGGATATCAATATAGCGGTAGTTAAAATCGTCGCGTTCTTTGCTCAGTTTTTCCGCCAACTCTTTTGCACGCACGCAATAAGGGCACCCTGGGCGGCCAAAAATAACAGTAAACATATCTCTCCTCGAACATAAAGCCAGACGGCGAACAGGTGTTATCATGCCGCGATTTACGGCAGATGAAAAGCAGGTTACGCCTGTTCCTTTGATAACCCAGGGCTATATCTGTTAAGCACGCCGGACCAGAACGTTCTACACTGTGCGTCAGTTAACCGGGAGGCTTGATATGCGCACGATTGGCGTGTTACCCATACCCAAAAGCATACTGATACTGGAATGCCTCGGTATGATTTTGCTGGCGCTTGCTCTGCTATCGCTTAATCATTACCTTACGCTGCCCGCGCCGTTCAATACGTCGCTGGCTGGCGTATTGATGGTTTTCCTGGGCGTCGTGTTGATCCTCCCCGCCGCGGTGGCGATGATGTGGCGTATTGCGCAGTTACTGGCGCCGCAGTTGATGAAACGTCCACCCGACATTTCTTCCCGTTCAGATAGAGAAAAGCATAATGAGTCCGACCATTGAACTTCTTTGTGGCCATCGTTCTATTCGCCATTTCACCGATGAACCCGTGACTGACGCGCAGCGAGAGGCCATTATTGCCGCCGCGCGCAGCACGTCCAGTTCCAGTTTTTTACAGTGCAGCTCTATTATCCGTATTACCGATCGGGCGCTGCGCGAGGCGTTAGTGCCCCTGACGGGCGGGCAAAAGCATGTGGCGCAGGCCGCTGAGTTCTGGGTATTTTGCGCCGATTTTAATCGTCATTTGCAGATCTGTCCTGACGCGCAGTTGGGGCTTGCCGAACAACTGCTGCTCGGTGTCGTCGATACGGCGATGATGGGGCAAAATGCGCTGACGGCGGCGGAATCACTGGGGTTAGGCGGCGTGTATATCGGCGGCATCCGTAACAATATTGAGTCTGTTACCGAACTATTAAAATTGCCGAAGCATGTATTGCCGCTCTTTGGCCTGTGTTTGGGATGGCCTGCGGATAATCCGGATCTGAAACCGCGCCTGCCTGCCGAGCTTGTGGTTCATGAGAACCAGTATCAACCGCTTGATGAAAAGCTGCTGGCGCGCTATGACGAGCAGTTGGCTGAGTATTATCTGACCCGCGGCAGTAATACGCGACGCGATACCTGGAGCGATCATATCCGTCGCACCCTGATTAAAGAAAATCGCCCATTTATCCTTGAATATTTGCATAAACAGGGCTGGGCGACGCGCTAAAACCTGCGGGCCAGTGTATGATACGCGGGCTTTTCAGGGTTTTCAGCGAGGTGCAGGGTGAAAATTGCCATATTGTCCAGGGATGGAACGCTCTATTCTTGCAAACGTCTGCGCGAAGCGGCGATGCGGCGCGGCCATCTGGTCGAGATACTCGATCCTCTTTCCTGCTATATGAATATTAATCCGGCAGCGTCGTCGATCCATTACAAGGGGCGTCGTCTGCCCCATTTTGACGCCGTTATTCCCCGTATTGGTTCGGCCATTACCTTTTATGGTACCGCTGCGCTACGTCAGTTTGAGCTATTGGGTAGCTATCCGCTGAATGAATCCGTCGCCATTACCCGCGCGCGCGATAAGCTGCGATCGCTACAACTTCTGGCGCGCCAGGGGATCGATCTTCCCATTACCGGGATCGCCCATTCGCCGGATGATACCAGCGATCTTATTAAGATGGTTGGCGGGGCGCCGCTGGTCGTGAAGCTGGTAGAAGGCACGCAAGGGATCGGCGTGGTATTGGCGGAGACGCGTCAGGCTGCTGAAAGCGTTATTGATGCGTTTCGGGGGCTCAATGCCCATATCCTGGTTCAGGAATACATTGCCGAAGCTAAAGGATGCGATATTCGTTGTCTGGTCGTCGGCAATGAGGTTGTGGCGGCGATTGAGCGGTGCGCGAAAGCCGGTGATTTTCGCTCCAATCTTCATCGTGGCGGGGTGGCCAGCATCGCGACGATCACGCCTCGTGAACGGGATATCGCCATCAAAGCCGCACAAACGCTGGGGCTGGATGTGGCGGGCGTCGATATTTTACGCGCCGCGCGCGGGCCGCTGGTGATGGAGGTGAATGCCTCGCCGGGACTGGAAGGTATCGAAAAGACTACGGGCGTGGATATCGCGGGGCGAATGATTCAGTGGATAGAACGTCACGCTACGCCTGAATTTTGCCTTAAAATCGGCGGCTAATCGCAATCATGGATTCCGCCGTAGTACGAAGCACGCTTTTTGCGTAAGCTGTGCCGGTAATTTTTTCATCGTCATCGTAAGAGGTAGCACATTATTATGATATCACTGGTCGTTCCCACTCTGGATACGTTGCGTCAATGGCTCGACGACCTGGGCATGAATTTCTTCGAATGTGATACCTGCCAGGCGCTGCATTTGCCGCATATGCAGAATTTTGACGGCGTCTACGATGCTAAAATCGATTTGGTGGACAACACCGTTCTTTTTTCCGCGATGGCGGAGGTCAGGCCTTCCGCGTTGCTGCCGCTGGCGGCCGATCTCTCTGCTATCAACGCCAGTTCGTTGACGGTAAAAGCCTTTCTCGATATGCAGGATGATAATCTGCCAAAACTGGTTGTGTGCCAGTCTTTATCCGTTATGCAAGGCGTCACCTACGAACAGTTCGAATGGTTTGTTCGCCAAAGTGAAGAGCAGATTTCTATGGTGATCCTTGAGGCCGGGGCGCATCAGCTTCTGTTTAACGCGGAAGAAGACGCGCAAAAAACCAGCGTGGTTGACCATTTTCTTCACTAATCCCTCCCGATAATCAGGCAGTCGCTGCCAGCGCGGCTGCTGTTTACGTTTTTTTATGCTGCTGTTAACCTTTATTTAAAGAATTATTCACCTCCTTTCTGACCATTTCGCTTTATCACATAGACAAAACCTGCATAAAAAATTGATAAAAGGCGTTTTTTAATCTGGGCTATAGCCTCAAACCTTAGCTAAAGTTATTCTTGCGAAGCTTCTATAGCGAGCTTGATGGCAGGGAGGGCGACCTCTCTTCTTCATTTGTATCAAATGAAAAGGTATGCACATTTCAGGCATGTTTTAAACCACGCCTAATGGGTTCATTTGTTAACGGATTTCAGAAGGAAAGCGATGATGACCGCCTTAAAGAAAAAATGGCTATCGGGTCTGGTTGCGGGTGCTCTGATGGTCGTCTCTGTCGGCACGCTCGCTGCCGAACAAAAAACGCTGCACATTTATAACTGGTCAGATTATATCGCGCCGGACACGGTGGCGAACTTTGAAAAAGAGACCGGGATTAACGTTATCTATGATGTCTTTGACTCTAACGAAGTGCTGGAAGGCAAGTTAATGGCAGGCAGCACCGGGTTCGATCTGGTGGTGCCATCGGCCAGTTTTCTTGAGCGCCAGCTCACCGCGGGCGTTTTTCAGCCGCTGGATAAAAGCAAACTTCCCGGCTGGAAAAACCTCGATCCTGAACTGCTGAAACTGGTAGCGAAGCACGATCCTGACAACAAATACGCCATGCCCTATATGTGGGCCACGACGGGCATTGGCTATAACGTTGATAAAGTGAAAGCGGTGCTGGGGGATGATGCGCCAGTGAATAGCTGGGATTTAGTCCTCAAGCCGGAAAATCTGGAGAAGCTAAAAAGCTGCGGCGTCTCTTTCCTTGATGCGCCTGAAGAAATTTTTGCCACCGTGCTGAACTATCTGGGTAAAGATCCAAATAGCAGCAAAGCGGATGACTACACCGGCCCGGCAACCGATCTGTTGTTGAAGCTACGGCCAAACATTCGCTATTTCCACTCCTCGCAATACATTAACGATCTGGCTAATGGCGATACCTGTGTGGCCATCGGCTGGGCGGGCGATGTCTGGCAGGCCGCTAACCGGGCGAAAGAGGCGAAAAATGGCGTCAATATCTCTTTCTCGATCCCCAAAGAGGGGGCAATGGCGTTTTTTGATGTGTTTGCCATGCCGGCTGACGCCAAAAATAAAGACGAGGCCTACCAGTTCCTTAATTATCTGCTGCGCCCTGATGTGATTGCTCATATTTCCGATCACGTTTTCTACGCCAATGCGAATAAAGAGGCGACGGCGCTGGTCAGCCAGCAGGTGCGCGATAACCCGGGAATTTATCCGCCGGCGGATGTGCGGGCCAAGTTGTTTACCCTGAAAGTGCAGGAGCCGAAGATTGATCGCGTCCGCACCCGCGCATGGACGAAGGTGAAAAGCGGTAAGTAATTTATTAACGGTATGGCCTGATAAGCGTGCGCTATCGGGCATTCCACCGTTTGTATCGTTTGATTGTGTTATGCCGGAGAGCGCCTTGTGAATGATGTCCCCCACCGCCCGCAGGTGAAAACCCGTAAAGCGCTGACGCCGCTTCTGGAAATTCGCAACCTGACGAAGTCATTCGACGGGCAACATGCTGTCGATGATGTCAGTCTGACTATCTATAAAGGTGAGATTTTTGCCCTGCTGGGCGCGTCAGGTTGTGGAAAATCGACTCTGCTACGGATGCTGGCAGGTTTTGAACCGCCGAGCAGCGGGCAAATTATGCTCGACGGCGTCGATCTGGCGCATGTTCCGCCGTATCAGCGTCCGATTAATATGATGTTTCAGTCCTATGCGTTGTTTCCGCATATGACGGTAGAGCAGAACATCGCTTTTGGTCTGAAGCAGGACAAACTGTCAAAGGCGGAGATTACCAGCCGCGTCAATGAGATGCTGGGTCTGGTGCACATGCAGGAGTTTGCGAAACGTAAGCCGCATCAGCTTTCCGGCGGTCAGCGCCAGCGCGTGGCCCTGGCGCGCAGCCTGGCGAAACGTCCTAAGCTGCTCTTGTTGGATGAACCGATGGGCGCGCTGGATAAAAAATTACGCGACCGGATGCAGCTTGAAGTGGTGGATATCCTTGAGCGCGTCGGCGTGACCTGCGTCATGGTGACGCACGATCAGGAAGAAGCGATGACGATGGCGGGGCGCATTGCCATCATGAACCGTGGAAAATTTGTGCAAATTGGCGAACCGGAGGAGATTTACGAGCATCCGACGACCCGCTATAGCGCCGAATTTATCGGATCGGTAAATGTTTTTGAGGGCTTACTGAAAGCGCGTGAAGAGGACGGTCTGGTCATTGACGCGCCCGGTTTGGTTCATCCGTTAAAAGTCGATGCGGATGCCTCTGTCGTTGATAATGTGCCGGTATATGTGGCGCTACGTCCGGAAAAAATCATGCTGTGTGAGTCGCCGCCTGCCGATGGCTATAATTTCGCCGTCGGCGAAGTGGCGCATATTGCGTATCTCGGCGATCTGTCTATTTATCATGTGCGGCTAAAAAGCGGGCAGATGATCAGCGCTCAACTGCAGAATGCGCACCGTTACCGGAAAGGGTTACCGACCTGGGGCGATGAAGTGCGTTTGTGCTGGGAAGCGGATAGCTGCGTGGTCCTGACGGTATAAGGGGGAAACATGAGCACACTTGAACCTCCGGCACGCATCAGTAAACCTGGCGGCGCGGCGCTATGGTTGGCGCGAATGCAAATGAAACATGGGCGTAAGCTGGTTATTGCTTTGCCTTATATCTGGCTCATTCTGCTGTTTTTACTGCCGTTTCTTATCGTCTTTAAGATAAGCCTGGCGGAAATGGCGCGGGCGATCCCGCCGTATACCGATCTGCTGGAATGGGCTGACGGTCAGTTGTCGATTACGCTCAATCTCGGTAATTTTTTGCAACTGACCGACGATCCGCTTTATTTCGAAGCCTATCTGCAATCGTTACAAATTGCCGGTATTTCCACAATCTGCTGCCTGCTGCTGGGCTACCCGCTGGCGTGGGCGGTGGCGCACAGCAAGCCCTCCACGCGTAATATCCTGCTGCTGTTGGTGATCCTGCCCTCGTGGACGTCTTTTTTAATACGCGTCTATGCCTGGATGGGCATTTTGAAAAACAACGGTGTGCTGAACAATGTGTTGCTGTGGCTCGGAGTTATCGATCAGCCGCTGACGATCCTGCACACTAACCTGGCCGTCTATATCGGCATTGTTTATGCGTATCTGCCGTTTATGGTTCTGCCCATTTATACCGCATTAACGCGTATTGATTATTCGCTGGTGGAAGCGTCGCTGGATCTCGGCGCCCGACCGCTGAAAACATTTTTTAGCATCATTGTCCCGCTCACCAAAGGCGGAATCATCGCCGGCTCGATGCTGGTTTTTATCCCGGCGGTGGGCGAGTTCGTGATCCCGGAACTGCTTGGCGGGCCGGACAGTATCATGATTGGTCGCGTCCTGTGGCAGGAGTTTTTCAATAACCGCGACTGGCCGGTGGCTTCTGCGGTCGCCATTATTATGTTGCTGCTGCTGATAGCCCCGATCATGTGGTTCCATAAACATCAGCAAAAAAGTGTGGGGGAGCACGGATGAATAACTTACCGGTCGTTCGCTCGCCCTGGCGCATTCTGATTCTGGTGCTGGGGTTTACTTTTCTCTATGCGCCGATGTTAATGTTGGTGATTTACTCGTTTAACAGTTCGAAGCTGGTGACGGTGTGGGCGGGATGGTCGACGCGCTGGTATGGCGAGCTCTTTCGGGATACCGCCATGATGAGCGCAGTGGGACTAAGCCTGACAATTGCCGCCTGCGCGGCGACGATGGCGGTGGTGCTCGGTACCATTGCTGCGGTGGTGATGGTGCGATTTGGACGGTTTCGCGGCGCAAACGGCTTTGCGTTTATGATCACCGCGCCGCTGGTGATGCCGGATGTGATTACCGGGCTGTCGCTGCTGCTGCTGTTTGTCGCGCTCGGTCATGCTATCGGCTGGCCCTCCGATCGCGGGATGCTGACCATCTGGTTGGCGCACGTCACGTTCTGTACCGCCTACGTGGCAGTGGTGATCGCTTCGCGATTACGCGAACTGGATCGTTCGATTGAAGAGGCGGCGATGGATCTTGGCGCGGCGCCGTTAAAGGTCTTTTTCGTCATTACGTTACCGATGATCATGCCAGCGGTGATCTCGGGCTGGCTGTTGGCCTTTACGCTTTCCCTTGACGATCTGGTGATTGCCAGCTTCGTTTCCGGTCCCGGCGCCACCACGCTACCGATGCTGGTTTTCTCCAGCGTGCGCATGGGCGTGAACCCGGAAATCAACGCGCTGGCGACGTTAATCCTCGGCGTGGTAGGAATCGTCGGATTTATTGCCTGGTACCTGATGGCGCGAGCGGAAAAACAGCGGATTCGCGATATCCAGCGTGCAAGACGCGGCTGAAGCCACTAAAATCTTCCACTATGGCAATGCGTTGCCGCGCGGGTCGCGGCATCATTTTCAGGGAAGACATTCATTGGGATTTATAAAGCAATCAACCTCATCACATGCCCGTTTAAATGTGCCTACGCTGGTGCAGGTTGCGGCTATGGCGATTATTTTGATTCGCGGTCTCGATGTGCTGATGATTATGAATACCCTCGGCATACGCGGGATGGGCGAGTTTATTCATCGCAGCGTGCAGACGTGGAGCTTAACCCTGGTCTTTCTGGCCAGCTTAGTGCTGGTCTTTGTTGAAATTTATTGTGCGTTTTCGCTGGTGAAAGGCCGTAGCTGGGCGCGCTGGGTGTACCTGGCGACACAAATTATTGTAAGTGGGTATCTGTGGGCGGCGTCGTTAGGCTACGGGTATCCGGAGTTGTTTAGCATCGCGGGAGAATCGAAGCGTGATATCCTGCATTCCCTGGTCATGCAAAAACTCCCCGATCTTTTAATTCTGTTTCTGCTGTTTATTCCCGCTCCCAGCCGTCGGTTCTTCCGGCTGCAATAATGTGTATAATCGTCGCCCCGGATAATATGAAGGTTTTTTGGTATGCAGTGCGCACTCTATGACGCGGGTCGCTGCCGTTCCTGTCAATGGATTACGCAGTCGGTTAACGAACAACTTTCCGCAAAAACAGCCGATTTACATCGTTTGCTCGCCGGGCTGCCTGTTGAACAGTGGTGCGCGCCGATTGGCGGCCCGGAACAGCATTTCCGCAACAAAGCGAAAATGGTCGTGAGCGGTAGTGTAGAAAAACCGCTCTTCGGGATGCTGCATCGCGACGGTACGCCGGTCGATCTTTGCGGTTGCCCGCTGTATCCCGCCTCCTTTGCCCCCGTATTCAGCGCGCTAAAACCTTTTATTGCCCGTGCCGGACTCACGCCTTATAACGTGGCGCGAAAACGCGGCGAACTGAAATACCTGTTGCTGACGGAAAGTCAGTTCGATGGCGGCATGATGCTACGCTTCGTGTTGCGTTCAGAAACCAAACTTACGCAACTGCGCGCGGCGTTACCGTGGCTGCGCGCGCAACTGCCGCAGCTCAGGGTGATCACCGCAAATATCCAGCCGGTACATATGGCGATTATGGAAGGGGAGACGGAAATCTACCTGACGGATCAGCAGGCGCTGGCGGAACGTTTTAACGATGTGCCGCTGTGGATTCGCCCGCAAAGTTTCTTTCAGACCAACCCTACGGTCGCCAGCCGATTATATGCAACGGCGCGCGATTGGGTAGGACAACTGCCGGTACGCCATATGTGGGATCTTTTTTGCGGAGTGGGCGGATTCGGCCTGCACTGCGCGACGCCGCAGATGCAATTAACCGGTATTGAGATCGCGCCGGAGGCGATTGCCTGCGCGAAGCAATCCGCTGCCGAGCTGGGATTGACCCGCCTTCATTTCCAGGCGCTGGATTCCACCCAATTCGCCATCGCACAAGGCGAAACGCCCGACCTGGTATTGGTGAATCCTCCCCGCCGCGGCATTGGCAAGCCGTTGTGCGATTACCTTGCACAAATGGCGCCGCGTTTTATCATTTATTCGAGCTGTAACGCGCAGACGATGGCGCAGGATATTCGCCATCTGCCGAACTACCGTATTCAACGTGTTCAGCTTTTCGATATGTTCCCCCATACCGCGCATTATGAAGTGTTAACATTGCTGTGCAGGCAGTAGCGGCAAAAGCCAGGCATACAATATATCTATACTAACTGTTTAATTATCCATAAATAATAATAACCATGATCGATCGATGAAAAACTCCGATCGATCATGGTTATATATTACCCTATTTTTGCAAATCAAATCACAAATAATCACTTTAAATCTTTTAATGACTAATTTTGATTATTACAGTGCGTGTAAGGCAAAATTAGACAAGGTGGTTTATCGGGTAACTTTCAATAGCATCAGCGAAGCAATACGTAACGTCAGTAAAGGGGTCAATTATGACAACGAATAGACACGCTTATGGAGGGCGTTCAGACGATGTTTGCCAAATTTATAGATGTTATTCAAACGTTTTTAACTGAACCGGCAATATTAATTGGGATATTAGTCGGTGTTGGCTATGCGCTGGATAAAAAGACGCCTATAAAAATTATCACCGGTATGATCAGCGCGATGGTCGGTTTGATGATGGTGTTATTTGGCGGCTTTCAATTTTCAGCCACTTTTAAACCGGTTGCAGAGGCAGTCAGCAAAGCTTATGGCGTGCATGGATACTTAATGGATTCATACGCCATGAAAGCCGCGACGCAAATAGCGCTGGGCGATAATTTCGGCTATGTAGGATACGTTTTTGTACTGGCGTTTTTTACTAACCTGTTATTAGTTTTATTTGGCCGTTATACCGGCGCAAAAGGTATATTTCTTACCGGTAATACCGGGGTCTCTCATTCACAGGCGGTACTGTGGTTAATCGTCTTCTGGCTAGGGTTCGGTTGGGTACAATCCATTGTGATTGCCGGGGTATTGACCGGGGTCTTTTGGGCGTTTTCAACCACGCTTATTGTTAAACCCATCGCCAAAGTGACCAATAACGCCGGTTTTACCATTGCGCATAACCAGATGCTGGGACTGTGGTTTTTCTCGAAATTCGCGCATAAATTCGGCGATCCGCAAAAGCATGACGCCGAAAACCTGAAACTTCCCGGTTGGTTAGCCATTTTTAACCACAACGTGACGGCAATCGCCATTGTGATGACGCTCTTCGTTGGCGGTTTTCTATTGGCGACAGGGATCGATAACGTACAGTTAATGGCGAAAGGCAAACCCTGGTATATCTATATCATCAATCTGGGCCTGCAATTCTCTATGTATATGGTCATCTTGCTGCAGGGCGTGCGGATGATGGTAGGCGAAATTAACGGTTCGTTTAAAGGATGGCAGGATCGCTTTATTCCTAACGCTATACCGGCTGTGGATGTTGCTGCTTTATTACCTTTTTCGCCGAACGCGGCCACGCTGGGATTCGTCTTTTGTACCTTCGGCACGATTTTTTCCATGGGCATCCTGCTGCTCATCCATAGCCCTATTATGGTATTGCCTGGTTTTGTTCCGCTCTTCTTTTCCGGCGGTCCCATCGGCGTATTAGCCAACCGAATGGGGGGATATCGTTCCGTTATTATTTGTACTTTCCTGTTAGGGATTATTCAGACTTTCGGTACGGTATGGGCCATTCCTTTAACCGGGCTGGCAAAAGAAGGTGTGGGCTGGACGGGAATATTTGACTGGGCGACTCTGTGGCCTGCAATTTGTGAATTACTGAAATTTATTGCTTCAACGTTCCATCTTGGTCCTTATTCCATTTAATTGATTTGGTTTATATAAAGGATTTTATTATGAAAGATTCTGTAAATATTTTATTCGTATGCGGTTATGGTGTAGGCAGTAGCGTAATGTTACAGACTGTTGTTAAAAAAGCGTTAGCAAAATATGACTTCTCTTTTGATATGGAGCATACGGCAGCGGGAGAGGTCGGTGGATTTACCGACTGGGCAGATATTTATGCGATTTCGAAAAAATTGCTTGATGTTGTTAGCCTCGATCCTAAACACGGACAATATCTCATTCCCATTGAAAATATCATGGATGGCGAGTCAATAGGCAAACAGATTTACGATGTGGTAGAGAAAAATTTTCCGCACCTGCTCAACAAATGAGGGTGAGTCATGAAAGCGATTATTCTGCTGTTTGACAGTCTGAATAAAAACTATTTGCCGCCCTATGGCGATTTGCTAACGAAAGCGCCTAACTTTCAACGCCTGGCGGCACATGCCGCCACCTTTGACAATAGTTATGTCGGCAGTATGCCCTGTATGCCAGCCCGTCGGGAACTGCACACCGGGCGCTATAATTTCCTGCATCGTGAGTGGGGCCCGCTGGAACCCTTTGATGATTCCATGCCGGAATTATTGAAAAAAGCGGGGATCTACACCCATCTTATCAGCGATCATCTGCATTACTGGGAAGACGGCGGCGGTAACTACCATAACCGCTATAGCTCCTGGGACGTAGTACGCGGTCAGGAGGGCGATCACTGGAAGGCAAGCGTTGGCGAGCCGCCCATTCCGGAAGTACTGCGCGTTCCACAAAAACAAACCGGAGGCGGCGTTTCCGGGCTATGGCGTCATGACTGGGCGAACCGCGAATACATCCAGCAGGAAGCCGATTTTCCCCAGACGAAAGTTTTTGACGCCGGGTGCGATTTTATCCATAAAAATCATGCCGAAGATAACTGGTTATTGCAGGTTGAGACGTTCGATCCGCATGAGCCGTTTTATACCACCGAGGAATATTTATCGCTCTATGAAGATGAGTGGCAAGGTCCGCATTATGACTGGCCGCGCGGCAAAGTCAGTGAAAGCGAGGAGGCGATAGCGCATATTCGCTGTCGTTATCGGGCCCTGGTTTCCATGTGCGACCGCAATCTGGGACGTATCCTTGATCTGATGGATGAACACGATCTCTGGCGCGATACGATGCTGATTGTCGGTACCGATCACGGCTTCTTGCTGGGGGAGCACGGTTGGTGGGCTAAAAATCAAATGCCCTATTATAACGAGGTGGCGAATAACCCGCTGTTTATCTGGGACCCGCGCAGCGCGGTATGCGGAGCGCGACGGCAGTCGCTGGTGCAGATGATTGACTGGGCGCCAACGCTACTGGATTATTTTCAGCAACCTATTCCCGCAGATATGCAGGGCCAACCTCTGGCGAAAGTCATTGCCAGTGATGAACCCGTCAGGGAAGGCGCGCTGTTTGGCGTGTTTAGCGGACATGTTAATGTTACCGACGGACGCTATGTTTATATGCGGGCCGCGCAGCCGGGGCGTGAGCATGACATTGCGAACTACACGTTAATGCCGATCAAGATGAATGCGCGTTATGATGTGGATGAACTGGGAAAATTATCTCTGGCACCTCCGTTTAACTTTACTAAAGGGCTTCAGGTATTACGTATTCCGGCCAGGGAAAAATATAAAGGTGTGAATAGCTTTGGTCATCTCTTGTTTGATCTCAGAGACGATCCGCAGCAGCAACATCCTATTCATGATGAGGCCATCGAAGCAAGGATGATCAACTTACTTATCCGTTTGATGAAAGAAAATGATGCTCCGGCGGAGCAGTATCGCCGTCTGGGTCTGGATGTTATCTAAAAACGTAACAATGTTGTAAGCCGGGTACGCGTCAGCGTCACCCGGCAAGTATTAGTCCGAATCGCCTGTTGATGCAGGCCTTTGAGACTGATGACAAACTGTAGAATGCTCAATGGCGCTGCGCTTATCAGGCCAGGATAGTTTCCGATGGCGGCCCGTGGGCTGAATAAGGTATTTATACTGCCATTTCGCAACACGGTGGGCTAATCACATACGTTTTACTGCGGGAACCACTGATCGCTGATTTTCTGATAAGTGCCGTCCGCTTTAATGGCGGTCAGCGCATTATTCAGTTTTTCCAGCAACGCCTTATTGTCCGGGCGCACCGCGATGCCAAGTCCGGTACCGAAGTATTGCGGATCGGTCACTTTCTCTGTTGCCGGACCCAGTTGCGGATTCGTTTTCAGCCACTCATTGACCACTGCGGTATCGCCAAAGACGCCGTCAATACGGCCATTTTTCAGGTCGATAATCGCATTCTGGTAGCTGTCGTAGGCCACGGTTTTGACCTCCGGATGTTTATCCTGGAGATATTTTTGATGCGTGGTGCCATTTTCCATACCGATACGCTTACCTTTTAGATCGGTAAAGGTTTTATAGGTGTCTTTTTTGGCAATCACCAGCGCGGAGTTCGCATAATAGGGATTGCTAAAGGCGACCTGCTTACTGCGCTCCGGGGTAATGTCCATTCCGGAAATGACGGCATCATATTTTCTGAATTTCAGCGCCGGGATAAGACTATCGAAAGCATGATTGGTAAAAGTACATTCTGCCTGCATTTGCTTGCATAATGCGGTTGCCAGATCGATATCGAAGCCCACAATTTTATTACTCGCATCCAGGGATTCAAACGGGGGATAGGTGGCGGAAACCCCGAAATTGATTTTTTCAGCGGCGATGCTGCCAGTGGCGAAAGAGGCGAGTAATGCAGCCAGAACTAACTTTTTCATGATGTCACTCCCGTAATCTTATGATTATGCGCCGTGTCTGCGGCATAGATTTACAATGCCATCAATTGAATTTGTATGCAATAAAAATGATTAAATATTTTTAAATGGATAAAAAAAGACGGACAAGTTAACCACTTGCCCGTCGGGTTTATTCAATATTATGCATCGTAGGTTTGATAAGCGCAGCGCCATCTGACCATTGTCGAACGGCGGCGAGAATGCCTTATCCTGCCTGGTTAATTGCGCCGCTCAAACGCCAGGGCTTTACGCTCAATCAAACGCATCATCAGCGTCAATAGACCGTTGACGACCAGGTAAATTACGCCTGCCGCGCCAAATACCACCACATCGTAGGTACGACCATAGAGCAACTGACTGTACCCCATGACTTCCATCAAGGTGATGGTATAGGCCAGCGAGGTACTTTTGAAGACCAGTACCACCTCATTAGAATAGGAGGAGAGGGCGCGTTTAAACGCATAGGGCAACAAAATCGCTAGCGTATCTTTCTTACTCATCCCCAGCGCGCCGCAGGACTGCCACTGACCTTCCGGAATCGCGCGAATCGCGCCATAAAATAGCTGCGTGGTATAAGCGGCGCTGTTTAGCGACAACGCGATCAGAGCACACAGCCACGGTTCAGACAGTAGATGCCAGAGTAGCGGATACTCTTGCAGTGTCGGGAATTGACCGGGTCCGTAGTAGATCAGGAAAATTTGCACCAACAACGGCGTACCGGTAAACAACGTGATATAGCCGCGTACCAGCCACACCACGAACGGCGTTTTTAGCGTCAGGATGATGGTAAAAACTAACGCCAGCACCAAAGCGACGGCAATAGAAGCCACGGTCAGCGTCAGGCTGGTGTGTAGCCCTTTTAGCAGTTCAGGTAAGTACTCAAGCATTAGTCCGGCCTCCGCTCAAAACGTGTTGCGCGCAGGTCTATGCGTTTGAGAATGTACTGACTGATCAGCGTAATGACCAGGTAAATAGCCGCCGCAATAATGTACCAGTTAAACGGTTCCTGGGTGCGTGTGGCAATACTTTTGGTCTGCAACATCAGATCGTTAACGCTGATAAGGCTGACCAGAGCCGTATCTTTTAGCAACACCAGCCACTGATTACCCAGCCCTGGCAGGGCGTGACGCCACATCTGCGGCATCACCAGACGGAAAAAAATCGCCGTCTTTGATAATCCCAGTGCCTGACCCGACTCCCACTGACCAGACGGAACGGCTTTCAGCGCGCCGCGTAGCGTCTGCGACGCATAGGCCGCATACAGCAGGGACAACGCAATCACGCCGCACAGGAACGGACTGACGTCAAAGTTCTCAATCTCCATTTGCACCGGGATCTGCGTAAAGCCGAGATGGAGGGTAAACCCGTCAGACAGCGTAAGCAGGAGTTGCGAGGAGCCGAAATAGATAAACAGCACCACCAGAATTTCCGGCAGGCCGCGCAAAATAGTGACCAGCGCGGAGCCTATCCAGGCAATCGGGCGCCATTTTACGGACTCCCAGACGGCAAAGAACATGGCTAACGCGAGGCCAATGATCAGCGCGCAGACGGCAAGGCCGACGGTCATCCCGGCGGCGCTTGCTAAAGGAAAAAATTCGTTCATCAAAGATTACTTCTGGAACCATTTGTTATAGATGGTCTCGTAAGTCCCATCTTTCTTCACTTTTTCCAGCGCAGTATTGAATTTCTGCTGCAGCTCAGTGTTGCCCTGGCGTACCGCGATACCCAGGCCGGTGCCGAAATAATCTTTATCGGTGACTTTATCGCCGACCGGCACCAGCTTAGGATTGGCTTTCAGCCATTCGGTCACGACCGCCGTGTCGCCGAAAACAGCGTCGATACGGCCATTTTGTAGATCCAGCTTCGCGTTCTGATAGCTGTCATACGGTACGGTGGTGATTTCCGGATGCTTATCCATGATGAATTTCTGGTGCGTCGTACCGTTCTGTACGCCGACTTTCTTACCTTTCAGTTGATCGACGCTGGTGTATTTGCCCTGCTGACCCACGAACAGCGCGGAGTTGTCGTAATATGGCGTGGTAAACAGCACCTGCTTTTCACGTTCCGGCGTGATATCCATTCCCGCCATTACAGCGTCGAAACGGCGGAATTTCAGGCTGGGGATCAGGCTGTCGAACGCCTGATTGGTAAAGGTACAGGAGGCGTCGATCTCTTTACATAGCGCGTTGGCCAGGTCGACGTCAAAGCCGACAATCTTGTTATTAGCATCCATCGATTCGAACGGCGGATAGGACGCTTCGGTCGCAAAACGAATGGTCTGGGCTGCTGTAGCGGAAAGGCTAAAGCCTGCAATTAGCGCGGCAATCAGAACTTTTTTCATTGTCATTGTCCCGAATCTTAGTGAGAGAGATAGTTTTTGAACGCTTCGGTCTGAGGGTGGGCAAAGCAACCCACATCACCGTGCTCGACGATGTGACCATTTTCCATATAAATCACACGACTGGCGGTCTTACGCGCCACTTCGACTTCATGCGTAACGATCACCTGAGTAATGTTCGTTTCCGCCAGCTCATGAATAATGCTGACGATTTGAGCGGTAATTTCCGGGTCCAGCGCGGCGGTCGGTTCATCAAACAGCAGCACCTGCGGCTCCATCATCAGCGCGCGGGCAATCGCGACGCGCTGCTGCTGACCGCCGGAAAGGTGCAACGGATAACGATCGCTATAGGGCTTCAGACGTAGACGCTCCAGCAGCTTTTCTGCGCGCGCCAGCGCCTGATCTTTTGTCAGACCCAGTACGCGGCAGGGCGCTTCAATCAGATTCTGCACAACGGTGAGATGCGGCCAAAGATTATATTGCTGAAAGACCATTCCGACATTTTGACGTAGCTCACGAATCGCCTTATCGGACGGCGTTTTCGTAAAGTCAAAATGGTTCCCAGCGATAGTCAGAGTGCCGGAGCGCGGCATCTCAAGCAGATTGAGTACACGCAGCAGCGAACTTTTACCCGCCCCGCTTGGGCCAAGCAACACCAGCGTTTCGCCTTCGGGGCAATCCAGCGTGATATCGAACAGCGCCTGATGCGCGCCGTAAAAGCAATTAATGCCGTTTAATTGAATACTCATTGACACTCGTATACAGGCAGTCTGATAGCTATTGAAGCCGCAGATAGTACCTTTCGCAGAATAGTTATGCAATATTTATGCGTTAAAAGTTAAATATATCCCACATTCTTCCCTAAACATAGCACAAAATAGCAGGAGGAATAGTAGGTAAGAAGAATTGTCGGCATCCCGGGCAGAATGCCAGACAATTTACGGGGTTATGGGTGCAAAAGCGGGGGAATACTGTCTGTTAACGGTTTTCTATCGACTGGCGCAGCGTACCGGCAGGGGCATGGACATCTCCGCCCAGATAGCGAACGTCGTCAATCACCCAGCATGAGCCTTCGTGAATCATAAGCACTTCATCCTGCCAGCTTTGATCGCCCTGTTTTAACGCTACCCGCAGAGGAATGTTGCGCGCATCTCGGTTCGGAATGGTTGATGCGCTGGCGACGTTGGCGCTATCCGGCAGCGTAGCGCGGCTGGAGAACAGATCGCCGCTCATCAACTGGCGGTGCTCCGTATCGCGGCTGGCGTCGGTCAACAATTTCGCCAGGTTATCACTCAAGTAGGGGCGAAGCGCGGCGATATCATTGCTGTGGTGTTGAATACGGTAGTCGTAAAATTGTTGAGCCACGCTGTCCGGGCCGCCTTCCACACACGCGCCGATACGCGGGCCATTATCTTTGTAGGCGGGAGTGACGGTCGTACAGGCGCTAAGCAGAAGCGCGCACGGGATGAGCAAAGAGAGTTTAGAATAGCGCATGATGATTTCCTTATAGGCGATCGAGCAAAAACCGATCTACGATAATCAATTATATCCTTTCAATGATAGCGTATCAGCTTGATAATGCGTTTGAGATCGTGTGCTTAGCTAACCCGGGAGATTCACTATGCAGTTTTCAACAACCCCAACGCTGGAAGGACAAAGCATCGTGGAGTATTGCGGTGTGGTAACGGGCGAAGCCATTTTAGGCGCCAATATTTTCCGCGATTTTTTCGCCGGCATTCGGGATATCGTCGGCGGACGTTCCGGCGCGTATGAGAAAGAGCTGCGTAAAGCGCGTGAAATCGCTTTTCAGGAACTTGGCGAGCAGGCTAAAGCGTTGGGTGCCGATGCGGTGGTAGGCATCGATATTGATTACGAAACTGTCGGCAAGGATGGCAGTATGCTGATGGTCAGCGTCAGCGGAACGGCGGTGAAAACGCGCCGATGAAAGCGCTACTGTGGCTGGTTGGTCTCGCGTTGCTGTTAACAGGCTGCGCGAGCGAAAAAGGAATTATCGATAAAGAGGGATATCAGCTTGATACCCGACATCGGGCGCAGGCGGCCTATCCGCGCATTAAAGTCCTGGTGATTCACTATACGGCGGAAAACTTTGACGTTTCGCTGGCGACGTTAACGGGTCGCAACGTCAGTTCGCATTACCTGATTCCCGCAACCCCGCCATTATATGGCGGTAAACCGCGCATCTGGCAACTGGTGCCGGAACAGGATCAGGCCTGGCATGCGGGCGTCAGTTTCTGGCGAGGCGCCACGCGTCTCAATGATACGTCTATTGGCATTGAGCTGGAAAATCGCGGCTGGCGAATGTCCGGCGGGGTGAAATCTTTCGCGCCGTTTGAATCCGCGCAAATTCAGGCATTGATCCCGTTAGCGAAGGACATTATCGCGCGCTATGACATCAAACCGCAGAATGTGGTGGCCCATGCGGATATCGCGCCGCAGCGTAAAGACGATCCCGGCCCGCGCTTCCCGTGGCGCGAGCTGGCGGCGCAGGGGATTGGCGCCTGGCCTGACGCCCAGCGTGTGGCGTTTTATCTGGCTGGACGCGCGCCGTATACGCCAGTCGATACCGCAACGGTGCTTGCGTTACTCTCGCGCTATGGCTATGAAGTCAAAGCCGATATGACGGCGCGCGAGCAGCAGCGGGTGATTATGGCGTTCCAGATGCACTTCCGTCCGGCGCAATGGAACGGTATCGCAGATGCCGAAACGCAGGCGATTGCCGAAGCATTACTGGAGAAGTACGGCCAGGATTAACGCGGTAAATTTCCGTGATCGCGCAGCCAGGCGGCGGTGCGCTCAATGCCTTCGTCCAGCGTGATGATGGGCTGGTAGCCCAGCTCTTCCTGCGCGCGAGTCGTATCGAGCGTAAAATCAAAATTCAGTTTTGACACGCCGTAATGCGTTAGCGGGGGCTCTTTGGCGGATTTTTTGCCGAAGCGCTCCATACTGCGGGCGATCATATCCAGCATCGGGTAAGGCACAGAGCGAATGCGGCAATCGATAGTCAGTTCATCAATTAACTTTTGTACGATGCTGCGTAAGGTACGGTTTTCGCCGTTAGTGATGTTATAAGTGCGGCCAGAAGGCAGATGATCGCAGCCCGGCTGGCTGGCCAGCCACATGGCGTGGATCGCATTTTCATAGTAGGTCATATCGACCAGCGCGCTGCCCCCGTGCGGTAATAAGACGCTACCGTAATGGTGCATCATATGCGCCAGACGTGGGATAAATACTTTATCGTGCGGGCCAAACAGGCTTTGCGGACGCAACACCGTAAAACGTGTTTGCGGATTGGCCTGCGCCAACAGATTAATCACCTCTTCGCCGGCGGCTTTACTGCGGGCGAACTCATTGGCAAACCGATGCGGGCGGAAATCTTCTTTGATATCACGGTGATGGTGGTAATCAAAATAGAGCGAGGGAGAGGAGATATGAATAAAATTGCGCACGCCCCAGGCGACCGCCCATTCTCCCAGACGGCGGGTGGCGCGAACATTCGCCAGATCGAAAGCCTGTTGGGTTCCCCAGGGCGAGGTAAAGCTGGAGCAGTGCCACAACGTGTCGATCCCGGCGAGCATCACTTTAGCCTGCGAGGAGACCAGTTCGGTTAAATCCGCATGGACGAATTCCGCGCCCATTTTTTCAAGCAGCTTGCCCATCGCTTCATTGCGACCCGTCGCTCTGACGCTGATGCCTTTATTGCGCAAAAATTCAACCGCGTTTCGACCTAAGCCGCTGGTGGCGCCGGTAACCAGTACCTTCATATCAATCCACTGTGTTTAATAAACCGTCGTGCGCATTCTTCCGTGAATTACGTCGGTATGCAATGGGAAACACGAAAGAATACAGCAACTTTTTCTCATTTTTCTGTGATTTGTTCTGCAAGTCGGGCAATACGCCTTGCCATTCCCCGGAAAATAAACAGGTGCGCCGGGATCATCAGTAGCCAGTAAATCAGGCCCGGCATTCCGTGTGGATGCCACCAGGCGCGCACGTCAATTTCGCGGTAGCGGCCTTTATCGTGCAGCGTGAAGCTAAGCCGCCCCAGACCCGGCGCTTTCATGCCAAACAAGAGCGTGAGCTGTTTTTCTGGTTCGACAATGATCACTTTCCAGCTATCTACCGTATCGCCAGGCTTGAGCAAGGTATGCGACGGGCGGCCTTTCGCCAGTTTATGCCCCACCAGACGGTCCATCGCGGCGCGCGTCTGCCACAAAATATTGCCGAAAAAATAGCCCTCTTTGCCACCCAGCCGATTTACGACCTGCCATAGCGCCGATAGGCTGGCCGGGGTCTGCGCGGTAAAGCCCGCCTGCTTTGGAAAATAGCCGTATTCGGGACGCCAGCGGGCGAAGGCCAGCGCGTCGTAGCCCCAGTCGCTGGAGTTCACCAGTTTTTCTTCTTCTTTCAGCGTGCGGCGAACGGCGTCATCAAAGGTGATAAGCGTTTGGGGGATCAACTTTTTTAACGCGGCGTCATCGGCCAGCAAATCGTGCCTTAATCCCTGGATTAACGCTTTTGCGGTAGTTGGCGGCACGGAGGTAATGACGTTTAAAAACCAGACCGAAATCCAGCGGGTCGGAAAAGGCACCGGGATCAGCGGACGCCGTTTACCGCTGACGGCCATAAAACGTTCAAACTGCTGCTGATAACTTAATACCTGCGGCCCGGCGGCTTCCAGAATACGATGCTCGCGAGCAGGGTGGTCCAGTAAGCCGACCAGGTAGTAGAGTAAATTTTCCAGAGCGATGGGCGTGGTGCGCGAACGCACCCAGCGCGGCGGCGTGAGTATTGGCAGGTTGTAAACCATGTCACGCATGACTTCGAAGGCGGCGGAGCCTGCGCCGACGATGATCCCGGCGCGTAATTCCGTCACCGGCACGCCTGCGTCGCGCAGCGTGTCAGCCGTAAGCTGGCGGGCGCGCAGGTGATCGGATTGCTCATGCGTTGGCGCCTGCAATGAACTGAGGAAAATAAGTTGTTTAACCGGCGTCTGGCGCAGCGCGTCGCGCACGTTGAGCGCCGCCTGACGCTCATGGGCGATAAAATCGCCGCCTTCGCCCATGCCGTGTACCAGATAGTAAACGGTATCAATGTCGCGAAGCAGCGCGGGTAAATTTTCCGGCCAGTGCAGATCGACCTTATGACAACTGACGTTGGCGAGGCGCTGTTTTTCCAGACGTTCCACGCGCCGCGCCGCCGCCCGCACCTGATGCCCTTGCTGACTTAGCGCAAAGACCAGGTGCTGGCCGATATAGCCGCTGGCGCCGAGAACCAGAATGCGTTGCGCCACGTTGCTCTCCTTAGCGGGCTAAAAAGGCGCGCCAGTGGGCGACGACGTCGGTAAGCTGTTCGCGAGAGACATCCAGATGCGTCACCAGACGCACAATCGGCGCGGCGTTAATCAGGATATTCCGTTCCCGCAAATAGTCGCCAAGCGCGGCGGCCTGTGCTTCGCCAACGCGAACAAACAGCATATTCGTTTCGTGGCGCATGACCTCCGCGCCCGCTTCCCGAAGCTGCTGCGCCAGCCAGGCGGCGTTATCATGATCCTCTTGCAGACGCGCCACGTTATGCTTCAGCGCATACAGTCCGGCCGCTGCCAGAATCCCGGCCTGACGCATTCCGCCGCCGACCATTTTACGCCAGCGCGTCGCGCGTTTAATGTAGTCGCGGTTACCGACCAGCAGCGAACCGACCGGCGTTCCGAGACCTTTTGACAGGCAGATGGTAAAAGAGTCGCAATACTGCGTAATCTCTTTTAACTCACAGCCGTAGGCAACCACCGCGTTAAAAATTCGGGCGCCGTCAACGTGCAGCGCCAGCCCACGTTCGCGGGTAAACGTCCAGGCGTCTTTCAGATACGCGCGCGGCAGCACTTTCCCGTTATGCGTATTTTCCAGACTGAGCAAGCGCGTACGCGCGAAGTGGATGTCATCCGCTTTAATCTTCGCCGCCACGTTCTCCAGCGGCAGCGTACCGTCCGCGGCGGCGTCGATGGGCTGCGGCTGAATGCTGCCGAGCACCGCCGCGCCGCCAGCTTCATAAAGATAATTATGCGCGCCCTGACCGACGATATACTCTTCGCCGCGTTCACAATGGCTAAGCAGCGCGACCAGATTGGCCTGGGTGCCGGTGGGTAAAAAAAGCGCCGCTTCTTTACCGGAGAGGTCGGCGGCGTAGCGCTGAAGGGCGTTAACGGTAGGGTCATCGCCGTATACGTCGTCCCCGACCGGAGCGGTCATCATCGCCTCGAGCATGGCGCGGCTCGGTCGGGTAACGGTATCACTGCGTAAATCAATCATGGCACATCCCTGGATTTTAAAAGGTGATGTGCACTGTTTTACCTTAGCCAGTTCGTTTTCGCCAGTTCGATCACTTCATCGCCGCGGCCGCTAATAATGGCGCGTAGCATGTACAGGCTAAAGCCTTTCGCTTGTTCCAGTTTGATCTGCGGCGGGATCGCCAGCTCTTCTTTTGCCACGACCACGTCAACCAGTACCGGGCCGTCGATGGAAAACGCGCGCTGTAGCGCACCGTCCACGTCTGCGGCTTTTTCCACGCGAATACCGGTAATGCCGCAGGCTTCGGCGATACGCGCGAAATTGGTGTCGTGCAGTTCGGTACCGTCGGTAAGGTAGCCGCCGGCTTTCATTTCCATCGCCACAAAGCCCAGCACGCTGTTATTAAAGACGACGATTTTTATCGGCAGCTTCATCTGTACCACCGAGAGAAAATCGCCCATCAGCATACTGAAGCCGCCATCACCGCACATTGCGATAACCTGCCGACCCGGCGCGGTGGCCTGAGCGCCGAGCGCCTGTGGCATGGCGTTGGCCATTGACCCGTGGTTAAACGAGCCCAGCAGGCGGCGCTTGCCGTTCATTTTTAGATAGCGGGCCGCCCAGACGGTCGGCGTGCCGACATCGCAGGTAAAAATAGCGTCGTCAGCGGCGAAATGGCTAATTTGTTGCGCCAGATATTGTGGATGGATGGCTTTATCGCTGAGTTTGGCTAAGTCATCAAGCCCTTTACGGGCGTCCCGATAGTGCTCCAGAGCTTTATCGAGGAATTTACGATTGCTTTTTTCTTCCACCAGCGGCAGCAGGGCGCGAAGCGTGGCTTTAATATCGCCCACCAGCGCCATGTCGACTTTGCTGTGCGCGCCAATACTGCCCGGGTTGATGTCAATCTGAATGATTTTGGCATCGCTCGGATAAAAGGCGCGGTAGGGGAACTGGGTGCCGAGCAGGATCAGCGTATCGGCGTTCATCATGGTGTGGAAGCCAGAAGAAAAGCCAATCAGGCCGGTCATTCCCACATCATAAGGGTTATCGTACTCAACGTGCTCTTTGCCGCGCAGGGCATGAACGATTGGCGCTTTTAGTTTTGCCGCCAACGCGACCAACTCCTCATGCGCGCCCGCGCAGCCGCTACCGCACATCAATGCGATATTGCTGGAGTAGCGCAGCAGTTGCGCCAGTTTTTTCAGCTCTTCCTCCGCCGGCGTGACGACGGGGTGCGGGGCATGGTACCAATGAGTGACGGCGTTTTCAGGCGCAGGTTTCAGCGCCACGTCACCCGGAAGTACGACCACGGAGACGCCGCGGTTTAGCACCGCTTTGCGCATGGCGATGGCGAGTACCTGCGGGATCTGCTCCGGGCTGGAAACCAACTCGCAATAGTGGCTGCATTCACGGAACAACTCCTGCGGGTGGGTCTCCTGGAAATAACCGCTGCCGATTTCACTGGACGGAATATGGGCGGCGATCGCCAGAACAGGGACGTGGTTACGGTGGCAATCAAACAGGCCATTGATCAGGTGCAGGTTGCCCGGTCCACATGAACCGGCGCACACTGCCAGCTCGCCGGTAAGCTGCGCTTGTGCGCCGGCGGCGAAAGCGGCGACCTCTTCGTGGCGGGTTGGCATCCATTCAATGGTTCCCATACGATTAAGACTATCGCTCAGGCCGTTCAGGGAGTCGCCAGTGACGCCCCAGATTTGTTTTACGCCAGCCTGTTCCAGCGTTTTGGCAATAAAAGCGGCAACGGTTTGTTTCATGGTTCTCCATCTCCTTAAATGTGATAACGGTTACAAGTTTAGTTGAAGATGACGATGACGTTTTTCTTTGGCGAAGAGAGGGGCGAAAGGATGAAGCGAGCGGCAAATCGCCCGGTAGCGCTGACGCTTACCGGGCCTATGATGGAACGTTTACCGATTATGCGAGAACAAGATCGCCCTGCGGATGGCAGGAGCAGGCCAGTACGTAACCTTCGGCAATCTCCGCCTCGCTCAGCGTCATGGTGCTGCTCACCGTATAGTCGCCGGAAACGACTTTGGTTTTACAGCAGCCGCAAACACCTGCCCGACAGGCAGCGGCAACCGGTACTTTATTACTCTCCAGCGCCTCCAGCAGCGTCGTACCGATCGGGGCATAAAATTCCTGCGCTGGCTGTAGCTTGGTGAATTTCAGGCCGCTGGTTGCCGTTTCCGCCACCGGCGTGAAGAACTTCTCTTTAAAGAAGCGCGTTACGCCAAGCGCTTTCACTCCCTGTTCGACGAAATCCATATAGGGCGCCGGGCCGCAGGTCATGATGGTGCGCGATGCCAAATCCGGTACGCTCTGTAACAATTCCGTGGTCAGACGGCCCGCGACAAAACCTTCCGTGGCATGATTTTCCGCCACTAGCGTGACCGGATACTGTCGCCACTCGTCGGCAAAAATCACATCATCCGGCGAACGGACGTTAAAGATGACCTGCACATCGGCCTGCGGGCGGTATTTCGCCAGCCAGCGACGCATCGACATGATTGGCGTTACGCCACAACCGGCGGCGAGCAGCAGAAACTTATCTTCTGTTTTATCGTCACAGGTAAAATCGCCCATTGCATCAGACAGCCAGATGTAATCGCCGCGCTTGATGTCATGGGTTAACCACTGTGAACCCGTGCCATCTTCAATCCGACGAACGGTCAGCGTGATATATTCACTGACGCCCGGCGTAGACGAAAGGGTGTAGGCGCGCAGCGTTTCCGCTGAATTACGCACGCTCACCAGCGCATACTGCCCGGCGCGGTAAGGGTAGTAATCATGGCATAATAGCGCAATTGTCCATACATCCGGCGTCTCCTGACGGATGTGATGCACCTGCATTCGCCAGGGACACTGTGAGGTTGGCATCGTCATCATTGACCTCCTTACGCGCTCAGTAATTGCTTCATGTCTTCTTCAACGGTGGTCACGGAGCGCAGACCGAACTTCTCGTTGAGGATAGCCAGCAAATCCGGCGTGAAGAAGCCTGGTGCGGTCGGCCCGGTGACAATATTTTTCACGCCTAATGACAGCAGCGTCAGCAGAATCACGATCGCTTTCTGCTCAAACCAGGAGAGCACCAGCGATAGCGGCAGATCGTTGACGCCGCAGCCCAGTTTTTCCGCCAGCGTCACCGCCAGGATAATCGCGGAGTAAGCATCGTTACATTGACCGGCATCGACCAGACGCGGCAGCCCTTCGATGTCGCCGAACTCCAGTTTGTTGAAACGGTATTTACCGCAGGCCAGGGTCAGGATCAGGCAGTCATCCGGCACGCTGGTGGCGAAATCGGTAAAGTAGTTACGCTCGCCGCGCGCGCCGTCACAGCCGCCGACCAGGAAGATGTGACGCAGTTTTTCACGACTGACCAGATCGATGAGCGTATCGGCAGCGCCGAGCAGGGTCTGACGGCCAAAACCGACGGTGATGAGATGCGGAATTTCGCTATACGGGAAGCCCGCCATTTGCTGCGCCTGGGCAATGACCGGCCCGAAGTCATCGCCTTCAAGATGGCTAACGCCCGGCCAGCCGACGATGCTACGGGTCCAGATACGGTCGTCATAGCTGCCTACGGTCGGGTCGATAATGCAGTTAGAGGTCATCACGATTGGGCCAGGGAAGCGGGCGAATTCGACCTGCTGATTCTGCCAGCCGCTGCCGTAGTTACCGACCAGATGCTTGAATTTACGCAGTTCCGGATAGCCGTGTGCGGGCAGCATTTCACCGTGAGTGTAGACGTTAACGCCGGTGCCTTCGGTCTGCTCCAGCAGGTTGTAGAGATCTTTCAGATCGTGACCGGAGATCAGAATGCACTTGCCTTCAGTCGCTTTGACGTTGACCTGAGTCGGCGTTGGGTGACCGTATTTGGTGGTTTCACCGGCATCCAGAATGCTCATCACTTTGAAGTTCATCTGGCCGATTTCCATTGCGCACTCCAGCAGCGCGTTCATGTCAGCAGGCCAGGTGCCCAGCCAGGCCATGATTTTGTGGTACTGCGCGTAAATGTCGTTGTCGTATTGACCGAGAACGTGCGCGTGCTCCATATACGCCGCCGCGCCTTTCAGACCGTACAGGCACAGCAGACGCAGGCCGAGGATGTTCTCGCCAATGGCGGCTTTGTCTTTATTCGGGGTAAATTCCGCCGCCTGACGTTGCAGTTCGCCCAGATCGTCGCTAACCAGTTGCAGATCGGCCATCGGATTGTCGCAATGCGCATTGGCATCCACGCTCAGGCACTGCGCTTTCAACGCTTCACGCAAGGCAATCGCTTCACGGGCGTAGCCGACGATACGCGGAGAGTCGAAGTTAACGTTGGTCAGCGTGGAGAAAAACGCGCGCGGCGCAAAGTTATCAACGTCGTGATTAATGATGCCATATTCACGGGCCTTCACCGCCCAGGCAGACAAACCTTGCAAAGCCGCAATCAGCAGATCCTGCAGATCGGACGTTTCAGCTGTTTTACCGCACATTCCCTGCGCGTAGGAGCAGCCGTTTCCGGCTGGTGTACGGATGGTTTGTTCACATTGCACACAAAACATGGTCACACCTTTTAAAGTTATATTTAATATACATGTTTAAGGTTATGCCTGTGAACAAAGGGATAAAAGGGATTTCTGCCATAATGTGCAAGGAGATTGATTTAGCGCAATTTTGGCGGCAGATGCCTACCGCCAAAGAGGTATCAGGCCGAGAAGAACGCCATTAAGAGGGGGACCAGCAGGCTGAGGATAAAGCCATGTACGATAGCCGCCGGAACAATCTCTACGCCGCCGGAGCGCTGTAATACCGGCAACGTAAAGTCCATTGAGGTCGCTCCGCACAGGCCCAACGCCGTTGAACGGCTGCGGCGAATCAGACCGGGAATAAGCATAATGGCCAAAAGTTCGCGGGCCAGATCGTTAAAAAATGCCGCGCTGCCGATAACCGGTCCAAACGACTCCGTCAGCAAAATACCGGAAAGAGAGTACCAGCCGAAACCTGACGCCATCGCCAGGGCGGTTTTTAGCGGTAAGTCCAGGATAAACGCATTAATCACGCCGCCCAGTAATGAGCTTGCCACGACAACGACCGCGACCATCATTCCCCGGCGGTTAAGCACAATTTGCTTTAAGGTCATGCCGCTATTTCGTAGCTGAATCCCCACCAGGAACAATAAAAAGATCAGCGTATATTCACTGGCTTCGGTGGCGTGCTGTAAAACAGAGAGTCCGCTCAGGCCGATGACAAACCCCAATACCACTACGCCGCACAGTTGCAGCGACTCCAGCGCCATGGCAATACGCGAAGGCAGTTTTTCCTGCTGATGATGGTGACGCCACGGGAGGATACGTTCCAGCCACAATAAGGCGGCGATATTACACAATAAAATAATCGTAATACTGACGGCGGAATAATGAAAAATCGCCACCAGATTACTGGCGAGGTTATCCAAAAACGCCAGGCTTATTCCCATAAAAAAGAGAATAAGGTACACGATCCAGCTCAGTAGCCGGTTAATAAGTTGTAATGCGGCTTTATGTCGCAGTGGAATGAGATAGCCCACAATCAGTGGAACCAGAATGATTAAAAGTCCTGAAAACATGAACAGCCGGGCCCTTTTTTATTGTTTGAATAGCGTACATGACACTACCGAATTCCAGACTATCAGTAAAGCGACACCGTCAGCCGTACATTTATCAGACAGTTGCCCCAGGCAAAGGGGGGAATATCACGCCAGGCGGAAGCATTTGCCGTTATACTGCGGTGAGTTTAATGGAGTGGTGACGTTTTTCTGGAGGAAGCATGATTCTCGAACGCGTTGAAATAGTAGGATTTCGCGGTATCAACCGACTGTCGTTGATGCTGGAGCAAAACAACGTGCTGATTGGGGAAAACGCCTGGGGCAAATCCAGCCTGCTGGATGCGCTGACTCTGTTATTGTCGCCGGAACTCGATCTCTACCATTTTGTCCGTGAGGATTTCTGGTTTCCGCCTGGCGACATAAAAGGACGCGAGCATCACCTGCATATTATTCTGACTTTTCGCGAAACGCAGCCAGGGCGGCATCGGGTACGTCGTTATAGAGCGCTGGAAGCATGCTGGTCGCCTTGCGAGGATGATTTTCACCGCATTTTTTATCGGCTAGAGGGCGAATGCGGCGCCGATGGCAGCGTGATGACGTTGCGCAGTTTTCTCAATAGCGATGGGCAGCCATTGCCGGTGGAAAATATTAACGATCAGGTGCGCCACCTGGTTCGTCTGATGCCAGTGCTACGTTTGCGCGATGCGCGCTTTATGCGACGTATTCGCAACGGTACGGTGCCTAATGTGCCGGATGTTGAAGTCACGGCCCGGCAACTGGATTTTCTGGCGCGTGAGCTGGCGACCCGGCCGCAAAATTTAACCGACGGGCAGATTCGCCAGGGACTGTCCGCGATGGTGCAACTGCTTGAACACTATTTCTCAGAGCAGGGCGCAGGACAGGCGCGTCACCGACTCATGCGCCGACGTTCGCAAAATGAGCAGCGTAGCTGGCGCTATCTGGATATTATTAATCGGATGATCGACAAACCGGGCAGCCGGTCGCATCGGGTGATCCTGCTGGGGCTTTTCTCCACGCTGTTACAGGCGAAAGGGACGCTGCGGTTACATAAAGACGCGCGACCATTACTGCTGGTGGAAGATCCGGAAACCCGTTTACATCCCATTATGCTTTCAGTCGCCTGGCAATTGCTCAATCTGTTACCGCTACAGCGGATAGCGACAACCAACTCAGGCGAACTGCTCTCGCTAACGCCGGTGGAGCATGTCGTACGGCTGGTGCGCGAATCTTCCCGCGTCGCCGCCTGGCGTCTGGGCCCGGGCGGGTTAAGCGCGGAAGATGGACGGCGCATCGCCTTTCATATCCGCTTTAATCGCGCGTCGTCGCTGTTTGCGCGTTGCTGGCTACTGGTGGAAGGCGAGACGGAAACCTGGGTTATTAATGAGCTGGCGCGTCAGTGTGGACATCATTTTGATGCGGAGGGCATTAAAGTCATTGAGTTTGCTCAGTCTGGCCTGAAACCGCTGGTGAAGTTCGCCCGCCGTATGGGAATCGAGTGGCATGTCCTGGTGGATGGCGACGAAGCGGGGAAAAAATATGCCGCGACGGTCCGCAGCCTGCTTAATAACGATCGGGAAGAAGAACGCGAACATCTCACGGCGTTGCCTGCGCTGGATATGGAACATTTTATGTATCGTCAGGGCTTTGCCGATGTTTTTCACCGGGTTGCGCAGCTTCCGCCTAATGTGCCGATGAATACCCGGAAAATTATCACTAAAGCTATCCACCGCTCGTCAAAGCCGGATTTGGCGATTGAAGTCGCGATGGAAGCCGGGCGGCGGGGAATTGACGCCGTGCCGCCGCTGTTCAGAAAGATGTTCTCGCGCGTGGTTTGGCTGGCGCGGGGCCGGGCGGATTAACGTTTGAATGTGGCCGGAACCTGTTCGACGACGCTATCGAGTAACGCATAGCGGCGGCGATACTCGGCCCGTTTCTTACTGGCGATCTCCGCTTCGCTTTTTCGGGCGATCGCCAGCGGTAGCGCATAGTAATTTCCTTTAATTCTTTCACCGCCTAACGATTCCCAAAACGCGTCATAGTCGGCATGCATTTGCGTCTTTTTATCCATGTATCGCCAGCTACGGTAAACGTGCGCATCGTTACTCACAGCTATAATCTTTTCTGCCTGAAAGACTTGCGCAAACTGACAGAGAGCCTCCATCACGATGCGTTTGGGAAAAAGACCATGGCAGGCTTTGGTCGCCTGCTGGATAATTTCGTGAGGGACGTCGTTTGCCGCGCCCTGTAATCCGCCGATAAATAGTGTGCGTTGTTGGTTAAAGCGACACAGGGTAAATGTGATCTCTGCCAGAATACGTAACTGTGCGTCGCGAACAACAATAGTGCTTTCACCTTCTTTATCCAGTGAGACCAGACTGACTAAATCAAGTTGAAACAACTCGCCGGTTTTAGTTTCAAATTTAGCAAGATTCAGGCCATACTGGCTTAAATAGCTAACTTGTTGTTCCCGCGATAAAAGTTGGCGCATCTGTTGATAATGAAAACACAGAGCGTCTAAGGCGAAATCGCGTTTAATATTTACAGCCATATAAGGACGATGTAGCCGAATAGGCAAACGCGGCTGACGAGCAAGTAACGTATTTAACTCCGGCCATTGGGTGAGATTGGTCAGTAATTGGCTGGTCGCACGCGGCATGACTAATGAGCGGATTAAAAACTTGCGACGAAAGCTGGCTTTACGCCAGAATTTTCCTGGCTGTAATTGCCCGCGCGTCAGACGAATAAATAATTGTAAAGGAGAGATGTAATCTGAAGTGTACCAGGTATTATCTGTAAGCTGTGTCATGATCGTAATCCGCGACATAAGATTGTCGAGATTGAACCACAGGAAACATTAACCAATCGTCAATACAGCCGGCGCTATCTTTATTGCGTCAGGTTTGTTTAGATACGGTTTACTTTCTGGTTAAAATTTTGCCGTCAGGGTTTCTATGCGTGCTAAGGGAAAGAAATTTAAAAAGCGTTATCTGGTCATTATTTTAATTCTTTTAGTGGGGGGGATGGTTAGCTGGCGAATGATAAATGCGCCGCTGCCAACTTATCAGACATTAATCGTGCGGCCAGGCGATCTTGAACAGAGTGTACTGGCGACTGGAAAACTGGACGCGTTGCGTAAAGTGGATGTCGGCGCGCAGGTGAGCGGCCAGTTGAAAACGCTGCTGGTCTCCATTGGCGATAACGTTAAAAAAGATCAGCTACTCGGCGTGATTGACCCAGATCAGGCGGAGAACCAGATAAAAGAGGTCGAGGCCACCCTGATGGAGCTGAACGCGGAGCGTCAGCAGGCAGCTGCTGAGTTAAAGCTGGCGCGGGTTACGCTGGCGCGCCAGCAGCAGTTAGCTAAGACTCAGGCGGTATCGCAACAGGATCTGGATACTGCGGCGACGGAGTTGGCGGTTAAACAGGCGCGTATTGGCACCATAGATGCCCAGATCAAACGTAATCGGGCCTCGTTGGACACCGCGAAAACCAACCTGGAATATACCCGTATTGTTGCCCCCATGGCGGGGGAAGTGACGCAAATCACTACCCTGCAAGGACAAACGGTGATTGCAGCTCAGCAGGCGCCCAATATTCTGACGCTGGCGGATATGAGCACCATGCTGGTAAAAGCGCAGGTCTCGGAAGCGGACGTGATCCATCTTCGGGCGGGGCAGAAAGCATGGTTCACCATTGCAGGCGATCCGCAAACGCGCTATGAAGGCGTTTTAAAAGATATTCTGCCGACGCCGGAAAAGATCAACGACGCTATTTTTTATTACGCCCGGTTTGAAGTGCCGAATCCCAAAAGAATCTTGCGTCTTGATATGACCGCACAGGTTTATATTCAACTCATGGATGTCAAAAATGTACTGATTATTCCTCTCGCCGCACTTGGCGAACCGGTGGGCGGCAATCGTTATAAAGTGGCGCTGTTGCGTAACGGCGAAAAACGTGAGCGCGAAGTGATCATTGGCGAGCGTAACGATACAGACGTGGAAGTGGTTAAAGGTCTGGAAGCGGGCGATGAGGTGATCATCGGCGAGAGCAGGCCAGGAGCGACGCCATGACGGCATTGCTTGAACTGTGCAATGTGAGCCGCAGCTACCCCTCCGGAGAAGAGCAGGTGGCGGTGTTGAAAGATATCTCCCTGCAAATCCACGCCGGGGAGATGGTGGCGATCGTCGGCGTTTCCGGTTCTGGAAAATCAACGCTGATGAATATCCTCGGGTGCCTGGATAAACCGACCAGCGGCACTTATCGGGTGGCGGGGCGGGACGTCTCGACGCTGGACCCGGACGCGCTGGCGCAGCTGCGGCGTGAGCATTTTGGCTTTATCTTTCAGCGCTACCATCTGTTGTCGCATTTAACGGCAGCGCAAAATGTTGAAATCCCCGCCGTCTACGCCGGCATTGAACGCAAAAAACGCCAGGCGCGCGCCAGAGAGTTGCTTTTGCGGCTGGGATTAAGCGATCGCGTCGATTACCCGCCTTCACAGCTTTCTGGCGGACAGCAGCAGCGTGTCAGTATTGCCCGCGCGCTGATGAACGGCGGACAGGTGATTCTGGCGGATGAGCCGACCGGCGCGCTGGATAGCCATTCCGGCGAAGAGGTGATGGCGATTTTGCGCCAACTGCGCGATCGCGGACATACGGTGATCATTGTGACGCACGATCCGCTGATTGCCGCCCAGGCGGAGCGGATTATTGAAATTCACGATGGCAAGATTGTCCATAATCCGCCCGCGCAGGAAAATAAACGCGAACAGGGCGTTGACGCTGCCGTAGCTAATACGGCTCCCGGCTGGCGGCAATTTGCCAGCAGCTTTCGCGAAGCGCTGTCGATGGCGTGGTTAGCGATGGCCGCTAACAAAATGCGTACTTTACTGACCATGCTGGGAATTATTATCGGTATTGCGTCGGTGGTGTCGATTGTGGTGGTCGGCGACGCCGCAAAACAGATGGTACTGGCGGATATCCGCGCTATGGGCACTAACACGATTGATATTCATCCAGGCAAAGATTTTGGCGACGACAACCCGCAGTATCGACAGGCGCTGAAATATGACGATCTGGTCGCTATTCAGAAACAGCCGTGGGTTAACTCTGCGACGCCCAGCGTTTCAAAGAGCCTACGTCTTCGCTATGGCAATATTGATATTGCCGTAAATGCTAATGGCGTCAGTGGCGATTATTTTAACGTTTACGGCATGTCCTTTAGGGAGGGGAACACCTTCAATGCTGTACAGCAACAGGATCGCGCGCAGGTGGTGGTGCTGGATGCCAACACGCGACGCCAGCTATTTCCAAATAAAGCGAATGTCGTAGGGGAAGTGGTGCTGGTGGGTAATATGCCGGTTATTGTTATTGGCGTGGCGGAAGAGAAACCGTCCATGTACGGCAATAGCAATCTGTTGCAAGTTTGGTTGCCCTATAGCACGATGTCAGATCGCATAATGGGTCAGTCATGGCTTAACTCGATCACCGTTCGTGTGAAAGATGGCGTTGATAGCGATCAGGCTGAACAGCAGCTTACCCGCCTGCTCACCTTACGCCACGGTAAAAAAGACTTCTTCACCTGGAATATGGACAGCGTCCTGAAAACGGCTGAAAAAACCACCTATACTCTTCAGTTATTTCTGACGCTGGTGGCCGTCATTTCGCTGGTTGTCGGCGGCATCGGCGTTATGAATATTATGCTGGTTTCCGTCACCGAGCGAACGCGTGAAATCGGCATCCGTATGGCGGTAGGCGCGCGCGCCAGCGATGTGCTACAGCAGTTTCTTATTGAAGCGGTGCTGGTTTGCCTGGTTGGTGGAGCGCTGGGGATTAGCTTGTCGATGTTCATCGCATTTATGCTACAGCTTTTCCTGCCCGGCTGGGAGATCGGTTTTTCACTGACAGCGCTGGCGAGCGCGTTTTTATGTTCGACGTTTACCGGGATATTGTTTGGCTGGCTACCGGCGAGAAACGCGGCGCGACTGGATCCGGTGGATGCGCTGGCAAGGGAGTAATCTCGCTGACGTCATTTGTCGGCCTGATAAGATGCAACAGTGTCGCTATCAGGCACTGGCGTTAAATAAAAATGCCAGCCGATCGGGCTGGCATTTTGCCTCCTGGATGTACACAATGAGACAGAGGAGCTATGCAACGGCCTCTGCTTCGATGGGCACGATGACGCTGGCGTGATTGCCTTTTGGCCCCTGGTGGACATCAAACCGGACAGACTGTCCGGCTTTAAGCGTTCTGTAACCATCCATTTGAATGGTGGAGTAATGGGCGAAAATATCCTCGCCGCCGCCTTCAGGGCAGATGAAACCAAACCCTTTGGCATTGTTGAACCACTTTACAGTACCCGTTTCCATGCTTCGACATCCTTCGTAAATCTTATATAAGTAAGATGGAATGAACCGGTGACGGAGTGGGGGCTGTTCAAAACCTCACCAACTCTCGACATTACAATTTAGAGAAATCAGGCGAGGCGTCAAGCATCAGGCAGGGGGGAACGGGTAAAAATGAATCAAAAATTTGAAGCAGTTAACGCTATTGCCGGGAATGTGACAGATGTCGCGGATGGTACTGATAGATGTTAGTTATCTATCAATTGAGGTAGATTGATTGTGTGCATAGACTCTGGTCAGCGGCAGATTTTCCTGCCGACAACCGTAACCGATAATGACGACTGACAATGGGTAAGACGAACGATTGGCTGGATTTTGACCAGTTGGTGGAAGATAGCGTGCGCGACGCGCTAAAACCGCCATCTATGTATAAAGTGATATTAGTCAATGATGACTACACTCCGATGGAGTTTGTTATTGACGTGTTACAAAAATTCTTTTCTTATGATGTAGAACGTGCAACGCAATTGATGCTTGCAGTTCACTATCAAGGCAAAGCCATCTGCGGCGTGTTCACCGCCGAGGTGGCGGAAACCAAAGTGGCGATGGTGAACAAGTATGCAAGGGAGAACGAGCATCCGTTGCTGTGTACGCTGGAAAAAGCCTGAATGCAGGTATAAAAATTGGGGGAGGTGCCTATGCTCAATCAAGAACTGGAACTCAGTTTAAACATGGCTTTCGCCAGAGCGCGCGAGCACCGTCATGAGTTTATGACCGTCGAGCATCTGTTGCTGGCGCTGCTCAGCAACCCATCGGCTCGCGAAGCGCTGGAAGCATGCTCCGTGGATCTGGTGGCGCTCCGTCAGGAACTCGAAGCCTTCATTGAACAAACCACACCCGTACTGCCTGCCAGTGAAGAAGAGCGTGATACGCAGCCGACGTTAAGTTTCCAGCGTGTCCTGCAACGTGCCGTCTTCCACGTTCAGTCTTCCGGGCGTAGTGAAGTGACTGGCGCGAATGTGCTGGTGGCTATCTTTAGCGAACAGGAATCACAGGCGGCTTATCTGCTGCGTAAGCATGAAGTGAGCCGTCTGGATATCGTGAACTTTATTTCTCACGGGACGCGAAAAGACGAACCGAGCCAATCTTCCGATCTCGGCAATCAGCCAACTGGCGACGAACAAGCTGGCGGGGAGGAACGTATGGAAAACTTCACGACGAATCTTAACCAACTTGCTCGCGTGGGCGGCATCGATCCGCTGATTGGTCGTGAAAAAGAACTGGAACGCGCGATCCAGGTCTTGTGTCGTCGCCGTAAAAATAACCCGCTGCTGGTGGGGGAATCCGGCGTCGGCAAAACGGCGATTGCCGAAGGGCTGGCCTGGCGTATCGTGCAGGGCGATGTGCCGGAAGTGATGGCCGATTGCACCATTTACTCGCTGGATATCGGTTCGCTGCTGGCGGGCACCAAATACCGCGGCGATTTTGAAAAACGGTTTAAGGCGTTGCTGAAACAGCTTGAGCAGGATACCAACAGCATCCTGTTTATCGATGAAATCCATACCATTATCGGCGCTGGCGCGGCGTCGGGCGGACAGGTGGATGCGGCAAATCTGATTAAACCGCTGCTTTCCAGCGGTAAGATCCGGGTGATCGGCTCAACGACCTATCAGGAATTCAGCAATATTTTTGAGAAAGACCGCGCATTAGCACGCCGTTTCCAGAAAATTGATATTACCGAGCCTTCGGTGGAAGAGACGGTGCAAATTATCAACGGCTTGAAACCTAAGTACGAAGCGCACCACGACGTGCGTTATACCGCGAAAGCGGTGCGTGCGGCGGTCGAGCTGGCGGTAAAATATATCAATGACCGCCATCTGCCAGATAAAGCCATTGACGTGATTGACGAAGCGGGCGCTCGGGCGCGTCTGATGCCGGTGAGTAAACGTAAGAAAACGGTCAACGTGGCGGATATTGAGTCCGTAGTGGCGCGAATTGCGCGAATTCCTGAAAAGAGCGTCTCGCAGAGCGATCGCGATACGCTGAAGAACCTGGGCGATCGTCTGAAAATGCTGGTCTTCGGCCAGGATAACGCGATTGAGGCGCTGACCGAAGCTATTAAGATGAGTCGTGCGGGCCTGGGCCATGAGCATAAACCTGTCGGCTCATTCTTGTTCGCCGGCCCAACTGGCGTAGGGAAAACTGAAGTTACGGTACAGCTTTCAAAAGCGCTGGGTATTGAGCTGTTGCGTTTTGATATGTCCGAATATATGGAGCGTCATACGGTGAGCCGTTTGATCGGCGCGCCTCCGGGATACGTCGGTTTCGACCAGGGCGGGCTTCTGACGGATGCGGTGATTAAGCATCCTCATGCGGTGCTGCTGCTGGATGAGATCGAAAAAGCGCACCCGGATGTCTTTAACCTGCTGCTGCAGGTGATGGATAACGGTACGCTGACCGATAACAACGGCCGCAAGGCGGATTTCCGCAACGTGGTGCTGGTGATGACCACCAACGCCGGCGTGCGAGAAACCGAACGTAAATCTATTGGTCTTATTCATCAGGACAACAGTACCGATGCGATGGGCGAGATCAAGAAAGTGTTTACGCCGGAGTTCCGTAACCGTCTCGACAACATTATTTGGTTCGATCATCTGTCTGGCGAGGTGATTCATCAGGTTGTCGATAAGTTTATCGTCGAGTTGCAGGCTCAGTTGGATCAGAAAGGCGTCTCCCTGGAAGTCAGTCAGGAAGCGCGCGACTGGCTGGCGGAAAAGGGCTATGACCGGGCGATGGGCGCACGACCAATGGCACGTGTGATTCAGGATAACCTGAAAAAACCGCTGGCCAATGAGTTGCTGTTTGGATCGCTGGTTGACGGCGGACAGGTCACCGTCGCGCTGGATAAAGAGAAAAATGCGTTGACGTATGGCTTCCAGAGTGCGCAAAAGCACAAGCCGGAAGCCGCGCATTAATCTTCGTTTCACTGCCGTACAAACCGGGCCTTAGCGCCCGGTTTTTTTACGCCGGCTAATAGTTAGCCTGATGGCGTTGTGCTCGCGGTAGGCGGACAAGGCGCTTGTAAATTGCGTCATCATCCGGTAATCGACGGGTCAAATGCGAAAAAAAGCCCGACCCGCTGCGTGAAAAGGGATGCTGAAGCCGCTGTTACCAATGCCAAAAAAACTAATCCTCTTCTCTGAAAAGAGTAGTCTTACACTTAGCACAAAGAATTCTTCTGTGATTATCCCATACCTGTATCAAACCAACATCGCTGAATTTCTCGTGACCACAACTGTAGCAAGATATTTTACTCATATTGTGTTTTTTAATATATTCATCTTTGGTGGGAAGTTGCTTCCAGTAGCCTATCAGTCCGGGCATAACCTCTCCTTGAGTGGTTTATGTAATTTGCAAACCATGATAATAATTGTATAAGAAATAGTTCAATATGAAATTATTGCTTATCACATTTTCGAAAGCGAATGCTATTAGCATCACACTTTCTACGTTGTTATCAACGATAATGCTTTCGTACAGGTAGCTTAGCTGTTGGCAGTGCTATACCCCGTCCAATCATCCATCAACGCCACCCGTTTAGGCCATAACGTCCCACGCTGATACGCTGCTTCAGCCTTATCTGCCAACTGGTGCGCCAACGCATGTTCAATAACCTCACGTGGGTAGCCCGTTGTTTCACCAGCCCACTCACGGAAAGTAGAACGGAAGCCATGTTGCGTTAAGTTGGTATATCCCATTCGTTTCAATACAGCCAATAACGACATATCAGAAAGTGTTTCAGCGCGAGGGGCAGGGAATACATGATTGTTATTTTTCAAACGCGGTAAGCCTTCTAATAAAGCAACGGCAGCATCAGACAGAGGAACTCGGTGCTTTTTTACTACCGAGAGATACTTATGCAAACTTTTCTAAAGCGTTTCAGGTAGGGGAGTGGGGCTGTTTTACACAATCTATAGTAAGTTTGGTGTAGCAACCAAAGGTCAAAAAACGAACCTTCATCAGGAAAATCACAGTAAAAACAAGAAGTTTAGATACAAAAGCCCGTACTTTCGTACGAGCTCTTTCTTGAATATGGCGGTGAGGGGGGGATTGACTCGCTTTGCTCGCCCCTTCGGGGCAGCCCGTTCGCTGCGCGCCCGGTCTGTCCAACTGGCTGCGCCGCTACTCAGCCCATCCCTGGGCCTCGCCCCTTCGGGGCCAGAGCAAGCTCTGTTCAAAAACGCTCCCGGCGTTTTTGTGTCGAACCCCGGTCGGGTGTTCTCATCCCCCCTGTAGGGTGGCTTTATGTGAAAAAAAAGCCCGTACTTTCGTACGAGCTCTTTCTTGAATATGGCGGTGAGGGGGGGATTGACTCGCTGCGCTCGCCCTTCGGGCAGCCCGTTCGCTGCGCGCCCGGTCTGTCCAACTGGCTGCGCCAGTTGTCGAACCCCGGTCGGTGGTTCTCATCCCCCCTTGGTTTGGGGGATGCATATAAGCAAAAAGCCTGTACTTCTGTACAGGCTCTCAACTTGAATATGGCGGTGAGGGGGGGATTCGAACCCCCGATACGTTGCCGTATACACACTTTCCAGGCGTGCTCCTTCAGCCACTCGGACACCTCACCATATTGTATTGCTGCCTGACCACTTGGGGGGCAACGGGGCGCTACTATAGGGAGTTGCGCTAAAACGGTCAAGCAGAATTTACATATTCACTGTCGTTTGCTCATGCAATAGACATAATCCCCGCCCAAACTGGCGCGGGGAGGCAAATTAACGCTGTGAATCCAACATTTCGTTGTTTTTCACCACATCCTGCGCTTTGCTGTAGCTTTCGATCAGCAGTTGATAGGCCGGGAATACCTGAGTATAAACGTCGGCCCACGCGGCGGCGTCTTCACGGTTCCAGGTGCCTTGCAGCTCAGAGGCGACTGCGGCAGTATCCATCGGTACGACGCCAGCCTGTACGATACGCGCCAGAGTGATCTCCTGCGCCATCTTACTGTAGGTGCCGGATGCGTCGATCACGGCAAATACCTTATAGCCTTCCGCTACCGCGCTAATGGCCGGGAATGCCATGCACACGCTGGTAATTGTCCCGGCAATGATCAGCGTCTTACGACCCGTCGCTTTTACCGCCTTAACGAAATCTTCGTTATCCCAGGCGTTAATTTCACCTTTGCGCGCAATGTACTGCGCATGTGGCGCATTAGCGTGGATCTCCGGGATCAGCGGGCCGTTCGGACCTTGCGGTACGGATGCCGTGGTAATGACCGGCATTTTCGCTAACGTCGCCATCTTCGCCAACGCCGCGGCGCGAGCGCGTAATTCCGGCATTGGCATATCGCCTACGGTCTGGAAAAGACCGCTTTGATGATCGATTAAAAGCATCACGGAATCGTTAACATCAATTACCGGGCGCAAACCATTAAAATTAGCAGGACTTGACATCGTGTTCTCCTTCATGTTTTCAGATTTGGCCAAAACGGCCGGAGTTGAAATCGCGGACTGCTTCTGCGATCTCTTGTTTCGTGTTCATAACAAATGGGCCGTAACCCACAATCGGTTCATTCAGCGGCTCGCCTGATAACAGCAATACGCTGGCGTCGCTGCTGGCCTCAAGGTGCAGCGTTTTCCCTTGCTGGCTCAATACCACCAGTTGCGCTTCGTTGACCGGCGTCGTGCCGTTCACCGTGATATTGCCTTTCAGTACCACCAGCGCGGCGCTCCATCCTTCCGGCTGTGCCAATGTAAGCTGGCGATTGCGTTGCAGGCGCATATCCCAGACATTGAGCGGCGAGAAAGTGTGCGCCGGGCCTTTTGTCTCTTCATAACGCCCTGCGATGACCCGCACGACTCCGGCGTCATCCGGCAACGTAACGGTCGGGATAACATCGTGGGTAATGCTTTGATAACCCGGGGTGGTCATTTTGTCCTTCATGGGAAGGTTAACCCACAACTGCACCATTTCCAGTTCGCCGCCCCGACGGGTAAACGCGTCGGAATGGAACTCTTCATGCAAAATGCCTGCGCCTGCGGTCATCCACTGAACGTCGCCCGGGCCGATAACGCCGCCGCGACCGGTAGAATCCCGATGCTCGACTTCGCCGCTATAAACAATCGTCACGGTCTCGAAACCGCGGTGTGGATGCTCTCCAACGCCGCGTTTTTCATTACCCGGCGTAAATGTGTGTGGCCCGGCATAATCCAGCAGCAGGAATGGACTCAACTGCTGCGCATGTGACTGATAAGAAAAGAGTGAACGAACCGGAAATCCATCGCCAACCCAGTGCGGGCGAGGTGCGGTATAGACGCCTGTAATCTGTTTCATGGTGTTCTCCTCAGTGGCGTTGTCTTGATGTGAATAAGCTTATATTCATGACAAAAGCTTCGGTAGTGGCTAAAATGGCTCATACCGTTCCATTAATAGGACAATGTAATGATAAAAACGGATCTCAATGATTTTGCGTGGTTTGTGCATGTGGTCGAAGAGGGTGGGTTTGCCGCGGCGGGGCGTGCGCTTGATGAACCAAAATCAAAACTGAGCCGGCGTATTGCGCAACTGGAGGAACGGCTGGGCGTGCGATTGATTCAGCGAACTACCCGGCAGTTTAACGTTACCGAAGTGGGACAAACATTCTATGAGCACTGTAAAGCGATGCTGGTGGAAGCTCAGGCGGCGCAGGATGCCATTGCCGCATTGCAGGTAGAGCCTCGCGGTATCGTGAAGCTGACCTGCCCGGTGACGCTGCTGCATGTACACATCGGCCCAATGCTGGCGAAATTTATGGCGCGTTATCCTGATGTTTCGCTACAGCTTGAAGCGACCAATCGTCGGGTGGACGTCGTAGGGGAGGGGGTGGATGTGGCGATTCGCGTCAGGCCGCGCCCGTTTGAAGATAGCGACCTGGTGATGCGCGTCCTGGCTGACAGAGGGCATCGCCTGTTTGCCAGCCCGGATCTTATCGCACGGATGGGAATCCCTTCCGCGCCGGCGGAGTTGAGCCATTGGCCAGGGCTAAGTCTTGCATCCGGCAAGCATATTCACCGCTGGGAACTTTATGGCCCGCAGGGCGCGCGTGCGGAAGTCCATTTTACCCCGCGTATGATTACTACAGACATGTTGGCGCTACGCGAGGCGGCGATGGCGGGCGTGGGGCTTGTGCAGTTACCTGTTTTAATGGTGAAAGAACAACTTGCCGCCGGTGAACTGGTCGCGGTGCTGGAAGAGTGGGAGCCCCGGCGGGAGGTTATTCATGCTGTGTTCCCATCCCGGCGAGGATTATTACCTTCCGTACGCGCGTTGGTCGATTTTTTGACGGAAGAGTATGCGCGCATGGTGGAAGAGTAACCTGCTCGTCATTCATCGACTTAATGGACGCAAAAAAGGCCGGTTAAACCGACCTTTTATCCAGCCGCCCTTCAGGGCGTGAGGAGACAATTAGCGACTACGGAAGACAATGCGGCCTTTGCTCAGGTCGTACGGGGTCAGCTCAACGGTCACTTTGTCGCCCGTCAGGATGCGGATGTAGTTCTTACGCATTTTACCGGAGATGTGTGCAGTAACCACGTGACCGTTTTCTAACTCTACGCGGAACATGGTATTAGGTAACGTTTCGAGAACGGTACCTTGCATTTCAATATTGTCTTCTTTGGCCATCTAATCCTCTGGGGTATCACTACCATAATTTGAACCGGCAAGATAATGCCGAAGTTCTTTTGATAAGTAAAGATTTGTGCGTTTAAAACACAGCAAACCAGGCTTAGCACATGATTCCGCGACACACGACAACGCCGCGTTATACACCTTTTCCCTGATACTACCGCCTGATGTATCGACATAAGCGCAACATATAAGGGAACGGTGAAATAAACGATGGGCGTTACCTGACAACGGGCTGCGGGATAATGAGCTAAACCAATTCTGCGGCAGCAATTATAACACCCCAATAAAAAATGTGCCGAAAACATTCACTTCCGGGGCAAAAATAATGTCCGCGGCACCCAAAAACGGGAGGCCAGCGGCTGTTGGCGTAAACCCGCGAGGTGATCGAGGTAGTCACGACGTGGAATTTCAATGGCGCCGAGCGAGGCGGTATGACTATTAAGTACCTGACAATCAATAAGTTTACCGCCGTGACGGATAAATTCAGCGCAAAAAACCAGCAGTGCGGTTTTAGAGGCATTCTCCTGGCGGCTAAACATCGATTCGCCGCAAAACAGCGCCCCCTGCGAGACGCCATACATCCCGCCGACCAGTTCCTGATCGCGCCACACTTCAATGGAGTGCGCGTGGCCCAATTCATGTAATCGGCGATAGGCTTCCTCAATACCACGCGTTATCCAGGTGCCTTCGTCACGGTGATTGGCGCATCCATCAATGACCCGATCGAAAGCGTAATTGAGCGTCACGCGGTAAGGGGATGCGTTGTGAAAGCGCTTCATGCTGCGACTGAGGTGAAACTTTTCAGGCCACAGCACGGCGCGCGGATCGGGCGACCACCACAGAATCGGGTCGCCCGGCGAAAACCACGGGAAAATCCCGTGCTGGTAGGCCATTAACAACCGGGCAGGGCTGAGATCGCCGCCCAGCGCCAGTAAACCGTTAGGCTCGCGTAAAGCGCCTTCCGGCGAAGGGAAAGCGATAGAATGTCGGGAAAGCTGAACCAGACGCATGACGGCGAAACTCCAGTACGCAAGTCGGATCGTTCAATAATAGCTTACAGACGTTGTTTAAACTGATAATAGCGCCCTTGTCCGGCTAACAATTCTGCATGAGTGCCTTGCTCAATGATGCGCCCGTCGTCCATTACGATGATTTGATCAAAACGGGCCAGGCCGCGCAAACGGTGCGTCACCATCAGGATGGTTTTCTCGCGCATCACATCGGCAAGTAATTCCAGCATTTCGCTCTCGGTGGTCGCATCCAGCCCCTCAGTGGGCTCATCCAACAGCATTAACGGAGCATCATGCAACAGCGCGCGGGCGATGGCCAGACGACGAAGTTCGCCGCCGGATAGCAGGCGACCGCCTTCGCCGAGCCAGCTATTAAGCCCACTATCTTCGAGCAGATTTTCGAGGCCGACGCGACGCAGCATGTCGGAAAGGGCTTCGTCGCTGGCATTGGGCGCCGCCAGTAATAAATTATCACGCAGCGTGGCGCTGAACAGGTGGACACGCTGGGGCACCACGCTGATAGTCCGGCGTAAGGCGGACTCGCTCAGCGAGGATAGCGGAAGATCGTTGAGCAGAATTTCGCCTTGTTGCGGGTCCCAGGCGCGGGTGAGTAGCTGCAACAGCGTTGATTTTCCGCAGCCGGTACGCCCCAGAATAGCGACATGCTCGCCAGGATTAGCCTGTAATGAGAGGGCATTGAGCGCATTAATCGGCTGGTCGGGATAACGAAACGAAACGTCCCGCAGGGTGAGTGTGACCTTTTCCGGCGCGGGAGTTTCTGCCTGCGGAAAGGTCACCTCCGGTTTTTGCTCCGTTAATTCAGTGATACGAAGCGCAGAGGCGATAACCTGCCCCAGATGCTGGAATGCGCCGGTAACGGGCGCAAGCGCCTCGAAAGCCGCCAGCGCGCAGAAGACAAACAGCGCGATGAGCGCGCCGGGCTGCGTATTGCCGCCAACGCCGCCGGAGGCTATCCACAACATTAACATCACCGCCAGCGCGCCAATCAGCAGCATTAACGCCTGCGATAAGGCGGTGAGTTCAGACTGTCGGCGTTGGGCCTCATGCCATTGTAATTCGGTGGCTTCCATTTGCGCCCGATAGCGTTTGCTGGCGCCAAAAATGGTGAGTTCCGCCTGGCCCTGTAACCATGACGTGAGCTGCTGGCGATACTGACCGCGTAGATGCGTCAGATTTTGGCCGGTATTTTTGCCGGCGCGATAAAACATCGGCGGCATAATAAACAGCGTCAACAGCATAATGCCGCCCAGCGTGATCGCCAGCGTCACGTCGAGAACGCTAAGCCCCAGGGTGACAATCATAATCACTACAAAAGCGCCGACCAGCGGGGAGATGACGCGCAAATAGAGATGGTCCAGCGTGTCGACGTCGGCAACGATGCGGTTCAGCAGTTCACCTTGCTGATAACGTGCCAGACCCGCGGGGGAGAGTGGTAGAAGTTTGCTAAAGGTATAAATACGCAGATGTTGCAGTACGCGGAACGTGGCGTCATGACTTACCAGACGTTCAAAATAACGACCGGCGGTACGGGTAATGGCCGCGCCGCGCACGCCGGCTGCCGGGAGCATATAGTTAAAACTGTAAATTCCCGCGAAGCCTGCGATAGCGGACGCGGACAGGAACCAGCCGGAAAGCGTCAGCAGCCCGATACTGGCAAGCAGGGTCAGGATTGCCAGCGCAATTCCCAGCGTTAGCATCCATTTGTGGCGTTTATAAAGCGTCAGATAAGGGAGTAGCGCGCGCATTTAAATATCCTCCTGACGGTGAGCCAATAACGTCGCAAAAGCGCCGTTGGCGGCGCTGAGTTCAGCATAACTGCCTTGTTCGACAATCGCGCCATCTTGCATAACCCAGATAGCGTCCCAGTCGGCGAGATCTTCCAACTGATGCGTCACCATTAATGTGGTCTGGCGTTTTGACGCCGCTTTTAACGCCTGCATGACGCGTTGCTCGCTGTGAGCGTCCAGGCTTGCCGTCGGTTCATCCAGCAGTAGCAGTTGACAGGGATTAAGTAGCGCGCGGGCGACCGCTACACGCTGTGCCTGGCCGACGGAAAGTCTGCTGGCATGATTGCCGAGCGGGGTGTCTACTCCCTGCGGCAGCAGCGGTAAAAATTCGCTTACCCATGCGGCGTCAAGCGCGGCATAAAGTTCCTGCTCGCTGGCGTCCGGGCGCGCCAGTAATACATTTTCGCGTAGCGTCGCCGCAGGTAATTGCGGGTTTTGTCCGACCCAGGAGAGATGCTGGCGCCAGGATTCCGGCGAGAGATCGCGAAGTTCGACACCGTTAATACGCAAAGAGCCCTGATAGGAGAGAAAACCGGATAATACATTCAACAGAGAGCTTTTACCGGAACCGCTGCGTCCTACCAGGACGGCGCGTTCTCCTGCCGCTAATGAGAAATTCAGCGGCCCGGCAAGCGTTTTGCCTTCTGGCGAGGTGATAATAAGATTGACTGCGTCAATGGTTACAGGTTCGTTTTCCGCCAGCTCAACTTCGCCGCGCGCCGGGTGGGCAAGGGGTGTTTCCAGAAATGTCTTCAGACTATCCGCCGCGCCAACCGCCTGCGCCTTAGCATGATAAAACGTGCCGAGGTCGCGTAATGGCTGGAAAAACTCCGGCGCGAGGATCAAGGCGAGGAACCCGGCGGCGAGCGTCACACCGGTACCGTAATGACCAAAGTTCAGCTCGCCCAGGTAAGAGAAGCCAAAATAAACGGCGACCAGCGCAATAGAAAGCGAGGTGAAAAATTCCAGCACGCCGGAAGATAAAAAGGCGAGGCGCAGTACTTCCATCGTGCGCTGACGAAAATCCTGCGATGCTGCGCGAATGCTCTCGGTTTCCGCTTCTCCACGACCGAAAATTCGCAGCGTTTCCATCCCGCGCAGACGGTCAAGAAAATGGCCGCTTAGCCGGGCAAGCGCCAGGAAATTGCGGCGGTTGGCGTCAGCCGCGCCCATTCCTACCATCGCCATAAATAGGGGAATGAGCGGGGCGGTGCCCAGCAGAATCAGCGCCGCCGCCCAATTTGACGGGAAAATCGCCGCCACGATTAAGAGCGGTACGCAAACGGCAAGCGCCATTTGCGGCAGATAGCGCGCATAATAGTCATGCATATCGTCAATCTGTTCCAATACCAGCGTCGCCCAGCTACCGGCGGGCTTGCCCTGAATCCAGGCTGGGCCGGCTTGCTGCAGACGATCCAACACCTGACGGCGGATCTCAAAGCGAATATGTTGTCCGGCATGAAAACCGACGCGCTCGCGCAACCACACCACCCAGGCGCGGAGGACAAAGACCAGTATCAGCAGGATAAAAGGGAGCAACAGCGCTTCCCGTGGAATGTTCTCCATGATCATATGTTGCAGGATACGCGCCATGATCCAGGCCTGAGCGACAATTAATACGCCACTCATGAACCCCAACAGGCGGGAAATATTCAACCACCGTTGGGAGATTACGCTTTGCTGTTTTAACCAGCGGGTCAGCTCTTTTTGACGGGTTTTATTCATTGCACGCTTAGCAGGTGAGTTATTGGAATTTCAGGCAGGGCAATGTTACAACGACGCAAAAATAAAGGCGACTTATAGTCGCCTTTTTTACTTTTGTTACTGATTTGTAAAAACTATTTACTCGCGTCGGCCAGACCATCGAGATAGCGTTCGGCATCCAGCGCTGCCATGCAACCCGTACCTGCAGAGGTGATCGCCTGACGGTAAATATGATCCATGACGTCACCCGCCGCGAATACGCCAGGGATGCTGGTTTGTGTGGCGTTGCCATGGGTGCCGGACTGAACTTTGATATAACCATTTTCCAGCTCAAGCTGGCCTTCGAAGAGCGCCGTGTTTGGGCTATGACCGATGGCCACGAAAAGTCCGGCGATGTCCAGCGTCTCGATATTATCGCTCTGCTGCGTGTCGCGAAGACGCAGGCCGGTGACGCCCATCTGATCGCCGGTCACTTCTTCCAGCGTCCGGTTGGTGTGCAGGATGATATTGCCATTTTCGACTTTATCCATCAGACGCTTAATGAGAATTTTTTCAGCGCGGAAACCGTCACGGCGATGGATAAGGTGCACTTCCGAAGCGATGTTGGACAGATAAAGCGCTTCTTCAACCGCGGTGTTGCCGCCGCCGATCACCGCCACTTTCTGATTGCGGTAGAAGAAACCGTCGCAGGTTGCGCAGGCGGAAACGCCGCGCCCTTTAAAGGCTTCTTCCGATGGCAGCCCCAGATAGCGCGCGGAAGCGCCGGTCGCAATGATCAACGCATCACAAGTGTACTCTGCGCTGTCACCTGTCAGACGGAACGGACGATTTTGCAGATCCACGTTGTTGATGTGATCAAAGATTATCTCAGTTTCAAATTTTGCCGCATGCTCATGCATGCGTTCCATCAGCAGCGGGCCGGTCAAATCGTTTGGATCGCCGGGCCAGTTTTCCACTTCCGTCGTGGTAGTCAGTTGACCGCCTTTTTCCATACCGGTAATAAGTACGGGCTGTAAATTTGCGCGCGCGGCATACACCGCCGCGGTATATCCCGCCGGTCCTGAGCCCAGAATAAGCAGCTTACTGTGTTTGGTCGTGCCCATGAGATCCCCATAGTTGTTGGCAGACAATGAGCAGAATTGTAGGGAATTTACAGACGTAAAAAAAGAGCATAACGATTTTGTTAACAATATGTGTAATAGCATGAACCGATGAACGACCGCGACAGCGGCGTTATCATCACAAACTTTAATTAAAATCGGTAACTTATAAGGTGACGAAATGGCAGTTTACCGCCCTCTCTAATGAATAACTGGCATGTTGTACTAAAAATCGATGTTTTGCTTTGACAATCACCTGCTGTTTTGCGAAAACATTCGAGGAAGAAAAAAACTGTGTTATGTATGTGCTGCATAATCATGCATGTAAATACCATGTTTACCGGGCTAGTGAAATCTACGCATGGCGTGGACAGACGCCATTCGTGATGTCGATAGCTGCCGCGAGGCAACGGTCTTCTCACCATAGACCAGGCATTGCGCGCCGTTAATCCCTCTGGGTTTCGGTCTATCGTGATGGGCAGCGACTCTGAACAGTGATGTGAGTAGAGTCAGGCAGGAGTAGGGAAGGAATACAGAGAGACAATAATAATGGTAGATAGCAAGAAGCGCCCTGGCAAAGATCTCGACCGTATCGATCGTAACATTCTTAATGAACTGCAAAAGGATGGGCGTATTTCCAACGTCGAGCTTTCTAAACGAGTAGGACTTTCGCCGACACCTTGCCTTGAGCGTGTGCGTCGGCTGGAGCGACAGGGGTTTATCCAGGGCTATACGGCGCTGTTGAACCCGCATTATCTGGATGCGTCACTTCTGGTATTCGTTGAGATTACCTTAAATCGCGGCGCGCCGGATGTGTTTGAACAGTTTAATGCCGCCGTGCAAAAGCTTGAAGAGATTCAGGAGTGTCATTTGGTTTCCGGCGATTTCGACTACCTGTTGAAAACCCGTGTACCGGATATGTCAGCGTATCGAAAACTATTGGGAGAGACGTTGCTGCGCTTGCCAGGTGTGAACGACACCCGAACTTACGTAGTGATGGAAGAGGTAAAACAGAGTAATCGTCTGGTTATTAAGACACGCTAACACGGAACAGGTGCAAAATCGCTGTAGTTTGATTACACTCCTGTTAATCCATACAGCAACAGTGCCGGGGCAACCCGGTGCTGTTGTCCGTTTTAGCATCGGGCGGGAAAAGCCTGGAACCTGGAGAGCCTTTTTTGAGCCAGGAATATACTGAAGACAAAGACGTCACATTGACGAAGTTAAGCAGCGGGCGCCGACTTCTGGAAGCGTTGTTGATACTTATTGCCCTTTTTGCCGTCTGGTTGATGGCGGCCTTGTTGAGCTTTAACCCTTCGGACCCCAGTTGGTCGCAAACCGCCTGGCATGAACCCATCCATAATTTAGGCGGCGCGCCGGGCGCGTGGCTGGCCGATACACTGTTCTTTATTTTTGGCGTAATGGCCTACACCATCCCTGTCATTATTGTCGGCGGGTGTTGGTTTGCGTGGCGTCATCAGTCTACGGATGATTACATCGACTATTTTGCTGTGTCGCTACGCCTTATCGGCGTGCTGGCGCTGATTCTCACTTCCTGCGGTCTGGCGGCCATTAATGCCGACGATATCTGGTATTTCGCCTCCGGCGGCGTAATTGGCAGCCTGTTAAGCACCACGCTGCAGCCGTTGTTGCATAGTAGCGGCGGAACGATAATGCTTCTCTGTATTTGGGCTGCCGGGCTGACGCTCTTTACCGGCTGGTCCTGGGTCAGTATCGCCGAAAAATTAGGCGGCTGGCTGCTTAATATACTGACCTTCGCCAGCAACCGTACCCGGCGTGATGATACGTGGGTTGACGACGAAGAGTATGATGACGAATACGATGAAGAAACCGACGGCGTGCAGCGTGAATCTCGCCGGGCGCGTATTTTGCGCGGCGCGTTGGCGCGTCGTAAGCGACTGGCTGAAAAATTCAGCAATCCACGGGGCCGTCAGACCGATGCCGCGCTCTTTTCCGGCAAACGGATGGATGATGACGAGGACATTCAGTATAGCGCGCGCGGCGTCGCTGCCGATCCCGACGACGTTCTGTTTTCGGGCAACCGTGCGACGCAGCCGGAATATGATGAATATGATCCGCTGTTAAACGGCCATTCTGTCACCGAACCGGTCGCCGCCGCTGCGGCTGCAACCGCCGTCACCCAGACGTGGGCAGCGTCCGCCGATCCCATAATGCAAACGCCGCCCATGCCGGGGGCTGAGCCGGTTGTCGCGCAACCGACCGTGGAGTGGCAGCCCGTACCGGGGCCGCAAACCGGCGAACCGGTTATCGCGCCTGCGCCGGAGGGGTATCAGCCGCATCCGCAATATGCTCAACCGCAAGAGGCGCAAAGTGCGCCGTGGCAGCAACCTGTGCCTGTCGCTTCCGCGCCGCAATACGCCGCGACGCCAGCGACCGCAGCAGAATATGACTCTCTTGCGCCGCAGGAAACACAGCCGCAATGGCAGCCGGAGCCGACCCATCAGCCGACGCCGGTTTATCAGCCGGAGCCGATAGCGGCTGAACCTTCTCACATGCCGCCGCCGGTTATCGAACAGCCGGTTGCCACCGAGCCTGAACCTGACACAGAAGAGACCAGACCTGCCCGTCCTCCGCTTTACTATTTTGAAGAGGTGGAAGAGAAACGCGCCCGTGAGCGCGAACAACTGGCGGCATGGTATCAACCGATTCCGGAGCCGGTAAAAGAGAACGTGCCGGTCAAACCTACGGTATCTGTCGCGCCGTCCATACCGCCAGTGGAAGCGGTAGCCGCCGCCGCGTCGCTTGACGTAGGTATTAAGAGTGGCGCCCTGGCAGCAGGCGCCGCGGCCGCTGCGCCTGCCTTTAGTCTGGCTACCGGCGGCGCGCCGCGTCCGCAGGTGAAAGAGGGGATTGGTCCGCAACTGCCGCGTCCGAACCGCGTTCGCGTGCCGACCCGACGGGAACTGGCATCGTACGGTATTAAGCTGCCGTCACAGAGGATTGCAGAAGAAAAAGCCCGCGAGGCGGAGCGCAATCAGTACGAGACGGGCGCGCAGCTAACCGATGAAGAAATAGATGCAATGCATCAGGACGAGTTAGCCCGTCAGTTTGCGCAGTCGCAGCAGCATCGTTATGGTGAGACGTATCAGCATGATACGCAACAGGCAGAAGATGACGATACCGCTGCGGAAGCTGAATTAGCCCGCCAGTTTGCCGCTTCGCAACAGCAGCGCTATTCCGGCGAGCAACCCGCTGGCGCGCAGCCGTTCTCACTGGACGATCTGGATTTCTCGCCAATGAAAGTATTGGTTGATGAAGGTCCGCACGAACCGCTGTTCACGCCGGGTGTCATGCCCGAGTCAACGCCTGTTCAGCAACCGGTAGCGCCGCAGCCTCAGCCACAGTACCAGCAGCCGCAGCAGCCGGTAGCGCCGCAGCCGCAGTATCAGCAGCCGCAGTATCAGCAGCCGCAACAGCCGGTAGCGCCGCAGCCGCAGTATCAGCAGCCGCAACAGCCGGTAGCGCCGCAGCCGCAGTATCAGCAGCCGCAACAGCCGGTAGCGCCGCAGCCGCAGTATCAGCAGCCGCAACAGCCGGTAGCGCCGCAGCCACAGTATCAGCAGCCGCAGCAGCCGGTAGCGCCGCAGCCACAGTATCAGCAGCCGCAACAGCCGGTAGCGCCGCAGCCGCAGTATCAGCAGCCGCAACAGCCGACAGCGCCGCAAGACAGCCTGATCCACCCGCTGTTGATGCGTAACGGCGACAGTCGTCCATTGCAGCGTCCGACGACGCCGCTGCCTTCATTAGATCTTCTGACGCCGCCGCCGAGCGAAGTTGAACCGGTAGATACCTTTGCGCTGGAACAAATGGCGCGTCTGGTTGAAGCGCGTCTGGCGGATTTCCGCATTAAAGCTGATGTGGTGAACTATTCGCCAGGCCCGGTCATTACTCGCTTTGAACTCAATCTGGCCCCGGGCGTTAAAGCGGCGCGTATCTCCAACCTTTCCCGGGATCTGGCGCGCTCATTGTCAACGGTAGCCGTACGCGTTGTGGAAGTCATTCCAGGCAAACCTTACGTAGGGTTGGAATTGCCGAACAAGAAACGGCAAACCGTTTATCTGCGCGAAGTGTTGGATAACGCCAAATTCCGCGAGAATCCGTCGCCGCTTACCGTGGTGTTAGGTAAGGATATCGCGGGCGATCCGGTAGTGGCGGATCTGGCGAAAATGCCTCACCTGCTGGTGGCCGGTACGACCGGTTCCGGTAAGTCGGTCGGGGTTAACGCCATGATCCTCAGTATGCTGTATAAAGCGCAGCCGGAAGACGTTCGCTTTATCATGATCGACCCGAAAATGTTAGAACTTTCGGTCTATGAAGGTATACCGCATCTGCTGACGGAAGTTGTTACCGACATGAAAGACGCGGCTAACGCGTTACGCTGGAGCGTCAATGAGATGGAGCGTCGCTATAAGCTGATGTCCGCGCTCGGCGTGCGTAATCTGGCTGGGTATAACGAGAAAATCGCCGAAGCGGCCCGCATGGGACGTCCGATTCCGGACCCATACTGGAAGCCGGGCGACAGTATGGATGTTCAGCATCCGGTTCTGGAAAAACTGCCGTATATCGTGGTACTGGTCGATGAATTTGCCGACCTGATGATGACCGTCGGTAAAAAAGTTGAAGAGCTGATCGCGCGTCTGGCGCAGAAAGCGCGCGCTGCGGGGATTCACCTGGTACTGGCGACGCAGCGTCCGTCGGTCGATGTGATTACTGGTTTAATTAAAGCCAACATTCCAACCCGTATCGCTTTTACCGTATCCAGCAAGATCGACTCCCGCACCATTCTTGATCAGGGTGGCGCTGAGTCGCTATTGGGAATGGGGGACATGCTCTATTCCGGACCAAACTCCACCATGCCCGTACGTGTCCATGGGGCGTTTGTGCGTGACCAGGAAGTCCATGCGGTGGTGCAGGACTGGAAAGCGCGCGGTCGTCCGCAATATGTGGATGGCATTACCTCCGACAGCGAAAGCGAAGGTGGCGGTGGCGGTTTTGACGGCGGCGAAGAATTAGATGCGCTATTCGATCAGGCCGTTAATTTCGTCACCCAGAAGCGTAAAGCGTCCATTTCCGGCGTTCAGCGTCAGTTCCGCATCGGCTATAACCGTGCGGCGCGTATTATCGAACAGATGGAAGCGCAGGGTATTGTCAGCGCTCAGGGGCATAACGGTAATCGTGAAGTGCTGGCTCCGCCGCCTTTTGAGTAAACCTGTAAGACGGATGGCGCTGTGCAGGCTGCCATCCGGCAACAAAATTCAGTATTTTCTTCTTTCCTCATGCTGATTTTTGGCCTGGAATAGAAAGCAAAAGGAGCTCCTGGTCGGGAGTGTCGAAACCTGAGGAATAATGATGAAAAAAATGGCAATCGCCTGTGCATTACTTTCAAGCGTTGTAGCCAGCAGCGTATGGGCTGACGCCGCCAGCTCTCTGAAAAGCCGTCTGGATAAAGTGAGCAGCTTTCATGCCACCTTTACTCAAAAAGTCACCGATGGCAGCGGTGCCGCGGTGCAGGAGGGACAGGGTGATTTATGGGTTAAGCGGCCAAATCTATTCAACTGGCATATGACGCAACCTGACGAGAGTATTCTGGTTTCTGACGGCAAAACGTTATGGTTCTATAACCCGTTTGTAGAACAGGCTACCGCCACGTGGTTGAAAGATGCCACCGGAAATACACCGTTTATGCTGATTGCCCGCAACCAGGCCAGCGACTGGCAGCAGTATAATATTAAGCAGGATGGCGATAATTTTGTGCTGACGCCGAAAGCCAGCAACGGCAATCTGAAACAGTTCACCATCAATGTGGGGCGCGACGGGACTATCCACCAGTTTAGCGCCGTAGAACAAGACGATCAGCGTAGCGCCTATCAGCTAAAATCCCAGCAAAACGGCGCTGTTGATCCGTCAAAATTTACGTTTACTCCGCCGCAAGGGGTAACGATAGACGACCAACGTAAGTAGAGGCGATGAGTGAGCAATCTGTCGCTCGATTTTTCTGGTAATACGTTTCAACCGCTGGCCGCGCGAATGCGGCCGGAAAATTTAGCGCAGTATATCGGCCAGCAGCATTTGCTGGCCGCAGGTAAGCCGTTGCCTCGCGCTATTGAGGCCGGGCATCTGCACTCCATGATTTTATGGGGGCCGCCAGGGACGGGGAAAACCACGCTCGCTGAAGTGATCGCCCGCTACGCCAGCGCCGATGTCGAGCGTATTTCCGCCGTCACTTCTGGGGTAAAAGAGATTCGTGAAGCTATCGAGCGCGCCCGCCAGAATCGTAATGCCGGTCGCCGTACCATCCTGTTTGTCGATGAAGTGCATCGCTTTAACAAAAGCCAGCAGGACGCCTTTTTACCGCATATCGAAGATGGCACTATCACCTTTATCGGCGCGACCACGGAAAATCCCTCTTTTGAGCTGAACTCGGCGCTATTGTCGCGAGCGCGGGTCTATCTGCTGAAATCGTTGACTACTGACGATATTGAGCAAGTACTGGACCAGGCGATGCAGGACAAAACGCGTGGTTACGGCGATCAGGATATCGTGTTACCGGATGAGACACGGCGAGCGATTGCTGAGCTAGTCAATGGCGACGCGCGGCGCGCCTTAAATACGCTGGAAATGATGGCCGATATGGCGGAGGTGGATGACAGCGGCAAACGCGTTTTATTGCCCGCCTTGTTGACCGAGATCGCCGGCGAGCGCAGCGCGCGTTTTGATAACAAAGGCGATCGCTTCTACGATCTTATTTCCGCCTTACATAAATCAGTGCGCGGCAGCGCGCCGGATGCCGCCCTCTATTGGTATGCCCGTATCATTACCGCGGGAGGCGATCCGCTGTACGTGGCGCGTCGCTGCCTGGCGATTGCCTCGGAAGATGTGGGTAATGCCGATCCGCGCGCGATGCAGGTCGCCATTGCCGCGTGGGATTGTTTCACCCGCGTCGGCCCGGCTGAAGGCGAAAGGGCGATCGCGCAGGCTATCGTTTATCTCGCCTGCGCGCCGAAGAGCAACGCCGTCTATACCGCCTTTAAGGCTGCGCTGGCCGACGCGCGCGAACGTCCTGATTATGACGTTCCTGTCCATCTGCGTAATGCGCCAACCAAACTGATGAAAGAGATGGGCTATGGCCAGGAGTACCGCTATGCCCACGATGAGCCCAATGCCTATGCTGCGGGTGAAGTGTACTTCCCGCCGGAAATCGCGCAAACGCGCTATTATCATCCGACAAATCGTGGTCTGGAAGGCAAGATTGGCGAAAAGCTCGCCTGGCTGGCTGAACAGGATCAAAATAGCCCCACAAAACGCTACCGCTAGTGTAAACGTTGCGGTAAGGTTATCTCTAAATATGATGCTCCAGGTATCATGGCGTTGATGATGAACCTCGTTATGCCTGATAGCACGTTGCTTATGAGGTCCGCGGGTATAGCGCAATGGATGCGTTGTTGCTGTCGTCGGTCAGGTAAGGCGAAAACGTCGCTATTACGTAAACGGGGTTTACGTTCATCAATACAATCAGAGGCGATCATCAATTGATCGCGTTTCCTTTTATTATTCGATAAGCACAGGATAAGCATGCTCGATCCCAATCTGCTGCGTAATGAGCCAGACGCAGTCGCTGAAAAACTGGCACGCCGGGGCTTTAAGCTGGATGTAGATAAGCTGCGCGCTCTTGAAGAGCGTCGTAAAGTTTTGCAGGTCAACACGGAAAACCTGCAGGCGGAGCGTAATTCTCGATCGAAATCCATCGGCCAGGCGAAAGCGCGCGGGGAAGATATCGAGCCTTTACGCCTGGAAGTGAATAAACTGGGCGAAGAGCTGGATGCGGCGAAAGCCGAGCTGGATACCTTGCTGGCGGAGATCCGCGATATCGCGCTGACCATCCCAAACCTGCCTGCGGATGAAGTGCCTGTAGGTAAAGATGAAAACGACAACGTTGAAGTCAGCCGCTGGGGTACCCCGCGTGAATTTGATTTTGAAATCCGCGATCACGTCACCTTAGGGGAAATGCACTCCGGCCTCGACTTTGCCGCTGCGGTTAAGCTGACCGGCTCCCGTTTTGTGGTGATGAAAGGACAGATTGCGCGTATGCATCGCGCATTATCGCAGTTCATGTTGGATCTGCATACGGAACAGCACGGCTATAGCGAAAACTACGTGCCGTATCTGGTTAACCACGACACGCTGTATGGCACCGGTCAACTGCCGAAATTCGCAGGCGACTTGTTCCATACCCGTCCGCTGGAAGAAGAAGCAGACAGCAGCAATTATGCTTTGATCCCGACGGCGGAGGTTCCGCTGACCAATCTGGTACGCGATGAAATCATCGACGAAGATCAGCTGCCGATTAAAATGACGGCGCATACGCCTTGTTTCCGTTCTGAAGCAGGTTCTTATGGTCGTGATACCCGTGGCCTGATTCGTATGCATCAGTTTGACAAAGTTGAGATGGTGCAGATCGTTCGCCCGGAAGATTCTATGGCTGCGTTGGAAGAGATGACCGGCCACGCGGAAAAAGTGCTCCAGCTACTGGGACTGCCGTACCGTAAAATCATTCTGTGCACTGGCGATATGGGCTTCGGCGCCTGCAAAACCTATGACCTCGAAGTCTGGGTTCCGGCGCAGAATACCTACCGCGAGATCTCTTCCTGCTCTAACGTCTGGGACTTCCAGGCGCGTCGTATGCAGGCACGCTGTCGCAGCAAGTCCGACAAAAAGACCCGTCTGGTCCATACCCTGAATGGTTCTGGTCTGGCGGTAGGTCGTACCCTGGTGGCCGTGATGGAAAACTATCAGCAGGCTGATGGCCGCATTGAAGTGCCGGAAGTATTACGTCCGTACATGAACGGACTGGAATATATCGGCTAATCCTCGCTTTCTCCTCTTCTAAAAAGCGCCTTCGGGCGCTTTTTTTATGCCAGTTTGATACCGGACAATAATCCCTACCCTATTAGGGGTAATACTGATTTCGAATGAAGGTCAGTTTTTAACACTATTTTTCTACTTTTTCGATATATATCAGACTTTATAGCGATGCTATCGCTATATAAAATTCTATACATCGTTTTATTGTTTTTTTTATTGTGAGCAGCAGAGTGAGCCCTTATGAAAACTAAGATCCCTGATGCCGTGCTGGCAGCCGAGGTGAGCCGTCGTGGTTTAGTCAAAACCACCGCGATAGGCGGCCTGGCGATGGCCAGTAGCGCATTTACCCTGCCATTTACCCGCATCGCTAACGCCGCAGAGGCGATAAGCCCGACGAAAACCGACGAGAAAGTCGTCTGGAGCGCCTGTACGGTAAACTGTGGCAGCCGTTGTCCGCTACGTATGCATGTTGTGGATGGCGAAATCAAATATGTAGAAACGGATAATACCGGAAACGATGATTACGATGGCTTGCATCAGGTTCGCGCCTGCCTGCGCGGTCGTTCTATGCGTCGTCGCGTCTATAACCCGGATCGGCTCAAGTATCCGATGAAGCGCGTCGGCGCGCGCGGCGAAGGTAAATTTGAGCGTATTAGCTGGGACGAAGCCTACGATATCATTGCCACCAATATGCAGCGTCTTATCAAAGAGTATGGCAACGAGTCCATTTATCTGAACTATGGCACGGGTACGCTGGGCGGCACTTTGACACGTTCATGGCCGCCAGGAAAAACGCTGGTCGCTCGTCTGATGAACTGCTGTGGCGGTTATCTGAACCACTACGGTGATTACTCTTCCGCGCAAATCGCAGCGGGTCTGAATTACACCTATGGCGGCTGGGCGGATGGCAATAGTCCATCCGACATTGAAAACAGTAAGCTGGTGGTGTTGTTTGGTAATAACCCTGGCGAAACCCGCATGAGCGGGGGCGGTGTAACCTATTATCTTGAACAGGCGCGGCAGAAATCAAACGCGCGGATGATCATTATCGACCCTCGTTACACCGACACTGGCGCTGGTCGCGAAGATGAGTGGATTCCGATTCGTCCAGGTACCGATGCGGCGCTGGTCAATGGTCTGGCATATGTCTTAATCACCGAGAACATGGTCGATCAGCCGTTCCTGGATAAATATTGCGTCGGTTATGACGAAAAAACCTTGCCTGCCAGCGCGCCGAAAAACGGTCACTACAAAGCCTATATTCTGGGCCAGGGTAAAGACGGTATCGCGAAGACGCCGGAGTGGGCGGCGCAAATTACCGGTATCCCGGCGGATCGCATTATTAAGCTGGCGCGAGAAATCGGCAGCGCTAAACCCGCCTATATTTGCCAGGGATGGGGACCACAACGTCATGCTAATGGAGAAATCGCCACGCGCGCCATCTCGATGCTGGCGATCCTGACGGGTAATGTTGGGATTAACGGAGGTAACAGCGGCGCGCGCGAAGGGTCTTATGCCCTGCCATTTGAACGTATGCCCACGTTAGAAAACCCGGTTGAAACCAGCATCTCCATGTTTATGTGGACCGATGCCATTGAACGCGGCCCGGAAATGACGGCGCTGCGTGATGGCGTGCGGGGGAAAGATAAGCTGGACGTGCCGATTAAAATGATCTGGAACTATGCTGGCAACTGTTTGATTAACCAGCACTCTGAGATTAACCGCACCCACGAAATCCTGCAGGATGACAAGAAATGCGAAATGATCGTCGTTATCGACTGTCATATGACCTCGTCGGCAAAATACGCCGATATTCTGTTACCGGATTGCACTGCTTCTGAGCAGATGGACTTTGCGCTGGATGCCTCCTGCGGGAACATGTCTTACGTTATCTTCACTGACCAGGCAATTAAACCGCGCTTCGAGTGTAAGACGATTTATGAGATGACCAGCGAACTGGCGAAACGTCTTGGCGTGGAACAACAGTTTACCGAAGGACGGACGCAAGAAGAGTGGATGCGTCATCTGTACGAACAGTCGCGTAAATCCATTCCGAATCTGCCCACCTTTGAGGAGTTCCGTAAGCAAGGCATCTTCAAACAGCGCGACCCCGAAGGCCACCATGTCGCCTATAAAGACTTCCGCGAAGATCCGCAAGCGAATCCACTTACAACGCCATCGGGCAAGATTGAAATCTATTCACAGGCGTTGGCGGATATCGCCGCTACCTGGGAGCTGCCGGAAGGCGACGTGATCGATCCATTACCGATCTACACGCCAGGTTTTGAAAACTATAACGATCCGCTAACGGATAAATTCCCGCTGCAGTTGACGGGTTTCCACTATAAAGCGCGTGTGCATTCCACTTATGGCAACGTAGACGTACTGAAAGCCGCCTGTCGCCAGGAAATGTGGATTAACCCAATGGATGCGCAGAAACGCGGTATCAACAATGGCGATAAAGTCCGCATCTTCAACGATCGCGGCGAAGTTCATATCGAGGCTAAAGTGACGCCGCGCATGATGCCGGGCGTGGTCGCTCTGGGAGAAGGCGCATGGTATGACCCGGATGCAAAACGCGTGGATCAGGGCGGATGTATTAACGTACTGACGACCCAACGTCCTTCTCCGCTGGCGAAGGGGAACCCGTCACATACGAACCTCGTTCAGGTTGAAAAGGCGTAAGGAGTAACCGATGACAACCCAGTATGGATTTTTTATTGATTCCAGCCGTTGCACCGGTTGCAAAACCTGCGAACTGGCCTGCAAGGACTACAAAGATTTGACCCCGGATGTCAGCTTCCGCCGCATTTATGAGTATGCGGGCGGTGACTGGCAGGAAGATAACGGCGTCTGGCACCAGAACGTCTTTGCCTACTATCTCTCCATCTCCTGTAACCACTGCGAAGACCCGGCCTGTACCAAAGTCTGTCCGAGCGGCGCGATGCACAAGCGCGATGACGGTTTTGTGGTGGTGAACGAAGAGGTCTGTATCGGCTGCCGCTACTGCCACATGGCCTGCCCGTACGGCGCGCCGCAGTACAACGCGGCCAAAGGTCATATGACCAAGTGCGACGGCTGTTATGACCGGGTGGCGGAAGGCAAAAAGCCGATCTGCGTCGAATCCTGCCCGCTGCGGGCGCTGGATTTCGGCCCGATAGACGAACTGCGCAAAAAACACGGTGAGCTGGCTGCCGTCGCGCCGTTGCCGCGCGCGCATTTCACGAAGCCGAATATTGTGATTAAACCCAACGCCAACAGCCGCCCGACCGGGGACACCACCGGTTATCTGGCCAATCCGAAGGAGGTATAAGATGGGAAGTGGATGGCATGAATGGCCGTTGATGATCTTCACGGTCTTTGGTCAGTGCGTGGCCGGTGGTTTTATTGTTCTGGCTCTGGCGCTGATGAAGGGCGACCTGCGCGCGGAAACGCAGCAGCGGGTGATCGCCTGTATGTTTGGTCTGTGGGTGCTGATGGGGATTGGCTTTATCGCCTCGATGCTGCATCTGGGCTCGCCGATGCGCGCGTTTAACTCGCTTAACCGCGTGGGTGCTTCCGCACTGAGCAATGAAATTGCCAGCGGCTCGGTGTTTTTTGCGGTCGGCGGGATTGGCTGGCTGCTGGCGGTACTGAAAAAGCTGCCGCCGGCACTGCGCACACTCTGGCTGATTATCACGATGGTACTGGGCGTCGTCTTCGTCTGGATGATGGTACGCGTCTATAACAGCATCGATACAGTACCGACCTGGTATAGCGTCTGGACGCCGCTGGGCTTCTTCCTGACGCTCTTTATGGGTGGCCCGCTACTGGGTTATCTGCTGCTGCGCATCGCGGGCGTGAACGGTTGGGCGATGCGTCTGTTGCCGGCGGTGTCGGTGCTGGCGCTGGTGGTTATTGCCATTATGGTGGCCATGCAGGGCGCGGAACTGGCGACGATTCACAGTTCCATTCAGCAGGCGTCTGCTCTGGTACCGGATTATGGTTCGCTGATGGCCTGGCGTATGGTGCTGCTTGCGGCGGCGTTGTGCTGCTGGATTGTGCCACAGTTAAAAGGGTATCAACCTGCGGTACCGTTGCTCTCTGTCGCCTTCATTCTGATGCTGGCGGGGGAATTGATTGGCCGCGGCGTATTCTATGGGCTGCATATGACCGTGGGCATGGCGGTAGCCAGCTAACGCGTTGACGCGCATTCGGCCTGCAGAACGTGCAGGCCGAATGCGCCTTTAGCCACCATCAATCTAAGGAATATAACCGGGGTGGAGAAGGCGCATATAAATCCATAGAGAAGAAAACGAAGCTAAAGGAACCATGAAATTTTTCGACTGAACAAAACGCCGATTTTGCGGGTTAGATCAATAAAAACAAGGGGATGAATTTTTAGCCTTTCAATATATTCACGTGCAGAATAAGTAAATCAAATCGATAGTCTCAAAACTTGCGAATCGCCCATGCGGAGCCGATTGACAATGTTTTTGGCGATGGCATGATGCGCATGAAATTTGAACTTCCTCACGGTTTTTATTCATGTCCACCTATACCCGTCCCGTCATGCTTTTGCTGTGCGGGCTACTTTTGTTGACCCTGGCCATTGCGGTACTGAATACGCTTGTGCCGCTGTGGCTTGCTCAGGCAAACCTTCCTACCTGGCAGGTGGGGATGGTCAGCTCGTCTTATTTTACCGGCAATCTGGTCGGGACGTTATTTACCGGGTATTTAATTAGACGCATTGGGTTTAACCGTAGCTATTATCTTGCCTCGCTGATCTTCGCCGCGGGTTGTGTCGGGTTGGGGGTGATGGTGGGGTTCTGGAGCTGGATGAGCTGGCGTTTTATTGCCGGTATCGGCTGCGCTATGATTTGGGTGGTTGTCGAAAGCGCGTTGATGTGCAGCGGAACCTCGCATAATCGCGGGCGCCTGCTTGCTGCCTATATGATGGTCTATTACATGGGGACCTTCCTTGGACAATTATTGGTCAGTAAAGTATCTGGTGAATTGCTGCACGTCCTTCCCTGGGTGACCGGAATGATTCTGGCGGGAATTCTGCCGCTACTCTTTACCCGAATTGTAAATCAGCAAACGCAGGCACGTCATTCCTCTTCTATTAGCGCCATGCTGAAGCTACGCCAGGCGCGTCTTGGCGTGAATGGTTGTATTATTTCCGGCATTGTTCTTGGTTCATTATATGGTCTGATGCCGTTATATCTGAAGCATCAGGGGATGGCTAACGCCAGCATCGGTTTCTGGATGGCGGTGCTGGTGAGTGCCGGCATTTTGGGGCAATGGCCAATGGGACGTCTGGCGGACAAATTTGGTCGCTTGCTGGTGTTACGCGTACAGGTATTCGTTGTCATACTCGGTAGTATTGCCATGTTAACCCAGGCGGCGATGGCGCCAGCTCTGTTTATTCTGGGGGCGGCGGGTTTTACGCTTTATCCCGTTGCAATGGCCTGGGCCTGTGAAAAAGTCGAACACCACCAGCTTGTGGCAATGAACCAGGCGCTGTTGTTAAGTTATACGGTAGGGAGCCTGTTGGGGCCGTCTTTTGCTGCGATGTTAATGCAGAATTATTCAGATAATCTGCTGTTTATTATGATCGCCAGCGTATCGTTTATTTATCTGCTGATGCTGTTACGTAACGCCGGCCAAACGCCCAATCCTGTCGCCCACATCTAACTGTTCTCTGAATCGTATGCAGGACGTGAGTCTTGCATACTCTTTGTTTATGTTTTACGTAAAATAATTGACCTGCATAATTTTCTTGCTTTACTGAAAAATAAAATGTGCCGAAGGTTATAATTTTGCGCTCCTCTATTTTCTCTCTTCGTCTTTACCGCGCATAATCCCCCGCTTCATTTATAGTAATAGCATTGTGTTCACGAAGGATCGCGTTATGCCGAATGTGCAGGAAAAACAGTTGCGATGGTACAACATCGCCTTGATGTCGTTTATTACCGTTTGGGGATTCGGCAATGTTGTCAATAACTATGCTAACCAGGGGTTAGTGGTTGTCTTCTCCTGGGTGTTTATTTTTGCGCTCTATTTTATTCCTTATGCCTTAATCGTGGGGCAACTGGGCTCAACCTTCAAAGAGGGAAAAGGGGGCGTCAGTACCTGGATTAAGCATACGATGGGGCCGGGGTTGGCTTACCTTGCGGCATGGACTTATTGGGTCGTGCATATTCCCTACCTGGCGCAAAAGCCGCAGGCGATACTCATTGCATTGGGATGGGCTTTAAAAGGCGACGGCTCGTTGATAAAAGAATATACCGTCGTTGCCTTGCAGGGGCTGACGCTGGCATTGTTTGTTTTCTTTATGTGGGTTGCTTCCCGGGGGATGAAATCGCTAAAGGTTGTTGGGTCTGTGGCCGGAATTGCCATGTTTATCATGTCAATTTTATATGTTGTGATGGCAGTGACCGCGCCAGCAATTACAAACGTTGAAATTGCGACCACTAACATCACCTGGCAGTCATTTATTCCTCATATCGATTTTACCTATATCACCACCATCTCTATGTTGGTCTTTGCGGTTGGTGGGGCAGAGAAGATCTCGCCTTATGTTAACCAGACGCGGAATCCAGGAAAAGAATTTCCGAAGGGGATGCTCTTTTTAGCCGTCATGGTTGCGGTCTGCGCTATCCTCGGTTCGTTGGCGATGGGAATGATGTTTGATTCCCGGCATATACCTGACGATTTAATGACCAATGGGCAATATTATGCATTCCAGAAATTGGGTGAGTATTACCATATGGGTAATTCATTAATGGTGATTTATGCCATTGCCAATACTCTGGGGCAAATCGCCGCGCTGGTGTTTTCTATTGATGCGCCACTGAAAGTCTTACTGGGTGATGCAGACAGTAAATATATCCCGCAGCGCTTATGTCGTACTAACGCTTCAGGTACGCCAGTTAATGGTTATTTACTGACATTAGTGTTGGTCGCTATCTTGATTATGTTGCCAACGCTTGGCATCGGCGATATGAACAACCTGTACAAATGGCTGCTTAATCTCAACTCAGTCGTTATGCCGCTGCGCTATCTGTGGGTATTCGTCGCCTTTATTGCCGTCATTCGACTGGCGCAAAAGTACAAACCCGAATATGTGTTTATTCGCAACCGGGCGTTGGCGTTAACTGTGGGGATATGGTGTTTTGCCTTCACCGCGTTTGCCTGCCTTACCGGTATTTTCCCCAAAATGGAGGCGTTCACACCGGAGTGGACATTCCAGCTGACGTTGAACATCGTGACACCTTTTGTCCTGGTCGGGTTGGGATTAATTTTCCCACTGCTGGCGCGTAGAAACACATAACGACGCTCTTTTCCACGGCGCTCCTGTCAGGCGAGCGCCTTTTAAGGTTACAGGTGCCTGGGTTCCAGGCGGAGACCACGGTATTAACAGGCGCCGGGGGCAGCAATAGTTGTCAGACCTTCAACCCAGCAGCAGATAAGCGACTCTGTATTTAATACCTGGTAAGCGCAATATTGTTAACCAGGCCTGTCTGACGGCGGGGTCGGGTATTTTAGCGGTAAGAGCGTTACCCAGACAGCAAAACGGCTACCGTCATGGGTAGCCGTTTAAAAGCGGATAAGATAGCAGGCGATTAATACATCACTTTATGACCATACTGCTCAAGAATACCCTTTACACGCTCCATGGTCTCTTTTTTAGGCGGCTTCACGCCATCCAGTTTATATTCTTCGCCCATTGCCACCCATTTATGTTTGCCCAGCTCATGATAGGGCAGCAGTTCGATTTTTTCGACATTACCCATATCGCGGGTAAACTCACCCAGGCGATGCGCGGAATCATCGTCGTCAGACCAGCCGGGAACGACAACGTAACGGATCCAGACCTTCACATTTTTCTTTGATAAATACTGCGCGAATTCCAGCGTCCGGTGATTGGAGACACCGACCAGATTCTGGTGGATCTCATCATTCATCTGCTTGAGATCGAGCATCACCAGATCGGTAACGTCCAGCAGTTCATCAATCACCGGGTCATAACGGCGCACAAAGCCGTTGGTGTCGAGACAGGTGTGGATACCTTCTTTTTTACAGGCGCGAAACCAGTCGCGTACAAATTCTGCCTGCAAAATGGCCTCGCCGCCGGATGCCGTCACGCCGCCGCCAGAAGCATTCATAAAATGCCGATAGGTCACCACCTCTTTCATTAAGTCTTCAACGGTGATTTCTTTACCGCCATGCGTATCCCATGTGTCGCGGTTATGGCAATACAGGCAGCGCATCAGGCAGCCCTGGAAAAAGGTAATAAAGCGGATGCCTGGGCCATCAACGGTGCCACAGGACTCAAAGGAGTGAATGCGACCAATAACCGGCTTTTTATCAGCAGTTACTGCAACACTTTCATTTGTAATACAATCGGTTAAGTTACTCATATCGCTTCGGCTAGCTCTAAATAACATGGGGTTTATGGACACATTCCGGGCATGTTGAGCACCCTGGTAAGGGGGTTGCATCCTGTAAAAAAGCGGTACTGCGAGCGTAAATTTTGGACTACAGAATGTGTGGCTGTTCCAGAATGTGCTGCAATGGAGCTATTTTACCTCTATTCAGTATAAAATATACGGCAAATCTATGCTGCATAACTCGCACAGCCAGAAATTCTGGCTCATTCATCAGCTCGTAACGCCCGAACCGCAATACATACTGTAAGTGTATCATCCATAGCGTCCTGGTTTTGCTGTTTATGAACCGTCTCTTTTTTCAAATGGTTGATGCCGTTTTTGTGGTCAGAACAAAAATAATTCTCAACATAATTCAGATGTGTCCAAAGAACGTTACGCCTGTCCAGTGCCTGGCGTTGCATTCAACGCGCAATCAGGTGTAAATCTGATGTCATTTCTAAACCCGGACTGATTCAATCTCTTAAATAGAGTGTGGTTTTAATCAAAAAATGAGAGCAACGGATTGGATTTTGCTTTCGCGGTAAATAATCAAGGGAGTTATTATGCCAGTTACGTTAAGTTTTGGTAATCGTCATAACTATGAAGTTAATGCTTCACGGCTAACCCGTTTGATGAGTCCTGATAAAGAAGAAGCGCTATACATGGGGGTATGGGATAGATTTAAGGACTGCTTCAGAACACACAAAAAAAAAGAGGTGCTGGAGGTATTATATACACTCATCCATGGATGTGAACGTGAAAATCAAGCTGAACTTAATGTTGATATAACCGGCATGGAGAAGATACATGCCTTTACACAATTAAAACAATATGCTAATCCATCTCAACAAGACCGCTTTGTTATGCGTTTTGATATGAATCAGACACAAGTTTTATTTGAGATTGATGGCAAGGTTATTGATAAATGTAATTTGCATCGTCTCCTCAACGTTTCAGAAAACTGTACTTTTAAAGTGATGGAAGACGATGAAGTAGAGTTGTTTTTTAAAATATGTATTAAATATGGAGAAAAAATTGCTCGCTATCCAGAATTATTAGAAGGCTTTGCTAATGAACTTAAAGATGCAGTTAATGAGGATGATGACATTAAGGATGAAGTTTATAAGCTTATGCGATCTGGAGAAGATCGAAAAATGGCATGTGTTCAATGGAATGGTACGCTTACTGAAGAGGAGATGAATAAACTACGCTGTCTTCAAATGGGGTCTTTTAATATTACTACCCAATTTTTTAAAATAGGTTACTGGGAATTAGAGGGGGAAGTCCTGTTTGATATGGTTCATCCAATACTTAGCTATCTGCTACAAGCATATAAACCGTCATTGTCACCTGATTTAATAGAAACTAATACCATGGTGTTTTCTGATGTATTAAATAAGGATTATGATGATTATCAAAATAATAAAAGAGAAATTGATGCTATTCTGAGAAGAATATATAGAACACATGATAACACTTTATTTATAAGTGAAGGTCCTAGTTGTCGAAATATGCTTATATAAAAAGTCATTAAAAAGGCTCCACTGACATGGAGCCTTTTTTTTGTCTATGGAAAACCCCCAGCTAGGCTGGGGGTTCCGGAAAGCTTTCAGCTTTAAGCCAGTTATTAAAACCCCTTTTGATTTGTTAAAACATCTTGCGGTCTGGCAACTGCAAAAGTTCAATAAGAAATCAAAAGGGGGTCCCAATGGGGGACGAAAAGAGCTTAGCGCACACCCGATGGAACTGTAAATATCACATAGTTTTCGCGCCCAAATACCGAAGACAAGCGTTCTATGGAGAGAAGCGTAGGGCAGTAGGCAGCATATTAAGAAAATTGTGTGAATGGAAAAACGTACGAATTCTGGAAGCAGAATGTTGTGCAGATCATATTCACATGCTTCTGGAGATCCTGCCGAAGATGAGTGTGTCGAGTTTCATGGGATATCTGAAGCGTAAAAGTAGTCTGATGCTTTACGAGCAGTTTGGGGATCTAAAATTCAAATACAGGAACAGGGAGTTCTGGTGCAGAGGGTACTATGTCGATACGGTGGGTAAGAATACGGCGAAGATACAGGACTACATAAAGCACCAGCTTGAAGAGGATAAAATGGGTGAGCAATTATCGATCCCTTATCCGGGCAGCCCGTTTACGGGCCGTAAGTAACGAAGTTTGATGCAAATGTCAGATCGTATGCGCCTGTTAGGGCGCGGCTGGTAAGAGAGCCTTACAGGCGCATCTGAAAAACCTCCGGCTATGCCGGAGGATATTTATTGTACGCTTTTTATGGCGTAATTTCAGTCAAACCCATTACATGGTCTGCGTGAAGGTACGAGTAATAACGTCCTGCTGCTGTTCTTTCGTCAGGGAGTTAAAACGTACTGCGTAACCAGATACACGGATGGTCAACTGCGGATATTTTTCCGGATGTTCCATCGCGTCCAGCAGCATTTCACGGTTCATGACGTTGACGTTCAGGTGCTGACCGCCTTCGATGGACGCTTCGTGGTGGAAGTAACCATCCATCAGACCTGCCAGGTTAGTCTTACGAACTTCGTCGTCTTTACCCAGTGCGTTCGGAACGATAGAGAAGGTATAAGAAATACCATCTTTCGCGTAAGCAAACGGCAGCTTAGCAACGGAGGTCAGAGAAGCGACAGCGCCTTTCTGGTCACGACCGTGCATCGGGTTAGCACCTGGTCCGAACGGCGCGCCAGCGCGACGACCATCCGGGGTGTTACCGGTTTTCTTACCATACACAACGTTAGAAGTGATGGTCAGAACAGACTGCGTCGGGATAGCGCCACGGTAGGTGGTCAGTTTCTGAATTTTCTTCATGAAACGTTCTACCAGGTCAACTGCCATGTCATCTACACGAGCGTCGTTGTTACCAAACTGCGGGTATTCGCCTTCGATTTCGAAGTCGATAGCCAGACCATCTTCGTCACGAATCGGTTTAACTTTCGCATATTTGATGGCAGACAGGGAGTCAGCCGCAACGGACAGACCTGCGATACCACACGCCATGGTGCGGATAACGTCACGGTCGTGCAACGCCATCAGAGAGGCTTCGTAGCTGTACTTGTCGTGCATGTAGTGGATAACGTTCAGCGCGGTGACATACTGTTTAGCCAGCCAGTCCATAAAGTGATCCATGCGATCCATCACTTCGTCGAAGTTCAGAACATCGCCTTTGATCGGTTCGGATTTCGGACCAACCTGCATTTTCAGTTTTTCATCAACGCCGCCGTTGATTGCGTACAGCATGGTTTTCGCCAGGTTTGCACGCGCACCGAAGAACTGCATTTGTTTACCAACGATCATCGGGCTTACGCAGCATGCGATAGCGTAGTCATCGTTGTTGAAGTCCGGACGCATCAGGTCATCGTTCTCGTACTGCAGAGAAGAGGTGTCGATGGAGACTTTAGCGGCGAATTTCTTGAAGTTCAGCGGCAGTTTTTCAGACCACAGAACGGTGATGTTCGGCTCCGGAGACGGCCCCATGGTGTACAGGGTGTTCAGGAAGCGGAAGCTGTTTTTGGTGACCAAAGTACGGCCATCAACGCCCATACCACCGATAGATTCGGTTGCCCAAATCGGGTCGCCGGAGAACAGTTCATCATATTCAGGAGTACGCAGGAAGCGAACCATACGCAGTTTCATGACCAGGTGGTCAATCATTTCCTGTGCGTCTTGCTCGGTGATTTTGCCTGCTTTCAGGTCACGTTCGATGTACGCATCCAGGAAGGTGGATACACGACCGAAGGACATTGCTGCGCCGTTCTGAGATTTAACCGCAGCCAGGTAACCGAAGTAAGTCCACTGGATTGCTTCCTGAGCGTTAGTCGCCGGACCAGAGATATCGCAGCCGTATTTAGCTGCCATTTCTTTGATCTGACCCAGAGCGCGGTGCTGTTCAGCGATTTCTTCACGCAGACGGATAGTCGCTTCCAGATTTACGCCGTTTTCCAGATCGGATTGCAGAGACGTAAACTGTGCGAATTTGTCTTTCATCAGGTAGTCGATACCGTACAGCGCTACGCGACGGTAGTCACCGATGATACGGCCACGGCCATACGCATCCGGCAGACCGGTCAGAACGCCGGATTTACGGCAACGCAGGATGTCCGGAGTATAAACGTCGAACACGCCCTGGTTGTGAGTCTTACGGTATTCGGTGAAGATTTTTTTGATCATTGGGTCCAGCTCGCGATTGTACGCTTTGCAGGAACCTTCAACCATTTTGATGCCGCCGAACGGGATAATCGCACGCTTCAGCGGAGCTTCAGTCTGCAGACCAACAATTTTCTCAAGCGCTTTGTTGATGTAGCCAGCGTCGTGAGAAGTGATGGTGGAAGCAACGGAGGTGTCAAAGTCAACAGGCGCGTGAGTGCGGTTTTCCTGTTTAACGCCTTCCATTACGCTGTCCCACAGCTTGGTGGTCGCGTCAGTAGCGCCAGCCAGGAAGGACTCGTCACCCTCATACGGAGTGTAGTTTTTCTGAATGAAGTCACGGACGTTTACTTCATTCTGCCAGTCACCTTTGGTAAAACCTTCCCAGGCTGTGGCTAACTTTTCATTAAGCTCGGACATGTAACACCTACCTTCTTAAGTGGATTTTTTATTTACTGCGTGTAATGGGCATCAACAGATTAATGATGCTCGTTACCACGCAGGTAAATGACCCAGTATGTCAACCCGACCAACAAACCGCCGCCGATAATATTACCGATCGTGACCGGAATCAGGTTATCAGTGATGAAGCTCATCACGGTCAGGTGAGAAAAACTTTCCGGAGACGAACCGACTGCGGTCCAAAACTCCGGTGTAGCGAAATCGCGTATTACAATACCCATAGGAATCATAAACATGTTTGCGATACTGTGCTCAAAACCGCTGGCGACAAACATGGCGACGGGCAGTACCATGATGAACGCTTTGTCCATCAGGCTACGACCTGAGTAGCTCATCCACACGGCCAGACAAACCATCAGGTTCGCCAGAATACCGAGGCAGACAGCTTCAATAAAAGTGTGGTGCATTTTGTGGTCGGCGGTTTGCAGGACGTTAAGTCCCCATTGACCGTTGGCAGTCATATACTCGCCGGAAAGCCACATCAGTAACACGAAAAGCAGAGCGCCAATCAGGTTACCAAAATAGACGTTTAACCAGTTTTTAGCCAGTTGCCCCCAGGTGATGCGACCGCTAGCTTTAGCTACAACGATCAGAACAGTAGAGGTGAAGAGATCAGCGCCGCAAATAACACAGAGAATCAGTCCCAAAGAGAAACAGATACCCCCGATAAGTTTCGCCATGCCATAAGGCATCGCGCCAGTACCGGTTGTCGCAGTAATATAAAAAACAAAGGCAATTGAAATGAATACGCCGGCGGTAATCGCCAGATAGAAAGTCTTAAGCGGATGTTTCGTTGCTTTATAGACGCCTGCTTCTTCAGCCACTTTGGCCATTGCTGCAGGGAGTAAAAGGTCAAAAGGGTTGTCAGCTTTCACACTAACTCTCTCTTTATTAAGTCGGCGACGAGATACTAACAAAGCATTATAGATGAGAATTTGATATAGATCATATCTCGCCTGGCTTATAGGCCCGTAAGTCGCATGGCTTTTATGCAATTACGGTGTAACTTTTTGATTATCCTAATAAAAATAAATTTTAAAAATTATAAATAGAGTTGAATTTTTTCCTGACTCCTCCTGCTGCACGGTTAATTAATATGGAGTAATCAACAAATAAAGTAACATCAATATGTCAATTAATTTAATATCAACAACCAATATTTAACCTTGTTATTACATTTTTCGCCGTTTAGCGAAAATAAATAAAACGGGGCCGCAAAGGCGCCCCGTAATATAACGCAGCCGAGAGGGTAAACCTACCCTAAGTCACTCATATGGCCTTATTTTGACCAGTATGCCGCTTTCGCGCGCTGTAATTTATCATACGCTTTTAACAAGGACTGATGCGCCGGGAACGCTTGTAGATCGTGGTCGACAGCCGGTATTCCATAAAAAGCCGCTTCACCGCTAAGCGCGGCGCTGGCGGCTTCTACAGCCTCTGCGCCATACATTTTTATAAAAGCATTGAGATATTGCAGTGGCTGACGCGCATCTTCTTGCGACAGGAGCAGCAGAGTTTGCAGGCAACGGTAATAGTTTGCGCGTGCCGGACTAAAGACCGACGAATTGAACTCCATCGTCCATTCTGTCCAGATTAGCGCCTGCTCCAAATCGCCGCCCGCTAACGCTAACATTGCTTTTAATTCGCCGACGCGCAGTGTATACCAACCATTGTCCGCTCCGGTCGCCAGACCCAACAGTTCACGCACGCGGGTGAAATCGTCAAAACCTTCTTCATCCAATTGTTCAATCAGATTGAGATAATCTTCTTTATTCCAGGCGCTACCGGGCAGCGAAAGCAGAGTCTCACGAAGATGGCTACCCATATTGTTGTTGGCCAGCCACAGATCTTCGGCAGGATAAATATCAGACATTCCCGGTACGATAATACGACAGGCGTATACGCCGAGATGCTCGTAATCGGCAATGTAAACTTCTTTATCTTCAGCAGCAAAGATGGCCATCAGCGTGGCGAATTCTTCTTCGGTAGTGCCGGAAAAACTCCAGTCCGTGAACGGATAATCGGCGTCCTGTTTGAACAGATCCCAGGAAATCAGGCCGCTGGAGTCGATGAAGTGGGTCTCCAGATTAGTGTGCTCCGCGACTTCTTCATCATCGAACGTTGGTGGCGTGAAGACATCAAGATCTTTCAGACCGCGTCCCTGGAGTAGCTCGGTCACTGTACGCTCCAGCGCAACGCCAAAGTCAGGATGGGCGCCAAAAGAAGCAAAGCAGGTACCGTTAGCCGGGTTGAACAGCACGACGCAGATAACCGGATACTTACCGCCCAGCGAGCCGTCATAGGCGAAAATCGGGAAACCCTCGGCTTCCAGCGTGGCGATTGACTCCATTACCGCCGGATAACGCGCCATCACCTCAGCGGGAATCTCCGGCAGACTGATACTTTCCGCAATGATGCGATTTTTCACATAACGCTCGAAGACTTCCGACAGTCCCTGAACGCGGGCTTCATTACGCGTATTGCCGGCGGACATTCCGTTAGAGACGTACAGGTTGCCGATGATATTCATTGGAATATACACGGTCTGGTTATCGGACTGACGGGTAAATGGCAGGCCACAGATGCCGCGAGCTTCATTGCCGGACTGAAGATCAATTAACTGGCTTCCGGTGAGTTCATTTTCCGGATCGTAAAACGCGCGCAGACGGGCATCAAGCAAGCCTTCCGGTACGTCGTCATTTTCAGTCAGCGGGAACCACTTTTCGTTCGGGTAATGCACGAATGGCCCATTGGCGACCGTTTCGCCAAGCCAAAAATCAGCAAAGAAGTAGTTGGTTGACAGACGCTCGAAGTATTCGCCCAACGCCGAGGCCAGCGCCGCTTTTTTGGTCGCGCCTTTTCCGTTGGTAAAGCATAACGCGCACTCTTTATCGCGAATATGCACTGACCAGACGTTTGGCACCGGGTTCAGCCAGGAGGCCTCTTCGATGTGAAAGCCGAGGTCGAGTAACTTTTGCTGGAAGCGGGCGATGGAGTCTTCCAGCGCGGCGTCTTTGCCGGGAATAAATGTTTGCGTCATGAAAATCACTTTTGTCGTACGGAAAGCGCGCAATGATACGGGTTTTATGTGACGGGCGCTATCTCGCCGGGACAGCGGCGGAAATAAAAGTATTGGCTATGCTTTTACACTGGAATTCACAGGAAGAGCATAAAAAATGAAAGCATTTGATTTGCAACGAATGGCGCTGGATAACGTGCCGGTAGCGTTTTTGGGGGAAGTGGCGCTGCGTAGCTTTTACACCTTTGTTCTGGTGTTTCTTTTCTTAAAGGTGACAGGACGACGCGGCGTACGGCAAATGTCGCTTTTTGAAGTGCTGATCATTTTGACATTGGGATCGGCGGCAGGCGACGTCGCGTTTTATGATGACGTTCCGATGCTCCCTGTTCTGGTGGTATTCATCACCCTGGCGCTGCTCTATCGCCTGGTCATGTGGCTGATGGCGCATAGTGAAAAGTTGGAAGATCTGCTGGAAGGCAAGTCGGTGGTCATTGTTGAAGACGGCGAACTGGCGTGGGAAAAACTGCAGCGCTCGAACATGACGGAGTTTGAGTTTTTTATGGAGCTTCGCTTGAATGGCGTTGAGCAACTGGGGCAGGTCAGACTGGCCATCCTGGAGACAAACGGACAAATCAGCGTCTATTTCTTTGAAAATAAAGACGTTAAGCCGGGGTTAAGCATTCTTCCTGAGCACTGTACGCCACGCTTTATCGTGGCGCCGGAGGCTGGCGACTATGCCTGCGTACGTTGCAGTGAAGTGATACGCATGAATGTCGGGGAAAAGCAATTATGTCCGCGCTGCGCAAATCCAGAATGGACGAAGGCAAGCCGGGCTAAACGCGTTGTTTAACAGCGAAAATATCGGATTTATACGGTTAATCCGGAAGATTCTGTTGTGTGACGCATGCCGCATTTTCTCCTCGCATTGTTTTACCCATTGCGGCGCGTGTCACTGAATGATAAAACCGATATTCACATGAATAACGTTTGCCTGATGTCTGTCAGGCAGGAAACAATGCAGCGTGGTGAGGGGAAATGGCTCAGGTCTTTAATTTTAGTTCAGGTCCGGCGATGCTACCGGCGGAAGTACTTAAACTGGCGCAACAGGAACTGCGTGACTGGCACGGCCTTGGTACGTCGGTAATGGAAATTAGCCATCGAGGCAAAGAGTTTATCCAGGTCGCTGAAGAGGCGGAGCAGGATTTTCGCGATCTCCTTAATATCCCCTCCAACTATAAAGTCTTATTTTGTCACGGCGGCGGTCGCGGGCAGTTTGCTGGCGTGCCGCTCAATCTGCTGGGCGATAAAACCACGGCGGATTATGTCGATGCCGGTTACTGGGCGGCGAGCGCCATCAAAGAAGCCAAAAAATACTGTGCGCCGCAGATTATCGACGCCAAAATCACCGTTGACGGCAAACGTGCCGTAAAACCGATGCGCGAGTGGCAGCTTTCCGATAACGCCGCTTATTTACACTATTGCCCGAATGAGACCATTGACGGCATCGCCATCGATGAAACGCCTGATTTTGGCCCGGAAGTGGTCGTCACGGCGGATTTTTCTTCTACCATTCTGTCTGCGCCGCTGGATGTCTCTCGCTATGGCGTAATTTATGCTGGCGCGCAGAAGAACATCGGTCCGGCAGGACTGACGCTGGTTATCGTCCGGGAGGATCTGTTAGGCAAGGCGCATGAGAGCTGCCCGTCCATCCTCGACTACACCGTCCTGAATGATAACGACTCGATGTTTAATACACCGCCGACTTTCGCCTGGTATCTTTCCGGTCTGGTGTTCAAATGGTTGAAAGCGCAGGGCGGCGTGGCGGCGATGCACAAAATCAATCAGCAAAAAGCGGAGTTGCTGTACGGTGTGATTGATAACAGCGATTTCTACCGTAACGATGTCGCACAGGCCAACCGTTCACGGATGAACGTTCCGTTCCAGTTAGCGGACAATGCGCTGGACAAGGTCTTTCTGGAAGAGTCTTTCGCCGCCGGTCTGCACGCCTTAAAAGGGCACCGTGTTGTTGGCGGTATGCGCGCCTCTATCTATAACGCCATGCCAATTGAAGGGGTGAAAGCGCTGACCGATTTCATGATCGATTTTGAGCGTCGCCACGGCTAATACGTTTCTTTTTTCATCCCCACGGCCAGTCTGTGGGGTTTTTATTTCTGTTTTTTGAGAGTTGAGTTTCATGGAATCCCTGACGTTACAACCCATCGCGCGGGTCGACGGCGCCATTAATTTACCTGGCTCCAAAAGTGTTTCAAACCGTGCTTTGCTCCTGGCGGCTTTAGCTTGTGGTAAAACCGTTCTGACGAATCTGCTGGATAGCGATGACGTCCGCCATATGCTCAATGCCCTGAGCGCGTTGGGGATCAATTACACCCTTTCTGCCGATCGCACCCGCTGTGACATTACGGGTAATGGCGGCCCATTACGCGCGTCAGGCGCTCTGGAACTGTTTCTCGGTAATGCCGGAACCGCGATGCGTCCGTTAGCGGCAGCGCTATGTCTGGGGCAAAATGAGATAGTGTTAACCGGCGAACCGCGTATGAAAGAGCGTCCGATAGGCCATCTGGTTGATTCGCTGCGTCAGGGCGGGGCGAATATTGATTACCTGGAGCAGGAAAATTATCCGCCCCTGCGTCTGCGCGGCGGTTTTACCGGCGGCGACATTGAGGTTGATGGTAGCGTTTCCAGCCAGTTCCTGACCGCTCTGCTGATGACGGCGCCGCTGGCGCCTGAAGACACAATTATTCGCGTTAAAGGCGAACTGGTATCAAAACCTTACATCGATATCACGCTAAATTTAATGAAAACCTTTGGCGTGGAGATAACGAACCATCACTACCAACAATTTGTCGTGAAGGGCGGTCAACAGTATCACTCTCCGGGTCGCTATCTGGTCGAGGGCGATGCCTCGTCAGCGTCCTATTTTCTCGCCGCCGGGGCGATAAAAGGCGGCACGGTAAAAGTGACCGGGATTGGCCGCAAAAGTATGCAGGGCGATATTCGTTTTGCCGATGTGCTGGAGAAAATGGGCGCGACTATTACCTGGGGCGATGATTTTATTGCCTGCACGCGCGGCGAATTGCACGCCATAGATATGGATATGAACCATATTCCGGATGCGGCGATGACGATTGCCACCACGGCGCTGTTTGCGAAAGGAACCACGACGTTGCGCAATATTTATAACTGGCGAGTGAAAGAAACCGATCGCCTGTTCGCGATGGCGACCGAGCTACGTAAAGTGGGCGCTGAAGTCGAAGAAGGGCACGACTATATTCGTATCACGCCGCCGGCGAAGCTCCAACACGCGGATATTGGCACGTACAACGACCACCGTATGGCGATGTGCTTCTCACTGGTCGCACTGTCCGATACGCCAGTCACGATCCTGGACCCTAAATGTACTGCAAAAACGTTCCCTGATTATTTCGAACAATTGGCGCGGATGAGCACGCCTGCCTAATTTTTCTGTTGCGCCAGTCGACGGGCTGGCGCGCCGAGTCCGCATTCGCACTATTTTTACAATTATGACTAATGCTAATTTGTTGATGATTTAACACATTGATTTATGTGTTTTTTATAATAGTTATCAACGGAAGATTAGTATGAAAAATAAATCATTACTACTGGCGGTGGCGATTTCCGCTACGCTACTGGCAGGATGTAAAAATGGCGTGAATGGCAATTTAATCGCCAGTTCCGGCATGTCAGCCTACAAAGCCGCCACACTGTCCGATGCGGATGTTAAAGCATTATCTAATAATGCCTGTAAACAAATGGACAGCGAGAATCAACTGGCAGGTTCGAAAAGCAAATACACCAAACGTCTGAGCAAAATCGCTAAAGCGCTGGGTAACAACATTGACGGTACGCCGGTTAGCTATAAAGTCTATATGACCAGCGATATCAACGCATGGGCGATGGCGAACGGTTGCGTTCGCGTATACTCCGGCCTGATGGATCTGATGACCGATAATGAAATTGAAGGCGTACTGGGCCATGAACTGGGCCATGTCTCTTTAGGGCACTCTCGCAAGGCAATGCAGACCGCCTATGCCACGCTGGCGGCTCGCGATGCGATTTCCGCCACCAGCGGCGTCGCAGCGCAGCTTTCCCAGTCTCAATTGGGCGATCTGGCGGAAGGCGTCATCAATTCGGCGTTTTCTCGCAGTCAGGAGTCGGATGCGGATGACTTTTCTTACGATCTGCTGAAAAAACGCGGGATTAACACCCAGGGCTTAGTCACGGCATTCGATAAATTCGCCACAATGGACGCAGGCCATGCAAAATCATTGATGGACTCCCACCCGGCCTCAGCCGATCGCGCGCAGCATATGCGCGACAGAATTGCCGAAGATAAAAAGTAAATCATTGTCATCTTTCGGGCTGGTTTCTCGCCGGCCCGCTATAATTGCGCAATTATTCCGCATCTGATTACAGACAAAACTGGTTTTTGCACGCAACGTTAACGGTCGCGAGCGTTGGCGCGTATAATGCGCGGCGTTTACGTTAACGGTACGCCTGTTTAAGGAGATAAAGATGACGGCAATTGCCCCGGTTATAACCATTGATGGCCCAAGCGGTGCAGGTAAAGGCACCTTGTGCAAAGCAATGGCGGAAGCATTGCAATGGCATCTGCTGGATTCCGGCGCGATATACCGCGTACTGGCGCTGGCGGCATTGCATCACCATGTCGATCTCGCCTCTGAAGATGCGCTGGTGCCGCTGGCGTCCCATCTGGACGTGCGTTTCGTCTCAACGGACGGCAACCTGGAAGTTATCCTGGAAGGGGAGGACGTTAGCGGCGAAATCCGTACGCAGGAAGTCGCGAACGCGGCATCCCAGGTGGCGGCATTCCCACGCGTGCGTGAAGCGCTTCTTCGCCGCCAACGTGCATTCCGCGAAGCGCCTGGTTTAATCGCCGATGGACGCGATATGGGGACCGTGGTCTTCCCGGATGCGCCGGTAAAAATTTTCCTTGACGCCTCCTCGGAGGAACGTGCGCATCGACGTATGCTACAGTTGCAGGAGAATGGCTTTAGTGTTAACTTTGAACGCCTTTTGGCCGAGATCAAGGAACGCGACGATCGCGATCGTAATCGCGCTGTAGCGCCGTTAGTTCCTGCTGCTGATGCATTAGTTTTGGATTCTACCCGATTAAGCATTGAGCAAGTGATTGAAAAAGCGTTACAATATGCGCGCCAAAAATTGGCTCTCGCTTAAATGCGACCGAATTTGTAGTACCCCCGTTGCAAAGGATTGACAGCGGGTATGTTAAACAACCCCATCCGGCACGGAGCCAGGTGGACGTTAAATATGAAACCTGAAGATTAAACATGACTGAATCTTTTGCTCAACTCTTTGAAGAATCCTTAAAAGAAATCGAAACCCGCCCGGGTTCCATCGTTCGTGGTGTTGTTGTTGCTATCGACAAAGACGTAGTACTGGTTGACGCCGGTCTGAAATCTGAGTCTGCCATTCCGGCTGAGCAGTTCAAAAACGCCCAGGGCGAACTGGAAATCCAGGTTGGTGACGAAGTTGACGTTGCTCTGGATGCAGTAGAAGACGGCTTCGGTGAAACTCTGCTCTCTCGTGAGAAAGCTAAACGTCACGAAGCATGGATCACGCTGGAAAAAGCTTACGAAGATGCTGAAACTGTTACCGGTGTTATCAACGGCAAAGTTAAGGGTGGCTTCACTGTTGAGCTGAACGGTATTCGCGCGTTCCTGCCAGGTTCTCTGGTAGACGTTCGTCCGGTGCGTGACACTCTGCACCTGGAAGGCAAAGAGCTTGAATTCAAAGTAATCAAGCTGGACCAGAAACGTAACAACGTTGTGGTTTCTCGTCGTGCCGTTATCGAATCCGAAAACAGCGCAGAACGCGATCAGCTGCTGGAAAACCTGCAGGAAGGCATGGAAGTTAAAGGTATCGTTAAGAACCTCACTGACTACGGTGCATTCGTTGATCTGGGCGGCGTTGACGGCCTGCTGCACATCACTGATATGGCATGGAAACGCGTTAAGCATCCGAGCGAAATCGTGAACGTTGGCGACGAAATCAACGTGAAAGTGCTGAAATTCGACCGCGAGCGTACCCGTGTATCCCTGGGCCTGAAACAGCTGGGCGAAGATCCGTGGGTTGCTATCGCTAAACGTTATCCGGAAGGTACCAAACTGACCGGTCGCGTGACCAACCTGACCGACTACGGCTGCTTCGTTGAAATCGAAGAAGGCGTTGAAGGCCTGGTTCACGTTTCCGAAATGGACTGGACCAACAAAAACATCCACCCGTCCAAAGTGGTTAACGTTGGCGACGTAGTGGAAGTGATGGTTCTGGATATCGACGAAGAACGTCGTCGTATCTCCCTGGGTCTGAAGCAGTGCAAATCTAACCCGTGGCAGCAGTTCGCAGAAACCCACAACAAGGGCGACCGCGTTGAAGGTAAAATCAAGTCTATCACTGACTTCGGTATCTTCATCGGCCTGGACGGCGGCATCGACGGCCTGGTTCACCTGTCTGACATCTCCTGGAACGTTGCAGGCGAAGAAGCAGTTCGTGAATACAAAAAAGGCGACGAAATCGCTGCAGTTGTTCTGCAGGTTGACGCAGAACGTGAACGTATCTCCCTGGGCGTTAAACAGCTCGCCGAAGATCCGTTCAACAACTGGGTTGCTCTGAACAAGAAAGGCGCTATCGTAACCGGTAAAGTCACTGCAGTTGACGCGAAAGGCGCAACCGTAGAACTGGCTGATGGCGTTGAAGGTTACCTGCGTGCTTCTGAAGCATCCCGTGACCGCGTTGAAGATGCGACTCTGGTTCTGAGCGTTGGCGACGACGTTGAAGCTAAATTCACCGGCGTTGATCGTAAAAACCGTGCAATCAGCCTGTCTGTTCGTGCGAAAGACGAAGCTGACGAGAAAGATGCCATCGCAACTGTTAACAAACAGGAAGATGCAAACTTCTCTAACAACGCAATGGCTGAAGCATTCAAAGCAGCTAAAGGCGAGTAATCCTCTGAAACTTCGGGCCTTTTAGTCCGAAGTATAACGAGATTACTTGACAGATTGCAGGTTTCGGCCTGTAATCAAGCACTAAGGGCGGCTACGGCCGCCCTTAATCAATCTCACGGCTGCAGCCAATTTGCCTTTAAGGAACCGGAGGAATCATGACCAAGTCAGAATTGATTGAAAGACTTGCAACCCAGCAATCTCACATTCCCGCTAAGGCGGTTGAAGACGCGGTAAAAGAGATGCTGGAGCATATGGCCTCGACTCTTGCGCAGGGCGAGCGTATTGAAATCCGCGGTTTCGGCAGTTTTTCTTTGCATTACCGCGCGCCTCGTACCGGACGTAACCCCAAGACCGGCGATAAAGTGGAACTGGAAGGAAAATACGTTCCTCACTTTAAACCGGGTAAAGAACTGCGCGATCGCGCCAATATTTACGGTTAAGTTTTAACGCAAAACTTGAACCCGAAAAAAGCACCGTCAGGGTGCTTTTTTCATTTATACGCTGTCAGACGCAAACGCTATTCGACCGAAAACTGGAAAACGTTTCGCATTTTTTGCTGCGTCTTACATTTATCAGGTAAAAAACCTGGAATCCGCGCCGTATAGCACAAAATCCCCTCCAGACAATGGCGTCCTGAACCTGCACACTTTCCCGCACAGGGAGGTGTCTATGAAGATAACGACGGTCAGCGTATGCGTAGTATGCGGCATACTTCCGCTCATGATATTGCCAGTATTACCTGACACGTGGATTCTCGCGGTGCTGTTTTGTCTGGCATGTTTGCTTTGCCTCATACCCCATCACTATGCGCGCTACGCGGCATTAACCTTGCTCTTTTTCATGTGGGGGATATTTGCCGCCAGGCAGGCCATCTGGGCGGGAAACGTCCTGCCCGCCGCGACGCAGGAGGCGACAGTGGTCATTACTGCCACCGATCATATGACCACTCATTATGGGCGAATCACCCATTTGCGCGGAAAGCCGCTCTTTCCTGCTGTAGGGATTGTCCTGCATGGCCAGTACTTACCCATGGAAGTGTGTGCCGGGCAACAGTGGGCGATGACGCTGAAGGTCAGAGCGGTACACGGACAGCTTAACGAAGGCGGTTTTGATAGCCAACGTTACGCGCTGGCGCAGCACCAACCGTTGACCGGGCGTTTTCTACAGGCTAAAGCGATTAACCCTGAGTGTAGCTTGCGTGGGCGCTATCTTGCTTCGCTTCGCGCTACGCTTGCGCCTTATCCGTGGCAGCAGGTTATTCTGGCGTTGGGAATGGGAGAGAGGGGAGCGGTGTCGCAGGAGGTGAAGGCCGTTATGCGCGATACGGGGACTGCCCATTTGATGGCGATTTCCGGCCTGCATATCGCTTTTGCCGCGTTATTGGCTGCCGGATTAATCCGTGGCGGACAATTCTTTTTGCCGGTCAGATGGATTCGTTGGCAGACACCATTGCTGGGCGGCATTCTTTGCGCGATATGTTATGCCTGGCTTACCGGCTTACAACCGCCTGCGCTGCGCACGGTGGTGGCGCTGAGCGTCTGGGGAGGATTAAAATTAAGCGGACGACAGTGGAGCGGCTGGCAAGTCTGGTGCTGCTGTCTGGCCGCGATTATTTTCGCCGATCCTGTGGCGGTTATATCACAAAGTCTTTGGCTGTCAGCATTTGCGGTTGCCGGCCTGTTATTCTGGTATCAGTGGTTTCCTGCGCCAAACGGAAATTTTCCACGGGGCTTACGTTGGTTGCTTAACCTGCTTCACTTACAGGCAGGCATTACACTTCTGCTTTTGCCTCTCCAGGTGGCGCTTTTTCATGGCATAAGCGTTACCGCAATGCTGGCGAATCTTTTTGCCGTACCCTGGGTCACATTTGTGACGGTTCCGCTCATCCTGGCGGGAATGATTCTGCATTTAACCGGGCCGTTTTTTCTTGAAGAGTGGGTATGGTACCTGACCGATCGCGCGTTAGCCGCGCTATTTTACCTGTTGAATGCTTTACCGCAGGGCTGGGTCAATATTGATAACCGTTGGCAGTGGCTGACGCTTTTACCCTGGCTAACGCTTATCGCGTGGCGATTAAACGTCTGGCGTACCTGTCCGGCGGTCTGTTTATGCGGGTTATTGTTGATGAGCTGGCCACTCTGGCGGCCGATAAACGCCAGTGGATGGCAGGTGCATATGCTGGATGTTGGTCAGGGGCTGGCGATAGCGATCGTCAGGGGCGATAAAGTAATACTCTACGATACCGGTCGGGCATGGCCGGAGGGCGACAGCGGGCAACAGGTTATTATTCCCTGGTTGCGCTGGCATAATCTGACGCCGGAGGGCGTTATTTTGAGTCATGAGCATCTGGATCATCGGGGCGGGCTGCGTTCGCTACAGCAGGTCTGGCCGTCAATGTGGATTCGCAGCCCGTTAGGCTGGCAGGGACATTTGCCCTGTTTTCGCGGCGAGCAGTGGCAATGGCAGGGGTTAACGTTTCAGGCGCACTGGCCGTTACGCGAAAGTGCCGATCGAGGAAATAACCGTTCCTGTGTGGTCAAAGTGGATGACGGCGTACATAGCATCCTGCTCACGGGCGATATTGAAGCGGGCGCTGAACAAAAAATGCTAAGTCGTTACTGGCGACATCTTGCGGCGACGTTTATCCAGGTGCCGCATCATGGTAGTAATACGTCGTCGTCGCTACCATTTATTCAGCGCGTACATGGTGAAGCGGCGCTGGCGTCCGCATCGCGCTATAACGCATGGCGGCTGCCGTCCCGCAAGGTAAAACAGCGCTACCGGCAACAGGCGTATCAGTGGTTTGATACACCCCACCAGGGGCAAATTTCGCTGCGGTTTTCTCCGCAGGGCTGGCGCATACAAGGCTTACGGGATCAAATTTTACCTCGCTGGTATCATCAGTGGTTTGGCGTGTCCGAGGATAACGGGTAGAATATGCGGCTATTTCAACAAATGCTGGTTTTTTGAATGCATAACGATAAAGATCTCTCTACGTGGCAGACCTTCCGCCGACTGTGGCCAACCATAGCGCCTTTTAAAGCAGGTCTGATCGTGGCGGGCATAGCGTTAATTCTCAACGCAGCCAGCGATACCTTCATGCTATCGCTCCTCAAGCCATTACTGGATGATGGTTTCGGTAAAACGGATCGCTCAGTGTTGCTGTGGATGCCGCTGGTGGTTATTGGGCTGATGATATTACGAGGCATCACTAGCTATATCTCCAGCTACTGTATTTCATGGGTGTCAGGCAAGGTGGTAATGACCATGCGCCGTCGCCTGTTTGGCCATATGATGGGAATGCCCGTCGCCTTCTTTGATAAACAGTCTACCGGTACGCTGCTGTCGCGTATTACATACGATTCAGAACAGGTTGCCTCTTCTTCATCTGGCGCGCTGATTACCGTTGTGCGTGAAGGGGCATCGATCATCGGATTGTTTATTATGATGTTCTATTACAGCTGGCAGCTGTCGATCATCCTGGTTGTTTTAGCGCCGATTGTGTCGATTGCGATTCGCGTTGTCTCAAAGCGGTTCCGCAGCATCAGTAAAAATATGCAGAACACGATGGGACAAGTGACTACCAGCGCTGAACAAATGCTGAAAGGACACAAAGAGGTACTGATTTTCGGCGGTCAGGAAGTCGAAACTAAACGCTTTGATAAAGTCAGCAATAAGATGCGACTGCAAGGCATGAAAATGGTCTCTGCCTCGTCAATTTCCGATCCTATCATTCAGCTCATTGCCTCGCTGGCGCTGGCGTTTGTTCTCTATGCTGCGAGCTTCCCAAGCGTAATGGATAGCCTGACGGCAGGGACCATCACGGTGGTGTTCTCCTCCATGATCGCGCTGATGCGTCCATTAAAATCGCTGACAAACGTTAACGCGCAGTTCCAGCGTGGGATGGCGGCTTGTCAAACGTTGTTTGCGATTCTGGATAGCGAACAGGAGAAAGATGAAGGTAAACGTGTCATTGACCGCGCGACCGGCGATCTCGAATTCCGCAATGTGACGTTTACTTACCCGGGCCGTGAAGTGCCGGCATTGCGTAACATCAATTTGAAAATTCCTGCCGGGAAAACCGTGGCGCTGGTGGGGCGTTCCGGATCGGGTAAATCAACTATCGCCAGTCTGATCACCCGTTTCTACGATATTGATGAAGGGCACATCCTGATGGATGGTCACGATCTACGCGAATACACTCTGGCCTCTCTACGTAATCAGGTGGCGCTGGTTTCGCAAAACGTGCATCTGTTTAACGACACGGTCGCCAATAACATTGCTTATGCCCGGACGGAAGAATACAGCCGCGAGCAGATTGAAGAGGCGGCGCGCATGGCCTATGCCATGGACTTTATCAATAAGATGGATAATGGCCTGGATACCATCATCGGCGAAAACGGCGTACTGCTTTCCGGCGGTCAGCGCCAGCGTATCGCGATCGCCCGCGCCTTACTGCGCGACAGCCCGATTCTGATCCTTGATGAAGCTACGTCCGCGCTGGATACCGAATCTGAACGTGCGATTCAGGCAGCGTTGGATGAGCTGCAGAAAAACCGTACCTCTCTGGTGATTGCGCACCGTCTCTCCACCATCGAACAGGCGGATGAGATCGTTGTGGTCGAAGACGGTATTATCGTTGAGCGCGGCACTCATAGCGAGCTGCTGGCGCAACACGGCGTTTACGCCCAGCTACATAAGATGCAATTTGGCCAATGATTGCGCGTATCTGGTCGGGTGAATCCCCGCTATGGCGGTTACTGCTGCCGCTCTCCTGGCTGTATGGCCTGGTGAGCGGGGCGATTCGTCTGAGCTATAAGCTTGGTTTTAAACGCGCCTGGCGAGCGCCGGTACCGGTGGTTGTGGTAGGGAATCTTACGGCTGGCGGTAACGGTAAAACCCCCGTAGTCATTTGGCTGGTGGAAAAGCTGCAACAGCGTGGCGTGCGCGTGGGGGTCGTTTCCCGCGGCTACGGCGGGAAAGCTGCCGCTTATCCGCTACTTCTGACGCCGGAGACGACAACCGCAGAAGCGGGAGATGAACCGGTATTGATTTACCAACGGACCGGCGCGCCTGTCGCGGTGGCGCCTGAACGCGCCGCGGCGGTGAAAGCGATTCTGGCGGCGCATAATGTGCAGATTATTATCACCGACGATGGGTTGCAGCATTACCGACTAGCGCGAGATATTGAAATTGTGGTGATTGACGGGGTGCGCCGTTTTGGCAACGGCTGGTGGCTTCCTGCCGGCCCTATGCGCGAACGCGCCAGTCGCCTGAAAACCGTGGACGCCGCTATCGTGAATGGCGGCGTCGCCCGGGCGGGTGAAATACCCATGCAGCTAGCGCCTGGACTGGCGGTGAACTTACGTACGGGAGCGCGTTGCGATGTGGCGCAGCTGAGCAATATTGTGGCGATGGCGGGCATCGGTCATCCGCCGCGCTTTTTCGCCACGCTGGAAGCCTGTGGCGCGCATCCGCAAAAGTGTGTCCCGCTGGCGGATCATCAAACGCTCGCCCCTGCTGACGTTCAGGCGTTGGTCGGTGAAGGACAGACCCTGGTAATGACGGAAAAAGACGCGGTGAAATGCCGTGCTTTTGCCGAAGATAACTGGTGGTTCTTACCGGTTGATGCGCGTTTGTCCGGTGAGCAGCCTGATAAGTTGCTTGAACATATCACCTCGCTGGTTCGCTAGCGTCCCCCCAATGCAGCGGCAGTGATGAATTTATGGAGTCATGAATGTCATTGCCGTACCTTTCTCTTTCCCAGGCCCGGTGTCTTCACCTTGCTGCGCAGGGGCTATTGAAAAAGCCGCGCCGTAACGCGATGCCTGGCGATGTTCTTGCCGCCATCTCACGCATGGCGTTGCTGCAAATTGATACCATCAATGTTGTCGCACGTAGCCCTTATCTGGTGCTGTTTAGCCGTCTCGGTCCGTACCCGCAGGCCTGGATGGATGAGGCGCTGCGACGCGGTGAGTTAATAGAATACTGGGCGCATGAGGCCTGTTTCTTACCACGCCGCGACTTTAAACTTATCCGCCATCGTATGCTGTCGCCGGAAAAGATGGGCTGGAAATATCGCGCGGCATGGATGCATGAGCACGCGGAAGAAATAGAACAGTTAGTGCGGCATATTCAGGAGCACGGTCCGGTGCGTTCTGCCGATTTTGAACATGCGCAGAAAGGCGTCAGCGGCTGGTGGGAATGGAAACCACATAAACGCCACCTTGAGGGTTTATTTACCGCCGGAAAAGTCATGGTTGTTGAGCGGCGTAATTTTCAACGTGTATACGATTTAACGCCCCGTGTGATGCCGCACTGGGATGATGAACGTGATGGACTGTCACAGCCGCAGGCGGAAAGCCTGATGCTGGATAATAGCGCGCGCAGTCTGGGGATTTTCCGTGAACAGTGGCTGGCGGATTACTACCGCCTGAAACGTCCTGACCTGAAGGGATGGCGGGAGAGCCGGGCGGAACAGCAGCAGATTATTCCGGTCGAGGTGGAAACGTTGGGGCGGATGTGGCTTCATGCCGATCTTCTTTCGCAGCTTGAACCGGCGCTAAATAACGCCTTAAAGGCGACCCATAGCGCAGTACTGTCGCCTTTCGATCCTGTGGTATGGGATCGCAAGCGGGCAGCGCAGCTTTTCGGATTTAACTATCGGCTGGAATGTTATACGCCTGCGGCGAAGCGCCAGTACGGTTATTTTGTGCTGCCGCTATTATACCAGGGCCGTTTAGTCGGGCGAATGGATGCCAAAATGCACCGTAAAACGGGGGTGCTTGAGGTTATCTCGCTGTATCTGGAGGACGATATTCGCCCTGGCGTTAGTCTGCAAAAAGGAATCTGGCAGGCCATTAGCGCGTTTGCTGCCTGGCAACGAGCATCGCGCGTGACGCTGGGACAATGTCCGCCAGGCCTGTTTAGCGCCATGCGTCATGGCTGGGAAATAGACCCTGCACCATAACCGATTATGTTAATATTGAAGGATTCACAATCCGGTCCATCTGGAGGAACTATGGATCATCGTCTGCTTGAAATCATCGCCTGCCCGGTATGTAACGGCAAACTCTGGTATAACCAGGAACAGCAAGAATTAATTTGCAAACTGGATAATCTCGCTTTCCCGTTACGCGACGGCATTCCTGTATTGCTGGAAAATGAAGCTCGCGCCCTGACATCTGATGAGAGTAAATCATGAGTTTCGTTGTCATCATTCCGGCCCGTTTTTCATCTACCCGACTGCCAGGCAAACCATTAGTGGATATTAATGGTAAACCCATGATTGTTCATGTCCTGGAGCGGGCGCGCGAATCTGGCGCGGAACGCATTATTGTCGCGACCGATCATGAAGACGTGGCTCGTGCGGTAGAAGCGGCTGGCGGCGAAGTGTGCATGACGCGCGCCGATCACCAGTCCGGCACCGAACGGTTGGCGGAAGTGGTAGAGAAGTGCGGATTCAGCGACGATACCGTTATTGTGAACGTTCAGGGCGATGAGCCGATGATCCCGGCGGTTATTATTCGCCAGGTCGCGGAAAATCTGGCGCAGCGCCAGGTTGGCATGGCGACGCTGGCGGTGCCGATTCACAGCGCCGAAGAAGCGTTTAACCCGAATGCGGTAAAAGTCGTGCTGGATGCTGAAGGCTATGCGCTTTACTTTTCCCGGGCGACGATTCCCTGGGATCGCGATCGCTTTGCAAAAAGTCTGGAAACGGTAGGGGATACTTGCCTTCGTCACCTGGGCATTTATGGCTATCGCGCGGGATTTATCCGCCGTTACGTGAGCTGGCAACCCAGCCCGCTGGAACATATTGAAATGCTGGAGCAACTCCGTGTGCTGTGGTACGGCGAAAAAATTCATGTCGCCGTCGCCAAAGCGGTGCCCGGCACGGGCGTAGACACCGCCGACGACCTGGAGCGCGTACGCGCTGAAATGCGTTAACATGATCCTGTTCATGATCGTCTTAGACGGTCATGAACAGCGCGGTATGGTAGCGCAAAGATGAATACTCACGTCTGCTCACTAGTGGCGGCTTTCTCGTACCGTTACGATTTTCCTCATTTTTCTTTTCTTCCCTTGATCTGATACGGGTGACATCTGTCCATACGACGCTCATTATTAAAGCAGTAGCACTAATGGGGGTAATCTGGAATGGAACAGTTGCGGGCCGAACTCAGTCATTTGTTGGGTGAAAAACTTAGCCGTATAGAGTGCGTGAATGAGAAAGCGGATTCCGCATTGTGGTCATTATATGACAGCCAGGGCATTCCGATGCCGCTGATGGCGCGAAGTTTTACCACTCCCGGCGTTGCGCAGCAACTGGCTTGGAAAACCTCAATGCTGGCGCGTAGCGGTACGGTGAGGATGCCGGTAATCTATGGCGTATTGACGCATGAAGAGCATCCTGGTCCGGATGTGCTGCTACTGGAACGACTGCGCGGTGTGCCGGTCGAGGCGCCGGCGCGCACTCCGGAACGCTGGGAACAGCTAAAAGATCAGATTGTCGAAGGGCTGTTAGCCTGGCATCGGCAGGATAGCCGCGGTTGCGTGGGCGCCGTAGACCATACTCAGGAGAATATCTGGCCTTCCTGGTATCGTCAGCGGGTGGAGGTGCTGTGGACGACGCTAAATCAGTTCAGCAATACCGGTCTGACGATGCAGGACAGACGCATTCTGTTTCGTACCAGAGAATGTCTTCCTTCGTTATTTGAAGGGTTTAACGACAACTGCGTACTGGTGCATGGCAACTTCTGCCTGCGCAGTATGCTTAAAGACGCCCGTAGCGATCAGCTTCTGGCGATGGTCGGCCCCGGGCTGATGCTGTGGGCGCCGAGAGAGTTCGAACTGTTTCGCCTGATGGATAATCCATTGGCGGAGGGATTGCTTTGGCATTATCTGCAACGCGCGCCAGTGGCGGAGTCATTCATCTGGCGGCGTTGGCTCTATGTGCTGTGGGACGAGGTTGCGCAATTGGTCAATACCGGACGTTTTAACCGTACCAATTTTGATCTGGCGGCGAAATCATTACTCCCCTGGCTTGCCTGATATGCCTTTCAGCCATTGCCAAAGTCGCCCTAATGTTTCATACCCAGCGCGATCGCTGTGCATCAGCCAGACCGGGGACGGAATTGCCCGCTCCCAGGGATTGAGCGGCGAATCGATCGCCAACTGATTCGCCGGTGCGGGAAGCGGATTCAGCCCGGCATGCTGAAAGAAAATCATCGCGCGCGGCAAATGCGAGGCGGAGGTTACCAGCAGGAAAGGGGCGTCGCCGATGGCCTGCTTAACGGCGGCGGCTTCTTCTTCCGTATCTTTTGGCTTATCCAGCGTAATAATATCGCTACGCGGTACGCCCAGTGACTGCGCCACCCGCGCACCGACTTCCGCCGTGCTTACCGTATTGGTTTTTGCTACGCCGCCGGTAAAAATTAGCTTTGCTCCCGGATTCGCGCGCCACAGCCGAATGCCTTCCGCCAGCCGCGGTAAGCTGTTGTTAATTAAATTAGAGCTCGGCGCCCACTGCGGGTTCCAGGTATAGCCGCCGCCGAGAACCACAATATATTCCACCTTTTGCGGACCCTGCCAGGTAGGGTAGCGGTTTTCTATCGGACGCAGCAGATGGTCGGAAACGGGTTGCAGGCTTAATAGCAATAGCGCCAGCCAACCTACGCTGATAAATACTTTTCCGGTCTTCTGAAAGCGGCTAAACCAGAGCAGCGCCAGGCCGACGCCAATGATCAGCAACATCAGCGGAAGCGGCAATAACATACCGCCAATCACTTTCTTTAGCGTAAAAAGCATCCTTTTTGGTTCCTTTTTTAACCATATAGCGGAGGATTAACGGTGATATTACACCAGACAGGTTCATTCTGGCCGCGGCTGTGACAAAATAGCGGTTTTATCAGATAACGCCTGAGCCAGCCTGTGGAGAGTCCGATGCAGGATCGCAATTTTGATGACATTGCTGAAAAGTTTTCCCGTAACATTTACGGCACGACCAAAGGACAACTGCGGCAAGCCATTCTGTGGCAAGACCTGGATCGCGTGCTGGAGGAGATTGGCGGGCGAAAACTGCGGGTACTGGATGCCGGCGGCGGCGAAGGGCAAACGGCGATTAAGATGGCGGAACGCGGCCATCAGGTGACGTTATGCGATCTGTCTGGCGAAATGATCGCCCGCGCGCGGCAGGCGGCCGAGGCAAAAGGTGTGAGCAAAGACATGCATTTTATACAATGCCCGGCTCAGGACGTCGCTTCGCATTTGGAAAGCCCGGTTGATCTGATATTGTTTCATGCTGTGCTGGAGTGGGTAGCCGATCCTGTCGGCGTATTAGAAACGCTCTGGTCAGTATTGCGCCCTGGCGGCGCGCTGTCGTTGATGTTCTATAACGCTAACGGTTTGCTGATGCACAATATGGTGGCGGGTAATTTTGACTACGTGCAGGCGGGGATGCCTAAACGCAAGAAGCGCACGCTGTCGCCTGACTACCCGCGCGACCCCGCGCAGGTGTACCAGTGGCTGGAGGCGATTGGCTGGCAGATTACCGGTAAAACCGGCGTGCGTGTGTTTCATGATTATCTGCGTGAAAAACACCAGCAGCGTGACTGTTATGAGACCCTGGTCGAACTGGAAACGCGTTATTGCCGCCAGGAGCCGTATATTAGCCTTGGGCGCTACATTCATGTCACCGCGATTAAAAGCCCGGCGCTAGCCGCAGATGCAAGGATAACCTATGAGTGAATTTTCCCAGACAGTCCCCGAACTGGTTGCCTGGGCCAGAAAAAACGACTTTTCCATCTCGCTGCCGGTAGACAGACTTTCCTTTCTGCTGGCGGTCGCCACGTTGAACGGCGAACGCCTTGACGGCGAGATGAGTGAAGGCGAGCTGGTGGATGCATTCCGCCATGTGAGTGATGCGTTTGAGCAAACCAGCGAAACCATCGGCGTGCGCGCTAATAACGCGATTAACGATATGGTGCGTCAACGTCTGCTGAACCGCTTTACCAGCGAGCAGGCGGAAGGCAATGCGATTTACCGATTAACGCCGCTCGGGATTGGCATCACCGATTACTACATTCGTCAACGCGAATTCTCTACGCTGCGTCTTTCTATGCAGTTGTCGATTGTGGCCGGCGAATTGAAGCGCGCGGCGGATGCGGCAGCGGAGGGTGGCGATGAGTTCCACTGGCATCGCAATGTTTACGCGCCATTGAAATATTCGGTGGCGGAGATTTTCGACAGTATCGATCTCACCCAGCGCATTATGGATGAACAGCAGCAGCAGGTGAAAGACGATATCGCACAACTGCTGAATAAAGACTGGCGGGCGGCGATTTCCAGCTGTGAGCTGCTGCTTTCCGAAACGTCCGGTACGCTGCGCGAGTTGCAGGATACGCTGGAGGCGGCGGGCGATAAGCTGCAGGCTAACCTGCTGCGCATTCAGGATGCCACGATGACGCACGACGATCTGCATTTTGTCGACAGGCTGGTGTTTGACTTACAAAGTAAACTCGACCGCATTATCAGTTGGGGTCAGCAGTCTATTGATTTATGGATCGGCTACGATCGTCACGTGCATAAATTTATCCGTACCGCGATCGATATGGATAAAAACCGTGTCTTCGCCCAGCGGTTGCGCCAGTCTGTGCAGACTTATTTTGACGATCCGTGGGCGCTAACCTACGCGAATGCCGATCGTCTGCTGGATATGCGCGATGAAGAGATGGCGTTGCGTGACGATGAAGTCACCGGGGAGTTGCCGCCGGATCTGGAATATGAAGAGTTTAACGAGATCCGCGAGCAGTTAGCGGCCATCATTGAAGAACAGCTGGCTATCTACAAAACCAGACAAACGCCACTGGATCTTGGGCTGGTGGTGCGCGAGTATCTGGCGCAATACCCGCGCGCGCGTCATTTCGACGTGGCGCGTATTGTTATCGATCAAGCGGTACGTCTTGGCGTAGCGCAAGCAGATTTCACCGGACTGCCAGCCAAATGGCAGCCGATTAATGATTACGGAGCCAAGGTACAGGCGCATGTCATTGACAAATATTGAACAAGTGATGCCGGTTAAGCTGGCGCAGGCGCTGGCGAATCCGTTATTTCCGGCGCTGGATAGCGCATTACGTTCGGGCCGCCACATCGGGCTGGACGAACTGGATAATCATGCCTTTCTGATGGATTTTCAGGAATACCTGGAAGAGTTTTACGCGCGTTATAACGTGGAACTGATTCGCGCGCCGGAGGGGTTCTTCTACCTGCGTCCGCGTTCTACCACGCTTATCCCGCGCTCGGTGTTATCCGAACTGGATATGATGGTCGGTAAAATTCTCTGCTACCTCTATCTTAGCCCGGAGCGTCTGGCCAACGAAGGGATCTTTACTCAGCAGGAGTTGTATGACGAGCTGCTTACCCTTGCGGATGAAGCCAAACTGCTAAAGCTGGTGAATAACCGCTCGACGGGATCTGATGTTGATCGTCAGAAACTGCAGGAAAAGGTGCGTTCTTCTTTGAACCGCCTGCGTCGTTTGGGCATGGTATGGTTTATGGGCCACGACAGCAGCAAATTCCGCATTACCGAATCGGTCTTCCGCTTTGGCGCGGATGTCCGCGCCGGCGACGATCCTCGCGAGGCGCAGCGTCGTCTCATCCGCGACGGGGAAGCGATGCCCATTGAAAACCATCTGCAACTTAATGATGAGACCGAAGAGAGTCAGCCGGACAGTGGAGAGGAAGAATAATGATTGAACGCGGTAAATTTCGCTCGCTAACGCTGATTAACTGGAACGGTTTTTTTGCCCGCACTTTTGACCTGGATGAACTGGTCACGACGTTATCCGGGGGCAACGGCGCCGGGAAATCCACGACGATGGCGGCGTTCGTCACGGCGCTGATCCCGGATCTTACATTACTGCACTTTCGTAACACCACGGAAGCCGGCGCCACCAGCGGTTCGCGCGATAAAGGTCTGCACGGTAAGCTGAAGGCGGGCGTCTGTTACTCCATGCTCGACACCATTAATTCCCGCCATCAGCGGGTGGTGGTCGGCGTGCGTCTGCAGCAGGTCGCTGGGCGCGATCGCAAAGTGGACATCAAACCGTTCGCTATCCAGGGGCTGCCGATGTCGGTACAGCCGACACAACTGGTGACGGAGACATTAAACGAACGTCAGGCGCGCGTACTGTCGCTTGCTGAGCTGAAAGACAAGCTTGACGAGATGGAAGGCGTGCAGTTTAAGCAGTTTAACTCCATCACCGATTATCATTCGCTGATGTTTGACTTAGGGATCATCGCCCGTCGTCTGCGCTCCGCTTCCGATCGTAGTAAATTCTATCGTTTGATAGAGGCCTCGCTGTACGGCGGGATCTCCAGCGCCATTACCCGATCGCTACGCGATTATTTATTGCCGGAAAACAGCGGCGTGCGCAAGGCGTTCCAGGATATGGAAGCGGCGCTGCGCGAGAACCGACTCACGCTGGAAGCGATTCGTGTTACCCAATCCGATCGCGATCTGTTTAAGCATTTGATCAGCGAAGCCACCGATTATGTGGCGGCGGATTATATGCGCCACGCCAATGAGCGTCGGGTTCACCTTGATCAGGCGTTGGCGTTTCGACGCGAACTGTACACATCGCGCAAACAACTGGCGGCGGAGCAGTACAAGCACGTCGATATGGCCCGTGAGTTGGGCGAACATAACGGCGCCGAAGGTTCTCTTGAGGCGGATTACCAGGCGGCGAGCGATCACCTGAATCTGGTGCAAACCGCGCTGCGTCAGCAGGAAAAAATTGAACGCTACGAAGCGGATCTTGAAGAGCTGCAGATTCGACTCGAAGAGCAAAACGAAGTGGTGGCGGAAGCCGCCGAAATGCAGGACGAAAATGAAGCGCGTGCCGAAGCCGCCGAGCTGGAAGTCGATGAACTCAAAAGCCAGCTTGCGGATTACCAGCAGGCGCTGGATGTACAGCAAACGCGCGCGATTCAGTATAACCAGGCGATATCAGCGCTCGCCCGCGCTAAAGAACTTTGCCATCTGCCGGATCTAACGCCGGAAAGCGCCGCCGAATGGCTGGATACTTTCCAGGCAAAAGAGCAGGAAGCTACGGAAAAACTGCTGTCGTTGGAACAAAAAATGAGCGTGGCGCAAACCGCGCACAGCCAGTTTGAGCAGGCTTACCAGCTGGTAGCGGCGATCAACGGCCCGCTGGCGCGTAGCGAAGCCTGGGACGTGGCGCGCGAGCTGTTACGGGACGGCGTGAACCAGCGTCATCTGGCGGAACAGGTACAGCCGCTGCGGATGCGCCTGAGCGAACTGGAACAGCGGCTGCGCGAGCAGCAAGAGGCGGAACGTCTGCTGGCTGAGTTCTGTAAGCGACAGGGCAAAAATTTTGATATTGACGAACTGGAAGCGCTGCATCAGGAGCTGGAAGCCCGCATCGCGTCCTTGTCTGATAGCGTGTCGTCAGCCAGCGAACAGCGTATGGCCTTGCGTCAGGAACAGGAACAGCTGCAATCCCGTATCCAGCATCTGATGCAACGCGCTCCTGTCTGGCTGGCGGCGCAGAATAGCCTGAACCAGCTTAGCGAACAGTGCGGCGAGGAGTTTACGTCCAGCCAGGAAGTGACCGAATACCTGCAACAGCTACTGGAGCGTGAGCGCGAAGCCATTGTCGAACGCGACGAAGTGGGCGCGCGTAAAAATGCGGTTGATGAAGAGATCGAACGTTTAAGCCAGCCGGGCGGCGCGGAAGATCAGCGTTTGAATGCGCTGGCGGAGCGTTTTGGCGGGGTACTGCTGTCGGAAATCTACGATGATGTCAGTCTTGAAGATGCGCCGTACTTTTCCGCACTGTATGGCCCGTCGCGCCATGCGATCGTCGTACCGGATTTATCGCAAATAGCCGAACAGCTTGAAGGTCTGACCGACTGCCCGGAAGATCTGTACCTGATCGAAGGCGATCCGCAGTCTTTTGATGACAGCGTATTCAGCGTTGACGAGCTGGAAAAGGCGGTGGTCGTGAAAATTGCCGACCGTCAGTGGCGTTATTCGCGTTTCCCGTCGCTGCCTATTTTTGGCCGCGCGGCGCGTGAGAACCGTATTGAGAGTCTCCATGCGGAACGGGAAGTGCTTTCCGAGCGCTTTGCCACGCTCTCGTTTGACGTGCAGAAAACCCAGCGTTTGCACCAGGCGTTCAGCCGTTTTATCGGCAGCCACCTTTCCGTTGCCTTTGAGGACGATCCGGAAGCGGAAATTCGCCGACTGAACGGGCGTCGCGTCGAGCTGGAGCGCGCGCTGGCGACGCATGAAAGCGACAACCAGCAGCAGCGCCTTCAGTTTGAGCAGGCCAAAGAGGGCGTTTCCGCGCTTAACCGTTTGCTGCCGCGGCTGAATTTATTGGCCGATGAAACGCTGGCCGATCGGGTCGATGAAATTCAGGAGCGGTTGGATGAGGCGCAGGAAGCGGCGCGATTTGTGCAGCAATATGGAAACCAGTTAGCCAAACTGGAGCCAGTAGTTTCCGTTCTGCAAAGCGATCCGGAACAGTTTGAGCAATTAAAAGAAGACTATGCATGGTCGCAGCAAATGCAGCGCGACGCGCGCCAGCAGGCTTTTGCTCTGGCTGAAGTTGTCGAACGTCGGGCGCATTTCAGCTATTCCGACTCGGCGGAAATGCTGAGCGGCAACAGCGATCTCAACGAAAGGCTGCGCCAGCGGCTGGAGCAGGCGGAAGCCGAGCGTACCCGCGCCCGCGAAGCGCTGCGCAGCCATGCCGCGCAGTTAAGTCAGTACAGCCAGGTCCTGGCCTCGCTAAAAAGCTCTTACGACACGAAAAAAGAGCTGCTTAACGATTTGCAGCGCGAATTACAGGATATTGGCGTTCGCGCCGACAGCGGGGCGGAAGAGCGTGCCCGCCAGCGTCGCGATGAACTGCACGCCCAGTTGAGCAATAACCGTTCGCGTCGCAATCAGCTTGAGAAAGCGCTCACCTTCTGCGAAGCGGAGATGGAGAACCTGACCCGTAAGCTGCGCAAGCTGGAGCGCGATTATCATGAAATGCGCGAGCAGGTTGTGACCGCGAAAGCCGGCTGGTGCGCAGTCATGCGGATGGTGAAAGACAATGGCGTGGAACGCCGTCTGCACCGTCGTGAGCTGGCTTATCTGTCGGCGGATGAACTGCGCTCCATGTCGGATAAGGCGTTGGGCGCGCTGCGCCTGGCCGTCGCGGATAACGAACATCTGCGCGACGTATTGCGTCTGTCGGAAGATCCGAAACGCCCGGAACGTAAAATCCAGTTCTTTGTGGCCGTTTACCAGCATCTGCGCGAACGTATTCGTCAGGATATTATTCGTACCGACGATCCGGTTGAAGCCATTGAACAAATGGAGATTGAACTGAGCCGTCTGACGGAAGAGCTGACATCGCGTGAGCAAAAGCTGGCGATCAGTTCCCGCAGCGTGGCAAACATTATCCGCAAAACTATCCAGCGTGAGCAGAACCGTATCCGTATGCTGAACCAGGGTTTGCAAAGCGTCTCGTTTGGCCAGGTGAATAGCGTGCGGTTAAACGTCAACGTGCGTGAAACGCATGCCACCTTGCTGGATGTGCTTTCAGAACAGCAGGAGCAGCATCAGGATCTGTTTAACAGCAATCGTCTGACCTTCTCCGAAGCGCTGGCGAAACTGTACCAGCGCCTGAATCCGCAGATCGATATGGGGCAACGCACGCCGCAGACCATCGGCGAGGAGCTGCTGGACTACCGTAACTATCTGGAAATGGAAGTTGAAGTTAACCGTGGGTCCGACGGCTGGCTGCGTGCGGAATCCGGCGCGCTATCAACGGGGGAAGCTATCGGGACCGGGATGTCAATTCTGGTGATGGTGGTGCAAAGCTGGGAAGACGAAGCGCGCAGACTGCGCGGGAAAGATATTTCGCCATGTCGCCTGCTGTTCCTCGATGAAGCGGCGCGTCTGGATGCGCGCTCTATTGCCACGCTGTTTGAACTATGCGAACGTTTGCAGATGCAGCTCATCATCGCCGCGCCGGAAAACATCAGTCCGGAGAAGGGCACGACGTATAAACTGGTGCGTAAAGTGTTTCAGAATACTGAGCATGTTCATGTTGTCGGGCTGCGTGGCTTTGCGCCACAGCTTCCGGAAACGCTTCCCGGTACGCAGACGGAAGATACGCCTTCAGAAGCGAGTTAAACACGGCAGAAACGATGAAGTGCCCGATGGCGCCTCGCTTATCAGGCAAGGCCGGATAAGTCGGTTACGCCGCCATCCGGCACAACAAGTTCTGTTTTATCATTAGCCTGGGGCGGCGAAAGCCGCCTTTTTCTTTATCTGAAAAATCTCTCCGGGTAGTGCATTTTCTTTAAACTTCTTTACATTAGGTTAGGCAAAAACGTAACGAACTTTATATACTGGAGTTAAGCCTGACGAGTGAGCAGGCTGACTCGTCATACTAAACAAAAGCATTGGTTGCGGTTGACCCGCGCTGCGGGCAGCGTAGTCATGCGGAGTATGATAACGAAAACAGGGGGCAAGGGATGTTGCTTAATAAGATGTGTGGTCGTTGTCTGTCGGCAATCAGTTTATGCCTGGCCGTAACATTCGCTCCACTGTTCAATGCGCAGGCCGATGAGCCTGAAATGATACCTGGCGATAGCGCCGTTGCCGCGACGGATCAGGCTGGGCCGCAGAAGCAATCCGCCGCGACGGCGATTATGGCCGGGATTCAGCCGCTGCCGGAGGGCGTTTCAGCCGAGAAAGTCCGGGCTGATTTACAGTCGCAGCTTCCTTCCGGCTATACGCCGGTCTATATGAGCCAACTGACATTGCTGTATGCCGCGCGCGACATGAAGCCCATGTGGGATAATCGCGATGCGGTGAAAGCCTTCCAGCAACAGTTGGCGGAGGTGGCGATTGCCGGATTCCAGCCGCAGTTTACCGCCTGGGTGGCATTGTTGACCAATCCCGCCGTAAACGGTATGGCGCGCGATGTTGTGTTGTCAGACGCCATGATGGGCTATCTCCATTTCATTGCGAATATCCCCGTCAAAGGCCAGCGCTGGTTATATAGCAACAAACCTTACGCATTGGCGACGCCGCCAGTCTCGGTGATTAACCAGTGGCAAATCGCGCTGGAAGAGGGCCAGTTGCCGATGTTTGTCGCCAGCCTGGCGCCGCAGCATCCACAGTATGCGCCCATGCATGACGCGTTGCTGAAGCTGGTGGCGGACTCTCGGCCGTGGCCGCAGTTGGCCAATACCGCGACGCTGCGCCCGGGGCAATGGAGTAACGATGTGCCTGCGCTGCGCGAAATATTACAGCGTACGGGGATGCTGGATGGCGGTCCAAAGATAGCCTTACCCGGCGATAACACTGCTGATAGTGCCGTCGTCAGCCCCTCCGCCGCGGTAGTCGAAACATCGGTGGCGCAGCCGGTCGACGAACCAACGGCCCGCCGTAGTAAGTCGGCTCCGGCGGCACGCGCCTACGATCGTGAACTGGTCGAGGCGGTAAAGCGTTTTCAGGCATGGCAAGGGCTGGGGGCGGATGGCGTTATTGGCCCGGCGACGCGTAACTGGCTTAATATGACCCCCGCGCAACGCGCAGGCGTACTGGCACTGAATATCCAACGTTTACGCCTGCTGCCGGCGGAACTCTCTACCGGTATTATGGTAAACATTCCCGCTTATTCGCTGGTCTACTATCAGAATGGCAACCAGGTGCTGGCTTCAAGGGTGATCGTCGGGCGTCCCGATCGTAAAACGCCGATGATGAGCAGCGCGCTGAATAATGTGGTGGTGAACCCGCCGTGGAACGTTCCGCCCACGCTTGCGCGTAAAGACATTTTACCGAAGGTGTGGAATGACCCAGGCTATCTGGAGCGCCATGGCTACACCGTGATGCGCGGCTGGAACAGCAAAGAAGCGATCGATCCGTGGCAGGTTGACTGGGCCACCATTACGCCATCGAATCTTCCGTTCCGTTTCCAGCAGGCGCCAGGCGCGCACAATTCGCTGGGGCGTTATAAATTTAATATGCCGAGCTCAGATGCGATCTATCTGCACGATACGCCTAACCATACTCTCTTTCAGCGTGACGCCAGGGCGTTAAGTTCCGGCTGCGTGCGGGTCAATAAGGCCTCTGAACTGGCGAATATGCTCTTGCAGGATGCTGGCTGGAACGATGCGCGGATCTCAGGCGCCCTGAAGCAAGGCGACACGCGGTATGTCAATATCCGGCAGAACATTCCAGTAAATCTTTACTATCTGACCGCGTTTGTCGGCGCAGATGGACGTATGCAATATCGTACAGATATTTACAATTACGATCTCACAGCGCGATCCAGCGCACAAATTGTGCCAAAGGTTGAACAATTAATCAGGTAAATGAAGAAGTTCTGGTAAATATGTTGTCCTAATGTTTGGCTTCAACGGGGCGTTTCGCTGTAGACCCCCGTTGTGGCTGGGGGAGGGCCATCTTGACGCGGGCTTTATCGGCAGTTAAGGTGCCTTTCGTGCGCCAGAAGTGCATATACAACAACCTTTAAGTCGACCGGGCCGTTCAGAAGTCTGTGCCAGCCGGTATCATGTCTGCTTAAAGGTAGAAGTGTATTAACGATAACATTGACCTGTAGACCTGATTATCATGGACAAATTTGACGCTAATCGCCGCAAGCTGCTGGCGCTTGGTGGTGTCGCTCTCGGCGCCGCCATCCTGCCCGCGCCAGCGTTTGCCACACTCTCGACCCCACGCCCGCGCATTTTGACGTTAAACAATCTCCATACCGGAGAGTCAATCAAGGCGGAGTTTTTCGATGGAAGAGCCTACATTCAGGATGAATTAGCAAAGTTAAACCATTTTTTCCGTGACTATCGCGCGAATAAAGTCCGATCAATCGATCCCCGCCTGTTTGACCAACTTTACCGACTTCAGGGGCTGTTAGGGACGCGTAAACCTGTGCAGCTCATCTCAGGCTACCGTTCTCTTGATACCAATAATGAATTACGCGCCCGTAGCAGCGGCGTAGCGAAAAAAAGCTACCATACAAAAGGGCAGGCGATGGATTTTCATATTGAAGGCGTGGCGCTGAGCAATATTCGCAAAGCGGCGTTATCTATGCGCGCAGGTGGTGTAGGATATTACCCACGTAGTAACTTTGTGCATATTGATACCGGGCCGGCGCGGCACTGGTAATCAGCGAGGCTTAATCAAAGGAGCAGTATGAACTATCGTATTATTCCGGTCACCGCGTTCTCCCAGAACTGTTCATTAATCTGGTGCGAACAAACCCGGCTGGCGGCGCTGGTCGATCCGGGCGGCGACGCGGAAAAAATTAAACAGGAAGTGGACGCCAGCGGCGTGACGTTGATGCAAATTTTACTCACGCATGGGCATCTCGATCATGTCGGCGCGGCGAGTGAACTGGCGCAGCATTACGGCGTTCCTGTTATCGGTCCGGAAAAAGAAGATGAGTTCTGGCTGCAAGGACTGCCGGCGCAAAGCCGCATGTTTGGTCTGGATGAGTGTCAGCCGCTGACGCCTGATCGCTGGTTGAACGACGGCGATCGCGTCAGCGTGGGGAATGTGACGTTACAGGTGTTACATTGTCCGGGACACACGCCGGGACACGTGGTTTTCTTTGATGAACAGTCGCAACTGCTGATCTCCGGCGATGTGATTTTCAAAGGTGGCGTCGGGCGCAGCGATTTTCCTCGCGGCGATCACACCCAGTTGATTGACGCCATTAAGCGTAAATTATTGCCGCTTGGCGATGATGTGACCTTTATTCCTGGCCACGGCCCGCTCTCTACGCTCGGATACGAGCGTCTGCATAATCCCTTCCTGCAAGATGAGATGCCGGTCTGGTAAGCAGAATGAAAAAGCCTGCAATGTGCAGGCTTTTTTATCGGTCACGCCAGTCGGCAGCTTTTTACAGTACCGCGACAATGGCTTCGCACAGCGGCGCCATATTATCCGGGGTCATGCCCGCCACGTTCACGCGACCAGAAGCCACGGCATAAACGCCAAACTCTTCACGCAGACGCAGCACCTGATCTTTGGTCAGACCGCTGAATGAGAACATCCCGTTCTGCTTGATAATAAAGCTGAAGTCACGGTTCGCGCCTTTTTCCTGCAAGGTATTCACGAACAGTTGACGCATACGCTGAATACGCTGGCGCATGTCCGTCAGTTCCTGTTCCCAGATAGCGCGCAGGGCGTCATTACTCAGGATAGTCGCGACGATGGACGCGCCGTGCGCTGGCGGGTTGGAGTAGTTAGCGCGAATGGCGGATTTCATCTGGCTAAAAGCGCGATCCACGGTTTCCGCATCGGCAGCCACGAGGGTGCAGGCGCCGACGCGCTCATTATATAAGCCGAAGTTTTTGGAGTAGGAGCTGGCGACAATGAGCTCTTTATGCAGCGCGGCAAAGGCGCGCAGACCTTCCGCATCTTCTTCCAGGCCGCGGGCAAAGCCCTGGTAGGCGAAATCGAATAGCGGCAGCCACCCTTTTTCAACGGAAAGCTCAGCCAGAACCTGCCACTGTTCCAGAGTAGGGTCAATGCCGGTTGGGTTATGACAGCAACCGTGGAACAGAACCACATCGCCGGCCTGTGCTTCGCTCAGGCTGGCTTGTAGCGCTTCAAAATCCAGCGAGTGATTTTCCGCATCGTAGTAAGCGTACTCCCGAACTTCCAGGCCGGCAGCGTTAAACACGCTTTTGTGGTTCGGCCAGCTGGGGTTGCTCACCCACACCCGTTTTACCGGAGTATTTTTTGCCAAAAAGTCGGCGGCAATGCGTAACGCGCCGGTACCGCCCGGCGTTTGCGCCGTGCGTGCGCGCTTATCGTTAATCAGCGCGCTGCCTTTGCCGAACAGCAGTTCCTGAGTGCAGCGAGCAAATTCCGGAATCCCGTCAATGCCGAGATAGTTTTTCGTCGTTTCATTTTCCAGTAAATACTGCTCGGCTTTTTTAACGCTGGTGAGCACCGGTGTTTTGCCGGTTTCATCTTTATATACGCCAATGCCAAGGTTAATTTTCCCTGGACGGTCATCGGCGCGAAACAGATCGGCCAGGCCCAAAATCGGGTCGGCAGGAGCGGCGGTTATGTTCTCAAACATGACGAGGTTCCATTATAGTTACAGAAGGGAAATCCGCTATCAGGTTAACGGCAGATTTACAAAATGCCAACCGTTAGCGCTAAAAAGCCCGCCTGTTTTTGAAAGACGCACATTTTCTCTAAGAGAGATAAAAAAACAGGACCGAAGTCCTGTTTTTGAGGCATAAAACAAAGGGGTCTGCTGATCAGAACTGGTAAGTAATCCCGACAGCCGCCTGATCGTCGGTGCCAACGTAGCTGGAGCTGTAGTCGTTTTCGTCCAGCAGGTTGAAACGGTAGTCAACCCATACGTTCATGTTTTTGTTGAAGTAGTAAGTCGCGCCCGCCTGAATATATTTCGCCAGATCGGCCGAGCCGTCGGCGCCGTTCAACTGCTTACCTTTACTCTGCACATACGAGATTGCTGGACGCAGGCCGAAGTCAAACTGGTACTGAGCGACCACTTCCAGGTTCTGCGTTTTGTTTGCCATTTCCACGGTATCGGTAACCGTATTTTCAACAATGCTCATATTGCGGGTTTCAGCATATACGGCAGCCAGGTAGACGTTGTTTGCATCATATTTCGCGCCAACGGCCCACGATTCTGCGCGATCGCCATTACCATCGCGATCCTGCTGATCGTTAGTACGCTTGCTGTTGCTGTACGCTGCGGTGACGCCAAAGCCGTCGAACTCATATGCCATGGTGTAACCTACGCCATCGCCATTCTGAGAGTTAATGCTGTGGTTGTCCTGATTTTTACCCTGATACTGGATACCGAAAGAGAGACCGTCCACCAGACCAAAGAAGTCAGAGTTACGGTAGGTCAACAAACCGCCAGCACGGCTGGTCATGTAGTTATCAGTATAGGCGCCGCCCCAGGTTTCGCCGGAGAAGTAGGGGGCCATATCGGTATAGGATTCAACATCGTAAACGATACCGTAGTTACGACCATAATCGATTGAACCCACTTCCGCGTATTTCAAACCCGCGAAAGCCAGACGGACCAGATTCGAGTTCTGCTGTTCGCCTTCAGCGCGGTCTGCTTTAGTACGGTATTCCCACTGACCGAAACCGGTCAGATCGGTGTTAATCTGCGTTTCCCCTTTAAAACCAATCTGGGCATAAGTCTGGTCGGCATTTTTGCTATCGCCGGTCGTTGTCCATACGTGACGACCGACGGCTTTACCGTACAGATCCAGCTTATTACCATCTTTATTATAAATTTCTGCTGCGTTTGCGGTTGCAGCAGCCAGCAGGGCAGGGATCACCGCTGCCAGGATTTTGCGCTTCATCATTATTTATTACCCTCATTGGTTTTTTTATATGACACCTGCCACTGCCGTCAATAAATTCCGTCAATAAAACTTTACAGAAATATTGATGAGAGTTTGGTGTCTTTATGTGTCTGACAGGCATCTTTCCATTCAAACTAACGTTTCGCTACCGTGAAAGTGCTACAAATATAAAGATTTAGTTTCAAAAGGAAAAAATATGTAAACAAATGTTATTTTCGCGGAACTTTGTGAACAACGTCAAACTTCCCCTGAGTTCTCGCTTTGATTTGATCGTTTTTCTTTTATCACTATGATTTTATTGTAATTATTGGCTTGTAGAACCGTTGTGCCTGAAAAAGCAGCAGACGAGCTATTTCATAAAAATAGCCATTTAGAAGTCTGGATGTCTGAAATTGTGGTGAAAAATTGTGCTATTAGAACAGAAAAATCTAATCCGCAATAAAATTAAGGATTAATTTTTATGTGTAAATATTTTCGTGAAATATACAGTAACAAGATGTGGTAATTCAGAGGGTTGTAATTAAATTTATTTACTTATTGATAATAAAACTGACATTCAGGCGAAAAAAAAGGCCAGCATAGCTGGCCTTGAGTGTGACGTAAAAATCAGAAGCTGGCGTTGCGTGGGGTCCGTGGGAACGGAATAACATCGCGCACGTTTTGCACACCAGTGACGTAAGCGATAAGGCGTTCAAAGCCCAGGCCAAAGCCGGAATGCGGTACAGTACCGTAGCGACGCAAGTCGCGATACCACCAGTAATCCTCTTTATTCAGCCCCATTTCGGCCATACGGGCATCCAGCACATCCAGACGCTCTTCACGCTGGGAACCACCGATGATTTCGCCGATTCCCGGCGCCAGCACATCCATGGCCGCTACGGTTTTGCCATCTTCGTTAAGGCGCATGTAAAACGCTTTAATTTCTTTCGGATAGTTTTTCACCACTACCGGCGCTTTGAAATGCTCTTCCGCCAGATAACGTTCGTGTTCGGAAGAGAGGTCGACGCCCCAGAACACCGGGTTTTCAAATGTCTTACCACAGCGTTCCAGAATGGCGACCGCCTCGGTGTAATCCACCTGAGCGAAGTCGGTAGAGACAAAACGCTCCAGACGAGCGATAGCGTCTTTATCCACGCGTTCGGCAAAGAACTTCATATCATCCGCACGCTCTTCCAGAACCGCCTTGAAGACATATTTCAGCATGGCTTCCGCCAGACGGGCGTTGTCTTCCAGATCGGCGAACGCCACTTCCGGCTCCAGCATCCAGAACTCCGCCAGGTGACGGCTGGTGTTGGAATTTTCCGCGCGGAAGGTCGGCCCAAAAGTATAGATTTTGGACAGCGCGCAGGCATACGTTTCACCGTTGAGCTGGCCGGAGACGGTCAGGAATGATTCTTTGCCAAAAAAGTCTTTGTCAAAATCTACTCTGCCCTGGTCGTTACGCGGCAGGTTTTCCAGATCCAACGTTGAGACGCGGAACATTTCGCCAGCGCCTTCGGTATCGGAAGCGGTAATCAGCGGGGTAGAGACCCAAAAGAAACCCTGCTCATCGAAGAAGCGATGCAGCGCCTGCGCCAGAGTATGGCGGACGCGCGCTACCGCGCCAATCAGGTTGGTGCGCGGGCGCAGATGCGCGACTTCACGCAGATACTCAATGCTATGGCGTTTTGCCGCCATCGGGTAGGTATCCGGATCTTCCACCCAGCCTGCGACCTCTACTTTCGTGGCCTGGATTTCGAAACTTTGCCCCTGTCCCGGCGACGCGACAACCTTACCTGTTACTACCACGGAGCAGCCTGTCGTCAGGTGTAATACTTCTTCATTATAATTGGGCAGAGAATTATTGATGACAGCCTGTACAGGATCAAAGCAGGAGCCGTCATAAACGGCGAGGAAGGAGATGCCAGCTTTTGAATCTCGGCGGGTACGCACCCATCCGCGCACGGTGACTTCTTGGTCAACGGCTACGCGGCCCTGGAGTACGTCGGCTACAGGCACAACGCTCATAATATTCTCTCTAGTTAATAGTCGGAAAAAATAAACACTTGTCCACCCGAAATGGGGGTATTCCTATGTTACCTGGCATCTGCAATCAGACAAGCAGAAATCGCAGCTGAAGTGAAAGATTTCGGAAATAAACCTGAAAAAGGAGCCCTGGCAGGCTCCCTGGGAAGAATTAACTGGCTTTGCGGATCTGCGGGAGATCGAACGCTTTACGCAGCGCGCGCACAAACGCTTTATCATGACAGATCGTTTTACCGGGGCTGTCGGAAAGTTTAGCCACCGGCTTTCCGTTACATTCCACGAGCTTAATCACGATATTGAGCGGTTTTACCTGAGGGATATCGCAGGTCAGTCGGGTACCGATGCCGAAGCTTAACTGCACGCGAGAGGCGAAATGGCGATAGAGCTCGACCGCCTTTTGCAGATCAAGGTTATCTGAAAAGACCAGCGTTTTTGTCAGCGGATCAATCCCCAGCTTTTCATAATGGGCAATCGCCTTTTCGCCCCATGCGACAGGGTCTCCTGAGTCGTGGCGTAACCCCTGATAACGGCTGGCGAATTCAATGCCGAAATCGCGTAAAAACGCATCCATTGTAATGCAATCTGTCAATGCGATACCAAGCTGGTCCGGATATTCGTTAAGCCAGGCGGCCAACGCGGCACGCTGACTGGTCGCCAGGTCCGGACTGATTTGTTGATGCGCCTGGAACCATTCGTGCGCCTGAGTGCCCATCGGCGTCAGCGCCAGGCGACGCGCGAGATCATAGTTGCTGGTGCCGACGAACCATGACTCCTGCTGGAGACGTTTAACTATCGCCTGCTGCACTTCACGAGAGAAACGGCGGCGGGTGCCGAAGTCCATCAGATGGAAGCGGGACATATCGAGATTGGCGGTTAACGCAGTGAAATCAACCAGCTTACTTTCCAGCGCGTCGAGCGCCTGATCAACGCCTGCGTTTGGCGAGCGGTAGTGATGAACCAGCTCACTGATCACGGCCAGCAGCGGCACTTCCCACATAATGACTTCACGCCACGGGCCGGTTAAGCGAATATTCAGCTTGCCGTTATCGTTGGTGACACAGACTTGAGCTGGGTTATAGCGAAACTCGCGTAACCAGTTCAGATAATCCGGTTTAAAAAAGGGCAGGCCGGAGAGCCACTGGAACTCGTCCTCCTGGAGGCGCAGGTGCTGCATCGCGTCCACCTGCTCGCGAATAGCATCGGCATAAATACCCAGCAGGTCGTCGCCACGGCAACGAAACTCAGCCGCTACCTGCACATCATAGTAGTGGTGAAAAACGGCTTGCTGCATATGCAACTTATAAGCATCTGTATCCAGCAACGAGTGCAGAACAGGAGAAGCGAATTGTGTCATAGGTGCGCTGTTGCGTCCTCTCACGGGAGCGTTTAGTACAATAAACAACTAAGAAAACCGCTGGAGTATACCTTGTTTAGCGATTTATTGAACCCCGATCACACCATAAGCTGTCTTTAGGGTCGAGCGCATTTCGTGCCCCATGTTATAAAAATGTAGCAAATAGGCCGTTTGTGCCTGAAAAGATGAACATTCTGCGTAGCGCGATTTGCGCAACAGGAATAGACTGGAGTCGACACTCTACACAAAGATGCGAAAGGTTTTTTATGACACAACAGCCACAAGCCAAATACCGCCATGACTATCGCGCGCCGGATTACCAGATTACTGATATTGACTTGACCTTTGACCTCGATGCCGAAAAAACCGTGGTCACCGCAATAAGCCAGGCTGTTCGTCATGGCGCGCCTGATGCGCCTCTTCGCCTTGATGGGGAAGATTTAACGCTGGTATCTATCCACGTCAACGATGCGCCGTGGACAGTATATAAGGAAGAAGAGGGCGCTCTTATCATCAGCGACCTGCCAGAGCGTTTTACGTTACGCATTGTCAACGAGATAAGTCCGGCGGCGAATACGGCGCTGGAAGGATTGTACCAGTCCGGCGATGCGCTCTGTACCCAGTGTGAAGCGGAGGGCTTCCGCCATATTACCTGGTATCTTGACCGCCCGGACGTACTGGCGCGATTTACCACCAAAATTATTGCCGATAAAAGCAAATATCCGTTCCTGCTTTCCAATGGCAACCGTGTTGCGCAGGGTGAACTGGAGAATGGCCGTCACTGGGTTCAGTGGCAAGATCCGTTCCCGAAACCGTGTTATCTGTTTGCGCTGGTGGCCGGTGATTTTGACGTGCTGCGCGATACCTTTACCACCCGCTCCGGGCGTGAAGTCGCATTAGAACTGTACGTTGACCGTGGCAATCTGGATCGCGCGCCGTGGGCAATGACCTCGCTGAAAAATTCCATGAAATGGGATGAAGCGCGTTTTGGGCTCGAATATGACCTCGACATCTATATGATTGTCGCGGTGGATTTCTTTAATATGGGCGCGATGGAGAATAAAGGTCTCAATATCTTTAACTCCAAATACGTGCTGGCGCGAACCGATACCGCGACGGATAAAGATTATCTCGATATTGAGCGCGTGATAGGCCATGAGTATTTCCACAACTGGACCGGCAACCGCGTCACCTGCCGCGACTGGTTCCAGTTGAGCCTGAAAGAGGGGCTCACCGTGTTCCGCGATCAGGAGTTTAGCTCTGATTTGGGGTCACGCGCGGTGAACCGCATCAGTAACGTGCGTACCATGCGCGGTTTACAATTCGCGGAAGACGCCAGCCCGATGGCGCATCCTATCCGCCCGGATAAAGTAATCGAAATGAATAACTTCTACACCCTCACCGTTTATGAAAAGGGTGCGGAAGTCATTCGCATGATCCACACGTTGCTGGGTGAGGAAAATTTCCAGAAGGGGATGCAGCTTTATTTTGAGCGCCATGACGGCAGCGCCGCGACGTGTGATGACTTCGTACAGGCGATGGAAGATGCTTCTAATGTCGATTTGTCCCATTTCCGCCGCTGGTACAGTCAGTCCGGCACGCCGATTGTAACGGTAAAAGATGATTATAATCCGGAAACCGAGCAGTACACGTTGACCATCAGCCAGCGCACTCCGGCGACGGCGGATCAGGCGGAGAAGCAGCCGCTGCATATTCCATTCGCCATCGAACTGTACGATAACGAAGGCAACGTCATTCCGTTGCAAAAAGGCGGTCACCCGGTCAATGCCGTGCTGAACGTCACGCAGGCGGAGCAGACATTTACCTTCGATAATGTCTACTTCCAGCCTGTTCCGGCCTTGCTGTGCGAGTTTTCAGCGCCGGTGAAACTGGAATATAAATGGAGCGATCAGCAGTTGACGTTCCTGATGCGCCATGCGCGCAATGATTTCTCCCGTTGGGATGCGGCGCAAAGCCTGCTGGCCACATACATTAAACTGAATGTGGCGCGTCATCAGCAGGGGCAACCGCTATCGCTTCCGGTGCATGTCGCTGATGCGTTCCGCGCAGTACTGTTGGATGAGAAAATCGATCCGGCGTTGGCCGCAGAAATTTTAACGCTGCCTTCGGCCAATGAAATTGCGGAGCTGTTTGAGGTCATTGACCCGATCGCCATTGCGCAAGTTCGTGAAGCGCTAACGCGTACGCTGGCGGCAGAACTGGCGGATGAGTTCCTGGCTATCTATAACGCCAATCATCTGGATGAGTATCGTGTTGATCACGGCGATATCGGTAAGCGCACGCTGCGCAATGCTTGCCTGCGCTTCCTGGCGTTTGGCGAGACGGAGCTGGCTAATACGCTGGTCAGCAAACAGTATCGCGACGCCAATAATATGACCGATGCGCTGGCGGCCCTGTCTGCTGCGGTGGCGGCGCAGTTGCCGTGCCGCGATACGCTGATGCAGGAGTATGACGATAAGTGGCATCAGGACGGCCTGGTGATGGATAAATGGTTTATCCTGCAATCCACAAGCCCGGCGGAAAATGTACTGGAAACCGTACGCGGCCTGCTCAAACACCGTTCTTTCAGTATGAGCAACCCGAACCGCATCCGTTCATTAATTGGCGCGTTTGCTGGCAGCAACCCGGCGGCGTTCCATGCGCAAGACGGTAGCGGATACCAGTTCCTGGTCGAGATGCTGACCGATCTGAATAGCCGTAACCCGCAGGTAGCATCTCGCCTCATTGAACCGCTGATTCGTCTGAAACGTTATGATGATAAGCGTCAGGAGAAAATGCGCGCGGCGCTGGAGCAGTTAAAAGGACTGGAGAATCTTTCCGGCGATCTGTACGAGAAGATAACTAAAGCGTTAGCCTGACAGTATCCGTTATAAAGAGGTAAGACATGCCCGGTAAGCGTTAGCGCTGCCGGGTATTTTTTTGCCGGACGATGACGCTCGCTGGCGAAACGTGAAGTGAGAATGAAGGAAAACGATTGCTATTTATTGCCGTAGGTCAATTCCCTTTTGCCTTGTTATCGCCCATAATACGCCCCCGGTTTGCACACCGGGAATCCAGGAGAGTTCATGTACTATCCCTTCGTTCGTAAAGCCCTTTTCCAGCTCGATCCAGAGCGCGCTCATGAATTTACATTTCAACAATTACGCCGCATTACAGGTACGCCGCTGGAAGCGCTGGTGCGCCAGAAAGTACCGACAAAGCCGGTTACCTGCATGGGACTTACCTTTAAAAATCCACTGGGGCTGGCTGCCGGTCTGGATAAAGACGGGGAGTGCATCGACGCGTTAGGCGCGATGGGGTTTGGCTCCCTGGAAATCGGTACCGTAACGCCGCGCCCACAGCCGGGTAACGATAAGCCGCGTCTTTTTCGTCTGGTGGATGCTGAAGGTCTGATCAATCGGATGGGCTTTAATAATCTGGGCGTCGATAACCTGGTCGAGAATGTTAAAAAAGCCCATTTTGATGGTATTCTGGGAATTAACATCGGTAAAAATAAAGATACGCCTGTCGAAAATGGCAAAGATGACTACCTGATTTGTATGGAAAAAGTCTATGCTTATGCGGGTTATATCGCCATTAATATTTCTTCGCCGAATACGCCAGGGCTACGTACGCTCCAGTATGGCGATGCGCTGGACGATCTGTTAACTGCCATTAAAAATAAGCAAAACGATCTTCAGGCGATCCACCATAAATATGTGCCGGTGGCAGTAAAGATCGCGCCGGATCTTTGTGAAGAAGAATTGATCCAGGTTGCCGATAGCCTGCTTCGTCATAATATTGATGGGGTGATTGCGACAAATACCACCCTCGATCGTTCTCTGGTACAAGGAATGAAAAATTGCCAGCAAACGGGGGGATTAAGTGGCCGGCCATTACAATTAAAAAGCACAGAAATTATTCGCCGTTTATCCCAGGAGTTAAAGGGACAATTGCCTATTATCGGCGTCGGCGGCATTGACTCAGTTATCGCCGCGCGCGAGAAGATAGCGGCAGGAGCTACGCTGGTACAAATTTATTCCGGCTTTATTTTTAAAGGCCCGCCATTGATTAAAGAAATCGTAACGCACATCTAAACTTTAGCCTTTATCAGACAACCAGGGCTTTATTTCCGGCGCTGGTTGTTTTATATTTCTCCACTGTTGCTTATTTAGACATTTTAGGCTTTTATTATTGGGGTAATAAACGAAGCGGCAAAAGGACAATGCTGTTACGAGTTGCTTAAAAGCGGGAGAGAGGTAATGCGAATTAAACCTGACGATAACTGGCGCTGGTATTATGATGAAGAGCACGATCGTATGATGCTCGATCTCGCCAATGGTATGCTTTTTCGCTCGCGCTTCTCTCGTAAAATGCTTACGCCGGACGCGTTTTGCCCGACCGGTTTTTGTGTGGATGATGCCGCGCTCTATTTTTCCTTTGAAGAAAAATGCCGGGATTTCGAATTAACCAAAGAGCAACGCGCGGAGCTGGTGTTGAATGCGCTGGTGGCGATTCGCTATCTCAAACCGCAGATGCCAAAAAGCTGGCATTTTGTGGCGCATGGCGAAATGTGGACCCCGGGAACGGGCGATGCCGCAAGCGTCTGGTTAAGCGATACGGCGGAACAGGTTAATTTGCTGGTCGTTGAGCCGGGAGAAAATGCCGCGTTGTGTCTGCTGGCACAGCCAGGCGTGGTGATAGCAGGCCGAACCATGCAGCTTGGCGATGCGATTAAAATTATGAACGACAGGCTGAAACCGCAGGTTCACTGTCACAGTTTCAGCCTTGAACAAGCGGTTTAATTTTCCAGTCGTAACGCGGTCTTAGGCACGCAGCTACAGCTCAGAATCGTACCATCGTCACCCATAGCCGATTTTTTCAGCGGACTTACTTCGCCTTCCAGCAAACGTATCCGGCAGCAACCACAGATACCAGCCCGGCAAGAATACGGAATACGAATTCCCTGATTCTCCAACTGTTCCAGTAGCACCTGTTGATTATTCCCGCAGAAGGTTTTCCCCTGCCAGTCGATGGTTACACTCCCGTCCGGGTGTTTCTCTGGCGTAACGCTGTCGTCGAGCGTTGTGGCGCCATAAGCTTTTGCCGGCGCTGTCGCCAGTATCTCCACCTCATCGCCGACGCGAATGACGCCGCTATTGCGGGCAATCAGATTCTGACCGAAATCCACATCGCCATTGTCCTGGGCGGTACGAAAAGCTTGCAGTGTCGCCAGCGGTTCTCCGGAAGGATGTTTTTGCCCCTTTTCAGGGCTGACGGTCGTAAAAATACAGCGGCTACAGGGCTTCACGACGTCAAAAATCACATCGCCAATGCGAAGCACTTTCCAGCTATCTTCCTCCCAGGCCGCTACGCCGGAAACCACTAAGTTTGGGCGAAATTGCTCCATTTGTACGCCTGCCGGACAACGCTGTTGCAGATCGCGCAGCGAGGCTTCGTTGGTCAATAAATACGGGTAGCCATCGGCAAATCCCAGCGGCACCGCGTTATGCCGTTTAACCCGGCGCGTCAACTGCGGCCCAACCCAGCGCAACTGGACATCGCGGGAGAAAAAGCCGCTCAACCATTGATTAATCGCCGTCGGGGCGACGCGAGCGGTAAAATGGTTTCCCCAGACCTCGGTCGGCGCATCCTGCGGGGTGAAATCCGTAAAGCGAACCAGCGCGCTACTACCGTCTGGCGCGGTCAAATGAAGGCCGTCGTGTAAGGGAGAGGGGGTAAAACGTACCATTTGTGGAAACTGGCGGGCGGTAATAAATGTGCCGTCAGGCTCGGTCACCATGAAGATGCGATCAAAAGCCAGGCCGCTGATATCTGCCAACGCATGAGTCAGGCCAATGCCGCGCATGGATTTGATCGGATGAATAAAGAGCCGTGATAACGTCGCCACCGTACAGTCCCTCAAATGAAAATAAGCCTTCAACTTTATGACATGGGCGTGAGATTAGCTATAATGCGCAACAATTTTCTTAGCGTAAAAGTGACAATATGAATTCTCTGTTTGCCAGTACGGCCCGCGGGCTGGAAGAGCTGTTAAAAACTGAACTGGAAAAACTGGGCGCCGTAGGGTGTCAGGTTGTTCAGGGTGGGGTCCATTTTCAGGGCGACACGCGGCTTATTTACCAGAGCCTGATGTGGAGCCGCCTGGCCTCGCGTATTATCCTGCCGATGGGTGAGTGCAAGGTCTACAGCGATCTCGATCTTTACCTCGGCGTTCAGGCGATAAACTGGACAGAGATTTTTAATCCTGGCGCGACGTTTGCGGTGCATTTCAGCGGCCTGAACGACACCATCCGTAATAGTCAGTATGGCGCGATGAAAGTTAAAGACGCGATTGTCGATGCGTTTACGCGGAAAAATCTTCCGCGTCCAAATGTGGACCGCGAATCGCCGGACCTCCGTATTAACGTCTGGCTGAATAAAGAAACTGCCAGCATTGCGCTGGATCTCAGTGGTGATGGCCTGCACCTGCGCGGTTATCGCGATCGCACCGGGCTGGCGCCAATTAAAGAGACGCTGGCGGCAGCGATTGTTATGCGTTCCGGCTGGCAACCAGGTACGCCGCTGCTCGACCCTATGTGTGGTTCGGGGACACTGTTGATTGAGGCCGCGATGTGGGCGACCGATCGCGCGCCGGGCCTGCACCGTGGTCACTGGGGATTTAGCGGCTGGGCACAGCATGACGAAACTATCTGGCAGGAAGTGAAAGCCGAAGCGCAGACCCGGGCGCGTAAGGGGCTGGCGGAGTATTCCTCTCATTTCTACGGTTCCGACAGCGATGCGCGCGTCATTGAGCGGGCGCGCAGCAACGCCCGTCGCGCCGGTATCGGGGAGCTTATCACCTTTGAAGTGAAAGATGTGGCGCAACTGAGTAATCCATTGCCGAAAGGCCCGTATGGTACGGTGATCAGTAACCCGCCTTACGGCGAACGTCTGGACAGCGAACCGGCGCTGATTGCGTTGCACAGCCTGCTGGGCCGTACCATGAAAAATCAGTTTGGCGGCTGGAACCTGTCGCTGTTCAGCGCTTCGCCCGATCTGCTGGGCAGCCTGCAATTACGTGCCGACAAACAGTTTAAAGCCAAGAATGGCCCGCTGGACTGTGTGCAGAAAAACTATCATATTGCGGAAACCACGGCGGACAGTAAACCGGCGACGGTGGCGGAAGATTACGCTAATCGCCTGCGTAAAAATCTTAAAAAGCTGGAGAAATGGGCGCGCCAGGAAGGGATTGAATGCTATCGCTTGTATGATGCCGACCTGCCGGAATATAACGTGGCGGTAGACCGTTACGGCGACTGGGCGGTGATTCAGGAATATGCGCCGCCGAAAACGGTGGATGCGCAAAAAGCGCGGCAGCGCCTGTTCGATATTATTGCGGCAACCTTGTCAGTGCTCGGTATTCCGCCGAATAAACTGGTGTTAAAAACCCGTGAACGGCAAAAAGGAAAAAACCAGTATCAGAAAATGAGCGAGAAGGGCGAGTTCCTTGAAGTCAGCGAATATAATGCGCGCTTATGGGTAAATCTGACGGATTATCTCGACACCGGTCTGTTCCTCGATCACCGTATTGCCCGCAGGATGCTGGGAGAAATGAGCAAAGGCAAAGATTTCCTGAATCTCTTTTCTTATACCGGCAGCGCCAGCGTACATGCGGGTCTGGGCGGCGCGCGCAGCACCACAACGGTGGATATGTCCCGCACCTATCTGGAGTGGGCCGAACGTAATTTGCGTCTGAACGGACTGAGCGGCCGCGCGCATCGCCTGATTCAGGCCGACTGCCTGGGCTGGCTGCGCGAGGCGAATGAACAGTTCGATTTGATCTTTATCGATCCGCCGACGTTCTCTAACTCAAAACGTATGGAAGAGTCGTTTGATGTTCAGCGCGATCATGTCGCGTTAATGAAAGATTTAAAACGTCTGCTGCGTAAAGGCGGCACCATCATGTTCTCAAATAATAAGCGCGGATTCCGTATGGATCTGGAAGGGCTGGCTGAGCTGGGGCTTACCGCACAAGAAATTACGCAAAAAACGCTTTCCCCGGATTTTGCCCGTAACCGTCAGATCCATAACTGCTGGCTGATCCGCGCCGCCTGAAAGGAAAAGTAAATGTCATTAATCAGTATGCATGGCGCATGGCTGTCGTTCAGCGACGCGCCGCTTCTCGATAACGCAGAGTTGCATATCGAAGATAACGAACGCGTCTGTCTGGTGGGGCGTAACGGCGCCGGGAAATCCACCTTGATGAAGATCCTCAACCGCGAACAGGGTCTGGACGATGGGCGTATTATTTATGAACAGGATCTGATCGTCGCGCGTCTGCAACAGGACCCGCCCCGTAATATTGCGGGTAGCGTCTATGACTTTGTCGCCGAAGGTATCGAAGAACAAGCGGAATATCTCAAGCGCTATCATGAGATTTCCCGTCTGGTGATGACCGATCCCAGCGAGAAAAACCTCAATGAAATGGCGCGCGTACAGGAACAGCTCGATCATCATAATCTGTGGCAGCTGGAAAACCGTATTAATGAAGTGCTGGCGCAGCTTGGACTCGATCCTAACGCCGCGCTGTCGTCGCTCTCCGGCGGCTGGCTGCGTAAAGCCGCGCTGGGTCGGGCGCTGGTCAGCAATCCGCGCGTATTGTTACTGGATGAACCGACTAACCATCTGGATATCGAAACTATCGACTGGCTGGAAGGGTTTTTGAAAACCTTTAACGGAACGATTATTTTTATCTCTCACGATCGTTCGTTTATTCGCAATATGGCAACCCGCATTGTCGATCTCGATCGTGGCAAACTGGTCACCTATCCGGGAAATTACGATCAATACCTGCTGGAGAAAGAAGAAGCGCTGCGCGTAGAAGAATTACAAAACGCGGAATTTGATCGCAAACTGGCGCAGGAAGAAGTCTGGATTCGCCAGGGGATCAAGGCGCGCCGCACCCGTAATGAAGGGCGCGTGCGGGCGTTAAAAGCGATGCGTCGTGAACGCAGCGAGCGCCGGGAAGTGATGGGCACGGCGAAGATGCAGGTCGAAGAGGCGACGCGCTCCGGTAAAATCGTTTTTGAGATGGAAAACGTCGATTACCAGGTAGAAGGAAAACAACTGGTAAAAGATTTCTCCGCTCAGGTACAGCGCGGCGACAAGATTGCGTTAATTGGCCCGAACGGCTGCGGTAAAACCACGCTACTGAAACTGATGCTGGGACAGCTTCAGGCTGACAGCGGGCGCATCCACGTAGGAACGAAGCTGGAGGTCGCCTACTTCGATCAGCATCGCGCCGAACTGGACCCGGAAAAAACCGTGATGGATAACCTTGCGGAAGGCAAGCAAGAGGTGATGGTAAACGGTAAGCCGCGCCATGTACTGGGCTATTTGCAGGACTTCCTGTTTCATCCCAAACGGGCGATGACGCCCGTTCGCGCGCTTTCCGGCGGCGAACGTAACCGTCTGCTGCTGGCGCGACTGTTCCTCAAGCCGAGCAATCTTTTAATTCTCGATGAACCAACGAACGATCTTGACGTCGAAACGCTGGAACTATTAGAAGAATTAATTGATGGCTATCAGGGCACGGTACTACTGGTCAGCCACGATCGGCAATTTGTCGATAATACCGTGACGGAATGCTGGATTTTCGAGGGCGGCGGCAAAATCGGACGTTATATTGGCGGCTACCATGATGCGCGTGCGCAGCAAGAGCAGCATCTGGCGACGAAACAGCCAGTGGCGAAAAAAAATGAGGAAGTTATTGCCCCTAAAGCAGAAATTGTAAAACGTGGCAGTAGCAAACTAAGCTATAAACTGCAGCGCGAGCTGGAGCTGTTACCCGGTCAGCTTGAAGACCTGGAAGCGAAGCTGGAAGCGCTCCAGGCGCAGGTTGCGGATGCGGCCTTTTTTAGCCAACCCCATGAGCAAACGCAGAAAGTTCTGGCCGATTTAAGTCAGGCGGAGCAAGAACTTGAGCAAGCCTTCGAACGTTGGGAGTATCTTGAAGGCCTGAAAAACGGGGCATAACGAAAGGAGCGCCTATGTGTGAACATCACCATGCTGCGAAGCACATATTGTGCCCGCAATGCGACATGCTGGTGGCTTTACCCCGCCTCTCGCATGGGCAAAAAGCAGCATGTCCACGATGCGGCGCAACGTTAACGACCGAGTGGGACGCGCCCCGGCAGCGTCCTACCGCCTATGCGTTAGCGGCACTATTTATGTTGCTGCTTTCTAACCTTTTTCCCTTCGTGAATATGAATGTCGCGGGCGTCACCAGCGAAGTCACGCTTCTGGAAATCCCCGGCGTCATGTTTTCTGAAGATTACGCCAGCCTCGGCACGTTCTTTTTATTATTTGTCCAACTGGTGCCGGCATTTTGCCTGGTGACTATTCTATTACTTGTCAACCGCGCCAGTCTGCCGTTGTCGGTAAAAAAAACGCTGGCAAGGATCTTTTTCCTCCTCAAATCGTGGGGAATGGCGGAAATATTTCTCGCCGGGGTGTTGGTCAGTTTTGTTAAGCTGATGGCCTACGGCGATATCGGCATCGGCAGCAGCTTTATTCCCTGGTGCTTATTTTGTCTCGTTCAACTGCGGGCGTTCCAGTGTGTCGATCGCCGCTGGCTGTGGGATGATATCGCCCCGCAGCCTGCACTGGCGCAGCCGTTAACGCCGGGGATTACCGGTATCCGGCAGTCTTTGCGTTCTTGCGCCTGCTGTACGGCGATCCTGCCTGCGGAGAGTCTCGTCTGTCCGCGTTGCCATACGAAAGGCTATGTCCGGCGTAAAAACAGTTTGCAGTGGACGCTGGCGTTATTATTTACCTCGATCATGCTTTATCTGCCCGCCAATATTTTGCCGATTATGATTACCGACTTACTGGGCTCGAAAATGCCGTCGACCATTCTGGCTGGCGTGATTTTGCTGTGGAGCGAGGGGTCTTATCCGGTGGCGGCGGTTATCTTTCTCGCCAGTATTATGGTGCCGACGCTAAAAATGATCGCTATTGCCTGGCTTTGTTGGGATGCGAAAGGCCACGGTAAGCGCGACAGTGAACGGATGCATTTTATTTATGAAGTAGTGGAGTTTGTGGGGCGCTGGTCAATGATTGATGTCTTTGTCATTGCCGTACTCTCTGCGCTGGTGCGTATGGGAGGGTTAATGAATATTTATCCTGCGATGGGTGCGTTGATGTTTGCTTTAGTCGTCATAATGACAATGTTTTCTGCGATGACCTTTGATCCGCGTCTGTCGTGGGATCGTGAATACGAACCAGGCAATGAGGAGTCCTGATAGCATGGAACCTAAAAAAGGGGAAGCCAAAGTACAAAAGGTGAAAAATTGGTCGCCTGTCTGGATATTCCCGATTGTTACTGCGCTTATTGGAGCCTGGATTCTGTTTTATCACTACAGCCACCAGGGACCGGAAGTTACCTTAATCACCACCAATGCGGAAGGCATTGAAGGCGGAAAAACGACGATCAAAAGTCGCAGCGTGGATGTCGGCGTGGTTGAAAGCGCGACGCTGACTGACGATCTGACCCACGTACAAATCAAAGCGCGGCTCCATTCCGGTATGGAAAAGTTGCTGCATAAAGACTCGGTATTTTGGGTGGTAAAACCGCAGGTGGGGCGTGAAGGCATCAGCGGGCTTGGGACGCTGCTATCAGGTGCGTATATTGAACTACAACCAGGAAGTAAGGGCAGTCAGCCGGAAAGCTATCAGCTTCTTGACTCACCGCCGTTGGCGCCGCCCGATGCCAAAGGTATTCGTGTGATTCTGGACAGCAAAAAGGCCGGTCAGCTCAGTCCTGGCGATCCCGTTCTGTTCCGGGGCTATCGGGTAGGGTCCGTTGAAACCAGCTCTTTCGATCCGCAAAAACGGACAATGAGTTATCAGTTGTTCATTAAGGCGCCAAACGATCGGTTGGTCACCAGTAATGTCCGATTCTGGAAAGATAGCGGTATCGCTGTGGATCTGACATCGGCGGGAATGCGCGTGGAAATGGGATCGTTGACGACGTTATTTGGCGGCGGCGTGAGTTTTGATGTGCCGGAAGGACTTGAGCAGGGGCAACCCGTCGCCGAAAAAACGGCGTTTAATCTCTACGACGATCAAAAAAGTATTCAGGATTCGCTGTACACCGATCATATCGATTACCTGATGTTCTTTAAAGATTCGGTGCGCGGATTACAACCCGGCGCGCCGCTGGAGTTCCGCGGTATTCGTCTGGGGACGGTAAGCAAAGTGCCTTTCTTTGCGTCTAATATGCGTCAGGTGTTTAACGACGATTACCGTATTCCTGTGCTGGTGCGCATTGAACCGGAGCGTCTGAAAGCGCAACTGGGAGAAAATGCGGATGTTGGCGCGCATTTGACGGAACTGCTTAAGCGCGGTTTACGCGCTTCGCTTAAAACCGGTAACCTGGTGACCGGGGCGCTGTATGTCGATCTGGACTTTTATCCTAAGGAGCCGCCGATTACCGGGCTACGCGAATTTGATGGTTATGAAATTATTCCCACCGTCAGCAGCGGCCTGGCGCAAATTCAACAGCGACTGGTGGAAACGTTGGATAAGATCAACAACCTGCCGCTGAATCCGATGATCGAACAAGCGACCAATACGCTGTCTGAAAGCCAGCGTACTATGCGTCGGCTGCAAACCACGCTGGATAATATGAACAAGATTACCTCCAGTCAGTCGATGCAGCAGCTTCCGGCGGATATGCAAACGACGTTACGCGAACTTAACCGCAGTATGCAGGGCTTCCAGCCTGGATCAGCGGCGTATAACAAAATGGTGGCGGATATGCAGCGTCTCGATCAGGTGCTTCGTGAGTTACAACCGGTGTTGAAAACTCTGAACGAGAAGAGCAACGCGCTGGTATTTGAAGCGAAGGATAAAAAAGATCCTGAGCCTAAGAGGGCGAAACAATGAAAAAATGGCTAGTCGTGATAATGGCGTTCTGGCTGGCGTCATGTAGCTCCGGCGGAGAGAATAAAAGCTATTATCAGCTCCCGATAGCGCAAAGCGGTGTGCAAAGCACCGCAAGCCAGGGCAACCGTCTCTTATGGGTAGAGCAGGTTTCCGTACCTGACTATCTGGCAGGTAACGGTGTGGTGTATCAAACCAGTGATGTCCAGTATGTGATTGCCAATAACAATCTGTGGGCCAGCCCGCTGGATCAGCAATTGCGTAACACGCTGGTGGCGAATCTTAGCGCCCGGCTTCCTGGCTGGGTCGTCGCTTCCCAGCCGTTGGGAACCACCCAGGATACGTTAAACGTTACCGTAACCGGATTCCATGGACGTTACGATGGTAAGGTTATCGTCAGCGGGGAGTGGTTATTAAACCACAACGGACAACTGATTAAGCGGCCTTTTCATATCGAAGCCAGCCAGCAGAAAGATGGCTATGATGAGATGGTCAAAGTACTGGCAAGCGCATGGAGTCAGGAAGCAGCCGCTATCGCAGATGAGATAAAGCGCCTTCCCTGAGATAAAAGTAATGTAAATTTAACCGCTTCAGGTCGTGCGCCTGAGGCGGTTTTTTTATTTTTGACGCCGGAAAAATAGTTGTTATGGCTCACATTTTTTGTACAAATGATTTACCGTATAGCTCACAAATATGACATTGGTGTGAATTTTGCGCATTGACGGGCGATCCATTTAGAGGTATTCGTGTAGTGTGATTGCACATTTTGTAATCACTGTTTTCTTTTCCACCAGATACAAATATGAGGGAAACGAGGCATGAAGAGACAAAAACGAGATCGCCTGGAACGGGCACATCAACGTGGATATCAGGCCGGCATCGCCGGACGATCAAAAGAAATGTGTCCCTATCAGACGCTGAATCAACGGTCATACTGGTTGGGAGGTTGGCGACAAGCCATGGAGGACAGGGCGGTAATGGCCTGATTCTGTCTCTTTAGAAAAAAGAAACCTCCGCAGTGCGGAGGTTTCGCCTTTATTGGCTTTGCAAGCATAATACCGATAGCGCGGAATATCAATTCAACACTTAGAACGCGGAAGTATCCTGGAACAAACCGACTTTCAAATCGTGTGCAGTATAGATTAGACGACCATCCACCAGAACCTCACCGTCCGCCAGGCCCATGATCAGGCGACGGTTTACGATACGTTTGAAATGAATGCGATAGGTGACTTTCCTGGCTGTCGGCAGAACCTGGCCGGTAAATTTCACTTCGCCCACGCCCAGAGCGCGGCCTTTGCCTTCGCCGCCCAACCAGCCCAGGTAGAATCCCACCAATTGCCACATAGCATCCAGACCCAGACAACCGGGCATCACCGGATCGCCGATAAAGTGGCATCCGAAGAACCATAGATCCGGATTGATATCCAGCTCGGCTTCGACATAGCCTTTGTCGAAATTGCCGCCCGTTTCGGTCATCTTAACGACGCGGTCCATCATCAGCATGTTCGGCGCAGGGAGTTGCGGCCCTTTAGCGCCAAACAGTTCACCACGACCAGAGGCAAGAAGGTCTTCTTTTGTATAGGATTCGCGTTTATCTACCATGTTTTATGTAAACCTTATTTTATTGAAGCACGCAGGATAGCTAACACGTGTACGCTGAACAAGTCCGATCAGTTCGGAATAAAAGCGTTCAGCCAACGTAATGGCCACGGGAAACGATGACGGCCTTCCTGTTGCGTCGCCTGCGCGATACGCTCCTGGATAGTCTGCATCAACGTCGTTTGACCTTCGCCATCCCACACCAGATTTAACAGTAGCGGTAAGGCGTCGGTCACGTCGTCTACCGCCCAGATAGTGAACTTCTCTTCTTTAACCGCTTGCAGCAGTTCAGATTTAAGACTGAGATGGCGGACGTTGGCGGCAGGGATAATTACGCCCTGTTTACCGTTTAATTCCCGCTGCTCGCAGATGGCGAAGAAACCTTCAATTTTTTCGTTTAGCCCGCCCACCGGTTGCGCGCGACCAAACTGATCGACCGAGCCGGTAATCGCAATGTTTTGATTCACCGGCACATTGGCCAGCGCGCTGATGAGCGCACATAATTCCGCCATTGAGGCGCTATCGCCATCCACTTCGCTGTAGGACTGCTCAAAGGTTAACGAGGCAGAGAAGGGAATTTGTTGCTCCAGCTGCAACTCCGACATCAGGAAGGCCTGCATAATCATCATTCCCTTAGCGTGGATATTTCCGCCAAGTTCGGCCTTGCGCTCAATATCGTTAAATTCGCCATCGCCGATATGCACAACACAGCTAATTCGCGACGGTTCGCCAAAGGCGCGCGGATGCCCGGGAAATTCAATGACGGAAAGCGCATTGATTTGTCCAACGCGTTCGCCTTCGGTTTCAATCAGGATCTGCTCTTGCAGAATCTCATCCTGCATCCGTTCCGCCAGAAAGCCTTCTCGCCATTCGCGTCGGGCAAGCATCAGGCTGAGCGCTTCTGCGCCGCAGGTATCGCCTTCGCATAAAGGCGACGCCTCCTTAAACTGGCGGGCTATCCACAGTGGGCAAAGAGGCAGCGTATCCTGTTCGCCGGTATAGCGCACAGCCTCGCGTATCAGGACGGGCCAGGCGTCCGGTGCCGGAGGGGGCAAATTATCGCGTAAAGCGATACGCGTCACCCATTGACACCACAGGGTCATAGCTTCTGCGTCCGCTATCTGTAAATTGTCTTCAAATTCACTGTAGATAGCCTGTTCCGCGAGCTCCGGTTCCATCTCCTGAAAATCAGCCAGTGATTCACGTTCGCCAACCAGAATCACCTTCAGTTTGAGCGGCATGGATGGCACGGAGACCGGTAATGGACGCGACTCGTCAAAGGCCACCCAGTCAAAACGCTCGCGGCTAACGATGGCTTTCAGACGCATCCACAGTAACGGCTGCGCCAGAAGGGTTCGTAAGGAAATAATCAGCACGCCGCCGTTCGCCTGATGAACCAGTCCCGGCTGCAGGGTAATGTCGCCGTTATACTGCCGCAGGCAACCAAAGAGCTGTTCGGCTTCGACCCAGTCCGCGCTGACGACTTGTGTGATGGTGGCAAAGTTGTCTTGCGCATTCTGCGCGGCGCGGTAATGAACAGTATGCCCGGAAACGTCATAATGTCCGCCGGTTAATTGTCCGGCATCGGTTTGCAGAGCGCGGACGGCATCTGAAAGTAAAGTGAGATACTCTTGCTCTTCAGGCGCTTTAGTCAGCATAAAAGAGGATGAGCTCCACGGCTGAATAAGCTGCTCAAGCGCAAATTGCAGTCGTGGCTGAGTATCACTGAGTAAGGTGTCGTTTTCGTCAGTCGCGTGTGGCTGTGCAAATATCTCCTGATAGCTTTCGCTATCCGGAACCAGATCACGCCATGCAAGTTTCGTAATGGTCAAAGTTGAGGTTTTTTAGTCTGTTGTAAAAGGGGGGATTATAGCCTAACCCGTCACGCTGCACACGCGGAAAGCGAATGCAAAGTAATATGAAGACGTGTAACCATTCACAGGTTCGAGATTCTTTTCTTCAGATGGCTAAAAAACTGATATTCTGATAACAGTTACACGGTAACATTGGGATCACAATGAAATATCAACAACTTGAAAATCTTGAAAGCGGTTGGAAATGGAAATATCTGGTGAAAAAGCACCGCGAAGGGGAGTTGATCACCCGCTACGTGGAAGCCAGTGCTGCCCAGGAAGCCGTCAATTTGTTGTTGGCCCTCGAAAATGAACCGGTGCGGGTAAATGTCTGGATAGACAGGCATATGAATCCTGCCTTGCTTAATCGGATGAAACAAACCATTCGGGCAAGACGCAAACGACACTTCAATGCGGAGCATCAGCATACGCGCAAAAAATCTATCGATTTAGAGTTTATGGTCTGGCAGCGTCTGGCGGGCCTTGCGCAGCGACGCGGTAAAACATTATCCGAAACGATTGTGCAACTGATAGAAGACGCGGAGCATAAAGAGAAATATGCCACGCAAATGACCACGTTAAAGCAGGATTTACAGGCGTTATTAGGCAAGAAGTAACGCTGAAAGGCGTTGCCACCCAGACCAGAGCAAAAAACCCCGCGAAGCGGGGTTTTTTATCAGACGGAAACTTAAGCCTGCGGCTGAGTTACCACGTCTTTAACGCCTTTAACTTCGATCTCTACGCGACGATCCGGAGCCAGGCAATCGATCAGGGCAGCGCGAGGTTTCACGTTGTCACAGGTGTTGCCGGTAACCGGGTTAGATTCGCCCATACCACGTGCGGAGATTTTGTCAGACGGAATACCTTTGGAGATCAGGTAATCAACAACAGACTGAGCACGTTTCTCGGACAGACCCTGGTTGTAAGCGTCAGAACCGATACGGTCAGTGAAGCCCAGAACGACAACGGAACCGTCTTTCGGATCCAAGTTGCTCAGCTGGCTGTACAGCTGATCCAGAGCCTGCTGGCCTTCCGGCTTCAGGGTAGATTTGTTGAAGTTGAACAGTACGTCAGACTTCAGAGTGAAGTGCTTGGTCTGTACTTCCGGAGCCGGTGCCGGTGCCGGTGCGACTACCGGAGCAGCTTCTTGCTGGCCGAAACGGTAGGAAACACCTACGCTCAGCAGGCCGTTGTCCGGACGGGTGCCGATGGTGTTGGCATCACCGATGTTGTTAGTCCACTGGTATTCCAGACGGGTTGCGATTTCAGGGGTGATGGCATACTCGATACCGCCCGCGAATACCGGGGAAACGCCGGTGTCGTGGTCTTTAGTAGACGGGCCGCCAGGGACGTTAGACTTGGTGTCTGCACGCCATACCATACCACCCAGACGGGTATAAACGTCCAGATCGTCAGTGATTGGATAACCCAGTTTAGCGGTCAACTGAACGCCCTGAGCTTTATAAGCGCCATTGATGTTGTCGCCTTTGTACGGCATACGGCCTAACCAGTCGTAGCCCATTTCAAAGCCAACGTACGGGTTAACCTGGTAACCACCAAAAGCACCTGCGCCCAGTTGGTTTTCATGAGTCGGGCCATCATTGTTAATGAAGCCGGTGTCATGGTACTGAGACCAGCCCAGTTTAGCACCAGCGTACCAGGTGTTATCTTTCGGAGCGGCCTGCGCTACGGTAGCGAAACCAGCCAGTGCCACTGCAATCGCGATAGCTGTCTTTTTCATTTTTTGCGCCTCGTTATCATCCAAAATACGCCATGAATATCTCCAACGAGATAACACGGTTAAATCCTTCACCGGGGGATCTGCTCAATAGTTACTCTACCGATATCTACGGCTTATGCTGAGCACCCCTGGCGATGTAAAGTCTACAACGTAGTTGGAAACTTACAAGTGTGAACTCCGTCAGACATGTGAAAAAAACATGACGGATATACACATCATTTAACAGTTTCAGATGATAAATCGTACAGCAAAAATTGCGGAAACCGCTTCTGACAAGCGTTCTCGCAAAAAAAACGTTAGCACTTAAAGGAGATACGTTCGCGTAAAAAAAAGTCCAGGATAAATCCTAATTTTACTTAATGATACAAATTAGAGTGAATTTTTAGCCCGGAATGCTGTCTCCTGGGTAAAGCGTGCGCACGTACAGGGCGCATGATAAACCCTACCGCATTACCTACCTTCGCTGCTTCAACCAGGCTGGCATGTTCTTCTTCTGTCAGTTCTTCAGTCATCCAACCAATTACCACGCTGTAATTTCCTGTACGCAAAGCGCGGATCATCGACTCCAGCGTATGACGAGGCGCAAGCTGGCTAATTTGCATCACTTTCGTTAATGGCAAACCTGAAGACTGTACCCATTCACGGCTGAGCTTTTGCTGCGGCGTGAGCCAGAGCTGCCAGCGTGATTGTTGGCCTAACTGACGGAGTAAAGGCAAAAGCAGGAGTTGCGCCATCATGGGCTGGTCTTCGTGGTAGACAACTTCACTGACCAGTCCTGCCGCGGCATTTTCCGTAGCGGTGCGCGCAGCGTTGTGGGTAGTGGTAGGAAATGACGAAGAACGATTTGCATAACCTGAAGTGTACATAATCAATCCAGCCCTGTGAGTTACTGTATATTCATACAGTACCCCTGTGGCGATGAAAGATCAACTCTATTTTCGGAAACTGTCTCGCAATTTTTATTCTTAGTGGCGTCAAAAATAAAAATCATCTTGCTCGCGGAGTATAAGTTGCCTATTTTCGTCATTAACGGATCCGTTACTGCAAATCATTCTTTTACTTTATGATTTAAAAGGAATTTTATGAGAGCACTCTCTTATGACAGGATCTATAAATCGCAAGAATATTTGGCCTCTTTGGGGACGATCCAGTATCGATCTTTATTCGGTAGCTATAGTCTGACTGTGGAGGATACCGTCTTTGCGATGGTGGCTAATGGCGAGCTTTATCTCCGCGCCTGTGAAGAAAGCGTACCCTACTGTGTGAAGCATCCTCCCGCCTGGCTCATGTTTATGAAATGTGGACGTCCCGTTATGCTCAACTATTACCGGGTGGATGAAAGCCTGTGGCGCGATCAGCAGCAGCTGGTACGTTTATCGAAGTATTCGCTTGACGCGGCAATGAAGGAAAAACACAGCCGTATTTTACAACACAGGCTCAAAGATCTCCCCAATATGACCTTCCATCTGGAAACATTGCTCAATGAGTCAGGGATAAAGGACGAAAATATGTTACGCATACTGGGCGCGAAAATGTGCTGGCTAAGGTTGCGACAAAGCAATCCCTTGCTGACGGTGAAAGTTTTGTATGCCCTGGAAGGCGCAATTGTCGGCGTACATGAAGCGGCGCTCCCGGCGAGTCGTCGCCAGGAGCTTGCCGACTGGGCTCATTCGCTTACGGCTGGGTAATTAATGTAGAAGTCGGCGGTGAAATTTGCCGTTGCAAGCGTCCAATCTCGGGCAGTAAGGCAATGAGCAAACCAATTTGTTGAACAACCAGAGGTTCTTTGCTGTCCGGACGTGTTTCCAGCGACTGAACTCGCTGCTTTAAACCCTCCAGCGCCTGGTGTACGCGCTGTTCGTCTTCAGGCTGATGATGAAGCGCATCATCAACGTAGCAGACCGCGTCATCCAGAAGCCCCAACACGTCCGGATTGCTGAGCTTTTCGCGGTGCGCGCCGAGGGCGGAGATATAGCTGGTAAAAGTGTGATTGAGGCAAAGCAGCCTGAACGCCGCCTCCCGGGTTTCAGCCGTGACGTCGGGTTCGCTCGACATATTAGAAACCACGGATGCCAGTTCTGCATCGCGGTTGTGCGCGTCGCGTCTGGCAATGCGATAGGCCAGGCGGTTATCCCGTCCCTGATGATATTGCTCAAGGATCGCATCAAGGTAGCGGCAATTAGCATCGGTGGCGCGCTGGAGTACCCGGGGAAGGTTGCGAAAGCGCCAGTCCGGCCAAATAAAGCTGACCGCGGCCCAGGCGATAGCGCAGCCAATTAACGTGTCGACGACACGCGGTAACGCTACCTCGAAGCCTTCGCCCAGGAGGTTAAAGCAGAGTAATACCAGCAGGGTGATGAACATCGTCGCATGGGCATACTGTACATTACGGAATGCGAAGAAAAGCACGCCGGTAATCACCAGCAGAACTAACTGTCCTTCAAGCGAAGGGACAAACCATAAAATCGGCAGGCCGATAGCAACGCCTACCAACGTACCGATAATCCTGAGCGCAAGGCGATGGCGGGTCGCGTTATAGTTAGGCTGACAAACGAACAGGCTGGTGAGCAATATCCAGTACCCGTGGCGCATCCCGGTAATTTGGATGAGAGCATAACCGATGCACAATACCAGCGACATGCGTACCGCATGGCGAAAGAGAGCGGACTCCGGGGTAAAATTACGGCTCAGACGCAGCCAGATGTCGCTAAACCCGTGCAGGCTATCATCAGCCAACTGGTTTTCTGACTCATTGCGCGGCATTGCCTGGGCCTGCTCCGACTCGATCGTCGCCAGTTGCGCATCAATAGCGCGTAGGTTGGTTAATAAGAACCCAAGCGTATTTAACAGCTCTAAAGAAGCGCCGCTGGCGCGCATACGTTCAAGCGCGGCGTCAATGTGGGTAAAGACGCGTTCAAAACGCGGATCATGCTGGTACGGCGTACGCAGTAAGATACAGCGCGCCAGCTGCGTACAGGCCTGCGCCTGCATCGACATCAGACGTTGGAAGCGGAACATGACGTCGCTATGGCGAAAATAATCGCGCAGCGTCTGGTATTGAATATGCGAAGAACTGGCGCGTTCATGAATATCCTGCGCCACAAAATAGTAATGGAGGGTGCGGCGCGTACCGCGTTGACCGCGATCGCCGCGCAGGCGACTCAATAACGACACTTTCGTTTGGTTCAGCGTCGCCATTAACTGCCCGTTCGCTAACGCTAAATCATAGAGCGGCGCCTGGCTTTCATCTTCAATATCAGGATCAAACAGACGTGATTTCAGTTCCAGATAGTGCGCTAACTGTTCGTAACTGCGTGCCAGATTATCCTGCAACGGACGGATCGGAAATAGCAGATGCCCGGTTAGCGTCAGTAGGTTATACCATACTGCGCCTGCCAGCAGGAGCAGTGGTTGCTGATACCAGTGATCGTATAAAGAGGTACCCAGCATCGTATAGATGGCAATGAGTAACGCGCCGAACGCGATGGTGGCATAGCGTTGCCCCAGTCCTCCCAACAGAATAAACCCGCTGGTGGATAACGTTAAGCCCAACGCAAATAGCCACGGCCAGGGAAAGAGCAGCTCCACAGAAGCCGACGCGATAAAAAAGCAAATTAAGGTAATGATTAAATTACGCAAGCGTCCGGCAAGGCGATCGTCGAGATCGGTTAGCGCCGCGGCAACCATACCGAGCGTGAGCGGGATGGTCAGTTTGACGTCGCCCAGCCACCAGGGCAGGGCGGTGGTGCCGCACAGAGCGATAAAAATGCGGATGTAATACAGCCAGGTACTGTTCCAGGTATAACGGCGAATCAACGGACTTAACATAAAGGCTATTTGTCCCGATCATTCAAAACGGCGGCGCGCGTTAGCTTCTCGCGCGGCGCGAGCGGTTTCTACAGAGACGACGCGGCGACCGACAGGCCAAAGCGCAATCGCGGCAATTTTAAAGTTCGCAATACCGACAGGTATCCCGATGATAGTGACACACTGCGCGATACCGGAGGCAATGTGCATCAGGCATAGCCACCAGCCGAAAAAAAGTAACCAGAAAATATTCAGCAAGGTACCGCCAGTATTCATTAATACGCTTTTCGCCGCCGGATTAAGTTCGTCAACGTGAATGGCTTCATTACCGTAAGGGAACAGGGACAGTTTGGTTATCTCCCAGCAGGAGCGGGTCAACGGCAGGGTAAAAATAAGCACAATACTGACAAGCGTCGCCAGCAGCCAGGCCAGCGTAGTGGCAAAGCCGCCCAGTACAAAGTTTAAAATATTCAGAACGGTACGCATAAACCCTCAGTTCATTCCGGTTTTCTATCACTGCGGGCAATTGTAACGTTTTTTTAGACTGGAGCACGTTTTCTCTGGCGGTTACACTGATAAGCACATCTTTACGTCTGGATTCGCTGAGTCATGGAACTGAAAGCAACTTCTCTTGGAAAACGTCTGGCGCAACACCCGTATGATCGTGCCGAGATCCTCAACGCTGGGGTGAAAGTGTCTGGCGACAGGCATGAATATCTTATTCCATTCAATCAGTTATTGGCGATTCACTGTAAGCGTGGGCTGGTATGGGGCGAGCTGGAGTTTGTCCTGCCGGAGGATAAAGTCGTGCGTTTGCACGGTACCGAGTGGTCGGAAACCCAGCAATTCCATCGCTATCTGGACGCGCACTGGCGTCGCTGGAGCCAGGAGATGAGTGATGTCGCCGCGCAGGCATTACAAGAGCAATGGGCGCGTATTAGTGAGCGAACGGGCGAAAACCAATGGCTTACCCGTGAACGCGTTCGGGGGCTGGAACACGAAATTCGCCAGACGTTTGCCGCCTTGCCGCTGCCGGTCTCACGTCTGGAGGAGTTTGCTCACTGTCGCGAGATATGGCGTAAGTGTCTGGCCTGGTTACAGGATAGCGAGGGAAGTCGGCAGCAGCATAATCAGGCGTATGCTGATGCCATGCTGGAAGCGCATGCCGACTTTTTTACGCAGATAGAATCTTCTCCGCTTAATCCTTCCCAGGCCAGGGCGGTGGTTAACGGCGAATCATCGTTACTGGTACTGGCGGGCGCGGGAAGCGGTAAGACCTCGGTGCTGGTGGCGCGCGCGGGTTGGCTGTTGGCGCGCGGACAAGCAGATGCGGGGCAAATTCTTTTACTGGCGTTTGGTCGCAAGGCGGCAGAGGAGATGGATGAGCGTATCCGCGAGCGCTTACATACGGAAGAGATTACTGCCCGTACGTTCCATTCGCTGGCGCTGTATATTATTCAGCAAGGCAGTAAAAAAGCGCCGGTTGTCAGTAAGCTGGAAAGTGACGCCACCGCGCGGCATCAGCTATTTCTGCGCACCTGGCGTCAGCAGTGTAGCGAGAAAAAAGCGCAGGCCAAAGGCTGGCGTCAGTGGCTGGAAGAGGAGATGCAGTGGGTAGTGCCGGAAGGTAATTTCTGGGACGATGAGACATTGCAGCGGCGTCTGGCCCCTCGCCTGGATCGTTGGGTCAGTTTGATGCGTATGCACGGCGGCGCGCAGGCAGAAATGATCGCTGGCGCGCCAGAGGAGTGCCGCGAGCTGTTTGGCAAACGCATTAAGCTGATGGCGCCGCTGCTAAAGGCCTGGAAAAGCGCGTTGAAAGCGGAAAATGCCGTTGATTTCTCCGGGCTGATCCATCAGGCAATGGTGATCCTCGAAAAAGGGCGTTTTATCAGCCCGTGGAAGCATATTCTGGTCGATGAATTTCAGGATATTTCCCCGCAACGGGCGGCGCTGTTAGAGGCGCTGCGCAAGCAGAATAGCCAGACTACGCTGTTTGCCGTTGGCGATGACTGGCAGGCGATTTACCGTTTTAGCGGGGCGCAGCTCTCCTTAACGACGGTGTTTCATCAGACGTTCGGTGAGGGCGAGCATTGCCACCTGGACACCACGTACCGCTTTAACAGTCGGATTGGCGATATTGCCAATCGCTTTGTACAGCAGAATCCGCACCAACTTAAAAAACCGTTAAATAGTCTGACCCCAGGCGATAAAAAAGCGGTGACGTTATTGGATGAAAGCCAGTTGGACGTGTTACTGGATAAATTATCCGGCTATGCGAAGGAAGATGAACGTATCCTGGTGCTGGCGCGCTATCACCATCTGAAACCCGCGAGTCTACAAAAAGCGGCGACTCGCTGGCCGAAGTTACAGATAGACTTCATGACTATCCATGCCAGCAAAGGCCAACAGGCCGATTACGTGATTCTTGTCGGATTGCAGGAGGGTAACGACGGTTTCCCCGCCCCGGCGCGCGAATCCATTATGGAAAGTGCGCTTCTTCCTCAGGTTGAGGATTTTCCGGACGCTGAAGAGCGGCGTTTGTTATATGTGGCGTTGACGCGCGCGCGTGCGCGGGTCTGGCTGCTTTTCAATAAAGATAATCCCTCGCGCTTTGTGGAGGCGCTTAAACAGCTGGATGTGCCAGTGACGAGGAAGCCCTAAAGCGCGGGCGGTACAGCATCCCGCCCGCGTAGCGGTTATTTCAGGCGCTCGGCCAGATAACGCGCATAATCCGGAATAAGAATATCTACAGCGTCATTAAAATGCGGGGACTGGATGATAAAGTCCGCCGTTGAGACGTTAGTGGCGACAGGGATATTCCATACGGTGGCCAGACGCAGTAGCGCTTTGACATCGGGGTCGTGCGGTACCGCGTTAAGCGGGTCCCAGAAGAAAATCAACACGTCGATTTTTCCTTCTGAAATGAGCGCGCCAACCTGCTGGTCGCCGCCCATCGGGCCGCTCAGCATCGCATTAACGTCCATACCGGTTGCGCGCTGGATCAGATTCCCCGTGGTGCCGGTTGCATAAAGAACGTGTTTTTCCAGCAACGGCTGATGGCGTTCCACCCAGTTCATTAACATCTGTTTGCAGTGGTCGTGAGCAACCAACGCGATATGTTTGCGCGTCGGCAAGGTGCGAGTCGTCAGTTCCATAATTCGATTCCGTAGTTAACCTGTCTACAGATTACTGGAAGCGCTTGATGCTGCAAGAGAAAGACAAAAAAATTGCGCGCTGGGGCAACTCATATCAAGAGGACGGCTGTTTTTCCGCCCATTGCAGAAAATGATGGCGTGTCTGCGGGTCGGCCAGTCGGAACCAATATTTCAGCCGTTGTTCTGTCAGAGTTTGTGATTGCGGCGGTACGGTATCAAGCTCTGAGACGTCGGAAAGTAATGTGCTGTCGTCTGCCATCATCGTGGCGAACTGAGGAAGCGAGGCGCGTTTCGCCGATTTATTATAACGCTCAGTCTCTATTTCATAATCGACCACTTTAGCCGTAGAAGTAATGGCCAGAATATCGAGTTTTACCGGAATGGGCATGGCGTCGCCGTCCAAAAGCGCCAGACGCGGCGCCGCGTTAAAATGCGAGGCTTCGCGCTCGTTTTCCAGCCGCGGGAGCTGAAAATTGACCTGACTTATCAGCTGGGTATCGAAACTTATCACCAGCGGCGGAGAAATATAAAGCCGCTCTTCATTACCGGACAGGCGGATGGTTTTTTCCACCCGGAAAACGAGTTGATGCGGCCCGTTTTCCAGTTCAATGCTCTCTGCACCGCGTAATAAAGAGCTGGATACCTTTTTGCCGTCCAGCACCAGCAGATCAACCTCATTAGACAAACGGAGCGTTGTGGCAAAAACAGTCACCGGCAAACAGAGAGCAAGGAAGGTGGCTAGCGCGCCGGTTTTCATAAGGTTCTCCTGTCCAAAGGCCGTCTGGCTAATAATGTATCGAAATTTTTCTTAGATCATGTTTACTAACATATAGACATATTTTGGCGTTTTGCTCTCATACATCGGTATGGGATGAATGGTTGCTATGTCAGGTTTGTCGTACACTTTGCAAAACAGCCTGGAGAAAGATGATGAAAGAGACCGATATTGCTGATGTTTTGACGTCCACTCGCACTATCGCGCTGGTAGGTGCGAGCGATAAACCCGATCGTCCAAGCTATCGGGTAATGAAATACCTGCTTGAACAGGGCTACCATGTGATTCCGGTTGCGCCAAAAGTCGCGGGTAAAACATTGCTGGGGCAACAGGGGTATGCCACGCTGGCGGATATTCCCGAAAAAGTCGATATGGTGGATGTTTTTCGCAACTCTGAAGCTGCATGGGGCGTCGCGCAGGAAGCTATCGCCATCGGCGCAAAAACGCTATGGCTACAGCTTGGCGTGATCAACGAACAGGCGGCGGTACTGGCGCGGGATGCAGGCATGACCGTGGTGATGGATCGCTGCCCGGCGATTGAGATCCCTCGCCTGGGGCTGGCGAAATAAAAGTTTAAATGGCCGGATATCGCTTTCCGGCCTTTTAAATACAATCAGTTACGTAGTCGCGGCGCCTGAAGCTGCTTGCGAATGGTACGCGCCAGTTCATCCATCGATGGCTGTTCTGGATGCTCGTCCCGCATTTCGCTTCGCAACTGGGCCTCGGCCAGATAAGTATGCACTGGCTGACCATCATCATCTTCCATTACCACGTGGTACCACGGAGCGGCGCGAAGTTCGTCGTTAACCGCCAGTTCATCAGGCGACGGCTCATCAAGCGAATATTCCGGGTCGATATCGACGACCACTCCGAGGTAACCTAACAGGGAATGGCGGACCTGTTGGCCGATACCGAATTTGCTGGCTATCATAGTCACCTCCCGGGAAATAGATACCCTTTATATGAGGATACTATTCCACTTTTCAAGTTACATGACGCGACAGGCAAACCCTTTCAGATACAGCCCTTCCGGGTAGGTGGCGATCACCGGGTGATCGGCGGCCTGACGGAACTGCTCTATAAATTGTACATCACGACCGGCATCTATTGCGGCATCGGCAATGATTTTCTGAAATAAATCGCTGGTCATCAGTCCGGAGCAAGAGAATGTCAGCAGTATGCCGCCCGGATTGAGCAGTTGAATCGCTAACATGTTAATGTCTTTATAGCCCCGGCAGGCGCCCATTAACTGGCTTTTATTTTCGACGAATTTGGGCGGGTCCATGATGATGACGTCGAATTTTTCGCCGTGTTCACGGTAAGCGCGCAGCAACTTAAACACGTCGTCGCGCACGAATTCGGCTTTGCTCAAGTCCAGTTGGTTCAGTTCAACGTTTTGCCTGGCGATATCCAGCGCATCCTGTGAGGTATCCACGCTGACAACCTGGCGACAACCGCCCATTAACGCCGACACGGCAAAACCGCCGGTATAAGAGAAGCAGTTCAGTACCCGCTGATTTTCCACGTAGCGGCGCGTCGCCAGACGACTGTCGCGCTGATCAAGATAATAACCGGTTTTGTGGCCGCCCTGGATATCGACCAGCAATTTCATACCGTGTTCTTCAATTGGCAAAAGCGCAGGCGGCAGTTCGCCAGTGACCGGGCCTTGCGTCAGCGCCATCCCTTCTTTTTTCCGCACGGCGACGTCGCTGCGATCGTAAATAGCGCAATCCGGATAGCATGTTTGCAGAGCGCTAATTAATGCGGCGCGTTAATATTCGGCCCCGGCGCTGAGCAGTTGCAGCACCAAAAAATAACCAAAACGATCGATAGTGACGCCAGGCAGGCCATCGGATTCACCGGCGATCAGACGATAGCTATCCAGACCGTCTTTTTTCGCCAGCCAGTCGCGCCACTGCTGCGCCTGACGCAGGCGGCGGGTGAAAAACGCAATATCAATGGATTCTGCTTTATCAAATGTCCAGACGCGCGCGCGGATCTGGGAGGCTGGCGACCAGGCGCCGCGTGCTAACCACTTTCCCTGATGGTCGACGATATCGATAGTTTCACCGAGGTTGGCTTTGCCTTCCAGACGGGATACGGCGCCGGAAAAGACCCATGGGTGGCGGCGGAGTAAAGATTTTTCTCGCCCTTTGCTGAGGACTAAACGGGGATATTGCGGAAATGTAGATTCAGTCATGCGGAGTAACCTCTCACAAACAGTGACGCGAGCCGGATGATAGCTCCAGCCAGGGACCGTGAAAACGAAATGGCGCGTAGGGTAGCACAGATAAGAGGGGCAATCATCAGCGTATGGCGGTGAGCGTTTCTGCACAAAATAGAATCGTAAAGGCACAGTTTCTTCGGCGGGCGCTTTTTATAGTGTTATTTCTTTACATAAAGAAGGAAATACAATGAAAACAGTCTTCTCTTTGACCGCAGCCGCAATGATGGCATTAAGTGGCAGCGTATCTGCCGCGTCGGCGTTTAGCCTCAGTAGCGCGGATATTCCGGCGGATTTTCGTTTGTCGCAACAGCACGTCTTTAAAGGATTTGGTTGTAGCGGAGAAAATATTTCGCCGCAGCTGAGCTGGCGCAATCCGCCTGCCGGAACCAAAAGCTACGCTATTACCGTCTTCGATCCTGATGCGCCCACCGGAAGCGGCTGGTGGCACTGGACGATGGTGAATATTCCTGCGCAGATTCACGACCTGCCGACGGGGGCTGATAAAAAAACGTTACCCGCTGGAGTGGTGCAGGGGCGTAATGATTTCGGTTATGCTGGCTTTGGCGGCGCCTGTCCGCCGCCGGGCGATAAGCCTCATCGCTATCAGTTTACTGTGTGGGCGCTGAATACGGCAACACTGCCGCTCGACAGTGAGTCGAGTGGCGCGTTGGTAGGGTTTATGCTTAACGCGCATGTGATTGCGAAAGCACAATTCACGGCCACATACGGAAGGTAAAACAGAGGACGGCACGGTGCAGGAGATGCATATTCGACATCAGGATCTTACGACGGCAGAGGTGCGTTCCAGTCATCTGCACCGTTTGCATCGTGTTACGCTTTTTTCCGCCGCGATCTGCCATATTACGCAGGGCAGTAAAGTCATCATTCAGGATGATAGCCGCCTTGTCGCCGGGCCTGGCGAGTTAATTATTATTCCGGCGAACACGCCGCTGGAGATTATTAATCAGCCTGCGCAGAACGGTTTTCGCTCCGACCTGTTGTTACTTTCACCGGAGATTATTGCTCGCTTTAAAACGATGTATGTTCAGGATTATCCACCGGCAAACCTGACATCGCTGTGTACGCCGATGAGCCGTAGCCTGACATTTATGTGGGAGAACGTGTTGGATGCTGTGCGCCAGGGGTTGCCCGTTGGGCTACAGGAACATCAGGCGATGGGGTTACTGTTAGCGCTTTTGCATGATGGCGCGGCAGGACCGCTGCTTATTGAACGGCGTTACACCCTCACGGAGCAGGTGCGGCAACTGATTATGCTCTCGCCTGCTAAGCTATGGACAGCCCAGGAGATAGCCCGCCGTCTTGCTATGGGAACATCGACGCTGCGTCGGCGTTTGCAGCGCGAATCGCAGAGTTATCGACAAATTGTTGAAGAGGTGCGCATGTCCTGCGCGCTTTCTCAACTGCAATCGACGACGCTGCCGATCGGCGAAATAGCGCTACGGTGCGGCTACCTGTCGGGGTCGCGGTTTACGGCCAGATTCCGCCAACATTATGGGTGTCTGCCCAGTCAGGTACGTTAAGTATGTCCTGTATGAGCCTCCACCACTGATTATGAAAGGAGAACCATCATGTCGAACGTCTGCATTATCGCCTGGGTTTATGGTCGCGTTCAGGGAGTCGGGTTTCGCTATACCACGCAGCATGAGGCGCAGCGGCTGGGGTTAACCGGCTATGCGAAGAATATGGATGACGGAAGCGTAGAAGTGGTGGCCTGTGGCGACGCGGCGCAGGTGGAAAAACTCATCAAGTGGCTGAAAGAGGGCGGGCCGCGCTCTGCTCGTGTGGACAAAATCCTTACTGAACCGCACAGCCCTCGCGAGACGCTAACAGGCTTTAGTATTCGGTATTAAATACATTTTACCGGCTTGGGCAGACCGGCGATTTTGGTCGCTTGCTTTGCCGGGCCTTTCGGGAACAGACGATACAGATAGCGGCTGTTGCCTTTTTCTTCGCCGAACTTATTCGCCATCGCCTTTACCAGCATTCGGATGGCGGGAGAGGTATTAAACTCCAGGTAAAATTCGCGCACGAAGCGCACGACTTCCCAGTGTTCCGCAGAGAGCTCAATGCCTTCATTGGCGGCGATAGCGACTGCCAGCGCTTCACTCCACTGCGTCGTCTCTTTCAGATAGCCTTCGCTATCAGTACTGATTTCTTTACCTTCAAAGATCAACATAACGTTTCACTGCGTAATCAACACGGACGGCAGTGTAGCAAAAAATAAAGCCCTGCATAAGCAGGGCTGGAAGAGGGGAATGTCGATTAGTCGCGGCTGGCGAAGCCCAGAATGCTGAGCAGGCTGACAAAGATGTTGTACAGCGAAACGTACAGACTGACGGTCGCACGAATATAGTTGGTTTCACCGCCGTGAATGATGTTACTGGTTTCATACAGGATAGCGCCCGAGGAAATCAGGATAAACACCGCGCTAATCGCCAGGTGCAATGCAGGCAGTTGCAGGAAAATATTCGCCACCATACCAATCAGCACGACGACGATCCCGGCCATTAACATACCGCCCAGGAAAGACATATCCTTACGGGTGGTCAGAACGTAAGCGGAGCAGCAGAAAAATACTAACGCGGTACCACCCAGCGCCAGGCCAATGACATCGCCCATGCCTGCTGACAGATAGGCGTTAAGAATCGGGCCCAGGATATAGCCGAGGAAGCCGGTAAACGCAAAAGCAGACAGGATACCGACCGGCTTATTGGCGGTTTTATAGGTCAGGAACATCAGCCCATACATACCGACCAGCGTCAGAATCAGGCCGGGGGAGGGCAGCATCAGTACCGTACTGGCTGTCGCGGTAATTGCGGAGAAAGCCAGCGTCAGGCTCAACAGAAAATAGGTGTTGCGCAGTACTTTGTGCGTACTCAGTAGCGAGCTACGATCACGCGATGATGTAATGATACGATCCATTAGTCACTCTCTTATGACAGATGTAATTAATAAAGGAGAATAATAAAAACAGTCACTGTCACCCAGTGGTTTTACCCATCTTTACGCATTCGTTTACGTTTAGTTTCCTTAAGAGATTTCAGGTGATTACCGTCGTTAAAACGGTCTTCTCATGCCTGGCGCTACGCCATAAAACAGGCGGCAGCGCCAACCACGCGTTACCGATAAAAAAATCGCTAATCACAGAGGTAAAACAGTGGGGACGATCAACACGTATTAAGCCCGTTTTTGTGTTGAAGAAATGGTCAATGTGCCGCTATTTCAGGCAATTAACGAAATTTTGCCTGTTTTTCACGCAAACGAACACATTCGGTCTTTACATGACGCACCGGGATGTTTATAGTGCGCCTCATTCCGGAAGTGTGGCCGAGCGGTTGAAGGCACCGGTCTTGAAAACCGGCGACCCGAAAGGGTTCCAGAGTTCGAATCTCTGCGCTTCCGCCAGATTAAACAAGGGGTTACCGAAAGGTAACCCCTTTGTTTTTTGGGCGCTTAGAATATAGTTAGAAAATACTGCCAGAACATTTCCCGAAAAAACGGACTACGTGGGTTTTTAGTTTCTTTTCGTTTCCTGATGTGTCTATTTATTGAAGATGTAGACCATTCTGGGAGGTGAAGGATGCCCCATCTCTTTCAGAATAATGTTGGTATATTCGACAACAGGGCCTCTTGGATGATTTTCTTCTTTATCCTGAAGATGGGTCAGTGCATGTACAACTTCATGAATAAATGAACGTTTTGTGTCAAAAAGTTGTCTTCCTTCGTTACTTTCATAATGTTCGGTATATGAATCATCAGAATCGTCCAGATTGAGACAAATAACTTTCCTGCCTTCTGAAAGTTTGAAGTGTTCCTGAGCCACGGTAGTTTCAAAGGCTTCGCCTGCCCCCAGTAGCCAGCGCTGCTCCACATCATGTAGTTCTTTTTCATATGCGTAATTCATCAGTCTGCGGAATGTTTCGCTTTGGGTATACGCATTTTGAAGTACGGAGGATAGTTCATCGTAGCATTCGTCATAAGTGTCGTCATCAATTTCTGTATCAGGGTCTATTCCACCCGCGCCTGAGATAAGGTACTCCACCACACACTCTGGCTCCAGACGGAATTCACTGTTTATGGCAAGGCTGTCATGAGCAAGGCGTAGCCGTGAGGGGTTTGGTGCATGTTCGGGAATATCGGGGAAAACAGGTGTATCTGCGGTATTTAATCCATATGTGGATACTCCGCTTTGAGGTATTAATCTGTAGGTGACCGGAAGCATAATTTCTTATTCCCTGACTGCAATTATGAATTATTTAAATTAAACAATAATAGTGTTTTTAGTTAATGTGCCACATACAGATAACGCTATGATTCAGACAAAACCAACAAGTAATACGCTGAAAATGTTATTTATAATGAAGCTTAGGGGCGGGGGTTGTTTAATAAAACAAGGGGGGCTTCTGTTTGAATACTTCTTGTTTATAAAATCCCTTTATCTCGACTAAAATATTGGATGGGGGAAAAGCGTTTTATCATTGTAATCCGGGAGTGGAGTAGGGGTATGTTGACTACCTGTCAGATCGGCTCCTGTTAATGCTTTCGCTAAAGTTAGAGCTATCTTATCTAATTTTGCACCATTTAGTTTGGTGTCAGTTAAGTCTGAGCCGAATAGAATTGCAGCGGTTAAGTTTACACCGGACATGTTAGCGCAAGTCAGGTCTGCGTGAGTCAGGTTTGCTTTAGTCATGTTTGAACCCATTAGATTTACAGCGTGTAGATTTGCACAACACAAATTTGCACCGACTAAATTTACATTAGAAAGAGTTGTTTCACGGAAATCTGCATTAGAAGCATCTATTTTTGACAAATCTTCCCCCTGGAAATCTTTATGAGCCAGGTTTACTCCGCGCAGGTTCAGAAAACCATCCTCGGTTATAAGTGAATCAGGCTGTTGTATATTATGTTTACTCATCAGCTTTAACATTCGACATACATTCCAAAATCTCTCACTATCAACGTTATCCGTTACAGTTTTTCCATTTTTGTTCACTTCAATAATGACCATGGGATCCGTATTTTCGAATGCTGCTCCACATGACAGACATATAGTACACCCGTTGACATCCTCAAGAAATATTTTATTACCATCGAAGAAAGCATCTTTATTTACATATAATAATGATGTGGTCAGTTTTCCAATTACCTCCTGAAAGCATCTTTCATTGCTTCTTCTTACTCCACCACAGGTAAAAAAATTGACAAACCATTCCAGTATACCGCGTGGTGAAGTTGCACTTTTCATTGCTTCTTTCGTACCGGTACCGGCCGCATGCAAATATCTTAATATATTTTCTGGGGACGCGTTAGTTATTGGCATTTTGATTCCTTCTTATGGAAGTGAGTCGACTCCTTATAGGTGTGAGTCAAGTCACATTTATACAAGGAATAATAAGAAAAGATATAAGGTGATTTTTGTATTTAGAGCTTTGGTTGAGTATGAGTAGGTGTCTGGCATCTGACAAGAGGCGATGATATCTGCCATAACGGTGAAGCAGAAGTAATATCACTCGTGAATAATAAGATTATCCTTGCTATTGACTTCCTTCATTTCCAGCATAGCTTACGCTTCATCATCATTGAATAAACAATTAAGTTTGTTGAGCGAAAATTTACTTAAAGAAAAAATAATAAGCACTAATATTTTTTGCAGTATTTCAACTTATAGCAGAATAAATGTGCGTAGATGGCGTAAAAACCTGATGAGCAGGAATACTTACACACTAAAAATGCTCCCGCAAACAGAGCAAAATGAGAAAGAGGAACGTTTGCCCCTTACATTTCCACCAAAGATTCTGGTCTTGTCTCTTGTAAAGGGCATACGTATTACGTTTTATCTCATTAAGAAAGTATGTTGACGTATTAAATTATGCATAATGCTCTTTCAATTGCTTCACGTTTGAAATGAATAATTCAAAACCAGTGAGCGCCTCTTCTTCGGTACTGGTTTGCGGCAAGCGATAAAGCGCCACTAAAGCAGTATTGTCTGCGTCAGCGCCGATAGTGACGGCGCTGGCATAGTTAAGACGTAAAAAATGCTGCAAAGTCAGAGTGTCGTCAGGCAATGGCATAAAGGGACAGCACATTTCCAGTGTATGATCGGATTCATTAAAATAAACCTGTATCCCATCATCAATGATAAGCAGTGGCTCATCTTCTGGCGCATCCAGGCCTAACGCGTCATATAAACGATTTAATAGACTTTCCATATAGTTACCTCAAGACTCAAGATGTGATTAATGAAGAAATGCCTTTCACTGACTGCCAAATATTTTCATCCCCAACTCGTTTTTGATAGGAAAGATTGAGCACCTCTGGCGATAAATTTTTCATTACTTTGTTTCCCGCCCCGCCCGTATTTTGTTTCTGAATCTCCAGGTTACCGCTATTCAGTAATACTTTTTGGAAAATTTTCTGTCCACCGCTATCCGGAAGACTACCAGGCGTACTTAACATATGGGTCTGATGGAAAGAAATGAGCTCTCGCTTGATTTCTGAATCCATCATCCCTGTACGATCTTTGCCGCTTTTACAATTCCAGGCGGGCACCGCGTCAATTTCATGGGCTAACATGGCAAGGCGTTGTGCGAGTTTATAGGGTTCGCCGCCATCTTTATGATGTTGGTTATTTTTCCAGATATCCTTAATCTGGCGCGCTAATGTATTGACGACCTCATAATTATCCGGGTATTGCGCCAGCCATTCGCCAACCCAGCCACCTGGTCTGGCTTCAGGGCGTAAATCATTGCCTAATAACTGATGTAGCGCTTCGGCATTATATCTATCCGATGCCTTAAGGCCAAAGCCGAGCTTGAGCGCCAGCTCATTAACACCCACATTAAATGCGGCGACGTCCGGTTTTATTTTTACCGTCTGTAGATCGCCATCTTTATTGCGGATTTTTAAATGAATCATTTTTCCCGGCTGGGTCAACGATTGCCATGCGCGCATTTGATCCTCGACCATCGTTCCCTCTTTGCCGAAAATATTCGACGCGGTGAGTAACCCGACGGATACCAGTTTAAGGCTTACCGCTTCGCCCTCTAAGGCTCTGTTAAGCAACTCAGGTTTACTATAAAGTGCCGCAGTTAATACTTCTTTGGCTTTGTTTTCAGCGCCGACCTGACGCAGAAGCGGATCTTTTTCATGATAGGGGGAAAGCACGCCATGACGTATCCCGCAAAAAAGCGTTTTATCTTTACCGTCCTCATGCACACTCACCGTGGACATCCACAAATTATTGGCGTGATGAATATTTTTGGTATCCCAACTGCATACGCCCTTTCCCTGATAAGCACTGGGAAAGATATCTTTTGCGCCGATTTTCATCTCTGCGGCAGGGAGCTGCGTGTTGGTATAGTGATGCCCGTTATGCGTGAGTGTATTTTTTATGGTTTGCCAGGGCTGGTTATTAAGCTGCTTGACCTGAGCATCTCTAAACGCTACTGCCGCAAAGCGATGAGCTTCTTTTGCAGGTAAGCCATCCTGCTGCTGAGTGCGTGCTGCAATAAGTTCGATAAGATTTTTCTTCAATGCTTTTGCCGCGGCTTCTTCTTGTTTTGTTGCTGGCCGGTCCGCTTTAACTTTGGCTAACTCCATTTGGTTTGCCATTGACGTTAGAACCGGGTCTTGTTTACCCAGAACGGTTGCCGCGACGGTAAGAAGATCGCGCTGTAAGTTATAGAGGTTATGCAGCGAGTGGTTAGACGTCTTCTGATGCTGTAGATAATTCCCCCATGTCGCGCCAGGTTCTCGCAGGACAATAATTTCCGGGCGAGCGTCGGGCGCTTTAGCCGGCGCTTTGCCCTGGCCTGAGAGAATCTGCATTCCGTTGTATAAGGTTTTTTGTAGGCTTTTAAAAGCCTCCTGGGTTTTTAGTGAAGCTGAGTGATAGAAGCTCTGTATTTGCATAGCGTTTTTAATATTCCTGAATAGGGGAGTGGGAACATTCAACAGGGTTAACAACCCTTTAAAAGGATGTGACTTTTATGCGCCAGGAACTTTAAAAAAATGTCCTTTTTAGTGAGAAAACGCTTCTGATCAGGCGGGGAGGTGTCCTGACGTCCATACGTAGTGGCGATCATGGGGGAGATCGGTACATCAAATGTTCATAAAATCTACAAACTTCACAATTTATGGCACAACTTTTATTGAAAACCCACCTTCTTGACTCAGATCAAATTCACCGATTTACTCCTGCGTAAAGTAACGGCGTTACATCAAATGTTATACAGGTGTGTGTATGCCAGCAAAGCCCCGGACAAGTAAGACCGTGACGAAGAATATTCGTTTTTCCTATTCCATGCTTGAACAGATAGAATTCGCGCTGAAATCTGAAAAGACGCGGAATTTTTCAGCATGGGTAAAAGAGGCCTGTCGGGAAAAGTTATGTAACACGGGACATAAGCTGTAGTTATCGTCTTATGTAAGAGGGGGCGGCCATTTTGAAAAGAACAACGTGCTTATATACCTCCTGGGTCTTTGCCGCTTTTGTCTCTCTGCTGATATTTGCCTGGAGTGTCATAAACTATCCTCTCTATGAATCTATAATAATTATTGTCTTTTATATCTGGCTAATTCTGGTACCGCTTTATCTTATTGTGTATGAGTGGCTAATAGATTGTCATTAAATTTATGGCTGCGTACTTGAAAAGTGATATTTCATATCTGTGCGGTAAGTCATTGTCGTAATAATATTATTGGTCAGGCGACGGGCGAGCGTCTGCGCATTTTGCATCGTTTTATCTTCAAAATTTTGCAGTAAGCGTTGTGCTTCTTTCGGATGCGACGCATATAATCTCAGATAGCTCTGCTCCATCTTATACTGTTGCTTAGCTGTTTGCTGTTCAAATGTTTTCCAGGCATGTTGCACATCTGGCGCAAACGCATTGTAGTCCTGCATAACCAGCGTTTGCAGCGTGCGGAATGTCCAGTAGGTAGAGTCGTTGCTCGCCCGATCGGTTCCTTTATCATCTCCGGGTTGATAATGACGCATCCCCTGATAATAGGGGAGATAGACGCTAAGAGATGGCATTCCATAGGCGATGTATTCTACGTTGCCGATAGCCTGCGGTAATTTCGGTCTGACCTGTAAAATATGTGACTCCTGGGTACGAAAAACGGATATAGGTCGCCATGGTTCTTGTGGATTATGACTGGCATAAGGGTCGTGCGACGTACCCTGATAGTGATTGCGTAACGCGTTTTTTACTGCCGCCACGCTGATCTTCGTTATTGGCGTTAAAAAAACAGGAAATGTTTCCCCTTCGCTAACGACCGTATCCAGATGCGGATTAAACTGGTGTTGTAGCGTCCAGACGCGCGGATAATTATAGGTGGTATCGTTTTTGTTATCCTGCGAATAGGCTTGATGAAAGTCGAATTCGCCGCGGGCCGGATCATATAATCCCTGCTTTTTCGCAAAGCTTACTAACGTTGGTGACGCCATATAATTCGCGTTATCATTCGGATCGTAATGGCGTAAACGTCCCTGATTGGCGGAAACGAAATAGCTATCTGCCGGAAGTCGTACTGCCAGCCATTGATGACCGCTTCCCGTCTCCAGATACCATATCTCTTTGCTATCAATAAACGCGACGCCGAAACCTTCGCCCGCGCCTTTTTGTTCAATAATATCTCCCAGTAATTTGGCGCCCTGACGCGCCGATTGCGCCACTGGCAGGATCACGGACTCAATGGCGTCTTCCGTGATTCCCGTTTTTGTCACGTAAGGATCGGCAGCCAGCGCCGCTCTGCCATTATAAATGGTTTCCGTTGCGCTCATTCCGACGCCCGCCGAATTGAAACCGGCTTCACCCATGGCGTTATCGTTAGTATCAAAGTCATGAATTGCCGTATAGCGCATCGCTGTCTCCGGAAGCGGCCAGCTAAAATTGTTCCGATGCGCTTTATACTCGCCTTGTTGATGAAACGCGATGGGATGAATAACCTTATGCTTGGCGTTATTTGCCGAGCCATCTTCGTTGCGCGCAATAATGAAGGAGCCGTCAGCCGAAGCCTGATTGCCTACCAAAAGGGTAGTACAGGCGATGACTTTACCCATACCCAGCAGCGTAACGGCGAATGCAAGATACTTTTTCATAAAGGTTCCCACTGAATAACGCGTTATGGGATGAATTGACCCTGGATTGGAAACCGAGAAAGTGATCGAGCCAGCAATATTCTTTGCCGGCATCCTTTATTTTCTCTTTATTGAGGTTGTATTGATAACCACAGCCCTGTGGCAGGGAAGGGGAACAGAACCTGTACTGACCTTAGCTATCACCGCTATCAGGCAGACGAACCGAAAAGATATTATGTTCATCGGCATAGCGGTAAGATGCCGAACCACCGTGTAATAGAGCAATCGCGTTAACTAACGATAACCCCAGGCCGAAACCGGCAGTGTGGCGGGCATTATCTCCTCGCCAAAAACGCCGGAAAAGCTTATCCGCATCGGCGGGGTGGCTGCCCGGATTAGCGACCCGAATTTCTGCAACGTTATCATCATAAGCGCTTTCAATACGTATCACGGCGTTTTCATCAGAATAACGGATGGCATTCGTCAGCAGGTTTGAGAGCACTCTTTGTAATAATATTTCGTCAGCCCATACCGTTCCCTGACATTGATTTATAAAACAGATGCGTTTCTCCTCGGCAAGGGGGCTAAGATAATCCAGCATATTTTCGACCAGCGCATTGAGCGAAACAGGCTGTTTTTTTACCGCTATATTCTGGTGCTCCGCGCGTGCCAGAAAGAGAATATTTTCTGTCAGTCGCGACAGTCCCTCCAGCTCTTCAATATTATCGACAAGGGCTTGTTGATACTCCTCGGCGCTGCGTTCCTGACTCAGCATCACCTGATTCTTCCCCAGTAAAATATTAACCGGCGTGCGCAGCTCATGCGCCAGATCGTCGGCAAATTGGTTCAGGCGTTCAAAATCGTCGGAAAGCTTCTGGCGCATGGTATTTAGCGCTTGTCCAAGCGGCCTGAGCTCAACGGGTAACGCCTGTTCCGCCAACGGCTGGCGAAGTGTGCCGCTATCTGTCGCCGCGGTGAGTCGGCTGAGCGACGTAATGGCCCGCAGCCCGTTTCTGATGACTAATGGACTGAGCGCCGAACAGACGAGGATCGCGATAAGGCTCATCAGCAAACTGTTGCGGCGGTATTGCGCCAGCATTTGCCGCCTTTCCGTCGCCAGCCTGGCAATAGTAAGGGTCAGCGGGTCATCGCCGCTTCTGGCGTTTACTCGTACCGCGGTAAGTTCCGTGCCTTGTACCGCCTGGCGAAATAAGGTTTCGCGGGTGATGTTTTTAGCCAGCGGAATCTCGTTAAAGCGTTGGTCGGGGATGCCGCTATGATTAATCGCAACATTGTGGCCTGTTGCTGAATGGATCAATAAGATGTCCTGCTTCGTATCCACCATCCGATTGAAATAGAGCGGCAGATTTTCCGGCCTGGCGCCATCCAGTAACAGTTGCTGCATTTGCGCCGCCCGATTTATTAGCGTCATATCATCCCGATACGTTAATTCTTTGCTCAGCGCGTTATAGAGCGTCCAGCTAATGCCGGTACAGGCGAGGATAAGGATGGCGATAAAAGAAATTGTCAGGCGCAGCGTCATTGATAACTTAACCATTCTGCGACGTTTCCGCCTGTAATCGATAACCCATCCCCCGGACGGTCATAATGAGCTTCTTTTCAAATGGATCGTCTACTTTGGCGCGCAGTCGACGAATCGCGACATCAACGGTGTTGGTTTCACTATCAAAGTTAATTCCCCAAACTTCGCTGGCGATCGCGGTTCGGGGCACGATTTCTCCTGCCCGGGACGCCAGTAACCAGAGGAGCAGGAATTCTTTGCGGGTCAGGGAAATCGGTTTGCCATTTCGTGACACCGATTGCTTTGTGGCATCCATGTCCAGACCATTGATCGTCAGTCGGGTAAAGACCGGGACATGCTGTCTGAGTTGAGCTCTCACCCGGGCCAGCAGTTCGGCGAAGGAAAAAGGCTTAACAAGGTAATCATTAGCGCCCGCCTCAAGACCTTTGACGCGATCCTCAACCGAGTCGCGCGCCGTCAGGCAAATAACAGGGGGCTGATATGCAGTGCGCAACGCGCGTAAAACCTGCCATCCATCAAGCCCCGGCAGCATAATATCAAGAATAATCAATGAATAATGTTCCTGAAGGGCCAGGTGCAATCCGTCTCGTCCATCACAGGCATAATCAACCACATAGCCTGCTTCCGTGAGTCCCTGACGTACCCACTCAATGGTTTTCTGGTTATCTTCAATCAATAAAATCTTCATCGACGCAGTATGCCATAGGCTTGTTAGCGAATCCGTAAATCTCCAACAAGATGACATAATTGTCATGTCCGTGTAAGGTTAATCCTGGACGCGCCAGATATATTTTCCTGCATCAATACCGTAAAGGAGTGAAGCATGAAACGATATATACTGGCTACCGTGATAGCATCTCTTGTTGCAGCCCCGGCAATGGCGCTGGCCGCTGGCAACAATATTCTCAGCGTACATATTCTCGATCAGCAAACAGGCAAACCGGCGCCCGGCGTGGAGGTGGTACTGGAGCAGAAAAAGGATAACGGATGGACGCAATTAAACACCGGGCATACCGACCAGGATGGACGTATTAAAGCACTGTGGCCCGAAAAAGCTGCCGCGCCGGGGGATTATCGCGTTATTTTTAAAACCGGCCAGTATTTTGAAAGTAAAAAACTGGACACGTTTTTCCCGGAGATTCCCGTCGAGTTTCATATCAGCAAAACGAATGAGCACTATCATGTGCCGCTGTTATTAAGTCAGTATGGTTATTCAACCTATCGCGGGAGCTAATTTAGAGCCTATCCCATTAGGGCTATTTTACTTGCCATTTTGGACCTGGGCAGTGCTCGCCAAAACGCGTTAGCGTTTTGAACGCCGCTAGCGGCGGCCCGAAGGGCGAGCGTAGCGAGTCAAACCTCACGTACTACGTGTACGCTCCGGTTTTTGCGCGCTGTCCGTGTCCAAACTGGCTGCGCCAATAACGCCTGGTGGGATAGGCTCTTAGATTGTATTAATCGCCGCGATTTATGGCGAGCAAACATCGCGGCGGGAATAAAAATCTTCAGCGTATCGACTCTTCTCCCACAAGCGGTGGTTATCCCGCTTGTGGGCATGAGTGACGGTTAAACAGGCGCTTCCATCTCAAGTCTGACCGGATGAAAACGGCGTTTGAAATAAATCAGGCCATGCCCATCCTGGCTAAGGATAATATTTTTGATCGCCACCAGATACACCAGATGCGTGCCAATGGTTTGTACCTCGCTGATCTCGCCTTCAAGACCGGCCAGCGCGCCGTTAAGTACCGGCTGGCCCAGCGGCCCGTTTTGCCAACATGGCTGGTGAAAACGCTCCTCCATCGCCATCCCCGTCATACCGGCAAAGTGGCGCGCCATCAGCTCCTGCTCATGGTTAAGTACATTAATGCACAGCCTGCCGTTACCCTGAAAAACGGGGTTCATGGCGCTATTGGCATTAATACATACCATTACGGAGGGCGGCGTATCGGTGACGGAACAGACCGCTGTTGCGGTGATACCGCAGCGTCCGGCGTGACCCGCCGTGGTTACGATGTTGACCGCTGCCGCCAGACTTGCCATCGCATCGCGAAAACGCAGACGTTGTTCATCTACTTGCATGAGAACCTCCTGCCGCGTTATTTCAGCAGCTTATCCAGTTGATTGATGTCGTCGTTATTGTGCAAATGCGAAACCGTCCAGCCATTCTGATCGTATTCGGAGAGGCAGCGATCGACCATTGCCATCATCTTATCCATATTGCCGGAGCTCTGGGCCTGACGCAGGCACTGCAAACGAATTTCATCCTGGCTGCCCGAGTAGTTAATCTCGTACAGCTCATGGCGACCGCCAAACTCGCTGCCGATGGCATCCCACATCAATTTAAGAATTTTGATACGTTCAACATGATCCATTCCGTTAGAGCCGCGTACGTATTTCGCCAGGTACTGGTCGATTTGCGGATTATTCAGATCGCGGGCGCTGGAAGGCAGGTAAATCAGGCCGCTGGTAACGTTACGTTCAATAATATTTTTAATTTTCGCGTAGGCCATTGGGGCCATCACACGATAGGTTTGCAGCGCGGCGTGGTCCGGTAGCCAGGCGCCGTTTACCCACGGGGTTGCTTCAGAACACATAGAATCGCTCAATGCCCAGAACATATTGCGCCAGGCCACGACTTCGCCGAGATCGGCCTGCACGCCCCGGAACTCTACGGTACCTGTACATTCGAGCGATTTTTTCAGCAGCGCGGTAATGAAATCAAGTTTAACCGCCAGACGAACACAGGCTTGCAGTGGATACATACGGGCAAAGCCGCCTTCCATCGTCCAGCGACGACAACGATCGAAATCACGGTAAATCAACACGTTTTCCCACGGGATCAACACCTTGTCCATCACCAGAATGGCATCGTTTTCATCAAAGCGGCTGGAGAGTGGATAATCAAACGGCGAGCCCGTCGCGCCCGCGACCATTTCATACGAGGCGCGCGAAATAAGTTTTACGCCTTCGGCATCCATTGGCGCGACAAACATCAGAGCAAAATCCGGGTTTTCGCCCATCACCTGGGCTGAGCCGAAACCAATCATGTTGTAGTGAGTCAGGGCGGAGTTAGTGGCGACGACTTTCGCCCCGCTGACAATAATCCCGGCGTCCGTCTCTTTCTCCAGCTTGATATAGACGTCTTTCACTTCGTCGGCAGGTTTGTGGCGGTCAATGGGCGGGTTGACGATAGCATGGTTAAAGTACAGGCCGGTCTCCTGAATACGGGTGTACCAGTTGCGGGCGTTCTGCTCAAACTGGCCGTAGAAGGCTGGGTTAGCGCCCAGAGCGCAGCCAAAGGCGGCTTTGTAATCCGGTGTGCGTCCCATCCAGCCGTAACTCAGGCGTGACCACTCGGCGATAGCATCACGCTGTTGGCGCAGATCGTCTGCGCTTTTCGCCACGCGGAAAAATTTATGCGTATAACCGCCGCTGCCGGTATCGGTATTCCAGCACAGGGTATCTTGCATCGACGGTTTATGTAATGCGTCATACAGTTGTGCGACAGAGGCTGCGGCATTGCGGAATGCCGGGTGTGTCGTAACATCTTTAACGCGTTCGCCGTAAATATAAATTTCCCGCCCGTCCTGCAGGCTTTTTAAATACTCTTCGCCCGTTAACGGACGCTTGTTATCAGTACGAAAATCTTCAGGTTTCATTGCGGCCTCTTCCTCGTTAATCGGAATGTTTTGTTAATAATATGTTTCTTATTTGTTGTTCAATTGAATAGGCAGAAGCGTAAACTGTGAAGAGACTTTCAGGACAACGGCGGGTACTTTTCAGATGAACGTCGAAGAAGAAAAGTAAAATGCGATCGCCGTCAACGTTGTAAGCGGGAGGGGATTCCCGTGTCGGCGGCGTGGGAAGGTAAGAATACTATGCTTCCGCTTCGCTATCAGGATGCTGGCGTCCCAGAGCAATAAGATCGTCCAGCAGCAGCATCAATTGCTGTGTTTTTTCGGGCGTGAAATCGGCCTCAATTTTTCGATAAGCCTCTTCTACCTCGCTCCGGGCACGGGCGTACAACGTTTGTCCCTGCTCCGTCAACATGACATATAACTTACGCTGATCGTTAACCGGCTTGAGTCGCAACACCAGTCCGTCTCGCTCCATGCGCGTCAATATTCCGGTCAGACTTGGACGCAAAATACAGGTACGAAAGGCCAGCTCGTGAAAATCCATAGAGGGGCTATCGGCCAGGATTCGCACAATGCGCCATTGCTGGTCGGTCAGATTGTGGCTTTTAACGATGGGGCGGAAATAGGTCATTGCCGCTTCGCGCGCCTGAAGCAAGGCGATGGTTAATGAATCATGCATAAGCGTTTCTCTTTTGCAGAATTATTAATACCTGAATAATCGTGTTTACCGATGTGAGCTATGACATCTGTTTTATGTCCAAAGTTTAACAGAAACAAAGGGTTTTATTTAACTCTTTGATATATATGTATTTAATAATAAATTTGTGAAAATATTGTTAATCACATCACAAATACTTTACTTCAGCTTGCTAAATGTACAGCAAAAGCATAAATCTAATCATTAATATATTAATGAAATCACAGCCCGTTAAATCGGCCTGAGGAGTTTATGTATGAAGGGTACTGTTTTCGCCGTTGCGTTAAACCATCGCAGCCAGCTTGATGCCTGGCAAGAGGCTTTCTCTCAGCCTCCCTATAATGCGCCGCCTAAAACCGCAGTGTGGTTCATCAAGCCGCGTAATACGGTGATTCGTTACGGCGAACCCATTCCTTATCCGCAGGGAGAAAAGGTACTGAGCGGCGCGACAGTGGCGCTCATCGTGGGGAAAACCGCCAGCCGGATACGCCCTGAAGCGGCGGCGGACTATATCGCCGGGTATGCGCTGGCTAACGAGGTCAGCCTGCCGGAAGAGAGCTTTTATCGCCCGGCGATTAAAGCGAAATGTCGCGATGGCTTTTGCCCGTTGGGTGAAATGGCGCCGCTGAGTGATGTGGATAACCTCACCATTATCACTGAAATCAACGGACGAGAAGCGGACCACTGGAATACTGCCGATTTACAGCGTAGCGCCGCACAACTGCTTAGCGCGTTAAGTGAGTTCGCTACGCTTAACCCTGGCGATGCGATCTTACTCGGTACGCCGCAGAATCGCGTTGCGCTGCGTCCCGGCGATCGGGTGCGTATTCTGGCGAAAGGTTTACCCGCTCTGGAAAATCCGGTTGTCGCAGAAGATGAATTCGCCCGCCACCAGACGTTTACGTGGCCGCTGTCAGCGACGGGTACGTTATTTGCGTTGGGGTTGAACTACGCCGATCACGCCAGCGAGCTGGCATTTACGCCGCCGAAAGAGCCGCTGGTATTTATCAAAGCGCCAAACACCTTTACCGAACATCACCAAACGTCGGTGCGCCCGAACAACGTCGAATATATGCACTACGAAGCCGAGCTGGTCGTGGTGATTGGCAAAACGGCGCGTAAGGTGAGCGAAGCCGAAGCCATGGAGTATGTGGCCGGTTACACCGTCTGTAACGACTACGCGATCCGCGACTATCTGGAAAACTACTACCGTCCGAATCTGCGGGTAAAAAGCCGCGACGGCCTGACGCCGATAGGCCCGTGGATTGTGGATAAAGAGGCGGTTTCTGATCCGCACAACCTGACGTTACGCACCTTTGTCAACGGTGAGCTGCGGCAGGAAGGGACGACCGCCGATCTGATCTTCAGCATCCCGTTCCTGATTTCTTATCTGAGCGAATTTATGACGTTGCAACCGGGCGACATGATTGCCACCGGTACGCCGAAAGGGCTGTCCGATGTGGTGCCGGGGGATGAAGTTGTCGTTGAAGTAGAAGGCGTGGGTCGCCTGGTTAACCGAATCGTCAGTGAGGAGAGCGCAAAATGAAGAAAATAAATCATTGGATTAACGGCAAAAACGTTGCAGGTAACGACTACTTCCAGACCACTAACCCGGCGACCGGTGACGTGCTGGCGGAAGTGGCCTCCGGCGGTGAAGCAGAAGTGAACCAGGCTGTCGCGGCGGCCAAAGAGGCGTTCCCGAAATGGGCCAACCTGCCGATGAAAGAGCGCGCGCGCCTGATGCGTCGCCTTGGCGATCTGATTGACCAGCATGTGCCGGAAATCGCGGCGATGGAAACCGCCGACACCGGTCTGCCTATTCACCAGACTAAAAACGTGCTGATCCCGCGCGCCTCGCATAACTTCGAATTCTTCGCCGAAGTGTGCCAGCAGATGAACGGCAAGACCTATCCGGTTGACGATAAAATGCTCAATTATACGCTGGTGCAGCCCGTCGGCGTCTGCGCGCTGGTGTCGCCGTGGAACGTGCCGTTTATGACCGCGACCTGGAAAGTCGCGCCGTGCCTGGCGCTGGGTAACACCGCGGTGCTCAAAATGTCCGAGCTGTCGCCGCTGACTGCCGACAGGCTGGGCGAGCTGGCGCTGGAGGCAGGAATTCCGGCAGGCGTGCTGAACGTGGTGCAGGGCTATGGCGCGACGGCGGGCGATGCGCTGGTACGCCACCATGACGTGCGTGCGGTGTCGTTTACCGGCGGTACCGCCACTGGTCGCAATATCATGAAAAATGCCGGCCTGAAAAAATACTCGATGGAGCTGGGCGGCAAATCGCCGGTGCTGATTTTTGAAGATGCCGACATTGAGCGCGCGCTGGACGCCGCGCTGTTCACCATCTTCTCGATCAACGGCGAACGCTGCACCGCCGGGTCGCGCATCTTTATCCAGCAGAGCATTTACCCTGAGTTCGTGAAGCGCTTTGCCGAACGCGCGAATCGCCTGCGTGTCGGCGATCCGACCGACCCGAACACCCAGGTCGGCGCGCTGATTAGCCAACAGCACTGGGAAAAAGTCTCCGGTTATATCCGCCTCGGCATTGAAGAGGGCGCAACGCTGCTGGCGGGCGGTGCGGAAAAACCCACTGACCTGCCTGCGCATCTGAAAGGCGGTAACTTCCTGCGCCCAACCGTGCTGGCCGATGTCGATAACCGTATGCGCGTCGCGCAGGAAGAGATCTTTGGGCCAGTTGCCTGCCTGCTGCCATTCAAAGACGAAGCGGAAGGGTTACGCCTGGCGAACGACGTGGAATACGGTCTGGCCTCTTATATCTGGACCCAGGACGTGAGCAAAGTGTTGCGCCTGGCGCGTGGGATTGAAGCCGGCATGGTCTTCGTCAACACCCAGAACGTCCGCGACCTGCGCCAGCCGTTCGGCGGCGTGAAAGCCTCCGGTACCGGGCGCGAAGGCGGCGAATATAGCTTCGAAGTGTTTGCGGAAATGAAAAACGTCTGCATCTCAATGGGCGACCATCCTATCCCAAAATGGGGAGTTTGATATGGGCAAGTTAGCGTTAGCAGCAAAAATTACCCACGTGCCGTCGATGTATCTTTCTGAACTGCCGGGAAAAAACCACGGTTGCCGTCAGGCAGCCATTGATGGGCATATTGAAATTGGCAAGCGTTGCCGCGAAATGGGCGTTGACACCATTATCGTATTCGACACCCACTGGCTGGTGAATAGCGCTTATCACATTAATTGTGCCGACCATTTCCAGGGCGTCTATACCAGCAACGAATTGCCGCACTTTATTCGCGACATGACCTATGACTATGACGGTAATCCGGAGCTCGGCCATCTGATCGCCGACGAGGCGGTCAAACTGGGCGTGCGCGCTAAAGCGCACAACATCCCGAGCCTGAAGCTGGAGTATGGCACGCTGGTGCCGATGCGCTACATGAACAGCGACAAGCACTTCAAAGTGGTCTCCATCTCGGCGTTCTGTACTGTTCATGACTTTGCCGACAGTCGCAGACTGGGCGAAGCCATTCTCAAGGCGATTGAGAAATATGACGGTACCGTAGCGGTATTCGCCAGTGGTTCTCTGTCGCACCGTTTTATTGACGACCAACGGGCGGAAGAGGGGATGAACAGCTACACCCGCGAGTTCGATCATCAAATGGATGAGCGCGTGGTCAAGTTGTGGCGCGAAGGCAAATTCAAGGAGTTTTGCACCATGTTGCCGGAGTACGCCGACTACTGCTACGGCGAAGGCAACATGCACGACACGGTCATGCTGCTGGGAATGCTGGGTTGGGACAAATACGACGGCAAGGTGGAGTTCATCACCGACCTGTTCGCCAGCTCCGGTACTGGCCAGGTGAACGCTGTTTTCCCGCTGCCTGCGTAAGGGGTGTTTATGCCGCACTTTATTGCTGAATGTACTGAAAATATTCGCGAGCAGGCTGATTTACCCGGCCTGTTCAGCAAGGTAAACGAGGCGCTGGCCGCCAGCGGGATTTTCCCCATCGGCGGTATCCGCAGTCGCGCCCACTGGCTGGATACCTGGCAGATGGCTGACGGTAAGCATGATTACGCGTTTGTGCATATGACGCTGAAAATCGGCGCCGGGCGCAGCCTGGAGAGCCGTCAGGAAGTCGGCGAAATGCTGTTTGGGCTGATTAAAGCCCACTTCGCCGACCTGATGGAGAACCGCTATCTGGCGCTGTCGTTTGAGATTGCCGAGCTACATCCGACGCTCAATTACAAACAAAACAACGTACACGCGTTATTTAAATAGCACACTCTTTCGCCCGGTGGCGCTGCGCTGACCGGGTCTACAAAAAAACGATGCACGAAGCAATACCGAACCGTAGGCCGGGTAAGACGCACCCGCGTCGCTACCCGGCGCAGCAGCACCGAATGACGTAACAGGAAGCAACTATGCTCGATAAACAGACCCATACCCTGATCGCCCAGCGACTTAATCAGGCTGAAAAACAGCGTGAACAGATTCGCGCAGTGTCGCTGGATTATCCCAACATCACTATTGAAGATGCCTATGCCGTACAGCGTGAATGGGTCAATATCAAGATTGCCGAAGGGCGCACGCTCAAAGGCCACAAAATCGGCCTGACCTCAAAAGCGATGCAGGCCAGCTCGCAAATCAGCGAACCGGATTACGGCGCGCTGCTTGACGATATGTTCTTCCATGACGGCGGCGATATCCCCACCGACCGTTTTATCGTCCCGCGTATTGAAGTGGAGCTGGCGTTTGTGCTGGCGAAACCGCTGCGCGGCCCTCACTGCACGCTGTTCGACGTCTACAACGCCACGGATTATGTGATTCCGGCGCTGGAACTGATTGACGCCCGCAGCCACAACATCGACCCGGAAACCCAGCGTCCGCGCAAAGTGTTCGACACCATTTCCGACAACGCCGCCAACGCCGGGGTGATCCTCGGTGGTCGCCCCATCAAACCAGACGAGCTGGATCTGCGCTGGATCTCCGCGCTGCTCTATCGCAACGGCGTGATCGAAGAAACCGGCGTCGCCGCAGGCGTGCTGAATCATCCGGCCAACGGCGTGGCGTGGCTGGCGAACAAGCTTGCCCCCTACGATGTCCAGCTTGAAGCCGGGCAGATCATCCTCGGCGGCTCGTTCACCCGCCCGGTGCCGGCGCGCAAGGGCGACACCTTCCATGTCGATTACGGCAACATGGGCGCGATCAGTTGCCGGTTTGTGTAAGGAAAAAACGATGAAAAATGCTTTCAAAGACGCGTTAAAAGCGGGGCGTCCGCAAATCGGTTTGTGGCTGGGGCTTGCCAACAGTTACAGCGCTGAACTGTTAGCGGGCGCCGGCTTTGACTGGCTACTGATTGACGGTGAACACGCGCCAAACAACGTGCAGACGGTGTTGACCCAGTTGCAGGCGATTGCGCCTTATCCCAGCCAGCCGGTGGTGCGTCCGTCATGGAACGATCCGGTACAGATTAAGCAACTGCTCGACGTCGGCGCGCAAACGCTGCTGATACCGATGGTGCAGAATGCCGATGAAGCGCGAAACGCCGTGGCGGCTACGCGTTATCCGCCTGCCGGTATTCGCGGCGTGGGCAGCGCGCTGGCGCGGGCATCGCGCTGGAATCGCATTCCGGACTATCTCCACCAGGCCAACGACGCTATGTGCGTACTGGTGCAGATTGAAACGCGTGAGGCGATGAGCAATCTGGCGTCAATTCTCGACGTGGATGGCATTGACGGCGTGTTTATTGGCCCGGCGGATCTCAGCGCCGATATGGGCTTTGCCGGCAATCCGCAGCACCCGGAAGTGCAGGCGGCGATTGAGAACGCCATCGTGCAGATACGCGCGGCGGGGAAAGCGCCGGGGATTCTGATGGCCAATGAAGCACTGGCGAAACGTTATCTGGAACTGGGGGCGCTATTTGTCGCCGTCGGCGTTGACACCACGCTGCTGGCGCGCGGCGCGGAGGCGCTGGCGGCGCGCTTTGGCGCAGAAAAAAAACTGTCCGGCGCGTCCGGCGTCTATTAAGCCTGGCCCGGTAAGCGCAGCGCTACCGGGCAACCGTAGTACCCTACAAAATTCCCATCAGAGGAAAAAAAATGAGCGACACATCATCTGCACTTCCGGAAAGCCCCGAGTCTGTCCGTTCGCACAACGCGCTCAGCACGGGTCAACAAACCGTCATAAATAAACTGTTCCGCCGACTGATCGTATTTTTATTCGTGTTGTTTATCTTCTCGTTTTTAGACCGTATCAACATCGGTTTTGCCGGGTTGACGATGGGGCAGGATCTGGGGTTAAGCGCCACCATGTTTGGCCTTGCCACGACGCTGTTTTACGCCACCTACGTCATTTTCGGCATTCCCAGCAACGTGATGTTGAGCATCGTCGGCGCCCGCCGCTGGATTGCGACCATTATGGTGCTATGGGGCATTGCATCTACCGCCACGATGTTCGCGGTGGGACCGAAAAGCCTGTATGTGCTGCGAATGCTGGTGGGCATTACCGAAGCGGGCTTTTTGCCAGGAATATTGCTCTATTTAACCTACTGGTTCCCGGCATTTTTCCGCGCCCGCGCCAACGCATTATTTATGATTGCCATGCCGGCCACTACCGCGTTGGGGTCGATTGTCTCCGGCTATATTTTATCGCTGGACGGCATATTCAATCTGCATGGATGGCAGTGGTTATTCCTGCTGGAGGGATTTCCGTCAGTTTTGTTAGGCATTATGGTCTGGTTTTACCTGGATGATACTCCGGCAAAAGCCAAATGGCTGACGGCAGAGGATAAAAAATGTTTGCAGGAGATGATGGATAATGACCGCCTGACGCTGGTTCAGCCGGAGGGGGCCATCAGCCATAACGCCATGCAGCAGCGTAGTCTGTGGCGCGAAGTATTCACGCCAATTGTACTGATGTATACGTTGGCCTATTTTTGCCTTACCAATACGCTTAGCGCCATTAGTATCTGGACGCCGCAAATCCTGAAAAGTTTTAATGAAGGCAGTAGCAATATCACCATCGGCCTGCTGGCGGCGATCCCGCAGATTTGTACTATTCTGGGCATGATTTACTGGAGCCGCCATTCGGACAAACATCAGGAACGTAAACATCACACGGCGTTGCCATTCCTGTTTGCCGCCGCGGGCTGGCTGCTGGCGTCGGCGACCGACCATAACTTGATCCAGCTCCTGGGGATCGTGATGGCATCCACGGGTTCCTTTAGCGCGATGGCGATCTTCTGGACCACGCCGGATCAGTCGATCAGTTTACGCGCCAGGGCAATAGGCATTGCGGTCATCAATGCCACCGGCAATATTGGCTCCGCGCTTAGCCCGTTTATGATTGGCTGGCTAAAAGATATCACCGGTAGCTTCAATAGCGGACTCTGGTTTGTCGCTTCTCTGTTAGTCGTCGGCGCCGCCATTATCTGGCTCATTCCCATGAAAGCATCGCGTCCGCGCGCCACCCCTTGAGGAGAAACTATGTGCCAACGTGCGATCGCCAATATTGATATCAGCAAAGAGTATGACGAAAGCATGGGCAGTAACGATGTGCATTATCAGTCGTTTGCTCGTATGGCGGATTTCTTTGGTCGTGATATGCAGGCGCATCGCCACGACCAGTTTTTTCAAATGCACTTTCTTGATACCGGGCAGATTGAGCTACAGCTCGACGATCATCGCTATTCGGTGCAGGCGCCGCTATTTGTGCTTACGCCGCCCTCGGTGCCGCATGCTTTTATTACCGAATCGGATAGCGATGGTCATGTTCTGACGGTACGCGAAGAGCTGGTTTGGCCGCTGCTGGAAGTGCTTTATCCCGGCACCAGAGAGGCCTTCGGCCTGCCGGGAATCTGCCTGTCGCTGGCGGATAAACCCAACGAGCTGGCGGCGCTCAAACATTACTGGCAGCTAATTGAGCGGGAGTCCACGGAACAACTGGCTGGCTGCGAACATACCCTGGTGCTACTGGCGCAGGCGGTATTTACCTTGCTGTTGCGTAATGCGAAGCTGGACGATCACGCCGCAACCGGGATGCGCGGTGAACTGAAACTTTTTCAGCGCTTTACCCTGTTAATTGACAACCACTTCCATCAGCACTGGACGGTGCCCGATTATGCCTGCGAGTTGCATATTACCGAATCTCGTTTGACCGATATTTGCCGACGTTTTGCTAATCGCCCGCCTAAACGCCTGATTTTTGATCGGCAATTACGCGAGGCGAAACGACTGCTGCTTTTTTCCGACAATGCTGTCAACGAGATCGCCTGGCAATTAGGTTTTAAAGATCCGGCTTATTTCGCCCGTTTCTTTAATCGCCTTGCTGGCTGTTCTCCTTCGCAGTTTCGCCAACGTGAAGTTCCCTCTTTTCTCAACTAAGAAGAGTAAAAACATGATGAAAAAAAGCGTCGCTATGCTGGCGGTTTGTATGCTGGCGCAAAGCCACCTTGCCATTGCTGCCGGTACTCCTGCGCCTCAAGAGATCAACATTGTTTTACTGGGCACCAAAGGCGGGCCTTCTTTGCTCAATACAGCCAGACTACCGCAAGCGACGGCGCTCACTATCGGCGATAAAATATGGCTGATAGATGCCGGCTACGGCGCCAGTCTGCAACTGGTGAAAAACGGCATTCCACTGCGCAACATCAATACTATTTTGCTTACCCATCTGCACAGCGACCACATACTGGATTATCCTTCCTTGCTGATGAATGCCTGGGCAAGTGGTCTGCAAGACCATACCATACAGGTGTATGGCCCGCCGGGAACCCAGGCGATGACGAAGGCTAGCTGGAAGGTCTTTGACAGGGATATCACGCTACGCATGGAAGAAGAGGGGAAACCCGATCCGCGCAACCTGGTTAAGGCGACCGATATTGGCCAGGGCGTCATCTATAAAGATGAACTGGTTACAATAAGCGCGCTGAAAGTGCCTCATTCCCCTTTTCCGGACGGTGAAGCGTTTGCTTACCGTTTTGATACCCAGGGTAAGCGAATCGTCTTCTCTGGCGATACGTCCTGGTTTCCGCCGCTTGCAACGTTTGCCCAAGGGGCGGATATCCTGGTACATGAGGCGGTACATGTCCCTTCGGTAGCAAAACTGGCTAATAGTATTGGCAACGGAAAAACGCTGGCTGAAGCGATTGCGTCGCATCACACCACGATTGAAGATGTCGGTAAGATTGCTCGCGAGGCCCACGTGAAAAAACTGGTGTTAAGTCATCTGGTGCCTGCGACGGTTGCGGATGACGTCTGGCAACAGGAAGCCATGAAAAATTACCCGGGCCCTGTCATTGTCGGTCATGACAATATGACGATAAGCGTACCGTAAGTATCAGGGCAGGGGTAAACCCACGGGCTGACATGATGTCAGCCCGTTATGCTTTTGGCGATCAGCATAACGCGCAGAGCTTTTGTCTAAAACATTATTTTTTCTAAACACTACTTGCTGATTTTTATGCACAATAAAGGTAAGATGATTGCTCTGGTGAAATATCACTAAATAAGAATGTCACGGATGGAATTTATACAGTGTTAAAAGCAATGCGTTTCTTTGTCTGCCGGCCATCAGTAATATCCTCTGTACCGGCTCCTCGTTGCCAAAGTGAAGGTTAGATTAAACGAATCAAAAAATATCCGAACTGTACAATTTTTATATCAAACATATTTAACTGCAAAATACTGCAAACGTGCGCGAATACACTTAATCAGTAGTATGGCTAATGCATACTTTATTTCCTAAACTTTCTTATTATCTATTTGAATATTTCTGGTTAAACCAAATGGACAAACGGATACCAGACACTCGAAAGGATAACTGCAGGCTTCTGGTTTAGGATTGCAGTTACCAGGACAGTGGCTATTTTCTTTAAGCGATTTCCATAGAACAGGATTAAACCTGGTAACGTTGTAAACAGTAACGGGATAAAGTTTATCGTTTATTAAGACCCCCTTATTAAAGGGGATGATAATGCTACCTGGAGGCATGTAAACATCTGCCTGATACCATAAGGTCAATCTAAGATTTTTTAGGCTATGTATGCATGAGAACGACACTCCGGTAGAGGGACTTATAACTGTATCAACGACCTTCCATTCCATTACAGAAACCTTTTAAGTGAAATAGTCAATGGTGTAAATTACATTTTCCGCAAGCCTATTCAGGATAGATGAAAATCGGAGAAACATAACTCGTTGAAAACGATCGTTTTTTATTGACCACTCTATTTATATTGATTTTTTAATAAGTTATTTATTTTATGCTCTTATTTTGTTTACATTCTATTACATTTTTGTATTTTATACGTGGTGTAAATATTGTGCGGTAGTGGATGTTATAACGCTCAATTATTAAACTGTAAGTGACTGTTGTATTTCTTATTTATAAATACCGCAACCTGTAAGCGCAGCGGTACATTTTACCCGGCATTGACAGGGAGAAGGTACGTATCAACCAGAGAGTACAAAACAGTGAAAGAATATATTCTTCAGGCAATAAATGATCGCTAACGTGTAAAAATAACCGACGTATCTAAAAAATGTGAACGTGTGGCTGGTCTTTATTTAAACGATGATCTTCGCAATGGCGCATTAATGGCTGACATTGGCGGTTCGTTGATCGGGTTGTGCGCGGTGAAAGGCTATATTTCTTCCGTTGCGGGAAGTATGTCAGAGGCATTCTGGTATTATACCGGGTGCATGTAAATCCGGGGTGGGCAGAAAGCCCACCCTCGGTTTATTGCCTTTATCGTGGATTAGGGATGCGAGATAAAGCGAGAAAGGCGTTGCAGCAGTAACCGATTTTCTTCGCGCAGCCGCGAATTCTCTTCCAGCAGCGTTAACGCGACCGCGATCCCAGGCCAGTCGAGCGCCAGCTCCTCGCGTAAGCGTAGCGCGCGTTGTACCACGCTCGCTGCGCGATCGTCGAATTGCCAGTCGGCGTTATCGTTTTCGTAAGGCTCAATTACGCCAAGTCCGACGATTTCGTTTAGCTCCTCTTCCGTCACGCCGGTGTGCAAACAAAATTCGGTGATGGTAAAGGTGACAGTGATGTTAGCCATTATGCTTTCCCCCATTGCTGGCGTGGGTCAAAGGACGACTGCGCGTCCGCCAGTTGTTGCCACAGGGCAGCTGTTTTCTCGTCAGGTTTCGGCGGCATAACGATTTTGATGATGGCATAGAGATCGCCAGTGTGCTTTTTACTGGCTAATCCTTTTCCTTTGATACGCAGCCGCTGACCAGCCTGGCTGCCGGGGGGAATGGTCAGCAAAATACGCTCTTTAAGCGTTGGCACAGACACCTTAGCGCCGAGCGCCGCCTCCCATGGGGCAAGCGGAAGGACGACTTCCAGATCCTGATTGACGATATCAAAGAGCGGATGCGGGGCAATATGGATAACGAGCCATAAATCGCCATTAGGTCCGCCGTTTTCCCCCGGCGTGCCCTGGCCTTTCAGTCTGATTCGTTGCCCGTTGCTGACGCCAGCCGGGATTTTCACATTCAATGTCTTGGGAATTTCCCGCTCCACCAGGCCGAACGCGTTATAAACGGGGACGGAATAGCTAATCGTACGCTGGTGCTCTTCCAGCGTTTCTTCCAGGAATACCGCCACTTCAATTTCGATATCATGACCGCGTGCGGCGTGGCGGTGATGCGAATGGCGACCGTGCTGACCAAAAATAGACGAGAAAATATCATCAAAATCTTCAGCGTTATACGGTTGGCCTTCGTGTTGCTGGAACTGGCGATTAAATTGTGGATCGTTACGGTGTTGCCATAACTGGTCATACTCGGCCCGCCGTTGCTCATCACTCAGCACTTCCCATGCTTCAGCAACCTCTTTGAAACGGGCTTCGGCATCGGGTTCTTTGCTGACATCTGGATGGTACTTGCGGGCCAGTCGGCGATAGGCGGTCTTAATCGTCTTGAGATCGTCCGTCGGTTTCACGCCCATAATGGCGTAATAATCCTTAAGTTCCATAGCATCATCTCGCTAAATCAATACATACAGAAGGGACCCCAAAAAGGTTTCTCCACTAAGTGTAGGGTAAACCTGAAAAGTGCGTATGAAAACACCAGTTATATCATTAGTAAGAATAAATTACGTTGTTCGACTATCAGAAGGTTGCGCAGCGCGCCGACATAACTTTACAGGGGAAAGGTTGCCAAAACCGCGCCAGTGGCTAAGATAACTCGCGTTAAACAGTGAGGGCGCAATGGCGAAACAACAACGGATGGGCTGGTGGTTTCTTTGCCTTGCATGTGTCGTGGTAATGGTTTGTACCGCGCAACGCATGGCGGGCCTGCACGCCTTGCAGATGCAGGCGACGGCCTCTGCTGCGGTGGTCAGCGCTCCCTCCTCGACAGATGACGGCTCGCCGGTCACTCCCTGCGAATTAAGCGCCAAGTCGCTGCTGGCGGCGCCTCCAGTACTCTTTGAAGGCGCTATCCTTGCGCTTTGTCTACTGCTTTCCTTACTGGCGCCTGTCCGGGTCATGCGCCTGCCGTTTTCGCCTCCACGGGCTATTTCGCCGCCCACATTACGGGTACATCTACGATTTTGTGTCTTCCGTGAATGACAGACCGGTTATTGCTAACGGTTAATTACTCATTCACGGAGAAAAAATATGATGATTTTGTTCAGGCGGATACTGTTCTGCCTGTTATGGCTTTGGCTGCCCGTCTCCTGGGCGGCGGAAAGCGGCTGGCTGCGTTCGCCCGATAACGACCATGCCAGCATACGGCTACGTGCCGATACGTCCGCTAACGGTGAGACCCGGCTGTTGCTTGACGTCAAACTGGAAAACGGCTGGAAAACCTACTGGCGCGCGCCGGGGGAAGGGGGCGTGGCGCCCTCTATCGCCTGGAAAGGCGACATGCCTGAGGTAAGCTGGTTCTGGCCAACCCCCTCGCGCTTTGATGTGGCGAATATCACCACCCAGGGATATCACGACGAGGTGACCTTTCCGATGATCGTGCGCGGTACGCCGCCGGCGACCTTGCGCGGCGTGTTGACGTTATCAACCTGCAGCAAGGTTTGTCTGTTGACCGATTACCCCTTTTCCGTGACGCCCACTGTGCAGAATGCCGATTTTGCCCATGACTATGCGCGGGCGATGGGTAAAGTTCCGCTCCGCAGTGGACTAACGGACTCGCTTGACGTCGGCTATCGCCCGGGAGAACTGGTGGTCACTGCTACGCGAGCGGCGGGCTGGTCATCGCCCGGGCTCTATCTTGACACCATAGATGACGTCGATTTTGCGAAGCCTCGCCTGCGCGTAGAGGGCGACAGGTTACAGGCGACGGTGCCGGTGACGGACAGTTGGGGCGAAAAGGCGCCCGATTTGCGCAACAAATCGCTGACCCTCGTGTTAGCCGATGGCGCTATCGCCCAGGAGAGCACGCAAACCATTGGCGCTGCGCCAGCACAAACGCCGGACAATGCGGCGCTACCTTTCTGGCAAGTTGTAATGATGGCGCTGATCGGCGGACTGATTCTTAATTTAATGCCCTGCGTACTGCCGGTTCTGGGCATGAAACTTGGCTCTATTTTATTGGTAGAGGAAAAAAGCCGCTCTCACATCAGGCGACAATTTTTGGCTTCGGTCGCCGGTATCATTGCGTCATTTATGGCGCTGGCGGCGTTTATGACCCTCCTTCGCCTGTCAAACCATGCGCTGGCCTGGGGAGTCCAGTTCCAGAATGCATGGTTTATTGGTTTTATGGCGTTGGTGATGTTGTTGTTTAGCGCCAGCCTGTTCGGGCTTTTTGAGTTCAGGCTTCCCTCATCTATGACCACGAAACTGGCCACTTACGGCGGTAACGGTATGTCGGGACATTTCTGGCAGGGGGCATTCGCCACGCTGCTGGCGACGCCTTGTAGCGCGCCGTTTCTGGGCACGGCGGTCGCGGTGGCGCTCACGGCGTCGCTGCCGACGCTGTGGGGGCTGTTCCTTGCGCTTGGCCTGGGAATGAGCGCGCCGTGGCTACTGGTCGCGATACGACCAGGGCTTGCGCTACGTTTACCGCGCCCCGGGCGCTGGATGAATGTCCTGCGCAGGATCCTCGGTCTGATGATGCTGGGGTCGGCTATCTGGCTGGCGACGTTACTCCTGCCGCATTTCGGCTTCACTGCGTCAAAGAGCGCGCAAGACACGGTTCAGTGGCAACCGTTGAGTGAACAGGCAATCCAGTCGGCGCTGGCGCAGCATAAGCGGGTATTTGTCGATGTCACTGCGGACTGGTGTATTACCTGTAAAGTGAATAAATACAACGTCCTGCAAAAAGAGGATGTACAGGCTGCCTTGCAACAGCCGGATGTTGTGGCGCTGCGGGGAGACTGGACGCTGCCGTCCGATGCCATTACAGATTTTCTGAAAACGCGTGGCCAGGTCGCCGTGCCGTTTAATCAGGTATATGGCCCCGGCTTGCCGGAAGGGGAGGCATTGCCCACTTTGCTGACCCGCGATGCGGTATTACAAACGTTGAAAAAAGCGAAAGGAATAACCCAATGAAATACATGATTGTTTTGCTGCTGGCGCTGTTTTCGACGCTAAGCATCGCGCAAGAAACCACTCCTTTTACGCCGGATCAGGAAAAGCAGGTTGAAAATCTGATCCATGCGGCGTTGTTTAACGATCCTGCCAGCCCGCGGATAGGCGCTAAACACCCTAAGCTGACGCTGGTGAACTTTACGGATTACAACTGCCCGTACTGCAAACAGCTCGATCCGATGCTGGAAAAGATTGTGCAGAAATATCCTGACGTTGCGGTCATTATTAAACCGCTGCCATTCAAAGGAGAGAGCTCCGTACTGGCGGCGCGTATTGCGCTGACCACCTGGCGCGATCATCCGCAACAGTTCCTCGCGCTACATGAAAAACTCATGCAAAAGCGCGGTTACCATACGGATGACAGTATTAAACAGGCCCAGCAGAAAGCAGGGGCTACGCCAGTGACGCTGGATGAAAAAAGCATGGAAACGATACGCACTAATTTGCAGTTGGCAAGGCTGGTCGGCGTGCAAGGAACGCCAGCGACGATCATTGGCGACGAGCTGATTCCGGGCGCAGTGCCCTGGGATACGCTGGAAGCGGTGGTGAAAGAAAAACTGGCGGCTGCCAATGGCGGGTAAACTGCGGCGTTGGCTGCGTGAAGCCGCGGTTTTTCTGGCGCTCCTCATCGCGATAATGGTGGTCATGGACGTCTGGCGCGCGCCGCAGGCGCCTCCGGCGTTTGCCACGACACCATTACGTACGCTGACGGGAGAGTCGACAACTCTGGCGACATTGAGCGAAGAACGCCCCGTACTGCTCTATTTTTGGGCCAGCTGGTGCGGGGTATGCCGCTTTACTACGCCTGCGGTCGCTCGCCTGGCGGCGGAAGGGGAAAACGTCATGACCGTTGCGCTCCGCTCCGGCGATGACGCTGAGGTTGCCCGCTGGCTGGCGCGCAAGGGCGTTGACTTCCCGGTCGTCAATGATGCTAACGGCGCCTTATCCGCTGGCTGGGAAATCAGCGTGACGCCAACGCTGGTGGTGGTTTCACAAGGTCGGGTTGTGTTCACCACCAGCGGCTGGACCAGCTACTGGGGCATGAAGCTTCGGCTATGGTGGGCAAAAACGTTTTGAATATGCGCCGGGGTTTCCCGGCGCTAACGCGTTTACTGTAAGAAAAACCCCCGTTTTGCGAAATCGTTCCCGGAAAAATGATCCATTTCTGTCACACTCAGAACGATTTGATAACAACAAGAGGTCATAGGGATGAAAAAATCATTACTCGCTGTTGCTGTGGCAGGGGCTGTTTTGTTGTCATCCGCCGTACAGGCGCAGACAACGCCGGAGGGTTATCAATTACAACAGGTGCTGATGATGAGCCGCCATAATCTGCGGGCGCCGCTGGCGAATAATGGCAGCGTACTGGCGCAGTCGACGCCGAACGCCTGGCCGGAGTGGGACGTTCCCGGCGGGCAACTGACGACGAAAGGCGGCGTGCTGGAAGTCTATATGGGACATTACACACGTGAATGGCTGGTCGCGCAGGGGCTGATACCGTCGGGAGAATGTCCGGCGCCCGACACGGTATATGCCTATGCGAATAGTTTGCAGCGCACCGTCGCCACCGCGCAATTTTTCATTACCGGCGCTTTCCCCGGCTGTGATATTCCTGTTCATCATCAGGAAAAAATGGGCACTATGGACCCTACCTTCAATCCGGTGATTACCGATGATTCCGCCGCATTCCGGCAACAGGCCGTACAGGCGATGGAAAAGGCGCGTAGTCAGCTACATCTTGATGAGAGTTATAAACTGCTTGAGCAGATAACGCATTATCAGGACTCGCCGTCCTGCAAAGAGAAGCATCAGTGTTCGCTAATCGACGCGAAAGATACCTTCAGCGCGAACTATCAGCAAGAGCCTGGCGTGCAGGGGCCGCTTAAAGTAGGGAACTCGCTGGTGGATGCGTTTACCCTGCAATATTACGAGGGGTTTCCGATGGATCAGGTCGCCTGGGGCGGGATCCACACCGATCGGCAGTGGAAGGTGCTGTCAAAACTGAAAAACGGCTATCAGGACAGCCTGTTTACCTCACCCACGGTGGCGCGCAATGTCGCTGCGCCGCTGGTGAAGTATATCGATAAGGTGCTGGTTGCCGAGCGCGTTAGCGCGCCGAAGGTTACCGTGCTGGTGGGGCATGATTCCAATATCGCGTCGCTGCTGACGGCGCTGGATTTTAAACCCTATCAGCTCCATGACCAGTATGAGAGAACGCCGATTGGTGGTCAGCTTGTCTTCCAACGCTGGCATGACGGTAACGCTAACCGGGATTTGATGAAAATCGAGTATGTCTACCAGAGCGCCCGGCAGTTACGTAATGCGGAAGCGTTAACGCTCAAATCGCCTGCGCAAAGGGTAACGCTGGAACTGAAAGGATGTCCGGTGGATGCGAACGGCTTCTGTCCGCTGGATAAGTTTGATAACGTCATGAACACTGCCGCAAAATAGCCGTATGCCCCCGCGCAGGCGGGGGCGTTTGTGTTATACGTTTTTACGTTCGATGATTTGTTCGCCCCAGAAGAGCGAGTCTTTGTCCGTTTTCTCAAAGGCTTTGATCAGCACCTCATCGCTACCTTCTTCCCATATTTTTTCTGCCAGTTTCTCGTCATAGTGAGCGACTTCAAAAATGGCTTCGGCAATTTCCGGCGACGTATTACGCAGGCTTGCCCATTCGCCGACGCGGTGCGCTTTTGCTTCTTGAGTTGGCATTCGAATCCTCCTGTTGAAGATTAGCCGTTGAGTTTGACTGCCAGACCGGCGACGTATTCCCCCTGATAGCGAGCGATAGAGAGTTCCTCCTGGCTTGGTTGACGTGAACCGTCGCCTCCGGCGATAGTCGTTGCGCCGTAAGGCGTGCCGCCGCGAACCTGGGAGACGTCAAACAGTTCCTGTGCGGCATAGCCTATCGGGACAATCACCATCCCATGATGGGCAAGCGTAGTCCAGGTCGAGGTGATGGTCTGCTCCTGGCCGCCGCCCGTTCCGGTAGAACTGAACACGCTGCCGAGCTTGCCGTATAGCGCGCCGGATGCCCACAGTCCACCGGTTTGATCCAGGAAGGTACGCATCTGGCCTGACATATTGCCAAACCGGGTTGGCGTACCAAAAATAATGGCATCGTAATCCGCCAGCTCCTGTGGGGTGGCAACCGGTGCGTTTTGCGTTTTACCGCCAGCTTTTGCGAAGATTTCAGGCGGCATTGTTTCTGGCACACGCTTTATAATGACCTCTGCGCCGTCGACTTTCTTTGCCCCTTCTGCCACCGCGTGCGCCATGGTTTCAATGTGTCCGTACATGGAATAATAGAGCACCAGAATCTTTGCCATTTGTACTACTCCTCAGATTAATCAGGTGTGTAGCGATTCGCTACGTCTATTTAAAGATATGCCCTCCTGTGAAGAGTGCAAATTTCAGCGCCATTTCTTTGATTTATAACAATAATTAATTTGGCGGCCTTTGTTGCAAAATGATACATTTTTAAGCGCTTTGATTTTTCCAAATATAAGAATAACTTATTTATTTCTCATGGTTATTATTCTGCATATTCGGCTTCCGATGTTGCAGAATATTTCGGTAAGCGGCCTACCACGGCGTTTTTCACTATGCTTAATTTTACGCGGCGTTACTGATGATATCGTTCATACGCGGCGCGAGGAGATACTCCTCATTACCTATGCAATATGATGTCTAATCTATGACGGAGGTCAGTAATGGCAAACCATCGTGGCGGTTCCGGTAATTTTGCGGAAGACCGCGAAAGAGCATCAGAAGCAGGTCGTAAAGGTGGTCAGCACAGCGGGGGCAATTTTAAGAATGACCCGCAGCGTGCATCCGAAGCAGGCAAAAAAGGGGGCAAAAGCAGTAACCGTAATAGCTAGCCTGCGTCACAACAGCAAGACGCTGAGCGTTTCGCGCTAAAAAGCGTCATGCGCCACCGCCGCCGGATTTCCGGCGGTTTTTTTGTTTATAAGCCGGATTTGGTATGCTTGCGTCCTGACAAAAAGGAGAGGGCGCATGTCGCAACGCACAGAGAAAAAAATCGGGAAACGCTCGCAGGCCACCGGTGCAAAACGGCAGCTTATCTTAACTGCCGCGCTTGCTGTTTTTTCCCAGTATGGCATTCATGGCGCGCGTCTTGAGCAGGTCGCCGAGCGGGCAGGCGTCTCCAAAACCAATCTGCTTTATTATTATCCCTCGAAAGAGGCGCTGTATGTCGCGGTAATGCGACAGATTCTGGATGTCTGGTTGGCGCCGCTCAAGGCGTTTCGCGCAGAATTTTCCCCTCTGGAGGCCATCAAAGAGTATATCCGTCTCAAGCTGGAGGTTTCGCGTGATTATCCGCAGGCGTCGCGGCTCTTCTGCATGGAGATGCTGGCGGGTGCGCCGCTCTTAATGGAGGAACTGACCGGCGATCTAAAAGCGTTGATAGATGAAAAATCCGCGCTGATTGCCGGATGGGTGCACAGCGGGAAACTGGCGCCCATTTCCCCGCACCATTTGATCTTCATGATTTGGGCCGCCACGCAACATTACGCCGATTTTGCCCCTCAGGTTGAGGCGGTAACCGGCGCGACGCTTCGCGATGAAGCCTTTTTCAACCAAACGGTCGAAAGCGTTCAGCGCATTATTATTGAAGGGATTCGCGTGCGTTAACCGGCTGGCGGCAGTGGGCAGCTCAAATCACCCTCTTCACATTGCAGCAGCGAGGCTAAAAACGCTTCGCGTTCGTTCGTTTTATCGGTCAGGCACTGGCTGGCGATCATGGGTTGCACGCTGCCGCCCTCCGTATCTGAGCGAATCAGAGCGCAATCGGCGTCCCGCAGTGCAATCCATGCCACCTGCGCTTTTTGCAACAGCTCGCGCTGCGGCGGTTGCGCACGCTTAATCGCGCTTTGATAGGTTTCGTTCAGCTTTTTATCTGCCGCCTGGTATTGCGCGGCGGCTCAGCGATTCATTTCCAGCTGCGTACTGGCGCTGGCACACTCATCGGCCAACGCCTGACTGCTGAACCACAACGCCGCGCAGGTAAGGAAAATTCGTTTCATACGGTCCTCTGACGCGAGTAAAAAGGCTCCATTGACGGAGCCTTAATTAACCACAGTATTAGCCAATTGTCATCAGGCTGGCATTACCGCCAGCGGCGGCAGTGTTTACGCTCAGCGAACGTTCAATATAGAGCCGTTCCAGCAGTATATTGCTTTCGCCGCGGGCGAACCCCTGTACCGACACTATCGCGCCTTCGCGGGCGGCGACGGCTTCGCACACGGTTCGCAGCTTGTCGGAGTCGCCGTGGAAAATCACCGCGTCAAACGGCTGCGCCATCAGCGTTTCCGCTTTCGCAAACTGGACACGCGCCGCAACGGCGGCGGGGAGACGTTTCGCCAGATCGCGGTGGAAGGCGTCGTCTGACCATAGCGCCTGACTGCCGACGGCGAGAACGGCGGCAAGCTGCGTCAACGCGTCCTGTTCGTCATCAGCCAGGCATAATACCCGTTCACGCGGCAACAGCGTCCAGGTATTACGCTCGCCGGTCGGTCCCGGTAGCAGGCGCTGCGTGCCGGCCTGCGCCAGATCGGCGAATTGTCGGCAGAGCGTCTGTAGCGCTGGACGATCCGCCGCCCATTGCGTCAGGGCGGTCAACGGCGCGAGTAGCGTGGTTTTAAGCTGCGCATCTACCGGGTAACGCGCATCCTGACGAGTCAGCGTCGTATTGAGCGCATTGGGCGGGCGGTGTGCCAGCAGGCGGTAGAGATAGAGCGGCCCTCCCGCTTTTGGCCCGGTACCGGACAGTCCTTCGCCGCCAAACGGCTGGACGCCGACGACCGCGCCCACCATATTACGGTTAACGTACAGGTTGCCGACATGGGCGGAACCGGTGACTTGCGCAATGGTTTCATCAATACGGGTATGTACGCCCAGCGTTAGCCCGTAGCCGGAAGCGTTAATCTGTTCGATAAGCTCCGCCAGTTGGTTACGGTTATAACGCACGACGTGCAGCACGGGCCCGAAGACCTCTTTTTCCAGTTCTGCGAAGTTTTCCAGCTCAATAAGCGTGGGCATAACAAACGTACCGGTCTGCCATTCCTGCGCGTCATCGCTGTTTTCACGCGCGGCCTGGAAAACCGGGCGGCCTTTGGCGCGCATCGTCTGGATATGACGTTCAATGTTGGCTTTGGCCTCGCTATCGATCACCGGCCCGATATCGGTCGTCAGACGGCCTGGATTCCCCATCCGACACTCCGCCATCGCGCCGCGTAACATTTTCAGCGTATGTTCGGCGATATCGTCTTGCAAACACAGCACGCGGAGCGCGGAACAGCGTTGTCCGGCACTGTCGAAAGCGGAAGCCAGCACATCCACGACCACCTGCTCGGTGAGCGCGGAAGAGTCGACAATCATAGCGTTCATACCGCCGGTTTCCGCAATCAACGGAATAGGGCGGCCCTGGGCGTCAAGACGCGTGGCAATGTTGCGTTGCAACAACGTCGCCACCTCCGTGGAACCGGTAAACATCACGCCGCGTACACGCGCATCGGCGGTAAGCTGGGCGCCGACGGTTTCTCCCCGTCCCGGCAACAGTTGCACGACGCCCGGCGGTACGCCGGCTTCCAGCAAAATGGCAATGCCCTGGGCGGCAATCAGCGATGTTTGCTCTGCCGGTTTCGCCAGAACGCTGTTACCTGCCGCCAGCGCGGCGGCGATTTGGCCGGTAAAAATAGCCAGCGGGAAGTTCCATGGACTGATGCAGACCACCGGCCCTAACGGGCGATGCGTTTCGTTATCGAAATCGTCACGCACTTGACCGGCATAATAATGGAGGAAGTCAACCGCTTCACGCACTTCGGCAATGGCGTTGCTGAACGTTTTCCCGGCTTCACGCACCAACAGGCCAATCAACTGCTGCATTTGGTCTTCCATCAATACCGCCGCCCGCTGCAAAATGGCGGCGCGTTCTTGCGGCGGCGTCGCAAACCAAACCGGCGCCTGATTGACCGCGTTTTGCAACGCCTGTTCAACCTCGCTTTCTGTCGCTTCGCGTCCCCAGCCAACAATATCTTTCGGTTCCGCCGGGTTGATAACCGGCGTCATCTCACCGTCGGCCACCGGTTGTTCCAGCACAGGTTTGGCCTGCCATTTCTGCATGGCGTTGCTTAACAGGGCAGAAGAAAGCGAGGCGAGGCGATGTTCATTCGCTAAATCAAGTCCGGCGGAGTTTATCCGACCTTCGCCGTACAGATCGCGCGGCAGCGGAATTTTCGGATGCGGTATGCCAGCCTGACCTTCCTGCTGCGCCAGTTTTTCCACGGCCTCGACCGGGTCCGCCACCAGTTCATCGAGCGGTAGGGTGGCATCGGCGATACGGTTGACAAAAGAGGTGTTGGCGCCGTTTTCCAGCAGGCGTCGTACCAGATAGGCCAGCAGGGTTTCGTGTGTTCCCACCGGCGCGTAAATACGGCAGGGACGGTTAAGTTTTCCGTCCGCCACTTTACCGGTGACCTGTTCATACAGCGGTTCTCCCATGCCGTGCAGGCACTGGAATTCGTACTGACCCGGATAGTAATTTTGCCCGGCCAGATGATAAATCGCCGCCAGTGTGTGGGCGTTATGGGTCGCGAACTGCGGGTAGATCAGATTAGGTACGGCGAGCAGTTTTTTCGCGCAGGCCAGATAAGAGACATCGGTATACACTTTGCGGGTATAAACCGGATAGCCCTCCAGCCCTTCCATTTGCGCGCGTTTGATCTCGCTATCCCAGTAGGCGCCTTTCACCAGACGAATCATCAGCCGACGGCGGCTACGGGAGGCCAGATCGACTAAATAATCAATGACCAGCGGGCAGCGTTTCTGGTAAGCCTGGATCACAAAGCCAATGCCGTTCCAGCCCGCCAGTTCGGGTTCGAAGCAGAGTTTTTCCAGCAGATCGAGCGAGATCTCCAGACGATCCGCCTCTTCGGCATCGATATTGAGACCGATATCATACTGGCGCGCCAGCAGCGTCAGGGATTTCAGGCGCGGATAAAGCTCCTCCATTACCCGATCGTATTGCGCGCGACTATAGCGTGGATGCAGGGCGGACAGCTTAATCGAGATGCCTGGCCCTTCGTAAATACCGCGACCGTTAGACGCTTTGCCGATGGCATGAATCGCCTGCTGGTAAGAGACCATATAGGCCTGCGCATCGGCGGCGGTTAACGCGGCTTCGCCCAGCATATCGTAAGAATAGCGGAACCCTTTCTCTTCCAGTTTTCGGGCATTCGCCAGCGCCTGAGCAATGGTTTCGCCAGTCACGAACTGCTCGCCCATTAAACGCATCGCCATGTCGACGCCTTTGCGGATTAACGGTTCGCCGCTCTTGCCGATAATGCGGTTCAGTGAGCGCGAAAGATTGGCTTCGTTATGCGTTGAGACCAGTCGGCCGGTAAAGAGCAGCCCCCAGGTGGCGGCGTTTACAAACAGCGACGGGCTACGGCCAATATGCGACTGCCAGTTGCCATTACTGATTTTGTCGCGAATTAACGCATCGCGCGTAGCTTTGTCGGGAATACGCAGCAGCGCTTCCGCCAGACACATCAGCGCAACGCCTTCTTGCGAAGAGAGGGAAAACTCCTGCAACAGGCCTTGCACCATACCCGCGCGACCGCTGGCGGATTTTTGATTGCGCAATTTCTCCGCCAGTTGATACGCCAGTTTATGCGTCTGCTCAGCGACAGGCGGCGACAGGCGCGCCTGTTCCACTAGCATTGACACCGCATCGGTTTCCGGGCGGCGCCAGGCGGCGGTGATGGCGGCGCGAGAGACGGATTGGGGAAGAATCTGTTCGGCAAACTCCAGAAAGGGCTGATGCGGCTCATCCTGCGGCGCGACCGGCTCCTCGCTTTCATTTGCCGCGCCAGCAAACAGCGCAGGTAGCTCCGGTAGCGTATCGCTATTTTCCAGCTTGTCCAGATAGCTAAAGATTGCCTGTTTTATTAACCAGTGCGGCGTGCGATCGATACGCGACGCGGCCATTTTGATCCGTTCGCGCGTGGCGTCGTCCAGCTTAACCCCCATCGTGGTGGTTCCCATACCCTCTACTCCTGTTATTCGCTCTATCTGCTAACCAATAGTTAGCGGAAAATATCCACCATGTTGCAACTTTGTGCAACCGCGTTAAATGTGACCTGCGTTGCAAGCTTAAAAATGAATAAATTGTTAAAAAAAGATAAGGGAGTGTCTGACGAGAAAACCATCTGGATTTATTTTCTCTGCGGTAGTTAACACTTTTAAAAGGTGCAACCGCAAAAAATGTGAGAGAGTGCAACCTGGAGAAAAATAGTATCCCTCTGCAATCAAATTTGATGTAAATGGTGTGTTAAATCGATTGTGAATAACCACCGCTTCCGGCAGGATACGGTCGCCCTGGTAAACATAACACCCTTGCCACGTTCCGGCAGGGTACAAAACGGCACGCTACGGTAGTGCCAATAAATAAATTTGGAGAACCTTGATGGCTATTAGCACACCGATGTTGGTGACATTCTGTGTCTATATTTTTGGCATGATATTGATTGGGTTTATCGCCTGGCGCTCAACCAAAAACTTTGATGACTATATTCTTGGCGGTCGCAGCCTGGGGCCGTTTGTTACGGCTTTATCAGCCGGCGCGTCGGATATGAGCGGCTGGCTGTTAATGGGGCTGCCTGGCGCTATCTTTCTGTCGGGGATCTCTGAAAGCTGGATCGCCATTGGCCTGACGTTAGGCGCATGGATTAACTGGAAGCTGGTGGCCGGGCGCCTGCGCGTGCATACCGAATTTAACAATAACGCGCTCACGCTACCGGACTATTTTACCGGTCGGTTTGAAGATAAGAGCCGAGTCCTGCGTATTATTTCCGCGCTGGTCATTCTGCTGTTTTTCACTATCTATTGCGCATCAGGTATTGTCGCTGGGGCACGACTGTTCGAAAGCACCTTCGGTATGAGCTATGAAACCGCACTGTGGGCGGGGGCCGCGGCAACCATTATTTATACCTTTATCGGCGGGTTTCTTGCCGTTAGCTGGACGGATACCGTTCAGGCCAGCCTGATGATTTTTGCGTTAATCCTGACGCCGGTGATGGTTATTGTCGGCGTAGGCGGTTTTAGCGAGTCGCTGGAGGTGATCAAGCAAAAGAGCATCGAGAATGTCGACATGCTCAAGGGGCTGAATTTTGTCGCTATTATTTCTCTGATGGGCTGGGGACTGGGTTACTTCGGTCAGCCGCATATCCTGGCGCGCTTTATGGCGGCGGATTCCCATCACAGTATTGTTCATGCGCGTCGTATCAGTATGACCTGGATGATTCTGTGTCTGGCGGGCGCGGTGGCGGTGGGCTTCTTTGGCATTGCGTACTTTAACAATAACCCCGCGCTGGCCGGGGCGGTGAACCAAAACTCAGAACGCGTATTTATTGAACTGGCGCAGATCCTGTTTAACCCGTGGATTGCCGGTGTTCTGCTGTCTGCTATCCTGGCGGCGGTGATGTCGACGTTGAGCTGTCAGTTGCTGGTATGCTCCAGCGCGATTACGGAAGATTTATATAAGGCTTTTCTGCGTAAAAGCGCCAGCCAGCAAGAGCTGGTATGGGTAGGGCGAGTGATGGTGCTGGTGGTAGCGCTGATCGCCATTGCGCTGGCGGCGAACCCCGATAACCGTGTGCTGGGGCTGGTGAGCTACGCCTGGGCTGGATTCGGCGCGGCATTTGGACCTGTTGTCCTGTTTTCTGTGATGTGGTCGCGTATGACACGTAACGGCGCGCTGGCGGGAATGATTATTGGCGCGGTGACGGTTATCGTCTGGAAACAATATGGCTGGCTGGATCTGTATGAGATCATCCCTGGCTTCATTTTCGGCAGCCTGGGGATCGTAATCTTTAGCCTGCTTGGCAAAGCGCCGACAGCAGCGATGCAGGAACGCTTTGCAAAAGCGGACGCGCATTATCATTCCGCGCCGCCGTCGAAGCTACAGGCGGAATAACCGACATGTCCGATAGCATTATCGCCATCGGACATATTTTACCAGGCGGCGTTATACGCCTGCCTGGTCCTCTGATAAGTCCCGTACCGATTGACTGAAGATGTTCAGGTAAATGAGGACGCACTCTCAAACCATTTTTAGCCCTTGAGCGCCGTTAACGCGGGCGTAATACGTCTCGAGTAATCACTAACTGGCCATATATGAAATCGCCTGTTAATGGTACCAATAGCCTTGACGCAATAGAGTAATGACAAAAATTAAAACGAGTCAGCGTTACTGGCGTAAGTATGCCGCACAAAATTTTGCATAAATAATGCCGTTTTAGCGATGGGAGAGAGAACACGTTAATTACTCCATTTTAACCTTTTATATGTTGAATATTCAATGGGTTATGGGTGGTTTCACCATTAATACCCGCAGTAGCTAATGATTATCTTTTTTAGTCTCCTGCCGATGAAATAATCGTGTAATCTTTCTGTAAGAGACTGACAATGACGCAATAATGTTTGGTTAATACTTGGTGAATATATTGTTGCATTATTGATGTTTTGTGTTGTACTTAGTAGTAATAGCGGTAGTTCCCCGGCAGTGATGGTCACTCACTATGGAGATCGCGAATGGTAATGTCCGCACCAGGACACATTGTTTACAGTAGTTACAACACCCTGTACGGACATTCTCTCTCCGGTGGTGGTCTTGTCACCTTAAAAGCTCTCATCATTTCTCTTACTGTCCATACCCATGACGTCATATGTGGTGCGCGTAGCCGTGTGTGGCGTCGTTTCAAAAAGCAAGCTAAGGCTTACAAGGAAGCCAACCCTCAGATGTGTGTGCGCATAATCGCGTTCAAGAGAACGCGGGTGATGTATACCTACAACTCAAGGTGCTATCCATGGGAAGACAAAAAGCAGTGATCAAAGCTCGTCGTGAAGCAAAGCGTGTGTTGAGACGAGATTCGCGTAGTCATAAGCAACGTGAAGAAGAATCGGTCACGTCACTGGTACAGATGGGCGGAGTAGAAGCCATTGGCATGGCGCGCGATAGTCGCGATACCTCTCCTGTTAAGGCGCGAAATGAAGCACAGGCGCATTATCTGAACGCTATCGACAGTAAACAGCTTATTTTTGCGACCGGCGAAGCCGGCTGCGGAAAAACATGGATCAGTGCGGCAAAGGCGGCAGAAGCATTGATTCATAAGGACGTCGAGAGGATCATTGTGACGCGTCCGGTATTGCAGGCTGATGAAGATCTTGGTTTTTTGCCCGGTGATATCGCTGAAAAATTCGCGCCTTATTTTCGGCCCGTCTACGATGTCCTGCTTAAACGGTTGGGCGCGTCCTTTATGCAATATTGTTTGCGCCCGGAAATCGGTAAGGTAGAAATTGCCCCGTTCGCCTATATGCGTGGGCGTACTTTTGAAAATGCGGTCGTGATCCTCGACGAGGCGCAAAATGTGACTGCGGCGCAAATGAAAATGTTTTTGACGCGATTAGGCGAAAATGTCACGGTCATTGTCAATGGCGATATTACGCAATGCGACCTGCCGCGCGGCGTGCGTTCCGGGTTGAGCGATGCGTTGGAACGCTTTGAAGAAGATGAAATGGTAGGGATTGTGCATTTCAACAAAGACGACTGCGTGCGCTCGGCGCTTTGTCAGCGAACGCTTCACGCATACAGCTAATATGGCATTGACTTTCAGAGCCCGGGAGACCGGGCTTTGTTGTCTATAAAGCGTCCAGCAGACTCATGGACAAAAAAGGAAAATGACGCCTGTACGTGAAGGGAACTATTTTGTCATGTCTAGGGCATTCATTGTCCGTAATTTGCTTTCTCGGGCCTGTTCCGGCGAGGACTGTACAAGAAGGGTATAGAGCAGGTCAAAGACGAAAAGCTGGGCGGCTTTCGTACCGATCGAGTCACCCTGCAACATTCCTTGCCGATTACCATTGATCAGGCAAAAATCGGCCTCTTCACATAATGGAGAACCCAGATTATGGGTAATGGCGACTGTGGTGGCGCCAGCCTGTCGGGCTAATCGGAGTGAATGCACTGTTTCTGGCGATGTGCCCGAGTGACTGACACCCATCGCGACATCGCCTGCTTTTAATAGCGTAGCCTGCATGTACATAAAATGGTTATTGCTTACCGCATCGCCCCGTAAACCAATACGCATTAGCTTGTGTTTCATATCCAGCGCCGTGATCCCCGATGAGCCCACACCAAAGATATAAACTGAGTGACAGTGACGTAGGGCGTCCACGACACCGAGAACCTGTTGCATATCAAGCAGATTTAGCGTTTCAGATAATACATTACTAATGGTGTTCTGCAATTTTAAACCAATGGCGTGGGCATCGTCGGATTCGCTAACTTCGGCATCCAGTAGAGGACTACTGTCATCAGACTCGGTAGTGGCAAGTTCAATGGCCAGGTCCATTTTAAAATCCTGAAAACCTTTATAGCCCAGGGTGCGACAAAAGCGAATAACCGTGGCTTCTCCGGCCTGTGTGTCGCGCGACAAATCGGCAATAGATGACTGTGTCACCTGTCTGGGGAAGGCTAAAATATATTGCGCAATACGCTGGGAGGCACGTGTCAGGCTTTTTTGCATAGCACCCAGAGTGTCAAGGATTTTTCCGGGTTTAAGACGTGGGGGTTGAGGCTCCATATAGTTCCTGCTCTTGAGGGCTGATTGCGGCACAAAGCCTGCAATATCGAACAGAGCAGAGCCTATCAAGTCTGCGGCATGAAAAAAAGCGCGATGTAAGTAAAGGAGGGGGAATATTTACATCGCGTTGCCAACTTATGACAGAACATCACTGGAGAGTAATCTGTTTGCTCTTACGGTGTTTATAGCGCGCCATCTGTCGGATGGTTTATATCTGGCCCGGTATTGTCGCCCCGGGCGTTGGCGTCACCGTGTGCTGTGTCGGTATAGCGTGGTATCATGAAATCATAATGTCACCTTTGGCTCAGGTTTTTCATCCAGCGTCAATGGCGGTGCCGGGGCAAATAACGGGGCGAAAATAACGCCGCTGATCACCACGCTTAGCGAGCCAATGACCCCATAAAAGAAGAAGTTAAGGTCAGTGGCATAGCGTGCGCCCAGCACGGTAATGACGCTGATAATAATTCCTAAAACCGCACTCCCGGCATTTGCTCGTTTAAAGAAAATGCCCAGCATGAACAGACCGGTCATTGGCCCTCCCATCAGACCTATCAGACTATTAAATGCATCCCAGATTTCTGATTCATCGGCCATGACCAGCCATACCGAGGCCGCGCTACTTATCAGGCCCGCGACCAGAATAACTAACTTAGCTATTTTCATACGGTTTTCTGGCGTTCTTTTTTTATGACTCAAACGCTGATAGATATCGGAATTAAAACAACTGGAAATGCTGTTTAAGCTGCTGGAGATGCTGGACTGCGCGGCAGCGAAAATAGCGGCGATTATCAACCCTGCAATGCCGACTGGCATTTCGGTGACCACGAATAAGGGTAAAATGCCGCCAGTGTTGAATCCCGCCGGTAATAATTGTGGATGTTGCTGATAGTAGACAAACAATGCCGAGCCGATAGCAAAAAAGAAAACAGGGATCACAGCAACCAGTTTGGCATTTGTAAGTAATGTTTTCTTCGTTTCCTCTATGGAGTCAGTCACGATATAGCGTTGGACCACATCCTGACTGGCAGTAAATTGCTGAATATTGGCAAACAGAAAACCAATCATCAATACAGGTACTGTGCTTTCCGTCCAGCTCCAGTGGAACTGCGTAGCCGGAAAGAATTTATCCGCCTGCTGCGTCACCGTAAAAATTTCACCAATGCCGCCCTGGACTTTGAGACATATCACTATAAAAATCAGTATCGCGCTGCCAGAAAGTAAGAGGCCTTGAATAACATCAGTCCATATTACTCCTTCAATTCCACCCATCCAGGTATAAATGATACACATCACGCTAATCAACAGTACCAAAATCACCGGGTCTATAGCGATGAAGGGGCGCAAGGCCAGCACGGTGAGGAAAGTGATAATGGCGATACGTCCGATATGAAACAACATAAATGACATGCTGGCGAATAGACGGCAGCGCACATCGAACCGTGCTTCGAGATATTCATAGGCTGATGTGACTTTCAATTTCCGAAAAAACGGAATATAGAAATAAAAAACCAGCGGTAAAATTGCGATAGCCAGATACTGACCAATGATAAACGTCCAGTCGGAAGTAAACGCTTTGGCAGGAATTGACATAAATGTAATTGAGCTTAACGTAGTAGCAAATACACTGACCCCAGCCGCCCAACCAGGAACCCGGCCACCACCGCGAAAATAATCGTCTGCTGTTTTTTGCCGTCTGGAAAAATAGACACCGACTAACATCATGGCCAGGAGGTAGCCAAATAATACAAGATAGTTAACGATGCCGAAAGAATGTGTAATCATAGTTCTTTCCTGCTTATGGTTTTGAGTAGAGTTGCGGTCATCGTCTGTGTATTTTTATCTTCCCATCATTCAGACGATACGATATTCAGATCAAGTAATAGTTTTTGTTACTCTCAATGACGGTAATCATGAGATGTAAAAGGCAGAGCATTTATGCTCCACCAATGGTGATGCCCAGACGTATGTCCTGCCGGATACCTGAAATAGCAGATATCCGATATTGCGTTCAAACAGGCTTCAGGCCTGGGGATCGTATTTGCCGATAGCATTATTAACGTCGGATTATTATCTGAGACATAAATATCAATAGTAAGCGTGTTCATTTTCTTTTCCTGTTCAGCGTTTTACTGCGTGACTGAACCACTGACAGATATGCTCGATACGGGTGATAGCGGAACCAACGGTAACTGCCCAGGCACCATGCTCAATAGCATTGGCCGCCAGTGCAGGCGTGTTATAGCGCCCCTCGGCAATAACACGACAACCTGCATGGCTCAGTTGTGTCACCATTGCCAAATCTGGCTCAACCGGCGTGATGGGGCCGGTATAGCCAGACAGTGTTGTACCAATGAATTCGATTCCTTTCTGATGGCAACTTATGCCTTCATTCACGGTTGAACAGTCTGCCATCGCCAGTAATCCATGCAGGCGAATACGTGTCAGTAAACTATCAATATCAACCGGGCGAGAGCGGAATGAGGCATCAAAAGCGATAATATCGGCACCTGCCTGCGCCAGGGCGTCAACATCCTGTAAATAGGGAGTGATACGGACTGGCGACCCTGTAAGGTCACGTTTAATTATCCCAATAATAGGAACAGAAAGATGGGGACGAACAGCCCGCAGATTCTCAATGCCTTCAATGCGCACAGCGACCGCACCCGCCGAAGCCGCTGCCTGTGCCATTGCAGCCACAATTTCAGGTTTATCCATAGGGCTGCCTGGTACCGGTTGGCATGAGACAATCAGCCCACCGTTTTCGTGTACACTTTGTTCCAGCCTGGCTAATAGTGACATCCAGTTCCGCCTTATATATTTTGAAGTTTTGCTCCGTTTTATGTTATGTTGTGGAGTGTTGCTGCATCAAGCAAAAAGATAGAAAAATGTGAACACAGTCATAAGGTATGTTTGTTATTCAATTACTGCGCCAGCGGATTTGAGGCTATAACCTGAAGCTACAAGACAAATACAATTCACTCTGACGGCAGCATGCTGTATTTTATTAACTGCTTCCGGCATAAAGATAAAATGCTCAGAAGGAGCTTATACGCCACGGGATAGCCAGTATGAAATGCATCACATAATTCTTGTTGTATTTATTCGAATGCTATCACTAATGAGTTTGACCATAACAGGTCACCCATAATCACTTCTAACATCACCATGGTGTGCTTTTACCTCGCACATGATAACCCCATGTAATTATTTTTAGCGCTTGGTCACATTTTGTCATTATCATTGTTGAAATTGTGCGCCATAAGATCACTAATGATGAAGCTTTACTCCAATTGTATTTCTTCGCATGGGGATGCAGATGAAAAATTTTAAGAAAATGATGACGCTAATGGCGCTATGTTTATCAGTCGCTATCACCACATCAGGATATGCAACGACGCTTCCTGATATACCAGAACCACTGAAAAATGGTACTGGCGCTATTGATAATAATGGCGTGATTTATGTCGGCTTAGGTACCGCAGGGACATCCTGGTATAAAATTGATCTTAAAAAGCAACATAAAGACTGGGAGCGTATAAAGTCGTTTCCTGGTGGAGCTCGTGAGCAATCCGTGTCGGTATTTTTAAATGATGAGCTTTATGTTTTTGGTGGCGTAGGGAAAAAAAACAGTGAATCACCGTTGCAGGTTTATAGCGATGTGTACAAATACTCACCGGTGAAAAATACATGGCAAAAAGTTGACACTATATCTCCAGTTGGATTAACAGGGCATACGGGAGTAAAATTAAACGAAACGATGGTACTTATTACCGGAGGGGTTAATGAGCATATCTTTGATAAGTATTTTATTGATATAGCGGCTGCGGCTGCGGATGAAAGTGAAAAAAATAAAGTCATCTATAATTATTTTAATAAACCTGCCAAAGATTATTTTTTTAATAAAATCGTATTTATCTACAATGCTAAAGAGAACACATGGAAGAATGCCGGTGAGCTGCCAGACGCGGGGACGGCAGGATCGTCATCGGTAATGGAAAATAATTTCCTGATGCTGATTAATGGTGAGCTCAAACCGGGTTTACGTACCGATGTGATTTACCGCGCCATGTGGGATAACGACAAGCTAACATGGTTGAAGAACAGCCAGTTACCGCCATCGCCTGGAGAACAACAGCAAGAAGGGTTGGCCGGAGCATTTTCGGGCTATAGTCACGGTGTCCTGCTTGTCGGTGGTGGCGCGAATTTTCCGGGAGCAAAACAAAATTATACCAATGGAAAGTTTTATTCCCACGAAGGAATAAATAAAAAATGGCGAGATGAAGTCTATGGTTTGGTTAATGGCCATTGGCAATATATGGGTAAAATGAAACAACCTCTCGGCTATGGTGTATCAGTAAGTTATGGTGATGAAGTTTTCCTTATTGGTGGTGAAAATGCTAAAGGGAAACCTGTTTCGTCTGTAACCTCCTTTACCATGCGTGATGGTAATTTATTAATAAAATAATTTTTTAAATACAAAAATAAAGTTAATTGATGAGCGGAGTATTTTATGAAAATCAACAAATATCTTCTGGGTATGGTTTCGTTTATAGCATTTTCATCATATCTACAAGCGGCAACCCTTGATTATCGGCATGAATATGCTGATAGAACCAGAATTAATAAAGACCGTATTGCTATAATTGAAAAGCTTCCTAACGGCATTGGTTTTTATGTCGATGCCAGCGTTAAATCGGGAGGAGTAGATGGTGAGCAGGATAAGCATTTAAGCGATCTCGTCGCAAACGCTATAGAACTGGGCGTAAGTTATAATTATAAAGTTACGGACAATTTTGTTTTGCAGCCTGGATTTATATTTGAAAGCGGTCCAGACACTTCAATTTATAAGCCTTATTTAAGGGGGCAATATAATTTTGATTCTGGTGTTTATATGGCTGGTCGTTACCGTTATGACTATGCAAGGAAGACAGCTAACTATAGTGATGATGAGAAAACGAATAGATTTGATACTTATATAGGTTATGTTTTTGATGAGTTGAAATTAGAATATAACTTTACCTGGATGGATAGCGATCAAATTAAATTTGATAACAAAAAAACAAACTATGAACATAATGTGGCTTTAGCCTGGAAACTGAATAAGTCATTTACACCATACGTTGAGGTCGGAAATGTAGCGGTGAGAAATAATACCGATGAGAGACAGACCCGTTATCGCGTTGGATTACAATACCACTTTTGAGAAAGGTTAAAGAGTTACTGTACTAATCTTTGCTTAGTATTCATATCGATAATCTTATAGCCCGTAGCTACGTTACAGAACGTTAGACTTTGTCTTGAGTATTCACGTCCTTAACGTAGCTACGAATAAGGATGATAAACAATGAATATACGTCTTACATAGCTACGATCTCAGGCGGTTGTCGGAAAGTGCCGGTTGATTGTGTCTTATTCGGCAATTGATATGACTTAAAAATTAATTCCGTAAGCATTTCAGACGGTAACAGCAAATAAGGGTTTTATTGTGATAGCAAAATTCTTCCCGTGGTATAGCGAGATAACACGTCCACAAAAAAATGCTTTATTTTCAGCATGGCTGGGTTACGTTTTTGATGGCTTCGACTTTATGCTGATTTTCTACATTATGTATCTGATCAAGGCTGACTTAGGATTGACAGATATGGAGGGCGCATTCCTTGCCACAGCGGCCTTTATTGGGCGACCATTTGGCGGGGCGCTATTTGGTCTGCTGGCAGACAAATTTGGCCGTAAGCCGTTAATGATGTGGTCGATAGTTGCCTATTCTGTAGGTACAGGGTTAAGTGGCCTGGCTTCCGGTGTAATTATGCTGACGCTTAGTCGCTTCATTGTCGGTATGGGGATGGCGGGGGAGTATGCTTGCGCTTCTACTTATGCCGTGGAAAGTTGGCCAAAGCATTTAAAATCTAAAGCGAGCGCATTTCTGGTTTCAGGTTTCGGTATTGGTAACATCATAGCAGCCTATTTTATGCCGTCATTTGCCGAAGCGTATGGTTGGCGTGCTGCTTTTTTTGTCGGTTTGCTACCCGTTCTTTTAGTAATCTACATCCGGGCCAGGGCTCCTGAATCTAAAGAGTGGGAAGAAGCTAAACTTAGTGGTCCCGGAAAGCATTCACAAAGTGCCTGGTCAGTTTTCTCTTTGTCAATGAAAGGGCTATTTAATCGAGCTCAATTTCCACTGACATTATGTGTATTTATTGTTCTGTTCTCTATTTTCGGCGCAAACTGGCCGATCTTTGGTCTACTGCCTACATATTTGGCGGGAGAGGGCTTTGATACGGGTGTGGTCTCTAATTTAATGACGGCGGCGGCATTCGGCACTGTATTGGGAAATATCGTTTGGGGTCTGTGCGCAGATAGAATTGGTTTGAAGAAAACGTTCAGCATTGGTCTTCTCATGTCCTTTTTATTCATTTTCCCGTTATTCAGAATTCCGCAAGATAATTATTTACTGCTGGGCGCATGTTTATTCGGTTTAATGGCGACTAACGTAGGTGTTGGCGGGTTGGTTCCCAAATTTCTCTACGACTACTTTCCTCTTGAGGTTCGTGGTTTGGGTACCGGGCTGATTTATAATCTTGCTGCGACATCAGGCACATTCAATTCAATGGCGGCGACCTGGCTTGGAATAACAATGGGGCTAGGCGCTGCGCTAACGTTCATTGTTGCTTTCTGGACCGCAACAATTCTACTCATTATTGGCCTATCCATTCCGGATAGACTAAAAGCACGTCGTGAAAGTTTTCAATCAACAAAAGAATTTTAATAGAGGATAAATGATGACGAAATACGGTGTTGTAGGTACAGGTTATTTTGGCGCTGAACTGGCGCGATTTATGTCTAAGGTTGAAGGGGCGAAAATCACTGCGATTTACGATCCGGTAAATGCGGCTCCGATAGCGAAAGAGTTGAACTGTGTCGCCACTGCAACGATGGAGGCGCTTTGTTCCCATCCTGATGTGGATTGCGTAATTATTGCTTCACCAAATTACTTACATAAAGCGCCAGTCATTGCGGCGGCTAAAGCGGGTAAACACGTGTTTTGTGAAAAACCTATCGCCTTAAATTACCAGGATTGTAAGGATATGGTTGATGCCTGCAAAGAAGCTGGTGTTACCTTTATGGCGGGTCACGTTATGAACTTTTTTCACGGGGTTCGCCACGCTAAAGCGCTCATCAAAGCTGGTGAAATTGGTGAAGTTACACAAGTTCACACTAAACGTAATGGTTTTGAAGACGTGCAGGATGAGATCTCATGGAAGAAGATTCGCGCAAAGTCAGGTGGGCATCTGTATCATCACATTCACGAGCTAGATTGTACACTGTTCATCATGGATGAAACCCCATCCCTGGTTTCAATGGCGGCGGGGAATGTTGCGCACAAAGGTGAAAAATTTGGTGATGAAGATGATGTTGTCCTAATCACCCTTGAGTTTGAAAGCGGTCGTTTCGCGACACTTCAGTGGGGATCATCGTTCCACTACCCTGAGCACTATGTATTAATTGAGGGCACGACAGGTGCAATTCTCATTGATATGCAAAACACGGCTGGTTATCTAATAAAAGCGGGCAAAAAAACACACTTTCTTGTGCATGAAAGCCAGGCGGAGGATGATGATCGTCGCAACGGTAACATATCCAGCGAGATGGATGGCGCAATCGCTTATGGTAAACCCGGTAAACGTACGCCGATGTGGCTCTCATCAATTATGAAACTGGAGATGCAGTACTTGCATGATGTGATAAACGGTCTGGAGCCAGGCGAGGAGTTTGCTAAATTGCTAACGGGAGAAGCGGCGACAAATGCCATTGCTACCGCTGATGCTGCGACGCTTTCCTCAAACGAGGGGCGCAAAGTAAAACTCACTGAAATTCTTGGCTAAAATGGGAAGCCGGATGGTGGTGTTATTACCCGGTGGCGCTGCGCTTATGTAGACCGGATAAGGCGCCCGTGAACTGTGCCGCCATCCGGCAATGGACGGGTCACATATATGAAAAAAGCCCGTTGTTCTGGTGTGAACTCCGACTGTCGGGCTTTGTTGTTTTTGGTTATAAGACCGCTTTTAATTCCGTGACCATCATTGTGGGTTCAAAAGGAATCAAATCGACTTTAGCTACGCCAGACAAGCGAAAAGGATCTTGTGCCAGATAGTTTTGCAGTACATCCGCGTCATCATAGTTTGCAAGTATTACGCCTCCTGTGCGCGGAATTTTTCGCCCGGAAGCCAGAAAAAGTCCATCGGCATAACCTTTTTTTAGCCATTCCACATGTGCAGGGATTTGCGCATCAATTTCATGCAATGGTTTTACGTAGGTTAAGACAACCACACAAAGCACACTCATTTTGTTGTCCATAAATATAAAGGGGATATTATGCTAGCACTCTATGCAGAGACGCGAAAAATTTTAATGTCTGGAATTATGGAAACGACCTTCATTAGTGGGCCGTTCTTCTATGCGCCAGGAGACGCCGCCAGTAATCTTGATGAACTTTATGTGAGGTTGGCTGAATTGCAATATGCGAAAAAAGCCGAGCTTGATGACAAACCTGTTGTGCGGTTATACATTATCCGACGTGGCAACGTTGGGTGAGGCGAAACCGAAACCCAACATTGCGGTATTGGGTATGAATGTTGGGTTACGCGCCGTTCCACCCAACCTCCGGGAACGATGGTTTTGGCAGTTGGAAAAGCGAAGCGCATTTCGGCATCAAGGTTTGTCAGTCGTCTGATACTTTCGTACAGGCTCTTTTTTGAAGATGCCGGTGAGGGGGCTGCCATATTTACGTTCATTATCATTCGCGTTAATCATAATTATTTCTTTATATACAATGTGTTGTCATTATTCTTTTTTCGCTGGCGTATTGCTATCTTTCGTAAAATCGTCATTTTATGCAGTACAGGATGCATGACAAAAGAGTGGGGATTATGCCAAAGAAAGCCAGAGGCAGGTTCTGGTTTGCTTCCAGTCGTAGCAGTTCCTTCTGGGGCCATTTTTACTGTAAAACCGTGGCCAGTGTTACTTGACCACTACATTTTGCGAAGTTATTTAGGTAATTAAATTCTTCCGCATGCCGTTCACAGCATGAGCATTTGCCCTGCACCTTTTCATATTTGGCCATGTACGGCGTAATAATACTGGTTAAGGATTTGTAAAGAAGAACAACCGGTGTGTTTTTATACTATTTTTCTGGACTGCCGATTGGGAATTTATAATCAAGTTTTTATACATAATAAAATTATTTTCCATACTAAGTGTTTTTATTCAATCCTATAATTATTAGATTTACTTTATTGTAAAGGTGAATTATTTTTTAATTTGAGTTTAAAGTAATTGTTTTAGATGCCTTTTGACGATGTTATAAGCAAGGAGATATATGGATAGTATGAATTATTTATTTGTAATTAAATTTAACGTTCAAAGCATATACCTCGGTTGCAAATTTCATAACCGAGGCATTCTCCGGTAACCATGCTGACGTATACATGAAAAGCAGTAGTAGTGACCGTATCTAACCAGTCCAGTTTGGTTAAATCAATATCACCTGTATAAATCACAAAGCAAGGATCACCCTTTATCATTTGTTTTTTAACAACAACGCTACTCTCATCCCAGCCAAGTTTTTTTCGAGTGCTATAGTCTTTTGCGATATCAATAGCAACTTGTGGTGTAATCATTTAGTGACTCCATAATACACATTGTACAATATAATATACTAGAAACTGTAATGAGACCTAACTTTATCTTGTAGTTGGTTTTTTATCCCATTATATTTTTAAAATATAAATAATCGTAAATCTTAGAAATCTAATATATTGAATAACACATCTTATTTTCTTAAGCGCTATCTATTTGAATGCTTGTTAATTAGTTCATCCTAATCAATCTTGGGTATTTGATTGGGTATAAATCAGAAGGATGGTTGCACTGGATAAGGACTGGTTTTATTTTCTAACAAAAATATGGATTCATTAGTATAAGAATGCCCTGTTTCTACATCTTTGGCGACTGGTCAGATCGCATAACGCAGGTTTAACAAATTTCAAACAAGGTACTATTCTGCGCTGATGCAATTTAGGTAGTAACCTTAACTCGATAAAATATTGACTTGCCTGTCACCCTAATTATTAGCCAGTATGGTTTCAAGCTCTTTAGTTCTTTTTAGTGTCATATCATTTTTACAAGAATACATTGATGTATCATATGCTTGCGATTCCTCATCGATTATGAATGAAAAAACGGTACAATTTGCATCTCTGAAGTTAATCCATGCTCTCTGTGATAATTTTATTTTTTCAACAAACTCCGCGCCTGAATTTGGCTGGGAATTATATTTCTTGCGAATGGTGGACAAAAGTGTTCTGTAGGTTTCATTAAGTTTTGCATCGCTATCTTCGAATGTCTTTTTTGAGCAAAGAAATACTGCTTCAGAATATTGAATACTGAGACAAGGGTCATCCGCCAGTAATGCAAATGGAATAAAATAAATCAATAATAACGACACTCTCATTTAATGTCTCTCCAGATAATCAGTGCGATGTAGATTCATATCGTGATAGTAATCAGTGATGCCTGCATGTTTTAAACCACAACTTTCCAGTACTTTTAGTGCATCATCTGATATGACCAACCGTAGGTCATCAGCTATACCAAAATCATCTTTCCCAACTATACCTGTAATTTTTGCCCAATATATCTCTGGTAATTTAATATTTGGATAAAGTTCTTCAAATATATCTGATTTTGATGTTATTACACTATCAAAAAATATCCCCGAAAGGTTTAAATTTTCAATAAGTACTTTTGCCTTTTCCGTAATTACAAAACAAGGGAATGTTTCCATTATGCAATCACCCAACCAACCGTCAAAACTGTGTTCTAAGGTGAACACAATGGGAGGAGGCATACTGATATCAAGAGTAGTGGCTTCGCCAAAACCGCCTGCAACTTCTGTTTCGATATACTTAAACATGTTTTTCTCCTCTATTCTGTCGGCGAGTTAAACTGACTACCATATTTTTTATCAATTTTCGCTGCCCTGTCTAATATTTTTTGCTTTGTTGCATTGGAGGGGCGATAAAAATCATTCTATTCTTTTCGTATTTTACTTAAATGTAGAATAATATTTACAGTAAAAATTTTTTTCACCTAAAAGGCCTAATATGTGTTTCCCCCAGTCACTGGTATCGATGTCATTATTTATATGCTCATAGGCTACATCAAGTTCTGTAAAGGAGGATTTTGCTTCTGAAATGGTCTTATAGCAACCAGTAGCATAGAGATTATTGGTCCCTGCGATTAGCTCAGGTTTAATACTGCCCGGTTTTACATCTGGTGGGGGTAATATCTTGTAATATAAATTTGTTACTTCTGAGAATGTATAACGGCATCGCTAAAAATGTTCTTTCTGGTATTTAAAACTACATGTCACTGCCCACAGGAAGGATGGTTTATTATTGCTTTCTTTCATTATAATAACTCTCTCTGGATTATCTACATTTCATTTTTTAACATAAAACACATCACAACTAGAAAACTTAAACATTTTATATTAAAAGTTTTTCTAATATTCGAATATTATAAATTTAATGGCCATGTAGAAATAAAATATAGTAATAAAAATCTTTAGAGAGAAACTTATCGTATGTTTATGTTTCATAAATGAGAGTATTGGCTGTTTATTAATGTTTTTATTATTGTATTTAATGTGGAAGTGGTGTATTCCCCCAATCCCAATATCTACTAATGAAAATGCACTATAATAAAAGAATATATATCCTGATAGTACTACAAGAAATTTAATAAATATAATGCTATGTATATTATTTATATTTCTGATCAATAAAAAACAAATTAGCGAGGACATTACGATGCCCAAAAAAAATCTAAAAAAATTATTATGATACACCTTGATAATCTTGCCTGAAAGTTTCATAAGATACCATTATCCACCAACATTAAAATTTTTTTCCGGTCAATATAGTACCCGATGTTGAACCCGCCAACTCTGGTAGTACTGGCTAAGGGGTTTCAGTAAAGGGGCCTGTTTGTATATCTTCCTCCTGGTCAATTAGATAAATTTAATATTATAAGAAATGATTCGTTTTAAAGAAATGTTATATGTTAATTCCTAAATTTTTTCGATGAAAAACATTAGGGGAAATAAATTTAATAAGATTGATATTTTCACTTGAATCCATGAAAATCACTATCACTAAAAAATCATGAAAAAACGTTAAAACTCTTCTTTCTGGCAATCCGTTTTGATTATCTTTTAACTCTTTACCCAGCTTTTCTCTTAAGAATTGTAGATGGTCATTGAAATTTAATTTATATGGTAAGTCATCCTTGTTTTTTTGGTAGACCACAAGTTCAGAAAAAACAAATTTCCCATCAGACTTGATGGGAAGCAAACTCTCAGACTCATAAGTGGATCTGATTCTAAACCCAAGAGAAACACTACCATCTGGAATGTCAAAATATTCTATTCCACCTTTACCTTGAGGGCGATTTCTTATTCCATTAGTTATCAAATATAAATCAAACTGTGGATGAATAGTTGTAAACCTTAGAAAGCTAATGCATTCAGTAATATTCACGTTATTTCCTTAAATATTTTATGATATGCTTATTTTGGCTAAGTTGCTCATTAATATATTTATACCAATTAACCTTAGATAATTACGCTACGGATTTTTTATACGTCTCACTACATTATAGGCCAGTTTACCAGCCCCGGCAGCATCTCCAGCTATTGGTATTGCAGCAAAAAGAGAAAAACTAGCCTCAAATAAGTCCCACGGCACAAGCTTATTCCTGCATTCAGCAGGTCAGGAAAAATGCCAGTCCCTGAAACAAGACCAGCCACATCAAGTTTCGTCTGTAATCCATCTAACCAGCCATCACCTTCATTCTTTTCTGCCGATGTTTCTTACTTTACTGGTGAGGTTGTTTCTTCTGCGCTTTTTCCGATGCAGGGGGCTATATCCGACAAATCTAAAAGATTCTCAAGAAAATAGTTGGGTTATTTATCATGTATTATATCATTCCTGTCTAAGTCCGTTATTTTTACATAGCCAGCCTCAGGTCAATATTCATCTATTTCAAGCCATTTCCAGAATTGATAATTCCCTCCTTTAGAAGACTATAATATTAGGGGGAGATAACTCTCTCAGAATCATCAAATGTATTTGACAGTCCACTTTACTCAAATTTTCAATTTTTATTTCTCCGCCAAAAATGTATGCAGGTTCCAAACCAAACATTTCATTATTAGCTAATACGCCTAGTTGTTTAACTGCCCGGTCAAAAATGTAATTATCATTACAATCAAATAAATCAAACTCTTCGACATTTGAAAATGCAAGAAAAGATTCAATTTCACTTACTAATTCATCTATTGTTTTTACCATAAAACCATTTTCGAAAAAAATTATTTGATTAAATAAGGGCTGAATCGTAATATTTCTTCCGGTAGACTCACCAAAAACATATAATTCGCCAAAGGCACTCCTGGCTATGACATGGTATGCGTCCATTTCTTTAAATGGAGTATCTTCTAGCCATATATCCAGTACATCTTCATACTCATCAGGATTGACAAGACTAAACAATCCATTTTTATACGTTCCCCATCCCTCTGTTTTCCAGTAAGAAAGAAGTTTATCCGGAAGAATTCCTTTCCATTTTGTCATACTTTTCTCTGGAACAGCGCTATAAGATGTAGCTTCTCCAAATTTCTCAATGAAGTAACTAAAGTCTTGATCTCGCATAAAATTTCCCCCTGGATTCTAAGCCCTTTGCCCCGGCATAATACCAGTTTAACATTCATCTTTTCTCAAACATGGCCTGATTTAATGCTGTCATTAGGTGCTTCATCTGGTGTTTTTAGTCTTTCATTCTGATTCCAGCTTGCACCTGTTGAACTGTTGATACCACTGGAGGGGGAAATTGACGACAGCGGTTGCCGTCGGCGTTAATCCGTCCACATCCAGCGTAAAACGCAGGCCATTTTGTGACATAACCTTATCCTGGATTCATTGGCGAAAAAGGAATCACGGCCCGTTCGTGGCAGTGGGGAGGGCAGGCGTTTCAGACACACTACCGCCGAAGTTTCCGGCATCCGCCATCTCCCATATATGAAACGTAACAGACGTAACTCATTGCTGAAACGGGTTTTTTGTCTCCGTTTCCGGACAAAAACAGCATCCTGCCATTAAGGCGGAATGCTGTGGATTTAACGGATTGGAGGTGATTTACACACGCTTACCTAATATGTAGTCAATAACGCTCAAGCTTGGGTCTTCCCGGATATAGCCTCTGAGACGGATGTAGAAAGCCATACCGCTATGACGCTATGGAGGCAGGTGTCGACGCTGGACACTGCCATTCTCAGTCTTATTGGTGAAAACAATATTTCCGAAGACCAGGAACGCTACATTTCGCGGGATGGAAGCGGCTGATACTAAAAAACCACAGGCCTGGAAGACGAGAACCGACTACTCAAACAGATTTTTGCTGACTTCAATCTGGAATGTTGGGCGCTAAAAAATGTAACTCATAGATACCCATAGATGTTGAATGATGGTAGTACCTGAAGAAACGGGAAAATCATTATCAGCGGTTGGTAATAAAAGACGGTGAGTACATGGAATGAGTGAGAAGGAGAGCTAAAATCAGTCGTGTCCAGCGAAAAAGGGGCATTGCTTCCGAGGTGATCATGGGCAGGGTAGGGGATGTGAAAGCAGGTTATCGATGGCTCAGATGGCACACTTTTTTGGTGCCGCTCCATTACACGAGCTTCTTTATGCAGCATTTTATGCAGGGTAAAACCAAAATTACGTTGTAAGTTATTGATTTTGTATCAAATGTGGCGGTGTGGTGGGGGGGATTCGCTGCGCTCTCCCTTCGGGCAGCCTCCTCGCAGGTTCGTCGTTTGTCCAACTGGCTGCGCCGCTACTCAGCCCATCCCTAGGCCTCGCCCCTTCGGGGCCAGAGCAAGCGCTGTTCAAAAACGCTCCCGGCGTTTTTGTGTCGAACCCCGGTCGGGTGTTCTCATCCCCCCTGTAGGGTGGCTTTATTGACTAGTCCTGATATAGGTTGACAGTTTTTTGTCTGTAAAACGCCTGATGAACATCATCGGGCGTTTTGTATTTCAGGGCCAGGTGTGGCCGTTCATGGTTATAAATTGCCACGGACTCTTTTACTATTTCCCGCGCTTGCTCCAGGTCTGCAGGACGCGAGAGTAAAAACTCATTTTTCAGTATCCCGTTTATTCTCTCAGCCAGCGCATTCTGGTAGCAGTCGTAACCATCGGTCATTGAACAGGTTATTCCGTTTCGCTCATGAACTGACTGATAAAGTACCGAACAGTATTGCAGTCCTCTGTCAGAGTGATGTACCAGCGGACCTGTCGTTTTTCTCCGCCTCAGAGCCTGCCTGAACGCCTTTACCACATTTTCTGTCTGCAGGTTTTCCCCGACATGGTAACCCACGATTTTTCTGGAGCAGGCATCGGTGACCAGACTCAGACAGGCCGTGCCGCTGCGTAGTGGAAGGTAAGTAATATCGGCGACCCAGACCTGCTCTGGCTCAAGGGCGGTAACCTGTTCAGGGCCGGGTTTCAGCAGATTAGGATGCCGGTAAAAGCGATGATGGCTGTTGGTGGTTTTGTGATATGCCCGTTTCACGGGTACCAGGAGCCGGTATTCACCCAGCAGATTAAACAGACGGTCCCGTCCGATATTCAGCGTTTTATCGGCCTGCATGTTCAGCAGATAGTGCAGTTTACGCGTACCGATTCGCGGCTGGCGGCACCGGGTACGGGCAACAAAATCAAGAACCTGAGCATGATGCTCCTGCCGTTTATTACATCTTGTATTGTACTGGTACCACGCCTGTCTGCTGTGCCCCAGGAACTGACATGCACGCGTAACTGTTATTTTGGGGGCCTGACTTTGCGTGAGGACTTGCCGGGCCGCTTTTTTACAACACTTACCCCGTAATCATTTTTCAGGACGTTGATAACGGACTCAAAAAACTCAGCTTTCTGGTTTGCCAGCTCAAGCTGTTCTTCAAGTTCCCTGATTCTTTGCTCGGGTGTCAGCGGGATAGTTGTCTGAGCCACAGGCAGTTTCCTCTTCACCAGGTCAGGAAGTCCGGGTCTCCAGTCAAGCCGGCCATATTTACGCAGCCAGACAAGTACGGTGGAGCGCCCCTGAATGCCATATCGCTGCTGGGCCTGTTTATAGGTCATCTCGCCTTTTTCGACCTGCTCAACGACGGCTATTTTAAAGGATAGAGGATAATCGCGTTGGGTGCGTTTGAACTCAGTCATCATCACGTTCTCCGGATTTAAGTCTGGAACGTGTCAACGCTATTCAGGACGGGTCACAGATGCAAAAAAAGCCCGTTTATACGAGCTTCTTTATGCAGCATTTTATGCAGGACAAAACTAATATTACATTGTAAGTGATTGATTTTGTATCGAATATGGCGGTGAGGGAAGGATTGACTCGCTGCGCTCGCCCTTCGGGCAGTCTCCTCGCAAGCTCGTCGTCTGTCCAACTGGCTGCGCCAGTTGTCGAACCCCGGTCGGTGGTTCTCATCCCCCCTTGATTTGGGGGATACATATAAGCAAAAAGCCCGTACTTCTGTACAGGCTCTCAACTTAAATATGGCGGTGAGGGGGGGATTCGAACCCCCGATACGTTGCCGTATACACACTTTCCAGGCGTGCTCCTTCAGCCACTCGGACACCTCACCAAATTGTCGCTCCAGCATTACTGGAACGGGCGCTAATGTAGGGAAATATCTTTTCTACGTCAATCAACTTTTTTAAAAAAAAGCGCGTTTATACAAACTTCCACCAATCTGTGGTTTTAATAAGCGAAAACTGCTTTTTTTGCCCGCGCCGGGAAATTTGCTATGCTGCACATCCCGTTGAAAACGCTGATAACAGGCGCAATCACATTCCGCACAATACTGCTCAGGAGATAACATGGAGATAATTTTTTATCACCCGACATTTAACGCCGCCTGGTGGGTAAATGCGCTGGAGAAGGCTCTCCCACATGCGCGCGTTCGTGAATGGAAGGTCGGTGATAACAACCCCGCAGACTATGCGCTTGTATGGCAGCCCCCGGTTGAAATGCTGGCCGGAAGACGCTTAAAAGCCGTCTTTGCGCTGGGCGCGGGGGTGGATGCAATTCTGAGTAAATTAAATGCGCATCCGGAAATGCTGGACGCCTCCATTCCTCTATTCCGTCTGGAAGATACCGGAATGGGCCTGCAAATGCAGGAGTATGCCGTCAGCCAGGTATTACACTGGTTCCGTCGTTTCGATGATTATCAGGCGCTGAAAAATCAGGCGCTATGGAAACCGTTGCCGGAATATACCCGCGAAGAATTTAGCGTCGGTATCATGGGCGCAGGGGTACTGGGCGCAAAAGTGGCAGAAAGTCTACAGGCGTGGGGGTTCCCGTTACGTTGCTGGAGTCGTAGCCGCAAATCCTGGCCTGGCGTGGAAAGTTATGTAGGGCGTGAAGAGCTGCGCGCTTTCCTGAACCAGACGCGGGTGCTGATTAATCTGCTGCCGAATACGGCCCAAACGGTAGGAATTATTAATAGCGAATTGTTGGATCAATTGCCGGATGGCGCTTACGTGCTGAATCTCGCGCGCGGCGTTCATGTTCAGGAGGCGGATCTGCTGGCTGCGCTTGATAGCGGTAAGCTAAAAGGCGCGATGTTGGATGTCTTTAGCCAGGAACCGTTACCGCAGGAAAGTCCATTATGGCGCCATCCGCGAGTCGCCATGACGCCGCACATTGCGGCAGTCACCCGTCCGGCGGAAGCCATCGATTATATTAGCCGCACCATTACCCAGCTGGAGAAGGGAGAGCCGGTGACGGGGCAGGTGGATCGGGCGAGAGGATATTGATATCAACCCGGCGCGGGCCGGGTTTCGCTAAAAAACGCTGGCGATACCTGCTATCCTTGTCGGAAATGACTACAGGAGAGAGCAATGTATCCCGTTGACCTGCATATGCATACCGTCGCCAGCACTCATGCCTACAGTACTCTGAGCGATTATATCGCGGAAGCCAAACGCAAAGGCATTAAACTTTTTGCGATTACCGATCATGGTCCGGACATGGAAGATGCGCCGCATCACTGGCATTTTATTAACATGCGCATCTGGCCGCGTCTGGTTGACGGCGTGGGGATACTGCGTGGCATTGAGGCGAATATCAAGAATATTAACGGTGAAATTGATTGTTCCGGAAAGATGTTCGACTCGCTGGATCTGATTATCGCAGGCTTTCATGAGCCCGTTTTTGCGCCGCATGATAAAGAAACCAATACTCAGGCGATGATCGCGACCATCGCCAGCGGCAAGGTGCATATAATTAGTCACCCCGGAAATCCAAAGTATCCAGTGGAGGTTAAAGCCATCGCGCAGGCGGCGGCGAAACACCATGTAGCGCTGGAAATCAACAACTCTTCTTTTCTGCATTCGCGTAAAGGAAGCGAAGATAATTGCCGCGCGGTCGCTGCCGCCGTACGCGATGCGGGAGGCTGGGTAGCGTTAGGCTCTGATTCCCATACGGCCTTTACGCTTGGCGATTTCACCGAATGCCGGAAAATTCTGGATGCGGTGAATTTTCCGGAAGATCGAATCCTGAACGTCTCGCCGCAGCGCTTACTGGCCTTTCTCGAATCACGCGGTATGGCGCCTGTACCGGAATTTGCCGAACTTTAATCGTTATTTATGGGAAGATATCAATGAATGAGTTTTCAATCCTGTGCCGTGTGCTGGGATCGTTGTTTTACCGCCAACCGCAAGATCCTTTACTGGTTCCGCTGTTTACGTTAATCCGTGAAGGTAAACTGGCGGCAAACTGGCCGCTGGAGCAGGATGACATGCTGGCGCGTTTACAGAAAAGCTGCGATATCACGCAGATTTCCACTGATTACAATGCGTTATTTGTTGGGGAAGAGTGCGCGGTAGCGCCATACCGCAGTGCGTGGGTCGAAGGCGCGGAAGAGTCTGAGGTGCGCGCTTTTTTAACGTCGCGAGGGATGCCGCTGGCCGATACGCCTGCCGATCACATTGGCACTTTATTGCTCGCGGCCTCCTGGCTGGAAGATCAGTCTGCCGAAGATGAAAGTGAAGCGCTGGAAACCTTATTTGCCGATTATCTGCTTCCCTGGTGCAATACCTTCCTCGGTAAAGTTGAAGCCCATGCCGTTACGCCATTCTGGCGCACTCTGGCGCCGCTAACGCGTGATGCGATAGGGGCCATGTGGGATGAACTTCAGGAAGAAGATGAAGAATAATGTGATGTAAATCACCATTAACTGCAACGGGTTTTACATCATTGCATAAAATGTGTGCGTGATCTCATTAATGTGCCGCTTTTCTGTTATGATGCGCGCCATGAACATACTTCTTTCTATTGCTATCACGACGGGCATCCTTTCTGGAATATGGGGATGGGTGGCCGTCTCCCTGGGGTTACTAAGCTGGGCCGGTTTTTTAGGCTGTACGGCTTATTTCGCCTGTCCGCAGGGCGGCTTTAAGGGATTGTTGATTTCCGCCTGTACGCTGTTAAGCGGTATGGTGTGGGCGCTGGTCATTATTCACGGTAGCGCGTTGGCGCCGCATCTGGAAATTGTCAGTTACGTGTTGACGGGGATCGTGGCATTCCTGATGTGTATCCAGGCAAAGCAGCTATTGCTTTCTTTTGTTCCGGGAACATTTATCGGCGCCTGCGCGACATTTGCAGGGCAGGGTGACTGGCGGTTGGTATTACCGTCGCTGGCGCTGGGGCTAATCTTTGGCTATGCCATGAAAAATAGTGGACTATGGCTGGCATCACGCCGCGAGCAACATTCAGCGAATACGGCGGTCACAAAATAATAAATATCCTCCGGCATAGCCGGAGGTTTTTCTGATGCGCCTGTAAGGCTCTCTTACCAGCCGCGCCCTAACAGGCGCATACGATCTGACATTTGCATCAAACTTCGTTACTTACGGCCCGTAAACGGGCTGCCCGGATAAGGGATCGATAATTGCTCACCCATTTTATCCTCTTCAAGCTGGTGCTTTATGTAGTCCTGTATCTTCGCCGTGTTCTTACCCACCGTATCGACATAGTACCCTCTGCACCAGAACTCCCTGTTCCTGTATTTGAATTTTAGATCCCCAAACTGCTCGTAAAGCATCAGACTACTTTTACCCTTCAGATATCCCATGAAGCTCGACACACTCATCTTCGGCGGGATCTCCAGAAGCATGTGAATATGATCTGCACAACATTCCGCTTCCAGAATTCGTACGTTTTTCCATTCACACAATTTTCTTAATATGCTGCCTACTGCCCTACGCTTCTCTCCATAGAACGCTTGTCTTCGGTATTTGGGCGCGAAAACTATGTGATATTTACAGTTCCATCGGGTGTGCGCTAAGCTCTTTTCGTCCCCCATTGGGACCCCCTTTTGATTTCTTGTTGAACTTTTGCAGTTGCCAGACCGCAAGATGTTTTAACAAATCAAAAGGGGTTTTAATAACTGACTTAAAGCTGAAAGCTTTCCGGAACCCCCAGCCTAGCTGGGGGTTTTCCATAGACAAAAAAGCGTGGGGTTCTTCCCCACGCTTTGTCGTATTCATCAGGATTCTGGCGGTACTGACAGCTCACGGTATTTCACCAGAATATCATTTTGCCTGTCCGCTTTATTCTGCAAATCCCACAGTCCGCGATCGATACCATCATTAATGAGGAAGATAACGCCGGTTTCAATGGCTGACATCAGACACAGCATCACCGGTTCGTTCGAGGTATAGCCGATTTCGCCTTCCAGTAAGCGCTGGTAATCAATAAAACGGAACACGCCTGCCTGTACTTCATAGGAAAGGATCGTTTTACTGGTGTTCACCGAGGAAAGGATCTCGCCCGTACTGACGTTAACCACGCGCAGGTTGACAGCAATCTGATCCAGCTGATACTGCGTATCGGCGCCAATACCGAAATATCTTGCGCCGACCCCGCCGGATTTGACGTTACTTTCATAACCAATAATAGAACCTTCCACCATGATATTTGCCGCCGTCAGCGACTGAAGCGGGATACGGTTATTCATCGCCACGGTGCCGTTTTCCTGGGCTGCGCGAATAATTTTCCGTTCATTCAAAAGATTCTGTAAGCCTTGTCGTTCCAGCGGGATAAACCAGCGCGAATCTTTCAGCGCAGTGACCAACATAGCGGTGGCGCTCTGCGGCACAGCCGTAGAAAAGTTACTTGCCGGGTAAGGTTTAAATTGGCCCGTTTCATCCTGAATGTTATATACCGAAACAAAGATCTTACCGGTGGGAGCAGGTAAGTGCGTCAAATCTTTGTAACTTTGTGCGCGGGGCATTAATGTCGGTTTCGCAGCTTGTTTCGGCGGGGCAGTTAAGCATCCGCTCAACAATAAAACGGCAACCAAAATAAGTAAGCGCGGCATGATTTATATCCTTTAGTGACTGTAGCTTAAAAATCGGTTGACTGAGTTTGTAAACCTGACACTTCGATGGTCGAGGTTCTTCCCGTTTTTCTGTCCGTGACGTTGAGCTGGAGCTGTCCGTCGCGATTAGCGATATCGATAATAAAATCGTTGGTCACCATACGTCCTGGTTTCCCGGTATTAATATTGGTCAACAAGCCGCCCAGAATTTGCGATTGAATAGCCTGCGTAAAGTTATCCAACGCTGAGGGGGTTTCGATACCAAAATCGTTATCATAAGCGGGGTCTTTATATGAATTTTGCGCCTGGGCGCTATTCAATAAAAAGGAACCGTTATTGGGGTTTCCACCAAAGTTAGGATTACGGAACTGGAACGTCATATTTCCAGCCCAGGTTAATGGCGAAAAAAGCATGAGCAGCACTACTGCATGTTTAACACGCATGACAGCCTCCGGATAAAAATCATGTTTTAGAATTCATCACGCGCTAAATCACTCGTACTTAATAGCGTTTGATCTATTTGTCGGCGATTTAATGCTTCCTCTGTTTGCGCTAATGCGAAGACGACGGTTTTCTCGAAGTCTCTTTTCATTGGAAATAAAAAGGTCTGGAAAATAACGTCCTGATTTACCGTTATGGTGATCCAGCTTCCCCAACGCGCACTGGGTCTTTCATTAATGGTCAGATTGCCGGTGTATTCGCTTTCCCATTTGTCGCTGAATGCACGATAGAATTCATGTCCTATCGAAGAGACGGTATGGTCGGTTAACAATCCGGGAACCTCGACTTCAACTTCATTGGCATGCAGGTTTCCGGTAGCGAACAGTAACTCTGCTGCTACAATCCAGGTCAGATAGCGTCTCATGGCCTTACCGCCTGAGATTATCGTTTGCCCATGAAACTGCCTGGGTGCGATTTTTGACAGCTATCTTTTTGAAAAGATTATAAAGATGTGTCTTAACCGTATTCTCGCTGATAAATAGCGACCTCGCGATTTCATTATTAGAGGCACCAATACGTAACTTATTGAGGATCTCTTTTTCGCGATGAGTGAGTAATGCGGACTCGGTGCTGTTGTAGCGGTAATTTCCTGAGTGCGTAATCAGGTAACTGGCTAATTTTTGTGAAAAATAGCATTCGCCACGCAGAATACCCTGTAATCCGCTGACCACGTGTTCCTGGTCTTCAGTGGCGTAAAACACGCCGTTAATATGAGGCCAGTTTTCAATTTCACGGTAGGGATAATCGTCAGGGGTATTTAACAATAATGTTTTTATATTATTGTTTTTGCGGCTTAAATTATCCTGCCAATAGTGGATAAGCTTCTTATCCGCTTCCATCATATCCATTAAAACAATGCAACTGGCTGAGATATCTTCCAGAGAACGTTGAATATTATGCAGTTTTCCGGTTATGGCCAGCGATTGCTTTAAATGTTGCAATAATGCCGTAGCTTGCAGAGATGGCTTTGTGATCAACAATAGTGTGTGACCATGACTACTATGGACTTCATTAAACATGATGAAACTCCACTTTTTTTAATCGCACATCTGACAGCTGCCCCCATAAAATAAAGGCACCAGAAGTACTGACAGATGTTGCACTGCTGTGGGTTGAAATAGCCCATTATCCAGAAAGAGAAAAATATTTACGAAAATACTTTTAACTGTTTTCAATCTAGCCATTACAAATCTTAAAGCAAGTGTTAAACTTGTAACAAGATGTAAAAATATATATTAAAATGTTGTTTTTGGGTTTTTTTGAAGTTTAGATTTGATAGTAAAGTTGTACATTTCGCTGTTATTGCATAGATTTAAAAAATCATACAAATTATAATAATTCATTGATTTTTAATCATTTTAATTATTATATGTTATGTTTTGATTTTATTTTTTCTTAAAATTTGAGACGTGGCATTAACCTGGACAGCACAAAGACAAAAAAAACGAAGTGTGTCACGTCTTGTGCGTATTGCCCCACATGGGAAGCATAAGAACATCCCCATGGCGGCATAACACACACCAACACTTCATTTTTTAGGTGCGCGATACACTATCTTCTGTGGCCAAAAATCAATTATAAAAAATCACATGGCTATCGTTTTATTAGCACTTTGGTATGAGCTTAAATAACAAAATACCACGCGTGGGTGAGTTATTAAAAATGTTTCCACGGACATACTCTTCATCGTAACGACGCGTTAACAAAAAACGCATGTCGCTAACAAGGTAATAGATAATTTTCGCTATGTACGACCAGGTCCAGGGTGACAGCATGAAAAACAAATTGTTATTTATGATGTTGACAATACTGGGTGCGCCTGGGATTGCAACCGCGACAAATTATGATCTGGCTCGTTCAGAGTATAATTTTGCGGTAAATGAATTAAGCAAGTCTTCATTTAATCAGGCGGCCATTATTGGTCAAGTCGGCACGGATAATAGTGCCAGAGTACGCCAGGAAGGATCAAAACTATTGTCCGTTATTTCACAAGAAGGAGGAAATAATCGGGCGAAAGTCGACCAGGCAGGGAATTATAACTTTGCGTATATTGAGCAAACGGGCAATGCCAACGATGCCAGTATATCGCAAAGCGCTTACGGTAATAGTGCGGCTATTATACAGAAAGGTTCTGGAAATAAGGCCAATATTACCCAGTACGGTACGCAGAAAACAGCAGTTGTAGTGCAGAAACAGTCGCATATGGCTATTCGCGTCACCCAACGCTAATACCGTTACGACTTTTAAATCAATCCGATGGGGGTTTTACCATGAAACTTTTAAAAGTGGCAGCATTCGCAGCAATCGTAGTTTCTGGCAGTGCTCTGGCTGGCGTCGTTCCACAATGGGGCGGCGGCGGTAATCATAACGGCGGCGGCAATAGTTCCGGTCCGGACTCAACGTTGAGCATTTATCAGTACGGTTCCGCTAACGCTGCGCTTGCTCTGCAAAGCGATGCCCGTAAATCTGAAACGACCATTACCCAGAGCGGTTATGGTAACGGCGCCGATGTAGGCCAGGGTGCGGATAACAGTACTATTGAACTGACTCAGAATGGTTTCAGAAACAATGCCACCATCGACCAGTGGAACGCTAAAAACTCCGATATTACTGTCGGTCAATACGGCGGTAATAACGCTGCGCTGGTTAATCAGACCGCATCTGATTCCAGCGTAATGGTGCGTCAGGTTGGTTTTGGCAACAACGCCACGGCTAACCAGTATTAATTTAGCGTCTGCGCTAATAAAAAAACAGGGCATAAGCCCTGTTTTTTTTCGGGAGGAAATTATGCATACTTTATTGCTCCTTGCCGCACTTTCAAATCAGATTACGTTTACCACGACTCAGCAAGGCGATATTTACACGGTGATCCCTCAGGTCACATTAAACGAACCCTGCGTCTGTCAGGTGCAAATTCTCTCTGTGCGCGACGGCGTCGGGGGACAAAGCCATACACAGCAAAAACAAACGCTATCTTTACCTGCTAATCAACCGATTGAGTTGTCTCGTCTTAGTGTAAATATATCTTCAGAGGACTCGGTTAAAATTATTGTTACTGTTTCGGACGGACAATCACTGCATTTATCACAACAATGGCCGCCTTCTGCACAGTAGTTTTTGATGGTGGCGGAAATGGATTGGCTGACCTGGGTATAAAGAGGCGATAAAAGCGTCTCATCGTCTCGGCATGTCGCTAAAAGGTAACGCCGAACCCTCGAGGATGACTAATCATTGAGGAGTTAACATGTCCGTAATCAAGAAAAATATCCCTGCCATAGGCCTGTGTATCTGCGCTTTTTTTATCCATTCTGCGGTAGGGCAACAAACGGTACAGGGCGGCGTTATCCATTTTCGCGGCGCGATTGTTGAGCCACTGTGCGATATTTCTACTCACGCCGAAAATATTGATTTAACCTGCCTACGCGAAGGTAAAAAGCAAATGCACCGGATAGACCTTCGGCAGGCATCTGGATTACCGCAGGATATTCAGTCCATTGCGACGGTACGGCTGCATTATCTCGATGCGCAAAAAAGCCTGGCGGTGATGAATATTGAGTACCGTTAACGGCGGTGTCATAGATATAAAAAGAGCGACTCTGTTGAAAGCCCTGCTGTACACTTTGCAGATAAGGTGAGACAAAAGGGGGGGGTTATGACATCACGTCTTCAGGTCATACAGGGTGATATCACTCAACTTAGCGTCGATGCGATTGTGAATGCCGCTAACGCATCATTAATGGGCGGCGGTGGCGTAGACGGCGCGATTCATCGCGCGGCGGGGCCGGCATTGCTGGACGCCTGTAAACTCATCCGTCAGCAACAGGGCGAATGTCAGACGGGACATGCGGTTATCACGCCTGCTGGCAAGCTTTCGGCAAAGGCGGTTATTCACACAGTGGGGCCCGTCTGGCGAGGCGGCGAACACCAGGAAGCTGAGCTACTCGAAGAGGCATACCGGAATTGTTTGCTGCTTGCCGAGGCGAATCACTTTCGTTCCATCGCTTTTCCGGCAATCAGTACCGGCGTTTATGGCTATCCACGCGCCCAGGCCGCTGAAGTCGCCGTCAGGACGGTTTCAGATTTTATTACCCGTTACGCTCTGCCTGAACAGGTATACTTTGTCTGTTATGATGAAGAAACTGCCCGGCTTTACGCAAGATTACTTACTCAGCAAGGCGACGACCCTGCCTGATAAAACACGCCTGGAGCGTGCCGTTGAACCGCTATGCGCGCGCCATCCCGGAGAGTGCGGCATTCTTGCGCTGGATAACAGTCTGGACGCTTTTGCCGCCCGCTACCGCCTGACCGAAATGGCGGCGCGGACGCTGGATGTGCAGTATTATATTTGGGAAGACGATATGTCCGGGCGACTGCTCTTTTCGGTACTGCTGTCGGCGGCGAAGCGCGGCGTTCATGTTCGTCTGTTGCTGGATGATAACAATACGCCTGGTCTGGATGATACGTTGCGCTTGCTGGATAGCCATCCTAATATCGAAGTTCGTCTGTTTAATCCTTTCTCTTTTCGTACGCTACGCGCGCTGGGATATTTGACGGATTTTGCGCGGCTGAATCGGCGGATGCACAATAAAAGTTACACTGCTGACGGCGTAGTGACGCTGGTCGGTGGGCGCAACATCGGCGATGCCTATTTCGGCGCTGGCGAGGAGCCGCTATTTTCCGATCTGGACGTGATGGCCATTGGCCCGGTGGTCAATGATGTCGCCAATGATTTTGAACGTTACTGGCGCTGTAGTTCAGTGTCGACATTGCAGCAAGTATTATCCCTTTCTGAGCAGGAACTGACGCAGCGTATCGAACTTCCCGAATCCTGGTATAACGATGAGATCACCCGCCGTTATCTGCATAAGCTGGAAACCAGTCAGTTTATGGCGGATCTCGATCGCGGAACGTTGCCGCTGATTTGGGCAAAAACACGCTTGCTTAGCGATGACCCTTCTAAAGGCGAGGGGAAGGCGCAGCGCCATTCGCTTCTTCCGCAGCGATTATTTGACGTGATGGGGTCGCCGACGGAGCGTATCGACATTATTTCCGCTTACTTTGTTCCTACGCGCGCAGGCGTGGCGCAGTTGCTTAATCTGGTCAGGAAAGGCGTGAAGATCGCCATCTTAACTAACTCTCTGGCGGCCAACGATGTGGCGGTCGTTCACGCAGGGTACGCGCGCTGGCGCAAGAAATTACTGCGCTATGGCGTGGAGCTCTACGAACTGAAACCGACCCGCGAACATGAAACCGCCGTACATGATCGCGGACTCACCGGGAACTCAGGTTCCAGCTTACATGCTAAAACGTTCAGTATTGATGGTAGTAAGGTGTTTATCGGGTCGCTTAATTTTGATCCCCGTTCAACGCTTTTAAATACCGAAATGGGCTTTGTCATTGAAAGTGAAACGCTGGCGACGCTTATCCATAAGCGTTTTACACAGAGCCAACGCGATGCGGCCTGGCAACTGCGGCTGGATCGCTGGGGACGAATTAACTGGATCGATCGTCAGCAAGAAGAGGAAAAAGTGTTAAAGAAAGAACCCGCTACACGTTTCTGGCAGCGAGTTCTGGTACGGTTGGCGGCAATTTTACCTGTTGAATGGCTGCTTTGAACCCACGCGCGGAAAACTACCCGATCGTGGCGCGACTTTCTCGTTTTACCGGCGGTTTACCTGAAAAGAGAAATTTCAGGAGCGGGATGCGTAAATGAATTTCATACAGAATTAACGCAATACCCATAACAAATATCAGCCCGCACAAGAACCCGATCAGGTTGGAGGAGATATGCGGCGTAATATACGCGCCAAAGAAAAGCGTTAAGGGATGATGCACCAGATAGATAAACAGCGAAGCATTCACGAAATAGGTGACACGTGCGGACTGAAAGTTTAACAAGCGATGCCCCAGTGAAAAGACCACGTTCACCATCCATAGCCCCATTACCATCGTAATCACGGATTCGGTTTCGTACATCCAGGCGTCGCCGCTCCCATAACGTTGATTCAGCAGATACGCGATAAAAGCAACGGCAGCGCCTAAAGTGCATCCGCGTGAGGGCGTGGTGAAGCGCGCTTTCAGATCGGGGTGAATGAAGGCCAACGCGCCGAGAATAAAAAACGGCACATAAAATAGCGTTTGCATCACAATAAAATTGAACATGCCGTCACTGAGGATTGCCGGATATACGATGAATATAATGCGCCTGATAGCAGCGTACGCCACCCCCAGCAGGAAAAAAATAAGCGAAAGTTTGGCCAGCGAAATAGCGGCGGGACGAGGCTTGCTTGTTTCCTGCCTTTTTTGGAACCAGGTAAAAATCCCGATGCTGACGGTGGTTAATATCACCAGCACCAGTAAAAACCACAGATGTGAAATGAGTTCCCACGCTAACGTATTATATTTTTCATAGGCAGAAAGTGTAGGCCAGTTCTCTGTTTTCTCTTTGACATATTGCAACAGGATAAATTGCGGCAAGGTAAGCAAAGGGATTGCGGTAAGCATGGGAATACCCACACGTTCTACCCGTACTTTCCACCAGTGTTTTAATGGATAACGTAAAAACAACATGTACGAAAAATAACCAGAAATAACAAAAAACACCTGCATACGAAAAGCGTGGATAAAATCGTTAAACAGGGTTAGCCACCACGATGGCGCGGCGCTATTGACATGCCAACTGTGAGTGGAATAGATCAACGAGATATGAAAGGGAATCCCTAACAACATCAGCCATGCGCGGATAGAGTCAAGAAAATATTCACGCGGCGCGGGTACAGAGCTCATATAAGGTCACGTATTCTCAGATTTTTCACCTTATCCATAAGGCGAATTATAGTTACATTCGGTAGCAACCCTACACCAACTCCGACAACCTGTCTCCAGGATAAGCACGCAAAGTGAAAACAGGCGCGGGAGGTGCTTAATCCATGAGCCAGCGCGCTGAACAAAGCCTGGATTCAGTTGTCGTAATGCCTGATTATCCATTAAAATGGATCGGATCGATATAAGCACACAAAGGGGGAAGTGCTTACTTATTATGAAACATAAACGACAAATGATGAAAATGCGTTGGTTGGGCGCAGCTATTATGTTAACGCTCTACGCATCATCGAGCTGGGCGTTCAGTATTGATGACGTGGCAAAACAAGCTCAATCTTTAGCCGGGAAAGGCTATGAGGCGCCTAAAAGCAACTTGCCCTCCGTTTTCCGCGACATGAAATATGCGGATTATCAGCAGATCCAGTTTAACAGCGATAAAGCCTACTGGAACAACTTAAAGACCCCTTTTAAGCTCGAATTTTACCATCAGGGGATGTACTTCGATACGCCGGTCAAGATTAACGAAGTGACGGCGACGACGGTCAAAAGAATCAAATACAGCCCGGATTACTTCAATTTTGGCAATGTTCAGCACGATAAAGACACGGTAAAAGATTTAGGCTTCGCCGGGTTCAAAGTTCTGTACCCCATCAACAGTAAAGATAAGAACGACGAAATCGTCAGTATGCTTGGCGCCAGCTATTTCCGCGTTATCGGCGCAGGCCAGGTATATGGCTTATCTGCGCGCGGCCTGGCGATTGATACCGCCTTACCATCTGGTGAAGAGTTTCCCCGCTTTCGCGAGTTCTGGATTGAGCGTCCAAAACCCACCGATAAGCGTTTGACCGTCTATGCATTACTCGATTCTCCGCGCGCGACCGGCGCTTACCGTTTTGTGATCATTCCTGGCCGCGATACCGTGGTGGACGTGCAGTCAAAAGTCTATCTGCGCGATAAAGTGGGCAAGCTGGGCGTTGCGCCATTAACCAGTATGTTCCTGTTTGGGCCAAACCAGCCGTCGCCGACGACCAACTATCGTCCGGAACTGCATGACTCGAACGGCTTATCCATTCATGCGGGTAATGGCGAGTGGATTTGGCGTCCGCTGAACAATCCAAAACACCTCGCTGTGAGCAGCTATGCAATGGAAAACCCTCAGGGATTCGGCCTGTTGCAGCGTGGTCGCGAGTTCTCGCGCTTTGAAGATTTAGACGATCGCTACGACCTGCGTCCAAGCGCCTGGATTACCCCGAAAGGCGACTGGGGCAAAGGTAAGGTTGAACTGGTTGAAATTCCGACCAATGATGAAACCAACGATAACATCGTCGCTTACTGGACTCCGGATCAACTGCCGGAACCGGGTAAAGAGATGAACTTCAAGTACACTCTGACCTTCAGCCGCGATGAAGATAAACTTCATGCGCCGGATAATGCCTGGGTGCTGCAAACACGCCGCTCAACGGGCGACGTTAAACAGTCGAATCTGATTCGCCAGCCCGACGGCACCATTGCCTTTGTGGTGGATTTCGTTGGCGCCGACATGAAAAAACTGCCGCCGGATACGCCTGTCGCTGCGCAAACCAGCATTGGCGATAACGGTGAAATCGTTGACAGTAATGTACGCTATAACCCAGTCACTAAAGGCTGGCGTTTAATGCTGCGCGTGAAAGTCAAAGACGCGAAGAAAACCACGGAAATGCGTGCCGCATTGGTGAATGCCGATCAGACGCTAAGTGAAACCTGGAGCTACCAGTTACCTGCCAATGAATAAAACAACTGAGTATATTGACGCACTGCTGCTTTCTGAACGTGAGAAAGCGGCATTGCCGAAAACTGACATCCGCGCCGTGCATCAGGCGCTGGATGCCGAGCATCGGACTTACTCGCGAGAAGACGATTCACCGCAGGGTTCCGTAAAAGCCCGCCTTGAACACGCCTGGCCGGATTCATTGGCGAAGGGGCAGTTAATTAAAGATGATGAAGGGCGCGATCAGTTGCAGGCTATGCCAAAAGCGACGCGCTCTTCGATGTTTCCCGATCCCTGGCGAACCAACCCGGTTGGACGTTTCTGGGATCGTCTGCGTGGGCGGGATGTAACGCCGCGCTATGTTTCTCGTCTGACAAAAGAAGAGCAGGCGAGCGAGCAAAAATGGCGTACCGTCGGCACTATACGCCGCTATATTTTGTTAATTTTGACTCTGGCGCAAACCGTCGTCGCGACCTGGTATATGAAGACCATTCTGCCTTATCAGGGATGGGCGCTCATCAATCCTATGGATATGGTGGGGCAGGATATTTGGGTCTCCTTTATGCAGCTCCTGCCCTACATGCTGCAAACCGGTATCCTGATTTTGTTTGCCGTGCTGTTCTGCTGGGTGTCAGCCGGATTCTGGACGGCGCTGATGGGCTTCCTGCAACTGCTTATCGGGCGCGATAAGTACAGCATCTCCGCGTCTACGGTTGGCGATGAGCCCCTCAATCCGGAACACCGGACGGCGCTGATCATGCCTATCTGTAATGAAGACGTTAGCCGCGTTTTCGCCGGTCTGCGCGCGACCTGGGAGTCCGTTAAAGCCACAGGCAACGCCGCGCATTTCGACGTCTATATCCTTAGCGACAGTTATAACCCGGATATCTGCGTGGCGGAGCAAAAGGCGTGGATGGAGCTTATCGCGGAAGTGCAGGGCGAAGGCCAAATTTTTTACCGTCGCCGCCGCCGCCGTATGAAACGCAAAAGCGGCAATATTGACGATTTTTGCCGCCGCTGGGGCAATCAGTACAGCTATATGGTGGTGCTGGACGCGGACTCAGTGATGAGCGGCGAGTGTCTGAGCGGTCTGGTGCGCCTGATGGAAGCGAATCCAAACGCCGGGATTATCCAGTCTTCGCCGAAAGCGTCGGGGATGGATACTCTGTATGCCCGCTGCCAACAGTTCGCGACCCGTGTTTATGGGCCGCTGTTTACCGCCGGGCTGCACTTCTGGCAGTTGGGGGAGTCGCACTACTGGGGGCACAATGCCATTATCCGCGTGAAGCCGTTTATCGAGCACTGCGCTCTGGCGCCGCTGCCGGGAGAAGGTTCGTTCGCCGGATCGATTCTTTCCCACGACTTTGTGGAGGCGGCGCTAATGCGTCGGGCAGGGTGGGGCGTCTGGATTGCCTACGATCTCCCCGGTTCCTATGAAGAGCTGCCGCCAAACCTGCTGGATGAGCTTAAACGCGACCGCCGCTGGTGTCACGGCAACCTGATGAACTTTCGTCTGTTCCTGGTGAAAGGAATGCACCCGGTGCATCGCGCCGTGTTCCTGACGGGGGTAATGTCATATCTGTCCGCGCCGTTATGGTTTATGTTCCTCGCGCTTTCTACCGCGCTGCAGGTCGTTCATGCGTTAACAGAGCCGCAATATTTCCTTCAGCCGCGCCAGCTTTTTCCGGTCTGGCCGCAGTGGCGTCCGGAACTGGCAATCGCGCTGTTTGCGTCAACGATGGTGCTGCTGTTCCTGCCGAAGCTGCTCAGTATTATGCTGATCTGGTGTAAAGGCACCAAAGAGTATGGCGGTTTCTGGCGCGTTACGCTGTCGCTGTTGCTGGAAGTGCTGTTCTCCGTATTGCTGGCGCCGGTGCGTATGCTGTTTCATACCGTGTTTGTGGTCAGCGCGTTCCTCGGCTGGGAAGTGGTCTGGAACTCACCGCAACGCGACGATGATTCTACGCCGTGGGGAGAAGCCTTTATGCGTCACGGTTCTCAACTGCTGCTGGGGCTGGTCTGGGCGGTGGGTATGGCGTGGCTGGATTTACGCTTTCTGTTCTGGCTGGCGCCGATTGTCTTTTCGCTGATTCTGTCGCCATTTGTTTCGGTGATCTCCAGTCGTTCAACGGTAGGATTACGCACCAAACGCTGGAAGCTGTTCCTGATCCCGGAAGAGTATTCGCCGCCTCAGGTGTTGGTCGATACCGATAAATATCTGGAGATGAATCGCCGCCGTATTCTGGACGATGGCTTTATGCATGCGGTATTTAACCCGTCGCTGAATGCGCTGGCGACCGCGATGGCCACCGCGCGTCACCGCGCCAGTAAGGTGTTGGAAATAGCCCGCGATCGTCATGTGGAGCAGGCGCTAAACGAAACGCCGGAGAAACTGAACCGCGATCGGCGTCTGGTTTTGCTCAGCGATCCGGTGACGATGGCGCGTTTACACTATCGGGTCTGGAATGCGCCAGAGAGATACTCTTCCTGGGTAAACCATTATCAGTCTCTCGTCCTGAATCCGCAGGCGTTGCAGGGACGAGCATCGTCTGCGGGATAAGGTCTTCAGGTCTGGAGTGAGGTGAAAAATACCGGCGTGATGCCGGTATTTTTATAGTGAAATGAGGTATCAGGTGCGTATATTCGCGGTGAGCATAATGGTGATTACCCTGAGCGGCTGCGGCAGTATTATCAGCAGAACGATCCCCGGACAAGGACACGGCAACCAGTATTACCCTGGCGTGCAGTGGGATATGCGTGATTCCGCATGGCGCTATATCACTATCCTCGATCTGCCCTTCTCACTGATCTTCGATACACTGCTACTGCCTCTCGATATTCACCACGGGCCTTATGAGTAATTAACGCTCATCCCATTCGTCTGCCGCAGTACGGCCTTCCTCGGTATCAAGCGGGGGTTCAAGCTGGAATTCCCCTTCATCCCATTCATGCAAAGTATTCTCTTCCTGCCATTCCTGGCGGATCTCTATCTCATCATAATCGCCGTCAAACACGCTCTGTGCGGCTTCACCACTCAGCATCGGCAGACATTCGCCATCTTCACCTTCATCGGCGAAAAATTCGACCTGCCACATGATGTCCCCATCCTGCAGTACATATTTCTGAACGTTGAACTGCTGCACATTCGCTTCGTCTTGTTCGAGGCCTGGATGGTCAGCCAGAAATTCTTCCCGGGCTGCATCGATAGCTTCTTCCAGCGTGGCATACATGGTCATCAGTGTCTCCCTTTGATTTGATGAGGTATTTAGGGAAAGAATAGCTGATTCTGTAATATTGCAAGTATGAAAGCGCAAAAATTATTCTATTGCCAGTCTGCGCCGTCGTAAGCTGTTCCATGAATAGATAGCATTGAACAACACCACGCCTGCCGTGACGCAGAATACGGCGCGGAAGCCATAGCTCGCGGAAATTGCGGCACCCATGAGAGGGCCGGTGACGTTGCCGATATCGCGGAAAGATTGGTTGTAACTGAATATGCGCCCGGCTATCTGGTTGGTAGAGTTGTAAACCAGCAGAGTTTGAACGGCTGGCAGCAGCGCGCCATCCGCCGCGCCAAGCAGAAACCGCAATAGCGCGAGCTGCCACGGCGTTTGCACAAAAGACATTGGAATCAGCAGCAGTACGGAAATAATCAGCGCGACGATAAGGATCTTTTCCGGGCCAATTCTGTCGCCGAGCTTGCCGAGCCGGGGGGCGCTAAGTAATGCCGCCACGCCGGGAACGGACGCTATCATCCCGCTAATGAACGCAATATTACTGACATTTCCCGCGAGTTCGCGCACATAGAGCGTCAGGATGGGCGCAATAGACCCCGTCGCCACCTGAATAATCAGCGTGGTGACAAACAGGCTTAACACCAGGCGGGGATTTTTTAACGAGGCGACCACTTCCCGAACGTGAAGCATCTCTTTTTTGCTCACCGGCAGGAAATTCTCGCGAATAAAAAAGAAGGTAAGCAGAAAACAGATAAACAAAACGCTGGCGGTAATAAAAAAGACCGGGCGAAGGCCGTAATGGTCGGCGAGCAGACCGCCCGCAAGTGGGCCAAGAAGAGCGCCGCTGACGCCGCCAGTAGAGAGCGTCCCTAACGCCCAGCCGCTTTTATGGCGCGGCACCTGAGTGGCGATGAGCGCATTGGCGTTGGGAATAAATCCGCCCAACAGGCCTAATAACGCGCGGAGGATCAGAAATTGCCAGATATTTTGCGCCATGCCCATTAACAGCATCACAATGGCCATGCCGAGAGCGGAACGCAACAGCATGATCTTACGCCCTTTACGATCCGCCAGGCCGCCCCAAAAAGGGGAAGCGATAGCTGAAAAGAGGAACGTAATACTAAAGACCAGCCCGGACCACATGTTGAGCGCGCTATGGCCTGTTACGCCGAGTTGCTCAACGTAAAGAGGAAGAAAAGGCATGACCAGGCTGAATGCCGCGCCGGTTAAAAAACAGCCCAGCCAGGTAACGGTTAGATTGCGTTTCCAGTTTATGGGGACATCAGAGGGTGACATAGCGTTCCACAGTATGATGCGCGGTTTGCGCTATCATCAATTTAATTATGAGCGTACTAATTATAATTATGCGCCGACCTTACCAGCCTCGCAATGTGGGGAGCTTTTAAAGCTAAAAGAGGGGAAAAATTGCAGCCTGACGGCTGCAATCCTGTCAATAGCGCGACGGTACGCCTTCAGGGCGAGTTTTAAAGCGGCGATGCAGCCACATATACTGCTCTGGCGCCATCATAATGCACTGCTCAACAATTTTATTCATCCACGCGGCAGTCGCTTCTGCGCTCTCCAGCGGAGGCGAATATTCCGCAGGAAGAATGATCAGTTCGTAGCCTTTCCCATCGGGTTTACGGCGAGGCACGAAGGGGATAATACAGGCTTTAGACATGCGCGCGAGCATCCAGGTACCGGAGGTCGTGGCAGCCTGGTCGACAGCGAATAATGGTACAAAAACGCTGGCGCGCGGACCATAATCGTGATCCGGCGCATACCAGATCAATTCGCCGCTTTTCAATGCTTTAACCATGCCTTTCAGATCTTTGCGATCCAACATCGATTTATTGGAGCGTAAGCGTCCCCAGGTCTGTAACCAGTCGAGCAACGGATTATCATTCGGGCGATAAACTCCGATCCCCGGGTTATGCATACCAAACATGCGGGCGCCAAACTCAAGGGTAAGAAAATGTATTCCTACCAGAATGAACCCCAGCCCCTGCGCCTTAACTTCACGGATATGCTCCAGACCGCTCGCTTCCATCCAGCGGTTCACTCGCCGATCGGGCCAGAACCAGGCCATGCCGGTTTCCATCACGCCCATACCGACGGATTCAAAGTTTTTGACCACCATGGTGTGGCGTTCCTGCGCGCTCATTTCCGGAAAGCATAATTCAAGGTTGCGATAGGCGATTTTCGCGCGGCGTTTCATTACGCGTCGCGCCAGGTGGCCCAATGCGCAACCCAATTTATAGATGACCGGGTAGGGGAGTTGCACGACCAACCAAAGCGCGCCTATACCCAACCAGGTTAACCAATAGCGCGGGTGCAGTAAGGCCACGGAGAACTTAGGCAACTTCGTCATTTCTATCCTGTCTTTCAACGAACAATTCCCCGTATTCTCGCATCTTTTTGCGTTGAGCAAAAATATGTAGCAGGAGAGTGGCGATTAAATCGGCAATTGTTGTTAATTATTTAGTGTAAAGCAGGAAATGTAGCGCAAAATGTGTGGATGTAAATTGGCGAGACTTGCCTTATCATGCCTGCCCACTTTATTTTTTGCTGATTGCAGGATACGTACACCATGCCAGTGTTACACAACCGCATCTCTAATGACGAGCTGAAAGCCAAAATGCTGGCGGAAAGCGAGCCGCGTACGACAATTTCTTTTTATAAATATTTCACTATCGCCTCTCCGCAACAGACGCGGGACGCGTTGTATCAGGTGTTTACGGCGTTGGACGTTTTTGGTCGCGTTTACCTGGCGCATGAAGGCATCAATGCGCAAATCAGCGTGCCGCAAAGCAAGCTCGAGACGTTTCGTCAACAGCTTTATACGTTCGACCCCGTGCTGGACGGGCTGCGTTTAAATATTGCGCTGGAGGATGACGGAAAGTCATTTTGGGTGCTGCGTATGAAAGTTCGCGACCGTATCGTTGCTGACGGTATTGACGATCCGAGTTTTGACGCCAGTAATGTCGGCGATTATCTGAAGGCGGCAGATGTGAATGAGATGCTGGACGATCCTGATGCGGTCTTTATTGATATGCGCAACCACTATGAGTATGAAGTTGGCCATTTCGAAAATGCTCTGGAAATCCCGGCGGATACGTTTCGTGAACAGTTGCCAAAAGCGGTTGAAATGCTGCGGGAACATGCAGATAAAAAGATAGTGATGTACTGTACCGGCGGTATTCGTTGTGAGAAAGCCAGCGCCTGGATGAAACACAACGGTTTCAATAAAGTCTGGCATATTGAGGGTGGCATCATTGAATACGCCCGTCGCGCGCGCGAGCAGGGGCTTCCCGTTCGCTTTATCGGCAAAAATTTTGTATTTGATGAGCGAATGGGCGAACGAATCTCGGATGAGGTTATCGCGCATTGCCATCAGTGCGGCGCGTCCTGCGACAGCCATACCAACTGCAAAAATGACGGTTGCCATCTGCTGTTTATCCAGTGTCCGCAGTGCGCCAGTAAATTTAACGGCTGCTGTAGTGAACAATGCTGTGAAGAGTTGGCCTTGCCGGAGGAAGAACAGCGCCGACGTCGTGCGGGTCGCGAGAACGGCAACAAAATTTTTAATAAATCGCGTGGTCGGCTTAATAGCAAACTGAGCATTCCCGATCCGGCTGAGTAATATTTTGCCGGATAGCCGCGTAAAGGCCGCTATCCGGCATTTCGCCAGGCGTTACTTCTGCTGAACGCCTTCTACTGAGATGATAAGCTCAACCTCTTGTGAGGCCGGGCCGAGATCGGTAGTTATATTGAAATCCTTCAGCTTAATTTTTCCTTCGGCCTCAAAGCCCGCGCGCTTACCGCCCCACGGATCGTCGCCCTGGCCCATCAGCTTCGCTTCCAGCGTCACCGGTTTAGTCACGCCATTGAGCGTCAGATTGCCGGTAATATCTAGTTCATCGCCCTCTTTTTTCACGCTGGTAGAGGTGAAGGTTGCCTGCGGGAATTTCGCAACATTAAGAAATTCCGCGCTACGCAGGTGTTTGTCACGTTCGGCATGGTTAGTGTCGACGCTATTGGTGTTAATGGTCACGTTCACTTTGTCTGCCGACGGATTTTTTTCGTCAAAAGTGAACGTGCCGTCGAAATCTTTAAAGGTGCCGTACAGCCAGCTGTAGCCCAGATGCTGGATGCGGAAATTGACGAACGCATGTTGGCCTTCTTTATCAATTTTATACTCCGCCGCCACGGCGGAACCGGTCGTGAATAACAAGGATGCGAGGGTGAATCCCAGCAGGTTTTTTTTCATTTTTGAGCTCCATAGTCAGATGACGACATTCCTGTCATACGTTTCAGTGTGTCGTCTTTATCGATGAAATGGTGTTTTAGCGCCATAACCCCATGCGAGAGCGAGATAATGACCAGCGACCAGGCAAACCACAGATGCAGCGTTCCGGCGATGTCAGCCTGCGCGCCCGCGTCCGTAAGCGTGGCCGGAATCTCAAACCAGCCAAAGACGCTAATCGGTTTACCATCGGCGGTGGAAATCAGGTAGCCGCTAATGATTATCGCAAAGAGCAGGAGATACAGGAGGAGATGACCCGCGGCGGCGCCAGCGCGCGTTAAACGGGAATAGCTGGTCAACGCAACGGGCGGCGGAGAATAATGCCGCCAGATAATACGCACGATCAGCGCCATCATCAGTAATATGCCAATACTTTTATGTATTTCCGGTGCCTGGTGATACCAGCCGTCGTAATAACTGAGCGTGACCATCCATAAACCCAACGCAAACATGCCATAGACCACCAGGGCGGTCAGCCAGTGGAGCGCGGCGGAAACTACGCCATAACGTTGTGGAGTATTTTTAAATTGCATAAACACACCAATGAATATTTCACGAGAGAATGAAAATGGCGTGGAAAAGCGCCGAATGCAACTTATAAATAAGAATTTGAATGATATTTATTTTTATTTCAATAATTTTGATGTTGTTTGCGGTTCAGCTTCAGAAGTTTCGAGATATTTCCCCCTGATAACCGCACAACGGCAGGAGTTGGCATTATTGCCGTGCTTCAACATTATGAAATAAAAAGTGAGGAACTTTCAGGAAGTGTCAGTTAACGTCAATGAAAAGCAATCAGAAGAAAAGGAGATAAACAATATCCATTACCGCCAGCAGCGACCAAAGAATAACGTAAAGCATGAAATGTTCGCGAATATTATTCATCAGAAAATGAAAGAGACGACGCATAGCTTACCTTAATAAACAGCCCCTTTACGGGGCCGACAAATTATTGGCTAAAACGGGACAGCCGGAACGGCGTCAGATCAAAGGAGGGCGTTTTTCCCAACGCAAAATCTGCAGCGATTTCTCCTAACACGGGGGCGAATTTAAAACCATGTCCGCTGAGTCCAGTGATGACAAGCGTATTCTCATGACCAGGCAGCGTATCGATAATAAAATCCTCGTCCGGCGAATTATCATAGGTACATGCCGCCCCATGTAAACAACCGCCGATACCCGGCAGTACGTTACGCAGGAAAGGAAATGCTTCCGCGCCATCGCTGGCAACGGCGGCAAAGGGCTTGCGCTCTTCCTGAGCCTGTATTCGCTGTCCGCCATTGTGTTTGCCGATTTTTAACTCGTCGTTCTCCGCCGGGAAACCGTAATATTGATCGCCGTTGGGCATTTCGCCGGTAAAGGCCGGAAAGCGGTTTTTAGTGCTGTAACGTCCATCCGCCTTAAACCAGGCAAAAACTTTACGTACGGGCTGAACGGGCAGCTCCGGTACCAGCGCTTTGACCCAGGTGCCCGCGCTAATCAGCGCCTTGCTGGCGTGGTAGCAGCCTTCACTCGTCTCTATCGTCACACCGTTATCATCATGGTGAATATGGCTTACCGGGCTGTTGAATAGCTGTGCGCAGCCTGCTTCTCGGGCCAGACGAAGCCATGTGGTAATGGCTAATTCGCTGCGCAGGAAACCGGAGTCAGCTTCAAACAGCCCGATATAATTATCGGGCACGCGAATTTCCGGCCAGCGCGTCATGAGGGCCGTCGCGTCCAGGCGCTCGACGTTCAATTGCCACTGTTGCGCGCTTCGTGCGACGTTGGCTAAGAAAGCGGAATCGGCCGGGCCGAGGTTGACGACGCCGGAGCGGACAAAAATAGGCTCTTCATTGTGTGTGGAGAGTTCATCCCAAAGCGTCTGGGCGCGAAGCACCAGCGGGACATATTTTTCGCCTTCACCATAAGCGTGGCGGATAAGACGGGTATCGCCGTGGTGGCTGCCCTGTTGATGAGGCGGCATATGCGCATCGGTCATCAGGACCTTTAGCCCGGCGCGGGTGGCGTAATAACCAGCGGCGGCGCCAACCGAACCGCTGCCGATAATAATAAGGTCGTATTTCATCAGCTTCTCTCTGCTATCGCGATGATTTCAGGGTAAATAACTGCGCTGAGATATACAAGCCAGAAATAAGTGAGGCACCTTACGGTGCCTGAGAGAGGGGGAGCGCGTCACGCTAATGGCGACGATACTCGTTTTCCTGGTAATCGCCTGATTCTATTTTGGCGATGCCGGCTTCTAATATTGAAATAAATTGCCTGGCTACATCTGTTGTTAACCAGAGCGTTTGACCAACTTCAGTCCCTTCCGGTTCCGGACGATTTGGGGTCTGGTAGTGTAAACGCAGCATCAGCGCATCATAGCTATCGACGGTGCTGATGTCCCATCCTACAAGCGGATGGGTCTGAATGACTTCATTATTCTTTTCCATCATGCCCCCCTGGTACGTGTTATAAGACAACGGTTCTCGAGGTTCAATGCGTGTTTTTCTTCTGAAGCAACTTCAGTATACCAATTAATAAGGCTATTCACTGCGTTTTTAAAGAGACCGGAGGATAAATTTCTCTTTTTAAGAATTATATGAACAATAAAGCGGCAGTTCATTCATATTTTTTTAGGATGTTGTGCAATTATTTTGACGGTCAGGCGAAATATTCATCAGTTGCGCAAATAAAAAAGCCGGGGCGACCCGGCAAACATACATCACTGCATATCATTTTTTATTCATTGATGAACCAGTCATCAGCGCTCTCCCAGGTCTCCTGGAGAATCTCGCTAATGCGTTCTTTGTCCTCTTTTGATGCGCCAATGACGGACAAGTTGTTGGCGGTAGCGTAACGCACGGTGACGTTACCCAAATTCTCCGGAAAATGATGGCTAATACGGCGGGAGAGTTCGCCCGCCAGCGCATCAATCGCACCGGCAGGCAGAGGTGACGTTTTGGCTATAGTGACTTCAATACGCATAATGGCCCCCTGTTGAATATACTGGATATATATACAGTTAAATCCAATATATAGCAACAGGTAAGCGCATTTTTTATTTTTTTACTGACCAGCGTACTGTTTCACCCGCTAAAAAAGGCACCAGCGAATCATCAGCCAGCGCGATATTTTCCGGTACCTGTTGTTCATCGCGAACCAGTTCCACCCACCCCGTATTCACCGGCAGGCCATAGAATTGCGGGCCATTCAGTGAACAGAACGCTTCAAAGTGCGCCAGCGCGTTCATTTCCTCAAACACGGCGGCATAACTGCCAAGGGCGGAGGGGGCGTTGAAACAACCGGCGCAGCCGCAACTGGTCTCTTTACGATGACGTGAATGCGGCGCTGAATCCGTCCCCAGGAAGGCGCGCGTAAAACCACTGGCAACCAGTTCGCGTAACGCCTGTTGGTGAATATTGCGTTTCAGAATCGGCAGACAGTACAGGTGAGGACGAATGCCGCCGACCAGCATATCATTACGGTTAAACATTAAATGTTGAGGCGTAATGGTAGCCGCCAGGTAGTCGTTGCCGTCACGTACATACTGCGCGGCATCTTTGGTCGTGATGTGCTCAAAGACCACTTTAAGCGCGGTCAGACGCTGGCGTAGCGGTTCCATTACGGTGTCGATAAAACGCGCTTCGCGATCGAAGATATCAACATCCGCATGGGTCACCTCACCGTGGACCAGCAATGGCATTCCGAGTTTTTCCATCCGCTCCAGTACCGGCATGATAGCGTCGACTGACGTTACGCCATGACTGGAGTTAGTGGTGGCATTGGCCGGGTAAAGCTTAGCCGCAGTAAACACGCCTTCATGGAAACCACGCTCCAGTTCATCGGCATCGAGCGAATCCGTTAAATAGCAGGTCATTAACGGCGTGAAATCATGCCCGGCGGGCACCGCATCGAGAATACGCTGGCGGTAGGCGATCGCTGCATCAACGGTCGTGATGGGGGACGCCAGGTTCGGCATCACGATAGCGCGACCATAAATTTCGCTGGTATAGGGTACGACCGTTTTTAACATGTCGCCATCGCGAAGGTGAACGTGCCAGTCGTCCGGGCGGCGGATCTTTAAAACCTGGGATGGTGCAGTCATTAATAAGCTCCGGCTGAGGAATAGTCTTTTTGCCGGAAACAAAGGATAAGCGGAAACGTTTTCGTTTGCACGTAAAAAAAGGGCGCGAGCGCGCCCTCCGAAATCAATTGGTGAAAGGAATAACGATTTCACCAGGTTTAACTTCAATGCCTTTCGCGAGTTTCTTCGCTAACGCTTCGCCTTTACTGCTGTCCTCACGCAACACGTAAGCGGGCCGCTGGTTAAAGTAGCTACGTAAAGACTGATTTAAATAGGGCAGGAGCGTTTGTAGCACCGATTGCATTTTCTCCGGCGTCACGGTGGCGTCTACTACTTCCATCTCCTGAAGATAGATGGCGCCTTTTTCTTTATCAAAGACCGGCAGGGCTTTTAGCTTGAGTTTCATCGTCGCTTTTTGACTGCCAAACAGGGAATTCATATCCAGCCTGGCATCGCCAGTAAGGGTGACTTTATTAGGTTCTTCCCGACCAATCTGGCTGACAAGGTTAGTCAATACGATATGCGCGTCGGCAATGCCGGGCAGACCAATATCTTTTGAGAAATTATTCCGTTTTTCAAGCGCTTGATTGATTTCTTGTTCGCTAATGGTGTATTGCGTAAGTTGATTACAACCCACTAACAGGCCGCTAACTACCAGCGCAGCGGCAAAAAAAAACTTTTTCATGGCGTTCCTTAGCATGTTGCCTGTGCCCTAATCTTGACACAAAGCAGCATGTCGCGCCAGCGGACATGGTGCCACTAGAAAAAGCTGAAAAAGGCGGCAAGAAAGGGTTGCCGCCTGGCGGGAGTTAGATAGCCATTGAGGAGAGTAAATTAATTTGCGTCTGCTTCGCCATATTATCGCGATAGTCCGCGACTTTTGTCGGCCAGTGGATACCGGCGACCAGCGTCAGATTACGCAGAAGCGGAAACAGATGAATATCATCTTCCGATAATTCGCCGTTAACGGCGTTAGGCTGTACGATGAGTTTATCCAGCAAACGTAAATCATCGCCGATCTTTTTAATCAGTCCGGCAGAGTGCGCAAGATGGTTGTCAAAACTGCCAGATGAGGCTTCTTTTTTGCGGATAAAATACTGGCGCGCCGCAGGGGTAGAAAATTCATCGAAAGCGGATTTTGCAAATCGCGGCAGCAGTAGCTGATTAACGTAACCGTTAACTTTGCGCAACCACTCTTCAATGGCTGGATTACGTTTCCCGGTTAACAGCGGTTTGCCGTCGAGGTTGTCGACATAATGTACAATATCCATACTTTCAGGAAGGTAGCGACTATCATCTTTTTGCAGGATGGGCACCATCTTTTGACCAATCATCCGGGTGGGCGTCGCCTCGTCGTCATTTTGTAACACGTTAAGTTCAACGGGGATGTTCTTCAGGCCGAAAATCATGCGGGCTTTAACGCAGAAAGGGCAATGATCGTAAATATAAAGCTTCACGTTTCTCCTCCATTTGACTGTCGGTTCCTGACCAGTATGGAGGAGATAGCGACAGGTATCAAATCAGGCGCCGGGTTCCAGCATCCGGCGTGGCGTGCGCTTATGACTAAATTGCCAGCCTAAAGCCAAAAAGGTGATAAAGCCGATAATACCGAGCATCATCCACGGTAGTTCAGGCTGCGCAAGCGCTTTCCCCATATCAAACAACCAGCCGCCGCCGATATAACCAATCGCGCCGCCAATGGCTAATCCCAGACGGCTAAAGCCCATATAGCTTCCCCGCGCCCTCGCGTCCGCGAGCGACGCGCTGAGCGTTTCGCGCGCCGGTTCGGCGATAACCGAGCCGATGTAGAAAGCGCAAATAAGCGTAAAAAGCTGCTGTAAATTGCCCACTATCCCGATGGGGAGCATGCTCAGCGACATGACGAGCAAACCGGCCATCAGCCGATGCTCCAGCCGAAAACGCTTTTCGCTCCAGCGGGCAATCGGGTAGAGCAACGTCAGCGAGAGACACGCCTCAATAGCGTACATCCATTTCACGGCAGCAGGCGAACCGGCGATATCGTTTACCATAATCGGCAGCATTAACATGACCTGTACCGCCAGCATATAGTAGCCCGCCAGCGTCAGCACGTAGGTGACAAACCTTTTATCGCTCATGACGCGGCGCATTCCTTCACGCACCGGCGTTCTGACCGTTGATAGCTTCCAGGCCGGAAGCAGCCATGCGTTGAAAAGGGCGCATAATATGAACAAAATAGCGCCCGTCGCGCAGACCAGGCGAAAATCGTATTGTAGCAACCAGCTTCCCAGCAGCGCGCCAATCACCGCACCCGCGCTGTCCTGCATCATCAACAGAGAGAAGAAGCGGCCCCGTTGCTCCGGACGAATTAATTTGACCACCAGCGCTGAACGCGGCGGGTCGAAAAGCGTACCGCCGAGACCGGAAAGAAAGCAGGAAAACCACAAGAGCCAGGGCTCATGCGCGATACCCATGGTGGCAAAGCCTGCGGCGCGCATCAGCATACCGGTGACAATCATCGGTTTCGCGCCAAAGCGATCGGCGATGGCGCCGCCAAAAATGCCCAGACCTTGTTGAATAAACTGACGCAGGCCGAGCGCGATCCCTACCATTACGGCAGCCCACCCCATTTGATCGACAAAACGAATAGAGATGAGCGGGAAGACGACGAAAAAACCCAGCACCACTAACATGTTATCGATGAGAAGAAAATATTTACCCAGGTTCCTCGCCTGCGAGACGCGCGACATTTCCCCTCCCGGGAAATAAAAGATGAGCGTCTTCTATTCTGCGGCGGCGTTTCGTTTTTTCCTACCGTTAGCGGGACAATATTTTTTTATCAAAAGTCCTTTTTAATCGAGAGTTTTCATCAAAATGTGGCAGCAATTCAAAAAATGACGATTTGCGCTTTTCACAGAGCCTGGTTGCGCAGGTATAGTAATGTTACTGGCGTGCTGAAGACGTTACAGGAAGGAGTAGGTATAGAATGTTTGGCTATCGTAGTAACGTGCCAAAAGTGCGCTTAACCACCGATCGTCTGGTGGTACGTTTAGTGCATGAGCGTGATGCCTGGCGTCTGGCCGATTATTACGCGGAAAATCGTCATTTTTTAAAACCCTGGGAACCGGTCCGTGATGAAAGTCATTGTTATCCTTCAGGATGGCAGGCGCGTCTGGGAATGATCGGTGAATTTCACAAACAGGGCTCCGCCTTCTATTTCGCGCTACTTGATCCGGAAGAAAAAGAAATTATCGGCGTGGCGAATTTTTCCAATGTGGTGCGCGGTTCTTTTCATGCCTGTTATCTGGGCTATTCCATTGCGCAGAAGTGGCAGGGGCAAGGGCTGATGTTTGAAGCCTTAACCGCTGCGATTCGCTATATGCAGCGCACTCAGCATATCCACCGTATCATGGCGAACTATATGCCGCACAACAAACGTAGCGGCGCGTTGCTGGCGCGGCTTGGCTTTGAAAAAGAAGGCTATGCGAAAGATTACCTGTTGATTGATGGACAATGGCGCGACCATGTCCTGACGGCGTTAACCACGCCGTTATGGACGCCGGGGCGTTGAGCGGCTTACGGAATGAGAGGCAAAGGGAGAAAACGATGAAATATGAATTAACCGCCACTGAAGCGCGAGTGATTGGCTGTCTGCTGGAAAAGCAGGTGACAACGCCGGAACAGTATCCGCTTTCCGTCAACGGGGTGGTGACAGCCTGTAATCAGAAAACCAACCGTGAACCGGTGATGAACCTGACGGAACAAGAGGTGCAGGAACAGCTCGATAACCTGGTGAAACGCCACTTTTTGCGTACGGTCAGCGGGTTTGGCAACCGCGTCACCAAATATGAACAGCGCTTCTGTAATTCCGAATTTGGCGATCTGAAACTTAGCGCGGCGGAAGTGGCGCTCGTCACTACGCTGCTGCTGCGCGGCGCGCAAACGCCCGGCGAGTTGCGTAGCCGGGCGTCGCGGATGCATGAATTCAGCGATATGGCGGAAGTTGAATCCACGCTGGAACGGCTTGCCAGTCGTGAGGACGGCCCGTATGTCGTCCGTCTGGCGCGTGAACCGGGTAAGCGCGAAAGCCGCTATATGCACCTTTTTTGCGGCGACGTCGATGAACTGTCTCTCCAGACGTCTGCGCCGGAAAGTGCGTCGGGCGATCTTCAGTCGCGCGTCGAAGCGCTGGAAAGCGAAGTGGCGGAGTTAAAGCAGCGGCTGGATTCTTTGTTAGCTCACCTGGGAGAGTAATGTGAGAACATTACGGATTGGCATTGTCGGGTTAGGCGGTATTGCGCAGAAGGCCTGGCTGCCGGTATTAACCAACACCGCCGGATGGACGTTACAGGGCGCCTGGTCTCCTTCGCGGGATAAAGCCTTACGTATTTGCGAAAGCTGGCGCATACCGTATGTGGATTCGCTGGCGAATTTAGCGTCCGGCTGCGATGTGGTCTTCGTCCACTCCAGTACCGCAAGCCATTATGCCGTGGTCAGCGAACTTCTCAATGCCGGCGTCCATGTCTGCGTAGATAAACCGCTGGCGGAAAATCTACGTGATGCCGAACGACTGGTGGCGCTGGCGGCGCAAAAAAAATTGACGCTGATGGTTGGCTTTAATCGCCGTTTCGCGCCGCTGTACCGCGAACTGAAGACGCGCCTCGGTACTGCGGCGTCACTGCGTATGGATAAACATCGTACCGATAGCATCGGGCCGCACGACTTACGTTTTACTTTGCTCGATGACTATCTGCATGTCGTGGATACCGCTCTGTGGCTGGCGGGCGGCGAGGCGCGCCTTGCCAGCGGCACGTTGCTCACCAGCGAGTCCGGCGAAATGTGCTATGCGGAACATCATTTTTCCGCCGACAAATTACAAATTACCACCAGTATGCACCGGCGCGCCGGAAGTCAGCGTGAATCGGTCCAGGCCGTCACCGAAGGCGGGCTGTATGACGTGACGGATATGCGTGAATGGCGCGAAGAGCGCGGGCAGGGTATTCTCATCAAACCCATTCCGGGTTGGCAAACAACGCTTGAGCAGCGTGGTTTTGTCGGATGCGTGCGGCATTTCATTGACTGCGTACAAAATCAGACGGTTCCGGAAACGGCGGGGGAGCAGGCGATTTTGGCCCAGCGCGTCGTGGAGGCGCTGTGGCGGGACGCCATCAGCGAATAATCCTCTGTAACATCTGGCGGTAGTAATTCATCGTAATCCAGGTACTATACCCTCAATAATTCGAGTTGCAGAAAAGCTAACGCACATGCAGCTCGAAGTATGGCGGGTATATATGCCCACTCTACATAATACCTCTTTTCACAGTGAATAATGGCAAACCGTGGGGAGTCTGTAAGGCCTGATAAGACGTTTTGACGTCGCCGTCAGGCGCGGTGATACAGCCGGATACGGCAGAAGTTGCGTTATCCGGTCGATGGATCAGCCATGCAGGAGTTTTACGCCAGGGTCTGGAATACAAAAGAAATGAATTTATTGAAATCGCTGGCTGCCGTCAGCTCGATGACTATGTTTTCACGCGTGTTGGGCTTTGCCCGTGATGCGATTGTCGCCAGAATTTTTGGCGCAGGGATGGCGACCGACGCCTTTTTTGTGGCGTTTAAACTCCCCAATCTACTACGCCGGATCTTTGCCGAAGGCGCTTTTTCTCAGGCCTTTGTGCCTATCCTGGCGGAATATAAGAGCAAGCAGGGTGAAGAAGCGACGCGGATCTTTGTCGCTTACGTTTCCGGCCTGTTGACGCTGGCATTGGCCGTCGTGACGGTGGCCGGTATGCTGGCCGCCCCGTGGGTGATTATGGTAACCGCGCCGGGTTTTGCCGATACTGCGGATAAATTCGCGCTGACGACGCAACTGCTGCGGATTACGTTTCCCTATATTCTGCTGATCTCGCTGGCTTCACTGGTTGGCGCCATTCTCAACACCTGGAATCGCTTCTCTATTCCCGCTTTTGCGCCGACATTTCTTAATATCAGCATGATTGGTTTTGCATTATTCGCCGCGCCATACTTTAATCCGCCGGTGCTGGCGTTAGCCTGGGCAGTCACCGTCGGCGGCGTGCTGCAACTGGTGTATCAACTTCCGTATTTGAAAAAGATCGGTATGCTGGTGCTGCCGCGCATTAACTTTCGCGACACTGGGGCGATGCGGGTGGTCAAACAGATGGGGCCGGCGATTTTGGGCGTATCCGTCAGTCAGATTTCCCTTATCATCAATACCATTTTTGCCTCGTTTCTGGCCTCCGGCTCGGTCTCATGGATGTACTATGCCGATCGGTTGATGGAGTTCCCGTCCGGCGTGCTGGGCGTGGCGTTGGGGACCATCCTGTTGCCGTCATTGTCGAAAAGCTTTGCCAGCGGCAATCATGATGAGTACTGCCGCCTGATGGACTGGGGGCTGCGTTTGTGCTTTTTACTGGCGTTGCCGAGCGCGGTAGCGTTAGGCATCCTGGCGAAGCCGCTGACGGTCTCGCTGTTTCAGTACGGTAAATTCACCGCTTTTGATGCGGCGATGACGCAGCGGGCGTTAATCGCCTATTCGGTGGGGCTGATTGGTTTGATCGTCGTAAAAGTGCTGGCTCCGGGCTTCTATTCTCGCCAGGATATTAAAACGCCGGTGAAAATCGCCATCGTGACGTTAATCATGACGCAGTTAATGAACCTGGCGTTTATTGGACCGCTGAAACACGCCGGGCTGTCGCTCTCTATTGGTCTGGCGGCATGTCTCAATGCGTCGCTGCTGTACTGGCAACTGCGCAAACAGAATATCTTTACGCCACAACCGGGTTGGATGTGGTTCCTGATGCGTCTGATCATTTCCGTACTGGTGATGGCCGCCGTATTGTTCGGCGTGTTGCATATTATGCCGGAGTGGTCGCAAGGGTCGATGCTATGGCGTTTGCTGCGTTTGATGGCGGTAGTGATCGCGGGTATCGCGGCCTATTTCGCCGCGCTTGCCGTGCTGGGCTTTAAAGTGAAAGAGTTTGTTCGCCGGACGGTGTAAATTCAGTGCCTGATAGCGCTGTGCTATCAGGCCTACAAGGCATTCAGGCCGGAAAGGCGCAACGTCGCCATCCGGCAATGATTAGATAGAAATTTTTTTACCGCCGCGGTGAGAGACGGAAGTCTGGCCGTCAGCCCCGTACAAGGTCGGCTCCTGGTGAGGTTTCAGCACCTCCAGCGCCTGTTGATTACGCTCGATTTGCCCTTCCAGCAGCCAGCCGTTGTGCTGGTTGAGGTCGCGCAGATGCTGCGTTTTTTCGGTAATCGCCTGCCAGCGCTCTGCAATGTCATCGTTTGCGCTACGCTGCGCGTTCTGCTCCAGACGGCGCTGTTGTTCCAGATAATCCAGCGTCGCCAGCAACGAGCTTTTTTCTTCTGTAATACGCTGTAGCTGGCTGCCGTTAATCTGGCCTACGGAAAGCTGTTGTTGCTCGGCGTCCATCACCGTCTTCAGGTCATTCAGGACGGTGGTCATCTGGTCAAGTATTTCTGACAAACGAGTCATACGCTTATTTACTCTGTAAGTAGCTCTGCGCCTCGCGAATGAGCGAGTCTGCTATTTTTCCCGTATCCATTTTTAACTCACCGTTACGGATAGCCGTTTTTAATGCTTCGACGCGTTCCATATTAATGTCGCTGACGCCTGGCTGCATGAGCTTCGCTTGCGCGTCGCTTAACGTTACGCTGGCGCTCGTCGCGGCGGACGTTTTTTCCTGACGCGTTTTTTGTACCGGCGTGTCGCTGGTTTCGCGCGTCTGGACAGTGCTAACGGGTTTCAAAGGTGAGGTACGGTCAATGCTCATTTATTTATCCTCATCGAGGGTTACGTTGTAGCGGCCAGCTACCATCATGGTTGAATATCTCATCGGCAGCCGCGACAAAATCTTTACACAATTATAGGTTAATAAGAATATTCCCATCAGAATCGACGGTTCCACTCACGATTTGACCCGATGTCATGCGCACGCGCGCATTTTGCGCGACGGTGGCATTATTCATCGCCTGACCTTCCGCATTGACGCTAAACCCCTCGCCATTGGCGATGACCTGTACTCGTTGACCCGCTTTGACGCGCCAGGCCTGACGTATCATCGTAAGCTGTACCGGCTGCCCGGGAGCGAGATCGCGCAAACTGACGGCATCCTGAATCTGACGGATATCCAGTACCGTCCGCGGCGGTAACTGATCCAGCCTGCCACGTTTTAGCGTGACGTTGGCCGGCGTCAATTTTCCGCCGCGCGCGACGGGCGCGGCAACGGCGACATAATTGCCGGTCGCTTGCACATTCACCTGCAAATAACGTTTTTCATTGGCGCAGCGCGCCACCACATTGACGTTGCCCCACAGCTTCGCGCTGCCCGTCATGCTGAAGGCTGGCTGCTCGCAGCTCGGCAGCAGATTGGGCGATGAACGGAGCGTGACAACCACCTCGTCGCTGAAGCCAGCCAGACGCTGGGAAAACCACGTGGTCAGCTGGGCGTTGATGTCCTGCGCCATTGTCAGGGGGCTGAACAGCAAAGCCGCCACGGCGAATCCTCGTTTTAACGTTTGCATGGTACTTCCCCCTGGTTGATGTCATGACAGGATTCTACCCGTGTGAAGCAAGCATCAACGCAATAAATAGCGACGCATTTTGCGTTTATTCCGGCGATAACGCGCGCGTGAAGGCATTTAAGCTGTCGGCTGAATTTTGCCATTTGCGGAGGAGATATGCTCGACAGGCTCGATGCCGCCTTACGATTTCAGCAGGAAGCGCTAAATCTGCGCGCGCAACGTCAGGAAATATTAGCGGCGAATATCGCTAATGCCGATACGCCGGGGTATCAGGCGCGCGATATTGATTTTGCCAGTGAGTTAAAAAAGGTGATGGTGCGTGGACGGGAAGAAACCGGCGGCGTCGCGTTAACGTTGACTTCCTCTCACCATATTCCCGCTCAGGCGGTCTCTTCTCCCGCAGTGGATCTGCTTTATCGCGTACCCGATCAGCCTTCTTTGGATGGTAATACCGTAGATATGGACAGGGAACGTACGCAGTTTGCGGATAACAGTCTCAAATATCAGATGGGGCTTACCGTTCTGGGTAGCCAACTCAAAGGCATGATGAATGTGCTACAGGGAGGAAACTAATTCGTGGCGCTGTTAAACATTTTTGATATTGCCGGATCGGCGCTTGCCGCACAGTCCAAACGGTTGAACGTTGCGGCCAGTAACCTGGCGAATGCGGATAGCGTCACCGGCCCGGACGGACAGCCTTATCGCGCCAAACAGGTGGTTTTTCAGGTGGACGCCGCGCCGGGTCAAGCCACTGGCGGGGTAAAGGTCGCCAGCGTGATTGAAAGTCAGGCACCGGAAAAGCTGGTTTATGAGCCAGGCAATCCGCTGGCGGACGCTAATGGTTACGTCAAAATGCCCAACGTCGATGTGGTCGGCGAAATGGTCAACACGATGTCAGCCTCGCGCAGCTATCAGGCAAATATCGAAGTCCTGAATACCGTAAAAAGCATGATGCTTAAAACGCTGACATTAGGCCAGTAAAGGAGGCGCGTATGTCTATTGCCGTAAATATGAATGACCCGACCAACACGGGCGTCAAAACGACGACCGGCAGCGGATCGATGACCGGAAGCAACGCTGCCGATCTGCAAAGCAGTTTCCTGACCTTACTGGTCGCGCAATTGAAGAACCAGGACCCGACTAACCCATTACAAAATAATGAGTTAACGACACAGTTGGCGCAAATCAGTACCGTGAGCGGCATTGAAAAACTGAATACGACGCTGGGGGCTATTTCCGGGCAAATCGATAATAGTCAGTCCCTACAGGCGACCACGCTGATTGGACATGGCGTTATGGTGCCTGGCACCACAATTCTGGCGGGTAAAGGCGCGGAAGAAGGGGCCGTGACGTCCACGACGCCGTTTGGCGTGGAATTGCAACAGCCTGCGGACAAAGTGACGGCAACCATTACCGATAAAGATGGCCGGGTGGTACGGACGCTGGAGATCGGTGAGTTGCGAGCCGGGGTACACACCTTTACCTGGGATGGTAAGCAAACGGACGGAACAACGGTACCGAATGGTTCTTACAACATTGCGATTACCGCCAGCAATGGCGGGACGCAACTGGTGGCGCAGCCGCTGCAATTCGCTCTGGTACAGGGCGTGACGAAGGGCAGTAACGGCAACCTGTTGGATCTGGGTACCTACGGCACCACCACACTCGACGAAGTTCGGCAAATAATCTAAGCCCTTACACTTATCAGGAGTCAGTCATGTCTTTTTCTCAAGCGGTTAGCGGCCTGAACGCTGCGGCCACCAACCTTGATGTTATCGGTAATAACATCGCCAACTCCGCCACCTATGGCTTTAAGTCCGGTACGGCATCATTTGCCGATATGTTCGCCGGTTCCAAAGTGGGGCTGGGCGTAAAAGTGGCGGGGATTACCCAGGATTTTACCGACGGTACGACAACGAACACCGGGCGCGGGCTGGATGTCGCGATTAGCCAGAACGGTTTTTTCCGCCTGGTAGACAGCAACGGTTCCGTGTTCTATAGCCGCAACGGCCAGTTCAAACTGGACGAGAACCGTAACCTGGTCAATATGCAGGGGATGCAGTTGACCGGCTATCCGGCCACCGGTACGCCGCCGACCATTCAGCAGGGGGCGAATCCTGCGCCGATCACCATTCCGAACACGCTGATGGCGGCGAAATCGACCACCACCGCGTCAATGCAGATCAACCTGAACTCAACGGACCCTGTACCGTCTAAAACGCCCTTTAGCGTGAGTGATGCGGATTCGTATAACAAAAAAGGCACCGTCACCGTTTATGACAGCCAGGGTAATGCCCATGACATGAACGTCTATTTTGTGAAAACCAAAGATAATGAATGGGCTGTGTACACCCATGACAGCAGCGATCCTGCAGCCACTGCGCCAACAACGGCGTCCACTACGCTGAAATTCAATGAAAACGGGATTCTGGAGTCTGGCGGTACGGTGAACATCACCACCGGTACGATTAATGGCGCGACAGCGGCCACCTTCTCCCTCAGCTTCCTTAACTCCATGCAGCAGAACACCGGGGCTAACAACATCGTCGCCACCAATCAAAACGGCTATAAGCCGGGCGACCTGGTGAGCTACCAGATTAACAACGACGGCACCGTAGTTGGCAACTACTCCAACGAGCAGGAGCAGGTGCTGGGGCAGATTGTGCTGGCTAACTTCGCCAATAACGAAGGTCTGGCATCCCAGGGCGATAACGTCTGGGCGGCGACGCAGGCTTCCGGGGTAGCGCTGCTGGGGACTGCCGGTTCCGGCAACTTCGGTAAGCTGACGAACGGCGCGCTGGAAGCCTCTAACGTGGATTTGAGTAAAGAGCTGGTGAATATGATCGTCGCGCAGCGTAACTACCAGTCGAATGCGCAGACCATCAAAACCCAGGACCAGATCCTCAATACGCTGGTTAACCTGCGCTAAGCGCCTGACGGGATAGCTTAATGGATCACGCAATTTATACCGCCATGGGGGCGGCCAGCCAGACGCTTAACCAGCAGGCGGTAACGGCCAGCAACCTGGCTAATGCCTCGACGCCGGGCTTTCGCGCGCAGCTTAACGCGTTACGCGCGGTGCCTGTTGATGGCCTCTCTTTAGCAACGCGCACGCTGGTTACGGCGTCGACGCCCGGGGCGGATATGACCCCGGGTCAGTTGGACTACACCTCCCGTCCGCTGGATGTCGCGTTACAGCAGGACGGCTGGCTGGTGGTGCAAGCGGCGGATGGCGCTGAAGGATATACCCGTAACGGGAATATCCAGGTGGGCCCGACCGGGCAGTTAACCATTCAGGGACATCCGGTTATCGGCGAAGGCGGACCGATTACCGTTCCTGAAGGGTCGGAAATCACCATTGCGGCAGACGGCACGATCTCCGCGCTCAATCCCGGCGACCCGCCAAACACGGTGGCGCCCGTTGGGCGACTGAAGCTGGTCAAAGCGGAAGGCAATGAGGTGCAGCGGAGCGATGACGGTTTATTCCGCCTTACCGCCGAGACACAGGCTGAACGCGGGGCGGTACTGGCCGCCGACCCGTCAATTCGCATTATGTCGGGCGTGCTGGAGGGCAGTAACGTCAAGCCGGTTGAAGCCATGACCGACATGATCGCCAACGCACGTCGTTTTGAAATGCAGATGAAGGTTATCACCAGCGTAGATGAGAACGAAGGGCGAGCTAACCAACTGCTGTCGATGAGTTAATACAGGACATTTTATGATCAGTTCATTATGGATCGCCAAAACCGGTCTGGACGCGCAGCAAACCAATATGGATGTGATTGCCAATAACCTGGCAAACGTCAGCACCAATGGTTTTAAGCGTCAGCGCGCGGTATTTGAAGATCTGTTGTATCAGACCATCCGCCAGCCGGGTGCGCAGTCGTCCGAGCAGACGACGCTGCCTTCCGGGCTGCAAATCGGTACCGGCGTGCGTCCGGTCGCCACGGAGCGCCTGCACAGTCAGGGGAACCTGTCGCAGACCAACAACAGTAAAGATGTGGCGATTAAAGGGCAGGGCTTTTTCCAGGTCATGCTGCCGGACGGTACGTCTGCCTATACCCGCGACGGCTCTTTCCAGGTGGATCAGAATGGTCAACTGGTGACGGCGGGCGGTTTTCAGGTGCAGCCGGCAATCACCATTCCGGCCAACGCGTTAAGCATCACGATTGGCCGCGACGGCGTGGTCAGCGTTACCCAGCAGGGGCAGGCCGCGCCGGTTCAGGTCGGGCAGCTTAACCTGACCACCTTTATGAACGACACCGGGCTGGAAAGCATTGGCGAGAACCTCTATATCGAAACGCAATCGTCCGGCGCGCCGAACGAAAGCACGCCGGGGCTCAACGGCGCGGGGTTGTTGTATCAAGGGTATGTCGAAACGTCGAACGTTAACGTGGCGGAAGAGCTGGTGAACATGATTCAGGTTCAACGCGCCTATGAAATTAACAGTAAAGCAGTATCGACGACCGATCAGATGCTGCAGAAACTGACGCAACTCTAAGGGGCCGCCGGTGGGGGATACGCCACCGGCTCCCTGATTTTGAAGATGAAGGTAATGCAAAAATACGCGCTTCACGCTTACCCAGTTATGGCCCTGATGGTCGCGACGCTGACAGGATGCGCCTGGATACCCGCTAAACCGCTTGTGCAGGGGGCGACCACGGCGCAGCCGATACCTGGCCCGGTACCGGTGGCGAATGGCTCCATATTTCAGTCTGCGCAGCCGATTAATTATGGCTATCAGCCGCTTTTTGAAGATCGTCGACCGCGTAATATCGGCGATACGCTCACGATTGTGTTACAGGAAAACGTCAGCGCCAGTAAAAGCTCGTCGGCAAATGCCAGTCGCGACGGCAAAACCAGTTTTGGTTTTGATACGGTACCGCGTTATCTGCAGGGATTATTCGGTAATTCCCGCGCGGATATGGAGGCCTCCGGCGGCAACTCTTTTAACGGCAAAGGCGGCGCGAATGCCAGCAATACCTTTAGCGGCACGCTGACCGTGACCGTCGATCAGGTTCTGGCCAATGGCAATTTACACGTCGTGGGGGAAAAACAGATCGCGATTAATCAGGGAACGGAATTCATCCGCTTCTCCGGCGTGGTAAATCCACGCACCATCAGCGGCAGCAACTCCGTTCCCTCGACACAGGTGGCGGATGCGCGGATTGAATATGTCGGGAACGGCTATATTAACGAAGCGCAAAATATGGGCTGGCTGCAACGTTTCTTCCTTAATTTGTCGCCGATGTAAGCGAGGTGTATGTGTTTAAAGCTCTTGCAGGAATCGTTCTGGCACTGGTTGCCACTCTGGCGCACGCCGAGCGTATCCGGGATCTGACCAGTGTCCAGGGAGTACGGGAAAACTCGCTGATCGGCTACGGGCTGGTGGTCGGGCTGGACGGTACGGGCGACCAGACGACCCAGACGCCATTTACCACTCAGACGCTGAATAACATGCTGTCACAACTGGGGATTACGGTCCCCACCGGCACCAACATGCAGTTGAAAAACGTGGCGGCGGTGATGGTGACGGCGTCGTATCCGCCTTTTGCGCGACAGGGACAAACGATCGATGTCGTCGTTTCCTCAATGGGGAACGCTAAAAGTCTGCGTGGCGGGACGTTATTAATGACGCCGTTAAAAGGGGTGGACAGCCAGGTGTATGCTCTGGCGCAGGGCAATATTCTGGTCGGCGGCGCGGGCGCTTCCGCAGGCGGCAGTAGCGTGCAGGTTAACCAGCTTAATGGCGGGCGCATCACTAACGGCGCGATTATCGAACGCGAGTTGCCGACTCAGTTCGGCGCTGGCAACACCATTAATCTGCAATTGAACGACGAAGATTTTACGATGGCGCAGCAAATTACCGACGCCATCAACCGCGCCCGCGGTTACGGCAGCGCCACTGCGCTTGATGCGCGAACGGTACAGGTACGCGTGCCCAGCGGCAACAGCTCGCAGGTGCGTTTTCTGGCGGACATTCAAAATATGGAAGTCAACGTGACGCCGCAGGATGCAAAAGTCGTGATCAACTCGCGTACCGGTTCGGTGGTCATGAATCGGGAAGTCACGCTGGATAGCTGCGCTGTGGCGCAGGGCAATTTGTCAGTGACAGTCAATCGCCAACTCAACGTCAACCAGCCGAATACGCCATTTGGCGGCGGGCAGACCGTGGTGACGCCACAGACTCAGATAGATTTGCGTCAGAGCGGCGGATCGCTACAGAGCGTGCGTTCCAGCGCCAATCTGAACAGCGTAGTGCGCGCGCTGAATGCGCTTGGCGCGACGCCGATGGATCTGATGTCGATTTTGCAGTCCATGCAGAGCGCGGGCTGTCTACGCGCCAAACTGGAAATCATCTGATGATCGGAGACGGTAAATTGCTGGCCAGCGCGGCCTGGGATGCGCAATCTCTGAACGAACTGAAAGCGAAAGCGGGCCAGGACCCGGCGGCGAATATCCGTCCTGTGGCCCGTCAGGTGGAAGGGATGTTTGTGCAGATGATGCTGAAAAGTATGCGCGAGGCTTTACCCAAAGATGGTTTATTCAGCAGCGATCAGACGCGTCTGTATACCAGCATGTATGACCAGCAGATCGCCCAGCAGATGACCGCCGGTAAGGGATTGGGGCTGGCGGATATGATGGTTAAACAGATGACGGGCGGGCAGACGATGCCTGCAGATGATGCGCCGCAAGTACCGCTTAAATTCTCCCTGGAGACGGTAAACAGCTATCAAAATCAGGCGCTGATCCAACTGGTGCGCAAAGCCATACCGAAAACGCCGGACAGCAGCGATGCGCCGCTCTCCGGCGACAGTAAAGACTTTCTGGCCCGGCTTTCGCTCCCGGCGAGGCTGGCCAGCGAACAAAGCGGGGTGCCGCATCATCTGATTCTGGCGCAGGCGGCGCTGGAGTCCGGCTGGGGGCAGCGGCAAATCCTGCGGGAGAATGGCGAACCCAGCTATAACGTATTTGGCGTGAAAGCGACCGCCAGTTGGAAAGGGCCGGTGACGGAAATCACCACCACTGAATACGAAAATGGCGAAGCGAAAAAAGTGAAAGCGAAATTCCGCGTCTATAGCTCGTATCTGGAGGCGTTATCGGATTATGTCGCGCTGTTAACGCGTAACCCACGCTACGCTGCCGTGACCACTGCCGCCACGGCAGAGCAGGGCGCAGTGGCTCTGCAAAACGCCGGATACGCCACTGACCCGAATTACGCGCGTAAATTGACCAGCATGATTCAGCAGTTGAAAGCGATGAGTGAAAAGGTCAGCAAAACCTACAGCGCGAATCTCGACAATCTCTTTTAAATTGCTCAAGTCCACGTAGTCGCTGCCGATAACAACGAGTATTGAAGGATTAAAAGGAACCATCATGTCCAGCTTGATTAATCACGCCATGAGCGGACTTAACGCCGCGCAGGCCGCGTTAAATACGGTCAGTAATAACATCAACAATTATAACGTTGCGGGTTATACCCGGCAGACAACTATTCTGGCGCAGGCAAACAGTACGTTAGGGGCTGGCGGCTGGATAGGTAATGGCGTTTACGTTTCAGGCGTACAGCGCGAATATGATGCGTTTATCACTAATCAGCTACGCGGCGCGCAAAACCAGAGCAGCGGCTTAACCACGCGCTATGAACAAATGTCGAAAATCGACAACCTGCTGGCCGATAAATCCAGCTCACTGTCTGGCTCGCTGCAGAGTTTTTTTACCAGCCTGCAAACGTTAGTCAGTAATGCGGAAGATCCTGCGGCGCGTCAGGCGCTGATTGGTAAAGCGGAAGGGCTGGTAAACCAGTTCAAAACCACCGATCAGTATCTGCGCGATCAGGATAAACAGGTCAATATCGCGATTGGCTCCAGCGTGGCGCAAATCAACAATTACGCGAAGCAGATAGCTAACCTGAACGATCAAATCTCCCGTATGACGGGCGTAGGCGCGGGCGCATCGCCGAACGACCTGCTCGATCAACGTGATCAGTTGGTTAGCGAGCTTAACAAGATCGTTGGCGTCGAGGTGAGTGTACAGGACGGCGGCACCTATAACCTGACGATGGCCAATGGCTATACGCTGGTGCAGGGGTCGACGGCGCGTCAGTTGGCGGCGGTTCCCTCCAGCGCCGACCCGACGCGAACGACTGTCGCTTATGTCGATGAGGCCGCCGGTAACATCGAAATTCCGGAAAAGTTGCTGAACACCGGTTCGCTCGGCGGGCTACTGACGTTCCGTTCTCAGGATCTGGATCAGACTCGTAATACGCTGGGCCAGTTGGCGTTGGCGTTTGCCGATGCGTTTAACGCGCAGCATACCAAAGGTTATGACGCCGACGGCAATAAAGGGAAAGACTTCTTTAGCATTGGCTCGCCGGTGGTATATAGCAACAGTAATAATGCCGATAAAACGGTATCGCTAACCGCTAAGGTGGTCGACAGCACGAAGGTTCAGGCGACGGATTATAAGATTGTTTTTGACGGTACAGACTGGCAGGTTACTCGCACTGCGGATAACACCACCTTCACGGCAACAAAAGATGCTGACGGAAAACTGGAGATTGACGGTCTGAAAGTGACGGTAGGGACCGGCGCACAGAAAAACGACAGTTTTCTTCTCAAGCCGGTCAGCAATGCTATCGTCGACATGAACGTTAAAGTGACAAATGAAGCCGAGATTGCGATGGCGTCTGAGTCAAAACTCGATCCTGACGTGGATACCGGCGACAGCGATAACCGCAATGGTCAGGCATTGCTGGACTTACAAAACAGCAATGTAGTGGGCGGCAACAAAACTTTTAACGATGCTTACGCCACGTTGGTCAGCGATGTGGGTAACAAAACGTCAACGCTGAAAACCAGCAGCACCACGCAAGCGAATGTGGTTAAACAGCTTTATAAACAGCAACAGTCGGTTTCCGGCGTTAACCTCGACGAAGAGTACGGCAATTTGCAGCGTTATCAGCAGTATTATCTGGCGAATGCGCAAGTATTGCAGACCGCGAATGCGCTGTTTGATGCGTTATTGAATATTCGCTAAAGGAGAAGGATGACATGCGTATCAGTACCCAGATGATGTACGAACAAAATATGAGCGGCATCACTAATTCTCAGGCCGAATGGATGAAGCTGGGCGAGCAGATGTCTACCGGTAAGCGCGTTACCAACCCATCTGACGATCCGATCGCCGCGTCGCAGGCGGTAGTACTCTCTCAGGCGCAGGCGCAGAATAGCCAGTATGCCCTGGCGCGTACGTTTGCCACCCAAAAAGTGTCGCTGGAAGAAAGCGTACTCAGTCAGGTGACGACGGCGATTCAAACCGCGCAGGAAAAAATCGTCTATGCCGGAAACGGCACGTTAAGCGACGATGACCGCGCGTCGCTGGCGACGGATTTACAGGGGATCCGCGATCAGCTGATGAACCTGGCAAACAGCACTGACGGCAATGGTCGCTATATCTTTGCCGGGTATAAAACGGAAGCGGCGCCATTCGACCAGGCGACAGGTGGTTATCATGGCGGCGAGAAAAGTGTTACCCAGCAGGTGGATTCCGCACGCACGATGGTAATTGGCCATACGGGCGCGCAAATTTTTAATAGCATCACCAGCAATGCGGTGCCGGAACCGGATGGCTCGGACTCCGAAAAGAATCTGTTTGTCATGCTCGATACGGCAATTGCCGCACTCAAGACCCCGGTGGAAGGCAATGACGTGGAAAAAGAAAAGGCCGCTGCCGCCATTGATAAAACCAATCGCGGCTTAAAAAATTCGCTCAATAACGTCCTGACCGTTCGTGCGGAACTGGGAACGCAACTGAGCGAACTCAGTACGCTGGATTCACTGGGAAGCGACCGTGCGCTGGGACAGAAGCTGCAGATGAGCAATCTGGTAGATGTGGACTGGAACTCGGTCATTTCCTCCTACGTCATGCAACAGGCGGCATTACAGGCGTCCTATAAAACGTTTACCGACATGCAGGGAATGTCGCTTTTCCAGTTGAACCGGTAACACCTCTTTTTGAAACATATCACGAAACTGGATATGTTTTGTCTGCCCGCGCCATCCACCCCGGCGCGGGCATTTTTTTAGTCGTCATTGAGTTAGTGGTCATATTGTCGCGCCCGTAGCGACGCCATCCGTACGTATTATCCCGCCTGATCTCATACGCTAGGAGTGACTAAAAGACGCCATGGGGTGAGGCATCGCCCTGTAAGGGGCATAAAAAAGCCGACCTGGCGGTCGGCTTTGTATCAGCATTTACATCATTCTACCGGCTGTGGGCGTGTTGCCGGGGCGCTGGCGTGACGTGTGGCGCTGTGTCCGCCTGCTGCGCCTTTACCTTCAAAGTGGAAGGAAGGGCGCTGCCAGTCGCTATGGTGCGGGGTTTCCGGCACATATTCCGGCGCTGGCGCACGCGTCATCGGCGCGCTGGCGTGGTTATGATCGTCAACGCAGACAACGTCCTGCGGCTTTTCCACCACCTGGGCCGGTGCGATAACGGTTTCTTCTGCCGTGTGCTCCACAACAGCCGCTTCCGCTTTTGTCTCTTCTTCTGGCTCGACAACGACAACATCAGCCACGTTTTCAGCCACCGTAATGGACGCGTCGGCGGTTTCTGCTACCGGTTCGGCGTCAGCAATAACCTCTTGCGCTTCCGGCGTATCGCTTTCGGCAATCAGTTGCGGCTGTTCATCAACCGGCGCGGCAATCACTTCCGGATGCGTTGTCTCGACCTTGACGACTTCCGGCGCCTGTGGTTCGGCGACGGTCTGCGGCTCAACGGCAACGTTTTCTACCGCCTGTACCGACGCTTGTGGTTCTAACGCTACGGTCGCAGCGATAACCTGCGGTTCAGCGACAACCGGTTGTGGCAGCGCCAGATCTGCTTCACGCTGCTCTTCAACAACCTGCGTTTCCTGAGGACGGACAATCGGGTAGCGGATCCAGACTTTACCGGACGCCATTTCCGGCGACGCGCAGGCGACGGTTAACGGCATCGGCGATTGTGTCGGGTAGCGCTCGTCACGATAGCGACGGCGACGCTGACCGCTTACGCGCAGGTGGCGCGGAGAACGACGGGAGCGACGCGGCATACCGGTATTATCGCGAGGTTCTACGCTATCATCCTGCTCCGGCGCGATATCGGCGACGACAGGTAAATCAACTTTCGCCAGCTCGGTACGCGGCGCTGGAACGGGCTGTTCAACGTTTTCAACCGGGCGTGGTTCGTCGACGACGACCGGCGTGTCAACCGTTTCAACCACTGCGCTGTTGGTAAAGCGGACTTTCTGATTAAGCTGACGCTGCTTGCGGCGCGGCTGAACCTGCTGAACGCGTTCTTCCTGCTCGGTCTCCTGGACAGGCTGTTCTTCGCGGTTAAGCGCTTTTACTTCCTGCTGCGCCTGGCGCTTGTCATCATTGCGGCGGCGGCTGCGTTCGCGACGCGGCGTCTGTTGCTGTTCATCGCCGGTTTTCACTTTTTCCGCCGTTTCCTGCTGGCGGGTATCGCGCGCTTCCGCATTTTGCTGCTGCGTCTGGCGACGGTTACGACGATTATCGTCGCGGCTCTCGCCGCCGTCACGTCCGGCACGGTTATCACGGGTGTCGCGGCGTTCGTTACGATCGCGACGGTTGTTCTGCCGTGGCTTGCGACGATCCTGCTGACGCTCCGCTTTTTCTTCCGCTTTCGGCGCGGCTGTTTCGACGGCTTTCGTTTCTTCACCGCTGAACAGTTGTTTCAGCGCGTTAAGGAAGCGGCTAAACAGACCCGGCTGGGCAGGCTGCGCGGCGGCAACATTATCCTTTTTCGCCGTGGCGACGCTAACCGCCGGTTCGACAGGCGTCGGCGCCGGAGGCACATCTGGCATAGCGAATGTCGCCAGCGCAGGCTGTTCCGGGCGTTTACGCTCGGCGTACTCTTCTTCAGAAGGCAGCGCCATCGCTTCTTCGTGCAGCTTCGGCAGCATGTAGCTCAGGGTCGGCGTTTCTTCCCCTTTGCGTACGCGCAGCACGGAATAGTGCGGCGTTTCCATCTGATCGTTCGGGACGATGACACAGCGGACGCCATCCTGACGCGTCTCAATAGCGTTCACTGCCGTCCGTTTTTCGTTAAGCAGATAAGAGGCGATCGGCACCGGAACAATGGCATGGACTTCCTGCGTATTCTCTTTCAGCGCTTCTTCTTCAATCAGGCGCAGAATGGACAGCGACAGAGATTCGTTATCGCGCACGGTGCCGGTACCGCTACAGCGCGGACACACGTGATGGCTGGATTCGCCCAGAGACGGGCTCAGGCGCTGACGCGACATTTCGAGCAGGCCGAAGCGGGAAATATGGCTAATCTGAATACGCGCCCGGTCCTGACGCACCGCTTCACGCAGACGGTTTTCTACCGCGCGCTGGTGACGTACCGGCGTCATATCGATAAAGTCGATAACGATCAGGCCGCCCAGGTCGCGCAGACGCAACTGGCGGGCAATCTCGTCGGCCGCTTCGAGATTGGTGTTGAACGCGGTTTCTTCGATATCGCCGCCGCGAGTCGCGCGGGCGGAGTTGATATCGATGGCGGTTAACGCTTCGGTACTGTCAATGACGATGGAGCCGCCGGAGGGCAGGCGCACTTCACGCTGGAACGCTGACTCGATCTGCGATTCGATCTGGTAATGGCTGAACAACGGGATTTCACCGGTGTACAGCTTAATTTTGCTGCTAAAATCCGGGCGGCCCAACGCGGCGATATGCTGACGCGCCATTTCCATCACTTTTGGATTGTCGATCAGGATTTCACCAATATCCTGACGCAGATAGTCGCGAAACGCGCGTACGATGACGTTGCTTTCCTGATGGATCAGGAACGGCGCGGGACGGCTTTCAGCGGCTTTCTGAATGGCCTCCCAGTGTTTCAGGCGGAAGCTTAAATCCCACTGCAACGCTTCGGCGGATTTACCCACGCCCGCGGTACGCACGATAAGCCCCATCCCTTCAGGAAGTTCCAGGCTGGCCAACGCTTCTTTTAACTCGGTACGATCGTCGCCTTCAATGCGACGGGAAATACCACCCGCGCGCGGGTTATTCGGCATCAGTACCAGGTAGCTGCCCGCCAGACTGATAAAGGTGGTTAACGCCGCGCCTTTGTTGCCGCGCTCTTCTTTATCGATTTGAACAATGACTTCCTGGCCTTCGCGTAACACGTCTTTAATGTTCGGGCGACCATGAGCGCTGTAGTTAGCGGGGAAATATTCGCGGGCAATTTCTTTTAACGGGAGGAAACCGTGGCGTTCTGCGCCGTAATCAACAAAAGCCGCTTCCAGGCTCGGTTCAATACGGGTAATTTTGCCTTTATAGATGTTCGCTTTTTTCTGCTCGTGTCCGGGGCTTTCTATATCCAGATCGTACAGACGCTGCCCATCTACAAGGGCGACGCGCAACTCTTCCTGCTGAGTCGCGTTGATTAACATTCTTTTCATCGTAACTTACTCATTATTCTTACGTTGACGACTAAGCTGCGGGCATGGTGACGCCTTACCGGGCATGAACCGATGGCCTCGTGACTATTTCGCGTCGCCAACCTCACGGTTATCGTCAGCTCAAAGAGGCGCAGAGTGTCGGTTGCCTGTATTTCATACGGAAACACAGCGCAATTATCAGGGAAGCAGCCTGGGCATTACTCTCCAGAGAAGATCCTATCTACCGGTAAGGACTGCAACCCGCAGCCCGCTAACTGTCTGAAAAATCAATACGTCTTACGCCATTGCTGCGTTGATGATCGGTCAGACAAAATGGGTTATTCCGCTAAACTTTTTGTTTTAACAAGTTTCGGTGCGGAAACCGCATCATTATTCCACTGCTAACCTTGTTATAGCAAGATGACTTTTACCATTTATCACCCGCTTACTCACAGTTTTTTCACCAGCGTGAGCCAATCGCTTTAATAACCAGCAAAACCGCAGTGAAAAATGTTCATCCACTGGCGTAGACGTCTCTATAAGCATAGAAAAATGTGTGGCGCGAATCTCACAGGCTATTTAGAATCGCCCCCCATGAAAACAGAAACGCCATCCGTAAAAATTGTTGCTATCGCCGCTGACGAAGCGGGGCAACGCATTGATAACTTTTTGCGCACCCAACTGAAAGGGGTACCAAAAAGTATGATTTATCGCATCTTGCGTAAAGGCGAGGTGCGGGTGAACAAAAAACGCATTAAACCGGAATACAAACTGGAAGCGGGCGATGAAGTCCGCATTCCGCCGGTTCGCGTTGCTGAACGCGAAGAAGAGGCCGTGTCGCCGCATTTGCAAAAAGTGGCGGCGTTGGCGGACGTCATTTTGTATGAAGACGACCATATTCTGGTGCTGAATAAGCCTTCCGGCACCGCCGTACACGGCGGGAGCGGGTTAAGTTTTGGCGTCATCGAAGGGCTGCGGGCGTTGCGTCCGGAAGCGCGATTCCTGGAGCTCGTGCATCGTCTTGACCGCGATACCTCCGGCGTGCTGTTGGTGGCGAAAAAACGCTCCGCGCTGCGTTCGCTGCATGAGCAACTGCGCGAAAAGGGAATGCAGAAAGATTATCTGGCGCTGGTGCGCGGCCAGTGGCAATCGCACGTTAAAACCGTACAGGCGCCATTATTAAAGAACATTCTGCAAAGCGGCGAACGTATTGTTCGTGTGAGCCAGGAAGGCAAACCGTCAGAAACGCGCTTCAAGGTGGAAGAGCGCTATGCCTTCGCCACGCTGGTGCGCTGTAGCCCGGTAACGGGCCGTACGCATCAGATTCGCGTACATACCCAATATGCCGGTCACCCTATTGCGTTCGACGATCGCTACGGCGACCGTGAATTTGATCAACAGCTTACCGAAGCGGGAACCGGTCTTAAACGTCTCTTTCTACACGCCGCGGCGCTGAAGTTCACGCATCCGGGAACGGGCGAAGTCATGCGCATTGAAGCGCCGATGGATAAGCAATTGAAGCGCTGCCTTGAGGTATTACGTAGTAAAGCCTGATGCGCGTTGCTTATCAGGCCTACAATCGTGTGATGCACCGTAGGCCTGATAAGACGCATCGCGTCGCCATCAGGCAGATTAATCAGGCATTCAGCGGGTTCATCTCTTCCCGTCGCAGCATCTGGCACAGGGCAATAAGCGGCAAGCCAATCAGCGTGTTCGGATCGCGGCCCTCTAAGCGCTCAAATAATGCAATGCCTAAACCTTCGCTTTTAAAACTTCCCGCGCAGTGCAGCGGATGCTCTTTACGGACATAGTCGTCTATTTCCGCTTCGCTTAAATGGCGAAAGTGAACGTCAAAAGGCTCCACTTCGGTTTGTAAGTGCCCGGAGGCGGAGTTATACAGTGCCAGTCCGGTATAAAACGTCACAATATTTCCGCTGGCTTTGGCTAATTGCTGACGCGCTTTTTCTTCCGTCAGCGGTTTGCCGGTGATTTCGCCGTCCAGAACACAAATTTGGTCGGAGCCAATAATCAAATGATTCGGGAAACGCGCGGCGAGCGATTGCGCCTTAGCCTGCGCCAGCCGCAGCACCAACTGACGCGGCGCTTCGCCCGGCATGGGGGTTTCATCAACATCCGGCGCGGCGCATTCGAAAGGAATCGTCAGCTTTTCCAGCAGCGCGCGACGCCAGGGAGAGGTAGACGCAAGGATGAGACGGGGCATATTTTTTCCCTCAGATATAGCGTAATGATGAGAGCCATCTTAAACTATGCTCTTCGGTCTTCAAGCCTGTCATACTGACTCGTCTTGAGCGAAAATAAGTCTGTAACCCGCAATGTGTGCGAATTATTGGCAAAAGGCAACCGCAGGCTGCCTTTTTCTTTGACTATATGACGTTACGAAGTTAATATGCGCGCCCTATGCAAAAGGTAAAATTACCCCTGACTCTTGATCCGGTTCGTACCGCTCAAAAACGCCTTGATTACCAGGGTATCTATACCCCCGATCAGGTTGAGCGCGTTGCCGAATCTGTAGTCAGTGTGGACAGTGATGTGGAATGCTCCATGTCGTTCGCTATCGATAACCAACGTCTCGCCGTTTTAACCGGCGATGCGGTCGTTACGGTGTCGCTCGAATGCCAGCGTTGCGGGAAACCGTTTACCCATCAGGTTCACACAACGTATTGTTTTAGCCCTGTCCGTTCCGACGAGCAGGCTGAAGCACTGCCGGAAGCGTATGAGCCGATTGAGGTAAACGAATTCGGCGAAATCGATCTGCTGGCGACGGTTGAAGATGAAATCATCCTCGCCTTGCCGGTAGTTCCGGTGCATGATTCTGAACACTGTGAAGTGTCCGAGGCGGACATGGTCTTTGGCGAACTGCCTGATGAAGCGCAAAAGCCAAACCCATTTGCCGTATTAGCCAGCTTAAAGCGTAAGTAATAGGTCTTCCCCGCGGACGCAGGGATAAACCGTAATTGAGGAGTAAGGTCCATGGCCGTACAACAGAATAAACCAACCCGTTCCAAACGTGGCATGCGTCGTTCCCATGACGCTCTGACCGCAGTCACCAGCCTGTCTGTAGACAAAACTTCTGGTGAAAAACACCTGCGTCACCACATCACTGCCGACGGTTACTACCGCGGCCGTAAGGTCATCGCTAAGTAATCGCGCGATACTCGATGCCTTTTGCATCACAGGCGTGCCTGTGGTGTAAAAGCCGAAGAGTACAAGCGTGATAAAGCTTAGTGAGGATTTCTCCGCGTAAGCGGAGAACACCGAACCAGGCAGCGACGATACCTTGACACGTCTAACCCTGGCGTTAGATGTCATGGGGGGCGATTTTGGTCCTTCCGTGACGGTGCCTGCAGCATTGCAGGCACTGAACGCTAATTCGCAGCTCACTCTTCTTTTAGTCGGGAATCCCGATATTATCACGCCATTACTTGCCAAAGCTGACTTTGAACAACGTTCGCGTCTGCAGATTATCCCTGCACAGTCAGTTATTGCCAGTGATGCCCGGCCTTCGCAGGCGATCCGCGCCAGTCGCGGGACATCCATGCGTGTGGCCCTGGAGCTTGTGAAAGAAGGCCGAGCCGAAGCTTGCGTTAGCGCCGGTAATACCGGGGCGCTGATGGGGCTGGCGAAATTATTGCTCAAGCCTCTTGAGGGGATTGAGCGTCCGGCGTTGGTGACGGTATTACCGCACCAGCAAAAGGGCAAAACGGTAGTGCTTGATTTGGGTGCCAACGTCGACTGTGACAGCACCATGCTGGTGCAGTTTGCCGTGATGGGCGCCGTTTTGGCGGAAGAGGTCGTCGGGATCAAAAATCCCCGCGTGGCGCTACTCAATATCGGGGAAGAAGAAACCAAAGGCCTCGACAGTATTCGCGAAGCCTCTTTAATGTTAAAAACAGTCCCAACCATCAATTACATCGGCTACCTTGAGGCGAATGAGTTACTGACGGGAAAAACCGATGTACTGGTGTGTGACGGCTTTACAGGCAATGTCACACTTAAAACGATGGAAGGGGTTGTCAGAATGTTCCTTTCACTGCTGAAATCACAGGGCGAGGGGAAAAAACGGTCGTGGTGGCTGCTGTTATTAAAACGTTGGTTACAAAAAAGCCTGACGAGGCGATTCAGTCACCTCAACCCCGACCGGTATAATGGCGCCTGTCTGTTAGGATTGCGCGGCACGGTGATAAAAAGTCATGGTGCGGCCAATCAGCGAGCATTTGCAGTCGCGATTGAACAGGCAGTGCAGGCGGTGCAGCGACAAGTTCCTCAGCGAATTGCCGCTCGCCTGGAATCTGTATACCCAGCCGGATTTGAACCGCTGGACGATGGCAAAGGCGTAAACCTGCGGGCGCACAGATAATATCGCTGTCTCCCCGGCGCCGCCAGCGTGCCAGACGTTTACAGGTAACGGTATATAACCGAAAAGTGACTGAGCGTACATGTATACGAAGATTATTGGTACTGGCAGCTATCTGCCCGAACAAGTGCGGACTAACGCCGATCTGGAAAAAATGGTTGAGACCTCTGACGAGTGGATTGTCACTCGTACAGGTATTCGTGAACGCCATATCGCCGCGCCGAATGAAACTGTCGCGACGATGGGCTTTACCGCTGCGAATCGCGCGATTGAGATGGCGGGGATCGATAAAGACCAAATTGGCTTGATTGTGGTGGCTACCACATCAGCAACGCATGCATTTCCAAGCGCGGCATGTCAGATTCAAAGTATGCTCGGTATTAAAGGTTGCCCGGCGTTTGATGTCGCGGCAGCGTGCGCAGGTTTCACCTATGCGTTAAGTATCGCCGACCAGTACGTTAAATCCGGCGTGGTTAAACACGCGCTGGTGGTCGGTTCCGATGTATTAGCCCGCACTTGCGATCCTGGCGATCGCGGTACGATCATTATTTTCGGCGATGGCGCAGGCGCGGCCGTACTGAGCGCTTCTGAAGAACCGGGTATTATCTCCACTCATCTTCATGCCGATGGCCGTTACGGTGAATTACTGACCCTGCCGAATGCCGATCGCGTAAATCCGGATAACCCGATTTACCTGACGATGGCGGGCAATGAAGTCTTTAAAGTGGCGGTCACTGAACTGGCGCATATTGTCGATGAGACGCTGGCGGCTAATAACCTGGATCGCTCAGAACTCGATTGGCTGGTGCCGCATCAGGCTAACCTGCGTATCATTAGCGCGACAGCGAAAAAACTCGGCATGTCGATGGACAATGTCGTCGTCACGCTGGACAGGCACGGCAATACCTCCGCGGCTTCTGTGCCGTGCGCGCTGGATGAAGCCGTGCGTGACGGGCGAATTAAAGCCGGTCAGCTGGTATTGCTTGAAGCCTTCGGGGGTGGATTCACCTGGGGCTCCGCGCTGATTCGTTTCTAGTATAAGGATTTAAACATGACGCAATTTGCATTTGTGTTCCCCGGTCAGGGTTCTCAGAGCGTTGGGATGTTGGCCGAAATGGCGGCAAATTACCCTATCGTAGAAGAAACGTTTGCTGAAGCTTCTGCGGCTCTGGGATATGATCTGTGGGCGCTCACCCAGCAAGGTCCAGCGGAAGAACTGAATAAAACCTGGCAGACGCAGCCGGCGTTATTAACCGCTTCCGTCGCGCTTTGGCGCGTTTGGCAGCAGCAGGGCGGTAAAATGCCTGCGTTAATGGCAGGTCACAGCCTGGGCGAATATTCCGCGCTGGTTTGCGCTGGCGTCATCAACTTTGCTGATGCCGTTCGTCTGGTGGAAATGCGTGGTAAATTCATGCAGGAAGCGGTTCCGGAAGGTACTGGCGGCATGTCTGCGATCATCGGGCTGGATGATGCCTCTATTGCTAAAGCCTGTGAAGAATCTGCCGAAGGGCAGGTTGTTTCGCCGGTTAACTTTAACTCGCCGGGACAGGTGGTTATCGCCGGGCATAAAGAGGCGGTAGAACGCGCGGGCGCAGCCTGTAAAGCCGCTGGCGCGAAACGCGCGCTGCCGCTGCCGGTGAGCGTACCGTCGCACTGCGCGCTGATGAAACCAGCGGCAGATAAGCTGGCGGTTGAATTAGCCAAAATTACCTTTAGCGCGCCAACGGTGCCGGTAGTAAACAACGTTGACGTGAAATGTGAAACCGATGCCGCCGCTATCCGCGATGCGCTGGTTCGCCAGTTGTACAATCCGGTACAGTGGACGAAGAGCGTGGAATTTATCGCGGCGCAGGGCGTTGAACATCTTTATGAAGTGGGTCCAGGTAAAGTCCTCACTGGTCTGACGAAACGTATTGTCGACACCCTGACAGCGTCGGCGCTGAACGAGCCGGCGGCGCTGTCTGCGGCACTTACGCAATAAAAGAGGAAAACCATGAGCTTTGAAGGAAAGATTGCGCTGGTGACTGGTGCAAGCCGTGGCATAGGCCGCGCAATTGCAGAGACTCTCGTTGCCCGCGGCGCGAAAGTTATCGGGACTGCGACCAGTGAAAATGGTGCGAAGAACATTAGTGACTATTTAGGTGCTAACGGGAAAGGTTTGATGTTGAATGTGACCGATCCTGCATCTATTGAATCTGTTCTGGAAAATATTCGCGCAGAATTTGGTGAAGTGGATATCCTGGTTAATAATGCCGGTATCACTCGTGATAATCTGTTGATGCGAATGAAAGATGATGAGTGGAACGATATTATCGAAACCAACTTATCATCCGTTTTCCGCCTGTCAAAAGCGGTAATGCGCGCTATGATGAAAAAGCGTTGTGGTCGCATTATCACTATTGGTTCTGTGGTTGGTACCATGGGAAATGCAGGTCAGGCAAACTACGCTGCGGCGAAAGCGGGCCTGATCGGTTTCAGTAAATCACTGGCGCGTGAAGTTGCGTCCCGTGGTATTACTGTCAATGTTGTGGCTCCGGGTTTTATTGAAACGGACATGACGCGTGCGCTGTCTGACGATCAGCGTGCGGGTATCCTGGCGCAGGTGCCTGCGGGTCGCCTCGGCGGCGCTCAGGAAATCGCCAGCGCGGTTGCATTTTTAGCCTCTGACGAAGCGAGTTACATCACTGGTGAGACTCTGCACGTCAACGGCGGAATGTACATGGTTTAATCACGATTGAAAAATATTTGCGTTATTAGGGCGAAAGGCCGCAAAATAACGTAAAATCGTGGTAAGACCTGCTGGGATTTAGTTGCAAATTTTTCAACATTTTATACACTACGAAAACCATCGCGAAAGCGAGTTTTGATAGGAAATTTAAGAGTATGAGCACTATCGAAGAACGCGTTAAGAAAATTATCGGCGAACAGCTGGGCGTTAAGCAGGAAGAAGTAACCAACAATGCTTCTTTCGTTGAAGACCTGGGCGCAGATTCTCTTGACACCGTTGAGCTGGTAATGGCTCTGGAAGAAGAGTTTGATACTGAGATTCCGGACGAAGAAGCTGAGAAAATCACCACCGTTCAGGCTGCCATTGATTACATCAACGGCCACCAGGCGTAAGTGAACATCTCCAGGCGGTCGTTCGACCGCCTGAGTTTTATCTTTTTGTCCCACTAGAATCATTTTCCCTCCCTGGAGGACAACCGTGTCTAAGCGTCGTGTAGTTGTGACCGGACTGGGCATGTTGTCTCCTGTCGGCAATACCGTAGAGTCTACCTGGAAAGCTCTCCTTGCCGGTCAGAGTGGCATCAGCCTGATCGACCATTTCGATACTAGCGCCTATGCAACGAAATTTGCTGGCTTAGTAAAGGATTTTAACTGTGATGACATTATCTCGCGCAAAGAACAGCGCAAGATGGATGCCTTCATTCAATATGGAATTGTCGCTGGCGTACAGGCCATGCAGGATTCTGGCCTTGAAGTGACGGAAGAGAACGCAAGCCGTATTGGCGCCGCTATCGGCTCCGGTATCGGTGGTCTCGGTCTGATCGAAGAAAACCACAGTTCGCTGGTAAAAGGCGGACCGCGTAAGATTAGCCCGTTCTTTGTCCCGTCGACGATTGTTAACATGGTAGCAGGCCATCTGACTATCATGTATGGCCTGCGTGGGCCAAGCATCTCTATTGCGACTGCCTGTACTTCAGGCGTGCATAACATCGGCCATGCCGCGCGTATCATCGCCTATGGCGATGCGGACGCGATGGTGGCAGGTGGCGCAGAAAAAGCCAGTACGCCGCTGGGCGTAGGTGGTTTTGGCGCAGCGCGCGCGCTGTCGACCCGCAACGATAACCCACAGGCGGCGAGCCGTCCGTGGGATAAAGAACGCGATGGTTTTGTACTGGGCGACGGTGCCGGTATGTTGGTGCTTGAAGAGTACGAACATGCAAAAGCGCGTGGTGCGAAAATCTATGCTGAAATCGTCGGCTTTGGTATGAGCAGCGATGCTTACCATATGACGTCGCCGCCGGAAAATGGCGCAGGCGCTGCGCTGGCGATGGTTAACGCGTTGCGTGATGCCGCGATTGAGCCTGCTCAGATTGGCTACGTCAACGCGCACGGCACGTCGACGCCTGCCGGCGACAAAGCTGAGACGCAGGCGGTTAAGTCAGTCTTTGGCGATGCCGCAAGCCGAGTGATGGTGAGCTCGACCAAATCGATGACCGGCCATCTGTTGGGCGCCGCAGGCGCAGTAGAGTCTATTTTCTCTATTCTGGCGCTACGCGATCAGGCCATTCCGCCAACCATTAATCTGGATAACCCGGATGAAGGTTGCGATCTGGACTTCGTGCCGCATGAAGCGCGCCAGGTCAGCGATCTGGAGTACGCTCTGTGTAACTCCTTTGGTTTTGGCGGAACTAACGGTTCCTTGATCTTTAAAAAGATCTAAGTTAAGCCAGAGACAGACATTAATAAAAAGGTCCGCTTGTCGGGCCTTTTTTATCAGGCATATCACCTCTTGTTCTGCGTTATTCATCCTGCCACACTAGCAGGCGACGGATAAGGAGCCACTATGTTTTTAATTAATGGCCATGCGCAGGATCAACTTGCTGTAAGCGACCGGGCGACGCAGTTCGGCGATGGCAGTTTTACGACCGCACGTATTGTTGATGGCAACATTTGCCATCTGGAAGCGCATCTTCAGCGCTTGCAGGTTGCCTGTGAAAAATTACGGATCGCTTTTAGCCATTGGGCGACCCTTCGGCAAGAGATGACAATGTTGGCCACAGGGCATGATTCAGGCGTGTTGAAAGTGATCATTAGCCGTGGCAGCGGCGGCCGGGGATACAGCGCCACGAATTGTCAGGCAGCTACCCGAATCCTCTCCGTTTCTGCTTATCCCGCTTATTATTCTCAGTGGCGTAAGCAAGGCATCACTCTTACCCTTAGTCCCATACCGCTTGGGCGCAATCCTTATCTTGCCGGATTAAAACATCTGAACCGCCTCGAACAGGTGTTGATTCGCTCTCATCTTGAGCAGACGGACGCCGATGAGGCGCTGGTTCTTGACAGCGAGGGATGGGTTACGGAATGCTGTGCGGCTAATTTGTTCTGGCGTACAGGCGACATTGTTTTTACGCCGCGTCTGGATCAGGCCGGGGTGAACGGCATTATGCGACAATTTTGTTTACGCCAACTGGCGCAATCTCCTTTCCAGGTTCTTGAAGTACAGGCGAGAGAGGAGGCAGTCAGGCAGGCGGATGAGATTATCATCTGCAACGCGCTAATGCCGATTATTCCCATACGCGCCTATCACGGGACGTCGTATTCTTCGCGAACACTGTTTCAATTTTTAGCCCCATTTTGTGAGCATCCGAATTAGTTATGAAAAAATTGTCAGGCGTTTTCCTTCTGCTGTTGGTTGTGCTGGGTATTGCCGCGGGCGTGGGGATGTGGAAAGTTCGCCATCTGGCGAACAGCACATTACTTATTAAAAACGAGACTATCTTTACGCTCAAGGCGGGAACGGGGCGGCTGGCGCTTGGTGACCAGCTTTATGATGAAAAAATCATTAATCGCCCCCGGGTATTTCAGTGGCTGCTGCGCGTGGAGCCTGAGTTATCGCACTTTAAAGCGGGAACTTACCGTTTTACGCCGGGGATGACCGTACGGGAGATGCTTGAGTTGCTGGAGAGCGGCAAAGAAGCGCAATTCCCGTTGCGGTTGGTGGAAGGGATGCGCCTTAGCGATTACCTGAAACAGCTACGAGAGGCGCCGTATATTCGCCATACATTGCCGGATGATGACTACGCCACTGTCGCTCAGGCATTAAAGCTTGCGCACCCGGAATGGGTAGAAGGGTGGTTCTGGCCTGATACCTGGATGTATACCGCCAACACCAGCGATGTCGCTATTCTCAAGCGAGCGCATCAAAAGATGGTGAAAGCTGTCGATACTGTCTGGAAAGGTCGGGCCGAGGGGCTGCCTTATAAAGATCAGAACCAACTGGTGACAATGGCCTCGATTATTGAAAAAGAGACGGCTGTCGCCAGCGAACGCGATCAGGTGGCCTCAGTCTTTATTAATCGCCTGAGAATCGGTATGCGCCTTCAGACCGATCCCACCGTGATTTACGGGATGGGGGCGAGTTATAATGGTAACTTGTCGCGTGCGGATCTGGAAAAGCCGACGGCTTATAACACGTATACCATAACCGGGCTGCCGCCAGGACCGATTGCATCGCCCAGCGAAGCGTCATTGCAGGCGGCGGCGCATCCGGCGAAAACGCCGTATCTCTATTTTGTGGCCGACGGTAAAGGTGGTCACACATTTAACACCAATCTTGCCAGCCATAATCGGTCAGTGCAGGAGTACCTGAAAGTGCTTAAGGAAAAAAATGGGCAGTAATTATATCGTCATCGAGGGCCTGGAAGGCGCCGGAAAAACCACTGCGCGCGACGTGGTGGTGGAGACCTTTGAGCAATTGGGTATTCGTAACATGATTTTTACCCGTGAGCCGGGCGGTACGCAACTTGCCGAAAAACTACGAAGTCTGGTGCTGGATATCCGATCGGTAGGCGACGAAGTGATTACCGATAAAGCGGAAGTGCTGATGTTTTATGCCGCTCGCGTACAGCTCGTCGAAACGGTAATCAAACCCGCGCTGGCGCAAGGCATATGGGTGATCGGCGATCGCCACGATCTCTCGACCCAGGCGTATCAGGGGGGAGGGCGCGGCATTGATCAAACCATGCTGGCGACACTACGCGATGCCGTGCTGGGCGATTTTCGCCCTGACCTGACGCTGTATCTGGATGTCACGCCGGAAGTCGGGCTAAAACGCGCCAGAGCGCGCGGCGATTTGGATCGCATTGAGCAAGAATCTTTTGATTTCTTTAACCGGACTCGCGCGCGCTATCTGGAACTGGCGGCGCAAGACTCGCGTATCCGCACCATTGACGCGACCCAGCCGCTGGATGCCGTCATGCGCGACATTCGCGCCACGGTGACGAAGTGGGTGCAGGAGCAAGCGGCATGAAATGGTATCCATGGTTACGGCCCGCCTATGAAAAACTGGTAGAAAGTTACCAGGCGGGACGTGGGCACCATGCGCTACTGATTCAGGCCTTACCTGGCATGGGCGACGAGGCGCTGTGCTATGCGCTGAGCCGTTATCTGTTATGCCAGCAGCCTGAGGGCCACAAAAGCTGTGGGCATTGCCGTGGCTGTCAGCTTATGCAGGCTGGCACGCATCCGGACTATTACACGCTGACGCCGGATAAAGGCAAAAGCAGCCTCGGCGTAGATGCGGTACGCGAGGTCAGCGAGAAATTGTACGAGCACTCCCGTCTGGGCGGTGCGAAGGTGGTGTGGATTGCGGATGCGGCGCTATTAACCGACGCCGCTGCCAATGCGTTGCTCAAAACGCTGGAAGAGCCGCCGGAGCAAACCTGGTTTTTCCTTGCCAGCCCGGAGCCTGCTCGTCTGTTGGCGACATTACGCAGCCGCTGCCGGCTGCATCATCTGGCGCCGCCGTCCGAATCGTATGCGATGTCATGGCTGTCGCGAGAAGTGACGGCGTCACAAGAAGCATTGCTCACGGCGCTACGCCTGAATGCGGGGTCGCCCGGCGCCGCGCTGGCGCTGTTGCAGTCTGAACGCTGGGCGCAGCGTGAGGCGCTGTGTCCGGCGTTAATGGACAGTTTGCATACGGGCGACTGGTATGCGGTATTAACGGCGCTCAATCATGAGCAAGCCCCGGCGCGCCTGCACTGGCTGGCGACGCTGCTGGTAGACGCGCTGAAACGTCAGCACGGCGCGTCGTACCTGACAAACGTTGATGCGGACGCGGTTGTTGCCGCGCTGGCGGGGCCGCTATCCCCGGCGCGTATTCAGGCAATCCTGAACGATGTTTGCCATTGTCGTGATCAATTACTTCATGTGACCGGATTAAACCGCGAACTGGTATTAACCGATCTCATTCTCCGCATCGAGCATTACCTGCAACCAGGCACCTTGTTGCCTGTTCCTCATCTTTGAGAGAGACATTATGTTTTTAGTCGACTCACACTGCCATCTTGATGGTCTGGATTATCAATCTTTGCATAAGGACGTGGACGATGTGCTGGCGAAAGCCGCCGCGCGCGATGTGAAGTTCTGTTTAGCGGTGGCGACGACGCTGCCGGGGTATCGCCATATGCGCGAGCTGGTGGGCAAGCGCGATAATGTGGTCTTTTCCTGCGGCGTGCATCCGTTAAATCAGGATGAGGTATATGACGTTGAAGAACTGCGCCTCCTTGCTGCAGAAGACGATGTGGTGGCGATGGGCGAGACCGGGCTTGATTACTTTTACACGCCTGAGACCAAAATCCGCCAGCAGGCGTCTTTTATTCATCATATCCAGATTGGCCGCGAATTGCGTAAACCGGTGATTGTCCATACTCGCGACGCGCGTGCCGATACGCTGGCTATCCTGCGCGAAGAAAAAGTGACGGATTGCGGCGGCGTACTACACTGTTTTACAGAAGACAGAGAAACGGCCGGCAAATTGCTGGATCTGGGGTTTTATATCTCTTTTTCCGGCATCGTAACGTTCCGTAACGCTGAACAGTTGCGTGATGCGGCGCGCTATGTGCCACTGGATCGGTTGTTAGTCGAGACCGATTCTCCTTATCTGGCGCCGGTGCCGCATCGCGGTAAAGAGAACCAGCCTGCGATGGTACGCGACGTCGCAGAATATATGGCGGTATTGAAAGGGGTTGCCGTTGAAGAACTGGCGCAGATCACCACCGATAACTTTGCTCGCCTGTTCCATATTGACGCGTCTCGCCTGTCACCAATCCGTTAAACGAGTTTTTTTAGAGCTCGTAATTAATAAGCAAAGCGCGTAAAGTTCACCGCCACAAAAGGGGCGGTGAGCGAGCTTATGGAAACATTCGGAAACTCATTTTGGCAGAATGTGATACTTTTTAGGCTATCTGGCGCTGAAACGTGATAGCCGTCAAACAAAATCAGACGTATTTATTTTACTCTGTGTAATAAATAAAAGGGCACTTAGATGTCCTGTCCACGGCGAGGTTCTCCCCCCTCGCCAATGCGTGAGAACGTAGAAAAGCACAAATACTCAGGAGCACTCTCAATTATGTTTAAGAATGCATTTGCTAACCTGCAAAAGGTCGGTAAATCGCTGATGCTGCCGGTATCCGTACTCCCTATCGCAGGTATCCTGCTGGGTGTCGGTTCCGCTAACTTCAGCTGGCTGCCAGCCGTTGTATCGCACGTTATGGCAGAAGCGGGCGGATCTGTTTTTGCCAATATGCCGCTGATTTTCGCTATCGGCGTGGCGTTGGGCTTCACCAACAACGACGGCGTTTCGGCTCTGGCGGCGGTAGTCGCGTATGGCATCATGGTGAAAACCATGGCTGTGGTTGCGCCGCTGGTTCTGCATTTACCTGCTGAAGAGATCGCCGCTAAACACCTTGCTGATACGGGTGTTCTCGGGGGGATTATCTCCGGTGCGATCGCAGCGTATATGTTTAACCGCTTCTACCGTATCAAATTGCCTGAGTATCTGGGCTTCTTTGCGGGCAAACGCTTCGTGCCGATCATTTCGGGTCTGGCCGCTATTTTTACTGGTGTGGTGCTGTCTTTCGTATGGCCGCCAGTCGGTACGGCTATCCAGGCGTTCTCGCAGTGGGCGGCTTATCAGAACCCGGTTGTCGCGTTTGGTATTTACGGTTTTATCGAGCGTTGCCTGGTGCCGTTTGGTCTGCATCATATCTGGAACGTTCCTTTCCAGATGCAGATCGGCGAATACACCAACGCCGCGGGTCAGGTATTCCACGGCGACATTCCGCGCTATATGGCGGGCGACCCGACGGCGGGTATGTTGTCTGGCGGCTTCCTGTTCAAAATGTACGGTCTGCCGGCTGCGGCCATTGCTATCTGGCACTCTGCTAAACCGGAAAACCGCGCAAAAGTGGGCGGTATCATGATTTCCGCCGCGCTGACCTCGTTTTTGACGGGTATTACCGAGCCTATCGAGTTCTCCTTCATGTTCGTGGCGCCGATCCTGTACATTATTCACGCGATTCTGGCAGGTCTGGCATTCCCGATCTGTATCCTGCTGGGGATGCGTGACGGTACGTCATTCTCCCACGGTCTGATTGACTTTATCGTGCTGTCCGGTAACAGCAGCAAATTGTGGCTGTTCCCGATTGTTGGTGCCGGTTATGCGATTGTGTACTACACCGTGTTCCGCGTGTTGATCAAAGCGCTGGATCTGAAAACGCCGGGTCGTGAAGACACTACTGATGACGCAAAAGCGGGCGCGACCAGCGAAATGGCGCCGGCTTTGGTTGCGGCGTTTGGCGGTAAAGAGAACATCACTAACCTGGATGCCTGTATCACGCGTCTGCGCGTGAGCGTAGCCGATGTAGCGAAAGTGGATCAGGCTGGCCTGAAGAAACTGGGCGCGGCAGGCGTTGTCGTCGCGGGCTCCGGCGTTCAGGCTATTTTCGGTACGAAATCCGATAACCTGAAAACGGAAATGGATGAGTACATCCGTAACAGCTAAGCAGTAATGATGTTGGGGAGAATTAAGGCAGCCATTCGGCTGCCTTTTTTTAATGGCGCTTTACATGCCGCTCTCCGACAGTCTGTCAGAACTGATAATTGGCGGTGAGGCTGACGTTACGCGGCGCGCCGTAAACAATGGAACCATCAATATTGGTGTCGTAGGTTTTATCGAACAGGTTGTTGATGTTTCCCTGTACGGAGAAATTTTTCGTCACCTGATAACGGGTAAACAGATCGACCAGCGCATAGCTGCCCTGTTCGGCGCGGAAAGTGCCGTACGGCGTCGTGGTATCTTTGTAAACCCGATTCTGCCAGTTCACGCCGCCGCCGACCGTCAGCTCCGGTATCGCCGGCAGACGATAGCGGGTGAATAACTTCACGCTGGTGCGCGGGAGATTAGGGTTCACGGCGTTACCTTCATTGTCCTCGGCAACATACCGGGTAGCCCCGAAAGTCATCTGCCAGTTATCGGTAATTGCGCCGTTCACTTCAAATTCGACGCCTTTGCTCACCGTTCCGTCAGTAGACTTCCAGGCAAACTCCCCATTACTGCCAGGGATGGGAATAGTGGTTGCCTGAGCGACATTATCCTGCTCAATGCGGAACACGGACAACGTAGTGGTGAGGCGGCTGTTCATCCAGTCGGACTTCAGACCCGCTTCATAGTTATTACCGGTAATCGGAGCCAGATATTGACCCGCTTTGTCGCGTTTATTCTGCGGCTGAAAGATAGAGGTATAACTGGCATAAGCGGACCAGTTGTCGTTGATATCATAAATCAGCCCGGCATACGGCGTGGTATGGTTTTTCTCCATGCTGTAGGTCAGTGTATCAACACGCCAGTTGGTATAACGAGCGCCGAGAATCAGATGCAGCGGGTCGGCCAGCGAAATGCGCGTAGCGGCATACAGCGATTTCATATGCGTGGTATCGTCCTGCGCCAGATTTTGTGGCGCCCAGTGGGTTTGGGGGAAATTACCGTTAAAGGCGCTGAAGTTGCCAATGTCGTCCGGAAAGACGTTCGCCCAGGCGCTAAAATAGCGGTTATTCTGTTTACTATAACTGCCGCCAAACATCATATTGTGCTGACGGTCAAACAGCTCATAAGCGCCATCGGCAAAGAGATCTATGGCATCTACTTTGCGCTTGCCGCTGTTCCAGCCCGTACCGCCGACCACGGGGTAGCTTGCGCCATAAGGACTCACCAGCGTACCTGTCTCTTTATCGACTAACGCATCGATATACATCATTTTACTGTCGAATTTGACCTCAGTATGGGTCGCATTCAGGGTCGCCTGCCAGCTTTCGGCAAAACGCTGTTTAAGCGTGACGAAGAATTTATTTATCTCTTTGTTGTTATAAGCCCAGTCCGGGGCGGTACTACGCGCGCGGTCATAGCTATTTTTGCTGCCATCGGTGTTCCAGCGCGGCAGACCGCCCCAGGTTGGGCTGTTGACATCAATTTTTTGATATTCATAACCGGCTGAAAGGCTGGTGGTTGCCCCCAGATCGGCATCGACAATTCCGGAAAAGAACGCTTTCTCACTGTTATAACGGTCCAGCCAGGAATCATTATTCTGATAACCCGCCACGATGCGCCCACGGACATTGCCGTCTGCGGTGAGCGGACTTTGCAGATCCATGACGTAACGCTGCTTATTCCAGCTACCGTATTCTGTGGAGACGTTACCTTTGAACTCCCGACTGGTGGCGTGTTTACGGATCATATTAATTGAGGCCGAAGGATTGCCGGTTCCGGTCATCAGCCCATTCGCGCCGCGAACCACCTCCACGCGCTCATACAGCGCGGTATCCGTTAGCGCATCGCCCAGATTCCAGCGGGACTCAAAATACGTTGGAATACCGTCAACCATATAGTTGTCAATTTCAAACCCGCGCGAGTAATAGCTGATGCGATCGGAGTCAGCCTGGCTTCCGCTGATCCCTAGCGTATTGGTCATCACTTCGCCCAGGGTTTGCAACTGCTGGTCTTCCATACGCTGCTGGCTGACAATACTGACCGACTGCGGGATATCGCGCTGAGTCATCGGCATTTTGGTGCCCGCTGCGGTCGTTTTCACGCTGTAATCCTGTTCTTCGCGGTTTACGGCGTCAGCGGTCGTCGCGCCTTCGACAATAACGGTATCCTCAGCCGCGAAGGCGGCAGGCATAAATGCCATCGCCATACCCATAGCTAACAGCGATGGTGCGGCGGTGGACTGAAGGTGTTTGTCCCGGCGGTATTGAATGAAAGACATCTGAAAATCCTTGCTTGTTATTGGGGTAAGTTCAGGACGTATGACGTTGAACCTTTTCATTCTTTGCTAGTTAATGTGCATAAAAATGCAAATGAGAAATATACGCATTTGTATTAAATGTGTAAAACGGTATAACCAGGGAAACTAGAAATATTTTTTAAGCGTACAAAGGCGTCATGGCAGGGGGATATGGCGGTAAGTCCAGCATGTAGTCATTTTTCGCTTAATAAATCGTGGGTTAAAGTTGAAAGAGCGTCGGTAACTCGCTCATACTCTATACTCGCAGTATGGCTCGGCGTAGCATGTGCGCTGCAAGGGCTATTATGAAAAAGGAAAACGTCGTGGCAGAAGAAACTATATTCAGCAAAATTATTCGTCGTGAAATCCCTTCGGATATCGTTTATCAGGATGAACTGGTCACCGCCTTTCGTGATATTTCACCGCAGGCGCCGACGCATATCTTGATTATTCCCAATATTCTGATCCCCACCGTCAATGACGTGACGGCGGAACATGAACAGGCGTTAGGTCGGATGATCACCGTGGCGGCGAAAATCGCCGAACAGGAAGGCATTGCCGAAGATGGGTATCGTTTAATCATGAATACCAACCGTCATGGGGGCCAGGAGGTTTATCATATCCATATGCACCTACTGGGCGGGCGGCCGCTAGGCCCGATGCTGGCGCATAAAGGCTTGTAAGTATGATCAAAGGATGCATCGCGGTTTCTCTGGGCTTGCTGCTGCTTACCGGCTGCCGGTCACACCCTGAAATTCCGGTAAGCGACGCGCAGTCGCTGGTGATGGAGTCCACGGTTCTGGCGGCGGGCGTCACCGCAGAGCCGCCTGAACTGACGGCGTCTGATATCCAGCCATCAGCCTCTTCCCGCGTCTATAACGAAAGGCAAGAGCCCATAACCGTTCATTATCGGTTTTACTGGTATGACGCGCGGGGGCTGGAGATGCATCCGCTGGAGGCGCCGCGTAGCGTAACCATACCCGCGCGTTCGTCGGTAACGCTATTTGGCAGCGCCAATTATCTGGGGGCGCATAAGGTCAGGCTTTATCTTTATTTGTGAGGAGTGAATTTTGATGACAAAAATGCATCGCTACGCCGCCATCGCTGCGCTGGCGATATTTCTCTCCGGGTGTATGGCGCAACGTCAACCTGCGCCAGTTGAAGAGGTAAAACCAGCGCCAGAACAACCCGCGCAGCCGCCGCAGCCTCCTGTTGTGCCGTCTGTGCCAACGATTCCACAGCAACCGGGGCCGATCGAACATGAAGATCAAACGGGCCAGCCAGCGCCTAAGGTGCGCCACTATGACTGGAACGGCGCGATGCAACCGCTGGTCAGCAAAATGTTGCAGGCTGATGGCGTGACGGCCGGAAGCGTATTGCTTGTCGACAGCGTGAATAACCGGACGAATGGGTCGTTAAATGCGAACGAGGCAACGGAAACGTTACGTAATGCGCTGGCGAACAACGGTAAATTTACGCTGGTGTCCGTACAGCAACTCTCGATGGCAAAACAGCAGTTAGGATTGTCTCCGCAGGATAGTCTGGGAACGCGCAGTAAAGCTATTGGCATTGCGCGCAATGTCGGGGCGCAATATGTACTTTACTCCAGCGCATCCGGTAACGTTAACGCGCCTGCATTACAGATGCAGTTAATGCTGGTGCAAACTGGCGAGATAATCTGGTCAGGTAAAGGTGCGGTCCAACAACAATAATCCCTTAACGCGCGACGAGATCCTGTCGCGCTATTTTCCCCAGTATCGTCCCGCCGTCGCCGCATCACAGGGGCTAAGCGGCGGGAGCTGTATTATTGCCCACGATACTCACCGTGTCGTGCTGCGCCGTCATCACGACCCCGACGCTCCACCAGCCCATTTTTTACGTCATTACCGCGCCTTATCCCAATTGCCGGCCAGTCTTGCGCCGCGAGCGCTTTTTTATACGCCAGGCTGGATGGCGGTAGAATATCTGCATGGTGTGGTAAATTCCGCTCTGCCAGATGCCGACGAACTGGCGGCCTTACTGTATCATTTGCATCAACAGCCGCGTTTTGGCTGGCGTATCGCGCTATCGCCACTATTGGCGCAGTACTGGTCGTGTTGCGATCCGGCAAGGCGTACGCCGTTTTGGTTGCGGCGGCTCAAACAGTTGCAAAAAAACGGTGAACCTCGCCCGCTGCGGCTCGCGCCTTTGCATATGGATGTCCATGGCGACAATATAGTATTAACGTCCGCCGGGTTGAGACTGATTGACTGGGAGTATGCCGGCGACGGCGATATTGCGTTGGAGCTGGCGGCAGTATGGGTTGAGGATGAACGCCAGCACCGACAACTGGCAGACGCTTATGCCGCGCGCGCGCGAATCGACGCCCGGCAGCTATGGCGACAGATACGATTATGGCACCCCTGGGTCATTATGCTAAAAGCAGGGTGGTTCGAATACCGCTGGCGACAAACCGGCGAGCAACAATTTATCAGGCTGGCCGATGAAACCTGGCGCCAGCTACGTATGAAAGGATAAGGAGAGCAGTGTGGGCCCAGTAATGTTGAATGTCGAAGGATGTGAGCTGGATGCGGAGGAGCGCGAGATACTGGCGCATCCGCTGGTTGGCGGGCTTATTCTGTTCACGCGTAATTACCATGACCCGGAACAGCTGCGCGAATTAGTGCGCCAGATTCGGGCGGCATCGCGTAACCATCTGGTGGTGGCCGTCGATCAGGAAGGCGGGCGCGTACAGCGTTTCCGTGAAGGGTTTACCCGCCTGCCCGCGGCGCAATCTTTTTTTGCGCTGCATGGGCTGGAAGAGGGGGGGCGACTGGCGCAGGAGGCAGGGTGGCTGATGGCCAGCGAAATGATCGCGATGGATATTGATATCAGTTTTGCGCCAGTGCTGGATGTCGGGCATATCAGCGCGGCAATTGGCGAGCGTTCTTATCATGCCGATCCCGCAAAAGCGTTGGCAATGGCAACACGCTTTATTGACGGCATGCATGACGCCGGGATGAAAACGACCGGTAAGCATTTCCCCGGCCACGGCGCGGTCACGGCGGACTCCCACAAAGAGACGCCGTGCGATCCACGTCCTGAAACGGACATCCGTGGCAAAGATATGTCGGTGTTCCGCACGCTGATTAGCGAGAATAAACTGGATGCGATTATGCCTGCCCACGTGATCTACCGCGCTATCGATCCGCGTCCGGCAAGCGGTTCGCCGTACTGGCTGAAAACGGTGCTGCGTCAGGAGTTAGGCTTTGATGGCGTCATTTTCTCCGACGATCTGTCGATGGAGGGCGCGGCGATTATGGGCAGCTATGCTGAGCGCGCTCAGGCGTCGCTGGATGCGGGTTGCGATATGATTCTGGTCTGCAATAATCGTAAAGGCGCAGTCAGCGTGCTGGATAATCTGTCGCCGATCAAAGCAGAACGTGTTACACGTTTGTATCATAAAGGTTCATTTTCACGCCGGGAGCTCATGGACTCAGCACGCTGGAAAACAGCCAGCGCCCAGCTCAACCAGTTACATGAACGCTGGCAGGAAGAAAAAGCAGGTCATTAACTCGAGTTTTCGTGAGGGTGCCAGATGATTATTTATTTACACGGTTTTGATTCAAATAGTCCGGGCAACCATGAAAAAGTGTTGCAATTACAGTTTATCGACCCGGATGTTCGGCTGGTAAGCTACAGTACGCGGCATCCTAAGCACGATATGCAGCATCTGCTGAAAGAAGTGGACAAAATGTTGCAGTTGAATGTGGACGAGCGCCCTTTAATCTGTGGCGTGGGGCTGGGCGGTTACTGGGCGGAGCGGATTGGCTTTTTGTGCGATATCCGTCAGGTGGTTTTTAACCCGAACCTGTTCCCCTATGAAAACATGGAGGGGAAAATCGATCGCCCGGAAGAATATGCGGACATCGCTACAAAGTGCGTGACCAACTTTCGCGAAAAAAATCGCGATCGTTGTCTGGTGATCCTCTCGCGTCATGACGAAGCGCTGGACAGCCAACGCTCAGCGCAAGCGCTTCACCCGTTTTATGAAATTGTGTGGGATGAGGAACAGACTCACAAATTCAAAAATATTTCGCCGCATTTGCAACGTATCAAAGCGTTTAAAACGCTGGGGTAACGCCCCCGGCAATATGGCGTTATCAGTGACCGGATAACCAGCCTTGCGGCTGGTTTTTTTATGCTCAATTCTCGCAAACTGTCTATCTTTTCAGCATGAAAACTTGATGCACATCAATTTTGGTATGACCAATGCACCGTTCATGCTATTCTCATATCAGAAGCTTATTCTCATTAACGTAACTTGTTGTTAATTAAAGGCTATGCTAATAACTTTTAATTAACAATTGGTTAATAAATTTAAGGGGGTCACGTTGACTACACCATTAAAAAAGATCGTGATTGTCGGCGGCGGCGCTGGCGGGCTGGAAATGGCGACGCAGTTAGGCCATAAACTGGGGCGCAAGAAAAAAGCGAAAATCACGCTGGTAGACAGAAATCACAGCCATCTGTGGAAACCATTGCTGCACGAAGTGGCGACTGGCTCTCTGGACGAAGGCGTGGATGCGCTGAGCTATCTGGCCCATGCGCGCAATCATGGTTTCCAGTTCCAACTGGGGTCGGTGATGGATATCGATCGCGAAGCGAAAACCATCACTATTGCCGAGTTACGTGATGAAAAGGGCGAACTGCTGGTGCCGGAGCGCAAAATCGCGTATGACACGCTGGTGATGGCGCTGGGCAGCACCTCTAATGATTTCAACACGCCGGGCGTGAAAGAGCACTGTATCTTCCTCGATAACCCGCATCAGGCGCGCCGTTTTCACCAGGAGATGCTGAACCTGTTCCTCAAGTATTCGGCTAATCTGGGCGCGAACGGTAAGGTCAATATCGCCATCGTTGGCGGCGGTGCGACGGGGGTTGAGCTGTCGGCTGAACTGCATAATGCGGTAAAACAGCTGCATAGCTATGGTTATAAGGGGCTGACCAACGACGCGCTGAACGTGACGTTGGTTGAGGCTGGCGAGCGCATTCTGCCTGCGTTGCCGCCGCGTATCTCCAGCGCCGCGCATAATGAACTGACCAAACTGGGCGTTCGCGTGCTGACGCAAACTATGGTCACCAGCGCCGACGAAGGCGGTCTGCATACGAAAGAAGGTGAATATATTCAGGCCGATCTGATGGTGTGGGCGGCGGGTATCAAAGCGCCAGATTTTATGAAAGAGATTGGTGGTCTGGAAACGAACCGCATTAACCAACTGGTGGTGGAACCGACGCTGCAAACCACGCGCGATCCTGATATTTATGCGATTGGCGACTGCGCTTCCTGCGCACGTCCGGAGGGAGGTTTTGTGCCGCCTCGCGCTCAGGCGGCGCATCAGATGGCTACCTGCGCGATGAATAACATTCTGGCGCAGATGAATGGCAAACCGCTGAAAGCTTACCAGTATAAAGATCATGGATCGCTGGTCTCTCTGTCCAACTTCTCTACCGTGGGTAGTCTGATGGGGAACCTGACCCGCGGTTCAATGATGATTGAAGGACGTATCGCCCGCTTCGTGTATATCTCGCTATACCGTATGCACCAGATAGCGCTGCATGGATACTTTAAAACCGGCCTGATGATGCTGGTGGGCAGTATTAACCGCGTCATTCGTCCGCGCCTGAAACTGCATTAATTTCTCTGCGCCTCACCGGCTGCTCGCCGGTGAGCGCTTCTCCATCTCTTGCTTCGGAGTTGTCCGAATCCTTCAGCTTTACCGCCTCATCCCGCATTTTTCATCCTCATTCCGATTGGCTTTGTTCGCATACTGGTTGCAAAATTGTTACCAATAGCAACGAAGGAGGAACTCCCGTGAATAAATCAATGTTGGCGGGTATAGGGATTGGCGTAGCGGCTGCGCTGGGTGTGGCGGCAGTGGCCAGTCTCAACGTATTTGATCGTGGTCCGCAATATGCGCAGGTGATATCGGCTAAACCGATTAAAGAGACGGTAAAAACGCCGCGTCAGGAGTGCCGTAATGTCACGGTCACGCATCGCAGACCGGTTCAGGACGAAAACCGTATTGCCGGCTCGGTGCTTGGCGCAGTAGCAGGCGGCGTGATTGGACATCAATTTGGCGGCGGTCGTGGTAAAGATGTGGCGACGGTCGTCGGGGCGCTGGGCGGCGGTTATGCTGGCAATCAAATCCAGGGATCAATGCAGGAAAGTGATACTTACACTACCACTCAGCAACGCTGTAAGACGGTGTATGACAAATCTGAAAAGATGCTTGGCTACGACGTGACCTACAAAATTGGCGATCAGCAGGGCAAAATCCGCATGGATAAAGACCCCGGAACGCAAATTCCCCTCGACGGCAATGGCCAACTGGTTCTGAATAACAAAGCATAAAAAAGCTGTACTCTGCAAGTTAGCCCCTCATTCGCTCAGGCTGAGGGGCTTTTTTTATCCGAAGCTGCGTCGTTCAGGACTTGAGTAGTTCAGGCCAGATGCGCAGAGTCGTACGCGTAATTTGCATCAGTTGTTCGAAGGTGGCTCCTTCACGGGCGCTGATCGACATTCCCTGTAAAATACAGTTTATATATTCCGCGAGCGCCTGCGGGTTACAGTGCGCCGGAATTTCACCGCGCTCCTGACGTTGGCGCAGAAACTGGATGAGCGTCTGTTCCTGCATGGCGTGGCGTGATTTTACCGTGCGGGCGATATCGCGCGAGGAGGCGGCCAGGGTGGCGGACGTATTAATCATAAAGCAGCCAGCCGGCGTGTCTGTACTGGTAAAGCAGGCGGCAATTTCTGTGAAGTAATCTTCCAGCGCCGATTCCACGCTTTTCTCTTCACAAAAGAGCTGGGCTTCGTGCTTTGAGGCAAAGCGAGTGATGTAGCGATCCAGGACAGCGCGAAATAATCCTTCTTTGTTAGTGAATTCCGCATAGAGAGTAGGCGCTTTCGCCCCGGTAGCCTCTACGAGATCGGCAAGCGAAGTTGCTTCATAGCCGTGCTGCCAGAAGAGAGTCATGGCCTTATCAAGCGCGGCTTCCCTGTCGAACACTTTTGGTCGGCCACGGCTTTTCTTCGCGCAACTCGTGGTATCCGTTGTCATGATGCCGTTGTACCTGTTTAAAGAGCGGTCTCTCTATTATAAAAACAAACCACTTCTGGCTCCAGAGTATTCATTAGAAAAATAAATCAATTCTATTCACATGAAAAATAACATCTTTATAAATTATATAACGATCATTATAAAAAGAAGTTGACGTGTGATGTAGATCACATCTATGATTAACTTATCGATCGTTAAGTTAATGCTTACGACACCCATTCATCTGCTAAAGGTCATCACTATGAAAAACGTAAAAACCCTCATCGCTGCTGCGGTACTGAGTTCGCTCTCATTCGCCAGCTTCGCCGCCGTTGAAGTTCAGGCAACGCCAGAAGGTCAACAGAAGTTCGGCACCATTTCCGCGAATGGCGGCACGAATCTGGGCTCGCTGGAAGATCAGCTGGCGCAAAAAGCGGAGGAAATGGGGGCGAAGTCTTTCCGTATTACCTCTGTTACCGGCCCGAATACCCTCCACGGTACGGCGGTAATCTATAAGTAAGCATTAACCCTCATTAATGCCGCTGCGATTGCCACAATAAAAAGAGAAAGCCTCGCGATGCATCGCGAGGCTTTTTTGTCAGTCAGCTATTCACGCTTACAGCGACTGCGGTTTCGCCTCTGATTGACGGGTTACATCCACCGGCATTCCGGAGCGCACTTCCATAACATGTTCCATCACCGCAGCGTCGGTCTGCGGCGCATCCTTAAAGGTCTGCATCGGGCCATTCAGCACAATCGGCAACACCTGCGGATCGTCGCCTATATTTTTAGACAGCGGCTGATGAACTTCCACCAGTCGCACGCCGCCTGGCTCCACCGAGGCTTTAATCGGCGTATTGATAATATTCACTTTGGTTCCCGGCGTGACCTGACGGAACAATGTCTCTATATCACCGTCGCGCAGACGGATACAGCCGGAACTGACGCGCATACCAATGCCAAAATCGGCATTCGTGCCATGTAACAGATAGACGCCGCCGTAGGCCGCTAAACGAATCGCGTGATGCCCCATTGGGTTATCGGGACCGGCAGGCACCACGGCGGGGAGATCGATGCCTTGCGCTTTATAACGGGCGCGAATATTGGCGGTCGGCGTCCAGGTTGGGTTGGCGCGTTTATCCGAAATGGTCGTCACCATCGTTGGCGTCAGGGTATCGCCGCCCAGTTGGCCAATCCCGATAGGGTAGACCGTGACCGTATTTTTCCCCGGTTGATAATAGTAAAGCCGTAATTCCGCGAGGTTAATGACGATACCTTCACGTGGCGCGTCCGGTAGCAGCGTTTGCAGCGGAATCGTCAGCACGCTGCCTGCGCGTGGCACGTAAGGATCAATGCCGGGGTTGGCCTGTAACAGGGCTAAAAAGCCCACGTTATATTTTTTGGCGATCGCCTCCAGCGAGCCGCCGTCGTCTTCAACGACATGGAATTTATTTTCTCCCACCAGTCGACTGCCGGGGGGCGGAAGAGGCCACGTATTCGCCTGCGCGGGAAGGGCAAGCATGATGGTCGCGGTAAGCGCAAGCAACGCCCACCAGCGAGAGAGTCGCGTATTGTTGAACATTATAATAAACCCATGATTATTATGTGGTTATTTTTATAAAAGAGGAAATAAGAATTATGGCGGTTGGCTGTGTCTGGAACTGCAGGGAAGTGCAAAGAATTTGTAAAGATTAGGCCGGACGCAGAGTAATGACGCCCGGCCTGACGCTTATGCAATAGCGTTTTCTTCCAGTTGCTGCATGAACTGGCGTACCCAGTCTATACGCGTTTTACGTTCGCTTAAATCCTGAATAAACTTGAGGCGCGTCGGGCCATCCAGACGGAAATGCTGCGGCTGTTTTTGCAGCAACCCGATAAGCCAGGCGGGGTCAACGTGGTTTTTCTCGGCGAACTCAATTGTTCCGCCTTTCTCGTTACCCTCCAGTTTTCGGATGCCGAGCTTTTGCGCCTGTTGGCGCAGGCGGGCGATATCCAGCAGATTACGCGCCGGATCGGGCAGCAGGCCGAAGCGATCGATCAATTCCACTTTGATCTCTTCCAGCTCGTTTTCGTTCTTCGCGCTGGCAATGCGTTTATAGAATGACAGCCGGGTATTAACATCCGGAATAAAATCATCCGGCAGTAACGACGGCATTCGCAGCTCGACTTCCGTTTGCTGACTGGTGAGATCTTCCAGCGAGGGTTCGCGGCCTGCTTTCAGCGCATCAACGGCGTTTTCCAGCAATTCCATGTAGAGTGAGAAGCCAATGGTTTCCATTGAGCCGCTTTGCTCTTCGCCAAGCAGCTCGCCCGCGCCGCGGATCTCCAGATCGTGGGTCGCCAGCGCAAACCCGGCGCCTAAATCCTCCAGCGACGCAATCGCCTCCAGCCGTTTTTGCGCATCGGTGGTCATGGCCTTAGGATGTGGCGTCAACAGCCAGGCGTAGGCCTGGTGGTGCGAGCGCCCAACGCGGCCACGCAGCTGGTGCAACTGTGCGAGGCCGAAATGATCCGCGCGTTCAATGATGATCGTGTTCGCGGTGGGGATGTCGATCCCCGTTTCGATAATGGTAGTACACACCAGCACGTTAAAACGTTGATGGTGGAAATCGTTCATGACCCGTTCCAGCTCACGTTCGCGCATCTGCCCGTGGCCTATAGCGATTCGCGCTTCCGGCACCAGTTCCGCCAGCCGCTCTGCGGCTTTCTGAATATTTTCGACGTCATTGTACAAATAGTAAACCTGGCCGCCGCGCAGGATTTCACGCAGAATCGCTTCCCTTACTACCAGGCTATCATACTCGCGGACAAAGGTTTTTACCGCCAGACGACGGGCAGGGGGAGTGGCGATAATGGAGAGATCGCGCATACCGCTCATCGCCATATTCAGCGTCCGCGGGATCGGCGTCGCCGTGAGCGTCAGAATATCGACATCGGCGCGCATCGCCTTAATTCGCTCTTTGTGGCGCACGCCGAAACGGTGCTCTTCATCGACAATCAGCAGGCCCAGGTCGCGCAGCTTCACATCGCTTTGTAGCAGTTTATGCGTACCGATCAGAATATCGATCTTACCCTCGGCGGCTTCCGCCAGGATTTGCGTCTGCTCTTTGGCGCTGCGAAAGCGGGACAGCATCTCAATGCGTACCGGCCAGTTGGCGAAACGGTCGCGGAAGTTGTCATAGTGTTGCTGCGCCAGCAGCGTGGTCGGCACCAGTACCGCTACCTGTTTATGGTTTTCCACTGCCAGGAACGCGGCGCGCATCGCCACTTCGGTTTTGCCGAAGCCGACGTCGCCGCACACCAGCCTGTCCATCGCCAGCGGTTGGCACATATCGCTCAATACGGCGTTAATCGCCTGTGCCTGATCGGGCGTCGTTTCAAACGGGAAGCTGTCGCAGAATAACTGATACTGCTCACGATCATGCTTAAAGGCAAAACCCTCTTTTGCCGCCCGTTGCGCATAAATATCCAACAGTTCCGCTGCGACATCGCGCACTTTTTCCGCCGCTTTCTGCCGGGCGCGCGACCAGGCGTCGCCGCCCAGTTTATGCAGCGGCGCACTTTCTTCCGCGCCGCCGGCATAGCGGCTAATCAGATGCAATGAGGAAACCGGCACATACAGTTTGGCGTCATTGGCGTAGGTGAGCATCAGATACTCACCCTTGATGCCGCCAGCCTCCAGAGTGGTCATGCCGGCATAGCGTCCGACGCCGTGCTCCAGATGCACTACCGGTTGACCGACGTGGAGTTCCGCCAGGTTACGAATCAACGTATCCGGGTTGATCGTACGGCGGGAATCCAGGCGGCGACGCGCGACCCGTTCACCCAGGAGATCGCTTTCACAAATCAGCGCCAGATTGCGTTGGGTGTCGATAAAGCCATGTTCTGCGGCGCCAATCATCAGATAGCGTCCTGCATCCTGCGCCTCGTCCAGGCGTAATATCCGCTTCGGCGCGATTTTTATGCGGGCCAGGAGCTCTCCCAGCGCTTCGCGGCGACCTTCGCTTTCCACCGAGAAAATCACCGGGCCGCTGAAAGATTCGAGGAACTTACGTAGCGCGTCCAACGGCGCTTTCTGCTGTGCCTGGATAGCCAAATCCGGTAATTTCTGGAAACCGAGATTGGTATTGGCGGCTTTTTCCGGCAGATGGTCGGTTTTAAGCTGGAGGCGCGGCCAGCGTTTAAGCTCGGAAAAGAGCTCATCTACCCGTAGCCAGAGGGCTTCCGGCGGCAAAAGCGGACGCATAGGATCGACGCCGCGATTTTCAAAACGCGCCAGCGTGTCGGCCTGAAAACGTTCGGCGCTGGTTTCCAGCGAGCCGGTATTCACCACCAGAGTATTGGCGGGGAAGTAGCTAAATAATGGCGGTAACGGTTCGCTGAAAAAGAGCGGCTGCCAGTATTCGATCCCGGCGGGGAGGGTGCCTTTGCTGACCTGCTGATAGATGTGCTCGGCGTCGCGTTTTACCTCAAAGGTATCGCGCCACTGGCTACGGAAAAGCTCAATAGCGGCTTTGTCGGTAGGAAATTCGTGCGCGGGCAACAAATTGATGGCCTCGACCTCCTCCAGCGTACGTTGGGTATCCGCGTCAAACAGACGCAGGCTGTCGATTTCATCATCAAAAAAGTCGAGGCGATAAGGCTGTTCGCTGCCCATCGGAAAGAGATCCAACAGCGCGCCGCGCGTCGCGTATTCGCCATGCTCCATCACCTGATCGACATGCCGATAACCGGCGCTGTCAAGCTGCGCGCGCAGAGCGTCGCGGGACAGCCGCTGGCCTTTTTTCATCACCAGCGCATGACCATGCAGATAGCTATGCGGACAAACGCGCTGCATCAGGGTGTTTACCGGTACAATCAAGACGCCGCGCTGCATTGACGGCAACTGGTAGAGCGTGGACAGGCGCGAAGAGATAATTTCCTGATGCGGGGAGAAGCTGTCATACGGTAGCGTTTCCCAGTCCGCCAGGTTCATCACCATCTGATCGGTAAACTGGCGGATTTCATCATGCAATCGCAGAGCATTTTGCATGTCAGGCGCTATGAGTACCACCGGACCGGCATGGCGTTCGGCTATCTCCGCCACCAGCGTAGCGCAGGCGGCACCGGTAAGTTCGCCCAACTGGCGCTGATCGCCCGCTTTTGTCGGCAGCGTGTAACGTTGTTTTTCAGGCATAACGGTTGTCAGTATCTCTTTTTGTTTTACGCCGCACTCTACGCGTCACCCTTCAGGCTGCTTCATGGTTGGCTGTGCGCCAGGACAGCATGAAGGACTCAGGTATTCAGGGGCATATGACTGATAAGCAATGTTCTTTATTATCCGCGATCGTTGTTTATTAGCAAATTGAATCCGCCGGATAACACGTCGAACAGGTAAAGTATGAACATGTAAGTGACTTGATTTGTCGGCCTTTTTCAGAATAGCGCTGACGAACTCTTACGGTTCAGACATTTACGCATTCCGCTTTCGCTTATATACTCGGGACTTTGCTAACAGCAACCAGACGGATTACATGTATCAACCTGTCGCTCTATTCATTGGCCTGCGTTACATGCGCGGGCGTGCAGCAGATCGCTTCGGTCGCTTCGTTTCCTGGCTTTCCACTATCGGCATTACCCTGGGGGTGATGGCGCTGGTCACGGTATTGTCGGTGATGAACGGTTTTGAGCGCGAACTGCAAAATAACATTCTTGGTTTGATGCCTCAGGCCATCCTCTCTGCTGAACATGGCTCTCTTAACCCGAATCAGATGCCGGAAAAAGCGGTGAATCTGCAAGGCGTTAACCGTATTGCGCCGCTGACGACGGGCGATGTCGTACTGCAAAGCGCGCGTAGCGTTGCGGTTGGCGTGATGTTGGGTATCGATCCGGCGCAAAAAGATCCGTTAACGCCGTATCTGGTCAATGTGAAGCAAAGCGAATTACAGCCGGGTAAGTATAATGTCATCCTCGGCGAGCAGCTCGCCGGACAGTTAGGGGTCAACCGCGGCGATCAGATTCGGCTAATGGTGCCATCTGCCAGCCAGTTTACGCCAATGGGACGTCTGCCCAGCCAGCGTCTGTTTACGGTGATTGGCACATTTGCCGCCAATAGCGAGGTCGATGGCTATGAAATGCTGGTCAATATTCAGGACGCGTCGCGTTTAATGCGCTATCCGGCAGGCAATATTACCGGCTGGCGTCTGTGGCTGGATGAACCGCTGCAAGTCGATACCCTCAGCCAACAGACGCTGCCGCAAGGCACGAAGTGGCAGGACTGGCGCGAACGTAAAGGCGAGTTGTTCCAGGCTGTGCGCATGGAAAAGAACATGATGGGATTGTTGCTGAGCCTCATCGTGGCGGTCGCGGCTTTTAACATTATTACTTCGTTGGGTCTGATGGTCATGGAGAAGCAGGGCGAAGTGGCGATTTTACAAACTCAAGGGCTGACGCCGCGACAAATTATGATGGTCTTTATGGTGCAGGGCGCCAGCGCCGGGATTATCGGCGCGCTGTTGGGCGCCGCGCTGGGCGCATTGCTTGCCAGCCAACTGAATAACCTGATGCCGATCATCGGCGCGTTTCTGGATGGCGCTGCGTTGCCCGTGGCGATAGAGCCGTTACAGGTGATCGTTATCGCTCTGGTGGCAATGGCCATCGCGCTGCTTTCTACGCTTTATCCTTCCTGGCGCGCTGCCGCCACTCAACCCGCTGAGGCTTTACGTTATGAATAAGATCCTGTTGCAATGCGACAACCTGTGCAAACGCTATCAGGAAGGCACCGTACAAACCGACGTGTTGCACGATGTCAGCTTCAGTATCGGCGAAGGCGAAATGATGGCGATCGTCGGCAGTTCCGGTTCGGGTAAAAGTACGTTGCTGCATCTGTTAGGCGGGCTGGATACGCCTACCTCTGGCGATGTGATTTTTAGCGGCCAGCCGATGAGCAAACTCTCTTCTGCGGCAAAAGCGGAATTACGTAACCAGAAACTGGGGTTTATCTATCAGTTTCATCATCTCCTGCCGGATTTTACGGCGCTGGAAAACGTGGCGATGCCATTATTGATTGGCAAAAAGAAACCGGCGGAGATTGACGCTCGGGCGCGAGAAATGCTGCATGCTGTAGGGCTGGAGCATCGCGCAACCCATCGACCTTCGGAACTTTCCGGCGGTGAGCGCCAGCGTGTCGCGATAGCGCGCGCGTTGGTGAATAACCCGCGTCTGGTACTGGCGGATGAGCCGACCGGTAATCTGGATGCGCGTAATGCCGACAGTATTTTTGAGCTTCTGGGCGAGTTAAATCGTCTGCAGGGAACCGCGTTTCTGGTGGTGACTCACGATTTGCAACTGGCGAAACGTATGAGCCGCCAGCTTGAGATGCGCGATGGCCGCCTGACGGCGGAACTGAGCCTGATGGGGGCGGAGTAATGGCGTCGCCTTTATCATTGTTAATTGGCTTGCGTTTCAGCCGTGGACGGCGGCGCGGCGGTATGGTTTCGCTCATTTCCGTCATTTCTACCATCGGTATCGCGCTGGGCGTGGCGGTATTGATTGTCGGTTTAAGCGCGATGAACGGTTTCGAACGCGAGTTGAATAACCGTATTCTGGCGGTGGTTCCGCACGGGGAGATTGAAGCGGTCAATCAGCCGTGGACCAACTGGCGTGAAGCGCTGGCAAAAGTGCAGAAGGTGCCGGGCATTGCCGCCGCCGCGCCGTATATCAATTTTACCGGCCTGGTAGAGAGCGGGGCCAATTTGCGCGCCATTCAGGTTAAAGGCGTCGACCCTAAGCAAGAGCAGCAGCTTAGCGCGTTACCGTCATTTGTGCAAAATCACGCCTGGGATCATTTCAAAGCGGGCGAGCAGCAGATCATTATCGGTAAAGGCGTCGCCGATGCGCTGAACGTGAAACAGGGCGACTGGGTGTCCATCATGATCCCCAATGCGAATGCCGACCATAAGCTGCTCCAGCCCAAACGCGTGCGTTTGCATGTCATCGGGATTCTGCAACTGAGCGGCCAGCTCGATCACAGCTTCGCCATGATCCCGCTTGAGGATGCGCAGCAGTATCTGGATATGGGGTCCAGCATTTCCGGTATCGCGCTTAAAGTCCACGACGTGTTTAATGCGAACAAACTGGTGCGTGATGCGGGTGAAGTGACTAACAGCTATGTCTACATTAAGAGCTGGATCGGCACCTACGGCTATATGTATCGCGATATCCAGATGATTCGCGCCATTATGTATCTGGCGATGATTCTGGTGATCGGCGTGGCCTGTTTTAATATCGTTTCCACCTTAGTGATGGCGGTAAAAGACAAAAGCGGCGACATTGCGGTATTAAGAACGCTGGGGGCGAAAGATGGTTTGATTCGTGCCATTTTCGTCTGGTACGGGCTACTGGCGGGTTTGCTGGGCAGCTTGATTGGCGTGGCGATCGGCGTTGTCGTTTCGCTTCAGCTTACCGCCATTATTAATGGGATTGAAAAGGCGATCGGGCATCAGTTTTTGTCCGGCGATATCTATTTTATCGACTTCCTGCCATCCGAATTACATTGGCTGGACGTTGTTTACGTACTGGTCACGGCGTTGTTGTTAAGCTTACTGGCGAGCTGGTATCCGGCGCGGCGGGCGAGCAACATTGACCCTGCGCGAGTATTGAGCGGCCAGTAATCGCGGAATATAAAAACAAGGAGCGGTGATGTATTACGGGTTTGACATTGGCGGAACAAAGATTGCGTTAGGCGTATTTGACTCAACGCGGCGGCTACAGTGGGAAAAACGGGTTCCCACGCCTCATGCCAGCTATGGTGCCTTTTTAGACGCTGTGTGCGAACTGGTCGCGGAAGCCGACCAGCGATTTGGCGTAAAAGGGTCGGTAGGGATTGGCATACCCGGTATGCCGGAAACCGAAGACGGCACGCTGTACGCCGCGAATGTCCCGGCAGCCAGCGGTAAGCCGTTGCGCGCCGATCTCAGCGCCCGACTGGATCGCGATGTGCGTCTGGACAATGACGCTAACTGTTTTGCCTTGTCCGAAGCCTGGGATGATGAATTCACGCAATATCCTTTGGTTATGGGGCTTATCCTCGGCACCGGCGTCGGCGGTGGCCTGGTGCTAAACGGGAAGCCGATTACCGGTCAGAGCTATATCACCGGCGAGTTTGGCCATATGCGTTTGCCGGTTGACGCGCTAACGTTGATGGGGTTTGATTTTCCTCTCCGCCGTTGTGGATGCGGTCAGATGGGCTGCATTGAGAATTATCTGTCCGGGCGTGGGTTTGCGTGGCTATATCAGCATTATTATCATCAATCGCTGCAGGCGCCGGAGATTATCGCGTTGTGGGAGCAGGGCGATGAGCAGGCGCACGCGCATGTTGAGCGCTATCTGGATTTACTGGCGGTTTGTCTGGGGAATATACTGACGATTGTCGATCCCGATTTATTGGTGATCGGCGGCGGACTATCGAACTTTACGGCAATAACAACGCAACTGGCGGAAAGACTGCCGCGCCATCTCCTCCCTGTTGCCCGCGCGCCGCGCATTGAGCGTGCGCGGCATGGGGATGCAGGTGGGATGCGCGGTGCTGCTTTTTTACATCTTACCGACTAATCAAAAAGAGGTTGTTATGCAGTCGCGTCGGTTTCATCGATTAAGCCGCTTTCGTAAAAATAAACGTCTGTTGCGTGAACGTCTGCGCCAGCGGATCTTTTTCAGAGACAGAGTGGTGCCGGAAATGATGGAAAACCCAAGAGTATTAGTCCTTACAGGTGCAGGAATTTCTGCAGAGTCTGGTATTCGTACGTTTCGCGCGGCGGATGGCCTTTGGGAAGAGCATCGGGTTGAAGATGTGGCCACGCCGGAAGGATTCGCCCGTAATCCGGGGCTGGTGCAGACATTTTATAATGCCCGCCGTCAGCAGCTTCAACAGCCGGAAATACAACCCAATGCGGCGCATCTGGCGTTAGCGAAGCTTGAAGAAGCGCTTGGCGATCGCTTTTTGCTGGTGACGCAAAACATCGACAATTTGCATGAACGCGCGGGCAATCGCAACATCATTCATATGCATGGCGAGCTGTTGAAGGTGCGCTGTTCGCAAAGCGGCCAGATTCTGGAATGGAACGGCGATGTGATGCCGGAAGATAAATGTCACTGCTGTCAGTTCCCGGCGCCGCTACGTCCGCACGTGGTGTGGTTTGGCGAGATGCCGCTTGGCATGGATGAAATTTATATGGCGCTGTCGATGGCGGATATTTTTATCGCCATTGGCACATCTGGTCATGTCTATCCGGCTGCGGGTTTTGTGCATGAAGCAAAACTGCACGGCGCACATACGGTGGAACTGAATCTTGAGCCAAGCCAGGTCGGCAGCGAGTTTGAAGAGAAGCACTACGGCCCGGCAAGCCAGGTTGTGCCGGAATTTGTTGATAAATTCCTGAAAGGGCTGTAGTGCTGTTTGCCCGGTAACGCCTTATCCGGCCTACATTTCACGTTACGTTCATCTGTAGGCCCGACAGGCGCTTTGGCTGAATTAGCGTCCTGCTTTTAGCTTCTGATAATACTCTTCATAAATGGCGCTGGCGTCGCCGACATCGTTTTGCCACTCGCCTTTGCTGATGGTTTGCGCATCCGGATAGAGCGACTTATCATTGGCGACCTCCGGGCTTAACAGCTTACGCGCCGCCAGGTTGGGGGTAGGGTAGCCGATGGTTTCTGCCACCTCTTTCGCGACGTCAGGACGCAGCAGGAAGTTGATTAGCTTCAGCGCGCCCTCTTTATTTTTCGCGTTCGCCGGAATAGCCAGGCTGTCCATCCAGAAAATACCGCCTTCCTTCGGCCAGACGACCTCCAGCGGCGTGCCAGCCTGACGAGCAACGAAGGCCGAACCGTTCCACACCATACCCAGGTTGACTTCCCCTTCCATATACGGATTCGCCGGATTATCGGAGTTGAAGGCCGCTACGTTCGGCATCAGTTTTTTCAACTCTTCATATGCCGCTTCGATCTCTTTCGGATCGGTAGTGTTACCGGAATAACCTAGCTTGCGCAGCGCCATCTGGAAGACTTCTCGCGCATCGTCGGTTAAAAGCAGGCTGTTTTTATATTCCGGTTTCCACAAATCAGCCCAGCTGGTAATGGTTTTTGGATCGATAGCATCGCTGTTCACGCCAATCGCCGTTGCGCCCCAGATATACGGAACAGAATAATCGTTGTTGGGGTCAAACGGTTTGTTGAGCATTTCCGGATCGAGGTTGTGGAAATTGGTTAATTTCGACTTATCGATCTTCTGGATCATGCCTTCTTTGCGCATTTTGTCGACATAGTATGTAGAAGGAACAACCAGGTCATACGCGCCATCTTTATAGGTTTTGAGTTTGGCATACATGGTTTCGTTCGACTCGTAGGTCGAATAAATCACCTTAATGCCTGTCTCTTTAGTGAACTGTTCCAGCAGGCCCGGCGGTACATACTCAGTCCAGTTATAGAAATAGAGCGTGTCGTTGTCGGAGGCATGAGCGGCACTCATACCCAGCGCCAGGGCGCCCGCCGCGAGCAGGTGGCGTGACCATTTTTTCATTTAACGTCCCCTGAATTACGGGCCTTATCGGCCCTTGGTTTTATCACGAGCAATAAGCTGGCTGGCAATGACCATTACCAGAGACAGCACCAATAAAACGGTCGCCAGCGCGTTCACTTCTGGTGAAACGCCGACTTTTACCATGGAATAAATCTTTAAGGGTAAAATTTCATAGCCCGGCCCGGTGACAAACGACGAGACCACTACATCGTCCATCGACAACGTAAAGCTCAGCAACCAGCCCGCCGCCACCGCCGGCATCGCCAGCGGCAGAATGATTTTGCGTAAAATCGTTACCTCACTGGCCCCCAGGTCTTTTGCGGCTTCCAGCATTCTGACATCAAAGCCTTTCAGGCGCGAATAGACCGTGACGACCACAAACGGCAGGCTAAAGGTGATATGCGAGAACAGCAACGACCAAAACCCCAGTTGAATGCCGAGTAACATAAACAGCACCAGCAGGGAGATCGCCATCACGATATCCGGCGACATCATTACTACAAACAGCATCCCGCTGACGAATGGTTTCCCGCGAAAGCGGTAGCGATAAAGCGCCACCGCGGTTAACGAGCCAATCAACGTGGCGAAGGTCGCTGAAAAAATCGCCATCGTCAGTGAATGTTGAGCGGCCTGCAACAGACTGTCGTTATTGACCAGTAGTTCGTACCATTTAGTGGTAAAGCCCTGCCAGTTAATGCCGAACCGCGAACTGTTGAAGGAGTTCACGATCAGAATAATGATGGGAATATACAGATACGCATAGATGGCAGTCATGAAACCGCCACGGAGCAGCCGACCGATCATTCAAGTTCCACCTTCTTATTCAGAGGATGGGGTGCTTTTAGAGTATTGAAAATGATCAATTTTTTCTCTTCTCCAAAATCTCTCCAAAACGTCTCGCGGTTATCAGCAGCCAGGAAGAAGCAAGCTGCCGCTTGAAGCCGCGAATTTTACAACAAATTGCCAGACGAGCGGGAAAAAAAGGCCATTTAAATGACTATTCTCATCCGATCCGGTCATATGCGGCATTATTGCGCCAGGCAAGAGGTTACTCTGTAGGCAAACAGGAAGTACGTGAGTAAACCCTGAACGTGACGTCTGAGAAAACGTCGTCTGATTTTACAAAAAACAACATAAACAGCCGCTTTGTTGTTCTGAGCGAACATGTAGCGTGGTTAACTGTTCTTCCGCCATTTTTTGTATAGCCTGGGGGTCTATTCTAAAAATGGCGTGAAAAACCTTATCAGAGATGGCTTCGACTATCTCAGCTAACATACTTTGGCTGGTGCTGGGATCCGTTACGAGGAACGCCTGAAACGTCTTATCCGCCAGTAAAACCTCTTTTACCATTTTTTCAATAGGTATGTGGGTATGCGGTGGTGGTATTTCAAGCTGTTTTAATCCACACATCGCCATTGTTTCTAAAAATGCGTTTTGCTGAGTCCTTTCGGATATATTCGCATGCTGTAAAATGCGCGTTGTCTTTTCAATCCCGGACTGAATTTTCGCTGCCAGGTAGGTTACCTTTTCTTGCGTTTTCCACTCATCTAAATGTCCTTTTCTCAATTCAGAATATAAATACCCCTCTATGTTGTCTAATGAAACCGATAATGTCGGCGCGCCAGCAAGATTGAGACATAATGTCGAAGGGAAGGGGTAATCTGCGATGTCGCTATATCTTGTATTAATCATGGCCGTCATTTGTGGATGCGATTTTAAAATATCCGGGCGATCTTTCATTAAAAAATAGACCTTCCCCATGACTTCACAGCTAAAGGTATCGGTATTTTGAGTGATACGTAACAATTCGTTCTCTTCGTTTTGATCCATGATACGAAGAATCATGATGGCATCATTTTCATGAGGATTATGAACCTGAAATCTATCTCTTTGCGATGCGCAGGCTAACTCTTTCAACTCAAAAAAAATCTCTGTAAGCCGCTCTCGTGTGGGGGCGCGTTCGGCAAACAACATCTCATGTAGACAACGGTCCGCTTTTGCTTTGCCAGTAGAAAAAAAGAAGTCTTTAATTTTTTCCCATAAAACTTTCCACCATGCTTCTTTCGTATTCCTTGGGGAGTTGGTAAGGATTTCACTTTTTAAAAAACCATTCCCTATAGTAATCGGCATATTAATCTCACTTATACTGGAGTAAAAATGACTACATAATTGATTAAATCGACCCTTTTTATCTCAACTGCGGGCGCATCGGATGTAATATAATTTTTAAAAGAGACTGGCAATCAGTATAAAACCTGAGAGCTTCGCGTATAAACGCATTACTGTCTGTGATAGCGTCGCTACAGGTAAAAATAAAAGAAGGCCTGGCGCGGATGATGTTGTAGGTTTGCAATACTGGCGGCAACTGCTTTCATGCGTTTTTTATGCCGAAGGCATGAAGTTTACCCTTGAATAAACTTCATGCCTGGATGCGTGTGGATTTGTTAGCGTTGCGCAATTAATCGCTTATATCACTCACCTTCTTATTCAATAAGCGGGAAGCCCGCCAGTAAATCAACAGCATGAGTCCCATCACAATGGTCAGCGTAATGCTGGTAGCCGCGCCAAACGGCCAGTCGCGAATATTCAGGAACTGTACCTTAATGACGTTACCAATCAGCAGGTTTTTCGCGCCACCCATTAAATCGGAGACGTAGAACAGGCCCATTGCCGGTAGCATCACGAGCAGGCAACCGGCGACAATGCCCGGCATGGTTAATGGAATAATGATGCGGATGAACGTTTGCATTTTACTGGCGCCGAGATCGCGAGCGGCCTCCAGTAGCGGTTTGTCGAGCTTCTCAATGCTGGAGTAGAGCGGCATGACCATAAACGGCAGCAAAATGTAAACCAGGCCGATAATAACGGCGCTCGGGGTGAACATGATGCGAATCGGCGTATCAATCACGCCCAGCCACAGCAGGAATTCATTGAGATAACCTTTAGTGCTCAGGAATATTTTTAGCCCATAGATGCGGATCAGTGAGTTGGTCCAGAAAGGAACAATCAGCAAAAACAGCAATAACGGACGTATCTTTTCCGGTAACTTCGCCAGAAACCAGGCGAAAGGATAGCCCAGCACCAGGCAGGAGAGGGTGGCGATCAGCGCCATATTCAGAGAGTGCAGGAGCACTTCAAAATAGAGCGGATCGAGCAGGCGTGCGTAGTTATCCAGCGTAAAGACCATCTTGACGAAACTGGCGTCGTCACGGGTCAGAAAGCTGGTGCCAATGATCATCAGGTTGGGCAGAAAAACAAACAACACAAGCCAACCGACGATAGTGACAATCACTACATTCTGGAATTTACTTGTGTTCTTCATCAGCCAGTACGACCTCCCAGCTTTCTACCCAACTAATGGCCATTTTTTGGTCAAGTGAATGGTCGAAGTCAGGATCGTCTTCGTTGAAGAATTCGCTGACCATCACCATTTTGCCATTTTCCAGTTCAACCACCGACTCCAGCGTCATACCTTTGTAATTGCGCTCGCGCACGTAGCCGATAAGCCCTTCGATGTGGTTATCATTGTTGATCTCTTCGACGCGTAGATCTTCCGGTCGCAGCAGGACGTTCAGTTTTTGGCCCGGTTCGACAGCGAAATTGACGTATATATTGCACTCCCGACCTTCTACGCTGGCGCGGACGCGCTGTTCATCAAGCCGTTCAATGACGGTTGCGTCAAAGCGGTTAATTTCGCCGATAAAACCGGCGACAAACAGGTTTTTTGGCTCTTCATAGATTTCACGCGGCGTGCCGTCTTGCTCAATCACGCCATTACGCATTACCACGATACGATCGGACATGGTGAGCGCTTCTTCCTGATCGTGAGTGACAAAAACAAACGTGATACCGAGTTTACGCTGTAATGCTTTAAGCTCGTTCTGCATTTGTTTGCGCAATTTATAGTCCAGCGCGGAGAGCGATTCGTCCAGTAATAACAGGCGAGGTTTATTCACCACCGCGCGAGCGATAGCCACACGCTGCTGCTGTCCGCCGGAAAGCTGGTGCGGTTTACGTTGTGCAAACTCTTCAAGCTGCACCATACGCAGCGCATCGGTCACGCGAGGCGCTATCTCGGCGGCTGGTGTTTTTTGCATTCGTAAGCCAAACGCGACATTTTCAAACACCGTCATATGCGGAAATAAAGCGTAGCTTTGAAATACGGTATTTACATAACGATTTTCGGCGGGAACGTGGGTGATATCCTGGTTATCCAACATGATATGCCCGGCATCAACGGTTTCCAGGCCGGCAATCAGGCGAAGAACGGTTGTTTTACCACAGCCGGAAGGGCCAAGCAGCGTGAGGAATTCGCCATTGTTAATGGTCAAATCCAGTTGCGAAATGACCTCTTTGCCATCGAAACTTTTGCTAATTCCAGACAAAAGCACCAGCGGTGAAAGCGAACGCGGTTGATTATTCAATTTCTTACTCTGTCCCATGTAAACGCAACGGATGGCTGACCGCTGCGGGGTTTGTGGTTAACCACCTTAATCACTCTTAATGAGGGCGGTCATTCTACGGCAAACCACTGTGATCGCCAATCCTTGTTGCGAATTACTGACTTAGCTTTATAGTCAGAAAGCGTGTCAAAGTGAAATATTCTTGTTTGCAGGGATAAAAGTGACCTGACGCAATATTTGTCTTTTCTTGCTTATTAATAATGTTGTCACGAAAAGTGAGGGTGACTGCATGGATAAACTACTTGAGCGTTTTTTACACTACGTATCGCTGGATACCCAATCAAAGTCGGGTGTTCGGCAGGTTCCCAGCACTGAGGGGCAGTGGAAGTTACTACGTTTGCTCAAACAGCAGCTCGAAGAGATGGGGCTGGTTAACATTACATTAAGTGAAAAAGGGACGTTGATGGCGACGCTCCCGGCCAATGTTGAGGGGGATATTCCCGCCATTGGTTTTATCTCCCATGTGGATACCTCTCCGGATTTCAGCGGTAAAAACGTTAACCCGCAGATTGTCGAGAATTATCGCGGCGGCGATATAGCATTAGGGATTGGCGATGAGGTGTTGTCACCCGTGATGTTCCCGGTACTGCATCAATTACTGGGACAGACGCTGATTACTACCGATGGTAAGACATTGCTGGGCGCGGACGATAAAGCCGGTGTTGCGGAGATCATGACCGCGCTGGCGGTGCTGAAAGGTAATCCTATTCCCCACGGCGAAATTAAAGTGGCGTTTACGCCTGACGAAGAGGTAGGGAAAGGCGCGAAGCACTTCGATGTCGAGGAATTTGGCGCGCAGTGGGCCTATACGGTCGACGGCGGCGGCGTGGGCGAACTGGAGTTTGAAAACTTCAATGCCGCCTCGGTGAATATCAAAATCGTCGGCAATAACGTGCATCCTGGTACGGCGAAAGGTGTGATGGTCAATGCGCTGTCGTTGGCGGCGAGGATTCACGCGGAAGTGCCGGCGGATGAAGCGCCTGAAACCACTGAAGGTTACGAAGGGTTTTATCATCTGGCCAGCATGAAAGGCACCGTTGACCGGGCCGAAATGCACTACATCATTCGCGATTTCGACCGTAAGCAGTTTGAAGCGCGTAAACGCAAAATGATGGAGATTGCCAAAAAAGTCGGTAAGGGGCTGCATCCGGACTGCTATATCGAACTGGTGATTGAAGACAGTTATTACAATATGCGCGAAAAAGTGGTTGAGCATCCGCATATTCTCGATATCGCCCAGCAGGCCATGCGTGACTGTCATATTACGCCGGAGATGAAACCAATTCGCGGCGGTACAGACGGGGCGCAACTGTCGTTTATGGGCCTGCCGTGTCCTAATCTCTTTACCGGCGGATATAACTATCATGGTAAACATGAGTTTGTGACGCTGGAGGGGATGGAAAAAGCGGTACAGGTGATTGTACGTATCGCGGAGCTGACGGCGAAGCGCGGCCAGTAGCGAATGTTACGCATTGTGGTGAAGCGTTTTATTATTTATGGCGGGATATTTTCCGCCATCAATTTTTCTGCCTGGAGCGCCGAATATCCGCCTTCCTGGTCCCAGCGCCAGCAACAATCTGCAGCATGTTTTATGACCGGCGATGAAACCTGCATGACGTTTATTGATGATGCGGTGAGGCTGGCCTCGCGGCAATATGGCAAACGCTCAATACAGCTTGTTCGTAGCCTGCTATTACAAAGCGATATTTATCAATGGCTGGGTAAACCTGAATTAACGCCGCAAATGCTGCTGCGAGCGCGGGCAATCATGAAAACATTCCCGGCGGGCACTTATCCGGGCGATCGGGCCGATATGTTTGAACACCTGGCGGCCTTTTATGTTTACAGTGACGATCGCCATATAGAGTATTCACCTACAGAGCAGTGGCGATACGAGATCAAGGTTGATTACCGTCAGCGGATAGCCTGGCAAGAGCAGGCATTAACGTGGCGTCTTAAAGACAAAAAGGCATCGACGGAAGCATTGGTTTATACCTTAAACAGGATGCGCGACGCTTATTCTGAGGCGCTGGAAGAGCGGGATGTCGAATGTGATAGTGCGCGTAAAGCCTATTATTTGGCGAAGATAGACGCAACGGAGCAGCAGTGGCTGGGCGTTATTTTACGGGATAAAACCTGGGATAATCGTGAGCGCGTCGCCTCTTTTTTGCAGCAGAAAGCGGATATTGCTTATAATGCAGGGCATATTAGCGAGGCGATTAATGCGCTAAGTCAGGCGCTAAAAATTGAGCAAACGCTTTATGGCACCGAATTCGGCGAAATGACGGTTGACAGCAATAATCTTGCTGGCTTTTATGCACAGGGCCATCATTATAAGGAAGCGAAAGATCTCTACCTTAAACTTATCGCGTATTACCAGAGCCGTTTAACGCCAATGGCGACGGTAATATCACGATTACGCTTTTATTTGCCCGAAAACATCGACCTGGACAGTACCTCCCCCTATCTCCCATTGCTGGAAGAATATAAACGTCGGCAGTCCGACGTATCCATGGTGTTGTATGGTATTTCGCTGCTTTATAAGAATAATCAACAGCTTGAACAAGCAAAAGACTTTGCGGAACGCGCCTTTACGCTTGATGCCGTAGCTTATCCAGCAAAGATGCAGTATGAACGATTACAGCAACTGGCTAATATTGCCGAAGGTCTTGGAGATAACGCGCAGGCGCGGCGCTATCGGCAAATGTCATTTCGCCATCGAATGGCCCACTCGATTTATCCGGGCGATCCGCAATATAACGATTTCGCCAAACCTGGCGGCGATCGTTGTGGATAGTTTGCGTCAGCCCGGCGGTCGCCGGGCATTGCGATGTTCTTATCCTTCGAAAAACCAGTATCCGCTATTCACCAGCGCCGCCAGCATCGCGAGGAAGGAAGGGTCTTCCAGCGCATCGCCGAAGTTTTCAGCGGTCAGTACAATATGACTGGTGAGCGCTTCCAGAGCGGGGCGATGCGGAGAGTCTATTTTTTCGCCATTCGCATAGACTTCATCGCCGATACGCAATACGCGAAGCCCGCCGAGACGTACTAATGCCTCGCCTTGCTTTAAGGCATCGTAAATTTCGTCTGGCTGATACGGCGGCTCCGGCGGCGCAATATCCAGTTCGTGGCGTGACTGAGAGATAAACTCGCCAAGCCACTGTTGGAAATGCGCGGGCTGATTGATCAAATCGAGCATCATATTACGCAGTTTATCCATCTCCTGCGGCAGGATATCCGCCGGATGTTTGCGGGACGGCATATCCGGATCGCTGTAGTATGTGTTGCCCAGATCCCGTTGCAGGACGTAATCGGCAAAACCGCTGATCAGCTCACGGCTATTGGGCGCGCGAAAACCGACCGAATAGTTCATGGCGTTTTCCAGCGCATAGCCTTCATGCGGGAATCCAGGCGGAATATACAGAATGTCGCCCGGCTCCAGCTCTTCGTCAATAATGGCCTCGAACGGATCGACTTGTAACAGGTCGGGATGCGGGCAGTGCTGACGCATTTGCAGCTTTTCGCCCACGCGCCAGCGACGGCGACCGGTTCCCTGGATAATAAACACATCATACTGATCCAGATGCGGGCCAACGCCGCCACCGGGAACGGAAAAGGAGATCATCAGATCGTCGATACGCCAGTCCGGCAGAGCGCGGAACGGGCGCATCAGCGCGGCGGTGGGTTCATGCCAGTGGTTTACCGCCTGTACCAGCAGCGACCAGTTGCTCTCACCCAGATGATCGTAGCTTTCGAAAGGGCCATGGCTGACCTGCCATTTGCCATCCTGATGGCTAACGAGACGGCTGTCGATTTCGCTTTCCATCGCCAGCCCCGCCAGCTCATCCGGCGAGAGCGGATCAATAAAGTTGGTAAACCCACGTTTTAAGACCACCGGGCGTTTTTGCCAGTGGCGTTCAAGAAAGTCGGGCCAGTTAAGAGTTAATTGGTATTCCATGTTAAGTATCCGCAGGCTGGTATCTGACACCGATTATAACGGATGCTTAACGAGATGCGTGGAAGAACGCACAGAAATGTTTATTCCTCTTTCTGTGTGGGATGCTGTTGGCCAAAAACGACCTCCATACGGGCGCCACCGAGCAGACTGTCGCTGGCAATGATCTGCCCGGCGTATTGTTCCGTAATCTCGCGCGCGACAGCCAGCCCCACGCCTTGTCCTGGTCGTAGGGTATCGGCGCGCTGACCGCGATCAAACACCAGGGAACGTTTGCTGTGGGGTATGCCTGGGCCGTCATCTTCGACGAAAATATGCAAATGATCGTCGGTCTGGCGAGCCGAAATCTCGACAAACTCCAGACAATATTTACAAGCGTTGTCCAGTACGTTGCCCATTACTTCGACAAAGTCGTTTTGCTCGCCGACAAAACTGATCTCTGGTGAAATATCCATACTGATATTCACCCCTTTACGCTGATAAACTTTATTGAGCGCGGAGATCAGGTTATCTAACAACGGCGCGACGGGATGCAGTTCGCGGCTTAACAATACGCCGCTACCGCGCATACTGGCGCGATGCAGATAATAGCCGATCTGCTGGGAAATCCGGCTGATCTGTTCCAGCATCACCGGTTCAGCTTTGCTGACGCTCATCTTTTCGTTGCGTAAAGAGCGTAACGTACTCTGCAAAACCGCGAGCGGCGTTTTTAAACTGTGCGTCAGGTCGGTCAGGGTCGTGCGGTATTTGTTATAACGTTCGCGCTCGCTTTTGAGCAGTTGATTAAGGTTGCGCACAAGGCTGGTCAGCTCACGCGTCGTCTCCGGATTGAGCATTTCGCGGTGATGATCTTCAAGCTCGCGGACCTCCCGCGCCAGCGCCTCGATAGGGCGTAAGCTCCACCAGGCGGCGATCCACAGTAAAGGAATGACTAACAATAAATTGGCGGCCAGTACGTAAACGAACCAGCTCCACACCATATAGGAGCGTTTTAGCTCTATCGGAATGGTATCGACCACCACGATGGTTAACTGCGGCATCCGCGCCGTGGCAGGATAAATATTTACCGCTACCGAGTGGGTCATCTCCGCATCATCGTCATCTTCACGTACTTCTTTGAGTTTTTCCTGCGCGGAATGGTCCTCGCTCAACAGCGTGCTGGTGGCGTCTACGTTGGTTTCAATTTCATGGAAGCCGTTCGTTTTTAACCATTCCGGTTGAATGCTTTTAATCAGCCAGGGGATGTTGCGCTGCGTCCATAATAATTTGCCCGTTTCATCGTAAATCAGCGTCATGGTCGGGCTTTGCATGTCCAGATTTTCAGGCAGCTCAACGCTGATTTTATTATTTTCCCATTTGGCGAGGGTATAAAACAGGTTGCTTTCGCCGCGCAGCAGACGAAACGTGGTTTTATCAAAACTTACGCTATAGCCGACCAGCGCCACTATGCCATATGCCAGAGAAAGCACCAGCACGACGCCGGCTGTCGCCAGCAAAAAACGAACCCGCAGCGACAGCGGCAGAAAATGGCGAGCAAATTTATTCATTAGCGCAATTCAAAAAGATATCCTTGTCCGCGTACGGTGGTAATGACATCGTGCGGATACTGGGCCTGTATTTTTTTCCGCAGACGCCCCATGAGAACATCAATGGTATGACTTTCCCGCAGTTCCGCATCCGGATACAGCTGAAGCATCAGCGAATCTTTGCTGACCACTTTACCGTTGTTACGGATAAGCGTTTCCATAATGGTGTATTCGAACGCCGTGAGTTTGATGACCTCTTCATTGACGGATAATTCCCGGCGTGAGAGATCCACCTGGAACGGCGGGATGTTGATCACCTGGGAGGCCAGACCGCTATTACGGCGCATTAACGCCTGCATACGCGCCATTACCTCTTCGATGTGGAATGGCTTCGTCACGTAGTCATCGGCCCCGGAGCTGAGAACCTCGACTTTATCCTGCCAGCCTTCGCGCGCGGTTAACACCAGAACCGGCAGTGAAACATCACTGCTGCGCCAGCGGCGTATTAAGGAAAGGCCGTCTTCATCCGGCAGACCTAAATCGACAATAGCGATATCCGGAAGGTGTTCATTAAGGTAGTAATCAGCTTCCCTGGCATCTTCTGCGGCATCGACCTGGTGACCTGAATCCTGGAGCTGAACCTTCAGGTGGTGGCGTAATAATGCATTATCCTCTACAACCAGTACGCGCATCATCTCTTCTCCCTTGTGTTAACAATAAGAACAGTCTAGCGTTGATTATGGTGCTTTGGGGATAAACAGTTAATAAACCAGACAAATAGTCACCCTCTTTCTGAAGAAAAGAGGGTGAGGCAGGCATTATTTAAGTTCGTCGACCAGAGTCACAGCGCGACCGATATAATTTGCCGGCGTCATAGCTTTAAGGCGCGTTTTTTCTGCTTCCGGCAGGGCCAGACTATCAATAAACTGTTTCATTCCTTCGGCATCAACACGCTTGCCACGGGTCAACTCTTTCAGTTTTTCATATGGTTTTTCAATACCATAGCGGCGCATGACGGTCTGGATCGGTTCGGCTAATACTTCCCAGTTGTGATCCAGTTCGTCAAGCAGATGATCGCGGTTTACTTCCAGCTTGCTGACGCCCTTCAGGGTGGACTGATAAGCGATCAGCGCATAGCCGATGCCGACACCCAGGTTACGCAGGACGGTTGAGTCGGTCAGATCGCGCTGCCAGCGGGAAACCGGCAGTTTGTTTGCCAGATGGTGCAACATTGCATTAGACAGACCGAGGTTGCCTTCTGAGTTTTCAAAGTCAATGGGGTTAACTTTATGCGGCATGGTAGAAGAACCGATCTCCCCGGCGATGGTTTTCTGTTTGAAATGGTTCAACGCAATATAGCCCCAGACATCGCGATCGAAATCGATCAGGATGGTGTTAAAGCGCGCGATACAGTCAAACAGTTCCGCAATATAATCATGCGGTTCAATCTGGGTGGTGTAAGGGTTCCACTGGATGCCCAGCGAGGTGACGAACTCTTCGCTGAACTGATGCCAGTCAACTTCCGGATAGGCGGCGATATGCGCGTTATAGTTGCCTACGGCGCCGTTAATTTTACCGAGGATCTCCACCTGGTTGAGCTGGCGGAACTGACGCTCCATCCGATACGCCACGTTCGCCATCTCTTTACCCAGAGTGGAAGGTGTTGCCGGCTGGCCGTGGGTGCGGGAGAGCAGAGGAATATCGCGATACTGCGTGGCGAGATCTTTAACCGCGTTAATCACCTGACGCCAGTAAGGCAGGATCACTTCATCGCGCGCGGTTTTGAGCATTAACGCGTGCGACAGGTTGTTAATATCCTCAGAGGTGCAGGCAAAGTGGATAAATTCGGAAACGTCATGTAGCGCCGGGATCGCGGCGACTTTTTCTTTCAGAAAATACTCAACCGCTTTCACATCGTGATTCGTGGTGCGCTCAATGGTTTTAATGCGCGCGGCATCTTCTTCATTGAAGTTTGCCACAAGCGTATCCAGGTAACCGTTTGCGTCGGCAGCAAAAGCAGGAACTTCCTTGATCGCTGCGTGCGCGGCTAATTTCTGCAGCCAACGTACTTCGACTTGTACACGAAATTTCAGCAAACCGTATTCGCTAAAAATTCCGCGCAGCGCGCTGACTTTATCGCCGTAGCGTCCATCGACAGGGGAAACGGCGGTCAGTGAGGATAATTCCATAGATCATAACTCCGGGGTTAAATGAGCAAGAATTTGTTTTGCCTGAGTCGTCAGGCGATGACGAGAAAACATAAGCTGTAGGCGACCACCGCCTACCTGATGCCAGAGCACGGCTGCACGGATGCCTGCCAGTAGCGAGGCGCGGACTTTGGCCTGCACCTGCGGACTTTGCAGAACGGCCGGGGAGCCCGTCACCTGAATGCGCGGGCCCAATGGGCTAATCACATCCACGTAGATGCCCGCCATGGCGCTCATTAACGTGTCTGACTGTAAATCAAAATGATCAAGCTGGCGCTGCAGGCCGTTAATGCGATCGCCTAACGTATTCAATGCGCCTTTGGCGGATGACAGCTTGCGCTCCAGCACCATCAGGCTAAGCGTATAACGCGTCAGTTCGGCGTTAAGTCCTTGTCGGCTGCTGGCATTCAGCACGCCGAGCAGTGTTTCCAGACCAAGACGCAGGTTAGCTTCGCTGCCGCCGAACACGCCCAGAGTAGAACTGGGATTCATATCAATGACACTGTTGAGTGAAACGTGCAACGCGTCGGCATCACAGTGCCCCTGGTGCGCCAGTTGTTGCACCAGGCGTGCCGACTGGCAAATGCCAGACAGCGCGAGGGTGATGTCATAATAATTCTTTGCCACAATCACTGCTTCCTTGTATCAAATAAAATACACTTCATCTTTTAAGCCGCTTTGAGGCGACTTGAATGGTGTTGTGTATTGAATAATCAGACCGTCAGCGGCAGTCGCTGCTCGATAATGCCGCCACCCAGGCAGACTTCGCCGCTGTAAAAGACAGCGGACTGGCCCGGCGTAACGGCGGCAACCGGCTCGTCAAAAATGACCTCGATACGATCGTCATCCAGCGCGTTAATCGTGCACGGAATATCGGTCTGGCGGTAGCGGGTTTTTACCGTACAGCGCAGGGTGCCGGTGAACGGTTCGCGATCGACCCAATGTAGCTGCTGGGCGATGAGGCCTACCGACATCAGGCGTGGGTGCTCATGCCCCTGGGCGACAATTAACACATTGTTTTCAACGTCTTTATCCACCACATACCAGGGGTCTTCGCTACCGTCTTTGGTGCCGCCGATTCCCAGCCCTTTACGCTGACCGAGCGTATGATACATCAGACCCTGATGCTCGCCGATTTCATCGCCGTCAACGGTAATGATTTTCCCCGGCTGCGCAGGCAGATAGCGCCCTAAAAAGTCGCGGAATTTGCGCTCGCCGATAAAGCAGATACCGGTAGAATCTTTTTTCTTGGCGGTTACCAGCCCCAGATCTTCGGCGATTTTACGCACCTGCGGTTTTTCCAGCTCGCCAACCGGGAACAGACTTTGCGCAATCTGCTCATGGCCAAGCGTATAGAGGAAGTAGCTCTGATCTTTGTTGCCGTCGAGCCCGCGCAACAACCGGCTTTTGCCGTTTACATCCGCGCGGCGAACGTAGTGACCGGTGGCGATATAGTCGGCGCCTAAATCTTCTGCGGCAAATTCAAGGAAGGCTTTAAATTTGATCTCTTTATTGCACAGAATATCCGGGTTCGGCGTACGGCCCGCTTTGTACTCTTCAAGGAACAGTTCAAAGACGTTATCCCAATATTCTGCGGCAAAATTAACGGTATGCAGTTCAATGCCAAGCTTGTCGCACACGGCCTGCGCGTCAGCCAGATCGGCTGCCGCGGTACAGTATTCCTCACCATCGTCCTCTTCCCAGTTCTTCATGAACAGGCCTTCTACCTGATAACCCTGTTGTTGCAACAGCCAGGCGGAAACGGAGGAATCGACACCGCCGGACATGCCGACGATCACTTTTTTTGGGCTTTCTGACATTGGAATACTCGCGACATTGAACTTCAAGGCGGCGTATTCTACCACGCAGCCCTTTACTTGACACCCTCTGTAAACGGCCAGTTAAATTCGCCCACTATAGATAAGGGGTAACATTGTCCCGTTTGATAACTGCGAATGCTTTCAGCCACCAGCGGAGAACGTAAATTCGGCGCGTTCAGAATCTCGTCGGCGCTCACCCAACGGCAGCAATCGATGTCATTGTCATGGGGGTCGGTCGCGCAAATATGATCAAGCTTGATGGCGAATAAAAAGCGCAGGAACGGGGTCTTATCCGGCGCAATCCACTGATGCATACGGATAAAATACTGTGGTTGTGCCGTGATGCCAGTCTCTTCCCACAGTTCTCGCGCGGCGGCCTGCGCCAGCGTTTCATCTGCCTCCAGGTGTCCGGCAGGTTGATTCCATAACGATTTACCGTTGATGGTCTCTTCCACCACCAGAAATTTATCTTCGGCATGTACGATGCAGGCAACGGTCACGTGCGGCTTGAACATAGGCATCCTTATTAAAGCGGTTTATCAATGTGGTCATAGATCGCGTCAAGCTGTTTCAGACGCTCGTTATAAGCTTTTGTCAGGCAGGTGACGTCGGCCTTGCACTGCTGACGCTGTTTAAGCCAGCTCTGCTGGGCGTCCTGCAGGGCGCCGCGACTGCCCATCGCGAACAACCCTTTCAGAAACTGATATTTGGTGTGCATTTCCACGTCTTTATCATTCAGCGTCAGGTGCGCGCAGATAGCCTTTTCATCCGCAGCCTGCGCTTTCTGGCAGTCGAAGCTGGCCGCATTAACGGATAACGGTGTTAATAAAGCAAAAGCAATGAGAAGCCGTTTCATCTGTCTTTCTCCTGTGCGATCTCGCGCCACTGTCCATTATCGAGGCCGTTGAGCGTGTAGTCGCCCATGCTGTAACGAATTAATCGTAGAGTGGGATGACCGACATGCGCTGTCATGCGTCTTACCTGGCGGTTGCGGCCTTCATATAAGGTGACTTTTAGCCAACTGGTGGGAATATTCTTCCGTTCGCGAATCGGCGGGGTGCGCGGCCACAGCCAGTCAGGCTCCGCGACAATCTCAATACCGGCGGGCAGGGTAGGGCCATCGTTGAGCGTGACGCCAGTACGAAGCGCCTGCAGCGCTGCATTATCCGGGATGCCTTCTACCTGAACATAGTAAATCTTGCCGGTGCGTTTGCCCGGTTGCGTGAGGCGCGCCTGCAGCGCGCCGTCATTAGTCAGCACCAAAAGCCCTTCGCTGTCGCGATCCAGGCGGCCTGCGGCATAAACGCCTTGCACAGGAATAAAATCTTTTAACGTGCGGCGACCTGCTTCATCCGTGAACTGCGGCAACACATCGTAAGGTTTATTGAACAAAACCACGCGTTTTGGGTGGTTTTCTTTCCGTGATTTAGATGCTTGTCGTGAGCTGAATCGCTTAACGTAGTGATTTCTAAAAGAAGTTTTTTGCATGGTGTTTTCAGAACTTATTAATTGCCGCATTATAGCGCAATAATGAGTGTCTTTCATGGCGGCAAACAATAGGGTAGTATTGACATGCTCATTACAAAACATTAACAAAAAATTGCTCTAACGCAGTCGTGCAGCAGGACGCCATTGCACATGCAGCGCGATGACAGACGAGCAAACCAGAAGCGCTCGAAGGAGAGGTGAATGGAAAGCAAAGTAGTTGTTCCGGTGGAAGGTAAGAAGATCACCCTGCAAAACGGCAAACTCAACGTTCCTGAGAATCCGATTATCCCGTTTATTGAAGGCGATGGTATCGGTGTTGATGTCACTCCTGCCATGCTTAAAGTGGTCGATGCCGCCGTCGAGAAAGCCTATAAAGGCGAGCGTAAAATTTCCTGGATGGAAATTTACACCGGAGAAAAATCCACACAGGTTTACGGCCAGGATGTCTGGCTTCCCGCTGAAACCCTTGATTTAATTCGTGATTACCGCGTAGCGATTAAAGGTCCGTTGACCACGCCGGTTGGCGGCGGTATCCGCTCTCTGAACGTTGCCCTGCGTCAGGAGCTTGACCTGTACGTTTGTCTGCGTCCCGTTCGTTACTATCAGGGCACGCCAAGTCCGGTGAAACATCCGGAGCTGACCGATATGGTCATCTTCCGTGAAAACTCTGAAGACATCTACGCCGGAATTGAATGGAAAGCTGACTCTGCAGACGCTGAGAAAGTGATCAAGTTCCTGCGCGAAGAGATGGGCGTGAAGAAAATTCGCTTCCCGGAGCACTGCGGTATCGGTATCAAACCGTGTTCTGAAGAAGGCACTAAACGTCTGGTTCGCGCGGCGATTGAATACGCTATTACCAACGATCGCGATTCCGTCACGCTGGTACATAAAGGCAATATCATGAAGTTCACCGAAGGCGCGTTTAAAGACTGGGGCTACCAGTTGGCGCGCGACGAGTTCGGCGGTGAGCTTATTGACGGCGGTCCGTGGCTGAAAATTAAGAACCCGAACACGGGTAAAGAGATCGTGGTTAAAGACGTTATCGCCGATGCGTTCCTGCAACAGATCCTGTTGCGTCCGGCGGAATACGACGTTATCGCCTGTATGAACCTGAACGGTGACTATATTTCCGATGCCCTGGCGGCTCAGGTTGGCGGTATCGGTATTGCACCGGGTGCGAATATCGGCGACGAATGCGCGTTGTTTGAAGCGACTCACGGGACTGCGCCGAAATATGCGGGCCAGGATAAAGTCAACCCAGGCTCCATTATTCTGTCTGCGGAGATGATGCTGCGCCACATGCAGTGGTTCGAAGCGGCGGATCTGATTGTTAAAGGTATGGAAGGCGCGATTGCCGCGAAGACCGTGACCTATGACTTTGAACGCCTGATGGAAGGCGCTAAGCTGCTGAAATGTAGTGAGTTTGGCGACGCGATTATCGCAAATATGTAATAACGATAATTGTTAAAAACAAAAACGGGGACTTAACGTCCCCGTTTTTATTGTCTATGGAAAACCCCCAGCTAGGCTGGGGGTTCCGGAAAGCTTTCAGCTTTAAGTCAGTTATTAAAACCCCTTTTGATTTGTTAAAACATCTTGCGGTCTGGCAACTGCAAAAGTTCAACAAGAAATCAAAAGGGGGTCCCAATGGGGGACGAAAAGAGCTTAGCGCACACCCGATGGAACTGTAAATATCACATAGTTTTCGCGCCCAAATACCGAAGACAAGCGTTCTATGGAGAGAAGCGTAGGGCAGTAGGCAGCATATTAAGAAAATTGTGTGAATGGAAAAACGTACGAATTCTGGAAGCGGAATGTTGTGCAGATCATATTCACATGCTTCTGGAGATCCCGCCGAAGATGAGTGTGTCGAGCTTCATGGGATATCTGAAGGGTAAAAGTAGTCTGATGCTTTACGAGCAGTTTGGGGATCTAAAATTCAAATACAGGAACAGGGAGTTCTGGTGCAGAGGGTACTATGTCGATACGGTGGGTAAGAACACGGCGAAGATACAGGACTACATAAAGCACCAGCTTGAAGAGGATAAAATGGGTGAGCAATTATCGATCCCTTATCCGGGCAGCCCGTTTACGGGCCGTAAGTAACGAAGTTTGATGCAAATGTCAGATCGTATGCGCCTGTTAGGGCGCGGCTGGTAAGAGAGCCTTACAGGCGCATCAGAAAAACCTCCGGCTATGCCGGAGGATATTTATTTATTAGCATTCGAACGGTTATCAAAATTTTATCAAAAAAATTTATCAAAACTCCCTCAATTCTGACCGCAATAGTAATCCATCCTTTACACCGATCGTCATGATAACCTGAGACCCCCTGAAAGCTGATAGTTACCGATTTTGATTGTGGTGGTTTTCTTTATGATGTGTGGTTTGGCTATTTTTTGAAAGTGCCTTACCAGATTTATTGTTATTATCAGGGGATTATTTCAATAAAAGGTGATGATTTATTGCCTGCAATAGTGGGTAGATTAAGCATTTTATGAAATTATTAGTGTCTTTATTTGCACTTCTACAAGGCTGTTAAGAGGTGTTGAAATATCAGCCTGGTAAAGAATACGTCAGCGAAAGTGAATGCTATATTAGTCATAAAAATTCAGGAGACATATGCTCAAACTTATCTTCTACAGTGGAAGTGTGAAGGTTCCGGAATATCTGGAAACAGATAAGGAAAAAAATGTCGGACGTACTCCTCTGTCTTCAGACATTCAGCAAATTAAAAATTTTGTTGAAGATGTTCCGCCATTTCCAGAAAGCAGAGCGGCGAGAGGTTCTGTAAGCGCAGCGTACAGGCTTTCTTTTGACGAAGTGTTTTGCGGTCTCAGCAATGAAGAGCGTAAAAAGGTGTATGGTCGCCTTTTTGGAAAACAAGTACTTGCGCATATTCATTCCAGGTGTCAGCGCGACGCTGACATAATAAGAGAAAAAGCGCTCAGGCGGATAAGCCGTGAGTGTGGTGCCGAAATAGATTGCGCTCTCTTACTAAATAAGATGGTGGATATTTTACAAAATGCCCGGCTGACAATAAATTTTAATGCAGCAAAAATTGACTTTGTCTCTCTCTTAAAAAATAAAGAATATCTGAACTCTTATGCATTAGGTTGCAGACCGGGAGATTTACCTGCTTATAATGTCGGGCGTGATTCAGTTGAAACTAAAGCATTTGAACTGGAGAAGCTTGCAGATTCACCTTATGCCCCATATGGTCAGACAGGCGGTTTTTCCGTAGCATATACTCCCAACAGTAAAACTTTTAGCCCTACAAGCAGACCAATTTATGCTGCACTGGACTTTCTGAACGGTGAAAATGGAGGGGCCAGCGCCTATGGGAAATCATTTTTTGAATTAAATGATAATGTAAAAACAAATTGTACATTCTCACCTTTTGATATCTACGGCCACAGATTTGGCCTGGATACTAGTAAATTATCTACATTTTGGCATATGGAGAACCTGATTGCATCCTGTCAAAATGATTTTTTTGGTTATAATTGCTTTAAGAGTTTGGTTAAAATGGCTAAGGGCGAAAAATTTTTAGCTCATTCTAATTATGGTACAGGCTATGAAGGGAATTATATAGAGGCTCATATTCATGGTGATGTATGTTTATTCAGAGATATAAAGCACGTTTATTTGTCTTTGCAAGAAAACTCTTACTCGGAAAGTCAACTATATGATTATGCAAAACAAATAAACCAGGCGCTTAATAGAGACTGCATAATATTATATTGACAAGCTTATTATCAGGCTCTTTAAAAGAGCTTTAAATGATCATGAGCACATACTTCTTAAGGTAGGCAGTAACTGCTATCTGTTTATATTTATTAGCTTAGGATCAATCTGGCAGATACCTGGTGGCGCTCCAGTATGGCCTGGCAAAATGGAGGAATATGGACCAGCAGAAGCGCCTGCTGGCTATCGATATTCCTGCTCATCAGGTTTTTACGCCATCTACGCACATTTATTCTGCTATAAGTTGAAATACTGCAAAAAATATTAAGGCTTATTATTTTTTCTTTAAGTAAATTTTCGTTCAACAAACTTGGATGCGGGAATGTTTGAAATATTATTGCCTTATACTAGATCTCAGCGACCTACAGCTCACAACTTTATTAGATCATCTTTCTGAACATATTACTTTTCTGGCGGTTATCAACAATAGGCTGACTAAATTGCCAGACACTTTACCAGGAGGGTACAGATAGATTACGCGGGTAGGATCACTACACCGGAAAAAGATTGCCAGTTAATAAGATGTCGTCCATGATTCAGTTGGATGATAATGATTTATTCCCCACTCTTTGATCCTATAATAGTGATCTGATAGTTATCCAGAACGTTCTTACAGAGGGTGGGCTTGTTAAATAATCATCAAGTTATTAATGAGTTATGTCCTGCTTTGCTGAAAATAAAAACCAGTAGACAGACGACGGCGATCAATATGAGCCGGAAGTACCTGTGTTATTACCGTGGCAGAAATTCTGTAACTGATAAAATAGGTGTGGCTTATTATCAGTGATGAAATTTTTTATATGTGTATTATTACTATTTACAAGTAATTTGAGTGTTTGTTGTGGTTGGTAACATTATGTTGAAGTAAATCATGATAGACTGAATTTTGATTTGATGAGATATAATAAATTTGTGCTTTGTTAATTATTTTAAATGTACAGGAGAGTAGTATGTATATGAATAAGTTTGTGCCTGTTTATACATTATTAATTCTCATCTATTCTTTTAATGCCAGCGCTGAGTGGACAGGAGATAATACGAACGCCTATTACTCAGACGAAGTTATTAGTGAATTACATGTTGGTCAGATAGATACTAGTCCTTATTTTTGCATAAAAACGGTTAAAGCTAACGGTAGTGGTACACCAGTTGTTGCATGTGCGGTATCAAAGCAGAGCATATGGGCGCCCTCCTTTAAAGAACTTCTTGACCAGGCAAGATATTTTTACAGTACAGGGCAATCCGTAAGGATTCATGTTCAAAAAAATATCTGGACCTATCCGCTTTTTGTTAATACCTTTTCAGCAAATGCTCTTGTGGGACTATCATCGTGCAGTACGACACAATGCTTTGGACCCAAGTAAGAGGGGAGAAGAAATAATGAAAAAGTTAATATTCTTAACCTTATCTATAGTTAGCTTTAATAACTATGCAGTAGATTTTGTGTATCGTGTGGACTCAACCCCGCCGGACGTTATTTTTCGCGATGGGTTTTCACTACTTGGGTATAACCGTAACTTTCAGCAATTTATCAGTGGAAGGTCATGTAGTGGTGGAAGTAGTGACAGTCGCTATATTGCAACAACCTCAAGTGTTAATCAAACATATGCTATAGCCAGAGCGTACTATTCTCGCTCAACATTCAAAGGTAATTTATACAGATATCAGATTCGTGCAGATAATAATTTCTACAGCTTGCTCCCATCCATCACCTATCTGGAAACGCAAGGTGGTCACTTTAATGCTTATGAAAAAACGATGATGCGATTGCAAAGAGAGTATGTTTCCACATTATCTATTTTACCCGAGAATATTCAAAAGGCCGTGGCGCTTGTTTATGATAGCACAACAGGTCTGGTAAAGGATGGTGTAAGCACAATGAATGCCAGTTATTTAGGTTTAAGCACTACGTCTAATCCTGGCGTGATACCTTTTCTTCCGGAACCGCAGACGTATACCCAACAACGAATTGATGCATTCGGCCCATTAATAAGTTCATGCTTTTCAATAGGTAGCGTATGTCAGTCACATCGAGGGCAAAGAGCTGACGTATACAACATGTCTTTTTATGATGCAAGACCTGTAATAGAACTTATACTTTCTAAATAAATGAAACTTACCTATGTTGCCTATTAAATTAAACAGACCGTTTATTAGTGGTCTGGTTAATATTGTTTATTAAGTTGGCTATCCACTTAAATATAAATGTTTATATACTTCAATAAGTTTTTTATCAGATTCATTGCATTATCAATCATAGCATTCAGGTACGTATTTTATTAATATTAGAAGGAGTTATTATGACTAAAGATGAAATCTTTGCAGCTCTCCTTAGTAGAGAAGGCGGTTACGTTGATCACCCTGACGACAGGGGGGGACCAACGCATTGGGGTATAACCCTGACGACGGCCCGGGCTAATGGCTATATGGGGGATATGCGGAATCTTACCCGTAATCAAGCATTAAAAATCCTTGAGGCAGATTATTGGTATGGTCCACGACTTGATCAGGTTGCCATTATCTCTCACTCTATCGCAGCTGAGCTTTGTGATACTGGTGTGAACATGGGACCCTCAATTCCGATTAAGTACTTCCAGCGTTGGCTTAATGTTTTTAATGATCAGCAAAAAATTTATCCGGATTTGATAGCAGATGGTCAGATTGGGCCACGGACGCTTTCGGCACTAACATTTTTTCTCTCTCACCGGAGAGATGAGGGCGAAATGATACTTATCCGGGCATTGAATTGTAGTCAGGGACAACGCTATCTGGAGTTAGCTGAAAAGCGCCAGGCGAATGAATCATTTGTTTATGGATGGATAAAGGAACGGGTAAGATTGTAATTCCCTTACTTACCACTATAGCGGTTTGTGATGATAGCATATAATGATATATTCACACAGAGAACTGGTGAAAGCCACTAAGTCTCATTATTACTATATTAAGGCGTCAGGTTTTTCTATAGTTCTTTGTGTGTTAAAAACGAGAAATTAATTATGTTGTATGGTATGAGAATGATAGTATTTCCAGCCAAATATTCTTACGGCTAAATACATTATTATCCTTTTCCATTTTGGCACGCCCAGAACTTTCATCCCATCCAGGAATATGAGATCGGACTCTTTTCTGTTACGTAATGGATAATGATACAGGTAGTCATGAATGATTGCCGCTTTGGCATATTCACCATCCGGTGGTAATAATGACCAGAAAATACGCGGAACAGTGGCAAGGTCGGTAACGAATCCTACCGGTACTTCAATGACATCATTTTTATCTTCACTGAGATAAAACCTGAATGGCTCATAAACACGCCATTTATAATGACCTAACATTTCCATAATTGCTGGACTGGTAAAACAACTCATAATTTTACCTTATAATAAATATATATTCTGCACCTTACGCTCAAAGTACATGTCGTCAACGCTATTTACTCATTAACAGCTTCGTGCCAAAAAGGCTACGGGATAATGATCAGAAGCGAGTTGTGGATTACGTAATGCTTCGACCCTTTGTGAATAAGGTGCTCGATCGACAATGACCCCATAATCTAAAATACCACCGCCAATTTGCGTGGGTTCTGTAGGTGCGAGTACGGCTACAACTCGTTCCAGATGCTCAGTCATCAGGTCATTTTCAAGTCTGTCTGGGCTGCGATTAAAATCCCCGGCAAGAAACCAGGATAAATGCCGCATCTGAGGTTGTCTAAAAAAATTAATGGTAACCCTGACAATAGCTGCAGCATCCGGACCTCCACTAGCCAGTGCGTGCGCTGTCAGAAAAACATCATTACCCAGTCCGATGCCAATGACGGGGCGAGATGCGACAGTTGTCGGACGCAAGACATAAACATTATCCGCTCTTTGTCTGGAAACTATTGCCAGATTAACACGGCGTGCTCCAACATCAATAGCCGAGTAGTAGATATATCTTATATCCTGACGGCTGGTGGTTCCGAGATTCCAGGTGTATTCATCAATGGGAATACCCACTCCAAAAGGCTGAATATGTCGTCCGGTAGGAACCGCTGAGGTGGGAACAGCACCGGCCTCCTGTACCATAAGAATATCCACACCGGCAGTACCACTTAAAAGCTGTCTGACATTGACATTCCATTTACTTTCTGTAGATGCTGAAGAGCCCTGAAGATTCCAGGTCATAACTTTGTAGTCACTGATATTAGCGCAGGCAAAAGAAATATAGCTGCAGATGATCATGGTCAGAAGGAAAAAAACAGGTTTTTTCATGATATCTACTCTCCCGATTATTACTTCTTTATCTGAATGATATATGTGTTCATAACCCATTGTTTCATGACGTTGATTTTATTCTGGCAATGCCTGACTTGTTTCTGGTTCTATGTCTTGTGCAGATAGTAAGATACATAGTCTAACGTCAATAAAACTAAAATAGATGTCTATTACAGAGGTAAAATGATAGTTTATTCAGTACAATCAATTAATTATTGTTAATACCAAAGAGACAACTATAGATAAACAACTAACTGAATTTAAAACTACATTCACTTATCTCATTGTAACTGTATTGGGTTGATTTATATGTGGAAATAGAGATTCGATATCATTAGTACTTTATAAGTAAACATAAATTTTTCATTACCAGGATTATTATATCCCTGTGAGGGAGGTGACATTTCATCTATTCTCACTCTTGTAGTGGCATAGTAAATTTGGCCACCTGATTAAAGGCGATGTTCTCACCTCAACACAAAACAGGTAACTTAGTGAACAAGAAAACCAAACAAATCAATGGTTACATCTTGAACGGCTACAATAGCGTCAGACCTCATCATTATAACGGTGCACTGACGCCGGAAGAGTCTGAGAACAGGTACCGTTTTTACTGTAAAACCGTGACCAATAGCGTCGATGCGCAACAAAACGTATAATCCGTTGATAGGGCGTACAGGTGTGGCACTGGGCAAAACGTTCAGTGACAATGACTGGAGCTGGCGGCATTTGGCAAATAGCATGTTGACCATGCGATAAACGCCAACTTCCGCTACATGTTCTGAGTGGTGGCGTTTGCGTTATATCGTCACAGACAGCGCCTCAGGGCGCTGTTTTCGATCGGACATGTCGCTTTCGCAGGAGGGGACGTTATTCGGCGACCAGCCACATATCAGCCTCTTCAAACATCTCTTCCAGCATACGGTGCAGCCGTTCTTTCTCGGTTTTTGTACAGTCACTGTTTAATGCGTTCGCCTGCATTGGCTTAACTTTCACTTGCGCATCGGGAAAAAGTTGATGTACACGTTTTGTGAGTTCATTGAGGATGATTTCGCGTGCGCCTGGCAAACCTTCAACATTTCGCTTGTCATAAACGAGTTCGACGAACATCGCCATTTCCTTTTTACTGGTTGGATGACCAGTATTTAAGCTGGGTATATAACTGGTGTCAAGGTTTAGCCGCCGTTTTGTCATCCTGACGTTGCGGACGTAAAGTAAATTGACCGCACGTGGAAGTAAAGGTCGCTAACCTGTTGTCGTGTCATGAGGTTAGCGGCTCTCTCTTCACAGCGGTGTCCTGCTACCTGAAGGTAAATTCCAGGGCGCGACTAAAATCGCAATCGGCCAACACAACAGGGTCGCCTTTTCTGACTATAATGCTATTTGTGCCCAGGCATTTTCGGCTCTGTTTCCCCTTAATTTTGTTATCATCAGTGAGCCAGCGCTGGTTATCATTACCCGTGCATGAATAAAGAATGATTGGTGTGCCTTCTTTTGTACCTTGTCCTGCGGCATCCAGACATTTCTCACCCTGCGTGATTCTATCTCGGTGAAATGAGAAAAGCTGAGATTGTACATGCTTACACTCCCGCAGCGTCAAACGATTCTGTTGATCTGAGCCTGTATCAAGGCACAGACCATCAGTTGTCCGAATTTGTTCCGCGTCATTTATGTAATAACCACCGGAATTAATCTGGTTTTGTGTAATGACCGGGAACGACAAATTAATACTATAAGGGGCGGGTAAGCCGTTCGTCGTACATCCACATAAAATAGAGGAGAGGCAGAGAACCAGTGTGGTTTTTCCTGAAAGCAAAGTCATTCAATTATTACCCTAAAAATAAATAGCGTTACAACTATATTGGCGATTTATACCCACTGAGTATGACGTAGCATTGAGCGGCAATAGAGATAATTCCGATAGAATCACATAAATACTTCGGTTAAATGCGCGCAGCCAGCCACTCCTGTGACGATGGGTATATAGCGTTAAATACTTTTGCAATATTAGATGCTATCACAGTGAAAAACGGCTGTACATTTCTTCACGTTAAACAAAGTGAAAAGGGGAGGGATACCCGATATATGATAAAAGAGGTCACAGGAGTCATTAGCAAAATAAATACTTTAGATTTTCGCCACTGAAAACATTCTGCAGCCTTTCAGGCAAAGCCTCATAGCAGACTGCGGAGGTATACGGGCTCGCTAAATTTTTCTGAAAAAATGCCGAGTGACGAATTATGAAAGATAAACGTTGGCGGCGGTAGGTCCGCGGAGGCCATTAATACGACAAAACTCAACGCGTATACCGGGGATAAGCGCTTCTGTTTCGTGTTGGCGACATGCTGAAATGTGGACCTGAACATCTTTGCGTCCATCGGAGGGGGTGATGAGACCTTTACCGCTCTTACAATCAAAGGTTTTGACAATTCCTGTCATTTTACGAGACAAACAAATTCCTTAATGGGGATAACGAGGCGCACTATACACGTCAGGAAAAATAATGCCAGCTATATTTGATGGCAATCAAGATTTCCGGATGGCTAAAAGTAGTCGTTCGGCACCATTGTAGATAAATAACATTATGTTCTGGAGAAAGTATTCCCTTTCCTGGCGTCATTGACTGGTGCGGACATCATGGGTTTTGCCGTCGGGCAGGATGGTGAACTAATCTGCCTGGCTTGCTTTTTATCGGTATTTGTAGGTGGTTGCGGGGTTTTACTACCAAAATCGTAGATAAAAATTTCCCATGATGTCTGTTGTAAACCAGAGCAATGGTCTGAACTGGCCAAAACATGGAATGAAAAAATAAGTAATGACCAAAGCATAAAAGCATGATGTTTCATAGCACCTCCTGTTATATGTAATGACTTGTGAAGTTCATCTAATGAATTATGGAACGTCATTGGCATTTTTTATTCAACGAAGAGTTAACCACTCTTAATAATAATGGGTTTTATAGCGAAATAGACTTTTTTATCGAGCATTTAATATTTGCGTCCGTTATTATTTTTCTGGAATGTAAATTCTCTCTCAACACAGGTGATATTTATGTTGGTATTGTGGTGTTGATTCTATTCTTATAACAAGAAATGTTGTAACTGATAGACATATTAAAACATTAAATCGGAGCGGGAATAAATCGTGCTAAGCATCATGGTGAATATGATTACAGCGCCTGCGATGGCATATAACTGTATTGTGGCTGAAGCGTCACGTGAGGACTGTGAAGCACAATGCGATATGTTCTGGTTATATGGTGAGTTTGCTTAATGACATGTTTTTAGCCGATCGGTGTCAGGTTTCTTAATGTGGTTGTGAGATTTTCTCTTTAAATATCAAAGTGTTGTATGGATTGTTTGTTGTTCTATAGTGGCTAAACACTTTATGGTTTCTGTTAAATATATATGCGTGAGAAAAATTAGCATTCAAATCTATAAAAGTTAGATGACATTGTAGAACCGGTTACCTAAATGAGCGATAGAGCGCTTCGGTAGTAAAAATATCTTTCAGGAAGTAAACGCATCAGGAGCGATAGCGGTGAATTATTCGTGGTTTTGTCGATTTGGCATAGTGGCGATAACTGAATGCCGGATCGGTACTGCAGGTGTTTAAACACACCGTAAATAATAAGTAGTATTAAGGAGTTATTATGAAAAATATTATTTTATCCACTTTAGTTATTACTACAAGCGTTTTGGTTGTAAATGTTGCACAGGCCGATACTAACGCCTTTTCCGTGGGGTATGCACAAAGTAAAGTTCAGGATTTCAAAAATATCCGAGGGGTAAATGTGAAATACCGTTATGAGGATGACTCTCCGGTAAGTTTTATTTCCTCGCTAAGTTACTTATATGGAGACAGCCAGGCTTCCGGGTCTGTTGAGCCTGAAGGTATTCATTACCATGACAAGTTTGAGGTGAAGTACGGTTCTTTAATGGTTGGGCCAGCCTATCGATTGTCTGACAATTTTTCGTTATACGCGCTGGCGGGTGTCGGCACGGTAAAGGCGACATTTAAAGAACATTCCACTCAGGATGGCGATTCTTTTTCTAACAAAATTTCCTCAAGGAAAACGGGATTTGCCTGGGGCGCGGGTGTACAGATGAATCCGCTGGAGAATATCGTCGTCGATGTTGGGTATGAAGGAAGCAACATCTCCTCTACAAAAATAAACGGCTTCAACGTCGGGGTTGGATACCGTTTCTGAAAAGCATAAGCTATGCGGAAGGTTCGCCTTCCGCACCGCCAGTCAATAAAACAGGGCTTCTTTACTGGTAACACGTACCTGCCTGTCTTTTCTCTCTTCGTCATACTCTCTTCGTCATAGTGACGCTGTACATAACATCTCACCAGCATAAGCACAGATAAGGGGTTGTGGTAAGCAATCAAGGTTGCTCAGGTAGGTGATAAGCAGGAAGGAAAATCTGGTGTAAATAACGCCAGATCTCACAAGATTCACTCTGAAAAATTTTCCTGGAATTAATCACAATGTCATCAAGATTTTGTGACCGCCTTCGCATATTGTACCTGCCGTTGAACGACTACTGAAAAGTAGCAAGGTATGTATTTTATCCAGGAGAGCACCTTTTTTGCGCCTGGCAGAAGTCCCCAGCCGCCACTAGCTCAGCTGGATAGAGCATCAACCTCCTAAGTTGATGGTGCGAGGTTCGAGGCCTCGGTGGCGGTCCAATGTGGTTATCGTATAATGTTATTACCTCAGTGTCAGGCTGATGATGTGGGTTCGACTCCCACTGACCACTTCAGTTTTGAATAAGTATTGTCTTGCAATCCTGTTACAGAATAATTTCATTTATTACGTGACAAGATAGTCATTTATAAAAAATGCACAAAAATGTTATTGTCTTTTATTACTTGTGAGTTGTAGATTTTTCTTATGCGGTGAATCCCCCTTTGCGGCGGGGCGTCCAGTCAAATAGTTAATGTTCCTCGCGAACCATATTGACTGTGGTATGGTTCACCGGGAGGCACCCGGCACCGCAATTTTTTATAAAATGAAATTCACACCCTATGGTTCAGAGCGGTGTCTTTTTACATCAGATGGGCAAGCATAATGCAGGTTAACTTGAAAGATACGATCAATAGCTGAAACCAGTGATTTCGTTTATGACCTGGGGATTTAACCGCGCCAGAGCGTATGCAAGACCCTGGCGCGGTTGGCCGGTGATCGTTCAATAGTGCGAATATGAATGGTTACCAGCCGCTGCGAATTCTACCTGGGTCACTTAATAAAGCAAAACATTTAAACGCTCAACAACGACAATTCAGACAGTTCGAACTTTTCTTTAAAAATAGGATTAACCATGTTCAAAAGTGGTTGCTAATTAGCCATTATACTATGGTAGTGATTCACATATTCTTTAACGTTACGTTACAGGAAGGTTGAAGTAGAAATGCCTGATGAGCCTTCAGGCATTTCTTAAGGTTAGTTAGCTAAGGAACAGTTACTGAGAACAGGTTTATCATCACCTTCCACCAGTTCAGCCGTTTTGCCTTTGGTATAAAGTTTATAAGTATAATTTTTGTCTATGGCTTCGTAATTTGCTCCGGAGGCCATTTTCATTAACCGCATCGGGATCATCTCGTTTACCTGACTGATAATCGCATAGGCGTTTCCAGCCTCGGTGTTGACGTAAATCACCTCCATAACCTGGTTATCATTACAGGTGTATATAGATTTAGAAATCTCCTGCGAAGCTGCTATAGAGGTGGTACTGGCGCTAAGCGCAACGAGAAAGAGGGTAAATGGGATCAATTTACGTTTCATCATTAGTATCCTTTGTGCATAAAATTGTCGTTAATTCCCTGAAGAGCGGGAGATAAAGCGGCATCAATACGATGAATGCTGTAGTATTCCTGTTTACTGACGAAAAGTGCGCCAGAAAAGCGTATTATAATTTATCCATCACTGACATATGTGATGAGTAGACAAATCTTAAAATCATAAACTATAGGCTGCAAATCATTATGGCGCGATGGAAAATGATTGTCACCACTGCTCAATACTATGGCATAAAAACCGAAGAAAACGGTACTGTTCACTGTCTCGTTTCATACGGTATCTGTCAGTGAAACTATTTCTTCAAATGATGGTCTTTTTATTATCGATCAGATAATGGCATCAACAGGGGTTATTCAGGAGTATATGTGAAAAAGTGGCTTATAGGAGGGATATTGATCGCAAGTTTTCTGACCGGTTGTCTGATGTGGCACAACATTGATAAATGGTTTAATAAAGATATCGAAGTTTTCTACGCCGGAGACGATAACTAAAACTCCTGTCAGTTGGCAACGGGTGTCATATCTTCAGGTATGGCGCCCGGAGTAGCCGGGCGCAAATTGTAGGTGTATAAAAGTCATTTCATTAAAATTTTAGCGACAACATGGACAGTCACTACCGCGTGCTAGCGGCCCTCTGAAGTCACAAGATGAATAAGCCAGTTTTTTGTTTCAGCGGTGACTGAAACATATTTTGTTCCTGGTGGGCTTACCGCCAGTTGCTGAAAAAGACAACGATGATGTAACTGTTGCAGAGACTGACGAATACGACGACCGTGAATTTTATTTTTGGCGACCATATTTCCTCCCAAAAGGCCGCCCGAAGGCGGCGCTGGGTTTGATAATGGAGAAGGGCGTTGGTCACTGCCATAACCAACCTGTATACACTAATGCAATTGATAATCATTATCAATTCTGCTGATGAAGAAAAATTGTAAAGATGAAGGGACAGCGGAAATGGCAATGAACGGGATGAGACTTTTCGTTAACTACTTAAATTCGTGACTAAAAAAAGGCTTTTATAGACTTGAAAATGTTTTTTCCGTCCCTATGTAGTCAGTGGACAAGCAATGCTTGCCTTGATGTTGAACTTTTGAATAGTGATTCAGGAGGTTAATGATGGCACTCAGAACCTTGTCAGCACTTCCCGTGTTTGCTGATTCTCTTTTCTCTGACCGTTTCAACCGTATTGATAGACTTTTCAGTCAATTAACAGGAGATACGCCAGTCGCTGCGACGCCAGCTTACGATCTGCAAAAGCGCGATGCGAATAACTATCTGCTTACCGTGAGCGTTCCTGGCTGGAAAGAGGAAGAGCTTGAAATTGAAACGGTTGGCGGCAACCTGAATATTACGGGTAAACACACTGAAGAGACGGTAGAGGATCAGACGCACTGGATTTATCGTGGTATTCGTAAGGCGGATTTCCAGTTGAGTTTTTCTTTGCCTGAACATGCTAAGGTGAATAATGCGAAACTGGAACAGGGCCTCTTGTTGGTCGAGATTTACCAGGAGATCCCTGAAAGCGAGAAACCGAAAAAAATTGCCATAGAAAGCAAACCAAAGGCGATTGAACACAAATCATAATCGCGTTAATAGAGGCCCGTTTAGACGGGCCTTCATTGCCTGTAGCGAAAAGTATCCCGTCATGCTTGTAGGCACAGATCGCTAAATATTATAGCCCTGACCTCTATATTATCCCGTGCCACTGACCTCGTCGCCATTGGACGGCGGTAAGTTGGAATTATCCGCGAGGTCAGTCCAATTTTTGTCCACTCTCGACATTCTGCCTGTTATGGGCGCGATATCTGAACATAAATTCGTATAGCAGTTCATCGTTTTCACCGCGTTGATGCTATTTCTGCTAACACTACTTTCATACATAAAAAAGCTGATGCTTTTTACCTTATTTAATAGAGGCAGGTATGAAATTAGCGCTCGTCAATCGGCAGGTCATTTTACCGGAAAGCGGAACCGAGTCCTTCCAGTGCCATGCCTCTACGCTTGTTCGCTTACCGTGCGGTACGCTCGTGGCCGCATGGTTCGCGGGGCTGCGCGAAGGAAGCGAAGATACAGCCATCTGGCTATCTCGCTATGAACATAATATCTGGACAACACCGCAGCGAGTGGCGGCACGCGAGGGGGAAGCGCACTGGAATCCGGTGTTATTTTACCCGTCGGATAAATTGTGGTTATTTTATAAAGTAGGCAGCGACGTACACGTGTGGAAAACCTGGTTTATCACCTCCAGCGATCGAGGATTTACCTGGAGTACGCCAGCTCCGTTGGTTAACGATGATATTTTGCCGCGCGGTCCCGTAAAAAATAAACTCCTGCTGGCATCAAATGGCGCCTGGATTGCGCCAGGGTCGATTGAAAGTCCTGAACGGTGGAGGGCATTTGTGGATCGATCCTCTGACGAAGGAAAACACTGGAATATCTCTTTTGTTCCGCTGGAGCCTGATAACGCTATTTCCGGGACAAACGTAGCGTTGTGGGATGGTGTAAAAAAGGGGATGTTGTGGGAATGTTGTCTGGAAAACCTCCTGCGCTGGGATGGCGTTATTCAGCCTACTCTGTGGGAGTCTTCTCCGGGGCATATCCATATGTTGTTACGAAGCACACGCGGGGCAATTTTTCGCAGTGATTCAATCGACTATGGCGCTACCTGGTCTGTTGCCCGCGCGACATTTTTACCGAATAATAATAGTGGTATCGATCTGGTTAGTATGCAGGACGGTACGCTGATTCTTGCGTTAAATCCGGTCAACGGCAACTGGGGAAAGCGCTATCCGCTTTCACTGATTGCTTCCCAGGATAATGGCGAATCATGGCTACCGCTACTGGACCTGGAAAGTGACCACGGTGAGTATTCTTATCCCGCTATTATTAGCGAGGGCGGCGTCGTACATATCACCTACACGTGGAACCGGAAAAATATCGTATATTGTCGATTACAAACGGTATAAGGCGCTATCAGTCGAAACCGATAGCGCTGGAATAATAATGCCTTGCCCGGCGTGCTCTCTCACGTCGGGATGGCCGAAATAGTCATGATTTACCGGGTAACATCCTTGAAAATGTATCGTCTTTTTGTATGTAATGGTGAAACAACGCCGCTGCTGCATGCATGGCAATCAGGAAATAGCCGATATTGGCCAGCATTTCATGAATACGCTTTATATCCGATTTTAGGGTGCTATCTGGCGTCAAAAATACCGGTACAGTAAAACCAAAAAAGCTCCAGCTTTTCCCGCCTGATGCCATCATCGCGACGCCCAGCAGCGGTAAGGCGAGAAAAGTGAGATAAAGCGCGATATGCATTAATTTAGCGGCTACGTGCTGCCAGTGAGGAGGGGGAGGCGTAATGACCGGATCCGGGTATTTGTGTTTAAGATATAACCGTAAAAACATCAGCGCCCAGACCAGAACGCCCATATCATAGTGCGTGTCTTTCATAAACAGGTAAACGCTGGAGCCTTTTGGCACCCACCCCCGTAACTCAATAGCAGCATATGCGATGCCTGTCAGGAGCAGTGTTAACCAGTGAAGCGTTATTTGCAGTCTTGAGAAATGTGCCATTATTATTATCCTTTATTCACAACTGCTTGTAGGGTATGCGTAAAATCTTAACAGAACCTTAAAGCGGGGGCTGAGTCGCAAGGAACAGACAGAGATAGCGGCACGTAAAATGGGATAAAAAGCCGGCGGCATCGCCGGCTTACTGTTGTTATTGTCCTCTTACGACAACACAGGTTTTACCATAAAACGGATATGAGCCCGTAGTTTCATAATCAACACTCGACACTAAAGAAATATCGCCCGCTTTTTTCGCTGAATCGATAGATGCGTCGCCGGTATTTACAATACCCAATACCGTTTGCGCACACGCTTTACCGGTTTTGGTTGCCGTGAGACTCGTGGCAGTAATTGGCCCTTTAACATCCGTATATAAGCCAATCCCTGTCGGTGATGGTCCTGTAGCACACCCCGTTAAAAGAGAACCAATAAAGATAATTGAAAAAATGTGTTTTTTATTTGTCATGGGATTAGTCCATTATAAATTAATAGAAAACTTACCGTCCGAAAATGTCCGGACAGTCATTTAAAAAGTGGTGTATATTAAATATGCGATATTACTCTTTGCACCCTCCTGTTGATGTCGTACCTGATGGACAAATATCCGTTGAAGCCGGATATATTCCCCATGCCGTGTTTTTATAACTTGCGCATCCTGTCAGCAATGAGAACAGTACGGCTAAAAAAATCATCACGAGCCCTGGCGGCGTTAACATTTTTCGGTTGGACTCCATAGCATGTCATTTCATCGGGTTGCCATATGACTGGCGTTCTGCTGGTAAGTTTCATTAACGCCCGGTTCGTTTAATATTGGTTTAGGTTTAAAGCCAGGAAGCGCTAATTACGATACCTTCTTACGTTTCAGTACTGACTAATAACGTTGAGAAAATGAACAGCGTCGGATGGGAAGACGTAATACAGAATAGAAAGGAAATAAGAGAATAAGATGGCGTTAATTAACCCGGTATTCCTGGCGTCATTTCCCTTGCGTTTTATCCCCGTCAAAAGCGGCCTTTAGCCCACGTTGGCGCTCCCGACGTTTGTGCGTATGATGTTTTTAAAAGATCGTCATACTTTCTGTTCTGCATCAATTTTTTCCTTACAAATGCTCGCCATAATGCCGTCCTCAGGAGGTCTCCCGACGTTTATGCTGCGCCGGGAGAAACAAAAACAACGTATAATCTGGGGTAAACTGATGATTAAAGGCAAACTGGCGCTCATAACGTGCGCGATGGCTCTGGCATTCACCTCGCCGCTTTTCGCCGCGTCGGACACGGCAGATGGCCATACCTTAAAGCTGGCCATTGGCCCTGAGCCAACGGAAGGATTTGATCCTATGCTGGGCTGGAGCCACGGCAGTTACTTATTGCTTCATGCGCCGTTGCTCAAGCAAAACGCCGATATGAGTTGGGGTAATTTACTGACGGAAAAAGTGGACACCAGCCCCGATGGTAAAACCTGGATACTGACCTTAAAACCCGATCTGAAATTCTCCGATGGCTCGCCATTAACTGCCGAAGATGTCGTTTTTACATATAACAAAGCGGCGAAGAGCGGCGGTAAAATTGACATGGGCAACTTTAGTCATGCGCGAGCGCTGGATGCGCGCCGAATTGAGATGACGCTGAGCCATCCGCAGAGCACCTTTGTGAATGTATTAGGATCGTTAGGGATTGTTCCGGCCAGCCGTTATGATGAAAAAACGTTCGCCCGTGAACCGATAGGCGCCGGTCCATACCGACTGGTCAGCTTTCAGCCGGGTCAGCAACTGATCGTTGAAGCTAATCCCTGGTATGCGGGTAAAAAGAATGACTTTAACCGACTGGTTTTTGTCTTTCTGGATGAAGATAATGCTTATGCTGCCGCGCGCAGCGGACAGTTGGGACTGGTGCGCATTGCCCCTTCTATGGCGGTGGCCCCGCAGCAGGATAATCTTAAACTCTGGGTACGCGATAGCGTTGAAAACCGGGGCATTGTCTTCCCGATGGTGCCTGCCGGTAAAAAGGATGCTAACGGTTATCCTGTCGGCAACGATGTAACCGCTGATGTCGCTATCAGACGCGCAATTAACTATGCCATTAATCGTAAGCAACTGGCGGAACAGGTGATGGAAGGCCATGCGATACCCGCCTATAGCGCGGTGCAGGGATTACCGTGGCAAAATCCTTCAGTGATATTCAGCGATGGCGATATTGCAAAAGCGCGCGCCATCCTGGAAGAGGCTGGCTGGAAGATAAACAGTGCGGGCGTGCGTGAAAAAGCAGGTAAAGAAGCGCGTCTGACCTTATGGTATGCCAGTGGCGACAGCACCCGGCGGGATCTGGCCGAAGCGGTGCGCGCCATGTTGCAGCCTTTAGGCATTGTCGTCTCGTTGCAGTCGGGAAGCTGGGAAACCGTAGAGCGCCATATGCACGCTAACCCTACGCTGTTTGGCTGGGGAAGTCTGGACCCGATGGAACTCTTCCATCACTACAGCGGGAAAGCCGCTGGTGTGGAATATTATAACCCGGGCTATTACAGCAACCCTGCGGTAGAAGCACATCTGAAACAGGCTATAGATGCGCCTGACTGGCAAAAGGCGATTCCTTTCTGGCAGCAGGTTGAGTGGGATGGGAAGCAGGGCGCGGGCGTTCAGGGCGATGCGGCATGGGCATGGCTGCTTAATATTCAGCATACCTATCTGGCCAACCCCTGTATTGATCTGGGAAAAGGCGCGCCAGAAATCCACGGTAGCTGGTCGGTGTTAAACAATCTTGATGACTGGACCTGGACCTGTCGGTGATGAAATTGTTCTTCAGTCATTTTTTGCGGCTGATTATTCTGTTGGTGCTGGTGGCTGCCGGCACCTTCATTTTGCTTAGCTTTTCGCCCGTTGATCCTATCCGCGCTTATATTGGCAACGATCTGCTCCATGTTCCGCCAGAACAATATGCGCGGATTGCGGCGCGCTGGGGGCTTGACCAGCCGCTGTGGGAGCGTTTCGGTCACTGGTTTTGGCGTCTGCTCCAGGGTGACATGGGGTATTCCATGCTGTTCAACATGCCTGTCGCCAGCGTGATCCGGGAACGTTTTGCGACGTCATTCGCGCTGTTGGCAGGCGCTTGGCTATTGTCTGGTGTGCTGGGCGTGACATTGGGTTTTCTGGCCGGACGTTTTCTCCACCGCTGGCCGGATAAGATGATTTGCCGTATCAGCTACTTATTGTCATCGTTGCCCACTTTCTGGATAGCAATGCTGCTGCTGGCGCTGTTTGCCGTCCGCTGGCCGGTATTACCTGTTTGTTGCGCCTGGGACCCCGGAAATAATGCAGGAACAGCTCTTTTATCGGAACGTTTACGCCATCTTGTGTTGCCGGTATGTGCATTAAGTCTGTTGGGCATGGGGCAAATTGCGCTGCATACGCGAGAAAAAATAGCCAGCGTAATGAAGAGCGAATTTATTCGTTTTGCGCGCGCTCAGGGGGATAAAGGATGGTCGCTGTTACGTCACCAGGTGTTACGTCATGCGATTACCCCAGCGCTCTGCTTACAGTTTGCTTCTCTGGGCGAACTGATGGGGGGGGCGTTACTGGCAGAAAAAGTCTTTGCGTATCCGGGGCTGGGGCAGGCCACTATCGATGCCGGCCTGCGTGGCGATGTCCCGCTACTCATGGGGATCGTTTTATTCTGTACGCTATTAGTGTTTGCCGGAAATACGATTTCAGCCTGGCTTGTGGTGGGGCTTAATCGATCGCTGGAGCGTCCCGATGCTCTATAATCCTGCCCCGACGTTGTTTCGTCTGATCCTCTCCGTTACCTGTCTGCTGTTTATTGCCGGATACGGTTATGCCACGTTGAGCCAGCCGCCAGAGGTTAATCTGCTTGCCCGGCATCTGTCGCCTGATATCCAGCACTGGTTTGGCACCGATAATCTGGGGCGCGATGTATGGCTTCGTTGCTTTCAGGGGGCCTTCACCAGTTTACAAATTGGCGTTGGCGCCGCGCTGTGCAGCGGCGTTATCGCGCTAGTGATGGCGGCAGTGGCGCGCATTCATCCCCGGCTGGACCTCCTGATGCGGTTGATAACCGATGCTATGCTCGCCATGCCGCATTTACTTTTGCTGATCCTTATCTGTTTTACGCTCGGCGGCGGTAAAAGCGGCGTCATTGCGGCCGTGGCGTTAACGCACTGGCCCCGTCTGGCGCTGATTCTGCGCGCCGACGCGGAGCGGGTAGCGCAGAGTGACTACCTGACATTGACCTATCGTCTGGGGCATGGACACCTTTATTGCTGGCGATATCACTATTTTCCGGCGCTATTGCCGCAATGGTTGACGGGAACGTTATTGATGTTTCCTCATGCGGTATTGCACAGCGCGGCGTTAAGTTTTCTGGGGTTTGGGCTGGCGCCGCATGAGCCTTCGCTGGGGCTGTTGCTGGCGGATGCGTTACGGTTTATTAGCCATGGTAACTGGTGGCTGGTGCTGTTTCCCGGCCTAATGTTATTCACGCTGGTGATGCTCTTCGATCAGTTTGCGCGCGCCATTCAGCGGCTGTGGCTAAGGAGTGACGTATGCTGAGTTTACAACAGGTTACGCTGGAAAGCGCGCGTTATCGCTGGTATGGCGCGAGACGCTGGTCGCCGTTATTACAGAATGTCTCTTTTGATATCGCACCCGGCGAAATGGTGGCATTGGTTGGCGGCAGCGGGGAGGGAAAAAGTCTGCTGCTGCAATGCTTGCTCGATCTGCTGCCGGAAAACTTACGCTTTCGGGGTGAGATTACGCTTGATGGCAACCGTCTGGACAGACATACCATCAGGCAGCTTAGGGGCAATACGTTTAGCTACGTGCCGCAGGGGGTACAGGCGCTTAATCCCATGCTGAATATCAGAAAACATTTGAACAGAGCATGTCATCTGACCGGACGCGCCTGGGATGAGACGCAGATGGTACAGCTATTGCAGCAAAGCGATCTCGAACCGACAGTCCTGGAGCGCTTTCCCCGCCAGCTCTCCGGCGGGATGGCTAAACGAATTCTGGCGTGCCACGCCTCGCTCAGCCAGGCACGTTATATCCTCGCGGATGAGATCACCGCCTGGCTTGATACGGCACTGGCAAACCAGTTGCTTGAGCACTTGCGAGGCCTCTGCGAGCGGGGATGCGGCGTGCTGTGGGTGACTCATGACCTGCTGCTGGCGGCGCGGTATGCCGATCGCATTGTGGCGCTGCATCAGGGTTATATCACGGACAATATCCGCTGCGAGCAGTTACAGCCGGAAGAGATGAGTGAACCGTTAAAACGGCAATGGCAAGCATTGCCTGAACTAAACCCGTTATTTATGCCGACCGGAGAGGGAATAGAATGCTAAGCTGCCGCGACCTCGTTATTCGTCAGGGCGGGAAAGTCTTATGGCAGAACCTGACGTTTACGATTTCTGCCGGTGAACGGGTAGGAATTCATGCGCCAAGCGGAACGGGGAAAACAACCTTGGGGCGCGTCCTGGCCGGATGGCAAAAGCCGACGGCGGGCGACGTTCTGCTGGACGGCAGCCCGTTACCCCTGCATCAGTATTGTCCGGTACAGCTTGTTCCCCAGCATCCTGAACTGACGTTTAATCCCTGGCGAAGCGCCGGAGACGCTGTACGTGATGCCTGGCAGCCTGACCCGGAAACGATGAGGCGTTTGCATGTGCAGCCCGAGTGGCTGACGCGTCGGCCAATGCAGCTCTCAGGCGGGGAGTTGGCGCGTATTGCGATACTGCGCGCGCTTGGCCCGCGAACGCGTTTTCTGATTGCCGACGAAATGACGGCGCAACTCGATCCGTCTATTCAAAAAGCGATATGGGGATACGTGCTTGAGGTGTGCCGCAGCCGTTCATTAGGGATGTTGGTGATTAGTCATCAGTCTGCGCTACTTGATCAAGTCTGTACCCGCCATTTACAGGTGGAATAGCCGCAAGTCGTTTCTCCGCATTGCCGTGTCGCCGTTAACGCACCGGGAACCCATGAGTTCCCGGTATTGTCGGCAGAGATTTTACTGTATGACGCGTTTATCTGCGTTTTTTGCATCAGCGGTATCACTGTAGTCCCTGGTCTCTTCAACCTGTACAGGGGCTCTGACGACCAGACTTGGCAGCGCCAGTTCGATATCATTCTCAATGAGTTTTTCAATAATACGGATATTTATCTCTTGCTGAATATCCATGTATTTATTGTAATCCGCGGTATTGACGATATGCACCACCTCATAGGTCAGCCGATCCTGACCAAAGGCCAGTAGATGGGCGCGGTCGAATTGTGTTTCGCCGACATCGGTAATAATCTTTTTCACCATATCGCCGATGAGGCGTAACTTTTCCGGCGGTGTCGCAGTGGCGACGCCAAAAGTAAACACGATACGACGCGTTTGCATCCGCTTATAGTTGTGTATGGTTTGCTGCAACAACTGCGCGTTCGCACAAACGATCTGTTCGCCGCTGAGGCTACGGATGCGAGTGGTTTTCAAACCGATATGTTCAATCGTACCGGCTACATCATTAAAGACGACGAAATCGCCGATTTCGAAGGGCTTATCGAAACCAATCGACAGCGAAGCGAAGACATCGCTCAGAACGGTTTGTACCGCCAGGGCAATAGCAATACCGCCCACGCCGAGGCTGGCTACCAGTGCGGTAATATCCACGCCGACGTTCGCCAGGATGGAGAGCAACATCATAGACCAGACGAGCACGCGCAAAATCATACCAAGAATGACTAACGTCACCGGGTTTTTATTGGAGCCTGGGGCATACAGTAAATGACGCATCCATGACTGTACGCCCTGATCAAGCCAAATCGCCATTTGAATCGCAACCACTAAAAACCAGGCGTGAGAGAGGGTAGAGAATAACCGGTCGGGCAGGGCGACAAAGCGCAGGCTAAAGAGAAATGCGGCAAAAAAGATGAGCATCTTACTGGTCTTTTTCAGCATCTCGAAAACAATAGGCCGCAGCCGCCCATGAGCATCATCCTTTTTATCCGGGCGTTGTAGCGCTTTATAGACCACATTGAGTAGCCAGTTGATGAGCCAGTAAGTAATGAGGGTGACGAAAAAAACGACCGCCAGATTGATCCAGAACGTCGTTGACATCAGCATCGCAACGATATTTAGTCGTGCTAAATACTCCATTTTACCTCCGATGAAAAGCAGATGAACATTACAGTATAGACGTCACATCACGGAGGCCGATTTCCGGCTTTACTATTGCTGTTTTATTCAGCACTTTTGTTCAAAAAGTATGAAAAAGAGGGGTAGCCGTTTGGCTATCCCGGCGTTTCTGTGCAGACTTATCTACTCCTCTTAATAAAATAAGGAGTCATTTATGCAACAAGAACATCGTGAGTGTATTGAGCAGTGTTATGAATGCGCGGCGGCGTGTGATATCTGCGCCTCTTCTTGTCTGCGTGAAGATAACGTCGAAATGATGAAGCACTGCATCCAGTTAGATATGCAATGTGCGGCCATTTGTCGCCTGGCGGCGCAATTTATGGCATTGGAAAGCGAGTACTCACAAAAATTATGCCGCCTGTGCGCGGATATCTGCAAAGCCTGCGCCGAAGAGTGTGCAAGGCACGATCACGACCATTGCCAGAATTGCGCGCGGGCATGCAGCCAATGCGCAGACGCCTGCCTTAAAATGGCCGCGTAATTTTTCTTCCGCCATTAGCTCAACCGGATAGAGCATAGAGCTTCTACCTCTAAGGTTCGGGGTTCAATTCCTCGATGGCGGACCAGTTGATATCAAAAAAGGCCACCTGCGCGGTGGCCGCTGAGTTTCTGTTGAAATAAATGCAATGTTATAATATAACAATCATCTTTCTAAGAAAGATGAGGGGAACGTTTTGGTGATTCATTTAAAAAAACTGACAATGCTTCTGGGAATGCTGTTGGTCAATAGTCCTGCCTTCGCGCATGGTCATCATGCTCATGGCGCGCCGATGACGGAGGTTGAGCAAAAAGCGGCAGCGGGCGTGTTTGATGACGCTAATGTACGCGATCGCGCGCTCACCGACTGGGATGGTATGTGGCAATCCGTCTATCCTTATCTGGTCAGCGGCGAGCTGGACCCTGTCTTCAGACAAAAGGCGAAGAAAGACCCGGAGAAAACGTTTGAGGATATTAAAGCGTATTATCGCAAAGGATACGCGACGAATGTTGAGACGATCGGCATTGAAAATGGCGTTATAGAATTCCATCGCGACAATAACGTTGCATCCTGTAAATACAATTATGCCGGCTATAAAATTCTGACTTACGCATCGGGTAAAAAAGGGGTGCGCTATCTGTTCGAATGTAAAGATGCGAATAGCAAAGCGCCTAAATATGTTCAGTTTAGCGATCATATCATTGCCCCGCGCAAATCGGCGCACTTCCATATCTTTATGGGAAATATCTCGCAGCAGGCATTGTTGCAAGAGATGGAAAACTGGCCTACCTATTATCCTTATCAGTTAAAGGCGAATGAGGTCGTTGACGAAATGCTACATCATTAAGTCTGATTGCAATGTTAAAAGCTCGCTATGAATAGCGAGCTTTTTTTCTGCCGTTATGCCATATTTCTGGCAATCAATATAAAAAATACCTGCGCCCCCGGAGCAACGATGACGCTGTCCATACCGCCCTCGATTCAATGCCAAACGGAAGCGGCGTGTCGCCTGATTACTCGTGTCACAGGCGGTACGTTGCGTGCTATTCATTTATATGGTTCCGCTGTCGCAGGCGGTCTGAAGCCAAACAGCGACATTGATCTGCTGGTGACAATATGCCAGCCGCTGACGGAGACCCAACGCGCAACGCTGATGCAGGAATTGCTGGCGCTTTCATCGCCGCCGGGGGCGTCGGCAGAAAAACGCGCTCTGGAGGTCACTGTCGTGCTTTATTCGCAGCTGGTTCCCTGGTGTTTTCCACCTGCCCGGGAAATGCAATTTGGTGAGTGGCTAAGAGAGGACATTTGTCAGGGGATTTATGAACCAGCGCAGCAGGACTGGGACATGGTGTTACTGATAACCCAAATTCTGGAAACCAGTATACCGCTAAAGGGAGAACGCGCGGAACGGCTGTTCACGCCAGCCCCTGCGGCGCAGTTGCTGAAGGCCTTGCGTTATCCCCTTGACCTTTGGCAATCCACGGCAGATGTGCAGGGAGATGAGTATCATATCGTTTTAACCCTGGCGCGTATTTGGTACACCCTTTCTACCGGGAAATTTACCTCTAAGGATGCGGCGGCTGACTGGCTGTTACCTCAGTTGCCGGAAGAGTATGCTGCTACGTTGCGTGCGGCGCAGCGTGAATATTTAGGTCTGGAGCAACAGGACTGGCATATTTTGCTGCCTGCGGTCGTACGCTTTGTGGATTTTGCGAAAACGCACATCCCCACGCAGTTCACATAAGATGCCCCAGGACGTCTGTCAGGTTGCGCAAACGGCGTTCCTCAACTACTACTTAATAGGTTCTCATCGCTGAAGTAAGCAGATGATCTTATGCGGGCCATCGAATGGATATTCCCACATGGCTCTCGTTTTGTTGAGGTGGATATGACTGGTTCCGCATCATCTGTTTTAAAGACAGATACAAGACTATTGAGCGAAAACCTGTTTCTTAATTATGGTCTGGAGTCCTTATTTAAGGACGTCGCAATAATAGCTGGCAACGTAAATTATATTATTTTTGATATCGACGATTACTACACCGTACAGCAGTATATTACTTCCGCATTTAAAACGGTACTCATTGGGATTGTTACCCATAATGAATATAACTTTATTGATGAACATCATGCTATATATCGAATAAAGGTCGATGCCTCTATTGCTGAGTGGCGCGAATTACTGATTTTGGCCGCTGCTGGTCAATTTTTTCCCAGGTCAGAGAAAGTCAGATTAACGGCGAATGAAAGAAATGTTTTGGCGATGCTTGTTAAAGGAATGGATATCCGACAAATAAGCTGTGAGCTGAATGTACATTTAAAAACTATTTACTCAGTACGCTACCATGTTCTGACTAAATTAGGTTGTAGAACAGTTCTGGACTATCAAATACTGTCCGTTTCTAAAGCCTTTACGCACTGGCTTACAATAAATAATGTTGATAATGTAATTTCCCGTGTAAATAGTAAGGTCATTGCTTAATAATAATTTGCTTCTGATGGCGTTTAGGTTCACTATGCTTTCTTACATCATCATGAGGCCAGACAGGCATGGCTACTTTTAGTATTAGCGCAATGGCGGCGCAGTGTGGTGTCACAACAGCAAATATCAGGTCCTGGGAACGCTATGGCCTGCTTCAACCTACCAAAGATGAAGCTGGCAATCGCTTTTATTGCATAGAAGATGCTATCAGAATACAGCATATTATCGACGCGTTAAGCAAAGGCTTTTCATTAAAAGAGATTAAACCTGCCCTCTATGGTGAAGAAACGCATTGCCGCTCGGGATGGTTATTCTACCAGGAAGAGATTTTAGCGCAGTGTAGAAAATTCGAACCCGCCAAATTGCGAAAATTACTCTGGCGTTATGGTCGGGAAATTCCGCCGTGTATCGTCATTGAGTCAATACTGCGTCCTTTACGGCTGTGGTTGTCCGCAGGCGATGATGATGCACGCCGATTTGAAAAGGCATTACTGGATACTGCGATTATTGAATACGCCACGTTCCAGCTAAGTAGCGTACGAAAGGCGCCAGCAGGCACAATGCTTATTGCTGCGTTTTCGCTGAACGACCCCATTGAGCTATGGCTGGAAACGATTAAATATTGTAGTGAAGGTATGCGAGTTGAAGTCATCCCCTGGCAGGCGCCGATGCCCGATCTTTTATCAACGTCTTTCGAGCATATTGTTTTGTGGCATGATGAGACATTAACTCCCGCGCAGGAAAATCTTATTCAGGCTTTAAAAGAATCGGGTAAATTTAGTCTTCATGTGAAAAATGGCTCAGGCTTAACATTACTGCCAGCCGTATACCGGCAGCATGAGATGCCCGAAAGCATGCAGCATGTTGCACCGCAAATCCATGCAAACGGCTACGAAAAATCAGGCACCGCACGTTGAGGCATCTGCATTATTAACGAACAGGGGAGGAGTAACCCCTCCCTTGTTTATACCCTTCATACTTCAAGTTGCTTATGTGTTGGCTACGGATTACTCGGCCCATCCATAGGCCTCGCCCTGACGGGCCGTCGCAAGCGACGTTCAAATCTGCTCCCGGCAGATTTGTCGTTCACCCCAGTCACATAGTTATCTATGCTCCTGGGGACTCACTCCCTTGCCGCCTTTAAGCAACTCGAATTATTTTGGGTATATATTAGATGTCGTCAGGTGTCTGAAACAAAACGGCTTCTAAGGCATTACGGTAAATATCAAGCTGCACTACGTCTTTTTCTGTTTCCAGTTTTTCAATAAGTTTGGCGATGATATCCTTATTTGAGACATGCTGCTGCGATTGCAATAGTTCGTAAGTAATTTCCTGAATAGCTCGCTGTTCACATAACATATGTGCAGAAAAAGGATTGCCAGTACTATTTTGTTCGTTGACTAGTGTAATGGTAGTCATATTTCACCATATTCGATGTAAATTGAAGCCGATCTCCCTGAGCGGGGGAGAGAAATTAGTGACCTATTAAAGTTAGACCTATATCATAAAACTGTAATAAAAAATCATAAAAACGTGATATGCATCACATTTGTGTGATTTGTTGTATATTTTATACACTTTAAGTGAAGGGAAGATTCCGTAGAATCAACGGCCTGTTCTTTTTATCACTCCAGTTTCAACGAATAAGCATTAATACCCATCTGTAATAATTACTTAATGTTATCTTAATAAAGGTAAATTACTGTCAGGCCTCCGTAAAAGGAGGTTGATTAATGATTCGTCATATCGCCATTTTTCTTTGTTCTTTATTGATGTGCAGCACCACTTTTGCCGATTCGGTAACGTCGGTATCGCTTGGCGCGCTCTTAACCGCGCTCAATGAACGCATGTTATTAATGAAAGATGTGGCTGCTTATAAAATGAAGCACCATCTGCCGATAGAGGATTTCACGCGTGAACAAAATGTTTTTGCCGAGGCTGAAGAAGAAGCGAAAAATAACGGTCTGGACCCGCATTCGATAACCCCTTTTATTCGTTCGCTAATGGATGCCAGTAAAGCGATACAGTACCGCTATTTAGCGCAGTGGCGAACCGGCTCAGAACCCTCCTTTCCGATACAAACCTTGTCGGTCACCCGGCAACGTATTCGACAACTTGATAATCAAATGTTGATCATTATCAGCCAGCGCTTGATGGTCGGCGCTTTCAGCCACGACGATATGGTGTGGCTGAGAGCGCAGTTTAATGCGCCGAATCTGAATGAGAGCGATATCAGTAATGTGTTGGCAGCCTTATCTTTGGTGCGACGCGCGCGTTAACTCCACATGAGGAGAGGTGGGCCAATACCTGGTGATTGCCTGCGGAGGTAGCGATAAAAGAACGCTTTTAGGTGATTTGGATATAAGCGTGGCGGAATAGCGGCCTGGAGAGACGTGGTTTCGCTTCCCATCTTCCGGTGCATTCGTTAGCATACTGTTTCGCAGCTAAGCGTAAATGTTTTCAGGAAGAGGTTAATGTGTTCGCGGAGTATGGTGTTCTGAATTATTGGACGTACCTGGTTGGGGCGATTTTTATCGTTCTGGTACCGGGGCCGAATACGCTTTTTGTGCTTAAAAACAGCGTGGGACGCGGGGTTAAAGGAGGATATCTTGCCGCATGCGGCGTGTTTATCGGCGATGCGATATTAATGTTTCTGGCGTATGCGGGCGTGGCGACGCTGATCAAAACAACGCCGGTTCTGTTTAACATTGTTCGCTATCTCGGCGCGTTTTATCTGCTCTACCTTGGCGCAAAAATCCTTTACGCCACTCTGACCTCAAAAGGGCGTGCGGCGACGGAAACGGTAGTTCCTTTTGGCGCTATTTTTAAGCGTGCTTTAATTCTTAGCCTGACGAATCCTAAAGCCATACTTTTTTATGTTTCCTTTTTTGTGCAATTTATTGACGTTACTGCGCCGCATACTGGGGTGTCATTTTTTATTTTGGCCACCACCCTTGAAATCGTCAGTTTTTGCTATCTGAGCTTTTTAATTCTTTCTGGCGCTTTTGTAACCCACTATATTGGCACCAAAAAGAAACTGGCAAAAGTGGGCAATTCTTTGATTGGCCTTCTTTTCGTCGGATTTGCCGCCCGGCTGGCAACGCTCCAGTCTTAACCCCCTGGACCCGTCGTCAACGGCGGGTCATTGCTCTCCTTTCGGTTTTATTGCGTGGAAAACAGCAAAATAGTAACCAATAAATGGTATTTAAAATGCTGTTTTTGGAGCGTAACCTTTTTACGACAGCGATGAGATTATCGCTGAGTAACCTGCGGGAAGAGGGAAGCAAATGCGGCAAATTCCACAAAATCATATCCATACACGTTCCACGCCCTTCTGGAACAAAGAGACGGCGCCTGCCGGAATTTTCGAACGCCACCTTGATAAGGGAACGCGACCCGGCGTTTATCCTCGCCTCTCGGTGATGCAGGGGGCGGTCAAATATCTCGGATACGCTGATGAACATTGCTCTGAGCCGGAAAAGATCATGGTGATCAATGCCGGCGAGTTTGGCGTGTTTCCTCCGGAAAAGTGGCACAATATTGAGGTCATGACGGATGATACCTATTTTAACATCGACTTTTTTGTCGCGCCGGAAGTACTGATGGAAGGGGCGACCTCACGAAAAGTCATTCATGCCGGGAGAGAATAATAATGGGAAAAGCTACTTATACCGTCACGGTCACGAATAATAGCAACGGCGTCTCTGTGGACTATGAAACGGAAGCACCGATGACGTTGCTGGTACCTGAAGTTGCAGCAGAAGTTGTGAAGGATTTGGTCAATACCGTGCGTTCCTACGATACCGAAAACGAACACGACGTTTGCGGTTGGTAAAGATGTTGTAGTATCTATTTGATATAAAATGATTCTTTAAATGAAAAGCCGCATCGCGCGTCGCCAGCGTGATGCGGCTTTTGCGTATTGAAAAGCGCTGTTTATTTACATCAGACATGGGTTGAAAAGAAACATTAAGAAAACATTAAGAATATCGCATTGTTTGCTAATGAGAGCGTATTCATAAAACTTATGATTGGGTATTAAAAACCAGAAGAGTCTTATAATCATGAAACTCGATACCCGATTAACTTCGTCAGCACTTACTCTTGCGCTTGCCGCTGTGGTCATCCCGTTTACGGCGGACTGGCAATTGCCTTTGCTTAACGGCGTGGTGGTCCGATGGATTGAAAACGGACAAGCGTTATGGTTACTGTTTGGGGCGCTATTTACCGCCTGGTATATACGGCCACTTTCCCGTCCCGAAGGGGCAAAGCAGTTTTGGCTATGGGCTGTTGTCTGGTGGGTGGTGCTATTGGGTAGAAGCACCAGTTGGGGGCGTGACTATTTCCCTGACGAGCCGCGTATGCTGTTTAGAACGATTTCAGTGCTATTAATTGCTGCGTTAGTCTTGCCAGTCCTGTTTTCTGCCGGGCTACGTAAGGAGATTGTTCGTCGTCTGCGGGACGTTCCTCTGCCATTGTGGCTGTTTACCGTGACGGCATGTTCATATCTGATTTCCGACACTGTCGAGCATCATCGGTGGTTGTCGCCGATATTCCTGCATAACGCTCGTTACACAGATTTGATTGAAGAGCTTTATGAAGTGCCATTTATGATCGGTTTGTTTATGGTGACCGTGGTGTTTATGCAGCAGGACAAGCAGGATGAATGTACTGCGCTGGAGATGACCCCGTATCACGCAAAATAGCGCGGCTGAAAAAGACCATGAATTCGACATGGGATAGATAGCGGTTAGCAAAAAAAGCCCGCACTCGGTGAGGCGGGCAAATAATACTGGAAGCAATGTGAGCAATGTCGTACCGAACAGGTGGGTTATAAACTCAACTACTCGGTGTTGATAAAGATAATCGTTATCATTAATGATTGCAACCCTGATATTTATGCGCTTTTATCCACGGCGCTAAAAGGTGATGGATATCACAAACTTCACTTTCCTGACGATGTGCTATTCTTTTTAACGGCAAATAAACCGCTAACGTTAAGACATAAGTGAGGAAAAAATGGGCATTCTTTCATGGATTATTTTTGGACTTATTGCGGGTATTTTGGCTAAGTGGATCATGCCAGGTAAAGATGGCGGCGGATTCTTTATGACGATCATTCTGGGGATCGTTGGTGCGGTAGTCGGAGGATGGATCAGTACGTTCTTTGGCTTTGGCAAAGTGGATGGTTTCAACTTCGGCAGCTTTGCAGTCGCGGTGATCGGCGCGATTGTCGTGCTGTTAATCTACAGAAAAATCAAAAGCTAAACGCAGAACTTTCAGAGATAATAAAGGCTACGACAGGTAGCCTTTATTATTCAAAATGAATTTACCACCAGCCCAGTTCGGTACCCGCCGCCGCAATTAGCGCGATGCCCATCAACACCATCGTTGTTTTCCTCATGGCTATGCTCCCGGCGCGGCGTAACCGCCAATAAAAAACCATGCCAAAAATAATATTGCCGTAATGAAAATGACGACAGGGAAGAGGATACCCACTCTCATGCTATTACCTTCACTGTTCAGGGGGCGCCAGAATAGCAGGGTTTTCTCAGCGACAAAAGGTCGGTTGCTTTGTGACAGGGCGTGGTTATTACTGACTTAACCCGGGATAAACACCCACTAAAGCGCTGACAGAAAGTATGGAAATAGCGTACCCGCCAGGTTATCCTGGACAAAATATCGCTTTAAGGAGTCGTTATGAAATTTACGTGGATTGCGTTGCCAGGCGTATTGCTGCTGAGCGCTTGTTCATCGTCGCAACCCAACGCCCCCAGGCCGCCGCGTATTGGGATGCCTAATCCGGCAGCCGTCTACTGTGAGCAACAGGGCGGTACGCTGATGCCGGTGCAGACCCCACAAGGCGTGCGTTCCGATTGCAAATTGCCCAATGGCAAAATCATTGATGAGTGGACATTATGGCGCAGAGAGCACCCTGATACGAAAAAGTGACAACCTGCGGTCCGGCGGGATATGATTAAGAACAATCTGATAATGAGTTTCATGCGGCGCAAGAAAATATGTTTCAGTTAAAGCCGGGCGCGTTGGCAATAGTTATTGGCGCTAAAACACCCGCCGGACGGCAGAATATTGGTAAATCGGTTGAGCTATTTTGCCTGTGTCAACCCGGAGATGAATTCATTAACCCGGTAAATGGACACGTCACCTTACTGCCGAAAGAAGCGCCTCGGGCGCTGTGGCTGGTCACGGGCGATGTAGCCTCCGCCGATGGCCAGCACGGTTTTGCCTGGGTGCGGGCAGAACATTTGATGCCGTTGTCCCCGGACAGACAACCAGGCCAGGCGGCGGCACGACAATCACAGCTCTCGTAGCCACTCTGCCAGCACAATGGCATGGTTCTGGCGAGTATCTTTAGCGGCGTATAGCAACGTTAGCGGCTGGTGTCGGGCAATATCCGCCAGACGTTTGCCTTCTTGATGCTGTTGCGCAAGTTCTGCCCGGTATTGCTGCGCGAAGTGGTTAAAATCAATCAGTTCGCTATGAAAGGCTTTGCGCAATTCGGTGGAGGGCGTAATGGCCTTATTCCATTCATCATAGACCAGCGCTGCTTTTTTAATGCCTCGCGGCCATAGCCTGTCAACCAATACCCGATAACCATCGTCTTTTTCCGCCGGGAAATAGACGCGCTTACACTGGATTCGCATTTTTCCCTCCTGTGATGGTGTCGCTTACGGTACTTTTGTCGGATAGCGGTAATGATTTTAATGGATCAGGCCTGATAAACGAAGCGTCATCAGGCATTCAGATGTGGGTATTCGGTTTATTTATGACGCTATCTCTCGATCGCGTCCGGCGTAGAGGCCGAAAATCGCCATGATGATAGCCAGAACCGTCACGCCTGATAGCGGTAGATACCAGCTACCGCTGGCATCATGAAGTTTTCCCATGACGGGCGGCCCACATGCCGCCAGTAAATACCCGACCGACTGCGCCATGCCGGAAAGCGCCGCCGCCTGATGCGCCGAACTGGCGCGCAGGCCGATAAACGTCAGGCCGAGGATCATCGTCGCGCCTGAACCGAAGCCGAACAGTAGCGTCCAGATGATCGCCTGGCCCGGCACAAACCAAAGCCCCGCCGCGCCCACTGCGCACAATAGTGAGACCAGCGCGGCAATCCAGCGTTGATCGTTAAAGCGATGCAAAATAAGCGGAATAGCTAACCCAGGCGCCGCGGTCGCCAGTTGCAGCAGGCCATGTAGCGATCCTGCCTGTGCTTCGCTGTAACCGTGGCTGATGAGTATTGTTGGTAACCAGCCGATAATCACATAATAAATCAGTGAGTTAAGTCCCAGAAACAACGTAACTTGCCAGGCTAAAGGCGAACGCCAGATACCGCGTTCATGTAATGCCCGGGAGCTACTCAGGTTAGCTGAGCGGGTAGTGCGCCACTGCGGCAACCAGATAAGAAACGCCAACAGCGGAAACAGCATTAGCATTAACAGCGCGCCGCGCCAGCCAAAACCGTGCAACGCCAGCGGAACCACCAGCGCGGACCCCAACGCGGCGGCGGCGCCCATCGTCAATGAATACGCGCCCGTCAGCCTGGCGACATGTTGTGAAAAATCGCGCTTAATCAATCCTGGTAGCAGCACATTACCCAGCGCTATCCCGCACCCAATAATGGCAGTTCCGGCAAACAACAATGCAGCGGAGGGCAGGGAGCGGAGAGCAATACCCGCGCAAATCAGCAGCATTGCGGCAAACAGACTGCGTTCCATCCCAAACCGGCGGGCAATACCGGCCGCCAGCGGCGAAACCAGTGCAAACGCCAGAAGCGGCAAGGTTGTTAGCAGGCCCGTCTGGGCGGTGGAAAGACCGTAATCCGAACGGATTGTCTCCAGCAACGGCGCAGCGCCGGTAAATGTTACGCGCAGCGTAGTGGCTATCATCAAAATACCGGCAATCAGTAAAGCGCCCTGTTTGCCGCGTGGTGAAAGGGCTGTCGTCATCGTTTTCTCATCTCGTCAGGCGAGGCGATACCTTAACAGTTTTTACTGTTTGGATGAATCAAGCTAAAATGACAATTTATCGCTAAAATCGGACAATATAATGATTGGCCTGAGACTGGACGGTTACGATCCCGACCTTCACCACGATGCCGCTGTGGCCTTTTGTATTCGCGCCAGGGATGATGAACTGTTTAGCCCTCGCCATCAGCATCGCAAGGGACAGTTGATCCTCGCTCTGCACGGCGCGATCACCTGTGAGGTGGAAAATGCGATGTGGATGGTTCCGCCCCAGTATGCCGTCTGGCTCCCTGGCTCGCTGCCGCACAGTAATCATGTGACCGCAGGGGCGGAGCTGTGCTTTTTATTTATTGAACCTGCAGCGGTCGTCATGCCGGAGCGTTGCTGCACGCTGAAAATTTCGCCGTTATGCCGGGAGTTGATTTTGTCGCTGGCGCGCAGAACCGATCCCGAAAGAGCGCAAATGCCAACGCAGCGCCTTATTCAGGTGTTGTTTGATGAACTGCCGCAGCAGCCGCAGGAACAATTGCAATTACCGGTATCGGGGCATCCTAAAATTCGCCAAATGGTTGAGACAATGGCGCAGGAGCCCGCGCGATGGAATACGTTAGGGCAGTGGGCCAGCGTATTCGCGATGAGCGAGCGTAACCTTGCCCGGCTGGTCGTCAAAGAGACGGGACTAAGCTTTCGTCGCTGGCGTCATCAATTACAATTAATTCTGGCGCTACAGGCGCTGATCGCGGGACGTAATGTACAACAGACGGCGCAAATGCTGGGTTATGATTCCACCACGGCATTCATTACGATGTTTAAAAAAGGCCTGGGGCAGACCCCAGGCCAGTATCTGACGGGCGAGTTACTGCTTCCCCACAATTAAAGAGACCAGCCCCGCCGCAATCAGTGGGCCGACCGGCACGCCGCGAAACAGCGCGACGCCAAGTACCGTACCGACCAGCAGCCCGGCGACGAGCTGCGGTTGGTTTCCCATCAGCGTAATGCCGCGACCGCCCAGCCAGGAGACGAAAACGCCAACGGCAATCGCGACCAGCGATTTCCAGTTCACAAAAGAGTGGATCAATGTGGAGGGCGGTAGGGTTCCGCTGGCGATGGGGGCCATTACGCCGATGGTCAGAATGATAATCCCGACGGTGAGCCCCTGTTTTTCAATCCAGGGAAAAAAGGTATTCAACGGGGTTACGCGGACAATAATCAGCACCAGAATTGAGACGGCGACAGTGGTGTTGTGGCTGATAAATCCCAGAGCTGCCAGTCCGAGCAGGATCAGCAGAGTGACATCAAACATTATGGTTTCCTTGCCAAAAAGTAAGCCTGACTACTTTACGCCCAAACGGCAAAGCGCACAGGCCTTTTTAACGATTGATGCGGATTTCAGGCAACTGCCTGAAAGACAATCTCTACGTGAAAAACGGCGTTATCATTAAATTGCCATCAACGCCGCGTATTGCTAACCGGTGAACCGTCATTGTTGTCTTCCTGAGGATACAATTATGTACGATCCACCGTTTCTTGAAGCGCTGATGATTACGGCGTCGTTTTTCGCCATTTTTATCATTATTGTTGTGTCTGTATTGCTCCTTGAAGAGGACTAAGCCGTTGGCGATGACTGAAAGCGGCGGAAGACTGCCAGTTCTGGTCGGGCGATGCGCAGATAGTCCTGTGTATTCATAATGACTGACTTTTCCAGCAGACCGGCATTAAAGGCAATTTCATCGAAACGCTCAAACAGGAGCGGATCGGCGACCAGTTTCAGATCGGGGTGAAAACTGAAAGGCGGGATCGCGCCAAAAACGCAGCCGGTCAGCATATCGACTTCCGCCGGGCTGGCAAGGGAAGCGCGTAAGCCGCCCAGATGTGAAGCAAGCTGAGAGAGGTCGGCTTGCTGATCGGCCGCCAGAATAGCAAGAACGTGCTGGTTGACGCCGTTGCCTTTGACTTTACAGACCAGCGCTTTTGCGCCCTGGCCCAGCGCAGTACCGCGTATTTCAGATACCGCTTCGCATTTTCCTACCGCTTCATGGCTCACCACACGATAGCGCGCTTTCTCCTGGGTTAATAAAGCCACTAAACGTTGGTGTGTAGCGATACCCTTCGCGACTTCAGTCATTTCGGCCATTTCTCACTCCTGGTGCAATATGAACATTTACTGCGAAGCACTATGATGAACGATGTTGTTTTTGTTGTTTGTTCAGATAGAGCTGCGCATCGGAAGCCTGGTAGGCATCATTAATCGTATCATTGGGCTGCATATTATAAATCCCGGCAGAAAAATGGACTGTCTTATCCGGTGCGATAATTTGCAGGTTACGAATAATACGCTCCGGCAGATGGATAGCCAAATCCGCCGCGTAATCAACAAGAATAATACAGAACTCATCGCCGCCGAGGCGAATGGCGTAATCGCTTTTACGAATCGATGTTTTAATCGCTTTCGCCAACAGGGTTATAATTCGGTCGCCTTCCTGGTGCCCCTGGGTATCGTTGATCAGTTTTAACCTATCGCAATCAATAGCGACAAATGTCACCGGCGTCCCGGTATTGACCAGGCGTTGCAGTCGCTGTTCCAGCACCGGTGTTAATATTTTACGGTTGTAAAGCCCGGTCATGGCATCGCTAATATTTTCGCGTGTGACGTTGCGATAAAGCCGAAAGTGCATCCGTACCATATTAAGCAGGAGCGCCGTTGCCAGTAAGTAAAAGGCCAGCGCTTTCCAGGACGAGACAAGGAAATAGGTTAAATCAAGGGACAACGAAACGCGCAGTCCACCAGGGATATCATGGCTATAATTCACATATTGAAACAGATTATTTTTGCTTTGATTAATAATAATTTCTTTTCCGGAGTCCAGATCCTTTAGTGTTACGTTAAGATAACGCCAAACCAGCGGACGGTCCTGGGTATAAAAAATATTTTTTAAATTATCCTGGTTAACATCCACCATCACGATACCTTTTAACGCTCCCGCCAGATAGACTGGCGTTAAAAAGCTCATGACGTTTTCCTGGGTAATATCATCCATGTAAATACTTGAAATAACCGTACGGCCGGTAAAAAGTTTATCTATATCTTTTCTGTTAATACCCATTGTGCCTTTTTGTAAAAAAGTCCAACGATGCATGGCGAAGCGCCGTGAGTTGATTAAATCATAGAAATAGACATAATGTTTATTTAAATCAACGTAATAACGGAATTTAAGCTCCAGTGTGCCCAGCCCGTGACTGTGGTCGTCCTGCGAACGGTTGATGCTTACCGCCTGATCAAATGCAGGCAGTAAAAGGGCGTCATCAAGATTATCGGTACACTGTGTAGCGGCGGTTTGCAGGGTACCATGTAGCGCCGGATAATTATGCCGGGTCAGGTTGACGCCGTGCGTACCGTTAATAGCCTCAAAGGCGTCGCAAAACGCGCGGCGTTTTTCTGCGGTGACGGGGTCTCCCGGCGCTTCAAAAGTTCGCATCAAATGTGCGGCGATGCTCTGATTCTGGTACTTATCGTACAAAAACGACGAATCGGCTCTCTCCATGATATAACGCATATAGGCATTCATTGCCCTGTCGCTGGCAATAAGTTCGTAAATCAGGAAGGACGATGTCAAAACGATGACGCTTGCCGAGATAAAGTGCCTGAGCGCTTTATGATGCAAATTCATGATGAACTACAGCCCTGAAAGTCGGATGCGTTAGTTTACCATAGCGATGAGAATTCCTCTAATAGACTGTTTAAAAATAAAACGTGTTGATGTTATGGAATAAAAATCATTCTCGGTTTAATTACGGCAATAATTCGATGTGTTGATATTTTCAATGGTTATTAATGGTAGCGAAAGTAAATTTTCAGGTAACGATGTTACGTTATTTCTTTTAAAAATAGGAAAACCATTATTATTACAGTGAAAGGAGCGTCGAGCGGTAAGGATAATCTATTTATTCTCTTATTCCTGTAGGGGGAATGATGAAAAAGTTGAAAGAAATGGCTGCTATCTCGCTTTTTACATTATTGGCGGCGGGTTTTTCCGCATCGGTTATGGCAGACGACCAGGCGCCTGAAAGAGTTCCAGCAGCTGAAGTTGGTCACTATGTACACTGGTGTACTCTCTTTGATCCAGGTGATATGGAGTTGCCGCCGTTGCCAGACAGGGGATGGCCGTGGTGTTCTTAATATTAACGCAAAGGCATAGCGCTAACGAATCAATTTGTAACATAGGCCAGAACAGCTTCATTCACGCTATACGCGGATAATGACGTCAGCCGCGAAGGGTGAACGTTAAGTTGCTAATAAACCTGCCCGTAATAACAACGGGCAGGTTTAGGGTTATGCACTTTGATTGGCGCTCTGTTTCTGAAACAATTCGCGGAATACCGGATAAATATCCTCCTGATCGCGAATATGCTGCATGGCGAAGTTATCGAACGTCGCCTGCAGATGTTCATACTCGCGCCATAAGGTCTGGTGGGCGCGGCGGGTAATCTCAATATAGCTGTAATAGCGCACTACCGGCAGCAGCTTTTTCGCCAGAATCTCATGACACAGCGGTGAATCGTCGGCCCAGTTATCACCGTCTGACGCTTGCGCCGCATAGATGTTCCACTGACCGGGGTCGTAGCGCTCTTTAACTACTTCATCCATGAGTTTAAGCGCGCTGGAGACAATCGTCCCCCCGGTCTCTTGCGAATAAAAGAACTCATGTTCGTCCACTTCCTTCGCCTGGGTATGGTGGCGGATATAAACCACTTCTACGTTCTTATATGTTCGGCTCAAAAACAGATAGAGCAGAATGTAAAAACGCTTGGCCATATCTTTGGTTGCCTGGTCCATCGAACCCGAGACGTCCATCAGACAGAACATCACCGCCTGGCTGGAGGGCTCAGGCCGTTTTTCATAATTTTTATAGCGTAAATCAAAGGTGTCGATAAACGGCACTCGCTCGATTTTAGCCCGTAGTTCGGCAATCTCCCGACGTAACCGCTCCTCTTCAAGCAGTTGAGCTGGCTCGCTGTGGCTGATGGTCTCCAGTTCCGTTTCCAGCGCGTGCAGTTCGCGGCGTTTTCCTGCCGTCATTGCTGTACGGCGCGCCAGAGAGTTTTGTAGCGAACGTACCACGCTGATATTGGCCGGTACGCCGTTTGAGGTGAAACCGGCGCGGTGAGTTTTATACTCGTTAAGCTGGCGATGCTGGTTTTTCTTCAGATTAGGCAGCGCTAAATCTTCAAAGAGCAGATCCAGATACTCATCTTTTGAAATCTGAAAAACAAACTCATCCTGGCCTTCGCCGTCCTGGCTGGCCTGACCTTGACCGCTGCCGGAACCGCCGCCGCCACCGCCTTGCGGACGCTCAATGCGATCATTCTGGATAAAGTGATCGTTACCCGGATGGACGCGATGGCGCAGACCGCCGCGCCCCTGATGAAACATCGGTTCGCTAATATCATCGGTTGGAATAGAGACGGACTCTCCGCTGTCGACATCGGTCACAGAGCGTTTATTAATCGCTTCGGAAATTGACTGCTTAATTTGTGCTTTATAACGGCGCAAAAAGCGCTGGCGATTCACCGTGCTTTTATTTTTGCCGTTAAGACGTCGGTCTATGAACCAGGTCATATGCCCCCCGTACTGCCAACTGAGCGCCTGTTCTGTCAGTGCCGGATAGCGCTAACGCTTAGCCAGTCTACAGAACATTACTTTGTAGGCCCGGTAAGCGCAAGCGCCACCGGGCATTAACATCACGACGATTTACGCACGCGCAGGTACCACTCGCACAGCAAACGAACCTGCTTACGGGTATACCCTTTCTCCATCATCCGATCGACAAAGTCGTCATGCTTTTTCTGCTCGTCAGTCGACGTTTTGGCGTTAAAAGAAATGACCGGCAACAGCTCTTCAGTATTAGAGAACATTTTTTTCTCAATCACCGTGCGCAGCTTCTCGTAACTGGTCCAGTTTGGATTACGGCCGCTATTGTTGGCTCTGGCGCGCAGGACAAAGTTTACTATCTCATTACGGAAATCTTTCGGGTTACTGATACCCGCTGGTTTTTCAATTTTTTCCAGTTCGGCGTTCAGCGACTCGCGATCGAACAGTTGACCGGTATCCGGGTCGCGATACTCCTGATCCTGAATCCAGAAATCCGCATAAGTCACGTAACGATCAAAAATGTTCTGCCCGTACTCAGAATAAGATTCGAGATAGGCCGTCTGGATCTCCTTGCCGATAAATTCGGCGTATTTCGGGATCAGGTAGCCTTTCAGGAACTCCAGATAACGCTCAGCTTGCTCCTGCGGGAACTGTTCACGCTCGATTTGTTGTTCCAGAACGTAGAACAGATGTACCGGGTTTGCCGCCACTTCCGCATGGTCGAAGTTGAATACGCGGGAGAGGATCTTAAAGGCGAATCGGGTGGAGAGACCGTTCATCCCTTCGTCCACGCCCGCATAGTCGCGATACTCCTGGTACGATTTGGCTTTAGGGTCGGTATCTTTCAGGCTTTCGCCGTCATAAACGCGCATTTTCGAGTAAATACTGGAATTTTCCGGCTCTTTCAGGCGGGAAAGAATCGAGAAGCGCGAAAGCGTTTCCAACGTGCCCGGCGCGCAGGGCGCATGAGCCAGCTCGCTATGATTAAGTAGTTTCTCGTAGATTTTGATCTCTTCGGAGATTCGCAGGCAATAAGGCACCTTCACAATATAGACACGGTCGAGGAACGCTTCGTTATTTTTATTGTTACGGAAAGTCACCCATTCAGATTCGTTTGAGTGGGCAAGTATGATGCCATTAAAGGGCAGGGCGGAAATACCTTCCGTACCATTGTAGTTACCTTCCTGAGTTGCGGTCAGCAAGGGGTGCAGCACCTTAATAGGCGCTTTAAACATCTCGACGAACTCCATGATCCCCTGGTTAGCGCGGCACAGCGCGCCAGAGTAACCATACGCATCCGGATCGTTCTGGGCGTGATGTTCGAGTTTACGAATATCCACCTTGCCGACCAGCGCCGAAATATCCTGGTTGTTTTCATCGCCGGGTTCCGTTTTGGCGATGGCAATCTGCTCCAGAATGGAGGGCCAGACTTTCACCACGCGGAATTTAGTAATATCGCCGCCAAACTCATGCAGGCGTTTGGCCGCCCACGGGGACATAATCGTACCTAGATAGCGGCGCGGAATACCGTACTCTTTTTCCAGAATCTGCGCGTCTTCCTGCGGATTAAACAGGCATAATGGATGATCGTTGACCGGACTACGCTCGCCGTTGGCGCTTAAAACATAAATTGGCACGCGCTGCATTAGCGATTTCAGCCGTTCAGCGAGCGATGATTTGCCACCCCCCACAGGTCCCAGCAAATAGAGAATTTGCTTCTTCTCTTCCAGCCCTTGCGCCGCATGTTTCAGATAAGAGACAATCTGTTCAATCGCGTCTTCCATGCCGTAAAACTCTTCAAACGCAGGATAGCGAGCAATAACCCGGTTGGAGAAGAGTCGGGAAAGTCGGGGTTCCTGGGCAGTGTCGACCATATTAGGCTCGCCGATAGCCATTAATAGCCGCTCTGCCGCGTTGGCATAAGCACTGCGATCTTGCCGACAAATGGTAAGAAAATCCTGCAGTGTGAACTCTTCGTCCTTGGCAGCTTCGTAACGCTGGCGATAGTGATCGAATATATTCATGATATGCCATCCTTTCGTTTTTTCGCACATGTTAAGAGCCGTTCATATGAATAGTAGAGGCTCCCGGAAGAGGTAGACTGAACGCCGTCTCTGCTAAGGAAAAAAAAGCAACTCTCATGCCATTTTATTGGTCAGAAGATCAACGTGTCCGGTGATACACCTTCTTAACATTAAGCGTAGATGGCATTTGCAAAACTTGCCTGTACGCGTCAGTGGATTTCGATGACATATCAATAACTCATCAGGTAGAAAAGGCTGGTGGATATCAGAAAAAGCGTTCCCGGTCACATAACGATCATCAGCCGATCATCTGAAAATAATCGGTGGTGGTGATATTAAACGGTTACATTGTGTAAAATAGTTGGGCTTACAGGTATTGGCGGTTACACTTTTGCCGCAGAACATTTGAATAAGGAATTATGGATTGTGACCAAACTTAAACTTCTGGCTCTTGGCGTGTTTATTGCAACATCCGCCAGCGTCGCGCACGCTGAAAGCAACCTGACGTTGGGCGCAGGCGTTGGTGTGGTTGAACACCCTTATAAAGATTACGATAGCGATGTTTATCCGATACCGGTCATCGCTTATGAAAGCGAAAACTTCTGGTTCCGTGGTCTGGGCGGCGGGTACTACTTGTGGAATGACAATGCCGATAAGTTGTCAATCATGGCATACTGGTCCCCGATGTACTTCAAACCGGGCGACAGCGATGACCATCAGTTGCGTCGTCTGGACAGGCGTAAAAGTACTATGATGGCGGGCGTTTCTTACGCGCATCACACCCAGTATGGATTCCTGCGTACCTCACTGGCAGGGGATACGTTGGATAACAGTAACGGTATTGTCTGGGATCTGGCCTGGCTGTATCGGTATACCAATGGCGGGCTGACCTTAACGCCAGGTATCGGGGTTGAATGGAATAGCGAGAACCAGAACGATTACTATTACGGCGTATCACGTAAAGAATCTTCGCGTAGCGGCCTGCGCGGCTATAACCCGAACGATAGCTGGAACCCGTATCTTGAACTTAGCGCTAACTATAATTTCGCCGGTAACTGGAGCGTATATGGTACTGCGCGCTACACCCGCCTGTCGGATGAAATTACCGACAGCCCGATGGTGGATAAATCCTGGACCGGTATCCTTTCTACTGGCGTGACCTATAGATTCTGATTGATTGAATTTGCCGGAAAAACCATGACAAAGCCTGCGTTATGCAGGCTTTGTGCTAACTGAAACGCGAACATGGCGGCTTGCATAAATGCGCTGTTGACCGGGGATGGCGCAGCCGTACGTGATTTATACTTTGTTACATCAATTTAAAAAACTAGCCTTTTATATGAAAAATCCAGGTGATTACAATTGCGCTAACAATTAGCGTAATAATTGTTGCAATGCTGGCTGATATCGCCCTGTCACGTCCCGCTTATGCTATACCCATTCTTCACAGCGAGTAAGACGAATGAGCATAGTATTCAATACCGTAGCCAAGCCCAGCGGCAGTCTGTGTAACTTATCCTGCAAGTACTGTTTCTATCTTGATAAACCCCGGGGACAGCGCGTCATGTCTGACGATGTGCTGGAGACGTATATCCGCCGGGTAATTGATGATACGCCATCCTCAGAGGTCTCGTTTTGTTGGCAGGGAGGAGAGCCGACGCTATGCGGTCTTTCTTTTTACCAAAAAGTGGTGCGCTTGCAGCAACGCTATGCCAACGGCAAAACTATCTACAACAGTCTGCAAACCAATGGCGTATTAATCAATGAAGAGTGGGCGGCATTCTTTGCGCAGCATCAGTTCCTGATTGGTATATCGATTGATGGGCCGCAAGTCGTTCATGATAATTACCGGAAAACACCGTCAGGGCGGGCGTCTTTTTCCCGGGTCGTTAATGCTATCCGCCTTCTGCAGGCAAATGATGTCGAGTTCAACACGCTCACTGTCGTGAATGATGCATCATGCCGTCATGGCAACGCTATTTATCATTTTTTGACGCAGGAACTGGAAAGTAAACACCTGCAATTTATTCCCATTGTTGAGCCGCTCGCGCAAAAAGCGCAGCGTTCTTTGACGTTATCTGACAATGAGGATTCGCCTTCGCTGATGCCCTTTTCCGTCACGCCTGAAGGGTGGGGCGCCTTTATGTGCGATGTTTTTGATCAATGGATACGTCACGATGTCGGACGCATATTCGTACAGCTTTTTGATAACTTACTTGGCGTCTGGATGGGGGAGCCCGCCACGCTTTGTACGATGCAGTCGACCTGCGGGCAAAGTTTGCTGGTGGAGCAGAATGGCGACGTGTTTAGCTGTGACCATTTTGTTTTTCCCGCCTATAAACTGGGCAATCTGCAGCAACACTCTTTAGAAGAAATGGCGGCCTCTCCTTTTCAGCAGCAGTTTGGCGCGGCTAAAGCAAACCTTTCCTCACGCTGCCAGAACTGTACGTGGCGCTTTGCCTGTCACGGCGGTTGTCCGAAACATCGAATTTGTATGGACGGCGGCGAACGGCAAAATTATCTCTGTAAAGGATATCTGGAGTTCTTTCAACATGTGACGCCCTATATGAATGTGATGCGTCAATTATTACTGAATCAGCGACCCGCCGCGCATATTACCCGCATCGTCGACATGATTGCAGATGACGTTCGTCAGTGACAAGAAAATCGCCCCCTTGCGCGGTATGATGCCGGACATTACCGTAGGGTCTAAGAGTCCTGTATTGTTTTACCGTCGAGTGACCTTGAAAAGGAAATGAAATCAGTGAAAAACGTAACGTTTTGCGGGCAGGTGACGCTTCCTGCCATCGGACAGGGAACATGGTATATGGGCGAGCGCGCGGATCAACGTCAGCGCGAGGTTTCGGCGTTGCGCGCGGGGCTGGATTTGGGGTTACGCCTTATTGATACGGCGGAAATGTATGCCGACGGCGGGGCGGAAAAGGTCGTGGGCGAGGCATTAGCAGGGCGACGCGATGAGGCATTTCTGGTGTCAAAAGTGTACCCGTGGAACGCTGGCGGCCAGAAGATAGTTGCCGCCTGTGAGGAAAGCCTGCGTCGTCTGAAAACAGATTATCTCGATCTCTATCTATTGCACTGGGCCGGAAACTTTTCATTCGAAGAGACCGTAGAAGGTATGGAGCGGCTAATCGCGCAGGGGAAAATTCGCCGTTGGGGAGTCTCTAATCTTGATTATGACGATATGCAGGCGCTGTGGCGCATCCCTGGGGGACAGCAATGCGCGACAAATCAGGTGCTCTATCATCTGGCGTCACGCGGTATTGAGTATGATTTATTGCCGTGGTGTCAACAACAGCGAATGCCAGTGATGGCCTATAGCCCGCTGGCGCAGGCTGGCCGATTACGTAGCGGTTTACTGAATCATCCGGTGGTGAATGAAATTGCGCAAGCGCATAACGCAACGGCGGCGCAAATCTTACTGACGTGGGTGATTGCGCATCCGGGCGTGATGGCGATCCCGAAAGCCGGAAGTACAGAACACGTGAAGCAAAATGCGGCGGCGCTTGAGATTACCTTGTCAGCAAACGAACTTGCCTTACTGGACAACGCCTGGCCTGCGCCAAAAGGGAAAACCGCGTTGGATATGGTGTGACGCCGGATAAAATGTGTAAGCGCCGCCATCCGGCAGGTCATGCCTGATGGCGGCTGACGCCTTTCAGATCCTATAGCAACGCCGTTATCCATTCACTTTTAGCGTTTAGCGACGCAGATAGTCTGCGCCAGACGAGAGGGCTTTTCTTCTGTGGCTTGTTGCGGCGCAGTAGCGTAAACCGTTTCAACGCAGACAAACGTTTTATAGCCGTCATCCGGCATGTCGCCCATGCTGACGGACAACGCCGGGCCAGGGTTCCAGCCTACGACGTTAAGATGATGGTGGTGGACCACATCAATCGTGCGGTTTAATGTCGCATCGTGGATCACGCTACATGCTTCAGGATTGAGGTAAACGCGATCGGTACGGTCCGGAAAGGTTTGTATACCGTCGGTCAGGACACCTTCTTTAGCGTCGTTAACTTTATCAATAAACCGATCGCCGAGTCCGCTGACCTTAACGTTGGCGATGTCGCCAACGTTAAAATAGCTGTGGAGCGCGGATGTGGTTGCAAACTCGCCATGCGCTTCCAGTTCAATTTCACAGGTTTTGCCCACTTTAAAACGTGCCAGCAGCGTGAAATCGTGCGGCCAGTATTTCCGGGTGGCCTCACTGCTTTGCAGCTCAAATGTCAGCATTACGCCATTATCATCTTCATTATGCGCTTTTAGCGCCCACGGTAAATTACGCGCAAAGCCGTGTGACGGCAGACCCTGTTGAGCCGCAGGTCCAAACCAGGGCCAGCAGATCGGTACGCCGCCGCGTAGCGCCACGCCGGTTTTGAAAGGCGTATTATTACTGAGCCACAATACCTCTTCCTCGCCAACGGGTTTCCAGGAGAGAAGGTGCGCGCCCTGTAATGCAAAAGAGGCTTTAACCTGCGGATGGTCAACGACGATCAGATCCAGGTCATCAAGCTGACGACGGGAAAGGACAGGGGTAAGCTGTTCGATAACCGGGAGGGCAAAAATTTTATTAATCATTACGCAATCCTCTTAACCCTAAATAATTCGAGTTGCATGACAAGGCGCTTGTGCCTTGACCAGTGCTTGCGCTGGCCCGTAGAGGCGAGGCCGCAGGCCGAGTAACGCGGCAAGTGAACGACAAATTCATCGGGAACGAATTTGAACAACCGTAGGTAATCTCCGGCCAGGGACATGGACATCCCTGATTCATCCCGATAAGTTCGACTTCCGTCAGTGATTCGGGTGAGAAAGCATAGCCAACACACCTGCAACTTGAAGTATGACGGGTATATCTTTAAGCAAAAAAAAGAGCGACCTGAGTCGCTCTTACCAATGACTGTGTCATCTCAACTTATTTGGAGATGTGAGCAATCAGGTCCAGTACTTTGTTGGAGTAACCGGTTTCGTTATCGTACCAGGAGACCAGTTTCACGAAGTTGTCGTTCAGCGCGATGCCTGCTTTAGCATCGAACACGGAAGTGCATACTTCGCCGTTGAAATCGGTAGATACAACGTCGTCTTCGGTGTAACCCAGAACGCCTTTCATTTCGCCTTCGGCAGCAGCTTTAACAGCAGCTTTGATCTGCTCGTAGGTAGCCGCTTTTTCCAGACGAACGGTCAGGTCAACAACGGATACGTTCGGAGTAGGAACGCGGAACGCCATACCGGTCAGTTTGCCATTCAGTTCTGGCAGTACTTTACCTACCGCTTTAGCAGCGCCAGTAGAGGACGGGATGATGTTCTGAGATGCGCCGCGGCCGCCGCGCCAGTCTTTGTGAGACGGGCCGTCAACGGTTTTCTGGGTTGCGGTAGTCGCGTGAACAGTAGTCATCAGACCTTCGATGATGCCGAAGTTGTCGTTGATAACTTTAGCCAGCGGCGCCAGGCAGTTGGTGGTGCAGGAAGCGTTGGAAACGATGTCCTGGCCTTCGTATTTGTCAAAGTTAGCGCCTTTAACAAACATTGGGGTGTTGTCTTTAGACGGACCCGTCAGAACCACTTTTTTCGCGCCAGCGGTGATGTGTTTACGCGCGGTTTCGTCAGTCAGGAAGATACCGGTAGCTTCAGCCACTACGTCAACACCAACTTCGTCCCATTTCAGGTTAGCCGGATCGCGTTCAGCGGTAACACGGATTTTTTTACCGTTAACGATCAGATGACCGTCTTTCACTTCAACAGTACCGTCGAAACGGCCGTGAGTGGAGTCATATTTCAGCATGTATGCCATGTACTCTGCGTCTAACAGGTCGTTGATTGCAACGATCTCGATGTCAGAACGTTTCTGAGCAGCACGGAAAACAATGCGACCGATACGGCCAAAACCGTTGATACCTACTTTGATAGTCATATATTCCACCAGCTATTTGTTAGTGAATAAAAGGTTGCCTGTAAAATTACAAAAACCTTACGCAGCGTCAAGCGGAATCGTGTCAATCATTGCGACAAATCAATCCTCTGCACAACCTTTGCGCGGCTGATTCGCCTCACTCTTCCTTTCGGCTTGAAACCACATGGGGGCGCCGCCCCGAATTTTAAAGGGCAACCGAGATAATAATGTGACATCAGTCACGATTCGTGAGCCGCCATTTCGCAATGATCAAGTTTAGAACAAAAGTTGGTACTGAGGTGTTAATGTTTTGTTAGAATCGGTCAGGCAATGTGAGCACGTTTAAAGTGAGATGTGAGCAAATGGCTAACCAACCTTCAGCAGAAGAACTCAAGAAAAAATTGTCCGAAATGCAATTCTATGTGACGCAGGATCGTGGCACAGAACCGCCATTTACCGGACGCCTGCTACATAATAAACGCGATGGGGTTTATCACTGCCTGGTCTGTGATACGCCGCTTTTTCACTCCCACACCAAATACGATTCAGGCTGCGGCTGGCCTAGCTTTTACCAGCCTGTCAGCGAAGAGGCGATTCGTTACATAGACGATTTTTCTCATGGCATGCAGCGTGTCGAAATTCGTTGCGGAAACTGCGATGCGCATCTCGGACACGTTTTCCCGGACGGGCCGCAGCCAACCGGTGAGCGCTATTGCGTTAATTCGGCCTCGCTGGCCTTTTCTGACGAGAAAAACGGCGATCAACTGAAAGGCTGAAAAAACGATTCAGCAAATTATTCCACAGGAGCGGACACATCATGAATCTTGATGAGATCATTAACAGCATGACGCCGGAAGTGTATCAACGTTTATCCACCGCCGTTGAGCTGGGTAAATGGCCGGATGGCGTGGCGTTGACGCCGGAACAGAAAGAAAACAGCCTGCAGCTGGTGATGCTATGGCAGGCGCGGCACAATACCGAAGCGCAACATATGACGATCGATACTCACGGTCAGATGGTGATGAAAAGCAAGCAGCAGCTTAAAGCGGATTTCGGTATTACGTCAAAGCCGATTGCGACATTGAAAATGCAGTAACGGCAGCCAGATAAGAGGTAGTCGCCATCCGGCGGTTTCATTGCCAATGCGTTGTGCTTACCGGGCCTGCTCATTGCTGTCAGGCACAGGCCCGCCATATTTTTACCCATTAACGCTTAATGTTCAGCGAGTCCGCCAGCTGTTTCGCTAACAGATTATTGTCATCGGCGGCCTATTCCCAGAACATTGCGCCAGCCAGCCCGCGCTTTTTAATCTGTTTCGTTAGAAGCGCTCTCCAGCCTGCGTTGAGCTTTGCCTGGTAGCGACGCTGACGTGACGTATCCGGCCCAAAGATCTATGCAATGGTCTCACCGTTGCGTGATGTAGTGACCGGATACGATACCTGCTCCGCTACCTGGCGACAGCCTGGCCCTGCGTCTCTTCCCAGTCTGCCAGCGTATACAGCGTCGCGCCTGCCGCCGCCATCTCCATAAACGCGTGTGCGCTATCCTGCGGGTGAATATTCACGCCGCGACAGCCATCGGTGATAACGTTAACGGCATAGCCCAACTCTAGCGCATCCAGCACCGTAAATTTTACGCAGTAATCGGTCGCCAACCCCATCACGATAAGCTCGGTAACGTCATGCTCGCGAAGCCAGGTATCAAGGGTAGTTTTCTGCCGATGTTCGTTGTCAAAAAACGCACTGTAGCTATCAATCAGCGGGTTTTCACCCTTATAGATGCAGGCGTCAATCGCATGTTGGTTAAGCAGGGGATGTAACGCCGCGCCGTCGGTATGTTGAACGCAGTGATCCGGCCAGAGCGTTTGCGGCAGCCCGTCCAGCTTTCCCTGACTATAGGGTTCCGCCTGATGCTGGCTGGCGAAGCTGCCATGCTGCGCGGGATGCCAGTCCTGGCTGGCCAGCACCGGAATCTGCCGGGGCTGGCACCAGTCAATAAGAGCGTTGGCGATGTCGATGGTGCTGTCGCCTTCCGCTACAGCCAGCGCGCCGCCGGCGCAAAAATCATTTTGCAAGTCGACCAGTAATAAGGCCCGGTTTGTCATTATCTTCTCCTTGTCGTCGGGATTTTTTAATCATCCGGCGTCAATTCACCACGCAAGTTTTGCGCCATCGCGCTACGAATCGCCTGAGTGTCCAGACCCTGGCTTAACAAATAATGCAGTTTGGTTAAGGTAGCTTCGACGGTCATATCGGCACCGCCAATCACGCCAGCGTGCGCCAGCGCATTACCGGTAGCGTACCCGCCCATATTGACTCGCCCTGACATGCATTGCGTCAGGTTAACCACCACGATGCCGCGCGAACTGGCCTCTTTCAGCTCCTGTAAAAACGCTTTATTTTGCGGCGCGTTGCCTACGCCATAAGAGCGTAGAATCAGCGCTTTTACCGGCTGACGCAGAAAGTTACGTACTACCTCGGCGGAAATCCCCGGATAAATCGTCACTACGCCTATCGGCTGCGGCGTAATAGGGTGAACGATTAATTCACCAGAACCGTAGGGTGCGGGTGGCGTATTTAAACGGCGAATGTGAATTCCTGCTTCCAGCAAGGGCGGCAGATTAGGAGAGGCAAAAGCGTCAAAACCATCCGCATGGGCTTTGGTCGTGCGATTGCCGCGGAACAGACGATTATTAAAAAACAGCGTTACTTCATTAACAGGATAGTTGGCGGCGACATAAAGCGCATTCAGCAAATTAATTTGCCCGTCGGAGCGCAGCTCAGCCAGCGGAATTTGTGACCCTGTCACAATAACCGGTTTACCCAGATTTTCCAGCATGAAAGAGAGCGCCGATGCGGTATACGCCATCGTGTCGGTGCCGTGCAGAATAACAAAACCGTCATACTCATCGTAGTGCGCTTTGATATCTGCAGCGATATGCTGCCAGTCTTCCGGCGTCATATCTGATGAATCCATCAGCGGGGCATATTCATGGATGGTAAAATCCGGCATCTCCGGGCGGTGGAATTCCGGCATCAGCGCCAGCTGGCGCTGAAGGTGCCCGGACACCGGGATATACCCTTTATCTGAGCGCTGCATACCGATAGTACCGCCGGTATAGGCAACGTAAATTGATTTCTTTTGCATGATAATGTTCAGTCGTGTCGCGAAGGACGTATTAATGATTATCGGATGGCGGCTATGAGCAGACGCCGCCATCCGGTATGGCTATTGATGAAGCATTAGCGAACGTTCGCGCAAGTCAAACAGAACGCATAACGGTTTTGCGGATCGTTAAATGCCGCCAGTTTATCCCCCTCGGCCTTCACCGTGTTGGCGGCGGAAACGAGCGGCGCCGGGAGCATCGCCTGAATGGCCTCCGGCAGCATGGCGCGTACTGATCCGGTCATACTGTCCATAACCATATCAAGGACCGTCGGTTCGTCCTGATAGTAATCAAGATGCCACTGTTTCAGTTTCGCCAGCTCCGCCGCTTTGGCGACGGCGTCGTCAAAGTCGCCGAGACTGTCCACCAGACCATTGGCTTTCGCGTCTTCTCCGGTCCAGACATGGCCTTGTGCGATTTTATCAATCTGCTCCGGCGTACGCTTACGCGCGTCTGCCACCAGTGTGATAAAGCGTTTGTAGCCGTACTCAATACTGAGTTGCATCATCTGCTGCACTTCCGGTGACAGCGCTTTGGTCATCGAAATATCCGCCAGCGGCGAGGTGGAAACGCCGTCGCTGTGTACGCCAATCGACGACAGGCTGTTTTCTACCGTATTGATGACGCCGAAGATGCCAATTGAACCCGTCAGCGTGCTGGGGCTGGCCACGATATAGTTTGCCGGCGTAGAGATCCAGTAACCGCCGGAGGCCGCCATACCGCCCATTGAGACCACCACCGGTTTGCCAGCCGCTCTTGCCGCCGCCAGTTCGGCGCGGATAACTTCGGAGGCGTTGACGCTACCGCCTGGACTATTGACGCGCAGCACAATCGCTTTCACTTTAGGATCAAGGCGTGCGTCGCGGATCTGCGATGCCGTAGTGTCGCCGCCGACATTCCCTGGCGTTTCTTCGCCATCCATAATCGCGCCATTGGCGAAAATAACCGCAATAGTACCGCCGGTATCCGCAGGCGTTTTCAGCGAATAATCGTAATAGCTGATCGCGCGATAGTTATTTTCGGTTTTGCTCCAGCCAAACTGCTTCGTCAGCGCTTTTTCAACATCTGCGCTGGAGGCGAGGGCGTCCACCAGTTTATGGTCGAGCGCATATTTGGCGGTGTCGCCGCCCACGCTGGTTAACCCGTCGATAATAGCCTGCGCGCCGGGGAACAGTTGTTGCGGCGAAATCTGGCGATTGGCAGAAACGGTATGCAGGTAGTTCTGCCACAGTTCGCCTATCCAGCGGCTGTCGGCCTCGCGGGCGGCGGGCGACATATCGTCGCGGATAAACGGCTCGACGGCGGATTTATAGGTGCCGACCCGGAAAACGTGGGTAGAGACTTTCAGTTTATCCAGCAGCGTTTTGTAGTACAGGCCATTCGTAGCGAAGCCGTGAAGATCTACCTGACCCTGTGGGGAAAGCCAAATTTTATTGGCGAAACTGGCGAGGTAATACTGACCCTGGCTGTAGTTTTCACCCACGGCGAAAACCGGTTTGCCGCTGTCGCGGAATTCGCGCAGCGCTTTACCGATATAGCGCATTGATGGCTGATCGGCGCCGGTGAAGTTTTTCAGATCCAGAACGATACCCGTGATGTTACGGTCATCTTTCGCCTGACGAATAGCGTTGACGATGTCAAACAGGGAGTTTTCCTGCAGACGGTCGGAGCTGGCGCCAAATAACTGGCGACCCAGCGCGCCCAGACGGTGATTGGTGGAGGGTTTATCCACAATGACGCCGGAAATATCCAGCAGCAGAGCGCCGCGCGCGGTTTGCTCACTGTTGCTGCCGTTACCGATCTGCATCCAGATCCCAACGCCCACCAGGACCAGAAAAATAAAGAACAGGTTGAGTACCATTTCACGGACGAAGTTCAACACTCGCCACGTCCATTTAAAAAATCCGGCAATAAATCGCCACAGGGTTCGCATGTATTCTCCCTATCTGAGTAACAACGCTTGTACCTTGGTGAGGATAAAGCATTAAGATGTGGCTATCGTAATGACCCATCAGGCAGTTGTCAGCAGGAATCACTGCCTGCGCTGTAACAAAATCCGCTCCCGTGTTAATTTTGTGAATAAATATCATTGCTGGAGTTAATCAAATGGATGCACTAGAACTGCTGGTCAACCGTCGTAGCGCCTCTCGTCTCGCAGAACCGGCGCCTGTCGGAGAGCAATTACAGAACATTCTGCGGGCGGGAATGCGTGTTCCCGATCATAAATCTCTACAGCCGTGGCGTTTTTTTGTGATTGAAGGAGAGGGGCGCGACCGCTTCAGCGCCGTGCTTGAACAAGGCGCTGTCGCTGCCGGGGGCGATGAGAAAGCGATCGAAAAAGCGCGTAATGCGCCGTTTCGCGCACCGCTGATCATTACCGTGGTGGCGAAATGCGAAGAAAACCATAAGGTTCCGGTGTGGGAACAGGAGATGTCTGCCGGATGCGCGGTGATGGCGATGCAAATGGCGGCGATTGCGCAAGGGTTTAATGGTATCTGGCGTAGCGGCGCATTAACGGAGAGCGCTATCGTGCGGGAAGCCTTTGAGTGCCGTCCTCAGGATAAAATTGTTGGTTTTCTCTATCTCGGCACGCCGCAGCTCAAAGCGTCAACGACGATCAGTACCCCCGACCCCACGCCGTTTGTGCGTTATTTCTGACGCTGAGGGATAAAACTGTCTGGATTCTGAGCAAAGGCGCGGTAATTCAGACAGTGATACTTACCACATCAGGGAATGAGCGCTACCATAGCGCGAATGCAATGACAGGAGATGTCCATGAGCGAGCAAGCCATTCGTTTAACGCAATACAGCCACGGCGCTGGTTGCGGTTGTAAAATTTCCCCTAAAGTGCTGGAGACTATCCTGCATAGCGAGCAGGCGAAGTTCGTCGACCCGAATCTGTTGGTGGGTAATGAAACCCGCGATGATGCAGCGGTTTACGATCTGGGTAATGGCACCAGTATCATCAGCACCACCGACTTCTTTATGCCGATAGTCGATAACCCGTTTGATTTTGGCCGCATTGCGGCAACAAACGCCATCAGCGATATTTTTGCGATGGGCGGCAAACCGATTATGGCGATCGCGATCCTTGGCTGGCCGATTAATACCCTGTCGCCCGATATTGCGCGTGAAGTGACCGAGGGGGGGCGCTTTGCCTGCCGTCAGGCCGGTATCGCGCTGGCGGGTGGACACTCTATTGACGCCCCGGAGCCGATCTTTGGTCTCGCGGTCACAGGCGTAGTGCCGACCGAACGGGTGAAGAAAAACAGTACCGCGCAGGCGGGATGCAAACTCTTTCTGACCAAACCGTTGGGGATTGGCGTGTTGACCACCGCCGAGAAAAAATCGCTGCTTAAACCTGAACATCAGGGGCTGGCGACGGAAGTCATGTGTCGGATGAACGTTGCTGGCGCGGCGTTTGCCAATATCGATGGCGTAAAAGCCATGACTGACGTTACCGGTTTTGGCCTGCTGGGGCACCTGAGCGAGATGTGCCAGGGCGCAGGCGTGCAGGCGCTGCTTTGCTATCAGGACATCCCTAAACTGCCGGGCGTGGAAGAGTATATTGCTCTGGGCGCCGTACCGGGCGGCACAGAGCGCAACTTCGCCAGCTATGGTCATCTGATGGGCGACATGTCGCGTGAAGTTCGTAGCCTGCTGTGCGATCCGCAAACGTCAGGCGGTCTGTTGTTGGCGGTAACGCCGGACGCCGAAGACGATGTTAAAGCCACCGCGGCGGAATTTGGTATCGATCTGACCGCGATTGGCGAACTGGTCGAGGCCCGCGGCGGTCGCGCTATGGTTGAGATTCGTTAACCTGATGCGGTTGTTTATTGCCGAAAAACCGAGTCTGGGGCGCGCCATTGCGGATGTGCTGCCAAAACCGCACCGTAAAGGCGATGGTTTTATTGAGTGCGGAAACGGGCAGGTCGTCACCTGGTGTATTGGTCATTTGCTGGAACAGGCGCAGCCGGATGCGTATGACAGCCGTTATGCGCGCTGGAATCTGGCTGACTTGCCTATCGTGCCGGAAAAATGGCAGCTTCAGCCTCGTCCTTCCGTCACCAAACAGCTCAATGTGATTAAGCGCTTTTTGCATCAAGCCGGTGAAATTATTCACGCCGGCGACCCGGATCGCGAAGGACAGCTTCTGGTTGATGAAGTGCTGGATTATCTCCAACTTCCTGCCGAAAAGCGCCAGCAGGTGCGGCGTTGTCTGATAAACGACCTTAACCCGCAGGCGGTCGAGCGTGCTATTGACAGGCTGCGGGCGAACAGCGACTTCGTGCCGCTGTGCGTCTCGGCGCTGGCGCGAGCGCGAGCGGACTGGCTGTATGGCATTAATATGACCCGTGCTTACACGATCCTGGGCCGTAATGCCGGCTATCAGGGCGTGTTATCCGTGGGACGCGTGCAGACGCCGGTACTGGGGCTGGTGGTGCGGAGAGACGAAGAGATTGAGAACTTCGTCGCCAAAGACTTCTTTGAAGTAAAGGCGCACATCGTTACGCCTGCCGACGAGCGTTTTACCGCTATCTGGCAGCCGAGCGAGGCGTGCGAACCTTATCAGGATGAAGAGGGGCGCTTGCTGCATCGTCCGCTGGCGGAGCATGTAGTGAACCGAATCAACGGTCAGCCCGCGCTGGTAACCAGTTATAATGATAAACGGGAATCAGAATCCGCGCCGCTGCCGTTTTCGCTCTCGACGCTACAGATTGAAGCCGCTAAACGCTTTGGCCTGAGCGCGCAAAACGTGCTTGATATTTGTCAGAAGCTATATGAAACCCACAAACTGATTACCTATCCGCGTTCCGACTGCCGTTATCTGCCGGAAGAGCACTTTGCCGGACGGCAGGCGGTCATGAACGCGATTAGCGTCCACGCCCCGGATTTACTGCCGCAGCCTGTGGTTAACCCTGATACGCGCAATCGCTGCTGGGATGACAAAAAAGTGGATGCGCACCACGCGATTATCCCGACGGCGCGCAGTTCTTCTGTCCATCTGACGGAAAACGAAGCGAAAGTGTACACCCTGATTGCGCGTCAGTATCTGATGCAGTTCTGCCCGGACGCGGTGTTTCGTAAATGCGTTATTGAACTGGAAATCGCCAAAGGGAAATTTGTCGCCAAAGCGCGTTTTCTGGCGGAGGCCGGTTGGCGGACGTTACTGGGCAGTAAAGAGCGCGACGAGGAAAACGACGGTACGCCGCTGCCGGTTGTCGCCAAAGGTGATGAGTTGCTGTGTGAAAAGGGGGAAGTGGTCGAACGCCAAACCCAGCCGCCGCGTCATTTCACTGATGCGACATTGCTTTCCGCGATGACCGGAATTGCCCGCTTCGTGCAGGATAAAGATCTGAAAAAGATCCTGCGCGCGACCGATGGGCTGGGGACGGAAGCCACGCGCGCGGGGATTATCGAGCTGCTGTTCAAACGTAGCTTTCTGACCAAAAAAGGTCGCTACATTCATTCTACCGATGCTGGCAAAGCGTTAATACATTCGCTGCCGGAAATGGCGGCCCGTCCAGATATGACCGCGCACTGGGAGTCTGTTTTGACGCAAATCAGCGAAAAGCAGTGCCGTTACCAGGATTTTATGCAACCGCTGGTCGGCACGTTATATCAGCTGATCGATCAGGCTAAGCGCACGCCGGTGAAGCGTTTCAGAGGGATAGTCGCGCCAGGCGGTGGAGAAAAGAAAAAGAGTGCGCCGCGTAAGCGAGCGGGCAAAAAAAGCCCGCCTGCTGAGGAGACAGGCCGTCAGACCGAATAAGCGCAAAGCCATCTGGCCTGACGACGGGATTAAATGACGCCCTGCGCCAGCATGGCGTCGGCGACTTTCACGAAACCGGCGATGTTGGCGCCCTGAACGTAGTTGGTATGCTTATTATCGCCGCCGTACTCGACACAGGCGTGGTGGATATCCAGCATAATGTGATGCAGACGGGCGTCCACTTTCTCGGCTTTCCAGCTCAACCGCGCGGCGTTCTGCGCCATTTCCAGCCCTGATGTCGCCACGCCGCCCGCGTTGGCGGCTTTACCCGGCGCAAACAGTACGCCCGCCTCAAGGAAGAGATCGGTCGCTTCAATCGTGGTTGGCATATTTGCCCCTTCCGCCACGGCTTTTACGCCATTGGCAATCAGTACGCGCGCGGCGTCAACGTCCAGTTCGTTCTGCGTCGCGCATGGCAGGGCGATATCCACCGGTACGCTCCAGGGCTGCTGGCCTTCCAGATAGGTTAAGCCAAACTCACGGGCGTAGTCAGCGACGCGACCGTCACGGCTGGCTTTAATTTCACACAGCCGCGCCAGCTTCTCTGGCGTGAAGCCACTTTCATCGACCACCGTCCCGCTCGAATCCGACGCGGTAACCACGCGCGCGCCAAAGGCCATCGCTTTCTCAATGGCGTATTGCGCTACGTTGCCGGAGCCGGACACGGCGACGCGCATCCCTTCAAAACCGAGACCATGACGTTTAAGCATCGCTTCGGTGAAGTAGACCAGGCCATAGCCCGTCGCCTCCGGACGAATCAGGCTGCCGCCGAAGGAAAGCCCTTTGCCGGTGAAGACGCAGGCGCTGTTATTGGAAAGCTTGCGCATCATTCCCGCCATAAAGCCCACTTCGCGCCCGCCCACGCCGATATCCCCGGCAGGCACGTCGGTATCCGGCCCTAAATGGCGATACAGTTCAGTCATCAGCGCCTGGCAGAAACGCATCACTTCGCCTTCGCTTTTCCCTTTCGGATCGAAATCGCTGCCGCCTTTACCGCCGCCCATCGGCAACGTGGTGAGGGCATTTTTAAAGGTTTGCTCAAAGCCGAGGAACTTAAGGATGGAAAGGTTTACCGAAGGATGGAAGCGCATACCGCCTTTATAGGGGCCGATAGCAGAGTTGAACTGCACGCGCCAGGCGCGATTTACCTGCACCTGGTTTTTGTCGTCCAGCCACACTACGCGAAACTGGATTACGCGCTCTGGTTCAACCAAACGTTCCAGTAAAGACATGTGGCGGTAACGGGGGTTTTGTTCAAGAAACGGCCACAGGGTGGTCATGACTTCACGGACGGCTTGCGCGAACTCGGTTTGATGCGGGTCGCGCTTTTGTACATGGTTGAGGAACGATTCCAGAGAACATGTCTGATCCATAGATATAAAAACCTCTTATATATTAATGTGGTTATATTTGCGTTTTATCAGAATATGTATTTGCAGTTTTCGACTATACCATCAGCAATGTGACGGTAAGCAAGAAAAAAATGACGCTGCTAAGTAAATTCATAACGGGGCGAGGGTCATAACTAAAAGCGATGACAAAAGAGGATTAAAGTTTTCACGGCGGCTTACCGTTATACTGAGAATATACTTAGAAAAATAAGGAAATCCTATGCGCCGAAGCCTCGTGGTCGCCGTGATGGCGATAATGCCAATGGTCGGGCTGGCAAACCAGAACAGTCGTCCTGATATTCAGGTGAATGTCCCGCCGGAAGTTTTCAGCACGCGCGGTCAGTCATCCCAGCCCTGCATTCAGTGCTGCGTTTACCAGGATCAGAATTACTCCGAAGGCGCGGTAATAAAAGTGGAAGGCGTCGTGCTCCAGTGCCAGCGTGACGAAAAAACCATCAGCACAAATCCGTTAGTCTGGCGTCGCGTAAAGCCATAAACGCATGCAATAGCGGAATATCCGCCGGGGCGAGGGGGTACTCCAGCGCCTCTTCCGGCGTACACCAGGCTAAGGCCTGATGTTCCAGCGCACGTATCAGACCGTTAAACGCAGGCACATGCCAGGCGTGCAAATGAATCCGTCGGCCAGACACGTCGCGTTGATGGCTGGCGATATAGACGCCGGGCGTGGCGTCAATCCCTAACTCTTCGCGTAGCTCGCGGATAAGCGCCTGCGGCTGGGTTTCGCCGGGTTCGACTTTACCGCCGGCAAACTCCCATAAACCGGCTTGATCCGCATGAGCTGGGCGCTGGGCCAGCAGAATTTTGCCGTCGCGTTCAATGATGGCGGCAACAACATCGAGTTTTTTTATCATTGTCGTTAAGGTCGTTATTCCTGCCGGGAAGCGTCGCGCTATCCCGGCCTTACGGTTAATCAGAAAGCGGAATCAAACACGAAACGTCGCCCAGACCGGCGCATGGTCGGAGGGTTTTTCCATACTGCGAATGTCGTAGTCTATACCGGTTTCTGCGCAACGTTCCGCCAGCGGAGCGCTTGCCAGCAAGAGGTCGATACGCAGTCCGCGATTATCCACGAAACCTTTTGAGCGGTAATCAAACCACGAAAATTTATCCATCGTTTGCGGATTCGCCTGACGGAACGTGTCCACTAATCCCCACTTCAGTAACCGCGACATCCATTCACGCTCCTCCGGCAGGAAGGAGCATTTACCGGTACGCAGCCAGCGTTTGCGGTTCTCTTCGCCGATGCCAATATCCAGATCGGTCGGGCTGATATTCATGTCGCCCATAATTAATACCGGATTATCACACTTGAGTTCCGTTTCAAGATAGTTTTGCAAGTTCTGGTAAAATTGCGCTTTCGCGGGGAACTTCAACGGATGATCCCGGCTTTCCCCCTGCGGGAAATAGCCGTTAATGACGGTGATATTACCCAGCGGTGAGGGGATTTCCGCCATGATAATGCGGCGTTGCGCCTCTTCGCCATCATCCGGGAAACCGCGTCTGACGGAAATGGGCGTGGCTTTTGTTAGCAGCGCGACGCCGTAATGGCCCTTTTGTCCATGATAGAAAACGTTATAGCCCAGCTTCGCGACCTCTTCGAGCGGGAACATTTCGTCGTGGACTTTTGTCTCCTGTAGACCGATCACATCGGGCTGGTGTTTTTCGACAATCGCTTCAAGCTGATGGGGACGGGCGCGCAGGCCGTTGATATTAAAAGAGACAAATTTCATAGTCACTGCCACTTTGCAAGGTGAATCGTGTTGGGATGGTAACAGAAATTTTACCGGGTGACTGCCACTCATCGTCAGATTCGGCCAATGGAAGCGTATGGTGTTTTCTATAGCGCGAAAATGGCACGGTTTGCGTGCAGATGCACCAGAACGGGGCGGTAATTTCCAGTAAATTTCGTATAAGATCACAATTCCAGAATTATATTTGGCAACTGAATAATATTTCGCTTTTTCCTCTTTTTAGCTACCAATTATGCGGTAATATTCACTTTTTATGCAGTAAAAGTGAATATCGCTACGCTGTAACCCATTGATTTACCGTTTATCACTTCTGTTTATGCAATGTTAACGCTGGCTGGCACGAATGCTGCAATCTACATTTACAGCGCAAACACTCATATTAATTAACATATAAATAACTTTATTTTTACCAAAAGAGGTCGCTATGTCTCTGTCAGTTACGCGCGAAAACTTTGATGAATGGATGGTGCCGGTATATGTTCCCGCGCCTTTTATTCCTGTACGCGGAGAAGGCTCACGCCTGTGGGATCAGCAGGGGAAAGAGTACATTGATTTTGCTGGCGGGATTGCGGTCAACGCATTGGGACATGCGCATCCGGCGCTGCGCGAGGCGTTAAATGAACAGGCGAATCGCTTCTGGCATACCGGGAACGGTTACACCAATGAACCGGCGCTGCGACTGGCGAAAAAACTGATCGACGCGACCTTCGCCGAACGCGTTTTCTTTTGTAATTCAGGCGCTGAAGCAAATGAAGCTGCATTAAAACTGGCGCGCAAATATGCCCACGATCGTGTCGGCAACCATAAAAGCGGCATTGTGGCCTTTAAAAACGCGTTCCATGGTCGCACGCTCTTTACCGTCAGCGCTGGCGGTCAACCGACCTATTCACAGGACTTTGCGCCGCTGCCGCCGGATATTCGTCATGCAGCCTATAACGATCTAAACTCCGCCAGCGCGCTCATTGATGACAATACCTGCGCCGTGATCGTAGAACCGGTGCAGGGCGAGGGCGGCGTGATCCCCGCCACGAAAGCTTTTTTGCAGGGGCTGCGTGAATTGTGCGACCGGCATCAGGCGTTACTGATTTTTGATGAGGTGCAGACGGGCGTCGGACGTACCGGCGAACTGTATGCATATATGCATTATGGCGTTACGCCCGATATCCTGACGACTGCTAAAGCGTTGGGTGGCGGCTTCCCGATCGGCGCGATGCTGACCACGCAAGACTATGCCAGCGTCATGACGCCAGGCACGCATGGCACCACCTACGGCGGTAATCCGCTGGCGACGGCAGTTGCCGGAAAAGTACTGGATATCATCAATACGCCGGAGATGCAAAACGGCGTCAGACAGCGCCACGATGCGTTTATTGAACGTCTAAATACCCTTAATGTGCGTTTTGGCATGTTCAGTGAAATTCGCGGGCTGGGGCTACTGCTTGGCTGTGTGCTACAGACGGAGTTTGCCGGAAAAGCCAAACTCATCGCCCAGGAAGCGGCAAAAGCAGGCGTGATGGTGCTCATTGCCGGCGGCGACGTGGTGCGTTTTGCGCCAGCGTTAAATGTGAGCGACGAGGAGATAGCCACCGGGCTTGATCGTTTTGCCATGGCGTGCGAACGCCTTCAGACGGGAGGCGCATCATGCGGGTGATTCGTCCTGTCGAACATGCGGATATCGCCGCGCTGATGCAGCTTGCAGGCAAAACGGGCGGCGGCTTAACCTCGCTACCGGCAAATGAAGCGACGCTGGCGGCCCGCATTGAACGCGCGCTAAAAACCTGGTCCGGCGAGCTGCCAAAAGGCGAACAAGGGTATGTATTCGTTCTCGAGGACAGTGAAACGGGTGAGGTCGGCGGGATCTGCGCCATTGAGGTCTCGGTCGGCCTTAACGACCCCTGGTATAACTATCGTGTCGGTACGCTGGTTCATGCCTCCAAAGAGCTGAATGTATATAACGCGTTGCCAACATTATTCCTGAGTAATGATCACACTGGCAGCAGTGAGCTTTGCACGCTGTTTCTCGATCCCGAATGGCGTAAAGAGGGTAACGGCTACCTGTTGTCAAAATCGCGCTTTATGTTTATGGCCGCGTTTCGCGATAAATTCAATGAGAAAGTGGTGGCGGAAATGCGCGGCGTCATTGACGAGCACGGTTATTCTCCCTTCTGGCAAAGTCTCGGCAAACGCTTTTTTTCTATGGATTTCAGCCGGGCGGATTTTTTATGCGGTACCGGGCAAAAAGCGTTTATCGCCGAGCTGATGCCCAAACATCCTATTTATACCCACTTCTTATCTGAAGAGGCACAGGCCGTGATTGGCGAAGTCCACCCGCAAACGGCGCCAGCCCGCGCGGTGCTGGAAAAGGAAGGTTTTCGCTATCGCCACTATATCGACATCTTCGACGGTGGGCCGACGCTGGAGTGTGATATTGACCGCGTGCGGGCCATTCGTAAAAGCCGACTGGTGGAAGTCGCGGAAGGGCAACCCGCGCCTGGCGACTATCCGGCATGTCTGGTCGCCAATGAAAACTATCACCACTTTCGGGCCGCGCTGGTGCGTGCCGATCCACAGACTTCACGACTTGTACTTACCGCCGCGCAGTTGGATGCGCTGAAATGTCGCGCGGGCGACCACGTTCGGCTGGTACGCCTTTGCGCTGAGGAGAAAACCGTATGACGCTATGGATAAACGGCGACTGGATAACCGGTCAGGGCGAACGCCGCCGCAAAACGAACCCGGTGAGCGCGGAGATACTTTGGCAGGGGAATGACGCTAATGCGGCACAGGTCGCCGAGGCCTGTCAGGCGGCGCGTGCGGCGTTTCCTCGTTGGGCCAGACAGCCTTTTACGGCACGACAGGCTATCGTAGAGAAATTTGCCGCCCTGCTGGAGGCGCATAAAGCCGAGCTCACGGAGGTCATCGCACGTGAAACCGGTAAACCGCGCTGGGAGGCGGCGACGGAAGTGACGGCGATGATCAATAAGATTGCCATCTCGATTAAGGCTTACCACGCCAGAACAGGCGCACAAAAAAGCGAACTTGTCGATGGCGCCGCGACGTTGCGCCATCGTCCTCACGGTGTGCTGGCGGTATTCGGCCCTTATAACTTTCCCGGCCATTTACCGAATGGCCATATTGTGCCCGCGTTGCTGGCAGGCAATACGCTGATCTTCAAACCTAGCGAGCTAACGCCATGGACCGGGGAAACGGTAATAAAACTCTGGGAACGGGCGGGGCTACCGGCAGGCGTTCTTAATCTGGTGCAGGGCGGCCGGGAGACCGGACAAGCGCTAAGTTCGCTCGACGATCTCGACGGACTGCTGTTTACCGGCAGCGCCAGTACCGGATATCAGCTTCATCGCCAGCTATCCGGCCAGCCGGAAAAAATCCTGGCTCTTGAAATGGGCGGAAACAACCCGCTCATTATTGAGGATGTGGCAAATATAGATGCGGCGGTACATCTGACGCTGCAATCGGCGTTTATTACCGCCGGACAGCGCTGTACCTGCGCGCGACGCCTTCTGGTAAAACAGGGTGCGCAGGGAGATGCATTTCTGGCGCGGCTGGTTGACGTCGCCGGACGTCTGCAGCCCGGCAGATGGGACGACGATCCGCAGCCGTTTATCGGCGGACTGATTTCAGCGCAGGCGGCACAGCATGTGATGGAGGCCTGGCGTCAACGAGAGGCATTAGGCGGTCGCACGCTACTGGCGCCGCGGAAGGTCAAAGAGGGAACCTCTCTGCTGACGCCTGGCATCATTGAGCTGACGGGCGTCGCGGATGTGCCGGATGAAGAGGTGTTTGGTCCGCTGCTGAACGTCTGGCGTTATGCGCATTTCGATGAGGCGATTCGTCTGGCGAATAATACCCGTTTTGGTCTGTCGTGTGGGCTGGTGTCGACGGATCGCGCGCAGTTCGAACAGCTCTTGCTGGAGGCGCGGGCAGGGATCGTTAACTGGAATAAACCGCTCACCGGGGCAGCGAGTACTGCGCCGTTTGGTGGTGTCGGCGCGTCTGGCAACCATCGGCCCAGCGCCTGGTATGCCGCCGATTATTGCGCCTGGCCGATGGCCAGTCTGGAATCTCCCGAACTAACGTTGCCTGCGACATTAAGCCCCGGCCTCGACTTTTCTCGCAGGGAGGCGGTATGACGGCGCATGAAGTTAATTTTGACGGGCTGGTGGGGCTTACGCACCATTATGCCGGGCTATCCTTCGGCAATGAGGCATCGACCCGCCACCGTTTTCAGGTGTCGAATCCTCGTCTGGCGGTAAAACAGGGGCTGCTAAAGATGAAAGCTCTGGCGGATGCCGGCTTTCCCCAGGCGGTGATCCCGCCGCATGAGCGACCTTTTATTCCGGCGTTGCGTCAGCTCGGCTTCACGGGTAGCGATGAGCAGATTCTGGATAAGGTTGCGCGTCAGGCGCCATGCTGGCTTTCCAGCGTGAGTTCCGCGTCGCCAATGTGGGTTGCGAATGCGGCGACGGTTTGCCCATCGGCAGACGCGCTGGACGGGAAAGTCCACCTGACGGTGGCGAATTTAAACAATAAATTTCATCGCGCTCTTGAGGCGCCTGTGACCGAAGCGCTGCTACGCGCCATATTTCGCGATGAAAACCAGTTTTCAGTGCATAGCGCGTTACCGCAGGTCGCATTATTGGGAGATGAAGGCGCGGCGAATCATAACCGTCTTGGCGGCGAGTATGGTTCGGCAGGCGTGCAGCTTTTTGTCTATGGGCGCGAAGAGGAGAATGAAATACGACCCGCTCGTTATCCGGCGCGCCAGAGCCGCGAAGCCAGCGAGGCCGTGGCGCGTCTTAATCAGGTGAATCCGCAACAGGTTATCTTCGCTCAGCAGAACCCGGAGGTCATCGATCAAGGCGTATTCCATAATGATGTTATCGCCGTTTCGAATCGACAGGTATTGTTTTGTCACGAAGCGGCGTTTGCCCGGCAGAAAGTGCTCATTAATCAGTTGCGTACGCGCGTTGACGGTTTTATGGCGATAGAGGTGCCCGCCGGAGAGGTTTCTGTATCAGATGCTGTGGCGACCTACCTGTTTAATAGTCAGTTGTTAAGCCGTGACGACGGCTCAATGCTGCTAGTGTTGCCGCGGGAATGTCAGGATCATGTCGGCGTCTGGCGCTATCTGAATAAGCTGGTGGCGGAGGATAACCCCATCAGCGCGATGCAGGTGTTTGATTTGCGAGAAAGTATGGCTAACGGCGGCGGGCCGGCCTGTCTGCGATTACGCGTGGTGTTAACAGAAGAAGAACGACGGGCGGTGAATCCAGCGGTAATGATGAATGACGCTCTGTTTACGGCCCTTAACGCGTGGGCGGATCGTTATTATCGCGATCGCCTGACCGCCGCCGATCTGGCCGATCCGTTATTATTGCGAGAAGGCCGGGAGGCGCTGGATGTGTTAACGCGTCTGCTGGATTTGGGGTCGGTTTATCCTTTCCAGCAAACGGGGGCGGCTGATGGATAACTTTCTGGCGTTGACGCTAAGCGGCACGACACCACGGGTGAGGCAGGGGAAGGGCGCGGGTTTTCGCTGGCGCTGGTTAGGCCATGGTCTGCTTGAACTCACGCCCGATGCGCCGGTCGACCGCGCGTTAATTCTTTCTGCGGGGATACACGGCAATGAAACCGCGCCGGTCGAGATGCTGGATAAGCTGCTGTCGGCGCTGTATTCAGGCAGCTTGACGTTAACGTGGCGAGTGCTGGTGGTACTCGGCAATCCGCAGGCGCTGGCGGCGGGAATACGCTATTGTCACAGCGATATGAACCGTATGTTTGGCGGGCGTTGGCAGTCCTTTGCCGAAAGCGATGAAACGCGGCGGGCGCGTGAGCTGGAGCTAAGTCTGGATACCTTCTTTTCATCTGGCCAGGCGCGGGTACGCTGGCATCTGGATCTGCATACCGCCATTCGTGGCTCGCATCATTTGCGTTTTGGCGTATTGCCGCAGCGCGACCGCCCGTGGGAGGCGGATTTTCTGGCGTGGCTGGGCGCGGCAGGACTGGAGGCGTTGGTATTTCATCAGGCGCCAGGCGGTACGTTTACGCACTTTAGCTCTGAACATTTCGGCGCGCTTTCCTGTACTCTGGAGTTGGGAAAGGCGTTGCCGTTTGGGCAAAACGATCTGACGCAGTTCAGCGTAACCTCGCAGGCGTTGTCGGTGCTGCTGAGCGGTATCGAAACGTCAACCTCGTCTTCGCCGCCGCTACGCTATCGGGTGGTGTCGCAAATCACGCGTCACAGCGACAAGTTCGCGCTTTATATGGATGCGCAAACGCTGAATTTTACTGCCTTTGCGAAGGGAACGTTGCTGGCCGAGGAGGGGGATAAGCGTGTGACGGTGACGCATGACGTTGAATATGTTCTCTTTCCTAATCCCTCTGTCGCCTGCGGATTGCGGGCTGGATTAATGCTGGAAAGACTGCCCTGATAAACGTCCCTGTAAGCTCACGTTAGGATTACAGGGATGATTTGGGACACATTTTCATGCTATTACGGATTATTCCTGGAGAATTGCTTTATTAATAAGCGTTGCTGCGTTATAGTTCTGCATAATTTCTGCTATATCATGCTGTTGTATATTTCTCTTTCAACTCTGCGCAATTTATTCTTTTTTTCTTCACAATTGGCGAAAAAGTGTTTTTTATACTTTCATTGTTTTACCGTTGTTATGACTAATTGACGCTAAGACGGTTAAAGTTAATCACGACAACACGGCGCTGTTTTAAATATGCCGTAAAAATAACTGAAAGGAAGGATGGAAATATGCGTAAACTGACTGCTCTATTTGTTGCCTCTACCCTGGCGATGGGTGCTGCGAATCTCGCTCATGCCGCTGAGACTACCACCGCCGCGCCAGCGGATGCGAAGCCAATGATGCAGCATAAAGGTAAATTTGGCCCACATCACGATATGATGTTTAAAAACCTGAACCTGACGGACGCACAGAAGCAACAAATTCGCGACATTATGAAAGCGCAGCGCGAGCAAATGAAACGTCCGCCGCTGGAAGAGCGTCGCGCCATGCATGATATTATCGCCAGCGATACCTTCGATAAAGCCAAAGCCGAAGCGCAAATTACGAAAATGGAAGCGCAGCGCAAGGCCAATATGCTGGCGCATATGGAAACCCAGAATAAAATTTATAACGTTCTGACGCCGGAGCAGAAAAAGCAATATAACGCTAATTTTGAGAAGCGTCTGACAGAACGCCCGGCGCAAGAAGGTAAAATGCCTGCTGCGGCAGAATAACTTTCCGCATAATTTAAGACCGCCGGTCTTGTCGACAACACAATCGTTGAGGTGGACAGGATCGGCGGTTTTCTTTATGACTGGCGACAGTCGGTGTGCAGTTCAATGATCTCATATTGACCTGACATTAGTGGCTTACAGAGAATTTTATAGCCATCCTGATCAAAGCCCGCAGGGGTGCGCACCAGGGTGGCGGCCTCATCCAGCGAGGGGACCGCCCCCAGCCATAACCAGTTGTTGATAATGTGGAACTGGGTCATTTGTGGGCGGCTCTCTTTTAACGCGATAGCGCCTTTCCAGGGCCAGCAAACCACACGTAACCGTTCCAGCGAGGCCTGCAGACGAAGAAAATGCGCCTGCGGGGTTTCTTGCCCACAGCACGCGCCAGCACAGCGCTTCAGAGCGAAACGAAAACAGGCGCGCCCACGGCTTACCGGTTCAAGCCCCAGCAGGCCATAACACAATTTTTGTTCATCGGCGAGGTTCTGTAAGCTTTGCAGCGCCGCCCGACGGTTGGCGAAGAGCCCAAACAGGTTCGGCTCATGGGAAAAATCGACGCTGCGGGCGGAAACGACCTCAATCTTTTGTTCGCTCAACTGTAGCGAGCAAAGCTGGCGATTACGACGTAACCGCTTGTTAAACAGCGGCTGTTGTTCTTTGATCAGCCGTGCCTCCAGCAGCAACGCGCCCATTTCCCCAGCGGTGCAGATCCAGCTTATCCGCCGCGCCTGTCGCAGCATAGTGGCCTCGTCAGGCGTTCGCAGATGTGAAAGCACCCGGCTGCGAATATTCACGCTTTTACCGATATAAAGCGGCAGCGTATCGCTTTCGCTATGAAATATATAGACGCCTGGTAAGGCTGGCGCTTCGCTGAGGAAAGGACGTAAATGTTCTGGATATTCGTAAATGGCCGCCGCTTCAAACTCAAGGCGGGGGGCTGATTGACGCCGTACCACAGTGATCTCCGTTAACTGGTTATTCATCCAGTATAACAGCGGATGGGTGATTAAAAAAGAGGCTGGAAAGAGAGGAGGCCGGATAGACGAGCGATATCCGGCACAACAGTAGAAGTACGCTTACCTTTTCCAAAAGTCGTCGAATACCGTAATCGGTAAACGGCGCTTATGTTCAGTTTTTACATACCAGCCTTCGATAGTTTTAGCGATGGCGGGGTCCAGCGTTTTGCCTTCCAGGTAATCGTCAATATTGTCATACGTTACGCCCAGCGCGGCTTCATCAGGCAGTGAAGGGCGGTCGTCTTCCAAATCGGCAGTGGGGACTTTTTTATACAGATGCTCAGGACAGCCCAGCGCTGCGAGAAGCTGTTTGCCCTGGCGTTTGTTAAGGCGATGAAGCGGGTTAATATCGGTACCGCCGTCGCCATATTTGGTGAAGAACCCGGTTATCGCTTCCGCCGCATGGTCGGTGCCCACCACGACGCCGTGAGTCATACCGGCGATGCTATATTGCGCTTTCATTCGCTCACGCGCTTTTTCATTGCCGCGAACAAAATCGCTCAGCTCAATTCCCGCTTCGCGCAGCGCCTGTTCGCTGGCGAGGACGGCGCCTTTAATATTGACGGTGAGTACTCTGTCCGGCTGAATAAAAGCAATGGCGTCCTGGCAATCCTGTTCATCGGCCTGCACGCCATAAGGCAGACGAACGGCGATAAACTGCAGCGCATTATCACCGGTCTCTTCCCGCAATTCGGCGATAGCCATCTGGCTGAGTCTCCCGGCCAGCGTCGAATCCTGCCCGCCGCTGATGCCTAACACCAGCGATTTCAAAAAGGGATAGGTTTTCAGGTACGCTTTAAGAAAATCCACGCTGCGGCGAATTTCTTCTTCAGGGTTGATATGCGGTTTCGCGCCAAGCGCCTGGATTATCTCTTGCTGCAGAGTCATTTAACCCCCTTCGACATTAAAAAAATGAATCTTTACCCTGTTAAAGCTAACCCTTCGCCGCTGAAACAACAAGGTTTGGCGGGCTAAGCGGTGTTTAAAACAACATGTCGCTGCGTTAGAGAATTTTCCGAAAGACTTTTTGTGGCGGGTCGCGGCTTGAAAAATATTCTGATGTATTCCAGGCTTACATAACACGCTGATAAACAAGAGGACGGAAAATGAACAAGAACGTAGCAGGAATTTTAAGCGCAGCGGCGGTAATGACTATGCTGGCAGGCTGTACGGCGTATGATCGTACAAAAGACCAATTTGTTGAGCCTGTCGTTAAAGATGTTAAAAAAGGAATGAGCAGGGCGCAGGTTGCGCAGATTGCGGGCAAACCGTCATCTGAAGTGAGCATGATTCATGCGCGCGGTACTTGTCAGACCTACATCCTGGGTCAACGTGATGGTAAAGCGGAAACCTACTTTGTTGCGCTGGATGATACCGGGCACGTGATTAACTCCGGCTATCAGACCTGTGCGGAGTACGACACTGACCCACAGGCGCCGAAGCAGTAACAACTGTACATTGCCTGAACATTCAAGGAAACCGGCCTGCGAGCCGGTTTTTTTGTGCCTGCCATAACCTTATTTATTATCGCGAATTATTTGCCCGAAATGTGAGGGGAGTCATAACGCCAGGTCAATGAGAGACAATTTAGTGGGTCAAGGAAATACCATCCGGCGGTCCGATCCCGTATACTCATTTCAGCCACCTAAAAAAGTAAATCCGGTTACGCAAGTCGCCCAGAGTATGGATGCAGGTTGAGGCTTGCGGCGTATCTGGTTGACAGATAATCGCACATGAGGAAGGTTTTTATGGAAAAGAAACACATTTATCTGTTTTGTTCTGCGGGCATGTCAACATCGTTACTGGTATCAAAAATGCGCGCTCAGGCTGAAAAATATGAAGTGCCGGTTATTATTGAAGCATTCCCTGAAACCCTGGCCGGTGAAAAAGGCCCGGCAGCGGACGTCGTGTTATTAGGCCCGCAAATTGCTTATATGCTCCCCGAAATTCAGCGTTTATTACCCGGTAAACCGGTAGAAGTCATTGATTCAATGTTGTACGGCAAGGTAGATGGCTTAGGCGTGCTTAAAGCTGCGGTAGCGGCAATTAAAAAAGCCGCCGCGAATTAATTATTTTTTAATTTTTCCCGTCAAAGAGTTATTTCATACACTAACCGCAATATTTTATTGCGGTATTTAAGGGTATTTTTCTATGAGTAACGTTATTGCTTCACTTGAAAAGGTACTCCTTCCTTTTGCTGTAAAAATAGGAAAGCAGCCACACGTTAATGCAATCAAGAACGGCTTTATTCGTTTAATGCCATTAACCCTTGCGGGGGCGATGTTTGTATTAATTAATAACGTTTTCCTGAGCTTTGGGGAGGGGTCGTTTTTTTATTCCATGGGCATTCGGCTTGATGCCTCAACCATTGAAACACTTAATGGATTGAAAGGCATCGGCGGGAACGTCTATAACGGCACATTGGGCATTATGTCGCTCATGGCGCCATTTTTTATCGGCATGGCGCTGGCGGAAGAGCGCAAGGTTGATGCGCTGGCCGCAGGATTGCTTTCCGTGGCGGCATTTATGACCGTAACGCCGTATAGTGTCGGCGAGGCCTATGCCGTAGGCGCTAACTGGCTGGGTGGTGCAAATATTATCTCCGGTATTATTATTGGCCTGGTGGTCGCGGAGATGTTTACATTTATTGTCCGGCGCAACTGGGTGATTAAGCTACCGGACAGCGTACCGGCTTCGGTGTCTCGTTCATTCTCAGCATTAATTCCCGGCTTTATTATTCTCTCTATTATGGGGATTATTGCCTGGGCGCTGTCTAATTACGGTTCTAACTTCCATCAGATTATTATGGACACTATCTCTACGCCGCTGGCATCGCTGGGTAGCGTGGTAGGGTGGGCATATGTCATTTTTGTACCGCTGCTGTGGTTCTTTGGTATTCATGGTTCGCTGGCGCTGACCGCGCTGGATAGCGGCATCATGACGCCCTGGGCGCTGGAAAACATCTCTATTTACCAGCAGTATGGCTCCGTCGATGCGGCACTGGAAGCCGGTAAAACGTTCCATATCTGGGCGAAACCGATGCTGGATTCTTATATCTTCCTCGGTGGTAGCGGCGCAACGCTGGGTCTGATCATCGCTATCTTCCTGGCATCCCGTCGCGCGGACTATCGCCAGGTGGCAAAACTGGCGCTGCCGTCAGGTATCTTCCAGATTAACGAACCCATCCTGTTTGGCCTGCCGATTATTATGAACCCGGTGATGTTTATCCCCTTCATTCTGGTTCAGCCGATTCTGGCGGCGATTACGCTGGTGGCTTACTATTTGGGTATTATTCCGCCGATTACCAATATTGCGCCGTGGACCATGCCAACCGGGTTGGGAGCGTTCTTTAACACCAACGGCAGTGTCGCCGCGTTGCTGGTTGCGCTATTTAACCTGGCGGTCGCTACCCTGATTTATCTCCCCTTCGTGGTGGTGGCTAACAAAGCGCAGAACGCCATCGAGCAGGAAGAAAGCGGAGAAGATATCGCTAACGCACTGAAATTCTAAACTCCGCGCCGGCATGGGATGCCATGCCGGGCTGAATCAGAGGAAAGACTATGTTTGATCTTGAAAATGTTGTAGATAACCAGACAGCGGCTGAGGAACTCGAAGAAGTCGTTATGGGGCTTATCATCAATTCTGGTCAGGCGCGTAGCCTGGCATATGGCGCGCTCAGAAAAGCGAAAGAAGGCGATTTTGAGGCGGCGAAAGCGATGATGGACCAGTCGCGCATAGCGCTCAATGAAGCGCATCTTGTGCAGACAAAACTCATCGAAGGCGATCAGGGCGAAGGCAAAATGAAAGTCAGTCTGGTCCTGGTTCACGCTCAGGATCATTTGATGACATCAATGCTGGCTCGTGAACTGATCGCCGAGTTGATTGAGCTCCATGAGAAACTGAAATAACAGGGGGCGGATGATGCAGCTACAGGTTAACGCAACGGAAATCAAAACGGTTTATGAGCAGCAGCTCTTCAATGGCAAAAATTTCCATGTGTTTATCTATAACAAGACGGAAAGCGTCACCGGGCTGCATCAGCACGACTATTATGAATTTACCCTGGTATTGACCGGACGTTATTACCAGGAGATTAACGGGAAGCGTGTGCTGCTGGAACGTGGAGATTTTGTTTTTATCCCGGTGGGGTCGAATCACCAAAGTTTCTATGAGTTTGGCGCAACGCGTATTCTGAACGTAGGAATTAGTAAACGTTTTTTTGAACAGCATTATCTTCCGTTACTGCGGTAATGACTCCAACTTATTGATAGTGTTTTATGTTCAGATAATGCCCGATGACTTTGTCATGCAGCTCCACCGATTTTGAGAACGACAGCGACTTCCGTCCCAGCCGTGCCAGGTGCTGCCTCAGATTCAGGTTATGCCGCTCAATTCGCTGCGTATATCGCTTGCTGATTACGTGCAGCTTTCCCTTCAGGCGGGATTCATACAGCGGCCAGCCATCCGTCATCCATATCACCACGTCAAAGGGTGACAGCAGGCTCATAAGACGCCCCAGCGTCGCCATAGTGCGTTCACCGAATACGTGCGCAACAACCGTCTTCCGGAGCCTGTCATACGCGTAAAACAGCCAGCGCTGGCGCGATTTAGCCCCGACGTATCCCCACTGTTCGTCCATTTCCGCGCAGACGATGACGTCACTGCCCGGCTGTATGCGCGAGGTTACCGACTGCGGCCTGAGTTTTTTAAATGGCGGAAAATCGTGTTGAGGCCAACGCCCATAATGCGGGCGGTTGCCCGGCATCCAACGCCATTCATGGCCATATCAATGATTTTCTGGTGCGTACCGGGTTGAGAAGCGGTGTAAGTGAACTGCAGTTGCCATGTTTTACGGCAGTGAGAGCAGAGATAGCGCTGATGTCCGGCGGTGCTTTTGCCGTTACGCACCACCCCGTCAGTAGCTGAACAGGAGGGACAGCTGATAGAAACAGAAGCCACTGGAGCACCTCAAAAACACCATCATACACTAAATCAGTAAGTTGGCAGCATCACCCGTTACTGCCGTTTTGTTTTGTGGCATCGCAGGTATATAGGGCGAATAGCACCTTCCTTACCTATATTGAAACGGTGATTGCGTCGTTGAATTTTCGCGGCAATGGGCTCGACGAATTTATCGAAGTGGTGACATTTTATATTATAAACCGCTTACGTCATTACCGCGAAGAGCAGGTTTATGATGATATTCCACAATGGCTGAAAGCAACCGTGGAGATAATGCATGATAAAACGCAGTTTGGCGAACATGCGCTGGAGAATATGGTGCGCCTGTCGGCAAAATCCCAGGAGTATCTGACGCGCGCCACCCGACGTTATTACAGCAAAACGCCGATGCAAATCATTAATGAGATTCGCATTAATTTTGCCAAGAAACAGTTGGAAATGACCAACTATTCGGTTACGGATATTGCTTATGAAGCCGGGTATAGCAGTCCAAGTCTGTTTATTAAAACGTTTAAGAAGATGACCTCATTTACGCCGAATAGTTATCGGAAACGATTGACGGAAATTAATGAGTAACGGTTTGCATTGCTCGATTAATTACATTTCACGCTTGCCCCAATAGCGCGGGGAACGTCACGCTATTTCTTACGAGCGGGCATAGCGTAATACATATCAGTGTCATACACTGAAGGGAGATATTATGAGCCAGAAATTAAAAGTCGTCACTATTGGTGGCGGGAGCAGCTACACCCCTGAATTACTTGAAGGCTTTATTAAGCGCTACCATGAATTACCTGTCACCGAATTATGGCTGGTTGACGTTGAAGACGGGAAAGAGAAGCTGGGCATTATTTATGATCTCTGCCAGCGAATGATTGATAAAGCAGGCGTTCCGCTAAAATTGTATAAAACGCTGGATCGCCGGGAAGCGCTGAAAGACGCTAATTTTGTTACTACCCAGCTACGCGTTGGTCAACTCAAAGCCCGTGAACTGGACGAGCGTATCCCGCTTAGCCACGGCTATCTGGGGCAAGAAACCAACGGCGCTGGCGGTTTATTTAAAGGGTTGCGTACCATTCCGGTTATTTTTGACATCATTAAGGATGTTGAAGAATTATGTCCGAATGCGTGGGTCATTAACTTTACTAACCCGGCGGGGATGGTGACGGAAGCGGTTTATCGTCATACCAACTTTAAAAAATTCATCGGCGTATGTAATATTCCTGTCGGCATGAAAATGTTTATTCATGACGTGCTGGCGCTGAATGAGAATGACGATCTTTCCATTGACCTGTTTGGTCTAAACCATATGGTCTTTATTAAAGATGTGCTGGTGAATGGCACCTCACGGTTCGCAGAATTACTGGATGGCGTGGCGTCCGGTCAGTTGAAAGCGTCAACCGTAAAAAATATCTTTGATCTGCCGTTTAGTGAAGGATTGATTCGCTCGCTGAACATGCTGCCGTGCTCTTATTTGTTGTATTACTTCAAGCAAAAAGAGATGCTGGCGATTGAAATGGGCGAATATTACAAAGGCGGCGCGCGCGCTCAGGTCGTACAAAAAGTGGAGAAACAACTCTTCGACTTGTACAAAAATCCTGAGCTAAACGTGAAGCCGAAAGAGCTTGAGCAACGCGGCGGCGCTTATTATTCCGATGCCGCTTGTGAAGTCATTAACGCTATTTATAATGACAAGCAGACTGAGCATTACGTTAATATTCCACATCATGGGCATGTCGAGAATATCCCGGCGGACTGGGCGGTGGAAATGACCTGCATTCTGGGACGCAATGGCGCGACGCCGCACCCGCGTATCACCCGTTTTGACGAAAAAGTGCTGGGGCTTATCCACACTATTAAAGGATTTGAGGTCGCGGCCAGCAATGCGGCGCTGAGCGGAAACTTTAATGATGTGCTGCTGGCGCTTAACCTGAGTCCGCTGGTGCATTCCGACCGCGACGCAGAAGTCCTGGCGCGTGAGCTCATTCTGGCGCATGAAAAATGGCTGCCTAATTTTGCCGCTTGCATCGAAGCGCTTAAAGGTAAGCACCACTGACAGAGGTAGACTATGGAACGCGTGTTGATTGTGAATGCCGATGATTTTGGCCTGAGTAAAGGGCAAAATTACGGCATTGTTGAAGCATATCGCAACGGCGTTGTGACCTCCACGACGGCGCTGGTCAATGGCGAGGCTATTGACCATGCGGCGCAGCTTAGCCGCGAGCTGCCTGCGCTTGGGGTGGGAATGCATTTTGTTTTGACGTTAGGCAAACCGGTGTCAGAGATGCCGGGCCTGACGCGAGACGGCCTGTTGGGGAAATGGATCTGGCAAATGGCGGAGGAGGATACGCTTCCGCTGGATGAAATTGCGCATGAACTGGCGTGTCAGTATCAGCGTTTCATCGACGTATTTGGCCGCGAGCCAACGCATCTCGACAGTCACCATCATGTGCATATGTTCCCGCAAATTTTCCCCATCGTCGCCCGCTTTGCGGCGCAGCGCGGGATTGCGTTACGTATTGACCGCCAGACGGTGTTGAACGCCGACGATCTGCCGTCGGATTTGCGCAGCACTCAAGGATTTAGCAGTGAATTTTACGGCGAGGAGATCACCGAAGCGTGCTTTTTACGCATTCTGGATGCCTCGACGCATCGAGGAGAAACCTCTCTGGAGGTGATGTGTCATCCGGCGTTTGTGGACAACATTATTCGCCAGAGCGCCTATTGTTACCCCCGCTTAACTGAACTGGAGGTATTGACGTCTGCGTCACTCAAGGCAGCGATTGCGGAACGTGGATATCGTCCTGGCAGTTTTCTTGATATTTAGCTCCTGAGTTTGCGGCGCAAGAATGCGCCGCATTTTTTGCTGTTTATGCAGGAATCGCGTTAATTTTCCCCGCACGCGACCAGACACGGTGTGCCGCCATCAGCGTCAGCAGAGTGTCCATAAAGAGGTGGTCAACGTTATCGGCCTCAACAAGTCCTTCTTCCCCCTGGCTATCAATGTTTAAAAGCGCCTTAAACCGTCGGGCGTCGCCTGCCAGTGCGATGGGCTTCAGATGTTTGTAGGCTTCCAGAAGGTAGTAGCGGGCATCGCCGCAACTCTCGATATCGGCAATATTGCCGCACGGTACTATTACCGCATCGACCGTTAGCGACGGCGCGCCGGCAAAGGTTGCCGCAATAGTTAATGTTGAACCGTCATCAGCCGTTACTTCACCCATCCGTGAATAGAGCAGTTTTGCGTGGACGCCTTTGGCTTTTAAAGCCTGCAAAATGGTCAACAGTTCGGCGGCGTTAACCTTGTCGTTCAGCAGAATAGCGACCACTCGGCCTTTAACATCGCCGTCCGGCACCGCATACAGGCTGAGCGCCGGATCTTTTTTCAGACCGTTGACATCAGGAGGCGGGGCAATTTGCGTTTGCTCATGGGTGAGTGCAAAACCGAGATTATGCGCGACGCCCTGAGCCAGCGTGACATCAATATGCGCTAACTGATCGACCACCCGCTCCCGAATATACGCGCGGGCGACTTTACCCAGCTCAAAGCTGAACGCGTCAATAATATGCTGCTGCTCTATCGGCGTCTGACTGAGCCAGAACAGGCGAGGATGCGAGTAATATTCACCAAAAGAAGGGCTGCGTTCGCGGATTTTATTGCCATCCACGCGTTCCTGGTATGATTCGAAGCCGCCGCGTTTTGGCGCTGGCGGCGTTTCGCGCGGCCAGTTGTCATTAATGGAGTTCGGTTCATAGTTCGCCGGATTGGTGTCGATATCCATCCGGTGCATACCGTCACGCTGGAAGTTATGGTAGGGGCAGGTAGGGCGGTTAATCGGAATTTCGTGGAAGTTTGGCCCGCCCAGACGGCTGATTTGCGTGTCGGTATAAGAGAACAGACGCCCCTGTAAAAGCGGATCGTTGGTAAAATCAATGCCGGGAACGATATGTCCTGGATGAAATGCCGCCTGTTCGTTTTCGGCGAAAAAGTTATCCGGATTACGGTTTAACACCATTTTGCCGACGCGTTGTACTGGCACCAACTCTTCCGGAATCAGTTTGGTCGGATCGAGTAGATCAAAATCGAATTTAAATTCATCCTCTTCGGCAATAAGTTGTAGGCCCAGCTCGTATTCCGGGAAATCGCCCGCTTCGATGGCCTCCCACAGATCCCGGCGGTGAAAATCCGGATCGCGACCGGTCAGTTTTTGTGACTCATCCCATACCAGCGAGGCTTTACCCGCCAACGGTTTCCAGTGGAACCGGACAAAGGTCGCTTTCCCTTGTGCATTGATCAGACGGAAGGTGTGAATGCCGAACCCTTCCATCGTCCGATAACTGCGTGGAATACCGCGATCCGACATTGCCCACATGACGTTGTGCAGCGTCTCAGGCTGTAAGGAAACATAGTCCCAGAAGGTGTCGTGCGCGCTCTGTCCTTGCGGAATAGCCCAATGTGGTTCGGGCTTAACGGCGTGCACAAAATCCGGAAACTTATGCGCATCCTGGATAAAAAAGATCGGCGTGTTATTACCGACGAGATCGAAAATTCCCTCTTCGGTATAAAATTTGGTCGCAAAACCGCGGATATCACGTACGGTATCAGCAGACCCCGCGCCGCCCTGTACTGTCGAAAAGCGAACAAAGACCGGGGTAATTTTCTGTGGATCGCACAGAAACGCGGCTTTCGTGATGTCGCTCAGGTCTTTATATGGCTGGAAATAGCCGTGCGCTGCAGATCCGCGGGCGTGAACGATCCTCTCCGGGATACGCTCATGGTCAAAGTGGGTAATTTTCTCGCGCAGGATAAAATCTTCCAACAGCGTAGGGCCACGGCTGCCGGCGCGAAGAGAATTTTGATCGTCGGCGATGCGCACGCCCTGATTGGTGGTCAGCGCATAATTTTCGCTGCCTTTACGAAAGGCGTCGAGGGCGGTGAGCTTATCATTCGCGGTCTCGGGCGCTTTTAAGCTGCCGGGGGCCGTTGGTTGCGCGCCCGGCGGCGTCGGTTCTGGCGTGGGGCGATGTGAACCGTCTGACGGTGCCAGGGAGTCCAGGCCGGGCTGTGATTCACGGGTATCATGCACGGGGGACTGATGGGGGGATTTTTCATTATGCGACATTGAACTCGTCTCCTGCTTTCATCACTGAAATGGGCGTGGTAGTAGTCAAAATCACTCTAACTATAGAACATTTCAGCAATTATGCCGGGGGAGAGCGGAACGGCAGACAGGGTACAACGGGGAAATCGCACGCGCGGAACAGGACGTCGGGGGCGAAGATCGGCTAAAATAGTGTTTTTCTGATTTTTAGCCTTAGAGCCTATCCCAGTAGGCGTTATTGGCGCAGCCAGTTTGGACACGGACAGCGCGCAAAAACCGGAGCGTACACGTAGTACGTGAGGATTTTGAGCACTGCCCAGGACCAAAATGGCAAGTAAAATAGCCCTAATGGGATAGGCTCTTAGCCTCTTTTAGTGAAGCATTAATGATGAAACCTCTTCGCCAGCAAAATCGCCAGATTATTAGCTATATTCCGCGTGTTGAACCCGCGCCGCCGGAACATGCGATAAAAATGGATACGTTTCGCGACGTCTGGATACTGCGCGGTAAATATGTTGCCTTTGTTCTGACGGGGGAGTCATTTCAACGGTCGCCCGCCTTTAGCGTGCCAGAATCGGCGCAGCGTTGGGCGAATCAGGTTCGCCAGGAAAACGAAATCGCTGACTAAGAAAAAAACAAAACGCCGGTACTGGAGACCGGCGTTTTTAGTGACAGACATTTTGAGTTGCTGATCGTCGTGTCTCAGACGATGTGAACGCCCGATAATGTATTATCGATGCGCCAGTTCGGCGTCTTCTTCGCTATCGAGAATGGTTTTATCGGTCTGCTTCAGCCACTGGCTGGTCAGCGTACCAGCGGTCATTGAGCCACTCACGTTCAGCGCGGTACGGCCCATATCAATCAACGGTTCGACGGAGATTAACAGCGCGACCAGCGTGACCGGTAAGCCCATGGCAGGCAGCACAATCAGCGCGGCGAAGGTCGCGCCGCCGCCAACGCCGGCAACACCCGCCGAACTTACAGTAACGATACCCACCAGCGTGGCTATCCATACGGGGTCTAAGGGGTTGATGCCGACCGTCGGCGCAACCATTACCGCCAACATCGCAGGATAAAGACCGGCACAACCGTTTTGGCCGATGGTCGCGCCAAAAGAGGCAGCAAAGCTGGCGATGGACTCCGGCACGCCCAGGCGGCGGGTTTGCGCTTCGACATTAAGTGGAATGGAGGCGGCGCTGGAGCGGCTGGTAAAGGCAAATGTCAGCACCGGCCACACCTTGCGGAAATATTTCAGCGGGCTAATCCCGTTCACGCCCAATAGTATGCCGTGAACCACAAACATTATCGCCAGACCAAGATATGACGCTACCACGAAGCTTCCAAGCTTAATGATGTCCTGCAGATTAGAGCCGGCAACCACTTTCGTCATCAGCGCCAGTACGCCGTAAGGCGTAAGTTGCATCACCAGACGCACCAGCTTCATCACCCAGCTTTGCAGGGTATCGATAGCAACAAGCACACGCTCGCCTTTTGGCGCATCATCTTTCAGCAGTTTAAGCGCGGCCACGCCCAGGAATGCGGCGAAAATCACCACGCTGATAATAGACGTAGGATTTGCGCCAGTCAGATCAGCAAACGGATTTTTCGGTACAAAAGACAGCACCAGTTGCGGCACGCTGAGATCGGCCACTTTGCCGACATAGCTCGTCTCAATGGCATTCAGACGCGCGGTTTCCGCGCCGCCCTGAACCAGACCTTCCGCCGTCAGTCCGAACAGATTGGTGACCAGCACGCCCACCAGCGCTGCGATAAGGGTAGTAAACAGCAGCGTGCCGATAGTCAGAAAACTGATTTTCCCCAATTGAGAGGCGTTATGCAGTCGTGCCACGGCGCTTAAAATAGAGGCGAATACCAGCGGCATCACAATCATTTGTAGCAATTGCACATAACCGTTGCCGACAATATTGAACCACTGAATGGAGTCTTTTAACACCTGACTGTCAGCGCCATAAATGGTGTGCAGGGCCAGACCAAAGATCACGCCCATCACAAGGCCGACAAGCACTTTTTTAGCCAGACTCCACTGTTTATGACGGGCCTGCGCCAGTACAAACAGCAGAATGACGAACACCGCAATGTTCGCGATTAATGGAAAATTCATCCCCGTTCTCCTGATTTTTTTATTATGAAGCGCTGTGTTTTAGCGATTCTGTTCGCGCAAGATTAGCAGAACTGTGAGCTGGCTCTTATATTCAAATGGAATGGTTTATACCAAAAATGACTTTGGCGTTGATTTACTAATCAATCTGGTGATTTATAAAACGATTGAACTGCATTTGCAGGATAGTGATCATCTGCGAAGACCAGCGTATGACGTTGTTTTCCGGCATGGACTGCGGCATCCACACCGCCCAGGCAAACAACGCCATGCATAAAAATCGCTCCAGTTGATTGCCTTTGCGCGGCGCCAGAATAGGCAGGCGGAAACGCCAGCGGCACGGCCATAGTAAGGGAACGCCTGCGGGGGTGAGCATATCCGCGACGATATGGCTTAAATAGCCAAGTACCATGCCTTGCAGCGCATCCGCCGGGATAATCCACGTATCCGGTACCTTGAGATAAAAGGTCGCCAGTAGGGCAAAGACCGCCAGCAGACTATGGGTAAACCCCCGGTGACCAAACGCGCGGGCGATCGGTTTCGATACCCATTTCAGGCGCTGGCCAAGAAAAGATTTGGGGTGGTCGATATCCGGCAGCAGACAGGTCAAAATAGCCGAAGGAATAATATGCCACCAGTCGCCGTGCGCAAGGACGGGCGTTAACTCGGCATTCTTGGCGAAAACCGCGCTGGCTATAGAAAAAAGAAGATGTCCTTCCGCCGTCATGATAAAACCCATTAAACTGTCAATTCATACAGTATAGGGTTTTTATACAGTAGGCGGAAGTGGTGACGTTGTAACTCTTTGTCTCTGTCAAAGCCGCTTGCCGTCTGGCTCAGCGGCTAATTGCCCGTTGACTTTGTTTCGGAAACATCTTAACCGAGTAGATGCGCCGCCGTCAGCTCTGTCAGTGAGTTAAGTTTGACATTCGCCAGCGCAAAGCGCGGATCATGCTGGTTTTCTTCTGCTGGCACCACAATGGCGCGCATTCGCGCCGCCTTTGCCGCGATTAAACCATTCACCGAATCCTCCAGCGCCACGCAGGTTAATGGATCAACGCCTAGTTTGGCCGCACAATCCAGATAGACCTGCGGGTGCGGTTTGCTGTAGGGCAATTTTTCTGCAGAAGCCAGCGCGTCAAAACTGTCGCGCAGTTCAAACATGGTGAGCACTTTTTCCAGCATATGCAGCGGCGATGCCGAGGCAAGCCCCACTAATAGCCCCTGCGCTTTACACAGCGCCACGGCCTCGCGCACACCCGGTAAAAGAGGGCGCGTCTCTTCGATAAGCGTAATCGCGCGGGCAATAACACGGTTTGTCACTTCCTGGCGATCGGGGCCGCTCCACGGTTGCTGCGTAAACCAGAGATCGACAACCATATCAATGCGTAGCCCAAGCGTGTCTGGCAGTTCATGGCGCCGAGTAATATCTACGCCTAAACTTGCCATCACGTCCAGTTCAGCGCGATCCCAGAGCGGTTCGGAATCGATCAGTAGTCCATCCATATCGAAAATTGCAGCAAGAATTTGGCGTGGGGTTGACATCACAACCTCTCCTGTTGAGATTAAAAAATAACGAATTAAGCGTTCATTATGACCATGTTCTTAGTATATCGCCCTTAAAGATCAGGCGAAAACGGGAATCAACAGGTAGACTTAGGCCAAAACGACGCGTCTTTATCAAGGGGAACTCATGACGTATCAACAAGCTGGACGCATTGCAATCCTAAAAAGAGTTGTAGGGTGGGTTATTTTTATTCCGGCACTGCTTTCCACGCTCATCTCAGTCCTTAAATTTATGTATGCGCACAGTGAAAAGCAGGAGGGGATAAATGCGGTAATGCTGGATTTTACCCACGTAATGATAGACATGATGCGCGTGAATACGCCGTTTCTGAATGTTTTTTGGTACAACTCGCCGACGCCGAATTTTCAGGGAAGCCTGAATATCGGTTTCTGGCTCATTTTTATTCTGATTTTTGTCGGGCTGGCGATGCAGGATTCCGGCGCCAGAATGAGCCGCCAGTCACGTTTTTTGCGTGAAGGCGTGGAAGATCAGTTGATCCTGGAAAAAGCAAAAGGCGCGGAAGGGCTAACGCGTGAGCAGATAGAGTCACGTATCGTGGTGCCGCACCATACCATCTTTTTACAGTTTTTCCCGCTCTATATTTTGCCGGTCATTATTATCGTGCTCGGCTACTTTTTCTTTTCCTTGTTAGGTTTCATGTAAACTGAAAAATGCCGGATAGCCCGTATCCGGCATGGGCTGTACCTATACCGCAAGCAGCCGATCCATCGCTTTTTGCGCAGTAGCCAGGTGCTGACCGCCAAACAGCCTTGCCCGATTAAGCAGGGTGTAGAGCTGGTAAATCGGCTGCCTGTCGAGAAAATCCAGCGGTAGCGGCGAAACGGACTGATAGCCGTCATAAATCTGCGGTGGCTGATCGGTATGCAGCGGCAGCATCGCCAGATCGCATTCTCTGTCGCCCCAATAGCAGGCTGGATCGAAGATATAGGGGCCGTCAGGGCCAAGCGCGCAGTTCGCCGACCATAGATCGCCATGCAAAAGAGAAGGCTGCGGTTGATGCGACGCCAGACGTTGCTGAACATGTTCAACAATGGCGTCAATATTACCAAAGGTAATGCCTTTTTCCGCGGCGAGTTCAAGCTGCCAGCCAATGCGCTGTTCGGCGAAAAAAGTCGACCAACGGCGTTGCCAGGTATTCGGCTGCGGCGTGGTAGAGAGCGCGTTATCAAAATCGAGGCCGAATTGAGGTTGATCGCTCCATTGGTGCAGGCGCGCCAGCTGTTGCCCAAGAATAAACGCATTATGGGCATCCAGCGGGCGGGGCGAGAGGTAGTCCATGACTAAAAAGCTGTAATCCCGATCCGAACCTACCGCCCATACCTTAGGCACAACAACGGTTTTACTGCGGGAGAGCAGCTCCAGCTGATCGGCTTCAGCGGTAAAACCGCGAAGCATTTCTCGTTCATCGCACTTTACGAAAAAATCATGGCCTGCATAACGTAAATGCCATGCGGCATGAACTTCTCCGCCTGGCAGTTCATTACGCAGTTCGATTTCGCCTTCACCGACTTGCTCGCTTAAAAGACGACTGATAGCTTGCCACATATTGTCTCTCCCCACGTTGTCTGCCAGATCATAAGGTTAGCGCAAAAATGCGGTTAAAAAATACGAACTAACGCACATCGCGGACGCGCCGCGGCGGGAATGGCACTTATTGTGCGTTTTTACTCCACGCCTCCCAGGTCGCCACGGTAATGTCGACATCCTTATCTAACGCGCTTTTCGCAAGTCCGGCGACAAGCGCTTTGATTTCATCAGCGCTCTGAGCGCTAACAAAGCCAAACGTATTGGTGCCGAGCTCATGCACATTCCCTTCATCGTCCGTTAATGTCAGCAAAAAACCGCTGCGCGTCAGATGGTTATTGAGTTCGTTAATCTCGGTCAGGGAATCTTCATGGAAGGTTACGGTAATAACATAACGGGTAATATCGCCACTGGCCATCGTTCACCTCGTTGGGAGCAACTGTGTTTTTAACAGCGGCGGATGCGCCGCCCGTTAACCGATTTTCCGGTATCCCCCTCGGCGAGGGGGAAACGATTATTGCGCGGAAAGATAGGCGTATATTTTTTGGGTATCGTCATGAGAACACAGACGCGTACCTTGATTGAGCGTAGCGGCGCTGCCTGCCGCCACACCGAAGCGCACCATCTCTTCCAGCGACGCGTCTTGCGCCAGTTTTAACGTCATCGCGCCTACCATACTGTCGCCTGCGCCGACAGTACTTTGACTTTTCACCGGGGGAGGAACAACCTGGATGCAATTCTCACTATCTATGCCCAGCGCCCCTTGTGGCCCCAGAGAGACCACTACCCGGCGAGCTTTGCCGCTTTGCACTAATTCCTGGGCCGCTTTACGCACATCATCAGGCTGCGTCAGATCGCGATTGACCAGCGCGCTCAATTCTTTCAGGTTAGGTTTTACCAGTTCGATATCGCCAAGCGCCAGCGCGGCGGTGAGCGCCTCGCCAGAGCTATCAATAATGCAGCGAATGCCTTGCTTCTGCGCGGCGGAAATCAGTTGCGTGAGTTTCTCGACCTTAACGCCGGGCGGAAGGCTGCCGCTGATAACCAGAATTGCCCCGGATTCAATTTCCAGTACCTGTTCTTCAAGCTGGCGAAATTCGTCATCGTCCAGCGTGGCGCCGGGCATAACAAAACGATACTGTTCGCCGCTGGACTCGACGTGGACGTGCAGGTTCTGACGCGTCCAGTCCTTCGCATCGACGGTAGACACGGGGACATTTTCATCAGCCAGTAGTGCGACCAGATGTTCGCCGGTAGCGCCGCCAGCCGGGAAAATGGCGGTCGCGGCGCCGCCAAGATGCGCAATGGCGCGAGCGACATTAATACCCCCGCCGCCGGGTTCGAATACCGGCGCGGAGCACCGCAGTTTACCTTCGGGATAAATTTGCGGCGTGATTGTTGCGCTATCGAGAGAGGGCGCAAGCGTCAACGTATAGATACGTACCATCGTTACCTCCTGTTAGGCTGATTTCAGTCTGGCACTTAATCCCCGGAAAGTGAAGGAATTAACAATATGATTTTCCGGATCTTTATTTAAAGAAGTACGATGTAAAGTTATATAAATAAATGAATGCTTCGGGAGGGTTCTTATTTAAAAAATGAAATAGTAATTGATTGCTATGTTATTCGGGGCTTCTTATAATTCGCTACCTTTCCAGGGGCGTTTGTCATTGATCCCTATGAAGGTTTCCGGGACCGTCGTGGTCTCTTTTTTAGTTGTACGGACTCTATATAAATGAAGCTTTTGAAGGCAGTACCCGCTGTAGTTATGCTGGCGGGTGGCGTGTTCGCGTCTCTGTATGCCGCCGCCGATGATTCCGTTTTTACTGTCATGGATGATCCCTCCACCGCGAAAAAACCTTTTGAAGGTAATCTGAATGCGGGCTACCTTGCTCAGTCAGGCAATACTAAAAGTTCTTCCTTAACGGCTGACACGGCGATGACCTGGTATGGACAACGTACCGCCTGGTCATTATGGGGCAATGCCAGCAATACCTCCTCTAATGATGAGCGCTCTTCAGAAAAATATGCGATAGGCGCGCGTAACCGTTTTAATATGACGGATTATGATTATACCTTTGGCCAGGCCAGTTGGCTGACAGACCGTTTCAACGGTTATCGTCAGCGCGACGTACTGACCGCCGGTTACGGGCGGCAGTTCCTTAATGGCCCAGTGCACAGCTTCCGTTTTGAATTCGGTCCAGGGGTTCGCTATGACGAACATACGGACGATACCACTGAAACGCAGCCGTTGGGTTATGCTTCCGGCAGCTATGCCTGGCAGTTAACTGACAATGCTAAGTTTACACAGGGGGTGTCAGTATTTGGCGCAGAAGACACCACACTAAATTCGGAAACAGCCCTCAATGTCGCCATTAACGAACATTTTGGTCTAAAGGTGGGGTATAATTTAACGTGGAACTCGCAGCCGCCTGAATCTGCGCCTGAACATACCGATTGTCGCACTACGGTAACGCTGGGCTATAAGATGTAATATTGTACCGGGTTACGTTACGTAACCCGGTTATTCCGTGGTGACGCCTCAGAAGAAGAAGGTGATGTCGCCGTTGATATAAGAATAGTCGTCTCCGGTGCGAAATTCCGACGTGACTTTGTTTAAAGAAAGAGAAAATGCGACGGGAGAATAGCCGATGGTAGCACCGACGCGATATTCATCCACGGTTTTATTAATATCCACCGTTTCCATTTTTGTTTGCAGCGTTTTCCCCTGTAACGTGTAGTTTTTATCAACTTCCCTGCGCTCAACGCCAGCAAATACCTTATAGATCAATCCCTCTTTTTGACTGTGTATTAACCCTCGGCGGGACAGTAACCCAAACCCATTATCAGAGTTGAAGGTCTTATCATTTCCCAGCGCAACGGTTGCGCCGTACCCCAAATACTGGAAGAGATTGCCGCCGACAGCAGAGACTTCTGGATAGAAGCCCACATTGACACCCAGAATATCAATAGCTGGCGTAAGGGAGACCATTCCTTTTGCCGTGTAACCATAACGGTTTTCAATTTGATCCTGCCAGGCAGGGTATTTTTCTGCGCCTATTATTCGATGCGCCCGATTCTGAACCTCCTGACCGCCTGCGTCAGGACCAATAACGCCGATATCGGTACCTAAACGATAACGTAACCAATTGGTGGCTAATGAATTCCACTCCAGTCCGGTATGAAGAAAGGCGCTGAACGCGCGGTCGCCTTTGACGGCTTCAGGCTTTCTCTTATTGGCGCCAGATGGAGAATAAATATCTTGCGCGATATGAAAAGAGAGTTGACTGGCGTCAGTGAGATCGTGGCTGTAGCCTAAAAAGAGCCCGGCAGTATAATCACCCCGGTCTGCAGCCTTGTGCCCATAAAGGGCATTTAAGGATGGTTGAAATATACCTGCATCATCATTCGCCACTGAAATAGCAAGGCTACTGGCATTGGCCATTGTGGTCGTACTGAGTATGGCGGCAATCATCGTTGCGCAATAGCTGTATTTGTTCACTTTTTACCCCTGAATATGAAAGTGAATACTCTTATTTTTACAAAGTAATAAGCACAGCAGCATGATGCGCAGTGCTTATAAACCTTTAAATATAACTAAACTCCTGCCAGCAGCGAGTCATTGAGAGGATACGTTGCCTTAATGTTGAAAAATGGTGTTGAAAAACATGCGTCAGATATTATTGAATATCCATTTTTCATTCGCTATCTGAGTGCGAGAAATTATTGGCTTCACGATTATGCATATAATACGATGTTTTTTGGTATCAATATGAATATCACGTTGTATTCTTTTGAGCTCATTTTCTATGATGGCTTCGATGTTTATCTGTTATTAATTTTTACCGTGATAGTGTTGTCTTTAATGATGAGCGCATCTAACGGCTGGCAGGGTAATATAACCAAATTATTGCTACCTGAATTATTAGGGCAGTTATTATTAAGGAAGAAAAAATGAATAAAACCATTAATCTGCTAAAATTACTGCCCGTAGTATTATTAAGCGCATGTACTACATCGTATCCTCCCCAGGATACAACATCGGCACCCGAGTTACCCCATCGTAACGTACTCGTTCAGCAACCTGATAACTGTAGCGTTGGCTGTCCTCAAGGAGGAAGTCAACAAACAATCTATCGCCATGTCTATACGCTCAATAATAATAGCGCCACGAAATTTGCCAACTGGGTTGCCTATAGCGTGACCAAGACCAGCCAGGCAAGCGGTCGCCCGCGGAACTGGGCGCAGGACCCCGATTTACCGCCCTCGGATACGTTGGCCCCTTCGGCCTATAAAAATGCCCATACGCTATTAAAAGTCGACAGGGGACACCAGGCCCCGTTGGCAGGATTGGGCGGCGTATCGGACTGGCCGTCGTTAAATTATTTATCGAATATTACGCCGCAGAAATCCGCCCTGAACCAGGGAGCATGGGCTGCACTGGAAAACCGGGTGCGCGAACTTGCCAAACAGGCTGATGTATCTGTAGTGCACGTAGTGACCGGCCCCCTTTTTGAGCGGCATATCGCCACATTGCCAGAAGATGCGACGGTAGAAATTCCCAGCGGGTACTGGAAGGTTTTATTCACCGGAACGGCGCCGTCAAAAAGTGAAGGAAATTACGCTGCGTTTATTATGGATCAGAATACGCCCCGTTCGGCGAATTTTTGCGACTATCAGGTTACCGTGGAGGCTATCGAACATAAAACGAAGCCAGTGCTGACGCTGTGGTCTGCCTTGCCTGAAGCGGTAGCCAGCGAGGTGAAAACGACAAAGGGGAGTCTGGCGCAGAAGTTAGGTTGTCGATGAGAAGCGCTATACGGCGCGTAGAAAGATAATGGAGAAACCCTGTCAAGGGTCTTGATTTGCTACAGAGTGATGCAATCTCCCTTTTTTTAGTGTTACCATCGTCATGCCGGACGAAAATAGCGATTTTCGTCTGTGTCGAAGGTTGTGCGCCAATTTAGCAATGGTTGGCTAGATGGATACACAACTCACTGTCAATAAATTCATTTTCTCTTTGTATGTGATCTTGCGTATAAGTACTATCCTTCATTCACATCCATTCACGTTCGTTTAAACCTGTTTCACCAGTTCCGCGTCATTACTGGTAATAGCGGATATATATGTTTCATACCGTTTCATATTGTTCCCTTTCGCGCCGTAAGATGTGTGTACCTAATCTAGCTTAAGCAGGGAGCTGTCATTCATAACACAGAGTTTATTGGTATCGATGGTAGATTATATTACGGTGATAATCTCGGGATGATCCGCATATGAGTAGATGTGGATTAGGGCGGAGTAGCGGCAGGACTAATAATAACCGGCGGCGAGAAATACATAATTGAGGGGCTATTCATAAATCATTATTAGGAAACTCAAGCACTATCATGAATGCATCAAAAGTAATTTACGTTGGTAATGCTGTTCAGCAAACCCAACAGGATTTACTCTCCAAAACTAAATAAAACGGCGGCATTGCCGCCGTATAACTTATTTATCGCTTCTTAGTAAAACGAATCTTATATGCGCTGAAAAAACAAAGGAAGATGCAATGTATACCATAAAGGCAATCATCAAATGCTCAGGGAACAACCATCCCATGCTAACAGGAATCACACTTATTCCAATGCAAAATAGGAACATTATGAAATAATGCGCTGACTTTGTTTCCTGAGTTTTATTGGAGAAATACTTAGCCAGGGCGCCTTTAAATACTCCAGATATAACTAACCAAACTGGTGTAAAAAGCCCGAAATCTGCGTATAGTTCACCATACCCGAAAGCAGGAGCGCCCTGATTTCTGTAGAATGCATCAGGGAAAAATACTTTTGCCAGATACAATGCGCCAAAATCTTCAGGCTTATCAGGCCAAATAGCCCTCGGAATCCTCGAGTAAACCTCGCTCTCCATTAGTAATTTTCCGTACATAAAGTCAAAGTTTGAGGAAGCAACAAGAACAGCATTACGGGTATAATCCGAGTAATTCGCCATATTTTCTATCGGATTCCCATCAGTAAACGTATATGCAAAGAATGCCGTTACAATGACTGCTATAACAGCAAACGATTTCACCAGGAACATAAATTTAATTTTTTTATTTTCAATATATGAAAGGTAAAGGATGAATGCTATAAATATACTAAATATTGGTCCTTTGTTACCATGCAAGAAAATAAGTATACAGTTAAATAAAACTATGGAAATACAAAATAACTTTGATTTTTTGTATGTAAAGAACGCGCAAATAGAAGCGACAAGAGAAAACATTAATGAAGGATAGAAGTATATACCATACCCTGTTCTGGTTAATTCGTATATTCTTCTTGGGTTAAGTATGTACTCTCTGAACTCCATCAACACTGGAAGGTAAATGATAAAAGCAAGGAAGGTGAATAACAATGAAGTAAACACATACCTTGGTTTATTTTTTGTGTTCGATTTATTGTATATTGATTTTCTTTGTGTGTAAAGATAAGAAATAACAAATGATGCTATGTATGTTATATAGCAAGTATAGAAAAACAAATATTCCACTGTATACTTCCGCACCTCTGAGAGGTATACAAATATACCTTCAAACACGTACAGTGTAGGCACTGTTATTATCAGGTATGGGACCATTACATTTATTATTTTCCCCTCAATTCTTACGGAAAGAGTATAGAGATAAACTATAAATAATAAGCATAATACAATGTATGAAATTATAAGCATATAGAGCCTTTAGAAAAAATGCTTAGTATTAATAATATTGCCATCAGGCAAACAAGGTGTGGTACGGAAAATCTTCTGGCAAGATATTCTGAATCTGGTAGTCTATAATCATTACTCATCACTATCTTCTCGATATCAAACCGTGTTATTGACATATTAACACTCATTAACACTCCTATCTACTGCGCCTCCGATAGCATGAAGCTATCAAGCGTTTGCAGCAAAAACATCAAGCAATGTAAATGCTTTTGATAATTACGCATGATTGCTACTGTGTTTATATACAGTGGCATTCGAAGGTTCATCATGAGTTTCCCGAGTCCTGTAAAAGACTATACAGAGAAAGAGCTATCACTCGACGAGTAATTCATCTCACATCGTGCCGCGACATACTTCAAGCAACACAGACGAATTACAAGTACGGCATCATAAGTGAGACGTTGCTAGTTATAGAAGCTTCATAGCAGCATGTAATGGCTCTTTGCTGGTATGTGCTTTGGAAAGTGGGTTTCGTATTGTGCGTTATTGCATGCTGCCAGGTCCCCATCTGGAGAATATAGATAGCTGTCGTCGTGAAAAGCTATCTGATGTGAATGCCTCATACGGTGGCAGTAAGCCGAGACTCAGAGTGACCATGTACATCATTAACGATACGCGTGCCGGGTAGTGTGTTGGGATTCAGGTTCTGTAGAACAGAAAGATGCAATCTCCCTTTTTTTAGTGTTACCATCGTCATGCCGGACGAAGATAGCGATTTTCGTCTGTGTCGAAGGTTGTGCGCCAATTTAGCAATGGTTGGCTAGATGGATACACAACTCACTGTCAATAAATTCATTTTCTCTTTGTATGTGATCTTGCGTATGGGTCACCACTGCAAATAAGGATATAACATGCCTGTTATTACTCTTCCTGATGGCAGCCAACGCCATTATGACCACCCTGTAAGCCCGATGGATGTTGCGCTGGACATTGGTCCAGGCCTGGCGAAAGCCACCATTGCGGGCCGTGTGAATGGCGAGCTGGTTGATGCTTGCGATCTGATTGAAAATGATGCGACGCTTTCCATCATCACCGCAAAAGATGAAGAGGGTCTGGAGATCATTCGTCACTCTTGCGCGCATCTGTTAGGTCACGCAATCAAGCAACTTTGGCCGCACACGAAAATGGCGATCGGCCCGGTTGTCGACAACGGTTTTTACTATGACGTTGATCTTGACCGCACGCTAACTCAGGAAGATGTCGAAGCGCTCGAAAAGCGGATGCATGAGCTCGCCGAGAAAAATTACGACGTTATCAAGAAGAAAGCCAGCTGGCACGAAGCGCGTGAAACCTTCGTGAAGCGTGGTGAAAGCTACAAAGTTTCCATTCTTGATGAAAACATTGCTCATGATGACAAGCCAGGCTTGTACCATCATGAAGAATATGTCGACATGTGTCGTGGTCCGCACGTGCCGAATATGCGTTTCTGCCATCACTTTAAACTGATGAAAACTGCCGGCGCATACTGGCGCGGTGACAGTAATAATAAGATGTTGCAGCGTATTTACGGTACGGCATGGGCAGATAAAAAAGCCCTGAACGCTTATCTGCAGCGCCTGGAAGAGGCCGCAAAACGCGACCACCGTAAAATTGGTAAGCAGCTCGACCTGTATCATATGCAGGAAGAAGCGCCGGGCATGGTGTTCTGGCATAACGACGGCTGGACTATCTTCCGCGAGCTGGAGGTCTTTGTTCGTTCTAAACTCAAAGAGTACCAGTATCAAGAAGTTAAAGGCCCGTTCATGATGGACCGTGTGCTGTGGGAAAAAACCGGGCACTGGGACAACTATAAAGATGCGATGTTCACCACATCCTCAGAAAACCGCGAATATTGCATCAAGCCGATGAACTGCCCGGGCCACGTTCAGATCTTTAACCAGGGTCTGAAATCCTATCGTGATTTGCCGCTGCGTATGGCGGAATTCGGTAGCTGCCACCGTAACGAGCCATCAGGCGCGCTGCATGGTCTGATGCGCGTACGCGGCTTTACGCAGGATGATGCGCATATCTTCTGCACCGAAGAGCAGATCCGCGATGAAGTTAACGCTTGTATTCGTATGGTCTACGATATGTACAGCACCTTTGGCTTCGAGAAGATCGTCGTCAAGCTTTCCACTCGTCCTGACAAGCGTATCGGCAGCGATGAGATGTGGGATCGTGCTGAGGCGGATCTGGCGGTTGCGCTGGAAGAAAATAATATCCCGTTTGAGTATCAACTGGGTGAAGGCGCATTCTACGGTCCGAAAATTGAATTTACCTTATATGACTGCCTCGATCGTGCATGGCAGTGCGGTACAGTACAGCTGGACTTCTCCTTACCGTCTCGTCTGAGCGCCTCCTATGTAGGCGAAGACAACGAGCGCAAGGTGCCGGTAATGATTCACCGTGCGATTCTTGGGTCGATGGAACGCTTCATCGGTATCCTGACCGAAGAGTTCGCTGGTTTCTTCCCGACATGGCTCGCGCCTGTTCAGGTAGTCGTGATGAATATTACCGATTCGCAGTCTGAATACGTTAACGAATTGACGCAGAAACTACAAAATGCGGGCATTCGTGTAAAAGCAGACTTGAGAAATGAGAAGATTGGCTTTAAAATCCGCGAGCACACTTTACGTCGTGTCCCTTATATGTTGGTCTGTGGTGATAAAGAGGTGGAAGCAGGCAAAGTTGCCGTTCGCACCCGCCGCGGTAAAGACCTGGGCAGCCTGGACGTAAATGACGTGATTGAGAAGCTGCAACAAGAGATTCGCAGCCGCAGTCTTCAACAACTGGAGGAATAAAGTATTAAAGGCGGAAAACGAGTTCAAACGGCGCGTCCGAATCGTATTAATAGCGAAATTCGCGCGCAAGAAGTTCGCTTAACAGGTCTGGAAGGCGAGCAGCTTGGTATTGTGAGTCTGAGAGAAGCTCTGGAAAAAGCTGAAGAAGCCGGAGTAGACTTAGTCGAAATCAGCCCTAACGCCGAGCCGCCGGTTTGTCGTATAATGGATTACGGCAAATTCCTCTATGAAAAGAGTAAGTCTTCTAAGGAACAGAAGAAAAAGCAAAAAGTTATCCAGGTGAAGGAAATTAAATTCCGTCCTGGGACAGATGAAGGCGACTATCAGGTAAAACTCCGCAGCCTGATTCGCTTTCTCGAAGAGGGCGATAAGGCCAAAATCACGCTGCGTTTCCGCGGTCGTGAAATGGCCCACCAGCAAATCGGTATGGAAGTGCTTAATCGCGTGAAAGACGATTTGCAAGAACTGGCAGTGGTCGAATCCTTCCCAACGAAGATCGAAGGCCGTCAGATGATCATGGTGCTTGCTCCTAAGAAGAAACAGTAAGGCCTTCAAGTAACAATTCTGTGAAGCCTTCGGGCTTCACAGGTTTTGTTCGCCTATGTTTCGTTTATTAACAATGCGAAGTGGAAGTTATTAAAATGCCAAAAATTAAGACCGTACGCGGTGCTGCTAAGCGCTTCAAAAAAACCGGTAAAGGTGGTTTTAAGCACAAGCACGCTAACCTGCGTCACATTCTGACCAAAAAAGCGACTAAACGTAAACGTCACCTGCGTCCGAAAGCCATGGTTTCTAAAGGCGATCTGGGCCTGGTTATCGCGTGCCTGCCGTACGCATAAGCCGTTAACGTTTTTAACTTTTTAATTAGAATAGATACAGGAGAGCACATATGGCTCGCGTAAAACGTGGTGTAATTGCACGCGCACGTCACAAGAAAATTTTGAAACAAGCCAAAGGCTACTACGGTGCGCGTTCTCGCGTATACCGCGTTGCCTTCCAGGCAGTTATCAAAGCTGGTCAGTATGCTTACCGTGACCGTCGTCAACGTAAGCGTCAGTTCCGTCAACTGTGGATTGCGCGTATCAACGCAGCAGCACGTCAGAACGGTATTTCTTACAGCAAATTCATCAACGGCCTGAAAAAAGCCTCTGTTGAAATCGACCGTAAGATCCTGGCTGATATCGCCGTATTCGACAAAGTCGCGTTCACCGCGCTGGTTGAAAAAGCGAAAGCAGCTCTGGCATAAGCCAGTGAAAAGAGGGAGCCTGGCTCCCTCTCTTTTATTTACTGTTCAGTGAGTTGACAATTGACCTGTAACCCTTTTCAATAAAGGATATTCGGTTTTACCACATAAGGTAACGCAAGCATGAACGCTGCTATTTTCCGTTTCTTTTTTTACTTTAGCACCTGATCCCAGGAGGCTAGCGCGTGAAAAACGAAACGAAAAACAGCGCAAAAAAGCCTCCTGATGGAGGCTTTTTTTGTATCTGAAATCGAGAGATTACGTCCAATGAACCGGTGTCTTCACCGACACAATGAGGAAAACCATGTCACATCTCGCAGAGCTGGTTGCCAATGCAGCGGCCGCCATTAACCAGGCGTCAGATGTTGCCGCGTTAGACAATGTACGCGTCGAATATTTGGGCAAGAAAGGGCATTTAACCCTTCAGATGACGACCCTACGCGATCTGCCGCCGGAAGAGCGTCCGGCAGCCGGGGCAGTCATTAACGCCGCGAAAGAGCAGGTACAACAGGCGCTTAACGCGCGTAAAGCCGAGCTGGAAAGCGCAGCGCTTAACGCCCGTCTGGCCGCTGAAACCATCGATATCTCCCTGCCGGGGCGCCGTATTGAGAACGGCGGTCTGCATCCGGTCACGCGTACCATTGACCGTATTGAAAGTTTCTTCGGCGAGCTTGGTTTTACCGTGGCGACTGGCCCGGAAATCGAAGATGACTACCATAACTTCGATGCGTTAAACATTCCGGGTCATCACCCGGCCCGCGCCGATCATGATACCTTCTGGTTTGACGCGACCCGTCTGCTGCGGACCCAGACGTCTGGTGTCCAGATCCGGACGATGAAAGCGCAGCAACCGCCGATCCGTATTATTGCGCCGGGCCGTGTATACCGTAATGACTACGACCAGACGCATACTCCGATGTTCCATCAGATGGAAGGTCTGATTGTTGATACCAACATCAGCTTCACCAACCTCAAAGGTACGCTGCACGACTTCCTGCGTAATTTCTTTGAGGAGGATCTGCAGATTCGCTTCCGTCCTTCTTATTTTCCGTTTACCGAACCTTCTGCGGAAGTGGATGTGATGGGTAAAAACGGTAAATGGCTGGAGGTGCTGGGCTGCGGGATGGTGCATCCGAATGTGCTGCGTAATGTCGGTATCGATCCGGAAATCTATTCTGGCTTCGCTTTTGGTATGGGGATGGAACGTCTGACCATGTTGCGTTACGGCGTCACCGACCTGCGTTCATTCTTCGAAAACGATCTGCGTTTCCTTAAACAGTTTAAATAAAGGCAGGATAAAACAATGAAATTCAGCGAACTGTGGTTACGCGAGTGGGTTAACCCGGCAATTGATAGCGATGCGTTGGCTAACCAGATTACGATGGCTGGCCTGGAAGTAGACGGCGTTGAGCCGGTCGCGGGAAGCTTCAATGGCGTTGTGGTTGGGGAAGTGGTTGAGTGCGCCCAGCATCCGAACGCTGACAAATTGCGTGTAACGAAAGTCAACGTCGGCGGAGAACGCCTGTTGGATATCGTCTGCGGCGCGCCAAACTGTCGTCAGGGGCTGAAAGTAGCGGTGGCCACCATTGGCGCTATTCTGCCGGGCGATTTCAAAATTAAAGCGGCAAAACTGCGTGGCGAACCGTCTGAAGGGATGCTGTGCTCCTTCTCCGAACTGGGGATTTCCGACGATCACAGCGGCATTATCGAACTGCCTGCGGATGCGCCGCTGGGTACCGATATCCGTGAATACCTGAAGCTTGACGACAATACCATCGAAATTAGCGTCACGCCGAACCGTGCGGATTGCTTAGGTATCATCGGCGTTGCGCGCGATGTGGCGGTACTGAACAAAGCGCCGCTCCAGGAGCCTGAAATGGCGCCGGTTACGGCAACCATCAGCGATACGCTGCCGATTACAGTAGAGGCCGCTGATGCGTGTCCACGCTATCTTGGCCGGGTGGTAAAAGGTATCAATGTTAACGCGCCGACGCCGCTGTGGATGAAAGAGAAACTGCGTCGCTGCGGTATTCGCTCCATCGATGCGGTGGTTGACGTCACGAACTATGTGCTGCTCGAACTGGGTCAGCCAATGCATGCTTTCGATAAAGATCGCATTGATGGCGGTATTGTCGTGCGGATGGCAAAAGAGGGTGAAACCGTCGTCCTGCTGGACGGTAGCGAAGCAACGTTAAATGCGGACACGCTGGTGATCGCCGATCACCATAAGGCGCTGGGGATAGCCGGTATTTTTGGCGGCGAACATTCCGGCGTGAACGGCGAAACGCAAAATGTGCTGCTGGAATGTGCGTACTTTAATCCGCTGTCTATCACCGGTCGCGCTCGCCGCCACGGTCTGCATACCGATGCGTCTCACCGCTACGAGCGCGGGGTGGACCCGGCGCTGCAATATAAAGCGATAGAGCGCGCTACTCGTCTGCTTCTTGATATCTGTGGCGGTGATGCGGGTCCGATAATTGATGTGAGCAACGAAGCAACGTTGCCGAAACGCGCCACCATTACTCTGCGTCGCAGTAAACTGGATCGCCTGATCGGGCATCATATTGCGGATGAGCAGGTCAGTGATATTCTGCGTCGTCTGGGCTGTGAAGTGACCGAAGGGCAGGACGAGTGGAAAGCCGTGGCGCCGACCTGGCGTTTCGATATGGAGATTGAAGAAGATCTGGTGGAAGAGGTGGCCCGCGTTTACGGCTATAACAATATTCCGGACGAGCCAATCCAGGCCGGTTTAATCATGGGGACGCACCGTGAAGCCGATCTGTCGTTGAAGCGGGTTAAAACCATGCTTAACGACAAAGGCTATCAGGAAGTGATTACCTATAGCTTTGTCGATCCTAAAGTACAACAGCTCATCCATCCAGGCGCAGAAGCGCTGCTGCTGCCAAACCCTATCTCCGTTGAGATGTCGGCGATGCGTCTGTCTCTGTGGAGCGGATTGTTGGCGACGGTGGTCTATAACCAAAACCGTCAGCAGAATCGCGTGCGTATTTTTGAAACCGGTTTACGTTTCGTTCCGGATACACAAGCCAATCTGGGTATTCGACAGGATCTGATGCTGGCTGGCGTGATTTGCGGTAACCGCTATGATGAGCACTGGAACCTGGCAAAAGAGACCGTTGATTTCTATGATTTGAAAGGCGATCTGGAAGCAGTACTGGATTTAACCGGCAAACTGGGTGATATCCAGTTTAAGGCGGAGATGAATCCGGCTCTGCATCCGGGACAGTCTGCGGCGATTTATCTGAAAGATGAACGTATTGGTTTTATTGGGGTTGTTCACCCTGAACTGGAACGTAAACTGGATCTGAATGGTCGTACGCTGGTGTTTGAACTGGAATGGAATAAGCTCGCAGACCGTATCGTGCCGCAGGCGCGGGAGATTTCACGCTTCCCGGCTAACCGTCGCGATATTGCGGTTGTTGTTGCAGAAAACGTTCCCGCAGCGGATATTTTATCCGAATGTAAGAAAGTTGGCGTAAATCAGGTAGTTGGCGTAAACTTATTTGACGTGTACCGCGGTAAGGGTGTTGCGGAGGGTTATAAGAGCCTCGCTATCAGCCTGATCCTTCAGGATACCAACCGTACACTCGAAGAAGAGGAGATTGCCGCTACCGTCGCCAAATGTGTAGAGGCATTAAAAGAGCGATTCCAGGCATCATTGAGGGATTGAACCTATGGCGCTTACAAAAGCTGAAATGTCAGAATATCTGTTTGATAAGCTTGGGCTTAGCAAGCGGGATGCCAAAGAACTGGTTGAACTGTTTTTCGAAGAGATCCGTCGTGCTCTGGAAAACGGTGAGCAGGTGAAACTCTCTGGTTTTGGTAACTTCGATCTGCGTGATAAAAATCAACGTCCGGGGCGTAACCCGAAAACGGGTGAAGATATTCCTATTACAGCACGGCGCGTGGTGACCTTCAGACCCGGGCAGAAGTTAAAGAGCCGGGTCGAAAACGCTTCGCCCAAAGAAGAGTAATCAGATCCAGGCATAACATCCATCAGGGTGTATTGCGGCAGATACGCTGCCATCCCGAAAGTAGATCAGCGGGATGACAGCGTATCTGTCAGCCTGAAAGATGACCCGTATAACTAAAAAGGCCGCATTGCGGCCTTTTTTCTTTCAAGTAAAGGATACCCACCGTAAAATCACGCTACCTCTTTTCAGCTGAATGGATAACATGCTGACTTTTGCCCGCCAACAACAGCGACGAAACGTTCGCTGGCTTCTGAGCCTGTCACTGCTGGTGCTACTGGCTACACTTCTGAGCTTATGCGCAGGCGAACAGTGGATTGCCCCCGGTGACTGGTTAAGCGCCCGGGGGGAACTGTTTGTCTGGCAAATTCGCCTTCCCCGCACGCTTGCGGTATTGCTGGTTGGCGCTGCGCTGGCGCTATCGGGTGCTGTGATGCAGGCGCTGTTTGAAAACCCACTTGCTGAACCGGGTCTGCTCGGCGTTTCGAATGGGGCCGGTGTTGGGCTTATTGCCGCCGTCTTACTGGGGCAGGGGCAACTGCCAGGATGGGCGCTGGGACTGTGCGCTATAGCCGGCGCGCTCATTATTACGTTAATCCTGCTGCGTTTTGCGCGCCGCCATCTCTCTACCAGCCGCTTGTTGTTGGCGGGCGTCGCGCTGGGCATTATCTGTAGCGCGCTGATGACGTGGGCTATCTATTTTTCCACCTCTTTCGATCTGCGGCAATTAATGTACTGGATGATGGGAGGATTTGGCGGCGTTGACTGGCAGCAGAGCTGGCTAATGATTGCGCTCATCCCAGTACTGATCTGGATATGTTGCCAGTCGCAACCGCTGAATATGCTGGCGCTAGGGGAAACCTCGGCGCGGCAGCTTGGCCTGCCGCTGTGGTTCTGGCGCAATTTGTTGGTCGTCGCCACTGGCTGGATGGTGGGCGTCAGCGTGGCGATGGCGGGGGCGATTGGTTTTATCGGTCTGGTTATTCCGCACATCCTGCGCTTATGTGGTTTAACCGATCACCGGGTTTTACTTCCCGGCTGCGCGCTGGCCGGGGCTATCGCCCTGCTATTGGCTGATGTGGTCGCCCGACTGGCGCTGGCGTCGGCTGAACTGCCTATCGGGGTGGTCACCGCCACATTGGGGGCGCCAGTGTTTATCTGGCTGCTGCTCAAATCCGCGCGTTAGCGCATCGGTAAACAACTGCTTTCATCATTCGCAGTCTATGATTAAAGGCTAACGATGAAACCCGCTATTCTACCGACATCAGGGAGACACCATGCAAAACTCGCTTCTTAATACTCACGTTACGACGATTGATGGAGAGGTCACTACACTTGAAAAATACGCCGGAAAAGTGCTGCTCATTGTAAACGTCGCCTCCAGATGTGGCCTGACGCCGCAATATGAACAGTTGGAAAATATCCAGAAGGCGTGGGCAGATCAGGGGTTTGTCGTGTTGGGTTTTCCCTGCAACCAGTTTATGGGGCAGGAGCCAGGCAGCGAAGAGGAGATTAAAACCTATTGCGCCAGCACCTGGGGCGTCACGTTCCCGATGTTCAGTAAAATTGATGTGAATGGCGACGCGCGCCATCCGCTGTATCAAAAACTGATAGCCGCTGCGCCAACGGCAGTCGCGCCGGAGAAGAGCGGCTTTTACGAACGGATGGTAAGCAAAGGGCGTACGCCACTCTATCCGGATGATATTCTGTGGAATTTTGAAAAATTTTTGGTAGGCCGGGATGGTCAGGTGGTACAGCGTTTTTCGCCGGATATGACGCCTGAAGATCCTATTGTGATGGAAAGCATAAAAATCGCGTTGGCAAAATAATGTCTCAATTGATGCAATTAAAGGACGTCGCCGAGAGCACCCGCCTGGGGCCGCTTTCCGGCGAAGTAAGCGCAGGAGAGATCCTTCATCTTGTCGGGCCGAACGGCGCCGGAAAAAGCACGCTGCTGGCGCGTATGGCGGGGTTAACCTCCGGCGAGGGGAGCATCAGGTTTGGCGGAGCGCCGCTGGAGGCATGGGCGACGGCAACGCTTGCCCAACACCGCGCTTATCTTGCGCAACAGCAAAATCCGCCGTTCGCCATGCCGGTCTGGCATTACCTGACATTGCATCAACCTGATAAAACGCGAACCGGGCAGCTTAACGAGGTGGCCGATATGCTTGGACTGGGCGACAAACTGGGGCGAAGCGTGAATCAGCTTTCCGGTGGCGAGTGGCAGCGTGTTCGCCTTGCTGCCGTTGTACTACAAATTCATCCCGACGCTAATCCGGTCGGTCAATTATTGCTGCTTGATGAGCCGATGAACAGTCTCGATGTTGCGCAACAAAACGCTCTGGATCGGGTATTACATCATTTGTGTCAGGCAGGGATCGCGATTGTGATGAGTAGCCACGATCTGAACCACACGCTGCGCCATGCGCATAAAGCCTGGTTACTAAAGCGCGGTAAACTCATTGCCTGCGGCCGCCGGGAAGAGGTGCTCACCCCCTCTTATCTGGCGCAAGCCTACGGTCTGCGCTTTCGACGACTCGACGTCGAGGGGCATCCAATGCTCATTTCGGCCACTTAAGTAAAATCGTTTCTTGAAAAGCAGGTAATTTCGACGCTAAATTAATACCAAAATAAAAACAGAGGATTGTTGCGGCATGCGTTTTTGGCTTCTTGTTATCACAGCATTGTTCCTGGCAGGATGCAGTACTCATCGGGCACCGGCGCCAAATGCCAGATTATCAGACTCCATTACCGTCATTGCGGGTCTGAACGATCAGTTGCAGTCCTGGCGCGGTACGCCATACCGTTACGGCGGCATGAGTCGCAGAGGCGTGGACTGTTCCGGCTTTGTGGTAGTCACTATGCGCGACAAGTTTGATTTGCAGTTGCCTCGTGATACGCGTGAACAATCAAAAATCGGCACCAGAATCGATAAAGATGAATTGCTGCCCGGAGATTTGGTTTTCTTTAAAACCGGTTCGGGCGAAAGTGGTTTACATGTTGGTATTTACGATACAAATAATGAGTTTATTCATGCCTCTACCAGTCGTGGCGTGATGCGTTCATCGCTGGATAATGTGTACTGGCGAAAAAACTTCTGGCAGGCACGGCGAATTTAACCTAGCAGACGATATAAATTTTATAGTCTATTTTTAACATATCGCCGGTTGAACTTATGACATCTGTTGTCATCATATATAATGATATAACCGTAGCATTTACAAACGTACTTTTATTAAAAACGGGCGTGTTCACGCCCTGTTAAAAGTACAAGATTGAATATTGGTTTATAATCAGAGTAAGGGTGATGCTGCCAACTTACTGATTTAGTGTATGATGGTGTTTTTGAGGTGCTCCAGTGGCTTCTGTTTCTATCAGCTGTCCCTCCTGTTCAGCTACTGACGGGGTGGTGCGTAACGGCAAAAGCACCGCCGGACATCAGCGCTATCTCTGCTCTCACTGCCGTAAAACATGGCAACTGCAGTTCACTTACACCGCTTCTCAACCCGGTACGCACCAGAAAATCATTGATATGGCCATGAATGGCGTTGGATGCCGGGCAACCGCCCGCATTATGGGCGTTGGCCTCAACACGATTTTCCGCCATTTAAAAAACTCAGGCCGCAGTCGGTAACCTCGCGCATACAGCCGGGCAGTGACGTCATCGTCTGCGCGGAAATGGACGAACAGTGGGGATACGTCGGGGCTAAATCGCGCCAGCGCTGGCTGTTTTACGCGTATGACAGGCTCCGGAAGACGGTTGTTGCGCACGTATTCGGTGAACGCACTATGGCGACGCTGGGGCGTCTTATGAGCCTGCTGTCACCCTTTGACGTGGTGATATGGATGACGGATGGCTGGCCGCTGTATGAATCCCGCCTGAAGGGAAAGCTGCACGTAATCAGCAAGCGATATACGCAGCGAATTGAGCGGCATAACCTGAATCTGAGGCAGCACCTGGCACGGCTGGGACGGAAGTCGCTGTCGTTCTCAAAATCGGTGGAGCTGCATGACAAAGTCATCGGGCATTATCTGAACATAAAACACTATCAATAAGTTGGAGTCATTACCCTTAATTTACCGCCTGCAATTAGTGACTTATTATTATTAGATAGCGAACTTTTTTCCCGGGCAGCGCGCTTTCCGTTTCTTGAATTAGCTATAAATGAGAATTATCCTGGGTTAAACCAGGGCAAAAACAATGAAACGTTAGCTAATCTGGCAATGCATTTCCCATTAATGCTGGCAAATTTTGGGGCAGGCGAGGCGTCGACTAAAGCTATTTTCGATGGGCTTTTCAAACGAGTCATGTTGGATAAAAATTTTATTCAGCAGCGAGCTGAAATGATCTCATTCGAACCATTCATGCACGCTATTGTTGCCCAGATCTCCTCCAGCTGCGAGTCGCTGATGATTGCCGGTATTGATACTGAGGCGATGTTTGCGCGCGCAGCGCCATTGGGGTTTAGCGCATTCCAGGGCGGACTATGGCCTCCGGTGCCGGTAAGCCAGCTCATTAAACTCGTTCAGCGATAACCTTTCTGTTTGCCGGTGTTTAACCGGTGATTAACCGTCTACACTGAAGACAGGAGGCCCTATGACCCTGTCTTTTACTGCCCGTTGGCGCGATGAACTGCCAGCAACGTATACCGCGCTTTTACCCACACCGTTAAAAAATGCGCGACTGATTTGGTATAACGACGAACTGGCGCAGCAGTTAGCCATTCCCGCGTCGTTATTTGACGCTACCAATGGCGCTGGCGTTTGGGGCGGCGAAACCTTATTACCCGGTATGTCGCCTGTCGCGCAGGTATATAGCGGGCATCAGTTCGGCGTCTGGGCGGGACAACTCGGCGACGGACGCGGTATTTTGCTGGGCGAACAGCTCCTGGCGGATGGCTCGACGCTCGACTGGCATCTGAAAGGCGCCGGATTAACACCCTATTCGCGAATGGGGGATGGACGCGCCGTCCTGCGTTCAACCATACGAGAAAGCCTTGCCAGCGAAGCCATGCATTATCTGGGTATTCCCACTACGCGCGCGTTATCTATCGTAACCAGCGATACGCCGGTTCAGCGAGAGACGCAGGAAACGGGCGCGATGTTAATGCGTCTGGCACAAAGTCATATGCGTTTTGGTCATTTCGAACATTTCTACTACCGCCGTGAGCCGGAAAAAGTTCAGCAACTGGATGATTTCGCTATTCGTCATTACTGGCCGCAATGGCAGGATGTCCCGGAAAAATATGCTTTGTGGTTTGAAGAGGTGGCGGCGCGTACCGGAAGACTCATCGCCGAGTGGCAAACCGTCGGTTTTTCGCACGGCGTTATGAATACGGATAACATGTCGATTCTGGGGCTGACCATCGACTATGGCCCCTTTGGTTTTCTCGACGACTACGATCCCGGCTTCATTGGTAACCATTCCGATCATCAGGGACGTTACCGCTTCGATAATCAACCGTCGGTGGCGCTGTGGAATTTACAACGTCTGGCGCAGACGTTAACTCCTTTTATTGAGATCGACGCGTTAAACAGAGCGCTGGATCGCTACCAGGACGCGTTGTTAACGCACTATGGGCAGCGAATGCGCCAGAAGTTGGGCTTCTTTACCGAGCAAAAAGACGATAACGCTTTACTGAATGAATTGTTTAGTCTGATGGCGCGCGAAGGGAGTGATTATACCCGTACATTTCGGATGTTAAGCCATACGGAGCAACAGAGCGCTTCTTCGCCGTTGCGGGATACGTTTATCGATCGCGCGGCGTTCGATGCCTGGTTCGACCGCTACCGGGCGCGATTGCGCACAGAGGCGGTGGATGACGCGCTGCGCCAGCAGCAGATGCAACGCGTGAATCCTGCGGTTGTGTTGCGCAACTGGCTGGCGCAACGCGCGATAGACGCGGCTGAACAGGGAGACATGGCGGAACTGCATCGGTTGCATGAAGTTTTACGTCAACCTTTTACCGATCGAGATGATGACTATGCCAGCCGACCACCGGAGTGGGGAAAGCGGCTGGAGGTCAGTTGTTCAAGTTAGCCTGACGCCAGCAGCATCGTCTGCTGGCGGAACGTTATTTGGTTAACAGTAGCTTACCAGCCTGAGTTTTACGCAACAGATACTCCTGACCGTTGTGATCGATAATGACTTTGCCGTCCGGACCTAATAGCGCCTGACTGTTGACGCGCCGTTCAGCGGCAGGGAGAAGCGTTTCATTGTCTATTTCCTTAGGGTGAGGCAGCTCGGTGTTATCCATACGCGACATGTTATTTATTAATAATAAAACTCACAATGATTATTATTATCAATAATTAATGCGATAACAGCAAGTGCTAATTCTGTGGAGTGATATACGCGTGCGTAGAGAAAAGGACGGGTAACGCATCGAAGAAACGCCCATCCCGGCAGGATGGGCGAGCTATTAAAAGCGGCTATCTACCGCCGCGGCAAGTTTTTCCAACAGAACTTCCGTATCTTCCCAGTTCAGGCAGGGATCGGTAATGGATTGACCATAGATTAACGGTTGACCGCTGATAATTTTTTGCGTGCCTTCCCGTAAAAAACTCTCTGCCATAATCCCGGCAATTGCCGTGGAGCCATTACGAATCTGCTGGCAAATATCATCACATACGTCCAACTGGCGGCGATGCTGTTTTTGACAGTTGCCGTGGCTGAAGTCGACGACCAGATGTTCCGGCAGATCAAATTCATGCAACGTGTCGCAGGCGGCGGCAATATCTTCAGCGTGGTAGTTCGGTTTTTTACCGCCGCGCATGATGATGTGCCCATACGGGTTGCCACTCGTTTGGTAGATAGTCATCTGTCCGTCTTTATCCGGCGAGAGAAACATATGACTGGCGCGGGAGGCGCGAATAGCATCAACGGCAATGCGGGTATTGCCATCCGTACCATTTTTAAAGCCGACCGGACAAGAGAGCGCAGAAGCCATTTCCCGATGGATTTGGCTTTCGGTGGTACGCGCGCCAATCGCTCCCCAACTGATCAGATCGGCAATAAACTGGCCGGTGACCATATCAAGAAATTCTGTGGCGGTCGGTACTCCCAGTTCGTTCACCTGCAATAGCAAGCGACGCGCCAGTTCAAGCCCATAATTGACGCGGTAACTTCCATTCAAGTCAGGATCGGAAATCAGGCCTTTCCATCCCACGACGGTGCGCGGTTTTTCAAAATAGGTGCGCATGACGATTTCCAGACGCGCCTGATGCTTTTGGCGTTGTGCCTGGAGCTGCGTCGCGTATTCCATGGCAGCATTCAGATCGTGAATCGAACAGGGGCCAATGACGACCAGTAGCCGTGGATCTTCACCATTTAAAATCTTTTCTATCCGGCGTCGGGAGTCGGTAACGTGACTGGCGACGGAGGACGATACAGGATACCGCTGCGCGAGTTCGGTTGGTGTTACCAGGCTGTCGATACGCGCAGTACGGAGTTCGTCGGTTCTGTTCATTACAAGTCTCAGAAATTTGTTGCTTCAACGGCAGGACTACCGGGAAGTGATGGGCATCACGATAAACCAATCCCTGCTGATTTCAAGTGCGAGGCGTGTCACACCTCGCAGGCAGAACGGCATGATAACAAAAACCAACCCATTAAACTAGTTTGCTAGTACATCCTGCGGTTAAGCCCCATAATGTCGAGAATCTTGGTGGCTATCTCTTCAACGGAATAATTGGTGCTGTTCAGGCAGGGGATCTGATTCTTACGATACAGCGCTTCAACCTCCGCCACTTCCATGCGGCACTGACGCAACGAGGCATAGCGACTGTTTTCACGGCGTTCTTCGCGAATTGCCGCCAGGCGTTCAGGGTCAATTGTCAGGCCGAACAGTTTATGTTGTAGCGGTTTTAACGATGTGGGCAGTGTCAAATTATCCATATCATCGGCGATGAAAGGGTAGTTAGCCGCACGAATACCGAATTGCATTGCCAGATAGAGGCTGGTGGGCGTTTTTCCACAGCGCGAAACGCCAAGTAAAATGACCTGGGCCTGATCGAGGTTGCGCAATGAAATGCCATCATCATGCGCCAGGGTATAATCGATAGCGGCAATACGGGCGTCATACTTGTTCAGGTTACCCGGATTAAGCCCATGAGTACGATGAGCGATCGGCGTCGGATCCAGTTTCATCTCCTGCTGAAGCGGCGCCACCAGCGCCTGGACGATATCCTGGCAGAAGCCTTCGCTCTGCAAGATGATGGCGCGAATTTCAGGTAAAACAATCGAGTAAAACACCAGCGGGCGAACGCCGGTTTGCTGATAAATGGCGTCAATTTGGTCTTTGACGGCGCGGGCGCGACTTTCGTTTTCCACGAATGGCAGCGTGATGCTGCTGATCGTCACCGGAAACTGCGACATAACCGCGTGACCCAGGACCTCGGCGGTGATGGCGGTACCATCAGAAATATAGAAAACATGGCGATCAACAACATTATCCATTCTGTTCATCCTGAAGAGTAAACATAATTATCTGAAAGCATAAATTAAAAGTAACGGGAAACGTATAACTTGTCGCTTATTTTATAAAATGACAGGCACTTTTTATAATTAATGAAAAGTGTGTTTCATTTCCTGGAAACGCAGTTTATACCGGGGGTGATTAAGGGAATGCCGTGCTATGCGCGGGTTTGCGCAACTACGTAAACAATCTGAAAAAATGAAAAAATAAATTTGCTTGAACGATTCACCGTTTTTTTCGCGGGTTTAAGTATGCCAGGATAAATACGCAACTATGTGTTTCTTAAACTCGTTCATTTATCACAAAAGGATTGTTCGATGTCCAACAATGGCTCGTCACCGCTGGTGCTTTGGTATAACCAACTCGGCATGAATGATGTAGACAGAGTTGGGGGCAAAAATGCCTCCCTGGGTGAAATGATTACTAACCTTTCCGGCATGGGCGTATCCGTTCCGAATGGTTTTGCAACCACTGCCGATGCGTTTAACCAGTTTTTGGATCAAAGCGGCGTAAACCAGCGCATTTATGAGCTGCTGGATAAGACAGATATTGATGATGTCTCCCAGCTGGCGAAAGCGGGCGCGCAGATCCGCCAGTGGATTATCGACACTCCTTTCCAGCCGGCGCTGGAAAACGCCATCCGCGATGCCTATGCGCAGCTTTCGTCGGATGATGAAAATGCCTCTTTTGCCGTGCGTTCCTCCGCCACGGCGGAAGATATGCCAGATGCTTCGTTTGCGGGTCAACAGGAAACGTTTCTTAACGTTCAGGGCTTCGACGCGGTGCTGGTGGCAGTGAAACACGTATTTGCTTCTCTGTTTAACGATCGCGCCATCTCTTATCGCGTTCACCAGGGATATGATCATCGCGGCGTAGCGCTTTCCGCTGGCGTGCAGCGGATGGTTCGCTCCGATCTCGCCTCGTCAGGGGTGATGTTCTCTATCGATACCGAATCCGGCTTTGACCAGGTGGTCTTTATCACCTCGGCATGGGGACTGGGTGAAATGGTGGTGCAGGGCGCGGTTAACCCGGATGAATTTTATGTCCATAAGCCAACCCTGGCGGCAGGCCGTCCGGCCATCGTACGCCGCACCATGGGGTCGAAAAAAATCCGCATGGTTTACGCCGCCACCCAGGAGCACGGTAAGCAAGTGAAGATTGAGGATGTGCCGCAGGAACAGCGCGACATTTTCTCGCTCACCAACGAAGAAGTGCAGGAACTGGCGAAACAAGCGGTGCAGATTGAGCAGCACTATGGTCGTCCGATGGATATCGAATGGGCGAAAGACGGTCATACCGGTAAGCTCTTTATTGTGCAGGCACGTCCGGAAACCGTGCGCTCTCGTGGCCAGGTGATGGAGCGTTATACGCTACATGCGCAGGGGAAAATCATTGCCGAAGGTCGTGCCATTGGGCATCGTATCGGCGCAGGTACGGTAAAAGTTATTCACGATATCGGCGAAATGAACCGTATTGAGCCTGGCGATGTGCTTGTCACCGATATGACCGACCCGGACTGGGAACCGATCATGAAAAAAGCGGCGGCGATTGTCACTAACCGTGGCGGGCGCACCTGTCACGCGGCGATTATCGCCCGCGAATTGGGCATTCCGGCGGTAGTCGGCTGCGGCGACGCCACCGAACGCATGGAAGATGGCGAAAAAGTAACCGTCTCCTGCGCAGAAGGTGATACCGGTTATGTGTATGCCGACATGCTGGATTTCAGCGTAAAAAGCTCCAGCGTAGATACCATGCCAGAGCTACCGCTGAAGGTCATGATGAACGTCGGCAACCCGGACAGGGCATTTGACTTTGCCTGCCTGCCGAATGAAGGCGTAGGTCTGGCGCGACTGGAATTCATCATTAACCGTATGATTGGCGTTCACCCGCGCGCGCTGCTGGAGTTTGACGACCAGGATGCCGCACTGCAAAACGACATTCGTGAGATGATGAAAGGGTTTGACTCGCCGCGTGAATTTTACGTTGGTCGACTGACGGAAGGGATCGCGACGTTAGGCGCCGCCTTCTACCCGAAACGCGTTATCGTTCGCCTGTCTGACTTTAAGTCCAACGAATACGCCAACCTGGTCGGCGGCGAACGTTATGAGCCGCATGAAGAAAACCCGATGCTGGGCTTCCGCGGCGCGGGCCGTTACGTCGCAGAAAGTTTCCGCGATTGTTTTGCGCTGGAATGCGAAGCGGTGAAACGCGTGCGCAACGATATGGGCCTTACCAACGTCGAAATCATGATCCCGTTCGTGCGGACGGTCGACCAGGCGAAAGCGGTCATCGAAGAGCTGGCGCGCCAGGGGCTTAAACGCGGCGAGAACGGGCTGAAGATCATCATGATGTGCGAGATCCCGTCCAATGCCTTGCTGGCTGAACAGTTCCTCGAGTATTTTGATGGCTTCTCGATTGGTTCTAACGACATGACGCAGCTGGCGCTGGGGCTGGATCGCGATTCCGGCGTAGTGTCTGAACTGTTTGACGAGCGTAACGACGCGGTGAAAGCGCTGCTGTCGATGGCGATCCGCGCGGCGAAAAAACAGGGCAAATATGTTGGAATTTGCGGCCAGGGCCCGTCCGACCATGAAGACTTTGCCGCCTGGCTGATGGAAGAGGGGATCGACAGCCTGTCGCTGAACCCGGACACCGTGGTTCAGACCTGGCTGAGTCTGGCGGAACTGAAGAAGTAGTGTGATACCGGATGGCGGCGTTAACGTCGCCATCCGGCAATTTATACCGCGGTGTGCTCCTTGCGCAGCCGCTCAATAATATCCTGCCGCAACAGAAACTTCTGTACTTTGCCAGAGGCGGTTCTGGGCAGTTTTTCCACGATGACGATCCGTTCCGGATATTTATACTTCGCTACCCGTTTTCGACTGAAAAAAGCGATCACCTCTTCCAGCGTCAGCGAAAGGTGCGGCGGTTTTAAGACCACATACGCGCATGAACGTTCGCCTAAGCGTTCATCAGGCATAGCAACGACGCAAGCATCGTGTATGCGAGGGTGCTGTAGCAAAATATCTTCGACTTCGCGACTGCTGATATTTTCACCTCCACGTATAATAATATCCTTTTTGCGCCCGGTAATTTTGATATAACCGTCTTCATCCATGCGGCAGAGGTCGCCGCTGTAATACCAGCCTTCATTATCCAGTGCGCGGGCGGTAAGTTCCGGCTCGTCCAGGTATCCCATAAAAACGTTTGGCCCGCGCGAGGCTTCTTCGCCTTCGTGGCCTGCTGGAAGCGTATTGCGATCTTCATCCACGATTTTAATTTCTACACCGGTGGCGGCATAACCATCGGTATTCATCATGCGTGAAACCGAATCACCCAGATTAACCATCGAGTGTGGAGAACTTTCTGTAGAACCGTAAATACTCAATAATTTGATACCGCGCTGCTGGCAGTCGCGGGCAACCTTTTTGGGAATAGTCGTGCCGCCGCATAAAAAGAATCGCAGTGAGGAGAGGTCGGCAGGCTGTTGCTCAACGGCACAAAGCAGATCGTAAATAAACGGCGTCGCGCCTGACATACAGGTACAGCGTTGCTGCGCTAATAAGGTAAGGCAGGCTTCTGGGGTAAAGATGTCCAGCAATACGCTACGCGCCCCGATTAAAAAGGGCGCGGTGACGCCGTGTAAAAATCCGGTGGCGTGGCCCAGTGGCGCAGGCATCAGGAACACATCTTGCCAGGTTAAATTCAACCGCGCGCAATACGCCCGTTCACTGGCAAGAATATTATTGTGGGTCAACATCACCCCTTTCGGCATTCCTTCTGTGCCGGAGGTAAACAGCACTGCCGCCAGTTCATCACCGTGAATGTTAATGTCTGACTGCAACGGTTCGCTGCGGTCGATGATTTGACTAAGCGCAAGCGCTGTGGTGGCAGGCGCCAGTTTATCCACGCCGACAATATGCGTCAGATGGCGCAGTTGATTTTGTAGCGGAAGGATAAGATCGACCGGACGATTCTGTTTGAATACGGTGGGGGCGAAGAATATTTTAGCCTGACATTTGTTCAGCACCCAAACCAGCTCTGCTTCTCGCCAGGCGGGAAGTAGCGGGACAGATACCGCGCCCGTTTTCAGGCAGGCCAGATAAATGAGGGTAAACTCACACCAGCCCGGAAGCTGAAAGGCCACGCGATCGCCCGGTTGAATCCCCTGAGACAGTAACCAGTTTGCCAGGCGGCTTGCCGCGTAGTCGAGCGCGGCGTAGGTCCAGGACGCGCCATGATTATCGACCACGGCGATTTTATCGGGTACGGCGCGTGCGGTTTGCCGCCAGTAGTCGCCCAGTGAAGCATCGCCCCAGTAGCCGGACTCGCGATAGGTTTTCCGCCTTGCGGCGTCAAACGTTAATGTAACACTCATTGACTTGTTCTCTATTAATACAAATGACGTAATCTCCGGGGGCAAACCGAATAAGACGCCGTAGCGTCGTTATCCGGTGTTTCAGAGCGTCAGCCGTAGCGAAACTCAACGCCGAACGTTCCCGCCGGGTATTCCCATTTTTCGAGAAGAGTATTGCCGCAGAGAACCCTGCAGGTCCCGCATTCCAGGCAGCCCGCGGAGTCAAAATGAATATTTCCCGCATCGTCCAGCTTATAGAGTCCGGCAGGGCAGGCTTTTATTAATTTATTAAACTCCTGCATGTCAGGCGAGGAGCGCAAAATGATATGTGGGTGTCCTTCATCTACGTAAAATTTATTTACGCCCAATTTGACGTCAACATTCACCTTATTGTCCGAACTCATAATGCCGTAGCCCCTTTTATGCCGTCTTTTAATAGATTCACCAGTCCAATTTTTTTCGCATGTGACAGGATAGTTTTACGCAACGGTGGGACTGGACCGCCATCAACGGTGAACAGATCGCCCACAATGTTTGCCGCCATTCGCGGGTACTCGGTAAAAAGCCGTGGGTTTTCCATTAATCCGGGGAGTTTGCGGAAATGCCGCATATCGCGTAACACGCCGTTTTTCTCCAGCGCGCGTTTGTAACCGGCAAGACTCGCGGCGGAAAAATCTTGCCGCGCTTTAGCGTCAATGGCGGTTTGAGCGGCCGCTTGCGCGGACGCGATGGCTAAATCCATGCCGCGGACGGTATAGCCGAGATTCAGGCAAAGACCGGCGGCGTCGCCGACAATCATCACGCCGTCATTTGCCAGCTCCGGCATCATTGCTATGCCGCCTTCGGGCACCATATGAGCGGAGTATTCAAGCAGCGTTCCCCCCTGAATCAAAGGGCGTATTGCCGGATGCTGTTTAAAATCTTCCAGCATTTGCGGTACGCTTTTGGTCGCGTGAGCAATGTCGCCCAGGCCACATACCAGCCCCAGAGAAACCGAATCGCGGTTGGTATAAAGAAACCCGCCGCCCATGAGCCCGTTGGAGGGCGCGCCAGCGAATAACCAGGCGGCGCCTTCATGGGACGCCAGATTAAAACGCTCTTCAATAAGTGCCGGAGAGAGCCCAATCAACTCTTTTACGCCGACGGCATAGTGATGCGCAGAAGATGCAGGCACCATGTCCAGTGAACGGCCCAGCATGGAATTCACGCCGTCCGCGAGAATCACAATATTCGCATCAAGAATATCATCCCCGGCCTGAACGCCAGTGACGCGATTGCCTTCACGTACCAGAGCGTCGACCCGCACACCTGGGATAAACTGCGCGCCAGCCTGTTCCGCCTGCGCCATTAGCCACGGGTCCAGTTTGTTGCGCAGTACGGTATATGACGTAAGGGGCGGAGTAGGGGGCGCGCGGTGAAAATCAAGTGTGACGGCGCTTTCTTCGGTTAAAAAGGAGATTTTTTCACGGGTAACGACGCGTTCGATGGGGGCGGACGTTGCGAATCCCGGCATAATACTTTCGATACTGTGAGCGTAGAGCCGGCCACCGGTCATATTTTTGCTGCCCGCGCTGTTTCCGCGTTCAATAACCAGTACATCCAGTCCCGCTTTTGCCATCACATACGCGGCGACCGTTCCTGCTACGCCTGCGCCCACCACAATAGCGTCAAATTTATCATCCGACATGCTTTATGCTCCTTTCCCGCCGTATCGACGACGGGAGATGTGCGTTGAAAAAGGAATTAGCGGCTTAACTGGTCGATGAGGGCAGGAACAACCTTATAGATATCGCCCACCAGACCATAATCGGCATAATTGAAAATGGGCGCGTTTTTATCTTTGTTTATTGCGACAATAATTTTTGCGCCGTTTCCACCCACCATATGTTGAATTTGGCCGGAAATGCCCAGCGTCAGATAGAGATCGGATTTCAACAGAACGCCGGATACGCCAATATAACGCTCGCGTTCCATCCAGTTTTCACCTTCCGCAATGGGGCGGGAACAGCCCACTTCTGCGCCGAGGACGGTCGCCAGTTTATGCACCATATCCAGATCGCTTTGCGCCGCCAGACCTCGTCCTACGCCGATGACCCGTTTGGCTTTGCTCAAATCGACGCTGCTTAACGATTTCGCTCGCCGCTGCTGGCACAATACCTCGTGGCGTGGGGCAATATATGCCAGCGTGGTCTGCGGGCAAGTATGATCGGGGAGAGGGGCGGCGGGTTCCAGCACGCCGGGTGCCAGCGTAATAATCGCCTGCGGGCTGTTTAATTTCTCTTTGCCGAAAGCAAGTCCGCCGTACATGCGATGCTCTGCGTGTAGCGTCCCGTCGAGGAGGTCAATAGACGTCGCGTCGTTCACCATCACGGCGTCAAGCTGGATGCTCAGCCGGGCGCCCAGCGCTTTACAGCGCTTGGTCGCTGCCATGAGCAGCAGCCCATTTTGGTCGCCTAATAACGAGGCCAGCGTTTCGGCATAGTTTTCCACGCGCTGCAAATCCGTATGCGATTCAAGAATGACTATCTCATCAGCGCCAAGCGCTTTCACGTAGTCGATATCCGTGTTTCCTTGCACGATGGCGTAAACTTTTTCTCCCCACTGCCGCGCGCCGGTCATTAATTCGGCATAACGCTCTACGTTATCGCTAAATACCCATACGTTAGCTAAATGATTCATGATAATTTTTCTCCGTTGGGTTTAGTTCAGGGATTTTTTCAAATGGTCGGCCAGTGCGGTAATGGCTTCCGGCGAATCGTTATCGAGAATGATATGCTTGCGTTCTGTCTGCGGCGGTACCGAGATGGCGACCAGTTCCGCCAGTGGCGTGGTTGGGGTCCAGTGGATATCGCTCGCCAGCCACGACGTAACGGCTTTTTTCCCGGCGCCGAGAATGGCTTTCATTGACGGGATGCGTGGAACGTTAATATCTGAGGTCACGCAAAGCACCGCGGGCAGCGTGAGCTCGATAATTTCAACGTCTTCTTCCAGTGTGCGTTCAACGATGATTTTGTCGCCGTCGCGTTGAATATGGCTTACTGCGTTGATGACGGGGAGTTTCAGGAGTTCGCCAGTCAGCAGGCCCACCTGTTGGGCATAAATATCGCCGGAGCCCTCTCCAAAGAGCAACAGGTCAAAGCCGATTTTCTCCGCCGCGGATGCTAGCGCCAGCGCGGTTTCTTTGGGCAGGGCGTGCTCCAGTTGCGCATCCTGAACCATGAAAAGCGCATCTGGCCCGCGGGATAACACATCTTTGCGGACTTTTGAATTTTGTAACAGAGAGCCGCCGACGGTGAGCGCGGCGATCTCGTCGCCACCGCCAGCTAACTGCGCGGCGGCCTCAATTGCATTTAAATCAAACTGGCTGATTTTGGCCTCGGCACGATCAAAATTGAGCGAATGCTCCGGGGTCACGGTAATGTCCTGTTCTTCAGGCACCAACTTAAAGCAGGTTATTATTTTCATTGCATCTCCAGTGAGTCGCGTGCGGATAAGTAACGTAAATCTGACTGAAAATAGTCTGCGGCAGTCTGAAGAGGTTTTCGATGGGTCAATCTGTTTTCCTTGCCAACAATCTTGCACGAAAAATCTGCGAACAGAGAATCGTTAGCAACCATCTGAAAAGGGCGTCATAAAAATATAAATACGGTAGTGAGAATAATAAGTGCGAAGCATATCATCATTTTTTAACATGAAACGTGCGATGTTGTTTCTGTGAGGTTAAAAGAAAACATCAAAGATATGTCGGCTATGTATTTTTGTCTGATAATACGCTATCGACAGGTAATCTGAGCTGTCTGCAAAAGAACGTAATATCTTGCATTCGGAACGAATAATCTTGTTTTGCTGGTAATCTCCACGGTTGTACAACACTGACGCTCGCTTTATTTTATCCTGGTTATCTTTTTAAACCTGACAGAGGTTATTATGTATCAGCGCTGTTTTGACTCCGCCGCGGAGACGATTTTTGAACAGGATAAGACCCCTCGATTTTCACGTTTTGTCATTAGCGATGATCCAAACTGGGAGTCTGGCCATCATATGCATGATAATGAAACAGAGCTTATTTACGTCAAAAAAGGGATAGCCAGGTTAATTATTGACTCTTCACTCTACGTCGCGCATGCGGACGATATTGTCGTCGTTGAGCGGGGGCGGCTACACGCTGTAGCATCCGACAGCAATTCGCCGGCTACTACCTATACCTGTGCGCTGTATGGGTTTTGTTTTCCAGGTTGGGAAGAAAACCAACTATTGCAGAGTCATTCCTGTCCGGTGGTTTCCGTGGTTCAGGGGAAAGAGGTCATTAAAAGTATCTTTAATGAATTAAGCGTGTTACTTCCGCAGGGGAAAAACGTATTGGCTTCCTCTGTATACGATGCATTTGCTTACACTCTGACCGCGCTTTATTATGAAAATTTTAAAAATGCCTATCGTTCTGAACAAGGCTACATTAAAAAAGATGTATTAATTAAGGATGTGCTTGTTTATCTCAATAATAATTATCGTGAAAAAATCACGCTTGACCAGCTATCGAAAAAATTTCGCGCCAGCGTCAGTTATATATGCCATGAATTTGCCAAAGAATATCATATATCCCCTATCAACTATGTTATTCAACGACGTATGACCGAGGCCAAGTTTGCGCTGACAAACACTGAGTCGCCACTGGCAGAAATTTCATGGCGGGTAGGATATGAAAATGTGGACCATTTTGCCAAATTGTTTATGCGGCATGTAGGATGTTCTCCCAACGATTATCGTAAGCAATTTAAAAATAGTCTGGTTGAGCAGGCGTATTTGCTGCCAAATACCTGACGGCGAAATATATCTGATTTATTCGGCCTGATGCCGTAAAGCAGTCAGGCCGAATAAGACGTTCCGGTACGATCCTTACTTGTTCTGATAGTCTTTCAGAATCTGGCGTCCTGCCACATAGATCATAATTTCATCCGTGCCGCCACCGATACGTTCGCAGCGAACATCGCGCCAGAAGCGGGAGACACGGGCTTCGTCAGTATAACCAAGCCCACCCATAATCTGAATCGCATCGTCAATCACTTCCATCGCTGTGCGTGCGCAGTACAGCTTAGCCAGCGCGGCGCTGGTACGCAGTGACTCTTCCCGATCGGCCTGCCAGGCGACTTTCAACACCATATTGCGCATGTTTTCGATTTTGATGGCCATTAACGCCAGCTTTTCCTGGATCATCTGGTTATGGCCGATGGGTTTACCAAAGGCGATACGCTGGTTGGCGTAACGGGCGGCATCTTCAAACGCGCATTCGGCGAAACCTGTACTGCGCGCCGCATTAATCAAACGCTCCATCTCAAAATTGTACATGACATTGAGGAAACCCATGCCTTCTTCACCGACCCGGTCGCTTTCGTCAACCTCGACATTATCGAGATAAACTTCGCATGTACTCAACATGTGCCAGCCAATTTTATGCAGCGGATTAATCTTTATGCCCGGTTTATTTGAGTCCACCCACCAAAGCGTGAACGCTTTTTTAGGATCTTTTGGCTCCGTATCGCGCGCCAGAACCAGCATGTAAGGATATTCTTTTGCACCGGTGATAAACGTTTTTTGGCCGTTAAGATAAACCTTGCCGTTTTTACGCGTCCAGGTTGTTGTGGCGCTATTATTATCGGATCCCGCGCCAGGTTCTGTTAAGGCTAGCGCATATGCTGGATCGCCGGTGGCCAGAGTACTTTCTGCTGTTTTACGCAGTTGTTCTGCGGAACCAAAACGGCGCATACTGTGAATGCATTGGCCGTTGGTAATCAAAAAGGCCGGAGCGCCGCATTTTGAGATTTCCATCAGCGCCAGCATTTGCGTTACATAGTCAGCCGGAATGCCGCCAAATTCTTCCGGGACGCCCAGCATCGAAATACCGTTTTCTGACAGCGCCTGCATAAATTCTCTGGGATAGGTGCCCGTTTGATCGCAGGTACGGAAATACTCTTCCGGAAAATTGCTGGTGATTAACTCGCGAATACTGGACAGTAATAGTTCTTGTTCTTCAGTTAATGAAAAATCCATATTTGTACTCCTTTTAATGTGTTGCGTCAGGAAGCGTGAATCCCATAGTGCTATCGGTAAATAGTCTTGTGTCCATCAGTTTTAAATCTGGTGAGATAACCGGTGAAAAATCCATCTTGTCAAGAATATCCCGTTGCAGATCGACGCCAGGCGCAATTTCAATTAAATGCAGGCCATCTTGTTTGAGAGTGAAAACCGCACGTTCAGTGATGTAACGCACGTCTAACCCGCGCTCAAGCGCAATTTTTCCACTGAACGTAATTTCCGGCAGTTCGCTGACGAATTTTTTCACGCGACCTTCCTGCAGAATATTTAATTTGCCATCGGTAATTTCAGTTTTTAAACTTCCGGCCGTCAGAGTTCCGCAGAAAATAATTTTTTGCGACGTTGCGCTAATATCGATAAACCCGCCGGTGCCCATAATTTTGCCGTTGAATTTATGTACACCGACATTACCGTGTTGATCCACTTCGGCAAAACTTAAATAGCAGACATCGAGCCCACCGCCGTGATAAAAATCAAATTGTGAGGTCATATCAAGGATTGCGCGGGTATTGACATTGGCGCCGAAGGCCACGCCCTGAGAGGTAATACCGCCCACCGGGCCGGTTTCTACGGTCAGCACGAAGTCATCGGCGCAGCCTTCCTCGCGAGCGACCAGACCAATACCGTCGGCAATGCCTACGCCCACATTGCCTACCGCGCCTTTACGCATTTCAAACAGCGCGCGTCGGGCTACCAGCTTGCGCTGATTAAGGGGTAGGGTAAGCTGCGTACTATCATCAAGAGTGAAATCCCCGGAGATAAATCGGTTCACCGGCGCGCCGCCATAGAGTTGCGTCTGGTCGGCGTCGACAACCACAATATCCACCAGATAGCCGGGAATACGCACGGATTTTGGATGCAGCGTGGCTTTTTTTACCATTTTCTGCACCTGCATCATTACAATACCGCCATTATTGTGAACGGCCTGGGCGATCACCAGCGCATCAAGATACATCACCTCATCTTCAAATGATGCATAGCCTTCGCTGTCGCAGGTGGTGGCGCGGATAAAAGCCACATTAGGCGCTATCGCTTTATAATAGAGATATTCTTTATTATCGATCTCTACCAGCTTAATGAGATCTTCTTTAGTCACGTCGTTTAATTTTCCGCCCTGTTGGCGAGGGTCGACAAAGGTACCAATACCGATATCGCTCAGAATACCCGGCTGGTGTGCGGCGCTGGCGCGCAGCGTCTGGGTTAATACGCCTTGTGGGTAGTTATAGGCGGCGATTTTATTTTGTTCAGCCAGTTCAGAAATACGGGGAGATTGCCCCCAATGTCCGCATAGCGCCCATTTTACCAATCCCTCCTGCGCCAGCGGGCTGATGCCGCGATCGGCGCGGTCACCTAATCCGGTAGGGCTAATAATAGATAAATCTCGTGGTGACTGGGTTGTTTGATATTTATCTGCCAGTGCGGTAATTAATGTTGTCGCTTCGAGAATACCGCCGCCTGCGCCCAGAATACATAAAGTGGCCTCATCTGGAATATAATTTACTGCTTCTTGTGCAGAGAGCACGGGAACGCGGCCATTAATGCGTGATGGCTTATTGATTTTCATATTTACTCCACTATTATCCCTGAAAGCAATATCGATATAACCGTGTTAAGGTAATAAAGACAGCGGCTTTCAATGAATATGGAACATATTCATATCAGATAACTATTTATTTTATTGTGGCAGAAAGAGAATATTCCGCCACACGATAAAGTATTACGCCTGGTGCAATATAGTTAATACGGTACGCAGATCGGCTACCGATATTTGTCCCGGCGCAGATGCTTTTTTCACCGCGCCAAACGTTGCTGCAGAACCGAACACTTCGCCGGCAAGACGAGATATTACCCCGGTTTTCGACATCGACATGGTAATAATCGGACGATCCGCATAGCGCTCCTGCATTTCTACAGTGGAGGTAAGTAAGGTCAGGACATCGGCTTTAGTCTGCGGCATGACGGCGATCTTCGGAATATCAGCGCCCAGTTCCTGCATTTTACGCAGACGCTGAACAATCTCTTCCGCTGCGGGCGTTTTATGAAAATCATGGTTAGACATGATCACCGCAACGTTGTGTTGATGAGCATAGTCGACGGTGGCTTTCACCTCATCGTCGCCGGTAAAAAGCTCAAGATCGATCATATCGACCAGACCGCTGTCAACCGCTGCACGATTCAGAGCGATATACTGTCCGGTGGTTAGCGCCTGTTCGCCGCCTTCTTTCGCGCTGCGGAAGGTAAATAGCAAGGGTTTATCGGTAATAATCTCCCGGATGGCACCGGCGGCCTCAAGTACGCTTTCTGCCGTCGTCACGTTGGCAAAATGGTCAACGCGCCACTCCAGAATATCGAAATCTGCTTCACGGTAGGCGAGTGCTTCCGATTTCACATCGGTAATGGTTTTTCCCATTAGCGACACAATGATCTTTGGCGCGCCTTCGCCAACCACGAGATCTCTTACAGTTACGGTTTTCATTTGGTACCCTTCATTGTCATTCGTCGCAATTATAATTTTACCGGTCAGGCTGTGAAACCCATCACCTGCTTCACATAGTCCAATGGAAACGCTTTTCCTGTCCACAGTTCAAACTGTTCGGCTCCTTGCCATAACAACATGCCGTAACCATCAATTGTTTTGCAACCAGCTTGTTGCGCCTGCTGCAATAACTTTGTCATATGCGGATTATAAACACATTCGGTGACCAGCAATTCAGGCCGGAGCAGGGAAACATCGCCGATCAGGGATTCGTTCTCCAATGGTTTCATGCCAACTTTGGTACCGTTCGTCAGAATATCTGCGCTGGCAAGCGCTTCAGTAAAAGCGTGCTGATCGGCAAGATCGGTGACGGTAACGACGCAATCGGTGTTTTCATTCACCCGCTTCGCAAAGGCAACCGCTTTTTCGAAAAAGTCATCTTTACGGTTAAACAGTTTAATTTCCTTAATGCCTTCAATGGCTGCCTGGGCGCCAATGGCGGTAGCCGCGCCTCCCGCGCCGAGCAGCACCATGGTTTTTCCCCGAATATCGAAACCGCTTTCTTTAATTGCCCGAATATGGCCCGTACCATCCGTGTTGTAGCCGCGTAGATAGCCGTCATCGTTAACAATGGTGTTGATAGCGCCAACCAGTTTTGCTGCTGGCGTTAATTCATCGACATACTCACACGCGAGCTGTTTGTTTGGCATGGAGACGCCCGTACCGCGCATTTTTAATGCTTTCAGTCCTTCAATGGCGCTGGCAAACGTCGTGTTATCCACTTCGAAAGCCATATAGGTATACGGTAGCCCCGCTTTTTCTAACGCTTTGTTTTGCATTTCGGGCGATAAGCTATGACGGATAGGATACGCCATAAGACCAATTAATTCATATTTTGCGGTAACATCCATTTTATACTCCTTAATAAGTGGACAGTGCAGAGCAGGGCGCATGCCTGTTGCGCATCGTTAACATTTTTACTGGAAATAACGCTCGCCAAATCGGACATCGTTTTGCGGGATCTTAAATACGCGATAATAGCGAATAAATACAATAATGGCGGTGATAAATGTCAGTAGTGCAAAGGCAAAATCTAACAAAATGATATATTGCAGGCCAATAGTAGAGAGATAACCGGTAATCAGTGGGATAAGAAAGTTAGCTACGCCCCCCATCATCATATATATACTGGTGACTTTAGCTTTACTCTTAGGGAAAAATTCCGACATTACCGATACGCCTAATTGTAAAATACCTCCAGCAGCGGAAAAACCAATCACGAAGGCGCCAGCATTACAGATCAGTGGAGAGGGATACAGGTAAATTGCCGCAGCGGTGAGTGTCGCCAGCCCGGCATTGAAAACATTGGCCCAGATGGGGCGAACCATTTTTTTCAGCAATGCGGCAAAAATAAACACGCAAACCAACGATCCCATACTGTAATAAGAGATGGTTTTCAGCGCGTCGGATTCCGCCATTCCGGCGAAGGCCATCGCATATTTAGGCATCCAGACCACAATCACATAGAAGGTTGAGAACGCGGCGACGCCAAATAAAACGGAAGCTACGCCTTCCAGCCAGACGAGGGGAGTACTGTTCATCTGGGGTAATTCTTTCGCAATACTGGCATCGACAAGTTGGCTGGGAAAACGGCTTTTCAACAGCATCAACGTGATGAGGACGAAAAGGATACCGGGGATTACCACCGCGTAGCCGTACCAGATATGGTTGACTAACAAGGCGCTGACAATAAGGGGATAAATCATTTGCCCAAAAGAGACCATCGCTTTAACCAGAATAACTGCCGAGCCCGATGCTTTGGGAAAACACTCCATTAATGCAGGGTATCCGCCGGTATCCAGCGCGGAGTTCGCCACGCCGACACACACCGCTAATATGAAAGCGATCATCAGGTTAGGACTGGCGGGAATACCGAAGAAAAATAGCATATATAGTACGGCGCCAAGCAGTATTATTGCCCGACGGCCAAATTTATCGGACAGTACGCCAAAGAATAAAATACTGACCAGACGGCCAAGACCAATGCCAGAGATTAAATAGGCGATACCGGCACTATCCGTGGAGAATTTCTGTGCAAGGGAGGTCATGTTCTGGGCTAGTGTAATAACACTCATGCCGTGGAGAAAGTAACTAAAATAAATGCAGATAACAGCCAGCAAATATGGCATGTTGCGAGCCTTGTTCTGAGACATTTGTTCACAGCTCCTTGCTGATGGTTTGATTCAATGTCCTGCTTATTACTGCTTTACTACATGCAGCGATTGTTCAGTAACACTATAAGTCGGTACTGTCGTTATATGTACATAACATGGCGTTTAAAATGCCAGGTTTATTGCATTGATAGCATTTCATTTGTTAGCCAGGAAATATAAAAATTGCTGCGAATTTGTTGTTTAATACATATAACTCGTGATGCTCATCGCAATTTTTCTGATAAGTGTGAAGATAATGAATAATAATTAACACGAAAATTACATTTTTTGTTTCCCGGTGATAATGGCTAACGTTTTATTTTGCATAGCAAGGCAATAATATTGCAACTGGCACGCTAACATTTATTGCGCAGTTGACGCTGCTTCAGCGTGATGTTGTGATTCAGCCCGACTTCGGTAACCGATGAACAGTGCGAGGAGAAATCCCGCTGCGGCGATACCGGTATCAAACCACATAATATGTGCAATGCTCATTTCTGAAATCCGCGCTGTGATCAACGGAATAGTGAACGTCGCGATACTGCCGGCGCTGTAATAAATGCCGGTCGCTTTACCTTTCTCCTGTGGAAAACGGGCCGCCATCAGCGTCAGGCCGATTTGTACTACGCCACCGGCGGAAGAGAATCCAATGACGAATGCGAAGATCATAACAACATAGGCCTGAGGATGCAGGCAGACCGTCAGAAGCGCAATAAAAGAGATAAAGGTATAAAACATCAATAATGTGGTAGAGCGAATTGTTTTTCTGACCAGCGGGGCGGTTATAAAAACGCAGAGTAGCGAGCCGCAGGTATAAATACTTAACAGTTTGATGGATTGGGTATACGACATTCCTGCGACGAACTGTCCATACTGCGCCAGCCACTGGCTGATAAGATAAAAGGTTGCCATCGAGATATAGCCATAAAGGGTGTAGCTGATAAGATCGATGAGGGAGCAATGATGTACGCCTGTGACAGGCGCTTGCGAGATTTTGGGCTTCAATATCCGACCAGGATAGGGTGGAAAAGGACAGCGTAATAAAAACAGAGCATTAATAAGCATGATCGCCCCGGCAAGCAGGAAGGACCAGCCAAACCACATATTAGCCCAGACTAATAAACTGATAATAATGGGCAACAAGAATTGCCCGCCAGAGACAAATGCTTTAATCAGAATATTTGCCGTACTGGGGGAGCGAGGGAAGGCTTCCATCAAACTGGGATAGGTACCTGCATCTAAAAAACTGTTGGCCATACCCGCTAAAAAACCACAGGCATAAGCGACAAAAATCGTCTGAGCATAAAGAATGCCAATGAAAAAAATCAGGTAACAGGCGGTCCCCAGAATGATAAAAGGACGGCGACCAAAGCGATCGGAAAGCATACCGGCGATTAACAAAACGCTTAGCCGGCCAATACCAAGCGAAGAGATCACAATAGATACGCCTGCGGCACTGGTATGCCATTGCTGTTCAAGCGATGACATGTTCAGGCTCATCAGGATAACCCCCATGCCATGTACAAAGTAATTAAAATACAACCCTACAGCGGTAGGGAAATAACGATTTTTCATATTATCTGACTCAGAGATGCCGCCTGAACGTTACAGTGGTATACACAGGCAGGAAGCATATTGGATAGGGTGACAAGTCAATGTCGTGATTGTGTGGTTTTCTATCCGGTATCAATACGATGCGGCGATAAAGTTTACGTCTAACACAGCCGCTCCAGATCATGTGCGAAAAGTTCGGCAGCAACAGATTGATAAATTTTCCACTCGATAAAATCCCCCTCTGTATAAATGGACTGAAAAGAAGATAAATCAGGGAAGTAACGCATTGTATTATTGCCGATGCGGTTATTTATTTTGTCAACAATGGCGTTAATTCGTCGCTGTCTCCTGGCTTTCATTTCCTTTAGCCTGGCAATGATTTCTGGAGAGACGGGTATGTCGCCAGCTTCCCATCGTTGCCAGGTTGCCGAATTATTATCCTGGGTGATATAGATTGTGCATTCTTCAATCGTCATATCAAAAATACGCCGTAGTGCTTGTAGTTCTAACGCGTTCATCATTTTTTAGGCTTTTATATGAAAAAAGTGATGCTATAAATAGCACCACCGACACCGTTTCGACTTGAACAGAATCACACTATTTTGTGCAATATTATTTGTTCGTTGCAGATATCGCGGTGTTGAAGGGAAACGGGAGCTGGCTTATGTAACAATGCGGCGAAAAAAGTTAAAAAAAAGCCCATCGTAGGAGACGGGCAAAGACTACACACAGCAATTCGTTGTTTCACTCAGGGGATTTCCATGCTTATAAATCAATGTGTTGATTTATAACCGTGTGCTAATAGTAGGCATGAGCACTTTTTGCGTCGATCAGATTCGTCTCAATAGTTTAAAAACTGTAACGGATTTGCGACAGAAATGAGATGCGGCGGGGAACAGACGGGCGAATCAAAATGGAGTGTGCGTTGAATTGATAAACGTCGCTAAAGCATCGGGCGGCAATGCCGCCCGACGGGATTATGACTGCTTGTTGGCTTCCTCGATGTCATCCAGCTCTTCAAGGATCTCCTCTGGTTCATTCGTCGGCGCCGGAACTTCATGTACCCATGCGGAGAACAAACGCCAGGTCACGGCCAGAAGCACCGGTCCAATAAACAGACCAATCATACCGAATGCAATCAGGCCGCCGATTACCCCGGAAAGGATCAGAAGCAGCGGTAAATCGGCGCCCATGCGGATGAGTACCGGGCGAATCACGTTATCCAGAGTGCCGACGACGGCGCTCCAAACCAGCAGCACGGTGCCCCAGGTGGTGTCGCCTGTCCAGTAAAGCCAGATAATGGCTGGAATCAATACCGGCAACGGCCCCAACTGAACCAGACACGAAAGGATCATCACTACCGTCAACAGAGTAGCGTAAGGCACGCCGGAAATCGCCAGCCCGACGCCGCCAAGTACCGCCTGTACCAGCGCGGTGACCACCACGCCAAGCGCCACGGCGCGGATCGCCTGGGCAGCCAGCAGAACCGCCGCATCGCCGCGTTTAGCCGCGAGACGACAGGCAAAATGGCGTATACCCATCGCCACTTGTTCGCCGCGCCAGTAAAGCAGGGCGCTAAACAACAGCATCAGGGCGCAGTGCATCATAAAGCGTCCGATATGCGCCGCCTGACCGACAAACCAGGTCGTGGTTGTGCCGATATAAGGCCGCACTTTCGCCATAATAGCGCTACCGCCCATATCCAGCAGGCTATGCCATCCGGCATACAGTTTGGCGCCAACCAACGGAATATTATTTAACCATGCCAGATCGGGTAGCGTCATATCGCCGCCGGTCACTGCATGGATGAGCGGGCCGCTACCATCGACAATGCTGTTCACCAGCAAGGCGACGGGAATAACGAAGAGCAGCACTAACAGCAGCGTCATGACCAGTACGGCAAGCGAGCGGCGGCCCCACAATATTTTTTGTAATTTCAGCAAAACGGGCCAGGTCGCGATAACAATCGTACCTGCCCATGCAAACCCCAAAATAAAAGGCTGTACTATCCACAAACAGGCCACAATCATGATGGCTAAAAACAGCACCGATAGCAGCACTTGCGCAATATCCCTGGGCTGACGAACATTTACCATAAATACTTTTCACCTTTGTCTTTGCGCCAGAACGTTGGCGCGACGTGAACATGCAAACCACACCCTATAATGATGAGCAATTTCAGCGGTTTTTAACAGGCCGATTCTGCATGTAATTCTGTTGGGCGCACAGGAAAAAAATGTGATACAACAAATAACGCAACACGCAAACGATTAAGCATCCCTTCCTGTGCGTAGACCGCTCGCGCTCGCCGGGTTGGGCGCCACCGTTCACAACATAGACCGCAGGAAAAGGTCAATATAATGATTCCACAAATTTCTCAGGCACCCGGCGTCGTTCAGCTGGTGCTCAATTTTTTGCAGGCGCTGGAGCAGCAAGGGTTTACGGGCGATACGGCAACCAGCTATGCCGACCGTCTGACAATGTCGACCGATAACAGTATCTACCAGCTTCTTCCCGATGCTGTTGTGTTTCCCCGTTCTACGGCAGATGTCGCGCTTCTTGCCCGTCTGGCGGCGGAGCCGCGCTTTACGTCGCTGATATTTACCCCTCGAGGCGGCGGTACTGGCACGAATGGCCAGGCGCTAAACCAGGGCATTATTGTTGATATGTCCCGCTATATGAACCGCATTATTGAAATTAATCCTGAAGAGGGATGGGTGCGGGTAGAGGCGGGAGTGATAAAAGATCAGCTTAATCAGGCGTTAAAGCCGTATGGCTATTTTTTTGCGCCGGAACTTTCCACCAGTAATCGCGCCACGCTTGGCGGTATGATTAATACCGATGCCTCCGGTCAGGGTTCGCTGGTCTATGGAAAAACGTCAGATCACGTCTTAGGCATACGGGCCGTATTGTTAGGGGGCGATATCCTTGACACGCAATCGATGCCTGTAGAGCTTGCCCGGACGTTGGGTGAAAACACGACGACGCCAGGCCGCATCTATCAGACCGTCTATCAGTCCTGCCTGGAAAACCGTCAACTTATCCTCGATAGCTTTCCAAAGCTCAATCGCTTCCTGACAGGCTACGATTTACGCCACGTCTTTAACGATGACATGACCCGCTTCGATCTCACTCGCATCTTAACGGGGTCGGAAGGGACGCTGGCGTTTATTACTGAAGCCCGGCTGGATATTACCCCGATACCCAAAGTCCGCCGTCTGGTGAATGTAAAATACGACTCCTTTGATTCCGCGCTGCGTAACGCCCCTTTTATGGTTGACGCGCGCGCCTTATCCGTCGAGACGGTCGATTCCAAAGTCCTTAACCTTGCGCGGGAAGATATTGTCTGGCACTCCGTTAGCGAATTGATTACCGATGTGCCGGATAAAGAGATGCTTGGCCTGAATATCGTGGAATTCGCGGGTGATGATGAAGCGCTTATTGACGGACAGGTCGAGGCGCTGTGCCACCGGCTGGATGGCCTGATGGCGCGAGCGGAAGCGGGCGTGATCGGCTGGCAACTTTGTACCGATTTGACGGGTATTGAGCGTATTTACGCGATGCGTAAAAAAGCGGTAGGGCTGCTGGGTAATGCGAAAGGCGCTGCCAAACCGATTCCTTTTGCGGAAGATACCTGCGTGCCGCCTGAACATCTGGCCGATTACATCGCCGAATTTCGCGCCCTGCTGGATGGTCATGGCTTAAGTTACGGCATGTTCGGCCACGTGGATGCCGGGGTGCTGCATGTGCGTCCGGCGCTGGATATGTGCGATCCGCAGCAGGAACTGTTGATGAAACAGATCTCCGATGAGGTCGTCGCGCTGACCGCCAGATACGGCGGGCTGTTGTGGGGCGAGCATGGAAAAGGTTTTCGTGCGGAATACAGCCCGGCCTTTTTCGGCGAAGTCCTGTATGGCGAGCTGCGCAAAATAAAAGCGGCTTTTGATCCGAATAATCGACTTAACCCGGGCAAAATTTGTCCGCCGCAGGGGATAGAGGCGCCGATGATGAAGGTGGATGCGGTAAAACGCGGCACCTGGGATCGGCAAATCCCGCTGGCGGTACGGCAGACCTGGCGCGGCGCTATGGAGTGTAATGGTAACGGCCTGTGCTTTAATTTCGATGCGAAAAGCCCGATGTGCCCGTCGATGAAAATTAGCCTTAACCGGATCCACTCGCCGAAAGGGAGGGCGACGCTGGTGCGGGAATGGCTCCGTCTATTGGCCGATCGCGGCGTCGATCCGTTGAAGCTGGAAAAGGAGCTGCCGGAAAAACGCGCCAGCTTACGCACGCTGATTGCCCGCACCCGGAATAGTTGGCACAAACGCAAAGGCGAGTATGACTTTTCCCATGAAGTTAAAGAGGCCATGTCCGGCTGTCTGGCGTGTAAAGCCTGTACGACCCAGTGTCCGATTAAAATCGATGTTCCGGAGTTTCGTTCACGTTTCTTACAGCTTTACCATACGCGTTATCTGCGCCCGGTACGCGATCATCTGGTGGCGACGGTCGAGACCTACGCGCCGCTGATGGCGCGTGCGCCAAAGACCTTTAACTTTTTTATTAACCAACCGGTGGTTCGTAATCTGGCGAAAAAACATATCGGTATGGTGGATTTACCTCTGCTTTCTGCCCCTTCATTGCAACAGCAACTGGTGGGCCATCCGTCCGCTAATATGACGCTTGAGCAACTGGAGCGCATGAGCGCCGAGCAAAAAGCGAAAACGGTACTGGTAGTTCAGGATCCGTTTACCAGCTACTACGACGCCCGGGTCGTGGCGGACTTTATCCGCCTGGCGGAAAAACTGGGCAGGAGGCCGGTATTGTTACCGTTCTCGCCGAATGGTAAGGCGCAGCATATTAAAGGTTTTCTTAATCGCTTTGCGAAAACGGCGAAAAAAACCTCTGAGTTCCTTAATCGGATCGCTGCGTTGGGGATGCCGATGGTGGGCGTCGATCCGGCGCTGGTTCTGTGTTATCGCGACGAATACAAACTGGCGCTGGGCGAACAGCGCGGCGATTTTCATGTGTTGCTGGTGAATGAATGGCTGGCGCAGGAAATAAATGCAAGACTGTCCATCGAGGTGAGCGGCGAACCGTGGTACTTTTTTGGTCATTGTACGGAAGTCACGGCTTTACCCGGCGCGCCTGCGCAGTGGGCCGCCATCTTTGCCCATTTTGGCGCGAAGCTGGAAAATGTCAGCGTAGGCTGCTGCGGTATGGCGGGCACTTATGGACATGAACTAACCAATCATAAAAATTCGCTGGGAATTTATGAGCTATCTTGGCATCAGGCGATGCAACGTTTACCGCGAAACCGTTGCCTGGCAACCGGTTATTCCTGCCGAAGCCAGGTTAAACGCATTGAAGGTACGGGCGTGCGTCACCCGTTGCAGGCATTACTGGAGATTATAGGTTGATCTGGAAACGTGAAGTGACCCTCGATGCGCTTAATGCGATGGGGGAAGGGAATATGGTTGGCCTGCTTGATATCCGCTTTGAGCGTATTGGGGACGATACGCTGGAAGCGACAATGCCCGTCGATCATCGCACCAAACAGCCGTTCGGCTTGCTGCATGGCGGAGCGTCTGTGGTGCTGGCGGAAAGTATCGGCTCGGTCGCAGGCTATCTGTGTACGCAGGGGGAGCAAAAGGTGGTGGGGCTGGAGGTGAATGCCAACCATGTACGGTCGGCGCGTCAGGGGCGCGTACGAGGCGTCTGTAAAGCGTTGCATACCGGGGCTCGCCATCAGGTCTGGCAGATAGAGATCTTTGATGAACAGGGACGTCTGTGCTGTTCTTCGCGTCTTACTACAGCGATTGTGTGACGTTGTCACCATAAAAGTGTGATGCATATTGCTTTTGGTCAAAATGTGCGCAGAAAAAGGTGATATACTGTGCACGTTTACACATAAGCGAGGATGATATGTCTACTGATTTGGACCCAACCCAACTGGCGATTGAATTTTTACGCCGTGATAAAACCGAACTTTCTCCCGCGCAGTATTTGAAGCGTTTAAAACAGCTGGAGTTAGAGTTTGCCGATCTCCTCACCCTCTCTGCAACCGAACTGAAAGAAGAGATCTATTTCGCCTGGCGGTTGGGCGTGCATTAATAAAGTCTGTGTAGGCCGGATAAGGCGTTAGCCGCCATCCGGCTATGTTACCAGGCAATCTCACCAGACACTGTCCCCCGGTAATAGATAACCCCCTTGATTTTGTTTAAAAAAAATACAGATCGCCATTTGTGCTAAAAAGGCGCGCTCTCTTTATGAGATTATTCTTATGCCCCTTCAAGAGCTAAGCCATTAAGAGTGCCGGAGATAAGCGCCGGATGGGGCCGGAACCCTTAAGCCTGTATTGAACAGACTTAAGGGTTTTTCTTTTCCGGGCGCGTAAAAAACTAAGGTCTGTCAATAACCGCCGGCATGTCGTCAGCCGTATGATTATTCAAAATACGGTTAGCCAGCACCCCTGACATCATCGATCCGTTAACGTTCAGTGCCGTGCGGGCCATATCAACGATAGGTTCGATGGCAATAAAAATACCGACCAGCGCAACGGGAAAATTCAACGTCGACAGGACAATCAGCGCCGCGAACGTACCACCGCCGCCGACGCCGGCTACGCCAATAGACCCTAGCGCAATGGCAGGCAACATCGCGGCCAGAAAATGCAGCGAGAGCGGATCGATGCCGATGGTGGGCGCAATCATCGCTACCATAATAGCCGGATAAATCCCGGCGCAGCCATTTTGCCCCATACTGGAGCCAAACGAGGCGGAAATATTGGCAATGGTGCTTTGTACGCCAAATTTTTCCTGGGCGGAAATGGCCAGCGGAATAGAGGCTGCGCTGCTGCGGGAGACAAACGCAAAGGTTAAGACGGGCCAGACCATTCTGAAATAACGCGCTGGATTATTACCGCTGAGGATCAGCAAGATGGCGTGCACGATAAACATCATGAAAATCGCGATATAACAGGCGCCGATAAAACCAAGTAAGCTGGCGAATTGTTCAAGGCGGTATGATGAAAATACGGTAGTCATTAATGCCATGACGCCATAGGGCGTTAATGCAATAACGATACGTACCATCTTCATGACCCAGATCTGAACAGCGTTAATGCCTGCGCTTAATTTCTGACCTTCTTCCGGCGCCTCTTTTTTGACCTTTAACAGGGCGATCCCCGCTATTAGCGTGAAGATAACGATGCCGATAACGGAAACACTTCTGGCCCCCGTAAGATCAAGAAAAATATTAGTCGGAATCAGCGATGTCACTAACTGGGGAATCGACACCGCGGCAGTCTTATTGACTTCTTCCGTAGTTAACATTGACGGCATGTGCACAAAAGCGCTGGCGTCAAGCCCCAGCACATGAGCGGTCAGTAATCCGATAAAACCGGCAACCATCACCAGGCATAACATGCATCCGACGATCGTCAGCGACATTTTTCCGATGCCGGCACTATTTTCCAGTTTATTGATGGCGGAAAGAATAGAAATAAAAATTAGCGGTATAGCGACCAGTTTTAGCAGGTGGACGTAACCATTGCCGACGATGCTGTACCATTCGATAATAGTTTTAGTGTGATTTGCTGAAATAAAATGTAGGGATAAACCAATAACAGCCCCTAAAAAGATAGCGATAAAAACGCTTTTCGACAGGGAATCGCTTTTTTGATTAATTCTCAAGATGACCCACGAGAAAACCAAAAAAAGTACGATATACGCGAGCGTAACAACCATATTTTAAGCCTCTTGCCTCATTCAGCACCTGAAATGCCGGAAAGAGTTTACATAAACCTATAGCTCAAACTGAGTTATAGAACCGCAGCGGATTATAAAGAGCGCAACGCCAGGTATCCATACAAAAAATGGGGTTCTGACCTCGCCGCCCGGCAATGTCGACAGCCTATTAATTAAATAGTCATTTTCTATACATCTTTTCGTTTTTGACCTGTCAGAACGGTTAATATCTTATAAATCATTACTTATCAAAAGGTTAAGTGGTTTTTTGTCTGTCGTATGACCTGGCGGACAGGGTCTATGCTTAATAAAAGGCGCTCAATATGACCATTTGTTGGAAAGCCCCTGCGGTTAAGGGGTTGAAGTGATAATCATTATCACTAACATGCTGTTATATCCTGGTGATTTAGAACGCGAGGTAACTCTATGGAATTGCATTCAGACACGTTTAACCCGGAGGACTTCCCCTGGAAAGGGCTGACGTTAACGCCAGCGGCGGCTGCGCACATACGTGAACTGGCAGCAAAGCAGCCGGGCATGTTGGGCGTGCGGTTAAGCGTAAAACAGACGGGATGTGCCGGATTTGGCTATGTTCTGGATACCGTTCGGGAGCCGGATAAAGACGATCTGGTTTTTGAAGCCGAAGGCGCAAAGCTTTTCGCACCGTTACAGGCGATGCCTTTTATTGACGGAACAGAAGTGGATTACGTACAGGAAGGGCTGAACCAGTTATTTAAATTTCATAACCCCAAAGCCCAGAATGAATGCGGCTGCGGCGAAAGTTTTGGGGTATAGGCGGTACTATGTCTCGTAACACTGAAGCAACGGAAGAGGTCGGCATCTGGACAGGCGGACGCCTTAATTACAAAGAAGGATTTTTCACGCAACTACCCACTGATGAACTGGCAAAAGGCATCAGCGAAGAGGTGGTGCGCGCGATTTCCGCAAAGCGTAACGAACCTGAGTGGATGCTGGAATTTCGTCTCAATGCCTATAGAGCCTGGCTGGACATGGATGAACCGCACTGGCTGAAAGCGCACTACGATAAATTGAACTATCAGGACTACAGCTATTACTCTGCGCCATCATGCGGAAACTGCGACGATAGCTGCGTTTCCCAGCCGGGAGCCGTACAGCAAACGGGCGCGAATACCTTTTTGAGTAAAGAGGTTGAAGACGCCTTCGAGCAACTTGGCGTTCCGGTTCGCGAAGGGAAAGAGGTCGCCGTCGATGCGATTTTTGACTCGGTCTCCGTAGCGACCACATACCGTGAAAAACTGGCGGAACAGGGCATTATTTTCTGTTCTTTTGGCGAAGCGATACACGATCACCCTGACCTGGTCAGGAAATATCTTGGCACCGTCGTGCCGGGGAACGATAACTTTTTTGCCGCGCTGAATGCGGCAGTCGCTTCCGATGGGACATTTATCTATGTTCCTAAAGGCGTGCGTTGCCCAATGGAGTTATCCACCTATTTTCGCATTAACGCTGAGAAAACCGGTCAGTTTGAGCGCACGATTCTGGTGGCGGATGAAGGCAGCTATGTGAGTTATATCGAAGGCTGCTCCGCGCCCGTACGCGACAGTTATCAGCTACACGCCGCGGTAGTGGAGGTCATCATCCATAAAGATGCTGAAGTAAAATATTCCACCGTACAAAACTGGTTCCCGGGCGACAACAACACGGGCGGCATTTTGAACTTTGTGACCAAGCGGGCGTTGTGCGAAGGGGAAAACAGCAAGATGTCGTGGACCCAGTCGGAAACCGGTTCGGCGATTACCTGGAAATACCCGAGCTGCATTCTGCGCGGTGATAATTCTATCGGCGAGTTCTATTCCGTTGCGCTGACCAGTGGACATCAGCAGGCTGACACCGGCACCAAAATGATCCATATCGGTAAAAACACGCGCTCAACCATTATCTCAAAAGGCATTTCCGCCGGCCACAGCCAGAACAGCTACCGTGGGCTGGTAAAAATTATGCCGACGGCAACCAACGCCCGAAATTTCACCCAATGCGACTCCATGTTGATTGGCGCGGACTGCGGCGCGCATACGTTCCCGTATGTTGAATGCCGCAATAACAGCGCGCAGCTGGAGCACGAGGCGACGACATCACGCATCGGTGAAGATCAGCTTTTCTATTGTTTGCAACGCGGCATCAGCGAAGAAGACGCTATTTCGATGATCGTCAACGGTTTCTGCAAAGACGTTTTCTCGGAACTGCCGCTGGAGTTTGCCGTTGAAGCGCAAAAACTGCTGGCGATTAGCCTTGAGCACAGCGTCGGTTAATGATGAAGGAAAACCCATGTTAAGCATTAAAGATTTACAGGTCAGTGTGGAAGAAAAGGCGATTTTGCGTGGCCTGAATCTGGAGATTCGCCCCGGCGAAGTTCACGCCATTATGGGGCCGAACGGTTCCGGGAAAAGCACGCTTTCCGCCACCCTGGCGGGACGTGAAGATTATGAGGTCACCGGCGGCTCGGTTACGTTCAAAGGTAAAGATCTGCTTGAACTGTCGCCGGAGGAACGGGCGGGCGAAGGGATTTTTATGGCCTTCCAGTACCCGGTAGAAATCCCCGGCGTCAGTAACCAGTTTTTCCTGCAAACCGCGCTGAATGCCGTGCGCGCCTACCGCGGGCAGGCGTCGTTGGATCGCTTTGATTTTCAGGATCTGATGGAAGAGAAGATCGCATTGCTGAAAATGCCGGAAGATTTGCTGACCCGTTCGGTAAACGTCGGTTTTTCCGGCGGGGAGAAAAAGCGCAATGATATTTTGCAAATGGCGGTGCTGGAGCCGGAACTGTGCATCCTTGATGAGTCGGACTCCGGACTGGATATCGATGCGTTGAAAATTGTGGCGGAAGGCGTCAACGCGTTACGCGACAATAAACGCGCTTTTATTATCGTGACCCACTATCAGCGCATACTGGACTACATCAAGCCCGATTACGTCCACGTCCTCTATCAGGGGCGAATTGTCCGTTCCGGCGATTTTACTCTGGTCAAACAACTGGAGGAGCAGGGTTATGGCTGGCTTACCGAACAGCAGTAAAGCGCTACAGCAATGGCAGCATCTCTTTGAAGAAAAAGGAGAAAGTCGAACTGAGCTGGCACGACAACATTTCCAACAGATGTTACGTCTGGGATTGCCGACGCGTAAACATGAAGACTGGAAATACACGCCGCTGGAGGGCTTAACCCATAGCCAGTTTATCCAGCAGTTTGCGACTATCAGCGCCGCACAGCGTGATGCGCTGGCGCTGCAAATCGATGCCGTGCGGCTGGTGTTTGTCGATGGTCGGTTTATGCCAGAGCTCAGTGATAGCACGCAAAACAGCGGATTTGATGTTAGCGTCAGGGATGAGCGCCAGGCGCTTGCCGCGCCGGTGCAGCCTGAGGTTTTTCTGCATCTGACGGAAAGCCTGGCGCAATGTGTCACGTATATACAGGTCCGGCGAAATCAGCGTCCGACGAGGCCGCTACTGTTAATGCATATCACGCAGGGTGTGGATGGCGACGAGCTGAATACCGCGCATTATCGCCACCATCTGGCGCTGGCGGAAGGCGCGGAAGCGACGGTTATTGAGCATTATGTCAGCCTTACAGCGGCAAAACATTTTACCGGCGCGCGTCTGACGATGAACGTTGCAGACAATGCGCAACTGCGCCATTTCAAACTGGCGTTTGAAAATGCGTCCAGCTATCACTTTGCGCATAACGATCTTCTGCTGGCGACAGACGCCTCGGCGTTTAGCCACAGTTTTCTGCTGGGCGCCGCAGTACTACGTCACCACAGCAGCTCACAACTGAATGGCGAAAACGCGACGCTTCGACTGAATAGTCTGGCGATGCCGGTGAAAAATGAAGTCTGCGATACGCGGACATGGCTGGAACATAACAAAGGCTACTGTAACAGCCGCCAGTTGCACAAGACCATCGTCAGCGACAAAGGACGCGCGGTCTTTAATGGCCTGATTAACGTGGCGCAACACGCCATTAAAACCGACGGCCAGATGACCAATAATAACCTGTTGTTGGGGAAACTGGCCGAAGTCGATACCAAACCGCAATTAGAGATCTATGCCGATGACGTGAAGTGCAGCCACGGCGCGACAATCGGGCGTATTGACGATGAGCAGATGTTTTATCTGCAATCACGCGGCATCAGGCAGCAGGAGGCGCGGCACATGATTCTTTACGCGTTTGCCGCAGAGTTAACGGAAGCTATCCATGATAGCGCCCTTAAACAGCAGGTGCTGGCGCGAATCGGCCAGCGACTGCCCGGAGGCCTGGTATGACATTTCCTGTAGAAAAAGTACGGGCGGATTTTCCCATACTGCAGCGTGAAGTTAACGGCCTGCCGCTGGCTTACCTGGACAGCGCAGCCAGCGCTCAAAAACCTAATCAGGTGATTGATGCTGAATCTGCCTTCTACCGTCACGGCTATGCTGCGGTACATCGAGGTATCCATACGTTAAGCGCGCAGGCGACCGAAAGCATGGAGAATGTGCGTAAGCAGGCGTCGCGGTTTATTAACGCCCGCTCCGCAGAAGAACTGGTTTTCGTGCGCGGTACGACGGAGGGCATTAACCTTGTCGCCAACAGTTGGGGAACGGAAAATATTCGCGCCGGGGATAACATTATTATCAGCGAGATGGAGCATCACGCTAACATCGTTCCCTGGCAGATGCTGTGCGAGCGCAAAGGCGCCGAACTGCGCGTGATCCCGTTGCATCCTGACGGTACGCTGCGGCTGGAGACCTTAGCAGCACTGTTCGATGACCGAACCCGACTGCTGGCCATTACCCATGTTTCCAATGTGCTGGGGACGGAAAACCCACTGCCGGACATGATTGCGCTGGCGCGCCAGCATGGGGCGAAAGTGCTGGTGGATGGCGCCCAGGCCGTGATGCACCATGCTGTTGACGTCCAGGCGCTGGACTGCGATTTTTACGTTTTCTCCGGCCATAAACTTTACGGGCCGACCGGCATCGGCATTCTGTATGTTAAAGAGGCGTTGCTGCAAGAAATGCCGCCGTGGGAAGGGGGCGGGTCGATGATCTCGACCGTCAGCCTGACGCAGGGAACGACATGGGCGAAAGCGCCCTGGCGTTTTGAGGCGGGAACGCCGAATACTGGCGGCATCATCGGTCTCGGCGCGGCGATTGACTATGTGACGTCGCTGGGACTGGATAAGATTGGCGATTATGAGCAGATGCTGATGCGCTATGCGCTGGAGCAACTGGCGCAGGTGCCTGATATCACGCTGTATGGTCCGGCGCAGCGGTTGGGCGTCATCGCGTTTAATCTGGGTAAACACCATGCTTACGACGTCGGTAGCTTTCTTGATAATTACGGTATCGCGGTACGAACGGGACATCACTGCGCAATGCCGCTCATGGCCTGGTATGGCGTGCCGGCAATGTGCCGGGCTTCGCTGGCGATGTATAACACCCATGAAGAAGTGGACCGACTGGTGGCAGGATTAACGCGTATCCACCGCTTATTGGGATAACAGTGAGGTTTTATGGCTGCGCTACCGGATAAAGAAAAATTGCTGCGTAACTTTACGCGTTGCGCTAATTGGGAAGAGAAATATTTATATATTATTGAGTTGGGGCAGCGCCTGGCGGAGTTAAATCCGCAGGATCGTAATCCGCAAAATACGATTCATGGCTGTCAGAGCCAGGTGTGGATCGTGATGCGGCGAAACGCCAACGGCATTATCGAATTGCAGGGCGACAGCGACGCGGCGATCGTTAAAGGCCTTATGGCGGTGGTATTTATTTTGTACCACCAAATGACGGCGCAGGATATTGTGCATTTTGATGTCCGGCCATGGTTCGAAAAAATGGCGCTTGCGCAGCACCTCACACCTTCTCGTTCTCAGGGGCTGGAAGCAATGATTCGCGCAATTCGCGCTAAGGCCGCCACTCTTAGCTAAACTGTACAGACAGCGTTCTACCTGATGTCAAATCCTTTGTCGGACGGCGACGTCGCTTTATCCAGAGTGGACAGAGCGTATATTTTGTTGTTCTGATAAGCGAAGCGCTACCAGTCGTCGCAGAGGGCATCACCAGGAATACAGGAGGTTTGGTATGAAACGTGCGTCTTTCATTACGCTAACTATTATCGGCGCGTATAGCGCGTTACAGGCAGCCTGGGCGGTTGATTATCCATTACCGCCCGAAGGCAGCCGTCTTATTGGTCAGAATCAAACCTATACCGTACAGGAAGGTGATAAAAACCTGCAGGCTATCGCCCGGCGTTTTGATACGGCGGCGATGCTCATTCTTGAAGCGAACAATACGATTGCGCCGGTGCCTAAGCCCGGTACGCTAATTACCATTCCCTCGCAGATGCTATTGCCGGATGCGCCCAGGGAAGGCGTTATCGTCAACCTCGCGGAGCTACGGCTGTATTATTACCCGCCGGGAGAAAACCGCGTACAGGTGTATCCCATCGGCATCGGTTTGCAGGGACTGGAAACTCCCGTCATGGACACCCGGATAGGGCAAAAGATCCCCAATCCGACGTGGACGCCGACGGCAGGCATACGCCAACGTTCGCTTGAGCGGGGGATCACGCTGCCGCCGGTGATCCCTGCCGGGCCAAATAACCCGCTGGGACGCTATGCGCTGCGTCTGGCGCACGGTAATGGGGAATATCTCATTCATGGCACCAGCGCGCCGGATAGCGTAGGTCTGCGTGTGAGTTCCGGTTGTATTCGCATGAACGCGCCGGACATCAAAGCGTTATTTGCGCAGGTCAGAACGGGGACGCCGGTAAAAGTGATTAACCAGCCGGTGAAATTCTCTGTCGAGCCGAATGGCATTCGTTATGTAGAGGTACACAGGCCGCTATCGCCGGAAGAAGAGCAAAACGTGCAGACGATGCCCTACGTGTTGCCTGCGGAATTTACCGCGTTCAGAAACGCGCAAGGGGTGGATAGTCGCCTGGTCGATAAGGCGCTATACCGGCGAGCCGGGTATCCTGTCAGCGTGAGCGCCGGGCAGACGCCGGCGGTAAATACGACCGCAGTCGAATCCGCTCAGAACGTTTTTGTCGGGGAAGAGGGGCAAACGCGCGCGACGCAGTAGCCTTCGCAGCAAACGACGGACAAAAAAATGGCGCACGATGTGCGCCATTTTATATTGTGCGTCAAATTATTTACAGATGCGGAATACTTTGTTGTCCAGACGTTGGTTCGCGCGAGCAGCATCGTCTTTAGCAGCCTGAACGTCGGAACGCATTGCATTTACGTCATTACTCAGTTGCTCAACTTTAGCGCTCAGCGTCTGTACATCGGAAGACAACTGATCGATTTTAGCGTTGCTTGAACAACCTGCCAGTAACGTGGAACCCAGAACTGCTGCACCTAAGATCAGCTTGTTAGTACGGGTCATAATAATATCCTTATATTATGAGTGGTTATGTGGGTAAAGAAATGGCGCACGATGTGCGCCATTTTATATCGTGCGTCAAATTACTTACGGACGTGGGATACTACTTTGTTGTCCAGACGCTGGTTCGCGCGGGCTGCGTCGTCTTTAGCAGCCTGAACGTCGGAACGCATTGCATTTACGTCATTACTCAGTTGATCAACTTTAGCGCTCAGCGTCTGTACATCGGAAGACAACTGATCGATTTTAGCGTTGCTTGAACAACCTGCCAGTAACGTGGAACCCAGAACTACTGCACCTAAGATCAGCTGGTTAGTACGGTTCATAACAATAACATTATACTTTGTGTGGTTATGTGGGTAAAAAAAATGGCGCACGATGTGCGCCATTTTTATTACGCAGGTACTATTACTTACGGTATTTAGTAGCCTGGTTGTCCAGACGCTGGTTAGCGCGAGCTGCGTCGTCTTTAGCAGCCTGAACGTCGGAACGCATTGCGTTCACGTCGTTGCTCAGCTGGTCAACTTTAGCGTTCAGAGTCTGAACGTCAGAAGACAGCTGATCGATTTTAGCGTTGCTGGAGCAACCAGCCAGCAGAGTAGAACCCAGGATTACCGCGCCCAGTACCAGTTTAGTACGATTCATTATTAATACCCTCTAGATTGAGTTAATCTCCATGTAGCGTTACAAGTATTACACAAACTTTTTTATGTTGAGAATATTTTTTTGATGGGAATGCACTTATTTTTGATCGTTCGCTCAAAGAAGCATCGAAATGCATGAAAGTCCCTAAAAAACCGAAAGAAAACAGGGGGCTTCCATCGGATTCTTCTTAGATAATCCGCAATTAGATAGTAAAATCCGATTTGATTTTTTTATTAATAGTGGCTATCGATTAAATAAAAAAAGCGCCGGAAGGGCGCTTTTTTAAACAAATTAATTCACACAACAATTATTACAGTACGTGAACAGAGGCGGTGTTAGTGGTGCCGCTTGGAACCAGCGCGCCGGAGACCATCACTACGACGTCGCCTTTCTGGGCGAGGCCGCTTTGCAGGGCGACATCTTTGCCCAGACGGTAGAAATCATCAGTAGAATTGATTTCTTTCACCAGCTGCGATACCACGCCTTTGCTCAGTACTAACTGACGGGCGGTCACTTCATTGGTGGTCAATGCCAGGATGGTGGCGTCCGGGAAGTATTTGCGCACGGCGCGAGCGGATTTACCGCCCTGGGTCGCTACCACGATCAGCGGCGCTTCCAGTTTTTCGGCGGTTTCTACCGCGCCGCGGCATACTGCTTCCGTAATGCGCAGTTTACGGCTGTCGTTGTTGTAGTCCAGACGGCTGTTCATGACGCGGTCGGTACGTTCGCAGATGGTCGCCATGATAGAAACGGCTTCCAGCGGGTATTTCCCTTTTGCGGATTCGCCGGACAGCATAACCGCATCCGTACCGTCGAGGATGGCGTTCGCAACGTCGCCTGCTTCTGCGCGGGTCGGACGCGGGTTTTTGATCATAGAATCCAGCATCTGAGTCGCGGTGATCACGACTTTACGTGCGCGGATACATTTTTCGATCATCATTTTCTGCGCAAAAATCACTTCTTCAACCGGGATTTCTACGCCCAGGTCGCCACGCGCAACCATGATGCCGTCGGAAGCTTCGAGAATTTCATCGAAGTTGTTCAGGCCTTCCTGGTTTTCGATCTTAGAGATAATCTGGATGTTTTCGCCGCCGTGGGCTTTCAGATGCTCGCGAATTTCGACAACGTCAGAACGTTTACGGATAAAGGACGCAGCAACAAAGTCAACGCCCTGTTCGCAACCGAAGATCAGGTCCTGTTTGTCTTTTTCAGCCAGCGCCGGCAGAGCAATAGAAACGCCCGGCAGGTTAACGCCTTTGTTCTCGCCCAGATCGCCGTTGTTCAGCACCTTACAAATGACTTTATTGCCTTCGATGGCGGTCACTTCCATACCGATCAGACCATCGTCAACCAGGACGGTGTTGCCAACGCTCAGGTCGCTGGTGAAGCCTTCATAGGTGACGGCAACGATTTCATTATTACCGACCACGGATTTGTCGGTGGTAAAAGTAAAGGTTTGGCCCGCTTTCAGCGAAACGTCGTTACCGCCTTCCAGTTTAATGGTGCGGATTTCTGGTCCTTTAGTATCAAGCAGAATAGCGGCTTTTTTACCAGTTTTGCTCATCACGTTGCGCAAGTTCTGGATACGCTGACCGTGTTCTGCATAATCGCCATGAGAGAAGTTCAGACGCATCACGTTCATGCCCGCGTCCAGCATTTTGCTTAACATCTCTTCGGATTCGGTTTTCGGACCGATAGTACAAACAATTTTCGTCTTTTTCATGACAGTCTTAGTCTTTAAGTTGAGGAGGATATGGAAATCTGGCTTCGGGCGCGCACGGCCCGGAAGCTAAGCCTGTGTTGCTAAAGTGATGATGCCTCGCTCTAAGGATAGGTGACATCGAAAGAGCGTGCAGAGGAATGTGTGCTCGCGTTTCAGCCCAACGGGAAGGGGATAATTTTAGTCGTTGAGTTTTACAGTCCAATGCGCTGAAACCATTCAAGAGACAATTGGCGCGCATTATACGCTGAAATTTACAAAAAAGGAAAATGAAAACCCTGTTTCAAAAGACATCTGTGCAGATCCACAACGGTTTGTTATTACGCTGTTTACGATGTCGCTGGCGATAACGCCGCCCGAACAGGGGCGGCGTTGCGCAACAGTGGGTGTTGTTGCGCATAATGTCAATCGAGCAACTTTTTGCCTTCCAGGTCGATGGCGATGTTTTGGTTATGTGCTTTTCGATAGCACAGAATCGCTATCCCGATCGCCGCCCAGCTAATTCCGAGTATCAGAGCGTGAATGTTCATGTTTAAACAGACGTAGCCGATGACGATCATCCCCATGATCGGCGAAATGACATGGGCGAAAATGCGCCGCTGGGCTTTCATCCGGAAATTGAACAGGATAAACACACACAGGTTCACGACAAAAAAAGCGAAAAGCGCGCCAAAGTTCACCAGCGTGGAGATAGACTCAATCTTGCCGGAAAACAGGTAGCTGAGCAGCAGGGTGACGCCGCCGGTAAACAGAATGGCATAATCCGGCGTTTTACGCGTGGTATGGACGTGAGCGAGGAAGGCGGGCAACATTCGGTCGCGCCCCATTGAAAATAGCACTCTGGACACCGCCGTTTGCGCGGTAATAATGTTGCCGACGGCGCACACAAACGCCACAATGATGGAAAATGCCACTTTGAGCCAGATACCGCCAACGTTGCCGGCAATGGTGAAAAATGCTTCATTCGTCGCATTGCCTTCCGCGAAGCGGTCGACATTACCGGTGGCGAACGCCGCAAACGCCACAACGATAATAAACAGTACCGTCGCCAAAACTAACGCCAACAGCGTTGCTTTACTGACGGCGCGTCCCCCGCCTTCGCTTTCTTCACTTAATGTACTGATAGCGTCAAAGCCGAGAAAGTTCAGCGCAGCCACCGAAATCGCCGTCGCGATGAGCCCTGGGGTGAACCACTGTGAATCGAAAAAAGGCCGGAAGGAAAGCGTTATCTGACTACTGTCCAGCAGCATCAGACGGACAATGAGTAGCACGAAAATCGCCAGAATACCGAGTTGAATAAAGACCAGTAACTTATCGAATTTCGCCGTTTGCTGTATCCCGAGATAGTTGACTCCGGTGCCGATAGCCACATAAATCAACGGCCAGACCCAGACCGGGATTTGCGGTAAAATAGCGTGGACCGCGACGCCGCCCAGCACTGCCACGAGCGTAGGGAACAAAAGATAATCCAGCAGTAATATCCATCCGGTCAGAAACCCTACGGCGGGATTAATGCATACGCCAGCATACGCATAGGCCGAACCCGACGAGGAGATATGTTGCGATAAGGTAGAGTAGCTGTACGCGATAAAAAACATCGCGATCGCGCCAATAATATAAACCAGCGCAACCATACCGTGCGAAAGATTATAAACGACGCCATAAAGAGAGACTGGCGCGATAGGCACCATAAACACCAGACCATAAAGCACTAAATCGGTAAGAGACAATTTTTTGACTTTTTTCATGATAAATACCTTAATGGCTTTTTATGCCAGATCGCGTAAAAACGCGCTTACCGCTGCGAGGCAGGGCGCGATATTTTCTTCATGCGGGTTATGGCTGCTGCCGGGAATAGTGACCGCGCGGCAGTCTGAAATGTGAGAGAGAAGCGGAGAGACGACGCGCTCGGTTGCCTGATCGTTTTCGCCGCGTAGTACCAGAACAGGACAGCGTATCTGGCACAAATGGGGCGTAATATCCCAGTCGGCAAGTTTGCCATTTGCCGCCAGTTCATTGGTTCCCCATAAAATGTGATAACCCGTAGGGTCGGCGGCGAACTGCGCATTAGAGCGCTGAACATGAACGGCTTCTTCCGCGAGGGTATAAACGTGTCTGGCATAATAAGCGACCAGCTGTTCCGGTGGGTTTTGATAAATGACGGCGGGCATAATGACGTTTTTGATATCGTCATCGGACATTGGCGTCAGAGCGTTAAAGAGCCGTATGGCTTCCTGTTGCCACAGGGCGATACTGGCCGGCGAACTGGCCAGTATCGTCCCGCGAAGCCCGGCAGGCTGTAAGCAGGCGTGCTCTGCGGCAAGCATTCCGCCCCAGGAATGTCCCAGTATCGAATATCCGTGTCCAATACCCAGGTGATGAATTAATTGGGTTAATTGACGGAGATAACGCGCAATAGTCCAGAAAGACGCGTCAGCATGAGGAAAATGCGTTGAACGACCGCAGCCATATTGATCGTAAAATATTACCATGCGCCCGTCATCAGCCAGACGGCGATAATTTAATAAATAATCAAAGCCGCCAGAAGGGCCGCCATGAAGGATAATGAGCGGCGTGAGTAATGATTTTCTGTCTCCATAAATCCGATAGCTTGTCAATATGTTTTCAGAAAACATTTCGCCATAGAGATAAGTATCATTCATATTCTTAATGACTCAGTGTGTGGCAGGGCAGGCGAAATTTATATTCGCCTGGGTAATATTATTTTTTTATTGTGTGTAAAACATTACACCAGAAGGTGGCGTAATGTTCCCATTGCAGAAACTGCGGGCTTCCCCAGTGCGGCGAACAATCACTGGCAAAGCAACATACTTTCCCTTTATGGTAAGTACCCATAACTAACAGTGGATCGCCATTAATTTCAGCAAGGACTTGACTATTTTCTTTGGCGATAAGCTTGTTATAGCCCAACAGCGGCGGCCATTCGCTAAATGGCTGGGTAATAACATGCTCTACCGCAGTATTTACTGCTTTACATCCTTGCGGTAGTTCTACGCGGTCATCTACATCCAGCATATCAACCGGCAATACCTCCGCCAGAACCGTATTTTTATAATTGGCTTTTGCTTCTATTCCCGTAAAGGATAAATACCCGCCGATCATCAACAGACCGCCGCCCTCAGCAACATAATCGGCGATAAGTTGTAATGCATCAGGAATAATGTCCATATTATAAAACGTTCTGTTTTGTAGCAGGAACGTATTGCTACCGATATCACTGATGACGATCGCATCATAGCAGGCTAATGCTTCGGCGGTTTGTGGAAAACGAGTTTGCACAATATGGGCAGGCATGTAGTCTACATCGATATTACCCTGGCGTAAGCAGGATAATAAATAGTCTGCGCCTTCTTCGTATTTGCTCGATGTAAAGCTATCAAAACCTTTAGAGTGAATCATATGAATGTGCCAGGATTCGCCAATAAATAAAATTTTCATTATGTCACCTGTTAATTAATGTGAATGACTTTATTAGATTGGGTACGCATTCGATGTAAAACCTGCAAGTGCTGAGGCATACTCGACGCACCGACTTGTTCCACCGCCAGAGAAGCGAAAGCGGAGGCATATTGAATGGCTGCGACCATGTCTGCTTGTCGCGCCAGCGCGGCGGCTAAGGCGCCATTAAAAGCGTCACCGGCCCCGGCGGCATCTTTTACCACGGCGCTCCACGCAGGAATATACAACGTGCGGGCGTGCTCACAGAGCAGAGATCCACGGGCGCCAAGGGTAATGATGACTTTTTTCACCCCGGATTGCAGAATAATATTTCCGGCTTTTTTCGCATCATTAATATCAGTAATGGTTACACCGGATAAAAAAGAGGCTTCAGTTTCATTCGGCGTGATGATGTCAATATCAGATAATAAATGCGTCACCTGTTTCGTATAGGGGGCAGGATTTAGCATGATCATTTTATTTTCTTGTTTTCCCAGGCGAATAAATTCAGTCAACGCTTCAATGTTCGTTTCGAGCTGCATTAACATAACGTCAGACTCGGCGATATAACGGTGTTGCTCGTTAATCTCTTGCGTGGTGAGCATCATATTGGCGCCAGGGTAGATGGCGATAATATTATCGCCATCCACGGCGGAGACATAGATCAATGCGCTACCGGTGGGCGCTTTATCTGTTTGATACGCGCTGTATGAGGTGATGCCTGATTGAATAATATGATTCATAGCAAATGCGCTGAACTGATCTTTGCCCACTTTAAAAATAAAATGCGCCGCAGCACCAGCATTGTTTGCCGCTAAAGCCTGGTTGGCTCCTTTACCGCCAGGATAGAATCCAAATTGACTGGCCAGAATGGATTCTCCGCTTTGTGGAAACCACGGCACGGTTGCTGAAACATCAATATTGAATGAGCCTAAAACACACACCTTGCCTGCTTTTTTTGTGTTTTCCCGGCGCAGTTTTGCATCCTGATGGATTGGCGTGGCGATAGTGCTGGAGATATCAATCTTATTTTCAGTGATAAGCTTACTCAGCGCGTCACGATTTAAAATCCCTCCGCCATAGCAACGCTGAAGCATACCTGATTTCTGGAAATAGCGTAGATCGGAACGAATAGTCTCCTGGCTAACCTTATAAAGGTCTGAAAGTTTACTGACACTAACACTATTATCCTTTATCAGTAAATTAATGATGGCATGACGTCTTTCTTCTTTAAACATATTGCCTCCGGGTAGTGAGTTGAATTGTATTTATGGCAATGTTGTCATGCGGTGAATTCAATCACAGATTATGCGGTCAACCGGAAGTAACCCCAAATGAATGTCAATAATCAGAAGCGCAGCCAATGTGTTAAATATTAATTGCTTACAGAAGGGGAAAATAGTTTTGTGAGTGTTGTCATATATTTTCTATGTAATATGACGGGGTGAACGTAAAATAGTTGGGCTTGCACGATTCAGTGAGTATATGCAGCCGGACAGCGTTCGCTTATCAGTCGCTACCCTCGACGAAATAAGACGATATCGCTCTCCGGCCCTGGGGTTATATACGCTCGATTTTTGCCGGCAGCCCCTGACGTACCGCTGCGCCAGAAACCCAGTCGAGCCAGGTGTTGGTAATGGTTCTTGTCGGATCGGCAAAGCCCAGATCGTTAAGATTTATGCCTGCCCTGATTTGTGGATCATACGGCATAGGCACGCCATCCAGAGAGTGCTGCGTTGCGCCCATCTCGCGGTGGCCATATCCGTGTTCGATGGCGATGACGCCAGGCATCACGCCATTTAACAAACTGATTTGCGCCACGACCTGACCGCCCGGCGTAATGATCCGTACCCGATCGCCATGTTGCAGTCCATAACGCTCGCCGTCTTGCGGATTCAGCGCCACCAGGTTTGCTGGCTTCACATGGTGTAAGCGCGGGATGACGGCTGTTGAGCTGGACATGGTATTTGATTTAAATGAAATCAGTTTCAGCGGCCACTGTCCAATGGGAAACTGGTCGTCAATCGCACGACCATCTGACAAACGCGCCGGATACCAGACCGGGCAACCGCTGAAACGCTCCCCGGTGATGGCGTGACGGTGGGCGGCGACATCTGCATTCCAGATCTGTAAGGGTTTTTTCCACGCGTTACCTAACCGTTGCTCCGTATAGCCGCTATCCTCGGGCGCAAACCGGCCGCCACGCGAGTAGATAAACGCCACGCGACCGACCTCATCAGCTTTAAGCGTGTGCTGAATTGCTGGCAGAATGCGGCTGACGCCGGTAAGCGAAATATCTTCCTGATTTGCCAGCGCGACCGGCGTCTTGCCCATAAAGGCGATATTAGCGGCTACGCGCAGATAGAAGTCTTCCGCCCGGTTCAGTGGAAAAGTATTGCCCTGCGGATCGGTTATCGCCCGGTCGCCGAAGCCGGGCAGATGGAGCCGTTTTGCTACCGCAATACAAAATGCTTCCATTGAGACAGGTTGCCCGTCCGCCGTGCGGTGAGTGGCGGGGGCGACAACCGGCCAGCGGGCGGTAGTGGCTTTACTGGCTACGCCGCCCCAGGGCGCCGTAAAGCCCCAGCTCTCAAAATTGTGCGTATCCGGCACAATGTAATCCGCCAGCGCCGTCGTTTCATTCATAAAGGCGTCAATCGCGATAAAGAGCGGCAGTCGGCGAGGGTCTTTTAGCTTTTCTTCCGCCACGGCGCGTAGACCGGGAACACCGTAAAACGGGTTGCTCATATTGGAAATCCAGGCTTTAAGCGGATAAGGATAGCCTTCGAGCGCGGAGGTCAACAGTTCGGTAAGCTGGCCTGCCACAAAGGGATACCACGGCGCTTTGGCTGGATAAGGGGATTGCCCGCGGGCAATTTTGTCGCGGTATTCTTCCGATGCTTCATAAGCGGTTTTGCTACGGGCAATACTTAACCCGGACGGTTTCACTTTTCCGGCAAAACTGTTCATGTTGTAGCGGGGGCCGTCGCTAACGCCGTTGAATTTGCCGCCGCCGACAAAGACGCCGCCGGACAAGCTGAGGTTGCCGATCAGCGCGTTAAGCATCATGACCGACCAGGCGTTATAAAACCCATTGCCGGCCATCATGCCGCCGTGACTGATGACCGCGGCTTTACGTCCGTGACTGGTAAAGGTTTCCGCCAGCGCGATAATTTGCGCTTCCGGTACGCCGCACTGTTCGCTGTATTGCGCCAACGAGAGCTTTTCTGCCGCCTCTTTCAGGCGTTGCAACCCGCTCTTCACCGTGACCCGTTGGCCGTCGGCGAGCGTAACGTACTGCGTCACGAAAAGCCGTGCCTGTCGGCAAGTGGACGCATCGACCAACTCGCCGTCGGTATTCAGCACGACAGGGGTCTCTTCGCCATCGGGCGTAAGATGGCGCAGCGTCAGGTGTTGTCCGGCAAGCGTCGGCAGTTCATCCGCAATGACCAGGTGCGTGGCGTTGGTCCAACTTTGCTCGCCGGCCTGCTGCATAGCCTGTACGCCGGGAATCGCCAGATAATCAGCATTATAACGTTCATTATCCATGATCCAGCGGATCATCCCCATTGCCAGCGCCGAATCGCTGCCGGGCATGACCGGTTGCCAGCGACCGCGAGGATCGGCGAGCACCGTTGATAAGGGGAGGGCGGGGGCAACCACGACGTATTGAAAATTCTCACGCAGTCGGGCGCTCGCCAACTGACGTGCCTGGCGTTTAAACGGATTGCCGGACTGTGCCGGGGAGGTGCCCATAAAGAGCGCAAACTCCACGTTTTCCCAGTCGGGTTTGACATGCGGGTTTTTATCCAGATCGCCCATCAATGCCCCGGAGCCGGCCCGGTAAGCCAGTCCACAGTAGGCGCCATGCGCGCCGAAATTCTTGCTGCCGAAGCTATTTAGCGCAAAACGACGCAGAAACGCATCGCGGCCTTCGTCGCTGGTATTCGTGACCAGTAACTGATTGGTTTTGGGCCCGAAACTGGGGTGCTTTGCGTCAATTGGCGTATCCGGCGCATGAATCGCGCGCAGTCCGTCCACATGACCTTCGCCAAACAGATCGCCGCCTTCCACGACTTCTTCAATAAGCTGCTCAAAGCTGATGCGCTGCCATTTCCCTTCGCCGCGTTTACCCACGCGTTTCATCGGTTCAAGCAGTCGTAGCGGACTATACAGGCTTTCCAGCAGCGTGGCGCCGCGCGCGCAGGCGGTTGAGCGGGCGTCAAGACCGCTTTCTCCCGCCAGTTGCTCCATGGCTTCGCTAAAAGGGACGGACGAGTCAATCGGGTGTTCCTGCGACAAGGGGTGATAGGGATTGCCGGCGATGCGTATCACTTTGCCATCGGCATTAACCCGGGCGCGGATACCGCACTGTGTCCAACAGCCGAAGCATTGCGTCATGGCGATGGTTTGTTGTGGATTTTGCTGCCAGTGCGTTTGCGCCTGCGCCTCCGGAATTAACGCATTGCCAAAGATGCGGTCGCGCGTTACCTTGCCGGATGTCCCGTTTAACAGGCCATCAATTGCGCGTTTCGCCACATCACGGTAGCTCAGACCAAAAGTGACCATCCCACCGACGGCGAGACCGACTTTTAGCCACTGACGACGGGTTAAATTAGCCATGTTGTAATCTCCTGGTGAGTCCGTTCAGCGTTTCACGAATAATAATCAGTAGCGCTATCCACAGGCCGAAGGTGCCGAGAATAGCCAGCCAGCCATCCGTTCCGCCTGGTAACGAGTAAGGGTTAAATTGCGCGTTGAACTTGGGGACGGTTTGTACCTGAATCAACAATGTCCAGCGCATCAGCCAACATAGCGCCAGCGCGCTCAGAGCCAGCAGAACGCGTCTTAGCTGCGATAACGGATGACGTAGCGCCAGGCTACAGAACAGCAGCGTGAATACCCACAGCGCTAGCCAGCCGACAGCGTAATATTTGGCTGACAGGGCGACGGAAATCCACTGACGGATTGCCGTGCCGGAAAGCGTATCGCCGCTAACCCACATGGCCACAACCAGCCCCAGCGCCGCCAGCGTCCAGATTTGTCCCCACAATATTTTTGGCAGCCTTACCGAGTCGCGTCGGGCGGCGACAATCATCAGCGCGAAGAACGCCTGTAAGGCGCTAAGAAACATCGCCACGGGGAAGGCGTAGCTAAACCAGATTGGACGCGCCAGCACAACGGAGACTTCGCGGCCGGTATAAATCAACAGGCCCACCGCGCAAAGCGCGCTGGCTAACGCCAACCATTTAGTGACGTTGTAACTTTTATTGAGTAATCGTTTTATCTGCTGCGCCAGGAACCACAGAGCGAGAAACCCGGTAAACAGCGGCAGGAACAACGCTCCCCAGGGCATCCACGACCAGGGCGTCGGCCAGGCATAGAAATGCCAGACGCGGGCGGTCTGGTGCAGATCCGCCGTCAACGCCAGCGGTGCGGTAATCGCACAGGTAATGGCAATCAGTAATGCCCGATTTTCTTCTGTTGCGGCGTCTTTTTTCCGCCAGTGAAGATAACAGGCAAACAGTGCGGCGCAGGCGGCAATACCAATAAAAAAGAAATATTGTACCGCCCACGGCAGCCAGCTAATGTCCTGCGGGTGAGCCAGCACTTCTTCAATGATGAGTGAATGCGTCATTCAGACCTCCTGCCAAAGCGCGGGCTGCGCACGGCCCATTAATGGGGTGACAAAGGCGTCGTCCAGACCCAGGTAGAAAACATGGGGCGACGTGCCGTTTTCCGGCTTTAATACCTTGATAGCGTCGCGATGCTGATGAAGCATGGTGGCGATGCGGCTATGGGGATCTTTGATATCGCCAATAATCCGCGCGCCGCCGACGCAGGACTCTACGCAAGCGGGTAACAGTCCGGCTTCCAGACGATGGACGCAAAACGTGCATTTATCGGCAGTTTGCGTTTCATGATTGATAAATCGGGCGTCGTAAGGACACGCCTGGACACAATAGGCGCAGCCGACGCAGCGTTTGTTATCCACCACCACAATGCCATCTTCCCGCTGAAAGGTGGCTTGTACCGGGCAGACCGGCACACAGGGGGGGTTATCGCAATGGTTGCACAGACGCGGCAATAGCACATTCGTGACTTCCTGACTACCTTCACGCTGGACCTGGTATTGGTTCACGGTCGTACGAAACGCGCCCTGCGGCGTTTGGTTTTCAATAGTGCAACTTACGGTACAGGACTGACAGCCGATACAACGCCGCAGGTCGATAAGCATGGCGTAACGGTGTCGGGGAGAGCCTTCATGCCGCTCCGGCGAAAAAGGAAATTTCGCTTCAGCCAGCGGAACCAGCGAGGCGCCAGCGGTCAGGACGCCGAGCTGCTGGAGAAATTGCCGTTTACTGCTGTCCATATTGACTCCCGTCCACATTGCCAACAATGAAACATTTGTCACGATGTTGGTTCATGTGTAATGAATAAAAAATGTTGATGATTTACAGTGTAAAAATCGAGACGGGGTGTGCTCTATTGTGGTTAACCACATACCCGGCTTGTTGTTGATCTAAAACAACATAATTGACAGGGATATTGGGGTGAGAGGTAAAACCGTAAGGCGCCTGGCGGTGTTGGCGGCAGTAGGGCTACTTTGTCATGGCGCGTGGGCAGGGACGTGGAATATCGGTATTTTGGCCATGCGCGGCGAGGCGTCTACGCGTAGCCACTGGCAACCGTTGGCAAAGACATTAAGCCAACAGCTTCCAGGCGAAACCTTTCACATCCAGCCGCTGGATCTGCATCAAATGCAGGAGGCCGTTAACCAGGGAACCGTGCAGTTTGTGATAACCAACCCGGCGCAATTTGTCCAACTGAACAGCCATGCGCCGCTGCGCTGGTTAGCTTCCCTGCGCTCCACGCGCGATGGGAAAGCAGTGAGTAATGTTATTGGCAGCGTGATTTTGACCCGACGCGATAGCGGCATCACCACGGCGCATGATCTCATCGGTAAGACCGTCGGCGCGATTGATGCTCAGGCGTTTGGCGGCTATTTATTAGGCTATAAAGCGCTCAGCGACGCGGGCTTACGCCCGGAGCGCGATTTTCATCTCCGTTTTACCGGATTTCCTGGCGATGCCTTAGTCTATATGCTGCGCGAAAAAGCGGTGCAGGCGGCAATTGTGCCAGTGTGCCTGTTAGAAAATATGGATCAGGAAGGATTGATTAATAAAAAGGACTTTATCGCGCTGCTTTCCCGACCGACGCCCCTGCCTTGCTTAACCAGTACGCCGTTATATCCTGACTGGTCGTTCGCGGCGCTACCTGCGGTAAGCGATGCGCTGGCGGATCGCGTAACGCGAGCGCTATTCAACGCGCCCGCCGCCGCGCCATTTCACTGGGGCGCGCCTGCGTCCACCAGTCAGGTGGAAGCGTTGCTGCGTGATGTTCGTCAGCACCCTCAGCAGCGTCGACTGTGGCTGGATGTCAAAAGTTGGTTAATCCAGCACCAGCTAATGGTCGGTGGCGTGATTCTGGCGTTCCTGTTGCTCACGCTCAATTATATTTGGGTCATGCTGCTGGTGCGTCGACGCGGAAAACAACTGGAACGTAATAATGTAGTCCTTCATCAGCATGAGCGGGCGCTGGAAACCGCCCGGCAAATGAGCGTGTTGGGTGAAATGACCTCCGGGTTTGCCCATGAGCTTAATCAGCCGCTTTCCGCGATTCGACATTATGCCCAGGGGTGCCTGATTCGACTGCGCGCTGCAGATGAACAGCATCCCTTGCTGCCGGCGCTGGAGCAGATTGACCAGCAGGCGCAACGCGGTGCGGATACTCTGCGTAACCTGCGTCACTGGGTCAGCCAGGCGCAGGGCAACCCGGTGCTAACCGAAGCGTGGAAGGCCATAGCCATTCGCGAGGCGATTGATCATGTCTGGCAATTGTTGCGTATGGCGCAACAGTTTCCGACAGTGACTCTGCATACCGAGGTTAGCGCTGCGCTGCGCGTAACGCTGCCGTCAGTGCTGCTGGAACAGGTGCTGGCGAATATCATTCTTAATGCGGCTCAGGCGGGCGCCACCCATTTATGGGTCGTTGCTGAACGTACTGAACACGGCATCAGTATCGTTTTACAGGATAACGCCGGGGGAATCGACGAGGCGCTATTACGTCAGGCGTTTCAGCCGTTTATGACCACCCGCAAAGAGGGGATGGGCTTAGGGCTGGCGATTTGCCAGCGGCTGGTGCGGTATGGGCGGGGCGATATCAGCATCAGGAACCAGACCGCGCCGGATGGTCTGTCGGGAACGGTGGTCACGATACATTTCTTACATGAAAATGGGGGCAGGGATGGCGACAATTCATCTACTGGATGATGATACGGCGGTCACTAACGCGTGCGCGTTTTTACTGGAAAGTCTGGGATATGACGTAAAATGCTGGACGCAGGGGGCGGATTTTTTGGCGCAGGCCAGTCTGTATCAGGCCGGGGTCGTATTACTGGATATGCGAATGCCGGTACTGGATGGGCAGGGCGTTCATGATGCGTTGCGCCAGTGCGGAAGTACCCTGGCGGTTGTTTTTCTTACCGGGCATGGCGATGTACCGATGGCTGTGGAGCAGATGAAACGCGGCGCCGTCGATTTTCTGCAAAAACCGGTATCGGTAAAACCGCTACAGGCGGCGCTGGAGCGTGCGCTGACGGTTTCATCGGCAGCGGTGGCGCGTCGTGAGATTATACTGTGTTACCAGCAGTTGACGCCGAAAGAGCGTGAGCTGGCCAGCCTGGTGGCAAAAGGATTTATGAACCGTGAAATTGCGGAAGCGATGAATATCGCGGTGCGTACCGTAGAGGTGCACCGCGCCAGAGTCATGGAAAAAATGCAGGCCGGTAGCCTGGCGGAACTGATTAGGCGTTTCGAAAAAATGGCCTCGCCAGAGACCAGAATACGAACAACGTATGAGCCATGAATAATAAACTGCGTTATTTCTTTGATTTGCATCAAATTTTGTTTAATAGAGAAGACTGTTATATTCTGTTGGTTTGATCTGGCGACGAGTAAAACGTATGACAAAACCGACAAAAGATGACGAACTGTACCGCGAGATGTGCCGGGTGGTGGGCAAGGTCGTGCTGGAAATGCGCGATCTGGGGCAGGAGCCTAAATATATTGTTATTGCGGGCGTGTTAAGAACCGCGCTGGCGAATCAACGCATCCAACGTAGCGCGTTAGAAAAACAGGCTATGGAAACCGTGATTAACGCTCTGGCGCGGTCATAGCCGCTATCAGGGTGGCAATAACGAAATCGCCTTTGAATCGTCGCGATTGTCACCATGGCGGGCGGGTTGCCCGCCGTTAGCGATGCGCAGGGTTATCAGGTGATGGCTAAGCGCAGCCCTAATGTATCAGGGTACGGCTCAAAATAATTCTGGCTGCGTAGATAGTCATCCGGATGTTCCGCCAGATAGTGCTTCAGCAGCGTTAACGGTGCCAGGATAGGTAGTCGGCCCGCCCGGTAGCCGAGAATCACCTCGCGTAATTCCGCGCGTTGCCTGCTGTTCAACGCGCGGTGAAAATAGCCCTGGATATGCATCAGCACATTGGTGTGGTTTTTACGTGAAGCGGGGTGGCGCAGGATAGCCATCAGTTTTTCTCTGTATCGGACAAAGAAGGCATCCAGATCGTCCCACTCATGCAGACGCGCGACGAAAGGGCCAATTTCGCGGTAGCCGGCCTGGTGGTGGGCGAGAAGCTGAAGTTTGTATCGGCTATGAAACGCGAGCAAACTGTGACGACTCAAGCCCTGCGCGCGTAGCGCATTTAATTCATGTAGCGCGAAGATACGTGCGATGAAATTCTCGCGTAGTACCGGATCGTGCAGGCGACCATCTTCCTCTATCGGCAGCCAGGGATATTTGTCCATCATCGCGGCGGTAAACAGCCCCGTGCCAGCTTTGCGGCCCCTGTTACCCTTTTCATCATACAGGCGAACGCGCTCCATTCCGCAACTGGGCGATTTTGCACACACAATAAACCCCGCCAGTTCGCCTATTGTTGGCAGAAACCGATCGGCAAAGGCATTCATTCGCTCGGTAACGTCATCGTGCGGGGCATGGCTATAGCGCATCCGAATGTCGCCACAGGTCGTCTGGATAAGACGCAGCGCAGGGCGGGGCACGGGCAGGCCGATCGCCACCTCCGGGCAGATCGGTTTGTAGGCCACCCACGGCGCCAGAGAGTTCATGACAAAATCCATACGCTTATGTCCGCCATCAAAGCGTACCGCGGCGCCAGTCAGACATCCGCTAATGCCGACTACGGGTTTGTTATTCATGATTCCCCCTTATTGAAAGTACGACGACTGACGCCAACGGCGCAAAATGTTATCTCACGCTGATTTAAAACTTACACAACTTTGTTTTTTTGTCTAAGTTTTCGCGGAGATTTTTTTTATGTACTTAAATATCAATAAGATAGAATGAGAGGAAGAAATCTATTTCAGCGCTTATAGTGTGATAACCTCCAGCGAAGCGACCACGTTGCGCCACTGGGCAAGCTGTTTTTTCTGCCCGGCAGTGAGCTTGCCGGTGGTCACCAGGAACCATTTTCTCTGGGCGAACAGCTCGGGCGCCAGAACGGCTGGTGGAGAGGGAAGCACATTGAGCCGCAGCTCTTGTCCGGTACGAGTCAACGCTTCCAGCCAGATTTCACAGTGATCCGAGAGATGCCATCCGCTAATAAAAGCATTGTTGCCAGGCGCTTTTCTGTCGCCTTCAAGGCAAAAAGAGGTGTAGGCAATAATGATGCCATCCAGTATTTCGCGCAGCGTCATCACGGCGGGAAGATGCGCGGACACTTTGCTGCGCAACGGACGCAATAAATGGGTCACCAGTTCTGCGCGGGGATATTCCCGGCCACAGTCATAAATCAACTGCCGCAGCGCGTCAATTCGCCCTTCGTGGAGATGTTGAAGCATCGTCTCCTGAATCGTTATCCAGTTATCGCCCAGGCGAATGACCGGACGCGACAGTAAGGGTTTGACCTGACTTATCGGTACGCCTTTTCTCACCCAGTCGAGGATGCTAAGCGCTTGTCGAATATCGTCATCGCTGTATAAGCGATGCCCGCCATCAGTACGCTGCGGTTTCAATAAACCATAGCGTCGCTGCCATGCCCTTAGCGTGGCGGCATTGATACCGCATAGTCTGGCAAATTCGCCGATAGAATACGACATGGTAAAGCCCGTTAAATAAGGGGATTCTACTATATCATGATTAAATGAAGACTAAGGTAGTGATAAATGGTGCGGCATACCAGAGCATCCGTATGGATTTTGTCGATGATGAGCAATACTGCGTGGCGTAAGGCTCATCAAAATATGACCAATGCTTAATACCATCGGATGCCCCTGGTTAATACTCTATTAACCTCATTCTTCGGGCGCAGTTAAGTAACTCTGTCACTTTATGAACCTGTAGCTTTCTCATCATATTCATCCGATGTGTTTCGACGGTTTTTATACTGATATGTAGCTTTTCGCTGATCCCATGATTGGTATACCCCTCGTCAATAAGTTTAAGAACCTGACGCTCGCGCAAAGTAAGCAGTTGATGATTGGTCGTGTCAGCCTTTAATTCAGCCAGGATAGCTTCCCGATTCAACGTCGGGTCAATGTAACGCTTGTTTACTGCTACTGTTTGCAATGCCGCTAACAGAACTTGCTGACTACTGCTTTTTAAAACATAGCCATTAGCACCTGCGGCTAAAGTTTTAATGGTCATATACTCTTGTTGGTATGCTGTGTAAACCAGAATATTCATTGCTGGCCAACGCTGATGTAATTGAGGAATGATATCCAGGCCATTGATGCCAGGTAAGCTAAGATCAAGGATAAGTATGTCAGGCTCGTATGCGCAACAGGCATTATAAACCTCAAGACCATTTTTAACATGCTCTACAATTTTAAAATGAGGCCAGGGTAATAAGGCATTCATAATGCCGTTAATGATGATTTCATGATCGTCTACTAATAAGATCTTATATTCTTTCATTTTGCTGCCCTCGCGAAAATTAAGATAATATTAAGTAATGGTGTAGTTTTTGAAGATCATACGTATTTTCTGGCGTAAGTCGGTTAGTTCCTCCAGCGCGATGATTTTCCCCATTTTTACGCGATTCTCAATGTCTATGACATAGCATATCAATTCAGTCTGCCCTATTTGACCTAAACAGCCTTTTAATGTGTGAATTAACTGATCGATTTTTTGTCCAGCCGATACGGCATTTTCAATATCAGCCAGCAAGAGGTCCAGTGATTGGAAAATCTTGCTATTAATGACCATATCATCTGTCGCCAGTAGCGCTGAGCAGCGACTTGGATCCTGCTCCTGTAGCTCTATATTTCGTAAAAGTTGGTATTCTGCGGCAATACTGATATAGCGAGCTAAGGTAGCCAACGTCACTGGTTTGGTAATGTAATGATGAATCCCATTTTTTTTACAACGATGAATATCTTCTGTCGCTACGCTAGCGGATAGCGCCACAAACATGCAGTCAGGATCTAAATTATTCGGCTCATCGTGCCATAATTGTACACATTCAACACCATCTATTTCTGGCATTCTAATGTCAATCAGTACTAAATCGAATCGCTGCTGTTGTGATAAAGTCAGAGCCTCGTTACTACTGGCGGCAATAGTGACGTGTTGGCCCAGGCTGACAAGCATTTTGCCGATGATATCCCGATTAATATCGGCATCATCAACCAAAAGAATCTGCAACTGCCAGGGAGGTAACAAATTATTTATTACTGGTATATTTGGTGTACACAATATTAACTGTTGCGCCAGGTCGTAGAGTTTTCCGGGGAAATACAAAAGCTCAGCGTTGAGAAGCGCATTTTGCTGGTGGGGTGGTTCACCGCGTATTCCCCAGCAAGCCAGTTGGCGATGCAGGCAGAAAGGCGCTGACAGCGTCCCTTTAATTGGTTGAGGTGGCTGGTATTCTTGTAAAGGTAATACTAGCGAGACACAGGTTCCAACCCCGGGGACACTTTTTAGTGTCAGATTACCGCCCATCATTTTAGCCAGGCTTGACGCAATAGTCAGTCCAATTCCTGTACCTTGCGAATTTGTGTCTGCTTGATAAAAAGCAGTAAAGATTTGAGACTGCTGCTGTATTTCAATCCCTTTACCGCTATCGCTAACCAGAAATATTAATTGTTCCTCATGACGCTTGACCGTCAGACGTATCCCTCCGGTTTCGGTAAATTTTACCGCGTTCCCGAGTAAATTAACCAAAATTTGCCGTAAACGGATACTGTCGGTATGAAAATAGAGAGGGACATGTTGACCGACAAAAGTACGTAATGACAGTTTTTTGCTTTGCGCCGGCCCCTGGATGGTTTGCATTGCCTGGTCCAGTAACGGCAGTAACGCTGTTTCTTCCATATGTAATGTGAAATGACCAGACTCGATGCGTGAAAAATCCAGCAGATTATTAATAATAGCTAACAAAGACAGTGTACAATTCCTGGCGGTATCAGCTAATCCTTGCTGCTCTATGTTTAAAGGGGTGGTTTGTAATAATTCAATCGCACCGAGTACGCCATTCATCGGAGTACGTAACTCATGACTTATTACCGTAAGATGAATGCTTTTACGTTTGTTAGCTTGCTCAGCGCGTTTTTTTGCTTCATTTAGCGCCTGGGTGCGCTCTGCGACTTTGTTTTCCAGATTGTCGTATTGGACTTGTAGAGTATCAAGCAGTTGGTTAAAAGCACCGGCAATACTATCTAATTCATCCAGTCGTTGTGCTGGTAAACGTGTGCTCAGCGGTGCAGTTGCGGTTTTATTAATGACATCGACAAAACACCATAACGGTTTGGCCAGTGAGCGATGTAGTAACCAGCAAAAAGCCGACGTCATCAACACCAATGCTGTTAATGTAAAGGGGATTTGTTGAAGAATAATTTTTAAGATGCGATTATGTAGATTACCGTATGGGTACAGCGTAACCAGACTCCATCCGGGGCCATGCAAGGTTGTGCGTAATATCAGAAATCCGGGAATTTGCTGCCATCCATCATGCAGCGTTACATTTTCTAACTGTGTACGTATTTTTTGCGGGATGTATGAAAACGGCAATAAGTGGTTGTTTTGATCCAGCCATACTCGAATACTATCATCTAATGGTAGGTGGCTCTTAGTAATGAGATCGGGAAGTTTAACCGTCACCCCAAAAAATACGCCTTGCTGATCGGCAACCGCAACGGAAGCGTGCCATCCTTTGCCGTTTATGTATTCTGGTTCACTCCAGTAAAACCCGGCATGGGTTGGGTATAAAGGAAAGCTTTTTCGCGTTAAAGGCTGTAGAGTTGAATAATTTGAAGGGTTATCAGTAGATAATAACGAAATCTCATTTTTATGATTAAGAATAAAACTATCGCGACGAAAGCTTTTTTCATCGATATCAGAGGACTGCAGAAAGAGACGGTGCTTCTCTCCGTTTAGCGTCGGCGTGCAATTTGAAGGACCGACAGATAGATGCCGGCTCACCTCAGGGAAAATATCGTTATGATGAATCTCAGTCGCTAATGAGCATTGATACATTAAATTTTTAGCGTCACGTTCAGCCTCTTCAAACCGTTGATTGCTTAGTACAATATTCATCTCGGATAGAACGGATAAATCCTCTATTATATGCTGCCGTTTCTGAACCATTGATATATAAGCTGCGGTAAGCACAGATAGCAGCCAAATAATTATTGTTGTTAATAAAAATAAAAAAGTTAGCCTGATTACTAAAGATGTTTGCAGCGTATTCTTGAGATTGAGCAAATTCATAATGCTTTCCTCCAGTTGCCTGTTGCAAAATCTTTGGCACTTGATCACTATCGCAGTACATATAGTTTCATCAGAAGATTAATCGATGGTGTTATCATTAGGAAGATAAATTTCTTCATATATAACCCAGTCGATGACTACAATTACTTTTTAATAAGGTGGCGATGTAAAAACATCGTAACAGTTTATTTAATAAATAATTTTTCAAATTGTAATTTTTTATGTCAATGCTGAAAGTGTAATTGTGAATTTATCGGAAAATCCGAATGATAGAATCGCCTGTGACAAGGTATATGTAGACAGCATTCTGATATTGTACAAGAAGAGTATAGTCGAAATAAATGTGAATCAGGCTTTTTACGGATGTGGTTGTGAGCGAATTTGATAGAAACTCCCATTTATGTCTGAGGAGGGATTCATGCTGGCAGTTTTAAAAGGCATTCCATTAATTCAGGATATCAAGGCCGAAGGTAATAGCCGATCCTGGATAATGACTATTGATGGGCATCCTGCCAGAGGAGAAATTTTCTCAGAAGCATTTTCTATTTCTTTGTTCTTAAATGACCTGGAAAGCTTACCTAAGCCTTGTCTTGTCCATGTGACACTACTGCTTGCAGCACACCCGGACGTCCATGATTATGCTATACAGCTCACAGCGGATGGGGGATGGTTAAACGGTTATTATACCACAAGTAGTAGCTCTGAGCTTATTGCTATTGAGATAGAAAAACACCTGGCTTTAACTTGCATTTTAAAAAATGTAATACGCAATCACCATAAACTTTATTCGGGTGGGGTATAAAATGGTAGTAAATAAACGTTTAATCTTAATTTTACTATTTATACTCAATACGGCAAAGAGTGATGAGTTATCATGGAAAGGTAATGACTTCAGCCTTTATGCCAGACAAATGCCATTAGCAGAGGTTTTACATCTGCTCTCAGAGAACTATGATACGGCTATTACTATTAGCCCATTGATAACAGCTACATTTAGTGGAAAAATTCCGCCTGGACCACCGGTCGATATTTTGAATAACCTGGCAGCACAATATGATTTGCTTACCTGGTTTGATGGCAGCATGTTATATGTATATCCTGCATCGTTATTAAAACATCAGGTTATCACTTTCAATATTTTATCTACTGGACGGTTCATTCATTACTTACGCAGCCAGAATATCCTTTCATCACCGGGATGCGAGGTTAAAGAAATTACCGGTACCAAAGCTGTGGAGGTGAGCGGTGTTCCCAGCTGCCTGACTCGTATTAGTCAATTAGCTTCAGTGCTGGATAATGCGTTAATCAAACGAAAAGACAGTGCGGTGAGTGTAAGTATATACACGCTTAAGTATGCCACTGCGATGGATACCCAATACCAATATCGCGATCAGTCCGTCGTGGTTCCAGGGGTCGTGAGTGTATTGCGTGAGATGAGTAAAACCAGCGTACCGGCGTCATCGACGACCAATGGTTCACCCGCTACACAGGCATTGCCCATGTTTGCTGCCGACCCACGCCAGAATGCAGTGATCGTTCGTGATTATGCGGCCAATATGGCCGGGTATCGGAAACTTATCACAGAATTAGATCAACGCCAGCAGATGATAGAGATTTCGGTGAAAATTATCGATGTTAATGCTGGAGATATTAACCAGTTAGGCATCGACTGGGGAACGGCAGTGTCGCTGGGTGGCAAGAAAATTGCGTTCAATACAGGTTTGAATGACGGTGGTGCTAGCGGTTTTTCAACGGTAATCAGCGATACCTCAAACTTTATGGTGCGTTTGAATGCCCTGGAAAAAAGCTCTCAGGCTTATGTACTTTCCCAGCCATCTGTGGTGACTTTAAATAATATCCAGGCTGTGCTGGATAAAAATATTACTTTCTATACCAAACTGCAGGGAGAAAAAGTGGCTAAACTTGAATCCATCACTACGGGTTCTTTGTTGCGCGTTACACCTCGCTTGTTAAATGACAATGGCACGCAAAAAATAATGCTTAATCTTAATATTCAGGATGGACAACAAAGTGATACGCAAAGCGAAACAGATCCGCTACCCGAAGTGCAAAATTCTGAAATTGCTTCGCAAGCCACATTATTGGCCGGACAAAGTCTATTGCTGGGAGGGTTTAAACAAGGTAAACAAATCCACTCGCAAAACAAAATCCCTTTATTGGGCGATATCCCTGTCGTAGGCCATTTGTTTCGCAATGATACGACTCAAGTACATAGTGTAATCAGGCTGTTTTTGATTAAAGCCTCAGTAGTAAATAATGGCATATCTCATGGTTAATCCAAAGAGCTCCTGGAAAATACGTTTTTTAGGTCACGTTTTACAAGGCCGGGAAGTATGGCTGAATGAAGGTAACCTGTCACTGGGGGAGAAAGGATGCGATATTTGTATTCCGCTTACTATAAATGAAAAAATTATTCTGAGAGAACAGGCAGATAGTTTATTTGTTGATGCCGGGAAAGCCAGAGTTAGAGTTAATGGCCGCAGATTTAATCCAAATAAGCCGCTACCATCCAGTGGGGTTTTGCAGGTTGCGGGAGTGGCTATCGCGTTTGGTAAACAGGATTGTGAACTTGCTGATTATCAAATACCCGTTTCCAGATCAGGGTACTGGTGGTTGGCTGGCGTATTCTTGATTTTCATCGGTGGAATGGGTGTCCTGTTAAGTATTGGCGGTCAGCCTGAAACGGTAAATGATTTACCTTTGCGGGTTAAGTTTTTATTAGACAAAAGCAATATTCATTATGTGCGGGCACAATGGAAAGAAGATGGCAGCCTGCAGTTGTCCGGTTATTGCGCGTCAAGCGAACAGATGCAAAAGGTGAGAGCGACTCTCGAATCATGGGGGGTCATGTATAGGGATGGTGTAATCTGTGATGACTTATTGATACGAGAAGTGCAGGATGTTTTGATAAAAATGGGTTACCCGCATGCTGAAGTATCCAGCGAAGGGCCGGGAAGCGTGTTAATTCATGATGATATACAAATGGATCAGCAATGGCGTAAGGTTCAACCATTACTTGCAGATATTCCCGGGTTATTGCACTGGCAGATTAGTCATTCTCATCAGTCTCAGGGGGATGATATTATTTCTGCGATAATAGAGAACGGTTTAGTGGGCCTTGTCAATGTTACGCCAATGCGGCGCTCTTTTGTTATCAGTGGTGTACTGGATGAATCTCATCAACGCATTTTGCAAGAAACGTTAGCAGCATTAAAGAAAAAGGACCCCGCTCTTTCTTTAATTTATCAGGATATTGCGCCTTCTCATGATGAAAGCAAGTATCTGCCTGCGCCAGTGGCTGGCTTTGTACAGAGTCGCCATGGTAATTACTTATTACTGACGAATAAAGAGCGTTTACGTGTAGGGGCATTGTTACCCAATGGGGGAGAAATTGTCCATCTGAGTGCCGATGTGGTAACGATTAAACATTATGATACTTTGATTAACTATCCATTAGATTTTAAGTGAGTGGAAAATGACAACTCTGACCCGGTTAGAAGATTTGCTGCTTCATTCGCGTGAAGAGGCCAAAGGCATAATTTTACAATTAAGGGCTGCCCGGAAACAGTTAGAAGAGAACAACGGTAGGTTACAGGATCCGCAGCAATATCAGCAAAACACCTTATTGCTTGAAGCGATCGAGCAGGCCGAAAATATCATCAACATTATTTATTATCGTTACCATAACAGCGCACTTGTAGTGAGTGAGCAAGAGTAAAGTAAAAATATCTTAGAGCCTATCCCACCAGGCGTTAATTGGCGCAGCCAGCCTGGACACGGACAGCGCGCAAAAACCGGAGCGTACATGTATACGTGAGGTTTGACTCGCTACGCTCGCCCTTCGGGCCGCCGCAAGCGGCGTTCAAAACGCTAACGCGTTTTGGCGAGCACTGCCCAGGACCAAAATGGCAAGTAAAATAGCCCTAATGGCATAGGCTCTTAGTTAGCACGTTAATTATCTATCGTGTATATGGAGGGGAATGATGATAAAGAAAAAGGCTGCGTTTAGTGAATATCGTGATTTAGAGCAAAGTTACATGCAGCTAAATCACTGTCTTAAAAAATTTCACCAAATCCGGGCTAAGGTGAGTCAACAGCTTGCTGAAAGGGCAGAGAGCCCCAAAAAGAGCAGAGAGACAGAGAGTATTCTTCATAACCTATTTCCACAAGGCGTTGCCGGGGTTAACCAGGAGGCCGAGAAGGATTTAAAGAAAATAGTAAGTTTGTTTAAACAACTTGAAGTACGACTGAAACAACTTAATGCTCAAGCCCCGGTGGAGATACCGTCAGGAAAAACAAAAAGGTAAAGCATAATGTCTTCAGGAAACATCTTATGGGGAAGTCAAAACCCTATTGTGTTTAAAAATAGTTTCGGCGTTAGCAACACTGATACCGGGGGGCAGGATGACTTATCCCAGCAAAATCCGTTTGCCGAAGGGTATGGTGTTTTGCTTATTCTCCTTATGGTTATTCAGGCTATTGCAAACGATAAATTTATTGAAGTCCAGAAGAACGCTGAACGTGCCAGAAATACCCAGGAAAAGTCAAATGAGATGGATGAGGTGATTGCTAAAGCAGCCAAGGGAGATGCTAAAACCAAAGAGGAGGTGCCTGAGGACGTAATTATATACATGCGTGAACACGGTATTCTCATCGATGGTATGACCATTGATGAATATATGGCTAAATATGGCGATCATGGGAAGCTGGATAAAGGTGGTCTACAGGCGGTCAAAGCGGCTTTGGATAATGACGCCAACCGGAATACCGATCTTATGAGTCAGGGGCAGATAACAATTCAAAAAATGTCTCAGGAGCTTAACGCTGTCCTTACCCAACTGACAGGGCTTATCAGTAAGTGGGGGGAAATTTCCAGTATGATAGCGCAGAAAACGTACTCATGAAAAAAGACCCGACCCTACAACAGGCACATGACACGATGCGATTTTTCCGGCGTGGCGGCTCGCTGCGTATGTTGTTGGATGACGATGTTACACAGCCGCTTAATACTGTGTATCGCTATGCCATGCAGCTTATGGAGGTAAAAGAATTCGCCGGCGCAGCGCGACTTTTTCAATTGCTGACGATATATGATGCCTGGTCATTTGACTACTGGTTTCGGTTAGGGGAATGCTGCCAGGCTCAAAAACATTGGGGGGAAGCGATATACGCTTATGGACGCGCGGCACAAATTAAGATTGATGCGCCGCAGGCGCCATGGGCCGCAGCGGAATGCTACCTCGCGTGTGATAACGTTTGTTATGCAATAAAAGCGTTAAAGGCCGTGGTGCGTATTTGCGGCGAGGTCAGTGAACATCAAATCCTTCGATTACGTGCAGAAAAGATGTTACAGCAACTTTCTGACAGGAGCTAAAAATGAATCGAATTCACAGTAATAGCGATAGCGCCGCAGGAGTAACCGCCTTAACACATCATCACTTAAGCAATGTCAGTTGCGTTTCCTCAGGTTCGCTGGGAAAGCGCCAGCATCGTGTGAATTCTACTTTTGGCGATGGCAACGCCACGTGTCTGCTGTCAGGGAAAATTAGTCTTCAGGAGGCAAGCAATGCGTTGAAGCAACTGCTTGATGCCGTACCCGGAGATCATAAGCGTCCATCATTGCCTGACTTTTTGCATATCAATCCCACTGTTTTATCAATGATGATGACGTCATTAATACTCAACGTCTTTGGTAATAACGCTCAATCGTTATGTCAACAGCTTGAGCGGGCAACTGAGGTGCAAAATGCATTGCGTAATAAGCAGGTAAAGGAGTATCAGGAGCAGATCCAGAAAGCGATAGAGCAGGAGGATAAAGCGCGTAAAGCGGGCATTTTTGGCGCTATTTTTGACTGGATTACCGGCATATTTGAAACCGTGATTGGCGCCTTAAAAGTTGTGGAAGGTTTTCTGTCCGGTAATCCCGCAGAAATGGCTAGCGGCGTAGCTTATATAGCCGCAGGTTGTGCAGGAATGGTTAAAGCCGGAGCCGAAACGGCAATGATGTGCGGTGCTGACCATGATACCTGTCAGGCGATTATTGACGTGGCAAGTAAAATTCAAGTTGGTTGTGAAGTCGTCGCGATGGCACTGGATGTTTTCCAGATTGGTCGTGCTTTTATGGCGACGAGAGGCTTATCTGGCGCAGCTGCAAAAGTGCTTGACTCCGGCTTAGGCGAAGAAATGGTTGAGCGTATGGTTGGTGCAGGGGAAGGAGAAATAGAGGAGTTGGCTGAAAAGTTTGGCGAAGAGGTGAGCGAAAATTTTTCCAAACAATTTGAGACGATTGAACGTGAAATGGTTTCGCCGGGCGAGATGGAAGAGGAGTCTGCTGAGTTTTCTCGTAAGGTAGAAAATAATATGACAAAAAATGCGGGAAAAAGTTTTACGAAAGAGGGGGTGAAAGCCATGGCAAAAGAAGCGGCAAAAGAAGCCCTGGAAAAATGTGCGCAAGAAGGGGGAAAGTTTCTGTTAAAAAATTTTCGTAATAAAGTTCTCTGGAATATGTTCAAAAAAATCCTGTATGCCTTACTGAGTGATTGTTCATTTAAAGGCTTACAGGCTATCAGATGTGCAACCGAGGGCGCCAGTCAGATGAATACTGGCATGGTTAACGCAGATAAAGCGAAGCTCGAAAAGAAAATAGAGCAATTAATAACTCAGCAACGGTTTCTGGATTTCATAATGCAACAAACGGAAGACCAAAAAAAGATAGAACAAAAACGCTTAGAGGAGCTTTATAAGAGTAGCGGTGCCGCGCTTAGAGGTGCATTAGATACCATTGATCACTATAGTAGCGTTCAGGCGAGAATAGCTGGCTGTCGCGCTTAATCTGAGGATAAAAATATGGAAGCGAGTAACGTAGCACTGGTATTACCAGCGCCTTCCTTGTTAACGCCTTCTTCCACTCCATCTCCCTCCGGGGAGGGAATGGGTACTGAATCAATGCTTCTGTTATTTGATGATATCTGGACGAAGCTAATGGAGCTTGCCAAAAAGCTGCGCAATATCATGCGCGACTATAACGTAGTAAAACAACGGCTGGGCTGGGAACTACAAGTCAATGTTTTACAGACGCAAATGAAAACAATTGATGAAGCGTTTAGAGCATCAATGATTACTGCGGGTGGCGCAATATTGTCGGGCGTGCTGACGATAGGATTAGGGGCCGTAGGCGGGGAGACCGGTCTTATAGCGGGTCAAGCCGTAGGCCACACAGCTGGGGGAGTCATGGGCCTGGGGGCCGGTGCAGCGCAACGTCAAAGTGATCAAGATAAAGCGATTGCCGACCTGCAACAAAATGGGTCCCAATCCTATAATAAATCCCTGACGGAAATTATGGAGAAAGCAACTGAAATTATGCAGCAAATCATCGGCGTGGGGTCGTCACTGGTCGCGGTTCTTGCTGAAATACTCCGGGCATTAACGAGGTAAACATGGTGCAAGAAATAGAGCAATGGTTGCGTCGGCATCAGGTGTTTACTGAGCCTGCATATTTAGGAGAGACCGCCATATTACTTGGGCAACAGTTTATATTATCGCCTTACCTGGTGATCTATCGTATTGAGGCAAAAGAAATGATTATTTGTGAGTTCAGGCGCCTGACGCCCGGGCAACCTCGACCACAGCAATTGTTTCACTTACTGGGACTTTTACGCGGGATATTTGTGCATCACCCGCAGTTAACATGTTTAAAGATGTTGATAATCACCGACGTTCTGGATGAAAAAAAAGCCATGCTACGCAGGAAATTATTGCGCATCCTGACAGTAATGGGAGCGACCTTTACACAGCTTGATGGCGATAACTGGACAGTTTTATCCGCCGAGCATCTTATCCAGCGACGTTTTTAAATGACCTTCCTGACGTAAATCATTATCACGTGAAAATAACAATCAATAGGTATGATGATGAAAGAAGATCAGAAAAATAAAATACCCGAAGACATTCTGAAACAGCTATTATCCGTTGATCCGGAAACCGTTTATGCCAGTGGTTACGCCTCATGGCAGGAGGGGGATTATTCGCGCGCCGTAATCGATTTTAGTTGGCTGGTGATGGCCCAGCCATGGAGTTGGCGTGCCCATATTGCATTAGCTGGCACCTGGATGATGCTTAAAGAATACACGACGGCCATTAATTTCTATGGACATGCCTTGATGCTGGATGCCAGCCATCCAGAGCCGGTTTACCAAACGGGCGTCTGTCTCAAAATGATGGGGGAACCCGGGTTGGCGAGAGAGGCTTTTCAAACCGCAATAAAGATGAGTTATGCGGATGCCTCATGGAGTGAGATTCGCCAGAATGCGCAAATAATGGTTGATACTCTTATTGCTTAAATAACAGAACGAAATATGAAAATTCATATTCCGTCAGCGGCAAGTAATATAGTCGATGGTAATAGTCCTCCTTCCGATATACAAGCGAAGGAGGTATCGTTTCCTCCCCCTGAAATTCCAGCCCCTGGCACCCCTACAGTTCCTGTGGTGCTTACGCCTGAACAAATAAGGCAGCAGAGGGATTATGCGATACATTTTATGCAATACACGATTCGTGCGCTGGGTGCGACAGTCGTGTTTGGATTATCGGTTGCTGCAGCGGTAATTTCTGGCGGGGCAGGATTACCCATTGCTATTCTTGCGGGGGCGGCGCTCGTGATTGCTATTGGGGATGCTTGCTGTGCGTATCATAATTATCAATTGATATGTCAGCAAGAGGAGCCGTTACAAACCGCCAGTGATAGCGTTGCTCTTGTGGTCAGTGCGCTGGCCTTAAAATGTGGGGCAAGTCTTAACTGCGCTAACACCCTTGCTAATTGTCTTTCTTTATTAATACGTTCAGGAATCGCTATTTCTATGTTGGTTTTATCCCTACAGTTTTCACTGCCCGCCGCTGAAAATATAGCGGCCTCTTTGGACATGGGGAGTGTAATTACCTCCGTTAGCCTGATGGCGATAGGTGCGGTACTGGATTATTGCCTTGCCCGCCCCTCTGGCGACGATCAGGAAAATTCTGTTGATGAACTTCATGCCGATCCCAGTGTGTTATTGGCGGAACAAATGGCAGCGCTCTGTCAATCTGCTACTACACCTGCATTAATGGACAGTTCTGATCATACATCTCGGGGAGAACCATGAAACCTGTTAGCCCAAATGCTCAGGTAGGAGGGCAACGTCCTGTTAACGCGCCTGAGGAATCACCTCCATGTCCTTCATTGCCACATCCGGAAACCAATATGGAGAGTGGTAGAATAGGACCTCAACAAGGAAAAGAGCGGGTATTGGCCGGACTTGCGAAACGAGTGATAGAGTGTTTTCCAAAAGAAATTTTTAGTTGGCAAACGGTCATTTTGGGCGGACAGATTTTATGCTGTTCCGCTGGAATAGCATTAACAGTGCTAAGTGGTGGAGGCGCACCGCTCTTAGCCCTGACGGGAATTGGCCTTGCTATTGCCATCGCGGATGTCGCCTGTCTTATCTACCATCATAAACATCATTTGCCTATGGCTCACGACAGTATAGGCAATGCCGTTTTTTGTATTGCTAATTGTTTTGTCAATCAACGCAAAAGCATGGCGATTGCTAAAGCCGTCTCCCTGGGCGGTAGATTAGCCTTAACCGCGACGGTAATGACGCATTCATACTGGAGTGGTAGTTTGGGACTACAGCCTCACTTATTAGAGCGTCTTAATGATATTACCTACGGACTAATGAGTTTTACTCGCTTCGGTATGGATGGGATGGCAATGACCGGTATGCAGGTCAGCAGCCCATTATATCGTTTGCTGGCTCAGGTGACGCCAGAACAACGTGCGCCGGAGTAATCGTTTTCAGGTATATACCGGATGTTCATTGCTTTCTAAATTTTGCTATGTTGCCAGTATCCTTACGATGTATTTATTTTAAGGAAAAGCATTATGGATATTGCACAATTAGTGGATATGCTCTCCCACATGGCGCACCAGGCAGGCCAGGCCATTAATGACAAAATGAATGGTAATGATTTGCTCAACCCAGAATCGATGATTAAAGCGCAATTTGCCTTACAGCAGTATTCTACATTTATTAATTACGAAAGTTCACTGATCAAAATGATCAAGGATATGCTTAGTGGAATCATTGCTAAAATCTGAAGTTATTAGCGACGATGTTCGACGGTTGCTGCTGGAAATCATGTTTGCGGGCGTTAACCATAGCCTGATTTCCCAGGTACATGCGATGTTACCAGCGCTAACGGTTATTGTTCCGGATAAAAAATTACAGTTGGTATGTTTGGCATTATTGTTGGCGGGTTTAAATGAGCCGTTAAAGGCCGCGAAAATTTTATCGGATATTGATTTGCCAGAGGCTATGGCGCTACGAATGTTATTTCCTGCACCAAATGAGGGGTTTGAAAATTGAATATTTCTGATATGAGCATAGTGCCTGTAAGCACTCAATCTTATGTAAAGTCCTCTGCAGAACCGAGCCAGGAGCAAATTAATTTTTTTAAACAATTGCTGAAAGATGAAGCATCCACCAGTAACGCCAGTGCTTTATTACCGCAGGTTATGTTGACCAGACAAATGGATTATATGCAGTTAACGGTAGGCGTCGATTATCTTGCCAGAATATCAGGCGCAGCATCGCAAGCGCTTAATAAGCTGGATAACATGGCATGAAGGTTCATCGTATAGTATTTCTTACTGTCCTTACGTTCTTTCTTACGGCATGTGATGTGGATCTTTATCGCTCATTGCCAGAGGATGAGGCGAATCAAATGCTGGCATTACTTATGCAGCATCATATTGATGCGGAAAAAAAACAGGAAGAGGACGGTGTTACCTTACGTGTCGAGCAGTCGCAGTTTATTAATGCGGTTGAGCTACTTAGACTTAACGGTTATCCGCATCGTCAGTTTACAACGGCGGATAAGATGTTTCCGGCTAATCAGTTAGTGGTATCACCACAGGAAGAACAGCAGAAGATTAATTTTTTAAAAGAACAAAGAATTGAAGGAATGCTGAGTCAGATGGAGGGCGTGATTAATGCAAAAGTGACCATTGCGCTACCGACTTATGATGAGGGAAGTAACGCTTCTCCGAGCTCAGTTGCCGTATTTATAAAATATTCACCTCAGGTCAATATGGAGGCCTTTCGGGTAAAAATTAAAGATTTAATAGAGATGTCAATCCCTGGGTTGCAATACAGTAAGATTAGTATCTTGATGCAGCCTGCTGAATTCAGAATGGTACCTGATGTACCCGCGAGACAAACATTCTGGATTATGGACGTGATCAACGCCAATAAAGGGAAGGTGGAGAAGTGGTTGATGAAATACCCTTATCAGTTGATGTTATCGTTGACAGGACTGTTATTAGGAGTGGGCATCCTGATCGGCTATTTTTGCCTGAGACGCCGTTTTTGAGCCGACCTGATCCCGAGGTGTTGCAACTTTATCGTTATTTTTGGCAACCTGCTCGTTACGCTGTACCGGAATGGCTGGATAAGCTGGGCTTTCATCTTTCAAACTGCTGGCGTTATGGCGATCGGCCCGAATTGGATCGTCTTCTTGACAGAGCGTTAAATAGACTAAGAGGAAGCTCTGTTATTCCAGCCTGTTTAAATGACAGGCAAAAACGGCAGGTTCGTCTTGCGCCGCGTATATCGGCATTTGCCTTTGGGCTGGGATTATTCAAACTCAGGTGTAGTGACTATTTTATGCTACCAGAGTATCGGCAATTGCTTCTACAGTGGTTTAGCGAGGATGAGATCTGGCAGCTATATGGTTGGTTGGGGCAAAGAGATGGCAAATTACTTCCTCCGCAAGTGATGCAACAAACTGCATTGCAGATCGGTACCGCCATTCTTAATCGGGAAGCGCATGACGATGCGGTTTTACATGCGCTATTAGTATTATTACCCCCTCCGCAGCGTATACTTTGGCCGAAGACTTCTCTTACCGAGATTATCTTCATGGAGCATTTGCTATGAGTTTTACTTCACTTCCTCTGACGGAAATTAACCATAAGCTACCCGCTCGAAATATTATTGAGTCACAGTGGATAACATTACAATTAACTTTATTTGCGCAAGAGCAACAAGCTAAGAGAGTTTCACATGCTATTGTGAGCTCCGCTTACCGTAAGGCTGAAAAAATCATCCGAGACGCCTATCGTTATCAGCGTGAACAGAAAGTTGAGCAGCAACAAGAACTAGCGTGGTTGCGTAAAAATACGCTGGAAAAAATGGAAGTGGAATGGCTGGAACAGCATGTAAAACATTTACAAGACGATGAAAATCAATTTCGTTCATTGGTCGATCAAGCAGCGCATCATATTAAAAATAGTATAGAACAGGTTCTGTTGGCCTGGTTCGACCAACAGTCGGTAGACAGTGTTATGTGCCATCGTCTGGCACGCCAGGCCACGGCTATGGCGGAAGAGGGAGCGCTTTATTTGCGTATTCATCCTGAAAAAGAGGCATTGATGCGTGAAACTTTTGGCAAGCGGTTTACGTTGATTATCGAGCCTGGTTTCTCTCCCGATCAGGCTGAACTTTCCTCAACACGATTTGCCGTTGAGTTTTCACTTTCTCGTCATTTCAACGCGTTACTGAAATGGTTACGTAATGGTGAAGATAAAAGAGGTCGCGATGAATATTAAAATTAATGAGATAAAAATGACGCCCCCTACAGCATTTACCCCTGGCCAGGTTATAGAGGAACAAGAGGTTATTTCGCCTTCAATGTTAGCTCTCCAGGAGTTACAGGAAACGACGGGGGCAGCGCTCTATGAGACGATGGAAGAAATAGGAATGGCGCTGAGTGGTAAACTGCGCGAAAGTAATAAATTCATTGATGCTGAGAAACTGGAGCGCAGACAGCAGGCTTTGCTGCGTTTGATAAAACAAATACAGGAGGATAATGGGGCAACGTTGCGTCCGCTTACCGAAGAGAATAGTGATCCTGATTTACAGAATGCGTATCAAATTATCGCTCTTGCAATGGCGCTTACTGCCGGCGGGTTGTCAAAAAAGAAAAAACGCGATTTGCAATCGCAACTGGATACGCTTACAGCGGAGGAGGGATGGGAACTTGCCGTTTTTAGTTTACTGGAACTTGGCGAAGTGGATACCGCTACGCTGTCCTCTCTGAAACGTTTTATGCAACAGGCGATAGACAACGATGAAATGCCCTTATCGCAGTGGTTCAGACGCGTGGCAGACTGGCCGGATCGCTGTGAACGGGTCCGTATTTTGCTAAGAGCCATAGCCTTTGAACTTAGCATATGCATCGAACCTTCGGAGCAAAGTCGTTTGGCCGCAGCATTAGTACGTTTGCGTCGTTTGCTGTTATTCCTTGGCCTTGAAAAAGAGTGCCAGCGTGAGGAGTGGATTTGCCAGTTGCCGCCTAATACATTACTGCCGCTACTACTCGATATCATTTGTGAGCGCTGGCTTTTCAGTGATTGGTTGCTTGATAGACTTACCGCTATAGTTTCTTCATCGAAGATGTTCAATCGGTTACTCCAACAACTTGATGCGCAGTTTATGCTGATACCCGATAACTGTTTTAACGACGAAGATCAACGTGAACAAATTCTCGAAACGCTTCGTGAAGTAAAGATAAATCAGGTTTTATTCTGATACCTGGCTTTCAATATTTAGGTAAATTGGCTTTCTGGCTCATCATGAGGCGTCAGGATGGATTGGGATCTCATTACTGAACGTAATATTCAGCTTTTTATTCAATTAGCAGGATTAGCTGTACGGCCTTTAGCAACCAATATGTTCTGGCGGCAAGGACAATATGAAACCTATCTAAACTATCATAATGGTCGTATTCACTTATGTCAGATACTCAAGCAAACCTTCTTAGACGAAGAACTGCTTTTTAAAGCGTTGGCTAACTGGAAACCCGCAGCGTTCCAGGGTATTCCTCAACGATTATTTTTGTTGCGCGATGGGCTTGCAATGAGTTGTTCTCCACCTCTTTCCAGCTCCGCCGAGCTCTGGTTACGATTACATCATCGACAAATAAAATTTCTGGAGTCGCAATGCGTTCATGGTTAGGTGAGGGAATCAGGGCGCAACAGTGGCTCAGTGTATGCGCGGGTCGGCAGGATATGGTTCTGGCGACGGTGTTATTAATCGCTATTGTGATGATGCTGTTACCTTTGCCGACCTGGATGGTTGATATCCTGATTACTATCAACCTTATGTTTTCAGTGATCCTGCTCTTAATTGCTATTTATCTTAGTGACCCTCTCGATTTATCGGTATTTCCGTCTTTATTACTTATTACTACATTATATCGTTTGTCACTCACAATCAGCACATCACGGCTGGTACTGTTACAACATAATGCCGGTAATATTGTGGATGCCTTCGGTAAGTTTGTCGTAGGAGGAAATCTCACCGTTGGGTTGGTCGTATTTACCATCATTACTATCGTGCAGTTTATTGTCATTACAAAAGGTATCGAGAGGGTAGCGGAAGTTAGCGCACGTTTCTCGCTTGATGGGATGCCAGGCAAACAAATGAGTATCGATGGCGATTTGCGTGCCGGAGTTATCGATGCAGACCATGCCCGTACATTAAGACAGCATGTCCAGCAGGAAAGCCGTTTTCTCGGTGCGATGGACGGTGCGATGAAATTTGTTAAAGGCGATACGATTGCCGGTATTATTGTTGTTCTGGTGAACATTATCGGCGGTATCATTATCGCTATCGTACAATATGATATGTCGATGAGTGAGGCTGTTCACACTTATAGCGTACTGTCAATCGGAGATGGTTTATGTGGGCAAATTCCATCGCTGCTGATTTCCCTTAGCGCGGGAATTATTGTCACCCGTGTCCCGGGTGAGAAACGCCAGAACCTGGCGACAGAGTTGAGTTCTCAAATTGCCAGACAACCTCAGTCGCTCATATTAACCGCTGTGGTTTTAATGCTCCTCGCTTTAATTCCTGGCTTTCCTTTTATCACTCTCGCTTTTTTTTCAGCGTTGTTAGCATTGCCAATTATCCTCATTCGCCGCAAAAAGTCTGTGGTTTCCGCAAATGGCGTCGAAGCACCGGAAAAAGATAGTATGGTTCCCGGCGCATGTCCTCTAATCTTACGTCTTAGCCCGACGTTACATTCTGCCGACCTGATTCGTGATATTGACGCCATGAGATGGTTTTTATTTGAGGATACCGGCGTCCCTCTCCCTGAGGTGAATATTGAGGTTTTGCCTGAACCCACCGAAAAATTGACGGTACTGCTATATCAGGAACCCGTATTTAGTTTATCTATTCCCGCTCAGGCGGATTATTTATTGATAGGCGCGGACGCTAGTGTGGTGGGTGACAGCCAGACGTTACCGAACGGGATGGGGCAGATCTGTTGGCTTACAAAAGACATGGCCCATAAGGCGCAAGGTTTTGGACTGGACGTTTTCGCGGGCAGCCAACGTATCTCTGCCTTATTAAAATGTGTCCTGCTTCGCCATATGGGAGAGTTTATTGGTGTTCAGGAAACGCGTTATCTAATGAATGCGATGGAAAAAAACTACTCTGAACTGGTGAAAGAACTTCAGCGCCAGTTACCCATTAATAAAATCGCTGAAACTTTGCAACGGCTTGTATCAGAACGGGTTTCTATTAGAGATTTACGTCTTATTTTCGGCACCTTAATTGACTGGGCGCCACGTGAAAAAGATGTCCTGATGTTGACAGAATATGTCCGTATCGCGCTTCGCCGTCATATTCTGCGTCGTCTTAATCCGGAAGGAAAACCGCTGCCGATTTTGCGGATAGGCGAAGGTATTGAGAACCTCGTGCGTGAATCCATTCGCCAGACGGCAATGGGGACCTATACTGCGCTGTCGTCTCGTCATAAGACGCAGATCCTGCAACTTATCGAGCAGGCGCTGAAGCAGTCAACCAAATTATTCATTGTCACTTCTGTCGACACCCGACGTTTCTTGCGAAAAATTACAGAAGCCACCTTGTTCGACGTACCGATTTTGTCATGGCAGGAATTAGGAGAGGAGAGCCTTATACAAGTGGTAGAAAGTATTGACCTTAGCGAAGAGGAGTTGGCGGACAATGAAGAATGAATTGATGCAACGTCTGAGGCTGAAATATCCGCCCCCCGATGGTTATTGTCGATGGGGCCGAATTCAGGATGTCAGCGCAACGTTGTTAAATGCGTGGTTGCCTGGGGTATTTATGGGCGAGTTGTGCTGTATAAAGCCTGGAGAAGAACTTGCTGAAGTCGTGGGGATTAATGGCAGCAAAGCTTTGCTATCTCCTTTTACGAGTACTATCGGGCTTCACTGCGGGCAGCAAGTGATGGCCTTAAGGCGACGCCATCAGGTTCCCGTGGGCGAAGCGTTATTAGGACGAGTCATTGATGGTTTTGGTCGTCCCCTTGATGGCTGCGAACTGCCCGACGTCTGCTGGAAAGACTATGATGCAATGCCTCCTCCCGCAATGGTTCGACAGCCTATCACTCAACCATTAATGACGGGGATTCGCGCTATTGATAGCGTTGCGACCTGTGGTGAAGGGCAACGAGTGGGTATTTTTTCTGCTCCTGGCGTGGGGAAAAGCACGCTTCTGGCGATGCTGTGTAATGCGCCAGACGCAGACTGCAATGTTCTGGTGTTAATTGGTGAACGTGGACGAGAAGTCCGCGAGTTCATCGATTTTACACTGTCTGAAGAGACCCGAAAACGTTGTGTCATTGTTGTCGCAACCTCTGACAGACCCGCCTTAGAGCGCGTGAGGGCGCTGTTTGTGGCCACCACGATAGCAGAATTTTTTCGCGATAATGGAAAGCGAGTCGTCTTGCTTGCCGACTCACTGACGCGTTATGCCAGGGCCGCACGGGAAATCGCTCTGGCCGCCGGAGAGACCGCGGTTTCTGGAGAATATCCGCCAGGCGTATTTAGTGCATTGCCACGACTTTTAGAACGTACAGGAATGGGGGAAAAAGGCAGTATTACCGCATTTTATACGGTACTGGTGGAAGGCGATGATATGAATGAGCCGTTGGCGGATGAAGTCCGTTCACTGCTTGACGGACATATTGTGCTATCCCGACGGCTTGCAGAGAGGGGGCATTATCCTGCCATTGACGTGTTGGCAACGCTCAGCCGCGTTTTTCCAGTCGTTACCAGCCATGAGCATCGTCAACTGGCGGCGATATTGCGACGGTGCCTGGCGCTTTACCAGGAGGTTGAACTATTAATACGCATTGGGGAATACCAGCGAGGAGTTGATACTGATACTGACAAAGCCATTGATACCTATCCGGATATTTGCACATTTTTGCGACAAAGTAAGGATGAAGTATGCGGACCCGAGCTACTTATAGAAAAATTACACCAAATACTCACCGAGTGATCATGGAAACTTTGCTGGAGATAATCGCGCGGCGTGAAAAGCAATTACGCGGCAAACTTACCGTACTTGATCAGCAGCAACAGGCGATTATTACTGAACAGCAGATTTGCCAGACGCGCGCTTTAGCAGTGTCTACCAGACTGAAAGAATTAATGGGCTGGCAAGGTATGTTATCTTGTCATTTATTGTTGGATAAGAAACAACAAATGGCCGGGTTATTCACTCAGGCGCAGAGCTTTTTGACGCAACGGCAGCAGTTAGAGAATCAGTATCAGCAGCTTGTCTCCCGGCGAAGCGAATTACAGAAGAATTTTAATGCGCTTATGAAAAAGAAAGAAAAAATTACTATGGTATTAAGCGATGCGTATTACCAAAGTTGAGGGAAGTCTTGGGTTGCCATGCCAGTCTTATCAGGATGATAACGAGGCGGAGGCGGAACGTATGGACTTTGAACAACTCATGCACCAGGCATTACCCATTGGTGAGAATAATCCTCCTGCAGCATTGAATAAGAACGTGGTTTTCACGCAACGTTATCGTGTTAGTGGCGGTTATCTTGACGGTGTAGAGTGTGAAGTCTGTGAGTCAGGAGGACTAATCCAGTTAAGAATCAATGTCCCTCATCATGAAATTTACCGTTCGATGAAAGCGCTAAAGCAGTGGCTGGAGTCTCAGTTGCTGCATATGGGGTATATAATTTCCCTGGAGATATTCTATGTTAAGAATAGCGAATGAAGAGCGTCCGTGGGTGGAGATGCTTCCAACGCAAGGCGCTACCATTGGTGAGCTGACATTGAGTATGCAACAATATCCAGTACAGCAAGGGACGTTATTTACCATACATTATCATAATGAGCTGGGTAGGGTGTGGATTGCAGAACAATGCTGGCAGCGCTGGTGTGAAGGGTTAATTGGCACCGCTAATCGATCGGCTATCGATCCTGAATTGCTATATGGAATAGCTGAATGGGGGCTGGCGCCGTTATTGCAAGCCAGTGATGCAACCCTCTGTCAGAACGAACCGCCAACATCCTGCAGTAATCTACCACATCAGCTAGCGTTGCATATTAAATGGACAGTTGAAGAACATGAGTTCCATAGCATTATTTTTACATGGCCAACGGGTTTTCTGCGCAATATAGTCGGAGAGCTTTCTGCTGAGCGTCAACAGATTTATCCTGCCCCTCCTGTGGTAGTCCCTGTATATTCAGGCTGGTGCCAGCTTACATTAATCGAACTTGAGTCTATCGAAATCGGCATGGGCGTTCGGATTCATTGCTTCGGCGACATCAGACTCGGTTTTTTTGCTATTCAACTACCTGGGGGAATCTACGCAAGGGTGTTGCTGACAGAGGATAACACGATGAAATTTGACGAATTAGTCCAGGATATCGAAACGCTACTTGCGTCAGGGAGCCCAATGTCAAAGAGTGACGGAACGTCTTCAGTCGAACTTGAGCAGATACCACAACAGGTGCTCTTTGAGGTCGGACGTGCGAGTCTGGAAATTGGACAATTACGACAACTTAAAACGGGGGACGTTTTGCCTGTAGGTGGATGTTTTGCGCCAGAGGTGACGATAAGAGTAAATGACCGTATTATTGGGCAAGGTGAGTTGATTGCCTGTGGCAATGAATTTATGGTGCGTATTACACGTTGGTATCTTTCCAAAAATACAGCGTAAACCTGATAAGAAAAATAATATGCGAACAATATAATAGCGTTCCAGGTCGTGTCATGAGAGATACAGTATGTCTTTACCCGATTCGCCTTTGCAACTGATTGGTATATTGTTTCTGCTTTCAATACTGCCTCTCATTATCGTCATGGGAACCTCTTTCCTTAAACTGGCGGTGGTATTTTCGATTTTACGAAATGCTCTGGGTATTCAACAAGTTCCCCCAAATATCGCACTGTATGGCCTTGCGCTTGTACTTTCCTTATTCATTATGGGGCCGACGCTATTAGCTGTAAAAGAGCGCTGGCATCCGGTTCAGGTCGCTGGCGCTCCTTTCTGGACGTCTGAGTGGGACAGTAAAGCATTAGCGCCTTATCGACAGTTTTTGCAAAAAAACTCTGAAGAGAAGGAAGCCAATTATTTTCGGAATTTGATAAAACGAACCTGGCCTGAAGACATAAAAAGAAAGATAAAACCTGATTCTTTGCTCATATTAATTCCGGCATTTACGGTGAGTCAGTTAACGCAGGCATTTCGGATTGGATTACTTATTTATCTTCCCTTTCTGGCTATTGACCTGCTTATTTCAAATATACTGCTGGCTATGGGGATGATGATGGTGTCGCCGATGACCATTTCATTACCGTTTAAGCTGCTAATATTTTTACTGGCAGGCGGTTGGGATCTGACACTGGCGCAATTGGTACAGAGCTTTTCATGAATGATTCTGAATTGACGCAATTTGTAACGCAACTTTTATGGATCGTCCTTTTTACGTCTATGCCGGTAGTGTTGGTGGCATCGGTAGTTGGTGTCATCGTAAGCCTTGTCCAGGCCTTGACTCAAATACAGGACCAAACGCTACAGTTCATGATTAAATTATTGGCAATTGCAATAACCTTAATGGTCAGCTACCCATGGCTTAGCGGTATCCTGTTGAATTATACCCGGCAGATAATGTTACGAATTGGAGAGCATGGTTGAATGGCACAACAGGTAAATGAGTGGCTTATTGCATTGGCTGTGGCTTTTATTCGACCATTGAGCCTTTCTTTATTACTTCCCTTATTAAAAAGTGGCAGTTTAGGGGCCGCGCTTTTACGTAATGGCGTGCTTATGTCACTTACCTTTCCCATATTACCAATCATTTACCAGCAGAAGATTATGATGCATATTGGTAAAGATTACAGCTGGTTAGGGTTAGTCACCGGAGAGGTGATTATTGGTTTTTTAATTGGGTTTTGTGCGGCGGTTCCCTTTTGGGCCGTTGATATGGCGGGGTTTCTGCTTGATACTTTACGTGGCGCGACAATGGGTACGATATTCAATTCTACAATGGAAGCTGAAACCTCACTTTTTGGCTTGCTTTTCAGCCAATTTTTGTGTGTTATTTTCTTTATAAGCGGCGGCATGGAGTTTATATTAAACATTCTGTATGAGTCATACCAATATTTACCACCAGGGCGTACTTTATTATTTGATCGGCAATTTTTAAAATATATCCAGGCTGAGTGGAGAACGCTTTATCAATTATGCATCAGCTTCTCTCTTCCTGCCATAATATGTATGGTATTAGCCGATCTGGCTTTAGGTCTTTTAAATCGGTCGGCACAACAACTGAATGTGTTTTTCTTCTCAATGCCGCTCAAAAGTATATTGGTTCTACTGACGCTCCTGATCTCATTCCCTTATGCTCTTCATCACTATTTGGTTGAAAGCGATAAATTTTATATTTATCTAAAAGACTGGTTTCCATCTGTATGAGCGAGAAAACAGAACAGCCTACAGAAAAGAAATTACGTGATGGCCGTAAGGAAGGGCAGGTTGTCAAAAGTATTGAAATAACATCATTATTTCAGCTGATTGCGCTTTATTTGTATTTTCATTTCTTTACTGAAAAGATGATTTTGATACTGATTGAGTCAATAACTTTCACATTACAATTAGTAAATAAACCATTTTCTTATGCATTAACGCAATTGAGTCATGCTTTAATAGAGTCATTGACTTCTGCACTGCTGTTTCTGGGCGCTGGGGTAATAGTTGCTACTGTGGGTAGCGTGTTTCTTCAGGTGGGGGTGGTTATTGCCAGCAAGGCCATTGGTTTTAAAAGCGAGCATATAAATCCGGTAAGTAATTTTAAGCAGATATTCTCTTTACATAGCGTAGTAGAATTATGTAAATCCAGCCTAAAAGTTATCATGCTATCTCTTATCTTTGCCTTTTTCTTTTATTATTATGCCAGTACTTTTCGGGCGCTACCGTACTGTGGGTTAGCCTGTGGCGTGCTTGTGGTTTCTTCTTTAATAAAATGGTTATGGGTAGGGGTGATGGCTTTTTATATTGTCGTTGGCATACTGGACTATTCTTTTCAATATTATAAGATTAGAAAAGATCTAAAAATGAGTAAAGATGACGTAAAACAGGAGCATAAAGATCTGGAGGGCGACCCTCAAATGAAGACGCGGCGTCGGGAAATGCAGAGTGAAATACAAAGTGGGAGTTTAGCTCAATCTGTTAAACAATCTGTTGCGGTAGTGCGTAATCCAACGCATATTGCGGTTTGTCTTGGCTATCATCCCACCGATATGCCAATACCACGCGTCCTGGAAAAAGGCAGTGATGCTCAAGCTAACTATATTGTTAACATCGCTGAACGCAACTGCATCCCCGTTGTTGAAAATGTTGAGCTGGCCCGCTCATTATTTTTTGAAGTGGAACGCGGAGATAAAATTCCTGAAACGTTATTTGAACCCGTTGCAGCCTTGTTACGTATGGTGATGAAGATAGATTATGCGCATTCTACCGAAACACCATAAATGCTTTTGGTATGCTTCTTCAGGCCACTGCGAAGGTTAAGAGGAGTAATACAGTATAGAGCAGCGCTTGACGATAAAGGTGAAAGACTGAAAATAATCGCTTTTAGCCTGGCACAAGCACCAGATAGCGTATTATAAAATTAAACAAGATAATGGATTGGTGCGTCTGAATGGACTCGAACCATCGACCCCCACCATGTCAAGGTGGTGCTCTAACCAACTGAGCTACAGACGCATTAAAATGATGGTGCGTTCAATTGGACTCGAACCAACGACCCCCACCATGTCAAGGTGGTGCTCTAACCAACTGAGCTATGAACGCAACGTTGTAGGTGACAACGGGGACGAATATTAGCGTCACAACCGCAATGAGGCAAGAGGGAAATCGCAATTTTCTTCCTGAAATCACCTGATTGCGGGGGAAATATGCAACATGTCGAGAAAATAGCCGCCATGCGACGGCTATCGTCGTATTATCGCGCAGCGCGCTGCAAAATGATGGCGGAGGGCTGACGTTGTAGATAGCGCATCCGTAGCATCATTAACACCGCCGCCGAGGTCAGGCCGATGATGAACCCCATCCAGAAGCCCGCCGGCCCCATACGATCCACCACCAGATCCGTTAACGCCAGGATATAACCGCTGGGTAAACCTAACACCCAGTAGGCGGTAAAGGTGATAAAAAAGATGGAACGCGTATCTTTATAACCGCGCAGAATACCGCTGCCGATAACCTGTATAGAGTCGGAAATCTGGTAAACCGCAGCGAGCAGCATTAATTGCGCGGCAAGCGCCACGACCTCGGGGTTGTCATTGTAGAGCAAAGCAATATGCTTACGCAGAGTCACGGTAAAGATCGCGGTAACCACAGCCATACAAATGCCGACGCCTAAACCGGTGCGCGCTGCGGTTTGCGCATCCAGCGTTGAGCCCTGGCCCAGACGATAACCCACTCGAATCGTTACCGCCGCAGCCAGCGACATCGGCAGTACGAACATCAGCGAGCTAAAGTTAAGCGCAATCTGATGACCCGCGACATCCACAATACCTAATGGCGAAACCAGCAGCGCAACGACCGCAAACAACGTCACTTCAAAGAACAGCGCCAGCGCAATCGGCAACCCCAGTTGAATCAGGCGCTTCATGACGACGCTATCAGGTTTGCCAAAGCCTTTTTCATTACGAATATCACGCATTGAACGCGCGTGTTTAATGTAAGAAAGCATGGCGATAAACATCACCCAATAGACCGCCGCGGTCGCAACGCCGCAGCCGATACCGCCGAGTTCAGGCATACCAAAGTGGCCATAGATAAAAATATAGTTCACTGGAATATTCACCAGCAGGCCCAAAAATCCCATCACCATACCCGGTTTGGTTTTGGCCAGACCTTCGCACTGGTTTCGCGCTACCTGAAAGAAAAGGTATCCTGGCGCGCCCCACAGCAGCGCGCGAAGATAACCCACGGCTTTATCGGCCAGCGCCGGATCAATATTATGCATAGAGCGGATAATGTATCCGGCATTCCACAGGACGATCATCACCAGCACGGAGACAAAGCCCGCCAGCCAGAACCCTTGTCGAACCTGATGCGCGATACGCTCACGACGGCCGGAGCCATTGAGTTGCGCAATCACAGGCGTCAAGGCCAGCAGTAAGCCGTGACCAAACAAAATGGCGGGAAGCCAGATAGAGGTGCCGATAGCGACGGCAGCCATGTCCGTAGCGCTATAGCCTCCTGCCATGACGGTATCGACAAATCCCATTGCGGTCTGTGCCACTTGCGCAAGGATCACCGGTATCGCTAACGCTAATAACTGACGCGCTTCACTGGTATACTTCTGCACGTATTCACCTTTTATTTTGTTGTTATATGAAAGACTAAAAAGCCGCCGTAGTGGCAGCCAAAAGAAATAGCAGGGGAAATTTCAGTCTATTGTAGCGGGGTATTACTATTTCTCCAGTGAAAAAACAGTTGTTAACGGCGCATTGCTGGCAAGCTGTTTTTCCACCTGCTATTGTGCTGAATAGTTCTGCTTTTATTTATTTCAGGAGTTGAAGATATGTTTACGGGGATCGTACAGGGTACCGCGAAACTGGTATCGATTGATGAAAAACCCAACTTTCGCACCCATGTGGTGACGCTACCGGACTACATGCTGGAGGGGCTGGAGACGGGGGCGTCGGTAGCGCATAACGGATGCTGTTTGACGGTGACTGAAATAAACGGCAATCAGATAAGTTTTGATCTGATGAAAGAAACGTTGCGCATCACCAATCTGGGCGCGTTGAGGGTAGGTGATGAGGTCAACGTCGAGCGCGCCGCCAAATTCAGCGATGAAATCGGTGGACATCTGATGTCGGGGCATATTATTACGACGGCGGAGATCGCGAAAATCCTGACCTCCGAAAATAACCATCAGGTGTGGTTTAAAGTGCAGGATGCGTCCCTGATGAAGTATATCCTGTACAAAGGCTTTATCGGCGTTGACGGCATCAGTTTGACCGTCGGCGAGGTAACGCCAACGCGCTTCTGCGTGCATCTCATTCCGGAAACGCTGGAACGTACTACGCTTGGCAGAAAAAAACTGGGTGAGCGTGTGAATATTGAGATCGATCCGCAAACGCAGGCGGTTGTCGATACCGTAGAACGCGTACTGGCTGCGCGAGAAAATGCGGTCAGAAATCAGGCCGACATTGGCTAACGGAAAATAAGATTCCCCCGCATGAAATGCGGGGGTGATGATTAGCGAGGAACGCGCAGACCGTTTTCAACGCCGCGCGTAAATACCACCTGCCAAAGCTGGATATCACGCGCGCGAAACGCACCCGCGCAGGCGTTGAGATAATAGCTGAACATACGTTTAAAGCGCTCGTTATAATTGCCCGCAATCTCTGGCCAGGCATTGATAAAGCGCTCATGCCACGCCATCAGAGTCGTGTCATAGTCGGCGCCAAAGTTATGCCAGTCTTCCATTACAAAGTGTGATTCGCTGGCCTCGGCGATTTGACGAACAGACGGCAAGCAACCGTTGGGGAAAATATACTTATTGATCCACGGATCGACATTATGATCGGTTTTTTTAGAACCAATAGTATGGAGCAGGAAAAGACCATCCGGTTTTAAATTCCTGTCAACAACTTCAAAATAGGTGTTGTAGTTTTTTGGCCCGACATGTTCGAACATGCCGACGGAGACGATTCGGTCAAACTGATCGTTAAGGTCGCGATAATCTTCCAGGAGAATGGAGACATCCAGACCTTCGCAACGCGTCTGCGCCATTTTTTGTTGTTCAGCGGAGATCGTTACGCCCACCACGCTAACGCCATAATGGGTCGCCATATATTGCGACAGACCGCCCCAGCCGCAGCCGATATCCAGCACACGCATCCCCGGTTGTAGCTGTAGCTTTTCGCAAATTAATTTCAGCTTGGCTTGCTGTGCCGCCTCCAGCGTATCGGCATCTTTCCAGTAGGCGCAAGAATATTGCATATAGGGATCGAGCATACGGGAAAAAAGGTCATTACCAAGATCGTAATGTTCCTTGCCGACAATCCAGGCGCGTTTTTTACTTTGTAGATTAATCAGACGCGCGCCGAGGATACGGAGCGTATCTTTGACATGGTGGGGGAGTTGATTTTCAAGACCGGCACGTAAGACTTTGCTGAAGAAAATATCCAGACGCTCGCATTCCCACCAGCCATCCATGTAACTCTCACCTAACCCCAACGATCCTTCCTGGAGGACGCGTTTAAAAAAATCGGGATTCTTAACACGAATGTCAGACGGGGCGGAACCATTAATTGTAATATCCGCACGACTTAACAATTCGTTGGCGATTCGGTACCAGTTATCATCCGGTACGCTGACTTCTTCTATACACGATGAACTCATAGTTTCTCCATCACTGGACGGTGATCAGAACCTTAAAACAGCGTAGACGCTTTTTTGGCTTTGTGAGAAATCCCACGGACAATTCCGTGAGCCAGTTATCCGACGTAGAACAGAGGAAGGGAGGAGCCCTTGCCGAAAAGGCCATCCATGGTGAATCGGGAACGCTCCGGTTCCCGTTAATGCCTAATAATTATCGTAATATAAACAACCGGGAATCAGTATAGGCCGCAATTTTTGATGATTCAACCGAAAATTGTTAGCGTGCTAATTACTAGCGGTTAACAAGTCTTTAGTGAGACTTGTCGTGGGCGACATTGGCATGGGGAAATTCGGCCTCAGCGCAATCTGCATGAGACTGCATTTTGTAACCTAACGCCGCCAGAACAACGGTAGAGAGCATTACGCTGGTGGTGGTCAACAGCGGCGTGCTGATGAGCCATGAAACCACCAGACTTGCCAGGAAACATAACCCCAGCTGCAGCGTATTTTGTAGCGCCGCAGCGCGCCCCGTGGCTTGAGGGAAAGGGCGTAACGCTTGCGCGACGACGATAGGGTAAATTGCGCCATTAGCAATCGCCATTACGCAGAAAGGAATCAGGATCTCCACCAGTGAGGCATTATTCAGAAGGCCCGCTCCCCAGGTGGCGATAACGCTCAGCGCGTACAGCCCTAACAGCCACGGAAGCAATTGGTAGCCCTGCCATTTTTGTAGCGCCGCGCGGCAACCATATCCGCCAATCAGAAAAGCGATGGTTTGCGGAACATAGCTCAGGCCAATCACTGCCGGGCTGTAACCCATCGCGCTGAGAATAAACGGCGACCCTGTTAGCCACGCAAAAAAGCTGGCGGAACAGGCGGCATAAATCAGCACATTACCGCGATAGGTTTTAGAGCGTAACAACGTCGCGAAAGTGAGTTTATCCTGTCCTTCGGTACGCGCTTTTACCGATGGTTTTAAGCGCAGCGCCGGCAACATCAGCAACAACGTAATCACGAACAGAGTGGCGAAAATCGCCTGCCATGAGAAATGCGTCAGTATCCAGCTTCCCAGTAAGGGCGCAAGCGCCGGGGATAATCCCACCAGTGGCATGATCGTGGCGAAGATACGGTTAATTTTTTGCGAAGGATAATAATCGGTCACCAGCGCTTGCCAGATTACCGTTGCCGCGCAAACGCCGACGGCCTGCACGAAGCGCAGCGTCAGCAGTGCTGCCGCGCTTTCTACCCACAGCATCCCCAGACTTCCGAGTGCAAAGATAGATAACCCCAGCAGTAAAATCGGTTTACGGCCATAACGATCCGATAGCGGTCCCCAGAGGAGTTGCGCGACGGCAAAGCCAGCTAAAAACAGGCTGAGGCTGGCGCTGACCGCGGCGGCAGGCGTTTGTAAATCCGCCTGTATGGCGGCAAACGCGGGCAGGTACATGTCCGTAGCCAGAAATCCCAGCACGCTAAGGCCGGCTAACCAGACTAAAAAACCTTTTCCAGGTTGCATATTTGTTTCTCTTTCTTATCAGACAGACATTGTCGCAGAGTGTAGGGAGTGAAATTACGGTTGTGAAACGTTAATATTTGTCCAGTGAATTCAAAATTTTTGTAGGCAAATTATGTGGTCGGAATACTCGCTTGAAGTGGTTGACGCCGTGGCGCGCAATGGCAGTTTTAGCGCGGCGGCGCAGGAACTGCACCGTGTGCCTTCGGCAGTCAGTTACACCGTTCGTCAGTTAGAGGAGTGGCTGGCCGTACCGCTTTTTGTACGGCGTCACCGTGATGTTGAACTGACGCCTGCTGGCGTCTGGTTTTTAAAAGAAGGGCGTTCTGTTATCAAAAAAATGCAGATCACTCGCCAGCAGTGTCAGCAAATTGCTAATGGCTGGCGCGGGCAGTTAGCTATTGCGGTGGACAATATCGTCAGACCAGAACGTACCCGGCAGATGATCGTCGATTTCTATCGCCATTTTGACGATGTGGAACTGCTGGTCTTTCAGGAGGTGTTTAACGGCGTCTGGGACGCGCTCTCCGACGGGCGTGTCGAACTGGCGATTGGGGCGACGCAGGCGATTCCGGTAGGGGGGCGTTACGCTTTTCGGGATATGGGGACCCTGAGCTGGAGCTGCGTAGTGGCAAGCGATCACCCGCTGGCGTCGATGCCTGGGCCGTTAAGCGATGATACCCTGCGCAACTGGCCGTCGCTGGTCAGGGAAGACACTTCGCGAACCTTACCGAAACGGATTACCTGGTTGCTGGATAACCAAAAAAGGGTCGTCGTACCGGACTGGGAGTCATCGGCATCCTGCCTGTCGGCAGGACTATGCGTGGGAATGGTGCCGACGCATTTTGCCCGACAGTGGATAGACAGCGGAAAATGGGTGGCGCTGACGTTAGAGAATCCGTTTCCCGATGCGGCCTGTTGCGTGACGTGGCAGCAAAACGAAGCCTCGCCCGCGCTGGCATGGCTGCTGGACTATTTGGGCGATAGCGAAACGTTGAATCGGGAGTGGCTGCGGGAGCCAGAAGAGGCTCCCGACTGCGGGGATTAACGCCGATAGTCGCGGAACGGGCCGTCAGCGACCGAGCGACGCTCAACCAGGCGTGGATGAACTTCAATAGACTGTGACTCTTCACGCTTATTGACGATGCGATCCAGTAGCATATTAAATGCGGTTTCGCCTAAAGAGTCTTTGGGCTGGTGAATCGTCGTCAGCGCCGGCGTAAAGAAACGGGCGTTACGCACATTATCATAACCGATCACCGAAACGTCCTGCGGTACGCGAAGCCCCATTTCGTCAGCCGCGCAAAGCGCGCCCATCGCCATAATATCGCCGCCGCAGAAAACGGCGGTAGGGCGATGTGACTGCGATAAGATTTGCTGCATCGCGTGGTAACCGGATTCCGGCTCGAAGTCGCCCTGAACAATCCAGTTGTCCGGCACGTTGATCAGCGCCTCCTCCATGGCTTTCATAAAGCCTGCCAGCCGGCCCGCGCCGGTGTTGCGCTCCAGCGGGCCGGGAATAACGCCGATATCCCGGTGGCCGCGTTCAACCAGATAACGACCCGCCATATAGCCGCCTGCAAAAGCGTTATCAATCACCGTGTCGGTAAAATCGGCCTTCGCCTCACCCCAGTCCATCACCACCATCGGAATATGGCGATACTCTTCCAGCATGGAAAGCAGAGGTTCTGGATACTCAGAACACATCACCAGCAGGCCATCCACGCGCTTTTGCGCCATCATGGACAGGTAGGCGCGCTGTTTTTCCAGGTTATTCCAGGCGTTGCCTAAAATCAGCGTATAGCCTTTCTGGAAACAGTTTTTTTCAACCGCCTCGATAATTTCGGCAAAATAGGCCGCTTCGCTGCTGGTCGCCAGTAAGCCTATCGACTTGGTATGGTTAACCTTCAGGCTACGCGCGACGGCGCTGGGAGAGTAGTGCAGCTCTTTAATTGCCGCCCAGACCGCGTTACGCGTTTCTTCAGCGACAAAACGCGTTTTGTTGATTACGTGTGATACAGTTGTAGTGGAAACGTTTGCCCGTTTCGCTACATCTTTAATTGTTGCCATTACATTTCACTCCAGACCCTCGCTAAGCTCCTGAGAAACGCCAGGTAAACGTTTGCCTACACACACCCTAATCGCAACATCAGGGTTGCGGCACGCCGGAAAAACGACACGGAACGTCAGGAAGGGGTCAATGGCCGTTACGCTAATTCAGTAAGCCTGGAATTTTGTCTGATCTTGAGGAAAAGGGGAAGCGTTAAAAACAGTTATCAATATAAAACATGAGAGATTTTTGTGCGGGAATGTGCAAAAATGCGCTATATCACTTTTTGTGTGGGAATAAAAAGGAGAAAACTTGATGAGTACCGACCTGAAATTTTCGTTGATTACTACGCTGATTGTTCTGGGCGTGATTGTCGCAGGTGGATTAACGGCCGCTCTGCACTGATTTCCTCTCTTCTGAGGGTGGGCGTCTCCTCTATTCTATCCCTCTCTAAAACGCAGAAGGCGTACCTTCTGCGTACTCAGACTTATGCGGCGAGATTTTTCGCAACAAATTCCCAGTTAACCAGCGCCCAGAAATGCTCCAGATAGTTTGGACGGGCGTTGCGGTAGTCGATGTAATACGCGTGTTCCCACACATCAACCGTCAGCAACGGCGTTGCATCCGTAGTCAGCGGCGTACCGGCATTTGAGGTAGAAACGATAGCCAGTTTGCCATCAGCGCTTTTTACCAGCCATGTCCATCCGGAACCAAAGTTTTTGATAGCGGCATCGGTGAACTGCGCTTTAAATTCCGCGAAGCTGCCAAAAGATGCCGCGATAGCATCAGCCAGTTTCCCGGTCGGTTCGCCGCCAGCGTTTGGCGCCAGGCAGTTCCAGTAGAAGGTGTGGTTCCATACCTGAGCGGCGTTATTAAAGATACCGCCTTCGGAGGCGCGCACGATCTCTTCCAGCGATTTGCCTTCAAACGCCGTGCCTTTGATCAAATTGTTAAGATTGGTCACGTAAGTCTGATGATGTTTGCCATAGTGATATTCCAGCGTCTCAGCAGAAATATGCGGCGCCAGAGCATCTTTGGCATACGGTAATGCAGGTAATTCGAACGACATTGCTTCTCTCCTTATTATTAATATTGCGCACGCACAATAACCCTGGTGCGCGTAAGGATAGGGTAGCAAATTGAGAGGTGGCGCAAAAGAAGAAGTTATCCTGTCGTTAAACGACAGGATAAAATATTAGCGAATTGTTTTAGGCGTCATCACCCGACGGGCGCCGACATAATGACGTTGCCAGTATTCTTCGTTCAGTGAGGTGATCTTAATTTCCTGACCGCTGCGCGGGGACTGAATAAACTTACCGTTGCCGACATAGACGCCAACGTGATCGGCGGTGCCGCGCCCCTGCGTACGGAAGAACACCAGATCGCCGTTTTTCAACTCACTACGCTCAATGGGCGCCGCGTCACGCAGGTGATACATCTCATTCGCCGTTCGGGGGATACGGATCTTCACTAAATCTTTATAGGCATAATAAACCAGACCGCTGCAATCAAAACCGGTACGCGGCGACGCGCCTCCCCAGTGATACGGTTTACCAATCTGGTTCATGAGTTTGGACATCGCGGTTTTCGTCGCTTTTTGTACTTTTGCACGATGCGCATCGGCAATAGAGACCGGCAATGTTCCTTTCCCCTTCACGCAGTGCGGCTTACGGCCTTTACGCGTCGTGCATTTTTCCGTTACGTCGAGGGCGGCGATTGACGTGGGCGCGGTTCTGTTACGACGATGTGTCGTATGACGAGATTTCGTGGCGGCGGTGGTACGTTTTGGCGTAGAAGCGGAAGAAGAACGGCTGGTTTTTGAGGTTTTTTTTACGTTTTTTTTGCTGGTCTTACTGATCTTTTTCGTTGTGCTTTTCTTTTTATCTGCCGTTTTCGTGACATGAGAAACAGCAGGCGTCGCTTTGGCTTGCCTGGAAGCATGGGCCATTGGCGTAAAGGGGAGAGTAGTAAAAAGTAAAGCACAGAGCGTGATCGAGATTTTGTTTATCCGCGCCACTGAGCAATCCTCTGTTAAAGGCAGGCGATTCATGCCTGCGTATGATTTACAAAACCTGATAATTCTAATCTACAAAAGCACAGATTGGTAATTGCTTTTGGTTTCTGAAGCTATGTTTCGTTAACAGATGTAAAAAAATAGCAATTAATGCTAAACACGAACGCGTTATCTACAAATCACTGCGCGGCAACCCGCTTAAAAGATATTTTGTATACAACTTATTCCCGCAGACGGTAAAATAATAAGGCATGATGAAAATGTTATTTTCCGTTGCCAGTCTGACCCGTTACAATGACAGGCTTCGGTCGTAAAAGTAGTTTAAGGAAGCGAGACAATGAGCACCACTATCGAAAAAATTCAGCGCCAGATCGCTGAAAACCCGATTCTCCTGTATATGAAAGGTTCACCGAAACTGCCAAGCTGTGGTTTCTCTGCGCAGGCCGTTCAGGCGCTTTCAGCCTGCGGGGAACGTTTTGCCTATGTTGATATCCTGCAAAACCCGGATATTCGCGCTGAATTACCGAAATACGCCAACTGGCCGACATTCCCACAACTGTGGGTGGACGGCGAGCTGGTCGGCGGGTGTGATATTGTGATTGAAATGTATCAGCGTGGCGAGCTGCAGCAGCTTATTAAAGAAACTGCGGCAAAATATAAAACTCAGGAGCCGGACGCAGAGTAATCTGTGCAAGGGGAAAGCGACCTGTAAAGGTCGCTTTTTTACTGCCATAGAAAGCAAGAGCGGCGTTGTTAGCCTCGTTATTTGTCCGTCGGCAAAGGTAACGGCCAGCCGCCCAGGCGCTTCCAGCGATTGACGATTTCACAAAACAGCACCGCTGTCCGCTCGGTATCATACAAAGCGGAATGGGCTTTTTCACCGTCAAACTCCATACCTGCCGCCAGGCACGCTTTTGATAACACCGTTTGTCCCAGCGCCAGTCCGCTCAATGCCGCAGTATCAAAGGTGACGAACGGATGAAACGGGTTACGTTTCAGCGAGGCGCGCTCTGCGGCGGCCATCATAAAACTGTGATCAAAAGTGGCGTTATGCGCGACCATAATGGCGCGGCTACAACCGCTGTCTTTGATACCTTTACGTACCATTTTGAAAATAGCGTGTAGCGCCTCATATTCACTCACCGCGCCGCGTAGCGGGTTAGAGGGATCGATACCGTTAAACGCAAGCGCTTCCGGCTGTAAGTTGGCTCCAGCGAACGGCTCTACATGGAAATGCAGCGTCATGTCCGGCATCAGCCAGCCTTGTTCATCCATTTTCAGCGTGATGGCGGCGATTTCGAGCAGCGCATCGGTTTTAGCGTTAAATCCTGCAGTTTCAACGTCGATGACGACAGGATAAAAACCACGAAAACGGTCGCACAGACCGGAAAGTTGAGCGTTATCGGACATCTGAGTCTCTTAATACGAAAAAATGCAGCGCGTATTATGGCAAATTTTACGCCGGGATGCAGTAAAACAACGGGCGCAGTGACCTGCGCCCGGCGGGGGATCAGTTACCCAGACCGCGGCCTGCGTCTTTAGCTTCAATCAATTCGATTTTATAGCCATCCGGATCTTCAACGAAGGCGATGATGGTCGAACCGCCTTTTACCGGCCCCGCTTCACGGGTCACGTTGCCGCCGTTCTGACGAATGCGTTCACAGGCTTCAGCAGCATTGTCAACGCTCAGCGCGATGTGCCCATACGCATTGCCCATGTCGTAGCTCTCAACGCCCCAGTTATAGGTTAGTTCGATGACCGCTTCTTCCGTTTCCGGACCATATCCCACAAAGGCCAGCGAGTATTTGTATTCCGGATTCTCACTGGTACGCAGCAATTTCATGCCCAGAACGTTAGTGTAAAAAGCGATGGAACGCTGCAAATCGCCGACGCGCAGCATAGTATGCAATAAACGCATTTTCGTTGTCCTTAAAATAGTCAAGATATTCAAAGTATAGCGGCGATGTGAGGCCGCTATCAATGAAATTACAGAGTAGGGTAGTCAGTGTAGCCTTCCGCGCCGCCGCCATAAAAACTTTCGGGACGCTGTGGATTAAGTTCCGCTTTACGTTGCAGACGCGCCACCAGATCCGGGTTAGCGATGTAATCGCGACCAAACGCCACGGCGTCAATCAGCCCTTTTTCGATCAGATCTTCCGCTTTTTCTGGCGTATAGGCGCCAGCGCCGATGATGGGACCGTGGAAACGCGCGCGCACTTTTTCACGGAACGCGTCGCTGTACGGTTCGCCGCCCGCCCAGTCTGGTTCAGACATATGCAGATAAGCAATGCCGCGTTTGCCTAACGCTTCAATCAGATAAAGGGCGTCAGCTTCTTCATTCGGGCCGTTATCGACATTCTGGAAAGTGCCGACAGGAGAAAGGCGGATGCCGATACGGTCCGCGCCCCATTCCTTAATGCCGGCATCAACCACTTCCAGCACCAGACGGGCGCGATTCTCTACGCTGCCGCCGTACCGATCGGTACGGTGATTAGAAGACGGTGAGAGGAACTGGTGCAGCAGATAACCGTGCGCGGAATGCAGCTCCACCAGGTCGAAGCCTGCCTCTCGGGCATTGGCGATAGCCTGGCGGAAATCGTTGACGATCCCGGGGATCTCGTGAGTATCCAGCGCGCGCGGCGTGGAAGTTTCTACGCGGATGGCCTGACCGTTTTCGTCACGCAAAGAGGTGCGGGTTCCCGCATTGATAGCGGATGGCGCGACGGGCGCTTGTCCGCCTGGTTGCAGGCTGGCGTGTGAAATACGGCCCGTATGCCACAGTTGCACCGCCATATGGCCGCCCTGGGCATGGACTCCCTGAGTGATTTTTTTCCAGGCGGCGATCTGCTCATCGCTGTGTAATCCCGGTGCGCCGGCATAGCCTTTCGCCTGTGCGGAGATTTGTGTGGCTTCGCTGATGATCAATCCGGCGCTGGCGCGTTGACGGTAATATTCCGCCATTAACGGCGTAGGAATGTCGCCCGGTTCAATACTCCGCAAACGCGTCAAAGGCGCCATAAATACGCGATTTGTCGCCGTGATGGCACCCACCTTGAGGGGGGTAAACAGTTTTGCTGATGACATAGTGGCTCCTGATATAAGTAGACCGGTCGTCTTGTAATAAAGGAAATAAAAACGCCCGTTACTGCTCAGGCGTTGCAATGATGGTCTTAACATGCGCCAACGCATTTTCCAGCGGCGCGGCGCTACGGGATATTTTGGCCTGCAAATTGGCACCCAGCCACAGGGCATAAAGTACCTGCGCCTGTGGCAACGGCTGGCCAGTGAAATGTAAACAGTGGCTATTACGGCCATCTTCCAGCGCGCGTGCAAGCAGTGCCATGATCTCCTGCGCTCCTTTATCCATCGTAGAGCGCATATCCTCCGACAGATCGCAGACCTCCGCTGACAGTTTCACCGTCAGGCAACCGCTAATGGCGCCTTGCTGGCAAAACTGCTTTAACGTTTCCTGATACCAGGCGAGAAGACGATCGCGATGATTACCGGGACCGGAGGTGAAGTGCGCCGTAAGACGCTGATGATAGCAGGCGTAATGTCGCTCAAGCATGGCGACGCCGAAGGCTTCTTTCGAGCGAAAGTAGTGATAAAACGACCCTTTAGGCACCTGGGCGGTTTTGAGCAACTCGCTAAGCCCCATGCCGGTAAAACCCCGTTGCATACAAAGCTGCTCGCCGGTGGCCAGCAGATGTTCGCGGGTATCGTGTTCGGTTTGCTTATTCATAGCAGGCAGTATAGTAGACCAGTCGGTCTACTACAAGCAGAGTTGCCATAATGTCAGTTAGCGTCTTCAATAGTCATAAGCGCCAAACGTTGAGGAGGGGATGTGGCCGAGCAGTTGGAGTTTTTTCCTGTAGCAAGCCCATGTCGCGGTATCTGCCAGTCTGATGAGCGTGGCTTTTGTCGGGGATGTATGCGCAGCCGCGACGAACGGTTTAACTGGCAAAAAATGAGCGATGCCGAGAAACAAAATGTACTGCGGCTTTGTCGCCAGCGTTTCTTGCGTAAAATACGCGCAAATAAGCCTCTCCCATCGGAAGATCCTCAACAACCTTCACTCTTTTAAACGCGGAATTGCGTATACTCAACCTCATTATTCTCTATGAGGAATCTGTTATGGTTCAGCGTGTCACCATCGCTCCACAAGGCCCGGAGTTTTCGCGTTTTGTCATGGGTTACTGGCGTTTGATGGACTGGAATATGTCCGCGCGTCAGTTAGTGAGTTTTATCGAAGAACATCTGGATTTGGGCGTCACTACCGTTGACCATGCGGACATTTATGGCGGTTATCAGTGCGAAGCGGCGTTTGGCGAGGCGCTAACGCTGGCGCCGCATTTGCGGGAAAAACTGCAAATCGTTACCAAATGCGGTATTGCGACCACCGCCAGAGCGGAAAATAGGCTCGGTCATTATATTACCGATCGCCGCCATATTATTCTGAGCGCCGAACAGTCATTAAAAAATCTGGCGACAGATTATCTGGATATGTTGTTAATTCACCGTCCCGATCCGTTAATGGATGCGGATGACGTCGCCGAGGCGTTTCAACATCTGCATCAAAGCGGCAAAGTGCGCCATTTTGGCGTTTCTAATTTTACGCCAGCGCAATTTACGTTGCTGCAATCGCGCCTGCCGTTCACCCTGGCGACCAACCAGGTGGAGATCTCGCCGGTTCACCAGCCTTTGTTGCTGGACGGCACATTAGATCAATTACAGCAACTGCGTATTCGTCCGATGGCCTGGTCATGTCTTGGCGGCGGTCGGCTGTTTAATGATGAGGCTTATCAGCCGTTGCGCCAGGAACTTTCCGTTATCGCGCAAGAACTCAACGCTAGTTCTATTGAACAGGTGGTCTATGCCTGGATTTTACGTTTGCCGTCGCAGCCGCTGCCGATTATTGGCTCGGGTAAAATCGAACGCGTACGCGCCGCACTAGAAGCGGAAACGCTGTCATTGTCGCGTCAACAGTGGTTCCGAATCCGCAAGGCGGCACTGGGTTATGACGTGCCGTAATCGCCAACTCGTTGACTTTCCGTTCATGTTTTCGCCAGTGGTTTACACTTAACAGGCGACCACATGTAACGGAGGTTTTATGAAGCGATTAAGTTTAGCGATGGTGACGCTGTTGGCCTGTGCGGGTGCGCAGGCCGCCAGCGAGAAAGTAGAGATGAACCTGGTGACGGCGCAAGGCGTAGGACAGTCTATCGGCACCGTCGTCATCGATGAAACCGAAGGCGGCTTAAAATTTACCCCACACCTTAAAGCGTTGCCGCCGGGCGAGCATGGTTTTCACATTCATGCCAACGGTAGCTGCCAGCCCGCGATTAAAGACGGCAAAGCGGTTGCCGCAGAAGCCGCTGGTGGTCATCTGGACCCACAAAATACCGGCAAGCATGAAGGACCGGAAGGCCAGGGGCATCTGGGCGACCTCCCGGTGTTAGTCGTTAATAATGATGGTATCGCCACCGAACCGGTTACTGCGCCACGTCTGAAGTCTCTTGATGAAGTGAAAGATAAAGCGCTCATGATCCATGTGGGCGGCGATAACATGTCCGATCAGCCGAAACCGCTCGGCGGCGGCGGAACGCGTTACGCCTGCGGCGTCATTAAATAACCCGGAGACAGTGTTCCCTGCGCTGGAGCCTGTTCCAGCTGCGACAGCGAACAGTGTAAACGCCAGATAATCGCCGCCAGCTCATGCGCGGCGGGCTGATGATGATGTGCGAGCGTGTCGCAGATACGCTGTAATTCCTGTAGCGTGACGGCAAGCGGGCGTTGCTGCACGCCGCGCTCGCTCATCACATCGCGCAGCAGGGATATACAAATATCCCGCACCCGGGAAAGCGGATCGGAACGCGACTCCCAGGCGCGCAGCTGCCACACCACATGCGAGCAGTTCAGCAGCACCACTCCCCAACGTAATAACCACCGGCGCGCCAGCGCATCCTGACTATTGCTGAGCTGACTGACGTGATGATAGGTCAGCGATTCAAACTCGCTTTCGCTATGGGAAGGGTGACGGCTAAGCTGATCGACGAAATCCCGGCGTAGCGCGCGGATATGGCGGCGGCTTTTTACGGCATCGGAACCGGGGCGCAAAATCGCAAACGCCAGCCAGGAAATCGCGACGCCGACGATCTTGGCGGTATTATCGTTAAGGAAGTCGGCGAAGTCGTACACCGGTGGATTGGTCACGGCGATGAATGAGCCCATAAAAACGATAAGCTGCCCCCACAGTCCCGCCAGCTTAGGCATCTGCAGTTTAAGCAGTTGCATCGTGACGAACAGCGGAAAAAGGAAAAGCAAGAATTGCCACAGATCGGTGATTTGCACCATCAGGCCAAATTTCACCACGAAGCTGAATAAGGACAGCAGCACTAAAGTACGCATCAATAAGGAAAGCGACTTAAACGGCGTGGCGACGATGGAGTAGAGGACGCAACTGATCGCCGCCAGGGTTAATGCGCCGGGCCCTGATTCCCATTGCGCGCCAATACTCCAGGCGCCAATCACCGTGAGCGTGCAAAAGGTACGCACGCCGCTCCAGATGGCCTCTGCGTTATCCGTATGCCGCGCAAGGCCGGGAGTGCGGCGGATATGGATTTGATCCACCGGCGCGCCGCTTTCGATCAGATATAACTGGCGGCTGCTGCGCAGATATAGCTGGCAAAAATAGCGTAATCGCTGCCAGAACGCGAGGTGACGATAATCCTGTTCATCTTGCGGGCGTAGCGGCGCAATAATCCGCGCCACGGTGTAGCTGTCCGCGCGCGGTTTTGCCAACTCAGCTAAGAGTTGTTCAATGACTTCGCGGCTGTTTTCCGGCGGCGTCGGCCAGTTTAAAAGCATTCTACGCAGACTGGAGATCACGCTGGTTAGCCGTAATTGCTGGTGTAACAATGCATTTAGTAATGCATTCTGGCGGCGAAAACGGTAATGACTCCAGAAGGCCTGAATACGCAGCAGGTTCATGGTCAGGATTTGCCCAATGACGCCCTCATGCGCGGAGCGGATGGCGTCGGTAGTCTCCGGCTGCCAAAGTAGACTGGCATGTTCCAGCAAGCGCGCATGCATGTTTTTCAACGCGGTGAGCAGGGCTGTGCCATCCGATGTGCTGGGTAGGATCATCATCATCATGCCGCCACAGAGGATGCCGACGATAACTTCACATACACGCGCCTGGGCGATATCCCACAACTGCGTGATTTCTACAATATTAACCATCGGGAACGCGATGATCGCCGCCGTGTAGCCGGACAACTGGAAAGCATAAGCGGCATTATTGGTAAAATGCGCGCAGGCCCAGGTACAAAAACCGATCCAGGCGGCCATGCTAAATAAGAACAACCAGGGTTCATTCAGCGTATGGCCGGCAATAATTAACGCGGCGGTCGCGCCGAGTAAACTCCCGGCAATACGCCCCAGACTTTTACTGATTACGCCGCCTACGGTCGGAAAGCTCACCACTGCGGCCGAAGTCATCGCCCAGTAGGGCTCATCCAGATTGAGATAATAAGCGAATGTCAGCGCGAGACACATGGCAATGGTATTGCGCAACGCGTAACGCCACTGGCCGGAGGTCGCTTTAAACCAGGGCGTATTTCGCAGGGCCGGCAGAGAGAGTTTCATTACCGCTGTCCAATGGCTACGCTGCAGGTAGTGCCGGAGACGAGCGTGATATCCTGCGGCAAAGCGTCAAATTCGATACGTACCGGTACGCGTTGCGCCAGACGTACCCACGGTACGTTGGGTTTGATATCGGGCACTAAACCGGAGTCACTTTCCACGCTTTGGTCGTAAATAGCGCGCCCGATACTGCCAACGTGACCCTGTAACTTAACATTGCCACTATACAGTGTTATTAATGCAGGCTCACCTTCGCGGATATGGCGTAGTTTGGTTTCTTCGAAATATCCCATTACATAAAATGAATGGCTATCTACCAGGGCGAAAAGTGGCTTACCGGTGCTGGCATAATCACCGGTACGCGTGGAAAGGTTGGTCACCCAGCCGGATACCGGCGCTTTTACTTCCGTCTGGCTAAGCTGCCACTGCGCCTGTTTTAACGTTGCCAGTGCGACATCTACGCTGGCCTGCATCGCTTTAACATTCAGATTGGCGCTATCCAGATCTTCAGCAGAGATGTAGTTACGCGATAAATGTCGACGTCGATCGGCTTCATTATTCGCTTTTGCCAGATCGGACTGCGCTTTGGCCAACTGCGCCTGCGCGTTAAGTTCTGCAATATGGAAGGGCGTTTTATCAATGACAAAGAGAACGTCCCCAGCGTTGACGAACTGATTATCTTTGACATTGAGTTGGGTAATGCTGCCAGAAACCTGTGGCGTTACGCTGACCTGTTCCGCGCGGATTTTACCATCGCGCGTCCATGGCGATTGCATATAGTAATTCCATAACCACCACGCGGCCAGAACGGCGACGACGGCGACAATGAGAGTAGAAAAATATTTTATTGTTTTTAACGACATATTTACCACGCGATCAGTAAAACGAGGCCCAGACATACGCACAGCGTAAAGAGGGAGAGATCCATTAACAGGGGATGCCAGATTTCATCAGAGTATATCCGGTCACGCAGGAGTCGGTGAATAAACAACCAGATAACGAACCCAAGCGCAAAGGCTTTAAAGAATGGCGGAAAGTAAACAGATGCTCCCAACATGAGATCTTGTAAGGGCAATCCTGTGGCGTTGAGTATACACTTCACAAGCAATGTTCCTTTGCGTCAGACATCGATGCTTTAGTTTTAGCCAAAACCGAAGCTACAGGTGCCAGGTGCGCACTATGTCTGAAAAAATGTCTATTGGTAAGCAAATTTAGCAATACATTTGTTTTGAGAATACAAATACTGCACACTATTCTAAAATCAGCATAATAACTTAGCAAGCTAATTATAAGGAGATGAAATTGGAATCGCCACTAGGTTCTGATCTGGCACGGTTGGTGCGCATTTGGCGTGCTCTGATTGACCATCGCCTCAAGCCTCTGGAATTGACGCAGACACATTGGGTCACGTTGCACAATATTCATCAATTGCCGCCTGACCAGTCGCAGATTCAATTGGCTAAAGCGATAGGCATTGAGCAGCCATCGCTGGTACGCACGTTGGATCAACTTGAAGACAAGGGGCTAATTTCGCGGCAAACCTGCGCCAGCGATCGTCGCGCTAAGCGCATTAAACTGACCGAGAAAGCGGAGCCGCTAATCACTGAGATGGAAGCGGTCATTCATAAAACGCGCGGTGAAATTTTGGCTGGGATTTCTTCAGAGGAGATTGAGCTTCTGATTAAACTTATCGCCAAACTTGAACACAACATTATGGAATTGCACTCTCACGATTGAGGTGCAGGGGCATACGTGTGGCCATGTGACCACACGTAAAGCCTGGTTTAGCGTGGAGAGACGGTAACCTGGCTGCCGTTGCTGGCCAGCACGACGCGCTGACCTGCCGAGAAACGCGTATTTCCTTGTTTCTGCACAACCATAATGGTGTTGCCATCGTCTTTACGAATTTCCAGTTCCACACCCTGGGTTTTATTCATTGCGCTCTGGACGCCCTGGCCCGCTACGCCGCCAGCCACCGCGCCTGCCGCGGTCGCCAGTGAACGACCCGTACCACCGCCGATAGTGTTGCCGAGGAATCCGCCCAACACCGCGCCGCCGATAGCGCCAATCACGTTAGAATCATCACCGCCCTGAATTTGAACCGGACGAACGTTAACGATAGTACCGTACGTTACATTCTGAACTTGTTTAGCCTCGGATGCGGTATAAACATCACCCGAAAGGCTATCATTGTTAACACACCCAGCTAAGGATAACCCCATCAGTGAAACGGCCAGTACACGTTTAATCATTTACCCATCTCCTGTTCTTCACGAAACGCTATGTCAGCATCCCTATAGCTAAATTATATGGCATTTATGCAGTTAAGGTCATATCTTCTGCTGAAAGAATGTAAAAATCATAATCAGAAGTTAATTAACCAATCTTAAACGAAGTCGGAAGCAAGAAAAGATAGGTCATTGATATCCGTGGACGACACGGCAAAAAACGTGACGTGGGCATAGCATTACAAAATACGTTATGCCGAGTGTTAAGGCTTAACCCAGCTTAAAAGGAAGAGGTATGAAATCGGGCCGTTTTATTGGCGTTATGTCCGGAACCAGCCTTGATGGCGTTGATGTTGTACTGGCGGCAATTGATGAAACAATGGTAGCGCAACAGGCAAGTCTCACCTGGCCCATTCCCGTTCATCTGAAAAAAGGCATTCTCGATATTTGCCAGGGACAGCCGCTTACGCTCTCGCAACTCGGCCAGCTGGATACCCAGTTAGGCCGGCTTTTTGCACAGGCGGTTAATGCGCTGTTAGCGCAACAACGTTTGCAGCCGCGGGATATCGTCGCCATTGGTTGTCATGGGCAAACGGTCTGGCATGAACCGACCGGCGAGGCCCCGCATACGCTGCAAATTGGCGATAATAATCACATCGTCGCCCATACGGGGATTACGGTGGTCGGCGATTTTCGGCGGCGAGATATTGCGCTGGGCGGACAAGGCGCGCCGCTGGTGCCCGCTTTCCATCACGCGCTGTTGGGACATCCGACGGAAAAACGTATGGTCCTGAATATCGGCGGCATCGCCAATTTATCTCTGCTTTTCCCCGGACAGGCGGTGCGCGGGTACGACACGGGGCCGGGTAATATGTTGATGGATGCGTGGATTTGGCGACAATGCGCGCAGCCCTACGACAAAGACGCGGCATGGGCGAAAGAAGGTCAGGTTATTCTTCCATTGCTGCAAAAGATGTTGCGCGATCCGTACTTTGCTGCGTCGGCGCCCAAAAGTACAGGACGCGAATATTTCAACTATGGCTGGTTAGAGCGTCATCTTACGGCTTTCCCTGGCGCAGACGCGCGCGATGTACAGGCCACGCTGGCGGAGCTGACGGCGGTCTCCATCGCCCAACAGGTGCTGCTCAACGGCGGCTGCGAGCGGCTGATGGTCTGTGGCGGCGGAAGCCGGAATCCGTTAGTGATGGCCCGTCTGGCGGCGCTGTTGCCCGGTATCGAGGTTTCGACCACCGATAAGGCGGGGATCAGCGGCGATGATATGGAAGCGCTGGCCTTTGCCTGGCTTGCCTGGCGAACGCTCGCGGGCCTGCCGGGAAACTTACCTTCCGTGACGGGGGCTACAGAAGCCAGTGTTTTAGGCGCTATTTACCCGGCTAACCCAATAACTCAGAGTTAACTGAATTTTTCCCGGACCCTATATCGGTAAACTGGCAAGGTCAGGAAGGGGCGTTTGCCCTTCCAGAAGCAGGAGAGCTTTCGGGATATGCCTATGAAAAAGATCGCAATAATGTGTTTACCTGTGCTGCTGACCGGCTGTAGCGTTTATCAACAATTTGTTGAACGTATGCAAACGGATACGCTGGAATACCAGTGTGATGAGAAGCCGCTTACCGTTAAAGTCAATAACCCGCGTGAAGAGGTCAGTTTTGTTTATGACAATAAGCTGCTGACCCTGAAGCAAGGAATCTCGGCCTCGGGCGCGCGTTATACCGACGGGATTTATGTTTTCTGGTCGCAAGGCGAGAGCGCCACGGTCTATAAACGAGACAGAATTGTGCTTAATAACTGTCAGTTACAAAATCCGAAGCGTTGAGATTTTCAGTATGGGGGCGCACAATAGCGCCACCCACTGATTATTTCTGATCAACGCCATGTCTGATAACGACCAATTGCAGCAGATCGCGCATCTGCGCCGTGAATACACGAAAGGCGGCTTGCGTCGCCGCGATTTACCCGCTGAACCGTTAACCTTATTTGAGCGCTGGCTTGGGCAAGCGTGCGACGCCAGACTGGCCGATCCGACGGCAATGGTCGTGGCGACCGTAGATGACAAGGGGCAGCCGTACCAGCGTATTGTATTGCTCAAGCATTATGATGAAAAAGGCCTGGTCTTTTATACCAACCTGGGAAGCCGCAAGGCGCATCAAATTGAGCACAATCCGCGTATCAGCCTGTTATTTCCTTGGCATATGCTTGAACGCCAGGTGATGGTGACAGGCAAAGCCGAGCGTCTCTCCACACTTGAGGTGGTGAGGTATTTCCACAGCCGTCCGCGCGACAGCCAGATTGGCGCATGGGTCTCTAAACAATCCAGCCGGATTTCCGCGCGCGGTATCCTCGAAAGCAAATTCCTGGAGCTCAAGCAGAAGTTTCAACAGGGCGAAGTGCCGCTACCCAGCTTCTGGGGCGGTTTTCGCGTGAGTATCGAACAGATGGAGTTCTGGCAGGGCGGCGAACATCGTCTGCACGATCGCTTTTTATACCAACGCGACGACGGCGCATGGAAAATCGACCGTCTTGCGCCCTAAAGATGCAAAAATCTTGTTTTAAGCACTGGTGCGGATGAATCCGCCGTTTTATGCTATGTCTCTTTCGCGTCTGGCGAAAAGTCGTGTACCGGCAAAGGTGCAGTCGTTTTATACATGGAGATTTTGATGGCAAGCAGTAACTTGATTAAACAATTGCAAGAGCGGGGGCTGGTAGCCCAGGTGACGGACGAAGACGCGTTGGCAGAGCGACTGGCGCAAGGCCCGATCGCGCTCTATTGCGGCTTCGATCCTACCGCTGACAGCTTGCATTTGGGGCATCTGGTTCCATTGTTATGCCTGAAACGCTTCCAGCAGGCAGGGCACAAACCTGTTGCGCTGGTAGGCGGCGCGACCGGTCTGATTGGCGACCCGAGCTTCAAAGCCGCCGAGCGTAAACTGAACACTGAAGAGACCGTTCAGGAGTGGGTGGCGAAAATTCGTAAACAGGTTGCCCCATTCCTGGACTTTGATTGCGGCGAAAACTCCGCCATCGCGGCCAATAACTATGACTGGTTCGGCAGCATGAATGTGCTGACTTTCCTGCGCGATATCGGTAAACATTTTTCCGTTAATCAGATGATCAACAAAGAAGCGGTGAAGCAGCGTCTGAACCGTGACGATCAGGGTATCTCTTTCACGGAGTTCTCTTATAACCTGCTACAGGGGTACGACTTCGCTTGTCTGAATAAACTGCACGGCGTTGCCTTACAGATTGGCGGTTCTGACCAGTGGGGGAACATCACTTCCGGTATCGACCTGACCCGTCGCCTGCACCAGAATCAGGTATTTGGTTTGACCGTTCCGCTGATCACCAAAGCTGACGGCACGAAATTCGGTAAAACCGAAGGCGGCGCTGTCTGGCTGGATCCGAAGAAAACCAGTCCGTACAAATTCTACCAGTTCTGGATTAACACCGCAGATGCCGATGTTTATCGCTTCCTGAAATTCTTCACTTTTATGGACATTGAAGAGATCAATGCCCTGGAAGAAGAAGATAAAAACAGCGGTAAAGCGCCGCGCGCGCAGTATGTGCTGGCCGAGCAGGTGACGCGCCTGGTTCATGGCGAGGAGGGGCTGGTCGCGGCGAAACGGATCACTGAATGCCTGTTCAGCGGTTCACTGAGCGCGCTGAGCGAAGCTGACTTTGAGCAGTTGGCGCAGGACGGCGTACCGATGGTTGAAATGGAAAAAGGCGCCGACCTGATGCAGGCGCTGGTAGACGCCGAACTCCAGCCGTCGCGTGGTCAGGCGCGTAAGACTATCGCCTCCAACGCTGTCACTATCAATGGTGAAAAACAATCCGATCCTGAATACATCTTTAACGATGAGGACCGTCTGTTTGGCCGCTACACCTTATTACGTCGCGGCAAAAAGAACTATTGTCTGATTTGCTGGAAATAAGGCATTAAGTAACAGGGAGTGAGAAATCACTCCCTTATTTTTGATGTTCAGGTAAAAAAATGAAGAATATCCTCGCTATCCAGTCCCATGTTGTTTTCGGACATGCGGGCAACAGCGCCGCCGAATTTCCCATGCGCCGTCTTGGCGCGAATGTTTGGCCGCTGAATACCGTTCAGTTTTCTAACCACACGCAATATGGTAAATGGACCGGCTGTGTCATGCCGCCCAGCCATCTGACTGAGATTGTCCAGGGGATTGCGGACATTGGCCAGTTAGCGCACTGCGACGCCGTACTTAGCGGTTACCTGGGATCTGCCGAGCAGGGAGAACACATTCTCGGTATTGTGCGCCAGGTTAAAGCGGCAAATCCGCAGGCAAAATATTTCTGCGACCCCGTGATGGGGCATCCGGAAAAGGGCTGTATCGTGGCGCCTGGCGTCGCAGAGTTCCATGTGCGTTATGCGCTACCCGCCAGCGATATTATCGCGCCTAACCTGATTGAACTGGAAATTCTCAGCAAACATAGCGTGAATAATGTGAATGACGCCGTGCAGGCGGCGCGAGAACTGATTGCTCAGGGGCCAGAAATTGTACTGGTAAAACATCTCGCCCGCGCCGGTTACAGTTCAGAACGCTTTGAAATGCTGCTGGTGACAGCGCAGGAAGCTTGGCATATTAGCCGTCCGCTGGTGGATTTCGGCTCACGTCAGCCGGTTGGCGTTGGCGATGTCACCAGTGGTTTATTGCTGGTCAAACTTTTGCAGGGCGCGACGTTGCAGCAGGCGCTGGAGCACGTTACGGCGGCAGTCTATGAGATTATGATCGCCACCAAAACGATGCAGGAGTACGAACTGCAGGTCGTGGCAGCCCAGGACAGGATCGCTAACCCTGAACATTACTTCAGCGCAACGCGGCTGTAATTATTGCTGCTAAAAAGAGGCCGGATGGCGCTACAGCGAGCTATCCGGCAACATGACATTAATTCAGTCCTTCCGCTTTAAGCGCTGCCGCAACGGTCGGTCTTTTTGCGACACGCTGCATATAACTTTCAATATGCGTTAACCCGTCCATATTCAGTTTTACGCCATAGGCCCAACGCAACACGGTAAACAGATAAGCGTCTGCAATGGTAAAACGCTGGCCGCAAATCCACTGGTCGTCTGAAAGCGACTCATCCACATACTGAAATTTCTTTTCCAGATCGGCGCGAATGGCGGGTTTGAGTGTTTCTGGCGTGTCAGGGCGGAACAGCGGGGTAAAGCCTTTATGCAGTTCCGTTGCAATATAGTTGAGCCATTCCAGCGTATGATAGCGAGCAAGACTACTTACCGGCGCCAGAAGCTGGCGGTCGGGAACGCTGTCGGCGAGGTACTGCATAATGGCGACGCCTTCAGTCAACAGTGTGCCGTCATCCAGCAGCAGAGCCGGAACCTGTCCTTTAGGGTTGACTGCCAGGTAATCATCACCGTTTTCCAGGCGTTTTTTTGCGAGATCGACGCCATCAAGCGTAAAGTCTTTGCCAATTTCGCGCAGGGTAATATGGGAAGCAAGAGAGCAGGCACCCGGTTTGTAGAACAGTTTCATCGGTAACTCCTTTTTGCTGAGGTTTAAAGTATGGTAGTGCGGGGACGAGCAAAAAAAAAGCCGCTAACGCACAGTTAGCGGCCTGAATGTTGTTTCCCGGAAAATTAAACTGTAGCGGCTTTAGAGCCTTTTTCAGCGGTATCATCGTCCTGGGTCATACGGTTCAGCTTAGGCGCTGTCAGCAGCATCAGGACGGCGATAACGGCGGTTGCTATGCCAATCTGCATAAATACGCGACCATAGACTTCCAGGGACATCAGAGGGTCAGTCACGTCGCTCGGCACAGCCATCAGGTTGGCGACATAACCGCCGATGATGTTAGCGCCTGCCGTTGTCAGGAACCAGCTACCCATGATGAAGCCCATCAGACGCTGCGGAACCAACTGTGCGACCATTGCCAGTCCCAGACCGGAGATCATCAGCTCACCGATACTTTGCAGGCCGTAGCTTGCGATCAGCCAGTTTACGGATACGATGCCGGCATCGTTCGCAAATTTGGCGCCCAGCGGCAGAATCAGGAACGCGCCGGAACACAGCACCATACCAATGGCGAATTTCATCGGCATCGGCAGCGTATCGCCCATCCTGTTATAGATAGCGGCCAGAATCGGGCTGCCGATAATGATCCAGAATGGGTTCAGCGCCTGATACTGTTCCGGTTCGAACGCGAGACCGAGAATAGAGTGCTCGACGTTACGAATGGCAAAGAAGTTCAGCGACGTCGGCATCTGGCTGTACAGTACGAAGAAGATAATCGCCTGCAGCATCAAAATAAAGGCGACGATCATTTTACGGCGAGCCGCGCCGTGCATGGAAAACGCTTCTTTACCGAAGATAATGACGATGCCAAGAGCGATTACGCCCAGCACCATACGCGCGATATCCTGGTTGTGCAGCAGCCAGGTGGCGACCGCAATCAGAACGACAATACCCACGATTGTCAGCAGCAGATTACGGAAGTTGATCGGTTCAAAGTCGGGTTTGGAACCGTAGCTTTTCACCCAGCGCTGGCAGAAAGCAAAGTTAACGACCGTTATCAGCATACCGACGACGCTAAGCGCAAACGCGGTGCTCCAGCCATAACGCGCCGCCAGCCACGGCGTCGCCAGCATAGAGAAGAAGGAGCCGATGTTGACGGACATATAATACATCGTAAATGCGCCGTCGAGACGCGGATCGTCCTTCGCGTAACAGGTAGACAGCAGGGAAGACGGGTTAGCTTTAAACAGACCGTTACCCACAGCGATAGCCGCCATGCCCATATAGACGATGCCCGCGTCATGACCAGACCATGCGACCAGCGCATAACCGATAGCCAGCACCACGGCACCCAGCATAATAACGCGTTTGGTGCCCAGAATTTTATCACCTAACCAACCGCCAATGGCGACCAGGCCATACACCAGCGCACTGAAGGAAGAGAAAAGGGTGATGGAATCCGCTTCTGACATACCCAGTTGTTTTACCAGGTAGACGGCCATAATGCCTTGCAGGCCGTAATAACCAAAACGCTCCCATAACTCTATCGAGAAGATGAGATAGAACGCCTTCGGTTGTTTGAAAGCGTTCAAACTGACGCTTTCAGTTGGTTTTTTGTTTGCAGTAGACACTTTTACCTCTTTTTTACGCCCCGTATTAACAGGGATTGTCTGGCGCGTGATGAGTCAGACTCATCCGTCCGATTGTTATATTGGAGGGGAAACGGCAGGTAATGTTCACTATCTTTCCTCTCCAGACAAGAGCTTTGTAATAATCTGTTACATATAACTCTTCTGGTTGAATCGTCCGATGTCAGAAATGTTATCCAGCGTTAAATTTCTTCATTTGAAGAATGGCAGATTTTTACACTGCAAAAAGGCCATTAGTTTGGGTGAAAGGCGATATCTTCTGCTATTTAAGGTGAAAAGCAGTGATATAGGCCATTATCTGAAAAAATGGCAGAGTAATGTTTTGTAGTGAAAACGGGGCGTCAGTCTATCCGGTTGTAAATGTAACCTTAGATGTCATTAAATTTCACATGAAGTTATCAAAGTGATCCTGATCACGGATAGATAGAATTTTTTGCGATTAAAAAAATGATTAACCTGACGTGGAGTGAAAACGAAAGCACATTACATCAGAAAAAGGACAGAGACTGGAATGATTGATGGCTAAAATAGATCCAGGCCGAAGGTGGGAGCGCGCTGGCGTGACGGACGCACTCCGACCATATCAAATATCGACTTTTTCTTTGTATTCGCAAAGATCTTCAATGAGGCAGGAGCCGCAGCGGGGTTTTCGGGCGATACAGGTATAGCGGCCATGCAAAATTAACCAGTGATGGCAGTCCACTTTGAACTCATTCGGCACCACTTTCAGCAACTTCTCTTCTACCTGCTCGACATTTTTACCCGGCGCGAACTGTGTTCGGTTGCATACACGAAATATATGCGTATCAACGGCGATGGTCGGCCAGCCGAAGGCGGTATTTAGCACCACGTTAGCGGTTTTACGCCCCACGCCGGGAAGCGCTTCCAGCGCCGCCCGATCCTCCGGCACTTCGCCATTATGCTTGTCCAGTAAAATACGGCAGGTCTTAATCACGTTTTCCGCTTTACTGTTAAATAAGCCGATGGTTTTGATATAGGATTTCACGCCTTCTACGCCCAGTTCCAGCATCGTGGCTGGCGTATTGGCGACCGGGTAAAGTTTGGCGGTCGCCTTGTTCACGCTGACGTCGGTTGCCTGCGCGGAAAGCAACACGGCAATCAGCAACTCAAACGGCGACGTGAAATTGAGTTCCGTTGTGGGGTGCGGATTGCTGTCGCGCAGGCGCGTCAGAATTTCCAGCCTTTTTGCTTTGTTCATCAGACTTTCCCTGTTTCACCGGCCGGAACAGCGGAAGGCGCGGTTTCGGCGCGGCGTTTCTTCATTTTTTCATCAATAAGATATTTTACCGCCAGCATGAGCCCCAGGCCGATAAACGCGCCTGGCGGCAGCATCGCCAGCAGGAAAGGCGAGTCGGTGTGAAATATCTCGACCCGTAATACTTTTGCCCAGCCTCCCAGCAGGCTATCCGCGCCATCGAAAAGCGTACCATTCCCGAGGATCTCGCGCAGCGAACCCAGCACGAACATCGCGCCTGTCGCGCCCATGCCGATGGAAAAACCGTCCAACGCGGAAAGCCACGGTCCTTTTTTCGCGGCAAACGCTTCGGCGCGACCAACAACAATGCAGTTCGTTACAATCAGAGGAATAAAAATCCCTAAAGACTGATACAAACCGAACGCATACGCATTGATCAGCATCTGTACTGCGCTTACCACCGAGGCAATGATCATGACGTAAATCGGGATACGGATTTCTGCCGGCGTCCAGCGACGTAGTGCGGACACCGTAAGGTTGGTCAGCGTTAATACCAGCGTTGTGGCCAGACCCAGCCCCAGAGCGTTGGTTGCCGTAGACGTCACCGCCAGTAAAGGGCACAGGCCAAGTAGCTGCACCAGAGCAGAGTTATTTTTCCATAACCCCTGAACAACAATGTCTTTTATTTCGCTCATGGTTATTCTCCACAGGCGGTTAAATGGGGGAGCTGAGCGGGCAGTGATTCGGCGTACAGCCCGGCGCGTTTAACCGCATTCACCACGGCGCGCGGCGTTATTGTCGCCCCGGTAAATTGATCAAAATCACCGCCATCTTTTTTCACCGCCCAGTGCGTATCATTTTCACCACTGATGGTTTTACCGCTAAAGTGGGTAATCCAGTCAGACAAACGGCGCTCAATTTTATCACCTAACCCTGGCGTCTCATGATGTTCCGTCACGCGCGTCCCCAGGACGGTACCGTTGAAATCTGCGCCAACAATAAGCTGGATAGCGCCGGAATAGCCATCTGGCGCGGTGGCCTCAATGATGGCCGCTACGGGTTTATCATCCTTGCGAGCGATAAAAACACGGTGTGTGCCTTTGCCGAGGGCGGGCGCATCGACCAGATAACAGCTCTCTTGCAGATTATTATTGTAACGATCTGGCGGCAATACCTGATCAAACAAGGCATGTTGTTGTTGCAGCGCTTGTTCGTGGATGGTTGATTTTGTCATCTGATTAATCACCGCAGTCAATCCCGTAGAGCCTGCGGCAAAAAGCGCCAGCGTAATACCGTGTTTACGAATCGTTTTCAGCATGGTTTATCCTTTGCGATGTCCATAGACGCGGGGGCGCGTGTAGTAGTCGATCAGAGGAACCGTGATATTCGCCAACAGGACAGCAAAAGCAACGCCGTCCGGATAGCCGCCGAAGCTACGAATCAGCCACACTAATACCCCAGCCAGCGCGCCGAAAATTAAACGTCCACGGTTGGTCGTGGAGGCGGTAACCGGATCCGTTAAGATAAAAAATGCACCCAGCATGGTGGCGCCTGACAGCAGATGAAGCTGCGGCGAGGCCAGCGTAGCGGGCGAGAAAAGCCAGCCTAACGCGGCGCATAGCGCCAGCGTCAGCAGAAAACTGACCGGGATATGCCAGCGGATAGCTTTTTGCCACAGCAGGAATACGCCGCCGACAAGCCAGGCGAGGTTAACCCACTGCCAGCCCACGCCAGCCAGCGCGCCGCTGTATATCGGGTACTGCATGATTTGCTCAACGGAGTGCCCGGCGCGCAAGGACGTTTTAAACGTATCCAGCGGCGTCGCCTGGCTGATACCGTCAATACCGATACGTAGCAGCGTCATATCGCCGCCGCTGGCGGTATGCCCGGTAAAAATCATCCGCAACGTGTCCAGCATATCGGGCGTTGTTGCGGCTATTTCATAAGGCGGCAACCAGCTTGTCATTTGCACCGGAAAGGAAATTAATAGCACCACGTAACCGATCATGGCCGGATTAAAGGGGTTTTGTCCCAGCCCGCCATATAACTGTTTAGCGATAATAATGGCGAATCCGGTTCCCAGCACGACCATCCACCAGGGCGCAAGCGGAGGGATGCTGACCGCCAGCAAAAGCCCCGTCAATAACGCGGAATAATCCTGCAGGTGACTGGCGACCGATTGTTTGCGCAGCCTGAGGACAATGGCTTCTGCGACGAGCGCCGTGATAGCAGCCAGAACGATCTGGAAAAGCGTTCCCCAACCAAAAAACCACGTCTGCGCGGCAATCCCCGGCAGAGCGGCGATTAATACCAGCAACATGATTCGCGATGTCTGGCGCTGGTTATGGGTATAAGGCGAGCTTGCGATTCTGAATACCATTTAATCCTCGTTAACAACCTGCTGCTGTGCTGCTTTTTTTGCCTGAACGCGGGCGATAGCCGCAGCAACCGCGGCTTTACGCGGGTCGGCCGGTTCGGCAGGTTCGCTTCCGGCCTGCTGCTCCTGTTTACGAGCTTTGGCGCGGGCGATGGCCGCTTCCACCGCGGCTTTACGCGGATCGACCGGTTCGGCAGGTTCGCTTCCGGCCTGCTGCTCCTGCTTACGGGCTTTGGCGCGGGCGATAGCCGCTTCCACCGCGGCTTTGCGCGGATCGACCGCTTCGGCAGGTTCGCCTCCGGCCTGCTGCTCCTGCTTGCGGGCTTTGGCGCGGGCGATAGCCGCTTCCACCGCGGCTTTGCGCGGGTCGACCGGTTCGGCAGGTTCGCTTCCGGCCTGCTGCTCCTGTTTGCGGGCTTTGGCGCGGGCGATGGCCGCCTCCACCGCGGCTTTGCGCGGATCGACCGGTTCGGCAGGTTCGCTTCCGGCCTGCTGCTCCTGTTTGCGGGCTTTGGCGCGAGCGATAGCCGCCTCCACTGCGGCTTTACGCGGGTCGCCGCCGGATATCGCGCTGTCAGCCACCGGATGAGCGGCTTGTTTAGCGCGCGCTTGCGCTTTACGCGCTTCACGGGCCGCGATGACGGCGCTATTGTCTGGTAGACTACCCGCCTGAATAACCACCGGTTGCGTGGCCTGCGCCTGTTTCTCTTTTACCCGCGCCAGCGCAGCGGCAATGGCATCCTGATCTTTTGCCGCTGGTTGTACCGCTGCGCTCTTATGACGTGCAAGGCGGGCGGCTTTTTCGCGCTCCAGTCTTGCCTGACGAGCCTCAAAACGCGCTTTGGCTTCGGCGGCGCGTTTTTCTTCAAGCCTGATCGCATTAATCTCCGCTTTTTCCTGACGGAAATATTGGACGAGCGGAATATTACTCGGGCAGACCCAGGCGCAGGCGCCGCATTCTATACAATCAGCAATATGGTGAGCGGTAGCCTTGTCATGCTGCTGCCCTTTGCTGAACCAATAAAGCTGCTGCGGTAAAAGGTCGGCAGGGCAGGCGTCAGCGCAAGCGCTGCAACGAATACAGCTTTTCTCTTCCTGAGGCGCCCCCATTTCAGCCACGGATGGCGCCAGCAGGCAGTTGGTGATTTTTACGACCGGTACGTCAAGCCAGGGAAGGGTGAATCCCATCAACGGGCCGCCCATGATGACCATCTGGTCAGCAGAAGGGCAGAACCCGGCATCGTTAAGCAAATGACGAACGGGAGTGCCGAGCCGTGCCCAGACGTTACCCGGTCGGCTTACCGCTTCACCCGTTAAGGTGACAACGCGTTCTGTGATCGGTTCGCCGTCAACCACGGCGCGTTTCACGGCATAAGCCGTACCGACGTTTTGCATCAGCACGCCAATATCAGAGGAGCGCCCGCCGTGGGGAACCTGTTTTCCCGTCAATATTTGGGTAAGCTGTTTTGCGCCGCCGGAAGGGTATTTGGTTGGGATAACACGTAACGAAATGTCGTGAGCGTCAGCCAGTACGGCGCGCAGCATGGAAATAGCCTGCGGTTTGTTATCTTCAATGCCGATTAATACCTCACGCGGTTGCAGAATATGCGCCAGGATGCGAATACCTTCCACAATCTGCGCGGCGCAGTCCTGCATCAGACGATCGTCCGCCGTAATGTAAGGTTCGCACTCTGCGGCATTGATAATAAGCGTGGTGATTTTATCGCCGCCGCCCTGCAATTTAACGCCGGTGGGAAACCCTGCGCCGCCAAGCCCGGCAACGCCATACTGATGAATGCGTTCAATGAGCGCTTCACGGCTGTGGGCGCGGTAATCAGACCAGCCCTCGCGTTCAATCCAGCGGTCCTCGCCGTCGGCATCAATGATGACGCTTAACTCCGCCAGCGCCGAAGGATGCGCCGTCGAGTGGGGCGCAATAGCGATAACTGTCCCGGAGGTGGGCGCGTGTACCGGCAGCATTCTCCCACGTCCACGGGTAAGCGCCTGGCCGCGTAGCACGCGATCGCCGACGCTAACGCACAACTCGCCCTCAGCGCCAATGTGCTGTTTTAAGGGGATAACGAAGCGCGGCGCTAAAGGCACCTGACGCAGCGGCGTGCCGTTTGACTGGGTCTTCATTTCGGGCGGATGAATACCACCGTCGAAATCCCAGATTTTATCTTTTCTGAAAGCGGAAAATAGTTTAAGCATGTTGTTCCACGGGAATGATGCGAACGGGAATGGTGTTCAAATCCCATTTCCAACTGTCGGGCGTCTCATTCACCGGACGTAATTCGATGCAGTGCGTCGGACACGGATCGACGCACAGATTACAGCCAGTACAGAGATCGCTCATGACCGTGTGCATGGCGCGCGTTGCGCCAACGATGGCGTCAACCGGGCAGGCCTGAATGCATTTTGTGCAGCCAATGCAGTTATTTTCATCAATAACTGCCAGCATACGTACTGGCGCGGCCTGCTGTTCTTCACCATCGCATGGTTGCGGCTCTACGTTTAGCAACTCTGCCATTTTCAGCATGACGGCTTCGCCGCCGGGCGCGCAACGATTGATTTTCTCGCCCTGGAGACCCACGGCTTCGGCGTAGGGGCGACAGCCGGGATAGCCGCACTGACCACACTGACTCTGCGGCAAAATCGCATCGATTTTTTCAACAACCGGATCATCTTCAACCGCGAATCGGCGGGAGGCATAACCCAGAATGGCGCCGAACACCAGACCCAGAAGGGTCAGGGCGCCAACGGCAATCCAGATAGTATTCATTACAACTTCACCAAACCACTAAAGCCCATAAAGGCCAAAGACATTAATCCTGCGGTAATCAATGCTATCGCGTTACCACGAAAAGGGGCGGGCACATCCGCCACGGCAAGGCGTTCGCGGATAGCGGCAAACAGAACCATCACTAATGAAAAACCGACGGCGGCGGAAAATCCGTACAGCGCCGACTGAAGAAAGTGATGACCGAGATTAATATTCAGTAACGCTACGCCCAGAACCGCACAGTTAGTGGTAATCAGTGGTAAGAAGATGCCTAACAAGCGGTATAACGCCGGGCTGGTTTTCCGCACAACCATTTCGGTAAATTGCACGACCACAGCAATGACGAGGATAAAGGCTAGCGTCCGCAGATAAATCAGATCCAGCGGAATAAGTATCCAGGTGTCGATAAGCCAGGCGCATATCGACGCCAGCGTCATGACAAAGGTCGTCGCGAGGCCCATCCCCATGGCGGTTTCCAGTTTTTTGGATACGCCCATAAAGGGACAAAGGCCCAGGAATTTGACCAGTACAAAGTTATTGACCAGTACAGTTCCGACAAAGAGCAGCAGGTAATCAGTCATGTTTCGGCCTGAAATAAAAAAGCCGCCTATTATCTGTCAAACTACCACAGGCGACAACAGGTTAACTGTAGGGTTATTACGGATTAACAAACGTTGTTTTAACGCGCGCTGAACGTTTGAGATAAGGCACAATGAGCGCCGTCGCCAACAGTGGGAAGAGTAACTGACGCACGGCAAAGGCATCTGAGACGGGCGAAAAGGCAAATGCTTTAACCGCCAGTAACACCGACACCAGCAGCCAGATAATGTAATGCTTCGGCACGCAGCGTCTGCGCTTGAAGAATGCGATCGTCAACCACAGGGTATAGTACCACATGGCGATAGCGGTAATAAATGAAATGCCCCATAGCAGTAAATTACCGGTTTCCTGTCCGCTAAGCGTCTTGAACGTTTGCGGTGTGGCAAGCGCCATAACGTAGAGTAATAACGCCAGCGAGGCGCTCAACAACGCGACTAACAGCCAGGCTAACGGGCCAAGAAGCCAGCCTCCAATTCGTTGTGGCGGTGTTGTAGTCATATCTTCTCCGGGGTTACGCGCGTTAACGGTCATGCCGCTCATTTTGGGGCAAATATTATAAGGTTTTTGATGTTAAACGCTACTTTCTTTATTGCACATAGCGCCAGACGGATTGCGGAACCTGACCTACATCAAACAGGCGTCCTCCGGAAACCAGCTCGGCACGGCGGTGATCTGCAGCGCGATACATATTAACGATGTCCATGTCATCAGTAAGGGTATAGTTAAGGTGGTCGAACAGTTTTTCCAGACTTTCGAGCGAACTAATTTTGCGGAATTTTAATAGATAATCCTGAACAGTCATATAAAGTTGATCCATATTAAATATAATGCCAACGGAGTAGTCACTGATAAAAAATAAACAAAATTGCACCAGTGAGAGGTCAGGGGTGCAGGTAAAAAGGGAATATTCTTACCGGTAAAGAGTCAGGCGCCACATGGCGCCTGGGGCGAAAGGTTAACGCGCTTTCCTACAACAGGCAATAAACGTCAGACCAGATAGAACATATTTCGTTTTTTTTGCCGGTTTTTGACTTTTCTTTGCACCCCCGGGGCGCCGCTTACCGTACCACGCGAAAACGCCTTTACATTATCTGACGCTTACTTCTTCTGAACGGAAGCCGTGGGCTCTGGTGGTTGGTAATTGTCAATATGGTTGGCAATACCTAAAAGAATGACTGAGATAACGAGAACTATCCACCCAGTTAATTCAATAAGACGATTCATTATTGACGACATTTGCTTTGATTTATCCATAAACACAGGGGGTAAATGTTACTTTCCTGGCGAACGATCGGCAAGAGGGAGGGAAACGTTTTCAGCCTCTGTTCTGTAACAAGTTAATCATTTGATGCTACGTTGATGGTCAGGACGCTATTGCGGCTAATCGCACGATGGTGTGGAATAGCGATATCTAAAACCGGAGGCAGTGAGATGAATGACAAAATCCGCGTTGGGTTAATCGGTTATGGCTACGCCAGTAAAACCTTTCATGCGCCCTTAATTATGGGAACGCCAGGGCTAGAGCTTGCGGCGGTATCCAGCAGCGATGAAACAAAAGTGAAAGCAGATTGGCCGGCGGTTTCCGTGGTCTCTGAGCCCCGACATTTATTTAACGATCCGCATATCGACCTGATCGTGATCCCGACGCCCAACGATACCCATTTCCCGCTGGCGAAAGCTGCGCTGGAAGCCGGTAAGCATGTGGTGGTTGATAAACCCTTTACCGTGACACTGTCACAGGCGCGAGAGTTGGATGCGCTAGCGCGGAGCACTGGCCGGGTACTTTCCGTCTTCCACAACCGACGCTGGGACAGCGATTTTTTGACGCTGAAAGCCTTGCTGGCGGATGGCGTGCTCGGCGAGGTGTCCTTGTTTGAATCCCACTTTGATCGCTTTCGTCCCCAGGTGCGCGACCGCTGGCGCGAGCAAGGCGGGCCGGGAAGTGGTATCTGGTACGATCTGGCGCCGCACTTGTTGGATCAGGCCATTCAACTTTTTGGCCTGCCGGTCAGCATGACGGTGGATTTAGCGCAACTGCGTCCGGGCGCGCAATCTACAGATTATTTCCACGCGATTTTATCCTACCCCCAGCGCCGCGTGATTTTGCACGGTACGATGCTGGCCGCGGCGGAATCCGCGCGATACATCGTTCATGGTTCGCGCGGTAGCTATGTTAAATATGGCCTCGATCCCCAGGAAGAACGGTTAAAAAACGGCGAGCGTTTACCGCAGGAAGACTGGGGATACGACATGCGTGACGGCGTATTGACCCTGGTTGAGGGAGAGACGCGCAAAGAAGAGAACTGGCTTACGTTGCCGGGTAACTATCCGGCATATTATGCCGCTATCCGCGATGCGTTAAACGGTAACGGTGAAAATCCCGTGCCGGCAAGCCAGGCGATTCAAATTATGGAGTTGATTGAACTGGGCATGGAATCGGCAAAACATCGCGCGACGCTGTGTCTTGCCTGAGATGTCGCATTTCTCCGCCTGGGATAGCATTAAACCGCAGGCGGAGAAGAGCGTTAGTGTCAATAAAGCAATCTTACGCCGCGGCCACTTTTTCGCGCAGCGCACGTTTTTCGCTATCGCTCAGAAAGGCGATTTCCAGACCGTTAATCTGCGCCTGGCGAATCTGTTCGCGGCTCAATCCTGCCGCTGGCGCGGCGACATGATATTCATGGATAATATCTACGCCCTGAACAGCCGGATCGTCCGTATTAAGACTGGCGAGAACGCCATGCTCAAGGAAGGTTTTGAGTGGATGATCCGCCAGCGATGCGACGGTACTGGTCTGAATATTCGAGGTCAGACAGGATTCAATACCGATACGCTGCTGTGCAAGAAAATCCATTAACGCGCGATCTTCGACAGCTTTTACTCCATGTCCGATACGTTCGGCCCCCAGTTCGCGAATCGCCTGCCAGATACTTTCCGGCCCTGCGGCTTCGCCAGCGTGAACGGTAATATGCCAGCCCGCATCGCGCGCCCGATTAAAGTGCGACAAAAACAGACTGCCGGGAAAGCCCAGCTCATCACCGGCTAAATCCAGCGCGGTGATTTTCTCTCTGTGCGCCAGCAGCGCATCAAGCTCCTGTAAACATGCCGCCTCGCCGAAGGTACGGCTCATAATGCCAATGAGTCGTGCCTCGACGCCAAACGTGTTACAGCCGTCGCGTACACCGTCGATAACGGCTTCAACCACGCCTGCGATCGGTAACTGATGCGCCATCGCCATATAGCCGGGCGAAAAGCGAAGCTCGACGTAATGCAGGCCGTTACGTGCGGCATCTTCAATATTTTCAAAGGCCACACGGCGGCAGGCGTCAAGCGATGCCAGGACTTTTACCCCCCAATCGAGCTTCGTGAGAAAGCTCACTAAATCGGGTTCGGTTGAGGTGACCTGGACATGCGGAATCAGCATTTCCAGCGTTTGGGCGGGAAGGGCGATGTTGAACTGCCGACCAAGATCCAGAATTGTTTGGGCGCGAATGTTGCCATCAAGGTGGCGGTGGATGTCAGTCAAAGGAAGCGTAATATCAATCATGGGCGCACTCAATTTTTAATAAAAGTGCGCACCATTATACTACAGATTGATAATGCTCTGGAAATTTTGCAAAAACGGAGTCATTACGTTGCAACTTCGCGAGAGCGCGGGAGAAATTTTGTATCATTCTCTTTAACGCGCCCCCGGTCAGCTCACGGGGGCCGTCTCTGTTATCGCCTCTCAGGATAAAGGGTCAACCCCCCGCTTGTAGACAGTATCAGCGAACGGTGCGGTGGCAAAATCCATATCCGAGATCGTAAAGGGGAGCAGATCGGCTTCGCCAAAACGATCGGCGACATAATCCCACTACGTACACCATGTCCCGCGTCGGTCAACTTCCTGTGAAAAATCGAACATATCCCTTCCTTATGCCTGAACGGTATTCATCAGGCCAACCATTTCATCTTTTACCGACTGAACCTGCGGGCCGATAATTACCTGCAAATTATGCTGATTGAGCTGTACGATGCCTGTCGCGTGATTGTCCTTCAATGCCTGGACATCGACAAACGACATATCTTTCACTGACAGGCGTAGGGGGATGCAGTTGTCCAGACTCACGATGTTTTCCGTGCCGTCTAATGCTCACGACGAGCACCATGTGCGGAGTCAAACGATAGCCGCTCGCCTGGTAACGCAAAAGTAGAGGCTGCGCGTCGTTCGGCGCAGACCGGGTGCAGCGTCGCGACACCCGGCAAGGCGATTATTGTTGAGGCAGCGCCGGAACGTCCGGAACGGAAAGCGCCGGCATCCCAAACAGGCCGACAAAGTCTTCCAACGGCATTTTTTGTCCGTTGAGCGTGATCTGGCCATTGGCGTACTGCAAACTGGAGGCGATAGTATTATCCTTCAGCGTTGTCAGTCGGAACATCTGACCCATTGCGGACAGCCCCTGCACCTGCTGTTTTGCCAGTTTTTCCGCATCATCCTGCTGATAGCCTTCCAGTTTTGCTATCTGCGTCATAAACTCGACCGCCATGTCCATCGGAATTGCCAGTTTCGCATCCAGCGATTTCACGGAGCGGTCGACTTCCTGCGCCAGCGTTTGCGGTTGTGCCGTTGTGGTTGCCGGATCTTTGAGGAACAGCGACAGATTCAGCGTGGTTTCTCCTTTGGCGTTTTTCCAGCTAAGCGGCGCCAGGGTCAGTACCGGATCGCCTTTTAACAACACGGGGAGAGCGCTAAAGAACGCTTCAGTGACTTTTTGCTGATAAAGCTCAGGATTCTGCGCCACGTCCGGCTGATTCAGCAGCGCCTGCGTTTGCGCATGATATTGCTGACTAAACTGGTGCCAGGCTTCGCCGTCGATTTGACCGACTTTCAGCGTTAATTTACCGCTGCCCAAATCCTGATTCTGCACTTTCAGGCTGTTAAGCGAGTAATCCAACTGGCTGTTAATGGTTTTTCCGTCGTTGACGAGATCGGACTTGCCGGCAATTTCCATCCCTTCCAGCACCGCCATCTCTTTACCCTCAATGGCGATGGACAGTTTATCCAGCGTTAACTTTTGGTCGCCTACACGCTCGCCAAAGCTTGCCAGCTTACTGGTACCGTCTGTTTTCAAATTATTAAAGGTGAGTTGTACCTTCTGATTATATTCGTTAACGGCATCGACAAGGCCGCTCTGCGCTTCGCCTGACAGCGAAACCACATTACCGTCTTTATCGGCGTTAAGCTGGAACTCGCCGCCGCTAAAGGCGACTTTTTCACCGGCATTCTCGTAGTTTAACGGCTTGAGAGAGATATCGGAGCGGGTATCGCCGCCATAACCAATGCGGGTATTGATGACAAAGGGCGTGTCGCCTTTCGCGATATCAAAGAGGGGTTTTGCCGCATCGTTATTCACCAGCGTGGTTTTTACCGACGCCATAGAAGGGATCAGATTGAGCGTTTTGAGCTGGGCGAGCGGGAAGGGGCCATGTGAAACGGACTCGTCCAGCACAATGCTTTGCCCGGGCTTCAACCAGGTAGTGTCTGCGCCGGCAACCGGTTTGACAACCAGTTGCAGATGGCTACTGAACACGCCACGCTGGTAGTTTTGATAACTTAATTCGACACCGGCCTCCGGCGCAGTACGCTTGAGCTGTTCATTGGCCTGAGTCACCATTTCTGAAAGATGGTTCTCCAGCTTTTTCCCCGTATACCAGGCGCCGCCTGTCCAGACGATGCCAAGTGCAATCACTACACCTGCAGCTACCAGTGTTTTTTTCATATCAATTGTCCATAAAAATGAAACCAGGCGGATTAAACCGCCTGGAGGAGTTTTACGTCTGTTATAAGCTTAGCAAGAGTTGTTAAAAAATTCAGTACGTTGCTACAGCTTGTTATAAACACGCGCTAAACGGCCTGTGCCGCTGGCGTTAACCGGAGACTCATCCGCGCCGATAAAGGCCGATTCACCCGGCTTCAGTACCAGACGCTGTTCATCTTTACGTAACACCGCCTCACCCTCAACGCAGAACAGAATCGCGGCGCTGTGTTGGCCGATGCTCGTCTCCTGAAGCGCCAGGTCGTGCAGTGAAAAAGCAAAATCGTCAACCGGAATTGGGAAGTCCAGCTCCGCGCCGCTTTTCACCGGGGCAGTCAGCAACTCGCCGGCAGGTTTAGGTTCGAACTTCACGTTCGCGACCAGCTCAGGGATGTCGATATATTTTGGCGTAAGGCCAGCGCGCAGAACGTTATCGGAGTTCGCCATGACTTCCAGCGCAACGCCCTGCAGATAAGCATGAGGCGTTTCGGCAAACAGGAACATCGCCTCGCCGGGATTCAGTTTGACCACATTCAGCAACAAAGGAGAGAAAAGCCCGCTGTCGTCAGGATAATACTCTGAAATCACGCGGATCGTTTGCCACGGTTCGCCTTGCTGGCTGTTAAGCGCCGCTTTGAGTACGGCTAACGCGCGGGATTTTTCTTCGCCTTGCATATTCAACAGGCTGGCGAAAAGCTGGCTCAGACGTTCAGCATTCGGCGCCTGCAAAAAGTGGGCGATAGCGGAATGCGCGCCGGCGACAGGTTGCAGTAAAGAGACAATGTCAGAAAATTCGCGGAACGCGTTCATCGCCAGGAAAGGCGTCAGGGCAAAAACCAGCTCTGGTTTATGGTTAGGATCTTTATAGTTCCGCTCTGCGGCATCCATGGGGATACCCGCCGCATTTTCTTTCGCGAAACCGATTTCGGAATTGCGCTTATTCGGGTGCACCTGAATAGAGAGCGGCTGCGCGGCGCACAGTACTTTAAACAGAAACGGCAGTTCGCCGAAACGGTTGGCTACCGCTTCGCCCAGCATGGCGGTTTTATTCTTTTCGATGGCGTCACGCAGGGAGACGGTTTCGCCGTTGGTGGTGGTGATTCGCGAGCTGCTTTTGGGATGCGCGCCCATCCAGAGTTCAGCCATTGGCTGCTGCTGCGGATTGGCGATGCCATAAAGTTCCGTTAACGCAGTTTTACTTCCCCAGGCATAGTTTTGCACTGAGTTAATGAGTTTTTGCATTATCAAGCCCTGTTTCAATGTGGAGATCAATGGGAGGTATTAAACCAAGAAACCCGCATGAAGTAACCTCCGGGCGTAAAAAGTCGTACTTGTCTCAGTTTTTGTTAAAAAATTGTGTAGGATAGTGTTACTCGCTTTGAGTCGGGCAATGGAACACCTGCCCAGAGAATAACCATACCGAGCGGTAAGTGAGAGCACAATGTCAAACAAACCCTTCTTTTATCAAGACCCTTTTCCCCTCAAAAAGGACGATACCGAGTACTACTTGTTGACCAGCGAACATGTTTCCGTCGCCGAATTCGAAGGACAAGAGATCCTGAAAGTCGCGCCGGAAGCGCTAACGTTGTTGGCGCGTCAGGCCTTCCACGATGCGTCTTTTATGTTACGTCCCGCGCATCAGCAGCAGGTGGCGGATATTCTGCGCGATCCGCAGGCCAGTGAAAACGACAAATATGTCGCGCTGCAATTCCTGCGAAACTCCGATATCGCGGCCAAGGGCGTGTTGCCCACCTGCCAGGATACCGGTACGGCCATTATTGTCGGCAAAAAAGGCCAACGGGTCTGGACTGGCGGAGGTGATGAAGCGGCGCTGGCTCGCGGCGTATATAATACCTATATCGAAGATAACCTGCGCTATTCACAGAACGCGGCGCTGGATATGTACAAAGAGGTCAATACCGGTACTAACCTGCCGGCGCAGATCGATCTCTACAGCGTCGATGGCGATGAATATAAATTCCTCTGTATCGCTAAAGGCGGCGGATCGGCGAATAAAACCTACCTCTATCAGGAGACAAAAGCGCTTCTGACGCCGGGTAAGCTCAAAAATTATCTCGTCGATAAGATGCGTACGCTGGGCACCGCCGCCTGTCCGCCGTATCACATTGCGTTTGTCATTGGCGGCACCTCGGCGGAAGCGAACCTGAAGACCGTTAAGCTGGCCTCGGCAAAATACTATGATGCGCTACCGACCGAAGGCAATGAACACGGGCAGGCCTTCCGCGATATTGAGCTGGAAAAAGAATTGTTGCTTGAGGCGCAAAATCTTGGCTTAGGCGCGCAGTTCGGCGGCAAGTATTTCGCTCACGATATTCGTGTCATCCGATTGCCGCGCCACGGGGCATCGTGTCCGGTAGGTATGGGCGTGTCCTGCTCCGCGGATCGAAACATTAAAGCGAAGATCAACCGGGACGGGATCTGGATCGAGAAGCTGGAGCGCAATCCCGGTAAATATATTCCAGAGGCGCTGCGCCAGGCGGGAGAGGGCGAGGCGGTGCGCGTTGATCTTAACCGTCCCATGAGCGAGATACTGCAACAACTGTCGCAGTATCCGGTATCAACGCGCCTGTCGCTGAACGGCACGATTATTGTGGGCCGCGACATCGCGCACGCTAAACTGAAAGAACGGATGGACAGAGGCGAAGGTTTGCCGCAGTACATCAAAGATCATCCTATCTATTATGCGGGGCCGGCAAAAACGCCGGAAGGGTACGCCTCCGGGTCGCTTGGGCCGACTACCGCAGGACGGATGGACTCTTATGTTGATCAGCTCCAGTCGCAGGGCGGCAGTATGATCATGCTGGCGAAAGGCAACCGCAGCCAGCAGGTGACCGATGCCTGTAAGAAACATGGCGGCTTCTACCTGGGCAGTATCGGCGGCCCGGCAGCCGTTCTGGCGCAGGGCAGTATCAAGCGCCTGGAGTGCGTGGAATATCCTGAACTGGGTATGGAGGCTATCTGGAAAATTGAAGTGGAGGATTTTCCGGCCTTTATTCTGGTGGATGATAAAGGCAACGATTTCTTCCAGCAGATTCAGTCATCGCAGTGCGCGCGCTGCGTTAAGTAATGTCGCCGCCCTGCGGGGCGGTAACATGATTCGCTATTTTGCCGGAGAACGGCGCAAGCGCCTTATCCGGTCTACACCGTTGTGTTGTTATCGTTAATACTCATAAGACCGCAAACATGTGAGCAATGTCGACACATGATCTCATCAACTTGAGTAAGGAGCAGGTAATGGTAACGGTACGCCGCGAGAAAGATTCAATGGGCGCGATTGAAGTCCCGGCAGATAAACTGTGGGGAGCGCAGACTCAACGTTCGCTGGAGCATTTTCGGATTTCCACGGAGAAAATGCCCGTCTCGCTCATTCACGCTCTGGCGTTGACCAAGCGCGCTGCTGCGAAGGTCAACCAGGACTTAGGGTTGTTGGCGGCGGAAAAAGCCAGCGCGATTATCCAGGCGGCTGATGAAGTGCTGGCGGGAAAACATGCTGATGAGTTTCCGCTGGCGATTTGGCAGACCGGGTCCGGTACGCAAAGCAACATGAATATGAATGAGGTGTTAGCGAACCGCGCCAGTGAAATTTTGGGCGGCGTTCGCGGTATGGAACGCAAGGTGCATCCCAATGATGACGTCAATAAGAGTCAAAGCTCAAACGATGTGTTCCCAACCGCCATGCACGTGGCGGCGTTACTGGCGTTACGCGAACACCTCATCCCGCAATTATCCGCATTAACGGATACGCTTCGCGATAAATCCCACGCTTTCGCCGATATTGTCAAAATTGGCCGTACTCACCTGCAGGACGCGACGCCGCTCACCTTAGGCCAGGAGATTTCCGGTTGGGTAGCCATGCTGGAACATAACCTCAGGCACATTGAGCACAGTTTACCGCACGTCGCGGAACTGGCGCTCGGCGGAACCGCAGTGGGGACAGGGCTTAATACCCACCCGGAATATGCCCGGCGCGTGGCCGAGGAACTGGCGACGATTACCGCAGCGCCGTTTGTTACCGCCCCGAATAAATTCGAAGCGCTGGCGACCTGTGACGCGTTGGTACAGGCGCATGGCGCATTAAAAGGACTGGCGGCCTCGCTGATGAAAATCGCCAATGATGTTCGCTGGCTGGCGTCCGGCCCGCGCTGCGGCATTGGCGAGATTGCTATCCCGGAGAATGAGCCAGGCAGTTCCATTATGCCTGGTAAAGTGAACCCGACCCAGTGTGAAGCGGTAACGATGCTATGTTGCCAGGTGATGGGTAACGATGTGGCCATCAATATGGGGGGCGCATCGGGCAACTTTGAGCTCAACGTCTATCGTCCGATGGTTATTCATAATTTTCTGCAAACGGTGCGCCTGCTGGCCGATGGCATGGCGAGTTTCAATCAACACTGTGCGTCAGGAATCGAGCCAAACCGCGAGCGTATTACGCAGTTGCTGAATGAGTCGCTGATGCTGGTCACTGCGCTCAATACGCACATCGGTTACGATAAAGCGGCGGAGATTGCGAAGAAGGCGCATAAAGAAGGGCTGACGCTCAAAGCCTCAGCCGTGGCATTAGGATACCTTAGCGTCGAGGAGTTCGACGCCTGGGTACGTCCGGAGTTAATGGTTGGCAGTATGACGCCGGGACGTTAATCCGCCACATACAGGTGCAGTCGCGGAATAATCAGTCGCAGCGGCTGCGCCTGTGGTTTAAAACGGTGCTGAATATTATCGGCGTCATAGTTTTCCAGCCCGCCAATATCCGGCACGCCAGCGCCGTTGTCCGTGTTGATTAATGCGATAATCGGCGTGGGGCAGGCGTGTTGCACCTGTTTCTGCTGGCCTTTATACCAGATGCGGGCGATCGGCTGTACTTTAACCGGACGCTTAATCTTGAGTCGGGCCTGCTGCGGTAAGGCAGCGATATCCTGATATTCCCGTTCCAGCTTGAATTGCCATTGTTCGCGCGTCCACGGCGGGACGCTGCGCGGCGACGCGAGGCTTTTTTTCAACTGGCTCAGAACCTCATCCCGGCTTAAATTTTTAATAATATGTTTATTTGCCCAGCCGAAACGTATGGTGGCGGGGTTATTGATAAGCGTCAGCGTGCGGTAAGCGTTCAGCGTAATTAAGCCGGGGAGATGCCGATGCACCCACTCAAAACGTGCCGCTGAGGGAAGACCGGACTCTACCGTAACCATCTGCTCGAAGGTGGTTTTCAACTGGTTAATGCGCTGTATCTGATTTTCCAGATCTAACTGTGTCGCATTATCCACTTGATAGCATAAGACGCCAGGCAGGCGGACGGCGGCTTTACTGCTGCGGTTTTCGGACTGCTGTTGAATAAACAAATGGCGATAGTGACGTAGCGCCAGCGCTTCGGCCTCTTTCCCCAGATGTTGCGTTACCTCGATAGTATCCAGCGGCGCATGTTCTGCCTCTTTGGTCACCTGCGGCAGTGAAAAGACACGGGCGATAAGTAGCGAATGCTGCTGTAGATTATCCGACAGCGCCGCCAGGTGTTGTTCTATCTGGCGAAAAGTGCCATTCAGGCGTTCAACGAGATCGTAGCGGGACATGGTATCACTTACTTTAGTTACAACATACTATCTGTATAGCACAGTTCCCGCCGCTCAACCAGCGTGCAAAATGCGTCAGGCAGCGGTCATGTCGGGCATCGCGTGCCAGACCGGCCAGCGAAAGCTAAATTTTGCGCCGCCCAGTTTGCTCTCGTCACAGACGACGCTACCGCCCATCGCCAGGGCGATAGAGTGTACGATGGCGAGTCCAAGCCCGCAGCCGCCTGTCGCCCGGTCTCTACTGGGGTCGAGTCTGACAAAAGGTTCAAATATGCGCTCACGCGCATCCGCTTCAATGCCGGGGCCATCATCTTCGACTAACAACGTTGCCTGACTGCCGTCGAGTAACAGACTGACCTGAACGGTGGTACGACTGTAGCGCAACGCATTATTCAGCAGGTTATCCAGCACTCGCGACATTAACCGCATATCAAGCGCGCCATAATCGCCGATTACAGATGTGAGAAGGTTTACGGCACGTTCCGGGGTCACGCTCTGCACATCCTGCAAATGCGCGAGCAACCAGGCGGGGAGGTCGGGTTCGGTCAACATCAGTTCATTTTGTGGTCGGTCAAGGCGCGCATAGGTGAGCAGTTCTTCAATCAGCGCTTCCAGTTGACCAATATCGCGATTGAGCGCCTGTGATTCCGGCGGTGTCAGATTTTCACTCATTTCAAGCCGATAGCGTAAACGTACCAGCGGCGTGCGAAGCTCATGGGCGATACCGTCAATCAGCTGTTTTTTACTGGCGATCAGAGCATTAATGTTATCCGCCATCTGGTTGAACGCGACGCCCAGACGTTCGAAACTGGAACCATTATCGAAGTGCAGGCGTTCAGTCAAATGACCCTCGCCAAAGCGCTGCGCGGCGGATTCGAGCCTGAGCATTTCTTGCCAGTGCGGGCGCATCCAGATAAACACAGGAAAGGCGAGAGAAAAAGCAATGAGCGCCATTAAGGCGATATCCAGCAGTCGCATTTGATGCAGGAAATAGAGATAGGGAACCGGGCCAACCGCCAGGACGTAATGGCTGCGCGGGATACGCTGAATAAAGGTGTATTGATCGTCAAGCGCGACAATATCGCCTTCACGCAGTCGCTGCGTGGTGGCGGCATCAAGCTTATAGTGATTTAACGGTTCAACGCGTAAATCGAAAGAGAGGTTCAGGTCCATCTCTTTTAACGTTTTCCCCCATTCACGCGGCGGAATTTCCCGCAGTTCGCTGCGCATCAGATAGAGCGAACTTTTCATCAGATCGTCGAGCGATTGCCTGCCCGCGCGTTCGGCGGTGAATTTGTACACCAGTCCGACCAATAAGGTCATGACCAGAAAACAGACGAACAGCAAAAGGTAAAACTGCACAAACAGCTTTTTCATCAACGCCCACCGGATCTCAATACATTAGCTCTATCGCGGCGCTGGGGGAAAAGATTTCCCGTCAGCGCCGCTGGTGGGTTATAAAAGCAGGCTTTGCGTCAACTGACAACCTCATTGTCCGGCGTTAAGGTCCGGACTTTCGTGAACAATGCGTCCATCGACAAGCGTCAAAACAGCGCGAATGGTATCAATTCTGTCTTCCGGCATCGTCATAAATGGCTGATTGAGCACCGCCAGATCGGCCTGTTTTCCGACGCTAAGCTGGCCCCGGTGTTGTTCGGCAAAGGCGAGCCAGGCGGCATGACGTGTATATAACGCTAGCGCTTCCAGACGCGTGAGCCGCTCGCTGGCGGGTTTACGCACGGAACCGCCTGACGCTATACCGGTGATATGATATTCGATAGCGTGCCAGACACCGGCAATGCCAATACGTGTCGAATCGGTACCGCCAGCTACGACAAGCCCTTTATCCAGCGCCAGTCGAACCGGCGGCGAATTGTCCGTCGCACCGGGTGGGTTGGCGTCACGGATGGCAAGCCCCTCAAAGTAAGGCCCCATTTGCACAGTGTATGCCAGACCCAGCTTACGCATTCGCTCAAGCGTCTGTGGCGAACCGGTATTCAGATGCGCAATAGACCAGCGGAGAGGGCGCAGATCGTACTGCTGCGCTACCTGCTCAAAAATCGTCAATATCGCGTCGGCGCTGTCATCGGTATAGGCGTGGATCTCAAGCGGTATTCCCCGTTTTGCCGCAAACGTCGCGACCTGGCGAAGCGCGGTTTTGTCCTGCTCTGAGGAAGAAAACCCTGGGGCCATCCGCACGCCGTCATTCATTCCGGCCACCAGGCTTTCCCCCAGGCCAAGAAAAGCCAGTTGCCCGTCATCGGCACGCGCCGGGCGAAAGGCCATCAGGTTGCTGAACCACTGCGCTTCATGACCTTTCGCTTCCGGCTGTACCGGAATGCGATACCCCACGCGCAGCGGTAAATCCCCCTGGTTTCGCATTGCAAATAAAGGCTCATAAGCGGCGGCAGGCCCGGCAGAGGGGTCAATGATGCCGGTCACGCCGCGAGCGTTCATATCAGCGAAAAATTCCCGCAGACCGCCCTCGCGATCGGCGTTACTACTTATGCTGGCAAAAAGCTGGTTAAACGCGGCGATGTCACCAAATAATTTCCCCGTGGCGCTACCTTTTGCGTCGCGCTCTACGCGGATTCCCGCTAAATCAGGAGGAGGGGTGTCGTTAAGGCCAAGTACGTCTATACCGCGCTGATTCACTAACGCATAGTCGTAAAGATACTGAATATAAGCTGGATGATCGGGAAGGGCGTGGCTCAGTTCGGCTACCGTCGGCGCCCGGTTTTCTGCAAATTGCGCCGGTATCCATGATCCCACTACGGCTACCCATTGATCGTGGGGACGACGGTTCGCGTCGGCGCGTAATTTATCCAGCGCGTCTTTAAGCGAAGGGCTGTCGTACCAGTAGGTTTCGAATGTCCAGGTTTGTCCGCCGCGAATGGCGTGGATGTGGGTATCGGTCAGGCCGGGTATCACGGTTTTACCCTGTAAATCGATGGTACGGGTATGGTCGCCGCGCCATTCATTTGTCGCCGTATCATCGCCAATCGCCACAATCCGCGAGCCGGAAATCGCCAGCGCGCTGGCCTGCGGCTGGGCATCATTCAGAGTGATGATATTACCGTTATGTAAAATAATATCCGCTGCCGGGCGGGCGGCGGTGGCTGCGCCTGTGGCCGTGAGCAGAAAGAGAAGCGCGGTTCTGGAAATCAGAGACGGGACGAGACTGATCATTAGCATGTTCCTTTTGTCGGGCGATAAGCAAACCATAGAGAGCGAACAAGAATTGTTCAATCTGTGCCCAGGGAACAGTGCGTTCTGTTTTTAGAACGGTGGTAATGAAAAAAGAAAAGCCCGCCGAAACGGCGGGCTTGAGAAGAGTTAATGAATAATTAGAACTGGTAAACCATACCCAGCGCGACGATATCATCAGTGCTGATACCGGCATCTTTATAGAACGGGTCGTCATCATCCAGCAGGTTGATTTTATAATCAACATAGGTGGAGAAGTTTTTGTTGAAATAGTAGGTAGCACCTACATCAGCATATTTAACCAGGTCTTTATCATCGCCATTAACGTTGTTATAGGTCAGATCTTTACCTTTAGACATCAGGAAAGAAACCGCCGGGCGCAGACCGAAATCAAATTGATATTGGGCTGTAACTTCGAAGTTTTGCGTTTTGTTTGCTACGCCGCCAGCATAACCCGCATCCGTTTTACCATAAGGCGTCATATTACGGGTTTCAGAATACATAGTCGCTAAATAGATGTTGTTGGCATCATATTTCAAGCCAGCTGTCCATGCATCCGCTTTGTCGCCGCCAGCAATCGTGCCGCCAGCATTGACTTGCTCATTAGTACGATCGGAAGTGGTATACGCAGCGCCTGCGCTGAAGCCCATGCCAATATCATAGGTAGTAGAAATACCGAAGCCATCACCGTTATCGTAACGAATATCGTCGCCATTATTACGGTTATTGGTACCGATATTTACATCGTCAGCGCTTTGGCTTTCATTTTTACCCTGATATTGCAACGCGAAGTTCAGACCGTCTACCAGACCGAAGAAATCAGTGTTACGGTAGGTGGCCACGCCGTTAGCACGACCGGTCATGTAGTTGTCAGCGTAAGTATAGGAGTCGCCGCCGAACTCAGGCAGCATATCGGTCCAGCCTTCCACGTCGTACAGGACGCCGTAGTTACGACCATAGTCGAATGAGCCGTAGTCGCCGAATTTCAGGCCGGCGAATGCCAGACGAGTCCAGGAATTAGCGCCTTCGCCTTCGGTAGTGTTAGCCTGAACGTTATATTCCCACTGGCCGTAACCGGTCAGTTGGTCGTTAATCTGTGTTTCGCCTTTAAAGCCGACACGCATATAGGTCTGATCGCCATCTTTAGAAGAGTCATCAGAGAAATAGTGCAGGCCGTCTACTTTCCCGTAAAGGTCCAGTTTGTTGCCGTCTTTGTTATAAATTTCAGCGGCGTGTGCTGCGCCAGCAGCCAGCAGAGCCGGGATGACAAGTGCCAATACTTTTCTTTTCATTTTTTTATCCTTAAAAACTTAACTTATTTGCAAAAGATTGAACTTCTACAGATTCGTTGAATCAAAGGCATCCTAATCTGAATAATATTATTTCAGCAAATGCTAACTTTTCTTATATGTTATTAATTAATACAAAAGTTACTATCGGAAACGCATATATTTATGGTGAATATATTTGTTATTATATATTCATGGTTGTGATTTGTTTTGTTTCACAATTTGCGAAAAAAGACGGCAATATAGCGGCGGGCAGACATTCTGTTATCAATTTTGTGAACTGGCTTCGAGTTTTTTTAATTTAATTTTCTTGAGCGAAAAAGACGTAATGATGAACCGAAACGCAGAGAAAACGGTAATAAAGGGGCCGTTTCGACTAATAAAAATAGCATTCATGTATGCAATGTCTGTTTTTTGAACAGTGGCGGTGATGAGCATCGCCACTATGACTTAATAAAGGCAGGTAAAATCTGTCGGCTAACTTATCCCGTCGTTTCGTCCCAGGCATGAGGGGCAAAAAGATAGCCTTTATTGCGAATGGTCTTTATACGATAGGGCTCAGCAGCGCTATCCAGCAGTTTCTTACGCAGGCGGGAAATCGCCACATCCACGCTGCGATCCAGACCATCATAATTGACGCCGCGCAGCGTTTTTAGCAACGCGTCGCGATCCATAATTTGTCCGGCGTGTGTCGCCAGTTCCCAGAGCAATTCAAAATCGGCGGTGGAGAGCGATATGAAATCGCCATTGAGCTGGACCGCCCGGTTAAGGGGATCGATGGTTAACGCGCCAAAACGCAGCGCTTTATGCGGCGTAAGCGCGCTCTCCTGAAGACTTTTTGCCTGTTGCGTTTGTTCGCTTTGCCGCAGATGTAAGCGCAGACGCGCCAGCAAAACGGCCGGAGGCGTGGTTTTGAGGATGTAGTCGCAGGCGCCCATCTCCAGCGCCAGAATATGATTCATATCACTGTCCAGCGAGGTGAGCAGGACAATCGGGCCTTGCCAGCGGTGGCGTAAATCGCGGCATATCGTCATGCCATCTTTACCTGGAAGCATAATATCCAGTAAAACCAGGTCGGGCTGAGTGGTGAGGATAAGATCCTCTGCCCGGTCACCACGCGGCTCAACAATGACATCAATATCATGTTTCGCCAGATAAGCGGCAATGAGCGAACCCACTTCAGCGTCGTCTTCAACAAATACAATGCGGTTCATATTATAAATGGGGAATAGAAAACGCCAACATACACCGCCTCTGTTTTCCCTTCCATAAATCTTTTCTAAACGAGAGCGGTTCCGTTATGCTACACGCTGTTGTTATTAGCATGTTAAGGCAAGGTAATGGGACTCGTGATTAAAGCTGCCCTGGGGGCGCTGGTCGTCGTATTGATTGGTCTGCTGTCAAAAACGAAAAATTATTATATCGCCGGATTAATTCCTCTGTTTCCAACGTTTGCGCTTATCGCGCACTATATCGTGGCTAGCGAGCGGGGCATCGACGCGATGCGTACCACCATCGTCTTTAGCATGTGGTCGATCATTCCTTATTTCATTTATCTTGCAACGCTATGGTATTTCAGCGGCGTGATGCGCCTGCCCGTCGCGCTTGGCGGTGCGGTGGTCTGCTGGGGGCTAAGCGCGTGGCTGCTGATTTTTTGCTGGATTAAATGGCATTAATATTGGCAAAGACCGTGGTTTCCCCATCGTAATACAGACGGATATTACGATAGGGAGGTTGTTAACCCACCAGCATCCACGTAGCCGGAACCGCCGCGACCAGCAATAAACCAATCAGCACGACTTCCTGACGATTTAATACATTGTCATGCTTGTGCGTCCGACGCGCATACAGGAAAACCAGTAATCCAGGCGCGTACAGTACGACGGACAGCAGCAGGTGCATAGGGCCCGACGCATATAATAACCATAAGCCATAAATACAGGCTCCGATACCGACCGCCCGATGGAGGGGACGCGTTGCAATCTTCAGCAGAAATGCGCCGACCAGAAAGTAGGGCACCAGAATCATTTCTGACGCAATCGTCAATAGCGTGTTGTAGTCCGAACCGGTCAGCCAGATCAGCACCAGACAGATTTGCACACAGATATTGGTGAGCCATAACGATGCAGAAGGCGCGCCTTGCGCATTTTGTCGCGCGAAGATGCCCGGGAAGGATTTATAGGCTGCCGCCAGAAACGGCACCTCTGCCGCCATGATAGTCCAGCTTAGATAAGCCCCGCAGACAGACACAATCAGTCCCGCTGCAATAATAATTTCTCCCCACGGCCCCATCATTTTCACCATCAGACCGGCCATCGACGGGTTGCGCATCTCCGCCAGTTCCGGACGCGCAAGAACGCCAAGAGAAAGCAGCGTGACCAGGAGATATATTCCCAGCGCTGCGAGTACTGCCAGTAGCGTGGCGCGGCCTACATCGCGTTTATTTTTCGCTCGGGCCGAGACGACGACGGCGCCTTCAACGCCAATAAACACCCACAGCGTAATAAGCATGGTGTTCTTGACCTGTTCCCATACGGGAATACCGAGTTCAACACCGGTGAAGTCCAGTGTGAAGGTATCCAGTTTGAACATCATGATAGCCAGCACAATAAACGCGCCGAGCGGTAACAGTTTCGCCAGAGTCGCAACCAGATTGATGCTGGCTGCCGTTTGTACGCCGCGCAGGATGAGGAAATGGACAATCCAGAGCAGGACTGAAGCGCCGACAATAGCCTGCCAGGTATTACCGTCGCCAAACAGACGCAGGGCAGGCGTATCGGTAAAGAAACTCAGCGCTGAAAAGACGATAACCAAATAGGATACGTTGGCGATGACCGCGCACAGCCAATAGCCCCAGGCAGAACAAAAGCCAATCAGTTCGCCGAAGCCTTCGCGGGCGTAAGTAAAGATGCCGCCGTCAAGCTCGGAGCGAATGCGCGTAAGGATTAACATGGCGAATGCCAGTAGGAGTATCCCCACGCCGGTAATGGCCCAGCCAATTAACAACGCAGCCGGACTGGCAACGGCGGCCATATTCTGGGGCAGACTGAAAACACCTGCGCCAAGCATTGAGCTTAAAACCAGCGCGGTCAGCGCGCTCAGTCCCAGTTTTTTTTCCATTGGTATCCAGCTATAAAAATGAAATTGGAAGAATAATTATTATGGCAAAACGCATAAAAATGGTGAAAGCCACTAAGGCGCGGGATTTTACGGAGAGAAGGGACCGCATGCAACGGCCTGGATAAGATTTATCGCCAAAAAAGCGAAAAGTGAGATTCATCGCGATATTTGACGGAACTGGCAACCCGCGGGAAAGTGCCGGATGGCGGCTTATCAGGCCTGCCGTTGAACGATAGTGTAGGCCTGATAAGGCAGGTATGCCGCCATCCGGCGAGAAAGCCTGATGGCGACGCGCGCCTTATTTATAGAGGTCGGCGCTGATGGTGATGTTATTACCGCGCTCCTGCCACTGACGCGTAATATGATAATACTTAGCGCCTTTCTTCGCCGCGCGTTTGGCGACCTGGTAGGAGATTTCTGTCATATTGCCGTAGTTGCCGGTGAACTTAACGCTGTCGAAAGGCACCATCATCGCAGCCGTCGCTTTATTCAGCTCCTCAACTTTAGTGCCATCCGGAAGTGTGACAGTGTAACGCCCGCCTTTGGTGGATTGCGTTTCGAAGAAACGGCCTACTTCGGCGCTCGGCGAGGCTGACGTGGCGACGCCTGGAATTTCGACTTTCTTCGCAGCTTCGCCGCCCTGAGCCAGCGCGGCGCGGCCAGCTTCAGAGTCTGCCGGAATAGCGTCCGGGCTCTGGACGATGCGTTTTTTCGCATCTTGTTTATAGATAAATGCAGTGATGCGTTGGTTTCCGCCCTGATTCGCATCTATCTGACGAACAATATAGAAAGCGTATGCGCCTTTTTGTTTCGCCGCTTTCGTAATGGCATCGTTAACTTCCGGCTGGCTACGGTAGAAGCCCTGAACGGTGACGGTGTCATACGGTTCTAATTGTACGGCCTGGTCTTTCGGTAATTCCACGATGCCATTAATGACACGATTTTTGGGCGCGTCGGCTTTCGGCGCGTCGGCTTTATACACGTCCGCCACAACACGCCAGTTACCACTGTTGCCGAACTCCGAGGTGTCGACAACATAGAAGGAGGCTGCGCCTTCTTTATCTGCGCGGCGGGACACGGCGGAGACCGCATCGCCAATAGCATTAAAACGACCGGTAATAACGATGCGGTCATAAGGTTTTAGTGCAGCCGCTTGCTCCGGCGTCAGTTCTGTTGCTGCATGGACAGAAAAAGCAGCCGCAGAAAGCAGAGCCGACGCCAGGAGAGTGTTCTTAAGCTTCATAAAAATAATCCTTCGCCTTGCGCAAACCAGGTACTGGTATTGTTATTGACTAGAAACGTGGCTGATTATTGCATTTAAACCATATGGATGTCTGCGGGATTTTTCACGCATCGTGTCATGTATCCTATCTTTGATGATAACATTTGCCGATATGTCGAAAAAAACGGCGTCCGGGCGGCTAAGCTCATGAAGCGCATGAATTTAATAAGTTAATTTAATGTTAATTTCTTGATATCGACAGAGGTTTAATGATGTTTTACTGTCAAATTTGAGCGAATTATCAGCCCTCGCAGGCCATTTTCAAGGCATTATGGCTGCTTAGCGGCTGAATCGTTCATGTTTTGCAAATTTGATAAAAAATTCTGTTTTTTGGCGCTAGATCACAGGCGTTATTTTCAGTAGGTTATAGAGAGTTTGTAACGGTTTTATTCTGCTGGGGTAACATTTACCTCAAACGCGGGCAGGCGTACGCTTCTCGCGCTTACTGACAAACCATCATCAAAAATACCGATGGAAGGGAACATTTATGCGAATTGGCATACCAAAAGAGCGGTTACCCAATGAAACCCGTGTCGCTGCGACGCCGAAAACGGTAGAGCAGCTACTGAAGCTGGGGTTTAGCGTCGCTATCGAAAGCGGGGCGGGTCAACTGGCAAGTTTTGACGACAAAGCGTTTGCGCAGGCTGGCGCGGATATTGTAGACGGCAATGCTATCTGGCAGTCGGAAATTATTCTCAAGGTTAATGCGCCTGAAGAAGATGAAATCGCTTTACTGAACCCCGGGACTACGCTGGTCAGTTTTATCTGGCCTGCGCAAAATCCTGGGTTAATGGAGAAACTTGCCGAACGTAAGGTTACGGTGATGGCGATGGACTCCGTGCCGCGTATTTCCCGCGCGCAGTCGCTCGACGCGTTAAGCTCAATGGCGAATATCGCGGGTTATCGCGCCATTGTAGAGGCCGCGCATGAATTTGGGCGCTTCTTTACCGGGCAAATCACCGCCGCCGGGAAAGTGCCGCCGGCGAAGGTGATGGTGATTGGCGCGGGCGTAGCCGGTCTTGCGGCTATCGGCGCGGCAAACAGCCTGGGGGCGATTGTCCGCGCGTTTGATACTCGTCCTGAAGTCAAAGAGCAGGTCCAGAGTATGGGGGCTGAGTTCCTCGAACTGGATTTTAAAGAGGAAGCCGGTAGCGGCGATGGTTACGCCAAAGTGATGTCCGAGGCGTTTATCAAAGCGGAAATGGCGCTCTTTGCCGCCCAGGCCAAAGAGGTCGACATCATTGTTACCACCGCGTTGATTCCGGGCAAACCTGCGCCGAAGCTGATTACCCGCGATATGGTCGATTCTATGAAGGCCGGCAGCGTGATTGTCGACCTGGCCGCGCAGAATGGCGGTAACTGCGAATATACCGTCGCCAATCAGGTTGTGACGACGGACAATGGCGTGAAAGTGATTGGCTATACCGATCTACCGGGACGTTTGCCGACGCAGTCATCCCAGCTTTATGGCACCAACCTGGTTAACCTGCTGAAGCTGCTGTGCAAAGAGAAAGACGGCAATATTGACGTGGATTTTGACGATGTCGTGATCCGTGGCGTGACGGTGATTCGCGACGGCGACATTACCTGGCCTGCGCCGCCAATCCAGGTTTCCGCGCAGCCACAGGCCGCGCCTAAAGCAGCACCTGCGCCAAAAGAGCCGGAAAAGCCCACTTCACCCTGGCGGAAGTATGCGTTAATGGCGCTGGCGATCATTCTTTTTGGCTGGCTGGCCGATGTCGCGCCAAAAGAGTTCCTCGGCCATTTTACCGTGTTTGCGCTCGCCTGCGTGGTTGGTTATTACGTGGTGTGGAACGTGTCTCATGCGCTTCATACGCCATTAATGTCGGTGACCAACGCAATTTCAGGGATTATTGTTGTCGGGGCATTATTGCAAATTGGTCAGGGCGGCTGGGTCAGCTTCCTGAGCTTTATCGCGGTGCTTATCGCCAGCATTAATATTTTCGGTGGCTTCACCGTGACTCAGCGTATGCTGAAAATGTTCCGGAAAAACTAAGGGGTAACACATGTCTGGAGGATTAGTTACAGCTGCATACATTGTTGCCGCGATCCTGTTTATTTTCAGTCTTGCCGGGCTTTCAAAGCATGAAACGTCCCGCCAGGGGAATAACTTCGGTATTGCCGGGATGGCGATCGCGTTGCTGGCGACCATTTTTGGGCCGGATACCGGCAACGTGGCATGGATTCTGGTCGCCATGATTATTGGCGGCGCGATTGGCATCCGCATGGCGAAAAAAGTTGAGATGACCGAGATGCCGGAGCTGGTCGCGATTCTGCACAGTTTCGTGGGCCTGGCGGCGGTACTGGTTGGCTTTAACAGCTATCTGTACCATGACGCCAGTCTGGCGCCGGTGCTGGTGAATATCCATCTGACCGAAGTCTTCCTCGGTATCTTTATTGGCGCAGTCACTTTCACTGGATCGATCGTAGCGTTTGGTAAACTGCGCGGCAAAATCTCTTCTAAGCCGTTGATGTTGCCTAACCGTCACAAAATGAACCTGGCGGCGCTGGTTGTTTCTTTCCTGTTGCTGCTGGTTTTTGTTCGTACCGAAAGCGTGGGTCTACAGGTTCTGGCGCTGCTGCTGATGACCATTATCGCGCTGGCGTTTGGTTGGCATCTGGTCGCTTCTATCGGTGGGGCGGACATGCCGGTGGTTGTTTCAATGCTGAACTCCTATTCCGGTTGGGCTGCCGCGGCGGCTGGCTTTATGTTAAGCAACGATTTGCTGATTGTGACCGGCGCGCTGGTCGGTTCGTCAGGCGCGATCCTGTCTTACATTATGTGTAAAGCGATGAACCGCTCTTTCATCAGCGTTATTGCCGGTGGGTTCGGTACTGACGGCTCCTCAACGGGCGACGATCAGGAAGCTGGCGAACATCGCGAAATCACGGCGGAAGAGACCGCTGAGATGCTGAAAAACTCCCACTCCGTCATTATTACGCCGGGGTACGGGATGGCGGTAGCGCAGGCGCAGTATCCGGTGGCGGAAATCACCGAAAAACTGCGTGCGCGCGGGATCAACGTGCGTTTCGGCATTCATCCGGTGGCGGGTCGCCTGCCGGGGCATATGAACGTGCTGTTGGCGGAGGCGAAAGTGCCTTATGACATCGTGCTGGAGATGGACGAAATCAATGATGATTTCGCCGATACCGATACCGTGCTGGTGATTGGCGCGAACGATACGGTGAACCCGGCGGCGCAAGACGATCCCCGCAGCCCGATCGCCGGTATGCCGGTTCTCGAAGTGTGGAAAGCACAGAATGTCGTGGTCTTTAAGCGTTCAATGAATACTGGTTATGCTGGTGTGCAGAACCCGCTGTTCTTTAAAGAGAATACGCAAATGCTGTTTGGCGATGCCAAAGCCAGCGTGGATGCGATTCTGAAAGCGCTTTAATCTTTTAAACGTGCGGCGGCCTCTTCGGAGGCCGTTTTTATACACTTCATCCTTTAATCTGCCTTTTTGTTGGCTGCGCTCAGAAAACCCGGTCACATCGTTATCTATGCTCCCGGGGATTTCTTCCCTTGCCGCCGCGAGGCATCTTGAATGATTTTGTGTATGTATTGCATTTTATCTTTTGTTTAAATCGCTAAGCAGAACGGCGATACTCTGCCCGCCGGTGGTCTGTTCGAGGGCGATTTTTACAATGATGGTTAACGGAACGGAGAGCAGCATGCCCACCGGACCTAATAGCCAGCCCCAGAAAATTAACGACAAAAATACCACTAAGGTTGAAAGGCCTAAACCACGTCCCATGATTCGTGGCTCAAGGATATTGCCGAAGACCAGATTAATCAGCAGATAGCCTGCCAGCACCAGCAGCGCATCATAAAACCCGTTAAATACCAGCACCTGAATAATGGGCGGCAGGGCAGCGAGCACCGATCCAATATTAGGAATATAGTTCAGCGCGAAGGCCAGTAGTCCCCAGACAAAGGCGAAGCGAACATCCAGCGCGGCCAGCATTCCCCATGCGACCAGCCCCGTCACGATACTGATCGCTGTTTTTAACACCAGATAATGGGAAACGCTATCAAGCGCGCGTTGAATTGCCGCCATGCCTTCCACCGGACGGCTCATCATCTGCTGCAGTTTTTCAGGCAGTTGTGGAACCTCCAGCAGCATAAATACCACGGTCAATAACAATAAAAAGATGGACGACATGGCATTGGACAGCTGGGTGAGCAGGTTCGTTACCAGAGTCATGGCGGCGTTTGGATCGATATATTTCGCCAGCTCATCAACCGACACGCCAATGCCTGCTCGCTGCAACCACGGTTCGATACGTTGCAACGGTATCACCAATGAGGAGCGATACTGCGGTAGGGTACGGGCCAGTTCATTTAATGATGTCCCCAAATAGGCCAGTAGCAGTACCATTAACATGACAATAATCACAATGAGCAATGACACGGCGATAACGCGCGGAATTCGACATCGGGTCATCCGTTGCACAACGGGATTGAGAACGACTGCAATAAATAACGCCAAAATAAAGGGAACAATGATATCTGCGGCGAAGCGGATACCGCTCAGAATAACCACCAGCATTCCCAGCATAATGACGATTTTTAGACCATTGAGCGTGATGATCGGTTTTGCCATATCAGTCCCTGTTTTCTGATGCCGACACGAATAATAATGTGATGTCGGTCGACCTGTTCTGGTTAAAATCAAACACTTCAGGTAAAGAAGTGAAAATATTTTGAGTTAATTCCTGGCTTATGATACAAATCAGGCGTGTTCAACTACCGAGGACAATTATCATCCGCGATGACGAGAAGCAACACTGCGGATAATTGTAATATTATGGACAATATGTTCAGCGCTTTTTTCTCCACGCAAACGCATCTTCACTCTACCTCCTTTTTCCTGCTTATCGGCGAGCAGCACTGGCGTAACGCGCTTTAGTCTCTTACTTCTGCCTGAGCTGGCGCAATGCGCTGTGCTAACTGATTTTATTTTTTAGTTTGCTGCGTGCAGCAGACTCGAAAGAGTATATTCTCATGCAGGAGAAGTGTCATGTTTTACTGGATTTTATTAGCTCTGGCTATCGCGACTGAAATTACCGGCACGCTCTCAATGAAATGGGCTAGCGTGGGTAATGGCAATGCGGGTTTTATTTTAATGCTGGTGATGATCACGCTGTCATATATATTTCTTTCTTTTGCGGTAAAAAAGATTGCCCTGGGTGTAGCGTATGCCTTATGGGAAGGGATCGGCATTTTATTTATTACCATTTTTAGCGTGCTGCTATTTGATGAAGCATTATCAACTATGAAGATTGCCGGCTTGCTGACGCTGGTCGCCGGCATCGTATTGATCAAATCAGGGACGCGTAAACCCGGCAAACCGGTGAAGGAGGCGACTCGTGCAACAATTTGAATGGATACACGGCGCCTGGCTTGGGCTGGCAATAATACTGGAAATCGCGGCTAACGTACTGTTGAAATTTTCGGACGGCTTTCGCCGTAAATGCTATGGCATCTTATCGCTTGCCGCTGTTCTGGCCGCCTTCAGCGCGCTTTCCCAGGCGGTAAAAGGGATAGACCTGTCGGTGGCGTATGCGCTATGGGGCGGTTTTGGTATTGCCGCTACGCTGGCGGCGGGCTGGGTGCTCTTCGGCCAGCGCTTAAACCCCAAAGGCTGGGTTGGCGTGATATTGCTGCTCGCCGGAATGGTCATGATAAAATTTGCCTGAGACGATCGCTGCCGGTCAGGCAGCGATTCCCGCATTAATCCTGCGCCAGAGCTTTCAGCTTATCGCGAAAGCCGGTGACGGATATAGCGCGGTTATCGGCGCGCCAGCGATCTTTAGCCGCAGGGGCGGAGCTTTGTACGCCAATAAGCTGCCATCCGCTATCCGTGTGCAATAAGAGCGGCGAGCCGCTGTCGCCAGGTAACGTGTCGCACTGGTGTGAGAGTACGGCATTCTGCGCCCAGCCGGTCACGACGCAATCCTGATGGGAATAAAGCGCATTCAGATGATCTTCCGGATAACCGGACTGCGTGACTTTTCGGTCTGCGGCTTTCAACGCCGCAGTGAGCGCCGCTTTATCGCCGGTAAATAAAGGCACTGGCGTGATACCGGAAGGTGGGTAGCGCAATATTACCAGACCAAAATCCCAGCTTGCCGCGGCAGGCGGCACAATCCAGCCATCGCCATCCGCTTTCAGACGTCGGCCCAGCGACGGTTCAACGCGGCCTTCAATGCCGTGGATTTCATAGCGCCATACTCCTTTTCGCGCCACAAAACGCAGCGCAACCGCCTTGTCTGGTTTTCCTTTCGGAGGCGTTAGCAGGCAGTGACCTGCTGTCAGGGCGATATGCGGGGAGATAAGCGTTGCCGTACACAAATTACCGCTGGCGGTCTCTAGTTGCCCGATGGCATCCCACGGCGATTGGGTAGGATCGGCGACGGGCACCCGATCGTCATGGTTAAAAAAAAGCGTTTTGACGTCGCTGGCATCCGTGGCGTCTGTTTCAGCCCCCCTGGCTTTCGCCATAACCGGTAAAAAACACACTATGCCCAGTAATACAGCAATGGTTTTATGCATATCACACTCTGGTGGGTAATTATGATTATTAACAACAAACCCTCAGTACTACTATAGACGTGACGGTAAGAAAGTGGGAGTAAAATCAGATAACTACACTCAGGAAAGATAGAAATGCGTGGCAATAACGGCGCATAAAATAAGCACGATAAGAATGAGCTCAAAGCGGTAGCGAGACACTTTTTTGCCCTCCCGGAAGGCGGCGCTAAACCAGAACAATTTAGCGCCGTAAAAACGGGCGCGGGGGCGCGCCGCAGCATGTTACGACTTACGCAGCCGGCTGCGAAGTTGTTTTTGACACAGATTTGGCCGGGGCTTTTTTGCCATCTTTTTTCTGGTGCTTTTTAGCCGCCTGCGCTTTTTGCTCAACGGTTTTTTTATGCTGCTTTTTGTGGTGCTGGGTGTTCTGGGTTGTTTTGGCAGGCGTTGCGGTTTTCGCAGGCGTTGCAGTCTCAGCCGCGAATGCTGCGGAAGAGAGACCCATTGCAGCGGCAACAACCAGAGCTAATACTTTTTTCATTTTGATACCCTCGATTTGGTTTTCATTCAACCCCACTGCGGGGCCGGTGAAATGACTATATCGCTGTTATCAAAAGGCTTCCGTGAGTGATTGGTTTCGGCATGTAACGCTATGTACAATCCCCCGGTAACGCGATGTAAGCCCCCACCATAATAGGTAGCTTTACGTTACCGGCCGTTATTTTTGGTCGCAGAGTCGGTAATATCCGCCCTCCAGAATAACAGGCACACCGTATATGAATCCGATAATCTGGATGGTATTTACGCTTCTGGCGCTGGATGCAATCAGAGAAGTTATGGGCGTATCAAGCCTGACAGGTCTGTGGTGAACAGTGAGTTGTGGCGTGAAACCAGCCCGGCGATAGCGCACGTTGCTATCGCCGGATTATTTCTTTTCAGGCGTGAAGACGATGATGTAACCGCGTCCCGACCAGGATGGCCAGCACCAGCATTAGCGCGATAAAACCGCCTACGCCGTTCCAGCCGTAACTATGCCAGAATACGCCGCCTAGCGTCCCGGCGATACTGGACCCCAGATAATAGCTGAAAAGATAAAGTGATGAGGCCTGCCCCTTCGCCCGGCGCGCACGCGGGCCAATCCAACTACTGGCCACGGAGTGCGCGGCGAAAAAACCGGCGGAAAAAAGCAGCATCCCGGCAAAAATCAGCCAAAGCGAGGTAAAAAGCGTCAGTAAAAGCCCGCCCAGCATTACTGCGATAGAGAACAGCATCACCGGCCCCCGGCCATAGCGTGAGGTCATTGCGCCAGCTTTCGGCGAGCTCCATGTGCCGGTGAGATAGGCTACGGATAACAGTCCGACCACGGCCTGGCTTAATTCCCAGGGGGAGAGCATCAGGCGATAGCCAATGTAGTTAAACAGGGTGACGAACGCGCCCATCAGTAAAAAGCCTTCCGCAAACAGCAGAGGTAACCCCCGATCGCGCCAGTGGAGACGGAAATTAATAAATAGCGTTTTAGGCCGTAGCGATGTAGGACGGAAATGTTGCGAGGCGGGTAAAATCTTCCAGAACATCAGCGCGGACGCCAGCGCAAAGCATCCGATGGCCGCCAGCGCGATGCGCCAGTTAAAAAAGTCGGTCATGACGCCGCTTAATAAACGCCCGCTCATCCCGCCGATGGAATTACCGCTAATATAGAGTCCCATAGAGAAAGCGACAAAGCTGGGATGGATTTCTTCACTCAGGTAGGTCATTCCCACCGCGGCGACGCCGCTTAACGACAGACCGATCAGCGCGCGCATAATCAGAATACCATGCCAGCTGGTCATCATGGTTGATAACAATGTGCAGCAGGAGGCTAATAACAAGGCGGTGACCATCACCGGTTTACGGCCTATCGCATCAGAAAGCGGGCCGGTAAAAAGTAAGCCGATAGCCAGCATGGCGGTAGAAATAGAAAGTGAAACGCTGCTGCTGGCGGGGGAGACGCCAAACTCCTGGGAAAGTACCGGTAGTATAGGCTGAACGCAATAAAGGAGCGCGAAAGTCGCCAGGCCCGCGGAAAAAAGAGCCAGCGTGACGCGCATGAAAGGTGCTGTACCGCGTTTAATAAATTGAACCGGCTGAGAATGGCGTTGTTCGTCGATATCGCTCGCCGTGGCGTCATCGAGAATAGTTGTACGACTCACGTTAAATCCTTGCTTTACATCTCCGTCAACAGGAGACGGGTATAACCGACATGTAAAGCATAGAAAAATCAAAATATTCTGTCTAATATATTAATTGTCTCAAATAAGACGTTAAAAATATGAATATCGAATTACGTCATTTACGTTACTTTGTGGCGGTAGCAGAAGAGCTGCATTTTGGTCGTGCCGCCGCGCGCCTCAATATCTCGCAGCCGCCGCTCAGTCAGCAGATACAAATTCTGGAGCAGCAGGTCGGCGCGCGATTACTGGCGCGGACCAACCGCAGCGTAGCGTTAACCGCCGCCGGGCGACAGTTTCTGGTGGATAGCCGACACATCCTGAGTCTGGTAAACGACGCCGCCGCTCGCGCCGAGCGGTTGCATCAGGGCGAAGCGGGTGAAATCCGTATTGGCTTTACGTCTTCAGCGCCTTTTATTCGGGCGGTATCGCATACCTTTTCGCTGTTCCGCCAGTCCTATCCGGGAGTGCATATGCAAACGCGTGAAATGAATACGCGTGAGCAAATCGCGCCGCTCAACGAAGGCGTACTGGATATTGGCTTGCTGCGGAATACGCCGCTGCCCGACACACTTAATCGCGAGGTGATTTTGCATGAGCCGCTTATGGCCATGATCCCGCGCGAACATCGGCTGGCACAAAAGCCGGTCGTCAGTCTGACAGAACTGGCGGAAGAACCTTTCGTCTTTTTCGATCCGCATGTCGGGACGGGCCTCTACGACGATATTCTCGGCCTGATGCGGCGCTATAACCTGTCGCCGACCATCACACAGGAGGTTGGCGAGGCAATGACCATTATCGGTCTGGTGGCGGCGGGACTGGGTGTCTCGATTCTGCCGGCATCCTTTAAGCGTGTACAGATGAGCGAGATGCGCTGGGTTCCCCTGGCAGAAGAGGACGCCGTATCTGAAATGTGGCTGGTATGGCCAAAGCATCATGAACAGAGTCATGCCGTACAGCGGTTTTGCCAACTGCTATTACTGGCTGCCCGACGGGATTAATTACGCTTAAAAAGGGTGAAAATGTGCAGTTAATCACACGGCTAAGCAAAAAGTTGACGGCGAGTATTGAAGTGTTTCACCATAGCACACAGATTATTTCGGAGCGCGAAAATAAAGGGAGTGAGCGGTGGTTGCTGATAGTCAGCCTGGGCATATCGATCAAATTAAGCAGACCAATGCTGGCGCAGTGTATCGCCTGATTGATCAGCTCGGACCGGTATCGCGAATTGACCTGTCTCGTCTGGCGCAGTTGGCGCCTGCCAGTATTACGAAAATTGTTCGCGAAATGCTGGAAGCGCATTTGGTTCAGGAACTTGAAATTAAAGAGGCGGGCAGTCGTGGACGTCCCGCCGTCGGGCTGATGGTGGAAACGGAAGCCTGGCACTATTTATCTATTCGTATTAGCCGTGGCGAAATTTTCCTTGCGCTACGCGATCTTAGCAGCAAACTGGTGGTAGAAGAGTGTCTGCCGCTGCCGTTAACCGAAGCCACGCCGTTGCTTGAGCGAATTATTACGCACGTTGATCGGTTTTTTACCCGCCATCAGCAGAAACTGGAGCGTCTGACCTCCATTGCCATTACGTTACCGGGCATTATCGATACCGAAAACGGCGTTGTGCACCGGATGCCGTATTACGAAGATGTCAAAGAGATGCCTTTGGGAGATGCGCTGGAGCGGCACACTGGCGTACCGGTTTACATTCAGCATGATATTAGTGCCTGGACGATGGCAGAGGCGCTTTTTGGCGCCTCACGCGGCGCGCGCGACGTTATCCAGGTGGTGATTGATCATAATGTGGGGGCGGGCGTTATCACCGACGGTCATTTGCTTCATGCGGGCAGTAGCAGTCTGGTAGAGATTGGGCATACCCAGGTCGATCCTTATGGTAAGCGCTGTTATTGCGGTAATCATGGCTGTCTGGAGACCATCGCCAGCGTCGATAGCGTGCTGGAACTTACGCAGCTTCGGCTTAATCAGTCGATGAGTTCAATGTTGCACGGCCAGCCGTTAACGGTAGATTCACTGTGTCAGGCGGCGATGCAGGGAGATCTATTAGCAAAAGATATTATTAGCGGCGTTGGCGCGCATGTCGGACGCATTCTGGCTATCATGGTGAATTTATTTAATCCGCAAAAAATTCTTATTGGTTCGCCGCTAAGTAAAGCGGCTGATATCCTTTTTCCGGCCATTGCTGACAGTATCCGTCAACAGGCGCTGCCCGCCTACAGTAGGAACACGGTTGTGGAAAGCACGCAGTTTACCAACCAGGGCACGATGGCCGGGGCGGCGTTGGTAAAAGACGCGATGTATAACGGCTCTTTGTTGATTCGTCTATTACAGGGTTAACATTTTTTAACTGTTGTACAAAAATTTGCGCTAACTCAAGCTGATTGCCCTTGCCATATCTTAGACTTTCTCCACTGTATTATTTTCCTGGCTTATATTTTCGAAGCATAACGGTGGAGTTAGTGATGCTGAAGCGTTTCTTTATTACAGGTACAGACACTTCTGTTGGGAAGACGGTGGTTTCCCGCGCATTACTACAAGCGTTAGCGTCGAGTGGTAAGAGCGTTGCAGGGTATAAACCTGTCGCTAAAGGGAGCAAAGAGACTGCAGAAGGGATGCGCAACAAAGACGCGCTGGTATTGCAAAGCGTCTCTTCGCTGGAGTTGCCGTATGAGGCGATTAATCCGATCGCGTTAAGCGAAGAAGAAAGCAGCGTCGCGCATAGCTGTCCTATAAATTACACCTTGCTGTCCAACGGTCTGGCGAGCCTGAGCGATAAAGTGGACCACGTGGTTGTGGAGGGCACTGGCGGCTGGCGTAGTTTGATGAATGATTTACGTCCATTGTCCGAATGGGTGGTACAGGAACAGTTACCGGTATTGATGGTGGTAGGGATTCAGGAGGGGTGCATTAATCATGCGCTACTGACTGCGCAAGCTGTCGCTAACGATGGACTGCCATTAATTGGCTGGGTGGCGAATCGTATCAATCCTGGCCTGGCGCATTATGCTGAAATTATTGATGTGCTTGGGAAAAAACTGCCAGCGCCGCTGATTGGCGAGTTACCGTACCTGCCGCGCGCCGAGCAGCGTGAGCTGGGGCAGTATATTCGTTTATCAATGCTCGGCAGCGTGCTGGCGGTAGATAGAATCATGGCGTAACGTTCGCGAGAGCACTGACGCGACTACACAGGCAATCAGCAGACCGGGGAGTAACTGATACTCGCCGGTCATTTCACAAATCATCAGGGTGGACATTATCGGCGCATGGGTTGTCGCCGCCAGTAGCGTCGCCATACCCGCCAGCCCCAATAAAATCGCTATTTCATCCGAGCCTGGCAGCCAGAATCCCCATATCCGACCCAGAAACATTCCAATGGATAATCCGACAAATAATGTTGGCGTAAAGACGCCGCCCGGCGCGCCAGACCCGCTGCTGGCGAGCACCGCCAGGATTTTGCACGCAAAAATTCCGCCAATCAGCGAGAATAGCGGCGGAGAGAGCAAAAATGATTGTACGACGCTATAGCCGTTTCCCCATACCGTGGGCGTGAGTAACGACAGTAATCCGACAATAAGCCCGCCCAACGCCAGTTGCCAGGGCGGGGACAGTTTTAAGCGTAAGAAACTATTATGGCTGGCCGTCATCAGCCACATCAGCAATGGGCCGCACAGACCGGCGACCAGGCCGGTACTGACTATCATGACGTACTCCCGCGCGTGGAGATCAACGGTCAGATGTACGGTATAGAGTAGTGAATCGCTACCGTTTAATACATGGGTGGTTAGCAGGGCGACGACGGCGGAAACGACAACCGGGCCGAGGGAAGCCAGCATTAAGGTACCGAACAGGATCTCCGCGATAAACAGGCTGCCCGCCAGCGGCGCATGGTAAGCGCCCGCCATGCCCGCAGCGGCGCCGCTGGCGATCCATAATTTCCATTCCTCACGCGGCGTGAAGCGTCGGGCAAAGCTGGATGCCGCCAGCGCGGCGAGGAGGATCATTGCGCCTTCGCGACCAATTGCGCTGCCGCTGACCACGACCAGCAGCGAGGCCAGCGATTTCACCAGACTGGCGCCAACGTCAAATTGCCCGTCGGTTTGCAATGCTTCCATATAGTCAGTGGGCGCATGGGGGCGCTGTTGGTTCATTTTTTGCCACCCCCACAGCAACAGACCAGCGGCCAGGCCGCCAAGCGCCGGCGTAATCAGCCGTCGCCAGGGCGAAAGCCCCTCAGCCGCATTCACCAGACTGCCGGTGTCATTACTCAGGAAAATCCACTCCAGCAATTGCATCGCATGACGGAAGGCGGCGACAGCCAGCGCCGCGAGAATACCGATGAACGTAGCGATCAGCAGGCGACGAAACATCGCGCGCAGATCCGGGTAAGCGTGTAAACGATGCATGAGCGGGTAAACAGGGAGTTTCAGGATAGCCTATTCTGCGGGGAAATGGCGTCAGACGCAAAAGCACTATGTGCGATATAATATTGCGTACAATAATGATATTGCCGGATAGCGAGAGGCCATCCGGCGGCAGCGTTAGCTGTTTTCGTGAATATTTAGCGCCCGACGCGTGCGGCCTGAGCTGAGATAATCGGCGATGTAATCCTGAGAGATTTCACCGTTATAGCGTCCGTCTTCATCAACGATCGGCATCCAGCTGGTATTACTTTCGTACAATCTGGACAGCACAATACGCAGATTATCTTCCGCTTTGCCCGTAATACGGAAAGGATGGGTGATATCGGCGCAGATTCCGCTGGCGTTCCGCGCTTCCCGGCGCTTCACAAATCCCAGTGGCTTACCGTCGTTGTCAATGACGGTAATGGCGCGAATATCGTGATCATCCATAATGCCGAACGCCTCGCTTAACGGCATGGAAGGCCGCGCGGTAATGGTTGGCTGTTGGTCGGTCACATCGCCCGCGGAGACCAGTAGCAAACGCTTTAACGTTCTGTCCTGACCGACAAACGACCCGACAAACTCGTTAGCCGGTTTGGCCAGCAGTTCATCAGGACTGGCGCACTGTACAATTCGCCCCTGACGGAACACGGCGATACGGTCGCCGAGCTTTAGCGCTTCGTCGATATCATGGCTGACCAGCATCACGGTCTTTTTTAGCTTACGCTGCATATCCAGAAACTGGTTCTGGATCACTTCGCGGTTAATGGGGTCCACCGCGCCGAAGGGCTCATCCATCAGCAGTACCGGCGGATCGGCGGCCAGAGCGCGGATCACGCCAATACGCTGTTGCTGTCCCCCGGACATCTCCTTTGGATAGCGATGCAGAAATTTTCTGGCATCCAGCGCCACCATGTCCATCAACTCTTCGGCGCGTTGCTTGCAGCGCGCTTTGTCCCAACCCAACATGCGCGGCACAACGGTAATATTTTCTTCAATCGTCATATTAGGAAACAGGCCGATCTGCTGGATAACATACCCAATATTGCGGCGTAGCGTTACCGTATCCATATCGTTGGTATTCTCGCCGTTGATAAGAATATTACCGCTGCTGGGCGCGATCAGCCGGTTGATCATCTTTAACGTGGTGGTTTTGCCGCAGCCGGAGGGACCGAGTAAGACGCACATTTCGCCTTCCGGCACGTTCAGGTTGACGTTGTCGACGGCTTTTAGCGGCTGACCCTTTTTCTGTACAAATTGTTTGGTGAGATTTTCCAGTTTTATCATTATCGTATCCCCTTAGGTGTCAGTACGACTTGCAGACGATGCAACAGCCAGTCAAGTACAATCGCCAGTAGACAGATCATCAGCGCGCCGGCAATTAACATACGAATATCGCTGCCGCTAATGCCGTTTAACAGTAGCAGTCCCAGACCGCCGGCGCCGATCACCGCGGCAATCGCCATCACGCCGATATTCATCACTACCGCGGTGCGGATACCCCCGAAAATAACCGGTAGGGCCATTGGGATTTCGACCCAGCGCAGCCGTTGCCAGAAAGTCATACCGATGCCGCGTCCCGCTTCACGCAGACCGGGCGGCAAACTATCAAGCGCAGTATGGGTATTCCGGACAATCGGCAGTAAAGAGTAGAGAAAAACGGCCGTCACGGCGGGCAGAACGCCAATACCATGCCCGATCAGCGAAAAGAGCGGGATCATTAATCCAAACAGCGCGATAGACGGAATGGTAAGAAGTAGCGTGGCGGCACCCAATACCGGCGTTGCCAGCCATTTGTGGCGTACAATCAAAACGCCTAACGGTACGCCGATGATAATCGCCAGACCGACGGCCAGCGCGACCAGCCAGAGATGCTGAAAGGTAAGGCTGGCGAGATAGCCTGCGTTATCCAGCATATAATGTATCGTATCCATAGGCGCTCCTTACAGCAGACCTTTGTCCTGCAAAAATTGATGGGCTACCTGTTGCGGCGTGCGATGCTCGATATCGACCTGGGCGTTTAGGGTCGATATCACATCGTTATTGAGCAGGCCGGAAAGGGTGTTTAAGGCGTCATCAAGGCCAGGATTGGCCTCCAGCACCTCTTTACGCACCACGGGCGTGACAGCGTAACTTGGAAAGAAGCCTTTATCATCTTCCAGCACTTTCAGATCAAACCCTTTCACCCGTCCGTCGGTGGTATAGACCAGCCCGGCGTCAACCAGCCCATCCCGAACGGCGTTATAGACCAGCCCTGGGTCCATCTGTCGTATTTGCGGGCGATCGAGCTGCATCTGGTAGGCTTGCTGAAGGGGCTTCATTCCGTCGCTGCGCCCGGCAAATTCCAGATCGAGGCCGAGCATCCAGTTGTGGTCAGGATCGTTCTGCCGGACCTGTTCGATTTTTGCCACCATTTGCGAGATGGTAGTGATATTTTCCGACTCGGCGCGTTTGCGCTGCATCGCGAACGCGTAAGTATTGTTCATGTCAGCCGGTTTGAGCCATACCAGGCCCAGCTTCGCATCCAGGCGTTTTACCGTGTCGTAGGTTTCCTGTGGACTCATGCGCTTATCGATACGGTTGAAAATAATCAGCGATGTACCGGTGTATTCCCAGGTAATATCAATTTGTTTATTCACCATCGCATTACGTGAAATCACCGCGGCGATATTGGTTTGCGGCTGAACCTGAAAGCCTTTCTTCTGCAAATACTGAACGGTCATAGCGGAAAGAATATGCTGCTCGGTAAAGCTTTTGGTGGCGAGAACCAGCGGCGCGGCCTGCGTCTGGCTACTGAACAACAGCGTTGCGGCAAGCCATCCCAACAGGTGTTTTTTGAATCTCATTTAACGCTCCTTATTGTTATTTATGCGTTCAGACGGTATGAGGGCTAAGGCGTCGCCCAAACCAGGCAAGCAGAGTGTCAAGAATCAGCGCGAATAACGCCGTGGCCGTTGCGCCGAGGATCAACGTCGGAAAATCGTTGAGATAAATTCCCGGGAAAATCAGCTCGCCGTAGCTGCTGGCGCCAATCAGAAAGGCCAGCGGCGCGGTGCCGACATTGATGGCGGTCGCGATGCGAATACCGGACAGCATCACTGGCCACGCATTAGGTAGCTCTACCTGGCGAAGCCGCTGCCATTTTGTCATCCCAATCCCGTTCGCCGCTTCAATCAGTGAGGCGGGAACGGAACAGAGGCCCGCATAGGTATTGCGGACGATAGGCAGAAGAGAAGCCAGAAATAGCGCGACAATGGCGGGCGTATCGCCGATCCCGATAATCACCATCGCTAAGGCCAGGACGGCCAGCGGCGGCAAAGTATTACCAACGTTAAAGATTTGCATGACATATTCAGCAAATCCTTTTGCCGCAGGACGGCTGAGTAAAATCCCGCTCGGGATACCGACCAGTAAAGCAAAAAACATGGACGTAAAGACCAGCATCAAATGCCGTTGTCCGAGATACAGCAGATCGACCTGACGCGCTTTCAGCGTCTCCAGACCGATTCCCCAGATAAACAGCGCCAGTAACAGCAGAATGACGATAGTGAACCCAAGTACGCGTTTTAGGGTGAGGGTGTGCATTGCGGTGTGTCTCCCTGTTTGCATGTGTTATGGCGACGTTAAGAGTCGCGTGTTGTTATGCCATGTTCCGGCAGGGTGCTTTGAGCTATAGCAACAGGTTGGGAAGGATTCCAGCGGAGCGTGATGTTTAACACTGTTAAACATCTATTAACAATTATGTTTTGCCCTTATGCGGCTTAGCGTGAACATTCACGATAAAGAATTATCTTAAAAATAGAAATGTGGTGTGACGTTGTCACTTCTTGTAGATAAAAATAGGCCACAATGGGAGAAAAGGCAGGTAAAATCCTGCCTTTTGTGGGGATTAACGGAATAACGGTTTTACAGCGACGGGAATAATGAGTTGAGCTTGCCATTGCGCCAGAGTCAGACGCGCCAGTTGCCCCAACGCCTGATAAAACGGATGCCCGGCATGATCGATAAATACGTCCAGAAAGCGGGACGACCACGGAAACAGATGCCAGGCCAGGAGTTGTTCGCATTCATGATGACGGCCATTCTCGGCAAGCCAGGCCGCCAGCAGCAACAGCGACCCAAAATGATCTTCTGGCTCGTTTTGCTGCATTTCAAACTGAATCCCGTTTTCGCGCATCCACTGACGTAGCGCCAACGTAGAATCGCCAAATAATACGCTCTCACGATCCAGCCAGACGGAACCCCACGGCGGAGACGGCAGAGCGTAAGGGCCGATAAACAGACGCTGCCAGGCCTGTGGCAACGACTCTTCGCAGTGGGTCTTAAACATAGCCGCCACAGGTGCAAGCGCCTCGGCATCAAGCGGCCACTGCGCCTGCCAGTCGTCGTTTAATAGCGCCTGGACCAGAGGAGCGGTTTCGTGGCTTTCCGGCGAATAATAAAACAACGCGCCAAGAACACGCGCCGTTACTGCAAAATCATCACGTTGTAAAAAAGTGGTCATTCAAACAATCCCGAAAGGTGCGGGTCGCCCCGCACGCATAAATTAACCTGCGACGGCCATACCTACGGTCATATGCAGGCCATAAAAAAGTCCGCGGCCAATAATTTCGCCCGCCAGCACCAGCACGACACCGAGCAGCAAACCAACGGTATGCGGTTCGCGGCGACGGATTAGCGGACATAACCAGCAGCCTAATCCGGCAGCAAGCAAGACAATGCGCCAGACCTGTAGCATACCGTAATCCGGTGCGAGATGGCTGGCCTGTTGCACGGAACTGTGAATGGTTGAGAGAGACAGTCCTTGTAGTACGATGACCGCCACGCACACCACCAATGCCAGGCCGCTAATACTGGCAAACGTCACGCTGCAAAATGGGACGCGCGCGATGCGTAGCAGTAGCGCCGCAAACACCGGGCCGCACAGGAATGCCGTGAGGAAAAAGGCCAGCGTGGTGTAGCCATTATACCAGGTTGGCACGGTATCTATCTGATAAACGAGCGTCATTGCCCAGATGAATGCAATGCCGAGCGCCATACTGACCAGCAGCCACACTTTACCCAGCGCCGGGGGCATTTTACCGAGTACCGCCACCAGCCACCAGATGCCGCCTACGGCAAAGAACACCGATCCTGCGGCGATTTCATTACTCAGTGCGGAAGCGCCTACGCGGTTAAGCGAGTTAAACGCGCGCATCGGCGAGCCGAGATGCATAATCGACGCGAGGAATCCCAGTCCCATCACCAGCCACAGAAAAAACATGCTACGCACGATGCGCTGACGGGCGATGGTATCGTCTTTTGCCGTCAGCCAGCCCAGTCCGCTAACGATTAACGCGCCGACCACGCACTGACCAAAGACCGTGAAGATCATCAACGGCCATTCATGCCATCCACTTCCCATCTTATACCTCCTTCGGATTGGCCAGATAACCGGTAGTGTCCCCGGTCGGGCGGCTGTTGGCGTTGGGTTTAATCACAATATTTGGTTTCGTGAAATGCGCGCGCGGCAGCGGCGCGACGGCAGCCAGCTCACCGTGTTTTTTGCGCAGTTCGTCTATCGGGCCAAAATCCAGCGCCCGCAGCGGACAGGACTCGACGCAGATCGGTTTCTTGCCTTCCGCCACCCGGTCATAACAGCCGTCGCACTTGGTCATATGACCTTTGGCCGCGTTGTACTGCGGCGCGCCGTACGGGCAGGCCATGTGGCAGTAGCGGCAGCCGATACAGACCTCTTCATTCACCACCACAAAACCATCTTTGCGCTTGTGCATCGCGCCGCTCGGGCAGACTTTGGTACAGGCCGGGTCTTCGCAGTGGTTGCACGAAATGGAGAGGTAATAGGCAAAGACGTTCTGGTGCCAGACGCCGTTATCTTCCTGCCAGTCGCCACCTGCGTATTCATATATCCGCCGGAAACTGACGTCGGGAGTGAGATCTTTGTAGTCCTTGCAGGCCAGTTCGCAGGTTTTGCAACCGGTGCAACGGCTGGAATCAATAAAAAATCCATACTGGGTTGTCATCGGTTACTCCTTACGCCTTTTCAACCTGAACAAGATTACTGTGTGACGGATTACCTTTCGCCAGTGGGGAAGGCCGGTGCGACGTCAGAATGTTAATGGAGCCGCCGTGATCGATTTTGTCGCCAAACATGTCGGCATTTAACCAGGCGCCCTGGCCGATAGCGGTGACGCCGGGCAATATGCGCGGCGTGACTTTTGCCGGAATGAGCATCTCTCCATTCTGGTTAAAGACCCGCACGGTGTCGCCGTGCTGAATGCCGCGCGCTTGCGCATCAATCGGGTTGATCCAGATCTCCTGCGGACATGCCTGTTGCAGGACGTCGATATTGCCGTAGCTGGAGTGGGTACGCGCTTTATAGTGGAAGCCGGTTAGCTGTAGCGGGTAGCGCTGACGAAGCGGATCGTCCCAACCGTCAAAGCCTGGCGTATAGGCGGGTAAAGGATGGATAATCTCATCTTTCTTCAGCTCCCATGTGTCGGCGAGGGTTGCCAGACGCTCGGAATAGATTTCGATTTTACCGGACGGCGTTTTCAGTGGGTTGGCGGCAGGGTCTTCGCGGAATGAGCGGAAAGCGACGTAGTGCTCCTCCGGGCATTTTTTCTTGAAAATGCCTGTCTGTTTCATCTCTTCGTAATCCGGCATTTCCGGGTTACGCGCTTTGGTTTTTGCGTGCAGGTATTTGACCCACTCATGCTGCGTGCGGCCTTCTGTGAAGGTCTGGTATACGTCCGGACCAAGCCGTTTAGCCACTTCACTGAGCGTCCAGTAAATGGGCTTTCTTTCAAATTTCGGCGAGGTGGCGGGCTGTCCAAGAATGACATAGCCCATATTGCCTGCGGATTCGTGGGAAATCAGATCTTCCTGCTCGGTCGGCATTAAATCAGGCAGCAGAATGTCGCAATATTTTGCCGACGCGGTCATAAAGTGCTCGATACCGACGATCATTTCACATTTACTGTCGTCCTGAAGCACCTCGTGGGTGTGGGCGATATCGCCATGCTGATTGATCAGCGTATTACTGGCGTAGCACCACAAAAATTTGATCGGCACGTCGAGTTTGTCTTTTCCCCGCACGCCGTCGCGTGTGGCGGTCATTTCCGCGCCATGATCGATAGCGTCGGTCCAGGTAAAGACCGAAATCTGGGTTTTTACCGGGTTCTCCAGCATAGAAAACCATTCGACGCCCAGATCCCAGGTGCCTTCGCGCACGCCGGAATTACCGCCATTTATGCCGACGTTACCGGTGAGTACAGACAACATGGCGATTGCGCGTGCGGTCTGCTCCCCGTTAGAGTGGCGTTGCGGTCCCCAGCCCTGGCAAATGTAAGCCGGTTTCGCCGAGCCGATTTCCCGCGCCAGTTGAATGATTTTTTCCGCCGGAATACTGGTAATCTGCGCGGCCCATTGCGGCGTTTTAGCAATACCGTCTTCGCCCTGACCCAAAATATAGGCTTTATAGTGCGCGTTACGCGGGGCCGAGGCGGGCAGAGTGGTTTCGTCGTAGCCGATGCAGTATTTATCCAGAAACGGTTTATCAATAAGATCTTCGGTAATCAGCACCCAGCCGATTGCCGCCGCCAGCGCGCCATCGGTACCCGGGCGAATCGGCAGCCACTCGTCTTCGCGGCCGGCGGCAGTGTCGTTATAACGCGGGTCAATGACGATCATCCGGGCGTTGGAGCGTTCGCGCGCCTGTTCGACATAGTATGTCACGCCGCCGCCGCTCATACGTGTTTCCGCGGGGTTATTGCCAAACATCACCACCAGTTTTGTATTGGCGATATCATCCGGACTATTGCCGTCGTTGCCGCCGAACATATAGCTCATGGCCGCGCTGATTTGGGCGGTGCTGTAGCTACCGTAACGGCTGAGATAGCCGCCGCAGGCGTTCATCAGGCGATACGGTACGTTAGAATTGGTAATATTGCCGCCGTCCACGCCGGTACCGTAAAGGACATGTACCGCTTCGTTGCCGTAGTCCTTGAGGATACGTTTCAGGTTATCGCCGATGGTATCCAACGCTTCATCCCAACTGATACGTTCGAATTTGCCTTCTCCTCGTTTACCAACGCGTTTCATCGGATATTTCAGGCGATCGGGATGATTCATCCGGCGACGAATAGAACGGCCGCGCAGGCAGGCGCGTACCTGATGGTTGCCATATTCATCGTTGCCCGTGGTATCTGATTCAACCCAATATACGGTGTCATCTTTTACGTGCAGGCGCAGCAGGCAGCGGCTGCCGCAGTTAACGGTACATGAACTCCAGACCGCTTTTTCTGCCACATTGCCGGATGCGAGGTCTGCTGCGGCGTGTGCGATGCGGGAGAACGGAAGGGTGAAAGCGCTACTGGCAAGCGCAAGGCTACCGATAGCGGAGGTTTTCACCAGGCTTCGTCGGCTGATACTGGCCGCCATTAATGCCTCAGGGTTGGTGATTTTCATAACAGCTCACTATGCTCATCCAAAAAAGAGTTTTAAATGTCGTTGTGTTCGCAAAACGGGGAGCTCCGGGCGCGTAAAAACGTCCCGGAGCAGGCGGCTTAGATTTTTTCGATTTCCACCAGATTTGTATGTTGAGGATTCCCTTTTGCCAGGGGGGAAGGACGCAGCGTCGTGAGCGTATTGATGCAGGCGCCGTGGTCAATTTTATCGCCAGCCATATCCGCATTATGCCATGCGCCCTGACCCATCGCGCTGACGCCCGGCAGAATACGCGGCGTGACTTTGGCGGGTAGACGCACCTCTCCACGATCGTTAAAGACGCGAACCTTATCGCCATTCGCGATACCACGTTTTTGCGCATCAAGCGGATTTATCCACACCTCCTGGCGACAGGCGGCCTGCAGAACATCAATATTGCCGTAGCTTGAATGGGTACGGGATTTATAGTGAAAGCCAAACAGCTGTAGCGGGAAGGTGCTCCGTTTCGGATCGTCCCATCCTTCAAAAGTAGGGGTATAAATCGGCAGTGGGCTTATCACGTCGCCTTCCGCCAGCTCCCAGGTACTGGCGATGTGAGCGAGTTGGCTCGAGTAGATTTCGATTTTACCGGACGGCGTTTTTAACGGATTGGCCTGCGGATCTTCACGAAATTTTTTATAGGCGACAAAATGGCCGTTGGGATCTTTACGTTTATAGATGCCCATTTTTTTCAGATCGTCATACGCGGGCAATGCCGGATCTCTTGCCTGCATTTTGGCGTACAGATATTGCAGCCATTGCGCCTGGGTACGGCCTTCGGTAAACCGCTGATACACATCGTCGCCGAGGCGTCTGGCGATTTCGCTGAGTACCCAGTAGATGGGCTTGCGCTCGAACTTAGGCGTCGTCGCCGGTTGGATAAAAATCAGATATCCCATATTGCCGGCGTAATCATTGGGGATGATATCTTCCTGTTCGACGGTCATGAGATCCGGCAGTAAAATATCGGCGTACTTCGCGGAAGAGGTCATAAAGTTGTCGATGACCACAATCATTTCGCATTTCGCTTCATCCTGAAGAATTTCATGGGTTTTATTAATATCCGAATGCTGATTAATCAGGGTGTTGCCAGCGTAGTTCCATAGAAATTTGATCGGGACATCCAGCTTATCTTTGCCGCGTACGCCGTCGCGCAGGGCGGTCATTTCCGGGCCGCGCGCAATGGCGTCCGTCCAGCTAAAGCAGGAGATGGCGGTTTTAACGGGATTCTCCAGGACCGGCAGACGTTCAATGGTAATGGTGTAAGTGGATTCGCGTGCGCCGCTATTACCGCCATGAATGCCGACGTTGCCGGTCAGAATCGGTAACATGGCGATGGCGCGAGCGGTTTGTTCGCCGTTCGCCTGACGCTGCGGGCCCCAACCCTGACAGATGTAGGCCGGCTTGACGCTGCCTATCTCGCGCGCCAGTTTGATAATCCGATCGGCGGGGATGCCGGTAATATGCGATGCCCACTGCGGCGTTTTGGCGATACCGTCCTCGCCCTGACCCAAAATATAAGCCTTATAATGGCCATTGGGGGGCGCGTCAGCCGGAAGGGTCTTTTCATCGTAGCCGATGCAATAGTTATCGAGAAAAGGCTGGTCAACGAGATTTTCGTTAATCAATACCCAGGCAATTCCCGCCACCAGCGCGGCGTCGGTGCCGGGGCGAATCGGTATCCACTCGTCTTCACGTCCGGCAGCGGTATCGGTATAGCGCGGATCTATCACGATCATGCGCGCATTTGAGCGTTCACGCGCTTGCTCCAGAAACCAGGTAATGCCGCCGCCGCTCATGCGTGTTTCAGCCGGATTATTGCCGAACATGACCACCAGTTTACTGTTTTCGATATCAGATGTGCTGTTGCCGTCGTTGGAGCCATAGGTGTAGGGCATGGCGCAAGAAATTTGCGCGGTACTGTATGAGCCGTATTGATTCAACGAACCGCCGTAGCAGTTCATCAAACGCTTCACCGGCGAGGCGGCAGGCGACGAGCGGGTTATGTTGCCGCCTACGATGCCGGATGAATAGTGGATATAAACGGCTTCATTGCCGTAGGTCTCTACGGTCTTTTTCAGGCTGGCGCTAATGGTGTCCAGTGCTTCCTGCCAGCTAATGCGTTCAAATTTGCCTTCGCCGCGGCGGCCAACGCGTTTCATGGGATAGTTAAGGCGATCCGGATGGTTAATGCGCCGACGGATTGAACGGCCCCGCAGACAGGCGCGAACCTGATGATTGCCGTAGACATCGTCGCCAGTGTTATCAGTTTCAACCCACCAGACTTCATTATCTTTTACATGCAGACGCAGGGCGCAGCGACTGCCGCAGTTGACCGAACAGGCGCCCCAGACGATTTTATCTTCTTCGTTGCGCATGGCCTGCTGCACCGCCGCGGCCGCGGTACGCATCCCAAACGGTAAAGATACGCCTCCGGCAGCCAGCGCCAGTGAGCCAAGCGCCGCTGATTTCACTAACGTCCTGCGGCTAACGCCTGTTTGTTGCTTTTCTCCGGGCATCACTCACTCCATTGTCGTTATTATTTCGCTATATATTGATAACTATAACGAAATTATTAACATGCTAATGATGTAATGAGTTTACCCCTTTGGGAGTAAGGATTATTAATCCATGTCAAAGAGCGTTACCCTCCGGACCCGGAGGGCAGGAGGAGGTTATTGCGGTTCGGCGGATGAACCGTCCTGAGCGGGAGAGGTATTGGCTGGCGCATTGCCGCTGTTGGTGCGGGTATAAAGAATTTTATGCGTGTCGTTCGCGCAATGGCCCACCACCTGTGAGTCCGGCTGATCGGCCTGGTCGTTAGGAACGATAGTGAGCGTAAAATTATCCGCCGGCACGCCGTTATTGATGATACGTTGTTCAATATCGCTTTTTACTCTCTCGCACGATCCCGGTGCCGCCATCACCAGCGAGGAGGCGCTGACTAACGCCAGAGCGGCTATTGCAGTTGCGATTTTCATCATGAACTCCTGTGATTAATGACGATGTTCTAAGCTTAGCATTTTTCGTGTAAATAACTGTATTTGCTAATATGATGATAAATATCTTTTCATCCTGGTGATACGTGTGAAGAAACCCCTTTTACTGACGTTATTGTGCATGATACTGGCAGGTTGTGATAACCCGAAATCCCTTGAGTCTTTTACGCCGGAAATGGCCAGTTTTTCGAACGAATTTGATTTTGATCCATTACGTGGTCCGGTAAAGGATTTCAGCCAGACATTGATGAGTGAGCATGGCGAAGTGGCGAAGCAGGTCACCGGTACGCTTTCACAGGAAGGCTGTTTTGATACGCTTGAGTTACACGATCTGGAGAATAATACGGGGCTGGCCCTCGTGCTGGATGCCAATTATTACCGGGATGCTCAGACGCTGGAAAAAAAGGTGCAGTTACAGGGGAAGTGCCAGCTGGCGGCGTTGCCTTCGGCGGGCGTGACCTGGGAGACGGACGACAACGGTTTTGTGGTATCGGCGACGGGCAAAGAGATGAAAGTCGAGTACCGCTATGATAGCGAAGGCTATCCGTTAGGTAAGACAACCATAAACTCGCAGAATACGCTCTCTGTAACGGCAAAACCCTCCGCGGACCCGCGTAAAAAGCTGGACTATACGGCAGTCAGCCGGGTGGATGATCGACAGGTCGGCAACGTCATACAGAGCTGCGAATATGATGCGTACGCGAACCCTGTTGACTGCCGGCTTGTTATCGTCGATGAGAGCGTTAAGCCGGCAGTGTCCCACCATTACACCATTAAAAATCGTATCGATTACTACTAAACCGGGCGCGGTGCGACTCTCCGTGACTACCGCGCCGCGCTTACTGCGCGGTGGGTTTCAGGAGCGTAGAACCGGACGTTTTATGTTCATCCAGATACTGCTGCTGGAAGATACACATGCGGATGGTGTTACGGTATTCGCCGTTAATGAAGAACTCATGAATCAGCTCGCCTTCTACTCTAAACCCGAGTTTACGGTAGATGTGAATCGCTTTTTCATTCTCTTTATCGACGATCAAATACAATTTATAGAGATTGAGTACGGTAAATCCGTAATCCATCGCCAGTTTGGCCGCGCGTGATGCCAGGCCTTTTCCCTGGTACTCCGGCGAAATAATAATCTGAAATTCCGCCCGCCGATGCACATGGTTAATTTCCACCAGTTCCACCAGCCCGGCGTTTTCACCATCGCATTCGACGACAAAGCGCCGTTCGCTTTGGTCGTGGATGTGTTTGTCGTAGAGATCCGACAGTTCGACAAAAGCCTCATACGGCTCTTCAAACCAGTAACGCATAACGCTGGCATTATTATCAAGCTGGTGGACAAATCGTAAATCTTCACGCTCAAGCGGGCGCAGTCTGACCTTGTAGTCACTTGTCATACTGTATCCTTACACTTCCTTTTAGTTATCCTGCATCAGGGCGTAATAACGCGACCTGTACGACGATCCAGACACCGCAGCGTATTGGGTTCCCAATAGGCGTTGATGTTGGCGCTTTGCTCGCATTTATCGCGGTTATCAAAGGCGGCATCGGCTTTGTCCCACTCTTTTTCTGCGCGGGTATTCACTTTCTGGCGCAGACTGCGAGTGTCGTTCCATTGTTCCTTTTCCATCGCCGCTTCCTGACGACTTTGTGCGCTATCTCCCGATTCAATCACCAGTTTACTGGTTTCAGCGAATGCGGAAGTAGTATATACAACGGCAGCCAGCGTAAGCATTGCCGTCAGGCAAAGGCGTTTGCTCAGCGTATTGTTCATCACAACATCCTTTCATCAGAGGGGAAAAAGCGGTAAACCACCTGTAAATTCTACACCAATCCTTATGCCTGGCATATACACAAGAATGGCCGGATAACCGTAACGATATTCTGTTGTATTATCACTTATCATTTCGTAACCAAATGAATCTCATGCTAAAGACGACTCTGCTTTTCTTTGTCACCGCCCTCTGTGAAATCATTGGATGTTTTCTTCCCTGGCTATGGATTAAGCGCGGCGCCAGCGTGTGGTGGCTTCTGCCCGCCGCCGCGTCACTCGCGTTATTCGTCTGGCTTTTGACCTTGCATCCGGCGGCGAGTGGGCGGGTTTATGCGGCTTACGGTGGGGTATATGTCTGTACTGCGCTCCTGTGGTTACGTGTTGTCGATGGCGTCCGGCTCACGGTTTATGACTGGTGCGGCGCGTTGATCGCGCTGTGCGGAATGCTGATTATCGTCGTTGGATGGGGGCGTACGTAACATTGCCGCGCTGCCAGAACATTTTGTGATCGGGCAGCGCTTTTTAGATAAATATACTTGTATGGTAGTAGCTTAGTTGGGTAAATTTCCTGCATCCCATAATGCGATGTAAGGAATAAAAATGAAGATTGTAGGGGCTGAAGTTTTTGTTACGTGTCCAGGGCGTAACTTCGTCACCTTAAAAATAACCACGGAAGACGGGATCACCGGTCTGGGAGATGCCACCCTGAACGGACGCGAGCTCTCGGTGGCCTCGTACCTTACCGATCATCTGTGTCCACAACTCATCGGGCGGGATGCTCACCGCATCGAAGATATCTGGCAGTTCTTCTACAAAGGCGCGTACTGGCGCCGTGGTCCTGTCACCATGTCCGCCATTTCCGCGGTTGATATGGCGCTATGGGATATTAAAGCCAAAGCCGCCAATATGCCGTTGTATCAGTTACTCGGCGGCGCTTCGCGTGAAGGCGTCATGGTGTATTGCCATACCACAGGCCACACCATCGACGATGTGCTGGAAGACTATGCGCGTCATAAAGAGCAAGGGTTCAAAGCAATCCGCGTGCAGTGCGGCGTTCCGGGGATGAAAACCACCTACGGCATGGCGAAAGGCAAGGGACTGGCCTATGAGCCTGCGACAAAAGGCCAGTGGCCGGAAGAACAATTGTGGTCAACGGAAAAGTATCTCGATTTTACGCCAAAGCTATTTGACGCCGTGCGTAATACGTTCGGGTTTAATGAACATCTTCTGCACGATATGCATCACCGACTGACGCCTATTGAGGCTGCCCGCTTTGGCAAAAGTATTGAAGACTATCGTTTGTTCTGGATGGAAGACCCGACGCCGGCTGAAAATCAGGAGTGCTTCCGCCTGATCCGCCAGCATACGGTTACGCCGATTGCCGTAGGCGAAGTCTTTAACAGTATCTGGGATTGCAAACAGCTCATTGAAGAGCAATTGATTGACTACATCCGCACCACGATTACCCATGCCGGTGGTATTACCGGGATGCGCCGCATTGCCGATTTTGCCTCGCTCTACCAGGTGCGTACCGGTTCGCATGGGCCGTCCGATCTGTCGCCGGTTTGTATGGCCGCGGCATTACATTTCGACCTGTGGGTGCCTAACTTTGGCGTGCAGGAGTTTATGGGCTACTCCGAACAGATGCTGGAGGTTTTCCCGCATAACTGGACGTTTGAGGGCGGCTATATGCATCCGGGCGACAAGCCAGGACTGGGCATTGAGTTCGATGAAAAACTGGCGGCGAAATATCCTTACGATCCAGCCTATTTGCCGGTGGCCCGCCTGGAAGACGGCACACTGTGGAACTGGTAAGGAGCGAAAAATGAAAAGCATCGTAATCGAAAAACCGAATACATTAACTATCGAAACGCGCGCGCTTCCGCAGCCTGCGCCGGGCGAAGTTCGTATTAAAGTGAAACTGGCGGGTATCTGCGGTTCCGACAGTCATATTTATCGGGGACATAATCCCTTTGCAAAATATCCCCGTGTCATAGGCCATGAATTTTTCGGTGTCATCGACGCGGTAGGCGACAACGTCAATCGCGACCGGATAGGAGAACGGGTATCCGTCGATCCGGTGATCAGTTGCGGGCATTGTTACCCTTGTTCAGTCGGTAAACCCAATGTGTGTACCTCGCTGGTGGTGCTGGGCGTGCATCGTGACGGCGGTTTCAGCGAGTATGCGGTGGCGCCGGCCCGTAATGCTCATCGCATACCGGACAACATCGCAGATCATCATGCCGTCATGGTTGAGCCGTTTACCATTGCGGCAAATGTGACGGGGCAGGTGAATCCGACCGAGCAGGACGTGGCGCTTATCTATGGCGCAGGCCCGATGGGACTGACGACCGTACAGGCGCTGAAGGGGGGTTATCAGGTTAAAACGGTCATAGTCGTTGATCGCATTGAAGAGCGTTTAGCGATGGCGAAGCAGAGCGGCGCTGACTGGACCCTCAATAATGGTCAACATTCACTGGCGGAATTTCTACAACAGAAGGCGCTAAAACCGACCTTGATTGTCGATGCCGCCTGTCATCCCGCTATCCTGCAAGAGGCGATTACCCTTGCATCGCCTGCGGCACGCATTGTCCTGATGGGATTTTCCAGCGACCCGTGTGAGATTGTACAGCAGGGTATTACCGGAAAAGAGCTGGCTATTTATTCATCGCGTCTTAATGCCAATAAATTCCCGGTCGTTATTGACTGGCTGAATAAAGGGCTTATTGATCCGGATAAGCTGATAACGCATACATTTGATTATCAACATGTCACCGACGCGATTGAGCTTTTCGAGAAAGACCAGCGTCAATGCTGCAAAGTCTTACTCACGTTTGCGAAATAATATAAATAATTGCGAGTAAGTGGTACGCATCTTACCTCTTAGAGATTGCCTATATGACACAAATAAAGCATGAACGATCGACTCAGGATTTAGTGCGCGCTGCCGTATCTGGCTGGTTAGGCACCGCGCTTGAATTTATGGATTTTCAGTTATATTCACTAGGCGCGGCTCTGGTCTTCCATGAAATATTTTTTCCGGAACAGTCTGCCGCGATGGCGCTTATTCTGGCAATGGGCACCTATGGTGCAGGTTATATAGCCAGGATTATCGGCGCCTTTGTTTTTGGTAAAATGGGCGACCGCATCGGACGAAAAAAAGTATTGTTTATTACCATCACCATGATGGGGATCTGCACCACGCTGATTGGCGTACTGCCGACGTATGCGCAAATCGGCATTTTTGCGCCAGTATTACTGGTGACATTGCGAATTATACAGGGGCTGGGCGCCGGGGCGGAAATTTCCGGCGCGGGTACTATGCTGGCCGAGTATGCGCCGAAAGGAAAGCGTGGCATCATTTCCTCGCTGGTCGCGATGGGCACCAACTGCGGTACGTTGAGCGCGACGGCGATCTGGGCGGTGATGTTCTTTGCGCTTGAACGCGAACAACTGATCGCCTGGGGATGGCGTATTCCTTTCCTGGCGAGCGTCGTTGTTATGATATTCGCGATCTGGCTGCGAATGAATCTGAAAGAAAGTCCGGTATTCGAAAAAGTAAGCGAAGGCGAAAAATCGCCAGCGTTAACGCCTGCGTCAGAAAATACATTGGGCGCGATGTTTACCAGCAAATCTTTCTGGCTGGCCACCGGTTTACGTTTTGGACAAGCTGGGAATTCGGGGCTTATTCAAACCTTCCTTGCCGGATATTTAGTTCAGACGTTATTATTTAACAAATCTATCCCAACCGATGCGTTAATGATAAGTTCCGTAATTGGTTTTATCACTATCCCACTCTTGGGGTGGTTGTCCGATAAATACGGTCGTCGGCTGCCGTATATAATATTGAATATCTCCGCGATTATTCTCGCCTGGCCGATGCTGTCTATTGTGGTAGATAAAACGTATAGCCCTGGCGTAATTATGGCGGCGCTCATTGTTATTCATAACTTTGCCGTGCTGGGATTATTTGCGCTGGAAAACATCACCATGGCGGAAATTTTCGGATCGCGTAATCGCTTCACCCGGATGGCGATTTCAAAAGAGGCTGGGGGGCTGGTGGCGGTCGGCTTTGGCCCCGTCCTCGCAGGGATCTTTTGTAACATGACCGATTCCTGGCTGCCCATCTTAATTATGCTGGTGCTCTACTCGTGTATTGGTCTGATTTCTGCGCTATTGATGCCGGAGGTCAGAGATCGCGACCTGAGTCTGCCTGAGGATGCGGCGGAAGCGACAGCGGCAGAGAAGTTACGCCACTCCGCAACCCAGACGAGTTAAATCGTGTCGATGGTATGGCCGGAACGCTAATGCGGTTTCGGCCATGCTGTCCGGTCACTTTTGTTTAATTAGCGTAAATCCAAATGCACCAGGGCAGGCGTTACTCTGCGACTGTTCCGCTTTCAGAATATAGAGGTTATAAAATGCAAAACAGGCTTTTATCGGCAAAGGCGACGCTTCCTGATTACGATCGTGCGGCGCTGGCGGCGCGGATGGTCCATCTCGGTTTTGGCGCGTTTCATCGCGCGCATCAGGGGGTTTATACAGATATTCTGGCTGCGGAGCAGCATAGCGACTGGGGCTATTATGAGGTTAATCTTATTGGCGGCGAACAGCAGATTGCCGATCTAAAGCAGCAGGATAACCTCTATACCGTGGCGGAGATGTCGGCGGAAGCCTGGACGGCGCGTGTGGTGGGCGTCGTCAAAGCGGCGTTGCATGTCCAGGTTGATGGTCTGGAACGTGTGCTGGCGGCGATGTGCGAACCGCAGATAGCGATTGTGTCTCTGACCATTACCGAGAAAGGGTATTGTCATTCGCCTGCCACGGGCCAACTTCTGCTGGAACATCCCATGATTGCCGCCGACCTGCAAAATCCGCATCAACCGCTAACGGCACCGGGTATTATTGTTGAAGCGTTAGCACGTCGTAAAGCCACAGGCTTACCGGCATTTACCGTGATGTCCTGCGACAACATGCCGGAAAATGGGCATGTGACGCGTCAGGTTGTAACGGCTTACGCCCGGGAGGTGGATGCGGAACTGGCGATATGGATCGAGCAAAACGTGACATTTCCGTCAACCATGGTTGATCGGATTGTCCCTGCGGTCACGCCGGAGACGCTGGATAAAATCGAACAACTGACCGGCGTGCGCGATCCGGCGGGTGTCGCCTGTGAGCCGTTTCGTCAGTGGGTGATAGAAGATACGTTTGTGGCGGGTCGTCCGCAGTGGGAAAACGCGGGCGCGACGTTGGTCGCCGACGTGGTTCCGTTTGAAGAGATGAAACTGCGGATGCTTAACGGCAGTCATTCATTCCTGGCTTATCTGGGGTATCTTGCCGGCTATCAGCATATTAATGACTGTATGGATGACGACAACTATCGTCTGACCGCGCAGGCGTTAATGTTACGCGAGCAGGCGCCAACGCTGAAAGTCCAGGGGGTAGATTTACAGCGTTATGCCGATCAGTTGATTGCGCGTTACCGTAATCCGGCGCTGCGTCATCGTACCTGGCAGATTGCGATGGATGGCAGCCAGAAACTTCCGCAGCGTATGCTGGACTCCGTTCGCTGGCATCTTGCTAATCATAGCGATTTTGATTTGCTGGCGCTGGGCGTGGCGGGGTGGATGCGTTATGTTGGCGGCGTGGATGAGCAGGGCAAGGCCATCGACATTAGCGATCCGCTATTGCCGGTTATTCAGCGCGCCGTGGCAAACAGTGAAGAAGGCGCCAGTCGTGTTAAGGCGCTGCTGGGAATGGCAGAAATTTTCGGCAACGATTTGCCGCAGGCGGCGCGGTTTACGCAAAAAGTGCAAGAAGCCTATGACAGTTTACTAACATATGGCGCGAAAGCGAGCGTGGCGAAATATGCCGAGCGGTTGAAGTAGCGCAACAGAGACCCGGTAGCATTATGCTACCGGGAAGGCCGGAGCGGTTCTTAGCGGCCAGTGGTATCAGTTCATGCCAAGACGAATCAGTTCGACCGGCGCGAATTTACCTTCACAACCTTCGACAATCACCGTTTTGCCGCGGCGAATTTGACCTGCATCCAGACCTTCGCTCTCAATGGCTTTGATAATCCCGGTATGACCTGTGCCGCTTATCATGACCCGGCTACCGGTAGTGATTGCGTTACGGTTACGATCGTATGTCATCATGGTGTTTTCTCCTTTCAAACTTACAGCCAAAGCCCGCAGGTTTCCCCGCATGACGGGCGACATATAAATACGCTTATCGTTGCGGATTTTTTTTGTTTTTGATCAAGCTCACGGCTTTTTAGGCGGGAATGTGCAGGGTGAGAAAGCGGAGAAGGCGTCTCACCCCGACGTTAAAGGGGGGTTAGTCTTCGCTAAACCAGCCGCTGTTTTCCTGACGGATAAGCTGGACGGATTCGCTAATTTCCTGCAAATGCTGGGTCATTGCGCTCTCAACCGCATTGCCGTCACGATTTTCCAGCGCGGAGAAAATATCATGGTGCTGGCGCAACAACATCTCCGGCGGAGAAACATGATCCAGACTCATATAGCGAACCCGGTCGATTGTCGCTTTGATATTTTCAATGGTATCCCACGCTAACTGGCAATCGGCGATCTGCGCCAGCTTTTGGTGGAAATCGTCATCAAGCTGGAAAAAATCATCAATCTGTTTGCGCTCGATAGCAATATGTTGCAGGTGCAGGTTTTGCGCCAGTTGATAGCACTGGTTGTCGGTGATCATCGCCGCCGCACGGCGGACCACCGCGCATTCGATCGCCTGCCGAACAAAGCAGCCATTCTGTACCTGAGAAAGCGAAATCTTATTCACATAACTACCGCGCTGAGGGCGGATCTGAATCAACCCATTTTCCGCCAGCTTTATAAAAGCCTCGCGCACCGGTTGACGCGAAACGTTAAAACGGGTTGAGACCTCTTTTTCTGATAGCGGCGTGCCAGGCGGGATAAGACAATGCACGATATCACGCCGAAGAATACGGTAAATTTGCTGGTTGACAGGCTGTGTAGGGTTAAGCTGCGTTTCGACGGTCATTCATTCTTACTTTTTAGGCGGTTGACCCGGATACTCTACCACTTTTCCGTGGCGGTCTATACCGATCATGTTCTTGGTTGCAGATACGTTTGCCAGGGGTTACCCGGCCCGCAGACCGGGTATAACCTCTTAGCTACGGTGGACGCTGAGCCCTGCGAAAGATTGGGTAACAGGCATCATTTCAACGGTATTAATATTCACATGCGCGGGGAGTGTGGCCACCCACCATACCGCTTCGGTAATGTCTTCTGGCGTGAGCGCGGTGGTATTTTCGTAGGTTTTACCCGCTTTCTCATCGTCGCCTTTGAAACGGACGCTGGAAAACTCGGTACCGCCAACCAGACCCGGTTCAATGTCGGTCACGCGAACCGCCGTGCCGTGTAAATCCGTGCGCAAATTCAGGCTAAACTGGCGCACAAAGGCTTTCGTCGCGCCATAGACGTTGCCACCAGCATAAGGCCAACTGCCGGCGGTTGAACCGATGTTAATGATATGACCGCGATTACGTTCGACCATTCCTGGCAGCACGGCGCGGGTCATATAAATTAAGCCTTTATTATTAGTATCGATCATAGTTTCCCAGTCTTCTACGCTGGCTTTATGCGCCGGTTCAAGACCCAGCGCCAGACCGGCGTTATTGACCAGCACATCAATATCGCGCCACTGCGCAGGCAGAGAGGTCATCATCTCTTCGATGGCCGCGCGGTTGCGCACGTCCAGTTGGGCGGTCAATACGTTCTCGCCAAGCTCATCTTTTAACGCTTGCAGGCGTTCATGACGACGTCCCGTGGCAATGACTTTATGTCCATTCTCAACAAAACGGCGTGCAATGCACTCGCCAAATCCTGCGGTTGCTCCAGTTACTAAAACGATCATCACACAGTTCCTCAACGCTTTTTGTGTTGTATTACCATAGCACGCGGCGTTTATGAAAGGGTAATCCTGGTTAACACGGTTGCGGTCAGCATAGGGGGAAGCTTACTCTTATGATCAACCTATTTTCAGGAGTGAAAAATGTCGACGAATCCTTTGTTAGACCAGAGTATGTTGCCTTATCAGGCACCGCGTTTTGATCGGATCAAAGATTGCCATTATCGTCCTGCTTTTGATGAGGGCGTGCGGCAAAAACGCGTGGAAATCGAGGCCATCGTCAATCATCCGGCGGCCCCTGACTTTACGAATACGCTTCTGGCGCTGGAGCAAAGCGGGGCGCTTCTGTCACGCGTCACCAGCATTTTTTTCGCGATGACGGCCGCGCACACTAACGATGAACTCCAGCGGTTGGATGAGGCCTTTTCTGCCGAGCTGGCGGCGCTCTCCAACGATATTTATCTGAATAGCGCGTTATTCGCTCGCGTGGACGCCGTCTGGCAACAGCGTCACTCACTGGGGCTGGATGATGAGTCGCTACGGTTGGTCGATGTTATCCATCAGCGTTTTGTGTTGGCAGGCGCGCAGCTTGCCGAAGAGGATAAAGCGCGACTGAAGGTATTGAATACTGAATCCGCGACCTTAATGAGTCAGTTTAATCAGCGTCTGCTGGCGGCAAGTAAAGCGGGCGGGCTGGCGGTCGATGACGCGCATTGCCTGGCAGGATTAAGCCCGGAAGAAATGACCGTCGCTGCTGAAGCGGCGCGTGAAAAAGGCCTGGAGGAGCGTTGGTTCATTCCGCTCCTTAATACGACGCAACAGCCTGCGCTTGCTACGCTGCGCGATCGCCAGACCCGCGAAAATTTATTCGCAGCGTCATGGACTCGGGCGGAAAAAGGAGATGCCCACGATACCCGCGCTATCGTTCAGCGTCTGGTAGAGATTCGTCGCTGTCAGGCAAAACTGCTGGGTTTCCCCAATTATGCCGCATGGAAAATGGCCGATCAGATGGCGAAAACGCCGCAAGCCGCACTGAGCTTTATGCGTGGCATTGTGCCGCCAGCGCGTCAGCGTGTACTCAATGAACAGGCGGAAATTCAGAACGTCATTGATGGTGAGCAGGGCGGCTACACCGTTCAGGCCTGGGACTGGATGTTCTATGCTGAACAGGTACGGCGGGAAAAATATGCGTTAGATGAAGCGCAACTGAAGCCCTATTTTGCCTTAAATACGGTGTTGCAAGAGGGGGTTTTCTGGACCGCCAACCAGCTATTCGGCATCACCTTCGTCGAGCGTTTTGACATTCCGGTGTATCACCCTGATGTTCGGGTGTGGGAGATTTTCGACTCCGATGGTGTCGGCATGGCGTTATTTTATGGCGACTTCTTCGCGCGGGACTCGAAAAGCGGCGGCGCGTGGATGGGGAATTTTGTCGAGCAATCCACACTCAATGAAACCCGGCCCGTTATATACAATGTATGTAACTATCAGAAACCGGTTGATGGGCAGCCTGCATTACTGCTTTGGGACGACGTTATTACGCTCTTCCATGAGTTTGGTCATACGTTACATGGTTTGTTTGCCGTTCAGCGCTATGCCACGCTTTCAGGTACCAATACGCCCCGCGACTTTGTCGAGTTTCCCTCCCAGATTAATGAGCATTGGGCGAGCCATCCACGTGTGTTCGAACGCTACGCGCGTCATGTCGACAGCGGTGAAAAAATGCCTGCTGATTTACAGGAAAGAATGCGCAAGGCGAGTTTATTTAATAAAGGTTACGATATGACTGAATTGCTCGGCGCCGCATTGCTGGATATGCGCTGGCATATGCTGGAGGAGAGCGTAGCAGAGCAGTCTGTCGCTGAGTTCGAGCAACAGGCGCTGGCCGCCGAGCATCTTGATTTACCGGCAGTGCCGCCCCGCTATCGCAGCAGTTATTTTGCCCATATCTTCGGCGGCGGCTACGCAGCGGGATACTACGCCTACCTGTGGACGCAAATGTTAGCGGATGACGGTTATCAATGGTTTGTAGAGCAGGGCGGCCTGACGCGTGAAAACGGGCAGCGTTTTCGCGATGCTATCCTTTCCCGGGGGAATAGTACTGATTTAGAAACGCTTTATTCAGCCTGGCGTGGACATGAACCGCATATTGACCCCATGTTGCAATATCGTGGGCTCGATCGCTAAGCTGATACGGTTGTTCGGCACTGTCGAACAACCGCCTGAAAATGAATCCTGAACTTCTGATGACAGCCAGTTAAATTTATGGGGTTAAGTTGTCTGAATATAACAAGGGCGTGCATTCGGATTTTTCTACTTATTTTCCCGTGGTGGCTTGATTGCCAAAGATTTATTACCGCTTCGCTGTTGATGTTTTCGAAAAATATATTTTCCGCTATGTGGTGGTATTATGTAAATAATGCAGAAATGAATTTGACACTGCGCACAGGGCGACTAGATTTAGAACTGTATCACATGATATGAGAAGACATATCATATTTAAAACGCAACATCATCATGAGGATTATATTATGGCAGAACATCGCGGCGGTTCCGGTAATTTTGCAGAAGATAAAGAGAAAGCCTCAGAAGCAGGTCGTAAAGGCGGCCAGCATAGCGGTGGGAACTTTAAAAACGACCCACAGCGTGCATCTGAAGCGGGTAAAAAAGGTGGCCAGAATAGCCACAGTGGCGGACGGAAATCCGGTAATTAATTTTACTCCTGATATTTCATAAATATATTCTGAAATATTGCACATACGATGCGGGCCATAGGCTCGCATTTTTTTATTCTGACCGGGAGTTGTTCTGACCGGTCAGATGAAATTATTGTTTATGCTTTCTTCGTTAACAGAAAAAGCAATTCAGCGAGGGCGAAGCGTACGCATTTTTCTAATACTTCCTGACAATCTCCGTTGAAATGTTGTCGGCTTGTAAAAGTTGTATTGTTAATATTCCAGGCAAACCAAACGGTGCCCGCCGGCGTGCCATCTTCGCCGCCTTCCGGACCGCCATAGCCGCTGATCGCTATGCTGATATTGACCTCAGCCTGATCCTTAGCGCCCTGTGCCATTTCAGTAACAACCGCTTCGCTGACGGCGGTATGTTCGGCAAGACTGTGGCGTTGTACGCGTAAGATTTTTGCTTTGGCTTCATCAGTAAAGGTGACATAACCCACACCGTAAAATGAGGGCGTATCTTCTGCTGCGCACAATGCTGAAGCCAGTTTCCCGCCAGTGCAGGATTCTGCGGTGGTCAGACGGAGTTTCTGGTTAACCAGTAAATCACCAAGTTTTTTTGTCAGGCTATCGACGGATTCGGCTTCATCAAGGGTGACAATATCGTGCTGTTCTAATCTCATCGTTTATTTTTCCGTTACAGAGACAAATGAAATCTGTTCGTTCTTCTCAAGTATGGCATATTTATTTTATGACATTGTCAGTGAATGATTATTTTATCCAGTTACCAACAAACCCGCTGTTGCATAACTTGCTTACTTTCCTGCGGCGATGACTGCCATTGATTATGCGTAAGGCCATTATCCTCAAAAAATAAAGCCGATTATTCTGAATTGCTATCCAGACGTTGATGCATATGACTTCAGCTATGTGGCAAGTTAACTATTACGCCGTTACGCTTTCGCGCTCACCGGCGCTGATGTCGGTTGCATATTAATCCGGATGGGTTGATTTTATTGCTTAATATTCTGCGGGTAAATTCATGTTTGTAAAAACTAAAAATAGCGGCCAGACTTAATACGTCAAATAGACGTTATTAAGGAGAGAGCATGAAACTACAGGTGGCTGCATTTCTAAGTTTTCTGATAATGCCTTACGCGCTAGCGGATGATCAAGGGGGATTAAAAAAAGACGTGGCACCGCCGCCGCCTCATGCTATTGAGGATGGTTATCGCGGTACGGATGATGCAGAAAAAATGACCATCGAACAGGCAAAAACCCTGCATGATGGCGCGACCGTTTCGCTGCGCGGCAACCTTATTGATCATAAAGGTGACGATCGCTATGTATTTCGTGATAAATCCGGCGAGATTAACGTGATAATTCCTTCCGCCGTATTTGATGGGCGGGAAGTTCAGCCGGATCAAATGATCAACATTAACGGTAGTCTGGACAAGAAAGCGAAGGAACCGCTTGTTCGCGTGAACCGACTGCAAAAATAACGCGCGCTAACCGGCAATCTCCAGGTCAGCCATACGGGGCATGCAGCTGGCCTGATACCATGGGTCTTGTAAAAGCGCCTGGGGGACAAAAGGTCCCATAATGTCTTATTCAGGTCTGGTTGCGTATCGTTTAAGCTTCATTGATATTGACGGTGCTACAGTCGTTAGCGATCCGTTATCCTCGCAAGAATTTGCCCGGTAGCGTATAAGCAAAACACAAATCTATCCATGCAAGCATTTACCGCTGGTGAACCGGCGGTTTTTTTTGCCTGCCATCCAGACAAAAGCGGCCCCTTGCGCAACGATGCAGCAAGGGGCCGGCTCTGCGAGGGATTATCTCCGTTCATTAATCATCCCATTTGTGACTGAACCAGGCGGCCAGAAATCCGGAAAATAAAATAATTCCTAATACAACGATAAAAAGGTTAATACTGCCTAACATCTCGTTTCTCCTTATTTTAGCGTGCATCCTCTTTTTTAAAAACCTCGTACAGACTATAGTACTAATTTATACTTAAGCAAAGTCTGAATTGCGTATTTATTTTACTGGAAGGGTAAAGCATTAGAATATTTTCGTCAGCGCCCAGGAATATTCCTGAATTATCGCAGTGATAGCAGATAATTAGCCTGCAATATATAGGGTTAACCCGGTGCGCCAGAAACTGCGCACATCACTGGCTGCAGATAATTAACAGGTGATAGCCTGCTGCGTAGGGGTAATCCGCATTCCTTTTAACATCAGTGCCCAGGCGAACACAATGGCGATTATCAGGACAACGAAAAGCGACCAGGCAGGAAGCGTCGTCAGGATGACGCCGCTGGCCAGCGGGTTTACCGCCGCACCCAGCCAGCCCAGCGATTGCGCTGAAAAATAGCTGGCTTTCATCCCGGCAGGCGCAATGTTGTCAATTAACATATATTCGCCGGGGGCATAAATAATTTCGCCAATCGTGAATACTGCCGCTGAAAGCCCCCAAAAAAACAGATTGTCGCCTGAAAAAATAAATCCGATGAGCCCGGCGATAAAAAAGACGGTGCCGGTCGTCATCATTGGTCGAATATTGACGGCGGTAAGTCGACGGCCCACGGCGTATTGCAAACTGACCACAATAACCGCATTAACCGGCAGGACGACGGCTACCACTTTTTCCGCGAAGCCGCTATCGGCAACGACCATAACGTACTGTGAAATACAGGACGCAAAGGCGCCCCCCACAAAGGAGGCCAGAAATGCCGAAAGCGTAAACCACAATAATGCTTTGTCGCGCAGCAGAACGGAGGGAGACCAGATAGCGGCATTTTTCCCCTCGCTGGCGGCAACCGAACGTGTCACCCATACCTGAATAAAGACCAGCGGAAATGCGGAGCAGATGGCGGCAAGCCAGAAGGGTAAATTGATGCTTTGCATCACCAGCAGCGTGCCGAGCGGCGGGCCAACCGTCCAGCCGATATTGAGTACGGTATAGTTGAGCGAAAAAATCCGTGTTTTTGTTGTCGCGGTGAGATTATCGGCGAACCAGGCCTTCAGGACGGTAGAAAAAACCGAATAGGCGCAGTTAATAAGCGCAAAAAGCAGGACAACCAGTACGACATTATGCACCATTGGGATGGCGATAAATCCGCAGGCGAAGGCGATAATCGCGAGTAACATGTAGCGCTTTTTATCAAACTTGTCCGCCAGAATCCCAAAGCCAAGACTAAAGACGACGCCAATCGTTAACGCGCTGGTCAGCGCGTAGCCAATCAGATCTACGCCTAAACCGTACTGACGGTTAAGATAGATGGTCATAAAGGGGAGCGTGGCGCCGCGTCCAATTGTCAATAACAGCGATGAGGCGAGTAGAGCCAACGTCGAACGTCTCAATCCTGGATTCATTTTTCCTGCCTGAAATGGAGGTTACGTATCGGGACGTTTTAATCTACCGTGCCCGCAAAAGCATGATGTCTATACGCTATAGCGTAGTCTTAACATACCATAACGCAGGATTTTGCCCATCGTGTGTTGTTCAATGCCATGCTCACGGTAAAAAGAAAAGTCCTGTTATGGCGCACTGATTTCCGATAACTTACCTTTTTACAAAATTTTAATAATGACAGGGGCCGATGATGTCGCGTAAAGACGGTTTTTTGGCGTTACTGGTGGTTGTCGTATGGGGGCTCAATTTTGTTGTCATCAAAGTAGGCCTGCACCATATGCCGCCATTATTGCTGGCAGGATTACGATTTTTACTGGTGGCGTTTCCGGCAATTTTCTTTGTCGCCCGGCCTAAAGTCCCGCTTACGCTGTTGCTGGGCTATGGCCTGACGATAAGCTTTGGGCAGTTCGCCTTTCTCTTTTGCGCGATAAAGTTTGGTATGCCCGCAGGACTGGCGTCGTTGGTATTACAGGCGCAGGCCTTTTTTACCATGGCATTGGGGGCGTTTGTTTTTAGCGAGCGGTTACAACGTAAGCAGTTAGCGGGGATCGCCCTGGCGATTATAGGTGTACTGGTATTGATTGAAGCCAGTCTCAACGGACAGCATATAGCGATGTCGGGATTTATGCTGACACTGGCGGCGGCATTTAGCTGGGCCTGCGGCAATATCTTTAATAAAAAAATTATGCAACATAGTCCGCGCCCGGCGGTGATGTCGCTGGTGGTCTGGAGCGCGCTGATCCCGATCCTGCCGTTCCTGCTGTCATCGCTGCTACTGGAGGGGGCGGATCACATTACGCAAAGCCTTATTACCATCGATATGACGACGATATTGTCGCTGCTTTATCTGGCTTTTGTCGCCACTATACTTGGCTACGGCATCTGGGGCGCGTTACTGGGGCGTTATGAGACCTGGCGCGTGGCGCCGTTATCATTGCTGGTGCCGGTAGTCGGGCTGGCGAGCGCCGCGGTGTTACTCGGGGAAACGTTGACCGGGATGCAGCTTGCGGGCGCAGTACTGATTATGGCTGGACTCTATATCAATGTATTTGGATTTCGTGTGCGCCGTACTGCGCGCGTCAGGGGATGAGGCATTATGTTACTAAGAAGACAAACGCTAATTTCAGACCATGCCGCGGGGTAATAGCGGCGGACTTGTCATAGCCAGACGGTACTAAAAAAATGCCCCGCAAAACGGGGCAAAGAGGTTAAAGGTGTTGGTCGTTATAATAGGGCACGCCTAATTCATCTGACTTATCGCTGTTCACGCTCACGGGGTGAAGGTCATTTGGCGGATCGCCTACACAGGGCAGCAGCATCACATCGCGGCTATTTTGCGCCACAGGTAACAAAGTTTGTTCTGCAATGCCATATCCGGAGGCGATAAGTAACAGACCCGGCAGGGCGGGAAACAGCATTTTCATAGTGCTCTTCGCGTGGCGCATAAACAAACTAGTAGTTGCCATGGTTCAGCGGCAGCATATACCGTGATTCGCCATGCATATTGGTGATCCGGTATTTGTGTGGCGGCACATCAAAATAGTTTTTGAACGTCCGGGTCAATGTTTGCTGTGACTCAAAGCCATAGCGTTCCGCCAGATAGAGAATGGGCTCGTTGCTCTCTTTTAATTTTTGCGCGATTTCCGTCATTTTACGGCTGCGGATGTATTGGCCTAATGAATGACCGGTCTCTTTTTTAAACATCCGTTGCAGGTGCCATTTGGAATATCCTGAACGCTCAGACACTTTTTCCAGTGAGAGCGGCGACTCCAGGTTATCCTCGATCCAGTCCAAAATGCTATGAATAGTAATAGCGTCAGTGTTGCGTCTGGACATCGTCATACCTCTTTTTTGTCTACGGCAGAATTTTCTTGAGCAAATACTCAAGCGTTGCCACTTCGTCCGCCGTTAAGTTTTTTGTTAATTCCTGATGCAGGTCTTGCCCTGGTCGTTGATGACATTGCTCACAAATTGCCGCGCCGTCCGGCGTTAGCTTCACCAGTACGCCGCGTTTGTCATTAGGATTCGGCAGTCTTTCGATCCAGCCTTTGCACAGCAGGCGGTCGAGCATCCGCGTCAATGCGCCGAGATCGACAGACAGCACTTTTTTAAGTTCAACCGGGGTAATACATCCCGCGCAGCGTATCGAGCACAGCACTTTAAACTGTGTTGCGGTGATATCCAGCGGGGATAAATAGTTATTTAACAGGCGATCTTTTTTTTGATTTACCATGTAGATCAAGCGACCCAGCGGAATGATTTCATTGAACAGATCACTGGTGCTTTTCAAAATGGTTGCCCCGGCAAGTAATTAATTTCGTCAGATACTATTGCCCAGGCAAGTATAAGTCAACTAAATGAATTGGCCGATGCCACGATTTGCTAAAAGGCGTCCGGGGTATTGTGCTGTGATAACTTGTAACTAATTGATAATTACAGGTTATAGGTTGTAAAGAATATTGACTTGCACACTGGCGAAATGGCGCGCCTGGGCAATTTCACTTTATACTTCCGGTTCATGAAACGCTGATGGGTAAGAGATAGTATTATGATGGATTTGTTTAAAGCGATTGGATTGGGGCTGGTCGTACTGCTCCCGTTAGCCAATCCGCTAACCACCGTGGCGCTGTTTCTTGGCCTTGCGGGCAATATGAATAGTGCGGAACGCAACCGGCAGTCCTATATGGCTTCGGTTTATGTCTTCGCTATTATGATGGTGGCGTACTACGCCGGGCAGTTAGTTATGAACACCTTCGGTATTTCGATTCCAGGGCTACGGATCGCCGGGGGGTTAATCGTGGCGTTTATCGGCTTCAGAATGCTTTTCCCGCAGCAGAAGGCGCATGAGTCGCCGGAAGCGAAAAGCAAATCGGAGGAGCTGGCAGACGAACCGACGGCTAATATTGCATTTGTTCCACTGGCTATGCCAAGCACCGCAGGACCGGGGACCATCGCAATGATCATCAGTTCCGCTTCCACGGTGCGTCATGGCGGCGAGTTTCCCGACTGGGTCATTATGGTCGCGCCGCCGATTATTTTTCTTGCCGTGGCGGTGATCCTGTGGGGATGCTTACGCAGTTCTGGCGCTATTATGCGGCTGGTGGGTAAAGGGGGGATTGAAGCGATCTCCCGCTTAATGGGATTCCTGCTGGTGTGTATGGGCGTGCAATTTATTATCAACGGCGTGTTGGAAATTATTAAAACGTACCACTAAGGCGCATTGTCGTCTGCCGGAAACCTGTTCCCGGCAGACGAATGTCTTAATGCGGTTGTTCTTCCAGCGTCACTGGCCATTTGCGGAATATGAGCACAGCCCATACCAGCGCGGCACAGGCGGGTATGGCGCCAATATAGCCGATGGCCGACATTGACCAGTGCAAACTCACCTGATTGCCTACCAGCGCGCCAGCGCCAATACCAATATTAAAGATGCCTGAAAATAGCGCCATTGCGACATCGGTCGCGTCCGGGGCCAGCGCCAGTACTTTCACCTGCATACCGAGCCCTATCACCATAATCGCGATGCCCCAGAAAATGCTCAGTATGGCCAGATGCGCTTCGCTATTCGCCGCAGGCAGCAGCAGAAGCAAACAGACAACCAGCAGGGCAATAGCGATACTGACGAGCGACGAGGCATGGCGATTACCCAGTTTACCAAACACGAGGCTGCCGATGATCCCGGCGCCGCCGAGGATCAGTAACAGGACGGTAGCAAAATTCGCACTGAGCCCGGCGACATTCTGAACGAACGGTTCAATATAGCTATAAGCTGTGTAATGCGCAGTCACCACAACGACGGTCAGTACATAGAGGCTCATCAGCGCCGGGCGTCGGAATAGCAAAGGTAAACTTTTTAGTGAGCCGGAATGCTCGCTCGGCAATTTCGGTAGAAGCTTAATCAGACATAGCAGCGTAATTAATGCGCCCATGCCGATGGCAAAAAAGGTGGTGCGCCAGCCAAAATACTGACCAACAACGCGACCTATGGGCAGCCCAAGCACCATGGCCAACGCGGTGCCGGTCGCTATCAGACTTAATGCCTGCGCGCGTTTCCCGGCAGGGGCCAGGCGGATCGCCAGCGAGGCGGTTATCGACCAGAAAATAGCGTGGGCGAAAGCGATACCAATACGGCTAATGACCAGCACGGTAAAGTTCCATGCCAGAAAGGAGAGCACATGGCTGGCAATAAACAAAACAAACAGACAAATTAGTAGCTTACGGCGCTCCATTTGACTGGTAAGAAGCATAAAAGGCAGCGACATGACGGCAACTACCCAGGCGTAAATGGTTAGCATGATGCCGACCTGCGCGGTTTGCATATGAAAGCTTTCAGCAATGTCTGACAGCAAACCAACTGGCACAAATTCCGTGGTATTGAAAATAAAAGCGGCAATAGCAAGCGTAACTACCCGTAGCCACGCGACCTTGCGGGAAACTGGATTGATTGTCATAAAAATATTTCGGGTTAGTTGCGAGAAGGTGAGGCCGCGATCTTAAAACGTTTACTGGCGAAAAGACAATCATTTTGTGACCTGCTTCTCATCTACTTCACAGGCCGTTTCGTCTTCAGTCGACGCTCGCCAGTTGGGCGTTAAGTAACTCGATAAAGGCCTCAAGCTGGCGCGTCATCGCCCCGCGCCGCCACATTAGCCATGTGCTAAGCCAGCGCCACTTCTCCGCCAACGGCCAGGCCTCCACCTGATGATGTCCTGGCATACTGTTGAGCATACTTGCTGGCATCAGCGCAATACCTGCGCCGGCAATTACGCACGCCAACATTCCATGATATGACTCCATTTCGTGAATCGTACCGGGGGTTGCGCCATCGGCATGAAACCAGCTTTCGAAATGCCGTCGGTAAGAACAGTTGGCGCGAAAAGCATAGATGTTATAACCATTCACCTCGCTGGCCCGCGAAACGACGGAATGGCCGTGTGGCGCGACGATCATCATCTCTTCCTGGTAAGCCGGTATACCTTCCAGCCCCGGATGCATTAGCGGGCCATCAATAAAGGCGGCGTTCAGCTTTCCTTCGAGCACGCCATCCAGCATGGCGCCGGAAGGACCGGTCGTTAACGCGAACTGAATTTTAGGGTAACGCTGGTTATAACCCGCCAGCAGCGCGGGGATACGTACGGCGGCAGTACTTTCTAACGCGCCGAGTGAAAACAGTCCTTGCGGTTCCTCTCCGGCAACCACCATACGGGCTTCATCAACCAGCGCCAGGATCTGCTGGCTGTAACGTAAAAAGTTATGCCCGGCTGGTGACAGCCTGAGTCGCTGGTTTTCGCGAATAAACAGAGAGACGCCCAAGTCGGCTTCAAGCTGACGGATACGCGTGGTCAGGTTGGACGGAACGCGGTGTACTTTTGCCGCCGCCTGCGTGATGCTGCCCGTCAGAGCGACAGCGTTAAACATTTCCAGTTGCGTCAGGTCCATGATTTTCTCAATTCGTGAATAGTCTGGTTAATATTATTCATTTTTCAGAAAGGGTAAAGGGCGTCATGATGGTACAACTCCCCTGATAACGAGAGAAAGAACATGACCATGATGACTGCAACACAGGCGTTATCCGTGAATCCTGCGACCGGCCAGACGCTGGCGGCAATGCCCTGGGCTAACGCGCAAGAGATTGAACATGCGCTGAGTCTGGCGGCGAGCGGTTTCAAAAAGTGGAAAATGACATCGGTAGCGCAACGGGCGCAAACATTACGTGATATTGGTCAGGCGCTTCGCGCTCATGCAGAAGAGATGGCGCAATGTATTACGCGTGAAATGGGGAAACCCATAAAGCAGGCGCGTGCGGAAGTGACGAAATCCGCCGCGTTATGCGACTGGTATGCGGAACATGGCCCGGCAATGCTGAATCCTGAGCCTACGCTGGTAGAAAATCAGCAGGCGGTGATTGAATACCGTCCGCTGGGCGTCATCCTGGCGATAATGCCGTGGAATTTTCCTTTATGGCAGGTGTTACGCGGGGCAGTGCCGATACTGCTGGCGGGGAATAGCTACTTGTTAAAACATGCGCCCAATGTCACGGGGTGCGCGCAGATGATAGCCCGAATCTTGACGGAAGCCGGTACTCCCGCTGGCGTCTATGGATGGGTGAACGCCAATAATGAGGGCGTGAGTCAGATGATTAACGATCCGCGAATCGCGGCGGTGACGGTGACCGGTAGCGTGCGCGCCGGCGCGGCGATTGGCGCTCAGGCTGGGGCGTCGCTGAAAAAGTGCGTACTGGAACTGGGTGGCTCGGATCCGTTTATTGTACTCAATGATGCCGATCTCGAGCTGGCGGTAAAAGCCGCGGTTGCCGGACGCTATCAAAACACCGGACAAGTCTGCGCCGCCGCCAAACGTTTTATTGTCGAAGAGGGCATTGCGCAGGCGTTTACCGATCGTTTTGTGGCGGCTGCCGCAGCATTAAAGATGGGTGATCCTCTGGTTGAAGAGAATGACCTGGGGCCGATGGCGCGCTTTGATCTGCGTGATGAACTCCATCAACAGGTGCAGGCTTCCGTCGCCGAAGGCGCACGGCTACTGTTGGGCGGCGAGAAAATCGCCGGGGAGGGCAACTATTATGCCGCGACCGTTCTGGCGGATGTCACACCTGACATGACGGCATTTCGTCAAGAGCTTTTTGGGCCTGTTGCCGCCATTACCGTTGCAAAAGATGCGGCGCACGCCCTCGTGCTGGCGAATGACAGTGAGTTTGGCCTGTCGGCGACGATCTTTACCGCCGACGATACGCTGGCCGTGGAGATGGCGGCGCGTCTTGAGTGCGGTGGGGTATTCATTAATGGTTACAGCGCCAGCGATGCGCGTGTGGCATTCGGCGGGGTGAAGAAAAGCGGCTTCGGTCGCGAGCTTTCGCACTTTGGTTTACACGAATTTTGTAATGTGCAGACCGTCTGGAAGAACCGCGTCTAATCGCCCTGACGTCGCGTGGCGCCCTCTGCTATACTCGCAGGCCTTTTCAGACCTGCGAGCAAGGAGCATGTTGTGGCCAGGGCCATGGATAATGCAATTTTAGAGACGATTTTACAGCGCGTTCGCCCCCTCATTGGCCAGGGCAAAGTCGCTGACTATATTCCGGCATTAGCGTCCGTCGAGGGTTCAAAGCTGGGGATAGCGATTTGTACCGTGGACGGGCAGCATTATCAGGCGGGCGATGCGCACGAACGCTTCTCTATTCAGTCTATTTCGAAAGTGCTTAGTCTGGTGGTGGCGATGCGTCATTATCCGGAAGAGGAGATCTGGCAGCGCGTCGGAAAAGATCCTTCCGGCTCGCCGTTCAATTCGTTGGTTCAGTTAGAGATGGAACAAGGAATCCCGCGTAATCCATTTATTAATGCGGGCGCGCTGGTGGTATGCGACATGTTGCAAGGGCGGCTTAGCGCGCCGCGTCAGCGAATGCTGGAAGTTGTGCGCGCGCTTTGCGGTGTATCGGATATTACATATGACGCTACGGTCGCGCGTTCTGAATTTGAGCATTCCGCCCGTAACGCCGCTATTGCCTGGCTGATGAAATCATTCGGTAATTTTCATCATGATGTGCCTACCGTGTTGCAAAATTACTTTCACTACTGTGCGTTGAAAATGAGCTGCATGGAACTGGCGAGGACGTTTGTCTTTCTGGCGAATCAGGGCGAGGCGTTTCATCTCGACGAGCCGGTAGTTACCCCCATGCAGGCCCGGCAGATTAATGCGCTAATGGCGACCAGCGGTATGTATCAGAATGCCGGCGAGTTTGCCTGGCGGGTGGGATTGCCCGCTAAATCCGGCGTGGGAGGCGGTATTGTCGCCATTGTGCCGCATGAAATGGCGATTGCCGTCTGGAGTCCGGAGCTGGATCCTGCGGGAAACTCTCTGGCAGGTATCGCCGCGCTTGAACAATTAACACAAACGTTAGGACGTTCGGTATACTGATGAATGCGCTTGAACCGCTCTTTGCCCGCCTGGCGCGATCGACATTTCGTTCGCGCTTTCGTCTCGGGATAAAAGAAAGACAATATTGCTGGGATAAAGGCGCGGAGGTGATTGATAAACACGCCGCCGATTTTATCGCCCAGCGACTGGCGCCAGCTCACCCGGCGAATGATGGTAAGCAAACGCCGATGCGGGGCCATCCGGTATTTATCGCGCAACATGCGACGGCAACCTGCTGTCGCGGGTGCCTGGCGAAGTGGCACCAGATACCTCAGGGAGAACCGCTGAGCGAAGCGCAGCAACAGTATATTGTCAGCGTTATCCATTACTGGCTGGTCATACAAATGAATCAGCAGTAGGGCAGTGCGTCGTTGCTGACGCTTTCCCCGATAAATCACCCTATACCACTGATAGCAGCCGTTGACCGTCATATATCTCATGTGCTGAAGTGTCTTTTTAGTTACAACATACATTTGGTTGTTTTTTTTCAACGCCTGTCAGCACTGTGCAAAAAAATGCTCTACAGGGCAGGGGAGCCGTGTATCACCAGAAGCTTGCAACCTTGATCTGGATCACGTTTAATGACAGTGCTTTTTTACCTGCTGAAGATAATCATGATCGTTAGACCACAACAGCACTGGATTCGCCTGATATTTGTCTGGCATGGTTCCGTGTTATCTAAAATCTTTTCACGACTGCTCCTTAACTTTCTTCTTTCTATCGCCGTTATTATCATGCTGCCCTGGTACACAATGCTGGGTATTAAGTTTACCCTTGCGCCGTTTAGCATACTGGGCGTCGCTATCGCCATTTTTCTTGGGTTTCGCAATAATGCCTGTTATGCGCGTTACGTCGAAGCGCGACATTTGTGGGGGCAGTTGATGATCGCTTCACGCTCAATACTGCGAGAGGTGAAAACAACCTTGCCTGATGAACGCGGTATCGAGGATTTTGTTCGGTTACAAATCGCTTTTGCCCACTGTTTACGTATGACATTGCGTCGACAGCCTCAGACGCAAGTTTTGGGCAACTATCTTGACCAGGAGGCGTTACAGAAAGTTGTCGCTTCCCATTCCCCCGCTAACCGTATCTTATTGCTGATGGGAGAGTGGCTGGCGATTCGCCGCCGCAGCGGAAAGCTTTCCGATATTTTATTTCATAGCCTCAACAACCGCTTAAATGATATGTCGTCAGTATTGGCCGGCTGTGAGCGCATCGCCAATACGCCGGTGCCTTTTGCCTATACGTTAATTTTGCATCGTACAGTTTATCTTTTCTGCATTATGTTGCCATTTGCACTGGTGGTTGATCTGCACTATATGACGCCGTTTATTTCGGTGCTTATTTCTTATACGTTTATCGCGCTGGATGCGTTAGCGGAAGAGTTGGAAGATCCGTTCGGTACTGAAAATAATGATTTACCGCTGGATGCGATATGCAATGCGATAGAAATCGATTTACTGCAAATGAATGATGAAAGGGATATTCCGGCAAAACGGATACCGGATAAACGCTATCAACTGACCTGAGCTCGACTTAACTGGCGCAGAATGTTCATCTGCGCCATAACCTGAAGAGCAAAGCTTAATAGCCTTCTCCAACGCCGGTTTTGGCTGGACCGGAGTAGTGGACATGAACGATTCGCCATCCTGTGTTTGGTATCTTCGCCCACACCTGGCTTTCGCGGCCTGTCGTGTGTTGAGTTTGCCCATTATCACGGCGTACCGCGGTAAAATGCCAGTCGAACTCTGCAACGGCGGCATTGCCATACACATGAATAGCAGGGTGAGCGTCCAGTTTTAATGTGCGTTTGCTGAAGGTTTTACCCATAGTGGTGCCATAAAAATTTTCAGCGATCTGCGACCATCCGCGTTCGTGACCGCGTGGATGAATAAAACTGGTTTCCGGTGAAACATAAAAGAGCTGCTTGCCTAACGTTGGGTCTGCCTTATCTATTGAATAAAGGTAGCGGTTAATACCTTCTGTAATTTCTTGTTTAACGGTCGACGTAGCTTCATTTTGTGCGGCGGTTGGCGTTGCCGCTGATGCCGATGACGCCATCAGAGTTAACGTTATCGCGGCGGCCGAAAACAATAGTGACGTTTTTTGCATAATAGTTATACCCATATGGTCTGTTTTTGAGACGCTTTATCTTTCCTGTTACGTTTACCTTTATACTAAAGGAGCATGACTCACGAACAATAAAAAACATCCTTCTATAAAATTACCCCGAAAAGGGAGTAGTGCAATTAAGAATATCGTATTTGTTTGTAACGGCATGACTCAAAATATCAACATTTAGAGTTTCAGTATTGTTGTTGTCCATTGACTTACTTTTATGTTTATTACCACTGGTAAATAGTTAATCTTATGAATAGTGATACACAAATGACCGTTTGCGCTATGTGATAATTAACCATAGTAAAAATACACGAAGCGAAGAAGTGCTATTTCAGCAGTACTGATATTTTCATAACGCTAATTTAAAAATAAATGTAAACGTAACAAATTATACACAAAAATAAGAAGGGCTGTGGCCTCAACTGACTTGATTATGATTCCGTCTTAACGAATGCCAGCCGAGTGTTAAGTGCCATTCTCGCCCTGGCATCCCCGACCGTAAGCCAGTTCTCTACTGGTAACCCCCTTGTTATTACAGCAGAAAACAGGGCATATCATTGATGTAGTCATGCTTAACTTGCATTTTAACATCACTAATACATAGCAAGCTAATATTACACTTTGAAACTTAACGCACGGTAATTGTTAGTGATATTGTCCTGGACAGTTCCGCGAGCAGGTTTTGCGGAAAGTCCAAAAATAAGACAAATAAGGCATATAAAATGAAAAAAGTAGTGGTGTTATCTGCGGTAGCCGCAGCCGTGATGATGGCTGGAGCCGCCAACGCAGCAGAAATCTATAACAAGGATGGCAATAAACTGGATTTGTATGGCAAGGTCGACGGCCTGCATTATTTTTCCAGTAATCATAGTACGGATGGCGATCAATCTTATATCCGTATGGGTATTAAAGGCGAGACTCAAATTACCGATCAACTAACCGGTTTTGGACAGTGGGAGTATCAGGTCAACGCCAATCGTCCGGAAGATGGTGACTCCAGCGGTTCCCCGCAAAGCTGGACGCGTCTCGGTTTTGCTGGTTTGGCATTTGCCGATATGGGGTCTGTTGATTATGGTCGTAACTATGGCGTGTTATACGACATTGGTTCATGGACTGACGTACTGCCTGAATTTGGTAATGATTCGTATGAAGCTTCCGATAATTTTATGACCGGACGCGCGAATGGCGTTCTGACTTATCGCAATAATGATTTCTTTGGTCTGGTTGATGGCCTGAATATTGCGTTGCAGTATCAGGGTAAAAATGACGGCCTGTCGAAAGAAGGCGATCCTTTAAGTAATAATGCCAGAAAAAGTATCGCGTACCAGAATGGCGATGGTTTCGGGGCATCAGCGACATATGATTTGGGCATGGGGGTGAGCCTGGGGGCAGCCTATACCAGTTCCAAACGCACGCTTGATCAGATTACGCAAGATAAATACGACAATGGCGACCGCGCTGAAGCCTGGACTGGCGGCGTGAAGTATGATGCCAATAATATTTACCTGGCGGCAAACTATACCCGTACTTATGATATGACCTATATGGGTGATACATTGGGCGGCTTTGCACATAAAACCGATAACTGGGAAATGGTAGGGCAATATCAATTTGATAATGGCTTACGCCCATCACTGGCGTTCCTGCAATCCAGAGCCAATGATGTTGATGGACTGGGTTCGTTCGACCTTGTGAAATATATTGATGTGGGTTCCTACTACTACTTCAATAAAAATATGTCCGCGTATGTTGACTACAAAATCAATCTGCTAAAAGATGGCAACCCATCGAATCCTAATACAGACAACACCGTGGCGCTCGGCTTAGTCTACGAGTTTTGATAAAACTTGCTGATTAAGACAGTTTAGGGATACCCTCCTTTTCCCAAAACTGTGTCACTGCTTAACCTTTATTATTGTCAGTTTATTCTTTTATTATTTCAGGACGCTTCTGGCGTCCTTTTTTATTGACTATTCGTTGACTATTCGACTTCGATCTCGCGAATGCGCATTCTGCTACTGTCATCTATCTGCACTTTGCCTGAATGACAAAAGGGACAACAGAGTGTGGATGTTTGCGAGGTGAAGGGTTGATTACAGGACAGACACCAACCTTGCGCCGGTGCGATAGTAATGTGGAAACGCGCATTGTCTGCAAGGGTATGACGAGCGGCGACATCCAGGCCAAAATGCAGCGCCGGCACCTCAACACAGGCCATAACGCCAATCTCCAGCCAGACTTGCTTTACCTTGCTGAACTGGTGATTTACAGCCTGTTCCTCCAGCAATTCGATAATATTTTGCGCCAGGGCTAATTCATGCATGGGCCAGCTCCTTCATTCAACAATATTTACGGCGACACAAGGATCAATTACCTGTAACTGTTGCGACCACAATGAGAGTGGAATAGTGGCCAGTTCGCGAGCAATGACGCCGTCAGATTGGGCGTGACGTGTGGTAGGTGAGATAATACGGTAATCAAGAATATTACCTGACGTCGTCAGTCTGGCCTGATGAACTAACCATCCTCGCGCGGTTTCCACTACCGCTATTTTCCATTCGCCATCATCAAAACGATTCCAGCGCAGGGTAGGAAGGGCGCTCAAACTTCGGGCGAGCGTAATGCAGCGGGCCAGCAGACGTAGCGCAGTCGTTTTTCCGCTAAGACAACAGGCTGACAGCAGCGGATATTCGATAGCCAGAGGCGAGACATCCAGGGGACCATGGGTTATTAACGTATGGTCCGGGGACGACGCCATCGGTAGTGTAGGTGTAATGATATTCTGTACTGCCGCCAGCCAGCTGGCGGTTTCAGAACGCTCTTGCAAAAACCAGGCTTCCCAGCCCTTTACGCCAGCGGCAAGCCAGGTCTGAGGATCATCGTCAAAAAAGATTGTGCTTGCCAGCGGGGATAACTCTCCGCGACGTAACAACGCCCATTCTTCAGCGGTTGCCTGTCGGTGGCTAAACAGGGGGAGCCAGTCGGTCAACGCGCGACGGAGCGTTTCTCGCGCCAGCTCTTGTTGTGCGGCCTGCATATCTGGCTTCTCTTCAGGAAACAACAGTAAAGCCGCCGCCGCGCTGTGCGCCTGAGCGCACAACGTAAACAAACGTGAAATAAGCGTTTTTGCGTATACCGGCGTTGCGCCCTGTAACAAACGACCGATCGGCGCCTCCTGCCAGATAATCCGTAGCGGGTGAGAATAGACGGTCAATCTTTGCACGAACTATTACCTTCATCGATCACCATAAACCCGGACTTACTGGTTTCGCAAACCGGACAGCACCAGTAATCAGGTAACTGGCTGAAGGGCACGCCGGGTGGAATTTGCCATACATCATCGCCCAGCGCAGGGTCGTAAACCCACCAACATACTTTGCACTCCATGCGCACCACTGGCTCATTTTCTGTAACCGGGTATTCTTTCAACCATTCCAACGTATTTTTTAGCCCCGCGTAGGCATCTTCGATATCATCGATGCCTGCAACGGCGATATCAGGAATGTCCGCTATCTCAATCATATCTTGCAGTAATGTGTTCATATCATTGAAATAATTGACCCGCCATACGCCGGGAAAATGCGTGCTTACAATCCGGCATTTACCATATCCGCGTGAAAAAATAGCGCTACAGCCTTCGCCTAAAAAATGATCCAGATACTCGCGATCGGCATCGTTTACTGGCAACAGCGTTAAGTTAATGATGTGCGGCTCTTTTACCGGCTGTTTTACGCGCTCGGCTATTTCATGCGCGATAAAGGCGCCATTCATCAATCCCGCCGGTTGCGGCGGCAATTCTGGCGTAATCGGCGGCTGCGGATGCGTCTGCCAGATGCTCTCTGGGATCGGGCCAATGATAATTTCATCGGCAACCCGTTGCTGGTCAGCGTTATATTCACGTACACGCCAGACGCCCGTAAAAACCGTCTCCTGAATACGCTGTTCTTTTCCATCGGGTAATAGTACCCGGGCGGATATTTCACCTTCGCCGAGCAGTTGATCCAACAAACCGCTATTCTGTTGCTCAGTGGCATTCAGCTTATAGCTCAGGGGAAACGGGAGCGTTGCCACCGGGTTATCCATATCGCGAATAAGCGTAGTCAGGATGTGTCTGGCAACACGAAGCTCAGCGGGCAGCGCCTGTTCCGGTAAAACCGGCGTCAGTGGGAGATTAATGCCGGCGGGGATAGGAAGAAAGTTAAAGTCTTCCTCTTCTGGCTGCGAGCCTGGTCCGGCAATATTAACGACTGGAATAGTTCTGGAATGATTCACGTGTGTTACCTTTCATTCTATTGCGTGATAACGGGAATATCCTGACGATAGCCCGGTGTGGTCAGCAATGCGGCCACCCGCTGAGAGTATTCTTGCCAGCTATATAATCCCGCCAGACTGCCGACAAAACGGTGCTGGCGAAAGAAAAGCAGCGCCGGATATTTCAGAATGCGATACTTCCGGGCGATCAGTTCACTCTGTTCGCTATCCGCAAATGCCGCGGTATAAGACGTCGCCGGAAATTGCTTGAGGATCTCCGGGATAATGACCCAACTGTCGGCGACTTCCGGATGTTTGTTGGGGTCGCTTTGCAGCAAAACCAGCACAGTCGGATGCGCATTAATCAACGACGGGAGCGTTTGCGCATCGGTAACCAGAAAGCCTTTATCCGCCAGTGGACAAACAGGATTTTGGGGTGAGATAGTCATTTTTTTAAATGCTCCGGTAATTCAGGCGTGCGAGACAATAAATCGGCAAAACCGGTCAGCGGATCGCTTTGCGTGAGCATGGCCTGTTCCAGCGAGTCCAGCGCCGCCAGTACCTCAACGGCTTCCGCTTCGTCCATTTCTCGTCGCGCTGCGCCGCCAAATGTCAGCAGCCATGCGCCTGCTAAGGGGGGAGCCACAAGCCGAATATCAACGTCGATAAGCTCGCCGTGTCGGTCGCGGCATTTGGCGAACCACTGACCGGGTGAAATAACCTGCACAGGAACGCCAATACACATTATGATTTCTCTCTCTGTAGCACCCGAATATCGCCGACCCGGCAAGCGCTTTGCGCATCTGGCCGTTCATCTTCGTAGCGTTCCATACACAGGCTGTAATGATTGAGTCTTTCAGTGGGCAAGGCCGCTGAAGAGGCGGTAATACCCCATTGCGCCAGCACTTCCTGCGCAAGATAGACCGCAGGCATCAGTTGCGCCTTTACCTGCGGCGTGAGACTCCCGCCATAGTCATCCAGACATTCCGGCTGCACGCCAATCAGCACAATCTCCGCTAACTGACCGCCGGTTAATTGCAGCAATGCCAGCACTTCAGAAAAACTGGTCTGATGTAAACTGAGTTTTTTCGCCGTCAGATAGGCGGGAACCTGTTCATCACGAAACATCGCCAGCGAACCTGGCGCCATACCAAAATCGATAGCATCCATGATTAACAGTTTTTCGGTCTGTTGCAGCCAGGGCAGCAGCGCCAGCCCCTGCGTACCGCCATCAACAACGTCAACTTTCTCGTTATCGGCATACTGTTCAAACAGCTTTTCCGCCGCTCTGACGCCGAACCCTTCATCTGCCCAAAGCAGGTTGCCAAGCCCTAAGATTGTTACTTCTGCCATTGTTATCACCTGAACCAGCGCCAGCCGCTTATCATGACGGAGATCACGCTTTGCCGGCTCATAATGTCTTCGCGGATAGCGGTATAAACATGCGCAATGACGAAGGCGATAATGAACCACATGCCCAGCCGGTGCCAGAAATGTAGCGCGAGGCTATCGTTGCCAGTCAGGCGAATCATCCAGCCAAACCATTGATACGCCCAACTGTCTGTTCCAAGTCCTTCGCCATAGAGCGCAAAGCCGCTACACACCATCAGTACGGACATCCAGAAATAGAACATTACCGCCAGTCCCGCTACCGGATTATGTCCATAGTAACGATGGGCCTCTTTTTCGAGGAAAAAATACCAACGGATTTCGCTGATAACGCCTTTGCGCCAGGCGCGGCGCCAGAACGGAACCAGAAACATCTCCCTGGCGTACTCATTGCCGACACATGCCCAGTAAATACGAAACAGCAGCGCGACAGTAAAAATATACGCCGTGGTAAAATGGATCAGTCGTATCCAGCCCATCCAAAACATAAAGGTCGCTTCACCTTGAATCGATGGCAGGGGGCGGCCAATGAAATATCCTGTAACAGCCAGGACGACAATGGATAACGCCGTGATCCAGTGCCATAAACGGACCGGCGCTTCATAGATATAGGACCCCTGGCTGGTTATTTCTTTGAGATGCATTGAGACCTCCGAATCGTCGTCATCGTACCTGAACCCTGACCAGCTCCCCTCCATGATTATCAATAACATGGGTGGAGCAGGCCAGGCAGGGATCGAAGCTGTGCAGAGTACGTAAAATCTCCAATGGTTGATCGGGAACGGCGAGTTTAGTCCCCATTAACGCCGCTTCGTACGCGCCAATTTGACCTTTATCGTCACGTGGCCCGGCATTCCAGGTTGTCGGTACCACACACTGATAGCTGTCGATTTTCTGATTTTCAATTTTTATCCAGTGGCCCAGCGCGCCGCGCGGCGCCTCGCTGAAACCAACGCCTTTTGCCGATGTAGGCCAGGTATCGGGTTCCCAGAGCGTGACGTTTGCCGTCGCCGTATCGCCGGACTTGAGGTTACGCATCAGACGATCGAAGAAATATTGCAGCGTATTGCCTGCCCATACGGATTCCAGCGCACGCGCGGCAGTACGTCCTAATGTAGAAAAGAGCGCTTCTTTAGGCAGCTTTAATACACTCAGCAGTTGATCCACGGGCTCTTTAAATTCCGGTTTATTTTGATGATATCCAATCAGATAACGCGCCAGCGGACCTACCTCCATCGCATGTCCCTTCCAGCGCGGCGATTTAATCCATGAATATTTAGCGGACTCATCCACCTGTTCGATAAAAGTTTTTGTGCCTTTATAGTGTTCGCCCATGACCAGTTGCGGTTCGGTCAGACCATCCCAGGGATGCAGGCCCTTATCGTTATTGCCGTTACCATAGGTATACCAGGAGTGAGTGACAAACTCCTGAATCTCATCGGGGGCGGTTAAATCGACAGGATGAATTTCGTCGAAACGACCGTTAATGATAGCCCCACGCGGAAGCAGAAGATTACTGGCGGAATAATCGTTAGGGTTATCCGGAAACTCGCCATAAGCCAGCAGGTTCATGCTCGATAACCCGCCGCCGATTTTTGCCCAGTCTTTGTAATAACTGGCAATCAGCAAGACGTCCGGAAGATAAACTTGTTCGCAGAACTGGCGAGCTTTTTGGATGATGGAACTGACAAGGTTCAGGCGCTCCATATTCACTGCGCCGACCGCGCCCGTTTCGTCAAGGTTGATGGCGCAAGGGACGCCGCCCACCAGCCAGTTAGGATGCGGGTTTTTACCACCGAAAACGGTGTGAATTTTTACGATCTCTTTTTGAAAATCGAGCGCTTCAAGATAGTGGGCGACCGCCAGCAAATTGGCTTCCGGCGGAAGTTTCATCGCCGGATGTCCCCAGTAGCCATTACGGAAAGGGCCAAGTTGACCGGACTCGATAAACCGCTTCAGTCGATTTTGCAAATCGCGGAAATATCCCGGCGAGGATAGCGGCCATGCGGAAAGGCTTTGCGCGATGGCGGAGGTCTGATGCGGGTCGGCTTTCAGGGCGGCAACTACATCGACCCAGTCCAGCGCGTGCAGATGATAAAAATGCACCAGGTGATCGTGAACGTGTAGCGTAGCCTGCATCATATTACGGATACAGTTTGCGTTGTCCGGAATCGCGATTCCCAGCGCATTTTCTACGGCACGGATTGAGGTCAGAGCGTGTGTACCGGTGCAGACGCCGCAAATGCGTTCAACAAATGCCCAGGCGTCTCGCGGATCGCGACCTTTCAGGATAACCTCCAGGCCGCGCCACATGGTGCCGGTCGACACGGCGTTAGTAATGACATTATTACTGTCGATATTCACTTCGCAGCGCATATGCCCTTCGATGCGAGTAACCGGATCGACCACAATTCGCCGTCCGCTATTGTCCAGCGTAAAACCCTGAGTCTGATAAGGATATGCCATAATTATTTTTTCTCTTCCGGAGCGTTTTCTGATGACGTGTTGTTTTTATTGCGGGCATGTTTTATGGCGCTCACCGTGGCGTGAGCGATGGCGGCAGCGCCCGCGACGCCAGCAACGCCCAGTCCGATTTTATCGGCGGTAGCCTCAATGCCGGTTTGCGGAATGCCCGTTGCCCGGCTGTAAAAAGAACCGTAATCCCAGAATCCATCTTCCGAACATCCGAGGCATCCATGACCCGACTGGATAGGAAAAGACACGCCATCATTCCAGCGAACGGTTGAACAGGCGTTATAGGTGGTCGGGCCTTTACAGCCCATCTTGTACAGGCAATACCCTTTTCTGGCGCCTTCGTCATCCCACGCTTCCACAAACTGACCGGCATCGAAATGCGCGCGTCGGTAGCATTTGTCATGAATTCGCTGGCCATAAAACATTTTTGGTCGTCCAAGACGATCAAGGGGAGGGATGCGATCAAATGCCAGCATATAGGTGATAACGGCGGACATCACTTCAGGTATAGGCGGGCAGCCTGGCACTTTAATAATGGGTTTATCGGTAATTAATTTGTGAACCGGCGTGGCTTTAGTTGGGTTGGGACGGGCTGCCTGCACGCAGCCCCATGATGCGCAGGACCCCCAGGCGATAATCGCTTTAGCATCCGCGCTGACGCGTTTTAACTTCTCCAGGAACGGCTCGCCAGCCAATATGCAAAACATCCCATCTTCATTCAGCGGCGCGTTACCTTCCACGGCAACGATATAATTTCCTTTGTACTCACGCATCACATCCGCCAACGCCTGCTCGGCTTGTTGCCCTGCGGCGGCCATAATGGTGTCGTCATAATCCAGGGAAATGAGCGACAAAATGGCATCTTTTGCCAACGGGTGCGCAGAGCGAATGAAAGATTCGGTACAGCAGGTACATTCAAGACCATGCAGCCATATCACTGGCGTACGCGGTTTATTCTCCAGGGCATAAGCTATTTGAGGAATCATCGAACTGCTCAGGCCTAAAGACGTTGCGGTAAGGCTGCAAAACTTGAGGAAGCTACGCCTTGTCACGCCGTGTCTACGCATAACTTGATAAAATGTATCTTGTGTTTGCATAACGTTTATCCCAAACCACTATAGTTAGTGTGGGCATCATATGTTGCATTTCTTGTCTTTCTCAACGTGTTTTAGTAGCAATTATGTTTCTAATTCGTAACAACTGATTACATGTGTGCTACTCACATTACTCAAAAACATAAATTAATTTAATGTTATTGGTGTTGTGGAGTAAATATAGCGTTGTGATGGCATCTCTTAATGTTGATAAGAAACCGTGTTTTTTATTTATAACATGATGGGATTTTTTTAAATGGTCACACGGATAACGCGTTTTCATGTTAGTTCGCTGTGTTTAACTCTCCTTTAAACCCGTCAGTTAAATTTATTAGCTTGTAAAATAAGATCACAATTAATTACGTGCTGCATAACCATTGATAGGTTTAATTTAATATATTCATCTAATCCATTTTACAAACAAGGAGATCATGATGAAAAAAAGTAAAGCAATGTTATTTATCGCTCCGGCGCTGTTTTCATACGCCCTGGCTGCACAGGCCTGCACAACCCTTGCTATTCAGGATAAACAAGGCGATATTTTTCATGGGCGTACACTGGAATATATGCAGGATTTACCCTCATGGTTAACATATTATCCGGCGGGAACGCAGTTTGATAAAAAAACGCCGGATGGCCGTCAGGGAGTAAGCTATCAGGCGAAATATCCGATACTGGCTATTACCTCCAACATCACTGATGGCGATAGCAGAGACATACTTGAAGGCATGAATAGCGCGGGATTGTCATTTAGTGAAAACATGATCATGAATGCGCAGTTGCCGCCATTGCCCGCGAGTGAATATAAACAGGCAATTCCTGTCACCTCGTTGGGAGAATGGGCGCTGGCCCGTTTTGCTACTGTCGGCGAGGTAAAACAGGCAATAAAAGAGGGCAAATTCTGGTCACCGGAGCTGCATCGGTTTGGCGATCTGAAATCGCCATTTCATTACGCGTTTTACGACAAGAAAGGAGGAAGCATTGTCGTTGAAGTGGAAAATGGCAAATTCCATGTCTATGACAATCCCACTCGCGTGATGACAAATGGTCCCGCATTCCCCTGGCATCTGACAAATCTGAATAATTATACGCAATTAACCAATGTGGACCGCTCTTCAGGCACATTGGGCGGGATAAAAGTGATGCAGCCTGATAGCGGGATTGCTATTGCAGACTTGCCATCGTCCGATACGTCGGTTTCCCGTTTTATACGCGGCGTTTATTACACCACATATGCACCGCAAGCGACATCCGCCCACGATGCAATGAATACGCTTGCGCATATTATGAGCCGTTTCGATCGTCCGAAAAATATTACGGTTGATTATATGGGGAGTGAAGGGGAAGGCAACGCCACCCGCAAACCGGTCTCAGAATATACGGTCTGGACAACGCTGTCTGACTTGACGCACGGTGAGATGATGGTGCGCGGCTACAATGATATCAACTATAAAACCTGGTCCCTTTCTCAGTTTAAGAACGCGACTGCGCCCGTGTTCGAGAAAATCAACGTCAAAGGATAAACCGCTCGTCTCTGTTTAGTTTCCCCGGTAGTCTCGGCGAAGGTAATGGAGACTACCGGCGGTTGCTTCTCTTTATCATGCACGGTAATTAATTATCACGATCACCAGCGCCAGGATGGTATGCTAAATCCATTCAAAATCCCCTGGATATGGATTGGAGGGCGCATGGTTATACCTGAGGTCAGGCAGGAGAGGCTCTATCAGAAGATAGCCAACCTCATCATTAAGCTGATCAATGATAATATTTTTCCACCGGGAACTTTTTTACCGCCAGAACGCGAACTGGCAAAACAGCTTGGCGTGAGCCGCGCCTCCTTGCGAGAAGCCCTTATTGTACTGGAGATCTCGGGATGGATCGTGATTCAGTCCGGTAATGGGGTTATCGTTTCAGATAAAAAACACCTTGCCAGCGACTATACCATTGAAGAAATTCTCTCTACTCGCGAGCTGGTCGATAGCCATTGTGCGCGCTTAGCCGCACAAAACGATAACGTTGACGTCATCAACCAAATAGAGGCGATTTATCATCGTATGGATCAAGCCATTAACGATAATAACGTCCACGGCTTTTACTCGCTGGATAAAGAGTTTCACCTTGCGATCTCTGAGGCCAGCCGTAACCGGGTGTTGTTCGATATGTCCCGTATGTTATGGGAACAACGGATTAATATCCCTTATGCTGGGCTCGATGAGCAGTCTGGAGACAGAAATGTTTTACTTAATCTCAACAAACAACATAAAGCGATAGTGGATGCGATGCGCCAGTCTGATGCTGACAGCGCCTATGAGGGATCGCTGGAACATTTACGCTATGTGAGAAAGATTGTCGGCGGCTAAGTTTGTCGGTAAATAACACCGCATGGCGGATATGCCATGCGGTGGAGCTTGCCGTAAATCAATGGAAAACAGCATTAATCTTTAAGTAGCGCTCCGGATAGCGATCAAGTTCTTTAACTGCATCAGGGATCTCATCAAGATTGACGACCTTACTGACAACATCTTGCGGATTAATCTCCAGCGTTGACAGCATGCGTAATGCCTCATCAAATTCACCGGCACTGGTGCGGGAGCCGCGTAAATCCAGTTCTTTGTAGGTGATCAGGTTCGTCGGCAGCGACGTTTCCTGTTTTGGCCATCCGGTAAACGAAATACGACCAGCAAACGATGCTAAATCAAGCGTATTTCGAATAGCGCTATTTGCGCCGGAGGCTTCTATCACGACCTGCGCCATGGTGCCGTGGGTGATATTTTTAATAGCGTCGATAACCTGATCGTCAGCGGCGTTCAGTACATAAGGAACGCCAAGCTTTTGCGCATAGCGTAACCTTTCTTCCACAATATCGATCAGAATAGGCGTTGCCTTGTAATGTCGCGCGCTTAATGCCGCCATAAGACCAATGGCCCCCGCGCCGATGATGGCAACATACTCCCCGGCCTTAACGTTTGCCCGATGCAGCGCGTGTAGAGCGATAGTCAGCGGTTCTGCCAGCGGCGCCATTTCAGAAGGCACATTATCTGGTATTTTATGAATTAAATGTGCAGGATGAGTAACCACCTCCTGCATTGCGCCATCGACATGCACGCCAATGACGTTTAAATTTTCACAACAATTAGTTCTGCCGACAGAGCAAGGGTAGCAGTGACCACAGTAAATATAGGGGTCAACAATCACGCGGTCGCCTTTTTTTATATTGTCCGGCATTCCTGCGCCTTCATGAAGAACAATTCCGGTCACTTCATGCCCGATAATTCTTGGATAAGTAACCAGTGGGTTCGTTCCACGAAAAGCCCCGATATCCGATCCGCAAATGCCTGCGGCATCAACCTTAATTAATACTTCATTTTCTTTCTTATGGGGATAATCCACCCAGCGGGTTTCAACTTCACCAGGCTTATTAATGAACACAGCTTTGACTTTCATTGGCTTTGAATCCTTTACTTTTTACAAACACGAAGACCAACAGGCTTGAAACGATAGCGATAGCACCAGCCAGATAGAACGCATAGTCATATTTACCGCTAAATTGAACGATAAAACCGGTGACAAGCGGACCGATAATGCCGGATATATTAGCCAGGCCATGCATGGCTCCGCCGACGCTCCCTACCTTATCTTTATGAACAACATCCTGAATAACCGCCCAATAAATTGGGCCCGTTAAATAGAGCAGGAAGAGTGAAACTGACATGAGCGTAATTGCGCTACCAATAGTGCTAACGGTACCGGAAACGGCAACACATACCGCCGCGCCTGCCAGACATACGCCCAGAATAAGTCGACGTGAGAGCAGAGCATTACCGGTAATCCGATAAATTACATCAGAACAGACGCCGCCGAGCACCATACCAATGGCGCCGATGACCCAGGGAATTACCGTGGCGATACTAATTTCTTTAATATCGAGATGTAACGAATGGTTCAGGTAACTTGGGAACCAGGTCAGGAAGAAAAAAAGAATATAGTTGTAGCTGAAAAAAGCCAGAGTTGTCGCCCATACCATTGGTTGTTTCATGTAATAGCCGAGTGAAGGCGTAGCCCGGCCATCATCAGATAAAATAACGTCCTCATGATTTTCAAAATCAATGCGTTCTTCCGGCGCCAGGCGTTTACTCATTGTTGGCTTATCGCTAACGATAAAGTACCACAGCAATACCCAGACCAGGCCAAATAAGAAAATAATGCCAAATGCGGGGCGCCAGCCTAAGGATAACGCCAACAGGCCCACAATCGGCCCGGACACCGCGCCGCCGAGCGGGGAACCGGCGCTAAAAATTCCGATCGCCGTGGCAGACTCCTTTCGGGAAATCCAGTTATTGATGATTTTATTTCCGGCAGCGCTGACCGGTCCTTCAGCCATACCGAAAAGAACGCGCACGATAAGCATTGTCCACAATCCGGTGACCAAACCAGTTAAGCCACAAAATACAGACCATAGTAACGCTGCGATGAGAAAAACCGTTTTTGGCCCAACTTTATCGCTGGCCCAGCCACCAATAAAATTAAACAGGGCGTATCCGATAAAAAACGCGCTGAAGATCATCCCCATCTCCGCGGCGTTAAATCCTAACTCCTTTTCGATCAAGGGGGCAGTTATCGACAATGCTGAACGATCCATATAGTTGAGCATGTAAACTATAAATAGAAGAAAAACGATAAGCCATCCCATTGTTTTTCTTTTCATGATTAATCCTCTTATTGTGGTCTAGCGGCCTGACCACAATATTTTAAGGTTATTTTCAAATCACCTCTCTTATGGTTAGAACGTGATCAATATAACAAAAATTTATCGCAGAGGATTCCTTGTCATCGCAAGCGTGATGGATTAAATCATTTAAAATCAGCTAATTACTTGAAAATTTAATCGGGACTATCGTTTTCCCCTAATCCACGCCCCGGTAACGTTTGACATGCGGTGTTAACGGAAGGTGGCGCTGTCTGTGGGTATTTTTCATCGGGCGTAATATAAACCTGACTCGTAGCGACATAGCCATCATTAAAAGTTGCTTCGATATAGGTAGCTTCCCAACCTGTCTTCGGTTCATTTAGCGTAATACTGATCTTATTGTTGGCGGGAATATCTATTGTAAGCGGCTGATAGCGGATGCCACAGGCATAACGAAAATCACGCGCATTTGGATTGTTGGCTGTCCAGCGAACGACTTTTACCGGCGCTTCTGAGAAATAGACCGTAAGAAGATGGTGGTGAATAAGGCCGATCAACTGCGGTAATGTTTTTTTACTTTGAAACCGGTTAATAAATGGAACGAGGCTTCCTTCAGCGAACTGGTTAATTGAGTAGTGGTTCATATTAGGCACTATACGTAATGATTTTACGCCAGGAAGTTTGCTATAATAAAAGCGAGTATTGTCTGGTACGAAGAAATCATCGCCACTTGCATTAATAATATATTTCGGTATTGCAAGGCGGGGTTGGTAAATAGTGTTGAGATATCTTAACGGATCTATTATTTGCCTTAGTTGGGTAAATGTGGGGGATTTTATTTTCTCATCTATGCCTTGCTGGTAGTAGGGGTAGAATGTAATGGGCCAATTTCCACCGTATGATTGATAAATATGCTCAAGTGAAGCATCAATATCAAGTAGATCAATGGCGAAGGGAACAATTGCTTCAACATCAGGATCGGCAATAGCTGACAACCAGGTGGTCCACCCACGCTTTGAAATACCTGTAATGATAAAGGAATTTATATTCCATTGCGTTAACTCCTTTTTTGCTAATCTCATCGCTTGCGATATGGCAGTGACCATAGGAATATTTAAAGGCATTAACTTACGTTGCTCCGGCGCTTCCATAAATAATGCCCAGCTTCGGGAAACGCTTTCGTCCTCTTTCAGTGGTTTTTTATCATCCTGAAAGGTTAAATATTGGTTAGGTATATCACTCACTGATATTACGATGGTATTCGTATCACGGGCGATGCTTGCCAGTGTTTGCTGAGTAAAATCAACGGGTTTACTGGGGATTTGTATGCCTTTTTCATAATTAATTCCGTTGTTTACAACCACCAAAGCATGGTGCTCTTTTGCCGTTTCAGGGATATAAATATCAACGTTATGTCGCCATTGCGCAGGGGTTACCATGTCATCTGGCGACCAGTGTTGCGATAATAATTCATAGTGTCTGACTACCACCTGTGCTAATGGAGCTGTACTAATCAAGGTATATTTTAGCGGTGTGTCTGAAATCTGCTCCCGGTAGTCAGGGAGAACATGAGACAAATCACACTCCGGGCTGTTTCGACAAAAGAAGATGTTGTTATGAAGTAGTGTATAAACTTTTGTAGAAATAAAAAACAGTACGATAACAACGAGATATATTTTTTTCATGCTTTCCCCGCGCGTTACAAGGGCAAATGCCAGCCAGCATAATTTCCATAAATACCTCTTAAACATTCAATATAAGTACAATACTTTTGATAAATAAGGGAAGAAGGGAGTAATAATGCTTGTGACGTTGTCACATTATTCTGTTTCTGGTTTCGCTATTAGCAGTGAACTTTTTGAAAGGTAAATCATTGCCGTCACCAGACCAATAATGGCGACAGAGATAGCTATACCGATCCAGACACCATACAGGGCATAACCCAGGACAAATCCGCCCAATACGGGGGATATAAAATCAGCGATTGCGATTAATGCCTGCGCCGTTCCGATGACGATACCTTGTCGGGCAGGCGATACATGGACGGACAAGGCGGCAAGATAAGTGGGTTTGGCTAGCGCATCAGCGATGCTAATACAAACGATAGCAAAAATAAGCACTGGTATGGTCGTGGCGATACCCGCAGTGAGGAATCCAGTACAAAGAAGGGCGAAGATGAGGATAATTAGCTTTCGCTCCGAAAAATATTGGCTCACCCAACCTAACAGAAATAGCTGAACGAAAATATTAATGACCCCGTCCGCCATTAACAGGTAGCTTAACGCTTTTGGCCCAAAGGGAAGCCCATTCCAGATGAAGGTGTCAGAAAGAAAAACAGGTAATTGTGAAGAGTACATGCCATAGGCGAAGAAATGACAAAGCATTACGATGATTAAGACGCGAAGGACTGGCATCTTTAAAATAGCGCGGGCAGAGAACGCCGCTATTTTATCTGTGGTACGTGATGTTGTGGAAGGGTCTTTTAACCTCCAAATCGCGACCAGGGCAGACCCAAGGACAAGTATAAAGGCGGCGTAGATCGGCGCACTCAGACTGATACGCGATAGCCACCCGGAAACGCCTGCCCCGACAATACCGCCTAAACCAATGCAGCCTGTGAGGATACCGATTGCCTGACGCCGATTTCTGACGTGCGTACAATCGGCAATATAGGCTGCAGCGGCTGACAAATTCCCGGCGCTAATGCCAAAAAGCGTGCGGGCGAGCAGGATAAAAAGGATACATTGCGCGTTGGCGAGTAATAGTAAACTTATCGCCGCAATAGCCAGAGTGACAATCAGTATTCGCTTGCGGCCAACGCGATCGGAAAGGTGGCCAATCAGGGGCGCCGCACAAAATTGGCTAAAAGCCTCAGTGGCGATGATGATTCCAATGATAAGCGGCGAACCGCCCATCTCGCGGATATAAAAAGGCAGTATCGACATTACAGCCGCTGTACTGGCTGCGTAAAGGCCGACAAGCAGGAAAACAGGCAAAATACGCCGCTTGTTGAGCGGGGTGATAGTTTCGCTGTCGGTGTTCTCATAGACATTAGTATTCATCTTTAATCCCTATGGCAAAACGAGAGAGATAATTTTCAATATCGTTGCTCTGTTTGCCGTGAAAGAATGCGCCGACATAGCCATCGGGTCGGATCAGCACGCATTGACCCGGCGCCAGATGATAGGACTCCCGGAAGTGCCCCAGGGTATCGATGAGCTCGTCCTGCTCGCCAATGTGATGAATACGCAGTCCTCGCCGCGCATCGATGACCTTACCGTGGGTTTCGTAGGCCAACAGATTCCAGTCCGGACCTTGTAGTAACTGAAATAATCGTAATGATTGGCCGCCGGCGCCCAAAAGAGGAGCATCCGGAGCTCTTTCTCCCGCTTGTAACCCATGCTGACGTTCGGGCAACGTGTGGGCTAAGGGGGAGTTGGTATACTGGATGTCAAGTTGTTGAACGTCGCGTTCTCGTTTGATGCCACCCTGTTTTTGAGAGTCAAGTAATCGGGTAGAAAGGTGGAGCAGTGATTCGGCTACCGGGCGGCGTTCCTGTTCATAGCTATCGAGAAGCTCTTCTCCTGCGCCCCGCAGCGAGGCTGCCATTTTCCATCCCAGGTTATAGGCATCCTGGATGCTGGTATTTAACCCTTGCCCACCCGTCGGCGGATGCACATGAGCAGCATCACCGGCTAAAAATACCTTACCCACACGGTAATGTTCCGCTATGCGCGCATTCATCTGGTACTTCGATACCCAGGGAATCGAATGGATGCGAACATCCGTCCGCCCGATTCGTTCAGTAAGAAAAGCCGTGAGCACGTCGGCTGAGAAATTCTGCGAGTCGTCCGGGGCCAACAACGCCTGGATTTGAAAGAGCTGCGTGCCGGCGAGAGGGCAAATCGTTATCATCCGCGCCATATCGCCATCGTTAAAATGGTGCCATACATCCCGGTTCAGACCGGAAAGTGAAGCGTCAGCCACAAGCGCATGGATTCCCAACGTACGACCGGGGAAGCTGACGCCTAATTTTTTTCTGACAAAGCTTCCGCCGCCATCCGCACCTATCAAATAATGCGCGATGATGACCTCTTCTTCAGCCGGCCCGGCAACATACGCGGTGACTGTGCGTGGGGTTTGCGCAAAATGTCGTAACTCGCAGCCGAACTCCACCCGATGTCCCCATGCTTTTAATTGCTCTCGCATAATCGCTTCTGTCACGTTCTGTGGAACCATCAATGGCAGATGGTAGGGTTCGGCGTGGGTCGGTTTTGTATGATGCGCAATATCTGAATCTACATAGCTTCCGTCGTGACGGTAGGTTCGTAGTCGGGGATAGAGCCCGCCGGCGGCGACCACTTTATTGAGTATTCCAAGATCCTCGAAGATTTCTTGCGTTCGCGGCTGAATACCTTTACCGCGGGAGCCGGTAAAAGGCGTCGTTCTTTTCTCAATCAGGCGAAATGAGACCCCGTGACGCGCCAGTTCGATGGCTAAAGTAAGCCCGGTAACGCCAGCGCCGCAGATCAGTACATCTGTAGTGGTGTATCTTGTCATCGTCTCTCCGATATGTGTATTATGCACATAAGAGGAGACATGCTATGTCAGAAAATAAAAATGTGCAAGATACACATATTTCCGAGCAAATGAAGGCGCTTCACGGTGCGTTGATTCGCGTGGTGAGCGCGCTTAATCGGCCTCGTAATGATGAGAAATTAATTGCAGAGGCGGGGATTCAACTCGATCGCGCGCTATTTTCGATCCTTATTAGTATCGAACGTTTAGGGCCGATTGGCGTTGTTGAGTTAGCTGAACGTGCTGGTCGTGATTATACGACGGTAAGCCGACAGGTCGCCAAACTGGAGAAGCTGGGGTTGATAATACGGCAGCATAATGCCATCGATCGTCGTATACGCGAGGCCGTTATTTCCCGGACAGGAAAGGCGATGACGGAACGTATAGACGCTGCGCGAGAGCAAATGGGCAAAGTTGTTTTTAAAGACTGGCCTCAGGATGAACTTGATATCTTTGTTCGGTTAATGCAAAAGTTTGCCGATGCAATGGATAACGATGCTTCAATGCAGGAATAAGCAAAAGAAAAGGGCGGTCAAATCCGATCGCCCAGGTTAATATCGGTATCTGAAATTGATTAAATAGCCAGCAAAGTAAATATAATAACAACATTTATCGAGTTAATTTTCACCCTTTGAAAGGCCAACGTATACTGCAGAATACGGCTATATAACAATCGCCGTATCAATGGTTTTTCAAAGGGTAAATATATGCTTACCGAAAAATATGATTTTCGCATTACCGATCAGATGACTATCCCACTCAGACCTCATTGGATAGCCAATGATTCATACAGGGAAAAGTGTAAAATGCTTGTCCTCAACCGGAGTAAAGGGGAAATTCATAAAGTAGACTTTAGTAAAGTAACAGATTATATCAAAGAAGGTGATGTAATCTGTTTTAACGACAGTACTATAATAAACCATATGTTTATCTGTAAAACAAGACGAAATAGATTAATTAAAATTGTTTTAGAGGGATTTTTACCAAATAATAGAGTAATTATTTCCGGACTTTTAAAAGAAAGGCTTAACGCGAATGATGTTTTCTATTTGGTTGATAACCCTGGAATTTCCATTGAGGTTGAGCAAAAGTTTAGCGAAGAGAGCCAGTACCAGGCTGTCGTGGAAAATCATGAGTCCTTAATTTGCTATTTAGCCAGTCATGGTGAGCGTCTTGATGAGTATGTGGACTCCAGCTTATTTTATAAATATCCTGATGCTTACCGTTCCGTTTTTTCTAAAAAATATGGTTCTTTGGAAATACCTTCTGCCGGCATTCATTTTACCTGGGATCTTATCCAAAAAATCAAAGATAAAGGTGGGTTAATATCTTTTATTACTTTACATGTTGCATCAACAGAAATGTTGTCCAACAGAAAAATACAAACAAAATATGTAGAGGATGTGACTATCAATGAAGAATACTACGAGGTTCCACAAGCAACAGCGGATATCATTAATACAGCGAAGCAAAATGGCGGACGTATTTTTGCCGTAGGAACTACCGTTACACGATGCCTGGAGTCCGCGTATTCGACGGAGCACAATTGCCTTAAAGCAAGTTCTGGCTGGACTGCGCTTTATATACATCCAGGCTATCAACTGAAAGTGGTTGACTGCCTGCTAACGAACTTACATCAGCCAAAAACGACGCATATGGTGTTAACCGGTCAATTTGCTGGGGTTGATCTACTCATGAAGGCCTATACCTCAGAACATATCCAGTCATGTCAGTTCGATATGTTTGGTGATTGCATGTTAATCATACAGGATGAAGGGCAGGGATGAATAAAATAAAACCGGTACATATAATGCTACCGGTTTTAACGAGAATAAGCATCAGGGGATTCGAGCAATAACATTTATTTCGAAATCAAAGCCGGCCAGCCAGGTAACGCCAACAGCGGTCCAGTTAGGATAAGGGGGAAGGGCAAATATCTCCTGTTTCACCGCCATAACGTCGTTAAGTTGTTGCTCTGGATCGGTATGGAATGTGGTGACATCCACTATGTCATCGAATGTGCACATAAAAGAACTGAGCCTGTTTGTCGTATCGCTTGACGGGAAAGAGAGCATTTCCTGAGTGATTAGCTTCTGTGCCGTGTCATTTTGTAGACGGCATCATTTTCACGCTTTCCAACACCAATGACAGTTACCGTGATAATTTCATCTTCGACGCTGTACACCAGTCTGTATCCTGCACCACGCAGCTTAATTTTGTACTGATCCTTTCTTCCATGTAATTGCGAAGCAGGAACCCGAGGGTTTTCGAGTCGTTCCCGTAGCTTTTTTTTAAACTGTTCCTGTATGGTATGACCCAGTTTTTTCCACTCTTTTAGTGCAGATTCGTTAAATGCCAGCTTATAAGTCATCAATGTTGACCTCAATGACGCGTTCATTCGCACGCTCATCGATAATACGACCGAGTTCTTCATCCTCAAGAATATCCATAAGATGAGCATAAAGTGCCGGAGGCACACAGTAGAAAGCCGGTTCATTACGGTTAAGAATGGCAACTGGAGCGCCATCTCCGGCATTGAAAGTTCCCATTGGGTCACGTTTCAGTTCTGTAATGCTTGCTGCAGTAGTCGTTAAAATTTGAAATGCCATAATTTACCTCCTGGTTGATGACTGAATATAGCACCTTTAATAGTACTAATAAAAGCATCCTTCCCGAAAGAGATTCAGCTACAGCCCAGTCAGGGATGCGGGCTGCTGACGGTTTTTTCAAGGCTAAGTTCAGATGTCCAGAACCTAACTGCTTGTATCGATTACCAGGAACGTTAACAGCGTGCGCACCAGCTTGCCATTGTCTAATTCAAGCGCACGACGAACAAATGTGTTATAACAATCCTATAAAGTGGTTGCATTGCCAATACATAAAGTTAATTTAATCAGTAAATTAGAGTATGGATACAGTTGAAGAGCTTAATTTCCTTGGGGAATGCAGTTGCCATCTGTGATAGGTGGATACCCGCCACAACGTTAAAAATAAAAATGGTTGCGAAAATTAGCGCGTTTACCGGTCGTGCTATACCTGTTGTCGGATGGATTATTCTGGCCTCTGACGTGTCGCAGATTGCATATCGTACAGTCAGGGATTACAACCGTATTGCCAGAGGAAGCGATAAAATATGGTAAGTGATACTCTTGAACAGCGGATTTATGAACTGGTAAGAAGCCATGATGGAATTTACCTCTTTAAGAAAAAAGAACTGACACCGTCAACAGATTTGGATTCAGATCTACGGCTGGAAGATGATGAAGTACTGGCATTGATGGATGATTTTTTTACGACATTCAATGTAGATAAAGGGAATTTCTCGATCACAACATACTATCCGCCAGAACCACCGCTAAAACATTTGCTTAATCCGTTTCGCAAAAACGATATTCCTCAGGTGCCGGATTTCACGATAGGTATGCTCATTGCGTCTGCCAGGGCTGGTTGCTGGTTGTATGACTGATTCACGCTGGGGGCTGCTTTCCGCCCTCCGTCATTATTGTCAAGGCTATATGCCCTAACAAGTTATAGAGCCTTACGCTCTATAAAGATATATATTGAACGCTAAAATAATGGACTATTAGGTGACACCATGCCCACTTATAAACAAGTTGTGAACCATGTTAAGAAACATGTATTGTGGAAAGAAGAGTATTTTGAACGCTATTATCGGCTCAATCATGAACTGGTTCAGAAGCGTTTGGATAAAATTTATCAAGCTGAAGATGATCTAATGGTGCTTATCAGTACTCAATTATTTTGTTTCTTGCAGGCTAATGGCACGCTCTATTTTGATGGTTGCTATAAAACAGGGAAAGCAGATAACTCATTGCTTTGTACTAATCTTGCTCTATGGAGTATCGAGCTAGCTTGTGATCATTTTGATATTCGGGAAGAGCGGGGACATACCACGAAGTTTAGCGAGCAGGGAGAGAGTTGGTTAACACTATTCGCCTGCAATCAATTCTCTTTAGTTCCTTATTGCTATCCGGCCATTCAGCGCGGGTTTCAAAGCGGCGTATTGAAAGAAATTGTTCCGTTTTATCGTGAACAGAAATTGGGTATCCTGGCGATGGAGATAATGGCGCGTGAACGGGGGGATACAATCAACTGGGAAGCAATGCAAGTGCGTGTTGATCCTGTCTATCTGGACTTTTGCCAAAACATTTTATTGTCATCAGATGATGAACTAGTCCGCACCGGATTAATTACGCTATGTGATAAGCATCTTGAGTGGACCGATTTTCATAATAGCGATAAGCATTGTTGCTTGACTGGCTATGAAATTCAGCGTCAGGATCTATTACTCTGGCCATTTGAATATCAGGCGGTAAAAAACTGGCGAGCACGTCAAGGGTTAAGTACACCAATGATTGAACATCCATTGATGAATAGCCCGATGACGACAGCGAATTGTCCTGACTTTTCGCAGTGGCAGCGTCCAGAGTGGTTCAATCCGTTAGTTGATTTTTTGGCGCAGCGCAGGCCTGAGCTGGCATTTTTACGACATCTCTTTATTTAAGTGAGCGATTATTGTCCAGTTTTCTCTGGGCCTGGCGCGCAACTCCAAGCACATGACCCAGTCTTTTATTATCAACAATTGCGACGGGGTCCACCTCCGACAACCGGTCGAAGGTGGAGTGCCTGATCTATCAGTGAAGTTGGCAACAGACGGTTACCAACGCGGCCACGACTATGGTTGTTCATGCCAAGTGGTCCGAGTTGGCGATAACGTTTCAGCAGCCGTCTGCAATGGCGTGGCGTAATGCCGAGCATCTCAGCAGCCTGACCGGGATGTAAATTGCGGTCGATGGCATCCTGAAGGATTTTGAGGCGGTTGATTCCTTTCACGGTGAACATCCCGGCGTCATGTATAGCCATAGAAAACGCCTCATCAGGAAAATGCGAGTCGTTGTCTAGACATACAGATCTGAGAACTATAGCCTGGACATTCCTATAAATGAGCCACAAATAGACATTAGCATTGAGCCTCTACAATGTTGGTGCGCATAATGTATATTATGTTAAATGCACCAGAACAATTAAAAGACATGTTAAGGCGGCTGGATTCGTGCATGTCAAAAAACTTCTGGCCCATAAGTTTGATCCCTTCCCTGCCGTGACGCTGCGCGAATTCTGTTGATTTGCACCCGCTTATCCTGCACACGATTTCACGCAGCACACGCCACGCAGGCATAAAAAACCGGCCACTGTGACCGGTTCGTCGCGTAGGTTTTTGGCTCAGTGGGTTTTACCCTGGTCCGCTGCTTTTTCTGACTGATGTTCTGCAGCTCTGACAACGGCTATAAACGCTTTGATACCCGGATCCACATCCGGCGACAACATGCGCATTGTTGATTTGGCATTCCTGCCGAACCTCGTCAAAAATCGCAGGATAACCGAACGTGACTTTAATCAGCGTGCGCAGCATCCCTTTGGCGACTTCCATTTCACCCGCCAGAATTAATTCGTGTATCAGACGGTATACACAGTATGACTATTTCTTTTTATATGCCCCATACAAAAGCGATACGGGTGTTTTTTCTAATATCTGGATTTCATTTTTATGTGCTTTATGTTCACTAAAAATATCTGCCAGACTTTTACCTCCAAAGGCCAGGCCAATTCCCGTTGCTGCTGCTGAAAGTAATGTCAATTGCGGCATGGCAAGTGAAGCTATACCTAACGTGGCTGTTCCTGCAAAAATTAATCCAGATGAGATCTTTTTTTTCTTTGAATTCTTAATGGCTGATTCATGCGACTTTCCATACTCTTCGACCACATTGATTAAATGTTTTGAAAAATTATTTGCCGCATCTTGCATTTGATCTGGTGTTTTTCCTTGCAAGTCATTCCTTGAGATTCTTAGTTCATGCCTTAAGGATTCCAGTTGACCTCTTTCTCTAATCTTTTTTAATTCCAGATCGGAAAGCGCAGTAAGGAATTTTACTTCCGCGGCTGATAGTCCCATTGTAATCGCTTGCTCTTCAGAAGAAAGAGGATTTAATTTACCATAATCCTTGACCAACTGCTCCGTAGTCCATTCATGTAAAAACATATGGTTACTATAAATAACCGGATCAATACCTAATAGTGTTGCCGATAATTGAGTTGATCGCTGTGCATAAATTGCACCTTCAACCTTACCCAGTAAGGTTCCTATAGCTGACGGCAGATCGTAATCCAGAAGATCTACCTCTCTTGTTGTAAAACTCTTTAAATCTGTATCGTAAACCCAGACTTCTTTTTCGATGTTATTGAAATTATTAAGCAATGTTTTTAATAATTCTTTATTTATTAGGATTTTCTGGAAAGTTTCTTCATTTCTCCCAAAGTGCTCAAGAAACGCTAAATAAGTAGCGTAATCCATTTTTCTATCTTTAAAAAAGAGCTGACTTAGAAAAGCGGCAGATTGTTCATGATTGCGTTCTTTATCAAAATCCAGTAATTCAGGAACGATTAGAAAAATTGGATAATCATCATCAATAGTCATAAATGGGATGGCGCGAAATAGATTGGAAACATGTTCAAGTAATACCAACCTGCGCATGCGGACATAACTATTATCTGGTGGCAATGACAAAAATGAATGCAGAGAGCTAAGAGAAGGAAAATGTAATGGATCAACCATTATGATGCTATCAAAATAAATCCCCAGGGATCTAAGGTGATTAGATATGTTATAACCAAAGCGTTGAATCGGAAGTAATAATCGATAACTTTTAGACGCCCGCACTTCTGTTATAAGCGCCGCGGCGTGAGTATCCCAAAATTTATTTAGCAACACCATTAGGTTTGTAAGTTGATTATCTAACTCGGGAGAGCTAATTAGCTCTTTCAGGATGAATCTACGTAATTCTTTCAGTTCTAAATTTCTAAATGCATATTTATATTTTTCAGAAAAAGCGTTTTCCATCAATAAAACATATTCATTCTGTATGCTTTTTGTAATACTACTCATCATCTATCTCCGAACCACCACGCAACGATTTCCCAGTGTAGTGGTTCTTATCATGTGTATATTGTTAGTCATGTTATCGTAGAAAATTCAGTGGTCAATAACTCATTGAGGTAGCTACTAAAATTTGCAGTTACCAGGATTTAGGATGATTTTAAAAATGTTTATAAATTCAGGCTGCGCCGCAGTGATTGCACAGATTTCCACGTAACATGATAATCAATGGCTTTGATACCCTTTAAACGAACAAATATGAGCTTAACATGGCGACAATAAAGGATGTTGCATCTTTGGCCGGTGTATCAACCGCGACTGTATCACGTGTCATTAACCAGACCGCGTGGGTTGAACCCGTCACGCGCGAACGTGTAGAGAAAGCCATGCGCGATCTCAATTATCGCCGGAATGCCGCCGCTATCGCGCTGGCGAAACGTAGCGGCGATATGCTCGGATTGTTAACCGGCAATCTGGCTGATCCTTTTTTTGCCCACCTTGCTCGCGGCGTAGAAGATGTTTCTCGTAAGCAGCAGTATCGCTTGATGGTATGTAGCGGCGGCCACGATGAAGAAATGGAAAAAGCGGGACTGGATTTTCTGGTTAATCAAGGCTGTGAGGCTATTGTTGTACACGCCAGCCGATTACCGGATAAAGAGCTGCTGCGCTACGCAGCCCACTTTCCAGCGCTGGTTGTTGTTAATCGTTATATCGCCGGTATGGCCAACCGGTGTATCTGGCTGGAAAATCGCAGCGCCGCCAGGGAAGCGACCCGATATCTCCTGGCGAACGGGCATCGGCGCATCGCCTGTGTGACATCTGACTTGCCAATTATCGATCGTCAGGAACGCCTTGATGGTTACCGTCAGGCGCTGGAAGAATATGGTATTTCTCCAGACCCTCGCTGGGTGATTAGCGTTCCGTTTAACGAAGAAGGCGGCGAGCGGGCCGCGCATCAACTTATTAATAGCGGGCTTCCCCTTACGGCAGCGGTCACGTTTAACGATGTGATGGCCGCTGGCATTATGCGTATTCTTCATCAACGCGGCGTTCAGCTTCCGCAACAGCTCTCTATTGTCGGCTTTGATGATGTGGTGCTGGCCCGGTATCTTTATCCGGCGTTAACAACAATGCATTATCCGGTCGAACAAATGGCGCGTTGTGCCGCGCAACTGGCGATACAGTTATACCAGGGCATTACGCCGCCGCCCAGCAGCAATCATTTCAATGCCGAACTGGTGATCCGCGATTCTGTCGCGCCCTATTTTTCACGGTGAATGCGTCGTCAACAGTAAAAACTGTGATGGCTATCAAATTAACCCTTCTCATGTAATCGGTTACATGGACGAAAGTAATGGATCACAGTAGTGAGAAGCGTATCCCCCTACCCTTGAGCTACCTTACTGACCGGAGCTCCATTATGAGTGCATCACAAAACAAGAAGAAAACGCTGTCATTGGGTTTAGCGCTAATCCCAGTCATCTCCATGTTGTTATTGTTGATTATCGGTTACGGCATCATGGGGCTACGTATCGAACCGCTCCTTCTGTGCTCTGCGGCGGTAGCGGCAGGCATTGCATGGTGGCAAGGATACTGTTGGGAAGACATTATCAACTCAGTGGTGGATAAGCTGGCTAAGGCAATGCCGGTTATCATGATCCTGATCTGCGTGGGCGGTTTGATTGGCACCTGGATGTTTAGCGGCACCATTCCCTACATGGTGTACTGGGGGCTAAAACTCATAAGCCCGGAATATATTTTGATTGCAGCCTTCTTTTTAACCAGCGTGGTCTCCGTCTGTACCGGTACATCGTGGGGATCCGCCGGGACGGTTGGCGTTGCGTTAATGGGGGTTGCCGCCGGGCTGGACGTGTCTCTTGCAGCAGCAGCTGGCGCCGTCGTTTCTGGCGCTTATTTCGGCGACAAAATCTCACCGTTGTCCGACTCGACTAACTTTGCCGCGATTGTCGCAGACACTACTCTGTTTGAGCATATTCAGCATTTACTTTGGACGACCCTGCCAAGTTTCCTGCTTGCCGCCGTGGTTTATCTTATCGCCGGACACAGTAATATGCTGGGCGAGGTGGCCACGCCGCAGCGCGTTACGGACATCATCCACTCGCTGGAGTCGCTATACCATTTTAATATTGTTCTTATTTTGCCGCCGGTGATCGTACTGTGGGGCGCAATTCGCAAGAAGCCTGTCATCCCATTAATGTTAAGCGCCTGCGTACTTGCCTTATTCCTCGGCGTCATCATGCAGGGACTGAGCATCAAACAGGGACTGGACGCTTTCATTGATGGATTTGATATCGCCATGTTCCCACAAGGCGCAGAAGGTGTCGTGGCCGATGTTCCGCGCCTGCTAAACCGGGGCGGAATGTTCTCGATGATGGGAACAATACTGTTAGTTTTCTGCGCTTTTTCATTTGCCGGAGCGCTAACGTTAACCGGCGCGTTAACAATCATCATTAACCGACTGCTGACCATTATTCATAGCGTTGGTCAACTCATTGCCGCCACTATCGGCACCACAATTTTGGTCACAGGAGCGACCAGCGACGGTAAACTGGCATTGTTAGTTCCCGCCGAACTGTTTAAAGATGCCTATCGTCGTATGGGGCTGGATACTAAAAACCTTTCACGGACGATAGAAGATGCCGGTACCGTTATCGAACCTCTCCTGCCGTGGACCTCGGCTGGCGTCTACATGGCGACCACGCTGGGCGTTAGCACGCTTGATCTTCTGCCCTGGGCTATCCAATGCTATGCGGCAATCTTCTTCGCATTAATTTATGGTTTTAGCGGAATTGGTATTGCCAGAACTGCCTCCGCCTCAGAAAAGTCGCCGCAATCGTCAGTGACGGAATAATAAGGAAACAAGATGGATTTTAACCAGATTATCAATCGCAACAATACTGGTTCGGTAAAGTGGGATTTTATTGAGCGTCACTTTGGCGATGGCGCAGGGAAACTGCTGCCGATGTGGGTTTCTGATTTCGATTTTGCCTGCCCGCCTGAGGTTCAGGCGGCATTGCATCAGCGAATCGAGCACGGCGTATTTGGCTATAGTGAACGTGATGAGGCCTATTTTAACGCCCTGCTTCACTGGTTTTCGTCACGCCACCAGCTCACGTTAAAACAGGAATGGGTATGCAGCGTGGAAGGCGTCGTACCAGGGTTGGCACTCTTGGTGCAAATGTTGACGCATCCAGGCGACGGCGTAGTGGTACAGGGGCCATACTATGGCTCCTTCGCCAAAATAATCACGCTTAATGGTAGAAAACTGCTGGAGAATCCCCTTAGCGAGTCGCCGGACGACGGCTACCAGATGGATTTTTGCCAACTGGAAAGGCTGTTTCGCCATGAGCGCCCTCCGCTGATGATTTTGTGTAATCCACATAATCCAACCGGGCGTTGCTGGTCGGCCAACGAGCTGGAGCAACTGCTTTTATTATGTGAAGCTTATGATGTCACTCTCATCTCGGATGAAATATGGGCCGATCTATTGCTGCCCGGCGAAACCTTTACCTCGGTACTGCATTTAGGGGAGCGCTGGCATAAACGGGTCATCTCCGCCACTGCGGCCAGCAAAACGTTTGGCTTATCGTCGTTGCGAATTTCTAATTTTCTCATTCCCGATCCTACGCTTCGCCTGCGTTTCCTGTCTCGTCTGGACGCTCATGGGCTGGATGTCTTTAACGCCCTCTCCGTTCAGGCGGCGACTACCGCATGGAATGAAAGCAGACAGTGGCTGGATTCGCTACTGGATTACCTGGCGGAAAACCGCCGCTGGTTTGTTGAACAGGCGACAGAGCGCCTTCCCTGGGCAAGAATTGTCCCGGCGCAGGGAACCTATTTATTATGGATGGATTGTAAAAAACTGGGACTGGATGACGAACAGCTAAAATGGGTAATGGCGGATGTCGCGGGTATTGCTCCTTCAATGGGCAGCGGCTTTGGCCCGGCGGGCAGCGGATTTATCCGTTTAAATCTGGGATGTCCACGTACCTACCTTAAAATGGCAATAGACGGCCTGAAGCGAATATCGGTGAAGACAATCAAAGGAATACCAACAGGCGGATGAATTTTTCGGGCGGTAAACTGACACCGGTGTTATTTCTGCGGCATGATATCGCCTGAGCGCCAGTAAAAAACCGGCCATCAAGGCCGGTTGGGTCCGGAGCGCGGTTTTACTATCAGGGGCGTCTGAATAACACGATGCTGCGCCCGGCCAGATCGAAATCCATTTCTTCGGTAATCCGTATTCCCTGCTGCGCGTTATCGGCAGTCGTCAGTTCAAGTACCCAGCCGCCTTCTCCCCACATCGGAATACGGAACGGTACGCTGCTTTCAAACGGATTGAAAAGCAGTAAGGCGTCATGCCAGATCCCCGCTTCCGGCTGAAGATCGGGACGACTAATGCATACGCCTATCGTCGATCCCTCATCCCATTGTTCGGATTGCTGCGCCCCTCCGCCGGCGTTAAACCAGCGGATCTCCAGACCGTCACGCCAGCTTTCCCGGCGCAGCAGCGGTTGCGTGGCGCGCAGTTGAATCAGATGACGGGTAAACTCCCGTAGCGCATTGGCGGTTTCCGGCAAATTATCCCAGTGGACCCACGATATTTCACTGTCCTGACAGTAGCCATTGTTATTGCCCATCTGACTGCGGCCAAACTCATCGCCCGCTAATAACATTGGCGTACCGTGCGAGAAAAGCAAGGTAGTCAGGAAATTACGTTTCTGTTGCTCGCGTATCGCATTGATGCCTTCGTCGTCGGTTGGCCCTTCTGCGCCATAGTTACAGGAGCGGTTATCATTATGCCCGTCATTATTATCTTCGCCATTGGCTTCATTATGTTTGTCGTTATAAGACACCAGATCGTTCAGCGTGAAGCCGTCATGGGCTGTAATAAAGTTAACGCTTGACCAGGGGCGACGGCCGCGCAAATCATAGAGATCGCCGGAACCCAGCAGGCGTGCGGCGAAATCATTTGTGACGTTGTCACCTTTCCAGTATTCGCGTACCGTATCGCGGTATTTATCATTCCATTCGCCCCACCCTGGTGGAAAGCCGCCAACCTGATAGCCGCCCGGTCCGATATCCCAGGGTTCGCCAATCAGTTTCAGTTTTGCCAGCACCGGGTCTTGCGTTACCGCATCAAAAAAGCCGCCTCTCTGATCAAAGCCTTCCGGCTCACGACCAAGAATGGTGCCCAAATCAAAACGAAAGCCGTCGACATGCATTGACTCCGCCCAATAGCGAAGGGAATCCATCACCATTTGCAGTACCCGTGGATGAGAGGTATTGACGGTATTACCTGTCCCTGTATCGTTAATGTAATAGCGATGCTGATCGGGCATGGTGCGATAGTAAGAGAAGTTATCGATACCTTTAAATGACAGCGTGGGGCCAAGCTCATTCCCTTCTGCCGTATGGTTATAGACCACGTCCAGTATCACTTCGACGCCGGCATCATGGAAAGCGCGCACCATATCGCGGAATCCCTGAATACCTTTTGGACCATAGTAGCGCGTCGCCGGCGCAAAAAAGCCCAGCGAGTTGTATCCCCAGAAATTTTTCAGTCCTTTATCGAGCAGATGCTGATCGTCCGGGAACCAGTGAACGGGTAAAAGCTCGACGGAGGTAATACCCAGACTTTTAATGTAATCCATGCTGGCTTTATGTCCCATGCCCTCAAACGTACCGCGTAGAGGCTCAGGGATCGCGGAATTAAGCTGGGTAAAGCCTTTTACATGCGTTTCATAAATAATGGCGTTCGACCACGGTATGGAAGGCCGTTGTCTATCCTCCCAGTTAGCCTCAGCCGGATCAATCACCCGGCATTTAGGCGTAAATGGCGCGCTATCCTGGTCATCAAAGGTCAAATCTTTATCGTCATGAAGTAATTGATACGCGAAATGCGCATCGTTCCACTGAATATCGCCCACCAGCTCACGGGCATAAGGGTCAATAAGCAGCTTATTGGGGTTAAAACGATGACCATTTTCCGGGTCATAAGGACCGTAAACGCGGTACCCATACAGCGCGCCGGGCTGCAACTTCGGGACATAGCCGTGCCATATTTCGTCGGTATATTCCGGTAACTCCAGACGAGCGACTTCATGCTCCCCGCTCGGATCGTAAAGGCAAAGCTCGACGCGTTCCGCATGGGCGGAAAAAATAGCGAAATTCACGCCTTCGCCATCATAATTCGCGCCAAGCGTATGGCTGTATCCTGATCTGATTTCAAAAGCCCTGTTTGTTGTCATTCTCTTTCTCCACCCACGGTAAACGTTGTCCTGTCACGGCACATCAACACATAAACTCAGTCGCTCATTAAAACCAGTACGCCGCCCTGATGTGAGGCCAACGACAGGCGTTCACCAGGCATTAACCTCTCTTGGGTAAGCACATTGCGATAACGATGCTGATTAAGCTGTCCGGGTATAATAATGTCGGTTCCTGCCCAGAAACCGCTATGCGATTGTGACAATAAGCCGTCACATTCGGCGAACACCAGTCGGGGCGCAACAACGATCAGCGCATCATCATGATTGACTCTGGCGTAAGCGATGACCTTGTCGGCACGCTGACCAACAGCCCGCAGCGGTATATAGTCGCCAAAACGGAAGAGCTCATGATTCTGCTGACGCAAACGCAGTAAGGCGGCGGTGGCATACTGATTCACCTGCCCGTTCAGCCAACTCTCTTCGCGCGAGAAAACTCCCGGCGTCAGTTGGTCTAACTGCTGCGCCAGCGTGGCGAAATCCGGTTCGCGGCGGTTGTCGGGATCGACAAGACTAAAATTCAACGCCTCGCTTCCCTGATAGATATCAGGTACTCCCGGCGCGGTTAATTTGATAACGGTCTGCGTCAGGCTGTTAACCAGCCCTGCGCGGATGAAGGGTTGCAAGGAACGATAAAAATCCTGCAAAAATGTCTGATTATCCGGCGCCAGTAAATAACGGGCGTAATCAAGCATTGCCGTTTCGTAAGCCTCATTACTGTCCACCCAATCGGTACGCAGCTTCGCTTCGCGTAGCGCTTTCTCCACAAAGGCTTCAAAGCGTGTTTTCAGCGCGTTTAAACCTGTTTCGTCCTGTGGTTGTAGCGTCGGGGGCCAGACGCCGGTCAGCGCCTGATATAACATCCACGTATCCGCCGATTTTGGCGCAGTGCCATCATTCAAAAATTTGACATGGGTCTGGTTCATCTGCCGCCAGCGGGCAAGGCATTCGCTCCACTGCTCCGGCGCTTCGGTAAGCGTATACAGCCGTGCTCGCGCATCCTCGCCTCGCTTGGTATCGTGGGTCGACGTACCGGATAACGCATCAGGCTGTCGCGCCTGTCGGGTTTTCATCTCATGGTGAAAGCGTTCGATGGAGAAGTGATGCGTGACGGGCTCGGCGCCGACTTCATTTAACGCCAGTCCCATGTTTTGACGAAAGAAAAGCGTATCCTCTACCGATTTCGCCATCAGCGGACCGGTGAGTTGCTGGAACCGAACGCGAAACTGTGTCGCCTCCTCCTGGCTGGAGGCGGGAACATCGCCGGTAAGAAGACGGCTCAGAAATGTAAGCGCTTCTGGCTGCGGAGGGTTTTCAAGCGTCTTTACCCGTTCCACAATACGGTGTAACAGGCAAATATCGGTCGGCGGTAGCCCTTCTGCCGTGCCGTAAGTGCGATATACAGGAAAGGCAATTAATAACTCGCGTAACGCCTGCCGAACGACGCTCTCTTCCTGTGCGATCTGTAGCTCGCTGGCAATCGACAGCGCAAGCGCGAGCAGCCGGGTAAATTCCCCCTCGAAATTGCGATCGACCATCAGCAATTTAGCCGCCCGTAATTCCGCCCGCATATCCACTGGCGCGCCTTTAACGGTCTCGTAAGCCTGGCGCAAATTGTCTATCTGCTCATCGTCAACCAGCACCTCCGCCAGCGAGGCGATAAATTCATAGCCTGTGGTGCCGGAAACCGGCCAGTCATCAGGAAGTTGCTCGCCTTTAGCGAGAATTTTTTCCACGGTGATATAGCACGCCGGCCCCACTTCCTGACGTAAACGCGCAAGATAGGCTTTCGGATCGGCAAGGCCGTCGATATGATCGATACGTAAACCGTCAACCGCCCCCGTTCTGACCAGCTCCAGAATCAGCCGATGTGTATCGTCGAAGACGGTTTTATCTTCCACCCGCATTCCTACCAGCCCTGTGACCTCAAAGAAACGCCGATATGAAAGCGAGCGAGCGGCCTCGCGCCAGGACATTAATTTCCACGGCTGGCGCTCATGCAAATCAGCAATAGCGGCTTTATCGGTAAGCGCCAGTATTTCGGCCTCGCGCCCCTGCCATGTCGCCGGCGCAAGCGGATAATAGTTATCATAATAGGCGAACGCGGGTTTACCCGTAGCGGGATCGGGCTTGATCGCAATTTCTCCGTTTTCCAGCACGGCGTCAAACGTGTCGCCTAAAAAAGGCAGCGTCAGTCGGCGCGACCAGTCAATATCGAAATGGCGCGCGTAACGGCTCTCCTTGCCATATTCAAGCACGTCGCGCCACCAGGCGTTTTCCAGCGAGCTGGCCATGTGATTAGGCACAATATCGATGATCAATCCCAGCCCTTGCGCTTTAAGTTCGGCCACCAGTCTTTCAAATCCTTCGCGCCCGCCAATAGAAGGCTCAATCTCATTCGCATCGGTGACATCATAACCATGCGTTGACGCTTTGGTGGCGGTAAAGATGGGTGAGGCATAAAGATGGCTGATACCCAGATTTTTAAGGTAAGGCACCAGCGCCGCAGCGCGATCGAAGGTCATGCCATTACGAAACTGAAGACGATACGTTGCAGTTGGGATCATGATGCAGACTCTCCCTGGGCTAAGCGGACAATAAGAGAATGTTGGGAAAGCGACCCGGTGGATTCATTCGGCCAGGCGAAGAGGGTCTTACCCGGTAAATCGGGCAGCAATACCGTCGTGGCGCTAATATTCAGCGCCAGTGACAGTGTTCCTCCCGGAAAACGCCAGCTAACGGCAATAAATCCGGGCGCGGTTTGCAATACCGTTCCTGAGCTCTCACGGGCAGCGGACAACAGCGGCACGATATGCTTCTGGCGCAAAAGCAGTAGTTCGCGGGTAAACGCCAGCCACGCTTTACCCTCTTCACTGTGCTGTTGCTTCCAGTTAAGTTTTGAGCGTTGAAAGGTCTCTGGTGCATTCGGGTCCGGAACATTCTCCCCTGCATGATCGGCAAACTCTTTTGCGCGACCTTCACGAACGGCGCGGGCTAAATCCCCATGGAAATCGGTAAAAAAAAGAAAAGGACGGCTTTCGCCATACTCTTCGCCCATAAAAAGCAGCGGAATATGCGGTGAAAGCAGCAACGTGGCGAGCAATACTTTTGTTCGTTCAGCGCCCGCCAGGGTTATCAGTCTGTCGCCCTGGGCGCGGTTACCGACCTGATCGTGATTCTGAATAAAATCCACAAAGGCGACCGGAGGTTGTCCGGTACTTTTTACGCCGCGAGGTTCGCCGGTTTGGGGGGAAATTTCTCCCTGATAAGCGAATCCTTCGGCCAGCGCTCTTGCGAGGTGTTTTTCCGGGGCATCAGCAAAATCATTGTAGTAGGCCTGGGTCTCTCCGGTCGCAAAAACGTGGACGGCATTATGAAAATCGTCATTCCATTCGGCGGTAAACAGCGGCGCATTGCCATCCTGATCACGGGGATGCAGAGAAATAATATTGCGGCTATCTTCGGTAGTCAGATGAATGGGTCTGTCGGTAATGTCTTCCCGAATACGTTGTGCGATTTCAACCAGCACATGCTTTGCGCTACTGTCCTCAATCTGATCGATAGCGTCAAAGCGTAAGCCGTCGAGATGGTATTCTGTCAGCCAGTATAACGGCGCCTCGATGATATAGCGCCGCACGGCGTCGACATCATAGGCGATACCATTTCCCCACGGCGTCATGCGCTCTTTGTGGAAAAACGCCGGCGCCAATAGCGGTAAATAATTTCCTTCCGGGCCGAAATGGTTCAGCACAATATCCAGGACGACGGAAAGACCATACCCATGCGCGGCGTCAATAAACGCCTTGAAATCATCCGGCGTCCCATAGGCAGAATGCGGCGCGTAAAGCAGTACGCCGTCATAGCCCCAGCCGCGCTCGCCGCCAAATTGCGCAACGGGCATCACTTCAATAACGGTAACGCCGAGTTCAGCGAGATAAGGCAGCTTCGCTATTGCGGCGCGGAAGGTGCCTTCCGGAGTGAACGTGCCTGTATGCATCTCGTACACCACGGCCTGCTCCCAACGGCTACCTTTCCACCCGGTGTTGCGCCACGCGTAGCTGCCTGGATCAACCACATATGACGGACCGTTGACGTCAGTTTTTTGGGCGCGGGAAGCCGGATCGGGGACCACCATGCCATCGCTGAGTACAAAGTTATACTCCGTACCTGGCGTCACCCCGGAGACGTCCAGCGTAAACCAGCCGTCACCACTCGCCTGCATTTCCTGGTCTTTACCCGCAAGCCTGAGCATAACCTTTTGCTGACCGGTGGCCCAAAGACGAAAGCGGACGACATCAGCGGCGATATATTCAGCTCCCCAGCTTTTGCAAAAAATTTTTGAACTCATTTGTCGCTCCGTTTAACCCATAACCTCTACAGCATCCGAAAAACAAGCATAGACTATGGGGCTAATTTTTACGTGACACTGTCACTTAACAGGCATTCTTTTTCCTATCTGCGTGTAAAATCGTGGAATTATTGTCGGGATTGCTCAGATGTACCGAAGTGCGCGGTATCGCCTCGCCCGTGTTCGCCAGAGCCCTGAACACGCTGTAGCTGGATAACCTCCCCCTGCTCCCAGGCGTTAGCCCCCTTAACAACGGGATGCTCAGGCAGCTCCTGCCGCTCGCGTTTAATGGCCTGGGTATCAATTCCCAGACGGCGATCCCGATCGGCCAGCAGCGCGGGGTCAAGCTGCCCGTCGCCAGTAAAGCCCATCATCAGCGCAGGGATACCCATTGGCAGGGTTTTATCCCGGTCGGTATGCCAGGTGTGCCAGGTCTTGCCATAAGTATTAACAATCTTACTCATCAACGCTTTATCAGCGACCTGCGGTAAGCCAGGCGCCACCAGGCTACCGGATTTCACCTCGTACTGGTGGCTGTGCCACAGTTTTTTCTCCTCGGGAGGAAGCGTTTTAAATAAACGTTCGCTGATAATGTACTCCACCCCCATCAGGCGCGCGTGTTTCGTATTGCCGTCGTAAATCACCGCCTGCATGACATCTTCGTTCAGGACGGTAACGTAATGGTGCGCTTCCATCTGTCCGTTTTTATCACCGCTATAAAAATGGAACCCGTCAAGGTAGGTACTGATGGCATCGACAGGTGGTCTGGATTGAATAGCCGCCGCGCCTGTTTCCAGGGTACGTAATTTGGCAGAGGTTTTTTCCCCGGGAATAGGTGTTTGCGGCGGCGTATTATTGGCGCCGCATCCGGCCAGAAAAGGAATGATAAAGAGTGCCAGCGGTAAAATTTTCATTAGGTCTCCATATAGTGAAAGGGCTCTAATGAAAATAGTGCAATACCACGTGATTGGTAGAAGAAATGGAAGATGTTATTTGTGACGGTGTCACAAATAGTAAAACCCGACACACAGGCCGGGTTTTGATATCAGTTTACTCTTATTTTGAGAGTTCTTTCTTGATTTCGTCTTTTATTTTGCTTAATTCACTCTGCGGGTTTTTCTTACAAAGCTCAACGGCTAGCGGCACTGCTGTCGTCTCAGTTTCCTGGAAATCTACGTAGTCCCCGCCTTTAAAATCTTCATCTTCATTCAGCACCCAGAAAGCGACTGGCGCCATCGTCTGCGGATTGAGGTCAACAAACTCCTGGCAGCTCATACCTTTAGGCGTAACGTTTGTTTTAGTAGTATCTGTTGCCGCATTCACGCTAACACTGGTTACCAGCGCTGCCACGATAATACCTGCTGTAGCAAGGGAGAATTTATTCATTGTTGTTGCTCCAATAATTATATAAATAACCTCTACATCTGCGCGTTAACCCGTTAATGTAGAACACAGAAAATAATACCCCTCCTCTCTCAGGAATAAAGATCACCCTCCGTGATATGGCTATTATTGATATTTACGTTGACTGATTTTGATGTTTGATGAATAAAGCAACATGGCGAGCAGATTTTAAGGCGAAAAAGTAGGCCACGACAATAGCCACGGATGTGGTATGCACTACGTTGAGCTGATGAAAGAGAACTTCGCTCTGACATGCCGTCGCGATCGCGCGCCAGCCAGACACAAACGGTGGGCAGAACAAACATCGTAAAACAGATTGCCTGTCAGCATTCCGGAGGCAACCACCAACCCTGGCCAAAACGGCTTGCGGCGTTTACGCCGCTGGCGAACCCTATCAGGGCTAAACCAACCACTATTGCCCCGGTAGTCATCAGCACCGGGCGCAATCGGATCTACAATACAATTTCATAGCATTTACAGATAGTCGGACAATTTCAGATTTCCGTAATCATAAAAAACACCTTTCGTACACAAACTGTATACTTCCAGTAGATTCATTGTTATTTAGCACTATAACTGCAAGTAGTTGAATCCAAAGGGTAATAATTCAGGTATTATTAGGAGGGAAATTTATATAATTAAGATAAATAAATGCTTATCGGTGAAGTGAGCGACGTTTAAGTTTTGTTGCAACCACGGCTTTATACTTTTTACGAGTGCTATTTTTTTTGGCTAATTAAAAAGGTAAGTTAATGAAACTATCCGTAACATTGGCGTTTTTCGGTTACATGATGGTATCCAGTATGGCACAAGCTAGCGATATCAATATGTGGCGTGAACCCAAACCTGTTGTGAAAGAGGGTAAATATTACAGCTTAATCATGGATCGTGGCGAGTTGCAAAAAGCAGTAAAAAGCAGCAGCAACAACTATCTCTTTTCCGAAAAAGGTGCAGGAGTGAAGCCGCTGGTATTGATCGGCTCTCCGGTAGAGATTAGCGAATTTATGTTGCAAAATAAAACTCGCAGCATTGAAAACCACATTAAAGGTCTACCTGACATTTATATGGGAGTGACAAAATATAAACCCAAACAACGTTTTACCGGATTATTTCCGCTACAGGATATATTGACTCAAACTGTTGATCAGGTATCGAAATTTGTGCCCGGTACCGATATCACCGATGCGGTGGGAATCCCCTCCGACCTAAAAGCATTACAGCAAGCCATTTTGGCTATGAAGCAAAAAGATAAAATCAGCAAAAATATACTGTACGTCAAATTTAGCTACTTGCCGGAAGATGGAATGGTGAAAGTAGGAAGCAAAACAGTTTCTTTTGGTCGTATTCTGGAGAAAATGCAGCAGAGTAATCGTACCCTGCGTAGATAAGCAGGAAGCAGGCAGTATTTCCAGCTTCTGGAATGTTAAAGCTACAAAAGTTGTCTGGAGGTAATAGGTAAGAATGCGTTATAAAACAGTCACTTAATTACAATTTATATATTTAAAGAGGCAAATGATTATGACCGGTATATTTGCAGAACAAACTGTAGAGGTAGTTAAAAGCGCGATCGAAACCGCAGATGGGGCATTAGATCTTTATAACAAATACCTCGACCAGGTCATCCCCTGGAAGACCTTTGATGAAACCATAAAAGAGTTAAGCCGTTTTAAACAGGAGTATTCGCAGGAAGCTTCTGTTTTAGTTGGTGATATTAAAGTTTTGCTTATGGACAGCCAGGACAAGTATTTTGAAGCGACACAAACTGTTTATGAATGGTGTGGTGTCGTGACGCAATTACTCTCAGCGTATATTTTACTATTTGATGAATATAATGAGAAAAAAGCATCAGCCCAGAAAGACATTCTCATCAGGATATTAGATGATGGTGTCAAGAAACTGAATGAAGCGCAAAAATCTCTCCTGACAAGTTCACAAAGTTTCAACAACGCTTCCGGAAAACTGCTGGCATTAGATAGCCAGTTAACTAATGATTTTTCGGAAAAAAGTAGTTATTTCCAGTCACAGGTGGATAGAATTCGTAAGGAAGCTTATGCCGGTGCTGCAGCCGGCATAGTCGCCGGTCCGTTTGGATTAATTATTTCCTATTCTATTGCTGCGGGCGTGATTGAAGGGAAATTGATTCCAGAATTGAATAACAGGCTAAAAGCAGTGCAAAATTTCTTTACTAGCTTATCAGCCACAGTGAAACAAGCGAATAAAGATATCGATGCGGCAAAATTGAAATTAGCCACTGAAATAGCAGCAATTGGGGAGATAAAAACGGAAACCGAAACAACCAGATTCTACGTTGATTATGATGATTTAATGCTTTCTTTACTAAAAGGAGCTGCAAAGAAAATGATTAACACCTGTAATGAATACCAACAAAGGCACGGTAAGAAGACGCTTCTCGAGGTTCCTGACGTCTGATACATTTTCATTCGCTCTGTTTACTTTTAACGCCCGATAGCGTGAAGAAAATGAGAGACGGAGAAAAAGCGATATTCAACAGCCCGATAAACAAGAGTCGTTACCGGGCTGGCGAGGTTATCAGGCGTTAAGCTGGTAGTCGAGGGTGATTTCCGCATTCAGAACCTGCGATACCGGGCACCCGGCTTTTGCTTTCTGGATGATTTGATCGAAAGTTGAAGCATCAATATCTGCTACCGCAACTTTGCTTTGTAGCGCAATTTTGGTAATGGCGAAGCCCGCCTCCACCTTATCAAGCGATACGTCAGCGGTTGTGTCAATGGATGTCGGCGTAAATCCAGCCTCTCCCAGCATGAGTGATAGCGCCATGGAGAAACAGGCCGCATGTGCGGCGCCAATTAGCTCTTCCGGGTTGGTTCCCTGCGCGCCTTCGAACCGGGTATTGAATCCATACGGTTGTTGATTAAGCACGCCGCTTTCTGTTGATACAGTACCTTTACCCCGTTTGATGTCGCCTTCCCAGTGTGCCTGACCTTTCTTATGGATTGTCATTTTTGCTCTCCTGTTGGCTCAAAAAATAAAGTATAGACCATGCTGCTAATCTGCGTTGTCCATGCCGATGGATGTAGCATGTTGTCAATTACCCGCGCTTCAGATATAGATAATGGTTTATGCTTTTTCATTGATGGATATTAAACCAACAGGCCTCCCTTTCTTTAAAGAATATATCCCTCCTTTTATCCTTACCCTTTCTTCCGGAAGCGTATTCCATTATGTATATTTTCATTCATATTAAGATTTATCTTATCTCGTTGTAATAAAGGATAAAAATCGCAATAAGTAGCATTTTAAATGTATATTAATTGACCACTATTTGTATGAGGATATGTAATTGGCAAACTTAATATATTTTCTTCTGGGGTAAACAATTAGAGCTCCGCCTTGCGTTAAAATAACTCCAGGACTAATCTTAACCACAGCCGCAAAAATGTTTGCCATGCTGAATACGAATTAATTTTCTGCGAGCCGTACTAAATAAATACATGTTCACGGAGGCATTATATGTTTACTTATCACTCAGCAAATACCTCAGCAGCACAACCGGCCCTGGTCAACGCGATTGAACAAGGATTACGTGCGGAGTTAGGCGTTGTCACTGAAGATGATATTTTAATGGAGCTGACCAAATGGGTTGAGGCTTCCGACAATGACATCCTCAGTGACATCTACCAGCAGACCATCAACTATGTGGTAAGCGGGCAGCACCCGACTCTGTAAAACCTGCTATGCTGTATCGGCAACCTTAGGGGTTACGTTTCTTTCGCGTAAGCGAATTTGTCCTTAAAACTAGCAACAGGATTGAGGAGTTAACATGAAATCGAACCGTCAGGCTCGTCATATACTTGGACTGGATTACAGAATTTCCAACCAGCGTAAGGTTGTTACTGAAGGCGACACCAGCAGCGTGGTGAATAACCCAACCGGCAGAAAGCGCCGCGCCGATAGCCAAAAGTAATCGTACAGTCCTGAAATGACGTTAAACACCATTGCATCTGCAATGGTGTTTTTGTTTATAGGAATGACCTTAACGTCTCACAATGCTTTATACTCAGGGTCGGTTCCCTGGTGGAAGGCAATATATGATGATAAACGACGGTGCCAGGGACAGTTATTCGAAAAAGAGTGAGTAACATGGAAACTACAACCAAGAAAGCACGTTCCCTTTATATCCCTTACGCTGGCCCTGTATTGCTGGAATTTCCCCTGTTAAACAAAGGCAGCGCTTTTAGCGTAGAAGAGCGCCGCAACTTCAATTTGTCAGGGCTTCTGCCAGAGGTCGTCGAGTCGATTGAAGAACAGGCCGAACGCGCCTGGCTCCAGTATCAGGGGTTTAAAACAGAAATCGATAAGCATATTTACCTGCGTAACATCCAGGATACCAACGAAACGCTCTTTTATCGACTGGTGCAAAACCATCTTGAAGAGATGATGCCGGTTATCTATACCCCGACCGTGGGCGCGGCCTGTGAGCGCTTCTCTGAGATTTATCGCCGGGCGCGCGGCGTATTTATCTCTTATCCGAACCGTCACAATATGGACGACATTTTGCAGAATGTGCCTAACCACAACATTAAAGTTATTGTGGTGACGGATGGCGAGCGGATTCTGGGGCTTGGCGATCAGGGCATCGGCGGGATGGGGATCCCTATCGGTAAGCTGTCATTATACACCGCCTGCGGCGGCATTAGTCCGGCCTATACCCTTCCCGTTGTGCTGGATGTCGGCACCAACAATCAACAGTTACTCAACGATCCGCTTTACATGGGCTGGCGTCATCCGCGCATTACCGACGATGAGTATTATGCGTTTGTCGATGAGTTTATTCAGGCCGTTAAGCAGCGCTGGCCAGATATCCTGCTACAGTTTGAAGATTTCGCGCAGAAAAACGCAATGCCGCTGTTGACGCGCTATCGTGATGAGATTTGCTCCTTTAACGATGATATTCAGGGCACCGCAGCCGTGACCGTCGGTACGTTGATCGCCGCCAGCCGCGCTGCCGGCAGTCAGCTTAGCGAGCAGAAAATCGTTTTCCTCGGCGCGGGTTCCGCCGGATGTGGGATTGCTGAACAGATCATCGCGCAGACTCAGCGTGAAGGTTTAAGCGAAGATGCCGCTCGACAGAACGTTTTTATGGTCGATCGCTTCGGCCTGTTGACGGACCGGATGCCTAATTTATTGCCGTTCCAGGCAAAACTGGTGCAGAAATGCGACAATCTCCAGCACTGGGATACCGAAAATGACGTGCTGTCGCTGCTGGATGTGGTGCGTAACGTGAAGCCGGATATTCTGATCGGGGTTTCCGGCCAGACCGGGCTCTTTACTGAAGAGATCATCCGCGAGATGCATAAGCATTGCCCTCGCCCGATCGTCATGCCGCTCTCTAATCCCACCTCTCGCGTGGAGGCCACGCCACAGGACATTATCGCCTGGACGGAAGGCAACGCGCTGGTGGCAACTGGCAGTCCATTCTCGCCGGTCATCTGGAAAGATAAGGTTTATCCGATCGCACAATGTAATAACGCCTATATTTTCCCCGGCATCGGTCTGGGGGTTATCGCTTCCGGCGCATCGCGCATTACTGATGAAATGCTGATGTCAGCCAGTGAGACGCTGGCGAAACATTCTCCGCTGGTGAATAACGGCGAAGGATTAGTGTTGCCAGCGCTTAAAGACATCCAGGTCGTGTCGCGCGCTATCGCTTTTGCCGTAGGCAAAATGGCGCAGCAACAAGGCGTAGCGGTGAAAACCTCTGCGGAAGCGCTGCAACAGGCGATTGACGATAACTTCTGGAAACCGGAATACCGCGACTACCGTCGGACTTCCATTTAATACGTACCCGGCGGTGAATGCCGCCGGATATCACTTTCTTCTTTAGTTTTGGTGAGTCTGTCGACACACCTGAATTCCTTTCCCTGCTTATTTGTCAAGCTACTAATATTAGCCACCTTTATGTATTGAACGGGGATTTATCAGGATAATCCTGGCTAAACTATTACATTGTATTTCTGCCGCCTTGCATAACTCATCAGAAATATTAATCCTAAAGAGGTAATAGCGCCTTACCTGCTATTACTTACCTGCTATGCAGTTCACTATTAATAAAAGGAGAAGGTTATGAAAGCTGCTGTTGTCACACAAGATCATCAGGTTGATGTTACTGAGAAAACGCTGCGTCCCCTTCGCCACGGTGAAGCTTTGCTAAAAATGGAGTGCTGCGGCGTATGCCATACCGATCTACACGTGAAAAACGGCGATTTCGGTGACAAAACCGGCGTCATTCTGGGACACGAAGGCATTGGCGTCGTGGCGGAAGTCGGTCCTGGTGTCACCTCGCTGAAACCCGGCGATCGCGCGAGTGTCGCGTGGTTTTATGAAGGATGCGGACACTGTGAGTATTGCAATACGGGCAATGAAACCTTATGCCGCAACGTGAAAAATGCCGGTTACACGGTAGATGGCGGCATGGCCGAAGAGTGTATTGTCGTCGCGGATTATGCGGTGAAAGTACCGGAAGGTCTGGACTCTGCGGCGGCAAGTAGTATTACCTGCGCGGGCGTTACCACGTATAAAGCGGTGAAGATTTCTCATATTAAACCTGGCCAGTGGATTGCCATCTACGGTCTGGGCGGTCTGGGTAATCTGGCCTTGCAGTACGCGAAAAACGTTTTCAATGCGAAAGTGATCGCCATTGATGTCAATGATGGACAACTGAAACTGGCCGAGGAAATGGGCGCAGATCTGACCATTAATTCACGTACGGAAGATGCGGCTAAAATTGTGCAGGAAAAAACCGGTGGCGCGCACGCAGCGGTGGTTACCGCGGTTGCTAAGGCGGCGTTTAATTCCGCAGTAGATGCCGTTCGCGCCGGAGGTCGTGTGGTGGCAGTCGGGCTGCCGCCAGAAGCCATGAACCTTGATATCCCTCGCCTGGTGCTGGATGGCATTCAGGTTGTCGGTTCGTTGGTGGGGACACGCCAGGATCTGACCGAAGCCTTCCAGTTCGCGGCGGAAGGAAAAGTCGTGCCAAAAGTCGCTTTACGTCCGCTTGAAGATATCAACGTTATTTTTAAAGAGATGGAACAAGGGCAAATTCGTGGCCGTATGGTCATCGATTTCCGTCGTTAAACGATTTGCTGTGGTCGTCTGAGTATACAGACAGCAGATGAAAACAAGGCGCTACGAGGATAGCGCCTTGTTTATCAGATCGCGAAAGAATTACTGAATACCTTTTTCGCTCTCTTTTTTTGCTTCCGCCTTCTCGATTTCACGATACCAGCGTGGGTGATGTTTCTTCGCCCAGCGACGGCTGACCTTCCCTTCGATCATGCCTTTAATCGAGCCTTTCACCCAAAACGCCATATACATATGGATGAGGATCGCGTGCATTAAAATAATGCCCGCCGCCGCATGAATTAACAGGCTATAACGCACCACCTGCATGGGGAAATACTGCGCGAAATACGGACGCCAGATAATCACGCCAGTCACCAGCAGCACAAAAATCATGCTCATAATGGACCAGAACATCATCTTCTGTCCGGCATTGTATTTACCGACATCCGCCACCTTATGCTCATTGCCTTTCAATACTTCGACAATATTTTTCAGCCACGGAATGTCTTTTTTATCCGGGATGTTGTGGTGGACGAAACGCACGAACATAAACATCAGCGCGATGAAGATGGCAATACCGAAGAACGGGTGCAAAATACGTCCCATCTGCGGCGTGCCGAAAGTTTGCGTCAACCATTGTAGCGTCGGGAAGAAAAACGAAATCCCCGACAGCGCTACCAGGAAGAAGCAGATCACCACCGTCCAGTGACAGGCGCGGTCGACAAATTTCGTGCGCACAATCATTTTCGACTTACTCATGATGATCCTCCTCATCGTCGTCCGTTTCTTTATTCGGGCCAATACCGATGTAGTGGTAAATCAGACCGGCGAAAGTGGCGATAAAGCCCGCTGCGGCCAGCGGTTTTAGCGCCCCTTTCCACAGATTGATTGAGGTATCGATCTGCGGATCTTTTGGCAAGCCGTGGTACAACTCCGGCTGATTGGCATGGTGCAGCACATACATGACGTGCGTGCCGCCGACGCCCTGCGGGTTGTAGATACCGGCATGTTCAAAGCCGCGCGCTTTTAACTTCTCCACGCGTTGCTCACCCAGTTCCAGCATCTCTTTTTTGGTGCCGAAGTGAATAGCCCCGGTCGGACAAGTTTTGACGCAGGCCGGTTCCTGGCCCACGCTGACGCGATCGACGCAGAGCGTACATTTATAAACGCGGTTGTCCTCTTTGTTGAGGCGCGGAATATTAAACGGACACCCGGCGATACAGTAACCACAGCCGATACAGTGTTCAGATTGAAAATCAACAATCCCGTTCGCGTACTGGATGATGGCCCCGGCAGATGGACAGGCTTTAAGACAGCCTGGATCTTCACAGTGCATACAACCATCTTTACGAATCAGCCACTCCAGCTTGCCGTTCTGCTCGGTTTCGGTAAAGCGCATCACCGTCCAGGACTTGGCGCTGAGATCGGCAGGGTTATCGTACACCCCGACACAATGGCCAACGTTATCGCGAATATCGTTCCATTCAGAACAGGCTACCTGGCAGGCTTTACAGCCGACACAGGAGGAGACGTCGATCAGTTTCGCGACTTCGGCTTTGTAATCACGCGCCTGCGGAGGCGGCGTGATGGCGTTTGTTGCGGACCGTTTAATAATGTCCTGCGTTTCCATAGACATATGTTCGCCTCCCTTACGCCTTCTCGATGTTAACTAAAAACGCTTTGTATTCCGGAGTTTGCGAGTTGGCATCACCGACATTTGGCGTCAGAGTATTGGCGATATAGCCTTTGCGCGCGACACCCTCAAAGCCCCAGTGAATCGGGATCCCCACCGTTTCAACCTGCTGACCGTTGACATGCAGGGTGCGAAGACGACGAGTTACCACCGCGACCGCGCGAATAAACCCGCGTTTACTGCTCACCTTCACATAGTCGCCGTTAGCAATACCTTTCGCTGCCGCCAGCGTCTCACTGATCTCCACAAACTGTTCCGGCTGAGCGATAGCGTTAAGTAGCGCATGTTTGGTCCAGGTATGGAAATGCTCTGTGAGGCGGTAAGTCGTGCCCACGTACGGAAACTGCTCCTTCTTACCCATGCGCAGCGCATCTTCTTCATACAGACGCGCCGCCGGGTTCGAGATCACATTCGGATGCAGTGGGTTAGTGCCCAGCGGCGTTTCCATCGGCTCGTAGTGTTCAGGGAACGGCCCTTCCGCCATTTTATCAATAGCAAACAGACGTCCCAGCCCTTCCGGCTGCATGATAAACGGATTGGTCCCGCTCCCCGGCGCCGCGTTGTTAAAGTCCGGAATATCGTTCCCTGTCCACTTCGCGCCGTTCCACTGGATCAGCATCCGTTTTGGATCCCACGGTTTACCCTGCGGGTCCGCCGAAGCGCGGTTATACAATACGCGACGGTTTAGCGGCCACGCCCACGCCCAACCCAGTGTATTGCCAAGCCCTGACGGGTCGGCGTTATCACGTCTGGACATCTGGTTGCCCTGCTCCGTCCAGCTACCGGTATAAATCCAGCAGGAGGAGGATGTCGTACCGTCATCGCGCAGTAATGCAAAACTACTCAATAACTGGCCTTTCCTGGCAAGCAGTGTACCGTTGGCGTCATAGAGATCTTCCAGCGCATAGCCGTTGTTCTCTTTCGCCACTTCTTCCGAATGCGGTTCATCCGGCTGCTTGTAATTCCAGCTCATCTTCAATAGTGGTTCGGCGCCTTTACCGCCTTCTGCGCGATACATTTCACGCAGACGATGGTAAATACCGGCCAGAATCTCGCCGTCGTTACGCGCTTCGCCAGGCGCGTCCTGACCTTTCCAGTGCCACTGTAACCAGCGACCGGAGTTAGCGATAGAGCCATCCTCTTCCGCAAAACAGGTAGATGGCAGACGGAAGACTTCGGTCTGAATCGTTGTCGGATCGACATCATTAGATTCGCCGTGGTTCTGCCAGAACGTTGACGTTTCAGTCACCAGCGGATCGATAACGACCAGATACTTCAGTTTGCTTAAGCTTTGCACCACTTTGTTTTTGTCCGGGAAGGACGCCACCGGGTTAAAGCCCTGACAGAAATAGCCGGTAACTTTCCCGCTATCCATCATGTTGAAATATTTGATCACGTCATAGGACTGATCCCACTTAGGCAGCCAGGCAAAGCCCCAGTCATTCTCTTGCTGCGCCGCATCGCCATAGAAAGATTTCATCAGGCTGACGAAGAACTTAGGATAATTACCCCAGTAGTTGACCTGATCGGCCAGCGTCGCTTTGGGGGTATTCGCGGCCAGATAAGTTTGCAGATCGGCCTGTTTTTCCGATGGCAGCGTCAGATAACCCGGCAGGCTGGTGGAGAGCAGTCCTAAATCCGTTAAGCCCTGAATATTAGAGTGGCCGCGCAAGGCGTTCACACCGCCGCCAGCCATCCCCATATTGCCGAGCAGCAACTGGATCATCGCCATAGTACGGATGTTCTGCGCCCCGACGGTATGTTGCGTCCAGCCCAGCGCATACAGGAAGGTGGTAGTGCGATCCGGAACGCTGGTAGAGGCCAACACCTCACACACCTTCAGGAAATCCGCTTTCGGCGTACCGCAGATGTTTTCCACGACATCCGGCGTGTAGCGCGAAACGTGCTGCTTCAGCAGATTCCACACACAGCGTGGGTGCGTCAACGTTTCATCACGTTTGGCATAGCCGTTTTCATCAAACTGGTAGTTCCAGGAGGATTTATCGTACTGACGCTTTTGGGCGTCATAGCCGCTGAAAAGACCGTCATCAAAGGCAAAATCATCCCGCACCAGCAGGCTGGCGTTGGTGTAATGCTTAACGTATTCAGCGTTGATTTTGTTATTTTCGATCAGGTACAGCAAAACGCCGGACAGAAAGGTAATGTCTGTACCGGAACGTATTGGCGCATAGATATCCGCCACCGACGCCGTACGCGTAAAGCGTGGATCAACGACAATCAGCGTCGCATCGTTATTGTTTTTCGCTTCCATCGCCCAGCGGAAACCCACCGGATGCGCTTCTGCGGCATTGCCGCCCATCACCATCACGACGTTGGCGTTTTTAATATCCACCCAGTGGTTGGTCATCGCACCGCGACCAAATGTTGGAGCAAGACTTGCTACCGTTGGTCCGTGTCAAACGCGCGCCTGGTTATCTACCGCCAGCATACCGAGAGAACGCGCAAACTTCTGCGTCAGCATACCCGTTTCATTGCTGGCCGCCGAGGCGCACAGCATTCCGGTAGAGAGCCAGCGGTTAACCGTGACGCCCTGCTCATTCTTTTCAATAAAGTTGGCGTCGCGGTCGGCTTTCATTAATTTAGCAATACGAGTGAAAGCGTCATCCCAGCTAATGCGCTGCCACTTGTCGGAACCCGGCGCGCGGTATTCCGGATAGCGTAGGCGATCTTCACTGTGAACATAGTCCAGCAAACCGGCCCCTTTCGGGCACAGCGCGCCACGGCTTACCGGATGATCCGGGTCGCCTTCAATATGGTAAATCGCTTCTTTCGCGTTTTTTGCCCCATCTCCCAGGCTATACATTAATAGCCCGCAACCTACGGAACAGTATGTGCAGGAGTTACGGATCTCTTTTGCGCGCAACAGCTTATAGTTTCGCGCCTGAGCCAGGGCCATTTTAGGGGTAAAACCCAGTGCGGCCACCGTTGTTCCCGCCATACCGCCCGCGCAGATTTTAAAAAATTGTCTGCGGCTGACGTCCATTGCTTTCCTCTTTTTTCCACGGATGCACGCCTCCTTCGAACTGCAGCAAAACCCCAGCCCAGGATGCGTGTATAACTTCGCGAGGAAACTAACAGCAAAATCGATAACTTTTTTGCGTCAAATCAATATTGAAACGGTTCCGCTATTAAATAGCCCTATTTTTAAACTGCAATAACTCCAGGGAGGTACTAAAAAATGACACTGCATGGCATCGCCCTCGGAAAAAGTGCTATAAGTGGCAGTTTATTTTGCGCGGTATTCAGGACAGTCACAAAGCATGACATCACAAAAAGCAACGCTAATAGGGCTTGTAGCCATCGTTCTGTGGAGCACGATGGTTGGGTTAATTCGCGGCGTCAGCGAAGGTCTTGGACCGGTAGGCGGCGCAGCCATGATCTATTCATTAAGCGGCCTGCTGCTGATTTTTACCGTCGGATTACCTGATATCCGCCGTTTCCCGGGGCGATACCTCATCGCAGGCAGCGTACTGTTTGTCAGTTATGAAATATGCCTGGCGCTTTCTCTCGGTTATGCCGCCACTCGCCATCAGGCTATCGAAGTCGGCATGGTTAACTATTTATGGCCCAGCCTGACCATTCTGTTTGCCATTCTTTTTAATGGGCAAAAAACTAACTGGCTTATTGTTCCTGGATTGCTTATTGCACTTACTGGCGTTTGCTGGGTTCTGGGGGGCGAGAATGGTCTTAATCCAGGAGAAATTATCAGCAATGTCGCCACCAGTCCGCTAAGTTATTTACTGGCATTTCTTGGGGCGTTTATATGGGCGACGTACTGCACGGTCACAAATAAATATGCGCGTGGTTTTAACGGTATCACCGTCTTTGTGTTACTCACCGCCGTGGCGCTGTGGTTCCACTATTTTCTTACGCCGCAACCTGCCATGATATTTAGCCTACCGGTGATTGCTAAACTTTTTACCGCGGCATTAACGTTGGGGTTTGCCTACGCAGCATGGAATGTGGGCATACTTCATGGCAATGTGACTATCATGGCCGTAGGGTCTTATTTTACCCCCGTCATGTCCTCTGCTCTGGCAGCGCTGTTACTCAGCTCACCACTGTCATTCTCCTTCTGGCAAGGCGCAGTCATGGTTTGCGTAGGTTCACTACTTTGTTGGCTGGCAACGCGGCGGCGCTAATAGCGACGGGCGGGCCGATGTTGATATTAAATCGACCCGCTGTACCTTGACACTCTTCATAACACAACTACGCTTTTATCTATCGCCTGTGTGTATTTGACGATTTTTCATTTTCACGTGCTCCTCCTGCGCCATACCAGGATGCGCTGGTAAAAATGGATTTTATAAAATCGTTAAATATGTTAATGCAATGATATAATCATATTAACAAATATATAATTAACGTTAGCTCGCAACTGTATTAGTGCATATAATAATCAGTCGTTACTACCAAAAATAAAACCATAAACAGCCCAATAGTCCCCTCCGAAAATATATCTTATTAGACAGTCCCTATTTAAATTAATACTCTCAAATGTATTAAGGAGATCTCGATCACACAAATTAAAATAATTTGTAATCTTATGAAACTTATTATTGAACTTATGCCACTCCGTCATTTAAAAATAGTCTGCCATTGACAAACGCCTCGTTTAACAATGGTTGAGGAAACACGCTAAGAAAATTATAAGGATTATTAAAATGAAACTTAAGTTAGTGGCAGTGGCAGTGACTTCCCTGTTGGCAGCAGGCGTTGTAAATGCAGCCGAGGTATATAACAAAGACGGCAATAAACTGGATCTGTACGGTAAAGTTCACGCTCAGCATTATTTCTCTGATGATAACGGAAGTGATGGTGACAAAACTTACGCGCGTCTGGGCTTCAAAGGCGAAACGCAGATCAACGATCAGTTAACCGGTTTTGGCCAGTGGGAATATGAATTCAAAGGCAACCGTACTGAAAGCCAGGGCGCTGACAAAGACAAAACCCGTCTGGCGTTTGCTGGTCTGAAATTCGCTGACTACGGTTCTTTCGACTACGGTCGTAACTACGGCGTTGCTTACGACATCGGCGCATGGACCGACGTTCTGCCAGAGTTTGGTGGCGATACCTGGACTCAGACTGACGTCTTCATGACTGGCCGTACTACTGGTGTTGCCACCTACCGTAACACTGACTTCTTTGGCCTGGTTGAAGGTCTGAACTTTGCCGCGCAGTACCAGGGCAAAAACGACCGTGACGGCGCGTACGAGTCTAACGGCGACGGTTTCGGTCTGTCCGCAACGTATGAGTACGAAGGTTTTGGCGTAGGTGCGGCCTATGCGAAGTCTGACCGTACTAACAACCAGGTGAAAGCAGCGAGCAACCTGAATGCTGCGGGTAAAAACGCTGAAGTCTGGGCTGCTGGTCTGAAATATGATGCGAACAACATCTACCTGGCGACCACCTACTCCGAAACGCTGAACATGACCACCTTTGGTGAAGATTCAGCGGGTGATGCGTTTATCGCGAATAAAACCCAGAACTTTGAAGCAGTTGCTCAGTATCAGTTCGACTTCGGTCTGCGTCCGTCCATCGCTTACCTGAAATCCAAAGGTAAAAACCTGGGTACTTACGGCGACCAGGATCTGGTTGAGTACATCGATGTCGGTGCTACCTACTACTTCAACAAAAACATGTCCACCTTCGTTGATTACAAAATCAACCTGCTGGACGACAGCGACTTCACCAAAGCGGCTAAAGTGTCTACCGACAACATCGTTGCTGTTGGTCTGAACTACCAGTTCTAATTTTGTTGTAGTCTGAATACAAAGCCAGTCCTTTCAGGGCTGGCTTTTTCTCTTGATGTAGACTCGGTCATAAGGAGTATGCCGTGCAGACGTTCACTGGTCGTTGTCTTTGCGGACAGAGCCATTTTACCGTTGACGTCGAAATGCTGGATGTCTATGCCTGCCATTGTACGCTGTGTCAAAAATGGTCGGGTGGAATAGCCATGTATCTGGAAGCCTGCGGGCAACCACAGCTAGCCCCCCTTTCCCCGGAACCGCCATACTTTTCATCCTCTTCGCGCGGCGAACGCTACTTCTGTTCCGGCTGCGGGTGTCCGCTGTGGTTTCGGCTTACCGATACCGATCGCTATTTTATTCCCTGGACCTTACTGGAACTGAACGAAGTTGATCGCCGTCGGCTGATTCTGGCTGCGGAAATCTATACCGAAACCCAGCCTGCCTTCTGGCGACTGACGGGGCAATACGCACGCCTCAGCGGTAAAGAGGTTGAGGAAATGGACTCCCCCTGCCAGCTAGCGCATTAAGCGCTTATCTCATCAGGCATTATGTTATCGGCGTTGGGCTTTTGCCAGGCTGAACCACATCCCTACCGCCAGCAAAAGAAGCATACTCCCGGCGCTGCTTAACGCCACGCTATGCGACCAGATAAAGGCGTGTCTGGCGGCGTCCAGTATTGCCTGCCCCTGCGTGGGCGGCAGGCTATTCGCCAACTGCACGGCTTCTCCCATTGAAGATGACGCTCTGGCAATCTCTTGCGCCTCAAGCCCGGCAGGCAGACGGATAGACGCGGAGAAGCTACGGCTTAACAACAGACCGAAAATGGCAATGCCCAGTCCCGCGCCCAGTTCATAAGCCATCGTTTCTATCGCGCCGGCCGCCGCCGCTTTTTCTGCCGGCGCAGCGGCCATAATTGCCGACGTGGAAGCCAGCAATGCGCTGGCGGCGCTAAATCCCAGCAGCGCCATCAGCCCCCAGGCCTGCCATTGCTGGGTGCTGAAATCCGTCATCGCCAGGCCATAAAAACTCAGCGCGCTTAACGCCATGCCGCCCGTCGCGACCAGCCGTAGTCCCAGACGCGAGACCAGCGCGCCCGCAATCGGCCCGCTGAATCCACTGGCGACCATCACCGGCAGCATAAATACCCCGGCCTCATAAGGCGATAGCCCGTGAACAAACTGCAGCTCTTGCGCCATCAGCAGCTCAAAACCCACCAGCGTGATCATCGCGGTCATCGCCATCACGACGCCGCTCAGGATAATGCGATGGGTAAATAGTCGCATATCAATCATCGGACGCGATGTCGCAAGCTGTGTGCGGATAAAGAGTCCCAGGAGCAGCGCGCCGGTAAGCAGGGTAAGCGAGATGGCCCACAGCGACAAATTCCCTTTCAGCGCGGTTTTAGCGCTATAGACCAACAGCAAAATGGCAATAATCAGCATCACCGCATGGCCAAGATTGAGCGGTTGATCGCGACGGCCCGCTTGGCGAGGAACATAGCGGGCGGTTAAGCCCATGACGACCAGCACAATCGGCACGTTGATCAGGAAAACCGATCCCCAGTAAAAATGCTCTAATAAGATGCCGCCGATGAGCGGCCCAAACGCCGCTCCGCCCGAACCTACCGCTGCCCAGACGCCCAGCGCCATGTTGCGATGCTTCTCTTCGCAAAAGGTGGCGCGTATCCCGGCCAGCGTCGCCGGTACAATCATCGCCGCGCCAATAGCCAGTAATACCCTGGTGGCGATAAGCCAACTGGCGGTATGCGAAAACGCCGCCGCCAGTGACGCCAGGCCAAAGAGCGTCCCGCCCAGCATCAGCAGGCGTTTAAAACCGATACGATCGCCAAGCGCGCCCATCGGCAACACCATGCCAGCCATGACCAAAGAATAAATATCAATGATCCACAGCAGCTCGTTACCGCTGGCCCCCAGTGTCATACTCAGTGTCGGCGCGGCGACATGCAAGACCGTGGCATCAATGGCGACAGGAATATAGACCAGCACAATAATGACTAACGTTAACCACTGACGAAACATAACTCTCCCTTCAAAAACTCAAACCTGGACGCCTGTCCAATTTCAGGATCCTACGGTAAGTTGAACGAATGTCCAGCTTTTTGTTACACTGCGCGTATTGGCTAATGTGGGGAAAATATGAGTTACCTTAACCGGGATGAACGCCGCGAAGTGATCCTGCAAGCGGCGATGCGCGTGGCGCTGGCAGAGGGGTTTGCCGCCATGACGGTGCGACGAATCGCATCAGAAGCCGATGTCGCCGCCGGCCAGGTGCATCACCACTTCAGCTCGGCGGGCGAGCTCAAAGCGCAGGCCTTTGTCCATTTGATCCGCACCCTACTTGATGCCGGGCAAGTTCCGCCGCCCGCCACCTGGCGTGCACGGCTTCACGCTATGTTGGGTAGCGAAGACGGCGGCTTTGAGCCTTACATAAAATTGTGGCGAGAGGCGCAAATTCTGGCCGATCGGGATCCGCACATCAGAGATGCTTATCTCCTCACGATGCAGATGTGGCATGAGGAAACGGTCACAATTATCGAGCAGGGCAAACAGGCAGGAGAATTTACGTTTGCTGCTAACGCCACAGATATCGCCTGGCGGCTTATCGCACTGGTGTGCGGGCTGGACGGTATGTATGTGCTGGGTATTCCGGAAATGGCCGATCCCGCGTTTAAATTCCATCTGGATCGTATGATTACGCTTGAACTCTTTGCGTAAAGTTACAAATAATTTAATAAAAATCACTTTTAATTTACAAATAGTAACAATTAAGAAACATCATATCTCCTCTTCGCGCCGCGCTGGCCTGGTTTTTTATCTATTCTTTCACTCAATATTCTAAAAAAACTTCAATAAGTTCTCAAAAGAGCGCGTGACGCTCTGTCTCTTTTTTGTGTTTTTTTCAAATGATATGCGCATGTGAGGGGTAAAATGACACGACAAAACGAGAATTATAACCGTTATCTCTTGAGTGACTGGCGACCCGAAAATCCAGCCTTCTGGGAGAATAAAGGGAAAGGCATCGCCAGAAGAAACTTATGGATTTCAGTAAGTTGTTTGCTCCTGGCATTTTGCGTCTGGATGTTGTTTAGCGCTGTTGCCGTCAACCTCAATAAAATTGGATTTAATTTTACCACCGACCAACTCTTTTTATTAACCGCATTACCTTCTCTTTCCGGCGCAATATTACGCGTTCCCTACTCCTTTATGGTACCACTGTTTGGTGGCCGTAAATGGACCGTATTAAGTACCGTAATATTGATTATTCCCTGCGCCTGGCTGGGATTCGCCGTGCAAAATCCTGCCACCCCTTTCGGGGTATTTATGCTCATCGCTCTGTTGTGCGGTTTTGCGGGGGCAAACTTCGCGTCCAGTATGGGCAACATCAGTTTTTTCTTTCCAAAAGCCAGACAAGGTAGCGCGTTGGGTATTAACGGCGGACTGGGAAATCTTGGCGTCAGTGTGATGCAGTTGATTGCGCCGCTGGTTATTTTTCTGCCGATATTTACTTTTTTAGGCGTCCGGGGCGTGCCGCAACCTGATGGCTCCCTGCTCGCTCTCACTAACGCCGCCTGGATCTGGGTGCCGTTACTGGCTGTCGCGACGCTTGCCGCCTGGTTTGGTATGAACGATATCGGCAGTTCAAAAGCGTCTGTCGTCTCGCAATTGCCGGTGCTAAAACGTCTGCACCTGTGGCTGCTTAGCCTGTTGTACCTGGCGACATTCGGGTCATTCATCGGCTTTTCCGCAGGTTTCGCCATGCTCGCCAAAACGCAATTTCCCGACGTAAACATTCTGCAACTGGCGTTCTTTGGCCCCTTTATCGGCGCGCTGGCGCGATCGGCAGGCGGCGTGATCTCCGATAAATTCGGCGGCGTTCGCGTCACGCTCATTAATTTTATCTTTATGGCGCTGTTTACCGCCTTGCTATTCCTCACGCTGCCAGGCTCCGGCGCAGGCAGCTTTAGCGCGTTCTATCTTGTTTTTATGGGCCTGTTTTTGACAGCGGGTCTCGGCAGCGGTTCTACCTTCCAGATGATTGCGGTGATCTTCCGTCAGATCACGCTCTACAACGTCAAACTGCGCGGCGGGAGCGATGAGCAGGCGCAGCGCGAAGCGGTGACGGATACCGCCGCCGCGCTCGGTTTTATCTCCGCTATTGGCGCTGTGGGCGGCTTCTTTATTCCAAAAGCGTTTGGCACCTCTTTGGCCTTGACCGGCTCGCCGGTGGGCGCCATGAAAATCTTTTTGCTGTTTTACATCGCTTGCGTCCTGCTGACCTGGCTGGTCTACGGGCGTCGTAAGCCTAAACAACAATAACAACATACGCACCTGTAGGACGGCCATCCGGTAATGGTTTAACGCCAAATCGACAGGGTGGCGGAAAATTTATCGAAGCAGGAGAAATGTCATGAGTAAACTGTTGGATCGCTTTCGTTACTTTAAACAAAAAGGCGATACCTTTGCCGACGGCCATGGTCAGGTGATGCATACCAACCGCGACTGGGAAGACAGTTATCGCCAGCGCTGGCAGTTTGATAAGATCGTGCGCTCAACCCACGGCGTCAACTGCACGGGCTCCTGTAGCTGGAAAATTTATGTCAAAAACGGTCTGGTGACGTGGGAAACTCAACAAACCGACTACCCGCGCACGCGTCCCGATTTACCGAACCATGAACCGCGCGGCTGCCCGCGCGGCGCCAGCTACTCCTGGTATCTCTATAGCGCCAATCGTCAGAAATACCCTCTGGTGCGTAAGCGGCTGATAGAACTGTGGCGCGAGGCCCTTTCCCGGCACAGCGATCCGGTACTGGCATGGGAATCTATAATGAACGACCCGCAAAAATGCCAAAGTTACAAACAGGTGCGCGGACATGGCGGCTTTATTCGTTCGAACTGGAAAGAGCTGAATCAGCTCATTGCCGCCGCTAACGTCTGGACAATCAAAACCTATGGTCCGGATCGTGTGGCGGGATTTTCACCTATTCCGGCGATGTCGATGGTTTCTTACGCCGCCGGAACACGTTATCTGTCATTGCTTGGCGGTACTTGTCTGAGCTTCTATGACTGGTATTGCGATCTTCCGCCCGCGTCGCCAATGACCTGGGGCGAGCAAACTGACGTGCCGGAGTCCGCCGACTGGTATAACTCAGCCTACATTATTGCCTGGGGCTCTAACGTGCCGCAGACGCGTACCCCGGACGCCCACTTCTTTACCGAAGTGCGCTACAAAGGCACTAAGACGATCGCCATCACCCCGGACTATTCCGAAGTCGCTAAACTGTGCGATCAGTGGCTGGCGCCAAAGCAAGGTACTGACAGCGCGCTGGCGATGGCCATGGGTCACGTTATTTTAAAAGAGTTTCATCTCGATAATCCCAGCGACTATTTTCTTAACTATTGCCGCCGTTATACCGACATGCCAATGCTGGTCCTGTTGGATGAGCGCGCAGACGGCAGTTATGTGCCGGGGCGTATGATGCGCGCATCGGATCTGGTGGATGGACTGGGAGAAGCCAATAATCCGGAATGGAAAACCGTCGCGCTCAACAGTACGGGCGAACTGGTCGCGCCCAACGGTTCTATCGGTTTTCGCTGGGGCGAAAAGGGAAAATGGAACCTGGAACCGGTGGCGGCGGGCGTCGAAACTGAACTGTCGCTCTCTTTACTCGGTCAGCATGATGACGTGGCGGGTGTCGCTTTCCCCTATTTTGGCGGCAACGAAAACCCACATTTTCGCAGCGTGCGGCAGGAACCGGTACTGGTACGTCAGTTACCGGTGAAACGCCTGGATCTGGCGGACGGTAGCGAGCGGATGGTCGTCAGCGTTTACGATCTGGTGCTGGCGAATTATGGGCTGGATCGTGGTCTGGATGACGGCCATAGCGCCAATAATTATAACGACGTAAAAGCCTACACGCCGGCCTGGGGCGAACAGATTACCGGCGTGCCGCGTCGACATATCGAAACTATTGCGCGTGAATTTGCCGAGACCGCCCATAAAACTCACGGTCGTTCGATGATCATCCTCGGCGCGGGAGTGAATCACTGGTATCACATGGATATGAATTACCGTGGGATGATTAACATGCTGGTGTTCTGCGGTTGTGTTGGACAAACCGGCGGCGGCTGGGCGCATTATGTCGGCCAGGAGAAGCTGCGGCCGCAAACCGGCTGGCTGCCGCTGGCCTTCGCGCTGGACTGGAATCGCCCGCCGCGTCAGATGAACAGTACCTCGTTTTTCTACAACCATGCCAGCCAGTGGCGCTATGAAAAACTGACTGCGCAAGAGTTGCTGTCGCCGCTGGCCGATCCGGCTAAATTTTCCGGACACCTGATCGATTTCAACGTGCGCGCGGAACGTATGGGCTGGCTACCCTCGGCGCCGCAGCTTAATCTTAACCCGCTCAGCGTGAAAGCGAGCGCCGATAAAGCCGGGCTGTCTGCGGCGGATTATACCGTGCAGGCGTTGAAATCAGGCGCTATCCGTTTTGCCTGCGAACAGCCTGACAGTGGTCATAATCACCCGCGAAATTTATTTGTCTGGCGTTCTAACCTGCTCGGCTCCTCTGGGAAAGGTCATGAGTATATGCTCAAATATCTGCTGGGCACAGACAGCGGTATCCAGGGCGAAGCGCTGGGTTCCAGCGAAGGAATTAAGCCTGAAGAGGTGGAATGGCAGTCCGCCGCGATTGAGGGCAAGCTCGATCTGTTGGTCACGCTTGATTTCCGTATGTCCAGTACCTGTCTGTTTTCCGATATCGTTTTGCCGACCGCCACCTGGTATGAAAAAGACGATATGAATACCTCGGATATGCATCCGTTTATCCACCCCCTTTCCGCCGCGGTCGATCCTGCCTGGGAATCCAAAAGCGACTGGGAGATCTACAAAGGTATCGCCAGCGTCTTTTCTGAGGTGTGTGTCGGACATCTCGGACAGGAAACCGATGTGGTGTTACACCCGCTCCAGCATGATTCCCCGGCGGAACTGGCGCAGCCATTTGATATTCTCGACTGGCGTAAAGGCGAGTGCGAACTTATTCCGGGCAAAACCGCCCCCAATATCGTCGTGGTTGAACGCGATTATCCGGCCACCTATGAACGTTTTACCTCGCTGGGTCCCCTGCTGGATAAATTGGGCAACGGCGGTAAGGGTATTGCCTGGAATACGCAAGATGAAGTCGATTTCCTCGGTAAGCTCAATTACACCAAACACGATGGCCCGGCGAAAGGACGTCCGCGCATCGACACCGCGCTGGATGCCTCGGAAGTGATTCTTGCCTTAGCGCCGGAAACTAACGGCCAGGTGGCGGTGAAAGCCTGGCAGGCGTTGGGCGAGATGACCGGGCGCGAGCACACCCATCTGGCCATCAATAAAGAAGATGAGAAAATTCGCTTTCGTGATATCCAGGCGCAACCGCGCAAAATTATCTCCAGCCCGACCTGGTCAGGACTGGAAAGCGAGCATGTCTCTTATAACGCCGGATATACCAACGTACATGAACTGATCCCGTGGCGCACGTTGTCGGGGCGGCAACAACTCTATCAGGATCATGCGTGGATGCGCGCTTTTGGCGAAAGCCTGGTGGCATATCGCCCGCCGATTGATACCCGCAGCGTCAGCGAAATGCGAGATATTCCGCCCAACGGTTTCCCGGAAAAAGCGCTTAACTTCCTGACGCCGCACCAGAAATGGGGAATTCACTCCACCTACAGCGAAAACCTGCTGATGCTGACCTTGTCGCGCGGCGGGCCGATTGTCTGGATCAGCGAAGCCGATGCCCGTGAATTGGGTATTGAAGATAACGACTGGATTGAAGCCTTCAACGCTAATGGCGCCCTTACCGCTCGTGCGGTGGTCAGCCAGCGCGTCCCGCCGGGTATGACCATGATGTACCACGCCCAGGAGCGGATTATGAACATTCCGGGTTCGGAAGTCACCGGGATGCGCGGCGGGATCCATAACTCCGTGACCCGGGTCTGTCCAAAACCGACGCATATGATCGGCGGCTATGCGCAACTGGCTTACGGCTTCAACTATTACGGAACCGTGGGTTCGAATCGCGATGAATTCATCATGATCAGGAAGATGAAAAACATTAACTGGCTGGATGATGAGGGCCGGGATCAGGTACAGGAGGCGAAAAAATGAAAATACGCTCACAGGTTGGGATGGTACTGAATCTCGATAAATGTATTGGCTGTCACACCTGCTCCGTCACCTGTAAAAACGTCTGGACCGGACGTGAAGGGATGGAATACGCATGGTTCAATAACGTCGAAACTAAACCGGGTATCGGCTATCCCAAAAACTGGGAAGACCAGCAGGAGTGGCAAGGCGGTTGGGTTCGTGATGTTAATGGCAAGATAAGGCCCCGTCTGGGCGGCAAAATGGGGGTAATTAGCAAAATTTTCGCCAACCCGGTGATTCCGCAAATCGATGATTACTATGAACCCTTTACCTTCGATTATCAGCATTTACATAATGCGCCGGAGAGTAAGCATCAGCCCACTGCCCGTCCTCGTTCACTGATTGACGGAAAACGGATGGACAAGGTGATCTGGGGGCCAAACTGGGAAGAGCTGCTCGGCGGCGAGTTTGAAAAACGCGCCCGCGACCGCAACTTCGACAACATACAAAAAGAGATGTACGGTCAGTTCGAAAACACCTTCATGATGTACCTGCCGCGCCTGTGCGAACACTGCCTGAACCCCAGTTGTGTCGCCACCTGCCCAAGTGGCGCTATTTATAAGCGTGAAGAAGACGGCATCGTGCTAATCGACCAGGATAAATGCCGGGGCTGGCGTTTGTGTATCAGCGGCTGCCCGTACAAAAAAATCTACTTTAACTGGAAGAGCGGCAAGTCTGAGAAGTGCATATTTTGCTATCCGCGTATTGAATCCGGCCAGCCGACCGTTTGCTCGGAAACCTGCGTCGGGCGCATCCGTTATCTTGGCGTTCTGCTCTACGACGCCGACAGGATTGAAGAAGCGGCCAGTACCGAACACGAGACAGATTTGTATGAACGTCAGTGCGATGTGTTTCTCAATCCGCACGATCCGGCGGTCATCGAAGAGGCGCTTAAACAGGGCATCCCGCAAAACGTCATCGACGCCGCCCAACGGTCGCCTGTGTACAAAATGGCGATGGACTGGAAGCTGGCGCTTCCGCTGCACCCGGAATACCGTACCCTGCCGATGGTCTGGTACGTACCGCCGCTATCGCCCATCCAGTCATACGCCGACGCGGGCGGGTTGCCGCACAATGGCAATATTCTGCCGGCGGTGGAGACGCTGCGTATTCCGGTCCAGTACCTGGCCAATATGCTCAGCGCGGGCGATACCGGCCCGGTCATTCGGGCGCTAAAGCGGATGATGGCGATGCGCCACTACATGCGCTCGCAGACGGTTGAAGGCGTGACGGATACCCGCGCCATTGACGAAGTCGGTCTGAGCGTACAACAGGTTGAAGAGATGTATCGCTACCTGGCGATTGCCAATTATGAAGATCGTTTTGTCATTCCCACCAGCCACCGGGAAATGGCGCGCGATGCCTTTCCGGAGCGCAACGGCTGCGGCTTTACTTTTGGCGACGGTTGTCACGGCTCGGATACCAAATTCAACCTGTTCAACAGTAGCCGTATTGATGCCATCAATATCACCGAAGTACGTGATAAAGCGGAGGGGGAATAATGCAAATCCTCAAAGCGATTGGCCTGTTGATGGAGTATCCGGACGACGAGTTGTGGGAATGTCGGGATGAAGCGCTTGCCCTAATCCAACACGATGCGCCAATGCTGGCCAACTTCACTCGCGAGCTGCTTTATGCGCCGTTACTGGATAAACAAGCAGAATGGTGCGAAGTGTTTGACCGCGGGCGCGCCACTTCATTGCTGTTATTCGAGCATGTTCATGCGGAGTCCCGCGATCGCGGCCAGGCGATGGTCGATTTGTTAAGCCAGTATGAAACCGTGGGCCTGCACCTCAACTGCCGCGAACTGCCGGATCACCTGCCGCTCTATCTGGAGTACTTAAGCGTGTTGCCGGAAGCGGAAGCGCGCGAGGGATTACAGAATATTGCCCCTATTCTGGCGCTACTGGGCGGTCGTCTGAAACAGCGAGGAGCGCCGTGGTATCAACTGTTTGACGCCCTGCTGACGCTGGCGGGCAGTACGCTTACAAGTGACAGTGTCACCAAGCAGATTGTTCAGGAATCGCGGGATGATACCCGTCAGGCACTGGACGCCGTCTGGGAAGAAGAACAGGTGAAGTTTATCGAAGATAACGCCACGACCTGTGACAGTTCACCGTTACACCATTATCAACGACGCTTTAGCCAGGACGCGGCGCCGCAGTACGTCGACGTCAGCGCGGGAGGCCCGAAATGATACAGTACCTGAACGTCTTTTTTTACGACATCTACCCCTATATTTGCGCCACGGTATTCTTCCTCGGCAGTTGGCTGCGCTATGACTACGGACAATATACCTGGCGCGCGTCGTCCAGCCAGATGCTGGACAAGCGTGGGATGGTGATATGGTCGAATCTGTTCCATATTGGCATTCTGGGGATCTTCTTTGGCCATCTGTTTGGGATGCTGACGCCACACTGGATGTATGCCTGGTTCCTGCCGATTGCGGTAAAGCAGCAGATGGCGATGATCCTCGGCGGCGTGTGCGGCGTATTAACGTTGATCGGCGGCGCGGGATTACTGTGGCGTCGTCTGACCAATCAGCGTGTGCGGGCGACATCCACTACACCTGATATTATCATCATGAGCATTTTGCTGATTCAGTGCCTGCTTGGCCTGAGCACCATTCCGTTTTCGGCGCAATATCCGGATGGCAGCGAAATGATGAAGTTGGTGGGCTGGGCGCAAAGTATTGTCACCTTCCGCGGCGGGTCTTCGGAAATGCTGAGCGGTGTGGCGTTTGTTTTCCGCGTTCATCTGGTGCTGGGAATGACTATTTTCCTGCTCTTCCCGTTCACCCGTCTGGTTCATGTCTGGAGCGCGCCGTTTGAGTATTTCACCCGTCGCTACCAGATTGTTCGTACCCGCCGCTAATTCTCTTTGCCCGGGGATACGCTTACCGGGCAAAGAAAAACGCCTGGGCGTCGTCATTCGGCAACGCACAGGCTATGATGATTCTTCAGTCAAAGGAGAACATCAATGAAACCGCAGATTTACCATGTTGACGCCTTCACCGGCGAACCCTTTCGCGGCAACTCTGCTGGCGTTGTCTTACATGCGGATACGCTAAGCGACGCGCAGATGCAGCTGATTGCCCGTGAACTTCGTCACTCGGAAACCGCCTTTTTGCTAAAAAGCGAAGAGAGTGATGTGCGCATACGCTACTTTACACCGACAGTAGAAGTCCCCATCTGTGGTCATGCCACCGTGGCCGCGCATTATGTTCGGGCAACGGTACTGGGGTTGGGAAACACCACCGTCTGGCAAACCTCGTTAGCGGGCCGTCATCGCGTTGAAATTCATGCCGAACACAACGACTATCGCATCACGCTGGAACAAGGTCAGCCCTATTTTGAACCACCGCTAGTCGGAGAGATTCGGGCTGCCATCATCACCGCACTGAACCTGACTGAAGATGATATCGTGCCGGGAGCGCCAATTCAGGTGGCTTCAACAGGACATGCAAAAGTGATGATCCTGCTCAAACCAGACGTTGATATTGATGCCCTTTCGCCGAATCTGGCAGCCCTGACGGCAATCAGCCAGCAAATTGGCTGTAACGGCTTTTTTCCTTTCCAGATTCGTCCGGGAAAAAACGAAACCGATGGGCGAATGTTTTCCCCGGCGATAGGAATTGTGGAAGATCCGGTAACGGGAAACGCCAATGGCCCGATGGGGGCATGGCTCGTCCATCATGGCCTGATGGCGCATGACGGTAAAACGCTGCAGATTCAAGGCCATCAGGGGCGCGCTTTAGGCAAAGAGGGTACTGTTGATGTTACCGTCACCATTCGCGATAACCAGCCGGAAAACGTCACCATCTCCGGCCAGGCGATCATTCTGTTTCATGCCGAATGGGCCATTACTTTTTAATCTTTGTCAGGCCCGCAAATCCTCGCGGCAAAAAATTATTTTCCCGCCTCCGGATGGGTATCAAATGCAGCCATTACCGCGGCCAGCTCCGCCTCGGTAAAACCGTGCTTTACATCATTTACGCCGAGACCAAACTGCTGCTGAAGTAACTGATACAACGACGGCACATCCGGTACATTGACCTGTTCAACGGCATGTCCCTGGTGGTAACGCGTGAAGTGGAAATTCGTTAATGTCAGCTTGCCGCCATCAGGCAAATGGCGGCACATCAACAAATGATGACGAAAATGGGATTGCGGCCAGTGAGCCGACCAGAAATTGCCCATCACATGATCGCTCTGCTGCTGCACCTCCAGATCAAAACAGTACATCGACTGCCAGTAGTCATGGTGGCGGAATTGTAAAATCCATGTGCTCCCCTCCTGCATCAGGCGGTATTCGCCATGCGGCGTTTGCTGAGCAATTTCAGCCTGCAGACGAAGCGGCGCGGTTAGCGTTTGGCCGCCAAACCCCACGTCAGCGATCCACTGCTCGTCCTCAACATCAACCAGCAGCAAACGGTGCGTGCGCGGCGGTAAACTGGCGGGATGAGACAGAATGACCCGCCCTAATAAGCTTCGGACGTTAAAACCGATGTCGCGTAACGCGCGTTCAAACAGGCCATTCAGTTCAAAACAGTATCCACCGCGTCGGGCATAAAGCAGTTTCTCCTCTAATGCCGTCTCATCGAGCTGTATTTCACGAGGCAGTAGCACATCCAGATTTTCAAAAGGAATCGCGCAGTTGTGCGCTAAGTGAAGCGTTCTGAGCGCTTCAACCGTAGGAACCCCCAACGGCTGACAATGTAATCGCGTAAAATAAGCATGTAAAAAAGAGGTCATCTGAGGCTTCCATTAACATTAATGCTTGCGTTCGGCACACAGGCTGAGGCGGATATCGCTGCGCAACAGGATACCCTATCCGTGGAATAGCGTTGGATACTTTTGAAAAAAATAAGACAGGCCGGCTGTCGCGCCGGAGGTACGTGGAATTTTGGCGTACAAACGGAAATCGGGTTCTGAGAATCTCTTTGCGACACGCCGCCAAAATAGCGGCGTGTTAAAATTTTTAACGCCGGCTCAGCGAGTCTGATTTCTAACAAAACTGGCTAAACATAAACGCTTTTTAATAATTGTCCAAATAGTTATGGTAGCGAGCTTTTATGTCGGCCGCCCATTGCGCTTTCGCCTCCTGCATGTTGCTGGCCCGAGCGATATAATATTCTAAACACGGAATGGCGCCTAATGCCTGAGGTAAGGCATTATATGCTGCCATTCGCTCTCTGACGGTTTTATATTTTTCATCAATATCATAATCATAGTACGCTGGCGCTTCAAAAAAGCCCTCTTCCAGTCTCATACAAATCTCTTCAAAGGTCCCCTCAACCTCAACGGTATGCTTGCCATCCGATATCCTGACGATTGGCTTACCTTCAGCTATCAGCGAGAGTTGTTCGAATGTTAACATCCGACCATCAGAAAGCTCGACATCTATAGTAAACAGTCCATCACGTACAGCATCAGCAAGGTGATTATGGATATTCCCTGCATTGGCACAGAACTCCGCAACTTTAGGCGTAACATTACAATAATGTTCAATTACTCTTGTAAATCCGTAGGCCAGTCCTGCGGTAAGCACATACAAGATGCCTTTCAGGATTTTTGTTGATAATTTATTTTCATAATCTCCTGCAGCAACATGAGGTAGCTTATTTCCTGATAAAGCTCTGGCATAGGTAGAAACTGATGTATATGGCATATCCTACTCCTTCAAATTTTGCTCAATAGCTTTATATGTCCTACTCCTCTCTCATTATGACGATATGTCAATCAACAAAATTGCTCAAAGGCATACATTTTCAGGAGAAAATGAGAATAACAGGCGCAACGGCCTGATCTTATGCTGCTTCAATATCGTCAGGTGGTTTATCGTTCGAGGTCATATCTATGACCATAAATCCCTGCAGGGATTAACCCTGATTAATTATTGCGCAACGCAATCACTGCGGATTTGTGCTGAAAGCTTATCTGGCTGAATCGTGACCACACCGCACCACATCTGACCGCACAAATAAACACGACATCCTCATTTTCTTCTTTCCGTATGTTTTGCGTCATTTAACAATTGCAGGTAGGATGCTCCGCCGGCGGTTTTATCCCTGTCACAGAATCAGGGAAAAGCGGCATTCGCCATTGCAGGCAATCGATTGGTGAGCGCCCGTCGCGGCATAAGGAATTTTTCTGTCAGGACAGGCTATAACAGGTAACGTAATGAAAACACAGACTACGCACGCCGCAGAACAACATGCGGCGAAACGACGCTGGCTGAACGCCCATGAAGAGGGGTATCACAAAGCGATGGGGAATCGTCAGGTTCAGATGATTGCTATCGGCGGCGCGATTGGCACCGGTTTATTTTTAGGTGCAGGCGCCCGATTGCAAATGGCCGGACCGGCACTGGCGCTGGTCTATCTGATATGCGGCATTTTTTCTTTTTTCATTTTACGCGCGCTGGGCGAACTGGTATTGCATCGCCCTTCCAGCGGGAGCTTCGTCTCCTACGCCCGTGAATTTTTGGGTGAAAAAGCGGCCTACGTCGCAGGCTGGATGTACTTTATTAACTGGGCGATGACCGGGATCGTCGATATCACCGCAGTGGCGTTATATATGCACTACTGGGGCGCATTTGGCGACGTTCCGCAATGGGTGTTCGCGCTCGGCGCGTTAACCATTGTCGGTACCATGAACATGATCGGCGTAAAATGGTTTGCCGAAATGGAGTTCTGGTTCGCGCTGATAAAAGTACTCGCCATTGTTATCTTCCTGGTGGTAGGCACGATTTTTCTCGGTACCGGTCAACCGCTTGAGGGTAATGCCACCGGTTTTCACCTGATTACAGATAATGGCGGCTTTTTCCCGCACGGCCTGTTGCCCGCGCTGGTACTGATTCAGGGCGTAGTGTTCGCCTTTGCTTCGATTGAACTGGTCGGTACCGCCGCTGGGGAGTGCAAAGATCCACAGACGATGGTGCCAAAAGCCATCAATAGCGTTATCTGGCGTATTGGTCTTTTCTATGTAGGATCGGTCGTATTGCTGGTTTTGCTGCTGCCGTGGAACGCCTACCAGGCGGGGCAAAGTCCGTTTGTCACCTTCTTTTCTAAACTTGGCGTGCCTTATATCGGCAGTATTATGAATATCGTGGTGTTAACCGCCGCGCTTTCCAGCCTGAACTCCGGGCTTTACTGTACGGGGAGAATTTTACGTTCAATGTCGATGGGGGGTTCCGCGCCGAAATTCATGGCGAAAATGAGCCGTCAGCATGTGCCCTATGCGGGTATTCTGGCGACTCTGGTGGTTTACGTGGTTGGCGTGTTCCTGAATTACCTGGTCCCCTCCCGCGTGTTTGAGATCGTTCTTAATTTTGCCTCGCTTGGCATTATCGCGTCGTGGGCGTTTATCATGGTGTGCCAGATGCGTTTACGCCAGGCGATAAAAGAAGGCAAAGCCGCAGACGTCAGTTTTAAACTGCCCGGCGCGCCTTTCACCTCCTGGCTAACGCTGCTGTTTTTATTAAGCGTGCTGGTACTCATGGCGTTTGACTACCCGAATGGAACTTACACTATCGCCTCGTTGCCGCTGATCGCTATTCTGCTGGTCGCCGGCTGGTTTGGCGTGCGACGTCGCGTGGCGGAGATCCATCGCACTGCGCCAGTGACGGCGGATTCGACAGAGAGTGTCGTATTGAAAGAAGAAGCAGCGACATAACATTACCCTTCCCCGGCAGCCCCAGGCCTGCCGGGTTTAATGCGCGTTGCCGCCAACACCGCATCGCGCCCAATGCTTAGTCAGCCTTAATCAACTGCGCCACATCATTGCTGTTAATTTCCCGCTGGTTGCCTTCCTGATCGGTATAACTGGTCATCCCCGTCTCTTTATCTAACTGCGGCTTACCCTGAGTTACGATCGTTTGCCCATTCTTTGTCGTCATTACATAGTTGGTTGTGCAACCCGCAAGCATAAAAAACATCATGCCCAAACCTGAGCATATAAATAACTTTTTCATATTTTCCTCGTGAATATAATGAGTTAACTACAGCAAAAAGGCAGTGTAATTCTCACAGAATCATCAGGCTATCGGCGGGGTGTAACGAGGCGTATCGGTGCGTTTAAAGAGATGACTGGAGGGGTTTCCCCCTCCATACCCTATTTACAGAGCAATGCGAATAACATCATCCGGCTGCGTCGCTTCCTGTTCACGTGTCGATTTCTGCTTCACGCTGACGTAGAGCGTTTTACCGTCTGCCGATAGCGCCAGGCTATTCGGGTATGTCGGCGTATCGAACGTTTTAACAACGTTATAGGTCTTCGCATCGATCACGCTGACCTGCCCTGCCTGACGATGCGTCACGTAAGCCTCGTTACGTGTCGGATTATACAGGACGGCCAAAGAGGCAGGGGCCGCGATTTTGGCAAGAATATTGCCATTACGGGTATCGACAACCAGGACTTCAGTCGCCTTCGAGTCGGTGATAAACGCGCGATGACCTGCGGTATCGAGACTCAGGTTAATAAAGAAGTGTTCTTTACCGTCATCCAGCAACTTCTTACGACTGAGAATTTTATTGCTGGCGGTATCGATGGTGATAAATTCGCCATCCGCATTGGTGGTGTACAGGCGTTGCGCTTTACTGTCGAGCGCCAGACCCGTACTCATTTTGCCGGTATTTTCGATCGTCGTTTTCAGTTTGATGGTTTCGCCATCCACTACCCAAATAGCACTCTCTTTACCAACACCGCTAATGTAGATCGTGTTGGTCGCCGCATCGGCAACCAGCTCACGGGGCTGTAACGGACGAACCTCTTCAGTACGTTTGCGCGCATCAAGTACCAGACGACCTTTTACATCACCCGTTTTGGCATCAATCGCGGTAACAGCGCTGTTAATGGTATTGCCAAACCACAGCGTTTGGGTCGCGGCATTGATGGTGGCGCCGAACGGCTTGAGATCGTTATGAATCGCTTGCGTGATTTCCAGCGTCACCGGGTCGAGACGATAAACTACGCCGCCTTTATCCAGTTTACGGCTTTGCGATGTAGCCAGCCAGAGCGCGTTTTCTTGCTGACTCCAGGCCATCTCATAAGCGCCTTTGCCTACCGCTTTACGCAGCATGTCTTCCGCCGCCAGCGTGCTAAATGAGGATGCGACGAGGAGCGAACCTAACAATAAAGAACCACGCAGGCGCGGCGAAAAAAGATGACGTAAGTGCATGACGACTCCCTTTGATAAAAACGTGTATAGCTGCTTCACACTACTTCGCTGCGCGGGATCTTCGTTCCGCACTTATTATAAGTTGAGAATAATAATCATTATTTATCAGAAAGTGGAGCTTTTCCTCGCCTGCGAATGTCATGGCTCTTAAATACCGCACATTTTCTTAACTTAATGTGCGATTAAAATTTCAAAACTTTACATATTGACTACCCTTAATGTCACGTTTTCCGTTGATACGCTTACATTTATCCGGCATTTTCATGAAAATTATTTCCGTTAGACAGCGACTTTATCCCGCCCTCTTATTGCCTCTGACCTTCTCCCCGGTCCTTCAGGCCGCCAGCGCGCCCAATGAACAAACCATGATAGTCACCGCAACGCCGCAAACCGTATCCGAACTGGATACACCTGCCGCCGTTAGCGTCATTGAGGGAGAAGACATGCGTCTGGCGACGCCGCGCGTCAATTTATCTGAGTCTTTAACCAGCGTCCCGGGATTGCAGGTGCAAAACCGGCAGAACTACGCGCAGGATCTGCAGATCTCTATCCGTGGATTTGGCTCGCGTTCCGCCTTTGGCGTGCGCGGCATTCGTCTGTATGTTGATGGCATTCCCGCCACCATGCCGGATGGGCAAGGCCAGATTTCGAATATTGATATTAACAGCATACAAGACGTTGAAGTGTTACGCGGCCCCTTCTCAGCGCTATACGGCAATGCTTCCGGCGGCGTAATAAATGTCACCACCGAAACCGGGAGACAGCCGCCAACCCTTGAGGCCAGCAGCTACTACGGCAGTTATGGAAGCTGGCGCTATGGGCTAAAAGCCACGGGCGCGATGGGTGACGGCACACAGCCTGGCGACGTGGATTACACGGTATCAACTACCCGTTTCACCACCCACGGCTACCGCGATCACAGCGGCGCGCGAAAAAATCTGGCTAATGCCAAACTGGGCGTGCGCCTTGACGATGTCAGTAAACTCTCGCTGATTTTTAATAGTGTGGACATTAAGGCGGACGATCCCGGCGGACTTACCGAATCTGAATGGAAAGCCGATCCGCAACAGGCGCCGCGCGCTGAACAGTACAATACGCGTAAAACCATCAAACAAACTCAGGCAGGATTGCGTTATGAACGTCAGCTCAGCGCGCAGGATGATATCAGCGTGATGGCCTACGCCGGAGAGCGGGAAACCACGCAATACCAGTCTATTCCCCTGGTAGCACAGCTAAAACCGGCCCAGGCTGGCGGCGTGATTACACTGCAACGCCACTATCAGGGCATTGATTCCCGCTGGACTCACCGGGGAGAATTAGGCGTGCCGGTCACCTTCACGGGCGGAGTAAATTATGAAAACATGAGCGAAAACCGCAAGGGTTACAATAACTTCCGTCTCAACAACGGCACCCCTGAGTTTGGGCATAAAGGCGATTTACGGCGGGATGAGCGTAACCTGATGTGGAATGTCGATCCTTATCTGCAAACCCAGTGGCAGCTTACGCAAAAACTCTCGCTGGATGCTGGCGTGCGCTACAGTTCCGTGTGGTTCGATTCTAACGATCACTATATCGCGCCCGGCAATGGCGATGATAGCGGCGACGCCAGCTATCACCACTGGCTACCCGCCGGATCGCTAAAATATGCGTTAACTGACGCCTGGAATCTCTATCTTGCTGCCGGTCGCGGATTTGAAACTCCCACTATCAATGAGCTTTCTTATCGCGCTGACGGCCAAAGCGGGTTCAACTTTGACCTCAAACCGTCGACCAATGATACGGTGGAAGTCGGCAGTAAAACGCGGATTGGCAATGGCTTGTTGACCGCCGCGTTATTTCAAACCGATACCGATGATGAAATTGTCGTCGCCAGTAGTATGGGAGGACGCACTACCTACAAAAACGCGGGCAAAACGCGCCGCCAGGGCGCAGAACTCGCGTTGGACCAGCGCTTCGCCGGCGACTGGCGGGTGAAAGCATCATGGACCTGGCTGGATGCGACCTATCGCAGTAACGTTTGTCAGGGGCAAAACTGTGATGGAAACCGAATGCCCGGCATCGCCCGTAATATGGGATTCGCCTCATTAGGTTTTATCCCGGATGAGGGGTGGTACGCCGGAACAGACATTCGGTATATGGGCGATATCATGGCCGATGATGAAAATACCGCCAAAGCGCCTTCGTATACCGTTGTTGGACTAAATACAGGGTATAAATTTAATTACAGTCAGCTTACCGTCGATATTTTTGGGCGGGTAGATAATCTATTTGATAAAGAATATATCGGTTCGGTGATCGTTAATGAATCTAATGGCCGATATTATGAGCCAGCGCCAGGGCGTAACTATGGCGTGGGGATTAATCTGGCATGGCAATTTGAATAAATATCCGGCAAATATCCGTCAATAGCGGGGAGCCCCCGCTATTGATAAGTCATAGTTTCATGAAAGTTACATGAAGTACTGATTTTTAATCGTCGCTACGTTTTGTTGCAAAACGTTCTGTAGGCAGTGGCGACTGGCTTCTTTATCACCAGTCACTAACGCATTAAGCAATTTTCTGTACAGATTAACGCCGTTTTGATAATCATCAAGTTTAAAATTATCATATAAAAAATGCAGGCTTGGCCCCAGGCGTACCCATAATTGCTCGATCATGGCATACAGGGTTGGCATATCCGCGTAGTGGTAGATCTCAAAGCGGAATGCGCGGTTGGCCAAAAGAATTTTCTCCATAACGCCACTTTCCAGCGCCTGTTGAAATTCATCTAATAGCGCATTCAGCGTCTGCTCGCGATCCGGGGTAATCTTACCCGCAGCGGCGACCACCGCCATCTCCTCCAGGGCAGTACGAATCGTATTAATTTCCAGCAAACTTTCCAGCGAGATCTCCGGCACCATAAACGCCTGTGCTGGCGCCACCGCCAAAGCACTGGAAGAGACCAGCCTTAACAGGGCCTCACGCACCGGCGTAATACTGACGCCTAACTCTTGAGCGATATTTTTAGTGATAAGCCTTGCGCCTGGTTTTAATGCGCCAATAGACAATTGATGCTTTAACCGATTTTCAACCTGTGTGGTCAGGCTTATATGTTGTGTTTTTTCCGTACCCGGCATTTTCCTTCCTTCACCTCTTGGCAGAACAACATCGCAATCGAGTCCCGAAGAAGTTTCGGAACTTAATTGTAAAAAAGATAATCCAGGCCTGAACGACCAAATAAATAAAAGTGATAATTTACTTGCGTGATATTCTCATCTTTTACAACAATACAGGTTTCTTTATGGCAACCGTTTTATCTCCGTCATTCCTTCATGTATCGAGATTTTTGACCGGTTCAGGCCGCTGAGGGAGATAAGCTGCCCCACCGCGATCTGAATGATGAAGATAAGTAAAGCCGCAATTTTAAAATTTGCACATTTTTATGGCGACATCATGCCGCCATTTTTTCTTTACGCATCGTCCGCTAAACGTATCACGACTTTGCCAAAGTTCTTCCCCGCTAGCAGCCCCATAAACGCTTCTGGCGCATTTTCCAGCCCATCAGTAATCTGCTCCCGATAATGTATTTTCCCTTCTTTGATCCAACGCCCCATTTCTTGCTGAAACTCATGTATCCGGTGACCATAGTCCTGGTTGATGATAAAACCTTGCAGACGAATACGCTTTTTAAGTAATGTCGCCATCAGCAGAGGCAGTCTGTCTGGACCGTCCGGCAACGTTGTCGCATTGTAGCCGCTGACCAGACCGCAGAGCGGAATCCGCGCCGACGTATTCAGTAGCGGTAAGACGGCGTCAAAGACTTTACCGCCGACATTCTCATAATAGATATCGATACCCTGCGGGCAGGCCTGCGCAAGCTGTTGTGGGAAATTATCAGCGTGATGATCAAGGCACAGATCAAATCCCAAAACGTCTGTCGCATGACGGCATTTTTCCGCGCCGCCGGCAATACCCACGACCCGGCAGCCCTTCAGCTTGCCAATTTGCCCAACCGTTGCGCCTACGGGGCCGGTGGCGGCGGCGACAACCAGCGTTTCGCCCTCTTTCGGCTGGCCGATATCCAGTAACCCCATATAGGCGGTAAACCCCGGCATCCCTAAAACTCCCAACGACCAGGAAGGATGTTGCGGATTATCACCCAGCTTTACCAACCCTTCGCTATCTGAAATGTCATAATCCTGCCAGCCATTGTAACTCAACACCCATTCGTCTGGTCGGTAATCAGGATGGTTCGACGCGACAACGCGACTGACCGTACCGCCAACCATAACGCAGCCAGGTTCCACAGGCGGCGCATAAGAGGGTTCATCGCTCATGCGGCCACGCATATAAGGGTCGAGTGATAAAAAAACGGTACGCAATAGCACCTGCCCTTCACCGGGCGTCGCGACGTCATCTTCTTCGAGGCGGAAGTTATCCATCTGCGGCGCGCCGTGGGGACGCGAGGCCAAAACCCAACGACGATTTCGGTTGGTCTGTTGCTTCATTCTATTCTCCTCATGCCTGGCATAATCCATCAATAATAGTCGAACATTAGCTTTCTGAGGGAGTTAAACACTCTCAGATATCAGGCGGCTTTCACCGCGGGACGCTTTTTATGAACGACTTTCTCCCCCCTCTCGCTAAATATGAATTCTTGCGCTAATTCGTTGATTTATGCCGCCTTCAATAGTATTTCTAACACTATCGTAAACATTCCCTGGGGTTCCCTATGACGATTCGCTTTGCCGATAAAGCAGACTGCGCCGCGATTACCGAAATCTATAACCATGCGGTATTACATACTGCGGCCATCTGGAACGATCGGACGGTCGATACGGATAATCGCCTTGCCTGGTATGAGGCCCGTCAATTACTGGGCTATCCGGTGCTGGTAAGCGAAGAAAATGGCGTGGTGACTGGCTATGCATCATTTGGCGACTGGCGCAGTTTTGACGGTTTTCGCTATACCGTCGAGCACTCGGTTTATGTTCATCCGGCGCACCAGGGGAAAGGACTGGGGCGAAAACTGCTCAGCAGACTGATCGATGAAGCCCGACGCTGCGGCAAGCATGTGATGGTGGCCGGTATTGAGTCACAGAATGCCGCCTCGATACGCCTGCATCATTCGCTGGGATTTACCGTCACCGCGCAAATGCCGCAGGTCGGCGTAAAATTTGGCCGTTGGTTAGATCTTACGTTTATGCAGCTCCAGCTTGATGAACACGCCGCTCCGGACGCCTGCTGATGAACCAGTCGCTGACGCTTATTTTTTTGATCGCCGCCGGCGTCGGGCTGGTGGTACAAAACAGTATTATGGTGCGTATTACGCAGACATCATCGACGATTCTGATCGCTATGCTGTTGAACTCGCTGGTAGGGATCGTTTTATTTGTGACGATATTGTGGTTTAAGCAAGGCGCTACGGGCTTCGGCGAGCTGGTCGCCAGCGTTCGCTGGTGGACATTGATCCCCGGTCTGCTGGGGTCATTTTTTGTATTTGCCAGCATTAGCGGGTATCAGAACGTTGGCGCCGCGACGACTATCGCGGTACTGGTCGCCAGCCAGTTAATCGGCGGACTGGCGCTGGATATCGCGCGTAGCCACGGCGTCACGTTACGCGCAATGGTCGGGCCGGCGTTTGGCGCGCTGTTGCTGGTCATTGGCGCATGGCTGATTGCGAAGCGCCAGTTTTAATGGGTTACAGGATCGTGCCGCCTTTGGTGAGCTGCTCGCGGCGCGCGTCCCGATCTTCTTGATATTGCCTGCCGTGATGCGCGATAGCCGTGCGTAAACGCTGCTGCTGCACATAACGATCTTCGCGACGTAATTCAGCGTCATCGCTCAAGGCAATCAGCAATTCATTCATATGGGCAATTACGCTCTCCGCGATGGCGGCATCCACGCGGGCGCTCACTTCCTCCAGGTGCGACATAAGCTCTCCTACTCTTTATTCTGTAACAGCATGATTCGCCTATTATACGCGTTATTGTCGCCCGATGCGGTCATTCGCCGCCGCCACCCTGATTTAACTTACGTCAAGTGGAAACACGGGGCTTAATAGACCGAGAATTCGCGCCTTTTTGCCTTTCTTCCGCCGTTTGCTTGCGTATAGACCCCGTAAAGTAGACGCGTGAAGAAGTCTAAGGGATAACAACGTGGCAAAATCTCTCTTGCGCAGCGGCAATCTGGATGATTATCAGGCCGTGGGCGGCGGCGGTCAGGCCGTATTTGAATCAGCATTGCAAATTCGCGAAACGCTTCGTCTGCGTAAACAGCAGGCGATGGTTGACTGTCTGGCGATTCCGCAACTTAACGATAATGGCGATCGGGTTGACTGGTATTCGCCGATTGAAGGTCAGGCGATAGCGTGGAAAGCGGCTGACGAAGAGACACGTTCTCGGGCTTTACGTTATTTAGCCAGCACTTTTGAAAGCGCGGCTGCACTCAGTCGCAAAAGTCTGCAATCCGGTAAAACAGCGCTCCAGCTATTTGGTTCGCTACTTGAGAAGGCGACGCAATTTCCCGGCGAAAATCATGTTTTCCTGGTTAACGGCAAACCGGTTATCACCTTCTGGGGATTCGTTAATCTCAACGAAAATACACGCGATGATGTGCTGGACTGCCTGCGGGTAACCGAGGCAATCCCCGATATCCCTCTGGTCGAGCCGGAGCCGCAGCCCGAAGAAAAGCCGCTGGTAGAGGCGGCGTTTAGTCAGGCGGATGAACCTTTGTTAACGTCTGTCATTGAGCCGCCGAAAATGCCGGAGGAACCTGCTGCGCCGCCCGTTATCGTTAGCGAGCCGAAGCCTGCCGCACCTATCCCGGTTGCTGAGGCGAAAAGAGCTCGCCGTCTACCGCTGTGGAGCTTACCTGTCGCTGCCGTGGTTATCGCCGCCGTCGCCACGCCTTTTTTCTGGCCATCTTCATCCGTTGACGGGGCCTCTCCTGTTCGCGCCGCGCCTGTCGCTACCGCGAAAACTGATGTTACCCCAATGCCTGAACTCACCGCGCATTTGCCGCTGCATCGCGCTGAGGTGACGCCCGCCCCCAAAGCGGCGCCGCTGCCGGAAGCGCCTGTTATCATTGCCGCTATCCCCAAAGACGCGCTGGTGATGGACAGTACGCAGATGAAGCTTGGAACCACGCGCTTTTTAAACGGTAGCTGGCGGGTCAGCGTGGATGTCAAAGATCCGATTACCGGCAAGCCGCCCTCTCTGCGTTATCAGATCCAAAATAACAAAGGTATCGCGCGCGTAGTACATGGCGATAACGTGGTTTGTCGGGCGGAAATTTTCTCTGGTCTGCATCAAACGGGCGAGCTGATGATTAAAAGTCGCGGCAATGCGCGCTGCACCGACGGTTCACGTTATCCGATGCCGGAAATTACCTGTAAAGCAGGCGTCAATGACGTCGCAACCTGTACCGCCCGTTATGGCGACCACGCGGCAATTCCGTTGACGTTTAAAAAGATAGGTGCCTGATTTTATGTTGGTCAATCTGTGTGATTACAAACAGAGCGTCACGCTCATTGCAAACAGCGGCGTCCAGTTTCTTGATTTTGGCTTAACGCCGCAAGAGTCGGCCCACTACGGACGTTTTGTGCGCAAAACGGCAAACGGCCCGCTACTGCGCCTCGATTTTGATCTGACCAGCGGGCGCTACACGTTGCCAGGACGTGCTGGCGGCCAACCCGAAGTCGTGAAACCGGAAAGCACTCAGACGCTGCACTATTCTCTGGATGTACTCGACGGGATCTGGCTCCCCCTGCCGTTCCTGCGTTTTAATCCGCCGCGTACCTTTATTGACGGGCCGGATAACTGGGCGCGCATTCAGGTACGTAAACTCAGCGAGCCAGATAGCGCCGGAAACACACACCGCATCACCCTCGCCTTCGACAGTCAACTGGCCAAAAATATGCCTGCGGCGTTGGCGCCTTGCGAAAACGATCTGCTCAATGGCACACGTTTTGCGCTCGCCTGGCGCGATGAAGAAGTTGCCGATTTTCTTGACCAGACATGGATTGACGGCTGGCTGCGCGAGTCGTTTCTTCAGTATGCCTCACAGGTGGAAAACCGTTCGGAACAGGCCATTCAGCAAGCACTGCGTAGTTTTGAGTATCAGGCGCACTGGTTGAATTTACTGACGCTGTTAGGCGAACAGCTTACGGTGCCGGAAGTGAAGTTTGTGACACATACGTTAAGCACGCCCGCAATCCCGGTCGATCTGATTCTGGATGTCGGCAATACGCATACCTGCGGCGTCTTGATCGAGGATCATGGCGATGCGAATGACGGGTTACGCCAGACGGCAGAGCTTCAGGTGCGTTCTTTAAGCGAGCCGCAGTATCTGAACGATCCTTTATTTACCAGCCGGGTAGAATTCTCAGAAGCGCGCTTTGGCAAGCAACACTTTTCTGTCGAAAGCGGACGAGACGACGCCTTTGTCTGGCCTTCCATTGTGCGTGTGGGCGACGAGGCTCGCGCCCTTGCTATGCAGCGTGTGGGCACCGAAGGCAGCAGCGGTATCTCCAGCCCGCGCCGCTACCTGTGGGATGAAACCCCCGCCTTGCAGGACTGGCGCTTTAGCCAGATCCACGGTAAAACGCAGCGCGAACCGCTTGCCACCGCGTTTCCGCTGATGAATCTGATGAACGACGACGGACAGCCGTTATTCCGCCTGCCGCATGAAGAAAGGTTACCGGTTTTTTCGCCGCAATACAGTCGTAGCACCTTGATGACGCATATGTTGTGCGAAATTCTGGCTCAGGCGCTGGGGCAAATTAACAGCGTCGCCACCCGGCTGCGGCTCGGCTTTCCCGCCTCGCCGCGCCAGCTACGCACCCTGATTTTAACGCTGCCTTCCGCCATGCCGAAACAGGAGCGAGAAATTTTCCGCCAGCGAATGTTTGAAGCGCTGGCGCTGGTCTGGAAAGCCATGGGCTGGCATCCGCAGGATGAGGATTTCACCACGCCTAAGCAGCGTGAAAAAAGCGTGGTGCCGGTACCAGAAATACAGATGGAATGGGACGAAGCAAGTTGCGGCCAACTGGTATGGCTTTATAACGAAGCCATTTCGCATTACGCCGGGCGTACCGAATCCTTTTTTAATGCGCTCGCCAGACCGGATCGCCAGCCTGAACCCGGCCTCGTCCCCGGACGCGCGTTGCGCGTGGCATCGATTGATATCGGCGGCGGCACGACGGATATGGCGATCGTTCACTATCAGTTAGATGACGGCGTGGGGGCCAATGTAAAAATTACGCCTCATCTCCTGTTTCGCGAAGGTTTTAAAGTCGCCGGGGACGATCTGCTATTGGATATCATTCAGCGTTGCGTACTCCCTTCCCTGCAAACGGCGTTGCAACGGGCAGGCGTTACGGATGCCGCCGCCCTGCTGGCGACCTTATTTGGCGATTCGGGGCGAATTGATACTCAGGCCATTTTGCGCCAGCAAACGGCGCTGCAATTATTTATGCCGCTGGGCCACGCGGTACTTTCCGCCTGGGAGCAAAGCGACATTAACGATCCGTTTGCCGGTTTACATGCGACATTTGGCGATCTGCTGATCCGCCGCCCAACGAGCAACGTGATGAACTATATCCAGCAGGCGATCGATCATGCCTTACCGTCTGGTTCGCCGACATTTGATATATTCAATGTGCCGTTGCAAATCCAGTTTAGCCAGCTTCAGGAGGCTCTGCTGGCCGGTCAGTTTACGCTGACAACGCCGCTTCATGCGGTCTGCGAAGCGATATCCCACTATCACTGCGATATCTTGCTGGTGACGGGGAGACCGACCTGTTTACCCGGCGTACAGGCGCTCATCCGGCACTTACAACCGGTGCCGGTTAATCGCATTGTGTGGATGGATAAGTATCAGGTACATGAATGGTATCCCTTCAGTCAACAAGGGCGTATCGGCAATCCAAAATCCACTGCCGCGGTGGGCGCGATGTTATGCAGCCTGGCGCTGGACTTACGTCTGCCGCGTTTCAATTTTAAAGCGGCTGATATCGGCGCGTATTCGACTGTGCGTTATCTCGGCGTACTGGATAATACCGTTAATACGCTTCGCGATGAGAATATCTGGTATCACGAGATCGATTTGGATAAACCCGGCGCAACGCTGGACGCACGCCTGCATTTTCCGCTACGCGGCAACGTGACGTTGGGTTTCCGTCAACTGGCGAACAGTCGCTGGCCGGCAACCCCACTCTATTGCCTGAGCATTAATTCCGCCGAACTGGCGAAAACCATCGCTGGCGACGGCGTACTGAATGTGCGACTGAAATTACGCGGCAGTAGCAAAGATAGCGCCCCGGAATCGTTCATATTAAGTGATGCCTGGCTCCAGGACGGGACGCCGGTCGCCGCCGATGCGCTGACATTAAAATTGAATACGCTGGCTGACCGTCGCCACAGCGGCAGCCACTACTGGATAGATAGCGGGAGTGTATACCTGAAATGACAAAACCGTTAAACGCCACCCAGGCTATTATCGAGTGGGTTAACAACACGCGCCGTTACGCAACGCGGCTGGATGATGAAGCCGACGCTCTGCTGGCGCAACTTACGCTTGCCGCAGCGGATGAGTCAGCGCTCAACGCCGCCTGCGCATCACATGGCTGCGTCGGTCTGTACGGGTATGCGCAATCCGCAAAAGCGCATCTGTTAACGACGCTATGCGGTAACGAGAATGGCAAGCTGGAAATTATCACGCCGGACCGTGACTATGATTATTTCAGCCACATCAACCCGGGTCATGCGCCAGCGAATATGGCTATTCGCTTTACGCGCGACATTTTTTCAAACGAGAGCGGCTGGCCGTTGCGCCTGCGCTTGATCAGTGAAGCCGAACTGGTGCAGATCTTTATTGCCTGGACCAGCTCGTCCCCCGTTTGTCGCCAGGTCGAAAAATCCATTATCACATCACGCCTGGAGAAATGGCAATCGCTTCGCCAACCGCAGCCCGTCCCCGGCGTTACCGCTGAAGAGGTAGCGACCATCGCGAGTTTCTGGCGCTCTTGTCTTCCATCCGCCAGACAACATATTGATGATGCGACATGGCAACACTTTGCCTCGCTCTTGCCTGCGCTGGATCTCACGACACGGGCGCACGCCTGGGCATTACTGTGGGGAGAGCAGCCGGAGATCACCCAGCAATGGCTGGCGCTGGCGCATATGTTGCAACAAACCGGCCATGCCGGGGAACTGGCGGCGCCGCTCAGCCTGCTGGTCGATCATTTTGGCTTACCGGCGGAAAACTTCCTGACGCAAATGGCGCTAACCGCCAGCGATACGCAAAGCGATGTGGTGGTGCATCCGGTTAAGGAAGGCCGACTGCTCAATGCGGTCAGCCTTTCGCTTGATTCTCTGGCGCTGCTTACCCGCGAACTGGTGCTAACCGTTGAAAATAGCGTACTGGATAACGTTGATTTACTGGATATTCCGGTCGCGCCAGACAGTCATCCTCATCCGTTATGGCGGGCGAAATTAGGCTGGATGCTGGCCCATTACCGTCAGCAGATACAGCCCGATGTTCTGGTGATTTGCAATGCTCTGGCATCTCGCTCACAAACGTCCACCGCCGCCCGTCACTTACTGGAGTGGGTTAACGCCACGCAGCCGCAGCATGAATCAGCGTTACCCGGCGTCGTCTGGGCTATTACTCCACAGGATGCCCGTTTTGCCACCCAGCAAAATCTGGATGAGGCCGTCCAGCAGTTGATGGGTAAACCTGGCGTGCATTGGGGAACGTTGCAGGCGCTGGATAAACACAGTATGCAGCGTTTGGTGGAGTGGTTATCGCAGGCGACATCGGCACCACAGCGACAGGCGCGCTTACAGGCGTTACGCGAACAACTACGAGGCCGCGTGCGCGATCTGTTACCGATGTTTGATGACGCGCGGCTACCGGTTGAAACCGTGATCCGGTGTCTTCAGGCCCAGGCCGCCAGACATGGCGACCTGCTGGCCGGGCTGTTACCGCCAGTACAGAATTTCGAAGCGTTGCTGCGCACCCGACAGTCGCGAGAAGAACAGGTCAGCGGTTTATTTAATGACGCGATCGATCTCTTTGCCGACGAACCAACGCGCGCTTCAGCGTCAGAAGGTCACGAAACAGGCTACCAGGCGCACAAAATGTGGATCAATCATCTGCGCCAGTGGGCCCACTGCCGGGATAATGCGCAGCGTCTGGGACTAGAACCGCAGATGCTCAACGCCGTGGCGGAGATTTTAATTACCGCCAGCTATCGCCTCGGTTTACCTCAGCAGTTACAGAAAACCATGCAGCGCGAGGAGGTGAGCGGCGCGCAGCTTCATGCCATCATTGGCAACTTCATCGCCTGGCTCGGCTACGCAAATATCGAGGAGGCCCAACGCCCGGCCAGCCGCGTTCAGAAAGGCGCAGCCATTTTCGCCGCAACACCGCGTTCGACAATGTTACGTCTAACAAAGCTTGACGAACAGCCCGTTCACGCCGCCAGCCGCTATGTCTATGACTGGCTTGTTGCGCTGTATACCCTGGCCAATGAGAACGCAGGATATCGGCATCCGCAGGACGTTACCGACGTAGACAGAGCGCAATTAATTGCCCTGATAGCCTGACCTGGCGGAAAAACCATGCCCGGTAACATGTATCTGGCTTCTTGAGGTCAGAAAAGCGAAAACAGCAATGCGACGGGGAAACTTATCGGCCATGTCGCGCCAACCAAAAAGGCGCTCAGGAAACGAATTCGTTTTTTGTCATGAGTCAAAAACCAGGTGATCAGGGATGATATCACCGCCATGACGGCGTAAAAAATTAATATCTTTTGAAAGAGGGTCATATCAGGCATCCGCGCCAACCAGAGGAAAAAACGCGCGCAATATGCTCTTTTTATTTGACACACATCAAGGTTTATCAGCCTTGACAGCAAAACGTTCTCAATGCACGGCTCCGCTCACAGAATATCCTGTTTACGTATTATTGCGGATCTCGCCAACCCGTACTATACCCATAGGGGTTATGATGAAAGGTGGCGAAAATGAATGTTTCCAGTAAAACCGTCGTGCTGATTAATGTCTTTGCTGCTGCAGGACTTTTGGGTCTGATCTCGTTGAGATTCGGCTGGTTTGCTTGAGGTGTTCAACCTTTGAGTACTTGCTGCGCATGTTGGCGGGGAGGTCCCCCTCTCCGCCGACACCCGCCTATTTTTTCACGATTTTTCTGAACAGTAAATGATCCTTAATGCTTAACCATGATGTGGCGGACAAGGGTGTAGTCTTCCAGACCATACAATGACATATCTTTGCCGTATCCCGACTGTTTTTGCCCTCCATGCGGCATCTCGCTAACCAACATGAAATGGGTATTAATCCAGGTACAGCCATACTGCAATCTGGCGCTAAGCCGGTGCGCCCGCCCGACGTCCTGAGTCCAGACGGAGGATGCCAGACCATAGCGAGAATCGTTGGCCCACCTCAGAACCTGATCTTCATCATCAAAGACGGTTATACTGACCACCGGGCCGAAGACCTCGCGTTGCACGATGGCATCTTCCTGTCTGGCGTCTGCCAGCAACGTCGGAGCGAAATAGTAACCTTTACCTTCCGTTTGACTTCCACCAGTAATCACACGGATATGGCTGAGGGCCTTCGCCTCCTCTACTGCCGCTGTGACGCGCTTCAGGTGCGCCAGCGAACTTAACGGCCCCAGCTCTGTCGACTCATCCTCCGGCGCGCCCATTTTCAGGCTGCTCACCGCGTTCCCTAGCTTTTCGACCAGCGCATCATAGATACCGCGCTGCGCGTATATACGGCACGCAGCAGTACAATCCTGTCCGGCATTATAGAAACCAAAAGTCCGGACGCCCTGCGCCACCGCATCCAGATCGGCGTCATCAAAAACAACCACCGGGGCTTTACCACCGAGTTCCATATGCGTACGTTTTATCGCTGGCGCAGTATGGCGCAGAATATGTTCCCCGGTCGCGATAGAACCGGTTAAAGAGACCATGCGTACTTTTTCATGACCGGTCAATACATCGCCAACAGTCTGCCCTCGTCCGAACAGGACATTGAGCACCCCCGGCGGAAAGATATCCTTCGCCAGCGCGGCAAGTTTAAGCGCCGTCAGCGGCGTGATTTCAGAAGGCTTAATCACCACGCAGTTACCTGCCGCCAGCGCTGGCGCCAGCTTCCAGGCCGCCATCATGAGCGGATAATTCCACGGCGCGATAGAGGCAACCACGCCAATCGGATCCCGGCGGATCATCGACGTATGTCCTTCCAGATATTCGCCCGCCGCCAGCCCACTCAAACAACGGGCCGCGCCGGCAAAAAAGCAAAAGACATCCACGATTGCCGGAATTTCATCATTGATTACGCAGTGCAAAGGCTTACCGCAGTTTTGCGATTCAAGCCGGGCGAACTCAAGGGCGTTTTGCTCGATGCTGTCCGCCAGTTTTAACAGACATTCCGCCCGTGCTTTGGGTGTGGTCTGCCCCCATTCGGCAAACGCGCTATCGGCGGCCAGCACTGCGGCGTCAACCTGCGCGGGCGACGCTTCCGCAATCTCAAGTATGACCTCGCCTGTCGCCGGGTTATAAACAGACTGCCTTTCTCCCTCACCGTCCACCAGCACGCCATTAATCAGTAATTGATATTGCATAGCATTTTCCCATATCGTCATTAATCGATTTCCGGCGAACGGGCCGCCGCTTTCCTAAAAATAGACGGCGCGCCAGATGCTCACCCGGCACACTCGGGAAATTTAGTCAGGTTGTGAGCTGACACGCATTCCACCTCACACAAGGCTTTTAGCGCTCAGCATCTCGCGAATCAGGCTGCCAAGCTGTTTTACGGCCTGTTCTTCCCGTTCTCCCCAATGCCATGCGGTGTTAAAACGAAAGAAACGCGTCCAGGCGCCGGACGTTGAAAACATTTTCCCCGGCGCGATACTGATAAGGTGTTCAAGCGCTTTGGCGCTAAGTTCACCGGCATCAAGCTGCTCAGGTAGCTCCAGCCAAAGAAAATAACCGCTATCGTTATGGTGAATTTTTACTTCCGCCGGGAGATGGCGCAAAAGGGTTTGCCAGGCTTGCTGTTTACGTTCGGCAAGCTGCCTTCGCAATCGTCGCAGATGCGCGTCATATCGACGTGTCGAGAGATAATCCACTAACGCCAATTGCATGGGGGAACTGGTGGATAATGTGCTCATTAACTGCAAACGCTGAATTTGTCTGGCATGGCTTCCTCCCGCAACCCAGCCAATGCGAAAACCGGGAACCAGACATTTGGAAAAAGACGAACAATGCAACACGGTATCGTCGCGATCCCATGCTTTGGCAGGCAGAGGTTTCTCGCGGCCAAAGTAGAGTTCGCTATAAACATCGTCTTCAATTAGCGTCACGTTATGGTGCGTGAGTAACGCGACCAGCCGCGCTTTTTTCTCAGCACTCAGCGTGAATCCTAGCGGATTCTGGCTGTTGGTCATTAACCAGCACGCTTTCACCGGATATTCCTGTAACGCCTGTTCCAGCGCCATAAGATCGATACCTTCTTTAACATCGGTGGGTATCGACAACGCTTTCAGGCGCAATCGCTCCAGGGCCTGTAGCGCACCGTAGAAACAGGGGTTCTCCACCACCACCCAGTCTCCCGGCACCGTCACTGCCTGTAAACTAAGATTCAACGCTTCCAGCGCGCCGGCGGTAATGACAATCTCGTCAGGAGAAACGGTAATCCCCTGCTGCGCGTAACGGCGTGCTATCGCATAGCGCAATTCTGCATTACCTGGCGGCAAGTTTTCGATGACGCTCATTGCCGTCGCGGTTTTACTGACCTGCGCCAGCGAGCGGTTCAATTGCGGCAAGGGAAACAGACGCGGATCGGGAAACGCTGAAGCAAAAGGCACCACTGAGGTATCACGGCTGGCCTGCAGCATCTCAAAAATATAGGTATTGATATCTACGGCTTCATCCCGAATAACGTGCGCTGCCGTCGCGACTGACCGACAAACCGGATGCGGCGCGACATAATAACCGGATTGCGGACGAGCGATAATCCGTCCCTGACTTTCCAGCAACTGGTACGCATGACCGACAGTCATAAAACTCATGCCGCTACTGGCGACCTGCTCCCTCAGCGAGGGTAATCGATCGCCGGGTTGCCAAACGCCAGAGGCGATTTGTTCTCTAATTTGCTCCGCCAGACGTTGATATTTTTTCATTATTCGTTCTCATTGAGCGCTGCTTGCAGGTGGCAACCGCAGTGTATATCAGTTGTTAAAATTAACAACGATTTGCTAACTGTTATGGTGCTTTCCAACAGGCGTAATGATTAGATTTCGCAACAAAACGCCGTTTCAGGGTCTCTGCTTAACGGGAAAGTCAAACCAGGTGTTCGGGTATGGTTCATGAGTAAGAGAGAAGTGCCACCATTCAGTATCCAGTGGCGTAAAACCCGCATCACGCATCAATGTTTGTAATAACAACCTATTTGCGCGTTGCTGAGCGGTAAGTATGACATTATCGGGATGGGATAACGGACTAAAACAGTCAAAGCCGGTACCAAAATCCAGACTATTATCTGGCGAGCGTTGCGCCGCGGACGCAGTACAATTCACCAGTGGTCGTCCGGGATCGTATATTGGTATTTTACTGTCAAGTGGAACAATCGTTAGATCAAGCGTACTTCCCCGACTGTGGCCGGATCTGGCGGCAAGATAACCTTCCTCAAACAGACGATTTTTCTCTACCTGCGGATAAAATTCGTTTTTCATTTGGTTTTGAGAAGGATCTTTGGCCCACGCGATAAAGTCGTTCACTGCGCTTTGCGGACGGTAGCAATCATATATTTTTAAGGTAAGTCCGAAGGGGCGTAAACGATCGGCGACCTGCTTCACTGCGTTCGCGGCTGGTCGTGTTAACAGGCAAACAGGCGCGTTATAGCCTTTAATGGGGCGACCAATAAAGTTATGGGAAGTGAAGTATCGCATGTCTACCTGTACGTCGGGGGCGACCGTAGTAATATCGACAAAGTCTTTTGGCTGGTGGAGATCAATATGGTTTTCAGCTGATATTGCCTGAACGGACAACAGGCTGAACAGGAGGAAAGAAGATACGCATTTTACCATATGTTACACCTCGCGAGAGTCACAGGGGTGATTATGTATTTGAGCAGGTAAAGATTAGCGGACACCGCTTAAACAGATGGTTAAAATAAACATCATTCCCCCTGTAATCTGTGCCTTATCACAAACGGAGAGTTTATATTTTGCTTATACGACCACTGCGCCTCCTGTTCTATACCCAAAATAATTCGAGTTGCGTAAAGGCGGCAAGGGAGTGAGTCCCAGGAGCACAGATAACGATGTGTTTTCACAAAGGCGAGTCTACCTGACCAGAAAGGTCATTTGATAATCAATAGTACAGTTGTTGTCGCCTTCCATAACTAAATAAGATTGTTTCGCCAAAGATAAGACCACTATATAGTCAGGAAGGCAAATTAGAACGCTTCGATTGTCGGCGATAATGCCTCTGAAATTACGATTCACCGCAGTTGTTCAAACACATAGAATCCCCCTCGAACCGAGATAACTCGGTCTGCTGGTCATAGCCATTATTCAGTAAGAACGCAGGTTGCAACGGCGGATCACGGGCGTGAAGAAAAATCCTGTGCCCCAAACTTTTTGGACAAGCGCTGAACCTGCCGTATACTTTTACTTAACGTACACTCCGCCATAAAAATAAACCCTGCGATGATACCGTAATGCCACAGGCATAACTTAAGGATATGCCATAAATCAAGCGAAGCATGATTTAACTTCTCGGTGATTACGATAGTCTGTACAAATATTATGGGGTGAAATAATAAGACGCCTAACAAAAATATCCCTGCCACAATCATGGCAAGTAACTGAAAAAAAGCCCATCCGATAACGAAACGGTAAAGTAACAGCAATAATAGCCTTCCACATTTTCTTAGCCATTCTGACTGCATAATGCCCCAGGATGCTGTCTTTCCGTGAATTTCACCATCTGATTTCTTCATTTTGAGCCTCCTCGCAGATTTTTATAATTTTATCGCCCAACAGGAAATAAAGCCGTCAGCTAATCGTTACAAAAAATATAATTAAGGCAAAAACTAAAGGGTAAGGTATTTATATCATAAGCACTATCAGTATTGGCCTTCTGCCCTACCGCTAAACATCTCATTGTTGTTAGCCTAATAATACTTTTAGTTTAACTTCTTATAAGACAATTTCTACACGGTTGAGCAACTATTTACTTTCTCTAAAAATAATATAGCGCGTAATTAATCATTACTCATAGTACATGATGATGTGAGAATTAAGAAAACCGTTTTACTTTCATTCGTTTTACCTGACATATTTCATGGTCAGGAGGCGTGGGCATGACTAAAGCTACGGGTCGATTTGAACAATTGGACAATTGAACAATAATGTTGACGGTTCAGGACAAAACAAAAATCAGGTGTTTCACCGATAGGCAAACCGATGGGCAACATGGGATAATATTTCGAATACCACCTATTCCAGTAATGAAGTATTATATAATCACTTGTGGTCTACATTATGCCAATTACTATCGGAAGAGGATTTTTAAAGAGTGAGATGTTTTCTCAAAGCGCCATCTCTCAACGCTCCTTCTTTACGTTACTATGGGAAAAGATTAAAGATTTTTTTTGTGACACGCAAAGATCCGCTGCCGATCAATATATAAAGGAATTATGTGATGTTGCCTCTCCGCCTGACGCGCAACGTTTATTTGATTTATTTTGCGCGTTATATGAATTATCATCACCGTCATGCAGAGGAAATTTCCATTTTCAGCACTATAAAGATGCTGAGTGTCAATATACAAATCTCTTTATTAAAGATGACGAAGATATTCCGTTATGCATTGTGATACGTCAGGATCACTACTATTATAATATAATGAATAGAACAGTGCTCTGTGTTGATACTCAGCCTGCCCACCTGAAAAGATATTCTGATATTACTATAAAAGCTAGCACTTATGTTTGTGAACCGCTATGTTGCTTGTTCCCTGAACGGTTACTACTCTCGCTATCCGGCGGTATAACATTTCCCGTTGACCTAAAAAATATAGAAGAGACGCTTATCGCCATGGCAGAAAAGGGTAATTTATGTGACTGGAAGGAACAGGAAAGAAAAGCCGCCATCTCCTCCAGGATTAATCTGGGCATCGCCCAGGCAGGTGTAACAGCTATTGACGACGCTATCAAAAATAAAATAGCCGCAAAGGTTATTGAGAATACTAACTTAACGAATGCAATATTTGAGCCAAATCATACACAAAGTTCAGTTACTCAACTAGTTTATTCATGTTTGTTTAAGAATGAGATATTAATGAATATGCTTGAGGAAAATTCCTCTCATGACCTGCTATGTTTAAACGATCTTGCTGAATATGTAGCGCTACAAGTTCATAACAGCCTTTTTTCCGAAGATTTATCTTCACTCGTTGAAACAACAAAAAATGAGGCTCATCACCAGAGTTGACCACACCATAAATTATTATGGCTTACAATCCCCTGGCAATACCAAAACCATCTAATACAATACCTTTAAAATTTACTTCCAGGAAATAATGAATTTCGCATGGAACGAATTGGCTCGTTATTTTTATAATTGAGATACTGAGTATAAGTATATTTTCTCATACAACTTATCGCACTTATTGACAAACCGTTTTCGCTAATTTGAAGTGTTGAATAATAACTCAAAGAAATTATTGGCATCATAGCCTCACGACGTAACTGGAAGGTGGCATGATGTTTACAAAAACGTTATCAGTAGTTTTACTGACCTGTGCGCTGTTTTCAGGCCAGTTACTGGCGAAACAGCAAGACCACGCATTCGTATGGTTTGCGACGGGAGGGCACCAGCTCAGACACGAAGCCGACAGCGATGAATTACGGGCGGCAGCGGAAGAATCAGCGGAAGGCTTGCGCGAGCACCACAACTGGCAGAAATCGCGCAAACCAGAGAGCTATTTTCGTTAATTAAACGCCCCTGCGCTTCGGCAGCGTTTTCATCAGCGCTTCAGGGCTCACTGAAGCGACAACGCTGCCGGGCTGGGGCATTTTTAAGATGTGGTTTTTAATTTTGCCAATGACATGCATTTCGCAAGGGCGGCAGTCGAATTTTAGCGTCAGTACCTCATCGCCATGCACCAACTGCATCGGCGTGGCTTTCCAGCTCTTAATATTTCCTTTCGCCTGCTTAGGACAAAGGTTGAACGCAAAACGCAGGCAGTGTTTGGTGATCATGACCGGTACCTCGCCCTTCTCCTGATGCGCCTCATAGGCCGCATCAATCAATTGTACGCCGTAACGGTGATAAAATTCCCGCGCTTTGTGGTTGTAGACATTAGCGAGAAAGCTGAGATGCGTTTGCGGATAGACGGGCGCAGGCTGCGCCACGGGTTTCCGACGACCTCGTTGATAATGGGCCAGCCGCGCCGCGTCAAGCATATCAATCGCCTCCCGACGGAACTGATTGAGCAGGCTATTTGGCACGAACAACGCCGCCGGTAATGTCACCTGCATATCACGCGCGTAGTAAGGCGTCTGTCCCAGCTTCGCCAGTCCGGCTGTTAGGTTATTCAACGCTTTTTCAGAGTTGTTGGCTTCCTCAAATACCCCATCAAGCGTATGCGTGATGCAGACACCGTCTTCACTGGTCAGCGTCAGAATAAGCTGTTCCTGCCAGCCGCCCAGCATGATATCAACCGCCACACGGCGCTCACTGGAGGTTTTTGTCAGCGCTTGCTGCCAGTTATGATCCAGATTACGATTCAACGGATGATGCAGACGGACTTTATGCAGGTCGGCAGGCATATCATTTGGCCAAACGCGGTAGCGGTTATGACCGGTTTTCTCCACCGTATTGGCGCGAAAACCTACCACTTCACGCTTAATCAACACGTTCAGACCATCGCCATTCGCCAACGGCTCCGTCGCTTCTACGTCGAGATAATCCTTCGCCACATTCAGCACCTCGCCTACCGGCAAGCCAATAAATTTTGGTGAATCAAATGCGCCAATATCGCCTTTACGCGCGTTAACAAAATAGTCGGTGCTGCCGCGATGGAAGGTTTTCTCCGTGGAGGGAACAAAAAAGTGCTCGGTCCGACCAACCGACGCACGCGCCAGATCGCCTCGTTGCTCGATAATCGCGTCCAGCATCTGACGATAATGCGCGGTGATGTTTTTGACATAGCTCATGTCTTTATAGCGCCCTTCAATCTTGAAGGAACGTACGCCTGCATCGATCAACGCGCCGAGGTTAGCCGTTTGATCGTTATCTTTCATCGATAGCAAATGTTTTTCGTAAGAGACCACCCGCCCCTGATCGTCTTTTAACGTATACGGTAAGCGACAGGCTTGCGAACAGTCACCCCGATTGGCGCTGCGCCCGGTTTGCGCATGAGAGATATAACACTGCCCAGAATAAGCGACACACAGCGCGCCATGAATGAAGAACTCAATCGTGGCGTCAGTAGCCTGATGAATAGCCGCTATCTGACTCAAATTAAGCTCGCGCGCCAGTACAATCTGTGAAAAACCGACATCGGCAAGAAACTTCGCTTTTTCCACGCTGCGAATATCACACTGTGTACTGGCGTGAAGCTCAATCGGCGGGATATCCAGTTCCAGAATGCCCATATCCTGCACAATCAGCGCATCCACCCCGGTGTTGTACAAATCGGTGATTAACCGCTGCGCGGGCTCCAGCTCATCATCATGCAGGATAGTATTCAGCGTGACAAAAATCCTGGCGCCGTAACGGTGAGCAAACGGGACCAGATCGGCGATATCGCGCAGACTGTTACTGGCGTTATGACGTGCGCCAAAACCGGGTCCGCCGATGTAGACGGCATCTGCGCCATGCAAAATCGCTTCGCGAGCAATTGCGGCGTCACGGGCCGGACTTAACAATTCGAGATAGTGAGGTTGCTGGCGCATACAGTCGTTCTTATCCAATAGCAGCGAAATGGCGGCTATTGTAGTCAGAAGCGCAAACTAACGAAATAGTTTTCCCGCTTAATCACGTGGGTAATGGATCAGCGAGTGAAAATGAACCGTCTGGTCACTACTGTTGCGATAGGTATGCGCCGTATCACCGGCAAAACGCAAACCTTTACCGGCGTCTATGGTTTGCCATACCCCACCAGTACACATGTCCAGCCGACCCTGAATCACCACCACATGTTCGATAACGCCGGCTTTATGCGGCGCTGATTCGCTGCACGCGCCAGGCGCCAGCAACAGGGAAAAATAGTCAAAACAGAGTTCAGGGTCCCACGGAAACAGCGGTGTAATTACCATCGCTTGCTGCTGGGGATCGAAGGTTGGCGGAAATTCGGCCTGCGGAGGCGAAATAAACATTGAGAATGGAACGTTCAGGCCCGTCGCAATTTTCCACAGTGTTGCGACTGTCGGGCTGGATTCATTACGCTCTATCTGCCCTAACATGGCTTTTGAGACGCCGGAGATCTCCGCCAGACGCGATAAACTCCAGCCTCGCTGATGGCGTAACATTCTTAACGTGGTCGCCAGATAGTGTGTCAGGTTATCCATTTTCCCCCCCTGTAAGACCATAGCGTATCACTTGTACGCTATAACGCACAATGCTACATTGACTGACCGTTATAACGCACAAGAGGCGATCATGCGTCTGTTATCACTGCCGTTACCTACTGTATTATCTGGTCTGGTCGCCGTTCTGGTCGGCTATGCAAGTTCCGCCGCCATTATCTGGCAGGCGGCGCTTGCCGCTGGCGCAACACCCGCAGAGATCGCCGGCTGGATGACCGCCCTCGGTATAGCCATGGGCATAAGCACACTAACGTTAACCTTGTGGTATCGTGCGCCGGTTTTAACCGCCTGGTCAACGCCTGGCGCCGCCCTGTTGGTGACAGGGCTTCAGGGATTATCGTTGCCAGACGCCGTGGGCATATTCATTGTCGCCAATGCCCTGATTGTGCTGTGCGGCGTCACGGGATTGTTTGCGCGTTTGATGCGGATAATCCCCCATTCTCTTGCCGCCGCAATGCTGGCGGGAATACTGCTACGCTTCGGCCTGCAGGCGTTTGGGACGCTCAACGGAGAGTTTGTCATGTGCGGCGGTATGCTATTGGCGTGGCTACTCTTTAAAGTATTCGCGCCCCGCTATGCCGTTATTGCTGCCATGGTGATGGGAATAACGGTGGCGCTCATCCAGGGTAAGGTGGCGATGAGCGGTATTCATTTCGCGCCGGTGTGGCCCACCTTCGTTCCCCCCCACTTTTCATTCGCTCAAAGCCTGAGCGTCGCGGTACCGCTCTTCCTGGTGACGATGGCATCGCAAAACGCCCCCGGCGTCGCCACAATGAAGGCATCTGGCTATCAGCTTCCTGTCTCTCCGTTAATGATTTTTACCGGATTACTGGCGCTGCTGCTTTCGCCGTTTGGCGTTTATTCTATCTGCATTGCCGCCATTACAGCCGCCATTTGTCAAAGCCCGGACGCGCACCCCGATCCAACGCGTCGCTGGTTAGCGGCCGCCGCCGCAGGCGTTTTTTATTTACTTGCCGGGTGGTTTGGCGGTTCGATAACCGAGCTGATGGTCGCCCTGCCGGTTAGCTGGGTGCAAATGCTGGCTGGTCTGGCACTGTTAAGTACGATTAGCGGTAGTCTGTATCAGGCGCTTACTCACGAAAGTGAGCGTGACGCGGCAGTTATCGCATTTCTCGTCACCGCCAGCGGGCTAACGCTGATGGGCATCGGATCGGCATTCTGGGGGTTGATCGCTGGTGGGATAGGCTACGCAGTATTAACGAGAACGCGCCGCCCATCGTTGTCTGGCTGATGGCGGCCGCTAATCTGCCGGGGTTTGCGCCATCTTGCGATGGCGCCGCAGAATTATTTTTTGTTAGTGTCAAACATAGAGGTATCCGTCGCCATATCATCCACAACCTGTTTCAACGTCTCAAACGCCATTGGCGTACTGGAATTACTCAGGTCTTTACCTTCGCCCTGGCGCACTACCTTGACGACCGGCTTGTTGGTCGCGGCATCTATCAGCTCACCCTCAAAATAGAGGTGGGTATCCATGGTCCGGTGGCCCGTCGCCATTTGCGTGCCCGCCACAATCAGCGCTACAGGGATCACCTCATAGAATTGCAGCCCTTCTTTGCTGGTATCCACGCCCGTAATCGCCCCGCGGAAAATCAAACTGCGCGGCCCTGCCGTCGTGACCAGCGGTTTGCGCTGTTCAATTGCTGATTTTACTTTAGTGTTCGTATAAGCCAGCAGTTTATCAAGAACTTGCTGTCCGACCTGGGTCGTTGGTTTGGGGACGGGATAGTATGTTATCGGATTGTAAACAATACTGTCATAGTTAGAGTCATTGAAATGTGGATCTACCCAGCGCAACACCGGTTTTCCCGTGGCGGAGGTAGTTTCCTGCAGGTCCGAATAATTTTTTAAGAATCCAGAATACTTATCCGGCTGTGTGACTTTGGACGCACAGCCGGATAACGCCAGCAAGCCAGTAAGCACTGCAACTTTAAATAAAGTATGAGTACGCATGAAACGATCCCTTTAGTCTTCGCAATGATGCAAAGGAAATAATAGCAAAACGAAATCATTCTGGATGCACTAAAAATGGTAACGACAGCACAATTTGAACGCGGCGCCCGACAAAAAAATGCCGAACGCAGCGAGACTTACAGAACTTGCATCGCTCAGGCCGTTTTTCTCGCCAGCATCGTAGCAAAGCGCAATTTGATACGGTTGCCGTTTTCGTCCGTGCGGTGAAGCTCGCCGACATCTTCGTTGTATTTCAGCATGTCCCATCCTTCGTAATAGCGGCGTAATTCGCCTTCTTTAAAAGCGAACGGGAATCCCACCGTACAGGGAAAGTCCGGCGTATCCATTGCCGCAACAATCAAATTATACCCGCCGGGTTTTGTGCAGCGTTGCATATTGGCAATTAAACCGGGAATGGTTTGCGCCTCAAGAAACATCATAACCACCGTCGAGAGAATAAAATCGTACTCGCCGTCAAAGGTCAATGTATTCAGATCGACAAGGTCGGTTTGCAGATTATCCAGCCCTTCTGCCGCTTTAATACGCTCAAGGTTAGCCATACTGGCCGGATTTTTATCCCACGCGGTAACGTCATAACCGTTCGCGGCCAGATACAGACTATTACGGCCATTGCCACATCCCAAATCCAGCGTTCGGCCCGGCGCGACAACCTTTGCCGCCGCCAGCACATCCGAATGCGTGCGGGTTAAACCGTATTTCTCAGTAAAGTAATTTTCGTCACGAACGGTCATTTTTTTCCTCCGTTTTCAACAGTGCAGCGCGCTCAGTGCGAATAAGCAACGTCCCCTGCACCAGCAATAGAAATGTACGAACCAGCAATAAGGCGATAATAGCGTTAGTGAAAATAAACAGCGGGACGGCCAGAATATGGAAAAACCCTGATTCACTACCGTGACCAAGATGTAACCCCGTGGTCGCCAGCGCGGAAACGCCGAACGAAAAACTCCAGAAGGAAGCATTAAACGGTTGTGATAAATACCAGGGCATTAATCGCAGCATAAATAAAAGCTGTAACAGACCGTAGCCGAATAGCATTTTCGCCAGCGTGTCGCCCTCCCCGCCATTGACGCTCAGCCAGGCGCTACAGGCGACCAGCGCGGGCGCCAGTTGGATACCCAGCGACGTACGCAGCACCGCCGGTAATTCGCCGCAGCTACGCAGTCGCTGCAAAATAACCGGTTCCAGACTTAACCACGAAAAGACGCCTGCGCCTAAAAACACCAGTCCGGCATCATTGTAACCGAGCGCTCCACAGGCCATAGCGCTGATAAAATTATTCGCTACCGTGGGCAGATAAAGTCCCGGGGTGGTCGCTTCTTCCGGATGCGCTCCGCGCCAAAGACCCGCCGTCTGCCAGGCGGCATACGCCAGTTGTATGACGACCCCCACGCTGAATAGCGCAACGGCCAACGGGCGATACCAGGGAACGAAACCGATCGCGACCAGCATCGTGGTGGCGGGAAACAGGCTGACAAAACTGCTCATTACCGGATGTCGCACTTCAGCCATCACGCTATGGGGAAAGCGCACCAGACGGCTAAGGAACGCCAGGGTCAAGAGTGCCCAAATAATCATCGCCAGGATCACCATGATGTCGCCGGGCCAGTGGCTTATTGCCCATATCTGGCTGGCATAACGCCAGGCGAATCCCATACCAATAGTGCCAAGGACGATGCCAAAATAGCCCGCAGGCAGATTGAGCACGCGATCGCTCTGCTTGTGATTACGCATTTTGTTTAATTTATAAAGTATATTTGAAATGCATTTTATGGAATTTCTGGTTGTTTCGCCAGTACCTTTGCTACGGTTATCTTAATCGTTCACACGGAATTTCCCTATGACCAAATATCGACTGAGTGAAGAACTTCGTGCTTTTACTTATCAGGTAGACGGTGAGAAGAAAAGCGTCTTATTACGACAAGTTATTGCCGTAACGGATTTTAACGATGTTAAAGCCGGAACCTCCGGCGGCTGGGTTGATGCCGATAATGTGCTGTCACAACAGGGGGATTGCTGGATTTATGATGAAAACGCGATGGCCTTTGCGGGCACGGAAATTACGGGGAACGCGCGTATCACGCAGCCGTGCACGCTCTACAATAACGTGCGAATAGGCGATAACGTCTGGATTGATCGCGCTGATATCAGCGATGGCGCGCAGATAAGTGACAACGTCACCATTCAGTCCTCTTCCGTGCGCGGAGAGTGTGCGATTTATGGCGATGCCCGCGTGTTAAACCAGTCAGAAATTCTCGCCGTTCAGGGACTAACGCATGAACATGCGCAGATTTTACAAATTTACGATCGCGCCACCGTGAACCATTCGCGGATTGTCCATCAGGTACAGCTTTATGGCGACGCCACTATCACTCACGCTTTTATTGAGCACCGGGCGGAGGTCTTTGATTTCGCGCTCATTGAAGGCAACAAAGACAATAATGTCTGGATCTGTGACTGCGCCAAAGTCTATGGCCATGCGCGGGTTATCGCCGGTACAGAGGAAGATGCGATCCCTACCCTTCGCTACAGCTCGCAGGTAGCGGAACATGCGTTAATCGAAGGCAACTGTGTGTTAAAACATCATGTGCTGGTAGGCGGACATGCTGAGGTACGCGGAGGCCCGATTTTACTGGACGACCGCGTGCTGATTGAAGGCCATGCCTGTATACAGGGCGAAATTCTGATTGAGCGCCAGGTCGAGATTAGCGGACGGGCGGCGGTGATAGCCTTTGACGGCAATACTATTCACCTGCGCGGCCCAAAAGTGATCAATGGCGAGGATCGTATTACGCGTACCCCCTTAGTCGGTTCCCTTTAATCCGCATCAATAATGCGGGCATACATATTAACGTCGTGATAGTCGCCGTTAAGATACTCCGCCTGCTTCATACAGCCTTCCAGCGTAAAATGGTTGCGCCGTGCGACTGCGTTACTGGCCTGATTATCAACGCGGCATTTAATGACGAAGCGCCGAATATCGCCGCGCCGGGCATAATGTGTCATCAGCGCCTGTAATGATTGCGACATTATCCCTTGCCCCTGAAGGGACTCATCCAGCCAGTAACCGATATAGGCGGCTTTGTTTATCGGTTCGATGGCATTAAATGAGAGTACGCCCGCCATCTCATCCTGGCAGAAAATCAGGTACATTTTGGCGTAACCACGCTGGTGCAACAGCATATTACCCTGCACATGCTTACGCGTTTCCTCCTGCGACGTGACATATTGCGGCCAGTCGAGCGACTGTTGTAGCCACGCTTTGTTTTTGAGTACCAGTTGGTGCAGCGCCGGAACATGACTTTCATCTGCCGCTCGCAGTTCCAGCGTCGTGCTAACAGGAATAATTTCCACCATCGCGTTGCCCTTCTTCGTTGTTGGTCGTAATCACATAAATAGCCTGGTTTACCGATAACCCGCAGGTGATATGAGCGTTTTTATTGTATCGCCATCACATTATTTTTTATTGGCCATATTTAGCGTATTTCCGCGTGACACATTTCACACTTATCCAACCATTCTCCGCCTATAAAACGCTCAACGACTGATTGTTTTATCACCACGGAGATGCCAATGACTTTTTCTGTGCAGGAAATGCTTTTTTCTTTACTGCGGCTAAACGGGATTTCAGGACATGAAAGCAGTATTGCAAACGTTATGCAGCACGCGTTTGAGCAGCAGGCCAAAGACGTCTGGCGGGATCGCCTGGGCAATGTCGTCGCCCGTTATGGCAGCGACAAATCCGACGCGCTTCGCCTGATGATTTTTGCGCATATGGATGAAGTTGGTTTTATGGTACGCAAGATCGAACCCTCCGGCTTTTTACGTTTTGAACGCGTGGGCGGCCCGGCGCAAATTACTATGCCCGGTTCGGTCGTGACGCTTGCCGGACGTTCAGGCGATATCATGGGCTGTATCGGTATTAAAGCATATCACTTCGCGAAGGGTGACGAGCGCACCCAGCCTCCCGCGCTCGATAAACTCTGGATTGATATCGGCGCGAAAGATAAAGCAGATGCCGAACGAATGGGTATTCAGGTGGGGACGCCAGTAACCCTTTACAACCCGCCGCACTGTCTGGGCAACGATCTGGTATGCAGTAAGGCGCTGGACGACAGGCTGGGGTGTACGGCGCTACTGGGCGTCGCCGAGGCTCTCGCCTCCACACCGCTCGATATCGCGGTGTTCCTGGTCGCGTCGGTACAGGAAGAGTTCAATATTCGCGGTATTGTTCCCGTTTTACGACGCGTGCGCCCCGACCTGGCGATTGGTATTGATATCACCCCATCCTGCGACACGCCTGACCTGCAGGATTACTCGGATGTGCGGGTCAACCACGGCGTCGGCATCACCTGTCTGAACTATCATGGACGCGGTACGTTGGCGGGACTGATTACGCCGCCGCGTTTGCTGCGGATGCTGGAGACCACCGCGCACGAAAATAATATTCCCGTACAACGTGAAGTCGCGCCAGGCGTCATCACCGAAACAGGCTACATTCAGGTTGAACTGGACGGTATTCCCTGCGCCAGTCTTTCTATTCCCTGCCGCTATACCCACTCGCCAGCCGAAGTCGCCAGCCTGCGCGACCTGGCTGATTGTATCCGTTTACTGACTGCGCTGGCCAATATGTCGCCAGAACAGTTTCCCATTGAGCCTGAAACAGGCGCTACACAAGAGGCACGACCATGATGAAAAAGATCCTTGTGGCATGTGGTACCGGCATGTCGACATCAACCATGATTGCACAAAAACTGCAGGACTTTCTTGCGGAGCAAGGCATTGCGGCAACCACGGCGCAATGTTGTCTGAATGAGATCCCGTTGAACTGTAACGGTATGGATCTCATCGTAACGTCCATGCGTACGCACAGTGACTATGGCATCCCGACGCTCAACGGCGCCGCCCTGCTGACAGGCATCAACGACGACGCATTAAAACAAGAAATCAAGGCGCTGTTAACACAATAAAGGGGGCATTATGTTTGATTACATCCTGTCTCTCGGCGGCACCGTCTTTGTGCCCATCATTATGATTATCATCGGCTTAATCTTCCGTATTCCCTGGCTGCAGGCGGTGAAAGCGGGGGTGACGGTCGGCATCGGTTTTGTCGGCATGGGGCTGGTGATCGTCATGGCGATCGACAGTCTCAGTCCGCCGATTAAAGTGATGATTGAGCGTTTTGGCCTGACGCTGCATGTGTTTGACGTCGGCGCCGGGCCCGCATCCGGCGTCGGCTATGCGACGGCCATCGGCGCGATGATCATTCCCGTTATCTTTCTGCTCAACGTCGGTATGCTGGTGACTCGTCTGACCAAAACCATGAACGTTGATATTTATAACTACTGGCACTACGCCATTACCGGAACGGTCGTCCAGTTGATGACCGGCAGTCTGATTTATGGCGTACTGGGCGCGATTTGCCACGCCGCCTTGTCGTTGAAAATGGCCGACTGGACGGCGAAACGGGTACAGAACATTGTGGGTCTGGAAGGGATTTCGATTCCGCAAGGGTATGGCTCCAGCTCCGTGCCGTTGTTCGTATTGCTGGATGCGATATACGAAAAAATACCGTTTATGAAAGGACGCAATATTGACGCTCAGGAGATCCAAAAACGGTATGGGATGGTCGGCGACCCGGTGATCATTGGCGTTGTTCTCGGGCTGATCTTCGGACTTGCCGCAGGCGAAGGCTTTAAAGGATGCGCAACCTTAATGATTACCGTGGCGGCGATTATGGTGCTGTTTCCGCGCATGATTCGCCTTATCGTTGAGGGATTAATGCCCATTTCCGACGGCGCGCGTAAGTTCTTCCAGAAACACTTTAAAGGGCGCGAAGTCTTTATCGGTCTGGATACCGCAGTGACGTTAGGCCATCCGACCACCATCGCGGTTGGACTGCTGTTAATTCCCATCATGTTAATTCTGGCGAGCATACTGCCGGGCAATAAAGTCCTGCCGCTGGCTGATTTACCGGTCGCGCCATTTTTTATCTGCATGGCCACGGTTATTCATCGCGGCGATCTGATTCGTACTCTGCTAAGCGGCATCATTGTCATGATTACCGTTCTGCTGATCGCCACCCAGTTCGCACCGTACTTTACCGATATGGCGCTCAAAGGCGGCTTTAGCTTCGCCGCTGAAAACGCGCAAATTACCGCGCTGTCGGTGGGAAACATGTTTGGCTGGTCAATATCTGAATTGATGTCGCTGGGCATGATTGGCGTGGTGATTGTGGTCGGCATTGTCGCCAGCATCATACTTGTCTTACGTAAACGTGAACTACCGGAATAAGGAGCAACCCAGAATGAGTTGGCTAAAAGAAGTAATAGGAACGGAAAAAGCCGTTATCGCCATGTGCCATTTACGGGCGTTGCCGGGCGATCCCGGGTTCGATACCAGGAAAGGCATGAACTGGGTAATTGACCGCGCCCATGACGATTTAATGGCGCTACAAAATGGCGGCGTGGATGCGGTGATGTTCTCCAACGAATTTAGTCTGCCTTATTTAACGAAAGTCAGACCGGAAACGACCGCCGCGATGGCAAGAATCATCGGTCAGTTAATGAGTGAAATCCGCGTACCGTTTGGGGTAAACGTGTTGTGGGACCCTGTGGCCTCGTTTGATTTGGCGATGGCGACCGACGCAAAATTTATCCGCGAAATTTTCACCGGCGCTTACGCCAGCGATTTTGGCGTCTGGGATACGAATGTCGGCGAAACCATTCGCCATCAGCATCGCATCGGCGCAGGCCACGTGAAAACGTTGTTTAACATCGTTCCGGAAGCGGCGGTGTATCTGGGAAACCGCGATGTCTGTTCAATTGCGAAATCGACCGTATTTAACAATAACCCCGATGCCCTGTGCGTCTCGGGGCTGACGGCGGGCGCTCGCACGGATAGCGCCATACTGAAGCGAGTAAAAGAGACCGTCCCCGACACGGTCGTGCTGGCGAATACCGGGGTGTGTCTGGAAAACGTCGAGGAGCAGCTCTGCATTGCCGACGGATGCGTAACGGCAACCACGTTTAAAAAAGACGGCGTCTTCGCCAACTTTGTCGACCAGGCGCGCGTGGCGAAGTTTATGGAGAAAGTACGCCATATCCGACAATAAAATGGGGATAAGCAAAACGCTTATCCCCTGCAGAGAGCGATAACTCTTCTGCCGATCTCCGTCGCCTTCGCCAAAAGACACGCCGGGGATCGGTTTCAGAGTAACCCGAACCGGCAAGGAGTCAACGATCGATGATTAATGATGTTAAGTGGGTTCAGGCGCAACGCCATGCCAGCGACTGGCGACACGCGCTGGATATCGCCGTTCGTCCGCTGATTACCTTCGGCGCGGCGGCCCCCTGCTACCTGGACGGTATTATTGAGAACACCCTTAAATGGGGGCCATATTATCTTATCGCGCCGGGGATTGCGCTGCCCCATGCCAGACCAGAGCAAGGCGCCAACCATAATCAAATCAGCGTCACTACGCTATCAACGCCGGTCGCTTTCGGCAATGCGGATTGCGATCCCATCTGGCTGTTGCTTTGCGCCAGCGCCACGGATGCCGAAGCACATATTCGCACCATTCAACGCATCAGCCAGTGGCTCGACTCGCCGGAAAGCGTCGCGATGTTGCAAGATGCGCCAAATGATGCCGCGCTTTTCGCGCAATTAACCGCATTGCGCTGATGGAGGTTTCGATGATCCTGCACCCTTCACTGGCCTCCGCCGATCCGCTGCGCTATGCCGAGGCGTTGACCGCTTTACACGATGCGCCTCTCGGCTCGCTGCATCTGGATATCGAAGATACCAGTTTCATCAACAATATTACCTTCGGTATGAAAACCATTCAGGCGGTCGCGCAATACTCTCGCCATCCGCTCTCATTTCACCTGATGGTTTCATCACCGCAACGCTGGTTACCCTGGCTTGCAGCTATCCGCCCCGGCTGGATTTTCATTCATGCCGAAAGCGTGCAAAACCCCTCGGAGATTCTGGCGGATATTCGCGCTATCGGGGCGAAAGCAGGACTGGCGCTTAACCCGGCAACACCGCTATTGCCTTATCGTTATCTGGCATTGCAACTGGATGCGCTGATGATCATGACCAGCGAACCCGACGGGCGCGGGCAACAATTTATTGCCGCGATGTGTGAAAAAGTGAGCCAGAGCAGAGAGCATTTCCCTGCTGCGGAATGCTGGGCGGACGGCGGTATTACACTTCGCGCCGCACGGCTGCTTGCCGCCGCAGGCGCACAGCATCTGGTGATAGGCCGGGCGTTGTTCACGACGGCGAACTATGATGTGACGTTGTCACAATTCACCGCGCTATAAAGGAGTCATATGCTGATGAGCCAACAGCGCCCCGACCGTATCAAACAGATGTTGCATTACCTTTGGCAACACAGGCACCTCTCAACACAGCAAGCTATTGAGCTTTTTGGCTATGCAGAGGCAACCGTGCGCCGGGATTTTCACTATATTGCCAGCCGTTATCCCGGTATGGTTCGCGGCCATGGTTGTATTGACTTTGACGACAGTACGGAAGATAAAGAATATGTTTTCGACGTTAAGCGGACGTTACAAAGCGAGGCGAAACGCGAAATCGCCGCCCTCGCCCGCACGTTCATCAAAGATGGAGACTGCTTTTTTCTCGACTCCGGCTCCACCTGTCTGGAACTGGCAAAATGTCTGGTCGACGCCAAAGTAAAAGTCATTTGCAATGACATCAAAATCGCTAATGAACTGGGTGGCTTCCCACACGTAGAGAGTTACATTATCGGCGGACTGATTCGCCCCGGTTACTTTTCGGTGGGCGAGAGTCTGGCGCTGGAGATGATTAACGCCTTTGCCGTTGAACGCGCCTTTATCTCCTGCGATGCGCTGTCGATTGAAACGGGCATCACCAACGCTACCATGTTTGAAGTGGGCGTTAAAACGCGCATTATTCAGCGCTCACGCGAGGTCATATTGATGGCCGATCACTCAAAGTTTGATACTGTAGAACCCCATGCGGTGGCGACGCTGTCCTGTATTACTACCATCCTTAGCGACAGCGCGCTCCCGTCTGCTATCGCCCGACGTTATCAGCAGGCGGGGTGCCGTCTCATCATGCCAGACCCCTCATCAGGAGTGCGTTAATGGACATCAGGCAAATGAACAAAACCCATCTGGAGCACTGGCGCGGATTGCGAAAACAGCTCTGGCCCGGTCACCCGGATGACGCCCATCTGGCGGACGGCGAAGAAATTCTGCAAACCGATCATCTGGCATCATTTATTGCGATGGCAGACGGGGTGGCGATTGGCTTTGCGGATGCCTCAATCCGCCACGATTATGTCAATGGCTGTGACAGTTCGCCCGTGGCTTTCCTTGAAGGTATTTTTGTTCTCCCCTCATTCCGTCAACGCGGCGTAGCGAAACAATTGATTGCAGCGGTGCAACGATGGGGAACGAATAAAGGGTGTCGGGAAATGGCCTCCGATACCTCGCCGGAAAATACAATTTCCCAGAAAGTTCACCAGGCGTTAGGATTTGAGGAAACAGAGCGCGTCATTTTCTACCGAAAGCGTTGTTGAGGGAAATCATACAGGAAAAGGTCGGGTATAGTACCCGACCTTTATATTACTGGGGCAGATCTTTTTCAGTTAACAAGCGTGTCGTTTTCACTTGTTCAATATTTCTGGCGCCACCCAACATCATGTTAATTGTCAGCTCTTTGTTTAGCTGTTCAATCACTGATGCCACACCCTGAGCGCCGCCAAGATTAAGACCGTATAATACAGGCCGGCCAACCGCCACAATATCCGCCCCGCTGGCTAACGCTTTGAATACGTGCGAACCACGGCGTACTCCACTGTCAAAAATAACAGGCACTCGCTTGTTGACGACTTTTGCAATCGCAGGAAGCATATCGAATGAGGACGGCCCGCTGTCTAATTGACGGCCACCATGGTTAGAAACCCATATTCCTGCGGCCCCGGCCTGGATAGCAATTTCAGCATCCTCCGGCGACTGAATGCCTTTTACGATAACCGGCAGACCGGAAATACGATGTACATAGGCAATATCCTCCGGCGTAAAGGCTTGTTTAGCCTGCGCGTAAATTTCACTTATCCCTGCTCCTTTGCCAGTTTTTGAACCATCGTCATTTTTTCTGGCGAACATTTCCAGGTTTGCAAAACCCAGCGGGAACTGGAAGTTATTTTTAATATCTTCTTCCCGATAACCGCCGACAGGCGAATCTACGGTCAGAATAATCGCTTTAGCGCCATGTTTTACCGCTTGTGCAAGAATAAATTCGTTAAACTGATTATTCTTACTCATATAAAGCTGGAAGAAGAACGGATTTTTCCCGGAAACGTTAGCTACCTCTTCGATGGTCTTGTTGCCATAAGTGCTCAACGAGAAAATCGAACCGACCTGCGCCATGCCTTTCGCCGTCGCCAACTCTCCGGAGGCGTGGGCCAGGCCCTGCGCTGCCATCGGTGCCTGGATTATAGGCGTTTTAAGCGGAATACCCAGTAGCTGCGTTGATAAATCGATCTCTTTTAACTCAATGCCCTGTAATACGCGCGGCATAATATATTTTTTGTCAAAGCTTTCGGTATTGCTGCGAAGGTTATTCTCATCTTCGGCTCCGCCGCGAATATAACCAAATGCCCCTTTCTCCATTCTGGCCTGAACGCGCGCTTCCAGAGAGGCTACGTTCGTCATTTTTATTGCTTTTTCGTCCGTGCTGGCTTTGTACTCTTCAGCATAAGCCAGGCCTGACGTTGCCAACATCGCCAGCGAGGCCACTACCCGAATGAGGTGATGAGTTTTCATCATTATTCCTTTTATTGCTTAACCGCTTCTGCCTGGATTTTTATATCGACAACTTTCGTCATCCCCATATCGACCAGATAATCTACACCCCACTGGGTGCGATCTATTTGCGTGACAAAATCACCACCGCAAACCTGCGCCTTGAATATCGGGCTCATATAACAGCCAAACTTAGTGGTGGTTAAGGTGACGGGCTTAGTTACTCCCTTCATTGTTAACAAACCGTCAATAGAAACCGGTTTATTATCTTCAAAATGCCATTTTGTCGATTTAAATACTATTTCTGGATATTTTTCCGCATCCAGAATATCGCTACTGCGAATATGATTATCAAACGCATCCACCCCGGTATTTAAGGCGCTCACGGGAATCGTCACACGCATCTCTGCGACTTGCTTTTCCGGCTGATATTTCAGTTCGCCGCTAATAGCATAAAACCCGCCATGATTGGTTGAGGTCTGGAAATGATCGATATTAAATACCGCATTGGTATGCGTATTATCAAATTTATATACATCTGCATGAGCAGCACTTAATAAGCCCAGAGACAGGACAGCACCAAGAAAACTCTTTTTCATTATATTCACTTTATATCTTAAATAAGGTGAAGCTATCTTAATGTCCCCTGTCCGTAGGATCGAGAGGGATAAACAGGAAGGACTGTTGCAAAAATAGAACGATGGAAAGGTTGTGTCACAAAAACAGCAGCTCACGAATGAGTTTATGCCAGGGCAATTTCCGCAACCTGTACCGCCTTTGTGGCGGTACAGAAGGCAAACTGACTAACGCATGATACGATCGTCAACATAACGGCGCTTATCCGGCGCGGGCGGGAAATACTGATACAGCCAGGTTTCGCTGATAGCCTCCCCCTGGCAGCGCAGGAACATACGCATATCCACCGGTGCCGTAGAATCCGAGGTCGGATACCAGTCAAACTGGATACGATAACCGTCGAAAGGCTCTACGTAGAGGATCTCAATCTGCTTCGCCTCGCCACTGGAGAGTGTAATTACCGGCTCAATGCCTTTTGGCGCGGCCGCTTTCAGATCGCCGCCGACAAAATCAATAGCAAAACGGCGCGCCCATTTATCCGGGTAATGCTCGCCCGGCGCCCAGCCTTCGGGAAAGCCGCCCATCCCTGTACGGGTCGCCATGACCCGCGCAAGCGGAGATTGTACCGGCGGCTGCGCGCTCCAGTACAAACGATAATTAAACGCCAGCGTATCCCCGGCTTTGATCGCTTTTTCCGGCTGCCAGAAACAGACCACATTATCCAGAGTTTCGCCAGTGGTTGGGATCTCCATCAGGCTAACTGCGCCTTTCCCCCACTTACTACGCGGCTCCACCCACAGGCTCGGACGTTTGTTGTACCAGCCCATCACATCCTGATAATGCGAGAAATCGCGATCGAGTTGCAGCAGGCCGAACCCTTTTGGGTTATCGTCCATATATGCATTGAACTGCAATTTCTGCGGATTATTCAGCGGGCGGCAAATCCACTCGCCGTTACCCCGCCACATCGCCAGCCGATCGGAGTCGTGAATTTGCGGGTGAATGGTGTCGCATACCCGACGTTCATTATTCCCACAGCTAAACATACTGGTCATCGGCGCAATGCCAAGTTGCTTTATATCTTTACGGGCGTAGAGATGGTTTTCTACATCCATGATCACCTGCGTTTTTTCGCAATGGATCACAAATTTATACGCGCCCGTCACGCTAGCGCTGTCCAACAGAGCGTAAACGGTAAACGTAGTATCGCCCGGCTTCGCGGTGTCAAACCAGAATGCGGTGAAGTCAGGGAACTCTTCCTGACCGTCAGTATAGGTATCTATCGCCAGCCCGCGAGCCGACAGGCCATACTGATAAGTATCATCTACCGCCCGGAAATAACTGGCGCCCAGGAAGGAGACGACATCGCGTCGCGCCAGTTCCGGCGCTTTAAAGACACGGAAACCGGCGAAACCGAGATCGCTCTGCCCTTCCAGTTGCGTCGTATCGACGCCGGCATCGTTGTATTTAAACAGTTCCGGGCGAAAATGAATCTCGCGAGCAAGATGCGTCGTCGTATCAACGGAAAACATGCGTACGCGACGACGAAAGCCCATCCCTACGTGGAAAAACTGAATATCGAGCTGCCGGTTGGCAACACCGTTCCAGAGTGAATGCGCCGCGTCATACTGAATGCTGTTATAGGCCTGCGGCGTCAGATTGGCGAGCGTATCCGGCAAGGGTCCCGGCGCGCCGCCCCAGGGCTTTTTCGCTAACGCCTGGGCCATTGATTGCAGACCAGCAAAATCAAAACGGACAATTTTACCATCCGCAATATCGGATTCCGCGGCAAACGCCGCCTGAGAAAAGAGGGAAGCAATACCGCTGGAACCGCACACGGCGGCCATTGCCATTGAACCTTTAATAAATCGTCTACGATTCATACCTGAAAATGAGTCCTTCTGGTCTTGTGAATGGTCCCGCGCTGGTTTTTTCAGCAGCAAGAATGTGCCCGTTTCTGACCGCTCACTCTAGACAAAATTCATTAATAATCCAATTGTTGGTCGCCTGGAAACTGTGCAAAAGCGTAAATATTTTATGTCGATAAGAACCGACCGAATCGGATGTAAACCTCACGCAGCATTCTTCAGGTTATGAAAAGTTTATTCCAGACTAACGTGATGCTTCATGACTCGTTTAAACAGCGCCAGACGCGCACGCATAAAGCGGTTTTCCACTTTAAAACCGGCAAGTTTGTTCAGCCCAATCCGCAACAGACGATCTCGCCCCCGAATGCTGGCGGGCCAGCGAACCGGCCCGTGCAGCACGTCGCGCGTGCGGCTGGCATGACGAGCGAAATTCACCCAGTAATCCGCCACCTGCGAGGCAAAGGCCAGGTCATTCTCATTCACATAATGGCATGTGGGCTCAGCCCGCGTTAACGTATCGAATACATACGGTATTTCATTGCCATGACAGGCGCCATTCGCGTAGGTGTTATGCTCCGCTTCGGCGACATAATCAAACCAGTAACGCCAGCACGGTTCGCCGATCCGCTGCTGCGCTTGCATGACGACATAACCCAACGTGGTAAATACCATATCCCGACAGACCTGCCGCCCTAGCGCTTCGTCGCCTTTCACTCCAGGATAAAGCAGCCGAATTAACCCCAGACCAACACGCCGCTCACGGCGCATTTTTTGAATTTGACCGGCAATATCGACGCCAAAAACGGCCAATACGCTGGCTTCATCGCTATTCGAGCCGATCATCACCGGTATCGGATGCTGTTTCGCCGCAAAGAAGGTTTCCAGCATCGGATGCGGCAGCACGACGTCACCGGAAATCGGCGTCGGCGCAATTTTAAAAGGCGCGTCCAGCGGCCAAAACGTCTCTGCCGGTAAAGCGCGTAGCTGTTCGGCAGTGGCATGGGCTAAACCAAGATGTTCCGCCAGCGCAACGCCTTTTTTTAGCGCCACCTCGCGGGGCGTATCCGGCAGCGTATAACCACTCTGAATAATCGCTTTATGAAAAAGCCCCTTCGCCAACGGCGAAGCCATCAACGACAGCACGCTGCGGGCGCCGGCGGATTCGCCAAATAACGTCACATTCTGCGTATCGCCGCCAAACGCGGCAATATTGTCCTGCACCCAACGCAGCGCAGCGATTTGATCGAGTAAAGCGAAATTATGGATACACTCCCCCCCTTCGCCTTCCAGCGCCGGATGCGCGAAAAATCCCAGATGGCCAAGCCGATAATTGACCGTCACCACGATCGCGCCGCGCTTCGCCAGCGCTTGACCGTCATAGGGCGGCAAACTCCCCGCGCCAATGGTGTAACCGCCGCCGTGTAGCCAGACCATGACCGGCAACGGTTCATGACGTACGGCGGGAGCCCAGACGTTCAGATAGAGACAGTCTTCGGAAAAATTTCCCGGATCGCCGCCGCCGAGTTCGCGACACCAGGTAATATCCTGCCAACTGGCGCAGGAGAAACAATCCGCCTGGCGCACGTCGTGCCAGGGCGTAACAGGCTGCGGCGCACGCCAGCGTAGCTCCCCTATTGGCGGCGCGGCATAAGGTATACCGCGCCAGATATGGATTTCTTCCTGTACGACGCCCACGATTTTACCGTGACGCGTCTCCACCAACGGGATGGAGGGATTCAACATAACGCCTTCCTTTTACAGTATCCTCACAGCCTGTGAAGCTTACCGCTTTTAAAGCAGACCGCAACGGCGTTTACTGCGTTCTTCCGCTTCCTGATATAACGAAAACTCATCCCGTACTGCACATCCCAGCGCCTGTTCAAAGGCGTCGCGGCTGGCATTGCCGTGGCTTCTGGCCAGCGTTTCATTTCCCAAATTCGACTGAAAAATGCCGGCTGCGCTGACCGGAAGAAAATCTTCATAGGTAATCGGCTGCGCGATCACCCAACCGCGCTCAATAAGCGGCTGCGGATCGTCGCCAGGATGGATCGCCTGACGATGCGCCTCGCCGGAAGGCGTTAAGCGATAACGGAACCAGGCAAGCCCCTGCTGGCGAAGCAGAAATTCGCTATCCGGAAAGGCGTTAAAGACCTCCCGCAAATGGAGTTGATGCGTGAAGTTATCCTTACCCGTTCCCGCCTTGTGCAACAGTTCGTCATATAATCGACGACCTTTTGGCGTCAGCGCGACGCCACGTTGCTCAATTTCGCCGAAGCGCGCCGTGTGCGTACCCTGCTTTTCATCAACGAAGAGCACCTGCTCTTCCAGGGCTTTGAAACTGGTTTGCCGCAACAGAATAGGCACTTCGCGGCGAGGCGGACCTTCGATAAGAATTTTAGGCGTAATGCCGCACTCCGGCATCATGGCCTGTACCCGGTCGATATCCAGAGTACGCGGCGTCAGATGGTTAATGTGACATCCCGGAAAACAGACCACGTCGGCAATTAAACGATGCTCACGATGCAGGCTGCGGTACGTTTCTTCATCAACGGTAGCCTGACGATGCCAGCGAAAAGTCTCCAGCGTTTCACGGACGAACTCTTCGGCCTGAGCAGCACTAAAACCGCCCTGCTCGTCGTACTCATCCAGCAATTGTCGGCAGCGCGATGTAAAAATATCACGCTGCGATAAGATTTCCGCCGCCCGCTGGCGTAATGCCGCGTTTTCAATGAGCTCCAGGCGTAATAGCGAAGTGAACATGCGAAAGGGATTACGCGAGAGCGAAGCCTCGTCAATGGGACGAAATGCCGTGGAGTGCACAGGCACGCCCGCCTGAGAGAGATCGTAATAACTTACTGGGTACATCCCCATGATGGCGAATATCCGACGCAAGGTAGAAAGTTCTTCTGCGGTGCCAACACGAATGGCGCCATGTCGTTCCACGTTCAATCGCGCCAGTTCATCGGCATTAGCCAACTGCTCATGCAGTTTGGGATTATTTTCCAGCACCGCCAGATTCACGTCAGCCACAAGTTCCAGTAACGTACCGTACTGCGGAACTTCCTGCTGGTACATTGCCGACATTGCCTGCGAAAAGTGTTCCCGAATCTCATCTGCCGTGATGGTGTTCGCCATAATGTCATGCCTCCAGTGAATGTTACCTGGAGTGTAGAAAACCTCATCCATTCCGGGGAGAAGAATTTATAAAGTGTGATCCGGTCTGAATTCATTATGCAGAACGGATTGACATGAGCTGGCATATCCCCGACCACATCGCGGCTTAACACGCTTAACGGCAGTTGAATCATCAGTAAAATAAAACAGTTGTAACTTGAAATGGTAAAATGTTAATAATATTTTGCTATCAGGTTATCAAAAACAAACAAGTTTACTTGTCACCCGCACGGCTCTGTTTTTAACATCGCTTATGGAAAAAAATGGTCTGTTTAGTCAGCGCATTCGGTTGCGCCACCTTCATACATTTGTCGCCGTTGCGCAACAGGGAACTCTGGGGCGCGCGGCTGAAACCCTTAACCTGAGCCAGCCAGCGCTTTCTAAAACGCTGAACGAACTGGAACAACTCACCGGAACCCGTCTGTTCGAACGCGGGCGACTGGGCGCGCAATTAACGGTTCCTGGCGAACAATTTTTGACTCATGCGGTAAAAGTATTAGATGCATTGAATACCGCCGGGCAGGCGCTGAATCGCAAAGAGGACGCCAGCGCCGATGTGGTGCGTGTTGGCGCGCTCCCCACCGCTGCGCTGGGTATACTCCCGGCGGCTATTGGGCGGTTCCATCAACAGCAAAAATCGACCTCGTTACAGGTCGCGACCATGAACAATACGATGTTGCTTGCAGGTCTGAAATCAGGCGAGATCGATCTGGGTATTGGCCGCATGTCAGACCCGGAATTAATGGGCGGTTTAAATTACGAACTGCTGTTTTTAGAATCGCTTAAATTAGTGGTACGCCCCGGTCATCCCCTGTTACAGGAGACGATCACGCTCAGTCGGGTTATGGAGTGGCCGGTAGTCGTCTCGCCAAAAGGCACGGTACCGCGCCAGAATGCGGAAGCCCTGTTGCAAAGCCAGGGGTGTAAAATGCCTGCCGGATGTATCGAAACGCTATCCGCATCGTTATCACGACAACTGACCGTAGATTACGATTACGTCTGGTTCGTCCCCTCTGGCGCGGTTAAAGAAGATCTTCGCCAGGCGACGCTGGTCTCATTACCCGTGCCGACCCAGAGCGCAGGCGAACCGATAGGTATTCTTACGCGAGTTGATATCCCGCTCTCAACCGGGGCGCAAATGCTGATTGCGGCGATCCGTAAATCGATGCCGCTGTGATAGCGACTGTCGGAGAATAAACGCGCCCGCGGCTAAAATAGCCCGCTGGCGCGACGCTTACTAAAGGAAGGATGATCGCATCGTCGCGCCAGTATCCTGTAAATGAAACGCATCAACGGCTTGCGTCAAGCGGGCGGCCTGTTCTTCAAGCGAAGCCGCCGCCGCGGACGCCTCTTCGACCAGCGACGCGTTTTGTTGCGTAACCCTGTCCATCTCAGAAATCGCCTGACTGACCTGAACAATACCGCGACTTTGCTCATCAGAGGCTGCCGCGATATCGAGCATAATATCGGTGACGCGTTTGACGGCATCCACAATCTCATTCATGGTGCTCCCCGCAGCGATAACCTCTTCAGATCCTTGTTCAATCAGGCTGACCGATGCGCCGATCAAGCCTTCAATCTCTTTTGCCGCCTGCGCGCTGCGACTGGCGAGGGTACGAACCTCACTGGCGACCACCGCAAAACCGCGTCCTTGTTCCCCGGCGCGTGCCGCCTCGACCGCCGCGTTCAGCGCCAGGATGTTGGTCTGGAAAGCGATACTGTTAATGACGGCGGTAATTTCCGAGATTTTTTTCGAGCTGGTGGAAATATTCCCCATCGTTTGTACGACCCCGGAAACCATCTGGCCTCCGCGACTGGCTTTACCGGAAGCATCTTCCGCCAGTTTGCTGGCGTGATGCGCATTATCCGCATTCTGCTTAACGGTTGCCGTCAACTGTTCCATACTGGCCGCGGTTTGTTCAATGGCGGCAGCCTGCTGTTCAGTACGAGAAGATAAATCCGTATTACCGGCGGTAATTTCGCTGGTGCCTCGATAAATTTCCTCCGCCCCCTGACGCACCGCCCCTACCGTTTGTTGCAACGCATGCTGCATCTGCTGAAGATGATGACTCAGGCGACCTATTTCACTGCGTCCTGTGGGCTCGTCAGCCATGGTCAGATCGCCCGCCGCAATGCGTTCGATACGTGACGCAGACTGCTGCAAGGGTTGTATCACCGTGCGACGTAGCGCCATGAAGGTCATTAACGTCAATACCAGCGCCAACGTAAATGCGCCAATCATAAACATCATACCGAGCCGGGTACGTTGGTAAGCCTGCTCGCTAAGTAGTCTCGCCCGCTCGGTGCGCAGTTCAATCGCTTTCAACAGGACATGGTTATATGCGGCATCCAGTTGTTTTGCCTGCTCGTTTTCATGATTAATGATCGCTTCGAACATGCCATTTTTGGCAAATTTCAGCATCGGTTGCAGGCCGTTGATATAGGCGGTGTAGCGGGCGTTTAACTCGTTATCCAATGCGTCATCGGCGGGTGTTTTCACCGCTCTGGACATATAAGCGTTAAAGCCGTCCTGAGACTGCTTGATCCGCGTTTCCGCAGCGGCAATATTGGCTTTCATTTCATCCATTTCAGCAATCCGGCTCGCCGCGCCAGCGTGGATCATATTGATACGTGCGGTACGTAAGTGGTTAGCGCTGTTGGATAATCCCATCCGTACCTGAATCTCGTCCGTGACATCACGCTGATCGCGATCGGCCTGTAACAGAAAATAGCCTGCCAGCCCGGCGCTCAAAGCAAAAAGAAGAAGGATGCCACCGAGAATGGAGGAAAACAGCGGAACCAGCCGAATATGATGCAGGAAGCCCAGTTTATGCGAGGCTTGCATCGAGAATGTGTTGCCCATGACCGTCGACTCTCTTGTAAGTTTTATGCGTAAAACACGCCCGTTAGATAGTCATCGGCACTTCGTGACGTTTGCTTATCGCGAAAAGCATCGCCTTCGTCACATTTTCACAACATTCATTCCAGAAAATTCAGAAAAGCGCCAGCGGAAAATCCGCTGGCGGATGAATCAGTTATCGCCAAAGTGGATAACAGTACGGATGGATTTACCCTGATGCATCAGTTCAAAGGCATCGTTAATCTGCTCCAGCGGCAGGCGGTGAGTAATAAAAGGATCTAAACGGATTTTACCGTTCATCGCATCTTCGACCATCCCTGGCAGCTGCGTGCGCCCTTTCACGCCGCCAAAAGCGGAGCCACGCCAGACGCGACCGGTCACTAGCTGGAAGGGACGGGTTTTGATTTCCTGCCCTGCCCCCGCTACGCCAATAATAATGCTTTCGCCCCAGCCTTTATGACAACATTCCAGCGCTGCTCGCATCACGTTAACGTTGCCGATACATTCAAAACTGAAATCTACGCCGCCATCAGTAAGCTCAACAATAACGTCCTGGATCGGTTTGTCGTAATCATTCGGATTAATAAAGTCCGTGGCCCCCATTTCGCCCGCCAGCGTAAATTTTTCCGGATTCGTGTCGACAGCTAAAATACGCCCGGCTTTAGCCTGAACCGCGCCCTGAATAACCGCCAGCCCAATACCGCCTAAACCAAAAACGGCAACGGTGTCGCCCGCTTTCACTTTAGCGGTGTTATGGACGGCGCCAATACCCGTCGTCACGCCGCAGCCCAACAGACACACTTTATCCAGCGGCGCCTGCGGGTTCACTTTCGCCAGAGAAATTTCCGCGCAAACGGTATATTCGCTGAACGTGCTGGTTCCCATATAGTGATAAACGGGTTCGCCGTTATAAGAAAAGCGGGTAGTGCCATCCGGCATCAACCCTTTTCCCTGAGTGGCGCGTACGGCCTGGCAAAGGTTAGTTTTACCGGACTTACAGAACTTACACTCGCCGCATTCCGCCGTATACAGTGGAATAACATGGTCGCCGGGTTTCAGGCTGGTTACCCCCTCGCCAACCTCAACTACCACGCCGCCGCCTTCGTGACCCAGGACTGCCGGAAATACGCCTTCCGGATCATCGCCGGAAAGGGTAAATGCATCGGTATGGCAAACGCCGGTATGGGTGATTTTGATCAGAACTTCGCCTTTTTTCGGCGGCGCAACGTCAATCTCGACAATTTTTAGCGGCTGACCGGGACCAAAAGCAACTGCTGCACGTGATTTCATATATCTCTTCCTGTTACGGTGAGGGAAATTGTTATTTTAGATAAGCGCGAAGAAGATGGCCGATTTCCGCCATCCGAACCGCGCGCTGATCTGGCGTAGTTTCCCCGCTGACCAGCTCATCTTTCAGATGGATCTCAACCATTTCACTCATCAGGCCATTAGACGCGCCGCGCACGGCGGCAATCTGTTGCAGAATCGCCAGACAAGGTTCGCCAGACTCAAGCGCCCGCTCCAGCGCTTCAACCTGCCCGCGTATGCGACGAACACGGGTAAGAATACGTTTTTTATCTTCAGGTGAATGCGGCATTCGACCTCCATATACTATAGGGGGGTATACTATCATAATTTTATGTTTATGTAATTGTAAAATTAAAAACATTATAAAAATCAATCACTTATAACTTGTCGGCATAGGTCATCAAGAATCAGTTCACATTCAGCTCACGGGGAACTTTTTCAGGCCACAGACAATAAACGCCAAAGCTTCCTTTCTAAGCTGCAATGTTCTGCCCGACTGAGGCATAGAGGTAATGCCGGTGAATCCAGCCCCATTACCCAGAAGTAAATATTTGCTCAATAGTTTTTATATAATCATCAGGTGGGTAATGAATAAAGGTTATGATATGCAGATGTCAGTCTTGTAAGAACGTAACATCACAACTGCGATACACCGCCGACGGGTAGCGAAAATATCTCAACCCTGTATCTTTCCAGATTTAGTCAATGTGGACAAAAAATCAAATGAGCGTTATTTGAAAGTTTTTTAATACCCAAAAGCGTCATCATTATTGTTAATTTGAAATCAATCTCAGGTAATAATCCATGCCTATTTCGATTTGTAAACATGGTGCCCCTTTTGTTGTTCAACATGAAAATCGGTACAGTTCCGGGGCAAGTCAGTCATCATCACTTTCAAAATCAATCCGCCATATTAGCAACTCTCATGAGGCAATAAAATTTATAAGTTGCTATAGTGCAAATGGAGCCTGTTTTTCCAATGCACAGATGCTAGCCAATGCCTCAGGGAGGCCTGTTATAGGCTACTTTGGGAAAATAAATAAGTTAACAGCCAGTCTGGATAATAGCGGTCGTATATTTCGCCCACAGCATAAGCTTGCGGCCAATATTTGTTATGTAGGTAATCGGCTTCTGAGCGCTCCAGTTCAACTTGGGTTTGGCCTGAAACATCTGCTAACCTGTCACTCAAATGGTAATGTCAGATAAAGTGTCATGCCATGCCCTTCCCGGCATTGCTATTCCACAGCCTACAGATATGGGCGCTCAGTTCTTTCTCTAATCTCTGCTATGGGAAGCTCTGGCGTCATTTCACGCTCTTGCCAACCAGTATTTTATTAAAGTCTGACTTTTACCAAGGTAATTTCATAAGAGTGTCCATCTTCTGGTCTAAAAATAATAAATCTATTGTTATTTTTAGTAAAGGATTTCGACAAAATAAAACTATCATGATATCTGGCCAGGACGTAGTACCAGCCTCCATCATACAATATCATTTCGTATTCTTTCTTTAATTGTGGCTTATAGATCCCAACAAAAAAAGAAAATATAAAAAAATATATAATAAAACCAATCATAACTATAGTGAAACAATGTCTTCGCACCCAACTGAGTTGCGTAAAACAAATCACTGGCATCAATTTACTATAAAAACGCATCCCCACCGATAAGCATAAAGCCACCAGTAAAATGATAAAAAAAAGCTCCCACAAAAACGATTCTGTTAAGAGAGAAAACTCGATAACAATTGGAATAAAGAACAAAACCGCTGCCAAAAAAAGACGTAAAAAGCTAAGGTCGTGGATACGTGCTTTTTGCTTTACTAAAAAAAATAATAGAATACCCACTCCCCACGCTATTATGAATATAGCCATCAGGCTAATCGCATGGAATAGACTTCGGGCAATGTTGTCAGGGCCGACGCCTACATACCACCACGGGAAACCATAGTACGCGGAGACGCCCCAGCCATAAAAATAGGCGCTTCCCCATCCCAAACCACCTAAATAGGCCAAAAGCATCGAAGAGTTTTTAATAATTGAATCATCATTCATTATAGTTAACTCACTTAAGAAATATTTAATATGAAAATAGAAATCAAAATGTCACATAAAACACTAGCACTTTAGCAATAATAGTCGGATGATAAGTTTGTCTGTTTTTCCTGAGTATCAAGCCAGCTCATACTCACGCCAGCACACTAAAATCAGGAGTGGCTTCTTTTTTAGATCTTTGCCTTAGCCAGGCGCATACTCAATAATGATAGCAGTCAGATAATATGTACCCGGTATTAACCTCACGTTGTTGATGATGTATTTACTTCGCTGAAAAATAATAAACACTGCATACATTTTATTGACGGCGACAAACTGTGAAAAAGGCGCAATTCCATATACACCATTTACCTGATTACTTTTCTTGCTAATATTTGCTAATTAATGCTTTGCTAAAGCGTGTTTAATAAAGTAAGGAGGACACTATGCCATTGAGTGTTGGACAGGGTTATTTCACATCATCTATCAGTTCTGAAAAATTTAATGCGATAAAAGAAAGCGCACGCCTTCCGGAATTAAGTTTATGGGAGAAAATCAAAGCATATTTCTTTACCACCCACCATGCAGAGGCGCTCGAATGTATCTTTAATCTTTACCACCATCAGGAACTGAATCTAACACCGGTACAGGTTCGCGGAGCCTACATCAAACTTCGAGCCTTAGCGTCTCAGGGATGTAAAGAACAGTTTATTATAGAATCACAGGAACACGCCGATAAGTTGATTATTAAAGATGATAATGGTGAAAATATTTTATCTATTGAGGTTGAATGTCATCCGGAAGCTTTTGGTCTTGCCAAAGAAATCAATAAATCACATCCCAAGCCCAAAAATATTTCTTTGGGTGATATTACCAGACTGGTATTTTTTGGCGACAGCTTGTCTGACTCCTTAGGGCGTATGTTTGAAAAAACACATCATATCTTACCCTCCTATGGTCAATACTTTGGCGGAAGGTTTACTAATGGATTTACCTGGACTGAGTTTTTATCATCTCCACACTTCTTAGGTAAAGAGATGCTTAATTTTGCTGAAGGGGGAAGTACATCGGCAAGCTATTCCTGCTTTAACTGCATCGGCGACTTTGTATCAAATACGGACAGACAAGTCGCATCTTACACCCCTTCTCACCAGGACCTGGCGATATTTTTATTGGGGGCTAATGACTATATGACACTACACAAAGATAATGTAATAATGGTCGTTGAGCAACAAATTGATGATATTGAAAAAATAATTTCCGGTGGAGTTAATAATGTTCTGGTCATGGGGATTCCCGATTTGTCTTTAACACCTTATGGCAAACATTCTGATGAAAAAAGAAAGCTTAAGGATGAAAGCATCGCTCACAACGCCCTGTTAAAAACTAATGTTGAAGAATTAAAAGAAAAATACCCCCAGCATAAAATATGCTATTACGAGACTGCCGATGCATTTAAGGTGATAATGGAGGCGGCCAGTAATATTGGTTATGATACGGAAAACCCTTATACTCACCACGGCTATGTACATGTTCCCGGGGCTAAAGACCCTCAGCTAGATATATGTCCGCAATACGTCTTCAACGACCTTGTCCATCCAACCCAGGAAGTCCATCATTGTTTTGCCATAATGTTAGAAAGTTTTATAGCTCATCATTATTCCACTGAATAAAGTTCCATCGACTGCGGTACGTCTTGAGCAAAACACAGCTCAATATCATAGTGCCGGTGGCATGAAAATATGAGGTTGTCTTTGCTGCCGATTGGTCAATAAGTGATACATAGTCTATGTTCAGTAAGACAAAAATGGATAGAGTCGATAAATCGCCACCGTAACTAAAATACTCACTATCACACTGACGATAAAGTATGTTTTGAATGGCTGCTTTTGCGTTTTATGACGGAAGAGTTGTTGACCAACAATCGCCCCAGGCCACCCACCGACAACCCCAAACACCAACAAAGTGGATTCCGGCACTCTGCGCCAGGTTTTACGTGCCGCCGTTTTGTCTATACCGTAGATCGCCAGCGTTAGCACATTGGCGAGCAGGAACCACATCACGACGGGATGCGATGTAAAAATGCTTCCGACCGCAGCGGAGATCAGGAGTAAATAACAAAAGCGGTTAAGATACATATTATTATGTCATAGCAATGATTAGGGTCATCGGAGCCCATTATACGCGATACATGCGCCTATGTGATGCAGAATTTTCTTTTCACTCAGCCAACGAGTCATCTAGGATTCATTTTTAATTACCATGGTAATCATAAGGTAATTAACGTGTTGTGAACACGATTAAAATGTGTAAAGCCACCGAAAATGTTACCACCTTAACCATTGCCAGGATAACTTAATGGAGAATCCTCTTTATTGCTGTTTGTTATCCGGTTGGCAGTCCCAGTTTTGGATTTATTTATCGTATTTATATTTATTACATAAGATGTACGATATTAATTTGAGAATTTTATCTCGACAACCGCATACATTCAGATATTTCTGAATTAAGATTATTATCTATTAAAACAAGTTAACGTTTTGATAAACATAACAACATCGTCAGAACTCCTGATTTGTTGTCGTTTGTTCATAGGATAAATAATTTATATGCTTGAAAATATAGATAGCACGCAAATCAACTTAGCTCAGAAAATGTATTTGACAAGCAAAGATAAGTCTTTATATTGGCCCTGGATAGAGTGGTAAGATGATACTTAGAGACATTAAATACACCGTCACTGAAGCATTTATCTGCTTATCATGTAAATATGTATGCGTAAATGGAGCATAAACTATGTCCAGTATACTAATGTCTATGGTATCTTTACATTTTCACCTTTCATGGGGTCGCTGCACTCATATCCAGTTGATATCTCATGGTATATTCAATTCATTCCCTTTGATGATTCCTGTCAAACCTCCTGATTAAATTAGTTAACAGCGATGGAATACATAACGTTAAGTACTTTACGCCTGCAAATGTCAGGTTCACGCCCTAATGCTTAATTTATAATACGCATTACCTTACCACAGGAAATAGATAGCATGTTATCCAAAAAAATTGGCTTATCGATGATAGTGTTGGGAATAATGTCGTCTTCAGCTTTTGCTGATAGCATCGTTGAAGGGAGAACACTCAATGTCGCAGTATCACCGGCCTCTCCACCTATGTTATTTAAAAGTGCTGATGGCAAATTACAGGGGATAGATCTGGAGCTTTTTTCGTCTTACTGTCAGTCACGGCATTGTAAGCTAAACATCACCGAATATGCCTGGGATGGAATGCTTGGCGCAGTGGCGAGTGGTCAGGCAGATGTAGCATTTTCGGGAATTTCAATCACAGATAAACGTAAGAAAGTTATTGATTTTTCTGAACCTTATTACATCAACTCTTTTTATCTGGTCAGTATGGCCAATCATAAAATAACGCTCAATAACCTCAATGAATTAAATCAATATTCTATTGGATACCCTCGAGGAATGGCTTACTCCGACCTTATCAAAAACGATCTGGAGCCCAAAGGATACTACTCGTTAAGTAAAGTAAAATTGTATCCAACCTATAATGAGACGATGGCTGATCTAAAAAATGGCAATCTTGATCTGGCTTTTATAGAAGAGCCGGTTTATTTTACCTTCAAAAATAAGAAAAAGATGCCGATAGAAAGCCGTTATGTTTTCAAGAATGTTGATCAGCTTGGCATTGCCTTTAAGAAAGGCTCTCCCGTGCGCGATGATTTCAACTTATGGCTTAAAGAGCAAGGGCCACAAAAAATATCTGGCATTGTCGATAGCTGGATGAAATAGTAAGCTATGTCATCAGGTAATATGCTGGCTATCTTTTATTTCCTATTGGAAGGGATTGGTAATACGCTGCTTGTAACATTTACCTGTTTTCTCTCAGCGTTTTTGTTCGGGCTTACAGTCGCCGTATTACGGCGACTATCCCCCCTTCCACTACAGAAGATACTCGACGTACTGGTCTTTATTCTTCGGGGAATTCCAATACTTATTGCTGTTTTTCTTGTTTATTTTGGATTGCCATCGATTGGCATATATGTTTCACCTCTGGTGGCCATGAACCTCAGCGTCGGCTTAATCAGTGGGAGCTATCTTGCCGAGGTGTTCAGAGGGGCGCTTAAATTAGTTGAGCCATACGAAATTACGGTAGCGAAAGTAGCAGGAATGCGTCAATTACAGGTTATAATAAATATTGAACTGCCACAGATGTTGCGATTTTCTGTGCCCGGTATTATCAATGAGTTTTCTTCTGTATTAAAAGCGACGCCCTTTGCTTATACTGTAGGTATCGCTGAAATAACGAAGCAGGCAATGTCACTGACAGCCATCACGCTGAACGGGTTACAGATCTATACTCTTGCCGGGGTATTATATTTCATTATTTATAAAGTTTTTACTCTTCTGGCCGGAGTGTTTGAGAAAAAATATCGAATCAGTTGAAGCATAAAAATAGAGGTGATACTCATGGCTTTACTGAAACTAAAAGAGATAAGTAAGGAATATTCAGGAAAAAAGGTTCTTGATACGGTTAGTCTAAAAATTCAATCGGGAGACATGAAAGTAGTCATGGGGCCATCAGGTTGTGGAAAAACGACGCTTTTACGCTGTCTGCTTCGATTAGAAGAGCCTGATTATGGTGATATTTATTTTCACGGGAGAAATATTTATGACAAGGAATTTACTATTCTTGAGTTCAGAAAAAAAGTCGGTTGTGTCTTCCAGAATTACGCTTTGTATCGCCATCTTAACGTCATGGATAACATTACCCTTGCCCTATGTAAAGTGTTTGGCATGCCGGGACAACTAGCTCGGGAAAAAGCCTTACATGAGCTACAAAAACTTGATATGGTCTCGCATAGCGCAAAATACCCTTCGCAATTATCGGGCGGGCAGCAACAGCGCGTCGCCCTGGCCCGTACAATGGTCACCGACCCAGAACTCATTATTTTTGATGAGCCGACGTCTGCGCTTGATCCGCTCATGACTCGTGAAGTCGGAATGTTGATCAAGCAACTTCACGACAATGGCGTCACTATATTATGCGTCACTCATGATATTCGCCTCGCCAGATTACTAAGCGATAACGTAACGTTTCTTAATCATGGCAAGATTCGTGCAGAAGGCGCTTTTACCGATCTTGCCTTACGAGAAACGGATCCAGATATCCACTGTTTTTTTAGCGAGGCACAACGATGATCGCTGGCTGGTCTCTCTTCTTTAATGATCTGACTGAACAACTACCACTTGTTGTGGACGGTATTAAAGAAACCTGTAAACTTGCGCTGATTGTTTCCATCACCGGTTTTTTGTGGGGAATTATCATTTTTTTTCTGAGCCTGAGCCATCGCCCCATGGTAAAAGCCATAACTCGGCTGTACATGGATTTCTTTATCGGTACGCCACTCATTCTTATTCTGTTTGTTATCTATTATGGTTTACCTCAATCTGGCATTCACCTGTCCTCTTTTACCGTGGCGGTTACAGGGTTTACCTTGAATGTCGGCGCATATAATGCCGCGTACATGACAACGGCCTATAACGCATTGAATAAGTATGAAACGGAGGCAGCAGTCGTTCAGGGGTTGAACAAACGGCAGGTCTTTTTGTGGATTATACTGCCTCAGGTATTGCTGTCTTCCATTCCAGCCTTAACGAATCAGGTGATTAATAACCTTAAAGACAGCACCATCGTTTTTCTTATCCAATATACTGAGTTTTTCGCGCGAATTCAGGAGGTTGCTGCAACTAGCTTTAAATTCTTCCATGCTTACCTTTTTGCCGCCATAGTGTATCTTATTGGCGTTACCTTTATCGTCGGTTTGACCCGGTTTTTAGAGCATAGACTGCTTCGCCATTACGGTCAGGATTACTGAGTTGCACTGCACTATTCTGATTAATTCATCGCTGACATTATCAAAGTTATTTTTATTTAGTGTTGGTTAAGATTTTAACCTTCATTATTGCGTTAGGTGTCCATTCTGGTCTAAGTCTTACTCCATTGAGGATATTATGGCGCTACCACAACTATCAATATGGCAGCCCGGCGATGGGTTAAGAAAAATAAAGTATAAATATCATGTTTGTCTCATTGTCATATTCTCCGTCCTTATACGGTTGCTGTTTTTAACTGACCGCTACCTTTGGTGTGACGAAGCATCCAGCGTGCTGATTAGTCGACATAGCGTAGATAATCTGCTATTCCATGCCGCTTTTGACGTGCATCCCCCGCTTTATTATCTGTTACTGCATGACTGGATGATATTATGGGGTGATAGCATTGCAGCGGTACGCTCTCTCAGTCTACTCTTTGGGATCCTGACAGTTGTGCTGGTTATCGCGCTTACGCGATGGTTGGCAAATGAACGTACAGCCTTATTGGCGGGATGGTTCGCCGCCTTGATGCCGATGGCAGTTCATTACAGTCAAGAAACGCGCATGTACGCGTTAATGGGAATGCTAACGCTCGCTGCCGCGTTAGCATTGATGATGTGGATAAAAACACCCACCCATAATCGCTACCTTGTCGCGTATGCTTTACTTATGACGTTCAGCTTTTACACCCATTATTTCACCCTATTTGCACTTATTGCCCACTGGATCGCAGTAACAATATTATCCTGCCAAAGCCATAAAACGGCCTGCTACCTTAAACTTCCTGGCTGGTGGTTTGCTAACCTGGCGATTGCTGTCGCTTATCTCCCCTGGTTGCCCGTATTGTTTAATTTACTGACTCATCTGGCGCAGTTGAGAGCCGGTAATGATATCGGTTGGATTCCCCCCGTAACATGGCGTGACCTGCCTGCGATGTACTGGCATTTTTTTACCGGAAACAACGGACAGGGTTTTCCGTCGTTCATTCTGTGGCTGGCTGTGGGAGGTTTTATCGGTACTGTGGGGCGAATATCTTTATGCAACGGAGAATATGAAAGATATCAGCTGATATTATTTTGTAATCTGGTCATCCCTGTAATGCTGGTCTTCATCATTTCCTGGTGGATGCCGTTATTTATCGATCGTTATTTCTTCTTCTCATCGCTGAGCATTCCTCCCCTGCTCGCGGTATTACTTACCCGCGCAAAAAAAGCGGTTTGTGGCTTCTGGTTTATCTTATTCACCTTATTATTCGGCTATGGTTTCTATCATAATAACCCTGAGCACATAGACGAGTTTAAACCACTGGTAAACTATATTAATACCCGCCACCAGCCTAATGATGCCGTGGTAGTCAGTAAAATGTTCGATTATTTAAGTTATGTGTATTATAATAAGCGAGATTATCGTACGTTTCTTTATACACCGCCTAACGCACACGGAACATCAGGCAGACCGAATGCCTATGGCTTTGGTTCACTGTTTTATGCGCAAGCCGATCAGACATATATTGATACTCTGACAACGCTTTCAAAAAGTTACCATCGTGTCTGGTTGATAAGCGGCGGTAACTTCAGTCAGGATTACCCCTTGCCGTCAGAATGGCAAAATATCGCAAACTTCAAAAGTGGTAGATTTCAGGTACAATTATTTGTAATACCAACTCAACAGGCGCGTCAAATGCAATGATTACCGTTTTCTATCCAGTGCAGTGATAAACAGTACTGCCACTGCCAGACCGCCTAAAAGTAAGGTCCAGCCAAACGCTTCAAAAACCTCAATCATATCGCCTCCAGGTAGGTGATATTAAATAAAGATGGCTATCTCAGCGTAACATTTAAAATATCAATTAATGTGCAATAATCGCTTTATGTGTATGAATAAATATTGTTCCTCATGCATTTAATTGCATTGCTATTATCATAAGGCTTAATATATTTATATTAACGATTATTAATCGTCAGCTTATAATAATATGACTGTCCAATTCATTTATCAGCTATTATTATCCTCTATATTCTTTAAGATAGCTGCTTAATTCATAATATCGCCTTTATTCATCGTATTAAATTACTCACTCACCTGATTAATGCTTGCCTAACGATTGCTTCGTTGTTTTAATTCCAGCGCGAAATTATTTAGTGAGAGAACAATGAAGCATACACAACAATCAGGCGCAAAAGTCTATAACCCATTCACGCTTAGCTTATATGACTGGTGGGTACTCAATATCTCAAACAAATATGCATGGAAGTGTCCTACTGATACGCGACTACTTCCTTTCTTCCTGCATCACATGGGCGAGACTCACCTGGATATTGGCGTAGGTACAGGTTATTACCTGAAACATGCACCTGCGACTCATGCCATTTCGCTGATGGATTTAAATCCGGATAGCCTGAAAATAGCCGCCAGCCGAGTGGGTAATACGAAAATCCGCGCCACACTACAACACGATGTTTTCGACACGTTCCCGGCGGACTGGCACGGGCGCTTCGATTCCGTTTCGATGTACTATCTTCTGCACTGCTTACCCGGTGAGATGACAACAAAAGCGAAGGCAATTAAAAATGCCGGTATGGCGCTTAAACCCGGCGGCACACTTTTTGGCGCCACGATTCTGGGCAAAGAGGTTCCTCACAATGCTTTTGGTAAGAAATTAATGGCTGTTTATAACAAGAAAGGAATATTCAGTAATACCAATGATTCAGCCGATACGTTACGCAGCGTGTTGGACGAACATTTCGCTAAGGTGACTTTGGAGCAACATGGCGCCGTTGCGCTATTTTCCGCCACTATGCCACGTTCATTGTAAGTGTAGGCACTTCCGGGCGGTCGGCAGCGCGATCATGTGGGTTTAACCCGTTGATTAAACATTGGATTACGGAATAGTAATTGTTTATTTTATTTGTCATACAAATAAGTATAATACCCGCTTCCGATGTAGACCCGTCCTCCTTCGCCTGCGTCACGGGTCCTGGTTAGACGCAGGCGTTTTCTGTATGGAATACGCCATCCCCTCTGATAGATGCCTTGTTTGCCTAAAGCAGTTAACCCCGCCTGTAGCAAACGTCATACAGGACGGTCAGTTACGCTTACGCGGCATCATCCGTAACAGCGTATTGTCTTTCCAGAAATAGTGATGCATCAAAGCAGCGATGGCATGAAGTCCAATAACAAAATAGCCCAGATTCGCCAGCGTGACGTGCCAGGATTTCAGCATATCTACGCGTTCAAAGTTAGCTTCGGCGGCATGCGGCATAGTAATGCCAAATGCGACCCAGGGATTGCCGCGGTTATACATCATGACCAGACCAATAACAGGCAGCACGATAAATAACAGGTAAATCACCAGATGTCCTAAATGCGCCATTCCGGTCATCATCGGTTTTGGACGAGGAACAATGGGCGGCGTGGGATATTTCAGCCGAATAATCAAGCGCGCCACCATTAAAAGCAAAATAGTGATACCACATGAAACATGCGTCATATTAAACCAGGGCCGATAACTACGCGGCGCAAAACCGCGTAGCTCCATCGCGGCGTAAGTCACAATAACCAGAAAAAAGACTAACCAGTGAATACCAATTTGCAGGCCGGAATACTTATTGCCCATAGCGCGTCCTGAATGAAAACCGTAAAGCGACAACATAACCAGCTTTTATAAATAATTCATCAAATTTATGAAATGGTGGTCGCACTTGCCCGTTCACCCTCGCAAACGGGCGATTTTTAGCGTAAAGCTCTCTGTTCTAACGCACTGCGCAACGTAGTATCTGCCTGCAATACCTGCCATGCCTTTTCAATATCGCGTGGGATATCAACGTGAATGATAAAATCTTTACCACGCGGTCCATACCCTGTTTCATCGTCACGCAAACGTGGCAGCTCGCCGGCAATCAGAGACAGATAACGCTCCACCGTCCAGATGCCCTCTTCAACGTTGGCAAAACGTGTACCGCCGTTAAGGTGGCGCAGTACCGGAACAAAACCAGGAAAACTCAGCCAGCGCGGCGCATCGGTGTCGTCGTTTGTCACGCGCCGAAACGCCGCGATAGTGCGCCGCTGCATGGTGGGGTCTTGCACAACGATAGCCGTGTTAATGTTTTCTTTCGCCTGACGGATCAGTGCGCAGGAGAAACGGGCATTTTCGCCGCAATTAGTTGACCGATCTTCCAGCCAAATTTTCTCAGCCGGAATATGCCAGAACTGGTTCGCGATATCCGCGAGGATAGCGGCTTCAGCGCGTCCGGTTGTGCGAATAGTATGGTAGCGCGGATGCCGGGCAATCACGGCGTACAAAAACGGCGTCGAATGACCTATACCACCGCTAATCAGTAAAGGAACGCCTTGCGCTTTGGCGATGCGACAGGCCGCGTCGATAGTGGGGATCACCGCATTGCCCGCCAGGACGACGCAATCCGACGAATAAGGTTGTTCGCCGGAAAAATCATTTTGCGCCAGCCACTGTCCGACGGTATTCACCGCCAGCAATGTTTCCGCAGAGAGCGCCGGAAATGGCGTTGTATTCATAATTCCTCCTTTTTGTTCCGAACTTGTACCGGATCTCTTTGAAAGACATCGTCGCCTGGCTTTTTAGGCCGTAATCTGATCCATGGCCTGTAAAATACGCTTATCGGAAATAGGATAAGGCGTACCGAGCTGTTGGGCGAAATAACTGACACGCAGTTCTTCAATCATCCAACGGATCTCTTTAACATCATCATCTTCGCGACGCGCTGGAGGCAATTTATTTATCCATTGTTGCCACGCCTGCTGGACGCTTTCGACTTTCAGCATTTGCGCCCGATCGCGGTGCGGATCGACAGCCAGTTTCTCCAGCCGCTTTTCAATTGCCTGCAGATAACGCAGCGTATCGCCGAGACGTTTAAAGCCGTTGCCAGTCACAAAACCACGGTATACCAGACCGCTCATCTGCGCCTTGATATCGGAAAGCCCCAACGCCATGCTCATATCCACCCGCCCTTTCAGACGCTTATTGATATTGAATACGGTCGTCAGGATGCGCTCAACCTGCTTCGCGATATCCACCACAGTATCATTCAGCTCGGCGCGTACCTTTTCGTGCAGCGCGGTGAAACCTGCTTCGCTCCACACCGGCCCGCCGTTGGCATCTATCAGTTTATCTACCCCGCAGGCAATACAGTCATCAATCAATTCCAGTACTTTGCCGTACGGGTTAAAGTACAGCCCCAGCTTGGCTTTATTCGGCAATTTCTCATGCAGATACTTAATCGGTGAAGGAATATTGAGCAACAGCAGACGGCGTAAACCGCACCACATCGCCTGTTGTTGTTCCAGCGGATTATCAAACAATTTGATAGCGACGCTGTCACGCTCATCCACTAACGCCGGCCACGCCTTCACTTTATAATTACCGCGTTTCTGTTCGTAGCTTTCCGGCAGCTCGCCGAAACTCCAGATATGCAGCCCGCTCTGCTCAATGCCGTCATCCGCTACCGCCGAGAGCGTCTCCTGCACTTTGCCTTTCAGCGCATTTTTAAGCTCGGCGAGCGAACGCCCTTCCTGCAGTTTCTTGTTTTTGTCATTCACCACGCGAAACGTGATTTTCAGATGCTCGGGCACCTGATCCCAATGCCAGTCTTCCCGATCGACCGTGACGCCGGTCATCCGGCGCAGTTCACGCTCCAGAGCGTCCAGCAGCGGCAGCTCCAGCGGCGTTACGCGACCTAAAAACGCTTCAGCATAGTTTGGCGCCGGAACAAAGTTGCGACGTACCGGTTTTGGCAACGATTTAATCAGCGCAATAACTAATTCACGGCGCAGCCCTGGGATCTGCCATTCAAAACCGCTCTCGTCAACCTGGTTAAGTAGCGGCAACGGAATATGGACGGTCACGCCGTCAGCATCCGCGCCCGGTTCAAACTGATAGCTCAAACGCAGCTTGAGATTGCCCTGGTGCCAGAAATTCGGGTAATCCAGTTTGCTGATTTTTTCCGCGCCTTCTTTAATCAGCATACTTTTTTCAAAGTTGAGCAGATCCGGCGTCTCGCGGCTGATTTTTTTCCACCAACTATCAAAGTGGCGGGCGGAAATAACGTCATGGCTAATACGCTGGTCATAAAACTCAAACAGGGTATCGTCATCCACCAGGATATCGCGGCGGCGAGATTTGTGCTCAAGTTCCTCGACTTCCGCACGCAATTTTAGATTCTCACGGAAGAAGGCGTGACGGGTTTGCCAGTCCCCCTCCACCAGCGCATGGCGGATAAACAACTCGCGACACAACGCCGGGTCAATCTGGCTATAATTCACCTTGCGCGCGGCGACAATCGGCAGACCGTAGACAGTAACCTTTTCCGTCGCCATCACCGCGCCTTGCGCCCGCTCCCAGTGCGGTTCGCTATATGAACGTTTAATCAGGTGCTGGGCTACCGGTTCCACCCATTCTGGCTCAATGCGGGCAGCGATGCGCCCCCACAAACGGCTGGTTTCCACCAGCTCGGCGACCATTGTCCATTTCGGCGGTTTTTTGAATAAACCGGATCCGGGGAAAATAGAGAATCGGGCGTTACGCGCGCCGGTGTACTCTTGTTTATCGGCATCTTTCATCCCGATATGCGACAACAGCCCCGTTAACAACGCAACGTGAATTTCCCGGTACGCTGCGGGTTCGCTGTTTACCGGAATCCCCAGTTCCTTTACCACCTGACGCAGTTGGGTATAGATATCCTGCCACTCACGCACGCGTAAATAGTTCAGATAGTCGGTGCGACACAGACGGCGGAATTGATTCGACGACAGGGCCTTTTGTTGCTCGCCGAGGTAATTCCACAGGTTAACAAACGCCAGAAAATCGGACTCCTTATCATGGAAACGCCGGTGTTTCTCATCGGAAGCCTGCTGCTTATCCACTGGGCGCTCGCGCGGATCCTGAATAGAGAGTGCGGAAGTAATGATCATCGCTTCGCGCACACAGCCATGCTTTTGCGCTTCCAGAACCATACGCGCCAGGCGCGGGTCGACCGGCAACTGGGATAATTGTCGGCCCAGCGGCGTCAGCTTATATGCCGTTTGCTGTTCGTCGGCGGTAATCGCCCCCAGCTCTTCCAACAAACGCACGCCATCCTGAATATTGCGCTTATCCGGCGCTTCGACAAACGGGAAGGCGGCGATGTCACCCAGCCCCAGGGCGGTCATCTGCAAAATAACCGACGCCAGGTTAGTACGTAGAATTTCCGGGTCGGTAAATTCCGGACGTGACAAAAAGTCATCTTCCGAATACAGACGAATGCAAATCCCTTCCGATACGCGTCCGCAACGCCCTTTACGCTGGTTGGCGGAAGCCTGTGAGATCGGTTCAATCGGCAGGCGCTGCACTTTAGTGCGGTAGCTGTAGCGGCTGATGCGCGCAGTGCCAGGATCGATCACATACTTGATACCCGGCACCGTCAGCGAGGTTTCCGCCACGTTAGTCGCCAGCACGATACGGCGTCCGCTGTGCGACTGGAAAACGCGGTTCTGTTCGCTGTTCGACAAGCGTGCATACAGCGGCAACACTTCGGTATGCCGTAAGTTCAGCTTGTTCAGGGCGTCGGCGGTATCGCGGATTTCCCGCTCTCCGCTCATAAAAATCAGAATATCGCCGGGACTTTCACGCCCCAGTTCATCGACAGCGTCGAAAATTGCCTGTAGCTGATCGCGTTCAGTGTCGTCAGCCTCTTCCACGATGGGGCGATAACGAACTTCTACGGGATACGTTCGGCCAGAGACTTCGATAATCGGCGCGTTATTAAAGTGGCGCGAGAAGCGTTCCGGGTCGATGGTCGCAGAGGTAATAATCACTTTCAGATCGGGACGACGCGGCAGAAGCTCTTTCAGATAGCCGAGCAAGAAGTCAATATTCAGGCTGCGTTCATGCGCTTCATCAATAATGATGGTGTCATACTGCATCAATAGCCTGTCCTGCTGGATTTCCGCCAGCAGGATACCGTCCGTCATCAGTTTGACCATGGTGTTGCTACTGACATGATCGCTGAAACGAACTTTATAGCCGATGCAGCCGCCTGGCTCCGTTTGCAACTCTTCGGCAATGCGGTTAGCGACGGTGCGCGCCGCCAGGCGACGCGGTTGAGTATGTCCAATAAGTCCTTTAATTCCGCGTCCCAGCTCCATACAAATTTTCGGCAACTGGGTAGTTTTACCGGAACCGGTTTCCCCTGCCACGATCACCACCTGATGATCGCGGACCGCTTCCAGAATGTCCTGTTTCTTCTGGCTAACAGGCAGATTTTGCGGATAAGTGATTGAGGGGCGCGCCGCTTCGCGGAGAGCGACCTGCGTCGCAGCCTGTTCAATTTCTTTCGCCATCGTCTGGAAAATGGCCTGTTGCGCATCAGGATTTTTTACTTTCTTTACGCCATGCAGGCGGCGCGAAAAGCGCTGTTTGTCGCGCAGCATCAGTGCATCCAGCCGCTGCTGTAACACCTGAAGCGTCAACGTAGATTGTTCAGTCATAAAGCTCTTGGGCAGCATTCTGCCTGTTTAAAATCGTTTTAAATGATAGGTATAGAGTACCACATTGGGGCTTTTTTTGTGTTGTTCAATAATTTCGAACAAAGGGTTCGATATATTGCGCTATCCCTGCGACATATTTGTGAATAAAGTGTCAACAAGCAACGGGGCACGCCCCTTCAAACACATAAAAGGAAACACCCATGAGCAAGGTATTAGTTCTTAAATCCAGTATTCTGGCAGGGTACTCTCAGTCTGGTCAGTTGACTGACTATTTTATTGAACAATGGCGCGAAAAACACGTCGCAGATGAAATTACTGTCCGCGATCTGGCGGCCAACCCTGTTCCGGTGCTGGATGGCGAGCTGGTGGGCGCGATGCGTCCGGGCGATGCGCCTTTAACGCCACGTCAACAGGACGCTCTGGCGCTGTCTGATGAACTCATTGCTGAACTGAAAGCCCACGACGTCATCGTTATTGCGGCGCCGATGTACAATTTCAATATCCCGACGCAGCTGAAAAACTACTTTGATCTGATTGCCCGCGCCGGTATCACTTTCCGCTATACCGAAAAAGGCCCGGAAGGTCTGGTAACCGGCAAACGCGCGGTGGTTCTCTCCAGCCGCGGCGGTATCCATAAAGACACCCCGACGGATTTGATTGCGCCTTACCTGAAAGTGTTCCTTGGTTTTATCGGTATCACCGACGTGAATTTTGTCTTTGCCGAAGGCATCGCCTACGGGCCGGAAGTGGCGGCTAAAGCTCAGGCCGATGCAAAAGCCGCGATTGACAGCGTAGTGGCCGCTTAAATATTTTTGCCTCCCGTTTCGACGGGAGGTGACTTCTTAGGTTCGTAGCGCAAATATCCTACCACGCCGCTACTGCCGCCATCGCTGGGATGCGTTACCCCATCATTGACTTCAACGCAGGCGAAATCAAAAGGCGACACATTTTCGATGCACGCCACATTGACCCCATATTGATCGGGATTGGATCGGCGCTGATGAAAAGTATATATCCCGCATACCGAACAGAAAAAATGCACCGCCTTGCCCGTATTGAAGCGATATTCGGTAAGCTTATCCTGCCCTTTTAGCACTTTAATACCCGATAGCGGCGCAGACACTGCCACCGCTCCGCGCATCCGGCAAAAGGAACAGTTGCAGCGCCTGGCGGTATGAAACCCATCGCTAAGTTGAACGGTAAACACGACGCTGCCACAATGGCAGGCAGCAGATAACTTTTCAGACGTCATACCTGGTTACTCTCGCGAATAGTGATACCAGCCAACAGTATAGAAATAGCCTTCCGGTTCGCCTAATGTAAACGACCTTCGTATTCAAAAATTACCCATATAAAAATGCATTTTGCGGTAAAAAAATTGTCGGGAAGCGGTTATTTACGCATCCATTTGCCATTAATTCCCTGGACATATTCTCCCGGCCTGGCGCGCTCAACCAGTTTTTGCCCTGCCATCTTCGCCACCTCGTCTACGGGGAGATGATTGCTATCCGCTAACTGCTGATAACTGGCGCGACGGGCGTGATTAATATCAAGCACCAGTTTCTGGGTTTCGGCATCATTCTTTAAGGCCACCAGATAGCCATTCAGCGTTTCCCCAACCCGGCCCTGCGTGCGCGCTTCATCCAGGGTTAAGGCCCACACAGAAGGTGTGAGCAAGCTCAGCGTCAGCACCCATAGTATTAAATACTTTTTCATTATGGCCTCAGAATAGATCGCTGCGTGATTTCAGGAGTTCTTCAACGTCTTTATCGACTTTGATATGTATTTCATGCTCGATCTTTACATTCATGTTGATGGTAATCGGCTGTTCCGGCGCGGCGACTTCAATACGTGGCGTGCACCCCACCACGATAAATGACGCAAGCGCTGACAGCATGGCAATACTCATTTTCATTATTTATCCTCACAGTCCTTGTCTTTCCGGCAAGGAGGTTGCGGCAACGCTGTATTTTGTTCAAGCCATGCCTGTAAATTGTCGCCAAAACGCAAACTGCGCCACAGCGTAAACACATTTTCTTCATGGGTATAGTTCAAGTTAACGATCGCGGTTTTACCATCTACCCGGCTTTTGCCGGTAATGGCCGCCTGCATCGTTAGTACGCCCAGGTTATCAACGTTAATTTTCGTCCACGAATGCGTAATCTCCATATAACGTAGCCAGTTAATCGCCGAGCCTGCCGTAACATTATCCTTCACCACCGCATCCGCAGTATCTTTATCGATACGCAACGTCATTGGCCCGGGATTCGTAAGCCAGCCATCTTTGATTATCCATTTTTCATTGTTCAGCCACAGCGGCAGCGCACCGCTAACCGGACCAGACATGGCGAATTGCTTTGGATTTATGGCGCTAATCAATTCGCTGGATGAAATATTTTGCACCCGCAAAAGCGCCGGGTCGTGCTGCGGCATTCGCAACTGTTTCATAATGATTTGACCGCCCAGCACGTCTACGCTGACATCGCTTAGCAGTAATGGATTCGACTCGCTCCAGGGATAACCGCCCTGTAAATCAGCAGTGATATTTTTCGCCGTGACCTGGTTAACTATCCCGGCAATACGCAGCGAGACGGGCCCGCGCGTCCCCAATTGCCACGCGCCGTTGTGGAAGCGAAATGGCAGAATGAAATCGACGCCGTTGATTTTGTTATCCGGCATCCAGGCACTGCCGCCTTTTAACACGCCGTGTCCACCCGCTTCAAACCCCTGCCCCTGTGCGGCGGAAAAAGCCACCTGCGCATACAGTGAGCCTTCGCGCAGCGTCATTTTCCAGTCTGGTGGAAGCAACGGCTGGAAAACGATAAGCGACTGCTTCGGCCACCAGGCCTGTCCGCGAAGGCGTTCGCCATCCCAGCGCCCATTCAGCCGTACCGGCCCTATCGCCCCCGCCCGAAGGTCGCCTTTAAACTGGAACAGGGTTGGCTCGCGCCCTTCAACGCTAAAATTAAGGGTAGAAGGCGGCAGCACGCTCCCGCTGGTAAATACGGTTTTTCCCGCCTCCAGAGACAGCGCGCCCTGTAGCGACGGCGTTGTGGCGTCGCGAACCCAGACAATAGGTTTATTCAGCGCCAGTCTTGGCGATGTGACGGTCATTGCGCCATAGTGCAACTGATCAAAACCGGTGGACAAACTGGTCAACCTGATGGTGTTATCATGCCATTCGCCCTGTCCGGCAATATCCCAGTGGGCGCGCATTGGCGTAAAGCTTCCTTGCCCCCAATAGCGCCACCGCCAGCGACCAGCATCAGGGAGAAAATCATTCGCCAGGCCATCAAGATGAAGAACGAAATCGCCCATCTCATTTTCGTGCGCCCGTAAAATAGCCTGTAATCGGCCATCAACGCCGCGCGGCGTCACCTTAACGCCCGCCAGCGGCCAACGAATTTCATCAATATCTAACGCATCAATCACCCGTCCGCGCGAGCGTAGCAATGCGCCAGGTGCAAAGGTGAGCTGCGGATCGGCCAGACTGCCGCGGAACATAGCGGGCAATACGGCATAAAAGATTAAATCCTTCTGTTTAGCCTCGCCGGTAAGCTGTAGAGGCATCTCACTGCTATCCATGCTGAGTTTTCCCGGGCCGATAGTCAGTACAGCGTTCGCTTTACCGGCATCGCCCTGGGTCAGAATATTCAGGCGTCCGCTGACTCGCGCATTATCCGGCCCGGCTTGCCAGTTATCGATATTAAAAGCCAGACGTCCGCTCAAGGGGAATCCCTGATATGGCCAGTTCCAGCGGCCATCGCTGATGGTAAGCCGCTGACGCGTTACCGCCCAGGGGAGATCGAGAATCGGGTCAGGATTACCTCGCGCCATCACGATGAGCTGTCCGGCGTTATCACGCCACTCCAGTTCCGCATCCACCAGCGACGGTTCCTGCGGCAGACGCAAGGTCGCTGCCGCATGACCGCTGACCGGCAGGCCATCCGGTACCAGCGGCAACATAAACTCCCCCGCCAGGCTAACGGGAGGCTGGTTGGCCAGCGCGGCGATCTCCAGTTGGCTCACCGTCAATGCCTGACCGCGTAGCTGCCCTTGAAATTTTACTTTTTCGCCCTGATAACGTATCTGCTGAATGACCGGCGTCATGGAGATAGCCAGCTTGCCCTGCCATTCCGGCCAGGGCGCGAGAATGACATTATCGATGTTAATCCAGGTATTGGGCAGCATTGACTGCCACTGCGCCAGCGTACGCGGCGCGGCGGGAGAAGCTTCCGTAGCGGGCAGTTTCGCCAGGCACGCGGCATCCAGTTTGAGGCTTTTAATATTCAGCAACCAACGGCTGGGATGCGTCAGTTCCGCCTGGGTAATATGCGCTAACGAACAATCATTGACCAGATAGCGAAGATCGGGAATCACTAACCCATGACGTGTCAGGCGTGGACTTTGTTCCAGAGCGATACGGGTACCGACGGGTAGCCAAATTCCCGCCAGAGTGGGAACCCACAGCCCGAGGGTCATCAGTAGCGTCAGAGGGACAAGAATCAGCAGTAACAGTAGCGCAAGGGCGGCTTTATATTTACCCTTCATGGGCCATTAATTTCCTGATTTAACGAAAAATTCAGTCGGCTATCTCTTTATTTTGGCATGATTGCCCGTACATAGCCTAATAGTTCATGTTGCAGGGGCGCCCTCCGGCTATTTGAGGCGTTGTGGAGAATGATAACCTAAAATTATTCATTATATGTATGACTATCAATTATTTTTGATTTTTTGTAAGATAATTTTAAGCATATTTGTGTGATTCTAACATCACTGGAGAAGGTCATATGAAACTCGCCGTCTATAGTACCAAACAGTATGACAAGAAATATCTACAGCAAGTGAACGAAGCGTTCGGTTTTGAACTGGAGTTTTTTGATTTTCTGCTAACCGAGAAAACGGCGAAAACCGCCAATGGATGTGAAGCAGTTTGTATCTTCGTGAATGACGACGGGAGCCGACCGGTACTGGAAGAGCTGAAAAAACACGGCGTGAAATACATCGCGCTGCGTTGCGCCGGATTTAATAATGTCGACCTGGATGCCGCTAAAGAGCTCGGTTTGCAGGTGGTCCGCGTGCCGGCTTATTCTCCGGAAGCCGTCGCTGAACATGCGATTGGCATGATGATGACATTGAACCGCCGTATTCACCGCGCTTATCAACGCACCCGCGACGCTAACTTTTCCCTTGAGGGACTGACCGGCTTTACTATGCACGGAAAAACCGCTGGCGTCATTGGTACCGGTAAAATCGGCGTCGCCGCGCTGCGTATCCTGAAAGGCTTTGGAATGCGTTTACTGGCGTTTGATCCCTATCCCAGCACCGCCGCGCTTGACCTCGGCGTAGAGTATGTGGATCTGCAAACGTTGTTTGCCGAATCGGATGTCATTTCCCTGCACTGCCCGCTCACGCCGGAAAACTACCATTTACTGAACCATGCGGCATTCGACCAAATGAAAAATGGCGTTATGGTCATTAATACCAGTCGTGGCGCGCTGATTGATTCCCAGGCGGCTATCGAAGCTCTGAAGAATCAGAAAATCGGCTCGCTGGGGATGGATGTGTATGAAAACGAACGCGACCTGTTCTTTGAAGATAAGTCAAACGATGTTATCCAGGATGATGTTTTCCGCCGTCTGTCGGCCTGCCATAACGTACTGTTTACGGGGCACCAGGCATTCCTGACCGCAGAAGCGCTGATCAGCATCTCTGAAACCACGTTACAAAACTTAAGCCAGCTTGAGAAGGGCGAAGCCTGCCCGAACGCGCTGTTCTAATCCTGTCGCTCCCCTGCGCTCAGGGGAGCATTTTCGGATAACCCCTGAAGATCTATCCGGTCATATCATTACTATAGTCAGTGTTAACTATCAGATTACAGAGAATATCAATGAAGAAAATCGTCACGCTGGTCGCCCTGAGCATCATAATGACAGGGTGTGTGAGCAGTGGAAAAGTGTCCGTCAAACGCGAGCAACTGGAGCACCACCGCTTTGTTCTGGAAAGCGTAAACGGTAAAACGGTCACCGGCCCGGAGCTCAGCTTTGGCGAGGACATGACGGTATCCGGCAAAATGTGCAATCAATTCACCGGCGAAGGAAAACTGTCGGACGGCGAATTAAAAGTGAAAAATTTAGCGATGACCCGAATGATGTGCGCCGATCCGCAGCTTAATGCGCTGGACGGCACCCTCAGCGAGCTCTTCAGCAAAGGCGCGCAGGTCGATTTAACCGCGAACCAATTAACGCTGGCGACGGCAGAAACAACGCTAATGTATAAACTGGCGGATTTAGCGCACTAAGCCATTAAGTGAAAAGTTATACGCGTCAGGCGAAACGCCGCGCTTAATAACTCCCGCAGTTTCCGGCGGCAAGCGACTGTTCGCTACAACGTTTGCCGTTGGGTAGCGCGCACATACCAATTACTGAACCATCAAGCTGCCGGGCCGCTGAAAGCGAACCGCCAATCATAGCGCAATTCGCTTCGCCGGCGCTGGACATCGCCGCTTTCATCCCTGGCGAAACATGCGCCGCGGTTGCCTGCTGAACAGGTTCGCTACTGCAAGCCGATAATAATAACGCGGCACATCCCACCCAAAACGCTGCGCGCATTTCTCTCCCCTCTGTTTATTCATCCAAACGACACCGCCCTAAATAATAGGCAGCAGAAACTGACGCGTCGAGAGGCAAAGCGCGCATTTATGCGCTTCATTAACATTTATTGGCAATTTTTTACGTCTTTTCGGCAAGAAATCGCCATTCTCCTCCCGCCAGGGACACAAAAGCGAAAATGGGGCTTGAAGGGCTTTGCTAAAATAAAAGGATAACTACAGGATACGCTCACGATTATGCGTGTCCCTCTTTTTTGCGCAATGTAAGGGTGTCATATGCAAACGATTGACGGTAATGGCGCAGTAGCGTCGGTGGCGTTCCGTACCAGCGAGGTTATCGCCATTTACCCGATTACGCCCAGTTCAACAATGGCTGAACAAGCGGATGTCTGGGCCGGCAATGGGCTTAAAAATGTCTGGGGCGATACGCCGCGTGTGGTAGAGATGCAGTCGGAAGGCGGCGCGATCGCCGCCGTTCACGGTGCGTTACAAACCGGTTCGCTTTCTACGTCATTTACATCATCGCAGGGGCTGCTGCTGATGATTCCAACGCTGTATAAACTGGCGGGGCAGCTCACGCCGTTTGTACTGCACGTTGCCGCGCGCACCGTCGCCACACACGCGCTTTCTATTTTTGGCGACCATTCCGATGTGATGGCGGTCCGCCAGACAGGCTGCGCGATGTTATGCGCCGCCAGCGTTCAGGAAGCGCAGGATTTTGCGCTGATCGCACACAGGGCTACGCTGAAAAGCCGCGTTCCGTTTATTCATTTTTTTGATGGCTTCCGTACATCGCATGAAATCAACAAAATTATACCGCTAACGGATGAAACCATTCTGAACCTGATGCCGCAGGCGGAGATCGACGCTCACCGCGCCCGCGCGCTGAATCCGGAACATCCGGTGATTCGTGGAACTTCAGCGAATCCGGACACCTACTTCCAGTCTCGCGAAGCGACCAACCCGTGGTACAACGCCGTTTATGATCATGTTGAAGAGGCGATGAAGGCATTTGGCGACGCTACGGGCCGTCAGTACCAGCCATTTGAATATTATGGCCATCCCCAGGCTGAACGCGTCATCATTATGATGGGCTCCGCCCTCGGCACCTGCGAAGAGGTCGTGGACGAGCTACTGATACGCGGAGAAAAGGTCGGCGTTCTGAAAGTCCGTCTGTTCCGCCCCTTCTCCGCCAAACATTTGTTACAGGCATTACCGGAAACCGTTCGCGCTATCGCCGTGCTGGATCGCACCAAAGAGCCTGGCGCGCAGGCCGAGCCGCTTTATCTGGACGTGATGACCGCACTGGCGGAGGCCTTTAATAATGGCGAGCGCGAAACATTGCCGCGCACCATTGGCGGCCGTTATGGGCTATCATCCAAAGAGTTCGGCCCGGCGTGCGTACTGGCGGTCTTTAATGAACTCAGCCGCGCGAAACCCAAACCACGGTTTACGGTGGGCATTTATGATGACGTCACTAATCTCTCGCTGCCATTACCGGAAAATACCCTGCCCGGCAGCGCTAAACTGGAAGCGTTATTTTACGGTCTGGGAAGCGACGGTAGCGTATCCGCCACGAAAAATAATATTAAAATCATCGGTAATTCTACGCCGTGGTATGCGCAAGGTTATTTCGTTTATGACTCTAAAAAAGCTGGCGGACTCACGGTATCGCACCTGCGCGTCAGCGAAAAACCCATTCGTTCCGCTTACTTAATTGCTCAGGCGGATTTTGTCGGCTGCCATCAATTACAGTTTATCGATAAATATCAGATGGCGGAGCGTCTGAAGCCAGGCGGTATCTTTCTGCTTAATACGCCGTACAGCGCCGACGAGGTCTGGTCGCGTCTGCCGCAAGAAGTTCAGGCGGTGTTGAATCAGAAAAAGGCGCGTTTTTACGTGGTTAACGCGGCGAAAATCGCCCGCGAATGTGGACTTGGCGCCCGCATCAATACCGTCATGCAAATGGCTTTCTTCCACCTGACGCATATTCTTCCGGGCGATAGCGCCCTGGTTGAGCTGCAGGGCGCGATTGTCAAAAGCTATAGCAGCAAAGGTCAGGATCTGGTTGAGCGTAACTGGCAGGCATTGGCTCTGGCGCAGGAATCGCTGGCGGAAGTGCCGTTGCAGGCGGTTAATCCGCACAGCGCGCATCGCCCGCCGGTCGTCTCCGACGCCGCGCCGGATTTCGTGAAAACCGTTACCGCCGCCATGTTGGCGGGCCTTGGCGACGCACTGCCTGTTTCCGCCCTGCCGCCGGACGGAACATGGCCAATGGGCACCACCCGCTGGGAAAAACGCAATATCGCCGAAGAGATTCCTGTCTGGAAAGAGGAACTGTGTACACAATGTAATCACTGCGTCGCCGCCTGCCCTCACTCGGCGATTCGTGCGAAAGTCGTTTCCCCGCAGGCGATGGAGAACGCGCCAGCCAGTCTGCATTCGCTGGACGTGAAGTCCCGCGATATGCGCGGCCAGAAATATGTGCTGCAGGTCGCGCCGGAAGACTGTACTGGCTGTAATTTATGCGTAGAGGTCTGCCCGGCTAAAGATCGGCAAAATCCACAGATCAAGGCGATTAACATGATGTCGCGCCTTGAGCATGTGGAAGAAGAGAAAGTGAATTATGACTTCTTCCTCGACTTGCCGGAAATCGATCGCAGCAAACTGGAACGGATTGATATCCGCACATCGCAGCTCATTACGCCGCTGTTTGAATATTCCGGCGCCTGTTCCGGCTGCGGTGAAACGCCGTATATTAAACTGCTGACTCAGTTATATGGCGACAGAATGTTAATCGCTAACGCCACGGGGTGTTCCTCTATTTACGGCGGTAACTTACCCTCTACGCCTTATACCACCGATGCCAACGGACGCGGCCCGGCGTGGGCGAATTCGCTATTTGAAGATAACGCGGAATTTGGCCTCGGTTTCCGTCTGAGTGTGGATCAGCACCGGGCGCGCGTCATGCGTTTACTGGCGCAATTCGCCGATCGCATTCCGGCGGAATTAAACGATGCGCTGCATGCCGAAGCAACGCCTGACGTTCGGCGTGAACAGGTCGCCGCATTACGCCAACATCTGAAATCGGTTGCGGGCGCAGAGGAACTGTTAAAAGATGCTGATGCGCTGGTAGAAAAATCAATCTGGCTGATTGGCGGCGATGGTTGGGCATACGACATCGGCTTTGGCGGTTTAGACCATGTGTTAAGCCTGACGGAGAATGTCAATATTCTGGTTCTGGATACGCAGTGTTATTCCAATACTGGCGGCCAGGCGTCGAAGGCGACGCCGCTTGGCGCCGTCACTAAGTTTGGCGAACATGGCAAGCGTAAAGCCCGTAAAGATCTTGGCGTCAGCATGATGATGTATGGTCATGTTTATGTCGCGCAAATTTCGCTGGGCGCGCAGTTAAACCAGACGGTGAAAGCCATCCAGGAGGCCGAAGCCTGGCCAGGACCGTCGCTGATCATTGCCTATAGTCCCTGTGAGGAACATGGCTACGATCTGGCGCTAAGCCATGACCAGATGCGCCAGTTAACGGCGACCGGTTTCTGGCCGTTATACCGCTTTGATCCCCGCCGTGCGGATGAAGGCAAGCCGCCGCTGGCGCTGGACTCTCGGCCACCGTCTGATGCCCTGGCGGAAACGTTGCTTAATGAACAGCGTTTCCGTCGCCTGAATGCGCAACAGCCTGAAGTAGCTGAACAATTATGGCGAGATGCCGCATTGGATTTGCAAAAACGCTATGACTTTCTTGCCTTGCTGGCAGGAAAAGCGGAAAAACCCGGCGCAGATTAAAAAATATTCTAAGGATTAACCTGGAAACAAATAAATATCCTCCGGCATAGCCGGAGGTTTTTCTGATGCGCCTGTAAGGCTCTCTTACCAGCCGCGCCCTAACAGGCGCATACGATCTGACATTTGCATCAAACTTCGTTACTTACGGCCCGTAAACGGGCTGCCCGGATAAGGGATCGATAATTGCTCACCCATTTTATCCTCTTCAAGCTGGTGCTTTATGTAGTCCTGTATCTTCGCCGTGTTCTTACCCACCGTATCGACATAGTACCCTCTGCACCAGAACTCCCTGTTCCTGTATTTGAATTTTAGATCCCCAAACTGCTCGTAAAGCATCAGACTACTTTTACCCTTCAGATATCCCATGAAGCTCGACACACTCATCTTCGGCGGGATCTCCAGAAGCATGTGAATATGATCTGCACAACATTCCGCTTCCAGAATTCGTACGTTTTTCCATTCACACAATTTTCTTAATATGCTGCCTACTGCCCTACGCTTCTCTCCATAGAACGCTTGTCTTCGGTATTTGGGCGCGAAAACTATGTGATATTTACAGTTCCATCGGGTGTGCGCTAAGCTCTTTTCGTCCCCCATTGGGACCCCCTTTTGATTTCTTGTTGAACTTTTGCAGTTGCCAGACCGCAAGATGTTTTAACAAATCAAAAGGGGTTTTAATAACTGACTTAAAGCTGAAAGCTTTCCGGAACCCCCAGCCTAGCTGGGGGTTTTCCATAGACAAAAAAGCCCGAACATTCGTTCGGGCTTGTCAATTTATACGCTGGAAAGCAAAGGTTAACGCAATGGCCCAGCGACAAAATGAATATGTGACAATAAAGGCATATAACAGGCGTAGAATATCGTAACCGAATGATATTGTATAATTTTTATTTCGTATAATACCCCCAAAAGCATTCGTATAAATTATATCTATTTCACTGCGAATTATTTCATTAATTATTGAATTAAACGGTAACATCTCTTTTTAGGTCTTTCCTGACAAGGCATAAATAACGTTTTAACGTCAACTCGCTGATTATTTACGGGGAATGCGCTTAATATTACGCCGTCCTCCCCTGTTGGTAGTCCCCGCAGAGTATCGTGGAGCAGCACCTAAAATGTGACGTATGTCATTGTACATAAAGTGCCTTTAGGGAGTAGAATTTCAGTGGATACTTAAACAGGAGGTTTTATGAACAGAACGATTCTTGTACCCATCGATATTTCAGATTCAGAATTAACTCAACGCGTGATTTCACATGTTGAAGCCGAAGCAAAGATTGACGACGCTAAAGTGCACTTTTTGACTGTAATCCCGTCTTTGCCCTATTACGCTTCACTGGGACTGGCTTATTCAGCAGAGCTCCCCGCAATGGACGATTTGAAAGCCGAAGCCAAATCACAACTGGAAGCGATTATCAAGAAATTCAACCTTCCCGCGGACCGCGTGCAGGCGCACGTGGCAGAAGGCTCTCCTAAAGATAAGATTCTGGAAATGGCAAAAAAATTACCGGCCGATATGGTGATTATCGCCTCGCATCGTCCGGATATTACTACCTATCTGTTGGGTTCCAACGCCGCAGCCGTTGTGCGTCATGCGGAATGCTCCGTACTGGTGGTACGCTAAATACCCGAGCCCGCATAAGAGAGTGCGGGCTCAAATCAACCATCATCATCGCCTAGTGACTGACGCTTTTTGAAAACAGATTGATTACGATTACGCCGCAGATAATAAGCAACATGCCAATAATAGCCGGCACATCCAGTTTTTGGCCAAGAAACAACCATCCTATCAATCCAATAAGAACAATCCCTACCCCAGACCAAATGGCATAAATGATACCCGCAGGGATGGTTCGCATTGGGATGGTAAGGCACCAGAACGCGATACAATATCCGATGATGGTAACGAGGCTCGGTACCAGACGCGTAAAACTATCCGATAATTTTAATGAGATCGTGGCGATAACTTCTACCACGATGGCGATAAATAGAAAGATTACAGCTTCTTTAGTCATACATCTCTTCGTCCGATATTTTTCTGGTCGTGATGACATCTTAATTAATACGGATGACAGAATAAAGACGCTTTTGACCCGTTGCGTATCTCGCCATAACCTACTTCAAGTTGCATGTGCTGCGGCTGCGTTCCCTTACCCCAGTCACTTACTTGAGTAAGCTCCTGGGGATCCGCTCGCTTGCCGCCTTCCTGCAAGTCGAATTAATTAAAGTATAAAAGCAATCTTTCATACACGAGAGATCAAAACAATAAACTTGTTCAGGATTTATGATTACTTAGAAGCGTTTGCCTGCCCCGTATTTTCTGCTTTACCATATGTCCTGTCAATTATACCAACAGGGTCCACTGGTGTGTTTTTTGGCATAACCCAGCCACTTTCACTGACACTACCTCGTGTAAGATATCTGACTTTTACCTTAACGATAATAAGAAAATGCTCCCTGCTGAACCTGTCGGCAACACTAAGATCGGTGGTATATTCAGGTACGATTCTTCCACTTCGAACCTGCTCTTTGGCTATTTCAGCAGAGACAGGCAATACCTCTACATCGCCCCCCTCAATACCGCCTGCTGTTTTAAAACTAACAATATTTTCAGCCTGCGGACCTATTGTACCTCGGCATAATACAACTTCGGTCTCCCCTGCTGCTGCATCCCCACTCTGGTATTTCTTATAAATACCTTGTACATTTTCTTCTGATGTAGGGTATAAATCTTCTGACAGGGAGGCCAGTATATCTTCCAGTAAGGGGGAATCATCCGTAATATCCAGAAGTTCTTCATCATAACCCGCGTCTCCTTCTCTTAACTCTGAATAAGGCTTATCAATATGGCGAATAAGCCCCCCACCTTTCAGCCCTGACGCTTGATAAAATCTTCCATCAGAAGATCGGTAAAATGTCATAGCTGAATCTTTTCCGCTATCCGAATAGGTTGCCCGATACGTTTCTGAACCGGGTTCTTTAGTTAAAACGAGCTCTCTGTCGCCATATTTTATCGTATTAGGCGCTTCCGATGACAGCGGTGGATATGAGGCTTGTTTTCTGTAAAAGCCTTCTCCTGACGATTTGTAATAACCATACGTTTCTTTATCAAAACCGGTAGCGCGATAGAGCCCATCGTTTCCCTCTGGTCCTAACTCAAGAACTTTCTGACTACTTTTTTGATAAATAAAATCTGTATTTTCTATTGACTCTATAGTTTTATAATTACTCCCTTTTTGAATCGGCGCTCGTACTACACCTCTTTGTATTTTATCTTCAACAAATCGGAGGCCCGTATACTTTGCATTTGCCGCTCTTTCTGTGAACTTCGCTCCAGCAACAGGAACAGCCTCCATACCGATACGAATAATATCCTGTACGTAACCGCATACATCCGCAGAGTTTTCCACAACAGCCCGGTTAAGAATACTGCTGGTACCAGCCAGAGCGTTAAAACCAGGGATAAGCCCCATTACAATATTCCAGACCGTTCCTAAGAGGTGAAGTCCTGCTCTTGCAGCCGGACTTAATGAGGAAGTTGTGCGATGATGTATAGTATCATCAAGATCAAAACTCAGCTCAATTAATCCTCCCAACCCCTCCTGAATAATCTTATTGAATGCATAAACGAATTCTTGCCCGCCATTCATGGAGGAAAGCTTCTCCTTGAACGATTCGAGAGCCTGAGCCTGTCTCTCATGTTGTTCTTCTAATGTCAGCCAACTGCTTTGCGCAATATCACTGATCTCGTGAATAAGCCCAACAACGGCCTCTTGCACCATTTTGTTGATGTCCATTAGTCCTAAGATATCACACTCCTGCATATGCTCCTTCATATGAGTCTCTGCTCGATAATATTTCTCCGCCCAGCCTAGCTGTTTATTGATCGCGGCTTTCATTAACAATCTTAAAGGCTCGTTACTTTTGGGAAGAGTTGATTTAACTCCTTTGGCAAACTTATTATTAACCACAATTTTTCTTGCTATTGTGTCTATTTTTTTATCATTAACTGGCCCCGTTATCTTTGCACACCAAAAAATAATATTACGCATAATAATAAAATTATTTTTTATGCCTTCAGGGCTAAGCAATACTCTATCACCACCATTGCTGGATAAATGGTGTATCACTAATTGAACCAGCTTAAAAAGATGATTCATCCTTTTTTTATTAAAAGCGCTCTTTCCTCTTTCTTGTCTATTGAAAGATACTATTTCTAATGCTGTAATAATAGCATCCTTACCATAGAAAACGTCAAAGCTTGAACCAGAAATAGCAGGAAACTTTTCATACAGGACTTTCGCATAGTGGCTTTCCCTTGTCCATAAAGGCCTGTCTATCATGAGTGGTTCAGGCTCAGTACTGAAATGCATAGGATGAACCAGCATATCACGCGCCATTAGCTCATATATTTTATATTGATGTTGAATATTTTCTCTTACAAAAGATAGAACAGAAATGAAACTTCCCTCACCGAGAACAATGAGACGATCACTTAAATGAACTAAAAGACCTTTGAACATATATTCAGCGGCAATAGCTCTTCCATCATGCGTCCACTGCCCAGTTTGAGAAAACGCAAGTAATTCATGATAGCCTCTTTTATAACTATTTGCCTCTTGTTCTTTTACCAGTAGTTTGAGTATTGAGATAAGGCGTCCTCCCGCCATAGATGTAAAGTGTTCAAATAGGCCATCTAACACCTTACCTGCCAGGTTAGGCTCCGTAGTTGGGGCAGGATGATCCTCCGGGAGAGCCCTTTCATATCTCTGTAATTCTTTAACGGGTAAAAAATTATTCTCACCTTCTGAATTACCATTTTTTATCCTATAATCACCAGATGTTACTGCTAATCTTGATGATAATAACAAACCAGTTACTGCAATGTTTTTAATACTCCTGTCCATTTTATGAATGGTTACTGGCTGAAGATGATTGCGGCTATGAGAAGATAAGAAAATTTGCTTTTGAATTTCCTTTCCCTCAAATATAATTTGCTCAGTACTTTTAGGTGGAACAGTTACGCTATCCACATTAAATAGCTCATGTTCACCACTCATCGTTACCTGAGAAAAACACGACGATGTATGTGCAATTGCAGCGGGATCAATCTCTTTATAAATAACATTGGCGTAAACGTTTGCAACTTCACCGCTTGCATTTAAATGATCGTGCAAAATATATTTTAGAAATAAATCTAACAACAATTTTTCTGATGTAATTCCATTTGCACAGTTGTGAAAGTCAGGGGGAATTGGATAGCCGCTTTGATCAAATGGAAGCGATAAATATCCTCGCCCCCCATCAATATTTTCGTAACTGTAATTTAGAGATATCTTTACCTCGCATTTATTGGTATCTACATCGTCATTGATACTGCGCTCTACTTTATAATTAACCAGCCTACGGAAGGTTGCGCTATTTGAATAATAAAAATCCAATGTTGATTGGATTTCTTCACATATAATTTCATGTGTTGGCTCAAAGAAGAATTCATAAATATTTAAGCTGTTCTTTTCTTCATCTTTGGCCATCTCATCCAGCTTAATATATTCTTCTGGTAAATTAGATATTTGCTCATGAAAGATATCGTCCTGATAAAGTCCATCCAACATTGAAAGGTACGGTATGGTATCCCAACTTCTGATAGCTTGTATCTGTACCGTCTGCTGTGATTCTCTGGTTGATATATCACTTACTGTTATACGCATTACGTTCTCCAGCCAGAATTATGGTATACATCATAAGGTGTAGATATCAGGTAGCAATTCTCATCGCAAATAATTTGTCTGAACTGTACATATGATACAGGCTATTTTTAATTCAATATGACCACCAGAATAGGCAAGAAAATTTTAAATAGTATACGGTAAAATGATCTTACCCAACGATAATTAAACACTCTGCACTATCTTATTAGATAATAAAATACTGATACGTTATTTTATATCACCAATGAAAGAGCAAAAAGGGTGTGCCGAATATCATTTTACACCAGTCCCGGTTCACTCCACGAAACCACTTGAAACGTACCATCATCAGGACGCAGCAGCGCTGAATTTCAGTTGAGCCCGTCACTTCTTAACGGACCTGGCTGCATGATATATACAGTTGACAATATCCGAAGGTACTATCTCTATTAAAACGTGCTGGCATTCGTCGCCGTAATCCGTACCATACGCGACATACTTTTGCCTGCTGGCTGTTGACGGCAGGAGCGAACCCGGCATTTATCGCCAGCCAAATGGGGCATGAAACTGCGCAGATGGTGTATGAAATTTACGGTATGTAGATTGATGACATGAACGACGAACAAGTAGCGATGTTGAATGCGCGGTTATCGTAGTTGCAAAGTTCGCCCCATTTAGTACCAGAGAACTGAAATAATGCAAGAAATTCAAAAGAATACAAAGAAAGAGCAATACAACCTCAACAAGTTGCAAAAGCGCCTGCGCCGTAACGTTGGCGAAGCGATTGCCGATTTTAATATGATTGAAGAAGGCGATCGCATTATGGTTTGCCTTTCTGGTGGCAAAGATAGCTATACGATGCTGGAAATTTTACGTAATTTGCAGCAAAGCGCCCCGATCAATTTTTCACTGGTCGCCGTCAACCTCGATCAAAAGCAGCCAGGTTTCCCGGAACATATCCTGCCAGCCTACCTTGAGCAGCTGGGCGTAGAATATAAAATCGTCGAAGAAAACACCTACGGCATTGTGAAGGAGAAGATTCCGGAAGGAAAAACCACCTGCTCGCTGTGCTCGCGTTTGCGTCGGGGTATCCTGTATCGTACGGCGACTGAACTGGGCGCGACTAAAATCGCCCTGGGCCACCATCGCGACGATATTCTGCAAACCCTGTTTCTGAATATGTTCTATGGCGGAAAAATGAAAGGGATGCCGCCGAAGCTGATGAGCGATGACGGCAAACATATCGTGATCCGTCCGCTGGCTTACTGCCGCGAGAAAGATATTATCCGTTTTGCTGAGGCCAAAGCCTTCCCTATCATTCCTTGTAATCTGTGCGGTTCGCAACCTAACCTGCAACGCCAGGTGATTGCCGACATGCTACGCGACTGGGATAAGCGCTATCCTGGACGGATCGAGACGATGTTTAGCGCCATGCAGAATGTAGTGCCGTCTCACCTTTGTGACACTAACCTGTTCGATTTCAAAGGAATCACTCATGGTTCCGAGGTCGTCGACGGCGGCGATTTAGCGTTCGATCGTGAAGAGATACCCTTGCAGCCCGCTGGCTGGCAGCCGGAAGAAGATGACACTGCCTTAGAAGCGTTGCGGCTTGATGTTATCGAAGTGAAATAATCTGCAGGCGTCTCAGCACTCCGCTGAGACGCCATGCTATCGATCATTTTAATAGCCGTACCCGGCATGACTTGCCTTTGATCTTCCCGTTTTGCAACTGCTTCCAGGCTTTTTGCGCTACTGCTTGACGTACGGCGACGTAAACGTGCATTGGATGCACGTTAATTTTGCCGATATCCGCCCCGTCTAATCCAATATCGCCGGTCAGCGCGCCTAAAATATCTCCCGGACGCATTTTCGCTTTTTTGCCGCCGTCAATACATAGGGTAGCCATCTCTGCGGCCAGAGGGAGCAACGACTGCCGGGCGGGCGCATTCAGCCAGTTCAGTTTAAGTTGCAGCATTTCTGAAAGAATATTCGCCCGCTGCGCCTCTTCCGGCGCGCAGAAACTGATCGCCAGGCCGCTGCTTCCCGCGCGCGCCGTACGGCCAATACGATGGACATGCACCTCCGGGTCCCAGGCCAGCTCATAGTTAACCACCAGTTCGAGCGATTTAATGTCTAACCCTCGCGCGGCAACGTCGGTGGCAACCAGAATGCGCGCGCTGCCATTTGCAAAACGCACCAACGTCTGGTCGCGGTCGCGTTGTTCCAGATCGCCGTGGAGCGCCAACGCGCTTTGTCCTACCGCATTAAGCGCATCACAAACGGCCTGACAATCTTTTTTGGTATTGCAAAATACCACGCAGGACGCTGGCTGATGCTGGCTAAGCAACGTTTGTAGCAGCGAAATTTTTTCATGCGCAGACGTTTCGAAGAACTGTTGTTCGATAGCCGGTAGCGCATCTACCGTATCGATTTCAATACGTATTGGCTGCTGCTGTACACGACCGCTAATCGCCGCGATGGCCTCAGGCCAGGTTGCTGAAAACAATAACGTCTGGCGCGTCGCAGGCGCAAAGCGGATCACCTCATCAATGGCGTCACTGAATCCCATGTCCAGCATTCGGTCTGCTTCATCCATTACCAGAATATGCAGCGCATCCAGCGATACGGTTTCTTTTTGTAAATGATCCAGCAGGCGCCCCGGCGTCGCGACAATGATATGCGGAGCGTGCTGAAGCGAGTCGCGCTGTGCGCCAAAGGGTTGCCCGCCACACAAGGTCAGAATTTTGGTATTTGGCAGAAAACGGGCCAGGCGACGTAACTCCCCGGCTACCTGATCCGCCAGCTCCCGCGTCGGACACAGCACTAACGCCTGTGTCTGGAACAGAGTGACGTCAATTCGATGCAAGAGCCCAAGACCAAACGCCGCCGTTTTGCCGCTACCGGTCCTGGCCTGCACACGCACATCATTACCCGCCAGAATGACGGGTAATGCTGCGGCCTGAACAGGCGTCATCTCAAGATAGCCCAGCTCAGTAAGGTTATTGAGCTGGGCGGCGGGCAAAACATTCAGGGTTGAAAAAGCGGTCACAATTTACTCTCGCGGTAACGACTCATAGTCAGCAGGCGCGTATCCTCGCAGATCCGGGCGTTTGATGCGACATTTTAATCGGTTCTTCGTCCGGCGGCGGGTCGGGCATCGGCTGGGGACGGGGAAGCGGCTCAGGAATGGGAACAGGGTCAGTGGGAATCGGGTCCGACAAGGACGAGTGTAGATATAATAAGGTCAAAAGACAGCTCATATTACCCTCCAGAATGTCATTCAGACTCTTAAAGGGTAGACGCTGATATTCTACAGGCAAAAAAAAGCCGACTAATCTAAGCCGGCGTCGTACGAATCAATTGTGCTATGCAGTAATTCAAAAAAGGAAGTAAGACAATATGGAGCGCAACGCCCATCGCTTGACGTTGCATTCACCTGCGAGAGAGATATTGCCCCGAATAGGTAGATGGTTTATTGACTTCGCTCAAATTTCTCGGCGTTTTTTCATACGAAATGGTCTGAAAAGCGCTTTTGTTACAACCATTTACTGCGATGCAACCATAAAGTAACACCACCGATCAGGACAACTAACAGAATACAAAACAGAGAAAAGCCGAACCGCCATCCGCCGCCGGGAATACCGCCCAGGTTAACGCCAAATAACCCTGTTAAAAAGGTGCTGGGCAGAAATACCATCGCCATAAGCGACATGGTATAAGTTCTGCGCGCCAAAGACTCCTGCATCACCTGGGCAATTTCATCCGCCATGATGCCAGTACGCGCGATACAAGCGTCAATTTCATCCAGCCCCCTTCCCAGCCTGTCGGCGATATCCTGCATTCTGCGCCGGTGATCGTCGCTCATCCACGGCAGCCGTTCACTCGCAAGCCGGGCATAGACGTCGCGCTGCGGCGCCATATAGCGGCGCATAACAATTAGCTGTTTACGTAGCAATGCGAGGAAACCGCGCGGTGGGATTTGCTGGTCGAGAAGATTATCTTCCAGATCGATAATTTTATCGTGTAGCTCTTCAATAAATTCACTGGCGTGATCGGTTAACGCATCGCACACATCCACTAACCAGCCGCCGCAATCTACGGGCCCGGTGCCCTCCTGCAAATCACTGACCACATCGTCCAGCGCCAGAACCTTTCGCTGACGGGTAGACACAATGAATCGCTCGTCCATATATAAACGCATTGCCACTAATTGATCCGGGCGTTCGTCAGTACTGCCATTAATACAGCGCAGCGTAATGAGCGTCCCTTCCCCCATACGACTTACGCGCGGGCGCGAGCTTTCACCAGCCAGCGCATCACGCACGTTATTGGGGAGTAAAGGCGTTGAAGCTAACCAGCGGGCGCTGTCCGGGTGGGTATAATTAAGATGTAGCCAACAGGGATGCTGACTATCGATCACATCATTATCTTCGAGCGGTTTTACTCCACCACGACCATCCAGTAGCCATGCGAAAACGGCATCCGGCACGTTCACATCCGATCCCTTAATGGCTTCCACAGCGCCTCCTCGTTACAACTCTTATGCCGTTAGTCTAGCTTTCGGGAAAGGTTAAGCAATCTCTCATTTTCTCATTGCGCAAAAAGAATGACGGGAACGTGCGAAAAAAGCGCCTTAGCAACAGGCGCTTACCAAACATGTATTATCAGGCCTGGCCGCGCCTGGCGATGGTCGAAAGAGGTGATACATGAGAGCGCGACAGCGCATGTTCACTGTAACCCAGCTGGCTTAAACGAAATTTGTCGGTTTTAGTCTGTAACTCGATCACCTGCACCTTTAAAACATCCGAAGAAGCAGATAACGCTTCAACCATTAAGACATTGCTATGGGTTGCGCTTTCCAGATCGCTCAACGCCAGGGTTATCTGGTTAATGCCTTTTTCCTGCTCCCGCGTGGTGGTGGAAATTTCACTCATCAGCACGTTTAATTGCCCGGAGCCGCCAACAATCTCCTGCATATTTTTTTCAGCCTCCTGCACTATGGCGGCCCCCTGCCGCACATTGTCATGCGTAACGTCGATCAGCGCCTTGATACTTTTTGCCGCCTCGGCGCTACGATGCGCCAGGTTACGCACTTCCCCGGCCACCACGGAGAAACCTTTTCCATGATCGCCTGCCCGCGCAGCCTCTACCGCCGCGTTAAGCGCCAGAATATTAGTCTGGAATGCGATACCGTCAATCAATGAAATAATCTCCGTCATCTGCGAGGCACAGTCGGTAATAGAACGCATATTTTCTGTAACCCGCACCATTAATTCACCGCCTTTACGGGCGCATTGGGTTGCACAATCCGCCTGTATGCTCGCCATTCGGGTATTATCCGCATTGTTTTTGGTACTCGCCGCCATTTCATCCATACTGGCGGCAGTTTGAATTAGCGAGGCCGACTGCTGTTCCGTCTTTACGGATAGCGACAGACTGCGCGCCGCCAGTTGTTCGGAAAGGGTCATTGCCGTTTGCGAAGAGGATCTGATTTCGCGTACCAGCGCGGAAATATTCTCCGACAGGCTATTAATCCCGGGGATGAGTCGCCCGGCGCAATTATTGCCAAATTCGGCGATATGAATAGACAAGTTTCCTGCTGCGACCTCTTCAATACTTTTCTTCACGGTATTAATTGGCACTACCAGATAGCAGGTCATATACCACCAAAGCAGTAATGCTGAGATCAGATAAATGATATTACACGTAATTAAAATAGGGAGATCGTGCAGAAAAGCTATTTGTAAAGTATCCACCAAAAGAAACGCACATACCATGAATAGAATAATGCATGTCCTGACGCTGATATTTCTCAACATTTTTGACGGCCTACAACCAGGATAGGAGACAGGTTTTATTTTTATAGCATTTCAGATACCTATTGCCATTCGTTTCTTTGACATTCTCCATATTCAATACCAGACCATCGCCATTTCCCTTAGGTCAACAGATAAAATCACCTATATTCGCTATGCCAGGATATTCATCCATCCATATTGACAACTGATGTACTTATCACCATTTTCTGCTTAATAGTTAAGTCGAAAGCCAGTATATTTTAATAGACGCTTAAATAAGCGAATGACTGTTTCTCCGTGTTATTACCGCGGACAGCGTTATCGCCCGTTCTCTTGCAGAATCCTGAGCATTTGGATGAGGCGTTATAGCAGGCATAAATCGGGTTCGCGCGAGCTTGCGCTGGCGGTCCTGTCCGCCAGCGACAACGATTTACCGACTACGCTTCGCATGGCGCTCCCAGTTATCCTGTTTAGCCTGCACCGTTTTACGTAACGCGACATAACATGCCCCGCCGCCGCCATGGTGCGGCAGCGCCGAACAATAAGCCTGTACATCTTCAAACTCTGTCAACCAGCGGGCCACATAGCTTCGGACGATATTGGCATGTGACTTCGCCTCTCGCCCTTTACCATGAATGATCAGGACATTACGCAACCCCTCTTTCTGCGCCTCCAGGATAAAACGAAACAGCATTTTTCGGCACGTTTCGACCGGTTGGCGTAACAAATTGAGGCTGGCCTGCTGCGGGTATTTCCCGCTGCGTAACTTGTCGATGACACCCTGCTGCAATCCTTCCCGACGAAATTCCAGCGGTTCATTCAGCGGCAGAATATCCAGAAAGCCCGTCGTCAGGAAATTATCAAGCTGAAGCGTGTCGATACGCTGGGGCGTTTTAAGATTACGCGTTGGCTGCCAGTGTACATCAGTATGGCGTTTCAGCGGCTGGACATCCTCCATGGCGTCAAGAAACAGCGCTTTATCGTCAAGGTTCATGGTTCATCCTCCAGCGTTTTTGCGACTGCCGTTATCATAACCGTGCCCTGTTATACCGACAACGGTTTACAGTTATTTCCAATAACAGCGACAATGTCAGGCAATTAACCGCCTCACCCGGCTCCCTTTTTCTCCGCCAACGATATTACTGGCGCTAAATGTGTTATCCCTGACTATCTTTTAAGGAGTATGGTTGCGGGTATTCCTAGCATGATATCTTGTCTCTTACGTTAGGCTAAGACGATGTGAGAGAACGGATGCTGAGATTACTTGAAGAGAAGATAGCCACGCCATTAGGTCCGTTATGGGTGGTTTGCGATGAGCAGTTTCGACTGCGGGCCATTGAGTGGGAACAGTACCGCGATCGTATGGAGCAACTGCTAAATATCCACTACCGTCACGAAGGCTATGAACGCGTTTCTGCGACTAACCCCGGTGGACTCAGCGATAAGCTTGCAGATTATTTTGCAGGCAATCTCGCCGTAATTGATACCCTGGAAACCGCCACGGGGGGCACACCTTTTCAACGGGAAGTATGGCAGGCGTTGCGCGCTATCCCCTGCGGGCAGGTGATGCACTATGGTCAACTGGCGGCGCAACTGGGACGACCGGGCGCCGCACGCGCAGTCGGTGCTGCGAATGGCGCTAACCCCATCAGTATTGTTGTTCCCTGCCATCGCGTCATTGGGCGTAACGGCACTCTGACCGGATACGCCGGTGGCGTGCAGCGAAAAGAGTGGCTATTACGCCATGAAGGCTATCTTTTATTATGAATATACAGGCAAAAAGTGCCTTATCGGTCACACTTTTATGTAAAGCAACAACAAATAAATTACGTGTTTTCAAATAGATAAAAGCATTCATCAAACTTATACTTGAATTATTCCTTCTCCGGGATAGCTCAGACTTACGCGCTCACCAAAAAGATGTTAAAATTGACAAATATCAATTACGGCTTGAGCAGACCTATGATCCCGGAAAAGCGAATTATACGGCGCATTCAGTCTGGCGGTTGTGCTATCCATTGCCAGGATTGCAGTATCAGCCAGCTTTGCATCCCGTTCACACTTAACGAGCATGAGCTTGATCAGCTTGATAATATCATCGAGCGCAAAAAGCCCATTCAGAAAGGGCAAACTCTGTTTAAAGCAGGTGATGAATTGAAATCGCTCTATGCTATCCGCTCCGGAACGATTAAGAGCTACACCATTACCGAGCAAGGCGATGAGCAGATTACTGGATTCCATTTAGCAGGCGACCTGGTGGGTTTTGACGCCATTGGCAGCGGTCATCATCCGAGCTTTGCACAGGCGCTGGAAACCTCAATGGTATGTGAAATCCCCTTTGAGACGCTGGATGACCTGTCCGGCAAAATGCCTAACCTGCGTCAGCAAATGATGCGTCTGATGAGCGGTGAAATTAAAGGCGATCAGGATATGATCCTGTTATTGTCGAAGAAAAACGCCGAAGAACGTCTGGCCGCGTTTATTTACAACCTGTCCCGCCGCTTTGCGCAGCGTGGTTTTTCACCGCGTGAATTCCGCCTGACGATGACCCGTGGCGATATCGGCAACTATCTTGGCTTAACGGTCGAAACCATTAGCCGTCTGCTGGGGCGTTTCCAGAAAAGCGGTATGCTGGCGGTGAAAGGTAAGTATATTACTATTGAAAACAGCGATGCGCTGGCGGCCCTCGCCGGTCATACCCGCAACGTCGCTTAAACGTCAGCTAAACCATTGATGTTATCTTCTGCCATATCGTTAAATTTTTCTCATTTATTGATCTGGCAGAAGCGCTTCCTCTGTTTCATTCACCATATTTGAGTTACTCTTTAGTTACAAACTGCGATGACAGTTGTAAGGAGACCCTGTATGGCTATGTATCAAAATATGCTGGTGGTCATCGATCCCAATCAGGACGACCAACCCGCATTACGGCGAGCAGTTTATTTGCATCAACGGATTGGCGGCAAAATTAAAGCTTTCCTGCCTATTTACGATTTCTCGTATGAGATGACCACCCTGCTTTCTCCTGACGAACGCACCGCAATGCGTCAGGGCGTAATAAGCCAACGCACAGCCTGGATACGTGAGCAGGCGAAATATTATCTTGAAGCCGGTGTCCCCATTGAAATTAAAGTGGTCTGGCACAATCGTCCCTTTGAGGCCATCATCCAGGAGGTTATCGCCGGCAGTCACGATCTGGTGTTGAAAATGGCGCATCAGCACGATCGACTGGAAGCGGTCATTTTTACCCCTACCGACTGGCATTTGCTGCGTAAATGCCCAAGCCCCGTGTGGATGGTCAAGGATCAGCCGTGGCCAGAGGGCGGCAAAGCCCTGGTCGCCGTGAACCTGGCAAGCGAAGAGCCCTATCACAATGCTCTCAACGAAAAGCTGGTAAAAGAGACCTTACAATTGGCGGAGCAGGTTAATCATACCGAAGTGCACCTGGTCGGCGCCTACCCCGTTACGCCAATCAATATCGCCATTGAGCTGCCGGAATTTGATCCCAGCGTGTATAACGACGCCATCAGAGGCCAGCATTTACTGGCGATGAAAGCGCTGCGCCAGAAATTCAGCATCGATGAAAAAGTTACGCATGTAGAAAAAGGCTTGCCGGAAGAAGTTATCCCGGATCTTGCCGAACATCTCCAGGCGGGGATCGTTGTGCTTGGCACCGTTGGACGTACCGGACTCTCGGCCGCGTTTCTGGGGAACACGGCCGAACAGGTCATTGACCATCTGCGCTGCGACCTGTTAGTCATTAAGCCTGATGAGTACCAGACACCGGTTGAACTGGACGACGAGGACGATTAATCCCTCTTGTGTCCTGCCGGATGGCGCTGCCATCCGGCCAATACCCTATTCCTGTTACTCATCTCCGCCGAGGAAATAGATCCCCAAAGGAATCGCCAGCAGAATAGTGAACACCAGACTGTAAACGAAAATCATTGCCGACTGAATGGCATACATAGAGCTTGTCCACTCGGACAGTGGAATATGATATTGCTCAATCACACCGCCGATAGTCGCGCGCGTTACCACCGATGCCGCAACGATAAACACTGCCAGCAGGCATAACAGAAATTTTTTCCCCTTCGCCGATTTCAGCTTCATCATGATCATAGTATTGTCCTTTACAGATGACTTTGTTACCTGATGGCAACAATACCATGACATTCACGCGATGTCTGCTCTATAAAACGTGACATTGCATTTACATAAAAAGTAAACCGCTGAGATTAAAGCTGATAGCACTATTTCTTCTTTTTACTTATCGATGATCTACGCGTTTATCCTGGGTAAAATACCTGTTAATCAGGTCATTCTGAGCTGTTATCGTAGGAAGGAGCGGAAAACAATAATGTTCACTGAATTTTTTCTCAAAAACGCATTTAATCTGGCGATACTTTTCAGTTGCGGTATGGCGTTGCTGGTCGTGAGATTTTGGCTCAGCCGTAACGTACAGTGGAAGAAAGGATTCACGTTCCATGCGGCACAGTTTTTTATTTATGCAATTATTATTGGGACCATCGGGAGCATCCTGAATAATGCTATTGAAGATTATAATTTGCGTTTTATCTCTTCCGGGGTCATTGATTTTATCTGCACCTCGCTCATTGCGCTTATTCTGACGATAAAACTTTTCCTGATTATTAACCAATTTGAAAAAGCACAGGTCAATAAAGGTAGAGATGTCACCAGTACCCGTATTCTGGCACGGGTCATAAAAATAACCATTATTGTCGCGATTGTCTTACTGTATGGCGAACATTTTGGCATGAGTCTGTCCGGTCTGCTGACCTTTGGCGGTATCGGCGGTATCGCTGTTGGTATGGCGGGCAAAGATGTCCTGAGCAATTTTTTCTCCGGTATTATGCTCTATTTCGATCGCCCCTTCAGTATCGGAGACTGGATTCGTTCTCCTGACAGAAATATCGAAGGTACGGTCGCCGAAATCGGCTGGCGAATTACGCGAATTAACACATTCGACCACCGCCCGTTGTACGTGCCTAATTCCGTCTTTTCATCCATTAGCGTTGAGAATCCGGGACGGATGACCAACCGTCGAATAAAAACGGTTATTGGGTTACGTTACGAAGATGCCGACAAAATTGGCCTCATTGTTGACGCTATCAGAAACATGTTGCAGGCGCACAGAGATATCGATCAGAAACAGACGCTGTTGGTCTATTTTAATGAATTCGCCGACTCTTCGCTGAATATTATGGTGTATTGCTTTACCAAAACAACAGTATGGCAGGAATGGCTTGCCGTACAGCAGGATGTTTACCTGAAAATTATTGCGATTGTCCAGGAAAACGGCGCTGACTTCGCCTTCCCAAGCCAGACGCTCTATATCGATGACCCGGAGGCCGCGCCTGCGACAAAATAAAAGATAGCCGGTGCCCGAAAATGCTTATCGGGCACCGAGGCTTCCCTGTCCGGATGGCGGGTTGTTAGCGCCTTCCTCACGGTGATCAACGGCTCTTTTCATTCACCGTCATGGTAAATTCAAGCACCTCATTAGTGTCGTTAACGTAGGCATGAGGCATGTCGGTTCTGGCTACAGCGGAGCAGCCCTCCCGAATAATAAAGCGTCTACCGTCGACTGTTAATGTCAGTGTTCCCTGATTAACAAACAGTAATTCACAGGTGTCTGCCGGATGCCCTGCCGACTCAAACTGTTCACCAGGATGCATTATCCATTGCCAGAGTTCCAGCATATCCGGCCCGCTGGTTCCCGCCATTAGTTTTGCACTGCCGCCTTTCTCGCCGCGCCACAACACCGGAATAGCATCCCGGTTGATAAGATGAACCATCGGCTCGCTGGCGACGTTGACAAAATCCGCCACGGACACTCCCATTGCCGCCGCGATCTTACATAACAGCGCAATGCTTGGATTGGCTTTACAGCCTTCAATTTCCACCAGCATTCCTTTACTGACGCCGGAACGCCGCGCAAGCTCATCCAGCGACATCTTTTTTTGGCTACGAAATTGTTTGATACGTTGGGAAACAGCTTCATTTATTGTGCTGACGTCGGCGCCCGCCGTGGTCGATAAGTTGACTTTTTTGGTCATTGGTCGATATCATAGAATAAAATAGTCATTACAGGATTATGCGATGTCTTCTATGTTACCGTCAATCAGCCCGGAACTGGCCCGTATCGCTCCCGGCTTTCGTGCATTAAGTATTAATGTTATTGCCGCTCCGATTCGCGATGCGCAGGTCGGAGAAATCGCGCTAAAAGAGGCCTGTCAGGCCGTAATTAACGGCCAACCGGCGTGGGCACAGGCGCATATAGACGCCTGGAATGCGGTGCTTAAAGCATTCGGCGCAAAACCAAAGCGCACCCCCTGCTCGGCTGAAGCGCTACGAAAACGCGTGTTGAAGGATGGAACAATGGCGGCGCTGGATCCGGTCGTTGATCTTTATAACGCGGTGAGCCTGCGCTATGCCGTACCGGTAGGCGGCGAAAATAGCGCGGCTTATTGTGGATCGCCGCGGCTGGTTTTCGCAGACGGTAGTGAAACATTTGATACTCTGAAAGAAGGACAACCCGCCACCGAGTCGCCAGAACCGGGCGAAGTTATCTGGCGCGATGACAGAGGCGTCACCTGTCGGCGCTGGAACTGGCGTCAGGGAGTACGTACCCGACTAAGCGCTTCAGATAAAGCGATGTGGTTTATCCTTGAAAGCTTGCCGGAAATGCCGGTTGATGAATTGTACGCGGCAGGAAACATGCTGACTGACGGCCTTGAAAAAATGATGCCAGGTTTACGTTTTGAATCCACGTTGATAGGTGTTTGATTGATATTGCGTAACAGGAGAAATACCATGTCGCTGTTTCTGACAAGTTTTATTTTCGAAAAAAAAGAGTACGACGAAGAGTTTTATCAACTGGATGGCTGGATTGAGCGCTATACACAGACTATTGATGGCTATATTGGGATGGAAAGCTATACCGATGCCGCCAGCGGAAGAATGGTTAATAATTATTACTGGCAGACCCGCGAATCAATGGAGCTATTGATAAATAATTTACAGCACCAGCAGGCCAAATCACAAAGTCATAAGTGGCTTTCCGGTTACCAGACGATTATTGCAGAAATTCAGGGGTGCCATAACGTTAACCTGCCCCATCCGCTGGCATCATTTTCAGTTCCTTATGCGTGATGCAATAGTATATGTGTTAAATGTGGGGGCACTACAGGAGGATGCCTGCGCCCCTGCATTGCCGGTTATTCGGTTCTCTGTGCAGGGACGGTGCTGATATAAGTGATTAGTAAACAGGAAGATGAGTGATATCTCGTGGTACAATAACATGCGTAACCACATTATTTTCATCGCACTCTATCAACGCTCTGGCAAAAATACTGAGCTCATTAATTTTCAGCCCGGAATTATCCAAAAACTGGCGGCAAGCGTAGTCAGAAACAAAGGTTATGCCGGGATGAATATCATGTTCCCGAATAAAACGGGCCTGAGCAAATGGCGTATCCATACTCAGCACATATACCGCCCGGTTTGAGTGGCTACCCGCTGATTTAAGGCGGTCACTATAGTCTTTTACCTGCCATTCACAAACCGGCGTATCCAGTGACGGGACGACAATAATCCGCTTTTTTATCCCCGGGATACAGTAACCCGGTAATAAATTATGGCTCACCAGCCCCTTTGTGCAGGGTAATGGTTCGCCTTCAGCCAGTATACCGGGTTTGAGGGTCAGCTGCGTTTTGCCAAAGGTCACAGCGTGTTCCTGACCCAATGAGATATAATCCTGTGTTGTTGCTGGTGTCATAAAAACTTCTCCTTTTAATGTTTGTATTATTTTAGCCATAATAATTATTTAGCAATCCGCTAAAAAACCAGGTAAACATCCATAATAAGAGCAGTGAAATAAAAGCCAACCCATTATTCATTGCTGTTTTTACTCTACTTTTTTATTGTCCCGGAGATAGTAAATTTATCTTTAATCAATTCCCCAAAATATTTATATGTCAATTTCAACTCTCCATTTGAACCTCCATTATAAGTTACCGTCTGAAGATACTCTCCGGGATTACCCCCTGCTTTGATATCGCATCGACTATTCCAATTTCCTATTGGAAAATGCCCACACTGGAGATTGAGATTAGATATGGGGTTATTATTTATATCTTTAACAATAAGTTTCACAACAGCACTCTCTCCTGGCATCAGTAAAGATTTATCTGCACTAATGACAGATAAATCTTTACTCAATTTAACTATACGTTTTGTTTCAATAGAATGGAGTTCAGAAACCATCGGCACAGGCGTATATCCTGGTGCTGAGACCATATCTGTTTCGTTATAATGCTCAATTCTTATCTTCGAACCTACATTATCCTCGCTGATAACAATTTCATATTTACACGGTTTTTCACGTAGAAGCTCATGCTGTGAGTCATCTTTCTCAACGCGATAATACGTACATACTGTGGTAGCCGTTTCATTAGCTTGATATTTTTCAGTATCAAGATCACTGACTCTCCCAACCATTCTTGCTTTTAAAAGCATGCCTGGTATAGGTATATATGATTCAAAATATCCATAATACCCATTCAATTCCAACCCATAATCACTCAACGGCGAACCAGGCCTGTGCCCAACGCTCGGCGCCGTAGGTGGAGAAAACATCCCGACGGTTGCCGCGGACGTTGTCGACGAATCCGCCAAGACGCTTATCGGCACAGCCGCCAGAAGCAGGCTATAGATAATAAGATTATGTTTCGACATACGCACTGTTGATCCTTTTTAAAACATTAATTCGCATCAGATGCTGCGGTAGAACTCTTGGCATTTTCTTTATCAGAAATAATTCTGACGCGGATATATTTATTCTGTAGCGATTCCCCGTTAAGGCTATAAGGGATAAGCCAGGTGGCCTTTGTCGCCCCCGGTACGGATTGCCAGGATTTCATTTCATCCGAGATTTCCCACTGATAATTAAACGCATCAGTACAGTCCGTGTTATTTACACAAAGCGTTCTGGCTCGCATTTCCGTTCCGACGACTGGCGCGGTAACGCTTCCGTTGGCCTCTTCAGTACCCGGCGTAAAAAACACCTCCACAGAAGTGACTTTCTGCGCAATACTGTCTGGCTGCGCTTGCAGTAGTACGGTACCCTTCACCGGATGTTTATCGTCTGGTCCGCTTGCTTCAATATGTAATTTGAGCGAGCGGGCATCATCGCCGATATGGGTCACCAGAACCCGTTCAACCCAATGGCCGTCACGCTCTGTACCACCAAGCGCTTTAAATGCCAGACCCGGCGTATCTGATTGATACTTAATATGACGTGGTTTGAGCGACGCCCACTCCTCTTCAGAACGCTCGCGCACGTAGTGCCACTCAATAACCTTCCCCTCTTCTCCGGCAGGAAGCGGCGTACTGATAACAAAGTTGCCGTCCTCAACCTGAACATCGTCATTGATAACATTTATCCAGGAACGGAAACTGGTCTCATCCTGTGTCACCCTTACCGGGATACGCTCGGAGGTCACGCGAGTACCCCGGCTGTCAGTCACCGTTAAATAAAGGCTATACTCCTGACCGTCGGTCACCGTCAGCGGAAGTTGTGGAAGGATAAGGCCGCTGCCCAGACTCCCCTGAAGCTGGAGTCCGGCGAGAAGCTCCGCATCACCCGACCACTCAACTTTCTCAATCGGGTAACGGCTATCTACCGTCGCCATTAATGTCACCAGCGTCCCGGACAGGCCTGACACCGGCATTGCCGTAATGCGGATTTTACTGGCCTGCTCCCGATACGCCATGACGATATCGTAATTACGATCGACAAAGGCACGTCGATTAGTCGTATTCGACGGCGCCCCAACGTTGCGGTAATCAAGCTGTTCATGTAACGGCGTACCGAAGGAATAGTTGACTCTCAGACCGCCCTCTGCCTGCGATCCGCCATTACCGGCGTCCCGATATCCTGCTCTGACCTCAAGCAAGGGGACAGGATTCCAGACCAGAGCCGCACCTGCGGCGCGGGGATTCCGGCTTAATGTACCGTTACCCAATAGATCAACTTTATCCCCGTAATACTGTTCATATGTCAGCTCGCCACTGAACCAGGGAAAATCGGGAAGTGTGCCTTTTGTTCGCAGATCAAAGCCATATGCCGGACGCTCATCATGTAATTCATGAACTGCTGACGTTTTCCAGCCGGTGAGAGGGAAATAATAGTTGCCGGAAAAGGCCAGACTGTCTTTATAGACTTCCCCGCCAATGCCGCCACGTAAGTGGGAATAACGGATGTCGGCATCCAGAAACGTATTGACGCCAAGCAGCCATCCATTGACCTCCTGGCGATAACCCACACCAACGTTAACATAGGTGCGGCCATCGAAACTGCTGCTGTCGTGGTCGCGAAAGCCAAGCTGGCCAAAGAGTAAAGACGATGTTGTTTCCTCGACAGGAATAAACATATCGAACTCTGATGAGCGATATTTCGCGCCATCTTCAAGATTGACGCCACCACGGAAAATAATCTCCGGAAAAGCGCTCTTCATCCCTTCGTTCACCAGATGATTAGCGGCTTGCCCTGGTAACGCCTTTATTTTTCCTTTGGCATAATCCTCCAGCGTCCCCTCCTGCAGATGCGGAGAAATAGACGATGCCGTCCCCGCAATCCACGACTGAATTTCACTATCGCTATCAGCGATGACCGGCAGTGAAATCTGACTGGTAACAATGGCCCAGGTTATATATTTAGTAATGGGTTTTTTAGAAAAAACCACTGTATTGTCTCCTGCTATATCCCCCTGCCTGGCAGGGGGAGCATTTAAATAAGATGTTTATTTAGCGATAAAGATCAGCGACGGATAGCGCGTTTATTCTCCGGCGTGGCTTTCGTCGTTTTAGGCGTGACGTGAACACGGAACAGTTTATTCTGCTCAGTTCCCTTAATAATATATTTATGCTTTTCAGCGTTGGTATTATTCAGATCGGTGAACTTATCTGGTGTCCCGGCATCCGCCATCTGCCAGGTAAAGTTATAATTACTGACCTCACACTCAGCCGCCGCTGTGGCGGCACATTCCAGTACCGCTTCAAGGGTGCCGCCTACCACTGGAGTGTTGGCGTCATTGGTACCGTTGAGTTCATCAGTCGGTTTACCACTTTCATTCACCACATTGATAGTGACAGAACGTAGCTTATTAGAAATTGTACCGTCTGCGGCGGAGTCGCCGCTCACCCCAGAAGATGCAGAAGTTAATAAGACAGTGGCAGGCAAGAATGCACTATCCGGCGTCCCCGTTGCCGTCTTAATCCGGTAAACGATTTTAATTTTTTTACCGCCTGCATCAGCAGGAATGGTAAAAGCCGTCCCGGTTGCCGCCGGGGTTCCAGAAGGATCGGCGGCCTCATTATCCACCAGATACCATTTAATATCGTCGGCATTATTCATTTTATCCAGCGATAAGAGATCCCCATCCTCATCCCTAATAAAAACATCCGCTATCTGGAGGGTTGAACCGGTCGTCAGTTCCCCAGACACTTCTATTTTTTTTGCATTAGTAGTTGCCACAGGACGGTGACCAACAGAAGCAGGTGTAGCAGAAGAAGCCATATCATTGGCTCTGGTATTCGCCACCGCCTCTACTGAGACCACGGATGCACAAATTGCTAACGCTAATAAAGATCTTTTGAAGTACAAAACAATTCCCTTTTATTAAATCATTAGAAATAATTATGAGATTTATAATCTCACGGGCTAAAAATTCAGGGTTATTCAATCATTTTAACCGCCTGTGAAATTATGACCTTCGCCATGCCAATTACTTAGCTTTACTGGCAAAAGCCGATCTCCAAGTGTAAAGTTTATTCAGAAACGTCAAGAAATTTAAATCTTTCTTGTTTTGCCAGAAAAGCTAACAACCCCACTAGTTTAATAACACAGTATGTCAAACACCTTAAATGTTTATATTTTCGACTTCAATAAAGAGAAATGATGATGAAAAAAGCCATAATAATCTCAGTATTAGAGCAAATAGAAAAAAATCTTGAAGAGAGGATTGATATTGAAAAGCTGGTTGTTATAACAGGTTATTCGCGAAGGAGTTTGCAGGATTTTTTTAAAGAAAAGTGTGGCGTCTCTATCGGAAAATATATCAGACAACGCAAGTTGAGCAGAAGCGCCACTCTGCTAAAGCTGACCTCTCAGTCGGTCACAGATATCGCGTTCAGAATGGGGTTTGATTCAGTGCAGTCCTATAGTCGAGAGTTCAAAAAAACATTTGGCGTCAATCCCAATAACTATCGCAAGGCTGATTTCTGGGATCTCAGAAACCTACGGCCTCCCTACTGGCTTGACTGTGATGAGCATTATCAGTTCGAAATTTGTCAGCTTACGTCAAAAGAAATTTTCGGATTTCAAACATCTCATCAGATCGCAACAAATGACCTTCCTAAAAAAGCGTCGCCTATAAAATGGAAAATCATTCATGAGACGCTCAGAACGTGGGGCGAAAATGTGTATTGTCTCTCGTCTTTTAAGCCGGATAATACCAAAGACCAGGTCATCGCCGTAAGCAGTTTTTTTGGTATGGAACATAATTCCGTCGATGGAGGCAAAATACCCATGTCGAGGGTAATAAAATGTGGTAAATATGCAAAATTCCATTTCGTTGGTCATAAGGAACAATATCAACAATTTTCCAATACAATATATATGTGTATATTGCCAAAACTGAATCTTATCAGGAGAGAAGGAGAAGATATTGAATACTTCCATTTGGCATCCGTCCAAAAGCAACAGAATAATGAATCCATTGTCGATCTTTATTATTACATCCCTGTACTGTAATGACTTCGTACCATCCACGCATTTCATCTGAAAAGTCTTCTCTTTTCAGAACGGTAATAAAACTCTCAGTATTGATTCTGGTATAATAAGTGACTATTAAATGTAGTTAACTTTTTGAAAGAATTGAAAAAATAAATTGCGTGCACGCGACATCGGGGACAGATTTCTGACAGTACTGTACGGTGTAGTGATCAGGTAATATTGGCTACAGTTTACGGTAAAAGCAAAGTCCATACTTTAACTATTAATGGGAGTATGCTGGCCGGGCGGCTTGCGGGGCCTTTATGCTCCCACACCTATAATGTTGGTATGATTACATTCTCTCTATACTTTCCTGTGCTAACCTTTTATCTCGTTGAGATAACGTTTAATTAAAATGCTCTCTTTTTGATGTACATTATAAGAGGAGACATTATTCATATTTTCGAAATCAGGGCAGACGATATGTATACAACCATCAGAAACACAGCGCTAGCAATGGTAGCTTGTTTTTCGTATATCGCACATGCCAGTACCTACCCTCCTCTTATTATCACCAAGGGAGCCGGAGGAGACGCCTCCGGAGCCACAGTCATTCATGATAATTGGCGGCATGGCACTCCTGACCTGGTCAATCTTACCGATATCCCCATAGATAAAATCAGACCAGAAAAATACAGTTGCGTACTGATTATTGGGCAAGGAGCTATAAAAGAGATGCTTCTTGCGAACAATGCCTCAGCAATACTTTCCGGAAAAACGGTTGGTCTGTATAGTCATCTGATCGATCAGAACACGCTCAGATTACTTTGGCAATTGCAGAACAAAGTGAGATTCAATCTATTTTTTACCCGCTCGCAGATAACTCTGCTAAAACTAAGGAACATTTCAGAATATAATTTTTTGAGTTCTAAAGTAAATAATGTCTGGGGACAAGACTCACTAGCAATTGAAACAGTGGCACCTGACAGGGGTAATATACCGGAAAAAGCGCTTCCCCTCAAAACAACAGATTATGTGATCTGGCTGGGTGGAAACTATACTACCTCTTCTGGTACGCAGCGTATTTTCACAAACGATCAGATTGTTGTAGCCCTGAAACCACTACATAATGTTATTTCATCAAATGCATCGATTGCTATTATGCTTTCACCACGTTTTTTTGATAATAGCATGAGTAAAGAAGCAAAAGTTAAACGACTGAAGGCAGTGCTTAACACCTTTTCGCGAAGCAGGGTCACATTTTATATGAATAAGGAGATGCTTGCTAATCTGAAAGAATTTGATTTGCCTGTTCAACTATCCCCCTCTTACGCAGAGCTGATGCGAATGCCCTGGGCCAGCGCTACCCGGCATTTTGCCTCTGTGGATCAATATAACCTGTTTGCTGATCTCATACCTAAAGTCACGCCGTTTCTTCTTGAACCGAATGATGCCGATCAAGCTCTCTATGCGACGGATTATCTTAATACCCGGCGTGTAAGTCTGACCCAAAATATTCTTAACCATGGTTGTGACTAAATAAAACGCGCAGAATCCGGGATAGTTAGCAATCCAAAACAGACCGTTAGCCATGAGTAATGTTTATCTTCACTATACAGGGAACAACCAAATAACTGACGACACAAATCAAGCCGATACCCGGAATTCGGCTATACAGGCGCTCTATTCAATTCAGGCCCAGAAACCGTCCGGTACCCATACTGGACACGGCCTCCCAACTGCTTTAGCGCATTACCAGTCCAGCTTCGATGCGCCTTCTGTTGTCTGCACTATTTCACTGGTTTTAATAACGCGATGATAACCATAAACATCAGCGTATTTCGTCATTCCGGTTGCGGTGTCAACCTCCGGCTTACCCTGCGTTTCAATAATCTCTCCCGTCCGGGTCGTCATGGTATAGGTCGTTGTACATCCGGCTAGCATCAACACTGATAAGCTAAGTACCGTAATAAGACTACACTTTTGCATTTCTTGTTTCCCTGACATCTCTATTTTTGATGTACTTTACCGAATACCGCAACGGCAAGATGGATGATTAGGGCTATTGCTCCCTGTTTGTCCGTATCTGACTGGCTCAGGTTTTTTGATGCGCTGCGTTAATCCGGCAGTAATCGCTCCAGCACATCCCCAGCCAGAAGCACGCTCTCCTGAAGACGCTCCAGGCTATACCCCGCTCGCGCCTTGGCGGAAAGCCCCGCCATTAGCGTCCCCATAAAGTCCGTCGTCCGGTCAGCCTCTTGCGGATACCGCATGGCGACATAAGTGCGAATCAGGTTTTCAGCAGCGATGTAAAACTCGCAGGCGGCCTCTCGTGCCGGTTTATCGTTACAATGAGCGCCCTCCAGAACCAGACACCCAGTGGCATCAGGATCGGCAGCGTAACGTCTTGCCGCTTCCATCAGCACATCGATAAGGCACTTCGCGGTCGGGCGATCGTGACGCAGAAGCGCCCCGAGCGGAATCGCGTCGGTCATCCTGTAACGCTTTAATACGCGAGTATACAGCCCCAGCTTGCTGCCAAACGCCGCATAGAAACTGGGAGGATTGATCCCGAACGCTTTTGTCAGATCCGCTACGCTCACCGCGTCGTATCCGCGCGAATGAAATAAGTGTTGAGCGGTTTCAATGGCTTGCTCCGGATCGAACTGGCGAGGGCGACCCGGCGTTCGGCTATGTTTTGTAGTCATTACTACATAACTCCTTGACGGCATGATTTCATTACGCATATTGTAGTGGCTACTACAATATCATAAAGGACATCCTGATGATGCTATTTCGCAACAAATCTGTACTGGTTTTAGGGGGAAGTCGTGGTATCGGCGCGGCTATTGTACGACGCTTTAGCGCTGACGGCGCATCGGTCGTTTTCAGCTACGCCGGATCGCGTGAAGCCGCCGAAAAACTGGCAGCGGAAACCGGAAGCACCGCCATCCAGACGGATAGCGCCGATCGGGATGCCGTCATCAGCCTCGTGCGTGAGTACGGACCACTGGATATTCTGGTCGTCAATGCGGGCGTGGCTCTCTTCGGCGATGCGCTGGAACAAGATAGCGATGCGATAGATCGTTTGTTCCGTATTAATATCCATGCGCCTTACCATGCGTCAGTCGAAGCAGCCCGCAACATGCCGGAAGGTGGACGCATTATTATTATCGGTTCCGTGAATGGCGATCGGATGCCCGTACCGGGAATGGCCGCGTACGCCGCCAGTAAATCAGCCCTGCAAGGGCTGGCGCGCGGCCTGGCCCGTGATTTTGGCCCCCGCGGGATTACGATAAATGTGGTGCAGCCAGGCCCCATTGATACCGACATCAATCCGGAAGATGGCCCCATGAAAGAGCTGATGCACAGTTTCATGGCAATCAAACGACACGGAAGACCTGAAGAAGTGGCTGGAATGGTGGCATGGCTTGCCGGCCCGGAAGCCTCTTTCGTCACCGGCGCGATGCATACCATCGATGGTGCCTTCGGCGCCTGACGGCCAGGCGAATATCACACGGTTGCCGTCTACGCTCCGGCAACCGTGTTAGAAGCTGTTCATGTGAGAAAACATCCGCAAGCGCCGGGATCAATCGTGGATTTTAACGCCAAGACAACCGCGAACAAATTCAGGATTAAAATGCTTCACCGCTTCGCCAACGTAGCCTAAATCAAGGGCGTTGATTTGAGCCATTTCATTATCCGTTAGTGAGAAATCCCAGATGGCAAAGTTCTCTTCAATGCGTTCCTGTCGAGTGGATTTAGGAATAACCGTGACGCCACGCTGCACGTTCCAACGCAGGACAACCTGCGCGATGGTTTTTTGATGGGCATCGGCAATCCTTTGAAGCATGACATTTTCATACGGTTTATGTCTCCCGCCGCCTAACGGCGCCCACGCTTCAGGCTGAACGTTATAATGCTTCATGGTTTCCAGCGCGGCGGGTTGTGCAAAGTATGGATGCAATTCGACCTGGTTTACCATTGGCGTAATTCTGACGGTTTCACAGAAGTTGGCTAACACATGCGCATAGAAGTTGGACACGCCAATGGCTTTTAGTTTACCGGCTTCATAAGCGTCCTCCAGCGCGCGCCACGCGCTAAAATAATCGCCCATTGCCTGATGCAATAAATAGAGATCAAAATAATCTAACCCGGATTTTTTCAGCGACGCTTCAATACCTGCTTTGGCCAGATCGTAGTTAGCCATATCTTGCACCCACAGTTTAGAAGTAATAAATAACTCCTCACGGGTACACAGACCTGTCGCGATGGCTTCACGAACAGCGTCACCAACGGCATCTTCATTGCCGTATACCGCAGCGGTATCGATAAGGCGATAACCGCTGCGAATAGCGCTTAACACTGACTGCTGACATTCTTCTTTGTCGGTTACCTTAAAAACGCCAAAACCAACCATCGGCATTTTAAGGTTGTTACTTAATATTGAATATTCCACGCTAAAGCACCCTTTCGTCGTAAAGACGCCATGATAAGAACAAAATACAGGTACAATGAGTATTGTTAAATCCAATTATATTTATACAAAAAGTTCATTAATAACAGTTGTACAGATTTTTTATTGCATCCAAACGTTCAGTGCTTGCTATATCCTCGCCGTGTAGCACCTGTTTGATAATGACTTTTTCTTATGCGTCAAAACCAGTACCGTCATTTTGACCGTCTGTGAAAAAGTTTTCTGAACAGGCAATGCGATATCCGGAATAATATTTTTTAGCGAAGAGGCTCCGACTGGCTCAGCGCCGTTTTGCACCAGTGATAAAAAGCGCGTACCGCAGGCGGCAAAAACCTGTTTTGCGGATAGACCAGCGCAAGCGGCAAATCATAAGAATGGTTGTCCATGCAGGTCACCAGCGCCCCGCTGTGCAGATACGGCGCAACCAGATAGCTGGCGACGCGAATTAACCCCAGCCCCTGTATTCCAGCCTGAATATAAGCGTCCGTATCATCGACAACCAGCGTCTCTTGCACCCGCATCGCGTAATCCTCCCCCTCACGCGTAAAAAACCAGTCGGTGGTACGCCCGGTGCGGTGGTTCAGGTAGCCGACCGCATGGTGTTTTTGCAGATCATCTAAATTTTCAGGGCTACCGTAACGCTCAATGTAAGTGGGCGATGCTGCTATCACCCAGTTAAAACTGGCGAGCGGACGGGCAACCAGCGTGGTGGAATCATCGATCCTGCCGGCCCGAATTACGCAGTCATACCCTTGCAGGATAATATCCTCCACGCTATCGCTGGAACAAAGTATCAGCTCCAGCTCCGGATACTGGCGCAAAAAGGCCGGGAGCGTGGGAATAATGCAATGCCGGGCGAGAGATTGCGGCATCCCCACTTTAAAACGCCCTTTAGGCTGTGCCGCCCGGCCGGGAAATGACGACTCCATGGCCGTGATATCTGCCAGCACTCTTTTGCACTCTTCGTAGTAACGCCGCCCCTCTGCGGTTACGCTAAGTTTGCGGGTTGTACGTTGCAAAAGCTGAATCTTAAGCCAGGATTCCAGTTCTTTAACCACCCGCGATACCGTTGAGCGCGGCACGCCCAGCACTTCGGCGGCTCTGATAAAACTATGGGTATCCACCACGCAAACATAGACCTGCATCGCTTCCAGCTTGTCCATTTCCCCCCCGCCAATTATCCCATTTATCAGAACAGTCTAACCCGTCTTCGGCGTCTTATCGAACGCAGAACCCTGCCGTAATCTCTATCTACAGGTGAATCAACACAGAGAGGCGCAAATGAAACAATCCAATAATCAGGTAGGTGAAAAAGTATTGGTGCTGGGCGCGGGACAACTGGGGGCGTCAGTGCTGGCGTCGTTGGTTCCGGCGGTCACACAGCGTAATGGTTCCGTTTGCGTTATTGTGTCAGGGAGATCCAGGGATAAACATAGCAAACGACGTTCCAGCATTCATCAACAACTGGCGGATGCCGGTGCGCGGTTTATCCCGGTCGACATCGCAGGCAGTTCGGTTGCAGCGTTAAAAGATCAATTCCACGGTTTTGATACGATCATCAATTGTATGGGGTTTGTCGCCGGTGCGGGTACCCAGATAAAAATCACCCGCGCGGTACTGGAGGCGGGCGTTAAGCGCTATTTCCCCTGGCAGTTTGGCGTGAATTACGATGTGGTCGGCAAAGGCAGCGGCCAGCCGGTGTGGGACGAACAGTATGACGTCAGGACGCTTTTGCGCGAGCAAAACGTCACAGAGTGGGTGATTGTTTCAACCGGTTTATTTACCTCTTTTCTCTTCGAACCGGCCTTTGATGTGGTCAACTTAGACCAAAAAACCATCAATGCCCTCGGCGGATGGGAAAGGCAGGTCACCGTCACGTCGCCTGCGGATATTGGTCGCCTGACCACTGAAATTTATCTGCATCAGCCGCGTATCACTAACGAAGTCGTCTTTGTCGCGGGGGAAACGACCTCTTATGCAAAACTGGCGGAAACGGTCGAACGCGTGACGCAGCAAACCTTTACCCGAGGTGTATTGACGCTACCTGACTTACAGGAGCAACTCCGTTTACATCCGCATGACCCAATGCTGCGCTATCGCGTCGCCTTCGCGCGTGGTGACGGTATGTGGTGGCCGATGAGTGACACCTGGAATGCACAACATCATCTGCCGACACAGGATATTGCCGCCTGGCTGAAAACACAGCAATGAGAACGGCGGCATCAGGCGCTCGCTTAATCCCCATGCCTTCTGCCAGCACCAGGCGGCGGGCGTGGCTACCTTGAGTTAACAAGAAACCAGTACGCATCAGTGCTTCACGATATACATTGTACGGCTATAGGCCACATCTTCCGGGTTAGTAATGGGGTATCCCTTTACCCACGGTTTAATTAACCGGCCATTGGTATACTGATAAATAGGCGCTATAGGCGCTTGTTCCGTTAAAATTTTCTCCGCTGCATTGTAATCCGCGTTACGCGCTTCGGCGGTATTTTCCATCGTCGCTTGCGTCAGGATTTTGTCATAAGTCGGATTAGTAAAGCGTGAAATATTCCCCGTATGCGTGGACGTTAATAAGGATAAGAAAGTCGACGGTTCGTTGTAATCACCCACCCAGGAGGCGCGAATAACATCAAAATTACCGGTATTCCGGCTGTCGATATACGTTTTCCACTCCTGGTTTTGCAATTTCACATCCACCCCCAGATTTTTCTTCCACATTGACGCCACCGCAATCGCGATTTTCTGATGGTTTTCTGAGGTATTGTAAAGCAGAGTTAATTTAAGCGGCTTCTGCGATCCGTAGCCTGCTGCACGCAGCAATGTTTTCGCCTGGGCGTTAAGTTCTTCCTGACTCATTTGTTCAAACGGTGAAGGATCGGGCTTAAATCCTGCCGTGACATCCGGTGTAAAATGCCAGGCCGGTTTTTCACCGGTACCTAAGACTTTTTCCGCCATCAAACGGCGATCAATGGTCATACTTAGCGCCAGACGAACGCGGGAATCCGCCGTCGGCCCTTTCTGCGTATTAAACGCATAATAATAAGTCCCTAATTGCGGCGGCGTATAAACTTGCCCTGGAATATCCTTCAATAATTTCTGGTACATATTTTTAGGGAAAGATTCGGTGATATCAATATCACCGGCAAGGTAACGTTTCGTCGCAGCCGATTCCTGGTTAATGGGTAAAAATGTCACTTTTTGCAGTACCGTTTTCGCGTTATCCCAGTAATGCGTATTAGGCACGACCACCAGTTTTTCATTTACCACGCGCTCTTTAAGCACATACGCGCCATTGCCGATCAGTTTTCCCGGCTTCATCCAGTCTTTGCCGCTTTCGACATTCGCTTTTTGGACCGGATAAAAGGCAAAACTGGCGGTCAGACTGGCAAACCAGGGCAACGGCTTGTCAAGCTGAATACGCAAAGTGTGCGCGTCCACGGCACTGACACCAAGCTGATCCGGCGTGACTTTACCGTCGATAATGGCTTGCGCATTAGTGATGCCAGCCAGCGCGGCAAACCAGGCGAAGGGGGAAAGCGTTTTGGGATCAACCAGGCGTTGCCAGCTATAGACAAAATCCTGGGCGGTCACCGGCGTTCCATCGGCCCATTGCGCATTATCCCGCAACGTAAACGTCCAGATACGATTATCATTGCTCTTCCACTGGCTGGCGACGCCAGGGATAATTTCACCCTTTTCGTTCTGGTTAACCAGCCCTTCAAACAGATCGCGGATCACCTGAATTTCAGGCAGCCCAACGGCTTTCGCTGGATCTAACGAAGCGGGCTCATCTTTGATATGACGCACCAGTTCTTGTTTCTCTGCCAGTACCGTTCCGCCGGGAACATCCGCAGCATATGCCAGGGAAAAGCTGCTAACCAACAGCGCACAACAGGTTACTGAAACAGAATGCCTCATAGAAGTTCCTCAAAGATGAGTTAAATGACAACGTAATTATTTGTTTCAGCAGAAAGAAATGCAATTATCTTCCGCCAGAAAGTTGATATCGCGCCATACAAGAGGGTAAATAGAAACCATTTGATAATCGGCGGGTTTTACACAACACTACGATGATTACCCTACTGGTCTCAGCTTCGGGAAACGCGTATGACTGTCACCCGCCCCCGTGCCGAGCGCGGCGCATTTCCGCCAGGCACTGAACATTATGGACGTTCGCTACTAGGCGCGCCGCTAATCTGGTTTCCGGCGCCTGCCGCCAATCGCGAAAGCGGTCTGATACTGGCTGGCACCCACGGGGATGAAACCTCATCCGTGGTGACGCTCTCCTGTGCGTTACGCACCTTAAATCCAACCCTTCGCCGTCATCATGTCGTACTTGCCGTTAATCCTGATGGCTGTCAACTGGGGTTAAGGGCAAATGCGAATGGCATTGATCTAAACCGTAACTTTCCCGCCGCCAACTGGAAAGCGGGTGAGACAGTTTATCGCTGGAATAGCCGCGCGCAAGAGCGTGATGTCGTGCTGCTAACCGGCGACCATCCCGGCTCAGAACCGGAAACCCAGGCGCTTTGCCAGTTAATTCATCGACTCCAACCCGCCTGGGTCGTCTCTTTTCACGATCCGCTAGCCTGCATTGAAGATCCACGTCGCAGCGAGCTAGGCGAGTGGCTGGCCGATGCGTTTGCGTTGCCGCTGGTGACCAGCGTAGGTTACGAAACGCCCGGTTCGTTTGGCAGCTGGTGCGCCGATCTCAACCTGCACTGCATTACCGCCGAGTTTCCCCCTGTTTCCGCCGATGAAGCCAGCGAAAAATACTTGCTGGCTATGTCGAATCTGCTCCGCTGGCATCCTAAAGATGGAGTTGACCCGTCGTAAAGCGTAGCGCAGGCTCAACATCAACCGCCAGCCATGTTGGGCCATCAAGATCGGCGAAGCTCACCTGCGGCATAAGCGGCAGCGCGGCGCTAATCGCTCTTGATGTACAGAGCATACAGCCCAGCATCAGGCCGAATCCTTGCTCCCTCGCCTCCGTTGCCAGCGCCAGCGCCTCAGTCAGACCGCCGGTTTTATCCAGCTTAATGTTGATCATATCGTAGCGCCCCGTCAGAGCTTTCAGACTACTGCGAGTATGGCAGCTCTCATCTGCACAGATGGGCAACGGATGAATAAAATTCTCCAGGGCGGCGTCATCCTGCGCGGGCAGCGGCTGCTCCAGCATCACGACATTCAGATCCGCCAGTAACTGGCAACGCGCCGCCAGCCCCTCCGGACGCCACGATTCATTGGCGTCCACAATGAGCGTCGCCTCCGGCACCGCCGAGCGGATCGCCACCATACGTTCGCTAATCAGACGAGCATCGAGTTTGATTTTCAGCAACGTCGCCCCTTTTTCCCATAGTGCCGCCGCACTGGCAGCCATCTGTTCCGGCGTGCCTATCACTACCGTTTGCGCGGTAGTAAAAACCGGGGCCAGCGTCACGCCGAGCAGCCCGGCAAGGCTTTGCTGCCGCTGGCGGGCCTGCAAATCCCATAAGGCGCTATCCACCGCGTTGCGCGCCGCGCCTGCTGGCAACAGTTTCTGCAATGCTTCGCGAGTCAGCCCGTTTTCCAACTGAGGCACAATACTCATGATTTGCGCCATGACCGAGGCATCACTTTCACCATAACGTGGATATGGCGTACATTCCCCGATGCCTTTTACGCCCTCTTCTTCCAGTTCGACAACGACAACATGCGCTTCGCTTCGGCTACCACGCGCAATAACGAAAGGCGTATGCAACGGCCAGGTTTCCTCATATACCTTAACAGATCTCATCTCTTCCCCTCTGATAGCGCCGGACGCGGCTTGCTACAAATAGTATTTGCCGTGTTAATGAATAATGACTTAAACTGGATTTCGACGTTAACTATAAGTAAATAGGAACATAATTATGTCACAGACTGTACATTTCCAGGGTAACCCGGTCACCGTTGCCAACGTTATTCCGCAGGCTGGTAGCAAAGCACAGGCTTTTACTCTTGTCGCAAAAGATTTGTCTGACGTTTCCCTCAGCCAATATGCAGGCAAACGCAAAGTGCTGAATATTTTCCCAAGCATTGATACTGGCGTATGCGCCGCATCAGTTCGTAAGTTTAATCAACTGGCCACAGAAGTGGAGAATACCGTCGTATTGTGCGTTTCTGCTGACCTGCCTTTTGCACAGTCGCGTTTTTGCGGCGCGGAAGGCCTGAGCAACGTTATTACGCTTTCCACTCTGCGTAATAACGAGTTTCTGAAAAACTACGGCGTCGAAATCGTTGACGGCCCGCTGAAAGGTTTGGCGGCGCGCGCAGTCATCGTGCTTGACGAAAACGACAACGTTATTTTCAGCCAGTTGGTGGATGAAATCACCCACGAGCCGGATTACGACGCCGCGCTTAATGTCCTGAAGGCATAAGCCAGCGCCTGCTGGCGCTACGTTTGTCAGTGCTACAGGCGGTGCTCTTTTGTCACAAGAAGGCCTCTATCCGGAGGCCTTCTTTTTTTCTACTCTTCACCCTTCTTCTGGCTCAGACCATATTCACGCAGCTTATTGGCAATCGCGGTATGCGATACCCCCAACCGTTTCGCCAGTTTACGCGTACTCGGATAGCTACGATAAAGCTGAGTAAGGACAGAACGTTCGAAACGACTGGTAATGTCATCCAGCGAACCTTCCATCGCATCCTCGCCGACTGCCACCGTCGCAGCATCGTAGTCAGGCAGCAGGATATCCTGCGGACGCAGCTCATACCCTTCCAGTTGCGTCAGCGCCCGGTAAATCGCATTTTTAAGCTGGCGAACGTTACCCGGCCAGCCGTAACGAGTGAGGACCGTACTCAGATCGGCAGACAGTTTCGGTCGCGGAACGCCCTGTTCGTCGGCAAAACGCGCCACGAACAGTTCGGTCAACGGCATAATATCCTGCGGACAATCGCGCAACGGCGGCAAATTAAGCGTCAGAACGTTAAGTCGATAATAGAGATCTTCGCGGAACAGTCCTTTTTGCACCAGCTCCACCAGATTTTTCTGCGTGGCGCAGATAACGCGGACATCAACATGAATTTCGTGATCTTCGCCGACGCGACGGAACGTACCATCATTGAGAAAACGTAGCAGCTTCGCCTGCATACGCGGCGACATTTCGCCAATTTCATCCAGCAGCACCGAACCGCCATTCGCCTGTTCAAAAAAGCCTTTTTTACCTTCCGGCGCATGGCCAAATAGTTCGCTTTCTACCGCATCTTCCGGGATTGAAGCGCAGTTGAGCGCCAGATACGGCTTCGCTGAACGAGGGCTTGCCTGGTGACAGGCATAGGCGAAAAGATCTTTGCCGGTTCCCGTATCGCCGGTAATCAGCAGCGGCGCGCTGAGCATCGCCAGTTTGCGCGCCTGCTCAACGACGTGCTTCATCTTTGCGCTCACGGCAATAATCTGACTAAACGCGCTCAGATCCTGCGTGGACAAATTCTGTAGCTGCTGCCCCATACGAATCGTGGAACGCAACATCACGACCGCCCCGGTCAACACGTATTCGTCATTTTCGTTTTGTAAATGTACCGGCGTAATCTCCATCAGGAAGTTTTGCCCGTTGATTACGACATGTTCGTTATGGGAGCTTTGCGGGTTACCGTCCAGCCAGCGCTGAAAATTGAAGCCATTGATTAATTGTGCGGCGGTATGATGCCGCATTCGCTCCTGGTTCTGGGCAAAAAGCTGACAACTCGCCGGGTTCGCCATCTCCACTTTACTCTTCATATCCAATGAGAGCACCGGCTCCGGCAACGCCTCAAGCAGCGCGCTCAGGGCCAGATGTTCACGTTCGGACGGCATCCAGGGAACGGTACGGACATCCGTTACGCCAGAAATACGGCGGATTTCGGCCATCAGGCTGCTGAAGTCGGTGAATTCCAGCTCAGCAAAATTAAGATAAATTCGCCCAATGGGATCAATCTCGATTCCGCGTAAATCAATGCTACGTAACACCAGTAAATCAAGTAATTCGCGGGTCAGACCAAGTCGGTCTTCACAAAAGACTTCCAGACGCATGGGAACCTTCACCTGAATAATGAACCATTAAATAGATGATAAGCCACTATTCGGCTGGCAGGAAGGATTCTGTCAACAAATATTGACAGCATGGCGGAAAAACGGGCGCTGCGGCGTAAAGCCAGGCAGTCAGCGCCCTGTGGAAGGTCATTTCTCAGGCGACGACTTACTCTTTTGCAGCGTCTCTTTTAGCTGACCGATAAGCTGACGACGAAAATCACCGAGACGTGGTTTATCGTTGTCGATCCACGGCAATGGTCGACATAGCTCCATCGCTTTTATTCCCAGTCGAGCGGTAAGGAGACCTGCGCCAATCCCCTGCGCCGCGCGCGTGGACAGGCGTGCGGCCAGATCCTGAGACATCCAGTCCATACCGACTTCACGCACCAGCTCACTGGCTCCCGCGAACGCGATATTCAGCAACACCAGACGGAACAGACGAAGGCGGCTGTAATAACCAAGTTCAATGCCATACAGCGTTGCGATACGGTTAATCAGGCGTAAATTACGCCAGGCAATAAACGCCATATCCACCAACGCTAACGGGCTGACGGCGATCATCAGAGTCGATTCCGCGGCGAAACGGCTAATCTCACGTCGCGCCTGTGCGTCAAGTACCGGCTGTACCAGATGCGCATACAAACCGACGATTTCCCTGTCGTTTTGCGTTTCGTGAATAGCGGCATACCAACGTTGTAATGCCGGATGTGATTGATCAATCCCCGCCTGCTGCGCCAGTTTTTCGCAAAATGCGCGACCTTTCCCGACGCTATGGCTATGTAACAGTTCACGCGCCTCATCGCGCTCATGCGCCCGCTGGCGCAAGCGCCATAATCGCCGCCACTCCGTGACCACCGATCCCACGCCAGCGCCAACGATCAGCGCGCCTGCGGCACAGCCGCCTAAAGCGACCCAGTCCTGAGTTTGCCAGGCATTCATTGTCCACTGTACGCCTTGCCCGACCACGCTCGCGCCAAACAGCGCCAGCCCTCCCATCACCATTTTACGCCACAGGCTGCGTTTGGGACGCAGCGCGGCATCGACCGCCGCTTCTGCCACGCCTTCGTCTTCCGGGCGCTCGTCGATAGCTGCAGGCGCAAATGTACGCGACTCCGCTTCGCTAAAAGTTTGCTGCGCTTTGAAGGCCGACGTAGGCTCCTCCTTTAGCGGTTCTGCAAAATCAATACGCGGTTTTAACCGTTCGCTCATCGCAGCTTATCTCCTATTAAAAACTCCAGCGCAGCGTCCAGACGAATGTGCGGTAATGGTTTATCAACATCCATTACCTGCGGACGAAAGGCTTCGAACTGAAAGCCCTGCTTATCCCAAAACGCTTGTCCCGGCAAACGCGAAGGCACTTCGCCGGGGTACACGGTTAACGGCGCGCCGTCACTCAAACGGTTTCCACGTAAAGCCGGGATTTTTTCACCGTTGACCTCAATCACACCGCTGGTGGTCGCTTGTACCGACGCCAGCCCCAAGCAATCCATACTAATGCCTTCAAACGCGGCATTTTGCCAGGCATCCTGAATAAGCTGCTGGAGCAAGGCCACCATATTGGCATGTTGGTCGAGGGTGACATGGTCGGCTTTCGTCGCAGCGAACAGCAATTTATCAATCACCGGCGAAAACAAACGACGAAACAGAGTTCGCTGGCCATAGTGAAAACTTTGCATCAACTGCGTTAAGGCGAGACGCATATCATTAAACGCCTGCGGCCCGCTATTAAGCGGTTGCAGACAGTCGACCAGCACAATCTGGCGATCAAAGCGTAGAAAATGATTTTTGTAGAACCCTTTGACCACTTTTTCGCAATAGTAGTTAAAGCGTTCGCGCAGCATTCCAGCGTTGGTCTGCTTATCCGCCTGCGCCAGTTTTGACTCGCCGAAGGCGTCCACATCCGGCCACGGGAAAAACTGCAACGCTGGCGCGCCCGCCATATCGCCCGGCAAAACAAACCGTCCAGGTTGAATAAAATGCAATCCCTGCGATTTACACTGATGCAAATAATCCGTCCAGGCGGCGGCAATCTCCGCCAGCCGATTTTCATCGGCGGGCGCCAGCGGATCGAGTCCGTCGCAAAGTTGCCGCCATTTTGCGGCCCACTCAGCGCGTTGTCCTTGTAACAAGCCGTTCATCTGACGGGACCAGCTTAAATAATCCTGAGCCAGCATGGGCAGATCGAGTAACCATTCCCCTGGATAGTCCACAATCTCCAGATACAATGTCGAGGTATCTTTAAAATGGCGCAGCAGCGAGTCGTTTGAGCGATAGCGCAACGCCAGCCGAATCTCACTGACACCGCGCGTCGGTGTGGGCCAGGCGGGAGGATTGCCATAAAGCTGAAGTATCCCCTCATCGTAGGTAAAACGGGGAATACCAAAATCACGTTGAGGCACGCGCTTTACGCCAAGCAGGCGTTCTTCGCGTACCGCGCTGAGCAACGGTAAGCGCGCGCCCGCGTGGACATTAAGCAACTGGTTAACCATCGCCGTGATAAACGCTGTTTTACCGCTGCGGCTCAACCCGGTTACGGCAAGACGCAAATGCCTGTCTACCCCACGATTGACCAGCGCGTTGAGTTCAGTTTTAAGTCGCTTCATTGACATCCTGTTGAGCCTGAAGAGAAGAAAAAATAATAACGAGCCTGCGTTATAGATATGTGCAAAAACGTTATTATCAACTACCCGGAGAGATCAACAACGGCGCATTAAGCGCCGCGGTTAGTATGAGTATTGAGCAATAGATTATCTATTTTTTTACTTTCGGCATATCAAGACGACTGATGCCGCCCATATTCATCGCGTGCGTATACCCCATATCAAGCAACATTTGTTTTGCCATGCCCGACTGTCGTCCGGAGTTGCAATATAACTTTACCGTATCGTTCCTGTCTGGAACTACCGTTTCGATATGAGATTTAATCTCCTGCAATGGGATATTAATCGCGCCCTGAATATGCTCTCGCTGATATTGTTCCGGAATGCGGACATCTATCCAGTATTCTGCGGCATAAAGCGGCATGGCTATGAATAACGCTAACGCAAATATTCCTTTTTTCAACATACTTCCGTCCTGACACGTAATGTATTTCGCACACACTATACGCCAGAGCTTAACGAAATATTATGACCAGACTCGCTATTTGTAACGCTGCGAAATTTTATTCGCCGCCTTACGAAGTACTGGCTCCAGCGCAAACGCCAGCAACATTTTTAGCGGACGACGGGCGACGGATTTTACCGCCCATCCCGCCACGCCGGCAGGCCCGTAGCGTAACGCGGTCAACAGAACCAGCTTACCTGCTATTTTGAAGCCGGGCTTCACCTTCTGCCCGGCGCGTTGCCAGCGAGTATTCATCTTCACCTTCCCGATATATCAGTTACAGTTGACGGAAACGACTACGCAGTGTGAACGTATCTGACGTGACGTAGCGTTCCATTTCTCGCAAACGCTTTTCGCCTGCGGCAAGCTCTCTGTCTACGGTATCCAGCATTTCGCCGCTGGTCGGCTGCGGTTTCCCTGCGGCCAGATTATCCGGCATAGGGTCCAGTACAAAAGACAGAACGATATAGGCCACTACGGTAAAAAACGCCAGCCCAAAGAAAATCGACAGCACGACCAGAATACGCACCAGTTTTACCGGTACATCAAGGTAGTCGGCGATCCCGGCGCAAACGCCACGCACCATGCCCTTTTGCGGCATACGCCATAGTTTTTTATTCAGATTGATTCCCCCCATTAGCGCTCTCTCCAGTTCGGATGCTCTGCATCAAGAATATCTTCCAGCGCCTGAATGCGCTCGCGCATACGTTGCGCATCGTCTGTGAGTTGCAGTAAGCGTTGCTGCTCGCTTTGCGACAGTTCTCCCCGACCGGCGCGGTTGCTGTAATGCAGCCACAGCCAAATCGGTAACACAAACAACACAAAAATGGTTAACGGGATGGCCAGAAATAGCGCGCTCATGCGTTCTCCTTACACCTAAAGCTGATGAGCGACGGCGCGTACCGGCGCCGCCATTGTCATTATTGATTATCTTGCTTCATTTTGGCTTTCAACTGCGCCAGCTGCTCACTGATTTCATCATCGGCTTTCAGGTTGGCAAACTGTTGGTCCAGCGATTGCTGCTTACCAAAACGATGGCTTTCCGCTTCCGCTTCCATTTGATCGATACGACGTTCAAAGGATTCAAACCGTGCCATGGCTTCATCCAGTTTGCCGCTGTCAAGCTGACGACGGACATCACGGGAAGAACTCGCCGCCTGATGACGCAGCATCAGCGCCTGCTGGCGAGCGCGTGTTTCGCTGAGTTTGTTTTCCAGCTCGCCAATCTCTTTCTTCATGCGCGCCAGCGTGTCATCCACCAGCGTGACTTCCTGTTCAAGCGTAGCAATTAAATCGGTCAGCTTTTGTTTTTCAATCAATGCGGCGCGCGCCAGATCGTCTTTATCTTTACGCAGAGCCAGTTCCGCTTTTTCCTGCCACTCAATCTGCTGAGCCGTAGCCTGTTCAATACGACGGGATAACTGTTTCTTTTCCGCTAAAGCACGCGCGGAGTTCGAGCGAACCTCCACCAGCGTATCTTCCATCTCCTGAATCATCAGGCGCACCAGCTTCTGCGGATCTTCCGCTTTTTCCAACAACGCATTGATATTGGCGTTCACGATGTCGGCAAAACGAGAAAAAATACCCATAATTCAATCCTCACATAATGTTCTGATAACGGGCGATGCCCTGCTACATGATTAATACAATTTGCGTGCCAACTTTTCATGCCACTGATAGTAAAGGAATTATTTCGTTTTACCTCGCCAGCAAAAAAGGCTAAAGTGGTGAAAAACACTAACAAGTGGCGATTTTCATCATGGCTGAATTTAAAGATAACCTGCTCGGCGAGGCAAACCGTTTTCTTGAAGTACTGGAACAGGTCTCCCGGCTCGCGCCGCTGGATAAGCCAGTGCTGATTATTGGCGAACGCGGTACGGGTAAAGAACTTATCGCCAATCGCCTGCACTATCTCTCTTCACGCTGGCAGGGGCCGCTTATCTCGCTTAACTGCGCGGCGCTTAACGAAAACCTGCTGGACTCCGAATTGTTTGGTCATGAAGCGGGCGCTTTTACCGGGGCGCAAAAACGCCATCCCGGTCGTTTTGAACGCGCCGATGGCGGCACGCTGTTTTTGGATGAACTGGCGACAGCGCCGATGCTGGTACAGGAAAAGCTACTGCGGGTGATTGAATATGGCGAGCTAGAGCGCGTCGGCGGCAGCCAACCGTTACAGGTTAATGTGCGATTAGTATGCGCCACTAATGCCGATTTACCCGCCATGGTGAAGGAAGGGACATTTCGTGCCGATCTGCTCGACAGGCTGGCTTTTGATGTTGTACAACTGCCGCCGCTGCGCGAACGCCAGAGCGATATCATGCTAATGGCCGAGCATTTTGCTATTCAGATGTGTCGTGAGCTACGTCTGCCCTTATTTCCCGGTTTTACCGATCGGGCAAAAGAAACGTTGTTGCATTACGCCTGGCCGGGTAATGTCCGCGAGCTGAAAAACGTAGTCGAACGTTCAGTGTATCGCCACGGCAGCAGTGAACATCCTTTGGATGAAATTGTTATCGATCCTTTTCAACGCCATCCCGCCGAACCGCCCACGCCCGCCCTGCCATCGGCATCCGCCACGCCTGACCTGCCGCTCAACTTGCGGGAGTTTCAACTGCAACAGGAAAAAGCGCTGCTGCAACGTAGCTTACAGCAGGCGAAATTTAACCAGAAACGAGCCGCCGATTTACTGGCACTCACCTACCACCAGTTTCGCGCCTTGCTTAAAAAGCATCAGCTTTAGCGATTTCTCCGGCTAATTGACGACATTTACGCCAGTTATCCACCGACATTTTTACGTGGCGGGCCGAAGTGCGATACACTTTGCAAATTGAACTTCAAAAACTTAACTATTATGCGCCTGGTTTTATCGTCTCTGATCGTGATAGCGGGTCTACTGAGTAGTCAGGCTACGGCTGCGACTGCGCCCGAACAAACTGCGAGTGCAGATATTCGCGATAGCGGCTTTGTGTATTGTGTCAGCGGGCAGGTCAACACCTTTAATCCACAAAAAGCGAGCAGCGGCCTCATCGTCGATACCCTGGCCGCCCAGTTATATGACCGCCTGTTGGATGTCGATCCCTATACTTATCGTTTAGTCCCAGAGCTGGCAGAAAGCTGGGAAGTGCTGGATAACGGGGCAACGTACCGTTTTCACCTGCGCCGCGACGTTTCCTTTCAAAAAACAGCCTGGTTTACGCCGACCCGAAAACTCAATGCTGATGATGTCGTCTTTACCTTTCAGCGGATTTTCGATCGTCGACATCCGTGGCATAACATCAACGGCAGTAGCTTCCCCTACTTTGATAGCCTACAGTTCGCCGACAATGTAAAAAGCGTGCGTAAGCTGGACAATAACACCGTTGAGTTTCGCCTGACGCAGCCAGACGCCTCCTTTTTATGGCATCTGGCTACACACTACGCTTCCGTCATGTCCGCTGAGTACGCCGCGCAGCTTAGCCGAAAAGATCGTCAGGAACTGCTAGACCGCCAACCGGTCGGCACCGGGCCTTTCCAGCTTTCGGAGTACCGTGCCGGGCAGTTTATTCGTCTCCAGCGCCACGATGGGTTTTGGCGCGGCAAACCGCTGATGCCGCAAGTGGTGGTGGATTTAGGCTCCGGCGGTACCGGGCGTTTATCGAAATTACTGACCGGTGAATGCGATGTTCTGGCCTGGCCCGCCGCCAGCCAGCTAACTATTTTACGCGACGATCCGCGTTTACGTCTGACGTTGCGCCCGGGGATGAATATCGCCTATCTGGCCTTTAACACCGACAAGCCGCCGTTGAATAATCCCGCAGTGCGCCATGCGCTGGCCTTATCGATCAACAACCAGCGCCTGATGCAGTCGATTTATTACGGCACGGCGGAAACCGCAGCCTCCATTTTACCGAGAGCCTCATGGGCTTACGATAACGATGCCAAAATTACGGAGTACAATCCGCAAAAATCGCGCGAACAACTAAAAGCGCTGGGCATTGAGAATCTTACGCTGCATCTCTGGGTGCCGACCAGTTCTCAGGCCTGGAACCCAAGTCCGCTAAAAACGGCGGAGCTTATTCAGGCGGATATGGCGCAGGTTGGCGTAAAAGTGGTCATTGTGCCGGTTGAAGGTCGTTTTCAGGAGGCGCGCCTGATGGATATGAATCACGATCTGACCTTATCCGGCTGGGCCACGGACAGCAACGATCCGGATAGCTTTTTCAGACCGCTGTTAAGCTGTGCGGCCATCAATTCGCAAACCAATTTCGCCCACTGGTGTAACCCTGAATTTGACAGCGTGCTGCGTAAAGCACTGTCGTCGCAGCAGTTGGCTTCGCGTATAGAAGCGTATGACGAAGCGCAGAATATCCTGGAGAAAGAGCTGCCGATACTGCCGCTGGCATCATCACTACGCTTACAGGCTTACCGCTACGATATTAAAGGACTGGTGTTAAGCCCGTTCGGCAATGCGTCTTTTGCCGGCGTCTCCCGCGAAAAACACGAAGAGGTGAAAAAACCATGATTATCTTCACCCTGCGTCGGTTATTGCTGTTGCTGGTGACGCTATTCTTCCTGACCTTTATCGGCTTTAGCCTGAGCTATTTTACGCCGCACGCGCCGCTACAAGGCGCATCATTATGGAATGCCTGGGTTTTCTGGTTCAACGGTCTGCTGCACTGGGACTTTGGCGTGTCCAGCATTAACGGCCAGCTGATCTCCGAACAGCTTAAAGAGGTGTTTCCCGCCACGATGGAGCTGTGCATTCTCGCCTTTGGTTTTGCGCTGATGGTCGGCATCCCGGTCGGGATGCTGGCTGGCGTGACGCGTAGCAAATGGCCGGATCGTTTTATCAGCGCGCTGGCGCTATTAGGTTTCTCAATTCCGGTTTTCTGGCTGGCCCTTCTGCTCACACTGTTCTTTTCGCTCACGCTGGGGTGGCTGCCGGTATCCGGGCGATTTGACCTGCTTTATGAAGTTAAACCGGTTACCGGTTTCGCCATCATTGACGCCTGGATTTCAGATTCGCCGTGGCGTGATGAAATGGTGATGAGCGCCATACGGCATATGGTTTTACCGGTGCTCACGCTTTCCGTCGCGCCGACCACAGAAGTGATCCGCCTGATGCGAATCAGCACTATTGAGGTCTACGATCAGAACTACGTTAAAGCGGCGGCCACGCGCGGCTTGTCGCGCTTTACGATTTTACGTCGTCACGTGTTGCATAATGCGCTGCCGCCGGTCATTCCCCGTCTTGGTCTGCAGTTTTCAACCATGTTAACGCTGGCGATGATTACCGAAATGGTTTTCAGCTGGCCAGGGCTGGGACGATGGTTAATTCACGCCATTCGTCAGCAGGACTATGCCGCTATTTCCGCTGGCGTGATGGTCATTGGGTCGCTGGTTATTGTGGTCAATGTGATTTCCGATATTTTGGGTGCTATGGCTAACCCTCTGAAACATAAGGAATGGTATGCCTTACGATAAGAAGCAATAAAAATATCATTAAATCAAAAAGTTATGCTTTTATTTTTGTGATAAGTTCGTTTTTTAGTACGTAAATATATACATATTGTTTTCTATTTTCTCCGGCAGTCCAAGTCCATGCTTCGATGATGATTGCCGGAGATTTATCTTCTCTATCAGCGCCTCCGGGTTTCACTGCGTGATGCTGCAGGAAGTTTTCTGTACAGCGTCGACAGCCCCCATAAATAATCGTTACCTGCTGTCGCGGTACTTCTGACCCAATCAGACGCCGGGCCTGCGCCTATTGTTCCAATGTTAGTTTCGGTCGTCGGCCACCATTACGCCCCCTCGCCCTTGCCGCTTCCAGTCCAGCGCGGGTTCTTTCCACAATCAATTCACGTTCCATTTCAGCGAGTGCGCCCATGACATGAAAGAAGAATCGCCCCATTGGCGTCGACGTGTCTATGCTGTCGGTCAGGCTGCGGACATTAACGCCGCGTTCGCGCAATTCTTCTACCAGAACGACCAGATGACGCATACTGCGACCCAGGCGATCACGCTTCCATACAACCAGTGTGTCCCCTTATGATAACGTCCTGACTAAAAGGAACAGGCTTCACGGGCTGGATTTATCCAACAAAGCGCGTAGTGAGTGCTTCCCGTTAGCCTGAATACGAAAAAGGCCACGTAAATGCGCAGCCTTTATGGTGAGAGTTCTAATCTTAAGAGGCACTCCATCAAACAAACCACCCACAGTTGTCAGAAGCTTGAAGGAGTGCTTTGGGGTGACAGTATCTGCGGCATTGTTGCCACGAACAACGTTCCCGCAAATGCTCAAAATACAATCCCAAAATCCGCTCCAGTAAACAGTCTGAATATCGTTGCCCCACAGATCGCTACAGCCATACAGGAACCTGATAAAGGTTCAGACATAATCGTCTCACCAACAAGATTAAGCCTGTTCTTTAGAGCGTTTAATACCTAGCAACATTTAATTTGTCACCGTAGGCCCCATACAATAACTTGATGAGCTACAAGTAGTTATCGCAATTAATTCCCTGGAAGAGAATGCACTTTTGAAATCGGGGTCGCGCCAAACATTCTCTTTATAATATATCCTTACATCCCCCCCTGTTGTATAATAATACTTTGCTGTATTTAGCATGTTATCAAACCCCTGTTTATGATTCCCGTACACATCCACTTTACACATGGCATTGATACTAATAGCTTCACTCCCGTGCTTCAGTCCGATACAAAAAAACTGAGTTTCCTTACCCCCTGACGTATACACACCATAAGACAGGTTGTTAATCTGAACATTACTCACATACGTATCATAATCAGCCATAGCTGCATAACAAACACTGGATAATGACGCAAGAGCAAGAGTCAGAACCTTTAATTTCTTTTTCATAATCCACTCCAACAATATTTACCATACTTGTATTTCTATCGTAAACAAGCTCAACTGCTTCATGGATATTTTCAATTGGGATAGAATTTACAGATACATACTCACTTTGTAACCGCATCATCACTCGCTCAAAATGACCAAACTGGATACCACATAACTCAATATAAGTAACAGACGGCGGAAGGCTGTAGAAACTATTGTCTGCACGGATTCTGTATCTGTACAACCTGCCGCTAAATGTTGCTCTGGAGTAATATAATCGTGCTATATTATAAGCCTCATTAATATCTGAGATAGTCGCAATATAGTACTGTCTCGACTACCGGATACACAGGAGTCATCTCTTATATGTTGCTGAAGATTCCTGTTATTGCCGTGAGAAGCAAAACCATCCCGAAAAATCACTTCTGAAGGTCTCGAGTCAACACGATATACAAAATCAACGGCACCTGAATGACCAAAAAAACACTAAAAATAATATTACTTTTTTATCATACTCTCTCCTACAGAAACTATCAGGCAAACCACCTAATGTGTTAAACCGAGTGCTAACCATAGCTCAGTCATACTTTACGTCTCGCTGGATAAAATTAGAAAAACAAACCTCCCCGGTTTACGGGCACGAAAATCCCGGTAATTGCGCAATGCCGATCCTTAAACTGCGGCACTATAACGGCTTCCCCTACAGGGAGCCGTTTTGTTATGTCACTTCTCAATGACCTGCTCGATTTCAGCGACCATCCCCTTATGCCACCGCCTTCAGCGCAGATGTTTGCGGAACATCTTCCTGCTGAGTGTATACAACACTGCCTGATGCTCTCTAAGCATGCAACCGTTCGCCTGGCGTTCGGCTTTATCCGCCAGGTGTTTACCTCTGATACACCTGGCTGCGGCTTTACTCTTTTCTTTGGCACGCAGTTCCAGCGCGTAGATAGCACCATGTTCAGGACAGCACCAGACAACGTTGCTGTAAGCAGGAGGAAACCATTCCCGACAAACTTTGCATTTACGGCGCGGTAATTTAGCCATGCTCACCTCAGACCCGGTTACGGATATAGCATCTAATAACGTTAGATTATGCATGCGTAATAATTCATAGCATATCTATATTAATGCAAATAAAATACAGTCAACAGATTTCTCCAATTTTATTATATATAAACAGAGGCTTACGTTGAGTAATAACAAGATCATACAATCCCGCACCAGTAAAATTAATGTAAAAACAGGCGTAATCATGTATTAATATTGACTGAACAGCAGGTAAGTGATAACAAATAAATATTAAAAAGTAAATATCACATAATAACCATTATCACTACATGAGAGGTGAATATGATGAAACCTATTTCTGCCGCGATCCTCAATATTAGAGGGGCAGCCCCCGGCACTGCCACTATCGGAAATGGCGCAACTAACCTAGCCAAAGATATTATTAGGGTAGCTAATATTGCTTATAATATTTCACAGGTTGAGCAAAAAAGTGGTTTCTTGTTAGTAACGGGAGAGAAAGGCTTCAACAAATCTGCTTGCCTGCATATGCTGGGACAACAAATATCCAGAGTTTTTTCTGGGAAGCACTTATATCCTGGTGTTTTTATAAGTAAAGACGCAGCGTCCGAATTTGAAAAAACAATCAGCACTCATTATAAAACTCTTTCGGGTCACATTGATCTGCAACAATACACTAATGATGTAAATTGCGGAGCAGCTGTAGGTATTGTTGCACGGCAGCAAGAAAACCTCATACTAGATGAGATCACATTAAGTGCGTTTAAAAAGGTCTATATTACCGGTCATGGTGTAGCAGGCACTAATGTTCTAGCCAGTGGCGACTCTGTTTTTACTGCAAAACAACTGGTTGATATTCTGGTTGCTAATAAAGTTTTAGAGGTTATAAAGGATATAAGGATTAGTAGTTGTTATTCCGCAGATAAAAGAAAGCCTAATAGTTTTAAAAATGAGGACATAGATAAAGCGAATAGAAATGCTGGTTTCTTTGAACGAATGGTGTTTGGAGAACGTGATTCTTTTATAGAGAGGGTTGCTAATGAGATCTGGAGTCGAGGCTACACAGATGTCAAAGTTTCTGGTTATCATGGTGCTGGTGTATTTTATGCTGGTGAAATCCCATTTACACATCTTAGAAGCACGACGATCCCGCCAACTATCACTGTAAAAAGAAAGTCCGTAAGAGTAACGCTGGAAAGTCCTATAGATTAAATCATAAACTCAGCTCTATTACTTTTGGGTAGATAAAGGGATTATCATCAAAATTATATTTTTGTTAAGGTTTTTACGATATTGTAAACTGACAGTTACTGTATAAATAATCGGTAACTGTCAGCTCACATCTGAGCTAATAAATATCATTCCCCCTGCTGACCCGCTGCAGCGGTTTAAGACGCAACACCTCATGCCGGAGTATTCCGATCTGTCTTATTGTGAACCTCCCAGAGACTAATGCCGCAACATCCTGATCGCGCCATACTCCAAACTGGCGCCAGCCGCCACTGTCGGTCTTAATGACCCTGGCCCAAATTCCGTACAGTGCTAAAACTTCTCCCAGTAGTCGTATGTTCTTTTACGGTTAACGCTTCTGTTTTTTTCTTCTTCTCCAGTACCATCTGGCGACGAGGATCGAGTCCCTCAGTTAACCATGATCTAAAGTACTGACGGCGTTCCCTGGCATGAGATAGTGATATGGTTGGATAATCGCCAATCGTCAGTTGAGCAGCGTTCCCGTTCCATCTGTATCGGTAAAAGAATGTTATACTGCCGGATGTAGAGAGCCTGACATTGAGACCATGAGCGTCTGAGATGACCTTGATTTGGTCTCTTTTTTTGCCAGGAGCCTTTCTTAATTTTGTATCGGCAAGCAATGTGTACACTCCATGAGAGGATATACACATCTGTGTACACATTTTGCATAAATTGATAACCTCAAAGTGCACAAAATTAAAACACCAACGCTCGATAACGAATTGATAATGTTTGAAAATTTCAAAAGACATAAAGCATGGTAAACAAAAATAAAATGAGTAAATATGCCTTACGATAGCGTCTACAGCGAAAAGCGCCCGCCAGGCACCCTGCGCACTGCCTGGCGTAAATTTTATAGCGACGCGCCTGCGATGGTGGGCCTGTATGGATGCGCCGGTCTGGCGTTGCTGTGTATTTTTGGCGGCTGGATCGCGCCCTATGGTATCGATCAGCAATTTCTGGGCTATCAGCTACTGCCGCCCTCCTGGTCACGCTATGGCGAAGTCTCCTTTTTTCTGGGGACTGACGATCTGGGGCGCGATGTGCTGAGCCGCCTGTTAAGCGGCGCGGCGCCCACGGTCGGCGGCGCGTTTATCGTAACGCTGGCGGCTACGCTATGTGGATTAGTCCTCGGCGTAGTGGCAGGCGCGACGCACGGTTTACGCTCTGCCGTACTGAACCATATTCTGGACACGCTGCTTTCCATCCCTTCGCTCTTGCTGGCGATTATCGTCGTGGCATTTGCCGGCCCACATCTGTCACACGCGATGTTTGCCGTCTGGCTGGCCCTGTTGCCGCGAATGGTACGTTCCGTCTATAGCATGGTGCATGATGAACTGGAAAAAGAGTACGTCATTGCCGCCCGTCTGGATGGCGCGACAACGCTGAATATTCTGTGGTTCGCCATTTTACCGAATATTACCGCCGGTCTGGTCACCGAAATTACCCGGGCGCTGTCGATGGCGATTCTGGACATCGCCGCGCTGGGATTTTTAGATCTCGGCGCGCAGCTTCCCTCTCCCGAATGGGGCGCCATGTTGGGGGATGCGCTGGAGCTAATCTATGTCGCGCCGTGGACCGTTATGCTACCCGGCGCGGCGATAACGCTCAGTGTTTTACTGGTAAACCTGCTCGGAGATGGGATTCGTCGTGCGATTATTGCGGGGGTGGAATAATGCCGTTACTGGATATCCGCAATCTCACCATTGAATTTAAAACCAGCGAAGGTTGGGTAAAAGCGGTCGATCGCGTCAGTATGACATTAAGCGAAGGCGAAATTCGCGGCCTGGTAGGTGAATCGGGTTCCGGAAAGAGCTTGATTGCTAAAGCTATTTGCGGAGTCGCGAAAGACAACTGGCGAGTCACTGCCGACCGTATGCGTTTTGATGATATCGATCTGCTGCGCCTCTCCTCTCGTGAACGGCGTAAGCTGGTCGGACATAATGTGTCGATGATCTTCCAGGAGCCGCAGTCGTGCCTTGATCCTTCCGAACGCGTCGGCCGCCAGTTAATGCAAAATATTCCCGCCTGGACTTATAAAGGCCGCTGGTGGCAGCGTTTAGGCTGGCGTAAACGGCGTGCAATTGAATTACTGCACCGGGTAGGAATTAAAGATCATAAAGACGCGATGCGCAGTTTTCCCTATGAACTGACCGATGGCGAGTGTCAGAAAGTTATGATCGCTATCGCACTGGCGAATCAACCGCGACTCCTGATCGCTGATGAACCCACCAACTCAATGGAACCGACGACGCAGGCGCAAATTTTTCGCCTGTTGACCCGACTGAATCAAAACAGTAATACCACCATTCTGTTGATTAGCCACGACCTGCAAATGCTGAGTCAGTGGGCTGACAAAATCAACGTCTTATACTGCGGCCAGACGGTAGAAACCGCGCCAAGTAAAGATCTGGTGACGACGCCACATCATCCTTATACGCAGGCGCTTATCCGTGCGATTCCGGATTTTGGCAGCGCGATGCCGCATAAAAGCCGTCTGAATACGCTGCCGGGCGCGATCCCGCTACTGGAGCAGTTACCGATAGGTTGTCGTCTGGGGCCGCGCTGCCCTTACGCACAACGAGAATGCATTATCACGCCACGCTTAACCGGCGCGAAAAATCATCTCTATGCCTGTCATTTTCCGCTGAATATGGAGAGAGAGTGATATGGTGGAAACTCTGCTTGAAGTGCGCAACCTGAGTAAAACCTTTCGCTACCGGACAGGATGGTTTCGCCGCCAGACCGTCGACGCCGTGAAACCATTAAGCTTTACGCTTCGTGAGCGTCAGACCCTGGCCATTATCGGCGAAAACGGTTCCGGCAAATCCACGCTGGCGAAGATGCTGGCCGGCATGATTGAACCCACCAGCGGCGAGCTTCTTATTGACGATCATCCCCTGCATTACGGCGACTATTCGTTTCGAAGCCAACGTATTCGAATGATTTTTCAGGACCCTTCAACGTCACTGAATCCACGTCAACGTATTTCACAGATCCTTGACTTCCCCCTGCGCCTTAATACCGATCTGGAGCCGGAACAGCGGCGCAAACAGATTGTCGAGACGATGCGTATGGTGGGGCTATTGCCCGATCACGTGAGCTACTACCCGCATATGCTGGCGCCGGGACAGAAACAACGTCTGGGTCTGGCCCGCGCGTTGATTTTACGCCCAAAAGTCATTATCGCGGACGAAGCGCTGGCTTCGCTTGATATGTCCATGCGCTCGCAGCTCATCAATCTGATGCTTGAATTGCAGGAAAAACAAGGCATCTCCTATATCTACGTCACGCAGCATATCGGCATGATGAAACATATTAGCGATCAGGTATTAGTGATGCATCAGGGGGAAGTGGTTGAACGCGGCAGCACCGCCGATGTGCTCGCCTCTCCGCTACATGAGCTTACCCGCCGTTTAATCGCAGGCCATTTTGGCGAGGCGCTGACCGCTGACGCATGGCGAAAGGATCGCTAAGCGACACAAATACCCTCAGTTCGATTCTCTGAGGGTGTTCACGCGGCTGCCCAACAGCAATGTTTCAACCTCTTCTAACGCAACGGAAGGAAATAACGTGCCCTGGGTTGCCCAAATGCCAGCCGTTTTTAACACCGGCAAATAGCGTGTGTTTTCCTGGCCACCCACCACGATCTTGTCACAATAACGCCGGATATGTTTGACAAGCAGCGGAAACGTCATTTTTTCAATTTGTGAGATAAAAAAGCTGCGATCAAGTTTTACGCCACTAAAACACCCGCAAACTAATGGCGCAGCGGTTGCGTTCCCTACGCCCAGGTCGCCCAGCCATAATGAATTAGGTTGCTTATGAAGCGCGTGTATTAAAGGATCGATTAAGGCGTTATCTTGACATGAAAAATGTTCAGCGACCTGCAGCTCCACAAATAGCATGGCGTGTAGTAACGCGCGAATATCTTTGTCCTGAAGGACAAGCTGCGCCATACCCCGATCGATATTTACGATACAGAACAGGCCGTGGCGTAGAAACCAGCCATGTTTGGCCGCGATTGTCCGCAACAGATCAAGCAGAAAACGGCGCTTCTGCGAATTGTCCCATGACGAGATAACAAACTCAGGGTGTAGCGGACGAGCGGGCGACGATGCAAAATGGGTAGTGATTTCGACACCCAGTAAATCCCCCTCCATTGCCCTTATCGGCTCTGCCATAAAAAAATAGCGCATGTGACCACTCCACTTGATCTTAACTCCCTGATAATGCGCTTTTAACGCAAATCAATCAATAAAAACGATCAATATCTAAAAAATGATCGAAAAAAACAATATATGTTAACTTCATGATAACTTGCTAATTTTATGTTTTGAGAATGTTCTTCTATTGCTATAAGTAAATTTACATACTACGCCGAACAACGCTAATACGACGGCATGAGACCATCCGTAAAGCCAGGTTTTTCTTGTCAGGAAGAGGGAAAAAATCAAGGCGAGTTAATAGTGTTGCACCATCGCGTGGCATTTCACCCACTATGGCAGCGCGGCATCGCCAACCCTAGTGGCGAGTTGCATCTCCGCTACAGGCTGTCCAGATCCCCCAAACGACCTTTAAGCGAATAGCAACTCTCAATAATTGATCGGTAAATCTGTAGCGAATGTGCCCCCGGCGATTCGCAGAAAAGAACGGAACTAAATGCTATTTTTTTAATTCATCCTTTAATACCTTAGCCACAAGAGTCCCTTCCTCCGGCGCGGCTAGTTTAAAACGTCTTCCTGGCGCAGGTGCCTGTTCTTCCTCTCCGATTAACTCATCAAGTTCTGTAATAAGTGACTTATAATATTCAATATCTTCAGTATTTCCTTCGGTCTCGGACTGCTTTAATTTTACCAGGTAACGGGCCTTAATTTGCTCTTCCAGTTGCCTTGTTGCAAGAGAAACGCTTCGCTGTTGCCGGGATTCTTGTGACAGCACGATTTGATCGCCATCGACAAAGAAAAGTACCCCCTCTTTAATCAGAATATTACCTACGTTATCTATATCATGCATATAAACCCCCCGGGATTCAAGAAGCGCCTCCGCCATTCGATAGTTATCTTCATCTTCAATATCGAACTCCTGACCTTGAATATATTTTGAAACTAAAACTGTAACGTCTTTACCATTAATATTCATGGAGGCCGAACGAGAAAAATTCTTGTCGTCATTGGCCATATTCAAATACTTACTGACACGATCAGGATGACAATTACGATGCTCCGGAGAGTTAACATCCACTTTTATTCCCCGCTCATTAATTGGAATCTTAACAACAAAGTCATCATGTAACCGATAGACTGTCCCATAACTTCCGCTACCTATTTTATTTTTTTCAATATCACGCATGCGAATATTTTTCTGAAACTCCGGCGAGTTAATAAACGCCTCTATTGCCGCTGGTTGTGATGTATCTGTCTGATCAATAGCGCCGCTCTCATCACCAGACGCCGTGGCGGGCGTGGCGGGCGTGGTCAGGAAGTCTATCAAACGATGCTCAAAAGCCTCATAGATCCCATTACTACCTGCTTCGCTCGGCGTCAGGTGATCATTATCTAAAGCGGCAAGCGTAATTTCCCCGGAATTATAATTAAACATCGTTTCTTTTAAAAAATCGACGCAACGTTCAGAACACTCCGTCTCGGTCACTAATACTCCATCGTAAAACATCTGTAGTAGTAACATATTTTCTTGATGTGCTAATACCTCTACAGTGTATTTATCTATTGTTTCAGGTCTGGAGGCATCAATAAGTTTAATATATCCAAGAAGGGGGCGCCATCGTGTACAGTCTTCATCTCGCTTCGAAAATGGTCCTGGAGAGAAAGGCCCTTTAATATCGGGATGCTCTTTTTTTTGGCACAGTAGATTATAGATTTCTCTATAATCAGAAATTAAACTTCGACTGGTAAATATATTCCTGAAAAAATCTATAAATTTCTCACACGTTGAAAAAACATGTTCTCTTTTATTATCGATGATATCTCTTAAATACCTTTCTGATATCTGGCAACTATGATTTCCGATATGAAATGTAAACGGCATATGTCTCATCCTCTGAAAATTTATTATAATACACATGCAAACATATAAAAACCTGATTTGTAACTACTGTAATCACCTGATTTCCAAAATTTTTCATATTCAGTATTACTCTGCATCAATAAATAGAGAAAACCTTCAGCGCTTAAAAAAGAAATTATTTTTGTTAAGCATTTGCTGGTTAAAATTACATGTCCATAACATCGCTAATAGGTGAGGTAAACCATTCGGATGAATATTCAGGCTTCCTACAGAACCTTTATTTGTCTGGTGGAAAGCGCATCGCTATCGTACTTGCTATCCGTCCCGGTGTCTCTGGTTGGATGAGGCGAACCTTACACCAGCTGGTATACTGCACCGTAGGGCCTGTCCCATTAGACTCTTTGATTTGCCAGTTTGGCCCTGGGGAGTGCTCAAAATCCTCAGGGACTTCGTTACCGTGTGGTTTTAGAACGTCACCTGCCGGAGATAGCGGCGGAAAAATAGCGTGACACACGGGGCCAGGAGTGGGATATAATTTCAGACTAATTTCGAATAATGTTGAAAAGTTGCTGTTAACCATTGTTCGTAAAAGCAAAAAATAAGCAATGACTATAAGGATTAAAGCTATGGGTTTTCTTTCCGGTAAGCGCATTCTGGTCACTGGCGTGGCCAGTAAACTGTCCATCGCCTACGGTATCGCACAGGCGATGCACCGCGAAGGAGCTGAACTGGCGTTCACCTACCAGAACGACAAACTGAAAGGCCGCGTAGAAGAATTTGCTGCCCAGCTGGGTTCCAGCATCGTTTTACCGTGTGATGTCGCTGAAGATGCCAGCATTGACGCTATGTTTGCGGAGCTGGGTAACGTTTGGCCGAAATTTGACGGTTTCGTACACTCGATCGGTTTCGCGCCTGGCGATCAGCTGGACGGCGATTATGTTAATGCGGTTACCCGCGAAGGCTTTAAAATCGCTCACGATATTAGCTCTTACAGCTTTGTTGCCATGGCGAAAGCCTGCCGCACCATGCTGAATCCGGGTTCTGCGCTGTTGACCTTGTCTTATCTGGGAGCGGAGCGCGCCATCCCGAACTACAATGTCATGGGTCTGGCGAAAGCCTCTCTGGAAGCCAACGTGCGTTATATGGCAAACGCTATGGGACCGGAAGGGGTTCGCGTCAACGCCATCTCTGCGGGCCCAATCCGCACGCTGGCGGCGTCCGGTATTAAAGACTTCCGTAAAATGCTGGCGCATTGTGAAGCCGTTACGCCAATTCGTCGCACCGTGACCATTGAAGATGTGGGTAACTCAGCGGCGTTTCTGTGTTCCGATCTCTCGGCAGGCATTTCTGGCGAAGTCGTCCATGTTGACGGCGGGTTCAGCATTGCGGCAATGAATGAACTGGAACTGAAGTAAGCGCATTAAGTTTATTAACGGGCGGCACGGCTGTGCTGCCCCATTCCCTAACTCACCGCTCATCTCGTTATATAGCGTTCTGATATTTGTTATCACCTAACAATCTTTCATCCCTTTCCCGCATACGCCAGGATAATCCAGCATAAACGATCCGACGCCGAATCATTATCGATCGCCATTTCATCCTCGGGAAACCCTATGGAACAATGCCGAAAAGCGGGTAAAAGCCACTGGTATCATGAAACACAATCCACTATGTCGTCACAAACCCCGCTTTCGCTGATGCCGGAAGCCGCGTATGTTAACGATCGTTTTTTACTGGATTTAACGGTAGCAGAAACCGCGTTGACGCCTTTTGAGTCATGGTTAAAGCCCGCTCGCCAGTTGGCGGATGTCTTATTTCCCCGCACGGTTCTCAACGACCGACTTCATACGTTTAGCGCCTATGAACGTATGAGCACCGCGCTGACCGCCGCTCAGGTATTTGGAGTTCAGCGTTTGTGCCGCCATTATGCCGCGCGTCTGGCGCCGCTACCTGGCCCTGACGCCTCAAGAGAAAGCAATCAACGGCTGGCGCAAATTACGCAATACGCTCGTCAGCTTGCCGGCTCCCCCTCCGTTATCAATACGCGAGCCCGCGAACAGCTTGCAGAGGTGGGATTAACCGCCCGGGATACCGTACTCATCAATCAGATCATTGGGTTTATCGGTTTTCAGGCGCGGGTAGCGGCGATATTTCAGGCGTTTTGCCGTCTGCCCGTGCGCGAGCTGCCCGGCCAGGAGATGCAGCGCTTTGCCAGGGCCGCGCGGTTTCAAACCCCCCAGACGACATGGCGGCCCGCCGCCAGTCTGGTAGAATATTCTCCCGCCCATACCAAAGTTCGGCGGCAATATTCGTCTTCACAATGCCAAATAATGGCGCCGGTACTCATGCGCGATCCGTCTTCATTCGCGTTACTCGGACGCATACTGACCAGCACATTACACACTGCGTCGCCCCCTTCTTTACTTCCACTTATCACGCTCCTCACATCACGTATCAACGGCAGCGCCGCCTGCTTTAACGAACAGGCAACCCAACCTGGCGCGTGGCGCCGTGCTGTCATCACGTTACGCCAGGAAGACGACGACATCGCTCGTTGTGAACTTGAGCCCGCGCTGACACAGGCGATACAATGGCTCACCAGAGCGCCCGATCGCTTTAGCGCCGCGCATTTTTTCCCGCTACTCACCAGGGGAGTTTCATCGGAGCAGGCCATTAATATGTTAGGCTGGTGCGGCGTGTGCGGATGGTTAAATCGTTTAAAAATCGCGTTGGGCGAAACCTATTAACTCATCCATTACTGAAAGAGCGCTTGCTGCGCCAGGCAGAATCGCGTAAAACTGTCAGCCGCTCTTTTGGCTACGAAAATAGACGAATATGTTTCAGGACAACCCGCTGCTAGCGCAGCTTAAACAGCAACTGCATTCCCAGACGCCGCGCGCTGAAGGGGTCGTAAAAGCCACGGAAAAAGGCTTTGGCTTCCTTGAGGTTGACGCGCAAAAAAGCTACTTCATTCCTCCGCCGCAGATGAAAAAAGTGATGCATGGCGATCGTATCGTCGCGGTCATCCACACGGAAAAAGAACGGGAGTCTGCCGAGCCGGAAGAACTGATCGAACCATTCCTGACGCGTTTTGTGGGAAAAGTTCAGGGTAAAAATGACCGCCTGTCCATCGTGCCGGATCATCCGTTGCTGAAAGACGCGATTCCCTGCCGCGCCGCGCGCGGCGTTCAGCATGAGTTCAAAGAAGGTGACTGGGCGGTTGCCGAAATGCGCCGCCATCCGCTTAAAGGCGACCGTTCGTTTTACGCCGATTTAACGCAGTACATCACCTTTGCCGACGATCACTTTGTTCCCTGGTGGGTTACGCTTGCCCGCCACAACCTGGAAAAAGAAGCGCCGAACGGCGTAGCGACGGAGATGCTTGACGAAGGGCTGGAGCGTCAGGATCTGACCGCGCTGAATTTCGTCACTATCGATAGCGCCAGCACTGAAGATATGGATGACGCGCTATATGCTGAGGAATTAGCGGACGGCAGACTCCAGCTTACGGTGGCTATCGCCGATCCTACCGCCTGGATTGCCGAAGGCAGTAAGCTGGATAACGCCGCGAAAATTCGCGCCTTCACCAACTACCTGCCGGGCTTCAATATTCCTATGCTGCCACGTGAGCTGTCTGACGATCTGTGCTCACTGCGCGCCAACGAAGTGCGTCCGGCGCTCGCCTGTCGCATGATAATCGCCGCGGACGGCACCATTGACGATGATATCGCCTTTTTTGCGGCCACGATCGAATCGAAGGCCAAGCTGGCGTACGACAATGTCTCCGACTGGCTGGAAAATAACGGCACCTGGCAGCCGGATAACGAAGGCATTGCCCAGCAGATTCGTCTGTTGCACCGTATTTGTCTAAGCCGCAGTGAGTGGCGTCATCATCATGCGTTAGTTTTTAAAGACCGCCCGGATTACCGCTTTGTGCTTGGCGAAAAAGGCGAAGTACTGGATATTGTGGCGGAACCGCGCCGTATCGCTAACCGTATCGTAGAAGAGTCGATGATCGCCGCTAACCTTTGCGCCGCGCGCGTACTGCGCGATAAGCTCGGTTTCGGTATTTACAACGTACATACGGGCTTCGATCCCGCGAATGCCGACGCGCTGGCCGCGCTGCTGAAAACGCATGGTCTGCATGTCGATGCCGAAGAGGTGCTGACGCTGGAAGGCTTCTGTAAACTGCGTCGCGAACTGGATGCGCAGCCCTCCGGTTTCCTTGACAGCCGCATTCGTCGCTTCCAGTCTTTTGCGGAAATCAGCACCGAGCCGGGGCCGCATTTCGGTCTTGGTCTTGAGGCTTATGCCACCTGGACCTCTCCCATCCGTAAGTATGGCGATATGATTAACCATCGCCTGCTGAAAGCGGTCATCAAGGGGGAGGCTATTGCGCGTCCGCAGGAAGATATCACCCAGCAAATGGCGGAACGCCGTCGCCTGAACCGCATGGCGGAGCGCGATGTCGGCGACTGGTTATATGCACGCTTCCTTAACGATAAGGCGGGGACAAATACCCGTTTCGCGGCAGAAATTATTGACGTCAGCCGCGGTGGTATGCGTGTGCGACTGGTCGATAACGGCGCTATCGCCTTTATCCCTGCCCCGTTCCTGCACGCCGTTCGCGATGAACTGGTATGCAGCCAGGAAAACGGTACGGTACAGATTAAAGGTGAGACGGTTTATAAAGTGACGGATGTCATTGATGTCACTATTGCGGAAGTTCGCATGGAAACCCGCAGCATTATTGCCCGACCGGCAGCGTAACCACGCTTAGCTCGCTCAACGGCCTTTGCTGAGAAGGCAAAGGCCGTTTCTTTTCTTCTTCTCCCTTCCGTCATGCTCTAAGTTTAATCTTATTCAAGCGCCCCATTTCTTGTTATTTTTAGCTGGCGACTATGCTTTTTCCAGAATCTGGATTACATATGAATACATAGATAAAACAATACGTTCAGCCATAATTACCCTTATTTATAACATGGCTAACCTTTCTTTTCGGGCACCTGGCGCTTAAATGGGATGGTACGCATGATGAAACAGATTCAGGAACAAACGGCGCTAAATCCCCTTCACTCTCACTGGCGTCTGGCTGATGACCGCAACGTGCTGTATCTCTCCCCGACAGGTGAAACGGATGCAGAAAAAACGGTTGAGCTATCGCCGGAGCAAGCCGGGCGTATCCGGGAAATAACGGCGATTACGTCCAGTCTGCTGATAACGTTGTTGATAGAAAAACAGGTTACCGCTGTGCACCTGGTAGGCCGTAAGATTAATAACCGTGAATGGGCTGGCAGCCTGGCAACCTGGCCTGATACGCCTGCCGTCGCGCCAACGCAGGCGCAGGAACTCTCTTTTGCCGAGCAAATCGTATCAGAAGCCAACTCAGTCATTGCGATACTGGATAGTCGGGGAAAAATCTGTCGATTTAATCGGTTATGCGAAGAGTACACGGGCTTAAAAGAGCGAGATGTAATTGGTCAAAGCGTCTTTAAATTATTTATGAGTCGCCGGGAGGCGGTTGCCTCCCGGCACTACATTGAGAATTTTTTTCGCAATGGCAATGCCTATGAAATCGAACGCTGGATAAAGACTCGTAAAGGCCAACGCCTGTTCTTATTTCGTAATAAATTTGTCCATAACGGTAGCGGAAAAAACGAAATTTTCCTGATCTGCGCAGGCACGGATATCACCGAAGAAAGGCGGGCTCAGGAGCGTTTACGCATACTGGCGAATACAGACACCGTCACCGGCCTGCCCAATCGCAATGCTATTCATGAATTTATTAATCATGCTATTGCCTCGGCTGGCGAGTCGCAGGTGGGTATCGTTTATCTCGATCTGGATAACTTCAAGAAAATTAATGACGCCTATGGGCATATGTTTGGCGATCAGCTCTTACAGGCCGTTTCGCTGGCGCTGTTGAGTTGTCTGGAGGAAGATCAATTGCTGGCCAGACTGGGGGGAGATGAATTCATTGTCCTCGCTGCCCATACGTCTCAGGCCGCGCTGGAAGCAGTAGCCTCACGAATCCTTACCCGTCTGCGACAACCTTTTCGTATTGGACTCATTGAAGTTTACACGGGATGCGCCATTGGCATTTCGTTGGCCCCCCGGCACGGACAGGACAGCGAAAGTCTCATTCGCACTGCCGACACCGCAATGTATAACGCCAAAGAAGGCGGCCGCGGTCAGTTCTGCGTTTTTTCACCGGAAATGAATCAGCGCGTATTTGACTATCACTGGCTGGATACAAACCTGCGAAAAGCGCTGGAAAACGACCAGTTACTTATTCACTATCAGCCCAAAATTACCTGGCGCGGTGAAGTACGTAGCCTGGAAGCGCTGGTACGCTGGCAATCGCCGGAACGCGGATTAATTCCGCCGCTGGAGTTCATCTCATACGCCGAAGAGTCAGGACTCATCGTCCCGCTGGGCCGCTGGGTGATTCTGGATGTGGTTCGCCAGATTGCGAAATGGCGCGATAAGGGGATTAACTTGCGCGTAGCCGTTAACTTTTCGGCGCGACAACTGGCCGACCAGACGCTTTTTACTGCGCTTAAACAGGCTTTGTACGATCTGAATTTTGAGTATTGCCCGATCGATGTCGAGCTAACGGAAAGCTGCCTGATCGAAAACGACACGCTGGCGCTATCGGTTATCCAGCAATTTAGTCAGCTCGGCGCTCAGATTCATCTGGATGATTTTGGCACCGGGTATTCTTCGCTTTCTCAACTCGCCCGGTTCCCTATTGATGCCGTTAAACTGGATCAGGCTTTCGTCAGAGATATCCATAAGCAACCGCTGTCGCAATCTCTGGTTCGGGCTATTGTCGCGGTGGCTCAGGCGCTAAATTTACAAGTGATTGCCGAAGGCGTGGAAAATGCTAAAGAAGATGCCTTCCTGACAAAAAACGGCGTCAATGAACGACAGGGCTTTTTATTCGCCAAACCTATGCCCGCCGTTTCTTTTGAACGCTGGTACAAACGTTATCAGACGAAAAAAATGCGTTAATGGCGGCGATAATAGGGAGAACAGCCTGTGCAGACAGGCATAGCCCTATTTTTCCCTTCTCTTTTCAGATTAATTTCTGCATCATGAATTGAAACCTTTTCTGACATTAAGGATGACAAACATGTCTGATATCGAAGCACAACGAATTGCCGCACGCATTGATACCGTGCTGGATATCCTTGTTGCTGGCGATTACCACTCGGCCATCAATAACCTTGAAATATTGAGAGCAGAGCTGTTAGATCAGGTTAAAGACGGTATCTCGCCATCCCAGGCTCCCGGGTCGCCCTGGGAAATCTGATAGCGATTATTTGTCCGGGATGGCCGTTAGCCCTTCCCGGCTCTCTGACTGTCTGTTGACTCCTCTTAACGAATAAAATTAATACTATGAACTCCCGACAACAATCAATTTTGCAAATGGTGGTTGATAAAGGCCAGATGAGCGTTGCTGAACTGGCGAAAATTACCGGCGTATCTGAAGTCACGATTCGTCAGGATCTGAATACCCTGGAAAAGCAGAGCTATTTACGCCGTGCGCACGGTTTCGCCGTTTCGCTTGAGAGCGATGACGTAGAGACTCGCATGATGACGAACTACACGCTAAAACGCCGACTGGCGGAGTTCGCCGCCTCGCTGGTCAGTCCAGGGGAATCCGTTTTTATTGAAAATGGCAGCAGCAATGCGCTATTGGCCCGGACGCTGGCGGAACAAAAAGATGTCACGATCATCACCGTGAGCAGTTATATCGCGCACCTGCTCAAAGAGACCCCTTGCGAAGTCATTCTCCTCGGTGGAATCTATCAGAAAAAAAGTGAAAGCATGGTAGGGCCGTTGACGCGACAGTTTATCCATCAAGTGCATTTCAGCAAAGCATTTATCGGTATTGATGGCTGGCAGGCTGATACCGGCTTTACCGGACGCGATATGATGCGATCGGATGTGGTTAACGCTGTTCTGGAAAAAGGCTCAGAAGCGATTGTCCTCACCGACAGCTCCAAATTTGGCTGTGTGCATCCCTATCCCCTGGGCCCGCTCTCTCGCTTCCATCGTGTCATTACGGATTCCAAAATTTCCGCCAGCGATCAAATGCAGTTAGAACATGCGGGGCTGCTAGTCAATGTTATTGGCTCATCCGTTTAAAATATTTCCCGATGGTTTGCCCTATGGCAAATCATCCTCTCTCTAAGACTTTTCTGACATCCCAATTAAGACTATTTACCTGTTGTAACGAGCGTAACGTCGTAAAATTAATATTAGCGAAATAACAGGAAGTGACTATCACCTGCGTGATATACCCCTGCGCAATCAGGTTTTACGGAAAATCTCTTAACAGGTTTTATTTTAACTATAGTTATAGTGAGCTTAATTCCGTGAATCGTTAATTCAGGAGAGAGTATTATGTTTATGACGAGCAAAAAAATGGCCGCTGCTGTGCTGGCAATCACCGTAGCAATGTCTCTGAGCGCCTGCTCAAACTGGTCCAAGCGCGATCGCAACACGGCTATTGGCGCAGGTGCGGGGGCGTTAGGCGGCGCAGTGTTAACGGACGGCAGTACATTAGGCACCCTGGGCGGCGCGGCGGTCGGCGGCGTGATTGGTCACCAGGTCGGAAAATAATCCAGACGTTTAAATATTGAACGGCTCAAAATAATACGTTTATTCTTTTCAGGTCCGGATTACAAAAATAGACAAAGTTGACTTTTACGCCACGGTAATTTACAACCGTGGCGTTTTCATTAGCCGCCAGCTAATTTTACTTTCATTCCTTTAGCTTCCAGCAATGATTTTATCAAGTCGCGTTTATCACCCTGAATTTCAATAATCCCTTCTTTTACTGCCCCGCCACAGCCGCATTTTTTCTTCAGTTCAGCCGCCAGTTTGGTTAATTCCGCATCATTCATCTCGATACCGGTAATCAAACATACGCCTTTACCCTTACGGCCACTGGTTTGACGCTGAATGCGAACGATACCATCCCCTTTGGGACGAACCGGCGCCGTTTTAGGTTCTTCAATGCGCCCCGTCTGTGTTGAATAAACCAGACGACTATTGGAATCGCTCATTATGCCTCCCGTTTCAGTGACGCGTTAATATCCTTCAGCGTTTGCGCCGGATCTACCGATTGCGTAACCGGGCGGCCAATCACCATATAGTCGACGCCAGCGGATAATGCCTGTTCGGGCGTCATAATGCGTCGCTGGTCGCCTGCCTCGCTGCCTGCGGGCCGAATGCCCGGCGTCACCAGCTTAAATGCAGCGCCAAAGACCTGTTTAAATCTGACCGCTTCCTGAGCGGAACAGACCACGCCATCCAGCCCGCATTGCTGCGTCAGGCGCGCCAACCGCTCCGCATGTTCCGCCGGTGACAACGTCACGCCCAGATCGCGCAGATCGCTGGTTTCCATACTGGTCAACACGGTCACGGCAATGAGCAACGGCGCATCTTTACCGAATGGCGCCAGCGCGTCGCGCGCTGCGGCCATCATTCTCGCCCCGCCAGACGCATGAACGTTTACCATCCAGACGCCCAGGTCTGCCGCTGCGGCGACTGCCCGGGCCGTGGTGTTGGGAATATCATGAAATTTTAGATCAAGAAAGACATCAAACCCACGTTGCTGGAGATCCCGAACGAGCTGTGGACCAAACAGCGTGAACATCTCTTTGCCCACTTTTAAGCGACAATCGCGAGGATCGATTTTATCGACAAACGCCAGGGCTTTATCGCGTTCATGGTAATCCAACGCCACAACGACAGGCGATTCAGTAATAGCGCAGGAAGAAGATGAAGCAGTAAACGTCATGACCAGACCTTCTTGATGATGGGCACCGGAAGTGGCGCAAATTGGATAAACGGCGTGCATTCTACCTGCGGCGCAGGGAAATTAACAGGTTCGATTGACAACCTGATAAGCCCTGGTCGCCGATGCTAGCGTCGTTTCTTGTTTTATGTCATTAAGTATGTTGTAACTAAAGTGAAGCTTTTTTTATATACTACTGCCCATCAAGTCCGCGAATAGGTTTAATGGTCGACCATGCCCGGCAGGACGGACAGTGCCAGTACAAGGTATAGGCGGTAAAACCGCATTTCTGACAACGATACCGCGGTTTACTGCGCACCTGCTCGCCAACCATATCACGCAGTACCATCAGGCTTTCTTTCGCTCGCCCTTCTTCCGCCTCGTTGAGATGGTAATCCATCAGCTTATGGAACACCCGCATGGTAGGATGTCGCTGTAGCTGACGCGTGATATAGACTTGAGCTGCGTCACTACCTTCACGCGCTTCCAGAATATCGGCAAGCATTAACTCAGCGCCAGCACCGGTATTCTCCTCAACGGCGCGGCGTAAAAACTCCGCCCACTCGGCATTTTTACCGAGCTGTTGATAACAGGTTTGCAGCATCTCCAGCGTTTCGCTGACCAGCTCTTTATCCTGAACGATTACACGTTGCAGGCTTTCGACCGCTTTGGCGTAATCCCCTCTCGCCATATAAACGCGCCCCATCATGATAGACACCCGGGCGCTATTTTTATCTGCGGCGGCACCTTTTTTCAGCAACGCCATCGCGCGATCCATGTCGTCGTTGCCCATCTGCTGTAACGCTAACTCACAGTAAAAATGGGCGATTTCGATACGTTGTTTATCTTTGCCCAGTTTCACCAGCCGTTCTGCTACTTCGATCGCCTTTTGCCAGTCGCTGGTTAGCTGATAGATTTGCAAGAGCTGCTGTAACGCGCCTACGCGAAATTCCGTTTCGTCGGTAAGTTGGTTAAACATATCTTCCGCGCGGTCATATAAACCGGCGGCCATATAGTCGCGCCCCAGTTGCTGAACAGCCAGTAAACGCTGTTCATAGGTCAATGAAGCGCTTTCCATGAGCGTTTGATGAATACGAATGGCGCGATCGACTTCGCCGCGAGAGCGAAACAAATTACCGAGAGTGAGATGAGCCTCAACGGTGCCGGTATCCTCTTTAAGCATATCAAGGAACAGATCCACCGCTTTATCTTGTTGGTTACTCAGCAGGAAGTTAACCCCTGCGACATAATCGCGCGACAGGCGGTTAGCTTCATCCTGTTTTGTTTGTTGCGCACTTCTGCGACCCATATACCACCCATAGGCAGCGGCTACAGGCAACAGCAGAAATAACAACTCCAACATAAATGATTATTCCTTTACAACCGACGAATCGGCAGTGACCGCAACGTCGGTTGCTGGCGAGAGCTTGTTTTCCAGTCGTTTAATTTTACGTTCAGCGCGGGCAAGGGAAACGCGGACCCGCAGCCAGAACAGGCCGCAAATCAGCCAGCCAATCGCAAAACCGACGGCGAACAGCACAGCAAGCAACGTGGAGATACGATACTCCCCTTGCGCCAGCAGGTAGTTAAACGTCACCTGTTGATCATTCTGCGCGCCCAGCGTCACCGAAATAACAAAAATCGCCAATACCAGTAAGAAAATGAGTAAATATTTCACATTACTTCCCGTTATGTGGTTTGCGCGAATAAATCGTGTCCAACTTACCGCATCCAGCCTTCTAAATTACCATTTTCCCGCCTCGCGCGAAATGGAAATGCGCCCGCCATCAGATGATTTAAGGGCAATAGTCAGAAAATCAACCGTTGTCAGCTTTCCTGCTCGCGTTCAGCAATTTCTTGCGCTTCTTCACGAGGCGGCATAAGCGGCCCGCAAATTCGCTGCGCCAGCCAGGTCGCCAGGGTAACTAATAGCCAGGAGATGAGCGTGGCGACCACTAAATCTCGCGGCCAGTGCATTCCCAGAAGCAAACGGCTGCCCATTACGCCGGTCGCCCAGACTAACAAAAACGCGATGGTGAAAGTCCGTCTGCGCGGCCATAACAGACCCACGGCCAAAAGCGCCCAGCTCGCTGCAAACATGGTGTGTCCGGAGGGAAACGCAAAGCCCGTCTCTTTTTGCCAGTGCTGACGCAGGAAAACGGGGATGTTCTGTTGCCCGGCCAACTGCTCTTTCACTAAATGTCCGCGTTCTGTACGCTTTAAAGTGTAGAACTCATCGACGGGAATATGGTGCGTTTTTTCAAGCCAGACCACAAATGGCCGCGGCTCCTGTACGCGCTCCTTTACCCATGACTTCACGCCCTGCCCGACGATAATCGCCCCACCGAGAATCGCAAACAGCATAATGGCGGCGCGCAGGCGAAATCGCAGGCACCATAAGAACCATCCACAAAGAATCACATGCGTGATAATGCCCCAGGGTTTGGTCACGGTTTCCGTTATCCAGAATAGCGTTTTTAGCCACCAGACCTGATGTCCTGGCTGCCACTGCCAGCCTGATACCCATACGGCAAGCGGCATGATAAGCAACAGGGCGGCTCCTGCCGCGGTGCGCTTCGCAATTGAAAGCATGGATGCTCCTTTTATAAGTAAGTATCACAATCATAACTGAAAATTCTCGCCGGACTGGAAAATTGACAAATTTGTGCCATTCCTGAGCAATTACGTGGTAGTGATTAGGTGATGACCGCCGCCTTATGGCAAAATAGCGGGATACAATCCAACAGGCGACGACACCGCAGGCGTCAGCATAATCTGGAGAAATACATGCAGCTTAAACGTGTGGCAGAAGCCAAACTGCCAACCCCATTGGGTGACTTTCTGATGGTGGGATTTGAAGAACTGGCAACCGGACACGACCATGCCGCGCTGGTTTTTGGCGATATTTCAGGTAAAACGCCGGTCTTGGCTCGCGTTCATTCCGAATGTCTTACCGGGGACGCGCTTTTTAGTCTGCGCTGTGATTGTGGTTTTCAACTGGAAGCCGCGCTGACGCATATTGCGGAAGAAGGACGCGGTATTCTGATTTACCACCGTCAGGAAGGCCGCAATATCGGCCTGCTTAATAAAATTCGCGCTTATGCGTTACAGGATCAAGGCTATGACACGGTGGAGGCCAATCATCAACTCGGCTTTGCCGCCGATGAGCGTGATTTCACCCTGTGCGCGGATATGTTCAAATTACTCGGCGTGGATGAAGTTCGCCTGCTGACCAATAATCCGAAGAAAGTCGAAATACTGACCGAGGCGGGAATTAATATCGTGGAACGCGTTCCGCTCATTGTGGGTCGTAATCCAAATAATGAGCATTATCTCGATACTAAAGCGGCCAAAATGGGCCACCTGCTAAGCAAGTAAGCCACCGGTATTAAAGCGCGGGCCTGCCTGTTTACGGCAGGCCCGATAAACGGCTTTAGTTCAGCATATTTCTAATGACATAGTGCAATATGCCGTCATTCTGGTAGTAAGTCAGCTCGGTGGCGGTATCAATGCGACAGCGACAAGGCACCGTTTCTTTGCTACCGTCCGATCTCGTTAACGTCACCGGAATGGTCGCGCCAGGGCGCAGGTTTTGCAGATCCGCGACATCAATCACCTCTTCCCCGGTCAGTCCCAGCGTTTTACGCGTTACGCCCTGTGGAAACTCCAGCGGCAGGATCCCCATCCCAATCAGGTTTGAGCGGTGGATACGTTCGAACGACTCGGCGATCACCACGCGAATACCTAACAGCCGCGGACCTTTTGCCGCCCAGTCACGGCTCGATCCCGACCCATACTCTTTCCCGGCAATTACCGCCAGCGGCGTTTTTTCCTGCTGGTAGAGCATCGCAGCATCATAAATCGACATCGCTTCCGTTCCAGGCAAATGCCGCGTCATCCCTCCTTCGACGCCGGGCAGCATTTCGTTGCGAATACGAATATTGGCGAACGTACCGCGCATCATCACTTCATGGTTGCCGCGCCGTGATCCATAGGAGTTAAAATCCTTCCGCTCAACGCCGTGGTTTTGCAGATAGCGTCCGGCGGGACTGTCCGGCTTGATACTGCCGGCCGGGGAAATATGGTCGGTCGTCACCGAATCGCCCAGCATCGCCAGGATACGCGCGCCGTGGATATCTTTGACGGGTGCAGGCTGGGCCTGCATTTCATCAAAGAAAGGCGACAGGCGGATATAGGTTGAATCCGACTGCCAGCCGTAGGTATCGGACGATTCAACCTGAATCGATTTCCATTCTTCCGTGCCCTCAAACACTTCCGCATACTCTTTACGGAACATATCCGATGATACCAGTTCAACGGCGCGGGCAATTTCCTGCGCCGAAGGCCAGATATCCTTCAGGTATACCGGATCGCCTTTACGATCGTACCCCAGCGGGTCTGTCGCGAGGTTAATATTCATGTTTCCGGCCAGCGCATACGCGACCACCAGCGGCGGCGACGCCAGCCAGTTCGTTTTCACCAGCGGATGGATACGCCCTTCAAAATTTCGGTTACCGGAAAGCACGGCCCCTACCGTCAGATCGCCTTTTTTAATCGCGGTCTCAATAGGCTCCGGCAACGGACCGGAGTTCCCGATACAGGTCGTACAGCCATAGCCGACCAGGTTAAAACCGAGCTCATCCAGATAAGGCGTAAGTTTGGCCTGCGCCAGATAGTCAGATACCACTTTTGACCCCGGCGCCAGAGAAGCCTTGACCCACGGTTGACGCTTCAACCCCAGCGTTACTGCTTTTTTCGCCAGTAATCCCGCCGCCATCAGCACGCTGGGATTCGAGGTATTCGTGCAGGAGGTGATGGCGGCAATGACGACAGCGCCATCCGGAAGCTGATATGGCTGTCCGTTCATCGTATAGTCAACCGGCTGGCGATCTCTTTGCGCGGTATTCAGCTCCAGCTCGGCGCTGGCGGCAAAGGCTTTCGGCACATCGCCTAACGCCACGCGATCCTGCGGGCGTTTCGGCCCGGCCAGGCTGGCCTCGACATCGCCCATATCCAGTTCCAGCGTACTGGTAAATACCGGTTCGTCACCGGGATTACGCCACATTCCCTGCGCCTTCGCATAGGTTTCAACCAGCTCGACCAGATCGTCGCTACGTCCGCTTAATCGCATATATTCCAGAGTGATGGCGTCAATGGGGAAGAAACCACAGGTGGCGCCATATTCCGGCGACATATTAGCAATAGTCGCGCGATCCGCCAACGGCAGCGAATCCAGACCGTCACCATAAAATTCAACAAATTTACCCACGACGCCATGCTTACGCAGCATTTGCGTGACGGTGAGCACCAGGTCAGTGGCGGTGATCCCCTCCCGAAGCTTACCGGTTAACTTAAAGCCGACGACATCCGGGATAAGCATCGACACGGGCTGACCAAGCATCGCCGCTTCCGCTTCAATACCACCCACGCCCCACCCCAATACGCCCAGACCATTAATCATGGTCGTATGGGAGTCAGTCCCCACCAGCGAGTCCGGGTAAGCAATCCACTCCCCGTCCTGTAATTCGCTCCAGACGGCTTTACCCAAGTATTCCAGGTTAACCTGATGGCAAATGCCGGTTCCGGGCGGCACCACGCTGAAACGGCTGAATGCCTGCTTTCCCCATTTCAGGAACATATAACGCTCATGGTTACGTTCCATTTCCAGCCGCACGTTTTCTTCAAACGCATCGTCATCGCCGAAATGATCGACCGTCACAGAATGGTCAATAACCAGATCAACCGGCGATAACGGGTTCACTTTCGTCGTATCGCCGCCGAGGCGTTTAACGGCTTCACGCATCGCCGCCAGGTCGACAACGGCAGGCACACCGGTAAAGTCCTGCATCAGGACACGGGCGGGCCGCCAGGCAATTTCACGATCGGCATGGGCATTTTTAAGCCAACCGGCCAGCGCCTGAATATCTTCATCAGTCACAGATTCGCCGTCCTGCCAGCGCAACAGGTTTTCCAGTAACACTTTAAGTGATTTGGGCAAACGGGCGATATCGCCCAGGGATTTGGCAGCCAGCGGCAGACTGTAGTAATGATACGTTTTATCTTTGGCCTGCAATGTATCCTTACTGGCTTCTCGTAGGGTTGACGACATAGCTCCTCCTTAAATGACAGGGTTGCGTTACCCTGATTCTCCACAGGGTTGTATTAAAGATAACACAAACAAAATGTAACGTTTTGATAACAACCCAAATTGCTAAAAGAGGAGAAACCTAACAGGCGAGGAGCGAAGATGAAAAAGCCCGATAAATAACGCATTATCGGGCTTTGACGAGATTAGACGGCAATCCAGATTAACTCGGCCCAGAACAGTAGCGATAATATAAACGCGCCAGTCCATGACCAATACTTTATATTTGACGTTAACATAGGCGACACCAACTGTGTTTAATCAATACTGAGAGGCGCTCAGCACACGGTTGCTGCGGTGTAATAAGACAGCGTTAATAAAACAATAACGCCAATAAAAAGACGGATATTATTTTTGTGAGACCTCATCAGCAAAAGCATCAATAAATGCCCGCTGCTGCGGTGTGAGCGTCCAGTGCTGCGGAACAGACCGGAAAACGGTCGTATCCGGGGTGTTATCATCGTCACAAGATTGAATCGGGGGCGCGACCACGCGCTCGCATTCCGACGTAATGCTCACTTAGCCCCACCAATGCCAGATAACAAGCGCTACCACTACCCAGAACAACGCAGAACCCACAAAAACCGCCAGCCATGCTTTACGTTTGAGCTCAGGGTCGCGGCGCGGTTCCTGGTTTTCAGAAGGCATTACTAACCTCATGCTATCGGTATCACTTATCATTTCAGCACCAAACAATCGGTACAATTAATCATCAGATGAGACAAATCCTAAATAAACTTTAGTCAAAAATCCAGTCAATTTACGAATCGTTGCCAGTGAATAAATCAATCTTTTGACTCAAGATAACTATTTGGAAAAAGAAACTGGCGGGACGGGTAATTCAACACTATTTTGCTGATCATTACCCGTAATACTTCGAGGGATATTGCAAAAGGCGGCTTTGTCTGCCATGCCACTACGGCGCAAACCGACGGTGATATTACTTTTCAGGCAGCTTTATATCCTGAAACATCGCTTCAATTTCTTCATTAGAACGCAACGCCACCGCCGTATCCACCACATCACGCGTCAGATGTGGCGCAAAACGCTGGATAAAATCATACATATAGCTGCGTAAAAAAGTACTACGGCGAAAACCAATTTTTGTGGTGCTGTGGCTAAAAATATCGTGCGCGTCAATCCGCACTAAATCAGGATCGGCAAGCGGATCGACCGCCATGCTGGCAATGACGCCAACGCCCAGCCCCAACCTGACATACGTTTTAATCACATCCGCATCGGTTGCAGTAAAGACGATCCGCGGCGTTAACCCTGCGCGATTAAAAGCGGTATCCAGTTCGGAACGGCCGGTAAAGCCGAAGGTATACGTCACCAGCGGATACTGCGCCAGCGCTTCAATCGTTATGGAAGACATTGCCGCCAATGGATGATCCGGCGTCACCACTATCGAACGGTTCCAGTGATAGCATGGCAACATCACCAGATCGTCATATAAATGCAGCGCTTCCGTGGCAATCGCGAAATCGGCGTTCCCTTTCGATACCGCTTCCGCAATCTGCGTTGGCGATCCCTGGTGCATATGCAGCGAAACGCGCGGGTAACGCTCGATGAAGCCTTTAATCACGCCTGGTAATGCGTAACGCGCCTGAGTATGGGTAGTGGCAATATAGAGCGAGCCTTTATCCGGCCAGGTGTGCTCGCCGGCGACCGACTTAATGGCATCGACTTTGGAAAGCACCTCACGCGCAATACGAATAATCTCCTGACCTGCGGGCGTCACCTGAGTCAGATGCTTACCGCTGCGGGCGAAAATCTGGATGCCAAGCTCATCTTCCAGCATCCGAACCTGCTTGCTGATCCCCGGCTGGGAAGTATACAACCCCTCAGCGGTAGAGGAGACGTTAAGGTTATGATTAACCACTTCAACAATGTAACGAAGCTGCTGCAATTTCATAATACATCATCCAGATTAGCGCCATCAGGCCATCGTTTATCTGCAGACTTAATCGGGCTGCTAATACGATTTAATAATAAAAAAGGTGTTAACTATAACCACTATATCATTTATATCTGAACTGTATAGCCAGCGCGATAAAATAATAAGACCGCTCTACCCAAAATAATTCGAGTTGCTTAAAGGCGACAAGGGAGTGAGTTCCCAGGAGCATAGCTAACGATGTGACAGGGGTGAGCGACAAATATGCCGGGAGCAGATTTGCGTGCGACGGCCCGTCAGGGCGAGGCCCATGGATGGGCCGAGTAATCCGTAGCCAACACATCAGCCACTTGAAGTATGAAGGGGATATAAAAAAGGGCCGCTTACGCGGCCCGCTTGACTATAGTGACGACAGGCAGGGGTTATTTCTTGCCTTCAACCCACTTGCCGTCGACGAAGAACGCTGACCATCCCGTCGCCTTCCCGTCTTTTTCCGCCGCAACGTACTGCTGTTTTGTTTTGCGGCTAAAGCGAACAACGGTTTTATTGCCTTCTGGATCCTGCTGCGGCGCATCCGCCAGATAACGCAGTTTTTCCGGCAGGCGATCGCGGAACCGGTAAAGCTCCTCGACTAATGGCGCGCGCGTTTCACGTGATTTCGGGAACGTATTGGCCGCCAGGAATATCCCTGCGGCGCCATCGCGCAGCACAAAGTACGCGTCCGATTTTTCACACGGCAGTTCCGGTAATGGAACAGGATCTTCCTTCGGCGGCGCAACTTCGCCGTTACGCAAGATCTTACGGGTATTTTTACATTCGTCGTTAGTACAGGCCATGTACTTACCAAAACGCCCCATTTTAAGGTGCATTTCGGAACCACATTTCTCACACTCAACGATCGGGCCGTCATACCCTTTGATGCGGAACTCGCCTTCTTCAATCTCGTAGCCGTCACAGGTCGGGTTATTACCACACACATGCAATTTACGCTTCGGATCGATCAGATAGCTGTCCATCGCCGTACCGCACTTCTGACAGCGACGCTTGGCGCGCAGGGCGTTGGTTTCGGCGTCGTCGCCTTCCAGCACGTTCAGAACTTCATTTTCCGGCACCAGGTTAATGGTCGTTTTACAACGCTCTTTCGGCGAAAGCGCATAACCTGAACAACCAAGGAAAACGCCCGTACTGGCAGTACGAATTCCCATTTTACGGCCACAGGTTGGACAGTCGATGCTGGTCAGCACCATCTGGTTAGGACGCATCCCCCCTTCTTCCGGATCTTTCTCGGCTTTATCGAGCTGCTGAGTAAAATCGCTGAAGAAGTTATCCAGTACCGCTTTCCACTCGGCCTGGTGATTTGCAACCTGATCCAGACTATCTTCCATCTGCGCGGTAAAATCGTAGTTCATCAATTCGCGGAAGTTTTCTTCCAGCCGATCGGTGACGATTTCACCCATTTTTTCCGCATAGAAACGACGGTTTTCAACGCGAACATAGCCGCGATCCTGAATGGTCGAGATAATCGACGCATAGGTAGACGGACGACCAATACCGCGCTTCTCAAGCTCTTTAACCAGAGAAGCCTCGCTAAAACGGGCTGGCGGTTTAGTAAAGTGCTGAGCAGGCGTCAATTCAAGTAGCGTCAGCGCATCGCCCTTATTCACGGCAGGCAATGTGCGATCTTCATCGCCTTTACGCAGCGCCGGCATCACTTTTGTCCAGCCGTCAAAACGCAAAATACGCCCACGCGCTTTCAGACGGAATTCGCCTGCGCCAACGGTAAGCGTAGTGGAGTCATATTGTGCTGGCGTCATCTGACAGGCGACAAACTGACGCCAAATTAGCTGATACAACTTCTGCGCGTCAGCCTCCATGTCTTTCAGCGACTCCGCCATGACAGCAACGTCGGAAGGACGGATCGCTTCGTGCGCTTCCTGAGAGTTTTCTTTGCTGGCGTACTGGTTCGGGTTATCCGGCAGGTATTTCTTGCCGAAATTATCGCCAATATAACCACGCACCATGTTGACCGCATCCTGACTCAGGTTGGTGGAGTCTGTACGCATATAGGTGATGTAGCCCGCCTCATACAGACGCTGCGCCATCATCATGGTTTTCTTCACGCCAAAGCCCAGCCGGGTGCTGGCCGCCTGTTGTAGCGTGGAGGTGATAAACGGCGCGCCAGGTTTGCTGCTGGTCGGTTTGTCTTCACGCTCCAGTACGCTATAGCGCGCTTTTTCCAGCAAGCTGACGGCGGCAAGCGTCTGCTCGCGATTTACCGGCCGGAATGGCTTGTCGTTCTGATGCGTGACCTGTAGCGGTAGCGCCTCGCCAGACGGCGTCGTCGTATTAGCGTCAATTTCCCAGAACTCTTCCGGAACAAACGCTTTAATCTCGCGCTCGCGTTCAACGACCAGACGGACCGCGACAGACTGAACGCGACCTGCCGACAAACCACGGGCGATCTTTTTCCACAGCAGCGGCGAGACCATATAGCCTACCACGCGATCCATAAAGCGGCGCGCTTGCTGGGCGTTGACCCTGTTAATGTTCAGCTCGCCCGGCTGTTCAAACGCCTGGCGAATGGCATTTTTGGTTATTTCGTTAAAGACTACGCGACTGTAGCGCGCGTCATCGCCGCCGATCACTTCCCGCAGGTGCCATGCAATGGCTTCCCCTTCGCGGTCAAGGTCGGTTGCGAGATAGATGTGGTCGGCTTTTTCCGCCAACTGTTTCAGTTCAGAGACGACCTTCTCTTTACCGGGCAGCACTTCATAGTGCGCATCCCAGTTGTGCCACGGGTCAACCCCCATACGGTTGACGAGAGCGCCACGTTCATCCTTTTTGGGCTTTTTAGCCGTTTTGGTGGAGGTAGAGTCGGCGCTCTTTTTAGCTGCTGAGCCACTGGTCGGCAAATCACGGATATGACCCACGCTGGATTTCACCACGTAGTCATTACCCAGATACTTGTTGATCGTTTTGGCTTTTGCCGGGGACTCAACGATGACAAGAGCTTTACCCATATTCACCTTTACCTAAGTTGATTCTTCCAGGAATGCGTCGCACGTTGATTCACCTTCCACTGGCGACGAGACAACGATATATGGTCTCTGCGTCTGCGGATATCAACCCCTTGTACTGGCTTTGTGTACGAAATGTAACCCTCAGGTGACTGAGTTAACAGGCTTTTTTGCACACACGCGCTATAGCACGACGGAATTTTGGTCGAATGTCAAGCAATTCTGTTGCCAGATTGACGAAAGCGTCACACTGTACCTGATAAAATTCGATACGCAACTTTATTAGCATGCAAAAACAAATCTTGCCAGTGAACGCAACATGACAAATCCATCAATTTCCTGTGAGAATATTTGCCCATCAGAAGTGCTCAGCGTAGACTAATCTCCTTGTTTAAGGAGTAAAAAATGCATAAAGAGACGCAACCTATCGATCGCGAAACACTGTTGCTTGAAGCCAACAAAATTATTCGGGAACATGAAGACACGATGGCAGGTATTGTCGCCACCGGCGTAACGCAGAGAAATGGCGTGCTGGTTTTCAGCGGCGATTACTTTTTAGACGAGCAAGGGTTACCGACCCCTAAAAGCACCGCGGTGTTTAACATGTTTAAACACCTGGCGCATGTGCTGTCTGAGAAGTATCACCTGGTGGATTAATCCATGCCGGATGGCGCTGAATGCCATCCGGCAATAGCGGTTTACATCAACGGCTTTTGTCCACGCTGCCACCAGCGCAGCAGCAGCCGATCCGCGCTTTCCGCCGCGCTGCCGGTAACACGATCGATCAGTTTTTTACGCTGCATATAGCGTACATTCAGCACCTCACGCCCTTCCATCAGGCCGAGGATAACCTCATCGCTGGTGTTAATCTCATCAACCAGCCCCTTCTCCAGCGCCTGCTGACCGTACCAGTGCTCGCCCGTGGCGACCTGTTCAATGTCCAGAGCCGGGCGCATCCGCTGCACAAACTCTTTGAACAGATGGTGCGTTTCGTTGAGATCTTCACGAAACTTCTGCCGCCCTTCTTCCGTATTCTCGCCTAACAAGGTCAGGGTACGTTTGTACTGCCCTGCGGTATGCAGTTCAATATCAATGTCTTTACTTTTGAGAAAGCGGTTAAAGTTCGGAATTTGCGCGACAACACCAATTGACCCCACAATAGCGAACGGCGCCGCGATAATTTTTTCCGCCACGCAGGCCATCATGTAGCCTCCGCTTGCCGCGACTTTATCCACCGTCACGGTCAGCGGAATATTTTTATCGCGCAGGCGCTGCAATTGCGATGCCGCCAGGCCATAGCCGTGCACAACGCCACCGGGGCTTTCCAGACGCACAACCGCCCGATCGCCGGGTTTCGCCACTGCCAGCACCGCCGTGACCTCTTCGCGTAACGCATTAACTTCGTGAGCGTCCATACTGCCTTTGAAATCTATCACCCATACGCGCGGTTTGTCCGATGTCGCAATGTCCCCCAGCTTCGCTTTTGCTTTGGCGGCTTTCGCCTCCTGCTTATGCTTTTTTTTCTGCGCTTTATGCCACAGTTTTTGCTGATGGCCATCCATCAACGCCGCAGCAAGGTCATCCTTCATCTCCTGATACTGCTCGCTCAAATTGGTCACGCGCAGCTCGCCGCGCTGACGTTTGCGTTGCGTAGCATTCACGATCAGCAGCACAATGACGGCAATGGCCACCACAACGGTGACGATTTTTGCCAAAAATAAGCCATATTCAGACAACAATTCCACGACTCCCACCTTGATTAAATAACGCGACTTGCGCTCAGTGTACAACAGGCATCGAAGTCAGTCTCTCTTCATCCGTATGCCTGTTGAGGAAGAAAAAGTATGACAAGACGTTCATTTTACGGCGTTATCGCCCCTGTCTGATTGAAAAAAAAGGCGCTTTCAGGCATAAACCCGAAAAGTTAACGCGAAGATAAGACAACCTGGCAGGACGGTGCACCACACCGTTGAGGAGTAGCCATGCATTACCAACCGAAACAAGATCTATTGCAAAACCGCATTATTCTGGTCACTGGCGCCAGCGATGGCATTGGGCGGGAAGCCGCGCTCACGTATGCGCGTTACGGCGCAACGGTGATTCTGCTGGGACGTAACGAAGAGAAACTGCGTCGGGTCGCGCAGCACATTGCTGACGAGCAACATGTTCAACCACAGTGGTTTACGCTCGATCTGCTGACCTGCACCGCTGAAGAGTGCCGGCAAATGGCCGACCGCATCGCCGCGCACTATCCCCGCCTGGATGGCGTCCTGCACAATGCCGGGTTACTGGGGGAAATCGGTCCAATGAGCGAACAAGATCCGCAGATCTGGCAGGATGTCATGCAGGTAAACGTTAATGCCACCTTTATGCTCACCCAGGCGCTGTTACCGTTATTGCTGAAGTCCGATGCTGGCTCGCTGGTCTTTACGTCATCAAGCGTTGGCCGTCAGGGACGCGCCAACTGGGGCGCCTATGCCACCTCGAAGTTTGCTACTGAAGGAATGATGCAGGTGCTGGCGGACGAATACCAGAACCGTTCTCTGCGTGTTAACTGCATTAACCCGGGCGGCACGCGCACCAGTATGCGCGCCAGCGCCTTTCCGACGGAAGATCCACAGAAATTAAAAACGCCTGCCGATATTATGCCGCTTTACCTGTGGCTTATGGGCGACGACAGTCGCCGTAAAACCGGTATGACCTTTGACGCCCAACCGGGCCGTAAACCAGGAATCGCCCAATGAGTGATGAACGTTATCAGCAGCGCCAGCAGAAGGTAAAAGATCGGGTTGACGCCCGTGTCGCCCAGGCACAGGAAGAGCGCGGTATTATTATCGTGTTTACTGGCAATGGTAAGGGCAAAACCACGGCGGCTTTCGGGACTGCCGCCCGCGCCGTAGGACACGGTAAAAACGTAGGCGTGGTGCAATTTATTAAGGGCACCTGGCCCAACGGCGAGCGTAATCTGCTGGAACCGCATGGCGTCGAATTTCAGGTGATGGCAACGGGATTTACCTGGGAGACGCAAAATCGCGAGGCAGACACCGCAGCATGTATGGCCGTTTGGCAGCATGGGAAACGGATGCTGGCCGATCCGCTGCTTGATATGGTGGTCCTGGATGAGCTGACCTATATGGTGGCGTATGACTATTTGCCGCTGGAAGAGGTCATAAGCGCGCTAAACGCGCGCCCTGGTCACCAGACGGTGATTATTACAGGTCGCGGCTGTCACCGGGATATTCTTGATCTTGCGGATACCGTCAGCGAACTGCGTCCGGTTAAACATGCTTTCGACGCGGGCGTAAAAGCCCAGATGGGAATTGATTATTAACCGTAGGCCGGATTAAGGCGTTTGCGCCGCCATCCGGCACAAACCCTCTTGTCTGATGATTCTCGGCCTATAGACCGTGGTAGAGATTACCCGTTGTTATTACGCCCACCGGAGCGGCGTCCGCCAGCTATCTGGCTGTGGCGTTTTACCGCCCGACGGATCTGGTTCGCTTTCATACGACGACGGTCTTTTTCGACGGCAACCTTCGACGAGGTTTCCGGCGGGAGCTCTACCAGACCACGCAGATAGTTCGTTTGCGCGAGGTCGAGCTCAGTCCAGCCGCCGCGCGGCAGGCCTTTCGGCAGCGGGATATCGCCGTAACGAACGCGGATCAGACGGCTGACCTGAACGCCTACCGCTTCCCACAGTCGGCGAACTTCGCGGTTCCGCCCTTCCGTCAGCGTCACGTTATACCACTGGTTAATGCCTTCGCCGCCGCTGAATTTAATGGTCTTAAATGCCGCCGGACCATCTTCCAACTGTACGCCACGGCTTAAATCACGCAGTTTCGATTCATCCACCTGACCGAACACGCGCACGGCATATTCACGTTCAACTTCACGACTAGGATGCATCAGGCGGTTCGCCAGTTCACCGTCGGTGGTAAACAACAATAGCCCGCAGGTGTTGACATCCAGACGTCCTACCGCAATCCACCGCGCGCCGCGCAGTTTCGGTAAGCGATCAAAAACGGTTGGCCGCCCTTCAGGGTCATTGCGGGTACACAGTTCACCTTCTGGTTTGTAATAGGCCAGAACGCGGCAAATTTGTTCCGCCGACTCTTTCACTGAAATCAGGTGACCGTCGATACGGATTTTCAAACCGGGAGTGACTTCAACACGATCGCCAAGCGTGGCGATTTTACCGTCAACGCTGACACGTCCCGCTTCAATAATGGATTCGATTTCACGGCGAGAGCCGTGGCCAGCGCGCGCCAGCACTTTTTGTAACTTTTCGCTCATAGAGCTTCCTTCAGGTGTCGCCTTCACAGGCGTCGAACAGGAGAATGAACGGCGCGTTGCCGCGCCATTTTAAGGCCGCGTAGTATACAGGCTTACGCCCTTATAAGAAAGGTGTAACGTCGCCGACGCCTTCGCGCAGCACCACCGGGGAGTCATTGGTCAAATCGATTACCGTGGTAGGCTGTTGACCGAGGTAACCACCGTGGATGATCAGATCCACCTGCTTCTCCAGCCGATCTTTAATCTCCTCCGGGTCCGACTCGGTAAAATCGCTGCCAAGCAGCATCAACGACGTCGAGAGCATCGGTTCGCCCAGCGTATCCAACAACGCCAGCGCAATCGGGTTTGACGGTACGCGCAGGCCGATAGTTTTACGCTTTTCCTGCAACAGACGGCGCGGCACCTCTTTTGTCCCCTTCAGGATAAAGGTGTAGTTACCCGGCGTATTGTTTTTCATCAGACGAAACGCCACGTTGTCGACGTAGGAGTAGGTCGACAACTCGGACAAATCGCGGCACATCAGCGTGAAGTTGTGACCGTCCGGCAGATGACGGATGCGGCAAATGCGCTCCATTGCGCCTTTGTCTTCAATTTTACAACCAAGGGCATAGCCGGAATCGGTTGGATAAACAATAACACCGCCTTTACGCACAATGTCGACGGCCTGATTAATCAGCCGTTGCTGTGGGTTATCCGGATGGATATAAAAAAACTGGCTCATACTTCCCTCACTGTGATATTTGCGGCTGTTCCCATGTCTGCCATACGCCTTCAACGCCAGCGGGCAGCCAGAGTTTACGCCCCAATTCAATCCACGGGCAGGGCTGATGGAAATCAGATCCAAGCGATGCCCATAAATGATGCTGACGCGCAAGCGTCGCCAGTTGGGTGCGTTCATTGGGCGATTGTTGGCACTGCGCCACTTCCATCGCGTCGCCGTGATGGTCGGCAAAATATGCCACTAATCTTTTCAGCCACTTAGCGCTAAGGTCGTAGCGTCCCGGATGGGCCAACACCGCCTTACCGCCAGAATGATGAATGACATCAATAGCTTGTTCTATTGTACACCACTGCGGCGGAACGTAACCGGTTTTCCCACGCGCGAGATATTTTTTAAAAACATCCGCCATGGTTGCGGCTTTGCCGCACTCCACCAGAAAGCGGGCGAAGTGGCCGCGCGTCACCGCGCCGCCATTGGCCAGTCTCAATGCCCCTTCCCACGCGCCGGGAATATGGGCTTTTTCCAGACGCTCCGCAATGAGCCGACCACGCGCCTGACGCCGCTGTGTCTGCTGCGCCAGAAAATCGCGCATTGCCGGGTGCGCAATATCAATATTCAGACCCACAATGTGAATCTCATGATTCTCCCAGACCGTTGAAATCTCCACGCCGGGAATAAGATTCAGGGCCAGCCCGGAACGTGAAATTTCTTCTCTTGCCGCAGGAATCGCGGCTGTGGTGTCATGATCGGTAATCGCCAGCGTGCCGACTCGCATCTCTACCGCACGGTGTACTAATGTTTCTGGCGTCAACAGTCCATCGGACGCCGTGGTATGACTGTGCAGATCGTAAATCACTGCGTAATTCGTGTCGCTCAAGGCGGCTCCCATAGAGATAAAGGTATGTCATGTACATCATAACGGTTCCGGCAAATATACTGAAATAGGTGTTGACATTATTCCATCGAACTAGTTAACTAGTACGAAAGTTCACATGAAGAGGGTATCTAAAATGGCAGCGACATTTGCATTACACGGTTGGTGGCGCACTTCCTGATAGCGGGCGGTGTATGAACAGCTGTAATCAGCCAAACGATACCCGGCCCGCCTGTTAAGCGGGCTTTTTTTTGAACAAAATAATGAGAATAACCATGCAAACACCAAAACCCACGCTCGAACTATTGACCTGCGATGCCGCCTACCGGGAAAACCCAACGGCGCTTTTTCACCAGGTCTGCGGCGATCGCCCGGCAACGCTGCTGCTGGAATCCGCGGATATCGACAGTAAAGACGATTTAAAAAGCCTGCTGCTGGTAGATAGCGCGCTGCGCATTACCGCTTTAGGTGACACTGTCACTATTCAGGCGTTATCTGATAATGGCGCCTCGTTATTGCCGCTACTGGATACCGCCCTGCCCGCTGGCGTGGAGAACGAAGTCCTGCCTGCCGGTCGCATTCTACGCTTTCCGCCCGTCAGCCCATTATTAGATGAAGACGCCCGTTTATGCTCTCTATCGGTATTTGATGCGTTCCGCCTGTTACAGGGGGTGGTGAACATACCGACGCACGAGCGGGAGGCTATGTTTTTCGGCGGTCTGTTTGCCTACGACCTGGTCGCTGGCTTTGAAGCGCTGCCACACCTTGAGGCTGGCAATAACTGCCCGGACTACTGCTTTTATTTAGCGGAAACGCTGATAGTGATAGATCATCAGAAAAAAAGCACCCGTATTCAGGCCAGTCTGTTCACCGCCAGCGACCGGGAAAAACAGCGCCTGAACGCCCGCCTGGCGTACCTTAGCCAACAGTTAACCCAGCCTGCTCCGCCGTTGCCGGTGACGCCGGTGCCGGACATGCGCTGCGAATGTAATCAGAGCGATGACGCGTTCGGCGCGGTGGTACGCCAGTTGCAAAAAGCCATCCGCGCGGGGGAGATATTTCAGGTGGTGCCGTCGCGCCGCTTTTCACTGCCCTGCCCGTCGCCGTTGGCTGCCTACTACGTGCTGAAAAAGAGCAACCCTAGCCCGTATATGTTCTTTATGCAGGATGATGATTTCACGCTTTTCGGCGCGTCGCCGGAAAGCTCGCTGAAATATGACGCCGCCAGCCGTCAGATTGAGATTTACCCCATCGCGGGTACCCGTCCACGCGGTCGTCGCGCCGATGGTACGCTGGACAGAGATCTCGACAGCCGTATTGAGCTGGACATGCGTACCGACCATAAAGAGCTTTCCGAACATCTGATGCTGGTCGATCTGGCACGCAATGATCTGGCGCGCATCTGTACCCCGGGCAGTCGCTACGTTGCCGATCTGACAAAAGTTGACCGCTATTCGTACGTGATGCATCTGGTTTCCCGGGTGGTGGGCGAACTGCGTCACGATCTCGACGCGCTGCACGCCTATCGCGCCTGCATGAACATGGGCACCCTGAGCGGCGCGCCGAAAGTACGCGCCATGCAGTTGATTGCCGATGCGGAAGGACAGCGCCGCGGCAGCTATGGCGGCGCGGTCGGTTACTTCACCGCCCATGGCGATCTGGACACCTGTATTGTTATCCGCTCCGCGCTGGTGGAGAACGGTATCGCCACCGTACAGGCGGGCGCCGGAATCGTGCTGGACTCGGTTCCGCAGTCTGAAGCCGATGAAACCCGTAATAAAGCGCGCGCCGTATTGCGTGCTATCGCCACCGCGCATCATGCACAGGAGACCTTCTGATGGCTGATATTCTGCTGCTCGATAACATCGACTCGTTTACCTGGAACCTGGCAGATCAGCTACGGACCAACGGTCATAACGTGGTGATTTACCGTAACCATATTCCGGCACAGACGCTTATCGATCGCCTGGCGACAATGAAAAATCCGGTGCTAATGCTCTCCCCCGGTCCGGGCGTTCCCAGCGAGGCAGGCTGTATGCCGGAGCTGCTGACCCGACTACGCGGCAAGTTACCGATCATCGGCATTTGTTTGGGGCATCAGGCGATTGTCGAAGCTTACGGCGGTTATGTCGGTCAGGCGGGAGAAATCCTGCATGGCAAAGCCTCCAGCATTGAGCATGACGGTCAGGCGATGTTCGCCGGGCTGGCGAATCCGCTACCGGTCGCGCGTTATCATTCGCTGGTCGGCAGTAATGTTCCTGCCGGGCTGACCATTAATGCCCATTTCAACGGCATGGTGATGGCGGTACGTCATGATGCGGATCGCGTTTGCGGTTTTCAATTTCATCCTGAGTCCATCCTGACGACACAGGGCGCGCGTCTACTGGAGCAAACATTAGCCTGGGCGCAGCAAAAGCTGGAACCGACCAACACCCTACAGCCGATTCTGGAGAAACTCTATCAGGCGCAAACTCTGACGCAACAAGAGAGCCATCAGTTGTTTTCGGCGGTCGTCCGCGGCGAACTTAAGCCTGAACAGCTCGCCGCCGCGCTGGTGAGCATGAAAATTCGCGGCGAGCATCCCAATGAAATTGCCGGCGCCGCCACTGCGTTGCTGGAAAATGCCGCCCCGTTCCCGCGCCCGGACTATCTGTTTGCGGATATCGTTGGTACCGGCGGCGATGGCAGTAACAGTATCAATATCTCTACCGCCAGCGCCTTTGTCGCAGCGGCCTGTGGACTGAAAGTGGCGAAACACGGCAACCGTAGCGTGTCCAGCAAATCGGGGTCATCCGATCTGCTGGCGGCGTTCGGTATTAATCTGGATATGAACGCCGATAAATCACGTCAGGCGTTAGATGAACTGGGCGTCTGTTTCCTGTTTGCGCCGAAATATCACACCGGATTCCGTCACGCGATGCCGGTTCGCCAACAGTTAAAAACGCGAACCCTGTTCAACGTACTCGGCCCGCTGATCAACCCGGCGCATCCGCCGCTGGCATTGATTGGCGTCTATAGCCCGGAACTGGTGCTGCCGATTGCGGAAACCTTACGGGTACTGGGCTATCAGCGCGCGGCGGTGGTACATAGCGGCGGCATGGATGAGGTTTCGCTCCATGCGCCGACGATTGTCGCGGAGCTGCATGACGGCGAAATTAAAAGCTATCAACTTACGGCGGAGGATTTTGGCCTGACGCCTTACCATCAGGATCAGTTGGCTGGCGGCACGCCGGAAGAAAACCGTGACATTCTGACGCGGTTATTACAAGGTAAAGGCGATGCCGCGCATGAGGCCGCCGTCGCCGCCAACGTGGCGATGCTGATGCGTCTGCATGGTCAGGAAGATCTCAAGGCCAACGCGCAAACCGTGCTTGATGTTCTGCGCAACGGCACCGCATATGACAGAGTCACCGCACTGGCGGCAAGAGGGTAAATAATGCAAACCGTTTTAGCGAAAATCGTCGCAGACAAGGCGATTTGGGTAGAAGCCCGCAAACAGCAACAGCCGCTGGCCAGTTTTCAAAATGAGATCCAGCCAAGTACACGCCATTTTTATGATGCGCTCCAGGGCGCGCGTACCGCCTTTATTCTGGAGTGTAAGAAAGCATCGCCATCAAAAGGCGTGATTCGCGATGATTTCGATCCGGCGCGTATTGCCAGTATTTATCAACATTACGCCTCGGCGATCTCGGTGCTCACCGACGAAAAATATTTTCAGGGGAGCTTCGATTTTCTGCCGGTCGTTAGCCAAAGCGCGCCGCAGCCGATTCTGTGTAAGGATTTTATTATCGATCCCTATCAGATCTACCTTGCCCGTTACTATCAGGCCGATGCCTGTTTACTGATGCTCTCGGTTCTGGATGACGAACAGTATCGCCAACTCTCCGCCGTCGCGCACAGTCTGAAAATGGGCGTGCTCACGGAGGTCAGTAATGACGAAGAACGGGAGCGCGCGATAGCGTTAGGCGCAAAAGTGGTAGGTATCAACAATCGCGATCTGCGCGATCTGTCGATTGATTTGAATCGCACCCGCCAGCTGGCGCCAAAACTGGGCCACGGCGTGACTGTCATCAGCGAGTCCGGGATTAACACCTATGGTCAGGTACGCGAACTGAGCCACTTCGCCAACGGTTTTTTAATTGGCTCCGCGTTAATGGCGCATGACGATCTTAACGCCGCCGTCCGTCGCGTGCTGCTTGGCGAAAATAAAGTCTGCGGCCTGACCCGCGCCCAGGACGCCAAAGCTGCCTGTGACGCTGGCGCAATATATGGCGGGTTGATTTTTGTGCCCTCATCTCCGCGCGCGGTGAGCGTTGAGCAGGCGCGAGAAGTGATAAGCGGCGCGCCATTGCAGTATGTCGGCGTTTTCCAGAACGCTGATATCGCCGATGTTTGCCAGAAAGCCGCCGTCCTGGCGCTTTCTGCCGTACAGCTACATGGCAGCGAAGACCAGGCGTATGTCAACGCGCTGCGCGAGGCGTTGCCCAAACAGGTGCAAATCTGGAAGGCGCTGAGCGTTAGCGATGCCCTTCCCGCGCGCAATTATCACCATATCGATAAATACATTTTCGACAATGGGCAAGGCGGCAGCGGGCAGCGCTTCGACTGGTCACTGCTACAGGGGCAACCGCTGGATGATGTGTTACTGGCGGGCGGGCTGGCGGCCGATAACTGCGTCCAGGCGGCGCAAGTCGGCTGTGCCGGTCTCGATTTTAATTCAGGTGTGGAGTCACAGCCGGGCATCAAAGATGCTCGTCTTCTGGCCTCAGTTTTTCAGACACTGCGCGCATATTAAGGAAAAAACATGACAACACTTCTCAATCCCTACTTTGGTGAATTCGGCGGCATGTATGTGCCGCAGATCCTGATGCCTGCGCTGAACCAGCTTGAAGAGGCCTTCGTCAGCGCGCAAAAAGATCCTGAATTTCAGGCGCAATTCGCCGATCTGCTAAAAAACTACGCGGGACGCCCCACCGCACTGACGAAATGCCAGAACATTACCGCCGGTACGCGTACCACGTTGTATTTAAAGCGCGAAGATTTACTGCACGGCGGCGCACACAAAACCAATCAGGTACTGGGTCAGGCGCTGCTGGCCAAACGGATGGGGAAAAGCGAGATTATCGCTGAAACCGGCGCCGGCCAGCACGGCGTCGCCTCTGCACTCGCCAGCGCCCTGCTGGGTCTGAAATGCCGTATCTATATGGGCGCCAAAGACGTTGAGCGCCAGTCGCCGAACGTCTTCCGTATGCGTCTGATGGGCGCTGAGGTCATCCCGGTTCATAGCGGCTCCGCTACGCTAAAAGATGCCTGTAACGAGGCGCTGCGCGACTGGTCCGGTAGTTACGAAACCGCGCACTATATGCTCGGCACGGCGGCAGGACCGCATCCCTATCCCACCATCGTTCGCGAGTTCCAGCGCATGATTGGCGAAGAGACGAAAGCGCAAATCCTCGACAAAGAGGGCCGTCTGCCAGATGCCGTTATCGCTTGCGTCGGTGGCGGCTCAAACGCTATCGGGATGTTTGCGGATTTTATTAATGATACCAGCGTCGGGCTAATAGGCGTTGAACCTGGCGGTCACGGTATTGAAACCGGCGAGCATGGCGCGCCGCTTAAACATGGTCGCGTTGGCATCTATTTCGGGATGAAAGCGCCGATGATGCAAACAGCGGACGGGCAAATTGAAGAGTCATATTCCATTTCCGCCGGGCTCGATTTCCCATCCGTTGGGCCACAACATGCGTACCTGAACAGCATCGGACGCGCGGATTATGTCTCCATTACCGATGATGAGGCGCTGGAAGCCTTCAAAACGTTGTGCCGCCATGAGGGAATTATCCCGGCGCTGGAATCCTCCCACGCGTTGGCGCACGCTCTGAAAATGATGCGCGAGCAGCCGGAAAAAGAGCAACTGCTGGTGGTCAATCTCTCTGGCCGCGGAGATAAAGACATCTTTACCGTACACGATATCCTGAAAGCGCGAGGGGAGATCTGATGGAACGCTACGAAAATTTATTTGCACAGCTCAACGATCGCCGGGAAGGCGCTTTTGTCCCCTTCGTGACTCTGGGCGACCCTGGCATTGAACAGTCACTGAAAATTATCGACACACTGATTGACGCTGGCGCCGACGCTCTGGAGCTGGGGGTTCCCTTCTCCGATCCGCTGGCCGATGGCCCTACCATCCAGAATGCGAACTTACGCGCCTTCGCCGCTGGCGTCACGCCGGCTCAGTGTTTTGAAATGCTGGCGCTGATTCGTGAAAAACACCCGACCATTCCGATTGGCCTGCTAATGTACGCGAATCTGGTATTCAATAACGGCATAGATGCGTTCTATGCCCGTTGTGAACAGGTTGGCGTAGATTCCGTGCTGGTCGCAGATGTCCCGGTTGAAGAGTCGGCCCCCTTCCGCCAGGCGGCGTTACGGCATAATATCGCGCCGATCTTCATCTGCCCGCCAAATGCGGATGACGATCTTCTGCGCCAGGTCGCATCTTACGGCCGCGGTTACACCTACCTGCTTTCGCGTTCGGGCGTCACCGGCGCGGAAAACCGTGGCGCATTGCCGTTGCATCATCTCATTGAGAAGCTTAAAGAGTACCATGCCGCGCCTGCGTTACAGGGCTTCGGTATCTCCTCGCCGGAACAGGTGTCTGCGGCCGTGCGTGCCGGGGCGGCTGGCGCTATCTCCGGCTCAGCCATTGTCAATATTATCGAGAAAAACCTCGCGTCTCCCGAACAGATGTTGGCGGAGCTCAGGTCCTTTGTCTCAGCCATGAAAGCCGCCAGCCGCGCATAACGGGTTAAGCCGTCAGCATAACGCTGGCGGCTTAATGAGTGGCTGGCGCCGAACCAGAATCACGATTCAGACGTACATCATCAATCTTTTTGGTGTTATTCCCCGTCCAGCTTTCAAAAAGTCTGAAGTCAATTTCTGCTAAGAAAACTCCTAATCACGCCGAAAAATTTAGCGTTTTCACGTCAATTTCCCCCGCCTTTATGTAAAGAAATGTCAATAAACAATGCGTTAACGTTTCTATTGCCGCAGATAGTGACTCTTGTTATTAATAACAATGAAAAGTATTTTCTGTTAAATCGCTTATTCTAAAAGAAAATATAGAATATATTATCTCTAAACCATTTTTTCTGCGTTATTTACGCGGTAAATCACAACTATTTCCGTCAATTTGACTAATCGGTTTAACCAACTAATTTTAATAGGGTGTCGACACGGTTAAAACCGATTTTTTCAGCAAGCAACGAGACAGGAGAAATAATATGGCCGAACATCGTGGTGGTTCAGGAAATTTCGCCGAGAATCGTGAAAAAGCATCTGAAGCGGGCCGCAAAGGCGGTCAGCATAGCGGTGGGAATTTCAAAAACGATCCGCAACGAGCTTCTGAAGCCGGTAAAAAAGGTGGTCAGAATAGTCACGGCGGACGTAAATCCGATAATTCCTGATTTACTGTAATGTAAATATAACACATGCTTTTATCAAGCAATCTGCGAGTCTTCTGGCTCGCAGTATTTTGCCCAGGAGAATTAGATTTATGAATATTAAAACCGTTGAAGACCTTTTTATCCATCTACTTTCAGATACCTATAGTGCAGAAAAACAATTAACCAAGGCTCTTCCTAAACTTGCCAGAGCCACGTCCAATGAAAAATTAAGCCAGGCCTTTCAATCTCATCTTGAAGAAACCCAGGGTCAGATTGAACGTATTGATCAGATCGTCGAATCTGAATCTGGCATTAAACTGAAAAGAATGAAATGCGTCGCTATGGAAGGGCTGATCGAAGAAGCCAATGAAGTCATCGAAAGTACGGAGAAAAACGAAGTACGCGATGCAGCGCTTATCGCCGCGGCGCAAAAAGTCGAGCATTACGAAATCGCCAGCTACGGCACGCTAGCCACCCTGGCCGAGCAGCTCGGCTATAGCAAAGCATTAAAACTGCTCAAAGAGACCCTCGACGAGGAAAAACAAACTGATTTAAAACTTACCGATTTAGCAGTCAGCAATGTTAATAAAAGTGCTGAACGCAAATCGAAATAATATTTTTAATTATCAGCTTGCATGATTCCGATTTTATTATCGGAGCAGATTATCACGCATTGAGGAATGTAAAATGAATTATACTGAACATTATCATGACTGGCTTCGTGACGCCCATGCCATGGAAAAACAGGCAGAATCGATGCTTGAATCTATGGCCAGCCGTATTGAAAATTATCCTGATATAAAAGCCAGAATTGAACAACATATTAGTGAAACCAAACATCAAATTACCATGCTCGAGGAAGTGTTGGACCGTAATGGTATTTCCCGTTCGGTGTTGAAAGACTCCATGAGCAAAATGGCTGCGATGGGGCAATCTATCGGTGGCATGTTCCCTTCCGATGAAATTGTCAAAGGCTCAATTAGCGGTTATGTTTTCGAGCAGCTCGAAATTGCTTGTTATACCTCCCTGCTGGCGGCGGCAAAAAAAGCTGGCGACACTGCCTCAATTCCGACGATTGAAGCCATTCTGAAAGAAGAAATGCAAATGGCTGACTGGCTTATCAAACATATTCCGCAGACAACGGAACAATTTTTGCTGCGATCTGAAGCAGATGGCGTTGAAGCCAAAAAATAAATAATAAGCAGGAGGCAATATGTTTCGACACGTAAAACAACTTCAATATACTGTGCGAGTGAGCGAACCTAATCCTGGATTAGCGAACCTGCTGCTGGAACAGTTTGGCGGCCCTCAGGGCGAACTGGCGGCCGCCTGCCGCTACTTCACGCAAGGTTTAAGCGATGATGATGCCGGTCGTAGAGAGATGTTAATGGACATCGCCACCGAGGAGCTGAGTCATCTGGAAATTATCGGCTCACTGGTAGGAATGCTTAATAAAGGCGCTAAAGGCGAGCTGGCGGAAGGCACCGAAAGCGAAGCGGAACTTTATCGCTCGCTGACGCAGAATGGTAATGACAGCCATATCACCTCTCTGTTGTATGGCGGCGGCCCGGCGTTGACAAACTCCGGCGGCGTACCGTGGACCGCGGCTTATATTGATACTATCGGCGAAGTTACAGCCGATCTACGCTCAAACATCGCGGCAGAGGCGCGAGCGAAGATTATTTATGAACGCCTGATTAATCTGACCGACGATCCTGGCGTAAAAGACACGCTCAGTTTCTTAATGACCCGTGAAGTCGCGCACCAGCTCTCTTTTGAAAAGGCGCTGTATTCGATTCGTAACAACTTCCCGCCGGGTAAATTACCGCCAGTAGAACAGTATACCGACGTGTACTACAACATGTCGCAAGGCGACGATCCGCGAGGTAGCTGGAATAGCGATGAGAACTTCAACTATGTCGCAGAACCGATGCCTGCTGTTGATGGCGGCGATGGCCTGGCGACAGTGAAATTGCCGCGCGAGCAGTTGGCGCTGCTCAAAGCGATGGCAGAAAGAACGAAATCGGACCCCACCGTTGATCCTCTCACTGGCGCAGAACTAGGCTGCGGCGAACCGAAAGAAGACAAGTGAGTTCCGACAAGTAAAATCCGTGTGTCATGTCCTTTTTTGACCCCGCCTGGCGGGGTCTTTTTTCGTCACAACATCAGGCGATTAGAAACGATAGCCTGCCGAGAACATAAATACCCATGGGTCCAGACGCACGCTGTCATGATGCTGAACGCCGCCCATTTTATAATTGGCGGTAGTATCAATATCCATGTACCAGACAGAGGCGCCAATTAACCAGTCGCGGTTAATCAGGTAATCTACCCCAACTTGCCCTGCCGCGCCCCAGGAATCCTTAAAGCTCAGATCGGACAGCCCGGCATTTTTACCATTATCGTTAAAGTCGTTATCGAAGAAGGTGGTGTAGTTCACCCCCACGCCGACATAAGGACGCACTTTGCTGCTGGAATCGCCGAAATACCACTGCGCCATTAACGTTGGCGGTAACAGGTGGACCGTGGCGATATCACCCGTCGCGCCCGTACCCACCTTATGGCGGAACGGCGTGGCCGCCAGCAATTCAACCCCGATATTGTCCGTCGCCATGTAAGTGAATGTCAGGCCGAGTTGCGTGTTATTACTCACATCAAACCCGTTTAAATGCCCCAGCGTACCACCCGCCCCTTCTGTAGGTCTGACGGTTGCCGGACCTGCACGCATAAAGAATTCTCCGGCTTCGTGCGCGAACGCGCTGCCTGAGAGAAGAGTTGTTAACGCCAGTGCCGCCACTGTAAATTTTTTCATACCCACTCCATCGTTATGGTTATAAAAGCGTGATGAATATACCCACAATGAAGTAATAAGTGATCTAACACAGATCACATTTGTTCTTATAATTTAACATTTATTGATCCAGATTAATTTAGAACTTGTATTGAAAATCCTAGTTATAGGAATTCAGATCAATTTTGACATATTCACGCTATGCAAATATTTGTCTGCTCCTGTTGCCCTGGCGATAAAGGCTGGCTAAGGTAATCAGTGTCCCGCAATGGCGCGTGGCGTTAAGATTCGCGAACACTGCGGGACAGATTAATTTCCGTTGTAATCTATTGATACGTGAGTTTTTTGCAGGTGAATCATGAGCGTTCTTAACCCATGCATGACATGCGGTGCCTGTTGTGCCTATTTTCGTGTCTCCTTTTATTGGGCTGAAGGCGACGACGCCAGCGGACGCGTTCCGGCGTCATTAACCGAGCCCGTTACCCCTTTTTTACGTTGTATGGCCGGTACCAACCAAAAACAGCCGCACTGTAAAGCGCTAATTGGCACGCCGGGTGAAAACGTCAGTTGCGCTATTTATGAAAACCGCCCTTCAACCTGTCGCGAATTTTCGATATCGGGCGAAGGAGGCGAAGTGAATGAGGCGTGTAATCGCGCCCGCGCGCGATACGGATTACCGCCGCTTTACAAAGATATGCTTTTCCATACAACTGCTGATGCTGCCACTGTAGAGTTATCCAGGGTACAATTGCCCGCAAATTAACACCTGCAAAACTCAAGGAGAGTGCATGTCTATCACGGCGAAGTCCGTTTACCGTGACGCCGGAAATTTTTTCCGAAATCAATTTATTACTATCTTGCTGGTTTCGTTGCTGTGCGCATTTATCACGGTGGTCTTAGGTCATGCCTTTTCACCCAGCGATGCGCAAATCGCGCAACTCAGTGAAGGAGAACATCTGGCAGGCAGCGCTGGCCTGTTTGAGCTGGTACAAAATATGACGCCAGAGCAGCAGCAGATCCTGTTGCGCGCCTCTGCCGCCTCGACGTTTTCCGGGCTTATCGGCAACGCTATTCTGGCCGGCGGTATCATCCTGATGATTCAGTTAGTTTCAGCGGGACATCGGGTTAGCGCGCTGCGCGCTATCGGCGCCAGCGCCCCTGCATTGCCTAAACTGTTTATTCTCATTTTTCTGACTACCCTGTTAGTGCAAATCGGTATAATGCTGATTGTCGTTCCGGGGATTATTATGGCCATTGTGCTGGCGCTTGCGCCAGTGATGTTGGTTGAAGAGAAAATGGGCGTGTTTGCCGCAATGCGCAGCAGTATGCGTTTAGCCTGGGCTAACATGAGACTGGTCGCGCCCGCGGTGATAGGCTGGTTACTGGCTAAAACATTGCTATTGCTGTTCGCGCCCAGCTTCGCTGTACTGACCCCAAATGTAGGCGCTGTACTGGCGAATACGTTGAGCAATCTGATTTCCGCAGTATTGCTTATCTACTTATTCCGCCTGTATATGTTGATTCGCCAATAATCCGCAATGCGCCGTTACGCGGCGCATTCGACGCTCGTTGATGATGGAATCGAAGAATGAAGCAGTTTCTGGATTTTTTACCGCTGGTTGTCTTTTTTGCGTTTTATAAACTTTATGACATCTATGCGGCGACCTCCGCACTGATTGTCGCGACGGCAATCGTGCTGATTTATAGCTGGGTGCGCTATCGGAAAATAGAGAAGATGGCGCTGATTACCTTTGTTCTGGTTGCCGTCTTCGGCGGTCTGACGCTCTTCTTCCATAACGATGAATTTATTAAATGGAAGGTGACGGTTATTTATGCGCTGTTCGCCGGCGCGCTGTTAATAAGCCAGTGGGTGATGAAAAAACCGTTAATCCAACGTATGTTAGGTAAAGAACTGGCGTTGCCGCAGCAGGTCTGGTCAAAGCTGAACCTGGCGTGGGCGCTGTTTTTTATTGCGTGCGGTCTGGCTAACATTTATATCGCCTTCTGGTTGCCGCAAAATATCTGGGTCAACTTTAAGGTCTTTGGACTCACGGCGCTGACGCTCATTTTTACCCTGCTGAGCGGCGTCTATATCTACCGGCATCTGCCACAGGAAGATAAATCATAACCCTCCCGTGACTTATCATCGCCAGACTGCGAACGCCTGGCGATATTTTCTCCGCCTTTACGCCCTGCGCTTTCCCGTCAGTACCTTTATTCCCACTATTCTCCACACAAAATTCATAGTAGCATCGCGGCTGTAATTTTTTCTGATAGTCGGTTTTACAATGACAACAATGGATAATACTCCTCAGGGCGAGCTGGTTTTACGTACATTGGCCATGCCTGCCGATACCAATGCGAACGGCGATATTTTTGGCGGCTGGCTGATGTCGCAAATGGATATTGGCGGCGCGATACTGGCCAAAGAGATCGCGCACGGTCGGGTTGTAACCGTACGCGTGGAAGGAATGACATTTCTGCGCCCCGTCGCGGTTGGCGATGTCGTATGCTGCTACGCGCGCTGCGTTAAACGCGGTACGACGTCTATTAGCATCAATATTGAAGTCTGGGTGAAAAAAGTCGCGTCAGAACCGATTGGGCAGCGCTACAAGGCCACCGAGGCGCTGTTTATTTATGTTGCCGTCGATCCGGACGGTAAACCCCGCCCGCTCCCGGTTCAGGGTTAAGTATACCCGCTTACGCCGCCAGCAGGTGATGGTAATATTCCTACTGGCGGCGCCAGAGATTACTCAATCTGCGCCGTACCGTTCAGACGGAAGATAATATTGACCACCAGCCCGGAACCCGGCTTGCCTGCTTCATAGCGCCATTTGCGCATCGCATTCTTAACTTCACGCTCAAACATATTGGCTGGCTGCGCGGATAGAATCTGTACATTTTCCACTCGCCCAGCAGAGGTCACGTCAAACTTCACCTTTACGCGGCCTTCAATACGTAATGCCTGTGCTCGCGCCGGATATTGCGGCTGGTTACGGCTCAGAGCGCGAGGTCCAGTGGGTACGCTCACCGCCGGCTTGCTGGTCGCCGAGGCGGTGCTGCTTGTTGGCCGCGCCGGGGCGCTATTTTCAAACGGTGAGGCAGGACGAGGCGCAGCTGGTTTGACTTCGCGCTTCGGCTGCTCTTCAACCTTTTTCACCGGTTTCGGTTTCGGCTTGGGTTTTGGCTTAGGTTTGGGTTTCTCAATCACCACGGGCGCTTCTTTAGGCGGTTCAGGGATCGGCTCTGGCTCCGGTTCGGGTTCAACCACTGGCTCCGGCGGCGGCTGAACCGCCTGGGGCGGCTCCAGGTCAGCGGGTGAAACCATTGTCACCGTGATAGGCTGCGCTGGCGCAGGCAATTCAATAACCTGATGTACCGAGGTATAGAGCAAACCTGCCACTACAGCACCATGAATGCCTACGGAAAGGAGTGTCGGCCAGGGAAAGCGACGAGGTAAATCAAGGGTCATTGAAGTCATAATCGTTTCAGTTGAAAAACCAGAGCTGAATTTTAAATGCAAATAGCAATCATATTCAATAAGGCATTGCCGATAGCGGCATTTAAAAGATGATATCGCGCAAAAACACCACACAAAATGTGCATGTTTAACAAAGTCGGTATCTTTACATTGCAGTTAAATGCCCTTTCCAATAACGTAATCAGCAACTTTTACCGATTAAGGAGCTCTACCCGTGCTGTATGTTATTTACGCTCAGGACAATGCCAACTCGCTTGAAAAACGCCTCTCGGTACGGCCCGCGCATCTGGCGCGCCTGCAACTTCTGCATGATGAAGGGCGATTATTAACTGCCGGGCCGATGCCCGCAGTGGACAGTAACGATCCTGGGGTAGCCGGATTTACCGGGTCAACGGTCATTGCTGAATTTGAATCTTTAGAAGCGGCGCAATCCTGGGCTGATGCGGACCCCTACGTCGCAGCGGGCGTCTATGCGCAGGTTTCGGTCAAACCGTATAAGAAGATCTTTTGAAAAGGATGGCCTGTTGGGCACCGCATACGGTGCCCTTTCTGGCTCACACACCGTGAATCGCAAAGAGTAATGAATTACGCTGACGATTAAAGATGCATTTCCTGATGGTATGGATACGCATATTACGGCGTGATTGCCCTTCAAGCCAACGCGCTTTACGGCGGCTCGCCTGACGTAGCATTCGCCAGCGCCCCACTTCCGTTCTACTACGCTTCATGTTTACGACTCTCACTGTAACAGAAGCGCCATTATACCCCCTCGCCGGATGCAGACCAGCGCTTTTCCCGTGTTTTTATTTGCCATGTGAATCCTGACGCGTAAACTCTTAACAACACGCTTTCTAAAGGATTTTTAAAGTTATGACAACCTTCTACACCGTGGTGAGTTGGCTGGTCATTTTGGGATATTGGGTTCTCATTGCCGGCGTCACATTACGTATTCTAATGAAACGGCGCGCAGTTCCCTCCGCAATGGCCTGGTTGTTAATCATCTATATCCTTCCGCTGGTCGGGATCATCGCCTATTTGTCCGTGGGCGAATTGCATTTAGGCAAACGTCGCGCCGAGCGTGCCCGCGCCATGTGGCCGTCTACCGCCAAATGGTTGAATGACCTCAAAGCCTGCAAACACATTTTCGCGCAAGAAAACAGTAGCGTCGCATCGTCCTTGTTTAAGCTGTGCGAACGACGTCAGGGGATTGCGGGCGTCAAAGGCAACCAGTTGCAATTGCTTACCGACTCCGATGATGTCATGCAGGCGCTTATTCGCGATATCCAACTGGCGCGGCATAATATCGAAATGGTGTTTTACATCTGGCAGCCAGGCGGCATGGCGGATCAGGTCGCTGAATCGTTAATGGCCGCCGCCCGCCGCGGCATCCACTGCCGGCTTATGCTGGACTCCGCGGGTAGCGTCGCTTTCTTCCGCAGCCCCTGGGCGGCCATGATGCGTAACGCTGGCATTGAAGTCGTAGAGGCGCTGAAGGTGAATCTGATGCGCGTCTTTTTACGCCGTATGGATCTTCGCCAGCACCGTAAAATGGTGATGATTGACAATTACATCGCCTATACCGGTAGTATGAATATGGTGGACCCGCGTTTTTTCAAACAGGATGCCGGCGTTGGACAATGGGTCGATTTGATGGCGCGGATGGAAGGCCCCGTGGCGACAGCAATGGGGATTGTTTACTCCTGCGATTGGGAAATCGAGACGGGTAAACGCATTCTGCCTCCCCCGCCGGATGTGAATATTATGCCGTTTGAGCAGGCCAGCGGGCATACCATTCATACCATTGCTTCCGGTCCTGGTTTTCCGGAAGATCTCATTCACCAGGCACTATTAACCGCCACCTATGCTGCGCGCGAATATTTAATTATGACCACGCCATATTTCGTCCCCAGCGACGATCTGCTGCACGCCATTTGTACCGCTGCGCAGCGCGGCGTGGATGTCAGTATTATCCTGCCCCGTAAAAATGATTCACTGCTCGTCGGCTGGGCCAGTCGCGCCTTTTTCAGCGAGTTACTGGCGGCGGGCGTGAAAATCTATCAGTTCGAAGGCGGGCTGTTGCATACCAAAAGCGTGCTGGTCGATGGCGAACTGAGCCTGGTCGGTACCGTGAATCTCGACATGCGTAGCCTGTGGCTTAATTTCGAGATTACGCTGGTCATTGATGATACGGGTTTCGGCGCCGATCTGGCTGCGGTACAGGACGATTATATTTCGCGCTCCCGCCTGTTAGATGCGCGTTTGTGGGTAAAACGTCCGTTATGGCAGCGTATTACCGAGCGATTGTTTTACTTCTTTAGTCCATTGCTGTAAAACGTGACCAACATGAGTAAACAGGTAGTCACTATGGAAATGGATCTGAACAATCGCCTGACTGAAGACGAAACGCTTGAGCAGGCTTACGATATTTTTCTTGAGCTGGCGGCGGATAATCTTGATCCGGCTGATATCATTCTGTTCAATTTGCAATTCGAAGAGCGCGGCGGCGCGGAGTTGTTTGATCCCGCTGAAGACTGGCAAGAGCACGTCGATTTTGACCTGAATCCAGACTTTTTTGCCGAGGTGGTGATTGGCCTGGCGGATACCGAAGACGGCGAAATTAACGACATTTTCGCCCGCGTTCTGCTGTGCCGGGAAAAGGACCACAAGCTGTGCCATATTCTCTGGCGCGAATAAGCGGTTCAGGCCGGATGGCGTCTGATTGCGCCCTCCGGCAAGCCTGTTTAATCCGGTAGCTTACTGCCGCATCGGTTACAATATTGCGCGCTATGTTCATGCTGGCTTTGCTGGCACTGCGGACATTTTCGCTGCCAGTGACGTTTTTGAAACGCGCTGCTCATGTGCGTGGTAATCAGTCCTGTAGGAATCGCAATCACCGAATAGCCAATCAAAATAAGCACCGACGCGACAATACGTCCCAGCGGCGTATGCGGCGTAATATCACCGTACCCCACGGTTGTGACTGTCACTATCGCCCAATACACCGAGGCATTAAGCGTCGTGAAGCCATATTTCGGTCCTTCAATAAGATACATCAGGGCACCGAAAATAATCATCACGATCGCAATAAATGAATAGAACAGAATAAGCTGATGACGCGCGCTAATAATGGCGCTCCAGAATACGCGCAGGGATGGCATAAAGCGTAGCAGTTTAAGAATACGCAGCACGCGAATCGCTCGCATAGCACGCCAGGCAAACATATAGTTCAGGCTAATTTCCGGCCACAGCCACATGACGTACAGCGGCAAAATCGTCACCAGATCAATAAATCCCCAGAAACTAAAAACGTATTTTGCCGGTTCGGGCCAGCTAAACAGTCTGAGCAAGTATTCACCGGTAAATATCAGGGTAACGCAGAGCTCCAGCCAGACAAAAATATGCCATTCATCAAATGTCAGGTGATATTCCGTTCCTACGCCTGATTCAACAAAAATGACCAGTACGCTAAGCAGCGCAAACAGCGCGCATAACCCTTCAAAACGGCGACCTGAGCGCGTAGTCAAATCGAACAGATTATAATAAAGACGACGGCGAACCGACGACAAATAAAGTGACACGGTAACCTCACCTAAAAGAAGGGCTGACAAATTGTCAGCCCTTGCGATTATAACGGGTCTACTTTAAGGCAGGAAACGGCATGGCGAAAACTCCCTTCCAACACCGGTCGCGTTTGCGCGCATTCTGGCCCGGCTAGCGGACAGCGTGTACGGAACACGCAGCCGGAAGGCGGGTTAATGGGCGAAGGTAATTCGCCCTCCAGCAATTGTATCTTCTTATTTCGCTCCAGATCGGGATCGGGAATCGGTACCGCCGACATCAGCGCTTTGGTATAAGGATGCAGTGGATTATGGTACACCTCATCATAGGTGCCCAATTCTACCGCATGACCGAGATACATCACCAGGACACGATCGGATATGTGCTTTACGACCGCCAGATCGTGCGCAATAAAAATCAACGACAGCCCCATCTCTCGCTGTAACTGCTGGAGCAAATTCACCACCTGCGCCTGAATAGAAACGTCCAGCGCCGACACCGGCTCATCGCAAATAATGAGCTTAGGTTCCAGGATCAATGCCCGGGCGATACCGATGCGCTGGCACTGCCCCCCAGAAAATTCATGGGGATAACGGTTGATGAGGTTCGGCAACAGCCCCACTTTCAGCATCATGGCTTTCACGCGGTCACGCACGTCCTGGCGCGAAAGCTTAGGATGATAAGTGCGCAGCGGTTCAGCGATAATTTCGCCAATCGTCATTCGCGGGTTGAGTGACGCCAGCGGGTCCTGGAAAATCATCTGGATATCGCTGCGCACTTCGCGCCACTCATCCGCTTTCATGCCCAACAGATCTTTTCCCAGCCAGGCGACTTTACCGTCTGTCGCCTTCACCAGACCAATAATGGCGCGCGCAAACGTCGACTTGCCGCAGCCGGATTCGCCCACCACGCCCAGCGTTTCGCCTTCATACAGGCGTAGCGTAACGCCGTCCACCGCTTTCAGGGTTTTCGGCGGTTGCCAGAACCACTGCTTCCCTTCTTTGATATCAAAATGTACTTTCAGATCGGCGATTTCGAGGAGAACTTTACGTTGTTCAATCACAGCATTCATAGCAGTTCCTCCACCGGTTTAAAACAGGCGCGCAAGCGACCAGGACTAAACGCTTCAAGTGGCGGCGCATTATTGCAGATCTCCATCGCATGAGGACAACGCGGCTGGAACGGACAACCTTTAGGCAAACGCAATAAATTGGGAGGATTGCCCGGAATCGTCAACATTTCCGCCCCCTCGCTATCCAGACGCGGCACCGCATTAAGCAAGCCTATCGAATACGGATGAACGGGCTGATAAAAGACATCGCGCGCCTTACCGTATTCCATGGTACGCCCGGCATACATTACCAGGACCTTATCGCAAATACCCGCGACCACGCCCAGATCGTGGGTAATCATGATAATGGCGGTATTAAATTCGCGCTTTAGCTCATTAAGCAAGGTCATAATCTGCGCCTGCACGGTAACATCAAGCGCGGTGGTAGGCTCATCGGCAATAAGCAGTTTCGGCCTGCACAACAGCGCCATCGCAATCATCACACGTTGACGCATTCCGCCGGAAAATTCGTGCGGGTACATTTTCATCCGTTTGCGCGCTTCCGGCATTTTTACGGCATCCAGCATTCTGACGGACTCTTCAAAAGCTTCCGCTTTGCTCATCCCTTTATGCAGCATCAGGACTTCCATTAACTGCTCCCCAACGCGCATATAAGGATTTAGCGAGGTCATCGGGTCCTGAAAAATCATCGAAATCTGTTCTGCGCGCAGCGTATTCAGTTCGCGCTCAGGTAGATTAAGAATTTCACGTCCGTTGAAGGTCGCGGAACCGCCGATTCGACCATTCGTCGCCAGCAGTCCCATTAATGCGAACGCCGTTTGCGATTTCCCCGATCCAGACTCACCAACAATACCTAACGTTTCTCCAGCGCGAAGCGTAAAGTTCAGATCGTTGACCGCCGTCACATCGCCATCAGGCGTAGCGAACGTAACACGAAGATCGTTTACCTCCAGCAGAACATTCGCCGGTTGCGGCGCCTGAGTTGCGGTTTCTGATAAGCTCATGGCTGTACTCCTTAACGATCTTTCGGGTCGAGGGCATCACGCAGGCCATCGCCAATAAAGTTAAAACAGAATAACGTCACCACGAGAAAGCCAGCCGGAAACAGCAGCAGCCACGGTGAGACTTCCATTGAATTTGCGCCATCGCTCAACAACGCTCCCCAACTGCTTAACGGTTCCTGCGTCCCAAGCCCCAGGAAACTGAGGAAAGACTCAAACAGAATCATGCTGGGCACCAGCAACGATGCATACACTACCACTACGCCCAGGACGTTAGGCACAATATGGCGGATCACAATGCTGGCAGTCGACACACCACCCACCTGCGCGGCTTCGATGAACTCTTTACGTTTAAGACTTAGGGTTTGGCCACGCACGATACGCGCCATATCAAGCCAGGAGACCATGCCGATGGCGACGAAAATCAACAGAATGTTCTGCCCAAAAAACGTCACCAGCAAAATCACAAAGAACATAAACGGGAACGAGTTGAGGATCTCCAACAAACGCATCATCACAGAATCAATTTTGCCGCCCAGATAGCCGGACAGCGAGCCATACAGCGTTCCGACAATGACCGCCACCAGCGCGGCGGCAATCCCGACCATCAATGAGATACGCCCGCCGATGGCAACGCGCACCAACAGATCGCGCCCGGAAGAGTCAGTGCCGAAATAGTGACCGGACGCCATATCCGGCGCGCTGGACATCATGCCCCAGTCGGTATCGAAATAGGTAAATTGCGACAGCATAGGCGCCACTGTCACGAACAGGGCTATCAGAAACAGGACAATAAGACTGGCCACCGCCGCACGGTTATGCATAAAGCGCCGGCGGGCATCTTGCCAAAGGCTGCGACCTTCCACCTCCAGCTTTTCACTGAAATTTTCCAGCGTCTCGCTGTTTTTCTTACTTAACATCATCGCGAGCTCCAGTATCAATAGCGAATTTTCGGGTCGATAACGGCATAGAGCACATCGACAATGGCGTTAAACAATATGGTCAGCGCCCCGACTAAAATGGTCAAACTTAACACCAGCGAGTAATCGCGGTTGAGCGCGCCATTAACGAAAAGCTGCCCAATGCCCGGTAAGCCATAAATCGTTTCAATCACCATTGAGCCGGTAATAATGCCGACAAAGGCTGGCCCCATATAGGATAAAACCGGCAGCAGCGCAGGTTTTAACGCATGGCGGAAGATGATTCTGCGCATCGGTAATCCTTTTGCCCGCGCGGTACGAATAAAGTTCGAATGCAGAACTTCAATCATTGAGCCGCGCGTAATACGAGCGATGCTGGCAATATAGGCCAGTGAAAGCGCAACCATCGGCAGGATCATAAATTTTAACGCCCCGCCGTTCCAGCCGCCGCCAGGCAGCCATTGCAAGGTTATTGCAAAGACCATCACCAGTAGCGGCGCTACCACAAAACTGGGGATAACGACGCCGGTCATGGCAAATCCCATCACCGTATAATCCCATCGCGTATTTTGCTTTAGCGCGGCAATCACGCCAGCGCTGACACCAATAATGACCGCCAGCAAAAAAGCGGCGGCGCCAAGTTTCGCCGAAACGGGGAAGCTGGCGGCAACCAGATCGTTGACCGTGTAATCTTTGTATTTAAACGATGGTCCAAAATCGCCATGCGCCAGCTGCTTCAGGTAGCTGAAGTACTGCGTCATGATGGGATCGTTCAGATGATATTTTGCTTCAATATTGGCCAGCACTTCCGGCGGCAATGCGCGCTCGCCGGTAAAAGGGCTACCCGGCGCGAGGCGCATCATAAAGAAAGAGATAGTAATAAGAATAAACAGCGTCGGAATCGCTTCCAGACAGCGGCGTAAAATAAATTTCAACATTGCCCGTACCTTCTGGCCTGTGCCTTTACTTCCCGGACGTGACAAAAGATCCGCCAGGGAAAGTTATAGTGCGATGAAAAAAGACACCATGGGACAACCGCAGTTGTCCCATGTCTTGCCATTAATGTTTGATAATATATAAGTTTTTCACATAAATATTATCCAGCGGGTCTTTACCGGTATACCCGCCCACCCAAGGTTTCACCAGGCGCGCGTTAACGTAGTAATACACCGGCACAATAGCCGAGTCTTTATCTAACTGCTGCTCCGCTTTAGCGTAGAGTTCGCTGCGCTGCGTATCGTCCGCCACTTTCAGCGTGTCAGCAATCAGCTTATCAAACGCCGGGCTCTTATAATGTGCGGTGTTATTTGAACTGTCGGACAACATGGTATTCAGGAACGAGGTCGGTTCATTATAATCTGCGCACCACCCGGCTCTGGCGACATCAAAGGTGCCCTGATGACGGGTATCCAGGAAGGTTTTCCATTCCTGATTCTCCAGATTCACATTGACGCCCAGATTTTTCTTCCAGATAGACGCCACGGCAATGGCCAGTTTTTTATGCAGATCGGAGGTGTTATACAGCAGGTCGAATGTTAAGGGCTTATCCGCCGTAAAACCGGCTTCAGCCAACAATTTCTTCGCTTCTTCATTACGCTTTTGCTGGGACCATTTGAACCACTCAGGCTCTACCAGTTTTGCGCCATCGGTATACGGCGGCGTATAGCTATAAGCGGGTAAATCGCCCTGATTTTTAACCTTATTAACAATAATGTCGCGATCTAACGCCAGTTTCAGCGCGGTACGCACGCGGACATCGTTAAACGGCGCTTTTTGATTATTAATTTCGTAATAATAGGTACACAAATAAGGGTCTACGCGGACTTCATTCGGGATCTCTTTTTTCAGTTTCTGGAATAATTCGATCGGCATATTGTTATAAGTCATATCGATCTCGCCGCTGCGGTAGCGGTTGACATCCGTCACCTCCGAAGAGATAGGCAAATAAGTTACCTGATTGATGACGGTTTTGTCGTTATCCCAGTATTGCGGGTTACGCTCCAGCACGATACGTTCGTTCACCACCCAGTTTTTTAACTTATAAGCGCCGTTAGTGACAATATTGGCTGGTTGCGTCCATTTATCGCCAAATTTTTCGACCGCTGATTTCGGTACAGGAGACACTGAAGGGTGGACCAACAATTTGTAGAAATAAGGCACCGGCTCACTTAAGGTCACTTCAAAGGTGTGATCATCAAGCGCTTTTACCCCCAGATCGGTGGCGGGTTTTTTACCGGCGATAATGTCATCGATATTAACGATATGACCGTATTGCAGATAGCTGGCGTACGGCGATGCCGTATTAGGATCGGCCAGGCGTTGCCAGCTATAAACGAAATCATGGGCGGTGACGGGCGTACCATCTGACCATTTCGCATTTTCACGTAGATGGAATGTCCAGACTTTAAAATCTTTATTTTCCCATTTTTCCGCGACGCCCGGTGAAGGATGCCCCTCGACATCACTAATTAATAAGCCTTCGAAGAGGTCACGGCTGACGTTCGATTCCGGCACGCCTTCAATTTTATGCGGGTCGAGAGACTGCACTTCTGATCCGTTATTACGTACCAACGTTTGCTTGTCGGCTAACTGAACGCCGGCGGGCACGTCTGCCGCAGTTGCGGCGCTGGCGGCGATGAGCGCAGTGAGTATTCCCGCTGCAATCAAACTTTTTTTCGTGATGTTAGACATTGTGTTTGTACTCCACTCATTATAATTACTGGTTTTTACCAGCCTGTTTAATCCCGTCAGGGTTCCTGTACAGCACTGGTGGTGTACTGCCAGGTCTGTCACTGCTTTTGCTATCACCGACTTTATTTATTCTGACGATTCGTTCGATCGCCTTTCGTCGATTCGGTATACGACGTACCTGCCCACGTCGCACGTTATTTCTGACAACCATGTAAATGAAAATAGTTATCAATAATGTGAAATCTTCTACAAAAATGTTTGGCCGAAAAGTATCAAATGCGTTTCTGAACCGCCAATTCATTTTACAATTTTGTTAACCAATTCTCTTTTATGGAAAAATCCCTGCCAAAAAAAACAGTTAAACAATGTTAAAAATCTTTGATTTATTCTTTATAATCAATAGGTTGAAAGAAAAATATCTCTCTGTCGCATCGTAGGTTATGCCTGCGTCAGAAAACACACGCAAATTTAACAAATGCTCATTATTTAGCACATTCATCTACGATGGAGCTGAAACAACTAATAACATTTCAATAATCCTTCATCAAGCCCCAGAGTATGGTGTGAATAAAATAACAGACCTACCGCTTCTCACGGACTCAGTAATGTTCATAATAGTTTGATTAATAAAAATAAATAGCGTTAGATTATATTAGTATTTTTTATCATTTAAACGCTGAATGCTTATCAAAGTAAGAAGTGTTACGTGGGAATGTCACAAGGCGGCCCCCTTAGGGCGCCGCCTGTAAATCAACAGGTGGGAGTTTAGTTGAGCAAGCCGGGGAAAATGCCTTTTATTCCTGTGACAATAAATTCGATGCCGAGCGCCATTAACAACAACCCCATGATTCGGGTAATAACGTTGATACCGGTTTGCCCCAGCAAACGAACCAGCCACGGCGCCATACGGAACACGCCCCAGCAGCAAAGCGCAAAAAGCGCAATGGCAACTGAAAAGCCAAGCAAATGCGCGATGCTGTGATAACGCGTCCCCCAGACGATAGTGGAGCTAATCGCCCCTGGCCCCGCCATTAACGGCAGCGCTAACGGCACAACGCCAATGCTCTCGCGTATGGCCGTCTCTGACTTTTCTTGCTTGTTTTGTTTATCTTCCCCCAGCTTCCCGCTAATCATCGACATTGCAATGGTGACAACCAGGATACCGCCCGCAATTCTGAACGAATCAATAGAAATACCAAAGAGTTGCAGGATGCCATCGCCGAGGAATAAGGAACTCCACAAGATAATCGCAACCGACAGATTCGCGGTGAGGTTAGTTTTATTACGCGCCGTGGCCGTCTGGTAGCTGGTCATGCTGATGAAAACGGGGATAATCCCCACCGGGTTAACCAGCGCAAAGAGCCCGATAAAGAACTTAAAGTAAACAGGAAAATCAAAAAGCGGTTGAATCACGGTTAGCTCCGAAGCGTTAGCCGGATGAAGTCAATGTTCGTTAATGATCAAAACGCGCAGAAGATACGCCTTTTATTCGCATAGTTCACCTCTTATCTACGCCTAATTTCATCCATTCATCACTGTTATTTATATGTACTCGTTATGCTAATCCACTTACTCTTCATGACAACGATTTCTTAACAATTTACATAAAAGGCTAAAATGGCCTGCTGAAAGGTGTCAGCTTTGCGTAATCTTGATTTAGATCACACAATCGCTACTCAGAAGTGAGTAATCTTGCTTACGCCACCTGGACGTAACGCGTTAGAGTTAAATGATACTAACGCAGAAGCTCTTTTAGTAAATCAGAGCGAAACGGACGTTAAGTAACCACCTGAATTTCAGGCATTTATACAAAGTATCGTCGATCTGTCTATACTCACGTATCGCGCAGATGATTTACTAAAAAAGTTTAACATTATCAGGAGAGCATTATGGCTGTTACTAATGTCGCTGAACTTAACGCACTCGTAGAGCGTGTAAAAAAAGCCCAGCGTGAATATGCCAGTTTCACTCAAGAACAGGTCGACAAAATCTTCCGCGCCGCCGCTCTGGCTGCCGCTGATGCCCGCATTCCGCTGGCCAAAATGGCCGTCGCCGAATCCGGTATGGGTATCGTGGAAGACAAAGTGATTAAAAACCACTTCGCTTCTGAATATATTTACAATGCCTATAAAGATGAAAAAACCTGCGGCGTGCTGTCTGAAGACGACACCTTCGGGACCATCACCATTGCTGAACCTATCGGCATTATTTGCGGTATCGTTCCAACCACTAACCCAACCTCTACCGCGATCTTCAAATCGCTGATTAGCCTGAAGACCCGTAACGCCATCATCTTTTCTCCGCATCCGCGCGCTAAAGAAGCAACCAACAAAGCGGCAGACATCGTTCTGCAAGCGGCTATCGCTGCCGGCGCGCCGAAAGATCTGATTGGCTGGATCGATCAACCTTCCGTAGAACTGTCTAATGCGCTGATGCACCACCCGGATATTAACCTGATCCTCGCCACTGGCGGTCCAGGCATGGTTAAAGCTGCATACAGCTCCGGTAAACCGGCTATCGGCGTAGGCGCAGGCAACACCCCGGTTGTCATTGATGAAACCGCTGATATCAAACGCGCTGTGGCGTCTGTTCTGATGTCTAAAACCTTTGATAACGGCGTAATCTGTGCTTCTGAACAGTCTGTTGTCGTTGTTGATTCCGTCTATGATGCCGTTCGCGAACGTTTCGCCAGCCACGGCGGCTACATGCTGCAGGGCCAGGAGCTGAAAGCGGTTCAAAACGTTATCCTGAAAAATGGCGCTCTGAACGCTGCTATCGTCGGTCAGCCAGCCTACAAAATTGCTGAACTGGCAGGCTTCTCCGTACCAGAAACCACCAAGATTCTGATCGGTGAAGTTACGGTCGTTGACGAAAGCGAACCGTTCGCACACGAAAAACTGTCTCCGACTCTGGCGATGTACCGTGCGAAAGATTTCGAAGAAGCGGTAGAAAAAGCAGAAAAACTGGTCGCTATGGGCGGTATCGGTCACACCTCCTGCCTGTACACTGACCAGGATAACCAGCCAGAACGCGTTGCTTACTTCGGTCAGATGATGAAAACCGCGCGTATCCTGATCAACACCCCTGCCTCTCAGGGTGGTATCGGTGACCTGTACAACTTCAAACTCGCACCTTCCCTGACGTTGGGTTGTGGTTCCTGGGGTGGTAACTCCATCTCTGAAAACGTTGGTCCGAAACACCTGATCAACAAGAAAACCGTTGCTAAGCGAGCTGAAAACATGTTGTGGCACAAACTTCCGAAATCTATCTACTTCCGCCGTGGCTCTCTGCCCATCGCGCTGGATGAAGTGATTACTGATGGCCACAAACGTGCGCTCATCGTGACTGACCGCTTCCTGTTCAACAACGGCTACGCAGACCAGATCACCTCTGTGCTGAAAGCGGCTGGCGTTGAAACCGAAGTCTTCTTCGAAGTTGAAGCCGACCCGACGCTTTCCGTTGTTCGCAAAGGCGCTGAGCTGGCTAACTCCTTCAAACCGGACGTGATCATCGCGCTGGGCGGCGGTTCCCCGATGGACGCCGCGAAAATCATGTGGGTCATGTACGAACATCCGGAAACTCACTTCGAAGAACTGGCGCTGCGCTTTATGGACATCCGTAAACGTATCTACAAGTTCCCGAAAATGGGCGTGAAAGCGAAAATGATCGCCGTCACCACCACTTCCGGTACCGGTTCTGAAGTCACACCGTTTGCGGTTGTGACCGACGATGCAACCGGTCAGAAATATCCGCTGGCTGACTACGCCCTGACCCCGGATATGGCGATTGTCGACGCCAACCTGGTGATGGATATGCCGAAGTCCCTGTGTGCGTTCGGTGGTCTGGATGCGGTAACTCACGCCCTGGAAGCTTACGTTTCCGTACTGGCTTCTGAGTTCTCTGACGGTCAGGCTCTGCAGGCTCTGAAACTGCTGAAAGAAAACCTGCCGGCGTCTTACCACGAAGGGTCTAAAAACCCGGTTGCGCGTGAACGTGTTCACAGTGCAGCGACTATCGCCGGTATCGCGTTTGCCAACGCCTTCCTCGGTGTATGTCACTCCATGGCGCACAAACTGGGCTCTCAGTTCCACATTCCGCACGGTCTGGCGAACGCCCTGCTGATTTGTAACGTTATCCGCTACAACGCGAATGACAACCCGACCAAGCAGACCGCTTTCAGCCAGTACGATCGTCCGCAGGCACGCCGTCGTTACGCTGAAATTGCTGACCACCTGGGCCTGAGCGCGCCGGGCGACCGTACCGCCGCTAAGATTGAAAAACTGCTGGCATGGCTGGAAAGCATTAAAGCTGAGCTGGGTATTCCTAAGTCTATCCGTGAAGCAGGCGTACAGGAAGCTGACTTCCTGGCACACGTTGACAAACTGTCTGAAGATGCCTTCGATGACCAGTGCACCGGCGCTAACCCGCGTTATCCGCTGATCTCCGAACTGAAACAGATTCTGCTGGATACCTACTACGGTCGTGATTTCACCGAAGGTGAAGTTGCAGCGAAGAAAGACGTCGTTGCCGCACCGAAAGCAGAGAAAAAAGCGAAAAAATCCGCTTAATTCGTTATCTGCTTTAGCATGACAATAACGGCCTCAATTGAGGCCGTTTTTTTGTTTTACCTGTTTATCTGATGCCTGAAGGCGCTATGCTGATCATCTGGCCTACGTGCTCACGGCACGCCCTTCGTCAGGAGGCCTGAATAATGACCTCCAAAGCGCTACAGGGCGTTTTATAAGTCGATCTTTACCTCAGGTATCATATGTGCCGATGACGCTCCTGAATCGCCGTCAGTGAGCCCTCCTCCAGCGCGTCCTTATAATGCTTACGGCAAACTGAAACGTAGCGTTCATTCCCGCCAATAACCACCTGTTCGCCTTCGTTATAAGGCCTGCCGTCCTGATCAAGGCGCAGAACCATACTGGCTTTACGACCGCAGAAACAGATAGTTTTTAATTCCACCAGCTTATCTGACCATGCCAGCAAGTATTGGCTGCCGACAAAGAGCTCCCCACGAAAGTCTGTTCGTAGCCCATAGCAAAGTACTGGAATATCTAATTTGTCGACAACCTCGGATAATTGATAAACCTGCTGGCGAGTCAAAAACTGGCTTTCGTCGACTAACACGCAATGTATTGTCTGCCGCGCGCTCTCGGCACGAATCTCTTCGAACAAGGATGTATTTTGGTTAAACAATTTTGCCGGCGACGACAAACCGATACGAGAGCTGACTTTGCCTGCGCCGAAACGATCGTCGATTTCCGCCGTATATACGACGGTACGCATCCCGCGTTCCTGATAATTGTATGAAGATTGCAGCAGTGCAGTCGACTTACCCGCATTCATTGCCGAATAGTAGAAATATAGCTGTGCCATTGGTCGCAGGACCTCACCTGAGTGAAATAAAGATTGGCGGGATTGTACCATAATTTACCGACGCGACGGCGCGGCTCGCGCTCCGGTGAGTATTAAGAATTGTACAAACATCGCTCACTATACCCAAAATAATTCGCGTTGCTTAAAGGCGGCAAGGGAGTGAGTCCCCAGGAGCATAGATAACTATGTGGCTGGGGTGCGCGAGCGTAGCCAACACATAAGCAACTTGAAGTATGAAGGGTATATACACATTCCTTCACAAATTATGCCGTTAAAATTCATCAACAATGCTTATCATCACCCGCCAATATGAAAACCTTGTACTTATTGTTACCGTTACTCATACCCGGTGCAAAGTAATAGGGTTTTCTTGTAAGGAAATCTAATACAAGAGATTGATATCTCTGCAATGAGATCGTATTTCATCATGATAAAATGTGACCTGACTCCTAAATTTTTAGCGACAGACGGTGAGTATCCCCCCTGCCAATAAGCTCTTTTTTGTGCGGCGCCTCAAGGAAAATTTAAGTTGAGATAATTAAAACGTGTGCTTAATAAAGCGTAATTTTGAATTCCTTACATTCCTGGCTATTGCACAACTGAATTTATCGCTCTATTATTAGCTCAACAAACCACCCCAATATAAGTTTGAGATTACTACAATGAGCGAAGCACTTAAAATTCTGAACAACATCCGTACTCTTCGTGCGCAGGCAAGAGAATGTACTCTGGAAACGCTTGAAGAAATGCTGGAAAAATTAGAAGTTGTCGTTAATGAGCGTCGTGAAGAAGAAAGCGCTGCTGCTGCTGAAGTGGAAGAACGCACTCGTAAGCTGCAACAGTACCGTGAAATGTTAATTGCCGACGGCATTGACCCGAATGAACTGCTGAATAGCATGGCTGCCGCTAAATCCGGTACTAAAGCTAAACGCGCAGCTCGTCCGGCTAAATATAGCTATGTTGACGAAAACGGTGAAACTAAAACCTGGACTGGCCAGGGTCGTACACCGGCTGTAATCAAAAAAGCAATGGAAGAACAAGGTAAGCAACTGGAAGATTTCCTGATCAAGGAATAATTTACTTCCTGGATGCTTAAAATCCCGCCGCTGGCGGGATTTTTTTTGCCTGAGTTCTCCGCTGACGAACCCAGGCATAAAAAAAAGCGCCGGATTTACCAGCGCTTCTGTTAAAAAATTTATAACGTATCGTTACTTCTTAATACCCATTTCTTCTTCAAGCCAGGCTTTAAATTCAGCACCCAGCGAATTATGACGGATGCCATATTCAACGAATGCCTGCATATATCCTAACTTATTACCACAGTCATGGCTTTTGCCCTTCATGTGGTAGGCTTCAACCGTTTCTTTTTCGATCAGCATATCGATAGCATCGGTCAACTGAATTTCATCCCCGGCACCCGGAGGGGTTTTCGCCAGCAACGCCCAGATATCCGCGCTCAACACATAACGTCCGACAATCGCAAGGTTAGACGGCGCGACATCCGCTTTTGGTTTTTCAACCACGCCAACCATCGGCACACTTTCGCCCGGCGCCAGCTCAACGCCTTTGCAATCTACCACGCCGTATGCAGTCACATCTTCTACTGGCTCAACCATAATCTGGCTATTGCCGGTTTCATCGAAACGGCGGATCATTTCAGCCAGATTATCCTGAGACAGGTCGGACTCATATTCGTCAAGAATAACGTCTGGCAGAATAACAGCGACAGGTTCGTTTCCGACAACGGGATGCGCGCACAATACGGCATGGCCCAGGCCTTTTGCCAGCCCTTGACGTACCTGCATAATAGTGACATGCGGAGGGCAAATAGACTGAACCTCCTCCAGAAGCTGACGCTTAACGCGTTTTTCCAGCATCGCTTCCAGCTCAAAACTGGTATCAAAGTGGTTTTCAATAGAGTTTTTAGACGAGTGCGTAACAAGCACGATTTCAGTAATGCCAGCAGCGATACATTCGTTCACGACATACTGAATTAATGGCTTATCAACCAGCGGCAGCATCTCTTTCGGGATAGCTTTGGTCGCTGGCAACATCCTGGTTCCCAATCCCGCGACCGGGATAACGGCTTTTTTGACTTTCGAATTAAGGGCAGCCATTTAAAATTCTCCTGGACTGTTCATGTATTGAACGTGTTCATTAATCTGTATCGTGTTCCAGTATATCAGTACCAGAACAAGCCTCAGGTCCAAAAAGGACTTATATTGGTATAATTAAGACAAATACTTATAAATCTGCCGCAGATAGTAACACTCGTCGGGAAAGGCCGGTAAAGCAATTTCCGCTCACTCTTCCGTTTGGTCATTCCGCAGACAACATCAATCGCAGACGCCCTCCTGCGCCCCATATTTGACACTGCCACGAGTCGCAACGCTGGCTTAATTGGTTAAGGTAGGCGTTACCCAATGTTCCTAGCGGCACGCCGCTGCTAATTTGAACCTGATGAGCGCCCGTATTTAAGGTGGCGTTCAATCCGGCGGAGACGAGAATCAAATTTTTGAGCTCACTGTGATAGTAGCCGACAAATAGCGGGAATTGCCCAGGTAAATTGGCTTGCCTGAGCAGATGATTTACCTGTTTTAATAGCGCGCCTAACTCCGGTAAACGGTGCTTTTGTTGGCCTAGCTGATCCTGCAATAAGCCGTTAAATAGCGCTCGCAGCAACAATGCGGCTAACACGCCGTTATCGCCCGCCCGGGTGACATCCAGGCAATAAAATGCCAGTTCGTTATCAGATAGCGGCGCAATATCCAGCACCAGTCCAGGCTGATCGGCGGAGACGAGCTGCCGGTAATTAATGCGGCAATGAGAAATCACCTGCTGTACCGGGGGCTGCAATTCCTGCAACAATTGCGCTGCGGCGGTCGGATTACTCACCATTGCATCCCAGTCACGAAACAGGCGTTCTTCTTCTTCAACCCGCGAGTTAAACATATTAGGGTATAAGCAAGCGAATACGGTTTCCCGCAAGCGGTTGAGATCTTTTACCGGCTTCAGCAAGACATCTTCAACCCCAAGGCGTAACGCTTTGGCGATATCCGCCATATTTTCTGTTGCGGAAATAACCAGAATAGGCGTCTGGTCTCCGCGATTACGTAAGTTTTCTACCAGTTTGAGACCGTTCATTCTCGGCATCGCGATATCACATATCATGAGATCAGGGGTAAAACGCCCCATCAACTCCAGGGCATCCACCCCGTCGCCTGCCAATGCCGTTGTCGCTCCCAAAGAGGAAAACCACGAATCCAGAAGCGAGCGAAATACAGGCTCGTCTTCAACAATAAGAATCTGTTTTCCGACCAATGGCTGCGTCATGTTCTCTCCCCTGACTGGCTTTAATCAATAGTGGCATGGTATTGCCGCTTGCGCCTGTCAGAATTTGCTTAAGTGATCGTAAAAGGTACATTAAACGTCGGTACGCACCAAGGGTATAAGTTCGTCCATCTTTTTCTCTACGGCTAACTGACCCGCCGCAATAGCGGCATGGGCGCGATGAAAATCCAGCGTAGAGATTTGCGGACAGAATGGTTGAATGAGAATATCAGGCGGATCGCCAGCCATACGGTTACGTTTAAGACGATTTTCCAACACCTGAATGGAGGTTGTCATGATTTCCATTGCCCCAGGCGAACTCACGCCACGGCGTGAAGTCAGGCTACTGAAACGTTCTTTTAAACGCTTATGCCAGGGCAGCGCATCATCGCTCTCTTCATTGATATTCCCGACATTTACAGAGAGCAAATCTTGCTGCATGAGGTGGGCATCATGTTGCAGGTCTACCGCAATAACGATATCAGCCCCCAGCGCCCTGGTTAACGAAACAGGTACCGGATTAACGACTGCACCATCTACCAGCCAGTAACCGTTATGTTCAACCGGAGACATCAGCCCTGGCATACTGCACGACGCGCGTACAGCAAGGTGTAGATCGCCTTCAGTAAACCATAGCTCTCGTCCAGTGCTAAGATTCGTCGCGACCGCGCCAAAACGTCTTGAACAGTGGTCAAAATCCGTGACGGGCATAATATCCCGATAGTGATTAAATACGCGTTCGCCGCGAAGCAACCCTCCTCTGCCCCAGGATACATCCATCAGGCGTAAAACATCCCAGTAGCGGAATGAACATACCCACTGTTCAAGCGCCGATAATTTATTACAGGCATACGCAGCGCCGACCAGTGAACCTATTGAGCATCCTGCAACGATATCAATATCAATGCCTGTTTGCTTGAGGGCTTTGATGACCCCAATATGAGACCATCCTCTCGCTGCGCCAGATCCCAGCGCCAGCCCTATTTTCATTTTTCTCATCGTACTTAACGACTTCCCCTGGCTTCAAGACGTAGCAACATCGCCACTGCTCAGTTAACATAATGCCACCCTGGCGTTCAACGCCGTTTTTTATATTCAGGGAGATTATTGTGTCTCAGCCTTGTCCCTGTGGTAGCGCTGACGAGTATAGCCTATGTTGTGGTCGTATTGTGTCCGGAGAACGAGTAGCACCCGATCCGTCACATCTCATGCGCTCTCGTTACTGCGCTTTTGTGATGAAAGACGCAGATTACTTAATTAAGAGCTGGCATCCAACCTGCAATGCGGCCGCGTTTCGTGATGATATCATCGCCGGATTTGCCAATACCAGGTGGCTCGGCCTGACTATTTTTGAACATACCTGGTCAGAAGCAGAAAATACAGGGTATGTTAGTTTTATCGCGCGTTTTTCCGAACAAGGGAAAACCGGGGCGATTATCGAACGTTCTCGTTTTATCAAAGAAAACGGTCAGTGGTATTATATTGACGGTACCCGCCCGCAGTTGGGTCGAAATGATCCCTGCCCGTGCGGTTCAGGCAAAAAATTTAAAAAGTGCTGCGGCCAGTGACGCCTGACAGTATCGATACAGCAAACACTCTCAACAGGATTTTTCCGGCAATGCAATCACTACAACGTAAAGTTCTGCGTACTATTTGTCCCGATCAAAAAGGCCTTATCGCGCGGATTACCAACATTTGCTATAAGCATGAGCTTAATATTGTGCAAAACAATGAATTTGTTGACCATCGCACCGGACGCTTTTTTATGCGGACCGAACTGGAAGGCATCTTCAATGATTCCACTCTTCTGGCCGATCTGGACAGCGCCTTACCGGAAGGCTCTGTTCGTGAACTCAATCCCGCCGGACGCCGTCGGGTAGTGATTCTGGTTACTAAAGAGGCGCATTGTCTGGGCGACCTGCTGATGAAAGCCAACTATGGCGGGCTGGATGTTGAAATCGCCGCGGTCATTGGCAACCATGAAACGTTACGCTCGCTGGTTGAACGTTTTGAGATCCCTTTCGAACTGGTCAGCCATGAGGGATTAACGCGTGAAGAGCATGACACGAAGATGGCGGACGCCATTGATACCCATCAACCGGACTATGTAGTGCTGGCCAAGTATATGCGTGTTTTGACGCCAGGTTTTGTGGCGCGCTTCCCGAACAAAATTATCAATATCCACCACTCATTCCTGCCGGCGTTTATCGGCGCGCGTCCTTATCATCAGGCCTATGAGCGCGGCGTGAAAATCATCGGCGCTACCGCGCACTATGTGAATGATAATCTGGATGAAGGTCCAATCATCATGCAGGACGTGATTCACGTCGATCACACCTACACCGCAGAAGATATGATGCGTGCCGGGCGCGACGTTGAGAAAAACGTATTAAGCCGCGCGCTGTATCAGGTTCTGGCGCAGCGGGTCTTTGTTTACGGCAATCGGACGATTATTCTTTAATCGTCAGTAATATGAATTGATTAGCTTTAATCCGTTACGGATGAAAAGTACGCAAACAGTTCATTTCAGGCAAAGGAATGCTTTACAGCGGCGTGTCATTTGATATGATGCGCCCCGCTTCCCGAAAGGAAGCGGGCCAGTATTAAGCATTACCCCGTGGTGGGGTTCCCGAGCGGCCAAAGGGAGCAGACTGTAAATCTGCCGTCATCGACTTCGAAGGTTCGAATCCTTCCCCCACCACCATTATTCACTACATCGATGTAGTTAACTCGATGAGCAATGCAGAAGTTTGCACTTGTCGGGGAAGGGTGAGAACCTTCGATTAAGGTTCGACTCGAGCGAAAGCGAGAGAACGTTGCCAACGGCAACGGCCCGTAGGGTGAGGAGCGAAGCGACAAATAATCCTTCCCCCACCACCATCTTCAAGCTTTACCTACAATTTGAATTACCCCTGGTGGGGTTCCCGAGCGGCCAAAGGGAGCAGACTGTAAATCTGCCGTCATCGACTTCGAAGGTTCGAATCCTTCCCCCACCACCATCACTTCCGTCGCGTATTTTATCCCCGTTAAGCACAGTGTCTCATATCTCTCCGTACGGGAAGGATGAGAAGCTTCGACTAAGGTTCGATTCGAGCGCAGCGAGAAAGCGTTGCCGCAGGCAACGACCCGAAGGGCGAAGCGCGCAGCGCTGAGTAATCCTTCCCCCACCACCATCATGATCTTCAGAAAGCATCTAACCTTCATTCGACATCGGTTTGTCATAATTCTATCCATGTGGGGAAGGATGAGAAGCTTCGACTAAGGTTCGATTCGAGCGCAGCGAGAAAGCGTTGCCGCAGGCAACGACCCGAAGGGCGAAGCGCGCAGCGCTGAGTAATCCTTCCCCTACCACCATCACTTCATTAAGCATCAACACCCAATCCAACTGTAATGCCCTATCTTCTGTCCCCGATACGTGCCCGCAATATGCCTGATGCGCTGCGCTTATCAGGCCTACAGAGAGTTTACGTCTGCGTAGGCCGGATAAGGCGGTTACGCCGCCATCCGGCAAACAGGCATAAAAAAACCCCGCCGGAGCAGGGTCTTATCTTACACAGATAACCGATTAGTGACGCGCACGTACAATCTGGTATTTGCGGGTCAGGTACTCGACCGGCACGCTCCAGATATGCACCAGGCGCGAGAATGGGAACAACAGGAACAGCGTCATCCCCAGTACCAGGTGCATACGGAAGATAAAGGCTACACCATCCAGATGTGCGGATGCGCCACCGTGGAAGGTCACAACTGACTGCGCCCACCCGACCAGCTTCATCATTTCACTCCCGTCCATATGCTGGGCGGAGAACGGAATGGTCAGCAGGCCCAGCGCGCACTGAATCACCAGCAGCGAGAGAATCAAAATATCTGCGCCGGTAGTGGTGGCGCGGACACGTGGGCTAAACAGACGACGCTTGAGCAGTAAAATACCGCCAACCAGCGTCAGCACGCCGCAGGCGCCGCCGGCAATCATCGCCATCTTCTGCTTCACGTCGACCGGCAGAAAAGCTTCATACATCCAGTGCGGCGTTAACATGCCCAGGAAGTGACCGGCGAAAATACCCAGAATCCCAATGTGGAACAGGTTTGACGCCAGGTTCATTCCTTTGCGATCCAGCATCTGACTGGAAGCCGCCCGCCAGGTGTACTGGCCGTAGTCGTAACGTAACCAACTACCGATCAGAAATACCGATCCGGCAATGTACGGGTAGATATCAAAGAAGAACATATTCAGGAAGTGCATTAGTGCTGTCCTCCGGTGGTGATATTCAGATATTGCGGCGCCACGGCCCCGGCAAAACGACGCTGGTGAGCGGAGATTTCCGACTCGCCACACCCCTGATCGGCGAAGAATTTCACCTGCTCTTCTTCCCAGACCGCATCCAACGCCTGTGGGGTATCATCACGTGCTTCATTCGCAATTTTTTCAGCCACTTTGTCGCTGTCGATAACGGTATTCGCCAGTTTTAACAGCAGATCGAACAGCACCGCATAACGGCTGTCACGCTGTTGCAAACGTGCGCTGAGCAGCGCCAGAATCGGCGCGATATCCTGTAACCCCCCTAACGCTTCGCTTTTCGGCAATTGCGCAAGGTATTCCAGATACAGCGGCAGATGATCGGGAAGTTCGCGGCTGTCGAGCTGCAAACCGTGCTGCTCATACTGTGCCATCAGGTCAACCATCGCCTGACCGCGATCGCGGGACTCCCCGTGAACATGTTCAAACAGCAGCAGTGATGTGGCGCGACCACGGTCAAACAGTTCGCTATAAGCGGCCTGTACATCCAGCATGTCCTGCGCGGTTAAATCGCGCAGGAAAACGCCCAGAGTCTGGGCATCCTCTTTATCCAGGTTCTCAGATGACGCGAGCGCATCGAACAACTCCTGCTGATGCTGCCACAGGGCAGCATCCGGGTACTCGAGCAGACGCGAAACAATGACGAGTTCAATCATGCGTGCGGCTCCGTTTTGCTGGTCACATCAACAGCGTCGATGCGGCGGCTGTTGAACAGATTGAATTTGGTATCAGACCCGTGGCAACCATCGCCGAAGGTAAAGCCACAACCGCTTTTCTCCGGGAATGCGTCACGCGCCAGTTCACGATGGCTGCTCGGCACCACAAAGCGATCTTCATAATTAGCAATTGCCAGGTAACGATACATTTCCTGCGCCTGGGCTTCGCTTAAACCCACCGCTTCCAGCGCGCGGGTATCCACTTTACCGTCTACGGTTTCCGCACGTTTGTAGTGACGCATCGCCAGCATGCGTTTCAGCGCCAACAGTACCGGCTGAGTGTCGCCAGCGGTCAACAGGTTCGCCAGGTACTGCACCGGGATACGCAGACTGTCTACATCCGGCAGAATACCGTTGCTGCCCAGTTCACCCGCGTCGGCGGCAGACTGAATAGGTGACAGCGGCGGCACGTACCAGACCATCGGCAGCGTGCGGTATTCCGGATGCAGCGGCAGCGCCAGCTTCCAGTCCATCGCCATTTTGTACACTGGCGATTGCTGCGCCGCATCGATCACGCTCTGCGGCACGCCGTCCTTCAGCGCCTGCTCAATGACAGCCGGATCGTTTGGATCGAGGAACACGTCCAGTTGACGCTGGTACAGATCTTTTTCGTTTTCCGTACTGGCGGCGCTTTCAATGGCATCGGCGTCATACAGCAGTACGCCGAGATAACGGATACGGCCAACACAGGTTTCGGAGCAAACGGTCGGCTGACCGGCTTCGATACGCGGGTAGCAGAAGATGCACTTCTCGGACTTGCCGCTCTTCCAGTTGAAGTAAATTTTCTTGTACGGGCAACCGGTGATGCACATCCGCCAGCCGCGGCACTTGTCCTGGTCGATCAGCACGATGCCATCTTCTTCACGCTTATAAATCGCGCCGCTCGGGCAGGTCGCCACGCACGCCGGGTTGAGACAGTGCTCGCACAGGCGCGGCAGGTACATCATGAAGGTGTTTTCGAACTGGCCGTACATCGCCTTCTGCATGTTTTCGAAATTCTGATCTTTGGCGCGTTTTTCGAACTCGCCGCCCAGAATCTCTTCCCAGTTTGGCCCGCTGGTAATTTTGTCCATCCGCTGGCCGGTAATCAGCGAGCGCGGACGCGCGATCGGCTGATGTTTGCTTTCCGGCGCGGTATGCAGGTTCTGGTAGTCGTAATCAAACGGCTCGTAGTAGTCGTCGATGCCCGGCAGATGCGGGTTAGCGAAGATTTTACCCAGCAGCAGCGCCCGGTTGCCCATGCGCGGCTGTAGTTTGCCGTTGATTTTGCGGATCCAGCCGCCTTTCCATTTTTCCTGATTTTCCCAGTCATTCGGAAAACCAACGCCAGGCTTACTTTCTACGTTGTTGAACCACGCGTATTCCATACCTTCGCGACTGGTCCAGACGTTTTTACAGGTGACTGAACAGGTATGACAGCCGATGCACTTATCGAGATTCAGCACCATGCCGACTTGTGAACGAATTTTCATTTTACGCTCTCCTGTACCTGGTCATTGCCTTCGCCATCCAACCAGTTAATGTTCTTCATCTTACGTACCACCACAAACTCATCGCGGTTGGAGCCGACGGTACCGTAGTAGTTAAAGCCGTAGGCTAACTGCGCATAGCCGCCGATCATATGGGTCGGTTTCGGCGTAATGCGCGTCACCGAGTTATGAATACCGCCGCGCTGCTGGGTAATTTCCGACCCCGGCAGGTTTACGATACGTTCCTGCGCGTGGTACATCATGGTCATGCCCGCCGGTACACGCTGGCTGACCACTGCGCGTGCGGTCAATGCGCCGTTGCTGTTGAAGACTTCGATCCAGTCGTTATCTTCAATGCCCAGATCTTTGGCGTCGGTTTCGCTCATCCACACAATCGGGCCGCCACGCGACAAAGTCAGCATCAACAGGTTATCGCTGTAGGTCGAGTGGATACCCCATTTCTGGTGCGGCGTCAGGAAGTTGAGCGCCTTCTCCGGATTACCGTTGGACTTACGCCCCATCACCGCTTTCACCGAGCGGGTGTCGATCGGTGGGCGATACACCAGCAGACTTTCGCCGAAGTCGCGCATCCACTGGTGATCCTGATACAACTGTTGACGACCAGACAGCGTACGCCACGGGATCAGCTCGTGAACGTTGGTATAACCGGCGTTATAAGAAACATGCTCATCTTCCAGACCAGACCAGGTCGGGCTGGAGATAATTTTGCGCGGCTGGGCCTGAATATCGCGGAAGCGGATTTTCTCTTCTTCTTTATTAGTTGCCAGATGCGTATGGTCGCGACCGGTAAACTCGCTCAGCGCCGCCCAGGCTTTCACCGCCACCTGACCGTTGGTTTCCGGCGCTAACGTCAGGATCATCTCTGCCGCGTCAATCGCCGTGTTGAGCATCGGCTGGCCTTTCGCCGGACCGTCCGCTTTGGTGTAATTAAGCTTACGCAGCAAGTCCATTTCGCTCTGTGTGTTCCAGGCAATCCCTTTCCCGCCGTTGCCGATTTTCTCCATCAGCGGGCCGATAGAGGTAAAGCGTTCGTAAGTCGCCGGGTAATCGCGCTCGACGGTCATGATGTGCGGCGCGGTTTTCCCTGGGATCAGATCGCATTCGCCTTTTTTCCAGTCTTTCACGTCCAGCGGCTGTGCCAGTTCAGCGGCAGAGTCGTGCTGGATCGGCAGCGTCACGACGTCAGTCTCTTTACCCAGGTGGCCTACACAGACTTCGGAGAATTTCTTCGCAATGCCTTTGTAGATTTCCCAGTCGCTTTTCGATTCCCAGGCCGGATCTACGGCGGCAGACAGCGGATGAATAAACGGATGCATATCCGAGGTATTCATATCGTCTTTTTCATACCAGGTGGCGGTCGGCAGTACGATATCGGAGTACAGGCAGGTGCTCGACAGGCGGAAGTCCAGCGTCACCACCAGATCCAGTTTGCCGTCCAGGCCATTGTCACGCCACTCCACTTCTTCCGGCTTCACACCGCCCTGTTTACCCAGATCCAGCCCCTGAATACCATGCTCAGTACCCAGCAGATATTTCAGCATATACTCGTGACCTTTACCGGAAGACCCAAGCAGGTTTGAACGCCAGATGAACAGGTTACGCGGGTGGTTTTTACCGTTTTCCGGCTGCTCGGCGGCAAAGCGAATCGAACCGTCTTTCAGGGATTTGACGGTATAATCTACCGGCGTCATACCGGCTTTTTCCGCTTCACGCGCAATGTACAGCGGGTTAGTGCCTAACTGCGGCGCCGACGGCAACCATCCCATACGCTCGGCGCGCACATTGAAGTCAATCAGATGACCGCTATAGCGGGATTTGTCCGCCATCGGCGACAGTAATTCCTCGGCGGTCACCGTCTCGTAGCGCCACTGGCTGGAGTGGTTATAGAAGTAAGAGGTGCTATTCATGTGACGCGCCGGACGCTGCCAGTCAAGGGCAAACGCCAGCGGCTGCCAGCCGGTCTGCGGACGCAGTTTTTCCTGGCCGACGTAGTGCGCCCAACCGCCGCCGCTCTGACCAACGCAACCACAGAACACCAACATATTGATTAGCCCGCGATAGTTCATATCGAGGTGATACCAGTGGTTCAGACCGGCGCCAACGATAATCATTGAACGCCCGTGCGTTTTATCCGCGTTATCGGCGAATTCCCGGGCGATACGGATGATCTGCGCCCGCGGCACGCCGGTGATCTGCTCGGCCCATGCTGGCGTATACGCTTTGGTATCGTCATAACTGGCGGCACAATTTTCATCGTTCAGGCCGCGTTCCAGACCATAGTTCGCCATGGTCAGATCGTAAACGGTGGTCACCAGCGCGGTAGAACCATCGGCCAGTTGCAGACGTTTTGCCGGCAGTTTATGCAGCAGGACGTTATCCAGCGCCACATGATTAAAGTACTCTGAACCTTCGCCGCCGAAATACGGGAAGCCCACGTCAGCAATCTCATCCTGGCTGCCCAGCAAGCTGAGCTGCAATTCAGTTTCTGCACCGGTAGTCCCGTCGCGCTGTTCGAGGTTCCATTTGCCTTTTTCACCCCAACGGAAACCAATTGAACCGTTTGGCGCCACCATTTCACCGTTGCTGTTGATAGCGACGGTTTTCCATTCCGGGTTATTTTCCTGCCCCAGCGAATCAACGAGATCGGCAGCGCGCAGCATACGACCTGCGGCATAATAACCATCACGCTCTTCAAGCATCACCAGCATTGGCATGTCGGTATAGCGGCGGACATAATCGGTGAAGTACTGGCGCGGGTTGTCGAGGTGGAATTCGCGCAGCATGACGTGGCCCATCGCCAGCGCCATCGCCGCATCGGTCCCCTGCTTCGGCGCCAGCCACAGATCGCACAGTTTGGCGATTTCAGCATAGTCCGGCGTCACCGCGACGGTTTTAGTGCCTTTGTAACGTACTTCGGTAAAGAAGTGGGCGTCCGGCGTACGGGTTTGCGGCACGTTAGAGCCCCAGGCGATAATATAGCTGGAGTTGTACCAGTCAGCGGATTCCGGCACGTCGGTCTGCTCGCCCCAGGTTTGCGGGGAGGCTGGCGGCAGGTCGCAGTACCAGTCGTAGAAGCTCAGGCAGGTACCGCCAATCAGCGAAAGATAACGTGCGCCGGAAGCGTAGGAAACCATCGACATCGCCGGGATGGGTGAGAAGCCCGCGACGCGGTCAGGGCCATAGGTTTTCACGGTGTACACGTTGGAAGCGGCGATCAGCTCGTTCACTTCCTGCCATGAGGAGCGAACAAAGCCGCCACGACCACGCGCCTGTTTGAAGCTTTTGGCTTTATCGGCATCTTCAATGATGGAGGCCCATGCCTCTACCGGATCGCGATGCAGTTTTTTCGCCTCGCGCCACATCTTCATCAGACGTTTGCGCATTAGCGGATATTTCAGTCGGTTAGCGCTGTAGAGATACCAGGAGTAACTTGCCCCGCGCGGGCAGCCGCGAGGTTCATGGTTTGGCATATCAGGACGGGTGCGCGGGTAATCGGTTTGCTGTGTTTCCCAGGTCACCAGACCATTTTTGACATAAATTTTCCAGCTACAAGAACCGGTGCAGTTCACCCCATGGGTTGATCGCACAATTTTGTCATGCTGCCAACGTTGGCGGTATCCGTCCTCCCAGTCCCGGTTTGTTTCGAGAAGCTGGCCGTGCCCATCGGCAAAGGTTTCGCCCTTCTGCTTGAAGTAGCGAAACCGGTCCAGGAATTTACTCATCGGGTTTCTCCTGTGTGGAACCTTACGGCTCTCTGATAAATCGACATTGCTTAACTAAGGGCGAAGGTAACGCGCTGAATGGGCGTGAGAATTGATAACGATCAAGGCGGACAGGGATGCAAATGGCGCGCAAACCTCCTGCATACTCCTTTTGGAGGAGGAGTTTTATTTATATATGTTACTGATTTAATTACATAAAATTAAATTTAGGCACGACATGAATGTTAAATTTTCAACAAGTAGGTATTAAGGGGTATCCCCCTGGATGACCGATAAAAATGTGCGTGGTTAGCCCTGTCGCGCCTCTCTTCTTGACTATAAGTATGTTGTAACTAAATACAGATAAAAAAAAAGCGCGGTCTAACGCCGCGCAAAGGATAATCAAAAGTTACTTTTTATTTTTAGAATGACGTCCATATACCGCCCAGGTAATAACGACGCAGGCGATATAGAAAATAAGAAAGACTTTCATCGCGCCGACTGGAGAACCGGTTAATGCTAAAGATGAACCAAACGCTTTCGGAATAAAAAAGCCGCCAATCGCGCCAATCGCGGAAATAAAGCCCAGCGCCGCCGCCGTATCGGTCGCCGCTTCACGCATGGCTCTTTCGTCCGACCCGCCTTCCGCTTTAACCCGATCCATCGTCAGTTTACGGAAGATAACGGAGATCATCTGGAAGGTAGAACCACTCCCCAGCCCCGCCGTCAGGAATAGCGCCAGAAATACCCCGTAGAATGCGATAAAGCTACCGCCAACGCCGCCAGTAGGTAATGTCAGGAACAGCAGACCGCTGAAAATCGCCATCAGGACAAAGTTGATAAGCGTGACGCGAGTCCCCCCCAGACGGTCAGAAATTGCGCCGCCCGCCGAACGCGCCAGCGCGCCGATAAACGGACCGAAAAACGCATAATGCAGGATCTGCACATCCGGGAATTGCGTTTTAGACAGCATAGCGAACCCCGCGGAGAAACCGATAAACGATCCGAAGGTCGCCAGATACAGCAGACTCATGATCCACAGATGACCACGCTTGAGCACCGGCAGTTGCTCTTTTAGCGAGGCCTTAGACGTCGCCAGTTCGTTCATGCCGAACCACGCCGCCAGCGTAAAAATGGCCAGGAAAGGCACCCAAATCCAGGCCGCGTTCGCCAGATAGAGCTGAGAGCCGTCCGGCTGCTCTACACCGTGGCTGCCAAAGGCGGCAAAGATAGAGAGCGAAACCACCAGCGGCGCAACCAGCTGCATCACGCTCACGCCCATATTGCCCAGACCGCCGTTCAGACCCAGCGCGCCGCCCTGCTTTTGTTTAGGAAAGAAAAAGCTGATGTTCGCCATACTGGAGGCAAAGTTCGCGCCGGCAAAACCACACAGCAAGGAAATAATAATGAAAGTGCTAAAGGGCGTACTGGTATCCTGAACGGCAAAGCCTAACCATACGCAGGGCACGATGAGGATACCGGTACTGAACGCTGTCCAGCGACGTCCGCCAAATAGCGGCACCATAAAGGAGTAAGGCACCCGTAGCAGCGCGCCGGAAACAGATGGCAGCGCAGTCAACATAAAGAGCTGATCGGTCGTAAAATTAAATCCCACTTTCGGCAGGTTCACCGCCACTGCGCTGAATAGCATCCAGACGCAAAACGCCAGCAGTAAACACGGGACAGAAATCCACAAATTACGGCTGGCGACACGATGGCCGCGCTGTTGCCAGAATGCCGGATCTTCCGGACGCCATTCCGTGATAACAGCGCCAGTTGCCCTTTCCGGGGCGGATGAGTGACTCATAGACACCTCTGATTCTTGATTTGATGTCTGCCACATTAGGGTTTACTGCCGAAGGTAAGTTGATATAAATCAAAGGAAAAGTCGTCATCACCGGCGACTAAAAATAGTTATTACCCTTAATGAGTAGGCTATTTTGGTAAAAAAGCTGTGGTTTTTCACCATGCTGTGTCTGTCTACTCCTTCCCGTCGCAGATACCTCTCTACAGCGGCAATTAAGGAGTAACTCGTTATAGGTATGGGTATACTCCGCTGTATCGTTGAGAATAGCGGCACAGCCGATTGACGCCCCTCTTTTTTGCTACGTTTTTTCGGCGACATTACCCCGAAGAAAGAAGGTAACATGTTTAAACGGTGTTTCTCTCCTCTTACGCTGGTTAACCAACTGGCGCTGATTGTCATGCTCTCTACCGCTATCGGCGTGGCGGGGATGGCGGTTTCCGGCTGGCTGGTTCAGGGCGTGCAGGGTAGCGCTCATGCGATTAATAAAGCGGGCTCATTGCGTATGCAAAGCTATCGACTACTGGCCGCTGTCCCGCTGGATGCTAAAGATCAAAAGCTGCTGGATGAGATGGAGCAAACGGCATTCAGCCCTGAACTGACCCGCGCCGCTGAGCGAGATGGGCAGCAGAAGCAGCTTAAAGCGTTGCAGGATTACTGGCATAACGAACTCTCGCCAGGGCTACAGCACGCGCAAAACGCGCACGCGGTCGCAGAAGATGTCACACGCTTTGTGGCGGGCCTGGATCGCCTGGTGACGTCGTTCGACCATACTACTGAATTGCGTATCGAACGCGTGGTATTAGTTCACCGGGTAATGGCGATCTTTATGGCGCTATTGCTGGTATTTACGATTATCTGGCTACGTGTTCGCCTTTTGCAGCCCTGGAAACAGTTGTTATCAATGGCGCGCGCCGTCAGTCAGCGCGACTTTACCCAACGTGCCAATATCAGTGGACGCAATGAGATGGCCGCGTTGGGTTCTGCGCTCAATAATATGTCTGAAGAACTGGCCGAAAGTTATGCGGTACTGGAACAGCGCGTACAGGAAAAAACAGCCGGTCTGGAACATAAAAACCAGATTCTCTCGTTTTTGTGGCAAGCCAACCGCCGACTGCATTCACAGGCTCCGCTATGTGAACGTCTTTCACCGGTACTGAATGGCCTGCAAAATTTAACCCAGTTGCATGATATTGAGCTGCGGGTCTATGACCTGGAAGATGAAGATAATCACCAGGAATTTACCTGTCAGTCGGACATCAGTTGCGATGATAAAGGCTGCCACCTTTGCCCACGTAGCGCCCTGCCGATGATTAACGGCGGCACCACCTTAAAATGGCGGCTCACCGACTCTCACACCCAATACGGTATTTTGCTGGCGACGCTGCCCTATGGACGCCATCTCAGCCATGATCAGCAACAGTTGGTGGACACGCTGGTTGAACAGCTTACCGCGACTCTGGCGCTCGACAGGCATCAGGAGCGCCAGCAGCAGTTGATTGTCATGGAAGAGCGTGCCACCATTGCCCGCGAACTGCATGATTCTATTGCCCAGTCGCTCTCTTGTATGAAGATGCAGGTGAGCTGCCTGCAAATGCAGGGCGACGTGTTACCGGAAAGCAGCCGTGAGTTACTCAGCCAAATTCGCAATGAGCTGAACTGCTCCTGGGCGCAACTGCGCGAACTGTTAACCACTTTCCGCTTACAGTTGACGGAACCCGGGCTACGTCCGGCGCTGGAGGCAAGCTGCCAGGAGTTCAGCGCCCGATTTGGCTTTACGGTAAAACTGGATTATCAGCTTCCCCCCCGCCTGGTGCCGTCACACCAGGCGATACACCTGTTGCAAATTGCCAGGGAAGCCCTCAGCAACGCCCTTAAACACTCTCATGCCGACGATGTGGTGGTGACAGTGACGCAATGTGGCAAACAGGTCAAACTAAAAGTACAGGATAATGGCTGCGGCGTCCCGGAAAACGCCGAACGCAGTAATCACTACGGCATGATTATCATGCGCGATCGGGCGCAAAGTTTGCGCGGCGATTGCCAGGTACGCCGACGCGAGACTGGCGGAACAGAGGTCACTGTTACTTTTATTCCAGAAACAAACTTCACAGAAACCCAGGGAGATACCCATGAATAATCAGGAACCGGCAACCATCCTGTTAATCGACGACCATCCGATGCTACGCACGGGTGTAAAGCAGCTTGTGAGTATGGCGCCCGATATCAGCGTGGTCGGAGAAGCCAGCAACGGTGAGCAGGGTATTGACCTGGCGGAATCGCTCGATCCCGATCTGATCCTCCTTGATTTGAATATGCCGGGAATGAATGGTCTCGAAACGCTGGATAAATTACGCGAAAAAGCGCTGTCAGGACGTATTGTCGTTTTCAGCGTATCCAACCATGAAGAAGATGTCGTCACGGCGCTAAAGCGCGGCGCGGATGGTTATCTGTTGAAAGACATGGAGCCGGAGGACTTGCTCAAAGCGTTACAACAGGCCGCCGCCGGCGAAATGGTATTAAGTGAAGCGTTAACGCCGGTACTGGCGGCCAGCCTACGGGCCAACCGCGCTACCACCGATCGCGATGTAACACAACTCACCCCGCGTGAGCGCGATATTCTGAAGCTCATCGCGCAGGGATTGCCGAATAAGATGATTGCCCGGCGTCTGGATATCACCGAAAGTACGGTCAAAGTGCACGTGAAACATATGCTCAAGAAAATGAAGCTGAAATCGCGCGTGGAGGCCGCCGTCTGGGTACATCAGGAACGCATCTTTTAATTATTGCTCCTGGAACGGTTGCCAATGCGGATTATCGTCCGGCATCGTGATAAACGGTTCAGTCAGCGCGAGCGTGATCTCATTGGAAGAGACACGCTGACCTTTTTCATCCTCAACCACCACCGATAAACGCCAGCGATTTGCCGCGCCTTCGCGGTGATCCCAGGCCGGCATAATGATTGTCCAGCCCTCGGTACTGCGGGTGTCCGTTCCTGCCGTCAAACTTAAGGCCTGTGTATCGCCCTGCCAGCTCAAATGACGAATACCGTGCACGCTGCGCACCTGCAATTTTAACGCAACCGTCTCACCAGGCGTAAGATCCCAGGGCGGCGTCGCCAGAAAAACCGTTAACGTTTTACGCTGCCGATACTCCATTGTCGGCAGCGAGTTACGTTGCGGCGTATCATAGCGGCTACCGCGTAATGACTGGCTTTGCGCCACTTCACTGGCGGCAAGCTGCTTTTTGAGCGGCACGCCGAAGCGGTAGTTAAGCGTCAGCCCCAGGTTATTCTGACTGACCCCGCTCTCGCCCTGTTTGTGCTGGGCGGTCATGGTAAGCAAAGGTACTGGCGTATAGTTGAGACCCAGTTTTAACGCGACAGGATTGTGATACCCCGTTCCGGAGTCAAACAGATCCACGCTATCGCCAAAGTACTGCTCCAGACTAACGCTGGTATTGATATGCTGGTAAAACGGCAGCCGCATTTGCGCGTTGATATCATACCCGCGCGCCATTCGCTGTTCTAAGGTCGCCGTATGCGTCTGCCAGTCGGCAAAAGGCTGATAATAGTTGGCGGATAAACGCAAATATTCTCCCCACGCCTCCGCGCCAAAGCCGGCGCGCTGCAGATTTTCATCCAGCAGATTATCGTAAAAGGTATTATAGCCAAGAAGCCAGCCATCCTGCGCCCAGCGCTGTCCTATGCCAACGTTGCTTACCAGTCCATCAGTCTGTTGCGTAAGACCAAGCTGGCTCCAGGTCAGATAGCGCTGTTTATCCTGTAAAGGGATAAACCAGCTTCCGTGACTGCCGTTAAAATGACCTTCGTTATCGACGTTAATATCAACGCTGGCGCTGCCCCAGGCTGATAGCCAGCTTTCAAGCTGCTGGTTAACCTGCTCGCTGACCACATCGCGTACCTGTCCGAAAGCGAATTTTCGCGCCTGTTCACCGGTATCCAGATCGTTATTTTTCATGCTGGCTTCGCCAAACGCTTTGGCCATCTCGGCAAAATGCTTTTCCCCTTCGTGGGATTCCGGCATCATGCCTAAATCCGGCAGACGGTTTTGCGTGAAAGGGTCTTGCGCCTGCGCACAGATCGTACCGCTGGCAGTCAGCAAGAGAAGCGAGAGTGAGAATGAACGAAAAACAATACGGCTCAACGTGTCGGCAACTTTTACAACAAAAGATGAGAGGAATGGCATCAGAGTAAACCATAACGTGTCCGGACAGGTTTTGCAGCCTTTTCTCGTGCTTCCAGGAATATCCTTATTTTTTTCCGCAGAGCGTCCCGGGATTTTCTCCACGCATTTGGCGGCACATCGGTTCCCGAGGTAACATAACGCCATTGCCGACAAAATTTCTCGAGGAGAAGGGTTATCCATGCAAAATATCGTCATTATCGCTAACGGCGCCGCCTACGGCAGCGAATCATTATTTAATAGCCTGCGTCTGGCCATTGCGCTGCGCGAGCAGGAAAGCCATCTCGATTTACGCCTGTTTTTGATGTCAGATGCCGTAACCGCAGGGTTACGCGGTCAAAAACCAGCCGAAGGCTACAATATTCAGCAAATGCTGGAAATTCTGACCGCGCAAAACGTACCGGTAAAATTATGCAAAACCTGTGCGGACGGACGTGGTATCACTCCCCTGCCGCTGATTGACGGTGTGGAAATCGGAACGCTGGTCGAGCTGGCGCAATGGACGCTGGCGGCGGACAAAGTGCTGACATTTTGAATCTGTACGCGGGAAAAGCTCCCGCGTCAGGATAGACTTCCGGCAAGAAAATCAGGCTAACGCGTGAGTAATACCGCGTTTATTTTTTCTTATGCCATTTATCATCCTCGCCTTTTTCATAATCGTTTTTAACCGCCGCCCAGGCGACTTTGTGTGCGGTTTCCTCGCGGCTGGCGTCATCACGACGATCGGCTTTATCTTTATATTGCTCCCAGGCGCTATTAAACGCTTCTTTGTAAATGTCCTGGGCATGGGCTGGAAGAACATTCCGCACATTATCGGGTAAATCACTTTTGGCTTTATACGGCATCAGCGCCTCCGTCTTCAGGGAAAACATTAAGTGTGGTAAACAATGCGTTATTACGCCAGTCGAGGAGGATTTTTGCTTTTTACGGAAATTAACTTTTTGTTATTTAAACACTGTTAAAACAAGATGCTTGTTTTACTGACCTTGAAAGAAAAAAATCGTCTACGCCGTAAAACTACGTAAAAAACCACTAAAAAAATACAAATTTCTGCTATTTTTACCTTCTTTACTCTTTCCAAAATATTAACACCTGCACAAGGGAGACCCACATGACACATGCCTGTGAGGCGGTGAAAACCCGCCATAAGGAGACTTCGCTTATTTTCCCGGTTCTTGCGCTGGTAGTGCTGTTCCTTTGGGGAAGCAGCCAGTCACTACCAGTGGTTATTGGCATCAATATCCTTGCACTTATTGGTATTTTAAGCAGCGCATTTAGCGTGGTCCGTCATGCGGATGTATTAGCGCACCGACTCGGCGAACCCTACGGATCGCTTATTTTAAGCCTGTCCGTCGTTATTCTTGAGGTGAGTTTAATTTCCGCGCTGATGGCTACCGGCGATGCTGCGCCAACGCTTATGCGCGATACGCTCTACTCTATTATTATGATTGTCACCGGGGGACTGGTCGGTTTCTCGTTGTTGTTGGGCGGGCGTAAATTCGCAACGCAATATATGAATTTATTTGGGATTAAGCAGTATCTTATCGCGCTATTTCCGCTGGCGATTATTGTGCTGGTTTTTCCCATGGCATTGCCGCAAGCCAATTTCTCTACCGGTCAGGCATTATTGGTCGCGTTAATTTCCGCCGCGATGTACGGCGTATTTTTGTTGATTCAAACCAAAACGCACCAGAGCTTATTTATCTATGAACATGAAGATGAAGGCGATGATGACAATCCACACCACGGTAAACCCTCCGCGCACAGTAGCGGCTGGCATACGGTCTGGTTACTCATTCATTTAATTGCGGTCATTGCCGTTACCAAAATGAATGCCAGCCCGCTGGAGGCGTTGCTGACCAGCATGAACGCTCCGGTCGCCTTTACCGGTTTCCTGGTCGCGCTGTTAATTCTCTCGCCGGAAGGACTGGGCGCGCTGAAGGCGGTACTGAATAATCAGGTTCAGCGGGCAATGAATCTGTTCTTCGGATCGGTGTTGGCGACGATTTCATTAACCGTGCCGGTCGTCACGCTCATCGCCTGGGCGACAGGTAATGATCTGGTGTTTGGTTTAGGCGCGCCGGAAATGGTAGTGATGGTGGCCTCGTTAGTGCTGTGCCATATTTCGTTCTCTACCGGACGCACCAACGTGCTAAACGGCGCGGCGCATCTGGCTTTATTTGCCGCCTATCTGATGACGATTTTTGCCTGATATAAAAAAGCCGGATAGTATCTTATCCGGCCTACACAAGCTAAAAACCGCAATCAGTTCTCGGTATCCAGCTCGTCGAAGCTTTTCACCAAATCATCAATCGCTTTTATCTGGGTCAGGAACTGCTCCAGTTTCGCCAGCGGCAGTGCGGAAGGACCGTCGCACTTCGCGTTAGCCGGGTCCGGATGCGACTCCAGGAACAGGCCCGCCAGACCGACAGCCATACCGGCGCGCGCCAGCTCGGTCACCTGACCACGACGACCGCCCGAGGCGGCGCCAAATGGGTCGCGGCATTGCAGCGCATGGGTAACGTCGAAAATCACCGGCGAGTTGCCGGAGACCTTTTTCATCACGCTAAAGCCCAGCATATCCACCACCAGGTTGTCATAACCGAAGTTCGCGCCGCGATCGCACAGAATCACCTTATCGTTACCGCCCTCATGGAACTTATCCACGATATTGCCCATCTGACCCGGGCTTACAAACTGCGGCTTTTTCACGTTAATCACAGCGCCGGTTTTCGCCATCGCTTCCACCAGGTCGGTCTGGCGCGCCAAAAACGCCGGGAGCTGAATCACGTCAACCACATCAGCCACAGGCTGCGCCTGGCTGGCTTCATGGACGTCAGTGATCACTTTTACGCCAAATGTCTGTTTGAGTTCCTGGAAGATTTTCATCCCTTCTTCCAGACCCGGCCCACGGTAAGAGTGAATAGAGGAACGGTTGGCTTTATCAAAAGAGGCCTTGAACACGTAAGGAATACCCAGCTTCTGGGTAACGGTTACGTAGTGCTCACAAATGCGCATTGCCAGATCGCGTGACTCCAGCACGTTCATACCGCCAAACAGCACAAACGGCAGGTCATTTGCCACCTTAATGTCGCCAATGTTAACCACTTTTTGTTTCATAGGATCGCCTTACACTTATAGGTAAAATGTCGGTTAATTAATGTAGAACAATTTGCTTGTGCGCAATGGTGTTGATCTGCGCACGAATCATTTCGCTGATCGGGTCTTCCGGACACTGTTCAACGAAGTAGCTTAAATCAGTCAGCGCAACGTGTTCACACTCAAGCTGCGCGTAGATCAACCCGCGGTCACGGATTTCGTAAGGATCTTCCGGGTTAAATTGCAACAATGCTTCGCTAACGCGCAGCGCCAGCTCCATTTGCCGTTCCTCCATCAGCGAGGATTTCAGCGTATCCAGTAGCTTACGAATCACTTCGGCGTTATCCGCTTCGTCCAAATCTTCATTAAACAACTCGGCGACCGGACTAATATTGCCTTTTAACCAGACTTCCAGAGTATGTTCATCAAGCGTTTCACCGTTGAACGGGTTAATCAGCCACATTTCCCCTTCCAGCGATTCAATACGCAAAATCAGTTGCGTTGGGAAGATAACGGGCACCAACGGCAAATCAAGACGGTTTGCTATCCATAATAAAATAGCGCCCAACGATACCGCGCTCCCCTGGCGTTTTTTCAGGACTTTATCGAGCCATAAAGCATCAGAAAGACGGTAGACGCCGCGGGAGTCCGTGAACCCCCACTCGCCGTAAAAAAGTGCCAGCAATTTTTCCAGTTGCTCATCCTGAGACAGGAGCTGGCTAATTTCTTCCTGCGCCAGACTGACCAGACGTTCCAGTTCGTCGTAGACAAACTGCGTGGGAAAATCCAGGCGAATCATCTCTGATGCCAGGATCATGCCATCACACAGCGGCGCATTGTTAAATTCGAAATCAGCTAACGACCTCATGACTTACCCCAGTAACGGTATTTTTGTGGTGGCGAGTTTAATGATGATGTACAGCACCACCAGCGCCAGCGGGAAAGCGATAAAACGCGCCTGCTGGCTGCGCGCCTGACGATAATCAAGCGCAATAAAACCCAAAACGATGTAGATGATAACGCCAAACAGTTTTTCAGTCAGCCATGAGCCCGACTCCGTGAATGGCAGGATGTGCGTTTTAACGATTAACCCAATACCGCTAAGCAGTAACAGGGTATCTATGACGGGAGGCACGATTCGTGTCCAGCGCGCGGCGGCCAACGCATGGCCGCAATAGCGCCACCAGTAACGAGCGACAAACAAACTGACGGAGAGCGCAACACAAATAAGATGAAGCGTGAGCAACATTGCAATTGTCATGGCGTAAAACGCCCGCAGGTTACGCGTTCATTACCGCCATAATCACGACACGTTTCTACATCCGAGTAACCAGACCGCCTGAAAACCGCTCTTACCGCTTCGCCTTGCTGCCAACCGTGTTCCAGCAGCAGGAAGCCGCCGGGCGTTAACATCTGGCGAGCGTTATCGATAATATGCGTAAGATCCGACATACCGTTTTCGTCCGCTACCAACGCCGAGCGCGGTTCAAAGCGTACATCGCCTTCGCTAAGGTGCGGGTCCTGCGCGTCAATGTAGGGCGGATTGCTGACAATCATGTCGAACTGCTGCCCCGATAGCGCGCTGAACCAACAACTTTGCAGTATACGCACATTCCGGATAGCCAAATGTTCCGCGTTGCGTATCGCCAGCGCAACCGCATCAGGCATACGATCGACCGCAGTCACCTCGCAATCCGGTCGCTCGTAGGCCAGCGCCAGCGCAATCGCGCCGGTTCCGGTGCCTAAATCCAGAATACGACAGGTTTTGACCGGCAATCGCGCCAACGCCTGTTCCACCAGACATTCGGTATCCGGGCGCGGGATTAGCGTGGCGGGAGAAACGAAGAGCGGCAGCGACCAAAATTCGCGTAAGCCCGTCAGGTACGCAATAGGTTCGCCCTGTCTACGCCGCTGCAGCAGGTCCGCGAGCTGTTGTTGCTGGACGTCGGTAAGCGGCGTTTCGCCAAAGGCCATGATATACGTCCGCCCCTTGCCCGTAACGTACTCAAGCAGGATCTCGGCGTCGCGCCGGGGGCTGTCGCTGTCCCGGAGCTGGTTTACCGCCTCATGTAGCCAGTGCTGAAAATCCATTATTCCTGCTCGGATAAGGCGGCTAACAGGTCAGCCTGGTGTTCCTGAACAATCGGCTCAATCAGCATATCCAGCTTACCTTCCATCGTTTCATCAAGGCGATATAACGTCAGATTAATACGATGATCGGTCACGCGCCCCTGCGGGAAATTATAGGTCCGGTTACGATCGCTGCGATCGCCGCTGCCAAGCAGATTGCGTCGCGTTGACGCCTCGGCCTGCTGGCGTTTTGCCGTTTCGGCGGCGTGAATGCGCGCCCCGAGCACCGAGAGCGCTTTCGCTTTGTTTTTATGCTGCGAACGCTCGTCCTGGCATTCCACCACGATGCCGGTCGGCAAGTGGGTAATACGGATAGCGGAGTCGGTGGTGTTAACGTGCTGACCGCCCGCGCCGGAAGAACGAAACGTATCAATGCGCAGATCCGCCGGGTTAATATCCGGCAGCTCGGCTTCCGGCAGCTCCGGCATCACGGCGACGGTACAGGCGGAGGTATGGATACGCCCCTGCGACTCGGTCGCCGGAACACGCTGTACGCGGTGTCCGCCGGACTCAAATTTCAGTCGGCCATACACGCCGTCGCCGCTGATTTTGGCAATGATCTCTTTATAACCGCCATGCTCGCCTTCGCTCATGCTCATGATCTCCACGCGCCAGCGGCGCGCTTCGGCATAACGGCTGTACATGCGGAACAGATCGCCGGCAAACAGCGCGGCTTCGTCGCCGCCAGTGCCGGCGCGAACCTCAAGGAACGCGTTTCGCTCATCGTCCGGATCTTTCGGCAGCAGCAGTACCTGTAACTGTTGCTCCAGTTGTTCGCTTTTTTCTTTCGCTTCGCGCAGTTCTTCCTGCGCCATTTCTCGCATTTCAGGATCGTCGAGCATCATCTGAGCCGTCTCGATATCGTCCTGAACCTGTTGCCAGTCCGTAAAACAGCGAGAAACGTCGCTTAATTGCGCATATTCGCGCGACAATGCGCGAAAGCGGTCCTGGTCGGCGATAATTCCCGCATCGCCCAGCAACGCCTGAACTTCCTCATGGCGTTCGTGCAGGGCTTCCAGTTTGGCAACGATAGAAGGCTTCATAGGCGTAAATTCACCCTGTAAAAAAGTGTGGTGTGTGCTGCTACTCCAGCCCGAGGCTGTCGCGCAGAATATTCAGGCGTTCGTCATCCCCGTCACGGGCAGCCTGTTGAAGTGATTTCGTTGGCGCATGAATCAGGCGGTTGGTCAGTTTCCATGCCAGATCCTGCAAGATGGCTTGCGCATCGCCGCCCTGTTGAAGGGCCGACAGCGCTTTGGTAGTCAGTTCGTCACGAATCTGCTCCGACTGACTACGGTATTCCCGAATGGTCTCGCTGGCCCCCTGGGCGCGTAGCCAGGCCATAAACTCGCTGGCTTCCTGCTCAACAATCGTTTCCGCTTCCACCGCCGCAGCCTGACGCTGCGCCAGATTATGCGAAATGATGCTCTGTAAATCATCGACGCTATAAAGATAAGCGTTCGCCAGTTTGCCGACTTCCGGCTCAACGTCGCGCGGTACGGCGATATCCACCAGCAGCATCGGCTGGTTGCGACGGCTTTTTAATGCGCGCTCCACCATGCCTTTACCGATAATCGGCAGCGGGCTGGCGGTCGAACTGATGATAATATCGGCATCCTGCAAGCGGGCGTCGATATCGCTGAGCGAGATAACCTCAGCGCCAACCTCATCCGCCAGGGCTTGCGCGCGCTCGCGGGTTCGGTTGGCGATAATCATCTTTTGTACTTTATGCTCGCGCAGGTGACGCGCCACCAGTTCAATAGTTTCACCCGCGCCAACTAACAGTACAGTGACCGTCGACAGCGATTCGAAGATTTGGCGGGCGAGCGTACAGGCGGCAAACGCGACGGAGACGGCGCTGGCGCCGATATCGGTTTCAGTCCGCACTCGCTTGGCGACGGAAAACGACTTCTGAAACATTCGCTCCAGCGCGCTGGCGTTAAGGTGGCCTTTTTGCGAATCCGCAAACGCTTTTTTCACCTGACCGAGGATTTGCGGTTCGCCCAGCACCAGTGAATCCAGACCGCTGGCGACGCGCATCAGGTGGCTGACGGCGTCATTGTCCTGATGCCAGTACAGACTGTTGCGCAGATCGTCCTCGTTCAGGTTATGGTAATCGCATAACCAGCGGATCAGCGCTTCTTGCAGGTTATCCTGCTCTTCCACGCTCAGATACAGCTCTGTACGGTTACAGGTTGACAGCACGACCCCGCCCTGCACCATTGGCTGCGCAAGCAGGCTGTCCAGCGCCTGATCAAGCGTGTCCGGCGAAAACGTTACGCGTTCTCGCAGCGATACAGGTGCCGTTTTATGGTTAATACCGAGCGCTAAAAGGGTCATGTCTGCGGGAGTAGTACCAGCGTTGATATGGTTAGTCTGCTTGCATCATACAGGATGCGCGTGGTCAATAAAAGAGAGAGCCCCCTTTTGGAGTAATTGGCAGCGCTCGCTAATTTGATGATTTAAGACAACTTGAAAGTAGACGATGTCACCAGGCGGCGCTAGCATTAAAGGCTATAACTGTAACCGATAGCAAAAATTTGCCGAATCGCGGCGCGAACGTTTTTACAGCCTGCAGGTTCAGTTTTCAGGCCTGATAAGCGTAACGCCATCAGGCAATTATTGCACCGTATCACAAGGATTCGTCATCACTATGACCCTGCCCGATTTTCGCCTGATTCGTCTACTGCCGTTAGCAAGCCTGGTTCTCACCGCCTGTACGCTTCCTGGGCATAAAGGCCCGGGCAAGAGCCCGGATTCCCCTCAGTGGCGCCAGCATCAGCAAGAGGTGCGTCATCTGAATCAATACCAGACGCGCGGCGCCTTTGCTTACATCTCAGATGATCAGAAAGTCTATGCGCGCTTCTTCTGGCAACAGACCGGACAGGATCGCTACCGCCTGCTGCTTACCAACCCGCTGGGCAGCACCGAGCTGGAGCTTAACGCCCAGCCGGGCAACGTCCAGTTGGTGGATAACAAAGGCCAGCGTTATACCGCCGATGACGCCGAAGAGATGATCGGCAAACTCACCGGGATGCCGATTCCGTTAAACAGCTTGCGGCAGTGGATCCTCGGTCTGCCTGGCGATGCCACCGACTACAAACTGGACGACCAGTACCGCCTGAGCGAAGTGAACTACCGCCAGGATGGTAAAAACTGGAAAGTGGTTTACGGTGGCTATGACAGCAAAACGCAGCCTGCCATGCCTGCCAATATGGAGCTTTCAGACGGCAGTCAGCGCATTAAGCTGAAAATGGATAACTGGATTGTGAAATGATGACCCATTGGCCTTCTCCGGCAAAATTAAACCTGTTTTTATATATCACCGGACAGCGTGCAGACGGCTACCACACGCTGCAGACGCTGTTTCAGTTTCTGGATTATGGCGACACACTCCACATCGAACCGCGTCGCGATGGCGAAATCCATTTATTAACGCCGGTTAACGGCGTTGAAAATGAAGACAATCTGATCGTCCGCGCCGCGCGGCTGTTGATGAAAGTCGCCTCGGAGAGTGGACGCCTGCCCGCCGGAAGCGGCGCGGATATCAGCATTGAGAAGCGCCTTCCCATGGGCGGCGGTCTGGGCGGCGGCTCGTCTAACGCCGCGACCGTTCTGGTGGCGCTCAATCATCTTTGGCAATGCGGGCTTTCCATTGATGAACTGGCGACGCTCGGCCTGACGCTCGGCGCCGACGTCCCGGTCTTTGTTCGTGGCCACGCCGCGTTTGCCGAAGGCGTAGGCGAAATATTAACGCCGGTGAATCCGCCGGAAAAATGGTATCTGGTCGCGCACCCTGGCGTAAGCATTCCGACGCCGGTTATCTTTAAAGATCCTCAATTGCCGCGTAATACGCCAAAAAGGTCAATAGATACGTTACTAAAATGTGAATTCAGCAATGATTGCGAGGTTATCGCAAGAAAACGTTTTCGCGAGGTTGATGCGGCGCTTTCCTGGCTGTTAGAATACGCGCCGTCGCGCCTGACTGGGACAGGGGCCTGTGTCTTTGCTGAATTCGATACAGAGTCTTGTGCTCGCCAGGTGCTTGAGCAAGCCCCGGAATGGCTCAATGCTTTTGTGGCGAAAGGCGTCAACCTCTCCCCATTGCATCGAGAGTTACTCTAACGCATTCGGGTTTCAGGAAGATGGCGAAATGACGAGTCGCCGGTCATATATGCCGTATTTGACCGGTGTGAGGCATCGATACCAGCGCACATGAAACGTGAATGAAGACGAGTAAGCCGGGCAAGCTGAGCTTCGGTGACAACGTCACCTTGTTCCAGACGTTGCATCGCGCTCTTTAATACACCGCCTGGATAGGATTTTGCCTGGCCCGCACAGTTTTCGGCAGATTCTTTCCACCAATGGACGCATGCCTGAGGTTCTTCTCGTGCCTGATATGAAGCTTTTTGCTGGTAACGCCACCCCGGAACTAGCACAACGTATTGCCAACCGCCTGTACACTTCTCTCGGCGACGCCGCCGTAGGTCGCTTTAGCGACGGCGAAGTCAGCGTACAAATCAACGAAAATGTACGCGGTGGTGATATTTTCATCATCCAGTCCACTTGTGCCCCAACCAACGACAACCTGATGGAATTGGTCGTTATGGTTGATGCCCTGCGTCGTGCTTCCGCAGGTCGTATCACCGCCGTTATCCCCTACTTTGGCTATGCACGTCAGGACCGTCGCGTACGTTCCGCCCGTGTGCCGATTACCGCAAAAGTTGTCGCTGACTTCCTGTCCAGCGTCGGCGTTGACCGCGTTCTCACCGTAGATCTGCATGCTGAACAGATCCAGGGCTTCTTTGACGTTCCGGTTGATAACGTGTTCGGTAGCCCAATCCTGCTCGAAGATATGCTGCAACTGAATCTGGATAACCCGATCGTGGTTTCCCCGGATATTGGCGGCGTGGTTCGTGCCCGCGCTATCGCTAAGCTGCTGAACGATACCGATATGGCTATCATTGATAAACGTCGTCCGCGCGCGAACGTTTCTCAGGTGATGCACATCATCGGCGACGTCGCTGGCCGTGACTGCGTGCTGGTTGATGATATGATCGATACTGGCGGTACTCTGTGCAAAGCAGCAGAAGCATTGAAAGAACGTGGCGCTAAACGCGTGTTTGCCTACGCGACGCACCCGATCTTCTCAGGCAATGCGGCAAACAACCTGCGCAACTCCGTCATTGATGAAGTCGTTGTCTGCGACACCATTCCGCTGACCGACGAAATCAAAGCGCTGCCGAACGTGCGTACTTTGACCCTGTCAGGTATGCTGGCCGAAGCGATTCGCCGTATCAGCAACGAAGAATCGATTTCCGCCATGTTCGAGCATTGATCGAACCCGGATCTGAAACCCGCTGCGGCGGGTTTTTTTGTCTGTAACACCCTTTTGTATGACTTATGCCTCCTTCACCTGCCATTTAGTTGACAGATGATGCGCTCATGGATGAAACATTATTGTGAACAAATTATTTTCCTCACATGTGATGCCTTTCCGCGCTCTCATCGATGCTTGCTGGAAAGAAAAATATACCGCCTCCCGGTTCACCCGTGATGTGATAGCCGGGATCACCGTCGGGATTATTGCTATCCCGCTGGCGATGGCGCTGGCAATTGGCAGTGGCGTTGCGCCGCAGTATGGCCTCTATACCTCCGCTGTCGCCGGGATCGTGATCGCGCTAACCGGCGGCTCGCGCTTTAGCGTTTCCGGCCCTACCGCCGCGTTTGTGGTGATTTTGTATCCGGTATCGCAACAGTTTGGTCTGGCGGGCCTACTGGTCGCCACGTTGATGTCGGGCTTCTTCCTGATCCTTTTCGGCCTGGCGAGACTGGGGCGATTGATTGAATATATCCCGGTGTCGGTCACGTTGGGTTTTACCTCAGGGATTGGTATTACCATCGGTACCATGCAGATTAAAGATTTTCTTGGTCTGCAGATGGCCCATGTGCCAGAGCACTATTTGCAGAAAGTCGGCGCGCTGTTTATGGCGTTGCCCACCGTCAATATTGGCGATGCCGCCATTGGCGTGGTAACGCTGGGAACGTTGATTTTCTGGCCGCGTCTCGGTATTCGTCTGCCGGGACACCTTCCCGCGCTGCTGGCCGGTTGCGCCGTAATGGGGATTGTTAATCTGCTGGGCGGCAATGTGGCGACTATCGGCTCACAGTTCCATTACGTTCTGGCTGACGGCACTCAGGGCAACGGCATCCCGCAGCTCCTGCCGCAACTGATGCTGCCGTGGAGTCTTCCTGGCTCCGATTTTACGCTAAGCTGGGATTCACTGCGCGCGCTGCTGCCAGCGGCTTTCTCGATGGCAATGCTGGGGGCAATCGAATCATTGCTCTGCGCCGTCGTGCTGGACGGCATGACCGGCACCAAACATAAAGCTAACAGCGAACTTATCGGCCAGGGGCTGGGGAATATGGTCGCGCCGTTCTTTGGCGGCATCACCGCCACCGCCGCGATTGCCCGCTCTGCCGCCAACGTCCGCGCTGGCGCGACCTCTCCCGTCTCGGCGGTAATTCACGCTATTCTGGTCATTCTGGCGCTACTGGTCTTAGCCCCGCTACTCTCCTGGCTGCCGCTTTCCGCGATGGCGGCGCTACTGCTGATGGTGGCATGGAATATGAGTGAAGCCCATAAAGTGGTGGATCTGTTACGCCATGCGCCGAAAGATGACATTATCGTTATGCTGCTGTGCATGTCATTAACGGTTCTGTTTGATATGGTCATCGCCATCAGCGTGGGGATTGTCCTTGCTTCCCTGCTGTTTATGCGCCGTATTGCGCGAATGACTCGACTTGCGCCGGTCAATGTCGATGTGCCTGAAGATGTGCTGGTGCTGCGTGTTATCGGTCCGCTCTTTTTCGCCGCGGCGGAAGGGCTGTTTACCGACCTTGAGTCACGTATTAAGGGCAAACGTATCGTCGTTCTGAAATGGGACGCAGTACCAGTGCTGGATGCAGGCGGGCTTGATGCTTTTCAGCGTTTTGTGAAGCGTCTGCCGGAGGGTTGCGAATTGCGTATCAGTAATCTGGAGTTCCAACCGCTGCGCACAATGGCGCGTGCCGGTATCAAACCTATTCCTGGGCGTCTGACCTTCTTCCCGAACAGGACGGAGGCGTTAGCGGATTTACTCAGTTAATGGACAATGCCCGGTGGCGATAACGCTTACCGGGCCTGAACCGGTTAGCTATGACGACGATTGTCGTTACGGCGGCAACGTTTGTCATAGTGACGTACCCACCAATATTTGTCGCTCACCTGCTCATGCCCCCCTACACGAGCCCCTGCCAGCCAAAGAACTGCCCCGACAAAAATACTCAGTATTGCGCCATGCGCAAAAAATTGCGGCAAATTAAACTGCGGCAGTTGGTTTAAAATAGAGTAACCCACGCCGACAACCATCACGACCAGCCCCAACCCCATCAGCACGTTACCGAATAACGAAGCGTTTTTGCGTTTCATATGTCACCTCCGGAACTTTTGGGTTGTTTTTAGGAAATCCCCCTAAACTTTATGTGTAAAGTATAGACAACACTTCCGTTTGTAAGTGCGGCTGTGATCACAAATGTAAAGTTTCATTTAACAAAACTTTACAAATAACACACTGAACAGTTTACATTTTTAATAATCAATGCTGGCAATTATTTAATTTACTTCAGAGTGTCGCTGTGTTTTGTCAAGCGGGCAGACAGACAGTAAACTACGCGCCAGTTATGGATCTACTCAGGACAAAAAACGTGGCAATTAAATTGATTGTTGGTCTGGCGAATCCCGGTGCGGAATATGCCGCGACGCGACACAATGCAGGCGCATGGTACGTCGATTTACTGGCGGAGCGCCTGCGCGCGCCGTTGCGTGAAGAGCCTAAATTCTTTGGCTATACCTCACGCATCACGCTGGAAGGGGAAGATGTTCGCCTGCTGGTACCCACCACGTTCATGAACCTCAGTGGTAAAGCAGTTGGCGCAATGGCCAGTTTTTACCGTATTCAGCCGGACGAAATTCTGGTCGCTCACGACGAGCTGGATCTCCCTCCGGGCGTGGCGAAATTTAAACTTGGCGGCGGCCACGGCGGCCACAATGGTCTGAAAGACATCATCAGCAAGCTGGGTAATAATCCCAACTTTCACCGCTTACGCGTTGGAATTGGTCATCCAGGCGATAAAAATAAAGTTGTTGGTTTCGTGCTGGGTAAACCCCCTGTTTCTGAACAAAAATTAATTGATGAGGCCATTGACGAAGCGGCACGCTGTACGGAATTGTGGTTTAAAGAGGGTCTGGCCAAAGCAACAAGCCGTTTGCATACCTTTAAGGCGCAATAACCAGTGATGTGCGGCATTTTTGCCGCACGCCGTGTATAATAGGCGAAGTTATTTCCATTTCTGCAATCTGTTTTCTATAACAGGTTGATTATTAAGATATTAAGGTGAGTTAAATCATGGGATTCAAATGCGGTATCGTCGGTCTGCCCAACGTCGGGAAATCCACCCTGTTCAACGCGCTGACAAAAGCCGGTATTGAAGCGGCAAACTTTCCGTTCTGCACTATCGAACCGAATACCGGTGTCGTGCCGATGCCCGATCCGCGTCTGGACCAGTTGGCTGAGATTGTTAAACCGCAACGCATTCTACCAACTACGATGGAGTTCGTGGATATCGCCGGTCTGGTAAAAGGCGCGTCCAAAGGCGAAGGGTTGGGTAACCAGTTCCTGACCAATATCCGTGAAACTGAAGCTATCGGTCACGTGGTTCGCTGCTTTGAGAACGACAATATCATCCATGTGGCGGGTAAAGTAAACCCGGCAGAAGATATTGATGTTATCAATACCGAACTGGCGCTGGCTGACCTCGATACCTGCGAGCGCGCTATCCATCGCGTACAGAAGAAAGCCAAAGGCGGCGATAAAGACGCCAAAGCGGAACTGGCCGCGCTGGAAAAATGCCTGCCGCACCTGGCCGAAGCGGGGATGCTGCGTTCGCTGGACCTGACGGACGAAGATAAAGCGGCTATCCGTTATTTAAGCTTCCTGACGCTGAAGCCGACAATGTATATCGCTAATGTCAATGAAGACGGTTTTGAAAATAACCCGTATCTGGACCAGGTTCGCGAAATCGCCGCGAAAGAAGGTTCGGTCGTGGTTCCGGTGTGTGCCGCCGTCGAAGCTGATATTGCTGAGCTGGATGATGACGAGCGTGACGAATTTATGGCTGAACTGGGTCTGGAAGAACCGGGGCTGAACCGCGTTATTCGCGCTGGTTATCGCCTGCTGAACCTCCAGACCTACTTCACCGCCGGGGTGAAAGAAGTTCGCGCATGGACCATTCCGGTTGGCGCAACCGCGCCGCAAGCAGCAGGTAAAATCCATACCGACTTCGAAAAAGGCTTTATCCGCGCTCAAACTATCGCCTTTGACGACTTTATTACCTATAAAGGTGAACAAGGCGCGAAAGAAGCCGGTAAGATGCGAGCGGAAGGCAAAGATTATATCGTTAAAGATGGCGATATAATGAACTTCCTGTTCAACGTCTAAATAAAATTTGATGTCTCATGAGGTTTCACTGAATCTCAGAACAACGATAAAACTCTATAAAATCCACGCAATTGCGTGGATTTTTCATTTCATGATGTCTCAAATCATCCCGTAAGAGCGCTGTCAAAAATGAGTACATGAATGAGTACAACATTCTTCCATCTTCATTTTAAGTGAGTACAATAACGGTATAATAAATAAACAAGGCCCCGTTATGCTCACTGATACACAATGCCGCACTGCCAAACCGAAAGAAAAACTCTATCGACTCAATGATTTCAACGGTCTCTACCTCGAAGTGAAACCCAATGGTAAAAAGGCTTGGCGTTATCGGTTTAAGCTCAACGGTAAATCCAGCATGTTTGCGCTAGGTGAGTACCCGACGGTCAAGCTTGCCGAGGCTCGAGAAAAATGCGAGCAAGCGCGAAAGCAGGTTGCGGAAGGAGTCAACCCAGCGCAAGCTCGTCAGTTAGATAAGATTCGTAAGGTTAACGACGCATCCAACACCTTTGAGCTGATCGCCAAAGAGTGGCTGCAGATGAAAGACTGGGCCGAAATTACCAAAACACGCCGACTGGATATGCTTGAACGTGTGGTTTTCCCCTCAATCGGTAAGCTTCCAGTCAGAGAGATCACCCCACACCATATCCTTAAAATTCTTCAGGAAACTGCCAAACGAGGAGCACCGACAGTTGCCGCAGAAGCCCGTCGCACCATTTCATCAGTTTTCGAGTTGGCTGTGGCAACGCTTAGAGCTGATAGCGATCCTGTCTGGCCTGTACGCAAGGCACTTCCGGCGAATAAGACACAGCACAAACAGGCATTGAATCCACAGCAAATCGGGAAGCTATTAAGCTGTTTTGATAACAGTCGCGGCTCATATCAGGTTAACTATTGCATGTGGCTAATGTGGTGGACGCTGGCGCGACCAGCCGAAGTCACCGAGGCAGAGTGGGCAGAGTTCGATCTTGGTAACGCACTGTGGACCATTCCGGCAAGGCGTATGAAAGCTCGTAGGGAACATGTTATTCCCCTTCCTTCCCAAGCCGTCAACATGCTCAAAACACTACAAGGATTAACCGGGCATAGGCAGCATCTTTTTCCGGGCAGGGATAATCCGCTAGGCCCAATGACATCGCACTCTCTGCGTCAACTACTTAAAAGCCTCGGATGGAATGGCACTTATAGCCCCCATGCTACCAGAACTACAGGAAGTACGCGTTTAAACGAAATGGGCTATCGACCTGATGCTATTGAGGCCCAACTTGCGCACGCTGATACCAACAATGTTCGTCGCACATACAACCATGCAACTTATCTTGATGAGCGAAAGGTTATGATGCAAGACTGGGCAGATAAACTTGAAGGATGGGTAGGAAGCACACACAGCAATGAATCGCCACGGATAATTTAGACACTTCCGAGCCGTTGATAATACTGGTTTTCATATTCTGTCGGTGACATCTGATCGCTGGAGCCATGCCGACGCTTACTGTTATAAAACATTTCGATGTAATCAAAAATATCGCTGCGGGCTTCTTCCCGCGTTCCGTAGATCTTTTTCTTTATCCGTTCGCGTTTCAACAACTGGAAAAAGCTTTCTGCAACCGCATTATCATGGCAGTTACCGCGACGGCTCATGCTGCCCTCCAGGCCGTGTGATTTCAGGAACGACTGCCATTCATGGCTTGTGTACTGACTGCCCTGATCCGAATGAACCAGCACCTGTTTTTGGGGATTACGCCGCCATACAGCCATCAGCAGTGCGTTCAGGACAATGTCTTTTGTCATCCGGGACTGCATGGACCAGCCGATAATTTTGCGTTCAAACAGATCAACAACCACGGCAAGATACAGCCAGCCTTCGTGGGTCCTTATGTAGGTTATGTCCGTTACCCAACGCTCATCCGGAGCATCCGGATTGAACTGTCGCTGAAGCCTGTTGGGCGACACGATACTGGCCTCGCCTTTACGAGCCCGCGGGCTCCGGTATCCGACCTGAGCCTTTATCCCGATACGTTTCATCAGTCGCCAGACTCTGTTCACTCCGCACTGTTGCCCGCTGTCCCGCAGATCTAAATGGATTTTGCGATAACCATAGACGCATCCCGATTCCAGCCAGAACTGTTTAATCTGTCCTGTCAGTCTCAGGTCTGCCTGATGGCGTTGTGAATGCGGCTGCTGAAGCCAGGCGTAAAAACCACTGGGATGAACATCCAGCACCCGACAGAGCAGGCGAACAGGCCAGCAACAGGTGTTGTCACGGATAAAGGCGTACCTCAGTCGGACAGCTTTGCGAAGTACGCCACTGTAGATTCAATTGGTCAACGCAACAGTTATGTGAAAACATGGGGTTGCGGAGGTTTTTTGAATGAGACGAACATTTACAGCAGAGGAAAAAGCCTCTGTTTTTGAACTATGGAAGAACGGAACAGGCTTCAGTGAAATAGCGAATATCCTGGGTTCAAAACCCGGAACGATCTTCACTATGTTAAGGGATACTGGCGGCATAAAACCCCATGAGCGTAAGCGGGCTGTAGCTCACCTGACACCGTCTGAGCGCGAGGAGATACGAGCTGGTTTGTCAGCCAAAATGAGCATTCGTGCGATAGCTACTGCGCTGAATCGCAGTCCTTCGACGATCTCACGTGAAGTTCAGCGTAATCGGGGCAGACGCTATTACAAAGCTGTTGATGCTAATAACCGAGCCAACAGAATGGCGAAAAGGCCAAAACCGTGCTTACTGGATCAAAATTTGCCATTGCGAAAGCTTGTTCTGGAAAAGCTGGAGATGAAATGGTCTCCAGAGCAAATATCAGGATGGTTAAGGCGAACAAAACCACGTCAAAAAACGCTGCGAATATCACCTGAGACAATTTATAAAACGCTGTACTTTCGTAGCCGTGAAGCGCTACACCACCTGAATATACAGCATCTGCGACGGTCGCATAGCCTTCGCCATGGCAGGCGTCATACCCGCAAAGGCGAAAGAGGTACGATTAACATAGTGAACGGAATACCAATTCACGAACGTTCCCGAAATATCGATAACAGACGCTCTCTGGGGCATTGGGAGGGCGATTTAGTCTCAGGTACAAAAAACTCTCATATAGCCACACTTGTAGACCGAAAATCACGTTATACGATCATCCTTAGACTCAGGGGCAAAGATTCTGTCTCAGTAAATCAGGCTCTTACCGACAAATTCCTGAGTTTACCGTCAGAACTCAGAAAATCACTGACATGGGACAGAGGAATGGAACTGGCCAGACATCTAGAATTTACTGTCAGCACCGGCGTTAAAGTTTACTTCTGCGATCCTCAGAGTCCTTGTCAGCGGGGAACAAATGAGAACACAAATGGGCTAATTCGGCAGTACTTTCCTAAAAAGACATGTCTTGCCCAATATACTCAACATGAACTAGATCTGGTTGCTGCTCAGCTAAACAACAGACCGAGAAAGACACTGAAGTTCAAAACACCGAAAGAGATAATTGAAAGGGGGGTTGCATTGACAGATTGAATCTACAACGGCTTTTTTTAATATGTCCCGTTCGTCGGTAACCCGCTTCAGCTCTTTCTGGAGACGGCGGATCTCGGCCTGAGCATCTGACTGTTCTTTATTAGTGGAAGAATCCGGACCGTACTTCTTTATCCAGGAGTAAAGGCTGTGGGTGGTGATATCAAGACGTGTTGCAACGCTGGCAACAGAATAACCGCGATCAACAACCTGTTTGACTGCTTCAATTTTAAACTCTTCGGGATAACGCTTACCGCTCATGGGCACCTCTCTTTAAGTCATCTTAAATGACTCTGAGGTGTCTATTAAACCTGTGGCGATTCAGCAATATTGATGTTTCGTAAGTCATGATACATTGGTGTGTTCATACTGATTATTAAAGATTATTTTCCACCACAATATAAAAACCACGCTTTAGCCTATATATTAGTAACCATCTGATTTAACTAATAATGTTTGCTGTACTGATCCTGCATTATACTCCCTCTGTTTTTCCATCCCTCTAATAACATAGGACATATCCATGCGTTGATATCATGTATCCAGCAGTGAAGCCAGTATGAGAAAGACTCTGGCGAACGAGTTTTGGCTGATAAGCTGGGGATCGCTAGTTCTGATAAGATGGATGAAGCTGAACTTGTCCTGTTAGAACAACTCTACCAGTCCGTTTTTGAAGAACAGTTCCCGTAAGGACAGCTCAGCATAGCCATGCTAAAAAGCTGGCATCCCCGCAGGGGTGGTAACATTTGCTAGTAGGCTGGACAAGAAAGAGCTGCCAATATAAACAAAAGCGGCTTTATTTTTACCCCCTAGCTCACTCAGATGATGAAGGCGGTTGTCAACGACGGATGAAAAGTGATCCACTTATATCTCCACCAACGGCCCAATATTGATCCACCGTTTTACTCAGGATTAGCTTCTGCTATAACCCCGGCCTTTCGTTTCTGTCTGAGTCGATAGCTTTCTCCTTTGATTTTAACGACATGTGAGTGGTGTAAGATACGGTCCAGCATCGCTGAGGTCAGTGCTGCATCACTGGCGAACGTTTGATCCCACTGCCCGAACGGCAGATTGGATGTCAGGATCATTGCGCTCTTTTCGTAACGTTTAGCGATGACCTGGAAGAACAGCTTTGCTTCTTCCTGACTGAACGGCAGATAGCCTATTTCATCAATGATGAGCAGGCGGGGGGCCATTACTCCACGCTGAAGCGTCGTTTTATAACGGCCCTGACGTTGTGCCGTAGATAACTGAAGTAACAGATCTGCTGCTGTTGTGAAGCGAACTTTGATACCTGCACGGACTGCTTCATAGCCCATCGCTATTGCCAGATGGGTTTTCCCCACACCTGATGGCCCCAGTAATACGATATTTTCATTACGTTCTATGAAGCTGAGTGAGCGTAACGACTGGAGTTGCTTCTGCGGTGCTCCGGTGGCGAATGTGAAGTCATACTCTTCGAACGTTTTCACCGCCGGGAAGGCTGCCATTCGGGTATACATCGCCTGTTTACGTTGATGACGTGCCAGTTTTTCTTCATGAAGCAGATGCTCCAGGAAGTCCATATAACTCCATTCCTGGTCTACTGCCTGTTGTGACAGCGCAGGCGCTGCGCTTATAAGGCTTTCCAGTTGCAACTGCCCGGCGAGCGCCATCAGTCGTTGATGTTGCAGTTCCATCATCACGCCACTCCTCTGCAGAATGAGTCGTAGATGGAGAGTGGATGATGCAGGGGGTGTTTGTCGAAGTTCACCAGATTTTCACCAGGATGCACGTCTCTCCGGAGGCAGTGCCAGCATGGACTGCTGCTCTTCGAGCCAGCGATCGCAGGGACGTGCCTGGATTGTTTCATGCTTTCGTTGGTTAGCGACATCGTGCAGCCAGCGCAGACCGTGGCGGTTAGCTGTTTCAACATCGACAGTGATCCCCATCGGGCGCAGGCGAGTCATTAGTGGGATGTAAAAACTGTTACGGTGTACTGCACCATCCGTTCCACCTTACCTTTAGACTGTGCCCTGAAGGGGCGACACAGTCGGGGAGAGAAGCCCATCTCCTTGCCGAACTGCCACAGCGAAGGATGGAACCGGTACTGACCGGTCTGATATGCGTCACGTTGCAGAACCACAGTTTTCATATTGTCATACAACACTTCGCGCGGCACACCACCAAAGAAGCGGAACGCATTACGATGGCAGGTCTCCAGCGTGTCATAACGCATATTGTCAGTGAATTCGATGTACAGCATTCGGCTGTATCCGAGAACAGCAACGAACACGTGAAGCGGTGAGCGACCATTACGCATAGTGCCCCAGTCAACCTGCATCTGTCGTCCGGGTTCAGTTTCGAACCGAACGGCAGGCTCCTGCTCCTGAGGAACCGAGAGAGAACGAATGAATGCCCTGAGAATGGTCATTCCGCCACGATATCCCTGGTCTCTGATCTCGCGAGCGATTACCGTTGCCGGGATTTTGTAAGGATGAGCATCGGCGATGCGTTGACGAATATAATCCCGGTATTCATCCAGGAATGAAGCAACAGCAGGTCGCGGCGTATATTTTGGCGGCTCAGATTTTGCCTGCAAATAACGTTTAACCGTATTGCGGTAGATCCCCAGTTCTCTGGCAATCGCCCGGCTACTCATTCCCTGCTTGTGCAGGATTTTAATTTCCATAACTGTCTCAAAAGTGACCATAAGCTCTCCTGAATCAGGAGAGCAGATTACCCCCTGGATCTGATTTCAGGCGTTGGGTGTGGATCACTATTGCACCGTTCGTGACAGCGGTACACGCGCTTGTGATTAACATGAAACACTTCACGGCGCAGTAACAGCCAGATACGGCGGTAGCCAGAACGCCAGCGCTCCAGTGCCAGTTCAGTCATGCGCCTTGATAAATACGCATCAACAGTTGGACGCTAAGCATCACAGTGGCAGGTCGACAGGGACAAACCTGTGAGTCTGCAGGCTCGACGTTGTGACAGAAACAATCGCATCACACATCAACACCACAGCTTCCCGCTTCTGGTCTGTCGTCAATACTTTCGCCCAAGAACCACCTGAAGCGCCTGAAGCGCCTGAAGCGCCTCCTTATCCGGCATGGCTTCAGCAAGCAGCTTCTTTGAGTCTGGCGTTCTCTTCCTCAAGCGACTCCAGGTGCTTAACCTCAAGCACCGCCATACTTCTTATGCTATGTGTAAAGAGTGGCATCGGAAATGGCGTGCTTGCAGCAGAGCTCACGGGCAGAAACTCCAGCTTCTGCTTCACGGAGAATGCTGATTATCTGTTCGTCGGAAAAACGCTTCTTCATGGGAATCATATTCGACGTCAGGGTCAATATAAAGGCATTACTAGCATCGGGATGTACTAATCAACGGAGAGCAAGATCACATCCCTAACAGTATGACCAGATAAGCTATCATAGTAAAAAAATATATCCACTAACCATCTGGAAGATAAGTCATGATTTTCACTTGAAGGCTTCAGCCTCAAGGTATATAAGATTAATACTAATCTTATCATCGCTGAGTAACAGGGCAACTACCCACAATAATTTGCTATATATAGAGAAAATTGGACATTACAAGTACTTAAGGAGAGCTGTGTGAAAATTCTGTCTAACCATCGAGCTACACCTGAACAACTACCTATAGTCAGTCGAAATACGCCGGGTATTGTGGTTATTCGAGGTGCAGCAGGCAGTGGCAAAACTACAAGTGCATTACTTCGACTTACAGCAATAGTCAATGCTTTAACGTATCGAAGAAATCTCAATAATGATACTACACCGATCAAAACATTAGTACTGTCATTTAATAGAACTTTAGCTGGATATATTGAGGGTTTGATCAATGATAGTATTCAAGCTAAGGCGATACCTGTAGTGGTTGAAAATGACACATTTGCCAATTGGACTCGAAGGCATATAAATACGCGCTTAATAAGTGATGTCAATCGCGATTCTTATCTTCTACAGATATGTTCATCTCTGGGACTTGATCAAAATTTTGTGCTCGATGAAATAGATTATTTCCGTGGTAGATTCCGTCATCATGAATTGGATAACTACTTAACAGTCGAGAGAACGGGTAGAGGATTGTCACCTCAAGTAACCAGACAAACTCGTCAGTCTTTAATAGATGCTGTTCGCTCTTATGTGCAATACCTTCAAGATAATCAGTTAGATGATTGGCACTCACAATGTGAGAAAATGATAGCTAACGAATGTTTAGGCTATGACATAATTGTAGTCGATGAAACCCAAGATTTTTCTGCTAACCAAATTAGAGCAATACTGAATCACCTAAATGACGATTATTATTTAACATTTGTCATTGATACAGTTCAACGTTTATATCCACGAGGCTTCACGTGGGTGGAAACTGGATTAGATATGCGAAATGCGACCTACTTTAGATTAGGGGAAAATCACAGAAATACGGTGGAAATTGCGGCATTTGCTGCGTCAATCACTCATGGATTAACAATTGATGATGATGGAAGCATCAGCGACTTTACAAAAGCCACAAGACATGGTCCTAAACCCATTGTTTGCAAAGGCCTATATTCACAGCAAGTTAAATATGCGATTGATCATATCAAAAATAATGTTGACTTGCAAAATGAATCAGTAGCATTTCTTAAACCTAAAGGCGGCCAATGGTTTTATGAAATTAAAAAACAACTAACTCATCATAACCTTCCTTACGTTACGATTACGAAAAACAAGGTTTGGTCAAGAGGGCCTGAAAATATCGCGTTATCAACAATGAACTCCGCCAAGGGACTAGAATTTGATCACGTAATAATATTAGGTCTTAGTACTGCAAATATGCAACATCAACAAGATGAAAATGATGATAAATTGCAGCAATTAAGAAGATTACTTGCAATGGCTATTAGTCGAGCCAGAAATTCAGTTGTTATCGGATATAAAGAATCAGAAAAATCAGATTTGGTTAAGTATTTTACCCCTGGCACTTTCGACGAGATAGATTTATAAATGACTATTGAACAATATATTACGGATAATGGTATAAAAGAGATTCTACATTTCACTACTGAAAGAGGATTAACCGGCTGTGCGAGTACTGGCGTAGTTTTATCTCGTAAAGCATTAAATGTAGATCAATATTTAAGTTACATTGCATCACCTGTATCAAGTGAACGAAGAGAGGCCCAAGATACCTTTAACAAAGATGAAGATTGGTTAGATTATATAAACCTATCCATAAGTGAAATAAACACAAGTTATTTCAATGCAGCTAAGCGCTGGTTCAGAGGTGAAGATCGATGGTGGTGTATTATGGCTTTTGACCCCATTATACTGACTCACCCAAAAGTTTATTTTACAACTACGAATAATATATATACATCTGTAATAAGAGCTCCTGGTCTTGCAGGACTTCAGTCTATGTTTGCAGATACGATTACAAGGTGGAGAGGAAATACGGTAAGAAGAAATGATCGACCTCAAAGATTGACTACCTGCGAGCAAGCTGAAGTTCTGTACCCAAACCCACTTGATATGAAATTTCTTAGAAGCGTTTATGTACAGGACCAAGAGCAGGCAGCATCTATACACGGAACATTGAGTAGCTTTGGTTTTCATTCTGTAAATGTTATTATTTGTCCAGAAAAATTTTTAGGCGTGCCTAACACATTCTAAGAGGGGAAAATGAATTCACTCAGAAAACAAAAGGTCATAAATTCCGCACTGTGGGCCGCTGCTGGTGATGCTATTGGCTGGATTTCTGAACTTACAGATGAAAGTGGCTTACAGCGTAGGATTAACGATACCTATCTTCTGAAACCTGTTAGCTGGAATCGAAAAATTGGAGGATACTCAGGAGTAACTGTAAGTCTCCCTGCAGGAACATATTCAGATGATACACAATTAAGATTAGCTGTATCTAGATCAATTAGAAGCAATGGAGAGTTTGACACTGAGTCATTTGCTAAAATAGAACTTCCAGTTTGGTTATCTTATGCATTAGGTGCAGGCAAGGCAACTAAGTTAGCAGCTACCAATCTTATGCGGAAAGATACTAATTGGTTCTCTAATTTCTACAAAAGCAACGGCATTGATTACACAAACTCGGGTGGAAATGGAACCGCCATGAGAATACAGCCCCATGTATGGAGTTGTAAGAACTTATCTGATAGAAAATATGTTGCATCTGTAATTAAAGATTCATTAGTAACTCACGGGCACTTAATAGCAGTCTGTGGAGCTCTCTTGCATGCTGATGCTCTACAGTATGCGTTAATGAATGGTAAACCAGCAGGCCCTACAGAAATAAATGGTTTTATTGATAACTTCACATCTGTCCCAGATATTATTCAAGAAATCTATGAGTTGAATAACTTCTGGCTTCCTAATTGGGAGCTCATGTCAGGTAATAAATTGCATGAAGAAATAGATAGAATTCGTATAGAATCCCAAACATATCTTTCAAAGTCTCTAAATGCAGCGAAAGGATATCGTGATCTATCAGATAAGTACAAATCAGCAATTAATGCCCTTGAATGTAACAAAGACTCAAGGAGAGGAGCAGCAACAAATACTGCAATTGCGAGTGCTTTACTTTGTCATTTTTATAAAAACTCAACTCCATACGAAACAATTATCTCCTGTGCCAATTTATTAGGCACCGATACAGACTCAATTGGAAGTATGGCAGGGGCTATTTTAGGATGTTACAATGGAATCCCAGAATGGAATATCCAAGATAGCAAATATATAATTAGTGAAGCCAGCAGATTAAATGACATTGCAGAAGGCATTGTCACCAAAAACTTTAATTACCCAAACATAAATAAATGGCAGCCACCACAAACGCAAAGCGATACGTTAGTTAAAGATAATGGTGGCATGTATCATATTGTCGGGTTAGGAAAGGTTACACCATTAAAACTAGAAGGCTGGAAAACTAAAAGTCATGAGTGGAAATGGATGCAACTCGAATATGGTCAAACTGTTTTATTGAAGAGTAAAATTGGCGATGTAAAAATTGCTGATCCAGCTCAACTTAGAGAGAACGATCTACCGCTCAAAAATGATATTGTGTCGGAACAACCACTTGTATCTAAAGAACCTTCACGACAAAATGAGTTAAGAGCTAATTCCCTGCCCGTTTCTAATCAACATAAGTTTGAACAAAATAGCTTCGATTATGGCTATACAGATCCTAAAAACTTAAATCTCGATGACATAACAACAAATTTGATCAAAAATGGTTTTAGTGAACGGGAAATAGGTCATTACCTTATTCAATTTGCTGATAAAAATGGCCTTGATTCGTGCATTGCTTTCGCTGCGATCATAGGCAAGGCATTTATTACAAGAAAGAAAAAACAGTAATATACTAAATGGCTCAGACATAAGTCTTGAGCCATTATTTCTATAAAATACATGTTAAATCATATTAGAATAGTTTATACGATAATTCGCTTGAAGAAGAAAAACACTATTCTAATTCAAACATTTTATATTATCAAGAACCATGGTAATTACAGTTAATTTACAGTATCAGTGATGTGGTTTCCAAAAAAGTATGCCCAAACATTTAAATATATGCCTTCGATAAATGAACTTTAACTCATCAGAATGACTACCCATCAATACTATTGAGTATATGAAGACAATTCACAATCCCATCTGGCGAATTTTTCAGATGGCGAGTTAAATATCTTCTGGTGATTCCCCCAGATACATCTTACGGTAATGATACACTTCAAAGAATTTCCCCTTGTCTTTGTAACTACTGATAAAGTAGCAATGTGTTAAATACTTTAGCAGGATCTCATTACCTTCAGTTTTGTGAACTTTTGCTCGTTTGGTTTTATCCGCAATCAAATTATATTCTTCCGACACGAAGGCCATAAGCGCACGATTGATGTATTCAAAAGGCAGTTCTTCACACTCTAAAAGATGATTCAAAAACACAAGTCGAGTGTCATCTTCCGAAACATTAAGAAGGAGTGCTATACTAACTTTACTATTTAGGCTTATATGGTCGAAGAAACTATTGGTATAGTGCGGCCAGAGAACATTGATGATTGAAACTTTAGTCGTCAACTCTATATCGTCATCATTGAGCACAAGCTCAATAAGTTCATTATCGAAATCTTCGTCATCTTGCAGATAAAACTCAATATTATTTTCAAAAACAGCAAGGTTGTTTCTAATCATAAGCGACAGACACTCATTGAGGCCCTTGCGACGTTGTCCCTCATAAATGCTGAGTACGTCTTCATAGAGCGCTTCTGACAGCAAAACTCTGTTGCTCTCACAAAGTGCTTTAAATTTTGTCAGTGGCAGGTCACTGATTACCTTGTCGATACTTACAGGCAGCACGCTGATCAACTGTGCATATAACGCGTCTGGCTTATCCGCTGCTGAAATGATGTGATTCACAACATTATCAATAGACTCCTCAGGAACACTGACCTTATGGCCTGAAAGCACCTCTGGATGGTGAGCAAAAAACGCCCACAATATCTCATCGTCGACATCGGTATACATGTAGTTAAATATGTTATCCCAGTTGGCAGCGACACGCCCATGTTTAAACAAGAGGTCATAAACAGTGAATGACGCACCCTCAACTACCGATAGCCTGATATTTTCAACTGTCGACAACTGCTGAACTTCAAAATCCATGTTTTCAATTATAATTTCTTTGGAACGCTCAGTAGCGTCTGAATTAATTAGTGAAATAACGGATCCAACGCTTTCCTCAGAATGAATGAAATATTCCACGATAAACATCTCAAGGTTTGTATTTACAGCCTCAATTAAGCATGGGACTTTTTCACTCATAATTAAGGTATATGGATTGCGCGATAGTTCCTCAACATTCTTTCTGTTATTAGAGTACGCATTAAACAGTGCAGTGAGGTTATTAATATTAAATACATACAGAAAATTCTCTGCGATAAACTTCACCAACGTACGTTCACTTTCATCGTTAGCTTCATTGACGCTATCGAATACAATATTGAGCTCTTTTAATTTTATGCTGAATGACGCAATCTCATCGGGTCGTATGTATGTAAACAACGTAGTGTCTGTTTTTAATTCATGCAGATAATCCTGAACAGCACTTTGTCGGGTAATGTTTTCTATCAGACCAAAACGAAGTAATGACACAAATAACTGCTGATAAAAATCATCATCAGAGTCAATGTCACGGTAAGTACTCATCGCCGCCATCAATTTACCCAATGTCTTTTCATCGCTTAAAATTAAATTAATTAAGTCATGATAGTCATCATTACTAAATTCATAAAAATACGTCCGCATAGTGCGAATGATTAAGCCATGTGAGCAATAATTAAATAAATGAATAAAAACATCACGGGCAAAACCAGCTCGGCAGTTGATCAAAAAGCTAATTATATGCGGATGAAAAATCCCCTCGTAATATTTAAATGATAGCGACTCCATTTTATCTACAACATTGGAAACGTTATTCAGATGAATATCTTTTAACTCCTCAAAATTCACCTTAGCAGCGACCTTCTGGATATAAACATTATCTGATTTACTTAATGCACCTGCATGGAAGATAGAGCGATATTGCATGTAATCCTGCTCAATATATCCATTTGACAACATGAAAAACAACAATTCCATATTGAAATTAATCGCTGAAGGCTTGGATGCATTTTTATTTCCCTTATCGTCAGTTGATGCAACATTAAGCAACCACTCACTCAATTTCGCTAAGGTTATTTTTTCACATAATTCATGAAGTGATAGACCATTTCGTTGATTAAGAACACGCTGTGTGTTTAAAATATTTTTAGATAATTGCTCAACGGTTTTTTGGTTCTTATCTAAAATAACTGGTGAGCGTTTGTTATATTCACGTAAACTCTCAGCTCGCTTATTATGTGGAATTTGGAAGGTATCTTGATATTCATACCCGTTTCTTGAATATGTGATAGCTATTCCGGATGGAAGCTCTCTGTTCAGAAAATCACAAAACAATGATTCATCCCCACAAAGTTCAACAAAGCTCCAGCTACTCCCAACTTGCCCATACTTATTATGGCTTATATAAAACACTGTATTCGATTCAATTTGTTCAGGAAGATAACGCCTTAGAATTTCAACCCTCAGATTTAAACTGGATGTTTGCAATTCCTTTTGTACTTTCACCAACTTTTCTTTCTGCTGAGAAATCTTTATTTCCAAATCTTTAAAATACACGTCATGTAGCGTTCTCTTAGAGTAAGCATTAACTACTCTGTATAAAAAACCATCCTGATTATCAAGCAGAGTGAAATCTTTGGTACATAAATTTTTATACATTATCAAAGAAAATAACTTCACATCAGAAATCTCACCCGTAATTAATTTTTTAAAAATATTAAATTCATTTATAACATTATTCATCACCCGCATATCAGTCAGGTAAAGGGATACTTTCTTGAAAAACTGCTCTTTATCTACCGAATTAAAGTTTATAACTTTACTACTTAATATGTCATACGCATTCTCACTATCTACTGCAGGTATAATCGGCACAATAAAATCAAAAAATTTCGTTTGTGATTCAGCATCCTTTAATAAATCCTCCCTGACTGCAAAAATAAATTTAATCGGTTTCTTTTCCAATAGTCTGGAATTGTTTATCACTTGATTTATTTCACGGAGCTTAATAAAAATATGACCATTGTTTAAACGATCTAAATCTTCAAATACGACAACTCTATACTTTGTTTTAAGGAAGAAGTAAACAATCTCATCAATATACAAATTTAGCAGAGAAGCTGTATTCTGTTTTTCCGCCGCAATTTCTGCCTTTAAGAGATTTACTTTATCAAGAGCAATTTTTCTGTCAAAAAATCCTATCCGATAAAAACGAGACAGCAGATACCAACAAATGATAAATGATAGCGAACCGATACATCCCCAACGCCATACCGGATGTATCGCAATGAAATGACTCACCGCTGACGGTAATGAAAACGTGTTGATAATTTTTTGAGGAAACAACAATGTAGTGACAACGATTGTCAGTATGAGAACAAAAAACAGCAAACAGGATGTTATTAGTATTTGCCCAACACTTCGGGTGTGAATGCGCTCTACCCGCGAATCTGGCAGCGTACCTTTATCCACTTTGTATAAAATCTGCTGTAATATGCTGTATTCAATGCTTTGTTCTTTTGATAAAGACTCGGAACTTTTTAGTGTCTCATCCGTTTCAAAGTTTGCCAGTGAGATAATCACGTGCTCATCCGCTGGTTTTAAACTTGTAAACCTGAGCCAATATTTCAGGCGGTGCCACAACCGCTTTCGCCCTTCAATTTTTTTAAGGTATGAGAGAATAACCGAGCTTTTACCCGCGCCATAGGACCCCGTGATGGCGATGTTCTTCACATCATCCCGGCTGAGGGCATAATCCAACGCCTTAAAATAGGGTTGATATCCCTCTTTATCAGGGTCGACAATCGGTGTTAGCGTTTGGAATTCCCTTTCCGTTCCTGAATTGTTTTCTGAAGTAACCTGAAGCCTTGCGACTGTTTTATGCAACCAGTCTGCGATCGTTTTCAACCCGAAAGACAGCGCCATTGAGTGTCCTCACAATCACGAATATTAAATTCATAAATTGGAGACAATCCTAACATGAATCAAAAGAATCATCACACAATCATGTAGTTAAAAGAACAAGCTGGAACCTGATTTTTTATAGCATTTTCACGCAGCACAGTTTTTGCCCACGATAGTATCACCGGATAGACTGGCCCCCTGAATCTCCAGACAACCAATATCACTTAAATAAGTGATAGTCTTAATACTAGTTTTTAGACTAGTCATTGGAGAACAGATGATTGATGTCTTAGGGCCGGAGAAACGCAGACGGCGTACCACACAGGAAAAGATCGCAATTGTTCAGCAGAGCTTTGAACCGGGGATGACGGTCTCCCTCGTTGCCCGGCAACATGGTGTAGCAGCCAGCCAGTTATTTCTCTGGCGTAAGCAATACCAGGAAGGAAGTCTTACTGCTGTCGCCGCCGGAGAACAGGTTGTTCCTGCCTCTGAACTTGCTGCCGCCATGAAGCAGATTAAAGAACTCCAGCGCCTGCTCGGCAAGAAAACGATGGAAAATGAACTCCTCAAAGAAGCCGTTGAATATGGACGGGCAAAAAAGTGGATAGCGCACGCGCCCTTATTGCCCGGGGATGGGGAGTAAGCTTAGTCAGCCGTTGTCTCCGGGTGTCGCGTGCGCAGTTGCACGTCATTCTCAGACGAACCGATGACTGGATGGATGGCCGCCGCAGTCGTCACACTGATGATACGGATGTGCTTCTCCGTATACACCATGTTATCGGAGAGCTGCCAACGTATGGTTATCGTCGGGTATGGGCGCTGCTTCGCAGACAGGCAGAACTTGATGGTATGCCTGCGATCAATGCCAAACGTGTTTACCGGATCATGCGCCAGAATGCGCTGTTGCTTGAGCGAAAACCTGCTGTACCGCCATCGAAACGGGCACATACAGGCAGAGTGGCCGTGAAAGAAAGCAATCAGCGATGGTGCTCTGACGGGTTCGAGTTCTGCTGTGATAACGGAGAGAGACTGCGTGTCACGTTCGCGCTGGACTGCTGTGATCGTGAGGCACTGCACTGGGCGGTCACTACCGGCGGCTTCAACAGTGAAACAGTACAGGACGTCATGCTGGGAGCGGTGGAACGCCGCTTCGGCAACGATCTTCCGTCGTCTCCAGTGGAGTGGCTGACGGATAATGGTTCATGCTACCGGGCTAATGAAACACGCCAGTTCGCCCGGATGTTGGGACTTGAACCGAAGAACACGGCGGTGCGGAGTCCGGAGAGTAACGGAATAGCAGAGAGCTTCGTGAAAACGATAAAGCGTGACTACATCAGTATCATGCCCAAACCAGACGGGTTAACGGCAGCAAAGAACCTTGCAGAGGCGTTCGAGCATTATAACGAATGGCATCCGCATAGTGCGCTGGGTTATCGCTCGCCACGGGAATATCTGCGGCAGCGGGCTTGTAATGGGTTAAGTGATAACAGATGTCTGGAAATATAGGGGCAAATCCACCGGATTACGCTCACTCAAGATCAAGCTTATCGTACACCCGCACTACATATCAGCTACACCCATCACCGTAACCGAGTCCCATTGATATTCACTGACTAGTGTTGATACACCCATATAGATATATATACCCATTGAGTGTATCAACTGATGGATTACATGCGTCTAAACGCTTATGGACATCCTGTCTTATGGACAAACTACTTACGGGTTCTCACCCCAGAGGTAAATGTCAGTCCAGTAAACCCCATCTCATCCTGCTTACATAACGCCCGTGCCAACAGAACAGGTGGCAGCCTGTGTTTGGGGGTACGGCGTTTTCCTGCCTCATCAGGATAAGGTCTTACTTCCAGCCACATCCCCTTGAAGCAGTATGTTACCTGCTCGTCAAAATCCTTCAGCTTCTGGCTTTTCATCGGCCGACTGATTATCCCCGCTCTGGCCCGCATATTTTTATCCCTCTTCATCGCCTTTCTTAGCGTTTTGAGCGCCCCCGTCTCTCTCGGCATCAGTAGATGCAGGTGAGGCATCCAGCGCTGGATATCGGTGTGAAAATCCAGCTCGTAGTCACCCACTATTTTGCCCGTAAATCCGGCTCTTTTTATCATCTTGTAGACCCGCTCCCGGAACTTCTTATGATCCCAGCGGCTGATCTCGTCTTCTTTCAGCATGGCATCGTAATAAACCAGCGTAACCACTCTGTACGCGCCCTTAGAGGCCCTCAGTGGGAGCAATTCAGTCAGCTTACGTAACCTGTGCAGGCGGAAACACTGTGGGCAGGCCGCGCTACCACATTGATGTTCTGGCATACAGCCCTCCAGTTTTCTCTTTAACCGAAACATCCGCCCTCGCCACTTTTTGTGTGCTTTTCTGACTTCTTTGCTCTCATCCTGATTATCATTCCTGTTCTGCCGCACAGCCTTTCGTATTGCTTTTATGCGGTACAGGCGTTCCTTCTCCATTTGCTCCCGGGTTTCAAAACCCGGAATGGTAAGAGCTAACTTTTCCAGTTGGCGCTCTTCTTCTGTCAGTGATGCATACACTGCTCGCGCAATACGGTTTGTACCAAACATATCAGCAACCTCCTCTGGTCCCACGGGAAGCAATCCACTCATTGACTTCACTTTCCAGCCAGGCCACCGCTCGTCCTCCTGTCAGGGATTTTTGGCGTGGGAAAGTCCCTTTTTCAATCATCCGGTACAGTGTGGCGCGGCTCACCGCACAGCGTTCCAGTACAGCCTGAATTTTGACCAGTTTCATATCATTCATGTTTCAACGTTCCTCAACAAGGAAAGGGAACGCGCTATTAACAAGATCCAAAATCGGGGCTCTGTGAGGGGGGTTGGGACGTCTACTGGCTCGTTTCATACCTATTTGTCGGGCCGACACTTTATGTCCATTGTCGGTCCGACAAAAGAGTCGTTAGAATGCTCAAAAATGAATGCATCAACGGGAGTTCGCGTGACAGGAAAAAGGCAGACCAGCCGCCAGAAACGGTCAGATAAAATGAGGAAAAATGCAGGATTGACTCAAGTGAAGGTTTACCTGGATGAAACCACTCTGCAGTTACTGGGGTTACTTCAGGAAAATATGTCAGAAGGTGATATGAAGGGTGATGAGGTCAATATGTTCCGTAGCATGGCTATAACGGCCAGTATCCACACCCTGGCAAAAGAACGACTGGGGGAACAAGAAGTATCGCATATGGTGATCAAGAACCTCGGTGCTGACTGCCCATCCGACGAAGCGACAAAAAACCCACGTAAGTTTCTTCTCCGGACGATGATTAACCACCTGTATGATAATGGCACACACAATCCGCACCGCCGTCGATTGTCAGAAGTGGCTGGAATTATGAATGAAAGCAGTTTCAGGAACCCGAAGAACAAAAAAGGGGGATGGAGTGAAAATGATATCAGTCACTATGTCAGCAATGACATAAAACTGGAAAATGATACCTCGGTTGATGTACCGGGCTAAGCAAATCTATACACCAATATATTTATCTCTGGAATACCCTGGTCGGGGAGCACGAATTAGTTATTCATCAGGGGTGGTGAGTTGGTCGTGCTTTCCCGGAAGCCAGGTGCGCCAACGCCAGTACTGGGTATACCTGTGGGCTATCAAAAATAGTCTCTGGCCCCGTTTGATGGTTTTAACCAACAGGCTGCGGTGGTCATCCCCCATGAAAGCTTACCAGCAACATAGCGCCCTGGAGGCTCTGTCTACAGCCTGCCTGCCCCTACAGTCATAGCGTGTGGTCGTGGATATATCCGCATGTCCTGCCAACTGGCGCACCACATTAATGTCCACTCCCTGCTCCAGCAGGCGGGTGATGAATGTCCGTCGCAGGTCGTGGGGGGTGAAGTAATCCACTTTTGCAGCTTCGCGTAACTGCGCCAACAGCCCTGTAAGACCCGTGGTGGTAAGCCGTTGTCGTCCTGGCTGCCCCGCACGACTGATGCGACTGAACAGCGGCCCGGCATGATACCCCCGGAGCTTCAGCCATCGCCGCAGTTGCATGCAGACTTTTCCGGAAAGGTGGATTTCCCGGATTTTGCGCCCCTTTCCCTGCCTGACAATCACGATCCCCGTGGCTACATCTATATCTCCCACGTCCAGGGCTACCAGTTCGGCGGCACGCAGACCTGCGCCACACAGAAGCAGCAAAATAGCCCGATTACGCTGGCAACGTACAGCGTCAGCCTTTCCGGCCGCCGCCAGCATGGCCCGAATTTCGGTCCTGTCCAACGCCCTGCCCAAGCGGGTGGCACTGCCAGTGACACGCCTGACTGAACGTATGCGCGTCAGTCTGTCAGCATCCAGAATCCCCATACTGAAAGCCGCTCCGGCAACCGATTTCAGCGCCGACAGCGCCATGTTCACCGTGGCAACAGCATAGCCCTCATCCAGCAGCACCGAGCGTACCCGCATCACGCTCGTGTAGTCCAACGTATGCCAGGGGTAGGTGTCGGGCTTCGCCCCCGGACGGAGGATACCGGCACATCGTCGGAGTAAGCTTTGCATCCCCCTGCGCCCGGCTGGCGTCAGGCTTGCCAGCCACAGCAATGCTGGGTTGATGGAGAGGGCATTTTGCGGGTGGATAGATGCCGCGCGTTTACCATTGCGGCTCGTGGTCATAATATCATCCTTATTATTGATAGTGGGATATCCCGGTCAGACCTGACCGGGAGTGAGGGTTAATATGTCTTCGTAGTCAGCGTTTTTTCACACCATAATGCTGAAGGTAGCGATTCAGGCTCCGACCAGCGCCAGTCTCAAAATTCCATGTCCGCCAGATAAGCTGCCCCACTGTGTCGCGTATCACCAACCGGAAGTGGGTATGCTGGTCATCCTCAATGGCGACATTGTTATACGTCGCAACCACAGCCTCTGCTTCCAAACGAGTAAACGAATCCGGGGGCAGTTGTGGCGTCTGTATTGTGGGCTCTGGTGCTGCGCGGTCAGGACGTGAATGCCGTCCCTGTGTGATGTGACTGACGGCTTGGTAACTGCCCTGCCTCAGAAGTCCGGTGGTCTTCCTTGCCCGGAGAATATCAATGGAGGTAATGTGCGGAGACTGGGGGATAAAGCTGGCATTACCTTGGTCTGTACGTACCAGGTCGTACTTTTCAACAATAGAATTCAGGGCCTCCGTCAGTGATATCCCTGCATCAATGTATGCCTGAATGGCACCTTTCCCGCTAAACGGCGTGTCGCTGAGAGTGAGTCCGTAGTGCTTCTCCAGCAAGTAAGCCAGCAGAGTGTGCCAGACATCAGCAGGGGACAGGCAGCACGATAGTGTCCGATTTGGTGAGACCGGTTGTTTTTTCATCACTGTATTCTCGCGGATAACATTGAAAAAGACGCGCGAACGTGAACATTAATTGAACGTCCGCACTTATTGGAATCCGTCGGCCAGACGGGTAAAAAGTGACTTCCATCTACTGTCCCGAAGACCGGGAAGCCATGGGATAAATGGCGATATACACGTAGCCACAGGAGCCGAGCGTGTTAGCCTCGCAGATCAGCCCTTCTACCTGTAGCGTGATCCCCTTCGCCCTGCGCGGGTCCAGTTCACCGGACAGCAGAATGCTTTCCATCTGCCTCATGAGCAGCGGAAATATCTGGTCCAGATGGCGTGCGTCTCTGTCGCTGAACGTACCGGTGAATTCAGCCCGGTCAGCCAGAAAATGCAGGCAGCCGCCCTCCTGCACCAGACGCGCCCCGAAGCATGGCGTCACGTTGCACTGTAGCCCCCACAGATGTGTGGGTGGCGTATCGTAGTCTTTCAGATCTGTCATGTCAGGTGTCCTCAAAAGTCGCACTGCCAGTGCATCAATCTGGCAATGCTGGGTAGTTCTTCAGCTTTCCCACAGCACGCGCGTGGTGTAGACCCCGCTGGCGTAGTAGCTCAGGAAGTTACGCTCCCACAGGCTGTAAAGCGCCCTTACTTCCGTTAGAGGCAAATCCCCCGTACAGTAGTGCCAGACATAGCCCTGCGACCAACTGATATCGATGATTTTCTCCAGCTCCGGGTAGACCGTGCCGACATAGCCAAAATCGGTGGCGTAGTCCAGGCACCACTCATCGCCCTGATGAATTAGCCGGATCTCCACCGGGTGATAACCCCCCCGCTCCACACTGTAGTCCGGGTCCCGGAAGTTGAATGTCACGGCGGTGATCCGATGTTTATGGGCGGGTATTTCGCCCGCCTCTGCCATCAGCAGTTCGTACAGTTGCAGACTGACAGGCAGCATAAAGCCTGCCGGCTGAATAACGGCATTGATGTTCAAGAGCAAAACCTCAGTGTTTACAGTTTAAAAAAACGTGAAGGGATAAAGCGGACGTGTCTTAGCGTGGATAATGTGTATTAAACCAGGTAACTCACAGTAGCCCGTGTTCAGCGAAAGACCAGGCTTTGTCGCCTCCCACAATGAGATGGTCGGTCACGCGGATATCCAGCAACGCCAGTGCGTCTGTAATTTTTTGGGTAATGAGTTTATCGGCCTGGCTCGGTTCAGGCTCACCACTGGGATGGTTATGCACCAGTATCACAGCAGCAGCGTTGTGCGTCAGTGCCAAGCTGACTATTTCGCGGGGATAAACCATCGTCTGGCTCAGCGTACCGATAAACAATGTCTGGTAGCCGAGAATATGATGTTGCTGTGAAAGCATTATCACACCAAAAGATTCACGGTTTTCAAGCGCCAGCTTCATCACCAGCCACTGACGTACATCTTCAGATGAGGTGATTTTTCGGCGATTGCGAAACTGGCGGGTCAGCAATGAATGGGCAAACCGGATAATCTGTTCGCGGGTAACCGGCTCCAGCGTCTGATAATGACCGCTACGATCACTTGCGATAAACGTCATGATGTACTCCTTACCTTTTAGTTCAGAATTCACGTTCAACAAAGTAAATGGCATCCGGCAGCAACGTATGGCGCTTCAGCTCAGGTTGTACTGAAAACGTGTCCTTTCGCTGGCTGCGTATCCCCAGGCTATCAAACAAAAACAACCGGGTAGCATCGGTACGAACCACCACTGACCAGTGCCATGTGGTCCCCATAATCACCACGCGCTGCGCCTGATTCTCCGGTGAAGCCAGCCAGTCGCTGATATCATGAAATATTCGGTGAGTTCTCAAGGTTCGATAACGGAAGGGAGTATGAAAATAGAGGGGATAATGTTGGGCGTAATGCCCTCTCAGCAGAACATCTGCTATCAGGTGGTCCATCTGCTCTTCATCCAGGCCAAGCGTCAGGAGATCAAATAAGTCCCATCGTCGCTTATAGCTGCTTAGCAGGCGGTACATTAATTTTTCCCGCCTTACCCTGCCGTCATAGAGGTAACTCAGGGTATTAATCAGGCTGTAGATGCCACACAAATAGTCATGCTGTCCCTGGCGGGACGCATGAACGTCTCGAGGAAGTGTCATTGTAAATTTCCGGGATAAGTGATGGCTGTGAACCAGCCGGAATGGTGGTGATACAGTGGCTGAGCGCATGATGGCAGCCACTGTATAAATTATAACAAAATCAATACATTAATGCAAGTGATTCTTGTTATCACTTATCCAGCGACTCCTTCACTTGTTACTGGTTAACGTCTCCTTCAGACAGGTCCCTTGCAACCTGAGCCAGAGCCTGCTGCAAAAGTTTATCCCTAGAGGCCGGTTTCATGGTACGGAACAACTGTATCCACAGGTTAAGCTGCTCGTCTGCTGAAGTATCTGCCGCATCCCGCTCACTTTTCAACGCCATCCCTGCCGCGCTGATATGGTACAGAAACCCCTTCCCACTGGTGCGTTTGCGGCGGATTTCCGGATGTAGGGCTGTGAGCTTTTCCAGACGTAGCCGCGCCCCTTTCGCTGTGCCCGGCATTCCTTCCATTCCGGCAAACTGCTCTGCTGTAAGCCACTCCCCACTGTCCGTCATTCCGGCATCACAGGGCTCAGTCATCTGTTCACTGCTCATAAAATTTCACCTCTTATCAAAGCGTTAGTTAAATGAGCGCAAATAACCACAAAAGGAACTTGATAACTTCCCTTTGTTCGCTTTTAATATCTCCGGTACTAACAACCCGGAGTGAATACATTGAGTAACTCAACAGATTCGCAAAAAAAGCGAAGTAAGGGAAGTGCTGTTAACTGGCACCGGGCAGATATTGTCGCCGCCCTGCATAAGCGGGGACTTTCCCTGTCAGCTCTCTCCCGGCAACACGGGCTGGCTTCCAGGACGCTGAATAACGCTTTTGAGCGCCACTATCCGCGGGCGGAAAAGATTATTGCGGAGGCACTGAACACTACGCCCGAAACCATCTGGCCTGAGCGCTATGCAGGTAGGTCTGTCAAAAACGAAAGCTGAAGGAAGCATGGTATGTCGACCACCATTACTGAAGTAACGGAATGCTTTGAGTACCTTTTTAGTTCCCTTTACCGGAAAGCATTTGTCAAAACCCTGCGCCTTAACGAATGCAGTGAACGGGAGTTGCTACCGCTGGTACGCTGCTACCTGCTGGGTTGGTTTGCCGACAGCGTCTCACCGGAAGTCCGGGGGAAACTGCCCGGCAGTATCTCCGGGCATGGCTATATTGATTTCGTCATTGACGATGTGGCGGTGGAGTTCGCCGTCCGTAAGCCAGGAGCCGCCCGTTCTGCACTGTCAGCCTCAGTCAACAGCACGGAAGTAAAGAAACTGATGAAGTATGACGGCAAAGCCCTGCTGGTACTGTTCGATTTTTCTGACACGCCCTATACCGAAGAACAGATTGAATCCTTCAGAAACTGGCCCTCCCTGGGCCGAGGCAACCATCGTAAATCCGCGTTCAATGTTGCGTATTTCTTTGTGGAAAAACGCAGCCCGCTGACACCCAGGAAAATCACCAGAAATATCCGCATCCGTTAACGGTAGCGCGCATAACGGATAATGAAAACGTCAATGAAAGGAGATCACCGAAGATGAGGAAAACCGCTGCCATGTTGCTTCTGGCATTTTCAGGTTGTGCCGGGGCAAAAACACTCCCCGCAGAAAATTTGCAGGGGCTGTATGAGGCTTATGCCACCCTGAATACCTGCCACCAGTATGGTTACACTGGCGATGAGGCCTTAACTGCACTGGACAAACTTATCCGCAGCAATCGCTATCAGGATAATAGCGGCAACATCATGACATTAACGAAGGACAATATTAACTATTACCATTCCCTTCAGGACCGCTTTATTCTTGAGCAGCAATTCAAAAGCGAAGGAATAAACCAGAGCGGTATCCGGCTCCAGATAAAAACCCTCTGCGACCAGATGAACGCCGCTGTTGGTGGGAAGTTGGGTGTGAAAACCCGTGTTATTTCACCGGATGACCTTCCCACCAGCGCAAAACCTGTTTTTGACAAACCGGTCACTAACAGTGCCCCGGCAATTCCGGAAGACCGACCGATGACATGGGACAACAGTCCGGTCCAGGGTATTCCGGTTCAGTGAGGGGTAACACCATGAAGAAGCATATTATTACCGCACTGCTCATCACAACAGTATCCGCTCCGGCGCTGGCAGCGTACCCGGTAAGCCAGCCTGCTCAGGCCGCAGAAGTGATGGTCAGTATATGCCAGCAGCAGCGTTCGGGTATGGACAAGAACCAGGCCATCCGTAAAGTCTATGGCACCGTAAGCGACTGGCCCATAGCTTCAACAACTGAAGTTGCTGCTGCGATGGATGAAGGATGGAATTTTGCTGTACAAAATCCAGAGATAAGTTGCGACAAAATTCATCCCATGATGATTGACATGCTGGATGGGAAAAAGGATTGAGAAACCAAGCTTAACTTAAGTTGGCAAAACTAATCTGCATCAATTAAAATTTTACATAGCAATGTGCCCTCCAGCAGGGCACAATTATTATAAACCGTCTGCTATGAGCTGTGAGTTCAATGGGTCGATGCAACGCTATTCTTAAATGAGAAGGACATTGACCGACTACGGTCAATAAAACAGTTTGAAGCAAAATCAGATCGCCTCAGCCCCTATCGTTCAGCATGATTTTCCTGGAGAAAAGCGGTTTTGTGGCGGACCTGAACGGGCCGCCAGGTAAAACTCTGCTGCGAGAAAGAGGCCACATCAGGCGGTGTGGTTGCCATCATCTTGCATGAGATGGTTGGCTCGAAAGACCATCATCCCTTTTTGTCGAATAGCGTCAATCCACAAATCTGCCATCCACGAGTTGATGCCATAATGCTGGATACAACATTCACGTATCAGCCGGTGTTCGTTCGCAATGGTAGTTGGCATCAAGGCGCTGTCATCCGTATTTAAACACACCGCCAGCGGCCCGCTGCGCAGGCCGTATTGGTTAAATTTTCCGCCGGTCGCCAACCATTCTGGATTAGGTGGATTCCAGCGAAAAAGCGGGTGTTCGTGATATTTCTCAAACCGACCAATATAAATATTTGAGGTTGGGCAGGCTTCAAACACTAAACCAAGACGGCTGTATTTTTCGGTTAGGTAATCCTGAATGGCTTCATACAGCTTAAGCTCCCCCTGAGAAATGAAATCCTCATCTTCAGACAGGGGCGACAAATAGCTCTCAGTATCGTTAGGACAACAGTTAATGCAAATAATCCGGTTGGCGGGCTCCTTTTCATGCAAACCGCTGTTGAGATAGCGTTGCCATAAACGATAAGCAGTGACATTTTTCACTGACGGCGTATGATCTTCCTGCAACGCATCCCAGTCAGGGGCCCATTCCAGCCTATTCGCGCTGACGGACTCCAAGTTAGCATAATCAGGCCAATTGCGGCGCAGCAGCCACGCCTGATAAAGTAAGTTAGGCGTATAGATATCTTTAAATATCCGCTGCGACCAGTGATGAATTTTATCGCGCAATTCATGCATTACGGGGATGTGCGCCGCCGTATGTTGTGACAGCTTAACCGCCTGATGATAGGCCCAAACAAGATTGTCGATATGCTGCCCAGCAGTGATGTAGGCGCGTTTTTGTTCACGCGCCCATTTTATGGCATCGACACCTAAGGCTAATCCGTGGCCAATGCGGTCTCCTTCGCCCAGTTGGCAAAATTCTACCGCTTCATCGATCGCCCTCAAACCACACAATAAATGTCCATAATCTTCTCCAGCATGGACTGTAATAAACGGCCTTGGCAGCCTGATCGACCAATGCTCACCGGCTGAATATTTCGCCGCACGCAAAACCCGGAGCGCGGGCGCGAACACTTCAATGGGCAAATCATTTTCATTACCTGCGACATCGTAACCGCGCACCAATTTACGCACGTCAATATTGGTACCCGGCGCGGTTATGTCAGGTTGATAGACCGTATGTTGCATGCTTAATGAGGTAGAGAATTTTTCAAATTCCCTGACCAGTTGGAACAATTTCCCGCGCGTCGCTTCGACACGTTTATCGGTACGTTTAGCACCAGCCAAGCGCCTACTGAAATGCACTACAATGTGTGCATGTTCGGCTTTATTAATTGCATCATGCTGAGTGAAAAAATCCGTCAACTGATGGTGGTAAATATTCGGTTTTTTCTTTCGACCAACTAAAAAGTCAGAGCCAACGCGATACTCTCGATAAACAGACGGCTTGTTATCAAAATTCACCGTATCGTTAAATTTTTTCTCGCGCTGCACCCCCATGCGCGCTGCACCAAAAAAATCCATAAATTGCCCTAGGCCCAACGAAGAAACAACCATATAATTACGTAGAATATTACAACCACGTATCAAATTATTCAGGACTAACTGATAGCTGGGTTGTTCTTTTCCCACCATTAAGCCGAAGCAAAACAGCAGCCATTTAGCATGACCTGTCAGGTCATTATCCGTCGATAAAGACAGAATCCGCTGCTGAGCCGTGGCGGGTTGATAGAAGCTTTTTATATCGTCCAGCGTTAATAGCTGGTCGCCGGTTAGATGACTGCTTAAATCTAATGATAATTGGCCGTGGTCAATAGATGCTTGATGGTTAAATATCAGTTTTAACAACGATGAGGTATAAGCACAAAGCCAATGTGGAAGGTTTTCTTTCTGCAGGCGCTGGCTTTCGAAATAGGTATATTCCTGACGATAAGGCCATTTAAAACCGTCATGCACAACGTGCGAACGTTCAATAAAGCTCAGCATGGATAACGAAGTATACCCATGACCGTTAAAGTGTACGTGGTTATCTGCATAATGGACATCGTTGTTTTCAACTGGAAATGCAAACGGACATTGATTACCGGTTAACAAGACCGTCACGTCGCGTTCAGACAGCACGCTACTGTGATATAACTCCGCGTAGCCCGCTGCGATGATCCATGCGGGATCGAATACGGAACAGAGCATCAGCCAGGACTCTAATTGCTCACGTTTTACCTCGAAGCCATTGCCCCGCCAGACCAGAAAACGCTGTACTAATTTCTTGATAACAAAACGATGTGGTTCCTCGCTGGCACCTGCGCGCCAGCATTGCAAGCTGTTGGCAATATCTTCTTTACGCAAACGTCCGCCGAAATAAAACTGATAATCCAATGCGGCCCGAGCAATGCTTTCTTCTTCCCCCGATGATGCTTCAACATCACGTTTTCCGGCATCAATATGATGAGTAATATGGTGATAAAATAATCGGTCAGACGCCATGTAGACCGTGGGTATCAACCAATGCGGATCCTGATTGTACATGGTTTAGTTATCCGCCTGCTGGTTGGTGCCTTGTTCCAATCCACGATACAGCCGGGCAATTTGTGATGTGCCATGAACCAAAGGACGGATGTTGGGATTGGCAAGCATCTGGTGTTGCATAGAGCTGGCCATTTGCCGATTTGCAGTGGCCCACTCCCGTACTTCGGCCATTCTTATCGTGCTATTACCGGAGTTTTTAAAATAGAAATCTTTCATTTCTTCAAAATCCATATGTAGAAAAATATTATCGTCGGTGGCTAAACTGCTGGCCGCATCCCCAATCGGATACGCTTTCTCTGTCTTAATATTAAAGATAGGATGGCACCACATCGCGACAGCCAGTTTCGCAACCGGACTATTGCCTGACTGGATAATATTAACCTTCCCCTCCTCTATCTCAACGTTCATAACGCCAGCCATATTTCGTGATAACGTCCGGTCATATTTAGAAAACTCGCTAAAGCTGCGCACGATAGACGCGCGGGCGCCGGTCGCAACGTTGGTATTCACCACCAACCCATCTTTAGTAAACGTGAGCAGAGCATTGATGAAGATATATTCAAAGCGGCGTGATAAATCGGACAGAAACTCTTCTCTGGCCATTTTCCTGTCCGTCAAATTGATACGTAAAACGGACAACTGCGAAAACACTTTATTAAAGACCACGCTGAGTAACGGAATAAAGTTTTTACCCTTAAGCTCCATCACCTGGCGTTCTTTCACCCACGCATATGTTTCGTTGATAAGCTTATCAATCTCAGCCGTGTAATCGACCGGATTATCCTGATAGTGCGTCTCCCCCTCTTCTTCATTGATCTCTTTAGTGTGGTTCATTGAAAAAATAGAGTAAAAAGGCGCTCGGAAGAACAGATTTCTGAAGAGGCCTTTGAATTTCTCTTTTTCGAAAAATGTCTCTGGAAGGTTGCCGGTAACCGCCAGTAATGACCATGACAAAAATTCAAAGGCGCGGCTAAAAAAGACGTGATAGCGCCGGTTTAGTTGACGGCTGTAGTAGTCGTGATGTGTGTATAGTGCCAGCAGTATAGCGCTGTCCTGAGGATTACTTGCAACCGGCGTACGAATGTACATCGGCTCCATGATGAACTCAAGCGGGGGCATGCTGCGTAATATTCCCACTAAATTCAGTGAATTAAGTATATCGTAATTGGTTTCATGGGCTTTCATCTTCGAGATCATTTCTAATTGCTGACTGAGGAGATCTTTTTCCGCCCAGCTATAGCGATCAGCTTGCAGTTTAGGATTGAAGGCAATCAGCTTTGTAAAATCAAATTGTGTGGCTGACTGGAAGCCCAGAATTGCCAAATAGCTTTCGATATTGGTGGCAGACACACCATCTTCATGTTCCTCTGCCCAGCTTAAATATTTTCGCCAGACATCAATCTCATTGGGTGTCTCTTCAGATAATAATTTAGGCGGAAGTGTGCGAATCAACTGAGTGGCTTCACGCGCGCTGATCGGCTGTGGCCACTGTGTGCTGCGTTCTTGGCCATTGCACAGCGCATAAAATTTCTCTTTTAGCTGTGTTTCATACTGTGAAAATGAGATGCTTTTTTCTTGCCTGACTTCATTGTTTTCATCCTGATAGCGGATCACCAGCTTGTTCAGCAATTCATTAATCGGCTGTAGCGGCAAGCGGGAATGCCCGGGAAATATTTTTGTTAAATACGATTTTGATAACTGTTCGGAAATGGTGCCAGCGCCGTAGCCTCTACCGTAACCCTGAGAGAAGGACTGCGTGGTGACGTAACGATAGAGATCTTCATCCCCGCTAACAAGAGGCAGGATCAGTGGGCAAGATAATAAACAACGAATATCATCCAGCACCGCAAAGGCGTTATCGATTTTCATATCAACGTCATCAATCGGTAAAACTAGGGCATCGCAATCTAACAGGTTAACGCTGGCAACTAAAAACAGGTGAAAGTAGCGTTCGAGGTGAATGCCAGAACGGTACTTCTGAATACGATCGATACCGCGTAGTTCATCAATTTCCTGCGGTTTTCCCAACGCACCTGACAATGTTTTAAGCGCATGGAAAAAATCGTCTTTTACGGTTTGTCTGATATCAGGATGTTTTAAATTATCTTCAACTGCAGCATAGACAGAGGCAATAATAACTTCGGAAAACCGATCGTCGATATCTAACAGTGTCGGATCGATTACATCAATAAAATGTAATTTTGGACTACTTGGGAATTTTTCCCGATAATCATTCCATACGGCTTGAGCGTTACGCAGAAAAACCGTTTTCCCTGCCCCACGTGCACCGCTGATAAAAATAGCATGATGGTAGCTAGTCAGGCGGGCATAATTATTTTGTTTAAGATGTTCTTTGTATTTCCGCGAGTCAAAACCCATTCTGATCAGGTTTTCAATCAGCTTGCTATTTGCCTGAACTTGCCATAACTCACGCTCATTACTTTGTGTTGCACCTGGATTAAATGCGTCATGATATTCAGGTGCATCAAGATTAAGAATGATTTTTTCAGTCATAATTCCCTCTATACTCAATTAACTTGAAGATGCATTTTTCATCTTCTGGAAGTGATCATTAATACGACACGACAGGCTCCCGGCAAGTCCCGGTAAGGTATCACTGAAGAAGTGGTGTATATTCTCCTTAAATTCCTTTGCCGTGGCGAAGTAATAATTGTTTCTCACCAGCTCATTCATTACCTTCCATAACCGCTCTATCGGGTTAAGATTGGGGCTGTATGGCGGCAGCCAGTGAAGCTCTATATTCATCACTACCGCCCAGTCCTGTACCAGTTCCGCACGGTGATAGCCTGCGCCGTCAAGGATAATATGCACTTTCTGCGTTACTGGATACGCTTCCCGGATGGCGATAAAGAACTGACAGATACTCAGGCTGTTGATGGTGTCATACTCCCTGATCACCGTACTGCCGATGTCGTTCAGGTTCAGGGCTCCCATGATGTTCAGGCGGGTACGACTGCCCGTGGTTTCCACTACCTGGGCTTTCTTCCCGGCGGGCATCCAGCCATACGCCAGCTTTGTTCCCTGCGTCGGGTGAACACCATCAATGAACAATGAACAGGATGGGTTCATCGTCACCGGCTTCCTGTTTCAGCTTTTCGTACGTTTCCACGAACGCCTGCTGCGCTTGTGTACTGCATTTATGTGGAACGCCAACAGGTTTTCTGTAGCTGAAGCCATTGCGGTGCAGCCATTTGGTCATACCCGCAACGGTATAGCGGACGCCCCACCACTCATCAACCATTTCAATGATGGCCAGAGTGGTTGGCATAAGGTTATTCGTCAGATATTCAGTAAGTTCAGCCGTTTGCGCCTCACTGAGATGGCTGTCAGAACCCCCATTTTCGGGCATCAGTTTACCCTTGTTCAGGTACTCGCTGATATGCCGTTGCACAGTGGTCTCATGAAGACGAAGAGCCTGAGCAATCATGGGGACGCTCCAGTCCTCAGAAGCCAGAAGGATAGCTTTAATACGATCGCATTCTCTCTTATCGCGGCATGCACGATGGAGGAATTCAAGTTCTGCCTTTTGTCCGGCGGTGAGTTCAACTTTCATGTTAAAGATATTGGGGATGTTCATGAAAAATCAAGCATCTTCAAAGACGATGGGTATATATTTAAATAATTTATCTGTTTTATATAGATATTACTATTGCGTAGTCTTAGTGCATGGTGAAGTTTATAGCCTCATTTCGGATAATACCATAAAAATGATTGTTGAGTGCAATTTTTCTTATCAGATAATTTTTCATAATATTCATTTCTGGCACAAAAGAATATTGTTCGGCTATTATTGGTCGCTAAATAGCTGCGCGGAATAGTAGATCACTTAAAGGGAACTCAGCCCGGATTGTGCGTTCTGATCAATCGCCAAATCAAAACAAATCACCAACCGGACTGAGCGATGCCGATCATAACACCCTGGATTTGCCCCTATATTTCCAGACACCTGTTATCACTTAACCCATTACTGGCCTGCTGCCGCAGATATTCCCGTGGCGAGCGATAACCCAGTGCACTATGCGGATGCCATTCGTTATAATGCTCGAACGCCTCTGCAAGGTTCTTTGCTGCCGTTAACCCGTCTGGTTTAGGCATGATACTGATGTAGTCACGCTTTATCGTTTTCACGAAGCTCTCTGCTATGCCGTTACTCTCCGGACTCCGCACCGCCGTGTTCTTCGGTTCAAGCCCCAACATCCGGGCAAACTGCCGTGTTTCATTAGCCCGGTAGCATGAACCATTATCCGTCAGCCACTCTACTGGAGACGCCGGAAGCTCGTTGCCGAAGCGGCGTTCCACCGCTCCCAGCATGACGTCCTGTACTGTTTCACTGTCGAAGCCGCCCGTAGTGACTGCCCAGTGCAGTGCCTCACGGTCACAGCAGTCCAGCGCGAACGTGACTCGCAGTTTTTCTCCGTTATCACAGCGGAACTCGAACCCGTCAGAGCACCATCGTTGATTGCTTTCTTTCACGGCCACTTTGCCAGTATGTGCCCGTTTCGATGGCGGTACAGCGGTTTTTCGCTCAAGCAACAGCGCATTCTGGCGCATGATCCGGTAAACACGTTTGGCATTGATCGCAGGCATACCATCAAGTTCGGCCTGTCTGCGAAGCAGCGCCCATACCCGACGATAACCATACGTGGGCAGCTCTCCGATAACATGGTGTATACGGAGAAGCACATCCGTATCATCTGAGTGACGGCTGCGGCGACCATCTTTCCAGTCATCGGTTCGTCTGAGAATTACGTGCAACTGCGCACGCGACACCCGGAGACAACGGCTGACTAAGCTTACTCCCCATCCCCGGGCAATAAGGGCGCGTGCGCTATCCACTTTTTTGCACGCCCGTATTCAACGGCTTCTTTAAGGAGTTCATTTTCCATCGTTTTTTTGCCGAGCAGGCGCTGGAGTTCTTTAATCTGCTTCATGGCAGCAGCAAGTTCAGAGGCAGGAACGACCTGCTCTCCTGCGGCCACAGCAGTAAGACTTCCCTCCTGGTATTGCTTGCGCCAGAGAAATAACTGGCTGGCTGCCACACCGTGTTGCCGGGCAACAAGGGAGACCGTCATTCCCGGTTCAAAACTCTGCTGAACAATAGCGATCTTTTCCTGTGTAGTACGCCGTCTGCGTTTCTCCGGTCCTAAGACATCAATCATCTGCTCTCCAATGACTAGTCTAAAAACTAGTATTAAGACTATCACTTATTTAAGTGATATTGGTTGTCTGGAGATTCAGGGGGCCAGTCTACACCCATTCCCCGTGACGAACGACGTCAGATGCAGAAAGCTATCCATAAAACATGCGATAAAAATTATGCCCGCAGACTAATCGCTATGCGGATGCTGCACGGGGTGAGCGGGTCAGTTATGTTGCCAGAACGCTCTGTTGCGCCCGTTCATCCGTTGGACGCTGGATTAACTGGTTCACGTTGTCGAGTGCGGAAGGCCTGGAATCCTTACCTGCAGAATGCTCCCGACGCTGGCCTTTTGAGCATATCTGCACCCTGTTACGTGAACTGATAAAACACTTTCCCGGTGATTTTGGTTATCAACGCTCATGCTGGAGTACAGAACTACTGGCGATAAAAATCAACGAAATAACAGGGTACCAGTTACACGCCGGAACCGTTCGTCGCTGGTTGCCCTTGTAAATAGACCCGCTTTAGTTCCATGCATTTTTTGAGATCCCGGCCAAATAATGGTGTTGTCGATATTACTCCGGTGTCATATTGTTCAGTGATTCATGCGGGCGTTCACAGTTATATTCTGACAACCATTTTTCCATGATTTCCCGCACTTCATTCAGCGTTCTGAACAGATAAAAATCGAGTATTTCCGTTCAGTATGTCCGGTTAAAGCGCTCAATGAAAGCGTTCTGCGTCGGCTTACCCGGCTGGATAAATTCCAGTTTTACTGCATATTTCTCTGCCCATTCAGCCAGCGCCAGAGAGATAAATTCCGGTCCGTTATCCATGCGAAGCATGGCCGGATAGCCACGGTTTGTCGCGATCCTGTCGAGTACACATACCACTCGCAAAGCTGACAGATTCAGATCGATTTCAATCGACAACACCTCACGGTTAAAGTCATCGACGACATTGAACGTGCGAAAACGACGGTTACAGACCAGGGCATCATGCATAAAATCGACAGACTAGCTCTGGTTCAGCGCTTCCGGTGTGGCCAGTGGTAAGGGATTGCGTACCGGCAGGCGTTGTTTGCCCTTACGGCGAAAATTCAGCTTCAGCAGACAGTAAATACGATGGATCCTTTTGTGGTCCACTACAACCTGCCGCCGCAGAACCTGGAAGAGATTCGGAAATTCGTATCGTGGGTATCGCTCTGCCACTGCCTGCAGCGCGGCAATAACGGGGTCATCACGCGTGGTATCCAGGCGGTAATGGTAAACCGTTCTGCTCAGGTTCAGACTACGGTAGGCCTGACGGATACTGAGTCCAAACGTCGTTATCAGATGAGTAACCAGCTCACGCTTAAAGGCTGGTTTTAAAACTTTTTTCGATAACGTCTTTCAGCGCCCGGTTCTCAAGGCTCAGGTCGGCAAACATCTGTTTGAGACGTCGGTTCTCGTCCTCAAGGTCCTTGATCTTTTTAATATCAGAAGCCTCCATACTCCCGTATCTGGACTTCCAGTTGAGCAGGTGGCTTCAGAAATACCGGCTTCCCGGCAGACATCTTTAACAGTTCGTCCGGCTTCAACCGACTTAATCACAGCGATGATCTGATGCTCAGCAAAACGGGCTTTACGCATAGCGATCTCCTTCGTTGGCAGATTGATTATGCCGGATGATCTCTAAATGTGAATGGCACGATTATGCGGGATGGTTACACTGGTATCTCACTCAGAAACGCTGTGGCTTTTATCGTTGAAAAATATGAGCTGGTACGTACTGACCGTAATGGATTTACGATTATGGAGCAGTCTGCAGTATCGACATTCTTCGTGCACGCCGGGCCAGCGGATTGATGAAACGTCAGAGTTATAAATCCATCAGCAATATCACTACTGACCACCTTCGCTAGGAGCGACATTTATGATAATGATCCCAGCCCCACCCGAAAAATATGCTTCTGTAGCCCATACATAACTCTTCATTCTCCTAATCCCATCACCCGCACCAGTCCTTCTAATGCTGGCGTTTTTTTGTTCGTACATAAACACAGCTATAGCTATTCCCGCTACTAATAGCGGGAATAGCTATAGCATGAATTTTATTCGTAAAAATCAGGGAGAAATTAACCCAGCGTTTGGCTAGCTGCCTGAGGAAAACTCGATAGCTAAGAAGGATTTTACGTTGATCAATGTAGATTAAATTTACTTACACCAGCCGTTACATAGATTAAGGTTGGCTTGTAAAAAGAAGGAGGTTATTTAGCTAACCACTTGATTTAAATGGGACAATAGGAGTCGAACCTACGACCTTCGCATTACGAATGCGAGCCAGTTCGAAAATGAGTATAACTATGAGTACATAAAAAACAAATAATTAATAAAAATATATTAATCAATATGATATCACATAAGTTACGGTTCAACGTCTAAGTAAAAATTGTTGTCTTATGAGGTTTTGCTGAATCTCATAAGAGGCAAAGAAACTCATAAAATCCACGCAGCCGCGTGGATTTTTTATTTCATAATATCTCAACTCATACTGACAGGCTCAATTAACGCAGAGCTAACAGGGTAAGTTTTTTTCTTAATTACCAGTCGACATTCACTGTATGATTATAAAAAGGATGCTGATCCTTTAGCGGCGTCTCATAACTTGGGATCGCATCATAATCATCTTTTCCCCGAACGGAATACCTTCCCGCTTCGATATCAAAACGATGTTTGAGCCATCCCGCAACATGACTTGCGAAAGCCTCTTTTCTTCTTAATGGCCAATCAACAGAAGCCAAATTAACATCTAATAAGTACCGCCCTTCTTTATTAACCTTGATCATTCCAGCCTGCAGTAACGCCCGTACCACCTGGGATTGGTTATCATGAATCCAGACCCAGGCATTTCCAAATTCCATTGCATAATTATCATTTAAAAAATCTTTTTTTGAATATAATTCACTTACATAATCATTGATAGAGTCAGCATAATTTTTTACTTTAGATGCAGATAAATCAAAAAAAGATTCAAATTCGAAAGTATTGTCATTAATACAGGACAGTAACGCACCCGGTTCCGAGAGCTGGGTCCATGATTGTAAACTCTCTACAGCTATAATGAATTTGAAAGTATTTCTTCCAATGACACCCCGGTCAATTAAAGTTAAAATATCGTGAGCTACGGTAGGGATATCTTCTGCAAACGGGACAATTATTCCCGCACCACTTATTTCGCTTGATTTAAAATCAAACCCTGGGGTGCTTTCAATGTTTTCCGGAATACCATACTCTTTAATATGATTAAGGAAATTTTTAATATCGCCACGATATGGCCATCGCCATTCGCGTTCATGTGTCCAGTCAATCTTACCTGGAACATAAGTAACATATCTATATTGTTCAATCAGAGGAAGAGCCGTTTCATCAAGAATACGTTCCCCATATCTGCCTTGCGAGCATCGAGCATTGTTATGCTCATCCAACCCATATATGACTGGCCTTGCCCCATAATTAAACATTTGCTCTTTAGGTAAAACGATTGCATATAAACCGATTTTTTCATTTCGTTCTAATCGGCGTACACCAGTTTCTAAATAAGCTGCAATCGGCATATCTGTAAAGCATACCACCGGGGAGTCGCCATATACGGTTCGTTGCCCATTTCGGTATGACCAGGACGAGAAAATTTTATGACTGCGTAAAGATAATCGAAGTAAATATTTAGCATCAATGAAACAGGCGTGGTGCTGATTATTAAAACCACAGTGTTCAGGCAAATAAATATGGCTACCGGTCTCTAAATTAACGTCCCGAAAAAAATGAATCAAATAATCGGATAAGTCAAATCTGATGTTATTTTTCATGGGGCGCCCTCTTTCAAATGGTCTCTTTTTTGCATTCCTTTAAAACCAGCACCATCATTTTATATAAAAATCATCACGAAGTATGCTTCTTTTAACGATGACATCAAACCCTCCCTCCTTTTGCGTCAACTTACGTATCCCTGAAATGGCGAGACCAGGCTAAATCTACCCGAGGTTGCTCACTGAAAACCTCATCCTGGAACAAGCTCAACCGTCCTTCCCCGCCACGGCCCTTTCGCCGAAAAACCGATAATGGGTATAAATATACCGCTATAAGCTATACCCACACACTTCACATTGTTTCTTATCGTTAATCCGATACGCTTTTTTACATTATTTCTGGCGATATACGCCGGTGCAAAGTGAATCGGGCTCGTTTCCGCGCTCGCGCGTAACCCAATGATTTACCTTGCTGGCGGAACGTCAACGGACCCGCAAAAGCGCCTTATGCCCCTGGCGGAGCGTGGTGCAAAAAGGAGAAAAAATACGCGTTATGAATAACGAGGAGACCTTTTATCAAGCCATGCGTCGTAAGGGAGTGACCCGACGCAGCTTTCTCAAATTCTGTAGCCTTGCCGCCACATCGCTGGGACTGGGCGCCGGAATGACGCCACAGATCGCCTGGGCGCTGGAGAATAAACCGCGGATTCCGGTGGTCTGGATTCATGGACTGGAATGCACCTGCTGTACCGAATCCTTTATCCGTTCCTCGCACCCGCTAGCCAAAGATGTGATCCTCTCGCTGATTTCCCTCGATTATGACGACACCCTGATGGCCGCCGCCGGCGCACAGGCCGAAGAAGTCTTTGACGATATTACCACTCGCTACGCCGGGAAATACATTCTGGCGGTGGAAGGCAATCCGCCGTTAGGAGAGCAAGGAATGTTCTGTATCAGCGGCGGCCGCCCGTTTATTGAAAAACTGAAGAAAGCCGCCGCGGGCGCCAGCGCTATTATCGCCTGGGGAAACTGCGCCTCCTGGGGTTGCGTCCAGGCCGCCCGCCCCAATCCGACCCAGGCAACGCCTATCGATAAAGTGATCACCGACAAGCCGATCGTGAAAGTCCCTGGATGTCCACCAATCCCGGATGTCATGAGCGCCATTATCACCTATATGGTGACGTTTGATCGTCTGCCGGAACTCGATCGCATGGGCCGTCCACTGATGTTCTATGGTCAGCGTATCCACGATAAATGCTACCGTCGCGCCCATTTTGATGCCGGTGAATTTGTCGAGAGCTGGGATGATGACGCCGCCCGCAAGGGATACTGCCTGTACAAGATGGGCTGTAAAGGGCCAACCACCTATAACGCCTGCTCCTCCACACGCTGGAATGACGGCGTCTCCTTTCCTATCCAGTCCGGTCACGGATGTCTGGGATGTTCAGAAAATGGTTTCTGGGATCGCGGCTCGTTTTATAGCCGCGTGGTGGATATTCCCCAGATGGGTACCCATTCAACCGCCGATACGGTGGGGCTGACCGCGCTGGGCGTGGTCGCGGCGGGCGTTGGCGGTCACGCTATCGCCAGCGCGCTCAACCAACGTAAACGCCACAAACAACAGTTAGCGCAAGCCGAACAACAGCCGGACAATGAGGATAAACAGGCATGAGTAACCAGTATCAAACCCAGGGTTATACCGTTAACGACGCCGGCCGTCGTCTGATCGTGGACCCGATTACCCGCATCGAAGGGCATATGCGCTGCGAAGTGAACATTGATGAGCAAAACGTCATTACCAATGCCGTTTCCTGCGGCACAATGTTCCGCGGGCTGGAGATCATTCTGCAAGGCCGTGACCCGCGTGACGCCTGGGCGTTTGTTGAACGTATTTGTGGTGTCTGTACCGGGGTACATGCTCTGGCATCAGTGTACGCTATCGAAGATGCGATTGGTATCCAGGTGCCGGATAACGCCAATATTATACGTAACATCATGCTGGCTACGTTGTGGTGTCACGATCATCTGGTCCATTTTTATCAGTTAGCCGGTATGGACTGGATTGATGTTCTGAATGCGCTGAAAGCCGATCCGCGCGCCACCTCGCAGTTGGCGCAAAGCCTTTCCGCCTGGCCGATGTCATCGCCGGGCTACTTCTTTGACGTACAAAATCGATTAAAGAAATTTGTCGATGGTGGCCAGCTTGGGATATTCCGTAACGGCTATTGGGGACATCCACAGTACAAACTGTCGCCAGAGGCTAATCTGATGGGCTTTGCCCACTATCTTGAAGCCCTCGACTTCCAGCGCGAGATCGTCAAAATCCATACCATATTTGGCGGTAAGAACCCCCATCCTAACTGGATCGTTGGCGGGATGCCGTGCGCGATCAATCTCGATCAAAGCGGCGCGGTCGGGGCTATCAATATGGAGCGCCTCAACCTGGTGCAGTCGATCATCACCCGCACCGCCGACTTCATTAACAACGTGATGGTTCCGGACGCACTGGCTATCGGCCAGTTCAATAAAGCATGGAGTCAAATTGGCACCGGTCTGTCGGATAAATGCGTGCTGAGCTACGGCGCATTTCCGGACATTGCCAACGACTTCAGCCAGCAAAGCCTGTTAATGCCGGGCGGCGCGGTGGTCAATGGCGATTTTAAAAATGTCATGCCGGTAGATTTGGCCGATCCGCAGCAGATACAGGAGTTTGTGGATCACGCCTGGTACCGCTATCCGGACGATCGGCTGGGGCGTCATCCTTTTGACGGCATTACCGATCCCTGGTACAACCCCGGTGATGTCAAAGGCAGCGATACGCATATCCAGCAGCTCAACGAGCAGGAACGCTACTCCTGGATTAAAGCGCCGCGCTGGCGGGGTCATGCCATGGAAGTCGGCCCGCTTGCCCGAACGCTTATCGCGTATCACAAAGGGGATGCCGCCACCATAGAGTCGGTAGATCGCATGATGTCTGCCCTTAAACTGCCGCTCTCCGGTATCCAGTCTACGCTTGGCCGTATTTTATGCCGCGCGCACGAAGCGCAATGGGCCGTCGGTAAGCTGCAGTATTTTTTCGACAGGCTTATGACCAACCTGAAAAACGGCGACCTGGCCACCGCCAATACCGAGAAATGGGAACCGGCCAGTTGGCCGCAGCACTGCCGCGGCATCGGTTTTACCGAAGCGCCTCGTGGAGCGTTGGGACACTGGGCGTCAATACGCGATCAGAAGATTGAACTCTATCAGTGCGTGGTCCCCACCACCTGGAACGCCAGCCCGCGCGATCCTAAAAAACAGATCGGCGCCTATGAAGCGGCATTGATGGGAACGCAAATGGCGATTCCCGACCAACCGTTAGAAATCCTGAGGACGCTGCACAGCTTCGACCCCTGTCTCGCCTGTTCAACCCACGTGCTCGGCGACGACGGCAGCGAACTGATTGCCGTCCAGGTACGCTAAGCGTTAAGGAAAAGAACGATGACTGGAAAGCTATCTCCACGCGTCGGGGAGGCGCGTGATACTGCCGTCAGCCACTATGTGTTTGAAGCGCCGGTACGCCTGTGGCACTGGCTAACGGTGGCCTGCATGTTGGTACTGATGGTAACAGGCTACTTCATTGGCCGACCGCTGCCGTCGGTGAGTGGCGAGGCGACCTATCTGTTTTACATGGGCTATATCCGGCTGATCCACTTTGCCGCCGCGATGATCTTTACCGTGTTACTGCTGGGGCGAATTTATTGGGCCTGTGTCGGCAACCGCTATTCGCGAGAGCTGTTTATCGTCCCGGTCTGGCGTCGCAGTTGGTGGCAAGGCGCTTTCTCCGTGGTCCGCTGGTATCTGTTTCTGGAGAAAAAACCGGGGAGCGACATCGGACATAATCCTGTCGCGCAGGCCGCGATGTTCGGCTATTTCCTGTTGTCGGTATTTATGATCCTCACCGGTTTCGCTCTGTTTGGCGAGCATAGCCAGTACGCCATCTTTGCGCCGTTCCGCTATGTAGTTGAATTTTTCTACTGGACCGGCGGCAACTCCATCGATATTCACAGCTGGCACCGACTGGGCATGTGGCTGATCGCCGCCTTCATCGTCGGGCACGTTTACCTCGCTATCCGGGAAGACATTATGTCCGACGATACGGTGATCTCCACCATGATCAATGGCTATCGCAGCCACAAATTCCCCAAACCGCACGACAAGGAGCCCTCATGAATGCGCAACGTGTAGTGGTGATGGGATTAGGAAACCTGCTGTGGGCCGATGAAGGATTCGGTATCCGGGTCGCGGAGCGTTTGTATGCCCGATATCACTGGCCTGAAGAGGTAGAAATTGTGGACGGCGGTACGCAAGGGCTAAACCTGTTAGGTTATGTTGAGCAAGCCAGCCATCTCCTGCTCCTTGACGCGATCGATTACGGCCTGGCGCCGGGCAGCCTGCGAACCTATGCCGGCGAGAAAATCCCCGCGTATCTCAGCGCCAAAAAAATGAGCCTGCATCAAAACAGTTTTTCCGAAGTTCTGGCGCTGGCCGACATCCGCGGGCATCTGCCCTGTCACATTGCGCTGGTCGGCCTGCAACCGGCGCTACTGGACGACTACGGCGGTAGCCTGAGCGAAATAGCTCGCAGCCAGCTACCGGCGGCAGAACAGGCCGCCCTGGCGCAACTGGCCGCCTGGGGGATCGTGCCGGAGGCAAATGAGGTCGCACGCTGCCTGAACTATAAATGCCTGTCGATGGAAAATTATGAGGGAGTGCGCATACGTCAGTATCAGACACGTCTGGAGGGCAAAAGAAGTGGCGAATGACACCCCGTTCTTTGCGCTATGGCAACGCCTGTTAACCCGTGGATGGCAACCGGTAGAGGCTTCTACGGTAGACGACTGGATCAAACTGGTTGGAGATGGCGTCATCCTGTTAAGTAGCGATCCGCGGCGTACGCCGGAAGTCAGCGATAACCCGGTGATGATTGCCGAACTCCTGCGTGAGTTCCCGCAGTTTGACTGGCAGGTGGCGGTGGCCGACCTTGAACAAAGCGAAGCTATCGGCGATCGCTTTAATGTACGTCGGTTTCCGGCGACGTTGGTTTTTACAGACGGCGAGCTACGCGGCGCGCTCAGCGGCATTCATCCCTGGGCTGAACTGCTCACGCTGATGCGTTCGATGGTTGACACTCCCGCAGCGCAGGAGACAGTACAATGAGCAACGCCTTTTTTCATCTGCTGGGGCCAGGTACGCAGCCTGATGACGCCAGTTTCTCGATGAATCCCTTACCGCTCGCCTGTCAGGTCAATGGCGACCCAAGTATGGCGGCGCTGGAGCGCTGCGCTCACAGCCCGGCGGTGATGGCATTGTTGACCGATCTGCGAGGTCAGCTTGCCCGGCGCATCCCGGAAGTCGGCGACGTGCTGGGATGGGAGTTATCTCCCCTGAATGCCGATGATCTCTCATTCCTCAATACGCTATTGGGCGAAGGCGAAGTCTCGGTACGCATTCAGCATCCGGACGGGAGTGAAAGCGAGATCCAGGAGACCATCTTCTGCGGCCTGTGGCGGGTACGCCATCTGCATAACCGACGTCTGCTGACGGATCGTCTGGAAGCGGGTAGCGCGCCCCTGACATTGTGGCAAGCGGCGACTGCCGATACGCTGCCTGACGACTCTCTGCTGCCTCCGCCTGTCGCTGGCCTGATGAATGGACTGCCGCTGGCCCATGAGTTATTGGCGCACGTACGCGATCCGGCGTTGCAACCTCACAGCATCAATTTGACCCAACTGCCGCTCAGCGAGGCCGATCGTCTTTTTCTGGCGCGTTTATGCGGACACGGGAACATCCAGATTCGCATCTCCGGGTATGGCGAAAGCCAAATCAACGCCACAGCATTGCGCCATCTCTGGCATGTGCGCTGTCTGGACGCCCTTAAAGGGCCGTTGCTCGATAGCTATGAGATTTGTCCTTTGCCGGAGCTGGTACTGGCGGCCCCGGAAGATCTGGCCGACTCGCGCCAGCGCCTGGATGAAGTCTGCCGATGGCTGGAGACGCGCTAGCGCTCTCAACAGGAACGTCACCGGTGTCCGGTACTGATTAGCTTTTTACTCTCTTTCTGCCTACAGGAGTTAGCATGTGGGATGTCATTGACTTATCGCGCTGGCAGTTTGCGCTGACCGCGCTGTATCACTTTTTATTTGTTCCTCTTACGCTTGGGCTGATTTTTTTGCTGGCCGTCATGGAGACGATCTATGTGGTGACGGGGAGAACCGTCTACCGCGATATGACGCGTTTCTGGGGCAAGCTCTTCGGGATCAATTTTGCTCTCGGTGTGGCTACCGGCCTGACTATGGAGTTTCAGTTCGGGACTAACTGGTCGCTCTATTCCAACTATGTGGGCGATATTTTCGGCGCGCCGCTGGCGATGGAAGCGTTACTGGCCTTTTTTCTCGAATCCACTTTTGTCGGTCTGTTCTTTTTCGGCTGGCAGCGGCTGAATAAATACCAACACCTGCTGGTCACCTGGCTGGTGGCCTTCGGCTCCAATATTTCAGCATTATGGATTCTGAATGCCAATGGCTGGATGCAGTATCCTACCGGCGCTCATTTCAACATCGATACGTTACGGATGGAAATGAGCAGCTTCAGCGATCTGGTCTTTAACCCGGTGAGCCAGGTGAAATTCGTCCATACCGTCATGTCCGGTTATGTCACCGGCGCCATGTTTATTATGTCCATCAGCGCCTGGTATCTGCTACGTGGCCGCGAGCGTGAGGTGGCCTTGCGCTCGTTTGCTATCGGCTCAGTATTCGGCACCCTGGCCATTCTGGGAACCCTGCAACTGGGGGACAGTTCGGCCTACGAGGTCGCCCAAATTCAGCCGGTGAAACTGGCGGCGATGGAAGGCGAATGGCAAACCGAACCCGCGCCCGCGCCGTTTCATCTGATTGCCTGGCCGCAGCAGGAACAGGAGCGTAATGCATTTGCCGTGAAGATCCCTGCTCTGCTGGGTATTCTGGCCACCCATTCGCTGGATACGCCGGTTCCGGGGTTAAAAAACCTAATGGACGACACTCTGCCGCGCCTGAAGCGTGGCCGGGAGGCCTGGCTACTCATGCAGGAGATAGCGCAAGGCAATCGCTCGCCGCAGGTACTGAATGCGTTTCACACCGTTGAGGGCGATCTGGGGTACGGCATTCTGCTGGCGAAATATGCCCCGGATATGAACCATGTGACGCCGGAGCAGTATCGTGCGGCCCAGCGTGGCGCTATTCCTCAGGTGGCGCCGGTGTTCTGGAGTTTCCGTATTATGGTCGGCTGCGGTTCGCTGCTGTTAGTGGTGATGTTGATTGCGTTGATACAGACGCTGCGAATGCGTATCGACCAGCATCGCTGGGTATTGCGTATGACGCTCTGGAGCCTGCCGTTACCGTGGATTGCCATTGAAGCCGGTTGGTTTATGACGGAGTTTGGCCGTCAGCCCTGGGCGATTCAGGACATTCTGCCGACCTGGTACGCTCACTCCGCGCTGACGCCTGGACAGTTGGCCTTCTCAATGGGGCTTATCCTCGGACTTTACACCCTGTTTTTAATCGCGGAAGTCTATCTGATGCAGAAGTACGCGCGTCTTGGGCCGAGCGCCATGCAACATCAACAACAAGCGCAACAACAGGGATAAAGGAGACAATCATGTTGGATTATGAAACGTTGCGGTTCATTTGGTGGCTGCTGATCGGCGTCATCCTGGTGGCATTTATGGTAACTGACGGGTTTGATATGGGTGTCGGTTGCCTGCTCCCGCTGATAGCGCGCAACGATGACGAACGCCGGGTATTGATCAATAGCGTCGGCGCCCACTGGGAAGGAAACCAGGTATGGTTGATTCTCGCGGGCGGGGCATTATTCGCCGCCTGGCCACGGGTCTATGCCGCCGCGTTTTCCGGTTTTTATGCGGCGATGATCCTGGTGCTGTGTGCCCTCTTCTTTCGCCCGCTGGCCTTTGATTATCGGGGTAAAATCGCCAATGCCCGCTGGCGCGCGCTGTGGGATACCGGTCTGGTTATCGGCAGCCTGGTGCCCCCAGTCATATTCGGCATCGCGTTTGGCAACCTGTTTTTAGGCGTGCCGTTTGCCTTCACGCCGCAGCTTCATGTTGACTATTTTGGCACCTTCTGGCAGTTACTCTCGCCCTTTGCCCTACTGTGTGGATTATTGAGTCTGTCGTTGGTGATTATGCAAGGAGGCGTCTGGTTACAGTTGAAAACGGAGGGCGTTATTCGTCAACGGGCTCTGTCGGCCACCCGCCACAGCGCGCTGCTGATCGTGATCTGCTTCCTGCTGGCCGGTTACTGGCTGTGGGCCGGCGTTGATGGCTTTGTCTTACTCACGCAGGATGCCAACGGTCCTTCCAATCCGCTCTTAAAAGGCGTAGCGATACTCCCTGGCGCATGGATGAACCACTTTATACGCTCGCCGCTACTGCTCATCATCCCGTTGCTCGGTATGATCCTGCCGATTCTGGCTTTCTATGCCTGCCTTCGCGGTCAGACTATTCGTGGATTTCTGTTCGCTTCCCTGACCCAGGCCTGCGTCATCTTTACCGCCGGCATAACGCTATTTCCTTTTGTGATGCCGTCGAGTGTTAGTCCTCTCTCCAGCCTGACGGTGTGGGACAGCACCTCCAGCCAGATGACGCTCGAAATCATGCTGATGATTGTGCTGATTTTTCTGCCAATCGTACTGCTCTATACGCTATGGAGCTATTACAAAATGTTGGGGCGTATCAACCTGGAGACCCTCCGCCGCAACGATCATGAACTTTATTAGGGAGCGGGAGCGATGTGGTATTTACTGTGGTTTGTCGGCATTCTGCTGATGTGCTCACTGTCGACACTGGCGCTGGTATGGCTTGAGTCGCGTCAACAATAAAGAGGTAAACCGGGGCCAGCGCCATCTGACTCCGGTTATTTTTATCTTTTTACGCGCCTGGCGAAGACGTTTCCCCGCCGACAGGACGACATAACATTGATACATGTCGTTATCATAACGTTTACTTTTAGAGGTGCGTCATAATTATGACAAATAGCCACCTTGCACACATTACGCATATTTAAGCAAATAACTGCATAATTAGCGATATATCACCTCTTATAGCGGATAGTTAACCACTTCTCATCCAAAATCATAACGAAAATCCAACTGCCTGCCATTTTTGATCTGAGTTAATTGTTTAAAAAAGTGTTAAATTTATCGCTACATGGTGTGATCTACTATGTACCACGGTCAATTAAAGAACATATTACTTTTATCACTAAGGTTTATCATGGATAAGTTATCTTACGCTTCAGATAGCAGCACATCTGCCTGGAATACCTACCTGCAACAAATCGAGCGTGTGGCCCCTTATCTGGGCGAGTTATCCCCCTGGGTGGATACTCTGCGCCACCCAAAACGCGCTCTGATCGTCGATATTCCGGTACAAATGGATGATGGCACTATTCGTCATTTCGAAGGATATCGCGTGCAGCACAACCTCTCCCGAGGTCCGGGTAAAGGCGGTGTTCGCTACCATCCTGACGTTGATCTCAATGAAGTGATGGCCCTGTCAGCATGGATGACCATCAAATGTGCCGCGCTGAATCTGCCGTACGGCGGCGCCAAAGGCGGCATCCGCGTCGATCCGTTCTCGCTGTCGGAAGGTGAACTGGAGCGTTTGACCCGCCGCTATACCAGCGAGATCGGCATTATCATCGGGCCGCAGAAAGATATTCCTGCGCCGGATGTCGGCACCAACGGTAAAGTGATGGCCTGGATGATGGATACGTATTCCATGAATCATGGCACGACGGTCACTGGCGTCGTCACCGGTAAGCCTATCCATCTTGGCGGTTCGCTGGGTCGTGAAAAAGCGACGGGGCGCGGCGTTTTCGTCAGCGGGCTGGAAGCCGCGCGTCGGGCGAATATCGCCGTTGAAGGCGCTCGCGTTGCGGTTCAGGGTTTTGGTAACGTCGGCAGCGAAGCCGCGCGTCTGTTTGCAGGCGCTGGCGCCCGTGTCGTGGCGATTCAGGATCATACCGCGACGCTGTTTAACGCCACCGGTATTGACATGAAAGCGCTCACGGCATGGCAGACAGAACACAAACAGATTGCCGGTTTCCCGGGCGCGGAAACTATCGCCAGCGATGCGTTCTGGCGTCTGGAGATGGATATTCTGATCCCGGCGGCGCTTGAAGGCCAGATAACTCGTCAGCGCGCGGAAGCCCTGACGTGTAAGCTGGTGCTGGAAGGGGCTAACGGCCCGACCTATCCGGATGCTGATGATGTTCTGGCCAGCCGTGGTATCCTTGTGGTGCCTGACGTGGTCTGTAACGCAGGCGGCGTAACCGTCAGCTACTTCGAATGGGTACAAGATATGGCCAGCTTCTTCTGGAGCGAAGAAGAGATCAACGCGCGCATGGACAAAATCATGACCGACGCGATCGTCCATGTCTGGGAGAAAGCGGCTGAGAAATCCTGTTCTCTGCGCACCGCAGCCTATATTGTCGCCTGTGAGCGCATTCTGTTGGCCCGTAAAGATCGCGGTATCTATCCGGGTTAAGGCTACAAGTTATTGCGCTAAAATCCACGTCCCGGCGTGGATTTTTTGTCTGTATACCCCGTTTTCCACGCGCGCGCCGATAAATTCTGTCTCAATAAAATGTCTGTTTGTTCGCAAAATAGCGGTTCAATCACGCGTATCTGGTCATCGTAGACTAAGGTTTTGTCATGGTAAATGCCGTTGGCTTTGGCTCACCGCTAAGGAGATAACTTGATGATACCCCCAGAGATTCGCCGTTCTGTTCTACTGCAGAAAGCCATAAAACTGGCGCTGGCAGGGACGCTGCTGACGTTTGCATCGTTTTCGGCGACTGCCGCAGACCCGTCTTCCGACACTGAAACTCCGCAGCCGCCGGATATTTTGCTTGGCCCGCTCTTTAATGATGTCCAGAATGCAAAACTCTTCCCCGATCAGAAAACCTTTGCTGACGCCATACCTAATAGCGATCCGCTCATGATTCTTGCGGATTATCGTATGCAGCGGAACCAGTCCGGCTTCGATTTGCGTCATTTTGTTGATGTTAACTTCACCCTGCCGAAAGCGGGTGAAAAATATGTCCCGCCTGCCGGGCAGTCATTGCGTGAACATATTGATGGCCTGTGGCCGGTGCTGACCCGTTCAACTAAAAACGTCGAAAAGTGGGACTCGCTCTTGCCGTTGCCTGAATCCTATGTCGTACCGGGTGGGCGATTCAGAGAGATTTACTACTGGGACAGCTACTTTACGATGCTGGGGCTGGCGGAAAGCGAGCACTGGGATAAGGTGGCGGATATGGTGGCGAACTTTGGTTACGAAATTGACGCCTGGGGGCATATTCCTAACGGCAACCGTACCTACTACCTGAGTCGTTCGCAGCCGCCTTTCTTTGCGTTTATGGTTGAGTTACTGGCGCAACATGAAGGTGACGATGCGCTGAAAGAATACCTGCCGCAACTGCAAAAAGAGTACGCCTACTGGATGGAGGGCGTTGAGACATTGCAGCCAGGGCAACAAAACCAACGCGTCGTCAAACTGGAAGACGGCAGCGTTCTCAACCGCTACTGGGACGATCGGGATACGCCCCGCCCTGAATCCTGGGTTGAAGATATCGCTACCGCCAAAAGCAACCCCAACCGCCCGGCAACGGAGATCTATCGAGACCTCCGTTCTGCTGCCGCCTCCGGCTGGGATTTCAGCTCCCGCTGGATGGATAATCCGCAGCAGCTCAGTACCATCCGTACCACCACGATTATCCCTGTCGATCTTAACGCTCTGCTGTATCAGCTGGAGAAAACCCTCGCCCGCGCCAGCGCTGCGGCGGGCGATCGGGCCAAAGCCTCGCACTATGACGCGCTGGCCAACGCGCGGCAAAAAGCCATTGAAATGCATCTGTGGAATAACAAAGAGGGTTGGTATGCCGACTACGATCTGAAGAACAATAAAATCCGTGACCAACTCACCGCTGCCGCGCTGTTCCCGCTCTATGTAAACGCCGCCGCGAAAGATCGCGCCGCGAAAGTGGCGGCGGCGGCCCAGGCGCATCTGCTACAGCCTGGCGGGCTGGCTACCACCTCGGTTAAAAGCGGACAGCAGTGGGATGCGCCAAACGGCTGGGCGCCGTTACAATGGGTCGCTGCCGAAGGATTGCAAAATTATGGGCAGGATGACGTGGCAATGGAAGTCACCTGGCGCTTTTTAACCAATGTGCAGCACACCTACGATCGCGAGAAAAAACTGGTCGAAAAATATGACGTCAGCAGTACCGGAACCGGCGGTGGCGGCGGCGAATATCCCCTTCAGGACGGCTTTGGCTGGACCAACGGCGTGACGCTGAAAATGCTCGATCTGATTTGTCCGCAGGAAAAACCGTGCGATAGCGTACCGTCTACTCGTCCGGCATCGTTAAGCGCAACGCCGACAAAAACGCCGTCTGCAGCGACGCAGTAACGCGTGTTTATAGTAGGTTGACCCGGCGCTGACCGGGTCAACGCTTACACGTTCTGCAGCGGTTAGCCGCGGCGCAGAAGGCGGAAAATCACCAGCACCACAATCGCGCCCACCACGGCGACCAGGAAACTGTGCAGATTAAAGCCGCTGATACTGCCGCCAATACCAAACATCGTCGCCAGCCATCCGCCAACGACCGCCCCGACGATACCGAGAATACAGGTCAGGATAAATCCCCCGCCATCGCGCCCCGGCATAAGCAATTTGGCGATAACGCCGGCAATCAAACCAAAAACAATCCAGGCGATAATTCCCATTTGCAAACCCTCTTTCCAGTAAAAACGTTTTAAGTATAGGCAAAGTCGAGCGTCGCATTTCTGAACACTGATTTATCTCGCGGACATAAAAATTTATTTATCGCTATTAAGTTCTTTCTACCGATGCCGATAACCCAACGATAGTCTGCGTATCAGGGGTTATTTCGTGTGAGTGGTTACAATGAGCAGTTCCTGAAAAAAAATCCATTAGCGATATTAGGCGTGCTACGGGATTTAAATAAAAATCAGGTTCCACTGCGTATTTCATGGGCGAATGGTCAATTCATCAGTAAAATTTTGGCGGTAGACCCGGAAAAACTCATCGTGGATTACGGCAGCCAGGAATATGATAATAGCGCCGTATTACGCGCCGGGCAGGTAGCCATTATCGCAGAAACACAAGGCGCAAAAGTCGAGTTCACGTTGCCGCAACTTGTTACAGGTGAATATCAGCGGCTGCCGGCCTTTATCACGCCCCTGCCGTCATCACTGTGGTTTGTCCAGCGCCGGGAGTATTTTCGCATTGGCGCGCCGCTGTATCCGCCTTATTACGGCGTCACCACGCTACCGGACACCCGTACGTTACGTTTTCGCCTGTTTGATCTTTCCCTGGGCGGCATGGGCGCGCTACTGGAATCCGCCATCCCCGACGGACTAATCGAAGGCGCACGCTTTTCGCAGGTTGAACTGAACATGGGGCAATGGGGGATTTTTCACGTTGACGCCCAGCTTATCTCCATCAGCGAGCGTAAGGTGATTGATGGGAAAAATGAAACGATCACCACTCCCCGCCTGAGCTTTCGTTTCCTTAACGTTAGCCCGGCGGTGGAGCGGGAGTTGCAGCGGATTATTTTTTCGCTTGAGCGCGAGGCCCGAGAAAGAGCGAATAAAGTGCGAGAATAATCTTCACGCTAAACTACATGGCGTCCAGCGCCTGCTGAAGCTTCCAGATATAGCGCGGCGCCTGCGGCGCGGGATGATTATCAACAACATGTTCAAAAAACTCGTCCGCATCCAGATCGTTAATTTTTTCTATCGCCTTCTTCCTGTCGGATGAAAAAGTACGCAATAACGCGCCTGCGCCGTTAGCATAAGAGACGACCAGCGCATATTGCATCACCTGCGGATCTTTGATGCCGGCCAGCGGCCCATTTTCCAGAATGCTCAGATACGCCGCGCCCATTGAGATGTTACGCTCAGGGTTTTTCAGCTCGCTGGTGGTCGGTTCGCCACGCCAGCCCATACGACGGTAAACGTCGCGCCCGGAGGTCGACGCCTTTAACTGCATCAGGCCAATCGCATTGGATTTACTGACCGCGTTAGGGTTGCCGCCGGATTCAATGGCGATAATCGCGGTGATTAAATGCGGATCAACCCCCCATGCCGCCCCGGCTTTTTCACTGATGGGCATCCACTGCATCGCACGCTTTACAGGCACTTCGGCATTCCACGGCGGATTCCTGTAATCCTGTTTTGAGCTACAGCCAGCCAGTATTACTACCAAAAAAGCAAACCATCTTAATTTCACGTCATCTATCCTTATAGCCGTAACTTATCTGCCGAAGAGGTCATACCGCCCCGGCCAGGTACTTAGGTTGCCTCCCTGGTGCGCATCCAGAAACGTCGCACAACGAGGGACATCGCCTAATATATGCGGCATGATATACATTTGCATTCTATTGTCAGCAAGGAATTACCATGTCTCTGTTTCATTTAATCGCCCCCTCGGGCTACTGTATTAACCAACAGGCCGCGTTACGCGGCGTTCAGCGCCTGACTGACGCGGGTCATCAGGTGGAGAATGACGAGGTGATTCGTCGCCGCTATCAGCGTTTTGCCGGTACGGACGCGGAACGGCTGGCCGATGTTAATTCGCTGGCCTCGCTAACTTCGCCGGATACGATCGTCATGCCGGTTCGCGGCGGCTATGGCGCCAGCCGCTTGCTGGATCGTATCGACTGGCAGGCTCTCGCCTCCCGGCAACAGCGCGATCCCTTACTGATTTGCGGTCATAGCGATTTTACGGCGATTCAGACTGGACTCCTGGCGCAGGCCAATGTCATCACCTTTAGCGGTCCTATGCTGGCGGCAAATTTTGGCGCCGAAACGCTGAATACGTTCACCGAGCAACATTTCTGGCTGGCGCTACGCAAGGCGCAATTTACCGTAGAGTGGCAAGGCGACGGCCCTCAGTGCGACGTACAAGGCACCTTATGGGGCGGAAATCTGGCGATGTTGATTTCCCTTATCGGTACGCCCTGGATGCCGACTATCGATAAAGGAATTTTAGTGCTGGAAGATGTCAATGAGCATCCTTTCCGGGTGGAGCGTATGCTTTTGCAACTGGAGTACGCCGGAATTCTAAACCGTCAGAGCGCCATCGTTCTCGGCAGCTTTAGCGGCGCGGCGCCCAACGAGTATGACGCCGGCTATTCTCTGGAGAGCGTCTACGCGTTTTTACGTTCCCGTCTGTCCGTTCCGCTGATTACCGGTCTCGACTTCGGGCATGAACAGCGTACGGTGACGCTCCCTATCGGGGCAAACGCGACGCTTAAAAATACGCGCCAGGGGACTCAACTCACTTTATCTGGACATCCTACGCTGCAATTGTAAAAAAAGTCCCCGACAGGCTAAGTAAAACGCTGCCCTGGCCGTTATTATGTTAATGTTAAATAATACGAAGCCGTGTGAGTCAGGAGATATAAAACGTTGGATGCTGCAACAATTATTAGTCTATTTATTTTAGGTTCCATCCTTGTAACCAGCAGTATCCTGTTAAGTTCATTCTCATCGCGACTGGGTATCCCGATTCTGGTCATTTTCCTCGCTATTGGGATGTTAGCGGGTGTGGATGGCATTGGCGGTATTCCTTTCGATAATTATCCTTTCGCTTATATGGTCAGTAACCTGGCGCTGGCGATTATTTTACTCGATGGCGGCATGCGCACCCAGGCCAGCTCTTTTCGGGTAGCGCTGGGCCCCGCGCTGTCGCTGGCGACGCTCGGCGTGCTGATCACGTCGGGGTTAACAGGTATGATGGCCGCCTGGCTGTTTCATCTGGATCTTATCGAAGGTCTGCTTATCGGCGCGATAGTCGGTTCCACTGACGCCGCAGCGGTCTTTTCTCTGCTTGGCGGCAAAGGGCTAAACGAACGTGTAGGCTCCACGCTGGAGATCGAATCGGGAAGTAACGACCCGATGGCCGTTTTTCTGACCATTACATTAATTGAGATGATCCAGAAGCATGAAACCGGCCTGGACTGGATGTTTGCCGTCCATATTATCCAGCAGTTCGGTCTCGGTATTGTTTTTGGCCTGGGCGGCGGTTACCTGCTACAGCAGATGATCAACCGTATTTCTCTGCCCAGCGGCCTGTATCCGATGCTGGCGCTCAGTGGCGGTATTCTGATTTTTGCCTTGACGACCGCGCTTGAAGGCAGCGGCATTCTCGCGGTCTATCTGTGCGGATTCCTGTTAGGAAACCGCCCAATTCGCAACCGTTACGGCATCCTGCAAAACTTTGACGGACTGGCCTGGCTGGCGCAGATCGCGATGTTCCTGGTCCTGGGGCTGTTGGTGACGCCTTCCGATCTGTGGCCGATTGCCGTCCCTGCGCTTATTCTCTCTATCTGGATGATTTTCTTCGCCCGCCCACTGTCGGTGTTTACCGGCCTGCTGCCATTTCGCGGCTTCAATCTTCGGGAGCGCATTTTCATCAGTTGGGTCGGACTGCGCGGCGCGGTGCCGATTATTCTCGCCGTTTTCCCGATGATGGCCGGGCTTGAAAACGCTCGCCTGTTCTTTAATGTCGCTTTCTTTGTGGTACTGGTGTCGCTGCTCCTGCAGGGAACATCGCTGTCATGGGCGGCGAAAAGAGCCAAAGTGGTCGTGCCTCCGGTTGGCTGGCCAGTATCGCGCGTGGGGCTTGACATCCATCCTGATAATCCGTGGGAACAATTCATCTATCAGTTGAGCGCCGACAAATGGTGCGTCGGCGCGGCGTTGCGCGACCTGCATATGCCGAACGAAACCCGCATTGCCGCGCTATTTCGCAATAATGAACTGTTTCACCCCACGGGTAGTACTCGTCTGCAGGAAGGCGACGTACTCTGCGTGATTGGCCGGGAGCGCGATCTGCCAGCGCTGGGCAAATTGTTTAGCCAGTCGCCGCCGGTTTCGTTAGATCAGCGTTTCTTTGGCGATTTTATCCTCGAAGCGAATGCGAAATTCGCCGACGTGGCGCTTATCTACGGGCTGGAAGAAGGAACGGAATACCGGGATAAACAACAAACCCTCGGTGAAATCATACAGCAACTGCTGGGCGCTGCGCCGGTCGTCGGCGATCAGGTGGAGTTTGGCGGCATGATTTGGACGGTAGCTGAAAAAGAAGATAACGTGGTACGCAAGATTGGGGTACGCGTCGCCGAAGACGAAGCAGAATAAGGTCGTCGGACAACGTCGACCCGCCCCCAGGTGGACCGGTCGACGCCTTAGCCTGAATTATGTTACGTTGTCACAAACGGCACGCGCGGCGCTACGGCGCACAGTAGCTCATAGCCCAGCGTGCCTGCCGCAGAGGCGACATCATCGACCTTAATTTCTTTGCCCCATAATTCAACCGGCGTGCCGATTCCCGCCTGCGGACACGGGGTCAAATCTACCGCCAGCATATCCATTGAAACGGTGCCTACTGTTCTGGTACGGATACCGTCCACCAGCACAGGCGTCCCGGTCGGCGCATGGCGTGGATAGCCATCGGCATAACCCGCCGCGACGATGCCAATGCGTTGTTCCTGAGTCACAGAATACCCTCCGCCATAGCCTACCCTTTCACCCGCGCTCAGCGTCTGCACGCCAATAATTTCGCTACTCAGCGTCATCACGGGTTTTAGTCCGGTATCGGCAATATCCCGCCACTGTCCTGACGGCGACGCGCCGTACAAAATAATGCCCGGCCTGACCCAGTCATAATGCGCCTGGGGATGCCACAGCGTCGCTGCCGAATTTGATAACGAGTATGAACACTGCAGGCCTTCTGTCGCCAGCGCAATACGCCTCATCGCCTCCCCGATACCTTCCGGATGATCGGCCTGAGCAAAATGTGACATCAGGGTCATTTCACCGACATTGCGCATTGCCCGCAATTGCTGCCAGACGGTCTGCGCCCGCTCAGGCTGAAAACCGAGTCGGTTCATGCCGCTGTTGACTTTGACATAGATATCCAGCGGCGCGTTAAGCCGCGCATTTTGCAGCGCTTTCAACTGCCAGTTACTGTGGATGCAGGTGGTCAGCCGATAAGTGTCATACGCCTCCAGGTCTTGCGCATGGAAAAACCCTTCCAGCATCAATATCGGCCCTTTCCACCCGCGCTCACGCAGGGTAATCGCCTCTTCAAGGTTGAGCATAGCGAAACCATCTGTAGCGCCCAGCGCGCTCCAGACGCGTTCAATACCGTGGCCGTAGGCGTTGGCTTTCACTACCGACCAGACGCGCGCCTCTGGGGCCGCCCGGCGCACAATAGCCAAATTTTGTTTCATTACCTGTAAATCAAGGCTGGCCTGTATAGGGCGGGTCATTTCACTTCCTTTATCAGTTATGCGCGCTATGCAAACGTTGCGGGCGGGTGGGCGTAAAATCGGAACGGTATCGCGCCACGCTCAGATCGTCGTAGGGTATCGCTGGCGTACGACCCGACAAGATATCGCTTAACAACTGGCCTGAACCGCAGGCCATCGTCCAGCCTAAGGTGCCATGTCCAGTATTAAGCCACAGATTTTTATAACGGGTACGTCCTACTACCGGCGTGCCGTCCGGCGTCATGGGGCGCAGGCCGGTCCAGAATGTGGCCTGCTCAATATGACCGCCGCGCGGAAAGAGATCGCGCACAACCATCTCCAGCGTCTCGCGGCGTGGTTGCAGTAAGTCGGTATTAAAGCCCACGATTTCCGCCATTCCTCCCACGCGAATACGCTTATCAAAACGCGTAATAGCGATTTTGTAGGTTTCATCAAGAATCGTCGATACCGGCGCGCCGTCTGGCTCGACGATTGGGATGGTTAATGAATAGCCTTTCAGCGGATACACCGGGATATCAACAATGCCTTTAAGCATCGCCGTCGAATACGATCCAAACGCCATGACATACGCATCTGCTTTAATGATCTCATCGGCGCATTTCACGCCGTAAATCTGATCATTTTCGTACAGTAATTTTTCCACGGGAGTATTAAAGCGAAAGGTTACGCCCGCCTGCTCCGCCATGCGCGCCAGACGCTGGGTAAAGAGCTGACAGTCCCCGGTTTCATCATTCGGTAAGCGCAGCCCGCCGGTTAATTTATGCGCAACCTCAGCCAGAGCGGGTTCAACTTCCGCCAGTCGGCTGGCTTCCAGGAGCTGATACGGCACCCCGGCATCTTCCAGCACGGCGATATCACGGGTGGCGTTCTCATACTGTTGCGCGGTGCGAAAGAGTTGCAGCGTTCCCCCCTGGCGGCCTTCATATTCGATACCGGTCGCGGCGCGTAGCGTTTTCAGGCAGTCGCGACTATATTCCGCCAGACGCACCATGCGGCCTTTATTTTCCATATAATGCCGGGTATCGCAGTTACGCAGCATTTGCCACATCCACTTCAGTTGAAACGGGGTGCCATCCAGACGCACCGCCAGCGGCGCATGGCGCTGGAACATCCATTTTATCGCCTTCAGCGGTACGCCAGGGGCCGCCCAGGGCGCCGCATATCCCGGTGAAATTTGTCCGGCATTCGCCGCGCTGGTTTCTTGCGCCGGGCCGGATTCGCGATCGATGACGGTGACATCATGCCCCGCCTGACTCAAGTACCAGGCGCTGGTCACGCCAACTACGCCACTCCCCAGGATGACAACTCGCATAGCCACTCCGTTAATAGTAAAAGAACAATCTTCTGATTACATCTTGATAACCCAGATGAAAATATTATTCAACATATGACTTTTTTATGGTGACGTGCTTCACATATACCCTAAAGACAAGCGATCCCACTGGTTTGGGATCTCCTGCTACGCGGCATGGCTATACAGCATAAAATGATGCCAATACCCGTTTTTTTGCCGTTCAATGTGGAGGAAATCGCAAAGAAAAGTTTTCACGATCAAGTCGTTTTTTAACATGGTGTTCTATCCTTGAAAGGAGGCGCTCCATACAGAGAGCGTCGCCAACAATGAGGGTGCGCGAATGGCAATGATTGATTCCATGAACAAGGACACCACACGTTTGAGCGATGGACCCGACTGGACATTTGATCTGCTGGATGTCTATCTGGCAGAGATAGACCGCGTGGCGAAACTTTACCAACTGGATACTTACCCGCACCAAATTGAAGTCATCACTTCCGAACAGATGATGGACGCCTACTCCAGCGTCGGGATGCCGATCAACTATCCGCACTGGTCGTTTGGCAAAAAGTTCATTGAGACGGAACGTCTGTATAAGCATGGTCAACAAGGACTGGCTTATGAAATTGTGATCAACTCTAATCCCTGCATTGCCTACCTGATGGAAGAGAACACCATCACCATGCAGGCGCTGGTCATGGCGCACGCCTGTTACGGCCACAACTCCTTTTTTAAAAATAATTATCTCTTCCGGAGCTGGACGGATGCCAGCTCTATCGTCGACTACCTGATTTTCGCCCGAAATTACATTACCCGCTGTGAAGAACGCTACGGAGTGGATGAAGTAGAAAAACTGCTCGACTCCTGCCACGCGCTGATGAATTACGGCGTCGATCGCTATAAGCGCCCGCAGAAAATCTCGTTGCAGGAAGAGAAAGCGCGACAAAAAAGCCGGGAAGAGTATCTACAAAGCCAGGTGAATATGCTGTGGCGCACGCTGCCAAAACGCGAGGAAGAAAAAACTGTCGCCGAAGCACGCCGCTTTCCCGCTGAACCGCAGGAAAACCTGCTCTATTTTATGGAGAAAAACGCCCCGTTGCTCGAGCCGTGGCAGCGCGAAATTCTGCGCATCGTGCGTAAAGTCAGCCAGTATTTTTATCCGCAGAAACAGACGCAGGTCATGAACGAGGGCTGGGCGACCTTCTGGCACTACACCATCCTGAACCATCTGTATGATGAAGGCAAAGTGACGGAACGCTTTATGCTGGAGTTTTTACACAGCCATACCAATGTCGTATTTCAGCCGCCCTATAATAGCCCCTGGTATAGCGGAATTAACCCCTATGCGCTCGGCTTTGCCATGTTCCAGGATATCAAACGTATTTGTCAGTCGCCCACGGATGAAGATAAATACTGGTTTCCGGATATTGCCGGTTCCGACTGGCTGGAAACGCTGCACTTCGCCATGCGCGATTTTAAAGATGAAAGCTTTATCAGTCAGTTCCTGTCGCCAAAAGTGATGCGTGATTTCCGTTTCTTCACGGTACTTGATGATGACAGGCATAATTATCTGGAGATCTCCGCCATTCATAACGAAGAAGGTTATCGGGAGATTCGATCAAAACTGTCGTCACAGTATAACCTGAGCAACCTGGAGCCGAATATTCAGGTCTGGAATGTGGATTTACGCGGCGACAGATCGCTGACGTTGCGTTATATCCCGCATAACCGCGCGCCGCTGGATAAAGGCCGCAAAGAGGTGCTGAAACATGTGCATCGGTTATGGGGCTTTGATGTGATGCTGGAGCAACAAAATGAGGATGGCAGCGTAGAACTGCTGGAGCGTTGTCCGCCGCGCATGAACACGCTGTAATCGAGATGCTGCCCGGTAGTGTTTGCGTCTACCGGGCATCGCGGGATTATCGTCCCTGAATCGCTAAATCGCCGGGCAGATTTTTCTGCATCCGATGCCAAATCTCGCCGCTGTCATGCCCATAACGCCGCACCGTTTCATACACCTGGTCGTGCGCGCCCTGCTCGCATAACGACGATAATTTATGATAGAAACCCAGTGCCAGACTGCGCGCTTCCGGATTGGCGAAATAGTGGCGACCAATGCGGGTGTATAACCCTTTCATGCCGTTCAGGATCAAGCCGTAAATAGGATTGCCGGAGGCAAATGCCAGACCACGAAAGATGTTATAGTCCAGATCGGCGAATGCATCGGCATGGTCGGCCACTTCGTGGGCAGTGGCCAGCACTTCCTGCGCCTTATCCGGGTGTTGACGCAATGCGGTACGAATAAAGATAGTAGAAATATTGGTACGCACCGACAACAAATTGTCGATCAGTTGCGGAACGCTTTCATGATCAAGGCGGGCCAGCGTTTCAAGGATATTCAGCCCTGACGTTTCCCAAAAATTATTAACCTTTGTCGGTTTGCCATGCTGAATGGTCAGCCAGCCATCTCGCGCCAGCCGCTGTAACACCTCGCGTAATGTCGTGCGCGTCACGCCGATCAGTTCGGAGAGTTCTCGTTCTGCCGGTAAGATCGTGCCAGGAGGAAAGCGGTTATTCCAGATACTTTCAATAATATACTCTTCCGCGAAACCCGCCGGGCTCTGCGCCTTAATGACCATAGTGAGATTTCCATTACACAGCAAAACATAGTTGTACTCATCATACCAGACGGGCGTAACACCTGATAGCGGACGCAATGAAGAAAAAGGGGATCAAGGCACCATTTCTGATATCGCCTGCCAATATCGTTAAGGACTTGCTTGCATTCGTCGCGCTCGCTACTCTCTGTGTTTAAACATAAAAACGCTATTTCATTTTTCTAGGTAAGGAAAAATTTCATGGAGATCTCATGGGGTCGCGCCATGTGGCGCAACTTTTTAGGCCAGTCGCCCGACTGGTACAAACTGGCACTACTTGTCTTTTTAATTGTTAACCCATTCATTTTCTTAGCTAATCCCTTTATTGCCGGTTGGCTGCTGGTGGCAGAGTTTATCTTCACTCTGGCGATGGCGTTAAAGTGTTACCCCCTGCTGCCCGGCGGGTTACTGGCCATTGAAGCCGTTATCATCGGTATGACCAGCGCCGCCCATGTACGTGAAGAGGTTGCCGCCAACCTGGAAGTCTTGCTGCTGCTGATGTTTATGGTTGCAGGCATCTACTTTATGAAGCAGTTATTGCTGTTTATTTTTACCCGTCTGTTACTCAGTATCCGCTCGAAGATGGTTCTGTCGCTGGCCTTTTGCGTCGCCGCCGCATTCTTGTCGGCTTTCCTTGACGCGCTTACCGTCGTTGCGGTGGTGATCAGCGTCGCCGTCGGTTTTTACGGGATTTACCATCGTGTGGCCTCATCGCGCGGCGAAGAGAACGATATGCTGGACGACAGCCATATCGATCCGCATTACAAAACGGTGCTGGAGCAATTCCGCGGATTCTTGCGTAGTCTGATGATGCATGCAGGCGTGGGGACGGCGCTGGGCGGCGTCATGACCATGGTCGGGGAGCCGCAAAACCTGATCATCGCTAAAGCGGCTGGCTGGCATTTCGGCGACTTCTTTTTGCGGATGTCGCCTGTCACCGTCCCGGTACTGGTATGTGGACTGTTAACCTGTATGCTGGTCGAGAAAATGCGCTGGTTTGGCTATGGCGAAACGTTGCCCGAAAAAGTCCGCGACGTCTTGCAGCAATTCGACGATCAAAGCCGTAAGAAGCGCACCCGCCAGGATAAAATTAAACTAATAGTCCAGGCGGTTATTGGCGTCTGGCTGGTTACCGCCCTCGCCCTCCATCTCGCGGAGGTGGGACTGATTGGTCTGTCGGTCATTATTCTGGCCACCGCGTTAACGGGTGTCACCGATGAACACGCCATCGGCAAAGCGTTTACCGAGTCGCTGCCGTTTACTGCGCTGTTAACCGTTTTCTTCTCCATTGTGGCGGTTATTATCGATCAACATCTTTTCGCGCCGATTATTCAGTTCGTCTTGCAAGCCTCTGAACACGCGCAGCTAACGCTGTTCTATCTCTTTAACGGCCTGTTGTCTTCCATCTCAGATAACGTCTTTGTCGGCACCATTTATATCAACGAAGCGAAGGCGGCAATGGAAAACGGCGCAATCAGCTTAAAACAGTTTGAGCTGCTAGCTGTGGCCATCAATACCGGTACTAACCTGCCATCGGTAGCGACGCCAAATGGTCAGGCGGCATTCTTATTCCTGCTGACCTCCGCGCTGGCGCCGTTAATCCGTCTCTCCTATGGCCGTATGGTCTGGATGGCGTTACCGTACACTATCGTACTGACCCTGATAGGGCTACTGTGCGTCGAATTCACTCTTGCGCCGGCCACCGAATGGATGACTCAGGCAGGATGGTTAGCAACGCTTTCGTAACGTTTGGCCGGGCAATACACCGCCCGGCTCCGATTTTTGCCTGATAATTATCCAATTACACATTATTTCATTTCCCGCTAGTGGCGCACGAATTGAATTGGTTTACACTGCGGTCTCTACGCATGTTGCAGGGAAATTATTATGTTGCGATTTTTAAACCAGTGCTCACGGGGTCGGGGCGCATGGTTACTGATGGCGTTTACCGCCCTGGCGCTGGAAATGGTGGCGCTGTGGTTCCAGCACGTCATGTTACTTAAACCTTGCGTGCTATGTATTTACGAACGTTGCGCCCTGTTTGGCGTGATGGGCGCGGGTCTGGTCGGCGCAATAGCGCCGAAAACGCCGCTGCGATACGTGGCAATGGTTATCTGGATTTACAGCGCCTGGCGGGGTCTACAACTGGCGTATGAACATACGATGATTCAGTTGCATCCCTCGCCGTTCATGACCTGTGACTTTATGGCGCGCTTTCCAGACTGGTTGCCGTTGGGTAAATGGCTGCCACAGGTGTTTGTGGCATCCGGTGATTGCGCCGAACGCCAGTGGTCGTTTTTAACGCTGGAGATGCCGCAATGGCTGTTGGGGATCTTTGCCGCTTACCTTGTGGTGGCGATAGCCGTCGTCATAGCCCAGGCATTTAAGCCTAAAAAACGCGACCTGTTCGGTCGTTGATACACACGCTCCTTCGGGAGCGTTTTTTTTGCCCGAAGCGTTGTTTGCCAGTGATTAAAAGGTGTATATTAAATACATCTTTTAATCACCACATCAGGGAGATGTCTTATGTCCCACTTACGCATCCCGGCAAACTGGAAAGTTAAACGCTCTACCCCCTTTTTCACCAAAGAGAATGTTCCGGCGGCACTGCTCTCTCATCACAACACAGCGGCAGGCGTTTTCGGACAACTCTGCGTGATGGAAGGCACCGTGACCTACTATGGCTTTGCGAATGAAACCGCGACAGAACCAGAAGTGAAAGTGGTGATTAATGCCGGGCAATTCGCCACCAGTCCGCCGCAATACTGGCATCGGGTAGAGCTGAGCGATGATGCGCGGTTCAACATTCATTTTTGGGTAGAAGAAGACCATCAGGGCGAGGAAATGTATCAACAGAAAAAAGCCTGACATCGGTAAACCAGTCACTACTGGGCGGCGTCCCGCCCAGTAGCCAGGTGATTAATGGCGCTAATTAAACGCTAGAGTAGTTTAATTTTAACGTGGTATCCCTCAAGCCCTTTCATCGTTTCTCGCGGCGCGAACTCTATTTCGGAAACCTCTTGCCCGGTTTTCTTCCGTAGTTCGGCGACCTTTTTGCTAATGAGTGCCGCGATTTCCTCTTCTGCTTTATGTGTCAACTCTTCGCTGTTCATTGATTTCCTCCTTTGAACTCGCAAACGGCTAAGCGCAATAAGACAGTGTCGTCATGGACGCGCTACTATTTTAACGTACAAAAAATTATAGGCTATCTTTCTGAGGATTATCAGGATGTTTCGCTTTAGAAGATGTAAAAAACCGCCTGGCACAGAAGCAGCATCAGGCGGTTGGTTAATAGCACAAGACGCTATCTACGAGGATCTTCAACCTCATTCTGGGTATCCGGGTCGAGAGGATCGTCTCCCTCTGGCGTATCCGGAATATTTTCACCAGGAAGCGGCTCATCCTCTGGTAATGGATCGACTAAATCAGGACGTTCAGACATAAAGCCTCCAACGAACCATAGTTATTAAAGATACCCTACAGCACTACTTTTGGTTTTTCTTTGGATTTTTTCCTTCGTCTTCGGGTGTCTTATCAGGCTTCCTGGGCTGATCCTTTGAAACGCGCAACGGTTGGTTATTCATGGGGTAACTCCTCAGGATAGGCAGCGATATACTGCTTTGAAAGTATAGAGTCGCCGCCATACGTGCGCGAGCGCAGCGACAAGGCGCGTGAGGGAGGAATAGAAGGCGGTGATAACGCCAGGTGACGGAATTTGCACGCAATTCCTGGTTTCAGGGGCCGCCCGGCGTAAATTAAAGAATTGTAAACAATCAGCCGTTTTGCCGAAGACTTATTCTGCCCACGACGGTTTATTTAAAATATGATCCTGCCAGTCCCGTACTTCAGATTCTTTAACCGCGATATGACGGACAGAAATTCGCTCGCCATGCATAGCGGCTTTCGATCCAGTCAGCAGCGGATGCCACGTCGGCAAGGGCTTACCTTCCGCCAACAAACGGTAGGCGCAGGTCATCGGCAACCATTCAAAGTCTGGCAAGTTTTCGCGAGTGAGTTTGATACAGTCGGGTTCAAATTCAAAACGGCGCTCATAATGGCGGCACTGGCACGTTTTGATATTTAATTGCCTGCACGCCACGTTGGTGAAGTAAATTTCATCTGTATCTTCATCCATCAGCTTATGCAGGCAGCATTGACCGCAGCCATCGCACAGCGACTCCCACTCGGCATCGGTCATTTCATCCAGGGTTTTACGTTGCCAGAAAGGTGTATCGCTCATTAAAGTATCCGCCATTGCACTAAAGCTGCACCTTATAACCAGTCTGGCCTGCAGATGCAAGTTTTACCGCCGCTGAAGGCGGCAAGCAGATTTTACAGAACGCGGGTAGACAACGTTTCGCCATTAAAACGAATGTCCAGCTCATCGCCGCTTAATAATGGCCCCACGCCTGCCGGCGTGCCGGTTAGCACCACGTCCCCGGCTTTGAGCGTAAAATAGCGGCTCATATAGGCGATAAGGGGCACAATAGGATGAATCATATCCGCGGTCGACCCTTGCTGGCGAACCTCGCCATTAACGTTAAGTCCGATAACCGTATTTTGCGGATCGCCGCAGAAGGCCGCGACAGGGATGAAGCCTGAAATCGGACATGCGTTATCAAAACCTTTGGCTTTTTCCCAGGGCTGTCCGGCCTTTTTCATTTTCCCTTGAATATCGCGCAGGGTTAAATCAAGCGCCACGCCATAACCGGCTATCGCTTTACGTACATGATCTTCGGTCGCCTGGCGGAGCGTTGCGCCAATCAGCACGGCAAGCTCAACTTCATGATGAACAGCGCCCATATCCGCCGGAATCGCCAGCGGCTGGCGAATATCACACAATGCGGTTTCCGGCTTGATAAAAAGCACGGGTTCTTCCGGCGTCGCGCTGCCCATCTCCTTGATGTGATTTGCGTAATTACTGCCCACGCAGACCACTTTACTTACCGGGTAATCAAGCAAGGCGCCTTGCCAGTTACGATGTTGATACATATTTTCCCCTAAGATCATGATGGAATTCAGGCGCGGCGCCGAATACCGTTTAACGGTCAGCGGGCGACGTATTTTGTCCCACCGAAGAAAGATGTTGTTTCAGCAAATCTTCCGGCGGCGGCGGCAATTGTAAATAATAGCCCTGCTCGCTTAACGCCTGTTTTACTTTTTCGAGCTCGGCATTGACTAATTTTTTACGTCCATCAAGCGGCAGCATCATCGCTAACTGCGGCTGACCGAATCCTTTCATCAATGCTTCAGGCACCCGCGAAAAATCGTCTTTTTTTTCGACATACAAATAGGTTTGATCGCGCTTGCTACTTCTATAGATCACACAAAACATACTTTTACTCTGAATTAACGGGATGGTGACTTGCCTCAATATAATACTGACTATAACATGCCTTCTGGACTTCGGAATATCACTCCGTATCGGAGATGATAAATAGCAAATTGAGTAAGGCCAGGATGTCAAACACGCCAATCGAGCTTAAAGGCAGTAGCTTCACCTTATCAGTGGTTCATTTGCATGAAGCGGAACCAGAGGTTATTCGTCAGGCGTTAGAAGACAAAATAGCGCAGGCTCCTGCGTTTTTAAAACACGCCCCTGTCGTTATTAACGTTAGCGGTCTTGAAAGCCCGGTAAACTGGCCGGAACTGCATAAGATCGTGACCTCAACCGGCTTACGCATTATCGGCGTGAGCGGCTGTAAAGACGCCAGCCTGAAAGTAGAAATCGATCGGATGGGTCTTCCTTTACTGACTGAAGGTAAAGAGAAAGCGGTTCGACCTGCGCCCGTTGAGCCGGTAACGCCCAGCGAACCGCCGCAAAACGCTAATCCCATCACAAAAACGCGATTAATTGATGTTCCGGTTCGTTCCGGTCAGCGCATTTATGCTCCACAATGTGATCTGATTGTTACAAGTCACGTCAGCGCTGGCGCAGAGCTTATCGCTGACGGCAATATCCATGTCTATGGCATGATGAGAGGTCGCGCGCTGGCAGGAGCGAGCGGCGATCGGGAAGCGCAAATTTTTTGTACCCATCTGACGGCAGAACTGGTCTCTATCGCAGGTGTTTACTGGCTGAGTGATAAAATCCCGGCAGAATTTTATGGCAAAGCGGCGCGCCTGCGTTTAGCAGACAACGCTTTGACAGTTCAACCGTTGAATTGATCCCTTTTTAACAAGGAATTTTTATGGCACGCATTATTGTTGTTACTTCGGGTAAAGGGGGCGTTGGCAAGACCACCTCCAGCGCGGCCATCGCTACAGGTTTGGCCCAGAAGGGAAAGAAAACTGTCGTCATTGATTTTGATATCGGACTGCGTAACCTCGATCTGATTATGGGGTGCGAACGTCGTGTCGTTTACGATTTTGTAAACGTCATTCAGGGCGATGCGACACTGAATCAGGCGCTGATCAAAGATAAGCGTACTGAAAATCTCTTCATTCTTCCGGCGTCGCAGACCCGGGATAAAGACGCGCTAACGCGCGAAGGCGTCGCTAAGGTACTGGACTCACTGAAAGCGATGGACTTTGAGTTCATCGTTTGCGACTCGCCGGCGGGTATCGAAACCGGGGCGCTGATGGCGCTCTATTTTGCCGATGAAGCGATCATTACGACCAACCCGGAAGTCTCTTCTGTCCGTGACTCGGACCGTATTCTGGGTATTCTGGCATCGAAATCTCGTCGCGCAGAAAATGGCGAAGAACCGATTAAAGAACATCTCCTGTTGACGCGCTACAATCCAGGCCGCGTCAATAAAGGCGACATGCTCAGCATGGAAGATGTACTGGAGATTCTGCGTATTAAACTCGTCGGGGTGATCCCGGAAGATCAATCCGTACTACGCGCATCTAACCAGGGTGAACCGGTGATTCTTGACGCCACTGCGGATGCGGGTAAAGCCTATGCAGATACCGTAGATCGTCTGTTGGGAGAAGAACGTCCTTTCCGCTTCATTGAAGAAGAGAAGAAAGGTTTCCTCAAACGCCTGTTCGGAGGATAAATTATGGCATTACTGGATTTTTTTCTCTCGCGGAAAAAGAGTACCGCTAATATTGCAAAAGAGCGGTTGCAAATCATTGTCGCGGAACGTCGCCGTAGCGATGCCGAACCGCATTATTTACCGCAGTTACGTAAAGATATTCTTGAGGTCATTTGTAAATACGTACAAATCGATCCGGAAATGGTTACCGTCCAGCTTGAGCAAAAAGATGGTGATATCTCCATCCTTGAACTTAACGTAACGCTGCCGGAAGCCGAAGAGTCAAAATAAGCTCTTTTATGGGAAAATTCCTGGATTAAAAAGGCAGAAGAATCTGCCTTTTTTATTTTTTTACATTATTCCGAATACGGACATTTATTTCACTGGCCGTTTTCCCGGCAATTACCGCCGTTAACGCGGATACTCCTGCAACAGAAGAGTTAACTTCTCCGCCATCAGTTCGGCGCGCCAGCCGGAAATCAATTCCGGGTGCCCATTTTGCGGTTTTAATTTCCAGTGCCAGTTGAGCAACTGATTAATCTGCCGACGCGATGCCAGTAGCTCGCCGCTGACGTGATGCGACGCGCTCACCTCCGCCACCAGCGCTTTGATGGCCTTAAACGCTTTGCGATAGCCCGGCATGTCCATCAGATTCAACAGGGGTTCCGGCAATGCCTCTTCCGGTAACGCCTGTGCTTTCGCCACCAGCGATATCAACGTCTTGCCGTGAAAACGAATCTCGCTGCCGGAAAGCCCCAGGCTATCCAGCTCACCGAGACTGCCCGGCATATAACGCGCGACCGCCCACAGGTTTTCTTCACGCACAACAAAGTTCACCGCCATATCGCGCTCACGCGCCTTACGTAGCCGCCAGTCAGCTAAAAGTTGCAGACAGGCTAACTGGCGGGTACGCAGTTGCCAGGCATTAGTGATATCCCGCCATGCCTCTTCCGGCGCCTGAATCTCCTGACGGCGCTGCTGCATCAACCGACACTCATCAAGCGCGGCAGGCAGCCATCCTGCGGCTTCAGTTTCAATCATCAGCTTTTTGGCGATCGGTAACAGATACCAGACATCCGCCGCCGCGTATTCACACTGACGTTCACTTAAAGGCCGGGCTAACCAGTCGGTACGAGACTCGCTTTTGTCCAGCGCCACGCCCGTATACTCTTCTACCATCGACGCAAAACCCCACGACAGCGGACGCCCGCAAAACGCCGCCAGAATTTGCGTATCAATCAGAGGTTCCGGCAGTTCGCCAAACGCATTAAGAAATACTTCCAGATCTTCGCTACCCGCGTGCAGAAATTTGGTGATTCCCGTATCGCGCAGCACCGCTTTTAACGGCGACCAGTCGCTGATGCCGAGCGGATCGATCAGGGCGACATTTGCCCCGTCAAATAACTGGATCAATCCTAACTGCGGGTAATAGGTGCGGGTACGGACAAATTCCGTATCTAAAGCAATAGCCGGACATGCTCGGACAGCTTCACACAGGCTCGCCAGCGCATCGTCCGTTTCAATCATTTGGTAATTCAAATCGTGTTCTCTTTGGTTCGCGCCAAAAAAAACGCCGGCTTAACCGGCGTCTCTCGTTAGCTGACTTAACGCTCAGGCTTTATTGTCTACTTTGCCACGGGCTTCGTCACGCAGTTCTCGTCGTAAAATTTTCCCAACGTTAGATTTTGGTAATTCCTCGCGAAACTCTACCTGTTTGGGCACCTTATATCCGGTCAGATGGCGACGGCAGAAGGTGATCAACGCATCGTCAGTCAATGCCGGATCTTTCTTAACCACAAAAAGCTTCACCGCTTCGCCGCTACTACCGGAAGGCACGCCAACCGCCGCGACTTCCTGCACGCCAGAATGCTGCATCACCACATCTTCAATTTCGTTTGGATAAACGTTGAAACCAGAAACCAGAATCATATCTTTCTTACGATCGACAATCCGCAGAAAGCCGTCTTCATCCATAACCGCAATATCGCCCGTATGCAGCCAACCATCTTTAATGATTTCATCCGTCGCGTCAGGACGCTGCCAGTATCCCAGCATAACCTGAGGGCCTTTCACGCAAAGCTCTCCGGCCTCACCCGGCGCGACTTCGTTATCATCGTCATCCACCAGTTTGGCTTCTGTTGACGGTACAGGCAGGCCGATACTGCCGCTGTGATAATCAATATCATGCGGGTTGACGCTCACCAGCGGGGCGCACTCGGTCAGCCCGTAGCCTTCCAGCAGGTATTGCCCGGTCAGCTTTACCCAACGTTCCGCAACGACGTTTTGCACCGGCATCCCGCCGCCGGCTGACAGATGCAGCGAAGAAAAATCCAGCTGTTGAAACTCTTTATTATTGAGCAGGGCGTTGAATAGCGTATTAACGCCGGTCATCGCCGTAAATGGATATTTCGCCAGCTCCTTGACCAGGCCGGGGATATCACGCGGATTGGTAATCAGCAGGTTTTGCCCACCCAGCTCGATAAAAAGCAGACAGTTCATGGTTAAGGCAAAAATGTGATACAGCGGCAGCGCGGTCACTACCAGCTCTTTCCCCGGGTGCAGCAGCGGCCCATAGGTCGCTTTCACCTGCTCCAGATTCGCCAGCATATTGCGGTGGGTCAACATCGCGCCTTTCGCCACGCCCGTCGTACCGCCGGTATATTGCAGGAAAGCCAGATCTTCAGCGACAACCTCGGGTTTTACATACTGCATACGGTAGCCATGCTGTAGCGCGCTGCGAAACGAGATCGCATCTGGCAAGTGGTATTTTGGCACCAGACGCTTGATGTATTTCACGACAAAGTTAACAACCGTACCTTTGGCGGTTGAAAGCTGGTCGCCCATCCGCGTCAGAATAACGTGCTGTACCGACGTTTTCTCGACCACTTTTTCCAGCGTATGGGCAAAGTTAGAAACAATAATGATTGCCGCCGCGCCGCTATCGTTAAGCTGATGCTCAAGTTCGCGCGGCGTGTAAAGCGGGTTAACGTTCACCACAATCATGCCAGCGCGTAAAATACCAAATAGCGCGACGGGATACTGCAACAGGTTTGGCATCATCAGCGCCACACGGTCGCCTTTTTTGAGTCCCAGCCCTTGTTGTAAATAAGCCGCAAATGCCCGACTACGTTCTTCTAATTTACGGAAGGTCATTACCTCCCCCATATTGACGAACGCAGGCTGATCGGCATAGCGCGTCGCCGCATGTTCAAACAGTTCAACCAGGGATTGATAACGGTCAGGGTTGATCTCCGCCGGAACATCAGCAGGATAACGGTTAAGCCAAACCTTCTTCAATGCATCACCTCTAAAATGAGTGTTCGTCGTCATCACAACCCCAGTTAATAAACAAGTCGTTAACATTATATTAACTCAGCGTACCAGTTTATTAATTACGCAACTGAAAGGTTGCGAAGCGCGTCACTATTTATTTTTATTATGTCTCTATGAATGCAGAAACAGCGGACCAGCCGCTGTTTCTTTTATTGATAAAACAAAGAGTTACTCTGTTACTATCGTCTGAACCTCTGCGGGTCCAGGGTTATACCACCCCCAACCGCCATAGCCATAAGGCCAGGCGCGTCCGCCGTAAAACCACGGATCGATCGGCTGTGGAGGCATGACGACCTGCTGAACAAGATGCCAGCGTTTATAACCGGTAGCCTGCATCAGCATAAATTTATACGGCGTATTGCCGATTTTACCGTCAACCGTGCCGGTTATCGGGCCAACAACGGTAACTAACTGGCCACGGAAGTCCACCGGGTCCAGAAAACCGTTCACATCGGCAAAAATTCTGCCGCGCGAGGCTTCGCCCAGAACAGGACGCGCGCCGCTATCAAGCGGTACGGTCGCGATTTCAAGCCGGGTTTTTCCCTGCTGATTTTGCACCGCCACAACTTTGCCGCCGAAACGCGCCTCTTGCCCGATATAGAGCTGTGGCGCATTCATCACCCGCACCAAATCCTGCTGTGGCGTCGGACTCGAACCTTTAATGGCATCCGGGATAGTCACGCAACCGCTCAGCATAAGCGCAAAAGCGCACGCCAGCGCCCCTTTTATTAACCTTTTTTGAACCGCCATGATGCGACTCCTTTTTCTCGACCTCTATTCCACCCCACAGCATAAAGTATGGGGGGTAATAGTAGTGAGAGTCATTCTTTGCCGGGAAGTTTCTTCCACGCCACTTCGTTACGCAAATAAACCGGCTCGGCATGTTCCACGGCAACGGTCTCTCCTGCCGCCAGCTTTTGACTGGCGATGGGCAACATATCTTCCGCTGCCGGGAGCGACACCTCCCCATCATGAAGCGTCAGGCCGCACTCCTTCGCCAGATCGGGCCACGCGGACCAACCCGTTCCTACGGTCGCCCACTCGCCGGAAAGCTGTTTCAACCGCTCGCCGACCCGTTCCGGTTTCAGCACCGCTTCCGTCTCTTCGCCCTGCCAGACGCCCTGCGCATCACGCTGGTATTCCGCCCAGTACACTTCGCCCATCCGCGCGTCAATCGCGGCGAGTACGCGGGTCGCGCCGGTTTTACGCCACGCGCCCTGCGCCATCGTGGCAAGCGTCGAAACACCGATCATCGGCAGATTTGCCCCTAACGCCAGCCCTTGCGCAATACCAATGCCGATACGCACGCCGGTAAAGCTGCCCGGACCGCGCCCAAACGCCAGCGCATCTACCTCATTGAGCGAGACGCCGCTGGCGGCCAGAATCTCCTGCACCATGGGCAGGATACGTTGAGTGTGTTCTCGTGGACAAAGCTCAAAGTGAGCATTGATAGTACCGTTGTTCCACAGGGCGACAGAACAGGCCTCTGTGGCGGTATCGATAGCCAGAATTCGCATGAGGTTTCGTGCTTAGATCAATAAAATAGCGCGCATCTTACCATACTCCGTAACAAATTACTCGGCGGATGGAATCGCAAGAAAGCGAACGGCACGGGCGATATCACGCGTGCGCGGCGCAGGAGGCAGGCTGGCGAGAAACGTGGCGCCATAGGGCCGCATCACCAGCCGGTTATCACAAATCACCAACACCCCGCGATCGTCCGCATCGCGAATCAGCCGCCCTACTCCCTGCTTCAGCGTAATCACCGCGTCGGGCAGTTGAACCTCATCAAACGGATCGCCGCCGCGCAAACGACAGTCTTCCATTCGCGCTTTTAACAGCGGGTCGTCCGGGGAGGTAAACGGCAATTTGTCGATAATCACCAACGATAACGTATCGCCGCGCACGTCCACCCCTTCCCAGAAGCTGCTGGTGGCGACGAGCAGCGCGTTGCCGGCGCTAACAAATTGCTGTAACAGTTGGCCTTTACTGGTTTCCCCTTGCAACAATACCGGCAGCGTCATGGTGGCGCGAAACTGCTCCGCCAGCTCGCGCATCATGGCGTGTGAGGTGCACAGCATAAAACATCGCCCGTTATTGGCTTCGATAATCGGCCTGAGCATAGCCGCCAACTGTCGCGCCGCGCCGGGCTGGTTGGTTTGCGGTAGGTTACGCGGTACGCAGAGTAACGCCTGGCGCGTATAGTCGAATGGGCTGGGCAGTAGCATGGATTCTGCCTGTTCAATTCCCAGACGGGCGGTAAAGTGGTGAAGATCATCATTTACCGATAACGTGGCCGAGGTAAAAATCCAGCTACCGGGCTTCTGTTCCATCACCTCTTTGAATTTGTCCGCCACGGTGAGCGGCGTCAGCGCCAGAGTGAAATGGCGCGAGGTGCACTCATACCAGTAGCTGTATCCCGGCTGATTGATCTCTTTTAAGCGTTTCAGCCGTGAACGGTATAGCGTGGCGCGTTCAAAAGCCGCATCCAGCAGCGCCGAACGGCCCAGCGACAGTTTCGCCACGTCGTAACAAAGCTCCAGCGTATCATCCAGCAGTAAAAATGCCCGTTGGATACGTGAGTCGGCTAACAGTTCACGCAAATTTCCCCGGTAGCCGGGCTCCCCCAGTTGCAGACGAAAATCCTGGGCGCTCTGGGCAAGGCGATCGGCGCATTTTTGCAACTGTTGAGTGTCTTTCAGTTCCGTCCGGTAGGCGATGGTGATGTCTTTTGCTAAATCCAGCAACTGACGGCTGGAGAGCGATTGTCCGAAATACTGGCTGGCGATGTCAGGCAGTTGGTGGGCTTCATCGAAGATCATTACTTCAGCCTGAGGGATAAGTTCGCCAAACCCGCTCTCTTTAACCACCATATCCGCAAGAAAAAGGTGGTGGTTTACAATCACCACATCCGCGTCCATCGCCTTTTTACGCGCTTTCACCACAAAGCACTCTTTGTAGAGCGGGCAATCGCTGCCAAGGCAGTTGTCGTTGGTACTGGTGACCAGCGGCCAGGCCTGGGAATCTTCCGCCACGCTGACGCAGGTGCTGATATCGCCATCCCGCGTCTGATTTGACCAGGAGCGCAGCAATATCACATCGCTTAATGTTTGTACCGGTAAATCGCCGCCCGCCAGCGCTTGTTGTTCCAGCCGCTCCAGGCAGAGGTAGTTTGAACGTCCTTTCAACAGGGCCGTCTTACCGGTAAACGCCAACGCTTTTGCTACCGTCGGCAGATCGCGGCTGTAGAGTTGATCCTGCAACGCTTTCGACCCGGTCGAAATAATGACTTTTTTCCCGGCGCGCAACGCCGGAGCGAGGTAAGCATAGGTCTTCCCGGTTCCGGTGCCGGCTTCAACAACCAAAGGCTGCGCATTTTCAATCGCTTGTGTCACGGCAACCGCCATTTGTCGCTGTGGTTCGCGCGGTTTAAAGCCGGTTATCGATTTGGCCAGTTGGCCATCTGCTGCAAAATCGTCCGTCACACTGCCCCCTGTTAATTTGCACAGGGGATTATGTCAGGGTAGAAAGGCTTACGCCAGTTACAGAGGTGACGGCGGCGCCACATTGTGGCAGTCTTGAGCCATTCAAATGGAAAGCAAATGAGGAATAAGTAATGTCTATCGTGCGTATTGATGCCGAAGATCGTTGGTCAGACGTGGTGATCTACAATAATACGCTGTGGTATACCGGCGTGCCGGAAAACCTGGACGCCGATGCTTTTGAGCAAACGGCGAATACTCTGGCGCAAATTGATGCGGTGCTGGAAAAACAGGGCTCCAGTAAGTCACGTATTCTGGATGCCACTATTTTCCTGAGCGATAAAGCGGATTTTGCCGCCATGAATAAGGCGTGGGATGCGTGGGTCGTCGCAGGCCATGCGCCGGTACGCTGTACCGTACAGGCCGGGTTAATGAATCCGAAATATAAAGTTGAGATTAAGATTGTCGCGGCGGTATAAGCCGGTTATTCGTCTTCATCCTCAAAACGCGCCACTATCCGTTCGCCGGTATGGTTGGCGCGAAGTTCGCCCGCCACCTGGGCAATCGCTTCTCCGCTGCTCATACCTTGCGACATCAATTCCTGGATACGTTCTACGGCTTTTTGCTGTTGTTCATGACTGAGTGAAGGTAAACCTGCAAACATGATTAACTCCTGCTAAATTGTTAGCGCTAATTATTTCACGCTACCCGGCGGTAAGCCAGTAGTGTTGTAACGAGTCAGGAATGATGAAGACGTTATCTCCCACTGTTATCACCTTACCCTGGCGTCCGGACGCCGCTGAACACTATTTTGCGCCCGTAAACCATTTGCCCTGGGCGATGCTGCTGCATTCAGGTGATGCTATTCATCCCTATAACCGTTTTGATATTCTGGTCGCCGATCCTGTCACCACGCTGACCACGCGCGCGCAGGAAACCACGGTATGTACTGCGCGCACGACTACCGTCACTCTCGACGATCCGTTACACGTTTTGCAGACTCAACTGGAGGCGCTGCCTTTTCATCCTCAGCCTGACCCTGACTTACCCTTTCAGGGCGGCGCGCTGGGTCTGTTTGGTTATGATTTAGGGCGGCGTTTCGAAATTCTGCCCGATACTGCCGCGCGCGATATCGCTTTACCCGATATGGCGATTGGCCTTTACGACTGGGCGCTGATTGTCGATCACCATAAACAGGTAGTATCGCTGATAAGCTATCACGATGCAGACGCCCGATATCGCTGGCTCACCAGCCAGCGCGCGCCGACCCGCACGCCCTTCAGGCTTACCTCGGCCTGGCAATCCAATATGACGCGTTGCGAGTATGGCGAGAAGTTTCGTCAGGTGCAGGCCTGGCTGCACAGCGGGGACTGCTATCAGGTCAATCTTTCCCAGCGTTTTCAGGCGAGCTACGAGGGTGATGAGTGGCAGGCTTTCGAACACCTTAACCGCGCAAATCGCGCCCCGTTCAGCGCCTTTCTTCGTTTACATGACGGCGCCATATTGAGCCTTTCTCCCGAGCGTTTTATCCAACTGGAGAATGGTCATATTCAGACGCGCCCGATCAAAGGTACGCTTCCACGGCTTAACGATCCGCAGGCGGATCGTCAGCAGGCGCAGAAACTGGCCAACTCAATGAAAGATCGCGCTGAAAATTTGATGATCGTCGATTTGATGCGTAACGACATTGGCCGGGTCGCCGTGCCGGGTTCGGTGAAAGTGCCGGAACTGTTCGTCGTCGAACCATTTCCTGCCGTTCACCATCTGGTTAGCACCATTACCGCCCGTTTACCGGACTCGCTTCATGCCACCGACCTGCTGCGCGCGGCTTTCCCCGGCGGCTCCATTACCGGCGCGCCTAAAGTGCGGGCGATGGAAATTATCGACGAACTGGAGCCGCAGCGACGCAACGCCTGGTGCGGTAGCATCGGTTATCTGAGTTTCTGCGGCAAGATGGATACCAGTATTACTATCCGCACCGTCACAGCAACGCAGGGCCAACTCTATTGCTCAGCCGGCGGCGGTATCGTGGCCGATAGCAAGGAAGATGCGGAATATCAGGAAACTTTTGATAAAGTTAATCGTATCCTGCACCCACTGGAGAACTAATACGTGGATACCAGCCGTCTGACGCTCGATCATTTCTTATCGCGCTTTCAGCTTTTGCGCCCGCAGATGCCCCATGAAACGTTGAATCAACGTCAGGCCGCCGTACTGATCCCTGTGGTTCGCCGCCCCCAGCCGGGGCTGCTATTGACCCAGCGGGCTATTCATTTGCGCAAACACGCCGGACAGGTCGCCTTTCCCGGCGGGGCCGTGGACAGTACCGATGCTTCGCTTATCGCCGCAGCGCTTCGCGAAGCGCAGGAGGAAGTCGCCATCCCGCCGCAAGCCGTGGAAGTGATTGGCGTTTTACCGCCGGTAGACAGCGTGACCGGTTTTCAGGTCACCCCGGTGGTCGGCATTATTCCGCCAAACCTCCCCTGGCGCGCCAGTGAAGACGAAGTGTCTGCGGTGTTTGAAATGCCGCTGGCGCAAGCGTTGCAACTGGGTCGATATCATCCGCTTGATGTTTACCGTCGCGGCAATTCGCACCGCGTATGGCTCTCCTGGTATGAGCATTATTTCGTCTGGGGCATGACCGCAAATATTCTTCGTGAGCTGGCGCTGCAAATCGGCGTAAAGCCCTGACTGTACACAACGCCATTCACGTTGCCTCAAGGCGGTAACAATCGCCTCCCCCAAAGAGGCAGCCTGAAGGGCAACGTGTATATACTTAACTTTACGCGCGCAAGACACGACTTGAGATTACTGTCGCAATATTAGTAAAAACGCGGTTATTCATTAGTTTAATTCATGTGAATAGTTAAGCTGATGCCAGCGTTCCCTCTTACACTATGCGCAGTTATAACATCGTAACCGGAAGCCCCGGTTGCCCTGTCAGGAGTATTATCGTGATTAGCCTATTCGACATGTTTAAGGTAGGGATTGGTCCCTCCTCTTCCCACACTGTTGGCCCGATGAAGGCCGGTAAACAGTTCGTCGATGACCTGGTCGAAAAAGGATTACTGGATAACGTTACCCGCGTCGCTGTCGATGTCTACGGCTCGCTGTCGCTGACGGGGAAAGGTCACCATACCGATATCGCCATTATTATGGGTCTGGCGGGTAATGAACCCGCTACCGTGGATATTGATAGTATCCCCGGTTTTATTCGCGACGTCGAAACGCGCGAGCGTCTGTTACTGGCCCAGGGACGTCACGAAGTCGACTTCCCGAAAGATGACGGAATGCGTTTTCACAACGGCAATTTGCCGCTGCATGAAAACGGGATGCAGATCCACGCCTGGCATGACGACACGGTCATTTATAGCAAGACGTACTATTCCATCGGCGGCGGCTTTATCGTTGATGAAGAGCATTTCGGCCAGGAAGCGACGAATGAGGTTACTGTACCTTATCCGTTTAAATCGGCGAAAGAAATGCTGGAGTATTGCAACAGTACCGGCCTTTCACTCTCCGGCATGGTGATGCAAAACGAACTGGCGCTGCATAGCAAGAAAGAGATTGAAGAGTATTTCGGTCACGTCTGGCAGACCATGCAGGCCTGTATTGATCGTGGTATGAATACCGAAGGCGTGCTGCCGGGGCCGCTGCGCGTACCGCGTCGCGCCTCTGCGCTGCGTCGTATGCTGGTTTCCAGCGATAAGCTTTCCAACGATCCGATGAACGTCATTGACTGGGTGAACATGTTTGCTCTGGCGGTGAACGAAGAGAACGCCGCAGGCGGCCGCGTCGTGACGGCGCCAACCAACGGCGCGTGCGGTATCGTTCCTGCGGTACTGGCTTACTACGACCATTTTATTGAGTCTGTCAGCCCGGATATTTACACCCGCTACTTCCTGGCGGCAGGCGCTATTGGCGCGCTGTATAAGATGAACGCGTCTATTTCCGGCGCGGAAGTCGGCTGCCAGGGCGAAGTCGGGGTCGCCTGTTCGATGGCGGCGGCAGGCCTTGCTGAACTGTTGGGCGCCAGCCCGGAACAGGTTTGCGTTGCCGCTGAAATCGGCATGGAGCATAACCTGGGGCTGACCTGCGACCCGGTTGCCGGTCAGGTGCAGGTGCCGTGTATCGAGCGTAACGCCATTGCTTCGGTTAAAGCGATTAACGCTGCGCGTATGGCCATGCGTCGAACCAGCGCGCCGCGCGTCTCGTTGGATAAAGTCATCGAAACGATGTACGAGACCGGAAAAGACATGAACGCCAAATACCGTGAAACGTCGCGCGGCGGGCTGGCTATTAAAGTCCAGTGTGATTAAACGCCGTTTCCCCTCCCTTCGCCCATCTGCTACGGATGGGCGAAATTTTTATCTCTTCCTCGTCGACTCCACGTTTCCCCACTACACTTGCTGTGTCGCGGTTGGCTTTTGTCGCCAACGCTTATTGGGCGGCCCGCATGCAAACAGCACAACGGATCATCAATCATTATCGCCGTAATCGTTTCATTGTTTGCACGATTTGTGCACTGGTCACGCTCATTCTTACGCTGAGCATCCGATTTATTTCGGAGCGGAACTTAAATCACCATCGCACGGTTGCATTCGCGAATCATGCCGTTGATGCGCTGGATAATGTGCTGCATCCTCTCCTGGTCGGACGAAACATACTGCTACCCTTACTTGAGCTTCCGTGCGCGACCGCGCATTTGCCGTTGCGTAAGCAAGCCGCCCGCCTGCAAACCATTCGTTCTATCGGGCTGGTAAAAGAGGGAATTCTCTACTGCTCAAGCATTTTTGGCGCCCGTAACACTCCCATACGCCAGCTTCAGCCCGATCTTCCCGCAGCTGGCGATCTGCTGCTACTTTCCACGGACCAATCGTTACTCAAGGGAAGCCCGATCCTCATTCAGTGGTATCCCGCCTCTGCCGATGGCCAGGATGGCGTGATGGAAATTGTGAATATTGACTTGCTGGCGACTATGCTACTTGAGCCTCAGCAGCCGCAAATTACCAGCGCCAGCCTGACGGTCGGCAAACGGCACCTGTTATATGGTCGGGGCGTGGTCGATACTCTTCCGGAATTAAAAAAAGATGAAGAGCGTTACCAGCTTTCATCGCGACATTTCCCTTTTACTATCAGCGTCAGCGGGCCGTCGGCAGGCGTACTGGCGTTCAAACATCTCCCGACGCAGTTACCGCTGGCCGTATTGCTTAGCCTGTTGATCGGTTATATCGCCTGGCTGGCAACGGCCAGCAGAATGAGCTTTTCCTGGGAAATTAATCTGGCCCTTGCCGAACGGGAGTTTGAGCTATTTTGTCAGCCGTTGCTTAATGCCCGCACGCAGCAATGTACCGGCGTTGAGATCCTGTTACGCTGGAACAACCCGCGCCAGGGCTGGATCTCACCGGATGTTTTTATTCCTATCGCCGAGGAACATAACCTGATAGCGCCGCTGACCCGCTATGTGATTGCGGAAACCATTCGGCAGCGGCACTACTTCCCCATCAACCATCAGTTTCATATCGGCATCAATGTAGCGGCAAGCCATTTCCGACACGGCGTGCTTCTCAAGGATCTTAATCAGTACTGGTTTAGTGCGGAACCTGTTCAGCAACTGGTGCTGGAGCTCACGGAACGCGACGCGTTGCTTGACGTTGATTACCGCCTGATGCGCGAGCTGCATCGTAAAGGCGTGAAGTTAGCCATCGATGATTTTGGCACAGGAAACAGCTCGCTCTCCTGGCTGGAAAAACTGCGGCCGGATATTTTGAAAATCGATAAATCCTTCACCGCCGCCATCGGTACCGATGCGGTCAATTCAACGGTGACCGATATTATTATCGCGCTGGGGCAAAGACTGAATATTGAACTGGTGGCGGAAGGGGTCGAAAACCAGATGCAGGCACAGCATTTGCGCCAGCATGGCGTGCAAATGTTACAGGGCTATCTCTATGCGAAGCCGATGCCCATTAGCGAATTTCCACAGTGGCTGGCGGGCAGCGCGCCGCCGCCCGCCCGGCATAACGGACAGATTATGTCCGCGATGCCGCATCTATAGACTTGATTCCTGCGTGTGACGTTATTCCTCTTCGTCGTGGGCAGGCTGTTCTTTAACAATTCGAACCAGATCGACACGATAGTCGTTGGCCTCGACAATGGTGATCCGCAGTGGCGGAACATCAATGACATCGCCTACACGAGGAATATGGCCATTAGCGGCGATCACTAACCCCGCGACCGTCGCAATATCGCCCTCTTCGTTCACCAGATGGTCAACTTCCAGCGCCTGCTGTAGCGCATGGAGATCGGTGCCACCCTTCACTATCCAGCCCTCGGCATCGGCAACGATTTCCGGCGTTTCATCGGCATCCGGGAACTCACCGGCAATCGCTTCCAGCACATCCAGCGGCGTAACCAGCCCCTGCACCACGCCGAACTCGTTCGTGACGATAACGAAACTGCCGCGCGCGCGACGCAAAACGCCTAACAGATTGATAGGATCAAGCGTTTCCGGCACCACTATCGCCGGAGAAGACGCGGCGATAGCCGCAACGTCCGCGCCCTCTTCCAGCGCCACCAGCAACTCTTTCGCCCGAACGATACCGATAATTTCATCCAGCTCGCCCCGACATACCGGGAACAGGCTATGCGGAGAAGAGAGTAACTGCTGACGGATTTCAGCTACGCTGAGATTCGCATCCACCCAACTAATTTCGCCTCGCGGCGTCATAATGCCGCGCAGGGAGCGCGACGCCAGAGTCAGTACGCCGTTAATCATGTAGCGTTCTTCTTCGGCGAAGGCGCCTTCCGACACCGATATCGCGGCCGGGCTATCCGTCTCATGTTGCGTACTCGCCTGGCGTTTACCGCCCATCAGACGCAGGATAGCGTCCGCAGTACGCGCGCGCAGCGGCAACGTGGACTGATGACGAATAAAGTTGCGGCGCGCAATCTGGTTAAACACCTCGATAACTATCGAGAAACCAATTGCCGCGTACAAGTAGCCTTTCGGAATATGGAAACCAAACCCTTCCGCCACCAGGCTCAAGCCGATCATCAGCAGGAAACTCAGACAGAGCACCACCACCGTCGGATGCTGGTTGACAAAACGGGTCAGCGGTTTTGACGCCAGTAGCATCACCGCCATCGCAATCACCACCGCCGCCATCATAACCGGCAGATGGTTTACCATACCTACCGCCGTAATCACGGCGTCCAGCGAGAAGACCGCATCCAGGATGACAATCTGCGTGACTACCACCCAGAAGCTCGCATAGCCTTTACCGTGTCCGGTGTCATGCTCGCGGTTTTCCAGACGTTCATGCAGCTCGGTGGTCGCTTTAAACAGCAGGAATATACCGCCCAGCAGCATAATTAAATCACGGCCGGAGAAGGTAAAATCCCAGACGGTAAAGAGCGGCTTTGTTAAGGTCACCAGCCACGAAATAATGGACAGCAGCGCCAGACGCATAATCAGCGCCAGCGAGAGCCCGATAAGACGCGCTTTGTCACGCTGCTTTGGCGGCAATTTATCGGCGAGGATCGCGATAAAGACCAGGTTATCGATACCCAGGACAATTTCCAGGACGACGAGCGTGAGTAAACCCACCCAAATTGAGGGATCCATTAATAATTCCATGACAAGCTCCTGCTTAAGGAATGACTAAACGGCGCCCACAACATCTCAAAGGATGCAGGCGGTAACGCAATAAACAAAGTAAGGCTATGGCAAGATATGCCAGATTGACAGGCGCAAAACGGCCAAAGAGTGAAATGACGTCGGTGACGATCCATACAACGGGCTGCTGCCCTATACCCCATTCTAATTAAACGGAAGCTAAACATAACAGAGACAACTGGTTTTTGGCAAAGATTTACCTTCCTTTGCAAAGAGATGTAACCAGGATATTTTACACTTCGAAATTTCTCATTATCGAAAACAAAATTACGGATCTCCATCACACAAAATATTTTTTTCGATATCTAAAATAATTCACGAAAATCATGCGTTTTTCGTTGTAACCCTCATCTGAATCGATTCGCTTGCGGACGGCGATTCAAAAAATACATCTGTCAAGTTGATGTGTTGACAATAATAAAGGAGGTAGCAAGTGACCATTGCTATTGTTATAGGCACACATGGTTGGGCTGCAGAGCAGTTACTTAAAACAGCCGAAATGCTGTTAGGCGAGCAGGAAAACGTCGGCTGGATCGATTTCGTTCCAGGCGAAAATGCCGAAACGCTGATCGAAAAGTACAACGCTCAGTTGGCTAAACTCGATACCAGTAAAGGCGTGCTATTTCTCGTTGATACATGGGGAGGCAGTCCGTTTAATGCTGCCAGCCGCATTGTCGTCGATAAAGAGCGCTATGAAGTTATTGCCGGCGTCAACATCCCGATGCTGGTCGAAACGTTTATGGCTCGTGACGACGATCCGAGCTTTGACGAGCTGGTCGCACTGGCGGTAGAAACCGGTCGTGAAGGCGTAAAAGCGCTGAAAGCGAAACCGGTAGAAAAAGCCGCGCCAGCGCCAGTCGCCGCCGCGCCAAAAGCGGCCACGCCGGCAAAACCGATGGGCCCGAATGATTATATGGTTATCGGGCTTGCCCGTATTGATGACCGTCTCATTCACGGTCAGGTCGCTACCCGCTGGACCAAAGAGACCAATGTCAGCCGTATTATTGTTGTGAGCGATGAAGTGGCGGCTGATACCGTACGTAAAACGCTGCTGACGCAAGTTGCGCCGCCAGGCGTTACGGCGCATGTGGTTGACGTCGCGAAGATGATTCGCGTCTACAATAACCCGAAATACGCTGGCGAACGCGTGATGCTTCTGTTTACCAATCCTACCGACGTCGAGCGCATCGTTGAGGGCGGCGTGAAAGTCACCTCCGTGAACATTGGCGGTATGGCCTATCGTCAAGGTAAAACGCAGGTGAACAACGCCGTTTCCGTCGATGAAAAGGATATCGAAGCCTTTAAAAAGCTCAACGAGCGCGGCATCGAGCTTGAGGTGCGTAAAGTTTCCACCGATCCGAAACTGAAAATGATGGATTTAATTGCCAAAGTGGCGAAATAACCGCCGGCATTTAATTAGCTTTCACACTTAAGATAGCAATAGGAGAAGTACAATGGAGATTACCACTCTTCAGATTGTGCTGGTGTTCATCGTCGCATGTATCGCGGGTATGGAGTCGGTACTTGATGAATTTCAGTTCCACCGTCCGCTGATCGCCTGTACCTTAATCGGCGCCGTTCTGGGGGACATGAAAACCGGTATTATCATCGGCGGTACTCTGGAAATGATCGCTCTGGGCTGGATGAACATCGGTGCTGCCGTTGCGCCTGATGCCGCACTGGCGTCCATCATCTCTACCGTTCTGGTCATCGCCGGGCATCAAAGCATTGGCGCCGGTATCGCGCTGGCGATTCCGCTGGCGGCGGCAGGCCAGGTACTGACCATTATCGTTCGTACCATCACCGTGGCATTCCAGCACGCGGCGGACAAGGCGGCTGAAAACGGCAACCTGACGGCGCTCTCCTGGCTGCACGTTTCTTCTCTGTTCCTGCAGGCAATGCGTATCGCTATCCCGGCGGTTATCGTTGCCATCTCTGTAGGCACCAGCGAAGTACAGGGGATGCTGAATGCGATTCCTGAAGTCGTCACAGGCGGTCTGAACATCGCCGGCGGCATGATCGTCGTGGTTGGTTATGCGATGGTTATCAACATGATGCGCGCAGGCTACCTGATGCCGTTCTTCTACCTCGGTTTCGTCACCGCGGCTTTCACAAACTTCAACCTGGTCGCACTGGGTGTCATCGGCGCAGTGATGGCTATTCTTTACATCCAGCTGAGCCCGAAATACAACCGTGTAGCGGGCGCGCCTGCAGCGGCTGCTGGCAATAACGATCTCGATAACGAACTGGACTAACAGGTGAGCGAAATGGTTGATATGACTAAAACTACCACCGAGAAAAAACTCACTCCGAGCGATATTCGCGGCGTATTTCTTCGTTCTAACCTGTTCCAGGGGTCATGGAACTTCGAACGTATGCAAGCGCTGGGCTTCTGCTTCTCTATGGTGCCGGCGATTCGTCGCCTGTATCCGGAGAATAATGACGCGCGTAAACAGGCGATTAAACGTCACCTGGAGTTCTTTAACACCCATCCTTACGTTGCGGCGCCGGTACTGGGCGTGACCCTGGCAATGGAAGAAAAGCGTGCGAACGGCGCAGAGATTGACGATGGTGCTATCAACGGTATCAAAGTCGGTCTGATGGGACCGCTGGCAGGCGTCGGCGACCCTATCTTCTGGGGTACCGTCCGTCCGGTATTCGCGGCGCTGGGCGCAGGTATTGCAATGAGCGGCAGCCTGCTTGGTCCGCTGCTGTTTTTCATCCTGTTTAACCTGGTGCGTCTGGCGACCCGTTATTATGGCGTGGCTTATGGCTACCGCAAAGGCGTCGATATCGTTAAAGATATGGGCGGCGGCTTCCTGCAAAAACTGACTGAGGGGGCGTCAATCCTCGGCCTGTTTGTCATGGGGGCATTGGTTAACAAGTGGACGCACGTGAATATCCCGCTGGTGGTCTCCACCATCACCGGTCAGGATGGTCAGACCCGCGTTACCACCGTGCAAACCATTCTCGACCAGCTGATGCCGGGTCTGGTTCCGCTACTGTTGACCTTTGCCTGTATGTGGTTGCTGCGTAAGAAAGTTAACCCGCTGTGGATTATCGTGGGCTTCTTCGTCATTGGTATCGCCGGCTACTCCGTAGGACTGCTGGGCCAGTAAGGCTGTTGTACACTACCGGGGCCAAACGGCCCCGTTTTTTTATTTCTCTGGAGGATAAATGACTATCACGGACCTGGTGCTGATTCTCTTTATTGCCGCATTATTGGCTTACGCTCTCTACGATCAGTTCATCATGCCCCGTCGCAATGGCCCCACTCTGCTTTCTATAGCCCTGCTCCGCCGCGGTCGCGTAGACAGCGTTATCTTCGTTGGGCTGGTCGCCATCCTTATTTATAACAACGTAACCAGCCACGGAGCGCAGATGACCACATGGTTATTAAGCGCGCTGGCGTTAATGGGGTTTTATATATTCTGGATCCGCACGCCACGGATCATCTTTAAACAACGTGGCTTTTTCTTCGCCAATGTCTGGATAGAATATAACCGTATTAAAGAGATGAATTTATCGGAAGACGGCGTACTGGTGATGCAATTAGAACAACGACGCTTGCTTATCCGTGTACGCAATATCGACGATCTGGAAAAAATATATAAACTTCTTATTGAAAATCAATAATCTAAGATATAGCCTCAACTATGTTTTTCGAATTTTATTTCGAATCATAATATAGCTAAGGCTATATTTTCTATTGACCAATTGTTATTTAATTTAACGTTTTATTGATGAATAAATCTAAATGAAAATCGTTTTCAATTAGAAGGCAAATAATATTTTATCGCTGTTGTTTTATATTCTAAAAATATGTTAATGTTGCGCCGTCAATTGGGGAGTAGCCGATTTCCAGACTCCGGAAATGTACGCGTCAACATACTCGTTGCAAAACGTGGCGCGTACGGACCAGCCGCCGCTGGTCAGGCGAGACCATAGGCGCATCAACTGCTGTGTATTTCGTCACAGAATGGCGACATGCATGTTTGCTGGGGGCAGTGATGTGTTTAATGGATACCCCGGTCAGGACGTTGTCATGCACTTTACTGCTACTGTTCTTCTCGCTTTCGGCATGTCGATGGATGCTTTCGCGGCATCAATTGGCAAAGGCGCCACCCTACATAAACCCAAATTCTCAGAAGCGTTGCGTACCGGCCTTATCTTTGGCGCGGTTGAAACGCTGACCCCGTTAATCGGCTGGGGGCTGGGGATATTGGCGAGTAAATTCGTTCTGGAATGGAACCACTGGATAGCCTTTGTTCTGCTGATCTTTCTGGGCGGACGCATGATCATCGAAGGTATCCGCGGCGGTAGTGATGAAGATGAAACACCGTTACGCCGCCACAGCTTTTGGCTATTAGTCACGACGGCTATCGCGACCAGCCTCGATGCGATGGCGGTTGGCGTCGGTCTGGCGTTTTTGCAGGTAAACATCATCGCTACCGCATTAGCTATCGGTTGCGCCACGCTTATCATGTCCACCCTCGGAATGATGATCGGTCGCTTTATCGGCCCAATGCTGGGTAAGCGTGCTGAAATTCTCGGCGGGGTCGTACTGATAGGAATTGGCGTCCAGATCCTCTGGACGCATTTTCACGGTTAACGGTTACGCTGCCAGAGATGAAGGTTGAAATCCGTCTGGCAGCTAAGTCCGGCGCTGGCGGCCAGTTGTTCCCACACGTCTGGCCTGGCGCGCCAGGCAAATGGCGTCATTTGCAACAGTGCTACAGCCGCTTCGGCGGTGAGCTGCATGTGATAAGCAAGGCGGGTACTCTGCTGCAATGTGAATCCGTCGAGCTGCTCGGTATACGGCGCATGTAAACGCACCTCATCATAAATGAGCCCTTTTAGTTCCATCAGATGATGCGGCCCCGGCGTGGCGGTAACGACCCAACCACCAGGTTTCACCACACGCGCCAATTCCTGCGCCTTACACGGGGCGTAGATTCTGATCACCGCATCCATTGACGCATCGGCAAAGGGCAGTCGATGGCTTGACGCCACACAAAACTTCACCTGCGAATAGCGCTTCGCCGCCGCTTTGATCGCCGTTTTAGCAACGTCCAGTCCAAACGTGGTGACTCCCGGCAACGCCTCGGCAAAAGCATGAGTGTAATACCCCTCGCCGCAGCCGATATCCAGAATCGCCGTGGCCGACTGATCCAGCCGCTCGCGCAACAGGTTAATCACCGCATCGCGCAGCGGCTGATAATGGCCCGCATCAAGAAACGCTCTCCTCGCCTGCATCATTTCGGCGCTGTCGCCCGGATCGCGCGAACGTTTATGCTGTACCGGCAGCAGATTGATGTAGCCCTCTTTCGCCACATCAAACTGATGGCGCTGTGGGCATATAACGCTGTTATTAATCTGCGTAAGCGGCTGATGGCAAAGCGGACAGGTAAACGACATGACAACTCCGGACTGGGGCGCTAAAGGGCGCAAGTGTAACGCGAATTGCGCCCCGGGAAAATCCTTTACGAGCCCGGAACCGCAACGTGGCTGCCATGCATCACCAGAAGGTGATCTGAATCGGCTGGCATACCGTCTGGCTCAACATTTTCCAGCCGCAGCACATCGCCCATGATCTGGCTGAATACGGGCGCAGATACCGCGCCGCCATAATAAGCCCCGTTTTGCGGATTATTAATCACCACCACCAGCGCAAATCTGGGGTTACTTGCCGGCGCGACGCCTGCGGTATATGCCACATACTTATCGACGTATTTACCATCATCGCCAATTTTTTTCGCCGTCCCGGTTTTGACCGCAATACGGTAGTCTCTTACTGCGGCTTTTGTTCCGCCGCCGCCAGGCAACGCGACGCTCTCCATCATATGTTCCACCTCGTGCACCAGTTCTTCCGGCATTACCCGCGTGCCGATCACGGGCGGATCAACTTTGGTGATCGATAACGGACGGTAGATACCAAAGCTGCCAATCGTGGCATAAACATGCGCCAGTTGCAGCGGCGTCACCATTAATCCATAGCCAAAAGCGAAGGTAGCGCGATCTAAATCACTCCAGTAACGGCGTTTCGGTAATAACCCGCTGCTCTCTCCGGTGAGACCCAGTCCGGTAGGCACGCCGAAACCAAAGCTTTTATAAGTATCCATTAATTTCTGCACCGGCATCGCCAGAGAAAGGTGAGAAACGCCGGTATCGCTGGATTTTTGCAAAATGCCGGTTAATGTCAGTTCCGGATAGTAACCGACGTCGCGGATACGGTGTCCATCGAGAGTAAAAGGATGGGTATCGATAACGCTGTCCGGCTGCACGATGCCCTGCTGTAACGCAGTCATAATGACCAATGGCTTCACAGTAGAACCGGGTTCGAAGGTGTCGCTAATCGCGCGGTTACGAAAATCGTCCAACTGCGCGCCTTCACGGTTGTTCGGGTTGAAATCCGGGTAGCTCGCCATCGAGAGAATTTCACCCGTTGGGATGTTAATCAATACGGCAGCGCCGGATTCCGCTTTGTTCCAGATGACGGCGTTATCCAGCGCATCTTCGGTAACCGTTTGCAGACGTTCATCAATGCTAAGCTGAAGTTCATGAGCAGGAACCGGATTCACTTCCGTAATGTTCTCAATAACGTGACCAAATTTATCTTTACGCACCAATCGGGAGCCCGGTTTTCCCGTCAGTTGCGCGTTAAAGCTCTTTTCAATACCTTCTATTCCCTGCCCGTCGATATTGGTAAAGCCGATCAAATTGGCCGCTACGTGTCCGGCAGGGTAAAAACGGCGCGACTCTTCCCGCAGGTTAATACCCGGTAGATTTAATTTATCTATCCATTCGGCTTGCTGGGGTGAAACCTGGCGCGCGAGGTAGATAAAACGGCCTGCCGGGTTACTGTTTACCCGTTCCGCAAGCGTACTGAGCGACAGATGTAGGGCGCTGGCCAGCGCCTGCCAGCGCTCATTGTAGCCAACGCCGCCTTTGCTTATGATAGTCTTCGGATCGGCCCAGACAGCATTAACCGGAACGCTCACCGCTAAGGGTCGCCCTTCTCTGTCGGTGATCATGCCGCGTGGAGAGGCCGTGGTCACTTCACGAAGCGAGCGCATATCTTCTTGTTTCACCAGTTTCGACGGCGTAACAATTTGCAGCCATGCCACCCGCCCTAACAACAATGCCATACTGAGCAGAATGGCAGTGCAAAGTAGTGCAAAACGTATGGGCGTAAAATTACGGGTATCGCCGTCGCTTTTCTTTTTCACCTGATCTCCAGCCGAATCATTTTTCAGGTGATTGATTTAACGGGAAACGGCCGGAAAAACCAGAAAAAACAATGCTAATAACATCGCGCCTTTGCAACAAATCGCTAACGAGAGCGCATCCAGACACATTTTGAAGGATATTGAATTAAAAAGCCCCGCTTTTAGCGAGGCTTTATATCTGAGGCTGACGCGACAAACGCATCAAATCAGTGGTGTCGATCAGATAGCTGTTACGTTAACAGCAGCCGGACCTTTCTGGCCGTCCTGAATTTCGAACTCAACGTTCTGGCCTTCAGCCAGAGTTTTGAAACCATTGCCCTGGATAGCGGAGAAGTGTACGAACACATCTTTGCTGCCGTCAGCCGGAGTAATGAAGCCAAAACCTTTGGATTCGTTGAACCACTTAACTTGACCTTTAATCTTTGCCATTTGCAAAATTCCTTAGAGTGTTTTCTTTGCCCGTAGGCATAACATAGATAAAACTGAGACATTACTGCTTGAGGCACTAATATAAGGTTCGGCAGAGAAGCGGTATTCAACGTCAACGTGTTTACTCAGGACTTCTTTACTGAAAATGCCACACATAAACAGAACTGTACCTCGTTTAACCCAAAGCCTGTTATCACATACAACGTTAATTATGGCAAGCCATTTTTAAACGTGTCTCGATCCGTCGCACAAATTACGAGAACCTTCACAAATTGACAGCACGTTTATGCAACAAAATTGCGAAAGATATATCCTCACGCGCTGACGGACTCCTGACAACGTCACTGCTGAAAAGCCATTTTTCTACCATAGCTCAATAACTTCGCTTCTTCCAGTGCATCAAATCACATTTAAAAGCTGTATTTTTCATATCACTTTTTATGCTGAGTTATGCATAAATTGTCACAATGATAAAAAACACCTTTTAATCAAAATAATAGAAAAGAAAAGCGATTTTCGACACCGCTTTTTGTGATGTTCTGCGTCTTTACAGAATGCCTTAAAATAATGAACAAACAATGACAATCCATAAAGAGAGAGAAACGTTTCGCTTTTAATAGAGAATGAGCGGTATCACAAAAATGCCATATGTCCATTTGTTATACATATAAAACTATGTTGCATATAAAGCCATATATTATGTAAGGTGTTGATGCTGTAGTATCAGTTGCAAACGGCAACGCGGAGAGATCCGACGGGGAAATGGGGCGTATGGCACTGGCGCCATTTGCGCCCCGGTAAGCATTATCGTTCTGCAACCAGACGAATGATGTCCTCATCCTCTTTTGGTTCGCTTGCCGCTGTTGCGGGTTCCGCTTCTTTTTCTGGTTCGTTTGCTTCGCAAAGGCGACGTAACAACGCGTTTTGCCGCTTCTGTTGATCCAATAACGCTTCGAGCAATTCTATCTGCTCGTTGGCACGGGAACTTGCCCGGTTGACAAAGAACCAGAGCGCCAGCCCCACCACCAGAACCACCATTGATACTATTAAAGATGCAAGAGAAAACGCACCAGAGTTTAAAACGTCGTTCATTTCACCACCTCAATGTAGAGACGTCATTCTACCACTGCTACACGGGAAGGAAATCTCTGGTGTAAAACGTTTACCAGGGAATAAATTTATTGATGGCGCAAATACCGCTGAAAAATTGTACATCCTGATCGCACATGATATTAAACACCTGCGCCCACAGCAACAGGCATACTACCACCACGATGCCGAGAACGACCCATCGAAATTTTTTCACTCCACTCTCCGATCTTACATCTTATGTCGCTAAATTATCATGAGTTACTTAAACCAGGAGTAACTGTAGCGGCATTATATGTTTTTAGGAATGATTCACTTGTTTCAATCAATGTACACGCTACTCTTATTCTAACTAAAAAAGAAAAGAGGTAGTAATGCGTTTGATCATTCGCGCAATTGTATTGTTTGCCCTGGTGTGGATAGGCCTGCTGATGAGCGGCTATGGCATCCTGGTGGGAAGTAAAGTGAACGCTGCGGGGCTGGGTTTACAGTGCCATTACCTGACCGCACGCGGCACCAGCACGGCGCAATATCTCCATACCAACAGCGGCATTATTGGCTTTTCCGACTGTCCCATTTTCAGAAAAATCGCCACCGTGGTGGATAATGGCTAAGCGGCAATAAATAATTTCACAGTGAAACTATCACCAATAATTCCCCTATATTGGCTGTTGTTCATAAGTACTGTTAAATAATATTTTAATAACCGTTAAATAAGCCGACAGATATTATCTACTTTTACGATTTCATCCCACCCGATGTTATAAAAAAAGCAGCTACATTTTTCGTAGCTGCTTTTTTTTAACGTCATGCTAATAACGTTGCTTAGAAGGGATAATCGTTGTAACCCATTTGTTCAGAAATTTTACGCGCGGCGGCGTGTAACATAGCCACATATTCCTGTAGGCGTTCTTCTGAAAAACGCAGCGTCGGGAACGAAATGCTTAACCCTGCGATGACTACGCCAAAACGGTCAAATACCGGTACGCCGATACAACGTAACCCTTCTTCCTGTTCTTCGTTATCTTCACCGTAGCCTTGCGCACGCACTTCATCCAACAGCGGCAGCAACGCTTCAGTGCTGGTAATCGTGCGTCCAGTGCTTTGCTTATACTCTACGCCGTCGAGAATCTGCTTAACCTCATCACGGTCGCGCCAGGCCAGAAGCACTTTACCGATGGCCGTACTGTACAGCGGATTACGACGCCCAATACGTGAGTACATCCGCAGATTGTACATAGAGTCAATTTTATGGATATAGACAATGCTGTCTTCATCCAGCGCGCCAAGATGGATAGTTTCTTTTGTCAGACGAGACAGTTCGCGCATCTGAATGTCCGCACTGCGGATGAGATCAACATTTTGCAAAGCTCGTGCGCCCAGCTCAAACAGCTTTAGCGTCAGAGAGTATTTTTCAGACTCCCCCTCCTGAGCCACGTAGCCCAGCGTTTTCATGGTTTGCAAAAAGCGATAAACGGTGCTTTTCGACATCATGACGCGCTGCGATAGCTCGGTAATCCCTATTTCACGCTCTTCACCCAGCGCCTGCAGAATGCCGAAAACTTTCAGCACAGAAGATACAGAATCAGGCTGCTTATCCAGATCTGCGTTTGCCATTTATCACCTCATTACGAGCGTTTTATAAAATTCAGAACGAGTTTTTATTATAATTTCACGCCAGGTCGCCCGCAATCCATCTTTGCTTACTTCGTTACAAATCTACGACATAACAACTCAGTATTAATGCTAACATTATTATTCAGCTCATAATTCCCCTTATTACAAAATACTTATGGAAAAAACACGGGCCGATGGCCTGCCCCTCCCGCAGAGATACGGCGCTATCCTGACGATTATTATCGGTATTTCGATGGCGGTTCTGGATGGCGCAATCGCTAATGTCGCACTGCCAACCATTGCGACTGATTTACATGCCTCCCCTGCCAGCTCTATCTGGATTGTCAATGCGTACCAAATCGCCATTGTCGTCTCACTGCTTTCCCTGTCTTTTTTAGGCGACATGTTTGGTTATCGCCGGATCTACAAATGTGGTTTAGTGGTATTTCTGCTTTCATCATTGTTTTGCGCGCTTTCAGACTCGCTGCAGATGCTGACGCTGGCGCGCATCGCGCAGGGATTTGGCGGCGCGGCGCTAATGAGCGTAAACACGGCGCTGATTCGTCTTATCTACCCCCAGCGTCATCTGGGACGAGGCATGGGAATTAACTCTTTTATCGTCGCAGTCTCTTCCGCCGCGGGTCCGACGATCGCCGCAGCGATTTTGTCCATCTCATCATGGAAATGGCTGTTTCTGATTAATGTCCCGTTAGGTATCATCGCGTTAATTCTGGCCATACGCTTTTTACCAGCAAACATCGCCCATGACACTAAGCCGCGCTTTGACTTACCGAGCGCGGTAATGAATGCGCTCACATTTGGCCTGCTGATTACCGCATTGAGCGGATTTGCCCAGGGACAGTCGCTAACGTTGATTGGCGCAGAGCTGCTCGTTCTGGTCGTGGTCGGGTTTTTCTTCGTGCGCCGCCAGCTTTCTTTGCCCGTCCCTTTGTTACCCATCGACTTGTTACGCATTCCGCTTTTTTCACTCTCGATCGGCACGTCAATTTGCTCGTTCTGCGCGCAAATGTTAGCCATGGTCTCGCTACCTTTTTATCTGCAAACCGTGCTGGGCCGTAGCGAAGTAGAAACCGGCCTGTTATTGACGCCCTGGCCACTGGCAACGATGGTGATGGCGCCGCTGGCGGGATACCTGATAGAACGTCTTCATGCCGGTTTGCTGGGGGCGCTGGGAATGGTGATAATGGCAGCCGGGTTGTTTGCGCTGGTCATGTTGCCAGCCTCCCCCTCCGATCTGAATATTATCTGGCCGATGATCCTTTGCGGCGCAGGGTTTGGCCTGTTCCAGTCGCCGAATAATCACACCATTATCACTTCCGCGCCGCGTGAGCGCAGCGGTGGCGCCAGCGGGATGCTGGGCACGGCGCGACTGTTAGGCCAAAGTACTGGCGCCGCGCTGGTAGCGCTGATGTTGAACCAGTTTGGCGATAGCGGTACGCATCTTTCGCTGCTCGCGGCGGCGATCCTGGCGACTCTCGCGGCGGTGGTGAGCGGTTTACGTATTACGCAACCACGCGTTCAGGCGTAAAAAAAGCGCGTCATTCGACGCGCTTTTCATACTTGCCAGTGGGCTTATTATTTCAGGTACTCACCGCTACGCAGCGCTTCAATGCGTTTATCCAGCGGTGGGTGCGTCATAAATAGCTCGCTTAACGATTTCGATTTACCGTTAATACAAAACGCCATCATGCTAGTCGCTTCTTGCGGCTCGTAGCTGGTTTTCAGGCGCTGCAACGCGGCAATCATTTTTTCACGGCCAACCAGCTTCGCCGATCCCGCATCGGCATGAAACTCACGGTAACGGGAGAACCACATGGTGATGATGCTCGCCAGAATACCGAAGACCAGTTCCAGCACCGTCGCAACGGCGAAATAGATTAGCGGATTACCGTTACTTCCTTCGCCTTCATCGCGGTTGCCGCCCAGAAAACCAGCAGCAATTTGCGCGATAATGCGCGAAATAAAGATAACGAAGGTGTTAACCACCCCCTGAATCAACGTCATCGTCACCATATCGCCATTGGCAATATGGCTGATTTCATGCGCAATGACGGCTTCCGCTTCGTCAGGGCTCATGTTTTGCAATAGACCGGTGCTCACAGCGACCAATGAGGCGTCACGGCGTGCGCCCGTCGCAAACGCGTTAATGTCCGGCGCATGGTAGATAGCAACCTGCGGCATGGCGATACCGGCCTGGCGCGCTTGCGTTGCTACGGTGTTCATCAACCAGCGTTCTCTTTCATTGCGAGGCTGTTCAATAACTTCCCCTCCTACGGATTTTAACGCCATCCATTTGGACATCAGCAATGAAATAAAAGAACCGCCAAAACCAAACAGCAGCGCCATGATCAGCAAGCCTTGCACGCTGCTCGACTGTATCCCTGTCAGGCTCAGAACCAGCCCGAAAACGACCATCACGGCCAGGTTCGTCAGCAGGAAGAGCGCGATTCGCATCATAATTTTCTTTTAACCTCAATTTAACAAAGCGCACTATGCGATTACCCACATCGTATGGGTCTTATGGCTATTTTCAAGCATCACCAGGCGGTAAGTCACGAGAAAAACACAACTTTACATTTTGTAGCATTATCCTGACGACTTCTGCGCTTGTTAAAAAAAAACAGGCACAATTTTTTGTGCCTGTTTAGCGTTACTTATTGGCTGCCGCCTGCTCCGCTGGTTTTTCTTTTTCAAGATGCGCCAGGTCCAGAGCAATCTTCACCGTTTCATCAAGGTACGGGTCCGGCTCCTGGTAATCCTTTGGCAGATCGTCCAGTTTCTTCAGCAACGGTTTACCCTCACGTTTAAACCGATCGTTAATACGCGCCAGACGCAGAGCGTCTTCTTCATTGTTCTCTTTCTCACGCTGCGCATAATTCAGAGAGACGATGTTGCGCTTATCCTTCATGGCATTGAAACGTGCGATATCCTTCATGATGTACTGGAACTCAGGATCTTTGGCGATACGCGCGTTGTGTTCTTTCAATAATTCCGGGCCAAACGGGGCCAAATCGTCCGATTTCACGTATTTCGCCGCATCAATGCTATCCCACGGCAAGGCGTTATCTTCAAATTTTTCTCCGGTTTCCGTCTCTTCATTGCCAGTCGGCATGATGATATCCGGCGTGACCCCTTTACGCTGCGTACTACCGCCGTTGACACGGTAAAACTTCTGAATGGTGTACTGCACCGAACCCAGCGCAGGCCATTCCGGGCGAAGCATCTGATCGTAAATTCGGTTTAGCGAACGATATTGCTGTACCGTACCTTTACCGAAGGTCGGCTCACCGACAATCAGCGCGCGGCCATAATCCTGCATCGCGGCAGCGAAGATTTCCGATGCCGAGGCACTGAAACGATCGACCAGCACCACCAGCGGGCCTTTGTAGTAGACCACGCCGTCGGTGTCGCTATCCTCACGCACTTTGCCGTTATTGTCGCGCACCTGAACTATCGGACCAGAAGGGATAAACAGACCGGAAAGCGAAACGGCTTCCGTCAGCGCCCCACCGCCGTTTGAACGCAGATCGATAACGATGCTGTTAACGTTCTGTTTTTCCAGCTTCTGAAGCTGAACTTTGACATCATCGGTCAAGCCAACATAGAAGCCTGGAATATCCAGTACGCCAACTTTTTCCTTGCCGACGGTTTTCACCGACATTTTAACCGCGCGATCTTCAAGACGAATCCGTTCACGCGTCAGCGTGATAATACGCGTTTTCGTCCCCTTGCCAGCCGGCAGTATTTCCAGTCGAACCTTGCTGCCTTTTGGCCCTTTGATCAGCGCCACCACATCGTCAAGACGCCAGCCAATGACGTCGACCATCGGTTTTCCGGCCTGCCCTACGCCGACGATACGATCGCCGACGCTAATCGACTTGCTCTTCGCTGCCGGGCCACCGGCAACCAATGAGTTAATGACAGTATAATCGTCATCCATTTGCAGCACCGCGCCGATACCTTCCAGAGACAGGCTCATTTCGGTATTAAACTGCTCGGTATTGCGGGGAGAAAGATAATTCGTATGCGGGTCGATTTCACGCGCAAAAGCGGTCATCGCCAGCGAGAACACATCTTCACTGTTGGTCTGCGCCAGGCGACGAATAGCGAATTTGTAGCGACGCGTCAGCGTTTCGCGAATTTCTTTGTCGCTCTTGCCGGTGAGTTTCAGACTGAGCTCATCGAATTTCACTTTACCATCCCACAGCGCATTTAGCTCAGCCTCATCTTTCGGCCAGGGCGCTTTACTGCGGTCCAGGTTAAACGTATCGTTTCCGGTGAAATCCATTGGCCGTTCCAGCACTTTTAGCGCGTACTGGTAACGTTCAAACCGGCGCTTTTGCGCCAGGTTATAAAGATCGTAAAAAACATCCAGCTTACCCGTGCGCAGCTCATCGCCCAACACGGTTTTCTTTTTCGCAAACTGCTCGACATCGCTCGCCAACAAAACGTTGTGGCTATAGTCGAGAAGATTCAGATAGCGATCAAAAATCTTTGCCGAAAATGCCTCATCCAGATCGAACTGGCGATAGTGGGAGCGGGTAAAACGCGACGTTACGCGCTCGCTCACCGTCGCATGTTGCGTCTCTTCCTTTAGTACGGGAATTTGATCGGCACGCGTAATATCTTCCACGGCGAAGGACTGGCCTGCTAATGCAAGCAGGCCAGCTAACGCGGTAAGCCTAAAAAAAGTGTTCATGCCAGGCCTGGCCTCCGTTTCAGAACACCAGGTGTTCTGCGCGTACAATCAAAGACATACCCGAATTCAGCTGTACACGGACACCATCTTTGGTGATTTCTAATACGGTGGCATCCATCGCATTATTACCCGCTTTCACCTTGAGGGACTGCCCTACGGTCAATACTGAAATATCAGAAACCGGCGTGTGCTTCTCTTCGCGAGGCGCACGCGGCGCTTTCGTCGTCGGTTTATCAGCGCGAGGTTTACGTTCAGCGCCTTCTTTACGACGCGCTACCGGGCGAGGTTTACGCTCGCGTCGCGGCGCGTCTTCTTTTTCGCCAGCCGCCGCGGCAGCTTCGCGTTTTTTCGCTTGCTGCTCTGCGCGCTGCGCCTGAACACGGGCTTTGGCTTCTTCAAGCTGCTTACGCGCATGTTCGACATGCTGTTCTTCCAGCTCGCCACACGGATTGCCATCAAGGTCGACGCGCGTTGCGCCCGGCTTAACGCCGTACAGGTAACGCCAGCTTGAAGTATAAAGACGTAAAGCGGAACGAAGTTGCGTTTTGCTGAGGTTCATTTCGCCCCCAACTCGCTCTACCAGATCCTGAAAAATACCAATTTTCAGCGGGCGAGCTTCGCCTTCCGCACTAAAACAGTGAGGAAAACGCTCGGCCAGAAACGCGATAACTTCTTTACTGCTATTCAACTTAGGTTGATTTTCCATGAAATTTCCTGATTACAACGGACGTAGCCAACAAGCAGCAGGCATGAACAGGCGTCATTATAATGACGCCATCAGTAATTGCTACGTTATCCGTTGATTATCCTGCGACGCTCGCAAAGAATTTTTTGTAATCCGTCGTTGCAAGCACGGTTTCAAGCTGTGCGACCAGCGTACGCAGGCCGTGTTCATCTTCTTCGGTAAAACGGCCAAACGCCGTGCTATCTATATCCAGCACGCCGATAATCCGTTCGCCAACCGTGACAGGCAGCACAATTTCGGCGTTGCTGGTGGCATCACAGGCAATATGGCCGTCAAACGCATGAACATCATCAATACGTTGAACCTTATTCTGCGCTACCGCTGCGCCGCACACGCCGCGACCAACCGGAATCCGCACGCAGGCGATTCGCCCCTGAAACGGCCCCAATACCAGCGTATCGCCTTCGAGGAGATAAAATCCTGCCCAGTTCACCTCGGTAAGGCGTTCGAACAGTAGCGCGCTGGTATTCGCCAGCGTAGCCAGAAAGCTGGTTTCACCTGCCATTAACGACTGAAAATCGCGGTTTAACGCCGCGTATAGTTCTGTTTTGCTCATTATATAATCACTTCGTGGTCTTACTCCTAAACACAGGCTATTAAAATAAGCATTAAATGCGTTCTTGCTCAAGATTATTCCTGTCATGAGTTAAGATTACATTATTCTAACACTTTGATTCACGATACATGGCTCTGAACACCTCACACGTCACGCCAACAAAAAAGCTAACGATCAGGTCAATTAGCGAAGCGCTGCCGCGCAGCCACTACCAGCGCTGCCCTGAATGCGACATGCTGTTCAGCTTGCCGGAGATGAGCGCTCATCAAAGCGCTTATTGTCCTCGTTGCCAGGCCAAAATTCGCGATGGGCGCGACTGGTCGCTGACGCGGCTGACCGCGATGGCGGTAACCATGCTGCTATTGATGCCGTTTGCCTGGAGCGAACCGCTACTCCATATCTACCTTTTGGGCGTACGCATTGATGCCAATGTGATGCACGGCATCTGGCAAATGACGCAACAGGGCGATCCGTTAACCGCCGCAATGGTGCTCTTTTGCGTGGTGGGCGCGCCGCTTATTCTGGTTTTTTCAATTGCTTATCTGTGGTTTGGCAGCCTTCTCGGCATGAATCTGCGTCCAGTCCTGCTAATGTTGGAAAAACTGAAAGAGTGGGTGATGCTGGACATCTATCTGGTCGGTATTGGCGTTGCCTCTATCAAAGTGCAGGACTATGCCTTTCTGCAGCCGGGCATCGGGCTTTTAGCGTTCGTCTCGTTGGTGGTTCTTAGCATTCTGACTATGATTCATTTGAATGTGGAGCAACTATGGGAACGATTTTATCCGCAGCGCCCTGCTCAACGCGCGGACGAAAGATTGCGCGTCTGTCTTGGCTGCCACTTTAGCGGCTATCCGGATGCGAAAGGACGCTGCCCGCGTTGTCATATTCCGCTACGGTTACGTAGAAAACAGAGCATACAGAAGTGTTGGGCGGCCTTGCTGGCGTCTATTGTTTTTTTGCTGCCGGCAAACCTGCTGCCTATCTCGGTAATCTACATTAATGGCGGGCGTCAGGAAGATACTATCCTGTCGGGCATCATGTCGCTTGCCAGCAGCAATATCGCCGTCGCCGCCGTCGTTTTTATCGCCAGTATTTTGGTGCCGTTTACCAAAGTCATTGTGATGTTTACGCTACTGTTGAGTATCCATTTTAAATGCGAACAGGGACTGCGGACGCGAATTCTGTTGCTGCGTCTGGTGACATGGATAGGCCGTTGGTCGATGCTGGATCTTTTCGTTATCTCGTTAACCATGTCTCTGATTAATCGCGATCAGATTCTGGCTTTTACTATGGGACCGGCTGCGTTTTATTTCGGCGCAGCGGTAATTTTGACTATTCTTGCAGTGGAATGGCTGGATAGCCGCTTACTTTGGGATGCACATGAGTCAGGAAACGCCCGCTTCGAAGACTGAAGCGCAAATTAAAACCAAACGCCGTATTTCACCTTTCTGGCTGCTACCGCTTATCGCGCTAATGATCGCAGGGTGGCTAGTATGGGATAGCTACCAGGATCGCGGCAATAGCGTGACTATCGATTTTATGTCGGCGGACGGTATCGTACCGGGCCGTACTCCCGTGCGTTATCAGGGAGTAGAAGTCGGCACCGTGGAAGATGTCAGTCTGAGCAAAGATCTGCGCAAAATTGAAGTTCGCGTCAGTATCAAATCAGATATGGAAGATGCGTTGCGCGAAGAGACGCAATTCTGGCTGGTGACGCCCAAAGCCTCGCTGGCGGGCGTTTCCGGCCTGGATGCGTTGGTCGGCGGGAATTACATCGGTATGATGCCAGGTAAAGGCAAGCCCAGAGATCATTTCGTCGCCCTGGATACACAGCCTAAATACCGGCTTAGCAACGGCGATCTGATGATTCATCTCAATGCGCCGGATCTCGGTTCGCTTAATAGCGGTTCACTGGTCTATTTCCGTAAAATCCCTGTCGGACGGGTGTATGACTATTCGATTAACCCTAACAAACAAGGCGTAACGATTGACGTTCTGATTGAGCGACGGTTTACCGATCTGGTGAAAAAAGGCAGCCGTTTCTGGAATGTCTCCGGCATTGACGCCGATCTAAGCCTGAGCGGCGCGAAGGTGAAACTGGAGAGCCTCGCGGCCCTGGTCAATGGCGCGATTGCGTTTGACTCGCCGGACAATTCCAAACCCGCCGCCCAGGATGACACGTTCGGCTTATATAAAGATTTAGCCCACAGCCAACGAGGGGTAATCGTTAAACTTGAGCTGCCCAGTGGAGACGGTCTGAAGGCGGAATCTACGCCGCTCATGTACCAGGGACTGGAGGTGGGTGAGCTTTCGAAACTGACGCTCAACCCTGGCGGTAAAGTCACCGGAGAGATGACCGTCGACCCCAGCGTTGTTCCGCTGATGCGGGAAAATACGCGCATTGAGTTGCGCAATCCCAAACTGTCGCTAAGTGACGCGAATATCAGTTCGTTGTTAACCGGAAAAACCTTCGAGCTGGTGCCGGGCGACGGCGAACCGCGCAGTGAATTTGTGGTGGTGCCGGGTGAAAAAGCCCTGCTGCATGAGGCGAATGCCTTAACCCTGACGCTGACGGCCCCGGAAAGTTACGGCATCGAACCGGGCCAGCCGTTAATTTTACATGGCGTAAAAATTGGCCAGGTCATTGAGCGCAACTTATCCAGTAAAGGCGTGTCATTCACCGTCGCGATTGAACCGCAGCACCGGGATTTGGTACAGGGCGACAGTAAATTCGTGGTCAACAGCCGGGTGGATGTCAAAGTCGGCCTTGACGGCGTAGAGTTCCTCGGCGCCAGCGCCAGCGAGTGGATTGACGGCGGAATTCGCATTTTACCCGGTACGAGCGGGAAGATGAAATCCACCTACCCGCTCTATGCTAACCTGGAAAAAGCGCTGGAAAATAGCCTCAGTGACTTACCGACTACCACCCTGACGCTGACGGCCGAAACGTTGCCGGATGTCCAGGCAGGTTCCGTCGTGCTGTATCGAAAATTTGAAGTAGGCGAAGTCATCACCGTTCGCCCACGCGCCAATACCTTTGACATCGACCTGCATATTAAGCCGGAATATCGCCACCTGTTAACCAGCAATAGCGTGTTCTGGGCGGAAGGCGGCGCGAAGGTGCAACTTAACGGCAGCGGCCTAACGGTACAGGCCTCGCCACTCTCCCGCGCGCTGAAAGGGGCCATTAGTTTTGATAACCTGAGCGGCGCCAGCGCCAGTCGGCGCAAAGGCGATAAACGCATTCTTTATGCTTCAGAAACTTCCGCCCGCGCGGTAGGCGGACAAATTACGCTGCACGCGTTCGACGCCGGAAAATTGGCGGAGGGGATGCCCATTCGTTACCTCGGTATTGATATCGGCCAGATCCAGACGCTGGAATTGATCACCGCACGTAATGAAGTGCAGGCAAAAGCCGTACTTTATCCGGAGTACGTGCAAACATTTGCTCGCGCCGGGACACGTTTTTCCGTTATTACGCCACAAATTTCCGCGGCGGGCGTCGAGCATCTGGATACGATTCTCCAGCCCTATATTAACGTTGAGCCAGGACGCGGCGCGGCGCGGCGCGACTTTGAACTGCAGGAAGCCACGATTACCGACTCACGCTATCTGGATGGGTTAAGCATCGTCGTGGAGGCGCCAGAAGCAGGCTCGCTTAATATTGGTACACCCGTCCTGTTCCGCGGTATCGAAGTGGGAACCGTCACCGGAATGTCCCTGGGGTCGCTCTCCGATCGCGTGATGATCACCTTGCGTATCAGTAAGCGTTACCAATATCTGGTGCGTAATAACTCCGTATTCTGGCTTGCCTCCGGCTATAGTCTCGACTTTGGTCTGACAGGCGGCGTGGTGAAAACGGGGACATTTAATCAGTTCATCCGTGGCGGTATCGCCTTCGCTACTCCACCAGGTACGCCTCTGGCGCCAAAAGCGCAAGCCGGTAAGCATTTCCTGTTACAAGAGAGCGAACCGAAAGAGTGGCGTGAATGGGGCACCGCTCTGCCACGTTAAACACCCGGCTCCGGCGTACTCGCGCCGGAGCGTTTTATGCTACACTGCGCGCCTGTTTTTTTGCCGGCGATACACCTGTGGCTCAACACGCTGTCTATTTTCCTGACGCTTTTCTGACGCAAATGCGTGAAGCAATGCCTTCCACGCTCTCTTTTGATGAATTTATTTCGGCCTGCCAACGCCCGTTGCGCCGCAGTATACGCATCAATACGCTTAAAATATCCGTGGCTGATTTCCTTGCCCTAATCGCGCCCTACGGCTGGTCGCTCACGCCAATTCCGTGGTGTCATGAAGGATTCTGGATCGAGCGCGATGATGAAGAGGCATTGCCGCTTGGCAGTACCTCTGAGCATTTAAGCGGCCTGTTTTACATTCAGGAGGCCAGTTCGATGCTGCCGGTCGCGGCCCTGTTCGCCGATGATAATCATCCGCAGCGGGTCATGGATATGGCAGCGGCGCCTGGCTCCAAAACCACGCAGATCGCTGCCCGCATGGGGAACCGCGGCGCCATTCTGGCCAACGAATTTTCGGCCAGCCGAGTCAAAGTTCTGCACGCTAATATCAGCCGATGTGGAATCGCCAATACCGCACTGACGCATTTCGATGGCCGCGTATTTGGCGCTGCGTTACCGGAGATGTTTGACGCTATCCTGCTGGATGCGCCCTGCTCTGGCGAAGGCGTAGTACGTAAAGATCCTGATGCGCTAAAAAACTGGTCGCCAGAAAGCAATCTGGATATCGCGGCTACACAGCGGGAACTGCTCGACAGCGCTTTTCATGCTTTACGACCCGGCGGCACGCTGGTCTACTCCACCTGCACGTTAAATCGCCAGGAAAACGAAGCGGTCTGCCTCTGGCTGCAAGAGACCTACGCCGACGCCGTTGAATTTTTGCCGCTGGGTGATCTGTTTCCTGACGCTGACCGCGCCCTCACCCCGGAAGGCTTCCTGCACGTCTTCCCGCAAATTTACGACTGCGAAGGATTCTTCGTCGCACGTCTGCGTAAAATGTCATCCCTTCCAGCCATGCCCGCGCCGGGGTATAAAGTGGGGGCGTTTCCTTTTACCCCCCTCAAAGGCCGCGAAGCATTACACGTTACCCAGGCGGCCAACGCCGTCGGACTGTTATGGGATGAAAATCTCCATCTTTGGCAGCGTGAAAAAGAGGTCTGGCTGTTCCCGGCAGAGATTGAATCACTGATCGGAAAAGTCCGTTTTTCCCGGCTCGGCATTAAGCTGGCCGAAAGTCATAATAAAGGCTATCGCTGGCAACATGAGGCGACGATAGCCCTTGCCTGCCCGACTCATGCTCACGCGTTCGAACTCTCTGCGCAAGAGGCGGAGGAGTGGTATCGCGGTCGGGATATTTATCCGCAAACCCCCCCTGCCGCTGATGATGTCCTGGTGACGTTCCAGCGTCAGCCGCTTGGTCTGGCAAAACGTATCGGCTCAAGAATAAAGAACAGTTACCCGCGTGAACTGGTGCGGGATGGCAAACTCTTTACTGGTAATAGCTAAAAGGCGCACAAAAAAACCGCACTTTTTGACTGGCGCTTTTGCGTACGTTGACTACGCTGAAAAATGGACGACTAAACTGGTCGTACCACAATTAGCGTATTAACGGAGAGCACGATGATGAAAACCAGTGTGCGCATTGGCGCTTTTGAAATCGACGATGCCGAATTACATGGCGAATCGCCGGGGGAGCGAACGTTAACTATCCCCTGTAAATCCGATCCGGATTTATGTATGCAACTGGATGCCTGGGATGCCGAAACCAGCGTTCCCGCCATTCTCAACGGGGAACATTCCGTTTTGTTCCGTACTCATTACGATCCTAAATCTGATGCCTGGGTCATGCGTCTTGCCTGACTCAAAAAGAACCCGTCGCCAGGCGGGTTATTTATTCTTCATTTTCTCATTTCCCCCCTGCGCTAACCTCTCCTACACTATCGTGTAAAGTAGTTAACATTGAGGATGTAATGTTCGCGCTGGTACTTTTTGTATGTTACCTGGATGGAGGATGCGAGGATATTGTCGTGGACATCTACGATACCGAGCAGCAGTGTCTTTATTCGATGGACGATCAACGGATTCGCCATGGCGGCTGTTTTCCGGTAGAGGATTTTATCGACGGCTTCTGGCGACCTGCGCAGCAATATAGCGATTTTTAACCCTGGTCGCTGATACCGCTATTGTATCCGCGCTAACGTCAATTGCCCGCCAAATACCGCGCCCGTATCAATATAGTGTACGTTGGCGAAATCCATGCGCCGACGCAACGGCGTATGGCCAAACCAAAAATGATCGGCACCGCTAATCCCGCCGCGCTTATTTATGAGCCGTTCGCGGCTCCAGAGAACCTGATGTAAGTCGACCTTTTTTTGCCATTGATAGGTTGACGCGGGGTAATCAGCATGAGCGATCACATGCGTGCTATGGCGGCAGCGAACTTCCAGTATCCAGGGCAGCCGCTGACAAAGGATAAAAAGCGCTTCAGCTTGCGCAGCGTGTTCAGCCGTCAGGCGGGTAAACCAGTCGCCACCATTCATCAACCACAGCGTCGACTGCGATGAGGCCCGCGCATCCAGCGCCATTTGTTCATGATTGCCGCGAACCGCCGTCATCCAGGACTCACGCAGTAAAGCCAGGCAACCCAGGCTGTCCGGGCCTCTATCAATGATATCGCCCACAGAAACTAACAAGTCTTGTTGCGGATCAAATCGACACTCACGTAACCTTTTCATTAACATTGAAAAACAGCCGTGAATATCGCCGACCACCCAGACATGCCGCCAATTCTTTGCCTCTATTCGCTGATAAATCTCTTCAGGCCGCATCATATTTTTCCTGCCGTTCATTATCCAGGACAGATATAAAAGGATAGCGTGTGCAGATTTTCTTGCTTAGTAAACGTGCTCTGTTGTAAATAGCGAATTTCATCAGTAGCGAGTAAATGCTTTGTTATCATCGCAATAAAATATAACTGACTGCGCCAGGGAGCGTTATCCCCTGGCGCAGCGAGCTACTCACTATCACCTGTTCGCGTTCAATATTCTCCCTCCTTAAAAACATATCGGAAACATAAACCACATCGCCTCAGCACACGATATAGCACACTCTTTAGCGGAGTGATCCTCAAGGCAAACCAGCGCCAATGCAGGTGTCGTTACCGTGGCGACCATCGCCCCCACAAACAGGCGCAGCACAATTTTTTTTAAAGGTGGCATAACCTCTCCTGACAGTTAACAGACCATTAATCCTTATCGAGACATCATCCGTGCGCGGGTATCATAGACTTAACAACACGCAGCGTTTCAAAAAAAGCTGTCTGGTTATACCGGCATTTAGAGTAATAACAATTATTTTAAGTTTTAAGCGTATCCATTTGATTTTTATATTAAAATAAATATGACGACGTTTTGTTAAAAGCGTCGCCATAAAAATGAATATATAGTTTCAGAAAATCTGCTATTAATTCATACGGTTAATAGCGGTATTGTGTTTGCTATCTTCAGGAGGCATTCTGAAGATGCTTATTCGCAATATTTTCTATAGTTAACTGAAATTGTTGTGGCGTCGGCATCGTCCCCTTATTAAACAGCGGCGTAACCTCTTTCATAACGATTTTCTCAGCATACGCTTTAAAAGACACTTGCTGATTATGATTTATAAACATATGCGGATATTTAATGCTCGCTGCAGCAATGAGGGGGACGACAAAAGGATTCGCCCCTGCCCCACCTGGAGTAAATACGCCGTTTTTTATCTCCCCAGGTAGCCCCGCATTCTGCGCAGCCTCTCCTATCTCTTTCAGAAAGGGGGTAATACTGACCCCTTTACTGATGAGTAATTTACAACAGTGATCTTTATTATTACTGTACACGGCTGATAATATGGCTTCGCATGTCTGACGAGCATAGGCCGGATCTTTACTCGCATTACCTTTGATATCCAGGCTATTGAGCTTTTGCAGCATAAAATCTTTAACAGTTTTACTGGTTAATACTGCCCTACCCTCAGAGGCGCTCCCACGATGAAAATAGGTAGTCGGTATGTCTGTTTGTTGATGCAGGCTAAAACGATCTGACAGACTCGTCGACAGGCTGATAAAGCTATTTCTAACGGCAGTAATACTTTTTGCAAAAATGTCCTTCTCCGTTGTTTTTTCTTTTACTGGTTCAACGTCACTTCTATGGATTCTGTAGTGCTGGGTGGATAGTGTTATGTTAGTCACGGTAGTTCTCCTTTTAGATAACTATGCATAGCTACACTTTGTCTATATTTCTTGCTTTCAAAAAATAGCCACCTTCTCCACAACCATTTTTACTCATTGATATTTATAAATTTTATTTTCCTGATGGATTTTGTTCTTCTGTCACTTAGCCTGTTTTTTTTCGGCGCAAGGTGATCGACTTTTATCGAGGAACATTTTTATCGGGACAACCCTGAACAGGTAAAACATCACTTCAATTCAACTGCTGCGTCACATAAAACATTCATGAATATTATTATTTATGCTGATGTTGTTACGATTTTGCCCCCATTCGCAGGCTGGCTACCAATTATCCTGCCAGCGAGTTAGCCGCTTTTTCAAAACCTATAAAGTCGCCACGCCAAACCTCTCCGTCACTGTAATCCTTATCTAAACATCAATTAATTAACTGATTTTTATATATTATGACTTTTCATGGCGTTCAGAAAAACTACAAATGAAATGGATTGACGCATCTATTAGTGGTCAAAAAAACGCGCTACGAGAAATAATCAGTAACAATTGCAACACTATTCCAATCATAACGTAAACTATATGATACCAGGCGATTATTATTGCTTTTAGGTAACATCTTTGTATGGCTGCTTTTAAGCAACAATACTCTAACACAACATATAACATTATAACTTACAATAGGTTAACAAATGGAATTACAGCTTATGCTTAACCACTTTTTCGAGCGCGTCAGGAAGGATGCAAATTTCAACGCATTTCTAATCGATCTGGAATATAATAATATCGCTTATTACATCTATTTTGTTGCTACCGGCAATGTGAAAATTATCACTCATGCAGGCCACTTCATTTCTATTAAAAGCAATAGAAAGCTGATTAAAGTCAATTCAACACCAAATACGCAATTAATAAAATTGACTTCAGCTAAACACTTTTCGGGCGAGCATTCCTATGAAAAATACTGTACCGATCTGGCAACGGCAGGCGTTTTTAAATGGATTGTGGAATTAAACAAAAAAACTCGACAATACTGGTCGAAAGACAACCAATTATTATATATAGAAAATGTGGTCATGCCGCTTTAACAAGCCAGGGTAATAATAGCGTCAGTCGTGACATTCGGCGTGTTACGACTGCGGGTTATCCATTTGAGACCATGATGAGAGTCTGACTACAAGAGTTATCCTGTGCAGTCCGACCGACGCAGCAACGTTTGACACGATGCTCGACAACAGCATCTCCTGGATCAGGAGAAATGATATTCAAAGCGATATCGACTAAAAGCTCAAAATATTTGCCTGCTATTTATATTCTATCTAATTAATACCCTCCAGGAAGTGTGGCATAATTGCAGAATCTGTCAGGATTCCGGGAGCATACCGGAGCGTAATCGAAAAACCATCTGGAGATGTATGAGCAAGGATGAAATCAGTTATCAAATTCTTTACCGGTACTCTCTGGAAAAACTATACAGTACTCTTACCAGAAGAGTAGATAACGTGCTGTCATTCGCCCTCGTTTTTCTCGGGGTCGGCGTCACCATAAACGTCGGGAGTCCCTTTATTCTGGGGCCAGGCATTGTGGGTATCGCCATACTAAAAAGAGTACTCCGCTTCGGCACGCAATCAGCACAGGCCGATCGGCAGTCCCGCGCCTGGCTGAAACTTTTTAATACTCAGCACCGCTTTCCTTCAGATAAAACACTGTTCCTTGCCTTCACATCGCTTGAGCAAGACGCGAGCGAAGTATGGTCCATGCTTATTGGTCCTGCCATCGTCATGACTGAGACCGCCCTCGGAAAAACGCCCATTGAGCCATTGACGGCGGGTGAAAAAATCTGCGCATTTTTGAGTAGCGCGACGAAATCCCAGCCAGCAGATCGCAATTGAACTGTCTTCTAAACGCCTGTGCCATACCACAGAGATTTAGTACAAAATTAATTAATGGAGTACTAACGCTGTCAGCAGGTTTCTCTGAGTGAAAGATTTGCATTATACGCACAGCCCAGTTTACAGTTTATATAACAGCGCAATATGTTTTTGTATCCGTACCATGCCGCCTACAAGCGGCTGTCTGAGTACCTCTAGCCGTGCCAGGGGGTATTAGCTCAAATGTGAGCTGACATATCTATGGCACAGCGCCAAACCTAATCTGACTGTCCGCCCTGTGCCAGAAGCGGACGCTGATCATGGTGTGTACAGGCCAACAATACGATATATTTTAAAGCTACCTGATTGCAGCTTTCATAAAGCCAAGGTATTCAAATGCAGCAAAGCTATAAACCAGGCTTAATTAAATAATGCCTTTGCGAACCTACTTTAGGAAAGTCCGGTAGCGACATTTGAAGTATATAACCCTGTTTTTCATAAAAAGGGAGAGCCTGGAAGCTAAAGGTATCTACAAGTCCATGAACACAGCCTTTCCGCAAACCTTCTTTTTCGGCCATCTCCATAAGTTGACTCCCCAGACCGCGGCTCCTTGCAGATTCACTTACCCAAAGATAGTCGATGCAAAGCCACGGACCTTTTCTGTCAGCAATTAATCCGCCTACCATTTCGCCGCTTTCGTTTCTGCAGTAGACCCCAAGCTGCCCATTTTTACTAAAATCGACGAACTGAGCATTGTAGCTTCTTAATCCGGTTAATAGTTCTTCTTTATCAAATTCAGTAACTTGATGTGTGATTTGAATGTCCATACATGCCCAATTGAACAAGTTTGTATTTGGAATATAACGTTATAAATAAGTTAATTAAATGTATCAATAGAAAGTTTGTTTTTACTCCTGGGGGCAGGTCACGTCCGCTACTCGCTTAAAGCAGACTGTCAGTTGGAGTCTGAGCTGGTACAATTAATGTGCCACTGGTTAGAAATCAGTAATACGATTTTATCAGGCTGGTGCTCTGGCCTGTCAGGATTTGAGGTATCCACCCGGTTTACCAACCACCTGTATTTGGCACCAGTGGAACCCACTTCCCGATCCAGGATATCCAGTACCCACCGCCGAACCTCTTTCCCCAAAACATATGAGCAACCTCAAGCGCCTTGTCTGGATGATAACCACGATATGAAGTTTGATAACGCGTGGAATCAGGGCGTATGGTTCGCTCTCCGTGCAGCAACTGGACGCCCTTCTCCCCAGCCTTTCAGCGTTGAAGATTTGCCAGCGCTGGGTGAAGAGTGTATGCGAATTATGAAAATCACTTCTGCCGTTTATACTTCGAAAAAGACGTTATCAGAAAGGTGGTTCGCAAGCGCGGAGTTATTAAACCTTTACTTAACGAAATACGGTTTAAGTTGCTTGAATTGCAGCAGAAAGAAAACGACGGCTTGCTGATGCTGGACAAATTAAGCGAGCATGGCATCAATGGACTGATACGCCGTCAATAAAAGGAAGGGTGCATGGACGATCCCGTCACATCACCAATCACAACGGAAGGGCACAAAACAACATTTCACAGCGTAAAGGATAAAACACGATGCCATTTTCAATCAAAAACATATGTTCAGGTCCACAAGGACACTACCCAGAAATCTCCAGACCTATACAGAACAAGCCAGTACCGAGGAATTGCACACTGATCTCAACAACATGCAAAATACAGGAGTATACAGTATTCAGCAGATGTTCCTGCAGTTTTGAAATGCGACCACCCGGTACAGAAGAAAGAACCCCACGACTAAAACTCTCAGCAACGGAGCTCTTATGGCTATCTAAAACAATAGAAACAGAGATGCGCAACACAAAAGAATGAGCCTGTCAGTAATTCTGTGTAACTGCCCAGTTATTAAAGGTGATCGCTCAGGCGGTCACCGAACCCGATAATAAAACGGCTCATCGCCAGCCGCCAGTTCTGGATCGGCATACTCCATTTTTTGACGCATCCTTGATCGCCAGATAAATAACTTTTCGTACTGAGTCATCCGTCGGGAACACCTTGCGTTTCTTAATCGCGGCACGGATCACGCTGTTCAAGGATTCGATTGCGTTTGTCGTGTAGATGGCCTTGCGGATATCCGGCGGATAACTGAAGAGCGTATTGAGGTTTTCCCGGTGCGCACGCCAGCTTTTGCTGATTTGCGGATATTTATCGTCCCGGACTTTCGCGAACGCATCTATCGCCATCAGTACCGCATCTTCGGTCGGGGCCTGATAGACCATCTTCCGGCCGCTGGTGACGGCTTTGTAGTCTTTCCAGGCTACGTATTTCAGGCTGTTACGCATCATATGGATACTGCACAGCTGAATATGGGTTTGCGGGAAGACGCTATTTATCGCATCCGGGAAGCCCTTCAGACCATCCACACAGGCAATCAGGATGTCCTGAAGGCCCCGGGTTTTCAGCTCCGTCAGCACGCTTAGCCAGAACTTTTCGCATTCATTTTCGGCCAGCCACATACCCAGTAACTCTTTCTGGCGTTCGGTGTTGATACCCAGTGCCAGGAAGACGGCTTTGTTGATTACGCTGCCATTCTGACGGACTTTGACGACAACGCAGTCCATATAAACAATGGGGTACAGCGCATCCAGTTGCCGGTTTTGCCTCTCAGTGACCTGCTCTTTTACGGCGTCGGTGACTTTAGATATCAGCGAAGGTGACACATTGGCGTCGTACATCTCTTTGAAGGTGGCGACGATTTCGCGGGTAGTCATGCCTTTGGCGTAGAGGGATAAAATTTGGCTGTCCATCTGCGTAATGCGCGTCTGGTGCTTCTTAAGCAGCTGTGGTTCGAAGGTGTTTTCACGGTCACGCGGTGTGTTGAGTTCTATCTCGCCGTCATCGCACAACACCGTTTTGGACGAGTAGCCATTACGGGTGTTTGAGCCTGTTTTGGGGGCGTTTTTCTCATACCCGGGGTGGTCAGTCAGCTACGCATTGAGCGCCGTTTCGACGATTAATTTCGTCAGCATACGGGAAAACGGATTGAGGTCGGCTTCGGTTTTAAGGCCTTTAGCCAGTTCAGCCGCAAGGAATTTGAGTTTCTTTTCGTCCATAATTGCCTGTCTCCGTTACTGGAGTGAACATATCAAAAACAGGCAATTACACAATTTTAATTACAGTCTCAGTTCAGTCACATTATTGATGAGCGACTGTACGTTAAGCCAATCAAGACCGAGATGAAAATCGCTCTGCCACTTTCGCTCACCCCTCCTTCCATGGGTTTACGCCTCAGTACGGTGATTGATCGTTGCCGCCTGGTAAGCCGTAGCGAATACCTTATCAGCGCTGGCATACGCAAAAACCGCCCGAACGGGAGTATTCATCCTGACAGCCTGACTAAAAAATTTGTTGCGGCACGAAAATTTACCGGAATAAATTTAGTGATAACCCACCGACATTTCACGAGATCCGCAGCTTATCCGGACGACTGTATAAAGATGCTTACGGGGAAGGGTTTGCTCAGAAACTCCTGGGACATACTTCCGAGAACACCACGAAACTCTATCTCGATGAACGCGATAATAAAGCTTACGTGATGCTCTGATTTTGCTGTAAAAGAAATGTTAAACTGGATTTGGATCTGATATAACGAAAAAGCCCGGAATACAGAAATTCTGGAAAATTTCGGAAATTTCGGATTATTGATCATAAGCAACTGTTTTATAAGAAAAAAAGAGACCAAATACGATTCCCGCTTACGGCAACCATTGATATTTCTCTTTAAATTCATAATGTTACATATTAATTAAGTGATTTTAACGATTAGAATACGTTATTTTTGATTCTAATAGATTCAATTAGTTATCACTTTTTACGTTTTAATTCGGACATATTTCGAACCATTTTGCGTATAAATCCCCCGACCAATCAAACTCACTGCCCAATATATCACTCGACCTCTTCCACTGGTGGCCTCCCGATGCCAAATGCCCATGTAGACGAAGGCTTAATAGTGATGCCAACAAAAGCGATCACGAAAAGTTGAACAGATGCCTGGTTTCAGATTAAACACATTGATTAGCCATTCTTAACCAGTAGAATCCGCCGCGACTGGCAACCATTCAATATTCGCACTATCGAACGATCGCCAGTTTGCCGCAGTCCGTTCCTGCATACGACGTGGCTGCGGCACCGATCATACCGGGCAGTCGTCAAACCTCCAGGATCGCGCATCGTCAACGATGCAGGTGATCGTGAACAAGATATAGTTTTCCACAGTTCGTACAGGATAGGCCTCCTTATTGCTGCCTTCGCAGTGACAGTAACTGTCCCTGTGTTTTCACATCCTAACCTACCATGTCCCCGATAAGTTAAGTATATGAGCGTAGAGGAGCTTTTCGACCATGGGCACAACCTCTAAATCTGAAGGGAGTTCATCAATAGATACAATAATGAACGTTTCTTTAAAGATCTTTGTAGTCAGTCCCTGTTAGGTTGTCGTGACATAAGAATATCGCTTAATTTTGAATACAGGGAAATGTAATTGATTATAAATGTTGGACATGTAGCTACAGAAAAATTCGACACAACTGGAGTGAGCGCCTGTAACAACCAACAGAGTACTTCAGTTGATTTATCCTCCTGTATTATTAATGCTGCTTCAGAATGTACCGTTTTTGTCAGAACAATAATAAAGAAATCGGACAGTTATGATGCAATGCAAATTGACAGGCTTAAAATTGATACGCAGGAAAAATACGACGCTCTTAATTTACAAAGAGAACATCACAAGAAATTTCTGCAAACTATAAAAGCAAACTCTTTTGACAGAGCTATGGCTGAAAGACCAGAAAACCCAATATCTCTGAGTCTAATATATTCTTCCATTGATTCAATAAAATATAACACAGGGAACTGTGCTGATATGTCGCTAATTTTAGGTGCGATTATTGCAAAATATATACCACAAAGACTAACCGGAATAGGATTTTCGAAAAATAATGTATTTGATGCCAGAATAAGTACATCCCTTATGTATAATAGCGCGTCAGGAGGGAATCATGTGGTTGTTTTTTTGACTTTTACTGATTCAAAAGGAATATCGGAATATATACTTGACCCTTGGCTGGATGCGCGCATTTTCAAAAAGGAAGAGTCATATGAAATTTATAAAAACAATAGCAGTGAATATATTAATGAAAATCATTGCTTCGAAGCATACGATAAATACACTGCTATAATGAATAGCGCAGAATATATAGACGCCATAACAAAGACAATAAATCTTTTATATAGAGTTAATCTTGATGAAATTCAATTAACCAATCCATTTAAGTTTATATAATTAACTCTTATGGCTGATTAAAGGAGTGTTATTTTCCCATGAATGGCATCAAAGGCATGTTACTCGCCGGAAATTTTCTGTACAACGTCGAAACGCCAACATCATAAATAATCGCTACCTGCTGTCACGGTACTCCGGCCCTAATGAGGCGCCCGGCTGCGCCCATTGTTCCTGTGATTATTATTTAATAACGATTACGAAAACAAAAACTCAACTAACTGAATTAAATAGAATTAAACAAAATTGACATATAAAAATGTACTTAATTATGTACTTTTGAAATCGTCAGCATACGATCTGCTGATCAACATACGACGTTACATCACAATAGTGAACTGTACGACCTATAAACACGATTACAGTCAGTTCTGACTAAACAGCAGTCAGCCTACCAAGGCACGCTCTTGCAAACAACGTGACTGCGGTAATCCATCACATCAGAAATGTGAAAAATCAGGGTGAAAATTTAATTGAAGCTGTCACTTAACCCGAAGCAGGTCTTCATAGCGGATAGTATATCGTGGCGAGAGGATCTCCCGTTTAATATACCACTATTATTGGATTCCCTGCCCAGTAAAGGTTACCGGTGCAATGGAGAGAAGACAATCTCATCTGTGTCTACTGATCAAACATTAGGGTAAGAGTAATGAAAAAAGTATATTTTATGTTTGTTATCTTGTTGTCACTTTCAGGTATTCATTCCGCGATGGCAAAACCCTGGCAGGAGATTAAAGAAAGCAAAGAGTTACGTGTGGGGGTGCCTGGTGACTATGCTCCCCTCGCATTTCACAACAAACAAAATAAATTAATCGGTTTTGATATTGATATGGCATATTCACTGGGCAAAGCTCTGCACCTGAATATCCTGTTTGTACCTAGCAGTTGGCCTACACTGTCAACTGACCTGGCAGCAGACAAATTTGATATTGCAATGGGAGGGATTACAGAAACTCCCGGCAGAAGAAAACAGTTCGCACTTTCTTCTCCGGTACTTAAAAATGGGAAAATAGCGCTGACGCAATGTAACAGGATTAATGACTTCAAATCTCTTGAAGATATTGACCGTAAGGGCGTGCGGATTGTTGTTAATCCAGGTGGTACAAATCTGGACTATGTTGACAAGCATATCAGGTATGCAGATGTTATTCGCGAAAAAGATAATGATGCCACTCTGCAGAGGATTCGTGAACGCAGCGCTGATGTCATGTTTACCGACTTGCTCGAAGGTACTTATTACCAGAACAAAGAGCCAGGCGTCTTCTGCGTATCAACCAGGAGTATCCTCCCCGACACTGCCGGTAATAAAGTCTATATGATGGCGAAGGATAATCAGTATCTTCTTGATGCTGTAAATAGCTGGTTATCTGATGAAAACAGAATCATACTTGCCAGAAAGTGGCAGATAAATCCAGAGTAGCCGCCACAAAATTTTGACAAGCACCATTGCCGACTGACGAACAGAACTGGCGCGGGGTGAAAGATGTGACGACGATAAAGCCAGCCAGGCTAAATGGATGGCTTATATCAGGAAGCTTAAAACGCTGGATTTAACAGGCGTTTCAGATGAGGCCACCTTCACAGTAATCAGATGGTCTGCATGACCACAGTAATACTACTAACTTGCAGTTTTTTAGGCGTTAATTTGGTTCTGGTATCTACACGAGTTCATTCAGATACAAGTAAATTTTCTGTAGAGAATAAAATTACTACACTTATTATTCCATTTCAAAGTAAATACTTGCTTAACAATCAGTAGACAGACAAGAAAAATTTTCGCCTCTGCTTTATCCTGGTAAAGGATTGCGGTAAAAGTTAAGAAGGCAGCATAACTCTCAACTATGTGGATAATATTATGAATAAATTTAACAGTGTATTGTTAGCGCTGGTTTTTGCTATATCAGCCATAACATTTTCTTCATCTGCAATGGCCACTGAAAGCGATAATAAAGGATTCCCGGGCATTTCCTTTCCGTGGTGTAAAATCTGGCCGGCAGGTATATCAATCCCAGAACTACCAGAGGGTAAAATATGCTGGTAAACGAAACAACCTTTTATTAACCTGGGTGATTAATTACCGTGTAAACAAGTAATTTGTGATACATGGATAATTAAAGTACCACAGTAACGACTACAGACTGGCTGGTTTATCCGGCCAGGAGAGGCAGATGTATCCACCCTGTTTACCATTACGCTGTAGAGTTCCCATGCTTCCAGCCGTTTAATCTCGTCATCTGTGGCAAATCATTCACAGTATTTACGTTCTTTCCCATACATTCCCCTGCCAAATCACCTGACCGCCAGATACATCTCAATCCGTTTCCACTTCGGCGCGCCAAGCACGGCATTCCGTCCAGGAATATCAAATTGGCTTCTTTTTTCGTGCGCAGCGCATTGTCGTAAAGGTAGTCGTGGATTATTGCCGCTTTAGCGTATTTGCCGTCTGGCGGCATGACTGACCAGAAGATGCATGGCACGGTGGCGAGATCAGTTACAAATCCGGCTGGTACGCTGATTACGTCGCTGTTGTCGTCGCTGAGGTAAAATTCAAAAGATTCATGTACACGCCAAAGGTAGTGGCCAGGCATTTCAAGAATGGCCGGGGTTGTGAAGCAGCTCATAATACATTCCTTAACGGTTTTCCGGCCAGCCAACACGTAACCCAGTACAGCCCGTGCGTTGGTGAGACTGTTCACTTCGTCCTTCATCTGCCGCTGGCGTTCGTGGATTTTAAAACCCACCAGTACCATGTTTCGTTGCATAGCGGCTTCGAGTTTAATCAGTTCGTCTGCGCTCATTGGCACATCGATGTTATCTGCATCCGTCCAGAAGAATCCTGGTGGTAGCGTTCCCTGTTTTGCCACCGCCGTTACTGGCGACAGTCGGTCCTGCGACGCTTTACCGCAGTCCCAGTGGTGATCATTCAGTGTGAACGGATAGTTACCGTTTTCCTGTGCATTAGGCCACACATTAATCTCAGCGTATTTCTGACCGAGTGCGGTCGCAAGGTCAGCCACCCACTGACCGTTTTCAAATTTATCTATTGGTGATGTGGGGGCCTGTGTGGTGGTGTTCTCCGGTAACGGGCCGGGTTTTGAAATATAAATCGGGTTGCTGGTTTGCGTGTCGTACACTGTTTCGCCGTGATGGTCTTCGTTTAGACTCCACGTTTCGGTTTCAGGGTCAAATACAGCAATATGACTGGCCGGAATATCAGGAGGGGCAATATCGGTACAGTTTGACGGTAATCCGGTATGTGGCGCTACCGTCGGCAATATCCAGTCCGGCAGTGCCTGTCACCATTACTGAAACATTACTGCCTTCACCGGCACTCCAGACCTACGCGACGATACGGTAATGCTCCTGGATATTTTGTGTCTGCGGTAACAGTGAACAGTCCAGATACAACGAACTCAGTTCCGGATCATCTCCGGTACCGGTGATAATCCCTGTGGTCTGGTCGTTAACACTGGCTGTGATGGCCTTCTCCCTGAAATACCGCTCCACAGCATTTAGCAACTCATCCGGTTTACGGTTACCGATGAATGATTTTCGTGAGGCAATTGTGGAAGGAAGAATAACAACGAATCCGGTTGAGCCAACCCGAGCACCTGAAATTAAGGTTGCCAGGGAACGCCTGCAACTGGAAACCTATAACGCCACGCGGACGGCGGCAGAACATCTGCCTGTGTGGTTTCCTCTTGCGATGGATCTCGCGCTGGTTACTGGTCAACGTAGGGAGGATATCGTAAATATGAAATTTAGTGATGTTTTTGACAACCGCTTATACGTAACTCAGATTAAAACCGGAATGAAAATAGCCATTCCCCTCTCCCTGACACTTCAGGCGCCAGGGTTACGTCCGGGAACGGTTATCGATCGCTGCCGACTGGTAAGCAGAACCGATTTCATGATCAGTGCCGGAATCAGGAAAAATAGCCCGACCGGGAATATTCACCCAGATGGGCTGACAAAGAAATTTGTAAAAGCCAGAAAAATTTCAGGCGCTAAATTTAGTGATAACCCACCGACATTTCACGAGATCCGTAGCCTGCCCGGGCGGCTATACAAAGACGAACTCGGCGAGGAATTCGCTCAAAAACTACTGGGCCACACCTCAGAGAACACCACGAAACTCTATCTCGATGAACGCGATAATAAAGCTTACGTGATGCTCTGATTTTGTTGTAAAAGAAATGTTAAACTGGATTTGGATGTGATATAACCAAAAAGACCGGAATACAGAAATTCGAGGAAATTTCGAGGGGAAACACATAACCCATTGATTTATAATCTAAATAAAAAGAGACCGAATACGATTCCTGTATTCGGTCCAGGGAAATGGCTCTTGGGAGAGAGCCGTGCGCTAAAAGTTGGCATTAATGCAGGCTAAATCGCCTTGCCCTTTAAGAATAGATGACGACGCCAGGTTTTCCAGTTTGCGACGAAGGTGATTGAAAAAACCTGGCGTTTTGTCTGTTATCAGAGATAAAAAAACCGTAAGCCTTTTCGTGAAGGTTTACGGTTTTTTATTAAAAATCAGTCAGCTATTGGATGGATCACAAAGCTTTTGCGCACGTTCGATAAACGGCGCCAGACTCATTTTCTCACCGGGCTTCGCCGGGTTATCGATTTGAATGACGGCAATAGGCTGAGCGCGCGTTTTACCCTCCGCTACTTGCTGTTCGGCAATGGCATTCAAGGGATACTGCACCAGCGTACTGGGGTTGATCACATAGAGCGCCTGGCCAGGCCGACAGGTCAACATGACCTCTTCCCGATTAAACGCCCACTTGTCTTTTCCTACTTCAAAACGACTTACGGTAATCACCTGCGGCGCCGCCAACGCTACGCCCGAAGTGGCCAGCAGAAGCGCCGGAAGGAGTATTTTTTTCATTCGTTATGCCAGTCCATCAGAAAGGTTCGAGGGTTGCAAACAGGCTGACGATCGCCAGAACTATGCCTCCAACTCCCCATTCAATTTGCGTCATCCTGACAAACCATAGGTCAGTCCGGGGATTTTCCTGTCGCATACGTGGTACGAGAACATACCGATTCGTCAGCGCAATTGCTACCATAAGCACGACCAGCGCACATTTTAACAAAAGCAACTGTCCATAGGTGGTCTGCCAGATAGCGGTAAATCCCGTGATAAATAGCGTGTTGCCAATGCCTGTGAGCAATACGCCCGCCACAAAAAAGTGACCATAACGAGAAAAACGCATCATGGCGCTAATAGCATGTTGACGCCAGCGTCCCTGAGCCATGCGCATACAATAAACCACTGGCAACAGCCCACCAAACCAGGCTGCGGCACAGAGTAAATGCAGAGCATGGTTAATCTGCTGTAATGTTCCCACTACACCGTCGCGCATCGTCGCATGTCCAACGCCTGCCAGCAGGATAAACTGAGCAACGGTGAGAATAAGAAGCCGTCGTTGCATTTTTACCGGCGCAATGACTACCACCGCCAGCGTGACCAGCGCGAGGATAATTTGCCATATCCAGACCGCGCCAAAGCGGGTTTGCAGTACCGCGCTCCACACCGAGACGGAAAAAACATCGGGCCAGCCGCCGCCCATCAGTCCACCCTGAATCGCCAGCATAAAAGCCGCGCTGATAACGCTCCAGGCGGCGGCATGTCGTTGCAGATGTAAAAATCGACGCGTCATTAAACGACGAATTGATGCGGGTGCCAGCCAGGCACCGTAAAGCGCGCAGCCGTAGACCAGCATCAAACTAGCAAAATGAATAAATCGGAGAGTTATCCAGACGAATGTCAGCATCATTTATTTCACGCTGAAGGTGTATTTCCCTTTTGTTTTATGTCCATCCACCGACACAACGTGCCAGTCTACCGTGTAAGCGCCAGATTTTAACGGCTGCTCAAGCGGGATAATCAACTGCGTTTTATCCTGTTCATTTCGCTTTGCCGGGCGCGTTTTGATGAGCTCTTGCTGAGGGCCAGTAATGGTTGCGCCGCTGAACCCTGGCTCAATCCCTTCAGAAAAGTTCAGGGTCAGCGCCTGTGGCGAGGCCGTAACGGCAGCATTCGCCGCTGGATACTGATGCGTCAGGTGCGCATGTGCCCAGGCCGCTGGCGTCGCAAATGTCGATGCCAGCAGCAGTAAAGCTAAACGTCGCGATGGTGCAGAAGAAGCCATATTCACTATTCCTTTTTGTTATACCTACGTTACAAAGAATAACCTTCAACAATCAATGAGTCGAGGATCATCATTTCCATCTTGCCATTACCGCGGACTCTTAGTACCTTCTGGCGGCAACAAAAAAGGAGACACGTATGAAAACAAATCTGGCTCAGCTTGAACAAGCGGAAATGGATAAAGTCAATGTGGACCTGGCGGCAGCCGGGGTGGCATTTAAAGAGCGCTACAATATGCCAGTTGTCGCGGAGGCGGTCGAACGTGAGCAGCCAGAGCATCTACGCGCCTGGTTTCGCGAGCGGCTGATTGCCCATCGTCTGGCTTCCGTATCACTATCCCGACTCCCTTACGAACCCAAAGTTAAATAAAAATTATATAACGTTACACTTCCTTACATGCAGACGACTACATTATAAGGCGATTCTTAATCTATGCTTTTTAGAATGGCTGTAGAGACTATGAAAAGGAAGTCATTATGTCCTCCTGGAAAATTGCTGCTGCGCAGTATGCGCCCCTGAACGCCTCGCCGGTGGAGCATGTTGCCCACCATCTGGAATATATTGAGCTTGCGGCTCGTCAACAGTGCGAACTGCTGGTCTTTCCGTCACTGTCGCTATTAGGCTGCGACGAAAAAAATAAATCATTGCCCGCCCCGCCTGACGAGGCGCTTTTACAGCCGCTCACTCATGCGGCCGATACCCACCATATGACTATCATTGTGGGTATGCCTGTTGAGCATAACTGCCGCTTCGTAAAAGGCATCGCTATTTTTGCCCCATGGCTAACGTCGCCGCTCATGTTTCACAAAAGTCATGGCGCCTGTATTGCCAGGCAGCGAAGCGCTATCAACGTGGTGGATGAGCAGCCAGAAGGTGGTGATATAGACCCCTCATTTACGTTATTCACAACCAGTCAATGTCTTAACGAGCCTGAACTCCATGCTTCTACCTCACGCTTACAACGTTTTTCGCATAAATATGCGCTGGCCGTACTGATGGCCAATGCCTGTGGCAGTAGCGCGCTGTGGGATGAAAGCGGGCAACTTATTGTTCGTGCCGATTGCGGTTCGCTATTACTGACGGGTCTGCGCACAACCGAGGGTTGGCAAGGCGATATCATTCCATTACGCTAAGATCTTTGGGTGAGGAATGAATCATGTTGCGGATTATAGACACGGAAACCTGCGGGCTGCAGGGCGGGATCGTAGAGATAGCCTCTGTAGATGTCATTGATGGCAACATTGTCAATCCCATGAGTCACCTGATACGCCCCGATCGCCCTATTACGCCGCAGGCGATGGCGATACACCGTATTACCGAAGCCATGGTCGCCGATAAGCCGTGGATTGAAGATGTCATACCGCTTTATTACGGTAGTGAGTGGTATGTCGCTCACAATGCCAGTTTCGACAGACGCGTATTACCTGAATTGCCGGGTGAGTGGATCTGTACCATGAAGTTGTCGCGACGCCTGTGGCCGGGAATAAAATACAGCAATATGGCGCTCTATAAATCGCGCAAACTAAGCGTACAAACGCCGCCGGGGCTGCATCATCACCGGGCGCTTTATGATTGCTATATCACCGCCGCCTTGCTGATTGATATTATGCGAACCACCGGCTGGACCGCGGAAGAAATGGTCAATATCACGGGCCGTCCTGCGCTGTTAACCACTTTCCCGTTCGGTAAATACCGCGGTAAGGCGGTATCTGAAGTCGCAAAACGCGATCCGGGCTATTTACGCTGGCTTTTTAATAACCTTGATAATATGAGCCCGGAACTTCGCCTGACGCTTAAACACTACCTGGAAGATGTTCAGGCTGGCGAGCAACGCAGCAATGGAACACCACAATAACCCGCGACGCTCACAAGCCATTGCGGGCGCGCGTCTATGCGCTATGTAAGGTTCCCTGCGCCAGGCCGATTAAAAAGGCGAACTCCAGCGCGACGCCTTCGTAGGATTTAAACCGCCCCGACTTACCACCGTGCCCGGAGTCCATATCCGTACATAACAGCAGCAGACGTTGGTCCGTTTTTAGCTCGCGTAATTTTGCCACCCACTTCGCCGGTTCCCAGTATTGCACCTGAGAATCGTGCAATCCTGTCGTCACCAGCAGGTGCGGATAGTCCTGCGCTTTGACATTGTCATAAGGACTATAGCTTTTCATATAGTCATAATACTCAATATCCTGCGGGTTCCCCCACTCTTCAAACTCCCCTGTCGTTAATGGGATCGACTCATCCAGCATCGTGGTTAATACATCAACAAAGGGCACCTGGGCAATAACGCCGTGGAAAAGCTCGGGGCGTTCGTTGATAGCGACGCCCATTAGCATTCCGCCCGCGCTCCCGCCCATCCCATAACACAGCGACGGTGAACCGTAACCCAGTTTTAATAAGGCATCGCAGGCATCAAGATAGTCATTAAAAGTATTCCGCTTTTTGAGGAATTTGCCATCTTCATACCACTGCTGCCCCAGCTCACCGCCGCCGCGAACGTGTACGATTGCGTAAACAAAGCCACGATCCAGCAAGCTCAGTCGGCTGCTGCTGAAGTCGGCGTCAATACTGGAACCGTAAGATCCGTAACCGTAAACCAGAAGCGGATTTTGCCCTTTACGAAAATACTTCTGATGATAAACCAGCGATACCGGCACTTCGACGCCGTCGCGTGCGGTGATCCACAGGTGTTCGCTCTGATAACAGCCAGAATCAAACCCAGGCACTTCCGTCTGTTTAAGTACCCGTCGTTCTCCGGTATCCATATCCAGTTCAAACAAGGTATCTGGCGTCGTCATTGAAGAATAGCCGTAACGCAGCCGGGAGGTCTCAGGTTCGGGATTATAGGCAAGCCACGTCACGTAAGCCGGATCGTCAAAGGCGATGCCTATCACTTCACGGGTTTTACGGTTAATTTGCCGCAGGCTGGTAAGCCCCCGTTGACGCTCTTCGACCACTAACCAGTCGGTAAACAGGGTAAACCCTTCCAGCATAATATGCTCGCGCGGAGGGATCAGTTCTTCCCAGGCGTTTTCATTGCGCACGCGGGTACGGTACAACCCAAAGTTTTTACCGTTCCGGTTAGAACGCAGGTAAAACTTATGTTGATAGTGATCGAGACTATATTCATGGTCTTTGCGGCGCGGTAAAAATGAAAACGGCTCGGCATCGGCCAGTTCCGCGTCAAGTAATAGCACTTCGCTAGTGGTGGCGCTGGCAAGATGAATCACCACATAATGCTGCGAAGTGGTTTTATGCAGGCTGACATAAAAGGTATCGTCTTTCTCTTCATATACCAGTTCATCTTGCGATGACGGAGTGCCAATCGTGTGCCGCCAAACCTGATAGGGCAGCAGCGTCTTCTTATGCTTACGCACATAGTAAAGGGTCAGGGAATCATTGGCCCAGACAAATTCAGGCGCAACGTTATCCAGCAGTTCCGGATACCAGTTACCGCTTTCGAGGTTACGAAAACGCAGCCCATACTGACGACGGGATAAATAATCTTCCGCCAGCGCCATGATGGTATTATCCGGCGTAATGGCAAGCCCGCCGAGCGTATAAAATTCGCTGTGCGCGGCCCGCTGGTTCGCATCGAGCAAGGTTTCCCACACATCCCACTCTTCGCTTAACGCCGATTGTCGTTGATAGATGGCATATTCGCAGCCGGGTTCATAGATATAACGGTAGCGATAGCCATTTTTCACATACGGAGCGGAAACTTCTCTGGGCGGGATGCGATCGATAATTTCTTTTAGAATGCGGTCCTGTAACGCCTGCTGAGAGGACATGACCTTCCGGCCATACTCATTTTCCTGATGCAGGTAATCAAGGACTTCCGGCTGCGAGCGAGTGTCATCTCGCAGCCAGTAATAATTATCAATGCGCGTATCGCCATGTACGGTCATGGCATAGGGAATTCGATTGGCTTTTGGCAACATGTCGTTTTTTCTTTTGCGTTAATATTTGTTATATATCACGCGGCAAACACAGCGGCGTAGCATGGTAGTCCCGGTCGCTCACCTCGGTAAGCGCCTGAGATGTCACTGCTTCGCCGCTATCCTGCAACATGAATGACGTAAACTATCCATCCTATAAGGGTGGCAAAAGACACGCATGATGCAAGCGAAACATGTTACTTAATGGCAGGTTATCAGCCTGGTAGCGCCTGTTTTTGCTGCTGCAAGTCCTGCTCGATACCGTCCCGAACCTCCTGAGGAATTTTTAGTGCGTCTCCTAACGCATTCAGATAGCTACGTTCCATAAAGTGGTCAATATCAATGGCGGCGCAGCTCAGGAAGTAGAGTTCCAGGGCTTCTTCTTCATTACGAACGCCCTGTGCCAGACGTTGTGGATCAAGCGGCTGCTCAATAGCTTTCTCGATAAACACACGCCCTTGCTCTTCCACACCTGATTCTCGCAGTTGGTGCTCAATCGCCGCGCGTTCTTTGGCATCAATATGCCCATCGCTTTTTGCAGCAAAAACCAGCGCCAGGATCAGTCGCTCAGTGCGAACATCCAGCGGCGTACTTTGGCTGCCGAATTGCGGCTCCCCCTGATGCGCAGCTCGTACTTTATCTTTGTACTTATTCCACAATACGGAACCCGCCACCGCGCCGCCGCCCACCAGCAAAGCGCCAGTACCGTATTTGGTTAATAATTTGCGCGAAGACTTATTGGCGACCAACAGTCCAGCCAGACCGCCCAGCGCGCCGGGAACCAGCAGTTTATTTAACCCCTGTTCACCGGAAGGCGATGCAGAAGCGCCTTTTTGCCCAAGAAGTGATTGTAATTGGTTCAACCAGTTAGCCATAGTACCCCTCAAATACAGACCAATAATGGTCAAGCGTACCTGAGGGGATGTCAGGAATTGTCTGTTCCGGCAAAAGAAGCGCAAATTACGCTGCTAGCGGGGCTTATATTCCGCCTTGCCGGCTTTGCAATCAACGATGACCTGATAATGAATATCGGCGCTTTTACCGCGAACGGTTAGCGGAACTGTCCATTTATCATTTTGACCCACAACGTCCTGCACATTAACCCACGCGACCGGGTCAGCCTGCCCGACCTTTTTTTGGTCGTCTGCCCACCGCACGATACGATTTTGCTGGTAGTCGCGCTTCACGCTTGCCGCAATCCCCGCGGCATCCAGCCCTTCGCACTGCGGAAACTTAACCGATTTACTCTCGGTGGATGCCGCAAATGCCGATACGCTGGCGGATAACAACAGCAGGCTCAACAACGCTCCTCTTTTATTCATACTTTTCTCCTTAGCACAATGATTCAGGAAAAGCATGGTACAAAACGCCGGGAGCGCAAGTACGGGTTCAGGCGGCTTGCTTTTTCGTTTTACTCGCGGCGTCCTTTTCAACCGCCTGCGGAGAAGGCAACTTACCGGTTTTGAGGATAGTGCTTAACACCTCTTTATGTTCCGCCAGCCACAGCGACAACGCTTCGCGCTGCCCATCTTCCAGCACGACTGGCGACTGCCCAAGCCAGGTATCAAGAAGATCGGCAGTATCGAGCATTTTGTCCCAGGCGTCGGCTTCCTTTTTACTGGTAAATGACATCTTCTCCTCACCCTCGCGAATGACTACGTATTTAACTTCAACCGCCATTTTGCAGCCCCTTATTTACCTGTGTTTATATACAGTATATTGCAAGGCAGCAAGAAAAGCAATCTATTCGAAAAGACATACGCAAACGTTTTCGTATATACTGCGCGCAGGTAAATAAGGGGACAGAAATATGACGCTATTAGGCACTGCGCTGCGTCCGGCAGCAACGCGGGTGATGTTATTAGGGGCAGGTGAATTGGGAAAAGAGGTGGCGATTGAATGCCAACGCCTGGGGATCGAGGTTATCGCCGTCGATCGCTATCCTGATGCGCCCGCCATGCATGTGGCTCACCGTTCACACGTCATTAATATGCTGGACGGCGAGGCGCTACGTCATGTGATTACAGAGGAAAAACCGCATTATATCGTGCCGGAAATAGAAGCGATCGCCACCGATACGCTGCGCGAGCTGGAGGGCGAAGGGCTGAATGTCGTGCCTTGCGCTCGTGCAACGCAGCTCACGATGAACCGCGAAGGGATCCGTCGCCTGGCCGCAGAAGAATTAGGTCTGCCGACATCGACGTATCGCTTTGCCGACAGTGAGGCCAGTTTTCATGATGCGGTAGCCGCAGTGGGTTTTCCTTGCATCGTCAAACCGGTCATGAGCTCTTCCGGCAAAGGCCAGAGCTTTATCCGCTCGGCCGAACAGCTCGCGCAGGCATGGGAGTATGCTCAACAAGGCGGACGCGCTGGCGCGGGTCGCGTGATTGTGGAAGGCGTGGTTAAATTTGATTTTGAAATTACGCTGCTCACCGTTAGCGCCGTCGATGGCGTGCATTTCTGCGCGCCGGTCGGTCATCGTCAGCAAGATGGCGACTATCGCGAATCCTGGCAGCCACAGCAAATGAGCGAACTGGCGCTGAAGCGGGCGCAAGAGATTGCCCGCCATGTGGTACTGGCGTTAGGCGGTCATGGACTGTTCGGCGTTGAACTCTTCGTCTGTGGCGATGAAGTCATTTTCAGCGAAGTCTCCCCTCGCCCGCACGATACCGGAATGGTCACGTTGATTTCTCAGGATCTTTCTGAGTTTGCGCTGCATGTGCGCGCCTTTCTGGGAATGCCCGTAGGCGCTATTCGCCAGTATGGTCCCGCTGCCTCGGCCGTGATTCTGCCGCAGCTTACCAGTCAAAATGTGACGTTTGATAATGTACACGCGGCGGTAGGAGCCGGAGTGCAGGTACGGCTGTTTGGTAAGCCTGAGATCGACGGCACCCGTCGTCTTGGTGTAGCGTTAGCGACAGGTGAAAACGTTGAAGAAGCGGTGATAAGAGCGAAAAAGGCCGTCAGCCGCGTGACGGTAAAAGGCTAATGCGCCATCGCCTGATGGCGACGTTAGCGCATTTTTATCAGACCTGCCTGATCGCCACTCGTAAGCCCGATAAGCAAGCGCCATCGGGCATTTAACGGCTTACTGCTTCGCGCCTTCTACCGCTTCGCGCGCCAGTTTGGTGATGCGATCGTAATCACCCGCTTCCAGCGCGTCGGCCGGCACCAGCCAGGAACCGCCGATGCACAACACGCTTTTCAGCGCCAGATAGTCACGATAGTTTGCCGGAGAGATGCCGCCGGTTGGGCAGAAACGTACCTGAGAGAACGGGCCGGCAATCGCCTGCAACGCTTTAGTGCCGCCATTCGCTTCCGCCGGGAAGAATTTGAACTCTTTCAGACCATAGTCCATGCCCAACATCAGTTCAGAAACGGTGCTAATACCGGGAATCAATGGGATAGTGCCTGCCGTCGCGGCTTTCAGCAGTGGCTCAGTCAGTCCCGGGCTAATCGCAAACTGCGCGCCCGCTTCCGTCACCTCCGCCAACTGCTGCGGATTGAGAACGGTTCCGGCGCCGACAATCGCTTCCGGCACTTCTTTAGCGATAGCGCGAATAGCATCCATCGCGCAGGCCGTACGTAAAGTCACCTCCAGAACGCGAACACCCCCGGCCACCAGCGCTTTAGCCATCGGCACCGCGTGCTCCAGTTTATTGACTACAATGACCGGGACAACCGGGCCGGTGGTCAGGATTGCTTCTGCACTTGTTTTCCAGTTTTTCATCGGAATTCTTCTCTCGCCTGATTACTAGTGTGTCATCTTAAAAAGTGATACAGGTTGCGCCCTGCTCCGCACCCGACAGCTTTTCGCGCAGCGCGCCAAACAACTCACGCCCCGTTCCGACGCGCGACGCGCTCAGGTCCGGAATATGAGGCTGACGAGCGGCAAGTTCCGCCTCGTCGACCAGCAGAGTTAACTCACCTGTCTGCCCATTCACGCGAATGATGTCGCCATCGCGCACTTTTGCCAGTAAGCCGCCATCGTAGGCTTCCGGCGTTACGTGGATAGCTGAAGGCACTTTACCCGAAGCGCCTGAAAGTCGTCCATCAGTAACTAACGCGATTTTGAAACGGCGGTCCAATAATACACCAAGTGGCGGCATGAGTTTATGTAATTCTGGCATTCCATTCGCTTTTGGTCCCTGATGACGCACGACAACGACACAATCCCGATCAAGCAGACCCGCGTCAAACGCAGGCAGCACATCATGCTGACTTTCAAATACCATGGCAGGCGCTTCAATGATCTGGTTTTCAACCGGTACCGCAGACGTCTTCATTACTGCGCGCCCCAGATTACCGCTTAGCACCTTGGTACCGCCGTGAGGAGAGAACGGCTTATCAAAAGAGGCAATGACATCGTTATCCAGTGACCTTTCCGCGCCTTCACGCCAGTCCAGCTCGCCGTTGTTGAGCCAGGGCTCCAGTGTATAGCGTTTCAGGCCGAAGCCTGCGACAGTATTAACGTCTTCGTGCAGCAATCCGGCATTGAGCAGCTCACGCATCAATACCGGTACGCCGCCCGCCGCCTGGAAGTGGTTAATGTCCGCCGGACCGTTCGGGTACAGGCGCGCCATCAACGGAACCACTTCCGACAAATCCGAGAAGTCATCCCAGTTGATCAGAATTCCCGCCGCGCGCGCCATTGCAACCAGATGCATGGTGTGGTTGGTGGAGCCGCCGGTAGCCAGCAGCGCGACAATGCCGTTCACCACGACTTTTTCGTCGATCATTTTACCGAGCGGCATCCACGTATTGCCGTTGCCGGTAAGACGTGTTACCTGACGTGCGGCAGCGGCAGTCAATGCCTCGCGCAGCGGCGCATCCGGATGCACAAACGAAGAACCCGGCAACTGCATTCCCATAAACTCCACCACCATCTGGTTGGTGTTGGCGGTGCCGTAAAATGTACAGGTGCCCGGCGCATGGTAAGAGGCGGCTTCCGACTCCAGCAGCGCCATTCTGTCTACTTTTCCTTCCGCATATAGCTGACGAATACGGACTTTTTCTTTATTCGGCAGGCCGCTCGCCATCGGGCCTGACGGAACAAAAATCGCGGGTAAATGACCAAAAGAGAGCGCGGCCATCGCCAGCCCCGGAACGATTTTGTCGCATACGCCGAGGAATAACGCGCCGTCAAACATATTGTGAGAGAGGCCTACTGCTGCCGACATCGCTATCACTTCGCGGCTGAGTAATGACAACTCCATGCCATCCTGCCCTTGTGTAACGCCATCGCACATTGCCGGTACGCCGCCTGCGACCTGACCTACCGCATTCACGGAATGCAGGGCCTGACGAATAATCTGCGGATAATGTTCATACGGTTGATGCGCAGAGAGCATGTCATTGTAGGAGGTAATGATGGCGATATTATTGCGCAACATACTTTTCAGCGAGGCTTTGTCCTCTGGCTGACAGGCGGCGAAGCCATGCGCCAGGTTGCCGCAGGCCAGTTGAGATCGGTGGACCGTGGCGGTTTTTGCCTGCTCAATGCGGGCAAGATAGGCTTCTCGGGTCTGCTGCGAGCGTTCGACAATACGTTGTGTTACGCGTAACAAATTAGGATTCATAGAGGCTCCTGAAATTTATCTGTCCGGCTACCGGGTTTACCATGCGTTTCATCAATGTGGAAAGACAGTGAAATACATGATGTCCGGTGATAATGGGGCAAAATCGTTTCAGGCAGTGTAATAAAAAAAGCCTCGCAGGTGAATCCACACGAGGCTTAAAAGTGCAAAAATGATTCTACAATCTGTGTTAGATCATGTTACCGGTAAAATACCACCTAAGAGTGAGTGGTAAATTTACTCAAACTCATTCCACGAACGACCGTCACGGGTAATCATCGCCACGGACGCTACCGGTCCCCAGGTGCCCGCCTGATACGGCTTCGGCGCGTCGTTGTCCATCGCCCATGCTTCGGTAATGGAGTCCACCCACTTCCAGGCTTCTTCCACTTCGTCACGGCGGACAAACAGCGCCTGAATGCCACGCATCGTTTCCAGCAGCAGGCGCTCATATGCATCCGCCAGGTGCGTCTGATTAAAGGTCTCGGAGTAGCTCAGATCAAGCTTCGTGATTTGCAGATTATGCTTATGATCCAGCCCCGGTACTTTGTTAAGTACCTGAATATCTACGCCTTCATCCGGCTGCAGGCGAATCGTCAATTTGTTCTGCGGCAGGTCTTGCCAGGACTCTTTAAAGAGATTCAGTTCAGGCGTCTTGAAATAAACCACGACTTCAGAGCACTTAGTTGGCAGACGCTTGCCGGTGCGCAGATAGAATGGCACGCCCGCCCAACGCCAGTTATCGATGTCGACGCGGATCGCGACGAAAGTTTCGGTGTTGCTGCTTTTATTCGCGCCCTCTTCTTCCAGATAGCCCGGCACCTTTTGACCCTGCGCAAAGCCCGCGGTGTATTGACCACGAACCGTTTTTTCACGCACGTTGGAGCGATCAATACGGCGCAACGATTTCAACACTTTGACTTTTTCATCGCGAATACTGTCGGCGCTCAGGTCAGACGGCGGTGACATGGCAATCATGCAGAGAATTTGCAGCAAGTGGTTCTGGATCATATCGCGCATCTGACCGGCCTGGTCAAAGTATCCCCAGCGCCCTTCAATCCCCACCTCTTCCGCTACGGTAATCTCAACGTGATCGATAGTGCGGTTATCCCAGTTATTAACGAATAACGAGTTGGCAAAACGCAGCGCCAGCAGGTTGAGAACCGTTTCTTTGCCCAGATAGTGGTCGATACGATATACCTGGCACTCTTCAAAGTATTCGCCGACCCGATCGTTAATCTCACGCGAGGTCGCCAGCGAAGTACCCAACGGTTTCTCCATCACGACACGCGCCGGTTTGGCGTTGAGTTTAGCCTCCCCTAACCCTTTGCAAATAGCGCCAAACGTGCTGGGCGGCATCGCAAAATAGTTAATGGTGGTGCGGTTTTTTTGATCCAGCATATCGCCCAGGCGACTAAACGCAGGCGTATCGTTAACGTCAAGATTACAAAAATCCAGACGGCCGCTCAGCGTATCCCACAAGCCTTCATCAATTTTTTCCTTCATGAAGGTTTCCAGCGCCTCACGCACGACGTGGGTATAAGCTTCTTTATCCCAGTCCGCGCGCCCCACCCCAATGATCCGGGTATCCGGATGGATCTGGCCGGCTTTCTCAAGCTGATACAGGGAAGGCAGCAGTTTCCGGCGCGCCAGGTCGCCTTTCGCGCCGAAAATGACCAGGTCACATGCCTGGGCTGTTTGCGTTACCGCCATGTCATTCTCCTCAGTTAATCTCCTGGTACTTTAGCCAGGATATCGTTGTAATTTTATTACACAGCACTGTACTGCTTTTACGAGATTACGGAAACCGTAAACGCCTTTTCATAGGTGAACCGGCGTTTGATTGGCAATATAATCGGCAAAACGCCTAATAAAATTGTCGCTTTTCCACACAAGCTGGAACTTAAAATCCGACGTCGGTCATGTAATGAAAAAAAACGACACCTTTTTTAGCCATTTTGCCCCCTTTGACAGCCGCCAGGAGTAATATCTAACAAAACGCGCTCGGTTTCGCGCATCATTGAAATCGCTAATACCCATGAGCCTTGCTAATCATGAATATGCTGGAAAAAGTCCAGTCTCAACTGGAACATTTAAGCAAATCTGAACGAAAAGTCGCCGATGTTATTCTGGCCGCCCCCGGCAGATCGATTCACTTAAGCATTGCCATGCTGGCCCAGGAAGCTAACGTTAGCGAGCCAACGGTGAACCGTTTCTGTCGCAGCATGAATACCCGCGGCTTTCCTGATTTTAAACTGCATCTGGCGCAAAGTCTGGCAAATGGCACCCCCTATGTTAATCGCAATGTGGATGAAGATGACAGCGTTGAGGCCTATACAGGAAAAATCTTCGAGTCCGCCATGGCCAGTCTCGACCATGTTCGTCAGTCGCTGGATAAATCGGCCGTCAACCGCGCCGTCGATTTACTGACCCAGGCAAAAAAAATCGCCTTTTTTGGTCTTGGTTCCTCCGCCGCGGTCGCGCATGACGCCATGAATAAGTTTTTTCGCTTCAATGTGCCGGTGATTTACTCCGACGATATCGTGCTGCAACGGATGAGCTGTATGAATTGTAACGATGATGACGTCGTCGTGCTCATTTCGCATACTGGCAGAACCAAGAGTCTGGTGGAACTGGCGCAGTTGGCGCGGGAAAACGATGCGATGGTGATCGCCCTGACCTCCGCTGGAACGCCGCTGGCGCGCGAAGCCACGCTAGCCATTACCCTCGACGTACCGGAAGATACAGACATTTATATGCCCATGGTCTCTCGACTTGCTCAGCTGACCGTGATAGATGTGCTGGCAACGGGATTTACTTTGCGTCGCGGGGCAAAATTCAGAGATAACTTGAAGCGTGTCAAGGAAGCGCTCAAGGAATCGCGTTTTGATAAAGAATTACTCATCAAGAGTGATGACCGCTAAAAGCAATAACAATGTTCTACCCTTTTCGTCATCCGGGGACGTTCATTTTATACCGTTAAGGTTTCAGAACGACCGGATCAATGTTCACGCAACACCAAGTTGTTTTAGTCAACGGAGTATTACATGTCCAGAAGGCTTCGCAGAACCAAAATCGTTACCACGTTAGGCCCGGCAACTGACCGCGATAACAACCTTGAGAAGGTTATCGCCGCGGGCGCAAACGTCGTACGTATGAACTTCTCTCACGGCTCGCCGGAAGATCATAAAATGCGTGCTGATAAAGTCCGTGAGATTGCCGCCAAACTGGGGCGTCATGTGGCTATTTTAGGCGACCTGCAAGGGCCAAAAATTCGCGTTTCCACTTTTAAAGAAGGCAAAGTGTTCCTCAACATCGGGGACAAATTTCTGTTAGACGCTAACCTGGGTAAAGGCGAAGGCGACAAAGAAAAAGTCGGCATTGATTACAAAGGGTTGCCGGCAGACGTCGTTCCTGGCGATATCCTGCTGCTTGACGATGGTCGAGTGCAGTTGAAAGTGCTTGAAGTCCAGGGCATGAAAGTCTTTACCGAGGTCACCGTCGGCGGCCCGCTGTCTAACAATAAAGGCATTAACAAGCTCGGCGGCGGGCTTTCTGCTGAAGCGCTGACCGAAAAAGACAAAGCCGATATTCAAACCGCTGCGCTGATAGGTGTTGACTATCTGGCCGTCTCCTTCCCGCGCTGCGGCGAAGATCTGAACTATGCACGCCGCCTGGCGCGCGACGCCGGCTGCGACGCGAAAATTGTGGCTAAGGTCGAACGCGCCGAAGCGGTATGCGACCAAAACGCCATGGACGATATCATTCTGGCCTCTGACGTTGTGATGGTCGCACGTGGCGACCTGGGCGTTGAAATCGGCGATCCGGAGCTGGTTGGTATCCAGAAGGCGCTGATTCGCCGTGCGCGTCAGCTAAACCGTGCAGTCATCACCGCAACGCAGATGATGGAGTCGATGATCACCAACCCGATGCCGACCCGCGCGGAAGTGATGGACGTGGCGAACGCCGTCCTGGATGGCACGGATGCAGTTATGCTGTCTGCCGAAACCGCAGCCGGTCAGTATCCTTCTGAAACCGTTGCCGCAATGGCGCGCGTCTGCCTGGGCGCAGAAAAAATCCCCAGCATCAATGTGTCTAAACACCGTCTCGACGTGCAGTTCGACAACGTTGAAGAAGCTATTGCCATGTCTGCGATGTATGCGGCAAACCATCTGAAAGGCGTTACCGCGATCATCACCATGACGGAATCCGGTCGTACCGCGCTAATGACTTCCCGTATCAGCTCCGGCCTGCCGATTTTCGCCATGTCGCGCCATGAACGCACGCTGAACCTGACCGCGCTCTACCGCGGAGTAACGCCGGTGCATTTTGATAGCGCGGCTGATGGCGTTGTCGCGGCGCATGAAGCTGTTAATCTGCTGCGCGATAAAGGGTATCTGGTTTCCGGTGACCTGGTTATCGTGACTCAGGGCGATGTCATGAGCACCGTCGGCTCAACCAATACCACGCGTATTTTGACCGTTGAGTAAAACTCCCCCACACCTGTTCATCAGGTAGTACAGGGTTTGTCAGCATAAAGCCTCTCTTACGAGAGGCTTTATTTATTTGATGGGATAAAGATCTTTACGCTTATACGGCTGAATCTCGCCTGGCTTGCGGGTTTTGAGCAGCTTCAGGATCCAGGTGTACTGTTCCGGATGCGGGCCGACAAAAATTTCGACCTCTTCGTTCATCCGTCTGGCGATAGTGTGGTCGTCAGCCGTGAGCAGATCGTCCATTGGCGGGCGAATCTGGATAGTCAGGCGATGCGTTTTACCATTATACACCGGGAAAAGCGGTATCACGCGTGCGCGGCACACTTTCATCAGCCGACCAATTGCAGGCAGCGTCGCTTTGTATGTCGCAAAGAAATCAACGAATTCACTATGCTCCGGGCCGTGATCCTGGTCCGGCAGGTAGTAACCCCAGTAGCCCTGACGAACAGACTGAATAAAGGGTTTAATCCCGTCATTACGCGCATGCAAACGTCCGCCGAAACGCCGACGCACTGTGTTCCAGATATAGTCAAAAACCGGATTACCCTGATTATGAAACATCGCCGCCATTTTTTGCCCCTGAGAGGCCATCAGCATGGCTGGAATGTCGACGCCCCAGCCATGCGGTACGAGAAAAATGACTTTTTCGTCGTTACGACGCATCTCCTCAATGATTTCCAGACCTTCCCAGTCAACACGCTGTTGAATTTTTTTCGGACCGCGCATCGCCAACTCAGCCATCATCGCCATTGCCTGTGGCGCGGTGGCGAACATCTCATCGACAATCGCTTCGCGCTCAGCTTCGCTACGCTGCGGAAAGCACAACGACAGATTAATTAGCGCCCGGCGACGAGAACTCTTCCCCAGCCGTCCGGCAAAACGCCCCAGCGTCGCCAGCAAAGGGTCGCGGAATGATGCCGGTGTTAGTGCGATCCCCGCCATTGCCGCAGCGCCCAACCAGGCGCCCCAATACTGCGGATAGCGAAAGGATTTTTCGAATTCAGGGATATACTCACTATTATTTTTTTTGGTTTCCATGCTTTTCCAGGGTCTGCTGACGCGAAAAGGAATTGTGAATAGTGTAGCGACGTCTGCGTCTCACACAAAACAAAAAAGCCGGCACACATCGCGTACCGGCTCTGTCAGCGCATTTGTTAATCGAAGCGCAGTTGCGGCAGAACCTCTTTCACCTGTGCCAGGTATTCACGACGATCTGACCCCGTCAGACCTTCCGTGCGCGGCAATTTTGCTGTTAGAGGATTAACGGCTTGCTGGTTGATCCATACCTCATAATGCAGATGCGGCCCTGTGGAACGCCCGGTGTTACCAGAAAGCGCAATACGATCGCCACGTTTCACTTTTTGCCCCGGTTTCACCAGCAGCTTACGCAAGTGCATGTAACGTGTGGTGTAGGTGCGTCCATGACGAATCGCAATGTAGTAACCGGCAGCGCCGCTACGTTTAGCGACCACGACCTCGCCATCCCCCACCGACAGCACCGGCGTACCCTGCGGCATCGCAAAGTCAACGCCACGATGCGGCGCAACGCGTCCAGTAACCGGGTTCAGACGGCGCGGATTGAAGTTGGAGGAGATGCGGAACTGTTTGGCGGTCGGGAAGCGTAAAAAGCCTTTCGCCAGGCCAACACCGTTACGGTCATAGAATTTACCGTCAGCGGCGCGAATGGCGTAGTAATCTTTACCATCGGAACGCATCCGCACGCCCAACAACTGACTCTGTTCACGCTTGCCATCCAGCATCTCGCGCGACATCAGAACCGAAAATTCATCGCCCTTTTTCAGCTTGCGAAAATCCATCTGCCACTGCATGGCTTTTATCACTGCGCTGATTTCGCTGCTGGTTAAACCGGCCTCTTTCGCGCTGGCGACAAAGCTACCCCCTACCGTACCTTTCAGCAGACTGTTGACCCAGTCCCCCTGCTGCATTTCACTGCTCATTTTAAAACCGTTGGCAGTGCGATCGTAGGTACGCGTTTCACGGCGGGAGACTTCCCATGTCAGACGCTGTAAATCGCCATCGGCGGTCAGTGTCCAGGAAAGCTGTTGGCCAATTTTCAGATTGCGCAGCTCCTTATCAGAAGCGGCAAGTCGGCTAATATCGCTCATATCGATGCCGTACTGATTCAGAATGCTGCTTAACGTATCGCCTGTGGAGACGACGTATTCATGGACGCCGACTTCGCCTGCGGTTTTATCGTCCAGCTCATCCTGAGGAATAGCTTCATCTTCCTGCGCGGCCTGATCGATGGGTTCGCTGGCCTCCGGTAAGAGGGAACGAATCTCGCTTTTCTCCAGTTCAATAGTTTTAACGATTGGCGCGGATTCTGGGTGGTAAACATAGGGCCGCCATACGGCGACGGCCAGTGTCAGAACGGTAAGTGACCCCAGCATAACGCGGTGGGGTCGGGGCAGATTATTAAATGCCAGGGCGACAGAGCGGGCTATCTGTTGCACGTATTCACTTCCTCGTTAATCTCCTTTCAGGCAGCTCGCATACTGGTTGGCTAATTGGCTTAAAAACGCTGAATAGCTTGTTTTACCCAGTTTAATGTTCGTCCCGAGGGGGTCCAGTGTTCCCATTCGAACGGATGTCCCTCTCGCCACGGCTTCCACGACCGCTGGCCTGAATTGTGGCTCAGCAAAAACGCAGGTTGCTTTTTGCTCAACCAACTGTGTTCTTATTTCATGTAAACGCTGCGCGCCAGGTTGTATCTCAGGGTTCACGGTAAAGTGACCGAGCGGGGTGAGTCCGTAGTGTTTTTCGTAGTAACCGTAGGCGTCATGAAAAACGAAATACCCTTTCCCCTTGAGCGGCGCGAGCTCGTTACCGACCTGTTTATCGGTTGCGGCTAATTGTGCCTCAAAATCCTTCAGGTTGGCGTCGAGTTTAGCTCGACTTTGCGGCATAAGTTCCACTAATTTTTCATGGATTGCAACCGCTGTAGCCCGCGCTATCTCTGGGGAGAGCCAAAGATGCATGTTATATTCGCCGTGATGGTGATGTACGTCACCTTTTTCCTCATCGGCGCCCGTATGCGCATGTTCATCCTCATCATCATCCGCGCCCTTCATGAGTAACGGTTTTACATCGGCAAGTTGCGCAATGGTAACCTGCTTATTATCAGGAATATTCCTGACCGACTTCTCCATAAAGGCTTCCATTTCCGGGCCAACCCAGACGACTAAGTCCGCGCCCTGTAAGCGTTTTACGTCTGATGGACGCAATGAATAATCATGCTCGGAAGCCCCATCCGGAAGTAATACTTGTGTATCCGTAACGCCATCAGCAATGGCGGAAGCGATAAACCCAAGCGGTTTAAGCGAAGCGACAACGGCGGCGTCGGCAGCCTGGGTTGCACTCCCCCAAAGCGCGGCGGATAATGCTGCGAAAAGAAGCGTATTTTTCTGTAACATAATGCGACTAATCATCGTAATGAATGTGTGAAATGTGATATTATAACATTCTATCACTTCTGCAAGCCTAAAATTAACATGACAAGTTTAGTTTCACTGGAAAACGTCTCGGTCTCATTTGGTCAACGCCGCGTCCTCTCTGACGTGTCGCTTGAATTGAGCCCCGGAAAAATTTTAACGCTTCTCGGCCCTAACGGCGCGGGGAAGTCAACGCTTGTACGCGTGGTTTTAGGACTGGTAGCCCCTGATGATGGGGTGATCAAGCGCAACGGGCAACTCCGTATCGGCTATGTCCCGCAAAAGCTCTATCTCGATACCACGCTTCCGCTGACGGTAAACCGATTTTTACGTTTACGTCCCTGCACGCAAAAAACGGATATTCTCCCGGCGCTTAAACGCGTTCAGGCCGGACATTTGATTGACGCGCCCATGCAAAAACTCTCCGGCGGTGAGACACAGCGCGTACTGCTGGCCCGTGCTCTGCTTAACAGGCCGCAGTTGCTGGTACTTGATGAGCCGACGCAAGGCGTGGATGTCAACGGCCAGGTCGCGTTATACGACCTTATCGATCAGCTGCGCCGTGAACTCGATTGCGCCGTGCTGATGGTGTCACATGACCTACATCTGGTCATGGCAAAGACGGATGAAGTGTTATGCCTGAACCATCATATTTGCTGTTCCGGCGCGCCGGAAGTGGTGTCTATGCATCCGGAATTTATTTCTATGTTTGGCCCGCGTGGCGCGGAGCAATTAGGGATTTATCGCCATCATCATAATCATCGCCACGATTTACAGGGTCGTATTGTACTGCGCCGGGGAAATGGTCACTCATGATTGAATTATTACTGCCCGGCTGGCTGGCCGGGATGATGCTGGCCTGCGCTGCTGGTCCGTTGGGCTCATTTGTGGTCTGGCGTCGGATGTCCTATTTTGGCGATACGCTGGCTCACGCGTCGCTTCTGGGCGTGGCGTTTGGCCTGTTGCTGGACGTTAACCCCTTTTATGCGGTAATCGCCGTTACGCTGCTGCTGGCCTCCGGTCTGGTATGGCTGGAGAAACGCCCTCACCTCGCGATTGATACCTTACTGGGCATTATGGCACACAGCGCCTTGTCTTTAGGACTGGTCGTGGTCAGCCTGATGTCCAACGTCCGCGTTGATTTAATGGCTTATCTGTTTGGCGATTTGCTGGCCGTGACGCCGGAAGATCTTATCTCGATCGCTATTGGGGTCGTTATTGTGCTGGCCATTCTCTTCTGGCAGTGGCGCAACTTGCTGTCAATGACTATCAGCCCAGATCTTGCCTTTGTCGATGGCGTGAAGTTACAGCGCGTGAAGCTGCTATTGATGCTGGTAACGGCGTTAACCATTGGCGTAGCGATGAAGTTTGTCGGAGCGCTGATCATTACGTCGCTACTGATTATCCCCGCCGCAACCGCGCGTCGCTTTGCCCGTACGCCGGAGCAGATGGCGGGCGTCGCCGTTGGTGTGGGTATGATAGCGGTTACAGGTGGACTGACCTTCTCAGCCTTTTATGATACCCCGGCAGGGCCATCCGTAGTGTTGTGTGCCGCGCTGCTGTTTATCTTCAGTATGATGAAAAAGCAGGCAAGCTAAGCGTGTGTTGCCCGGTGGCGCTGCGCTTACCGGGCCTACAAAATCGCCCAGGCCTGATGAACGCAGCGACTTCAGGCGTTAAGGCATCTCTGGCGGCGTGATCCCGAAATGGTTCCAGGCGCGCACCGTTGCCATACGCCCACGCGGCGTGCGCTGCAAAAAGCCTTGCTGAATCAGATACGGCTCCAGCACATCCTCAATGGTTTCACGCTCTTCGCCAATCGCCGCCGCCAGGTTATCCAGTCCCACCGGACCACCGAAGAATTTATCAATAACCGCCAGCAGCAGCTTGCGATCCATATAGTCAAACCCTTCCGCATCGACGTTCAGCATATCCAGCGCCTGCGCGGCAATTTCCGCTGAAATAGCCCCGTCATGCTTCACCTCAGCGAAATCACGCACACGTCTGAGCAGACGGTTGGCTATACGCGGCGTACCGCGCGCCCGACGCGCCACTTCCAGCGCGCCGTCATCGCTCATCTCAAGCCCCATGTGCCTTGCGCTGCGCCCGACGATGTGCTGCAGATCGGGCACCTGGTAGAACTCCAGGCGCTGCACAATACCAAAACGGTCACGTAGCGGCGAGGTCAGCGAACCTGCTCGCGTCGTCGCGCCAATGAGCGTAAACGGCGGCAGATCGATCTTAATTGAACGTGCGGCAGGCCCTTCGCCAATCATAATATCCAACTGGTAATCTTCCATCGCCGGATAGAGTACCTCTTCCACCACCGGTGAAAGCCGGTGAATCTCATCAATAAACAGCACATCATGCGGTTCAAGATTGGTGAGCATAGCCGCCAGATCGCCTGCTTTTTCCAGCACCGGGCCGGACGTGGTACGGAGATTGACGCTCATTTCATTGGCAACGATATTCGCCAGAGTCGTTTTACCTAACCCTGGCGGGCCGAAAATCAGCAAGTGATCTAATGCGTCGCCACGCCGTTTTGCCGCCTGAATAAAGATCTCCATCTGGGAGCGCACCTGCGGTTGGCCGACATATTCCGCCAATAACTTTGGGCGAATGGCGCGATCGGCGACGTCTTCTGCGATCGTGGCGCCTGCTGAAATCAGGCGATCTGCTTCTATCATCCTTTACCTCATAACGCGGCGCGTAACGCGTCGCGAATCAGTGTTTCACTGCTTGCATCCGGACGGGCGATCTTGCTTACCATCCGACTGGCTTCTTGCGGTTTATAACCCAGCGCCACCAGCGCAGCAACTGCTTCTTGTTCTGCATCTTCCGAGGTTGGGCTGGCCGGCGATGTCAATACCAGATCGACCGCTGGCGTAAAGAGATCGCCATGTAGCCCTTTAAAGCGGTCTTTCATTTCAACAATCAATCGTTCGGCAGTTTTCTTGCCGATACCCGGCAGCTTCACCAGTGCGCCAAGCTCTTCGCGCTCAACCGCATTCACAAACTGCTGCGCCGACATGCCGGAGAGGATCGCCAGCGCCAGCTTAGGCCCGACGCCATTCGTTTTAATTAGCTCTTTAAACAGCGTGCGCTCTTGCTTATTGTTGAATCCGTACAACAACTGCGCATCTTCACGCACCACAAAGTGGGTGAAGACGATTGCCTCCTGCCCGGCCTCCGGCAGCTCGTAAAAGCAGGTCATAGGCATATGTACTTCATAGCCTACGCCCCCTGTCTCCAGCAGCACGATCGGGGGTTGTTTTTCGAGAATAATGCCTCTGAGTCTGCCTATCACATGACGCTCCTGCGTAAAGGGCTGAAAAGATAATGCACTATCATAAAAAAAGACTGGATGTTTATCCAGATGAAAAACACGTTATTCGCCTATCTCAATGGCCTTCCCTTCGAATCGGTCGCGCAATACCACCGGGTGCCGCCGCGCCCCATGATGTGGAGATATAATAAGTGTCTATAATAAATATAATTCAATAACATTTTCTGTAAGAATAATAAATAAAAAGTCCAGATATGCATTATCACTATAGCTTGAATTTCCTCCGGTGAAAGCACATCCTTTATAAACATTTTTAATCATCTTGTTATTTAATCATTCAGGACAGAAATTCAATGTTATTGAAAAATATTGTCATAGGCGCATTAATGGCTATTCCTGCACTGGCATCAGCTAATAGCCTCACGGAAACACGGGAAAGAATGGCCATTGAGCAACAAGCTATCGCCTATACTGTCAGCCAAAAGTGGGACAAACTGGACGCTATGTTTCAGGAATACAATACCGGATTCCCGACAACCAGCGGCGGAACTCATAAACTGGTTATCGCATGGGGAGGGATCTATAATCTTTTTTCAGTAGATGTTTCCGACAATGGTATTTCTGGCGTGGCAAAAGAGTGGCTTAAAGCAAACCCCAAATCCACGGGTGCAAGGCTGCTTCAAGCAATGGTTTTTGATGCTAAAGCCGTGAATTTACGCGGTGAAGGTGCGGCCAGCACGGTGGACTCTGATATATGGCCGAAATATAATAAGCTGATGATTCAGGAAAAAGAGTATCTGTTAAAGAACAAAGATATTGCCGACAAAGATGTGACCTGGTATCAGGAAATGGAAATGGTCGCACGCAATCTTGAGGATAAAGAGCTGCTCTATAGCACTTTGGAAGAAGCCAGCAAAAAATATCCCGCCTATCAAAATATTTATATCGAGGCCATGGTCGCTCGTTTGCCTAAATGGGGTGGTTCTCCGGAAGAAGTCGAAAAAATCGCCAGAATGGCCGCAGAAAAAAACAAAGATCAATCGGGACTTTCTTACTACGCTTATATCTGGAATAATGCAATCCATTACCAACCTGAATTAATGGCTTTACTGAATAAACGTCAGATTGTCTCCTGGGACGATATGCTGCAAGGTTGGAGAGATCGCTACAAACAGTTCCCATCAACCCGCACGCTTAATAATATTCTGATAACTTCCTGCATTGCCCGCGATAAAGACTCCTTTGTGAAAGCAGATAAAATGATTCAAGGGGAAACGGAGCGGGATACCTGGCCACAAGGGTTAAATTATCGGGAATGCCAGCAGTCCTTCCAATAATTGCCAGATTACCATCACAGTTTAATGCACAGCATTAATTGAATTAAGCCGCCTCAGCCGTTATATGCAGAGGTGGTTTAATGGGAAATGTCCTTCAACCTCTGGACCATGAACGAGATAAACGGTACCGTTGTTAATCACTTCCTTACCCTTTACAAGAATAATAATCAGCGATTGATGAACAGTACAAACTCGATATTTTTTGCATTGCAACCTAACCTTTTGCACTTTCGCCTCCTGTTCCCCCTGGCGCTTAATATAACGCAGAGTCAGCCAAATATTTGCGCCAACCACTCTTGCCAGATCACACCTCACATGCCTATTAAAAACAAAAACAATAAGCATGAAGAGAAACACAACCAGACAATAACATAGACTCAAAAAAATATATGGCGATACAAACAATTATATAATATGGAAAGGACAGTCCACTTATTCCCTGCGTTCGTCTATCTTCCCTTTCACTTTCACCTCTGGAAAGAGGTAAAAACATTATCACCGTAAATTATAATATTCATGATGGATATTTATTGATAATAATATCTTGTCATTATGTGAGTATAATGCTAATTATCCAATAGCGTAAAATAAAGGATATTATTTTAGGTAATAATGGAACGTGAACATGAAAAAACATTATCCTGTCCAATATGAAACCGGGGATATCGTCTTTACCTGTATAGGTGCCGCGCTTTTCGGCCAGATATCCACCGCTTCACAGTGCTGGAGCAACCATGTTGGGATTATTATTGGTCATAATGGTGATGACTATCTGGTGGCGGAAAGTCGCGTCCCCCTCTCAACCGTCACCACGCTGTCACTGTTTATGCAACGTTCAGCCGGACAACGTTACGCCGTTCGCCGTCTGCGCGGCGGCCTGACGGTCGAGCAGAAACTCGCCATCATGGAGCAGGTTCCCGCCCGGCTGAATAAGTTTTATCACACGGGGTTTAAATATGAGTCGTCACGCCAGTTCTGCTCGAAATTTGTGTTTGATATCTATAAAGAAGCATTGTGTATTCCGGTAGGCGATATTGAGACATTCGAAGAATTACTTCACAGCAATCCTGATGCGAAACTCACCTTCTGGAAGTTCTGGTTTTTAGGTTCAATCCCGTGGGATCGTAAGACGGTGACGCCCGCCAGCCTGTGGCAACATCCCAATTTAGAATTAATTAGCGCCTGTGGAATTGAAAACCCTCAACGCGAGGCTGAGGGAGAATAATTTAGCGCAACCTTCCCCGCGCCAGATTGAGTCGGCTCTCGCTCATTTGCATCGCGTTCTGGCTGACGTGGCAATGCGTAATGGCGATAGCCAGCGCATCCGCGGCATCGGCCTGCGGGTTAGCGGGCAGTTTGAGCAACGTGCGCACCATATGCTGAACCTGGCTTTTCTCCGCGCTACCAATACCGACGACGGTTTGCTTCACCTGACGCGCCGCGTATTCAAACACGGGCAGTTCCTGATTGACCGCGGCGACAATCGCGACGCCGCGCGCCTGTCCCAGCTTGAGGGCTGAATCGGCGTTCTTCGCCATAAACACCTGTTCGATAGCAAAATAGTCCGGCTGGAACTGCGTGATGATTTCCGTCACGCCTGCGTATATGAGCTTCAAACGAGACGGCAAATCATCGACTTTGGTGCGAATACATCCGCTGCCCAGATAGGTCAGTTGTCTGCCTACCTGGCGGATAACGCCATAACCGGTAATGCGCGAGCCGGGGTCAATACCGAGAATAATCGACACGCTATCCCCCCTGCCCGCCGGCGTTTAACAGCACCATTACAGGGTCGCCGCCACCTCATCAGAGATCTCACCGTTATGGTAGACTTCCTGAACATCGTCACAGTCTTCCAGCATATCGATCAGACGTAGCAGTTTCGGCGCGGTTTCCGCATCCATATCCGCTTTGGTTGACGGGATCATGGACACTTCGGCGCTGTCCGCTTTCAGACCCGCCGCTTCCAGCGCGTCACGCACTTTGCCCATCTCTTCCCAGGCAGTGTAAACATCAATCGCGCCATCATCATAGGTCACAACATCTTCCGCGCCAGCTTCCAGAGCGGCTTCCATGATGGTGTCTTCATCGCCTTTCTCAAAGGAGATGACCCCTTTCTTACTGAACAGGTACGCCACTGAGCCATCGGTACCCAGATTACCGCCGCACTTGCTGAAAGCATGACGCACTTCCGCTACGGTACGGTTACGGTTGTCACTCAAACACTCAATCATAATGGCCGTGCCGCCAGGACCATAACCTTCATAGATGATGGTTTCCATGTTCGAGTCTTCATCACCACCCACACCGCGAGCGATGGCACGGTTCAGAGTGTCGCGGGTCATGTTGTTGGCCAGCGCTTTATCTACAGCCGCGCGCAGACGCGGGTTGGCATCCGGATCGCCGCCGCCCAATTTAGCTGCCGTTACCAGTTCACGAATAATTTTAGTGAAGATTTTACCGCGCTTGGCATCTTGCGCAGCTTTACGATGTCTGGTGTTGGCCCATTTACTATGACCTGCCATAAATATTTCCTCAAAAAAAGCGCGCCTTTTCAGGCGACGTTAATGACAAACTCTTCAATCGCTTGCCGGTTACTCCAGGACTTGGTAAGCGCCGCCGCGTCAGGCGCATCAAGCCACTGGTACGTCAGATGTTCAGTGAATATCACCTGCCGCTCATGCGGTAACGCAAGGCAGAACCAGAATTCTGTATTGTGCATGACGCCCGGCGCATAGCGATGACGTAAATGTGAAAAAATTTCAAACTCCACCGTACGTTGGCAGTCGACTAAGGTCAGTTGCTCTGCCGCAACATCAATCGTGACCTCCTCTTTGACTTCACGCACGGCGGCCTGCAACGCGGTCTCCCCTTCTTCTATGCTGCCAGTCACTGACTGCCAAAAATCCGGGTCGTCGCGTCGCTGCAACATTAGCACCCGTTTCGTATCCTGCGCGAAAATAACCACCAGGACCGAAACGGGGCGCTTGTACACTTTATCCTTCACGCGACCTCGTTGTTGGCTGTTGGGTGACGCCGCGCATTGATGAGACTCCCCCTTGCGGGCCGCCGCGATATCACGCGAATGATGTCGTGTACATTGTTCATATCAGTTATTCTCGGCTTTCTTCACAACCTGAATCCCCAACTCCGTCAACGCTGCCTGGTTGGCGAAACTCGGCGCTTCAGTCATCAGACACGCGGCGGCGGTCGTTTTCGGGAAGGCGATAACATCACGAATATTGTCGGTGCCGGTCAACAGCATGGTCAGACGGTCCAGACCAAACGCCAGGCCCGCGTGCGGCGGCGTACCGTATTTCAACGCATCCAACAGGAAGCCGAACTTCTCGCGCTGCTCCTGCTCATTGATACCGAGAATACCAAATACGGTTTGCTGCATTTCACCATTGTGAATACGCACCGAACCGCCACCCACTTCATAGCCGTTAATCACCATATCGTAAGCGTTAGCGACGGCTTCTTCCGGGGCAGTTTTCAGTTCAGACGCCGTCATGTCACGCGGGGCGGTGAACGGATGGTGCATCGCGGTCAGACCGCCTTCGCCGTCGTCTTCGAACATCGGGAAGTCAATCACCCACAGCGGCGCCCATTTGTCTTCGTCGGTCAGGCTCAGGTCTTTGCCCAGTTTCAGACGCAGCGCGCCCAGCGCATCGGCAACCACTTTTTTGTTATCTGCGCCGAAGAAGATCATGTCGCCGTCCTGCGCGCCGGTACGTTCAAGGATAGCCTCGACGATGTCGGCGGTCAGGAACTTGGCCACCGGACTGTTAATCCCGTCCAGACCTTTCGCGCGCTCGTTAACTTTGATATATGCCAGTCCTTTCGCGCCGTAGATCTTAACAAAGTTACCGTAATCGTCGATCTGCTTACGGCTAAGCTGTGCGCCGCCAGGCACACGCAGCGCTGCCACGCGGCCTTTCGGATCGTTAGCCGGGCCCGCGAAGACCGCGAACTCTACCGATTTCAGCAGGTCAGCGACATCTACCAGCTCCATCGGGTTACGCAGGTCTGGCTTGTCGGAACCGTAGCGACGTTCCGCTTCGGCAAACGTCATGACCGGGAAATCCCCCAGATCCACGCCTTTCACTTCCAGCCACAAATGGCGCACCAGCGCTTCCATCACTTCGCGCACCTGTGGCGCGGTCATGAAGGAGGTCTCGACGTCGATCTGAGTAAACTCCGGCTGACGGTCAGCACGTAAGTCTTCATCACGGAAGCATTTGACTATCTGATAGTAACGGTCGAAACCGGACATCATCAGGAGCTGTTTGAACAGCTGCGGCGACTGCGGCAACGCATAGAATTTACCTTTGTGTACGCGGGACGGTACCAGGTAATCGCGCGCGCCTTCCGGGGTCGCTTTGGTCAGCATCGGGGTTTCAATATCAAGGAAACCGTGATCGTCCATAAAACGACGCACCAGGCTGGTAATTTTGGCGCGGGTTTTCAGGCGCTGCGCCATTTCCGGACGACGCAAATCCAGATAGCGGTACTTGAGACGCGCCTCTTCGGTATTAACGTGGTTAGCGTCAAGCGGCAGTGAGTCTGCGCGGTTGATGATAGTGAGAGAGGACGCCAGCACTTCAATTTCGCCGGTCGCCATATCCGCATTGACGTTTTTCGCGTCACGCGCACGCACGGTGCCCGTAACCTGAATGCAGAACTCATTACGCAGTTCAGAGGCCAGCTTTAACGCGTCCGCACGATCCGGATCGAAGAACACCTGCACAATACCTTCGCGGTCGCGCATATCGATAAAGATCAGGCTGCCAAGATCACGACGACGGTTGACCCAACCACACAGAGTCACCTGCTGCCCCACGTGGGACAGACGTAGCTGTCCGCAATATTCTGTACGCATGAGATATCCCTTAACTTAGCCGCAGGCGGATTGTTGCCTGCCATGCAGGCGACGAAGTCGCAGCTTTAGCTGTATGTCACAACTGGATGAAAAAAGGCGGCTATTATACTGGAAATTCTGCCGCACGATAAGAGTCAATCCAGCATGGGAGCGATAACTTGCCCGTTTCATGCGGTATCGACACTTGGTTCATACTGACTGTACCCGGGTTTTTCACGCGGGTATTGCGTATGCTCACAAAAATTAACAATATTTGTCGCCGCTTTCCTCTTTAATCGCGCTTAAGGTGTAGTGAAATCCGCTATTTTTAGGAGAGTGATTATCATGCTGAAACTCAACGCGACCACAACCGCCCTGGTGGTTATTGATTTACAGGAAGGAATTCTTCCGTTTGCCGGCGGCCCGTATACGGCAAATGAGGTGGTCGCCCGCGCCGCGCGGCTGGCGGAAAAGTGTCGTGCCAACGGCTCGCCCGTGGTTATGGTACGCGTCGGATGGTCTGATGATTATGCCGAAGCGTTAAAACAACCCGTGGATGCCGCAACGCCTGCGCACGCGTTGCCGGAAAACTGGTGGACCTGGCCTACGGCATTGGGTAAAAAGGACAGCGATCTGGAAGTGACTAAACGCCAGTGGGGCGCGTTTTACGGCACCGACCTGGAATTACAGCTTCGCCGCCGGGGTATCGACACCATCATATTGTGCGGAATCTCAACCAATATCGGCGTCGAATCCACAGCGCGTAACGCCTGGGAGTTAGGATTTAACCTTATTATTGCCGAAGATGCCTGTAGCGCCGCCAACAGTGAGCAGCATCAGAGCAGTATGACGCATATTTTCCCGCGCATTGGCCGGGTACGCAGCGTAGAGGATATTTTAAACGCCTTATGATGTACATTGGCCTGCCGCAATGGTCGCACCCGAAATGGGCGCGGCTCGGCATCACCAGTCTGGAAGAGTATGCCCGCCACTTTAATTGCGTAGAGGGCAACACCACGCTTTACGCGCTGCCGAAAGCGGAAATTGTCGATCGCTGGTATGCGCAAACTACGGACGATTTCCGTTTTTGCTTTAAATTTCCCGCGACCATTTCTCACCAGGCCGCGCTGCGCCATTGCGACGATCTGGTACAGGCGTTTTTTACCCGCCTGGCGCCGCTGGAAACGCGTATTGGCCAATACTGGCTGCAGTTGCCCGCCGCCTTTGGACCGCGCGATCTCCCCGCCTTATGGCAGTTTCTTGATGCGCTCCCCGCCACGTTTACCTATGGCGTAGAAGTTCGTCATCCGTGTTTTTTTGACAAGGGTGAGGATGAACAGCGGCTCAATCGCGGGTTACACGCGCGCGGCGTAAACCGCGTGATCCTGGATAGTCGTCCGGTACATGCCGCCCATCCCCACAGCGAAGCCGTCCGCGACGCGCAGCGAAAAAAACCCAAAGTCCCGGTACATGCGGTCGTGACGGCCAGCCATCCGATGGTGCGTTTTATCGGTAGCGATAATATGGCGCAAAACCGTGAGTTTTTCGCCGCCTGGTTGCAGAAACTCCCGCAGTGGCGGCAGACCACCACGCCTTTTCTGTTTTTACATACTCCGGATATCGCGCAGGCGCCGGAACTGGTGAATACGCTTTGGCATGATTTACGCAGCGTCTTACCGGAAATCGGCACTGCTCCGTCCATTCCACAGCAATCTTCTCTTTTCTGAAAATGCCCCCTATCATAGACAGTGCCATCAGCCATTTTAAAAGGGAGTTTGTATGGTAAGCGCGCTGTATGCCGTTTTGGGTGCGTTATTATTAATGAAGTTCTCTTTTAATGTCGTTCGCTTGCGAATGCAGTACCGTGTCGCCTATGGCGACGGCGGTTTTAGCGAATTGCAAAGCGCCATCCGTATTCATGGCAACGCGGTGGAATATATTCCTGTCGCGCTGGTGCTGCTGCTGTTTATGGAAATGAACGGCGCCGAAACGTGGATGGTGCATATCTGCGGCATCATTTTAATCGCCGGTCGGCTGATGCATTATTACGGTTTTCACCACCGCCTGTTCCGCTGGCGGCGGGCGGGGATGAGCGCGACCTGGTGCGCATTGTTGCTGATGGTGCTGGCAAACCTGTGGTATATGCCCTGGGAGTTGGTTTTCTCCCTGTATTAGCGCACAATATGCGCCTTTATTTTTCCCGGATGTATACGTTATGTCTCACCGCGACACGCTTTTTTCTGCGCCTATCGCCCGTCTCGGCGACTGGACTTTTGATGAACGAGTAGCCGAAGTTTTCCCCGACATGATTCAGCGTTCGGTACCAGGCTACTCCAACATCATCTCCATGATCGGCATGTTGGCTGAACGCTTTGTGCAGCCGAACACGCAGGTCTACGATCTGGGCTGCTCGCTGGGCGCCGCGACGCTATCTGTTCGGCGTAATATCCGCCATGAGCATTGTCGCATTATCGCCGTCGATAACTCCCCGGCCATGATTGAACGCTGCCGCCGTCATATTGATGCGTATAAAGCGCCTACGCCGGTTGAAGTCGTTGAAGGCGATATCCGCGATATCACTATTGAAAACGCCTCGATGGTGGTGCTGAATTTTACCCTGCAATTCCTTGAACCTGCCGAACGCCAGGCATTGCTGGATAAGATTTACCTGGGGTTGAATCCCGGCGGCGCGCTGGTACTGTCGGAAAAATTTAGCTTTGAAGACGCGAAAGTGGGCGAGCTGTTATTCAACATGCACCACGATTTTAAACGCGCTAATGGGTACAGCGAACTGGAGATCAGCCAGAAGCGCAGTATGCTGGAAAACGTGATGCTCACCGACTCGGTGGAAACACATAAAGCGCGCCTGCGTCAGGCGGGTTTCGAACACAGTGAACTGTGGTTCCAGTGCTTTAATTTCGGGTCGCTTGTCGCGTTAAAAGCCGGAGTTGCCGCATGATCGAGTTTGGTAACTTTTATCAGCTCATTGCTAAAAATCATCTCTCCCACTGGCTGGAAACATTGCCCGCGCAGATTGCCGCCTGGCAACGCGAGCAGCAGCATGGCTTGTTTAAACAGTGGTCGAACGCGGTAGAATTTTTACCGGAAATTACGCCCTGGCGGCTGGATTTACTGCACAGCGTCACGGCGGAAAGCGAAACGCCGCTCAGCGAAGGTCAGCTAAAGCGTATTGATACATTGCTGCGTAATCTGATGCCGTGGCGTAAAGGCCCGTTCTCGCTTTATGGCGTAGATATTGACACCGAATGGCGCTCCGACTGGAAGTGGGATCGCGTACTGCCGCATCTGTCAGATTTAACCGGCCGGACGATCCTTGATGTCGGCTGCGGCAGCGGCTATCACCTGTGGCGGATGATTGGCGCGGGCGCACATCTGGCGGTCGGCATCGATCCTACACAGCTTTTCCTCTGCCAGTTTGAGGCGGTGCGTAAACTGTTGGGTAACGATCAGCGCGCGCATCTGCTGCCGTTGGGCATTGAACAACTCCCGGCGCTGAAAGCATTTGATACCGTCTTCTCGATGGGGGTGCTTTATCACCGTCGCTCGCCGCTGGAACATCTGTGGCAGTTAAAAGATCAGTTGGTCAACGAGGGTGAGCTGGTACTGGAAACGCTGGTCGTCGACGGCGACGAAAATACCGTACTGGTGCCGGGTGACCGCTACGCGCAGATGCGTAACGTCTATTTTATTCCTTCCGCGCCGGCATTAAAAAAATGGCTGGAAAAATGCGGCTTTATTGACGTGCGTATCGCCGATGTCTGCGTCACTACCACCGAAGAGCAGCGCCGTACCGAATGGATGGTTACCGAGTCGCTGGCCGATTTCCTCGACCCGAACGATCGCAGCAAGACGGTGGAAGGCTATCCCGCCCCGCAGCGCGCGGTGCTGATTGCGCGTAAACCGTGATGGATTACCGAATGACCGTTACGTATAGCACCGTTTCTCCAAAATAGTTCAAGTTGCAGCAAGGCGGCAACGCAGCAAATCCCCGGTCACGTAGGTAGCTACGTGACCGGGGTGCGCGAGGCGGCCAACGCTGCTGCGGCTTGAAATATGAAGGAGAAAAAAAGGCCCCTGTTGAATTGGCAGGGGCCTGGTACGAGCAAGCATCATATTGGGCGACATGATGCAACGGTAAAAATCATTTGGCCTGATGGCGAACAATGATTCCTTTCATTTCAGCGACCGCCGCACCCTCTACTCTATAGCGAGAATACTCGTCCGCCTGAATATCGGCAGACATCGATAACCCCTGATTGCGATAGCGCATCGGCGAAGGCAGTAAGACTCCGGCGGAACTGTGTACTTCCCGTACTCCGGCATCGAGGAAATTCTGCAGGTTATTTGCACGAACCCCCGCACCAGCCATAATGGTTGGAGCATCCCCCTGGGCAATAAGTTCCATAATTATTGATAAACCTTGCGCCGCATCGGCTTTTTGTCCGGAAGTCAGTACTCTTGCTACGCCTGCGTCAGCCAGATTCTTTAGCGCATTGAAGGGATTAGCGCACATATCGAAGGCGCGGTGGAATGTCACCGCCAGCGGTCCGGCCGCCGCCATTATTTTTTCCATTCGCGACATATCGACATCCCCATCAACGGTCAACACGCCAGTAACCAGCCCGGGAAACCCCAACTCTCTGACGAGGCGGATATCTTCCAGCATGGCGGCAAATTCGCCGTCAGTGTAGTAAAAATCCCCGCCGCGAGGACGAATAATCGGATGTACGGGAATCGTAATATGCTCGCGTACGCTGCGTAAGACGCCGAAAGAAGGCGTAAGCCCCCCTTCTTTCGGCGCGGCGCACAGTTCGATACGATCCGCGCCGTTTCGCTGCGCGGTGAGCGCGCATTCCATGCTGTAACAACAGATCTCAAGTAACGCCATATTCACTCCGCTCGGCAGGTTAATGGGCCGCCTGTTCGCTGGCGACAATCGCTTCAATCGACCATGGATGAAATTTTACCGTGACGCGGCCATCGGTCACAGCCAGCGTAGGGTTTGGCAAACGTTCATGCTCGCCCTGTGGCGAACTGGTTTTAACCACGATCCCCGGCTGACTAAGCCCCTCATCCGACAACAACGCCAGCGCCCTCGCGTTCAAGGTCTCCGGCTCGCCGGGCAGCACGATTTCAATATGCTCCCACCCTTCGTGTGGATAGCGTTTTTCTCCCGGCCACGGTAATTCAATAACAGAAAACCGCCAGTGTTCCACACATACCGGTTCATGCAGTTTAAACAGACAAATCGGCCTGCCGTTGATGATATTTTCCGACAGTAGCTCGCCGCATTGTTCAAAACCGCGACGCCAACGCTCCGCCGTCGTATTCTGGTGACAGCGCAATGAAATGTGATCGGCCTCAAGGGCGCTAATCTGCAGACCAAGGCGAGTGGAAAGTTCTCTGAACGCCAGAGTGAATCGCGGTAAATCTGCGGAAATATCATGCAGTTCATCAATGTGTTGCCAGTTCGCCATATCAGGACGCTCTTCTTGCTGTGAAAACCGCTAATTTACGCTGTTGCGCCCCGGCAACCAACCTTTGATTTGATTGGGCGTTTATTGAATGCTTATGCAGATTATTGTTGCGTATATTTCAGGCGACGCGCCGCGCGCGCAATGCTGACGCCAACGGGCATTTGCAGTATACTCCCGCCCTAATTCTTAAACTGGCGCGGGCAATACAGCCCGCTTCATAAACGTAAGGTATTCCGGTGAATATTCAGGCTCTTCTCTCAGAAAAAGTTAGTCAGGCCATGATTGCTGCAGGCGCGCCTGCAGATTGCGAGCCCCAGGTTCGTCAGTCAGCCAAAGTTCAGTTCGGCGACTATCAGGCCAACGGCATGATGGCAGTTGCGAAAAAACTGGGTATGGCCCCCCGACAACTTGCAGAGCAGGTGCTGACTCATCTGGATCTCAGCGGCATCGCCAGCAAGGTTGAAATCGCCGGCCCTGGCTTTATCAATATTTTCCTCGAACCGGCTTTTCTCGCTGAACAGGTGCAACAGGCGCTGGCCTCCGATCGTCTGGGCGTTTCTCAGCCGACTCGTCAGACAATTGTCGTCGACTACTCCGCGCCCAACGTCGCGAAAGAGATGCACGTCGGTCATCTACGCTCCACGATTATCGGCGATGCGGCAGTACGCACGCTGGAGTTTCTGGGCCATCATGTTATTCGCGCTAACCACGTCGGCGACTGGGGTACCCAGTTCGGTATGCTTATCGCCTGGCTGGAAAAACAGCAGCAGGAAAACGCGGGCGACATGGCGCTGGCGGATCTCGAAGGATTTTACCGCGATGCGAAAAAGCATTATGACGAAGATGAAGCGTTTGCCGAGCGCGCGCGTAACTACGTCGTCAAATTGCAGAGCGGTGATACCTATTTCCGTGAGATGTGGCGTAAGCTGGTTGATATCACCATGACGCAAAACCAGATCACCTATGATCGCCTGAACGTCACTCTGACGCGTGACGATGTGATGGGCGAAAGTCTGTATAATCCGATGCTGCCGGGCATCGTCGCCGATCTGAAAGCCAAAGGCCTGGCGGTTGAAAGCGAAGGCGCAACGGTGGTTTTCCTTGATGAGTTTAAAAACAAGGAAGGCGATCCGATGGGCGTCATTATTCAGAAGAAAGATGGCGGTTATCTGTATACCACTACCGATATCGCCTGCGCCAAATACCGTTACGAAACGCTGCACGCCGACCGCGTGCTCTACTACATTGACTCCCGTCAGCACCAGCACCTGATGCAGGCCTGGACCATTGTGCGCAAAGCCGGTTATGTGCCGGATTCCGTTCCGCTGGAACACCACATGTTCGGCATGATGTTGGGTAAAGATGGTAAACCGTTTAAAACTCGCGCGGGCGGTACGGTGAAACTGGCGGACCTGCTGGATGAGGCGCTGGAGCGCGCGCGTCGTCTGGTGGCGGAGAAGAACCCGGATATGCCGGCTGACGAGCTGGAAAAACTGGCTAACGCCGTCGGTATTGGCGCGGTGAAATACGCCGATCTGTCAAAAAACCGCACCACTGACTATATCTTCGACTGGGATAATATGTTGGCTTTCGAAGGCAATACCGCTCCTTATATGCAGTATGCCTATACGCGTGTGCTGTCTGTTTTCCGTAAAGCGGACATCGACGAGCAGGCGCTGGCGAGCGCGCCGGTTATCATTAGCGAAGATCGCGAAGCGCAGCTCGCTGCCCGTCTGCTGCAGTTTGAAGAAACCCTGACGGTGGTCGCGCGTGAAGGTACGCCGCACGTCATGTGCGCGTATCTGTATGACGTCGCCGGGCTGTTCTCCGGCTTCTACGAGCACTGCCCTATTCTCAGCGCCGAGAATGACGCGGTTCGCAATAGCCGCCTAAAACTGGCGCAGCTGACGGCGAAGACGCTGAAACTGGGTCTGGATACGTTGGGTATCGAAACCGTAGAACGCATGTAAACGCGCCGTCGTTAACATCATCAGGCCTGACTCCGGGTAACGGACTCAGGCCTTTTTATTGCCACAGCGGTATATCTGTAACAAATCACAAGGAATGACACATTTCTATAGAGAGATGGAACATCTTTTACCTGTGCTGGCGCTGACCGCCCCGTATCATTAGGCGGCGGATTGTTCAGGTACAGGTAATGACTTTTAAAGACTTTGATGCGGAAGAGAAACTCTTCCTGAGACGTGTGATTGTGGCGTTTGGTGTAGTGGTTGTCTGCTTTGGTATCCTGATCTTCAACCTCTATAACTTGCAAATCCGTCAGCACCACTACTACACCACCCGTTCGAATGAGAACGATATCAAGATGCTACCCGTCGCGCCCACGCGCGGCATCATTTACGATCGCAACGGCATTCCGCTGGTGCGTAACGTAACCTGGTATGATATCGCGGTTACGCCCTATAAAATTGCCGATATGGATGCGCTGCTAAAACAGCTCACCCCTATTGTTGATCTCTCCCCCGATGATATCGCCGACTTTCGCCATGCGCTAAAATCCAGTAGCCGCTATCGTCCGGTGGTGCTCAAAAACACGCTAACGGATGTTGAAATCGCACGCTTTGCGGTCAATCAGTTTCATTTCAACGGCGTCACGATCAATAGCTATCAGGATCGGCAGTATCCTTACGGCGCGGAGCTGGCGCATGTTCTCGGTTACGTGTCAAAGATAAACGATAACGACCTTAAAGCGCTGGATAAAAAAGGGCTGGCAGAGAATTACGCGGCGGACCATAACATCGGTAAACAGGGGATTGAGCGTTACTACGAAAACGATCTTCATGGCAAAACCGGTTATCAGGAGGTCGAGGTGGATAATCACGGGCGTATTGTCCGCCTGCTGAAAGACGTTCCTCCCATCGCGGGTAAGAACATTCACCTGACGCTGGATCTCCATTTACAAGAGTACATTGAAAGTTTGCTGGCCGGGCAGCGTGCTGCCGTACTGGTTGAAGATCCGCACGATGGTTCAGTGCTGGCGATGGTATCTATGCCCAGCTACGATCCGAACCCCTTTGTAAAAGGCATTAGCTATCAGGATTACGGCAAACTGCTGCACGATAAAAATCTGCCGCTGATCAACCGCGTGACGCAAGGGCTTTATCCCCCGGCGTCAACGGTTAAACCCTATATGGCGATGTCCGCGCTGTTATGCGGGATTATTACGCCGCAAACCACCTTCTTTGGCGCGCCAACCTGGACGCTTCCCGGCACGCAGCGTCATTATCGGGACTGGAAAAAAACCGGACACGGTATGCTGGATGTCACTAAAGCGATTGAGGAATCTGCGGATACCTTTTTCTATCAGGTCGCTTATATGATGGGTATTGACCGTATCGACACGATGTTGTCTCAGTTCGGCTATGGCAAACCGACGGGCATCGACCTTAATGAAGAGTATGACGGGCTGCTTCCCAGCCGCGCATGGAAACAGCGGGTCCATAAAAAAGCCTGGTATCAGGGCGATACCATCTCTGTCGGCATCGGCCAGGGCTACTGGATTGCCACCCCCATCCAGATGGTAAAAGCGATGGTGGCGCTCATCAACAACGGTAAGGTGATTGCCCCTCACCTGTTACTCAATGAAGAGAGCGGCAAAACGGTGGTTCCGTATCGTCCTTCAGGAACACCGGCACAGATAGCCGATCCGGCGTCGCCATACTGGGGACTGGTGCGTCAGGCGATGTATGGCATGGCGAATGCACCCAACGGAACGGGCTATAAGTTCTTTCACACAGCGCCCTACGGCATTGCGGCCAAAAGCGGCACGTCGCAGGTGTTTAGCCTGAAAGAAAATCAGACCTACAACGCGAAAATGATCCCCATTCGCCTGCGCGATCATGTGTTTTATACCGCTTTTGCACCGTATAAAAACCCTAAGGTCGCTATTGCCTTGATTCTGGAAAACGGCGGAAGCGACGGCGTTACCGCCGCACCCATCATGCGAAAAATCCTTGACCACCTGTTTGATCCACAGGCTGATACCACACAGCCGGATCAGGCGCCATAGTCAAATAAGCAAAGCGCCATCAGAGAAGGATATGCCCGGAATATCCGCATACATCAGAAATAGTTACGCAGATATTCCGTCAAACACAGCATTGCCATCGCCTGCCCGTAAGGCATAGAGGTCAACGGAATATGACGGTAAAAATCGAGATCGTGGCCCATGCCAGTGCCAAATGACGTTTGCAGCAGTTCGCCTTCCGGCGAGATATGTTTCACTATCCCCCGAATAGCTTTTTCCGCCACCTGCGCATAGTGCCGTTCGACATAGCGTTTGCGCACCGCTTTAAGAATGCCGTAGGCAAAACCCGCCGTCGCCGACGCCTCAAGATAAGAGTGCGGATCGTCAAGCAACGTATGCCATAAACCGCTTTCATCCTGACATTTCGCCAGCGCGGCGATCTGCGCATTCAGTACCTGGACCAGGTAACGGCGCACGGCATTATTTTCCGGCAAGTCCAGCAGTTCAAGAAAATCCGGGATCACAATGGTCAGCCAACTATTGCCGCGCGCCCAGCGAGCGTTAGCGAAGTTATGATGACCGTCATAGCTCCAGCCGTGGAACCACAGCCCCGTCTCTTTATCCATCAAATTCTGCACGTGTAGCAGGAACTGATAGGTTGCTTCTTCCACATATTCCGGCCGGTTCAACAGCTTGCCGATTTTCGCCAGCGGCAGCACCGTCATCATTAGCGTGTCGTCCCACATCTGCTGATGATTTTCCTCCGCCAGCGTGATGTGCTGCATTCCGCCGTGATCGGTACGGGGCATCTCATTCATCGCCCATTCGGCCCACGTTTCCAGCCACGGTAAATACGCTGGATTACGCGTCTCTTCATAGCGATATGCCAGCGTTAAAAACGGCGCCATCGTATTAACGTTTTTCGTCGTCGCGCCTTCCGCAAAACGATCGGCAAACCAGTCATCAATGATCTTACGCATCGTCTGGTCGCCGGTCTGTTGATAATAGTGATACATTCCGTACAGGCCCACGCCGTGCGTCCACTCCCATCCGGCCCAGCCTTTAGTATCGATCACCCGTCCGTCGTCCAGTCGCAATAAAAATTCGCCCGTCTCATCTTTAATATTGACCAGGTTATGCGTCACCTTTTGAATCAAGGCTTTTAGTTCATCTCTGGCGATAAAATGCTCAGGCTGACGCAATAGCGGACTGTGTTTGACTGGATAAACCATCATTTGCTTAACCTCTGTGTAATGTCGAATTCAGTGCTGCGTGCAGTTTTACCGCGGACGCAGTCGATTCGCTACAGTAAAAGCTAAGCTGGGCGGAAACCTTTTTGTTTCTGCCATTGCCAGAGCGTAAATGGCAAAAACGCAAAGAGTCCGGCAACCTACCTCACCATTTTATAAAACGGTGTTTCTATTTATTCAAAAAGAGAGTCAGGTCTGCTACCTGGCAAAGAAAGGAACGGTTAGCGGTAGTTCACAATCACCTGATTGCTCCGCACTTTTAACGCCGGGATAAGTCTGCCGCCGCCGGGGACTTCCCAGACAAAGCGGAGCGGCTCGACTGCGGGAACATGGGCAAAACCGTGGGTCGTGCCACTCTGACCATCGAGATCTACGCAACGGGACTGGGAACATAACCGTACCCGTAAGCCCGCGGGAGTCGGGCCATTCAGTTCATAACGCCAGGCGACCAGCGTCATCACACCGGAAACCGGCTGACGCGCCGACAATGGCGAAGACGATGCGGAAACACCCCGGTAATTTAAGGTTACACCCATACCGCTATCCTGCCACGCGCCTTCGCCTGCGGCCTGAACCGTCAGGGGAAAGAGCAACAACGCCAGCCATTTACGCATTATTTTCCTCCAATAGTCGCCGTCATGCGGATATGACGGTTATCGGAAAGCTCAAGGTTCGACAACACCACCAGCTGCGGTAAACTGCGCCGCAAAAAGCGGGACAATAATGGACGTAGCGCATGGTTAACCAGTAATACCGGCGGCGCGCCAAGCATTTCCTGGCGAGAAAGCGCTTCTTGCGTCTGCGCCAGCAGGCGATCCGCCAACCCAGGCTCAAGTCCACCGCCGCCCTGCAATGCCTGAAGCAGCAAACGCTCCAGCGCGGTATCCAGGCCAATCACCTGCACTTCTTCATTACCGGGGAACCACTGTTGCGTAATCGCTCGTCCTAATGCCACGCGTACCACGGCGGTTAATTCATGCGGATCGCTTTGTAACGGCGCATGTTCCGCCAGCGTTTCCAGAATGGTGCGCATATCGCGAATCGGGACTTTTTCCGCCAGTAAGTTCTGCAGGACTTTGTGTAAGGTCGTGAGGGTCACGACGCCGGGGACCAGATCTTCCGTGAGTTTAGGCATCTCCTGAGAGACACGATCCAACAGTTGCTGCGCTTCCTGGCGGCCAAACAGTTCGGCGGAGAATTGGCCAATCAAGTGGTTAAGGTGCGTCGCCACAACGGTACTGGCTTCCACGACGGTAAAGCCCTGAATTTGCGCCTGCTCTTTCAGGGCGCTTTCAATCCAGATGGCATCAAGGCCAAAAGCTGGATCGACGGTTTTCTCGCCCGGTAGCGTTCCCGCCGCCGTGCCGGGGTTAATAGCCAGCCAGCGTCCCGGATAGGCGTCCCCGCTGCCGATCTCTACCCCTTTCATCAAAATACGGTAGCGCGCAGGCTGTAAATCCATATTGTCGCGAATGTGGACCACCGGCGGCAGGAACCCCATATCCTGCGCGAATTTTTTACGAATACTGCGAATACGTCCGAGCAATTCGCCATCCTGTTGAAAATCCACCATCGGGATCAGGCGGTAGCCCACTTCCATTCCCAGTGAATCCTCAAGCTGTACGTCATTCCAGGTGGCTTCGACCACCGAGTTATTTTCCGGCATTTTTACCGGCTGCGGCTCCTCTGGCGCTTTTTCTTCACGCCCGCGCAGCCACCATGCCAGGCCGAGCAAAGCGGCGGTAAAAAGTAAAAATACCAGGTTAGGCATTCCTGGCACCATGCCAAGCAGCCCCAGCACCGCCGCTGCCAGCAGCATCACCCTTGGATTACTGAACAGTTGGCCAACCATCTGCTCGCCTACATCCTGATCGGTACTGACGCGGGTCACAATGACGCCCGCCGCCGTGGAGATAACCAGCGCCGGGATCTGGGCGACCAGGCCGTCGCCAATGGTCAGCAGGGTGTAGCTTTCCGCCGCGCTGCCCATGCTCATTCCGTGCTGCAATACGCCGACCAGCAGCCCGCCGACCACGTTAATGACCATGATGAGAATACCGGCGATGGCGTCGCCGCGCACAAATTTACTTGCCCCGTCCATCGAGCCGTAGAAGTCGGCTTCCTGAGTGACTTCCGAACGCCGTTTTTTGGCCTCGTCTTCACCAATCAGACCGGCATTAAGATCGGCGTCAATCGCCATTTGCTTACCGGGCATACCGTCCAGCACAAAGCGCGCGCCGACTTCGGCAATACGTCCGGCGCCTTTGGTGATGACCATGAAGTTGATAATGACGAGGATGATAAAAACCACAATCCCGATCGCGAAGTTACCGCCGACCAGGAAATGACCGAACGCCTCCACCACCTTTCCCGCCGCCGCCGCGCCGGTATGCCCTTCCATCAAAATAATGCGCGTTGAGGCAACGTTAAGCGCCAGACGCAGTAGCGTGGTAAACAGCAGAATGGTTGGAAACGCGGCAAAATCCAGAGTGCGCTGGGTAAACATCGCCACCAGCAGCACCATGATCGATAGCGCAATATTAAAGGTAAACAATAAGTCGAGGATAAAAGCAGGCAGCGGCAGCACCATCATCGACAAAATCAGCAGAATGAGGATCGGCCCGGCAAGAATTTGCCATTGCGTCGATTTCAGGTTGCTGGGCAGGCGCAGCATCGCGACCAGATTAGCCATCAGTAGTCTTCTCGTTCATAAAATCCAGCGCTTCTGGCACCGGAAGGTTCTCAGGTTGTGGAGGACGTTGCCCGCCCGCAAGCCGCCAGCGTTTAAGCTGCCAGACCCAGGCCAACACTTCCGCAACGGCAGCATATAACTGCCCGGGAATTTGCTGGCCGATTTCGGCGTGGCGATATAATGCCCGCGCCAGCGGCGGCGCTTCTAAAGTGGGAACCCGATGTTCAGCGCCGATCTCGCGAATGCGCAGCGCTATTAATCCAGCCCCCTTCGCGACCACTTTCGGCGCGCTCATTTTGTTTTCGTCATACTGCAGCGCCACGGAATAGTGCGTCGGGTTAGTGACAATGACGTCCGCTTTCGGCACATCTTCCATCATGCGGCGCTGCGCGGCGGCGCGTTGCATCTGGCGAATTTTGCCCTTAACATGCGGATCGCCTTCGCTCTCTTTAAATTCGTCGCGAATGTCCTGCCGCGACATGCGTAATTTTTTCAGGTGGCTAAAGATCTGGAAAAACACGTCAAATCCCACCATCGGAATCACGCCCAGTACCACCAGTAACGCGCAGAGTCCAACCAGATCCAGCGCATTCCCCATTGCGACGATCGGCGACTCCGCCATCAGGCGCATCATTTGCGGCCAGTGATGCCAGAGATAAAAGCCGGTAACGCAGCCGACCAGCGTGGATTTCAACACCGCTTTTAGCAGTTCCGCGCCGGTCTGCGCCGAAAACATGCGCTTAATTCCCGGCAGCGGGTTTAATTTAGAAAATTTTGGCTGTAGCGACTTACCGCTAAAAATCAGGCCGCCAAGCATAACCGGCGAGATAAGCGCCACCAGCACCACGCCCGCGATGAGCGGTAGCAACGCCATCATCGCCGCTTTAATCAGCAAAATTATCTGCCCCAGGATCAGGTTAGGATCGTTCACCATACGGTGATCGAAGTGCAGGCCTGCTGAGAGCATTCCCGCCAGTTGCCGCGCTAACGACTCGCCGCCGAACCAAATAATACAAACGCCCACCAGCAATATCAGCAGTGAGGTCAGTTCTCTGGAACGGGGGATCTGCCCTTCTTCCCGCGCTTTTTCAAGTCGGTGGGGTGTGGGGGCTTCTGTTTTGTCGTCGTCGCTCTCTTCTGCCACGCAGCAAACCCTGGATAGATTGATAAGCGAGAATGATGCCAGAACCGCTTTACGCCAATGGGCAGAGTAAGCGGTAAAAAAGGCGGGGTTTATGGCGTTAATAGAGATAGCCGGATACGATAAGAAAGTCTCGTATCCGGCCGGGTTGACGGATTCGAACCCGATAAGCGCAGCGCCATCAGGTCAAAAAAGCTTAAAACCCAAGACTGTCCAGCAGGTCGTCCACCTGATCCTGACTGGCGACGACGCCAGCTTTCGAGGTATCCACCTGCGGGCCGTTGAGTAAGCTTTCGTTCTCGCGTTTTGGTCGTGCGCTCTGTTCCGGGATGTTTTCCAGCAGTACCATTAATAACTGGCGCTCAATCTCCTGAATCACGTCCATCATGCGTTTGATCACCTGACCCGTCAGATCCTGGAAATCCTGCGCCATCATGATGTCCAGCAGTTGCGCGTTAGTAAAGCTGGTATGGCCCGGGACATCCCTGAGAAACTGGCGCGTATCCGTCACCAGTTCACGGGCGTCGGCAAGCTCGATCGGATTGTCAAACCACTCGTCCCAACGTTGGGTTAGCGCTTTCGCCTCTTTCTCCATCGCATCCTGATGCGGCTGCGAGGCTTCGACACTGTTTAGCGCGCGTTCCGCCGCCTGCGCCGTCATCTGGACGACATAATCCAGACGGTCGCGCGCATCAGGGATCGCCTCCGCCGCTTCGGCAATCGCCTGGTCCAGCCCCAGTTCACGCAGGCTGTCGCGCAGCATTCGGGTCAGACTACCGATGCGCGCAATGATGTCTCCTGCTGAGCCTTCATCAGCAGGCTTGATAGATGGTTGCATCATCATCGCATCCTCACATGCCCAGTTTCTCAAAGATTTTGTTGAGCTTCTCTTCCAGAGTCGCTGCGGTGAACGGTTTTACGACATAACCGCTGGCGCCAGCCTGTGCGGCGGCGATAATATTCTCTTTTTTGGCTTCCGCCGTGACCATCAACACGGGTAACGCCGACATGGCGCTATCGGCGCGAATGGTTTTCAGCAGCTCCAGGCCATCCATATTCGGCATGTTCCAGTCGGAGATAATAAAACCAAAGCCGCCCGCCTGGAGCTTGTTCAGCGCATCGACGCCGTCTTCGGCCTCTTCCACATTGTTAAATCCAAGCTCTTTTAAGAGGTTGCGCACGATACGACGCATGGTCGAAAAGTCATCCACAACCAAAAATTTAAGCTCTTTATCCGCCATAAAATACTACTCCTGGTTCAAATACGTATCGCCTGTCCGGCACTGATTTTCGCCAGCATCTGCTGGCTTACCTGGCTAAGATCGACCACTTCGCTTACGCCACCCATATTGATGGCCTCGCGCGGCATGCCGAACACCACACAACTTGCTTCGTTTTGCGCAATGGTCCAGGCGCCAGCCTGGTACATCGCTAACATTCCAGCGGCGCCATCGTTGCCCATCCCCGTAAGAATGACGCCTACGGCGTTGCGCCCCGCGTGTTTCGCCACCGAATGAAACAGCACATCCACGGAAGGCCGATGCCGGTTTACCGGCGGGCCATCATGAATTTTGATTTGATAATTCGCCCCACTACGCGCCAGCTCCATATGCTTGTCGCCGGGCGCAATGTAGGCATGACCTGGCAATACGCGTTCGCCGTCCTCCGCCTCCTTCACGCTGATTTGACAGAGTTTATTCAGACGCTCGGCAAACGAGCGGGTAAAGCCAGGCGGCATATGCTGCGTAATAATCACTGCCGGACTGGAAAGCGGCAGCGGTTGCAGCACATGTCGGATAGCTTCAGTACCGCCCGTTGAAGCGCCGATAGCAATCAGTTTTTCCGAACTGAGCAGCGGACCGGCTTTTAAGGTTGCCGGGGCCGCCATCGGTTTATGTGCGGCGATGCGGGCCCGCGCGGCGGTACGCACTTTTTCGGCGATCATCTCGCTATACGCCAGCATACCTTCACGAATGCCAAGCTGCGGTTTGGTGACAAAATCGATGGCCCCCAACTCCAGCGCCCGTAGCGTCACTTCAGAACCTTTCCCGGTCAGCGAAGAGACCATCACCACCGGCATCGGTCGCAGGCGCATCAGTTTTTCCAGAAAATCGAGGCCGTCCATACGCGGCATCTCAACGTCCAGGGTCAATACGTCCGGATTAAATTTTTTGATGAGATCCCTGGCGACCAACGGGTCCGGCGCAGTCGCCACCATCTCCATATCGCTATGGCTATTAATAATTTCAGTCATGATTTGGCGCATTAGCGCGGAATCATCAACTGACAATACCCTGATTTTACTCATGCTTTATCCTTACTTAGCGCATACACCGTCTGTCCGCGCAGGCTAAACTCGCGCACGAGGTTGCTAAAGTTTTCTGAGTGACCGGCAAACAACAGTCCGTCAGGCTTAAGGAGTGGAACAAAACGGCGCAGAATGTCCTCCTGAGTCGTTTTATCAAAATAGATCATGACGTTACGGCAAAAAATCGCGTCAAAGGGACCGGGTACGTTGTACTGCTTTTCCAACAAATTAACGGAGGAAAATTCAACATAATTGGCCAGTTCCTGACGCACGCGCACCAGTCCTTCATGCGGCCCCGTACCGCGCATGAAGTAACGTTGTAGCTGCTGCGGCGATAACGTTTTCAGTTCGCTGAGGCGATAAATACCGCTTCTCGCTTTTTCCAGCACTTCAGTATCAATATCGCTGGCGAATACTTTCCAGCGACCGGGGGCCATCCCCAACGCATCCGCCAGCGTAATGGCGATACTGTAAGGTTCTTCTCCTGTCGATGCCGCCGCACTCCAGACGCGGTACTCGCCGTGGCGGCGACGCGCATGTTCCGCAAGGATGGGAAAATGGTGCGCCTCGCGAAAAAAAGCGGTCAGGTTGGTAGTCAGAGCGTTGATAAAAGCCTGCCACTCAGCGCTGTTTTGATTAGCCTCCAGCATACTGAGATAACGGCCAAAATCATCCAGTCCCAGGGCACGCAGCCGACGGACCAGGCGGTTATAAACCATATCCCGCTTATGGTCGGCCAGCACGATCCCTGCGCGCTGGTAGATTAATTGACATATCCGACGAAAATGCGCGTCGGACAGCGCGAGGCGCTGTGTCATCTGTAACAATACTGACGTTTGCCCGGAGGGCAGAGATGATGTCATAGCGCCTTCTTAATCACATTCAAAGTACAACGGGCGCGCCCTGCGGCAGCGCCATGCTTCCCGTATTACACATTTTTTGCTTTTATCTATGCGAACCAGACGAAAGGTATCGGCGGGTTCGCAAATTAATCGAGAACCGACAGAGCACGTCGATCAGAAGGTTTCCCAGTTCGCATCATCCCCGGCGGCTAAGGGCCGCGGCGTATTGCCGGACTGAGCGTCCACTGATAAACGCATCTCAGGCTTATTTACCGCCAGCGGTCGCGATGCCAAGCGGAAAGCCGATACCGCCTGGGTCAGACGGCTGGCCTGCTCTTCCAGCGCGGCGGCGGCCGCTGCGGATTCCTGAACCAGCGAAGCGTTCTGTTGCGTTACGCGGTCCATTTCGGAAACGGCCAAAGCGACCTGATCGATACCCCGGCTTTGCTCATCCGAGGCGGAGGCGATTTCGCCCATGATATCCGTGACGCGCGTAACGGCATTGACGATGTCAGTCATGGTTTCCCCGGCGCTTTCCACCAGCACAGAACCGGTATCGACACGCGAGACGGAATCTTCAATCAACGCTTTTATTTCTTTCGCCGCCTGGGCGCTGCGGCTGGCCAGATTACGCACCTCGCCTGCCACGACCGCAAAACCGCGTCCCTGCTCTCCCGCGCGCGCCGCTTCTACCGCCGCGTTCAGCGCCAGAATGTTAGTCTGGAAGGCAATACCGTCGATAACGCTGATAATGTCAGCGATTTTTTTCGAACTGTCGGCAATTTCGTGCATGGTGTTTACCACGCCGTCGACCACTTTGCCGCCATGACGCGCGGTCTCGGAGGCGCTTTGCGCCAGTTGCGAAGCCTGACGGGCGTTATCGGCGTTTTGCTTCACGGTGGCCGTCAGTTGTTCCATGCTGGCCGCCGTCTCCTCCAGAGCGGAGGCTTGTTGTTCGGTACGGGAAGAGAGGTCGGTATTACCGGCGGCAATTTCACTGGTGCCGGAATAAATCGCATCCGAACCTTCACGAACCTGCGTCACGGTGTCAATCAGCGAGCGTTGCATATGTTCAACCGTTCCCGCCAGTTCGCCAATTTCATTACGTCCTGAGACGGTGAGCGTTTTCGTCAGATCGCCGCTGGCAATTTCACGGATATGAGTAATCACTCGCGCTAATGGGTTAAGCAGGGCATGACGAATGCCGAACCAAACCACCATCAAAATCAGCACCAGCACGACCGCAAGAACCCCCAGTTGCCATTGCGCAAAACGGTAGTCATGAGCGCTTTGATCAAATGTCTGGCGGTACAGGTTTTCGCTCACCCGGGCGTAATTGCCCAGCGCCTCGCCCAACGCGTTTTGCATTCCCTGGGTTGGCTGGGCGAAGTAGGCATCCATATTGCCATTGTCCAGAAACTGAATAAGTTCGGCTAATGCGGCCTGATAGCGCTGATATTTTTCATCGACGTTCGCGCTGGCCTCCGCCATCGCTGGCAATGGCGTCATGTTTTTGAAATTGGCGTAATGCGCCGCCGCCTGTGCGAGGGTCGTTTTTGCATTCTGGAGTAAATCCGTTTTGGCGCTGCTCTGCTGGTTAGAAGCGTCCATCATCATGCGTGCGGCGGAACGGCTCAGGTTAATGCGCGTTTGCAGCATTAAGTCCCATGTCGACGTGAGTTCGCTTTGTTGCTGGCGTAATTCGTTAGAAATAACAAAACCTTGCTGGTTATGCTGTAATGAAGAAAACAGCAAACCACCGGAAACAAGCTGTAGCAGTGCGAAAACCCCCAGCACCATCATCAGCATTGTGACAACGCGGATACGGTTAAACATAAGGCACCTTCCTGATAACGAGTTATCAACGTTATCGGCACCTGCGGTGATAACTTTACTTTTGCAAAAAGGAAATACGCTGTTCCGGAAGACGACATTGCCAATGACAGTGTCGCAGCGGCGATGCCGGCGCAAAATGCAGGGGCTGGGCGCGGGCGATGAACAGGCACTCTCACCGCTGGCGGAAGCATAACGGCTAGTATTGCCGGATGGCGCGACGCCATCCGGCAACGTTATTACGCGACGTGTGATGCTGCGATATCCAGCAGCGCCATCTCTTCGCTGTTAAGCAGTTTTTCGATATTCACCAGAATCAGCATACGCTCGCCGAGCGCGCCCAATCCCGTCAAATATTCTGTTGACAAGGTCACGGCAAATTCTGGCGCCGGACGGATTTGTTCCGCCGTTAACGACAGTACGTCAGACACGCCGTCTACCACTATCCCGACGACGCGTTGCCCCAGATTCAGTACGATCACTACCGTATTGTCATCATACTCAACGTCGCCTTCGCAGAATTTCACGCGCAGATCGACAATGGGGACAATCACGCCGCGCAGGTTAGTCACCCCTTTTATAAAGGCCGGTGTATTGGCGATGCGCGTCACCTGGTCATAGCCACGGATCTCCTGCACTTTCAGGATATCGATGCCGTACTCTTCATTTCCCAGTGTAAACACCAGGAATTCCTGACCTGACGGCTCGCCGGCCAGTTTGCTTACATTACTCATACCGGTCATATTATTCCCTTCTCACTCAATCAGGCGGCTGTGATCGCCATACGTTGTTCGCGGTTTAAACCCTGCAATGCGGAAACATCAACAATCAGCGCGACGCTGCCGTCGCCCAGGATCGTCGCGGCGGAAATCCCCGGTACCTTGCGATAATTGCTTTCCAGATTTTTGACCACCACCTGGTGCTGACCGATGAGCTGATCGACCAGCAGCGCGTAACGGCGTCCCGCGCTTTGCAGGATCACAACAATGCCCTGCGTGGCTTCGGTTTTCGCCCCGTCCACGTCAAACACTTTCCACAATTCGACCAGCGGCAAATACTCGCCGCGAACTTCCAGAACCCGTTCGCCGCCCGCCAGCGGATGAAGATCCTCTTCACGCGGTTGCAGCGACTCCATCACCGCATTTAACGGCAGGATAAAAACTTCCCCCGCCACGCGAACCGACATCCCATCGAGGATGGCCAGCGTCAGCGGCAGCAGAATACGAATCGTGGTGCCGGAGCCTTGTTTTGACTGGATCTCAACGTGACCGCCCATCTCCTGAATGTTACGTTTCACCACATCCATGCCAACGCCGCGACCGGAGACATCCGTGACCTGTTCCGCAGTTGAGAATCCCGGCGCGAAGATCAACATGCCTACTTCATCGTCGGTCATGTTTTCATTCACCGCCATCCCCTGCGACATGGCCTTCGCCAGGATACGCTCACGGTTAAGCCCCGCGCCGTCATCGGTCACTTCAATACAAATATTCCCGCCCTGATGTTCTGCGGAAAGAATCAGATTGCCGACAACATTTTTCCCCGCCTCAAGGCGTTTTTCCGGCATTTCAATCCCGTGGTCGAGACTGTTGCGCACCAGGTGTGTCAGCGGGTCGATAATGCGTTCGATCAGGCTTTTATCAAGTTCAGTGGAGCTCCCCACCAGCGTCAGCTCTACCTGCTTGCCCAGTTTGCCCGCTAAATCGCGTACCAGACGCGGGAAACGGCTGAAGACGTACTCCATAGGCATCATACGAATCGACATCACCGACTCTTGTAAGTCGCGGGCGTTACGTTGTAACTGCCCCATACTGGTAATGAGATCGCCGTGGTTTACCGGGTCCAGCTCGTTAGAACGCTGGGCCAACATTGACTGGGTAATCACTAACTCGCCGACCAGGTTTATGAGCTGATCCACTTTCTCTACCGCCACGCGAATGCTGGTGGACTCGCGTTCACGCGCAGGTTTTTCACGCCCCGCATGATGTTCATGGGCCGCGCTTTTGGCGGCTGGCGCAACGACTGCCGGAGACGCTACCGGTGCTACCTCGGTTTTCTCTTGCGCTTTTTCAACCGGCGCGGTGACCACTTTTTCAAAAGCGATCTGATCGGCCTCGATGACAAAACAGAGCACCGCGACAATGTCATCTTCCGCGACGCTGCCATCCAGAGTTGCCGACAGTGAATCCGCCCCCTTAACGACATCCGTCAGAGTAGCCAGATTGCCCAACTCTTCTTCAAGCAGATCGACCTCATTGGCTTTCAACCGTGAAAGTACAATGCGCAGTTTACTCTCGTCACGAGGCGATTCGGTTTCGGCTACGCTCTCTTCCTGGATCGCCGCGCTTAGTGCCGCGGTTTCTACGACCGCCGGCGTGGTTTCGCCTTTCGCCTCCAGCGCCAACTGGCGTAGCGCATTGCAGATATATTCGAAGCTTGCGGCATCCGGCTCTTCGGAGTTTTTATAGGCGTCGAGCTGTTCCTGCATAATATCTTTCGTTTCCAAAAACAGGTTGATAATGTCGGTATTGAGCTGCATTTCACCGCGTCGGGCTTCATCCAGCAGGTTTTCCATTAAATGCGTGGTTTCCTGCAGAATAGTGAAGCCGAATGTGCCCGCGCCGCCTTTAATGGAGTGCGCCGCGCGAAAAATGGCGTTCAGTTGTTCAGCGTCCGGGGATTCCGGCACCAAATCCAGCAGATGCTGCTCCATATCAGCCAACAGCTCGTCAGCTTCATCAAAAAATGTCTGATAAAAATCGCTAATATCCATGCTCACGCTATCACCTCGGTTCCGCTTTTGGCGATGTGGGTACGCTTGCCGGCGGGGCTGCCGCAGGCTGTTGTAATACACTTACCGGCTCATTCTGGCTTTCAGCGTTTTCATGCAAAATGGCCTGTTCCGCCTGTTTGTTTAACACCAGCAGGCTTATGCGGCGGTTGATGGCATCATCAGGACCGCGATCGCTCAGCCGCATCGTGGCGGCCATGCCAACCACCCGTAATACTTTTCCGTTATCCAGCCCGCCAGCGACCAGTTCGCGACGCGAGGCATTGGCGCGATCGGCGGATAACTCCCAGTTGCTATAGCCTTTTTCGCCGTTCGCGTAGGGAAAGTCATCGGTATGGCCGGCCAGGCTAATGCGATTAGGTATACCGTTTAACACTGGCGCAATCGCACGCAGGATATCGCGCATATACGGCTCAACTTCGGCGCTGCCGGTTTTAAACATCGGGCGGTTCTGGCTGTCGATAATCTGGATACGCAACCCCTCCTGAACCAAATCAATTTTCAGATGCGGACGTAACGCGCGCAGTTTGGGATCGGATTCGATCAGTTGATCCAGATCGCCGCGCAGTTTGTTTAACCGACTCTGCTCCATCCGTTTTTTCAGCTCGTCGATATTCGGCTGCTTTTCCACTTCACCCTGCTGTTGGGTGTAATCATCGCCGCCGCCTGGTATCGGGCTCTCGCTATTGGCAATCCGATTTCCCCCCGTTACCGCGGTGGCCAACGGCGTACGAAAATATTCGGCAATCTGAATTAATTCTTTAGGGCTGGAGATGGAAATCAGCCACATCACCAGAAAAAAAGCCATCATCGCCGTCATAAAATCGGCGTAGGCAATTTTCCAGGAACCGTGCGCCCCGCCGCCGTGCGGTTTGTGCCTGCGGCGTTTTACGACGACAATGGGATGAGCCTGATTTTTCATGCTTCCTCAGTCGTCTGCTGCTGGTTTGGGTTTCTCACTGCGCGAACGTGTTCTTCCAACTCAATAAACGATGGACGCTCACTGGAATAAAGCGTTTTACGACCAAATTCCACGGCAATCGGCGGCGCATAGCCGTTCAGATTAGACAGCAGTGTAATTTTTACGCACTGCATCATCTTGGTGGTTTCGGCGCTCTTCTGGCGCAAAACGGTCGCTAACGGTGAAATGAATCCATAAGCCAGTAAAATACCGAGGAACGTACCTACCATGGCATGGGCAATCAGAGCCCCCAACTCCGCTGCCGGACGATCGGCTGAAGCCAGAGCGTGAACCACCCCCATTACCGCCGCGACGATACCAAAGGCAGGCAGCGAATCCCCCACCATCGCCAGACTGTTGGCCGGGACTTCCGCCTCGCTTTCATGGGTTTCAATCTCTTCATCCATCAACGCTTCAATTTCGAACGTATTCATGTTGCCGCTGATGATCAGGCGCAGATAATCGACAATAAAATCAAGCATTACCGCATCGGCCAGAATACGCGGATAACTGGCGAAGATTTCACTCTCTTTCGGATTTTCAATGTCGCGTTCAAGGGAGAACATCCCCTGCTGGCGTGATTTGGCCATCAGGCGATAGAGCAACGCCAGCAAATCCATGTACATAGATTTTGTGTATTTCGAACGACGAAATAACAACGGGATCGCTTTCATCGTGCCTTTGATGGCCTTCCCGTTGTTGCCGACAATGAACGCCCCTATCCCCGCGCCGCCAATGATGACCAGTTCAGCAGGTTGATAGAGTGCCCCAAGGTGTCCGCCGGTCATGACATAACCGCCGAAAACTGTACCGATAACCACCAGGTAACCTAATAAGATAAGCACGACATCATCCTTCCGCTGTTGACTATGACAGGATGCGCAGTCGGGCGATTAACGCGAAGGCAAGGCAAAAAAAAGCAGCGGTAATAACTTACCGCTGCTGGAGTGTTTGTCCACACCGTTTCGGTTAAACAGCCTGTTCGATCTGTTCATCCAGCAGTTGTGGAATAATATCGGCAGCATCTCGGGAAAGTTTACGTCTTTTTACTGCGCGGGATGGCGGCTGGCATAAACTACACGCAAAGCTGCCTACGGGCTGATGCGCATGGGTAATAAAGTTCCCACCGCAGCAGTTACAGCTCGACAATTCGAGCAGCCCACTTTCAACAAAACGCACCAACGTCCATGCGCGAGTCAGCGCCAACAACGGCCCTTCAGGCGGTTGCGGACACTGCTCAAGATAAAGCCGATAAGCTTTAATCACCGCATCCACACCGCTGCATAAGCCGGCTTTCAGTAAAAATTGCCAGGCGTTGCAGAACATGGAGGCATGAATATTTTGCTCCCAGGTCATAAACCAGTCTGTCGAAAATGGCAGCATCCCTTTAGGCGGCGGGCTACCGCGTAATTCTTTGTACAGCCTGATGAGGCGACCACGGCTGAGCTGTGTTTCGCTTTCCAGCATTTGTAGACGAGCGCCAAGATTAATCAACTCCATCGCCAACTGGATATCGCGAGCTTCCTGAACAATGCTTTTTTCACTCATTATCATGCCCTTTTCTTACGCGCCGTATCGTCCACTTCATTGAGCAGACGCGTTGAAAGCATGATACCTGTGTGAATCTGCTGTAAGTCATCGACGCGCGAATCCTGAGTCAAACGGGTGATCGTCTGATGATCGTCAAACCGGAAATGACAAACTAACTGGTTCGTCTCCGCCAGTTTGACCATCTGCGGCAGGGTCAACGCGCCCAGTGTGTTTGCCATCTCTTCGTTGATACCGAGGCGGAACATCGCAGATGCTTTGTCCTGGACGATCAAACGCTGTGCAAGGAGTAAATATGACAAATTGATGTCATAAATGTGTTTTAGCAACTCGGATGTATGCATTGTTCCCATCCAGAATAACCAACTTTATTTTTGTGCGACGTAGCCGCACCCCGTGATGTCGCCGGGAAGGCCCGGTAAAAGAAGCAAAAAGGTCAAATGCATAGCAGCGCTCAGACATTATGGACATTGTGACGTATAACGCAGCCTCCCACTGAGATTCGCCTTACACGTTTACATCAATTTTTACAAATGCCTAAGATTTTTCCTAATTCGACGCAACTCTACTCGTCAGCTTCGTGACATACAACGGAGCGGGACGGCGATTTTAGAAAATATGTGATGTAGATCACATAATTTAACAGAATACTTACGATAAAACCATCAGCATGGCTTTTACTTTGTTTAATTAATAACCTAATGTTCACTTTTTCTATTCCACACTGCTGAATAGGGGTACGTCAACACCAAATTCTTTTTTGTTTCTCTCTGTTAAAATAACGCCAGGATAATAGATAACAGGCTATTATTTCTATTTTAGAAACGATTTTATTTTACCTTTAGTAAACAGTGGCTTAAATATTAAACGTTATTAATTAATCTCGTCACAGCATACGCCCTCCGCTGTTAAAAATAAGCTCATTTGATTTAACTTTTAGCTTTCCTTGTTCACCCGTTTAAATGAAGCATCCGGGTGGTGTGTAAAAAGTGTCTTATGCCACGATTCTTTACATAAGAATAATTAATGATTAATTATGATGTCCTTCACATTAATGTGGCATTAGCGCATTGCAGAAATGCGATAAACAGAGTAAAGCTAAAGCACAATCTCATATTCTTGCAATCAAGGAGCGAGTTATGAGCTACACCCATATTCTTGTCGCCGTTGCCGTCACCCCGGAAAGTCACCAGCTACTGGCTAAAGCGGTCTCTATCGCCCGCCCTGTTCAGGCGAAAATAAGCCTGATTACTCTCGCTTCCGATCCTGAACTGTATAACCAGTTCGCTGCGCCCATGATGGAGGATTTACGCGCGGTTATGCATGAAGAGACCGAGAATTTTCTTAAGATGCTGGGGGAAAATGCGGATTATCCGATTGAACAAACTTTCATCGCATCAGGTGAGTTAAGCCAGCATATTTTGGCTGTGTGCCGCAAACACCATGTTGATCTGGTCATTTGCGGCAACCATAACCACAGTTTCTTTTCGCGCGCGTCCTGCTCGGCAAAAAGTGTCGTCAGCGCCAGCCAGGTAGATGTGTTGCTGGTGCCGTTAGCGGGCGACTAGTCGCCGCTCGCGATATTTCAGGCCAGCTTAGGGAACGTCGCCACGTTGTTCTGCTGCTGACGCTCAGGGCTACGCGGCGTGACCTCCTTTAGGTCATGAATAAAACGCTCCTGCCAGCGGTTAATGTCATTTTTAACGATCACGTCCAGCATTTCCGCATGGCGCGAAATACGCTCGGCAAGGGGCATCGTTAACGCGCGATTGAGCGCCGCCGCCACGTCATCCCGATCGTAAGGATTGACGATTAACGCCGACGTCAGTTCATTCGCCGCGCCGGCAAACTGTGACAGTACCAGTACGCCAGGGTTAGCGGGATCCTGCGCGGCGACAAACTCTTTCGCCACCAGGTTCATCCCGTCACGCAACGGGGTGACGAGCCCGACGTCTGAATAACGGAATATCTTCATTAACAGTTTACGGTCGAAATGTTGATTCAGATAATAGAGCGGCGTCCAGCCCAATTGTCCATATTTCCCATTAATCCGGCCTGCTTCCGTCTCAAGCTGGTGGCGAATATCCTGGTATGCCTGTACTTCGCCGCGTGATGTAGGCGCAATTTGGGTATAACGAATTTTTCCCCGATGCTGCGGATAGTTTTCCAGTAGCGCTTCATACGCCAGAAAACGTTCCGGCAGCCCTTTCGAATAATCCAGCCGCTCAACGGAAAAAATATTCTTCACATTTTTCAGTTCCGCCTTGAGCTGCGCCAGTTTAGGCGGCAACGGCCCGGCAGCCTGCAGAGCAATCTCATCGGGCTCAATACCGATAGGATACACTTCTGTCTGGAAGTCTTTCCCCCACGCGATATGCTGCTTGCCGCTGCGAGTCGTGACTCGCGTTTGACTCGAAAGACTATCCAGAAAAGCCAGGCGATCATTTTCCGTCTGGAACCCGAGCAGATCAAAGTCACACAACTGCTCCAGCAGTTCATCATGCGGCGGTAAAGCGTTAAAAATCTCCGGGGTCGGGAATGGAATATGCAGGAAAAAACCAATTCGGTTGTTCACGCCGCGTTTACGCAGCTCGCTGGCAAACGGTAACAGGTGGTAGTCATGCACCCAAATGATGTCGTTCTCTTTAATGAGGGGCAATAACTTATCCGCTAATAACGCATTCACCCGCATATAGCCTTCCCATGCAGGACGCTGAAACTGTACCAGGTCCAGACGATAGTGGAACGCAGGCCAGAGAACCGCATTGGAAAATTGACAGTAATAATCTTCGTAATCTTGTTCACTCAGGTTAAACGATGCCCAGGTAATATTACCTTTTGTCACCTTTTTTAATGGCTCATCCTCGTTACCTGTCTCGCCACTCCAGCCGAACCACAACCCGCCAGCCGCTTTTAGCGCGCCAAGCACGCCAACGGCGAGGCCGCCGGCGCCGCCTTTATTATCCGGGGGGGCAATTCGATTAGATACTACGACTAAACGACTCATAGCCATCTCTCCTGTTATTCATTACTTGTTGTTCTTGTTGTGGATAATTGATTTGTTCCAGCCAGCGCCAGACATCGGGTACGCTTTCCAGCCGCCATGCCGCCTGGGTTGCCCCGACACCCACTTTTACGGAAATTCCGCCAGCGTGATTCACCACGCCAAAGCCAGCCTCATCGGTCAAATCGTCGCCCACAAAAACGGGAATCCGTCCCGCAAAGGGCGCCTCCTGCATAAAGGCGGCAATGGCTTCGCCTTTATTGGTTCCCTTAGGTTTGATTTCCACAACACATTTACCAGGCTGCAACGCCAGTTGCGGCCAGTGCTGCGTAACGTGTTGCGCAAGCGCCAACAGCGCCGCTTCATGTTCCGGAGCCTGACGGTAGTGCAGCGCAAATGCCATCCCCTTCGTCTCCAGCTCCGTTCCGGGCAGCGCTACAAGCGTCGAACGTAATAACGCCTCTACCTCACGGACTACCGCTTCAGGAAGGCGCACGATATGGGTTTTACCATTGATGTCACGACGCTCTGCCCCGTGAACGCCAGCGAGTGGAAAGCGAAAAGGCTTCGCCAAAGCATCCAGCTCAGTCATTGAACGCCCTGAAATCAATGCCAGTGCCCCTGCGTTGTGCGCCGCGAGACGGTCTAACAACTGAAGGATTTTATGCGGTACCACTACCTGATCGGGATGAGGCTTTATCTCTGCCAATGTGCCATCAAGGTCAAAAAAATACGCATAGTTCGCAGTGAGTTCGGGGGATACGGTTAACGGTTCTGCCACCCTGGTCTCCTCCTTATCATCATATTGAGACTCACAAACGGTCTCATTAGTCATGTAAGTATAGACAGTGTGACGCTGCTCGCCATTTAGAAAGACCATCGCCAGCCGGGGTAGCGGCTGGCGATGACGTGAAGCTATACTGTTTAGTTGAGTATTAATTCATCAAATCGTACGCTTCGCTTTTTGCTTATAATGGTCGAAGATAACTGTTGTCAGAAGGATTCAGCCGCGAACCATACACTGTGCAAAAGGTGAAATGTTGAGCAGGTTCATCGCGCTCTCCACCGCTCCTGATATCAGTACGCTCGCCACCACATATGAGACTTTTCCGAGGCCGCCTTTCAGGAATCCCCCCCCTAAGACACACGCAGAAATAACGATTAACTCATAACCCAGGGAAGTCATTGACCTGCTTTAGCGTTTTTTATGTAGGGTAAAATCAAACGATTCTTGTTAGAGAAGACGTAAAACGGTGCACTGTCTTTCATTCATTAGATAAATGCTGATGGCGGGAATAGTTTTAGCGGAAAATGACATAACCCAGAGCGAATTCATCAGCCAAAAGGCAGGAAAGCCAGCACATTAATCCATAACATCAGCCAGCTAATCCTTACGGCCCTGGGTGAATAACGATTACCAGGGATAATAGATATGTTCAGCCTGTTCGCGAACCGGCGCATCGTCTCCCAGCAGTCTGGCGGAAAGGGTTAGCGCGAAATCAAAGACATGACCCAACCCTTTGCCGCTAATTAAATTACCATCTTCAACCACGGGCGCATCCACATAGACACCTTCCGGAACCGCTTTCCACAGATCGCCGGAACAGACATAACGACGCCCCTTCAGCAATCCGTGAGCACCCAGCACCCTTGCCGCCGCGGAACAGATAGGACAAATTAATTTGCCTGCCGCATCATGACGCGCAACGAAAGCGATCACCGCCGGATTAGCCGCCAGATTAGCGCTCCCCTGCGGACCGCCCGGTAGCACTACCGCATCGAAAAGCGCCTGCTGGCGTTCACTCAGCGTGCTGTCCGCAACCATAGGAATATCATGGTAACTCACCACCGCCCGTGATTCAGCACACGCCAGCGTTTCGACGTCGATATGCAAACGTCGCAGAATATCAAGAGTAACAATGGCCTCTGCTTCTTCAAATCCTGGTGCCAACAGCACCGCGACCTTTTTCATTGACTGCTCCTTGTTAACGAGTCACCCAGCAAAACTGCGCTCAACCGAATAACGTGCTCGTATGATTAATGATATTAAAAATGATCTACCGCAAAATCGGCTAGTTTATAAAAACAGGCATATTTGCTCTCAACCGTTTATGCGTGTGATATCCAGACTGGCTAATGTTTATTTTATTGAAATTACCATACTTGAAAGGCTCACCTCATGATCTGAAACAATGTTCCATAAAACAGAAAAAATATAATATCTTTTATCTTTCAAATAGTTACAAGAATGACATACCAAAAATCATTACACCTGAAAAAATCACACCGCTGAAAATGTAAAAAAAGATAAACAATTGCATTTAAGGATTTTCTTATTTTTATTGATGCGCTATTCTCATTACCGATCGATAAACAGGAAATGAGATCGCATAAGGGACTGGCGGAACGGAGTTCTTCTGCTAAGAGTATTTATTGTGCATAGAGGTAAGAATGTGACAACGGCCCGTTGCATTCTCGTCTGTCATGCACATCAACACTTTCTGGAAATAAGGATATTGTTATGGCAGCTGTAGGAATGGTTCAAAAGCTCAACACGCCAATGAACCTTGAGTTTTACGCATCAAATCTTTACCTCCATCTAAGCGAATGGTGTTCTGAACACAGTTTAACAGGCACCGCCACCTTTCTTCGTACCCAGGCGCAAGGCAACGTGACGCAAATGATGCGCATGTTTAATTTTATGAAAAACGCCGGCGCCACCCCTATCGTTAAAGCCATTGACGTTCCGGGTGAAGAGCTCTGCTCTCTGGAAGAATTGTTCCAGAAAACCCTGGAGGATTATCAGCAACGCGCCAGCACGCTGTCGCGTCTGGCAGATGAAGCGAAAGCGCTGAATGATGCCTCAACGCTCGATTTTCTCCATACCCTGGAAAAAGAGCAGCAGCAGGATGGCGTACTTTTACAAACTATTCTCGAAGAAGTTCGCAGCGCTAAACGAGCAGGGTTATGTCTGGCGCAAACCGATCAGCATCTCCTTAACGTCGTGACCTATCAGCATCACTGATAGCGGCTCCCCGAGCGACAATATTGAGACGTTATTAGCCGGATAGCAACGCGAAGCAGCTTATCCGGCCTACACCGTTTCTGGTCTGTTTGCCAGAGGTGGCGCCTGTCGCTACTGGCGTATTATCGGCACATCATGCCAGCCGACAGGCGCGAAACGTCTCTGTCTTGTCCGGGCATTACCCCAGCATCTCACGTACAAACGCTTCTATTTCTTTATTCTGGCCGTTTTCAAACAAACATTGCTGGAAACGCGGCCCTGAAACCGCCGTTTTAACCAGTTCAGGATCGATAGCCCGCAGTGTATCCAGATAATTCTCTTTGACGACCGCGGCCTTAACCTGATTCAAAATGCCCGCATTGCGTACCTGCGGCGCTTTGCGCTCAGGCGGATACCCCTCACCTTTACGCCCGGTAAACGCTTTTTCAAAGATGAAACGCACGTTCAGCTCAGCGCCCCAGCCAAAGCCTTTCGCAAATGGCAGGGACAACGCATTGCCGTTGTTGATCTGCGCAAACAGAAAAGCATCTGCCGGATCGATGCAATAGCCACAAATGACACCTGGATGAATATTTAACGACATCAGCGCGCCCTGACCAGTGCCACAGCCAGTAACCACAAAATCAACCGCGTTTGCATTAAGCAGAATACTCGCCATGATGCCTAAATGAATGTACGTCAGGTGATGGTCATTTTCGTCGCACATGCCGACGTTAAAAACGGGAAATCCCTTTTCATTGGCGACGGCGCTAAGTTCGTTATAAATGATGGCATTTTTGCTGGCCTGGCTATTTTCCATCATCAGTGCAATTTTCATCGTGTTCCTCCTGAATGCAGACGGTCGCGTCTGCGTAAATCATGACGTTTTGCCCACACTACACACTTGAGAACACGCATTCAAATTTAATGAAACTAAGTTTCATTAAATGAAGAGACGCTCACACATTTTCTGTTCCCGCTGTAAACCTCCTGCCGTTACCTTTAATCAAGGCGAATCCGTAAGTTATTCCAGCCATTGACGGTGCAAGACACGAGGTAGCATGGTCTGATACCGAATTGTCGGAGCGATTTTATGAAGCCTCTTATTTTTACTCTTTCACTGCTAGCCCTGACGGGATGCACCATTACTCGACAAGCGCAGGTCAGCGAAGCCAGCCCGATAAGCGGCATCGTGCGCCTGACGTATAACCAGCCGCTATTTTTTACTTCACGGACAGATGACTATGTATCTCACGGGACCGCAACACGCGAATGCCAGCAGATGGGCTATGCCGATGCCGTTTCGTTTGGTCAGCCGGTAGGAACCTGTAGCATTTATGCGGGCTCGTTGTGTCTGAACACCCGATTTACCCTCTCCTGGCAGTGCCGGGGCGTTGCCGTCCCGCAAATTATGCCGCTTTATTATTAAGGCGGCTGGCTTAACGCCGACACCATGTACAATGGAGGAGAGCGCAGGGTCGCTATTGCCAGCATGAAGATGCTGGCTTTCCTTTATTTTTATACCCTATACACTGGCGTTAATGCGTTTTATTCCCATTCGTATTTTTAATAATTAAATTTAATATTTTACCTTTTGCAAATAATAAAATAACAAATTATAGTGGCGCCACATTACTGTATATCTTTTGCTATTTGTGGAGCGGAACCATGCTGAAAACAGAAATGATCGACAAACTGAATGAGCAAATGAATCTGGAGTTGTACTCCTCCCTGCTCTATCAACAAATGAGCGCGTGGTGTAGCTATCATAGTTTTGAAGGCGCAGCCGCATTTCTTCGTCGCCATGCGCAAGAAGAGATGACGCATATGCAGCGCCTGTTTGACTACCTTACCGATACCGGAAGCCTGCCGCGCATTCATACCGTTTCTTCGCCCTTCGCTGAGTACGCCTCGCTGGATGAGCTGTTCCGCGCGACCTATGAGCATGAGCAGCTTATTACGCAAAAAATTAATGAACTGGCTCATGCCGCAATGACCAGCCAGGATTATCCGACATTTAATTTCTTGCAGTGGTATGTGGCAGAACAGCATGAAGAAGAAAAACTGTTCAAATCTATTATTGATAAATTAACGCTGGCGGGAAAAAGCGGCGAAGGGCTTTATTTCATTGATAAAGAACTCTCCACCCTGGATACGCAAAATTAATCCAGCAAGTCCTTACACGGTGAGACGCGCTCTCACCGTGGCGTATTAATGGCGGCAGATTTTACTCTCATGCGTTGAAAAACCGTCCTCCACGGCAATAAACTTTCCTTTCGCCGCCAGAAACGCGACCAGTTCCGCCGCCGTCATATCTGACGCTGAACAGGTGTGAAATCGTGCCCGCTCGCCAAAGCGCGCTTTTATTGCCGCCTCCAGCGAGGTATGCGTGTACTGCTCGCCAGACTCAATCATCATGTTGAGCACTTCGTGACCATGAATGGAATCCATAACCCCTCCTGAATAAAACTCGTAGCCTAATGTGTCCGTGTACGAGCGACTTTGCGCTAGCGCAGGTTTACGGCGGTTGTCCGCGTCTCCTTCCATATTCGCTTTTATGCCCGGAACTGTAAATTTTACAGTACACCCATTGTAACGACCATTTGACGAAAATAGCGTAATGCCTTACCCTGCGCCGCGGATATCACCGTTCTTTGTTACCGGGGTAGTAGAAAGCGTGAAAAACAGAACTCTGGGCAGTATTTTTATCGTGGCAGGCACCACTATCGGCGCCGGGATGCTGGCAATGCCGCTGGCAGCGGCTGGCGTTGGTTTCAGCGTCACGCTGGGATTGTTGATTGGTCTGTGGGCGCTGATGTGTTATACCGCGCTACTATTACTGGAAGTATATCAACACGTTCCGGCGGATACTGGGCTGGGCTCGTTGGCAAAACGCTATCTTGGACGTTACGGACAGTGGCTTACGGGATTCAGTATGATGTTCTTAATGTATGCGCTCACCGCCGCCTACATTTCCGGAGCCGGAGAATTACTGGCATCCAGTATTAATAACTGGCTTGGCGCCACGCTCTCGCCCGCTGCCGGGGTGCTGCTGTTCACCTTTGTTGCCGGTGGGGTGGTGTGTGTGGGCACCTCGCTGGTCGACCTTTTTAACCGCTTCCTGTTTAGCGCGAAGATCATTTTTCTGGTCATCATGCTTGCGTTGCTCACGCCACATATTCATAAAGTAAATCTTCTTACGCTTCCTTTACAGCAGGGGCTGGCGTTATCCGCCATACCGGTCATTTTCACCTCTTTTGGTTTTCACGGAAGCGTACCGAGTATTGTGAGTTATATGAACGGCAACATTCGCCGGCTGCGTTGGGTCTTTATGACGGGTAGCGCCATTCCGTTAGTGGCCTATATTTTTTGGCAGCTCGCCACGCTGGGAAGTATCGACTCGCCGACATTCAGAGGGCTACTGGCCAGCCATGCCGGGTTAAATGGCCTGCTGCAGGCGCTCAGAGAAGTGGTCGCTTCGCCACATGTCGAACTGGCGGTCCACCTGTTCGCCGATCTGGCGCTGGCGACCTCTTTTCTGGGCGTAGCGCTAGGATTATTTGATTACCTGGCCGATCTATTCCAGCGCCGCAGTACGGTGTCCGGACGCCTGCAAACCGGGCTGATTACCTTTCTGCCGCCGCTGGCGTTTGCGCTTTTCTACCCACGCGGATTTGTGATGGCATTAGGCTATGCCGGCGTAGCGCTGGCAGTGCTGGCACTGCTCATCCCTGCTATGCTGGTCTGGCAGTGCCGTAAACAGAGCCCTCAGGCGGGCTATCGTGTGGCAGGCGGCACACCAGCGCTGGCGCTGGTGTTTATCTGCGGCATTGTCGTGATTGGCGTCCAGTTTTCGATCGCACTGGGGTTTCTGCCCGATCCAGGTTAATGTCAGGCAAAGATTACCGGGCCCGGACGCCGTCCAGGCTCGATAATCGTCACGCTATGGCCGTTTACGAGCCATTAATGCAGGCAGCACTGCTTAAATTTTTTGCCGCTCCCGCATGGACAAGGATCGTTACGCCCAACTTTCACCTCTGCTTTTATCGGCATCTGTAGCGGCGTCGTGTGCGGATGCGCCATCCACCAGGCATGCAGCTCAAGCGCCGCGATACGGATAGCGTCAACGCTTTTATCGAACGCTTCCGGGCTCATTTTATCCAACAGCGCAAAGTTTTCTTCAGTGCCGTGTAAGGCAATCGCTTCCAGCGCCGGTTTTAGCGTATCCGGCAAGTCAGACCAGTCGGACAGCGACACTCCGCGCATGTAACCAAAGCACCATTCTTCAACAATCGTTAATTCATGGCCATCAACTTCTCGCAGGCCAAACAGCGGCTCGAACTGTTCTGGATAGTCTTCAAGCCGGGCGACTGCATCCGCCATGTGCTGGAACACCAGATCCATAAATCGCGTCATTTCTTTTTCAGATGTCCAGCGCGGTACGTACGCGGGTCCCCCCCATATCGCGACCAGCCACTGTTCCGGCTCGATGGGACGCGGAGAACTTAGTACCGCAGTAATCAGACCGTCCAGCTCCGCGACATCCAAAATGGCCTGATCGGTATTGTATTTCGTCAGCACATCATCCAGCCATTCCAGCTCGTTCTCGTTTAATGGTTCCATTTTCATAACGCTTTTCCTCAGTGATGACTTCCGCCTGTAGGCCTCTTACATTGCAGCGGATAAAAATAATTTTTTTGCAGGCAGTTTGGATGGCAACCATCAGGGGCCAGATTAACACGAAATGAGGAGGATTCCGGAAGTTAACGCACAAAAGGAGGATCAGGGCGCAGATTTTCCGCCAGGAAGCGCTCGCCCCATACAAAAGCGAGAGATGGGTTTCTCGCTATATTATACTCATGCTAACTTATACCACCGCCGCGGACAGATAAAACCGCCCTCTCAAATAGAGCTTATTTTCAGTAAAAAAGTGTTTAATGAGTTCGTCTACCGCTTCTCTGTCAGCAGAAAAGGTTATTTCCATAAACAGCGTATCGTACCCTATTTTGATATTTTTTTTCTTACAGTAAACACGGATCTCATCCTGCACACTCAGCAACGGCAGGCTAAATGTGTATAGCGGTTGCGGTTCTTTTTTCGCCGCTTTCTCAAAAACTTTAGTGACCAGATCCCCAAGATCGCGCTCTGACCGGGCACCGTTATTAAAATGCAATAAATTACGTCTTTTTACCACCCAGCCTCCAGCCAGATACCGCCAACAATAACTCTCACTTCAATGTGTGAGGCACATAATCACATCCAGAATCAGCTCCAGATAGTATTTCAAATAAACAGCCCGCACTATAGCGCATACTTTTTTCAGACACAGTTTACAGGGATACTCTCTTTATATCCACGCGCACGGTTGCCTTAATCATGTCTTCCGCGATAACACAGTTTGTCAACCTATTCTATATAACCAAGCTTAAACAGAACCTTACCAGCCAGCGATATCAGCTCAGGATTTTCAGGATAAAAACGCAGTAACGGCAAAAATACCGCCTCACCGATAATGCTCCGGCTATTAGCATGGTTTGGGCGCAATCCCCAGATATTCTGATAAGTCATCGGCACGACCTGCCCATTCATGGTTGTGTTACCGATATACAGCATAATATGCCCTGGAATATAGACCAGCGTAGTAAACGGTTTTCCGTATCTGGTGAGATAATCGATCCGCATTTGGGGATTTTTATGACTAAGATCGACCACCCGTCCAGCAGACTCTACCTGCGCGGATGAATGTCTGGGCAGGAATATGCCAAACGGCATTAACAGGCTGCGGACTTCGGCTGAACAATCATTATAAAAGTTAAAATTTCCCCAACCGTAGGGGGCGCCGTGCATTGCTTTCATTAGCACGGCGATATTTTCCGGCGTCATTTTCCACGGCATAGCCGTAAACTCGTTACCGCTTAGCCAGACCCAATGGATAAACGCGCGACCGTTGCTGCCGCGAACTGGCGCCGCAATCAGGAACTGGCCCGCCCGTTGATGTCGGAACGGTAAAATAGTGCCCGGTCGCCCGGTGAAATAATAGACGCCTGCGGCATGGACAGAAACCGGCGCGTTGATAAATGCCCCCAGTTGCTTGTGAGCGAGCAAAACCCACTGTGTTATAAATTTCTGATCCGTACTGGCAATATCTTCACTATGAACCCAGCCAGTTACCGCTGGTGAAACGACATATTGCCAGCGTTGGTCTTTGCTCTTCGTCAGCGTATAGACCGGCGTACCGGGACGCAGCGAAGACATTTGTAAATTATCAAACGGGTACCCCTCGCCCGCCTGACGGGGATCGTTAAAGAGCGGGTCGTCCGTTGGCAGCGCTCTGACTAAACTTTCCCTGACCATAATGCCTCGCCGGGAGGCATGATAGATATTGTCAATCTGCGTATCCGTATTCCCTCTAACCTCCTCTTTCCAGCGAGAGGTATAAAGTCTGAAGTTTTCCCCCCAATAAGTACTGCCGTCGCTAAGAAACTGCTTAATACTGGCATCCCGGGCCTGTGCTGCGTTTTTTTTCAGCAATGCGGTAATATAAAAATCATTCCACGGCGAGTGCGCTTCACTGTCCATTCCGAAATAATGAGATTTTAGTGCGCTAAAGTAGCGTTGTTGGGTAGCACTATCAATAACCGGAATAGTGTAATCAGCCGAGTCCGGAGGTATCCATTTATCAACCGACTGTGAATAATCCGCTAACGGAAAGCGTGTTTTTGTCGGGTCAATATAGCTCCCTGTGAGAATTTCATCTTTGGCTGTTGATCGGTTGGTCGTCTGGTGGCAAGCGGTGAGGCACAATGGCATCAATAAAACGGCCCAGGTTTTCTTTTGCATCATCATCTCCGTAAAGCGGGGAAAGCATAATATAGAGACTGACCAAAACCGCCATTCACGAAAACCCGAAATTATCTGTAGTTGACCTGTTATTAAGACAATATTGCAAAACGTGATTAAAGCATGAAGCGGATCACATTACCTAGTGATGAATATTAGTTCGCTATCTACCTTTAATTAAATTGTGCAGAAAATACTCCTGAACAGTTATATACTCGTTTAATTTGCATAAATACTCCACTGACCCGCCCCTGTTTTTTTCAGACAATACATACTGTAGCGCGTCAGTTCTACTTTTTTTATATACTCTGCAAAGTCATTTTCATCGACGTAGCCAATAAAATTACGCGCATCACATGTTGAAGAGGAAAGCTCTCCTGGAAGAGAGTAGGTTACGATTGCACTCTCAGGCTCATACAAAATAAAAAAAAGTAAAAAAGCGCAACCTACAATCCCAATATTAATGAAGCTAATAAATAATTTTGCATTATCGGTATATTTCACTGGCAGACCTACTCTCTTTAATAAAGCAGGCATAAAACATATCAGCATTTTTTATAGAGATTAATGGATTTTATCGGCTGATTTACCCGACGTTTAGTATTTACCAGGCATAAGTTCTTGCGGGTCGGTAGCACATAACTGTTGTACTGGCAGAAATGCCGCTACCGATGTTTTTTACTGTATATCGCGCTTGAGAGTTCACGCTCGCGGTCGGCATACAAACTGAAGGCACAAAAAAACCACCCGTAGGTGGTTTCACGACACTGCTTATTGCTTTGATTATTCTTGTCTTTCCCATGGTACCCGGAGCGGGACTTGAACCCGCACAGCGCGAACGCCGAGGGATTTTAAATCCCTTGTGTCTACCGATTCCACCATCCGGGCTCGGGAAAAATTGGAGGCGCGTTCCGGAGTCGAACCGGACTAGACGGATTTGCAATCCGCTACATAACCGCTTTGTTAACGCGCCAAATTTTTTTGGCTTTTCAGCCAGCATTCGCTTTACGCCAATGCTTTTAAACTGGAGCGGGAAACGAGACTCGAACTCGCGACCCCGACCTTGGCAAGGTCGTGCTCTACCAACTGAGCTATTCCCGCAGTATCAAGCAACTTTGTTAATCACTTGATTTTGTTATCGTCTGGCAATCAGTGCTGCCGTTCGATGCGTTGCATTCTACTTACCTGACGCACTGAGTCAACGATATTTTTCGTCACTCACGATCGTTTGCTGAAATTTGCGGCGAAACGATCACTGATCAAGCAAATCTCCACGTGCAGCGCTCAAATATTGCAACATGGACCACAATGTTAGCACCGCTGCGACAAAGAAAAGCGCGATCCCGGCATACTCTACCCAGATATTCGGACGCCACAAGAGCCACGCCAGCGCCACCATCTGCGCGGTAGTTTTGACTTTACCGATCCAGGAGACCGCTACACTACTGCGTTTGCCCAGCTCCGCCATCCATTCACGCAGAGCAGAGATAATAATTTCGCGGGCTATCATCGTCGCCGCAGGTAACGTCACCCACCAGCTATGATAATGCTCGGTGACCAGCACCATGGCGATCGCCACCAGCACCTTGTCGGCGACGGGGTCGAGGAAAGCGCCGAAACGCGTACTCTGGTTCCAGCGTCGCGCCAGAAAGCCGTCAAACCAGTCGGTAATCGCGGCAATACAGAAAATCAGCGCGCTGACCATCGGCGCCCAGGCGAACGGCAAATAAAACACCACGACAAAGAATGGAATCAGGATGACGCGAAACAGCGTGAGCAACGTAGGGATATTAAATTGCATAGTGACGGGTAACTATCTGTTGTCAGTGAAATTACCCCTATGTTGCTACAGTGGCCTCAATGTTTCAACGACCAGAAGATCTTTTCTGCCAGACCTTGCGAAATACCCGGCACTTTTGCAATTTCTTCTACGCTGGCGTTACGTAGTCCTTGCAAACCGCCCATATATTTCAGCAGCATCTGGCGACGTTTAGGCCCAACGCCTTCAATAGTTTCCAGCGTACTGGTATTTTTAACCTTCGCGCGTTTTTTACGGTGCCCGCCGATCGCGTGATCGTGCGACTCATCGCGAATATGCTGAATAACATGTAGCGCCGGCGAGTCCGGCGGCAGGCTAAACCCCTCGCCTTCCGGTTCAAAAAAGAGTGTTTCCAGACCGGCCTTTCTGTCCGCGCCTTTGGCGACGCCAAGCAGCAAAGGACGATGCTTATCCCAGGGGACATCGAGCTCAGCGAAAACGGCTTTCGCCTGGGCGAGCTGCCCTTTTCCGCCGTCGATCAGAATAACATCCGGAATCTTACTTTCTTCTATGGCCTTGCCATAACGCCGACGTAGCACCTGATTCATCGCCGCGTAGTCATCACCCGGCGTGATGCCCGCGATATTATAACGACGATACTCGGCGCGTAACGGCCCGTTAGCGTCAAATACCACACAGGATGCGACCGTTTGCTCCCCCATAGTATGGCTGATGTCAAAACATTCCATCCGCTTGATCGCAGGAAGTTTTAATACCGCCGCCAGCGCAGTCAAACGCTGCGTGATGGTGGACTGCTGCGAGAGTTTAGTGATTAAGGCCGTTGCCGCGTTGGTCCGCGCCAGCTTGAGATAACGGGCGCGATCGCCACGCGGTTTTGTCTGGACATGAATACGCCGTCCGGCAAGTTCCGACAACGAGTCGGCCAGCAGCGTTTTATCGCTCAGATTAAAATCGAGCAGTATCTCGCCCGGTAGCGTGCGCATCTGGCTACCCTGCAGGTAAAACTGCCCGACAAAGGTTTCCACCACTTCGCCCAGTTCCGTACCACCAGGCACTTTTGGAAAATAGCTGCGGCTGCCCAGCACCTTACCCTGGCGAATAAACAACACATGCACACAGGCCATACCCGCATCAAAAGCCACACCGATAACGTCGAGATCGTCGCCCGCATTGGAGACAAACTGTCTCTCCGTGACCCGGCGTACCGCCTGGATCTGATCGCGAATACGCGCCGCCTCTTCAAATGCCAAATCCTGGCTGGCCTTTTCCATCCGGGCAATCAGCTGTGTTAAGACCTGGTCGTCCTTACCGGACAAAAACAACCGGACATACTCCACCTGTTGCGTGTACTCCTCCTCGCTGACCAGTCCTGCAACGCAGGGGCCTAAACAGCGGCCAATCTGATATTGCAGGCAAGGACGCGAGCGGTTGCGATACACGCTGTTTTCGCACTGGCGGATAGGGAAAATTTTCTGTAACAGCGCCAGCGTTTCCCGCACGGCATAGCCATTAGGAAATGGACCGAAGTACTCGCCTTTCGCATGTTTGGCGCCACGGTGCATCGCCAGACGCGGATGGGTATCGCCGCTCAGAAAAATAAAAGGATAGGATTTATCATCACGCAACAACACGTTGTAACGCGGTTGATACAACTTGATGTAATTATGCTCAAGCAGCAGCGCTTCCGTTTCGGTATGCGTTACCGTGACATCAATGTGTTGAATTTGCGCAACTAGCGCTTCGGTTTTACGCGAAGCCAGGTTGCTGCGAAAGTAGCTGGAAAGACGCTTTTTCAGATCTTTTGCTTTACCGACATAAATAACCGTACCGCCGGCGTCATACATACGATAGACACCGGGTTGGCTGGTAACGGTTTTCAAAAACGCCTTTGCGTCAAATATTTCACTCACTGGCTTGTTAACGTCTCCGCATTACACAGGCCATGGCGGATTGCCAGGTGAGTCAGCTCAACATCACCATGAATGTTTAATTTACTGAACATACGATAGCGATAGCTGTTCACCGTTTTAGGACTGAGATTCAGCTGTTCTGAAATCTCATTGACCTTCTGGCCCTTGGTGATCATCAGCATAATCTGCAACTCGCGTTCAGACAAACTGGCGAACGGCGTTTCCGTTTTTGCAGGCTCGATCTGACTGAGCGCCATCTGCTGAGCGATATCGGAGGCGATATAACGTTGTCCGGAATACACCGAACGAATAGCGCTCACCACCTCCTGAGGCGCAGCGCCTTTGCTGAGATAGCCAGCTGCGCCAGCCTGCATCACTTTGGCGGGCAACGGGTTCTCCGTATGGACGGTCAGCATGATCACTTTGATATCCGCTGTCGATCGGGCAATTTTACGCGTCGCCTCAAGGCCGCCAATACCGGGCATGTTCATATCCATCAGCACGACGTCAACGGCGTTAGTACGGCACCATTTTACCGCATCCTCTCCGCAGCACGCTTCACCGACAACTTTAATGCCCTTTATATCTTCAAGAATGCGTCGTATCCCTGCGCGCACCAGTTCGTGGTCATCAACAAGAAGAACGTTGATCAAAGGAATATCTCCAGAATAGGGATAACGCTACTGATAGTTAATCGCCCTTATATTAGCTGGTTTTATCTCAACTTTGAAACGTAAAAAAACACCGGGTATTCGATTTTGCTCTCGTTTTTGGAAATTATGTTGTACGTCATGTGGCAACTGCCAACGTTGTAGCCCCTTCTGACAGCGCTGTCCCGGGCTGCTATTTCATAATGGTGACAAAAATTTCACGTTCCGCTGTCTAAACACTAATTAGGGAATCAACTTTGTAACAATAATTAACGAGTAAAATACGCGTAATAAACAAAGAATGAAGAAAATATATGCATCACGCGGCAACGTTTATTTTGTGGGTAACCCCTCCGCTTTTTGATCAAAAAACAACCACTGCTATTTTTAGCGTAGCTTATGGTATACTCCGCCGCCTTAACATCTGCTATCGCACATTTTCACTGAAACATAACGAGGAAAATAAATGAGTACGCCTGATTTTTCCACCGCTGAGAATAATCAAGAACTGGCTACTGAAGTCAACTGCCTGAAAGCCATGTTAACGCTGATGCTGCAGGCGATGGGCCAGGCCGATGCAGGGCGCGTGATTCTTAAAATGGAAAAACAGATCGCGCAGATGGATGATGAAGCACAAGCGGCGGTATTTTCCAGTACGGTTAAGCAAATTAAACAGGCTTACCGCCAGTAGTAAAAAACCGGCTGTTAGCATCGCTTTCAGCCGGTTTCGCGTCTGGCGCGAAGCATCGTCAGCACGTCATATCAGACCTGTCGCCGCAGCGTAGCAGGCAATCTGTGTTTTATTTGGCGCATTGAATTTCTTCTGCATGTTTTTCTGATGGAAGTTAACGGTATTTTCAGAAATCGACAGAATAATGGCGATCTCCGATGAGGTCTTCCCTTCCGCCGTCCACTTCAGAATCTCTTTCTCACGTTTACTGAAACGCATCTCAGGCGCCATCACCATGTCGTCTTCAAATCTTGTCAGCGCCGAAAGACTCTCCCGCGCCAGCAGTTGCAACCTCAGCTCCACTTCATCGTAGGTAAACGAGGAGCAGCGTAAACTGCTACGGGAGAAAGATAAAAAGCCCAGCGCCCGGTTCGGCAACATCACACACTGGGTTACGCCTCTGCGTAATCCGAAACGCTGGGCGGCATCCCACATCGCCTGCGCTTCATGAAATAGCACGTCATCCCAATGTAAATGACCTTGCCTGAAATTTTCCGGCTTTAATACCGGATCGATCGCAAAATAGTTTTCGGACTGATAATGCGTTACCCACGCCGGAGGATAAGTGGTACGAAGCGATATTTTAGGCCGGGTAAAGGGGACGGGATGACGAACACACAGGGCATAATAATCAAATTCCAGCCGCTGTGTCTGATATTGCAATTCAGTATAAACATCCTCTGCTGCCGCCATCTCCTGAAAGCGTAACAACATTGCGCGTCGCCAGGTGAAGAAATCATTTTCCTGCATATTTTATGGTCACGCCTTTGATATTGATAATCATTATTATGAATGACTTAAATTAACACATAAATAGTGTTTATATATAAGAAATATCGGACGAAACGTAGAATACTTGAGCGGCATTACACTTTTTGGCTTCCGCCTGAGAGCGAGGTTAATAATCTGGCAGAATGACTTCATAATTATTCATTGCGCTCGCCCAAGGCGCGGCTAATTCGGGCGAGCGTTGAAAAGGCATTATTTCACTAAAAATTTCTCAAGGAACTGGCGGGTACGCGGATGCTGAGGATCGGCGAACAAGGTTTTCGCCGGCCCCTGCTCAACGATTTGCCCCTGATCCATAAATATTGCCCGGTCAGCCACGTCACGCGCAAAGCCCATTTCGTGAGTGACGATCACCATCGTGCGCTTTTCCTGCGCCAGCTGGCGAATCGTATTAAGCACCTCGCCGACTAATTCAGGATCAAGCGCCGACGTGGGCTCATCAAACAGAATCACTTCCGGGCGCATCGCCAGCGCGCGCGCAATCGCCACGCGCTGCTGTTGCCCGCCCGACAGGCGGCGCGGATAACGGGTCTCTTTACCGGCCAACCCGACTTTGGCTAACAGTTCCCGCGCCAGCGCCGTCGCCTCGGCTTTCGGCTCTCCCTTTACAATCACCGGACCTTCAATGATATTTTCCAGCACGGTACGATGCGGGAACAGGTTAAAACTCTGAAAGACAAAGCCGACATGCTGACGTAACTGGCGAATCAACCCTTTTTGCTGGCTGAATGGGCGGGCGGTATCGATGATAATATCGCCCACTTTAATGGTACCCGCTTCCGGTTGTTCCAGCAGGTTAATGCAGCGTAATAACGTTGTCTTCCCTGAGCCGCTCGGGCCGATAATGGCGACGACTTCTCCGGGCTTTACCTCAAGGTCGATACCGTGCAGCACTGTTTGACCATGAAATTTTTTGACCAGGTTGGTGACTTCGATCGCACTCATTTTGGCTCTCTCTCCTGGCGGTTAAGCTGGTTTTCAAAATAGTTTTGCAGTGCCGATAAGACGGTCGCCATTACCCAGTAGATTAACGACGCGGCCAGATACATGGTAAACACCTCCAGCGTTCGCGAGGTAATTAACTGCGCCTGGCGGAACAACTCCGGCACCTGAATCGTCGCGGCGAGCGACGTATCTTTCACCAGGCTGATAAAGCTGTTGCTCAACGGCGGAAGCGCGACGCGAGCCGCCTGCGGCAAAATAGCGCGACGTAGCGTTTGCCACGGCGTCATGCCAATGCTCGCCGCCGCTTCCCATTGTCCCTTGTCGATAGCCGAGATCGCCGCGCGCAGCGTCTCGGACGTGTAAGCCGCGGTATTGAGCGATAAACCAATCATCGCCGCCGGGATAGGGTCCAGCTCAATCCCAAATTGCGGCAGGCCGTAATAGATCATAAATAACTGAGCGATAAGCGGCGTACCGCGAAAAATCGAGATATAAAAGCGCGCCAGCCAGCGAACCGGCCATAACGGAGACATCCGCATCAGCGCCAGCACAAATCCCAGCAGCAGACCAAAAAACATACCGCCAATACTCAGTTGCAGGGTAAAGACGGCGCCTTTAAGCAAATACGGCAGCGATTCAATAACCAGTTGGATACTTTCTTGCATTCGCGTTGATTACCTGGAGGTTATACATGAGGATGGTAGGCAAACAGCGCAGGCGCCCCACCGGTGTGAATAAAGAGAATCGGCCCGTCATCGTTAAAGCGTTTCTGGCTGATGCCGTCTATCAGACCCGCCATCGCTTTACCGGTATATACCGGATCCAGCAGCACCCCCTCCAGGCTCGCCAGCAGTTTCACCGCCTCCATCCCCGCGTCATTTGGCACGCCGTAACCCGGGGCAAAATAGTCATCCCATAAATGGATATCCGCCGTCGCCGTCAGCGCCAGCTGACCGGCAATAGCCTGCTGCAAGGCAATCACTTTGGGTTTCTGCTCGGCGACAGAACGTGAAACGGTCACGCCAATCAGTTCGACATCCGGCATCAGATGTTCCAGCCCGACAGCTAACCCGGCGTGCGTTCCGGCGCTGCCGGAGGCCACCACCACCGAAGAGAGCCCGACGACCTCTTCACACTGCTGGGCGATTTCCAGGGCGCTCTCTACGTATCCCATTGCGCCCAGCGCGCTGGAGCCGCCGACCGGGATCACATAGGGCCTGAACCCTTGCGCTTCAATGCGCGTCGCCAGCGTTTGCAGCTGCGCATCCGGATCGGTCAGCGCATCGCACATCTCAATTTGTGTATTAAATAAATCCAGTAACAGGCGATTACCATTCGTCAGGTAATTTTCCGCAGTGGTACCGATTGGATTTTCCAGCAAGGCGACGCAATGCAGCCCCAATTTGGCCGCGACTGCCGCCGTCTGACGGACATGGTTCGACTGAATCGCCCCTGCGGTTATCAGCGTATCCGCCCCTTCTCGCAGCGCGTCGGCCACCAAAAACTCCAGCTTGCGCAGTTTATTGCCGCCCATTGCAATGGGCGTAACGTCATCGCGCTTAATGTAAATCTCACGGCCAAGATAATCAGACAATCGCGGCAGGTATTCGAGCGGGGTCGGCGCGCCAATAAGCTCCAGGCGAGGAAAGCGCGTTAAGTGATGTAGTGGCATTGAGCCTCCGGTAACGTTGTGGTGTGTTCTTTTTATTATGCACGTTGATCCAACGGAAATAAAAAAGGCGCCGATTCACGCGCCTCCGTTTGCTGACATAGTATGAGGTTGATATTGCCCGGCGGCGCTCTGCCTGCCGGGCAACGTAGAGCATTATTGGGTCACGTCAGCGCCAAACCATTTCTCAGAGAGCGCTTTTAAGGTGCCATCTTTTTGCATTTCCGCAATGGCGTTATCTACCGCCTTCAGCAAGTCTTCGTTGCCTTTACGTAACGCAACGCCGGACTCCTGACGCGAAAACGCATCACCGGTGACAGCCAGCGTACCTTTGGTTTTTTTCACCAGATCCAGCGCCGCCAGACGATCGACTAAAATCGCGTCAATACGGCCTACGCGCAGATCCTGGTATTTTGTAGGATCATCGTCATAAGTGCGGATATCCACGCCCTGCACATGTTGACGTAGCCACTCTTCATAGTTAGTCCCCAGCCCAACGCCGACTTTTTTGCCCTGCAGATCGGCCGCCGTTTTGATCGTGCCTTCATTGCCTTTTTTCACCAGCGCCTGAACGCCGGAGACAGTATAAGGCGTAGAGAAATCATATTTTTTCTTGCGGACGTCTGAAATCGTGACCTGGTTTATCACCACATCAATGCGTTTAGCGTCCAGCGACGCCAGTATTCCGTCCCATTTGGTCGGCTTCAACGACGCTTTAACGCCCAGATGTTTTGCCAACGCCTCGGCGAAATCGACTTCAAAACCGGTTAATTTGCCGTCTTCGCCCTGAAAGCTAAACGGCGGATAGGTACCTTCCAGCCCTACCAGCAGCGTGCCGCGTTCTTTAACTTTGTTCAGCAAACCCTCATCGGCAAAGCTCTTCGCGCTCATTCCCGCCACCAGCGCTACAGCCATTACTCCCATCAGTGCCTGACGTCCCAGCAGTGCTAATTTCATAGTAACCCCGAATATTGCCGTTAATGACCATAGACTGTGTCCCGCCATGGCGCATCGTCACGTCTCGCGAACCTTTGGGGGACTCAGCCTAATGTAGAAGGTTTGCCACGTTTCACCAACACGACTCTGCTACATCTTATGCTTTTTTAATATATATCAGAACTGGCGGTAAAGGGGGATTTCTGTCTGGGCGCAATCTGCTGATGCGCTTTATATTGCTGGTATTTACGTAGTGCGATACGGTAATTATTGGTGCTGGTTTCCGGCAACCATGGCGCCAGGCTTTCATCGAGAAAACCGTCCTGCAGCAGATCGTGGGAAATGTTTTGCTCGCTGAGGTAATTGCCAAGACGTCGTAAACGCACGACATATTCCCGCACCGTGCCATGGCTCATCTCGGTTTGTTCAAACAAATACTGTTTGAAACCGATAATATCGAAAAAATCACTCTGCTTTTTGCAGTGCAAATCGCCGCAAAAGCGACACAGCGCCACCCACTCCTTCTGCTCCCGCTGCCAGGCAGCGTCGTCAAGTAGCATATCCAGCTGTGAAATAGCGATTTTATTAACGATCTTGCCACGGCGAACCAGCGTAATGCGGTCGAGCAGTTTGTGACAATGCGCGCAATGCGTCTGGCTGTGTTTAAAGTCTTTAAGATAGCGGCTCAAGGGCCGCCTTTTAGGTTGCTGCACCGTCATGAGAACTCCTGGTAGTCTATACGTTGTGCGGCACTTTTCGGGTGCGACCATGCGCGACCTATAACTTACCCAGTTTGGTGCGTAATCGTTTGATGGCCTGACTATGCAACTGGCTGACCCGCGATTCGCCGACTTCCAGTACCGCGCCAATCTCTTTGAGGTTGAGCTCTTCCTGGTAATACAGCGTTAACACCAGTTGCTCGCGTTCCGGCAGCGATTCAATCGCGTCCATTACCCGCTGTCGCAGGTCGCCCTCCAGCAGTTGATGTAACGGGTTTTCCTGTTGATGTTCTTCAGTCACCAGTTCGATGCTATCGCCATGCTCTTCCCGCCACTCATCGTAAGAGAAAAGTTGGCTGTTGTTGGTATCGAGCAACATCTGACGATACTCCGCAACAGGGATGCCAAGACGTTCCGCCACTTCGGTTTCCGTCGCATTACGCCCCAGTTCCTGCTCCAGTTGTCCCATCGCCTGCGCCACTTCGCGGGCATTACGCCGGACGCTACGCGGCACCCAATCGCGGCTGCGTAATTCATCCAGCATCGCCCCACGAATACGCTGCACTGCGTAAGTGGTAAATGCCGTTCCTTGCAAAGCGTCATATCGGTCGACCGCATTTAATAACCCGATGCCGCCCGCTTGTAGCAGATCGTCCAGTTCCACGCTCGCCGGCAATCGCACCTGCAGGCGCAATGCTTCGTGACGCACCAGCGGTACATAACGCTGCCACAGCGAGTGTTTATCCATTACACCTTCAGCGGTATACAGTGAATTCACGATAAACAGCCCTGCGTTAAATGAGTTATCGGCATGATTATCCGTTTCTACAGAGGGTTCTATCGAAGGAATAAGGCTATAAAAGAAGGGTTATTTCACTTATGTAACCTGTAGCGCCTTTTTAGCGGTTCAAAGAGCAGAATAAAATCAGCCAGATAGGATAAACGGGATGCGCAAAAGCCCACCCCGAACAAAACTATGTCAGAAGATGAATCATCGACAGATCGTCGCCAGTACGCACCGTTTCTATATGGCGATGAAAATTCGCCGCCACCTCGCTGTTATGCTGGCTGCGGGAGTGAAAGCTATACACAATATTGGTAACGTCATCCCACTCAAGCCGCCCGCGCTCATGCACGCTGGCTGCCGTTAATAGCTTAATAAAGGCATATTCCGCCACGATAATATACAGCGCGCGTAACGGGTCGACATTCGGCTGGTTGGGGAAATTATTTTCCCAAATTTTATAGAGAATTAAATTTCTGAAGGCCCAGTTCTTCTGCTGCTCATCCGCCTGTAAACAGCGCGCTAATGAGGACTCAATATCGCTAACCTTCTGCTCCATTGAAACGCCCTCTTCCGCCGTCAGCACCCGCAGAAGACACTGGATATAGTGATCGAGGATAACACTGCCACGACTAAGCGGGAGCGAGCGGAAATAGTCCTGCATCTGCAATACCAGCGAGGTTTTTACCTTGCTGTCCGGCGCGATATTCATCAATTCCTGCGCCAGCACGCCGGTCTGCAACTGTTCAAGTAACGCGGCATACACCTGTTCCAGTTCGCCCAGCGCAGCATCATCAATTTTGGCAAATTTCTGCGTATACATGACAAATTTAATCAACGCATAGAGCGCGGCTTCCGTACTGCTGTTGGCATGGTTGATCAGACTCAGGCAAAACAGATTGAGTAACTTTTGCTGCGCTGGGAATAACGGCGCAGTATTGAATGTCTGCTGAATGATTGTTTTTTCGCCGAGCGCCATTGCGTCAGGATCGTTTAAAATGCGGGACGTCACCTCCGGGCAGGCAAGACTCAGGGAGTTACGTACCTCATTTTTGTAGGTATGATGCGCCCGCGGGAAAGAGGAACAGGTATGACTTAATGCCTTTGCGCCTAACGTTTTTTGTACTCGGCACAGACGTTCCTCATCCAGATAAGGGCAATTCCCCAGCGCCGAAGGCAGCTTAATTTCGCCCCAGTGGCTGTTGTTCTTTTTCAGCAGGATAATATGGTCTTGCGCGATGGTACGAATCGTCGCGTCTTTACTGGCGAGATACTTTTTGACCGTCGTCTTATCCAGCGTGATTTTCCAGCCCTTACAACAGTGATCGCGGCAGGCCGAGCCAGAACAGGAAAAGTGGGTGACAAAGGCAGGTTCAGTGACGGTGATTTCTTTCATTACACAGGCTCCGGAATTAAAAAAGGCAGCTTTCGCTGCCTTGATTGTGTACCACGTGTCGGTGAATCAATCGCCGGATTAACGCAGTAAAGAGAGGACGTTTTGCGGAACCTGGTTCGCCTGCGCCAGAACGGAGGTACCGGCCTGCTGCAGAATCTGCGCGCGAGACATGTTGGAGACTTCGGTCGCATAGTCGGAATCTTCGATACGGCTACGCGCTTCAGACAGGTTGTTTACGGTATTGCCCAAGTTGGTGATAGCGGAGTTGAAACGGTTTTGTACCGCACCCAGGTCAGAACGCAGCGCATCCACCTGCGCCAGCGCGGCATCAATTTTCTGCAGCGGGTTTTCGGTGGTTTTAGCGGCTGCTTCAGCCAGCTCTGGCTGTGCTTTGAAATCATGACCAGCAGCTTTGCTGGCATTGTAGGTTTTACCGTCGATAGTAACAACTTCGGTTTTACCGTCTACGCCACCCAGTTGGTTCAGTGCAGATTTAGTGTTGCCGTCTTTATCAGTGTAAGAAGTAGTATTAACACTGAAACTACCGTCTTTTTTCTGGGTAGCGGCATAGTAGCTATCGCCTACTTTTACAGCATAACCACCATCAATCGTCTTACCGTTTTTATCGGTATAAGACATTTTGACCATTTCTGCCGTAGCTGCATCAGCAGCATCGACGCCACCAGCAGTCAAAGCAGCTTTCACCTCAGCAGACGCCTTAATTGCTTTCTCTTCTTGGGTTTTCGTTACTTCAACAACACCTGCAGGTTTCGCAGGTTCTTTAGTAGTCGAGGCCCCCATTGTAACAGTGCCATCATCAGCAACATTGACTTTATAGTAGCCATTTTTAGCAGTATCAGCGGCATCAGAAAAGTCTACTTCAACATAATAATTTTTAGTAGCACCATCATAGTATACTTTGCCATCTTTAATGGAGCCACTCGTAGTGGTAGCTCCATCAACGCCAGTTTTAATATTCGCGCCAGTAAGACCTGTAGTATCCAAAGTAGAAACACCAGTCACAGCTTTGCTATCTACATCATACGCTTTCTGCACATTCAGCGTATCCAGACCCAGGGTCTGAGAGTTGATCTGCTTCAGATCGATATCGATGGTTTCACCGTCGTTCGCGCCAACCTGGATGGTCAGGGTGTTGTCCTGCGCCAGGACTTTCACGCCGTTGAACTGAGTCTGACCGGATACACGGTCGATTTCGTTCAGGCGCTGGGTGATTTCAGCCTGGATGGAGTCGAGGTCAGACTGGGAGTTGGTGCTGTTAGCAGACTGAACCGCCAGTTCACGCACACGCTGCAGGTTGTTGTTGATTTCGTTCAGCGCGCCTTCAGTGGTCTGCGCAATGGAGATACCGTCGTTAGCGTTACGGGAAGCCTGAGTCAGGCCTTTGATGTTCGCGGTGAAACGGTTAGCAATTGCCTGACCTGCCGCATCGTCTTTCGCGCTATTGATACGCAGACCGGAAGACAGACGCTCGATAGCGGTGCCCAGAGCGGACTGGGATTTGTTCAGGTTATTCTGGGTCAACAGCGACAGGCTGTTTGTATTAATGACTTGTGCCATGATCTTTTCCTTATCAATTACAACTTGATGTTATTGGGCTGTTGCCCACGGTTTCTCACCGTAACCCTTGTATCGGCACCTGAATTTCGAACTTTAGAAAATTTTTCACTTCCCCCGATCTTTTTCTTAGGCGGCGAAATAGCCGCTTTATGCATCATTATTCCGCGCATTATTTTTGCAAAATTATCATTAAACTTTGCCTCCAGATTGCCGATAACGCGCTTAACTACTGTTTGCAATCAAAAAGGAAGAAGGCATGGCTTCAATTTCATCATTAGGTGTGGGATCAAACTTACCGTTAGACCAGTTGTTGACAGACCTGACAAAGAACGAAAAAGGACGCTTAACGCCAATTACCAAACAGCAGAGCGCGAATTCGGCAAAGCTAACCGCCTATGGCACATTGAAAAGCGCATTAGAAAAATTCCAGACGGCAAATACCGCGTTAAATAAAGCGGATTTATTTAAGTCTACCGTGGCGTCCAGCACGACAGAGGACCTCAAAGTCAGTACTACCGCAGGCGCTGCCGCAGGGACTTATAAGATTAGCGTAACCCAGCTTGCCGCCGCGCAGTCGCTGGCGACAAAAACCACCTTCGCAACCACCAAAGAGCAGTTGGGCGATACGTCGGTCACGTCCCGGACAATTAAAATTGAACAGCCGGGACGTAAAGAGCCGCTGGAAATTAAGCTGGATAAAGGCGACACCTCCATGGAGGCGATCCGTGACGCCATCAATGACGCCGACAGCGGTATCGCCGCCAGTATCGTTAAGGTCAAAGAGAACGAATTCCAGTTGGTGCTTACCGCCAATAGCGGTACCGACAATACGATGAAGATCACGGTGGAAGGCGATACAAAACTTAACGATCTACTCGCTTATGACAGCACCACCAATACCGGCAATATGCAAGAGCTGGTGAAAGCAGAAAACGCGAAGCTGAACGTAAACGGCATCGACATTGAGCGTCAGAGCAATACCGTAACCGACGCCCCTCAGGGAATTACGCTCACCCTGACGAAGAAAGTGACCGACGCGACCGTGACGGTAACGAAAGATGATACCAAGGCGAAAGAGGCGATTAAATCCTGGGTGGATGCCTATAACTCGCTGGTGGATACTTTTAGCTCATTAACTAAATATACCGCCGTTGAGCCGGGCGAAGAAGCCAGCGATAAAAACGGCGCGCTGTTAGGCGATAGTGTGGTTCGTACTATCCAGACCGGGATTCGGGCACAATTTGCCAATAGCGGCAGTAATTCTGCGTTCAAAACAATGGCGGAAATTGGCATCACTCAGGATGGGACTTCCGGCAAACTGAAGATTGATGATGATAAGCTGACCAAAGTACTGAAAGATAACACAGCCGCAGCGCGTGAGCTGCTGGTAGGTGATGGTAAAGAAACGGGTATCACCACCAAAATTGCCACCGAAGTGAAAAGTTATCTGGCGGATGACGGCATTATTGATAATGCGCAGGACAACGTTAACGCCACGCTGAAAAGCCTGACAAAACAGTACCTGTCCGTTAGCAACAGCATCGATGAAACCGTTGCCCGTTACAAGGCCCAGTTTACCCAACTGGATACCATGATGAGTAAGCTGAATAACACCAGTAGTTATTTGACCCAGCAATTTACAGCTATGAACAAGTCCTGATAACAGAGGTCACCATGTACACCGCGAGCGGTATCAAAGCTTATGCGCAAGTCAGCGTGGAAAGCGCCGTGATGAGCGCCAGCCCGCATCAGTTGATTGAAATGTTGTTTGATGGCGCGAATAGCGCTCTGGTGCGCGCTCGCCTGTTTTTAGAACAAGGCGATGTTGTCGCGAAAGGTGAAGCGTTAAGCAAAGCCATCAATATTATCGATAACGGGCTGAAAGCCGGCCTCGATCAGGAAAAAGGCGGTGAGATTGCGACGAATCTTTCCGAGCTATACGACTATATGATTCGCCGTTTACTGCAGGCTAATTTGCGTAACGACGCTCAGGCCATCGAAGAAGTGGAAGGGTTACTCAGCAATATTGCAGAAGCCTGGAAGCAGATTTCACCGAAAGCATCTTTCCAGGAGTCTCGTTAATGACCTCAACCGTGGAGTTTATCAACCGTTGGCAGCGTATTGCGCTGCTCAGTCAATCGCTGCTTGAACTTGCGCAGCGAGGTGAATGGGATCTCTTACTGCAACAAGAGGTCTCCTATCTGCAAAGTATTGAAACGGTGATGGAAAAGCAAACTCCACCGGGCATTACGCGAAGCATTCAGGATATGGTCGCCGGATACATCAAACAAACGCTGGATAATGAGCAGCTCCTGAAAGGGCTGCTGCAACAGCGACTGGATGAACTCAGTAGTTTGATCGGACAATCCACCCGCCAAAAATCACTCAACAACGCTTATGGCCGTCTTTCCGGTATGTTACTCGTGCCAGACGCGCCTGGCGCCTCATAATATTTTCCCGTCTCGTATGAAAATTCTTCCATACTCCAGAGGTCGGCTAAACGACTTCTGGAGCACGGAAGATGAAAAACCCCACGTTATTGCAGTACTTCCACTGGTATTATCCCGACGGCGGAAAACTCTGGTCTGAGCTGGCGGAACGTGCTGATGGGCTGAATGATATCGGTATCAATATGGTCTGGCTACCGCCCGCCTGTAAAGGCGCCTCCGGCGGCTATTCCGTAGGCTATGATACCTACGACCTGTTTGACCTCGGCGAATTTGACCAAAAAGGAACTATCGCGACAAAGTACGGCGATAAACGCCAGTTACTGACGGCGATAGACGCGCTCAAAAAAAATAATATTGCGGTGCTGCTCGACGTCGTCGTGAACCACAAAATGGGCGCAGACGAAAAAGAACGTATTCGCGTTCAGCGCGTGAATCAGGATGACCGCACGCAAATCGATGACAACATCATTGAATGCGAAGGCTGGACGCGCTACACCTTCCCTGCCCGCGCGGGCCAGTATTCCAACTTTATTTGGGACTATCACTGTTTCAGCGGCATTGATCACATCGAGAATCCCGACGAAGACGGCATTTTTAAGATCGTCAATGACTATACCGGCGATGGCTGGAACGATCAGGTTGATGATGAGCTGGGTAATTTCGACTATCTGATGGGGGAAAATATCGATTTTCGCAATCACGCGGTTACGGAAGAGATTAAATATTGGGCTCGTTGGGTCATGGAACAAACCCACTGTGACGGCTTTCGCCTGGACGCGGTAAAACATATACCCGCCTGGTTTTATAAAGAATGGATTGAGCATGTACAGGCGGTTGCACCAAAACCGCTGTTTATTGTCGCAGAATACTGGTCGCATGAAGTGGATAAACTGAAAACGTACATCGATCAGGTCGACGGGAAAACCATGCTGTTCGACGCGCCGTTGCAGATGAAATTTCATGAAGCCTCGCGCCAGGGCGCGGAGTATGACATGCGCCACATTTTCACCGGCACGCTGGTAGAAGCCGACCCTTTTCATGCGGTGACGCTGGTCGCTAACCACGATACACAACCGTTACAGGCGCTGGAAGCGCCGGTAGAACCCTGGTTCAAACCATTGGCCTATGCGCTGATCCTGCTTCGTGAAAACGGCGTACCGTCAGTGTTTTATCCCGATTTATACGGCGCCAGCTATGAAGATAGCGGCGAAAATGGCGAGACCTGTCGGGTCGACATGCCGGTGATTAACCAACTGGATCGGCTGATCCTCGCTCGTCAGCGTTTTGCGCACGGTATACAAACACTCTTTTTCGATCATCCTAACTGTATCGCCTTTAGTCGCAGCGGTACTGAAGAGAATCCAGGCTGTGTGGTTGTACTTTCCAATGGCGACGACGGTGAAAAAACCCTCCTGCTCGGCGACAATTACGCTAACAAGACCTGGCGTGATTTTCTGGGAAACCGCAGTGAGCATGTTGTAACTAATGATCAAGGCGAAGCGACGTTCTTCTGCAACGCAGGCAGCGTCAGCGTGTGGGTCATTGAGGACGTGTGATGAGCGTTCCCGGCGGCAGAGCGCTGCCGGGAAGCGAAATTACGGCAGCGGCGTCGGCAGCGGCGTTTTTTCTAACGCGGCGGCGCACTCCGGCGTCGGACGAGCGACCCGTTGCAGCGTCATGCCATCATATTCCAGGGTATTCCCGTCGCGCTCAATCTCATAGAGCTCACGCTTAACCGTAACATTGGTTAAGTCATCGGAGAGCATGGTCAGCTTGCCCGGCAGAGCAATAACGCGCTGCCACTGGCGGCAGTCCAGCGTATCGCCTTCTTTAGTCACCACCAGGCTGGCGATAGCTTCAGGGCTCACCAGCTTACGTTGCGGGCCTTTTGACTGCCAGTACCCTTCCAGACCGGCCGGCGCGGGCGTTTTCACCACATCATTATAGTTTTCCACCTCGGCGCATCCGGCCAGAACCAGCAATGCGCCAACGATCGCTACTTTTTTCATCATTCATCCTGCATCAGAAGAAAGAAGAATTGTGGCATTAAAGCCCTGACGCCGCCAGCCTTTCCAGGCGCTGGCCGCAATTTGATCCAGTCGGTATTACCGCTTATTAGGTGTAGGCAAATTCTGTGATCGGTGTAGTATGCGCACTTCTTGTTTCACACCTTCTGAGTTCAGAGGCTAAACACATGTCATGGCAACACTTCAAGCAAACCTGGTTAATTAAATTCTGGGCGCCGGCCCCTGCGGTGATCGCAGCCGGTATTCTCTCTACCTACTATTTTGGCATCACCGGCACGTTCTGGGCCGTGACGGGCGAATTTACCCGCTGGGGCGGGCAAATTTTACAGCTTTTTGGCGTTCATGCCGAACAGTGGGGTTACTACAAGCTGATTCATCTGGAAGGTACGCCGCTGACGCGTATCGACGGCATGATGATCCTCGGCATGTTCGGCGGCTGTTTCGCCGCGGCGCTGTGGGCCAACAACGTAAAACTGCGTATGCCGCGCAGCCGAATCCGTATCGTACAGGCGGTGGTCGGAGGCATGATCGCTGGCTTCGGCGCGCGTCTGGCGATGGGGTGTAACCTGGCCGCCTTTTTTACCGGAATCCCGCAGTTCTCCCTACACGCGTGGTTCTTTGCGCTGGCGACCGCTATCGGTTCCTGGTTCGGCGCCCGCTTTACGTTGCTGCCGATATTTCGCATACCGGTGAAAATGCAAAAGGTCTCCGCGGCTTCGCCACTGACGCAGAAACCGGATCAGGCAAGACGGCGTTTCAGGCTCGGTATGCTGGTCTTTATCGGCATGATTGGCTGGGCGTTATTAACGGCAATGCATCAGCCGAAACTGGGGCTGGCGATGCTGTTCGGCGTCGGGTTTGGGCTGCTGATCGAGCGCGCGCAAATCTGCTTTACCTCGGCCTTTCGCGATCTGTGGATCTCCGGACGCGCCCATATGGCGAAAGCGATTATTTTTGGCATGGCGGTCAGCGCCATTGGTATTTTCAGCTACGTGCAGTTGGGCGTTGCACCTAAAATTATGTGGGCTGGCCCGAATGCGGTCATTGGCGGACTGCTGTTCGGTTTTGGCATCGTGCTGGCGGGCGGCTGCGAAACCGGCTGGATGTACCGCGCCGTAGAAGGCCAGGTGCATTACTGGTGGGTGGGCCTCGGCAATGTCATCGGTTCGACCATCCTGGCTTACTACTGGGATGATTTCGCGCCCGCGCTGGCGACCAGTTGGGATAAAGTTAACCTGCTGAATACCTTTGGTCCGCTGGGCGGTCTGCTGGTCACCTATCTGTTATTATTTGCCGCGCTGATGTTAATTATCGGCTGGGAAAAACGTTTTTTCCGCCGTGCGGGGCTGACGCCTGCTAAGGAATCTGTATGAAAAATATCGTCCCTGATTACCGTCTGGATATGGTTGGCGAACCTTGCCCGTACCCGGCGGTCGCCACTCTGGAAGCGATGCCGCAGCTAAAAAAAGGGGAGATCCTGGAAGTGGTGAGCGACTGTCCGCAGTCCATTAATAATATTCCACTGGATGCGCGCAATCACGGCTATACGGTACTGGATATCCAACAGGATGGCCCAACAATTCGTTATCTGATTCAAAAATAAGCGCATACTCCCGCTGTACGTTACGGCGGGAGACCTTTTTACGGCATAACCGGCAAAAATCTACAACGCATAAAAGAAATCAGACAAGGTCGTCTTGTACGCCGTGGCATAAATCTATTATATAACGTATACCGTTTTAATTTTGTCTGAGCCGATGAAAAACCCAGGGTTATTTTAAGCAAAACATAAAATAATTATTATTTTCCGTCTACGCCATAAAAGACTATCAGGTATTTATATTTTTACTCACTGACATCATCAGGTGATGATTTATTTATGCACAGCAGAAGCCAAAAAAATGATAAAAATTATTTTCATCTCCATTATTGGAGTCGTCTGTCTTGCCGCTGCCCGTTATTCACCCGTCACAGTGGTCAATGCACATCCGAGCGCCATTGCCCGCTGTCTCGCTGATAATCTGTCCCCGTATGGGTATATACTGGATCTCCATGAAACAGATATTCCAGGCATTAATAAAGAATTTACCGTGTATTATCGCAACGGCGCATATATTGCAGGAACATTCTGGATTGCAAACTCAATGACAATAGCGTCAGAACGAATAGTAGGAATGAATGGCGTCAGTAAACAGGCGTACCCTATTTTTAATAAGTCCCTGCAACAATGTGCAACCCGCTTATCAATAAAATGAGCGCGCCTCGCAAAAAACAAGCCCACATAATCATGCACTGGTTGCATGGGCGTCGCGGCCCCCCCGCCGCTGACTTAGGTAAGCGCCCGGGAGTTCGCTGCGGATGGGTTGTCAGCCCTGGCTTAAACCTGCATGGACATGACTTCCTGATACGCGGCAACCAGCTTGTTGCGCACCTGAATCCCCATTTGCATGGAGACGGACGCCTTTTGCATATCGGTCATCACGTCATTAAGCGCAATGCCCGGCTCACCCAGAGTGAATTTTTCCGCCTGAACGCGCGCCGCCGTCTGTCTGTCGCTAATACGATCCAGCGCAGCATGTAGCTGGCCGGCAAAACTCACCGTCGACTGCGAGTGCGTTTCTTGCCCGCGCGCGGCCATCGCCGTCGCCTGTAACTGGCTAATAACCCCTTCAATCCCCTGTATTGCTGCCATGCTATTCCCCTGGATGATTTTTTACGCAGCAGAGATTACCAGTTTGTCAATAAGATAAAGGCGTTAAATAACGATAAAAAACCTCGGTTTTTAGCGCATAGAAAAATTCGAAACCACAAATAATGAGACCGTCAATTTTTCGAGTTTGCTGACCCGGGAGTGAGTCTTGTTCCACTTTGCAAAAAACGCCGTCCACGATCAGTCACGAGGTGCGAGATGAGTGCGACTGCATCGACTGCAACCCAACCTAAACCTCTCGAGTGGCTTAATCGCCTACGCGCGAATCCCCGAATTCCGTTAATTGTGGCGGGTTCCGCCGCCGTGGCGATCGTCGTTGCGATGGTGCTGTGGGCCAAAACGCCCGATTACCGCACGCTATTTAGCAACCTTTCCGATCAGGACGGCGGCGCGATCGTCGCGCAGTTGACCCAGATGAATATCCCCTATCGCTTTGCCAATGGCAGCGGCGCGATTGAAGTGCCCGCCGACAAAGTGCATGAACTGCGTCTGCGTCTGGCGCAGCAGGGACTGCCTAAAGGCGGCGCGGTAGGCTTTGAACTACTTGATCAGGAAAAATTCGGTATCAGCCAGTTCAGCGAGCAGGTGAATTATCAGCGCGCGCTGGAAGGTGAACTGGCCCGGACGATCGAGACGCTGGGTCCGGTAAAAAGCGCCCGCGTTCACCTGGCGATGCCAAAGCCGTCGCTATTTGTGCGGGAACAAAAATCCCCTTCCGCCTCCGTCACCGTCACACTGGAACCGGGACGGGCGCTGGATGAAGGACAAATTAGCGCCGTGGTACATCTGGTTTCCAGCGCTGTCGCCGGTTTGCCGCCAGGAAACGTCACGCTGGTCGACCAATCCGGTCATCTGCTCACGCAATCCAATACCAGCGGTCGCGACCTTAATGACGCGCAATTAAAATTTGCTAATGATGTGGAAAGCCGCATCCAACGCCGTATCGAAGCCATTCTGTCGCCTATCGTCGGGAACGGTAATGTTCACGCTCAGGTAACCGCCCAGTTGGATTTTGCCAATAAAGAGCAGACGGAAGAGCACTACAGCCCGAACGGCGATGCGTCGAAGGCCACCCTGCGTTCACGTCAGTTGAATATTAGCGAACAGGTAGGCGCGGGCTATCCCGGCGGCGTGCCTGGCGCGCTGTCGAACCAACCAGCGCCGCCTAACGAGGCGCCGATCGCCACGCCGCCGACCAATCAACAAAACGCGCAGAATACGCCACAAACCAGCACCAGTACCAACAGTAACAGTGCTGGCCCGCGCAGTACACAGCGTAATGAAACCAGTAACTACGAAGTGGACCGCACCATTCGTCACACCAAAATGAATGTAGGCGATATTGAGCGTCTCTCCGTAGCTGTCGTGGTGAATTACAAAACGCTGGCAGATGGCAAACCGCTGCCATTGACCGCCGATCAGATGAAACAGATCGAGGATCTAACCCGTGAAGCGATGGGTTTTTCTGATAAACGCGGCGATACGCTAAACGTGGTGAATTCACCGTTTAGCGCAGTGGATGACACCGGCGGCGAACTGCCCTTCTGGCAACAGCAGTCCTTTATCGATCAGTTGCTCGCGGCAGGTCGCTGGTTACTGGTGCTGGTGGTGGCCTGGATTCTGTGGCGCAAAGCGGTACGTCCGCAGTTGACGCGCCGCGTTGAAGAAGCGAAAGCGGCGCAGGAACAGGCACAGGTTCGCCAGGAAACCGAAGAAGCCGTGGAAGTACGCCTTAGCAAAGACGAGCAGCTCCAGCAACGCCGGGCTAACCAGCGTCTGGGCGCCGAGGTGATGAGCCAGCGTATTCGCGAAATGTCAGACAACGATCCGCGCGTGGTGGCGCTGGTCATTCGCCAGTGGATGAGTAACGATCATGAGTAATCTTAGCGGTACCGATAAAAGCGTCATTTTGTTGATGACCATTGGCGAAGACCGGGCGGCAGAGGTGTTTAAACACCTCTCCACCCGCGAAGTGCAGGCGCTAAGTACGGCGATGGCTAACGTGCGTCAGATCTCCAACAAACAACTGACGGACGTACTATCAGAGTTTGAGCAAGAAGCGGAGCAGTTCGCCGCGCTGAATATTAACGCCAACGAATACCTGCGCTCCGTACTGGTTAAAGCGCTGGGCGAAGAACGCGCCTCCAGCCTGCTGGAAGATATTCTGGAAACGCGCGATACCACCAGCGGTATCGAAACGCTCAACTTTATGGAACCGCAGAGCGCCGCCGACCTGATTCGCGATGAACACCCGCAGATTATCGCCACCATTCTGGTCCACCTCAAACGCAGTCAGGCCGCCGATATTCTGGCGCTGTTTGACGAACGTCTGCGTCATGATGTGATGCTGCGTATCGCGACATTTGGCGGCGTACAGCCGGCGGCACTGGCGGAGTTGACCGAAGTGCTGAATGGCCTGCTCGACGGTCAGAACCTGAAACGCAGCAAAATGGGCGGCGTAAGAACCGCGGCGGAAATTATCAACCTGATGAAAACGCAGCAGGAAGAAGCGGTTATTACCGCTGTGCGCGAATTCGACGGCGAACTGGCGCAGAAAATCATCGACGAGATGTTCCTGTTCGAAAATCTGGTGGATGTGGACGATCGCAGTATCCAGCGTCTGTTGCAGGAAGTGGATTCCGAATCGCTGCTGATCGCTCTGAAAGGCGCCGAACCGCCATTACGCGAGAAGTTCCTGCGCAATATGTCCCAGCGCGCCGCCGATATCCTGCGCGACGACCTTGCCAACCGTGGCCCGGTTCGTCTGTCTCAGGTGGAAAACGAGCAGAAAGCGATTCTGCTTATTGTGCGTCGTCTGGCGGAAACCGGCGAAATGGTGATTGGCAGCGGCGAGGATACCTATGTCTAATGAATTGCCGTGGCAAGTCTGGACCCCCGACGATCTCGCCCCGCCGCCAGAAACGTTTGTGCCGGTTAAGGCTGATAACGTGACCTTGACAGAAGATACGCCGGAGCCCGAACTCACTGCCGAACAGCAGCTGGAGCAGGAGCTGGCGCAGCTAAAAATACAGGCCCATGAACAAGGTTATAACGCCGGGCTGGCGGAGGGACGGCAAAAAGGACACGCGCAGGGATACCAGGAAGGGTTAGCGCAGGGGCTGGAGCAAGGACAAGCCCAGGCGCAGACGCAGCAGGCGCCGATTCATGCCCGTATGCAGCAGTTAGTGAGCGAGTTTCAGAACACGCTTGACGCGCTCGATAGCGTTATCGCCTCACGGCTGATGCAAATGGCCCTGGAGGCCGCACGTCAGGTCATCGGCCAAACGCCGGCGGTGGACAACTCAGCGCTGATTAAACAGATCCAACAACTGTTGCAGCAAGAGCCGCTCTTTAGCGGCAAGCCGCAGTTGCGCGTGCATCCGGACGACTTACAGCGGGTGGAAGAGATGCTGGGCGCCACGCTCAGTCTTCACGGATGGCGGTTGCGCGGCGATCCAACGTTGCATCACGGCGGGTGTAAAGTCTCTGCTGATGAGGGCGATCTGGACGCCAGCGTCGCCACTCGCTGGCAAGAGTTGTGTCGCCTGGCGGCGCCGGGAGTGCTCTGATGACCACGCGCCTGACCCGCTGGCTTACCGCGCTCGACAACTTTGAAGCAAAAATGGCGTTATTGCCGGCGGTGCGCCGTTATGGACGTTTAACCCGCGCCACGGGCCTGGTACTGGAGGCCACCGGTCTCCAGCTTCCGCTGGGCGCCACCTGCATTATTGAGCGCCAGGACGGCCCTGAAACCAAAGAGGTGGAATCGGAAGTCGTCGGTTTTAATGGCCAGCGTCTGTTTTTAATGCCGCTGGAAGAGGTCGAAGGCATTCTGCCCGGTGCCCGCGTTTACGCCCGTAACGGGCATGGCGACGGTCTGCAAAGCGGCAAACAGTTACCGCTCGGCCCGGCCCTGCTTGGTCGGGTGCTGGATGGCGGCGGTAAACCGCTCGACGGACTGCCTGCGCCGGATACGCTGGAAACCGGCGCGTTAATCACGCCGCCGTTTAACCCGCTACAGCGAACGCCAATCGAACATGTGTTGGATACCGGCGTACGCGCTATCAACGCGTTGTTAACCGTAGGGCGCGGTCAGCGTATGGGACTCTTTGCCGGTTCCGGCGTCGGTAAGTCGGTTCTGCTTGGCATGATGGCGCGCTACACACGGGCGGACGTGATTGTCGTGGGACTTATCGGCGAACGTGGCCGCGAAGTTAAAGATTTTATCGAAAATATTCTCGGCCCCGACGGCCGCGCGCGTTCGGTGGTGATCGCCGCCCCGGCGGATGTTTCGCCACTGCTGCGAATGCAGGGCGCCGCCTATGCCACCCGCATCGCCGAAGACTTTCGCGATCGCGGACAGCATGTGTTGCTGATTATGGATTCGCTGACGCGCTATGCGATGGCGCAGCGTGAAATTGCGCTGGCAATCGGCGAACCGCCAGCCACCAAAGGTTATCCGCCCTCGGTGTTCGCAAAGCTGCCGGCGCTGGTCGAACGTGCCGGTAATGGCATCCACGGCGGCGGCTCTATCACCGCGTTTTATACCGTGTTGACCGAGGGGGACGACCAACAAGATCCCATTGCCGACTCGGCACGCGCAATCCTCGACGGGCACATTGTCTTGTCCCGCCGCCTGGCGGAGGCCGGGCACTATCCGGCCATTGATATCGAGGCGTCAATCAGCCGGGCGATGACCGCGCTCATTACCGAGCAGCACTATGCGCGGGTACGGCTATTTAAACAGTTGCTTTCCAGTTTCCAGCGTAACCGCGATCTGGTCAGCGTCGGCGCCTATGCCAAAGGTAGCGATCCGATGCTCGATAAAGCCATTACCTTATGGCCGCAACTGGAAGCGTTTTTACAGCAAGGCATTTTTGAACGGGCCGACTGGGAGGACTCTCTGCAGGCGCTCGATTTAATTTTCCCGACGGTGTGATAAAGCAGGAGGGCGACGATCATGGCACAACATGGCGCTCTGGAAACACTCAAAGATCTGGCCGAAAAAGAGGTAGATGACGCGGCGCGTTTACTGGGCGAAATGCGTCGCGGCTGCCAACAGGCGGAAGAACAGCTCAAAATGCTGATCGATTATCAGAATGAGTATCGCAGTAATTTGAACACCGATATGGGCAACGGCATCGCCAGTAATCGCTGGATCAACTATCAGCAGTTTATTCAGACACTGGAAAAGGCGATAGAGCAGCATCGCCTCCAGCTTACGCAGTGGACGCAAAAAGTCGACCTGGCGCTGAAGAGCTGGCGTGAGAAAAAGCAGCGACTTCAGGCCTGGCAAACCTTACAGGACCGACAAACCGCGGCAGCGCTGTTAGCTGAAAACCGCATGGATCAGAAAAAGATGGATGAATTTGCTCAGCGTGCAGCAATGAGGAAACCCGAATGATCACCCTGCCCCAACTGATCACCACCGATACCGACATGACCGCGGGTCTGACGTCAGGAAAAACCACCGGTTCAGCCGAGGACTTTCTGGCGCTCCTGGCGGGCGCGTTAGGCGCAGACGGCGCACAGGGCAAAGACGCCCGCATCACGCTGGCCGATTTACAGGCGGCAGGCGGCAAATTATCGAAAGGGTTACTGACCCAACATGGCGAGCCGGGCCAGGCGGTGAAGCTTGCCGACCTGCTGGCGCAAAAAGCGAATGCGACGGATGAAACGCTTACCGATCTGACACAAGCGCAGCATCTACTGTCTACGCTAACGCCATCGTTGAAAACCAGCGCTCTGGCCGCATTGAGTAAAACGGCGCAGCATGATGAGAAAACACCCGCGCTGAGCGATGAGGATCTTGCCAGTCTGAGCGCCTTATTCGCCATGCTGCCCGGACAACCTGTCGCGACGCCTGTCGCCGGAGAGACGCCGGCTGAAAATCACATCGCCTTGCCGTCACTGTTGCGCAGCGACATGCCATCGGCGCCGCAGGAAGAGACACATACGCTCTCTTTTAGCGAGCATGAAAAAGGGAAAACCGAGGCGTCGCTTGCGCGCGCCAGCGACGATCGCGCCACGGGTCCAGCACTGACGCCGCTGGTGGTTGCCGCCGCCGCGACCAGCGCGAAAGTGGAGGTGGATAGCCCACCCGCGCCAGTAACGCATGGCGCGGCAATGCCGACGCTCAGCAGCGCCACGGCGCAACCGCAACCGCTACCTGTCGCCTCAGCCCCGGTACTCAGCGCGCCGTTAGGCAGCCATGAATGGCAGCAAACGTTCAGTCAGCAGGTCATGTTATTTACGCGTCAGGGACAGCAAAGCGCGCAGTTTCGATTGCATCCGGAAGAGTTAGGTCAGGTGCATATTTCGCTCAAGCTGGATGACAATCAGGCGCAGCTCCAGATGGTATCGCCGCACAGCCATGTCCGCGCCGCGCTGGAAGCCGCCCTGCCCATGTTACGCACCCAGTTGGCGGAAAGCGGCATTCAGTTGGGACAAAGTAGTATCAGTAGCGAAAGCTTTGCCGGACAGCAGCAGTCTTCATCGCAACAACAGTCTGCCCGCGCCCAACACACAGACGCGTTTGGCGCTGAAGATGATATAGCGTTAGCGGCGCCGGCCTCGCTTCAGGCCGCCGCGCGCGGCAATGGCGCAGTGGATATCTTCGCCTAACGCCAGAGGTAGCATGATTATCCGCGTCTTTTCCACGCTTTGTCGTGGACAGGACACGGGATAATCAGCCAATAAGCAGTACCGAAACAGGAAGCCCGTATCAGATGACTGACTCCGCGATTAACAAAAAGAGCAAACGCTCGATTTGGATACCTTTGCTGGTGTTGATTACCCTCGCCGCCTGCGCGACCGCCGGTTATAGCTACTGGCGTATGCAGCAGCAACCGACCACGAACGCTAAAGCGGAACCGGCTCCGCCGCCCGCGCCGGTATTTTTTGCGCTGGATACGTTTACCGTCAATCTGGGCGATGCGGATCGCGTGTTGTATATCGGCGTGACCCTGCGTCTGAAAGACGAAGCGACGCGCGCGCGATTAAATGAATATCTGCCGGAAGTGCGCAGCCGTCTGCTGTTGTTGTTTTCCCGTCAGAATGCCGCCGAGCTCTCAACAGAAGCTGGCAAACAAAAACTGATTGCCGCCATTAAAGAGACGCTGGCCGCGCCACTCGTTGCCGGACAACCAAAACAGGTCGTCACTGACGTGCTTTATACAGCTTTTATTCTGCGGTAACGATATGGGCGATAGTATTCTTTCTCAGGCTGAAATCGACGCGCTGTTGAACGGCGACAGCGACACCAAAGACGAACCCACTCCCGGTATCGCAAGCGATAGCGATATTCGCCCTTACGATCCCAATACCCAGCGTCGCGTCGTGCGTGAACGCTTGCAGGCGCTGGAGATTATTAACGAGCGTTTCGCACGCCAGTTCCGGATGGGATTATTTAACCTGCTGCGCCGCAGCCCGGATATTACCGTGGGTGCCATACGTATTCAGCCGTATCACGAATTTGCGCGTAACCTGCCGGTACCGACCAACCTGAACCTGATCCACCTGAAGCCGCTACGCGGCACCGGGCTGGTGGTGTTCTCGCCGAGTCTGGTGTTTATTGCCGTCGATAACCTGTTCGGCGGCGACGGCCGTTTTCCGACCAAAGTCGAGGGCCGCGAGTTTACCCATACGGAACAGCGTGTCATCAACCGTATGCTGAAACTGGCGCTGGAAGGCTATAGCGACGCATGGAAAGCCATTAATCCGCTGGAAGTGGAGTATGTGCGTTCCGAAATGCAGGTGAAATTTACCAATATCACCACCTCGCCGAACGATATCGTCGTCAATACGCCGTTTCATGTGGAGATCGGCAATCTGACCGGTGAATTTAACATCTGTCTGCCATTTAGCATGATCGAGCCGCTGCGTGAGCTGCTGGTGAATCCGCCGCTGGAAAACTCGCGCCATGAAGATCAGAACTGGCGTGATAACCTGGTACGCCAGGTTCAGCACTCTGAACTGGAGCTGGTGGCCAATTTTGCCGATATTCCGTTACGTCTTTCCCAGATTTTGAAGCTGAAACCCGGCGATGTACTGCCGATTGAAAAACCCGACCGCATTATTGCTCATGTGGACGGCGTTCCGGTACTCACCAGCCAATATGGCACCGTAAACGGACAGTATGCGCTACGCGTAGAACATTTGATCAACCCAATTTTGAATTCGCTGAATGAGGAACAGCCCAAATGAGTGACATGAATAATCCGTCCGATGAGAATACTGGCGCATTGGATGATCTGTGGGCTGACGCGTTAAACGAGCAAAAAGCGACCACCAATAAAAGCGCCGCCGACGCGGTTTTCCAACAGCTTGGCGGCGGCGATGTCAGCGGTGCTATGCAGGATATCGATCTGATTATGGATATCCCGGTCAAACTGACCGTAGAGCTGGGCCGCACGCGAATGACCATTAAAGAACTGCTGCGTCTGACGCAGGGGTCGGTCGTCGCGCTGGACGGGCTGGCGGGCGAGCCGCTGGATATCCTGATTAATGGCTACCTGATTGCCCAGGGTGAAGTGGTCGTCGTGGCGGATAAATACGGCGTACGTATCACCGATATTATTACGCCATCCGAGCGTATGCGTCGTTTGAGTCGTTAATGATGAAGACAGAGGCCACGGTTTCTCAGCCCACCGCGCCAGCCGGATCGCCGCTCATGCAGGTGAGCGGCGCATTAATTGGCATTATTGCGCTCATTCTGGCGGCGGCCTGGGTGATTAAGCGTATGGGATTCGCGCCAAAAGGAAATAGCGTCCGGGGGCTCAAGGTGTCAGCCAGCGCCTCGCTTGGCCCGCGCGAACGCGTGGTGATTGTCGAGGTCGAAAATGCGCGTCTGGTACTGGGCGTGACCGCCTCGCAGATCAACCTGCTGCACACCCTCCCGCCCGCGGAGAATGACACGGAAGCACCCGTTGCCCCACCGGCGGATTTCCAGAACATGATGAAGAGCTTACTCAAGCGTTCCGGGAGATCCTGATGCGCCGTTTGTTATTCCTTTCTCTGGCTGGTCTGTGGCTTTTTAGTCCCGCCGCCGCTGCGCAACTGCCGGGGCTTATCAGCCAACCATTAGCGGGCGGAGGCCAAAGCTGGTCATTATCCGTCCAGACGCTGGTTTTCATCACCTCGCTGACGTTTCTGCCGGCGATTTTACTGATGATGACGAGCTTCACGCGTATCATCATTGTTTTTGGCCTGTTGCGTAACGCGCTGGGCACGCCCTCGGCACCGCCAAATCAGGTGTTACTCGGGCTGGCGTTGTTTTTGACCTTTTTTATTATGTCGCCCGTCATTGACAAGATTTACGTGGATGCTTACCAGCCGTTTAGCGAGCAGAAAATTTCTATGCAGGAAGCGCTGGATAAAGGCGCGCAACCGTTACGCGCGTTCATGCTGCGCCAAACCCGCGAAGCCGATCTGGCGCTGTTTGCCCGTCTGGCCAATAGCGGTCCGTTACAGGGACCGGAAGCAGTACCGATGCGTATCCTCCTGCCCGCTTATGTCACCAGCGAATTAAAGACGGCGTTTCAGATCGGTTTTACGATTTTCATCCCTTTTTTGATTATCGACCTGGTGATCGCCAGCGTACTGATGGCGTTAGGGATGATGATGGTGCCGCCAGCGACAATCGCCCTGCCGTTTAAGCTGATGCTGTTTGTGCTGGTCGATGGTTGGCAATTGCTTGTGGGGTCGCTGGCCCAAAGCTTTTACAGTTAGAGGCGCAAAATGACTCCTGAATCCGTCATGATGATGGGGACCGAGGCGATGAAAGTCGCTCTCGCCCTGGCTGCGCCGCTGTTACTCGTCGCGCTGATTACCGGCCTCATTATCAGCATCTTGCAGGCCGCGACTCAGATTAATGAAATGACGCTGTCGTTTATCCCTAAAATCGTCGCGGTATTCATCGCAATTATCGTTGCCGGCCCGTGGATGCTCAACCTGCTGCTGGACTACGTACGCACTCTGTTCAGCAATTTACCTTATATCATCGGATAAACAGAACGATGATACAGGTTACAAGCGAGCAATGGCTATACTGGCTGCATCTCTATTTCTGGCCTTTGCTGCGCGTACTGGCGCTGATTTCAACGGCGCCCATTCTCAGCGAGCGCGCTATTCCCAAGCGGGTAAAACTGGGGTTGGGAATAATGATTACCCTTGTTATCGCGCCGTCGCTACCGGCAAACGATACGCCGCTTTTTTCTATTGCCGCCTTATGGCTGGCGATGCAACAAATTCTGATCGGTATTGCGCTGGGATTTACCATGCAATTCGCCTTTGCGGCGGTGCGTACCGCAGGTGAGTTTATCGGTCTGCAAATGGGGCTTTCCTTTGCCACCTTCGTCGACCCGGGCAGCCACCTGAATATGCCGGTTCTGGCGCGTATTATGGATATGCTCGCCATGCTACTGTTTCTCACCTTTAATGGCCATTTGTGGCTTATTTCTCTGCTGGTCGATACCTTCCATACTCTGCCCATCGGTAGTAACCCGGTGAACAGTAATGCATTTATGGCGCTCGCCAGGGCCGGTGGGCTCATTTTCTTAAACGGACTGATGCTGGCATTGCCGGTCATTACCCTCCTGCTTACGCTCAACCTGGCGCTGGGGCTATTAAACCGCATGGCGCCGCAGCTCTCGATATTTGTTATCGGTTTCCCGCTTACCCTCACCGTCGGCATTATGCTGATGGCCGCGCTAATGCCATTAATTGCGCCGTTTTGCGAACATTTATTCAGCGAAATTTTCAATTTGCTTGCTGATATTGTTAGCGAGATGCCGATAAATAATAACCCATAATTTTTATCCTGTTTTACTAAGGTTTATCCGAAAATAAATTTTAAAAAACATTCACCAGGATATATCCGCTGCCCCTTATTTGTTTTTACTTCACTCACATAACGCAACATTCACTTTACTTTAAGATGATTCCTGGCAAATTATATGTAACTTTACGGGATAGTAAGTTCGCCTGAAAAACCGCGTAAGCGTTGTCTAAGGTGACTATTCGTGTTCCGTCTGATTATGGTGAGTTATTCAGGTAAGGGGAATTATCGTTACGCATTGAGTGAGGGTATGCCATGTCAACGATTATTATGGATTTATGCAGTTACACCCGGCTAGGGTTAAGCGGGTATCTGGTCAGCAGAGGGGTGAAAAAAAGGGAAATCAACGACATCGAAACCGTTGACGAACTCGCTATCGCTTGTGGCGCGCATCAGCCTTCGGTGGTGTTTATTAATGAGGACTGTTTCATTCATACGCCTTCAGACAGTCAACAAATAAAGCAAATCATTAATCAACATCCTGACACGTTATTTATTGTTTTTATGGCAATTGCTAATGTGCATTTTGATGAATATTTATTAGTAAGAAAAAACTTATTGATTAGCTCAAAATCGATTAAACCTGACTCGCTGGATACCATTCTTGGCGATATTCTGAAAAAAGAGTCGGGTATTTCAGGAACCATAAATTTACCAACATTATCGTTAAGTCGAACTGAATCCAGCATGTTGCGAATGTGGATGGAAGGTCAGGGAACCATTCAGATTTCTGACAGAATGAATATTAAAGCAAAAACAGTATCCTCCCATAAGGGGAATATAAAAAGAAAGATAAAAACGCATAATAAACAAGTGATCTATCACGTAGTGCGGCTGACAGATAACGTCACTAACGGCATTTTTGTTAACATGCGCTGAGACATCCGGACTGGCAATGTACCTCCAGTCCGGCTCAATTAGTCCTGCTCCGCCTTCTCGACAAAAATACCATCCTGGTGACCTGACTCATTGAAGAACCAGATGCCGAGCGGGTAATCCTCCAGCGAAACCAGGTACATTGTGCCTTCACTAAATTCTTCCACTGCCAGTACCACGCCCGGTCGGCGGGGACCGCCGTCCGTTTTAACGGTTACCCGATCATTCACCTTCATCATTTTCCTCCTGTCGCTTTGTGCCAGTGTAGAACAATTTTCTGCGTCTGACAGCGCCTTGCCGGCGTGTTTGCTGGTTTTCTCAACGGTCTATACTTAGGCTGTCAGGAACCCGTGAGGTAGTGAAGATGAAAACGGCAAAAGAGTACAGTGATACGGCTAAGCGCGAAGTGAGCGTCGATGTAGATGCGCTACTGGCGGCCATCAATGAGATCAGCGAAAGCGAGGTTCACCGTAGCCAGGAAGATCCTGAGCGGGTGAGCGTAGACGGACGGGAATATCATACATGGCATGAATTAGCTGAAGCATTCGAGCTGGATATTCATGATTTTAGTGTAACAGAAGTAAACCGTTAAAAATGGCCGAAAAAAATCCCGGCCCTACGGGTCGGGATCAAACTTGCTTATGCAAGAAGCACTTGAAAATTCGTTACACCAGGAAATCTGATGTGAGATTTACCTTATCTGCAATTTTTTTGCATGACAAGTAAATATTTTTTACATGAATGATTAAGCACGCTAATAGTTCGGTAGCAAAAGTGTGACAACGCATGTGCTGCCTGGAAGCGACGGGATCGGTTCCAGTTAGCGTTCGACTTCTTTCGGGTGTGCTTTAGGATTTTTCCTGGAAATAAGCCCGCCGTTGCAACGGAAAATGAGGAAAAAATGCTCTCAATCCATGACCCCTTGCTGATTTTTACCGATCTGGACGGCACATTGCTGAACAGCCACACGTTTGAGTGGCAGCCCGCGGCCCCCTGGCTTACACGCCTGCATGAAAGCGGCGTACCTGTGATCCTCTGTAGCAGTAAAACCGCGGCTGAAATGCTCCAGCTCCAGACGACGTTAAATCTACAGGGACTGCCGCTGATTGCGGAAAACGGCGCGGTGATCCAACTGGACGTTCATTGGGAAGACCATCCCAACTATCCCCGCCTGATAGCCGGTATTTCTCACAACGAAATCCGCCTCGTCCTGCATAAGTTGCGTGAAAAGGAACAGTTTAAGTTCACCACGTTTGATGACGTTGACGATCAGGTGATAAGCGAATGGACGGGCCTAAACCGGGCCCAGTCTGCCCTAACCCGTCTGCATGAAGCTTCGGTGTCGCTGATCTGGCGCGATAGCGATGAACGCATGGCGCAGTTTGTCGCCCGTTTAAATGACCTGGGACTGCAATTTGTCCATGGCGCCCGTTTCTGGCATGTGCTGGACGCCTCCGCCGGTAAAGATCAGGCTGCTAACTGGCTGATAGAAGCATATCGTCGGCAGTGGCGCGCGCGTCCTCTGACGTTGGGGCTAGGAGACGGCCCCAATGATGCGCCCTTACTGGATGTGATGGATTATGCGGTTGTCGTTAAAGGGCTAAACCGGGAGGGTGTACATTTGCGTAACGACGATCCTCAGCGCGTCTACCGTAGCCAGAACGAAGGGCCGGATGGCTGGCGCGAAGGAATGGACTATTTCTTTTCCCGCTCCTGAGTCGCGTCGCTGGCGCAAATACGGTTACGTCCGGACTGTTTGGCGTAATAAAGCCGTTTGTCGGCCAGCGACTGCAACTGCTCAAAATCATAGTCGCCGTATTCCTCCGCGCTACTGATCCCCATTGACGCGCTGATACGAAGCGTCGTGCTTTTCGTCACCAGAATCTCTTTGTCATTAATGCGCTGGCGTATGCGTTCGGCAATCTGCAGCGCCTGCGCTTTCGTCGCGCCGGGCAGCACGATACAAAACTCTTCGCCCCCTACCCGTCCGGCGATGTCGTGCGCTCGAATGGTGCTGCCAATGAGCCCAGCGGCATGGGACAACACGCGATCGCCTGCCTGATGACCAAAGCGATCGTTAACGCTTTTAAAATAATCTAAATCCAGCTGTATCACAGAAAATGGCTGGCGGGCTTCCCGATAGCGCTTTGCCAGCCTGGACGCTTTTTCAAACAGCGCGCCACGGTTATATAGCCGGGTCAGCGGATCGTGCCATGCCTGCCACTGCAGCGAATTTTGCAGAACAAACATATTTTTGACCATATGTCGAATAACGCCCCAGGAGATCAACAGCATCGCCGTAAAAAGCACCCATAACAGCGTCAGCGCGATACTAATACTGCCAAAATTCCCTTGTATGCCTTCACGTAATGTATGCACGCGCAGCAGGACGCCATCAAAATGATCCAGCCGCTCCCAGCTTACATAATGCGTTCCTAAACGCAGCCCGCCCAGGGTATCTTTTTCTATTTCACGCGCCAGTAAGGCGCGCTCACGGTCATTTAACGTATTCGCGGTTTGTTGTTCCGGCGCGGAGTCCGTCAACAAACGGAGATGGTTATCGTATAGCTGATATTCCCCTTCAATATCCTTTTCGGCCGCATCGCGCAGGAACCGCTGTAATGACGCGACGGGAATATCCATTGCCAGTACGCCATACCAGTAATTATCGTGATCCAGCGGTAGACTGGCTGTCACTTTTTTCTGCTCGTCAGCAACATAGGGCTGTGCGGAGGTAAACCACCGCACGCCGCGCTGTGGGTTACGCCGTTGGCTTTGCTCGATAAACCAGGGCTGGGTCACGTACTGATAGTAACGGGAGACAATATCGCTACCGTACGCCGTAGGGAGAGTTGAGAGGTAAAACCCTGAGCGAGAAACATACATCGTCTCCAGCGTCAGCATGGCGGATGAGCGAGCCAGACGCGCCAGATACCCTAACTCCAGAGTGGCGGTTAATTCATTTGCCAGGTCACGACTCTCCCGCGAAAGAAGCGTCGTCCGGGCGACAAATTGATCGGAAACGCCATATAACGGCAATGTCCGCCGCTTATCCAGCTCCAGTTGCCAGAAATGTCTGACGCGTCGTTGCTCAAACTGCGTCACCGCGCTTTGCAATGCGGAAAAAGCCAGCGGCGCCACCAGTGCTTCATGCATACCGTTGCGTAAAAAGATCAACCTGTCCATGTTGAATTGCAGTTGGCGGTCAAGGACATTCGCGACGCTCCCCAGATGATTGCGCTGACTGGCGACATACGCGTCTTTCAGTATCATCACTTCCCGCCAGGTAAGTAGCGTCGAGAACAGCATCACGATCAGAAAACAGGTGTTGACGACATGACCGGGACCAAAACGCCGCGCCAGCTTTTTAAACCAGCCTTGATTGTCTAACAGTGTTTCGTGCGGCACCCTGGTAACTCCTGGTTATTGATACAACTCCCCCTGATGGCTTACGGTAGCCAGACCTCATCAAGGGATACCACTCAATCCTGGCATAGCCAGGTAGCAGCATGTCGCAGCGCGACGACTCTTTTTCTCCACAGCAAAACGCCCGGCATTAACCGGGCGTTTTGTCATCGGGCTTCGTCCCGCACGCGCCTTTCCTTGCCTGGCACGAGCTCATTCTCATGGAATGCCTCCCGCTTTACGCCAAAACCATCATACCAGCGACACTCTACCATTCCGCTGGAATAACCGGTGACGATCATCCGGGGCCCACCCTCTTTCACGGTAACTTCCTCACTGACAGAAAAGACCATACCTGCCTCCTGTATCAGATGAAACGTTTTCACCTTAGACGAGGATGGGCAATTTTGCATAATTCATTGTAGAAAATCAGTGCGAAACACCGCGAATTTTCGCCACACCTTTCACCAGCGCCACTACAATGGCGCCGATAATAAAGCCGAGCACCAGATTCAGCCCCGCAGGGATCGTATGCGCCATGAAAGCCCCCTGCTGCTGCGCAAAATGTTCAATGGCATGGTGTAGCGGCGCAATACCGTGTACGACAATCCCGCCGCCGACCAGAAACATCGCCAGCGTACCGACAATGGATAATGCTTTCATTAACCAGGGCGCGATAATCAGCAATCCTTTACCGACGCCCTGCACCAACACGCTACGCTTTTCCGCCAGCCAGTACCCCATATCATCCAGTTTGACAATAATACCCACCAGGCCATACACGCCAATGGTCACAACCAACGCAATCCCCGCCAGCACCAACACCTGATTAAGCAGCGGCGCCTGCGCGACAATCCCCAGGGTAATGGCCACAATTTCAGCGGACAGAATGAAATCGGTACGGACCGCCCCTTTTACTTTATCTTTTTCAAAGGCCAAAGGATCTTGCGCAGCCAGCGCCTCAAGACGTTTTTGCCGCTCCGCCGGGTCTTCTTTGTGTTTTCGCGCCTCAAAGGTATGCAGGACTTTTTCTACCCCTTCAAAGCAGAGAAACGCGCCGCCTAACATTAATAAAGGCGTGATGGCCCACGGGATAAATGCGCTTATCAGCAGCGCCAACGGCACCAGAATAACCTTGTTGATTAATGATCCTTTCGCCACGCTCCATACCACTGGCAGCTCGCGATTAGCGCGAACGCCGGTCACCTGCTGCGCATTGAGCGACAGGTCGTCCCCCAGTACGCCCGCGGTTTTTTTCGCGGCCAATTTGCCCATTACCGAAATATCGTCCAGCAGCGTGGCGATATCGTCGAGTAATGTCAGTAAGCTACTTCCTGCCAAAATGATTTCCTCGGTCTTTTCTTCTAAGACGTTAAGTATGTAGCAAAATGCGTAATGCCGAAACCGGCGGTGCGGGTCAACGCCTTTTTATTCCAAAAGGACAATTATAATGCTCGCCAGCATAATAATTTTGACGTTTACTATATCCACCCTTTTTATTTCACCGTGAGTGATTATGCGTTTCCGGCAGTTATTACCTCTTTTTGGCGCGCTTTTTGCCTTGTACATCATTTGGGGGTCTACCTATTTTGTTATCCGCATAGGCGTTGAAAGCTGGCCGCCGCTGATGATGGCAGGCGTACGTTTTCTCTCGGCGGGGATGTTGCTCATGGCGTTTTTGCTGCTGCGCGGCGAAAAACTTCCGCCGCTGCGCCAGACCATCAACGCCGCGCTGATTGGTCTACTGCTGCTGGCGGTGGGTAACGGCCTGGTGACGGTGGCGGAGCATCAAAACGTGCCATCGGGCATTGCTGCCGTCGTGGTCGCCACTGTCCCGCTATTTACGCTGTGCTTTAGCTACTTTTTTGGTATTAAAACGCGCAAATTAGAATGGGTGGGGATTGCCATTGGACTTGCCGGGATTATTCTGCTGAACAGCGGCGGTAATTTAAGCGGCAATCCGTGGGGCGCGATTTTGATCCTGATAGGTTCGATGAGCTGGGCATTTGGTTCCGTTTACGGCTCGCGCATCGCCCTGCCTGTGGGCATGATGGCGGGCGCGATTGAAATGCTGGCGGCGGGCGTGGTATTGCTTTGCGCGGCGTTTCTTTCCGGCGAAAAGCTCGCCACGCTGCCTGGTTTATCGGGGTTTATGGCCGTCGGCTACCTGGCGTTGTTCGGTTCTATTATCGCCATTAATGCCTATATGTACCTGATTCGCAACGTCAGTCCGGCGCTGGCGACCAGCTACGCCTATGTGAATCCGGTTGTCGCCGTGTTGCTTGGCACTGGCCTGGGCGGTGAGAGGTTATCGCCCGTTGAATGGGCCGCGCTGGGTGTGATTGTGTTTGCCGTAGTGCTGGTGACTCTGGGTAAGTACCTGTTTCCCGCCAGGGCGGTGGTCACGCCGTGTAAAACGGAAGATTCACGCCAGTAGATGAATCCCCTGGATGTCGATCTGCGCGCTGGCGCCGCCGCCGCAGATCCACTCTTCCAGGCGCTCCGCCAACGCCGCGTCGCTCAATTTCGCTCGCCCGCGCAAGGCGCACTCCCAGACGATCAGCACCCGCCAGCCAAGCGCCTGTAAACGCTGAATATCGCGCTCATCGCGCTCAACGTTCTTACCGATTTTTTCCAGCCAGAAAGCCGTTCGCGTGGCCGGTACTTTGAACAGATAACAGTGGTGATGATGCCAAAAGCAGCCGTGAGTAAAAATCACACAATCATAGTCATTCACCACAAAGTCCGGCTTGCCCGGTAATGTCGCGTCCTGAGTATGAAACGTAATCCCCTGCGCGCTTAGCAGGCTGGCAAGACGTTTTTCAATAGCCGTACCGCGGGTCGCTATCGCGCGCATATTTTTACTGCGCGTGGCTTTATCGTGAACGTCCGCCATCTACCGTCTCTCTCTGACGCAGCGTCACCGCCTGGTGAATTTTGGGTTCCAGCAGCTTTGCTACCGCGGCAAATACCGGCACCACCACGGAGTTGCCAAACTGGCGATAGGCCTGCGTATCCGAGACAGGTATCCTGAACTGGTACGTTTGCGGCGCCTCAAATCCCATTAAACGCGCGCATTCTCTCGGCGTGAGTCGGCGGGGACGATGTTGTTGGTTGCCAGCATCGTCGAAATTCACTTCGCCTTTCGCCATATCCCAACCACGATCGATCAAAATTTCGGCGCCATCTTTGTAGTAGCGAGCAGATAACGTGCGCGCCACACTTTCCGGATTGTCAGGATAAACCATGCCATAGCCAAAACCGTTTCCCCGCGCCTGGTGCTTTTTCGCGTAGCGATATAAATATTTCCACAGCACCGGCGTCAGGATATATTTGGCTTCGACGACGGGCTCCAGCAGTTCTGCCAGCGTCGGACGGCGCGGTGGATAACAACGGGCGATATTGCGTAACGTAAAATCGGTTTTCAGGTTTAAATCGCGACGGAATCCCACCAACACAATACGTTCCCGATGCTGAGGAAGAAAGTGCTGCCCGTCGATAATTTTCGGATCGTCCGGGCCATTGTCAGCGGCATCCGCCACGTCATATCCCAGTTCATCGAGCGTTTGCATAATAATGCGGAAGGTGTTGCCCTGGTCGTGACTTTTAAGGTTTTTCACGTTTTCCAGCACAAACAGCGCGGGGCGGCGGGCATCGATAATTCTTACGACATCAAAAAATAACGTCCCCTGAGTCTCGCAGGCAAAGCCGTGGGCGCGGCCCAGCGCATTTTTCTTGGAAACGCCCGCCAGAGAAAATGGCTGACAGGGAAAGCCCGCCAACAGGACATCATGTTGCGGAATATGCTGGCGAATGTGTTCCGCCGCCTCATCATCGCTGACCCCTTCCCGGTGGCTCAACGTGATATCGCGGATATCTTCATTAAAGCGATGTTGCAGCGGATCGCAAAAATAGTTCGCTTTATATGTCCGTACCGCGTGCTTATTCCATTCGCTGGTAAACACGCACTGTCCGCCTATCGCTTCAAATCCGCGGCGAATGCCGCCGATGCCCGCGAAGAGATCGATAAAACGAAAGGCGTAATGTGGATGATGCGCTGGCGGCGTCGGCAACCCTGTTTTAAGACAGGTGAGTTCATTGTCGCTCAAACGATGCCATGCCGCGTTCATCATTACGCGCTTGAAGATGGCCGGGCTCCAGTGCTGTTCGCCCAGGCCGTTAAGGTGCGCCACCAGCGTTTTAACATCGTAGATTTCCAGCAATTGACTCAGCATCGCCTGGATCTCGCTTCCGGCGTCGTCGGCGATGAGGTTCCGGGCGTGTGTTACTGAAATATTTTCCTGCATACATTTAACCGGCCAAAAATAATTGCCGACAGACTAACATAAAATGACGCGGTTTACGTTTCAGCGGCAGGGGTTACTGATGCGTAGCAAACATCTGGATGACCGCATCATCCCGTGTTTCATAGTCGCCTTTCAGCTCAGCGCTCAGTTTCGCCATGTACGACACCAGAAAATCCGCATTACGCTGCGCCAGGTACTTGCCCCGTTCAGTCTGCATCGTCAGCGGCAGTTTCAGCAGTTTGGTTTGAAAATGGTCGAGCGCGAATTGCTTATCGTTAAGAGGCCGTCTGTCGGCAAAGGGATCGTCGGCATCAAACAGCGCGACGCCCAGCGAGCCGGAGACCGCGAAGACCCGCGCCAGACCAATGGCGCCCAACGCCTCCAGCCTGTCTGCATCCTGCACGATTTTTGCCTCTGGCGTGGTAGGCGCAATTTTTGCGCTGAAGCTATGCGCTTCGATAGCATGACAAATGCCCGCCAGTTTTTCTGCCGGAAAGTCAGGAAAATCCCGCAGAAAAATACGCCGGGTTTCTGCCGCCGCCAGAATGGAAGAACGATGCCGCTGCGGATGATTTTTCGCCAGGCTGACGATGTCATGGAAATAACATGCCGATAGCACCACCAGCCAGTCGACAGGACTGTTTTCCCCGAGCGTTTGCGCGGTTGCCCAAACACGACGAAAATGGAAGATGTCATGGGCGGCATCCTGTTCCTGGTGGTGGTGACGTAGCCAGTCTTCAAACTGCGATTGCCAGTATCCTGAGTCCATACGCCCTCTCTTTATAGCAGACCATTTTTATTACATGCCTGAGCACAGGGTTCGCTATCCTGACATATCCGCCACCACTTTACATCCCTGCGTGCTTGCGCGTTTCTGGCTTGGTGTCGGCGGGATAAGCCCTGTTTTTGCGAGGCCGGGTGTACCAGGCAATACACCCCAGAATAAGCCAGACGACGCCCAGCGAAAGCGCGTTAAGCCATTTTTCCGTTGCGCTGCCAGGAGTGCTGATTGGGCCGAGAACCGGCTCGGTTTGTATGGCGGACATCAGCCACACGCAACGCGCCATCGCCCAGATGAAGTAGCCGCAAAAGGTATAAAAAACCCATAACGCTAATTTGCCGCCCATGCTACGGGTGGCGTTGTCCTCCCTGGTACTCAAACTTTACTCCGCTTTTGTGATGTAAGTCATATGACATTAATTACATTATAATGTGACATTAGTCACATTTCGACCATGAAATACCTTATCCACCTGTTCTGGTTATTCATTCCACAAATAGTTTATTCTCAGTTAATGTTGCGTCTGGCGCTGAACCTGCTGTTAAATAAGGGAATGGTGATTGAATCGCACTCTGATGCAGAATAACCTATAACCAGAACAACTTATTTTTACGCACCGCGATAGCGTTTTATTTTATTAGCATTAAGTGTCAGAATGATTCGGTTATTAGCCTTTTATCATTTATTTTATCATTACCCACATTACCGGCATTTATGCCGGTTTTTTTTATGCCTTTTTCCTAATCAAAGCATCAAACACATATAAAAAACAAATTATATTCACTTCAATAACCATCAAGTCAAAACATATAACTCATTGATAAAAAATGATAATTATAGAATATATATTCTTAGTAACTTATATAGCTCGTATTATAAAAAACCAAACAGAAACAAATTGAAATATTTTAAATACCTTTGTTACATGTTATTTTTTAAATTCCATGAACTTCATAGAATAGTATCAATTTGTAGTTTTGTTGAAGTGGCTACATATTCATATAAATTATTATCATAAGGGAATACATAATGAACAGAAAAGTTCTGGCACTGCTTGTCCCGGCGTTATTAGTGGCAGGCGCAGCAAATGCGGCTGAAATTTATAATAAAAATGGCAACAAACTCGACCTGTACGGCAAAGTTGATGGTCTGCGTTACTTCTCTGACAATGCAGGCGACGATGGCGACCAGTCCTACGCCCGTATTGGCTTTAAAGGCGAAACGCAGATCAACGATATGCTGACCGGCTATGGTCAGTGGGAATACAACATTAAGGTGAACACCACCGAAGGCGAAGGTGCAAACTCCTGGACTCGTCTGGGCTTTGCCGGTCTGAAATTCGGCGAGTACGGCTCTTTCGATTATGGCCGTAACTATGGTGTTATCTACGACATTGAAGCCTGGACCGATGCGCTGCCGGAATTCGGCGGTGATACTTATACCCAGACCGATGTCTATATGCTGGGCAGAACCAACGGCGTTGCTACCTACCGTAATACCGACTTCTTCGGTCTGGTGGAAGGCCTGAACTTCGCGTTGCAGTACCAGGGTAATAATGAAAATGGCGGTGCTGGTGAAGGTACAGGTAACGGCGGCAGCCGCAAACTGGCCCGTGAAAACGGCGACGGTTTCGGTATGTCTGCCTCCTACGACTTTGACTTCGGGTTAAGCCTGGGTGCGGCCTACTCTTCCTCTGACCGTACGGACAATCAGGTTGCTCGTGGTTATGGCGACGGCATGAATGAGCGCAACAACTATGCTGGTGGTGAAACCGCTGAAGCCTGGACCGTAGGTGCCAAATATGACGCCTACAATGTTTACCTGGCGGCGATGTACGCTGAAACCCGCAACATGACCTATTATGGCGGCGGCAATGGCGAAGATAATGGCGGTATTGCTAACAAAACCCAGAACTTTGAAGTGGTTGCGCAGTATCAGTTCGATTTCGGTCTGCGTCCGTCCATCGCCTACTTGCAGTCTAAGGGCAAAGATTTAGGCGGTCAGGAAGTCCATCGTGGCAACTGGCGTTACACCAACAAAGATCTGGTTAAATATGTTGACGTCGGTATGACTTACTACTTCAACAAAAATATGTCCACCTACGTTGATTATAAAATCAACCTGCTGGACGAAGATGATGACTTCTACGCAAACAACGGTATTGCAACCGATGATATCGTAGGTGTTGGTCTGGTCTACCAGTTCTAAGACGCTTTATGTTATTCAAGCCCGTGCTTAGCGCGGGCTTGTTATTATAGGGCAAGAATTAAATAACGGATAACGGCGCAAAGACAGGTGACCTGGCTTCATCGGATAGATGAAGACAACGTCGCTCTTTTCAGGCGCTGTCTGCAAGAGAAATAACACCTTTGGGGAAAGGTAAATGCCACTATAGATGATGGATGTCAGCGTCTATAGATGATAATCATCGGGCATAAAAAAGCTCCGGTACGGAGCTAATATGAATTATTTTCTAAAATCTGGCGGAACCTGTCCTGAGCGAATGTATAATCCAACATTATCAAAAGTGATCATGGTTGACTTACAAAAAATACATTTCGCGCCAAATGGATTTTGCTCAGTAACATCGAATGTCGATGTTCTGTATTGTGAACCATGGCAACATGGACACCGGAAGTGAATTTTATTAGTAATATCAGTTGCCTTAAAGCGCCACAACGTTGACCGCTGATGGACCTTTTGGTCCCTGCTCTACTGAAAACTCCACTTCCTGATTTTCATTCAGAGTGCGGAATTCATTACTTTGAATGGCGGAAAAATGCACAAACACATCTTTGCTGCCATCTTTAGGCGTAATGAAACCAAAGCCCTTTTCAGGGTTAAACCATTTTACTAAACCAGTGATTTTCGTCGTCATAATATTGTTACCTTTTGAATGAGCCCTTGGGCGAAATGGCCTGAAGAAAATTATCAGAGAGAAAAAAACCTAAAGGAGATCTCAAGAGGAACAAATGATGAGAAATATTACAATCACTACTTCAGATAAGTTTGTATCAAACCGCACAACCATTAACGCATGGTTAACTGCACATAGCAAGCTTTAGTTTTGTTAAAAAAATATTAATTGTTTTTTAGCATTATCACGCTGATTGCCATACTCTTTTTATCCATGCCCGTCGCTACGGCTGAAATCTGGCGTAAATAAGTGACGTCCCACAACGCCTACCTGGCAATAAATGCGCCACATTTCCTGATGTCGTAAACCAGGATACATGCGCCTCATCGTGAGAGGTTCCTGTGATCTTGTGTGACCAAAATCGGTTAGAGAACGGGGATGATTTGGCAACTATCTCAGGCATTGATCGCACAAGTTACTTAACACGCAGTAGATCAGAGTATCTTGTGGTGTACCGAGGCGAAAGCATTTCTCGCTTCATAGCCCACTGTTGCGACATCCCCTGCCCGGCGAAGTACAGCGTCCCCTTCCCGTCTTTTGCGTTAAGATGGTCCAGTACTTCCATCAACTTCGCACTACCGGCGCGCGGCGCGTTATCGTCGAAAAGGTTGAGTTGCGCTACGCCCTGACTGAAGAAGTCACCCAGCATCACCCCCGCTTTCTGGTAGCGATGGCCGTCGCGCCAGATTTTATCCAGACATTTCACAGCCGCATTGATAATGTCGCGTGAATCCTGCGTGGGGGTGAGAAGCGTCACCGCGGCGCTGTTACCGTAGTAGGGCTCGTTCAGGGCAAAGGGGGATGTTTTGACGAATGTTGAGATGAAACGGCAGTACTGGTGCTCGCCGCGGAGTTTTTCTGCCGCGCGCGCAGCGTAGCTGTAAATAGCCTGGCGCATTTCCTCATAGTCTGTGACCCGCTCGCCGAAAGAGCGGCTACAAACGATTTCCTGCTTTGCCGGCGCAAACTCTTCAAGCTCCAGACATGGCTCTCCGCGAAGCTCTCTCACGGTACGCTCCAGCACGACATTGAAGTGTTTCCTGATGATCCAAGTACTTTGTTCAGAGAGATCGAGAGCAGTCTTGATGCCCAGGGCATTGAGCTTCTTACTGATGCGCCTGCCGACACCCCAGACATCCTCTACGGGTATCAGGGCCAGCAGCCGACGCTGGCGATCGATGTTCGACAGGTCAACCACCCCGCCGGTCTGGCGCTGCCACTTTTTCGCAGCATGATTAGCCAGCTTGGCAAGGGTTTTCGTCTGGGCAATGCCTACACCGACAGTCAGGTGCGTGCGCTTCAGGACCGTCGCTCTTATCTCGCGCCCGAAATCTGTCAGATCCCGGCAGTTTCGTACCCCCGTCAGATCACAAAAAGCCTCATCAATGCTGTAAATTTCTACCCGCGGCACCATCTCCTCGAGTGTGGTCATTACCCGGTTCGACATATCAGCGTAAAGCTCGTAATTACTGCTGAAGCAAACAACGCCGGATCGCCGGAAGCGTTCTTTCTGTTTGAAGTATGGCTCACCTGGTGCGATACCGAGCTGTTTCGCCTCGGCGCTACACGCGATAACGCAGCCATCATTGTTTGATAACACCACCACTGGTCGGCCACATAAATCAGGACGAAAGACCGTTTCGCAGGAGGCGTAAAAGCTATTAACATCGCAGAGCGCGAACATAATCAACTGACCGCTTTAATGATAAAGGTCACCACCCCGAATATGTCGAGCGTGTCTTCACTGCCGACAGGTATAGGTCGATAGGCGCCGTTCATGGGGATTAACTGCACTGTCGGGCGCAACTGCAACCGTTTTACGGTGAACTCTCCTTCAATTGCCGCAATTACAATGTCACCGTGGTCAGCGTTCCGTGAGCTATCCACCACCAGCAGATCACCGTCGCTGATGCCTGCTTCAATCATTGAATCACCCGTGGCTTTGACAAAATATGTTGAGCTGGGATGAGAAACGAGCAACTCATTAAGATCGATACGCTGCTCAATATAGTCCGCCGCGGGGCTGGGGAATCCACACGGCACTAAGTAACTGAAAAATGGGAGAGGAATAATTTCGCGCAACTCTGTAGGTCTGAAAAATTCCATAATCCATACCTCGAATACTGTTTTTATATACAGTAGTGTTATTTGAACATGCACGCAAGATACCGGAGTCGCTACGACTGTTTAAATCTTCGTCGCTTCGTTTGTAAGTTTCTCTCTCAGTTCAAATTATGCGTTTTGTAAATTTTCCGGTTGTATTGTCATGTGCGCATATTTAAGCCAGCCTGGAGGCCAGATTTTCTGTACAGCGTCGACAGTCCCGCAGCGTAAGTTATCGCCACGCGCCAGCGCGTTTCCCTGACAGCAAGTAATCTTCTGCCCGGCGCCCATGTCTACAGGGGAACATTTCGGGCAACAGGCCGGGTGCGACGATTACCGAGGACGACGGCGTTAAGTCGCCGCAAGTGACATCACTGTGAATCCCGATGGGGTACAGCGAAAGACCGGGGCAGAAAACCAGGAGTTGACTTATGATCGAAAAGTAAAAATAACACCATCCCTGGCCCCCTCTTCTGGCAGAAAAAGCATAAGATGGCGATACGTTTTTCACGTAATATTCTAACAGAATACTCTAAGTGTATTCTAAGTGTGAGACTGATCGCTGAAAGAAGATGAGCTAAGTGTTTGAATTGTGGCGGAGAGAGGGTCTAAATTTTTAGTGTTCGCCAATGCCCACCTGAGTACAATTTTTCCTTTAAAAACAAAATATTGTCATTATTTTTTTGTTCGGTAGTGTATTGCTACTGTGCAAACAATCAGCTATTTTATGCAGTACCGTATGTATGGCGGGTTGTATGACAGGATTTTGCTATGCCAAAGAAGGCCAAGGAACTCTCAGGACTCGTCGTATCACGATTAAAATCCGAAGGTATGTATGCCGTTGGTGGTGTGGATGGTTTATACCTTCGCATCCGAAATCAGTCCCGTGCATGGGTTCTTTGTGTAGCTATGGGAACCCGAATCAACAATCTCGGTAGAACAGTTCCAAGACGTTTGAATATGGGGCTTGGCCCTTACCCGGAAGTCTCCTTAGCCGAAGCGCGTGACAAAGCGCGTGAGCTACGTAAACAAATCCGTAATGGTATTAATCCCCTTCAGGAAAAACACGAGCAAAAAGCCCGGCAGGAAATACTGGCCCGGAAGAAAAAGACCTTTGCCGAGTGTTGTGAAGAAGTGCTGGAAGTCAAAGACAGTGAGATGAAGAACAAAAAACATCTCGCTCAATGGCGTTCCACACTGGAGACCTATGCCTACCCTTTCATTGGCAAAAAGGCCGTTAGTGAAATCACCAAAATTGATCTTCTGGCAATACTGGAACCTATCTGGTTAACCAAGAATGAAACCGCCAGCCGTCTTCGTGGACGTATTGAAACGGTGATCGATTACGCTAAGGCTAAAGAATACTTTGAAGGGGATAACCCTGCCGCATGGAAAGGTATGTTGAAACCTCTCCTGCCTCAACCAAGTAAAGTTCAAATCACCAAACACCATGCCGCCCTCCCCTATAGTCAGATCGGCACCTTTATGGAAGAGCTGCGTGAACGGAGCGGCGTTTCACCTCGTGCCCTTGAGTTTGCCATTTTGACCGCAGCACGCTCAGGAGAAATTCGTGGTGCCGAGTGGTCAGAGATCGATCTTGAAGGTAAAACATGGACTATCCCCGCCAGTCGAATGAAAGCGGCAAAAGAGCATCGAGTTCCTTTGTCTGATGCTGCCGTTGCACTGTTAAAAGATTTACCCCGCTTTAAAGGCAATAACTTTGTGTTCCCTGCCCCTCGTAAAGGACAACTTTCTGATACTGCTTTGCTGGCAGTGTTAAAACGAATGGGATATACCGACTTAACGCAACATGGGTTCAGGTCTACATTCCGTGATTGGGCTGGTGAAACGACCAACTACCCACGTGAGGTTATTGAACATGCATTAGCTCACCAGTTGGCAGATAAGGCCGAAGCAGCGTATCAACGTGGGACGTTATGGCCTAAGCGGGTCGCGTTGATGGATGAGTGGACGGGGTATTGTTTTGCAAACATATTAACCCCACTAAGTGATGTTACTATGTTATGACAGGCTTGGATGTTCTCAGCCTGTCATAGATAATCAAAATATGTGAGTAACACAGAATAATTAATGCCGTTTACTCATATAGCAGAATGATATTTGTTATATTAAGCTGTTGTTGGTAATTGTATATTACTTGACATTATGTGAAGGTTCTCCATATCTTCATCCCATAACTTATGGGCCATCATATTACCCCGTAAAGTCAGATAATCCTCGCTCGTATGTAATACAGTAGCCGATACTGCAGAAAATATGGCACTTCTTTGACATTCTTTCAGTATCCCTCTAACAGTACCGATTAATTTTCTTTTATTTTTGCTTATTGGATTTGAAAGATATCCCTCAAATAAAGTTAAAGAATCCTCTATTTTTTCCGCAATTATAGCTCCTGTTTCACATCTTGGCTTAACCAAATGTTCTCTATCGTTAAGATTTAAAACATCTATAGTCAGAATACCTTTCTCATTCCTCCCTTTCATTCTGAAATTTTTAATATAAAAAAACTCTGCCGGGAGTTCCTCAAAAGGATTAACTATTGGTTCTTGGACAACATCATGTGTCCCTTTAGAACCATTACAATGACGACATGAAGGTAATAGGTTATTCCACTCTATTACATCATCAGGGTAATCATTCTTATCTTTAAAATGCTCCACCTCATGATATGTGCTTTTTTCACCAAGCTTAACCTCACAGTATGCACATTTTTTATCACTTAACTCCATCAACGAATTTTTTACATCATCATGATGCCATACATGAGTACCACTGCTCTTAAATTTTTCAGTTAAACGACTAACATTCTGAGGAGAAAAGAATAGAGGTGTAAAATTTCTTTCCAGCTTAATCATTTATTTACTGCCCTCCTCGATTACTGAGGAAAGATCAATACTAAGCATTTTTCTAAGCACATTTGCTGGATGAAGTGCCCTATCTAATTCTTTATAAATACGCTCTGCTTCAATTTTATTCTCCTCATCAATAGCTTGATCAAATGCAGCAAGCATACTTTGTAATTTCTGACTTCTTGTGTCTTCCATTCCCATTACATCTTTGAGTACCTCATCTAATGTCCATCCAGTATAACCAAACTCATTACTCGGAAGTTCTCTGACGTATGTATATCCATTACTATCTGTCCCTAATGCAATTATCTGATTAGGTTCCGCATTTTGTATAATGTGAGGACTATGAGTAGTAACTATAAATTGTGTTGCAGGAAATGTGTCTCGCAAAACAGAAACAATTTTGGACTGCCATTCAGGATGAAGATGCATTTCCAGCTCATCAATCAATACAATGCCATCAAAATGCTGTGCTAAACAATTTTCATCAGGCATTCTTAGTTCAATCTCTTTTATTATGCCGAATAAAATACTCAGACATGATTTAAATCCTGATGACAAATATTCATACCAAATTTCTCCATTTGGAGTAGATACGAAAACATCAAATTTTTTCGCATCTACGCGAGAAAATTTATATTCAGCATTAAGCAGTGAAAAGCATTTTTTTGCCAACTCCAAATTAACCTTATTATTTTCACTTAATGCTTCTGGTGTATTAAAGAAGAGACAGCGTTTTGCGAACCAATTTTTCATATCCGCAACCGAAATTCCGTCAGTCAAAAGTGTGTATATGCTATGATCTTGTCTCTCCTCATCTTTAGAGATATTAGATAAAGATACATATTTGAACATTCTAGAAATATTCAAATAAATCACTTTCCTTCCTAACTCTCTTAAGCCACTAATATATGAGTAATCCTTAGGATTGAACTGTTCAAGAGAAATATGACTTTCTCTAATATTGTCACAATCATTTAATACGGTATTTATCTGACCATCAGTAGACTGAGCATGTCTTTTAAGGACATAGCTGTTTGTATTAATAAAACTATGTGCTACGGAATCTAAAATTGTGGTTTTTCCTATCCCATTTGGTCCGCAAATAATATTCATGCTCGCATCAAAATTAATTATTGCTCTTTTTATACCACCAACATCTTTGATATCAATTTTTTGTATTTTCATTAATACCCTCTACTTTACAAGCCATTAAATAATGACATAACACTCAGTATGTGGCTATTATATACCAAAATAGTTGGATAATAAACAACCGTATCACATGCAATAATTAACTTTTTTTATCAACGTATACTAACTCCAACCTAATATATCGTTAAGATTGTAAAAAGATGCAAGTTCAAATAACGTTTTCGATGATACAGCAACATTTCGTGATTGGGCAGGCAAAACTGCATAATATCAACATAGGACGTTGTGGCCTCAGCGTGTGGCGCTGATGGATGATTGGACGCGATATTGTTTTGCCGTTTAACTGCTCTGTTTGAAAACACTATCAACAAGGAGCTGCGTAAGATGGGCTATGACACCACGCAGGACATCTGCGGTCATGGTTTCCGCACACTGGCATGTAGTGCATTAATTGAGTCTGGCTTATGGTCAGAAGACGCTGTAGAACTTCAAATGAGCCACAAGGAAAGCAACAGCGTTCGTGCAGCCTATACCCATAAGGCTAAACATCTTGAGCAGCGAAGGTTAATGCTTCAATGGTGGGCTGATTTTCTTGATGAGAATCGGAATGGGATGGTCAGGCCCTTTGAGTTTGCTCAGAAACAATAATCGCTTTCCAGCAAGCAAAGTATCTCAGTAAATAAAAAAACACAGGGAGGTTTTACTCTCCCTGTAACTTGTCACTTACGCCCTTTGTTTGATTGTGCCAATACCGAAGCGGCAAGCTGCTTCGTTAATTCGCTGGAGCGTGGGTTATCAAGAGCTGAGGAAGCCTTATGTTCCATTTTGCCACTGGTCTGGTTTGACGTCCCACGTTGAGAAAGCGCGGAACCCGCAAGGCTTTTCTGGATGGCTGAGGCATTAGGATCAGTCAGCGTTTTTGCAGCAGTGGAAGCCACATTTTCAGAAGTCTGTTTTACGTTTTTACTCATTAAACGAATCCCCAAAAGTCATGAACATCACTTATGTAGTGTTTTCATCGAAAAAAATCACTACATGCAGTGATAACCATGTTCTTTATAAGCCCTAATTCGACTAAAGGCAACATCATTGCTGTATAAAATTACAGTATATTTATAATTTATTGATTTAATTTATAAAAGATCTCTCAAACAGGAAGAGATACGCTAAAAGCTCACCATCTTCCTGAAATGATTGTCTTCTGAAAAGCAGGATTAAGATAGCTATGTCGATTTTAAGTTCTATTACAATGATAACTTCCATGACAATACCTGTGCAGGAGGCTTCTTCCATAGGCTAAAGGTAGAATGTATGTGGGTAGAAGGTTTTGCCAACGGGGAAATAGTGCTATTCAGTCAGACTTGACTTTTGATAACACAAAGTTAAAAAATATCATACCTTGTTAAGTAAAAACTAAAAATCTTTGGTTATGCCTTTTGGCATATAGCAAATCATGTTTTTTGGAATATAATCAAAGGCAACATTCAAGGGAGATAAATATGCAAGTAAGTACCATATCCGAACAACTTTTTTTCACAACAATAAGAATAGATACAATATCAAGAAACGGTGACTCTGGTTCAGGCACTGGTTTTTTCTTTTGTCATAAAAAAGATAACATTGAATATCTTTCTATTGTAACAAACAAGCATGTTATCGAGAACACGGTTCAAGGAACGCTTACTTTTTTAAAGGGAAAAGATAACACCCCTGCTCTTGGTGATGGGTTTAGCTTGAATATAAAAAATCCAGAATGGGAAGAATTATGGTTTGGGCATCCAGATGAAGTAATAGATATTGCGATATGTCCATTAGTTCCACTCTTAGATTTTATAAAAAAACAACACGGCGTTGATTTATTTATACGATGTGTCGAGACATCGATGATCCCTAATGAAGAACAAATAAAGCAGATGGATGCTATTGAACCGATAACCTTCATTGGATACCCTAATGGCATTTGGGACAGCACAAATCTACTACCAGTTGCAAGACGCGGTACAACCGCAAGTCCCATCGAAGTAGATTTCGAAGGTTCTCCACGTTTTCTTATTGACGCTTCTGTATTTGGTGGTTCAAGTGGGAGCCCTGTTTTTATTCTAAATCAAGGCTCCTTCGCAACCAGAGATGGTGGCTTTGCCTTTGGCTCACGTTTCCATTTTGTTGGGGTTGTCGCCGCTGTATATTTTAGAACACATTTAAATAAAATCATATCAGTTCCAATTCCAACAACAACACAACCAATGGCAACACAACAAGAAATGATTGATTTAGGTATTGTATTTAAAGCCAGAACAGTTGTGGAGACAATTGAATTTGCTTTATCGAAGAATAACAACAGTTGACTTATTAGTAATGCAAAATATCTCAGCATCTGGAAATTGGGATAATAATTATATGTTTCAACATTTATATGTTTCTGAAAAATTAATACTTGATTTTATATGTGTTTTTTCACGATTGGAATATGCCTTAAAAGTTTCAGGATTTGCTAGAGGTGATAGTAAAAAAGTTGAGCCATGTTGGGATTGTTTTGCTAAAAAAATTAATGATAATTTTTTAAAAATCGAGAACGAAGATCTTAAAAAAGCGGTAGGCTATTTATTAGAGTCTCCTCCAAGAAAGCAAATCCTTAGCGAAGGTAAAATTATTTTTCAAGATCAACCAGTGGATAAAAAGCAACGTACTACCCAACAACTACTTTTGATGATTAGAAGGGTAAGGAATAATCTATTTCATGGTGGGAAATATTGTCCAGATGGAGAAAAAGAATCAGGTAGAAATGAAGATTTGCTGAATGCCTCTTTGATTATTTTAAAACACTGCATTCCTATTCATCAAAAAGTAAACAATAATTTTCACAATTAGCAAAGCAGCATACATTGACAAAAATATGATAATGTAGTTTAAAAGGGTCTCACGACCCTTTCACATCCTCTTCAGAGGAACTATCCATAGGATAGAATAAGTCTTCAATAGACTCATACTTAAGACAATGGGATCAACTCATTGAATTGTAAATTAATCTCCATATACAGATAATCAGATATATTATAAAGTGAATATCTTTAAAAGACACTTATTAATAATGTATTATGAATTGATAATAAATTTTTACTTAAAAATACCACACTTAAACACAAGCATAAATTAACGACACTGATATAACATATAATATTTATTTACAGTATGAGTCGTAGGGCCTGCGCCATGACCCGGGCTTCCTCCCCCTGACTCATAAGAATATGTTGTAAATGAAGGCATTAGCTCCACAGCATTTGCTCCTGAAGGGCAAGAGCATGCATTTGTATCTGGATTTTTGGTTATACAAGTCGCTGGATTATATCCATAAGAACCAGCAGCAGGATTATATTGGAACGTCACGGAATACAAACCAGCCCCTGCAGAAACATTTTTCCATTTACCACTAGCACAAGATAACACTTTCCCCGCACTGTCTCGCCCCACCAGACCATTAGGCGTACATTTCGCATTCAGCGTTGCCTGACCATTCAGATGGATATATTCACCCACTTTAACCCTACCAACTGATTCAATTATGCCATTGGATTTTATCGTTCCGGCTGTCAGATTGCCTGATGCGAAAATATTACCCGCACTGTTCATATAAGCATTAACTGTTTTCCCGGTTCCAGCCCCAACAGTTCCAGACGCATATAAATCATAAGTGCGAACACCGCCAGCCCAGCCAGAAGGCAGATCGTTTGGATTAAGTCCGTTCGTCGCAATACGGCTACCAAACTTCGCCAGACCTGTTGTTGATAGCGTATTAAGATAGGTATCGGATTTTACTTTCAGGTTGTTGTTGATATTTACAGGACCATTAAGGGTAGAGGTTCCACCGACTGTCAAATCTGATGCAACAGACGCATTACCCGTGGTTTTCAGTGCTCCGGTCGTTGTTGTTCCTGATGCTGTAATGTCCTGTATGTTTTTGATGCTCTTACCGCCAAGATTCAGATCGCCAGTCATTGGCAATGTTCCATCACGACGCAGGTAAACAGAATACATAGAAGAGTTATAGCCCACGCGGTAAGCCAGCAATCCACCATCAGTAATATTGCTGTAGTTGCCTGAATTCTCACTCCACTGACCACCATAGCCAGAAGCTATCTTGGTTGTTCTGCTCATACCACCATCAACACCCGCAGCCTGAACTGCTTTGCCTAATAGGTCATAGCGAATGCGCCCACCTTCTTTCCAAGGGCTGCTGGTTGTTATCAGACCATTAATCACATAATCAGGCGCTGTTCCCGAACGCTTCAACAAAATCTTATACGTGGATTTTTGCGCGTTGGTTCCAGTATAGCCGACAGGTAAAAGACCTTCATTAATCAACGTCTGGTAAGTGATTTCACAACCAGCAGCCGTACAGGTTCTTGGACCCGGATCACTGCTCTGATTGTGAGAAGATGACAGTGTGGAAATCTTGTCATAGCGAATACTGATATAGCGGTTAACCGCTTCACCAAGCTGTTTAATCTGTGTTCCGACATTATCAGCCAGTACCGCTTCCTGATTGTTTCTCATATCCTGAAACTTCATAAAAGCGATGAGTGTTCCAATACCTAAAACAATACTGACTTCCAGTAAGGTAAATCCTTTTTTCTTTATCATAATTATCTCCCTGTTTTAGCAATAAGAAAGAAAAGGGCCTGCGCCCTCTTCGTTAAATAGACGTGAAAACTAATGTATTACTTGTAGCGTTATTACATGCTGCGGCGGTAGCTGCTACATCGAGGGTGCCATCTGCAGCTTTTACTACTTTAGAACCCACTTTAGCAGTGTAAAAATTGCCTGCCGCCGCTGTGGTTATTTTCACACATTCTGCTGCTGGCACGTTGTCATATGTGATAGTGAAAGAAGAACCTGCCGCAGATGACGGACCTGTAGCTGCCGCAGCCAGCGTCACATTCCCTTTGAATGCGTTAATTGGTTTAGCCGCATTGCCTGTTCCACTTAACATATTATCAGGGAATATTTTTGCCTGAACAGCTACGGTATTCGTTAGTCCGGTAAAGCTTGACGCTGATGTATAAAGTGCTTTCACACCTGCCTGTATGGTGGCTATGTTATTACTTTCCGCTTGCGCTCTTTGTGAAGCCTGAACCTTTGGATACACAATAAAAGCCGCAACGACTAATGCCGCAATGATACCTAACACAAGTAATAGTTCGAGTAGTGAGAAACCTTTCTTGCTTTTTCTTTTATTATTTAACAAAACCATTATTATCTCCTTTTTTATTTTAATGATACCTCCTGTTATAACGTATCTTTCATATCTGGCAATAAGTGAAGAAAGATATATATTATTCCATCTGATAGACGGATGAATTAAAAAAAGCAAAGATCGCTCTTTGCCTTTTGGGAGATTTAAAAACAACATTTGTTATCACTACTGTCATTATTACTTCCTCATGGGATATTTATCATATCTGATAAAAAAGTAATAATGACGTTCACTACATAAAGATAAAAATTAACAGATTACTGGTCGAACAGAACGCATGATTGATTGAAAAGGAAAAAACATGTATTAATAAAGGATTATCCTGCGTTCTGTTCTTTTATATAGATAACAGATATTAATTAGATATCAACCCCTTTTATATATTTTATTTAATCTTTTTTTATTTTTGTCTGCCATCCATTTGAGCAAGAAACCATCTCCCTGCTTTTATATATTTAATTCTTTCAATATCATTCAACTCAGATGCTGAAAGCAAAATACCCATAACAAGTTCCTTATCCACCTGTTCGACACCACAATTCATAGCCTTAGCTACTTCCGCACCAAGAATAATCTTGAGCCTTGTTTCAACTTTCTTTTGCTCTGATTTCTCCATTGATTTAAGGCGGTTAAGTTCAAGTTGAGCAAATGCCACCTTTTGTTTTAATGTTTTTTCTGTTCTTGATCTTTTACTTTCATTATCCATAGTTATTACCTCTTATTGTTTATACGTATTTAATTATCACAAAGATGAATAACGTCAAATTCACATCGTTTTGTCATAGGAAATAAATCTGGGATATCTATAAATAAAATAGTGCAACTCATGTGATAGTAATCACTAACTTAAAATACCTCACACTCTCCGCGTTACTTATTTTTGTGCTTTTGTTATTTTATTTTTACCTGTTGTTTTTAAATATGTTTTCAGGTCTTGACCTGTGAATTGTGCAACACATAACACTCTCTGTTTTATCTGCTATTTCTATCAAATTTATCGGCCCCGCCTTACGGCGGGAACAATTAATACTTCTTTTGCCCTTACGGGCCTTTTCTTTACTCTATTTTCCCTTTAGATGTGAAACCTACACCTTTAATCCAGTTTGCGCCGCTTAATCCGGTGTATTGTTTTACAACTATCAGTATATTTCGTATTAATTAATAAGGGGGGAGTTTTTACATTGGCTTATTTTTTTAAAGACAATGCCCACCTATACACTGCTACGCAGTGTGTAGGGTCTACCGACGGTTGCTGCCGCAGGCTAAAAGCAAAACCAAGGTCAACGTCAACCCCAAAGTTTTTCTTACGAAAAACTAACAGCAGCATTTATATTTGAGGTTATATTTTTAATGGCGATTTTCCATCTGGATTTTAAAATTGTGAAACGAAGCGAGGGCATGACTTCCGTTGCAAAAGCTGCCTACCATGCCCGTACACGTATTACAGATGATCGCATTGGACAGGTTTTCGATTTCAGCTACAGAACAGACCTTCATGGTCATATTATATTGGCTCCTGTTTCCGCACCTTCTCATATTATTGAAAGCTCGTCAGCGCTATGGAATGAAGTTGAAAGAGTGGAACGCCAGAACAACGGACAAACAGCCCGTTATTTTGATGTCGCTATTCCCGTAGAACTCAACAATGATGACAAGAAAAAATTAGTTGCTGAATACTGCCAGAAGAACTTTGTCGATAAAGGAATGATTGCTGATATCGTTTTCCACGATTTAGACGGTAAGAATCCCCATGCTCACGTTATGTTAACCCTGAAAACTATCACCGCTGCTGGCTTTGGTAAAAAAGACAGGAGCTGGAATGATAAGAAGATGGTTGTTCAGTGGCGTGAGTCGTGGGCCACGATGTCGAACAGCTACCTTGAGGCCGCAGGCAGTGAAGAACGTATCGATCACCGCTCTCTCAGAACACAATGTGCTGATGCCCTTGCTCAGGCAGAAGAAGCATTCAGCGCTGAAGAAAAAGCATTCTGGCTTGCCAAGGCAACAGAAACCAATCGTCCTGCAATGCAGCGCGTTCATCGTGCCAAGTGGAATGACACCGAGTCACAGGAACAGCGAGCAGCTGAACAAGCCCTACGCAACCTTCAAATTGAGGAAGCGAAGAAGGTCTACACCACATTCAGTGAGCTACCACTTGAGATCGTGGTTGATGTCAGAAGCTTTACGGTTACACATCTTGCTGAACCAGAAGAGATAGTCCTTCCAGACTACCCGATAACAAAAGAACCGCAGCCTGTTATGACGACATCTGAACCATACAGAAGACCAGCCGTAAAATCTTACCGTGATCCAAACAAGATAAGTAAGGTTGGTATGGCAGAAAAAGGAACTCATGTTCTGGTTGCCCCTGAACCAAGTAAATCCACTAAACTGAAAACCTCCTCTTCTCGAAACACGAGAGCGAAGAACCGCGCTCCCATGAGCAATAGAAAACAGGTTAAGCCGCGTCAGAATGGAATGTTTAAGCGTTTCACGCTACTGGTGGTGGGCTTCTTCAAAGAGAGATTTGTATGGGCCAGAAGGAAACCCGATACCACTGATGCTGATCATGATAAGCGCATTGCTGAAAATTATGTGTTTGATGAAGTTATGGGGGTTTATGTTTCACGCTCAGAGTTTGAAAAACGCGCCAAATTTAACAATGACCAAACATCATCACGTGAAGAATGTTATGGCGACGAGTCAGATAATGATAAGACCGTTCGTTTCCCAAGTCGTCCGAAGCATGAACAGCCGGACATTGATAAGAACATGGATCTCACACCATCGATTACATCAAAACACATAAGAAAAGGTAGCTCATCGCGGATGCTCCCTTCGGGCTATACAAAATGGGATACAGATCACTAAGCATCGATTACTATTTTTAAGTATTCTTCCTTAGTGTATTTTTGTATTAAAATGACCAAAGTAATACAACCAAGAGAATGTTGAATTTTGGCGATATAAATCGGATTCTGACTAACAAGTGTGTTATTTTTCTAAATCGTCCTAAACAAGAATTTCCGGGTACTGATAAGAGCATGAACCTTATACACCATTCACACTCCCCAGCAGCGAAAAATGCTAAGCATAAATTAGGCATCTTTTCTTCAGACCACGTTCCAAGCAATCTTTTATGTTTTACTATCAACGTTGCCGTTATTTTTTAAAGAAACACAAACTATCGCCTTCAAAACTCTACCTTATTAAACTTAAGAGAGAAATCAATATCACTCAATTCACACGAATAAATATTACACCCCAAATTTTTAAACTTATACAAATCCTCACTATGGAGGTCTTTTCTATCAAACCGAGCACCTAAATATACGCCAGTTAATGTATCTGGATTTACATTAAGCATTGGATAAAAATGAATGTTATCTTTCACCAACCTATTTAATTTCATAAAAGGTATGATGAAATTTTCACCATCTTTATTTATATCAAAATATATAGTTTTCATGTCTTCCGATAGCCTAAGCGTACCGACTTCATCCTTTGACATAATTATAGCGTAGAATATATCTTGGATTTTTCTGGCCCTCAATTTTAAGTGATTATCCTCAAAATCTCGATATATAAAACTAACACACTCATTCTCTACTTCATACCCTATAACATCATCTATTCTAGATACATAATAATTAAGAAGGTTATTCACTGGTAGTATAAAATAATCAGCCTTTCGAAAGTCAGCAACATACCGAATTTCTTCTTCCACACTCCATTCATACCCTTTTTCAAAGCAAGCGAGATATATATCATCAATATTATTGTTGGAATAGGAAAATCCTCTGTTATCCTTATCAGCGTATGTGACTGGCCCACAATGATAGTGGATATGGTCATTTTTAATAAATAAATTAATTCTATTGTTTATACCTTCACCTATATCATCTGATATAGTAAACTCTAAAAACCCCCCACGGTGATTATCAGCATAATGCGACATCATCATTAAACCACCTTTTTTTGTTGTTAGAGATACAATTCCTGAATAATCACCATTATTATCTAAATCATTTCTAAGCCTTAGTGCCATACGCTCGCGTTTTTCCTCAGAAAAAATTTTTGAATATGCAGTCACTACTTCGTCTTTATATTTTTTAGTTAACTGGGCCTCAAATGGATCATTGAGAAATATTGCTGGTGTAAGTGATAGTGTTGGTTCTTTCAGAAACAAAGAAATATGTGGCGTGTATTTATAAACTTTCATATTGATGCACATTCAATTAAGTATAGTTGCGATAAAATGCAATATATTTACAATAAATGTAAATGTCAACAAAAATCACAATCGCAAAAAATAATCTGCATAAAATCTACTCATAGCAAGCATTGCAGTAAACACTACCTTATTATTAATAGAATAGATAAAACAAACTAGAAACATTACTAAAAATCGACATATTATCTAATTAAACCAAATAATAGTTATTATTAATTCCAGATAAGATAATTTTCAGTTTAAGTTATTTGATAAGGGTAATTACACTTATGTCTAAAGGTCGTATTATTAGAAATAATGATGATAACTATTTCTACAATGTATCCTATGCAAACATGCCCCAGCTCTGACTTTCTACAGAGCAACAGGGGCACTTAACAATCCAGTATCCTTTTAGTTAGCTTTCCAACCATTACTGGTTTTAAATAGATTCATTGCGCCATCAGCAGGTTCATTCATCCCTTTAACGTTGGCGAACGCCTTTTTGTCAATCCAGCTCGGAACGTCAGTAAGCTTCCATGTATAAGATACGCGAACAACCTTCTGGCCTCCGTTACCCGGTTCCGTCCATTCCTTGATCTCGTCAACAGCACGACGACCAACACAGGCACCGTCTGCTGTGCTCCAGACTTTGGCTTTTTTGCCTTCCTCTGTTATCCCTAATACGTTCGAGTCATAGCCCTGTTCAAAAACCATCAGGCCCTGCTCAATAAAACCGTCGAGGATCACTGAATTGGTCCCTGTGCCAGTCGAATCAAGCCGTGGCTTGGCAAGACGGATGGGGAAGCTGGTATTATTGTTATCCAGCGAGAAACAGTATCTGGTCTGCCCGATCTTCGCGTTGATCGCTTTCTCAAAACCGCCTTTTTCACCACATCCCGCCAGTGCCAGACCTGCGCCAGCAACGAGTAAAATCTTCTTCATCTGCGTATCCATCCTGATAATCAAAAATACTGTTATGTGTTGATGCTTTTCTGGCTAGCTGTAGTGTTTCTGCGTGTTCAGACAGATATGGCACAACAAAACCACTGTCTAACCAATTGATAGGATTCAATTCTTTTTGACGCTCGTCATATCGTTTAAAACGATCAAAAACAGCCATATGATAGTTTTTAACTATCATAATTAAATATTCGATCGTTTTTAGCAATTAATAACCGATCGATATCGCGCATTTAATCGCTAAAAACTATCAATAATCAATTATTGATCTTTTATATCGATCATATATTTACGTTCTGATAGGCTTGAGAGGCAGGGACTGACACCTCGCACCAGAGCCTTGAGAGCCAAAACTCCCTGAAGCTCAGCAAACAGGCCAAGCCCCTTTAACTCATTTACATGGAGGAAGTAAGAGTGGAAACAACAGGTATTATATTCTTGGTAGTGATTTTTATCATTATATTGACTGTTTCTGATCTACAGAAGAAAAAGCACTACAACAGCTTTACAGAAGTTCTGGATGGCGATGTTTTATCTTATGAATGTCAGCGAACCGGGATCGTCATAGACACCAAACAGCGCACCATTCGTTTTTTCGATAAAGAAAGAGACAAGACATATTCCTATGACAATATCAGAGAGATCAATTATACGCTTTCAGAGGGTGATAAGTTTTACGGCAATGGAACACTGAAAGGCATGAATAATGCAGCTATTGCTAACTGGAGAGAACAACTTGCAGCTAATAAAAGATCTGGACTAAATATTTTAACTGATGATATTAAAAACCCCATGTGGAAAATTAATGTTCCCTTAAAGAATAAAATAACTTCAAACCAAGAACTGTGCGAACGCTGGCTTCTTGTATTTAAAAAATATGTTTTTTAATCCGTTATCTTTAATTATTATATACCTATGGGGCTAAAATGAAAAAAATGCTTATTGCTGTATTGGTTATTCTTCCACTTGCCAGCTGCACCTTTCATGGCAATAAATCTCTCACAGATGAAAATCATCAGACGGTAAAGCTAAAAATCGTCAAAGGAAAAACCACCCAACAAGAGATCCTCATCGCGTTCGGAGAACCACAGACACGCGCCACGAACGATGGACAAGAGATGTGGAGCTACTCCAGTATGACGGGAGAAAGCCAGTTATCTAACTATGTTCCCGGCCTTGCTTTACTGACCAATAGTAGCATGGCACACATTAAATCGCTGGATATCTGGTTTAAGGGAGATGTTGTGGATCGTTATAATTTTAGTCAGACAGCCAGTAAGACTTCGCGCGGTCTGCTGGATTAATTAGCATATGGGTAAGTTCATATAACCGCATCCCTCTCCCTACAGATACCATTCAACACAACAAAATATTTTTATGAGCTTCAGCATTTGTTGAAGCTCTATACTCCTGTTATATTAAGAATCTGATTTACCCCATAACGCTCGCATTCCAGCAAAAAGAGTTGTCAAAAACCCTCCAAACATAAACAGTAAACCAGTAATGTCTAACCAGAAAAATGAAGTTTGGGCTATATGCCATGGAGTTATTTTATTATTTTCTTTTAACCATTTATTGAGACTAATTTTACATTGAGATTCAGAGTCATATCCCTTACCAGAATCTCCCTGCATATCATATTCATTACAAGAGCTATTTACTCCATTTATTTTCCATTGTGTCGCTACTGAAAATTCATTTCCATTCAAACATGGTAGTTTCGAGTTTTCGTTTTGAATTTCACATTCTTCGAACTCTTTATCATTTTTCTCTTTTATTTCTAAAGCATGTTTCTTTTCGTATTCTTTTCGAGTGGTAGATAGAACATCCGAAGTTGATGAAAAGTTATACTCATTGCTGTTAAGAACGGAAAGTGTCATTGCCACTTCTTTGTCAGATGCCCAACTATGGGCAAAAAACATTATTGATGTAAAAACTGCTGAAACAATAACGATAACAGCCCCGCGACGGGCAAGGATTGAATTCTTCAATGTAAAAATCTTCTTTAAAAAAATCGTCCTAAATTTTAACATTTCCCACTACTTGATTATTGATTATTCGTGTCTATGTCTGGTTAGTGTGTTAATCAAAAATATTGTTATAAAGTATTATAATTAGTAACATACTTTAATGAAGCTTGCTGATGCATGACCTTTTACTGATTCATGTTCGTTGATATAGTATTTAAATATGCTTATAGCTTTTGGAAATTATCTGTTAAGTAAACCATTAATTTCCTGTGATACTTTTCCGTTTCTAACTACCACGATATATCTAAGAGTTAGATCCTGTCTTATCATCGGATTTAATGGTTCTATGCCTATGCTAATCCTCGTATTTTTATACTTAGCAACCGGATATCCAAGTGAATCATGGATTACAATATTACCGCTATCTGCAAGACTTGATAACAATCTGTCGCTGTATATCGCTTCTATTAAGTCCTGTAAAACAGGGATATAGTGTTTATCCATGTTTCTTGTTAAAACTGTAGGTCTGTAGATTTTTGTTTTTATTTTTCGCATGATATTTTCCCTCTTATTTTTTCATTTAATATCATGCAACCAATCGTAATATCAAAAATATTTATGATGTTTTGATAAAAGTTTTACAACATTTGCGATTTTATAGTTTCTTCACTCATCTGTGCGAGTTCTGAAACCAAGCGGATATAAATATTTTTCAACCTGTCTTTATCGCAACGACTTACAGACTCGGATAACAGATAATGGCTATAATTATTGAAACAAATGCTATTTCCGTTTTCAAGGGTTAATTTCAATCCGTGTTCTGTATTTTCTACTTTGTTTACAATACAGATCATAAATGGTGTTTTGTCATGGGGATGGAAGAGTGTGATCATTTTGATATTGTTCATTGTATTTTCCTTTTTTATTTTATTACTGTTTAATACTCTATCGTAAGTGTAAAAATCAAATATATTTTTATTTTATTCATATTTCAAGTTTTTATATTTAAACTTCTTTTTGAAAAAATCTTTATCTCTGAGTTTGCGCACGGCTACGCCCTGACACTGGCATTTGTATTTGATTTTATTACTATGAGATAATAAATAAATGCATTCGATCAAAGCCAGATCCATTTTCCTTTAAAATTTTAATTCGGTTCCTATGTTTAAACATGTATTGTCCCTCTGACATATAGCATTTGCTCTTAAACGCATAGGAAAACTATATCTTTAGTAGCAGCACTTCGTGATTGTTGCCAACAATCACTCTGCTGGACAGGGCTTGTCCCTGTTAATGATGTATTTTTCCATTAATAATTTTTTCCATATAAATTACTTCCTGTAATCAGTTATAAGAGCTTTAAGCGTGAAGATGGTTATATGTGTTATCTTCCTGCTTCCAACGTCTTAGCAAGCTTCCTGTGCGTTTTATTAACAGTTTACAGAACACTCTTACTTATATTTATTGATATTTATTTTTACCTGATACATTCAATTATTATTTTTTGAAAATACATCCCTTGTGCTGCCGCACGGCTACGCCCCAGATACTGATTTGAAACTATTTTTCTTGATCACTTATAAGTCATTAATATTTTATCAATGGAGAACAAAGCGGCCAGTATAAAGATCATTCCCTCCACCAAGTTAGAATTCAGATCCTATGCGAATATAACATCCTCTCTCTGACATATAGCATTTGCTCTTAAACGCATAGGAAAACTATATCCTTAGTAGCAGCACTTCGTGATTGTTGGCAACAATCACTTTGCTGGACAGGGCTTGCCCCTGTTAATGATGGATTTATCCAAAAAGATCGCGTCGAAGACGCATATAAAGTAAAAGGAATATTAATTAAGCTCTCACAATAAAAAGCAGCGGTTCGTGATTGTTCAACACAATCACTTCGCTGATAGCAGTTATTAAGGAATACAACATCCCTTGTAAAACCACTAAAACATAACACAAAAGTAAAACTGGACTCTCTTAACTTCTTACTAATTATTTAATTATAAGCATAGTCCCGGACCAGTGAAATCGCGGCTTCACAACTTTTTTTCCTATGTTCGAACATAGCAAACTCCTATGTTCAAACATAGATCCGTCCTATGTTCGAACATAGCAAGATCTATGTTCGGACATAGTTTTTTTAACATATAACATTGTCATAAGAATATACTTTCTATTTTATTTATAGTTCTACTATTGACTTTCATTTTTTTGCATAGTATTAAAATACATATAACAAAATAATAAGAGAGAATAATATGAATACAAACGATGCTGATCTATTACACTTATTTGAATCATTAACCACCGAGCAAAAGATTGATATCGCAAAGCGCTTGCTACAAAACAAAGAAATAAAATCAACGACAGTTATTTCTTCTGAGGAAGATAAATCTATTTCGTTTTCACAACCTTATGTATTTGCTTTTACTTCTAACTTTCGTGTTTTTTCTGACCTTGATATTTCTAAGAATGAATTCCGCGTATTAACGTACATCTTGGAATATATGGAGTTTGGGAACCTGATTAATCTTTCACAATCATCACTGTGCAAAGCACTGAATATCGCTTCCGGTAATATGTCTAACATTTTCAAAAAACTCAGGCAGAAAGGAATACTCGTCGAGCACCATGGACATCTCTATATCAACTCTAACATTTTCGCAAAAGGGATGAGCCATCAACTGGATCAGAAACGTAAAGAACAACTGAGCAACGCTCGCAATCTTTGCGCAGAAATAGAACAGTATCCAGAAAGTTATTCAGCTATGTCAAAAAGTGAAAGAAGAACCCTTTCCTTAGAAACTGAAACCAAAGAAATCTATACTGACGCATTTGTTTTCAGTAAAAAGAAAAAGAATAACGCTGTTCCTAATACCAACAATAGCATACATATTGATAAACCACGAAAAGTATATAAAAGAACAAAGGAAAATGAGGAAGCAAGAAGAAACTCTGTTGGCGCAGACTCTCATATGCAGAAAGTATCCTGATAAAATAACAACAACAAGGAAATAACAATGAAAAAACTACCCGGTTCGCTTGAGATTAAGCTCCACGAAAAACTATCCAAGAGTGATATACTAAATATATTAGCTGAGCAGATGACCATGCTTGAGGAAACATTTGGCATTCAGGAGTTTAAGATGTTCTCTTACCTTGAATGCTACATTGGAGATAGGAAACAAGCATTATATTATAGAAGTCGCAACAGTGCCGTAGCCACATTCAAATTAAAGGGCCTTGAATCCCCTGTGAACACGGCTAAACTCATATCAAAAGAAAACGGACAACGTATTGTTTCCTTTGATAAAGAACTGGATATAGACAGAATATCTGCTACAGTCCGAAATATACAAAACAATAATCCTTATCAGGGGTGGTCTGAAGGTATCAGTGTTGTTCCAGCTTCAATCATCAGTAAAATGATCCAAGAGGATATAATACGAGCGCAGGAAGAACAAGGCAGACTTTACCGTATTGAAGAACAGCGCAAGAAAGCGGAACAAATACGCAAAGCAAAAGAAAAAGAGGAATATGAACGACCTTTAAAGGCTTTTATTTCTTCAAAAATAAAAGAAAGTGGTTTATCTGAGAAGGATTTCAAAAAGCAGGTTTGTTCAAGCTGCGACTATCTGAAAGATCGCTCCACAAAATCAAGATACTTTACTGAACGACCAGACTTGTTAGAAAAATACTATAATGAAAGATTAATTCGTTTCTCGATAAAAGGCACTGATGGGAAAGTAGGAAAAGTAGAAATTTATACGGACACAGGTGAGATTATTTTTGAACAGTATAAAGCCAAATAATATTTTTATGCCTATGTCAATTTGACACTTACACCATATCTCGTAATATAAATACATCCACTATTTTATTTACGAGGTCTTATATGAGAAAAGTAAAAACAGACAACAGTGATTTAATCGAATACGTAAATACAGTCAAAGAACTAAAAAATCATATTTCGATAGAAGAATACAGAAAAGAATATCGTAGGCTACGCTCTGATGATGTTCCATTGGTTAAGGCTCAAAAATTTAAGTCGGCACATACTGAACTTCGTAGGCTGGAAAAAAAGAGAGAATCTCTTATTGAATACTTTATTGACGAGTTAAATCCCATCAGCAGTTCAAAAGCTAACACATCAGCAAAATCATCAGGTAATCTTGATTTATTTAACGAACGTGTATTATACCGTAAGGCCATTTCAGAAAAAAGTGATGAAGAAATAGTAGCCTTGGTCATAAAACAGCGTACAGAAGCCGCTGTTGAGTTCCAGCACTCAATTGAACAAAGTCTTGAGCAACTCTCTCATATCTCGTCAGAGTTCGAGCCATCAAGCCAAAAGCGCAGGAAAATGTCTCTTTGAAGAACTGTCCTATGTTATCCGTGTCAAATGAGATTTATTGCATTGCTTAACCGATAATATTTACTATATTATTTACGGGTTGTTTTTTGACTTTTCAACAGCATTATATACATTAACCTTATTAATCGCCCATTTTAAAACACCGGACAACATACTATGAGTGAAGCTCTCAAGGCACTGAACAATATTCGTACACTTCGCGCACATGCTCGTGAAACAGATCTGGCAACTCTGGAAGAGATGCTGGAAAAACTCACTGCTGTCGTTGAAGATCGTCGTGAGGAAGAAAGTTCCGTCCGTAAAGAACAAGAAGAACGTCAGGCTAAGCTGCAAGCCTTCCGTCAGAAACTGTTAGAAGATGGTATTGATCCATCAGAACTCCTTGCTGTTGTTAGCTCATCCCAGCCTAAAACCAAATCAACCCGCGCTCCACGCCCTGCCAAATACAAATATACAGATGAAAACGGCAACGAGCAGACTTGGACAGGTCAAGGCCGTACTCCTAAAGCGATCGCTGCTGCTATCGAAGCTGGTAAGACACTGGAAGACTTCGCGATCTAACTTGTATTAACTCTGATTTTCTCTGGTAGAGCCTGCTACCTGTTCAGGTTCTGCCAGATTATCCATGTCGTATTCATCCCTGAAAATCTTCCGGTGAAACCCGATCACACACCATTTTCTCAAGCAACTGTTGTAATCTCATGGTCCTCAATTTCTGTGCTTTTTTCTCACCTATTTCCTGATAGTATTCTTCCCGGCGCTCCGCAACGACTTGTCGGAACTTCTTCAAAAGCTGTTCAAGTGTTTTAATGTCAGTAGTTGCGGCTTCCGCTTGGATTTTTTTATACATATACATCACATGAAATTCATCGATCATTTTTTTGCTCCTTGAATAGACAAATAATATTTGTATCAGCCCCATGAAGGGGCTGATAGACGTCAGAACACATCAACATATTGATTCCGCCAGAACGGTGTAGTGCATTTTGGCTAATGCCTGCTTAACCTCTTTAAAGTCAACTTCAGATAGTTTTTCAGCAGCGTTCTTTTTCCATGTTTTTTTCAGAAGATGTTTCTCAGCATTTCTCATCGCCAGATCGATTAGCTTACAAACAAACTCATGATCCATTACATGCGTTATAATCATATTACTGGTTGTTTTATCCTTTGAGTTAAAAAGCTCCGCATAGATATGCAAGGATACAACATAAAAGATTTCAGTGTTTTTATTTTTAAATGTATTCATTTTTATTTCCTCTTTAGTTTAATATTGGAACAGCAAAATATTTGTGTAAGTATTAGCGGTATACACATTTATAGACAATCCAAAGCTGACGAAGGTGTTGTTTTACCTTACTGTGGCTTACTTCTCCATAAATCCGATTCCTTTTGCCTTCTTCGGTGTCATCATAAAAATGATATCTCGTTTTTTTAATGATACTTTCCATAATGTCATTCATATTATATTTATTGTTGATAAAATAATAAAAATCATCTGGTGCATTCCTCTGCAATCCGTCCATATAGTTCCTGAAATAACACTCGGCTTGTTCAATAAACTGTTTTGTCGTAATAAGTTCTATCTTCATATTCTTCTCCATTATTGTTTAGGGTAATAAGATGCCCTGTGCGAATAGTTATCTGTTCGACACGAGATCTTGTATCTGTTTTTATGCAGCGTTCTGGCGTGAGTTCCGAATAGTAGCTTCAATCCATTCATCTATCTCACTTTCGACAAAAGCGACGCACCGTGGACCTATTTTTACCCTGTCTGGAAAGTTGCCTTCCTTAATACGCTCATATAAGGTAGTGCGACTGAATCCCACTCGATTTAAAACATCAGGAACACGAATAAATCGTTTCGCGACATATTCATTTTTCATAGCATCTATCTGATTACTGTTTTTCATTGTCTGTCCTCTATTATTTTACGTAATCTCTATGAGATTTCATTTTTCTCTATGTTATTGCGACGAGAACAATAATAGCGAATTCGCTTATGACGTTTTAGGGGCGTTCATAAAAGAGTTTTTTGAAAAATATGAAGGGAGATGAACAGAAAGAGGTTCGTTAAGGCTGGATGCGATCATGTTCGCTCACGGCGAACGTAACCCTTTTTACTTGGCGGCTTTTTTCTTCTTCTTATCATCCTCAACATGCTTATCAACCGGTAAGTCTTTTAAGTGATTGTTTTGCATGATGTAATCTTCAAGCGATTTTAGATAGTTTTCATCAGTCAGAAAAGCCATTGCCAGCGGGTAGTCCGTTGCCTTTAGCATTCCTTCATCACGATCGTTGTCGCTGTCTTCGTGAAGCAGCGAAGAAATCAGCGAAAGCGGGATTTTGACGCCATTGTCCTCACCCCAGAAAATCAGGTCCATCATTGGAATAAGACGGTATTCAATAATTTTTCTGAACGTGCTTTTGCCAAAACGATACTCCCGTTCCGCAGGAGCTTTCATCTTTAGCTGTCTCTTCCATTGCGGGATCAGCACTTTCAGATGTTCAATGATTTCTTCGGTTGATGCCTCTTCCAGATGAATATCGACAGTGATACGTGAAAGGTTTTTCAGCGATGTTTGTTTTAGATACTCGGACAGAAATTCGGATTCGCTTAACGCGGAAATCTCAGGAGTGGCTTCAGTTAATGTCAGCGTTTTCGCATAAAATTGCGCATGGCTTCGTGTCGTAGGGTTTACCGCGTAGGTTCTGGCAAGCTCATGTCCAAGGGTAGCGGCATCACCACTGAAAAAGATTTCGCCTCGCAAAATTTTATAGCGGTAGTCATCCAGCAAAAGTCTGTTCAGGGTCGGTATGGTATTCCGGCTCAACAACATCCTGTAGGCCAAGATACGCCGCTCAATCTCCACATAAAACTGTTGAAGGCTTAGCTTCTCTATCGCCTCATAGCGCTCAACATCAAACCATGCTTCCAGTGCTTTCCTGATTTCACTTCTTTTCATCCATCCTCCAGCAATCCATTTCCTTCGATATATCTTCACAGGATCCGTGTGAAACGCATGCAGTTCAACTGTTTTGTTATCGGAGATGCGAGACTGGCTAAGTTGTTGTTAAGAATGTGAGCTTGTGAACTAAAGAAGATAAAAGTGGATGCCCAACACGAAGCAACATGGTAAAAATGGCAGCGTAGAGGCGAGAAAACAGAGCGATAGAAAGAAGTTTTAATGCAGGGATTTATGCATGACAAAATCAAAAATGCTTCGTAAGTTATTGATTTTGTTGAATGATTGGCGGAGAGAGGGGGATTTGAACCCCCGGTAGAGTTGCCCCTACTCCGGTTTTCGAGACCGGTCCGTTCAGCCGCTCCGGCATCTCTCCGTATATTGCAATGATGCCAGGTAATTTGGCATTTTAACAGACCCTATTCGGGTAATTTTGTTCAAGTGACGAGTTTACGAGCAAAACGATGATTAAGTGGCCCTGGAAAGCACAAGAAATAACCCAGAACGAAGACTGGCCGTGGGATGATGCGCTAGCTATACCTCTTCTGGTAAACCTCACCGCGCAAGAACAGGCTCGGCTTATTGCGCTAGCCGAACGTTTTTTGCAGCAGAAAAGACTGGTAGCGCTACAGGGATTTGAGCTCGACTCGTTAAAAAGTGCACGTATTGCGTTAATTTTTTGCTTACCGATCCTGGAGCTCGGTATTGAGTGGCTTGATGGTTTTCATGAAGTGCTCATTTATCCCGCGCCCTTTGTGGTAGATGATGAATGGGAAGATGACATAGGTCTGGTGCACAGCCAGCGTGTCGTACAGTCGGGGCAAAGCTGGCAACAAGGGCCCATCATTCTGAACTGGCTGGATATCCAGGACTCGTTCGATGCTTCGGGTTTCAACCTCATTATTCATGAAGTCGCGCACAAACTGGATATGCGTAATGGCGATCGCGCCAGCGGCATCCCTTTCATCCCGTTGCGCGATGTGGCTGGCTGGGAACACGATCTCCACGCGGCAATGAATAATATTCAGGATGAAATCGATCTTGTTGGCGAAAGCGCGGCCAGTATAGATGCCTATGCCGCCACCGACCCTGCAGAATGTTTTGCCGTGTTGTCAGAGTATTTTTTCAGCGCGCCAGAACTGTTTGCTCCACGTTTCCCGGCGCTATGGCAGCGTTTTTGCCAGTTCTATCGCCAGGATCCTTCTCAGCGCTTACGGGTAAGCGCTGACGAAGGCGACTACGGCGAGGAATCCGAACATTAATTCCTCACTTTGTGGGTTAATTAACCAATTGAATTGGCGCGTTAATTTTACTGTTGACACGTTATAGCGGGCCCAGTATTATGCGCCTCGTTGAAACAATTCCTCTGTAGTTCAGTCGGTAGAACGGCGGACTGTTAATCCGTATGTCACTGGTTCGAGTCCAGTCAGAGGAGCCAGATTTAGGAAAGCAGACGTTCACTGACGTCTGCTTTCTGCATTTATATCAACTGATTATCCCCTTCTTCAAGTTTACTCTCGTTTACTAAAAACCACTCGAAGCCATACCCTTTTGCTGGTAAAGCTGGTTCGATTTGCGTTTTACCAGCACGCGGAGGGAACCGTCATGTCACTGACTGATACTAAAGTAAAAAATGCCAGACCAGCGGAAAAGGCCGTCAAGCTCACTGACGGGTTTGGTCTCTATCGATTCAAAATACTGGCAGACAGGCTATCGCTTCGATGGCAAACAGAAGGTGTTTTCTATTGGGGTTTACCTTGCTGTATCGCTTGCTGATGCCAGACAACGCCGTGACGAGGCCAAAAGGCTGCTGGCTCAGGGATTGACCCGAACGCAAAAAACAGGCTGATGAAAAAATCCTTCAGGAAAAGCGCGATAAAACCCGCTCGTCCCGTGTCGTCGCCAAAAGCTGATGCGTCATAATTCTGCCTATGATATTGACGGAAATCTTTTCGCCTTCACCAGAAATTTATCTGCCATTTCCGCTACCGGCGTCAGACTGCCTGTATCAACCATTTTCACAAAATATTTCACGTCTAAAGTTCATTCTACTCCCTGCCCTTAATCTCTACGGCGTTATGTCTCAGAATTATTTGCCAAGTGCCTGCCAGTTTTTCACGTTTCATCAGACGCTGGTACATAGCCATTGCGGTAAGGTCACAGCATTTGGCTTGTGCAATTACAGACAAATTTGCGCCATGCCGGGGCAAAGCAGGGATTAGATCAAAACTTCAACATTTTGTTGTTTTTGTCAGCAAACAAACGCGCAATCTTATTTCCCCCTTTGACAAGCCGATCGCACATCGTTACTATGCGCCCCGTTCACACGATTCCTCTGTAGTTCAGTCGGTAGAACGGCGGACTGTTAATCCGTATGTCACTGGTTCGAGTCCAGTCAGAGGAGCCAGATTTTAGTTTCGGGACATCCTGGCGAGTCCGGAGACGTATTAAAAAACAAGAAATTATCTTTACCCGGTTGATCTGATAAGGTTTGCCGGGTTTTTTGACATCCATAGTTTTTGGGCTTAATCGGGGCCTCACGGTTCGTTGAGTAAATGGAGCCCCCTCCCATGGCATTAACCGATACCGCTATCCGCAAGATCAAACCCACCGAGAAATCCTTCAAGATCACCGACAGTTCAGGACCCAACCTGCTGCTCAAACCCAACGGCTCAAAACTCTGGTACATGAAGTACCGCGTTGATGGCAAAGAGAAGAAGCTAGCCTTCGTTACTATCTGGCGCAGGGGTTTAGCAGGAAAGAGGCGCTGGCGATGGTAGCGATGGATTTGGGGCATGGTGACGGGCGTGGGCGGTATGTGGCGCAGGTGTATAACCAGTTCTGACAGTCGGCTAAGAACGGGATATAGCCATTCGCCCTCTAAGGCTTACTCTTTGAAGTGATTCAGAAAATATCTGCTATTCCACACTATTTAGGAACACGTTATCAGCTAAGCTACGATAACGTGTTCCTAAATAGTGTGGAATAGCAGATCGCTTTGAGGGAACTCAGCCCGGATTGTGCGATCTGATCAATCACTAAACATCACCAGTCACCAGCCGGACTGAGCGATGCCAATCATTACACCGATCGCCGAAGTCTGCTATGAACAGTTGAGAATTACTCAGAGTTGTTCATCATCTGTATCCACACTACTAAATTATTAGTTGCGGTTTTTCCCACCCCAATCACACATTAAATCCAGAATTGGCATTAATGATTCCCCTCGTTTTGAAAGACTGTATTCAACTTTGGGCGGTATTTGAGGATACTCCACCCTATTGATTATTCCATCTTGTTCGAGTTCTTTCAGAGTATTACTCAGAGTTTTGAAAGAAATCGTACCGATGCGGCGTTTAAGCTCGTTGTATCGCATGACTGGTTTATTTTCATTTAACCAGTACATAACTATCATTTTATATTTCCCGCTAATTAAGGAAAGAGTATAACCAAAATCGGTTTCCTCTAGGTTGATACCAGTCTGTGAGCATGTCTCAGTCATCATTTACACTCTCCTTTTGGTAAGTATATAACCTAAATTTGCGTACTTCACAAACGACAGGGCCAATCATATACTCCTGAGTAACCCAATCGCAAGTCAGTCCTGAATGAGGAAATGATGAAAAAAACGCTTATAGTTGTCGCTCATCCAAATATTGAAAACTCAGTTGTTAATCAGTGTTGGATAAATGAGTTAAAAAAGTATCCTGATCAGTTTACTGTCCATGAGCTTTATAAAGCATATTCTGACGGCAGGATCAATATCGAGACTGAGCAAAGACTGGTTGAGCAACATGAGTCGCTGGTTTTGCAGTTCCCAGTTTACTGGTTCAACTGCCCTCCCATGTTGAAACAATGGCTGGATGAAGTGTTTCTTTATGGATGGGCATACGGCTCTACAGGCGATAAGCTGAAGAATAAAAAAATAGCTTTGGCTGTAACTGCCGGTATTGAACTTGCAGACTATATGGCGAATGGCCGTTATAAATTTACCATGCAAGAAGTACTTCGCCCATTTGAAATGACGATTAAATATGTTGGTGCTGAATATGTTCCACACTTTGCCTTTTATGGTGCAGAATATAACCCTTCCAAAGAAGTGATTAAAGAAAACGCAGTAGACTATGTTAAGTACTTAACTAAATTAACTTACAGTGAGTTAGTAAAAAATAATTAATGTTAATTTGATAGCCCATTCTCATATATTTTCGCTTATGATGCAGTAAATAATATGGTTCTGCTTGCTGCATCAATTAGTGTCTTGATTGCCTTACTTGTAATTAAGCCAAAAGAACACAGTGAAATTTAACCGAACCATTACAAACCAACTCACAAATTTCGTATTGAGTTGGTTATCGTACTGATATTTTGGCTTTGGCACTCAGGTAATTACATAACCGATGTCCACTTTGACACAAAGCTGTCTGTCATGCCCACTTACGGCCAAAGAGTAATCTAAAACATGACAAATATCACATTTCAGAATAGTTATTGCGTTTGGAGCCTTATTGAGGGCTTCACTCCAATTTTAAAAATAAAATCTTCATAAATTCAATATGATAAATCAATATCAGTATCCAGTCAGAGGAGCCAAATTCCTGTTTTCAGGCTTACTTATAAATTCTTATTACCGCAGATTTCAATAAGTTAGCGTTAAAATTTCTCTCGATGCACATCTGGTTTTCCCTGCGCATCCGGCGAAATTGGTGGTCTGATTTGGGGTCATTTCAGTTCGATAATGACGTGACCACCCTATATTCTTGTCCAACGCGAAAATCCTCAGTATCAAGCCTTCTGACACCCCTTTAAGCTGACCGCTTCTCACGGTCGGTATCTGCTTGTTAATCCGGGCTTGTGGGTCCAGGCGCTCAAGGAGCGTGAAGTGCGGTGCAATGTTTTCGCCTTCCGGCGCGTTTCCTGACGTAGACGCGATTATCGGCAACAGATCTCCGGCGATGGTGATGAAGCCGCGGCACAATAAGGCCTTAGCGGGATGCAGAATCACCTCCCGCTAAGGCTTCATTCAACCACTTTCCATATCACATAAATATGCCTCTTCCGCTCCTGCCCAACAGCAGGCGACAGCTCATTTCGTTAGCGAAACGGCGGCTCGTTAAACGTGCGTAATTTACGTGAGTGCAAACGATCACCTTCTGCGCGTAGTAAATCAATAGCACGAATGCCAATTTGCAAATGTTCTGAAATAGCCCCCTCATAAAACCGATTTGCCTGCCCGGGCAGTTTAATTTCACCGTGTAAAGGTTTGTCAGAAACACAAAGCAACGTGCCGTAAGGCACACGAAAGCGATAGCCCTGGGCTGCAATCGTCGCGCTCTCCATATCAATCGCGACCGCACGGCTAAGGTTGAATCGCAGCGCAGATGCGGAATAACGAAGCTCCCAGTTACGGTCATCCGTGGTGACGACCGTTCCCGTGCGCAGTCGCTGTTTCACCTCTTCGCCGGGCATTCCGCTAACCGCTTTGGTAGCGTCGTACAGCGCACGCTGTACTTCCGCAATGCTTGGAATCGGAATATCAGGCGGCAGAACAGCATCCAGCACATGATCATCGCGTAAGTAGGCATGGGCCAGCACATAATCACCAATCGCCTGACTTTCTCGTAACCCTCCACAGTGCCCAATCATAAGCCAGACGTCAGGCCGCAGCACGGCCAAATGGTCGCAAATCGTTTTAGCATTTGAAGGGCCGACACCGATATTTACCAGCGTAATCCCCTGCCCATCTGCCGTTACCAGGTGCCAGGCAGGCATCTGATGCTTCTTCCAGGCCAGATCGGAAATAGCCTCTTCCGGCGCTTCCGTTTCTGCCGTGATCCAAATTCCGCCGGCACAGGAAAGCGCGATATAGGGACTGTCAGGATCAAGAATTTGGCTGCATCCCCAGCGCACAAACTCATCGACATAGCGGGTGTAGTTGGTAAACAAAACGAAGGGCTGAAAATGTTCAACCGGCGTACCGGTATAGTGCCGTAACCGGGCCAACGAGAAGTCAACACGACGCGCGTCGAAGTGCGATAACGGATAGAATTCGCCGGGGTGGAACAGACCGTCTGCCGTCTCATCGCCAATCTGCGCCAGTTCTGTGGTAGGAAAATGGCGCGTTAGCCCGGCGCTCATAGAACGATCCAGCGTCAGAGCCGAGCCATCGATCACATAAGGATACGGGATCTCATGGTGCGAGGCCTCTACCGCAATATGCGCGCCATAATCATGGTAAACGAGGTTAAGCTGTTCCAGAAGATAAGCGCGAAATAGCGCAGGCCGCGTAACGGTAGTGGTATAACAGCCGGGATGAGTAAAGCGTCCAAAAGCGCGTGTTTTAGGCGGGTTCGGTGTCGCGCCATCCCAGCTTACAGACAGCGAAGGATAAACAAACAGTCCGTTAAGCCTGGCATGGGGATCGGGCAGCGTGCCGTTATCAACATAGTCAGCGATGGCTTCACGGAGCGCGTTAACCGACTGCTCGTACAGCTCCTCCAGGCGATCCAGCGCCTGCTCGGGCGTCAGGTTTGTGCCTTTATTTTCCATATTATTCTCCTTAGCGTTCACAGGTGAGGCACGTCATTCGATAGTATGACAGCAAAGGAGGAAACTAAAGGGGTTAGCGTAAGGGCGGCGGCACAGGTGACCATCAGTTCACCTGCCACATCCGCCTCTTCGTTAGCGGCGGCGGTGAAAGCGTCGCTGAAGATTTCCCATTTTGGCGCGGTATCAGAGGAGGCATTAACGCCCATATGATTAAAATGACATTCCCCAGGGCGGAGCCATCGACAGCGGTAATCGTCAGTTTACTATCAAAGACGCAGTTGGAAATTTCACTGGTTTTAATATTGGTTTTTTAAGCTAGCGTAAACAGGATCAAGATAATTATAAATAAGGGGCTGTCAGGCACCATGTATCAGGCAGCAGTTTTCGCACTCCCTGCATGGTTTCAGGACGCTGGATGCAATCTGTTATTTTCTGATGTAGAAATTTTTATCGGTGGGTTTGATCCTACGGATAGCAGTATCAGTGAGTGCCATCGTGAAAGGCTTTGTTTAACGAACCTGGAGGCACTCGGACGCCAAAATGACAGATATCAAAAAACCCGGCAAACCTTCTCAGATCAACCGGGTAAAGATAACTTCTTTTTTTTTTAAACGTCTCCGGACTCACCAGGACATCCCGAAACTAAAATCTGGCTCCTCTGACTGGATGCGCTATTTGATATATCATGTTGAATTTTAATGAATTTGTTTCTTTTAATTAAAATGGGGCCCTTATTAAGGCCCCAAGCGTCAGAGATAATTTGAAATGTGAAATCGATCACATCTTTCTCAGAATTTAAAACCAGATTGAGTGGCTTCATTTTGTCTGGTATTACATACAGATGCGCGATTAATCGTTTCCAAGAAACTTTCCTTTGAGGATATAGCTTCGTCGAGAATACCTAACCTGAACAATGATACATACAGCGCAGCAGAGTAAGCTTGGCAATTTATTGAACGTTCAGGATTAAATTCGATATCTGTAAAAGCATTGTATTCAACAATCTGCTCTGCCAGTTCAGTTCGTTTTCTGAGAGCGCTAATGTAAAGCCAGTCGTAAAAAGCTGTTAGTGGTTCCAATTCCCATTCTATGCCAAAAAATTTGAACCCAGTGAGTCTTCCCGAGGTTAAGAGGCGTTTGTCCTTCTTGGCCTCGCGCGATGTCATCTCAAATATGTCAGTATAAGGCCCGCCTCTCTGGAAGACTTTACTTCCTTGGAATGCACATTCAATAGTCAACGTTCTCTGATGTTTTAAAGTGGTGAACGAAAGATTAAAAGCACTTAATGCAATGCCAAGATCATCATGTGATTTACTTGAAATTTCGAGAATCTTGCCAGGATTTGGCAATATGCTCTTAGCTGCTTCGTGTAAGGAGTCTACGGATCTTTGCTTCTGTTTCACTGACATCCCTGCGAACCAAGTAAAGTCAACTGACTCAGTTTTAACATAGAGTTGCTTTTCACCAGTGGGAATGTAAACAGGTCTTTGTGCCATTAAACTACCTTACATATGAGCGGGATGCGAAGTATCCTGAGCCAGAACGATTAACTAATATTTGTCTATTGCCGAGAACGTGTTGATATGAATTTTTTGTTAATTCATTGTTAAAAATAACAGCAAAAATGAACTGTGGTTCTATAATACCAAAGGATAGCACTTCTGCTTGCCCATCTGTAGGGTCAAAATTACTCAATCTCTGTTCCTGCCGAGACTCCAAACCGTCAATTTCCGCAAACATGCCTTCAAATGCTTCAAGAGTTTTTAGTTGAGCTAATGATTGGACACTGATCCGTGCGTCTGCTGCATTATGACAACAATAAGCACAATCATTGCGCCAAAGGATAGATGGATGAATGCCCAAAACAACCCACTCAACACCAGGATTGTCCATTCTATATCGATAGAACATTCGATAATTAGGAAATGCAATCGAAAGAGAGGTGCTGTCCCTATGCCCATCAAGTCTTAATTCATCATTAATCTCTGGAGCTATGTTTCGATCACCTGCACCAGTAACAGGTACAATGCCATGTTCCATAATACTGGGTAAATTAACAACTCGAGTAAAATGGACCAAAAAAGGAATTTGTAGTGTTTCTGCTTTTAGACGTATTTGTTCACGATGCATTTTTACCTAACCTCATGAGTAAATAATGGTATTTATGCAAAACTATCTTATGTCCAAAAAACACAAAATGATTTACATCAATTAAACATTTTCTTAATCCATAAGGCATAGGCCAAACGTCCTAACCAGTATCGTTATCTATCTTGAATAAAAAATTACATGTCTTGATTTTTCTCTTTCAACGTTCTTCCTTTTGATATTCAGTTAGTAGTTAAACGGTACCAGTATAGGGGTTATTGTTCTTTTATATGCCCATACACCTGTGCCACATACCGCCCACGCCCATCTCCATGCCCCAGATCCATCGCCACCATTGCCAGCGCTTCTTTCCTACTTAACCCCTGCGCCAGATAGTTACGGATGGTATCCTGCGCCCACGCATAACGCAGGGAATGCGGGGAATATACGCCAGTCAGACCAATACGCGCTGCCTGGTTGTGCCAGTAATCCATCGCGCTTTTAAGATCCGGCTTGTCGATCAACCGATCATTACGGCTTTCTGCAACAGCTAACGCATTATCCAGCGCTTTTTTGACTGCATCGGGATCCAGAATCACCGTCTCACGAGGCCGTCCTCCCTTGGTGCCAAAAATTACGGTTAAACGTGTGTCACCACGTTCAACGGCCTGTTTCCACGTTTTCAGTGATTGTGCGCTTTGTACTGCCTCCTGAGAACGTAATCCCATCAACCGCGTCAGCTCCAGCGCTGCCGCCAGTCCCGGATCTTTCGCGCGGGCCGTTTCCAGCACATGGCGGTAATGATCCGGTGTGATGGCCTGCCGCGTACCGTTGCAGGATGCGCCAGAAAGCCCCAGGGATTTATTGGTCAGTCTCTCATGCTCTGCCACTTGCTTACGCCCGGCCTGTTGTAACACAGCACGCAACGAAGCCATTTCATTTTGCAACGTGCGTTTACTGATCCCCTGCGACAGCCTTTCATGAATGTAGTTTTCAATGTGGCGAACCTTAATCTGCGACACCCGCTGGATCTGGACGTTCAGCGCCCGTAAATGCTGATCAAAACGTTGCACGATATGAATGCGATCGTTCACCGTTTTATGGCTGCCGCCGCAGTGTTTCGCCAGAACCTTCATTTCATCACCTAACTTACCCATATACTCCCCCTTAATTTTGAAAACACAAACAGTCTCCGGCGTATGCTTTTAGGCTGCGCCAGAACGATACCTTCACGCCGGAGTGGCAGCTTGTTGAGGTATAGGGAGTTTCAGACTGTACGCGGTACAGGCTGCCTGTGTGAGCAGGAATTCTCCGGGGCGTCATGCCCCCCTCGGTATCGATCTTTTTCTCCTTTTTCTTGCTGACAGCGGCCCTAAAAAGGCGTGTCAGATTCGGGAATGAGCGCTGGAACCCCGAAAACAGGGGCATAGCGCGGTGTGGTGGTTGTGTGTCACTTTGTCGCTTTGCGCGACGAAAGTGACGCACTGGTCGGGTGCAGTGCGCGAAAGATTGCAGGTTCTGGTGCAGGTTTACGGTCACGCGGCAGCAAAGCCGAACGTCTTTGCAGGCCGCAGCCCGTAAAGTCAAAGGAGCTGATGTGGCAGCGGGTGTAGGGGTTACCGGATCGTTTCCGGCGCAGTACAGCATTGACCAGAGATCTGGCGCAGATAAAAAGCGCTGATAATCAGCAGGTACAGATAAACCGGGAAATCGTGAGACTTCCGGGCGGATGGAAACATAGCCAGCGAACTGGCGCAGTGAAAGGATGTAGCGTGTATAACTCTCAACCTCTGCCGCAGTATCTGCGGCCCGGCATTTTTGCAGAGGCCCTGCCGGTAAAATGGCAACCATATCCTGACAAGTCAGGCTCTTCTTTCAGGTTGTGAAGCTTTGGGCGCTGTCTACGACAGCATAGGGCAAGAGGGAGATTACAACCGTTTTATGCGAATGAAAAGGGGAAACCTTTTTTCTGGAAATTGAGTTGTTTGTAGATTTTTTCGTGATTTTATGAATGACGCTCTGCCGCGCTTCGCTTGTCTTCTCCCGATCTTCCGCCAGCAAAGCTGACAGAAGATCGGGAGAGCCGGTTTAGCTTCAACGGTATTCCGGCTTACGGTAACGTGACGGCCAGATTTGTTCGGGCGCAACGCCTAACTTTTCAGCTATCAGTCTCTCACCTTTGGGCCAGTGCCTTATCAGTGCATTCGCCAGCGTGGAGGATGCCAGCCCCGCCTGACGGGAAAGTGCAGAAAGCGACGTTCCCCGCTTTTTCAGCGCCGCGATGATGTCGGCGGGATGCCAGTCTTGTAGCATCATGCGGCCACCTCGTCGATAAACTTCACGCCGTCGGCAGTACGCAACCAGCGCGGTGCTTTCATTTCCGCAGCGAAGTAATTGATCAGGTCGTACAGCAGCCAGCTAAGATATTTTTCCGTTTCAGAGGAAAATCCCTGTCCTGCCAGCGTTTGGGTCAGGGCAAGGCAGTAGTTACAAATCTCGGTGCATTCCGGCCCGAAGCGGGGATAGCTGGTAGGAAGTGTATCGACGGTCAGACTTTCAACAAGATGAGGAGGAACCGGATCAAGCAGCGTGGGTTGCAATAATGTCAGACAGGCGTTGATCCTGCCACAAAGCGCCATTTTCAACGTAGGATCGTTGTTTTCAATCAGGGGTTCGGCGAAATTTTCACAATGATTAGCCAGTACGGTAAAGTCTGTAGCGGCATTGAAGGAAACAGCAAGTAACGGGTGCATCTGGTTTGGGGTAGTCGCCATAAGGCAGCCTCTTTGTGTGGTTTTGCAAACCTCACCAGACCGCTGTCAAACGGGGTGGTGAGACGTAACAGGGTTGACAGACCGGCCACAAAGAAACCGGCGAGCGCGAACGCTCCCCCGCTACGCCCCACCATAATATGGACGTAACTCGGTTCATTACGGACACAAAAAAACCGCATTAAAAAATGAGCGGCTGTCCGCTTTGTGGTTCAGGCTGTCAAACCCGGCACCCGCTTTTGCAGGTACGGGTAAAAGATACCGCGATTAGCTGCCAACATCAAGAGACACTCTGGAAGGCCGATCGCAGAAAATAAAAAACCCTGCTGGTGAGGCAGGGTTCTTTATTTTTCGCTCTCAGGCTGCGGATGGCGACCTGAGCGGCGTTGCGTGGCAGTACGTTCCAACGTCCAAATTATAGCTGTCTTCATAACCCATTGCAAATCACCAGTGGAGTTCTATAATGCCAGCCGTTGGGATTGTCAGGCTTCAGATCAGACCGATTTCAAGCCCTGACTGCCGGACGGGTGGTGCCGCAGGCAGTGCCCCGGTCTGGAGCGTGGCAGTATGTTCCAACAAATGTACACCTGCACCGACAGGCAGTGTAAGGGTAAGATGCAGGCGTTGCGCTCCTTTCAAAAGGAGAGCGGATGGACACGTTGATGCGTAAGCTGATTGTGCTCATCGCCGTACTGGAGCTTTTACTGGCTCTGCTGCGGCTGATTGATCTGCTGAAGTAATTCACGGATTGAAACGCACCAAAGGGGGAACACCCGTTCCCCCTTTAACAAAAATTTCTATTACGATGCTTTTTTCAGCCGACTGGCAAACTGATACGGTGAAATATACCCGTTGAGATTCGCATCCAGATAATCCGCCCACCACTGCATCATCGCGATCCGCTCTTCCAGATATTCAGCCCGCACGCTGTTTCTTTCCTGATGGCTCATTTGTTTTTCAATGGCGTCTTTGCTCCATAACCCCGACTCACTCAGCGCGCTGCACGCCATCGCCCGGAAGCCGTGACCGCAGATCTCTTTTTTAGTGTCGTAGCCCATCACGCGCAATGCCTTGTTAATGGTATTGTCGCTCATGCACTTATCCTGATCGTATTCGCCGGGGAAGATAAACGCCAGATGACCAGAGAGCGCTTCAATTTGCTTTAAGATCGCAATAGCCTGATCGGACAGTGGAACGATGTGCTGTGTTTTCATTTTCGTGCCGCGATGAGAGAAGCGCACGTTGTCGATCTGCTCGCGCTCTTCCGGGATTATCCATAGCTTCTGTTGCCAGTCGATTTCACTCCAGCGGGCAAAGCGCAGTTCGCTGGAGCGCACGAAAAACAGCAACGACAGCTTAAGCGCATACCTTGTCAACAGCCTGCCGGAGTAGCTATCCGTCCGCGATAACAGTTCAGGCAGTTTCTCAAGCGGCAGGGCCGGGTAATGCTGCGTTTCCGGCGGCGTAAATTCACCGTCCAGATCCAGCGCCGGGTTTGATTTGATTAGCTGCTTTTTCACCTCATAGCGCATGATCTCCGTCACGTAGTTTTTCAGTCGCGCGGTGATCTCCAGAAAGCCTTTGCTCTCGACCTTACGCAAGGTAAACAGTAAATCTTCCGTGACGATCTGATCGATTAATTTGTCTCCGATATCCGGGAAAACATACATTTCCAGCCTGCGCTGGATGGTCGCGGCATAATGCGCAGACCAGCGTCGGTGATCGGCGTGCCAGTTCATGGCGATCTGGCGGAAGGTATGTCCGTTTTTCTTTTTCTGCCGAGCAATCTTCTTATCAGCGGCAGGATCTGCCCCTTCACGCACTCTGGCGCGTGCGGCATCACGTAGCTGACGCGCTTTGAACAGGGAAACATCCGGGTAGGGGCCAAAGGCCAGCTTCTTTTCTTTCCCGTCAATGCGGTACTTCATATACCAGAGTTTCGAGCCGTTGGGTTTGATCAGCAGGTACAGTCCTGAACTGTCGGTAATCTTGAAGGATTTATCGGTGGGTTTGATCTTGCGGATAGCGGTATCGGTTAATGCCATAGGTGGGGGCTCCATTTTCTCAACGAACCGTGAGGTCCCCGATTAAGCCCCCAAAAACTATGGATATCAAGAAACCTGGTAAACCTTCTCGGGTCAACCGGGTAAAGATAACTTCTTGTTTTTTAAACGTCTCCGGACTCGCTGGGATGTCCTGAAACTAAAATTTGGCTCCTCTGACTGGACTCGAACCAGTGACATACGGATTAACAGTCCGCCGTTCTACCGACTGAACTACAGAGGAATCGTGTGGGGTCGTATATTAGCGGCGGAAAAATTTTTGTCAAACCCCATTTAACCTCTTACAGATTCGATTGCGGGTTATCTCATCACTTTGTTGCATTTGCAGACATTTTTTCTGCAAAAAGCTTTGCAGCCTTACGATTTCTCGCTCATTATTGAAATGTGGTTTCAACTCTCTTCTTTAAGGTCCATTTTGAACGTCTCCACTGCCTTACGCCAGGCTGTCGTCCGTACGCCCTGGTATGCCAAACGCAAGAGCTACAAAGTGTTGTTCTGGCGTGAAATCACCCCACTTGCTATCCCCATTTTTCTGGAAAATACCTGTGTTTTGCTAATGGGCGTGCTCAGTACTTTTCTCGTCAGTTGGCTGGGCAAGGAAGCAATGGCGGGCGTGGGGCTTGCCGACAGTTTTAATATGGTAATTATGGCTTTTTTTGCGGCTATCGATCTTGGTACTACGGTGGTGGTCGCCTTTAGCCTCGGCAAGCGCGACAGGCGACGGGCAAGGGCGGCGGCGCGCCAGTCGCTGGTGATTATGACGCTATTTGCCGTTGTGCTGGCAGTGGTCATTCATTATTTCGGCAGTGAAATTATTAATATTGTCGCAGGCGAGGCGACGCCAGAAGTAAAGGGGCTGGCGTTAACGTACCTTGAACTGACGGTACTGAGTTATCCGGCTGCGGCAATTGCGCTAATCGGTAGCGGCGCGCTGCGTGGGGCAGGGAATACGAAAATCCCGTTGATGATTAACGGCGGGATGAACATTCTCAATATTGTCATCAGCAGCATCCTGATTTACGGGGCTTTCTCCTGGCAAGGGCTGGGTTTTGCCGGTGCGGGGCTGGGATTAACCATTTCGCGCTACATCGGCGCAGTAGCGATTATTTGGGTGCTGATGATTGGTTTTAATCCGGCGCTGCGCATTCCGCTGAAAAGCTATCTGAAGCCGCTGAATTTCGGCATTATCTGGGAAGTGATGGGTATCGGTATTCCGGCGAGCATTGAATCAGTGCTGTTCAACGGTGGCAAGCTACTGACGCAAATGTTTGTCGCCGGAATGGGCACTAACGTTATTGCGGGTAACTTTATTGCCTTTTCCGTGGCGGCGCTTATCAACCTGCCGGGTAACGCCCTTGGTTCGGCGTCGACTATTATCACCGGTAAGCGTCTTGGTACCGGACAAATTGGTCAGGCAGAGCGTCAATTGCGCCATGTATTCTGGATGTCGACTATCGTACTCACGGCAATCGCTTGGGGGACAGCGCCGTTCGCGGGTCTGTTTGCCTCATTTTATACCCAGGAGCAGGACGTAAAAGAGGTAGTGAAAGTTCTGCTCTGGCTTAATGCTGCCTTTATGCCAATTTGGGCGGCCGCGTGGGTGCTGCCGTCGGGTTTTAAAGGCGCGCGCGATGTGCGATTTGCGATGTGGGTATCGATGCTGGGGATGTGGGGCTGTCGCGTTGTGGCAGGGTATACGCTTGGTATTGTGCTGGGTATGGGGGTTGTAGGGGTTTGGCTGGGGATGTTTCTTGACTGGGCCGTGCGCGGCGCGCTGTTTTACTGGCGTCTGGTAAGCGGGCGCTGGCTGTGGAGATACCCGCGCGTAAAGAGGGAGTAAGCGCTTTTTGCTGTGAAAATCATCAGGAAACGGTGAATTTTAACCGAAGTGTGGAATAAAACAGCAAACGAACTTTTTTTGTGAAAACAGGCTTTGACAAGCCAGGGGCACCTCGTTAATATTCGCCCCGTTCACACGATTCCTCTGTAGTTCAGTCGGTAGAACGGCGGACTGTTAATCCGTATGTCACTGGTTCGAGTCCAGTCAGAGGAGCCAGATTTTAGTTTCGGGACATCCTGGTGAGTCCGGAGACGTTCAAAAAACAAGAACTTATCTTTACCCGGTTGACCTGATAAGGTTTACCGGGTTTTTTGATACCCATAGTTTTTTGGGACTTAATCGGGGGCCTCACGGTTCGTTGAGAAAATGGAGCCCCTGCCATGACACTCACTACTAATACAGATACTCCAGCCCATGAAAACCAGCAATGTGGCAGGATATTTAAAGGCCAGACCTGCCTGCGCTAATGTTGACCGGCATTCCGGAACGGCGCTCCAGCACCTCATTAACCCGCGAAGTATCAACGTCATCCCCTTTGATAAACGTGCGCAGCACTGGCGTAACGGGCAATGGAACTTTTTTGTCTGACTCAAATTCAGCACGGTTACGAGAAAGCGGTTCGTGTACCTCCAGCCAACGACTGCCATCCGGCTCTACCGAAAATTTAACGGGCCTGTCGATAATCTGAACGCGGGTTCCTACAGGAACATGGTCGAATAAATATTTAATATCGTCATTGCGTAAACGGATACAGCCCTGACTGACGCGAAGGCCGATGCCAAAGTTAGCATTAGTGCCATGGATGGCATATAACCTGCCGATATATATTGCGTATAGCCCCATAGGGTTATCCGGCCCCGCAGGCACCATCGCGGGCAGCGTTTTTCCCTCTTTAGCATATTCCCGGCGCGTATTAGCCGTTGGCACCCAAACCGGGCCATCTTGTTTGCGTTCAACCGCAGTTACCCAGTTGCGCGGCGTTTCACGGCCAGCCTGACCAATACCAATGGGTAGCACCTCAACCGTATTCGTGCCTGCGGGATAATAATAAAGGCGCATCTCGGCGACGTTTACCACAATACCTTCACGAACGGTGTCAGGCAGAATCAACTGCTGCGGCACTACCAGTGTGGAACCAGACTGAGGTAAAAACACATCCACGCCGGGATTCGCTTCAAGCATATTACTCAGCCCCTGACCGTAGCGGGCGGCAAATGACTCTAAGGGCTGAGTATTGTTCTGTGGTACGGCGATTGTGACAGGCTGTCCTACCAGACGACTGCCTTCGGGCGGCAACGGATAGCTTATAGCCAGCGAGAAATGGCTTACCAACAAGACGAAAAACGGAAAAAAAGGTGTGATACGACGCATTATATCCCTTCCTTTGTCGCGGCAGGTGTGCGTTAAGTATAGCTTTTTTCTCACATGGCTGGTGTTGTGCGCCCGGGTTATGTTGCGTTTGCGTTCCCCTCCGGCAGGACAATATTACTGGCCGCCAACTCCCCCATGTTGTGGAACATGGCGCACGCGGCTTCCACGATCGGCATCGCCAGCGCCGCGCCGCTTCCTTCACCTAACCGCATCGCCATATGCAAATAGGGTTCCATAGACAAATGCGCGAGCGCGATGCGGGCGCCCTTTTCCGCCGAAAAGTGCGACGGGATCAGATAAGGTCTCACCGCAGGCGCAATCTGACAGGCCGCCAGCGCTGCCGAGTAGGAAAGAAAGCCATCCAGCAATACGGGTAAGCCACACCTTGCCGCGCCAAGCATCACGCCGGTCATCCCGACCAGATCAAAACCACCCACCTTCGACAACACATCAATGCCGTCGCGCGGATTGGGCTGATTAATCGCAATCGCCCGCCGCACGACGTCCACTTTATTATCGATGCGGGAAGGCGGAAGATTCGCGCCAATCCCCACCACCTCTTTTGCATCACTTCCTGTAAAAACGCTGACCATCGCGGCGGCTGGCGTAGTGTTCGCCATTCCCAGCTCCCCTACGCCAAATAAGGTCACGCCGCGTTGCGCCAGGTCGCAGGTGTAGCGGGAAACCTCCAGCAAAAGCGCCTCAGCCTGCAAGCGACTCATCGCCGGGCCAACGGCAATATTTCCGCAGCCGCGCGCGACGCGCATATTAACTACGCCAGGAATAGGTTCGGCATCAATACCGACATCAATGACATGCACCTTCGCACCGGCCTGAGCGGCAAGCACGCATACGCCGGTTGTTCCCCGCGTCATATTCGCCGCCTGAATCGCCGTCACGATTTTGGGCGAAACCGCTACGCCTTCATCCCAGACGCCATGGTCGGCGCACATCACCAGCACCGCCTTTTCACCTACCTGCGGCGTACCGTTAAGACCCGGCATACCCGCGAGCTGAACGGCTAAGGTTTCCAGTCTGCCCAGGCTGCCCGGCGGTTTGAGCAGGCCGTCAATATGTTGCTGCGCACGCGCCATCGCCTCGGCGTCCGGCGCAGGAATGTCACGGAGTAAAGCGTGTAGTGTCTGCATAAGATGTCTCGTCCGTAATAATCGGCTCATAACAGAGCCAGCAGAAAGATCAATTCGCCAAGTTCGATCGCCGCGCCCAGCGTATCGCCGGTTTGACCGCCAAGCGTACGTTTAAGCAACTGGCCAAGGATGAAAATCGCCGCGCATGTGACCACCATTGCGGCCAGTCCTTGCATACCAGGCAGTAATACCGTGGCGATGATTATCGCCAATCCCAGAGTAATGCAGGTTTGCCGTCCGCTGACTTTACCGATAAATACATTGCCAAGCCCCTCTTCACGGGCGTAGCGATGACGGTACATCAATAAAACGGCGCTGCCGCGTCCGGCCGCACAGGCCACCGCCAGCGCCGCCAACATTGGCGTTCCACGTAACGCCAGTTCGCTGACCACCAGAATTTTTGTCAGGAGCACAAAAATAAGCGCCAGCCCGCCATGGGTTCCCAGACGACTATCGCGCATAATCTCCAGCATTCGCTCACGGCTGCGCGCGGAAAAAATGCCATCGCAGGTATCGGCCAGCCCATCCAGGTGAAAACCACCGGTCAGCAGCGCCAGCGCCAGAATACAGAACAACGCCGCTAGCGGAATACCGCACCAGGGTTGCAGGAGGATGAAAATCAGGCCGCTTACGCCCCCCAGAATCAACCCGATAAAGGGAAACATCACGATCCCACGCGAATACTGCTCGAAATCCAGTCCCTGCGACCAGCGTGACGGCACGGGCAAGCGGCTAATAAAAGCGAGCATGGCCCAAAACAGCTTACTCATTTAATTTTGACTCCAATACCTGAGACCACCAGCCAGACCTCATCCGCCGCTGCCGCCAGTCGTTGGTTGACCCGACCGGCAATATCACGAAAATGGCGCGCCAGACGGTTTTCCGGGACGATCCCCATTCCCACCTCATTTGTCACCAGTACCACTTTCGCCGGGCAGCGCTGGCAGGCTGCAATTAAAATCTGAATTTCATCGTCAATGGCGCGCTCCATCGCCGCGTAATCCCACTGTTCGGGATCGTTTTCGCCTCCCAGCGCAAACAGCAGATTCGTCACCATGGTGGTAATACATTCCAGCAAAATCGCGTCGTCAGGGGCAAGATCCGCGGTAATCAACGTATCAAGATGCCGCCAGCATTCTGCGGTCCGCCAGTGTGCCGGCCTGCCATCTTTATGATGCTGAATTCTCGCCGCCATCTCGTCATCAAGAATCTGCGAGGTGGCGATATACAGTACCTGCGGCGCATCGCCAATTAAGGTTTCAGCATGACGGCTTTTACCACTACGCGCCCCGCCCGTCACCAGAATCATCATACCGGCTCCTGATGCTGTTGCATGATGGTATAAATTTTATCAATATCAATATGTTGCCGCATCGCTTCCGCCAGCAGATCAAATTGCCGCGCTTTATGCTCCGCATAACAAAAAGTCGTTTCCCACGGCGTAAGTCCTTTTCGTGCCCTTAACCCATTGACCACCGCACGGGTAAAGGCATCGCTATCAAACAGGCCGTGAAGGTAAGTGCCAAACGCCAGTCCGTCGGCGGTGACCGCGCCATCCGCCACAGAGCATCCATTTTTCTGTAACGTCATGGCCGTACAGCATCCTTCCTGCAGCACCGTTTCCCCCATGTGGATTTCATAACCGCGTACCGGTAGCCCCGCCGCGGCAGCCAGCCAGCCGGGCAGCTCGCCTGACATTGTCGCGTTAACCTGCGTCGTGGTTTTATCCTGTGCAAAGCGAGTGATCGTATTAAGCAGCCCCAGGCCCGGCTGCGTACCCAGCCCCGACTCCACCTCATCCACAATAGTGTCGCCCAGCATCTGGTAGCCGCCGCAAATTCCCATCACCGGCACGCCCTGCCGATGTGTCTGCAATACCGCATCCGCCATCCCGCTTTCGCGCAGCCAGGCGAGGTCGCTCAGCGTATTCTTACTGCCCGGCAGGATCACCAGATCAGCGTCAGTCAACGCTTCCGGGCGGCGAATATAGCGTATGCGCACATCCGGCTGCGCCGCCAGAGCGTTAAAATCCGTAAAGTTAGAAATATGTGGCAGTTGCACAATGGCAATAGTGATATCACGGGGGGCGTTACCGCGATATTTATCGTTTTGTAGCGCGACGCCATCTTCATCTTCCAGATCCACATCCAGCCACGGCATCACTCCCAGAACCGGGACGCCGGTAAGCGATTCGATTTGTTCGATACCGGAATAGAGTAGCGCCACGTCGCCGCGGAATTTGTTGATAATGACGCCCTTTACTCTGTCACGCTCCTGTTTATGCAGCAGCGCCAGCGTGCCATAAATAGCGGCGAATACGCCGCCCCGGTCGATATCCGCCACCAGAATAACCGGACACTGGGCCATTTCCGCCATTCCCATATTGACGATATCGCGATCGCGCAGATTGATTTCCGCCGGGCTTCCGGCGCCTTCCAGCACAATAACGTCATATTCCTGCGCCAGACTGTTATAGACCGCAAGGATTTGCTCACGCAAACGCGGTTTATAGTCATGGTAACTCACCGCATCCATATTGGTCGCCACTTTCCCCATCAGCACGACCTGCGCCAGGCGATCGCTGGTCGGTTTGAGCAGCACCGGGTTCATACGCACATCTGGCGTGATCCCCGCGGCTTCCGCCTGAAAAATCTGCGCCCGCCCCATCTCTTTACCATCCGGCGTAATACCAGAATTAAGCGCCATATTTTGCGATTTAAACGGCGCGGTACGCAGACCATCCTGATAAAAAATGCGGCATAAACCCGCCGCCAGCACACTTTTGCCGACGTCGGATGCCGTCCCCTGCAACATAACTGCCTGCGTCATGACGCCTCCCTGAATGCGCACTTTTGCATTCGATGAAAAAACTCCGTTTCTGTTTTACACAGCGGCAGTCCCAGTTGAGTATGAAGTTTGACCAGCCAGGGCTGGGTTAGCCCCGCGTGTTCCATCGCTTCCGTACACGCGAAAACCTCGCCAGGCGCGCCATGCATCAGGATCTGGCCCTGGCGTAATACGTATACGGCATCGCTAATTTCATAAATAAGATCGATATCATGGCTGGAGATAATGACATGATTTCCCTGCGCCACAATCCGCCTGATGATAGCAAGCATCTGAGTGCGCCCAGCGGGATCGAGACCAGCAGTGGGTTCATCCAGCAATAGATAGCGCGCCTGTAGCACCAGCGCTCCGGCGATAGCCACACGTTTTTTTTGCCCATGACTCAAACACTGAATGGGCTGATGGCGAAAATGTTGGGCGTCAACCAGCGTTAGCGCCTCGTCGACGCGGCGCGTGATTTCCGCCTCCGGCACCCCCAAATTACGTAAACTAAACGCAATGTCGCTATCGATATCAGTATAAAAAATCTGCTGTTCAGGGTCCTGAAAAACCGTCGCAACTTGCTGGCGCAGCGCCAGTAGTCCGCGCTTGCTGTAATCCAGCGGTTTTCCCTGCCACAACACGGCCCCTTTTTGCGGACGCAACAGGCCGCTCAGGTTCATAAAAAGCGTAGACTTCCCACAGCCGTTCGCGCCCACCAAACCGGTAACAGGCGAAAGCGAAAAATCCAGATTTAACCCTTTAAGTACCGGCTCATCCTGATAACGAAACCACAGGTCTGAAGTGGCAAGCATAATAGTCCTTACAGGTGAAAATCACCCTGATACAGTTTGATATCCAGCGTGGTAGTCATTTGCTGATAACGCATTAACACCCGCGTAAACAGGAGTCCAGTTAGCATTGCCAGAGATCGATAGCCGTTCGGCAGGCTGCAATAACCAAAACGCAGCGTTTGCGAGCGACGAATTGCCGCCGCCTCATCCAGAAGAATAAAGAGAAAGCGCCACGTTAACAGGATTTGCTCGGTAAGCAGGCGTGGAATATGCGCGCGCTTAAGCAAGCTAATTAACTGCGGAAACGGTAGGTTCATCACCAGCCACAACGTCGCGGACAGCGCCGTCAGGCTACGCCAGAACGTTTCATTCGCCGTAACCACGCCCGCACGGGTAATCCCGATCCAGTACGGCCCGACAGATATGCCAGCCAACAGCATTTGCGGCTCGCGGCTGATGCTGAAGATAATCGTTATCACGCCGACCAACAAAAATCCAAAAGGTATCGCCATCCATCGACACCAGCGCCAGAGGGATATGCGCAATAGCCAACAGCTCAATCCGGCAATGATCAGCAGCTCAATGCCCTGCCCTACAGGCGGCAGAGCAAACGCCAGTATCATCATCGCCAGCCACAGCAAAAACTTGCGCTGCGGCGCAACGTGTGCCCAGCGGCTTTGATAGCTGAGTCGATCAAGCCCGGTCATCACGGCGTTGTTTACCTTTGCAATACCCCAGGATATAAAAAATCACCGCCGCGCCAAGAGAGCCCTGAAGGGTAAACAGCAGGCTTTCAATTTCACCGCTGGCAGGTTCATATAACGGCTGAAACCAGGGTTTATACTGCGGCGCAATAGCCTGAATCTGGCTTTCCGCTTCGCCGTCTGAACCGCCATATTCACCGCCATGGTTAATAAAAAACGGCAGAATCACCAGCGCCACCACCATCGCTAACAACATCAACGTTTTTTTCATTTTAATGTCCTTGTACGGTAATCACTTGCCGTTTGGTTAACTGGTCATAAATCATGACGGTTAATAAACCTTCGGCAATGGCGACAGGAATCTGTGTGAGGCAGAAAATCCCCATAAACTTCACAACAGACCCTGTCGCTCCGGCATGGGGATCGGGAAACGCAACGCCAAGCTGGACTGAAGTCACAAAATAGGTCGCCAAATCCGCCAGCATCGCGCACAGAAAAACGGCGACATCACGGCGCACTCCGGCACGGCAGGCCATTTTCCACACCAGATAACCGACAACCGGGCCAATCACCGCCATCGACATTCCGTTTGCGCCAAGCGTCGTCAGGCCGCCGTGCGCCAGCAATAGCGCCTGAAACAACAGCACAACCGCGCCGAGAATCGCCACCACCCCGGGCCCGAACAAGATAACCGCCAGACCAACGCCGGTCGGATGTGAACAACTCCCCGTTACCGACGGAATTTTGAGCGCGGACAGGACAAAAATAAACGCGCCGCACAGCGCCAGCAGTACCTTCTGATGATTATCCTCCTGCACAATACGCCGTAAGCGCACCAGCCCATACCACAAGCAGGGTAAAAACAGTAACCACCAGGCCAGCGCCCACACTGGCGGTAAAAAGCCCTCCATGATATGCATCGCAAACGCCTGTTGCGGGACAACCATCAGCAATAGCGCTGCAGCCAGTCCACTGAAAGACAACTGTCGAAGCTGCTGTTCAAGTTTCATTCTGCATACTCCCACTGTTTATTGACCAGAATGGTCGAAAAATAGGGCAACGGTCGATCATCGTTGACCTCGTGGAGATGGCGCCAGCACTGCTCGCCGGGCAGTGTGGCCTCGGACATCATTAAGGCGCATTCCAGCAGGCCAGCCTGCGCCAGCAAAGCTTTAATACGAACGAACCGGCCATACACTTTCATCAGCACCAGGCTATCATGCTGTTGTAGCGCCTGGGCTATTTCCGCTTCCGGCGCGGTACAAGAAATAACCGCCAGCGATTGCTGTTCTATGGCGAGCGGCATTTTCGCGCGGGCGGCTATCGCGGCGAAGGACGTGACGCCGGGGACAATCTCCAGCCACTCCGGGCAGCCGATACGCTGGAGTAAAAAAATCCAGGTACTGAATAGCATCGCATCGCCCAGGGTAATAAAACCGACCTGTTTACCCGCTTTCACCTCTGCGGTAAGCGCGGCGGCAACCTCGTTCCAGACCGCTTCTTTCTCGGCGCCGTCAGCGCTCATAGGGAAATGGCAACAACGTACTTCCGTCTGCTCGCCGAGATAGTCGCGCACAATCGACAGCGCCAGACTATCGCCCCCCTTACGACCGGCGGGCGCATACAGAATGTCCAGCGAGCCAAGAATCCGCGCTGCGCGGACGGTTATCAGGTCGGGCGCGCCTGGCCCGGTGCTTAATGCGTATAATTTACCGTTCATGCCGCCTCCTCTACCGCCATGTTCAGCGCCTGGTGCAAATGCGCGACAAACATCGCCCGGATAGCCGGGTTTTCTCCCAGCCCGCTCAGCCACGGCGTCGCCGGAATGCCCGCCGCGTTAAAGCGCATTTTCCATGAGTCGCCGTCGTCTGAAGCCATATCATTAATGGCGTGATCGCCCGCCACCAGCATTAATGGCATCAAATGTACGCCGGTGACGCCTTCGTCACGCAGGCTGTCGATCAGGATGTCGACCTCCGGGTAGCTTTCTACGGCGCCGACGCGCGCCGGGAAGCGCTGCGCGGTCATCATATGATCGAGACAGGCATAAGCTGCGAATGCGTGATGGCTGGCGCCGTGGCCCATAAAAACGACTTTCTCCGTTTGTCTGAGCGATGGCATCTGTTGTCGCAACGCCTGCATTAGCTGCACATAATCGTTATGGCTGCTCAGCAACGGCACGCCCAGCGTCAGGCGAGTGAATAACGGACGCAAGAGTTGTACCTCACGGACAATTTTTTCATATTCGTCGCCGTTAATAATGTGCAACGACTGAATCGCCACGTCCTGATATCCCTGTGCGGCAAGCTTTTGCAAAGCCTGTAATGGCGTATCGATGTCGATACCGTCACGCTGGCGAAGCTTGCGAATGATCATTCCGGAAGTGAAGGCGCGAAACAGGTCGCGATCGGGACAGGACGCCGCCAGATCACGTTCGCACGCCACAATGTTTTTTTCACAGGTGTCGTGATAGCTGGTGCCAAAACTGACTACCAGAAGCGCTTTTTTCATTTTTACTCCTTAGCTGCGGCCAGCCAGCGCGATAAACGCTGCGCAAAGGCGGCCTGGCTTTCCAGTAACTCATCACCCGTCACGAGCGGCGTCGGGCGCGCAATAACGATGCAGGGAATGCCCGCATCCAGACAGGGCTGAACTTTTTCCTGATATCCCCCCTCCGCGCCGGACGCTTTGGTAATGACCACGTCAGCCCGGCACTGGCGGTAAAACGCGGCGTTAAAATCAGCGCTGAACGGCCCACACAGAGCGAAAATTTCTCCAACGCCGAACCCCAGTTCGCTGCAGCGTTGAATCACCTCCGCCACGGGCAGTACGCGCGCCAGCAACGTTTTTTCCGCCAGCCCGGCACGCCAGACGGCCAGATCTTTACTGCCGGTCGTCAGTAACACGCGCGGACCAAAACGCCTCGCTATCTCGCAGGCATCGGCAATACTGCGCGCCGTATAGAGAAGCGGATGCGTCAGATTGCTAAGCGGCTCCGGACGCTGATAACGACTTAACAACACGCCCGCCGTTTCACAGGCGCGAAGGAGGTTATGGCTGACCATTTCTGCATAAGGATGCGACGCATCTATTACCCAGCGAGTACGGTTTTCTTTTAGCCATGCGACCATCTGCCCGTACTCCAGACGACCACAGCGCACCTGTCCTTTAATGTCGCCAGCCAGCGCTTTTCCGGCTGGCGTCGCCACGGATAAGGTGTACGCGACGTTCGCCGCATCCAGTTGTCGGCATAACGCGCGCGCATCGCTGGTGCCGCCCACCACCAGCACTTCCCCCTCATTCACAGCGTGTAACCTCGCGGCGTTATCATCAGCCCATCCTGAACATAGGTCGTTTTATTACCAACGATGACCAGACTGGTCATATCTACCGGTTCAAAATCCATATCGCCGAGCGTAGTCAGCCATTTTTCCTCTTTCTTACGTCCGGCGGATTTCACCACGCCAACCGGCGTTTGCGCGCTTTTACTGGCGGCAAGCAGGTCAAACGCGCGCGCCAGATGCCCTTCGCGCCCGCGGCTGCGCGGGTTGTAAAAACAGATAACAAAGTCTGCCTCTCCGGCGGCAACAATACGTTTTTCAATAACCGGCCACGGGGTCAGCAGGTCGCTGAGGCTGATATGGCAGAAGTCATGCATCAGCGGCGCGCCCAGTAAAGAGGCGGCGGCGATGCTGGCGGTCATGCCAGGAATGAGCCGTACCTCGACGTCCAGCTTCTGCTTGCTCACCAGCTCCAGCACCAGTCCCGCCATGCCGTAAATACCGGCGTCGCCGCTGCTAATCAGCGCTACGTTATGCCCGGCCTGCGCCAGTTCAATAGCCGCCTGGCAGCGTTCAATTTCCTTACACATGCCGGTCTTGATCACCTGTTTGTCGCCGGTGAATGCTTTAACCAGATGGGTATAGGTTTTGTAACCCACGACGATTTCCGCCGCCTGAAGCGCCTCAATCGCCTCCATCGTCATCATTGCCTGCGAACCGGGGCCAATACCAATTACGCTCAACATCAGTGTGCAACTCCTAAAGTAATAGTGACGCCCTGTTCTCGCAGGGTCTCGCCTAACAATTGTCCCTGGCTTAATAACCACGCAGCCGGGCCGGATACGCTGCCAACGCCCACCGTTTTTCTGACGAAGCCAGAACCGGGAAAATGGTGTTCGAATTCGCGCAACGCTTCGGCGGTAAAGGTTTTAAAAGGCACGCGGCAGCAGGAGGCGAGCTGAATAAGCCCCGGCTCCCCTTTTTTGAGCGTGACGCTGCCAATCGCTTTTAACGCCAGCGGATCGAGTTTCTGCGCTTCAAGCTGACGCGCCAGTAATGTCGCTAACAGGGGAAATGGCGTATCGCGGCGACAGCCAATTCCCGCCACCACACGCTGGGGCACCAGTTTCCAGTGCAGTACGGGAAGCTCAGGGAGGTCATTACGCAAAGAGACGCAGATAAGCGCATCCAGCTCAGGCAACCGCTGCAAATCATCAACAGGGATAAAACCGCGAATATCGCACTGGCCGATCTCTTCCGTTAGTTCGGCATCCCACCATAACCCCACACGTTGATGACTGACCAACATCTGGTTAACGGTTTTTACCGCCGTGCGAAGATCGGTCATGCGGGCGTTAAGCTGGAAAGCTAAGGTGTCCAACGCGGACATCTCATTGACATCCGTTGCCGTGGTAATCACCGGATCGGCGCCTAACATTCCTGCCAGGTAGCGCGTCAAGGCATTGGCCCCGCCCGCATGACCGGAAAGCAGGCTAATGACATGCTGACCACGTTCATCAATGACGACCACCGCCGGATCGCTGAACTTGTCGTTCACTAACGGCGCCAGGACACGAACGGCAATGCCGGTCGCGCCGATAAAAATAAGCGCGGTATAAGTGGTAAAAGCCTGCCGGGCGGTATTAGCGAATCCGCCATCGAAGGGAATAAATCCCTCTTCCCGCAGTTTTTCACTGGTAAAGCAGGTTAACGGCAGCATCGCGGCGAGTCTCTTTGCCAGCGCCACGCCGCCGGGCGTCAGGCAAAACAACGCAATGGATTCAGGCTTTACGGTATTCATGGCTAAAGTCCGCTGCATAGAGTCTTGAGTAGTGATACTCCTTACCCAGAAAATTCCCGACCAGGATTAGCGCTGTCTTACGGATGCCAGCATCACGTACTTTGTCGCTAATATCCGCTAACGTGCCGCGAACGGTCTGACTTTCCGGCCAGGTAGCCTTATAGATGACTGCGACAGGCGTAGTTGCCGGATAACCGCCGGCAATGAGACGTTCCGCCACCCGATGAATACGCTGAACGGAGAGATAAATCGCCATTGACGTCTGGTGACTGGCGAAAGCCTCCAGTTGTTCGCGCGCCGGTACTGGCGTACGCCCTTCCAGACGGGTAATAATGAGACTCTGCGATACCTCCGGTACGGTATATTCCACACCCAGATCTGCCGCAGCGCCGAGAAACGCGCTGACGCCAGGCACTACCTGCCAGTCGATACCACGGCGAGTTAACTCTTCGCCTTGCTCACGCACGGAGCCGTACAGCGAAACATCGCCCGTTTGCAAACGCACCACCGTTTTTCCCGCTTTCACGCCCGCGGCCATCAGCTCGATAATCTGCTCAAGATGCAGTTCGGCGCTGTCGTAGCGTTCTGCCTGCGCGGGGCAGTAATCCAGCAGTTCGGTATTGATCAGCGAACCGGCATAGATAACTACCTGCGCCTGTTGCAGCAGGCGGTAGCCTTTCAGCGTGATCAGCTCGCGATCGCCCGGCCCGGCGCCGACGAACCATACACAGCGTGGATCAAATGTCTCTGACATGGTTTTTTTCCTTCTGACAGGCGATAACAAAAACAGGGTTGTTCGGTTTGAAATAGTGTCCCGCCCCCAGCGGCGTTAACGATGAAAGCTGAAGCTGTACACAGTCCATTCGGCATGCGCCGATGCGCGCAAGATGCGCCAGCGCGCTATGGAGGTTTTCCTGCAAGATAAAGGTCATCACCAGACGGCCACCGGGATGCAGATGGCCCATCGCCCAGTCAATCAGCGCCGTCAGATGCCCGCCGCTGCCGCCCATAAACACCGCATCGGCTTTCCCGGTTATGGTCATTGGCGCTTCGCCGGGGAGAATATCGATATTGCCGCAGGCAAAGCGCTGACGATTCTCATCAAGCAGCCGTAGCGCGGCAGGATTACGCTCGATAGCCGTCACCTGCAACGAAGGAAATTGCAGCGCCGCTTCAATTGAGACGCTTCCCGTTCCCGCCCCGACGTCAATCAGGTGACTGGCGCGGTGGAGCTCAAGTTTCGACAGTGCCAGCGCCCGTACCGCCTCTTTGGTCATTGGCACGTTCTCGCCGCGCAGAAAAAGCTCATCTTTCATCCAGGATCACCACTGCATTCATTTCATAGTCGGCGTTGACCGCACTGACAGGTAGCCAGTGGATCCGCTCATTTTCCATCGCCAGATTTTCACCAATCACCATTAAGCGATGCCCTTTGCCCCGCGCGACCAATTCCCGCGCGATTTCTCGCGGCCCGCAGCGGGCATCCGTGACCATCGCCACTTTGCGATGGTTCGCCAACTGCTCGAAGCTGACGCAACGACCGTGGCTACTGGTCAACCACATGTCATTCATATCAATTCCAGCCTGTGCGCACAGATACTGTACGGCGCTGATGCCAGGGATAATGCGAACCTGTTCGATACCAAAATGCGCCACCAGGCGTGTACCGATGCCATAAAACAGCGGATCGCCGGAGGCCAGCACCACGATCCCTTTATCCCGACGGGCGGCAATCCATGACAACAACGCGCCAATATCCGCGCCCAGCGTAAATCGTTCGCCGCCAAACGCCGGAAACTGCGCCAAATGCCGTTTACCGCCTGCCAGCGCATCGGCGTGGTCTATCGCTTCCAGCGCCGCAGGCGTCATCAAATGCCGTCCAGCGGGCCCCATTCCCACAACCGTTAGCATTGCAGCTCCTTAGCAATCTCGTCGACGGGACGATTACTGCCGAGAATATGGTTATCAAAAGAAAACAGGATGGCGTCGCAGACAGGCGGCGTTTTGGTAAAACGCAGCATCTGCATGACTCGTAAACAAATACGCCTGGCAAGATGGTTATAGATATGCCCGAAGCCATATGCGTCAATGTGCTCCATTGCCGCTTCGGTGGTATCGCAATCGCTGACCAGGGTGAGTAACTCCAGCGGCGCGCCCAGTAAAGCTAAATGCGCGACCAGCGTTTCCATGCGCGCATCGGCAATATGGCTATGGGTATGAAAGATCCCGGCGGCGATTTTGATCAATTTTCCAGGATGACCCACCAGCACTATCTGGCAAAATCCCAGCCGTACCGCCTCTTCAATCATGTAGCCGACAAAATTGCTCATGGTGACGACTGCCTGTGTGTCGACGCCCATTTGTTCGCGAACAAACCGTTCGCCGTGGTTGCCCGGCACGAGTATCACCCGCGTTAATCCTGACGCCCGTTTGATCTCCAGTTCCAGCGATAGCGAGCGTTTCCAGCTTTCTTCCGACATCGGCGTCACAATGCCGGTAGTGCCAATAATGGAAATGCCGCCAAGAATGCCAAGCCGCGAGTTATACGTTTTTTGCGCCCGCGCTTCGCCTTCCGGGGCAAAAATCTCCACATCGGCCCCACGCGCCGGGCCTATCGCTTCGCGCACCGCTGACTCAATGGTATGGCGCGGCGTACGATTGATGGCGGCGCTCCCGAGCGGCAGTCCAATCCCTTTACGCGTTACCGTACCAATACCTTCGCCGCCAGTGAGCGTAATCTCACCGCTGTCGTTGAGCGTAACGCGGGCAAAAATCAGCATTCCGTGCGTGGCATCCACGTCATCGCCGCCATCTTTACGAATTGCGGCTATCGCCTGCTGGCCTTCAATGTGCGGCGACTCCACGTTCAGGCATAGCGTGACGCCCGACGGCGTGACGATGGAGACCTGATGAATCAGATGTTGACGTAATACCATCAGCGCGGCGACTTTTGCCGCCGCCGTCGCGCAGGAACCAGTGGTATATCCTTTACGTAACGCTTTACCGTGGTGCCAGACCGGCGCGTCAAAAGAAAGCTCGCTCATCAGGCCTCCCGGAGGTGATAGAGCAACGCATTGACGATAGCGGCAGCCACGTTACTGCCGCCTTTACGCCCTAACGCGGCAACCGCGGGGAAATGGCTATGGGTGAGTGCCTCTTTGGACTCCGCCGCGCCGACAAAGCCTACCGGTACGCCCACCACGCCGCTCACCGTCACGTTATGTTCAAGCAAACGGAACAGGGCCGTCGGCGCATTACCGAAAACAAAGAGCTTGTTTTTCTCCTCCTCGGCGATAGCGATATCGACGGCGGCCATTGAACGGGTAATCCCCTGCGTTTGTGCGGCGCGCACCACGCGCGGATCGCTGATATAACAGCGACACTCGCCACCAAACGTCGCCAGTAATCTTTTATTAATGCCGGACAGCGCCATCGTGGTATCGGTATAAATAATGCACGGTTGGCGTAGCGCATCACAAAGCTGCTCCAGCGCATCGGCAGAGAACCACAAAATGTCCAGCCAGTCGAAATCGGCGGTGGTATGAATAACCCGCTTGATAATGGCCTCATGGAGCGGACTGGCGAAACGGTAATCAGGACGCGTTTCGCGAATAATGTCGCTAATAATGGTGAAACTGTTGGCCTCAATGGTTTGGGGCTGCTGGATATAATGCATACTGTCATCCTCAGGCCACGCCAGATAACCCGCACCGCGCCGCAATAAACAACGCCAGCGCCAGGGTTGAAGCGACCCACATCAATCGAATCGTTCGGGAAATATCGTCCACGGAAATACCGCGCTGCGCGTCGCCGATCCAGGGCTTGTCCACACGCTCGCCAAAGTAGTTATTTGGGCCACCGAGCTGGATTCCTAAGGCGCCAGCCACACACGCTTCCGACCAGGCGCAATTTGGGCTACTGTGGTTATAACGGTCACGCCAGCCAATACGCAGCGCCCGCCAACCACTCAGGCGACACAGTCCTGCCGCAATGCCCAGCAACAGCCAGCTCAGTCGGGCGGGCAAATAGTTCGCTACGTCGTCCATACGGGCGCTGACCATACCAATCGCCCGGTATTTTTCATGTTTGTAGCCCACCATTGAATCCAGGGTATTGACGGCTTTGTAGGCCATCGCCAGCGGCGCGCCGCCGAGAAAGAGGAAAAAGAGCGGCGCGATAATGCCGTCAACGGTGTTTTCTGCAACCGTTTCCACCACGGCGCGATTGATCTGCGCTTGCTGAAGTTGCGACGTATCGCGCCCGACGATCCAGGAGAGTTTTATTCGGCTTTCCGCAAGGTCGTTCTCCCGCAACGGTCGTTCAACCTCCTGCGCGGCGCGGGCCAGAGAGCGTCCGGCCAGCGTGGTAAAGATCATCCAGACTTCGACGCTCCAGCCAAACCAGGGGTGAATCCGCTGCGCCAGCGCCAGTACGCCCCATGCCACGCCCCAGGTCACCCCGACAACCACAACCCACATTACGCCGCCGCCAATCCGCAGCGCTTTATCGCCGGGACAATAGCGACGCACAATACGCTGCACAAACGTAATTAATCGGCCTATCCAGCGTACCGGATGGGGCCAGTGTTGAGGGTCGCCGATGATAAAATCCAGCACCCAGGCGATACACCAGGCAAGGATCGTCATAATACTCGCCTCGCCGCCGCCAGCCAGTGCTGCAACATTTCCGGACGCTGGGCGAAATGGACGTGCAGATAGCTGGCAAACGTGTTGCCTGTCTGCCAGCCGCCAGTCCATTCTTGTAACACGCGGCCATCGCGAACCTTACGACAGGCCATAACGGCGGGTGTTTCGGGGATAAAATCTGAGTAGTGAAATTCATGGCCGCGCACTATCTCGCCAGGCACCGCCAATAGCGTTGGCTGCATAGCCTGCGCCTCACAGTAACCAAAGCGGGTAAGTCGCTTACCCATTTTGCTGTGACCGGGGATAATATTCGCCATCTGATGAATTTCCCCGCCGCTATCCTCCAGAGTGCTCCCCAGATACATCAGACCGCCACACTCCGCGTAAATCGCCACGCCGCGCTGATGCGCCGCCCGCAAATGTTTTAACATCGCCGTATTTGCCGCCAGATCCGCGGCGTATAATTCAGGATATCCACCGCCCAGCCAGATCATCTGACAATCAGGCAATGCGCGGTCATGCAGTGGGCTAAAACGCACAATGTTAACGCCGGCACGCTCCAGCAAATCGATGTTATCGGGGTAATAAAAGTTAAAGGCCTCATCATCCGCCAGAGCAAGCGTCAGCCCTGCCCCCGCTGTGTTATCGGGGCGTTCAGGCCACATTCCCGCCGGAAGCGCTGATAACAGGCTCAGCGAGAGTAGCGCATCCACATCCACTGTTTGTTCCAGCGTGGCGGCAAAATCATGCCATGATTGCTGATTGACGAGGGATTCTCTGGCGGTAATCAACCCCAGGTGGCGTTCAGGTAATGCGACGCCGTCGCAAGGAGGGACATACCCCAGTACCGGCAGTGAGCAATAATGTTCAATGGCATTTTTGAGGAGCTGATAGTGGGCGTCGCTAGTGACGCGATTCACAATCACGCCCGCGAGGTTGAGGGTCGGGTCGAAGTGCTGAAATCCCATAACGGTAGCCGCAAGCGACGTTGAAACAGCCTTGCCGTCCACCAGTAGGATGACCGGGCAACCAAGCTGTTTGGCCATCGCGGCTGTGCTGCAGTAATTGGGGTCGACGCCATAGCCGTCATACAGCCCCATGACGCCTTCAATGACAGCGATATCCGCCTGCCGCATTTGTTCGCAAAATAAGGCGTTGAGAACAGGAGGAGGAAGCATGAAACTGTCAAGATTACGGGACGCCACGCCACAGATAGCGGTATGCCAGCCGGTATCAAGGTAATCTGGCCCAACTTTAAACGGCTGTACGCGCAGCGCGCGTTTTTGCAGCAGCCTCAACAAACCAAGCGTCACCGTGGTTTTGCCGCAACCGCTTCCTGTGCCTGCAAGAATAAATGCGTGATGCCTTGCCGCCATTACCCTGATCCTGTTCAGGGTGGTAGGGGTATACAGGTACGCGCATGTTCAGTCTTTCGACTGTACGCGTCTTCGCAACCCACTTCCCACCGAAGTTGTTGGTTATCACCGACAGGCAGGTCTTCTGGCTTAGCGTCCTCCTCGCCCGTCCTTCCCAATCTTGCGATCAGTGGTCTTTACGGGGTCGTCAGCATCACAGCAGCGGGGGCTGCGGGGGATTTTCACCCCCTTCCCTACCACAAATGTGGCAAACCTGTTGGTTTACGTTATGGCTGTACGGCACACCCATAACGGCAATTAATAATGTGCTACGTTTTACATTTCTGTGAGCAATAGCCTGAGCGGTTGCTCATCTGACGTTAATCTACTCATCCTTACCGGTATATTGACGATAAAACGTATCGACAAAGCGTAATAAAACTTATCTTTCCTGACACTGTACTTCATCACAAAAATAAAAACTGGTGCAGTTTATGCCCTAAATTTTATTATTTTGTTGCGCTATGACAATTTATTGTTACACCAGATAAATTTTCTTTCTGAAATGATTAAGATACAAAAGACTATCAAAAATCGGCAATAGCAAAATATTGCTATTCATAACGATGGAGGATGAGAATTCTCATTTATCTGCTGTCGATAAGCCTGCGGCGTAACCTGATAGGTCTGGCGGAAGACTTTGCAAAAATAGCTGGTTTGCGAAAAGCCTAAATTACGCGCAATACTGGCAATACTCCAGTCACTATGACAAAGCAATTCTCTGGCGCTAACCATTCTCTGGCGGTTCACCCACGCATTAAATCCGATTCCCTGATATTTCTTGAATAGCTTACTGAAGTAATAGGGGCTGAGATAGACATGTGAGGCGACATCCTCAAGACGAAGATCGTCGGACAAATGCGCATCAATATAGCGAAGCGCTTTTTTCATTTTACTGTCATGCGGAGTGGGACCACGAGCGGTTTTATTTACCTCCGACTGCTGCGGATTGTCTTTGATAACCACGAAATTGAGCTGTTTTTTCAGGCAATTCTCAACAATCAGTTTAAGAAGATCGGCGGAAGCGATAACGCGTGAATAGTCCATCTCTGGCACATTCCGAAATTCATTCAAGAGCTCAGGGTCAGCCTGCCAGCGATCGTCAACATTAAGAATGTTTACCAGCTCCACGTCATTACTTAAACGAACCTGCCCGCATAAAACAAAGCCAACTAAATGCCCTGCGATTACCAGCGGAATAGAAAAATCCGTTAGACCGGCATGACAACGATAAATACAGGGTTGATCGGACTTCGATGCCTCCAGTCCCCCGCAGCGATCGCTCATACGACAACGGGTACTATGCTGGGGATGCTGCCGCATCAACTGACAAAACGGCGTGAAATTGAATAGCTCAGATATTTCATCACCATGAATATTGACAACCACAACCGCCAGACCGGTGGCTTGTGCAAAATCCTGTGCGATTTTATTAATGAGTTCTGAGTTCAGAGCGCTCGCAGAAATCATGATAAAACCCCTCAGTTAATTTATTGTTATAAACAAAACACATTATTTACATTCACTTTTTATTAGCATTATCCTGGCCCTGATAAAAAGTACAATGACAATATCAAAAGTCTCCCATTGCTGGGAGACGTTTTGATCAGTTCGTGAAAGCAGATCACGAAATTATCTCACCTGTTTTTACGATACATCATTGCTGTGAATCTGGTTCGCATTTTCTTACAGTTCACAGCGGTTACAAGGTAAATTCTTACCAATAAAATAGCGATATATGGCTGCTCCGGCACAGGCGCCGATAACAGGCGCGACAATCGGCACGATAAAATAAGGGATCTCTCGCCCACCGCTCATCGCCATGTTCCCCCACCCCGCTAACCATGTGAACAGTTTGGGACCGAAATCACGCGCCGGGTTCATTGCGAAACCGGTAAGGGGTCCAGTAGACGCGCCGATAACGGCAACCAGTATCCCAATAAGCAAAGGCGCAAGCGGCCCTTTAGGAATGCCATTGCCATCATCCGTCAATGCCATGATCATGCCCATCAGAATCGACGTAATGACCACTTCCACCAACGCAGCCTGCCATACATTTAGCGCTGCGGCCGGATAGGTACTGAAAATGCTGGCTAATTGCAAACTTTCGACGCTACCGCGCACCATATGATGCGCAGTCTCAAATTCAGTAAAAAGGCTACTATAAAGCACATACGCCAGCAGAGCGCCGCCAAAAGCGCCGGCAAACTGGGCAATAATATAAGGCAATACTTTCTGTTTGGGAAAGCAGGCAAACAGCCACAGCGCAATCGTCACCGCAGGGTTAAGATGTCCGCCGGAGATCCCGGCTGTAAGGTAAACGGCCAGTGAAATCCCAAGCCCCCAAATAATGCAAATCTCCCATAATCCGAGGCTGGCGCCTGCGACTTTGAGCGCGCTCAAACAACCGATACCAAAAAACAAAAAGAGTCCTGTGCCTAAAAATTCCGCACCACATTGCGCCTTTAGAGAATCATTCATGTGACACCTTCTGAGCAAAGTTCGTGTCCTGGCCAGCGCAAGTTTCGGCTGGCGGTAGAGTACAGCTAACCTCACTATAAAAAGTGCCGCCTGTAAATTGTTGGCAACCTGCGGGCCTGCCTTCCGGAAAAATCGTGTTGCGATAGCAAAATTTTGCTTTTCCGATATTTTTATCAGCCCATCACACGGGAAATTTGAGCTACAAAATACGCCTGTGAAAATAATAAAATATTGCACAAGCCAACTTATCAATTTCGAATAAGCATCACATTTTGCGTCTTTCGCCATATCAAATAAAAATACTCTCGTCACTAACAAAAATGTAAAAATGAAATAATAAAAACAAAATAATCATATAGACAATAATAAATTAAATGTTAACCATCAATGAGTTATAAAAACAAAAGGCAATTTAGTCATATTGCTTTCCCATTATTTTCTGATGCTCAACAGCAAGTCAGCCATTCTTTTTCCTCGCATCTTCTTATAGTCCCAACTATCGGAACACTCCATGCGAGGTCTTTATGCAACAAGAAGCACTAGGAATGGTAGAAACCAAAGGCTTAACCGCAGCCATAGAGGCCGCTGATGCAATGGTTAAGTCAGCCAATGTGATGTTAGTGGGCTATGAAAAGATTGGCTCCGGGCTGGTAACCGTCATTGTGCGCGGCGATGTTGGCGCGGTAAAAGCGGCCACCGATGCAGGTGCCGCAGCCGCACGCAACGTGGGTGAAGTGAAAGCCGTACACGTCATCCCACGCCCTCACACCGATGTAGAAAAAATCTTACCGAAGGGAATTAGCCAATGAGCAGCAATGAGCTGGTGGAACAGATCATGGCGCAGGTGATTGCCCGTGTGGCAACGCCGGAACAACAGGCCATCCCTGGTCAACCCCAACCTATACGAGAGACGGCTATGGCAGAAAAAAGCTGCAGTTTAACGGAATTTGTCGGGACCGCCATTGGCGATACCCTGGGCCTGGTTATCGCCAACGTCGATACCGCCCTGCTGGACGCGATGAAGCTTGAGAAGCGTTATCGTTCCATCGGCATTCTCGGCGCCCGCACCGGCGCAGGCCCGCACATTATGGCGGCGGACGAAGCGGTGAAAGCCACCAATACCGAAGTGGTCAGCATTGAGCTGCCGCGCGATACCAAAGGCGGAGCGGGCCACGGTTCGCTGATTATTTTAGGCGGTAACGACGTGTCCGACGTCAAGCGCGGTATCGAAGTCGCGCTGAAAGAGCTGGACCGCACCTTCGGTGATGTTTACGGCAACGAAGCCGGACATATCGAGCTGCAGTACACCGCTCGTGCCAGCTACGCGCTGGAAAAAGCGTTCGGCGCGCCGATTGGCCGTGCCTGCGGCGTCATCGTCGGCGCTCCGGCTTCCGTCGGCGTACTGATGGCCGATACCGCCCTGAAGTCAGCCAACGTTGAAGTCGTGGCGTACAGCTCTCCGGCGCACGGCACCAGCTTTAGTAACGAAGCCATTCTGGTGATTTCCGGCGACTCCGGCGCGGTCCGTCAAGCGGTGACCTCCGCCCGCGAAATCGGCAAAACCGTCCTTGCGACCCTCGGTTCTGAACCGAAAAACGATCGCCCGTCCTACATCTGATACCCACGAGGCTGATTCATGAGATCGAAAAGATTTGAAGCACTGGCGAAACGCCCTGTGAATCAGGACGGCTTTGTTAAGGAGTGGATCGAAGAAGGCTTTATCGCGATGGAAAGCCCGAACGACCCAAAACCGTCGATAAAAATCGTTAACGGCGCGGTAACCGAGCTGGACGGAAAACCGGTTAGCGAATTCGACCTGATCGACCACTTTATCGCCCGCTACGGCATCAACCTGAACCGCGCCGAAGAAGTGATGGCGATGGACTCGGTCAAGCTTGCCAATATGCTGTGCGATCCTAACGTCAAGCGCAGCGAAATCGTTCCGCTGACCACCGCCATGACCCCGGCGAAAATTGTTGAAGTGGTTTCGCATATGAACGTGGTTGAGATGATGATGGCGATGCAGAAAATGCGCGCACGCCGCACGCCGTCTCAGCAGGCGCACGTCACCAACGTCAAGGATAACCCGGTGCAAATTGCCGCCGATGCCGCCGAAGGCGCATGGCGCGGGTTTGACGAACAAGAAACCACGGTTGCGGTAGCACGCTACGCGCCGTTCAACGCCATCGCGCTGTTGGTCGGCTCTCAGGTTGGTCGTCCGGGCGTACTGACGCAGTGCTCCCTGGAAGAAGCCACCGAGCTGAAGCTCGGCATGCTGGGCCACACCTGCTACGCCGAAACCATTTCCGTTTACGGCACCGAGCCGGTCTTCACCGACGGTGACGATACGCCATGGTCGAAAGGCTTCTTAGCCTCTTCCTACGCCTCTCGCGGCCTGAAAATGCGCTTCACCTCCGGCTCCGGATCCGAAGTGCAGATGGGCTACGCCGAAGGCAAATCCATGCTGTATCTGGAAGCGCGCTGCATCTATATCACCAAAGCGGCTGGCGTTCAGGGTCTGCAAAATGGCTCCGTAAGCTGTATCGGCGTACCGTCTGCCGTGCCATCAGGCATTCGTGCCGTGCTGGCGGAAAACCTGATCTGCTCTTCGCTGGATCTGGAGTGCGCCTCCAGTAACGACCAGACCTTCACCCACTCCGATATGCGTCGTACCGCGCGCCTGCTGATGCAGTTCCTGCCGGGTACCGACTTTATCTCCTCCGGTTATTCCGCGGTGCCGAACTACGACAACATGTTCGCCGGTTCCAACGAAGATGCGGAAGACTTTGACGACTACAACGTTATCCAGCGTGACCTGAAAGTGGACGGCGGTTTGCGCCCGGTTCGCGAAGAGGACGTTATCGCCATCCGTAACAAAGCCGCCCGCGCGCTGCAGGCCGTGTTTGCCGGAATGGGACTACCGCCGATTACCGATGAAGAAGTTGAAGCCGCGACCTATGCCCACGGTTCGAAAGATATGCCGGAGCGTAACATCGTCGAAGACATCAAGTTCGCCCAGGAAATCATCAATAAAAACCGCAACGGTCTGGAAGTCGTTAAAGCGCTGGCGCAGGGCGGGTTTACCGACGTGGCCCAGGACATGCTCAACATCCAGAAAGCCAAGCTAACCGGCGACTATTTGCACACCTCCGCCATTATCGTCGGCGACGGACAAGTGCTCTCTGCGGTTAATGACGTCAATGACTATGCCGGTCCGGCAACAGGTTATCGCCTGCAGGGAGAACGCTGGGAAGAGATTAAAAACATCCCTGGCGCTCTTGATCCCAACGAGATTGATTAAGGGGTGAGAAATGGAAATTAATGAAAAATTACTGCGCCAGATAATTGAAGACGTGCTCCGCGATATGAAGGGCAGCGATAAACCCGTCTCGTTTAATGCGCCTGCGGCATCCACAGCACCACAGACCGCTGCGCCTGCGGGCGACGGCTTTCTGACCGAAGTGGGCGAAGCGCGCCAGGGTACTCAGCAGGACGAAGTCATTATCGCCGTCGGCCCGGCATTTGGCCTGGCACAGACTGTTAATATCGTCGGCTTACCGCATAAGAGCATCCTGCGCGAAGTCATTGCCGGTATTGAAGAAGAAGGTATCAGGGCGCGCGTGATTCGCTGCTTTAAATCTTCCGACGTGGCGTTCGTCGCCGTTGAAGGTAACCGCCTGAGCGGCTCCGGCATTTCCATCGGCATCCAGTCGAAAGGCACTACGGTTATCCACCAGCAGGGGCTACCGCCGCTCTCCAACCTGGAGCTGTTCCCACAGGCGCCGCTGCTGACGCTGGAAACCTACCGTCAGATTGGTAAAAACGCCGCCCGTTATGCGAAACGCGAATCACCACAGCCGGTCCCTACGCTCAATGACCAGATGGCACGCCCGAAGTACCAGGCAAAGTCGGCCATTTTGCACATTAAAGAGACCAAGTACGTCGTGACGGGCAAAAACCCGCAGGAACTGCGCGTGGCGCTTTGATAAAGGATAACTCCATGAATACCGACGCAATTGAATCGATGGTTCGGGACGTATTGAGCCGCATGAACAGCCTGCAGGGCGATGCGCCAGCAGCGGCTCCTGCGGCAGGCGGCACGTCCCGCAGCGCAAAGGTCAGCGACTACCCGCTGGCGAACAAACACCCGGAATGGGTGAAAACCGCCACCAATAAAACGCTGGACGACTTTACGCTGGAAAACGTGCTGAGCAATAAAGTCACCGCTCAGGATATGCGCATTACCCCGGAAACCCTGCGCTTACAGGCGTCTATCGCCAAAGATGCGGGCCGCGACCGGCTGGCGATGAACTTCGAACGCGCCGCCGAACTGACCGCGGTACCGGACGATCGCATTCTTGAAATCTACAACGCCCTTCGTCCGTATCGTTCAACGAAAGAAGAGCTGCTCGCTATCGCCGACGATCTCGAAAACCGTTATCAGGCAAAGATTTGCGCAGCTTTCGTTCGCGAAGCGGCAACGCTGTATGTCGAGCGTAAAAAACTCAAAGGCGACGATTAACTTTAGGGGTAGACAATGCGATATATAGCTGGCATTGACATCGGTAACTCATCAACGGAAGTCGCACTGGCGCGGCAAGATGAGACTGGCGCACTGACGATTACGCACAGCGCGCTGGCGGAAACCACCGGGATCAAAGGCACGTTGCGTAACGTGTTCGGCATTCAGGAAGCGCTCGCCCTCGTCGCAAAGCGCGCGGGGATCAATGTCAGCGATATTTCGCTCATCCGCATTAACGAAGCCACGCCGGTGATTGGCGATGTGGCGATGGAAACCATTACCGAAACCATCATCACCGAATCGACAATGATCGGCCATAACCCAAAAACGCCGGGCGGAGTAGGCCTTGGTGTGGGTATCACGATTACGCCGGAGGAGCTGTTAACCCGCCCGGCGGACTCGTCCTATATTCTGGTAGTGTCATCGGCATTCGATTTTGCCGACATCGCCAATGTTATCAACGCCTCAATGCGTGCCGGATACCAGATTACCGGCGTCATTTTGCAGCGCGACGATGGCGTACTAGTCAGCAACCGGCTGGAAAAATCGCTGCCGATCGTTGACGAAGTGCTCTACATCGACCGCATTCCTCTGGGGATGCTGGCGGCGATTGAAGTCGCCGTGCCGGGGAAGGTTATCGAGACCCTCTCCAACCCTTACGGCATCGCCACCGTATTCAACCTCAACGCCGATGAGACGAAAAACATCGTCCCGATGGCGCGCGCGCTGATTGGCAACCGTTCCGCCGTGGTGGTTAAAACGCCATCCGGCGACGTCAAAGCGCGCGCAATACCCGCCGGTAACCTGGAGCTGCAGGCGCAGGGTCGTACCGTGCGCGTGGATGTTGCCGCCGGTGCCGAAGCTATCATGAAAGCGGTGGACGGCTGCGGCAAGCTCGACAACGTCACCGGCGAGGCCGGGACCAATATCGGCGGCATGCTGGAGCACGTACGCCAGACCATGGCCGAGCTAACCAATAAGCCCAGCAGCGAGATTTTCATTCAGGATCTTCTGGCCGTTGACACCTCGGTTCCGGTGAGCGTCACCGGCGGTCTGGCCGGGGAGTTCTCGCTGGAGCAGGCCGTCGGCATCGCCTCGATGGTGAAATCAGACCGTCTGCAAATGGCGATGATTGCCCGTGAAATTGAGCAGAAGCTTAATATCGACGTGCAGATCGGCGGCGCTGAGGCTGAAGCCGCCATTCTGGGCGCGCTGACCACGCCGGGTACCACCCGACCGCTGGCGATCCTCGACCTCGGCGCGGGCTCCACCGATGCCTCCATCATCAACCCTAAAGGCGAAATCATCGCCACCCATCTCGCCGGGGCAGGCGACATGGTCACGATGATTATTGCCCGCGAACTGGGGCTGGAAGACCGCTATCTGGCGGAAGAGATCAAAAAATACCCGCTGGCGAAGGTCGAAAGCCTGTTCCACTTACGCCACGAGGATGGCAGCGTCCAGTTCTTCCCGACGCCGCTGCCTCCTACGGTGTTCGCCCGCGTCTGCGTGGTGAAACCGGACGAACTGGTGCCGCTTCCCGGCGACTTAGCGCTGGAAAAAGTGCGCGCCATTCGCCGCAGCGCTAAAGAACGCGTCTTTGTCACCAACGCCCTGCGCGCGCTGCGCCAGGTCAGTCCAACCGGCAACATTCGCGATATTCCGTTCGTGGTGCTGGTCGGCGGCTCGTCGCTGGATTTCGAAGTTCCGCAGCTGGTCACCGATGCGCTGGCGCACTACCGCCTGGTCGCCGGGCGAGGAAATATTCGCGGCAGCGAAGGCCCAAGAAACGCGGTGGCCACCGGCCTGATTCTCTCCTGGCACAAGGAGTTTGCACATGGACAGTAATCACAGCGCCCCGGCCATCGTCATTACCGTTATCAACGACTGCGCCAGCCTCTGGCACGAAGTGCTGCTGGGTATCGAAGAGGAAGGCATCCCTTTCCTGCTTCAGCATCACCCGGCTGGAGATATCGTTGACAGCGCCTGGCAGGCGGCGCGCAGCTCGCCGCTGCTGGTCGGCATTGCCTGCGATCGACACTCGCTGGTCGTGCATTACAAGAATTTACCCGCATCGGCGCCGCTTTTTACGCTGATGCATCATCAGGACAGTCAGGCCCAACGCAACACCGGTAATAACGCGGCACGACTGGTCAAAGGGATCCCTTTTCGGGATCTCCATGCTTAATCACAGGAGAACGGCAGTATGAATAACGCACTGGGACTGGTTGAAACAAAAGGGTTAGTAGGCGCCATTGAAGCTGCCGACGCCATGGTGAAATCCGCCAACGTACAGCTGGTGGGCTACGAAAAAATTGGTTCTGGCCTGGTTACCGTCATGGTTCGCGGCGACGTCGGCGCGGTTAAAGCAGCCGTAGATGCCGGCAGCGCGGCGGCAAGCGTAGTGGGTGAAGTGAAATCCTGCCACGTTATCCCGCGTCCGCACAGTGATATTGAGGCCATTTTACCGAAATCAGCCTAATCGATGGCGAATAAGGAGCACCGCGTGAAGCAATCACTGGGATTACTTGAAGTTTGTGGTCTGGCACTGGCTATCAGCTGCGCCGATATCATGGCGAAATCCGCTTCTATCACGCTGCTCGCCCTCGAAAAGACCAATGGTTCAGGCTGGATGGTGATTAAAATTACCGGTGATGTGGCCTCCGTGCAGGCGGCCATCACCACCGGTGCGCAATTTGCCGAACAGCGGAATGGTCTGGTGGCCCACAAGGTTATCGCCAGGCCCGGAGAAGGGATCCTGCTCGCAGAGACACCCTCCCCCTCCGTCATTGAACCTGAGCCTGAAGCGTCAGAGATAGCTGATGTCGTTTCTGAAGCGCCAGCCGAAGAGGCCCCGCAGGAATCAGAACTGGTCAGCTGCAATCTGTGTCTGGATCCAAAATGTCCGCGCCAGAAGGGCGAACCTCGTACGCTTTGCATTCATTCTGGCAAGCGAGGTGAAGCGTAATGGATAAAGAGCTTCTGCAATCAACGGTCAGTAAAGTTCTCGACGAGATGCGCCAGCGGCCTATTCCGCTGGGCGTCTCAAACCGTCATATCCACCTGTCCGCGCAGGATTATGAGCGGCTGTTTCCCGGCCATCCCATCAGCGAAAAAAAAGCGCTGCTGCAGCCGGGACAATACGCCGCGGAGCAAACCGTCACCCTGGTGGGACCGAAAGGGCAGCTCAAAAATGTGCGCCTGCTCGGCCCGCTGCGCTCGGTAAGCCAGGTGGAAATTTCGCGTACCGATGCGAGAACGCTGGGGATTGCCGCGCCGCTGAGAATGTCCGGCAACCTGAAGGGCACACCGGGCATCCGCCTGGTCAGCCCCTTTGCCGAACTGGAGCTACCTTCCGGGGTTATCGTCGCGCAGCGGCATATCCATATGTCGCCGCTTGATGCGCTGATCCTGCGGGTTTCCCACGGCGATAGGGTTTCAGTGGCGATTGAAGGCGACGATCGCGGGCTGATTTTCAACAACGTGGCGATTCGCGTTTCACCGGACATGCGCCTCGAAATGCACATTGATACCGATGAAGCCAACGCCGCTGGTGCCGATAACCCGCAGGCCTTTGCCCGGCTGGTAGGCCCGCGATGAACGGCGAAACTCTGCAGCGCATTGTCGAGGAGATTGTCTCCCGGCTGCAGCGCCGTGCCCAGAGCACGGCGACGCTGAGCGTTACGCAACTTCGCGATGCCGACTGTCCAGCGCTGTTCTGTCAGCACGCGTCGCTGCGCATCCTGCTCGTCGACCTGCCGCTGCTGGGTCAGCTTGCGGATGCAGAAACCGACGATGCCGCCGCCCGGAAAATTCACGACGCGCTGGCGTTTGGCATCCGCGTACAGCTCAGCCTGCACAGCCAGTTGCTGCCGGTTATCCCGGTAAAAAAACTGGCTCGTCTGCCGCTGGTATTCACCGACGAGCACGGACTGCCGCTGGTTCTGCATGCGGGTTCGGTGCTGAGCTATCGCGATGTCGCGCTGCTAAGCCGGGGGCGTGTGGTTGTCCACCGCAAATGCATCGTGACCGCCATGGCGCGTGACGCGGCCAATGCGCGGAATATTCAATTAATTAAGCAGGAGTAAATCATGCATCTGGCACGAGTCACGGGCGCGGTTGTCTCCACGCAAAAATCACCTTCTTTGATTGGGAAAAAGCTGCTGCTGGTGCGTCGGGTCAGCGCCGATGGCGAACTCCCCGCCTCGCCTACCTCCGGCGATGAAGTGGCCGTGGACTCCGTCGGCGCAGGCGTCGGCGAACTGGTTTTGCTCAGCGGCGGCTCCAGCGCCAGGCACGTTTTTTCCGGGCCAAATGAGGCCATCGACCTCGCCGTTGTTGGCATTGTAGATACGCTTTCGCGTTAAGGGGCGGTTATGGCGATTTATACCCGAACAGGTGACGCTGGCACCACATCACTGTTTACCGGCCAGCGGGTGAGCAAAACCCACCCGCGGGTTGAAGCCTACGGCACGCTGGATGAGCTGAACGCCGCGCTGAGCCTGTGCGCCTGCGCCGCTGCGGATGAAAATCACCGCACCTTACTCGAGGCCATCCAGCAGCAACTTTTTTGGTTTAGCGCAGAGCTGGCCAGCGACAGCGAGCAGCCGTCGCCCAAACAGCGCTACATCAGCAGCGAAGAGATTTCGGCTCTGGAAGCCGCTATCGATCGGGCAATGGCCCGCGTCGAACCGCTGCACAGCTTTATTTTACCCGGACGCTGCGAAGCCGCGAGCCGATTACATTTTGCCCGCACGCTGGCGCGCCGCGCCGAACGCCGGCTGGTTGAACTGGCAACTGAAGTCAACGTACGCCAGGTGCTGATGCGCTACATCAACCGCTTATCAGACTGCCTGTACGCCCTGGCCCGCGCGGAAGATAGCGATGCGCACCAGGCCAACATCATCCGTGAAGTTAGCAAGCGCTATCTGGCTGCCAGCCAGCCGACCCGCAGCAAGGAGACAACGCCCGTGGCCCTCTCATTTCACGATCTACACCAGCTCACCCGCGCAGCCGTTGAACGCGCGCAGCAGCTTCAGGTTCCGGTAGTCGTCAGCATCGTTGACGCGCACGGCACGGAAACTGTGACCTGGCGGATGCCGGACGCCCTGCTGGTCAGCAGCGAACTGGCGCCGAAAAAGGCCTGGACCGCTGTTGCCATGAAAACGGCGACCCACGAGCTGAGCGATGTCGTTCAGCCAGGCGCGGCGCTTTATGGCCTGGAAAGTCATTTACAGGGAAAAGTGGTCACCTTTGGCGGCGGTTACGCCCTGTGGCGCGACGGCATATTAATTGGGGGTCTTGGCATCAGCGGCGGCAGCGTTGAGCAGGACATGGACATAGCACAGACCGCCATCGCGGCTATTAACGTGGGAACTCATCAATGAATACTTCTGAACTCGAAACCCTGATTCGCACCATTCTTAGCGAGCAATTAACCACGCCGGCGCAAACGCCGGCCCAGCCTCAGGGCAAAGGGATTTTCCAGTCCGTGAGCGAGGCCATCGACGCCGCGCACCAGGCGTTCTTACGTTATCAGCAGTGCCCGCTAAAAACCCGCAGCGCCATTATCAGCGCGATGCGTCAGGAGCTGACGCCGCTGCTGGCGACCCTGGCGGAAGAGAGCGCCAATGAAACGGGGATGGGCAACAAAGAAGATAAATTCCTCAAAAACAAGGCTGCGCTGGACAACACGCCGGGCGTAGAAGACCTCACCACCACCGCGCTGACCGGTGACGGCGGCATGGTACTCTTTGAATACTCGCCGTTTGGCGTCATCGGTTCAGTCGCCCCAAGCACCAACCCGACGGAAACCATCATCAACAACAGCATCAGCATGTTAGCTGCGGGCAACAGCGTCTACTTTAGCCCGCATCCGGGCGCGAAAAAGGTCTCTCTGAAGCTGATTAGCCTGATTGAAGAGATTGCCTTCCGCTGCTGCGGCATCCGCAATCTGGTGGTGACTGTAGCTGAACCCACCTTCGAAGCGACCCAGCAGATGATGGCCCACCCGCGAATCGCAGTACTGGCCATTACCGGCGGCCCGGGCATTGTGGCAATGGGCATGAAGAGCGGTAAGAAGGTGATTGGCGCTGGCGCGGGTAACCCGCCCTGCATCGTCGATGAAACGGCAGACCTGGTGAAAGCGGCGGAAGATATCATTAACGGCGCGTCATTCGATTACAACCTGCCCTGCATTGCCGAGAAGAGCCTGATCGTAGTGGAAAGCGTCGCCGAGCGTCTGGTGCAGCAAATGCAAACCTTCGGCGCGCTGCTGTTAAGCCCTGCCGATACCGACAAACTCCGCGCCGTCTGCCTGCCTGAAGGCCAGGCGAATAAAAAACTGGTCGGCAAGAGCCCATCGGCCATGCTGGAAGCCGCCGGGATCGCTGTCCCTGCAAAAGCACCGCGTCTGCTGATTGCGCTGGTTAACGCTGACGATCCGTGGGTCACCAGCGAACAGTTGATGCCGATGCTGCCGGTGGTAAAAGTCAGCGATTTCGATAGCGCGCTGGCGCTGGCCCTGAAGGTTGAAGAGGGGCTGCATCATACCGCCATTATGCACTCGCAGAACGTGTCACGCCTGAACCTCGCGGCCCGCACGCTGCAAACCTCGATATTCGTCAAAAACGGCCCCTCTTATGCCGGGATCGGCGTCGGCGGCGAAGGCTTTACCACCTTCACTATCGCCACACCAACCGGTGAAGGGACCACGTCAGCGCGTACTTTTGCCCGTTCCCGGCGCTGCGTACTGACCAACGGCTTTTCTATTCGCTAACTGAGGTCGCGATGAATACCTTCTCACTACAAACGCGGTTGTACAGCGGTCAGGGCAGCCTGGCGGTGCTCAAGCGCTTTACCAATAAGCACATCTGGATAATCTGCGATGGCTTTCTGGCGCACTCTCCGCTGCTGGATACCCTGCGTAACGCGCTGCCCGCAGATAACCGCATCAGCGTCTTTAGCGAGATAACGCCGGACCCCACCATCCACACAGTGGTTCAGGGCATTGCGCAAATGCAGGCTCTGCAACCGCAGGTGGTGATCGGTTTTGGCGGCGGCTCGGCAATGGACGCGGCGAAAGCGATTGTCTGGTTTAGCCAGCAGAGCGGGATCAACATCGAAACCTGCGTGGCGATCCCGACCACCAGCGGCACCGGCTCGGAAGTGACCAGCGCCTGCGTAATTAGCGACCCGGATAAAGGCATCAAGTATCCGCTGTTCAACAATGCGCTGTATCCGGATATGGCGATCCTCGACCCGGAGCTGGTGGTCAGCGTACCGCCGCAGATTACCGCCAACACCGGCATGGACGTGCTGACCCACGCCCTGGAGGCCTGGGTGTCACCGCGCGCCAGCGACTTTACCGACGCGCTGGCGGAAAAAGCCGCCAAACTGGTGTTCCAGTATCTGCCCACGGCGGTGGAAAAAGGCGACTGCGTGGCGACGCGCGGGAAAATGCACAATGCCTCAACGCTCGCCGGGATGGCCTTCAGCCAGGCGGGGCTGGGGCTTAACCACGCGATAGCCCACCAGCTTGGCGGGCAGTTTCATCTGCCGCATGGCCTGGCCAACGCCCTGCTGTTAACCACGGTTATCCGTTTTAACGCCGGCGTTCCGCGCGCCGCCAAACGCTACGCGCGGCTGGCCAAAGCCTGCGGTTTTTGCCCGGCAGAAGCCAATGATATCGCGGCGATCAATGCGCTGATTCAGCAAATCGAACTGCTTAAGCAACGCTGTGCCCTTCCCTCACTGGCCGTTGCGCTTAAAGAAGGAAGATCCGACTTTTCCGCACGCATTCCGGCGATGGTGCAGGCTGCGCTGGCTGACGTTACGCTGCGCACTAATCCGCGCCCGGCCAATGCCGAAGCCATTCGGGAACTGCTGGAGGAACTGCTATGAGTACCGCCGTCAACGTCGTTGAAATGTCTTATAGCGCTGATGAAATTCGCGAGCGCGTTCGCGCAGCGGGCGTTGTCGGCGCGGGCGGCGCAGGTTTTCCCGCTCACGTCAAACTACAGGCGCAGGTAGAGATTTTTCTGGTGAACGCCGCCGAGTGTGAACCGATGCTCAAAGTTGACCAGCAACTGATGTGGCAGCAGGCCGCGCGTCTTGTTCGCGGCGTGCAGTACACGATGACGGCAACCGGCGCGCGCGAAGGGGTGATAGCCCTGAAAGAAAAATACCGCCGGGCCATCGACGCCCTCACCCCACTACTGCCAGCCGGTATCCGCCTGCATATCCTGCCGGATGTATATCCCGCGGGCGATGAGGTGCTGACTATCTGGATGGCAACCGGCCGCCGGGTCGCCCCGGCTGCGCTACCGGCCAGCGTCGGCGTGGTAGTGAATAACGTGCAAACGGTGCTGAATATTGCCCGGGCGGTCGAGCAGCAGTTTCCGGTCACTCGTCGCACGTTGACCGTGAACGGCGCGGTCGCCAGACCGTTGACCGTTACCGTTCCTGTCGGCATGTCACTGCATGAAGTGCTGGCGCTGGCGGGCGGCGCGACGGTCGACAACCCCGGTTTTATTAACGGCGGCCCGATGATGGGTGGCCTGATTACCTCTCTTGATAACCCGGTGACGAAAACTACCGGCGGCCTGCTGGTGCTCCCAAAAAGCCATCCGCTTATCCAGCGCAGGATGCAGGACGAGCGCACAGTGCTTTCCGTCGCGCGCACCGTCTGCGAACAGTGCCGACTCTGTACCGATCTCTGCCCACGACATCTGATCGGCCACGAACTCTCTCCGCACCTGCTGGTGCGGGCGGTGAACTTTCATCAGGCTGCCACGCCGCAACTGCTGCTGAGCGCCCTTACCTGCTCGGAATGCAACGTTTGCGAAAGCGTGGCCTGCCCGGTCGGGATCTCGCCGATGCGCATCAACCGCATGTTAAAACGCGAGCTGCGGGCGCAAAACCAGCGCTACGAAGGGCCGCTGAATCCGGCCGACGAAATGGCGAAATATCGCCTGGTGCCGGTGAAGCGGCTGATCGCCAAACTGGGACTAAGCCCCTGGTACCAGGAAGCGCCGCTGGTTGAAGAAGAGCCGTCAGTAGAAAAAGTCACTTTGCAGCTGCGCCAGCATATTGGTGCCAGCGCAGTACCGACTGTTGCCGTCGGCGAGCGCGTGACTCGCGGGCAATGCGTTGCCGATGTCCCGCCTGGCGCGCTCGGCGCATCCATTCACGCCAGCATCGACGGCATTGTTTCGGCCATCAGCGAACAGGCCATCACTGTTGTAAGAGGTTAACCATGTCTCAGGCTATAGGAATTTTAGAACTCACCAGCATCGCCAAAGGGATGGAACTCGGCGATGCGATGCTGAAAAGCGCCAACGTCGATCTACTGGTCAGCAAGACCATCTGTCCGGGGAAGTTTTTACTGATGCTGGGCGGCGATATCGGCGCTATCCAGCAGGCCATTGAAACCGGTACGTCGCAGGCCGGCGAGATGCTCGTCGACAGCCTGGTGCTGGCGAATATTCATCCCAGCGTACTTCCGGCCATCAGCGGCCTGAACAGCGTGGATAAGCGCCAGGCGGTCGGCATCGTCGAAACCTGGAGCGTGGCGGCCTGCATTAGCGCCGCAGACCGGGCGGTGAAAGGCTCAAACGTCACCCTGGTGCGGGTGCATATGGCCTTCGGTATCGGCGGTAAATGCTACATGGTGGTGGCGGGCGACGTTTCTGACGTCAATAACGCCGTGACGGTTGCCAGCGAAAGCGCGGGCGAGAAAGGGTTGTTGGTTTACCGTTCGGTGATCCCACGCCCGCATGAAGCCATGTGGCGACAGATGGTGGAGGGGTAATGGAAAGACAACCGACAACGGATCGCATGATTCAGGAATACGTGCCGGGGAAACAGGTCACTCTCGCGCACCTGATTGCTAATCCAGGGAAAGATCTCTTTAAGAAGCTGGGCCTGCAGGATGCGGTGTCCGCCATTGGCATCCTTACCATCACGCCGAGCGAAGCATCTATTATTGCCTGCGATATTGCTACCAAATCCGGCGCGGTGGAAATTGGTTTTCTCGATCGCTTTACCGGTGCCGTGGTGCTGACCGGCGACGTTTCTGCCGTCGAGTATGCCCTCAAGCAGGTAACGCGCACGCTGGGCGAAATGATGCAGTTCACCACTTGCTCGATCACCCGGACGTAAAGTCATGAAGCGTTTGATGTTTATCGGCCCCAGCCAGTGCGGAAAAACCTCGCTGACCCAAAGCCTGCGCGGCGAAGCGCTCCATTATAAGAAAACTCAGGCCATTGAATGGTCGCCGATGGCCATCGATACGCCGGGCGAATATCTGGAGAACCGCTGCCTGTACAGCGCCCTGCTGACCAGCGCCTGCGAGGCCGACGTCATCGCCCTAGTGCTGAATGCCGACGCCCAGTGGTCGCCCTTTTCTCCGGGTTTTACCGCCCCGATGAACCGCCCGACGATTGGCCTGGTCACCAAGGCCGATCTCGCCGAGCCGCAGCGTATTTCGCTGGTTGCGGAGTGGCTTACGCAGGCTGGCGCACAGCAGATTTTTATTACCAGCGCGCTGAATAACTCGGGTCTCGACGCCGTGCTGGATTTTCTGAATTCGAAGGAACCTTTATGTCTTACAAAATAATGGCCATTAACGCCGGTAGCTCATCGTTAAAATTTCAGCTGCTGGAGATGCCGCAGGGCGACATGCTCTGCCAGGGACTGATTGAACGTATCGGTATGGCGGATGCGCAGGTGACAATTAAGACGCACAGCCAAAAATGGCAGGAAACCGTCCCCGTTGCCGATCATCGCGATGCGGTAACGCTGCTTCTGGAAAAGCTGCTGGGTTATCAAATCATTAACAGTCTGCGGGACATTGACGGGGTGGGCCATCGTGTGGCGCACGGCGGTGAGTTTTTTAAAGACTCGACGCTGGTCACGGATGAAACGTTAGCGCAAATCGAACGTCTTGCTGAACTGGCCCCGCTTCACAACCCGGTAAACGCGTTGGGTATTCACGTTTTTCGTCAACTGTTGCCTGATGCCCCTTCCGTAGCCGTGTTTGATACGGCATTTCACCAGACGCTGGATGAACCCGCCTATATTTACCCGCTTCCCTGGCATTATTACGCGGAACTGGGGATTCGCCGTTATGGCTTTCATGGCACCAGCCATAAGTATGTCAGCGGCGTTCTGGCGGAAAAGCTGGGCGTACCACTCAGCGCATTACGGGTGATTTGTTGTCATCTTGGAAACGGTAGCAGCATCTGCGCCATCAAGAACGGGCGTTCGGTCAATACGTCGATGGGCTTTACGCCGCAGTCAGGCGTGATGATGGGCACCCGTAGCGGAGATATTGATCCCTCTATTCTGCCGTGGATAGCCCAGCGCGAAAGCAAAACGCCGCAACAGTTGAATCAGTTATTAAATAATGAGTCAGGCTTGCTGGGCGTTTCTGGCGTGTCGTCTGATTACCGCGATGTCGAACAGGCAGCCAATACCGGTAACCGGCAGGCTAAACTCGCTCTCACTCTGTTTGCCGAACGCATTCGCGCCACCATTGGCAGCTATATTATGCAAATGGGAGGACTGGATGCGCTGGTATTCACTGGGGGCATTGGCGAGAACTCAGCGCGCGCCAGATCGGCGGTGTGCCATAATTTGCAATTTTTAGGCTTAGCCGTTGATGAAGAGAAAAATCAGCGTAATGCAACATTTATCCAGACGGAGAACGCCCTGGTGAAAGTCGCTGTCATCAACACCAACGAAGAGTTAATGATCGCACAAGACGTTATGCGCATTGCGCTACCGGCCACGGAAGGGCTTTGTGTACCAGCCTGAGAGGTTTATACGACGCATTGCGGCAAGTCATGGTAATAACGCTTTTACCATGACACTATGCGCGCACACTATTCGTACCTGAAAGGTGATAACGTGGCTGTTGCGCAATGCCCCGCCTCATGCGGGGAACTTATCCAGGGATGGATTCTGGGCAGTGAGAAACTGGTCTCCTGCCCCGTTGACTGGTACAGCACCGTAGCAGTCACGGCTGCGCCGCCGTTGGTAAACGAACGCCCATTGTCGCGGGCGATGGTGGAGCGCGTTCTGGCGCACTGGCAGTATCCTGCGCACTGGAGTAATGAGATTCGCGTCGATGTGCGTTCGTCAATTCCCGTTGCCAAAGGCATGGCCAGCAGCACCGCAGATATTGCCGCTACGGCAGTGGCAACGGCGCATCATCTTGGCCATTCGCTGGATGAAACTACCCTTGCACAGCTTTGCGTCTCAATCGAACCCACTGATAGCACCGTTTTTCATCAGTTAACGCTGTTTGATCATAATAATGCGGCCACGCAAATCGCCTGCGAGCCACCGCCGCCAATCGATTTGCTGGTACTGGAAAGTCCGGTCACACTGCGCACGCAAGATTACCACCGTCTCCCTCGCCAGCAGAAATTAATAGCAAGTTCACCAACCTTGCAGCAGGCCTGGAATCTGGTGCAGGAAGCCTGTATAACGCAAAATCCGCTCCAACTGGGTGAGGCGGCTACGCTTAGCGCTATCGCCAGCCAGACGCTGTTACCTAAGCCAGGATTTACCGCCCTGCTGTCGCTGGTCGAAGAGTGTGATTTATACGGATTGAACGTGGCACATAGCGGTAGCGTGGTGGGTCTGATGCTGGACCGGAAACGTCATGACATTGCGCGCCTGAAAGGTAAGCTGGCAGAGAAAAAACTTACCCGACACTGGCCAAAACAACATTTACTCAAGATGGTCACAGGCGGAGTCAAACTGCAGTGAGAGCCTGATATACGCTCCCACTGCCGTAGCGCATTATTCGGCTTTTACATCGGCGTGTTTCATTTCGCCCATCGCTTTCAGCTTTTTGGAAATGTCGCGACGCTCTTTGGAGATTTCGGCATTTTTAATGATGTAGTCATCAACGCGATCTTCATAGTCGCTTTTCATGCTGGCGATGATACCCTGAATCGCCTCAACGCTCATACCTGGCTTGATGTAGTCGCTCAGGTTGTCCAGCAGCAGCACACGCTTCTGGTTGTCACGGATCTTCTTCTCAATGTCCTGAATTTCACGCTGCAGTTTATTTTTGCGACGGAACAGACGAACAAACTCCAGCACGTCCTGGAAAGAAGGCTTGGTTGTTTCCATTTTTACACCCCTGATAATGTGAGATTCGGATTCGTTAAGCAACTGCTAGTGGATAAACATTACGTTTATCCCCGTCATACTTCAAGCCGCCAGAGGCAACACCATTACGTCGCCGTCTGGGGAAACCTGAAGGTTCGGGGATAAAATCGTTGCCAGTAGCACTCATTTTATCCTTATATTAGTATCATACTCTTAATCTTTGCTGAATCGAAGCAGCAACAAATTCATTCGCCCCATCTGCTTTTTATTTGCGCAAAGCCCGGCAGATCAAATGTGAAAGCAGTTCCAACTGTCGGGCCGTTTCCATACTTAGCCAAACATAGCCGTGGATGGGGGTTTCAGCCACCGCGTCGCCCTGCTGCTCGTTCATTAGCTGCCGCAACTCGGCAGCAATATCATTCAGTTTACCGGTGTTTGCCAGTACCGGCTGCGGGTTGCCTTCAAACAACGCGTGGGCGATCGTTAGCAAGGTTTGCTGCGTCATCTGCTGGGTTTCACGCAATGTGTGCGCGTTAAGCATCACAAAATGGCTGGCGCGCGTCGCCCAGTGGGCATTGATTTGTAATTCAAGCATACAAACCAGATTGCGGTTGATGGTCTGAATGGCCTCGAAAATAGATTTTTGTATCCGGGTTTCTTTACTGGCGGGCGTTATCAGCCCGCGCATTTTGACGACATCGTTCAGCAACCGTTGCAAATGTTTATCCAACCGGGGGCGCTCCAGCAAATTCGGCGACAGCGCTGCCTGATACACCCGATTATACGCCGTGACGCAATGCGCCAGTTGGATGCGCCAGTGCAAAAAGGCGCGCTGGGGCCAGATGCCGGTAAACAACATCGCCAGTAGCGACCCCAAAATCACATCCCCGCCACGCCATAATGCCGTATCCATATCACCAGCGGGAGCGCCGACAACAACGGCAAGCGTTATGCCTATCAGTAGCGCCTGATACGGTTTTTTCCCTAAGGCCAGCCAGCCGCACAAAAACATCGCTATCGCACACCACACCAGCATCAGCGGTAAGGAAAAGAGCTCCAGGCGTAACGCCACCAGCCCTAACGCCGCGCCCAGGATCGTACCGCCTATGCGCTCAAAAGCACGAGGCACTACATTTCCCCAGAATGAGATGGGCCCCATAATCACCACTAACGTGATTAGCGGCCATGTGCCCTCGGGAATAGAAAACAGACGAACCAGCAGAAAGGTAAGAATGAACGCCAGGGCGATACGTATGCCATGCACGATGCGATAATGACGGTACAACCGTATTTCAAAAGGGCTTAATGACTTATCGGCACGCACGCTTGCGCTCCTTACGGGAATGGCAAAAAATGCATTGTACCTGCTTTATAGCAAAAATAGCGCACTGGCGGACGGAACACATTATCCGTCCGCTCTTTTCAGACAGGAAACCAGTCGATCACTTCCGCTGTACCGGAATATACATTTCAATATCCCAGTATCCATCTTCCATGCCGTTATTCAGATAGGTTTCAAAACAGGGCGCAGAGGCTATCTGATAAGCGCTATCCTGCTCGAGGACATCAAAAAACCGTTCCCACGGCTTCGCAAAGTCACGGTCTTCCACTCGCGCGACAGCAGTGGCATATTCGCCGCCTTCAATGGCGGTCACGATTACGCCTTCGCTATTGTCCGGCAGGATGAAATTCTCTGCCACGGACACCACGGTATCGCAGCGGAGTTTTTCCGCAGGTACGACATCTGGATTGTCGTAATAGACGGCAATCCATTCAACTGGCACGATCCGCTGTCGATCCACCCACGTCATCAGTTGTTCAAAACCCTGCTTCACGGTGTGTTCCCATGGACCGACCATGTGGAAACCGGCTATCTTGCGTTTTTGTTCCTGCCTGATTTCGTAATCCATGCTGCCTCCGTCACTTCATCATACTGTATGAATGTACAGTATAATTACAGCCTTTTACGGTCACAAGGACAGCGTGATCATTTTGTGAGCAACCTCGCAATCCCGCCCTTTTGACACCTCAGATGACGGTGAACGGTGTGCGTGACAACGGCTTACGCTTTATGCTGAAAATAGTCGCTCAGACGAGAGAACATACCGCCTTTACCCACCGATTCCAGAGTGACCAGCGGCCACTGAGCGATCAGTTTATCCCGATCGTAGAGCTCTATTTCACCTACCTGTTGATGAGCGGCGATTGGCGCCTCCAGCTCTTTTCTATCCAGCACATATTTTGCTTTGATATGCGGAATTTCCGCTTTGGGCAGCGCCATCCAGAAATCCTGTTCCGTACCCAGCGCAATCTTTTCTTTGTCTCCATACCAGATTCGCTCGCTGCCCACTTTTTTACCGCTGTGCAAAATCTGCACCGTCGCAAAGTTTTGCTGGCCCCACTGCAACAGTTTTCGCGCCTGTTCCTCACGGCCTTTCGAACTTTTCGCCCCCATCACGACGGCGATAAGTCGACGCTGCCCGTCCACCGCCGATGCGATAAGATTAAACCCCGCCCCCGATGTGTGTCCGGTTTTAAGCCCATCAATATGCATGGTCTTATCCCACAACAAGCCGTTGCGGTTCTGCTGTGTGATGCCGTTCCAGGTCAGGCTCTTCTCGCTGTACATGTGATAAAATTCAGGTTCACCGTGAATAATCGCCCGGGAGAGTACGGCCAGGTCATACGCGGAGCTATGTTGTCCCGGCGCATCCAGACCGTGGACGGTTTCAAAATGGGTATCCCGTAAATTGAGTTTTTTCACATAGCTGTTCATCATCGCCACAAACTGCGGCTGCCCGCCCGCGATATAATCCGCCAGCGCCACACAGGCATCGTTACCGGAATCCACGATTAAGCCACGGCTTAAATCACGCACCGACACGCGATCTCCTTCTTTTAAAAACATCAACGAGGAGCCGACAAACACCGGATTATCCTTCGCCCAGGCGTCGCGCCCAACGGTGACGATATCGTCAGGGCTGATACGATGACTATCGATGGCGCGATCGACGACGTAGCCCGTCATTAGCTTGGTAAGGCTGGCGGGATTACGTTGCTGGTGTTCATTACCGGCGGTAAGAACCTGTCCCGTAGTGTAATCCATCAACACCCAGGCGCCTGCATCAATGGCTGGCGGTTGGGGAGCAAAACTTACGGCATCGGCCGCAAGCGCAGGAGAAAGGTGCATCGCGAATAAAGAAGCGGCAATAAACAAACGGCGTTTCAACAGCATGTCCTCAGGATGGTCTCAATTTGCCGTTCTTTTTACGGAAGTTCAGTTAAACAAACATGGATAAATTGCAAGAAAATGTGACACAAGGCACATTTTCTTGCTGACATTATTTTATGGATACGCTCAGACGGCGGACTTATCCCCGCGCGGCGCGGTACGATGACGATGATAGCCGTCAACCATGCTACGGAAAATTTGTCCCGGCGTGTCGCCAAGAGTACACAGATAGAGATGCGCGCAAATAAACAGTAAGCCGATGATAGCAAGCGCCATATGCAGCACCAGCATCACAGGGCCCAGACCCGCAACCTGCGGATAGAGACACAGCAAACCGGTGATGATTAACAGCGGTACCAGCGCGTACATAATCGCCAGATATGCCAGTTGTTGCAGTGGATTGAACTTATTCTGCTCTGTTGCCGCGAACGGATGCGCTTCCCCTTTCATAATGCCAAAAAGGTAAAAACGCGTCTGGCGTATGCAGCGCGTTACCAGTCCGGAAAAATTTACCCGATAGTGACGCCCGTTACCTGTGGTGAGATTGATCAGCACAAACCCGACCCAGAAAGCCAGTAAGGCAAAACCACACCAGGTATGCACTTGTACCATTAGCGCTACAGGGCCGAGAGAAAAATGACCAAATAAACCGCTTAACAGTAATAAAACAAACAGTAACGCATTTCCCCAATGCCAACGGCGAATCGCCAGCGAGTAGAGATAGTCACGATGCTCTTCGCCGCCCGCCGTTTTTGGCGCCAGCATCCGGCGCAATAACGCATGGATAACCAGCCCAACAAGCATGAGCAGCACCACGACGCCTGCATAAATTAACCACAGCGGCCAATAATCTGGCGCATAGTGTAGTTCCGCTCCCCAGATAGTATTCATGCTTTACCCTCCTGATGGACTTCTTTACGACGGTACAGACTGACCGCGCCGCTACGCGCCTCCTGCTGGCGATAGACCTCTTTCTGACCGACCCAGCGCTGGATCTCGCTCTCATCCAGTCTGCCGAATTTCAGCGCGTCCGTTGGGCAAACGGATACGCACGCCGGAGACTGGCCAGCCGCCAACCGCGTGTCGGCGCAGAAGTTACACTTGTCGGCGACACCGGTTTGCGGATTCAAATAGCGCACATGGAAAGGACACGCGGCAACACAATAATCGCAGCCAATACAGCGCGATTTATCCACCTGCACGATCCCGTTTTCATCACGATATGACGCTCCGGTAGGACAAACGCTGACACATGGCGCATTTTCACAGTGCTGACAGGAGACGCGGACAAATTGAAAATGGGTTAGTGCGTTGGATGCCTGTTCAGGGGCGCGAATTTGTACCTGTACGCGGCTAAATCCCTCCGGTACGTCATTAAGCACTTTGCAGGCAACGGTACACGCCTGGCAGCCGATACAACGTTTTTCATCATGCAGCATGACGTACTGATTCGTTAAATGATTCATGGTTCCCTCCTCCCTCATCCCCGACTCAGCGTCACGCCTGCGGTATGCACTACCGTACCGGATACCGGACTCGTCACGTGCGGCAGTAAATTTCCGCAGTGGATACCGTGTGTCGTCGCCGCCGTTTTGGCCCCAGCTTTAGCGCCAAATCCCATATAGACAAAAAGCGTGTCCGGGCGGATACCGGGCGTCACCAGCGCCTTACCTTTCTCTTTACCCGTGGCATTTTCCAGCCAGATCTCATCGCCGGTCTTAATGCCTTTTTCTTGCGCCGTTTGCGGATGGACCCAGACCGCGTTATCCCACATTAGCTCGCTGAGTAAAGGTACGTACTGCGTCGCGCCATTGGTATGCACGGCCACCTTGCCCTGAATGAAGTAAAGCTCATTCTCTTTTTTAAGCGCAAAGTCACGAACGCGCGGAACGCCGTAGCCTGGGAGCAATCCCTCCAGAGTTGCGGAATAAAGTTCGATTTTGCCGGAGGGCGATTTGAAGCGAAGCTGTTCGCCATAGGTGTTGTCGCTGTCCGTCGCGATAGCGCCGGGGTAACGCGCCGTAAACTGACGAACGGATTCTGGTTCGCGTAATAGCAGCGGAACGCCCCATTCGAGATACCCTTTCTGTCGCAGTTCCTTCGCTAAGGCATGGTCGCCGTTCAACTGATAGAGTTGGCGCGTCTGCATATCCTGCCACGGATAGTACTGCCCTAATCCCAACTGCTCGCCAAGTTCTTTCCAGATTTGCCAACTCGGACGCGCCTCGCCAATCGGCTCTACGACCTGTTGGCGCAGAGCGTAAGCCGGGTGCAGTCCCGACATATCGGATACCTCTTCGTCCCGTTCGAGATAGGTGCATTCCGGCAGCAGATAGTCGGCATATGCCGCGCTCTCGCTCAAATAGACATCGCAGCTGACCACCAGATCCAGTTGCTCAACGGTTTTTACCAGGTCCGAACGACAGGTGACGGTCTGGAAAGGATTATGCCGCGACATAATCCACGCCTTTATCGGGTAAGGCTTCTGGGTTAACGCCGCGTCAATAATGCTTTGCACCACGCCGCCGCCAGCGGCGATATATTTAAACTGCGGTGCGACCAAATCGATGCGTTGCGCCGTCGGTTTCGGCATATTTTTAATGTTGAGTTTCGCCAGCGTTGGCGCGACCTTTTCTCCGGCCAGTTTATTGTAAACAGACGCGTTTTTTTTCTGATATAGCCCGCCTTCGCGCTCAATATTACCGAGCAGCACATTAAGCGTAAAAATCATACGCCGCATATCGATCTCTTCCTGCGAGAACGTCGCGCGATGACCAGGACTGACAATAGCGTGAGGCGCGCAGGCAGCCAGTTCGCGTGTCACCCGGACAATAACGTCGGCTGGGACATCGGCCTGCGCGGCGGCCCATTCCGGCGTCGTCTCTTTTACCGCCTGTGCTAACTGTTCAAATCCGCTGGTATAACGCTCAACAAAAGACGCATCGTAGAGCTGTTCATCAATCATGACGTGGCACATCGCCAGCAGAACCGCTAAATCCCCCCCGGGACGAATAGCGTGCCACTCATCCGCCTTGCTGGAAAATATCGACAAACGCGGATCGAAGCTCACCATTTTGGCCCCCTTCTCCTGCGCGGTCATTAACTCATGGGTATCGGCAACTTCAATCCCTTCATACAAATTGTGGCCAAACGAAACCAGATAGCGCGTGTTAGCGATATCCATCGCCAGATCGCCGCCCATCATCACTTTTGCCGCAATGGCTTTCCCGGCAGGGCATGTTGAGGCGTGAGTAAAGGTATTAGGCGAACCAAAGGCCGTAGCCAGATGGAAAAGATGGCTGGAGAGCGAGCCCGATTTGGAAGAGAAAGCCACGCTCTCGGGGCCATGCTGCGCTTTGATGGCATTCATTTTCGCCGCGATTTCCTGGTAAGCCTGTTGCCAGCTAATCACCTGCCATTCACCGTCGCCGCGTGGCCCGGTGCGTTTCATAGGTTTTACAATCCTTTGCGGGTCATTGACCAGGCTGACGCCGCTCCCGCCCCTGGCGCATATGCGCGTCCCCTGCTGCGGCGCAGAAGGATTGCCCTGGATAAAAACGGTCTTGTTATTGACTACCTGCGCCTGAATAGGGCAACGAAAGGAACACATTTCGCACAAACTTGGCGTTAGCGTGGTTTTACCGTTAATGCCGGCAATCGGGTTGCGCGCCAGCGCCCCGGGCGGAAAAGCGCCCAGCGCGCAGGCAGAGCAGCCGATGCCTACCCCCTGCAAAAAAGAACGACGACTAATGCTCATATAACCTCCTGTTATTAGATATAGCTGAAGATTATATTTAATTTGTATTATGAAATGTCGGCTTCAATCACAATTTGAAATAGTTGTTAAAATGAGCATGTCAACACGATAAAACCTTTTATTTTATAAATATTTTACATTTCCTGAACACGCACATGGACTGTCATTGAATAATCAGCAGAATTACCAAACAACCCGCTGTTAATTATAAAAATGATACAATTCCAATAACACGTAATAATATTTAAAAGAAAACGATTATTTCCTGAAAAGCGATTTCACGCGCTTTACGCAGTTCTTTCTCATACGCGCCGGAACGTCCGCCGACGATATCCCGAATGCCGGTGAAAAACGCTGGTTGAGCATCGAAGCGGGTTTACTTTTGCGTGCACACGGGCTTCGTTACCCGACCCGCTCCCTTATGCCTTGATTTTTCTGCAGATACGTCAGCGTCCCACAATACGGTGACATGATGACAGGATGGACACTTTCTGAAAGAAACCTGCCAGATAACATGGTGAATTGTGATCTCCATCGCCATACCGACATATGAAGCTTACTTTTAAGGCGTTAAAAATCCAGACCGTTTTTCCATAATGATGTTGATAAGGAATTCTAATGAAGATATCATCAGGCGCAATTAATTTTTCTACTATTCCTAACCAGGTTAAAAAATTAATTACCTCTATTCGTGAACATACGAAAAACGGGCTCGCCTCAAAAATAACCAGTGTTAAAAACACGCATACATCTTTAAATGAAAAATTTAAAACAGGAAAGGACTCACCGATTGAGTTAGCGTTACCACAAAAAATAAAAGACTTCTTTCAGCCGAAAGATAAAAACACCTTAAACAAAACATTGATTACTGTTAAAAATATTAAAGATACAAATAATGCAGGCAAGAAAAATATTTCAGCAGAAGATGTCTCAAAAATGAATGCAGCATTCATGCGTAAGCATATTGCAAATCAAACATGTGATTATAATTACAGAATGACAGGTGCGGCCCCGCTCCCCGGTGGAGTCTCTGTATCAGCCAATAACAGGCCCACTGTTTCTGAAGGTAGAACACCACCAGTATCCCCCTCCCTCTCACTTCAGGCTACGTCTTCCCCGTCATCACCTGCCGACTGGGCTAAGAAACTCACGGATGCAGTTTTACGACAGAAAGCCGGAGAAACCCTTACGGCCGCAGATCGCGATTTTTCAAACGCAGATTTCCGTAATATTACATTCAGCAAAATATTGCCCCCCAGCTTCATGGAGCGAGACGGCGATATTATTAAGGGGTTCAACTTTTCAAATTCAAAATTTACTTATTCTGATATATCTCATTTACATTTTGACGAATGCCGATTCACTTATTCGACACTGAGTGATGTAGTCTGCAGTAATACAAAATTTAGTAATTCAGACATGAATGAAGTGTTTCTACAGTATTCAATTACTACACAACAACAGCCCTCTTTTATTGATACAACATTAAAAAATACGCTTATACGTCACAAAGCCAACCTCTCTGGCGTTATTTTACATGAACCGGATAATTCATCACCTCCGTCAGTATCAAGGGGCGGAAATTTTATTCGTCTAGGTGATATCTGGCTGCAAATGCCACTCCTTTGGACTGAGAACGCTGTGGATGGATTTTTAAATCATGAGCACAATAATGGTAAAAGTATTCTGATGACCATTGACAGCCTGCCCGATAAATACAGTCAGGAAAAAGTCCGGGCAATGGAAGACCTGGTGAAGTCATTGCGGGGCGGCCGTTTAACAGAGGCAGGTATCCGGCCAGTTGAAAGTTCGCTGGTGAGCGTACTGGCCCACCCCCCCTATACGCAAAGTACGCTTATCAGCGAGTGGATCAGGCCTGTTCAGGAACGTTTTTTTGCCCACCAGTGCCAGACCTATAATGACGTTCCCCTGCCGGCTCCTGACACATATTATCAGCAGCGCATACTGCCTGTGTTGCTGGATTCGTTTGACAGGAACAGCGCCGCCATGACCACTCACAGCGGACTCTTTAATCAGGTGATTTTACACTGTATGACAGGCGTGGACTGCACTGATGGCACCCGCCAGAAAGCTGCAGCGCTTTATGAACAGTATCTTGCGCACCCGGCGGTGTCTCCCCACATCCATAATGGACTCTTCGGCAATTATGACGGCAGCCCGGACTGGACAACCCGCGCCGCAGATAATTTCCTGCTGCTTTCCTCCCAGGATTCAGACACGGCGATGATGCTCTCCACTGACACGCTGTTAACAATGCTAAACCCTACTCCTGACACTGCATGGGACAACTTTTACCTGCTGCGAGCCGGAGAGAACGTTTCCACCGCGCAAATCTCTCCGGTAGAGTTATTCCGTCATGACTTTCCGGTGTTTCTCGCCGCATTTAATCAGCAGGCCACGCAGCGACGCTTTGGGGAGCTGATTGATATCATCCTCAGCACTGAAGAGCACGGGGAGCTGAACCAGCAGTTTATTGCCGCCACGAACCAGAAACATTCCACCGTGAAGTTGATTGATGATGCCTCAGTGTCGCGTCTGAACACCGTTTTTGACCCCTTGCTTCCTGAAGGCAAACTCAGCCCGACACACTACCAGCACATCCTCAGTGCTTATCACCTGACGGACGCCACCCCACAGAAGCAGGCGGAAACCCTGTTCTGTCTCAGTACCGCATTCGCACGCTATTCCTCCAGCGCCATTTTCGGCACTGAGCATGACTCTCCGCCCGCCCTGAGAGGCTATGCGGAGGCGCTGATGCAGAAAGCCTGGGAGCTGTCTCCGGCGATATTCCCGTCCAGCGAACAGTTTACCGACTGGTCCGACCGTTTTCACGGCCTCCATGGCGCCTTTACCTGTACCAGCGTTGTGGCGGATAGTATGCAACGTCATGCCAGAAAATATTTCCCGAGTGTTCTGTCATCCATCCTGCCACTGGCCTGGGCGTAGTTCAGCCTCAACCCGCATGGAATTAAGGGACACAGCGTTGTGTCCCTCTGTAAATAGACCCGTTTTAGTCCATGCATTTTTTGAGATCCCGGCCAGATTGACCCTGGCCTAAATTCCATACAGTACTAAATCAGAATCAGTAATTTCAGATGGGCCGGAATATGGTTTACCATAGAGGGAGCGTAGCTTAGTGTCGCTGATGGCCATTTTAGTATTTTGTACTCAATGATTTTAATGTTTATGTACTCAGCATCGCATGTACAAACATTAGCAACGATATCAATTGGTGTACAAATACAATCAATCAACGACAAAATAAAAGAATAAAATATTTCATATACATATAACATCAGGCGTGTACATCAAGTGACAGTTAAAAACGACAGCATACAGAGCACATTCCTCTTCCACGATTACGAAACCTTCGGTACGCATCCGGCCCTCGATAGACCTGCGCAATTCGCCGCGCTCCGTACGGATAACGACTTCAACGTTATTGGCGAGCCGGAGGTGTTTTATTGCAAACCCGCTGATGATTATCTACCGCAGCCCGGCGCGGTGCTGATTACCGGCATCACGCCGCAGGAAGCGCGTGAGAAAGGAGAAAACGAAGCCGCTTTCGCCAGACGCATTCATGCGCTGTTTACCGTTCCTAAAACCTGCGTTGTGGGCTACAACAATGTGCGTTTTGATGATGAAGTTACGCGCAATATTTTTTATCGCAACTTTTACGATCCCTACGCCTGGAGCTGGCAGCATGATAATTCACGTTGGGATCTATTGGATGTCATGCGCGCCTGTTATGCGCTGCGCCCGGAGGGAATTAACTGGCCGGAAAACGACGACGGCCTGCCCAGCTTTCGTCTGGAACATTTAACCCAGGCGAACGGGATCGAACACAGCAACGCGCATGATGCGATGGCGGATGTCTACGCCACTATTGCGATGGCGCAACTGGTGAAAACACGCCAGCCGCGGCTGTTTGATTATCTTTATAGCCACCGCAGTAAACATAAACTGGCGGCGCTGATTGACGTTCCGCAAATGAAGCCGCTGGTGCATGTCTCCGGCATGTTTGGCGCGTGGCGCGGTAATACAAGCTGGGTCGCGCCGCTGGCGTGGCATCCTGAAAACCGTAACGCGGTGATCATGGTCGATTTAGCAGGCGATATTTCTCCTCTTCTTGAGCTGGACAGCGATACCCTTCGCGAGCGGCTTTATACGGCCAAAGCCGATCTTGGCGATCACGTCGCAGTGCCGGTAAAGCTGGTGCATATCAATAAATGTCCGGTACTGGCGCAGGCGAATACCTTGCGCCCGGAGGATGCCGACCGGCTGGGAATTAACCGCCAGCACTGCCTGGATAACCTGAAAGTGTTGCGTGAAAACCCGCAGGTCCGCGACAAAGTGGTGGCGATTTTTGCCGAAGCCGAACCTTTTGCCGCCTCGGATAACGTTGATGCCCAGCTCTATGATGGTTTTTTCAGCGATGCCGATCGCGCAGCCATGAAAATCGTACTCGAAACCGAGCCGCGTAACCTGCCCGCGCTGGATATTACCTTTGTCGATAAGCGCATTGAGAAGCTGCTGTTTAATTACCGCGCACGCAATTTTCCCGGTACGCTGGATGACGCAGAGCAGCAGCGCTGGCTGGAGCATCGCCGTCAGGTGCTGACGCCGGAGTTTTTACAACAGTATGCCAACGAATTGCAGATGCTTTCTCAGCAGTATGCGGAAGATAAAACGAAGCTGGGGCTGCTGAAATCACTGTGGCAGTACGCAACTGAGATTGTGTAATTGACCAATGCCTGACGAGCATTGTTAATCCAGATCGGTTAAAGAGTGACGCCGCCATCCGGCAAACGTGCTGGATGACAGACAAAAAACCGGAGGCACTGCCTCCGGTTTTACTATTGCCGATAATACGTGCGATTACGCGACGTCTTCGTACTGTGGAACCGGGTTGCGGAAGCTTTTAGTTACGCACGCCAGATAAATCAGCCCGATACCCGCCCAGATCAGGCCCAGTACCATTGAGCTCTCTTCCAGGTTAACCCACAACGCGCCAACCGTGAGCGCGCCGCACATGGGCAGGAACAGATACTGGAAGTGATCTTTCAACGTCTTATTACGCTTCTCACGGATCCAGAACTGCGAAATCACCGACAGGTTAACGAAGGTAAACGCGACCAGCGCGCCAAAGTTAATCAGCGCCGTCGCCATCACCAGGTCAAAATTAATCGCCAGCAGCGCGATCGCCCCGACCAGGATGATGTTCATCGCTGGCGTACGCCATTTCGGATGAACGTAACCGAAGAAGCTTTTCGGGAATACGCCGTCGCGCCCCATCACGTACATCAGGCGCGCTACGCCTGCATGCGCCGCCATACCGGAAGCCAGTACGGTGATAGTAGAGAAGATCAGCGCGCCCACCTGGAAGGTTTTACCCGCCACGTACAGCATGATTTCCGGCTGAGACGCATCCGGATCTTTAAAGCGAGAGATATCCGGGAAGTACAATTGCAGGAAATAGGTTGCAAAGATGAAGATCAGGCCGCCAATCAGCGCGGTCAGGAAAATCGCACGCGGGATCACGCGCTCAGCATCTTTGGTCTCTTCCGACAGGTTACTGATGCCGTCAAAGCCGGTAAAGGAGAAGCACAGGATCGTCGCTCCCGTAATCATCGGGATAACGTGCGCATCGCCGGACCAGAACGGACGGGTGCTCGCCAGCGTACCGGCGCCTTCGCCTTCAAATACGCCATAAACCACCATGCCCAGAATGACCGCAATCAGCACCACCTGTAGCACTACAATCACGGTGTTGAAGTTAGCGACCGATTTGAGGCTGCGCAGGTTAAAGGCCGTCATAAAGGCCACCAGCGCCACGACAAACACCCATGACGGAATGGAGGGCACAAGCGCTTCAAAATAAATTTTCGCCAACAGAATGTTGATCATCGGCGCGAACAGGTAATCGAGCAGAGAAGACCAACCCACCATAAAGCCAACGGTCGGGCTGATGGATTTCTGGGCATAGGTGTACGCCGAACCCGCGGAAGGGTAGCGACGCACCAGTTTCCCGTAGCTCAACGCCGTAAACAGAATCGCGATTAACGCGAATGCATACGCCGTCGGTACGTGACCGTCAGTGAGGCCTGAAACGATACCAAATGTATCGAACAGCGTCATCGGCTGCATATAGGCAAGACCCATCATTACAACCGGAACTAACGTAAGCGTTTTACGTAATTCCACGCGAGAGGTGTTTGGAGTAACGTTATGCGACATGGTCATTCTCCTTTACGGCGAATGCCGTCGCGTAAGCAAAAAATTGCCCCATTTTCTGGATTCCTCAGCGACAACAACTGTCGATTTTTAAGTAAGTATCTATCCGGTACGAAGCCCGGCCTCTTGGTATTGAATGATGTGTTTGAAGCAAAAAAATAACCGACGCGTATTAAAACGTCGGTTAGTGTCATTTTTTGCAAGCGGCGTATTCTGCCCTAAATTGAAGTGAAATGACAAGAGAATGCGAGCGCGTTCAAAAAATTATTTTTCATAAGCGATTGATTTTTAAACCGGCGATTTTGCATACACCCCAGCAATAGCATTATTTGCTAAAATTTCATCCCGCCACCAGCCGCTGGCCAGCCCGGCGGTCTGTTCATTCCAGCCAACCCACACCGGTTCATAGACGATTTGCGCCACGACTTTCTTCTCTATAAGCGCGCCGCTTTCCAAAAATCGCTGCGCCAGATAACGCGGTAAATAGCCGCATCCCAGGCCGCTAATTTGCAGCTCCAGCTTGGTTTTAAAATCAAACACGGTAATCGCTTCCTGAGCGTCGAGCAGTTCAGACCCTATTGATCGCGAGGAATGGACGCTATCGCCAACCACAATCGCGCGAAAACGTTTGATCGTCTGGCGGCTAAGCGGTTCCTCTTCATGAACCAGCGGATGATGCGGGGCGACAGCAAACACCAGTTCAAGATCGCCCAGTCTTGCAAAGCCAAAGCCGGTGTCAGGCGGCGGCGCGCGCATGGCGCCAACGATGATATCCGCCCTTCCCTGCGTCAGCGTCTCCCATGAACCGCCGAGAACGCCATTGACAAATTTAAGGCGCGTCACGCTGTGGCGTTGATAAAAAGCGTCGATAAGCGGGGCCAGAAGAGAAAAGGGAAAGGTATCATCCACACCGATGACCAGTTCGTTCTCCCAGCCTTCATGCAGTTTAATCGCCTGCTTTTCCAGCTCGCGAACGGTGTGCAGCACTTCACGGCCTTTTTCCAGTAGCATCTTACCAGTTCGCGTAAATCGCGCGCGATGCCCGCTACGGTCGAGCAGTTGGATATTAAGATCGTTTTCCAGCTTATGAACGGTATAACTGAGGGCGGACGGCGTTTTAAATAATTTTGCCGACGCCGCCGCGAAGCTGCCTTCTTTTTCTAACGCATCAAGAATAATCAGAACGTCCAGCAGTGGTTTCATACTCGTCCCCTTGCGCTATATGGCGACCACCTGCTGGACAGCGACTCACTCCATCGGCATCACCAGCGGATCGGGATATTGATATTCAAATCCCAGCTCATTACAAATCCGGCTACCGTCGATAATCTTCCCTTTGCCATTGTCCGGTGCGTCACGAAAATGCGGCGGCGCCATTCCCAGCAAGCGCGTCATTTGCGGATAAAACACGTTGCGGGCTGGATGCGCCGGCGCGCATATATTATAGATGTGCCCCCCTTTTGGCGCCTGTAGCAAGAGGGTAATTGCGCCAACCACGTCTTCAAGATGCACCAGATTGACCCCGTGTTGACCATCCGGCGCGGTTTTTCCGGCAAAGAAACGTCCGGGATGGCGCCCAGGCCCGACCAACCCCGCCAGCCGCAGAATATCTACTGACGTGCCCGGCAGATTATGCAGCCAATCTTCCAGTTCCTTCAGGGTACGCCCGCTGGCCGTGACCGGATTACGCGGCGTATTCTCTTTCACCACGCCTTGCGCATCGCCGTAAACAGACGTCGAACTGGTAAAAATAATACGCGGGATACGATAAGCCAGCGCGCTGTCGACCAGCTCCTGCATCGCCTGCAGATAAAAATCCTCTCCCGGACCGCTACGGCGCGCGGGCAGTGTTATCACCAGCGCATCGACATCCAGCAGAGCGTCAAGATCGTCCGCCTCACAGACCAGCTCCGGCTCCAGACGCAGCGGATAGCTTTCAATTCCACTCATACGGGCCGCTTCCACCCCGTCAAGGGTGGTTTTGCTGCCGGTAACCTGCCAGCCTCTCGCTGCCAGCGACATTGCCAGCGGCATGCCTAACCAACCTAAACCGACAATTGCGACCTTTTTCATCCATTTTCTCCTGACTTTAACGCCTTATACATAAGGCTACGCCAGCCCGCCGTGACTGACAATTCATACTATAAATGCGAAATGAAAAAAGCGCTTGCTTTAAGGCGTAAAAGTGGTTTAGGTTAAAAGGTATCAAATGAATAAGCATTCATCGGAATTTTTATGACACGCGTTCAATTTAAACACCACCATCATCACCATCATCCTGACTAGTCTTTCAGGCGATGTGTGCTGGAAGACATTCAGATCTTCCAGTGGTGCATGAACGCATGAGAAAGCCCCCGGAAGATCATCTTCCGGGGGCTTTTTTTTGGCGCGCTATACAGACCGGTTCAGACAGGATAAAGAGGAACGCAGAATGTTAGACAACACCCGCTTACGCATAGCTATTCAGAAATCAGGCCGTTTAAGCGATGATTCACGAGAATTGCTGGCCCGCTGCGGCATAAAAATTAATTTACACACTCAGCGCCTGATTGCGATGGCGGAAAACATGCCGATTGATATCCTGCGCGTGCGTGATGATGACATTCCGGGTCTGGTGATGGATGGCGTGGTCGATCTCGGTATTATCGGCGAAAACGTGCTGGAAGAAGAGCTACTCAACCGCCGCGCGCAGGGCGAAGATCCACGCTATTTAACCCTGCGCCGTCTTGACTTCGGCGGCTGCCGTTTATCGCTGGCAACGCCGGTTGACGAAGCCTGGGACGGCCCGGCCGCGCTGGACGGTAAACGTATCGCTACCTCTTATCCGCACCTCCTCAAACGCTACCTCGACCAGAAAGGCGTCTCTTTTAAATCGTGTCTGTTAAATGGTTCTGTCGAAGTCGCGCCGCGCGCGGGGCTGGCCGACGCTATCTGCGATTTGGTCTCTACCGGCGCGACGCTTGAAGCTAACGGCCTGCGTGAAGTCGAAGTTATCTACCGCTCTAAAGCCTGTCTGATTCAGCGCGACGGTGAGATGGCACAGAGCAAGCAACAGCTGATCGATAAATTGCTGACCCGTATTCAGGGCGTGATTCAGGCGCGCGAATCGAAATACATCATGATGCACGCGCCAAGTGAACGCCTGGAAGAGGTTATCGCCCTGCTGCCAGGCGCTGAAAGGCCGACAATTCTGCCGCTGGCGGGCGAGCAACAGCGCGTGGCGATGCACATGGTCAGCAGCGAAACGTTGTTCTGGGAAACCATGGAGAAACTGAAAGCGCTTGGCGCCAGCTCGATTCTGGTACTGCCGATCGAGAAGATGATGGAGTGATCTGACGCCTGATAGCGCTGCGCTTATCAGGCCTACGTAATGCGTTGATATTTTGGGTTCTGTAGGCCGGATAAGGCGGAACCCTGTGATGGAGTAAAGACCATGAGCTTCAATACCCTGATTGACTGGAACAGCTGTAGCCCTGAACAGCAGCGTGCGCTGCTGACGCGTCCGGCGATTTCCGCCTCTGACAGTATTACCCGGACGGTCAGCGATATTCTGGATAATGTAAAAACGCGCGGTGACGATGCCCTGCGTGAATACAGCGCTAAATTTGATAAAACAGAAGTGACAGCGCTACGCGTCACCCCTGAAGAGATCGCCGCCGCCGGCGCGCGTCTGAGCGACGAATTAAAACAGGCGATGGCCGCTGCCGTCAAAAATATTGAAACGTTCCATTCCGCGCAGACGCTACCGCCTGTAGATGTGGAAACCCAGCCAGGCGTACGTTGTCAGCAGGTTACGCGTCCCATCGCGTCTGTCGGTCTTTATATTCCCGGCGGCTCGGCTCCGCTCTTCTCAACGGTGCTGATGCTGGCAACGCCGGCGCGCATTGCGGGATGTCAGAACGTGGTTTTGTGCTCGCCGCCGCCCATCGCTGATGAAATCCTCTATGCGGCGCAACTGTGTGGCGTGCAGGAAATCTTTAACGTCGGCGGCGCGCAGGCGATTGCCGCTCTGGCCTTCGGCAGCGAGTCCGTACCGAAAGTGGATAAAATTTTTGGCCCCGGCAACGCCTTTGTAACCGAAGCCAAGCGTCAGGTCAGCCAGCGTCTCGACGGCGCGGCTATCGATATGCCAGCCGGGCCGTCTGAAGTGCTGGTGATCGCCGACAGCGGCGCAACACCGGATTTCGTCGCTTCTGACCTGCTCTCCCAGGCTGAGCACGGCCCGGATTCCCAGGTGATCCTGCTGACGCCGGATGCTGACATTGCCCGCAAGGTGGCGGAGGCGGTAGAACGTCAACTGGCGGAACTGCCGCGCGCGGACACCGCCCGGCAGGCCCTGAGCGCCAGCCGTCTGATTGTGACCAAAGATTTAGCGCAGTGCGTCGCCATCTCTAATCAGTATGGGCCGGAACACTTAATTATCCAGACGCGCAATGCGCGCGATTTGGTGGATGCGATTACCAGCGCAGGCTCGGTATTTCTCGGCGACTGGTCGCCGGAATCCGCCGGTGATTACGCTTCCGGAACCAACCATGTCTTACCGACCTATGGCTATACTGCTACCTGTTCCAGCCTTGGGTTAGCGGATTTCCAGAAACGGATGACCGTTCAGGAACTGTCGAAAGCGGGCTTTTCCGCTCTGGCATCAACCATTGAAACATTGGCGGCGGCAGAACGTCTGACCGCCCATAAAAATGCCGTGACCCTGCGCGTAAACGCCCTCAAGGAGCAAGCATGAGCACTGAAAACACTCTCAGCGTCGCTGACTTAGCCCGTGAAAATGTCCGCAACCTAGTACCGTATCAGTCCGCCCGCCGTCTGGGCGGTAACGGCGATGTCTGGCTGAACGCGAATGAATTCCCGACAGCGGTGGAGTTTCAGCTCACCCAACAAACGCTTAACCGCTACCCGGAATGCCAGCCAAAGGCCGTGATTGAAAACTACGCGCAATATGCTGGCGTAAAGCCGGAGCAGGTGCTGGTCAGCCGCGGCGCGGATGAAGGGATCGAACTGGTGATCCGCGCCTTCTGCGAACCGGGAAAAGACGCCATTCTCTACTGTCCGCCCACTTACGGTATGTACAGCGTCAGCGCCGAAACCCTTGGCGTAGAGCGCCGGACGGTTCCCGCGCTTGAAAACTGGCAGCTGGATCTACAGGGGATTTCCGACAACCTTGACGGCGCAAAAGTGGTGTTCGTTTGTAGCCCCAATAACCCCACCGGGCAACTTATCAACCCGCTGGATCTGCGCACGCTGCTGGAGTTGACACGCGGTAAAGCGATAGTCGTCGCCGACGAAGCTTATATTGAGTTTTGCCCGCAGGCCACGCTGACAGGCTGGCTGGTTGAATATCCTCATCTGGTTATCCTGCGCACATTGTCGAAAGCTTTTGCGCTGGCGGGTCTGCGCTGCGGCTTTACGCTGGCTAATGAAGAGGTGATCAACCTGCTGTTAAAAGTGATCGCCCCTTATCCGCTTTCTACGCCAGTGGCGGATATCGCCGCCCAGGCGCTGAGTCCGCAGGGAATAAACGCAATGCGCGATCGCGTGGCGCAGACAGTGCAGGAACGTCAGTATCTGGTGAATGCCCTGCAACAGACCGCCTGCGTAGAACACGTCTTTGACTCTGAAACCAACTATATTCTGGCGCGGTTTACCGCCTCCAGCAGCGTGTTTAAATCCTTATGGGATCAGGGCATTATCTTACGCGATCAGAATAAACAACCTTCTTTAAGCGGCTGCCTGCGGATTACGGTCGGCACCCGCCAGGAAAACCAGCGCGTCATTGACGCCTTACGTGCGGAGCCAGTATGAGTCAGAAGTATCTTTTCATCGACCGGGACGGAACCTTGATTTCCGAACCGCCAAGCGATTTTCAGGTAGACCGCTTTGATAAACTGGCCTTTGAGCCAGAGGTGATTCCCGTATTGCTGAAGCTGCAAAAAGCCGGTTTTAAGCTGGTGATGATCACTAACCAGGATGGACTTGGCACGCAAAGTTTCCCGCAGGCGGACTTCGACGGACCGCACAACCTGATGATGCAGATTTTCACCTCTCAGGGCGTATGCTTTGATGAGGTGCTGATCTGCCCTCACCTGCCCGCAGACGACTGCGACTGCCGCAAGCCCAAAGTGAAGCTGGTGGAGCGTTATCTTGCGGAACAAGCGATGGATAGCGCCAACAGCTATGTGATTGGCGATCGTGCGACCGATATCCAGCTCGCTGATAATATGGGCATTACTGGTTTACGCTATCACCGTGAAACGCTGAACTGGACGATGATTGGCGAACAGCTAACGAAACGCGATCGCTATGCGCATGTGGTCCGCAACACCAAAGAAACACAGATTGATGTCAGCGTCTGGCTGGATCGCGAAGGCAACAGCAAGATTAATACCGGCGTCGGCTTCTTTGACCATATGCTCGATCAAATCGCCACCCACGGCGGCTTTCGCATGGAGATTACCGTTAAGGGCGATCTCTATATCGACGATCACCACACGGTAGAAGATACCGGACTGGCGCTCGGTGAGGCATTAAAACTGGCACTCGGCGACAAGCGCGGTATCTGCCGTTTTGGCTTTGTACTGCCGATGGATGAATGTCTGGCGCGCTGCGCGCTGGATATTTCCGGTCGTCCGCATCTGGAATATAAAGCTGAATTTACCTACCAGCGTGTGGGCGATTTGAGCACAGAGATGATTGAACACTTTTTCCGCTCACTCTCTTACACGATGGGCGTCACTCTGCATCTCAAGACTAAGGGTAAGAACGATCACCACCGTGTCGAAAGTTTGTTTAAAGCCTTTGGTCGGACGCTACGCCAGGCTATTCGCGTGGAGGGCGATACATTACCGTCCTCGAAAGGAGTGCTGTGATGAACGTCGTCATCCTTGACACCGGCTGCGCCAATTTAAGCTCGGTAAAATCCGCCGTGGCGCGCCACGGTTACACCCCGGTGGTCAGCCGCGAAGCGGAAATCGTATTACGCGCTGACAAACTCTTTCTGCCCGGCGTCGGCACGGCACAGGCCGCTATGGATCAACTGCGCGAACGTGAACTGATCGACTTAATTAAAGCGTGTACTCAGCCGGTACTGGGTATCTGCTTAGGGATGCAACTGCTGGGTCGTCGCAGCGAAGAGACGCGCGGCGTGGATCTGCTGAACATTATCGAGCAAGACGTGCCGAAAATGACCGACTTTGGTCTGCCGCTGCCGCACATGGGCTGGAATCGCGTGTATCCGCAGGCGGGCAACCGGCTGTTTCAGGGCATTGAAGATGGCGCCTATTTTTACTTTGTTCACAGCTACGCGATGCCGGTCAACCCGTGGACTATCGCCCAGTGCAATTACGGCGAGCCGTTTACCGCGGCGGTACAGAAAGATAATTTCTTCGGCGTACAGTTCCACCCGGAACGTTCGGGCGCGGCGGGCGCACAGTTGCTGAAAAACTTCCTGGAGATGTAATGATTATTCCGGCATTAGATTTAATTGACGGCACCGTGGTGCGTCTCCACCAGGGCGACTACGCCCGGCAGCGGGATTACGGTAACGATCCCCTGCCCCGTTTGCAGGATTACGCCGCCCAGGGCGCCGGGGTGCTGCATCTGGTAGATCTGACCGGCGCTAAAGATCCGGCTAAGCGACAGATACCGCTGATTAAAACCCTGGTCGCGGGCGTGAACGTGCCTGTTCAGGTCGGCGGCGGCGTGCGTACCGAAGAAGACGTTGCGGCATTACTGAAAGCTGGCGTTGCCCGTGTGGTCATCGGTTCAACGGCGGTGAAATCCCCTGACGTGGTGAAAGGCTGGTTTGAACGTTTTGGCGCGCAGGCGCTGGTACTGGCGCTGGACGTTCGCATAGACGAACACGGCAACAAGCAGGTGGCGGTTAGCGGCTGGCAAGAAAATTCCGGCGTCTCGCTGGAACAACTGGTGGAGACCTATCTCCCCGTCGGCCTGAAACATGTACTGTGTACCGATATTTCTCGCGACGGCACGCTGGCGGGCTCTAACGTGTCGCTGTATGAAGAGGTATGCGCCAGATATCCGCAGATCGCCTTTCAGTCCTCCGGCGGTATTGGCGATATCGATGATATTGCCGCCCTGCGCGGCACCGGCGTGCGCGGCGTGATTGTCGGACGCGCGCTGTTGGAAGGGAAATTTACCGTTAAGGAGGCCATCCAATGCTGGCAAAACGTATAATTCCGTGTCTGGACGTTCGTGATGGTCAGGTGGTAAAAGGCGTACAGTTTCGCAACCATGAGATCATTGGCGATATCGTTCCGCTGGCCAAACGCTATGCCGACGAAGGCGCGGACGAACTGGTGTTCTATGACATTACCGCCTCCAGCGATGGTCGCGTAGTCGATAAAAGCTGGGTGGCGCGCGTTGCCGAGGTGATCGACATTCCGTTTTGTGTAGCGGGCGGTATCCGGTCAATTGACGACGCCGCCAAAATTCTCTCTTTCGGGGCGGATAAGATCTCTATCAACTCCCCTGCACTGGCTGACCCAACGCTGATTACCCGTCTGGCTGACCGTTTTGGCGTGCAGTGCATTGTCGTCGGGATTGATACCTGGTTTGACGACGCCACGGGGAAATACCATGTTAACCAGTATACCGGCGATGAAAACCGTACCCGCGTAACGCAGTGGGAGACGCTGGATTGGGTGCAAGAGGTACAACAGCGCGGCGCGGGGGAAATCGTCCTGAATATGATGAACCAGGACGGCGTGCGTAACGGTTACGATCTGACGCAGTTGAAAAAAGTCCGTGACGTTTGCCGCGTGCCGCTGATCGCCTCCGGCGGCGCGGGCACGATGGAACACTTTCTTGAGGCATTCCGTGATGCCGATGTCGACGGCGCGCTTGCCGCCTCCGTTTTTCACAAGCAAATCATCAATATTGGCGAATTAAAAGCGTACCTGGCAGGCCAGGGCGTGGAGATCAGGATATGTTAACAGAGCAACAACGCCGCGAGCTGGACTGGGAAAAAACCGATGGCCTGATGCCAGCCATCGTGCAACATGCGGTATCCGGCGAAGTATTGATGCTGGGCTATATGAACCCACAAGCGCTGGACAAAACCATTGAATCCGGCCATGTCACGTTCTTCTCACGCACGAAACAGCGTTTATGGACCAAAGGCGAAACCTCAGGCCATGTGCTGAATGTCGTCAGCATTGCGCCAGATTGCGACAACGATACACTGCTGGTGCTGGCAACCCCTGTCGGGCCGACCTGCCACAAAGGTACCAGCAGCTGCTTTGGCGACGCCAGCCATCAATGGTTATTCCTGTATCAACTGGAGCAGCTACTGGCAGAGCGCAAAACCGCCGATCCGGCCAGCTCTTACACGGCGAAACTGTACGCCAGCGGTACTAAACGTATTGCGCAAAAAGTTGGCGAAGAAGGTGTGGAAACCGCGCTGGCGGCCACCGTCAATGATCGTTTTGAATTAACCAATGAAGCGTCTGATTTGATGTACCACCTGCTGGTGCTGTTGCAGGATCAGGATCTCAACCTCACCACCGTAATCGACAATCTTCGTAAGCGTCATCAATAAGCGTAAAAAAACCGGGCAATGCCCGGTTTTTTTATGAGAAATTTTACCTTTCGAAGCCGACCACCATCCGGCAAAGAAGCTTACAAGGCTTTTGGCTTATAGCTACGTAGCGCATTGCGTCCCAGCACAATCCCGGCGCCGATCATCCCGCCCAGCAACACTGCCAGCACGAGGGTAATGGCTGTTTTCGGGCTATCGCGACGGACAGGCAGCGTCGGCTTCATCACATAACGATAGACGTGCACCGTATCGGCAGTCACTTTCAGATTTTTAATGTCCAGCAGCGTCTGCTTCGTCTGGTAATAGGCCGGAGAAAAGACCAGTGGACGCGTCGCTTCGTTCTGTATCATCGATTTTAGCGCATCGCTCCCCAACAGGAACATCGTGTCCTGGGTAACATCCTGGGTTTGCTGAATCTGCGGCTGCGTGATTTTGGCCTCATCCGCATAGCGCAACGCTTCTTCGATTTGCTTAATACGCAGATCTTTTTGTTCCTGCGCCACAACTTCCTGCGTCTCAAGGGACTCCTGCAACGTTTTGGTTTGCAGCGTGATATTATCTTTCAGGTCAACTTCCAGTTCCTTAGCGACCTCTTCATCCACCTGTTGGATATATTCCGCCAGCCGACGCTGCGCCCCTTCAGCGGTAGTACTCACATAAGAAACCGAGAGCGGCAGCGTCTGCCCCTTTACCGACTGTTCAATGGTGAGCTTTTCCCGCTCTTTCTGATTATCCAGCGCTTCCGATAATGCGGAAAACGCAGAACTAAAGCGGCTTATAAAATTCGCCTGCACTTCAGAGATTTTGGGGGCATTCCCGCCATACAAGACGTTGAGCGCGTTGGTATAGGTGGCAACCTGCGCGGCATCAGGTTGGGTAATAATCGCCGTGGATGTCCATTTTTCTTTGGCTATCATCAGGTAGCCTACGGCCAGCAAAATGGCGATAATAACGGCTACAATAATGGTCATCTTCCCACGCCATAACTGTAGCAATAACTCAATCAAATCAATCTGTTCCGGATCGTTCCCACGCCCGGAAGACGTATTACTATCCACTGTCATAGATACCCTAACTAAAAAAAGGATGAAGCTGGAGACAGTGTAGTCATAAAGAAAATATATGCCATAGGATTAATGATAAAAATCAGACATTATTTCCATTTGGTCAATAAATCATCGGGACTCATCAGCCCCGATTGCCTTATTAATCACTACCGAAAAGATCGCGGGTATACACTTTTTCAGCGACATCCAAAAGCTCTGCCGCCATCCGATTGGAAATAATGACATCCGCCTGCTGTTTAAAGCAGTGCAAATCACGTTCAAGACGTGAGTTAAAGAAAGTTTCTTCTTGCATTACCGGCTCATAGATGATGACCTCTACGCCTTTCGCTTTAATACGTTTCATAATCCCCTGAATCGATGAGGCGCGGAAGTTATCGGAGCCACTCTTCATAATCAGGCGATAAATGCCCACCACTTTAGGCTTTCTGGCGAGGATAGCGTCGGCAATAAAATCTTTACGCGTACGGTTTGCTTCAACGATAGCGGAGATAATATTATTAGGCACCGACTGATAATTAGCCAGCAACTGTTTGGTATCTTTTGGCAAACAATATCCGCCATAACCAAAAGAGGGATTATTATAATGATTGCCAATACGCGGGTCGAGGCACACCCCTTCAATAATTTGTCGGGTATTTAATCCTAACGTTTCAGCATAGCTGTCTAATTCATTAAAATAAGCGACTCGCATAGCGAGATAAGTATTGGCGAAAAGTTTAATGGCTTCCGCTTCAGTGGAGTCCGTAAACAGCGTCGGAATCTCCTGTTTAATAGCGCCTTCCTGGAGTAATGCGGCAAATTCTCTGGCGCGCTCAGACTGTTCCCCAATCACGATACGGGAGGGATAAAGGTTATCGTAAAGGGCTTTACCTTCACGTAAAAACTCCGGAGAGAAAATGATATTTTCTGTCGCAAACTTCTGACGCATTGCCGCCGTGAAGCCAACCGGCACCGTAGACTTAATAACCATCACGGCTGCGGGGTTGATGCTGATCACATCCTGAATGACCGATTCCACACTGGACGTATTAAAATAGTTGGTTTTGGGATCGTAATCCGTAGGCGTAGCAATGATGACGTAATCTGCATTCTGGTACGCATCAAACTTATCCAGCGTTGCCCTGAATCTGATGTTATCTTCCTTTAAAAATTGCTGAATTTCTTTATCAACAATCGGAGATATCCGATCATTTAACAGTTCAATACGGGAAGGAACAATGTCTAACGCCACCACATCATGATGTTGTGCAATAAGCAAACCATTAGACAAGCCAACATAACCCGTCCCGGATATCGTGATTTTCATTATTCGCTCTCAGAATTAACTTAATTATGAATCATGATGTATTTCGCATCCTGATAAGATATTAAAGTTTTAACGCCTGAGTATATAAAGTGCAACGCAGACGAAAACAATTCAGATTATCTTCATTACGATAAACACAGATTATTAAGTTAATATTAAGTAAAAGCGATAAATCAATAAGAATAGAGATAAAAAAAAGCCCGGTATTAAACCGGGCTTAAACATTTTTGCAGAAATTATTCCAACCACTCGGTATGGAAAATGCCTTCTTTATCAGTACGTTTATAGGTGTGCGCACCAAAGTAGTCACGCTGCGCCTGAATTAAGTTAGCTGGCAGTACTGCGGCGCGATAGCTGTCATAGTAGGCCACTGCCGCAGAGAATGTCGGCACAGGAATGCCGTTCTGCACCGCGTAAGCCACAACATCACGCAGCGCCTGCTGGTACTCATCAGCAATTTTCTTGAAGTAAGGCGCTAACAGCAAATTGGCAATACCAGCGTTTTCTGCGTAAGCATCGGTGATTTTCTGCAGGAACTGAGCGCGAATGATACAACCCGCACGGAAAATCTTAGCAATCTCGCCGTAGTTGAGATCCCAGTGATATTCATCAGACGCGGCGCGTAGCTGCGAGAAGCCCTGCGCATAGGAGACGATCTTGCCAAGATACAGCGCGCGACGCACTTTCTCGATAAATTCCGCTTTGTCGCCTGCCGGTTGCGCTTTCGGCCCGGAGAGCACTTTAGATGCGGCAACACGTTGTGCTTTCAACGAAGAGATGTAACGCGCAAAGACGGATTCGGTAATCAGCGACAGCGGTTCGCCCAGATCCAGCGCGCTCTGGCTGGTCCATTTACCGGTCCCTTTGTTGGCGGCTTCATCAAGAATGACATCCACCAGGTAGTTTCCGTCTTCATCTTTTTTAGTGAAGATGTCTTTAGTGATGTCGATCAGATAACTGCTCAGCTCGCCGTTATTCCACTCGGTAAAAGTGTTCGCCAACTCTTCATTGCTGAGGTTCAGGCCGCCTTTCAGCAGGGAGTAAGCTTCAGCGATAAGCTGCATATCGCCATATTCAATACCATTATGGACCATCTTGACGTAGTGACCCGCACCATCGGCGCCGATATAGGTCACGCACGGTTCGCCATCTTCCGCCACAGCAGCAATCTTCGTCAGGATCGGCGCCACCAGTTCATAGGCATCTTTCTGACCGCCAGGCATGATAGATGGCCCTTTCAGCGCGCCCTCTTCACCACCGGAAACACCGGTACCGATAAAGTTAAAACCTTCCGCAGACAGCTCGCGATTGCGACGGATTGTGTCCTGGAAGAAGGTGTTACCGCCATCAATAATGATATCGCCTTTTTCCAGATACGGTTTCAGCGAATCGATAGCTGCATCAGTACCTGCGCCCGCTTTCACCATTAACAGGATACGACGAGGCGTTTCGAGGGATTCAACAAACTCTTTCACCGTGTAATAAGGCACCAGCTTTTTGCCGGGATTCTCGGCAATTACTTCTTCGGTCTTTTCACGGGAGCGGTTGAAAACGGAGACGGTATAACCACGGCTTTCGATGTTGAGCGCGAGGTTGCGCCCCATCACTGCCATACCGACGACGCCGATCTGTTGCTTGGACATTACATACTCCTGTCAGGTGTGGAAACCCTGCCACAAACGGTCATGGCAGGTTAAAGGTGAATAGTATGTTAACTCAAAGGTATGATATTAAGGTAGCGATTGATGCGTTCAGATTTTACGCAGGCTATTTTATACAATTATTATTCAGTACTTCTCGGTAAGCTTAATACGCACCATCTCGCCGCAAAACAACTTTCGCTGTTTTAAACAGAATGGCAATATCATTCCAAAGCGTCCAGTTTTTAACATACCAGGAATCAAAATAAACACGAGTGTCATAATCAACATCATTACGCCCACTCACTTGCCATAGACCTGTCATGCCCGGCTTTGCCATCAAATAATAATCAACATCATCACAATAACGCTCCAGTTCATCCGAAACGATAGGTCGTGGTCCAACCAGGCTCATATCACCTTTTAGTACATTAAAAAGTTGTGGCAACTCATCAAGGCTAGTTTTACGTATAAATCGACCTACAGCTGTGATTCGAGGATCATTTTTCAGTTTAAAATCTTTCTCCCATTCAGCCCTGGCAATAGGATCGTTAGCCAAAAGTTCTTTTAGTACCTCTTGAGAATTCATAACCATAGAACGAAATTTGTAGCATGGAAAAAGTTTTCCATGCCGACCTACTCGCTGGTGACCATAAATAGCCGGACCACCATCTCGAGTAACTTTATACCACAGATAAATCATAAGTGGTGATGCAATTATAAGAATCATTATTGAACAAACAATATCAAATGTCCGTTTGAGAAAACGGGACGACCTTTTAGCCAAGTTATTTTGTATCCTTAATAACATAACTTCATGGCTAAAGATAAAAGACATATCAGTATTATATAATGGCAATCCTCTAAACGAGGGGACTACAGTAACAGAACGACAATGATGTTTTGAAAGTTCACGTAGCCAAAAATGTGTTTTCTCCAACTCGGTGTATTCATAAGCAAGGATATAATGGACATCACCTGTACGATTTAAATCCCAAATAATCTCAGTATCCTTTATCACCGGCAACATATTTATTTCAGCATCTGACGCATCCGTATCAAAAAAAGCGATAACATCAAACCCCATCATCTCCTCACTTTGCAGCGCAGAATATGCACCACGAGCATTCTGTCTGCTCCCCAGGATGATAGTTTTTTTCTTCCAGATACCTAGCTTGTTCAATAAATGCTTTGTAAGTGCGCGAAAAAAAGGCACCAGGATTATAGCAAAAGTCCAACAAAACACCCAGACATAGCGTGAAAACTGCCATTTTGTAAACGCTATCAGAGCCAAATCAAATATAGCAAAAATAACGATCGTACGAAAAATTTCTTTTAACTCATACCAAAATGGCTTGCGGTATGTATAATGTCGCAAACGAATCCAAAACCAACCGACACATACTACTGACAAAATAAAATGCGTAATAACTCTTGTATCTAATTGGTCTTGAGGAATAAATCGCTGTACTTGATCAAAAATAAAATAGACACATCCTAATGAAAACCATAAGGCTAAATTAAAAAAAATCAAATCCGATATAGCCAAAAAAATTTTACATAGCTGTGGATTATACTTATTATCAATATTATCCATTTAATCCTCACCCTCTGACCGTGCATAATGTAAATAAAATAGGCATATTAAGTAAATAACATTCAATTTTTTTACAGCAAGCATCGTTTTTTAATATTAGCAAGCGTTGTATTTACAAGATCCTGAGCTCTATTTAATAAATTAGCTTCTGCATAGCAGCGTAACTCAGGTGCATTACCAGAAGCGCGCAAATGCACAATACATCCATCACGTAAAGTAATTCGCATACCATCTGTCATATCTGTAGAAATTGCACCTTCATTCTCCAAACCAATATAGCTTAAGAGGTTGCTCAGATTTTCTCTGCCCATACTAATTAAGGATTGACTTTTATCAGTTGTAATCCCCTGTAATCTGTCAGAATGGGTGTAACGAGTTGGGAGTTCATTGACTAAAGCGCTAATGCTGGTATTCCTACTTTTGTAAAGCAGCATTATTGCTGGTAATACAGCATCACGAGTTGGTAAGGCATGAAGATTCTGCTCGTTAATACAGATGTCGCTTCCTAATAAAAAACCGCCATTGGCTTCAAAACCGACAATACGACTATAACTCCGCGATAATTCATTAAAAGCTTCGATAACATAAGGCGAGCCAATTTTTGTAAGCTTAACATGTTTAAAAAAGCGGCCAGAAGAAATTATGCTGTTACAACTAACAGGAATAGCGACGGCTTCTGCATCCAATGCAAGTGAACATAATAGACCTAGTATATCGCCTCTTAGCCACTCACCGGCCTCATCAGCAATAAGAGGGCGATCACCATCCCCATCTGTCGAGAATATGGCATCTAAATCGAACTCTTTAGCCCATGAGCGAGCTTTTTCCCGATCCTCTTTGCTTACAGCCTCTGTATCTATAGGTACAAAATTATCGCTTCTACCCAAGCTAACGACTTCAGCCCCCAATGCAATAAATAAAGGCTTATAAAGATCACGCCCAGCGCTTGAATGTTCGTAAATACCAATACGCTTATTTTTCAGGAATGGAGTAGAAAATAAAGATGTATAACGAGATATATAATTAACAGCAGCCATTTCTGAAACTATGAGTTCTTTAAGCTCTAAATGGCTGCACGTATCTTCAACACTAAGGATCGCAGCCTCATCATGTTTCGTGATTTCACCATCAGGACGATAAAACTTGAGGCCGTTCCGCTCGAATGGAATATGACTTCCCGTAACCATTATCGCAGGCATATTGTCAGACATAGACTGAAAGGCCAAAGCTGGGGTTGGTACCACTCCATAAAAAATACAGTTAACGCCTTTATCCGCCAATGCAGCAGCACACGCCTGAGCCATCCCATAACTACTTGGACGATTATCTATTGCCAATGCTACGGTATCAAAGGAAAAATGTTCCTGCATAACGGCAACAAATGAAACCGTAAAAGCAGCACATACCTGAGGTGTAAAATCTTTTACAAGACCGCGAGCCCCACTCGTTCCAAACACAATACCTGATGAATAAATAACATCACGGCTATTATTAACTACGTTCATTAGTCCACTCCTTCGAAAATCCAGAACGTTGTTCTAAACGAATAATATCATCCTCACCAAGATAGGTACCTGATTGAATCTCAATTAACTTCAGGGGGGTCATTCCAGGATTTTCCAGCGCGTGAATAGTATTCGGAGGAATAAATGTTGATTCATTTTCAGAAACCATATAAATCTGCTCTCCCTTTGTAACACGAGCAGTCCCGGATAATACTATCCAATGCTCAGCCCGGTGGTGATGCATCTGCGCCACAAATTTCTCACCCGGCTTAACAGTGATACATCGAACGAGGTAATTTTTGCCGCTATCAATCACATTATATTTTCCCCAGGGGCGGAAAACTTCTTGATGTTGTTTATATTCGTTCCTATCATTCCGTTTTAAATAATCGACAATTTTTTTAACATCTTGTACTGTATCTTTATTAGCCACCAGTAAAGCGTCTGTTGTTTGAACAATGACAAGATTGCTTACACCAATCGCACTTATAAACATATCTTCGGAATAAATGTAATTATCATTACAAGCATGTGCGAAGATATCTCCTTTTAAAACATTTCTCTGATGATCTTTATTCGATATATCCCAAAGTGAGGACCAGGAACCCACATCCGACCAGCCAGCGCTCATTGGTATCACCACCGCATGCTGTGTGTGCTCCATAACTGCATAATCGATAGAATCACTCGGGCATGACATAAACTCTTCTTTATCAATACGAATAAAATCAAGATCGGGATTTATATGTCCTACCGCCTTTTCACAAGCTTTATAAATTTCAGGTGATAAATACTTTAATTCGTTTAAATAAGAGCTTGCACGAAATAAAAACATACCGCTATTCCAGTAATATTTCCCTGATTTGAAATAGTCACCGGCGGTATCGATATCCGGTTTCTCCACAAATTCAGCCACTGCATAAGCGTCATTTCCTATCAACTCACCACGACGAATATATCCATAACCCGTTTCAGCATGCGTTGGAACAATACCAAAAGTTACAAGCTTACCATTTGCAGCGTATTCTTCAGCATGTCTGACAGCTTTCGTAAAAGCTATTTCATCCTGAATCACATGATCTGCAGCAAGAACCAACAAAAGAGGATCAGCATTATCAGCATTCTGGAGCGCACAAAACGCGGCAAGAGCGATCGCTGGTGCAGTATTACGGCCTACCGGTTCGAGAATAATATTATTTGCTAACTTGTCAATTTCACGGAGTTGTTCAGCGACTAAGAAACGGTGTCTGTCATTGCAAATGACAACGGGTTCTTCTGTAGAAAGTGAAGCTAATCGCTTTATAGTATTTTGCAGCATTGATAGTTTACCTTCAACGCTTAGAAACTGCTTCGGATGATATTCGCGTGAAAGCGGCCATAAACGGCTACCTGTGCCGCCAGCCATAATTACGGGAAGAAAAGACATTTATTTTATCTCTTTTGACGAAGAATATTGGATATTATTCCAATAACTCTTGTACATGCTAAAATAGCGACATGTAGACAACGGTAAAGATTGCCAATGCTTGCCTAATTTGTAACCCAAGAATTTAGCAAAGGTTGTTAATAAAGCTCTTGGAATCCAGAACGGTGCATTTTTAAGCAGGAATTGAATCTCTGATTTTACGAAGCGGAAACCCTCACCACCGGCTCCGCCAAAGTCACGCTGAATCCACGGAGAACAAGCATGAAATACACCAGTATCAAAATATCGTTGAAACTCTTCTCGCGGGGTATAATTATGGGAGTGTCTTACCACCGCTTCAGCGCAGTAGGCGACCTTATAACCCGCCTGAATCATCTTAGCCGCCATAAACATATCCTCGGCAAGAATTGTATGTTCAGGAAACCCACTTAACTCTTCAAAAACGGAACGGCGATAGGCAGCAAAAGAATTGGACATAAATACAGTTTTAATACCCAATTTTTCTATATCTGCCTTACTTTTAACAATAGATTTTGAACTATAATTAAAATTTCTGGCATGCACTGCAAGGGGATTAGCATCTTTATGAGGAAGTTGTCTACCACAAACCGCTGCTATCAATGGATCTGAAAAATAATAAACCAAATTTTTAATTGCATCCGAATCCGCGAGAATTGCATCTTGCGTTAGAAAAATTATAACATCAGCGTCCAGAGTTTTTGCAACTGCTAAATTTCTGGTTCCTCCATGATTAAAATCTTTAGAGTCAATATTAAATATTGATATATTTTTCAGGTCTGAGGCTAACGGAACCGTTTCATCTTTAGAACCTGAGTCTATAACAATCAATTTATCCGGATATATAGTTTGCTGCTTAATCGCATCCAGAACATTAGGCCAAAGCGACCCTGCATTATATGTGGGAATAATTAATGTTATTTTCATTTATTTTGATTCCGCCAACCAATTGCCAACCATCTGCTTCATATTATCAAAGTCATACCGTGCGACATAGTTGTTAAATCGGGAAATTGCATCAGGCAACTGCTCTATATTTTTAATTGCACTCTGCCAGCTTTTTTCATCATCCGGATTCACATATAATGCACCATTGGTTAACACTTCATGAAATACTGGTATATCGGACACTATAACTGGAGTATTTGATGCCATCGCTTCAATAGGAGGTATACCAAAACCCTCATCAATAGATGGATAAACAAGCGCGTAGGCTTTAGAATATAAAATCTTTAATTCATTAAATGAGACTTCATGTAAAAAAGTCACTTTATCTTTTAGTTCCAGATCAACGACCATTTGTTGGAGAGACATTGCATAGTCAGTACGACCACATACAATAATTAAATTATAAGAGTCAGACCAAACTTTTTTATTTTTTATGAATGAATGAATATTTTTATGTGGCCAACTTGCACCAACAGCTAAAAAGTAATTCTCTTTTTCTTTTTTTTGTATAAAATCAGACTTATTAACACTATTATAAATTACTGATATTTTCTCACTATCTACATTATAAGTTTTAGCAATGCTATCTTTAACGGTATAAGATACCGTTAAAACATGCTTACATCGCTTAACGGACATTTTTAATAAAAAGCGAAAATACACTTTCTGAATAAAACTATCTGGATAATAAAAAGGTCTTATATCATGTACGGTTATCGTTTGGTTTCTCAGTAAGGGGATAGTGTGATGTGTAGTACACACCAATTTTTTATTACCAAACTTAATTAAAACCCTCAGCGCAAGCCAGTAACTATATACATACCATACTAATGGTCTAAGTCGCGATGTTTTTGATGTGTTGCTAACAATATTCGGAACAGTAACTACTGCATAACCGAGCTTTTCAAAATAATCAGCGTGTACCTTGCTACAGATTATTGCGTCAACATCAGCTATTTCTCGCAGTGCCGTTAAAAATTTAATCGAGTATTGCCACATTCCCGTACCACTTTTACCTAAACGTGATAGGTTTACGATCATTGAATAGCTCTCCGTTTTTCCATACGCATCTTTAAAGCAATAATCATAAGGATAAATAATATTACGAAGCTTACACTAGGTGTAATTCTTAATAATAGAGTTAATGTAATACCGGCAGTAAAACACTACAAAAACAATCATAAAGAAATATATTATTATACTAACATTCCCAGAAAAAAAACATCTAAGTAGTTAAGCTATCCAAATTTATTTATATATATCAAATATGATTTTTCATTAAAAAGAAAAGTCAGTAACGTAAATCTAGCTGAATCCAGAAAGGTTAAATCTACATTTAATCTCAATATAATAACTTACTACTACTTAATTATCCGTTTAGTAAAATTCTTAAGCACGGTAATATTTTTCACTGCATATGCTAGTTTCCCAAATCGAAGTACAGTGTTGATCATATTTTTATTACAACCTAGCTTTGCATAAAATTCAGATAAATCTCTTTTTTCATCACTATTGCCATAACATGCCATAGCCAAAGTTGTATATAACCATGGTCTCTCTTTTAGCAAAACATTTTCAAATGCTCGTTTTAAAGATATATTTTTACTGTAAAAATCATTAGCTAATTTTAAATATGCAATAAAATCAATTAAAATTCGTCTGGCCTTTCCTTTCTTCTCGAAACTATCATTATCTCCTCGGCATATTACGAGTGGTTTTGATATATAATGCAAAAGGCACCCTGGCGTATTAAATACGCTCATCATGATAAATACATGAGGATAGGAAGTGCCAATATAGGACGCATCAAAATCAATGGCATCCCATCGTTCTTTTTTTACTATTAAAGAACTTAGATAGCTAAATACACCACCAATAGATAAGCATCTACTGAGATAGATTTCCCTATCTAAATTATTATTAAACACATAAAGTTCATCATCTGTTCTGAGCCAAGAACGATGAGGATTTCTAATCTCAACTAAATCACACCCGGTCTCTTTTCTGTCACATAAATATATATCTGCTTGAGAATCGAGATAAGTTTGTAATATCGCCAACGAGTCTTTCGCAAGAGCATCATCACTGCCAAATATCCAACAATAATCCCCATTCGCAAGGGATACTGAAGCAAGAAAATTCCTATCTGGCCCAAGGTTAACGCTATTACGCCGATATATTATTGGGAAATTATAATTGTTCCTCCAAACATCAATCATTTCCTCTGTACCATCAGTAGAGGCATTATCTGATATACATATCTCAATATCTAAATTAAATTTTTCCTGATTATTTATACTATTCAACAACTCTTCAAGATATTCTTTTCTATTATAAGTTGGAATACAAAATGATATAAGCATATGATTATCCCTTATTTGCCTTAATTAAGTAAGTTAGTGGAAGCCCCCAAAAAACAGTTAAAGCAAAAGATATAATCAAGCCAAGCAGCACTCCACTGATTCCAAGCGTACTAGAAAAATACCATTGTGCTATTCCACCAATTATTGCTTGTAGTGGTACTAATATCCAAAGTATTTTTAAATAATTCATACTTTGCAATAACATTGCATAAGTGTCACACCAAACGCGAATACAGAAATATATGCCAATTAACATAAAAGATAAAATAGAAACTTGATAATTAATATCTTTGGCTATTACTGAAAATATCTGTTCTTTAAATAAATAAATAAATATTGTACATCCAACAACATATAGTGAGCCAAGCAAAATATTGACACCTATCATTTTGTTAAGTTTTTTCCATTGCTGTTTGACTCTCAATTCAGCACATATAGGCCATAATGCTTGCAAAATAGCAGTATAAATAAAAAAGACTAAACCAAAAATTTTCATCGTTACTGTATATTGAACAATATCAGCAGGAGTTAGCCTTTGAGAAATGACCATATAATCTGTTTGAAGCACCACTATCGATAATAAAGTAAAAAGAAAAAACCCTGAAGATCTACGTAAAATTGCTATATAATGAGATTTTGTTGTTTTAACATGATAAAGCTTTATGTATCTATATACAATATAGCACAATGAAATCATACCCACTGGAAGATACAGGACTATTAGTGATAATTTTATGTCAACTGAGATCCCCCTATAGTATATATATAGCAAGCCGAGCATACCTATCATATAAGATAATGCGTTTAATAGATTAGCTTTCCACCCGACCAATTCGGCAAAAAGTATTTTATAAGCAATAGCTCCGATTCCAATAGAACTGAAAACCAGACATGAGGTAAAAAAGAGCATTCTGGTTTTGTCCTGTAATATCTCATGAAAAGAAGAAAGATATTTAGCGGAAATTACCCCAGAAAAAATATAAAATAAAGCAATAAAAAAAATAATAGCTATAAAGCTTAGATGTAATGCTGATTTAATATATGCATCATAACTTTTGTTTTTGGCTCTGCATTCTGATATATAATTTTGCAGTCCTGTACCTATGCCAAAATCAACAGCGCTACACCATACTAATAAACCAGTTAACAAACTAAAGATTGCATATTTCTCTTCACCTAGTATAGAAATAAGATATGAAATACTTGCTAACTGCACCCCGGCAATTATTATTTTGGATAACCATGATGAACCTGCAACAATTAAATGACTCGGAATTTTTAACAATTGAACTTTCACTATGCAATTAAACGACTTAGTTTTTACAACATAACGCGACTAATTTGTTAACGATTTATTTATTAAAAGATCATGAAAATCTCATAACCGTTTCAGTAGTTCTTCAATTCCTTTTTTATAATCGAAATTTGGTTTCCAGCCCATTGCTTTTAAATTTTTATTATTTGCTACAGAGAACATTATTTCATTATCTCTTTGCTCTATCGCACCAAATTCAAATATACTCGATGAACCTGGCATCATAGTATTTTTCAAATAAACCAGAAAATCTTTCAAACTTACCCCAGCACCAGTTCCAACTTGATACTCAGTATATGAAGGTACTTCTTTTCTATTTTCTAATATAGTTAAATAAGCATTTACCACATCATCTACAAAAATAAAGTCTCTTATCTGTTCGCCTGTTGTACATTTCACGCAACTCTGTTTTTTATTTAAGCAGTCGATAATGTATGGAATAAATTTATTTTCACCATCCCCAGGCCCATATACATGCTCTAATCGCATGTTTACAAATGAAATGTCATGCATATTAGCATAATAATGCCCAATTTCATCAAAGTGTCTTTTAGTAATTATATAAGGCCGCATATGTTGATAATTAAAATCTTTCTTGGCAAAAAAACTATCTGTATTTAAAAAGATATCCGCCCGATATTTTATTGCCAAATCAAGAAGCTTTAATGGTTTTATAACATTTGCATCTTCAATATTTATGAGAGATGATGTTTTATGCCCATATTCTGTTGCCAAATGAATGATACCAATTAATGCAGAATCAATTGATAACTCCTCGACTAATAATTCGATATTATCCCAACTGCACCATCTAACATTAGCTAATGCATTACTATTATTTTTTATTACATCTCGAGTGATTGCGACAACTGAAATCCCCGATTTTTTTAGCGCTTCGAGTAAATGCTTACCAATAAAGCCGGAAGCCCCACTGACAATTACATATTCTTTCAAAAAGGTCATCGCAATCACCAGATAGAATAAATTGAATTAGAAATTCAAACCAAAGAACTCTTCAAACTTGCTAACTACATAATCTAAATGCTCTGTAGTCAAGCCTGGATAAATACCAATCCAGAACGTTTGATTCATTATACGGTCGGTATTTGTCAACTCACCCACTACACGATATTTCACATTAGCAAAATACGGTTGGCGAATCAGATTTCCAGCAAACAGTAAACGTGTACCGATTTTTGCTTCATCAAGGAATTTCACCAGTTCGACACGGTTAACACCGCTAGTTTCTTTCAGGGTGATAGGGAAGCCAAACCAGGATGGATCTGATTTCTCTGTTGCTTCTGGTAATTCGAGGAATTCAGTGCAAGATTGCAAGCCCTGTTTCAGATAGGAAAAGTTAGCTTTACGCTGCTCTACAAACTCTTCTACGCGCTCCAACTGAGCCAGACCACATGCTGCCTGCATGTCCGTGATTTTGAGATTATATCCGAGGTGGGAATAAGTATATTTGTGATCATAGCCTTGAGGAAGTGATCCCAATTGCTGACCAAAACGTTTACCGCAGGTGTTATCGCATCCTGGCGCACAATAACAATCCCGGCCCCAGTCACGGAACGACTCAATAATTTTCTTCAGTTCACCTGACTTGGTGAATACAGCACCGCCTTCACCCATTGTGATATGGTGAGCCGGATAAAAACTAACGGTTCCGATGTCACCAAAGGTACCTACCATCTGGCCTTCATAAGTCGTCCCAAGGGCATCACAGCAGTCTTCAATCAACCATAAGTTATATTTATCGGCAATCCGACGAACTTCACTCAGGTTAAATGCATTACCGAGTGTATGAGCGATCATTATCGCTTTTGATTTCTCAGTAACTGCAGCTTCAATGAGAGAGGCATCGATATTATATGTCGGGATATCAACATCCACGAATACCGGTATTAAACCATTCTGGATCGCCGGGTTAACTGTAGTCGGGAAGCCAGCAGCGACAGTAATAACCTCATCACCAGGTTTGAGAGCTCGCTCGCCTAATTTTGGGGAAGTCAGCGCAGTCAGTGCCAGCAAGTTTGCCGAAGAGCCAGATGTAGTCGTTAAAACATGAGGAACCCCAATAAATTCCCCAAGTTTTTTCTCAAAGGCATCATTGAAACGACCAGTAGTTAGCCATCCATCAAGAGACGCCTCAACCATCAATTGTAACTCTTTGGCACCAATAACCTTCCCGGAAGGAGGCACAACGCTTGTACCTGCAACAAAAGGTTTCGGGCTCAATGCCTCATTCGCATACTGAGCGACAAGCTGAGAGATTTGCTCACGCAGGTTATTTGCTGTCATTACTTTGATTCCTTAAACTTATTTTCTTAACGAGTAGTTGCAGACATATAGTCGCTGATTTCACGCTTTGAACAAATCAACATATCTTCGCCGCGAATCCATGCTTTATGCCATTTTACGATGCGACCAAGTGTTTCAGTCAATCCCCAACGCGGATGCCATCCTAATTGCATATTTGCTTTAGAGCAATCCAGTTTCAGGTAATGTGCCTCATGAGGATGATTCTCACCATCCAGTAACCAGCTTGCATCATCACCCCAAAGCGTGACCATCTTGTCAACAATAAATTCGACCGTCTTCGCATCTTCATCACGCGGGCCGAAATTCCATCCTTCAGAAAACTTAGCACCTTCTGTATATAAGCGTTGCGCCACCACAATGTAACCAGAAAGAGGCTCCAGTACATGCTGCCAGGGACGGATAGAATATGGGTTTCGAATAATAACCTGCTGGTTATTTTCAAATGAGCGCAGAATATCGGGAATTAAACGGTCTTTAGCCCAATCGCCTCCGCCTATGACATTACCAGCCCTCACAGACGCCAAACCAACGCCATGTTGCTCATAATTTGCAGGATTGAAGAATGAGTTCCGGAATGCAGACGCGACTAATTCTGCACAACCTTTACTATTAGAGTATGGATCGTACCCTCCCATGGGTTCGTTCTCACGATAGCCCCACACCCACTCACGATTGTCGTAGCACTTATCACTGGTGATATTTACGACTGCCTTTATGTTACCTACTTGCTTAACTGCTTCAAGCAAATGGACAGTACCCATAACATTTGTTGAGTATGTTTCGATTGGCTGTTCATAAGATAGGCGCACTAAAGGCTGGGCTGCCATATGGAAAACAATTTCTGGCTTAAATTCTGCAATAGAATTGCGCAGCTTTTCAAAATCACGAATGTCGCCAATATGAGATTCCATAAGATCATTAAGACGCACTATCTCAAATAAACTTGGAACAGTTGGCGCATCAAGTGCATAGCCTTTTACAATTGCACCCATTTCAGTCAGCCATAGCGAAAGCCAGCTTCCTTTAAAGCCAGTATGGCCGGTAACGAATACACGTTTACCTTGCCAAAAATTTTTATCAATCATCTACTTACTCCCAGGTTTTCCACGGAGCTTTACCTTTTTCCCACAGCCCTTCGAGGTAAACTTTATCACGTAGGGTATCCATCGGCTGCCAGAAACCTGGGTGTTCAAAAGCCATTAACTCCCCCTGTTGTGCCAATGTCATTAATGGCTCTTGTTCCCAGGTTGTTGCATCGTTATCGATGAGATCGATAACCGATGGATTCAACACAAAGAAACCACCATTGATCATTGCCCCATCGCCTTTCGGTTTTTCCTGGAATGACCGGACCTGACCAGCTTGGATATCTAATGCGCCAAAGCGTCCTGGTGGAAAAGTAGCTGTTAAAGTCGCTTTCTTACCGTGAGCCTTATGGAAATCGATAGTCGCTTTGATATCAAGGTCGGCAACGCCATCACCATAAGTAAACAGGAAAGCCTCGTCATCTTTTACGTATTCAGCAACACGTTTCAGACGACCACCAGTCATTGAAGAATCACCCGTATCAACCAATGTGACATTCCATGGTTCAACACGTTTATGGTGAACTTCCATACGGTTTTCAGCCATATGGAATGTTACATCTGACATGTGAAGGAAGTAGTTCGCAAAATATTCTTTAATCACATATCCTTTATAACCACAGCAGATAATAAAATCCTTGATACCATGCACAGAATACATTTTCATAATGTGCCAAAGAATAGGCTTGCCACCAATTTCTACCATCGGTTTTGGTTTTACAATTGTTTCTTCACTTAGTCTGGTACCAAGTCCACCAGCCAGGATGACCGCTTTCATAAATTATCCTCAATATTATTTAGATGCGGTAAATGCATCAGAATAGAAATGTTCTACAGAGAGATTTTTCATCATAAAGTCCTTTTTACTGGCATCGATCATCACAGGTGAACCACATGCATATATATCGAAGAACTCTAGAGAATCAAAATCATCCATCACGGCATGATGGACAAATCCCTTTCTTCCCCCCCATTCGGCATCATCACCAGAAACAACAGGGATATAATGAACGTTGTCGTGCTGTTCACTCCACTGCTGCGGTAATGCAGAGTAAAAATCTTTACTATATTGCATTCCCCAGTAAATGTAGATCTCACGACGACATTTTCCCTGAATGAGATGCTCAACCATTGATTTAACTGGAGCGAATCCAGTACCGCCTGCAAGGAAGATTATAGGTCTGTCACTTTCACGAATAAAAAATGTTCCGCAAGGCCCTTCAATGCGCATAAGAGTATTTTCTTGTAACTCCCCAAAAATGAGCGAACTCATCTGACCATTGGGAACATTCCTTACATGCAACTCAATACCATTCGACTCATCACTATTAGCGATAGAATAACTGCGAGTTACACCTTTATAATGTAAATTGATATACTGCCCTGGAAGGAAGCCAATTTTTGCTGTTGGTGGTGTGCGTAACTTCAAAGTCATAACATCGCCTGAAACCAGTACAGCACTATTTACCTTGCATGGGACAATTTTTTTTGTCTGTCCAGCTAGTTCAGGAAAAAAATGCGCATTTAGCTCAAGGGCGGTTTTAGGTTTACAGCAGCAGGTTAGTATTTTATCACCCTGTCCAAAAATATTACCTTTGGAGTCAACAACTTCTCCCGCCAACAAATCGGACTCACAGATACCACAATCACCCGCTTTGCAGCTATGTTCAAGATGGATGCCAGCCGATAGCGCAGCATCGAGGATTGATTCATCCTCTCTACCGGAAAATTCAATATTTGATGGAAAAATCTTAATAATATGAGACACGATGCTTACTCTGTTAACAAGGCTTGATGCAGTAAAGGTGCTGCAGCATCTTTTGCTGAAAGCTCAGGCAGCTGAGAAAAAGGCCATTCAATACCTATTGTCTCATCATTCCATAAAATGCTACCTTCCGATGAAGGTGAGTAATAATTAGTTGCTTTGTACAGAAACTCTGCATACTCACTAAGAGTAACAAAACCATGAGCAAAACCTTCTGGAATCCAAAGCTGTCGCTTATTCTCAGCAGATAGATTTACGCCAACCCATTGACCAAAAGTAGGCGATTCTTTTCGGATATCGACCGCAACATCAAAAACCTCACCGACAGCACAACGAACTAACTTCCCCTGTGCATTTTCTCCTCTCTGAAAATGTAGCCCTCTGAGTACGTTCTTTTTGGATTTTGAATGATTATCTTGAACAAATGTAACTTTACGTCCAATCAACTCTTCAAAGGTCTGCTGGTTATAACTTTCAAAAAAGAATCCCCTCTCATCGCCAAAAACTTTAGGCTCTAAGATCAAGACATCTGGTATTGCTGTTTTAATCACAATCATCACTTATAAGCCTTTCACCATCTTCAGCAAATATTTGCCATAATCATTTTTTGATAATGGCCCGGCCAGTTCTATAACCTGTTGTGCATTTATAAAATTTTTACGAAATGCGATCTCTTCCGGGCAAGACACTTTCAGACCCTGGCGTTCTTCGATGGTTGCAATAAAATTACTGGCCTCTATCAAACTTTGATGCGTCCCTGTATCCAGCCAGGCATAACCGCGCCCCATCATGGCGACAGACAATCTTCCCTGATCCATATAGATACGGTTAATATCCGTGATTTCTAACTCACCGCGAGCGGAAGGCTTAAGATTTTTCGCCATCTCCACCACGCTATTATCATAAAAATACAGCCCCGTTACCGCGTAATTACTCTTCGGTTGTAACGGTTTTTCCTCCAGACTAACGGCTGTGCCATTTTGGTCAAACTCAACTACACCGTAGCGCTCTGGATCGTTTACATGATAAGCGAAGACGGTAGCACCACTTTCTTTATTAACGGCAGCTTCCATTAACTTTGGTAAATCATGACCATAGAAGATATTGTCACCCAGGACTAATGCACAATCATCATTACCAATGAACTCTTCACCAATAATAAACGCCTGTGCTAAGCCATCCGGGCTTGGCTGTACTTTATATTGAAGATTCAGCCCCCACTGGCTGCCGTCTCCCAGCAGTTGTTGAAAACGCGGCGTGTCCTGTGGCGTACTGATGATCAGGATATCCCGAATGCCTGCCAGCATAAGTGTGGAAAGGGGATAGTAAATCATCGGTTTATCATAAATTGGTAGCAATTGCTTACTTACCGCCATGGTCACCGGATAAAGACGAGTGCCGGAGCCCCCCGCTAAAATAATGCCCTTACGCGTTTTCATTTCCATTTCTCATTCATAGAAAATGCCCTTATGGGCATTTAAATTTATCAGATGGTTGTCGTCGTAAACATTTCAGTCAGCATACGCTTAACTCCTAATTCCCATTGCGGCAGAATAAGGCCAAAATTACGCTGAAACTTTTCAGTATTGAGACGCGAATTACCAGGTCTGCTCGCCGGCGTCGGGTAGGCGCTGGTCGGCACAGCATTAAGCTCAGTCAGCGCAAGCGTTATCCCTGCTTTGCGCGCCTCGTCAAAGACTAACACCGCGTAGTCATGCCAGGTTGTGGTTCCCCCGGCAACCAGATGGTAAAGACCTGCGACTTCTGGTTTATTTAATGCCACACGGATCGCATGAGCCGTGCAGTCAGCCAGTAATTCCGCACCGGTTGGCGCACCGTACTGATCGTTGATGACTGAAAGTGTCTGACGCTCTTTCGCCAGACGAAGCATTGTCTTTGCGAAATTATTGCCCTTACCGGCATAAACCCAACTGGTGCGGAAGATAAGGTGCTTAGGGCAGTTATCCTGCAGGGCCTTTTCTCCCGCCAGTTTGGTCTTGCCATAGACATTCAGCGGCGACGTAGCGTCCGTTTCCTGCCATGGGATATCGCCGGTACCAGGAAATACATAATCGGTTGAATAATGCACTACCCATGCGCCAGTTTCGTTGGCCGCTTTAGCGATGGCTTCCACACTGGTGGCGTTAAGTAACTGCGCCAGTTCTGGTTCAGACTCTGCTTTATCTACTGCAGTATGTGCGGCTGCGTTAACAATCACATCGGGACGAAGCTTACGAACGGTTTCGGCAACGCCTTTCGGATTACTAAAATCACCGCAAAACTCTTTTGAATGGACATCCAGGGCAATCAGATTCCCTACTGGTGCCAGAGAACGTTGCAACTCCCAGCCTACTTGCCCTGTCTTACCAAAAAGTAAGATATTCATTACTGGCGTCCTTCATAGTTCTGTTCTATCCAACTCTGATACGCCCCACTTTTAACATTGTTTACCCATTGAGTATTTGCAAGGTACCATTCCACTGTTTTACGAATACCGCTTTCAAAGGTCTCCAGCGGTTTCCAGCCTAATTCGCGGCTAATTTTACCTGCATCAATGGCATAACGACGATCATGGCCCGGACGATCCGCGACATAAGTGATTTGTTCACGATAAGAAGTCGCTTTGGGTACAATTTCATCCAGCAGATCACAGATGGTAAATACCACATCGAGATTTTTCTTCTCATTGTGTCCACCAATGTTATAAGTCTCCCCTGCCTTGCCTTCAGTCACTACCATATGAAGCGCGCGAGCGTGATCTTCTACATATAGCCAATCGCGAATCTGATCCCCTTTGCCATAAATTGGCAAAGGCTTTCCTTCCAGTGCGTTCAAAATGACCAACGGAATCAGTTTTTCAGGGAAGTGATAAGGGCCATAGTTATTAGAACAATTGGTAACGATCGTTGGTAGACCATAGGTACGCCGCCAGGCACGGACTAAATGATCGCTGGATGCTTTTGACGCAGAATAGGGGCTACTTGGCGCATATGCCGTCGTTTCAGTAAATAACGGCAGCGTAACGCTGTTTTCAACTTCATCAGGATGCGGTAAATCGCCGTAAACTTCATCAGTGGAAATATGATGAAAACGGAAATTATTTTTTTTATCTTCGCCAAGCGCAGACCAGTATTTACGCGCAACTTCAAGAAGTACATAGGTGCCGACGATATTGGTTTCAATAAATGCTGCCGGCCCGGTAATCGAACGGTCCACATGACTTTCCGCAGCCAAATGCATCACCGCGTCCGGCTGGTACTGCTCAAAAATACGCGTTATTTCAGCGGAATCACAAATATCCGCGTGTTCAAAATTGTAGCGATTACTTTCAGAAATATCAGAAAGGGATTCAAGATTACCGGCGTAGGTTAATTTATCAATATTAACTACAGTGTCCTGTGTATTCTTAATAATATGGCGGACAACAGCTGATCCAATAAAACCTGCCCCGCCAGTAATAAGTATCTTCACTTTTCTATTCCATAAGGCGTATTTAATGTGGTATTTAATTTGCCAATAAAAATTAATTGCTCAAGTCGTTACACACGCTACCGCCCCTGGCTCATCAGCTACCAGTGCACTGCGTACATATCGACTTGTTACAAACCTCGCCCAGCAGGGCAAAGCTCACTAAAACTTAAACGCTAATTGTCTTATTAATTGCATCCGGAAACAAGGATTAATCTTATAAAATCAACATTAAAATGCTCCAGATAACCCCTTGTTACTTAAGCCCTTTATACAAAACTAAAACGGCAGTCAACACTCGTTTCAGCCAACTTGCCGCTTCGAATGTTCACTGCCGTTATTATGTTTATCACCAACCATTTATCACGGTTGTTAATACTTATTCATGCAGAAGCTGCTCTATGCTCTTACGGAACTTCGCTCCTTCTTTCAGGTTGCGCAGCCCGTACTTCACAAATGCCTGCATGTAGCCCATTTTTTTACCGCAGTCATAGCTGTCACCCGTCATTAGCATCGCGTCAACCGACTGTTTTTTCGCCAGTTCAGCAATGGCATCGGTGAGCTGGATGCGGCCCCAGGCGCCCGGTTCGGTTCTTTCCAGTTCCGCCCAGATGTCGGCTGAAAGCACATAACGGCCTACCGCCATCAAATCGGAATCCAGCGTCTGCGGCTGATCCGGTTTTTCGATAAACTCCACAATCCGGCTGACTTTGCCTTCATTATCCAGAGGTTCTTTCGTCTGGATAACGGAATACTCCGATAAATCACCTTTCATGCGCTTCGCCAGCACCTGGCTGCGACCCGTTTCATTGAAACGCGCCACCATCGCCGCAAGGTTATAGCGCAGCGGATCGGCGGTAGCATCATCAATAATAATATCCGGGAGTACCACAATGAAAGGGTTATCGCCCACGACCGGACGCGCGCACAGAATAGAATGCCCCAGCCCTAACGGCTGCGCCTGGCGAACGTTCATAATCGTCACGCCCGGTGGGCAGATAGATTGCACTTCCGCCAAAAGCTGACGCTTAACGCGCTGTTCAAGAAGCGATTCAAGTTCATAAGAGGTGTCGAAGTGGTTCTCAACGGCGTTTTTGGACGCGTGAGTCACCAGTACGATTTCTTTGATCCCTGCAGCCACAATCTCATCGACAATGTACTGAATCATTGGCTTGTCGACGATCGGTAGCATCTCTTTTGGGATTGCCTTGGTGGCAGGCAACATATGCATACCCAAACCCGCTACCGGTATAACTGCTTTCAAATTCATCATTGTTTCTTCCACCTGTAAAATGGTTGCTGAATTATAGCTCTTTAGCTTGTTTTCGCCAGCATGAATTACTCTGCTGCCAGGGATAATGATGGCACGCTCTACATTACGTCTTAGTCGGCACCATAACATTAAGTATGAACAACTTTTTCCCAGGAATTTTCGTAAAAATAACGGTACTTACCCTCCCCGCTTCGGCAGCGAAAAATTCACTGCTTCGACATTCACGGTTTGGTGATTAATCCTGTCGATATCCACGGAACTCTGCCCGTTTTCATTGATGGCATGAACATTAGCGAGGGAAAGCAGCGTGTCCTGGCGGGCCATAAATTGACCACGGACATCTTTACGCAAATCGAAATGCATTTTTAACGCCGGGCCAATCGCTGAAGTTTGCATCACGTTGATATTACGCAGAAAGAGGTGCTGCGGTTGATTATGCAGTTCCAGCGTAGCACGCGTCATCCGTACATTGGTGATGGCGACAAAAGAGGGGGTGTTGCCGGAGGAAATTTGAATGCCGCGTAATTTATAAGCAACCTGGCGATTATCCAACCGAATAGCGTTTAATTTAAAGTTTTGCGGAATTGACAGGTATTTTCCTTTAACGACGCCATAGCCGATGAGCATCCCGGCACTATTCGTCATATCAATATTATCAATGACGAAATTATCACAGCCATAAATTGCGATCGTTGCGTTATCAATACCCGCATTTTTACTGAAATCGGGCGTGATGTTTTTGGCTTTGACATTGCGAATGACGAAATGTTTGCCATTTTCTACGTGCACAAGCTGTCGGCAATCAGATCCGGTAATATTGGCCACCACAAAGTTTTTTACTGCCTGGTCTTCAGGATAACTGTTGTCATAGGTGCTACCCGCCAGCCCGATGCCGATCCCCCAGTTGATTTTGCCATTGGTACAATCAATGCGTTCGATGACATGATCGGAAATCAGGATGTCGCGGTCGTGAATCGCGACATTCCACTCAATGGCGTCCCCCTGCAAATCGCTAAAGCGGCTATGCGTAATCCGCGCGCCGTCCATTTGGTTATGAAATCCCTGGCGGAGAATGGCGTAGTTGGCGTGGGTAACGGTGATGTCATCGATAATGAGATTACGCATCACCTGCGGTTCCTTACCGCCGATGAAAATTTGCGCGACGGGGCCAAAGCCGCTCATCGTCACGCCTTTAATCACACAGTCCGACCCGCGAACATCCAGCGTCACATTGTGCAGACTGCCGCCCTGCTCCCCCACCACCTGACACCCGTCCTGCAAAATAAACCGTCCCCGGCCATTCCCACGCACCGTGCCCTGTACCCGCAGCGTTTTTCCCGCCGGAATCGTTATCGCCACATTGATATTTTCACACACCCATCCTGGCGGTACGACCACGGTCTGTCCGTCGGCGAAGGCCTGTTTGAACGAGGCAATACCGTCATCCGCCGGATAATCCTTAATATCGACGGTCTGGCGAGGTTCACGCGCCTGTACCGGCAAGGCGCGCAGAAAAGGAAGAACAGCAAGCGCAGAACCTGCCGTCAGGAGGGTACGTCGGGAGAATTTAGTCGCGGGCATACCACCTCGTTTATATCGTTTGTAGCAGGCTGGCTAACTGGCGATTAATCGCCTGCTGATTAAAATCTTGCGCCACTTTTTCACGGGCGCGCGTGATCACCGACTCCAGCGTGTCGTGGTCAATCCGGCTGAACTCAGCGAGTCGGGCCGCCAGCGCCTGCGCATCGTTTTCCGGCACCAGCCAGCCGGATTTGCCGGCCTCCACCAGTTCCGGAATACCGCTATGCACGGTAGATACCACGGGAATCCCTACCGCCATCGCCTCCATCAGCGCTACCGGAATACCTTCCATATCGCCATCCGTACCGGTAATCGACGGCAGCAAAAAAACATCGGCGTCATCCAGCATCGCCTTCACTTCATGGCTCGGTTTAAACCCCGGCATCTCAACGACATCCTCTAGCTGATACTGCTCAATGATCGTGCGCAGCCGACGTTCCCACGGGCCAATCCCCAGAATGCGGTAGCGAAACGCCACGCCCTGCGCTTTCAGTTGCCGACAGGCTTCAATCGCCACATGCAGGCCTTTTTTCTCGGTCAGGCGCGCGACGGAAATCATCTCCAGCGGCATCCCTGGCGCTTTCACCGGACGATGGGAAAAACGCGTCATGTCGACGCCCATGCGCGAAACGGCAATCTTTTCCGGCGGGCAGCCCATACTTTTCAGGCGACCGGCCCACAGATCGCTGATAGGCAGCATCAGATCGCCACGACGAAACAGCTGCTGATACTCCGGCGTGTAATGACTGAGTACCTCGCGACTGGAAATATCAATCCCGTGGAAAATAGTCGCGATTTTGCCGCGAAGCACGCCCAGTTCGCGTAGTTTGGCCGCCGTCACGCCCGCCGGACCAAAGTGTGCGATGAACACATCCGCCACAAAAGGCTGGCTCACCTGCGCGCAAATCGCGGAAAGGATCAAATTGCGTGATTCATCGCCATAGCGGGTAAAATTGAGCGCTTTCCAGGTCGCCGCCCGATGCAGCCCCGGCAGCGTTTTACATGCCCGGTAGCGCAGTTTCGCCAGCCGTCCCTGGGGCTCATCCTGTAACCAGCGGGTTTTCGCCGCCAGGCCATACTTCTCCCAGGCGGCGTGAGTATGTTGGGTATCGCCTTTTTGTAACGCGACAATCTCGACCTCATGGCCCATATCAATAAACGCAGTAATCTGATTCAGCACAAAGGTTTCCGATGAGAGTGGAAATTTCAGCAGAAAAAAGCTGACTTTCATTGTTCCTCCCGAATTCTGTCGAGAACGGATTTGATCATCGTGAACCCTTTCGCCCGCTCCTCGGTGACGGCGTTAGCCACTTTTGCCTTTAGCGCAGGCAATTGATTGAGCGTATCGGCCACCACGCTTTGTAATGAACCGTTCAGCAAGTGACGGATATCGATGGCCAATTCCGCCAGGCCTAGCTGCTGCATAATCCCGGCGGATTTATGTTCATAATTAATGGCGATAGCGGGCGTGCCAAAATTCATGGAGATAATGGCGGAATGCAGGCGCGTCCCGATGGTCAGTACGCAGGATGCGAGGATCTTTCCGATTTCCACGTCATTGAGTTCGTCCATCGCGATATGGAAATGCTCTGAGTCGTTTACATACTTCGCCATCCGTAACGCAACCATCCGGTCATCGCGGTTATAGCGATCGATACTGGTGCAGGTTGACAGCGCCAGTACCTGATAACCGTCCGCAATCAGGCGATTCACGACCTGGGCAAATGCCTGCTCATAGGCCTGCTGAGTGGTGCCCAGGCGTTTATCAAACGGCTCCAGATCGCGCAACGTAATCGCGACGGTTTTGCGGCGCGCGGTGACGTCCAGCCAGTGCTGCACAGCATAACTGGCGACAAACTCGTCGTGACGGCGTTCGACTAACCAGGCGGTATCCACCCCCTGCTCCACTTTCCGGGTATCGATCTGCGCGGCGGTCATCAGATCGCGGCTGACGGTTTCACGCAGGATCAGCGCACTGGTGCGCCCAAAAACATAATTGGCGAGCTGGTTAAAGTCAGGATTCTGGAAAGGGCCGACGCTATGTCCCACCATATAAATTGGTTTGTTCGCCATAAACGCGCACAGCGGATATTCAAAGTGAGTCAAACCATATAAGTCGACATAGTTTGAACCACCCACCTGAATGACGGCGTCATACTGCGCAATAAATTGCGCGAATTCGGCAAATTCCGGCGCGATAGCAAAATTACGCAGCGATCCTTCCTGGGCGACTTTAGACAATAAAATTTTATGCTGAAAACGACGGCGTAATATTTTTTTCACCCGACCGTTAAGCCCTGCCGCCGCCTGCTGTTTCTGGCTTAACTGATACAGCGGGTCGGCAATAATCGGGCGCCCCTGCAACCAGGCGGAACTCACCGGGAAACGGCTCATCACATCCATCTCCGCCTCTGGCGCCTGTTGACGGATGGCATCAAGCAAACCGCGCATAATGGCGCTATCACCACGGTTGCCGCATGTGTGGTTGCCTAAAATTAATAATTTCATAAATAGCCTCTTATATCCCCGTCATCCGACACGTAATAACTTTTTCAGTTTTGCACTGCCAACAAGCTGATTTTTAATTTCCATCACCAGCGCATTGCGTGAAAAAATAATCATTAAAATAAAACTCAAAATACCGACCATAACCTGTAGTGCGAATACCCCCGACAACGGTAAATAACCGTCGACCAGCTTTCCTGCGCCGTAGCTGGTAATAAATGTTGGCAATGAGAGATAAAACGGTAGCCACAGGCTGAGAATATACTGACGATAGCTGGAGCCGAGTACCGGCTTAATCATCACGAAATAGCTCAGAATGGTGTTGATGATTTGTACCACCAGGAACCCCAGCGTCACGCCAATCGCCCCCGCCAGATGGCCGCCAATGAGAATTGCCGGGATAAACAGAAACGTTTTAAAGACGTTGAACTTAAAGCTGATATCCACGCGCGCTTTCGCCATCAGCAGCGAACCAATCGGGTTGCCGACCGAGCGCAGCAGCCCCACCACGCACAGCAATTGCAGGATCGGGATAATGCTGTTCCACTTCTCGCCAAACACTAACGGCACAAAATTGTTCGCCACTACCATCAGGCCCAACAGCGCGGGAAAATTGATAATTCCCACCACGGAAAGCAACTTATAGAAGTTGACGCGCAGCTTCTCGGTATCGTCCTGGATTTTGGCGAATGCCGGAAATAGCACGCGAGTAATGATGGGGTTAAGTTTCGCCGGCGGCACAACCGCCACGTTGTACGCGAGGTTATATCCCCCGGCGACGCTTGCGCCGAGAATTCTCGCCAGTACCAGCGTCGATAAATTCGTGTTGATGTAATTGACGATACTGTCCGCCGTCAGCCACGCGCCAAAACGCAGGTTCGTGGACACCGATGCCAGCGAAAAATGCAGCCCCGGACGGTAAATCTTGCGGCCAAAGTAACCAAACAGCAGCGTCCGCACCGCGCTGTTCACCAGATAGCCGAGAATCGCGGTTAACGCCAGCGGCCAGTAATGGGCGCTAATCACCGTAAAGGTGAACCCCGCCAGCACGGAGGTCGTTTCGATCATGCCGATCTTATTGAACTCCAGCTCTTTTTGCATCAGCGCGCGGAACTGCTGCCCGTGAGGGATCACGATAAACGCCAGCGACAACGTTTTGATTAACGGCGCAAGATCCGGATTATGCAAAACATGGGCAATCGCATCGCTCAGCCAAAAGACCACCGCAAATACCACAATCCCAAGCCCAACGTTTAGCCAGTAAAGCGTGGTCAGCTCCAGATGCCCAATCGTTTTACGCTGGATAATCGAGTTCGCGATGCCAAAGTCCGAGATCGTGTCGGCCAGCGCGATAATCACCAGCGAGACGGTCAACAGGCCAAACTGGTGGTTGTCGATGATCCGCGCCAGCACCGTCATCTGAATTAACCCCAGACCGATAATCACTATCGTGGCGATAGCCGACCATTTAGCGCCGCTAATCGTTTTTTGTCGTAAACTCATTCTTTTCTCCAGAACCTGTTCACAAGGCGTCATTGGTGCCGCCAGATTGAACACGGACAGCGCGGGAAAACCGGAGCGTACACGCTGCCCTGGTGCAATATGGCAAGTAAAATAGCCTTGTGGGTCAGGTTCTTAATACGCCGCTTTATTAACAAACCCTTTAAAAATCGTCAGAAAAACGATTTTGATATCGAACCAAATACTCCATTCGCGGATGTATTCCAGGTCGAATTCCACGCGTTTTTCCATTTTCTCCAGCGTATCGGTCTCACCGCGCCAGCCATTAATTTGCGCCCAGCCGGTGATGCCCGGCTTCATCTTGTGGCGTAGCATGTAACCTTCAATCAACTGACGATACTGTTCGTTGTGCGCCACCGCGTGAGGACGAGGACCGACGATGGACATCCCGCCAGTTAATACGTTGATAAACTGCGGCAATTCATCCAGCGAGGTACGACGCAAAAAGTTACCTACCCGGGTGACGCGCGGATCGTTTTGCGTCGCCTGGGTAACGACCTTATCGTTCTCCATCACCTTCATTGAGCGGAACTTCCAGACCTTGATCGGCTTGCCGTCCATCCCGTAGCGCGTCTGACGGAAAATCACCGGCCCGGGCGAGCTCAATTTGACCGCCAGCGCAATGCAGCACAGTACCGGTGAGATGAGCAGCAGAATCAGCGACGCCAGCACGATATCTTCTGCCCGTTTAAGCAGACGGTTAATCCCTGATAGCGGCGTGTCATACAGCGGAACGACCGGAACGCCGCTCATCTCCTCCACGCGCGAGTGGAGAATATTAAAGGTGAACACATCGGGAATAAGGATCACCGAGCAGGTGGTGTCGGCCAGCTCGCGCACCAGTTTTTTCACCATGGCGCCGTCGCTCATTGACATGGCGATATAAACATTGTGAATTCGCGAGGCTTTCGCATCGTCAATTAACTGCTCGAAGTTCCCGGCCCAGTCAGCAGAGACGCCGCCCGGTTTAGGATCGTGATAGACGCCCACCACCTCAAAACCCAGCCACGGCTCATTACGGAAGCTATCCAGCAACGCCTGGCCCGCAGGTAAATCTCCGGCGACGGCGACCCGGCGAGTGTTATAACCACGATTGCGTAGCCAGCCCGCGCCGAAACGAATAAATGAACGGCATAACACTAAGCCCAGGCTGGACAACGCATACCAGGCCAGCCAGGTGGCGAGGCGGTTGTCAAAGTCATCATTAAACGCCACCAGACCGGCGCTGAAGATCAGGCTCAGCGTCCAGTTTTGCAGTAACAGCGTTAACTCTGTCGACATTTTGACGCCGCGCCAGGAGCGATAAAAATCGGTTATCCCGCCCAGCATTTGAAACACAACCAGCGTAATCAGCGCCACCAACAGGTGCATGTACAGGAATGGCAGTCCACTGACTTCACAGATGAACCACAGCCCGCCAAACATGATGGTGATATCTGAAAAGCGTTGCACCATAGAGATTAACGATGCATTGGTTTTGGCTCGTTCGCGCTTTTTTAGATTTGTCATCGTTGTTCCTGTGTTTGGCCCCTTACCCGCAGGCGGTAAGGGGAGATCTGACGTTACTGATTCAGCAGCGCCAGCAGAGTGCGTGTTCGCGCTTCCATCAGCGGTATATCGCCGCGTGATTCCACATTCAGGCGCACCACCGGTTCGGTGTTCGACGAGCGCAGGTTGAAACGCCAGTCGGCGAACGACATGCTGAGGCCGTCCGTGCGGTCCACTGCCTGCGCCTCTTCCGCGAAGTGCGCTTCCACCCGCGCGATGGCCGCCGCCGGCTCCGCCAGTCTGCTGTTGATTTCCCCGCTCGCCGGGAACGCCGCCATCCGGTCGCGAACCAGTTCACCCAGCGACTGCCCCTTCAGGCATACCAGCTCCGCCACCAGCAGCCACGGGATCATCCCGCTGTCGCAGTAGGCAAAATCACGGAAATAGTGATGCGCGCTCATTTCCCCGCCATAAATGGCATCCTCCGTACGCATCCGCTCCTTGATAAAGGCGTGCCCGGTTTTTGACATCACTGGCGTCCCGCCCGCCGCCGTCACCACTGCCTCCGTGTTCCAGGTCAGGCGCGGGTCGTGGATAATCTTCGCCCCCGGGTGTTTTTCCAGAAACGCTTCCGCCAGCAGCCCGACGATGTAGTACCCCTCGATAAACTGCCCTTTCTCATCGAACAGGAAGCAGCGGTCGAAGTCGCCGTCAAAGGCGATGCCCATGTCCGCCCCGTGTTCAATAACGGCCTTGCGGGTGTCGTCGCGACACTCCGGCAGCAACGGGTTGGGAATGCCGTTCGGGAAGGTGCCGTCCGGGGTGTTGTGGATTTTGATGAACTCCACCGACGCGCCCAGCGCCTTCAGGCGCGCTTCGATGGCGTCAATGACCGGCCCCGCCGCGCCGTTGCCGGAATTCACTACCAGCTTCAGCGGGGTGAGATTGCTGACGCTGATATACCCCAGCAGGTGGTCGATGTAGGCGTCGCGCAGGCTGATTTGTCTGTAGCTGCCGCGCGCGGCCTCGTTCACCGGCGGGAAATCGCCCGCTTCCGCCAGACGCTGAACGTCGCGCAGACCGGTGTCGCCGCTTATCGGGCGGGCGCCCTCGCGTACCAGCTTCATACCGTTGTAGTCCATCGGGTTATGGCTGGCGGTCACCTCAATACCGCCGTCCACGCCAAGGTGGAAGGTGGCGAAGTAAATCTCTTCGGTGCCGGACATACCGATATCCAGCACGTCAACGCCCGCGTCCTGTAACCCTTTCGCCAGCGCCAGCTTCAGCGCCTCGCTGGTCAGACGCACGTCGCCGCCCAGCACGATGGTTTTCGGTTTTAAATATTCGCCGTAGGCGCGGCCAATCCGCCACGCGATATCTTCATTGAGCTCTTCGCCCAGCCTGCCGCGAATGTCGTAGGCCTTGAAACAGGTTAATTTTGTCATGTTCTTACCCTTCTTCAGGCAACAGTTAGCCCTGACCGTAAATGGCCAACATCGTTATTGTTATTCATTGCCGGATGGCGCGTTGCGCTTACCGGGCACCGTTGCAGGCGTCAGACCCGCCCGTAACGATCCTCGAACCGCACCACGTCGTCCTCTTCGAGATACGAGCCGGAACGCACTTCAATTAAATCGAGCGGTATTTTTCCCGGATTTTCCAGGCAGTGGGTCGCCCCCAGCGGAATATAGATGGACTCGTTTTCACCGAGCAGCTTAACCTCGCCGTTGATGGTGACTCTGGCGGTCCCCGCCACCACCACCCAGTGCTCGGCGCGGTGATGGTGCATCTGCACCGACAGTCCTTCCCCCGGCTTGACGGTAATACGCTTCACCTGATAGCGCTCGCCCGCGTCGATGGAGTCGTATTTGCCCCACGGACGGTAAACCTCGCGGTGCATGTGGTGCTCATGGCGTCCGTCGGCCTTGATCTTCTCCACCACCTTTTTCACGTCCTGCACCGCGTGGCGATCGGCAATCAGCACGGCGTCTTTGGTCTGCACCACCACCAGATCCTTCACGCCGACGGTGGTCACCAGGCCGGATTCGGCGTAAACGTAGCTGTTTTCCGTTTTATGACTGATGACGTCGCCGTGGTGGACGTTTCCCTCCGGGGTGTGGGCGCTGATTTCCCACAGCGAGGACCACGAGCCGACATCGCTCCAGCCCGCGTCCATTGGCATCACCACCGCGTCCGCCGTCCGCTCCATCACCGCGTAGTCAATGGACTCTTCCGGACAGGCGAGGAAGGCCTCTTCATCCACGCGAATGAAGTCAAGATCCGGATCGACGCCGCGCATCGCCTGCTCACAGGCGGCCAGAATATCGGGGCGGAACTTTTTCAGCTCTTCCAGATAGCGTCCGGCGCGGAACAGAAACATGCCGCTGTTCCAGTAGTAATCGCCGCTGGCGACGTAGGCCTGGGCGGTTTCCAGCCCCGGCTTCTCAACGAACTGCGCCACCTCAAAAGCCACCGCATCCGTCGCGCCCGGCACGACATCACCACGCCGGATATAGCCATAGCCGGTTTCCGGCAGATCCGGCACGATACCGAAGGTCACCAGTTTGCCCGCGTCGGCACAGGGTATGGCGCTGCGCACCGCGTCGCGGAAGGCCTCTTCATTGGCGATCGCATGATCCGCCGCCAGTACCAGCATCAGCGGATCGCAGTCCGTATGCTGGCGCGTCGCCGCCAGCGCCGCCAACGCAATCGCCGGCGCGGTATTGCGCCCGGCGGGCTCAAGAATAATGTTCTCCGTCAGCTTATTGAGTTGGCGGAGCTGTTCGGCAACGATAAAACGGTGCTGTTCGTTGCAGATAACCACCGGGCTTTCGCACTCCACGCCGTTCAGACGGCAAATGGTGGTTTGCAGCATGGTGAGATCGCCTTTCAGGCACAGAAACTGTTTTGGATAAAGCACGCGAGAAAGCGGCCACAATCGGCTACCGGAGCCACCGGCCATCACAACCGGGTAAAGTTTTGTCTGACGCATTATCATCCCCGAATATCTGCAATAAATTGGCGTAGCACGTTCTCTTTATTGAGCGTGCGTTCGGCGTATTCACGTGCCGTCGTGTTGTTTTTCGGCATGGCGAGCGCCTGGCTAATCCCGTCGACCAGCGCGTCGGTCGACTCCGGTTCCACGCAAACGGCGATGCCCGGATAGCGCGCGCAAAGTTGTCCTAATTCGGTGTGCGGCTCAGCGGTAATCACCGCATTGCCGCCGACCGCCAGAATGTTAGTCAGCTTGGAGGGCAGTACCGCATCCGCCGCGCCGCGCTTTTGCACCACCAGATGACAATCGCCCATTTTCAGCAGCGCGGGTAAGGCGTCGTAAGGCTGCAGCGGGAGGAATTTAATATTTGGCAGGCCGCGTTCGCGGGCCATGTTCTCCAGCCGCGCCTTGCCGCCCCCCTGGCCGACAATCGCAAAAATCAACGGTCGATCGCGTAATCGTTCCGCGGCGTCAATCACCTTTTCCAGCCCTTGCTTTTCGCCGATATTGCCGGAATAGAGCACGATTTTTTTACCCTCTGGCAAGCCAAGCTGCTGACGCAAAGCCGTCACGTCAGCGTCATTAACGTCCTGAAAGCGCGCCACTTCCGACCAGTTCGGAAAAAAGAGGATTTTTTCCGCCGCGACGCCCTTTTCCCGCGCTTTATTCATCATGGAGCGAGATATGGTCGAAACATTATCAACGTTACGCAGCGCGCTGCGTTCAAAGGCCGTCGCTAACCGCGCTACGCTGCCGCGCTTGCCTTTTCCCGCCATTCCTAAGCCGAGCATGGCATCCACTTCGTAATCCTGAATATGCAGTACGGTACGCGCGCCGGAGAGTATCGCCAGCAGGCGCATTCCCGGCGTACAAAAGAGCGTCGGTACAACGCCGATAATCCGATCCGGCTTCCAGCGACGCTGCGCCATCAGTGGGAAAAAACTGCTCAATGCAAAGCTCCCCAGATGAAGCAGTCGTTTTAGGGTGGAGGGCTGTTTCGGCACATACAGCGGGCAGCGCCAGACGGTAGCCTCGCCCTCTTCCCGGCGATAGCGCCAGGCGGAATAGCGCTCACCGACCTTCCACTGCGGGTAGTACGGCGGCGCAGTAATGACCCGCACCTCATGGCCTTCCCGCGCCATCCACGCCACCATTTCGCCGGTATATTTGCCGATACCGGTCAGTTCCGGTGAATAGTTAATGCCATAGACCAGGATCTTCATAGGCCCACCGCCGGCGCGTCAGGAGAGAAGTAGGCCCGACTGTTCTCATGAACATTATCGCTTGCCAGAAGCTGTTCCGGCGTCAGCCAGCGGTAACTGCCATGCTGGGTGTCAGGCAGGCGTAAATCGCTCTCCGCCACGCGCAGACGAAAGCCGAGCACGATGTAGTGAGTTGAAAAATCCTCACCGGAAAAGTTGTCGTCATAGAAGTGCTGCCAGACGCCATAAAACGTCCCTGCCGCCAGCGGCAGACGCACGCCCAGTTCCGCCTGCGTCAGGCGTGCAAAGGCGGTCTCCAGCGTTTCGTCTTTGCACACCCGCCCCCCCGGCACAAACCAGTAGCCCTGCGCCGGACGGTTGAGACGCTGGCCCAGTAAAATTTCCCCCTGGCCGTTTTCCACAATGAAATCGAGGGAGATGAGGGGCGTGGTCCGCACCACGGCGGCGAAATCTTCCTGACGTAAAAACATTGTCACCCCCGGAACCGTTGCTGATTCTCAAGGAACCACTGGTAAGTACCGGCAAGCCCTGCCTCCAGTGAAATTTCGTGATACCAGCCAAGCTGATGCAGGCGCGTGACGTCGAGCAATTTACGCGGCGTGCCGTCCGGCTTCGCGGCGTCGAACACCACCCGGCCCTGGTAACCCACCACCTTTGCGATGGTCTGCGCCAGCTCGCGGATGGTGCAGTCCACGCCAGTGCCGACGTTAATGTGCGACAGCATCGGGGCGGTGTTCTCCTGCCACACTTCGCGCGCCAGCTCCATCACGTGAATGCTGGCCGCCGCCATATCGTCAACGTGCAGAAATTCGCGCATCGGCGTACCGCTGCCCCACACCACCACCTCCGGCGCGTGGCTCTGCGCGGCCTCATGAAAACGGCGCAGCAGCGCCGGGATCACATGTGAATTGTCCGGATGGAAATTGTCATGCGGGCCGTACAGGTTGGTTGGCATCACCGAACGGTAGTCGCGACCGTACTGACGGTTGTAGGACTCGCACAGTTTAATCCCGGCGATCTTGGCGATGGCATACGGCTCGTTGGTCGGCTCCAGCGTCCCCTGCAGCAGCTCGCTTTCCGCCATCGGCTGCCTTGCCAGTTTCGGATAGATACAGGACGAACCGAGAAACAGCAGTTTGTTCACGTTGTGCAGGTGCGCGGCGTGAATAATGTTGCTCTCTATCATCATGTTTTCATAAATAAAATCCGCCGGATACGTGTTGTTGGCGACAATGCCGCCCACTTTCGCCGCCGCCAGATAAACCTGGTCGATACCCGCTCCGGCAAAGAACGCCTGTACCGCGCGCCCGTCGAGCAGATCCAGCTCATCGCGGGTGCGCAGCACCAGTTCCACGTCGCCGCGCTGCGCAAGCTGCCGTACAATGGCGGAGCCCACCATCCCGCGATGGCCCGCCACAAAAATTCGTTGCTTATTCATTCTCAGGACTCCAGCGCGATGGCCACCTCGTAACCGTGAGATTTCAGCAGTGAGTGTTTTTTCGCGGCTTCCAGATCGTTCGCCACCATCTCGGAGACCATCTCCGACAGGGTGATTTCCGGTTTCCAGCCCAGTTTCTCATGCGCTTTGGACGGGTCGCCCAGCAGGGTTTCCACTTCCGCCGGACGGAAATAACGCGGATCAACGGCCACAATCACATCGCCCGGTTTCACGCCCGGCGCATCGTGTCCGGTAACGGATACCACGATCCCTTTCTCATTAATGCCTTCGCCTTCAAAGCGCAGTTTTATCCCCAGTTGCGCCGCCGCCAGCTCCACAAACTGGCGTACGGAATACTGCACGCCGGTGGCAATCACGAAATCTTCCGGCTGCTCCTGCTGTAACATCATCCACTGCATCCGTACGTAATCTTTCGCATGGCCCCAGTCGCGCAGCGAGTCCATGTTGCCGAGATACAGGCAGGACTCCAGTCCCTGGGCGATATTGGCGATGGCGCGGGTGATCTTACGGGTGACGAAGGTTTCGCCACGACGCGGGGACTCGTGGTTAAACAGAATGCCGTTACAGGCGTAAATACCATAGGATTCACGGTAGTTGACAGTGATCCAGTAGGCGTACAGTTTCGCCACCGCATAGGGGGAACGCGGGTAGAACGGCGTGGTCTCTTTCTGCGGAATTTCCTGCACCAGCCCGTACAATTCAGAGGTGGAGGCCTGGTAGAACCGCGTTTTCTTTTCAAGACCGAGGAAGCGAATCGCCTCCAGCAGGCGCAGCGTGCCCATCGCATCCACATCGGCGGTATATTCCGGCGACTCAAACGACACCGCCACGTGGCTCATCGCGCCCAGGTTGTAGACCTCATCCGGCTGCACTTCCTGTAAAATGCGGGTCAGGTTGGAGGCGTCGGTCAGGTCGCCATAATGCAGATGAAATTTCGGGTTGCAGCTGTGCGGATCCTGATAAATATGGTCCACGCGCTCGGTATTAAACGATGACGCGCGGCGCTTGATACCATGCACCTCATACCCTTTTTCCAGCAGAAATTCTGCCAGGTAAGACCCATCCTGTCCGGTTACGCCAGTAATGAGAGCGACTTTTGACATTTTCATTTCCTCAAATAGTCCCGTTAGGGAGTAACTTTCTGAACGCGCTGGCGCGTTACCACTGCGGGATTGCCCCGACAAATCGCATTTGCCGGTAATGATTTAAATACGCTGCTGCGTGCGCCGACGACGGTGCCATGACCTATCGTCACGCCGGGCGCGACAAAAACATCAGTCGCCAGCCAACATTTTTCGCCAATAACAATCGGCGCGGCATTAATATCGAAATGGGCGCTGGTATAATCATGGCTACCGGTGCACAAATACCCTTTTTGTGAAATAACCGCATGTGCGCCAATATTAATTTCACCCAACGTATATAACACAGCGTCGTCGCCTACCCAGGCATAATCGCCGACGGTTAATTTCCACGGATAGGTAATTTTTACTGACGGTCGAATAACCACATTTTTTCCAATTTTGGCGCCAAACAGACGCAGCAAAAAGGCTCGCCAGCGATACAATATTTGCGGCGATCCGGCGAATAATGTCGCCTGTACCGCCCACCATAATTGTACTTTTAGCGCATTAGCGCCGCGGAACCCTTTCGGCACCGTAAAGCCGCTAAGATCCTGCATAATAACTCCCGGTGATTAAACTTTGTTATACCGCGCTTTTGTTTTACCCGTCGTTTTCAGACGTAATAAATAGGATAATTGCGCCCAAAACCCTGGCACACGTAATATTTTTCGCTGTACGTTTTTTGCATCCTGACATAATTCCAGATTATTCGAGGTTGACACGCCGCCCATCGAAAATTCAGATACCAGTCCGTTAATTCGCCGAAAAGGATAGCCTGCTTTATAGAGACGGGCCGCCAGCGCATAATCTGAAGAGACATGATATTGCAGATCATAAGGATACTTTTTTAACGCTGCCGTCGGGAAAAATATCGCCTGATGGCTGGCTGGCAAACTATGGTAGATATAATACCCGGGTTTAGCCTTCCGGCGTATTTTATGCCCGCCGCCGAAATCCAGCAGCGCGTCGCCAATATACATCGCCTCGCCCTTTTGTCGCGCCAGTTGGCGGACAAACAGCGCGGCATCATCATGGAACGCATCACCGGAATTAAGAAACAGGGTATAGCGCCCCTGCGCCAGCGCAATGCCTTTGTTCATGGCATCATAAATACCGCGATCCTTTTCACTGATAAAACGCAGGTTAAACTCACCGTGACGTTTTTGCAGAAATTCGCGCGTGCCGTCCTCCGAACCGCCATCCACTACGATCCATTCAAATGACAGACCCGGATCGCGCGCCAGATTGCGCAGCGAGCGCCAGGTTTTTACCACCCCTTCGTAATTGCGAAAGGCGACGGTAACGACGCTTAAAAACATGCCACCACCCCCGTTATGAAATTTTTAACGCCTTGCGCAAAATGAACGGACAGACGATTAAAAAAGCATATTCCGGGCTAAATATTGAACCGGTAAAAAACAGCGACACCGGCGTAAAAAGATAGAGCTGCACCCGAAAATTGCGATTATCGCCAAACGCATTTAGCGCCATTTTTAAAACTTTCCCCATATACCACAGCGTCATTAGCACTGCGAACCAGGAAAAATAAATAATCAGTAGATACAATCCATTGTCTATGGTTTTCCCGACATCCGCACCGTTAAAGATTCCGAATGATGCAACATATTCATAAAGTGAGCCAAATCTGACTACACCATCAATATGGGTCAAGGAATATCCGACCATGACTAAGGGGCCCACAATACGATAATAAGAAGATGAGCCTTCCGTCCCTAAATCGCCAAGTCGTGTCGCGATATAAGGAAATGCAATAATTACCCCAACCAAAAACAGGGTTAATGAGACCAGCGCCAGTGGAAGTTTTTTCTTTATCGCATCCTTATTCAAATATTGGAACGCCCACTCCAGAAGGTAAAACAGGATAAAGGTCATTACCCCTGAAAATGATCCTGATAATATTATCCCTGCCAGAATCATAGCATCGCTTTTCGGTGTTTTGATACCAAACTGTTTGATGCTCAGCCAAATTGAGATTAGTGCCAAAGCGAAAAATGCCGGTTCAAAATAAAGCGCAGTGGTACGCTTACCGCCAAATTTTATGAAGTTCAGTACGTAGCTATTACTGTAAATGAGATATTTCGAAATTCCTTCCATAATACTGCTGCCGCCGGTAAGGATAATTTGCGCCATCTCAACCGCGGCGAGCGCGACCACTATACCCACCACCAGATAAAAAAAACGTAAAATCTTTCGGTGGTTATGCGCGGAAATGGTTTTGAATCGGATACTCCAGACCATCCCGATAATGACCACAATATAGACAAACAGCATCGTGGATGTGACATATTTACCGGCATTCAGCGACTGGCCGAACAGGAAGTTAAATGCCGTAAGCCCCGCGCCGATGCCTAAGGCAATCATCAATTTTTTTACGCTAATGCGTTCCACAAATAACAGCAGCAACAGCGGTAAAAAAGTGACGATGGTAATGGGAAAGCTTTCCCCCAGTTGGGCAATCTTGACATTGACCAGTAGGTAGATCAGCGGCAGCAGCAGGTAGCTACAGATTCTGATAGAACGAGACATACTCCTCCAGCATCTGTTGACCGCTGTACGCGACGCGGCTACGCATACGAAAGGCGTCCAGCGTGGCGCCAAATACCGCCTGAGCAATCTCTGGCTTACGCCGCTGCGCCAGGCGCAGTACATCTGTAGCGGCAAAGGTCTGGCCGCCGGATTTCGCCAGCACCTCCTGCGCCGCCTCGCTGTGGGTGGCGATCACCGGTACGCCGATCGAGAGCGCTTCACATAAGATCAGCGGATAGTTATCGACCCGCGAGCTAAAGACCAGCGCGTCCATCTCATTGAGCGCGCTCATTAATTTGCGCTTATCGGTTTCAAAACCGTGATTAACAACGTTTTGGCCGGTAAAAGGCGAAAATTTACCGAAGGTATGCAGTTCAATTTTTTCGCCCAGCGCCATCATGTCGTGTACCAGACGCTGGTCAGTTTTGCCGTCGTAACGCAAGTCATGCGCCACAATGGCGATCCGCGGTTTGCCCGGATTCAGCGGCACAGGTGATAGTTGCGCGAGAATCGCCTCGGTCGCCAGATCGATACCGTTGTTAATCACCCGGCAGAGTCCCGCGCCATAAACGCTGTTAAAGGCCTCGGCCACATGCTGGCTCGGCGAAATAAACTGGCAGCCCAGCCGCAGCATGTCCCGGAAGCGCTGACGTTTGCCGTCAATAAGCTGGTGCGCCCGATCCACCCTGACTGGCGGATAATTGCTTAGGGTCGGGCATTTTTGGCAGCCGCTTTTCCAGCCCTCGCAACCGTCGGTGAAGGCGCAACGCCCGGTGACGCTCCAGTGATCGTGCAGCGTCCAGACCAGCGTGACGTCCGGTTTTTGCGCTTTGACTTTTTCGCAAAATGTCACGATGTCCGCCAGGTTTAGCCAGTAACTGTGGAGAACATGAAAATGCAGCACCAGCGGGCCGGATGTCTGGATAACCGTGCGGTAAAGATTGTCGAGATTGCCAAACAGATCGCGATTCAGGAAACGAAATAGCGCGATATTGGCGATTGCCGTGCCGCGCGGCGTCTGTTTTATCACCTGCGGATAGCGGTGGTGACTGACGCTTTTTTTTCCGCCTTTGCCATAACCATAAACAAAACGTGACGTCAGCCCTTTTTGCAGCGCCCGCAGATGAAGATCTAACGCCACTCCCGCCGCGCCGCCTTCCGCCAGCCGTACATTAAATTGCAGAATATTCATGTGCTGACCTTCACCCGTGCTTTTTCTCCCACCACCAGCGCATGGTCCGGAATACTGTCAAGCACCACGCTACCCGCGCCAATCGTGACGTGATTACCAATAGTAATATCGCCAAGCAGAATGACGTTCGCCCCCAGCTCAACGCCGTGACCAATCACCGGGCAAGCCAGGCTGTCCGCGCCGCGATTGCCGATGGTGACGCCGTGGCGAATGGTAAAATCGTCGCCGGCGACGACGTGTTTATTGATCACTACCGCGTAACCATGATGGATAGTGAACCGCCGACCAATGGTCGCGGCGGCCTGGATTTCATACCCGAACAGGCATTCCGTGATCACGCGATACAGCACCAGCACCGGCGCGGCCCACAGATTATTCAGCACATTCTTTTTGCGCCAGATGGAACAAAAATGAGCGATACGGTAGGCCAGCACCATGCAACAGGGGCGTAAGCTCCAGCTATTCGCGCGTAAGTCTTCCAGCATCGTTATCGCCCCCGCAGCCCGGCCGCCAGGCGTTTGCTGTTACGCACGGAGAGCAACGTCAGCAACGTGCGCCAGGTCATTCGCTTATTGCGAATTTGGTACAGCGTAAAAAGCTGGTATTTTTTACTGGCGCGATCGAATTTATCTTTGTGCTTACGATAAAAATGGAAATAGCCGGAGAACTTTTTCGGCGAAGAGGTAATCTGCATCTCGCCGTGGTTGATATGTAAAATTTGCGTCGCCTCTTCGACTTTCCACGGTTCGCCATACTCCACCACCATGCGCAGAAAAATGTCGTAGTCCTGCGCCGCCTTGAGTTCGGTATCGAACAAACACGCTTTAAAACGCCAGGCCCAGGTAAAAACCTGATTGCCAATAATATTGCGCTTGTAGAACAAGCGGCGCGAATAAGGGGATTTCGGATACAGCGGCAGGCTGGCAGGCTGAGAGTAGACCTCGCCCTCGCACACATAGTCGTTGGCATACAAAAAGGCGTGCGTAGTCAACTGGTGTTTATGGGCCAGAAACACGCTCAGACGGTTTGGCGTCCATTCATCGTCATCATCAATACCGGTAATGTAGTGCCCTTGCGCCTGCATAATGGCCTGGTTGCGAACCGCGCAGGCGCCGGTATTCCTGGCGTTATGGGTATAACGGACGCGCGGGTCGTTCAGCTCCTCAACAAATTGTTGTAGCTGCTGATAAGATGAAGAGCAATCATCCACGATGATCATCTCCCAGTGACGGTAGTCCTGACGTAGTACTGATTTAATCGCCCGGATAGCCAACTGCTGCCTGTTCCAGGTTGGCATATAAATTGAGATCAGCGGATTGTCTGTTGTCATGCTTATTCCCCAGATAGTTTTGCCGCATGGCGCTACGCTTGTCCGGCCTACAGTCACAGGCCGCGCCATCCGGCACGCCTTATTTTTTATTTGGAATCTGACTGGTATTCATACTCGTAATAGCCATAATCCTGGTAACCCGTCGCCCGGCGGAAAATGGAGTTGAGAATGACGCCTTTGACCTGAATGCCATTCTGGTCAAAACGGCTCAGACTGGTTTCCACCTCTTTTAAGGTGTTGACGGCATAACGCGCCACCATCAGCGTTGTCCCGACGTGACGACCCACAATCGCGGCGTCCGTCACGGCCAGAATCGGCGGCGTGTCGATTAATACCAGGTCGTAGCGGCTGCTTGCCCAGGCGATCAGCTCGCCGAAGCGCTCGCTCATCAGCAGTTCCGATGGATTAGGCGGCACCTGACCGCGCGGAATAAGATCAAAATTAGCAATCGCCGTGGGTTTCGCGCAGGAGGCTATCTCACCTTTGCCCGCCAGAATGTCAGATAAGCCGTCCACGTTATTGGTGCCGAGCAGTTCATGGGTGTAGCCCTTGCGCATATCGCAGTCGATCAGTAATACCCGTTTATGCGTCTGGCTGATGACGGCCGCCAGGTTGGCGCAAACAAAGGTTTTACCGATAGAGGGGCTGACGCCTGTGAGCATGAGTACATTATTTTGCGCCTGCATCATGGCGAAATGCAGGCTGGTGCGCAGGCTGCGAATCGCCTCAATCGCCAGATCGGTCGGATTGCCCACCGCCAGCAGTTGGCTCTGCTTGTAACGCTTAATCCCTTTAATGGTTTTGACGCTATCGCGCGCTTTTTGCCATTCCGACAGCGGAATACTGGCATAGACGCTGATCCCGTGCTCCTCCAGCGCCTGCGGGCTTTCAATACCGCGATTAAACAGCGAGCGCAGGAGCACGCCGACAATCGATAACATTAATCCCAGAATAATGCTGCCGAGAATAATCAACGCCTTTTTCGGCTTCAGCACGCCCGGCTGGGTAATCGCCGGGTCAACGATGCGCACGTCGCCAACGGTGCTGGCTTCGGTGATTTTCAGCTCCTGCTGTTTATTAAGCAGTTGCATATAAACCTGCTGGCCGGACTCCACATCACGGGTCAAACGCACAATCTCCTGCTGGGTTTTCGGCATTGCCGTCACCCGCCCGTTCAGTTTGGCTTTTTCATCTTCCAGCGCTTTACGTTTTTCCAGCAGGGTGCGGTAAGCCGGATGCGCTTTGGTAAAGAGCTTGGAAATTTCCGCCTCTTTAAACGTCAACTCATTCAACTGGGCGTCGATATTAACCATCGAATCGAGCACCGCCTTCGCCTCCAGCGGTAAATCCACCGAGTCTTTATCCTGGCGGAAAGCGTTTAGCTTGTTTTCCGCCACATCCAGACGGCTGCGGACTTCCGGCAGTTGTTTTGCCAGAAACGCCAGGCTCTTCCCCGCCTCTTCAGATTTCCGCGCAATATCCTGTTGCAGATAGTTACGGGTAATACTGTTGAGAATTTCGCGGATCTGGTCGCGATCCTCTCCCGTGAACGTCAGGCTCAGAACGCCGGTATCTTTGCCGGTTTCCGTTACGGTGAGGTTATTTTGCAGGTTATTAATCATGCCAAGCGTTGAGAATTTACTCACCGTAAATTCCGTATCAGGACGGGCGTCAATCGCCTCTACCCGCATCGTCACGCCGTCTTTATTGAGTGGCTGGCCCACAACGCCCTGCGCGCTAAATCCGCCGTCGCTGACCAACTGATAACGTTTGTCGCCCAGCACTTTGAGGGTGAAGATCTGTCCGCTCATCGTCTCTGGTCGGGTGAATGTCGTGACTTTCACCATTTCATTGTGACGCCCCATCAGCCGCTCCCACCCGGCGCCGAACAGCGGAAAGGTGTTTTTGGTGACGGCAATATCCAGATCCAGATCGTCAACGGTCTTCCCCAGCACCAGGCGCGATCGAATGAGCTGAATTTCCGCATCGGAAGCCGGCGGCTTATTCGCTAATGCGCTGTTGATATCCTGTACCAGCGAATTACCGGCGTTTTGTTCAATCTGCACCAGCGCATCGGCGCTATAGATGGGCGTGGCGAAGAACGTATAAATTACCGCGCACAGCGCAAATATGGCCGTCGTCCCCAACACCCACCAACGCGCTTCAATCACCGTTCCGACCAGACGCCCGATATCGATTTCATCGCTACCCGTAGCCGCCGCAGATTGTTTTACTTTTTCTGTCATGGTTTTCCCTGCTCTGCATTCAGTGCCTGCGCCCACTGGCGGGCAGACCTTTCCAGTAATGTGTACACCGCCTCAAACGCATCGCGGCTTTTGCGATACGGGTCCGGTATTTCACGCTCGCTGTCCCAGTGACCAAACAGCATTACCTTGCCGCGCATTTCCGGCGCAATGTCGCACAGGGCGGCGATGTGGCGTTTCTCCATCGTCAGAATCAGGTCATACTCCCGGCACAGACGCGCGGAAATTTGCCTTGCGCAGTGATTTTCCAAAGACAGATCGTGGGCGCTCGCCACGCTCGCCGCCGCAGGATCGGCTCCTTTGCCGACCAGCGCGCCTAACCCGGCGGACGCTACCGTCAGCGAAGGATGAAAGCGCTTTAGCAAACGTTCTGCCGTCGGGGAACGGCAAACATTCCCCACACAGACCACTAAGATTTTGTTAAACATAACGATTACCAGGAATGAATGTCGCTGGCCGTATCCGTCATATAACGGACACCGCTAATGGTCGGCAGCAACTGATTGATCAGGCGGTTCCAGCGAGCAACCGGCGCGGTCGTGACGTACACCACATCGTAAGGCTGAAGTCGGAATTCCGTCGCCATCACCAATGACGTGGCGTCAGACATATCAAGCTGGTAGATATTGGCGATCTTGCCGCCGCGTCCCCCCTCGCCTTTCAACGGACGAATCACAAAAATGCCGCTGGCGTTGGAGGTGGTCAGATCGATGCCTTCCGCATTGCCTAATGCTTCGGTGAGCGTCATGCCGCTGAAATCCATTTTGAGGGTGCTCTGTTTTTTCACTTCGCCCATGACAAAGACTTTCAGATCGTCATTGCGCGGCACATACAGAATGTCGCCAGGGTAGAGCAAGCGGTTCTGGCTAAGATCGCCATTTTGCATCAGCGCCTGTAGCGAAATGCGCTGTTCTTTGCCGTTGTGCGTCAACACGACGTTGCGCCAGTCCGCCATATCGGTCAGGCCGCCCGCAGCGTTAATCGCATCCAGGACGGTTAGCGGTACGTTAGTAATAGCCTGCTGACCGGATTTATTCACCTGGCCGGAGATGTACGCTTTTTGCGAGCGGAAAGCGGCGATATTGACATCCACCTGCGGGTCCGCGATGTACTTCGCTAAACGCCCGGTAATATCGCTGCGAATCTCTGACAAAGTTTTACCGACGACGCTAACCTTGCCAATGTAGGGATAAAACATGGTGCCGTCCGGCTGTACCCAGTTGCCGGTATCGCTTGAGCTACGGTACTGGCCTGCTGGCGTGGTCAATTCCGGGTGATCCCAGACGGTGACATTCAGCACATCGCCAGGCCCGACGCGATACTGATAGCTGGCGATCTCCTGGTCCAGCGACATATTCGGTTGCGCGACATTGGGCCGCGGGCGTAATTGCTCAACCAGCCGTGGCGTCAGCGGATACACATTGACCATCCGGTCGAGATCAAAGTCAGCGTCTTGCTGTTTGATCACATCTTTCCCCATCGTAGACATATTGCTGCCCGGAAGTACTGTGCAACCACTTATCAAGCTGAGCGACGCCAATAATGGCATCAATTTCATTTTAGATTTCATCATTGATTATTTATCACTTTGGCAGAGTCATTATCCTGTGCAATTTAAATAGCGGCTTCGTCCGTGCACATTTACCTTGCAGTTAATGGCAGAGAAAATTAACTGGCATCATTCTGAAAAAAAATCAATTCATCCGCAGGCTATTGACAGAATAATAAAGGCTTATATTCAGGCTTTCAGGCACGCTACCGCCCCTGGCTTCTTAGCTACCAATACACTGATTATTCTAAATTTTCGCATTCCCCTCCGATTTCATCCTCGTTCAGATAAAAATCTTCAGCGAAATAAAGGTTACGTATTAATAGTTTTCTCGATGTCGTGACAGGATATTTAAGAGCGCTATCTTAATCCTGCAAGAATTGTTGCAGCTAACCTAATGACAGGCAAGGTAACAAACCCGCCATTCTATATTTTTAAGATTAATATTAAATGAATTAACAGATGATTTTAGGATTTTATTGATGTTGACAATATTTATTTACTCCACTCCACCTGCGATATTTCCTAAATATATTCTTGACATTATTTAGTTTCCGACAGAAACATTACGGCTATTTTAAAGTTATTTTATAGCCGCGTAACAAAGATAAATTGCTCTGCGGCATTGCATTTTTCCGCCGTATTATCCATGATCGAATTGTGACAATTGTCATATTACAGAAGGTATTGCTCTTACTATGGAATGGATTGCCGATCCGTCAATCTGGGCCGGACTGGTGACGTTAATCGTTATCGAACTTGTTCTCGGCATTGATAACCTGGTCTTTATTGCCATCCTCGCTGAAAAACTACCGCCGGGGCAGCGCGACCGCGCGCGCATTACCGGCCTGATACTGGCGATGATCATGCGCCTGCTGCTGCTGGCGTCAATCTCGTGGCTGGTCACCTTGACTAAGCCGCTCTTTAGCATACAGGCGTTAAGCTTTAGCGCCCGCGATCTGATTATGCTGTTCGGCGGCTTCTTCCTGCTCTTTAAAGCCACCATGGAGCTCAACGAACGGCTGGAAGGGAAAGATAGCGCCAACCCTACCCAGCGTAAGGGGGCGAAATTCTGGGCGGTGGTCGCGCAAATCGTGGTGCTGGACGCTATCTTTTCTCTCGACTCCGTGATTACCGCCGTGGGGATGGTCGATCACCTGGCGGTCATGATGGCGGCAGTGATAATCGCCATTAGCCTGATGCTGCTCGCCAGCAAGTCCCTGACCCGATTTGTGAACAACCATCCCACCATTGTCATTTTGTGCCTTAGCTTCCTGCTAATGATCGGCTTTAGCCTGGTGGCGGAAGGGTTTGGTTTCCACATTCCGAAAGGGTATCTGTACGCGGCTATCGGCTTCTCGGTGATGATCGAGGCGCTCAACCAACTGGCTATTTTTAACCGCCGCCGTTTTCTTTCCGCTAACCATACGCTGCGCCAGCGCACAACGGAGGCCGTGATGCGGCTGATTAGCGGTAAAAAAGAGGATGCCGAACTGGATGCGGAAACCGCCGCGATGCTGGCAGACCATGACGACAGCCAGATTTTTAATCCGCAGGAGCGCAGGATGATTGAGCGGGTGCTGAATCTCAACCAGCGCACCGTAAGTAGCATCATGACGTCGCGTCACGATATCGAGCATATCGATCTCAACGCGCCGGAAGCGGAAATCCGCGCTCTGCTGGAAAAGAACCAGCATACGCGTCTGGTCGTGACGGGTGAAAATGAACAGGAAGATTTACTCGGCGTCGTCCACGTCATCGATCTGTTGCAACAATCGCTGCGCGGCGAACCGCTCAACCTGCGGGCGCTGATTCGCCAACCGCTGGTTTTCCCGGAAACATTGCCGCTGCTGCCTGCGCTGGAGCAGTTCCGTAACGCCAGAACCCATTTTGCCTTTGTCGTAGATGAGTTTGGCTCGGTTGAAGGCATTGTGACATTAAGCGATGTCATGGAGACTATTGCCGGTAATCTGCCGAATGAAGTCGAGGAAATTGACGCCCGCCACGATATTCAGAAGAACCCGGACGGTTCCTGGACAGCAAACGGCCATATGCCGCTGGAGGATTTGGTGCAGTACGTGCCGCTACCGCTGGATGAAAAACGGGAATACCATACGATTGCCGGATTATTGATGGAATATTTGCAGCGCATACCGCAAACCGGTGAAGAGGTTCAGGTGGGTGATTATTTGCTGAAAACATTGCAGGTAGAAAGCCATCGAGTGCAGAAAGTGCAGTTAATTCCGCTGCATAACGGCGAGCCAGACCAGGAGATGTAACGCCTGTTCGCCTGCCCCGGCCTGCTTACCAGGCAGGCCGGAGGCGCGTTAGCCTTGCCATCCGGCTCTGCCCTTTGGCCAAAAACTACAGCTTATCCAGCAGTTTCTTCACATCTTTACCATTGCGGGTATCTTTATTGCGCTCCGCCCAGTCGTTGAGCCGACGCTTCGCCTCATCCTGTAAATGCTTACGCAATAACTGATCCACTTGCAGGGTATAGTTCAGCTCCTGCCACTTGCCATAGACGCGCAGCGGCACCGGCGTCTCTTTCAGGAAGGTGATCAGGTTGCTATTGCCGTTCCATCCGCCCAGCACACGCAGATTAAATTGCGTATCACAGCTCTGCTTAACCAGGTCCAGCGTTCCGCTGCCGGTTAACGCCAGCATAGAAGATTGCCCGACCATGTCGTCGAGCGTCAGCGTGCCCTTATTTAGCGTCAGATCGGTCGTGAAGCGATCCAGTCGGGTCGCGTTGTCCATATTTTCCTGCGACTGCTGCGCGTCGCCGCCGCTTCGCTCTACGGCCTGCTGCACCAGTTGCTGGAAATTCATTCCTTCAAGGCGCGTATTGCTCATGTCAACATGCGCTTTTCCTTTCCAGCTGTGGCGAAATGCCTCCGCGTCAATATCTGCCCCGGAGAAATCGCCAACCAGCGACATCTTACCGGTCAGGCTAATCGGATAATTGAAGGCTTTCAGGATAGTCCCAATCTCAACATGATTGAGGCGAGGGTGGAACTCGATGCGCGGACTGGCGGTGCGGGCGTCAAGCGTGCCGGGCAGCGACATCTCTCCGTCGGCCAGTTTCCCCTGCAACTCGGTAATATCCAGCAATCCGGCCTGATTAGACATCTTCGTCGAAACCTGGGTAAAGTCCATTCCCCGCCAGCGAACTGAATCCGCCTGTAAAGCAATCTCCGCCGTAAAGCTTTGCAGCCCCTGATAAGGCGGCGCACCAACACGCGACGCGATAACTGGCCTGGTCAGGGGGAGCGTATTTTGCCCCTGCGACACCGCGCCGCCTGTCTGAGCCACGGCGCTATGATGCGGCAACAGGTTGTCCAGATTAAGCTTGCTGGACTGGAGGTCAATTTGCCATTCCGGCTGCTCCGCCAGCGTTACCTGAACTTGCCCGGTCAGAGAACTGTCATTCGCCGTTAAATTTAAGTGGTTAAATGAAAGACGTTTTTGCGCCTCCTGCCACTGCGCCTGCAATTGTCCCTGCCCCTCAATCCCCTGCGCTGGTAGATCCGCGCCCTGCAATTGCCAGCGCAGTTGCTCAATACCCGCGGTTAAATTATGCGGGTAATCGGAAGCATCCACCGTTCCGCTGAACGATAAAGCAAGATCCCGCTGATCGCGGTTCACGCGTCCCGAAAAATCAAACGTGCCGCGATGCTCGGCATCTTGTTCCATATTCAGACGAATATCGCGCACCGTGACCTGGTCATCATTTTCATGCTGGAAAACCAGCACACTATCGGCAACGCGCAGGCTACGAATATCAAACGACCAGCCGCGATCTTCCGCTACGTCCGGCAAGGTATTATCTTTCGGCGCGACCGGCGCATCATCACTGCGTACCGCTTCCGTTTGCGGCGTCAATTGAATCACCCCGCCTTTCAGCATCACCTGCTTAACATGAAGCTGATGACTCAACAGCGGCCATAAAGCGACATCCAGGCGCATATTGTCAGCCCGCACCAGCGGTTCGCTGGCGCCTCGCGCCGTTAGCGTCATTCGCCCGGAAAGGATACTGAGTTGCGGCCATACGTGCCAGCGCAGCGGCCCGTCAAGTTGCAACTGATATTCACTACGCGCGGCAACCTGCTGCACCATATAGGCGCGGAAATCATTCGGATTGACCAACAATACCAACGCAGAGAATCCGGCCACCAGCACGACCAGGAGAATCATCAGCGTCGTCAGAAATCGTCTCATGCTACCCTCAATGGACCGGCAGTATTGCGCCGAATGGCTCAGTCTTTATCAATCCGGCTGGCGACAGCGCCCTGCTGATCGCGATATTTGGCATCCTGACGGCGGTTATAAGGCCGCGCCGCCGGGCCGGACAGCGGCTCAAAGCTCAGCGCGCCGATGAGCATACCCGGACGCAACGCCAGCGGCAGCTTCCCGGAATTGTAAAACTCAAGCACAATGCAGCCCGACCAGCCGGGATCGATACGGTGCGCCGTCACATGCACCATCAATCCCAGACGCGCCAGCGAGGAACGACCATCCAGCCAGCCCACTAAATCCGGCGGCAGGGTAACGGATTCAAAGGTGACAGCCAGCGCCAACTCGCCCGGATGCAGATAAAATGCCTCGCCGTCCGGCAAAACGATTTCATCGCTCATCACGCGATCCAGCGCCGCGCTGACCTCATCTTTCGGCCCGCTCAGATCGATAAACGCCGCCGTATGGCCACGGAAGGTTCGAAATTTATTGCCAAGACGTACATCGACCGTCGCGCCATTAATGCGCTCTACGGGAGGTCGCGGGGTGATAGACAAACGGCCTTCATCCAGCCAGGCTTCAATATCTCGGTCGCATAAACGCATGGCACTTTCTCCTTTCGCGCATCAAGCCCTTAAATCAAGCACATCAAGGGCTAACCAGGTTATCACTGAACGGTACACAATTCGCCAGATTTATTCAAAGAACTGGCTGATTTTCGCTTTCAGAATATCAATAGCGATGCGGTTTTTACCGCCGCGCGGCACGATAATATCCGCATATTGTTTGGAAGGCTCAATAAATTGCAGGAACATCGGACGCACCGTTTTCTGATATTGCGCCATCACCGAATCCATTGAGCGACCACGCTCGTTCACATCGCGTTTGATACGGCGCATCAAACAGATATCCAGCGGCGTATCGACAAAAATAGAGAAGTTCATCTCTTCACGCAAACGCGCGTCGGTCAGTAACAGAATACCTTCAAGAATAATCACTTTCTTCGGTTCTACGCGAACCGTTTCCTGCATACGGGTATGCTCAACATAACTGTATACCGGTAATTCAATCGCCGAACCGCGCTTGAGCGCCTGAAGATGCTGAAATAGCAGGCTGTGATCCATCGCATTCGGATGGTCATAGTTAGTTTTTACGCGTTCTTCCATCGACAGATGGCTTTGATCTTTGTAATAACTGTCTTCGGGAATAACGCCAATATGTTCGTCACCCACTTGTTCACGCAATTCGCGGTAAAGGGTACTGGCAATAAGACTCTTGCCGGAAGCCGATGCGCCAGCGATACCGATAATGACGCACTGATGAGACTGATCAGTCATAAATTTAGCGACCTGATTAACCTGGATGTAAGGAAGGGGGGCGCCGAAACGCCAAACGCGGCAATTATAGGGATTTCAGCAGCGCGATACCAGTCCGGCGCTATGCCACGGTGAATTTGTTGGCGGCGTATTCGACGTCGCGACGTAAAAGCGTTCAGTTTTAACGCGGACAGCGGATTTATCGCCCCGTCTGGAGGAGGAATACGCCGGGAGCCACAATTTATATTCAGCCAGCGTATAAATCATTACGCGTTTATACTAGCATAATCACAGAGTAAACTGACGCGTCCGGTATTCCGCGACGTTACCGGCGATTCGGATAGAGTGGTAATGAGTAAACCATCCCAACATGTTTTCGTTACCGTCCCCCACCCGCTATTGCGTCTGGTCAGTTTAGGCCTGGTCGCGTTTGTCTTTACGCTCTTTTCGCTCGTATTATCGCGTGTCGGCACCCAACTCGCGCCGCTGTGGTTCCCCACCTCCATTATGATGGTCGCGTTTTACCGCCATGCGGGCCGTCTGTGGCCTGGGATCGCGGTCGCCTGCTCGCTCAGCAGCATCGGCGCCTCACTGACTTTATTTCCGGCCGCCTCGCTTAACTTTAGCTGGACGGCAATAAATATTATCGAGGCGGCCACTGGCGCGATACTGCTGCGAAAACTGCTCCCCAGCTACAACCCCTTACAAAATTTGAATGACTGGTTTCGTCTGGCTATCGGCAGCGCCGTGATTCCGCCGCTACTCGGCGGCCTGTTATTTTGGCTGATAGCGCCGGAAGCGGTCGCCTCGAAAGCGTTTCTGATTTGGGTATTATCGGAAGCCATCGGCGCGCTGACGCTGGTGCCGTTAGGTTTACTGTTTAAACCACACTATCTGTTGCGTCATCGCGACCCGCATCTGTTGCTGGAAACGCTATTGACGCTGGTCATTACGCTGGCGCTAAGCTGGCTCGCTATGCGCTATATTCCGTGGCCGTTTACGTGCGTTATCGTCCTGTTGATGTGGAGTGCGGTGCGCCTGCCGCGAATGGAGGCGTTTTTAATTTTTTTAGCTACCGTTATCGTGGTCTCGCTCATGCTGGCCAATGACCCCACGCTGCTCGCCACGCCGAAAACCGACGTGATGGTCAATATGCCGTGGCTGCCTTTTTTAATGATCCTGCTGCCTGCCAATATGATGACGATGGTGATGTACGCGTTTCGCACGGAACGTAAACATATCACCGAGAGCGAATCCCGCTTTCGCAACGCGATGGAGTATTCCGCCATTGGTATGGCGCTGGTCGGTACGGAGGGTCAGTGGCTACAGGTCAATAAATCTCTGAGCCATTTTCTTGGCTATAGCCAGGATGAATTACGCACGATGACATTTCAGCAATTGACCTGGCCGGAAGACCTGAATAACGACCTTGAACAGCTAAACATGCTGGTGCGCGGCGACATCAATAGCTATTCCATGGAAAAACGCTACTACACCCGCAACGGCGATGTCGTCTGGGCGCTGCTGGCCGTCTCGCTGGTTCGTCATAAAGACAATAAACCTCTCTATTTTATTGCTCAGATTGAAGATATTAACGATCTCAAGCAAAGCGAGCAGGAAAACCAGCGGTTGATGGAGCGTATTACACAGGCGAACGACGCGCTGTTTCAGGAAAAAGAACGGTTGCACATCACGCTTGACTCTATCGGAGAAGCGGTGGTGTGTATTGATGTCGCGATGAATATCACCTTTATGAACCCGATCGCCGAGAAGATGAGCGGCTGGCGGCAAGAGGATGCTTTAGGCGCGCCATTATTAACGGTTCTGCGCATTACGTCAGGTGATAAGGGGCCGCTGCTGGAGGATATTTATCGCGCCGACAGGTCGCGATCGGACATGGAACAGGAGATAGTGCTCCATTGTCATAACGGCGGCAGCTACGATATTCATTACAGTATCACGCCGCTCAGTACGCTTGACGGCGATAAGATTGGTTCGGTTCTGGTTATCCAGGACGTTACCGAATCACGAAAAATGTTACGCCAGCTCAGCTACAGCGCAACGCATGACGCCCTCACCCATCTTGCCAACCGCGCCAGTTTTGAAAAGCAGCTTCAACAGCGCCTGCAAACAATACAGGAATCGCCTCAACATCATGCGCTGGTGTTTATCGATCTGGACCGTTTTAAAGCGGTTAACGACAGCGCGGGACATGCCGCCGGCGATGCCTTATTGCGCGAACTCGCGTCACTGATGCTCAGTATGCTTCGATCCGGCGATCTTCTGGCCCGTCTGGGTGGCGATGAGTTTGGCCTGTTGCTGCCAGATTGTAATAGTGACAGCGCGCGCTTTATCGTGACGCGGCTTATCAACGCCGTTAATGAGTATCACTTTATGTGGGAAGGACGCCTGCATCGGATCGGCGCCAGCGCCGGGATCACAATGATAAATGAACATAACTGCCAGCTCACAGAGGTCGTGTCTCAGGCCGATATTGCCTGCTACGCCGCGAAAAATAGCGGTCGAGGCCGTCTGACCGTGTACGAACCGCAGCACGCATTAACCTCCTCAAAGGGAATGATGCCGCTGGAAGAACAGTGGCATATGATTAAAAATAACCACCTGCTAATGCTTGCCAGAAACGTCGCGCCGCCGCGTACGCCGGAGGCCACCAGCTTTTGGCTGGTCTCACTCAGGCTGTGGACCAGCGAAGGGGAAGTGATGGAAGAGCGCGCGTTCCGGGCAGGGTTAGCCGACCCCGCGCTGCATCACGCGCTTGACCGACGGGTATTCCATGAGTTTTTCCGCCATGCGGCGACCGCCGTCGCCAGCAAGGGATTAAGCGTTGCGCTGCCGCTGTCCGCCGCGGGATTATACAGCGCGACCCTTATTGATGAGCTGCTGGAACAACTGGAGCATAGCCCACTGCCGCCACGGTTATTACACCTGATTATCCCGGCTGACGTTATCGTTAAGCAGGCGCAGACCGCCGCTGCGACTCTGCGAAAACTGCGGCAACGCGGCTGCCAGGTGATTCTCAGCCATGTCGGGCGCGATTTACAGCTGTTTAATTTACTGACCCCGCATATCGCCGATTATTTACTGCTGGATAGCGACCTTATCGCCAACGTTCATGAGAGTTTAATGGATGAAATGCTGACCTCGATCATCCAGGGACACGCCCAGCATCTGGACATCAAAACGCTCGCCGGGCCGGTACAAAATCCACAGGTGCTGGATACGCTCTCCCGTATTGGCGTGGATCTGATTTATGGCGACACTATCGCCGAAGCGCAACCGCTGGATTTGTTACTGAATACCAGCTATTTCGCTATCCATTGACGGTTGCCAGCCGTGGGTATACCAGATATGCAGTAGCGCGTAGGAACGCCACGGTTTCCAGCGCTCCGCGTAGCGACGGATCTGCGCGGCCGTCATCCCGGCAAAGCGCTGCTTAATTAAGTAATCATCGGGCAAAAAGATATCTTTTGCCTGCCAACCGCGCAGGGCGAAATAGTTCGCCGTCCAACGGCCAATTCCCGGAAACGTTTGTAAATTTTTAACGCTCTGCTCAATATCCGGCGGCGCGGCGAGCGCCAGTTTTCCCGCCAGCGTCGCCTGCGCCAGATGAATCAGCGCTTCGGCGCGCCGCAGCGGCATCCCCAGAGCTTTAAGCGCCAGCGGATCGGCCAACGCTAGCGTTTCCGGACCGGGAAAACAGACATAATCGGGCGCATCCGGCAACGCCTCGCCATAGCGGCGCGCCACTTTCGCCGTCAACCTGGCCGCCATCGCGACACTCACCAGTTGCCCCAGTATCGCCCGCACGCCTTGTTCAAACGTATCAACCGATCCCGGTAAACGCAGCCCCGGTCTGTCCTCGCCCAGTGGCCCCAGCACGGCGGCAACCTGCGCGGGCTGGCAGTCAAGATCAAACAGACGCGAAACCTTCGCCAGACACGCCGGCGCGACGGGAAGTAATCCGGCGCTCACGCTGACCTGCACAGTGTGGGTGGGCAGATGGGGGCTCACGCTGATCAGTCCGCGATGCTCGCCCACCACCAGGCTGCGCGCATAAAAGCCCTCGCCTACCGTTTCCACGCCGTCCACCGCACGCGCGGCAAGAAAGCCCAACACCCACGACCAGTCGTAAGGCGGCTGCCAGCTCAGGGTAAACATACTTTTCTCCTTTATTTGACCTTTCAGCATAAACGCTAATCGCACGTAACGCCTTGCTTTCATATTCCAGTTGTCGCCGCGACGACATTTCGCTAAAGTCACGCCCCTTCTTCACTGGCATGGGGATTTTAAGGTGTTTATAGGATTTGATTACGGTACGGCAAACTGCTCGGTCGCCATTATGCGCGACGGGCATCCACAGTTGCTGACAATGGAGAATAACAGCGCATTACTGCCGTCTATGCTGTGCGCGCCGACGCGCGAAGCGGTGAGCGAGTGGCTGTATCGCCATCATGATGTGCCGGCAACGGACGAAGAAACCCAGGCGCTGCTGCGCCGCGCGATACGCTACAACCGCGAGGAAGATATTGAGGTTGGCGCGCAAAGCGTACAGTTTGGTCTGGCGTCGCTGGCGCACTATATTGACGATCCCCAGGAGGTCTGGTTTGTCAAATCGCCAAAATCCTTTTTAGGCGCCAGCGGCCTGAAACCGCAGCAGGTCGCGCTGTTTGAAGATTTAGTCTGCGCCATGATGGTACATATTCGTCATACGGCGCACAGCCAATTGCCGGAGGCCATTACCCAGGCGGTGATCGGTCGCCCGATCAACTTTCAGGGACTGGGCGGCGATGACGCGAACCGCCAGGCGCAGGGTATTCTGGAGCGGGCGGCAAAACGCGCCGGTTTTCAGGAGGTGGTATTCCAGTATGAACCGGTTGCGGCGGGCCTGGACTACGAGGCTACGCTGCGGGAAGAGAAGCGTGTGCTGGTCGTGGATATTGGCGGCGGCACCACCGACTGCTCCATGCTGCTGATGGGGCCGCAGTGGCGTCAGCGCGCCGATCGTGAAAACAGCCTGTTGGGGCACAGCGGTTGCCGCGTGGGCGGAAACGATCTGGATATCGCGCTGGCCTTTAAAAATCTGATGCCTTTGCTGGGCATGGGCGGCGAAACCGAAAAAGGCATCGCCCTGCCGGTGCTGCCGTGGTGGAACGCCGTGGCGATTAACGACGTCCCGGCGCAAAGCGATTTTTACAGTAGCGCGAATGGTCGTATGTTGAACGATTTGGTTCGCAACGCGCGTGAAGCAGACAAGGTCGCGTTGCTGCTCAAGGTCTGGCGTCAGCGGCTTAGTTACCGCCTGGTGCGCTGCGCGGAAGAGAGCAAAATCGCCCTTTCCGGCCAGGCGGATGTTACGGCGAGGCTGCCATTTATCAGCGACGACCTGGCGGTCGCTATCAGCCAGCAAGGACTGGAAGCGGCGCTGGATCAACCGCTGGCGCGTATTCTGGAACAGGTGCAACTGGCGCTGGACAGCGCGCAGGAAAAACCGGATGTCATCTATCTGACCGGCGGCAGCGCCCGTTCGCCATTGATTAAAAAAGCGCTTTCCGAACAGCTACCGGGCATACCCGTCGCTGGCGGCGATGATTTCGGCTCCGTCACCGCAGGACTGGCGCGCTGGGCGGAGGTCGTTTTCCGCTAAGCGCCTCGCAAGCTCAGCGCTGATGGATTGACATTATTTTTGATGTGGCTTAACGTCAGGAGTGAGGGTAAGGGAGGATTCCTCCTCCCCCTGGTGTCTTAGTAAGCCTGGAAGCTAATCACTAAGAGTATCACCAGTATGATGACTAACTTCATCATAACCCTTTCCTTATTTTGGCCCCTTCCTCGGGAGGGGCTTTCCCGTTTCAGCGTCCTGCTGAAATCGGTGGCTTATCTTCATTGCCGTGCCGCCACTTTACCGCACTCCGGCGCGTTAACGATTTTCACCGATGAGAGTTGCGTAGCGCCTCGCAAAGCGGGTCGCCATTCAGAATAATCCCGACCGTGTTCCATAATTCCTCCATTTTTCTCCCTTCCCTGCTGACTACAATAGAGGGAGCAACATTCCGCAAAACGTTTCAGGATGAGAAACTTATACCGATGAAAGGCAGTAATACTTTCCGCTGGGCAATCGCGATTGGGGTTGTAGTGGCCGCCGCCGCATTCTGGTTCTGGCATAGCCGTAGCGAAAGCCCGACGGCCGCGCCGGGCGTCGCCGCGCAAGCGCCGCATACCGCCGCCGCAGGTCGCCGCGGTATGCGCGACGGCCCTCTGGCGCCGGTACAGGCCGCGACCGCGACCACGCAGGCCGTACCGCGCTATCTGAGCGGGCTGGGTACCGTGACCGCAGCGAATACCGTTACGGTGCGTAGCCGCGTGGATGGTCAACTCATCGCCCTGCACTTTGAGGAAGGTCAGCAGGTCAACGCAGGCGATCTGCTGGCGCAAATCGATCCCAGCCAGTTTAAGGTCGCCCTGGCGCAGGCTCAGGGACAGTTGGCGAAAGATAACGCTACGCTGGCGAATGCGCGTCGTGATCTGGCGCGCTATCAACAACTGGCAAAAACCAATCTGGTTTCCCGTCAGGAACTGGATGCGCAACAGGCGCTGGTCAACGAAACCCAGGGAACCATTAAAGCGGATGAAGCTAATGTCGCCAGCGCGCAGTTACAGCTCGACTGGAGTCGTATCACGGCCCCGGTCTCGGGACGCGTGGGTCTGAAACAGGTGGATGTCGGCAACCAGATTTCCAGCAGCGATACCGCAGGTATTGTCGTCATTACGCAAACGCACCCGATTGATCTCATTTTTACTCTGCCGGAAAGCGATATCGCGACCGTGGTTCAGGCGCAGAAAGCGGGGAAAACGCTGGTCGTAGAAGCCTGGGATCGGACTAACTCGCACAAATTGAGCGAAGGTGTGTTGCTCAGTCTGGACAACCAGATTGATCCCACAACGGGAACGATCAAAATTAAAGCGCGCTTTACCAATCAGGACGATACGCTGTTCCCCAATCAATTTGTGAACGCCCGGATGCTGGTCGATACCGAACAAAATGCCGTTGTGGTGCCTGCCGCGGCGGTGCAAATGGGCAATGAGGGCCACTTTGTGTGGGTGCTGAACGACGAAAATAACGTCAGCAAGAAGCGGGTAAAAATCGGTATTCAGGATAACCGAAACGTGGTGATCAGCGCTGGCTTGTCGGCAGGCGATCGTGTCGTTACCGATGGTATTGATCGGCTGACGGAAGGCGCAAAAGTCGAGGTCGTTGAGCCGCAAACCACCGTGGCGGATGAAAAATCCCCTTCCCGCCATGAAGGTCAAAAAGGAGCGCGCGCCTGATGCAGGTATTACCTCCGGGCAGCACGGGCGGCCCTTCGCGTCTGTTTATTCTGCGCCCCGTGGCCACCACTCTGCTGATGGCGGCGATTTTACTCGCCGGGATTATCGGCTATCGCTTCCTGCCCGTCGCCGCTTTGCCGGAGGTCGACTACCCCACTATTCAGGTTGTTACGCTCTACCCTGGCGCCAGCCCGGATGTCATGACCTCCGCCGTCACCGCGCCGCTTGAGCGCCAGTTCGGCCAGATGTCAGGACTGAAGCAGATGTCGTCGCAAAGCTCCGGCGGCGCGTCGGTGGTAACGCTACAGTTTCAGTTGACGCTGCCGCTGGACGTTGCCGAGCAGGAAGTACAGGCGGCGATTAACGCAGCCACCAATTTATTGCCTTCCGACCTGCCGAATCCGCCGATTTATAGCAAAGTCAATCCGGCGGACCCGCCGATTATGACGCTTGCCGTCACCTCAAACGCGATGCCAATGACTCAGGTAGAGGACATGGTAGAAACCCGCGTGGCGCAGAAGATCTCGCAGGTCTCCGGCGTCGGACTGGTGACGCTTGCCGGCGGGCAGCGCCCTGCAGTACGCGTAAAACTGAATGCTCAGGCTGTCGCCGCGCTCGGTCTGACCAGCGAAACGGTCCGTACCGCAATTACCGGCGCCAACGTCAACTCGGCGAAAGGCAGTCTGGATGGCCCCGAACGGGCGGTGACGCTTTCTGCTAACGATCAGATGCAGTCTGCCGACGAATACCGCAGGCTTATCATCGCGTATCAAAACGGCGCGCCGGTACGGCTGGGCGATGTCGCCACCGTCGAACAGGGGGCGGAAAATAGCTGGCTCGGCGCATGGGCGAATCAAGCACCGGCTATCGTGATGAACGTTCAACGCCAGCCTGGCGCCAATATCATTGCGACAGCGGACAGCATTCGCCAGATGCTGCCCCAGCTTACCGAAAGCCTGCCGAAATCGGTGAAGGTCACGGTCCTGTCCGATCGCACCACCAATATTCGCGCTTCCGTACGCGATACTCAGTTTGAACTGATGCTGGCGATCGCGCTGGTCGTCATGATTATCTATCTGTTTTTACGTAACATTCCCGCCACAATTATTCCCGGCGTCGCCGTACCGCTGTCGCTTATCGGCACCTTTGCGGTGATGGTATTTTTGGATTTTTCCATTAATAACCTGACGCTGATGGCGCTCACTATCGCCACGGGTTTCGTGGTGGACGATGCGATTGTGGTGATCGAGAACATCTCGCGCTACATCGAAAAAGGAGAAAAACCGCTGGCGGCGGCGCTCAAAGGCGCGGGCGAAATCGGCTTTACCATTATTTCCCTCACCTTTTCACTGATTGCGGTGCTGATCCCGTTGCTCTTTATGGGCGATATTGTTGGTCGACTGTTCCGCGAATTTGCGGTGACGTTGGCGGTAGCGATTTTAATCTCCGCCGTCGTCTCTTTGACGCTCACGCCCATGATGTGCGCGCGTATGCTCAGCCAGCAGTCTCTGCGTAAACAAAACCGCTTTTCCCGCGCCTGCGAGCGGATGTTTGACCGCGTGATCGCCAGCTACGGACGCGGATTAGCGAAAGTGCTCAACCATCCGTGGCTTACATTGAGCGTGGCATTCGCCACGCTCCTGCTCAGCGTTATGCTGTGGATAATCATTCCGAAAGGGTTCTTTCCGGTACAGGATAACGGCATTATCCAGGGAACGCTGCAGGCGCCGCAATCGTCATCGTATGCCAGTATGGCGCAACGTCAGCGCCAGGTGGCGGAGCGGATATTACAGGACCCGGCGGTGCAAAGCCTGACGACTTTTGTTGGCGTAGACGGCGCTAACCCCACGCTGAATAGCGCGCGCCTGCAAATTAACCTCAAGCCGCTGGATGCGCGTGATGACCGCGTGCAGCAGGTGATCTCCCGGCTGCAAACCGCCGTGGCGACGATTCCCGGCGTGGCGCTGTATCTCCAGCCGACGCAGGATTTAACCATCGACACGCAGGTCAGCCGCACACAGTATCAGTTTACCCTGCAGGCCACGACGCTCGATGCGCTCAGCCACTGGGTGCCAAAACTGCAGAACGCGCTACAGTCGTTGCCACAGCTCTCTGAGGTAAGCAGCGACTGGCAAGATCGGGGATTAGCGGCCTGGGTGAATGTCGACCGCGACAGCGCCAGCCGTTTGGGTATCAGCATGGCGGATGTGGATAACGCGCTCTACAACGCGTTCGGACAACGCCTGATTTCAACGATTTATACCCAGGCGAACCAGTACCGCGTCGTGCTGGAACATAATACCGCCAGCACGCCGGGCCTGGCGGCGCTGGAGACGATTCGCCTGACGAGCCGCGACGGCGGCACCGTACCGCTCAGCGCGATTGCCCGCATTGAGCAGCGCTTCGCTCCGCTCTCCATCAATCATTTAGATCAGTTCCCGGTTACGACATTTTCGTTTAACGTGCCGGAGGGCTATTCGCTCGGCGATGCGGTGCAGGCGATTCTCGATACGGAAAAAACGCTCGCCCTGCCAGCGGATATTACAACGCAGTTTCAGGGCAGTACGCTCGCCTTCCAGGCGGCGCTGGGCAGCACCGTCTGGCTTATTGTCGCCGCCGTGGTGGCGATGTATATCGTGCTCGGCGTGCTGTATGAGAGTTTTATCCATCCGATCACGATTCTCTCAACGCTGCCGACGGCGGGCGTCGGCGCGCTGCTGGCGCTGATCATCGCTGGTAGCGAGCTCGATATTATCGCCATTATCGGCATTATTTTGCTGATCGGCATCGTGAAGAAAAACGCCATCATGATGATTGACTTCGCCCTCGCCGCCGAACGCGAACAGGGGATGAGCCCGCGCGACGCTATCTTCCAGGCCTGTCTGCTGCGTTTTCGACCGATTCTGATGACCACGCTGGCGGCGTTGCTCGGGGCATTGCCATTAATGTTGAGTACCGGCGTTGGCGCGGAATTACGTCGCCCGTTGGGGATCGCGATGGTGGGCGGCCTACTGGTCAGCCAGGTATTAACTCTGTTTACCACACCGGTGATTTATCTCCTGTTTGACCGCCTGTCGCTGTACGTGAAAAGTCGCTTTCCGCGCCATAAAGAGGAGGCGTAGATGCGCTTTTTCGCCCTTTTCATCTACCGCCCGGTCGCCACCATTTTGATTGCCGCCGCCATTACGCTGTGCGGCATTCTGGGCTTTCGTCTGCTGCCGGTCGCCCCGCTGCCGCAGGTCGATTTCCCGGTGATTATGGTTAGCGCCTCGCTACCGGGCGCCTCGCCGGAAACCATGGCTTCGTCAGTGGCGACGCCGTTGGAACGTTCTTTGGGACGCATTGCAGGCGTCAATGAAATGACCTCCAGCAGCTCACTCGGCAGTACGCGCATTATTCTCGAATTTAATTTCGATCGCGATATTAACGGCGCGGCGCGCGATGTGCAGGCCGCCATCAACGCCGCGCAAAGCTTGTTGCCAGGCGGAATGCCCAGCCGCCCAACTTATCGCAAGGCCAACCCGTCCGACGCGCCGATTATGATTTTAACGCTCACCTCGGAGAGCTGGTCACAGGGCAAACTGTATGATTTCGCCTCTACCCAACTGGCGCAAACCATCGCGCAAATTGACGGCGTCGGCGATGTTGACGTCGGCGGCAGCTCCCTGCCCGCAGTACGTGTAGGCTTAAACCCGCAGGCGCTCTTTAACCAGGGCGCCTCGCTGGATGAGGTCCGCGAAGCGATCGACAGCGCCAACGTACGCCGACCGCAAGGCGCAATTGAAGATAGCGTCCACCGCTGGCAAATCCAGACCAACGACGAACTGAAAACCGCCGCCGAATACCAGCCGCTGATTATTCACTATAACAACGGCGCGGCGGTACGCCTGGGCGACGTCGCCAGCGTCACCGACTCGGTGCAGGATGTCCGTAACGCCGGGATGACGAACGCTAAACCCGCTATTTTGTTGATGATCCGCAAGCTGCCGGAGGCCAACATTATTCAGACGGTCGACGGCATCCGGGCAAAACTGCCGGAACTGCGGGCAATGATCCCCGCCGCTATCGATTTACAAATCGCCCAGGATCGTTCGCCGACGATTCGCGCGTCGCTGCAAGAGGTAGAAGAGACACTGGCTATCTCTGTTGCGCTGGTGATCCTGGTGGTGTTTTTATTCCTGCGCTCCGGGCGCGCCACGCTAATTCCCGCCGTCGCCGTTCCCGTTTCGCTCATCGGCACCTTCGCCGCCATGTATCTGTGCGGCTTCAGCCTCAACAATCTGTCGCTGATGGCGCTGACTATCGCGACCGGATTTGTCGTTGATGATGCCATTGTGGTGCTGGAAAATATCGCCCGCCATCTGGAGGCGGGAATGAAACCTTTGCAGGCGGCATTACAGGGTACGCGAGAAGTTGGGTTTACGGTCATCTCCATGAGTCTGTCGCTGGTGGCGGTATTTCTGCCGCTGCTGTTAATGGGCGGCCTGCCAGGACGATTATTACGGGAATTCGCCGTTACCCTCTCGGTGGCGATTGGCATTTCGCTGGTGGTCTCGCTCACGCTGACGCCGATGATGTGCGGCTGGATGCTTAAATCAAGCAAACCGCGCACCCAACCGCGTAAACGGGGCGTTGGCCGTTTGCTGGTCGCCTTGCAACAGGGTTACGGCACGTCATTAAAATGGGTGCTTAACCATACGCGTCTTGTCGGTGTGGTTTTTCTTGGCACCATTGCGCTGAACATCTGGCTTTATATCGCCATCCCTAAAACATTCTTTCCGGAGCAGGACACTGGCGTGTTGATGGGCGGTATTCAGGCTGACCAGAGCATCTCTTTCCAGGCCATGCGCGGCAAGCTGCAGGATTTTATGAAAATTATTCGCGACGATCCGGCGGTGAATAATGTCACTGGTTTTACCGGCGGATCGAGGGTGAATAGCGGCATGATGTTTATTACGCTGAAGCCGCGCGGCGAACGCAAAGAGACGGCGCAGCAAGTCATTGACCGACTGCGGGTCAAACTGGCAAAAGAACCCGGCGCCAGGCTGTTTCTGATGGCGGTACAGGATATTCGCGTCGGCGGGCGGCAGGCTAACGCCAGTTACCAATATACGTTGCTGTCTGACTCCCTGCCGGCGCTGCGCGAGTGGGAGCCGAAAATACGCAAAGCGCTCTCGGCCCTGCCGCAACTGGCGGACGTAAACTCCGACCAGCAGGATAACGGCGCGGAGATGAACCTTATCTACGACCGCGACACCATGTCACGGCTGGGCATTGATGTTCAGGCCGCAAACAGTCTGTTAAATAATGCTTTCGGCCAGCGGCAAATTTCCACCATTTATCAGCCGATGAACCAGTATAAAGTGGTGATGGAAGTCGATCCGCGCTATACCCAGGATATCAGCGCGCTGGAGAAAATGTTCGTTATCAACCGCGACGGAAAAGCGATTCCTCTCTCTTATTTCGCCCAATGGCGGCCCGCCAATGCGCCGCTGTCGGTAAACCATCAGGGACTTTCCGCAGCGTCCACGATTGCCTTTAACTTGCCGACCGGCACATCGTTATCGCAGGCGACGGAGGCCATTAATCGCACCATGACGCAGCTTGGCGTCCCCTCGACGGTACGCGGCAGTTTTTCCGGAACGGCGCAAGTCTTCCAGCAGACCATGAATTCACAGCTTATTTTGATAGTGGCGGCGATCGCTACCGTCTACATTGTGCTGGGGATACTGTACGAAAGCTACGTCCATCCGCTGACCATTCTCTCTACTCTGCCATCGGCGGGCGTTGGGGCGCTTCTGGCGCTGGAACTCTTCAATGCCCCTTTCAGCCTAATCGCCCTGATAGGGATCATGCTATTAATTGGCATTGTGAAGAAAAACGCCATTATGATGGTCGATTTTGCGCTTGAAGCGCAACGAAGCGGCGGCCTGACGCCGGAACAAGCCATTTTCCAGGCCTGCTTGTTACGCTTCCGTCCAATAATGATGACCACGCTGGCGGCGCTGTTCGGCGCACTGCCATTGGTGTTATCTGGCGGAGACGGTTCGGAATTACGGCAGCCGCTGGGGATAACCATTGTCGGCGGTTTGGTCATGAGCCAGCTCCTGACGCTCTATACCACGCCGGTGGTGTACCTCTTTTTCGACCGTCTGCGGCTGCGTTTTTCGCGTAAAAATAGCAAACCGGTAGTAGAGATATGACAGAACTTCCTGACAACACCCGCTGGCAACTCTGGATTGTGGCATTCGGCTTTTTTATGCAGTCGCTGGATACCACCATCGTCAACACTGCGCTGCCCTCCATGGCGAAAAGCCTGGGGGAAAGCCCGCTGCATATGCACATGGTAGTGGTGTCATATGTTCTTACCGTCGCCGTAATGCTCCCCGCCAGCGGCTGGCTGGCAGATAAAATCGGCGTGCGTAATATTTTCTTTGCCGCCATTGTGCTGTTCACGCTGGGTTCGCTGTTTTGCGCCCTCTCCGGCACGCTTAATCAACTGGTATTAGCGCGGGTTTTACAAGGCGTAGGCGGCGCGATGATGGTGCCGGTCGGACGCCTGACGGTCATGAAAATCGTGCCGCGCGCGCAATATATGGCGGCGATGACCTTCGTCACCCTACCGGGACAGATCGGGCCGTTACTCGGCCCCGCGCTGGGCGGGGTGCTGGTGGAATATGCTTCATGGCACTGGATCTTTCTGATCAATATCCCGGTGGGAATTGTCGGCGCTATGGCAACCTTTATGCTGATGCCAAACTACACCATAGAGACCCGGCGCTTTGATCTGCCGGGGTTCCTGCTGTTAGCTATCGGCATGGCGGTACTCACGCTGGCGCTGGATGGTAGTAAAAGCATGGGGATTTCGCCCTGGACATTAGCCGGACTTGCTGCGGGCGGCGCGGCAGCCATTCTGCTCTATCTCTTCCATGCCAAAAAAAACTCAGGCGCGTTATTCAGCCTGCGATTGTTCCGCACGCCCACGTTTTCACTGGGGTTGCTGGGCAGTTTTGCCGGGCGTATCGGCAGCGGTATGCTGCCGTTTATGACGCCGGTCTTTTTACAAATTGGTCTTGGTTTTTCACCGTTTCATGCCGGTTTGATGATGATCCCCATGGTGCTGGGCAGCATGGGAATGAAGCGGATTGTGGTGCAGATAGTTAACCGTTTTGGCTATCGTCGGGTTCTGGTGGCGACCACGCTCGGACTGGCATTGGTTAGCCTGTTGTTTATGTCGGTCGCGCTGCTCGGCTGGTATTATCTCCTGCCGCTGGTACTGCTTTTGCAGGGAATGGTGAACTCGGCGCGCTTTTCTTCCATGAATACCTTAACGCTAAAAGACCTTCCCGATACGCTGGCCAGCAGCGGCAATAGCTTATTATCGATGATTATGCAGCTCTCGATGAGTATCGGCGTCACTATTGCCGGAATGCTGCTGGGTATGTTTGGCCAACAGCATATCGGGATAGACAGTAGCGCCACACATCACGTCTTTATGTACACCTGGTTATGTATGGCGGTTATTATCGCGCTACCGGCGATAATTTTTGCCCGCGTGCCGAACGATACACAGCAAAACATGGTCATTTCACGGCGTAAAAGGAGCCTGTAATGAAAGTCTGGCGGCCCGGAATCACCGGCAAGCTGTTTCTGGCGATCTTCGCCACCTGCATCGTGCTGCTGATCAGTATGCATTGGGCCGTGCGCGTCAGTTTTGAACGCGGATTTATTGACTATATCAAACACGGCAACGAGCAGCGGCTACAAATGCTGGGCGATGCGCTGGGCGACCAGTACCAGCAACACGGCAACTGGCGTTTTTTACGCAACAACGATCGCTTCGTTTTCCAGATTCTGCGTTCATTTGAGCATGACAACGACCGGGATAAACCCGGCCCCGGTATGCCGCCGCACGGTTGGCGCACCCAGTTCTGGGTCGTCGATCAAAATGGCCGGGTGCTGGTCGGCCCACGCGGTCCGGTGCCGCATGACGGTACTCGCCGCCCCATTCTGGTCAATGGCGTCGAAGTCGGCGCGATTATCGCCTCTCCTGTCGAGCGGCTGACGCGCAATACGGATATTAATTTTGATATGCAGCAGCGGCGCGCCAGTTGGATGATCGTGGCGTTATCAACGTTGCTGGCCGCGCTGGCGACGTTTTTGCTGGCGCGTGGCCTGCTCGCCCCGGTCAAACGGTTGGTCGAGGGTACGCACAGGCTGGCGGCGGGGGATTTTACCACGCGCGTGACCCCAACCAGCGCCGATGAGCTGGGAAAACTGGCGCAGGACTTTAACCAGCTTGCCAGCACGCTGGAAAAAAATCAGCAGATGCGCCGCGACTTTATGGCGGATATTTCCCACGAACTGCGCACGCCGCTGGCGGTATTGCGCGGCGAACTGGAAGCCATTCAGGATGGCGTTCGCCAGTTCACGCCAGAATCGGTTACCTCGCTACAGGCGGAAGTCGGTACGCTTACCAAACTGGTTGACGACCTGCATCAGCTGTCGTTGTCTGACGAGGGCGCGCTGGCTTACCAAAAAACGACCGTCGATCTTGTTCCCCTGTTGGAAGTCGCTGGCGGCGCGTTCAGAGAACGCTTTACCAGCCGGGGGCTAACGCTACATTACGCGTTGCCGGATAGTATGACCGTCTTCGGCGACCCGGATCGCCTGATGCAACTGTTTAATAATCTACTGGAAAACAGTCTGCGCTACACCGACAGCGGCGGTGGCCTGCATATTTCCGCCGAACAACGCGACAAATCATTATTCCTGACCTTTGCCGATTCTGCACCGGGCGTCAGCGATGAACAGTTACAAAAGCTTTTTGACCGTTTTTACCGCACGGAAGTGTCCCGTAACCGCGCCAGCGGCGGTTCTGGACTGGGGCTGGCGATATGCGTCAATATTGTACACGCGCATAACGGTCATCTTCACGCCGCTCATTCGCCTTTTGGCGGGGTTAGCATTACAGTAGAGTTACCGCTGGATCGCGATTTACAGAGAGAAGTATGACTGAATTACCCATTGATGAAAACACGCCGCGCATTTTGATTGTTGAAGATGAACCCAAGCTGGGACAGCTGCTTATTGACTACTTACGCGCGGCGAGTTACGCCCCCACGCTCATCAATCATGGCGACAAGGTACTGCCGTATGTGCGTCAAACGCCGCCGGATCTGATCCTGCTGGATCTGATGCTGCCGGGTACCGATGGTCTGACGCTATGCCGGGAGATTCGTCGTTTTTCCGACATCCCCATTGTGATGGTCACAGCCAAAATTGAAGAGATCGACCGGCTGCTTGGGCTGGAAATCGGCGCCGATGATTATATCTGTAAGCCTTACAGCCCGCGCGAAGTCGTGGCCCGCGTGAAAACCATTTTGCGCCGCTGTAAACCGCAGCGCGAACTCCAGCAGCAGGATGCCGAAAGCCCGTTAATGATTGATGAAAGCCGCTTTCAGGCCTCCTGGTGTGGTAAAGCGCTGGATTTAACCCCCGCTGAATTCCGCCTGCTAAAAACCTTATCGCTTGAACCGGGTAAAGTTTTTTCCCGCGAGCAGTTGTTAAACCACCTCTACGACGACTACCGTGTGGTGACCGATCGTACTATCGACAGCCACATTAAAAACCTGCGCCGTAAACTGGAATCGCTGGATGCCGAACAGTCATTTATACGCGCGGTCTACGGGGTGGGATATCGCTGGGAAGCGGATGCGTGTCGCCTGGTATAATGATTATTGGCATAACAATAACAAGGTCGTAAGACGATATTTTCCGCCAACGCTATTCTGGCGGAATTAACACACTGCCCTCTTTCATTTGGCCGAGCGGTATCCCGAAAACCACGACGAACGCGATCGGGGACAATAAATTATTTGGCCGCTCTTTTTAGTTTACCGATATACTGTGAGTAGTTTTTTAAACTTATTGCGCATTAATTCATTAAGTGAATCTAAAAATACATAAACATAATACCAGCTTAATTATACATGGATTTTTATGACAGAAACGTCATCTCACCGCTATAAACCACGCAATATAATAAATGCGCCAAATGTAAAATCGTCTATTTTTTCCCGGAGCCAACAACGCGGCGACAGCGAAATTATCCAGCGCTGGTTAAGCAACCATTTTTATCGTTGGATCATTGGTGACTTTCCTCATGTTTATCCTGTGCGCTCCGTCGCCGATTATGCCGTTTATTTTAGCGCTGATGCAGAAATCCCCGCCTGGCTGGCGCCAAAGCTGGGTGGCGATGAGCGCTTTTACTACCTTAACGTTCAGCACCCGCAACTTGTGGCAATGGAAAGAGATTTAGTGGAATTTCTTTCGCGTCAGGAAGGAACGCGGCTGGAAACTAAACTGCAGCGCATCAACTGCTTTACCGTGCTGGCAATGCGCGAAGCGGAGCATCAAAAAATGCAGCGCCTGCGTGAACAAGGTTGGTATCCCTCCAACAGCGAGGCGCTAAAACCGGTGATGACGGTGAATAACGGTGTGCTGGTTGAACTTGATGCAACAAATCCCGGCCTGCGCAGTGAGATGGCGTATGAATCCTGGCATATGCAACACTGCGTCGGAGATTTTGATAATAAAGGCGCGCTTTCCGGCGGCTACGGCGATTACTACGCCCGGCAAATGGAACAACAAAAACTTCGCCTGTTCAGCCTGCGCGACGGCAATAATATTCCCCACGTCACAATAAGCCTGGTGGTTGGTAATAACGGCCTGAGTATTGATCAGATTAAAGGTAAGCAAAATCGCCATCCTATTAAGAAATATGCTAACGATGTTTTATCTCTGTTACGCCATCTGCAACCACTTCCTGAGCGCCACGCTGATTGCGAAGGGATGGGAATAGTTTATGAATCGACGCCGGAATATTCAGGTTGGAAATTTATTACTCATATTCATGACCTCAATTTTCTGCTCAATGTGTTGCATGACAATTTTCATTTAATGGAGCACTTCCCTACGCCTCCGGTGGCTTTACAGTGGCTGCTGCTGCACAGCGCCCCGGAGGCACTGCGCTACCTTCAGGTTGTTGATCCTAACGTGGCGACGGCTGCGGAAATGCTGTTTCCACGGCATGAATGGCACCCTACGCTTGCCGGGAAAAACACCAGTAGTGAACCTTTCGAAATTGAAAGCCTGAGCTACAAACCACGCGTTACCTTCCTGTCATCAAGGAGGTGCAATAATGTTCTGGATTGTTCTTATTATTGCCGCCCTATTTTTTAGCTGGCGCAACTACAAAAAAAACAAACCGCTGATTGCGGCCCGTATCGCCGAGGAGAAAGAAAAAGATCGCCTGAAAGACCTGCGTCGCGATACCCGACGGCGGCAATGGGCGCTGGCGCTAGCTGATATCCTCGCCCGGCGCAACGGGCTACCGATCAAAGGCGTTGAGCTGGTATTTAAACTTGACGATGACAAACGCCGCTATCTGGCGCAGCAGGTAAAAAAAGAGCTGGGCTTGAGCGAAAACCTCGACGGCGCGGCGTTACGCCACAAGGTTGAGGATATCTTACGCCGCTGGCCTGCGGGCATCGGCAGCTCGCCGCGCACGTTTTATCATCATCTGGCGGCCCAAGGCCAGGTCCGCGACGCGCTGGCTTTCGACTGCATGCGAACCGCCTTTCTGACCCGCTGTATCGCCGGGCTCGGCTGGTGTAACGAAAACGAGGCCTGGCTGGTGCTATTGCTCAACGCCCAGCGCGCTCAGGACTGTTTTGATTCCTGGGAGGATTACGCCACCGCCTACGTTCGTGCCCGCCGGGTATGGCTCACGCTACGTGACACGCCAACAGCGCTTGCCGGACGGGATTTACAGGAAGCCACCCATTATCTGCAAGACCCTGTCAGCCGCTGGCGACAACTGCCGTGGAATGAATTCAAAATTTTCGAGCCGATTTAAAGGACGCTTTATGGAACAGGATGATCGTCTGCTCAACGCTATGTTTGAGATGTGCAACCACAAAAATCCCCTCAATGACGGGCAACGCGAATGGCATATCGCCGATATTCCCGGCCTGCTGCGCGAAGAACGCTATGACGAACTGGACGAACGCTACAACCAGGCGCTGACGGAGAGCTTTACCAGCCGCGAAGCGGAAAAGCGCTATTTCTTCGCCTGGAATCAAATGGACAACCCTTTTTACGATATGGACACGCTGGTTGAGGCTGGGCCGCAAGGATTAGCGCTGATCAAAAACTGGCAGCGCGCTCGTCCCCGCTCCACTCACGCCTGGCTTGCCGAGGCGCAATACTGGAATCACCGTGCGTGGCTTTACCGCAGCTATGGCTGGGCGAGAGAAACCACCCGAGCGATGTGGATCTGCGCCGCCGCCTGCAACGAACGGATGGTCATCGCCGCGCTCAATGCTATCGACTGTGAACCGCGCCAGTGGATGGCGGCGGCCCTGACCAGTACCAACTCCAAAGTCTTCGGCCAGCCCGACTGGCTGGTTGAGTTCCTCGAGGGCGCGGATGTTGCCGGGCAGCCATTAATGGAAGATCTGGCTGAATATCATCGCCATTCACCGCAGGAGGTGGACGCGCTGATGGCCCATTCCGGGCTGTCGTTTGCCGACGCGGTTTGCCCAAATTTGCCGCGCCCGTCCGTGCTGCCGGAGTGCAATGACGATGCCGGGCAAAAATACTGGCTCGCCGTCTGCCTGGCTATTTTCCCGACGGCATTTTACGTGCTGGATGAATATATCCCGTTTCGTATGCCACGCTGGAGAGGGTCTCACGAGGAGATCCGCGAATTTCTGGAATCAAGCGTATGCGATCACCTTTCTGCCGCAGAACGTGAACATCTGGAGCTATTGATCTGGTGGGACGATCACCGCGATCTGCGCATCAAAGAGGTTGACTCCCCGGCAGAACAGGAACGTATTATCGCCAAAGCCGAAGAGATTAGCCTGCGAGCGCATATTCAGGAATCTCGCCACAACGCGCTGGAGTGGCTGCGGGTCTGCTATAGCGATCTGGACGATAATGACGCGCTCTGGCGAACCCTTCAGCGTTCGATCGTGGAAAAAGTTAAGTTCAACAATTACTTCTCTGATGACACGATAAAGTTCGCCCTGCGCGATTTTCCTGACACCTGGTGGATGTATAATTTTCTCTGTCAGAATGCGCAGCAAACGGAATTCGCAGTGCCGAAAATCCGTCGTGGCTACTTTCAGTACGCCGGGTTATTGGGTTTCGAAAAGGATGAGGCGCAAGGCCTCGCCTGGCTCGATAGCGTCGCCGACATTCAATATAACCATAACTGGCGGGCGGCGATTAAAAATTTCGACTGGTTCGGGCTCCCGGAACATTTTGTGCCGCTGGCAGAGCTGGGCGCACAAAGAAATATACCCGCCGCGCTAAACCTGCTGGGCCTTGAACACAATAATAAAGAGAACAACGGCCTACTACCTTACGATCCTGCCATCGCGTTAGGGTATTTTCAGCGCGCGGCGGAGATTTTGCACCGGCAGTTAGCGCTGCGCGAGAGCACCCCGTACAAATTAATAGATAACGGAGGCTATACCGACTATGAAAATGACCTGCAAAATATTCATTTCAGCATCGGCATCTGCAACCAGCGTCTGAGTAAACAAGAACCTGATACCGAAAAACGTTCCGCTTATGAAAAAGAACTGCTCGATAATCTCTGGCTGGCGCATCAGTACGGGCATAAAGAGGCCTGGGGCTTGTTCCTGCTGAATATTTTTGAAGTGAAGGATATTACGCTGGCGCATAAGCATCTGGAACTGGTGCAACAAGAGGCCAACAAAGGCACGCTACACGCTATGGTGACCCTATCGCGCCTGCACGGTAATAAACACGATCGAACGCTGTTTAATATGAAGCTAAGCGCACGCTGGGCGCATTTTGCCTTCACGCTTTACCCGGATAATGAAATCGTTATGGACTGCCTGGACCACCTGCATTTCGATTCTTTCTGGAAACGCTTCCGATTCGCGTGGTATACCGTCCGCATCCCGAATTCAGAGCTGCCGGGACAGGTCAACTCAATGGTGTAAGGTGTTGATAATACAAAGAAAATCTCTATTTCTTTGCGCCCTGCTTCTACTCTGCGCCACCGCCAGGGCTGAAATTACGGAGCAGCAGATCGAGGCCGACTGCGCAAAAATTCCAGTTTTGGCCAGCCAGGGCGAACAGCTTTACAAGACCCAAAAATATGCCAAAGCGCGCGACGCTTTTGAACAGCAGGCCGCATGGAGCGAAAGCTGCGCCCTTGACGACAGCGCCATCGCGACGGCCTACAACAACGTGGCGCTAACCTGGATACGCGAAGGCGAGTGGCGTAAAGCCCGCGCCTGGCTGATGCTAAGGCCGAATGATAGCAAGTCGATCTACAACCTGAAACTGATCAAAGATAAGCAATCGGCCCTGCCGCCACCGGTTTTTGCGGCGGGTGAATACTGGCGCTATGCCGGGCGCGCCTCCTGGAACGTGCTTAGCGTGAAGGCATTACCCACCCCATCACGCTATCAGGTTAATTTTCAGGGTTACTGGTTCGGTTTAATGGGGATCTACTTCGGCCCCAATATCGGCGAGTTCTCCGCAACGGTAACGCTGGAAAACGATAAAACCATCGTGGCGCTTCGGGAAGGCGATGATATTCACTGCGACATTTCGCTGGCTTTTTCTTCTGAAACCATTGATGCCAGCACCGATACGTTTGTGGACTGCGGTTTTGGCGCAAATGTCCGCGCCGACGGGCACTATCTGCGCGTTGAATAAATCTGGCGCGGAAACTGAAATTTTATGATTAACCTGAGATCAGTTGAAATTAACAATCTATTTATAATTCTCATAACGTTCCTCATTCTTTCCTGCTATCCATATTACCTTAACACCTCCATTACAATTATTCATGTCGTAAGCATGGTATATTTAACGCTCGCTTCTTTTTTTTACCCTGTGATACTTCATTTCTGGATATCAATTTGAACCGACCATTTTCCATTTGATATTGTTCCTTTATATAAATCTGAGGCGCCTGATCTTTAAACTTTATAGTTACAAGATGACCATCTTTGCTGTCCTCATACCACCTATATATAACACAACTATCAATGCTTATTGTGTAATCCTGGCGGATGACAAAATCAGAAAAACGCACGATATCTTCATAAGCAAAAAAGCTACTAAGCAATAAAGCATCCACCAGGTTTCCTTTTGCATCATAACTATTTATTTGTACATTAAGCAATAACGTATCAGACTCTCCAATTTTATTATAAATTATCAATTTGTAAGTATTACCATCATGTTTAAAGTACCCTAATTCATAATAACGGACACCATCACCAATATACGGAGAAAGAAAATTCTCACCTTTTACCGGCACCTTAATTTCCTGTTGATTAAATAAGTTAGTTTTCTCTTTATATTCACCTGGTAATTTTAACTCCATTACATTATCATCGGAATTAATATCCTTATAATAACAAGCCAATTGCGTAAACTGCGTGGAATCAACAGGAAGAACCAATTTCTTACTCTTTTGATTATTACAACCAACACTTGTTAAAATGATGCTAAGCAACATTACCGAACGCAGGAAATATAAAGAAAAAGTTAATCTATAATTATTCATAATCGGCATTAATATTGGGTTATATGTTGAAAACTATATAATAAAATATTGTCATCATGCATTATTGTATTTTTCAATTAAACACTCATGATATGATTGCTAAATAAGCGTCAATTATTAAGATGTGCAGATGACGGTGTTGATACCAATTTTTAGCGTTTTTGCTGTATCGCGCACGTCAGCACCATTGAAGGCCATATCAACAATATGGTATTTAACGCCGAGCGTACGGGCTTCACAGGTATAAGACAACTGGAAAACACGTCTACATGACCGGCAACGAAAGCGCTCATGCCGGGCAGAACTATGACCATGACGATAAATTTCATCTGAAAGGCAACGGGGCAATGAATGGCAACAGTAACCATAGAAAACCTAAAATAACAGTACATACCATAAATTCTATCGATTGAAGGCATTACCCCCTGCATCCTCCACAAAACGTTGCCCCGGAGGATGGAGCTCGTTTACAAAACACCACATTATTCACACTTTATTCTTTCTCTACTATTTAAAGAACTTCCAAATTCATAAAAATAGTTCATATTAGTGATATAATCATGATAATTATCATCATTTAACTCACGTTCCTTCTGCATAACTAACGAAAACAATTCGCTGTCAGACTTAACATCATAGCAACCATGAACTGACATCACAGATAACAAATATATAATTGTCATTTTTTCAAAAGAACTATTTGTGGTTGAAAGTTTGTCTCTCAATAGAGGAATAGCCTTCGATCCCATAGGGGCAATACCATCAGCCATCCATAATGGATATGGTCTTTTAGCACGCGTACCATAATAATAAAAATCATACCTTTTATCTAAAGGCAATCCCTTCATATACACCAAAACATCCTGGATAGAGTGCCCGTTGAGGGTACTCCTGACATATTCAGGAATGGAAGACTGGCAAGCTGTTATCGCCGCAACGAATGATATGACCATAATTATAGAGAAAAATTTTTTTGACATAAATTATCACCTGCATCAGTTATTTTTTTCATATCATATTTTATTTTATTCCCTGTCGCATAGGCATCCTTTTCAAAACCAATATTTCAAAGTCAGAAAAAATGCACGGCACGATAAGAACATTAGCTGGTATCGGACAATCAATCACTATCACTAAATTTGCGTCATTACCGGACTCTACATATTTAAATAAATACCGTCATGGTGTTCCAAAATTCCTCCAAGCCAGAGCATGTTCCTTAGATTTTACTCCCAATAACCCCTCTATTTCCCCCCATAAATATTGATTGGCGTCTGTCGATGTAACTATTGCCTCAACAAGACCTGTTGCTATGGCAGTAGCTAATTCATCATTATCTGAAGTTATTCCATCTTCAATATATTTAAACAATAACTCTTTTTTAACACAATCAAGTTCAGAAAATATCGCCACCAAAGACTTACCAATCTGCGAAAATAGCATAATCAACGGTGACTCATCAGGAATCCAATACTCATTAACGGACCCAATTGTTTCTGATATAGAGTCCGAAAAAGAACTAAATTTATCCACATAGTCAGCAATAATTTTATCCATTACTCTCCCCTTAAAGCTCGCTGTAAATCTTTCAATATATTCTCTGCCGCCGACCTTCTCACCAGCAGACAATTCATAAAGCACAGCATCCGCAGTGCTTCTGCAAATAGTCCCATTTTAGTTCAATGCATTTTTTGAGAGCCCGGCCAGATTGACCCTGGTTGAGTTATATCCATTTCTTGTTTGGACCAACATCCCCCCCAATGCTCTACTTTTCCATCAGAATATGGTCACAGTGGCAAAGGTGGAGTTTTCTCTCCGGCTCATGGTGTGGCTCCAGTTGCCCCGTCATCTGCTCCGGCGTCAGCCCGTCCCTCTTGACCAAGATTAACATAACTCATTGATAATAAAAACATTTACCTCATAGCTAATTCTTTAATTTTTCCAGTTCTTGTAGCTTGTTTTGAGCACCTATATCACCATTTTTTGAAGCCAATCCCATCCAATAAATAGCTTTGTCCAAATCATAATACTTTGAAAAGGCTGGATTTGTATTGGATAAATAAATACCATAATTATATTGAGCTATGATATTTCCTTGAGATGCAGATATCTCCAAATACCTTAATTGTTCGTCAATGTTATTTATGGTGAAGCAATAATATTGATATAATCGAAATGATGCTTCCGAGTCTCCATCTTTCGATTTGTTTTCAAGCTCGAATTTTTGCTCATCCGTTAGATTATAGATGGTGGAAGTAGATTCCGACCTCCATTTATTATCGTCTTTAGACTTAGCCATTTTGCCACCAAATGTGTAAAATGATACTATTAACATTATAAATATAATAACAAATCGCATTTATTTCCTCATCATATAAATTTATTTTATATCGCCTGGTTTCTGAAGCGTTCCAGTGGTCGTTGATACGGGTTTAATCCCCCCATAAGCCCTATCGGATCCTGTATGATATTCCTCCTTTGCAGCAAATCATACCATCGACATCAGTTGTAATCTCGACACCAGATAATTTTATATCTCATTAGCAGTAGCACAGATAGACTATTATTCACAAACATTTTCTTTTATTTTTTTATCGATTCATTAATTTTGTCTATAATACGTTCATCTCTAAATTCATTTAATAGTTCATTTAGAATAGGAAGCAATTCTTTACTCCCGGCATTCCCGGCTGCAATAATAATTTCATCAAAAATCACACCTTTCTTAAGTTCTTTAATTATGGTTTCCAGAACACGTTCATCCTTTCTCTCTGCCAGACCTGATATAACCTCAATTCTTATATCATCATTCGTATCCAATAACATCCCCACAAACTCCTCTCTGATATCCTCGGTGTCATATTGATTGAAATTTATAGAAAATGCAGCCCAATTCTTCACGTCGCTATTATTATCACGAAGTAAACATAGCAATAAAGGTATTGTCGAGTTATCATTAATATTTGATAGTGCTGCTGCAATTGCACATCGAACATTTGCCGATTTATCATGAATTACTTTAGTGCATAAATTAATAAATTTCTTTTCGAAATGTTTGTCTTTTTTACAAAAATACCCTAACGCATTGATAATAGAGGCTCTTATCAAGACTGATTTATTGAGTTGGAACATGTTTTCTAAAAAACAAAAAGATTTTCGCAGTTTCTCATATGACATGGTCATTTGACTTAAAATAGTAACTCCAATTTTCTTTTAATAGTTATCCCTGGAATGACAAAGATTCATGGATAAATTAAAAACATCGTCTCCACTTAATATTTGCAGGCAAAATATAGCAGCTTTTCTTTTTAAGGTGTCATTATCATACAAAATAGGAGTGAGTTGTTCTATGGTGTAGTTTTTATACTTTTCATATAGAAAAATCTCTCTTCTTTCTTTTTTTTGTTTGTATTTTTCAATAACTTTCATAACGATTATCACTTGGTAATTTTATCTTTGGATTGCCGTGAATGTTTGCATCCCCATGCCTTCATGGTGTACTTGTCTCCAGTGCAGTAAATCTACATCTGCAATTAACTCTTCGAGCATCTCACATCGACCAGGTTTCTTACCTGTACTTTGCCCTCGCTCACTTATTAATGAATCAACCAGCTTCTGTATTCCTGTGTTAGCTTGATTAGGCGCGGGTGAGTATGAACGGCAGCGGGCCGGGCGGCGTGAAGTCGATCTCACCCGGCAGCACCTTCGCCCCCGGCAGCGGGTTTATCGGCTCGCCGGACGTCATTCCACCCGGACATACCGAACACGCCACGCCTGTCGGCGCGCCTCTCAGCACTCCCGCTGAACCCTGGACTATCGGGCCGCCTTTTGCTGTCATATCATTCTGGCGCGCCGCTGGTTTTCCGCTCACATTCCACTCCTTTCATTATTTTTAATTATAAGCTCATATAACCATATCGATTGCAGAAAATAGTCACCTGTATTGCCAGTAGCTATTTTTACGTGTTAATTTTAACTTTTGCTTATTTCTTTCAAATTCACCAATCAACCAACCACCTTGTAATATTTCCCCATCGAACCTACCTCTGTCATAAGTATTTGTTGGCAGATTGAATGAGATATTATTTCCACTAACATTTAATGGAACAATTACTGGAATTGATGGCTCCCCCTCGCTATACTGAAACATAGCCCAGTAACCTTTATTTGAGTATCCAATTATAATTTCCGTACCTAATACATCTCCCGTTATCTTATGAAAGGAAAGATCAGTATATATACCCGTTATTGGCCATTCTCTCTCCCCACTCTCAACCCTCTGTTATTTTAGTTCTTCCAGCCTTAATAACTCAGTTTTAGCCTCAGTATGACCATGCGCTGCTGCCAATTTCATCCAATAAATTGCCTTGTTTAAATCATAATATTTTGAATATGGGCCATTTTTACATGATAGAAATATTCCATAAGCATATTCGGCCATAATATTATTATGGGATGCTGCTATTGCTAAGTAGCGCATTTGTTCATCAGCGTCATAATTAGAGAATGAATAATACTTATACAACCGAAAGGCTGCCTCAGCGTCTCCGTTTATAGATTTAGTTTCAAGTTTCGACCTCTCATCATCACTCAAACAATAAATCGAATGAGTAGACTCTCCACTATATTTACCTGCTTTTTTTTCATTATCAGAATTATACATTCCTCCTCCACATGCCTGACAAAAAAAGATATAGAGACTAAACAGTATAACTGCTTGTGTTTTTTTATAATTGTACATCATTTCTTTATCTCTGAGGGCTTCTCAACTCACTTTTAACAGATGAGATCTCGTTACCATCGGGACCAAATGTCACCCAATTCCCCCTATCTTTCTCATCAAGTACAGTAGGATGTCCACGAGTCCATGGCTGAGAATCAGTTGGTGCTGTTAATACACTATCCATTTGAGGAATACCAGAATTATCATTTTCCCACCATACACTCCAAAGAGTATCCGGCCCAGTCACATTCACGTTAAGCTCTTTCGCCAACTGGCTAGCAAAAGATCCTTCTCCACCTTTAGCTATATTGCAAGAAATCAACTTAATCGGTTTGCCTTTTCTATAATTCCGATCTTTCCTGATCATGTCCGCCAATTTTTTCACATCTACAGGGTTACCTGAAGCATCTTCAACATATAAAGGACTGCCATGTACTCCAACAGTGAAAACCCCGGGAATTGTAATATGATCGGCTATATCATGAATATATTGATTTTCAGGGAATAAATTTATATTGACTAACCCCAGAGGATCTATATTTACGACCGGATTGAGCGGGTAAGTATAAGGATTTAATCCCCCGGACAGCCCTATCGGATCCTGCGTAATATATCTTCCCTGCCCCGGATTATAGTAACGGTGCCGGTTATAATACAGCCCCGATTCCTCATCATATTGCTGCCCCGGCAGCCGTATCACCTGCTCCAGGTACGCCGGATTTTCCTCACCCGACAGGTTCCCTATTCACCATATTTCCGCACGTCGACAAAGTTATCTTAAATCTCAGATCAGTCATGCCTATAGATTGTGTACCATGCGAAACATCGAGCCAACCTATCTGGAATATATGGAACATGATCTTTTACCCATTTTTCTATATTTTTTTCCTCTGATATTTCAGCCGCACCACTCCATATTGTGATAAAATCATCCTTAAACTCATCTCCAGAATAAAAAACAAACGCCTCATCGGCACCATATGTTTCTATATAGACGATTGAACTATTTTGCTCTTTAAAAAATTCAAGTATATTTAATCGTTCTGTTTTTAGTTGCCTTTTGATATTATTTTGCAAAGAATCTCTTTGTGCAGCACTCAATTTATCAGACATATTAGTACATGGTGTTTTTGCAAATGAAAAACCACAAGCCAGGCAAAATACTAACGTACATTTAAGTATATTTATTCTTATCCATCTCATTATCTCACATCCCCAAATTTCATATTCACCCGATTTTATTATTTCAAAAAAGCTCTTGACATTTCCCCTTCTTATCCTGCAATCATCCTCGTTCATCGCCACATCCAAACGCCAATGCAATTTATTTTCCACATCCCAATGGCTTCTCATCGCATTAGCAAATTTTTCTGCTGTTAAATCTTCTGAACATATATAATATCTCACCCAACATTTCCGGTTCTTTCTTTCCGCTACGTTTCTCTGAACGAAAAGATACCGTCACACATAGTTTTTTAACCCTTCCATTCAAATGTAAAATCAATTATCTCATCCGGAACATCACTGACAATATGAGTCACATGTTATTTAACATTAAATGAGAAATATATTTCTTTGTAATCTTTAAATAAGGGTGAATCCCCTACGCCCATAAAAATGAACATTATGTTTGTTGATGATAATGCCACCTCTGCCTGAATGCACTGTTCTATCAGGGAAAGATCATAACAACCATAACTCAAAAATTAATTTATGAATTTAGTAATAACGCAACATTAATCTGTAAAATCCAGCACTGACTTGTATTTAAAAAGTTGTATTTAACGTGCTAAATATACGATTCTTGGTTATTTTATTCTTTATCCCGGTGTGTACAAAAATATACTTTCATACTCTCGTCATGATGCTGAAGGTTAAATTTAATTCATTTTAAAAGGCTAAAACCCGGATGAAGTTCTACCTCGTCACCAAATCAATTTGCCACCACCACCTATATAACTCCGGCCTGGATATGGAAGTATAAACATGTCATCACATTTTTCCCTGGAACACCCCCAGTATATCGTTTCCTTACCATCGGACCATTCTGCCGTGGCAGCAGCATTAATAGAAAAATGCCACTTTTTCTTATTATAAATCAACTCACCCGTTATTTCACAAGGAAACCAGAGCCAAAATCCAGTCATGGTATCACTCATTTCCTTATATTTATCACTTAACAAAAATATTTTTTCTATCTGACTTGCATTTAAAACCCATTTATTGCATAAGTTTCTATCCCCAGGCTCTTTATTATAAGGACTCATATAATGGGACTGATTTATTTTTAATATCTTCATATCAGCAAAACAATAACTCACAGAGGATAAAAATAGAATCACAAAAATAATCACATTATTCGATTTCATATTAACACTCTATCCAGAGTCGAACACATACCTTTGTCGTTTAGCCGAGCGGCGGCGGGCATATAGTTTTCCTCATTATATATTGATGTGATTTTGTATCATTGCAATTATAATATTAAAGTTACCTTACTCAGTTTAGTAAAAAAAGGCAGAACATGTTTGACGTCAATATTATTCAACACTTCTATGAAGAAGTACAAATTCAAACTAACAGTTTGCACTTGCTTTTTGAATAAATAATGAGAAATTTTTTATCTGACTTGTTCTTTGCCCTAATTACTACAAACCCGTGAGTTTGTACTCGATTTTACATTATTGTCGATAGTCAGGAATTATTGATATATAATTCAGTAAATTTGACAAATTCGTTTCAGAATGACCTTGCTTTTATGTGAACTTCATTCATTTTTCAAACCGTCTCATATAATCTTTTCATGCAAATTTTCTTGTCATACACATTGAAAACATATAACAAAAATATGTTCACGACATATCCAATTAATATTTCATACCATCATTAACTTCATCATCATAATTTATCAAATATAGAATTATTTTAGTGTGATACGTTTGAGTGGCAACCACTCACCAGGTTGAGAATATGAAAACATTTTCCCTTTTATATAATATGCTTTTCCTTTATTGCTTATCTCAAATTGCGGTGATGGATATGGACATGCATTTTCCTCGTCGCCGTTATAGTATAATGCCAAAACACCAGAATTGATTTTTAAAGAGTAGTCACCAATGCATGTTATCCCCGCATGCCAGGTTGTCATGGATAAAGAAGCACGATTATTTTTACTATCTATCTTTAAATTATATTGTAAAAAAACCTGACTCCCATCATTTAACTGCTCGCCAAGTTCCTCGACTCTAAAGTTACCATCCCATTGAGTTTGAGTAATCGCAAAAGAATTTGCGCACCATAAGCAAGGAAAAATAAATAGATATTTTATAAAATCGCTCATACCACTAACCCCTGATTTAATATGTAGAAGGTATCAATTCAGTATTCAGCATTGTCACACTATACACAAAATCACTCAAGTTGCATCAAGGCGGCAATGATTTGCTATTGCGCAATGCGTAAAAACATCAAGAAAAATATATTTTCATAATAAAATCTACTAATAAGTAGATTAAATGGATTCCATCTTATCAATACGTATTTATCATTTTCTGTTCAACTTCAACCTGATTTCCTCTTAATACTGAGTATCGTCTGCGATCGTTAATTCTACCTCTGATGATATCTCGTTAAAAAATAACGCTACCGCCATACCCTGGTTTACAAACCTGCACCCCCTAAGATTACTCTCTTATCTGCATTAAGAATATCATTGTGTTTTTTTTCGGAATATATAAAGATTCCCCATAGTGGATACATAACGTGAGCCAAATTAGTCAAAGACGGGATCACTGACGCTATAATAAGTCAAATGACCTTTTGTATTTTCTTTAATGCATGTTGCCGAGGTGATTTCACCTTTATTTTTTAGTGAATTAGTTTCATATTCAGGAAATGCTTTATTTAAATTCTGAATATTGAGGGGGTGCCATAACATCCTGATAGCAGAAAGATATAAATAAGCAGCTATTTACCCTGATTAAACATATATGCCTCACGCACTACAATCTTCCGTGACCAAATCCAGCAGCGTTAAACTCCACCCTTTGCCCAAGCCATGAAGTTCGCTCAGATGAAAAATCAAACCATCACCCCATTTTTTCGGCACTGCCACCACTCGCTCTGATTGCAGCTCAAGCCGCCTGGCGTTTGCTATACGGGTATCCGACGCCTGATCCCCACTATCCGCTCCATTCACCATGCTAAACGTCAGCAGCGCATTATTAGTACCGGTATAGCTGACAAAAAAACCGGCGTGATCCCATCCCTTTTCACAAACGTACTCAGCCTCCGTGTGGTGATCAAATTCCTTATCCACAGGAATATGCTCTGAAAACCAACCTACCTGCCCCAACAGGTAGTTAAAACCGGGTATCGGCTTATTAATATCAAAACTTTTCATCCACTCATAATCATGCCCAGCCCCAATTCGGTACAGCACATACATCCCAACTTTTTTATCAATCAGGGCATTAATTTTCGCGTTGTCTCGCTGCTGAAAAGCGATAATCACCTGTCTTGCCGTCTCTTCAAACGACGGAGCGGCACAAACGGGATGCGCGACCATTCCCAGCAAACTCAACGCGATGGCCGTGCGGCTCATTTTCATCATTGGCTCTCCATTAACATCCGGTGTTCTATTAGCGCCAATATACTCTCGCAATATTTACTCGGCCTGTCCGTAAGCGTACAATGCCCGCCCTTAAAGTGAGGACTCTCCTCAAGCCGCCTCATCAGGTGAGGCGGATCTGACCTGTCATCAGAACGAGAAAATGATGTTTAAACCAGAACTTCTTTCGCCGGCGGGAACGCTGAAAAATATGCGTTACGCTTTCGCTTACGGTGCCGATGCCGTCTATGCGGGCCAACCGCGCTACTCTTTACGCGTGCGTAATAACGAATTCAATCACGAAAATTTGCAGCTTGGCATCAACGAAGCCCACGCGCTCGGAAAAAAATTCTACGTGGTGGTGAACATCGCCCCGCATAACGCCAAGCTCAAAACCTTTATCCGTGACCTGAAACCCGTCGTCGAGATGGGCCCGGATGCGCTGATCATGTCCGATCCAGGGTTGATTATGCTGGTACGCGAGCACTTCCCGGCAATGCCGATTCACCTGTCGGTACAGGCTAACGCCGTAAACTGGGCGACGGTAAAATTCTGGCAGCAGATGGGGCTGACCCGTGTGATTCTCTCCCGCGAGCTGTCGCTGGAAGAGATTGAGGAAATTCGCCAGCAGGTGCCGGATATGGAAATAGAAATTTTCGTCCACGGCGCGCTATGCATGGCCTATTCCGGCCGCTGCCTGCTTTCCGGCTACATCAATAAACGCGATCCGAATCAGGGCACCTGCACCAATGCCTGCCGTTGGGAATATAACGTGCAGGAAGGAAAAGAAGACGTTGTCGGCAACATCGTGCATAAGCACGAACCGATTCCGGTACAGAACGTTGAGCCGACGCTCGGTATCGGCGCGCCGACGGATAAAGTGTTTATGATAGAAGAGGCCCAAAGACCGGGCGAATACATGACCGCGTTCGAAGACGAGCATGGCACCTATATCATGAACTCAAAAGATTTGCGCGCTATCGCCCACGTGGAGCGCCTGACGAAAATGGGCGTCCACTCGCTGAAAATCGAAGGCCGCACCAAATCCTTTTATTACTGCGCCCGTACCGCGCAGGTCTACCGTAAGGCTATCGACGACGCCGCCGCGGGTAAACCTTTCGACCCTACGCTGCTGGAAACGCTGGAAGGTCTGGCTCATCGCGGCTATACCGAAGGTTTCCTGCGTCGCCATACGCACGACGATTACCAGAATTACGAGTACGGGTACTCCGTTTCCGAACGCCAGCAATTTGTCGGCGAGTTCACCGGCGAGCGTAAAGGCCAACTGGCGGCCGTGGCGGTGAAAAATAAATTCTCCGTTGGCGATAGTCTGGAGCTGATGACACCGCAGGGAAATATCAATTTCACCCTGGAACAGATGGAGAACGCCAAAGGCGACGCTATGCCGGTGGCGCCTGGCGATGGCTATACCGTCTGGATGCCCGTCCCGCAGGACGTTACGCTGGATTACGCACTATTGATGCGTAATTTCTCAGGCGAATCAACGCGTAACCCCCATGCTAAGTAGTTAATTGCGGTTATTTTTTCATGGCGGGAAGATTCTTAGAAATTGATCACATACCGCTTCGCTCAATGCGGGTATTATTCAACGCGCTGAAAAACATAACCCATAAATGCTAGCTGTACCAGGAACCACCTCCTTGGCCTGCGTAATCTCCCTTACGCAGGCTTATTTTTTGCGTATAATCAATAAAAAAGTAGTACTTCCCGCCATATCCAAAAATTGACCACACTAACCAAAGCGCAAATGGGCGCTTAGGTTTAGAGACCTCCCCTATTCATGGCCAGCCAGCAAGTCACAATCCTCCCCGCATCCGGTCAGACTCAGGACTTAGCATTCTGACGTTTACGTTTAACATCAGTGAATTAAATCAATAACTGCTTTGTGAGAACTTACACAAAAAGTTTCCAGGTTATTAAATTAAGGTTAAAAACTGATAATTTAAGCGTGTAAAAATATGGCACGTTTTAATGTCGCTTTTACAAGGATTAAAATAATGTTTTCCCGGATTAGAGGTTTGATTTCATGTCAAAGTAATACTCAAACCATCGCACCTACGCTCAGTCCACCTTCATCAGGCCATGTAAGTTTTGCTGGGGTTGATTATCCTCTATTACCACTAGATCACCAAACGCCGCTCGTTTTTCAGTGGTTTGAACGCAATCCAGATAGATTTGGTCAAAACGAAATTCCCATTATCAATACGCAGAAAAACCCTTATCTTAATAATATTATCAATGCTGCTATAATAGAAAAAGAAAGAATTATTGGTATTTTCGTTGATGGCGATTTTAGCAAGGGACAAAGAAAAGCATTGGCAAAATTGGAACAAAATTATAGAAACATAAAGATTATTTATAATTCTGACCTTAATTATAGCATGTATGATAAAAAGTTAACGACGATTTATTTAGAAAACATCACCAAACTGGAAGCTCAGTCAGCAAGTGAACGAGATGAGGTCTTGCTTAACGGGGTAAAAAAAAGCCTGGAAGATGTCTTGAAAAACAATCCTGAGGAAACGCTTATTTCATCTCATAATAAAGACAAAGGTCACTTATGGTTTGACTTCTACAGAAATCTTTTCCTGCTAAAAGGAAGCGATGCCTTTCTGGAAGCTGGTAAACCTGGTTGCCATCATTTGCAACCAGGCGGCGGTTGCATATATCTTGATGCAGATATGTTACTTACTGATAAACTCGGCACGTTGTATTTACCTGATGGTATCGCTATCCATGTAAGTCGTAAAGATAATCATGTTAGCCTTGAAAATGGAATTATTGCTGTTAACCGCAGCGAGCATCCAGCATTAATAAAAGGACTCGAAATTATGCACAGTAAACCTTATGGCGATCCCTATAATGATTGGCTCAGTAAAGGGTTGAGGCATTATTTTGACGGTTCTCATATACAAGATTATAACGCATTTTGCGATTTCATTGAATTTAAACACGAAAATATCATTATGAACACAAGCAGTTTAACTGCCAGTTCTTGGAGGTAATCATGATAGCCTTGTTTTACTCACCCTTCCCACCGTCACGTATAATCGGTATCCAGATTTATTCCTTTATCCTGTAAAATGTGATACAGATTCTCCATTGATCTAATAACTACCTCAATTTCACATTCAAGTTTCTCTACAGAACTTTCATTGAGTGAGAAGTTGAGAGCCAGTAATAATGATTGGGAGTTATTATCATAACACAAATGTGGTCCATTATTCTCTGCAAACCATAAATTAGCATTGAGAAATTCAAAAGCAAGATTATTATTATCCGGAGGTCTTCCACAAAAACCGTATATCATTATATACTCGCTGTTAGTGCTTGTTAGTAAGATACGGTAACGGTTATCTATAATAAATGAGCATAATCTGTTTTCGTCAAAGACAATTGAATCGGCATTTAATTTTAGTGAAAACTGTCTTAATAAGCAATCGGCTCTTGAATACATAACACCCCATACTCTATTTAAAGAGTTTCTATATAAGCCATAAGCCTCTGGTCTGGACGCTTAACACCCCGTGTCATCGTCAGAATTCGTCTTTTCCCTATGACTTGCTGTGTTTGCTCATTTATGGCCAGGCTGGCCGGGTTCTGACGCCATTTGCGCTAAGGTATAGTCCGGCGCATATTCCCATCATACCAATTCCCCCCATGCCAAACGATGCGCCTAAAACCGTCAGAGCGGTAGTATATGCAGCACCACTACTGACACTGGCGACAGCCCCTGAGCATACCCCACTGAAAATACCTGTAAACAATGCCGTGGTTCCCACGCATATTAAACATCTGGGTTTATTGCCGTAAGCGTTAAACTCAACGATTTCAGCTGCCGGACTTTCTTCATTACACCGTTCAGAAGGGGGGAGCAATGGCGTTTGCGCATTCACGCCCGAAGTGACATTCATATAAACCTCTTCATGCACATGCCTGTTTATGTTTATGAAAAAAGCGATATCTCAGGCAACGGTACGACTATAAGACACCGCGCTAAGTCATCATCTAAATAGGTTTTATTTGATAACAAGAATAGTGTACTGCTAATAGTGCGCCTTGTTCCTGCCAAAGCAGTCTAAAGAACATTTCGATTTTATGCTATTAAAAAGTATGTTTGGTAATAAATATCAGGTTTTTATCTGATATTATGAAGTTTGAAATTAATACTGATAACTGACGTATGTTCGTCTTGTTAATTCTCCGTTTCGTTATCAAAGGCGCTATATCGGAAAGCGTCTGACTACCCCTTGTGATTTCCTTACACTCTCACAAGCGCTACTCAATGCGCATACCGGCATCTCTCTTGTCGCCATTTGCCTTAAACCATGCTTCGCTTACCGCTGCGTACAGCAGGAAAAAAAACGGTAAAGCAATAAGTGCGCAACATTTCAATTTTCATCCTGTTCTGACCTCGCTTTTTCATTTCTGCTATACACTTTCTGGAGATTGTTGTTCAACCTATTAAGGCATAACGGATGGCTAACTTTCCCGCCAGCTTACTGATCCTCAATGGCAAAAGCGCTGATAACCAGCCGCTACGTGAGGCCATTACTCTACTTCGCGACGAAGGTATACAGATTCACGTTCGGGTAACCTGGGAAAAAGGCGACGCGCAGCGTTACGTTGATGAAGCCCGTAGACTGGGCGTTGAAACGGTGATTGCCGGCGGCGGAGACGGTACCATTAATGAAGTGTCGACCGCGCTCATCCAGATCCGCGACGGCGTAGCCCCTGCACTGGGCCTTTTGCCGCTCGGCACTGCCAACGATTTTGCCACCAGCGCCGGTATTCCTGAAGCGCTGGACAAAGCGCTGAAACTGGCGATTGCCGGAAACGCGATGGAAATTGATATGGCCAGGGTCAATGATAAAACCTGTTTTATCAATATGGCGACGGGCGGTTTTGGCACCCGCATTACCACTGAAACGCCGGAAAAACTTAAAGCCGCGTTGGGCGGCGTCTCCTATCTTATTCACGGTCTGATGAGAATGGATACGCTGACCCCTGACCGCTGCGAAATACGTGGCGAAAACTTTCACTGGCAGGGAGATGCGCTGGTGATCGGCATCGGCAACGGTCGTCAGGCCGGCGGCGGGCAGCAATTATGTCCCACCGCGCTGATTAACGACGGGCTGTTACAGCTACGAATTTTTACCGGCGAAGAGCTACTTCCGGCGCTGTTTTCCACGCTCACGCAGTCAGATGACAATCCGAATATTATTGACGGCGCCTCGGCGTGGTTTGATATTCATGCGCCGCATGAAATCACGTTCAATCTGGATGGCGAACCACTCAGCGGGCAAGAATTTCATATTGAGGTGCTGCCTGGCGCATTACGCTGTCGGCTGCCGCCAGACTGCCCGTTACTACGTTAATAACACCTGTCGCTGGCCGGATGCGCTCACATCCGGCTTTTCTTCGTTGAACTCAGGCGATGGTGACTTTGCTATCCAGATAGACATCCTGTACGGCGTTAATCAACTTCACGCCATCAGCCATCGATTTCTTAAAAGCTTTACGTCCCAGAATTAGCCCCATTCCACCGGCTCGTTTGTTGATCACCGCGGTACGAACCGCGTCGCCGAGGTCAGTGTCGCCGCCGTCCGCGCCGCCGGAGTTGATAAGCCCGGCGCGTCCCATATAGCAGTTCGCCAACTGGTAACGTACCAAATCAATCGGGTTATCGCTGGTCAGTTTGCTGTACACGCGATCGTCGGTATAGCCGAAGTTGACCGCTTTATAACCGCCATTATTCTCGGCCATTTTCTGTTTCACAATATCCGCGCCAATCGTAGCGGCCAGATGGTTGGCTTGCCCCGTCAGGTCAGCGGATACATGGTAATCGACGCCGTCTTTTTTAAAGGAAGAATTACGCAGGTAAGCCCACAATACGGTCACCATACCCAGCTCATGCGCACGCTCAAAAGCGGCGGAGATCTCTTCAATCTGGCGACGGGACTGTTCCGAACCGAAATAGATCGTCGCGCCTACCGCCACGGCGCCCATATTGAACGCCTGCTCAACGCTGGCGTACAGGGTCTGATCGTACTCTGTCGGATAGCTCAATGTTTCGTTGTGATTCAGTTTGACCAAAAACGGAATACGGTGCGCATAGCGCCGTGAAACCGAGGCCAGTACGCCGTAGGTAGAGGCCACGCAGTTACAGCCGGCCTCAATCGCCAATTCAACAATGTTTTTTGGGTCAAAGTAGCGCGGGTTGGCCGCAAAAGAGGCGCCGGCGGAGTGCTCCACTCCCTGATCGACGGGCAGTATCGAAAGGTATCCTGTTCCCGCCAGGCGTCCAGTATTATAGAGCGTCTGCATATTACGCAGAACGGCTGGTGGACGATTATTGTCAATCATCACCCGGTCAACGTAATCCTTGCCGGGTAGATAAAGCTGATCGGAAGGAATGGTCATACAACGATGCTGTAAAAGGCTGTCGGCGTCTTTGCCAAGCAACTGCGCAATATCAGTCATAGCTATGCTCCCGTAAGTTCCGATAGGGTATCGGAAGGTGAATAGTCCTGCCCCGCAGATTGCGGGTCGCAATAAGCCTGGTACTGACCGACCATTTTTGCCAACTTTAGCGCATTTTTTCGGCGCTATCTGCTGACTCGATTCACGTCCGAAAAAGTGTTAGATCGGTCAAAATTAATGCTCAATGGTATTTAAAAGGTATTATTAAATGGTATTGTCGTGGCGTACCTTACCTGTCATGAAGGATTCAAAAATGAAAACGACCTTTAAACTGTCGTTCATGATGTTCGTGGAGTGGTTTATCTGGGGCGCCTGGTTCGTCCCCCTGTGGCTATGGCTAAATAAAAGCGGGTTTTCCGCCGGTGAAATAGGCTGGTCTTATGCCTGTACCGCCATTGCGGCGATCCTGTCGCCGATTCTGGTCGGCTCCGTTACCGACCGTTTTTTCTCGGCGCAAAAAGTCCTGGCGGTACTGATGTTTGCAGGCGCCGTGCTGATGTATTTCGCGGCGCAGCAAACCACCTTTGCCGGATTCTTTCCGCTGCTTCTGGCCTATTCATTGACCTATATGCCGACCATCGCGCTGACAAACAGCATTGCCTTCGCTAACGTACCGGACGTTGAACGCGATTTTCCACGCATTCGCGTTATGGGAACCATTGGGTGGATTGCCTCCGGCCTCGCCTGTGGATTCCTGCCGCAAATGTTAGGCTATAACGATATTTCTCCCACCAACATTCCACTGCTCATAACCGCCGCAAGTTCAGCGTTGCTGGGCGTCTTTGCGTTCTGTCTGCCAGACACGCCGCCAAAAAGCACCGGCAAGATGGATATTAAAGTGATGCTGGGGCTGGATGCGCTGATCCTGCTGCGCGATAAAAACTTTCTCGTTTTCTTCTTCTGTTCCTTCCTGTTTGCGATGCCGCTGGCCTTCTACTACATCTTCGCTAACGGCTATCTGACGGAAGTGGGAATGAAGAACGCCACCGGCTGGATGACGCTCGGCCAGTTCTCTGAAATCTTCTTTATGCTGGCGCTGCCCTTTTTCACCAAGCGCTTTGGTATTAAAAAGGTATTATTGCTTGGTCTTGTTACCGCTGCGATCCGCTACGGCTTTTTTGTCTATGGCGGCGCGGAAACGTACTTCACTTACGCCCTGCTGTTCCTCGGTATTTTGCTGCACGGCGTAAGTTACGATTTCTACTACGTCACCGCCTACATTTATGTCGATAAAAAAGCGCCGGTTCATATGCGTACCGCTGCGCAAGGGCTTATCACCCTCTGCTGTCAGGGATTCGGCAGCCTGCTGGGCTATCGTCTCGGCGGCGTGATGATGGAAAAAATGTTTGCTTATCCGCAACCGGTTAACGGTCTGACATTCAACTGGGCGGGCATGTGGACGTTTGGCGCAGTGATGATTGCCGTCATCGCGCTACTGTTTATGATTTTCTTTCGCGAATCGGACAAAGAGATCACTGCTATTGACGATCGCGATATTGCGTTGACACAAGGGGAAGTAAAATGAAAGCAGAACGTATTCTCGGTGCTCTTTACGGGCAAGCGTTAGGGGATGCGATGGGAATGCCCTCTGAGCTGTGGCCGAGAACGCGCGTCAAAGCGCATTTCGGCTGGATTGACCGCTTTCTGCCCGGCCCAAAAGAGAATAATGCCGCCTGCTATTTTAATCGCGCGGAGTTTACGGACGATACCGCAATGGCGCTCTGCCTGGCCGACGCGCTACTCGAATGCGAAGGCAACATTGATCCCGAGATTATTGGACGTAACATCCTCGCCTGGGCGGAACGCTTTGATGCGTTCAATAAAAATGTACTCGGCCCGACGTCAAAAATTGCGCTGAATGCGATTCGCGACGGCAAACCCATCGCGGCGCTGGAAAATAACGGCGTGACTAACGGCGCGGCCATGCGCGTTTCGCCGTTGGGCTGCCTGTTACCGCCAACTAACCTGACAGCCTTTATAGCAGAAGTAGCGTTAGCCTCCAGCCCGACGCATAAATCCGATCTGGCGGTGGCTGGCGCCGTGGTTGTCGCCTGGGCCGTCTCGCGAGCGGTTAACGGCGACACGTGGCAAAGTATTGCCGACTCGCTCCCCGCCGTCGCCCATCAGGCGCAGACAGCGCGTATTACCACGTTTAGCGCCTCGCTATCGGCACGTCTGGAACTGGCGCTAAACATTGTCCGCCGCGCCGACGGCGTCGAATCTGCCAGCGAACAGCTCTATCAGATCATCGGCGCGGGAACCAGCACCATTGAATCGGTTCCCTGCGCTATCGCCATGGTGGAACTGGCGAATACCGATCCTAACCGCTGTGCCGTGCTGTGCGCTAACCTCGGCGGCGATACCGACACTATCGGCGCGATGGCCACCGCCATTTGCGGCGCGTTGCACGGGGTAAGCGCCATTAACCCCCAGTTAAAGCAAACGCTGGACGAGGTTAATCAGCTGGATTTTGCGCGCTATGCCGTTGCGCTGGCGAGTTATCGTCAACGGCGGGAGGCACTATGAACGGCGCACGGTTGCTGACATTATTACCGACCCTGCATACCCGGCGTCCGCTCACCGTTATCGGCGCAGCAGTGATCGATATCATTGCCGACGCCTGGACGTTGCCGCGTCGCGGAGGCGATATTGAACTGCAACAACAGAGCGTCAATGTCGGCGGCTGTGCGCTGAATATTGCCGTGGCGTTGAAACGACTGGGGATTGACGCCAGCAATGCGCTGCCGCTGGGCCAGGGCGTGTGGGCGGAGAGGATTCGCCGCCGTCTGGCAAAAGAGGGATTATCCAGCGTGATTGACGCGGTTGAAGGAGATAACGGCTGGTGTCTGGCGTTAGTCGAACCGGATGGCGAACGCACGTTTATGTCTTTTAGCGGCGTGGAAAACCAGTGGAATGCGGACTGGCTGTCGCAGCTCAGGACACCGCGGGGCAGTCTTGTCTACCTGTCCGGCTATCAACTGGCCTCGTCCTGTGGCGAACCACTGATCCAGTGGCTGGAAACCGTCGACGATGTAACGCCTTTTATCGATTTTGGCCCACGAATCGGCGATATTACAGAAGATGCAATGGCGCGCATTATGGCCTGCCGGCCCATCGTCTCCCTCAATCGCCAGGAAGCCATCATCGCTGCGGAACGCGCCGGGCTTGCGACCGATACGCGCACTTTCGGCGAAGCATGGGTAAACCGCTTTTCCGCGCCGCTGGTGGTGCGCCACGATAAAGACGGAGCGTGGTATTTTAGCGCGCAATCTTCCGGCGTTGTGCCAGCGTTTCCGGCAACCGTGGTGGATACCATCGGCGCGGGCGACAGCCATGCTGGCGGCGTGCTGGCAGGACTGGCGTCAGGCTGGTCGCTCGCGGATGCCGTACTGCTGGGAAATGCGGTGGCGAGCTGGGTGGTCGGGCATCGCGGCGGCGACTGCGCGCCCACGCGCGAGGCGCTACTCCTCGCACACAAAAACGTATAGGTCGCTACGACAATAACTGATGCTGTATTCAATAGGCCGCTGCTGCTGATCGAGCGCCACCTGCTTAATCACCAGCACCGGCACTTTACCATCCATTTGAATATGCGACTGAAACTCATCATCCGGCATCCGGGCGCTGACGCGAGATCGGGTACGCTGAGGGTAAATGTGCTGGCGACGAAAATAGTCATACAGAGAAATACCAATCGCGTCGACATCATGAATCAGATGCGCGGGCACCCAGGACTCTTCAATCGATACCGCGTCCTCATCAACATAACGAATGCGTTTGAGTAAAAAGACGTCGCTGCCTGCGGGGATCGCCAGGTGCTGCGCGACCTCATCCGGACAACTTACCACGCGTTTGTTAACCCATAGCGTATCCGGTTTTTTGCCGCGCAAGACAACCTGCTGAGAAAATCCCCGCGCCTCTTTCAGGGAATATTCAAAGATATTATTGATTTGCGTACCGTAGCCGCGGGCGCGCGTGACGACACCCTCTTCTTCCAGCGCCTGCATCGCTTTTCGTACCGTGATGCGCGAGACGCCGGTAAGCTGGCTGAGATCGCGTTCGCCAGGCAAAATATTACCGTGCTCAAGAATACCGCTGCGCACGGCATCCTTTACCGTCTGGGCGAATTTCATGTATAGCGGCGTATTATCCGCCGCTGAAATTCGTTCATTCAGTTGCGCGATGAGCCGGGTATGCGCTTGTTCCATTTATCTTTCCTGACGACGGGTCTGTAGGCAGTATACTACCACCACGCGTGGAAATGATGTACCGGACCAATGCCCTTCCCCACTTCCAGCGTGTCCGCCTGCGCCAGCGCCGCCGAAAGCCATGCCTTCGCCTCGTTTACCGTCTCTCCCCAACTGCGATGCCGGGGCCGTAACGCCGCCAGCGCCGCCGACAGCGTACAGCCCGTCCCATGCGTATTTTTGGTGTTCACACGCGGCGCGCTAAAACGCTGCTCGCCCTCGCGGGTAAAGAGCCAGTCCGGGCTTTGCGCATCCTCTAAATGCCCGCCTTTCATCAATACCGCCTCACACCCCATCGCCAGTAACGCCCGCCCCTGCGCCAGCATCTCCTGTTCCGTACGCGCATGGGGCGCATCCAGTAATGCTGCGGCTTCCGGCAAATTAGGCGTAATCAGCGATACCTGCGGCAACAGCCGGACGCGTAATGTTTCTATCGCAGAGGGCGAGAGCAGCGGATCGCCGCTTTTCGCCAGCATCACCGTATCCAGCACCACATTACGTACATGATGGCGCTGTAACCGTTCCGCCACGGCCTCGACAATATCGGTTTCCGCCAGCATCCCGATTTTCGTGGTATCAATGCGCACATCGCTGAACACGGAATCAAGTTGAGCGGCGACAAAGTCCGGCTCTATCCGGTACACCGACTGTACGCCACAGGTATTTTGCGCCACCAGCGCGGTGATGACCGAACAGCCATATGCGCCCAGCGCGGAAAAGGTCTTGAGATCCGCCTGGATACCGGCCCCGCCGCTGGGATCGGTGCCGGCAATCGTCAGCGCGTTAATTCGTTGCATTGGCCGCCTCCACATCCAGATGATAGAGCGCATCAAGAAAAGCCGGGATGAAGCTGCCCGGTCCTTCGCTACGCTCTGCCGCGGCCTGTCCAGCCAGTTTCATCCAGCAGCAAGCCGAAGCGACATTGTCCAGCGCGGCGCCCGGTAACGCGCAACTGGCGGCGGCGACCGCCGACAACGCGCAGCCGGTGCCTACAATGCGAGTCATTAACGGATCGCCGCCGGGAATGCTCAGCGTGCGCTGACCGTTAGTGACGTAATCTACCTCTCCGGTAACCACAACGATGCAGTCTATCTGACGCGCCAGCGCCTGCGCCGCAGGCAGTGCGGCCAACGCCGCCTCGGTGGTATCTACGCCACGTCCGCCCAGCGCCATGCCGGATAACGCCAGGATTTCCGAGGCGTTGCCGCGTATTGCCGCCGGGCGCAGGGACAAGAGATCCAGGCAAAATCGCCGACGAAATTCCAGCGCGCCCACCGCGACAGGATCAAGCGTCCACGGCGTTTTGGCATCATAAGCGCTTTCTACCGCCGCACGCATCGCGTCAGCGCGTGAGGCAGTTAATGTTCCGACATTAATCAGCAAGGCGTTGGCGATGGCGGCAAACGGTCTGGCCTCGACAGGATCAATCACCATGGCGGGTGAAGCGCCCAGCGCCAGCAACGTATTGGCGGTAAACGTTTGTACGACGTCATTCGTCATACAGTGCGTAAGCGGGGAGAGCGCGCGAAAGTGTTTTAACGTATGCGCCGCAAGCGTGCGGCAGTGCAGGTCAGGCTGCATGGTTCAGCTCCTGCCCGCGTGAAGAAGGGACACGAGCAGTGTCAGACTTCCCTACGCTGGCATTATCCAGATCAGGTGGTACGGGTATTTCTCAGCCTTCACAACGAAGGGCACCCCGAGTCGTCAAGCCCCACCGTGTTAAGCGGGGTTTCGCTATTAAGCATACTGTCTGTGCCAGACAATGTAAATTTACAGTCAGCGGCGGACGATAATTTCAGCGTTATCAGATAGTTCTCAAAACCTATTCGGTTCTGGCAAACTTGCTGGCGGATATGTTGCTGCGCGACGCTTTCGTTTACACTTTTTACGAAAAGGGGCGTGAGATAACAAAATAGCGCTTGTCAGATACGCCACCAGCAGAAATGATACACACGATGTTAACTGACCCGCATATGTGGAGGGTAAAAGTATGAAAAGTAAGTTGCTGCCTTGCGCGCTGTTGCTTGCAACCAGTTTTGCATGGGCCGCCCCCGCGACAACGGGCATTGATCAATATGAGTTAAAAAGCTTTATCGCCGACTTCACCCACTTCAAGCCCGGCGATACCGTTCCGCAAATGTACCGCACCGATGAGTATAATATTAAACAGTGGAAATTACGTAATCTGCCCGCGCCAGATGCCGGTACTCACTGGACCTATATGGGCGGCGCGTATGTACTGATTAACGATACCGATGGAAAAATCATCAAAGCCTATGATGGCGAGATTTTTTATCATCGATAAAAAAGCACACTCTCCGTTAAGGAGAGTGTGCTTAGCATTGATTACTGATAACTTGTAATAATATAAACACTACTTTTTACATTGCCCGGTTGGACGTTACCATATTTATAGTATTGTACACCCAGCTTCAGTTCTGAAGCTTCAGTCATTTCTTTATTATACCCTAACAGTTGCCTTTTCTCATCAGAGTTTACATGAATAAGGTTATCATTAAGGAAAATTTTAAACCCAACATTTTTTGCACTATCGGCGCTTGTTAATTCATTTGCCAAATAATCTCCATTGGTTGCTGAAACGGCAGAAAAATGATAATTTACAATACTTGTCGTCATTCCCAGCCCTCCATCACATGTAAATTTCAGTGCATCAGGAAAGTATTCGACCTGAGCATTACCAGCCAACAGATCACTTAATGAAATAGGAGGCAACGTAATCTCATTATTAGACAAAGAACATGTTGTCTTAGTAAAAAATATTTTTATCGGCACTTTAAAACTATATTCATGATTGGTGTTATCATGAGCACAAATAACTGCACCATGACAATCCAATGGTTTAACTTTGATATAATTTCCTAACAAAAAAGCTTCACCTGCAGATTTGGCTTCAATACTATTATCATCTGCCTCCACTTTTACCACCTTAGCCAACACCTTGTATTTTAAGTTATTGTTTAGTTTACTGGCTTGAGAAGTCTCATTGGCTTTTTGTTTTCCTGTTTGGCTACCGTCAACAAACAATGTCACATCAACATACAACCTATGTCCGCTACCATCATTTATTTTATATCTTACAGTCTCCCCATTACCACTTGAATACGTTGTCTTAAAGCGGTTTTCTACAGCAGTCCCTCCCATACAATGGAATCCAGAGAAAGAATCTGGAAATACCATTGATACTTCTTTTTCAAAAACATTCCTGCTATCTAATTTAATTTCAATTACATCCTCTATTTTTGTATTACTAGCAGATTCCGGATTTATAATATAACAATACGCTTGCAAATTTGAAGATATAAAAATCATAAACAACATCAATAAATATCTCATGACATTCCTCACCGACAAATATAAACTTTACTTTCATCAATCGTTTTGCCGAAAGTGATTGAGCATGAAAGTCCCTGTTGTTTATCAATCGCCACATTTATTTCCGGCGGTACTTCATTGGTGCGAATAAAGAGCTGGCTTCCCTGGCCTACCACGCCAATATTATGTCCATGAATATCCTCTACTTCGTAACCAAAGGTCAGCGGTGAACCATCGGGACGCTGCGCCCGGATATACCAAGGTTTACGTTGGTCGGTATCAAACGTCGCCAGAACGACTGCCCCCCGATATGGGGCTGTATTACGCCGATTCCCTTGCAGATCGGTTTCACTATTAGTGTTGGAGACATCCAGCATCAAGTGGTTTTCACGATACGGCGTTAAACCATCATAGACCACCACGCCATTACGGTTGGTGGTACGGTATTTCTGCCCGTTCACATACGCCCCTTCCAGACCCGGCGCATGCATCACGGCAAACGTTTCCGACAGTCGGTTGGCTAAATTCACGCCACCAGACCAGGCTACCAGGCCACCTGAAATACTGCCGCCAGTTTGCGTGTATTTAGAAGACTGACTGTAGCTACCGTTAAGCGTGGCGACCGGCGCATTCCACGTCAGATTCCCGCCAGCCGTTGTCTCGCTGTCCTGCCGTTGATGGCTGAGATTCACCCCATAGTTAAACTGATCGCGACTGCCTGCGGTGCCGGAAAGCCCGGTATTATTTGACGCAAAACCGTCATCATCAAAGGTCGTTGAGTTAGACACATACAAATGCCTGCGCGGAGCGCTAATATCATCTCCCCAATCGAACGGAATAGAGATGAAGACGTTAAAACGCTTATCTTCGTGATGATCTTCATCGTAAGTCTGGCTGGCGGAAAAGGTATAGCTAATCCGTTGCCAGCTATTGGAATAGCTCAGCTGATAATCTTTACTGTTACCGCTACGCCCCCAATAATCACGCCACAGCGTGCTCAAAGATACAGAGCCCCAGCCCTGCGGCAAAGATTGGCTGACGTTCGCCGAAAAACTGTTCTTACGACCAAAATCGTTCTGATAATAATCCGCAATGTCGTACACATCGTTTTCATCACGATCATAGCTGTCTTTGTTATTGGCCCAAACGTGATCGTTAAACGTTCGGTAATCTCGTGACGAGTAACGATAGGCAGCAAGCCCAAAACGGGTGGCGGTTTGCGTCAAATACTTGTTATAGGCAATCTGGTAACTTTGCCCGTCAAACACATCACCATTGTCTTGCTTGCTATGCGATTGTGTCATATCGACGGAAATCGCGCCGATACGCGTATTCCAGCCAGTACCCAACGTAAATGCATTGTAGTTATCCGCCAGCATGGTGCCGCCGTACAGCGTTAAGAGATTATTCAGCCCGTATTGGTAGCTCATCTGCGCAAAATCGGTCTGGTTGCTGGCGCCTTCGATATGGCTACGCCCTGCCGCAAAATCATATTTTGAAACACCCGGCTGCAACATATTGGGCACCGCAGCATAGGGCACCAGATAGGTTGTTACCGATCCGTCAGCCTCTTTGACGCTAACATCAAGATCCGCACCGCCGCCTGCCAACTGTAAATCCGCAATAGAGAACGGGCCTGGCGGAACCTCTTTCTGGTAAACCACAAAACCGTTCTGTTCGATGGTGACCAGCGCGTTACTTTGCGCAATCCCCTGCACCAGCGGCGTAAAATTCTGTTTTGAGTTCGGCAGCATCTGCATATCGCGATACAGCCGTACGCCACGAAAACGCACCGCATCAAAAATATCTGATGAGGTATACATATCCCCGGCACGCAGAGTGCCCAGAATTTGTGGGATGCCGCGCTCCAAATACAGGGTGTTGCTTTTCCACTCCCCGCTGCTGTCATCGGTTTTGTTATAGCTGGCATCGGAATGCAGCTGCCAGCCCAGCAGGTTTAACCCGCTGGTGAAACGCGCGTAGGTACTTTTACTGTTGCCAGAATCCTTATAGTCGCTGTAATACTGGCTGGCATAGTACGAGGTATAGAAGGCATTAATGCCACGATCCCAGTTTTCCGGAGGAACATACCCTTGCTCAAGTTCATCGACAAACGCCTGCGGAACGCTAAGATCCAGACGAAACGTGCCAATATTCCAGGCATAACTGCCCCCTTGTACCGCCTGCTTCAAGGTTGGGCATTCATTCTGCTTGTCCAACGCTTGTATATTTATCCCCAGACGCGTTAATGCATCGCGGGATAAACAGGTGTCATCCGGATTATCCTTAACAGTAATATCATACTTACCACGCCACTGCTTATTGACGTAGATGTCAATATCATATTGGCCTGGCAGGGGTTGGTTATCATCGAGGCGAAAATCAGAAACCCGCTCACCTTTCATTCCACCCATCATAAAATTTGTATCAAACGTTTCTTCTGCGGCATGGGCGTCAATGCCGAGTAGCAACAGTAATACCGCCGAAGCAATCGGAGTCATCCTTAACATAACCAGCTCCTGTTATTTTAAGCTGACGTTATCGCTAATATAATTACCGTGATCGTCAATAATGGTCATTTTATACTGATTGGCATTAGCACTTTTTAATGCCACATCTGCACTGGAGAGCGGTGCAAGCATAATACTTTCGTTATTTATTTTAACACCATTAACTTTAACTTCTATTATCGTGACCCAATTAGCTGTATCATTCTGAATAGAATAACTACTAGCAGTACGTTTCATGGACAGTTTCTGAAAAGTACCTCTATTAACTGGGGCAATTCCTTTAGGCCGATAGAATAATTTGATGCGATTCTGCATTGCAAATTTCAATACATTTTTACCGGTACTATTTGGATTGTTTGGTGGAATATCCAGCACGTTGAGATAAAACAAACTTTCTTTATTATTTGGTAGCATATTTGGCATTTTTTTAATTTTAATCTGCTGACCTGAATCCCCAGCCACCTTCGCAACAGGAGGTGTTAGCAAAAATGGAACCTTAATCTTTTCCGGTGGTAACGATGTATCTCCATCATCAATCCACGACTGAACCAATGAAGAACGCCCACCCTGATTCATTAACTGCACCAGTACTTCATTTTTCTCTGCTGGATAGATAATGCGAGTACCGTAAATAACCACACCGGCATTTGCCGTTGAAATGAAGAACAGCGAAAAAAAAAGAAGTTTTTTCATGGGTAACTACCTTATAAAAGGCCGGCAGGTTATGCCGGCCTACAAATCAATTATATGCAGCTTGCAGTGTTACGGTAGCGTTCACATCCCCTGACGTTACTGCGTCAGTACCTTGCTTAGCATAATAAACATCCAGTGGAATCGTATAGATCTTATCTGAGTCAAAATCTGTGGCTCCCACGATGATATTATTTGAGCTATGATCAACAGCTTTGTTTTTATATTTCAAAGCAAAACCGACACCTTTAGCACCATCAGGTAACGTATTTCCAATTACACCTTCAGCATCTAAAGTTGGTGCCTTGACAGTAATATTCAGACTTTTTCCTTCTTCAATACCTGGGCAGTAAATTTTGAGATGTGTGGTCTGTTCCGTGATTGGTGTATAAACCGAACCGGGACTCATCGTATCAAATACATTAGTTTCAACCTGACTTAACACCACATCCTCTGAATTATTTCCTGACACAAACTGGCATGATGTTCCAACTACTGTGCCAATAATGTTTAAAGTTCCGGTATCTTCAGCAAACGCCCCAGCACTCATAAATACAGCAGACAGTACAGCAGCAGAAATAATTGAACGTTTCATAGTATCTTCCTTAATAAAATAATTTCTATTTGTTAAGAGGGTTAACTCTTGGATTTAAATTCGCACACCAAAAACGTTACTGCAATGTAAACGTGTTGTTTTATTGATTTAAAACAAGTTACAAATATCAATATAATTGTAGCAAATAAGTGAAGGTGAGTACTATTTTAAAATTTAATAAATTAGCGTAATTAATTGACAATAATTATTTGTACCGCAAATAAAAAAGCCTCTATCATTCATTGAAATGATAGAGGCTTAATAAACAATATATTTTCTTAGTCGTAGCGATTTAACACTATCTGTCGTGTGGAATCCCCAGGAACAGCGACAATTTCAGTAACAATGCCTTGTGCAGGAGTGGGGGTAACATTGTTAATATCTGTATGATGAAGAGTCTGACCACATCGCTGCTGCACCGTATTATTCACAACATCAGTACTGCATGTTGGTTCAACAACCCTCCCGGTAATGGTTAAGGTTGCCGTATCAGAAGCCAAAGCCTGTAAACTCATTCCATAAGCCAGAGTTATAAATCCCAAGAATAAACTTTTCTTCATTGCGTTCATTATTCCTGTTTTAAGTGAAAAACAGCGTACAAGCCATTTTTCCGTTGAATTATGTATTAACGTCCCTGCTAAAACCAATTGGAATGGTAGATTAATGAGATAGGTTTGATCAATTCAAATGATGCATTGAGGCGAATTATTCAGAAAAAGGCATGGATTATACAGGCAGGATAAACAATATTACGCAGCTTTTCCATTCCATATATTCATCGCATCAATATATCATTGATGCGATGAATAAGATTTAACACCAGAAATTACACCGCGCGGAAGGCGATTTCTCCCGGAATCACTTCACCCTGCCAGTAAAGCTGTGCCGCAACGCGATCGGCCAGTTCGCGATAGATCGCGGTAAACTCGCTCTCCGGACGGCTAACCACCGTCGGCGTACCGCGATCGAGATCTTCACGCAGACTAATATGCAGCGGCATCTGACCCAGAAGCTGAGTATGGTATTTTTCCGCCAGCTTCTGCGCGCCGCCCGTGCCGAAGATCGGTTCGTGATGGCCGCAGTTGCTACAAATATGCATACTCATATTTTCCACAATGCCGAGCACCGGCACTTCCACCTTCTCGAACATCACGATACCTTTTTTGGCGTCGATTAGCGCGATATCCTGCGGCGTAGTCACCACCACCGCGCCGGTAACAGGAATGTTCTGCGCCAGCGTTAGCTGAATATCCCCGGTTCCCGGCGGCATATCCAGTACCAGATAATCCAGATCCGGCCACAGCGTCTCCTGCAACATCTGCATCAGCGCCTTACTGGCCATTGGGCCGCGCCATACCATCGCGTTATCGTCAGTCACCAGATAGCCGATCGAGTTGGTCGCCAGGCCGTGAGACATAATCGGCGCCATATGCGTACCGTCTGGCGATGTCGGGCGCTGATCTTCTGCGCCAAGCATGGTTGGGATCGACGGACCGTAAATATCGGCATCGAGAACCCCGACCTTTGCGCCTTCAGCCGCTAACGCCAGCGCCAGGTTTACCGCCGTGGACGATTTACCTACCCCGCCTTTACCGGAGCTCACGGCAATGATGTTTTTCACGCCATTAATGCCAGGCTGATTTTTGACGCGTTTCAGCGTCGCAATGTTGTACGACAGTTTCCAGTCGATCGCTTTTGCGCCTGTAATACGTAATAGATCGGCGCTGCATTGCTCTTTTAAGACCTCAAACGCGCTGTTCCAGACGAACGGCATGACCAGCTCAACGTGCAGCGTATCATCCATCCAGGCGACGTGGTGCAACGCCTTAAGCGTGGTGAGGTTATGCTTCAGGGTTGGGTGCTGAAAATTCGCCAGCGTCCCGGCGACCATCGCTCGCAGGGTATCTGGTGATTTGGCCTGGGATTGTTCGTTCATCCCGACTCCTTTTGTAGTTCTGAAAAGTACGATTGTAACTTTGTAGTTTACTCCAGCGGTAACAATTATTCATTTACGGATAAATGCCCTTATCGATTGGCGCAGTAATTACCATTTTGGTACTATCAAAGCCCTTTTTTACAACAGAAGAAGTAATACCCACTATGACTCAAGTCGCGAAGAAAATTCTGGTAACGTGCGCGCTGCCGTACGCCAACGGCTCTATCCACCTCGGCCATATGCTGGAGCACATCCAGGCTGATGTCTGGGTCCGTTACCAGCGAATGCGCGGCCATGAGGTTAACTTCATCTGTGCCGATGACGCTCATGGCACGCCGATCATGCTGAAAGCGCAGCAGCTTGGTATTACACCGGAGCAAATGATCGGTGAAATGAGCCAGGAGCACCAGACCGATTTCGCCGGTTTTAATATTAGCTACGACAACTACCACTCAACGCACAGCGACGAGAATCGCGAGCTGTCCGAGCTGATTTATACGCGCCTGAAAGAGAACGGTTTTATTAAGAACCGCACCATCTCTCAACTCTACGATCCGGAAAAAGGCATGTTCCTGCCGGACCGATTTGTGAAAGGCACCTGCCCGAAATGTAAATCCGCGGACCAGTACGGCGATAACTGCGAAGTCTGCGGCGCAACTTACAGCCCGACCGAACTTATTGAGCCGAAATCCGTGGTGTCCGGCGCGACGCCGGTAATGCGTGACTCCGAGCACTTTTTCTTTGATCTGCCGTCATTCAGCGAAATGCTGCAGGCGTGGACCCGCAGCGGCGCGCTGCAGGAGCAGGTGGCGAACAAAATGCAGGAGTGGTTTGAATCCGGCCTCCAGCAGTGGGACATTTCCCGCGATGCGCCGTATTTTGGTTTCGAAATCCCGAACGCGCCGGGCAAATATTTCTACGTCTGGCTGGACGCGCCGATTGGCTATATGGGCTCCTTCAAAAATCTGTGCGATAAGCGCGGTGACACGACCAGTTTTGATGAGTACTGGAAAAAAGACTCCGACGCCGAGCTGTATCACTTTATCGGCAAAGACATCGTCTATTTCCACAGCCTGTTCTGGCCTGCCATGCTGGAAGGCAGCCACTTCCGTAAGCCGACCAACCTGTTCGTTCACGGTTACGTGACGGTGAACGGCGCGAAGATGTCTAAGTCTCGCGGCACCTTTATTAAGGCCAGCACCTGGCTGAAACACTTTGACGCCGACAGCCTGCGCTACTACTACACCGCGAAGCTTTCTTCACGCATTGATGACATCGACCTGAACCTGGAAGACTTTGTCCAGCGCGTCAATGCCGATATCGTCAATAAAGTAGTCAACCTGGCATCCCGTAACGCCGGTTTTATCAATAAGCGTTTCGACGGCGTGCTGGCGGCTGAACTGGCCGATCCGCAATTGTACAAAACCTTTACTGACGCCGCTGCGGTGATTGGCGAAGCATGGGAAAGCCGTGAATTCGGCAAAGCTATCCGTGAGATTATGGCGCTGGCCGACGTCGCTAACCGTTATGTTGACGAGCAAGCGCCGTGGGTGGTGGCTAAACAGGAAGGCCGCGACGCTGACCTGCAGGCCATTTGCTCGATGGGCATCAACCTGTTCCGCGTGCTGATGACGTATCTGAAACCGGTACTGCCGACGCTTTCTGAACGCGTTGAAGCCTTCCTGAACAGCGAACTGAACTGGGATGCCATCGAACAGCCGCTGCTCAGTCACAAGGTCAACACCTTTAAGGCGCTCTACAATCGCATCGACATGAAGCAAGTTGAAGCGCTGGTTGAAGCGTCTAAAGAAGAGGTGAAAACCGCAGCCGCGCCGGTTACCGGCCCGTTAGCCGACTTCCCGATTCAGGAAACCATCACCTTTGACGATTTCGCCAAAATTGACCTGCGCGTAGCATTGATTGAAAACGCTGAGTTCGTGGAAGGCTCCGACAAATTGCTGCGTCTGACGCTGGATCTGGGCGGCGAGAAGCGTAACGTCTTCTCCGGCATTCGTTCCGCCTACCCGGACCCGCAGGCGCTGATCGGCCGCCAGACGGTAATGGTCGCCAACCTCGCGCCGCGCAAAATGCGCTTTGGCGTCTCCGAGGGAATGGTGATGGCCGCAGGCCCTGGCGGGAAAGATATCTTCCTGTTAAGCCCTGATGACGGCGCGAAGCCTGGCCAGCAGGTGAAATAAGCAACAAGCCGGAGCATGCTCCGGCTTTTTTAACCGCTTAATCCTGACTGGCATATCGCCCCCTCCGCGCGTTTTAACTTTTTCCTTAATAAGCAATAGCGCCAAGACTCCATATCCGGACTGCTAAATAACGGCTAAAAGTCATATTCTATCTCTCCCTGATACATTGCTATTACTGGGTTAAATTAATTCATTGAAATTATTTTAAAAGCCCAATCATTATATAAAATGGAGTTTTAGATGAAAATTTCTGGCAAGTTATTGTCCGCGGCTTTGGCTTCCGTACTGGTGTTCTCTCTTGCTGGCTGTGGCGATAAAGAAGAATCAAAGACCTTTAACGCAAACCTGGCGGGGACAGAAATTTCAATTACCTACACCTATAAAGGTGACAAAATCATTAAGCAGACGTCTGAAAGTAAAATCAGCTATGCCACTGTAGGCGCTAAAACGAAAGAAGATGCCGCCAAAATTCTCGATCCGCTGAGCGCGAAATATAAAAATATCGCCGGAGTGGAAGAAAAATTAACCTATGAAGATACCTATGCCCAGGAAAACGTCTCTGTGGATATGGAAAAAGTGGACTTTAAAGCGTTACAGCAAATCTCAGGGACAATGGTGTCCGGCGATACCAGCAAAGGTATCAGCATGAAACAAACCCAGACGCTGCTGGAAGCTGCTGGTTTTAAAGAAGCGAAATAACTGGCAGGCATAATGTATTGCATCGACTGGTAAAGTCGCTCAGGGCGCTGCTTCGGCAGCGTCTTTTCTTTATGAATTCCGAAAAAAGACAGCCTCGCTGTAAGTCCCCTCGCCAAAGCCTATAATCCCTGAATTCCTGGCCACACCAATACTTAACGACAAGGAATTGTTATGCGGGTTCTACGCCTTATGGCACTGCCACTATTCGCGCTCTCTCTATCGGTTAGCATAACTGGCTGCGATCAGAAAAACGATACTCTCCAGGGAAACCAAAATAACATGACAGCGTTTATCAAGAAGATAGCCGCTAGCAAAGAGTCAGAGGAAACACAACGCTATGTAGGTAATCTCAACGGTATTGAAATCAAGTTAACCTATTACTACAAAGGGGATATCGTTTTACGTCAAATATCTGAACATAAACTACTTTATAAGACCCTGAAAGCCAATAATAAAGAAGAAGCACAAAAAATGCTGAGTCAAGTCGGCGAAGCTTATCAGGGTATGCCGGGTTTGACTGAACGAATCGACTATTATGATAGCTATGCTACGGAATATGTGGATATTGATTTTACCCAGGCAAAAATAAGCGACCTCTGTAAATTGCCAGGATCATCAATTGACAACTGTTCCGCGTACTATCTGTCAATGATTCGCTCGCAGAAACTGTTGGAAGAGAGCGGGTATCATAGAATCAATTAGTATAATAATGCGTTTTCCCGGTCAGACAGGACGCTGCCGGGAACAATACCGCAGAATTACTTCGCCGCGTGTTCACGGGCCGCCAGACCGCGCAGAAAATAACGCATAAACTGATCGCCGCATTCGCGGAAGTTCTTATGGTCCGGCGCGCGCATCATCGCGGTGATCTCTGGCATTGAGACACGAAACAACTGACCGGTAAGTATCGCCAGGATATCATCTGTTTTTAGCGAAAAGGCAATACGCAGCTTTTTCAGCACAATATTGTTGTTGAGACGACGTTCCGCCGTCAATGCAGGCGCCGCCTCATCTTTACCGCGTTTTTCATAAATGAGGCCATTGAGAAATGAGGACAACACGATATCCGGGCAACGCTGAAACCCCTCTTCCTCTTCTTTGCGCAACCAGATTGCAATCTGCTCCGGCGTAGCATCAACGTTACCCAGCGCCAGGATACGCGCCAGATCGGTATTATTAGCTTTTAAAATGTAGCGCACGCTACGCAGAATATCGTTACTCAGCATGAGGCCTTCGGTCGTTTCTATGGCAAAACGATATTCTAACAGTCTTTTACAGGCCAATCGCCTCTTTTAAACTTTTCAGATAGCGACGGCTTACCGGCACCGTCAGGCCGTTGCGTAAAATTAGCTCTGCCTGCCCATTATCCTCCAGCCGAATTTCCTGCAAATGGGCCATATTCACCAGAAACTGACGATGACAACGCAGTAGCGGCGTCCGGCTTTCCAGCGTGCGCAGCGTCAGCTCGGTAAACCCCTCTTTCCCTTCACTGCTGGTCACATAAACGCCGCTCATACGGCTACTGACAAAGGCGACATCATCCATTTGCAACAAATAGATCCGGCTGTGTCCGGTACAGGGAATGAATTTAAGCGCCTGCTGGTTTTCCGGCAATAACGAAACATCCTGTTTACTGCGCTCCTGACGCAGACGATGTAACGTTTTTTCCAACCGTTTCTCCTCTATCGGCTTGAGCAGATAATCAAAAGCGTGTTCTTCAAAGGCTTTGATGGCGTATTCGTCAAACGCGGTTAAAAAAACGATATACGGGCGGTGTTCCGGGTCAAGCATTCCTACCATCTCCAGTCCACTGATACGCGGCATCTGAATATCCAGAAACAGCACATCAGGTCGCAGCTTATGTACCGCGCCAATCGCTTCTACCGCGTTCGCGCACTCTCCCACAATCTCAATGTCATCCTGCCCCTGGAGCAAAATCCGCAGATTTTCCCGCGCTAACGGCTCATCATCCACAATCAGCACTTTAATCATGCGTCCTCCTCCAGTGGAAGTCGTAATGTAATTCGGGTAAAGCAGTCCGGCTCGCAGGCCACGCTAATACCATAATCATCGCCAAAGTGTTCGCGCAGACGTTTATCAACCAGACTCATCCCCAGCCCGCTACTGCCGGCGGAAGGCTGATACAGTCCCGCATTATCCTCAATATCTAACATCAAATGCTGCCCTTCGCGCCGGGCGCGAATAGCGACGTTGCCGGTATCAAGCAGTTGCGACGTGCCATGTTTAATGGCGTTCTCAACAATCGGCTGTAATGTAAACGCAGGCAATTTCTGACGTGAAAGCGTCGATGGAACATCAAGCTGTACCTGCAGACGCGACTGAAAACGCGCTTTTTCAATTTGCAGATAAGCGTTTACGTGTTCAATTTCATCCGCCAGCGTGACGATTTCCGACGGGCGTTTTAAATTTTTGCGAAAAAAGGTCGACAAGTACTGCACCAGTTGGCTGGCCTGTTCGCTGTCGCGGCGAATCACCGCTTTAATGGTATTGAGCGCGTTAAACAGAAAATGCGGGTTCACCTGCGCGTGCAACAGCTTGATCTCTGACTGCGTCAGCAACGCCTTCTGCCGTTCATACTGCCCGGCCAGGATCTGCGCGGATAAAAGCTGTGCAATACCCTCTCCCAGGGTGCGGTTAATTGAGCTGAACAGTCGGTTTTTCGCTTCGTACAATTTAATGGTGCCCATGACTCGCTGATTTTCGCCACGCAGCGGGATCACCAGCGTCGAACCGAGTTTACACTGCGGGTGTAGCGAACAGCGATACGGCACTTCGTTGCCATCGGCATAAACCACCTCTCCGGTTTCAATTGCTTTCAGCGTATAACCTGATGAAATGGGTTTGCCCGGTAGATGGTGATCGTCGCCAATACCAGTAAAAGCCAGCAGTTTTTCACGATCGGTGATGGCGACGGCGCCAATATCCAGCTCCTGATATAACACCTGCGCCACCTTCATACTGTTCACTTCGTTAAATCCCTGACGCAGAATCCCCTCCGTTGACGCGGCGACCTTCAGCGCGGTAGCAGAAAATGCCGAAGTATATTTTTCGAACATGGCGCGCTTATCGAGCAAAATACGCATAAACAGCGCGGCGCCAACGGTATTCGTCACCATCATCGGCGCGGCAATATTACTGACCAGATGCAGGGCATCGTCAAACGGCCTGGCTATCAGTAAAATGATCAGCATCTGCACCAGTTCGGCAACACACGTAATTGCTCCCGCCGTCAGCGGGCTAAACACTTTGTCCGGGCGTCCGCGACGTATGAGAACGCTGTGTACCAACCCGCCCAGCAGCCCTTCGACGATGGTGGAAATCATACAGCTCAGCGCCGTCATGCCGCCCATAGAATACCGATGTAACCCACCGGTCAGGCCGACCAGCCCGCCGACGACCGGCCCGCCGAGTAGGCCACCCATCACCGCGCCAATCGCGCGGGTATTGGCAATCGAATCTTCGATATGTAGCCCAAAATAAGTGCCCATAATGCAGAAGATAGAAAACGTGACGTAACACAGAAGCTTGTGCGGCAGACGAACCGTGACCTGCATAAGCGGGATGAACAGGCGCGTTTTACTCATTAGCCACGCAATGACCAGAAACACGCACATCTGCTGAAGCAGCAGCAACACCAGATTAAACTCGTACATACCCGCAAACCACACTTCAATTAAAAGCGCGTAACATACATTGAGTACGATTAACTTTCTTTGAACTGTTGCATAAAAATATGAATTCGTGAATACGATCACTTAAACGCCGCGCTGCAACCCGCTACTTCGCATTTTAATGCATAAAAAACAGGCAAAACTTCCTGGTTCCTAAAAGAGCGTCTAAAGTTAAACCGGGACCTCGCGAGCAAGGGTGAAACGATGGCGCTTTACACAATTGGTGAAGTGGCTTTGCTTTGTGATATCAATCCTGTCACGTTGCGCGCGTGGCAGAGACGTTATGGACTTTTAAAACCACAGCGAACGGATGGCGGTCATCGTCTGTTTAACGATGCCGATATCGACAGAATCCGCGAAATCAAGCGCTGGATAGATAACGGCGTCCAGGTCAGCAAAGTCAAAGTGCTGCTCAGTAGCGACAGTAGCGAACAACCTAACGGCTGGCGCGAACAGCAGGAGATCCTGCTGCACTATCTGCAAAGCAGTAATCTGCACAGTTTACGGTTATGGGTCAAAGAACGCGGTCAGGATTATCCAGCCCAAACATTGACCACTAACCTGTTCGTCCCGCTGCGGCGACGATTACAGTGCCAACAACCCGCCCTTCAGGCGCTGCTCGGCATTCTTGACGGTATCCTGATCAACTATATTGCGCTCTGCCTGGCGTCTGCGCGTAAGAAACAGGGAAAAGATGCGTTGGTGATCGGCTGGAATATCCATGATACCACCCGCCTGTGGCTGGAAGGTTGGGTCGCCAGCCAACAGGGATGGCGAATCGACGTGTTGGCGCATTCGCTTAGCCAGTTCCGCCCGGAACTGTTTGACGGCAAGACGTTACTGGTATGGTGCGGAGAAAACCAGACGCTGGCGCAGCAGCAGCAACTCCTGGCATGGCGCGCCCAGGGACGCGACATTCATCCCCTTGGCGTTTAAACAGCAGCTAACAAATTCGCTTTAATGTATACTCCTTTTATTAACATAAGGAGTACATAATGCGCGTAGCGAAAATCGGGGTGATCGCCCTTTTCCTGCTGATGGCTATTGGCGGTATCGGCGGCGTGATGCTGGCAGGTTACAGTTTTATTTTGCGTGCCGGGTAAGCGCGCGCGTCAGCCTTTCAAACAGGCGATCGATAATGATCGCCGCCAGCGCCACCAGCAGCGCCCCCTGGATAACATAGGCCGTATTAAAGCCGCTAAGCCCGATAATGATCGGCGTGCCTAACGTACTGGCCCCCACCGTTGAAGCGATGGTCGCCGTACCAATATTGATAATCACCGAGGTTCGGATGCCCGCCAGAATCACCGGCGCGGCCAGCGGCAGCTCAACCTGATACAACTGTTGGCGACGGCTCATTCCCATACCGCTGGCAACGCTCATCACGCTGGCAGGCACCGCGCCCAGCCCGGCCAGGGTCGCCTGCAGGATGGGCAACACCCCATACAGGATCAAGGCGATAATGGCCGGTTGCTGACCAAAACCCATGACGGGTACCGCGATCGCCAGTACCGCGACCGGCGGAAAGGTCTGCCCGACGGCGGCGATAGTCTCCACCAGGGGACGAAACTCTTTCCCACTTTCTCGCGTGACCGCAATCCCTGCGCCGACGCCCACCACGACGGCAAACAAACTTGAGATGCCCACCAACCAGAAATGGGCGAGCGCGAGGGCGGCAAAACTCTCCTGTTGGTAGACCGGGCGCGGTAAATCGGGAAACAGCGCGGCGAAGAACGGCTGGCTATAAGGCAATCCAAACAGCAGAAGCAAGAACAGAACAATAAGCCAGAGAAGCGGATCACACAGTCGTTTCACGGGGGGACGTCTCCGAAAGCAGATCGCGGAAATGGAGCGTACCGCAGGGCTCGCCCTGCTGATTCGCCACCGGCAGGACGTCGCACCGACGGGCGACAAACATCGATAGCGCATCGCGTAGCGTCATCTCTTCCACCAGCGCGTCGCCGCTGAGCTGTTCATGCCGACGTACATAATCGCCTACGCTACGTAACGAAAGCAGCCTTACGCCCAGCTCGCTGCGGCCAAAAAATGCCTGCACGAAATCATTTTCCGGCGAGGTCAGCATAGAAAGTGGCGATCCCTGTTGGATAACGTGGCCCCCGTCCATCAGCACCAGATGGTCGGCGAGGCGTAGCGCCTCGTCGATGTCGTGCGTCACCAGTACGATGGTGCGCCCCAGTAGCTGATGAATGCGGGTCATCTCCTGCTGCAATGCGCCGCGCGTTACCGGATCAAGCGCGCCGAAAGGCTCGTCCATCAGCAATACCTGCGGATCGGCAGCCAGCGCCCGCGCAACGCCGACCCGCTGCTGTTGCCCGCCGGAAAGCTGATGCGGATAGCGATCGCGCAGCGCGCTTTCCAGACCCAATAATGCCATCAGTTCGTCAATACGATCGTTAATCCGCGCACGCGACCACTTTTGTAGTTGCGGTACGGTGGCGATATTTTGCGCCACCGTCCAGTGGGGAAAAAGACCGATAGACTGAATGGCATAGCCCATGCGACGGCGCAGTTCAAGCACCGGCAGGCTGCGGATCTCTTCCCCGGCAAAACGGATCGTTCCGCTATCATGCTCTACCAGCCGGTTAATCATCTTCAGAGTGGTCGATTTTCCCGAACCGGAGGTGCCAATTAACACCGAAAAGCTGCCTTCGCTAAAGTGCAAATTGAGGTCGCTAACAGCCTGTTGATCGCCGAAGGTTTTACTGACATGGTTAAATTCAATCATCGGTTGCTCCCTTCAAAAACGCGATCCATAAATCAAACAGCGCGTCGATCACTACCGCCAGCGCAATCACCGGAATGACGCCCAACAGGACTAAATCAATGGCGCTGCTCAATAGCCCCTGAAACACCAGCGCGCCGAAACCTCCCGCGCCAATCAGCGCGGCGACGACGGCCATTCCCACTGTCTGGACCATTACTACCCGCAGGCTACGTAAAAAGACCGGCAGCGCCAGCGGCAATTGCACATGCCTGAAGCGCTGGCCGCTACTCATTCCCATTGCTCTTGCGCTCTCCAGCACATCGCGTGGCACCTGATTGAGCCCGGCGACCACGCCGCGCACCAGCGGCAATAACGCATAGAGCACCAGCGCTATCAGCGCAGGCGTCATGCCGGTTCCCGCGACGCCGAATTCGGCAAGCCACGGAAACTGTTTCACCAGCCCGGCCAACGGCGCGATCAGCAGGCCAAACAGCGCGACGGAAGGAATAGTCTGGATCACATTCAGTACGGTAAACACCGGCCCCTGGCGTGAGGCGGAAAAATAACACCAGACGCCCAACGGTAGTCCGATCGCCAGCGCCGGCAGCACCGTGCCCGCCAGTAACATTAAATGTTGCACCAGCGCGGCATCGAAAACATCCTGGCGGTTGGTATACTCTTTCAGAAGCGAGAGGTTGTCGAACGTGCCTGAAAACAGCAGCGCCAGCGGGACAATGACAATTTGCGCGTGCAGCAACCAGCGCCACAGCGGCCCAACGGTAATACGGCGGATCGCATCGCTACAGGCCAGCAGCATCAGACCGAGGCCCAGCCACAATCCACTTCCCAGACTGGTACGCGCCAGCGGGCTGCCCTCCTGCGCCAACTGGGTCGCCGCCCTGCCGACTCCCCACAGCATGACAATAAAAAGCGTCTGCGCCATCATCAGCGTCAGTACGCTACCGCGTTTACCGGGTACAAAGCACAACGTAAACAGCGCGCATCCCGCGCCAGTCAGCATCCAGATGGTCGCCGGCCAGATCTCCCATAACTGGCGCCCCTCGCCGCTCACCAGACGATTCGGGGCGTAATTAATGAAAGGCAGCGCGACAGCAAGCAGGGCCAGAACAACCAACAGCAACAGCACACGATTAACCGTAATTTTTTTGGCAGCGTCACTCACAGATTACTTCACCCACCCTTTTTGTCGGAGGTAATCTGCGGCGACTTTTTTCGCATCCAGCCCTTCTACGGCGATTCTGGCGTTCAACTGTTGCAGCGTTTTCTCATCAAGGCTGGCGAAAACGGGCTGCAGCCAGTCGGCTATCTGCGGATAGGCCTGTAACACCGATTCACGCACTACCGGCGCGGGCGCATAGATAGGCTGGACGCCTTTCGGGTCGCTCAGGGTTTGCAGACCCAGCGCGGCGACCGGGCCGTCGGTGCCATACGCCATCGCGGCGTTAACGCCGGATGTTTGTTGCGCGGCGGCTTTGATCGTGACCGCCGTATCGCCGCCCGCCAGCGACAAGAGCTGGTTCTGATTCAAGGTAAAATCATAGGCTTTTTCAAATGCCGGCAGCGCATCCGCCCGTTCGATAAATTCCGCAGACGCCGCCAGTTTAAAAGTGCCGCCCTCTTTCAGATAACGGCTGAGATCGGCAAGCGAGGAGAGTTTATTTTTTTCAGCGATGTCCTGGCGTACCGCGATGGTCCAGGTGTTATTTGCCGGCGCAGGCGTCAACCAGACCAGCTTATTCTGATCCGCATCCAGTTTTTTGACTTTCTCAAAGCCTTGCTTTGCATTCTTCCATGCCGGATCGTTTTCATCTTTAAAAAAGAACGCCCCGTTACCGGTATATTCCGGATAGATATCCAGCTCTCCGGCGGTAATCGCGCCACGAACGACTGGCGTCGTCCCGAGCTGAATTTTATTGACCGTTTTAACGCCGTGGCTTTCCAGTACCTGCAAAATCATGTTGCCGAGCAGCGCGCCTTCGGTATCAATCTTTGACCCGACCGTCACGGGCGATGCCGCCTGTAGAGGTAAACTCACCGTCGCCAGCAACGCCAGCGAACTTACCCATAGCTTTGAGATCGTCATGATGCTTTCCTCATCCTTTTACGGCCTTTTTCAGAGACTTGAGAAAAAAGCATAGTTGAAAAGTCTGCGTTTAACCTGGGATTTTCCGCCAGTGTAAGTGACGTGGCAGGCAATAAAAGGGGGGACAGAAAAAGTCATTGCCAGACAGGGCGCAGCTATCGCGCCCTGTTGACGGCAGGCTTACAGTAGCTCGAACGATCCTTGTTTAACGCGAGCGGAATCCACGCCGATAAAGACGTTGAACTTGCCGGGTTCCGCGTCATATTTCATCTGCTGATTCCAGAACTTCAACGCCTCGATATCAATCGGGAAACTCACGGTTTTACGTTCGCCGGGCTTGAGGGTGATTTTTTCAAAGCCTTTTAATTGCTTCACCGGGCGGCTCATTGACGCCGTGACATCCTGTAAGTACATCTGGATGACCGTAGCCCCTTCGCGTTTACCGGTGTTCGTGACCTCTACGCTGGCCGTGACTTTGCCGTCGCGTTGCATTGTCGGTGAGGAGAGCGTGACGTCAGACACCGTAAATGTGGTGTAGCTCAGACCGTAACCAAACGGATAGAGCGGGCCATTCGCTTCGTCAAAATAACGTGAGGTGTATTTGTTTGGCTTTTCAGGATTATACGGGCGTCCCGTATTGAGATGGCTGTAATAGACCGGAATTTGTCCCACCGAACGCGGGAAGGAGATCGGCAGTTTGCCTGACGGGTTGTAATCGCCAAACAGCACATCGGCAATGGCGTTGCCGCCTTCCGTCCCGGCAAACCAGGTCTCCAGAATCGCATCGGCCTGTTGATCTTCTTTTACCAGCGCCAGCGGTCTGCCGTTCATTAATACCAGTACCAGCGGCTTACCGGTGGCTTTCAGAGCGGTGATTAAGTCGCGCTGACTCTGCGGAATGGTGATATTGGTACGACTGGAGGCTTCATGCGCCATCCCCTGCGACTCGCCTACCACTGCGACCACTACATCGGCCTGTTTCGCCGCCTGCACCGCCTCATCAATCATCGCCTGCGGTGAGCGCGGATCGATTTTCACTGCCTCTTCATACAGGTTTAAGAAATCGACGATGCCTTTATCATTAGTGATATTCGCTCCTTTGGCATAGAGGATCTTCGCCCCGTCGCCGACGGCATTTTGAATACCCGCCAGCACCGTCACCGACTGATTCGCGACCCCAGCAGCAGACCAGCTTCCCATTACATCACGTTGACTGTCGGCCAGCGGCCCAACAACGGCAATGGTGCCCGATTTTTTCAGCGGCAACGTTTCCAGCCGGTTTTTCAGCAGTACCACACTTTCCCGCGCCACTTCCCGCGCCTCTTTACGATGCAGGCGGCTTTCGGCATTGGTGTCCACCGGATCGCTCTCTTTCGGCCCCAGATGGCTATAGGGGTCGTTAAACAATCCCATGTCATATTTTACGTTGAGCACATGGCGTGTCGCGTCGTCCAGTTCCGCCATCGTCACTTTGCCCGACTTAATCAGACCCGGCAGATATTTGCTGTAATACTCATCCGCCATGCTCATATCCACCCCTGCCTTTAGCGCCACGCGCACCGCATCTTCCGGGTCGGCCGCGGTACCGTGTTTAATCAGTTCTTTAATAGCGCCGTGGTCGGAAACGGTAATTCCCTTAAAGCCCCACTCATCGCGCAGGACATCTTTCAATAGCCAGGAATCTGACGTCGCAGGAGTGCCGTTCAGCGAGTTCAGCGCCACCATCACCGCGCCGCTCCCCGCATCCAGCCCCGCTTTGTATGGCGGCATATAGTCATTAAACAGACGCTGGGAACTCATATCCACGGTGTTGTATTCTTTACCGCCTTCAACGGCGCCATACGCGGCAAAATGTTTCACGCTGGTCATCACCGAATAGCGGTCCGCCGGGCTTTTGCCCTGCATCGCTTTCACCATGGTTTCGCCCATGATGGAGGTTAAATATGTATCTTCGCCAAAGCCTTCGGAGGCGCGTCCCCAACGCGGATCGCGGGAGACATCCACCATCGGCGCCCAGGTCATATTCAGACCGTCGTCCGCCGCTTCATACGCCGATACGCGTCCTACGGTTCTTACCGCATCCAGATTAAAAGAAGAAGCCAGACCGAGGCTTATCGGGAAGACGGTTCGCTGGCCGTGTACCACGTCATAGGCAAAAAAGAGAGGAATTTTCAGGCGGCTCAATGCCATCACCTGATCCTGCATTTGACGGATATCCTGGCGGGTGACGGTATTGAAAATCGCCCCTACCTGCCCGTCTTTGATCATCTCGCGAATCGCTTCTTTCGGGTTATCAGGGCCGACGCTAATCAGACGTAACTGACCAATTTTTTCATCGACAGTCATTTTCTTGAGTAAATCGGTGACGAACGCGTCGCGCGCTTCAGGCGTCAGCGGGTGATTGCCAAACAGGTTTTCCGCCAATGCTGGCTGCATCGCCAGACTCACAGCAACACCTACTGAACATAACCATTTCATGTTGAGTCTCTCTTTATCTTTATCCCGACGAGGCGGTAAAAACAGAATAAAAACCGCAGTTTGCCATAAGCCTAAACGCGAGAGGAGAAGAAAGCGAAGGTTATTCTCCTAATTTTCCGCACAGTCGAATACGCAGCCGCCAGCAAATGGTATCAAGGCGGCAAATGAATACCACCAACACAGAAACAATTTGAATGAGAAAGCGTATTGTCATACAAAGCGCTATGCTTAACGCTGATATTTTGTCCCACCACAAGGAGTGGAGAATGTCTTCCATAACAATGACTGATAATAAAACGTTCCTGAATGAGCTGACCCGCCTGGTAGGCCATTCTCACCTGCTGACAGACCCCGCCAAAACCGCCCGCTATCGCAAGGGTTTCCGTTCCGGTCAGGGCGACGCGCTGGCCGTTGTTTTCCCGGGTTCATTACTGGAATTGTGGCGTGTGCTCAACGCCTGCGTTAACGCTGACAAAATTATTCTGATGCAGGCCGCCAACACCGGTCTGACGGAAGGCTCCACGCCGAACGGCAACGACTACGATCGCGATATTGTGATTATCAGCACCCAGCGGCTGGATAAGCTGCACTTACTGGATAACGGCCAACAGGTTCTGGCCTGGCCCGGTACGACGCTCTATGCGCTGGAAAAAGCGCTTAAACCGCTGGGCCGTGAACCGCACTCGGTGATTGGTTCGTCGTGCATCGGCGCGTCGGTCATCGGCGGTATCTGTAATAACTCCGGCGGCTCGCTGGTGCAGCGCGGCCCGGCCTATACCGAGATGTCGCTCTTTGCCCGTATTGACGACCAAGGCAAACTGCAACTGGTCAATCATCTGGGTATCGATCTTGGGCATACGCCGGAGCAGATCCTGAGCAAGCTGGATGACGAACGGATTAAAGATGAGGATGTGCGCCACGATGGTCGTCATGCGCACGATCACGACTACGTGACGCGGGTACGAGATATCAACGCCGATACGCCCGCCCGCTATAACGCCGACCCGGACCGTTTGTTTGAATCTTCCGGCTGCGCCGGAAAACTGGCGGTTTTTGCCGTTCGCCTTGATACCTTTGCAGCGGAAAAAAATCAGCAGGTTTTTTATATCGGCACCAATCAGCCCGCGGTACTGACTGAAATCCGTCGGCATATTCTGGCGAACTTCGACAATCTGCCAGTGGCGGGAGAATATATGCATCGCGATATCTACGATATTGCGGAGCAGTACGGTAAAGATACCTTTCTGATGATCGATAAACTCGGCACCGACAAGATGCCATTCTTTTTCACGCTAAAAGGCCGAACCGATGCGATGCTGGAAAAAGTAAAATTTTTCCGTCCGCATTTCACCGACCGCGCGATGCAGAAATTCGGCCATCTGTTTCCCAGCCATCTGCCGCCACGAATGAAAAACTGGCGCGATAAATATGAGCATCATCTGCTGTTAAAAATGGCGGGAGACGGCGTCGCAGAAGCGCAACGCTGGCTGAATGAATTTTTTAAATCCGCTGAGGGCGGTTTCTTCACCTGTACGCCGGAAGAAGGCAGCAAAGCCTTCCTGCACCGCTTCGCCGCTGCTGGCGCGGCGATTCGTTATCAGGCCGTACACGCTGATGAAGTGGAAGATATTCTGGCGCTGGATATCGCTCTGCGCCGCAACGATACCGACTGGTTCGAGCATCTGCCGCCGGAAATCGACAGCCAACTGGTACATAAACTCTATTACGGTCACTTTATGTGCCACGTTTTTCATCAGGACTATATCGTGAAGAAAGGCGTCGACGTCCATGCGCTGAAAGCGCAAATGCTGGAGCTGTTGCAGGCGCGCGGGGCACAATACCCGGCGGAGCACAACGTTGGACATCTGTATAAAGCGCCGGAAACGCTGACGCGTTTTTATCGGCAAAATGACCCAACCAACAGTATGAACCCCGGTATCGGCAAAACGAGTAAGCGGAAATTCTGGCAGGAAAATACGCCCGACGAAACGCATTAACACGGTGCGGTTTACCGTGAAGCCCGGCGGCGCGATGCCTGCCGGGCCTGCGGCGACTTAATCGTTCTGTGCGGTTTGCGCTCCGGCGCTGGCGCTGGCTGCCGCCATTTGCGCGGCTTTTTGCTTTTTATAGCTCAGCGCGGCAGCCGGAACGGGCATGACTTTACCGGTTTCAATCCATGTACGCAGGCGACTGGCGTCCGCAAAGTGGGTATATTTGCCGAACGCGTCCATGACCACCAGCGCGACCGGTTTGTTATTGATCACGGTACGCATCACCAGGCAATGCCCCGCCGCATTGGTAAAGCCGGTTTTCGTTAACTGGATATTCCAGTTATCACGGTAGACCAAATGGTTGGTATTGCGAAACGGCAGCGTATACGCCGGATGCGAGAATGTCGCCATATCTTCGCGCGTGGTGCTTAGCTGGCCAATCAGCGGGTATTGCTTCGTGGCAATCAGCAATTTTGTTAAATCCCGCGCGGTCGAGACGTTATGAATCGACAGCCCCGTCGGCTCAACGAAGCGGGTATGCGTCATGCCCAGCGCTTTCGCCTTCGCATTCATCGCTTTAATAAACGCGTTATAACCGCCGGGATAATAGTGCGCCAGGCTTGCCGCCGCACGGTTTTCGGATGACATCAACGCCAGCAGCAACATATTTTTGCGGCTAATTTCGCTGTTCAGGCGCACGCGGGAGTAAACCCCTTTCATTTCCGGCGTCTGGCTGATATCGACCTTCAGTATTTCATCCAGCGGCAATCGCGCGTCGAGCACGACCATCGCTGTCATTAATTTGGTTATCGAGGCAATCGGACGCACCAGATCCGGGTGGTTCGAATAGATCACTTTATTGGTGTTGAGATCAACAATCATTGCGCTACCGGAGGCAATCTCAGGTTGAGACGCCGCGGTTGTCGCTGCCGTTTTCGCCACGGCCTGCGGGGCAAAAGGAACGGCCAACATCAGAGCAAGGCTCAGGAATGAAGCTCGGAATTTCAGCATGATGAGATTTCTGATAATGATTCACGCGCGTCGTAACGCACACCGCCTGAGCTAAGATTATACTCAAGCTAGCAGTGGCATCATAGCGGCACGCCAGCGTTGCCGCTACAGAAGAATCGTCAGCAAATGCTGCATTGCTGGCTTTTGCGCCAGCCCTTTTTCGCATCAGAACAGGCGGTAGCCGTATCCCCACAAGATCACAGTGATCGCCAGTAGCACCTCCAGGACCAGCACGCCGATAGCGAGCGTCGAACTGGAGAAGCTTAATCCTTCCTCTCTATTAATGTTAAGGAAAGTCGGAATCCCCAAATACAGCAAATAGCCGGTGTAAAAGAGCGCGACAGCGCCGACCAGTGCGCATAGCCATACCAGGGGATAGAGCGCCACCAGACCACTTAAAAACAGCGGCGTCGCGACATAGCCGGCAAAAACCATACAGCGCGCAAGCGATGGCCGTTGCGGATAGTTTCGCGCCATCCACCAGATGACGCGTCCCATCACCGCGACGCCCGCCAGCATCACGCCGTAGAACAAAACCGCCAGCGCAAAAGCGGTAAACAGCGAGAGTTGTAACACGTTGCCGTCGCCAAAATTCCAGCCGATTTGCGTCGTGCCGATAAAGGCGCAGACGACGGGAATCGCCGCCATCAGCAAAACATGGTGCGTATAGTGATGCGAAACGGTTTCGTTTTCGCTTTTGATCACCTGCATTTCCCGATCGGGATGGGAAAAAAGCCCCCATACATGGTTCATACTGCCCCCTTCTGCTGCCTCAGATGCCAGTATGTTCAAGTATAATTCAGTTTCTGGTTATTTTATGAACAATGGCAAAATAGTCTCCGGCAAAACGTCGGCTTTGCCGCGCACGCCTCTTGCCAGGGTGTATGCTTAATGCCGGAGGTGGTTTACGCATGGATATCAACACGCTTATTACGCATTATGGCTATGCGGCGCTGGTTATCGGCAGTATGGCCGAAGGTGAAACCGTTACCCTGTTGGGGGGCGTCGCGGCGCATCAGGGATTGCTCAAGTTTCCGCTGGTGGCGGCGGCTGTCGCGCTGGGAGGGATGATGGGCGATCAGCTACTTTATCTGTTAGGACGATGCTATGGCGGGAAGATCCTGCGTCGTTTCCCCCGTTATCATACGAAGATTCGTCGCGCGCAGAAAATGATCCAACGCCATCCGTATCTGTTTGTGATCGGCACGCGTTTTATGTACGGCTTCCGGGTGGTTGGCCCGCTGCTGATTGGCGCCAGCCGCCTGCCGCCTAAAATTTTTCTGCCGCTGAATATTGTAGGCGCGCTGATCTGGGCGTTACTGTTTACCACGCTGGGATATCTTGGCGGCGAGGTGATCGCGCCATGGCTACACGACCTCGATCAGCATCTCAGGCACGGGGTCTGGCTGATTCTGGCTATCGTCCTGGTGGTGGGCGTGCGCTGGTGGCTGAAAAGACGCGGCAAAGCGGAGGCCCGTTAAACCCGATGGTATCCGGATGGCATAACGCCGCCATCCGGCCCCCGGCGTTTATTTGGCGTTGAATTGCGGATTCGCCAGCATAAACCCGCCGTCGACAATCAGCGACTGACCGGTGGTATAGCTTGCTCCTTCCGAGCACAGCCAGGCGACGAGGCTGGCTATTTCATGCGTAGAACCCGGTCGGGCGATAGGGATCGAGGGTTCCGATCCCGGCTCAATGTCGCTGTCATCCATATCATTCATCGGTGTGGCGATAGCGCCTGGCGCAACGGCGTTGACCAAAATATGATGTTCAATCAGTTCCAGCGCCATGGATTTAGTCAATCCCCCCAGCGCATGTTTCGCCGCGGTATAGGCGCTGGCTTGCGGAAGCGGCGTATGCTCATGGACGGAGGTGATGTTGATAATACGCCCTCCCTCTCCTTGTTTAATCATATGCCGGGCGGCGATCTGCGCGCAGAGAAACGCGCCATCGACGTCCACGGTAAAAATTTGCCGCCACTGCGTAAACGGCATATCAATAAACGCGGATTTGGTCATCGCCCCGGCATTATTGACCAGCACGTCAACGCGCCCCAGGCGCTGGATAAGATGTTCAATGGCCTGCGCGCCCTCGGGTAACTGGCTCAGGTCAAGATGAATGGTCTCTGCCCGCACACCAAACTGCGCCGCTTTTTTCGCCGTCTCCTGCGCGCCGCGTTCATCGGAATGCCAGGTGATACCAATATCAAAACCGTTTTGTGCTAATAACAACGCACACGCTTTGCCAATTCCCGAATCTGATGCCGTTACAATTGCGACCTTGGTCATATTCCTCTCCGGATGATTCATACACAGCCTAAGTATAGGAACCCTGTCTGAATCATCCGGAAAAATCAGGAATGATAACCGCCGCCCAGCGCGCTGGTAAGCTGAATAGAGGCATCCAGCCACTGGCCCTGCAACAGCAAGCCGTTACACTGCTCGCGCAGTGCCGGGATTTTGGCCTCGCTCACGCGGGAACCCGCAATAATGCCGGCATTAAAGCGCGCTTGCGCCAGACCGACCACACGCTGCGCGTCATGCTCAATCTGCTGCTGATGCTGGTTTTTCTGCGCCAGCGTCTCTACTTGACTGGCGGCGCGCGCCACATCATTAACCGCATCTACCACCGCTTTGTTGTAGTTGGCGATAGAAAGGTTGCTTTGCGCTTTGGCGATATCGAGGTTGGCATTCAGCCTGCCGCTGTCGAAAATCGGCAGCGTCAGCCCGCCGGTAATACCATATTGCTGTGCGGAATGGCGGAACAGATCGCTCAGATGTAACGCATCCTGCTGTAAAAAAGCCATCAGATTGATATCGGGATAAAACGCGGCCTTCGCGGCGTCAATGCTGCTCAACGAGGATTCAATGTACCAGTGCGCGGCCTGTAGATCCGCCCGGCGCGCCAGCAACGAATACCCCAGTTGCGACGGTAACTGGCTTTCAACGGCGGGGAGACTCACCTGACGCAGCTTGAGCGCCGCCGATTGCGTATTGGTTAACGCGCTGAGCCGCGCTTCAATCACCTTCATTTTACCGTTAACGTCATTCAACTGCTGCTGGGTTTTACTGGCGTCGATATCGGTCTCGACCCCTTCAACAGAAGAAGTAATACCGTGTTGATACAGCTCCCGGTTTACCGCCACCACGTTTTGCTGCTCATGCTCGATTTGCATCAGCACATTTTTCAGCGCCGCCTGCGTCTGCCACTCCCAGTAGAGTCGCGCCACGCCGCTTGCCAGCAGTTGTCGGGTTTGCTCCTGCTCCGCTTCGCGCGCTTTGACCGCCCCGATCCGCGCGGTAACTTCAGCGCGGTTTTTCCCCCATAAATCCAGATCCCAGCCCGCCGTCAGGCCGAATGTACCGTTGGTATACCACGGCCCGGTCGTTCCCGCCGCAGGGTCGGTAATCGCGAATGGCCCCATCAGCCCTTCCGCGGACATTCGCTGGCGCTCAATGTCGGCAGAAAAGTCGAGCTGCGGGCCGTCCTGCGCCTCAACCGCTTTCGCCTGCGCTTCCGCCAGTTGAATACGCTGTTCAGCCACCTGCATATCCGGCGAATGCTGTATGGCATTATCAATCAGCGCGTCAAGCTGCGCATCGTGATACGCCTTCCACCACTGGCTATCCGGCCAACCGTTTTTCAATGCCGCCGGCAGGCTGGAATCAACATGAGAAGAGGGCGTCTGCTGGGTCAGCGACTGGCGGGTATCGTGCATAGGGGCGCAGCCCGCCAGCAAAATAAAAAGCGGTAAGCTCGCTGTCGCGGCAAGGAAAGAATTACGATTCATGGAGGTGTTCTGATAAAAAAAGGTGCGCAGAGAGTACGTCTTACGGCGATCTATTTTTTAGTTACGCGTGGCAATACATCATCAGACAACAAAAGACATATTTTGAAATTTATATGATTAGCAAATAATTTCATCTGATACATTTTTTGATGTAATACTTCAATGAAAAGTCCCACTAACCCGTTCATAAATGAACGATTTTGCTGCAATACGCGCCAGCAGCCTTCATGAGTTAAACGTCGCCGCGCCCAACAAAGCAGCAGATGGCTTAATACTTTCCTATACTTTGTTTGTATTTACCAATAAAGGGACAAACAATGAAAATTCTTCTATGGGCAATCTTAATTATTTTTCTGATTGGGCTGTTGGTGGTAACGGGCGTGTTTAAGATGATTTTCTGATTCCTGCGCCGGGCAGCGATAATGTCTGCCCGGCACACGTTCTGGACGCTGTAGAGATTAGGTTTTAATAGCCTGAATCGCCCGCGCAATCTCGGATGAACGGTTTAACGCCCGAATCGACTGAAAGAGTTCCGTTGCCTCAATATATTCCTTACGTAAATATCCCAACCACTGTTTAATACGCGCGACATGGTATAAACCGGTATCGCCCTGCTTTTCCAGTCGGGTATATTTTTGTAATAACGCAACCACTTCCGGCCACGGCATACGCGGTTCGTTATACTTCACCACCCGACTCAGGTTAGGAATATTTAACGCCCCACGGCCAATCATCACCGCATCGCAGCCGCTGGTCGCCATACATGCCTGCGCGCTCTGCCAGTCCCAGATTTCGCCATTAGCGATAACCGGAATAGTCAGACGCTGGCGTATTTCGCCGATCGCCTGCCAGTCGATATGCTCGGCGCGGTAGCCCTGCGCTTTGGTACGACCATGCACCACCAGTTCACTGGCGCCAGCCTGCTGCACAGCATCGGCGATTTCAAATTTTCTATCGCCGCTATCCCAGCCGAGACGCACTTTTACCGTCACCGGCAGATGCGACGGTACCGCGGCCCGCATCGCTTTCGCGCCCTGATAGATGAGTTCGGGATCTTTGAGCAATGTCGCGCCGCCGCCGCTGCCGTTCACCACTTTTGACGGACAGCCGCAGTTCAGGTCCACGCCATACGATCCCAACGTCGTCGCCCGCGCGGCGTTTTCCGCCAGCCACTGCGGATGCTGGCCCAGAAGCTGAATACGCACCGGCGTGCCGGACGGCGTGCGGCTGGCGTGATGCAACTCCGGGCAGATGCGATGAAACACTTTTACCGGCAGCAGCTGATCCACCACGCGCACAAATTCGGTGATGCAGAGATCGTAATCATTCACTTCGGTCAGCAGCTCGCGCACTAACGCGTCGAGCACGCCTTCCATCGGCGCCAGTAAAACACGCATATCGGTATCCACAGCAAAAAAAGAGGCGCTATCATAACGCCTCTCTGCGATGAGCAAAACTTTTTGCCGGGTGGCGGCGCAAACGCCACGCTACGTCACGTAAGGCGCTCAACGCGGCTCAAGACAGTTATCTTCTTTCCAGCCGTACAGCCATTCGATACCGCGATAAAACGCCTCCTGCGATTTTCCTTTCCACAACAGATTACGTACCTGACGCTCCACCCCGGCGGCGTGATAGAGACGCCCCATCTCGCGGGTAGACCAGACGATACGCGCCGTGCGGGGAATACGCACCGACTCATACAGCGCAAATGCCTGCTGCGCGTCACCGTCGCAGCGTTCCAGCGCTTTGCCCAGCGTGACGGCGTCTTCCAGCGCCATACAGGCGCCCTGGGCCATATATTGCGCCACCGGATGCGCGGCGTCGCCCACCAGAGTGATACGCTCGGTTCCCCATTTCGCGACCGGCTCGCGATCGGCGGTCGACCAGCGGCGCCAGGAGGTCGGCTTATCCAGCATCTGACGCGGGCGGGGATGAATACCGGCAAAATAAGAGAGCACCTCTTCTTTACTGCCGTCTTTCACGCCCCACTCTTCTTGCTGGCGGCTGTGGAATGTCACCACCAGATTGTACTGTTGGCCTCCGCGCAGCGGATAATGGACCAGGTGACAATGCGGGCCTGCCCACAGCACCGGCGCATTAATACGTAAATCGTCCGGCATATCGTCGCAATCAATCACCGCCCGATAGACTACATGCCCCGTTACGCGCGGCGCGTCGCCGAGTAAACTTTGCCGCACGACCGATTTAACGCCGTCGCAGCCCACGAGAATATCCGCCGTCCAGCTATTTCCCTGCTCATCAAACACCGTAACGTCATCCGGCGTCTGGCGGATATCGACAATATGGGTCGAGGTACGATACTCCACGCCAGGGTGCGTCAGCACCGCTTCCCATACCGTTGCATGAATATCTACCCGGTGAATTACCGCATACGGCCCGCCAAAATGGTCGCGGAACGCCTGTCCGGTTTCAATGCGTACCACTTCTTCGGCATTCACGGCATCCATCATGGTAATGTGATCGGTAAACACCGCACGCTGGCGGGCAACATCGCCCACACCGAGACTATCCAGCGCCGAAAAAGCGTTCGGCCCAAGCTGAATACCCGCGCCAATCTCGCCAATTTCGTGCGCTTTTTCCAGCAGCATGACTTTTATTCCCTGGCGCGCCAGCGACAGCGCGGTCGCCGCGCCGCCGATTCCGCCACCTACAATAATTGCGCTTGTCACGTGAGTCATGGTCATTCTCCTTTTCAGGCCGGGATTTTATCTTGTTGATTTTCCGGCGCGGCGGCAATAAACGCCGGTAGCTGTACGCAGGCGTCATAAACGGCTTTACAGCGCGGATAGCCTGATAAATCGCAGCCCATCCTGAGCGCATTCGCCCACTGAGGAATCAGGCAGCAGTCCGCAAGGCCTGGCGCGTCGCCCACGCAGAATCGTCCGGACTGACTTTTACGCAATAGCTGCTCTACCGCGCTTAACCCTTGCTGTATCCAGTGGGCGTACCAGCGTTTTTTATCCTCTTCGCTAACCTTCAGCTCATCGGTCAGGTAGCGCAACACGCGCATGTTATTGATTGGGTGTATATCGCAGGCGATAGCGTAGACAATTTCCAGCGCCTGGCTGCGCGCCGGGTCGCTCGTCGGCAGCAGCGGCGTTTGCGGAAAATGTCGGTCCAGCCAGTCGACGATGGCCAGCGATTGCCCCAACGATTCGCCGTCATCAGTGACCAGCGTCGGCACCAGGCCTACCGGATTCATCCGTCGGTAGGCCAGCGCATTCTGCTGGCCGATACGAATATTGACGCCCACTGTCTGGTAATCAATCCCCTTTAACGCCAGCGCAATACGTACACGATAAGACGCCGAACTATTAAAGAAACTGTACAGCTTCATCGTTCACCTCAGACAATTTTCACAGCAATCGGCGTCAGACCTTCTACGTTCCCGGTGATGACATCTCCTTTCACCACTGCGCCCACCCCCTCTGGCGTACCGGTGAAAATCAAATCGCCTGGCTGCAATTCAAAAAAGCCGGACAAATAGCTGATGGTTTCATTCACCGACCAAATCAGATGACGAATATCGCTGCGCTGATGGTCTTCGCCGTTAACCTGTAGCCAAATAGGGGCGTTATCCACATTATGCGTTTCAGCGGCTTTGTGTAATGGCGCAATGGGCGCGGAGAGATCGAACGCTTTGCCAATTTCCCACGGGCGTCCCATCTGACGCATTTCCATCTGACGATCGCGACGCGTCATGTCCAGACCTGTGGCGTATCCCCAGACATATTCATGGGCTTTTTCCAGCGGGATATCGCTCCCCTTTTTACCAATCGCCACCACCAGCTCAATTTCATAATGGTAGTTATCGGTCTGCGCCGGATACGGCAGTTCCAGGGTATCCCCCTCCGCTACCGGGACGACAGCGTCCGCTGGTTTACAAAAGAAGAACGGCGGTTCGCGATCGGGATCAAAGCCCATTTCACGGGCATGGGCGGCATAGTTGCGACCCACGCAGTAAACGCGACGTACCGGAAACTGCTCATCACTGCCCGCCACGGGTACTGTCACTGGGGCCTGCGGCTGGAATACATATTTGGTCATGTTCTCTCTCCCTAATTAATAACGTGCTTCGCGGAACAGCCCCAGGGCTTCCTGAACCGGCTTGTCCGAAAAGCTGAATAACACCGTGTCTTCGCTGCTGCGAAACGACACCTCATGCCAGGTCGGCGCCACAAAAATGTCTTTTGCGGAAAAATGAAAAGTTTCGTTGCCGATAGTGACCTGCCCTGCCCCTTCAACGACGTGGTAGATAGTGCTGTCGGTGCTCCGCGCCACACGCGAGGCAAAGCCTTTTGGCAACAGTTGCAGGAACGCGCCCATCGACGGCATCGGATAACCGCCGGTGACGGGATTAACGTAACGCAGCTTGTAACCTTCCCACTCATCCGGATCGCCCATACGGGTCAGATCGTGCAGCGCCTCGCGGCTGCGGTCGTAACGGTAGTTGAAAATCGGCGACGAGTTCCCGCGCTGGTGGCGCAGCGGCAGCATATTCGCTGCATAGCGCGGCAGATAATCGCCCTCTTTTCGAGTCACCGGCTGCTGATCTTCGGGATAGTCTTCCGCAAAACCACAGCCCAGGAGATTGACTAACGGCAGATCCAGACCATCCAGCCATACCACCGGCTCTGATCCCGGATTACCATGATCGTGCCAGCGCCACTGCGGCGTCAGGATAAAATCGCCGGTATGCATTGGCGTGCGCTCGCCATCCACCGCGGTAAATGCGCCTTTACCTTCGACGATAAAACGCAGCGCCGACTGGTTATGGCGATGACTCGGCGCGACTTCGCCGGGCAGGATCAGCTGTAAACCAGCGTATAAGGTCGCCGTGATCGACGACTGACCGCGCAATGCCGGATTTTCCAGCACCAGCACCCGGCGGATCGCCTCTTTCGCGCCAATGACATTGCCGCTTTCCATCAGTAGCGGACGAATTTCCTGATAATTCCAGTAGGCCGGCGCGCAGTTGGCGTTTGGCGTCTGCGGTACCAGGTGATGTAACGATTCCCACAGCGGCGTCAGATTCTGCCCGGAAATATGCTGGTAATACTGTTGACGGCTATCTTTTACGTTCTGATTTATTTCAGACATGGAGATTCTCCTTATTCGTTTACGACGCTGGCACGCGGCAGGTCGTCAGGTACAGAAATCGAAAGGCGGACAACCACCGTCAGCAGGGTAAGCATTACCGCGCTGATAGCCGCCGGAATAGCAATGACAAAAAACAACGTATCGAAAGAGAAATTGAGGGCCATCATCATGCCGCCGGAGAGCGAACCGACAATCGCCCCGCAGCGTCCAATGGCGTTCGACCAGCTCACGCCCGTCGCCCGGCTTTGGGTGGGGTACAGCGTCGCCGTCAGAGCATTAAGCCCTACCTGGGAACCGCTAATACCGATGCCGGTACCAAAAATTGCCAGCGCCATCAGCCAAAGGCCGTTTTCGCTCAGGCCTATCATGACAATGCAAACCGCGCCCAGCGCATAGCTCACCGCCAGTACCCGGAACGGGTTAAGCCGGTCCATCAATACGCCGAGTAACAGCGCGCCAAGCGTGCCGCCAACCTGGAATGCGGCAGTCACCCAAGACGCCTGTTGCAGATCAATACCGCGATGGTTAAGTAACGTCGGCATCCAGCTGGAAAGCAGATAGATAATGAGCAGGCTCATAAAGAACACCACCCATAACATCAGGGTAATGACAAGCTGTCGCCCGGCAAAAAGCTGGCGAATACTGCCTTTGGCGACGGCTGCCGTCTCATGCAGAAAGAATTGCGTATCGTGATAGCGCTCGCCGGTAATGGCGCTGACCGTCCGGGCGACAACGGCTTGCGGTAGTTGGCGGCGTACCTGCCAGCGGGGAGATTCCGGCAGCGCGAACAGCAGGCCGAAAAACAGCATCAAAGGCAAGATGCCGCCTAGCGCCAGAATTCCGTGCCAGCCAATCAGCGGCACCAGTTGCGCGCTCACAATCCCACCCATCGCCGACCCCAGGGTAAAACCGCAGAACATCAGCGTGACCAGCGCTCCGCGTCGACGAGCGGGAAGGTATTCCGACGTCATGGTGATGGTATTCGGCATCGCTCCGCCCAGTCCCAGACCGGTTAAGAAGCGCAGCAACACCAGGGTTTCTATATCCGGCGAGAAAGCGGAAAGCAGGCTCAATGCGCCGAATAGCGCCACGCAAAGCTCAATGACCCGCTTGCGGCCAAAGCGATCCGCCAGCGGCCCGCATAGCAGCGCGCCGGCCGTAAGCCCCAGCAGCCCTGCGCCAAACAGCGGCGCAAGTTCGCTGGCGCTTAGCTGCCAGTGGGTACGAATATCCGGGGCGATGAAGCCAATCGCGGCGGTGTCGAAACCATCGAGCATAACCACCAGAAAACAGCAGATGATAACGCGCCACTGCATTTTGCCGACGGGCGCGGCATCAATAAGGGCTTGTAGATCACGTCGTTGAGTCATAGCTAATGCCTCAGTGCAGGGAGATAGATGTTGTTTTTATGTTTGCTATGTTACGAGTTTGTAGAGTGAGCGATAAAATGTACAATGGCTTTTCAGGCAGAGACATAACCTGGAGGTTATAGCGAATGGCGAACTGGGCGCAGAAATTGAAATTACATCACCTGCAAACGCTGGTTGCGCTGGGCGAACAGGGCAACCTGACGCACGTCGCCCGGATGATGAATATCTCCCAGCCGGCGCTATCGAAGTGGTTATCTCAACTCGAAGATGAGATAGGCATCACGCTTTTTGAGCGCCACAGTAAAGGGCTACGCCCCTCGGAAGGCGGTAAATTACTGCTCCAGCACGCCCAGCGCCTAATTAACGATCTGGAGCGTTCACAGTATGAAATCGCCCGTTTCAAGCAGGGCGGCCTGGTTGGCAGCCTGAAGATCGGCTGTTCGCCCGTGGCGACTGACTGCGTATCACAGGCGATTCTGAGCCTGCTTAACGAAATGCCGACGCTGCATCTGAATATTGAAGAAAAGGTAATGACGCCGCTGCTGCACGATTTGCTTGCCGGTCAGGTGGATGTGGTGGTAGGGCGTGTCGGCGGACGCGCCCTGCAACTGCCGCTTAATTATCAGGTACTTTATACCGAGCCGGTCTGCTTTGTGGCGCGTCCGCACCATCCGCTGGCCGCGCGAGCGCAGATTGCCTGGAGCGATCTGGCGCACTGGCGGTGGATAGTCTGGCCAACCGGCACCCCTATTCGCATCAGTATTGATAACGCCCTCGTCGATAACGGCGTCATGCTCCCGGAAAACACCATTGAATCGGCGTCAATGAACGTCAGCACCAATTTGCTGCAAAGCAGCGATATGATCTCTATTCTTTCTTTACGGCTGGCGCAACGCTATGCCAGCCAGGGGCAACTGGCGATTTTAAACTTGCCAAAAATTGAGCAAAAAGGCAGCGTAGGGATGTTCTGGCGTAAGAATGAGACGCCGTCTTTGGCCCTGAGTCGCTTTTTGTATTTTTTAGCCCAGGTTTAACGCCGCCGACCAGGGGCATTGCCCGATGTTCCTGCTGTCTATACCCACTATGCTAAGAATTCATGATGTGATCGGTAGCACGTTTTAACGTTTAATTGTATGATGAATCTATCTCATCAAGGGCTTTAAACATGAGTAAGTCACTGAATATTATCTGGCAATATGTACGCGCTTTTGTATTGATTTATGCCTGTTTGTACGCAGGCATTTTTCTTGCATCACTGCTTCCTATCACTATTCCCGGCAGCATTATCGGGATGTTAATTCTGTTTGTATTGCTGGCGCTGCAAATTCTGCCGGCAAAGTGGGTTAACCCCGGCTGCTATGTGCTGATTCGTTATATGGCGTTGCTGTTTGTGCCGATTGGCGTCGGGGTCATGCAATATTTTGACTTACTGCGCGCGCAATTCGGCCCGGTGGTGGTCTCTTGCGCTATCAGTACGCTGGTCGTTTTTGTGGTCGTAAGCTGGAGTTCACATCTGATACACGGTGAGCGTAAAGTGGTTGGGCAGAAGGGAACGAAAAAATGATGACATATATCTGGTGGTCGTTACCGCTGACGCTGGCGGTATTTTTCGCCGCCCGCAGACTGGCGGCGCATTTTAAAATGCCGTTGCTGAATCCGCTGCTGGTGGCAATGGTAGTCATTATTCCTTTTCTGTTGCTGACCGGTATTCCCTACGAGCACTACTTCAAAGGCAGCGAAGTACTTAACGATCTGCTGCAACCGGCGGTGGTGGCGCTGGCCTATCCCCTTTATGAACAGTTGCACCAGATTCGCGCGCGTTGGAAATCCATTATTAGCATCTGTTTTGTCGGCAGTCTGGTAGCGATGATTACCGGGACATCCGTTGCCTTGCTGATGGGCGCAACGCCTGAAATCGCGGCATCGGTACTGCCTAAATCCGTGACTACGCCTATCGCGATGGCGGTGGGCGACAGCATCGGCGGCATCCCCGCGATCAGCGCGGTATGCGTAATTTTTGTCGGTATTCTGGGCGCGGTGTTTGGCCACACGCTGTTAAACGCGATGCACATCCGTACTAAGGCCGCACGCGGGCTGGCAATGGGGACCGCCTCACATGCGCTCGGTACTGCGCGCTGTGCCGAGCTGGATTACCAGGAAGGCGCGTTTAGCTCCCTGGCGCTGGTGATCTGCGGCATTATTACCTCGCTGGTAGCGCCCTTTTTGTTTCCGCTCATTCTGGCGGTAATGCGCTAACGACGGGACAAAAGACCGGGTTAAAATTTGCGATACGTCGCGCATTTTTCATTGAAGTTTCACATGTTGCATAAGCAATGAGATTTAGATCACATATTAAGACATAGCAGGCCCGTAAACTACGGTTCCATTACATTGTTATGAGGCAACGCCATGCATCCACGTTTTCAAACTGCTTTTGCCCAGCTTGCGGATAATTTGCAATCAGCGCTGGCCCCTATCCTGGCGGACCACCATTTTCCCGCCATGCTGACCGCAGAGCAGGTCTCGACGCTTAAAAATACGGCGGGACTGGACGAAGACGCGCTGGCTTTCGCACTGTTACCTCTGGCGGCGGCCTGCGCCCGTACCGATTTGTCCCATTTTAACGTCGGCGCGATTGCGCGCGGTGTTAGCGGCAACTGGTATTTCGGCGCGAATATGGAGTTCCTGGGCGCCACCATGCAACAAACTGTGCATGCTGAACAAAGCGCGATTAGCCACGCCTGGCTACGCGGCGAAAAAGGGCTCGCCGCCGTCACCGTTAACTACACGCCTTGCGGCCACTGTCGCCAGTTTATGAACGAGCTGAACAGCGGTCTGGATCTGCGCATTCATCTGCCGGGCCGCGCGCCGCATACGTTACGCGATTATCTGCCTGACGCTTTCGGGCCAAAAGATCTGGAGATCAAAACGCTGCTGATGGACGAGCAGGATCATGGCTTTACGTTAACGGGCGATACGCTAACGCAAGCGGCGATTACGGCAGCCAATAAGAGCCATATGCCTTATAGCCACTCACCGAGCGGCGTGGCGCTGGAATGTAAAGATGGCCGTATTTTCACCGGCAGCTATGCGGAAAACGCCGCCTTTAACCCTACGCTTCCCCCACTGCAAGGCGCGCTAAACCTGCTGAGTCTCAATGGCTATGACTATGCGGATATTCAGCGCGCGATTCTGGCGGAAAAAGGCGATGCGGCATTAATTCAATGGGATGCCACCGCCGCAACGCTGAAAGCATTAGGTTGCCATAATATTGACCGCGTGCTTCTCGGCTAAGCAAATGTGCCGGATAGCGACGCACTGGCGTCTTATCCGGCCTGACTCTCCTCTCCCGCGACCCGATACAAGGGAAATCATGCTGAAAATCTCCGCAATCAGACGGCGGTTTCTTGCGCTACGTCTTCGGGTACAGTAGCCTGATCGTACTTTCATCCTGGTATCGAGTTTCCTGCATGTTAAAGCGCGTGTTTTACAGCCTGTTGGTCCTGGTAGGCTTGCTGCTGTTGACGGTGCTTGGCCTCGATCGGTGGATGAGCTGGAAAACAGCGCCCTATATCTATGACGAGCTACAGGATCTCCCCTACCGCCAGGTTGGCGTCGTGTTAGGGACAGCCAAATACTATCGCAAGGGTGTCATTAATCAGTACTATCGTTATCGTATCCAGGGCGCGTTAAACGCTTACAATAGCGGTAAAGTCAATTACCTGCTGCTCAGCGGCGACAATGCCCTGCAAAGCTATAACGAACCGATGACCATGCGCAAAGACCTTATCGCGGCGGGCGTCGATCCTGCGGACATTGTGCTTGATTACGCTGGCTTCCGTACGCTTGACTCCATTGTGCGTACCCGCAAAGTGTTTGATACCAACGACTTTATTATCATCACTCAGCGCTTCCACTGCGAACGCGCCTTGTTTATTGCGTTGCATATGGGCATTCAGGCGCAGTGTTACGCGGTACCTTCACCCAAAAATATGCTGACAGTACGCTTGCGCGAATTTGGCGCCCGCTTTAGCGCGCTGGCGGATCTCTATATTTTTAAACGCGAACCGCGTTTTTTAGGCCCGCTGGTACCTATTCCCACGCAGCATCAGGTGCCGAATGACGCCCAGGGGTATCCGGCCGTTACGCCGGAACAATTGCTTGAACTGGAAAAGAAAAAAGGGAAATGATCATGGATGTACAGACGATATTTGTCATATTAGCCTTTCTGCTACTCCCGCTTTTTTGCTTCCGTGAGGCCTGGAAAGGCTGGCGAACCGGCGCGGTAGATAAAGTTGTCAAAAATGCGCGAAAACCGGTTTATGTCTATCGCCATGCCGATCCCGTACAATATTGGTCTTATCTTTTTCTTTATACCGGTTGCGGTTTTTTATTTACTGGAATGATTATTTATCTTCTTTTTTATCGTTAATCTATTTATTATCCCTTTAAAATTGAGAATAGTTATTATTATGATATAAGGAACAAATGCTGTTTTGCATTCTGGTTTCATTTTTTTGTGAATTCTTTCACAGAATACCCTTCTTTCAATGCTTAGGCTGGCGGTAGATTTTGGATCATTAAAACGCGTTATTTGCGTTTCGCCTTAATTTATTCAAGCATTAAGGAAGATTATATGCCGCAACAAAATTATCTGGATGAACTCACGCCTGGTTTTACGCCATTACTGGCAATAAAAGAGGCTTCACGTTGTTTATTATGTCACGATGCGCCCTGTAGTCAGGCTTGCCCGGCGCAAACCGATCCGGGGAAATTTATTCGTTCTATTTACTTTCGCAATTTTAAAGGCGCAGCGGAAACTATCCGGGAAAATAATGCGCTTGGCGCCGTCTGCGCCAGAGTCTGTCCGACGGAAAAATTATGCCAGCGCGGATGTACACGTTCCGGAATAGATAAACCTATTGATATCGCACGCCTGCAACGTTTTATTACCGATTTTGAACAGCAGACTGCCATGCAGATTTATCAGCCCGGGAGTAAAACACGCGGGAAAGTCGCGATTATTGGCGCGGGTCCGGCAGGTTTGCAGGCAAGCGTGACGCTCACACATTTAGGCTATGACGTCACCATTTACGAAAAACAGCCGCAGCCCGGCGGATGGCTGCGTCACGGCATCCCGGCATTTCGTCTGCCGCAAAGCGTACTCGATCAGGAAATTGCCCGCATTGTAGAAATGGGCGTCAATATTAAATGTAATTGTGAGGTGGGCGGGTCGCTATCGCTTGCGCAACTCAAAGCCGAATATCGCGCCGTGCTGATGACCGTCGGGATGTCCTGTGGCTCTGATTTACCGTTATTTGAGCAAGCCAGTCACGTAGAGATTGCCGTTGATTTTTTACAGCGCGCCCGTCAGGCCGACGGCGATATTAGCGTTCCGCGTAGCGCATTAATTATTGGCGGCGGCGACGTAGCGATGGATGTCGCCAGTACGTTAAAAATTCTCGGCTGTCCTTCCGTCACCTGCGTGGCGCGGGAAGAATTAGCCCAATTTCCCGCCAGCGAAAAAGAATTTACCAGCACGCAGGCATTAGGCGTATCGATTATTGATGGTTTTACGCCTGTCGCCGTCAGCGGAAATAAAGTGACCTTCCACCATGTACGCCACTCAGGAGAACTGACGCTGGAAGCGGAAAATATTATTTTGGCCGTGGGGCAGCACGCGCGACTGGATACCTTTGCGGAGATAAAAGCGCAGCATAATATTATCGACACGCACAATTATCAAACCGACGACCCGGCGATCTTTGCCGCTGGCGATATTGTTAAAGGTGATAAGACCGTCGTTTATGCGGTAAAAACCGGAAAAGAAGCCGCTCAGGCTATTCATCATTATTTAGAGGAGGCCTGCTCATGTTAACAAAAGATTTGTCTGTTACCTTTTGCGGCGTTAAGTTTCCCAATCCGTTTTGCCTTTCTTCTTCTCCGGTAGGCAATTGTTATGAGATGTGCGCCAAAGCCTATGATACCGGCTGGGGCGGGATCGTTTTTAAAACCATTGGTTTTTTTATTGCCAACGAAGTCTCTCCACGTTTTGATCATCTGACGAAAGAAGATACCGGTTTTATTGGTTTCAAAAACATGGAGCAAATTGCTGAGCATCCGCTGGAAGAGAATCTGGCCGCCATTCGACGGCTAAAACAGGATTATCCGGATAAGGTGCTGATTGCTTCCATCATGGGAGAAAATGAACAGCAGTGGCAGGAACTGGCGCGTCTGGTTGAAGAAGCCGGCGCGGATATGATTGAGTGTAACTTCTCTTGCCCGCAGATGACCTCGCACGCCATGGGAAGCGATGTAGGGCAAAGCCCGGAACTGGTTGAAAAATACTGCCGCGCCGTAAAACGCGGTTCATCTTTGCCAATGCTGGCGAAAATGACGCCGAATATTGGCGATATGTGCGAAGTCGCGCTGGCCGCTAAACGCGGTGGAGCCGACGGTATCGCCACCATCAACACCGTGAAATCCATTACTAACATCGACCTGAACCGCAAAATCGGGATGCCGGTGGTTAACGGTAAATCCAGCATCTCCGGTTATTCAGGAAAAGCGGTGAAACCCATTGCGCTGCGTTTTATCCAGCAGTTGCGAATGCACCCTGAACTGCGCGATTTCCCGATTAGCGGTATCGGCGGCATTGAAACCTGGGAAGACGCTGCCGAATTTCTGCTGCTGGGCGCGGCGACCCTACAGGTGACGACAGGCATTATGCAATACGGTTACCGCATTGTAGAAGATATGGCGAGCGGCCTCAGCCACTATCTGGCCGATCAGGGATTTGCCTCATTACAGGAGATGATCGGGCTGGCGAATGGCAATATTATCCCGGCGGAAGACCTGGATCGCAGCTATATCGTCTATCCGCGGATTAATCAGGAGAAATGCGTCGGCTGCGGACGTTGCTATATCTCCTGCTATGACGGCGGTCATCAGGCGATGGAGTGGGATGAACACAGCCGCACGCCGCATTGCAATACGGAAAAATGCGTCGGTTGTCTGCTGTGCGGTCATGTCTGCCCGGTCGCCTGTATTGATTTAGGCGAGGTCAAATTTAAAAAAGGCGAAAAAGAGCACGCGTTAACGCTGTAGCTCACGGTATGAAGCCCGGCGCGCAGTTTCGCTGCGCCGGGTTATCTGATAAGCAAAGTAATAGGTCTGGATAACTACTTCTTACGCGCGTATTTCAGCGAGTCCAGCGCCACGGCGAAAATGATAATGCCGCCTTTGATAATGTACTGCCAGTACGGGTTTACCCCTATATAGGTCAGGCCATAGTTGATGACGGTAAAGATAATGACGCCGGTCACCACGCCGAAGACCGTCCCCACTCCGCCGCTAAACGATACGCCCCCGACCACGCACGCGGCAATCGCATCCAGTTCATACATAAAGCCGAGGTTGTTGGTGGCAGAACCAATACGCCCTGCTTCCAGTAAGCCGCCGAAGGCATAAAACACGCCGGAGAGCGCATAAATCATCAGCAGGTTCAGCGCCACGTTTACGCCAGAAACTTTCGCCGCCTCCGGGTTGCCGCCAATAGCAAAAATGTTTTTACCAAAACGGGTCTTATTCCACAGCACCCAGACAAACGCTACCGCAATCAGAGCGTAAAAGGTGATGTAGGAGAGCCGGAAACTGCCCATCGCCACAAAGCCCTGCGCAAAGGTGGAAAAGCCGCTGTCAAAGCCGGAAATGGGCGAAGCGCCGACAAAGTCATAGTAAAGGGAGTTGATCCCATAAACGATAATCATCGTGCCAAGCGTGGTAATAAACGGCGTCACGTTCAGGTAAGCAATGATGATGCCGTTCACCAGGCCAATCACCGCGCCAATCGCGCAGACAATCAGGATGACCAGCGCAATCGGCATGGTCGCCATTTCCGGAAACACTTTATTGGCGTTTTCCATTGATTGCAGTAATGTTGCCGCCACGACCGCCGCCAGCCCTACCTGACGCCCCGCCGACAGGTCTGTCCCCTGGGTGACGATGAGTCCCGCCACGCCCAGCGCGATAATAATACGTACCGAAGATTGCGTCAGAATATTACTTAAATTCAGCAAACTTAAAAAAGTCGGGTCCTGGAAAATAATAATCGCCAGCAACACTAAAAGAACGACGTAAATTCCGCCCTCTTTCAGCCAGGTCAAAAAGCTTTTCTTGTTTAACGCACTCATAAGGAGCCCCTGATCTTAAAGGTGCAAAGAAGCAAGACGCAAAATTTCGTTTTGCGTTGTTGTTTTAGTATCGACAATGCCGGAAACGAGACCGTTACTCATCACCAGGATACGATCGGTAATCCCTAACAGCTCCGGCATTTCAGAAGAGATAATGATGATCCCCTTGCCTTTTTTCGCCAGTTCCGCAATAAGCTGATAAATTTCAAATTTTGCGCCGACATCAATGCCGCGGGTCGGTTCGTCCAGCATTAATATTTCCGGCTGCGTTAATAGCCAGCGACCAATGATCACCTTTTGCTGATTGCCGCCGGAAAGCGAACCAATTTGCGTGCGATGCCCCGGCGTTTTTACCCGCATGGAATCAATGACCCATTGGGTGTCGCTTTTCATCCGGGAATTATCCAGTAACCCCACTTTATTTTTATAATTACGGATATTCGAAATTAATGAGTTAAATCCGATATCCAGATAGGCGTAAATTCCGGTGGAACGACGCTCTTCCGTCACCAGCGCAAAACCGTGGTTAATCGCTTCGTTCGCAGTGTGATTATTAATTTTCTTGCCATGTAAAGTGATTGTCCCGGACGACTTCTCACGAATGCCAAACAGCGTTTCGACGATATCGGTACGCTTTGCCCCAACCAAGCCGGCAATGCCCAGAATTTCGCCCTTGTGCAAATCAAAGGAGACATCGCGAATGGAAGGCTGGCGCAGCGAGGTCAGGTGACGGACCTCCAGAATCACGTCGCCCGGCTTATTTTCTTTATCCGGAAAGCGCTGGTTCAGGGAACGCCCGACCATCATCGCAATGATCTTATCCATATCCAGCCCTTCCAGCGGCTGGGTGGCAATCCATTGACCGTCGCGCAAAATAGTAATTTCATCGCACAATTGAAAAATTTCTTCCATTTTATGCGAGATATAAACAATGCCGCAGCCGCGTTCTTTCAGCTTGCGAATAATGGTGAACAGATGATTAACCTCTTTCTCAGTTAACGATGAGGTCGGTTCATCCATAATAACGATCTTAGCGTTATAGGAAAACGCCTTCGCAATTTCAATCATCTGCATTTGCGAAACGGATAACGTTCCCACGCGCGCGCGCGGGTCAATATCGATATCCAGCTCATCAAATATCGCTTTGGTATCCTGGTACATTTTATCCTGGTCGACAAACATACCTTTGGTGGGATAACGCCCCAGCCACATGTTATCCATGACCGAACGTTGCAATACCAGATTTAACTCCTGGTGTACCATCGAAATCCCATTCTCCAGCGCTTCTTTCGCCGAATGGAAGTCCACTTCTTTTCCCTGAAATACAATGCTGCCGGAATCTTTTTGGTAAATACCGAAAAGACATTTTAATAATGTTGATTTGCCTGCGCCGTTTTCGCCCATTAATGCATGAATAGAGTGCGGACGAACGTTTAAGTTGACATTATCAAGCGCTTTCACGCCGGGAAATGATTTGTTAATGCCACGCATTTCCAACAAATATTCACCCGACGACGGAGAGATCGTGCTGCCCATAATGATACCCTGTCGGCCTTTTTAATTATGACTATCCGCGCCGGATGGCAAAAGAAATACGTTATCCGGTCTGCGGCGCGTCACCCTTCCACGGTTTCAGGGCGCAACAAAATTGCGCCCACAGACGGAAAAGTTATTTTTGGGTAAATTCGCTCAGATTGTCTTTGTCCACGCCGACATAAGGCACGCGCACGATTTTGTTCTCAATCTTCCAGCTGGTGCCGTCAGCCGCGCCCTTGCCTTCGGCGAGGTTTTTCGCCAGATCGAATGTCGCTTTCGCCTGATTGTTGGCGTCATTCAGTACCGTACCGGCCATCGCGCCCGATTTCACCAGCGCCAAAGCTTCCGGTAACGCATCGACGCCAAAGACCGGAATCGACGATTTATTATGCGCTTTCAGCGCCTCTACCGCGCCCATCGCCATCGCATCGTTATTCGCGATAACCACCTCAATCTTGTTAGCGTTCGGGCCAGACAGCCAGGCATCCATCTTATCTTTTGCCTGCGCGGTATCCCACATAGCGGTGTCTAACGCCAGTTGCTCGGTCTGAATACCTTTATCATTTAACTCTTTCACCACATACGTCGTACGGGCTTCAGCATCCGGGTGCCCCGGCTCGCCTTTCAGCAGAACATACTGAATTTTACCGTCTTTATTCAGATCCCAACCCTGATTCGCCTGCCAGTGTTTGGCAATCAAGTCGCCCTGAATCACACCGGATTCTTTAGAGTCAGTCCCGACATAATACGCCTTGTCATAGCTGTCCAGCGCTTTGCGGGAAGGCTCTTTGTTAAAGAACACCACCGGCACATTTTGCCCGCGCGCTTTCTCAATGACCGTACCGGCGGCTGCCGGGTCGACCAGGTTAATCGCCAGAGCTTTAACCCCTTTCGCCAATAAAACGTCAATTTGATCATTCTGTTTAGATTGATCGTTTTGCGAGTCATTCATCAGTAGCTGAACATCCGGCGCGGATTTGCCATCTTTTTCAATAGCCTTACGCACCACGGACATAAAGTTATCGTCATATTTATAAATCGTCACGCCAATACGAGTATCAGCCGCGTGTGCGTGCGCGCCGAATAACAGACTTGCCATCACGGCAGAAAGGGTCAGTACCTTCTTATTCATGGTAGCTCCGGTTTTATTATGTAGGGTATAGCGTAAAAAAATGCCCGGCTGTTCAGCACGTTAACGCGTGTTACTGAACGCCGAAGCGTATTTAGAGCCTATCCCACCAGGCGTTATTGGCGCAGCCAGTTTGGACACGGACAGCGCGCAAAAACCGGAGCGTACACGTAGTACGTGAGGTTTGACTCGCTACGCTCGCCCTTCGGGCCGCCGCAAGCGGCGTTCAAAACGCTAACGCGTTTTGGCGAGCACTGCCCAGGACCAAAATGGCAAGTAAAATAGCCCTAATGGGATAGGCTCTTATTCAACTCTTTATTTTTGTCCGGTAGTCGCGGGATATTGTGATAACGGTTTTTATAAGCGAAATACCCCAGTAAAACTGACAACTAACTGTTACACATTAGTTACAGTGCGACAAACGTTGTCATCATAACTATCACAATGTTAATAAACTGTGAATTTACTCACAGATTGAAAACGGTTACATGCGGTGCGTAATCAGTTAGTGATCAGTACCGCATTCTGTCGCCACGCCACCGAATGGCGCCGCACCAGGGTCGGCATAAAGCAGTGCGTCGCCGTGATATCCAGCGTGCCTGCGGCCCCCTGTAACGCCAGCTCGGTCGCGATTTTCGCCATAGAAGCAATAGGATAGCGCACGGTAGTCAACTGAGGATCGGTATAACGAGCAATAGGGATATCATCGAAACCGATGACAGACAGATGCAAGGGAATGCCGATGCCGTTATCTTTTAACGCCGTCAGCGCGCCCGCCGCCATGTTATCGTTATAGGCAAATACCGCCGTCAGTTGCAGATTGCGTCCCAGCAACTCAACCATTGCCGACTCGCCGCCCTGCATATCCGGCGTGCCGGTGCCAATCCAGCTCTCCGACGCAGCAACCCCCTGCTCTTGCAGCGCGTGTAACCACCCTTCTCTGCGCATCGCGTCATCTTCAATACGGTGGCTGGAGGCCAGGTAGCCGATGCGTTGATGTCCATTATTCAGCAACATTCGGGTCGCCATTCTGGCGCCGCTCACATTGTCGAGACAGACACAACGATGCGCATAACCCGGCACGATACGGTTAATCAGCACCATACCGGGGATCTGATCCATAAAGTCGCTCAGCTCGCGATCGGTTAAGGCTTTTGAGTGAACAATCAATGCGTTACAACGCTGACGGATCAAGACTTCAATCGCATGGCGCTCTTTTTCCGCCTCATGATAACTGTTGCCAATGAGAACATATTTCTGGTGCTGCTGCGCGACCAGATCTACGGCTTTCACCAGAGCGCCGAAAAAGGCATCGGAAACATCCATGACCACGACACCGATGGTATCGCTCACCTGGGTGGCCAGCGCTTGCGCATTCGCATTTGGCCGATATCCCAGCAGGGTGACGGCCTGCATAACGGCGTCACGGGTGTCGGGACTGACCAACGCGCTGTTATTCAGTACGCGGGAAACGGTCGCTACAGACACGCCAGCCTGGCGCGCTACATCACGAATGGTGATCATATTCACTGCCCTGTTTGAGTTCAAAAATGCTCACAAATGCCCCGTTAGCAGGCGGCTATTTTGTCAGCCCCCTGCCCAGGGCTGCGTGAGAAACATCACAGGGATGGAAACGGTTACAGCCATTTTGTTAATGAATGTGATCCAGATCGTTATCTGAGCGATCCTGACGCGCGCAACGTGAGTTGACGCCATAACCACTCGACCGGTCCCTGTCGCCAGAAACGTAGCCAGATGACGGAAAAGAGAAGGTTTATTGCCCATACCGGAACGACAAAGAACAAGAGTTCCAGTCGATTGAATTTCATAAATAAGCCAAACTGATAAAACAGCGTGGTACAGATGATCGTCTGCAGCAGATAATTGGTCAGCGCCATTCGCCCTACGCAGGCAATGGCAAGCGTCAGTCTGCATCGGCTAAGCTGCGGCCAGAAGCCAAACATCAGCGCGGCATAGCCCAGCGTTTGCAACGGCGCGCTCAGTTCGCGCGGCGCCTGCAATAAGAAGGCGCACCAGCGGTACGCCCAGTCCAGCCGCCATTGTAAAATGACCGCAGGCAGGTTGATCATTAGCCCTAACGCCACCAGCAGAACCCCGGTACGGCGATAGTGCCGCAGACTGTACTGACCTTTCAGCCAGCCGCTACGCATTAGCGCGGCGCCCAGCAGCATCATACCTGCCAGTTGCCAGCCATACTGCGCGCCGAGCGCCAGTAAACTATTCGACAGCATCTCTGCCCGGTTGCTGATAGCCTCCATGCCGCCGTTCAGCTTCCAGTATTTTTCATACAATATTGCCGACGCATCCGGCGTCCAGGCGCGGCTGGTTTCGCTACTCGATACCACGCCCAGCAGCAGTAGCACGCCAATCCCGACCAGATAAAGGAGTATGCCGGTATTGAACAGGCTTTTTACCGAAGGCGCGTCGCGTACCAGTCGCCAGCAAATTAACCCGACCAGACCGTAGGCCAGCAGAATGTCGCCGTCCCAAAAGAATAACGCATGGATAAAACCTAACAGTACCAATAGCGTTAAGCGCGACTGAATCCACTGTTTACCACGCGGAAGCAGCATTTGTAGCCCCGCGCCAAACAACAACGCGAACAGCGTAAGAAACTTAGCCTGCGCCACAATATCGAGAATCGCCCAGGACCAGGCGTCTTCGGGAACGATCGCGCCGTACCAGGCGGGATTGAGATAAGCCGCCTTCGGCAATCCAAAGGCGCTAATGTTAAGAAGCAGGATACCGAGGATAGCGACGCCACGTACAAAATCCAGCGTGACATTACGCTCCATCGTCTCCGCCTTAATCATGGATGATGGCGAACGGCACGCAGAAACTCCTGGCGCGTATTCTGGCTGGACTTAAACAATCCGCCCAGCGACGTCGTCGTCGTGGCGCTGGTTGCGTCACGAATACCGCGCGCTTTCACGCAGTAATGCACCGCATCAATCGATACCGCTACATTATTGGTGCCGAGCAAGGTTTGCAGCGCCGTCAGAATTTGTTGGGTCAAACGTTCCTGAACCTGTGGACGCTGGGCGAAGAATTGCACGATGCGGTTAATTTTCGACAGGCCGATCACGGAATCTTTGGGGATATACGCGACGGTCGCTTTGCCATCAATGGTCACGAAGTGATGTTCACAGGTGCTGGTCAGCGTGATATCGCGGACGGTGACCATTTCATCCACCTTCATTTTATTTTCAATGAGGGTAATTTTCGGGAAATTGGCATAGTCGAGGCCGGCGAAAATCTCGTCAACGTACATCTTAGCGATACGATGCGGCGTTTCCATCAGACTGTCATCGCTCAAATCGAGATTCAGCAACTGCATAATCTCAGTCATATGCCCTGCGATAAGACTTTTTCGCGTTTCATTATCCAGTTCATCCATAGGCGGGCGCAGCGGCGTTTCCAGCCCCCGGGCAACCAGCGCGTCATGAACCAGGGCCGCTTCTTTACTGAGTGATGGCATTAATCGTGTTCTCCTGCAGGTGTGGCGCCTCTGCCCTGCATGGGGCAAAGTTTGTCAATATTGTGACAGTGTGATTATTGTGCGTGAGGTAGCGCACATAATCCAGTATTCACGCCCATAATTGTTGAAATTGTCGCTGCCTTTCATGACATCTTTTCCGTTGCGAGAATGCTGGCAGGACAAAGGGCATATTTGTTAACGCAACGTTATTTAAATGATGAAGCATGTTTATGTATTACGGAAGTGAAAGTTACTCACAACGCGGTGAATAATCTGTATTATGAAGAATCTGCATACCTTATCAGGTTCACTATAAAAGGAGCTCCCGCATGGAAATGCTCGAAGAGCACCGATGTTTTGGCGGCTGGCAGCAGCGCTGGCGTCATCATGCCGCCACGCTAAACTGCGCCATGACATTCAGCATTTTTCTTCCGCCGACTCAGGATAATGAACCGCCTCCGGTACTGTACTGGTTGTCCGGGTTGACCTGCAATGATGAGAATTTTACTACCAAAGCAGGCGCGCAGCGTATCGCAGCAGAACTGGGCATTGTATTGGTGATGCCGGATACCAGTCCACGCGGTGAACAGGTCGCCGACGATAGCGGATACGATTTAGGCCACGGCGCCGGGTTTTATCTCAATGCCACACAGCCGCCCTGGGCCAGCCATTATCGCATGTACGATTACCTGCGCGATGAGCTTCCGGCGCTTATCCAGACACAGTTTAACGTCAGCGACCGTTGCGCCATCAGCGGGCACTCGATGGGCGGCCACGGCGCGTTAATCATGGCGCTGAAAAATCCGGGCAAATACACCAGCGTCTCTGCTTTTGCGCCCATCGTCAACCCCAGCCGCGTGCCGTGGGGAATCAAAGCGCTTACCGCTTATCTCGGCGAAGATGAATCAGCCTGGACTGAGTGGGATAGCTGCGAATTAATGCTGGCCAGCCAGCCGCAGGACGCCATTCCTGTGCTCATCGATCAGGGCGACAGCGATCAATTCCTCGCCGATCAACTTCAGCCCGCCGTACTGGCGGAAGCCGCGCGGCAAACCGCCTGGCCGATGACGCTACGAATCCAGCCTGGCTACGATCATAGCTATTATTTTATTGCGTCCTTCATCGAGGACCATCTGCGCTTTCATGCCCGGTATTTACGGGACGAGCGTGAGGCGTCACCAACATAATGAATTTTCCAGCGCCGCGCTGTAATTCACCTCCTCCGACTGCGGCGCGGAAGATTTATTATTTAAATCCGCGGCCTGCTGGCGTACCTGAAGGCGGCCGCTGCCCTCTCCGCCTTCATAACTTTCGTGAAAATTACGCAGCTCGGATTCAAACAGCACCGCATCAAGATTATGCAACTTATCCAGCGCCCGCAGGAGAGAAATTAACGTATCAAGATTGAGCCCTCCCCCCTTCTCGATACGCTTGATGGTGGCGATGCCAACGTGCGCGCGATCGGCAAGCTGCTGCTGGGTCATCGCAAGAGACAGACGCGTCTCCTTTAAGCGGGCGCACAACGACAGGATAATCTCGTCGTTATTCATCGTATTGTATTTCACGCTGTTACCCTCTCTTGCGCGGCTGAATTTTCCCCAGCGAACCATGATACGTTTCACGGTATTTAGCGCTCATGTCTTTACCGGTCTCGTACATCGCAGCAATGATCTCATCGAGCGAAATACAGGGTTCGCTTACGCGACTCATCGCCATCGTCGCCGCGTTTATCGCTTTCACGGCAGAGATGGCATTTCTCTCTATGCAGGGAATTTGTACCTGCCCGCCCAGCGGATCGCAGGTCAATCCCAGATGATGTTCCATGGCAATTTCAGCGGCGCTCAGCGTTTGCTCCACGGATGCGCCCATCAGTTCAGCCAGGCCCGCCGCCGCCATTGAGCACGCCACGCCGATTTCCCCCTGACAGCCAACTTCAGATCCCAGAATAGAGGCGTTTTGTTTAAACAATATCGCGATAGCGGCGGCGGTCAGGAAGAAACGGGTCAGAGCACCGGGCTCCAGCGGCGTGACAAATTTATCATACCAGCAGAGCGCTGCCGGAATGATGCCGCACGCGCCATTGGTTGGCGCGGTAACAATCTGTCCGCCGCTGGCATTTTCTTCGCTTACCGCAATCGCGAAGGCATTGACCCAGTTCAGCGCGGTTAAAAAATCGCTGGCGGAGCGGTTAGCCTGTAACGTCTTATGTAACGCACAGGCGCGCCGCGGTACCTGATAGGGACCGGGTAATACCCCCTCAGTATGCAGGCCGCGATAAACCGCCTGCTGCATCACGTCCCATATTTGCGCCAGATAATTCTGCAACGTCTGTGGCGAGTGGCGGCACAGCTCATTTTTCATCATCAGCGCCGCCACGGACAGGCCGTTACGCCGACACAGCGCCAGCAACTGCGCGGCATGACTAAATTCAAAGGGCGACACTGTACGCAAAGGAAGCGATGGCGTCAGCGGCTCGCCATGTTTACGAACCTGCCCGGCGCCGGTAGAAAACCAGGTCTCTTCATACACCGTAAAATAATCATCCCTGGCGCGAAACGTCATGGCATAAGGATGGCCTGGATGCGCCTGGTGATTAGCTATAATCTTGACTTTTATCGTGATTCCGCCCGCGTCAGAGAGCGGGAGTTCGATTTTGTTTTCATTTTCCGCACGCTTAATCACCGCCATATGCGAACGGAGATCGACATTCTCCGGCTGGCAACCCAGCAGCCCAAGATACAGGGCGGTATCCACATTGTGGCACTTGCGGCTTAACGATAACGCGCCATACAGCTCGATTTCAATTTCCCGAATTAGCGGTAACGTCTCTTGTTCTCTGAGCAATGAAATAAAGTGACAGGCGGCGCGCATCGGCCCTACGGTACGTGAGCTGGATGGACCTATTACTATTTTGAATATATCAAGGCAACTCTCCATCGTTATATCAATCCTTTCAGTCTCATTCGCGTTCAGTAATAAATAACATCCTCGCACAGTTGGCATATCAAAAGTGATACCTTTTGTGTCTGAACTTTACCTGGTATCAAAAACAACGCTTTTTTAGCCCTTTTCTGGCTGTGATATCTGTGATAGCACGAGATTCCACGCCGCAAAAGAGCCATTATAATACCCGTAAATTAAGGGAGTTATCATATGAGCATTATTTATTTTATTACTACACAGGATATCGATACGTTTCAGAAAAAATTACAGGAAACGTTATTGAATGCCGTCACCATGCCGTTTCCGCTATTATTTGATAAACGTTATGCCGCGCTTATCAATACTGCTTATCTAAAACTTACGCTGCCAGCGGAATGTCTGACGCCTGAATTTTATCGCTATTTACGCGAACTCTCATTGCAATGGCAGTTTGATTTTTTTATTAAGCCGCAGCCACTGCCTGCTAACGGTATTATCGCGTTTGATATGGACTCCACATTTATTGCGGAAGAAGGCGTGGATGAAATTGCCCGCGAGCTTGGCATGTCGACGCAAATCACCGCCATTACCCAACAGGCGATGGAGGGCAAGCTTGATTTTAACGCCAGTTTTACCCGACGTATCGGAATGTTGAAAGGCACGCCGAAAGCAGTGCTGAACGCCGTATGCGATCGCATGACCCTTTCGCCAGGCCTGTTAACTATTCTGCCAGTCATCAAGGCCAAAGGATTTAAAACCGCGATTATCTCCGGGGGACTGGATATATTCACCCAGCGTCTAAAAGCGCGGTATCAACTGGATTATGCCTTTTCGAATACGGTTGAAATACGCGATAACGTTCTGACGGATAACATTACCTTGCCGATTATGAACGCCGCAAACAAGAAACAGACGCTGGTTGACCTGGCTGCCCGGTTAAATATTGCCACGGAGAATATTATTGCCTGTGGTGATGGCGCCAACGATCTGCCGATGTTAGAACATGCTGGCACCGGTATTGCCTGGAAAGCGAAGCCGGTTGTACGGGAAAAAATCCACCATCAGATTAATTATCACGGTTTCGAATTGCTTCTTTTTCTTATTGAAGATGAATTATAACGCGACTCACCTCGCCGGAAGGGAATTTTAAAATGAGTATAAAAACATTTATTTTCAGCCAGCCCGATAAGCCGATTGTAAAAGAGAAAAAAGAGATAGACCAGACCTATAAAAAATTTCGTTTTGAGATTATCGCCTCGGTCTTTATCTCTTATGCCGTCTTTTATCTTACCCGTAAAAACTTCTCCGCCGCGATGCCGGCCATGCTGACGGAAACGTCGCTGACCGCAGAAGACTTCGCCATTATGTCTTCTATTTTTTACATTCTTTATGGCGCGATGAAGTTTGTCGGCGGGATGCTGGTCGATAAAATTAACCCGAAAGCCATGACCGGCCCGGTGCTGATTGGCGTGGGGATTGTAAATATTCTGTTCGGTTTTTCCGATAGCGTGGCGGCATTCTACGTACTGTACAGCCTCAACGCGATCTTACAGGGCACCAGCTTTCCGCCGATGGCGAAAATTATGGCCTCGTGGTTTTCGAAAAACGAACGGGGACGCTGGTGGGCTATCGTTGAAGCGGCGCACAATATCGGCGGCAGCCTCGCGCCGCTGCTGACCAGCTTTGCTATCGCCTTTAGCGGTAGCTGGAAAATGGGGTTTTATGTTCCCGGCGCCATTTCACTGCTGATGGGGATAGTGGCGCTATTTACCATTAAAGATCGTCCCGGTACGTTAGGTTTGCCCAACGTGGGGCAGTGGCGTAACGACCCGACGGAACTGGCCCAGGTCAAGGCCAGCCCGGTCAACCTGAGCTTCTGGCAGATTTTTGTGAAATATATCCTGACCAATCCACTAGTATGGATCATTATTATCGGTGATATGTCGGTTTATATTGCGCGCACAATCCTTAACGACTGGCCGCAGATTTACTATTCGCAGGTTCACGGCTGGAGCCTGATAAAAGCGAACTCGATTATTTCCTGGTTTGAGGCGGGCGGACTGGCAGGTGGGTTGCTGGCAGGCTACTTGTCTGACTTTATGTTCAAAAGTAACCGCTGGATGACCGGATTAATCTTCGCGTTAGCGCTGTGCATATGCATCGTGCTGGTGCCGCTGGTTCAGGATACCTCTTACACCCTCACCGCGATTCTGTTCACCATCATGGGCTTCGCCTTATACGGACCGCATATGCTTTTTGCCGTCGGCTGTCTGGATGTGACCCATAAGGATGCGGCGGGATCGATTACCGGCTTTCGGGGATTGTTCAGCTATGTCGGCGCGGCAATGGCCGGTGTGCCGGTAATTATGGTGAAAAATAGCTGGGCGTGGTCGGGCGTTTATATCTATGCGGTGATCGCCATTCTGCTAACGACTCTGTCGCTGGCGCTGCTCTCCAGGCTGCATCGGTTATAACATTCTGGCGACAGCGGCAAAACGCGGCTGTCGCCAGTCTCTGTCAGAAACGGTAATCCACCGCCATAAAGTAACGACGTCCGTCTTCGGTATAACCGTAGTCGTCGCGTTTGAGATCTTTATCGCCCACGTTCAGAACGCCCGCACGCAGTTTAACGTTTTTCGTCGCCTGCCATGCCGCGCCGGTATCCCAGACCACGTACCCGCCCGGCGTTTTCGCTGTTGCGCTGTCGGCCCGCTTACGCCCGGTATAATTCCCTGATACGTAGAATGACCAGTCTTCGAGCTGCGCCGGTTTCCAGTCCAGCGTACCGTTCGCGGTGTGGAACGGCAGATCGGAAAGCGGCTTGTTCCCGCCATTACTGACGTCGCGTCCGTCGTTATAGGTGTAATTCAACGACAGTTTCCACGCCTCGTTAAACGGAACTTTCAACTCGGTTTCCACGCCCTGAATACGCGCTTTATTCACGTTGTAATAACGGAAGACCGGAACGCGCTGTCCCCGACTGTTGGTTTCGAAACCGACAAAGTTGGAATAGCCGGGCGCGGCGTTAACGTCAGGGGTACGGCTAATGCTGATGCGATTGTCCACATCGTTACGGAACGTGGTAACGCTCGCTTCCACGCCCTCCAGTATGCCTTCTTCGCCACGGTAATAAAGGCCGAGCTCCCAGCTTTCACTGGTTTCAGGTTTCAGATCCGGGCTACCGATAATGCGGCATCCGCCACGGCAGGAGTTGGTCGCCCAGTCCGGACTTAATTGCAATAGCGACGGCGCTTTAAAGGCCGTGGCCCACCCACCTTTCACCGTCAGGGTATTCGTTGCGTTATAGACCAGATAAGCACGCGGGCTCCAGTGATCGCCATAGGTTTCATGGTCATCCATACGAATACCGGTGGTCAGCGCCAGCGGTTCGAAGATGCGCCACTCATCTTCAAGGAACAGAGCATACTGGCTGGCGGAGGTTTTAGTACTGGAACCGCCGGTCAGGTTCACCGCATCGCTCAGTTTATCGTGACGCCATTCGCCGCCGAAGGTGAGGAACTGGTTGACAGACGCTAACGGCAGAACGTATTTCCCGTCAATCGAATTGCTTTCTGACGTGATAGGGCTACTGTTGCCGGGGTTTTTGTTTTCCACTTTTTCGCCGTAGAATTTGAGCTCACTATTGCCGAGATCCCAACGTCCGTTATGGCTCAACGCATAGTTTTGCCGTTCCAGACGGTTTTTATCCAGCGAGTCGGAGTCCCGGTCCTGGCGATCAAAACCGTAGCCTGCGGTAACGTCATGATTTTCGTTTGGTGTCCAGGCAAACTCGACGTTTCCATCCCGGCTGGTAAATCCTTCAATGCGCGGCGTTTCACCCGTAGCGGTGGTGGCGGAACTCTGCTGCTCGTCTTTTTCGCGTTTCGCCAGGCTACCGTAGGCTTTCATTCCCAGCACGCCGTCGATCAGCGGACCGCTGGTAAAGAACTGACCGTTATAAGTATCGCCACGGTCGCGATGTTCCTGAATAGTGGAGTCAACCGTGACGCTGCCGTGCCATTTCTGACCAATTTTTTTGGTGATAATGTTGACCACGCCGCCCAGCGCATCGGAGCCATACAGCGAGGACATGGGGCCACGCACCACTTCAATACGTTCGATAGCGTCAACCGGTATCCAGTTCAGATCAAAATCATTATGGCGGAAGACCGCGTTACGGGAGTTAACGCGCTTACCGTCGATCAGGATCAGCGTATAACTGCTGTCCAGACCACGAATACTCACGCCTTTACGGTTATCCCCTTCGTTAGTGAGCTGTACGCCCGGCACCTCTTTCAGGACATCTTTCAGGTTTTGCACGGGCCTGCGCTGTAAATCTTGCTGGGTAATGACGCTGATACTTGCTGGCGCATCTTTCAGATTTTGTTCGATGGCGGACGCGGTAACGACCATAGTTTCACCATCATCCGTTGCCGCGGCAACCGGCCAGGCCAACGTAACTGCGGACATACAAAGCCCTACCCGAACGAAAGGGTTAAACCTAAACATTCCATTTCTCCATGAGGTAAATACGACAAAAAAATTGGTTATCGCTCACAACGCATTACGTTTCGCCTGCGATAACGGTTATCACGGCGAACTCTTTTTATGCAGGCGAGTCGGGCTCATGAGTGACGGTCGCGCCCGAATCTTCATCCTTTCTGATTTCGAGCGTAACGATAAAGCAAACGATAATAATTATCAATTTAATTGTTAATAATTATGTCATTTGAACCAATCATGAAGAAAAAACAAAAAACCCTCTCGAATGAGAGGGTTAGAAGAGTCAGATTCAGGCAGTCAGTGCCGGATAGCGGCATAAAAGCCTATCCGGCCTACGACGAGAATACCGCGTTACTTTTTAACGCGTTCCGGGAAGTGCATTTCGCTATAGCGCACGAAATGCGTACCTTTTATCAGCTTGTAGCCGAACCAGATAAGCAGGAACAGCGGAATACCGATATAGGTCGCCGCGACGCCGCCCCAGTCGATGGTATCTTTCAGGAACGCTTCATAGTTCTGCCCCAACGTAATAATCAGGCACAGTACAAAGGCGAAAATCGGCCCCAGCGGGAAGAACCCGGAACGGTACGGCAAATCATTCACATCATACCCTTGTAACACGTAACCGCGACGGAAGCGATAATGGCTAATGGCAATCCCCAGCCAGGCGATGAAGCCCGTCATACCGGAGGTGTTCAACAGCCACAGATAGACCGTCTGGTTGCCAAACATTGAGGTCAAAAAGCAAAGACCGGCAATCACGGTGGTGGCATAAAGCGCATTGCGCGGTACGCCGCCGCGGGACAATTTCGCAAAAATACGCGGGGCCTTACCGTCACAGGCCAGGGTGTAGAGCATACGGGTCGAGGCATACATCCCGGAGTTACCCGCAGACAGTACCGCCGTCAGGATAACCGCATTCATTATCGCCGCCGCAGACAACAAGCCCGCATGCTGGAACACTAAGGTAAACGGACTGACGCTAATGTCTTTGACGTCGTTACGCAGCAGGTTTGGATCGGTATAAGGAATGATCAGGCTGATAATCAAAATCGCGAAAACATAAAACAGCAGAATACGCCAGAACACCTGACGCACCGCGCGTGGAATATTCTTCTCCGGGTTTTCAGATTCCCCGGCGGCAATACCAATCAGCTCAGTTCCCTGGAAAGAGAAGCCCACGATCATCGCGACGCCAATCATTGCCGCAAAACCGCCAGCGAAAGGCGCATCGCCCGTCGTCCAGTTGCTCCAGCCGACCGGCTCGACACCTTTAAAAATGCCGATAATCATCGCTACGCCAACGATGATGAAGATAATAACGGTCGCGACTTTAATTAACGAGAACCAGTACTCCGCCTCGCCAAAACCGCGTACAGAAATGTAGTTCAGCAAGAAAATGACGCAGAGGAATAGCGCGCTCCAGATCCAGCCCGGCGTGTCCGGGAACCACCAGCCCATCACCAATTGCGCGGCAACCAGGTCAACAGCGATAGTCACCGCCCAGTTGTACCAGTAGTTCCAGCCCAGCGCGAAACCAAAGCCTTCTTCCACATAGTTCTGACCATATGTCGCAAACGAGCCAGATACTGGCATATAGGCCGCCAGCTCGCCAAGACTGGTCATCAGGAAGTAGACCATCAAACCAATCAGAATATAAGAAAACAGCGCGCCGCCTGGCCCCGCCTGAGAAATTGTCGCACCAGATGCAACGAAAAGACCTGTCCCGATGGAGCCGCCAATGGCAATCATCGTCAGGTGACGCGCCTTTAATTCGCGACGTAGCGCGGGCGCTTCTGTGGTTTTAGTTTTGGAACCCATGTGAAAATGCTATCCATCCAAAAAATGAGGCGCGATTGTAACAGACGAAATACTATCCTTCCGACACAAATGCGCGGTTATAAGAGACCTTCATGACCGGCCACGGATTATAAGTAAAGCAGAGAATAACGTATACGTAAGCGGATACTAAAAATGGCGATGCCGCCCGGGCAGCCCTCCTCTTCACCTTTATTCACAGTAACTCAAAAAACGCTGCAACGCGTTAGAAAGATGTTTCTGCCGATGATGAACACGCCACAACGTGCGCACAAGGCGCGGTAACGGCACCGCGACTTCGCCCAGGGTTCCCGCCTGGAGTTGTTCAGCAATCACCCGGCGCGATAAACAACTTATCCCCAGTCCATGACGCACCGCATGTTTGATCGCTTCTGAATTCCCCAACTCCATCGCCATATGAAAGCGCGGCAAATGCGACAACAGCAAATAATCGACAATTTCCCGCGTACCGGAACCGCGCTCGCGTAAAATCCATGGGGATGCCGCAAGCTGTTCCAGCGTCACCGGCCCCTGCGTCAGCGGCGAGGACGGCGCGGCAAAGACCACCAGCTCATCTTCCAGCCACGGCTCAGAGATAATCTCTGTACTGTGACACGGCCCTTCAATCAGGCCGATATCAACCCGAAAATCCAGCACCGCGTTAATCACGTCCTGGCTGTTTCCCACGCTGAGTTCCAGCGGCAAGGCCGGATAATGCTGGCGATAGCGGGCAATCATGGCGGGTAAAATGTAATTGCCGATGGTGCTACTGGCATAAACCCGTATCGCGCCGTTATCTTCACGAAATAGCTGCTCAATTTCTACCGCTTGCTCCAGCAATGCCAGCGCGCGCGGGTATAACAAGCGCCCATGTTCGTTGACCACCAGCCGTTTCCCCACCCGATCAAACAACTGTACGCCGAGCTGACCTTCCAGATCGGTGAGCGCGGCGCTAACGGCGGACTGCGATAATGACAGCATGACCGACGCCTGGGTTGTTGAACCGCTTTTCAGTACTTCAGCAAACACTTCAAGTTGTCGTAGCGTAATATGCATAGTCGTATCCCACCGATAGCGTTTCACTTACCACTTATAAAGATTAATTATAAATATATAATCAATTTTATTTTTAAACCAGATCACCGTAACCTTATTGTCCATATACAGGAGAAGGTTATGACAGAACTCACCTTGCAGAATCATCGTCGTACAATGTGGCATTTTATACCGGGGCTCGCTCTGAGCGCCGTCATTACAGGAGTCGCCCTGTGGGGCGGCGCTATCCCTGCCGTTGCAGGCGCGGGGTTCAGCGCCCTGACCCTGGCTATCCTGCTGGGTATGGTTATCGGGAATACCGTCTATCCACAAATATGGAAACAATGCGACGGCGGCGTGCTGTTTGCAAAACAACATCTGCTGCGTTTAGGGATTATCCTTTACGGCTTCCGCCTTACCTTTTCACAAATCGCCGACGTGGGTATTAGCGGTATTGTGATTGACGTATTAACGCTTTCCAGCACGTTCATGCTGGCCTGCTTCTTAGGCCAAAAAGTCTTTGGTCTGGACAGGCATACCAGCTGGCTGATTGGCGCCGGTAGCAGTATCTGCGGCGCGGCGGCGGTACTGGCGACAGAACCGGTGGTAAAAGCGGAAGCCAGTAAGGTTACTGTAGCCGTCGCGACTGTCGTTATTTTCGGCACCATCGCTATTTTCCTTTACCCGGCAATGTATCCGCTGCTGGCGCACTGGTTCAGCCCGGAAACTTACGGCATCTATATCGGCTCAACCATGCATGAAGTCGCGCAAGTGGTCGCAGCGGGTCATGCCGTTAGCCCGGATGCGGAAAATGCGGCAGTTATCGCTAAGATGCTGCGTGTCATGATGCTGGCGCCGTTCCTGATCATTCTGGCGGCACGCGTTAAACAGCTTTCACCGGCGACCGGCGCGGAAAAAAGCAAAATTACCATTCCGTGGTTTGCTATTTTCTTCATCGTAGTGGCGATCTTCAACTCTTTCCACCTGCTGCCGAAAGCCGTGGTGGATATGCTGGTGACACTGGACACAGTGCTGCTGGCGATGGCGATGGCGGCGTTGGGTCTGACCACTCACGTTAGCGCATTGAAAAAAGCGGGGGCGAAACCGCTGCTGATGGCGCTGGCACTATTCGCCTGGCTGATTATTGGCGGTGGCGCCATTAACGTCCTAATCCATAGCCTTATCGCATAAATTATTACGTTTCACGCCTGTTAACCCGTTATCATAGCGTTCGTAATGAACCGTTAGCGGGTTTAACAGGAGTCTTTTATGAAATACATCGGAGCGCACGTCAGCGCTGCTGGCGGTCTGGCTAACGCCCCTGCCCGCGCGGCTGAAATTGGCGCAACGGCCTTTGCGCTTTTCACAAAAAACCAGCGTCAGTGGCGTGCCGCCCCCCTTACTCCCCAAGTCATTGATGACTTTAAAATCGCCTGTGAAAAGTATCATTTTTCAGCGACGCAAATCCTTCCCCACGATAGTTACCTGATTAATCTGGGCCATCCGGTCAGTGAAGCGCTGGAAAAATCACGCGATGCCTTTCTCGATGAAATGCAACGCTGTGAACAACTCGGCTTAACCTTGCTTAATTTTCATCCCGGTAGCCATCTGATGCAGATTGCACAGGAGGATTGCCTGGCGCGGATCGCGGAATCTATCAATATTGCCCTCGCGCAGACCGAGGGCGTTACGGCGGTTATCGAAAATACAGCCGGTCAGGGCAGTAATCTGGGGTTTGAGTTTGAACAGTTAGCCGCCATCATCGACGGCGTGGAAGATAAGTCGCGCGTTGGCGTCTGTATCGATACCTGCCATGCCTTTGCCGCCGGATACGATCTGCGTACGCCAGAGGCGTGCGAAAAAACATTCGCCGAATTCGGGAAAATTGTCGGATTTCAGTATTTGCGCGGAATGCACCTTAACGACGCCAAAAGCGCATTCGGTAGCCGCGTTGACCGCCATCACAGTCTGGGTGAAGGCAATATCGGCCACGATGCGTTTCGTTGGATTATGCAGGATGCGCGTTTTGACGGTATTCCGCTGATACTGGAGACCATCAATCCTGATATCTGGGCGGAAGAGATTGCGTGGTTAAAAGCCCAGCAAATTGCCGAAGCGATGGCCTGACGCTCAATGTTCTTCAGGCAATAAAAAAGGCAGAGCGCGCTCTGCCTTTTTTAGCGTGTTTCTCTTACGCCGCTTTTGCCGCGACTTCCGTCTCCGGACGTTTCAGGACGGCATAAGCCAGTCCTGCCACCAGCGTACCGGCCACAATTGCCAGCAGGTATCCCAATACCGGCGTAATTGCGCCTGGGATAAGCAGAACAAACAGACCGCCATGCGGCGCCATCAATTTTGCGCCTACCGCCATAGAAATGGCCCCGGTCAACGCGCCGCCAACGATACAGCACGGCAGTACACGCATCGGGTCGCGCGCCGCAAACGGAATAGCGCCTTCAGTGATAAAGCACAGCCCCAGCACCAACGCCGCTTTACCGCCTTCCTGCTGCGCTTTGTCGAACTTACGACGCGCCACTATCGTCGCCAGACCCAGCGCTAACGGCGGTACCATACCTGCGGCCATGATCGCCGCCATCGGCGCGTAAGTTTGCGTACTCAGCAGACCAACGCCAAACGCATACGCCGCTTTGTTCACCGGGCCGCCCATGTCGGTACACATCATCCCGCCGAGAATCGCGCCCAACAGCACTGCGTTTGCGGTTCCCATGGTTTGCAGCCAGTGGGTGAGCCCTTCCAGAATCCCGGCAACCGGTTTACCGATCAGGTAAATCATTGCCAGCCCCACCACCAGACTGGAAATTAACGGGATGATCAGGATTGGCTTCAGCGCTTCCATACTTTGCGGAAGTTTCAATTTGGTACTGATAAGCTTCGCCATATACCCGGCAAGGAAGCCGGCAATGATCCCGCCGATAAAACCGGAACCGGTGCTAACCGCCAGCATACCGCCAATCAGACCTGGCGTAAGGCCTGGGCGATCCGCGATGGAGAAAGCGATATAACCCGCCAGTACCGGCACCATCAGCGCAAACGCCGAACCGCCGCCAATCTGCATCAGCGCCGCCGCCAGCGTGTCCGGCACCTTAAAGGCTTCAATACCAAAGGCGAAGGAAAGCGCAATACACAATCCCCCGGCAACCACCATAGGCAGCATGTAAGAAACGCCCGTCAACAGATGCCGGTATGCGCCAGCGCTCTCTTTCTTTCCTTCGGTCGCCGCTTGCGATGCCTTACCCGCCGGTTGATACGGCGTCGCTTCCGCTACGGCTTTATCCAGCTCCTGCGCCGTCTTTTTCAGCGCCAGGCCGGTCGACGTGCGGTACATCGGGAGACCGGCAAACTTCGCCAGATCCACTTCGATATCCGCCGCCACAATCACTAAATCCGCTTCCGCCACCTCTTCCGGGGTGATGGCATTGCCGGCCCCCACGGAGCCGCGCGTTTCGACTTTTACCCACCAGCCGCGTTTTTTCGCTTCCGTTTCAATGGCTTCAGCCGCCATAAAAGTATGGGCGACGCCGGTCGGGCAGGCCGTTACCGCGACCACGCGTTTCGGACCGCCGCTCGCCGCAGGAACAGCCGCAGCAGGGGCGCTGTAAGGGGTCGCATGGCTTTTGGCTTCACTCAGAAACAGTTCCGGATGCGCGACGGCGCGACCAATATCCCCCAGCCAAACCTTTTTGCCGTTCAGAGCATTGTCGTTCGGCAGAGATTCGCCCAGCACGATCGCCAGCTCAGCATCATTCGGATTGTCGATAATTTCCAGATTTGCTTTATGCGCCGCCGCTCCAAGCAGGGTTTTCGCCATGTAAGCGCGAGCCTGGCCGAGATTAGCGTCAATTATCAGCAGCGTTTTCATTATGCCTCTCCTGCTGTCAGTTAAACGGTTGTAAGTCGACGCGCGCCATCATTGCGGCCAACTGAGGACGATCGGTAATACCCACATTGCTCTGGCTGACCGCCAGCGCGGCAACCGCCGTCGCCAGACGCAGCGTATGTTCGCTGGACTCGCGCATCAGCAGGCCGTAAATCAATCCGCCAACCATGGAATCGCCTGCGCCGACGGTACTTACCACGTCAACCGCCGGTGGTTTAGCGATCCATTCTCCTGAGGCGTTAACCCACAGCGCGCCTTCCGCTCCCAGCGAAATCACCACATGGGCGATACCCTGTTCGCGTAACGCGTGCGCCGCATCAATCACATCTTTCATTTCCGGGAGCTTACGACCCGCCCAAATTTCCAGTTCGCGGCGATTCGGTTTCACCAGCCACGGCGCAGCTTTAAGACCGGCGACTAACGCTTCACGGCTACTATCAAAGATAATGCATGGACACTGGCTGCGTAGACGCGTCATCCAGTCGGTGAACGCTTCCGGGCTCACGCCAGCCGGTAAGCTACCGCTGACGCAGACCATATCGAACTGACCCAGCCAGCTCAGGGAGTCGTTAACAAAGCGTTCCCAGTCTGCGGGAGTCACGTCAAAGCCGGAAAAGTTGAAGTCGGTCACTTCGCCATCTTTTTCCGTCAGCTTCACGTTGATGCGGGTCCGGCCCTGAACCACCTGAAAGCGGTTAGCGATGCCCAGTTCGCTGAACAATTGCTGAAAACCGTCCTGGTTATCTTTACCGAGAAAACCGCCGACGGTGACGTCGATGCCTAAGTCTTTTAGCACCTTGGCAACGTTAATGCCTTTGCCCGCCGCGTGCAGACCCGTGGTTTTCACCAGGTTCACTTCGCCGCGTTCGATTTCAGGGCAAAACCCAACCAGATCGTAAGCCGGATTAAGGGTAATGGTGGCGACACGCCTGCTCATTATGCGCCCTCCCCGAGACCGGCGGCGATCGCATCGCCAATCGCTTTCAGCGCCTGTTCAGCATCTTCACCCTGCGCGGTAAAGCGCAGACGATGGCCTTTCTTCACGCCTAACGCCACCACTTTCATCAGACTACGTCCGTTTGCCGGTTTGCCGGTTCCATCAAGGTTTGTCACGGTAATTTCACTGTTAAATTGTTTAATCGTATTCACCAGCATGGTGCCCGGACGGGCATGGAGACCATGCTCATTACGCACTACAAATTCCGCGCTCAGTACGTCATCCGTCAGCGCATCATCACTGGTCAGCAACGCCAGCAGCGTCGCGGCGTCGGCGCTCAGCAGACGATCGGCTTTATTGTTCAGCAACAGGTCGCCGAGGCGTTTTAGCACGGCAATCGGCTGCTCGTCGTTCATCGCGACAGTGACTAATAAGGCTGCTTTTTCACCCTCTACGTCAAACGGCTGGGTCGCACGGCTTACCGCAACAGCGCTGCGCAAATTGCCTTCCGCGCTGTCGTTCAGCCAGATGCCTTGTCCCAGATTCATCGGACTATCGTTAATCGTTTTTGCGACGAACGCCGCATCAACCGCTCCCGCCTCTTTCAGACGCGCCGCATTTAGCGCCTGCAATGTGACCAGCGAGCTGGCGATGACATCCAGCGTCATCGTCTCGTTATCAAGTTTTAATTGTTCACTTTGCTTCTCGCCCATCAGCAATGCGCGCAGCTCTTCCGCCGTTGCCGCGGATTTCAGCTGTTCAGCCACGGAGTCATCGCTCAGCACATGCGTCAGCTGACGCAGCAGGCCGAGGTGTTCGTCCGAACTGGCGGCAATACCAATCGCCACGTAGGCGACCTGGCCTTCTCCCCAGGTAACGCCCTGCGGAAATTGAAAGACCTGGACGCCGGTTTTCAGCACCTGATCGCGCGTGTCTGTTGTGCCATGGGGAATCGCAATACCATTGCCAAGAAAGGTCGAGGTTTGCTGTTCGCGCGCCAGCATACCGTCAACATAGCCGCCCGCCACATTCCCCGCCTGCGCTAACGCGGCGGCGATTTGCCGAATGGCCTCTTCTTTATTTCCGGCCTGCTCGCCCGGATGAATGTCCTGAACCGATAACTGGAACATGTGTCTCCTCTCCTGCTGAATTGAAACGATTCAGCCACTATGAGAAAAAAAGCGCCAATCTGAGTTATCAAAAAAACCAGATCGCGCTGAAACGTTTCAAGAAGTCTGGATCTTTCTGCTTCAGCACGCAAGAAAAGTTACCAGTTTTGTAGCAATTTTTTGAGGTGAAGCACATTTTTTCTCCAACAGTCCCTCAATAGCTGACGCATAAAAGGCTTCAGCTTTTTTCTTTCAGCTTGCGTCAGCACGCCCTGGTAACAAACTGGAATGCTATTTTGATTTTTCGTGTCGATTTTGATTCAGACGCCTGTTTATTTTCTGACGGGCAGCGTAAACTCCGCCTCTCTTCACACCACTGATATAGAAACATGCACAACAGTCCCGCCGCCGCTGCGCCCAAATCGTTTGACCTGACGTCTACCGCCTTTTTGATCGTCGCTTTTCTCACCGGTATTGCCGGTGCGCTACAGACGCCGACGCTCAGTATTTTTCTGACGGATGAGGTTCACGCCCGCCCCGGCATGGTGGGATTCTTTTTTACCGGCAGCGCGGTTATCGGCATTATCGTGAGCCAGTTTCTGGCGGGTCGCTCAGATAAAAAAGGCGATCGCAAAAAACTGATCGTTTTCTGTTGCGTGCTGGGCATGTTGGCCTGCGTGTTGTTTGCCTGGAACCGCAACTACTTTATTTTGCTGTTCATCGGCGTCTTTCTCAGTAGCTTCGGCTCTACCGCCAACCCGCAGATGTTTGCGCTGGCCCGAGAACATGCCGATCGTACAGGTCGTGAAGCGGTGATGTTCAGCTCAATCCTCCGCGCCCAGGTCTCGTTGGCCTGGGTCATTGGGCCGCCGCTGGCCTATGCGCTGGCGATGGGTTTTAGCTTTACGGTGATGTATTTGAGCGCGGCGGTAGCTTTTATCGTCTGCGGCGTCATGGTGTGGTTCTTTTTACCGTCAATGCGCAAAGATGCGCCGCTGGCGACCGGCACGCTGGAAGCACCGCGTCGTAATCGCCGCGATACGCTGTTGCTGTTTGTCATCTGTACGTTAATGTGGGGAACTAACAGCCTGTATATCATTAATATGCCGCTGTTTATCATCAATGAGCTGCATCTTCCGGAAAAACTTGCAGGCGTGATGATGGGCACCGCCGCCGGGCTGGAGATTCCCACAATGCTGATTGCAGGTTACTTCGCCAAACGGCTGGGAAAACGCCTGTTAATGTGCATCGCCGTTGTCGCCGGACTGTGCTTTTATGCGGGTATGTTGCTGGCGCACGCGCCGGCGACGTTGCTCGGCTTGCAGTTGCTGAACGCGATTTACATCGGCATTCTTGGCGGGATTGGCATGCTCTATTTTCAGGATCTCATGCCAGGCCAGGCGGGTTCAGCCACCACGCTGTATACCAATACCATTCGCGTCGGCTGGATCATTGCCGGTTCGCTGGCGGGAATCGCCGCAGAAATCTGGAATTACCATGCGGTCTTCTGGTTTGCGTTAGTCATGATTGTCGCCACCATGTTCTGCCTGGCGCGTATTAAAGATGTTTAACTTGCAAGCCTGATACTTTTACTCTTCGACACATTTCAGCGCAGAGTTTATCTCTGCGCAATGTTCATGCGCGGTCATTCATTGTCTTTTTCTCAATACGATATTCTGTTAGCGCCCTCCTACATAAAAGACCGGTTATTGAGAAAATTACGCCCATCAGTCCGCAAAGGACCAACACCAGCCGCATCTTATATTTTGGTGTAACAGCAACATCTATCACTTCAATGTTAGCATTATTTTTAACCGCCTCCGACAACAATGATAGCTTTGCATATGTTTCCGTTTGTAACATATTTTTATGCACGCTATAACGTTTAATGTCACCGTCATCGATATACCATGCTGCCATTTTATCGACACTATTTTTCAGGGTGGAAATAATATTATTGACCCTTTCTTCCCTCCCCTGTGCCTTAAAAAGGACAAGCTGTTTTTTCGCGTCAAAACTTATTTTATTTTTATATTCCGCAGGCAAGAAACGGCTAAACTGGTTAAGGATAACCGTTGTTTTACATTGAATATCATTAGTATAGCCACATAACGCATAGGTAGCAGGCGTATCCAGATTAGGTTTGATTGTCATACTCACAACCTTTGTATCATGCTGCACGCTCACAAAAACATAGCCAATGGCGACAAAAATAAAGGTAGCGATCACGATACTTAGCCATTTTCTTATAAGGAATAAGGAAACGTCGACTAAATCAATTTCACTATTTTCTCCCCGCATTTCACATACCTTTTAAAACGCTAATAGTCAACCCGAATACTGAAATAACAAAAAGCAACACCAGCGTAAAAATAAACGCCCTGGCTGCGAACGTATATTTCTTCATAAGATAAAACCCACACATAAGAATTCGAGTATTTTAAAGGAAAATAACAACACATTCACACTGGTTATATCGATCGGTAAATACATCAATGATAGATATAAACTATCAAATTCATGATATCGATCGTTATAAATAATTAAAATCGATCAAAATTCCTCTTTTTAATAGATAAAAACTATCATATAAATAAAATTGATCGTTTTTGTTTTATTTGACGGTTTGTTCGGTACACGTTCAGGCACCAACGGGGTTGAGCGGCGACATCTACCGCTTCAGAAGCCACGAAATAAGGGAAGCATGTATTACGCTATTTAATGGTAAAAGGAGGTAATTTGAGGCGCAGCTTTTGCAGACTATTTCGGGATATAACGTAAGCCCCTGCACATTTATCAAAAGCGGCTTAGCTCATGGTAAGGTTTTCTGTTCGAGTTCCAGCAAATAAATAATGGCCTCTTCCCGGGTCGTTAAACACATGTCCCCTGTCGGTTGCAAACCAGAGCACACTTTTGGGCGTAAAGGCGAGCCAAAGATAAGGCACAAGTTATCTTCCGAAAGCTGCACGCATCTGGTATTCATCGGCTTGCCATTCGGCATTCCGGGTATCGGCGACGAAATTGAAGGCGCAATACAGCAAGCGCCACAACCGCTACGACAGTCCATGCTCAGCCCTCTATTTATAACCAAATGAAAGATAACAGAATTTGTCCAAAGAAAAATCCAGATTTAAAATGTAGACGTCATCATGATCAGGCCTGCCCTCAGACATTCCGAAGACAAGGCTGGAAACAGAAGGGACAACACAGCACACTTCCCCCCTCCGGGCGACGTGCCATCGCGTATTCTCGTTGAACGCGGAGCGGAAAGCGGGCGAACAGTATCACCTTTTTTGCACCAGCAAAAGTGACAATTCCACTTGCCTGGACGGCCCGGCGCGAGTAGTTTTACGCGATATTTTAGATAATCTCTACAACAGGATCTCCTCGATGCCAAGAGCGAACGAAATCAAAAAAGGTATGGTACTGAACTACAACGGCAAATTGCTGATTGTGAAAGATATCGACATTCAGTCACCTACCGCCCGTGGCGCCGCCACACTGTATAAAATGCGTTTTTCCGATGTCCGCACCGGTCTGAAAGTGGAAGAACGTTTCAAAGGCGACGATATCGTTGATACCGTCACCCTGAGCCGTCGCGGCGTTGACTTTTCTTATGTCGATGGAAACGAATATGTGTTCATGGATAAAGAAGACTATACGCCGTATACCTTCACCAAAGATCAGATTGAAGAAGAGTTGCTGTTTATGCCTGAAGGCGGAATGCCGGATATGCAGGTTCTGACCTGGGACGGCCAACTGCTGGCGCTAGAGCTTCCGCAGACCGTGGATCTGGAAATCGTCGAAACCGCGCCGGGTATTAAAGGAGCGTCCGCCAGCGCACGTAACAAACCCGCGACATTAAGCACCGGTCTGGTGATTCAGGTTCCCGAATACCTGAGCGCAGGTGAGAAAATCCGCATTCATATCGAAGAGCGCCGTTATATGGGGCGCGCGGATTAAGTTTCACATTTTTCGGCTGCGCCCCAGGGCGCAGTCTGACCCTTTTCTTTATTGACTGTTCTGCGCCCGGAAAGAGAAACGTTAAAAATTTAACATTTTCTGCTCTTAAGATGGCAGAAGCACGACTTCGTCAACTCAGAGCTTCTCTTTTTCACGTTTATTCGCCAGGATTATTAAAGTTGTTATGTTGTATCAATATTCTGGAGCTGACGTGACCAAAACCAATCTTATTACTGGATTTCTCGGTAGCGGAAAAACCACCTCTATCCTTCATTTATTAGCTCATAAAGATCCGGCTGAAAAGTGGGCCGTCCTGGTCAATGAATTTGGCGAAGTGGGTATTGACGGCGCACTGCTTGCCGACAGCGGCGCACTGCTAAAAGAGATCCCCGGCGGCTGCATGTGCTGCGTCAACGGATTGCCTATGCAGGTAGGGCTCAACACGCTGCTACGCCAGGGCAAACCTGATCGGTTGCTGATTGAACCAACCGGACTGGGGCACCCAAAACAGATTCTGGATTTATTAACTGCGCCGGTTTATGAGCCGTGGATTGATTTACGCGCTACGCTCTGCATCCTTGACCCTCGCCTGCTACTGGACCAACAGAGCGTCGCCAATGAAAATTTCCGCGATCAGCTCGCCTCAGCCGATATTATCATCGCCAATAAGACCGATCGCGCCACGGCACAGAGCGATGCCGCCCTGCAACAGTGGTGGCGACAGTACGGCGGCGATCGTCAACTGATTCATGCCGAACATGGACAGATAGACGGTAAGCTTCTTGATTTACCACGACAAAATCTGGCGGAACTGCCGGCCAGCGCCGCGCATTCTCACACTCATGCCAGTAAAAAAGGACTCGCCGCGCTAAATCTGCCCGCCCAGCAGCGCTGGCGACGCAGCCTCAATAGCGGACAGGGTCATCAGGCCTGCGGCTGGATTTTCGATGCCGATACCGTGTTTGACACCATTGGCCTACTCGAATGGGCGCGTCTGGCGCCGGTGGGCCGGGTGAAAGGCGTTATGCGCATACAAGAGGGGCTGGTACGCATCAATCGCCAGGGCGATGACCTGCACATCGAAACACAGAGTGTCGCGCCGCCGGATAGCCGGGTTGAACTTATCTCAAACACAGAAACCGACTGGAATACGTTACAGACGGCCTTGTTGAAGCTTCGTTTAGCGACGCACGCGTAAGGTTGCCACCGTTTAAAAACTATGGCGAAATGACGATGAAAACCCGCTATTCCTTGATAATTCTGCTTAATGCCGCCGGTCTGGCGCTGTTTTTGTCATGGTATCTTCCCGTCAATCACGGTTTCTGGTTCACCATTGATTCCGGCATATTCCACTTCTTTAACCAGAAACTGGTGGAAAGCCACGCGTTCCTCTGGTGGGTCGCTATTACCAATAATCGGGCGTTTGACGGCTGTTCGCTGCTGGCGATGGGCGGACTGATGCTCAGTTTCTGGCTAAAAGAAGACGCGTCGGGCCGGCGGCGCATTGTGATAATCGGATTGGTCATGCTGCTAACAGCGGTGGTGCTTAACCAACTCGGTCAGGCGCTGATCCCCGTCAAGCGCGCCAGCCCAACGCTCTCTTTTGAGCATATTTATCGCGTCAGCGAGTTGCTGCATATCCCGACAAAAGACGCGTCAAAAGACAGTTTCCCAGGCGATCACGGTATGATGCTGCTGATATTTTCCGCCTTTATGCTGCGTTATTTCGGCAAAACTGCGGGGATTATCGCCCTTATTATATTTGTGGTTTTCGCGTTTCCGCGCGTTATGATTGGCGCTCACTGGTTCACCGATATTGTGGTCGGGTCGCTCACGGTTATTTTGATTGGCCTCCCCTGGTGGCTGATGACCCCGCTCAGCGACCGGGCGATAGCGCTTTTTGAGAATTATCTCCCGGGCAGAAATAAACAAATTTTAAATAAATAACCTATGTAATTAACATTACCTTCAGCGATAGTTTTACATCGTTGAAGGTAATTTATGATGATATTTCCCCAGCCCATCATTTTTCGGTCATATTATTCCTCTTCAAAATGAACAGGTTGCACGATTTTTAAACGATTTGCGCTTAATTTGACCCGTGCTGATAGTTCACTTTTCGTATCATAAATTCTTATAAAAAATCACGCGAAATCGCTCGCAATGACAGCAACAATCGGGTAATCTCAAACTCGTTTTGCCTCGCCAGATAATTATTCTCATTGCGAATAAATTTGTGCGTTCCGCCACAGATTTGTGCACAAAGAATTGTCTCAAGCTGTGCAGGTAATTAGTCTCATCACGTTTGGCATTTTTATAACGATATTTATCGTTAAGGACTTCAAGGGAAAACAAACAACATGGTCAAATCTCAACCGATTTTGAGATATATTTTGCGCGGGATTCCTGCGATTGCAGTTGCGGTTCTGCTTTCTGCTTGTAGCACAACCACCAATACCGCAAAGAATATGCATTCTGAGACGCATGCTGTGGGCAATAGCGATAGCTCTTCACTGCAAGCCTCTCAGGATGAATTTGAAAATATGGTGCGTAACCTTGACGTTAAGTCGCGGATTATGGATCAGTATGCTGACTGGAAAGGCGTGCGTTACCGCCTGGGCGGCAGCACCAAGAAAGGCGTCGACTGTTCCAGCTTTGTACAGCGCACCTTCCGTGAACAGTTTGGTTTAGAGCTTCCGCGTTCAACCTATGAACAGCAGGAAATGGGCAAAGCGGTTTCACGCAATAACCTGCGTACGGGCGATCTGGTTCTGTTCCGCGCCGGTTCCACTGGTCGTCATGTCGGTATTTATATCGGCAATAACCAGTTTGTCCATGCGTCTACCAGTAGCGGCGTCATTATCTCCAGTATGAACGAACCGTACTGGAAAAAACGCTACAATGAAGCGCGTCGAGTTCTGAGCCGCAGTTAATCTTCATCAGGCAGCACCTCCCTTGGCTTACCTGATGAGACGACATAAAAAGCACTGCTTCGGCAGTGCTTTTGCTTATTATCCCTTCTGAACCCGTTTTGCCGAATAGCGACGTGTCGCCTCTTATCCAGCCTACAACACACGAACATAGGCCTGATAAACATAGCGCCATCAGACATTCAGGTCGTTTCCGCCAACGACTACTGCGACAATACGCTTTCCTGCGCATCACAGAAAAGCATGACTATCCGGGGTAATCCAGGCTATAGTCTTATAAATCAACCAGTTTAACCGGCATCCGCCTTTTCAGGTCACACCAGGAATTATGCTTACACGCGACTCCTCTTCCGGTCGGAAAATCCTGCTTACCTGTATCATTACGGGGATAGCGGCAGCATTACTTATTGGTAGCCTGCAATTTTTCCTGTCGTGGCATAAACGGGATGTTAAATACAATACGCTCCTTTCTGATGTACAACATTACCTGGCCAGCTATTTCGCCGACCTGAAAGCCACCACCGATATTCTTCAGCCGTTGACGATCAACACCTGCAAGCAGGTTGGCGCAGAACTCACCTCAAGAGCCGCTTTTAGCCTTAATGTCCGCGCCTTCTTATTGATTAAAGATAAAAAAGTGTTCTGCTCTTCCGCCACTGGCGCCATGAATATGCCGCTTCAGCAACTGGTACCGGATATAGATATCCGCAAAGACGTTGCTATGGCGATTCTGCCCGGCACGCCAATGATGCCCAACAAACCGACAATGGTGATTTGGTATCGAAACCCATTATTAAATGACAGCGGCGTATTCACATCGCTGAATATTAACCTGACGCCCTACTTACTCTATACCACGCGCCAGGACGATTTTAACGGCATCGCGCTGATTGTCGGCAATACCGCGCTGTCGACCTTTTCTTCGCGTCTGCTGACCGTCGCGGAGCTGCCGGGCACGCCTTCACGACAGGCAACTATCAACGGCCTGCCGCTTAAAATACAGCTTTATGCCGATAGCTGGACCTACAATGACTTGTGGTATGCGTTGATGCTGGGCTGCATTAGCGGCATCGTAGCAGGGTTTATCTGTTACTTTATCTATGCCCTCCGGACGCGACCGGGCAAAGAGATTTTAACGGCGATCAAACACGAGCAGTTTTATGTGGTTTATCAGCCCGTCGTCGATACTCGTACGCTGAGCGTCACCGGGCTTGAAGTCTTACTGCGCTGGCGTCACCCTACGGCAGGAGAGATTCCGCCGGATGCCTTTATCCACTATGCCGAAGCGCAGCAACTTATCGTACCGTTAACGCAGCATCTGTTCGAGCTGATCGCCCGCGACGCGCCCACGTTACAGAAGGTGATGCCCGTCGGTGCCAAATTTGGCATTAACATCGCGCCGGAACATCTGCACAGCGACAGTTTTAAAGAGGATATGCACCGGCTCAGGGACGCCCTGCCCGCGCACCATTTTCATATCGTGCTGGAAATCACTGAACGCGATATGCTTCAGCAGTATGAAGCGGCCAAACTGTTCGAATGGCTGCATTCCGCCGGGTTTGAAATCGCTATAGATGATTTCGGTACAGGCCATAGCGCCCTGATTTATCTGGAGCGATTTACTTTAGATTATCTGAAAATCGATCGCGGCTTTATCCAGGCGATCGGCACGGAAACTGTCACGTCGCCGGTTCTGGATACCGTGCTGACGCTCTCCAGACGCCTGAATATGCTGACGGTGGCCGAGGGCGTTGAAACGCCGGAGCAGGCTCGTTGGCTACGCGATCACGGTGTTAATTACTTGCAGGGATACTGGATTAGCCGTCCTTTACCCCTTAAAGATTTCGTGCTGTGGATGTCGGCGCCTTCTGTGCCTGAATGGTAGTCCCCTTACGGTTTTAACGGATTCACATCAGACGCAACGTCACTTATTATTCAGCGAAACGCCTGCCGGTTTGCCGCGGGCAATACGATAAGGAAACCGCCTTCAGATGATTGCGCGCGTAATGCTTCTGCTTGTCGCACTGGTTAGCGCTGGCGCCCAGGCCCAGGAAATCAAAGAAAGCTACGCTTTCGCCGTACTCGGCGAACCTAAGTATGCTTTTAACTTTGATCACTTTGATTATGTGAATCCTGCTGCGCCGAAAGGCGGTCAGATGACGCTTTCCGCCATTGGTACGTTCGATAATTTCAATCGCTACTCGCTGCGCGGCAATCCCGGCGTACGTACCGAAGCCCTTTACGATACGCTTTTTACCACTTCGGATGATGAACCCGGAAGCTATTACCCGCTGATTGCCGACCATGCCCGCTATGCCGCCGACTATTCCTGGGTGGAAATCTCGATTAATCCCCGCGCTCGTTTTCACGATGGCACGCCCATTACCGCCCGCGATGTGGCCTTTACCTTTCATAAGTTTATGACCGAAGGCGTACCGCAGTTCCGTCTGGTCTATAAAGGTACTACCGTGAAGGCGATTGCGCCTTTAACCGTGCGAATTGAGCTGGCGAAGCCTGGTAAAGAAGACATGCTTAGTCTGTTTTCATTACCGATCATGCCCGAAAAATTCTGGAAAAATCACAAACTTAGCGATCCGCTTTCAACGCCGCCCTTAGCCAGCGGGCCATACCGGATTACTCAGTGGAAAATGGGCCAGTACATTGTCTATTCACGCGTCAAAAACTACTGGGCGGCTAATCTGCCGGTCAATCGTGGACGTTTTAACCTCGACACTATCCGCTACGATTACTACCTTGATGACAATGTCGCTTTCGAGGCGTTTAAAGCGGGCGCATTTGATCTACGGCTGGAAAACGACGCTAAAAACTGGGCAACGCGCTACATCGGTAAAAATTTCGATAATCATTACATCATTAAAGAAGAGCAGAAAAACGAGTCGGCGCAGGACACACGCTGGCTGGCCTTTAACATTCAGCGCCCGGTATTTAAAGACCGGCGGGTACGTGAAGCCGTCACCCTGGCCTTCGATTTTGAGTGGATGAATAAAGCGCTGTTCTATAATGCCTGGAGCCGAACCAACAGTTACTTCCAGAATACCGAGTACGCCGCCAGAAATTATCCTGACGCCGATGAGCTGGTATTACTCGCGCCGATGAAAAAAGATCTTCCTCCTGAAGTCTTCACTCAGATCTATCAGCCGCCGGTCTCTAACGGCGACGGCTACGATCGCGAAAATCTTCTTAAAGCTGACGCCTTGTTGACGCAGGCCGGATGGGTGATCAACGGACAGCAACGGGTCAATAGCGTCACCGGTAAGCCCCTGACGTTTGAACTTCTCCTTCCTGCCAGCAGTAATAGCCAGTGGGTTCTGCCCTTCCAGCATAATCTTCAGCGTCTGGGCATTACGATGACTATCCGTCAGGTTGATAATTCTCAGCTCACCAACCGGATGCGCAGCCGCGACTATGACATGATGCCGAGGCTATGGCGGGCGATGCCCTGGCCCAGCTCCGATCTACAAATCTCATGGGCGTCGGAATACATTGACTCCAGTTATAACGCTCCCGGCGTACAAAGCCCGGTCGTGGATAAACTGATCGCGCAAATTATCGCAGCGCAGGGTGATAAAGCGAAACTGGTGCCGCTGGGACGGGCGCTGGATCGCGTGCTGACCTGGAACTATTACATGCTGCCGATGTGGTATATGGCGCAAGACAGGCTCGCCTGGTGGGATAAATTCTCCCATCCGGCGATTCGCCCGGTATATACCATCGGGTTAGATACCTGGTGGTATGATGTCAACAAAGCCGCCAAACTACCGGCAGCCAGGAGGTAGTAAGAATCAATGGGCGCCTATCTTATCCGCCGTCTGTTACTGGTGATCCCCACGCTATGGGCCATTATTACCATTAACTTTTTTATCGTGCAGATCGCTCCCGGCGGCCCTGTCGATCAGGCGATTGCCGCGATTGAATTTGGCCAGGGCGGCGCGTTGCCCGGCGCCAGCGGCGAAGGCGTTCGCGCCAGTCATGCGCAAACCGGCGTCGGCAATATCAGCGACAGCCATTATCGCGGCGGCCGGGGACTCGATCCGGAGGTGATCGCGGAGATCACCCATCGCTACGGCTTCGACAAACCGCTGCATGAGCGTTATTTCAAGATGCTACGGGACTATCTCTCTTTTGACTTCGGCGACAGTCTGTTTCGCAGCGCATCCGTACTAACGCTGATCAAAGATAGCCTTCCCGTCTCCATTACCCTGGGATTATGGAGCACGCTGATTATTTATCTGGTGTCTATCCCGCTGGGGATCCGCAAAGCCGTCCATAACGGCAGTCGCTTTGATGTGTGGAGCAGCGCGTTTATCATTATTGGTTATGCGATCCCCGCCTTTCTGTTCGCTATTTTATTAATCGTCTTTTTTGCCGGCGGCAGCTACTACGATATCTTTCCGCTACGTGGCCTGGTCTCCGCCAACTTTGACACGTTACCGTGGTACCAGAAAATCACCGATTATTTGTGGCATATTACGCTACCGGTGTTGGCGACCGTCATCGGCGGTTTTGCCGCCCTGACGATGCTGACGAAAAATTCGTTTCTCGACGAGGTGCGTAAACAGTATGTCGTTACCGCTCGCGCTAAAGGCGTGAGTGAAAAAAACATTCTCTGGAAACATGTTTTTCGTAACGCCATGCTGCTGGTGATCGCCGGGTTTCCCGCCACTTTTATCAGTATGTTTTTCACCGGCTCGTTGCTAATTGAAGTCATGTTCTCGCTCAACGGCCTGGGGCTGCTGGGTTATGAAGCAACCGTTTCGCGCGACTATCCGGTGATGTTCGGCACGCTTTATATCTTTACCCTGATTGGCTTATTACTGAATATCCTGAGCGATATCAGCTATACGCTGGTCGATCCACGCATTGATTTTGAGGGACGATAATGCCGCGATTAAGCCCGGTCAATCAGGCCCGCTGGGCGCGTTTCCGCCATAATCGCCGGGGCTACTGGTCACTATGGATTTTCCTGGTCGTGTTCAGCCTGAGCTTATGCGCGGAACTGATTGCTAACGATAAGCCATTGCTGGTGCGCTATGAAGGCCAGTGGTATTTTCCGCTGGTAAAAAATTACAGCGAGCGCGATTTCGGCGGCCCGCTGGCGACAACGGCAGATTATCAGGACCCCTGGCTACAACGGCAGCTTGAGAATCGGGGCTGGGTGTTGTGGGCCCCCGTACGCTTTGGCGCCAATACCATTAATTTTGCCACCACGCAGCCTTTCCCCTCCCCGCCTTCGGCGAAAAACTGGCTGGGCACCGATGCGAATGGCGGCGACGTTTTCGCCCGCATCCTGTACGGCACCCGCATTTCTATTTTATTCGGTCTGATGTTAACGATTTGCTCCAGCGTCATGGGCGTACTGGCGGGCGCGCTACAGGGCTATTATGGCGGCAAAGTCGATTTATGGGGGCAACGTCTCATCGAAGTCTGGTCGGGGATGCCGACCCTGTTTCTGATTATTTTACTTTCCAGCGTAGTGCAGCCTAACTTCTGGTGGCTGCTGGCCATAACCGTGTTGTTTGGCTGGATGAGTCTGGTGGGCGTAGTGCGCGCCGAGTTTTTACGGACCCGCAATTTTGACTATATCCGCGCCGCGCAGGCGCTTGGCGTCAGCGATCGGGACATTATCCTGCGCCATATGTTGCCTAATGCGATGGTCGCTACTCTGACATTTTTACCGTTCATTTTATGTAGCTCCATCACCACCCTGACGTCGCTGGATTTTCTGGGATTCGGTCTGCCGCTTGGCTCCCCTTCTCTCGGCGAACTTCTTTTACAGGGGAAAAACAACTTACAGGCTCCCTGGCTGGGGATCGCCGCCTTTCTGTCTGTCGCCATTCTGCTATCGCTGCTGATTTTTATCGGCGAAGCGGTACGCGACGCCTTTGATCCTGCTAAGGCGGTATAAGATGACATCTCCATTGCTTGCGATTGAAAATTTATCGGTAGGTTTCCGTCAGCAACAGCACGTACGTCCTGTCGTTAACGCCATTTCGTTACAGGTGAACGCCGGGGAAACGCTGGCGCTGGTCGGCGAGTCCGGGTCAGGAAAAAGCGTGACGGCGCTTTCCATTCTGCGTCTTTTGCCTACCCCTCCCGCCGTCTACCTCTCCGGCGATATTCGCTTTCACGGCGAATCATTGCTTCATGCCAGCGAGCAGACGCTACGCGGCGTGCGCGGCAATAAAATCGCCATGATTTTTCAGGAACCGATGGTTTCACTTAACCCGCTGCATACGCTGGAAAAACAGCTCTATGAAGTGCTGTCGCTCCATCGGGGAATGCGTCGGGAGGCGGCAAGGGCGGAGATGATCGGTTGTCTGGATCGGGTCGGTATCCGCCAGGCGAGCCAGCGTCTGCGCGATTACCCTCATCAGCTTTCCGGCGGCGAACGCCAGCGCGTCATGATCGCCATGGCGCTGTTAACACGGCCGGAATTACTGATCGCCGATGAGCCGACCACCGCCCTCGACGTCTCCGTACAGGCGCAGATTTTATCTCTACTGCGGGAACTCCAGCGCGAGCTCAATATGGGATTGCTGTTTATCACCCATAACCTCAGCATTGTAAAAAAACTGGCGGATTCAGTGGCGGTAATGCAACACGGCAAGTGCGTAGAGAACCAACGCGCCGACACGCTGCTCTCCGCGCCGACCCATCCATACACGCAAAAACTACTCAACAGCGAACCCACAGGCGATCCGGTTCCGCTCCCCGCCGGGCAGACGCCGTTGCTGGAAGTAGACAGGCTGCGCGTCGCCTTCCCGATCCGCAAAGGCATTCTGAAGCGCGTCGTGGATCATAATGTGGTGGTTAACAATATCAGTTTCACCCTGCATCCAGGCGAAACGCTGGGTCTGGTCGGCGAGTCAGGATCGGGAAAAAGTACCACCGGTCTGGCGCTGTTACGGCTTATCCGCTCCGAAGGCCGCATCGTGTTTGACGGTCAATCACTGGATACGTTAAACCGCCGCCAGCTTTTACCTGTTCGCCACCGTATCCAGGTCGTATTCCAGGATCCGAACTCATCGCTAAACCCGCGTTTAAACGTGTTGCAAATTATCGAAGAAGGCCTGCGCGTCCACCAGCCTACGCTTTCAGGCGCGCAGCGCGAACAGCAGGTGAAAGCGGTCATGATGGAAGTCGGCCTGGACCCGGAAACGCGGCATCGTTACCCCGCTGAGTTTTCCGGCGGCCAGCGTCAACGTATCGCCGTCGCCAGGGCGCTGATTTTAAAACCGTCGCTTATTATTCTGGATGAACCGACCTCATCGCTGGATAAAACCGTTCAGGCGCAGATTCTTGCCCTCCTGAAATCGCTCCAGCAAAAGCACCGTCTGGCCTATATCTTCATTAGCCACGATCTGCATGTAGTACGCGCGCTGTGCCATCAGGTTATCGTGCTGCGACAGGGGGAGGTGGTTGAACAGGGGCAATGCGAGCGCGTGTTTACCGCACCGCAACAAGCGTATACGCGTCAGCTACTCGCGTTAAGCTGACGCCTAAAAAGGATTATTGTTAGAAAAAGGTTCCGCTATCGCCACGCCGAAATTTTTCAGCCGACAGGTGGCGGCAAACTCATCCTGACGATTAACGAACAGGCACGGTTCCCCTTCGCACTCCAGCACGGAGCAAGGAACTTCAATATCGCTTAGCGCCTGGCTGAGCTTATGCATCACTGACCACGCGCTATCGCCTGCCGGACTCAACAGTTTAAGCGCCACCAGACTATTCTCGGTGCTCTGCCCGTTTTGCGGAATCGGTTCAACCTTTGACCCCGCAAAACCCGCCGACCAGCGATAGTTTTGCGGCAGACGGTGAACAATTGAGAGCTGTAATGTATTCACTTTCTTTCCCCGGAAGCACAATTACTTCACAATTTGCTTACATTTATATTAACACATCATTGACAACCCGTCCTTAAACAGATTGCTAACGCCCTTCTCTCCGTCAGTGGCTCTACAGCAAGCGGGAGTTAAAATAGTTTTACCGACGCGGAGATAGCGGCGGGCTATATGTACCCGTTTCTGCGATCTAACTCAACCTTTTTAACTACAATGATGTGACTTTTTACATAAATGGATTTTACATAAAATAAACATAAAGGAGGAAAATGATGAATTGGTAATTGATATACATCAACTATGAAAGCCGTTTGGCTTTGCCATCGTGTAGCGGATAGCGTCCCCCAACGCCGCCTGCGCATTCTTCGGCGCCATTGAGGGACAGCGCGCCCGTCACCGTTTTTTGGGACGGCTGGCGTAGAGATAAAACAGAATGGAACAGGCGGCGCAAAGCGCAATCGACCAAATCATCGGCCACGCACTGGTAAAGGTAGCCAGCGACAGCAACGCGCCGACGATAGCGCCAATACCAAAGCGGAAAGTGCCCGCCAACGAAGACGCCGTTCCGGCCATATGCGGAAACTCATCCAAAATGACCGCCATCGCATTGGACGAAACCATCGACACACAGCCGACAAACGCCGCAACGCCGACCACCAGCGCCCAGAATCCAATGCCCATCAGCGCGCTGAAAACCATCCATACCGCCATCGCAAACTGAATCCATAGCCCGGCCCGAAACATGTTTAGCGCCCCTACCCGTCTGACAAAACGGCTGTTGATAATCGTCATCACAAACAGAAATACGATGTTCAACGCGAAGTAGTAGCCGAAATCCTGCGGCGGAACATGATTAATTTCGATATAGACAAACGGCCCCGCGCTCAAAAAAGAGAACATACCGGCAAAACTGAACCCGCTCGCCAGCATATAGCTCAGTACGCGTTTGTGGCGAAACAACGCGGCAAAGTTACCTATTGTGGTACGAATATGAAAAGGCTGACGCCGCTCAACGGGCAGCGTCTCTTTAATCAGAGCAAAGATCATGACTGACGCCAGAATCGCCGCAATGGCCAGTATCCAGAAGATATAGTGCCAGCTTAACCATACCAACACCCAGCCGCCGACAATGGGCGCCATTAACGGCGCTATCGTAGTGACCAGCATGACAAATGACATCATGCGCGAAAACTCTTCCTTTGGATAAATATCCCGCATCAGCGCATTGATGACGACGCTTGCCGCCGCGGCCGCCAAACCGTGGAAAAAACGCATCACGATCAGTTGATCGATAGTCTGCGCCAACGCACAGGCGACCGCCGCAGCGGCAAATACCAGCGTCCCGCCCAGGATGACCGGCTTACGCCCGAGGCTATCCGCCATCGGTCCATAGATAAGCTGACCCAGCGCAAACCCCAGAATATAGGTGCTGAGCGTCATCTGCGCGCTACCGGCAGGCACGCCGAATTGCGCAGAAATCACCGGCAGCGCTGGAAGATACATATCAATCGACAGCGGCATTAACATGGCCAACAGGCCAAGAATAAAGACAATAGCAAAGGAAGAGTGCTGCCGGGTGGTCACATCGAACTCCTGAATTTAACGAGATAGTTAGCCGACGCTGGCGATTTCTTCTTCAGTCAACGGGCGGTACTCGCCGGGAGCCAGATTCTCATCCAGCGTAATGGCGCCAATCCGTTCGCGGTGCAGTTCCACAACGTGATTGCCTACTGCGGCAAACATCCGCTTCACCTGATGATAACGGCCTTCGCTGATGGTCAGCCGGACCTGCACAGGCGTTATCACCTCCAGCGTAGCGGGTTTAGTGAGATCTTTTTCATTATGCAACTGCACGCCTTTCGCAAATTGCGCTGCCGTATCGTCGGCCACCGGCGACTCCAGGGTCACCAGATAGGTTTTTTCACAGTGATGGCGCGGCGACGTAATGCGGTGCGACCACTGACCGTCATCTGTCATTAACACCAGACCGGTAGTATCGATATCCAGACGTCCTGCGGCATGCAGCTTATACGCCACCGGCTCATCCAGGAAATACAGCACCGTTGGATGATCGGGATCATCGGTTGAACAAACGTATCCCTGCGGCTTGTTAAGCATAAAATAGCGTGGCCCGTGTTGCTGCGCTAAGGGATTGCCGTCATACGCAACCGCATGTTCCGGGAGCAGTTTGAAGGCCGCATTTTTAATGATGTCGCCATCGACGGTAACGCGGTTACCACGAATTTCACGCCCGGCAATAGCGCGGCTGACGCCAAGCTGCTGAGCGATAAATTTATCAAGTCGCATGTGTGTGATTTAGCCTGTAATAATACGGAAATCGGGCATTCTACCCGAAAAAAGGGAATTGCTATCCGCTCAGTATAGCGGGCTAACTATATCCCTCAAGGGAAATGATTCATGGCATACTATTCCCGGAACCGTTTAACGTAGTGAGACCATGATTTTTACACTCCGCCCCTACCAGCAAGAAGCCGTAGACGCCACGCTCAGCCACTTTCGCCGCCACCGTACGCCCGCCGTGATTGTTCTGCCGACCGGCGCAGGTAAAAGCCTGGTGATCGCCGAACTGGCGCGCGTCGCCCGCGGACGGGTACTGGTGCTGGCGCATGTGAAAGAGCTGGTCGCGCAGAACCACGCCAAATATTGCGCGCTGGGGCTGGAAGCGGATATTTTCGCCGCCGGACTCAAACGTAAAGAGAGTCAGGGCAAAGTCGTGTTCGGCAGCGTACAGTCGGTGGCGCGTAATCTTGACGCCTTCCAGGAGGAGTTTTCGCTGTTGATTGTCGATGAATGCCACCGCATCGGTGACGATGAAGACAGTCAGTATCAGCAAATCCTCACTCACCTGAGTAAAGTTAATCCTCACTTACGTCTGCTTGGACTCACCGCCACGCCTTTTCGCCTCGGAAAAGGCTGGATTTATCAATTTCATTATCACGGTATGGTGCGCGGCAACGACAACGCTCTGTTTCGCGACTGTATTTATGAACTGCCGCTGCGCTATATGATTAAACACGGCTATCTGACGCCGCCTGAGCGGCTTGATATGCCAGTGGTCCAATACGATTTCAGTCGCCTGCAGGCCCAAAGCAATGGGCTGTTCAGCGAAGCCGACCTGAACCGCGAGCTGAAAAAGCAGCAGCGGATTACGCCGCACATCATCAGCCAGATTATGGAATTTGCGCAAACGCGCAAAGGCGTGATGATTTTCGCCGCCACGGTCGAACATGCGAAAGAGATTGTCGGTCTGCTTCCGGCGGAAGACGCGGCGCTGATTACCGGCGATACGCCAGGGCCCGAGCGCGATGCGCTGATTGATAATTTCAAGGCGCAGCGTTTTCGCTATCTGGTTAACGTCTCGGTGCTGACCACCGGCTTTGACGCCCCACACGTTGATCTCATCGCGATTCTACGTCCCACCGAGTCAGTTAGTCTTTACCAACAAATTGTCGGGCGTGGTCTGCGCCTTGCGCCGGGAAAGACCGATTGCCTGATTCTTGATTACGCAGGCAACCCGCACGACCTGTATGCCCCGGAGGTCGGTAGCCCGAAGGGAAAAAGCGATAACGTCCCTGTCCAGGTATTTTGCCCGGCCTGCGGCTTTGCCAACACCTTCTGGGGGAAAACCACTGCCGACGGCACGCTGATTGAACACTTTGGCCGTCGCTGCCAGGGCTGGTTTGACGATGACGATGGCCATCGCGAGCAGTGCGATTTTCGCTTTCGCTTCAAAAACTGCCCGCAGTGTAATGCCGAAAACGATATTGCCGCCCGACGCTGCCGGGAATGTGACGCCATTCTGGTCGACCCGGACGATATGTTAAAAGCGGCGCTCAGGCTCAAGGATGCGTTAGTCCTGCGCTGTAGCGGAATGACGATGCAGCATGGGCAGGATGAGAAAGGCGAATGGCTGAAAATCACTTACTATGACGAGGACGGCGCGGATGTCAGTGAGCGCTTCCGCTTGCACACGCCCGCCCAGCGTACCGCTTTCGAACAGCTATTTATTCGCCCGCATACCCGCACGCCCGGCGTTCCTTTACGCTGGATCACGGCGGCGGATATTGTCGCGCAGCAGGCGCTGTTGCGGCATCCCGATTTTGTGGTCGCGCGGATGAAAGGCCAGTGCTGGCAGGTGCGTGAAAAAGTGTTCGACTATGAAGGCCGCTTCCGCCGAGCGCACGAATTACGTGGTTAATTGTACTTTTCATTGATGTAACGGCGATTTGAGTATAGAATCCCGCCCGCCTTTGCATACGCAAAGCAGATCACTTACCTGTTGCTGGGTCGCCTGTAGCAGGAATTATTAAAGAGAGATTTAAATGTTTACTATCAACGCAGAAGTACGTAAAGAGCAGGGTAAGGGTGCGAGCCGCCGCCTGCGCGCCGCTAACAAGTTCCCGGCAATCATCTACGGCGGTTCTGAAGCCCCGATTGCTATCGAACTGGACCACGACCAGGTGATGAACATGCAAGCTAAAGCTGAATTCTACAGCGAAGTTCTGACCCTCGTTGTTGACGGTAAAGAAGTAAAAGTTAAAGCTCAGGCTGTACAGCGTCACGCTTACAAACCGAAGCTGACTCACATCGACTTCGTTCGCGCGTAATCGACTGGAAGTTGAAGAAAAACCCCGCCCCGGCGGGGTTTTTTTATGCGTTTAATTGAATTTGACGACATGCAGAGCAACGAGAACCCACTTTGCTTTTCTGCTTTCTTACACCTCGCCACATTCAATTAGCGCCTCCCCTAATCGAGGATCTGTAGTTTCCGACGCGGTATTCATACCTTTAAGCCGATTGAATAATGCCCGTTGACGAACGCTGGCACTTTCCGGTTTCCATGGCAGAATTCGTATTGGTATCGTTTGCCCATCATTCAACGCATCAAATACCTTTTCATTGGTCAGTAAGTCGCCGCAGCTCCATGTCTTGCTATCAAACTGAAAATCAAATAAGACATGGAGCTCCAGTTCATCTACACGCACTTGACGCTTTGCATTATCGATGCGTATTTCCACCTTCTCTTTATGCGTCAAAGTTGCATCAAGATTGAGTCCATACCGTTTCAACTGCCCCTTGTCGTAATAGTAACGTATGCTGGACCAGGTTGATTTAAAAGCAAATCCAGTAATGAATAAACCACTTAACAAGAACAGCGGGCATATGAACAAGCTCAGTAACCAGTTGGCACCATAAGTATAAAACAGTACCAACGAGAGAACGGTGAACACCATGCCGAGCACCAACATCATCAAAAATGCGACAATGTGCGCATACAAAACCTGCCGAAATAAACTGAAATTAACAGGCGGCTTCTGACGTATTCCTTTACTCACTACGGCGTCCTTTTATGTCGTATGCCTTTATTTCCCGCCCGACGTGCGTCGCTGCAACTGATCGCGCAAATTCGGCGGCGTCCCTTTGATAGTCAGCGTATCGGTCGCCGGGTCCCAGAAAATCCGCTCGCCCAGTAGCATCGCATCAAAGTTAATCGTTAACCCGCCGCCGCTGCCGGCATATTTGGTTAACTGGCGTAGCGTACTGCGATCTGCCGGGAAGCTCTCTTCCAGCTCATAGCCTTTTTCGGCGGTAAATTCGCTGAAGCTGACTTCACTGACGCCGGAAAGCTCTTTAGACAGCGATTCCAGTTCAATCTCTTCCCCGGCTTGTAATTGCTCATTGCAGTAGCTGTACACCTGCTGGCGCACGTTCTGACGTTCTGCTTTATCCAACTGCGCTTCTGCGGTGAAATCATCCACTGCCTGCAACAGGCCGCGATTCTGCGCTTTGGCGTTCAACCCTTCGCTGGCGCCGAGGAAATCCATAAAGAAGTCAGCGACCTTGCGCCCTACACGACCTTTCAGGAACGTCAGGTAGCGGGTCGATTGCGGATTAGTTTCCCACTCGGTAAGATCGATACGCGCCACGATATCCGCATGATTGATATCAAGATAATGCGTCGGGTTAATGTCCAGATTTTCATTGACCCGCATACTGCTCAGGTTGTTCAGTACCGTAACCAGCAGATACTCCACCGCCAGGTAGCGATAATGGCAGAACAATACAATGCCGCCGTCCGCAAAGGGGTATTTCGCCAGTTCGTCACGCAGGCGTCCGGTCGCCGCCCGGCTAAAGGCAAGAAAATCTTCTTCCCCCTGACGTTGCAACCGCAGCGCTTGCGCCAGTTCACTCTCTTCATTAAACAGGCCATACGCCTTATTCTTGGCGCTATAGACCCGATGCAGTTCAGCCACCATCTCGACAACGGTGGTTGTCGGCTCCAGCAATGAATCGCGCAAGACCAGCTCAAGATTTTGCTCATCGCGCTTGATAAGCTGGTGCAGGGCAATCTGGTTGATATCCAGACTCATGATAAACTCTCCTTTAAGACCGGGCGGTATTCAACCACCGCCTGCCGGAAGACGCAAGCAATCGCCCTGTCATTTCAGGCGTTATCCGTAACGCGGATGATTTAGGGGATAAAAATGCAGAAAAAAAACTGTTGCTACGGTAATATGTTGCCCTTTCATGAACAAACAGATTTTGATTTATGCCACAACTCTCCCGCTATAGTGATGAACATGTTGAACAACTGCTGAGCGAACTGCTCAGTGTACTGGAAAAACATAAGGCGCCGACCGATCTTTCCCTGATGGTGCTGGGAAATATGGTCACCAACCTTATCAACACCAGCGTTGCGCCGGCTCAACGCCAGGCGATTGCGAACTCTTTTGCCCGCGCCTTGCAGTCTTCGATTAGCGAAGACAACGCGCACTAAAAAGCCGACTCCGGAGAAACAAGCGACAGGTATGGTAACTCATCGTCAGCGCTACCGTGAAAAAGTCTCCCAGATGGTTAGCTGGGGGCACTGGTTCGCTCTGTTCAATATACTGTTGGCTACGTTGCTCGGCAGCCGTTACCTGTTTGTCGCCGACTGGCCGACAACGCTTGCGGGTCGCATATACTCCTACCTGAGCATTGTCGGGCACTTTAGCTTTCTGGTGTTCGCCACCTATTTGCTTATTCTTTTTCCGCTCACGTTTATCGTGATGTCCCAGCGGCTGATGCGGTTTTTATCAGCCATTCTGGCGACCGCGGGTATGACGTTGTTGCTTATCGACAGCGAAGTCTTTACCCGTTTTCACCTGCATCTTAATCCCATTGTCTGGGAGCTGGTCATCAACCCTGACCAGAACGAAATGGCGCGCGACTGGCAGCTTATGTTTATTAGCGTGCCGGTTATCTTATTGATTGAGATGCTATTTGCGACATGGAGTTGGCAAAAGCTGCGCAGTCTCACGCGCCGTCGCCATTTCGCAAGGCCGCTTGCGGCATTCTTTTTCGTCTCCTTTATCGCATCGCATCTTATCTACATCTGGGCAGACGCTAATTTTTACCGGCCGATTACCATGCAGCGGGCAAACCTGCCGCTCTCTTATCCGATGACGGCGCGACGTTTTCTTGAAAAACACGGTCTGCTGGATGCGCAGGAATATCAGCGCCGTCTGGTAGAGCAAGGCAATCCGGAAGCGGTCTCCGTTCAGTACCCGCTCAGCAATTTGCACTATCGCGATATGGGCACCGGTCAGAATGTGCTGCTCATTACCGTAGACGGCCTGAACTATTCTCGCTTTGAGAAGCAGATGCCGGAGCTGGCTACATTTGCCGAGCAAAACATCGACTTCACCCGTCATATGAGTTCAGGGAATACCACTGATAACGGTATTTTCGGCCTGTTCTATGGCATATCGCCAGGCTATATGGATGGCGTGTTATCCACCAGAACGCCTGCGGCGCTCATTACCGCGTTGAATCAGCAAGGCTACCAACTGGGACTGTTTTCTTCGGATGGCTTCGCCAGCCCGCTTTATCGTCAGGCATTACTGTCCGATTTCTCGATGCCGGCAGCGCAAACGCAGTCTGATGCGCAAACGGCCAGCCAGTGGATAGACTGGCTTGGGCGCTACGCACAGGAAGATAACCGCTGGTTCTCATGGATATCGTTTAACGGTACTAATATTGATGACAGTAACCAGAAAAATTTTGTTAAGCGTTACGCCAGTGCCGCCAGCGACGTGGATGCGCAAATCAATCGGGTTCTGAACGCGCTGCGAGAGGCCGGTAAATTCGACAATACTGTCGTGATCATTACCGCAGGACGCGGCATACCGTTGACGCCGGAAGAAAATCGCTTCGACTGGTCGCAAGGTCATCTGCAAGTACCGCTGGTGATCCACTGGCCGGGGACGCCTGCGCAGCGTATTAATGTGCTTACCGATCATACCGATGTGATGACCACGTTGATGCAACGCCTGTTACATGTCAGCACGCCAGCGAACGAATATTCACAGGGCCAGGACATCTTTACCGTTCCACGTCGCCATAACTGGGTAACGGCGGCAGACGGCAGTACGCTGGCAATCACGACGCCGCAAATGACCCTGGTGCTCAATAATAACGGTCATTATCAGACCTATGACTTACACGGCGAGAAGATCAAAGATCAGAAGCCGCAGCTCAGTCTGCTGCTGCAAGTGCTAACAGAAGAGAAACGTTTTATCGCTAACTGATTAATTATAAATCAGTTAGCACCGTTTTCCCTTGCATTCGCGTTGGAAAGAGGTAGTATTAGCACCCACAAGTCGGCACGTAGCGCAGCCTGGTAGCGCACCGTCATGGGGTGTCGGGGGTCGGAGGTTCAAATCCTCTCGTGCCGACCAATCAAATTTTTTGAACTAGTCGTAGTCGTTCGTACTCGTTCATAAACCCCACAAAAACAGCGAGTTGTAAGACTCGCTGTTTTTTTATTGTTCGTTCGTAGTCGTTCATAGTTGTTCGCTTGCATCCGCAGTTTTTAGGCATATATTTGGGCTATCGAGATCTTTGGCGTTATCCCGACATGCCCAAAGTGGCATTTTCCTCAATAAATACATTGTTTTATAGAGGGCAGTGCAATGCAAAACCCTCGGCCCTTAAGCAATATAGAAATCAAAAATGCCCGCCCTTCCGCTAAACCACACGTACTTTATGATGGTGATGGGCTGGAACTAAAAATCACTCCGCAAGGCTCAAAGTTGTGGCTGTTTCGCTACTACCATCCCCACTCGCACAAATGACGAACCATGAGTATTGGCCCTTACCCCGCTGTTTCTCTCGGTTACGCCCGCGAGATCCGCGATAAAGCCAAAAAACGCTGGCGCGATCCATTAACCAAAAAATACCTCAACCTCAATAAATTAGTTGATCTACTCAATGCAAAAGCTGAACATCTTATGGCCAAAGACAGCTCTCTAAGACTGAAAGTGATAGGTCTCGATCTGACCGCACCTTATCTTTCACCAGCACATTAAGAGCTCATTTCAACCCCTTTCATTACATTATCCAGGGGCTGAGATCGCAGAAAATGGAAATGATATGATCACTCTATCTAAAGCATAAAGCAGCAAGATTATGGTGTATGGAAATTATGGCCTTTCCGCTGCTTTTAACCAATCGGCTATCTCCTTAACCCCCAAAGAAAGTAGCGTATCTTGTATCGCCACAACGCGTTGTAGCATTGAACCACGATCAGACTCCTCACGTTCTTCTGCTTCCGCAAAAAGCCTGGTCATCAATTGGGTGAGATTATCATTATGATCATATAAGCGTTGTTTGCTATGATCTACATAGGCTAAGTAGATTTCTGTCGCAGCTAAAGCGTATTCTGGGTCTTGTAGCGAAATTACATTAAGCCATTCGATAAACCCGAAGAAACGAGGATGTTTCTTCTCACCATCGCCAGCGTTTTCAAATACTGAAAAACAACGACTGAGCAATCCTATCGGAACAAAAACGACTTCACCTTTATAGTGGAAAATGCGAGCCATCTCACCCGCTACTCCCAGGGCATGGCGGCCATCAGCATTTAAACCCGCCTTAATACCCGCAAAGCACTGTTCCCTTTGCTGTCGCATGTTTTCAGCGTTTGTCCAGACGGTGGTTGCGCCATGCCAGGCTTCTGTAGTGTCCAGAGCATTCAAGTCGTTTAGAAATTCATTAAACTCAACGTGTTGAGTCATGGCTGCTAAAGCCGAAATGCGTCCCCAAGTTTCCAAATCTTTACCACGCCCTTCACAGCGAAGGCGCGCTAATAAAGGCTCCACGACATCAAAATGTCTGTGGTATGCATAATAAAGGCATCGCTCAGCAATTTTCCAAAGTCCATCTGCATCCTGCATGACGAGGTGGAATAAATCCCAACCGAAATCGAAAGATTTGCTTTGCAAATAGGGTAAGCGGCGTAAGATCATGGCGCGAACCGCCGGATGTTTGTCACGGGCGAAACGGCGCAATGTAGGTGCCAGCAGCTCAGGGAATTCGTTGTCCTGCGCTAGAAAATTATCTGCGAGAATCATCAAAGCTTCGGCTACGGCACCTTTTGCCATATTGAGTCCTAAGCCAAGTAAACCGACAGAGTCACCCTTGATTGGATCCTCTTCCTGAAACCCAACGAAATCTATGGCTAAAAATAAAAGCTGCTCTGCTTTTCGTGGGTCATGTATGACATGCGAGCATGCTTCAAGGGCTTTAGCCGTAGAGCGTCGATGCCTCCAGTACCTTGGGTGTCTTTCCAGTTCATCAAGGATCCGGTTTGCCAGGAGGGAAGCATCAGGTTCTTCGAGCGGATTCCATGTTTCGTCAGCCTTCAAGTTGCCATAGCGATGGGCCAGATATGTGGAAACCCCACTCATGACATCATCACGAAAACTTTCAGGTATGTCCGTCCAGTGATTAGATAATAAGCCCAAAAATCGGGAAGGATGACGAGAGGAGGCCTCTCGTAATTGCCAGCCCACCTCACGCTCACCGCCGACCAAAAAATCATTCCAATCCCAACCAGAATGGCCCTCATAATGCGCCAGTAATTTCAACACTCCGTCGTCATTGATGCCAAGAAATAGCTCAAATGAGAATGGCGCTCTAACAATGCCACCATGAGAATGAATTTTAGGCTGACGGATCAATACTCCTGCTTTTTTCTCATAGGTATCCAACACCGCCTGCGCTTCGAGTGAACGCAGGTGGCAAGGAATCGACACAATCACTTCGGCTTGCGATTTCATCACCCTTAAATCATTACTATCGGCAACATCTTTCCACATATTTAAAATGCTAGCCATCACAGCATCTTGTTTGGGGGAAGGAAGAAATGTGAATATTGACTGTATCAAACCACCTAATTCAAAAGAAAGTTCAAACTCCAGCATACTGCGGTCACACAACATGCGGCCTATCAGGTCAATATTGGCTTCTGGCGATTGGGTACAGGCAAGTATACCAAAATAGAGCAACGCGCCTTCATGATGGAAACAAAGGCGTTCACAGTTTTTTTGCCACCAGTTTGAGTGTATTTTTGCGTTGTAAAGAATACCAGCTTCAACTGCGTCAAAAAGAATATTCATACTGTCCACATGATGTATATCCCGCTGACTATGAACATTTTCATATGACGTTTCCCCCAGGAAACCATAACGATAACTTATACGGGTTGCGCCATATTGTGATTCTTGGGTATAACTCCAATATTCTATTGCTTCTACAGCTAAATCCAGCAAAGCACTGGATTGCACCATCCGTTGTTGGAGAAAATTTTCATTTTTACTCCCAAATTCATGGGGTTGGCAACGCAGCTTATTATCGAATCTATTTTGCAGTATATCCTCACCTGTAAGGCCATCCGTAATATAACGCCAAAGTAACGTATCTCCTATCACACCAGCAGCCACGCAATTAGCAATGACCTCCCCAAGAGGGCTGTAATCCGATAGTGGCGTATCAAGTAATCGCATAAGCAATGGAACAACTACTGATAAATTTTCAGCCTTAATGACTGAGAGATGCATTGCTATCTGATCCGCAATTCCATTGCTATCAAACCAGTTCAGCGTAAGCGCTTCTATCCAGAATGATACCACGCCAGCAGTATCAATATTGCTCCATTGGGCAATACGATGAACATGCATCGCCACGCCTTCAGCATCCCGGGTCGCTTTTAAATAGGGAACCAAATTATTGATCCAGAAACGATGCCACTCAATCGATCCGCCTGCGACATAAACTACCTGAAAAACTTCACGGTTTTTTTCTCGCAGTTCTCGTATCAATAACCAGTCTTCATTCTGCGGTTTTTGTTCAGCAAACGATTCTGCTACCAGACGTCTGATATGGAAGGCCGCATTACCCGTCAATACGGTTCTAAGTTGTTTTCTGTACTCGCGGCGCTCACCCAGAGCCAACTGAGCGATAAAACTTCGGATGCTGGGACGAACAAATGGAACAGGTGGTAAATCGCGTATGAATTCGTTCAATGTGACACCATTACGAATGGCTCGACTTATGACAAGCACATCCAGAAGGGTTTGATGACCAAAGGTCAGCTTCCCATCCTGAGTTTCCTGCAATACATTGAGGCTACAAAGTTTTCGCTGAATGTCTGGAGAAGCAGTAAAGCGTTGATGCGGTACTACCAGGCTTCGCATTTTCAGCATTTCTGACGCAATAGCTTCAATCGCTTGTATCGCATTATCCCCTAAGTCGCTATCAGCAAGCACAATAGTATCCAGATAACGTTGCGCCAGTGCCTGACTGGTCACTACGTTGAAACTGCCGTCTCTTCGGGCCAGTTCAACAAATAGTGCCAATTCACGCGGATTGCGAATCAGCTCGCGCGTATCAGCATCGATAGCGGCTGTCGCAATCCCTAGCGTATCAAGCAATGGCACAATTTCATTATTCCAGTCCAGTGGCTGGCACTTTAATTCACAATCCCAATGCCGTTCGGCAATCCGTCTGTCGTAATGTTTGTCAAAGTCGCGACAGGCGGTAACAACTGTGATATTGGGGATCAACAGCAGACGATCGATCTGTGCAAGAAAATACTGCAGTACGCGATGTTCACGAGCAATGGACAATACATCTAAAGAATCAATAACGACTACCACATGAGCGTCTTCAGCCAGCCTTGCAGCTTTCTCAACCCACTGTTGCGATAGTCCCTGAACCTGACGCTCTTCTGACGTAGCCAGGTCAGCAAACTCACGTGATTGAATAAAGAGAGGTACAATATTTGAACAGGTTTTTACACGTTCTTCCAATGCCTCCTGCAATGCAAGCATTACACATGTTTTCCCAGAACCAGGGAGACCTGTAAGCAGGATAGATCTTTTTCGCACATCAATGGCGGCAAGAATCTCATTCACAATTGGGCTGGTAATACGCAGCCCCGCAATGTCTCGACGCCAAGACCTACCAATAGCAGAAGTACTGGAAAAAGAATGGCGTATCCCTACAAGATCCATGGGAGGAGCCAGTGTTGACCCAGACTGTTGGATAATGTTCCGAAGATCGTGTTTGGTTAGGCGATGCTGAACCGCTGTAGATGATCTACTGCCATCCATGCGTGCGCCTAGTTGGTCGAGTTTCATCCAGAGAGCATTGAAGGCAGAGTCAGTATTGCTCACCAAGTTTCGTAAACGTTCGCGTAACAATGCTTCCATCCGATCTAAATCGTCGCTGGCACGAAATTGGTTCGACTCAGGAATTCAAAAGTTGAAAGGCTGGGGGCAATTTTTGCCAGTTGTTTTGACAAGGCGTCATCCAGCAACCGCTGCGCCTTACCTAAACTTTGTTGGTAACTGCCTTCGTCTGGTTGAGATGAACTGTGCTCTTTAAGTTTTGCAAGGTCGCCAAAGTTATTTCGGGAATAGAATCGGACATTCACCTTTGGGTTCTCAGCCAGTAGAAGGGAGGCTTTATCTAGTTCATCTCCAAGGTCAGCTATCGTCCAAGCCTTGAAATCGGTTTGATTCTTTTTGCACTGACAAGCGATTATATTTCCGTCGATTTTGCCAATAACTACATCATCAACGAGATAACTTATCGAGTCGATTTCAATCCATTGAAAATCCTGGTCGGATAGTACTGTCAACGCCCAATCAAAGGCTACCAGTGTCTGGTAACCATCTCCACGATTGGAACGTATGCCTGCAATACTCATCAACTTTTCTCCCTTCGGGAGGGCATTTCTTCCCTCATCCACACTAACATTAGCAGCGCCAATATTTTTGATTATGATATGCGCCCAAGATAGGCTGCGCTAGTGCGTTAAAAATTAAGCGATTGCGCTTTGTATCATTGAAGGTCTGCTTTAGCAAAGAAGTAGTGGATCAGTAATTACATACACCTTATCAGTCAGTTAATGTAACAACCGCACAATGAGGAAACTACCATGACAACACACTTGCAAAAAATTTTTCAAACTTCTGACACGTTAGCAGATAAAAACATTTACTATGTTGGAAGAAGCCTGCTGCAATATCCTTGATTACATCAAAATACTTATAACAGCAAGCTGTCGACATGGTACGAATGACCGGATGTCACGAATAAGGAAAACACCAATTCGTTACATTTCCCCCGGTTCATCACCACCATAAGGCTCGATCAAAACAATGCCAAGTTGATCCGCCTCCTCCTCAATCAACGCCAGAATACTCTCTGACGCCAGAACAGGCTCAGACTCCGTTTCAACCGTCAGTTGTTCCGGCGTTACCCGATCGCCAAATAACATCAGAGCTGTGCCGCCATGTTGCCGAGATGACCACTGCAACCCGTGCGCATCCGGGTGCGCGTTATAGATAGCGACAGAATATTCCTGCGTGAATACATACTGCTCTGCCGGAGAATCAAGAAGCTCCGATCGCTTCACGCCCATCTTCCGTAACGTTTTAGGATTCAAATCGACCAAGTTCAGATCCAGAACAGGCTTAACGACGGAATGCACCTTTCCTTCCAGCCTGCCTAAATCAAAAGGAACGCCAGCAGAATCTACGGGCAGATCGTGAAAAAGGGTTTCCATAATCACCACGCCGGTGCTGACGCCGCCATACAGCGTCGGCACGCCATTGCTCATTGGGCTGAAACGAGCGCTTCCCAGACCTGGATTAAACTGCGTCGCGGTGAATCTGGATGAATGGATCCGGTAAATCGGTTTTCCGGCAGCCCAGCTCGCAAAATTAGCGGTAAGGTTTTCCTTCGGGGCCGGTACTTTTCGTTCAATCAGCCCCTTATCATCAGGATCATCCATGCGCCCCTCCATCCAGCTCGGCCTGCGCCGCCTGCAGCACCTGACCTGGCATTGTTTTCAGTACATCTTTTGGCTTTTTACCTCCCAGCCAGCTATTTGCCGAACCGAACCAGATGGCCAGTCCCCAGGGCGTTTTTTTCTCGCCAAATACGGAGATAATCTGTTTAACGACGGGCACAGGACGATAGCCTTCATCCAGAGCATATCCCGGATATTTGTCTTTTCCATTAATCTGTATAGCAAATATCCGCCCGGCAGACTTCCAGCGATTAGGCCCGGCGCTGGGGTTGGTGTTTTTGAACTGCGCTTTCTCTGAGAGCTCTTTTGCTGACAGCCACTCAGAATCAGCAAGAATGCGGGTATTAAGCGCTTCACGACGCTGCGCATTACGTTCTGCTCGCCCCTGCTTATCGGCTTGAGTCACGGCTTCACCCGCCGATTTCACTACTTTCGGTGCGCCTGCTGCTTTCCGTGCCCTTACGCCAGGGACCACAATCCCCATTGAGGCGATAACCGCATTTACCGCAGCATTCATCGCAACTTTAAGAGTTTCGTCAAACCCTGTATGACGTTCGCTGATGCTCCCTAAATCAATGACCAAATACTCCGAATCAGCGCGCGTAGTCAGAGTATGCAGTTCATCGCCGTTGACGGTTTTAATGTCAAAGAAGGATTCGTCACGGCGCACGGTGTTACCTTTCACTGCCATCATCCCCTCCTCATTATGGATATATTGGTTATATTCATTATATAACGGCAGATAGGATTGTCACCTGATATGAACAAAATTTGCTCTTTTACCGCTAACAGAGGAGTTGACAAGAGGTGGGCAGTGCTGTGCGTGGCAGCATGGAATTAACAGGCCGCAAATAAGCGATGAACATCACAAATTCACCAAGCGATCCTTACAGGCTAATTTTTAGGCAAATCGCCATTCTCTGAACAGAACAAATTGCTTGTAAAACTAGCAGGTTAGAGCACTAGTTCCGCTCCTCTCGTGCCGACCAAAATTCCCCTTAAAAACCAGCCTCTCAGGGCTGGTTTTTTTATGCCTACAATTAAAAAGTTAGCTGATGCCAGAGACGTTATTTTGCATGAACTGATTTTGCATAAACTGATCGGACACCTTTCCCGTGCAGTGGTCAACGTAAAGTCAATGCAGGCAAATAACGTAAACCATTTTTGTACTAAAACAGAAAAAGCGCATCTACACCCTATGCTGGAAGAAATGTTTGCAGTGGCAGGTAAATGAGTAAGCAATCTGTCGCAGCAATAATAAAACGTTCTGGTAAGGTAAACGGCCTACCACGCCTTTGTCGCTAACAATTAGCCTCCCTGTCGCCATAGGGTCGATAACGATCGGCTATTCACAACACGTTTTGTAGACAACGTACGGTGATTAATTACTCCTTCAGCCAGCAACTCGCTAATTGTTATTCAACTTCAGAAATTATAACTAATTGAAGCACCTACAAAATTATGCCCTGAATTTTTATCCGTAAGTGATCCATTCGAGAAATGCCGGATATAAGCTTCTGTAGAAAAAGCCCCAAAGTTCCAGCCAAGAAACGCTTTTTCTCCAAAGGTAAATGCAGAATTGACACGCATATCATCTCGCGACTTAGATTTTATATAAGCCCCCAGACCAATACCAGTATAGATACCAGCGAAATGAACCAGCGCCACATCCTTCGAGATACCCAATACGCCCTGGTTATATTTATTGCAGGGAACGCTGCCAGAATGTTTACTGCAATCATCGCTACCCTTAGCCTTAAATCCTCCTAACTCCAGATTATTTCTTGCCTGTAAAAAGAAAAAATCGCTGGGTTCACTGTATGTCAGAAAAGCCGTATATAAGTGCTCAACCCCTCCTCTTCTTATACTTTCTCCCGCAGCAAAAGAGATCTGATGCTTGTTGCCCTTGCCAAAAAAAACATTATCATTAGCAGAACATGCGAATGCACAAGGTAATAATAGATATATAAATATTCTCTTCATATACACTCCACCACCATTTCAATGTCAATAGTTATTTTTAACCGGCTAACATATTTAAAATTTTCTACGCCACGCTTACGCTCACAGAAACGGCTGATATAGCATCCACACTACGTTCTCCCCTTGAGTCGCCCCAACGGGTGCTCAAAACGCCGCGAGTGTTGTTCAGGCACATCCAGGATAAGTTATAAGTGAATGACACTCATTTCTGACCACATTTTCATTTATGATAAGAATATCGTCAGAATCTCTTTATCGCATAAAAATACCTCTGCTATTGACTTAATATTTAATTTAACAGATGTCGCGGTTTATTCGTTCTGCTCAGATGTATATCATTGACATTAATAAAACCATAAATAAATTCAGTTAAAATAATTTGTTAATAATGACAAGCTTTAGACGCTATGACTTTTAATAAGGAATTTCCTGCCAGTAAAGATAGTCTGGACTTACGGGTGCAAGGGCGCAGCAACATATGCCACACTTCTGTTATGTCACATTGTCCGAAAAAAGCGTCCAGACCAGTATTCAACTTCAGGGAGTATTCTGTTTTCTCTCACAACGGGTTGTTTTATCCTTTCTATCGTTCAGCTAATTACTCGCCTGTCACAGGTTTTACTACTTACCCATGCACTAATTAGGGTAAAATTTACGCGCTTGACAATGTGGCAAATCTGGACGATTTCCGCGCTGAAAACAATAATCATTCTAATAAAACTCAGGAGATACAGCATGCCTGAAGTAACACCTTTTCAGGTGCTTATTGTGGACGACCATCCACTTATGCGGCGAGGTATTCGTCAATTACTGGAACTGGACCCGGCTTTTCATGTCGTTGCCGAAGCGGGTGACGGGGCGAGTGCGATCGATCTGGCGAATCGCATTGAGCCCGATCTGATCCTGCTGGATCTGAATATGAAAGGTCTGAGCGGGTTAGATACCCTGAACGCGCTACGCCGGGATGGTGTGACGGCGCAAATTATTATTCTTACCGTCTCGGATTCCGCTAGCGACATCTACGCGCTGATCGACGCCGGCGCCGACGGTTATCTGCTCAAAGATAGCGATCCGGAGGTGCTGCTGGAGGCCATTCGCAAAGGCGCTAACGGCGGTAAAGTCTTTAGCGATCGGGTCAATGAATATCTGCGTGAGCGCGAACGGTTTGGCGCGCAGGAAGATCCCTTTAGTATCCTGACCGAACGAGAGTTAGATGTCTTGCATGAGCTGGCGCAGGGGCTTTCTAACAAACAGATTGCGTCAGTACTGAATATTTCTGAGCAGACGGTTAAGGTGCACATTCGTAATCTACTTCGCAAGCTAAACGTGCGCTCGCGCGTCGCGGCGACCATTCTATTTTTACAAACACGCGGAATGCAGTAACAAGCCAGGCCCGATGGCGCCGCGCCACCGGGCCGTCAGGGTCTTATTTCTCCTGCGCCAGCCGGATACTGCGCTCTATCACCGCCCGCCGGGCGTCACCCGCCGGCAGTAACTTCAGCATCATCTCCCAGGCCGCCACCGCCTCGCCAAAGCGCTGCTGCTCAAAGGCGTTAAACGCATACAGGCTTAACACCCGGATATCCGTGTGGTCGCGGCTCACCAGCTGACGCAGCAGCTCCCCGCCGCGGCGGTTATCCTCCGGGTCGGACGAGCGCGTCAGCGCCTCCGCGTAGCCCAGCGCCGCATCGCGGTTTTTCGGGTCCAGACGGTAAGCGTTCGCATACGCCCCGGTGGCGGTACCGGCATTACCCAGTACCATACCGGTGCGCCCCAGCATGAGCCAGCCCTCAACATTGCCGGCATCATTCTGCAGGCGGGTGCGCAGCCCCAGCGCCAGCCGCGCCATCTCCTCCTCATTCAGCGGCTGCGCCTGCGGATCCAGCGCCCGCGCCAGCAGCCCGGGCGTCTGCGCCGTTGCCTGCTGCCAGGCCCTCACCTGCGGATAGCCACCGGTCAGGGCGTAGCTGCCGGCGCCGACCGCCAGCGCAATGACGGCCCCCGGCACGTAAACGCCCCACCCGGCGCGCGCGCCGCAAACCGGGGTGTCCGCCGGCAGCGGCTCCCGGCGCAGGCGCACCCGCCGGCGCGTCCGGGCGACGATTATCCACCCGCCCGCCACGATGGCGGCCAGCGGCAGCACCCACAGCAGCACCGTCAGCGGGGTCAGCGGCGGGTCGTAGGTGACGAAGTTGCCGTAGCGCGCCACCATGTAATCGATGATTTCCTGGCGGCTCTTCCCCTCCTGCATCAGGTCATACACCCTGCGGCGCATGTCGGTGGCTATCATCGCGTTCGAGTCCGCAATGCTGTTGTTCTGGCATTTCGGGCAGCGCAGCTGCTCCGTGAGCTGGCGGAACTGCTGCTCCTGCGCTTCATCTTTAAACGGCATCACGTCGGTGGTCGCCCGCGCTGACCCGGAGATAACCAGCACCAGCATCAGCATCACCATGCCCGGTAACAGTCTCATTGCGCCGCCTCCCGGCTGTATCTGTCCCACAGCGGTTTCAGTTCACTTTCCCATACCCGGGCATTCAAATCGCCCGCATGGCGGTAGCGGATAATCCCCCTGCCGTCGATGAGGAAGGTTTCCGGCGCGCCGTACACGCCCAGGTCCAGCCCCAGCATCCCGTCGCTGTCCGATAAACTCAGCGCATACGGGTTGCCCAGTTCTTTTAACCAGGCCACCGCCTTCGCCCGGTCGTCCTTATAGTTCAGCCCGACCACCCGGATACCCTGCGCAGAAAGCTGGTTCAGGTACTGATGTTCGGCGCGGCAGGTCGGGCACCAGGTGGCCCAGACGTTAAGCAGCACCGGTTTCCCCTGCGTCAGCACCTCCGCCTCATAGTACTGACCCGGTGTCTCCAGCGATTCCAGGCGGAACGCCGGCACCGGCTTCCCGGTCAGCGCCGATTCGAGATTCGTCGGGTCATCCCCCTGCGCGTTGCGCGCCAGCTGCCACAGCAGCGCCGCGGCAATCAGCAGAAAAATCAGCAGCGGTAATAACAGTACGTTGCGTTTCATCCGGCCTCCGGCAATGGTTTACGGCGGCGGTAGCGCGGGTCCGCCAGGCACAGCAGCCCGCCCAGCGCCATCAGCAGCCCCCCGGCCCATATCCAGCGGACAAACGGTTTGTAGTACAGGCGCACGGCCCACGCGCCGTTGTCCAGCTCCTCCCCGAGCGCGGCGTACAGGTCGCGGGTCAGCCCGCCGTCAATCGCCGCCTCGGTCATCACCATCCGGCTGGTGTTGTAGAGCCGTTTCTCCGCGTGCAGCACCGCCTCCGGCTCGCCGTGGCGCGTCACCCCGATGAGGGCCACCCCGCCGCGGTAGTTGGGCCCGGTGATGTCCCGCACCTCCCGGAAGGTGAAGCGGTAGTCGTGAATGGTCACGCTGTCGCCCGCCCGCATCCGCACGTCACGCTCCACGCTGTAATTCTGGCTGAAGGCGATGCCGGTAATCGTCACCGCCAGCCCGAGGTGCGCCGCCACCATTCCCCAGTAGCTGAGAGAGGTTTTCGTGCCGCGGGACACGCGCTGTACGGCTTCGGCCACCGCCAGCACCGCAATCCAGCAGGCCATCGCCATCCCCACCGCCGTCATGGCGATGATTCTATCTTCCAGCAGCCATGGCAAAAGTACCGACAGCACCAGGGTGGAGACCAGGGCGGTGAGCAGCAGTTTCCTGATGTTACGCGGCCGGTCCCGGCCCCAGCGCACCAGCGGCCCCACCCCCAGCAGCAGGGCAAAGGGGACCATCAGCCAGGTGAACATGGTGTTAAAGAACGGCTCCCCCACCGAAATGCTGCCCAGCCCCAGCTGTTTGTGCACCAGCGGCAGCAGGGTGCCCAGCAGCACCACCAGCATGGCGGCCATCAGCAGGACGTTGTTGCCGAGCAGCAGCGACTCGCGCGACCACAGCGCGTTGTTCACCCGCGAACGCACCCTGTGCCCGCGCACGGCGAACAGCAGCAGCGAGCCGCCGGTGACCAGCACCATAAAGGCGAGGATAAACATTCCGCGCGCCGGGTCGGAGGCGAAGGCGTGCACCGACACCAGCACCCCGGAGCGCACCAGGAAGGTGCCCAGCAGGCACAGCGAGAAGGCGCAGATGGACAGCAGCAGCGTCCACGCCTTGAAGCCGGCGCGCTGTTCGGTGACCGCCAGCGAGTGCAGCAGGGCGGTACCCGCCAGCCACGGCATAAAGGAGGCGTTCTCCACCGGGTCCCAGAACCACCAGCCGCCCCAGCCCAGCTCGTAGTAGGCCCACGCCGAGCCGAGCACGATGCCCAGCGTCAGGAACACCCACGCCGCCAGCGTCCACGGGCGGGCAAAACGGGTGAACGCGCTGTCCAGACGCCCGCTCAGCAGCGCGGCGATGGCGAAGGCGAAGGCCACCGAGAAGCCGACATAGCCCATGTACAGCAGCGGCGGGTGGAAAATCAGCCCCGGGTCCTGCAGCAGCGGGTTCAGGTCGCGCCCCTCCACCGGAAAGGCCGGCAGCGTGCGGGCGAACGGGCCGGAGGTGAACAAGATGAACGCCAGAAAACCGGCGCAGACCATCCCCATCACCGCCAGCACCCGGGCGACGATATCCGCCGGCACCCGCCGGCTGAACACCGCCACCGCCAGGGTCCAGCCGCTCATCAGCAGCACCCACAGCAGCAGCGAGCCCTCGTGCGCCCCCCAGGTGGCGGCCACCCGGTACCACACCGGCAGCTGCGTGTTCGAGTTGCCGGCGACATAGGCCACGGTGAAGTCGTTAACCACAAAGGCGTGCACCAGCACGAAAAACGCGCCCGCCACGCAGATGAACAGCAGCCAGGCGAACACCCCGGCCGACGCCATCATCCGCGCGTCGCCGCGCGCCACGCCCCACTGCGGGTAAACGGACAGCAGCAGCGCCACGCCGAGCGCCAGGCACAGCAGCGCGTGGCCGTATTCAGGCATCATGATGAGGTGTCCTTATCAGCGCGTTGCGGGCGGCGGTGGTTTTCCTGCATCGCCTTTTCCACTTCCGGCGGGGTGTAGTTCTCGTCATGTTTGGCCAGCACCTCGTGCGCCAGGACGTGGTTGCCCTTCTCCAGGGTGCCCTGCACCACCACCCCCTGCCCCTCGCGGAACAGGTCCGGCAGTATCCCCTCATAGCTCACCGTCACCGACCCTTCGGCGTCGTAGAGGCTGAAGTTCACCTTCAGCGAGTCCGGGTCGCGCCTGACGCTGCCGGGCATCACCATCCCGCCGACGCGCAGGCGCTGGCCCACCGCCGGCAGCTGCTGCGTCTCGCGCTTGCCGTAGAGGATTTCGCCGGGGGTATAGAACAGGTCGATATTCGCGCGCAGCGCGTACAGGACCAGGGCGGTAGTCAGCGCCAGGCCCGCCAGCACCGCGCAGACCACCCATAGCCGGTTTTTACGTCGCAGGTTCACGCGGCCTCCTGTTGCGCCTGTGCGGCACGCATCCGCGCCTCGCGCGCCCGCTGCTGCGCCACGCCGCGCAGAATGGCCCGGCGCTGCAGCACCGTGTGCAGCGCCAGCAGCGCCAGCGGCGCCACGGTCATCGCCACCGCCAGCCAGACAAAAAAGGCGTACCCGCCCATGGCGAAAAAATCGCTCCACGATGAAAATGCCGGACTCACCGGTGCCCCCTTTTCAGTATCAGTTCGCTCACCCACGGGCGGCGTTTTTCCATCAGTAAAATCAGGTTGCGCATCCGCATCAGCGACAGCGTCATAAAGAGCAGCAGGAAGCCGGCGATGGCCCAGCGCAGCGGCGAGCGCATCGCCGGGTCGATACTCTGCTGCATCCGCGTCGAGCCCTGGTGCAGGGTGTTCCACCACTCGACGGAATAGTGGATAACCGGCAGGTTCACCACGCCGACCAGCACCAGAATGCCCGCCGCGCGCCCGGCCATTTTACGGTCGTCAAAGGCGTGCCACAGGGCGATGACCCCGGCGTAGAGAAACAGCAGCACCAGCTCCGAGGTCAGGCGCGCGTCCCACACCCACCAGGTGCCCCACATCGGTTTGCCCCACGCCGCGCCGGTGACCAGCGCGATGAAGGTGTACACCGCCCCCACCGGCGCCATCGCCGCGACGGCAAGGCTGGCCATTTTCATCTGCCAGACCAGCCCGGTGAACGCCGCCACCGCCATCGCCGCATAGATACCCATCGACCAGATGGCCGCCGGGACATGCAGGTACATAATGCGGTAGCTCTCCCCCTGCTGGTAGTCCGCCGGGGCGAAACCAAAGCCCCGGACCCAGCCGGTGGCCAGCGCGATGATGCCGGCCGCCGCCAGCCACGGCACAAGCCTGCCGCAAATCTGATACAGCCGTGGCGGCGCCGCCAGCTGATGAAGGGTTTTCCACATAGTCGTCACCTGACCTCCTGAAACCATAAAATGTCCGTCGTGCCGGGGCGCTACTGCACGCTGATGCGCAGCGCCGCCGCGGTGGCGAACGGGCTTAACGTCGCGCTGCCCGCCAGCAGCGCTCCCAGCACCGCCAGATAGCCGTCAGCGGGTAAATGCATCGATGCCGCGTCCATCGCCGCGGCGGCGAAAATCAGCACCGGGACACTCAGCGGCAGCACCAGAATGCCCAGCAGGACGCCGCCGCGCCGCAGCCCGGCCGTCAGCGCAACGCCCGGCGCGGCGAGAAACCCCAGCGCCGGCGTGCCGAGCAGCAGCGTCAGCGCCATGATTTTCCAGCCGTACACGTCCATCCCCAGCAGCAGCGCCACCAGCGGGGAGAGCATAATCAGCGGCAGGCCGGTCACCGCCCAGTGGGCCAGCACCTTCGCCAGCACCACCGCCGGCAGCGGCACCGGCAGCAGCATCAGCTGCTCCAGGCTGCCGTCCTGCAGGTCGTCGCGAAACAGCCGCTCCAGCGCCAGCAGCGAGGCCAGCAGCGCCGCCACCTGGATGATGCCCGGCGCGATACGCGCCAGCAGCTGCGGCTGCGGCCCGACGCTTAACGGAAACAGGGTGATGACCATCAGGAAGAACCACAGCGGGCCGGCGATGTCCGCGCCGTGGCGGAACGCCACGCGCAGTTCGAGACAGAAGACACGCCACATCACAGCCCTGCCTCCCCGCCGGTCAGCGCCAGGCGGCGGACGGTGTCCGCGGTCCCCGGCAGCGGCTGGTGGGTGGTGAGAATGACCATCCCGCCCTGCGCCGTGTGCTCCGCCATCCGCCGGGTGAGGCGCACCACGCCGTTAACGTCAATGGCGGTGAACGGCTCGTCGAGCACCCACAGCGCGGCGCGGGTCAGCCACAGGCGGGCCAGCGCCACCCGGCGCTGCTGCCCGGCCGAGAGCCGGGCGACCGGCACGTCCTCAAATCCCGCCAGCCCGGCCTGCGCCAGCGCCTCCGGGAGGCGCGCGCCGTCGCCGGGGTGGAAGAAGTGCAGGTTCTCCCGCGCCGTCAGGCGGGTTTTTATCCCCGGCTGGTGCCCTATCCACAGCAGGCTGCGATGGAAGCTGTCGCGCACGCGGCGCAGGGGCTCGCCCTGCCAGTACACCTCCCCGCCGTCCGGGCGCGCCAGCCCGGTCAGCAGGCGCAGCAGGGTGGTTTTTCCGGCGCCGTTGCCGCCGGTGACCTGCACCCACTCCCCGGCCTCCACGGTGAACGACAGCCCGCGAAACAGCGTCCTCTCGTCCCGCTCGCAGTACAGATCTCTGGCTTCAAGCATTCCCACTCATCAACGTCCTGTCAGAAACCTGGTTTAACATCACGCATATCCGGCAGTTTATGCGCGATCCCTTTGTGGCAATCGATACAGGTCTGTCCGTCTTTTACCGCCTGATCGTGCATTTTCGCCGCGACGCCTTTTTGCGCGGTCAGATCCATAAAGTCGAAATTGTGGCAGTTACGGCATTCCTGCGAGTTGTTGTCTTTCATGCGCCGCCACTCATTTTGTGCCATTGTCAGGCGATGAGCTTCAAATTTCTGCGGTGTATCTATCAGCCCAAATACCTTCGCGTACAGTTCTTTACTGGCTTTGATCTTACGGATCATCTTCGGCCCCCACTCATGCGGCACATGGCAGTCAGGACAGGTGGCGCGAACGCCGCTACGGTTGTTGTAGTGGACGGTTTCCATATACTCCTCATACACCGTGTTGCGCATTTCATGGCAGCTAATACAAAACTCTTCGGTGTTAGCCTTTTCCATTCCGGTATTGAAGCCGCCCCAGAAGATGATGCCGCCGATAAAACCGATTAACAGCAGCGTCCCCAGCGCCAGGCGGCTGGGGCTGCGCCACCATCGCCAGACGCGCTTTATCCAGCCGGGTTTACGGTTAGAATTTTCCATAATGACCTCTTATTTCCCGTAACCTTGCGAGGGGGTAAAGGTATTGTCGATAATCGGCGCGGTATCAGACTGCGGTACGTGGCACTGCAGGCAGAAATAACGACGCGGCGCGACGTTGCCCGACACTTTACCGTCGCTGTCCATAAAGTGCGTCGGACTGATACGCGGCGCGCCCGTCGTACGATAACTTTCCACGCCGTGGCATTGCAGACAGCGGTTGGTATTGGTCGTCACCTGGTAGCCCTCGACGCTGTGCGGGATCATCGGCGGCTGGTTGACGTAATTTAGCGGCATACGTTCCTGCTCTTTCGGCATACGAATCGCCCCTTCCTGCGTCCCGGATACTTCCGGCGACTGGCTCAGATCCACTCCGTTTGCCGCCCAAACCGCACCACTTACCACCAGGGCAAGCGTGGCCATCCATTGACACAGCGCTTTCATCAGGTCATGGCTTTTCATTGTTTCGCTCCCGAACTCCATCGCATTTACACTTCATCCTTCGAGCTGCCTCTTTGTTGGCTGCGCTCCAAAATCCCAGTCACATCGTTATCTATGCTCCTGGGGATTTCCTCGCTTACCGCCGCGATGCATCCCGAATGATGTTGTGTATCGTTATTGTAAAAACATCCTCAGAACAGACATCCACGCAGCGACCGCAGGTCATGCAGTCGCGGTGAGTGACCTGCGCCGGGCTTTGCTCATCCAGCACCGGCGCACGTAGCACATGCGGTTCCGGGCAAACATGAAAACAATCCATACAGCGATTACATTTCTCACGTTTTTTGGCCGTCACGGTCACTACGCCTTTACTGCCCAACACGCCATACAGCGCGCCCATCGGGCAAATATGCCCGCACCAACCGTGCTCAACGACTAATAAATCAAATAAAAACAAAGCAATAATCAGCAACGCGCCACTACTAAATCCCATAATCAGACTACGACCTAACAGCGACACGGGATTAATCCATTCCCACAGCAGCGTGCCGGTCAAGGCCGAACCGATTAACACCACCACCAGAAGGACGTACCGTATATGGCGTGGAATCGTCGCAGACTGGTTCAGGTCAAATTTCCTGCGCATCCAGTTAGCCAAATCGGTAACGGGGTTTAGCGGGCAAACCCAACTGCAAAATAATCGCTTTCCCGCCAGCGCATACAGCACAGCGATAATCACTGCTCCCGTCAGCGCCACGGTAGCGGGAAGATGTCCACTGGCGAGACTTTCCAGGGTAATCAGCGGATCGGTCAACGGGAGGGTATCGAACAGCAAACTACTGCTGTAGTTGCCATGCAAAACCCAAAAGCCCAGCCACGGGCCGCTGAGAAACATCCCCAGCACCATAAACTGGCTGATACGGCGTAACACCAGCCAGCGGTGGCTACGCCACCAGCCTTTTTTCGCCCGCGCTTCTCGCCCGGCGTCGCGTTTACGATTTGCCATCTTTCCCCTCCAGCCAGCCGAAGCGGTAATGGTGTCCTAACTCCCCTTTCGCCAATGACAACGGCAACACTTTTATCGCTGGTTGCTCCAGTACGCAGACTTTTTCGCATTTGCCGCAGCCGGTACAGGCGTCGCTGTGTACGGTGGGCAGAAAGCGCGCATGTTTGCCGGTGCGCATGTTGCGATCCAGCTCCAGCGTGATGGCCTCATCGATTTTCGGGCATTCGCGGTAGCAAACGTCGCAGCGCAGCCCCTGAAAGTTGAGGCAGTTTTCCTGATCCAGCAGCACCGCCAGCCCCATACGCGAGTCATCAATGGAGGCGATATCTTTATTCAGCGCCCCGCTGGGGCAGACTTTGGCGCACGGAATGTCTTCACACATTTCGCAGGGGATGTCGCGAGCGACGAAATAGGGCGTGCCTGCCGATAGCCCGGAGGCCAGCGTCGCCAGTTTTAGCGTGTCGTATGGACACGCCTGAACGCACTGCCCGCAGCGCACACAGGCGCTGGCGAAGACATTTTCATTCAGCGCGCCAGGCGGACGCAGCCGCACGCCCGATGCGCGCGCGGTTTGCTGTTGCAAGCCCAGCGCCACGCCAACCGCCGCCAGCCCGCCCGCAGTGCGCACAACATCACGCAGAAAGCGGCGGCGGCCATTTTGGGGTTTCGCTGTACGGGACATAACGCGTTACACCTTCGCCAGCTTAACGGCGCACTTCTTGAAGTCCGTCTCTTTAGAGAGCGGGTCCGTCGCATCCAGCGTCAGGTTGTTCACTAGCTGAGCGGCATCGAAGAACGGCATATACACCAGTCCCTGCGGCGGACGGTTACGTCCACGCGTTTCGACAATCGAAATCACTTCGCCGCGGCGGGATGACACTTTAACCTTATCCCCACGACGCAGATCGCGCGCTTTCGCATCCAGCGGGTGAATAAAGACCACTGCTTCCGGGAAGGCGCGATGCAATTCAGGCACGCGGCGCGTCATACTGCCGGTATGCCAGTGTTCCAGCACGCGACCGGTGGAAAGCCACAGATCGTACTCGTTGTCCGGCGACTCCGCCGCGGGTTCAAATGGCAGCGCGAAGATCACCGCTTTGCCATCCGGTTTACCGTAGAATTTGTACCCTTCCCCCGCTTTTACATACGGGTCGTTGCCTTCGCTGTAACGCCATTGCGTCTCTTTGCCTTCGACGACCGGCCAGCGCAGACCGCGCGCGTTGTGGTAATCGTCGAACGGCGCCAGATCGTGCCCGTGGCCACGTCCAAACCAGGCGTATTCTTCAAATAGCCCTTTTTGCAGATAGAAGCCCAGCTCACGAGACTCATCGTTTAACTGATCCTCTTTCAACTCGCTCAACGGGAATTTGCTGACCGCCGGCGTGGCGAACAGAACGTCATACAGCGTTTTGCCGCGCAGCTCCGGCTTCTGGGCCAGCAACGCCTCCGGCCAGACCTCCTCGGTTTTAAAACGACGGGAGAACTGCACCAGTTGCCAGAGGTCGGATTTGGCTTCGCCCGGCGCTTTAATTTGCTGACGCCAGAACTGCGTGCGGCGTTCGGCGTTGCCGTAAGCGCCTTCTTTCTCAACCCACATGGCGGTCGGCAGGATCAGATCAGCAGACAGCGCGCTCACCGTCGGGTAAGGATCGGAGACAATGATAAAGTTACGCGGATCGCGCCAGCCCGGCATCCGATCTTCATTGATGTTCGGCCCGGCCTGCATATTGTTATTACACATTACCCAGTAGACGTTCAGCTTGCCGTCTTTCAACGCGCGATCCTGCGCCACCGCGTGTAAACCCACTTTTGCCGGGATAGTGCCAGCGGGGATCTGCCAGTGTTTTTCGCAGATATCACGGTGTTTTTCGTTCGTCACGACCATGTCTGCGGGCAGACGGTGTGAGAAGGTTCCCACTTCACGCGCCGTACCGCAGGCGGAAGGCTGGCCGGTCAGCGAGAAAGGACCGCAGCCAGGCTGGGAGATTTTTCCGGTCAGCAGATGCAGGTTGTAAACCAGGTTATTCGCCCACACGCCGCGGGTATGCTGGTTAAAACCCATCGTCCAGTAAGAGATCACGCGCTTATTCGGATCGGCGTAGAGCTGCGCCAACTGTTCCAGTTGATCTTTCGGCACGCCGGTCATTTCAGCAGTCTTGTCCAGCGTATATTCCGCCACGAAAGCTTTATACTCGTCGAAGCTCATCGGCTCGGAAGCGTCGGAGCCCGGATTCTTCGCCGCCTTTTCCAGCGGGTGCGTCGGGCGTAAGCCGTAGCCGATATCCGTCGCCCCTTTACGCAGATTCACATGCTTTGTGAAGAAATCCTGATTTACCGCGTTGTTCTGAATAATGTAATTCGCAATATAGTTAAGGATCACCAGGTCGCTTTGCGGGGTAAAGACAATACCGTTGTCCGCCAGTTCAAAGCTGCGGTGCTGGAAGGTGGAGAGGACGGCAACCTTCACGTTCGGGTCGGACAAACGGCGGTTAGTGATGCGCGACCATAAAATCGGGTGCATCTCCGCCATGTTGGAACCCCACAGCACAAACGCATCGGCCTGCTCAATATCGTCGTAGCAGCCCATCGGTTCATCCATGCCAAAGGTGCGCATAAAGCCCACCACCGCCGAGGCCATGCAGTGACGCGCGTTCGGGTCGATGTTGTTAGAGCGGAAACCAGCCTTGAACAGTTTCGCGGCGGCATAGCCTTCCCAGATGGTCCATTGACCCGATCCAAACATGCCGATCGCTTCTGGTCCTTTCTCTTTCAGGGCGGTTTTAAACTTCTCCTCCATCACATCGAAGGCCTGTTCCCAGCTCACCGGCGTAAACTCGCCGTCTTTGTGATAGCTGCCGTCTTTCATGCGCAGCATCGGCTGCGTCAGACGATCTTTACCGTACATGATTTTGGGCAGGAAGTAGCCTTTAATGCAGTTCAGACCACGGTTGACCGGCGCGTCGGGGTCGCCCTGGCAGGCGACCACACGGCCCTGCTGCGTTCCCACCAACACACCGCAACCCGTTCCGCAAAAACGGCACGGCGCTTTATCCCATTTGATGGCTTCCTGCTGCCCGACAACGGCGCGGGCGACGCCCGGCACGCTCAGACCGGCAGCCGCCGCAGCGGCCGCAACGGCGTTAGCTTTCATAAAGCTACGACGACTGAGTTTCATGGTGTTTCCTCACCTTGCTCATCCTGCTGGTGATAAACCAGCGACACCGCCAGTACGCCCTCGACATTGCGTACTGACTCAATTGTTTGCATCAGCGTTTCACTCTGATCTGCTTCCGCCACCACGATCAGCTGCCCGCTTTCAACGTCGCTTAACGCGACTTCGCAACCCGGCAACGTGTTCAACTGTGTGCCAATGGCGGCGATGTTCTGACTTTTGGCCTGCACGACCAGGCTACAGACCTGCCAGTTAGTGCGCATGGTGGTTCTCCGCTTTGATGGCTGACACGGGACAGATAGCCACACACGCCCCGCATCCGTTACAGGCCTGCGAGTCAAGCTGCGGCTGGTAAATGCCGGATAGCGTGGGACGAAAGGTAATGGCCATAGGTTCACAACTGTCCTGGCAGCGATGGCATTCAACCGATTGCCTGGCGAGGCAGTTTTCCGTGAGCGTAAAAATCAGATCCCAGGCCCTGGTGTGGCGCGGAAGAAAAAGCGATTCAGTACAGGCCTGCGCACAGGCATAACAAAAGCTGCACTCGCCCCGTTTGAAATCTACGCTCGGATATCCCCCCGCCCCTCGCTGCAGGATGTCGGCCTCACACGCCTGGATACAGGCGTCGCAACGCAGACAATGTGCGAGAAAATAGGTCGTTTCTCTGGCCCACGGCGGAAGAATCCCATTGCTGGCGTTGCGCCAACTGCCGGTCAACATGCTTCGACGGGATAAATCAACCATGATATCGCCCTTCCATAACGACACGCTTCCATAGGGAGTGAATGCCAATAAAAACCGTACAATTTATGAGTAGTTATTTTTGTAAATAAGATATTTCAGGATGTGTAAGAGATGCATACCCCGATAGAGGTAAATGCTGTTGCCGGATCAAAAGAGTGCCGGGTAAAGACCCGTAAACGTGCTTTTTCTCACATTTCAATGAGTTATATAGATATTTATATAACGAAAACCACTAATAGCTGATAATTTCATTTACATTATCAATATCAGAATATTCCACTATATAAAAAGACGCTATTTTATTAATAATCTTGAAAATATGAGTAAATACAGATTAATAGATAATATGAATGTGTTAATCTGTTGTCAGTGAATACCGAAAACAGCAGAAAGGAAATACTGTGAACAATCAAATGAAGATGTTTGTCCCTGCCGTCGTCTTCGCCGCCCTCGCCAGCGCCTCTGCCTGGGCTAACAATGGCGATACCGCCCAGCCGCTGGAAAAAATCGCCCCCTATCCGCAGGCGGAAAAAGGAATGAAGCGGCAAGTGATAACCCTTACCCCTCAGCAGGATGAATCTACCCTCAAAGTGGAACTGTTGATTGGCCAAACGCTGAATGTGGATTGTAACCAGCATCGCCTCGGCGGCACGCTGGAAACAAAAACGCTGGAAGGCTGGGGCTATGACTATTATGTCTTTGATAACGTCACCTCTCCGGTATCAACCATGATGGCCTGCCCTGACGGTAAGAAAGAGCAAAAATTCGTCACCGCCTGGCTGGGTGAAGACGGGATGCTGCGCTACAACAGCAAGCTGCCGATCGTGGTGTATACCCCGGCGAATGTGGACGTGAAATACCGCATCTGGAAAGCGGACGCTAACGTACAGAACGCCGTCACGCGATAATGTTACGCTGCCCGGTCACACTTACCGGGCATCTGAACACGCCGACTCACGCAGCGCTCCGGGGTTCTTTTTAAAACACGTCTGGAAACCCGCCCGCCCGCAGCCTGGTGGCGACGCGTAGCATCTTATCAGGCCTACGGGCTGCCATCAGGTGGTTCATCCGGCGCCATAGTCCATTACGCAGTACGCGCAACCGCATCACGCGAAGCGGCGTCACGTTCGTCGCCGGTGAGTTCGGTTAACTGCCCGTTACGCATTTCAAGCAGACGATCGGCGTGAATAAAATAGTGATCATCATGGCTGATGGCGAAAATGGTTTTCCCCATTTCCTGCATTAACGGCAACAGTACCTGATAAAATTCCCGGCGGAAATGCGGGTCCTGATCGGCGGCCCACTCATCCAGCAAAATAATATCGCGCTCTTCCGCCAGCGCCAGCAGCAGCGCAATGCGCTTTTTTTGCCCTTTCGACAGTTTAAGATTCAAGATGCGCCCGTCGTTTAGCTCCAGCTTGTGCGTCATTTTCAGGTGCTCAAGCCACTTTTCGACCAGCGCAGGATTGGCGGGTTTCCCCTGCGGCCCCAGCAGGCGGTCGAATAACCACACATCGGTGAACACCGCAGAAAACAGTTTGCGATAATCTTCCGGCTGCCCGGCGGCAATAGGTTGACCGTCAAGTAAAATCGTTCCCGATTGCGGCTGGTATAAACCGGTCAATAACATGGCCAGCGTCGATTTCCCGCTACCGTTGCCGCCAATTAAAAACAGCAGTTCGCCGCGGTGAATCGTCAGGTTGATGGGCCCCACGGAAAACGCGTTATCCTGATAGTGGAAAACCACGTTGCGCAGCTCCAGCGTCTTCCAGTCGGGAAAGGCTTTCGGCTGTGGAAAATCAGGCTTATACGGGGCGAGCGCGAATTTATTCAGTTTATTAAACGCCACCTGGGCGGTCAGTAGGGTTGGCAACGCCCCCACCGCAGACAGCAGCGGCGTGCGCAGGAACAGCAACGTCAGTGAATAGGTCGCCGCGACGTTAGTATCCGCCCAGCCGAGACTATTCGCCATCCAGAAGACCAGGCCTATCGCTCCCAGCATCATGATATTCGACCAGTTGACGGCGCTCAGGTGAAAAGTATCGGCACGGATAATGTGATGACGGTACTCTTTGGCATCCGGGGTATAACATTGCTGAAAAATCTGCTCCGCACGCTCGCGGTTTAGCGTCAGCTCTTTGCGTCCTTCCAGCACCGTCTGATAGTCGTTGTACAGCTTATCTTCGGTCTCGCGCAGGGTCGCCATATGCTGGTAAACCCGCGCCACCAGCACGAATCCGCCCCAGATAGTGACCGCCATCCAGATAGCCGTAACCAGCAGCATTTTTGTCGATAGCATCGCCAGATACGCCGCCGAGCCGACGGTGAGGATAATGCCCTGCACCAGCTCAGGCAGACGCACAAAGGCGATAGTAATATTGCGAATATCGCTGGTCAGACCGGCCAGTAAAGAGGCGCTGCCCAGTTGCTCAATGCGTTCAACGTGCGTATCCAGAATGCGCTTGATAAATTCGCTGCGCAGGCGGTAAACGAAATGGTGTCCCAGAGTGGTGAGCGCCAGTTGGGAACCTAATGTGACGACCATTAGCAACAGGAGCAGACCGAGAAATTCCGGCAGCACCATGACGGTGGTGTCCACCGTTTCAATCAGGCGCTGATTGATAAACGCGATCAGGCCAATCCCCAGCGCCGCGCTGGCGAGGCTCAGCGCCATCACGCTAATAAATGGCCAGCGGTACTGCCGCCAGACAAGAATAAGAAGTTCCATGCATACAACCCGGACCGATAATAACAGCCCGCAGTTTAACTAACTCCACCTGCACAGCAATAATAATTCTTATTTTTATTCTTTTTCAGCCGCCTGACGGAAGGTGAGATTGTAACGAAATTCACCGGTCATGGGATGAAAGCCCGCTTTAAGCGGCTGGATACCATGATAAAACAGCCGGGACTCGCCGCCCCAGACCACGATATCGCCATGCTCCAGTAAGATCCGCTGGATCGGGTCGCTGCGACACAGGCCGCCAAACTGAAAAACCGCCGGCACCCCCAACGAAACTGAGACAATAGGCGCGCGCAGATCCGGCTCGTCTTTATCCTGATGCAGCGACAGTTTTGCGCCGGGCGCGTAGCGATTGATCAGGCAGGCGTCCGGTTGGAAGCTCGCATACCCTGCCGCGATTGCCGCCTGACGACATACGCTGGCAAACGATAACGGCAGCGCAGGCCAGGGTTTATCGGTCAACGGATCGCGCACGGCATAACAATAACCGTGACGATCGGTGGTCCACCCTAACGCGCCGCAGTTGGTCATCGCCACCGACATGGTGTAGCCGCCCGGCGTCACCATCTGACGAAACGGAGACTGACTGGCGACAAACCCGATATCGTCTAATAGCGACTGCGCCGCGCGAAACGCAAAGCGGCGCAACACCACCGCGCCAGGCGCCAGGGGCTCTTGCCAAGGCGCTTCATCAGCAAATAGATCCAGCATTGCTACTCCTCTTTTTGCGCTTCTCGCTTTAATAGCTGCGCTTTTCGACGCACGCCCCAACGATAACCGGAGAGCGCGCCATCGCGACGCACGACCCGATGACACGGGATCACCATCGCCAGTTTATTCGCGCCGCACGCGCTGGCGACCGCGCGTACCGCCGTGGGTTTGCCGATAGTCGCGGCAAGCTGTTGATAGCTTACGGTTTCGCCGCAGGGAATTGCGCATAACGCCTGCCAGACCTGCTGTTGAAACGCGGTTCCCTGGATATCCAGCGGCAACGAGAGCAGCACATCGCGTGTGTTGATAGCCGCGACAACCTGCCGCACCCGTTGCTGAAAAAGCGCGTCAGCAGGTTCGTGGCGGGCCGCCGGGAAAAGGGTGTGTAATTCAGCCAGTAGCGCGTCGTCGCTATCACCGGGGAGAATCGCGCAAATCCCCCGCTCGCTCTCCGCCACCAGGCACCGTCCGTAAACCCAGTCCGTCAGCGCATAGCGAACGGAGACATTATCGCCGCCTTTGCGAAACTGTTTTGCCGTCATGCCCAGCGTCTGGTCGGCATGACGGTAGTAGCTACTGCTATCCGGGAAGCCGGCGCGATAAATAGCCGCCGTGATCGGCTCTCCTTTCGCCAAAGCCTCACGCAGCCGCCGGGCGCGCCACGCCTGCTGCCACCCTTTCGGCGTCATTCCGGTGCTCGCTTTAAACAGACGGTGCAGATGAAACGGGCTCATCGCCACCGCCTGCGCCAGAGACGCCAGCGTTACCGGCGTCTCCTGCTCAAGCAAACGGCAGGCGCAGGCAATCTTATCCAACCGCCGTTGCTGCGCGCGCGCATTATCCGGCTGACAGCGCTTGCAGGGGCGAAAACCGGCGTCCAGCGCCTGCTGCGCGTTGGCAAAAAAGCGAACATTTTTACGTAACGCCCGCTTCGAGCGACAAGAAGGGCGGCAAAAAACGCCAGTGGTTCGCACTGCAAAAACGAAACGCCCATCCGCGCTGGCATCGCGCGCCTGCACCCGCAGCCAGCATTCATCATCGGTAAGTAACGCTTTTTTCATCATAGACTCCTTCATTAAGCATAGTGCTTGCTTACATGCAGTGTGTCCGTAAATCCGCCCACAAAAACCCGTAATCTTGCGTTTTAATTCTTATCGCTCACCAGGAACGTTTTGAACTGCGGCGACATCCAGGTTTTAAAGCCTTCACCTTCTTTCATGATCATAAAGACCGCCAGCCCTTCCCGCCGCACGACCTCTTGCGCCTTTTGCGTACCGAGCACCATCAGGCCGGTGTCCCAGCCATCCGCTTCCAGCGCCGTTGGCGCAATGACCGTAACCGATACCAGGTTGTGTTCAATGGGGCGCCCCGTTTGCGGATCGATAACGTGCGAGACGCGCTTGCCATCCAGCTCATAATAGTTACGGTAGCTGCCGGAGGTGCTGATGCCATGCCCGTTGATATCCACAATCGCCTGCACCGCGTTTTCCCGGTCGGTCGGCTTCTGAATCGCGACGCGCCACGGCAGCCCTTGCGCATTCATCCCGCGACTGCTTAATGCGCCGCCCACCGAGACCAGATAACGCGCAATGCCCTCCTGCTCCATCAGACGCGCCAGATGATCCGCCGCATAGCCCTCCCCGACCGTGGAGAGATCAACATAAAGATCCGGCAGATCTTTTTGCAAAAACTGATGTCCAGCCCTGTCGATAACCTGCAAATGTTGCAGGCCTGTTTTCGCTTTTGCCGCATCGATTTGTGCTGGTGTTGGGATATGCAGCGGCTGCCGATCCGGTCCAAACCCCCACAGATTGACCAGCGGGCCCACGGTGATATCCATCGCGCCATCCGTCTTCGCGCCAATACGCAGCGCCGAGGTCACGATATCCGCCATGGCTTCGCTGACCGGCCAGGGCGCAAGACTGCGTGAATGGTTAAAACGCATCAGCGCGGAGTTATTTTTATAGGTAGAAAGCAACCAATCATCAGCATCAAGCTGAGTCTGGATTTTAGTCTGTAACTCTGCGGCGCGTTTCGCATCGATGCCAACCACGCTCACCCGCCAGAGGGTCCCCATCGTTTTACCTTCCAGCACCTGAGCGGCAGGTGACGCTGTTGTCGTTTCGGGAGCCTCATCGCAGCCCATAAGTAAAAAAGCCGCCGCCAGACACACGGCCCGGCAAAAAGTCATTTTCATCGCTGTTTATCCTCATTCGAATGGACGCAAGCGTATATCAAAACGTCGTATTTGTACGCCGGAATAAGGCATGAAAAAAGGGCCCGCAGGCCCTTTAGCAACATCTTTTGCTGATTAGAACTGGTAAACCAGACCCAGCGCTACGATGTCGTCGGTGTTGATGCCCGCATCGCGGGTAAAGTCGTTTTTATCCAGCAGGTTGATTTTGTAATCAACATAGGTGGACATGTTTTTGTTGAAGTAGTAAGTCGCGCCGACATCAACATATTTTACGATGTCCTGGTCGCCATAGCTGGCGCCGTAGCCGTTGCTGATGTCCTTACCTTTAGACTGCAGGTAAGCCACAGACGGACGCAGACCAAAGTCGAACTGGTACTGAGCAACCACTTCAAAGTTCTGCGCTTTGTTGGCAAAACCGTAAGAGGTGGACGGGTTGTTGCCGTTAGAGGTACCAAAACGGGTTGCGTTATAGGTCTGAGAATACTGCGCTGCCAGATAGATGTTGTTCGCATCGTATTTCAGGCCGCCGGTGTAAACCGTGGCGCGATCGCCGTTACCATACAGGCGAGCGTTAGCGGTGTTGTTCTGATCGGCAGTACGTTTAGACGTGGTGATAGCGCCACCGACAGAGAAGCCTTCGCCGATTGCATAAGTCAGCGATCCGCCGTAACCGTCGCCGTTCTGGTTCAGCAGGCTGCGACCGTTGGTGTTTTCACCGCTCACGCTGCCGTTTTTGCCCTGATACTGCAACGCGAAGTCCAGGCCATCCACCAGGCCGAAGAAGTCGGTGTTACGGTAAGTGGCATAGCCGTTACCACGCTGCTGCATAAAGTTGTCAGCGCCGTAGGTGTCGCCGCCGAACTCCGGCAGAACGTCGGTCCAGGAGGTCACGTCATAGGTTACGCCGTAGTTACGACCATAATCGAAGGAACCTGCGTCAGCGAATTTCAGACCCGCAAACGCCACACGCGTCCAGGAGTCGTTGCTGCCTTCAGTCTGGTTGCCCTGAATCTGATATTCCCACTGGCCATAACCGGTCAGCTGATCGTTAACCTGCGTTTCGCCTTTGAAGCCGATACGCATGTAGGTCTGGTCACCGTCGCTGCCTTTGTCGTCAGAGAAGTAGTGCAGGCCATCAACTTTACCAAACAGGTCTAATTTGTTGCCGTCTTTATTATAAATTTCAGCCGCATTCGCTGCGCCCGCCACCAGCAGAGCTGGTACCAGGAGGGACAGTACTTTAACTTTCATGTTATTAACCCTCTGTTATATGCCTTTATTGCTTTTTTATGCCACTGCTTACTGGTTAACCCTCATTAACCAGTCGGCAAGTCCATTCTCCGCAAAAATACAGAATAATCCAACACGAATATGATACTAAAACTTTCAAGATGTTACAGTTATCTACATAGATGTTTCAAAATATGAATTTTACGGAACTTTTTTAAAACAAAAATCAAGTAAAAATAAGCACAAATAGATAAAATATATTCACGAGACTTTTAAAATCAACGGGTTAAATTGATGAAATTCATAGCACTGAATGATAAAACAGAATCTTCATTCGCAACTAAAATAGTGACCGCTATCATCATTAACTTTATTTATTACCGTCATTCACTTCTGAATGTCTGTTTACCCCTATTTCAACCGAATGCTTCGCATTCGGTTTTTTTTACGTTTTTTCAGACACACCCGGCAGATTTATGCTACCTGCCTAAAACTATCACGGTTATTCACTACCCTCCCCTGCTCGACCGTTCGTAAGACATTAGCAAATAATTTCTTGATATTTAGTGCTAAACATTTATAAGTAGTCTTTATATTTGTACCGTTCTGCGAAGGTTGTACGCTTTTCCCGTCCCGCCGACGGAGCGCGTGTTAAGTTGCCCGGCATGACGTAAGAGTCTGGAAATTCATTCATTACCCTTTATACTGCCCTTCACCTTCAGCGTTGCTTTTACAGGTCGTAAACATAAATGAGTCAGTCTGACACAACGGTCTCTACCCGATTCTCCCTTCTACCGGGAAGCATTACCCGTTTCTTCTTATTGCTGATCATTGTGCTGCTGGTAACGATGGGCGTTATGGTACAGAGCGCCGTCAACGCCTGGTTGAAAGACAAAAGCTATCAAATTGTCGATATCACTCACGCTATTCATAAACGCGTGGACACCTGGCGGTATGTTACCTGGCAAATTTATGACAACATCGCCGCGACCACTACGCCATCGACAGGTGAAGGACTTCAGGAAACGCGTCTGAAGCAGGATGTGTATTATCTTGAAAAGCCGCGACGTAAAACTGAAGCGCTGATTTTCGGTTCCCATGACAGCGCCACGCTGGAAATGACGCAGCGTATGTCAACTTATCTGGATACGCTGTGGGGCGCGGAAAACGTGCCGTGGTCAATGTATTACCTCAACGGACAGGATAACAGCCTGATTCTTATCTCTACCCTACCGTTGAAAGATCTCTCTTCCGGCTTTAAAGAGTCCACTATTGGCAATATCGTCGATTCCCGCCGGGCAGAGATGTTGCAACAGGCGAATGCGCTGGATGAGCGCGAAAGTTTCTCCTCATTGCGAAAACTGGCCTGGCAAAACGGTCACTATTTTACGCTACGCACGACCTTCAATCAGCCAGGACATCTGGCGACCGTGGTGGCGTTTGATCTGCCCATTAATGATTTAATCCCGCCGGGAATGCCGCTGGACAGTTTTCGGATAGAGCCTGACGCAACCCAGACGACGGGGCGAAGCAGTGAAAAGGAAGCGCCAGATAGCGTCACGATTAGCTTTAACGGTTCAAAAATTGAGATCTCCTCAGCGCTTAACTCTACCGGAATGCGCCTGATCTGGCAGGTACCGTTCGGTACGCTTTTGCTTGATACGCTGCAAAATATTTTGCTGCCTTTACTGCTGAACATCGGGCTGCTGGCGTTGGCGTTATTTGGCTACGCCACGTTCCGTCATCAGCCGGGACGGTCGACGGAATCGACATCCGGCAACGCGGCGAATAATGAGCTTCGCGTCTTACGCGCCATTAATGAAGAGATCGTTTCTCTGCTGCCGCTGGGTCTGCTGGTCTACGATCAGGAAGGCAACCGCACCGTGATCAGCAATAAAATCGCCGATCATCTGTTGCCGCATCTTAACCTGCAAAATATTACCAGCATGGCGGAGCAGCATCAGGGCGTGATTCAGGCGACAATTAATAACGAACTGTATGAGATCCGTCTGTTTCGCAGCCAGATCGCTCCCCGCACGCAGATCTTTATTATTCGCGATCAGGACCGGGAAGTGCTGGTAAATAAGAAGCTTAAACAGGCGCAGCGTTTGTATGAGAAGAATCAGCAGGGCCGCGCCGCCTTTATGCAAAATATCAGCAACACGCTTAAAGAGCCCGTACGCCAACTGGCGGTTAACGCCGCGGCAGTCACCACGCCGGAAAGCCTGAAACTGGCGGATCAGGCGGATGTATTGGTACGTATGATCGATGAAATCCAACTGGCGAATATGCTGGAAAATGACGCATGGAAGAGCGAAGCAACGCTGTTCTCCCTGCAGGATCTTATTGACGAAGTCGTGCCGGAAGTGCTGCCCGCCATTAAGCGTAAAGGGCTGCAACTGCTGATTAATAACCATCTTAGCGGCAACGATGAACGCTGGGGCGATCGCGACGCCCTGCGTCGGATTTTGCTGCTGTTGATTCAGTATGCCGTCACGACGACCGCTATGGGTAAAATTACGCTTGAAGTCGAGCAGGATGAATCTATCGCGGAGCGTCTGACTTTCCGTATTCTGGATACGGGCGAAGGTGTAACGTTAAACGAGATTGATAATCTGCATTTCCCGTATATGAATGAAACGCAGGGCGATCGTTACGGCAAAGCGAATCCGCTCACCTTCTGGCTGTGCAATCAACTGGCGCGCAAACTGGGCGGTCATCTCAACATTAAAGCGCGAGAAACGCTGGGCACGCGCTATACCGTTCATGTCAAAATGCTTCCTCACGATCAGCATACTCAGGTCGAAGAGCGCCTGCTGGACGACGTGAGCGTGATGGTCGATGTGACGTCCAACGAGGTTCGCGCGATTGTGCTGCGTCAGTTAGAAAACTGGGGCGCCACCTGCATCACGCCGGATGAAAGGCAGATAAGTCAAGAATATGATCTCTTTTTAACGGATAATCCGTCTAATCTTACTGCCTCGGGCTTGCTTTTAAGCGATGATGAGTCAGGCGTGCGGAAAATTGGCCCGGGTCAGTTGCGCGTCAACTTTAATATGAGCAATGCTATGCAGGAAGCTGTACTACAACTTATCGAAGAGCAGCTGGCGCAGGAAGAGATTCCCGCCTCCCCGCTCGGCGGAGATGAAAATGCCGAGCTTCATGCCAGCGGCTATTATGCGCTATTTGTAGACACAGTACCGGATGATGTTAAGAGGTTGTATACTGAGGCGGCAACCAGCGATTTCGCTGCGCTGGCCCAAACGGCCCACCGCCTGAAAGGGGTGTTTGCCATGCTTAATCTGGTACCCGGCAAGCAGTTATGTGAAACGCTGGAACATCTGATTCGTGAGAAAGATGCTCCAGGTATAGAAAAATATATCAGCGACATTGACGCCTACGTCAAAAGCTTGCTGTAGCAAGGTAGCCCAATACATGAACAATATGAACGTAATTATTGCCGATGACCACCCGATTGTACTGTTCGGTATTCGCAAATCACTTGAACAAATCGAGTGGGTGAATGTTGTCGGCGAATTTGAAGATTCCACAGCATTGATCAACAACCTGCCGAAATTAGATGCGCATGTGTTGATCACTGACCTCTCCATGCCGGGAGATAAATACGGCGATGGGATCACCTTGATCAAGTACATCAAGCGTCATTTTCCGAGCCTGTCTATTATCGTTCTGACCATGAACAACAATCCGGCGATCCTGAGCGCCGTGTTGGATCTTGATATTGAAGGGATCGTACTCAAACAGGGTGCGCCAACCGATCTGCCTAAGGCGCTGGCCGCGCTGCAAAAAGGCAAAAAATTCACCCCAGAAAGCGTTTCTCGCCTGCTGGAGAAAATCAGCGCAGGCGGTTACGGCGATAAGCGCCTGTCGCCAAAAGAGAGCGAAGTATTACGCCTGTTCGCCGAGGGCTTCCTGGTCACCGAAATCGCCAAGAAGCTCAACCGCAGCATTAAGACCATCAGCAGCCAGAAGAAATCGGCGATGATGAAACTGGGCGTAGAGAATGATATCGCGCTGCTCAACTATCTCTCTTCCGTCACCCTGAGTCCGACAGACAAAGAATAAATCGCTTTTATGTTACCCAGCCTGATGGCGCTACGCTTATCAGGCCTACCAGTCGACTCATCTTTTACAGGCCGGACAGGCGACGCCGCCATCCGGCATTTTTTATGCCCGCGTTTTACGTACCCGCTCGGCATACACCGCCAGCGTCTGTTTCAACACATCCAGCGTCACAGGCTTCGACAAACAGCTATCCATACCGGACTCCAGGCAACGTTGTTTCTCTTCCGCCAGCGCGTTCGCCGTCACGCCGACGACCGGCAGCGTCAGCCCAAGCTGACGGATACGCTGCGTCAGACGATAGCCGTCCATGTTCGGCATGTTCACATCGCTCAGAACAATATCGATAGCATTTTTACTCAGCACATTCAGAGCGTCCACGCCATCATTGGCTGTCTTACACTGATACCCCAGCGATCCCAATTGATCGGCCAGCAGACGGCGATTGATCGGATGATCGTCAACGACCAGAATCATCATGTCGTCATTTGAATCTGCGGTTTTATCCGTCGTCGGCAATGCGCTGGAAAGCGCTTCACTATCCAGCTCAATACTATAAATACGCGCCAACAGCGCGGGCAACTCATGCACCGACGCCACACTATGCACCCACTCGCCCGGCGCTCTTTCCAACGGAATCCCGATATGACGGCGGCAAAAGACGACCGCCGCCCTCCCCTGCCAGGTATGCTCCAGCGCGTCATCGACAATTAAAATATCGTCCGCGGCGGGTTCTTGCCCTTCATAACGCTGCGTATGAACGCCGCTACGCGCCAGACTGGTCTCAATAAACTGGCACAAAGAAGTATTGCGCACCGCCAGCCAACAGCAGGTTCCGGCGAGTCCTTCCACGCTCTTTTTCACAGGGTATTGCGCGCCATAAAGCGGGATGCGCAGCGTAAACTGGCTCCCCATGCCCGGCTCCGAATCGACGGAAATATCGCCGTCCATCATGCTGATCAATTTTTCGCAAATCGCCAGCCCCAGACCGGTCCCCTGAAAGTTACGCTGTACGCCGGTTCCCACCTGGAAGAAGGGATCGAACAGGCGAACCACCTCTTTTGCCGGAATACCGACGCCGGTATCCCGCACGCGAATGCTGAGATAATCCCCATCACAGCGCACATGCAGCACGATGCAGCCAATATCGGTAAACTTAATGGCGTTGCTCAACAGGTTTGAAATGACCTGCTGTAAACGCATCGGGTCGCCGTTCAGCGATACCGGCACGTCAGGCTCAATAAAACAATACAGGCCGAGCTGCTTACGCACCACCAGCGGCAGATAATTGGCGGTGATATGATTCATCACCTCTCGCGGTGAAAATTCGCGCGGCTCAATCTTTAGCTGTTCCGACTCAATTTTCGAGAAGTCGAGAATGTCGCTGATAATTTTCAGCAACAGACTGGAGGAGTTATTCATCGCCGTGACCAGCCGATCCACGCCTTTTGGCAGCTCTTTGGTTTGCAGCAGATCGAGATTGCCGATGATACCGTACAGCGGTGTGCGCAATTCATGGCTGACCGTCGCAAGGAACATGGATTTAGACTGGCTTGCCTGTTCCGCCGCCTGCGCCATCTCCTGCAGCGACTCTTCCATTTTGACGCGCGTACTCACATCTACCAACACGCAAATCGCGACGTTTTCATTGCGATAGCGGGAATGGACGAAGCTAATTTGCAAATTGGTATTATTGCTGGTCAATACATCAACAAAGTTGACCTGCTGGCCGCAAATGATTTGCGTCAGGCGCTGTCTGTCTTCATGCGTGAGCATGTTCAGGTAGGTGTGCGCCAGTTCGTTACTCAGAATATTGACACCATCAATAGTGCGCAGAATACAGATCCCCACCGGCGCGGAGGCAACGATTTTACGGTTGAACTGTTCATGCTCCTCCAGGCGCTGAGCATCGCTCTCCGCCGGAATGAAAATTCGCCGCTCATACATCCGCGCAAGCGTAAACAGCCCTGCACCCACCAGCACGTTCAGCAGGATAGCGTTCAGGATAAGAATACGAATACGCTCCAGGACTAAATCTACAGGCACAGAATAGACAATACTGAGCGAGGATGGCGGCAGGCTTTTTTTGAGTACCAGTTCGCGAAAACCTGGCGTATAGCCAAACCAGGAGCGCTCCTGCATCCAGCGCGGCTCCGCTTTAATAATGCCGTCAGGACCGGTCAACGAAATCAGCGAATGGCCGTTCTCATCAATAATGGTGACGCCCATCGGCAAACTGCCCGGCGTGAAAAAATTTTCCATGCGGATGGACTGCTCGACGCCCAGCAACGCTTGCAGACGGTTGGCCAGATACACCGGCGTCAGCGCATAAAAGTAGCCCACGCCCTGACGCGCGCCCTGGCTTATCCAGAAAAGGTTATTCCCACTTTCTTCCTGCGGCGCGTTGCGGTATTTCATAATCCGCTCATGTAACGCTTTTAACGCATCATCGCGCTCCACGGGCATTTCACGCAGGCCGAAATTCGCCATACAGAGGTTATCGCTGCCAATCAGGAAAACGCGGTTAAGATCATACGCCGCTGAAAAGTTGTCGCGCCAGTAACGCATAAACCAGGCCAGCGACTCCAGCGAGCCGCGCCAGGCGGAGCCCATCGCCGCACAGTCTGAGTCGGCGAATAGCGGTTCAAAATCCGGCACCACCATTTTGTCATCACGCGCACGCGACGACATGACGCCGTTTTCCGCCGTTAAACGGTTCTCGGCGATATATTTGAGCTCTTTCATCACGTCCGACGTGCGCTGGATAAAACGCTGCGCCTGATCGGAGCTAAGGTTGAACTCCTGACGAATTTCAGACTCCCGCTGGTGCAGGGCATTGACGATGTAAAACACCGAAACAAAGGCGATTAAGAGCCAAATGAGTAACGCTAACGCTCTGAATAAGTAGCGCGAGACTTTCAGCGTAGTTCGAAAGGAAGCAAGGTATTTCAAAGGGGCGAAGCTCCGCCTCAGGATGTAAATAGAGTGTGACTAAGGTAGCGGTAAATGACGTAGCCCGCAACGGCAAAGAAAAAGGGCCGGATCTCCGGCCCTCGCACAGCAATAACATTACTCGTCAGCGTCATCCGCAACGTCGTCATCGCTTTCCGCTTCCGGGGCGATATCCTCATCCCCTTCCGCCACGCTGCCGTCGATAGCGTCGAGTTCTTCGTCATCTACCGGTTCAGCAACGCGTTGCAGACCCACCACGTTTTCATCTTCCGCCGTGCGGATAAGGATAACGCCCTGGGTATTACGTCCCACTACGCTGATCTCGGACACACGGGTACGCACCAGAGTACCGGCATCCGTGATCATCATGATCTGGTCGCAATCGTCTACCTGTACCGCACCGACAACGGAACCGTTGCGCTCGGTCACTTTGATAGAGATAACGCCCTGCGTCGCACGAGACTTGGTCGGGTACTCGTCCGCTGCGGTACGCTTCCCGTAGCCGTTTTGCGTTACGGTCAGAATAGCGCCTTCGCCGCGTGGGATGATCAGAGAGACGACTTTATCGTCTCCCGCCAGCTTAATACCGCGCACACCGGTCGCGGTACGCCCCATCGCACGGACGGCGTCTTCTTTGAAGCGCACCACTTTACCCGCGGCCGAGAACAGCATGACTTCGTCAGAACCAGAAGTCAGGTCAACGCCAATCAGCTCGTCGCCGTCGTTGAGGTTCACCGCGATAATACCGGCGGAACGCGGACGGCTGAATTCGGTCAGCGCCGTTTTCTTCACGGTACCGCTGGCGGTCGCCATAAAGACGTTGACGCCTTCTTCGTATTCACGAACCGGCAGAATCGCGGTGATACGTTCGTTGGCTTCCAGCGGCAGCAGGTTAACGATCGGACGACCGCGCGCGCCACGGCTGGCTTCCGGCAACTGATAGACCTTCATCCAGTACAGACGGCCCCGGCTGGAGAAGCAGAGGATGGTGTCATGGGTGTTGGCCACCAGCAGACGGTCGATAAAGTCTTCTTCTTTAATACGTGCGGCAGATTTACCTTTCCCACCACGACGTTGCGCTTCGTAATCCGTCAGCGGTTGATATTTGACGTAACCCTGGTGAGACAGCGTCACGACAACATCTTCCTGGCTAATCAGATCTTCGATATTAATATCGGCGCTGTTGGCGGTGATTTCGGTACGACGCTCATCGCCGAACTGATCGCGAATTAACTCCATCTCTTCGCGAATCACTTCCATCAGGCGATCGGCGCTGCCCAGAATGTGCAGCAGTTCAGCAATCTGCTCCAGCAACTCTTTGTATTCGTCGAGCAGTTTTTCATGCTCCAGGCCGGTCAGTTTCTGCAAACGCAGATCCAGAATCGCCTGCGCCTGCTGTTCAGTCAGGTAGTACTGACCGTCACGCACGCCAAATTCTGGCTCCAGCCATTCCGGACGCGCGGCGTCGTCACCGGCGCGCTCCAGCATCGCAGCAACGTTGCCCAGATCCCACGGACGCGAAATCAGCGCCGCTTTCGCTTCCGCCGGCGTTGGCGCACGGCGAATCAGTTCGATAATCGGATCGATGTTGGCCAGCGCAATCGCCAGAGCTTCAAGGATATGCGCGCGGTCACGGGCTTTACGCAGTTCAAAAATAGTCCGACGCGTCACCACTTCACGGCGGTGGCGCACGAACGCTGAAATAATATCTTTCAGGTTCATGATCTTCGGCTGGCCATGATGCAGCGCCACCATGTTAATACCGAAGGAAACCTGTAGCTGGGTCTGGGAGTAGAGATTATTAAGCACCACCTCGCCCACTGCATCGCGTTTCACTTCAATCACGATGCGCATCCCGTCTTTATCGGATTCGTCACGCAGCGCGCTGATGCCTTCCACGCGTTTATCTTTCACCAGCTCGGCGATTTTCTCGATCAGGCGCGCTTTGTTCACCTGATAGGGAATTTCATGGACGATGATGGTTTCACGGCCCGTTTTCGCGTCAGCTTCAACTTCCGCGCGGGCGCGAATGTACACTTTGCCACGACCGGTACGGTAGGCTTCTTCGATACCACGACGACCGTTGATGATCGCGGCGGTCGGGAAGTCCGGCCCCGGAATATGTTCCATCAGCCCTTCAATGCTGATGTCTTCGTTGTCGATATACGCCAGGCAGCCGTTAATCACTTCCGTCAGGTTGTGCGGCGGGATATTCGTCGCCATACCTACTGCGATACCGGAAGAACCGTTCACCAGCAGATTCGGAATTTTGGTCGGCATGACGTCCGGAATTTTTTCCGTACCGTCATAGTTATCCACGAAATCCACCGTCTCTTTTTCGAGATCGGCCATCAGTTCGTGGGCGATTTTCGCCAGACGGATCTCCGTATAACGCATTGCCGCCGCGGAGTCGCCGTCAATAGAACCGAAGTTACCCTGACCATCCACCAGCATGTAACGCAGCGAGAATGGCTGCGCCATACGAACGATGGTGCCATACACTGCGAAATCGCCGTGGGGATGGTATTTACCGATTACGTCACCAACGACACGGGCAGATTTTTTATAGGCTTTGTTCCAGTCATTGCCCAATACGTTCATGGCGTAAAGTACGCGACGGTGTACCGGCTTCAGGCCATCTCGGACATCCGGCAGCGCACGGCCAACAATGACCGACATCGCATAATCCAGATAGGAGCTCTTCAGCTCCTCCTCAATGTTGACCGGTGTAATTTCTCTCGCAAGGTCGCTCATCTAACCGCTATCCCTCTACTGTATCCCGGATTCAAAGGTCGCAAATTATAACACATTCGCCCACGTACTGGTAAACGGAATGCAGCCAGACAATGCTTTATTCGGGTGCCGCATGCTCTCTTCATTTATAAGCGTGGTCTCGGCGTTTATTGGCGATCGGCTTCAGAGGCGACACAGGGGAGATCGGGGCCTGGCCAGGAAGAGGTTAGAAAATCAATACCTCCCGTGTATACCCGTCATACTTCAAGTTTCATGTGCGTTGGCTGCGAGTTACTCGGCCCATCCCTGGGCCTCGCCCCGTCGCGGTTAGCGCAAGCGCTGTTCAAGACGGTTAACCATTTTATCCTGCAACTCGAATTATTTAGGGGATATGCCGGGAGGCATAAACCATAATCAGTATCACCAGATGCTATTTAATCACATAGGCCAGATATTCTTTCACTACCTCATCGTTTAATTCCTGACCCAATCCGGGCTGTTCCGGCGCGACATAATAGCCATTTTCCGGTTGATAATCGTGGGTACAAAGTTCCCGAATAGATGCTTTCATCGCATTGGTATGATGCTCATGAATAATAAAGTTGGGAATTGCTGTTTCCATATGCAGCGCGGCTACCGTGGAAACAGGACCGCCGCAAACATGCACCTGTACAGTGGTGTCATAAATATTAGCATAGTCACAGATTTTCTTTCCTTCGGTAATTCCGCCGCAGAGACACAAATCAGGTTGCGCTACGGCAATAGACTGCTTCTCCAGTAATTCCCTGTATCCCCATCTTGTGTAGGAACGCTCGCCAGTGGCGATTGGAATCGTTGTTGAACGGGAAACTTTCTGCATATTATCAGAATTTAATGGATGAATCGGTTCTTCATAAAGAAAGATACGATACTTTTCTATCGCCTTCGCAAATTGAATAGCTGAGTTTGTACCGAGAAGAGAATGGATTTCCACGATAATATCAGCATCATCCCCCATTGCTTCACGCATAGCGGCAATTCGCGCTTCCCCCATTTTTAATTGATCGGCAAGTAACAATCCTGAATAGTTACGATTTTTATTCTGAAAAACACAGTCATCGCCATTACGATCGATTTCGAGTGGATCCACTTTAATCGCATCATATCCATCGTCAAGAGCCGCACGCGCCGCCTCAGCATATTCATCAGGTGTCACTAATATCTGGCGTTTATCCCCCCAACCAAATTGTAACTGACTAGCATAGGTTCTTAATTTTTCATTAGTTTTCCCGCCAAGGAGCTGATAAACAGGTACACCTAAATATTTACCTTTGATATCCCAAAGAGCAATATCAATAGCGCTCATTCCGGCATAAAAAACGTTCCCGCCTCCCATTCCCCAAAAAGTCTTTCTGAAAAAGAACTCCCAAATTTTTTCGATATTTAATGGATCTTCACCCACAATCAATGGCGCCAGATCTCTGATGATCCCTACGCCAGCTTTAGCGCCTGCGCCATAGGCCAGTCCTACTTCGCCAATACCACTTAATCCTGAGTCGGTATTCACCCGGATAAGTACTGGGTTATAGGATGACATCGTTTGATCTCTTTTTTTTAATTCACAGTCAAAAACTTCAATAGACGTAATTTTCATAATTTCTCCATTTATCAGGTTCGTGATACAACATTTGTTTGTTGGCTTTTTTCTTTTTTCACATCAATTTTCATTAACGCCAAAACGGCTACCGCAGCGAAGCAAAGTATTGCCTCTACAATAAATATTCCTGTCGCACCATAATGAGTAGAAACGAATCCCAGTGACTTATTAATCAGGAATCCGCCAAGACTTGAACATGAGTTAATAAACGCAATGCTGATAGCCAACCCTGACGGCGACAATAATGCAGAAGGCAGCGCCCAGTAAGGTCCGTAATAGCTGAGGATCCCAACACCATAGAACGTTAGCCCCAGCATTCTCAGCGACATTGAGGGGACAAGAGCAATCATCAGAAAACCACAGCCTGCCAGAAACATGGGTAATGCAGCATGCCATTTTCGTTCATTCTTTTTATCGGAATGCCAGCCCCACCAGGGCATGCTGAACATAGCGAAAATAAACGGAATACTCATGATTAAACCAACATCAGTATCCGTAAAATCAGCTGAAAATCCCTTCACCAACCCCGGCAACCAGTAGTTTGCCGCCAGAGCAGCCGCCTGAATCAACATGTAGGCGAAAGAAAGCTGAAGCAAAACTGGATTTTTGATTACGGAAAGAAAGGATGAGTTGGTATTTTTATTTAATGCAGCTGCGGTTTCATTGTCAGTGCGTAATTTATTAACTAAGGCCGATATCTGCTGTGGCGTAAGCCATTTAGCCTTTTCTGGACTGTCAGGCAGTAAATAAAATGTCAGGATGCCAAGGAATACGGTAGGGATACCTTCAATAGCAAAAAGCCAGCGCCAGCCTTCATAATCCGGGGTATTCAAATGCTCGATGATCCAACCAGACATCGGTGCAGCCAATACCGATGCAACAGCAATAGATAACATGAAGAAACTATTGACTTTTCCGCGTTCACGAGCCGGGAACCAACATGCAAGATAATAAACCATGCCCGGGAAAAAGCCAGCTTCAAATATCCCCAAAAAAATGCGAGCCAGCAAAATATGTTGAGTATCTTTAGCAAAAAAAATCAGCCCTGTTACCGCTCCCCAGCCGATAATAATGGAACTAATCCATTTTCTTGCGCCAAGCTTTTGCAAGCCAATGCTACTCGGAATTTGAAAGATTAAATATGATATGAAGAATATAGAAGAAATATTAGCGAAATCCTCAGGCGTAATACCGAGAGATTCATTCATGCGTAATGCAGCAAACCCAATATTGACACGATCCATATAGTTAAAAAAGTAAAGAATAAAGGCCAAAGGAATGATTTTCCTTTTTACAATACGAATTGCATCGTATAAATTTTCTTGTGGACTACTCATTTTGCATCACCTTTTATGATTCAATGAATAAGGGTATTGACCGGAATTGATGTTACGTAAAAAACAATACAATTCAAAAGCTAATGTGTCATATCTGATATATCAGCAAGCAAACTTAATGAAATATACAATAACAACAATAAAGTATGTAAATTTTCTTATATCTGATATATTAGATCCGTTAATTTTGAATAAATTAATTACAATGGAGCCGGGTTTAACCATGGAGGAGAAGAAAATGAAAAATAGATTAAAGCGTGATTTTAGTCACATATCAATTGAAATACCCAAATCCATCACCCAGGTGATTAAAGAGAAAATAAGGGAGATGATTATCCATGGCGATTTCGATCTTGGGCAAGCGATCAGTGAAAATGAACTATCAAATATTCTGATGGTAAGTAAAACACCAATTCGTGAAGCTTTTATTTGGCTGAGCTATAATGAAAACCTGGTCAACATCATTCCCCGCAGTGGGACATTTGTTTTTTCTGTCACCGACGAGGATATCAATGATCTCATCAAAATGAGGGTTATCCTTGAACAGGGCGCAATTCGTGAAGCGATGGAGAAAAATGCTAACAATGTCATAGTCGAATTAAGCAATATTTTATCGAAGTCAGCAAAAATTAATGCAGAGCGCGATACGCAAGCTTACCTCAAACTGGATCATGATTTTCATTATGTTTTTGTGAAATATGCCGATAATAAATACATTTCACAAGCACACCTGTTGATCTCAGCACGTTTATTGGCAATTCGCTACAGACTGGATTTTACCGCTGAATATATCACCAGCTCTAACCGTGGACATGCCACTATTTTGGATATGTTAAAAAACAACAACGTCGAGGGCGTCTGTAATTTTATCACGCACCACATCGGTAGCGGTTTTACAGAACGCGCAAGAAAACTTCTTGCGCTGAAAGCGTAATAAAGACGGCAGTAGATATAACGCAGCGACTTTGCACCTGCTATACTGCCCCGATAGATCAATAGCGGAATCTCATGTACTCATGAACACTGAAAAACCGTCGGTAGCTCACAACGTTGACCATAATGAAATCGCCAAATTCGAAGCCGTCGCGTCGCGCTGGTGGGATCTGGAGGGCGAATTCAAGCCATTGCATCGTATCAACCCTCTACGCCTTGGCTACATTACTGAGCGCTCAGGCGGCCTGTTTGGTAAAAAGGTACTCGACGTCGGCTGCGGCGGCGGCATTCTGGCGGAAAGTATGGCACGCGAAGGCGCAACCGTCACCGGGCTGGATATGGGCTTTGAGCCTTTGCAGGTCGCCAAACTGCATGCGCTGGAAAGCGGCATCGAGGTAGAGTACGTGCAGGAGACGGTTGAGGAACATGCGGCAAAACACGCCCAGCAATACGACGTCGTCACCTGTATGGAAATGCTGGAGCATGTTCCCGATCCGCAATCGGTCGTCCACGCCTGCGCCCAACTGGTTAAACCCGGCGGCGAGGTGTTCTTCTCAACGTTGAACCGCAATGGAAAATCCTGGCTGATGGCGGTCGTCGGCGCTGAGTATATTCTGCGCATGGTGCCAAAAGGCACGCACGACGTGAAGAAATTCATTAAGCCTGCTGAACTGTTAAGCTGGGTAGATGAAACCGTCCTGAAAGAGCAACATATCACCGGGCTGCACTACAACCCGATAACTAATACTTTCAAACTCGGTCCCGGAGTAGACGTTAACTACATGTTGCATACCCGCGCTAAAAAAGCCTGACATCAAAGAATTTTCCTATAAGGGTTGCGTTAGATCATCGGGCGCAACCTTTCTCTTCGATGAAGAAATCAGCATTCGATCAAATTTTGATTTTTTTTTATGAATTGTTGACATCCTCTCCAGGCCTTATCAGACGCGCATTTAGCGATTCTTACGCTTTTGCAACCGCAATTTAACGCCAAAATCAACTCTTGTACTCAAAAGAATCCCTACTAGAATACTCACCATATAGCGTTTCACTTATCGATTACCCCCTATATATAGTATTTATCCACAGAGTTAGTCACAACGTGGCGTTGTGGATAAGCGGGGGGATATTTTTCTTTCACGGACAGGTAAACAGGTAGAAAACCACATGAATCAGAGTCTGCTGGTGACAAAGCGTGACGGCCGTACTGAGCGCATCAATCTCGACAAAATTCATCGCGTGCTTGATTGGGCGGCAGAAGGACTGAATAACGTATCGGTTTCTCAGGTCGAGCTACGCTCGCATATTCAGTTTTATGATGGGATTAAGACCTCCGATATCCATGAAACTATCATTAAGGCCGCCGCAGACCTGATCTCTCGCGATGCGCCGGATTATCAATACCTGGCTGCGCGTCTGGCGATTTTCCACCTGCGTAAGAAAGCCTTCGGCCAGTTTGAGCCGCCCGCACTTTACCACCATGTGGTAAAAATGGTTGAGCTTGGCAAATACGACAATCATCTGCTGGAAGACTACACGGAAGAAGAGTTCAAGCAGATGGATTCGTTTATCGTTCACGATCGCGATATGACCTTCTCCTACGCTGCCGTTAAGCAACTGGAAGGGAAATATCTGGTGCAAAACCGCGTGACCGGCGAAATCTATGAAAGCGCACAGTTCCTCTACATTCTGGTAGCGGCCTGCCTGTTCTCGAACTACCCGCGTGAAACGCGTCTTGACTATGTAAAACGTTTTTACGATGCGGTCTCTACGTTCAAAATCTCGCTGCCGACGCCCATCATGTCCGGTGTGCGTACCCCAACCCGTCAGTTCAGCTCCTGCGTACTGATCGAGTGTGGCGACAGTCTGGATTCCATCAACGCCACCTCCAGCGCTATCGTGAAATACGTTTCTCAGCGCGCCGGTATCGGCATCAACGCGGGACGCATTCGTGCGCTGGGCAGCCCGATTCGTGGCGGCGAAGCCTTCCACACCGGCTGCATCCCGTTCTACAAGCACTTCCAGACGGCGGTGAAATCCTGCTCGCAGGGCGGCGTGCGCGGCGGCGCGGCGACACTGTTCTACCCGATGTGGCACCTGGAAGTGGAAAGCCTGCTGGTACTGAAAAACAACCGTGGCGTGGAAGGCAACCGCGTACGTCACATGGACTACGGCGTACAGATCAACAAACTGATGTATACCCGTCTGCTGAAGGGCGGCGACATTACGCTGTTCAGTCCGTCCGATGTACCCGGGCTATACGATGCGTTCTTCGCCGACCAGGACGAATTCGAACGCCTGTACGTGAAATATGAAAACGACGACAGCATCCGCAAACAGCGTGTGAAAGCGGTCGAACTGTTCTCGCTGATGATGCAGGAACGCGCCTCTACCGGCCGTATTTATATCCAGAACGTTGACCACTGCAATACTCACAGTCCGTTCGATCCGGTTGTCGCCCCGGTACGCCAGTCTAACCTGTGTCTGGAGATCGCCCTGCCAACCAAACCGCTGAACGATGTCAACGATGAAAACGGCGAAATTGCGTTGTGTACGCTGTCTGCCTTCAACCTGGGTGCCATTAAGACTCTGGACGAGCTGGAAGAACTGGCTATTCTGGCAGTACGCGCTTTGGATGCTCTGCTCGATTATCAGGATTACCCGATTCCGGCTGCCAAACGCGGCGCAATGGGCCGTCGTACGCTGGGCATTGGCGTGATTAACTTCGCTTACTGGCTGGCGAAAAACGGTAAACGTTATTCCGACGGCAGCGCCAATAATCTGACGCATAAAACCTTCGAAGCCATTCAGTACTATCTGCTTAAAGCGTCCAACGAACTGGCGAAAGAGCAAGGCGCCTGCCCATGGTTCAACGAAACCACCTATGCAAAAGGCATTCTGCCGATCGACACCTACAAAAAAGATCTGGATGCGATCGTCAACGAACCGCTGCACTACGACTGGCAACAACTGCGTGAGTCGATCAAAACCCACGGTCTGCGTAACTCCACGCTATCGGCGCTAATGCCGTCGGAAACGTCGTCCCAGATCTCCAACGCCACCAACGGTATCGAACCACCGCGCGGCTACGTCAGCATCAAGGCCTCGAAAGACGGTATTTTGCGTCAGGTCGTGCCGGATTATGAGCATCTGAAAGACGCTTACGAACTGTTGTGGGAGATGCCGAACAACGACGGTTATCTGCAACTGGTGGGTATCATGCAGAAGTTTATCGACCAGTCGATTTCCGCTAATACCAACTACGATCCATCACGTTTCCCGTCAGGAAAAGTGCCGATGCAGCAACTGCTGAAAGATTTGCTCACTGCGTATAAGTTTGGCGTGAAAACTCTGTACTATCAAAATACCCGCGACGGCGCGGAAGATGCGCAGGACGATTTGGCGCCTTCTATTCAGGACGATGGCTGCGAAAGCGGCGCTTGTAAGATCTGATGAATAGTGCCGGGTAGCGCTATGCTTACCCGGCCTACGATTGTACGGTTTGTAGGCCGGATAAGGCGCTTGCGCCGCCATCCGGCGCTCATCCCATAAAGGATTCACTTCAATGGCATACACCACTTTTTCACAGACGAAAAACGATCAGCTCAAGGAACCCATGTTCTTTGGCCAGCCGGTCAACGTTGCACGCTATGACCAGCAGAAATATGACATCTTCGAAAAACTGATCGAAAAACAGCTCTCTTTCTTCTGGCGTCCGGAAGAGGTCGACGTCTCCCGCGATCGTATCGATTATCAGGCGTTGCCGGAGCACGAAAAACATATCTTCATCAGCAACCTCAAATACCAGACGCTGCTGGATTCCATTCAGGGACGTAGCCCGAACGTCGCCCTGCTGCCGCTCATTTCCATCCCGGAGCTGGAGACGTGGGTAGAGACCTGGGCGTTTTCTGAGACGATTCACTCACGATCCTACACCCACATTATTCGTAACATCGTCAACGATCCGGCGGTCGTGTTTGACGATATCGTGACCAATGAGCAAATTCAGAAGCGCGCCGAAGGTATCTCCGCCTACTACGACGAACTTATTGAGATGACCAGTTACTGGCACCTGCTCGGTGAAGGCACCCATACCGTTAATGGCAAAACGGTTGTCGTGAATCTGCGTGAGCTGAAGAAAAAACTGTATCTGTGCCTGATGAGCGTGAACGCGCTGGAAGCCATCCGCTTCTACGTCAGCTTCGCCTGCTCTTTCGCATTTGCCGAGCGTGAACTGATGGAAGGCAACGCCAAAATTATCCGTCTGATCGCCCGTGACGAAGCGCTGCATCTGACCGGCACGCAACATATGCTGAACCTGTTGCGTAGCGGCGTGGACGACCCGGAGATGGCAGAAATCGCCGAAGAGTGTAAACAGGAATGTTATGACCTGTTCGTGCAGGCGGCGCAGCAGGAAAAAGAGTGGGCGGACTATCTGTTCCGCGACGGTTCGATGATCGGCCTGAATAAAGATATCCTGTGTCAATACGTTGAATATATTACTAATATTCGTATGCAGGCGGTAGGGCTGGATCTGCCGTTCCAGACCCGCTCCAACCCAATCCCGTGGATCAATACCTGGCTGGTGTCCGATAACGTTCAGGTCGCGCCACAGGAAGTGGAAGTTAGCTCTTATCTGGTCGGACAAATCGATTCGGAAGTCGATACCGACGATCTGAGTAATTTCCAGCTCTGATGGGACGCGTCACGCTGCGTATCACTGGCACACAACTGCTGTGCCAGGATGAACACCCTTCTCTGCTGGCCGCGCTGGAATCGCATAACGTTGAGGTGGAGTATCAGTGCCGCGAAGGATATTGCGGCTCCTGTCGTACCCGGCTGGTTGCCGGTCAGGTTGACTGGATTACGGAACCTTTAGCGTTTATCCAGCCGGGAGAGATTTTGCCCTGCTGCTGCAGGGCAAAAGGCGATATCGAAATCGAGATGTAACTCAGTGCAACTCGCTGGTGGAAACCAACGGCATCACGCCACGTTTTTTCATCTGCACGGCATACAGTGCGCCAGCGAGTACCACCAGCACCGCGCCAGCGACATAAATCATACGATAGCCAACCGACTCAACCATCATTCCCATGATAAAGGCGCCAATCGCCATTCCGGCATCCATCGCGTTAAAGAACAGTGAATTCGCCACGCCGATTTTATGCGGTTCAACCGAGCTGATAATTTGCGTCTGGAAAACCGGCGTGACCGAACCGTAGCCGATACCGATGAGACCGCCGGAAATAATCATCATGATGCTGCCATTGGTGTAGCCCAGCGCCACCAGACCGATGGTAAAAGCCAACAGGCATGGGAAAACAACATATTTCGGCCCTTTTTTATCACAAATATTCCCGGTGAAGGTACGGCATATCATCAGTAAAATCGCGTAGCACAGCAGGAAATTACTGGCCGCCGCCATTAAATCCAGCTCACGCGCATACAGCGCCAGGAAAGCCGACACGCCGGCATAGGAGAAAGTCATAAAAAAGGTGACCAGCGCAAAAGGCAAGGCGGCGCGGTCAAACATCGCGGCAAAACCCAGATTCGGTTTCGAACCATCGGCATGACGAATTACCGGAGGGACCGTCACAATCAGGGAAAGCACAATCCCTAACGCCGCTACAGCGGAACAAAGCCAGAATGCGGCAGTGAACGCGTCCCAGCGGGCCATATTCAAACCGATCCACGGTCCTACGACCATCGCCAGGCCCATCGCTAAAGAGAAAAAGCTGATGCCCTCTCCACGTCGGGAGGCCGGAATTAACCGCGCTGAAATAGTTCCTTTTACCGTGGTAATAACACCAAACGTAATCCCATGAAGTACGCGGATAAAGAGCAGCGACTCGATAGAATGGCAAACCGGATACAGCGCGGTAATCACCAAAAAAGCCAGAGAAGAGAGCACCAGAATCTTTTTATTCGAATATTTTCCCACCCACTGTCCGGCAAATGGCCGAATAACAATTGCCGCGGCCAGGAAACATGTCACTAACAGCCCGGCCTTATCTGCAGAAGCATGCAGGCGGTCAGCGATATAAATGGGTAATAAAGTTAGCAGTACATAAAAAACAAAAAAGATAATAAAACTTACTATGGTGATTGCCCAAAAATCCTTCGTCCATAATTTTTCTTTCATTCTTAACGACCCGTTCAGATGGCGCACGCAGGCAACGCTCAGCTCAACTGAACACCTATCAGGTGCGTCAAAATGTGATGTATTCGATAGAATCACAGTATAAACAAGTGCACTCTATTAGAAAAATTAATCGTTTTAATTATATTAATTAGGTTTTACTAATGACACTAACCCAAATCCACGCCCTGCTTGCCGTACTGGAGTACGGCGGATTTACCGAGGCCAGCAAACGGCTATACATGACGCAATCCGCCGTCAGCCAGGCCATCTCCGCGCTTGAGGAGGAGCTCGGCGTTGATATATTGATTCGTGAGCGTCGTAAAGAGATTGAGCTTACCGCCGCCGGTAGCCGCATCGTCAGGCACTTACGCGCGATCCAGCGCGACGTCAACGCGGTAAAAGAGATTGCCGAACAAGAAAAAAAGAACCCAGCCCGTACGCTACGGATTGGCTGTTTTCCCAGCGCCTGCGCCTGCATTTTACCCGGCGTCATTCGCTATTTTGAAAGCCATCATCCAAATGTAAAAATTATCCCCTATGAAGAGAACAGTACGGCTATTATTGATTCGCTGCAGGACGGAAGTATTGATGCCGGTTTCGTTCCTTTTCCGGTCAACGGTATGTATTGCGTCCCCATTTACCGGGATAAATTCACCGTAGTGGTGCCTGAAAATCATCCCCTGGCGGCCAATAGTACAGTAACGGTCGAAGAACTGATGGACGAACCACTTATTGTCAGTAAAGGTCGTTATGAATTAAGCATTATGGCGTTGTTTAAAGAAAAGGGTATTGAACCGATATTTAAATATGAATTTAACCATCCCGATACTGCGCTGAATTTTATTCGCCAGGGGTTAGGTATCGCCTTATTGCCAGAATTAACCTTAAAAGCCACGACAGAAAAATTATGCTCCGTGGCGCTGGAACCCACCTTTTATCGACAAATTTCCCTGTTAGCAAAAGAACCGCCGGTAGAAGGAAGTCCGCTATTTTTATTACAAAAATGTATGGAAACACTGACCGATGAGGGGTTGCTATAAAACAACACCGCCTGATGGCATTGCGTTTACCAGACTTACGCTGGCAAACGTTGCGCCAGGCCGGATGAGGCGTTTATGCCCTCATCCGGCGCGTCACTTCGACTATGGCAAACCTTTAGTCATTTTTTTGCAGAAACATGACCGCCTTATCCGGGAAGTCGGTGAACAGCCCGTCGACGCCCGCCTTGTTATACAGGATATCGTATAACTGATTGACGTCTGTGGCATAGTCCGGCAATTGATCGGCACGCACAGTGTAAGGATGCACTACCATCTTATTCTGATGCGCGTCTTGCACCATTCCAGTCAGCTTGATATTCCCTTTCGTCGAACCTTCCGCAACCAGCATATGGTAATCCGGACCAATACCGTCCGCATATTCCGCCACCTGCTTCATAGCGCCCGGCTTAAACATCCAGTCGTAGTTGTAATTTACCCAACGACCGTCCGGCTGTTTCTGCTGTGTTTCATTCCAGTCGGTATACGCAATAAGTTGAACCAGATTGAGATCCATCCCCATTTTGGGTTCCAGTTCATTCTTAATACGTTTCAGCTCAGCGACATCAAAACACTGCAAATAGACATTGTCCTGCTTGCCGGTGTAACCATACTTCTTCAGCACTTCCAGCGTTTTCGCGGCAATATCTTTCCCTTCCTGATGATGGAACCACGGCGCTTTAATTTCCGGATAAATACCGATATTTTTACCGGTAGAGTGATTTAATCCCTGAACGAATTCAATTTCCTCTTCAAAGGTATGAATGCGGAAATCAGATTTTCCCATCGGGAAACGGCCCGGATAAGTTTGTACTTTTTTGCCGTTTTCAATATCAAACCCTTCGGTAAACTTCAGGGATTTAATTTCATCCAGCGTAAAATCGATAGCGTAATAGCGCCCATCTTTACGCGCCCGGTCCGGAAAACGGTCAGCGACGTCAGTCACCCGGTCAAGGTAGTGGTCATGGAGGACGACCAGATGGTCGTCCTTTGTCATCACTAAATCCTGTTCCAGATAATCTGCCCCTTGCGCATACGCCATCGCTTTCGCCGGTAGCGTATGCTCCGGCAGATAACCGCTGGCGCCACGGTGGGCGATAACGACTTTTTCAGCCGCCACGGCGCCGCTTCCGATGGTCATTCCTGCCAACATTAACGCCACGCTAAGGTTTTTCAGTGTGGTTTTCATATTATTAGCCTCCGTTGCGTTTTAACTGCAGCTCATCATGATGGCGTTTTTCACCAATCATCACGACCACCAGCAGGATTACCGCCAGAATGCTGCCGCCAATCATCACCATAAAGCCGCCATCCCAACCGAAGAAGTCAACGGTATAACCCACAATGGCGCTTGCAGCGACAGAACCGCCCAGGTAACCAAACAGACCGGTAAAGCCCGCCGCCGTACCCGCCGCTTTTTTCGGCGCCAGTTCCAGCGCGTGCAGACCGATCAACATTACCGGGCCGTAGATCAGGAAGCCGATGATAATCATACAAGCCATATCAACGTTCGGGTTCCCTGCCGGGTTCATCCAGTAAACGATGGTCGCGATAGTCACCAGGGTCATAAAGAACACGCCCGTCGCACCGCGGTTGCCGCGGAAGACTTTATCCGACATCCAGCCACACAGCAGCGTGCCCGGAATACCCGCGTATTCATACAGGAAGTAGGCCCAGGAGGATTTATCCAGTGCGAAATGCTTCACTTCTTTCAGGTAGGTCGGCGACCAGTCGAGGATGCCGTAGCGCAGCAGATAAACAAACACGTTGGCGATAGCGATGTACCACAACAGTTTGTTTGGCAGTACGTACTGCATGAAGATCTGCTTCGCAGTCAGCTCTTCTTCCGCTTTTTCGTTGTAGTCGTCCGGATAGTCGTTTTTATACTCTTCGATAGGCGGCAGACCGCAGGATTGCGGCGTATCGCGCATCATTGCGAAAGCGAACAGCGCCACCACAATCGCGCCAAAGGCTGGCATATAGAGCGCCGCTTTCCAGTCGTTAAACCACGCCATCCCCAGCAGGAACAGCAGTGGCGGGATCCCGCCGCCGACGTTATGCGCACAGTTCCAGACCGACACAATGCCGCCGCGCTCTTTCTGCGACCACCAGTGAACCATCGTACGTCCGCACGGCGGCCACCCCATCCCCTGGAACCAGCCGCAAAGGAACAACAGCACAAACATCACGGCGATGCTGGATGTCGCCCACGGCACAAAGCCCATAAACAACATGACTGCTGCGGCCAGAATCAACCCTGCCGGCAGGAAAACGCGCGGATTCGAGCGATCGGACACCGAACCCATTATAAATTTCGAAAAACCATAAGCGATGGAAATCCCGGACAGCGCAAAGCCCAGATCGCCGCGTGAAAAACCCTGTTCTACCAGGTAGGGCATCGCGAGGGCAAAGTTCTTGCGCACCAGATAATACGCGGCATAGCCAAAGAATATCCCCAGGAAAATCTGCCAGCGTAATCGGCGATAGGTCGGATCAATCTCCGCCGCTGGCAAGCGCGCTTTATGCGGCGCTGGTTTAAAAATACTCAACATATTGTAGCCTCCGTGGCCCGTATTTTATTTAGAGGTAAACACCGCAGTTCGTTCAAACAACCCCGCTGCTCCCAGTGTGGCCGCGATGTTAAGTAAAGATACGTCACGTTAATGTGAATTACAGCACATATTGTTACAGTTTTATGACTAATGTTCAGAAAGGCGCACGAAATCACGTTTCATTTTCGAATAGTGAGCGATTATGCGCGAAATCAAACATTCCATATGATTTGTATGGCTAAATGATAAAAAACGAACTGTGAGGAAAAACAATGAAAACTCGCGACTCGCAAGCAAGTGACGTGATTATCATTGGCGGTGGAGCAACAGGCGCAGGGATCGCCCGCGACTGCGCGCTGCGCGGTTTACGTGTCATTCTGGTGGAGCGGCATGATATAGCGACTGGCGCGACCGGGCGTAACCACGGGCTGCTGCACAGCGGCGCTCGTTATGCGGTTACCGACGCGGAATCCGCGCGCGAGTGCATTAGTGAAAACCAGATTTTAAAACGGATCGCCCGCCATTGCGTCGAACCGACGGATGGTCTGTTTATTACGTTGCCGGAAGATGATCTTGCGTTTCAGGCCACCTTTATTCGCGCCTGTGAAGCGGCAGGCATTCGCGCTGAAGCCATCGATCCGCAGCAGGCTCGCATCATCGAACCTTCCGTTAACCCTGCGCTCATCGGTGCGGTAAAAGTGCCGGATGGCACCGTGGACCCTTTCCGCCTGACCGCCGCCAATATGCTGGATGCCAGAGAACATGGCGCAATCGTGTTAACGGCGCATGAAGTGACCGGGCTCATTCGTGAAGGCGCAACGGTCTGCGGCGTCCATGTGCGTAACCATCTCACTGGCGAAACCCAGACGCTTCACGCGCCGGTGGTGGTCAATGCGGCTGGTATCTGGGGGCAACGGATCGCCGAATACGCCGACCTGAGTATTCGCATGTTCCCGGCGAAAGGCTCGCTGTTGATCATGGACCATCGGATCAACCAGCATGTCATTAACCGCTGTCGGAAACCATCGGATGCCGACATTCTGGTACCTGGCGATACGATTTCACTGATCGGCACCACCTCTACCCATATTGATTACAATGAGATAGACAGCAACCGCGTCACCGCAGATGAAGTCGATATCCTGCTGCGTGAAGGGGAAAAACTGGCCCCTGTCATGGCGAAGACGCGTATTCTGCGCGCGTATTCCGGCGTCCGCCCGCTGGTGGCCAGCGATGACGATCCCAGCGGTCGTAACGTCAGCCGCGGTATTGTGTTGTTCGACCACGCCGAACGCGACGGGCTTGATGGCTTCATTACCATTACCGGCGGGAAGCTAATGACTTACCGCCTGATGGCGGAATGGGCGACCGACGCCGTGTGCCGCAAGTTGGGCAATACTCGCCCCTGCATCACGGCGGATACGCCGTTGCCTGGCTCAAAAGAGTCTACGGAACATACGCTGAAACGCATTATCTCGCTTCCCGCGCCGCTACGCGGATCGGCGGTTTATCGGCATGGCGATCGCACGCCGGGGTGGCTGAGTGAAGGCCGCCAACACCGTAGCCTGGTCTGTGAATGCGAGGCCGTCACGGCGGGGGAAGTGCAGTATGCCGTCGAAAACTTAACCGTGAATAGCCTGCTGGATCTGCGCCGTCGCACCCGCGTAGGGATGGGCACTTGCCAGGGCGAACTGTGCGCCTGCCGCGCGGCCGGGCTATTGCAGCGTTTTAATGTGACGACCGCGGCGCAATCTATTACGCAACTCTCTGAATTTCTGAATGAGCGCTGGAAAGGCGTACAACCTGTCGCCTGGGGAGACGCGCTGCGCGAAAGCGAATTCACGCGCTGGGTTTATCAGGGATTATGCGGTCTGGAGAAGGAGCACCAGGATGAAATTTGATACGGTTATTATGGGCGGCGGTCTCGCCGGTTTGCTATGCGGACTGCAACTCCAGCAGCATGGATTACGCTGCGCCATCGTCACCCGCGGACAAAGCGCGCTGCATTTTTCCTCCGGCTCGCTGGATCTACTCAGCGCCCTGCCCGACGGCCAACCGGTGACCGACATTACCGCCGGGCTTGATGCGCTGTGCCGCCAGGCGCCTGAACATCCTTATTCGCGTTTAGGCGCGCAAAAAGTCCTTACGCTGGCGCAACAGGCGCAAACGCTACTTAACGCCAGCGGCGCGCAGTTATACGGTGACGTACAGCAGGCGCACCAGCGTGTCACGCCGCTTGGCACATTGCGTTCAACCTGGCTTAGCTCGCCGGAAGTACCGGTCTGGCCGTTATCCGCACAGCGAATTTGCGTCGTCGGCGTTAGCGGATTACTGGATTTCCAGGCGCACCTTGCGGCAGCGTCGCTGCGCCAACGCGACCTCAACGTGGAAACCGCAGAAATCGACCTTCCGGAACTGGACGTACTGCGTGATAACCCGACGGAATTTCGCGCGGTCAATATTGCGCGTCTGCTTGATAACGAAGAAAAATGGCCGCTGCTGTACGACGCGCTGTCGCCAATAGCGACAAACTGCGACATGATCATCATGCCCGCCTGTTTCGGGCTGGCGAACGATACGCTGTGGCGCTGGCTTAACGAACGTCTGCCCTGCGCGCTTACGCTGCTGCCGACGCTGCCGCCATCGGTGCTCGGTATTCGTCTGCACAATCAGCTCCAGCGCCAGTTTGTCCGTCAGGGCGGCATCTGGATGCCGGGCGATGAAGTGAAGAAAGTCACCTGCCGTCACGGTATCGTGAGCGAAATATGGACCCGCAACCATGCCGATATCCCACTACGCCCGCGTTTTGCCGTACTTGCCAGCGGTAGCTTCTTTAGTAGCGGTCTGGTTGCCGAGCGCGAAGGGATCCGCGAACCTATTTTAGGGCTCGACGTACAGCAAACGGCCACCCGCGCCGAATGGTATCAACAACATTTCTTCGACCCACAGCCCTGGCAGCAGTTTGGCGTCGTGACGGATGACGCTTTCCGCCCCTCCCTTGCGGGCAACACGGTAGAAAATCTGTATGCAATAGGTTCTGTGCTGGCGGGATTCGATCCTATAGCTGAGGGATGCGGCGGCGGCGTCTGCGCAGTCAGCGCCCTCCAGGCCGCGCACCATATCGCTGAGCGTGCAGGAGAACAGCAATGAGCGACACACGTTTTGAAAGTTGTATTAAATGTACGGTGTGCACCACCGCGTGCCCGGTCAGCCGCGTTAATCCAGGCTACCCTGGCCCTAAACAGGCCGGACCGGATGGCGAACGCCTGCGTCTGAAAGACGGCGCGCTGTATGATGAGGCGCTGAAATATTGCATTAACTGCAAACGGTGTGAGGTCGCCTGTCCGTCGGACGTGAAGATTGGCGATATCATCCAGCGCGCCCGCGCGAAATACGATACGACGCGCCCGTCATTGCGTAATTTTATTCTCAGCCATACCGATCTGATGGGCAGCGTTTCAACGCCGTTCGCGCCGGTGGTCAATACCGCCACCGCATTAAAGCCAGTGCGCCAGTTGCTTGATTACGCGCTCAAAATCGATCATCGCCGCACCTTACCAAAATACTCTTTCGGCACCTTCCGCCGCTGGTATCGTAGCGTGGCGGCGCAGCAGGCTAAATACAAAGATCAGGTCGCCTTTTTCCATGGCTGTTTTGTGAATTACAACCATCCGCAGCTCGGAAAAGATCTGATTAAGGTGCTGAACGCAATGGGTACCGGCGTACAGCTACTGAGTAAAGAGAAATGTTGCGGCGTGCCGCTGATCGCTAACGGTTTTACGGATAAAGCCCGCAAACAGGCTATCAGCAATGTGGAGTCGCTACGCGAGGCGATTGCCGTCAAAGGTATTCCGGTCATCGCCACGTCATCCACCTGTACGTTTGCGTTGCGCGATGAATATCCTGAAGTGCTGGACGTGGACAACGCCGGGCTGCGCGAACATATCGAGCTGGCCACCCGCTGGCTATGGCGCAAACTGGATGCCGGGAAAACGCTGCCGCTTAATCCTTTGCCGCTGAAAGTGGTCTACCATACGCCGTGTCATATGGAAAAAATGGGCTGGACGCTTTACACGCTTGAACTGTTGCGGCAAATTCCGGGGCTTGAATTGACGGTACTTGATTCACAGTGCTGCGGCATTGCCGGTACGTATGGATTTAAAAAGGAAAACTATCCGACATCACAGTCCATCGGCGCGCCGCTGTTCCGCCAGATTGAAGAGAGCGGCGCCGACATTGTCGTCACCGATTGTGAAACCTGTAAGTGGCAAATTGAGATGTCTACAAGCAAACGCTGCGAACACCCCATTACGCTACTGGCCCAGGCGCTCGGCTAAGTAAAAAGCGCCGGAGCCCCTCCGGCGCTATTACCCTACTCACCAGGGACGATTTTCCATCAGACATGTACCCTTCATACTTCAAGTTGCTTATGTGTTGGCTACGGATTATTTTGGGTATAAACGCGGATGTCTCTTTGCAATAACCTGCCCTATTTGGTTAACCATGACCGCTAACCCACGGTGGCATGACAGATAACGACGTTACTGTTTATAGAGCAATATCTCTTGTATCGCCGCGTTACCAGCCTCCTTTAAAGAGGGGGATAACTGAATATCTCCAATAATAATTGAGTGTTATGTGAATAATAATAAAATCAGGTCTATGCCTGATTTAATATATCTCCCACTAACAATAATATTTTTACAAATAATTATACATGACATCATATTCGTTACTTTCACCTACCAGGAAACAGAGCAAAATGAATATATGTGTAAATTCACTTTACCGATTGAGCACACCGCAATTTCACAGTTTATATTCAGAAGATGTGAGCGATGAGGCGCTTGCGTTGTTGATTGGCGAAGTAGAGAACGGTAATCAGAATTGTATTGATCTGTTATGCAATCTTGCGTTACGCAACGATGACCTGGGACATAAAGTTGAGAAATTACTTTTTGATCTCTTTAGCGGAAAAAGATCGGGATCACCAGATATAGACAAAAAAATCAATCAGGCTTGCCTTGTATTACATCAAATCGCCAATAACGATATAACAAAAGATAATACTGAGTGGAAAAAGCTACATGCCCCTTCCAGATTACTTTATATGGCCGGTTCCGCGACAACCGACCTTTCTAAAAAAATAGGAATAGCACATAAAATTATGGGCGACCAGTTCGCTCAGACAGATCAAGAACAGGTAGGAGTTGAAAATCTTTGGTGTAGTGTGCGAATGATGTCGTCAGATGAGCTGGCAGCTGCAACGCAAGGTCTGGTTCAAGAATCACCTTTTCTCTCGGTAAACTATCCCATTGGGCTTATTCATCCTACCACCAAAGAAAATATATTACGCACTCAGCTACTTGAAAAGATTGCTCAATCAGGATTATGTGAAAATGAAATCTTTCTGATAAATACAGGAGATCACTGGCTTCTCTGTTTATTTTATAAACTTGCAGAAAAAATAAAATGTCTCATATTTAACAGTTATCATGATTTAAATGAAAATACTAAGCAAGAGATTATAGAAGCAGCAAAAATTGCAGGTATATCAGAAAACGAAGATGTTGATTTTATTGAAATGAATTTACAAAATAATGTACCCAACGGCTGTGGTCTATTTTGTTACCATACAATTCAACTCTTATCGAATGCCGGACAAAACGATCCTGCTACCACACTACGAGAGTTTGCGGAAAAGTTCTTAACGCTTTCAGTAGAGGAACAAACACTATTTAACACCCAAACCCGGCGACAAATATATGAATACAGTCTCCAGTAATGGCGAGTACTTATCCTGAAATGATGCTCTGCCAAGAATTTATAAGTATATAAGGATGGGAAGGCCAGGCCTTCCCACTAAAAGTTCTATGCCGTCAATGATTCAACCACGTCTATCCAGCCATGCTCGCTGATAATGTCCTCGCCATTAAGCCAGCGGCGCAGCATATTTAGCGCCATCATCGCGCAGACCTCCTGACGTATTGCCAGACTATACCGATTGGCGCTAAAACGCACGCGTAAGGCATACGTGCCATCCGGCGTCGCCAGCGCGAAATTAAGATGTTCGTTTTCCAGCCCCGACACGGCCAGCGCCAGACCGGCATAATGATTGCTGCGTCGTTCTGTCGTCCAGTGCGCCGTTTGCGCCAGCGTCTCTTCCTGAGAAGGAACGACTTCGCTGGCAAGAACAGGCGCCCCGGCGCGGGAAAGCTGTAGCGCCAGTAAGCCGCTGGTGTATTGCTCGCTCAACGTCAGACTCAACTGCCTTTCCTGCAGGCGGCGGGCTATTTGCGCCGGCAGATTTTCCGTACCTTCAAAAATCAGACTCTGCCCGGCAACCCGTTTGACCTCTGGCCATAACGCCAGCATCGCCTCCCGTTGCGTCGCCGGGCCGGTCAACTTCAGTTCAATGATCGGCATTGATGAGCGATACCCCATCGTCACGCCGGGCGGCAACGGCAGTGAATCGAGACGCTGCGCGAGGTCGCTTTCTGAACGTCCAAAAGTCGTTAACCGCAGGCAAAGCGGCGGCTCCGGCAGCGAAAAACGCGCGCGTAACCGCGGTAAGATTTCCTTCTCCACCATAACCTTAAATTCCGACGGTACGCCGGGGGTGAAAAACATCAGGCAGCGGTTGAGCTGGAGCGCAAATCCACAGGCAGTGCCGACCGGATTATTAATAAACTCCGCGCTGGCAGGCAGTTCCGCCTGTTTACGGTTGCTCGGCGCCATCACGCGACCACGCTGCTGAAAGTAACGTTCCATTTCGGTCAGCCACGCCTGGTGCAGTACTAATCCTTCGCCTTTTGCCGTTGCCGCGGCGAGCGCGCTTAAATCATCGCTGGTCGGCCCTAACCCGCCATTAACAATCAAAACATCAGCATGTTGACTGCGTTCACGCAAGATAGCGACCAGACTGTCCAGGTTATCGCCTACCGTATTTCGCCGTGATAACGGAACGCCCTGATGAAAGAAAAAATCAGCCAGCCAGGCGGCATTGGTGTCAACGATTTGTCCGTGCAACACCTCATCCCCGGTGGATAGCATTTCCACATTTAGCATTGTGTTCTCCTGCTTTTATGATGAAAACACTATAACGCAAAGACGAATATGACGTGGAAAGAAGAATGACGGGAAAAGGAGGAATATGGCGCGACGATTGCCGCGCCGTTAGCATCAAAAGCTGGCGTTTACGCCAACATAAGGGCCGTCAGCAATCGCATTGTCGCGGTTGCCGTCTTTACCCGCCAGGTTCAGGTAACGATAACCGGCTTCAATGCTCAGCGGGCGCATAATGGTGAAACGCGCGCCTGCATTCGCTTCTTCATAGCTGTCGATACCGCTGGACAGCGAATCTGGTGAATAATAATACTCGCCGAACAGACGGAAGCTGTTGCCGATTTTCCATTGTAGCCCACCGCCGACAGCCGCCGCATAGCCTTCATCGCTGTCTTTCGGATTGGTATAAATACCTTTACCGCCGACCGTCGCCAGCAGCGGTCCCACCGGAATGTTCAGCCCCAGACCCACGCCCGCAGCGTCGCCATCATCATCGTTGTGCATCCAGTTGCCGCTTAGCGCCAGCCCCGTCGATTCCGTACCAAAACCCACGCCAATGTTGGTGTAATCTTCGCCCGCCTGGCCGCTAATACTGATGGCCTGCGCCGATGCAGAAACGAACAGCATTCCGGCAAAACCTAATAATATGCTTTTTTTCATTTTTACCCTTTCCAGCAAGCACATAAAGAAAAACTCCCCAAAACGGCAGAATTGTACTGCCAGACGCTGAGGAATCAATGCACTAAGAAACCATTCCAAAAACATATTGTAACGAAATACTACTTTCGCCATGACGCATCATTGCGCCATCACATGGCGACGCCTGCATCAACAAAATTAACAAAAAACGCAGTCTGCGTTATCGCTTCCATTTTTCACAAAGAATTTCGCAGAATGATTTGTTAAGCTGATGGCCTGGTGGTTTAAGGAAGCGACTTATGCGTCAACGAACTATAGTTTGCCCATTAATTCAAAATGATGGCTGTTATCTGCTGTGCAAAATGGCCGACAACCGCGGCGTCTTTCCCGGTCAGTGGGCGCTGTCGGGCGGCGGGGTCGAGCCAGGCGAACGCATTGAAGAGGCGCTGCGTCGGGAGATTCGGGAGGAACTCGGCGAACAACTGATTCTGAGCGATATTACGCCGTGGACCTTCCGCGACGATATCCGCGTTAAAACCTACGCTGATGGCAGACAAGAAGAGATTTATATGATTTATCTCATCTTCGACTGTGTTTCCGCTAACCGCGATATATGTATTAACGACGAATTTCAGGACTACGCCTGGGTCAAGCCAGAAGAACTGGCGCTGTATGATTTGAATGTAGCGACACGCCACACATTAGCATTGAAAGGGTTATTATAATGACGACAGCCGCTTCAGGCTGTCTTTACGCTTTTAACATGCGGCTAGCCGGGAACAAATTCACCATCTAAAAAGAGTTTTCCGTTTTCCGCATGCATAACGAGCGCATTAAGATAGTCCGGATCAAACTTTACGCCGCGCTTATTTTTTGCAATATACGTCAAACAATGATTATGGGTAAAAATGACTATATTTTTATTCTGCGACTTTTTCAGTAACGTATTGATTGAAGCATAAATACCGCTGCCGCAATCCATCATTTTTTTATCCACCGTAAGCGACTTGCCCGCAGAAAACCAGGTTGCCGACTGGATGGTGCGCACCGTATTACTGGAATAGAGATTGTAATTTTGTATATCGGCACTGAAGGCTTTACCCAGCGCTCTGGCATCTTGCGCACCGTTGACCGTAATCCCCGTGCTGTCTGACAGGCAGGTATTATCGGAACGATCGCACCGCTCGGCATGGCGGAATAACACGACTACCGGATGCTGCTTCGCCAGCGCCGCCAGCGCTTTACCGTTAATCTGCGGTAGACCGTTACCGCTCCAGGCATGTTGTGAGGCCAACCCGGCGATAATAACCAACGCCCCCGCCAGAATCGCGAAATAGCGTTTGTTTTTAATAAAGCGTAGGGTAAATGCCAGCACATTAACCTCTCAGGCAGACAGTGCAGCTAACTTAATAGCAATACGATTAAAATGAAATTCCGCGACGGAAGACCAGACCAGAAACATAAAAACAGCTTTTGGGCATGCATAAAATGCCTTAAACTTTCGGCGAAAGCAAAGCATAATTCCGTTAAAAATTATCTTTTTACTTCACCTTAATTTCTTAATGTTAATTTAATCTTCATCCAGTAGGGTTCAGCTAAATGCGTTAAAAAATAAGCCCTTTTCTATTGCCGAAATATTTGAAAAGCGGCTTTCAATGGCTGAAGGAAAAATGATGTCGGACTTTTTGCCTTTCTCCCGTCCGGCGATGGGCGCGGAAGAGCTTGCTGCTGTTAAGACCGTACTGGACTCAGGTTGGATAACAACCGGCCCGAAAAATCAGGAACTGGAAGCGGCGTTTTGTCGGTTAACTAGCAATCAATATGCCGTTGCCGTCAGTTCAGCCACTGCCGGTATGCACATCGCGTTGATGGCGCTGGGCATTGGTGAAGGCGACGAGGTCATTACACCGTCAATGACGTGGGTTTCTACGCTAAATATGATCGTTTTACTCGGCGCGAATCCCGTCATGGTCGATGTCGATCGCGATACGCTGATGGTCACGCCTGAACATATCGAAGCCGCGATTACGCCACAAACCAAAGCAATTATCCCCGTCCACTACGCTGGCGCGCCCGCCGATCTGGACGCTATTTACGCTCTTGGCGAGCGTTATGGCATTCCGGTGATTGAAGACGCGGCGCACGCGACAGGAACCAGATACAAAGGTCGCCACATTGGCGCCCGGGGCACCGCGATTTTCTCCTTCCACGCCATTAAGAACATTACCTGCGCTGAAGGCGGTATCGTCGTCACGGACAACCCGCAATTCGCCGATAAACTGCGCAGTCTCAAGTTTCACGGGCTTGGCGTTGATGCCTGGGATCGACAGAGCGGAGGACGCGCGCCACAAGCGGAAGTCCTGGCGCCGGGCTACAAATATAATTTGCCCGACCTCAACGCCGCTATCGCGCTTGCTCAGTTACAGAAACTGGATGCGCTTAACGCTCGCCGCGCCGCCATCGCAGCGCAGTACCACCAGGCAATGGCAGACCTGCCTTTTCAGCCTCTGAGCCTTCCGTCGTGGGAGCATATTCACGCCTGGCATTTATTCATTATCCGGGTCGATGAAGCCCGCTGCGGTATTACCCGGGATGCTCTGATGGCATCGCTGAAAACGAAAGGCATCGGCACAGGGCTGCATTTCCGCGCCGCGCATACGCAAAAATATTATCGCGAACGTTTCCCAACGCTCACGCTGCCTGACACCGAGTGGAACAGCGAGCGGATCTGCTCACTGCCGCTCTTCCCGGACATGACCGAGAGTGACTTTGATCGGGTCATTACCGCCCTTCATCAGATAGCAGGACAATAAGCATGTTTGACGCCGCCCCCATAAAAAAAGTCTCGGTGGTTATTCCTGTCTATAACGAACAGGAAAGCCTGCCGGAATTGATAAGACGCACCACCACCGCCTGCGAGAGCCTGGGCAAAGCGTGGGAGATTTTATTGATAGATGATGGTAGCAGCGATAGCTCGGCGGAGCTGATGGTTAAGGCGTCCCAGGAGGCCGATAGCCATATCATCTCTATTTTACTCAACCGTAACTACGGTCAACATGCAGCGATTATGGCGGGGTTTAGCCATGTAAGCGGCGATCTTATCATTACGCTGGATGCCGATCTGCAAAACCCGCCGGAAGAGATCCCACGTCTGGTGGCGAAAGCCGATGAAGGGTTCGATGTGGTAGGCACCGTGCGCCAGAACCGACAGGACAGCCTGTTTCGCAAATCGGCGTCAAAAATCATTAATCTACTGATCCAGCGCACAACGGGCAAAGCGATGGGCGATTACGGCTGCATGTTACGCGCCTATCGCCGCCCTATTATCGATACTATGTTGCGCTGCCATGAACGCAGCACCTTTATCCCTATTCTGGCCAACATTTTCGCTCGTCGGGCTACCGAGATCCCGGTGCATCACGCTGAACGTGAATTTGGCGACTCTAAATACAGTTTTATGCGTCTCATTAACCTGATGTATGACCTGGTGACCTGCCTGACGACGACGCCGCTGCGCCTGTTGAGCCTGCTGGGCAGCGTTATCGCCATCGGCGGGTTTAGCCTGTCGGTATTGCTTATTGTACTTCGCCTGGCGCTGGGGCCGCAGTGGGCGGCGGAAGGCGTATTTATGCTCTTTGCCGTCCTGTTTACCTTCATCGGCGCGCAATTCATCGGTATGGGACTGCTGGGCGAATACATCGGTCGCATTTATAACGATGTCCGCGCCCGCCCCCGCTATTTTGTTCAACAAGTTATCTACCCGGAAAGCACGCCGTTTACTGAGGAAAGTCACCAATGAAAGCCGTTATTTTTGCCTATCACGATATGGGATGTCAGGGCGTGCAGGCCGTACTGGATGCCGGGTATGAGATTGCCGCGATTTTTACTCATGCCGACAATCCTGCGGAAAACACCTTTTTTGGCTCCGTCTCCCAGCTGGCGGCAGAATTAGGGATTCCGGTTTATGCACCGGATAACGTAAACCATCCTATCTGGGTCGACCGCATCGCTGAGCTTGCGCCGGATATTATTTTTTCGTTCTATTACCGCAACCTGTTAAGCGAAGAAATTCTGCACCTCGCCCCGGCTGGCGCGTTCAATCTGCACGGTTCTCTATTGCCTGCCTATCGTGGCCGTGCGCCGCTAAACTGGGTTCTGGTTAACGGCGAAAGCGAAACGGGCGTAACGCTGCATCGTATGGTCAAACGTGCCGACGCCGGAGAGATTGTCGCCAGTCAACGCGTCGCTATTGCGCAGGACGATGTTGCGCTTACCCTGCATCATAAGCTATGTCAGGCCGCGCGCCAGTTGCTTAATAGCATCCTGCCCACCATGAAATGCGGCGATATACCTTCTGTTCCCCAGCGTGAGTCTGACGCTACATATTATGGTCGCCGCAGGCCGGAAGATGGCCTTATCGACTGGCACAAACCGGTTTCCACGGTGCATAACCTGGTGCGGGCGGTAGCCGCCCCCTGGCCCGGCGCGTTCAGCTATAACGGCTCGCAAAAATTCACTATCTGGTCTTCCCGAATTTGTCCGGATGCGCAGGGCGCGCTTCCCGGCTCGGTAATTTCGGTCTCTCCGCTGCGGGTCGCCTGCGCCGATGGCGCGCTGGAGATTATTACCGGCCAGGCCGGAGACGGCATTACTGTACAGGGCTCGCAGCTTGCACAGACGCTTGGTCTGGTGGCGGGCGCGCGTTTGAACCGTCCACCAGCGACCAGCGGTAAACGTCGCATTCGCGTTCTCATCCTCGGCGTCAACGGTTTTATCGGCAATCATTTGACCGAACGGTTACTGAATGAAGAGAATTACGAGGTCTACGGTATGGATATCGGCAGCAACGCCATTAGCCGGTTCCTGCTCCACCCTCGCTTTCATTTCGTGGAGGGAGATATCAGCATCCACTCAGAATGGATCGAATATCATGTCAAAAAATGCGATGTCGTACTGCCGCTGGTAGCGATTGCTACCCCGATTGAATACACCCGCAACCCGCTGCGCGTCTTTGAACTTGATTTTGAAGAAAACCTGCGGATTATCCGTTATTGCGTGAAATACCGTAAACGCGTGGTTTTCCCGTCTACCTCTGAAGTGTACGGCATGTGTACGGACGCCTCTTTTGACGAGGACAAATCGAATCTGATCGTCGGGCCGGTGAATAAGCCACGCTGGATTTACTCCGTTTCCAAACAGCTTCTCGACCGGGTGATTTGGGCTTATGGCGAAAAAGAGGGATTGCGCTTCACGCTTTTCCGTCCCTTTAACTGGATGGGGCCGCGGCTGGATAGCCTGAACGCGGCGCGTATCGGCAGTTCACGCGCGATAACGCAGTTGATTCTGAACCTGGTAGAAGGGACGCCGATCAAGCTTATCGACGGTGGTCAGCAGAAGCGCTGTTTCACCGATATTCGCGATGGGATCGAAGCATTATTCCGCATTATTGTGAATGAGGGCGATCGGTGCGATGGCAAAATCATTAATATCGGCAATCCTGACAACGAAGCCAGTATTCAGGAACTGGCGACGCTGTTGCTCGACAGTTTTGATAAGCATCCGCTGCGCTGCCATTTCCCACCGTTTGCCGGTTTCCAGGTCGTCGAAAGCCGTAGTTATTACGGCAAGGGTTATCAGGATGTCGCACACCGGAAACCCAGTATCGACAATGCCAGGCGCTGTCTGGGCTGGGAACCGTCTATTGCGATGCGTGATACGGTTGAAGAAACGCTGGACTTCTTCCTGCGCAGCGTAGATGTCGCGGAACGCGCATCATGACGAAAGTCGGTTTACGCATTGATGTTGATACCTTGCGAGGAACGCGTGAAGGTGTTCCCCGGCTGCTGGCGACATTGCATCGCCACGGCGTTCAGGCCAGCTTTTTCTTCAGCGTCGGGCCGGACAATATGGGACGCCATCTTTGGCGTCTGATAAAACCGCGATTTTTATGGAAAATGCTACGTTCAAACGCCGCTTCGCTCTACGGCTGGGATATCCTGCTGGCCGGTACCGCCTGGCCGGGAAAAAATATCGGCAACGCCAATGCCGGGATTATTCGTGAAACGGCAACATACCATGAGACGGGACTACACGCCTGGGATCACCATGCGTGGCAGACTCACAGCGGCCACTGGAGTATCCGCCAGCTTGAAGAAGATATTGCGCGCGGCATAACGGCGCTTGAGGCCATTATCGGAAAACCCGTCACCTGCTCAGCCGCGGCCGGCTGGCGAGCGGATGGGCGCGTTGTTCGTGCGAAAGAGCCGTTCAACCTGCGGTATAACAGCGATTGCCGTGGAACCACCTTATTCCGTCCGCTACTGATGCCGGGCCAGACAGGGACGCCGCAAATCCCCGTCACCTTACCCACGTGGGATGAGGTTATCGGCCCCGCCGTTCAGGCGCAGTCGTTCAATACCTGGATTATCTCCCGTATGTTGCAGGACAAAGGCACGCCGGTATATACCATCCATGCGGAAGTCGAAGGTATTGTCCATCAGCCGCTGTTTGAAGATTTGCTCGTTCGTGCACGTGACGCGGGGATCACCTTTTGTCCTCTGGGCGAACTGCTGCCGACATCGCCTGAGTCTCTGCCGTTGGGGCAAATTGTACGTGGACACATCCCTGGCCGTGAAGGTTGGCTGGGGTGCCAACAGGCAGCGAGCGCCTCATGATGAAATCGATACGCTATTATCTGGCTTTCGCCGCGTTTATCGCGCTCTACTATGTTATTCCTGTCAACAGCCGCCTGCTCTGGCAGCCGGATGAAACGCGCTATGCCGAAATAAGTCGGGAGATGCTGGCGTCTGGCGACTGGATCGTGCCGCATTTTCTGGGATTACGTTATTTTGAAAAACCGATAGCCGGTTACTGGATAAACAGTCTGGGTCAGTGGCTTTTTGGCGCTACCAATTTTGGCGTGCGGGCCGGCGCTATTTTAACGACATTGCTGGCCGCAGCGCTGGTGGCGTGGCTGACGTTCCGCTTATGGCGGGATAAACGTACCGCGTTGCTCGCCTCCGTGATATTTCTCTCCCTCTTTGCCGTTTACAGTATCGGGACGTATGCGGTACTCGACCCGATGATCGCGCTTTGGCTTACGGCCGGGATGTGTTGTTTCTGGCAGGGGATGCAGGCCACGACCCGAACGGGCAAGATTGGGATGTTTTTGCTACTGGGCGCAACCTGCGGTCTGGGTGTATTAACTAAAGGCTTCCTCGCCCTGGCCGTACCGGTGGTGAGCGTGCTGCCGTGGGTTATTGTTCAGAAACGCTGGAAGGACTTTTTGCTTTACGGCTGGCTGGCGGTCTTGAGCTGCTTTGTGGTTGTCCTTCCCTGGGCGATCGCCATTGCGCGACGCGAAGCCGATTTCTGGCATTACTTTTTCTGGGTGGAGCATATCCAGCGATTCGCCATGAGCGATGCCCAGCATAAAGCCCCTTTCTGGTACTATCTGCCGGTACTGCTCGCGGGAAGTTTACCGTGGCTGGGGTTACTGCCTGGCGCGCTTAAACTGGGCTGGCGCGAGCGAAACGGCGCATTCTATTTGCTCGGATGGACGATCATGCCGCTTCTCTTTTTCAGTATTGCGAAAGGGAAACTGCCCACCTATGTTCTTTCCTGTTTCGCACCGATAGCGATACTCATGGCGCGCTTCGTCCTGCATAACGTAAAAGAAGGCGTCGCCGCGCTACGTGTCAACGGCGGGATCAACCTGGTGTTCGGGTTAGTCGGGATCGTCGCGGCGTTTGTCGTCTCCTCATGGGGCCCGTTGAAATCGCCGGTGTGGACACATATCGAAACCTATAAAGTTTTTTGCGTCTGGGGCGTCTTTACTGTTTGGGCGTTTATGGGCTGGTATAGCCTCTGTCATAGCCAAAAATACCTATTACCCGCGTTTTGTCCGCTGGGACTGGCGCTGCTGTTCGGCTTTTCCATCCCCGACAGGGTGATGGAGTCCAAACAGCCCCAGTTTTTTGTCGAAATGACCCAGGCGCCTTTGGCATCAAGCCGCTATATTCTTGCCGACAACGTCGGCGTCGCCGCCGGGCTGGCCTGGAGTCTGAAACGAGACGATATTATGCTCTACGGACACGCGGGCGAACTCAGGTATGGTCTCAGCTATCCTGATGTACAGAATAAATTCGTTAAAGCCGACGATTTTAACGCCTGGCTCAACCAGCATCGTCAGGAGGGCATTATTACGCTAGTACTTTCAATAGACAAAGACGAAGACATCAGCGCTCTTTCCCTTCCCCCTGCGGACAATGTTGATTATCAGGGGCGTCTGGTGTTAATTCAGTATCGGCCTAAATGATCGGCATCGTTCTGGTGCTTGCCAGTCTGCTCAGCGTTGGCGGTCAGCTCTGCCAAAAGCAAGCGACACGGCCATTGACGACGGGCGGACGCCGCCGTCACTTGATGCTGTGGCTGGGCCTGGCGCTGATATGCATGGGCGCAGCGATGGTGCTGTGGCTGCTGGTGCTACAAACCCTGCCGGTGGGAATTGCTTACCCGATGTTGAGTCTGAATTTTGTCTGGGTCACGCTGGCGGCCTGGAAAATCTGGCATGAACAGGTTCCGCCCCGCCACTGGTTGGGCGTCGCATTAATTATCAGCGGCATTATCATTCTGGGGAGTGCGGCATAATGGGCGTAATGTGGGGACTGATAAGCGTTGCGATTGCCTCCCTCGCCCAGTTGAGTTTAGGATTCGCCATGATGCGACTGCCATCGATAGCGCATCCGCTGGCGTTTATTTCCGGGCTGGGCGCTCTTAATGCCGCGACCCTGGCGCTATTCGCCGGTTTGGCGGGGTATCTGGTTTCCGTCTTCTGCTGGCATAAAACATTACACACGCTTGCGCTCAGCAAAGCCTATGCGCTGCTGAGTCTCAGCTATGTGCTTGTCTGGGTAGCCTCAATGTTGTTACCCGGTTTGCAAGGCGCTTTCAGCCTAAAAGCGATGCTCGGCGTATTGTGCATTATGGCGGGGGTAATGCTGATTTTTCTGCCCGCCAGATCATGATGGCTTGCGCGTCAACCGCTGCCATTCGTCGCAGGAATAACAGCGTGCATCAACGATTTTTAAGGTCTGGTGTTTTTCCCGATTAATACAATACTGCGCATCCTGTAAAGGCGACAGGATATCGCCGGGACTCAGTAATATCATGGAATTCGCCTCGGCGATCATTTTTAGCGAACCGCCGCTATCGCACAGCACCAGAACATGGCACGCCCTCTTTTTGACATAATGCGATTTCTTAACCAACCATTCCATAGCGCCCCCGTTTCACGCTGATTGTTCATAACACGTTACACATCAACGGATAAACAAAACGGCAATAGCGATGGAATGGTTGTATATTAACCTAACATTAATTTTTACAGATCTTACACACCCACTGCTGGAGCGCACGGCGAGATATTTTAATCCCTCCGTTTTTCAGTTCTGACGGCAGCGTCAACCAGCGAACCGGCTGTTGAAAACGCGCCAGTTTATCGCGAACCCATTCAGCGAGGTTCACGTCTCCGGCCTGCGATGCATACTCCACAACCGCAACGGGACGATGGCCAAACTCTTTATCTTCTACCGGCACGACGAAGGCTTGTTGCACCAGCGGATGCGCGTTAATAACGCGTTCGACTTCCTCCGGCTGAATGCCTTCGCCGCCGCTAAAGAACAGGTTGTCCAGCCGCCCGGCGATGGTTAGCCTGCCGTGGTTCAGCTCGCCGCGATCGCGCGTGGCAAACCAGCCCTCGTCATTAACCAGCGGGATCAGTTTGCCATCACGCCAGTAACCTTCCGCCATACTGGCGGCGCGCAGCCAGACTTCATTATCGACGATTCTGATCTCTCTGCCGGGGAGCGGCGCGCCCACATCATCAGAACCATCGGCCTCCTTGGCGCATACTGTAGACGCGAACTCCGTGAGCCCATACCCGCACCAGCAGCGAATCCCTTGTTTGCTGGCCTGGTCGGTGAGTTCAACCGGAATCACCGCGCCGCCGAGCAAAACGGCTTTCAGCGTCACCGCCGCCCGATTCGCCAGCAACCGCCATAGCTGCGTCGGCACCAGCGAAGCATGAGTACACCCTGCCAGCATCTGCTCCAGCGGTTGCTTATCGCGTACCGTCATGCGCGCCCCGGCGAAGAGCCAGCGCCACATAATACCCTGCCCGGATACATGAAACAGCGGCAGCGATAGCAGCCAGTCATCCTGCGGGCCAAACGGCATTAGCGAAAGCACTCCCTGCGCGCTGGCAAGATGCGCCTGGCACGTATGTACGGCCGCTTTTGGCAATCCTGTGGAACCCGATGTCAGCGTCATGGAAACCAGACGCTGCGGTTGCCAGGCCACGGCATACGCCGCTGTGCTCTTTTGTATCTGCAACGAGGTTAATCCGGAAAACGCGTTTTCGCCTTCCAGTGTCAGCGCAAAACGCAGCGTTAACTTCGGCACCAGCGCCTCCAGCAACGTCTGGGGCAACTGCGGGTTGACGGGCAGAACCCGCGCGCCGCACTGCATCAGCGCAAGCCATGCCAACAGAGTGCGCGGCTGATTCCCGGCGCGCAGCAGGACACCGTCGCCCTCGCGTACGCCCTGCGCGGCAAACCCGTCCGCCAGCGCATCAATACGCTCACAGAGGGCGCGCCAGCTTAGCACTTCATCGTTCAGGCGCAGAGCGGGCGCCTGACTGCGAACCTGACGCCAGTGGCGCCACGGCCAGTCCGTGAATGTCATAACAGTCGTTCCAGCTCATCACGCTTCAGACAAGGCAACGCGCTACCGGGCCAGGGGCGAACCTGTTGCGCCTGCATCAGATGCAAGGTATCCAGTCCGGGCAGCGTTCCCGGCGTCAACCAGGCGGCAATCCGCGCCAGTTGCGTCAGGCCGAGGCTGGACTCGATCGAAGAGCTGATGACCGCCGTCAGTCCCAACGCATGGGCGGCAGCGACTTGCTCACGCACTTTATCAAGCGATCCGGTCAGCGTAGGTTTGATAACCACAGCCCTGACGCCCTCTTCGGCTTCAAAGGTGAAATCCGCTTCGCGCAGACTTTCGTCCCAGGCAATCGCGATGCCGGTTTCACGGGCAAAGGCGCGGGAATCATCCCGCGTCTTACACGGTTCTTCGAGAAAGGCGATACGAGCGCGGTAATCCGGATTAACATACTTTGCGAACTGTTGGGCTTTTAGCGGCGTCCAGGCGCGATTCGCATCCAGACGCAGATGCAGATCCGGGATCGCCTCCAGCAGCAAATTAACCACCATGCCGTCGCGTACCGCTTCATAGAGACCCACTTTGACCTTAGCGATTTTCTCGCCGGGCATATCGGCAAGCCGCAGCACCAGATCGTCAGGATCGCCAGTGCATAACGGCGCAGCGCGATAGTCCGCCGCCTCCGGCAATACGCCAGTCAGTTCCGCCAGCGCGCAGCTTGCGCCAAACGCGACCGAAGGCATCTCCGGTAATCCCTCGCTCCCCTGAAGCCAGTCATTCACCCATGTCAGGAGCGCCGTCTGCGCCTCTTCCCACGTTTCCTGACTGAAGCCCGGCAGCGGGGAGATCTCTCCCCACCCTTCACGCTCGCCGTCACGCAGACAAACATACAGCCCGTCGCGAGTTTTTAACCGCCTGTCGCGCAGAACCACCCCCGCGTCCATGGGGATCTGCCAGCGGTATACCTGCGCGCTACGCATTATGGGTTCCGTTTGAATTTGCTGAAGTCAGGCTGACGCTTCTGGTTAAAGGCGTTACGGCCTTCCTGCCCTTCTTCGGTCATGTAGAACAGCATGGTAGCGTTGCCCGCCAGCTCCTGCAGCCCGGCCTGACCGTCACAATCGGCATTCAGCGCCGCTTTCAGGCAACGCAGCGCCATCGGACTGTTTTGCAACATTTCGCGGCACCAGCGCACGGTCTCTTTTTCCAGATCCGCCAGCGGAACCACAGTGTTAACCAGCCCCATATCCAGCGCCTGTTGCGCATCGTACTGGCGGCACAGGAACCAGATTTCACGCGCTTTCTTCTGACCAACGATACGCGCCATATACGAAGCGCCCCAGCCGCCGTCAAAGGAGCCAACTTTCGGACCAGTCTGGCCGAAGATGGCGTTTTCCGCCGCGATGGTCAGGTCACACATCATGTGCAGCACATGGCCACCGCCGATGGAATATCCCGCGACCATCGCGACAACCGGTTTTGGACAGGTGCGAATCTGGCGCTGGAAGTCCAGCACGTTCAGGTGATGCACGCCGGAGTCATCCTGATAACCGCCGTAATCGCCGCGCACCTTCTGGTCGCCGCCCGCGCAAAACGCTTTATCGCCTTCGCCGGTCAGAATAATCACGCCCACGTTGTCGTCGTAACGGGCATCCGCCAGCGCCTGAATCATCTCTTTGACGGTCAACGGACGAAATGCATTGCGCACCTGCGGACGATTAATGGTGATTTTTGCAATACCGTCGGTGGATTTTTCATAACGAATGTCGGTGTAACCCTCCGAGCAGTCGTGCCATTCTACCGGTGCGTAAAGCATTGTTTCATCAGGATAGATCATAGTGTGTCCTTTAGTCAGAGACGCAGAATCTGAGCCAGACTGTCTACCACGCCAGCGGGGTTTTCCCGATGCGCGTTGTGTCCGGCGTTACGAATAACATGGCATGTCGCCGCCACTTCCTGCGCCAGGGCGCGGAATTTGCTGTCGCGTTCGCCACATAAATAATAAAACGGAAATGCCAGCGCGTTGAGCGCCTCGCGTAAATCCGGCTGGACGGCAAGCGATGTCGCCTCCAGCATCGCAGCCAGCGTTTCGCCGTTATTCTGGCTACGCAGCGCCGTCAGCGCCTGCCTTTGCTGCGCCGTCAGCGAGGCGAACACCGGCTGCTGATACCAGTCGTGAAAAACCTCAGTCAATGGTTCATGACGAAAACGCTCTGCCCAGCGCCCGTCGGACAATCGTCTTTCAGCGCGCGCCTGTTCATTTTGCAGCCCCGGATGACCGCCTTCAACCACCAGGCCGCACAGGCCTGGTATTCCCTGGCAGGCTGCCATCATCGCCACCCGGCCGCCAAGGGAGTATCCCACCAACCAAAACTTTAGTATGTTGTAACTAATTAACGTAGCGCGCAGTAATCTGATGACATCGGCAAATCTGCCGACCGGAATAGCCGCAGATCCGCCATGTCCCGGTAAGTCAATATAGAGCCGCGAACAGCCGTGAAACTGTTCGCCAACCGGCTGCCATTCGCGGCAATCGCCAGAAAAACCGTGCAGGAAAACCAGCGAGGGCGCCCCAGGCTGTCCGGGCATGTGCTGCGCGTGCAACATCATAAATGGCTTACCTGAGCCAAAAGTTGCTGCAACGTCTGCGCGCCGTCCGTATCGTTTACCACCAGCTCAATCACCGTTGTCGCCGGGGTTCGCCACGCGCCAGCCAGCGCAGACTCCAGTTCTTCCCAGTTTTTCGGGCGATGATAGCGCAGGTTAAACATGGCGGCCGCATGGTCAAAATGGACGTTTTGCGGCATCAAATAAAAGCGCTCACGTTTGCTTTGCGGCGTCGGCAGCAGGGAAAAGATCTGCCCGCCGTTATTGTTGACCACAATCAACACAAACGGCGCGGATACCTGACGTAGTAACGCCAGCGCGTTAAGATCGTACAGCGCGGATAAATCGCCGACGATAGCCAGCGTCGATTTAGCGCTGGCGCGCTGCACGCCCGCCGCCGTGGAAAGCAGGCCGTCAATGCCGCTTGCCCCGCGATTGCTGTATACCGGATAGCCGGCCGGCAACTGTGACAGCGCGTCGATCAGACGTACCACCAGACTATTGCCCACGAACAATTGCCCCTGCTCCGGCAGATAGTCGCGGATACGGTGCGCCAGCTGCGCTTCGCCAAAGGTGTCTCGCTGCGCGACCACCCGTTGCCACGCCAGTTCCGCCAGACGCGGGATCTCTACACACCACGGTTTACGTTTTTCCGCCGGATGTAGTTCCAGCCAGTCGGCGATTTTCGCTACCAGTCTGCGTCCACGATGGTGCGCAGGGTCCAGACGACCTTCAATATTGTCGATTACCCAGTACTCTTCCGGCTCGCAGGTTGCCTGCCATTGCAGTAAGCGTTTTCCGGTAAGGCTACTGCCAAGCTGGACGACAATTTGCGCCTGCTGCAGTTCGGTCACCGCTTTGGCGTTGCCGAGCCACAGGTCGGCGCACGGCAGCGGCTGCCCGGTTTGCGACAATACGTCGCCAATTAATGGCCATCCCAGAGTTTGCGCCCACTGCGCCACTTTTTTGCCTTCTTCCGCGCTCATACGCCCGGCGACGACAACGCCGCGTTTTTGTCGCCAGAAGAACCAGTCGCGCTGTTTGTCGCTTTCCAGTCGACGCGCTTCGCGCAGCCAGGGTTTTTCATCCTGCCACCAGTCGCCGAGACGCTGCTGCCAGACCAGACCGGTGTCATTCATATCGCCATACAGCGGTTCGGCAAAAGGACAGTTAATGTGCAGCGCGCCCGCATGAAGCATGGCGAGCGCATTGTCGATGGTCGACACCAGCCAGCGCGCCGGAATATCCTGCGAGGGACGCGGCAACGACAGAGTTTGGGAGGGGTGCGAGGCAAACATCCCCGCCTGACGGATCGCCTGGTTGGCGCCGCAGTCAATCAGCTCCGGCGGGCGATCGGCTGTAAGTAAAATGAGCTTCTCGCCCGTCAGCCCCGCCTCAATCAACGCCGGATAGAGATTCGCCACGGCGGTACCTGAAGTGACAATAACGGCAACCGGCTGTTGGCTGACTTTCGCCAGCCCTAACGCCAGATGACCAAGCCCACGCTCATCAAAGTGCGTATGGTGAATAAAAGCAGGATTCTCTGCCGCCGCCAACGTGAGCGGCGTGGAACGGGAACCAGGGGCGATACAAACATGCCTGACGCCATGACGGGTTAAGGCTTCCAGGATGACCGCCGCCCAGCGCCGGTTAAATGCACTTACTGACATGAGTTTGTCCGGTATCAATCATTGGGACTAAGTATAAAGAGCTGCAAAAATGGATTATTGATATGGGTCGGGAATATGTGACTCATTACGCATCCATCTGCAATAAGGTACGTAACCCGGCCGCTTTATTATCTATTTCCTGCCATTCCTGTTCCGGATCGGAGCCGCGGACGATTCCCGCGCCGGCATACAATCGCACCACATTGGTCGTCACTTTGGCTGAACGTAACGTCACGCAAAACTCACTTTGCCGCGTGGAGAGATAGCCTGCCGACCCGGCATACCATTCACGTTCGAACGGCTCATGTTGTTCTATAAAACAACGCGCGGGTTCACGAGGGATCCCGGCGACCGCTGCGGTAGGCTGTAACTGGTGCAGGCAGAGCGTGTCGTCCGCCTGATTAAGCGCCGTCCAGATACAGCGGCGCAAATGCTGAACCTTGCGCAGTCTGAGCACCTGCGGCGGCAGCACATCCAGCGAGTGGGTGCAGTTTTGCAGTCGCTGGCAGATGTCTTCGACAACCAGCATATTTTCTCGCTGGTTTTTATCGTCTTTCATTAACCATTCGCCAAGCTGCCAGGCTTTATGGTTATCCGGATGGTTCGCCACCGTCCCGGCCAGCGCTTCGGTACGCAGCGCCGTTTCACGCCGCCGCCAGAGCCGCTCCGGCGATGATCCCAGAAAGGCGGTATCGGCGGAAAAGGCCATAAAAAAGTGGTAGCAGTTGAGATTTAAACGACGACTGGACGCCATCATCGCGGCGGCATTGACCGGACGGGAGAACTGTAAGTCGGTGGCCCGCGCCAGCACAACTTTATCAAACGCCTCTTGCGCAATGGTGTGGGTGGCCTGCTGAATCAGCTTCACCCAACCGTCTTTGTCCGGCCAGTGTTGTTCGCTCGTGAGCGAAAGGCGCAGCGCCGGAACAGGCTTAATACCGACCAGAGAAGCGAGAAACGCTTTCGCCTGGCGCGCATCATCGCGTAGCGAAACGTCACTGTGCAGATGTAAGCGTAAGGTCGCCGTACCCCCGCTACGTCGCCACTCCAGCCGCGGCAGCAATAAGTAGCCCTCTTTCGGCTCGAACGCATTCAGCCCCCAAATACGCAGGTCAGGCTGCGCGTGCTGACGTAAAAACCGTTGCGCCAGATCGAGCGATGAAAATACGGTGATGGCCCCGAGAACGGCAGCTTCTTCGTCGCCATTGCGCTGTTGCCAGTAGAATTGCGGAAAGGATGACTGGCTGGCCAGCCAGCTCAATGCATCGAAGGCATCGTTTAAAGGGAAAGGCGCATCGAAAACGCAAAGCCCTGGCGTCGCCGGTATCTCTTGCGATAGCTGACGCGTCAGATTTTCCAGCGCAGTAGTAATAGAATGCACGCGGACCCTCCCTGTTAAAAACCCCACATTATACGGGGTACTGCCCTAAAAAAGCAGTACCTCATTTAGGGAGGGTTGCAATTCTGTTCAGTGGGGGGATTTAGCGCCGCGCCAGCAGCAGTCCAAGCACCAGTCCTACCGCCGCGCCTACGCCAATACCCTGCCAGGGTTTTTCATGAACGTAGTCATCCGCTTTATAAACGGCCTGCTTTGCCCGGTAATAATAGCTATCCGACGCATGGCTTACGCGGTTTTTCACCTCTTCCAGCGCTTGTTCCGCGCGGGCTTTCAGCTCAATGTATTTTTGATCGGCGGGATCGCCTGAGGAACGTAAAACCTCTTCCAGCGTTTCGCTGAGCAAAGTCAGATCATCATCAACACGTGATTCACCAAATTGATATGACATTCTCATTCTCCGTTGTGTTAACACCTGCTCCTAACTATAGTCAACGGTTTCGGTTTATGCCTGATGAACCTCCCGCGCCATTCCCCGGTGCGGAATGCCGTCTTCGTCATAAACATCGGTAACCGGAATAAAACCAAACCGCGCATAAAAAGGTTCTAGATGCGCCTGCGCCCCCAGATATAGCGGCTTATCCGGCCAGTGCCGCCCACAAGATTCCAGCGTTTTCGCCATTAATTGCTGGCCCAGTTTCGCCCCTCGCCAGGCATCGCTGACGATCACCCGGCCAATAACAACCGGGTCTGATTCGTTATCGCTTTTCAGAATCCTCGCATACGCCACCAGCTCATCCTGATGCCAGCCCAAAATATGACGATTGTCGCCAACTAAATCATCGCCATCCACATCCAGGTAAGGACAGCGCTGTTCTACCACAAAGACTGCGCAGCGCAATTTGAGTAACGCGTAAAGTTGAGGAACGGTAAGTTCGCTATGGTGGAGATCCTGCCAGTCAATCATGATGCGCTCCTGTGTTGTGGTAATCTTGGGTTAAACGATAACCAAACGTGTATGGACAAGATGGAATTAATTTTTTTAGGTACGTCCGCAGGCGTTCCCACGCGCTCACGCAATGTAACGGCAATTTTATTACATCTGCAACATCCAACGCAGCCGGGAGTATGGCTTTTTGATTGCGGCGAAGGGACACAGCATCAAATGCTTAATACCGCGTTTCATCCCGGTAAGCTTGAGCGCATTTTTATCAGCCATCTTCACGGCGATCATCTGTTTGGCCTGCCGGGTCTGCTATGCAGCCGGTCGATGGCGGGGAATCCCCATCCGCTAACCGTATACGGGCCTCAAGGCGTGCGTGAGTTTATTGCAACCACACTGCGCCTTAGCGGTTCATGGACCGATTTTCCGTTGCAAATTGAAGAAATTAGCGCTGGCGATATTCTTGACGACGGTCTGCGTAAAGTGACCGCGTTCAGGCTGGAGCATCCACTGGCGTGCTACGGATATCGCGTTGTTGAACATGACAAGCCTGGCGCGCTGAATGCCAGGGCGTTAAAAGCCGCAGGCGTTACGCCCGGCCCGCTGTTTCAGGCGTTGAAGGCAGGAAAAACCGTTACGCTTGCCGATGGAAGGCAGATCAATGGCGCCGACTACCTTGCTCCCGCAGTGGCCGGGAAATCAGTGGCGATTTTCGGCGATACCGCGCCCTGCGAGGCCGCCCTCGCACTGGCGCAGGGTGTGGATGTGATGGTTCATGAAACCACGCTGGATGCGTCAATGGAGGAGAAAGCCAACGCTCGCGGACACAGCTCCACCCGTCAAACCGCGACGCTGGCGCGGGAAGCTGCCGTTGGTCGGCTGATCATGACCCATATTAGCTCACGCTATGACGATAAAGGCTGTCAGCGCTTACTGGCGGAATGCCGCGCTATTTTCCCGGCGACGGAGCTGGCTTACGATTTTTCTGTTTTCCCGGTTTAGCGCTCCATTTTTTGTCCTCATTGCCGATAACACTAAAAAAGGCAGGCTTTCATAATGAGGTTAGGATGGACAATTTTCAGAAAGATATTGATGACAGGGCCAATTTAACCCTGTCCAACCGTTTTGAACTGCTGTTATTCCGTCTTGGTACATCGCTGCATGAACAGAAGTCAGAGCTGTTCGGCATCAATGTATTTAAGCTGCGCGAAATCGTACCAATGCCCGCCTTTACGCGCCCGGCAGGCATGAAAGCGCCGCTATTGGGCATGGTCAATATTCGGGATCAGGTCATTCCGGTGATTGATTTGCCAGCGGTAGCGGGCTGCAAGCCGGAAACCGGGCTGAATATTTTGCTGATCACCGAATATGCGCGCAGCGTACAGGCATTTGCCGTCGAGTCGGTGGAAAATATTATGCGTCTTGACTGGCAACAGGTGCATACCGCCGAGAAAGCCGTCAACGGTCGCTACATCACCAGTATTGCCTGCCTGGATGACAACAAAGAAACCAACAACCTGGCGCTGGTGCTCGACGTTGAGCAGATCCTTTATGATATTGTCCCCTCCAGCCACGATCTGCGCGCCACCAATCTGAAGACCAATAAATTTTATATTACCCCTGGTGCGGTAGCCATTGTGGCGGAAGACTCCAAAGTCGCCCGCGCGATGCTGGAAAAAGGGCTGAACGCGATGGAAATTCCGCATCAGATGCATGTGACCGGCAAGGATGCATGGGAGAGAATCCAGCAACTGGCGCAGGAAGCGGAGGCCGAAGGTAAGCCAATTAGCGAGAAAATCGCGCTGGTCCTGACAGATCTTGAGATGCCGGAGATGGATGGCTTTACGTTAACGCGTAAAATTAAAACCGATGAACGGCTGAAAAAGATCCCGGTTGTTATTCACTCTTCCCTTTCCGGCAGCGCCAACGAAGATCATGTGCGTAAGGTGAAAGCCGACGGCTACGTGGCCAAGTTTGAGATTAACGAACTCTCTTCAGTGATACAGGAAGTGATGGAACGCGCGGCGCAAAACATCAGCGGCCCGCTGGTAAGCCGGCAGTTGCTAAGTTAAATTCCGGTCGCTGAGACCTTACAGGCCGGATGGCGGCGCAAGCGCCTTATCCGGTCTACCGTCCTGAGTCATTTTAAAGAATGACATCAGGTAATAAAAAACCCGCTTCGTGAAGCGGGTTTTTCGTTTTTACTTATTGCTTACATCAACGGCGTCGCTAACTGCACAAGGCTAATCAGCGGCTGCGGCCAGACGCCCAGTACCAACACCAGCAACGCGGAGATCAGCACCACGATACCGCCTGCGCTGTACTGCCAGTTTGTCGGCGCGTCGCGTCCCGGTTGCTGCGGCGCGTGCAGGTAGAGACTCACCGCAACGCGCAGGTAGTAGTACAAACCAATCGCGGAACCCACCACCACGGCGGCGACCAGCCACCACAGGCTGGCCTGAACGCCGACCGCCAGCACGTAGAATTTGCCGATAAAGCCCAGCGTCATCGGAATACCTGCCAGCGACAGCATCATCACCGTCATCACCGCGGCAAGAACCGGACGGTGCCAGAACAGACCACGGTAAGAGTACAGGGAATCGGCATCCGGGCCGCGGAACGGGCTGGACATCAGGCTGACCACGCCAAACGCGCCGAGGCTGCTGAACAGATAACCGGCCAGATAAACGCCTACCGCTTCCATCGACATCTCGCCGCTCTGCAGGGCAATCAGCGCCACCAGCAGATAGCCGAGGTGAGAGATAGAAGAGTAACCGAGCAGACGTTTGATGTTGGTCTGGCTCAGCGCCATCAGGTTACCGAAGATGATAGAGGCAAAGGCGATAATGCCCAGCACCACGCGTACCGCTTCGCTGTCGCCTACCGGCGCATAGAGGAACAGACGCATTACCACGCCGAAGATAGCGATTTTGCTCGCCGTCGCCAGGAAGGTGGAAACCGGCGCAGGCGCGCCCTGGTAAACGTCTGGCGTCCACAGGTGGAACGGCACCAGAGAGAGTTTAAAGCCCAGACCGACAATCATCAGGCCAAAGCCCGCCAGCAGCAACGGCTCGTGCAGCATACCATCGCCGAGGCTCTTACCGAGCGCTTCGAAAGACAGGTTGCCGGACTGCGCATAGACCAGCGCCATCCCGAACAGCAGGAAAGACGAGGCGGCGGCGGAGAGGATGGTGTATTTGATACTGGCTTCCAGCGAGCGTTTCTGGCGGAAAGCATAACCAATCAGGCCGAACAGCGGCAGTGAGATTAGTTCGATACCGAGGAACAGCGCCGCCAGGTGGTTGGCGTTCGCCAGCAGAATTCCCCCCAGGCTGGCGATTAACACCAGCAGGTAGAACTCTTCCTGGTTATCGTTATAGCCTTCCAGCCACGGGTAGGCAAAGGTACAGGTGGCGAGGCTCGCCAGCAGCACCAGCCCGGTGTAGAGCATCGCAAAGCCGTCAACGCGCATCAGCGGCGTGACGTCCATTGCCCCAGCCTGGCCGACAAACCAAAGCGAAACCAGAGCAGCGTTAAGCCCAATGACCGACAGCGTGGCATTGAGGAAGTGATTGCGTCGCCACGCAATGGAGAGCATCACAACCACCACCGTCAAGCCGACGATCAGCAGCGGTAGCAGCGCAATCAGGTGTTGTGGAGTTATTGTCATGGCGATTTACGGCCTTGTAGTAGTAACGGAATTAACAAACCACTGCTGGATGTTGCTCATCGCAGAATGCGAGGTATCCAGAATCGGCTGCGGATAGAAGCCAAGCAGTACCAGAAGCACCACCAGCAACAGAATGATAAACAGCTCGCGCAGCGACATCCCTGGCAGTTCCTGGCTGGCAATCTGGCTCTTCGCTTTACCAAAGTAAGCGCGATGCAGCATCGCCAGCGAGTATACAGAGGCGAATACCAGCCCAAAGGTCGAGATAACGGTAATCACCGGCACCACCTGGTAGCTGCCGAACAGAATCATAAATTCGCCGACAAAGTTACCGGTGCCCGGCATCCCGAGCGTCGCCACCGCAAAGAACATGGACAGCGCAGGCAACCATTTCATTTTGCCCCACAGGCCGCCCATCATACGCATGTCACGCGTATGCAGACGTTCGTACAACTGGCCACACAGAATGAACAGACCGGCTGCGGACAAACCGTGCGCAATCATCTGAATCACCGCGCCCTGGTACGCCAGTTGGCTACCGGTGTAGATGGCGATCAGCACGAAGCCCATGTGGGAAACGGAGGTATAGGCAATCAGGCGCTTGATGTCGTATTGGGTAAAGGCCATCCACGCGCCGTAGAAAATGCCGATAACGCCAAGCCACATGGCGATAGGCGCAAACTCCGCCGACGCGTTCGGGAACAATGGCAGGGAGAAACGCAGCAGACCGTAAGCGGCGGTTTTCAGCAAGATACCGGCCAGGTCGACAGAACCGGCGGTCGGCGCCTGGGAGTGCGCATCCGGCAGCCAGCCATGCAGCGGCACCACCGGCATTTTCACCGCGAAGGCGATGAAGAAGCCCAGCATCAGCAGATATTCCACACCGTGGGACATCGGGGTATTCAGCAGCTCTTCATAGTTGAAGGTCCACACGCCGGTCGCTTTATAGTGCACAAACACCAGCGCCAGGATGGCAATCAACATCACCAGACCACTCGCCTGGGTGTAAATGAAGAACTTGGTTGCCGCCGTGATACGCGTTTTACCGTCAGAAGCTTTGTGGCCCCACAGCGCTATCAGGAAGTACATCGGCACCAGCATCATTTCCCAGAAGAAGAAGAACAGGAACATGTCGATGGCCAGGAACACGCCGATAACGCCGCCTAAGATCCACATCAGGTTCAGGTGGAAGAAGCCCTGATATTTTTCGATTTCTCGCCAGGAGCAAAGCACCGCCAGAACGCCGAGCAGGCCGGTCAGCACCACCATTAGCAGCGACAGTCCGTCGAGCGCCAGATGGATAGAGATGCCAAAACGCGGGATCCACGGCAGAACAAATTCAGATTGCCACTGCGGAATACCGGCGGATTGCGTCAGTGAGTAGCCGCCCTGCAACCACAATTGCAGACCGAGCGCCAGCGTCAGCCCCATGGTAATCAGCGCTATCCAACGCGGCACCTTCACGCCAAAGCGTTCGGTCTGCCAGCACAGGAAGCCACCGATAAAGGGGATTAATATCAACCAGGGTAATAACATAGCTAAGTATGTCCCTTATATTTACTCCTGCTCAGGCTATCTCACTCGTCAGCCCAAATCCTGCCAGTGCTCACACAAAACGCAGCGCGTTTTGAACGTCCGTAAGGACGGCCCCGTAGGGGTGAGCTTCGCGAATCATCCTCACGTACTTCAGTACGCTCCGGTTGCTGTGCGCTGGCGGTATCCGGTCTGACTTCGCCGATGACGCCTGTACTTCAGGAACAGATTTTCAACGAATTCTAAAAATTATTTTTGGGTTTGTAGGCCGGATAAGCACTGCGCCATCCGGCAGTCGTTCATCCAGCCAACAAACTCAACGCAGTACCATCAGCAGCGCCAGCACCACAACCGCGCCGATGCTCATGGATGCCACATACCAGCGCAAATAACCGTTCTCGCTCAGTACCAGGCCTTTGCCTGCAAAACGGGAAAGGATAGCCGGAATGTTCATCAACGCATTAAGCGGGTCGCGCTTCAGCAGCCAGGCGATACCGAGGAATGGCTTGACGAATACTTTGTCGTACAGCCAGTCAAAGCCCCAGGCGTTATACCACCAGGTCCCCAGCAGACGGCCCGGCGCGCTGTTGGCGATCGACGTCACCAGCGTACGTTTACCCAGCCACAGCCATGCGGCAATCAGGATGCCGGCAATCGCCACTACGCCAGAGGTAATTTCCAGGGTCATGACGCGACCATGCGCCAGTTCAGTTGTCTGCGGCAGCACCCCCTGCAATGGCGGCACAATCAGCGCGCCAACAAAGGTAGACAGAATCATCAGGACAATCAGCGGCAGATGGTGGGTAATCCCCTTCCCTGCATGAGCATGAATTTGTTCTTTACCGTGGAATACGATGAAAATCATCCGGAAGGTGTACAGGGAGGTCATGAACGCGCCGACCAGACCCGCCACCATCAGATTGATATGACCGTTCGCCATCGCGCCAGCCAGGATCTCATCCTTACTGAAGAAGCCCGCAGTGACCAGCGGCAGCGCCGACAGCGCCGCGCCCCCCACCAGGAAGCAGGCATACACCAGTGGAATCGACTTACGCAGACCGCCCATCTTAAAGATGTTCTGTTCGTGATGGCAGGCCAGAATCACCGAGCCGGAGGCCAGGAACAGCAGCGCTTTAAAGAAGGCGTGCGTCATCAGATGGAAAATTGCCGCATCCCACGCCTGCACGCCAAGCGCCAGGAACATGTAGCCAATCTGGCTCATGGTGGAATAGGCCAGCACGCGCTTGATGTCGGTCTGCACCAGCGCGGCGAAACCTGCCATTACCAGCGTAATCGCCCCGATAATGCCCACCAGATGCAGAATTTCCGGGGTCATCAGGAACAGACCATGGGTACGAGCGATCAGGTAGACACCGGCGGTCACCATGGTGGCGGCGTGGATCAGCGCGGAGACCGGCGTCGGACCGGCCATCGCGTCGGCAAGCCAGGTCTGCAACGGTAGCTGCGCAGATTTACCGACCGCGCCGCCCAGCAGCATCAGCGTCGCCCACATCAGCATGTTGTTGCCGTCAGCAAAGTGCGCTGGCGCCAGCTCGACCATTTCGCGGAAGTTCAGCGTGCCCAGTTCGTTGTAGAGAATGAACAGCGCGAAGGCGAGGAACACGTCACCGACACGGGTCACCACGAAGGCTTTCATTGCCGCTGCGCCATTCTTCGGATCGCTGTAATAGAAGCCGATCAACAGATAAGAGCACAGGCCCACGCCTTCCCAGCCGAGGTACATCAACAGCAGGTTATCGGACAGCACCAGAACAACCATGCTGGCGATAAACAGGTTGGTATAAGCGAAGAAGCGAGAGTAGCCCTCTTCCCCACGCATGTACCAGGACGCGAACATGTGGATCAGGAAGCCGACGCCGGTGACCACAGAGAGCATGGTCAGCGACAGGCCGTCCAGCACCAGGTTAAAACCGATGTTGAAGTTACCGACCGACATCCACGTCCACAGCGGCTGGCTGAACGCCTGTTTGCCGTTGGCGAAGAAATCCATCCCGACAAACGCTGTCACCAACGCCGCCAGACCAACGGAGCCCACGCCAATGGTCGCGGAGAGATTTTCCGACCAGCGTCCGCGAGAGAACGCCAGCAGTACAAAGCCAATCAATGGCAGAATAATGGTTAAGGCAAGCATGTTCATCCACGCATCTCACTTACTGAATCGATGTTCAGGTTCTGGCGACGGCGATGGAGTTGCAGCAACAGTGCAAGTCCAATACTCGCTTCCGCAGCCGCAAGGCTGATGGCGAGAATGTACATCACCTGACCATCGGTCTGGCCCCAGTAGCTCCCGGCGACCACAAAGGCCAGCGCGGAGGCGTTAATCATGATTTCCAGCCCGATCAGCATAAACAGCAGATTGCGGCGGATAACCAGACCGGTTAAACCCAGGACGAATAAAATCGCAGCGAGGATCAGTCCATGTGTTAAGGGGATCATGCGCGCTCCTCCGTTTTTCTTTTCGCGCGGTCATCGGTGCGGTTGCTTAGCACTTCGCCCGCACGCTCTTCACGACCGACGTGGAACGCCACCACCAGGCCTGCCAGCAGCAGCATAGACGCCAGTTCGACCGCCAGAACATAAGGCCCGAACAGCGTAATGCCCACCGCTTTCGCGCTAATCGGCGTGCCGTCGATGCCCTGGTCGTTAACGCCCAGAATGGCGTACACAATGACCGCCAGCATAATGGCCGACAAAACCGCCGGACCAATCCACACCTGCGGCTTCAGCCACTGGCGTTCCTGTTCGATTTCGCTGCCGCCGAGGTTGAGCATCATCACCACGAACACAAACAGCACCATGATGGCACCCGCGTAGACGATAATTTCCAGCGCACCGGCAAAGTAAGCGCCCAGCGAAAAGAACACCCCGGAAATCGCCAGTAGCGATATCACCAGATACAACAGCGCGTGTACCGGATTGGTATGGGTGATCACTCGCAGGGTCGCGAGGATGGCTATCAGGCCACAGATATAAAAAGCGAATTCCATTGCCCTCTCCTTACGGTAACAGGCTCTTGACGTCGATAGGCTTGGCTTCGTTCTCTGCTTCGCCTTTATCTTTGCCGTCGATTGCCATACCCGCCATCCGGTAGAAGTTATATTCCGGGTATTTACCCGGACCGGAAATCAGCAGATCCTCTTTTTCGTACACCAGATCCTGACGTTTGTATTCGCCCAGTTCGAAGTCCGGGGTCAACTGAATCGCCGTGGTCGGGCACGCTTCTTCGCACAGGCCGCAGAAGATGCAGCGTGAGAAGTTAATGCGGAAAAATTCCGGATACCAGCGGCCATCTTTGGTCTCCGCTTTTTGCAGAGAGATACAGCCTACCGGACAGGCTACCGCACACAGGTTACAGGCAACGCAGCGCTCTTCACCGTCCGGGTCGCGCGTGAGCACGATACGGCCACGGTAACGGGGCGGTAAATAGACCGGCTCTTCCGGATACATCCGCGTTTCGCGTTTGGCGAACGCATGCAGGCCGATCATCCAGATACTGCGTACCTGAGTGCCGAAACCTACTAATAATTCTTTTAAGGTCATGGTCTTTGTGTCCCTTATTGCGCCTGCCACAGAATGACAGCCGCCGTTACCAGCAAGTTGATGAGCGTCAGCGGCAGGCAAACTTTCCAGCCGAAGGACATTACCTGGTCATAACGCGGACGCGGTAACGACGCACGAATCAAAATGAACATCATCATGAAGAACGCGGTTTTCAGCGCGAACCAGACGAATGGCGGTAAGAACGGGCCATGCCAGCCACCGAAGAACAACGTTACCATCAGCGCGGAAACGGTGACGATACCGATGTACTCCCCCACGAAGAACAGACCGAATTTCATACCGGAATATTCGATGTGGTAACCGTCCGCCAGTTCCTGCTCGGCTTCCGGCTGGTCAAACGGGTGACGGTGACAGACCGCTACGCCCGCGATGGCGAAAGTAACAAACCCAAAGAATTGCGGAATCACGTTCCACAGATGCGCCTGGTTATTGACGATATCGGTCATATTAAATGAACCGGCCTGCGCCACCACGCCCATCAGGGAAAGACCAAGAAACACTTCGTAGCTCACCGTCTGGGCAGACGCGCGCATCGCGCCCAGCAGCGAGTATTTGTTGTTGCTCGACCAACCGGCGAACAGCACCGCGTAAACCGCCAGACCGGCCATCATCAGGAAGAACAAAATCCCGATGTTTAAATCGGCCACCACCCAATTAGGGCTAACCGGCACAATGGCGAAGGAGAGCAGCAGCGAAGTAAACGCGATCATCGGCGCCAGGGTAAAGATGACGCGATCCGAGAATTTCGGGATCCAGTCTTCTTTAAAGAACATCTTGATCATATCCGCGACCAGCTGGAGCGAGCCGCCCCAGCCAACGCGGTTTGGTCCATAACGGTTCTGGAACAGACCCAGCAGACGACGTTCGCCAAAGCTCATGAAGGCCCCGCAGGTGACGACCACCAGCAGAATCACCACCGCTTTGAGAATGCTCAGCAGGATCTCAATCAGATCCGGTGTAATCCAACTCATTGTTGCGCCTCCCGCAGATCCTCAAGACGCGCGCCAGCCAGAACCGGCGCGATGCCAGGCATACCCATCGGCAGCCCTACCTGCCCTGCCGCTAACCCTTCAGAGATTTCAACCGGCAGCGTCACCGTATTGCCATCGTAGCTAAAGGAGACGCGCGTCCCGGCATTGACGCCCAACTTCGCGGCATCCGCCGGGTTAAGTTTGATATACGGCTGCGGCATACGGCTCTGGAAGACCGGAGAACGCTGAGACAATTCGTCGCTGCCAAACAGGTGGTAATACGGCGCAATACGCCACTGACCGTCCTGCGCCTGGAAGCTTGCCGGCACGGTAGTGAAATAATCCAGACCGCCCTCAGTCGCTTCAATCAAACGCACGCCCGGATCGCCGTGACGCAGTTTGCCGCCCACTTCATCCTGGAACTTGTTCCACGCCTGCGGGGAGTTCCAGCCCGGCGCCCAGGCGAACGGAATTTCAGATCGCGGGGCAGTCGGTTGGTTATTCCCTTCCATCGAGAAGGCGAACATGGTGTCTTTATCCTGCGGCTGACGTGGTTCATGCACGCTGATATTGGCGCGCATCGCCGTACGACCGCTGTAACGATGCGGTTCGCGCGCCAGCTTCTGCCCGCGAATGCGGAAGGTCGCATCCGGCGCGGCGTCCTTAATGCCGGCAAATTGCGGCATGGCGGCAATGACCGCGTCGATCACGTGGTCAAGCTGAGTCCAGTCCACTTCGCGGTTTTCGACGGTGCTGTGCAGCGAATGCAGCCAGCGCCAGCTTTCCAGCATAATCGTCTTGTTATCGTAGTAGGCCGGATCATAAACCTGGAAGAAGCGCTGCGCGCGGCCTTCGTTGTTGATGACCGTACCATCGCTTTCGGCGAAGCTTGCCGCAGAAAGCACCAGATGCGCGTTTTCCATAATCGCCGTGCGCTGATGGTCAACCACCATCACCAGCGGCGCTTTGGCGAGCGCGGCGTTCACGCGCGTAGCGCTTGCATGACGGTGGAGATCGTTTTCCAGCACCACCACCGCGTCCGCGCTGCCGGTTTCCAGCTCGCCCAACGCATCGTCAAGCGAACCGCCGCCCATCATGCCCAGCCCCATGCTGTTCACGGAGCGGGCAATCATAGTAATACCGACGTCGGCACCACGGCCTTTCAGCGCTTTCGCCACGTTGGCGGCCGCCTGAATAACCTCACTGCTACCGGCGTTAGTGCCGGAGATAATCAGCGGTTTTTTCGCGCCGGCCAACGCCTGCACAATGACATCAATTTTGTTTTGTAAGTCGCTGTCGATACCGTCAACCGCAGGCGCTGTATTGTCCAGCGCATGAGCAATCGCAAAGCCCAGGCGCGCCTGATCTTCCACCGGCGCGCGATAGGTCCAGGCGGCGATATCATCCAGACGGGTGTCGTCCACGTTGGTCACGAACAGCGGATGTTTGGCACGCTGGCCGATGTTAAGGATGGCCGCAATCTGCCAGTCGGCCACTTTCTGCGCCGCCGCCATTTCACGCGCTTTACCTTTCACCGCCTGGCGTACCGCCAGCGCAACGCGCGCGCCGGTCTGGGTAACGTCTTCGCCCAAGACCAGTACCGCGTCATAAGATTCGATTTCCCGCAGCGCCGGGGTGTAAATTCCGCCTTCACGCAACACTTTCAGCGCCAGTTGCAGACGTTCCTGCTCACCGCGCGCGATACCGGTGTAGAAGTTTTCCGCACCAACCAGCTCACGCAGCGCAAAGTTGCTCTCAATGCTGGCGCGTGGCGAACCGATACCGATTACTTTCTTCGACTGGCGCAGAATATCCGCCGCGCCCTGCATCGCCTGCTCGGCGTTGAGAGTAATAAAGTCATCGCCACGACGCTGAACCGGCTGACGCGGGCGGTCTTTCAGGTTCACATAGCCATAGCCGAAACGACCGCGGTCGCAGAGGAAGTAGTGGTTAACGGTGCCGTTGTAACGGTTTTCGATACGGCGTAATTCGCCATAGCGCTCGCCCGGGCTGATGTTACAGCCGATGGAACACTGCTGGCAGATGCTCGGCGCAAACTGCATGTCCCATTTACGGTTGTAGCGCTCGGAGTGCGTTTTATCGGTGAATACGCCGGTCGGGCAAATCTCGACCAGGTTACCGGAGAATTCGCTTTCCAGCGTACCGTCCTCCGGACGCCCGAAGTAGACGTTGTCATGCGCGCCATAGACGCCCAGATCGGTGCCATCGGCATAATCTTTGTAGTAACGCACACAACGGTAGCAGGCGATGCAGCGGTTCATTTCGTGAGAGATGAACGGCCCCAGATCCTGGTTGCGGTGGGTACGTTTAGTGAAACGGTAGCGACGAAAACTGTGACCCGTCATCACGGTCATATCCTGAAGATGGCAGTTACCTCCCTCTTCACAAACCGGACAGTCGTGCGGGTGGTTAGTCATCAGCCACTCCACCACGCTTTCACGGAACTGTTTCGCTTCTTCGTCGTCAATAGAGATAAAGGTACCGTCGGTGGCTGGCGTCATACAGGACATCACCAGGCGACCACGCGTATCTTCCGCGTTTTGGTATTGCTTCACCGCACACTGGCGGCAAGCACCGACGCTTCCCAGCGCCGGGTGCCAGCAAAAATACGGAATATCAAGGCCGAGGGACAGACATGCCTGTAGCAGGTTGTCCGCGCCGTTGACCTCGTATTCTTTGCCGTCTACATGAATCGTAGCCATTAGCATGCTTCCAAATTAAAAATCGTTAACTCACCAGCGCTCTTTGAGCAGGTTCGGCTGAATACCATTAATTAAATGGGTATTGCTGAACGGCTGCTTGATGCCAGCTTCGAATTCTTCGCGGAAATACTTAATTGCGCTTTGCAGTGGCTCAACCGCGCCCGGCGCATGCGCGCAGAAGGTTTTACCCGGTCCGAGGAAACGACACAGTTGCTCAAGTGTCTCGATATCCCCCGGCTGGCCTTCGCCACGCTCCAGCGCGCGCAGAATTTTCACGCTCCACGGCAGCCCGTCGCGGCATGGCGTACACCAGCCGCAGGATTCGCGGGCAAAGAACTCTTCCAGGTTACGCACCAGCGATACCATGCCGATTTCGTGGTCTACCGCCATCGCCAGCGCGGTCCCCAGACGGCTCCCCGCTTTACCGATGCTTTCGAATTCCATCGGCAGATCAAGATGCGCCTCGGTCAGGAAGTCGGTTCCCGCTCCGCCCGGTTGCCAGGCTTTGAATTTCAGGCCATCGCGCATACCGCCGGCGTAGTCTTCGAGGATCTCGCGCGCGGTGGTGCCGAACGGTAATTCCCACAGGCCCGGATTCTTCACGCGGCCCGAGAAGCCCATCAGCTTGGTACCCGCATCTTTGCTTTTCGAGATGTTCTGGTACCACTCCACGCCGTTGGCGAGGATTGCCGGGACGTTACACAACGTTTCGACGTTATTCACACAGGTCGGCTTGCCCCATACGCCGGAGGTCGCCGGGAAGGGCGGCTTGGAGCGCGGGTTCGCGCGGCGGCCTTCGAGGGAGTTAATCAGCGCCGTTTCTTCACCACAGATGTAACGCCCTGCCCCGGTGTGGACAAACAGTTCAAAGTCGAACCCGGTGCCCATGATATTTTTGCCAAGCAGCCCGGCCTCGGTGGCTTCAGCAATCGCACGGCGCAAATGTACAGCCGCTTCGATATATTCGCCGCGCAGGAAGATGTAGCCGCGATACGCTTTCAGCGCGAACGCGGAGATCAGCATGCCTTCCACCAGCAGGTGCGGCAGTTGTTCCATCAGCAGACGGTCTTTATAGGTGCCCGGCTCCATTTCATCGGCGTTACACAGCAGGTAACGGATGTTCATGGATTCATCTTTCGGCATCAGGCTCCACTTCAGACCGGTGGAAAAGCCCGCGCCGCCGCGCCCTTTCAGACCGGCGTCTTTTACCTGGCTGACGATTTCATCCGGAGACAGGCCGGTCAGCGCCTTACGCGCGCCTTCGTAGCCGTTTTTGCTACGATATTCATCCAGCCAGACCGGCTGTTTGTCATCGCGCAGACGCCAGGTCAGCGGATGGGTTTCGGGAGTACGGATAACGTTTTTCATTTATACCGCTCCAGTAGTTCAGGAATGGCTTCCGGGGTCAGATGGCTGTGAGTATCCTCATCAATCATCATGTTCGGCCCTTTATCGCAATTCCCCAGGCAGCAGGTCGGCAGCAGCGTAAAGCGGCCATCAAAGGTCGTCTGCCCCGGTTTGATGTTGAGATTTTTTTCCAGCGCGGCCTGAATCCCCTGATAGCCGGTGATATGGCACACCACGCTGTCGCAGTAGCGAATCACGTGGCGACCGACCGGCTGACGGAAGATCTGGCTGTAGAATGTGGCGACGCCTTCGACGTCGCTCGCCGGAATACCCAACACATCGGCAATAGCGTAGATCGCGCCGTCCGGCACCCAGCCACGCTGCTTCTGAACGATTTTCAGCGCTTCAATGGACGCCGCACGCGGGTCTTCGTAGTGGTGCTTCTCGTGCTCTATCGCTTCACGCTCTGCCGCACTCAGCTCAAAAGCCTCGGTTTGTGGTTGTTGATTCTCGTGCATAATTAGCGGTCCACATCTGACATAACAAAATCGATACTACCCAGATAGACAATCAGGTCGGAGACCAGGCTACCGCGGATCGCCGAGGGAATCTGCTGCAGGTGCGCAAAGCTCGGCGTGCGCACGCGGGTACGGTAGCTCATAGTGCTGCCGTCGCTGGTCAGGTAGTAACTGTTAATCCCCTTCGTCGCTTCCACCATCTGGAAGGACTCCTGCGCCGGCATCACCGGGCCCCAGGAGACCTGCAGGAAGTGGGTGATCAGGGTTTCGATATGTTGCAGCGTGCGCTCTTTCGGCGGCGGCGTGGTCAGCGGGTGATCCGCTTTGAACGGGCCTTCCGGCATGTTATCGAGGCACTGCTGAAGAATGCGCAGACTCTGGCGCAGCTCTTCCACTTTCAGCATCACGCGGGTATAGCAGTCGGAAACGCCGCCGCCCACCGGCACTTCAAAGTCAAAGTTTTCGTAGCCAGAGTATGGACGCCATTTACGCACGTCGAAGTCGATCCCGGTCGCGCGCAGCCCTGCGCCGGTGGTGCCCCACTCCAGCGCCTCTTTCGCGCCGTAAGCGGCAACGCCCTGCGAACGCCCTTTCAGAATGGTGTTACGCAGCGCGGCTTTCTCGTAAGAATCCAGACGCTTCGGCATCCACTCAAGGAACTCTCGCAGCAGGCGATCCCAACCGCGCGGCAAGTCGTGCGCGACGCCGCCGATACGGAACCAGGCCGGGTGCATACGGAAACCGGTAATCGCCTCCACCAGGTCATAAATTTTCTGCCGGTCGGTAAAGGCAAAGAAGACCGGGGTCATCGCGCCGACGTCCTGAATAAAGGTCGAGATGTACAGCAGATGACTGTTAATGCGGAACAGTTCAGAGAGCATCACGCGGATGACGTTCACACGATCCGGGACGGTGATCCCTGCCAACTTTTCTACCGCCAGCACGTACGGCATTTCATTGACGCAACCACCGAGGTATTCGATACGGTCGGTATAGGGAATGTAGCTATGCCAGGACTGGCGCTCGCCCATTTTTTCGGCGCCGCGATGGTGATAGCCGATATCCGGCACGCAGTCGACGATTTCTTCGCCGTCAAGTTGCAGGATAATACGGAACGCACCGTGCGCAGATGGGTGGTTCGGGCCGAGGTTGAGGAACATAAAGTCCTCGTTGTCAGTCCCGCGCTTCATCCCCCAGTCTTCCGGCTTAAAGGTCAGCGCTTCCATCTCCAGATCCTGCTTGGCTTTGGTCAGCTCAAACGGGTCGAATTCGGTCGCGCGCGCCGGATAATCTTTACGCAGCGGATGGCCTTCCCAGGTTTGCGGCATCATGATGCGCGTCAGGTGCGGGTGGCCTTCGATATCAATACCAAACATCTCCCAGGTCTCACGCTCGTACCAGTTGGCGTTAGGGAAAAGTTTAGTGAAGGTCGGCACGCGCAGGTCGTTTTCAGACAACGCCACCTTGAGCATGATATCGCGATTACGCTCAATGGAAATCAGGTGGTAGAAAACGGAAAAATCCGCGGCGGGTAACCCGTCACGGTGCGTACGCAGGCGTTCATCCATGCCGTGTAAGTCAAACAGCATGACGTAAGGTTTCGGCAGTTTCTTTAAGAAATCGCCAACCTCCAGTAGTTGTTCACGCTTGACCCAAACAACGGGGATACCGGTGCGGGTCGCCTGAACGGTAAAGGCATCCGGCCCAAAACGGTTGCGCAGTTCGCCGATAACCGGATCATCAAGATGATCGCGGGTACTCCATGCAGCGTCTTGCGCGGTTAAGTCGGTCATATTGTTCACCATTGCAAATGGTCCGTGGTGGTCGGCAGTGCTTCGCGCTATTAAAATAGTGGTTAGCGAAGTGAAGTGCTGCTGCCGACAGGCGCAAATTAAATCTCGTCCGGGGTACGCAGGTTCGTGACGGCAATACGCTCGCCGCGTTTACGTTCGCGTTCTGGCTGCATATTGGCGCGATACACGCCCTGATCGCCCACCACCCATGAGAGCGGACGGCGCTCTTTGCCAATCGATTCTTGCAGCAGCATCAACGCCTGCATATACGCTTCCGGACGCGGCGGACAGCCAGGGATATACACATCCACCGGGATGAACTTATCAACGCCCTGCACTACCGAATAAATATCGTACATGCCGCCGGAGTTAGCGCAGGCGCCCATAGAAATGACCCATTTTGGCTCCAGCATTTGGTCATACAGACGCTGAATAACCGGGGCCATTTTGGTAAAGCAGGTACCGGCCACCACCATCAGGTCAGCCTGACGTGGCGACGCACGCAGCACTTCCGCGCCGAAACGAGCAACGTCATGCACTGCGGTAAAAGAGGTCACCATCTCTACATAGCAGCAAGAAAGGCCGAAGTTGTAGGGCCAAATTGAGTTTTTACGGCCCCAGTTAACCATGTCATGCAGTTTGCCCATGAACACGTTTTTGTTAACTTCCTGCTCCAGGGGGTCGGTTACGATCTCCTGTTTTTGCAGGGGGTAACGGTCATTCTCACCGTTAGGATCTATGCGGGTGAGCGTATAATCCATCTTAATGCCTCGCGGTTAGCGTTGACGATTAGCGATACTGTTCGTTTCCGGGTTCATACGCTCGCGGCGTGAACGCGCGGGCGTCCAGTCCAACGCGCCAATACGCGCCAGATAAACCAGACCAGCCAGTAACACAAAAATAAAAATTGCAGCTTCCACAAAGCCAACCCAGCCGCTTTCGCGGATAGAAGTTGACCATGCGAACAGATACAGCGCTTCAACGTCGAAGATAACGAAGAACATGGCTACCAGGTAAAACTTGGCAGACAGGCGTAAGCGGGCGGTGCCGACCGAGTCGATACCTGATTCAAACGGAACGTTCTTGTGCCTCGCGCGTGCGCGACCGCCCAAAAACCAACCGCCTACCAGCATCAGGCAGCACAGGCCAATGGCAACGATAAGAAAGATAGCGAATGCCCAGTGATGAGCGATGACTTCAGTGGATGTTGACATACTCATTGCTTACTCATCAAAAGTAGCGCCAGTTTCTCTGCTCTTTACGGCAGATGGGCGCCACATCGATTCATGGGGAGGAATAAAAAAAACCCTACAATTACTGTAGAAAATGATAAAAACAGCTAATTGATGTGGTTTTTTACTCCTTTCTATAACCTTTTGTCAACTTTAACAAAAGTTCCTTCACATTAATTTACATCAATTCATCACCATTAACATTAAGTGCCATCCTGGAGAAAATGACTCTTCGGCCAGGGGGGATTTTATGTTGTTGAATCGTGTCCGTTGTGAAGCAAAAGAAATAACACACACCTATTTTGACAGGAATTTGTGAAGATGCCTCCCCCTAAATGGGAGTATTTTCTTGATCTGTGACACGCTTTTGTTAATTCACCCCCTAAAACAGCAACAATTTCTCTAGTTTTTTAACATGCAAATTCATAAAATGGATGTTCTGGTTATTTTTTGCCCACATTGAACTGCGAATCGCTACTGGCTGATTTACCGCAACTTTTACAATTTGTGCGGTTAAGCGCGTACAGATGGGCACAAAAAAAGAGCCACTGAGCGTTTTTTCATCGCCAGCGGCTCTTTTTTACATTTACGACTTAGCGCCTTTTGCCTGCGAGCTACTCAAAACCCCCTTCCACCATCAGCGGATCATCTCCGCCCTCTGCAGAAAACTGGTTGTAATGCCATGGGTTTTGATAGCTTTCCATCGCATGGAAAATCACCATCGCCAGCTCGTTCTGGCTATTGGGATCGCGGCACAACAGATATTCCGTATCCGGCAAAGGCGGTAATCCGTCTGCGGCGCCCAGCACGCGAAGGTCGGGACTCATCATTTCGACAGGTCGAGCCGTTACGCCAAGACCGGCTTTAACGGCCGCGCGTACCGCCGGTAATGTAGACGCCACATAGGCCAGCCGCCAGGGAATACCCGCTGCATTTAGCGTCTCCAGCACCATATCGCGGAATGGGCTGGGATCGTCCAGCAGGACTAGTGGTACGGGCTCTCCCCTTTGCAAAACATACTCAGCCGCACAATACCAATGGGTGGGCGAGGTCCGCAAATTCAGACAGTCCAGCGAATGAGGTTGGTTAGTCGTCACCACCAAATCTACTTCCTGCGATTTAACCATGTCCACCATATAGGCGTTGCGTTTTACCCGTACATCAAGCGCGAGTTTCGGATAAACCGAGCTGATTCGGCTAAGCAAAAAAGGCAGGATAGTATCAGCTGATTCATCAGAAGCGCCGATTGTTAACACTCCCTGAAGATTACTGAACATTAATGATGAACACGCCTCATCATTAAAACGCAGGATTTTTCTGGCGTACCCCAGAAGCTGGATACCGTGTTCGGTCAAAAGTTTGTTACGGCCATGGCGGGCGAACAATTCCTTTCCCACGAGTTGCTCAAGACGCTGCATTTGCTGACTGACCGCAGACTGAGTACGACATACCGCCGCCGCCGCCGCGGCGAAGGTGTTCAGATCGGCAACGGCCACGAACGTTCTCAGCAGATCGAGATCGAGGTTAATTATCGGACGATTTGCATTTATCATAATTTTTCACTTACTGGCGGGTCATATCGGGCTGACCTGGTTAATGCTGTGCATTCAGAAACAAGCAATTCCATTTGTAATGTGCATCCTTCGCAGTACCGCCTGGTTACCCAGGTAAATGTTAGAATGTAATTGAAAATACGACCAAAACACTTCTCTTACTTACTGATATAATACCAAATGCAACTGATCGGGATATATCAAAGAGAATGTGTCATACCTTTAGGCGTCTACAGATTTCTGCTAATGATGGACGTGTAAATCTTGTAACAGCGTCAAATAGTTTACCGAGACGCACAGATACAAAAACAATATATTGAACAATAGGTTATGTATAAAATCGCGTCATGATAATTAGCAGACAACGCAGACTACGCAGACTACGCCCCCGTTTCGGATCATTATCTTAACCTAAAACCGCTATATTTATAAGTATTATTACGAATAATCTTAACCTGGGATATGTTATACTAATCGGACCAGAAAGATATTATTACGACTTTAGTAAATGCTTTTTAAATATTAAATAATAATTAATTAAGATTTCTACCATTCATTAATTATACTTAACAATAGTTTCACACCCCCCGCCGCCGGAAAGGTCTAACCTTCTCATTTTACCTTTAATACTCAGTATTTCCGAAATAGCCAGCGCGACACTAATGATGAATGCTTATCTCTCATAAAACAGATAATTTCTGACAACATAAAAAACCACATTACGCGCAATCACATAGAACAAAACACTATACATGCAACCAAAAATAGAAAATGCATCTAACCAAATGATTTTATGAAGTTTTAAACAGTACGAAAGCGCGTTAAAAATAAACAAAATCTTCTTCTGTTCACTCTTCAAAACTCACCGTCGTGGGAGTACATTGTTTCGTGCTGACTTCCACGGCAGGGAGTGGCAATAACAGCTAAAAGGTCAAGATTCATGTCCCCCATTGAAAAATCCAGCAAACTCGAAAATGTCTGTTATGACATTCGTGGCCCCGTTCTGAAAGAAGCAAAACGCCTTGAGGAAGAAGGTAATAAAGTTCTTAAACTGAATATCGGCAACCCCGCCCCCTTCGGATTCGAAGCGCCGGACGAAATTCTGGTCGATGTCATTCGTAATTTGCCGACGGCGCAAGGATATTGCGACTCGAAAGGGCTTTATTCCGCCCGTAAAGCGATTATGCAGCATTATCAGGCCCGTGGAATGCGCGATGTAACCGTGGAAGATATCTATATCGGTAACGGCGTTTCCGAACTGATCGTTCAGGCGATGCAGGCGTTGCTTAACAGTGGCGATGAAATGCTGGTTCCCGCGCCCGATTATCCGTTATGGACAGCGGCGGTATCGCTCTCCAGCGGCAAGGCGGTACATTATCTTTGCGATGAATCTTCCGACTGGTTCCCGGACCTTGACGATATCCGCGCCAAAATCACCCCACGTACGCGTGGTATTGTCATTATTAATCCAAACAACCCTACTGGCGCCGTCTATTCTAAAGAATTGTTGATGGAAATTGTCAACATTGCGCGCGAGCATAATCTCATCATCTTCGCCGATGAAATTTATGACAAGATTCTCTATGACGATGCCGAGCATCACTCTATCGCCGCACTGGCGCCTGATCTGCTGACCATCACCTTTAATGGTTTGTCTAAAACCTATCGCGTCGCCGGCTTCCGCCAGGGCTGGATGGTGCTAAACGGGCCGAAAAAACATGCGAAGGGCTATATTGAAGGGCTGGAGATGTTAGCCTCAATGCGCCTGTGCGCCAACGTCCCGGCGCAACATGCTATTCAGACCGCGCTCGGCGGCTATCAAAGCATTAGCGAATTTATTCTGCCGGGCGGTCGACTGTATGAACAGCGTAACCGAGCCTGGGAGTTGATTAACGATATTCCCGGCGTTTCCTGCGTAAAACCGCGCGGCGCGTTGTACATGTTCCCCAGGATCGACGCTAAACGTTTTAATATTCACGACGACCAGAAGATGGTGCTGGACTTCCTGCTACAGGAAAAGGTGCTGCTGGTGCAAGGTACCGCCTTTAACTGGCCGTGGCCGGATCACTTCCGCATTGTGACGCTACCGCGTGAAGATGACCTGGAGATGGCCATCAACCGTTTTGGGCGTTTCCTCTCAGGTTACCATCAATAATCTTAAATTCAGGCTACTTCGGTAGCCTGAATTGCATCTTCATCTCCCTCCCCGCACAATGAAGTCTGCCGCAGTGAAAACAAAAGGTAATCTATGAAGCAGAGCCATTTTTTCGCCCATCTCTCCCGCATGAAGTTGATTAACCGCTGGCCGCTGATGCGTAACGTGCGTACGGAAAACGTCTCCGAACATAGTCTGCAGGTGGCGATGGTCGCCCATGCGTTAGCGGCGATAAAAAACCGTAAATTTGGCGGCCAGCTCAATGCTGAACGCATCGCGCTTCTGGCGATGTATCATGATGCCTCGGAAGTACTGACCGGCGATCTGCCAACGCCGGTAAAATATTTTAATTCCCAGATAGCCCAGGAATATAAAGCGATCGAAAAAATCGCCCAGCAAAAGCTGGTTGATATGGCGCCGGATGAATTACGCGATATTTTCGCACCGCTTATTGATGAGAATGCCTGGAGCGAAGAAGAACAGGCAATCGTAAAACAGGCCGATGCGCTTTGCGCCTACCTGAAATGCCTGGAGGAGCTCTCAGCGGGAAATAATGAGTTTAGACTGGCAAAAACGCGGCTGGAAAAAACGCTGGAATTACGTCGCAGCCAGGAGATGGACTATTTTATGGCGGTGTTCGTGCCAAGTTTCCATCTCTCTCTTGACGAGATAAGCCAGGATTCACCGCTTTAAACGGTTGTGCCGGATGACGACGTCAACGTCTTATCCGGCCTGGACGTAGCGTGATACCCGTAGGCCTGATAAGCGCAGCGCCATCAGGCCTTTTCCTGCCTGGGGTTAAAACGGAAACAACATCGGAATCATCACAATACAAACCGCCATCACAATAAGCGTGAACGGCACGCCAAGCTTCACAAAATCGCTAAAGCTATAGTTTCCCGGCCCCAGAACCAGAGTATTCACCGGCGATGAAACCGGCGTCATAAAGGCGGCGGATGCCGCCATCGCCACCGCCATCGCAAACGGATAGGGCGACACCCCCATCGATTTCGCCGCCGCCAGCGCAATCGGCGCCATCAGCACCGCCGTTGCCGTGTTAGAAATGAACAGTCCTATGACGGCACACAGCACGAACAGGCATCCCAGCATCATATATGGCCCATAGCCGCCGCCGATATTCATTAACCCTTGCACGACCAGAGAGACGCCGCCGGTTTTTTGCAACGCCTGCGCAAACGGCATCATACCCACAATCAAGATAATACTCGGCCAGTGGATCGCTTTATATGCGCTTTCAGCATCAATACAGCGAAATTTTCCCATCAGCAGGCAGGCGATAATCGCCGCGATCGGGTTGGGAATTTCATCGGTCAACATCAGCGCCACCATCAATACCAGGCAGAAAATGGCGTGCGGCGCCTGGCTGTGCGCAGGAGAGGCTTCGCTGACCTCGACCGGCATATTCAGCACCACAAAGTCGCGGCCTTTTTGCCCCAGCAGGCTGATTAACTTCCAGTTCCCCACGACCAGAATGATATCGCCCATCAATAACGGCTCATCGGCCAGCGACCCTTCCAGCGCGACGCCGTCGCGTTTCAGGCCGACCACATTCAGCCCGTAACGTGTACGGAAAGCGATTTCACGCACCGACTTGCCAATCAGTTCAGACTCCGGAATAAGCGAAATTTCCGCCATGCCAACATCCAACGCCTGATCGGAAAAATATTCTCCACGCAATACCATCGGTTCCAGCAGTTGCTCGGCGCAGAACTCTCTGAGGTCAACCTCCGCCGCCGACATATCAATCAGCAGAACGTCGCGAGCGCGAAACTCCGATACGCCGTTCACATTGACGATAACCCGCCGAAAGCGCCGCCAGCGTTCAACGCCGATGACATTGGCGCCGTAACGTTCGCGCAGTTTAAGGTCGTCCAGCCGCTGTCCCACCATTGGCGAACCGGGGCGAATCGCCAGACGGCGAGCGCGCCCCGTCAGACGGTACTCGCGGATAAGATCGCGGAAAGTGCGCCGCTTACCGGCCTGTTGTCCGGGCGCATCGCCTTTTAGCATGAAGCGCATCACCAGCATATAAACAATGCCGAGCGCCAACACCACTATCCCCAGCGGCGTCACGCTAAAAAAGTTGAACCCGTGCAGGCCTTCACGCAGCAGTTCACTGTTAACCACCAGGTTCGGCGGCGTCGCCACCAGCGTCATCATTCCGCTGATAAGCCCGGCAAAACTCAGCGGCATCATCAGGCGCGAAGGCGAGGTCTGCATATGCATAGAAACGCTAAGAACAACGGGGATAAAGATCGCCACCACGCCGGTTGAACTCATGAAAGCGCCAAGTCCGGCGACGGTGATCATCAGTAAAACCAGCATTTTGATTTCACTGCTGCCCGCCATTTTAACCAGCCAGGTACCGACCACCGTCGCAACGCCGGTGCGCACGAGGCCGTCGCCAATAATAAATAAGGCGGCGATAAGAATGACATTCGGATCGCTAAAGCCGGAGAAGGCTTCCGGAAGGGTCAAGGTACCGCTAAGGACAAAAGCAACAATGACGAATAAAGCCACCGCATCCATACGTACTTTGCCCGTCGCAAACAACACGACGGCAATCGCCAGTAAAGAGAGAACCCAAATCAATTCACCGTTCACAACATATCCTTGTCAGATGAGAAGATAACGCGATTCTGCCATAAATATGCCCCGCCAAAGCGGGGCGATATCATGATCAGGTCTTTCTTAACACCACCACATCGCCGTTTGGTTGTTTAGCGACCGATAATTGCGTCAGGCTATCCAACGCAAAATCAACATCCGCCAGACGCGGCGTGTCGGCCGGCGCATTGACCGCAATGACGTGGCAGCCCGCAGCCAGTCCGGACAGCACGCCAGCCGGGGCATCTTCTACTACGACGCACTCCTGAGGGGCCAGGCCAAGCAGTTGTGCGCCCAGCAAATACGCATCCGGCTCCGGTTTGCCGCGTTTGACTCGTTCGGCGGTGACAAACACCTCTGGCGCTGGAAGGCCCGCGACCTGATGGCGCGCACGCGCGACCGGCATTGAACCGGAGGTGACGATAGCCCACGGAATGCCCGCTTTATTCAGGTGATTGAGTAAATCGACTGCCCCCGGCAGCGCGGTGATCCCTGCGGTTTCAGTGGCTTCTATTTGCTCCAGGCGCGTAAACTCAGCGGCAATTTCCGCCTCCGATTTACCCGCCATAAAATGCCGCAACGAGGTGATCGCCTGTTTGCCATGAATAAAGCCCAGCACCTCATCATGAGCAAGGTTAAAACGATCGGCCCAGCTACACCACGCGCGTTCAACGGCAGGTAATGAGTCAACCAACGTTCCATCCAGATCAAACAGAAAACCTTTACACTGCACGCGAGCCTCCTCAGGCATTAATGATTTGATTGATTTCATTCGCGCTCAGGTGGTACTGACGCGGGCAGGCATGCCAGACATTCAACATCCGCTGGTATTTTTCCCACATCGGCGTCTGGGCATTAAAGCCGTGTGTCCCGGCGTCAAAGTGAGTGTAGCGTCCTTCTATATTCACCATAAAACGGACATAGCCGAGGTAACGCGCTTCCGTCGCGGCGTCAAACCCCAGGAAGGTGACGCGACGTTCGTCGATGGCTTGCGTATCTTTGAGGTTGGTCCAGGAGACGTGCAGCGCATGGTACATCTCCATAATATCGATGATGGTACGACAGGTCTCTTCCGTCAGCTCGCCAAACTCGCGATCCAGCTCGCGCATCTGCAGGCCGTAGCCGCGTTCAATAATTGTTTGTAAGCGACGGTAACGCTCGGCGTTGGTGGGATCGAGCATCGTCATCATTTTGTACTGGTTAGACAAAATCAGACGTTGCGCGTTGGTCATTTCCATTTTGAACTCCTGTATCACGCTATGGCGATGAAAAAAAGAAGGCATTGGTATGCCTTCTTTTATATGCGTAATCCGGGGTCAATTACAAATCATCCAGGAAAGTTTTATCCAGTTGTTTGAAGGCGCGCTTAAGCGTGTCAGCTAATGCCTGGTAATCCGGCTTTCCTTCTACCGGCGCCAGCGCTTGTCCAGCCTCCTGCAATTTACCGCGAACTTCGTAAAACCAGTTGAGGATTGAAGGCGGCAATGGCGTCACAGAACGTTTCCCTAACCACCATAATCCCTGCATGGGCAAGCTCAGGGCGAACAGAGCGGTCGCCACGGCCGGGCCTAACTGACCGCCCAGCGCTATCTGCCAGCATAATGTAAAGACGGCGACAGGCGGCATAAATCGTATGGCATAGCGCGTCATACGAATGACGCGGTTTTCGACGAAAACGGGCGCCAGCCGCTTTTCCATCGGCCACGTCTTCGCGTAGTGCTGCCCCCGGCGAAATAAGCTAAAAAAATTTACGGAGCGATTATCCGGTGTCGACATGGCCTACCTCAACTTCACATATAAAATTTAAAAAATTTGTGCAAAACAACAACTGCGAGGGACAACGTTCAAAACATTTTGTCTTCGATACCCACTATCAGGTATCCTGTGTCGGCCTGTCAAAGGCCGGTAGTTTAAAATCATTGAGTCGTCAATATTACACATAGTATGCCATTGGCTGAAAAATACGCAAAATGGCATAGACTCAAAGGTATTTCTTCCATCATGCCCAAAAAAACTCCTGCGCATGATGTTAATCATAAATGTCAGGGCTATCATGCGCTACGCTCTATGGCTCACTGACGTTTTTTTAGCCACGTATCATAAATAGGTACTTCCATGTCGAGTAAGTTAGTACTGGTTCTGAACTGCGGTAGTTCTTCACTGAAATTTGCAATTATTGATGCAGTTAATGGTGATGAATACCTTTCTGGTTTAGCCGAATGTTTCCATCTGCCAGAAGCACGCATCAAATGGAAAATGGACGGCAGTAAACAAGAAGCGGCTTTAGGTGCAGGCGCCGCTCACAGTGAAGCGCTGAACTTTATCGTTAACACTATTCTGGCACAAAAACCAGAACTGTCTGCGCAGTTAACTGCAATTGGTCACCGTATCGTACACGGCGGCGAGAAGTATACCAGCTCCGTAGTCATTGATGAGTCCGTCATTCAGGGCATCAAAGATTCCGCCTCTTTCGCACCGCTGCATAACCCGGCTCACCTGATTGGTATCGCCGAAGCGCTGAAATCTTTCCCGCAGCTGAAAGATAAAAACGTTGCCGTGTTCGACACCGCCTTCCATCAGACCATGCCGGAAGAATCTTACCTGTATGCCCTGCCGTACAGCCTGTATAAAGAACACGGCGTTCGTCGCTATGGCGCACACGGCACCAGCCACTTCTATGTAACTCAGGAAGCGGCAAAAATGCTGAACAAGCCGGTAGAGGAACTGAACATTATCACCTGCCACCTGGGCAACGGCGGTTCTGTTTCCGCTATTCGTAACGGTAAATGCGTGGATACCTCTATGGGTCTGACCCCGCTGGAAGGCTTGGTCATGGGTACCCGTTCCGGCGATATCGACCCTGCGATTATCTTCCACCTGCACGACACTCTGGGCATGAGCGTGGATCAGATCAACAAAATGCTGACCAAAGAGTCCGGTCTGCTGGGTCTGACTGAAGTGACCAGCGACTGCCGTTATGTTGAAGACAACTACGCCACCAAAGAAGACGCAAAACGTGCGATGGACGTTTACTGCCACCGCCTGGCGAAATACATCGGTTCTTACACCGCTCTGATGGACGGTCGTCTGGATGCAGTCGTGTTCACCGGCGGTATCGGTGAAAACGCCGCGATGGTTCGCGAGCTGTCTCTGGGCAAACTGGGCGTACTGGGCTTTGAAGTCGACCACGAACGTAACCTGGCGGCCCGCTTCGGCAAATCTGGTTTCATCAACAAAGAAGGTACCCGTCCGGCGGTGGTGATCCCAACCAACGAAGAACTGGTTATCGCGCAGGACGCGAGCCGTCTGACTGCCTGATTTCACACCGCCAGCCTCGCTGGCGGTGCTGTTTTGTAACCCGTCCCCAAAAGACGGTAACGAAAGAGGATAAACCGTGTCCCGTATTATTATGCTGATCCCTACCGGAACCAGCGTCGGTCTGACCAGCGTCAGCCTCGGCGTCATCCGTGCTATGGAACGCAAAGGCGTTCGTCTGAGCGTCTTTAAGCCTATCGCCCAGCCTCGCGCTGGCGGCGATGCGCCTGACCAGACCACCACTATCGTTCGCGCGAACTCTACCCTGCCGGCTGCTGAACCGCTGAAGATGAGTCACGTTGAATCTCTGCTCTCCAGCAACCAGAAAGACGTGCTGATGGAAGAGATCATCGCAAACTACCATGCGAATACCAAAGACGCGGAAGTGGTGCTGGTTGAAGGTCTGGTTCCGACCCGTAAACATCAGTTCGCTCAGTCTCTGAACTATGAAATCGCGAAAACGCTGAATGCGGAAATCGTTTTTGTCATGTCTCAGGGTACCGACACGCCAGAACAGCTGAACGAGCGTATCGAACTGACGCGCAGCAGCTTCGGCGGCGCGAAAAACACCAACATCACCGGCGTTATCATCAACAAACTGAATGCGCCGGTTGATGAACAAGGCCGTACTCGCCCGGATCTGTCGGAGATCTTTGACGACTCTTCCAAAGCGCAGGTGATCAAAATCGATCCTGCTAAACTGCAGGAATCCAGCCCGCTGCCGGTTCTGGGCGCGGTGCCGTGGAGCTTCGATCTGATTGCGACCCGCGCTATCGATATGGCGCGTCACCTGAACGCCACCATCATTAACGAAGGCGATATCAAAACCCGCCGCGTTAAATCCGTTACGTTCTGCGCGCGCAGTATTCCGCATATGCTGGAACATTTCCGCGCAGGATCGTTGTTAGTGACCTCCGCTGACCGTCCGGACGTACTGGTCGCAGCTTGCCTGGCCGCGATGAACGGCGTAGAAATCGGCGCCCTGCTGCTGACCGGCGGCTATGAAATGGACGCGCGCATTTCTAAACTGTGCGAACGCGCATTCGCCACCGGTCTGCCGGTCTTTATGGTGAACACCAACACCTGGCAGACTTCGCTGAGCCTGCAAAGCTTCAATCTGGAAGTCCCGGTTGATGACCATGAGCGCATCGAGAAAGTTCAGGAATACGTCGCGAACTACGTTAACGCTGACTGGATCGAGTCGCTGACCGCCACTTCCGAGCGTAGCCGTCGTCTCTCTCCGCCGGCGTTCCGCTACCAACTGACTGAGCTGGCGCGTAAAGCCGGTAAACGCGTAGTGCTGCCGGAAGGCGACGAACCGCGTACCGTCAAAGCGGCGGCAATCTGCGCTGAACGCGGCATCGCCACTTGCGTACTGCTGGGCAACCCGGATGAAATCAACCGCGTCGCGGCATCTCAGGGCGTTGAGCTGGGCGCAGGCATTGAAATCGTCGATCCGGAAGTGGTGCGTGAAAGCTATGTCGCTCGCCTGGTTGAGCTGCGTAAGAGCAAAGGCATGACCGAACCGGTTGCCCGCGAACAGCTGGAAGACAACGTGGTGCTCGGCACGCTGATGCTGGAGCAAGACGAAGTCGACGGCCTGGTTTCCGGCGCGGTTCATACCACCGCCAACACCATCCGTCCGCCGCTGCAGCTTATTAAAACGGCGCCGGGTAGCTCCCTGGTCTCTTCTGTATTCTTTATGCTACTGCCGGAACAGGTTTACGTTTACGGCGACTGCGCAATCAACCCAGACCCGACTGCAGAGCAGCTGGCAGAAATCGCGATTCAGTCTGCGGATTCCGCCATTGCCTTCGGCATCGAACCGCGTGTGGCAATGCTCTCCTACTCCACCGGCACCTCTGGCGCGGGCAGCGACGTAGAGAAAGTACGTGAAGCGACGCGTCTGGCGCAGGAAAAACGTCCTGACCTGATGATCGACGGTCCGTTGCAGTACGACGCCGCGGTCATGGCTGACGTAGCGAAATCCAAAGCGCCGAACTCGCCGGTTGCGGGTCGCGCTACCGTGTTCATTTTCCCGGATCTGAACACCGGTAACACCACCTACAAAGCGGTACAGCGCTCTGCCGACCTGATCTCCATCGGGCCGATGCTGCAGGGTATGCGCAAGCCGGTGAACGACCTGTCCCGTGGCGCGCTGGTTGACGATATCGTCTACACCATCGCCCTGACGGCAATCCAGGCTTCTCAACAGCAGCAGTAACAGTAAAAGCTAATGCCGGATGGCGGCGTGAACGCCTTGTCCGGCCTACAGGTGAAATACCGTTGTAGGCCGGATAAGACGCGTTAGCATCGCCATCCGGCATTCTGCTATTTACCCTGCAAAGCGGAATTTTTTGCTTAACTGCGCTGCATCAATGAATAACTATTCCCTTCTTCTCATACTTAGCCTCTTTGCTTTGCAACAGGGATAGTCTGTCATGTCTGTCGTTACAGAATCAAAAACAGCCAGAAAATGGGCAATGCCCGATACGCTGGTCATCATCTTTTTTGTCGCCATTTTAACCAGTATCGCTACCTGGGTCGTCCCCGTTGGGATGTTTGATAGCCAGGAAGTGCAGTATCAGGTCGATGGTCAGACAAAAACCCGCAAGGTCGTCGACCCGCACTCTTTTCGCATTGTGACCAATGAGGCCGGGGAAGCGCAGTATCATCGCGTACAATTTTTCACTACTGGCGATGAAAGACCAGGGCTGATGAATTTTCCGTTTGAAGGGTTAACATCCGGATCGAAGTTCGGCACTGCCGTCGGCATCATTATGTTTATGTTGGTGATTGGCGGCGCATTCGGCATCGTGATGCGTACCGGCACCGTGGATAACGGCATTCTGGCGCTTATTCGCCACACGCGGGGCAACGAAGTCCTGTTTATTCCGGTGCTATTTGTCCTCTTTTCGTTAGGGGGCGCCGTATTTGGCATGGGCGAAGAGGCGGTCGCCTTTGCAATTATCATAGCCCCGCTGATGGTCAGGCTGGGCTATGACAGCATTACCACCGTCCTGGTGACCTATATCGCCACCCAAATTGGCTTTGCCAGTTCGTGGATGAACCCTTTCTGCGTAGTCGTCGCCCAGGGGATTGCCGGCGTGCCGGTACTTTCAGGCTCCGGGCTGCGTATTGTGGTCTGGATTGTCGCCACGCTGATTGGGCTGGTTTTTACGCTGGTCTACGCCTCACGCGTGAAAAAGAATCCGCTGCTTTCCCGCGTCCACGAATCCGATCGCTATTTCCGCGAACAGCAGGATGAAGTCGTCCAGCGCCCTTTCACCTTCGGCGACTGGCTGGTACTGCTGGTTCTGACCGGCGTAATGATTTGGGTCGTCTGGGGCGTGATTGTCCACGCCTGGTTTATTCCGGAGATCGCCAGCCAGTTTTTCACCATGGGCGTGGTGATCGGCCTCATCGGCGTTATCTTCCGCCTCAACGGTATGACGGTCAACGTGATGGCGTCCTCATTCACCGAAGGGGCGAGGATGATGATCGCGCCCGCCTTGCTGGTGGGTTTTGCCAAAGGCATTCTGCTGCTGGTCGGCAACGGCGAAGCTGGGGAACCCAGCGTGCTCAATACGCTGCTTAACAGTATCGCGCATGGCATCAGCGGGCTTAATAATGCTATCGCCGCCTGGTTTATGCTGCTCTTCCAGGCGGTATTTAATTTCTTTGTCACGTCCGGTTCGGGTCAGGCGGCGTTAACCATGCCATTACTGGCGCCGCTCGGCGATCTGGTCGGCGTTAACCGTCAGGTGACTGTTCTGGCCTTCCAGTTTGGCGATGGCTTCAGCCATATTATCTATCCGACATCGGCCTCGCTGATGGCCACGCTGGGCGTGTGCCGGGTCGATTTTCGCAACTGGCTGAAAGTGGGGGCGTCGCTGCTGGGACTACTGTTTATTATGTCCAGCGTGGTCGTCATTGGCGCGCAGATGATGGGATATCATTGATCCAAAATGCCGGATGAGCATCAGCGCCATCCGGCAATATCTCCATGATTAAAGCAGTGATTTCGCGGCTTCTACAATCGCTTCGGCGGTGAGTCCGTACTCTTGTTGTAAGAAATCCTGCCTTCCTACCTGCCCATAACGCTCTTTGACGCCAACACGGCGCATCGGCACCGGGCAGTTTTCCACCAGCACTTCCGCCACCGCTGACCCCAGTCCATTATGGATGCTGTGGTTTTCACACGTGACGATACGCCGCGTTTTTTCCGCGTAGTTTTTCACCAACATGCGATCGATAGGCTTTAAGGTGAACATATCAATGACCGCGGCGCTCACACCTTCCTGCTCCAGTTGGCGCGCCGCCTCCAGCGCCTCCGCCACCATAATGCCATTGGCGATAAGCGTAATATCATCGCCCTCACGCAGTACGTTGCCCTTGCCAATGGTAAAGGTAGAGCCTGGCGCATAGATACTCCGCGCCTGCTTACGGATGGTACGCAGCCAGTAAAAACCGTCCAGGTCCATTAGCTGGCGTAAAATATCCGCGAACATCACCGCATCCGTCACCTCCAGTACTACGGAGTGCGCCAGCCCGCGAACAATCCCCATATCTTCAAAAGACATATGGGTGCCGCCGTTATGGCACGCCGTCACTCCGGCATCGGAGGCGATCACTTTGACGTTGTTACGCTGATAATCCAGCGCCATGAAGAGCTGATCAAAACAGCGACGGCTGGCAAAAGCGGTAAAAGTATGCACAAACGGTTTACGACCGGTCAGCGCCAGCCCCGCCGCAGTGCCAATCACATTCGCCTCCATAATACCGCAGTTAATGACATGCTGCGGGTAGTCACGCGCCACGCTGTCCATCGCCATCGAGCTCATTAAATCAGCCTCAAGCGCAATAATTGGGCTTCCGGCCTCAATCTGCCCGGCGACAAAACCGGCGTAAACTTTGCGCATTTCGATATCGTCTTTAAGCCCTGCGGGCGCAAGCTTAATCATGCATGACCTCCAGTTGATGAATGGCCTCATTGAGCGTCTGCTTCATGCCATCCGTCAGGCGTAAGTGGTGAGAATTCGTTAACTGCTCCAGGCATGGCACCCCCTGCCCTTTAATGCTGTCAAGGATCACAACCCGTGGCCGGGCATCAGCGGGCGGCACTGGCTGAACCACCGCCAGTAGTCCGGCGATATCATCGCCTTTGACGGTGACGACATCGAAACCAAACGCACGGAATTTCCCTTCCAGATCGAATGGATTGATAATCTCCTCCAGCTCGCCGTCAAGCTGCTGTTTGTTCCAGTCAATGAAAACGGTCAGATTATTCAGGCGGTGGTGGGCAATAAACTGAAACGCCTCCCAGCACTGCCCTTCATTCAGCTCCCCATCGCCGACAATGCAAAATACCCGATTGGGTCGCCGCGCCAGTTTATGCGACAGCGCCATACCGCCCGCAATAGAGATGCCCTGTCCCAGTGAGCCGGTCGTGGCGTCCACGCCGCGCGTTTTTAGCCGATCCGGATGGCTGGGAAGACGGGTGCCGTTCTGGTTAAGCGTATTCAGCTCTTCGCGCGGGAAATAGCCTTTAATCGCCAGGGTACTGTACAACGCGGGGCCCGCATGGCCTTTCGACAGCACGAAGTAATCGCGCTCCGGCCAGTCCGGGTCGGCAGGGTCGATTTTCATCACCGCGCCGTACAGAACCGCCAGAGTCTCCACTACCGACATGCTGCCGCCATAGTGACCAAAGCCAAGATGGTTTAAGGATTTGAGCGTGGCGACGCGAATATCGCGCGCCAGTTGGGTGATTTCGGTTACGTTCATTCTTTCGCTCCGCTATTTTCCTGCACTTCGGCAGTCGCTTTTTTGTTTTTGGCCAACACGTTGTACGCCACCAGTAGCGCGAATAGCGCCACCACCAGCCCCGTGATAGCCATCGGCGACAGATAACGCGCCAGGTTGCCCAGCAAAATACCGATTACGCCAAAGTCAGCATCCGAGAACGTGGTATTGGCGAAGCCGATCGCGCCGAGAACCGGCAGTAACAGCACTGGCAGGAAAGTGATTAATAGACCATTAGCAAATGCGCCGATCATCGCCCCGCGGCGACCGCCGGTGGCATTGCCAAAGACGCCTGCGGTCGCGCCGGTAAAGAAGTGCGGCACAACGCCTGGCAGGATCAACACAAGCTTCATCTGTCCCAGCAGGAACAGACCCACCAGCCCGCCGAGAAAACTGAACAGGAAGCCAATCAGTACCGCGTTAGGGGCATAGGGATACACCACCGGGCAGTCCAGCGCCGGACGCGCGTTTGGCACCAGTTTTTCTGAAAAGCCGGTAAAGGCCGGAACAATTTCCGCCAGAATCAGACGGACGCCTTGCAGAATGATGAATACGCCGGCGGCGAAGGTGATTGCCATGATGATGGCGTACACCAGATAGTTTTGCCCGCCGCTAAACGTCGCTTCGACATACTCACGCCCTGCGCTGACTGCCATGATCAGATAGATAATCATCATGGTCAGCGAAATCGAGATAGAACTGTCGCGTAAAAAACTGAGGTTTTTCGGCAGGTTCATCTCTTCCGTGGAGCGGGAGCCTTTACCACACAGGCTGCCAATCCAGCCGGAAAGCACATATCCCAGGGTACCGAAGTGACCAAACGCAATGTCATCGGTACCGGTAATCCGCCTCATATAACGTTGGGCCAACGCCGGGAAGAAGGCCATCACCAGCCCCAGGATCAGCGATCCGGTGAAGACCAGCCCTACGCCCTCAAACCCCGCCACGGTCAGGATTACGCCAATCATACAGGCCATGTAAAAGGTGTGATGCCCGGTCAAAAAGATATATTTAAGACGCGTAAAGCGCGCCACGACAATATTGGCCACCATACCAAATGCCATAATTAACGCCGTGGACGCGCCATATTTCTCCAGCGCGATTGAAACTATCGCTTCATTATTAGGAATAATGCCCTGAATATTAAAAGCGTGTTCAAACATACCCCCTAGCGGATTTAATGAACCCACCAGTACGGTTGCGCCGCCGCCAAGCACAATAAAACCTAAAATGGTTTTAATCGTGCCTTTTACCACATCGGAAAACGCTTTTTTCTGCGCCACCAGACCAATCAGCGCAATTAACCCTACAAGCACCGAGGGCACTTTTAAAATATCAACAACAAAATTCAGCGTTTCAAGGATAAACATATCCACCTCGCCAGCAATAATTATTGTTTAGCGAACCATGCGCGCAGCTGCGTTTCCAGTTCGTTGATGTCGATGATGTTATTGATCACCACCAGTTGGCTTTCCGGTACGCTGGCGCTGGCCGCGATATCTTTGGCCATTACAAAAAGATCGGCAGCCCCGGGCGTGGCCGATGAGAGATCGGAGTGTTCCACCTCGGCGTCAATATTGAGTTTCTTTAATACTTTTTTAATGTTCATTTCTACCATAAAACTACTACCCAGGCCGGAACCGCAAATTGCCATGATTTTCATTATTGTCACCTTTTAAAAGTAGAGTTGGTCTGCATCACGCACGGGCGTAATGTTATTTACCGCAAGAAAATGGAATAAAATCAGAAACGGTCAATAATCGTTTTAATGTCCTCCAGGTTTTTTGCCTGATGTAATTGTTCCATATCTACATCACTGGAAAATAATTCCGCCAGCGCCGATATCATTTCGATATGACTGTGCTTATCAGGCGCCGCCAGCATAATAATGATGTCAACCGGATCAAATTCGTCTGCGCCAAATGAAACGCCGCGCTGTAGTTTCAGTAACGATAAACCTAACCCTTTCGCCCCCTCTTCCGGCCTCGCATGCGGCATCGCTAACCCTGGCGCTAATACATAATACGGCCCAAGCTTTTGATGCTGCTGAACAATCGCCGTAATGTATTCCGGTGCGATAACACCTGCGTCCAGCAGGGGTTTGCCGCAAATTTCCAGCGCCTGCGGCCACGTTTCCACGCTCTCCCGTAGCGTGATGGTTGCGTCAGATAACCAGGTTCCCAGCATGTTATTCGCCCCCATGGTGTATGAAATTATGAACAAACTTTATTCAAGCCATCCGATATTAGCTGCGATCGTTATCACAAAGATAGCGCTACCAGCGACTATTACTCAGAATTGTGATAGCGCTATCAAATTAAAATCATGGTGTGAAATCACAGCAAAAAAGCGGATTTAAGGCGTATACTGCCAGTCATGCGAAGCAAAGAACGACAATAAAAAAGCATCTCAACATGTTGTAATGACGCAGGAATTTGTATGTCGATACCCCGTAAACGGCGCAGTACCGGTAAAGTGACTATCGCCGATGTAGCCCAACTTGCCGGTGTAGGCACGATGACCGTATCACGAGCCTTACGCACGCCGGAACAGGTCTCTGATAAACTCCGGGAAAAAATCGAAGCGGCAGTGCATGAGCTGGGCTATATGCCTAATCTCGCCGCCAGCGCGCTGGCGTCTGCCTCCTCGCACACCATCGCGATGGTCGTACCGAACCTTGCGGAAGCGGGGTGTTCTGAAATGTTCGCCGGGCTGCAACAAATTTTACAGCCCGCAGGCTACCAGATAATGCTGGCGGAATCGCAGCATCGCGTGGAACAAGAGGAGAAGCTGCTCGAAACGCTGCTGGCCTCCAACATTGCCGCGGCGATTCTGCTTAGCGTCGAACATAGCACTACCGTGCGCCAGTGGCTAAAAAATGCCTCTATCCCGGTGATGGAGATGGGCGCGATTCGCAGCGATCCTATTGATATGAATATCGGTATTGATAACGTTGCGGCAATGTATGAGCTGACGGAAATGCTGATTCAGCGCGGTTATCAGAATATCGGGCTACTATGCGCCAATCAGGAGCAGTGGATTTTTCAGCAACATCTGCACGGCTGGTACAAAGCGATGCTTCGCCACCATATGTCGCCAAACCGGGTGATTAATGCCGCCTTGCCGCCCAATTTTTCTACCGGCGCGTCGCAACTGCCTGAGTTTTTACTGGCGTGGCCGGAGCTGGACGCGCTGGTATGCGTATCGGATGAGCTGGCCTGCGGCGCGTTATACGAGTGCCAACGACGGCGGATCAAAGTTCCGGACGATTTAGCGGTGGTCGGGTTTGGCGATAGCGATGTCAGCCGGGTCTGCCAGCCGCCGTTAACCACCATGGCCGTACCGCACCGTAAGATTGGCAGTGAAGCCGGACGGGCGCTCTTGGAGAGGTTAAATCAGGGAAACTGGAGCGATCGAAAATCTATCGCCTCCAGTTTATGTATGCGGGAAAGCTGCTAAAACGCTTATTCCGTCTCTTCCGGTTTCTCCTGAAGCGCGGCTTCGTTTTTGGCGTTGCGGGTCATCCACAGCGCCAGCGCTTTGAGCGAGTCCGGCGTAAATTCATCACAGCGCGCGGTGATCTCCTCCGGAGTCAGCCAACACACTTCGCTGACTTCATCTTCCTGAAGCGCGAAAGGCCCGTGGGAAACGCAGCTAAACAGCGCGCCCCAAACCCGGCAATGTTGGTCCTCAAAGTAAAACAGACCGTGTTCGGCAAACGGCACGCCTGCAATACCCAACTCTTCTTCCGCTTCGCGGCGGGCAGATTCCAGTAGCTGCTCATCAGCCTGGACCACGCCGCCTGCGGTAGCATCTAACATACCGGGCAAAAAATCTTTTGTTTCGGTACGACGCTGCACCAGAATTTTACCCATACCATCATGAACGACGATATACGTCGCACGATGCCGTAAGCGTTGCGCACGCATCTGTTCCCGGCTGGACTGTGCAATGACTTCATTGTCTTCATTCACAATATCCACCCATTCCGTACTTGCCAAACGACGCTGTTCCACCATCAGGAAACCTTCTTATTTCTGGCGCTCTTACGGCGCATTTACGTTTGTGAGGTAAATTACGAGTTAATTGCAACCTGCGCAATGATACTTTGATCATTGAGTGCGATTACGCTCAACACATTATCATCCAGAATACCGTAGCTTGCCGCATACCCGCCTTTCGGGATGCTCACTGACCCAGGATTAAAGTGATACAGCCCTTCCTGCTGTTGCGCCACCGGCAGATGCGTATGACCATAGACCAACACATCGCCAGTATGCAGAGCGGGCAGATTCGTCGGCCCGAAGAGGTGCCCATGCGTTAAAAATAGCCGCCTCTCTTGCGTCAATATTTGCTGCCACGGCGCAGTTATCGGGAAATGCAGCAGCATCTGATCCACTTCGCTATCGCAGTTGCCGCGCACGGCAATGATTTGCGTCGCCACCGCGTTCAGGCGTTCGGCAACCTGGGCGGGCGCATAGCCTTCAGGCAGCGCATTGCGCGGCCCGTGGTTAAGGACATCGCCTAATATCACCAGCCAACGCGCGCCGCTTTGCGCGAACCGCTCAAGCACGCGTTCCGTGGCGGGTAAAGAACCATGAATGTCCGATGCGAACATCAGTTTCATCGCTCACTCCTCATTGTGAAAAACGGCGTTATGATACTGGAATATGAATAGATTTTCAGCCTGAACGCTTCGAGGAAAGCGCAATAAAACGCTGTACGGAAGCACGCTGCCACTGAAATGTCGCATACGCCGCCAGCGACGCCGGCACGTCATCGCCATGCAGCACCAGACGATTGATCATCAATGCCAGATCGGTATCGGCAATGCACCATTCACCAAATAAATTTTGCGTCCCCTGCCCCAATAGCGCTTCAGCCGTCGCAAACAGTTTTGCCGCACTGGCTTTTCCAGCCTCGCTTAGCGGCGCTTTTTTCGCCCCGGCAAACACCACGTCGGTAGGCCGTTCTTCGCGAAGCGGCAGTAAATCGCTGCGTAGCCACGCCTGAATCTGTCGCGCGCGGGCGCGTTTTTGTAAATCGTGCGGGTAGATACGCTCCCACTGCGGCGGCGCGAAACGCTCCTCCAGGTATTCCGCAATAGCGGACGACTCGCTCAGCTCAAAATTGTCGGCCTCAAGCACCGGTACGCGCTGCGTCAGCGCATATCCTCGCCAGCCAGGTTGCAGATGTTCTCCCTGGTCCAGATCGCGGGTTTTCAGAGTAAAGGAAAGCCCTTTTTCTTGTAATGCCACCCAGGCGGACAAGACGTAGGGAGAGAAAAAGTTCGCATCCGACCACAGCACAATAACAGGCTTACTCATAATGTCCTCTTGAGGGCGTATTAGGTTTCTTCCCAAAATATAGCGTCTTTCGCCTGCTGTCACCTGATGAAAACTCACACACATCAGGAGGCTTTCTATACTTAATTCAGCCCAGACTCTTTACGCACATGCAGGAGCCAAAATGATTGACCTTTACTACGCCCCCACGCCCAACGGGCATAAAATAACGCTGTTTCTGGAAGAGGCGGAGCTGGCGTATCGTTTGCTAAAAGTAGATATCAGCAAGGGCAATCAGTTTCGCCCTGATTTTTTGGCTATCTCTCCCAATAATAAAATTCCTGCCATCGTCGATCACGCCCCGGCAGACGGCGGTCAACCGCTTAGTCTTTTTGAATCCGGCGAAATTCTTCTCTACCTGGCGGAAAAAAGCGGCAAACTGCTTAGCGGGGAGCTGCGTGAACGCCATACCACGCTGCAATGGCTGTTCTGGCAGGTCGGCGGGTTAGGGCCGATGCTGGGCCAGAATCATCACTTTAACCATTTTGCGCCGCAGGCCATCCCCTATGCGATTGAACGCTATCAGGTTGAAACGCAACGCTTATACAACGTCCTGAATAAACGCCTTGAAGCCTCCCCGTGGCTGGGCGGCGACCACTACAGTATTGCGGATATCGCCAGTTGGCCGTGGGTTAACGCACATCAGCGTCAGCGAATCGATCTTGATAGCTACCCGGCGGTGTATAACTGGTTTGAACGCATTCGCACGCGTCCTGCGACAGCGCGCGCACTGTTACAAGCGCAACTGCACTGTAACAGTACGAAAGCGTAACGAGGTAGCATACATCATGTATGATGTAGAGGTGTATACACGGAAAAAACCTGCGTCCGGCACCCTTATTCGTATTAAAAACCTGACATTAGGGAAGAGGAAATCCTCCCTACTCTGGAGGTCATATGCAGATTCTGATTACCGGCGGTACGGGCCTGATAGGGCGTCATCTCATTCCCCGGCTGTTAACACTGGGGCATCAGGTGACGGTTGTTACGCGCAATCCCGATAACGCGCGTCAGATTCTCGATTCCAGAGTGACATTATGGAAAGGGCTGGCGGAACGTGAGCACCTCAATGAGATTGATGCCATCATCAATCTGGCGGGCGAACCGATTGCCGACAAGCGCTGGACGTCGCAACAAAAAGAACGGTTGTGCCAAAGCCGCTGGGCTATCACGCAAAAGTTGGTGGATTTAATTCATGCCAGCGCTACACCGCCCTCGGTGTTGATATCCGGCTCCGCCACGGGCTATTACGGCGATCTGGGCGACGTTGTCGTCACTGAAGATGAGCCGCCGCACAACGAATTTACGCATAAACTTTGCGCCCGCTGGGAACAGATTGCCTGTCGTGCGCAGAGCGACCAGACCCGCGTCTGCCTGCTGCGTACCGGCGTTGTCCTGGCACCGCAAGGCGGGATTCTGGGGAAAATGGTTCCGCCGTTTCGCCTCGGACTCGGCGGTCCGGTGGGTAATGGTCGGCAATATCTGGCCTGGATTCACATCGACGATATGGTCAACGGCATCCTGTGGCTGCTGAATAACGATCTTCGCGGTCCCTTCAATATGGTCTCGCCGTATCCCGTCCATAATGAGCATTTTGCTCATGCGCTGGGTCGCGTGCTGCGTCGTCCGGCGATTATTCGCATTCCGGCGACGGCAATTCGCTTATTGATGGGCGAGTCGTCAGTGCTGGTGCTGGGCGGACAGCGGGCGCTGCCAAAACGGCTTGAAGCCGCCGGATTCGCATTTCGCTGGTATGATTTAGAAGAGGCGCTGGCGGATGTGATTCGCTAGTTCCCAAAGCGCCGTATCCTGCCCGGTAAGCGATGCGCCGCCGGGCTTCTTTTATTTCAGCGAGCCTTTCAGGAATTGCTGTAAACGCGGGCTTTGCGGATTACCGAACACCTGCTCCGGATCGCCCTCTTCTTCAATTTTCCCCTGATGCAGAAAAATAACGTGCGAAGAGACATGGCGGGCGAAGCCCATTTCATGCGTGACCACCACCATCGTTTTGCCTTCTTCCGCCAGTTGTTGCATGATGCGCAACACTTCGCCGACCAGTTCAGGATCGAGCGCCGATGTGGGTTCATCGAACAGTAAAACGTCAGGTTCCATCGCCAGCGCGCGCGCAATAGAAACGCGCTGCTGTTGGCCACCGGAGAGATGGACGGGATATTTGCCCTGAGCGCGCTCATCAATCCCCACCTTCGCCAGATATTTCAACGCCCGCTCGCGCGCGTCGTGCTTGCTTAATCCCAGTACCTGAATCGGCGCTTCCATCACATTTTCCAGCACCGTCATGTGGCTCCAGAGGTTAAAGTGCTGAAACACCATCGTCAGGCGGGTACGCAACAAGCGTAGCTGATTTTTATCCGCCACTTTGAGCTGCCCGTCTTTGTCGCGCACCAGATTAATGTTCTGACCGTTCACGATAATCGCGCCTTCGCTCGGTTTTTCGAGGAAGTTAATACAGCGCAAAAAAGTGCTTTTACCGGAGCCGGACGAGCCGATGATGCTAATCACATCTCCGGCGCGGGCCTGCAGCGATACCCCTTTCAGCACTTCATGACCGCCGTAGCGTTTGTGCAAATCGATAACGTGTAATTTATTTTCTGACATCATGTTACTCGAATTATTTAGAGGACACGTGCTGCAACCAGCGTCTTTCCGCCCGACGGAACAGGCTTATCAGGACATACGAAATGAGTAAATACAACACGGCGGCAATGCCAAACGCGGTAAACGGCTGGTAAGTCGCTGAGTTAATATCGCGGGCGATTTTCAACAAATCCGGCACCGTCGCGGTAAACGCCAGCGCCGTAGAGTGCAGCATTAAAATCACTTCGTTGCTGTAGGCAGGCAAGGCGATGCGTAATGCCGACGGCAAAATAATGCAGCGATACATTTTAAATGACGAGAAGCCATAGGCCCGTGCCGCTTCAATTTCACCGTGCGGCACCGAGCGAATCGCCCCGGCGAAAATCTCCGTGGTATACGCGCAGGTATTCAGCGTCAGCGCCAGTACGGTACAGTTCAGTCCGCTGCGGAAAAACGCGTTAAGAAGATCGGTGCCTTTGACTATCTCCAGCGTATACATCCCCGAATAGAACACCAGTAGCTGTACGTACAGCGGCGTGCCGCGAAAAATATACGTAAACAGCCAGATGGGAAAACGGATGAATTTATTACTGGAAACGCGACCCACCGCCAGAATCACCGCCAGAAGACCGCCCATCACCACTGATGAAATTAACAACCACAGCGTAATCGCCACGCCGGTAAAACGATAGCCATCCGTCCACAGCAGGGATTTCCAGTACTCCTGAATGATCTCAATCACAAATCGGCCCTCTTCACGCCCACGGAATAGCGACGCTCAAGTAAGAGCAGCACACCATTGGAAACGGTGGTAAATACCAGGTAGATAAGTCCACAGACCACGGCAAAATAGAAAGGCTCCCAGGTGCTTTTACCGGCAAGTTGCGTGGCTTTGACGACATCTTCCAGGCCCAGTAGCGACACCAGCGCCGTCGCTTTGAGTATCACCTGCCAGTTATTGCCGATCCCCGGCAGGGCGTAACGCATCATCGCCGGGAACATAATCCGCCGGAAGGTTTGCCCGTGGGTAAAACCAAAGGCCGTCGCCGCTTCGATATGGCCTTTCGGTACCGCCATAAACGCGCCGCGAAAGGTTTCGGTAAAATAGGCGCCGTAGATGAAACCAAGGGTGATAATACCGGCCACCATCGGATCAATATCTATCTGGTCGATACCCAGCGAATCGGTCACCACGTTAAGCGCGATTTGCAATCCGTAAAATATCAGCAGCATTAAGACCAGATCCGGCACCCCGCGAATCAGGGTGGTGTACCCTTCAAAAATAAGCCCCGTTACCCGGTTTTGCGAAAGCTTCGCCCCCGCGCCGACGAGACCGATAAGCACGGCCAGCACCACGGAACTGAGCGCCAGTTCCAGCGTGACGATCGCGCCCTGTAAAATTACGCCTGAAAACCCGTACAACATGCAGCCTGTCCTGTTGTGTGTGGTGAAGTAAGAAGCCTCTTTTGCATTTTTGCCTCACATCACGCCGGATGGCGGCTGTGCCTTGCCCGGCCTACGATGCTCCCCGTAGGCCTGACACGCACAGCGCCCTCAGGCAATGCAGACAGTCAATATTCTTTGGGCTTTATCTGCACCGACGGTGATTAACCGCCATAAACATCAAAATCAAAGTACTTTTTCGCCAGCTTTTCGTAAGTACCGTCAGCACGCATTTCAGCAAAGGCTTTGTTCAGCGCTTCGCGCAGCTCGTTATCCTCTTTGCGCAGCCCCATACCGGTTCCTACGCCGAATAACTTCTCATCTTTCACCGCCGGGCCGCCGAATTTATAGTCTTTTCCGACGGGCTGTTTAAGGAAACCTTCGCTGGCCGCGACCTCGTCCTGGAACGCTGCATCAATACGGCCAGCCGTCAGATCGGAATAAATGTTGTCCTGCCCCTGGTAAGAGACGATCTCAATCCCTTTCGGCGCCCAGTGCTCATTGCCGAAGGTCTCCTGCGTCGTCCCCTGTAGCACGCCGACGCGCTTGCCTTTCAGCGACGCGACGGTCGGCTGAATATCAGAGTTCTTCGCCACCACCAGACGGGAATCAGCGGCGTAAAGCTTGTCGGTAAACGCGATTTCCTGCTGGCGCTTTTCAGTGATGGACAGCGAGGACATGATGGCATCAATTTTCTTCGCTTTTAAAGACGGAATCAGCGCATCCAGCGGGTTTTCCACGAACGTACACTGTGTGTTGATACGTTTGCACAGCTCTTTGGCCAGATCGATATCAAAGCCGACCAATTCACCTTGTGCATTTTTGGATTCAAACGGTGCGTATGTAGGATCGGTACCGATACGAATCTTTTGTGGAATAGCGGCAAATGCTGCGGTAGCGCTGGAAAATGCCAGCACCAGAGAAAGGGATAACGCCAGTTTTTTCATAACTATCCTCAACAGACTGTCTTTCCAGGAGATCTTTACAGATCCGATGCGACTATCGTGCCATTAATCAGGCCGACAAGGCAAAGCATTCTACCTTGTCAGCCGGTTTATTTTGCATAAAAATCGATTAAGTATGCATTTATGCGCCTGTTCCGCAACGGCTTATGCACCAAAAAGGTGCAAAACATCTATTTTGCACCGTGATAGTTCCCCAGCGCGGCGCGTTATCCCCTTCCCTCAATCGCCGTAAACATTAAAATCGAAGTACTTTTTGGCCATTTTGTCGTAAGTTCCGTCCTGGCGCAGTTCGGTCAGCGCTTTATCAAACGCGGCTTTTAGCTCGGTATCGTCTTTGCGCAGCCCAACCCCCGTCCCGTCGCCAAAATATTTTTTATCCTTCACGGAAGGACCGGCAAACGCATACTCTTTGCCCGCTGGCTGCTTCAGGAAACCTTCGCTGGCGGCGACTTCATCCTGCAATGCGGCATCCAGACGACCGGCGGTTAAATCGGAATAGATAAGATCCTGGTTGGCATAAGCCACCACATCCACACCTTTAGTGCGCCAGTTATCATTGGCGTAAGCCTCTTGCGTGGACCCTTGCAGCACGCCGACATGCTTGCCTTTCAGCGATTCCAGCGTCGGCTGAATGGGAGACCCTTTTGCCGCAATCAGGCGTGAATCCGCCGCGTAAAGTTTGTCGGAAAACGCGATTTCTTGCTGGCGTTTATCGGTAATAGAGAGCGATGAAATAATGGCATCAATTTTTTTCGCTTTTAGTGAGGGAATAAGCGCATCAAAGTCGCTGGCGACCCAGGTACATTTCACCTGCATACGCTTACACATTTCATTACCGAGATCGATATCAAAGCCAATAAAGTCGCCTTTGGCATCTTTCGATGAGAAAGGCGCGTAGGTGGTATCTGTTCCAATACGAACCGTTTGCGGGAGCGCGGCGTAACTGGCCGCCGTCGCGCCCAGACCTATCAGCAAAGACAAAGCGAGAACGGTCTTCTTCATACATACCCCTCAAGTAGCGTCATTTTCTTATGTTTTACGTGGCGTTGTGTGTTTGCAGACTTTTTCATGCAGGTCTTATGCCATTTTCACGTCAGCAAAACGATTCGACGTTAAATTTGTTAATAAAACGTTGCAATATTGTCCTGATGTTGAAGATAGCAGGTATGACGGTTGAACCGCAGCGTTTCGGCGGCTTTTAACGAATTAAATGTTGAGGATATGATCGCGGTTACAAAATTGCCCTGAAACAGGGCAACAGGGACAATAATGCACGCTAAACAGACAACGCTATGCGCCCTGCCAGCGAACAAAAAGATCGTGCGGAAGGGGGATATCAAACTGATCCAAAACTCGGTTAACCGTTTGATTTATAACATCATCTAACGTCTGAGGAAGGTGATAAAAAGCCGGAACCGGCGGCATAATCACCGCGCCTATCTCAGCGGCCTGGGTCATTAAACGCAAATGCCCGATATGCAGCGGCGTTTCGCGCACACACAGCACCAGAGGTCGCCGCTCTTTTAATATCACATCCGCCGCGCGGGTAAGCAGTCCGTCAGTATAACTGTGGACAATCCCCGACAGCGTTTTAATCGAACAGGGCAGGATAACCATTCCCGCCGTCGGGTAAGAGCCGGAGGAAATGCTGGCGGCAATGTCGCGCGCATCGTGCGTCACATCGGCCAGCGCCTGCACCTCGCGCAGCGAAAAATGGGTCTCCAGCGCCAGCGTTTGCCGGGCCGCCTGGCTCATCACCAGATGCGTTTCCACGCTATCGACATCGCGCAAAATTTGTAATAAGCGCACGCCATAAATCGCTCCGCTGGCGCCGCTAATTCCTACAATGAGTCGTTTCATGTTCTCTTACCGTTTACGAGCGCCGTTCATCCCACTGTGTTACGTAATCGGCTCAAAGTGGGTCTGAAGAGATACCATGACAAAAGAATCCCTATCATAAAAGCCAGCTCAACCAACATTATCACTACCCCTTGCTCACTAAACCAGGTGCCGACCATAATGGCAAAATTGGTGATAATGACAAATCGGGCCGTCCAGGGGAAAAGCGGCGATCGATAGCGTAGCAAATCGCTGGCGTACGTTCCATTACGCACCGATTGTCGGAAACGATACTGGCACCATCCGATGGTTATCCATGCCAGGCAACCCACCTGCCCGGTACTGGCGATCAGATATAAATAAAATTGCTGTGCGGGAATATAGCGGGTCAGCAACGACACCAACGCCAACAAGGCCGTGATTAAAATAGCATACACCGGCACGCCGCCGCCGTTCGTTTTACCAAAGCAGGCTGGCGCAAAGCGATCGCCCGCCATAGACCACAGCATACGCGAACTGGCGTAAATAGCCGAGTTAGCGGCAGAAACCGCGGCGGAAAAGATCACCAGCGTCATCAGCGTATCCGCCCCCGGAATGCCCGCGTGGGAGAATACCCATACAAAGGGACTTTGTCCATTTGGCGTCAGTTCATGCGGATAGACCAGCGCCAGCACCGCAATCGCCAGGCCGTAAAACAAAATGATTCTGAGACCGATCCCCAGGATCACTTTCGGTAAAATAATGTGCGGCGATTCGGTCTCCCCTGCCGCATTTCCTACCAGTTCCACCCCCTGGAAGGAGTAAATCACGATCGTCATACAGACCACAATTTGCTCCCAACCGTGGGGAAACCACATTCCGTCTGTTTTTAACGTCGGGTGCCAGTCACTATGGCCCATTAGCGAGTAGATCATAACCCCGCCCGCGCAAATAAACAGCACGATCGCGAAGACCTTAATGGCCGAAAGCCAGTATTCGCATTCGCCAAAACTTTTTGCGGAGGTAAGATTGATGGCCGTCAGGATGAGCAGAATCGCCAGGCAGAACATATATACCGGAACCGCGGGGAAAAACTGGTGAGCAATAAACCCTGCGGCAGTGAGGTCGGCTGCCAGGGAAAAGACCCAGCTAAACCAGTAAAGCCAGCCAATGGTATAGCTCCAGCAAGGTGACGGCATGAACATCAGCGCGTAATGTTGAAATGAACCGGAGTGAGGAAAGGCGCATGATAATTCGCCAAGACACATCATCGTCGCCAGCATAATGCTTCCGGCAAACAGATAGGCCAGTAAGGTTCCCGCCGGCCCGACGCTGCTTAACGGTTCGGCAATGCCGATAAATAAGCCGGTGCCAATCGTGCCGCCCAACGACATCATTAGCAGATGCCGCTTCTTCAGGTTACGCCGCAGACCGCCTTCGGGCTCTGCTGGCGGTGGTTGTTGCAGGGTATCCATCGTTACTCCCTGTCTTTCGTGAGGTCAAAGATGCCGCCGCGACATAGCCGCGGCGGTTATGCGTTAACGCGTAAACCTCCAGGCGACGCCTTTGGTCTGGCAGGCCATTAACAGGCCCGTATAATCCAGCTCAAAGCGAACCACATCGCCTACTTTTAGCGACTGACGACAATCTTCAATATCCACCAGCGTATGATCGCTGGTTTGTCCTAAGATAGTGATAGCGTCGTCGCATGGCACACAGTTATCCGACGGCACATCCTGGCGACCAAACGCCAGCAATGCGCGTCGGCGTATGCCACGATCGACAAAGGTTTTACTTTGCAAAAAGGCATCGACGCCCAGCTCCCCGACCGGGACGGTAGGTTTACTGTTCAGTTCGATGATTTCCGCTTCCAGGATATACATATCGGAACAGGCTTTATCGACCGGTTTTGCGGAGTGGTGAAATTCATTCAGGTATTTCATGTCCACATATTCAATGCCGAATTCATGCAGTCCGCCGATGCGCAGATGATTCAGTCCCTGCGGCCAGATACCTTTATCCAGCAGGTGATAGCTGGTGCAGTTTCCCGCAGAAAGCCGCCGGACAGGAATACCGCTGTCGGCTTCCAGCCGGGCGGCCAGCGCCAGAAAATCCTCGCCATTTTTTACCGTTGGCAACACGGTGCCGTAACAATTAAAGTTGGTGCCCAGTCCATATAATTCCAGACCGGGCAGACCAGTAATCAGAGTCACGGTCTCAAGAATGCGTTGATATTCACCAAACCAGATACCCTCGCGTAAATCGCCCATATCCACCATCAGTAATACCTGATGCGTTTTCCCCTGGCGTTGGGCTTCTTGCGATAATGCCCGTAATACCACCGGCTCGCTATTTAAACTAATATCCGCGTAGCGCACCACATCTTCGATTTCACTCAGACACGGGCTGCGTAACAGGCAAGTCGTACATCCTGTCTCGCGTATTTTTTTCAAATTATAGGTTCGTGATTCAGCAATAACGGTAATTCCGCCGTTGAACACCGCCTGTGCAGTTTCCACGCAGCCGTCAAAAACTTTATTGACAGCCATCACGTCAATACCGCTGCTTGCCAGCAGAGCTTTTTCCGTGCGGGCGTTTTCTTCCAGCTTGCGTAGATTGATTTCCAGAACTGGCATATACATTTTATTTTCCTCCCGCCATGCTTAAACGGGCATTACGTTTCTGCGCCCGATGGTAAATGTACTCCGCGACGACAACCGCCAGCACGGCTCCGCCAATAATTTTCCCGGCGTACTGGAAATATCCGCCCATATCAATTTGAGAAGGCGGAATAAATAACAGCGCAACGGCAAAGGCGATAGAAAGAAAGCCCAGCGCGGGTAAAATAGCCGGTAAAACCTTGCCCGGAATTTTAAAACTTCTTGGCGTATCCGGCTGAGTCTTACGTAAACGCCAGAACGCCGGGAACATCACCAGGTAAGGAATAAAATAGGTGATGGTCGTTAGCGCCGTTAACATCCAGTAAGCCGCCGCAACGCTTGGCGAAATAAAAGTCGAAAAACACAGGACCGTGACAATAATCGCCTGTACAGTCAAGGCAAAGGCGGGCGTTTTCCACACCGGATGTAATTTGCCGATTCGGTCCCCCAGCAGATTATCTTCACGCGAGGCTTCCTGGAGCATATAAATCGGCCCCACCAGCCAGGAGTTAATCTGCCCGAGAGCGCCAAAAAACATACAGATGGCCATAACAGGAATTAACCACGGCATATGCAGCGTATCCGCAGCAGCATGCATAGCCTGCATGACGCCTGCCACAATGTCGGTTTTCCCGGCGGGTAAAAGCGTGTTTAGCGCCCAGGTGCCGACCATATAGATCCCAACGATAACGGCGGCGGAGACGGCCATCGCTCGCGGAAAATCACGCTGTGGATTACGGGTACGCCCGGCAATCATCGGGGCGACCTCCAGTCCGGCAAACGCAAACATCATGCTGGATAAGAAAACGATCGTATCCCAGTGTCCGAGATCCGGAATCCAGTTTTTCGCTGTAGTGTAGTCCGTCTGCATCTGGTGTCCGGTACATAGCCATACCACCGCCAGTAAAATGAGGATGGCGGAGGGAATAAATACGCCGCACCAGGCGCTGATGCTATTAATAATTTTTGTCCATTCCATCCCGCGGATATTCATCAGCGTTAATAGCCAGAAAATTACCGCGGAACCAATACCGATAAATGCTTTATTTTCCGCCAGGCCGCCGCCGATCATATAGCCCAACGCGGTAAAGCCGAATTGCAGCATTAATGGGAAAAACAGTACGCAGGAAAAGAGAAAACAAACCACGACAATCCATGCAATACGTTTACCAAATGCCTCTTTAATCCAGACAAATATCCCGCCATCTTTCGGCCAGCCGGTTGACAGCTCGCCGCATACCATCGCTAAAGGAAAAAACAAGCAGAATGCGGCTATCACCCATAACAACATGGCCGATGCCCCGTAAGGCGCCACGTTAGGGATTTGCCGCAAACTCAGAATAGCGATGACATTCATAAAGACAATGTCTTTGATGCCAAGTAAGCCAGAATTCGTGTTACTCATGGCCATCTCCTGTTATGCATTCAGGCATCACTGCCCTCTTCTTATCATCTGACGACGGGCTTCAGCATGAAACTGAAGCCCAAAACAGTATTAATAAATGTCGTACTTGACCATATCTTCGTAACTGTCTTCCCGACGAATCAGACGCGTCTCACCATTTTTATCGATCATCACCACGCCCGTGCGCGGACGGTTGTTATAAACGGTTTGACTTTCAATGGTGTATGCCCCGGCATCAAGAAACGCGACAATATCGCCAACATGAGTCTCCTTCGGCAGTAAAAACTCTTCGCCTTTCACTCCCATGTGGAAATAATCCCCGCCATCACACAGCGGCCCGGCTAATTTTATCCAGGCGTCGTGCGCTGCCGTCATGCGAGAGGCGTTATAGACATAAAAGAACCAGTCAAAATGCTGGCTGTCAGAGAGTACGCTGTAACCAGCGTCGACAAATTTCCATTCAACGTGGCATTCCACATTGCCGTTAAGATCGTAATTTGTTTTACGTTTTTCGCAGGAGACTTCCGTAAGTAAAACCGCCGCCGACCCGGTCACTTTACGTCCCGGTTCAATACATATTTCCACATCGGTACGCCATTTATGCACTTCGCGAATGACCGCATCGGCAAAATCCTGGGCGGTAATACCGGCATACATATTATCTTTTAACGGGTCGCCATTCTCGTCGTCATATTTATAGGGAACCGGAATTCCGCCGCCCACGTTAATCAAATCAAATTTAATACCGAGCACCTCTTCCAGGCGACGGGATTCATCCACCAGCACTTTAGTCGCTTTTGCGAAAGGCTCTGACTCCGGCACCTGATCGCCTACATGCATATGCAAGCCGCGCAAATGCACATAAGGCATTGCCAGAATGCGGCGGCAGGTTTCTTCCGCCTGTTCCAGGTCGAGACCCGACTTCGCATGGAAAGCGGTAACCAGTTCCGCATGCGTCGCCGAGGGAACATTCGGCTCTACGCGGACGCAAACATTGGCGACTTTCTTCAGCTTGCGAGAGATGGCATCAATATGTTCCAGCTCATACAGGCTATCAACATTAATAAGATACAGATCGTTGGCGATAGCATATTCCAGATCGGCAGGCTTTTTCACCACGCCGTTGAAGACGATCTGATCGCCGCGAAAGCCTATCTCCAGACACTTGCGAACCTCATATTGTGAGTTTGCCTCCGCGCAAATTCCGGCGTCACGAATGGCTTTCAACACCCCCATGACCGAGCAGGTTTTTGACGCAAAGAAGGTTTTGGTATTTTTATGCGCCGCAAATGCCCGCTGGATTTCATGAATGTTACGAATAATCTCCGGCTCAGAAAACACATAGAACGGCGTGGGGTACTGGCGCGCCAGTGCGTCCAGATCGACCCCTTCAAAACACAAATGACCGTCTTTGTGCTGGAAACGGCGATCGCCGTTGATTACCTGCTCACGTAGCTGGTTGTAATTCTGCATAATCGAGTCAGTCATAACGCCCTCTGCTTAATGTTTATGGTAAAAATCCGCATTCTTTACAGGGATAAAGCAAAAGGCATGCCACTATTTTTTATCAAAATAATCAATTACTTATAAAAATAAGCTATTTCTCATTTTCGTCATTGAGTTTGCTATTCATCACAACGACGAAAATTCGTCACTTTTATAATGGCAATATGAACAATAGATATGAGGAATGCATGTATGGCATCCACCAATCAGGAACTGGCCTCGGCGCTCAGGATGTTTTCCCGCTTTTTCGATTTGATTCATCAGCCGTTGGCCGTCATTAATGAGCGTGGTGAATACGTTTACTACAATCAGGAAAGCGCGGATCTGGACGGCTACAGCATTGAACGGGCAATGGGAAAACATATGCTCGATGTCTATCCGGGCATGAAAGAGACGCAAAGTACGATGCTTTCATCGTTAAAAAAAGGCGTGGAATACATTGGCCATTATCAAATTTATTACAATGCGCGAGGCCAGGCCGTTGACTATCAGCACACCACCGCGCCGCTCTATGCAAGCGATGGCGGCATGGTCGGCGTTATCGAAATCGGCAGGAATATGTCCGGCGTCAGGCGGCTCCAGGAGCAGGTGGTAGAACTGAACCAACTGCTGTATGCCGATCACCATGAGAAGCACCATGCCATTATTACCGAAAACCCGGAAATGCTCAGTAATATCGCCAAAGCCAAACGGCTGGCCGCCAGTAATATTCCGGTGACGATTGTCGGGGAGACGGGAACGGGTAAGGAGTTATTTTCCCGCCTGATACATCAATGCAGCAAGCGGGCGAATAAACCCTTCATCGCCCTGAACTGCGGCGCCCTACCGCCTACGCTTATCGAAAGTACGCTTTTCGGCACCGTGCGCGGCGCCTATACCGGCGCGGAAAATAGCCAGGGCTATCTGGAACTGGCAAACGGGGGAACGCTCTTTCTTGATGAGCTGAACGCCATGCCGATAGAGATGCAAAGTAAGCTGCTGCGATTCTTGCAGGATAAAACCTTCTGGCGGCTCGGCGGACAACAGCAACTCCACTCTGATGTCAGGATCGTTGCCGCCATGAACGAAGCGCCCGTCAAATTAATTCAACAAGAACGTCTGCGAGCAGATCTTTTTTATCGGTTGAGCGTCGGAATGTTGACGTTACCGCCGCTGCGCGCCCGCCCGGAAGATATTCCCTTACTGGCGAATTATTTTATTGATAAATACCGTAATGACGTGCCGCAGGATATTCACGGATTAAGCGAGACGGCACGTGCTGATCTGCTCAATCACGCCTGGCCGGGTAATGTCAGGATGCTGGAAAACGCGATTGTACGCAGTATGATCATGCAGGAAAAAGACGGGCTGCTGAAACACATCATTTTTGAACAGGACGAGTTAAATTTAGGCGTACCGGAAACCGCGCCGGAAAATCCCCTTCCCTCGTCACCCGATCCGCAGTATGAAGGGTCGCTGGAGGTACGGGTTGCCAACTACGAAAGGCATTTAATAGAAACCGCGCTGGATACGCATCAGGGGAATATTGCCGCCGCGGCCCGCAGCCTTAACGTATCGCGCACCACGTTACAGTACAAAGTACAAAAATACGCTATTCGCTTCGGCGTGGTACGTAATTGACATCGGCCAGCGGCATCGCGCCGCTGGCAAAGCCATTAGCCTTCGTTATGCATTTCCAGGTTTTCCATTTCGTTCTGGAACAGCACCGCTTTGGCGTCGTCATTACGTAATGAATCCAGGAAGTCGAGGTATTGCTGGTCTACGTCTTTGGTGACATATACCCCGTTAAATACCGAACATTCAAACTGCTGGATATCCGGGTTTTCCGCGCGTACGGCTTCGATCAGATCGTTCAGATCCTGGAAGATAAGCCCGTCTGCGCCGATAATCTGCCGAATCTCATCCACCTCGCGACCATGCGCGATCAGCTCATTGGCGGTCGGCATATCAATGCCATAGACGTTGGGGAAACGAATTTCCGGCGCGGCGGACGCCAGATAAACCTTCTTCGCGCCGGCTTCCCGGGCCATCTCGATGATCTGCTCTGATGTGGTGCCACGCACGATGGAATCATCCACCAGCAGGACGTTCTTATCGCGGAATTCCGCGCGATTAGCATTGAGCTTACGGCGCACGGATTTACGGCGTAGCTGTTGGCCCGGCATGATAAAGGTACGTCCCACGTAACGATTTTTGACAAATCCCTGGCGGTACGGCTTGCCGAGAATACGGGCAATTTCCAGTGCGATATCGCAGGAGGTTTCCGGGATAGGGATCACGACGTCGATGTCCAGATCTTCCCATTCACGAGCGATTTTTTCGCCAAGTTTGGTGCCCATATTCACACGAGCGCTGTAGACGGAGATTTTGTCGATAAAGGAGTCCGGGCGAGCAAAATAAACGTACTCGAACAGGCAGGGATTACTGACCGGGTTATCCGCGCACTGGCGCGTGAACAGTTGCCCCTTTTCGGTAATATAGATAGCTTCGCCCGGCGCGACATCGCGCAGGAATTCAAAGCCCAGCGTATCCAGCGCCACGCTTTCAGAAGCGACCATATACTCCGTACGACCATCGCCAACGTCACGCTTGCCCAGCACTAACGGGCGAATGCCGTGCGGATCGCGAAAAGCCACCATGCCGTGGCCGATAATCATCGCCACGCAGGCATAGGCGCCGCGGATTTGACGGTTAGTCGCGGCAATCGCGGCAAAAATATTGTCGGCTTCCAGCGGATAGTGACGGAAGTTGTCGAGCTCGCTGGCGAAAATATTGAGCAGGATTTCGGAATCGGAGGTGGTGTTGATATGACGGCGCTTTTCTTCAAACAGCTTTTTACGTAGCTCGTGCGCGTTAGTCAGGTTGCCATTATGGGCCAACGTGATGCCATACGGCGAGTTAACGTAAAAAGGTTGCGCTTCCGAAGCGCTGGAGCTGCCTGCGGTAGGGTAGCGCACATGGCCGATCCCCATGTTGCCCTGCAAACGCTGCATGTGGCGAGCTTCAAAAATATCGTTCACCAGCCCGTTTGCCTTACGCAAGCGGAAGCAGTTATTCGCATCAATGGTGATGATACCGGCAGCATCCTGACCACGATGCTGGAGCACTGTTAACGCGTCATAAATCGACTGGTTGACCGGCATAACACCGGCGATACCGACAATACCGCACATACGTCATTTTCCTCGTTAAGCCACATCTCAGAACCTGTTACGTCCTGGGCAAGAAACTCGACGAGCTTTGCAGATAGTCAAAGAACCATCTGATGATGAAGCTGAACTGCGGGATGAGCTGCGATTTGCTCCAGTCTTCGCTTTTCGACAAGCCGGTGAAAGTATCAAGGAAGAACAGAATGGCGGCGACAATCAGCGCGCCTCGCAGTGCGCCGAAACAGATCCCCAACACCCGGTCAGTTCCCGACAGGCCGGTCTTTTCTACTAGCTGACCTATCACAAAATTCACGATAGCGCCGACGATAAGCGTCGCGATAAACAGTACCGCGATAGCAATCCCATTACGAACCAGTTCGTCTTCAAAGCCCGTAAACCAGACAGACAGGTAAGTGTAGTAGTGACTGGCGACAAAGAAAGCACAACCCCACGTCACCAGCGATAACGCTTCACGAACAAAGCCGCGGATCAGGCTAACCAGACAGGAAAAAGCAATCACCGCGATAATGGCGTAATCAATCCAGACCATAGATGTCCCACGATTTTACGCCCTGTCGTCCTGTTCGGGGCGCATTCTAACAGAAAAAGAAAACGTTTGCGTAGGGATTTCCTTCCCACGCGTAAATAAAAATGGCGCTGAAAAAATATTCAACGCCATCACACTTTTTATCTCTTCGGGCACAACCAGAAGAGCTGCCATCGGCCTGATAAGCGCAGGATACCAGGTTTATTCCTTCTGCCGGATGACGGCGTAAACCCCTTATCCAGCCTACAGAACTTCGGCTATTACCAGGTGAACACCGTAGGCCTTAACGCTGCGCGCTCAGGCAAAACGCGCCTTAGTTCGGGCTATATCCCATCACCACGCCGCTTAACCCGGAAATCTGCTTGAGCTCGCCAAGCGATCCTTTCATCTTATCTTTCGACGCATCCGGCCCGACGAGAATACGGGTTATTTTACCCTGTACCGGCGTTGAGGGGGAAGTATAAACCCGGAACCCGGCGGAACGAAGCTTGCCGACTATCTCGTTGACTTTATCCGCATTTTTCAGCGCGCCCAACTGTACGACATAGGCTTTGCCGGTCGGCGCAGGTTTATCGTCGGCGACTGGTTGCGGCGCGGGCGTCGGCGTGGAAGCGGCGACAACCGGCTGTTGCGGTTTAGGCTGCGGCTTCGGCTTTTCAACCGGCTTCGGTTTAGGCGTCTCCGCCGGTATCGGATCAAGCTCGACATTGTTAGACGCCATGCGCGACGGGTCCAGCGATGGCGCTGCCGCATCTCCCGCCCGCACCTCTTCAGCCGCCCCTTCCGGCGGCTGTGTCGGCAGCGCCTGCGTTGCGGCAGGCATCATATCCGGCTCATCGCGGTCGCCAGGCTTCGGTACCAGTGGAATCGCAGCAAATTCATCCTGATAATGCTTTTTCTGTCCGTCCAGCAGACCGGGAAGCACAATAACCCCCAGCGCGACTAACACAATCGTGCCGACTAAACGATTCTGAAACTTACTCGCCACCGATTCTCCCCGCGTCTATCACTTCCATAACATGTGCGACGGTGTGGAACGATCCGCACACCAGCACGGTATCTTCTGGCTGCGCCGCGTCGATAGCGGCCTGCCATGCCTGCGCGACGCTATCATAGACATTCCCTTTCCCCAGATGTTCCAGAAGTTGTTCCGCCGTCGCGCCGCGCGGCCCCTCTAACGGAGCACAATACCAGTCGTCAACCACGCTTTTCAACCAGGCTAACGTGCCGGCGATATCTTTATCATGCAGCATACCAATCACCGCAAGCACGCGCCCGCGTTTCGGCAACATTTTCAGACGACCCGTCAGGTATTCCGCCGCGTGGGGATTATGGGCGACATCAAAGATAACGCGCGGCGACTCACTCACGATTTGAAAACGTCCCGGCAAGGTAGCCTGCGCAATACCGTCGCGAATCGCCTGCTCGTCAATGTTCAACCTGCTGGCGCGCAGCGCGGCCAGAGCGGTGGCGGCATTCGGCTGAGGAACCTGCGGCAACGGCAGTCCGGCAAGCATGCCGTCACCATCGGTAAACGCCCAGTGGGTCGCTGTCACCTCATAACGCCAGTCAACGCCGCGACGCAGCAACAGCGCGCCGGTCTCCTGCGCGACATCCGCGATGGTTGCCGGCATTTCCGGTTCGCCGACGATAGCGGGTTTTTCCGCACGAAAAATCCCGGCCTTCTCGCGGCCGATACTTTCGCGATCCGGCCCCAGCCAGTCAGTATGGTCAAGCGCGATGCTGGTAATTACCGCTACATCGGCATCCACAATGTTCGTGGCGTCCAGGCGCCCGCCCAACCCGACCTCCAGAATCACCACGTCAAGGTTAGCCTGTTTAAACAGCCACAATGCCGACAACGTACCATATTCAAAATAGGTCAATGAAATATCGCCGCACGCCGCTTCTATTTCCGCAAAGGACGCGGTATGCGCGGATTCCGCTAATTCTTTCCCCTGCACGCGCACGCGCTCGGTGTAACGTACCAGATGAGGCGAACTATAGACGCCCACACGGTATCCCGCCGCGATTAACACCGACTCCAGCGTTCGACAGGTCGTACCTTTGCCGTTGGTTCCCGCAACGGTAAAAACGAACGGCGCAGGCTTGAGGATGTCCAGACGCGCTGCCACCTGGCTTACGCGCTCAAGGCCTAAATCGATACTCTTGCTGTGCAGGTTTTCCAGATAAGAAAGCCACGAGGCCAGGGGCGACGCAGCTTGAGGTATAGATTTGTTTTTCATTGATTCCGCTGCTTCTTTACGGTGAAAAGCAAAAGGGCAGAGCCTGCGGCCCTGCCCTTTTCAGTTATCAGGCCTCAGACTCCTGATCCGGCGCCGGAGGCACCACCACGCCTTCACGCGGGGCGTCCGGATTCGGCGCGGGCAGATTCATCAGCTTCGCCAGAATGCTCGCCAGCTTCAGGCGCATTTCCGGGCGGCGAACTATCATATCAATAGCGCCTTTTTCGATCAGGAACTCACTGCGCTGGAATCCCGGCGGGAGCTTCTCACGAACGGTTTGTTCGATAACGCGCGGGCCAGCGAAGCCAATGAGGGCTTTTGGCTCGGCGATGTTGAGATCGCCCAGCATCGCAAAACTGGCGGAAACGCCGCCCATTGTCGGATCGGTCAATACCGAGATGTAGGGCAGACCACGTTCCTGCATTTTAGCCAGCGCCGCCGAGGTTTTCGCCATCTGCATCAGCGACATCAGCGCTTCTTGCATACGCGCGCCGCCGGAAGCAGAGAAACACACTAACGGACAGTTATCTTCCAGCGCCTGTTCAACGGCGCGAACGAAGCGTGCGCCAACGACAGACCCCATGGAGCCGCCCATGAACGCGAATTCAAACGCGGCGGCGACAACCGGCATACCGTGAAGCGTCCCTTTCATGACCACCAGCGCGTCTTTCTCGCCGGTTTCTTTCTGCGCGGACGCCAGTCTGTCTTTATATTTTTTGGAGTCGCGGAACTTGAGCACGTCTTTTGGCTCCAGCTCGCTACCCAACTCCACAAGGGAACCTTCATCTAACAGGCTATGCAGGCGATTGCGCGCCGACATGCGCATATGATGGTCACACTTAGGACAGACCTCAAGATTACGTTCCAGCTCAGCGCGGTATAAAACCTGACCGCAGCTATCACACTTGGTCCACACCCCTTCAGGAATGCTTGCCTTGCGGGTGGGAGTAATGTTGCTTTTAATTCGTTCAATCCAGCTCATTGGTGACCTTTCTGCCTGAACCTTAGTCAGCTTTATTATAAGGGGCGCATAATGCCATTTTTGCCCCCAACAGACCATGAATGTTGCACATTAAAACATAACAGCCCGAAACTTTGGATAAAAAAGTGGTCGAACCGCTGAGTTACTTTCTATTTTGCGGCACGCGACGCAGCGCGCTTATGCCGGACAATCTCAATGACGCCAGGTAATATCGAAACCACGATAATCCCCACAATCAGCAGCTTAAGGTTATCCTGAATCAACGGTATCGTACCGAAGAAATAACCGGCGTAGGTAAAGAGCAGTACCCACAGCAGCGCGCCGATGACGTTATAGGCGGCAAAATGCCGATAGGACATGTGCCCCATCCCTGCCACAAACGGCGCAAAGGTTCTGACGATCGGCACGAAGCGAGCGAGAATGATAGTTTTACCGCCGTGTTTTTCATAAAACTGGTGGGTTTTATCCAGATAACTGCGGCGGAAAATTTTCGAATTCGGATTACTGAACAGTTTTTCGCCGAACAGTCGACCAATCGTGTAATTTACCGCATCGCCGACAATTGCGGCGATCAGCATTAACGCCACCATGACATGCACATTGAGATCGTTGGTTTCCAGCGAAGCCAGCGCCCCGGCGACAAACAGCAGCGAGTCGCCCGGCAGGAACGGCGTGACGACCAGGCCGGTTTCACAAAACAGAATCAAAAACAAAATAGCGTACACCCAGACGCCGTACTCCGCGACCAGCTCCGCCAGATGCACATCGATGTGCAGAATAAAATCAATAATAAAGTAGATCAGGTCCATATTTGTCTTTGCCTTTCTACCCGACACGTTTCGGGTGTGCGATTCGGATTAGTCCGCCAGAAATAGCGGGCCCATTGGCGGTTTTGGAAGGTCAAACCGGTCAGGGTAATCCACCGCAACCAAATATAGCCCCTCCGCCTTCGCCGTTGCCGCCGCCAGCGTTCTGTCCCTGGCCGCTAACAGCTCTGCGATCCAGCTCTCCGGCTGGTTGTGAGCGCCTACTTCCAGCAGGCTGCCGACAATATTCCTGACCATATGATGAACAAAGGCATTCGCTTTGATATCGACCACCACATAAGGGCCGTGGCGGGTAACGTTGATGTGCATCACATTACGCCACGGCGTGCGCGACTGGCACTGCACCGCGCGAAACGAGGTAAAATCATTTTCGCCAAGCAGACACTGCGCCGCGCGATGCATCCGCTCTGCATCCAGCGGCTCATAGTAATGCGTCACGCCTTTTGCTAACACCGCAGGACGCAGTCGATGATTGTAGATGATATAGCGATAACGGCGAGCCGTAGCGCTAAATCGCGCGTGAAAATCATCCGGTACAGTTTTCACCCAGCGCACGGCAATGTCACCAGGCAAATTCGCATTTACCCCCAGCGTCCATGCCGCATCTTTGCGCAATGCGGTCGTTTCGAAATGGACAACCTGCCCGGTGCCGTGAACGCCGGCATCGGTGCGCCCGGCGCAGAACACGTTAATAGGTTCATTTGCCACCTGCGAGAGCGCTTTTTCCAGCTTTTCCTGCACGCTGCGCACTTCATTCTGACGCTGCCAGCCATAATACTTGCTGCCGTCGTACTCAATACCCAGCGCAATTTTATAGACCGGCGATGATTGCTGTCCGGACATCAGTACAGATACTCCTGCACCAGCTTCTCCGCAATTTTAACGGCCATCAGCGCGCCGCCGAAACGCACGTTGTCCGCCACTGACCAGAACTGAATTTGTTCCGGCATACCGTAATCATTATGCACACAGCCAATAGAGAGCTGTGGATTGCCGGAAGCGTCGCCCACCTGCGTCGGGTAATCCGTCTCTTCTGACAGTACGATATCTTCACCGCGGGAAAACGCCTCGCGCGCCTCTTCCGCCGCCAGCGGACGGAGCGCTTCAAAGCTCACCATCTGCGCATGGCCATAGAACACCGGCGACTGCACGACACTGGCGGAGATCATCACGCCATCATCCTGCAAAATTTTACGCACTTCATCGACGATACGACGTTCCTGGCGCACGCTGCCTTCCCGATCCGGCAGCAGCGGCAGCATATTGAACGCTAACTGGCGGCCAAAGAAATCATCTTCATCAATCGGTATGCCGTTAAGCAGCTTCGCACTCTGTCCAGCCAGCGCATCGACCGCTTTTTTCCCCTGTGCGGACGCTGATAACATACTGGTGACGGCGATGCGCGACAGTCCCCCCTGATCGATTAACGGCTTGAGCGCCGCCAGCAGTTGACTGGTCAGACTATCGGCGACCGCAATCACGTTACGGTTACGGTAATCCGCCAGTACATACGGGTTAACTTCCGGCACGACCAGCGGCACATCAGGCTCCAGCGCGAACAGACCGCTGGAATCTATCACCAGGCAACCTGCATTGGTCGCGTCGTCTATCCAGGCAGCCGATGCCTCTGCGCCGGCAACGAAAAACGCCAACTGCGCCTGCGTCCAGTCAAAGTCCGCCGCATCCTGGACAATGACCGACTTGCCACCAAAACGGAGGTGCTCGCCCGCGCTTTCATGACGCGCCAACGCATAAATTTCACCGACCGGGAACTGGCGTTCAGCCAGTGTTTCAAGCAGGGCTTCGCCTACGGCGCCCGTTGCGCCCAGAATGGCAATGTTCCAGCCTTCAGACATGGTGATTTACTCCAGAAATACATAAGCGTCCCTGTCGCATTATTCGACAGGGAGCATTAAGAAGACATTAATGTGCCGGGTGATGAACAGCGTTAAAACCTAGCTTACACAGCAAGGCGGCTGCCGTTTCGTCGTCACACATCACGTATAAAGACGACCATTCACGGCGCTCAAGATAATTTTTACGCAATTTATCAAATTCACCCGGAATTCCAGCGACTTTACGCAGCGGCGCATCGTCGCGGCGCACATCATACACCAAATGCGCCAGTCTTTTCAGCGTCGGTTGATCCAGCGGGCCATGAAGCGTAATACGACCAAACTCAGGCGCAGGCAGTAATGTCTCCAGCGCGACATGCTGCTCGCGACCGATAAACGCGCTATACGCCTCAAAGACCTGGGTGGTGCCGCGCGCTTTGCCTTCCAGCGTATAGCCGGCGATATGCGATGTGCCGATATCCACGGCCTCCAGTAGCGCGACGTTAAGATCCGGTTCGCCCTCCCACACATCAAGCACCACGCTCAGCGGCTGCCCGGCATTAAGTCGCGCCAGCAACGCAGCGTTATCCACCACCGGACCGCGGCAGGCGTTAATGAGAATGGCGCCGGGTTTCAGTCGACGGATCAGCGTCTCATCGGCCAGATGCAGCGTTTTATACGGTCCGTCTTTATAGAGCGGCGTATGGAAAGTCAGGACATCCGCTTCCTGCACCAGCTCATCCAGCGTACGAAAATCACCCTCGTCCCCGCGTGCGGCGCGTGGCGGATCGCACAGCAACGTACGGATACCCAACGCTTCAAGCCTGGTCTGTAGCCGGCTTCCAACGTTACCCACGCCGACAATCCCTATAGTGCGATCGCGTAACGAAAAGCCGTCACGTTCGGCCAGCATCAACAGCGCGGAAAACACATACTCCACCACGGCGATAGCATTACAGCCGGGCGCGGCTGAAAAACCGATGCCCGCCTGCTTCAGCCATGCCTCATCCACATGATCGGTGCCTGCCGTAGCAGTACCAACGAAGTTAATCGGCGTGCCGCTCAGCAGCGATTCATTCACTTTCGTGACCGAACGCACCATTAACGCATCGGCATGGTTCAATTCTTCAACGGGGATCGGGCGACCCGGCACTGCCTTTACCTCACCCAGGCGGCTAAATAATTCGCGGGCGTAAGGCATATTTTCATCAACGAGAATTTTCACGACTGTCGTACCTGTTTGAGAACGAGAGTTAACCGGACAAGTGTGCCATAATCTGGCCGCCAGGCATATATTGCTCAGATTTATGGTTAAAGGATAATTAATTATGCATCCCATCTCCGGCGCCCCTGCACAGCCTCCAGGCGAAGGGCGTAATCCTCTTTCCGCTGCGAGCGAGCAGCCGCTTTCCATGCAACAGCGTACGGTACTGGAAAGGCTGATCACGCGCCTGATTTCACTGACCCAGCAGCAAAGCGCGGAAGTATGGGCCGGAATGAAACACGATCTGGGGATAAAAAATGACGCGCCGCTACTGTCGCGCCACTTCCCCGCCGCTGAACAGAATCTTACCCAGCGTCTGGGCGTAGCGCAGCAAAATCATGCCAATCGTCAGGTGCTTTCACAGCTAACAGAGCTGCTTGGCGTCGGGAATAATCGTCAGGCCGTCAGCGATTTTATCCGTCAGCAATACGGTCAAACCGCGCTTAGCCAGCTTACGCCCGATCAACTCAAAAACGTGCTGACGCTCCTGCAACAGGGGCAGCTTTCCATTCCGCAGCCGCAGCAACGTCCGGCAACGGATCGGCCATTATTGCCTGCTGAACATAATACGTTGAATCAGTTGGTGACGAAGCTGGCGGCCGCGACCGGCGAGTCAAACAAACTTATCTGGCAATCAATGCTGGAACTCTCCGGCGTGAAAAGCGGCGAGCTCATTCCGGCAAAACAGTTTACCCATCTGGCGACATGGCTACAGGCGCGGCAGACGCTGTCACTACAACACGCGCCTACGCTACATACGCTGCAGGCTGCGTTAAAACAACCGCTGGAACCGGACGAACTCACAGCGATCAAAGAGTATGCCCAACACACTTATCAAATTCAGCCGCAAACGGTGCTGACCACCGCCCAGGTGCAGGATTTACTTAACCATATTTTCCTGCGTCGCGTAGAGCGGGAGACTGATGAGCTGGAACCGCTCTCTATTCAACCCATCTACCGCCCGTTTGCGCCGATGATTGAAACCGTGAAAAATCTGTCTGCGCGGCCAGGCCTGTTGTTTATCGCGCTAATAATTGTACTGGCGCTTTTCTGGCTGGTTTCTTAACCACGCCGGAACGATAATATCGTCACCAGGATGCCAACCACAGCGGAGATCGCTCCCGCGAGGAATACGGAAGGATAGCCGCATGACGTGGCCAGCATGCCCGCCAGCGGGCCGGTAACGCCGTAGGAGATATCCTGAAACGCGGCGTAGCCGCCGAGCGCCGTACCGCGTACCTGTGCAGGTACGCGTTTCACAACCTCCACGCCCAGCGCCGGGAAAATCAGTGAACACCCTGCCCCGGTGAGCGCCGCGCCTACCAGCGCTATCCAGGCCGTCGGCGCCAGCCACAAGAGCAGCAACCCTGCCGTCTCAACCAGCAATGAGACAACGGCGACCTTCACGCCGCCAAAGCGGTCCGGCATCCAACCGAACAATATGCGCATCAGTACAAACGCACCGCCAAACGCGGTCAGGGTGAATCCCGCCATCGTCCAGCCATTGCTGACAAAATAAAGTGAAATAAACGTACCGATGACGGCAAAGCCCACGCCCTGCAATGCCAGGCCCAGGCCCGGTTTCCAGATAAGCCCGACCACGCTCCACAGTGAAGGTCGCTCCCCCGTATACGCAGGCACTTTACGCACGGTGCCGTTGAATGCCCAGGCCAGCAGCGGTAAAACCATCGTCGTCCCCGCCAGCGCCGCGAAGCCAAAGTGGCTATGGATCAGCAAGCCCAACGGCGCACCGGCCGCCAGCGCACCGTAAATCGCCATCCCGTTCCACGACATCACCTTACCGGAACGCGTTGGGCCAACCAGCCCCAGTCCCCAGGTCAGGGTTCCGGTCAGCAGCTGGCTTTCGCCAAATCCGAGGATCAAACGCCCGACAATAAGCAGCGCGAATTTTATCGGCGCGGAAACCGGCAACAGCGCGGCCAGGAGCCAGGCGGCGCCCGCCAGCCCGCAGGCAAACATCCCCTGTAACGCCGATCGTTTAGCGCCATATTGATCCGCCAGCCGTCCGGCATAGCCGCGCGTCAGTACCGTCGCAAAAAACTGAATGCCCACGGCGATCCCAACCATCGTATTGCTATAGCCCAGTTCGTGATGAACAAAAAGCGGGATGACGGGTAACGGCAGGCCGACCGTCATATAGGTCAGGAAAACCGCAAAGGCGATGCGGAACAGCGAAAAATTCGCAGACGGGGTCGTTGTTTTTTGGCTAACTGCTGTCATGCATTACTCCAGAATGCAGAGTAAGGCGGGGAAAGGCCACGCCCCCCTCTACCTGAACGTCAGGATTAAGGTGCGTTGGATAACGTTAAACGCTTACGCATTATCGGAAGGATAATGTAGAGAGTGAAGTCTGCCTGTGAGACGCGAAACTTGTCAACCTTGAAATTGCAGCCAGGGTATCAACGTGGCGGCGTGTCATCAAACAGAAAGGGAAAGACCGCTTTCATTCCTCTCACCTTAAAGCGTCCGGTCACCTGCTTGCGCTGTTCTGGCGTCAGTAACCTGAACATCATCTCCCAGATATCTTCAGGCTCCGCTTCCTGTAAGGAAATGGGTTCTGGCGTCGGTTCCTCTCCGCTGTCGTCAAGATAACGATGAACATAAAGAGGGAAAACAGATATATGAAACTCCTCGGCCTTTGATTTAACACGCTTACGCCTGACACCCTCTTTCCCTTCGCTGTACTTATATAAACGTTCGCGAACCGCAGGCTCGCTTCCCGGAAACCCCGGTAAGCCAAGACATTCCTTAACCGTGAACCATTCCTTTGCCATCGGTTTCTTTCCTTTCCCCTGATGAAATAAAAATATTTCTTCTTTTTCGCGAAATTTTGCTTTCTTTCTGGCACTATTCTCAGAGTGAAAAAGAAAGTAACTTTCTTTTTCTCGCGCTAATTTTTACCTTAAAAATATCGGTGCCGATAACACATCTTCTTAGGATTACAGAATGGAACCAAAAAGCCAGGACTGGCATCGTGCAGATATTAAAAGTACACTTGAAAAAAGAGGTATTACGCTCAGAGATCTTTCTCGTCAGGCCGGTGTGCGGAATTTACCCGAAAGGCAATTCAGGCGGGCGGTATCACGCTGGGCATACATATCATGCGAAAGATTATGGCCCAATGTTAAGAAGCGCCGGATTCACCGCTATTGGTACCTATGAAATGCCGCGCGAGGGTGACGTCATCATTATTCAACCTTACGCTGGCGGAAACCCGAGCGGTCACATGGCGATATACGATGGCACAGAGTGGTATTCAGATTTTAAACAACGCGATATGTGGGCCGGCCCGGGCTACCGGGCAGCCAGGCCCTCATATACCATCTACAGGAAGAATTAATGAAAACGTTCTCCCTTGTCGCGCTTATCCTGTTGCTTTGTAGTTGCTCTGCGCCTCATCACGACAGTACGCAGGCCGTGAAGCAGTTCTATACCTCATGGGTGACGACGTTCACGAACGATGTGAATACCCCTGACGACACCACCGCCTTAATGCAACGTTACGTTGCTAAAGAGGTTATTCATCGCCTGGCGCTAATACAGTCCCTTTATGAACAGGAGATTGTAGGGGCAGATTATTTTATGTATGCGCAGGACTATGCGCCAGAGTGGATTCCACAGTTACGGGTTGGGAAGGCACACCCTTTCCTCGGCGGAGAAAAAGTGGATGTTCTGTTGGGCACAGAGTCAACGCCCATCCACCTGGAAGTTTATACCCGTTGGGAAGAGGGACGCTGGAAAATTTACCGCGTTCGGGATGCTGACAGGGGTTATGAACAGCCGATTTATGACGCAGGCGCCATCACCCAGGCTGAGGCCTGGTCAGCAAAAGTCGCGCCGGAATATAAGAAGCATTAAAAAAGGGAATCGCCATCGGTCTCTTGTTCGTACCGGAGAGGTTAAAGCGCCTATTTCATCAGGCTCTTATTCCGTCGCTGAAAACAGTAAGCCGAAAACAACCCAGGCATTATTTAAAATATGAAGTGTTATAGGTATCATTAGCCCACGGCTTCTCATTCGAACAACGCATAATATCGATGAAAAAACAAACAGATAAACAAAAGTCACCGCAAAGAGATATTGTGTATGCATAAATGCAAAAGCGAGTGAAGTAATAATAATACCGGAAGCTCTTGAGTACCGACCCCAACCGATACTGCTGTTTAATAAAAACCCTCTGAATATAATTTCCTCCGCCACAGGAGCCAGAAAGCACATCGCCAGCGTGTTAAGAAATTTATGAAGAAAAAATTGCCTTGATAACTCGGCCATCCAGGGTTCCGGGCCACTAAAAGCATTGTAGAGAACGGTAAGGCACACCAGGGCCAGCGCCGGAACAAAACACTCCACGAATGATAAGCGACCCAATGATAAAAACGGGTAATACTTTGAATAAATACTCCAGGCGGCAATCGCATAGACAAAAACAATACTATATATAAAAGGCGCAGCCAGACCTCCCAAATAAAGCCAGGCATAGGAAGGCGAAAATGAGGCAAAAACAAAAATGCCGAACAAACCAAATAAAACAGCCACACAACTCAAACTATGCCTAATTTTATCTAATGTATTAGTTGGCATTTATATAATATCCATATAATTTGTTGTTCCCTGAATGAAAAAACAGGTCGCATTAGCGACCTGTTTCATTGTTGATACTACAACGTAATAGTCAGGCTTACAACTTACGCATCACCAGCGTGGCGTTGGTGCCGCCAAAACCGAAGCTGTTAGACATTACGGTAGTCAGTTCACGCTCGGTCGTTTCGGTCACGATGTTCAGACCCGCAGCCTGCTCATCCAGCTCTTCGATGTTGATGCTCGGCGCGATAAAACCGTGCTCCAGCATCAGCAGAGAGTAGATAGCTTCCTGCACGCCAGCCGCACCCAGCGAGTGGCCGGTCATCGCTTTGGTCGCGGAGATAGCCGGGCTGTTATCGCCAAACACTTCACGGATTGCACCGAGTTCTTTCACGTCGCCTACCGGAGTAGAGGTACCGTGAGAGTTCAGGTAGTCGATCGGCGTGTCTACGCCGTGCATCGCCATCTGCATGCAACGTACTGCGCCTTCACCAGACGGAGCAACCATGTCTGCGCCATCGGATGTTGCGCCATAGCCGACGATTTCCGCATAGATATGCGCGCCGCGCGCCAGAGCGTGCTCCAGCTCTTCGACAACAACCATACCGCCACCGCCCGCGATGACAAACCCATCACGGTGCGCATCATAGGTACGGGACGCTTTTTCAGGCGTATCGTTATATTTGGTGGACAGTGCCCCCATCGCGTCGAACTCACAGGCCATTTCCCAGCACAGCTCTTCGCCGCCGCCAGCAAAAACGATGTCCTGTTTGCCCAGTTGGATCTGTTCAACCGCATTGCCGATACAGTGTGCGGAGGTCGCGCAAGCGGAGCTAATGGAGTAGTTCACGCCATAAATTTTAAACGGCGTAGCGAGGCAGGCGGAAACGCCGGATGCCATTGCTTTCGTCACCACATACGGGCCCACGGCTTTCAGACCACGCGGGCTACGCATGGCGTCTGCGCCAAAGACCTGGAATTTCGGGGAGCCGCCGCCGGAACCTGCAATCAGGCCGACACGCGGGTTATTCTGATAGACTTCCGGCGCCAGACCGGCGTCGGCCACTGCCTGCTCCATAGACAGATAAGCATAGATGGAGGCGTCGCTCATAAAGCGCACGACTTTGCGGTCAATGAGGCCAGTGGTATCCAGTTTTACGTTGCCCCATACCTGGCTACGCATGCCGGCGTCCTTCAGCTCCTGAGAGAAAGTGATCCCTGAACGTCCTTCACGCAGAGATGCCAGGACTTCCTGCTGGTTATTACCGATGCTGGAAACGATGCCCAGGCCAGTAATCACTGCACGTTTCATTCAATACCTCTGTAATTCGCACTATTTTTAAGTTTCGATTGGCACAATAGCGTACACTTGTACGCCGAACAAGTCCGATCAGCCATTTAGTACGGAAATTTGCGCCATCAGGCACACATCGTTAAGATCGCGATACCGCCCGTCAGACGAGTAACTTACGTGAAACAATACGCCATACAACCCGCCACACTCGAATTTAACGCTGAGGGTACACCTGTTTCCCGAGATTTTGATGATGTCTATTTTTCTAATGACAATGGACTCGAAGAGACACGCTACGTTTTTCTTGGCGGCAATCGTCTTGCGGAGCGATTTCCCGTACATTCACATCCATTATTTATAGTCGCGGAAAGCGGTTTTGGCACCGGACTCAACTTCCTGACGCTGTGGCAGGCGTTTGACAGCTTTCGTTCTGCGCACCCACAGGCGACGCTGCAAAGGTTACATTTCATCAGTTTTGAGAAATTCCCGTTAACGCGCGACGATCTGGCGCTGGCGCACCAACACTGGCCGGAGCTCGCGCCCTGGGCAGAGCAGCTGCAGGCGCAATGGCCGCTGCCGCTCCCGGGGTGCCACCGCCTATTGCTGGATCGGGGTCGGGTGACGCTGGATTTGTGGTTTGGCGATATTAATGAATTGACCGACCAACTGGACGCCACGCTGAATCAAACAGTCGACGCCTGGTTCCTCGACGGTTTTGCCCCGGCGAAAAATCCGGATATGTGGACGCCAAACCTGTTTAACGCGATGGCGCGGCTGGCGCGGCCCGGCGCAACGCTGGCGACGTTTACCTCGGCGGGTTTCGTCCGTCGGGGATTGCAGGAAGCCGGTTTTACCATGCAAAAACGCAAAGGCTTCGGGCGTAAACGCGAGATGCTTTGTGGAGTGATGGAACAACACCTCATGCCGACCCTTTCCGCGCCCTGGTTTTACCGCAGTGGAAGCGAAAAACGTGAAACGGCGATCATTGGCGGCGGCATTGCCAGCGCGCTGTTATCACTGGCGTTACTGCGTCGCGGCTGGCAGGTGACGCTCTATTGCGCAGATGATCAGCCCGCCCAGGGCGCTTCCGGTAATCGACAGGGCGCGCTTTATCCGCTCCTTAGCAAACATGACGCCGCCATTAATCGCTTTTTCCCGACCGCATTCACCTTTGCCCGTCGCCTGTATGATGCCCTGCCCGTCTCTTTTGATCATGCCTGGTGCGGCGTAACGCAGCTCGGATGGGATGAGAAAAGCCAGCAGAAAATTGCCCAGATGCTGTCCCTGGCGCTGCCCGCCGGACTGGCCTCGGCGCTCAATGCCGAAGAGGCGGAACAGGCGGTTGGCGTGACGACACGCTGCGGAGGAATTACCTATCCGGCAGGCGGCTGGCTGTGCCCGGAACAATTAACTCGCGCAGTCATCGCACTGGCGACCGAACAGGGTTTACAAACGCGCTTTCGCCATACGCTCACGTCGCTCGTTGCGCAGGAGTCGCGCTGGCAACTGCGCTTTACGTCAGGTGAAACCGCCAGCCATGAGACCGTCGTTCTGGCGAACGGCCATCAGATTAACCGTTTTGATCAGACCCAGCCGCTGCCGGTGTATGCCGTCGGGGGGCAGGTCAGTCATATTCCCACCACCCCCGCTCTCTCGGCGTTGCGTCAGGTGTTATGCTACGACGGCTATCTGACGCCGCAAAATCCGCATAATCAGCAGCACTGTATTGGCGCCAGCTATCACCGGGGTGACGAAAGCACCGTCTGGCGCGAAGAAGATCAGCGTCAGAACCGACAGCGTCTGCTTGACTGTTTTCCGGATGCGAAATGGGCCACAGAGGTTGACGTCAGCGGCAACAGCGCCCGTTGCGGCGTGCGTTGCGCCACCCGCGACCATCTGCCGATGGTGGGCAATGTCCCGGATTACCACGCCACGCTGACGCATTACGCCGATTTAGCCGATAATAAAACGTCGGCGGCGCCTGCGCCTGTGTATCCGGGTTTATTTATGCTCGGCGCGCTGGGATCGCGCGGTTTGTGCTCAGCGCCATTATGCGCAGAAATTCTGGCGGCGCAGATGAGTAACGAGCCGATTCCTCTGGATGCCAGTACGCTGGCGGCGTTAAATCCGAATCGGTTATGGGTGAGAAAGTTATTGAAGGGAAAAGCGGTGAAGTAATGGGCCTGTCAATAGCGGAAGGCGGCAAGCGTCGCCTTCCGGCCCACGGCGTTATTGTTTTGCCTTGTCGAACAAATTGTCCCACATCGCTTTGACTAACGCCTGATCGCGCGGCGACAGTTCGCCGGCGCCGATCGCTTTTTCCAGACTTTGGCTAACGTTGGCATAGACCGCCTCGACGGAGTGGTCATCACCGCTCTCCAGCTCGGCAATGGCTAACGTCAGGTGGCCACGCAGGTATCCACTGGCAAAAAGCTCATCGTCGCTGGCGTGCTCTACCATATCGTCAATTAATGCCAGAATGCGTGATTCAAACTCCGCGATCATCTTCTTTCCTCATTGTAAACGTGGCGCTGGCTTTAATTAAGCGCTTCCGGCCACGGGAACTGTTCCGCCTTAAGTTCGGGCGTGTGATAGTAATTCTGTAGCGCTTTGATGAAGCGGGCCGGACGTTCAGGAATGCCCTGCTCCAGATACGCCATTACCTGCGCATGAACCCGGCGCTGAAACGCCACGCGATCCGGCTCAATATCGCCTTCCAGATTGTCGCAACTGACGTTAAAGGGATACCCCGCCGCCACGCAAAACAACCAGTCGAAAGCCTGTGGCTTCACCTCGACGTCTTCAAATTGACTTTGGGTCTGCGCGTCGCGTCCATCCGGGCAGTACCAGTAACCAAAGTCAACCAGTTCGCGGCGCGCCTTACCGGCGATACACCAGTGAGAAATCTCATGCAGCGCGCTGGCGTAAAACCCATGCGCAAAGACGATGCGGTGGTACGGTACCTGCGCGTCAGCAGGAAGATAGATCGGTTCGTCGTCGCCTTTAATCAGACGGGTATTAAATTCTTCGGCAAAGCAGCCGTTAAAAATCTCAATTAACTGTTCGTAATGGTGCGTATTGTTCATTAATTCATCCCCAACCAGTGGAGGATCTCCTGTCCGTGGCTATCATAAAGTAACCTGGCGCTCATTACCGCCGAGACAATAACGATCATCGGTCTGATAAGTTTTTGGCCTTTGCTCAACACCAGACGCGACCCCATTCGCGCCCCTAAAAACTGACCAACCAGCATCACGAAGCCCGTCGCCCAGATCACTTTGCCGCCGATGATAAATAACAGCAGGCCGCCAACGTTGGAGGTAGCGTTAAGCACTTTGGCATGTGCCGTGGATTTCGCCAGGTTATAGCCACATAAGGTGACAAACGCCAGAGCGTAAAACGACCCGGCGGCAGGCCCGAAAAAGCCGTCGTAAAACCCGACGCATCCCCCGGCTATCAGCGCGAACGGTAATCCATACAGGCGGCGCTGGCGATCTTCCTCGCCCAGCTTCGGCATCAATAAAAAATAGAGGCCGATGAAAATCACCAGGATAGGCAAGATCTGGCGCAAAATATCCGCCTGCACGTGCTGCACCAGCAGCGCGCCGCTCATCGAGCCAATGAACGTCATCAGAATATTGAGCTTTTGCTCGGCCAGGTTTACCACTTTACGGCGAATAAAATAGAGCGAAGACGAGAGGGAGCCGCCGCACGCCTGTAATTTATTGGTCGCCAGCGCGTTTGCCGGCGACATCCCGGCGGCCATCAGCGCAGGGATAGTGAGCAGCCCTCCGCCCCCGGCGATAGAATCGATAAATCCTGCCAGTACGGCGACAAAAAACAGCACCACCAGCAGCAGCGGGGAGACCATAAACAGATCATAAAAATTGTCCATCAGAGTACATGCTCATCCAGTAGCGCCTGGCAGGAAGGCGGCAGCGGCGGCGGTGTCTTCTTCTCAGGCTTTGTGGTGCCAGGTTTTGGCGGTTCGAACCAGCTTTGCAGTTCAGCGCCGCATCCATCGCCCGGCGGGGGTAAAGGTTGATCTTCGCACTCCAGGCTGTCGGCAGGGCAGCGTAAACGCACGTGCATATGCGCGCGATGCTGGAACCAGGGGCGTACTTTACGTAGCCAGTCACGATCGCTTCCGGCATCGAGGCAAAGCTGTTGTTTAATAGCCGGATTGACGAAAATACGGGTGACGTCATTGTCTTGTGCCGCCAGTTTGATCAGGCTGGCGATATCCGACGACCAGCGCGACGGCACGACGTGTTTACCGTCGCGGGACACCAGATCTAACGCCTGCGGGCGCAATAGCTGCGCCTGGCTCCAGCGCGTTTTCGGCAACTGCAAGAAAATATCCACATCAAGCCCGGTCTGATGACTGGCGTGTCCGCCATTAAAGCGGCCTCCGGCAGGCATCCCCATGTCGCCTATCAGGACGGTTCCGAGCCCCCGTTGCTGCGCCTGATGACTCAACCGCTGGATAAACATGACCAGATCCGGGTGGCCGAAATAACGGCGCTGATCGGTGCGCATCACCTGATAATTATCGGACTGTACCGGCAACGTGTCGGCGCCGATGATACATCCGTTGGCAAAGCTACCGATAGACTGGGCGGCGCCGGGGACAGGATGGGTTATTTTCTGCCACGGCGTCGCCGCCAGGCTGGCGCTACTGACAAACCATGCCAGCAGCGCAATCGCGGTTTTTTTCATTTCTTACCAGCGTGGAATCTCTGTCTTTACATCCGCATTCTGTGCCCGATGGCGCAGCAGGTGATCCATCAGCACGATCGCCAGCATGGCTTCTGCGATCGGCACTGCGCGAATCCCCACACACGGATCGTGGCGCCCTTTGGTGATCATTTCGACTTCTTCACCCGCCCGGTTGATCGTACGTCCCGGCACGGTAATGCTGGAGGTAGGTTTCAGCGCCATATGCGCCACAATGTGTTGCCCGCTACTGATGCCACCGAGGATGCCGCCAGCGTGGTTGCTCTGAAAACCCTGCGCCGTGATTTCATCGCGATTCTGGCTGCCGCGCAGCGCCACTACGTTAAATCCTTCGCCGATCTCCACGCCTTTCACCGCATTGATGCTCATCAGCGCATGGGCGATGTCCGCATCCAGTCGGTCAAATACCGGTTCGCCAAGCCCTGCCGGCACGCCGCTCGCCATCACCGTCACTTTCGCGCCGATGGAGTCACCCTCTTTTTTCAGCGCGCGCATCAATTCGTCCAGCGCGTCAAGTTTGTCCGCATCGGGACAAAAGAACGGATTAAGCTCAACCTGACGCCAGTCTTTAATCTCCAGCGGAATATCGCCCATCTGGGTCAGGCAGCCGCGGATTTCGATGCCGAACTTTTCCGCCAGGTATTTCTTGGCGATCGCCCCTGCCGCTACGCGCATCGCGGTTTCACGCGCGGAAGAACGTCCACCGCCACGGTAATCGCGCAGGCCGTATTTCTGCTCATAGGTGTAATCCGCGTGTCCCGGACGAAAAACATCTTTAATCGCGCTGTAGTCCTGCGAGCGCTGATCGGTGTTCTCAATCAGCAGGCCAATGCTGGTGCCGGTCGTCACGCCATCAAACACGCCGGAGAGAATTTTTACCTGGTCCGGTTCGCGGCGCTGGGTAGTATAGCGCGAGGTGCCAGGGCGGCGTCTGTCGAGATCGTGCTGCAGATCGGCCTCCGTCAACGGGATGCCGGGCGGCACGCCATCGACGATACACCCAAGCGCCAGCCCGTGTGATTCGCCGAAAGTGGTTACGCGAAAGAGTTGTCCAATTGTGTTTCCTGCCATCACGGCTCCGTTATCGTTGTTGTCGTTTGCGTGTTTTAATCTTTATAAATATTGAAATGTTCACGGGCCGCGAGCAACTGCGCTTTGGTCAACATAAAGACGCCATCGCCGCCGTTGTCAAACTCCAGCCAGGTGAACGGCACATCCGGATACTGCTCCATCAGATGTACCATGCTGTTTCCGACTTCACAAATCAGAACGCCATCATCGGACAGATAATCCGGCGCATTTCCCAGGATACGACGAGTCAATTTGAGGCCGTCAGTGCCGGACGCCAGCCCCAGCTCAGGTTCGTGGCGATATTCGTTCGGCAGATCGGACATATCCTCCGCATCGACATAAGGCGGGTTAGTGACAATCAGATCGTACTGAACTTTCGGCAGATCGCGGAACAGATCGGAACGGATTGGCGTCACGTGATGGATAAGACCGTGTTCTTCAATGTTATGCTCGGCGACAGCCAGCGCATCCGGCGAAATATCGACCGCATCAACCTCTGCGTCCGGGAAAGCATAAGCACAGGCGATGGCGATGCAGCCGCTGCCGGTACACATATCCAGAATATATTTCGGCTGTTGGCTAATAAGGCCAGCGAAGTGGTTATTAATCAGCTCGCCAATCGGTGAACGCGGCACCAGCACGCGCTCATCGACATAAAATTCGTGGCCGCAGAACCAGGCTTTATTGGTCAGGTAGGCGACCGGGATACGCTCGTTAATGCGACGAATCACTCGCTCGACAATGCGGTGTTTTTCGCTGGACGTCAGCCGCGCGGTCCGCATATCCTCCGGAATATCCAGCGGCAGATAAAGAGACGGCAACACCAGTTGTACCGCTTCATCCCACGGGTTATCGGTACCGTGTCCATACCAGATATTCGCCGCGCTAAAGCGGCTTACCGCCCAGCGCAACATGTCCTGAATGGTATGCAGTTCACTTACTGCTTCATCGACGAAAATTTTATCCACGTATTCCTCCAGGGCATGCTCGCATTAAATTCGGCGGCTAGTTTGCCACGAAGACAGGGATAAATCAGCATTGACGCGGCGGGAGAATACGAAAAATCCGTTTTGACCGTTCGGATATCCTCCGGGTCGGGTAAACTAAGGCAAAAGATCAGACGAGACCCACGAATGAAAAAGAAAACATCGCTCAGCGAGGAGGACCAGGCGCTGTTCCGTCAGCTGATGGTCGGCACCCGAAAGATTAAACAGGATACTATCGTCCATCGGCCACTGCGCAAGAAAATCACGGAAGTCCCTACCCGAAGGTTAATTCAGGAACAGGCGGACGCCAGCCACTATTTTTCTGATGAGTTCCAGCCGCTGCTCAATACGGAAGGGCCGGTAAAGTATGTCCGTGAAGATGTCAGCCATTTCGAGCTAAAAAAAATGCGCCGCGGCGACTATTCGCCAGAACTGTTTCTGGATTTACACGGCTTAACGCAGCTTCAGGCCAAGCAGGAACTGGGGGCGCTGATTGCCGCCTGCCGTCGGGAACATATTTTTTGCGCCTGCGTCATGCATGGACACGGTAAACATATTCTGAAACAGCAAACGCCGTTATGGCTGGCGCAGCATCCGCATGTGATGGCCTTTCACCAGGCGCCGAAAGAGTACGGCGGCGACGCCGCGCTGCTGGTGTTGATTGAAGTGGAAGAGTGGCAACCGCCCGAATTACCCTGATGCGGAATTGCCGGATGGCGGCGCAAGCGCCTTATCCAGCCTACGAACAGCCAGCGCTGTCGTAGGCCTGATAAGCGAAGCGCCATCAGGCAGCAAAGATTAAATCGCTTTCGCCATTTTCAGATTGCAGGGACTCATTTGCCAGTTGAATGTCCCCTTGCCGCTTTCATCAAGCGTAACGTTGGCAATTGCGGACGTCGTGAACATCGGCGGCGTTTCGCCCGGACAAAGCTCAGATACCAGGTATCCGACCAGAGGTAAGTGAGAGATCACCAGCACCGATCCGACCTCTTCATTGGCCAGCGCCTGAAGGTAAGCGCTAACCAGACCGACATCGCCACAGGGCGTTAGCTCCGGCAGGACATCCACCTGAGCCGGCAGATTCATACAATCGCCGACCACATCTAACGTCTGTTCGGCCCGAAGAAACGGACTCACCAGAACACGTTCGATATCCACTTTTTGACCTTTCAGCCAGTTCGCCATCAGGCGAGACTCGTCACACCCACAAGAGGTCAAGGGACGAACCGAATCACTGGCGGCATCGAGGGCTGCGTCGCCGTGACGCATGATAAAAACTTGCATATTGCACCGCTTTTGTTAACCAGTTTCACCAACACGCTTACCACATGCCCCTATTGGCTGCGGCAAAAATGCGGTGGCCGGCATTGTGCCTTATCCATTCACCGAATGAAACGCTGTTTTTTACCTCAATGGCGTAAGTATAGTCAATCCTTGATTATTATTTCGCCACTAAGGAGGCATTCAGTGCGGATTCATATTCTCTTTGACCTCAATTTCCCTGGTCAGTTTCCCCATTCGTCCAGAAATGCTCCCTGCGCTCCGCCATGCGCACTAATTGTTCACAAGGCGCGTAACGAGGACCGTAAAGTGCCACCAGGCGCTGTAATGTCGCCACCATTTCACCCGGCCCGAGAGCATCCATATAGCGGAACGGGCCACCGAGAAACGGCGGAAAACCGATACCAAACACGGCGCCAATATCGCCATCGCGCGCGCTGCGAATCACTTTTTCGTCGAAACAGCGCGCCGCTTCGTTAAGCATTAACATGACACAGCGCTCTGCCACCTGCTGCGCAGACAGTCGACTCTGCCCTTGCACGCCAATAAGCTTATAAATAGCAGGGTCAACCTGTTTTTTGCTTTTACGCCCTTTTTCGCCATAAAGATAGAAACCGCGACCATTTTTTCTACCTTTGCGATCGTCATTCAAAATTGAAGCGACAACATTTGCAGGCGCGCTAAAACGTTCTCCATACGCCGCCTCAAGCACAGGAATAATTTTAGTGCCCGTGTCGATTCCTACCTCATCCAAAAGTTGGATTGGCCCCACCGGAAAACCAAATTTTACCAGGGCGGCGTCAATATGTTCGACGCGTTCGCCTTCAGTCAGCATCCGAATCGCCTCATTGATATATGGCGCAAGAATTCGGTTAACATAAAACCCGGCTTTATCACTGACGACTATCGGGGTTTTACCCTGTTTTTTCGCCAGCTTAACGGTCGTGGCGATGGTCTGCGCGGAAGTAGACGCGTGAGGAATGACCTCAACCAGCGGCATTTTTTCGACCGGGCTAAAAAAGTGCAATCCAATCACCTGTTCCGGTCTGGCCGCATTCGCCGCAATATCGCCAATCGGCAGGGAAGAAGTATTGGAGGCAAAAATGGTGTGAGCAGCGCAATTTTGCTCCACTTCCGCCACCATCTGTTGTTTTAACGGCAGATCTTCAAACACCGCTTCAATGACCAGATCACGATGACTGAAACCACGGTAATCGGTCGAACCTGATATCAATGCCAACTGTTTATCGCGTTCGCTGGCTTTGATATGGCGGCGGCGTACTTTTGTTTCAAGCAGATCCCAGCTGTACTTCAGAGCATGATTGATTCCCTGAGTATTTATATCCTTAATTCGTACTGGCAAGCCGCCTTTACAGGCCGTAACCCAGGCGATACCGCCGCCCATTAACCCGCCGCCTAAGATGCCCACGCTGTTCAGCGGGCCGGGCGGCGCATCACTACCGGGATCTTTTTTCACCTCGGTACTGGCAAAGAAAATAGCGCGCAGCGCCTGCGATTGCGGCGTCATCGCCAGCTCGCCGAAAGCGCGCGCTTCCGCGTCATAGCCGCTACTGCTGCCCTGCGCCAGTCCGGTTTCAATCACATCAATGATCCGCTCCGTCGCCGGATAATTACCCTGCGTTTTTTGCGCCGTCTTTTTACGCACCAGGCGAAATAACAGCGCGCCCCCCAGCGGCCCCGCCAGGATACGTTCACGGACCGGTAAAGTCCGCTGCGCCAGGCGTTCTTTTTTAGCCAGCTCGACAGCCGCTTCCAGTAAAATAGTTTGCGGCACCACATCATCAACCAGCCCGGCTTTAAGCGCCTGTCTGGCGCGAAGCTGTTTACCTGTCAGGATCATATCCAGCGCGGTACTGACCCCCACCAGCCGCGGAAGACGCTGCGTTCCGCCCGATCCCGGTAAAAGCCCTAACTGTACCTCCGGCAGTCCGAGAACGGTTTTAACGTCATCGGTACAGATACGCCGATGGCAGGCCAGCGCCATTTCAAGGCCGCCCCCCAGACAGGCGCCATGAATGGCAGCGATAACCGGAACAGGCAACGCCTGAATCTCCGCCATCAGTTGTTGCCCCTGACGCGCCAGCGTTTCCGCTTCCTGCGCGTTTTGGCAGTGACCTATCATGTTGATATCAGCGCCAGCAATAAAGTTATCTGCTTTGGCTGAGATAAAAACAACGCCCTGCAACGCTTTATTTTCCCGGATCTGCTTCAGGATGGCGCGTACCTGCGCGGCAAACTCCGCTTTCAGGGTGTTCACCTTTTCTCCAGGGACATCAATAGCGACAACCGCGACATTATCCAGACGCACGTTAAGCATAAAAGCAGATGTGGTAGTCATTATTCCGCCTCCAGAACCATCGCCGCGCCAAGACCGCCAGCTGCGCAGGCCGTGACCAGGCCAAAACCTCCGCCCCGACGCCGTAATTCATGCAACGTTTGGGTTATCATCCGCGCGCCCGTTGCGGCAAAAGGATGCCCGTAGGCGATTGAGCCGCCGAGCACGTTGAATTTAGCGTCATCCACCTCCCCTGTCGCCTGCGCACGACCAAGCACCTCACGGGCAAATCGTTCGCTGCCCAGCAGTTGTAAGTTCGCCAGAGTCTGAGCGGCAAACGCTTCATGCATGTCAAAAAGCGTCAGATCGGCCATCGTCAACCCGGCCCGCTCCAGCGCCAGCGGCGTTGACCAGGCCGGCCCCAATAGCATGTCCTGCCAGACATCAATAGCGGTAAAGGCGTAGCTGCGCAGATAACCAAGCGGGTGCAGCCCCAGCTCTTTAGCGCGGGATTCGGTCATCAGAATAACGGCGGCAGCGCCGTCGGTCAGCGGTGTACTATTGGCGGCGGTCACGGAGCCATGTTTTCTGTCAAAAGCGGGACGCAGTTTAGCGTAGTCCGCCAGCGTGGAGGTGCCGCGAATGTTGTTGTCTTCTGCAAAGGGGTTTTTATACGGCGGCACATAGGTCGTCATCACTTCTTCCGCCAGTTTGCCCTCCGCCCATGCCTGCGCGGCGCGCTGATGTGAACGATGCGCCAGCGCGTCCTGCTGTTCACGCGTAATACCATACGTTTTCGCCATCTGTTCGGCGGTATCGCCCATGCGCAGACCGGTGGAATACTCAGCAACGGCGGGAGGAACGGGCAACAGGTCGCGTAAGCGCAGACGAGAAAAAAGCGTCAGCCGTTGGCGGGTCGTCCGGGCTTTATTGACATCAACCAGTACCCGCGCCAGGGCTTTACTCACGCCTATTGGCAGTACCGACGACGAATCTGCGCCGCCAGCGATACCCGCGCGTATCGTGCCGGCCATCAGGCTTTCCGCCACATTCGCTACCGCCTGAAAACTGGTGGCGCAGGCGCGGCTTACGCTATAGGCATCGGTATGAACATTCATTCCCGTACCCAGCACAATTTCGCGCGCAATGTTGGGCGCTTCCGGCATTTGTACTACCTGACCAAAAACCAGTTGCTCAATGGCATCGGCTGGAATTTCACTGCGCGCCAGCAGCTCGCCTACCACCATCTTGCCGAGATCAACAGCGGGAATACCATGAAATGCAGTGGCCTGACGAGCGAAGGGGGTTCGTAACCCACTGACAATAGCAATGCGATCGCCCTGACGGGTGACCAACGGTAAAGCCTGACGCATAGTACTCCCCTGTAAAAAAATAAATTAGTGGTCTGACCTGATCACAGTCTTAACCAATTTTTTACATTTAGCCAAGCAGAGAGAAAAGAAAGTGGGAGCTAAGGCACAGTGAAGGGAAGCGACAAAAAAAGAAAACGCCTCCGCCAGATGATGACGGAGGCGTCGTGAATGAACGGATTAACGCAGGCCGAGCTGGAAGATCAGCGTTTCTGCTTCGCAGGCGAAAACAAAATCAATATCCAGACGAACGCCTTCGGATTCCTCGGTAAAGGTTGGCGTAATTTGGCAAGGTTCAGACTCCACGCTACGCGCTTTTTCGGTTAACGCCGCCAGCGTCTCTTCAGCCTCTGCGCGGGTAGCGAATACGCGGCTGTATGACGCGGTGCAATCGGAGTTGTCCATGATGGTTCCAACGTCCATACAGCAGCAAACCGGGGTTTCATCAGCACTGCATTTACTCATTGTAGATTTCCTCTGTATTTGCACCCAGGGTGCCAGATAAACGATGGGGATATTTTACGCTCCCGGCATTCGCCTCTCCAGTCGTTAATGGTGGGAAACGCGTTAAGTGACCGAAATCACACTTAAAAATGATCTAAAACAAAAATCGCGCGATCGGGAGACCGTTAAGCCCGCCGATTTTGCCAGCCAGATCTCGTTTCTAAGATCACAATTGAAAAAACTTATAAACATACTTGCAACATTCTAGCTGGTCAGACCTATACTCTCGCCACTGGTCTGATTTCTAAGTCGTACCGCAGACCCTACACTTCGCGCTCCTGTTACAGCATGTAACATAGTTTGTATAAAAATAATCAATGAGGTTATGGTCATGAGCCAGAAAACCCTGTTTACAAAGTCTGCTCTCGCAGTCGCAGTGGCAATCATCTCCACCCAGGCCTGGTCTGCAGGCTTTCAGTTAAACGAATTTTCTTCCTCTGGCCTTGGCCGGGCCTATTCGGGTGAAGGCGCAATCGCAGATGATGCGGGTAACGTTAGCCGCAACCCGGCGTTAATTACCATGTTTGACCGCCCGACGTTTTCAGCGGGCGCGGTTTATATTGATCCTGATGTTAATATTAGCGGGACATCGCCATCTCGTCGGACGTTAGATGCGGATAACATCGCGCCGACGGCCTGGGTGCCGAACGTCCATTTTGTCGCCCCGATTAACGATCAGTTTGGCTGGGGGGCTTCTATTACCTCTAACTATGGTCTGGCGACAGAGTTTAACGACACATACGCCGGCGGCTCGGTTGGCGGTACGACCGATCTTGAAACCATGAACCTGAATTTAAGCGGCGCTTATCGCTTAAATGAGGCCTGGAGCTTCGGCCTCGGCTTTGATGCGGTATACGCGCGTGCAAAAATCGAACGTTTTGCGGGCGATTTAGGCCAGTTGGTCGCGGCACAGAATCCGGCGCTGGCGCCGGTCGCGGGTCAGATTCCCAGCGACACCAAGATTGCCCACCTGAACGGTAATCAGTGGGGCTTTGGCTGGAATGCCGGTATCCTTTATGAACTGGATAAAAATAACCGCTACGCGCTGACCTACCGCTCGGAAGTCAAAATTGACTTTAAAGGCAACTACAGTAGCGATCTTCCCATCGCTATAAACCGCTTTAACCTGCCTATCCCAACGGCAACCGGCGGCGCGACGCAGTCAGGCTACCTGACGCTGAATCTGCCGGAAATGTGGGAAGTGTCCGGTTATAACCGTGTGGCGCCACAGTGGGCCATCCACTATAGCCTGGCCTATACCAGCTGGAGCCAGTTCCAGGAATTGAAGGCAAAATCGACCGCTGGCGATACGCTCTTTGAGAAGCATGAAGGCTTTAAAGACGCTTATCGCATTGCGTTGGGCACCACCTATTACTACGATGACAACTGGACGTTCCGTACCGGTATCGCCTTCGATGACAGCCCGGTACCAGCGCAAAACCGTTCTATCTCTATTCCGGACCAGGACCGTTTCTGGCTGAGCGCCGGTACGACTTACGCCTTTAATAAAGATGCGTCTGTCGACGTTGGCGTCTCTTATATGCATGGTCAGAGCGTGAAAATTAATGAAGGCCCTTATCAGTTTGAATCTGAAGGGAAAGCCTGGCTGTTCGGTACTAACTTTAACTACGCGTTCTAATCTCTTTCTGAGACGGATCAAAAAGGTGAGCATTGCGCTCACCTTTTTATTTACTGCCGTTTATTCCGAGTCGATCTCTTTGAGTTCGTCCTGAATCGCCTGCGCGTTCGGGTTTTCCTGCGGCTTGAGTTTTCCGCCATTGGCGATAAAGTCATGACGCTGGAAGTACGCCTCGCGCACCATAATATAAGGATCGGAAGACTGGCGCAGCAAACCATCGGAGTCCAGCAACTGCGCGCGGGTTTCTATCCCTTCGATAGTCCATTTTCCTATGGACATTGGCCAGGTCAACCACGAGAGCACCGGATACAAGGTATCCGCCATATCCCCGCCATCTTCACGCAGCGTGAAGCTGCCGTAGAACGGAAGTTGCATATAAGGCCCATACCCCACGCCATAATGGCCCAGCGTACTGCCAAAGCGATGCGGTTCAACGCGCTGCAGCTTAGGATTCGCCATTCCCGCGACGTCAATAAAGCCGCCCATCCCTAATAAGGTGTTCAGGAAGAAACGGGTGAAATGCACCATACCCTGATAAGGATCGCCCTGCAGGAAATAGTTCACCATGATCGCCGGTTCTTCGAGGTTGCCGGTGAAATTACTTAAACCGTTACGCGCAGGCTGTGGAACATAATCACGCCAGGCGACCGCGACCGGCCGAACAACATACGGGTCCAGCACATTAAAGTTGAAGTTGTACATGGTGCGGTTAAACCCTTCAAATGGGTCTGAACGCCCCTGCTGTTCTGTACCGGAACTCGCACACCCGACCAGCAGTGTGGTTCCCAGCGCCAGCGCCGACAGGCGAAGCTTCATAGATGTCTCCCTGTGAATTATGGCTATCGCTGATTGCCATCCATGACGGAACGCTACCGTATCCGCCTGTTTAGGTGTGAGCGATTTTAACAGCACGTCAAACGATGTCTATATGCGCGATCTCATTGCTTTGAGCATAGCCTGGTAACGCAACAACGTGACGGCCCTATTCTAACGAAACAGATAAAAACGAGCGTGATCATTTTTATTTTTTCGGAGAATGCCCCGGCCTGGGTAAATGAAAAACCGCTACGCTTTATTAATATGTGTTAATCAGCAGGGATCATCATGGATAGCCTTAACGACGATAAAATTAACCGGCACAGCAGTGACCTGGAAGTTGAAAGCGAAGAAAAACAAAGCGGTAAAGAGATTGAAGTGGATGAAAATCGTCTTCCTTCCCGCGCCATGGCGATTCATGAACATATTCGCCAGGATGGTGAAAAAGAGATGGAACGCGATGCGATGGCTTTGCTCTGGTCAGCCATTGCCGCAGGACTTTCTATGGGGGCATCACTCCTGGCGAAAGGGATTTTTCACGTGCAGCTTGAAGGCGTTCCCGGCGGCTTTTTACTGGAAAATCTCGGCTATACCTTTGGTTTTATCATTGTCATCATGGCCCGCCAGCAATTATTTACTGAAAATACCGTTACCGCCGTATTGCCGGTAATGCAAAATCCCACTCTGAGTAACGTTGGCCTGCTGATGCGCTTATGGGGCGTAGTCTTATTGGGCAACCTTATTGGCACCGGGGTTGCGGCGTGGGCATTTGAATATATGCCTATATTTGATGAAGAGACCCGCGACGCCTTTGTCAAAATTGGTATGGAGGTCATGAAAAATAGCCCAACGGAGATGTTTGCCAACGCGATTATCTCTGGCTGGATCATCGCCACAATGGTATGGATGTTTCCTGCAGCAGGCGGGGCAAAGATTGTGGTCATTATTTTGATGACCTGGCTTATCGCGCTGGGCGATACCACCCATATTGTCGTCGGTTCCGTTGAAATTTTGTATTTGGTTTTCAACGGCACGCTGCCCTGGAGCGACTTTCTCTGGCCCTTCGCCCTTCCCACACTTGCCGGAAATATCTGCGGCGGCACTTTTATTTTCGCATTAATGAGCCACGCGCAGATCCGCAACGATATGAGCAATAAACGTAAGGAAGAAGCGAGGCTACGCGGCGAGCGCCTGGAACGGGAGCGGAAAAAAGCGGAAAAACAGCGCTGAGTGGCGACGGTTTAACCAGTCAGGCGGCGCTACACTTACTCCGGCGAATAAAAAACGCTATACTGGCGCCGCGTTGTCCCCTTAGTTAAATGGATATAACGAGCCCCTCCTAAGGGCTAGTTGCAGGTTCGATTCCTGCAGGGGACACCATGACCTCTTTTACCCACCTCTCACAAATCTCAGCAAACCCACACCACACAAGGCGTTGCAGCGTCTTTGATGTCTTATGATTTCCAGCGAATAGTGCCTATAAACATAACGAAAAACATCCCTTTAAAGTACCCTCTCGCTGTTAGAACTTAACCAAAAGTTAGCACCTTCACTTTCCGACAGATATAGGCCCAGAACTTCTTTTTTGCCTTCCAGATTCAGTGCCAGAACGGTATAAACCGCCTTGCTCTGATAACGGCCATCCTCACGGTTTTTATAATGAATAGCGTCTAGCCAGACGACGGGATAAATCTTCTCCAGCGGGCGCTGTTGCCACTGTTTTAGTTCAGGGAGGACTTTATCGGTACTGCACTGACGGTGGCGGTTGAAACGCTGAAGGCATCAAGATCTTCACTCTCCCGGCCGATGTCCTGATAACTCATCTCCAGCGCAAACAGTCGAATGATATTGCGCTCGATCTCGTCGTACAGGGGGGTCCGAAGCTTCTTCACCAGTTATGGCTCAAAAGTGCCGTTACGATTGCGCGGAGTTGCCAGTTCAAAACTGCCTGTTGGGGCTTTAATGGCTTTTTGCCGGAACCATTTTTACGGTTTGCCTCAACATCCTGAGCCAGATGGGAGTCAAGTTCAGCAGACAGGGTAGACTCGGTTAAATACTTGATTAATGGCGTTAAGATGCCATCTTTGCCCGTTAATGCCTGGCCGGACCTGAAGGGCTTTAAGTGCTTTGTCGAAATCGAAGGGGTGGGACATGCGCCATTCTTTTTATTTTATGTTACTAAAATTATACAGAATTTTTAACGCTCCCCCTCTCCCCAGCACTTCCACCCTTTCAAGTACCTCTCCCTGAAAAAACATGCAAAGCCTTGTAAGACGATGCAAAGCTTTACATGTCCCGTTTTTATTCCAAGACGTTTGGAAATCAGCAATACCAATTGATCGATAACATCGATCAATATATCAAAACTCAATAGCTTAAAACTATTAAAAATACAATTATTGATCGCTTATATCGATCAAAGCAATTTGTAGGGCACTGTTGCAAAGTTAGCGATGAGGCAGCCTTTTGTCTTATTCAAAGGCCTTACATTTCAAAAACTCTGCTTACCAGGCGCATTTCGCCCAGGGGATCACCATAATAAAATGCTGAGGCCTGGCCTTTGCGTAGTGCACGCATCACCTCAATACCTTTGATGGTGGCGTAAGCCGTCTTCATGGATTTAAATCCCAGCGTGGCGCCGATTATCCGTTTCAGTTTGCCATGATCGCATTCAATCACGTTGTTCCGGTACTTAATCTGTCGGTGTTCAACGTCAGACGGGCACCGGCCTTCGCGTTTGAGCAGAGCAAGCGCGCGACCATAGGCGGGCGCTTTATCCGTGTTGATGAATCGCGGGATCTGCCACTTCTTCACGTTGTTGAGGATTTTACCCAGAAACCGGTATGCAGCTTTGCTGTTACGACGGGAGGAGAGATAAAAATCGACAGTGCGGCCCCGGCTGTCGACGGCCCGGTACAGATACGCCCAGCGGCCATTGACCTTCACGTAGGTTTCATCCATGTGCCACGGGCAAAGATCGGAAGGGTTACGCCAGTACCAGCGCAGCCGTTTTTCCATTTCAGGCGCATAACGCTGAACCCAGCGGTAAATCGTGGAGTGATCGACATTCACTCCGCGTTCAGCCAGCATCTCCTGCAGCTCACGGTAACTGATGCCGTATTTGCAGTACCAGCGTACGGCCCACAGAATGATGTCACGCTGAAAATGCCGGCCTTTGAATGGGTTCATGTGCAGCTCCATCAGCAAAAGGGGATGATAAGTTTATCACCACCGACTATTTGCAACAGTGCCTGATAGCGAATAGTCGCCTGGTCTATCTTTTTCATTTCCGATATCTGCCCAAAGGTTGAAGCAGTCCCACAAAGAGTATATGGAAAGTAACTTTCTGAATTGAAGTTTATAACATCTGGATGAGGTCCCCCTCTACTGTTCCTTGCCACATCTTAACGCCAAACTCGCCAGATCTATATGAGGTAAACACAATATCACCGGACATGCCATACGTTCAGCAAAAAGTCGTCATCGGCCGGTTATGACCGATGACATCCTGATGTGGTCTAGAAGCGGTACTGCAACCCCGCGGTAACCGTATAGTTATTATTAGCTATACCTGCGGCATCGCCACCAAAATACGCCGTATCACCGCTGGTTTTATCTATGATTTGCGTACCGCCCTTACCTTCTTCATATTTACTGTAAGCGAACTCAGCAAAGATTTTTGCATTATTGGTAATATAATATCCGGCGTCAATAGAAGCGCCATAATATCGTGAATTTTCCGTTTTTTCACGGAAGGTAAGTTTGCGCATGTAGTGTTCGTCATTATCATGCGCATTTACCCAGTCGCTGTATTTAAACAGTACATTACACTCAAAGTCATTAATACGATAATCACCCGCCAGCCCGATATAGGGCATTTCGAAACGCTGGCTATAACCTATGCCGCGCACGCCATGAGGAAAATTACCAATATATCGACCATTATCATAAATATAAGACCCGCCTCTTGCCGTCCAGCTAAAACGGGTTTCCTGATAGCCCGCTGTCACGCCCGCCTTGTAGTTATCGCCCTGCAATAACCAACCTTTCACATTCAAATCGTATTCATTAGCATAGTTGGCGCTGGTGTCCGGATGAATTGAACGATCGGTCCAGCCTGGCTGCTCACTGCTCATCCAGTCATGGTCAACCATATGACCCGATCCCGACGCCAAAGACGTCCAGCCGCGGGCGTCCAGCGTCATGAACGAATAGGGTTCCCATGATAAATCCCCCTGTAACGTGGCGACATTTTTTATTTTCCAGTCCAGTTGACTCAGCTTCCGCCCGGTGTCGGTATCATAAACCAGCTCCCTGGATTTACCATTTAACACACCCACAGAAAGGGATGTCGTGACGCTATCAGGAGAGACGTCCGGAATAAATAAGGTAGACTCCGCATAAACCGACTCAGAAAATACGGCGATCATCATTACTGCAATAGCATGTTTTTTCATTTCTCTTGTCCTCATATTCAGATGTAATCTGGAGAGGTGATGAAGTTTTCATCTTGTCAAATCGTCGGACAAGAGTACATTTATTACGCCAGAGAACTTGACGCATTTTTACCTTATATTGAAGTTAAGAAATAGAATTTGATGCTCAGGTGAATAATAAGCAATCTATAATCATGATGGAATGATTTACCATTACGGTGATGCGACGTTATCTGGCTAACGACATCGTTGCTGATGTTGTCAGCCAGATTGAAAGTAACTGTAATATCAGAATTTATAATGCTCTTTACTTAGACCATATTTTTTCATGCGCAGATAAAGTTTTTTACGGGGAATTTGCAGGTACTCCGCCACTTCATTAATTCGTCCCTGATGAATATTTAATGCTTCGGTAATAATTTGTCGCTCATACTCTTCAACGCGCCGGTCAAGCGGGGTCGGCTCCTGCAGAAGCAACTGCGGGTTGACCGTTTCCGCCAGCGGCAGCACGCCAACAGCAAAAAGCTCTGCCGCATTAGCCAGTTCGCGCACATTGCTTGGCCAGGCGCGTCGCATTATTCCTTTCAGTAATTCCCCCGCTATTTCCGGCACTGGATGATTGAGTCGCAGGCAGGCTTTTCGAAGATAATGGCGAAATAACGGCTCGATATCATCCGGTCGCTGAGAAAGAGACTGGCAGGCGATTTGGGTCATGGCGAAACAGTAGTAAAGCTCGGCCGCAATCTGGTTAGCTGCCGCCTGCTCCACCAGCGAAGCGCTGCCAACGCCCACCAAACGAAAAGGCCGATGCTCCAGGCTTTGTAAACGCGCCAGATGGTGCTGCTGTTCGCGTGTCAGATATTCGGGATGACTCAACACCAGCGTGCCTCCTTGCGCCTGGTCGATGAATGTCTCCAACTGCCCGGCATTCTCCGGCGTCAGTTCATAGCGTACAAACGGCCCTTTCGCGTTACGCCCCAGTTGATGGAGATAACGGGCGCCAGTCATACGTCCAGTGCCATGCTCACCGTAAAACCATACGGCAATGTCCGTTTCCGCCAGTTGTTGTAACCGTTGTCGAAACTGATTCATCCACTCGCTGCGCCCAATCAATTCAACCTGTAACGTCTGCTGGCAATATTGCCGCCGTGCAATGACCGACCGACGCTGGCGTAGCGCGTCTTCAATTAATATCAACAGTTTGCCCGGATCGACGGGTTTTTGCAGAAAATCCCAGGCGCCCTTTTTCACCGCATCAACCGCCATCGGTACATCGCCATGTCCGGTAATCAATAAGATTGGCAGTTGATCGTCATCCTGATGAAACAGCGTCATAAGATCGATACCGGAACACCCCGGCATACATACATCGCTCAAAACGATCCCCTCCCAATCCGCTTTTACCCACTCTTTGGCCTCGAAAGGATGGGTAAAGCCACGCACGCGGTAGCCTGCCTGCTCAAGCATTTGGGTATAGGCGTCAAGTACATCAACGTCATCATCAATCAGCAAAATAGAACATTCATCATTCAACATCATCGACATCCGTTACCGAGAATTGCAGCACCACGCAAGCGTTATGCGTTAGCGTCGACGCCAGACGCAGGTCGCCCTTCATTTGCGCCATCAGCGACACGCTAATCGACAGCCCAATACCCAACCCGACAGCTTTACTAGTGGTAAACGGCTTGAGTAAAGAGGGCAACAGCGCCCCAGGCCAGCCAGGGCCGTTATCTGCAATATAAACCTCCAGCGCCTCTCCCTGCGTCTGCCATGTCACCGCGATCGCCGCATCATGCGAACAGGCGTCAAGCGCATTCGCCAGCACATTCACCAGAACCTGCTGAATACGCACTTCATCGCCGCTAACCCATACGGTGTCGGTTGGCAGTGAAAGCGCTCCCTGCCGGGATTGGTGGCGCATGGCTAATAACTCCCATGCCGCCACGAAGGTTTGGCGCAGATCAACGGGATACAATGGCGTTTCCAGCTCCGCCCGGCGGGTAAACTGCCGCAGCGAACGAATAATGGCGTCAATCCGGTTAATGAGCCCTTCCGCTTTGGTGAGCGTATTTCTCGCCTGTCCGCTCTGACCTTGTTCAATCGCGCGTCCCGCCGTAAATAAATACATTGAAAGCGCATTCAGCGGCTGGTTAATTTCATGCGCCAGCGTGGTCATGGTCTGGCCGACTACCGCCAGTTTCGCCGTCTGAATCAACTCATCCTGCATGGCGCGCAGGTCGGCTTCTATCTCTTTGCGCTCGGCGACCTCTTGTTCAAGCTGCCTGCGTTGCATATTGAGCTGGCCCAGCGTATGACGTAGCAAACGGGCTATCCGTCCTAGCTCATCGCGCCCGTAAACCGGGATAGTCGAGTCGGTTCTCCCCAGCCCTATCTGTACCACAGCCTGATTAAGCGCGGTAAAACGCTTTACCAGCCGGGAACGGATAAAATAGTGGTTGAGTCCCCAGGCCAGCAGCAACGCCAGGAGCGTCGCCACTAAAATAAGCCCGCCGCTAACGCGAACAATCTGTTCCAGGCGTTGATTGAACGTCTGCATTTGCTGGTGACTACTACCTAACTGCGCCTCAAGCAGCGTGCGAAAGCGCCCTAGCGTAGCCTCTCTGGCGCGGCTGGCGTCCAGTAAGGCTTTTTGCGCCGCAACATAATCGCGCATGGTATCGGGCATCTTATTTTTTACCATCCCGATTTCCAATAGTTCGTCGATGGTTTGCCGCAGCGTGATCGTACTGGGCCAGTCATCGAGCGCACGAATATTCTCATCCGCCGTTTTTTTTAGGTTTTCCAGATAGCGAATATGGGTCTCCACCAGCATCCCGTCATTATTGCCGGACTTGAGCTCATTCAATCTGTCGCGCAGGTCGTCAACAATCTGATTTTCAATTCGCGCCAGGGTATATACCTGCTGCTGCTCGTTCTGCACCTCGCGCGAACGTTGCAAATACTGCGCTGCATCGCCCTGATTCGCCTCAATTTGATCGAGTAGCGTCCCTTGCTGCCAGGTAAAATCCTGTACCAGCGAATTTAGCTCCGTGGTGAAATCATCATGGAGCCAGTCGATGCGAGCGGAAAGCTCACTGACTTTCTCCCGCACCAAAAACATGTTGTAGAGGGCGTTGTCCAGCTCCGCCAGCAAGGTCCGGCTATCCTGTAAAATGACGGCCAGTTGCCGGCGCTCAGCAAGCTGAAGCCCCTGACTGAGACGCTCAATCTTATCCAGATGCTGAATAATCTGCGTACGTAACTGCAAACGTACCGTCGTGTTCGGCGCCAGCAAAAATTCATTGAGTTGATCCACGGCCAGATTCAGGTTCCCCTCAATTAAAAAAGCGGAGTGGATGCGAGGAAAATATTCATCAAGCGAATAGCGAACCTGCGAACTTTGCTCATGCCAGGAATAAAGGCTGACCATACTGACAATCAGCGTCAGTAATGCGCCAGTTAAAAATGCGCCCCGTAAACTGTTGCTGATACTGAGCTGACGAAGCCGTTGCAATAATCTCCCCTTCATTTCAGCTCTTCCAGTTTGTGAATCGCCAGCCGCTGATTGTTCAGAAACCAGATCTGCCACTCCATCATTTTTTGTTCGGCAAAGCTTTTATTATCAAACTGCGCCAGCCAGGTTTCATCTTCGCTGCTTGCCGCATCCACCGGGACGCTGGTCAATAAGGCTCTGATTTCAGGTAAGGGGCGTTTAAGCCGCGTTTCTGCGCTGTGCAACGCTCGCCATGCATCTTTAAGCTGCGCAAGTCGAAAACTGATCGCGGTATCAAACATGCGTTGTACCAGTTGCTGACGCTTCAGGATCAGACGATAGTTCAACGGCGGCTGGGCCATCAAACGCTGTTGTTGCGCGGCGCGAGGATTATCGGCGCTAAGCGGTGCGACGGGATACTTACCGGTATTCGCGTCAGCCAGTATCCTTTGCCCTTTCGGACTTAATAAGTAATGAATAAAAGCACGCGCTTCATCTGCATGACGGCTGTTTTTCAACACCGCGACGTAAGTGGGCGACACCGCAGAATACGGGAAATAGGTAAAAGCAAGATTAGGATCGTTAAGTAGCAAATTAGCATAGTTATCAATGACCGGCCCGGCAACGCCAAGCCCGCTTTTGATTTTATCCGCTACGCCGAAACTGCGAGAGGAAATCGTGACCAAATTACCCGAGATTGCCAGCAGCGTCGCCCATCCTGCCGTCCAGCCTTTTTGCTGCAACAGCGACTCCACCATCAAATGATTGGTGTCTGAACGTGACGGACTGCTCATTAATAGAGCGCCCTGGTAACTGGGCAGGCCCATATCCTGCCAGTCGGCAGGCGGCGGAAGATGGCGCGCAGCGAGCGCTGAACGATTGATCAATAGCCCAAATCCGGATACCGCTACCGCCACTGAAGTTGAGCGGATAGAACGCGGCACCAGCTTCTGGCTGGCGGCAGGCGCGCTATCCAATAGCGCCAGCTTTTGGTGCTCCTGAAGGTGTTGCAACAGCATGGGGGATGACGTCAGGATCAGATCGACATTTTCCGCATTCGCCGTATCAAGTAATTGCTCTAAAGAACCGCTGGTACGGTTGAGCGTACGAATCATGACGGAACCCGGCTCCGTCTGCCAGCGCTGGATAATCCAGGCGGTCGCGCTGGGTGAAAAGGTCGTTGCCATCACCAGCTCGCGGCTGTACGCCTGGCAAGAACCGAACATTGCCGCCAGCCATAGCGTAAAAGCGCCCACTCTGGCGAAACGACTACAGCATGAGAAAAGTCGATTTGTGATCCCGTTCATAAATATCGATATCACATAAAGAAAATATTGAGACAAAACTTACCCTTTTATTTCTGTTGGCATCCAGAACAACGTTATTTGAATAATAACGGGTCCGTCGCCCGAAAACATCAATAAAGCGTATCAGATCACTGGCAGCAAATTTGTTAATATCCGCACATGCTAACGATAAAACGGCCATGTCAATAATTAAAGTTTCACCACACCCTTCAGAATGGGTCAAAAACAACCTTTAAATTCACCCAATTGAGTCAATTTTGACACATTTCTTCGACTTGAATTTTATTGTCACTCCTTTCACTCTACCGACAAAACCTCCTGATGTTCATCTCACTATAAAATACAGGTGACTCCATGTTAACAATATTAAAAACAGGGCAATCGGCGCATAAAGTCCCACCGGAAAAAGTCCAGGCTACGTATGGTCGATATCGTATACAGGCATTGTTAAGCGTATTTCTGGGGTATCTCGCTTACTATATAGTCAGAAACAATTTCACATTATCGACGCCTTATTTAAAAGAGCAATTGGATCTCAGCGCTACGCAAATCGGCCTGCTGAGTAGCTGTATGCTTATTGCTTACGGAATCAGTAAAGGCGTAATGAGCAGTCTGGCGGATAAAGCCAGCCCAAAAGTCTTCATGGCGTGCGGTCTGGTACTCTGCGCGATTGTTAACGTTGGGCTGGGATTCAGTAGCGCATTCTGGATATTTGCCGCTCTGGTGGTCTTCAATGGCCTTTTTCAGGGCATGGGCGTCGGCCCCTCGTTTATTACTATTGCAAACTGGTTCCCTCGTCGGGAACGCGGACGCGTAGGCGCCTTCTGGAATATCTCGCATAACGTTGGCGGCGGGATCGTCGCGCCTATCGTCGGTGCGGCTTTTGCGATATTGGGCAGCGAACACTGGCAAAGCGCCAGTTATATCGTTCCGGCCTGCGTCGCCGTCATTTTTGCCTTAATTGTTCTGGTCTTGGGAAAAGGTTCGCCGCGCGAAGAAGGTCTTCCCTCCCTGGAACAGATGATGCCGGAAGAAAAAGTCGTACTGAAAACGAAGAATACGGCAAAAGCGCCGGAAAATATGAGCGCATGGCAAATTTTCTGTACTTATGTGCTGCGCAATAAAAATGCCTGGTATATTTCGCTGGTGGATGTCTTCGTCTATATGGTGCGGTTTGGCATGATTAGCTGGTTGCCTATCTATCTGTTGACAGTAAAACACTTTTCAAAAGAACAGATGAGCGTCGCGTTTCTCTTTTTCGAGTGGGCGGCAATTCCCTCTACGCTACTGGCAGGCTGGCTGTCAGATAAACTGTTTAAGGGCCGCAGAATGCCGTTAGCCATGATTTGCATGGCGCTGATTTTTGTCTGTCTGATCGGATACTGGAAAAGTGAATCTTTGCTGATGGTAACGATTTTCGCCGCCATTGTAGGTTGTCTGATTTACGTCCCGCAATTCCTCGCGTCCGTACAGACAATGGAGATAGTCCCCAGCTTTGCCGTAGGTTCCGCCGTCGGTTTACGTGGGTTCATGAGCTATATTTTCGGCGCCTCGTTGGGCACCAGCCTGTTTGGCGTCATGGTGGATAAACTGGGCTGGTACGGCGGATTTTATCTTCTGATGGGCGGCATCGTGTGCTGCATTCTATTCTGTTACCTCTCCCATCGCGGCGCGCTGGAACTGGAACGCCAGCGCCAGAATGCGTTACATAATCAGGACTCACTGCAGCTTGCGGACGCGCAATAAACGATTAGCCTTCCCGGGGAACAGAAGCGCCGATATTATCGGCGCTATCTATTCACTGACATCGTGTATACCCAAGATAATTCGAGTTGCTTAAAGGCGGCAAGGGAGTGAGTCCCCTGGAGCATAGATAACGATGTGACTGGGGTGAGCGACGTCCCGTCAGGGCGAGGCCCATGAATGGGCCGAGTAATCCATAGCCAACACATCAGCAACTTGAAGTATGAAGGGTATGTACTGACTAACGCTTACCGTATCCCACCATAAAGCGAATAATTAACCCACATGCCGGTGCGAGAAAAAGCAATAATCCGCTAACGATGTCATCGCCATCCTGCAGCCATACATTGAGTAAATAAATCAGCGCGGCAAGGATAACCATTCCCGTAAAAGAAGAAACCGCAGAAAAAGCCCCCATCACCTGACCGATATAGCCACTCACGGCAAGTATACTTATTGCAAGAAATGTCCATAAATAGATCATCTATAATACCTCCTGTCTATGGCAAGGCTTCCATATAGCCTTACGGTCCCTCTCACTTCTCCTTTAAGATAAACCTTATCAGCCCTTCATTTCCATAACATTTATCTCACATTTTATTTTTCTAATCATTTTTCAATAACCTTCGTCTGAAATAAAATTATTACTGTAAAAACAATGCATTAAAAATAATGATTAGCTTATTTTTGCTACGGGAGAAATATTTACGCTTCTTGATAAAGAATTTCTGGGCGCGAGTAAATAACTGGTGGTACATTAACCTGCCTGGCGTTCATGCCCTCGTGGTTTAGTACTGACTTAGTTTTACACTCCTTACGGGAACCATTGTCGTACATGATGGCCTAACTATACGTAAATCATTCAAGTTACCCTGATGAGCTTACTCAAGTAAGTGCTTCGGATAAGCGAACGCAACTTGAAGGATGATGCGTATTTCAGAGTGTACCGCTGCGGATAATGACTCTTCTGCGATACATTATTTTCGTATCTACAGAAGGTATTTTATGTTTCCTCAAAGCAAATTTTCACGCGCGTTTTTGCACCCGCGCTACTGGCTGACGTGGTTTGGCGTTGGCGTCCTCTGGTTACTGGTGCAGCTTCCCTACCCGGTTTTGCGTTTTCTGGGCACCCGCACCGGTAAGCTGGCGCGCCCCTTCCTGAAGCGACGTGAGTCGATCGCCCAGAAAAATATTGAACTCTGTTTTCCGACCCTCTCCCGGGAAGAAAGGGAAAAACTGATCGCCGAGAATTTCCACTCTCTTGGCATGGCGCTGCTTGAAACGGGCATGGCCTGGTTCTGGCCTGATAGCCGGGTTCGCAAATGGTTTGATGTGGACGGGCTGGACAACCTTACCCGTGCGCAGGCGCAAAATCGCGGCGTAATGGTCGTTGGCGTGCATTTTATGTCGCTGGAATTGGGAGGCCGGGTAATGGGTCTCTGCCAGCCGATGATGGCGACCTATCGTCCGCATAACAATCCGCTCATGGAGTGGGTGCAGACGCGCGGTCGTATGCGCTCAAATAAAGCGATGATCGGCAGAAACAATCTGCGCGGCATTGTGGGCGCGCTAAAAAAAGGGGAAGCCGTTTGGTTTGCTCCCGACCAGGACTACGGCCCTAAAGGCAGCTCCTTTGCGCCATTTTTCGCGGTTGAAAACGTCGCCACCACCAACGGCACCTATGTACTGTCCAGGCTGTCCGGCGCCGCCATGTTGACCGTTACAATGGTAAGGAAATCCGATAACTCGGGTTATCGTCTGTATATTACCCCTGAAATGGAAGGTTACCCGGCAGATGAAAATCAAGCCGCTGCCTATATGAATAAAATTATTGAGAAAGAGATCATGCGCGCCCCGGAGCAATATCTCTGGATCCATCGCCGTTTCAAAACTCGCCCGTTGGGGGAAGCGTCACTCTACATCTGAAAAAGGCCGCAAGGCCTTTTATTTTGTCATTTCACACCGCCATAATATTCATATCATAAATAACTCATTCTTGCTTTTAGCGATAAGTCTCCTGTTTACAGGCGGTTTTTTACTGTGTCGGCGGCGTCGCTCAATGGCGATTTATCACTGTCAGAAATTAAACTGTCGCCGATCCCCGACACTTGTAAGTTACTAAAAGTAAATAAGAAAATGCCTCTTGTTTCACCTCATTTTTAGGCGTACATTAGCGCCGTCTGGAGCGATGACGCGCAGAATTCTGAGGTGATGCAGGCGGTCGAAACACGAATAATTCTCAATTTCGTATTGTCCGGCATCAAATCTCTATAATCAGGTAAGTGTAAGTTCATTTAGGCGTACGACAGGTACGCGGAGAGATGAAACGTGAAATATTTCTTTATGGGCATTTCATTTATGGTCATCGTTTGGGCCGGTACTTTCGCCCTGATGATTTAAAAGTACAATGCAAAGAAAAACAGGAGCCATGGGGCTCCTGTTTGCTTTTCTACTCCGTGCTCGCTTCAACGGGTTTCGGATGTGACGGCAGCACGCCATCGGCGCGGAACATCGCTTTAATCCCTCTGACGGCCTGGCGAATGCGATCGCGATTCTCTATTAATGCAAAGCGTACATGGGTGTCGCCATAGTCACCAAAGCCTATCCCTGGAGAAACGCAAACCTTCGCCTCATTCAGCAGCTTCTTGGCAAACTCAAGTGACCCCATCGCCGCATATTGCTCCGGGATTTTCGCCCAGACGTACATTGAGGCTTTCGGCATTTCAACCATCCAGCCCGCCTCATGCAGTCCCTTCACCAGCACATCGCGACGACGTTTATACTGCTCGGCAATATCGCGCACGCACTGCTGATCGCCTTCCAGAGCGGCGATAGCCGCCACCTGAAGCGGGGTAAAGGTGCCATAATCGTGATAACTTTTAATGCGCGCCAGCGCGCTGACCAGGGTTTTATTGCCCACCATAAACCCAATACGCCAGCCCGCCATATTATAGCTTTTCGACAGCGTGAAAAATTCGACCGCCACGTCGCGCGCGCCGGGCACCTGCATAATGGATGGCGCTTTCCAGCCGTCGTACACAATATCGGCATACGCCAGATCGTGCACTACCAGCACATCATAACGTTTAGCCAGAGCGACCACTTTTTCAAAAAATTCCAGTTCGACGCACTGAGCCGTAGGGTTAGACGGAAAACCCAAAATCATCATTTTCGGTTTCGGATAACTTTCGCGAATAGCGCGCTCCAGCTCGTTGAAGAAATCCACCCCCTCGACCAATGGAACCGAACGCACCTGCGCCCCGGCGATAACGGCGCCATAGATATGAATCGGGTAACTGGGGTTCGGCACCAGTACCGTATCGCCATGATCCAGCGTCGCCAGCATTAAATGCGCCAGTCCCTCTTTGGAACCGATGGTCACAATCGCTTCGGTTTCCGGATCGATATCGACATCATAACGTTCCTGATACCAGTGAGAAATCGCGCGGCGTAAACGCGGTATGCCGCGGGACGTGGAATAACCGTGCGTATCCGGACGCTGCGCGACGGTGCAAAGTTTTTCGACAATGTGGGGAGGGGTTGCGCCATCAGGATTACCCATACTGAAATCAATAATATCTTCGCCGCGCCGACGCGCAGCCATTTTGAGTTCAGCGGTGATGTTAAAAACATAGGGCGGAAGGCGATCGATGCGCGTAAAGCGACGTTCAGGGCGGGAGTCAGCCATAATATCCTCAGATTAACGTTAGCGCCCGGACCGTCCGAGCGACGCTGCCACGATGGTGGCTCCTTTAGAAAATAGCCTGAAAATTTTCTTCCTGTCGAGAGGCTAATGAAAATATTTTTTAGCGACGAAAAAGAGGAACAACCGTAAAAATTTACTTTTTAAGCGTGTCAGTTATAGCACCAAATAAATCATATCATTAACAAATTGATATCATTGAATTTACCTAACGCGGTACGGCCGACGATAATTTCCTGTCAATAGACCTTATCTCAAATAATCCCCTTTTGATTTTGTGGTTTTTCCTCTTTAATCAAAAGCCTTACTAACGATAATGGTATTCGATCATGTCATATTGCGGTATTTTTCAGGGATATTTCCCCGAAAATAAGGAGCCTTTCCGGCAAGCTGCCGCGATGAAAGCGTAAATAAGGCAGCGAACCGGATACGTACAGTAAAATAAATCCCTGTTTTCGCCTGAGTAATCACCATGACGTGATGACTCAACGCGCTGGTGTTTGACCTTTCGCTCAGCAAGAGTAAAGTGAAATAATTCAGTCAGTTGAAGTATTCATGCACAGGAAAGGCTGACTAGTCCTGATATAGGTTGACAGTTTTTTGTCTGTAAAACGCCTGATGAACATCATCGGGCGTTTTGTATTTCAGGGCCAGGTGTGGCCGTTCATGGTTATAAATTGCCACGGACTCTTTTACTATTTCCCGCGCTTGCTCCAGGTCTGCAGGACGCGAGAGTAAAAACTCATTTTTCAGTATCCCGTTTATTCTCTCAGCCAGCGCATTCTGGTAGCAGTCGTAACCATCGGTCATTGAACAGGTTATTCCGTTTCGCTCATGAACTGACTGATAAAGTACCGAACAGTATTGCAGTCCTCTGTCAGAGTGATGTACCAGCGGACCTGTCGTTTTTCTCCGCCTCAGAGCCTGCCTGAACGCCTTTACCACATTTTCTGTCTGCAGGTTTTCCCCGACATGGTAACCCACGATTTTTCTGGAGCAGGCATCGGTGACCAGACTCAGACAGGCCGTGCCGCTGCGTAGTGGAAGGTAAGTAATATCGGCGACCCAGACCTGCTCTGGCTCAAGGGCGGTAACCTGTTCAGGGCCGGGTTTCAGCAGATTAGGATGCCGGTAAAAGCGATGATGGCTGTTGGTGGTTTTGTGATATGCCCGTTTCACGGGTACCAGGAGCCGGTATTCACCCAGCAGATTAAACAGACGGTCCCGTCCGATATTCAGCGTTTTATCGGCCTGCATGTTCAGCAGATAGTGCAGTTTACGCGTACCGATTCGCGGCTGGCGGCACCGGGTACGGGCAACAAAATCAAGAACCTGAGCATGATGCTCCTGCCGTTTATTACATCTTGTATTGTACTGGTACCACGCCTGTCTGCTGTGCCCCAGGAACTGACATGCACGCGTAACTGTTATTTTGGGGGCCTGACTTTGCGTGAGGACTTGCCGGGCCGCTTTTTTACAACACTTACCCCGTAATCATTTTTCAGGACGTTGATAACGGACTCAAAAAACTCAGCTTTCTGGTTTGCCAGCTCAAGCTGTTCTTCAAGTTCCCTGATTCTTTGCTCGGGTGTCAGCGGGATAGTTGTCTGAGCCACAGGCAGTTTCCTCTTCACCAGGTCAGGAAGTCCGGGTCTCCAGTCAAGCCGGCCATATTTACGCAGCCAGACAAGTACGGTGGAGCGCCCCTGAATGCCATATCGCTGCTGGGCCTGTTTATAGGTCATCTCGCCTTTTTCGACCTGCTCAACGACGGCTATTTTAAAGGATAGAGGATAATCGCGTTGGGTGCGTTTGAACTCAGTCATCATCACGTTCTCCGGATTTAAGTCTGGAACGTGTCAACGCTATTCAGGACAGGTCAGGCAATGAAAAAACCGCGTGAGGCACGCGGTTTGAGACTGACAAGAGAATGTTTCATTGCCTGATGACGCTACGCTTATCAGGCCTACAGATGACACGCTTTTGTAGGCCGGATAAGGCGTTTATGCCGCCGTCTGACTTATAGAATATGGCCTAATGTCTGGCGCAGATGCGCGCCGGAACCTAACAAGCCAGGATTATCATGGACAATCAGATAGACCGGAATACCGTGTACATAATCTTTAAAGCGGCCTTTATCTTCAAAGCCACCACGGAAGCCGGACGCTTTAAAAAATTCCAGGAAGCGCGGGACAATACCGCCAGCGATATAAACGCCGCCAAATGTCCCCATGGTTAACGCCAGATCGCCGCCAAATCGCCCCATGATGACGCAAAAGAGCGACAACGCGCGGCGACAATCGATACAGCTATCCGCCAGGGCGCGTTCGGTAATATCTTTCGGGCGCAGATTTTCCGGCAGACGGTTGTCGGACTTAACAATCGCCCGGTAAAGATTCACCAGCCCCGGGCCAGACAGCACGCGCTCGGCGGAAACGTGGCCAATTTCGGCGCGCAATATTTCCAGAATCATAGCTTCTTCTTCGCTATTAGGCGCAAAATCGACATGCCCGCCTTCGCCCGGAAGGCTAATCCAACGCTTATCCACATGCACCAGATGTGCCACGCCCAAGCCGGTTCCCGCGCCATACACCGCAATAGGTTTGCCGTCTACCGGTTCGCCGCCGCCGAACTGAATTAAATGCTCTTTTTTCAGCATCGGGATCGCCATCGACACGGCGGTGAAATCGTTGATGATTTCCAGATGGCTAAAGCCGAGATTTTTTTTCATTTCCGCAATAGAAAAAGCCCAGGTATGGTTAGTCATCGCTACCCAGTCACCGGTAATCGGGCAGGCTATGGCGATACAACCATCTTCCACGCTGACGCTATGCTCATCGAGATAAACGCGCACCACGGCCTCAAGACTGGGATAATCCAGGCCGGAATACGTTTTGGCCTGCGAGATTTCTCCACTGGCGATATCACACAGGGCAAGACGCGCATTCGTGCCGCCTACATCTCCTACTAAAGCATACTTTGTCATTCTTCTACTGCTCCGCTAAAGTCAAAATAAGTCTTTGTCACACTGTAAATTCATGGGGGCATAACAACAACGGCCATCAGGCTGACTGCCTATAAATATAGATCTTCATCACAGAATTACTTTCTTGTTTCAGCACCAATTGCAGCAATGCCGTCGGGCAGGCTGTGCAAAATAGGTATACGACCCCGTGTAAGGAAGAGATTATGTTCCACCCGCGTGCCCGAACGATGCTGCTGCTGTCGCTCCCCGCGCTGATTATTGGCGTAGCGTCAAGCCTGGTTTTAATCGCTGCGATGAAAGTCGCGTCGGTTTTTCAGCAATTTCTTTGGCAACGACTGCCCACCAGCATCGGCATCGCTTATGATTCGCCGTTCTGGATAGTGGGTATGCTCACGCTAACCGGGATCGTGGTGGGTTTGATTATCCGTTACAGTCCCGGACACGCTGGCCCCGATCCGGCCATCGAACCGTTAATCAGTATGCCGGTCTCGCCATCTGCGCTACCCGGGCTGCTTCTCGCCTTAATCATCGGCCTTGCTGGTGGGGTAAGTTTGGGGCCAGAGCATCCGATAATGACAATAAATATCGCGCTGGCGGCGGCTTTCGGCTCCCGCCTGTTTCCGCGTATCACGGCGTTAGACTGGACGATTCTGGCCTCAGCGGGCACCATCGGCGCGCTGTTCGGCACGCCCGTCGCCGCAGCGCTGATTTTTTCGCAAACACTTAGCGGCTCTAACGATATTCCCATGTGGGATCGCCTGTTTGCGCCGTTAATGGCGGCAGCGGCGGGGTCACTCACCACCAGTCTGTTCTTTCATCCGCATTTTTCGTTACCCATCGCCCATTACACGCAGATGCGGCTGGTGGACATTGCCAGCGGAGCGATCGTCGCGGCGATCGCCATTGCCGCCGGGATGGTCGCCGTCTGGTGCCTTCCGCGTCTGCATGAGTTGTTGCATCGCCTGAAAAATCCGGTCCTGATTCTCGGCATTGGCGGTTTTATACTGGGTATTCTGGGCGTCATTGGCGGGCCGCTTACCCTGTTTAAAGGCCTGGACGAAATGCAACAAATGGCGTTTAGCCAGACGTTGGGCGCGGGAGATTATTTTACCTTAGCCGTCGTCAAACTCGCCGCGCTGGTCATCGCGGCGGCGAGCGGCTTTCGCGGCGGGCGCATTTTTCCGGCTGTGTTTATCGGCGCGGCGCTGGGGCTCATGCTCCATGCCCATGTTGAGGCCGTACCCGCGGCGATTACCGTCTCCTGCGCGATTCTTGGCTTAGTGCTGGTAGTGACGCGCGACGGCTGGCTCAGTCTGTTTATGGCGGCAGTCGTCGTACCGGATACCAATCTGCTGCCGCTGCTCTGCATTGTGATGCTCCCCGCCTGGCTATTGCTGGCGGGAAAACCGTTGCTGGCCGCCAACCGTCACGAACCCTAATCCGGCGCAGCGGGGGCCATTATCCCCCGTTGCGGGCTTCCAGCGCCCGGGTCACGGTACGCAGTAATTCCGGCAGATCGGCTTTTGGCAACATCACTTCAATAAATGACAGACGTTGTGGGCGCGCCAACCGTTCGAGGACCTCCGCCAGTTGGATAGCCTGCGTCACCCGCCAGCACTCCGCCTGTTGCGCCGCGTTTAGCGCCGGTGGTATCTGCGTCCAGTTCCAGCTCGCGATGTCGTTATACCGCTGGGCCGCGCCGTGAATGGCGCGCTCTACGGTATAGCCGTCATTGTTGAGCAGCAGGATGACCGGCGCCTGCCCGTCGCGTAACATCGAGCCCATCTCCTGAATCGTGAGCTGCGCCGCGCCATCGCCAATAATCAGAATCACCCGCCGATCGGGGCAGGCGGTTTGCGCGCCAAACGCGGCGGGCAAGGAATAGCCGATAGACCCCCACAGCGGCTGAACCACAACTTCCGCGCCGTCAGGAAGCGACAGCGCGGCAGCGCCAAAGGCGGCGGTCCCCTGGTCGACAAGGACAATATCGCCGGGTTTGAGACACTGCTGTAAGGTTTGCCAGAAGCTTTCCTGGGTCAGTTCTCCCTTATCAATCCGCACTGGCTGTCCGGCGGAACGCGTCGGCGGCGGCGCAAAAGCGCATTCAAGGCATAGTTCGCGCAGCGTAGACACCGCCTGCGCCATCGGGAGGTTGAACCAGGTTTCGCCGATGCGCGACGCGTAAGGCTGAATCTCCAGCGTGCGTTCCGCCGGCAATTGTTGGGTAAATCCGGCCGTAAGGGTATCGACAAAACGGGTGCCGACGCAGATAACCCTATCGGCGTCCTCTATGGCCTGACGCACTTCTTTGCTGCTGGCGCCAGCGCTATAGGTGCCAACGAAGTTCGGGTGCTGTTCATCAAAAAGCCCCTTCCCCATCAGTAGTGTCGCATGAGCGATGGGCGTTTCCGCCATCCAGCGCTGCAACAATGGTCGTAAACCAAAACGCCCGGCAAGAAAGTCGGCCAATAGCGCAATGCGCCGACTGTTCATCAGGCACTGACGGGCGTGGTAACGAAAAGCCGTCTCCACGCCGCTTTGCGCTTCATGCACGGGCAACGCCAGCGCCTGCGTAGGCGGGATGGCCGTTTTTTTCGCCACGTCGGCGGGCAACATGATGTATCCTGGCCTGCGTGCGGCAAGCATTTCACCCAATACGCGGTCAATCTCGAAGCAGGCGTTCTGTTCATCCAATATTGCGCTGGCAGCGGATATCGCCTGACTCATGCGATAAAAATGACGAAAATCGCCGTCACCGAGGGTATGGTGCATCAATTCGCCACGCTGCTGCGCAGCGCTACAGGGCGCGCCGACGATATGCAAGACCGGGACATATTCCGCGTAACTGCCCGCGATACCGTTAATAGCGCTAAGTTCTCCCACGCCAAAGGTGGTGAGTAGCGCTCCAGCGCCCGACATGCGCGCATAGCCGTCCGCGGCATAAGCGGCGTTCAGCTCATTGGCGCATCCCACCCAACGCAAGGTCGGGTGGTCAATCACATGGTCAAGAAACTGCAAGTTATAATCGCCCGGTACGCCAAAAAGATGGCCAATGCCGCATCCTGCCAGTCTGTCCAGCAAATAGTCGGCCACGGTATAGGGGTTTTGCATGACAGCTTTCCTTCTGACGTTGACATTATGTTGAGTATTAAGGAATGCCGATGGCTGTCCAGCACGACGGGGATGAAAGCCTGGAAAACAATGTTTACAGCGGCGAACAGTAAAATCCGGATACCGCCTGGCGAGTGTAACCGTATACACTATTTATTCACGCCACAGGGGGAAAGGTCATGATTTATCAGCCCGATGAAAATCGTTATCACACAATGGAGTATCGTCGCTGCGGGCGCAGCGGCGTCAAACTTCCCGCCATTTCGCTGGGGCTATGGCACAACTTCGGCGATGCGACACGGGTAGAAAATAGCCGGGCGCTGCTGCAACGCGCGTTCGATCTGGGCATTACCCACTTTGATCTCGCCAATAATTATGGGCCGCCGCCGGGCTCCGCAGAATGCAATTTTGGCCGCATTCTGCAGGAAGATTTTTTACCGTGGCGCGATGAGTTAGTCATCTCCACCAAAGCGGGCTACACCATGTGGGATGGCCCTTATGGCGACTGGGGTTCACGGAAATACCTTATCGCCAGCCTCGATCAAAGCCTGAAACGTATGGGGCTGGAGTATGTCGATATCTTTTATCACCATCGTCCCGATCCCGAAACGCCGCTTAAAGAGACGATGAAAGCGTTAGATCACCTTGTGCGCCACGGCAAAGCGTTGTACGTGGGGATCTCTAACTATCCTGCCGATCTGGCCAGACAAGCTATCGATATTCTGGAGGATCTCGGCACGCCTTGCCTGATTCATCAGCCTAAATATTCGCTTTTTGAGCGTTGGGTAGAGGACGGGCTGCTGGCGCTGTTGCAGGAAAAAGGCGTCGGCAGTATTGCCTTCTCGCCGCTGGCGGGCGGGCAGCTCACTGACCGTTATCTGAATGGCATTCCGGAAGATTCCCGCGCGGCGAGCGGAAGCCGTTTCCTTAAACCAGAACAGATTACCGCCGACAAACTGGAAAAAGTTCGCCGGTTGAATGAACTGGCTGCACGACGGGGCCAAAAATTGTCTCAGATGGCGCTCGCCTGGGTGCTGCGTAACGATAACGTTACCTCGGTACTGATTGGCGCCAGCAAACCGTCGCAAATCGAAGACGCCGTAGGAATGCTGGCCAATCGCCGTTTTTCGGCGGCGGAATGTGCAGAAATTGACGCTATTCTGGAGGGCCGGTTTTAGCAAAAAATGCTCTCCTTCATGATTTAAGAGTTAAGGCGATGAAACAAATCTTTACTGCTTTGTAATATTGCATTAACAGGCCGGCGACGGCTCGATCGTGAAGGAGAGAAAGTATGTTCAGGTCACTGATTCTGGCGGCAGCCTTGCTGGCTTTTACACCGCTTGCCGCGAATGCGGGCGAAATCACCCTGTTGCCCTCAATTAAATTACAGATTGGCGATCGCGATGATTACGGTAACTACTGGGACGGTGGTCGCTGGCGCGACCGTGATTACTGGCACAACCATTATGAATGGCGTAAAAATCGCTGGTGGCGCCATGACAACGGCTATCATCGCGGCTGGGATAAGCGTAAAGCGTATGAACGCGGTTATCGGGAAGGCTGGCGCGATCGCGACGATCATCGCGGGCGAGGCCGGGGTCACAAACATCATCACTAAGCCTCCTGCTGAATAACAGCCCGATGACGCCCACGCATCGGGCCTGCTATCTTTCTGTCTTTATGACAACCCCATCACCGTTCCAACCAGCAACCAAATATTCAGGGCGACGACCAGCACGACAATTATCCAGCCAATCTGTTTTACTCGCCGCGTGTTCACCAGCTCGCCCATTAGCGTAGCGTTACTGGTGAAAATCAGGAGCGGCACCAGCGCCAGCGCAATACCAAAACTCAGCAGCACCTGGCTCATCACCAGAATTCGGGTAGGGTCAAGCCCCATCAAAATCACAATAAATGAGGGCAGCATGGTAATGGTGCGCCGTACCCACAGCGGAATGTGAAAACGGACAAACCCTTGCATCACCACCTGCCCCGCCAGAGTCCCTACCACAGTGGAGGAAAGCCCTGCCGCTACCAGACTAAGACCAAACACCGTTGCCGCCGCATGGCTTAATAACGGTTCCAGCGTCAGGTATGCCTGATCGAGGTCGGCGATGCCGGTGTGGCCGCTAAAATGAAACGCCGCAGCGGCGGTCGCCATCATTGCCAGATTGACAAAACCGGCAATCGTCATAGCAATAGCGACATCCCATTTCGTTGCTGAGTACCGTTGTTGCCGCGTTCCGCCGTGCAGATGCTGCGTTAATGACGAGTGCAGATAAATCACGTGCGGCATAATCGTCGCGCCAAGCACGCCGGCGGCTAAGAATACGGCTTCCGGGTTCGGTAGCGCCGGGATAACCATTCCTTTTCCGAGCTGCGCCATATCAGGCTGAGAGAAAAACAGCTCCACAATGTAAGCAGCGGCGACAAAAAGCAGTAAACCGCCGATGACTTTTTCAAGCGGTTTTTGACCGCGGCGCTGTAACATTAAAATCAGAAACGTCGCGATACCGGTCAATACCGCGCCCTGTAATAAAGAGACGCCCAGGATCAGCTTAAAACCTATTGCCGCGCCGATAAATTCAGCTAAATCGGTGGCCATCGCGATGATTTCCGCCTGTACCCAGTAAAACCAGACTACCGGGCGCGGATAATGGTCGCGAATTTGCTCCGCCAGGTTCTTGCCCGTGGCGATTCCGAGTTTTGCCGAGAGGATTTGAATCAGCATCGCCATCAGGTTCGCCCAGACCACCACCCAGAGTAGCTGGTAGCCAAAGCTGGCGCCGGCCTGAATATTGGTCGCGAAGTTACCGGGATCGATATAACCAATCGCGGCAATGAACGCAGGTCCCATTAATGCGAGCCTTAGCTTGCGCGCCGCCCGTCCGCTGCTATTCTCTACGCGATTGTCAGTCATCTTTTGCCTCAAAAACATAGCCTTTGCTATGTTTCATGCTATGTTTATTGATAATGATTATCAAGTGCATTTCAATGGGTACGGGTGATTACTTTGATAGTGTGAAACGATAGACCGATACGATGACGACCTGTATCAGAACAGTTTGGCTTAACATTACAAGATTAGCACACTGATATAACTTTTCATTTTCATATTCAGTACAGTAAAAGTGTATTACAGATCACTAATTTTGAATCTCGTCACAGGTCCTTATTATAGTGTGTGTTGGATCTCGTTTTCTTTACGGCTGTTGCATAGAATGTGCACGAAAATTAAACCTGCCTCATATTTGGAGCAAATATGGACCGCGTCCTTCATTTTGTCCTGGCGCTTGCCGTTGTTGCGGTACTCGCACTGCTGGTTAGCAGCGACCGTAAAAAAATTCGCATTCGTTACGTCATTCAGTTACTTGTTATCGAAGTGCTACTGGCCTGGTTCTTCCTGAACTCTGATGTTGGCCTTGGCTTCGTAAAAGGTTTCTCCGAGATGTTTGAAAAACTGCTCGGATTTGCCAACGAAGGGACAAACTTCGTCTTTGGCAGTATGAACGATCAAGGTTTGGCGTTCTTCTTCCTGAAAGTATTGTGCCCGATCGTCTTTATTTCCGCGTTGATCGGTATTCTCCAGCATATCCGCGTTCTGCCAGTGGTCATCCGCGCTATTGGTTTCCTGCTGTCCAAAGTAAACGGTATGGGCAAACTGGAGTCTTTTAACGCCGTCAGCTCGCTGATCCTCGGCCAGTCTGAGAACTTTATCGCTTATAAAGATATCCTCGGCAAAATGTCCCGTAACCGCATGTACACCATGGCTGCAACGGCGATGTCTACCGTTTCCATGTCTATCGTGGGCGCGTATATGACGATGCTGGACCCTAAATATGTGGTCGCAGCGCTGGTTCTGAACATGTTCAGCACCTTTATCGTTCTGTCGCTGATCAACCCCTATACCGTTGATGCCAGCGAAGAAAATATTCAGATGTCGAACCTGCATGAAGGCCAAAGTTTCTTCGAAATGCTGGGCGAGTACATTCTGGCAGGTTTTAAAGTGGCGATTATCGTCGCGGCGATGCTGATCGGTTTCATCGCGCTGATCGCGGCGCTGAACGCGCTGTTCGCAACGGTTACCGGTTGGTTCGGCTACAGCATCTCCTTCCAGGGCATTCTGGGTTACATCTTCTACCCGGTCGCATGGGTAATGGGCGTACCGTCCAGTGAAGCGCTGCAGGTAGGAAGTATCATGGCGACCAAACTGGTTTCCAACGAATTCGTGGCGATGATGGATCTGCAGAAAATCGCCTCTACCCTCTCTCCACGCGCTGAAGGCATTATCTCCGTCTTCCTGGTGTCCTTCGCGAACTTCTCTTCCATCGGTATTATTGCGGGCGCGATTAAAGGCCTGAACGAAGAGCAAGGCAACGTGGTTTCCCGTTTTGGTCTGAAACTGGTTTACGGTTCTACGCTGGTGAGCGTACTGTCCGCCTCTATCGCGGCGCTGGTACTGTAAGTCTGCGTTTAATGTAGAAACCGGGGAGCTATCCCCGGTTTTTTTATGCCGCTTATTTGCCTAACGGGCGCGGGCGGCCAATCAGATATCCCTGCAAACTGTGTACGCCAAGCTGCAATAGCAGATCGCGCTGCGCAGGCGTTTCAACAAACTCAGCCACGACGCTCAACGATTTCGCTTTCGCTAAATCAGTGATGGATTTCACGATCATCGCATCCAGGGAGTCCGTCAGAATATCTTTTACGAAACAACCGTCGATTTTAATGATGTCCGCCTTGAGGCGTTTTAGCCGTTCATAGTTTGCATAGCCGGTGCCGAAATCATCAATGGCGATTTTTAGGCCAAACTTACGCAGCTGGTTGATATTGTGCATACTGATTTCGGAATGAGAGAAGGCCTGTTCTTCAGTAATTTCGATGATGACCGAAGCAGGCGGGACGCCATAGCGTTTAAAAAGCTGCATAATGCGCGACGCCGTCTCTTTTTGCAGCAGCGTCAGCGGCATCAAATTAACCGAGAAACGCGCCCCCTGCTCCGCCGAAGGATGCGCGGACAACCATTGCAGGAGCGCTTCCATCACCTGCATATCAAACCGTACGCTCAGGTTAAACTGGGCGATAAGCGGAATGAACTGATTCGGCATCATGATACCGTCGTCGCACCGAAGCCGCGTCAGAATCTCGTCATACCCTTTTCCCTGCGCGTCGCGAATGGGTTGCGCATACAAAACCAGCGCGCCGCGCTCCAGCGCCTGACGGATTTTCTGCAACCGCAGCACCCGTTCCGTCGTCTGCCCGGAAGCGGCTTCAATACTCTGGGTCAGTGCAAGCACCCGACGGTGCGAGCAGGATTGCTCCGCCAGCCAGCTTAATTGCCCCAACAGCGGTTGCAAGGTTTCCTGGCGACCATCGAATGTTCCCCACGATGCGCCGTATTCCATGTCCAGACCGGTATTGTTCCAGTAAATTTTGCGGTTATTAAGCACATTGAGCATATATTGCAGGCGGGCTTCCGTCTCCGGCCCCGTCAATACCAGCAATAATTCACTGCCCGGCAGATGGAAAATTTTCTCCTTTTCCAGCAGCAGCGGCTGCAACACGCGAAACACCTCGCGTTCGCAATGTACACGCATCTGCATACCGTAATGACGGCTCAGAAATTCCAGGTTTTCCATGCGTAGATAACACACGCTTTGCCCGGCATCCTGTAAAAGAAACTGCTCCAGCGCACGCAGGTTAGGCAGTTGCGTCAACGGATCGGTCAATGCCTGCGAGTGCCATTGTCGATTCAACCATTCGCTACGCTGATTAATTCGCGCCATGTACAACAAACAAATACTAAAAGAAATGAGAACTGAAAGGATAAATGCCAGCGAATATTCTGAGCCCACGCCCTGCAGAAAATTGCGGTTATAGCTAAGCAGGAATAGCGCAGTGAGAGCCCAACTAAAATTCAACAGCGGATAGCTGATTTTCCCCACGCCGATGGTAAATCCAATGAACAGAACTGGCACCAGATAGCCAGCAATATACTTTGTCTCGAAAGGCGTACACAGCACCGCTAATAGCGTCGCCAGAGTGGCAAACCAGAGAAGCGTAAACAGGCGTTTTTCTTTGGCGAGATAAGGAGCGACATCCCTCCGCCAGAAAATACGCATATAGTGCGGGCTGACTATCATCCGCAGCGGATAATAGAAAAAGAGGGTAAAAATAAGCGCGGCAGAAATCAGACTCAATAAATCAACAATCGAGAAAATAGCGGTGCCGGTGCCAAAGAAGGTAGAGATGGTCACCGGGAAAGCCAGGTAGCGCCCCGCCAGATGCATACTGATTTTTATGCCAAACGGCGTCATTAACCCTAACCAGAAAACGCGTAGCCAGATGCCTTGGTTGGGTATTCCGTAGCGCCAGCGCGCGCCCAGCTGCCAGCGTACGATAGCGCAAACCAGCAACACGGGAAACGTCTGGCAAAATAGCAGCACCATCGCCTGTGGCAGAGGTAAATGAAAATTCCATTCATTAGTCAACATCATTCCGCCTACCATCGGCGCGACGCCACGGCGGCCAAATAAGAACAGCACGGAAAACATGACGCAGAGCGGTAGCCAGGCCAGAAAGATATAGCTGGAATCAATTGTGGCGCGGGGAGAAATGAGACGAGATAGCAGAATAGCCGGAACGGTCAGGCAGAAGGCCAGTAAGAATATTTTTATATTTTTTAATACGTTACACTTATCCGGCATTGCTTTAATGCTCACATCATTATATAAGGCGCATGAATAATAAGTATATTCTCATTATGAAGCAATCTAACAAAAGCTCATATTGACCGCAAAAGCAGCGGCAAACAAACGCACCTGAAGAGCAGCTCAGACGCCATAAATTTTGTGACAAAAAGCAAAAACCCCCGCTTTTCAGCGAGGGTTTGAATGTTGGTGGAGCTAAGCGGGATCGAACCGCTGACCTCTTGCATGCCATGCAAGCGCTCTCCCAGCTGAGCTATAGCCCCATAGTGCTTTTACGTATACGCCAAATTTATCGGGAGTAAATTTGGTGGAGCTAAGCGGGATCGAACCGCTGACCTCTTGCATGCCATGCAAGCGCTCTCCCAGCTGAGCTATAGCCCCACTACGTAAAGCTTGTCGAGTTGACGGGCGGCATCATATGAATTCCCTCGGCATGTGTCAACGGCAAAATGAACTTGCCGAATTCAATCGCTGAAAAAGCATTCAAATAAAGGACATTGCGGCACAACTCGCATTCAGTAGTTAAACACGTCACGGTTTCGACTAAAATGGTGCTATAAAATGAACCACTAATTAACCCCACGACTATTCAGGGAATCGTTATGTTCAAGGAACGGATGACGCCAGAAGAACTCGCTAATCTCACCGGTTACAGCCGACAAACCATCAATAAATGGGTACGGAAAGAAGGCTGGGCAACATCGCCCAAACCTGGCGTCCAGGGCGGTAAAGCCCGTCTGGTTCATGTAAACGAACAGGTTCGTGAATATATCCGCAGCGCTGAACGTTCAGTTGACCATCACGCAGACACATTCACGCCTGCCAGCAACGCATCGCTTGAAGCGCTGCTCATGACGCTCGCCAAAGAGATGACCTCATCCGAGCAGAAACAGTTTACCTCTCTCCTCGTGCGTGAAGGGATTACCGGTTTGTTACAACGCTTAGGGATACGCGATAGCAAATAATATGAAAAGATTACGCAGTAAAATGACCACTGAAGAGCTGGCTGAATGCCTCGGCGTGGCCAGACAAACCGTCAATCGCTGGATCAGAGAACAACACTGGAAAACCGAAAAATTTCCCGGCGTCAAAGGCGGACGCGCAAGACTCATCCATATTGATGCCAGCGTGCGGGAGTTTATTCTCAATATTCCGGCTTTTCGCAAACTGCCTGCGTTTTATCAGGCGGAAGAGGCTTTCGCAGAATATGCGAACGCGGCGCACAGTCACGCTTATCGACAAATTATTGATGCCGTTGAAAATATGTCCGCTCAGGAACAGGAAAAACTGGCGCTGTTTTTATCGCGGGAAGGTATTCGCGGATTTCTGACGCGTTTAGGTATCAATGAGGCGGACTAACAAATAATAAACGGCAGGCGTCTGCCCTGCCGTTTATTCTATTTCAGCTGGCGTTACTGCTGACTTTCACGCTCGGCGATAAAGCCCAGCGCTTTGTTGATGCGCTCAATGCTGCGGGTTTTACCAATCGCATGTACGGTGACATCCAGCGCAGGCGACTGCCCGGCACCGGTCACAGCCACACGCAGCGGCATCCCTACTTTACCCATCCCCACTTCCAGCTCATCCGCCGTGGCCTGAATCGCGTGGTGGACGTTTTCTGCTGACCAGTCCGTAATCGCCGACAGCTTGTCGCGCACCACTTCCAGCGGCTGACGCGCCACCGGGCGGAGGTGTTTTTTCGCCGCATCGGCGTCAAACTCGCTGAAGTCTTCATAGAAGTAGCGGCAGCTCTGCGCCATCTCTTTCAGAGTCTTGCAGCGCTCGCCCAGCAACTTCACCAGTTCAGCAAGCTGCGGGCCGTTACGGGTGTCGATATTTTCCTGCTCAATATGCCACTGCAAATGCGTCGCCACATATTCCGGCGCCAGCGTATTGATATAGTGGTGGTTCAGCCACAGCAGTTTATCGGTGTTGAACGCGCTCGCAGACTTGCTCACCGCACCGAGGGAGAACAGCTTGATCATCTCTTCGCGGGTGAAGATCTCCTGATCGCCGCTGGACCAGCCCAGACGCACCAGATAGTTCAGCAACGCTTCCGGCAGATAACCGTCATCGCGATACTGCATCACGCTCACCGCACCGTGACGTTTAGACAGTTTTTTACCGTCGTCGCCGTTAATCATCGACACATGCGCGTACATCGGCACCGGCGCGTTTAACGCTTTCAGAATGTTAATCTGGCGCGGAGTATTGTTGATATGGTCTTCGCCACGGATCACATGGGTAATTTCCATATCCCAGTCGTCAACCACCACACAGAAGTTGTAGGTCGGGGAACCGTCGGTACGACGAATGATCAGATCGTCCAGCTCCTGATTGCTGAATTCGATCGGCCCACGGATCTGATCATCAAAAATAACGGAACCGTCCTGCGGGTTGGCAAAGCGCACCACGCATGGCTCATCGTCGGCATGATGTTCGTGGCTGTGACGGCAACGCCCGTCATAACGCGGCTTCTCGCCTTTCGCCATCTGATCTTCACGCAGTTGCTCCAGACGCTCTTTAGAGCAGTAGCATTTATAGGCTGTTCCCGCCTCCAGCATCTCGTCAATCACCGCGTTATAGCGATCAAAACGTTTGGTCTGGAAATATGGGCCTTCGTCCCATTCCAGGTTCAGCCAGTTCATACCATCCATGATGGCTTCAATGGCTTCCGGCGTGGAACGCTCAAGATCGGTGTCTTCAATACGCAGCACGAATTCACCGCCGTGGTGACGTGCGAAAAGCCAGGAATAAAGAGCAGTACGCGCGCCGCCGACGTGCAGATAACCTGTCGGGCTAGGCGCGAAGCGAGTTTTGATTTTCATGAAATGGCCTTACGTTTATAAAGATGCCGACAACCGGCAAATCCTGGAAAGATGAATAGCCTTGTATTCTATCACTGTGGCTTGATTCCTCAATGTTGATCCGGTCAGAACGCTGCGCTTTGCTATTTCCGTATAGAAATCATGCAGTGCGGGGTAATTCACGATCGTTTTGTTTAATTTTACGACGAACAAACAAAAACTTTAGAAAATGCGTTGACTCATTTTCAACTCTCCCTATAATGCGACTCCACACAGCGGGGGTGATTAGCTCAGCTGGGAGAGCACCTCCCTTACAAGGAGGGGGTCGGCGGTTCGATCCCGTCATCACCCACCAACTACTTTATGTAGTCTCCGCCGTGTAGATAAGAAATTGAGAAGTGGGTGATTAGCTCAGCTGGGAGAGCACCTCCCTTACAAGGAGGGGGTCGGCGGTTCGATCCCGTCATCACCCACCACTTTCTCGCCAGCTAAATTTCTTATTGTGAAGTACCGAAGTGGGTGATTAGCTCAGCTGGGAGAGCACCTCCCTTACAAGGAGGGGGTCGGCGGTTCGATCCCGTCATCACCCACCACTTCGGGTCGTTAGCTCAGTTGGTAGAGCAGTTGACTTTTAATCAATTGGTCGCAGGTTCGAATCCTGCACGACCCACCAATGTAAAAAAGCGCCCTAAAGGCGCTTTTTTGCTATCTGCGATTTATAAGATTCGAACCTGCCGCAGGTTCGGGTCTTGCCTGATGCGCTGCGCTTATCAGGCCTACAGACGACACCGCACACGTAGGCCGGATAAGACGTTAGTCGCCATCCGGCACAGACATCATACCGTCAACGCCGCCACCAGTTTCTCCAGTGCTGGCGTTGCCTGCTGCTGGTCATACACAATATACAAATCCGCCGGAATACGTTCCTCTAACGGACGAAACACCACACCCGGCCAGCTCATTTGCGCATAGCCATCAGCCATCAACGTAATCCCAATCCCCATACTGATCATCGCCAACACCGTTTGCGGCTCAACCACTTCCCGAATAATCATTGGCGAAAAGCCTGCCTGTTGGCATACACGTTGTAAAAATTCCCAATCAGAATGTACGGAAGGCAACGTAACAAAATATTCATTGCGCAACGCCGCCAGCGGCACAGAATCTCTGGATGCCAGATCGTGATCTTCCGGAACTGCAACCATGAATGCAGATTCATGCAAACGTATGCTGGTAAAACCGACTGCCGGTTCGATAGCCATACGCCAGATCCCTGCATCAAGTTCCCGACGCTCTAACAACGCCATTTGCATACCGGGAGACTTTTCGCGAAAAAGTACTTCAACATTGGGATTTGCTTTCAAAAAGTGACGCATCGCAGGACGCATTCTTCCCCACAGCGCCGTACCAACCACACCCAATTCAATGCGCCCCGCTTCACCGCGACCAATCTGCTCCACTCGCGCCAGCGCCTGATTTGCATTGGCTAACAAGCGACGTGACTCCTCCATCAAAACTTTCCCGGCATGGGTTAATGCAACGCTGCGGGAATGACGGATAAACAGCAATGTACCCAGTTGCTGTTCAAGTTCTTTGATATGGATACTCAAGGGAGGTTGTGACATATTTAACCGGGCAGCAGCCCGGCCAAAATGCAATTCTTCTGCAACAGCGAGGAAATAACGTAATAGCTTTAGATCAATACGATGGGCTCGTTCCATCACTATCGCACTCCAGGAATAAGGGATAACGTCTGGAATTTACCATATTACCTAGTAAAAAATAGATTTAACGACAAGATACCCAATATACATAAATACAATAGATAATACCCCGGGTAAAACATTTGGTGCAGGAATAGGTATACGGCATAAAGTAAAAAATGCGCCAATACCAAATCCAATACCGGAGGAGAGAATAATTTCTTTCATACTGTGTCCTTGTTCATAAAAATGGACTGGCGAACATCCTCTCGCCAGTCAAATAAAATTAATGTGCTAATGATTTGGTCGACAGTTTTTCTGGATGGTGCTGATATTTAAAGAACAATGCAAAAATAACGGCCAATGCCAGAGCGTAGGCGGCAAAAACCAGCCAGATGGTTTGCCAATCTTTTACGCCATCAATAGAAAAATAATCCACGGCCATACCGCTTAAAAGAGACCCAATCCACGCCCCCACGCCGTTAACCATGGTCATAAACAGCCCCTGCGCGCTGGCGCGAATACTTGAGTCCACCTCCTGCTCTACAAATACTGACCCTGAGATGTTGAAGAAATCAAATGCGCAGCCATAAACAATCATCGACAGCAGCAATAGCACAAAGCCAAACGGGGATGGATCGCCAAAGGCAAAGAAGCCGAAACGCAGCGTCCACGCCAGCATGCTCATCAGCATTACCGTTTTAATACCAAAGCGTTTAAGGAAGAACGGAATGGTGAGGATAAAGCCCACTTCCGCCATCTGCGAAACTGAAAGCAAGATAGAGGGATACTTCACCACAAAGCTGTCGGCAAACTCAGGATTACGGGCAAAATCATGCAGGAACGGATTACCGAAGACATTGGTAATTTGCAGCACCGCCCCCAACATCATCGCAAACAAAAAGAAGATTGCCATGCGTGGATTTTTAAACAGAACAAAAGCATCCAGTCCGAGCTTACTGGCAAGCGTGGTGTTCGCCTTCTTCTCGGCTACCGGAATTTTCGGTAACGTCAGCGCATACAGGGCCAGCAATAACGATGCGCCAGAAGCGATGTATAATTGCGCACTGCTCAGTTCCAGCCCCATCAGGCTCACCGTCCACATCGCAACAATAAAACCTATTGTGCCGAAAACGCGCACAGGCGGAAATGACGTTACCGGATCCTGACCTGCTTTCGCCAGACAGGAGTACGAAACGCTATTGGATAATGCAATCGTTGGCATATACGCCATCGCATTAACCAACATCACCCAGAACATCGTCTGGGGATCGGTAACTGTGGTGGCGTATAATAACGCCCCCGCGCAAACCAGATGGCAAAGCATATAGGCTCGCTCAGCGCGCAGCCATTTATCAGCAATGATCCCCATAATGCCTGGCATGATAATCGCTGCCAGTCCTTTTGAGCTGTAGACCATACCAACATTCGCGCCGGTAAAATCCAGAGTGTTGATCATGTAAGAGCCCAGGGTAACCAGCCAGCTCCCCCAGATAAAATATTGCAAGAACGACATGACTTTTAAGCGGGACGTAATACCCATTTTTTATTCCTTGCCGTGAGATAAAGCCCCAATACGGGGCCGTAGTCATTGTGTTTAGGCCAGCTTACGTAAAAAGCCGCAAATCAGATTTATAAAGTTCTGCCGGGAAAGTTCAGCCGCAGCCAGCGTTTGCGTATGGGAGAGTTTTACATCGCCCAGCCCTTCCGCCAGATTGGTGATCGCTGAGACGGCAACAACTTTGAGGCCACAATGACGTGCGCTAATCACCTCAGGGACAACGGACATTCCGACCACATCGCCGCCAATAATCTGCATCATGCGGATTTCTGCCGCCGTTTCGAAGTTCGGACCCGGATAAGAAACAAATACGCCTTCAGTGAGGGGGAATCCCTCCTCTGCCGCAACGGACTGAAGCATGGCGCGATAATCTGCGTCATAAGCATTAGCCAGCGAGAAGAAGCGATCGCCATAACGATCATCGTTTGGCCCCACCATCGGCGTACCGGGCATCGTATTAATGTGATCGCTAAGCGCAACCAGGCTACCCGGCCCCACTTCCGGACGCAGAGATCCTGCCGCATTGGTGCAGAACAACACTTCACAGCCCAGTAATTTCAACGTGCGAATGGCATCGGTCATCACCGCCATTCCACGCCCTTCATAAAAATGTCCGCGGCCTTTCATACAGGCCACCGGAACACCCGCCAGATGGCCGAGCACCAGTTCACCAGCATGGCCGTGTACGGTGCTGACGGGAAATCCCGGCAATTTCTCGTAAGAAATGGCTACCGCATCTTCGATTTGATCCGCCAGAGCACCCAACCCGGAGCCTAAAATAAACGCGACTCGCGGGGTAAATGCCGGTTTATGTGCATGAATAATATCAATACAATACTCAGGATTATGAGAAAAAAGAGCGTGAGGCATAAGTTTCCTTGTTCTATCGGATTTAATTTGACTCCTTTTTATAACGACCATCGCCCCTTGCTGACCAATACACTTTTCACGTGTCATCAATAGCCATTTAATATCGATAGATTTAGATCGCTTCTGTATTAATACAGAGGGAAAACAGTATTGGTTTTTGCTTGCACTTCATATTAACAATATGCCGCTTTCATATTTATAAATTGCCTCTTTTTAATTAACCCATTAATAATTATCGGCATAGGGAAATATGCTATGAAAAAAATTCTTACTCTGATGCTTTCTTCTTTACTCATTATTCCCGCACTCACCCATGCGGAATTTAAAGGCGGGTTCGCCGATATCGGCCTCCATTACCTCGACTGGACATCAGACACCACGGAAAAAACCAGTAAAAAATCCCATAAAGATGATTTTGGGTACCTGGAACTGGAAGGCGGAGCGAATTTTAGCTGGGGAGAAATGTACGGGTTCTTCGACTGGGAAAATTTTTACAATGGCCGCCACGCTAAACCAGGCAGCGAACAGCGTTACACCTTTAAAAATACCAACCGTATTTATCTGGGCGATACAGGATTAAACCTCTATCTCCATGCCTACGGGACGTACGGTTCACCTCATCGCGCTAATTTCCATGATGACATGTTTCTCTATGGTTTAGGCTATAACTTCACAGGTAACGGTTACTGGTTTAAACCCTTCTTTGCCAAACGTTATACCGATCAGACCTACTACACAGGCGATAATGGTTATGTATTAGGTTGGGTGGCCGGCTATAGCTTCTCGTTGGGTAGTGAGAAATTCAGCGTAACGAACTGGAATGAGTATGAGTTTGACCGCGATGCGTCCTACGCTGCGGGCAATGGCGGGAAAGATGGCATTAATGGCGCAGTAGCGCTGTGGTGGAATGCGACTCCTCACCTGACCGCAGGAGTACAATATCGTTACGCTGATAATAAGTTAGGAGAATCCTTCCTGCAGGATGGCATTATTTATTCCATCAAATACCTGTTTTAACACACTGCCCTGTCAAAAATGGCAGGGCAAGACCGCACCTCACACACGGACAGATAGATATTTATAGCTGATACAGCGGATCTTTCGCCCTCGCGGCGGTTAATTCGCTGGCCTGAGTACGCACCACGTCCCACAACGCCTGCGCCGCCGTGGAGAGCGATCGGTTTTTTCGCCGCGCCAGCATGAGCTGCCTTTCAACTACGGGCGTCAGCCGTTTAACCTGTAAGTGGCTGCCCTGCGGGAGCGGTAACGCCAGCGCGGGCAGCACGCTGATGCCGATTCCCGCTTCCACCATTGGAAACAGCGTGGCCGGGTGACCAATCTCCTGCACGATATCCGCCTCAATAGCAAAATGGGCCAGCGCCGCATCAATCAGCGGTCGACTGCCGGAAGCATAATCCTGTAAGACCAGCGAGGCCTGTTTAAGATCCTGCCAGCTCACCCATTCCTGATGCGCCAGCGGATGATCCTGGCGACACAACAGTAAAAAAGGCTCTGATAAGATGGCTTCACACTGTAAATCCACCGCTGCGCCGGGATCGATAACGATGCCAAAATCCACTTCACCCTGGCGGATGCTCTCCAGCACCCACTGCTGCGGACGATCGTGCAATACAAAATCAATAGCGGGATAAAGTGAATTACTTTGGGCAATGCATTGCGGAATAAGATGCGCAGAAATGGTTTGGCTCGCGGCAACGCGCACGGTGCCGGTTAATTGTGTCCCTACTCTGCCTGCATCGCGCAGTATGCTGTTCAGTTCATCAAGCACCCGCTCCAGACGCGTCGCCAGCTGTTGCCCCGCCTCGGTCAGCACCACCTCACGCGTAGTGCGATCCAACAGTCTGACGCCGGTTTGCCGCTCCAGCTCTTTTACGCTATGACTGACCGCAGACTGGCTCAGTCCAATCCTGTCCCCTGCCCGACTGAAACTTTTGGCCTGGGCGACGGTAATAAAAATACGCAGTTGACGCAGTGAATAGTTCATCGACTAGATTCATATATAGATGCAATAAATCAATTTTATTTCTCAAAGCGAAAAACGCAAAATAGCTGCACCGACTTTCAGGAGTTTTTATGAAACTTTTTCGTATCCTTGACCCTTTCACGCTGACACTTATCACCGTGGTACTACTGGCCTCTTTTTTCCCGGCGGAAGGTGGCTTTGTGCCTGTCGTTGAAGGCATTACGACAGCGGCTATCGCTCTGCTGTTTTTTATGCATGGCGCGAAGCTTTCGCGTGAAGCGATCATCGCTGGCGGCAGCCACTGGCGGTTGCATCTGTGGGTCATGTGCAGCACTTTTGTGCTCTTTCCTGTCCTCGGCGTACTGTTTGCCTGGTGGGCGCCTGTCAATGTCAACCCTATGCTCTACAGCGGCTTTCTGTATCTGTGTATTTTGCCCGCCACCGTGCAGTCTGCGATTGCGTTTACTTCACTCGCGGGCGGTAACGTCGCGGCCGCGGTGTGCTCAGCGTCTGCGTCCAGCCTGCTGGGCATTTTCCTGTCGCCGCTGCTGGTCGGTCTGGTAATGAATATTCATGGCGCGCAGGGCAGTCTGGAAGAGGTGGGCAAAATTATGCTGCAACTGCTGCTGCCTTTTGTGCTGGGACACCTGTCTCGCCCGTGGATCGGCAATTGGGTCGCGCACAACAAAAAGTGGATCGCGAAAACGGATCAGACCTCTATTCTGTTGGTGGTCTACTCGGCGTTCAGCGAAGCGGTGGTCAACGGCATCTGGCACAAAGTCGGCTGGGGATCGTTGCTGTTTATCGTCGTGGTCAGCCTCATACTGTTGGCGATCGTCATCGCCATTAACGTCTTTGTCGCCCGTAAATGCGGCTTCAATAAAGCCGACGAAATCACTATTGTCTTCTGCGGTTCGAAAAAAAGCCTGGCCAACGGGATCCCGATGGCCAATATTCTGTTTCCGACGTCAGTGCTGGGTATGATGGTATTACCGCTGATGATCTTCCACCAGATCCAACTGATGGTCTGCGCAGGGCTGGCGCGGCGCTACAAACGCCAGACCGAGAAGTTACAGGCGCAGCAGGAAAGCCGCGCCGCGAAAGCTTAAAGCGGGCGTTTCAGGGGCTGTACCAGTTGCGTCAGCCCCTCGGTTTTAATCAGCAGCGTGATTTGCATCAACTCCCCTAGTTTACCCGCCGGAAATTGATCTTTACGGGCAAACCACAGCAAATACTCTTCCGGAAGGTCGATCAATCGACGTCCCTGATATTTGCCAAAGGGCATCACGGTGTTGGCGATTTCAACCAGCTGCTCTTTTTCCATCTCAGGCACCCAGTAAGCGGATCATTTCCGCTTCATCAATCACGGTAATACCCAGTTCCTGCGCTTTGGCCAGTTTGGAGCCCGCCGCTTCACCGGCAATCACCAGATCGGTTTTCTTCGATACGCTGCCTGCCACTTTCGCGCCCAGCGCCGCTAAACGCGCTTTAGCGTCATCGCGGGACATCTGGCTCAGGCTACCGGTTAGTACCACGGTTTTACCGGCAAACGGGCTATCGATCTCTTGCACATTAATGACTACCGGCGCGGGCCAGTGAACCCCTTCCGCCAGTAGCTGCCCAATCACGTCACGATTGCTCTCTTCGGCAAAAAAGTTAAAGACGTGCGTAGCGACCACAATCCCCACGTCGGGTACTTTCTGCAACTCGTCAATGGTAGCGGTCTGCAGCGCCTCCAGCGTGCCGAAATAAGCCGCCAGCCCCGCCGCCGTCGCTTCACCCACTTCACGGATGCCCAGCGCATAGAGAAAACGCGCAAAAGTCGTCGCTTTGGCTTTTTCCAGCGCGTTTACAACATTTTGCGCGGACTTTGGCCCCATTCGGTCCAGGCCGGTCAGTTTACCCGCCGTCAGACGGAACAGATCCGCTGGCGTATGGACATACTCCCTTTCCACCAGTTGGTCGATGATCTTATCGCCCATCCCGTCTACATCCATCGCCCGGCGCGACACAAAATGTTTCAACGACTCTTTACGCTGCGCGCCGCAAATCAGCCCGCCGGTACAACGGGTAACGGCTTCGCCTTCGACGCGCTCTACGTCCGATCCGCACACCGGACAGTGCGTTGGAAACACAATCGGACGCGTCTCTTCAGGGCGTTCGGACAGAACCACGTTGACCACCTGAGGGATCACATCGCCTGCCCGACGGATAACCACCTTATCGCCAATGCGCAAGCCAAGTCGCTCAATTTCATCGGCATTATGCAACGTGGCATTGCTGACCAGCACACCAGCCACCTGAACCGGTTCCAGACGCGCCACCGGCGTAATCGCCCCGGTGCGCCCGACCTGAAACTCAACATCGCGCACAAAAGTCATCTGCTCCTGAGCAGGAAATTTAAACGCCACCGCCCAGCGCGGCGCGCGGGCCACAAAGCCCAGCTGTTCCTGCAAAGCCAGCGAGTTGACCTTAATCACCACGCCGTCGATATCAAAACCGAGCGTGGGGCGATCTTTTTCGACGTTGTGATAAAAATCCAGTACCGCCTGGGGAGAATCGCACAGCGTCACGCGATCGCTGACCGGTAACCCCCACGCTTTAAATTGCAGCAAACGTCCCAGATGCGTATCCGGCAACTCGCCGCCTTCCAGAATACCGACGCCGTAGCAGAAAAATGTTAGCGGTCGCTTCGCCGTAATACGCGGATCGAGCTGACGCAGCGAGCCCGCCGCCGCGTTACGCGGGTTAGCAAACACTTTGCCGCCAGTGCGGCGCGCGTCTTCATTGATCTTTTCAAACCCGGCCTGCGGTAAAAATACCTCTCCGCGAACTTCAAGACGCGCCGGAATGTTATCGCCGTGCAGCTTTAACGGAATGGCGCGAATCGTGCGCACGTTTGAAGTGATATCTTCACCGGTGGTGCCGTCGCCACGCGTCGCAGCGCTCACCAGCACGCCGTTTTCATACAGAATGCTGACCGCCAGGCCATCCAGCTTTAGCTCGCAGCACCAGATGACATTTTCCGTGCTTTTTAGACGATCCTGCACTCGCTTGTTAAACGCCAGGAAGCTTTCTTCATCAAATACGTTATCGAGCGACAGCATCGGTACTTCATGGCGAATCTGGTTGAATGCCGTCAGCGGCGCCGCGCCAACGCGCTGCGTGGGCGAATCCGGCGTGATAAGGTCCGGACGTTGCGCCTCCAACTCTCGCAGTTCCCGCATCAGGCGGTCATATTCGGCGTCGGGAATCTCGGGCGCATCCATCACATGATACAGATATTCATGATGGCGAAGCGTGGTTCGCAGTTCTGTCAGTTGTTGTTCGATTGGTTCCATATCACACCATCAATGATAAAAAACCCCCGACAGGCGGGGGTTACGTTAAAAATGTCACACCTGCGTTAACCTCAGGCGTTAGCGTCCATCACCTCGCGGATGCGGTCCTGATATTCGCGCAGTTTCTGCGGCGTCATCATCCGACGCTGGTCATCCAGCACGACGCCACCGACCTCATCAGCGATATGCTGCGCGGATTGCAGCATCAGCTTGAAATTCTGCAGCGCATCGCCGTAAGACGGTACCTGCATAAAGATAGTGACGCCAGGCGTAGTGAAGTCCGTCATTTCAGGATCGAACGTTCCCGGATTGACCATATTCGCGAGACTGAACAAGGCCGGGCCGCTGCCGTCCGGGCTCAAATGACGATGGAAAATATTCATATCGCCAAATTTAAAGCCTGACTGCTGAATACTGTTCAGTAACACTTCACCATTAAGCTCGCTGCCATGATGGGCCGCGACGTTCATAATGATGACCGCCTCTTTACGCTGCGGTTTTTCCACAACCGGCGCTTCTTCCACTACCGGTTCCGCCTCAACCACAGGTTCCGCAGGCTGGAAGGTTTGCGCTGATGGCGGCGGCGCGGGCTGCGCAACAGGCTGCGGCGCTTGCGACGGCGGCGCAGGCTGCTGTTGCGGCGGCTGTACCGGCGGCGCAGATGGCTGAACCTGCTGAGGCTGCGGCGCAGGTTGGACCGGTTGCTGAACCGGCTGTTGCATCGGCGCTTGCGGCTGCGGCGGCGCCGCTGGACGCGGTTGCGCAGACGCATAAGGCGGCTGGTACTGGTGTTGCGGCGACTGACGAGGGGCATCATGCTCCTGCGACTGGCCGGGGGCATGATTTACGCGGTGAACACGAACTTCACCCACGCCTTCGTCTTCTTCGACATCGTCGTCATACGAGTCGTCGTCGCGTTTCGATTTCATGCGTTTTAGTGGACGATCGCGGAACATAGAAGATCGTTCTTTACGGCTGGTCCAGAAACCATGTACCAGTAAAGCGATTATGGCGATCGCGCCAACAATGATTAATATCAGACGCAAATCCTGCATCATTATATTCTCTGTTGTTCTAACACCTTGCCACCACGGCAAACATTTACTCACTAAGAGTATTTGCCGATTACGTCAAGTGCAAGTGTACTGTTGGCTTTCGCAGCATAAAGATGAAGGAAAATGTGCTTTTTGCTGTTTTTTCGAACATTTCCGAACTATCCACCGCCTGATAACCGGGTAAGATATCCCACGTTTACCCAGGGCTTTAAGAAAAAGGAGTATGTCCTGAATATGGTTTCATCATCCACAACCGTACCACGTAGCGGCGTCTATTATTTCTCGCAAGGATGGAAGTTAGTCACCCTACCGGGAATCCGCCGCTTTGTTATTTTACCTTTGCTGGTCAACATTGTGCTGATGGGCGGCGCATTTTGGTGGCTGTTTACCCAGCTTGACGCCTGGATACCTTCGTTGATGAGTCATGTGCCGGACTGGCTGCAATGGCTGAGCTATCTGCTGTGGCCGATTGCGGTTATCTCTGTTCTGCTGGTCTTTGGCTATTTTTTCTCGACCCTCGCCAACTGGATCGCCGCGCCGTTTAACGGCCTTTTAGCCGAACAGCTTGAGGCGCGGTTAACCGGCGCCACGCCGCCAGATACCGGCATACTCGGCATCATGAAAGATGTACCGCGCATTATGAAACGTGAATGGCAAAAGCTGGCGTGGTATCTGCCGCGCGCTATTGTGCTGCTGGTTCTCTATTTTATTCCTGGCATTGGCCAAACCATCGCGCCGGTGCTGTGGTTTTTGTTCAGCGCCTGGATGCTGGCGATCCAGTATTGCGACTACCCGTTTGATAACCACAAAGTGCCGTTTAAAACGATGCGCGCCGCGTTGCGCACGCAGAAGGTGGCGAATATGCAATTTGGCGCGCTCACCAGCCTCTTTACGATGATTCCGGTGCTTAACCTTTTCATTATGCCTGTCGCCGTCTGTGGCGCGACGGCAATGTGGGTTGATTGCTGGCGTGCTAAGCACGCGTTATGGAAATAACGTAAAAATGTATAAATAAGAGATGGCTTAGAGCCTATCCCACCAGGCGTTATTGGCGCAGCCAGTTTGGACACGGACAGCGCGCAAAAACCGGAGCGTACACGTAGTACGTGAGGTTTGACTCGCTACGCTCGCCCTTCGGGCCGCCGCAAGCGGCGTTCAAAACGCTAATGCGTTTTGGCGAGCACTGCCCAGGTCCAAAATGGCAAGTAAAATAGCCCTAATGGGATAGGCTCTTATGCTGTCTCTTATTCCATACTGATAACCATTATTCCCCATCAGCATATAGATATGCGAAATCCTTACTTCCCCATATCTGGCTGGAAGGTATGCTGGGAAGGTATCCCAATTTCATACAGTTAAGGACAGGCCATGAGTAAGATTTATGAAGATAACTCGCTGACTATCGGTCATACGCCGCTGGTTCGACTGAACCGTATCGGTAATGGACGCATTCTGGCGAAGGTGGAGTCGCGCAACCCGAGCTTCAGCGTCAAGTGCCGTATCGGCGCCAACATGATTTGGGATGCCGAAAAGCGTGGCGTACTGAAACCTGGCGTGGAACTGGTGGAGCCGACCAGCGGCAACACCGGTATTGCGCTGGCGTATGTCGCCGCCGCGCGCGGTTACAAACTCACCCTGACCATGCCGGAAACCATGAGCATTGAACGCCGCAAGCTACTCAAAGCATTAGGCGCGAATCTGGTGCTGACCGAAGGGGCGAAAGGGATGAAAGGCGCTATTCAGAAAGCCGAAGAAATTGTCGCCAGCGATCCGCAAAAATATCTCCTGCTCCAGCAGTTCAGCAACCCTGCCAACCCGGAAATCCATGAAAAAACCACCGGCCCGGAAATCTGGGAAGACACCGATGGTCAGGTGGATGTGTTTATCTCCGGCGTCGGCACTGGCGGTACGTTAACTGGCGTCACGCGTTATATCAAAGGGACGAAGGGTAAAACCGATCTTATCACCGTTGCGGTAGAACCCACTGACTCCCCGGTTATCGCCCAGGCGCTGGCTGGTGAAGAGATCAAACCAGGCCCGCATAAAATTCAGGGCATCGGCGCAGGCTTCATCCCGGGCAACCTGGATCTGAAACTGATTGATAAAGTGGTTGGCATCACCAATGAAGAAGCCATTTCTACCGCGCGCCGTCTGATGGAAGAGGAAGGTATTCTGGCAGGAATTTCTTCCGGCGCCGCAGTTGCTGCAGCGCTTAAGCTGCAGGAAGATGAAAGCTTTACCAATAAGAATATTGTGGTTATCCTACCCTCATCAGGTGAGCGTTATCTGAGCACCGCGTTGTTCGCCGATCTCTTTACTGAGAAAGAACTGCAACAGTGATGCCAGCATGTTAAAAACGCGTAAAAAAGCACCTTTTTGGGTGCTTTTTTGTGGCCTGCTTCAAACTTTCACCTCACCTGGCATTGATTCACCCTGCCGGAACTGGTATTTAACCAGACTAATTATTTTGATGCGCGAAATTAATCGTTACAGGAAAAGCGTTAGCTGAATCGATTTTATGATTTGGTTCAAATCTTCCTTTCGCGGCATAATGTTTACTGACGAGCGAAACGTCAGCGGCCATAAGTTGCCAGCAACGGATTGCGTAGAACACCTTTTGTGTCGCGTCCCGTTTACGCCGGCGCTAACAATACAGGCTAAAGTTGAGCCGCCAGGCTAGACTTTAGTTCCACAACACTAAACCTATAAGTTGGGGAAATACAATGTTCCAGCAAGAAGTTACCATTACCGCTCCGAACGGTCTGCACACCCGCCCTGCTGCTCAGTTTGTTAAAGAAGCAAAAGGCTTCACTTCTGAGATTACTGTGACTTCCAACGGCAAAAGCGCCAGCGCGAAAAGCCTGTTTAAACTGCAGACTCTGGGCCTGACTCAAGGCACCGTCGTCACCATCTCCGCAGAAGGTGAAGATGAGCAGAAAGCGGTTGAACATCTGGTCAAACTGATGGCGGAACTCGAGTAAGTTTTTTTCCGGGTTCTTTTAAAAATCAGTCACAAGTAAGGTAGGGTTATGATTTCAGGCATTTTAGCATCCCCGGGTATCGCTTTCGGCAAAGCACTGCTGCTGAAAGAAGACGAAATCGTCATTGACCGGAAAAAAATTTCTGCCGACAAGGTTGATCAGGAAGTTGAACGTTTTCTGAGCGGTCGTGCCAAGGCATCTGCGCAACTGGAAGCGATCAAGACAAAAGCTGGTGAAACGTTCGGTGAAGAAAAAGAAGCCATCTTTGAAGGGCATATTATGCTGCTCGAAGATGAGGAGCTGGAGCAGGAAATCATAGCCCTGATTAAAGATAAGCACATGACGGCTGACGCAGCCGCACATGAAGTTATCGAAGGTCAGGCCACTGCCCTGGAAGAACTGGATGATGAATACCTGAAAGAGCGTGCGGCTGACGTACGTGATATCGGTAAGCGCCTGTTGCGCAACATCCTGGGTCTGGCCATTATCGATCTGAGCGCGATTCAGGAAGAAGTTATCCTGGTTGCCGCTGACCTGACGCCGTCAGAAACCGCGCAGCTGAACCTGCAGAAAGTGCTGGGCTTCATCACCGACGCGGGCGGACGCACGTCTCATACCTCCATCATGGCGCGTTCTCTGGAACTGCCAGCGATCGTAGGTACCGGTAGCGTCACCGCTCAGGTGAAAAACGGCGACTATCTGATTCTGGATGCCGTAAACAACCAGGTTTACGTCAACCCGACCAACGATGTTATTGAGCAACTGCGCGCCGTCCAGGAGCAGGTTGCGACCGAGAAAGCGGAACTCGCAAAACTGAAAGATCTGCCGGCAATCACGCTGGATGGACATCAGGTCGAAGTTTGCGCCAACATCGGTACCGTTCGCGACGTTGAAGGCGCTGAGCGTAACGGCGCGGAAGGCGTTGGTCTGTATCGTACTGAATTCCTGTTCATGGATCGCGACGCGCTGCCGACGGAAGAAGAGCAGTTTGCCGCCTATAAAGCGGTCGCTGAAGCGTGCGGCTCGCAGGCGGTTATCGTCCGTACCATGGACATTGGCGGCGACAAAGAGCTGCCGTACATGAACTTCCCGAAAGAAGAGAACCCGTTCCTGGGCTGGCGCGCCGTGCGTATCGCCATGGATCGCAAAGAGATCCTGCGTGACCAGGTTCGCGCGATTCTGCGTGCCTCCGCTTTCGGTAAATTGCGCATTATGTTCCCGATGATCATCTCTGTTGAAGAAGTTCGCGCGCTGCGCAAAGAGATTGAAATCTACAAACAGGAACTGCGTGACGAAGGTAAAGCATTTGACGAAAGCATTGAGATTGGCGTGATGGTGGAAACACCGGCTGCGGCGACAATTGCGCGTCATTTAGCCAAAGAAGTTGATTTCTTTAGTATCGGCACCAATGATTTAACGCAGTACACCCTGGCAGTTGACCGTGGTAATGATATGATTTCACACCTTTACCAGCCAATGTCACCGTCCGTACTGAACTTGATCAAGCAAGTTATTGATGCTTCTCATGCAGAAGGTAAATGGACTGGCATGTGTGGTGAGCTTGCAGGCGACGAACGTGCTACACTTCTGTTGCTGGGGATGGGTCTGGACGAATTCTCTATGAGCGCCATTTCTATCCCGCGCATTAAGAAGATTATCCGTAACACGAACTTCGAAGATGCGAAGGTGTTAGCAGAGCAGGCTCTTGCTCAACCGACAACGGACGAGTTAATGACGCTGGTTAACAAGTTCATTGAAGAAAAAACAATCTGCTAATCCACGAGATGCGGCCCAATTTACTGCTTAGGAGAAGATCATGGGTTTGTTCGATAAACTAAAATCTCTGGTTTCTGATGATAAGAAAGACACCGGAACTATTGAGATTGTTGCCCCGCTCTCTGGCGAGATCGTCAACATCGAAGACGTGCCGGATGTAGTTTTTGCTGAAAAAATCGTTGGTGATGGCATCGCTATCAAACCAACCGGTAACAAAATGGTCGCCCCTGTTGACGGTACCATCGGCAAAATCTTTGAAACCAACCATGCGTTCTCTATCGAATCCGATAGCGGCATTGAGCTGTTCGTTCACTTCGGTATCGACACCGTTGAGCTGAAAGGCGAAGGCTTCAAGCGTATTGCTGAAGAAGGTCAGCGCGTGAAAGTTGGCGATCCGGTCATCGAGTTCGATCTGCCGTTGCTGGAAGAAAAAGCCAAGTCTACCCTGACTCCGGTTGTTATCTCCAACATGGATGAAATCAAAGAACTGATCAAACTGTCCGGTAGCGTGACCGTGGGTGAAACTCCGGTTATCCGCATTAAGAAGTAATTCTTGCCGCAGTGAAGAATGGCGCCTTTGGGCGCCATTTTTTGCCTGTAGGCCGGATAAGGCGCTTGCGCCGCCATCCGGCGATGGTGTGGCGCACTGCCTGATGGCGCTACGCTTATCAGGCCTACAAGGTTGCGAACATTTCAGCGCCAATCCACGGGTTACAACTGCGAGGTCACCGGGCGAAAGCACTTCTCGCGCATCAGGATCTTCATCCCATCCGGGCCACTCTCCAGCATCCTGCGTTCGGAATCGGACACTTGCAACTCGCACTGATAGCCGCCAGTGATGCCAAACATCGCCCGCGCTACGCAAATATCTTCCAGCGCGTCCAGCCCGCTCGTTTCAAAATGCCCCACGATACGTCCCTGCTGGCGAACCACCAGCCGATAACTCTTCATCGCGCCTCCCCTGCCGGCGGCAGAATTAACTCATCACAGCCACACTGCTGTGTCCAGGTCATCACCTCCAGCACGCGCTGCGCCGCATCTTTTGCCGCGGTCGTCAGTTTTTTCCCCTGCACAATACCGCTGACCAGCTCGGCGCAGAAGAGATCTCCCGTCCCTTTTAACTCCGTCGCCACCCGCGGATGGGCAAAGACCTCTACGACCTGCGCAGTAACGACCGCAACCGTTATGGTCTCCAGAGACTCGCCCGGCGCGCTGGTGATAACCACCCATTTCAACGTATCGGAAAGCAGCGATTGCGCCGCCGCCACCGCCTCTTCCAGCGTGCGGCACGGTTTACCACTCAGCATCTCCAGCTCAAATACGTTCGGCGTTAGCCCCTGCGCCTGCGGCAACAAATGTGTGCGATAAGCCTGCGGAATTTCCGCCTGCACATACATTCCACTGTCGGTATCGCCAATGACCGGATCGACAAGAATACACACCTCCGGATGCGAAGCCCGGATCGCCATTAGCCACTTCGAAAGCAAGACAATTTGGTCTGCGCTGCCCATGTAACCGGTGGTAATCGCTTTTAATTCACGTAGCGCATCGCGCTCATTCAACGCCGTAAGGTAGCCTGCAAACCACTCGGCGGGAATAATGCCGCCATAAAAGGTTTTATAGTGCGGCGTATTGCTGAATAGCACCGTCGGGACCGCCGTCACGCGTAGTCCCTGCGCTTTAATGGCCGGAACAGCGATACTGTTGCCTACGCTGCCGTACACGACCTGTGACTGGACGGCGACGATATCGGTCTGTAACGCCCGATGGTTGTCGTCGAAGAGCACTGACTGAATATCACTCTCTTGTCCCATAAAATTTTCCTCTCGCTGGACAGCAGGCTACCGCCTCATTATCATTGTCATATGCTAAAATTCATTTTGTCATAGGTCAATAATGATCGACGGAAAAACCGCTAACGAAATTTTTGACAGTATCCGTCAACACATTATCGCCGGCACGTTACGGGCGAAGGATTCGCTCCCGCCGGTACGGGAGCTGGCAAGCGAATTAAAGGTGAACCGCAATACCGTCGCAGCGGCGTATAAACGGCTGATAACGGCGGGACTGGCGCAAAGTTTAGGCCGCAATGGGACGGTGATTAAAGGCAGTCCGTCTCCCGTAGCGCTGGAAGGCGGCGATCCGCATACGCCTCTGCACGACCTTTCCGGCGGCAATCCCGATCCGCAGCGTCTGCCTGACCTTAGCCGTTATTTTGCTCGTCTCAGCCGCACGCCGCATCTGTACGGCGATGCGCCCGTTTCCCCTGAACTACACGCCTGGGCGGCGCGCTGGCTACGGGATGCCACCCCCGTCGCAGGCGAAATTGATATCACCAGCGGAGCTATCGACGCTATCGAAAGACTGCTTTGCGCGCATCTGCTGCCGGGCGACAGCGTCGCGGTGGAAGATCCCTGTTTTTTAAGCAGTATCAATATGCTGCGCTATGCCGGTTTTAGCGCCAGCCCGGTCAGTGTGGATAGCGAAGGAATGCAGCCTGAAAAGCTGGAACAGGCGCTAAACCAGGGCGCGCGGGCAGTGATCTTAACGCCGCGCGCACACAACCCTACCGGCTGTAGCCTGAGCGCTCGCCGTGCCGCTGCGCTACAAAATATACTGGCGCGTTACCCTCAGGTAGTGGTCATTATCGACGATCACTTCGCCCTGCTTTCTTCGTCGCCCTGGCAGCCGGTTATTGCGCAGACAACGCAACACTGGGCGGTGATACGCTCCGTTTCCAAAGCCCTCGGCCCTGATTTACGTCTTGCTATTGTCGCCAGCGACAGCGCGACCTCGGCAAAACTTCGGCTGCGGCTAAATGCCGGTAGTCAGTGGGTCAGCCATCTGTTACAGGATCTGGTCTACGCCTGCCTGACCGACCCTGAGTATCAGCACAGGCTGGCGCAAACGCGGCTGTTTTACGCCACCCGGCAACAAAAACTGGCCCGCGCCCTACAGCAATATGGCATCGCCATTTCTCCCGGCGACGGCGTGAATGCCTGGCTCCCGCTGGACACCCATAGCCAGGCTACCGCGTTTACGCTGGCAAAATCCGGCTGGCTGGTACGTGAGGGCGAAGCCTTTGGCGTAAGCGCGCCGTCTCACGGTCTACGTATCACGCTGTCGACATTAAATGACGGCGAGATCAACACGCTGGCGGCTGATATCCATCAGGCGCTAAATCGCTAACAGGAGAAAATAACGTGCGAGTTCATTTTGTTGTCCATGAGTCGTTTGAATCCGCTGGCGCTTATCTGAAATGGGCTGAAGATCGCGGTTATACCATTTCATGGTCGCGCGTCTATGCCGGAGAAGCGCTACCGCCCAATGCCGATGAGTTCGATATGCTTGTGGTATTTGGCGGTCCGCAGTCGCCGCGCACCACCCGCGAAGAGTGCCCGTACTTTGACTCTCGCGCCGAACAGCACTTAATTAATCAGGCGATTACGGCCCGGCGAATGGTTATCGGCATTTGTCTTGGTTCGCAGCTCATTGGCGAGGCGCTGGGCGCCGCTGTGTGCCAAAGTCCGGAAAAAGAGATTGGTCACTACCCTATTACGCTCACTGAAGCCGGTCTGCGGCATCCGCTTATCGCCCACTTTGGCTCCCCGTTAACCGTCGGCCACTGGCACAACGATATGCCAGGACTCACCGATCAGGCGACCGTGCTGGCTGAAAGTGCCGGCTGTCCACGTCAGATAGTGCAGTATGGCAATTTTGTCTACGGCTTCCAGTGTCATATGGAATTTACCGTCGAGGCGGTTGAAGGATTAATCCAACATTCGCAGCAGGAGCTGGCCGACGCGCAAGGGAAACGTTTTATCCGCTCGGTTGCCGAGATGCGCGCATGGGATTACCAGCAAATGAATGAAAAGCTGTGGCGTTTTCTGGATGAACTCACGCTGGCGCACTCACAGAAATAACCACACCAGGAGTGCAACTTATTATCCGGCTAACGGTCTGAGGTGCAGTGATTATCGCATGAAAAAGGATTTTACCATGAAGAAAATTGTCTGCGCCGTCGTTGCGCTCCTGCTGACCCTACCCGCCTGGGCGAAGCTGAACGCCCATGAAGAAGCGCGCATTAACGCCATGCTTAATGCGCTGGCGCAGAAAAAGGATCTGACATTCGTTCGTAACGGTGATGCGCATAACTGCGAGGAAGCCGTATCGCACCTGCGCTTAAAACTGGGTAACACACGCAATCGTATCGACACCGCCGAACAGTTTATCGATAAAGTCGCGTCGTCGTCGTCCATCACCGGAAAGCCCTATATCGTTAAAATTCCCGGTAAAAGCGATGAAAACGCGCAGCCTTATTTACATGCGCTTATTGCGGAAACGGATAAAACGCTATAACACACGGGTGCCATACGACGATGGCACCTCGTTTAAATCCCTGCCCCCTGGCTGAAATGCTCTTCACCAAACACGCCGGTAGACAAGTAACGATCGCCGCGATCGCAGATAATCGCCACCACTACCGCGCCGGGCGTGGCTCGTGCGACGCGTAACGCGCCCGCTACCGCGCCGCCGGAACTCACGCCGCAGAAAATGCCTTCACGAACGGCCAGTTCACGCATGGTGTTTTCGGCATCATTCTGGTGAATATCCAGCACCTCATCTACCAGCGAGGCGTTAAAAATGCCCGGCATATATTCCGCTGGCCAGCGGCGAATGCCCGGAATACTGCTGCCCTCTTCCGGCTGTAGGCCAACGATAGTGACCGGTTTTTCCTGCTCGCGCAGAAAACGCGACACGCCGGTAATGGTGCCGGTCGTGCCCATGCTGGAGACAAAATGGGTGATGCGACCTGACGTTTGCCGCCAGATTTCCGGGCCGGTGGTGGTGTAGTGCGCATATGGGTTATCGGGGTTATTAAACTGATCGAGCAGTTTGCCCTCGCCTCGTTCAGACATAGCGAGCGCTAAATCGCGCGCCCCTTCCATTCCCTGCTCTTTAGTGACCAGAATCAGTTCCGCGCCATAGGCCCGCATTGCCGCCCGACGCTCCTGGCTCATGTTGTCCGGCATCAACAGCTTCATGCGATAACCTTTCAGCGCGGCGATCATCGCCAGCGCAATGCCGGTGTTGCCGCTGGTCGCTTCAATCAGGACATCGCCCGGTTTAATTTCTCCGCGCTTTTCCGCTTCGACAATCATGGATAGCGCCGCGCGATCTTTCACCGACCCTGCCGGATTATTGCCTTCCAGCTTGACCCAGATTTCACTGCCGTTATCCGGCGCCAGACGTTGTAATTTGACCAGCGGCGTATTGCCGATGGTTTGTTCTAATGTATTCACGTTTTCAGCTCAATAAAAATGCCGGGTGGCGCTGTGCTTACCCGGCCTACAAAATCACGATATACGCTGTAGGCCCGGTAAGCGAAGCGCCACCGGGCGATAACTATGCAAATTAACCTATCAGGCAGACTCCGCAAGAGCAAGCGCCTCATGGGGCTCAATACGCTGGTCGCCATGATAGAGACGTGCGTTCTGTAAGCCGACAAACAAACGCTCGCCGCGAACCGGAACATCCTCACCCGCCATCACCACCGTCAGCGGATCGTGATACCACCCCAGCGGCTGTACCACTAACTGTGTATAGTGACCTTTTGGGCTGGCCTCAATGACCTGTACTGGTAGCGGAGAATCCAGGCTGGTGCGGCGGCTAATATCCACCTCCCACGGACGCAGGAACAGATCGACCGGCCCCTGGTACGCGGGCGTATAACCCAGCGGCCAGCGATGCGCGCCAACGTGAAACTGCCCGCCGCGGACGGTGCCTGTCAGGCGGTTCACCTCGCCCATAAACTCCAGTACGAAGCGGGTTGCCGGTTCACGCCACACCCGATCCGGCGCGTCAGCCTGTTCGATATTGCCCTGACTCATTACCACCACCCGATCCGCCACTTCCGTCGCTTCTTCCTGATCGTGGGTGACAAAGACGCTGGTGAATTTCAGTTCTTCATGTAGCTGGCGCAACCAGCGACGTAACTCTTTACGTACCTGGGCATCCAGCGCGCCAAACGGTTCATCCAGCAGTAGAATTTGCGGTTCCACGGCAAGCGCGCGCGCCAGCGCCACGCGCTGTTTTTGTCCGCCGGAAAGCTGGGCGGGGAAGCGATCCGCGAGGTGCGCCAGTTGCACCATCTCCAGCAATTGCGTCACTTTCGTTTTAATCGCCGCCGCAGTTGGGTGGTCGCGTCGCGGCAGCACCGTCAGGCCAAAAGCGATGTTGTCAAACACCGTCATATGGCGAAACAGCGCATAGTGCTGAAACACAAAACCGACTTTACGCTCACGCGCGTGCAGGCGGCTAACGTCCGTACCGTGGAAACGAATATGGCCGCTGGACTGATGTTCCAGCCCGGCAATAATGCGCAGCAGCGTCGTTTTGCCGGAACCAGACGGCCCCAACAAGGCAACCATCTGGCCGGAAGGAATATCCAGCGAGATATCATTCAGTACCTGAGTGCGACCAAACGATTTCTTAATTCTGGCGATCTCAATGCTCATGATTTTCCTCCTGTTGCGCGCGTTTTTCCTGATTCTCCAGACGCCATTGCAACATGCTCTTCAAAAACAGGGTAATAATCGCCATTAGCGTCAACAATGCGGCGGCGGTAAAGGAGCCGACGGTGTTGTAGTCCTGCTCCAGTAATTCAATCTGTAACGGTAGCGATAACGTTTCGCCGCGAATCGAGCCGGACACCACCGACACCGCGCCAAACTCGCCAATCGCGCGGGCGTTGGTTAATACCACGCCGTAGAGTAGCGCCCAGCGAATATTCGGCAACGTCACGCGGCGAAACATTTGCCAGCCGGATGCGCCCAGTAAAATCGCCGCCTCATCTTCCTGACTGCCCTGGCTGAGCATCACCGGCACCAGTTCGCGCACCACAAACGGGCAGGTGACAAAAATAGTGACCAGTACCATCCCCGGCCAGGAGAACATCATTTGCAAATTATGCTCATCCAGCCAGCCGCCCAACGGGCCGTTGGAGCCATAAAACAGCAGATAAACCAGACCGGCCACCACCGGTGAGACGGCAAAGGGAATATCCAGCAGGGTCAGCAATAGCTGACGTCCGGGGAAGTTAAAGCGCGTCACCAGCCACGCCAGCAGAATGCCGAACACCAGATTCACCGGCACTGCGATCAAGGCAATCAACACCGTCAGCCAGATGGCGTGCAGCATGTCCGGATCGGCCAGATTTTGCAGTACCGGCATTAACCCTTTGCTGAACGCCTGCACGAAGATGTAAATCATCGGCACCAGCAGGATAAACGCCGAAACGAGCATCCCGACGCCAATCAAAAACCATTTTCCCCAGTTAATGCGGGGGACGTCGTATCGCTTCAATTGAGTCACTTCCGCCATTAATGACCTACCACACGTCGACCAAAGCGACTTTGCAAAGTATTGATAGAGAACAGCAGCAGCAAGGATGCCGCAAGGATCACCGAGGCAATGGCGCTGGCGGCTGGGTAATCAAACTCCTGCAAACGCACAAAAATCATCAGCGAGGTCACTTCTGTTTTCCAGGCAATATTTCCAGCGATAAAAATCACCGCGCCAAACTCGCCCAGGCTACGGGTAAAAGAGAGCGCCACGCCGGCAATCAGCGCAGGCGACAGCTCAGGCAGCACGACTTTGCGAAAACTTTGCAGCCGGGTGGCCCCCAGCGTTTGTGCCGCTTCTTCATATTCCGGCCCCAGCTCTTCCAGTACCGGCTGGACGGTGCGCACCACAAATGGAATGCTGGTAAAGGCCATCGCCACCGCAATACCGAGCCAGGTATAGGTCACTTTGATATCAAACTGCGCAAGAAACTGACCGTAGAAACCGTTCACTGAGAACAGCGAGGCCAGCGTTAACCCCGCTACCGCTGTCGGCAGCGCAAACGGCAGATCCATCAGCGCATCCAGCAACGTGCGCCCTGGAAAACGGTAGCGGGTTAAAATCCACGCCATCAGCAGGCCAAACACTCCATTAAAAATCGACGCTACAAATGCCGCCAGCAGCGTCACTTTATAGGCAGCCACCACCTGTGGGTTGGTCACAACATCCCAGTATTGCGCCCAGCTCATCTGTGAGAGCTGCATCACCAGCGCGCTCAACGGCAACAGCAGGATCAGGCAGACAAACAGCAAACTGGTGCCGAGGCTTAACGTAAAGCCGGGCAGCACGCGTCGGGAAGAAACGGCAAGCATTACTTACGCCCCGCCGCCAACAGTTTGTCCAGCTCGCCGCCGCTGGCAAAGTGCGTTTTCATCACTTCCGGCCAGGAACCAAACTTTTCTTCCACGCGGAACAGTTCGGTCTGCGGGAATTTATCTGCTTGCTTGCCCATGATTTCCGGGTTATTCACGCGGTAGTAGTAATGGGTGATGATGGTCTGCGCCTGCGGGCTATACAGCCAGTTCAGGTAAGCTTTGGCGGCTTTTTCTGTGCCGTTGGCCTGCACGTTTTTATCCACCCAGGCAACCGGGAATTCAGCAAGAATGTTCGTTTTCGGGATCACCACTTCAAATCCCTGGGCTTCATATTGTTTGCGGATATTGTTCACTTCCGACTCAAAACTAATCAGCACATCGCCCAGACCACGCTCGGCAAAGGTAGTCGTAGCGCCGCGACCGCCGGTATCAAACACTTCGACGTTTTTCAGGAACTGGGTCATAAACTGTTCGGTTTTGGCTTTATCGCCGCCGTCCGCGTTATCCGCCGCGCCCCATGCCGCCAGATACGTATAGCGGGCGTTGCCGGAGGTTTTCGGGTTAGGGAAAATCAGCTTCACGTCGGAACGTACAAGATCGCTCCAGTCGTGAATATTTTTCGGGTTCCCCTTGCGCACCAGGAAGCCCATCGTGGAATAGAATGGCGAACTGTTGTTCGGCAGACGGCTTTGCCAGTCGGCAGGGATCAGTTTGCCTTTATCATGAAGAATCTGTACGTCGGTCACCTGATTGTAGGTCACGACGTCTGCCTTCAGTCCCTGCAAAATCGCCAGCGCCTGTTTTGATGACCCGGCATGAGACTGCTTAATCGTCAGCTTATCGCCGCCGTTATCCTTCGCCCATTGTTGCTCAAACGGCGGGTTAAGGGCGGCAAACAGCTCGCGGGAGACATCGTATGAGCTGTTCAGCAGCTCTGTTGCCTGCGCCTGCCCTGCCAGTAATAGCATTGCTGCCAGCGTCAGGGGTCTCTTTTTCAGTAAGTTAACGGCCATTGCGCACCCTTATAAATTTAATGACTTTCTTATGGTCATCATATTTATAACCAGCGCTAAAGGAGTAACGGTTTTATATACCGTTTGATGATTTGAAAGTTGAAAAGGGAATAAGAGAATCCCTCCCCACGCGGCGCGGGGAGGAGACCGGCATCAATCAGACGCCTACGCTTACGCTTTCAGGCAGGGTACTGCCGCCATCAATGACGTTTTGCGTTCCGGTAAGATAGCTGGACTCATCGGAAGCCAGAAATGCCGCCAGTTCCCCTACTTCCAGCGGATCGGCAAGACGGCGTAGCGGAATGGCTTTTGCCATTTCCGTTAATACCGATTCCGGATCGTCAGGATTAGACTGACGGGCAATGCTTTCCGCCATCGGTGTTCTTACATAACCAGGGCAAATGGCATTCACGCGAATACCGGACTGCGCATACTCTACCGCCAGCGATTTGGTTAAACCGACAATGGCGGCTTTTGACAGCGCATAGGCCGTTTCACCCGGGTCCGCCACCATATCTCCCGTGACGGAAGACATCATCACAATGCGGCCATCTTTACGTTTAATCATCTCCGGCAGGACGGCTTTGGTGACGTTCCAGACACCTTTAATATTAATATCAATGTGGAAATCGCGATCTTCTTCACTCATATCGAGGAAGTTGCCCAGACGGCACACGCCAGCGTTATTCACCAAAATATCAATTCTACCTTCAGTCTCTTTGGCGCGCGCAACCGCCGCCTGCACCGAAGCAAAATCTCTGACGTCAGCCTTAACGGCAGTGCAGCGATGCCCGCGCCCGCCCAGCTCATCCGCCAGCTTTTCAATCTCATCGGAGATATCCAGCAAGATTAAGTTCGCGCCGTGGCGTGCGAATACGCGAGCGATCCCTTCGCCAATGCCCTGCGATGCGCCCGTAATCAATGCTGTCTTGCCCGTGAGTTTACCCATTTTCAATGTCTCCTTTTGAATATGGAGTCTTACACTCCATTAACACTGAAAATACAGTAATAACAAATAAGTGCTGAGGAATAGCTCACTAATTCAGGTAAATATTAGGTAAAAAAATCCCCGCGGAGGCGGGGATGGGCATTTTCATGCTGTTCTGCCTGATGGCGCTGCGCTTATCAGTCCTACCAATCGTAGGTCGAATAAAGCGTTTGCGCTGCCATCCGACAGGGTTTTACCTTATAGCGCTAACAGGCGATCCAGCGACGGCGCAAAATAGTAGCCGCCAGTCACCGGTTTGGTGAAGCGCAGCATCGCGTCGCGTTTACCGTCGGTATCGCCGAACATACTCAAAAGCTGCTGTTCGATATTGTGCAGACGTGCGCAGTAAGCGCAGAAATAGAGACCATGAGTACCGCTGGCGGTGCCGTATGGCAGGCTCTGGCGTACAATCTTCAGCCCTTTGCCATCTTCTTTGAGATCGACGCGGCTCAGGTGAGATGTTGCCGGACGCGCATCGCCGTCAATCTCTTCATTGGCTTCTTTGGTACGCCCGATCATCATCTCCTGATCGTGAATACTCATCCGGTTAAGTTGCTTGAGATTGTGTTCCCAACGCTGCACGAACACATAACTGCCGCCGGCATCCACGCCATCTTTGATCACCGCCACTTCACGACGCGTCTCTTCGCCCGCCGGGTTCTCTGTCCCGTCGACAAAGCCGCTCAGATCGCGTTCTTCCACCCAACGGAAGCCGTGAACTTCTTCTTTCACGTCGATACAGTCGCCGAAGGCTTCCATCGCCGCCTGAGCAACAGAAAAATTCACATCGTGGCGCAGGGAAAGGATATGGATCAGCACGTCATACTGCGTGGCTGGCGCCAGTCCTTTACCATAAGGAATAAAATCTTTCAGTTCTTCCGCCCCGACGCCGCCACTCAGGGCACGCCAGGTATTGTTGCCAAACGCCACAACGGCCCCAAGATGGGCGTCCGGAAATTTGACTTCGAAGGTCGCCAGTTTATCGGCAAATGTTCTGCTGGCCGCGCGCAGGGCGTCCAGGTCGCCTTTCACATTGGCTTCAATCCAAATTGCCGCACGGCAATGTTCCGGCAAAATGCCACTTTGAACCTGAGACATGATTCCTCCTGAAAATGAGAATGCCACGCAGTCGTGGCATTAATGGAGGTTATTTTACCTTGTTTTTAAGCGAAGCGGTTTGTTCAGGCGCAAATTAACGACGCCAGATAATTTTGCGCACGTCCCAGTTTTTTAAGACGTCATCAGGAGGCATTAAGCCTTCCGGTCCGCTCCACTCGCCGGAGAAAACATAGCTAATATGCTGACTTCCCTCGGCTTTACATTCGACGCTGGTATGGCTATCGCTGGAAACCGGCTCGCAGTGACCAAACGCTTTGCTGTAAAGGTCGCTAAACGGCGTACCGATTTTGCCCCCCGCGGCAGTTGGGATATCGCTGTCCAGCACATCAATACGGCTCACGGTTCCCTGCTCGCCGTTGATCACCATCGCGACATTGTCGCCCTTCATCGCTTCGAAAAAGCGCACCACGTTGCCGTTATCGGTTTTCATACCGCTACGCAGGCGATAATCGCCATCTAATGCCTCTGCAATAGCCGGCTCTTCCAGCGGCGTGGCGGCGGTCAGCGCTCCCACGCCTTGCTCAGTGACTTCTGTCGAGGAACCAAACCAGTTCCATGGATTTGCGGCAGACCAGTTGACCGAGGAGAGCGTCGAGCAGCCGGTCAGCGCCAGCGGCAGTGCGAGTAAAGTCAAACGCAGCGATTTCATCTCACTTCCTTTCTTTTATTAATTAACGTTGGTTGGAGTGCGGGTTCGCCAAAAAGTGCCGTTATTCTTTCTCAAAGGAAAAACAGGCACGCAAACGTTGATTGGTTAACAGCCAGATCAGCGCGACGATGTCCGCCAGCAGCAGCGCCAGCCCGACGCCGTTGACCGGGTCGCCACCCAGCCACATCACCGGCAACCAGCACAACGACACCAGTTGAGCAAGGATCAGGAGTCCGCGCAGCCAGCGCCACACACCAGGAACCGCTTCACGCCGCCCGCTGAGTAAAAATGCCACTACCGCCGGAACGCCGGGCAACAGCCCCAGCCAAAAATTGTCATGGTCGGGATAAAAAAAGTTTAACAAAGTATTACCCTGTCCACGGGATGAACCGGCAATGACAAAGAGTACCCAGGCGCGCGCCTGAAGTAACAGTACGCACCAGAACAGAAACGGCAGGCGTAAACGTCCGTGTACATCATAATCGGCTGGATGAAACTCAGTACTCTTCATCTTCAATCAGGCGTTTACCCAAACTTAGGGCGTCAGAATGCTCATACCCCAGACGTTCATACATGCCCAGCACAACGTCGTTATCATCGCGCACCATAATTTGGATTTTCGGACACCCGCGGGCGATGAGTTTTTTTTCCAGCCGGTTAAGCAACGCATTCGCAATGCCGCGCCCGCGGAACTCCGGGTGAACGCCCAAGTAATACGCCGAGCCGCGATGCCCGTCATAACCGCCCATTACCGTACCGACGACTTCGCCGCTAACTTCCGCAACGAGGAACAAGCTGACATCGTGATTCACCTTGCGTTCAATATCCATTTCAGGATCGTTCCATGGACGCAGCAGGTCGCAACGCTCCCAGAGGGTAATCACCTCTTCGAAATCTTCCTGGCGAAAAACGCGTATTTCCATGGTATTCGTTGCCTTTTCGGGTGGAAAAACCAAGATTATGGCGCAAACATCTGATTCAGCCAATATCTGACGCGATGTAGCGGAAAAAATGGCATAATGGCGATGTGTCACGTATTGAAATGAAAAGTAAAACAATTCTCATCACCAACCGTCGTAACGGATTACGCGATACGATATAACATCTTGAACTTAATTTTCACAACTCAGGCCGTATGAGCACTTTTAAACTCCTAAAAACTCTCACATCGCGCCGCCAGGTACTCAAAACAGGTCTGGCGGCCCTGACGCTGTCAGGTATGTCGCACGCAATAGCCAAAGAAGAAACGCTAAAAACCAGTAATGGTCACAGCAAACCCAAAACCAAAAAAACCGGCAGTAAACGGCTGGTGATGCTCGACCCCGGACACGGCGGCATCGATACCGGCGCGATTGGCCGCAACGGTTCTCAGGAAAAACACGTCGTGCTGGCAATTGCCAAAAACGTACGCGCTATTTTGCGAAATCACGGAATCGATGCGCGTTTAACCCGGACAGGGGATACCTTTATTCCGCTGTACGATCGGGTGGAAATCGCCCATAAGCACGGCGCGGATCTGTTTATGTCTATTCATGCCGATGGTTTTACCAACCCGAAAGCGGCAGGCGCTTCCGTTTTTGCGCTTTCCAACCGCGGGGCCAGTAGCGCCATGGCGAAGTATCTCTCCGAGCGTGAAAACCGCGCGGACGAAGTGGCGGGTAAAAAAGCCACTGACCGGGATCATCTATTACAACAAGTTTTGTTTGATCTGGTGCAAACCGATACGATTAAAAACAGTCTGACGCTGGGTTCGCATATTCTCAAGAAAATCAAACCTATACATAAATTACACAGCCGCACTACCGAACAAGCGGCTTTCGTGGTGCTAAAATCACCGTCAATTCCGTCGGTATTGGTCGAAACCTCGTTTATTACCAATCCGGAAGAAGAACGCCTGCTGGGCACGACGGCGTTTCGCCAGAAAATCGCTACGGCGATCGCCAACGGCATCATCAGTTATTTTCACTGGTTTGATAATCAGAAAGCACACACGAAGAAACGGTAATCATGAAACCCGATGCACATCACGTAAAACAGTTTCTGCTACGCCTGCAGGATGATATTTGCCAAAAGTTATCCGCTGTGGATGGCGCAAACTTTGTCGAAGATAGCTGGCGACGCGAAGCGGGCGGCGGCGGACGCAGCCGGGTATTACGCAACGGCGGGATTTTCGAACAGGCGGGCGTTAATTTCTCTCACGTTCACGGCGATGCAATGCCCGCGTCCGCCACCGCGCATCGGCCAGAACTCGCCGGGCGTAGCTTTGAAGCGATGGGCGTATCGCTGGTGGTGCATCCGCACAATCCGTATATTCCCACCAGCCATGCTAACGTGCGCTTTTTTATTGCCGAAAAACCGGGCGCCGATCCGGTGTGGTGGTTTGGCGGCGGGTTCGATTTAACGCCCTACTACGGCTTTGAAGAGGATGCCGTTCACTGGCACCGCACCGCCCGCGACCTGTGCCAGCCGTTTGGTGACGATGTGTATCCGCGTTATAAAAAGTGGTGCGACGACTACTTTTTTCTCAAACACCGCAACGAGCAGCGCGGCGTTGGCGGCCTGTTTTTTGACGATTTGAATACGCCGGATTTCGACCACTGCTTCGACTTTATGCAGGCGGTCGGCAACGGCTACACCCGGGCGTATTTACCGATTGTCGAACGACGCAAAGCGATGGTCTGGGGCGAGCGGGAGCGTAATTTTCAACTTTATCGCCGCGGGCGCTACGTGGAGTTCAATCTGGTGTGGGACAGAGGCACCCTGTTTGGTCTGCAAACCGGCGGGCGCACTGAATCTATCCTGATGTCGATGCCGCCGCTGGTGCGCTGGGAGTACGACTGGCAGCCGGAAGCGGGTAGCCCGGAAGCGGCGCTGAGCGAGTTTATTCAGGTACGCGACTGGGTGTCGTTACCTGATAATAGTTCCGTTTCGTAGGCCGGATAAGACGCAACGCGTCACCATCCGGCATGGGAATCATCTCATTGCCTGATGGCGGCTTGCGCCTTATCAGGCCTACCGACACTACCAACCACAGACAGCAGCGAATCCGTAGGCCCGGTAAGGCGCCAGCCGCCACCGGGCAATTCCCGACACGCGCACGTTATCAGCAACCGGAGAGCCTACCCATCAATATCAAGCCCATTGCCGCATCCGTTGATGCAGCGTCAACGACGGTTTTTCGGCAAATAATTGCTGATAATCGGTGGCAAATTGCCCCAGATGCCAGAATCCCCACTGCATCGCGGCATCTTTGACCGTGGCGCTCTGCGACCACGGGCTAATCAACTCCCGGCGTACTGCGTTTAAGCGAATACGTTTCAGCCACGCATTGGGGCCAATGCCCAAAATGGCGTGAAACGCATTTTGCAGCGTGCGACGGCTTACGTGTAGCTGGTTACATAAGTCGAGCACCGTCAGCGGCTCCGACATATTTTCCAGCACATATTCCCGCGCCCGCGACAGTAGCCTACGATATCCCTGATGGCTGATGCTCTCGGCGCTATGAATCGGCTTCGCCTCTTCCAGCATCGTGCCCATCGCCAGCAACAAATTATCACTCAAGACCTTACGCACCGCAGGTTGATGCAGGGTTTCAGGACTCTCGCTGAAGGTGGCCAGCGCCTGCTGCACAAAGCCCCACAGCGCCGCTTTATGCTGCTCTTTTACCTCCAGCGCTAACTGGTTACGTAGCATATGCAGCACCCTTTCCGGGTTATGCAAAAACGTGGCCTGACGGGAAATAACATCTTCCGAGATAACGACGCCCAGAATGGTGTAATCATCCGGCGTGCTCAGTTCAAACTCGGTGCCTCCCGGTCGGGTGGCAATCTCGGCGCTGCCGAGCCCCTGCGCGCCGATAAATCCCTGTTCGCCGCGCGTCGCCGGAATACCAAACCAGAAAGAGTTTGGCCAAACCAGACACGACTGACGCAGCGCCAGGCCGGTGTATTCACGGAACACCTGAATCTCATCAAGCAGGATTTCCGTGAACTCGCCATGAAATTTACCCGGGTGTAACTGATCGTAGATCTGCTGCCAGGCGGTGATAGTCAGAGCATGTTCATAGACATCCGTCGTCCGTCGCTGATGAACATTGTCCACCTCGACTCTGGGCGTAAGTTTAACGTCTTCGGGTAACGCTTCATGATAAAGATGGTGCAAATTCGCTGTACGGGTCTTTTTCATGATCTTCTATGCCGGACGCCCGCCAGGACGCCCGGCCCTCCGACAGATTAATTTTTGATGCGATAGCGACTACTGCGTTTACGCAACGCTCCGTCAGAAAAGAGTTGTTCCAGCACGTTTCTGGCCTGCTCCAGCGGCCAGCCAAAATGCGCGGCCACCTCTCCCGCCGTCATTCCCTGGCGTACTGATGCCAGCAGCGCCAGTAACGCTTCAGCGAACTCAGGCGTTGCGGGTACCTGGGGCGCTTTCTCAGTCGGCGTTGTCGCACGCGCAAACCCGCCAATCAGCCACTGGGTGTCCTCTTCCGGACGACCAATTTCTTTGCGGCTAATCACACGGCCTGTGCGCTGCGCGGCGGCGCTTCCGGCATCCAGCGCCGCACGACACGCCGCCAGATCGCCCTCCACCACCAGCGTGAGCCTGCCAGGGTCGAGCACTTGATGACTGAGCAAACGCACGTTGGCCGCTTTCAGCATGGCATCCGCCGCATCGACGGCGGCGACCATTCCGTCCACTTCCAGTAATCCCAGGGCATTGATCATTGGCAGCCTCCGTTACGCACGCTGGACAGGGTTACGGGCGATATCCAGCACGGCGTCGGTAAAGGCGTTGCAGGCGGCTTTACACGCGGCCTGGCTTCCCGTTAAGAACGCGGCCGAATAGTTGGTTTCCGACGGCGGCGGCACGTAAGTCACCAGTTGAACGTCAGCGGATTTCATCGCCGCGTCAATGCCGAATGTCGCTTCCAGCGGCGGCGCCACCAGGTAGGCCATTGGATCGCCCAGCGCGATACCTGCGGTAGACGAGAGGTACGAGCCGGTACGCGAAACCACATGCGCCAGGAACGCGGTATTTTCCGCATCGTTCGCCCACTGGAACGCCGCGCCGTTTTCAATACTGGCGACCATCGCATCCAGACCGGCGCGCACTTCCGCCGGGTTCGGGCCGCCCAGCATAATCAACACCTCACCGGCGGTAGGCGATGGCCCGTGAGCCGCCCCGGCATAGAGGGAGCGGCCATAGACCACTTCCACCATCGCCTGTTTTGTCGCTTCATCAGCGGCAATATAGGTCACATCATCAGAATCTGCCGTGATGAGTCCGAGGCTACGTATATGTGGCGGTAATTTAAGTTCCCGCGCAAAGCCGTCATTCACGGAGGCAATCACGCGCATGGCAGTCACTGAAGGTCGAATCAAATCTAATGCAGGCATGATGTCTCCTTAACGGGTCATGTTGATGCCGGACGCTTTCTGCTCCAGCATTCGTTTGGCCAAATCCACAATCACGGCGGCGGCTTCTACCGGCGGCGTCCCCCCCTGATGAATGTTTGAAATACAGGTTCTGTCGGCCTCGACGGTGGTCGCCACGCGCGGGGAATAGACGGCGTAGCAGGAGAGGCTTTCCGACTGCCCCAGCCCCGGACGTTCGCCCACCAGCAGGATGACGACCTTCGCGCCGAGAATTTCGCCAATCTGATCTTCAATCTTCACGCGGCCATAGCGCACAAAGAACGGCGTGCCGACGTTCAGCCCGGCCTGCTTCAGACCGGCAAGCAGCGGCGGCAGGATCTCTTCATAGTTGGCGGTGATCGCATCCGTAGAGAGGCCATCGGAGACCACTACCTGCACATCCGGGTTCATCACGCACTGTGACTTCAGCGCGTCAATGGCTTCCGGGCTCAGGCGACGCCCCATATCCGGGCGCGTCAGGTACAGGTTTTTGTCGCTGATCTCCGAACGCACTTCCAGCAGCCCTTGCGCTTTTACCCACTCTTCCGGCACTTCTTTGAGCACGGTGTCTTTCGAACGGGAGTGATCCGCCAGGAAGCGCAACAGCGCCTGGGTGCGCGGACGCGGCCCGGCACGACCCGTGCAGACGCGTGCCGCAGTACTGCGACGCAGTTCGGTCAACACGTCCGCACGATGTGGGTTCTCGACGCCAATCCAGGCTTTTGCCTCTGCGGAACCTAAATCCAGCGCGCAGCTTTCGGTCACCGTCGGCGCGGCGCACTGCGGCTTTGCGCCTTCCTGCGTTGACGGCGCGACGGGTTGCGGTACGTCCTGTCCCATTGACGCCATCACGCTACGTACAATTTCTTCAATCTGTTTTTGATCCATGGTGTTATCCCCGCGTCATCAGAAGAACAGTGACGGATCGCCCGCCCGTTTGGTCAGACGACCGTTTGCCATAATGCCCATCGTTTCCAGCCAGCGTTCAAACTCCGGCGACGGCCGTAAATTCAGCAACTGACGGACGGTGGCGGTATCGTGGAAAGCGGTAGTCTGGTAGTTGAGCATGATGTCGTCGCCGAGCGGCATCCCCATGATGTAGTTACAGCCGGCAGTGGCGAGCAGAATCATCAGGTTTTCGTTAAGGTTCTGGTCGGCGTCGGCATGGTTGGTATAGCAGCAGTCGCAGCCCATCGAGATGCCGCTCAGCTTGCCCATAAAGTGATCTTCGAGACCGGCGCGGATAATCTGCCTGTCGTTGTAGAGATACTCCGGCCCGATAAAGCCCACCACGGTGTTCACCAGGAACGGATCGTAGTGGCGAGCCAGCCCGTAGTTACGCGCTTCCATCGTCACCTGGTCGGCACCAAAGTTCGCGCCAGCCGACAGCGCCGAGCCCTGTCCGGTTTCAAAGTACAGGCAGTTTTCCCCGGCGATGCGGTTGAACTCCGCCCCCACTGCCCGCGCTTCGTCGAGCATTGCCAGCTCGACACCGAACTCTTTTAAGCCCTTCTCGCTGCCGCAAATGCTCTGGAAAATCAGTCCGCCTGGCGCGCCGCGACGAATCGCTTCAATCTGGGTGGTGACGTGCGCCAGCACGCAGCCCTGGGTCGGAATATTGAATTTATCGATAACGCCGTAAACGGTGTCGAGCACGCGGGTCAGGTTCTCCACGTCATCGGTCACCGGGTTAACGCCGATCACCGCATCGCCTGCGCCGAAAGAAAGCCCTTCGTAGATTTGCGCGGCGATACTCTGCACATCGTCACGGGTATCGTTCGGCTGCAAACGGCAGCTAAAGGTGCCCGGAATACCGATGGTGGTATTGGCTTTTTTGATCACCGGCATTTTCTTACCGCCGTAGATCAGGTCGGCGTTGGAGCAGATTTTCGCCACTGCCGCCACCACTTCGGAGGTCAGGCCTTTGCGGGTAAACGCGATGTCGTCCACGGAGGTTTCATCGCTCAGTACGTATTCGCGCAGTTCGCTGATGCTCCAGTTTTTAATCCGGTTATAGGCCGTTTCGTTGACGTCATCCTGAATCAGGCGCGTCACGCAGTCCTCTTCATAGGCAATCACCGGATTGTTGCGGATATCCGCCACCGTCATTTCCGACAGTACCTGTTTTGCCGCTACGCGCTCCTGCGAACTTGCCGCGGCAACCCCGGCCAGCACATCCCCCGAACGCAGTTCGTTGGCTTTAGCCAGTACCTCTTTTACATCCTTAAACTGATAAACATTGCCGAACAATGTGGTCTTTAGTTTCATAAGTCGTTCCCTCAGGAAGGAAATGCGAGTGATTTCACCGTCACCGGCACAACCGATCCGCCAAAAAGAGGCGTACCAATGTCGATATAGTCTCCCGCCCGCACGACCACCTCATCGATGACCGCCAGCGGAAGTTGCGGTAACTGTGGGCGCAATAACATGCCCAGCGCTTTACCAAAATCCTGCTCGGCCACCACCAGCAGGGGATGTGGATTGGGATAACGCGCGACAAAAGCCGTCAGCGCGTTGATGACCGTGAGTAATGCGGCGTAACGCACCGGAAGCGTGGCGGGAAGCGCCAGCACGTAAGCGTCGGTTTGCGGGTCGAGATCAAGCTGGAGAAGCGCCTGCCGCCAGGCGTTCACCAGATCGGCGTCATCCTGCGGGATCGCCACCGGCAGGTTGCGCAGCGGCAGTTGGACGTCTTCCAGCCAGATAGTACTGCCGGAAAGCGAGAGCGTATGGGCCCCCGCGCCAATCACCGTGGCGCGTACGGTTTGCGCCGGAAACTGCACGTTCATCTCGCGCAGACGCGGGTGCTCATGCAGCGCGGTCGCCAGCAGCGGCCCGATATCAGAAAAGCAGAACGGATCGGCAGGTTGGTTGCGGTAGCATTCACCTACCCCACCGGAAAGGGTGATCACCTCCGGCGTAATATCGGCGGGCAGCAGCCCGGTTTGCATCAGCGATTGCGCCAGCGGCGAGAGCGCGCCAGTGATAACCTCGACGATGAGATCCGCCATCCGCCGCGCCACCTGCCCCAACTGTGCGGCAGCTAAGGCGCGAGCATCAGTACCCGAACCGAACACCTCATCGATAATCATCTGCCCCGGCTGATGGGCATAAACCACGCGCCCCTGAGCGTCGGTTTCCAGCAGGCGACCACCGACGTTAAGGCAAGCGGTACCGCTGACTTTTCCCGCGTCAAACAGCGCGTAGTTAGACGTGCCGCCGCCGATATCAATATTCAGCACCCGGCACATCCGCTGCTCAGACAAGCTTTGCGCTCCGGCGCCGTAACCGGCAATGACTGATTCCAGATGCGGCCCGGCGCTGGCGACCACAAAGTCGCCCAGCGACTGCGAGAGCGCCATGACCGCCGGACGGGCGTTGCGGGTTTTGGCGCTTTCGCCGGTGATAATGATAGCCCCGGAGTCCACCGATTCAGGCGCGATGCCTGCGGCCTGATACTGGGCCAGAATCAGCGCTTTAAGTTCGGCCTCTTTCAGACCGCCCTGCTTATCCACGGGCGTAAAGAAGACCGGGCTTTGCCAGCTAATGTCGCGTTTGATGAATTCGTAGCGCGGCACCTGCGACACCGCCGCACGGTTAACCAACTCCAGGCGCGAGAAGATCACCTGCGTGGTGGTGGTGCCGATATCGATACCGACGCTCAGTAGCTGGCGAGTGTTCACGATTGCGCCTCCGCTTCGGTTTTCACCTGGGCGGCGTCATCTTTCGGCACCAGCATCATCGCCACGCCAATCGCCGTCACGCCGCCGATCAGCTTGCCGACAATCATCGGGAAGATCATGGCGTTCATGTTGGCGGCGGCGAAGCCTAAATGGTCGCCCAGCGCGAACGCCGCAGAGACGGCAAATGCGCAGTTAATCACTTTGCCGCGGGTATCCATCTGCTTCATCATGCCGAACATGGGGATATTGTTCGCCAGGGTCGCCACCATGCCTGCCGCCGCAATATTATTTACGTTCAGCAGTTTACCGACATTCATCAACGGTTTTTCAAACCAGCGGGTCAGTAACAGCACCATCGGATACGCGCCGAGCAGCACGCAGGAGATAGAGCCGATCACTTCAATGGCGCGCATCACTTCGCCGGGTTTGTCGCCTGGCGCCATAAAGATCGGGTCGAGTCCCGGAATCAACTCCCAGCCCAACAGGAATTTAACCACCGCAGCCGCCAGACCGATGGTGATCAGCGCCACCAGAAATTTGGCGAAAATCTGGAAACCGTTGATCATTTTTTCCGGGATGAACTTCAGCCCCAGCGCTACCAGCACCGCGACGATCAATACCGGGATCATGTTCATCAGGATCAGCGCGAAGGTAAACTCCACTGGCTGACCATTGATCTGCACGCCTGAGTACATGGCGATCACCCCCCCCGCAATGCAGCCAATGGGAATGGTGACGATACCCGCCAGTACGCCAAGCGCCAGGTAGCGGCGGTCAGACGGCTCGATAATGCCGAGCGCCACCGGAATGGAGAACACAATGGTCGGCCCCATCATCGACCCAAGTATTAACCCTGAGTATAGCCACGCCGCGACATCACCGCCGGCCAGCTCTTTGGCGAGGAAGAATCCGCCCATATCACAGGCCAGCAGCGTACCCGCGAACATGGATGGGTTCGCGCCCAGCATTTCGTATACCGGGATAATAACCGGCCCCAGTACATGCGCCAGCACCGGCGCCAGCGCGGTCATACCGACCATCGCCAGTCCCAGCGCGCCCATCGCCATAAAGCCCTCTTCAAACTGGCCGCCAGACCCCTCAATACTCTTACCGAATTTACCGAGGAAGCGCGCCGACCCGCCGAACTGCGACAGGATTCTGTCCACGGCGGCAATCAGCATAAAGAACATCATGATGTACATGATGATTTCGTTAATTCCCATAGCCCTTACTCCCTGCCATTTATGATTTGTAGGCCGGATAAGACGTTTACGTCGCCTCCGGCATTAACGCCGTGTTATTGCCGGATGGCGGTGCGAGCACCTTATCCGGCCTACAGGCATTACCCGGCAGCCGCGTACAGGTCGATAATCTGTGCCTGTGTGGCGGTGCGTGGGTTACTGCGCAGACAAATATCCTCCAGTGCGGCTTGCGCCCACGCGCTGTAGTGTTCGGGTTTGGCGCCAGCGTCAGCCAGCCGTTTGCTCTGCCCTACTTCGGCAATCAGCTCGCTCACCGCCGCAATCGCATCGCGATCGTCCGATTTCTTATTGGTTAGCGCCCGACCGATTTGACTGAAGCGTTCGCGGCATACCATCCGGTTAAAGCCCATGACTGTCGGCAGCAGCATGGCGTTGGCCTGGCCGTGCGGAATATGCAGCGCCGCCCCTGGCTGGTGCGCCATCGCATGACACAGCCCCAGACCGGCGCTGGAAAAGGCCATTCCCGCCATACAGGAGGCCAGCAACATATTTTCACGCGCCGCCAGATCCTGCCCATAGCCGACGGCCTTCGGCAGCGATTTGCCAATCATCGCTATCGCGCCAATCGCCAGGCTGTCGGTAAACGGCGTGGCGTTGAGCGCGCTGTAGGCCTCAATCGCATGCGTCAACGCATCGATACCGGTCATCGCCGTCACGTTTGGCGGAACGCCTTCGGTCACGGCAGCATCAAGAATCGCCACGTCCGGCATTAGTGACGCGTGCGCCAGCACCTGCTTGCGCCCGCTGACCGCGTCGATAATCACCGTCACGTTGGTGGTTTCAGAACCGGTTCCGGCGGTGGTCGGCACCGCAATCAGCGGCAGACGCGGGCGTAATGTACTGCGCTCGGTCATGGCGCTCAGCGTCTGGTCAGGGTTAGTCACCAGCAGGGCGACCGCTTTCGCCGCGTCCAGCACCGAACCGCCGCCAAAGGCCACTACGCCGTCGCACACCGCCTCACGCAGTTGCGCCACCGCCGCGCAAACATCGGTGATGCACGGCTCGCCTGGCGGACACGGCCAGACCGTCATCGCCACGCCTTTCATCGCCAGGCTGCGTGCCAGCGGCGCGGTCATTCCCGCCTGATGCAGGAAGCTGTCGACCATCACAAACAGATGGCTTACGCCTCGCGCTTGCGCTTCCTGGCCGCAGGCGCCGAGCGCCCCAAGTCCGCACAGCGTGACCGGCGGTACGCTGAACGTTTTCACCCGTTGCAGATTCAGGGTGTCGAATGCCTGAAACAGCGCCGTCTGTAGTTCAGCTTGCATAGAGTCCCTCCGCTTTCGCTCTCCCGCTGTTAGCTATCGCCAGCGGGGTCATAAACAGGCTGTGCTGCGGTAAATGCACCTGTAACTCCGGGAAACGCTGGCGAAATAACGCCTCCACGCCCGGCTGCATACAGGAACCGCCCGCCAGCCATAAATCAGCAATTCCTTGCCCTTCAATGTGGCGAGCAACGATTTCCGCCATCTTTTCGTACACCGGCTTCACTACCGGCCAAATCTCCTGCTCATTGCTGCGCTTGTACTGTTCCGCCTCTTCCAGGGGAATACGGCGGTTGCCCGCCAGCGTCAGGGAGATATGGTGCCCGCCAGTGGCTTCATCGGCGGAGTAAGTCACCTTGCCCTGTTTGACGATGGCAATGCCGGTAGTGCCGCCGCCAATATCCACCACGCCTGCATTATCAAGCGCCAGCAGATCCGCTACCGCCGTCGGTTCATCCAGTACATGGCTGACTTCTAACCCGGCAGACTCCAGCACGTTGATCGAAATACGCGGGTCGGTGCCTGGCGGAAACGAGGTCGCCGCGTGGGTAAAGCGGCAGCCGAGCTGCTGTTCAAGGGTGTCGAGATGGCGGCGCACGAGGGTGACGGCGCCGAAGAAATCCCAGACGATGCCGTCACGCACAACGTCGGCCCAGTCAAGGCATACCGCCACCGGCTGGGCGTTGCCGTCGACCACCATCGACACCACGTCGCAGGTGCCCAAATCGACGCCCAGCCACAGCGGTGTATCGCTGGCGGCGGGCGTCTGGTTACACAGGGCCGCCGCTTTTTGCAGTCTTGGGGTGAGCCAGAGTTGTTCGTCGTGCGCCATGAGTCATCCCTTATACAATGCGAAACGCATCCACCAGCACGCATCGACGCAGCCGCACAAAGGTACGCGCGCTGGTCACCCCTTCGCCGGTTGGCGTAGTGATAGTCATGGTGGTCCAGCCTTCTCCGCCCAATCCAAGCCCGGCAATGCACGGCCCGTTTTTGACGAAAATGCTGGTGTCGATGGCGTTCGCCATCTGGTTCATGTTGTCGATATTGCGCGAGTGCATCGCCGCCGTATGGTGGCAACCGCCTTCAAGCTGAACCGCCAGGGCGATGGCTTCTTCGACGTTGGCGACCCGCACCACCGGCAGTACCGGCATCATCATTTCAGTAACGGCAAACGGATGGTTGGCGGGCGTTTCCACAAACAGCAGGCGCGTTTGATCCGGGACGTTCAGGCCGATGGCTGCGGCAATCTTGCCCGCGTCACGACCGACCCAGTCACGGCTGACGGTGCCTTTGCCGCGCTCATCAATATTCTTCAGCAGCACCGGCTGGAGCTGTTCGGCCTGAGCGGCGGTCAGTTTCACCGCGTGCTGACCTTCCATCAGACGCATCAGCTCGTCAGCGACGCTATCCACCACAATCAGCACTTTTTCGTCGGCACAGATGATGTTGTTATCAAACGACGCGCCTTTGACGATGGATTGTGCGGCGCGCGGCAGGTCGGCGGTCTCATCCACCACCACCGGGGGATTACCGGCACCGGCGGCGATCAGGCGTTTATTAGTATGTTTACGCGCCGCGTCCACCACCGCTTCGCCGCCAGTCACCACCAGCAGGCCAATACCGGGATATTTGAACAACCGCTGGGCGGTTTCGATATCCGGGTTCGCCACGGTGACCAGCAGATTTTCCGGGCCGCCGGCGGCGACCACCGCCTGATTGAGGAGAGCGATTGCCCGCTGAGAGACCTTTTTCGCCGCCGGATGCGGGGCAAACACGACGCTGTTGCCTGCGGCAATCAGGCTGATGGCGTTATTAATCACCGTCGCCGCCGGATTGGTGGACGGCGTGACCGAGGCCACCACGCCCCACGGCGCATTTTCAATCAGCGTCAGGCCGTTATCGCCGGTCAGCACCTGCGGAGATAAACACTCGACGCCCGGCGTGCCGCGCGCCTGCGCCACGTTTTTAGCAAATTTATCGTCAACGCGTCCCATGCCGGTTTCGCTGACGGCAAGTTCCGCTAATTCTCGGGCGTGTTTTTCGCCCGCCTCGCGAATGGCATGAATGGCAAGCTGGCGCATCGCCACGCTCTTCAGCCCCTGCTGGGCCCGTTTTGCTGCCGCCACTGCGTCATCCAGGGAGGCAAAAACGCCCATCTCATGAACAGTGCTGGCCGGCTGGCTGCTGTCTTTCATTTTCAGCAGTACCGCTTTCACCACCTGTTCAATATCCTGTTGATTCATGATGTTCAGTCCTATTTATGGAAAACCACTTTCCCGCCAGCCACCACTTCATCGACGATGCCAATGACGCACAGATCGACCGGTGATAATTCGCTGCGATGCGCCTGGCGTGCGGAACTGCCGCTGACCAGCAGTACCCACTCTCCGGTTCCCGCCCCAATACTGTCGATAGCGACGGCACACTGCCCGTCGGGGTTGCCCTGGGCATCGATCATTTCCACCATCAGCAATTTGTCATGCGCCAGTCCCTGATGGCGGACGGTACATACGATTTGTCCTGTGACGACTGCCAGTTTCATATCCGCCTCCATGGATTGCCCGTTGGGTCGTAGGCCTTGAATCTGCGCACCATCAGGCAATGGCGCGCATTCATGCCGGATGGCGACGCTGCGCGTCTTATCCGGCCTACCATCAAATGTTGCTGTCGCCTTTGAAGCTGATCGGGAACACTTCTTCCAGATCGCCGTGCGGGCGTGGAATCACGTGTACGGAGACCAGCTCGCCAATGCGCTGCGCCGCAGCGGCGCCAGCATCGGTTGCGGCTTTGCATGCCGCCACGTCGCCACGCACCATAGCCGTACACAGGCCACCGCCAATCTGCTTCACGCCGACCAGCTTCACGCGCGCGGCTTTTACCATCGCATCTGAGGCCTCAATCAGCGCAACCAGGCCCCGGGTTTCAATCATTCCTAATGCTTCCATCGTGTTTTCCTCTCATTAAAGGGGTCCAGAACGGGACCGTTCATTCAACCAGTGTGTGTAAGCTGCGTTCGCGGCTCACGTCAGCCTGGCGCGGCACGGCTGCCACCAACGCCAGTTCGATAATTTCCTGCACGCTACAGCCTCGGGAGAGGTCGTGAAGCGGCGCGGCAAGCCCCTGAATTAGCGGCCCAACAGCGCGATAGCCTCCCAGACGCTGAGCGATTTTGTAGCCAATATTGCCCGCCTCCAGCGACGGGAAAATCATCACGTTGGCGCGGCCTTGCAGCGGGCTGTCAGGCGCTTTTTGCGCGGCGACCTCCGGTACAAAAGCGGCGTCAAACTGCAATTCACCGTCCACAAGCAGTTGCGGCGCACGTTCGCGAACGAGCTCTGTCGCCTGCTGCACGTTGGCAACATTGGGGTGACGGGCGCTGCCGTTGCTTGAAAATGACAGCATCGCCACGCGCGGCTCTTCGCCTGTAATGGCCCGCCAGGTGCCGGCGCTGGCGATAGCGATATCCGCCAGCTGCGCCGCCGTCGGCTGCGGCACTACGCTGCAATCGGCGAACCCTAATGCCGGACCGGCATACTGCGGCAGCATCAGGAAAATAGACGACAATGTTTTGCACCCGGGTTGCAGGCCAATCACCCGCAGCCCTGCGCGCAACACGTTCGCCGTTGACGACAGGTTGCCTGCGATACACACATCTGCCTCACCGGCGCTCACCATGGCGGCAGCGAACATCAGCGGGTCGCTAAGCTTTTCCACTGCGTCTGGCGGCGTTTTTTCTCCGGCGCGGGCAAGCCAGCGTTGCGCAAAACGCTGGCGCATACTCAGGTTGCTGTGTGGGTCGATGACCTGAATGCCATCCATCGCCATACGATGACTCAGGGCAAACTGACGCAGCGCAAACGGACTGGCGACCAGAACGGGGCGAGCCAGACCGTACTGTTGCAGGTAATGCGCCGCTTTCAGCACGCGTTCGTCCAGCGCATCGGGAAAGACGACTCTGGCGGGGGCGCGTACCGCCAGTTCGCGGGCGCGTTCAATGATCATGGCTTCTCTCCCAACCGTTGTTGAATTTGGGCGACCGTCAGCGGATGTTTCGCCACGCTCAAAATCATCATCACGTAAACCGTACTGGAGAGACGGTTCAGCGCCTGTAAAATGTCCGGGCGCAAGACCTCAAAACTACGGGTAATAAACACTTGTGCGGCGAGGGTTTCCGTTTCGCGGACTTTGGTTCGCAGGAGATTAAGCAGCGCCGCATCGCGACCGTGGCTGGCCTCCGGCACCAGGTGATCGTGGTCGAGATAGCGCAGCGGCTGGTGGGAAAGCCGATGCAGCTCATCCTCGTTCAGCCCGACGATAGACTGCGCCGCCAGTGGTTCATCTATAGCGTCGGCGCGCATAATGTTGCCCAGCCGCGAGCGGATATCGAAAAGCCACGGCTGCCAGGGTTCCGCCAGTTCGATTTGTAGCCACACGGTCAGCGCGATGGCGCTGTCGAGCGCGGCGCGAAAGCCGAGGCGCGGGTCGCTTTTGGCGACCATTTTGTCCGCCGTCAGATGGGTCAGCGTATCGGGCTTTTTCACCACCGGCTGGCGGCACAGTTCACAGCAGGCCTGTGGGTGCGTATCGCTACTGGTTAAGCCATGTACCGGCTGCGGCTGCTGTTCGTCATCATCGACAAACAGCCGGCCTTGCTGATCCAGAAACTTAATGCGCAGGCGGCGGCTTTCCAGCAGTTCCCGGGCCGAGGGCGTCAGTCGTGCGTCAGCGGGCAGATGGATCTCCGATCCTTCGCTGAGCGTATGATTCGCTCTGAGCCACGTTTCGGTGATGAAATCGTTCATACGGATTGCCAGTTCGCAGGCCAGGCGACGTACAGAAAGCGCACGGACGTTGGCGTGCCAAATTCAATGCTGGAGCCTTTAGGGATGAACATGACATCTCCGGCTTTGGCAATCATGGTTTCGCCTTCATGGCGTACGTGCAGTTCGCCCTCCAGCACCATGTCGATTTCGTCGTAGTTCAGCGTCCACGGGAAAAAGGCGTTGTCCCACTGCATAAACCCGGCGGCCATGCTGCTGCCATCCTGCTCTGTAACCAGATCGGTTAAGCCGACGCAGTGCGGTTCGGCGCCGTCGAAGCGGCCAAATTTCACGCTGCTGCCGTCAATGACTTTCACGCCGCCTTTACCCGTGACGGAGGTAAAGCTCGGCTGCATCGTCCCCAGTTCCAGCGACTGCTTTTCCTTGAGCACTTTTTCCATCAACTGCGCTACCAGGCTTTCAGTAAACTGCCCTTCCGGGAGCTGCGCGATGATGGCTTCCCGAATGCGCTGGCTTTCGCTTTTACACGACTGCGCCGATGTGGATACCGGGACGGGCTCGTCGCATTCGGTAATCGTGAAGCCCAGTAGTTCCGCCACTTCGCGAGCCTCCGGGGTAATAATGCTGGCGCGCAGCACTACCGACATCGCCTGTTCGCCGCGGGCGTGGGCCGCACGAATATCGTTAGCTGTGATAAGTTTTTTCACCTGCCTCTTCCTCCTGTTCACTGAGAGCTGCCAGATAATCCACCAACTGCCGCACGCTTTGCGGGTCGTGGCCGTTGAGCTCGAAAATCGGCTCCCGGAATCCAATCTCGCAAAGCAACTGCCGCGTAGCGGCGACGTCGGCATCCGGCATGTCCGTTTTGCTGATAACGGCGATATGTCGTTTACGGGTTCCAACATCCAATAACCCGGCAGGTAAGCGACTTTCTTTATCGTTTGCCGCGTGGACATAAATCAGCGTGTCCACATCCTGCAACGTGGTAATTAAGGCGTGATACCAACGGGGATGGCTAAAATATTCACCCGGCGTATCGATATCGCCATGATCATTAAATTCCACGGCCTGCGTTTTTCTGGCGAGGGAGTAATTTCCCCGTAACGCGTTAAAAAGCGTTGTCTTTCCGGCACCGACCGCGCCGACAAAAGCAATACGTTTCATTACCGCCACCAATTAACTTTTTGTTAACTCACACAGGGTAAAGTTTAATAATCGCCCCAGCCCGCTGACCGTCTGTAATAGCGCTTCTTCTACTGCGCCGACGGTGCCATAAATCACCAGCGCGCCGCTAAATCTGTCGAGAAAACCGATGTGTACATCCGCAGCCTTCATCGCTAAATCGCCAGCGATCATCGCCGTTTCCCCCGGCGTTAAGGTCATAATGCCAATCGCGCCAGCATCGGGAACGCCGATCTTTTTCGCCAGTTCTTCACCAGGGTGCGCAATGAGATGCGCCAGCGTGACCTGTTTGCCCGGCACAAATTCCTGAATAATGCGTTCTTTATTCATTGCTCACCGCCTCCACTGAAACTGCCGTCATCGTGGCAATTTTTTGTCGGAGTAAATAACAAAATTCGGCAAGGTGATGTAAAAGGTGAGGTAGATCACTAAGAGAAAGAAAATAAAAGGGACTTCTGTCGAGGGTGTTAACGATAAATATCGTGGTGCATCACATTTTCAGGCGTCATTCTGAATTTAAGCCTGTTCCGAAATAAATACCCACCAGCTATTCTTTGTATTACTACTATTGATAAAAATAATGCGTATCACTCGATTTGTGCATAGTACAGATTCAGTGAAATAAGTAGGGGTAACGCAATAGGTTCCAGAGTATCCCCACCTGAGCCTTTCATGTCATGGCGAAGCCCAGCGGCGCATAAAAAAAGCGCAGGAGAACCTGCGCCAGAAGAGAGAGTAATGCGTTATTAAAGCGGCGTGGTTTGCGCTTCAACTACCGCTAACGCCACCATATTCACGATACGACGTACAGAGGCGATCGGCGTTAATACATGTACCGGTTTAGACACGCCCATCAGGACCGGGCCGACCGTGACGCCTTCGGAACTGGAGACGCGGAGTAAGTTGTAACTAATGCGGGCGGCTTCCATATTCGGCATCACCAGAATATTGGCAGCTCCCTTCAGCGGGCTATCCGGCATCCGGTCATTACGAATACTTTCTACCAACGCCGCATCACCGTGCATCTCACCGTCAATCATCAGATCGGGCGCTCGTTCGCGTACCCGCTCAAGGGTTTCGCGCATTTTGCTGGCGGACAGCGAATTTGAGGAACCAAAGTTAGAGTGCGACAACAGCGCGACTTTCGGCTCAATACCAAAGCGGCGAACGGTTTCCGCCGCCATTACGGCGATCTCCGCCAACTGTTCCGGCGTGGGATCTTCGTTAACATAAGTATCGGCGATAAAAGTGTTGCCGCTTGGCAGCAGTAAGGCGTTCATCGCCCCTGCCGTATGCACGCCGTCACGGTAGCCAAAGACCGCTTTCACGACGCTGAAATGCTCATGGTAGTCGCCGATGGTGCCGCAGATCATCGCATCCGCTTCCCCACGCTGCACCATGATCGCGCCAATGGCCGTATGGTTGCCGATCATCGCACGCTGCGCCTGTTCCTGAGTTACCCCGCGACGCTTCATGATCTGGTAATACTCGCTCCAGTACTCTTTGAAGCGCGGATCGGATTCATTATTCACGATCTCGAAATCAACGCCCGCTTTGATCTGTAGCCCCAGTTTCTGGATACGCATTTCGATCACGCTCGGACGTCCGATCAGGATGGGCTTCGCCAGCCCCAGGGTTATCAACTCCTGGGTTGCGTGCAGCACGCGCGCCTCTTCCCCTTCCGGCAGCACTACGCGCTTCGGATCTTTGCGTGCCTGCGAGAAGATCGGCTTCATGAACAGGTTGGTTTTGTAGACAAACTCGGTCAGTTTATCGATATAGGCATCAAAGTCAGCAATCGGGCGCGTCGCCACGCCGGAATCCATTGCCGCTTTCGCGACCGCCGGAGCGATTTTGACAATCAGACGCGGGTCAAACGGTTTCGGAATAATGTATTCCGGCCCAAAGCTCAGGTCCTGATCGCCATAGGCCGAGGCCACCACTTCGCTCTGTTCGGCGTGCGCCAGCTCGGCAATCGCACGGACCGCCGCCAGTTTCATCTCTTCGTTGATCGCCGTCGCGCCGACGTCCAGAGCGCCGCGGAAGATAAACGGGAAGCACAATACGTTGTTCACCTGGTTCGGATAGTCGGAACGACCGGTACAGATGATGGCGTCCGGACGCACTTCTTTCGCCAGCGGCGGCAGAATTTCCGGTTCCGGGTTGGCCAGCGCCAGAATCATTGGCGCGCGGGCCATTTTCTTCACCATCTCCTGAGTCAGCACTTTCGGGCCTGAACAGCCGAGGAAAATATCCGCGCCGTCAATGACTTCATCCAGCGTGCGCTTGCCGCTGTCGTCTACCGCATAGGCCGCTTTGGTCTCCGCCATATTCGGCTCACGGCCTTTGTAAATAACGCCCTTAGAGTCGCAAACCACGATGTTGTGCTTTTGCATCCCCAACGCGACCAGCAGGTTCATACAAGCGATTGCCGCCGCCCCTGCGCCGGAGACGACCATTCGCACGTCGGAAATATTTTTCTCTACGACTCGCAGGCCATTAAGAATGGCGGCCGTACTGATGATCGCCGTTCCGTGCTGATCGTCATGGAAAACCGGGATGTTCATGCGCTCGCGCAGTTTCTGTTCAATATAGAAACATTCCGGCGCTTTAATGTCTTCAAGGTTAATGCCGCCAAAGGTCGGCTCCAGCGCTGCGACCACATTGATAAATTTGTCCGGATCAAGCTCATCGACTTCAATGTCAAACACATCGATGCCGGCGAATTTTTTAAACAGAACGCCTTTGCCTTCCATGACCGGCTTGCCGGCCAGCGCGCCAATGTTGCCTAACCCCAGCACCGCTGTACCGTTGGAAATGACCGCGACAAGGTTGCCGCGCGCGGTGTATTTGTAGGCTGCCAGCGGATCTTTTTCGATTTCCAGGCAGGGCGCCGCCACGCCTGGCGAGTAAGCCAACGCCAGATCGCGTTGGGTGGCTAGGGGCTTAGTCGGAGAAACCTGAATTTTACCGGGTACCGGAAATTCGTGGAAATCAAGGGCGCTTTGTTTTAACTGCTCATCCATCTTGTTGTTCCTTTCACGTATCGTTCAAAAAGTGACGCGGCCTGGTGCGCCGCACATTATCACCGTACTGCGCAACACAAACTTTGAAGGTCTGCAAACTATCACGACACGGCGCAAGAGTTTGTTATCAACTTATAACGGCCATGTTACCTGCTTATACCAGCAATACCATGCCTGTCTGCTATGCTTTTTGGTTATGTAGTGTATCAATCTTTCAGAAGTGTGAATCAACACACTCATCTAACACTTTACTTTTCAAGGAGTATTTCCTATGAACCAGCTAGACGGCATCAAACAATTCACTACCGTCGTCGCCGACAGCGGCGACATTGAGTCCATCCGCCACTACCAGCCGCAGGATGCCACGACAAATCCCTCTTTACTGCTGAAAGCCGCCGGGCTTGAGCAGTATGGTCATTTGATTGAGGATGCGATTGCCTGGGGGAAAAAACACGGCGGTACGCAGGAACAGCAGGTTGCAGCAGCCAGCGATAAACTGGCGGTCAATTTTGGCGCGGAAATACTGAAAAGTATTCCCGGTCGCGTCTCCACTGAAGTCGACGCGCGGTTATCATTCGATAAAGAAAAAAGTATCGAGAAAGCGCGCCATCTGGTGGATCTCTACCAGCAGCAGGGTATTGATAAATCGCGCATTCTGATCAAGCTCGCCGCAACCTGGGAAGGTATCCGCGCCGCCGGGCAGCTCGAAAAAGAGGGCATTAATTGCAACCTGACGTTGTTGTTCTCTTTTGCCCAGGCGCGCGCCTGCGCCGAAGCGGGCGTCTATTTGATCTCTCCGTTCGTGGGCCGAATTTACGACTGGTATCAGGCGCGTAGTCCGCTGGAGCCGTATGTCGTGGAGGAAGATCCCGGCGTGAAATCGGTACGCAATATCTACGATTACTTTAAACAGCATCGCTATGAAACCATCGTGATGGGCGCAAGTTTCCGCCGTACTGAGCAAATCCTCGCGCTAACCGGCTGCGATCGACTGACTATCTCCCCTAACCTGCTTAAAGAGCTGAAAGAAAAAGAAGAACCGGTGATCCGTAAACTGGTGCCTTCCTCGCAGATGTTCCACCGTCCTACGCCAATGACGGAAGCGGAGTTCCGCTGGGAACATAATCAGGACGCGATGGCCGTAGAGAAGCTGTCGGAAGGTATCCGTCTTTTTGCCGTTGACCAGCGCAAACTGGAAGACCTGCTTGCCGCCAAACTATAAACTTTGCATGGAGTGATTTATGTCCCGTAAAGACCTTGCCAATGCGATTCGTGCGCTGAGCATGGATGCCGTTCAAAAAGCCAATTCCGGGCACCCCGGCGCGCCGATGGGGATGGCGGATATCGCTGAAGTGCTATGGAACGATTTTCTTAAACATAACCCCACCGATCCGACCTGGTATGACCGTGACCGTTTTATCCTTTCCAACGGTCACGCCTCCATGCTGCTCTATAGTCTGCTGCATTTAACCGGTTATGACCTGCCGCTGGAGGAGTTAAAAAACTTCCGTCAACTGCACTCTAAAACGCCTGGTCACCCGGAGATTGGCTATACGCCCGGCGTTGAAACCACCACCGGGCCGCTGGGCCAGGGGCTGGCGAATGCCGTCGGGCTGGCGATTGCCGAGCGTACGTTAGGCGCACAGTTCAACCGGCCGGACCATGAGATTGTCGACCACTACACCTATGTCTTTATGGGCGACGGCTGTCTGATGGAGGGGATCTCGCATGAGGTGTGTTCGCTGGCTGGTACGCTGGGACTGGGCAAACTGATCGGCTTTTACGATCACAACGGCATCTCCATTGATGGCGAAACCGAAGGCTGGTTTACCGACGATACCGCCAAACGTTTTGAAGCCTACCACTGGCATGTCGTGCATGACATTGACGGGCACGATCCGGAAGCGGTGAAAAAAGCCATTCTCGAAGCCCAGAGCGTAAAAGATAAACCTTCGCTAATTATCTGTCGGACGGTGATAGGTTTTGGCTCGCCGAATAAAGCCGGGAAGGAGGAGTCGCACGGCGCGGCGCTGGGCGAAGAAGAGGTGGCGCTGACCCGCCAGAAGCTGGGATGGCATCATCCGGCGTTTGAGATCCCAAAAGAGATTTACCGCGCGTGGGATGGCCGTGAAAAAGGCGAGAAAGCGCAGCAGCAGTGGCAGGAAAAGTTTGCTGCTTATGAGAAGGCTTATCCTGAGCTGGCCGCGGAGTTTACCCGCCGGATGAGCGGCGGACTGCCGGAGACATGGGAGTCCGCCACGCAAAAATTTATTAACGACTTGCAGGCTAATCCGGCCAAAATCGCCACCCGTAAAGCATCGCAAAATACGCTCAATGCCTACGGTCCCCTGTTGCCGGAACTGTTGGGCGGATCGGCGGATCTGGCGCCGAGCAACCTGACTATCTGGAAAGGTTCGACCTCGTTGAAAGAGGATCCGGCAGGTAATTACATCCACTATGGCGTGCGCGAATTCGGCATGACCGCCATTGCCAACGGCATCGCCCACCACGGCGGCTTTGTACCGTATACCGCCACGTTTTTGATGTTTGTCGAATATGCGCGTAACGCGGCGCGTATGGCGGCCTTAATGAAAGCCCGGCAGATTATGGTCTATACCCACGACTCCATCGGTTTGGGCGAAGATGGCCCGACGCACCAGGCCGTGGAACAACTGGCGAGCCTGCGCTTAACGCCAAACTTCAGCACCTGGCGTCCCTGCGATCAGGTTGAGGCGGCGGTCGGCTGGAAGCTGGCCATTGAACGTCAGCACGGGCCGACGGCGCTGATTCTCTCGCGGCAGAATCTGGCGCAGGTGGAACGCACGCCGGAACAGGTGAAAGCGATTGCCCGCGGCGGTTATATTCTCAAAGATAGCGGCGGCAAGCCGGATATCATTCTGATCGCTACCGGATCGGAAATGGAAATTACCCTCCAGGCGGCGGAAAAATTGACTGGCGAGGGGCATAACGTTCGCGTGGTGTCGTTGCCTTCAACGGACATTTTCGATGCGCAGGACGAGGCATATCGCGAATCAGTGCTACCGGCGCACGTGACCGCCCGCGTCGCGGTGGAAGCCGGTATAGCCGACTACTGGTATAAATATGTTGGCCTAAAAGGCGCAATTATCGGCATGACGGGATACGGTGAATCCGCCCCGGCTGACAAACTGTTCCCGTATTTTGGCTTTACCGTGGAAAATATTGTAGAAAAAGCCCGCCGGGTGCTGAACATCAAAGGCTAAGGCGAGCGTTAGCAACACAGACTTTGCGCAGTCTGCAGACCTGTTCTGTAGGCTGTGCAAAATTACTTCGTAGACTCAGGCGCATCTGACTGCCCGATGACGACCTCATCAATGGATTTATGGCACATCAGGCAAAAGGCCTTTTTTTTATGCGCCTGCAATGTTGAATCCCACGCCGCTGATCCGCCTTCTTTATTCACTTTTTCTCTTATCGCCGCCAGCCGATCTATTTCATAATAAGCGCTCAGGCAGCCACAATGGGGGCATAATACGGGGCCATTATTTATTTTCATACTATTTCCTGCTGTGGTGAGGCTATCGGGTAAAGTAACAATCCTACCGTAACGTAGCAATCTCTATACCATAAATGAAACCTCAATAGGTGTATCCCTATTCTGAAAAGGGGATAACAACCAGGATTCAACGCGTGATCCACAGCGTAGGCCAGGCATCCGGCCCGTGCCAGTTATCGCAGCTCGGTTCTTCGGCATAACGCACCAGACGAAAACGATCGCCATCATAACGCCAGCGCGTCTGGATACCACAGTCGGTTAACCCCCGCCCTTTCGCCAACGTCACCAGCTCGCGCGTTTTCTCGTCAAAGAAGGCGTTCATCAACTCCATGTCATTACTTTCGACGCCGCGATTAAACGGCAGCCGCAAACGCACGGCGCGCGAGACGAGCGTTTTTTTGCGTGAAACTACCCAGGCGAGATCAATAGTGTTATAGGCGCCAGCTTCGCAGTTAACAATCAATAACGCTTTATCATCCGTCAACGCGCTGACCTGCGTCTCGCGACGCAGCGGGTCAAGCGAACAACGAATGCCGTTTACCCGCCATGCTGCGTAGTCCAGCAGATCGTCGCGTTCTTCCTCACTCAGCGGTACGGGCGTTGGATTAATAACGGCGATCCCCTTTAATGCCGGTGCCGGGGGCACGCTGAGCGGCGGTTCGTTTCCTTTTTCAATCCAGGCGGTTTCGCTGCCCACACGTTTTTGTTGCGCGTCGATAAACAGTAATGCCGCTTTTAATCCCGCCAGCGAAAGCGTCTGAACGCCGTTTTTTAAGGTGATGGCCTGCGCATCCTGAATCGTCTGTAAAAATGTGGTGATGGTGGCAGGATCGCCGGTCATGAGATGCCAGGGCGACACGCGCCAGTGTGGACTGTTGAACGAAAGCGGTTTGCCATCCAGCAATAAGCGAGGCGCAATTGCGGCTTCTTTAGCGTCGGGCGGCGCCAAACCGCCGCGATCGATGCGCAGTACCGCATCGGTACGCGCCCCGGCGCTGCGGCTTAATGTCATCACCAGCCCATGATGTTCGCCAGTATTGCGCGCTACGCAAAAATTTTGGTTATTGCAGGTGACCTGCCAGTCGGAAAAAGTCCGTTGCGCTGGCGCAGCCCACAGTAGCTGGACCGGCAACAGGCCAAACAGACAAAAAAGAATAACGCGGTAGCGCATGAACGGAACAACCCCAGATTCAGAACAACACAGCTCAGGCGGTATCTTCCTTGCGCGCCTCAGGGTTCTCAATCAGATTTATCGGATTGGTCTTTTTTGTGTAAAGAAATATATTTCTTTTTTTTCAGTCCATTAGATGAGACGTCTGTAAATAGTTAAGCAATAACACGGTCTTACCGTCCCGAATCTCGCCTGAGCGCACCATTTCCAGCGCCCGGGAAAACGGTAGTTCAAGCACCTCAATCTCTTCGTCCTCCACGCCGCCGCCGATGCTGGCGCGCTCGCTATCATGATATTCGGCAATGAAGAAATGAATCAGCTCCGTGACGCCGCCTGGCGACATATACAGCTCAAATATCTTGCGTACCTCGCCAACGTCATACCCTGTCTCTTCAATGGCCTCTTTACGGATACAGACCTCCGGCTCGTCGTTATCAAGCAGGCCAGCGCAGGTTTCAATTAACATACCGTCTTGATTACCGTTGACCCATGTCGCCACGCGAAACTGGCGAACCAGAACCACGGTTTTTTTAGTTGAGTTGTAAAGCAGAATAGTTGCGCCATTCCCGCGATCGTAAACCTCACGCTTGTGACGGATAACCTCGCCATTACGACGGGTCAGGTCATAGGTAATGTTGCGCAGAGTAAAATAATTATCAGAAAGAATTTTATCCTTAATAAGCGTAATGGTTTGCGACATGCTGGCTCCAGGGTGTAAAAAGAGCATTAATATTACGCCGTGAGGTCGGTTTTGTCTGCTGAAGGGTTAATCCTTAATGCCGACTGAACGGACGTACAGCCATATTTTTCTGTCACTGCCATGACCATATTCTGCTTCTCCGGGCCGCAGAGTCCATGCTCGCGATATGATTTGACGGCCGGAGTGAGACTGAGGGAATCATCATGAAATTTACTCTCGTTGCGACGGTTCTACTGACGTTTTCCCTTTCAGCTTTTGCCGTTGAGTATCCGGTATTGACCACCGCGAGCCCTGATCAGGTGGGGTTTGATAGCCAAAAACTTCACCGACTTGATGGCTGGATTCAAAATCAAATTGATGCCGGATATCCCAGCATCAATCTTCTGGTGATAAAAGATAATCATATTGTTCTACAAAAAGCCTGGGGCTATGCCAAAAAATATGACGGTTCCACGCTGTTAGCCCATCCCATTCGGGCGACCACTAACACGATGTATGACCTGGCTTCAAACACAAAAATGTATGCCACTAACTTTGCATTGCAAAAACTGGTGTATGAAGGAAAAATAGATGTCAATGATTTGGTATCAAAATACATCCCCGGCTTTAAGGATATGCCTGGGGATAAAATAAAAGGCAAAGATAAACTCCGCATTATTGATATTCTTCATCACGTCGCGGGCTTTCCTGCCGACCCACAATATCCCAATAAAAACGTCGCCGGTAAATTATTTTCACAGAGTAAAAGCACTACTCTGGAGATGATTAAAAAGACACCGCTGGAATATCAACCTGGGTCGAAGCATATCTACAGCGACGTGGATTATATGATTCTTGGTTTTATCATTGAATCGATAACGGCAATGCCATTAGATCGCTACGTCGAAACCACCATTTATAAACCGCTCGGATTAAAACATACCGTCTTTAACCCGCTGATGAAAGGCTTCACGCCGCCGCAAATCGCCGCAACGGAACTACACGGCAATACGCGTGACGGCGTGATTCATTTCCCCAATATTCGCACCAATACACTATGGGGCCAGGTGCATGATGAAAAAGCCTGGTACTCAATGGGCGGCGTTTCAGGACACGCCGGACTGTTTTCTGATACCCATGATATGGCTGTGTTAATGCAAGTCATGCTCAATGGGGGCGGCTACGGTAACGTGAAGCTATTCGACGACAAAACGGTTGCGCAGTTTACTCGCCGCTCGCCAGAAGACGCTACCTTTGGTCTGGGATGGCGCGTTAACGGCAACGCCTCAATGACCCCCACGTTCGGGGTATTAGCCAGTCCGCAAACGTATGGACATACCGGATGGACCGGAACGCTGACGTCTATCGATCCGGTTAATCATATGGCGATTGTGATTTTAGGTAACAGGCCGCACTCGCCGGTAGCAAATCCTAAAGTGAATCCGAATGTTTTTGTCAGTGGATTATTACCTGCGGCGACGTATGGCTGGATTGTTGACCAGATATATGGTTCCTTAAAATAAAAATTAAGAGCCTGTCCTACCAGGCGTTATTGGCGCAGCCAGTTTGGACACGGACAGCGCGCAAAAAACGGAGCGTACACGTAGTACGTGAGGTTTGACTCGCTACGCTCGCCATTCGGGCCGCCGCAAGCGGCGTTCAAAACGCTAACGCGTTTTGGCGAGCACTGCCCAGGACCAAAATGGCAAGTAAAATAGCCCTAATGGGATAGGCTCTAAGAAGGGATTCTGATAGCGTCCCTTCCTTCAATTTACACTCTATTTTCAATACTAAGATTGGCCTCATCAGGCCTGTTAAACGTCGACCCGACGGGAAAATGTTTATCGCAGGGCGTCCAGCCCTGCGAGCGTCAACATTTCTGCAAACGGAGTAAGGTTAGCCAATAAGTTTAAGATTTTTTATCACTCAATCATTTAACCGTTCCAGGCCTTAACCGGCCTACAAATACGCTTATTTAGCTAACCAGTCGAGTATCCCCTGTGCGGCATGTCGGCCTTCTGCCATCGCTGTCACCACCAGATCGGCGCCACGCACCGCATCGCCGCCGGCGAAGATTTTCGGGTTGGACGTCTGGTAACGAAACTCGCTCTCGACGCTGGCGGCAATACGTCCCCAGTTATCCACCTTCACGCCATGCGATTCCAGCCACGACATACCATGCGGATGAAAACCAAACGCCATAATGACCGCATCCGCCGGCATCACGAACTCGCTGTCCGGTACAGGTACCGGGCGGCGTCGCCCCTGACCATCCGGTTCGCCAAGCCGCGTACGCAAAAAGCGAATACCGCTGGCGCGCCCGTGCGTATCTAGCACCAACTCAACCGGCTGAACGTTAAATTCAAAGTTCGCGCCCTCTTCCCGCGCGTTTTTCACCTCTTTTTTCGACCCTGGCATATTGGCCTCATCGCGGCGATAGGCGCAGGTGACGTTGGCAGCGCCATGACGCAGCGCCGTACGTACGCAGTCCATTGCGGTGTCACCGCCGCCCAGCACAACCACGTTAAGGCCCGCAGTATCAATAAACGGCTCGTCAGGCAACGCCGGAAGCCCCATCACCTGTTTGGTATTGGCGATGAGGAATGGCAACGCATCATATACCCCCGGCGCGTCTTCATTCGGTAAATCAGCCTTCATGGAACGATAGGTTCCTACCCCGACAAAGACGGCGTCATAACTCTCCAGCAGCGTCTCCAGAGAAATATCTTTCCCTACTTCGCAGTTAAGCTCGAAACGAATCCCCATCGCGCTGAAGATTTCCCGACGGCGCGCCAGCAGAGATTTATCCAGTTTGAAAGCCGGAATACCAAAGGTGAGCAAACCGCCGATTTCAGGGTGGCGATCGTAGACGGTGGCGCTTACGCCATGGCGCGCCAGCACGTCAGCGCAGGCAAGACCTGCCGGCCCCGCGCCGATAATCGCCACGCGCTTATCGCTCTTCTGTACGTCCGACAGGTCGGGACGCCAGCCTTTGCTCAGAGCGCGATCGGAGATATAGCGCTCAATGTTGCCGATGGTAACCGCGCCATACTCATCGCGGAGTGTACACGCGCCTTCGCATAGCCGATCCTGCGGACAGACGCGCCCGGTAATTTCCGGCAGACAGTTGGTCTGGTGGGAAAGCTCTACCGCCGCATCAATATCGCCGGCTTTCACCAGTTCGATCCACTGGGGAATATGGTTATGCAGCGGACAGGTCCATTCGCAGATACTGTGTTCCCCGCATGTGAGGCAGCGGGCCGCTTCACGCTCCGCCTGCGCGGCGCGAAACGGCAGATAAATTTCCTCAAAGGTGGTTTTACGCGCTTCAATCGCCAGTTTATCCGGTTCGCCGCGCGGCGGCGTCGCCTGCATACGCTCGACTTTACTGCTTGCTGTCCCACTGTGTTGTGTATCCACGGTATGCCAGGGGCGAATCTCCTGCCGGGCGGTACGCAGCCGTCGCGTTTTAGCCAGACGGGTCAACGAGTCTTCGGTGACCAGTTGCAGCGCATCCGCCGGGCAATTTTCCACACAGGCCGGACCCTGTTCACGTCCCTGACACAGATCGCATTTATGCGCGCTGGCTTTGAACTGGTTTGGCGCGACGGGCGTCAATACCATCTGCATGGTGCCGAATGGGCAGGCGACGACGCAGGATTTACAGCCGATACACTTCTGCGCATTGACCTGCACGCTGTCGTTAATATGCGCGATCGCGCCGTTCGGACAGCTACGGGCGCAGGGCGCATCTTCGCAATGGTGACATGTGACCGCGCTGCGCTGGTGCTGATGTTTGATGACAGTAATTCGGGGCTGATAGCGCTGTGACGTCAGGACATGGCGCTCATCATTGTGAGCCATTACGCAGGCGACCTCGCAGGCATGGCAGCCCAGACACTGCTGGCTATTGGCCATAATAAAACGATTCATGGCATCCTTCTGTTTTGGTTGTAAAAACCTTATTCTTTATATGAGCATTGTTATTAACTGACGAAGGCGGGGTCGGCAATGTTCATCTGCCCAGGAAGCACAACTATCTGTCCAGAACCTGTGGCAGATCAATTTATTTCAAAGCAAATGCAATTGCGATTCAGCTAAATGCGGGGAGTCCCAGCGTGACGGTTAAACGCCCGGTCTCAGCCAGTCTGGCTAAGGCTTTTTTCTATATTGTGCTGTTGTCTATTCTGTCCACCGGCAGCGCATTACTGACGCTGACCAGCAGTTTACGGGATGCCGAAGCGATCAATATCGCCGGCTCGCTACGAATGCAGAGCTATCGGCTGGGTTACGATCTGCAAAGCCGTAGCCCGCAGATTAATGCGCATCGTCAACTTTTCCAGCACGCGCTCAACTCGCCGGTACTGCAAAATCTCAACGCCTGGTATGTGCCGCAGGCGGTGAAAACTCGCTACGCGCGCCTGCACGCCAACTGGCTGGAGATGAATAGCCGCCTACAGGACGGCGACATTGCCTGGTATCAGACCAATATCAACAATTACGTCGATCAAATTGATCTCTTCGTTCTGGCGTTACAGCATTACGCCGAGCGTAAAGTCATGCTGGTCGTCGCCATATCGCTGGCGGGCGGTATCGGCATCTTTACGCTGGTCTTTTTTACCCTACGGCGTATCCGCCAGCAGGTCGTTCGCCCGCTGAATCAACTGGTCACCGCCAGTCAGCGAATTGAACATGGTCAGTTCGCCCCGCTGCCGCTGGATACCAGCTTACCCAATGAGCTGGGATTGTTGGCGAAAACGTTTAGTCAGATGTCGAGCGAGCTGCATAAACTTTACCGTTCGCTGGAAGCCTCGGTGGAAGAAAAAACGCACGATCTGCACGAAGCGCACCGCCGCCTGGAGGTGTTATACCAGTGCTCCCAGGCGCTGAATACCAGCCAAATCGATGTCCACTGTTTTCGCCATATTTTGCAAATTGTCCGTGAACATGACGCCGCCTGGTATCTGGAGTTAACCGTGGGCGATAACTGGCGGATTAGCGAAGGCACGCAAAGCCCCGACCTGCCGATGCAAATGCTGCCAGTGACGATGCAGGACACGGTCTATGGCGAACTCCACTGGCAAAGCCCCAACGTTAATGCCTCTACGCCGTTGCTGAACAGCGTCTCCACGATGCTGGGGCGTGGTTTGTACTTTAATCAGGCGCAAAAACACTTCCAGCAACTTTTGTTAATGGAAGAGCGCGCGACGATTGCCCGTGAGTTACACGATTCGCTGGCGCAGGTACTTTCTTATTTACGTATTCAGTTAACGCTTTTGAAGCGCGCCATTCCAGAAGATAACGCCGGCGCGCAAAGCATCATGGCGGATTTTTCCAGAGCGCTGAACGACGCCTACCGTCAGCTTCGCGAGTTACTCACCACGTTCCGTCTGACGTTACAGCAGGCCGATTTACCCTCCGCATTGCATGAGATGCTGGAAGATTTACAGAGTCAGACTCCGGCCAAACTCACGTTGGATTGCCGTTTACCCACGCTGGCGCTGGATGCGCAAATGCAGGTGCATTTGTTGCAAATTGTGCGCGAAGCGGTCCTGAACGCCATTAAACACGCCAACGCGAGCGAAATCGCCGTGAGCTGCGTCACCGCGCCTGACGGCGATCATACCGTTTATATTCGCGATAATGGCATTGGTATCGGCGAACCGCATGAGCCTGCCGGACACTATGGTCTGAATATAATGCGTGAGCGCGCGGAGCGCCTTGGCGGCACGCTGAATTTTTCGCAACCCTCCGGCGGCGGCACGCTGGTCAGTATCAGTTTTCGCTCCTCCAATAAGGAAGAGAGTCAGTTAACGTAAAGAACGGCAAATCGCCGGAAGGCCAGATGTCAGGCTTTCCGGCGTTGGCACAAAAAGTATGCTGTAAAAGCGCATGATAATTTACATTATCTCCTTTATTTCTCCACGTTTGGCTCGTAGCTTGCCGCTACAGTGAAGCAGTTCAAATCTATAACGATATGTAGAAACACGAGGTTCCCCTTTAATGGCGAATTTTTTTATCGATCGCCCCATTTTTGCCTGGGTGCTGGCTATCCTGTTGTGTCTGACAGGGGCGTTAGCCATTTTTTCTTTACCTGTTGAACAATATCCCGATCTGGCGCCGCCCAACGTACGTATTACCGCGAATTATCCGGGAGCGTCGGCGCAAACGCTGGAAAATACCGTAACCCAGGTTATTGAGCAGAATATGACGGGCCTCGATAATCTGATGTACATGTCATCACAAAGCAGCGGAACCGGACAGGCGACCATCACCCTGAGCTTTATTGCGGGAACCGATCCTGATGAGGCGGTTCAGCAGGTGCAAAATCAGTTACAGTCCGCGATGCGTAAACTGCCGCAGGCGGTACAGGATCAAGGCGTCACGGTACGCAAAACGGGCGATACCAATATTTTGACCATCGCTTTCGTCTCTACCGACGGTTCTATGGACAAGCAGGATATCGCCGACTACGTCGCCAGTAATATTCAGGACCCGCTCAGCCGCGTCAACGGCGTGGGCGATATTGACGCTTATGGTTCACAGTACTCTATGCGTATCTGGCTCGATCCGGCCAAATTGAATAGTTTTCAGATGACCACGAAAGACGTGACCGATGCGATTGAGTCGCAGAATGCGCAAATCGCCGTCGGGCAGCTTGGCGGTACGCCTTCGGTCGACAAGCAGGCGCTGAACGCCACCATTAATGCGCAGTCGCTGCTGCAAACGCCGCAACAATTTCGCGATATCACCCTGCGCGTTAATCAGGACGGTTCCGAGGTCAAACTGGGCGATGTCGCCACCGTGGAGCTGGGGGCGGAAAAATATGACTACCTCAGCCGTTTTAACGGCAATCCGGCTTCCGGCCTTGGCGTTAAGCTGGCCTCCGGCGCGAACGAAATGGCGACCGCGAAGCTGGTGCTGGATCGCCTCAACGAGCTGGCGCAGTACTTCCCTCACGGCCTGGAATACAAGATCGCGTATGAAACCACCTCCTTTGTCAAAGCCTCGATTATCGATGTGGTCAAAACGTTGCTGGAAGCTATCGCGCTGGTTTTCCTGGTGATGTATCTGTTCCTGCAAAACTTTCGCGCCACGCTAATTCCGACGATCGCCGTGCCGGTAGTATTAATGGGCACCTTCTCTGTGCTTTACGCGTTCGGCTACAGTATTAACACATTAACCATGTTCGCGATGGTGCTGGCGATCGGGCTCCTGGTCGACGATGCCATCGTGGTGGTGGAAAACGTCGAACGTATCATGAGCGAAGAAGGGCTCACGCCGCGTGAAGCGACGCGCAAATCCATGGGACAAATCCAGGGGGCGCTGGTCGGTATCGCGATGGTGCTGTCTGCGGTATTCGTGCCGATGGCGTTCTTTGGCGGTACCACCGGGGCGATTTATCGTCAGTTTTCTATCACCATTGTCTCGGCAATGGTGCTGTCGGTGCTGGTCGCCATGATCCTGACGCCAGCGTTGTGCGCAACGTTATTAAAACCGCTGCACAAAGGCGAGCAGCACGGGCAACGCGGATTTTTCGGCTGGTTTAACCGTACCTTCAATCGTAATGCCGAACGTTATGAGAAAGGCGTAGCGAAAATTTTGCATCGCAGCCTGCGCTGGATTCTGATTTATGTTCTGTTGCTTGGCGGCATGGTGTTCCTGTTTTTGCGCCTCCCCACCTCCTTTCTGCCGCAGGAAGATCGGGGCATGTTCACTACGTCTATCCAGCTACCGAGCGGTTCTACGCAACAGCAGACCCTGAAAGTCGTTGAAAAGGTTGAAAACTATTACTTCACCCATGAGAAAGACAACATTATGTCGGTCTTCTCGACGGTCGGTTCCGGCCCTGGCGGGAACGGGCAAAACGTCGCGCGCATGTTTGTTCGCTTGAAAGACTGGGACGCGCGCGATCCCACCACCGGCTCCTCGTTCGCCATTATTGAGCGGGCGACAAAAGCATTTAACCAGATTAAAGAAGCTCGCGTCTTCGCCAGCAGCCCGCCGGCAATTAGCGGTCTGGGCAGCTCCGCCGGTTTTGATATGGAATTACAGGATCACGCCGGAGCAGGCCATGACGCGCTGATGGCCGCACGAGATCAACTCATTGAGCTGGCCGGGAAAAACAGTTCCTTGACCCGCGTGCGCCACAACGGCCTGGACGACAGCCCGCAACTGCAAATTGATATTGACCAACGAAAAGCGCAGGCGCTGGGCGTATCGATTGACGATATCAACGACACCCTGCAAACAGCCTGGGGGTCGAGCTACGTCAACGACTTCATGGACCGGGGCCGCGTGAAGAAGGTCTATGTTCAGGCCGCAGCGAAATATCGTATGTTGCCGGATGATATTAATCTTTGGTATGTCCGTAACAAAGACGGCGGCATGGTCCCCTTCTCCGCCTTCGCCACCTCGCGCTGGGAAACCGGATCGCCGCGTCTGGAACGCTATAACGGCTATTCGGCGGTAGAAATTGTCGGAGAGGCCGCGCCGGGGGTCAGTACCGGGACGGCAATGGATGTCATGGAGTCATTGGTGCATCAGCTACCGGGCGGTTTTGGCCTGGAATGGACAGCCATGTCTTACCAGGAACGGCTCTCCGGCGCGCAGGCGCCTGCGCTGTACGCTATTTCGCTATTAGTCGTCTTCCTGTGTCTGGCGGCATTGTATGAAAGCTGGTCGGTGCCCTTCTCGGTGATGCTGGTTGTGCCGCTCGGCGTCATCGGCGCGTTACTCGCCACCTGGATGCGCGGGCTGGAAAACGATGTTTACTTCCAGGTGGGGCTGTTGACCGTTATCGGCCTCTCGGCGAAAAACGCGATTCTGATTGTGGAATTCGCCAACGAAATGAATCAGAAGGGACACGCGCTGTTAGACGCCACGCTGTACGCCAGCCGCCAGCGCCTGCGACCGATACTGATGACTTCGCTGGCGTTTATCTTTGGCGTATTGCCGATGGCCACCAGCACCGGGGCAGGCTCGGGTAGCCAACATGCTGTCGGAACCGGCGTGATGGGGGGAATGATCTCAGCAACCGTTCTGGCTATCTTCTTTGTACCCCTGTTTTTCGTGCTGATACGTCGCCGCTTCCCGCTGAAGCCGCGCCCGGAATAAGATCCCGGCCAGCCTGATACGAGGTGCCGGGCACAAAAAAGGCGACTTTCGTTGAGTCGCCTTTTCTTATCCCCTATGGGAGCGCGGTGCCTTCCAGGCATTTATTTACGAAGCATGACTTCGATAAAATCTTTCCAGTTCCCCAGTTCACGTTCAATCATAATAGCCTCTCTTATTATTATGGGTATTCTACGTAGTTAGCGGTATAGAGAGAAGTTCATTTAACCGATTGTTGCGATATCCTCTGGTTATGCTGTCTATGATATTACTATGGCGCTGTAGCCGTAAATTTTATGTGACTTACTGCAATATTTAGCAACATTAATACCTTTTCTACTACTTTATCAAATCGGGTTAAAAAACAAACAATTGCATGTGCGCAAAATAAGATTTTCCTCGCGAATTATAAACAAGCCACATCTGGAACGTTTTGGAATCATTATTCACATTCACTCAACAATGTTATATTGATTGCCGATCAGCGCTGGATAAATAACCATTAACAGCCACACTTATTATCCCGCAGACGATACTATTGATTATTTATTCGAATTTCGCGTTAAAGGATTCAATATGATTACCCTCTATGGCATTAAGAATTGCGACACGATCAAAAAAGCGCGCCGTTGGCTGGAGGAGCATGGCATTGATTATCGTTTTCACGATTACCGTGTGGATGGCATAGACCTCCCTCTTCTTAATACCTTTATTGCCGAACTCGGCTGGCAGCCTTTACTGAATACGCGCGGCACAACATGGCGCAAACTGGATGAAGGCCACCGCAGCGGGATTACCGATGCCGACTCCGCCGCTGCTCTCATGGTTGAACAGCCGGCAATCATCAAACGCCCATTGCTCTGCGCGCCCGGGAAGCCTATGCTGCTTGGTTTCAGTGAATCCCGTTATCAGCAGTTTTTTGATGAGGTGTAGTCTATGTCGTGCCCGGTTATTGAGCTGACACAGCAACTTATTCGTCGCCCCTCCCTGAGTCCGGATGACGCAGGCTGTCAGGCATTAATGATTGAACGCCTGCATAAAATCGGTTTTACCATTGAGCATATGGATTTTGGCGACACGCAAAATTTTTGGGCATGGCGTGGGCGTGGCGAAACGCTGGCGTTCGCCGGGCATACTGACGTCGTACCGGCTGGCGATGTCGATCGCTGGATCAATCCGCCGTTTGAACCTACGATTCGCGACGGAATGTTGTTCGGTCGCGGCGCGGCGGATATGAAAGGTTCACTGGCGGCCATGGTAGTGGCTGCTGAACGTTTTGTTGCGCAGCATCCTCATCACCGGGGCCGTCTCGCATTTTTGATTACCTCTGATGAAGAAGCCAGCGCAAAAAATGGCACCGTAAAGGTGGTTGAAGCGCTGATGGCCCGTAACGAGCGGCTGGATTACTGTCTGGTCGGCGAACCTTCCAGTACTGAAATTGTGGGTGATGTCGTCAAAAACGGGCGTCGCGGTTCCCTCACCTGTAACCTCACTATTCATGGCGTTCAGGGGCACGTCGCCTATCCGCATCTGGCGGATAACCCTGTTCATCGCGCTGCGCCTTTTCTTAATGAACTGGTCGCTATCGAGTGGGATCGGGGCAATGACTTTTTCCCGGCCACCAGTATGCAGATAGCCAATATCCAGGCAGGCACCGGCAGCAATAATGTCATTCCCGGCGAACTGTTCGTGCAGTTTAACTTCCGTTTTAGCACGGAGCTGACCGATGAGATGATCAAAGAACGGGTACATGCGCTGCTTGAGAAGCATCAGCTACGCTATACCGTAGACTGGTGGCTTTCCGGTCAGCCGTTCCTGACCGCACGCGGAAAGCTGGTGGACGCGGTGGTAAACGCCATTGAGCACTATAATGAAATTAAACCGCAATTACTGACGACGGGCGGTACGTCCGACGGACGTTTTATCGCCCGTATGGGAGCGCAGGTGGTAGAACTGGGGCCGGTGAACGCCACCATTCATAAAATTAATGAATGTGTGAATGCCGCCGATCTCCAGCTACTGGCCCGTATGTATCAACGCATTATGGAACAGCTCGTCGCCTGATGAGCGTTCCTGTAAGAGGAAATAAGCATGGACTGGCTGGCAAAATATTGGTGGATTCTGGTATTGGTGTTTCTGGTAGGCGTACTGCTGAATGTGATCAAAGATCTCAAACGCATCGACCATAAGAAATTCCTTGCCAATAAACCTGAGCTGCCCCCGCATCGCGATTTTAACGATAAGTGGGACGATGAAGACGACTGGCCGAAGAAAGATCAGCCGAAAAAGTAACCGAATATCATGCCGGACAGGTATCGCTATCCGGCATGGTCCCCACCGCCGGGCATTACGTCGCGCAAAAGCTGCGTTCGTCCGGCATCCAGCGCAATCAGCGCCTGCGCCGCCTGCGCACGCTGCAACGCCAGCAGAGCTTTACGGCCTGAAATGCGTAGCCGGGCGCACAGTTCGGCATCGCTGGCTTTTTCCTCCAGCCGCCCTCTCAGCGCCGGTAATGGCAATGCGCTGTATTGCAGTAAACGATGCAGGCAACCTAACGATGTCAGTAGCGGACGGTGCGCGAACGCAAAACCGACCAGCTCACGCCAGTCTTCATCATTAAGCGCCTGTTCATCTAACGCCGCCAGCGGTATCGCCTCGCCGTTCCACTGCGTCAGGATATCCGCATCGCGGCGCAAACGTCGGTGTTCCTGCTGCGCCAGCCGTTTTCCCGCGTCGCTCAGCGGCAATAACGCCATCGCCGTATAGCAACCGCTGCTCGCCTCCCGATGGTTGCCCATCCGTACCAGTACAAAGCCGCAGCGTTGCCAGAAACGCCACAGCTCCGGCGTATAGCCAAAGCTGACGGAAAGATAATCACACTGCGCCGCCTGTACGCACGCGCAGGCAATCAACTGCTGACCGATGCCTTCGCGCTGGCGGGCAGGGTGCACCGCGATACGGCTTACGCGACGCCCAACCAGCGTCGCGGCTAAAGGGTCGCTACCGTGCGCCGCCAGCGACTGCGCCACCAGATTTCCACGCGGACGCCGGAAACCGCACCATACAGCCTGACTGAGTTCTGCGGATAACCCACCCTCTTCGACCAGCCAGAGGGCGCCCGCCACACGGTTATTCGCCGTAGCCTGCAAGAAATGCTGTCCTGGCGCATCCATCATTCGGCGCAGATCCAGCGGCGAAGTACGATAGTGCGCCCCCGACAGTAACTGATACACAGCCCTCGGCAACGCGGGCGTCTCCCCCCAGGCCTGCTGGTAAAAAGCCGAGATTGCTATCGCGCCATGCGGCGCCTGCGCAAACGCTTCATCGTCGAATATCAGCGCCTCGCTGACGATATTTTCCAGCGGGCATTCTGGCGCCCAGCGGACAGGCTGACGAAGCGTGAAGCGGTGAAGCTGCGGAAAACGGGCGCAAAACTTAAGTAAAAAACCGCGTCCGGTGCCTTCGTAGCCCTGAACGGTGGTGGTGAGTAGTATGCGGGGAAAGCGCGAAACCAGTTGCAGCAGCAGCGGCGCGGGGATTGCCGCCGCCTCGTCAACCACCAGCCAGTCGGCTCTTGCCCCGCTCGCCAGCAACGCATCCGGCGCCATAAAGCAGAACCGCTCACCGGCAAACGCTGCCAGGATATCCGTTGCCGTTTTCGCCGGTGCGGTCACGATAGCCGTGCCCGCCATCCGGGAGATGAATTGCCCGGCCAGCGCCGATTTGCCGCGCCCACGGGGGGCAATCACCGTCGCCACGCCGGGCGGCATTTCACGTAAACGCGATAAGATAGCCGCCTGCTCCGGCTGCGGCTCGCCGGTGGCGGGTCGCCAGCGTCCACGGAAAGGATAAGATGGCCAGCAAAACGGCTGGCGCTGTCGCCAAAGCAGCGTTTGCGGATCGCGGGAAAGAGTCCGTTTAAGATGCTGTGCAAACTGCGGTGTAGGGATAGGCTGCGCGCAGTCGCTCCAGCGCAGTGAATCGGTATCAGGCCTGCTTTCCCACGTCTCGTACGGCGGCATCAGCAGAAGCAGCCAGCTTCCGGCCTGCAAGGTCCCGCTCAGAGCGGCAAACGCTGCGGCGTCAAAGCCCTGCCAGGCATCAAATATCGCATGACGGAATTCACGGCCCAGCAGCGTTTGTAACGCCTGTGGCGTACAGCACGGCTGGGCGGGCGCGTCAGGCGCGACCCACAGCCAGTCACCGGGCAATGCAGCGCGTATCGCCTCGGCCCGCTCCCGGCACCACGCCGCGTCGCCGCTGATGACCAGTAAACGGCGAATGCCTTCCTGTGTCATTTGCGACGTTAACGCCTGTAGCGCATCGATATCAGACATCCCTGCCCCGGTTTATCAAAAGTTTTTGCCAAACGTATTACATTGCGCCGGGTCACCGCTGTCAAAGCCACGCTTAAACCAGCTGTAGCGCTGTTCTGAGGTGCCGTGGGTAAAACTATCCGGCACGACGCGCCCCTGCCCCTGTTGTTGTAAGCGATCGTCGCCGATAGCCTGTGCGGCATTGAGCGCCTCTTCCAGATCGCCCGCCTCCAGTACGCCTTGCTGCTGCATACTGTGTCCCCACACGCCGGCAAAGCAATCCGCCTGTAGCTCCATGCGCACCGAAAGGCGATTCACCTCCGTTTGCGACGCGTTTTGCTGCAACTGGCGTACTTTCGGCTCAATACCTAACAGTTTTTGTACGTGGTGGCCGACTTCGTGGGCGATGACATAACCCTGGGCAAAATCACCGTCCGCGCCCAGCTTATTTTTCATATCATCGTAAAATGAGAGATCGATATAAACGGTGCCATCCGCCGGGCAGTAAAACGGCCCCATTACGGACTGACCCGCACCACAGCCGGTGCGCGTCATACCACGGTACATCACCAGTTTTGGCTGCTGATAGCCGCGCCCCATTTTTTGAAAGAGTTGACCCCAGGTATCTTCGGTCGTCGCCAGAATCACCGAGGTAAATTTTGCCGCTTCATCATCATTGGGGCTTATCGAACGCGTCGACTGCTGCTGCGAAACCGGCTGGCCGGTCAACAGACCGGTTAAATCCACCCCATAGTACCCTGCGACCAACACCACCACTAACAGAATGATGCCGCCTTTTCCGCGCGGAAGACGAAAGCCTGGGCCACCCAGCGAGGGGCCGCCTGGCCGATTACGTCTGTCCTCTACATTGTTGCTTTCACGACGCCCTTGCCAGCGCATAATCACCTCATTCTCTCTTTGTTATACAGATGATCGTAGGCGGTCAGGCGCAGGATTACCACAGGTAAACGCTATCAGAATGAGGAAAGGATGATACCGGAGAGCGGTTGCCCCCCGGTCAGAAGCGGAATTAATCTAATTTCACGCCCAGGCGATGCGCGACGGCTTCATAGGCTTCAATCAGACCGCCCAGACTCTGGCGGAAGCGGTCTTTGTCCATTTTGTCCAGCGTCTCTTTATCCCACAGGCGGCTGCCGTCCGGCGAAAACTCATCGCCCAGCACCACTTCGCCTTTATACAGGCCAAACTCCAGTTTGAAATCCACCAGGATAAGACCCGCGTCATCAAACAGTTTTTTCAGTACGTCGTTGGCTTTGTAGGTTAACTCTTTCATACGGGCCAGATTTTCCTGACTTACCCAACCGAACGTTTCACAGTAGGAACTATTCACCATCGGGTCGTGCAGCGCGTCGTTTTTCAGGAACAGATCGAATATCGGCGGGTTAAGCTCCATGCCTTCTTCCACGCCCAGACGCTTGACCAGCGACCCTGCCGCACGGTTGCGCACCACACATTCAACCGGCACCATCTCCAGCTTCTTCACCAGACACTCGGTATCAGACAGCAAACGTTCCATCTGGGTCGGGATGCCCGCCTCGGCCAGTTTAGTCATAATGAAATGGTTGAATTTGTTATTTACCATGCCCTTGCGATCAAACTGTTCAATGCGCGCGCCATCCCCTGCTGACGTATCATTGCGGAATTCGAGCACCAACAGGTCCGGGTTTTCCGTGCTGTATACGGTTTTCGCTTTACCACGATACAACTCAGCTTGCTTTTGCATCTTTAACACTCCTGGGTGTGAATTAACGATAAGTATTCATTTCCTGCTACGCCTGCCGGAGACGCCGGCCTGTAATTGTGGTGCGAAATAGCGGTTAAATCGCGTTTTTGTACCGACGCACACGTTTGCGTATCTTATCAGAAAAAAGGGCCGGATTACTCCAGCCCTGTTAAATTACTTGTTGAACGCTGCCTGGAAGACGGCAACCAGCGCGTCGTTCTGGCTTTGCGTCAGAGTATGCCCCTTAGGATCGATAAACTGCAAGCTGCTGCGGTTATCTAAATCGCCGACCTGCAATTTATAGTCTCCGGATGCCAGGCCCGGGTCGCTAGCGCCCAGATCCCGCCAGTCGCTGTCAGACAACGGTTTGTACGTTACCGCCATGCTGCCCTGAGAGCGAGTGCTGTCGGTGACTTTCATGCCCACTTTTTCCAGCGCGGCCGGGAGGCGTTGCCACACGAGGTTGAACGGACCGCGAACGACCAGCATAGGTAAACCGGTATCATCAGCGGCGCTCTGCACATCCATCGTTGCGGCGGAACGGTTCTGCGCGGCATTTGCCGCATCCGTAGCGGTCTTATCCAGACCGGCGGAAATGACGTTCATCATTTCCGTGCTATAGCGCTGCAGCGACGCCGCGTCAGCGACCGGCTTGCCAGCCTGTTCCAGATTAACCAGTTTTACCGTTACCGCCTGCTGATAGCCCTGCGGCTTCACCGAGATTTGATAACGTCCACGATACTGTTCGTCTTCATCCAGGCGGTTCCAGTTCACCCAATCGGTCGTCAGGGTCTGGCTGGCATCGTCACGTTTTTCAATCGGATAATTTTTAGCCTCAATCACGCTGACGACTTGCGGCCACAGCGTGCTGCTACGACCATTTTCCACCAATAGCGTAGCGGTATCGCCAGAGAACTGGGTACGCGCGCCGCTCACTAACGCTAACGGCTGCGCTGGCGGACGGATATCCAACGCCTTACCAACCGCGCCGCTCCCCTTCGTGACCGGAATAACGTAGTCGCCGGTCGTTATCGGCAGGATCATTCCTGCCGGGGCGTGAAGTTCAGCAAGCGGCGCGGCATCCAGATAGGATTCATCGCCGCTTACCTGGCGCTTGTAGCGCGAATCGGAACTACAGGCAGCGAGCAGCAAAACAAGCGAAACACCCGCAACCTTCGCCAGGCGCGACTTTTGTACTGAGTAAGCCATCAAATCTCCCTAAACTTTACAGCAGGCCAGCATGCTGAAGCGCTGCTTTGACGATGTCACGACCATGGTCCGTGATAGGCGTCATTGGCAGGCGCAGCGTGTCGGTCGCCACAAGACCCAATGCCTTACATGCCCATTTCACCGGGATAGGATTGGGTTCGACAAATAGTTTGTTGTGTAACGGCATCAGACGCTGGTTGATAGCGCGCGCCTCGGCAAATTGCCCTTCCGCCGCCAGTTTGCACATGTCAGCCATATCGCGCGCCGCTACGTTAGCAGTAACGGAAATCACGCCATGACCACCCAGTTGCATAAAGTCCAGCGCGGACGCGTCATCGCCGCTAAGCAGAATAAAATCGTCTGAAACCAGCTCTTTGATCTGGTGAACGCGGGTTAAGTTCCCTGTCGCCTCTTTGATAGCGATAATATTTTTTATTTCCGCCAGACGACCCACGGTTTCCGGCAACATGTCGCAACCGGTACGGGACGGCACATTATACAGAATTTGCGGCAAGGCAGTGTGTTCCGCGATGGCTTTGAAATGCTGGAACAAACCTTCCTGCGTGGGGCGATTGTAGTACGGCGTTACCGTCAGGCAGCCAACAATGCCGCTATCGTTAAAACGCTGCGTCAGGCTAATCGCTTCCGCGGTCGCGTTTGCGCCCGTGCCAGCGATAACCGGAATACGTCCGTCAGCCAGTTCCAGCGTCATCATCACGACATCGCCATGTTCATCATGGCTTAGCGTGGCAGACTCGCCGGTGGTGCCAACCGAAACAATCGCCGAGGTACCGTTGGCGACATGATAATCAATGAGTTTTTTCAGGCAAGACCTACTGACGTTACCTTTCTCATCCATCGGCGTAACAAGCGCGACAATACTTCCCGTGAACATGGGCCATCCTCTGTGCAAACAAGTCCCTCAATGGTACGTTTGGTATGGCAATAAAAGCAAGCGACCAAAGCCGTTCTGATTGTTGTATGCAGGTTTTTTTTATGGTTTCCTTAAGATTACCTCACCGCTCAAAGGAATAACTGGTTTGACACCGTCATCACAACACTATTTGGTTATCACTGCGCTGGGCGCCGACAGGCCCGGTATTGTGAATACCATTACTCGCCATGTCAGCAGTTGCGGCTGTAATATCGAAGACAGCCGACTGGCGATGCTGGGCGATGAATTCACGTTTATTATGCTGTTGTCCGGCACGTGGAACGCGATTACCTTGATTGAATCGACATTGCCGTTAAAAGGCGCGGAGCTGGATCTGCTGATTGTGATGAAACGGACGTCCGACCGCCCCCGCCCGGCAATGCCTGCGACGGTATGGGTTCAGGTTGAGGTCGCCGACTCCCCGCATTTAATTGAGCGATTCACCGCGCTGTTTAATAGTCATGAAATGAATATTGCGGAGCTGGTCTCCCGCACGCAGCCGGCTGAAGGTGATAAAGCTGCGCAATTATTTATTCAAATCACCGCACATAGCCCGGCGTCGCAAAATTCCGCAAATATTGAGCAAGCCTTTAAAGCACTATGTACAGAACTCAATGCGCAAGGCAGTATAAACGTCGTCAATTACTCACAACATGATGAACAGGATGGAGTTAAGTAATGAATCCACTGAAAGCCGGTGATATCGCACCGAAATTTAGCTTGCCGGATCAAGACGGGGAACAAGTAAATTTGACCGACTTCCAGGGGCAGCGCGTTCTGGTTTATTTCTACCCAAAAGCCATGACACCCGGCTGTACCGTGCAGGCCTGCGGCTTACGCGATAACATGGACGAGCTTAAAAAAGCAGGCGTGGACGTGCTGGGCATCAGCACCGATAAACCTGAAAAACTCTCCCGTTTCGCTGAAAAAGAGCTGCTGAACTTTACCCTTTTGTCCGATGAAAACCATCAGGTGTGTGAACAGTTCGGCGTCTGGGGCGAAAAGTCGTTTATGGGCAAAACGTATGACGGCATTCACCGCATCAGCTTTTTGATTGACGCTGATGGTAAGATTGAGCACGTCTTTAATGATTTTAAAACCAGCAATCACCATGATGTGGTGCTGAACTGGCTGAAAGAAAACGCGTAAAAGCCTCAGGCCGCGCTGATGTGCGGCCTGGAAAGGGAATGCGCCGTCAGGCTTGCCGCGCCAGACGCCATATCGCCGCCACATTGCGCGCCGACAGGCTCAGATTATATTCTGCCTCGTGTAAGGCTTCCGGCAGCGTAACGATATGCGACAAAATCGACAGCGCCGCATCGATACCCTGTTGATACACAACGTGATGATCGTGTTGCAGCCCACCGGCGAGCGCGATAACCGGTTTATGATACCGCTTCGCCACTCTGGCGACGCCAATCGGCGTCTTGCCGCAAATACTTTGGCTGTCCAGCCGCCCTTCTCCGGTAATCACCAGATCGGCATCTTTAACCGCCTGCTCAAGCTGTAGCGTTTCCACGACAATCTCTACGCCGGCGCGTAATTCCGCATTGAGCAACCCCAAAAGCGCGGCGCCCATTCCACCTGCCGCGCCCGCGCCGGGAGCGTTAATCACCTCACGTCCCGTAGCCTGATAAATATGCCGGCCCCAGTTTTCCAGCGCCGCGTCCAGGGTGTTCACCATTTCCGCTGTCGCCCCTTTTTGTGGGCCAAAAATGGCCGATGCGCCCTGGGGACCACACAGCGGATTGTTGACATCGCACGCCACGGTTATCGATACCTTACGCAGCAATGGGTGACAACCGGACAGATCGATAGAGGCCAGCGCCGCCAGCGCCTCGCCGCCCGGAGAAAGCGAGCGCCCCTGTTTATCGCGCAATATAACGCCAAGCGCCTGCATCATCCCCGCGCCGCCGTCATTCGTCGCGCTGCCGCCAATTCCCAGAATAATACGCTTTACGCCACGCTCCAGCGCCGCGACAATTAACTCGCCGGTGCCGTAGCTGGTGGTATTAAGCGGGTTGCGCAATTCAGGCGAAACGTGATGCAGCCCGGATGCCGCCGCCATTTCAATCACGGCGGTATCGCTATCGCCCAGCATTCCCCAGCGCGCGGCCACCGGTTGCCCAAGCGGGCCTTGTACCCACTGGTCAACATAACGCCCGCCGCTGGCCTCCACCATTGATTGTACGGTTCCTTCCCCGCCATCCGCCATGGGCACTTTAACGTAGTCGGCGTCAGGATAAATTTCGCGGAACCCCTTTTCTATCGCCTCAGCGACCGCCATTGCGGACAAACTTTCTTTAAATGAATCAGGAGCAATAACAATTTTCATAGGGATTATCCTGCAAAACCAAAGAAACCGAACATCAGAGTAGAAATAAAGGTAATGGCTAACCCCACCAGCGTTTCATACGGCATTAGCTTTAAACGTTCATGAATTTGCATATTGACGCTGCCGCCCGTCGCGTGGAAAAAGCTGCCGTGCGGCAGATGGTCCAGCACCGTGGCGCCCGCATGGATCATAGCGGCTCCCGCCAGGGCGGAAACGCCAAGTTCAAGTAACGTGGGAGAGAAAACGCCGGACGCCACCGCCGTTCCCGCTGTGGTTGAGGCCGTCGCCATTGACATCATGGCGCCAGACACGGGCGCCAGCAGCCAGGATGGCAATCCCGAAGCGGTGAGGCCATGAATCAGGACATCTTTAAGTTCGGAATTAGCGATAATGCCGGCCAGCGTACCGGTTCCCAGCAACATAATAGCGACAGGCGCCATACGCATCAGACCGGCGACCATGTACTGGTTACAGTGGCGCGCGCGTCCCATCAACAGCAGACCGACCAATCCCCCTACGGGCAGGGCAATTAACGGGTCAATGGAAATGCCGGCAAACGGACGGAGAGAAAGCAGGAAAATAGCGACCAGCGGCGCGCTAATCGCCACCAGAAAGCCGGGTCTGGCGACGGAGTCATCATGGTGAGTCACTTCATGATCGGCGACGCCCGCGCCTTTATTATTCAGCCGTTTCGCTAACAGATAGGCGATAATAAGCCCAACGATGCCCGGAACCACGCCCGCCAGCATAATAGAGGTAAGAGGAACATGAAACGCATCGGAGGCGGCAATAGCGTTCGGGTTGGGTGACATCACGTTACCCGCTTTGCCGCCGCCGACCATCGCCAGCAGAATAGCGCTTTTTGACAGGCCTGCATTACGCGCAATCGACAGCGCAATCGGCGCGACGGTAATCACCGCCACATCAATAAATACGCCGACGGCGGTCAGACATAGTGTGGCAATGGCTAATGCCAATAACGCCCGGGTTTCCCCCACTTTGCGGACAATCGTCTCAGCAATCGTATTCGCCGCCCCGGACTCAATTAATACGCCCGCCAGTACGCCTGCGGCCAGAATACGCAATACAGCATTAACGATGCCCTGCGCGCCTGACACCATCAGCGACACGGTTTGCAGAAGATCGGCGCCGCCAATCAAACCGCCGACCAGCGCGCCCGCCATCATGCCGTAGGCTGGCGACACTTTTCTTAAAATTAATACGATGGCCACAACCAATGCGGCAATGGCTCCCAGGGTGGATATCGACGTCATATACTGCGCCTCCTTTAACATGGAGCGCGCAGTATGGAAAAACCCGCCTAAAAATCCGCTGGAGCTTTCAACAAATTTCGATTCGACCTGGCAGCGGTAACTTGTCGGACGGTACAGATTCGGCCTGGAGCTCCATACCAATATAAAGCCAAAGCGTACTTTTTAACTCGTTGATTTTTATGTGCGTAATATCCTCACAGCGCTGTAAGCGATAGCGCAATGTATTCACATGAATATGCAATGCTTTGGCCGTTTGCGTCAGGTCACAATTATGTTCAAACCAGGTCCGCAGCGTCTGTTGCAATACGCCTTTCGCGTCATGTTGCGCCAGTTGTAGCCACAGACGCGATAACTCCTGCACTTGCCAACTTTCAGACAGCCCGCTTAGCAGCGCGGGAAGCGCGTGGTCATGATAAAAAATGTACTGGCTGCGCAGCTTTTGTCTTTTCGCCATCGCCTGCGTGGCTCTCGCAGTGAGCAAAGATCGGTGCAATCCCGTCTCGCCGGCAAAATAGCCCCCAACCAAAATACGGCTAAAGCCCGATGATGCAGCCCATGATTTAAAAATCTGCAATTCCCCCATTTCCTGGCGGGTATTCCACTTTCCCTCTTTTAACGTGATAGGCTTAATAATGATTAATTCATTAAATTCGGTAAACGTCACCAAATGGTTGCGCGCGTGATTCTCGAAATAATCCATTACATTGCGCAACGCTTCGCGATCCGGCTGGGAAAGTTCAATAATTAGCACCACTCTGGGAACCGCCAGATCAATACCCAGATAGGCCGCCATGGATCGCAACGACTCTGTTGAATTTTCCCGCAAAATCAATTGGTTGATCAGCTCTTCGCGATAGCGTTTATCCCATTGTCGCTGTTCGATCAGCACCATATGCTCGATCACCAGCTCCGCCGCCATTTTAACCAGCTCGGCATACGCGCGAACCTCCTCCGGCTCGCCGGTAATGCCGACCACGCCGATAAGCTGTTCATGAAAAGAGATGGGAAGATTAATGCCGGATCGCACGCCTTTAAGCTGATTGGCGGTAGCGGAATCAATTTCTACAATACGGTTTTCCTTCAGCGCCAGAATGGCCCCTTCGTGACGCTGGCGAAGCCGCGAAGGTTCGCCAGACGCGATAATGACGCCATGCTCATCCATGACGTTTACCGAGTAAGGAATAATTTTCATGGCTCGCTGTACAATTTGCCGCGCGGTATACCCTTTCAAGTAATGTTTTCTCAACACACTCATTCCCTGTTTCGTTATCGCTTCACATTAAAAAAACAATCTCGCATCAATGATGTCACTTATTAACGAGTTTCTCAGAAGAATGCTTAGGCTAAGTCACCAAATTTTGGCGGCTTTACAGCGAGAATTTTGTAGGTTCCGACAATAAAAATGCCGCAACACGGTGCGGCATTAAAAAAAAGAGCGGCTTTCTAAGCGCTTGTCCCTCATCAGGCGTGCGCAAAATGGCGGCAGGGTACTATGATGTTGTTCACGCTTTACAACTTTTGTACAGACCGCTCAGGATGAGGTATCCGTCACCTGACCATCCGGCCAGGCATGGACAACGGCTTTAATCAGCGTCGCCAATGGAATGGCGAAAAACACCCCCCAGAAACCCCACAGACCGCCGAAAATCACCACTGACAGAATAATCACCAGCGGATGCAAATTCACCGCTTCGGAGAAAAGTACCGGTACCAGCAGATTGCCATCCAGCGCCTGAATAATCAGATAAACGGCAAAACAGCTCCAGAATTCCGTCCCCAGGCCAAACTGAAACAGCGCGACGCCCACCACCGGAATTGTCACCACAAAGGCGCCGATATAGGGGATCAGGACCGAAAAGCCCACCAGTACCGCCAACAGTAGCGAATAGTTGAGGCCAAACAGCAAAAAGCCCAGCCAGGTCGCCACGCCCACCACTACCATCTCCAGCACTTTTCCGCGGATATAGTTGGTGATCTGCTGATTCATCTCATTCCACACCTGCCCCGCCAGCCCGCGATTACGCGGCAGTACGCGGCGCACGGCATTCAGCATCTGCTCTTTATCTTTTACCAGGAAAAAGACCATCAGCGGCACCAGCACCAGATATACCGCCAGCGTCAGTAGCCCGACTAACGACGCCAGCGAATACTTCACCACCGAATCGCCCATGTTAAGCATCCGGGTACGCATGTTTTCCGCCATCGCATCAATAATGCCCGCATCCATCAGCGCCGGATAGCGTCGCGGCAAGGTCGCGGCAAAATCGGACAGTTTATTCAGCATACCGGGCATATCACGAATCAGGTAAATACCCTGCTGCCAGGCAATCGGCATCACCACAAACGCCATTAATAACAGAATGCCGACAAAGAGGATAAGGACAATGGAGGCTGCCCAGCGCCGGGAACAGCCAATCGCCTGCAGGCGCGCCGTCGGCCACTCCAGCAGGTAGGCCAGTACGATTGCGACCAGCAGCGGCGCTAACAGGCCGCTAAAGAAAAAGAGGATGCTAAAACCAGCCACCAGAATGACCAGCAAGGCAATCGCCTCCGGGTCGCTGAAGCGACGGCGATACCATTGCATTAACATTTCGAGCATAAAACCCTTCCCAGAACTCAACTGCGGGATTGTGATGCCGAATTGTATCGAAATGTCACAAAAAAGACTTCGCTTTTTATCGTTGATTCAGGAAACTAAAATAGTGAGTCTGTGCTCATCACAGTTACACTTATGAAGTGTCGGAGCGTGGAACGATATTTCACGACGTTGGTCAAAGGGCTATCTCAAAACAACAGGATAGAGGTTATGTTCAGGCAGTTGAAAAAAAACCTGGTGGCAACCCTCATTGCAGCATTGGCTCTCGGTCAGGTCGCGCCCGCATTTGCCGACCCTGCCGACACGCTGCCCGATATGGGAACCTCGGCAGGAAGCACGCTTTCTATCGGACAAGAGATGCAAATGGGCGACTTTTATGTGCGCCAGCTACGCGGCAGCGCGCCGTTAATCAACGATCCGCTGCTGGTGCAATACATTAACGCGCTGGGGATGCGTCTGGTCTCGCACGCCGACTCCGTCAAAACGCCCTTCCATTTTTTCTTGATCAATAATGACGAAATCAACGCGTTCGCGTTCTTTGGCGGCAATGTGGTGCTGCACTCGGCGCTTTTTCGCTACGCGGATAACGAAAGCCAGCTAGCTTCAGTCATGGCGCATGAAATCTCCCACGTGACGCAGCGCCACCTGGCGCGCGCGATGGAAGATCAAAAGCGCAGCGCGCCGCTTACCTGGGTGGGCGCGCTGGGTTCCATTTTGCTGGCCATGGCCAGCCCACAGGCCGGTATGGCGGCGCTAACCGGTACTCTGGCGGGAACGCGCCAGGGAATGATAAGTTTCACCCAGCAAAATGAGCAAGAAGCCGACCGTATTGGTATTCAGGTACTGCAACGCGCCGGATTTGACCCACAGGCGATGCCCTCTTTCCTCGAAAAACTGCTCGACCAGGCGCGTTACTCCACGCGCCCGCCTGAAATTTTGCTCACTCACCCCTTACCGGAAAGCCGCCTTGCGGATGCCCGCAACCGTGCCAACCAGATGCGCCCGGTCGTGGTGCAATCTTCCGCCGACTTTTATTTCGCCAAAGCGCGCGCCCTGGGAATGTACAATTCCGGACGTAACCAGCTCACCAGCGACCTGCTGGATCAGTGGTCTAAAGGCAACGTGCGTCAGCAACATGCGGCGCAATATGGCCGGGCGTTGCAGGCGATGGAAGCGAGCAAGTACGATGAAGCGCGCAAAACGTTGCAGCCGCTATTAAGCGCGGAACCGAATAATGCCTGGTATCTTGACCTCGCCACCGATATTGACCTGGGGCAGAAAAGAGCCAACGACGCGATTAATCGCCTGAAAAATGCCCGCGATCTGCGCGTTAATCCTGTGCTGCAGTTAAACCTCGCCAATGCGTACCTCCAGGGAGGCCAGCCAAAAGCGGCGGAAACCATTCTGAATCGCTACACCTTTAGCCATAAAGATGACGGTAACGGCTGGGATCTGCTTGCTCAGGCCGAAGCCGCGCTGAACAACCGCGATCAGGAGCTGGCGGCGCGCGCTGAAAGTTATGCGCTGGCGGGACGACTGGATCAGGCAATTTCACTGCTCAGCAGCGCCAGCGCCCAGGCAAAACTGGGTAGTCAGCAACAGGCGCGTTACGATGCGCGTATCGACCAGTTGCGCCAGTTACAGGAACGCTTCAAGCCATACACGAAAATGTAATCGCCGTTTATTAGCCGGATGGCGTCACAAGGAGAACTCATGACCGACACGATTAAAATCTACCATAACCCGCGCTGCTCGAAGAGCCGCGACACGCTGAACCTGCTGAAATCTAACGGCGTGGAACCGGAAGTGGTGCTTTATCTGGATACGCCCGCCGATGCCGCCACCGTGCGGGAACTGCTGCGTATGTTGGGCATGTCCAGCGCGCGCGAACTGATGCGCCAGAAAGAAGATCTCTATAAGACGCTTCACCTGGCGGATAGCCAGCTGAGTGAAGAGGCGTTAATCCAGGCGCTGGTTGAACACCCTAAACTGATGGAGCGCCCCATTGTGGTAGCAAATGGTCAGGCGCGTATTGGCCGACCGCCTGAGCAGGTGCTGGACATCCTCGGTTAACCGTTAAACGCCGCCGTCGCGGCGTATTACAGTTTCAGGATCTCTTTGACAAACGGGATCGTCAGTTTTCGCTGGGCAGTGATCGACGCATGATCGAGCTGATCCAGCGTCATAAACAGCGTGCGCATTTCGCGATCAAGACGTTTGAGTAAAAACCGCCCGACATCTTCCGGCAGTTCAAACCCCCGTAACCGGGCGCGCAACTGTAGCGCCTGAAGTTTGTCTTCATCGGAAAGAGGCTGGAGTTTATAGATTTGCCCCCAGTCCAGACGGGAAGCGAGATCGGGCAAGCCCAGATTTAACTGTCTTGGCGGACGATCGCCGGTGATCAATAACCGCGTCTTACCGGACTCCAGAATGCGGTTATAGAGATCAAAGATCGCCATCTCCCACAGTTCATCGCCAGCGACACACTCAATGTTATCAATACACACCAGCGAGAGGTGTTCCATACCGTCGAGCACTTCCGGCACGAACCAGGTACGTTTATCGAGCGGGACGTAGCCTACCGCATCTCCACGCTGCGACAATTCAGCGCAGGCGGCGTGCAGCAAATGGCTGCGGCCCGCGCCTTCACGCGCCCAAAGGTAGATATATCCACTATGTTCCTGGCGCAACACGTTTTGTAACGCGGCCAGTAGAGAGGCGTTATCCCCCGGCCAGAAACTTGCGAAAGTTTCGTCGTCAGGAAGATAAAGTGGCAAAGAGAGCTGTGCCGGTGTGTTCAGAGATACCTCAACCCAGGATGACATAAAATCGCGCTGAGTTTACCACATAATTCCCGTGAGATAGAACCGGGCAGCATCGCTGCCCGGCAACCCGTTACTGATGCGGAGGCTCCGCATCATTTGCCTCCAGAACCACTTCTTCCGGACGCAACAGGCTAATCAGTTTAAAAATCAGGCTCAGGCCAATCCCGACGATGGTCGCCAGCGCCATCCCTTTCAATTCTGCCGCGCCGATATGCACTTTCGCGCCGCTCACGCCGATGATCAAAATCACCGAGGTGAGGATCAGGTTTTGCGCTTTGTTGTAATCGACTTTCGATTCGATCAAGACGCGAATCCCCGACGCGCCGATGACGCCGTACAACAGCAGCGAGACGCCGCCCATCACGGGTAACGGGATAATCTGAATCGCCGCCGCCAGTTTGCCGACGCAGGAAAGCAGAATGGCGAAAATCGCCGCGCCGCCGATAACCCAGGTACTGTAAACGCGGGTGATCGCCATGACGCCAATATTTTCCCCATAGGTGGTATTCGGCGTGGAGCCGAAGAAACCGGAAATGATCGTCGACAGTCCGTTAGCGAACATCGAGCGGTGCAAACCGGGATCGCGCACTAAATCTTTTTTGACGATATTCGCCGTCACCACCAGATGACCGACATGCTCAGCAATCACGACCAACGCCGCGGGCAGAATCGTCAGGATCGCGAACCATTCAAAACGCGGCGTATAGAAGGTCGGCAGCGCAAACCAGTGTGCCTGGGCAATCGGCGTGGTATCGACCACCCCCAGCGCGAATGACAGCGCATAGCCCGCCAGCACGCCGATCAAAATCGGAATGATCGCCAGGAAACCGCGAAACAGTACGGAGCCGAACACCGTCACCGCCAGCGTGACCATGGAGATAATAATTGTTTTCGTGTCCGGCGACTGCCCTTGCGCAGGCAGTAATCCGGCCATCCCCGCCGCGACGCCAGCCAGCTCCAGACCGATGACGGCAACGATTGCGCCCATTGCCGCAGGCGGGAACATCACATCCAGCCAGCCGGTGCCCGCTTTTTTAACGATGAAAGAGACCAGACAGAACAACACGCCGCACATAATAAAACCGCCCAGCGCCACTTCATAACCCAGCGGCAACAACAGTAATACCGGGGAAATAAAGGCAAAGCTCGATCCGAGGTAGGCAGGAATTTTACCTTTGCAGATAAAGAGATACAGCAACGTTCCGATACCGTTAAACAGCAGCACCGTCGCGGGATTGATATGAAACAGAACTGGCACCAGCACGGTCGCGCCAAACATGGCGAAAAGGTGCTGTAAACTAAGCGGGATTGTCTGTAAAAGCGGCGGTCTTTCACTCACCCCGATAGCACGGCGCGTCATAGTGTTTTCCTCTAAGTGTGTTTGTTATGAGTGGTTTTATTCAAAAAAAAGCCGACTCTTAAAGTCGGCTTTTAATTATTTATTCACTTATTTGGTACCAAAAATCTTATCGCCGGCATCGCCAAGCCCCGGAATAATGTATCCGTGCTCGTTAAGCCCCTGATCGATAGAGGCGGTGTACAGTTCAACGTCCGGGTGCGCTTTTTCCAGCGCCGCAATGCCTTCCGGCGCGGCGACCAGCACCAGCACCTTAATGCTGCTACAGCCTGCTTTTTTCAGCAGGTCGATGGTCGCGATGACAGAACCGCCGGTCGCCAGCATCGGGTCGACGATCAGCGCCATGCGCTCATCAATGTTCGATACCAGTTTCTGGAAATAAGGTACTGGCTCAAGCGTCTCTTCGTTACGGTACATCCCGACTACGCTGATACGCGCGCTCGGTACATTTTCCAGAACGCCTTCCATCATGCCCAGACCCGCGCGCAGAATCGGCACAACGGTAATTTTTTTACCTTTGATCTGGTCGATTTCCACCGGGCCATTCCAGCCTTCGATGGTGACTTTTTCCGTTTCCAGGTCGGCTGTCGCTTCATACGTCAGCAGGCTGCCTACTTCTGAGGCGAGTTCACGAAAGCGTTTAGTGCTAATGTCGTTTTCACGCATCAGACCCAGCTTGTGTTTGACGAGTGGGTGTTTGACTTCCACGATCTTCATACTCTTCTCCTATCCTCAGATGACTGGCAACCACAAAAAAAATCGCCGGATTATACCGCTTTTCCTCTCTGACGCAACACAATGTATGCTTGACCTGGATCAACCAAAAGCGCAGATAGCGGAAAAGTGAGTATAAATCACTCACGTTGAAACAGGCGATAAAGGCTAACAACCGTTTGAATCTTAGCAATTTTAAGGATGAATGGCCTGTCCCGACCGCCTGTCGTAAACCAAGTGCTGGATATCCTTTTCTTTTTTACCAACAGAGAAATTTTCAAGCAGCGACCGAAACCATGCCAAAAAAATCGTCCGGATATCCAGGGCGCAGACCACGCTCGCAAACGTTTGCTTTCCCTGTTAGAATTGCGCCGAATTTAACTTTTACCGCAAGAAAAAACGTGGGGAACCAGGCAGTGACCGATAAGACCTCTCTTAGCTATAAAGATGCCGGCGTCGATATTGATGCGGGTAACGCTCTGGTTGATCGAATCAAAGGCGTAGTGAAGAAAACTCGCCGCCCGGAGGTTATGGGCGGTCTGGGCGGTTTCGGTGCGCTGTGCGCGTTGCCGCAAAAATATCGTGAACCGGTACTGGTTTCCGGCACTGACGGCGTAGGCACCAAACTTCGCTTGGCAATGGACTTAAAGCGCCACGACGCTATCGGTATTGATCTGGTGGCAATGTGTGTAAACGATCTGGTCGTTCAGGGCGCGGAACCGCTGTTTTTCCTCGATTACTATGCCACGGGTAAACTGGATGTCGATACCGCTGCCAGCGTGATCAACGGTATTGCCGAAGGCTGCCTGCAATCCGGCTGCGCGCTGGTCGGCGGCGAGACGGCGGAAATGCCGGGCATGTATCACGGCGAAGATTACGATGTGGCGGGTTTCTGCGTCGGCGTAGTCGAAAAATCAGAAATCATCGACGGCTCCCGGGTTGCCGAAGGCGACGTGCTGATTGCGCTCGGCTCCAGCGGCCCGCACTCGAATGGATATTCGCTGGTGCGGAAAATTATTGACGTTAGCGGCTGCGACCCACAAACCACTCTGTTGGAAGGGAAGCCGCTGGCCGATCATCTGCTTGAACCGACCCGTATCTACGTAAAATCGGTTCTGGAACTGATTGTAAACGTCGATGTGCACGCTATCGCCCACCTCACCGGCGGCGGCTTTTGGGAAAATATTCCGCGCGTTCTGCCGGAGAATACCCAGGCGGTAATTAATGAGTCGTCCTGGCAGTGGCCCGCCATCTTTACCTGGCTGCAAACCGCCGGTAATGTCAGCCGACATGAAATGTACCGAACCTTTAACTGCGGCGTCGGCATGGTGATTGCGCTCTCCGCTCCGGAAGCGGACAAAGCGCTTGCTCTGCTAAACGAGAAAGGTGAAAACGCATGGAAAATCGGTATCATCAAAGCCTCTGATTCCGAACAGCGTGTGGTTATTGAATAATGAATATTGTGGTGCTGATTTCCGGCAACGGAAGCAATTTACAGGCGATTATCGATGCCTGCGAAGCGAAGAAAATTAAAGGCACCCTCAGGGCAGTATTCAGCAATAAGGCCGACGCGTTCGGCCTTGAACGCGCCAGAGAAGCCGGCATTCCGGCGCAAGCGCTGACAGCCGATCGGTTTGACAGCCGCGACGCCTTCGATCGCGAGTTGATTCGCAAGATAGACGCGTATGCGCCCGATGTGGTTGTGCTGGCCGGTTTTATGCGTATTCTGAGTCCGATGTTTGTCGCGCATTACTACGGGCGTCTGCTGAACATTCACCCTTCCCTGCTACCAAAATATCCGGGGTTGCATACCCATCGCCAGGCGCTGGAAAACGGCGATGAGGAGCACGGTACCTCGGTACATTTCGTGACAGACGAACTCGACGGCGGCCCGGTCATTCTCCAGGCGAAGGTGCCGGTTTTTGCCGACGACAGCGAAGATGATATCACCGCACGCGTACAGACTCAGGAACATGCGATTTATCCGCTGGTGATTAGCTGGTTTGCGCAGGGGCGTCTAAAGATGCGCGATAACGCCGCCTGGCTGGACGGGCGTCGTCTGCCGCCGCAAGGTTATGCGTCTGACGAATAATATGTCATCGAACAGGACTGCGTCTGCTTGCCGGATGGCGGCATAAATGCCTATCCGGCCTACTCTTTTCCCTTCCTTTATGCTATCAGTTTATTGTCATATTTTTCTGACGCTGTTGGACATTAACGCGTAATGCTCGCCATAATTATCAGGCAGTGTCCCGTGAATAAAACGGAGTATAGGTAGTAATGGGTCAGGAAAAGCTATATATCGAGAAAGAGCTGAGCTGGTTAGCATTTAACGAACGCGTGTTACAGGAAGCGGCGGATAAATCCAACCCGTTGATTGAGCGGATGCGGTTCCTGGGAATCTATTCTAATAACCTCGACGAGTTCTACAAAGTGCGTTTCGCTGAACTGAAACGACGCATTATTATCAGCGAAGAGCAGGGTTCAAATTCTCATTCACGCCATTTGTTAGGCAAAATTCAGTCCCGCGTGTTGAAAGCAGACCAGGAGTTCGACGGCCTGTACAACGAATTACTGCTGGAAATGGCGCGTAATCAAATCTTTCTGATCAACGAGCGTCAGCTCTCGGTGAACCAACAAAGCTGGTTGCGCCACTATTTTAAGCACTATTTGCGCCAGCATATTACCCCGATTCTCATTAACCGGGAGACGGATCTTGTTCAGTTTTTAAAAGATGATTACACCTATCTGGCGGTGGAGATTATCCGCGGCGACACCATCAACTATGCGCTGCTGGAGATACCGTCCGACAAAGTCCCACGCTTCGTTAATCTGCCGCCGGAGACACCGCGCAGACGCAAGCCGATGATCCTGCTGGATAATATTCTGCGCTACTGCCTGGATGACATTTTTAAAGGGTTCTTCGACTATGACGCGCTCAATGCCTATTCGATGAAAATGACCCGCGATGCCGAATATGACCTGGTGCATGAGATGGAATCCAGTCTGATGGAGCTGATGTCCTCCAGCCTGAAGCAGCGCCTGACCGCTGAACCTGTGCGCTTTGTCTATCAACGCGATATGCCCGCCGCGCTGGTCGACGTGCTGCGGGAAAAACTGACGATCTCCCGGTATGACTCAATCGTACCCGGCGGGCGCTACCACAATTTTAAAGACTTTATTAATTTTCCGAATGTCGGTAAAGCCAACCTGGTCAATAAACCGTTACCGCGGTTACGCCATCTTTGGTTTGATAAAGAGAAGTTTCGTAACGGTTTCGACGCGATTCGTGAACGTGATGTGCTGCTCTATTATCCTTATCACACCTTTGAACATGTACTGGAACTGCTACGCCAGGCGTCGTTTGACCCAAGCGTGCTGGCGATCAAAATCAATATTTATCGCGTAGCGAAAGACTCGCGCATTATTGACTCGATGATCCATGCCGCCCATAACGGCAAAAAAGTCACCGTGGTGGTGGAGTTGCAGGCGCGCTTCGATGAAGAGGCAAATATTCACTGGGCCAAGCGGTTAACCGAAGCGGGCGTCCACGTTATTTTCTCTGCGCCTGGGCTGAAAATTCACGCCAAACTCTTTCTCATCTCACGAAAAGAGGGCGATGACGTGGTGCGTTATGCGCATATCGGCACCGGTAACTTCAACGAAAAAACGGCGCGGCTGTATACCGATTATTCGCTGCTGACCGCCGATGCGCGCATTACCAATGAAGTGCGCCGGGTCTTTAATTTTATTGAAAACCCCTATCGCCCGGTCACTTTCGATTATTTGATGGTTTCTCCACAAAACTCACGGCGTCTGCTGTATGAGATGATCGATCGTGAAATCGCCAATGCCCAGCAAGGCTTACCGTCAGGGATTACGTTAAAGCTTAACAACCTGGTCGATAAAGGGTTGGTCGACAGGTTATACGCCGCGTCGGGTTCGGGCGTCCAGGTCAATCTGCTGGTGCGCGGTATGTGCTCTCTTATTCCGCAACTGGAAGGAATTAGCGATAATATTCGCGCGATTAGCATCGTGGATCGCTATCTTGAACACGATCGGGTTTATATTTTCGAAAACGGCGGTGATAAGCAAGTTTGGCTCTCTTCAGCTGACTGGATGACGCGTAATATTGACTACCGTATCGAAGTCGCTACGCCTATCCTCGACCCGCGGCTTAAACAACGCGTCCTGGATATCATTGACATTCTGTTTAGCGACACGGTAAAAGCGCGTTTTATCGATAAAGAACTCAGCAACCGCTACGTACCGCGCGGCAATCGCCGCAAAGTTCAGGCGCAGCTGGCAATTTATGACTACATCAAATCACTCGAGCAACCAGACTAACGCTATGCCAATTTACGATAAATCCCCTCGCCCGCAGGAGTTCGCTGCGGTCGATCTCGGCTCAAACAGCTTTCATATGGTCATTGCCCGCGTGGTTGACGGCGCAATGCAGATTATCGGGCGCTTAAAACAGCGCGTCCATCTGGCGGACGGGCTGGGCGCAGATAACAAACTCAGCGAAGAAGCCATGGAACGGGGGCTTAGCTGTCTGTCGCTGTTTGCTGAACGCTTACAAGGTTTCTCCCCTTCCAGCGTTTGTATCGTAGGCACCCATACGTTACGTCAGGCGCAAAATGCCGCTGATTTTCTCAAACGCGCGGAAAAGGTTATTCCCTACCCGATAGAGATTATTTCCGGTAACGAAGAAGCGCGCCTGATTTTTATGGGCGTAGAACATACGCAGCCGGAAAAAGGCCGCAAGCTGGTGATCGATATCGGCGGCGGGTCAACAGAGCTGGTCATTGGCGAAAACTTCGAACCCAGGCTGGTTGAAAGCCGTCGTATGGGCTGCGTGAGCTTCGCGCAGCTCTACTTTCCCGGCGGCGTTATCAATAAAGAAAACTTCCAGCGCGCCCGAATGGCGGCAGCGCAAAAACTGGAAACCTTAACCTGGCAGTATCGTATTCAGGGTTGGAACGTGGCGATGGGCGCTTCCGGTACGATTAAGGCCGCTCATGAAGTTCTCCTGGCGCTGGGTGAGAAAGATGGCTTCATTACGCCGGAGCGCCTCGATAAACTGAAGTCAGAAGTGTTGAAGCACCGCTCCTTTAATGCGCTCAGCCTGCCGGGTCTGTCTGAAGAACGAAAAGCGGTCTTTGTGCCGGGCCTGGCGATTCTGTGCGGCGTTTTTGATGCTCTGGCTATCCGCGAGCTTCGCCTTTCCGACGGCGCGTTGCGCGAAGGCGTGCTGTATGAAATGGAAGGCCGCTTCCGCCATCAGGATGTTCGCAGCCGTACCGCAAAAAGTCTGGCCAATCAATACAACATTGACAGAGAACAGGCCAGACGCGTGCTGGAAACCACCATGCAGATGTACGAGCAGTGGCAGGCCCAGCAGCCAAAACTGGCGCATCCGCAGCTTGAAGCGTTGCTCCGCTGGGCGGCAATGCTGCATGAGGTTGGACTGAATATTAATCACAGCGGTTTACATCGCCATTCGGCTTATATTCTGCAACACAGCGATTTGCCCGGCTTTAATCAGGAGCAGCAAATGATGATGGCGACGCTGGTGCGTTATCATCGTAAAGCCATAAAACTAGATGATATGCCCCGCTTTACGCTGTTTAAGAAAAAACAGTATCTGCCGTTAATCCAGCTACTTCGGCTGGGCGTATTACTGAACAACCAGCGGCAGGCGACCACCACGCCGCCGACGCTGCGGCTAACGACCGATGACAGCCACTGGACGTTATGTTTTCCGCATGACTGGTTCAGCCAGAATGCGCTGGTACTGCTTGATCTGGAAAAAGAACAGCAGTACTGGGAAGCGGTAACTGGCTGGCGTCTCAATATTGAGGAAGAAAGCTCGCCGGAGATCGCCGCGTAAATTGTGGATCAGACGCCGCGCTGCGGCGTCTGCCTTTACTGAATCTCAGATAATAGCTGCGGCTCGCCAATTAAATATCCCTGAAGATAGTCGATCCCCAACGACAGCACGACGCTTCGTATTTCTTCGCTCTCGACATACTCCGCGACGACCTGCATATTTTTCATTCGCGCTAAATGACAAATAGAAGCCACAATCTGATAATCGAGACTGTTTGACACTATATTGCGAATAAAACTGCCGTCAATTTTAAGAATATCGGCGTCAACGTTTTTCAGCCGCGCATAGCTGGCGTAGCCAGTACCGAAATCATCAATCGCTATCTGACAGCCAAACTGCTGTAGCTGTCCCAGCGTCAACTGCGCCTGCTCAGCATTGGTGAGAGAGTTGCTTTCCGTTACCTCAAAAACCAGTTGCCAGGGTTCAACCTGATATTGCGTAAGCAGCTGCTTAACTTCTGCAGGAAAACGAGCGCGGCATACCGATGTTGGCGACAGATTAATGGCAAAACGATGCGCGGGCATATATTCCCGGCTGGCCGCCATAAACCGCAGCGTGTTTTCAATCACCCAGAGATCGATAGCGGAAGACAAACCAAACTCATGCGCCACGGGTAAAAAATTGTCCGGGTTGATAACGTCGCCGTTGTCATCCCTGAGTCGCAGTAAAATTTCATGGTAAACATCCCCACGAACACCGAAAATAGGCTGCGCCATCAGGAAAAAATGATCGTGCTCCAACGCCTGTTGCAGCCGATTCATCATCGCAATTCTGCCCTTCAAATCGCGCTGCAGGTGCATTGCGCCGCGCCGCTGTAAATCCTCCGGCGCGTTAGTCGTCAACGAAAGATCGGAACTGGTGCTTAATTCGCCTAGCAGAAGATAAAGGTGGCTAACCGGAGAACGTACGCAGCAGTAGCTCACGCCGACAGGCGGCTGTAGCGGCAGTCCGTCCCAGATAAACCGAAACTGCTTAATATGTTTATCCAGCGCTTCAATACGCTGCTGATGCGCCTCTGTATTAAGACGCAGCACCAGGTCGTGCCCTGACATCTGGTAGACGCACTCATTTGAGGCCAACATCGGCGTAATCCAGTGAGAGAGCTTTTGCTTATACTGGATGCGTAACATGACGCCATAATTTTTACCCAATAGCTCCAGACCCGGCACGTGTAAAAAACAGATCGTAGACCAGGGTGCATTTTTAAGCGCGCGATTTAACGCACGTAAATTGGGAAGATGTACAACCGGGTCAAGATAGGCCAGGCGCCGTGCGCGACCACTCACTACGCGCTGACGCGTGGCCAGTACAGACATATAATTAACAATAAAAGAAAAAACCAGATAGCTCGAAGAGGTAATCGCTAATTGCGTATCATAACCTGAATACCAGGGCATATAACGCTGATAATAATGAATCGACGTAATTAGCACGACGGCCCAGATAATTGAAATAAACTTATAGCCATAGCGCATCGCGCCCCACAGCATGACCGGCAATAATAACGAAAGCGTATAGTTGGTACTAAATATTGAACTATTATCAGTCAATGGCATACACAGTATAAACATTAGTGTAGTCAATACGGCCAGCCAAATAACGATCTCTTTTTTAGTGGCCTTGCTATCAATCTGTAGCTTTAATTGCTGATAATACCCTCGCAGGTGCAGCGGATTGCGGAGAGTACGAATAATAAAATAGCACAATGGCACGCCGATAAGGTTACCGACCAGTAACGCCTGGTAATTAATCAGCGTGTTGATATTAAAGGGCATTACCCCCATCAGGCTGGCTTTGCTTTCGTACATGCCAACAAAAGCGGCAAACTGGTAAATGACCAGAAATAATGTCGCTGAACAAAATACCTGCCAGAACATTCGTTGAAACAACAGGTGGGCGTCGCCGTGGGAAACATTGTTTCGCCGGGGGGAAAAGACACGATAGCCGCCCCAGCTTAGCACGATAGTAATGATAAAGTGCATCGTCACAGAAAGGGTTTCATACAGCCCTGTCTGCGGGTATCTGCGCCAGAAGATAGCAAGCACAATACCCGGCAGTGCTGCCCAGCCGAAAAAGAGCATCAGACTAAGCATAAAAGCTAACGGGAGGTAAAAAAGAACCACATTTCCAGTGCTGGTAAGCGCATAAGTATTTGCGCTACTTAAAACAGGTAGTAAAATCGAAGGAAGGATGAGCGGTAGTCCCCACCATTTATCTCTGATATTTATATAAGTTTTATTCAGCTTCATAGATGCTCAGCAGAACCCCCCAATCCCAAAGGGGCGTTAACAGACAGGCATCCCACCTGACTTTAAATTGATGATGCGATATACATCACACGATAGTCATCGATTGTAATTATTAAACAAAAGTAACATTTGATTTAAGTCAATTATTACCTTTCTCCTGCAGCCTTTATTCGTCTTTTTATTCTTTGTTATCATTAATTTATTATTAATGTAAATACTAAAATTATCTTCCATAACAATATAAGATAAATCAACTGACGCAATTTTACATTAAGAGGAATTGACCATCGGTTCGCAGTATGCCTTAATGTAGAGTGAACGCAGGCTTGTTACGTTCTTCGCCCTGATAATACCCTTGAAGAACTCAGCCTGATCCCGCCCATACCGCTGGGCCAACGTTAAGGAACCCTTTGTGAGTCAGGCCAACAGTATGCGAAAACGACATCGATTTAACACTCGCATGACCCGTATCGTACTGCTTATCAGTTTTCTCTTCTTCTTTGGACGTTTCGTCTACTCTTCTATCGGCGCCTGGCAGCACCATCAGGATAAAAAAGAAGCGCAACAGTCATCGCTTTCTGTCACCACGCCGGGACAACGTTAAGCTGTTATCCGTTAAAATAGTGATGGCGGTATTATCGTCACAGGTTTGCCGTGTTATCCAGCGCTCTGTTACCCCCTTCCCTGGCTTAGCATGAACCGATAAAAACAAAGCATCGCATTATCTAATGCTTTGTTTTTTAGTATAAAAAAACAATCAACTACAAGAAACGATAGTTTACTTTTTTTAAGATTAGTCTTAAATACATTCCTTTTTGCGTTATTACCTAAACAAGGAATTGTGATGAATTTAAAAAAAAAATGCTTTGCCTCTGGTTTTGTTTGCCTCTTTTTCTCTTGCCGGATGCCAGTCCAATGCGGATGACTACGCCGCAGATGTTTACCAAACCGGGCAGTTAAACGCGAAGCAAGAAACAAAGACCGTCAATATTATCTCTGTTTTGCCAGCGAAAGTTGCCGTAGATAACACCGCCAATAAAAAAACCGCTCAGACCTTCGGCGCAATTCTTGGGGCTGTAGCGGGCGGCGTTACTGGTCATAACGTGGGCTCAGGTAGCGGTTTGGGTACTACTGCCGGCGCGGTTGGCGGCGGAGCCGTTGGCGCAGCGGCGGGTTCATTAGTTAAAGATAAAACGTTAGTTGAAGCCGTATCTTTGACTTACAAAGAAGGAACGAAGGTTTATACCTCCACCCAGGTGGGAAAAACGTGCCAATTTACCACCGGTCTGGCTATGGTGATATCGACCAAAGATAACGAAACGCGAATTCAACCCAATACGAAATGTCCTGAGAAAAGCTAACTATCAGGAGATTTTATGAAGAAAGTTATTTTAGGCGCTGTTTTATTCACCCTAAGCGGCTCGGTTTTATCTTCTTCTTTGCAGGATCAGCTTGCGGCGGTAGCCCAGGCTGAACAGCAAGGAAAAAATGAAGAAAACAGACAGCGTGATGCTCTGCAAGCCAAACGAGATCAAGAGGCTCAACAGGAAAGACAAAGGCAAGCCAATGCGGCAGCGGTTGCTAAGCAGCGAGCAAAAGCGGCAGAAGCTGAACGGAAAGCACGGCAAGCAAAATTGGCAGCGGAAGCCGCGCAAGATAAAGCGCGCGATCAAAGCTACGAAGATGAGCTTCGTCGTTTAGAAATTCAGAAACAAAAACTGGCGCTGGCCAGGGAAGAGGCCCGGGTAAAAAGAGAAAATGAATTCATCGATCAAGAGCTGAAAAGTAAAGCTGCCCAGACAGATGTTATTCAATCTCATGCTGATGCAAACAGAAATCTATCTGAAGGCGGTCGCGATCTGCTGCAAAGCGAAGGTAAAGCCCGAGAGGAAAAGGCAAGCGGCTGGTTTAACTGATTTCGCTAATCATTTATGACCAGTAAAAAACCTCTGCGTGAGCGGAGGTTTCTGTCTGGTCGCACAGTATTTTCGCTGTTCAGGACGGGTCACCCTACATAAAAAAGCCCGCGCAAGAAAAAGAAGCTTTAGCGTTAACGCAAAAAGACAACCCACTCAATGGGTTCAGACCATGATCAGACGCTTAAAGAGCAACCGCGGGATATCCTGCCTAGGTGATAAGATCACATGCGCGGTTACTAAGATTCCCTCGACCGAATACAAAACCCGATAGCCTTCAGCGTGGTTAAACTCCCGGTAGCTGGCACAAGTTCAGGGCAAATCTGGCATCCCAGCGGGCACTGACGTACGGTACTCTCAAACTGTGTGAGTATCTCTGTGATAACCGGATGCGGCTCAACCTCAACGCACTTCAGGAAACCCGCTATTGTGTCGATGCAGTGCTTTACCGTAAACGTATACTCAAAGGTCACCTGCGGTTCCGCCCTATCCGCCATAGTCAATGCGAAATCAGGAAGATAACCATCGTGGAAGGAGAATAAGGTGACCAGTCCCATACGTCAGAATTTGTTTTGTAAAGAGCCCATTAAGCTCTGAAATTTTTTAGGCGTAGTCGGCCTGGTGCCAGAAGCGAACATTGGCTGAATTGAAAGTAGCCATGATGTGTTTTCATTATGGCCTGTTACGTTAGAATAACCTCGTTGAAAACGATAGAGCTGGAGTAAAAATGTTTGCTGATTTTGGTATCGTGAATTTCTGGACGTATCTGCTTGGTGCGACACTGATAGTCCTTGCTCCTGGCCCTGAGACCATGTTCGTGATTAAAACAAGCATTACGAGCGGCATCAAACGAGGCTTTGCTGCAATATTTTCCATTCTCATGAGTGACGTACTTCTGGTTCTGCTGGCATGGTGTGGGCTGGCTGCGGTCATAAGCTCAACCCCTGCCTTGTTTAACGCCATCAAATACGCAGGTGCTGCCTATCTTTTCTATCTCGGTGTCCAGACGATACGCACTATCTTTAAGCCAGCTATCGAAACGAGTGAGGAAAAGAAATCTTCAGCTAATGCTAAGGGGATCATCGGACGCGGAATGCTGGTTACTCTACTGAATCCAAAGACGCTACTGTTCTATATCTCTTTTTTCGCCCAGTTCATCAATGTTCAGGCTGAACACTCCTGGATGGCGTTTATCATTCTTGCTGCGGTAATGTTCGCGATTACTCTCGTTTATTTCGGCTTCCTCGTTTTCTGCGGCTCTTATCTGCTAAGCCGTCTGAAAGGCAACCGTAGATTATCAACCATTGGAAACACGCTGGTAGGTATGTTCTTCATTGGATTTGCAGCACGACTCGCAAGCGTCACTTCCTAACTGAACAACTAAACCGCCTCACGGCGGTTTTTTTACGTTCTTACGCTGGATGGGACGACCTCTCCTCGCTCACAGCGGACATTGTAGTCTGGCTTTCCTGCATGCAATTCGAGGAAAACTATGAGTGAGCTGAGACAGCACAAAACGTTGTCGCATTCGCTCGAACTCCTGCTGCTTACTCCATCGATCTCGTACTGTTTACTTTTCCGAGGATTACGTCAAATTTGCCGTCAGGAACTGTGCGCCACATAGAAAATTCATGAATGCACATAAATAAAAACCCTCTGCAAAAACAGAGGGTTAAATTCACTTTTACCTGTTCATGAAAACACAGGAAGGGTTATCGACTTATTCCCACTCAATGGTAGCTGGTGGTTTACCGCTGATGTCATACACCACACGGGAAATCCCGTTGACTTCATTGATGATGCGGTTGGAAACACGACCCAGGAAGTCATACGGCAGATGCGCCCAGTGCGCAGTCATAAAGTCGATGGTTTCGACGGCACGCAGGGAGACCACCCAATCGTACTTACGACCATCGCCCATGACGCCTACGGAACGGACCGGCAGGAAGACGGTGAACGCCTGGCTGACTTTGTCGTACAGATCCGCTTTGCGCAGCTCTTCAATGAAGATAGCGTCCGCGCGACGCAGCAGGTCGCAGTACTCTTTCTTCACTTCACCCAGAACACGAACGCCGAGGCCCGGACCCGGGAACGGGTGACGGTACAGCATGTCGTACGGCAGGCCCAGCTCCAGACCAATCTTACGCACTTCGTCTTTGAACAGCTCTTTCAGCGGTTCAACCAGCCCCATCTTCATCTCTTTCGGCAGGCCGCCGACATTGTGGTGAGATTTGATGACGTGCGCTTTACCGGTTGCAGACGCCGCAGATTCGATAACGTCAGGGTAGATGGTGCCCTGCGCCAGCCATTTCACGTCTTCCAGTTTCAGCGCTTCTTCGTCGAACACTTCCACAAAAACACGGCCAATGATCTTACGCTTGGCTTCTGGATCGTTTTCGCCAGCCAACGCGGACAGGAAGCGCTCTTCCGCCGGAACGTGAACGATATTCAGGCCAAAATGGTCGCCAAACATGTCCATCACCTGCTCGGCTTCGTTGAGACGCAGCAGGCCGTTGTCGACGAATACACAGGTCAGATTTTTACCGATCGCGCGGTGCAGCAGCATCGCGGTGACGGAAGAATCCACGCCGCCGGAGAGACCGAGGATCACTTTATCGTCGCCTACCTGCTCGCGAATGCGCGCCACGGCGTCGTCGATGATCTTCGCCGGCGTCCACAACGCTTCACACTGGCAGATATCACGCACAAAACGCTCCAGCATGCGCATCCCCTGGCGGGTGTGAGTCACTTCCGGGTGGAACTGTACGCCGTAGAAGCGTTTTTCTTCGTTAGCCATGATGGCGAACGGGCAGCTCTCGGTGCTGGCGACGGTCACGAAGTCGGACGGAATCGCCGTCACTTTATCGCCGTGGCTCATCCACACGTCCAGCAGCGGTTTGCCGTCTGCGGTCAGGGAATCTTCAATACCGCGAACCAGCGCGCTGTCGGTCAACACTTCGACCTGCGCATAACCAAATTCACGCTCATTAGAACCTTCTACATGACCGCCAAGCTGCATCGCCATGGTCTGCATACCATAGCAAACGCCAAATACCGGCACGCCTGCTTCAAAGACATACTGCGGCGCGCGCGGGCTGTTTTCTTCGGTGGTGCTTTCCGGGCCGCCGGAAAGAATAATGCCGCTTGGGTTGAAGTCACGAATTTGTGCTTCTGTCACATCCCACGCCCACAGTTCGCAGTAAACACCCAGCTCACGCACGCGGCGCGCAACCAGTTGAGTGTACTGAGAACCGAAGTCCAGAATGAGGATGCGATGCTTATGAATGTTTTCCGTCATTGACGCTTATTCCGAGGCAAGTGAAACAGATTAAATAAATCGCCCGACGCGAAGGTCGGGCGAAGAAAATCAGGAGCCCAGACGGTAGTTCGGGGACTCTTTGGTGATGGTCACGTCGTGAACGTGGCTTTCCTGGATACCCGCACCGCTGATACGCACAAACTCCGCTTTAGTACGCAGTTCGTCGATGGTAGCACAACCGGTCAGCCCCATACAGGAGCGCAGGCCGCCCATCTGCTGGTGAATGATCTCTTTCAGGCGACCTTTATAGGCTACGCGGCCTTCGATACCTTCCGGCACCAGTTTGTCGGCGGCGTTGTCGCTCTGGAAGTAACGGTCAGAGGAACCTTTGGACATCGCGCCCAGCGAGCCCATGCCGCGGTAAGATTTGTACGAACGGCCCTGGTACAGTTCGATTTCGCCCGGGGATTCTTCCGTACCGGCCAGCATAGAGCCCACCATTACCGCGCTCGCGCCTGCGGCGATGGCTTTGGCGATATCGCCGGAGAAGCGAATACCGCCGTCAGCGATAACCGGAATTCCGGTGCCTTCCAGCGCTTCAACTGCGTCGGAAACAGCGGTGATCTGCGGAACGCCCACACCAGTCACGATACGAGTGGTACAGATGGAACCCGGGCCGATACCCACTTTCACCGCGCTGCAACCGGCTTCCGCCAGTGCGCGAGCGCCTGCGCCCGTCGCAACGTTGCCGCCGATGATTTGCAGGTCAGGATATTTAGCGCGCGTCTCACGGATACGTTGCAACACGCCTTCTGAATGACCGTGAGAGGAGTCGATCAGCAGTACGTCAACGCCTGCCGCCACCAGCGCGTCAACGCGCTCTTCGTTGCCCGCGCCTGCGCCGACCGCCGCGCCGACACGTAAACGGCCCTGCTCATCTTTACAGGAGTTTGGTTTACGTTCCGCTTTCTGGAAATCTTTTACGGTAATCATGCCAAGCAGATGGAAGTTATCATCAACGACCAGCGCTTTTTCTACGCGTTTTTCGTGCATTTTTGCCAGCACGACTTCACGGGCTTCGCCTTCACGAACGGTCACCAGACGCTCTTTCGGCGTCATGTAAACGCTAACCGGCTGGTTCAGGTCAGTCACAAAACGCACGTCACGACCGGTGATGATACCCACCAGCTCGTTATCTTCAGTCACCACCGGATAGCCCGCAAAACCGTTACGCTCGGTCAGGGCTTTCACTTCATGCAACGTGGTGGTTGGCAGGACGGTCTGCGGGTCGGTCACTACGCCGGACTCGTGTTTCTTCACGCGGCGAACTTCTTCCGCCTGGCGCTCAATAGACATGTTTTTGTGGATAAAACCGATGCCGCCTTCCTGGGCCAGGGCAATTGCCAGACGCGCTTCCGTCACGGTGTCCATCGCCGCAGAAAGCATAGGAATATTCAGACGAATAGTTTTCGTCAACTGCGTGCTGAGATCGGCAGTATTCGGCAAAACGGTGGAGTGAGCGGGAACAAGGAGGACGTCGTCAAACGTCAGGGCTTCTTTAGCGATACGTAGCATGGGCAATATCTCACCTGGGAGGTTAATAAATATTGCCGCGGCATTATACAGAACGTAATCGGTTGCATCTACATTTTTTTGCAAATAGTGCTTGCGATCCCCCGTGAGCAGGTTACTATCGATTGAATAACCTGCTGATTTAGAATTTGATCCCGCTCACATGTTATCCTCTCAAACTTCCTCAATTTTTACCGTAAGCCGCCTTAACCAGACGGTTCGTCTGCTGTTAGAACAGGAGATGGGACAGGTATGGATCAGCGGCGAGATTTCTAATTTCACGCAGCCTGCGTCGGGCCACTGGTACTTTACGCTCAAAGACGATACCGCTCAGGTGCGCTGTGCGATGTTCCGCAACAGCAACCGCCGGGTGACGTTCCGCCCGCAGCACGGGCAGCAGGTGCTGGTACGCGCCAACATTACGCTGTACGAGCCGCGCGGCGATTATCAAATCATCGCCGAAAGTATGCAGCCGGCTGGCGAAGGCTTGTTGCAGCAGAAGTATGAGCAGCTAAAAGCCAAACTCCAGGCCGAAGGCTTGTTCGATCAGCAGCATAAACAGCCGTTGCCCACCCCGGCCCATTGCGTTGGGGTGATCACCTCGAAAACCGGCGCGGCGCTGCACGATATTCTCCATGTGCTGAAGCGTCGTGACCCATCCCTGCCCGTTATTATCTACCCGACTGCGGTCCAGGGCGACGATGCGCCGGGGCAGATCGTTCGTGCTATCGAACTGGCAAACGCGCGCGGCGAGTGCGACGTGCTGATCGTCGGGCGCGGCGGCGGTTCGCTGGAAGATTTGTGGAGTTTTAACGACGAACGCGTGGCGCGGGCTATTTTTGCCAGCCGCATTCCGGTGGTCAGCGCCGTCGGTCACGAAACCGACGTCACTATCGCCGATTTTGTCGCCGACCTGCGCGCGCCGACGCCATCAGCAGCGGCAGAAATTGTCAGCCGTAACCAGCAGGAGTTGTTGCGTCAGATCCAGTCCGCCCAGCAGCGCCTGGGCATGGCGATGGACTATTACCTCGCCAATCGCAGCCGTCGTTTCACGCAGATTTTTCACCGTCTGCAACAGCAACATCCGCAACTGCGTCTGGCCCGCCAGCAAACCGCGCTGGAACGTCTACGCCAACGGATGGGATTTGCGCTTGAGGCCAGGATTAAGCAGGCCACTCAGCGCCAACAGCGCGTAAGTCAACGCCTGAGCCAGCAAAATCCGCAGCCGCGCATTCACCGCGCGCAGTCGCGCATCCAACAGCTGGAATATCGTCTGACGGAGAATATCCGCTCACGGTTAAGCGAACAGCGCGAGCGTTTTGGCAACGCGGTCACGCATCTGGAAGCGGTCAGCCCGTTAGCCACGCTGGCGCGCGGCTATACGGTTTCGACGACAACGGACGGCAAGGTGTTGAAAAAGATCAAACAGGTCAAAGCGGGCGATATCATGACCACGCGGCTGGAGGACGGTTGGCTTGAAAGTGAAGTCAAATCCGTCACGCCGGGCACGTAATCCAATATTCCCCCACCCTTTGCACCGCGATGTCAGCTTTCGGTTTCGCCTCAGCCAACCTACGCGCCACATCGGATAAGGTGTAGCCATAATCCGACGATCAACCGGTTTGTCATTAGACTCAAAACCGGGCTGGGAATACCCGCCCGGTTTTGTCTAACTTACCAGTTATAGCGCAGATTGAGGCTACCGTTCAGATCGCCAAAGTCATTGCTGCCAGTCTGCCCGGCAACCTGAGCGCGAACGCTCCACTGCTTATCGATATCTGCCTGCAGACCCACTTTCAGCTCCGCACGGTTAGCCGGAAGATCCTGTTTCACCGTGGCATCATCAAACGATACCGACACATCATCGCTGGTGTGCAGCCAGTTGGCTTCAGCAAACGGCTGGATAACCGTACGGCTGCCTTTGTACAGCTTGCCGTCAACACGCAGACCCAGGCGCGTTGTCCAACTGTCGCCATCCTGACCGTCGATCCGGGTGCCGTAGTTATCCTTCACGCTATCCGCTGAGTAGTTCTGCCAGACAACCTGCGCCTGCGGCGTCAGACTGACAGTATTGCCGTTGCTAAGCGCAATATCGTAGCGATAACCGGTTTCCAGCGAGACAGCATTAGCAGTTGAGTCGTAAGATTCAGATCCCGCATCACCGCTCTCTACGCTGTTGTTGTAGAAACCGTATTGATACCAGCTATCGACATACGCGCCGCTATGCGTTTGGGCATCGGCAAACCAGGTGGCATAGACGCCAAGGTTGTAGCCGTCTACGTTGGCGCTGCTGGTGAACTGGCTACCGTCTGCGCCACGGTTACCGGTGCTGTCGGTATCGGCGTTGATGTAGCTCGCCATGACGCCAACGGTAACGCTCTGCTGGCCGTTGCCCCAGGCCAGAATGTCGCCGCCTAACTGGAACTGAGAGTAGTTGCTGTCCATATCGATATTACCGCTGACAGCCTCTGATTCCGCTTTACCCGCTTTGAAGCGTGCCCAGACGCTGCCATCGGCGTTACGATACTGGCTGCCTTCGCGGTCATAGAGGGTCTGCATTTGCAGGTTGCGCGCCATCCACTGGTTGCCCATGTACGCGCCGATATCCGCCCGGTACTGCGGTGCGACATCGCCGCCTCCGCTCGGAGGCGTGACATCACTGTCATCGCCGCCGCTGTCGTCATCATCAGATTGTGCTTTTGACGCCAGATACCAGTCGTTGTCACTTTCATTCCAGTACAGACGGTAGGTATACAGACCGGTGTTCACCTCATTTTTTAGCTCAAACGCATCGCTGGTTGATACACCGCCAACATCCACCACTTCGATACCGTTAGTGGTCTGCGCCCCATCGCCGATGCCGTTGATGTACAGATCGGTGGTGCCGGAGGCATCGCCGGTAATGACCAACTTATCGGTCGCCGAATCATCGTCGCCCAGGACGGTATTCAGGTAAAGCGAGCCGCCGTTGCCGGTGTAATCGCCATCGACATAAAGCGTATTGCCAGGCGTGCTTGCGCTGTTACCGCTGGCGATCGTCCCCATGTTGATCAGATCGCCATTGAGGGTGAAGATGGCGCCTGTTTCGTCGCTGTCGCCAAAGACCAGCGTCCCTTCGTTGGTCACCTTACCGTTAACGGTAGTACCATTACTGCCGCCGAAGGTCGCGTCGGCGGCGACGTTCACCGCCTGCTGGCTGCCCATTTCGCCAATCGTACCGGCACCGGCCAGCCACAGCGTGCCTTCCTGTACGTTAGTATCGCCGCTATAGGTATTCGCGCCGCTCAGCGTCAGTTTACCCGCGCCCAGTTTGGTCAGCGTTTTACCATCCCAGTCGCCGTTGCCGGTTTTATCGCCCAGTACGCTGGTGACGTCAAAGCTATCGCCTGCGCCCAGGGTAAACGTGCCGTGTGCTGGCGTCGCTGACGTTGCGGTCGCATTCCAGCTCAGCCCTTCGGTAAGCAGGTATTCAGACTGGTCTTGAGGATTGATTGTTCCGGTTACGGTCAGATAGTCCGGCTTGTCGGTGAGGTTCATCGTCAGGCTGGTAAAGTCGCCGCTGATATCGCTGTCCATATCCATCAGTTTAAAGGACTGGAACTCCGCGTCGGAGGCGCGCGCTTGCAGGCTGGCGTCGCTGACGACCAAATCACCGCCAAGCGTGGCGCTGCCACCGGTAATCAGCGGTTGCACTGAGTCACTATTCAGCTCAACGTTCAGCGTACTGCCATCTTCCTGAATTAACGCGCTGTCGCCGAGATCCAACGAGGTGCCGAGCGCCAGTTGGGTCGTCGCGTCGCTATGAGTGGTGATGCCGCCCGCCGCGCTGACTGCACCGTCTGCGTCCAGTACCAGCGTGGCGTTATTGTCCACCAGACCGGTGCCCAGCGCCGTCGTGCTGGCGGCGACCAGCGTACCTTCATTGATTGTAGTGCCGCCGCTGTAGTCGTTGTCGCCGGAGAGGATCAGCATGCCTGCGCCTTCTTTGGTCAGCGACTTACCGTCCCATGTGCTGCCCGGATCCAGCGCGTCATCAACATCTGTCAGTTTAGCCGCAACCTTAAAGCTGCCGTCAGGGTCACTTAGCGTAAAGGTGCCGTGGGCGTCAGTAGAAGCGTTGTCTCTGTCCGCATACCAGGAGAGGGAGGCCGTCAGATCATAGTTTGTGCTGTCTGCTTCGTCGACTTTTCCGTCGATGGTCAGGAAGTCAACATCTTCGCTATTCATTCCCGCGACGGTCAGATCATTGAAATCGGTCGTAATGGCGCTGTCGCTGTCAATCAGCGTGTAAGTGTATGCCTCAGGCGTCCAGCTGTCTGTAACATTACCGATACCGCTGATGTTGAGCGTGCCGCCCAGCGTGACGCTGTCGGCGGTAATGGCGCTTTCACCATTAGTCTTACTGAGGTCAATATTCAGCGTACTATCGGCTTGCTGAGTCAGCGAGTCGACGTTGAGCGTCGTACCTTTGGCCAGCTCAGTCGTTGCTCCTGACTGGGTCGTGACATTCGCAAGGTTGAATTCGCCCTCCGCGTCCAGCATCAGCGTACCGCTGTTGTCGATATTGCCGCCGCCCAGCGCGTTAACGTTGGCGGCAATCAGCGTGCCGTCGGAAATAGTGGTGCCGCCACTGTAGCTGTTATCGCCGCTTAACGTCAGTTCGCCTGTGCCGGTTTTCACCAGCGAACCGCTGCCGGAAAGCGTATTTTCCAGCTCGCCCTCGCCGACCTGAAGCACACCGCTGTTGTCGATATCGCCGCTGCCCAGCGAATCCGCATGGTCAGCCGTCAGCGTACCGCCGGTAATGGTGGTACCGCCGCTGTAGTTGTTATCGCCGGTCACGATCAGCTCATCGCTACCGCTTTTGACAATTTGGCCCTCGCCGGTCACGTTGTTATCCAGCGTGCCCTGGCTCAACTCAAGCTTTGCGTTTTCTGCAATGGCCACGTCGCCGCTGCCGAGCGCGGCGGCATCATTTGCAATCAGCGTACCGCCGTTAATGTCGGTATTGCCGAAGTCGTTCGCCGTGTTGCTGAGGACGAGCGTACCGTCGCCTTCTTTGAACAGCGTTTTACCGTCCCAGTTGGAGGTGGCCGCGGTTTCATCCAGTTCGCTGGTGACGGTAAAGGTATCGCCTGCGTCAACGGTAAAGGTGCCGTGCGCAACGCGCGCAGATTTTGCGCCCGCGTACCAGCTCAGGCCCGTAGACAACACGTAGTTGGTATTATCATTCGCATCAACGCCCGCGTTGATCGTCAGGTAATCCGGCATAGCGGAGGTGTCGGCATCCAGCGTTACGCTGTCAAAATCGGTAGTAATCGCGGTTTGCGAATCAATTAGCGTGAACGATCCTAACTGCTCGTCGGTTTCGGGCGCGACAAAGGTGGCCGCTGAGCTAAGGTTCAACGTCCCGCCCAGCGTGACGTTGGCGGCTTTGATAATTGGCGAGCTGTTGGCGGTATCCAGCGTCGCGTTTATCTGGCTGCCGTCCTGCAAGGTCAGGGTATTGCCCACCGTCAGCAGCGTGCCTGTCGAACCGCTCTCGTTGTTCAGCGTAATGTCGCCGTTGTTGGTCAGGTTGCCGATGATTGACGAGTCGGTCATATTCCACTGGCTAGTATCGTCGAGCGACAGTGTAGTAAACATCGCATCTACACTACCGGTTAACGTGGAACCCTGGCTTAAAGACAGCGATGACGATGACATGTCACTCTGAACAACGTCACCGTTCAATGTCGTATTGTCGGCCTGAATGACCGCCTTGCTGCCCAGCTTGATCACTGCCGGCGCGTCAAATGCGCTATCGGTTAGCACGATAGGATCGTTAATCGTCGTGCCAGAGTCCACATGCAGCGCAATCGTCTCTGAATTAACCTGTGCTTTGTTAACCGTCAGCGCGTTGATATCATCATACCCACCGCTTTTACCTTTGCTTGTTATAAAGATGCCGTCGCCGTCGGCGTTGATGGTGGCGCCGTTAATATCCACGCTGGAGGCAAGGATTTTAATACCGATGCCTTTGGAGTTGATGGCCATCGAATCTTTATCGTCAGAGATGCTCACCGTTGAGGCGTTTTTCACCTCAATGGCGGCGCCTGTGGCATTATCGTGCGTGACGGTAGAGTTCGTAATATCAAGAACGCCCTTGTTGGACACAAGAAGCGTACTATCCGTACCCGTGGAGCTCATCGTGCTATCGGACACATTCAGCCAGGAGTTGTATGTCGTCTCGCCTACTACGCGCACCTGACCGTTTGTCAGCGTGATTACGCTCCCGTCCTTAATGTTAAGCGTGCTACCTGATTGTGACACTATGCTGCTACGACTTTGCGTCGTTGCCGTAACGTTGGTGCCAATCAGGGCAGCCCATGACTCGCCAGAGAGGGTCAGGATGCCGTAATTACTTCCGATCTGGATGCTCCCGCCATTCAGCGTCATGCTGCTTTGCGCCTGGAGGTCGATACCTGCCGTGTAGGTTCCTTCTGTAGAGATCTGCGCCCCGGTCAGGTCAAGTGTTGCGCCCTTGTTGAGGGTAACTGCCGTGGCGATAGCATGAGTTCCCTGAACAGGATCGCCGCCGCCGTTGGTGTTAATCACGACATTTGTACCTGTACCCGACGTTGCCTGCCACCCCCCTTCGGGCGTTGCCAGGCCTTCGAGGTGCAGTGCAGAACCTTCACCAGTGCCTGAGTAGGAAATCGGCGAATCGGCGTTCAGGTCGTGCTCGACCCCATCGGTGTATGACACCGGATTATCGGCGATGGCCAGCGGGCTGGCAAAGCCAAGCGCGGCAACAATTGCCAGGGCCAGCGCATGGTGTCTTGCCCATCCTGAATCAGGCTTTTTAATAGAAGGGGCGACTTCATTAGCGTGCGCCTGTATTTTAACTTTGCTGTGGCTTCGCGCCAGTTCTGAAGCTACGACATACATATTTCGCACGGCGCTCCAGACGATACTGTAGGTCCTGTTCAATTTTTAAATTTCCTTTTAATAACATTCACGAAGCAAACTTGATTTGATTGGCTGCAAATAACTTTTAAATGGTGTATATAAATGAGTTAAATAATAAATAACAAAAATATGATTCTATGAATGGTTGCTGTCATCTGTAACAATGTATTATCAAAGCCAAATTATTAACTAATTTCAAGCCTTATTTTAATGCCAGGTCAGTTTCTGGTTAATTTATAATTAATATGAATATCTTCACCTATTTAATAAATATTTATATTATGAATAATATTTAATGGTTTCATATATTCAGATAAATAGATACGTGAGATAAAAGGTGTGATTATCATGCGACACCTGGTGTTATTTTGTATATAGGTAGCGCCAGATGCCGGGTTACAGAAGGGAAACGGCGCTTCTACACACCAGCGGCAAACGGTGATGACTCCAATTAACAGAACATATACTTTTCAATGAATGCTCCGTTCACTTTTTCATGAAGCTCAGTTGAACGTGAAAAACAAATTATTTTTCGTGCCAGACGCTTAATACGTTACTCCACGCACGTCGCATAACCTGCTGTACTTGCCGGCTGAATGGCGCAGTTTTGTTGCTTAGTATTCTCATCCACGCCGCAATACATGCCGCCGCCCGAGGTTGATTTAGATAAATAGGGATAGCCCAGCGTCGGCCAGCCTAACGAGCTAATTGAATGATACAGCGTCAACAGGTCGTTATTATCCGGTGCTTTGCTCAGGCTACCGCACTGTTTGGCAATATCCCATTTAGTGTTGTCCACCGTATGCGTCATCGCCCAGTACTCGTTATTTGCATGAACTCCGTTGGTAAATACTGGCGTCACGCCTGACGGTAGCTCAGCCTGCAGCCACGGACGATGCAGCGTTTTTCCGTTGACGGATGTCGTATCCGACATATTTCCCCAGAACAACGCTTTATCCGTATCCGGGCTGGTAAGTACCATAAAAATCACATCCAGTGAGGCGTGAAGAGCCGTATTGTCCGTCAGTTTCACCGTGAGTGGCGTTTTTAACCCCAGACTTTTATCCTGATTAAGCGTAAACGTTGCCGTACCGTCGCTGCCGGTAGTGCCGGTAAAGACAATCCCGGTGGTGGTCATACTTCGGCTGGCGCTTGCGGGAGTCAGCTCTTTAAGCATGAGATCATCTGCTCCGGCATCCGCTGCCACGTCGCCATCCGTTACCACCGTACCTGCCCGATTTTTCGAATCGCCACGTGACAACGTAAAACCGACGTTGGCGACCGGGTTACCGCTGCTATCTTTTACCGTCACCGTTAACGGCATCGCGCTTCCCTTCTCCACTACCGCCGCGTTTTTCGCGCTGTCCATCGCCGTCGAGGTCAGCGTAATATTGGCAGGAGTAGACGTATGCGGCTCGACCAGACACACCTGCGCGCCAGACACGCTCGTGGAACTGGTGTGGCCTTTGGCGCCGGTATCCAGCCGCAGATACTGGTAATACCCGGTTCCAGGCTCCTGGTCCACCGCCAGCCAGCTTTTACCCGCCCCTACCGGCCAGCCGAATGCCGTATTGAGAGCGCTGTCTGGATGGTCGCTATACAGCGTTTGCAGGTCATTAAACAACGGCTGATATGCCGCATCACAGGTGGTCGCGCCCGCTTTCTGGGTGTTCGCGATAGTCACCAGAGGCCATGTTTCGTTATTGTAATAGTAGGTGCCGCTATTCGACGTCATCTCCGCAGCCAGCAGCGGGCGGTGGAATTTCACCCCCGCGCTGTTGACCGCCGTTTCCGGCATATGGCCCCACATTTTGGCTTTATCGCTGTCCGGGCTGGTAATGACGGTAAAAATAACATCCATATTGCTGACGGTCGGCGGATTGTCGGACAGCATCGCCTGCAGCGCTGTTTTCAGGCCGGGGGTATTATCCTGCGTCAGCTCAAACTGCACCCTGCCGCTCTCATCCGTAGTGCCGTACCAGTACCAGAGCTGCTCCCCGGAATAATGGTAGGCAAATACTTTAGCATCCGCTGGCGGCGCAATCGGCGTTAACAGCATGTCGCTGTTGTTGGTGCTGTCACTACCGCCAGCCCGGTTTTGCGAATAGTTTCCTCGCCCCAGCCGAATGGGCACGTTGGGCTGCGGCGTGCCGGCGCCGTCCGTGACGGTCACCGTCAGCGGGATTTTATCCCCTTTTTTCGCCAGCGCGGCGGATTTTTCGGCATTCATGGCGCTGGAGGTCAGCGCTATCGCCAACACCCTGCGCTTCGCCAGACAGAGCTGCGCCGTTGAGGTATTCGTATTTGTGACCTGCGTAACGCCGTTATTTAGCCTGATATACTGGAAATTATTCGTCGAGTGCGTATCGTTGACTTTCGAATCCCCTGCTCCCCAGTATTTCCCCGCGTCTACAGGCAACCCAAAGGCGGCCGTTAGTCCACCATTCGGATAGTCGTTATACAACGTTTTTAAATCATCCAGCGTCGGCAATCCCAGCCGATCGCACGGGCTGGCGGAGTCCTGATACAGGTTTGGATAGCGGTTCCAGGTGTACCAGAGCTCATTATTTGACAGGAAGGACGTGGTATCCGTCGTTGAAGAAAGCTCGGCGCGCAGCAGCGGCCGCGTAAACTCAACGCCCTTACTGTTGGTAAAGGTTTCCGGCATATGGCCCCAGTATGAGGCCTTGTCGCTATCCGGGCTGGTGATAACGGTAAAGATAGCGTCTTTGCTGTCTGTCAGGTTGCTGCCGTCCATCGTGGCGGCGCTGATGGTGGTCTTTAAACCTGCGGTACTGTCCTGCGCAAGGGTAAATGTCACCTGTCCCTGGGCATCGGTTTGCGCATACAGATATTTCGCGGAGGTATCCAGCAGGTATGTCGCCGGGCCGGACGGCATCACATTACGCAGCGTAATATCGTCTGCAGCGCTTGAGGACGATGTGGCGCTGTTGACGCGGTTGTACGAAGATCCCCGGCTGATTTTCACCATCACGTTTTTCATCGGCTGACCTGCGGCGTCTTTCACCGTGACGGTGGCGGCCATCTGCTCGCCCTTTTTCGCTTTTGCGATCCCGGTGGCTGCATCCTGGCCTGCCAGCGTCAGCGTCAGGCTGGCGGCGGCGCTGCGTGGCGAGGTAAGGCAGGTCTGCATATAGTACGTCGTGGTGCTGGTCGTCGTTTTGACATCATTGCCGTCGTTAAACAGGTTGACCGCCGCGTAGAGCGACTGCGCGCCGTCTGACGACATCACGTAATCCCCCGCCCACCAGTAGCGGCTGACATTGTTGTTGCCAGAACTGGTCATCGGCCAGCCGTTACGGCTGCGCATGGCGTTATCAGGCCAGGTACTGTACAGCGTCTGGAGGTTGCTGACGGTGGGCAGATAATTGCGCCCGCAGCCGCCGCCGGCGCCGTTCCAGGCTTTATCGACGGTTATCATGCCCCAGGTTTCGCCTTTGTCGTAGTAACCGTTGGCGATGGTCAGCGATTTGCCGGGCGTGACGCTGAACTCGCTGGCCAGCAACGGGCGCTTGTACACCACGCCGCTGCTGTCGGTCAGCGTTTCCGCCATATGGCCCCAGTAGTTGGCTTTCGGCGTGTCCGGGCTGGTGACGACGGTAAAAATGACCGGTAGCGGCGCGCTCGTTACGCCGTTGTGCTCTATCGCCGCCGTCAGCGGCGTTTTAAAGCCCGCGCCGCTGTCCTGGCTGATATTCAGCGTCAGCGTGCCGTCAGCGCCGGTGGCGGTGTAATATTTAACGCCGCTGCTACGCCCGTCGCTGTGGTTTATCTGTATCTCCGCCGCCGACGCGCTATTCACTTCCTGATTCGCGCGCCCAACGCTGTCGCCGCGCGTAAAGATAACCGGCGTGTCGGCGGCCAGGTTGCCCTGGGCGTCCCGCGTGGTGATGATGACCGGGATGGACTCGCCGACTTTCGCTTTGGCAAAGCCGTCGCTGTCGTTATACACAGGCGAAGTGAGCGTTATCTGCGTCGCCGCCGGATGGGCGTTTTGCAGGCAGACGAAATAGAGTTGTTCACTCCACGCCAGCGAGCTAATACCGCCATCGCGCAGATCAATCGACTTAACGTAGCGGTTTTCCGTACTCCTGCTCAAATCAGCGGTGCTGTTCTGGTAGTTTTTACCATCCAGCGGCCAGCCCTGCTGCGTATTCATGGCGCCGCCGGGCCTGGCGTCGTACAGCGATTGCAGATCGGCAAGTGTCGGTACGTATCCCGCGCCACAGGCGTCGTTCGCCACTTCAAAATCGACGATTCCCCAGGCTTCGTTGTTTTCCGTATTGTCGCCGTGGGTAAAGCCGCTGGCGATTTCAGCCGATAATAGCGGGCGCTTAAACACCACGCCGTTGGCCGCCGTGGTCGTTTCCGGCATATGGCCCCACATTTTGGCTTTGTCGCTATTAGGGCTGGTGACCACAGTAAAAATAGTGTCGATGCTGGCCGTCGCGCTGGCGTTATCGTACAGCGCCGCCGTAATCGCGACTTTCGTCCCGTGGGCATCCGGGCGGGTGACGTTGATGATTTTTCTGCCGTTTTCACCGGTCATGCCGCCGATTTTGGTGGCGGTGTCGTTGAGCGAATCGCCGTCAATCACTACCGCCGAGACGATGCCGTCGCCGCTGCCGGCGATATGTTTTTCCCCCTGACGGGTGTAGCCGTCGCCGCGGCTGAGCACAAACGGCGCTTGCGGCAGAGGATTGCCGCTGGCGTCTTTTACCGTCACTTTGAGCTGGAGCGTATCGCCCTTTTTCACCTTCACCGCGTGTTCGCTGTTCTCGTCATACCACAATGACGTATTCACCGGCTCAATGGTGATGGAGGCTGCCGTCGGGTTATCGCTGGCAAGGCAACTGACGTAATCGGATGCGCCAGCGCCGCCCGGAAATTCGCTACCGTTAGAAAGCGCTATCAGTTTCCACGTGGTGGCGCTTTGCCAGGTAGAGGTCCAGTAATTAATCAGTACCGGCCAGCCGTGCGTGCTGTTGATAGCCCCGTCGCGGTTGGCGGCATACAGCGCCTCCAGTTGATCGGCGCGCGGCAATCGGTTAGCGGCGCAGCCGCCCGCCGCCGTATTGCCTACCGCATCGGCATGGGTAACGCGCGCCCAGCTCTCGTTAGCCTCGGTTTGGGTGCGGGTCGCGGCAACCTCTGTTGCCAGCTTCGGCCGCTCAAAGGTCATATCGCCCACCGTGATGGTGTCGGACATATGGCCCCACATTTGCGCCTCCGGCGTGTCGGGGCTGGTGGAAACGGTAAACTTCACGCTGCGGTTAACGGGGGTGGTGATCAGCGAGTTAACCGGCAGTACGGTCAGCGGCGTCAGCAAGCCGACGCCCTGCGGCTGTTCAATGACCAGCGTGGCGTTGCCCTCGGCATCGGTCATGCCCTGGTACGTCATCGACGCCTGGGAAGAGCCGAAAGACGCTCCGCCCATCACCAGCGCTCCGTCGCTGGAGTCGGTAAAGCCCGTGGTGGCGTTGGCGCGATTTTTACCGTGCGACATGGTGACGGTAAAGCTGGCGTTGGGCACGCTTAACCCGTTCATCGCGTTGACGGAATGGACGTTCATCGTAATTTTTTCGCCCACTTTGGCTACCGCATTACGTAACGACTCGTTGCCATCAAAGTACACGTCCAGGCTGGTCACCAACTCGTTACCGGAGCAGGAGAGATAGTTCGGTTCAGCGCCGCTGAACAGGCTGTCCGCACCGGTCGCCAGGTTAACGTGCGCAGTGGTGGAACCATCGGTATCCGCCGCAATATAGCTGTGTTTCTGTGTCGGCCAGCCGTAAGTCGTTTCCATCGTATTGCCGGAATGGGCTTCATACAGCGTATCCAGCAGCAGTTGTCCCGGCACCTGGCCTGCGCCGCACTGGTTTGTCGCCGCCGTCACTGAGTTAAACGTGGCCCAGTACTCGTTATTCTCAAATTCGGAACCGGTATCCTGCGCGGCCTCTTCCGCCAGCAGCGGGCGTTTGTAGATATTGCCCGCTTCCACCACGCCCTGCATATGGCCCCACATACGGGCCTGCGTCACGTCCGGGCTGGTGACGACGGTAAAAATCACGTTCTGCGTCGCTTCCGTGCCGTCGAACAGCACCACACGCACCGGGGTTAATACGCCAGCGCCCTTGTCCTGGGTCAGCGCCAGCGAAAACTGGCCGTTGGCGTCGGTGATGCCGTGATAGTGACCGTCGCCGCCGTCCAGATTGGTGATGACTACCGGTTCATCCGTCCACTGATGCGCAGCATCAAGATCGGCGTTCTTCTGATTCTGGCGATTTTGCTCGTCGCCCAGGTAGACATTAAAGTAGCGATAAGGCAGCGGTTTATTGGTGGCGCTGTCGGTGACGGCGATCTTCATGTTGATCTCTTCGCCCACCTTCACTTTCGCCGCGTTGACCGTCGAATCAAAATTATCGGTGCTAATCACTAATTTCGGCGTGACCGCAGGCGAGGCTTTATCCACACAGCTCACCAGCGATTGCGTGGCGTCCGGCATCTGCGTAAGGGCGCGGCTGCGCATATCAATGCTGATGTGGTCAGTTGCGCTCGCCCCCTGTGAGGAGGACCAGTACTCTTCGTCACCGGATGTCCCCCCCACCGGCCAGCCGAGAGTGGTGGCTAAATCGCCGCGCTCGATTTTTAACCCTTCCAGTTGGCGCGCATCCGGCAGAATATCGCAGTGTTTATCCGCATGGCCCCAGGTGAACTGCGCCCAGTTTTCATTGTTGATACTGGCGACGCGGTCTTCGCCCTCGGTTTCCGCCGCCAGTTTGGGGCGGTCAAAGGTGTAGCTTGCGCCGTCCACCGTGGCGGTGGAACTGTCCGCCATATGGCCGTACATGTTGGCGCTGCTGCTGTCCGGGCTGGTGAGGGTGGTAAAAATCACATCCGCGCTGGCTTTCAGCGCAGGCGCGTTCGACGGGTGCGCCATCAACGGGGTTTTAACGCCCGGCCCGTTAGCCTGGGTGACGGTCACCGTCGCCACCCCTTCCGCGTTGGTCGTGCCGTGGTATTCGGTGGCAGTGGTGGTGAGTTCGGTGTTGCCGACGCGTACCGGCGCGGTATTGTTCACCACGCCCTGGCGGTTTTGCGCATCGCCGCGGGTAATCACAAACGCGATATTGCCCGCTGGCTCACCGTTACAACCTTTGGTATTCACCGTCAGCGTGATGCTTTCGCCCGCTTTCACCTTCGCGGCGTTAAGCGACTCATCCAGATGATCGGCGGTAAGGGTTACCGGGTCACCCACGGCGGGCGCGATATCCACGGCAAACTTTTGATCAAGCACTTCGACCGCCGTGTTATAAGGCACGCCGGTGCGGGTAAGCAACCACAACGGCGGCATAGCGGTTGAGGTATCCAGTTGCGACCAGACTACCAGATGACGGCCTGCCATATTTTGCTCACAGAACGTCAGGTTTGCCGACGGCTGCGGAGACAGCGGCGTCTCCGGCGTGGCGGCGTCGGCCCATACCAGCGTGACGGAGGGTATCCGTTCACTCTGCCAGACCAGCGGCGGCTCGGCGAAAATATCGCCTTCGGCATCGCGCGGATTGGTTAAGATCAGCGCGCTGCCGACATCACTGGTGCTGAACTGGCTGGGTTTCGCGGAATAATCGACGGGATTCGCTGCATCAGATCGCAACTGAACGCTGCCCTGATAAACCGGGATCGTCACGCCATCAGCCAGCGGCGGCGTGCCGTTAATGGCGGCAGTTGAGACGTCAGGCTCCTGCCATGGGGTGCTGCTTTGCGCCGCCTGGGCAAAAAAAGCGGTAACACAAAACAGACATGCCTGTAGCCCGGATAAAAGACGGGTATTCGTTTTCAGTTTCAATGCAGCACCTGGAATACATCCCTTTCTGACTATTCATTCCATCGGCGGTAAAAATGCGAAACGTTTCACTACCGGTACCAACGACAATTTACCGAAACCCAACCATCCCGATCACGGCTGTACAAGACAGGCGGCATAGCCTATCGTGAAATCGTTGTTGGTGGTCGGGCAATGTGTTGTGCCCCCTTTCGCTAACGAAACCCGGCAATAATTATACGTCCCAGGCGTACTGCTAACATAAGGCAACGAGATTGTCGGCCATCCGTTAGCGACTGCTATCTGCTCATCGCGCATTTTTTCCAGCACGCCTTTTGCCGGGAACCCGGCCATCCCGCCACAGTTCTTGCTCATATCATAGATAGTGCCATCGGCTTTCGTATAAACCGAAACCCAGGTTTCGTTATTTTCTTTCCGGCTATCCGTCGCGCCAGCAGGCGCTTCTTTCATTAACAAGGGTCGATGCAGCGTCACGCCATCAACCGTCAGCGTATCCGGCATATGCCCCCAGAACTCCGCGTAACTGGAGTCCGGGCTGGTAATCACGGTAAAGATCACGCCCAGCACGGTGTTGGTTGATTGCGTGACATCCCCCGTCGCGCTGGCCGTCAGCTCGGTTTTTAGCCCCACACTGCCGTCCTGGTTCACCGTAAACGTTGCCGTCCCGTCAGCCCCCGTGACGCCGCTAAACACATTGCCGGAAGAGGTCATTGATTTCGTTGCCGGCGACGGCGTCAGTTCCTGCAACGTCAAATCGTCTGCTGTAGTATTCCACGTATATTTAATGTCGAGGCGATCATTCGCATCGCCCCGTTTCAGGGTGAACGGTTCATTCGCTATGGGAACGCCCGCGCGGTTTTTCACCGTCACCGTCAAGGGAATAGCCTCGCCTTTTTTCGCCACCGCCGCGCCTTTCGCCGCATCCATCGCCGTCGAGGTTAGCGTAATGGAGGCAGGGACATTACGCGCATTGACCAGGCAGGCCTGCAAGCTGGTGGAGGTTGGCGCCGATATCTGACCGGTTTTCAGGTTTATCGCCTGGTGTGCTTTCGAGCTATTCAGATCGGCAGACCACCAGAGTTTACCGGTTTTCACCGGCCAGCCGAATTGATCCTCCAGCGCGCCGTCAGGATAGAGTTGCTGTAGCGCCTTTAAGTCATTCATCAGCGGCATATACTCAAAGTCGCACGCAGACTGGCCTGCCGTATACGTCTGTACGCCGGTCGGCGCCGCCCATTTTTCACCGTTCACGGTGATGTAGTTGACGCCCGACGGCGCTTCCGCCTGCAAATGCGGGCGCTGGTAGCGGAGGCCGTCCGGCCCTTCCACGGTTTCCGGCATATGCCCCCAGTAGTTGGCGCTGGCGGCATCCGGGCTGGTAAGGACGGTAAATATCACGTCCTTACTGCTCGTTGCTGAAATGTCATTCGCAACGGTGACGCGGATGGGCGTTTTAAGACCCATGGTATTATTTTGCGACACGCTAAACGTTATTTGCCCCTGGGCGTCCGTTTGCGCATACATATATTTATCCACCGTCCCCAGCAAGTACGTCGCCGTACCGGAAGGCTGGATATTACTTAAGGTAATATCGTCCGCGTTGTTGGTGGTGTACACGCTCCCCGCACGCGTCAGCGCATCGCCGCGCGTGATTTTCACCGTCGCGTTGCTAACCGGCTGCCCGGCAGCGTTCGTTACCTTCACCGTCATGGGGATCGTTTCGCCTTTTTTCGCCACGGCCGCCGATTTGTCCGCGTTCCAGGCGTCCGTAGAGAGCGCGATATTCATCTGGCGCGGTTTGGTCAGGCAGAGCTGGTAATAGTAATTACCCGGCGTTCCCGACATAGAGCCCTCTTTGCTCGTACTGAGATCGATATATTGCCAGTAAATGACTTGACCTTGCAGCAGGCTGTCGCCCGCCCACCATTTCTTCTTGACGGGTAAGCCTATGTCGGTCGTGACCTTGCCGCTGGGGTGATCGCGGTACAGCGCCTGGAGATCATCCAGCGTGGCCATCTGATTTATCGAACAGGCGCCATAATTACTGGTATCAAAATTATTCACTATAGGCCAGTTTTCATTTGTGTCGGCATAGCTCTTCACACCTAACGTCGACGCCAGCTCGCTATACAGCAGCGGGCGCTTAAACTCCGCGCCGTTGCTGGCGGTGAAGGTTTCCGGCATATGGCCATACATATTGGCCTGCGGGCTGTCCGGGCTGGTCACGGTGGTGAACACCACCGGCAGCGTCGAGGTTACCGTCGGCGTGTCGGTCAGGGCTGCGGTTATCACGTTTTTCACCCCCGGCCCTGCGGCCTGCGTCAGCGTGAGGACCGCCGTGCCGTCCGCGCCGGTGGCACCGTAAATAGTGTAGCCATTATAGTAGAACTGTTGCGCCGAACCGGTGGGCGGCGCCAGCATCATGTTAGTGCTGCCGGTAAAGGTATAGCTGGTGTTGCGCGCCGTCCCGGCGTCGCGTATAAGGGAAAATGGCGTATAAGGCACCGGGTTGCCCGCCGCATCGGTGGTGGTGATCACCAGCGGAATCGAGTCGCTGTTTTTTGCCTTCACCGCCTGGATATCGCTATCCGTCGCCAGCGTAGAAGTGAGCGTAATCCGCCCGGCCAGAGTCTGCGGCGTCGCGGAACAAATCTGGTATTGCCTGTCGCTATCACTAATATTGGGAACCTTCCGGTGCGCATCATCATTCAGATCGACCGTGTAATAGTCATAGGATGGCATTCCCGGGGTGAGCGTCCCGGCGTTTGTGCCGCTCCAGTAAGAACGGATGATCGGCCAGCCCTGGGCGGTTTTTATCGCTCCGTTCGGGTATTTGCTGTACAGCGAATCCAGTTGCTCAACGGACGGAAAATACCCCTTGGGGCAGGTTTCCGGGCTAGCGCCTTTGGTCGTATTCGGCCCATAGAACACCACCCAGCGTTCGTTGTCTTCCGGGTACTCCGCAGCATTGGTCTTGCTGGCCAGTTCATCGTAGAGCAGCGGGCGCTTGTACACCGCGCCATCCGCAGCCGTCAGCGACGGCGTCATATGCCCCCACATGCGGGCGACGCTGACATCCGGGCTGGTGGCGACGGTAAACTTGACGCTGCGGGAAATCGGCGTCTTGATTAATGAATCGACGGGCGCGATGCTTAACGGCGTCAGCAGCCCCACGCCCTTATTCTGGGTGAGGATAATGGTCGCATCGCCGTTGGCGTCGGTGATCCCGTGATAAACCTGCCCGGCAAGGTAGCCCACGCCGTCAAACTGCATCTCGCCGTTGCTGGGATCGGTAAAGCCGGTCGACTGCCCGTCGCGCCGCTTGCCGTTGGCCATGGTGATGGTGAAGTCGGTATAGGCAATCGCCATGTCGTTAAGGGCGTTGCGCGAATGAACGTTTAGCTTAATCTGTTCACCGACTTTGGCGGTCATATCAGCATTTTTGGTCGTTGGGTCGTCGTTGAAGTAGACGTCCAGCACCGCCACCATTTCATTGGCCGAGCAGGTCAGGTAGTTCGGCTGATTGGTAAATTTGTTGCTATCGCCATTTTCGAGGTTGACGTGTACCGTTCCCGAGGCGTCGCTGTCGGCGGCAATGAAGTAGTCTTCGGTCGGCCAGCCGTGTTCGATTTCCATCTTGCCGCTGGGGTGCTCGCTGTATAAATGCGCCAGCGATGACTGATCCGGCACCTGGCCGACGCCGCACTGCGCGGTGGCCGATGCCACGGAGTTAAACGTCGCCCACTCTTCGTTGTTTTCACTGAACTGGCCGTCTTTATGGCTGGCTTCCACCGCCAGCAGCGGGCGTTTATACAGGTTGCCCGCATCCACCACGCCGCGCATATGGCCCCACATGTTGGCGCCGTCCACGTCCGGGCTGGTGATTACGGTGAAAATCACGCTAAAGGGTAGCTCGACGTTGCCGCCTTCATCGTCCGGCATCACGATGCGGATGGGTGTCTCGACCCCCATGCCGCTGTCGTGCTGTAGCGTCAGGTGCGCCTGACCGTTGACGTCGGTCACGCCGGTATAGTGCTCCGGCGAAGAGGCGCGCATATCTTCGGAGCTGACGGTAACCCGCTGGCTATCCCACGCGTCCTGATGCTCCCCTTTGCGGTTTTTCGCCGGATCGATAAACAGCTCCATGTAACGGTAAGGCAGCGGTTTTTGCGTGTCTTTATCGACCACGGTCATGACCAGATCAATCGATTCCCCCACCTGCGCCTTATAAGGCCCTTCCGGGGAGAGGGTAATCTGCGGGTGCGCCGCGGGCTGGGCCTTGTCCACACAGCTAACCAGCAGCGTATCGCTGTTGGGCGCCCTGACGACCGACGCGCTGTTCATATGCACGGCAGCGTGGTAGTTGCTCATCTGATCTTTGGTCGATGACCAGTATTCCGCATCGCCCGACGCCGGCCAGCCGGTGTACGTTGCCAGCGTGCTGTGCGCATGTCTTAGCGCCACCAGTTGTTCGGCGTCCGGCAGAACGTCGCAATGGTTATCCGCGCCGCCCCAGGTAAACTGCGCCCAGGTTTCGTTAGTATCGTTGACGCTTTCGTCAGCGTTACCCGCCTCCACCGCCAGCTTCGGTCGAGTGAAAGTGTAGGTCGCGCCGTTCAGCGTGGCGCTGGCGCTCTCCAGCATGTGGCCGTACATGTTGGCCTGGGCGGTGTCGGGGCTGGTGATGGTGGTGAAAATAACGTCCACGCCGTCCGTCAGCGTAGGATAACTTTGCGAAGCGACGATAAGATGCGTTTTTACGCCGGGGCCTTCATCCTGCGTCACCACCACTGTGGCTTTACCTTCGGCATCGGTGACGCCGCGATACTCCGTTTGCACGGTCGTTAGCTCGGTATCGCCAACGTGCACCGGGTTAGTGTTATTGACCACACCCTGACGGTTTTTGGCATCCTCACGGCGGATGACAAACGGCGCATTTTTCACCAGTTCGCCATCACACCCTCTGGTCGTGACGGTGAGGGTGATGCTCTCTCCCACTTTCACTTTTGAGGCTTCAAAGCTGGCGTCAACATGATCGCCGCTGACCGACACGGGATGGCCGACGGCCTGAGCAATATTGACAGTCACTTTCGGGCTGAGCAACGGGATGGCCGCATTATTCGGCACGCCGGTGTGGGTATAGAGCCACAGCGCGGGGACGGTCGTTTCATCGTCTGGCTGCGGCCAGACAACCAGTTTCCGTCCGGCCAGGTTCTGGGCGCAAAAGGTCTGGTTAGGCATCGGCTGCGGCGAAAGCGGCGTGTCGGGCGTGGCGGCATCGGCCCATAACAGGCCCACGCTCGGCGGCTGTTGATTTTCCCAGGCAATGGTCGGCGGATCGCTAAAGAGATCGCCTTCGGTATCGGTGGAATTGACCGCACGCATCGAGGTTGAGGTGGCATCCGCGCTAAAATCGCGCGGCATGGCGGTGAACGCAACATCGTAGGTTTTGGTCGGGTCAAGCAGCATGCTTCCCTGATACACGGGAATAATCGCGCCGTCGGCGCGGGGCACGGTGCCGTTAACTGCGGCAGTGGCTGAGTTCAACTCTTGCCAGGTCCCGCCTTTCAGTAAGGCCTGCGCAGGGGCGATCGACGCTACAAACATGATCAGTAATGTCAGTAAGAAATGTACAACTTTATTCACTTGCCGATTCCTGTCCATGAGCGATAGCCACCCGTTTTCATTCTCTGTCGTAATTCAACCCACTTTGCTTAGCGCGCGGCTAAGCAAAGTGCGCGGAAAATACCACTCCCCGCGGGGAGTGGTATGTTGAGGACAACTTATTTGCGTTTGTAGTCGATGGACAGACCAAAGCCCTGGACACCGTCGCTACCCACGGTAACGCCGCCTTCCGCACCTTCGAACGCCGCTTTCGCGTCGACGTTGGTGACAGGGATAACAAGGTCTTTATCGTTCCAGTTTTCGTTGACAATACCGCCAGTGCCAGTACCTGCAATTGCGCTGGTGCCAACGAATTTCCAGCGGTAGTCGTACTGGCTGGTAACGTCTTCACCGGTATCATAGGTACCGTTGCCGTTCTTATCGCTCCACAGCAGCACTTTATAGGTGGTGTCGGTTTTGAGCGGAGTAGAGGTACCCAGCAGGTTGGTGGTTGAGCCAGACTCATAGATAACCACATGGACGTTTTCATCCACCACCGGACCTTCCGGAATGTCGTCGCCATCCGCACCACCGCCCGCATCGGTCGACAGGTCTTTCAACAGCAGTTCGGTTGCCACGGCAGGGTCACCGGTGGTGGTGGTTGGGGTGATTTTGATACCGATATAATGGTCTGCGTCACCCGCCTGAATTTCATAGGTATCGCTGCCTTTGGTGCCAATCTCTTCGGGATTGCTACCATTCTGGTCGCTGTATCTCATCCACTGCACCGTCAGTTTCGTGGCGGCGTTGTCGACATCCAGGTCGCCTTCCGTATCGCCAATCGCCCAGTTGACCGTGACCTTATCGCCAACGTGGAACTGCTTATCGCCTTCGGTCACAATGGTACGATCGCCGCGATCGATAGTTACCGTTACGTGATCTTTGTCGGTATCCGCGGTCTTATCCGCCGCACGGGTAATCCACGGCACCGAACCCTGAATGGTGCCCGTCTGTTCAGAGACAATCTGCCACTGCCCCGATTTCAGATTACCGTTTGCCGCCACCGCCGGCGCGGCGCAATACCCGGCAACTACTAATGCTAAAGCGACCTTCGTCAGCCGCCGTTTTACTGTTGCTTGCATTCAGACTCTCCTTTTTCTCAAAATTCAGCGGCTGGCTGGTCAGCCACAACGCTGACGCTATTTCTGACTATACGTAACGCGTATGCCGTAACCCTGAACGCCATCTTCCACATTGGCGGCAAACTTCTGCGCCGCCTCTTTATTGGTTACTGGCAGAACAAGATCTTCATTTATGGTGTTGGCCAGCGCGCCGGTATGTCCGTTTGTACTCTGTCCGGTAAACTCCCACTGGTAGTCGTACAACGCCATCTCTTCTTCCGTGAGCTGCTCGGACATCTGGAATACGCCGTCTTTATTCTTGTCGCGCCACAGCAGGAAACGGTAGGTGTTATTAACCGTAGGATGTTTATCTTCTTTACCAATGAGATTGACGGGGTTGGCGGCTTTGACCTGATAAATCACCGCATTCAGCGCGCTCAGGTTGTCGCCGATAAAAGTGACATCAACGTAGTTACTGTCGCCATAGGCGTCTGCTTTCGCCTTCCAGCGGAAAGTGCCCGGCAGGGTGCTGGAAAGCGTCACCGTCCCCGCTTCTTTGTCACGGCTGGCAATAAACACGCAGGGGGTTTCCGTGGTGCAGGGCGTCTGGGCCAGGGTGACTTTTTTATCATTGCTGTCGTACAACACGGGCGTCATGGCATCGTCCACCAGTTCGTTACCATTGCGATCCGTGGAGTCGCCAAAGGAGTCGGTGATCAGGAGATCCATCACCACGCCGTCTTCGCCATCGGCCAGCGCGCTGGCTTCATGGCTGTGATCGCTACGATCGGTATCGGCAATGTTGTCAACGATCAGCTCAATTTTGCGATCCTGCTGGACGGTGATTTCCACCACACCGGAGTTCTGCTTATTGCCCTTTTCGTCTTCCAGCGTCATGCGTACTTTCCAGGTGTTCAGGGCGGTGCGCTGCTCTTCGGTATCGGCGTTAACCCAGGCAGGAAGCACCAGATTCCAGCTGTTATTGTTGCCTTCGGTCAGCGCATCTGCTTTTACCACCGGCATCACCAGAGTACGGGCGGCGTTGTTTTTCGCCTGCCAGGAAGCAGAAATAATTTTGTAATGGTGGTTAATCAGCGCGTTGACCGTCCACTTACATTTCTCCAGCCCCACCGCGGCCTCAGGCGTATCTTCAATCACGCATTCCGGGTGTTCGTTGGTGGCGTCGGCCTTCAGCCACAACGTGACGTCCAGCGGATCTTTCTCGCGGTATTCGAGAATGATGAAATTGTTACGATCGACAAAATCGGTGCGGCTGCCCATTAAAGAGTGCTGGATTTTAACGTTTTCCGGATCGAGTTGCGCCGCCAGCGGCGTTCCTATCTGGTAGTTCACAGTCGCTTTAACGCTAAAATCGTTATTATCGCCAGTACCGGCTTTGTAATCCGAACCAACCGTAACCAGCGGTACCGGCGTATATTCCAGCCCCAAGGTAACGGCATGAGGATCTTTTTGCAGATTATCGGTGCCAAACAGCGCCACTTCATCGCCGTAGTACTGTTCGTAAACTAATTTAGCGCCAAGCTGCGGATAAAAGGGCAGCCAGCTTTCCATGCGGATATCCCAACCGCGCGCAGGTCGTTCTTCATAAAAGTCGAAATCTTCGGAATCCTTCCAGTCAGAAAGAGGATGGTAATAGTTGCCGGAGAATTTCAGGTAATCCGTCCAGGCTTCGGTTCCCAGACCTAGTCGACGGTGACCGCGCGTAAAATCGTAGTCATAGAATGCGTTGCCGCCAAGCAGCCAGTTGCCGACGTTCTGGCGCACGCCAAGCCCAAAGTTACCAATGGTGCGGTCTTCTTTACGTTGGGCTGAGAGTTGGCTAAAAAGTAAGGTTTTTTCGTTATCATACCAGGGAACGAAATAATCCAGCGAACTGCCGTCCAGATCGCCGCCTTCGCCTACGGAGAGGCTGGTACGGATCTTGCCATAAGGTGACATTACGCCTTCAAGATATGACTGTGCTGATGAAGTGATTTGGTTTTGCAAATAGCTACGCGCCTGGGATTCCAGCGCTTCCGGGGTGAGATTATCAAAGCCCTGGGTGGCGGAATTAATAAAGTAGTCAGCGCCCTGTTCTTTAAAGGACTTTCCTTTATTTTCCTGTTCTTCTTTTTTCGCGGATTCGCTGGCTAAATCAGGCAGGGAGGAGTGGCTTTCATCGTTTGCAGGTACAGAGTTACCTGCGCCGGAAGCCGCAACTGATACTCCAGACACTAATAGCAAAACCAGAATGCGAATCCTTCGCACCATATGATATCCCTGTCGTTAAATAAACACGCTGCTATGAAACGATATTATATGGATGATTCATAGGGAATCATAACTAACAGGCCTAAATATATTCCTAAAAAGAAAAGTTTAATATGAAACAGACTTATAATATTGATATAATAAATAAAAAGAAAGATGTTATTTATTTTTAATATTGATTTTCGGGAATAATATTCCCTATAAATAGTTGAATAAATAAAAAGAATAAAATAGCCGCCGGGCAGGATACTATGCTGATATTACGGGAGTATCGAATAACGCTTTTGCCCTTAGCCGGATAAGACGTCGGCGCCTCTGCTCTGCGGCGCAACGTCGACAGCGGTTTTATTGATCGGAAATGACGAAATTAACTCGTTTTTTTGAAATTAAACCATGACCGTTCTGGCAAAAATAGTCCACTGCGCCGCAGGCTTTCAACACCTGTAACGGCTGGCGGCAGTCAGGACAAAGTGCCTGTAACGAGAAATCCTTAGCGCATGTCTCGCAATGGGCTGTATCGCCATTGCGCTCCAGCGCGTGATGGCAAACAGGGCAGATTATTTCCATAACATTCTCCTCAGGCGCGTGACTCGCTTTTACTTGAAAGGCCTGATAGCGCTGCGCTTATCAGGCCTGGAATATTACTGAAAAAGCATTACTTGCTTTTCTTGATATGCTTCATCAGACGCTTACGTTTGCGCATTTGCGTTGGCGTCAGTGTGTTACGCTTGTTCGCATACGGGTTCTCCCCTTCTTTAAACTGAATGCGAATCGGCGTACCCATCACTTCCAACGACTTGCGGAAGTAGTTCATCAGATAGCGCTTATAGGAGTCTGGCAGATCTTTTACCTGGTTGCCGTGAATAACCACAATCGGCGGGTTATAGCCGCCAGCGTGGGCATATTTCAGCTTCACACGGCGACCGCGCACCAGCGGCGGCTGATGATCTTCCACCGCCATCGTCATGATACGGGTCAGCATCGCAGTGCTCACCCGGCGAGTGGAACTGTCGTAAGCCTCGCGTACGGACTCAAACAGGTTCCCGACACCGCTGCCGTGCAGCGCAGAGATAAAGTGCACGCGGGCAAAATCAATAAAGCCCAGACGGAAATCCAGCGTCTCTTTCACCTGCTCTTTGACTTCCTGGCTCAGGCCATCCCATTTGTTGACTACGATAACGAGTGAGCGCCCACTATTGAGGATAAAGCCCAGCAGAGACAAATCCTGGTCAGAGATCCCCTCGCGCGCATCGATAACCAACAGTACGACGTTAGCGTCTTCAATCGCCTGCAACGTTTTAATCACCGAGAACTTTTCTACCGCATCGGTGATTTTTCCGCGCTTACGCACCCCCGCCGTGTCAATCAGCACATATTCCCGTTCGTCGCGTTCCATCGGGATATAAATACTGTCGCGAGTGGTGCCCGGCATGTCGTATACCACCACGCGCTCTTCGCCGAGAATACGGTTAGTGAGCGTGGACTTACCTACGTTCGGGCGACCGACAATCGCCAGCTTGATCGGCAGGCTTTGCGGGTCAAAATCATCTTCCGGCGCTTCTTCGCCATTTTGTTCCGCCTCGAACTGCGCCCAGTATTCCGCGTCTTCATCCACCTCTTCCTGCGGCGCGACATCATCCATCCACGGCAGAAGCACATGTTCCAGCAGGCTCAATACGCCGCGACCATGTGAGGCGGCGATAGGGTAAATTTCGCCTAATCCCAGCGAGTAAAAATCGACAACCGCCTGATCGGGATCGAGACCATCCGTTTTATTCGCCACCAGGAAGGTCGGTTTTTCACGGGAGCGCAGATGTTTGGCAATCGCTTCATCCGCCGGCATCAGACCAGCGCGCGCATCTACCATGAATAACACCACATCCGCTTCTTCAATCGCCAGCAGCGACTGTTCCGCCATCCGCGTTTCGACGCCGTCTTCGGTGCCGTCAATACCGCCGGTGTCGATACAGATAAACTCGCGGCCTTCAACCTCCGCACGACCGTACTTACGGTCACGAGTCAGACCCGGGAAATCCGCAACCAGCGCATCTCGGGTGCGGGTCAGACGGTTAAATAGCGTGGATTTTCCGACGTTAGGGCGCCCGACAAGCGCGACCACAGGTACCATGTTTAAAGCCTCATTTAAAAAATCATCAGACAACGCGCGTCATTTTTACGCCGTTGTTAAAAACAGGAAAACGGCCCCTACACCAGGAGCCGTTTTTTAAAACGCACAACCGTGACGATTAACGCGTAATCGCGTAGACCGTACCGTCTTTGGCCTGGATGAGCAGTTTACCATCCGCCACCGTCGGTTCGGTCAGGAAACCAGAACTGTCTACTTTTTGTTGGGCCACAAAACGCCCGTCATCGACATTAATCCAGTGCAGATAACCTTCGCTATCGCCGACGACTAAATCACCATTATACAGTACCGGGGAGGTCAGCAAACGGTGCAGCAGATCGCTTTGCGTCCACAGCGTTACGCCGCCGTCAGTGGTCAGCGCCAGCACGCGATCGTTCTGATCGACCAGGTAGATACGGTCGCCGTCGACGATAAAGTCATTGACCGACCCCAGCTCGCGTTTCCACATAATCTGACCACTGCGCAGATCCAGCGCCGTTAAGTTACCATTATACGCCAACGCGTAAACGACGCCGTTTACCACAACCGGCGTGGTATCGACGTCGCTCAGACGGTCAATTTCCGTTGGGCCAGTGGCCTGGGAGATACGCTGCTGCCAAATCATCTGCCCTTGTTGCATCAGCACGGCGCTGACGCGGCCATTATCACCACCAACGATAGCCGCGCCGAACGCGGTTGCCGGCGCAGATTCGCCGCGCAGCGACAGCGAAGGCATATCCAGGTTCACCGTCCATTTAATGGCGCCATCCGCCTGATTTAGCGCCTGCAACTGACCGTTGCTGGTATGGATAAGGACGATTCCATCACTGACAACCGGGCGAGACAACGCTTCGCCTGCGACCTTCGTCTGCCATGCTGTGGTACCGTCGCTGGTATTCAGCGCATAAACCTCGGCCTTTTCACTGCCGATATAGACGTGACCGCCCGCGACAGTGACGCCGCCGGACAACAGCGCGGACGAACGAGAGAACCAGCCGTCTTTCTCGCCCAGATTCACAGACCAGATCTCTTTGCCATCATCCGCATTAAGCGCTTTTACCACGCCCGCGCGATCGGCTGCATAGACCACGTTATCTGCCATTACCGGATGAAGGTTAGAATAAAATTCGCCAATTCCGTTACCGACAGAGGTGCTCCAGACAGTGGTCGGGGTAAACTGGTTTTCAACCTGCGGTAATGGAGACATCTTGACGACATCTTCTTCGCCGCTAAACAGTGAACAGCCGCTGAGCAGGGTAACGGAAAGCAACCCTGGCAGAAGTAATTTACGCAATTGCATCGGGTCCCTCTCAGATGGACAAATTATTGATTTTCATCTGCATCATTTCGCTCAACGCCGGAGAAGCATCGCTATTGACGCCCGCTTCCCATGCGCTGCGCGCGCCTTTTTTATCACCCTTACTCAGCAACGCTTCGCCGCGCAAATCAGCGACAATGGCTGTCCATCCTTCGCCTTTAACGGCATCCAGAGTTTTCAGCGCGGCGTCGGCTTGCTTAAGCTGCAACTGAACGCGAGCGAGACGCAGATTAATCACCGCTTTGAGATTTTCATCGCTGGTGGCCGCCAACCCCTGCTGCAACTGGGCTTCGGCTTTTTTAAGTTCATTCTTATCCACAAACTGCTGCGCCAGTTCCATAGACGCCAGCGCACCATAGGTATTTTTATTCTCAGCCGCGAATTTTTCAGCGGCGGGAATGCTATCCGGCTTATCGGCGCTTACCGCTGTCACCGCATTTTGATACGCCAGAGAAGCAGCACGCGCGGACTCCGTCTGATGGCTGCTCCAGTAACGCCAGCCAACCAGCGCGCCAACCCCTAAAATCACTCCGACAGCCAGCGCTTTGCCGTTTTCGGCAAAGAAGCGTTTAATCGCATCCACCTGGTCGTGTTCGTTCTCGTAAATTTCCACGCTGTCCTTCTCCTTAGCCCAATAAAGTGCGCAAATGCGCGGCAACGCTGTCCTGCGCCACTGCCGTTTGCTCACCGGAGCGCAAATCCTTCACTACAACAGTCCCATCGGCGACTTCAGATTCGCCAAGAACCAGTGCAATACGGGCGCCCCACTTATCGGCGCGGGCAAACTGTTTCTTAAAGTTGCCGCCGCCGTGGTTTGTCATTAGCTTCACGCCTGGCATTTCATCGCGCAGCCGCTCCGCCAGCGTCATTGCCGCAGACTGCGTTTGTGCGCCGGCAGCTACCAGGTATATATCGACAACAGGAGAGGCAATAAATTCCGGATTAACTGCCTGAACTAACAAAACAAGTCGTTCCAGGCCCATCGCAAAGCCCACTGCCGGGGTAGCGCGACCGCCCAGTTGTTCCACCAGACCGTCATAACGACCACCCGCACAGACGGTGCCTTGTGACCCCAGACTGTTTGTTACCCATTCAAATACGGTGCGGTTGTAGTAATCCAGACCGCGTACCAGACGCTGGTTGACGGTGTAGGCAATTCCCGCCGCGTCCAGCAATTTACACAGGCCGGCAAAGTGCTCGCGTGAATCGTCATCGAGATAGTCGCCGAGAGCGGGCGCGTCGTTGAGCAGCGCCTGTACGTCCGGATTTTTTGAATCCAGCACGCGCAGCGGATTGGTATACATGCGGCGTTTGCAGTCTTCGTCCAGCGTCTCTTGATGCTGTTCGAGGAACGCGACCAGCGCATCGCGATAGTTCGCACGCGCCTCTAAGGAACCAATAGAGTTCAGCTCCAGGCTAACGTGTTCAGAGATGCCCAGCGCGCGCCACCAGCGTGCGGTCAGCATAATCAGTTCCGCGTCGATATCCGGGCCTTGTAAGCCAAAGACTTCGGCACCTAGCTGGTGGAACTGACGGTAGCGGCCTTTTTGCGGACGCTCATGACGGAACATCGGCCCGATATACCACAAACGCTGTTCCTGATTGTACAGGAGACCATGTTCGATGCCGGCGCGTACACAGCCCGCCGTACCTTCAGGGCGCAATGTCAGGCTATCGCCGTTGCGATCCTCAAAGGTGTACATCTCTTTTTCAACCACGTCAGTAACTTCACCGATCGCGCGTTTGAATAACGGGGTCTGCTCTACAATCGGCAAGCGGATTTCACTGTAACCGTAGCTGCCGAGCACGTTTTTGAGTGTGCCTTCAATGCGCTGCCAGATGGCGGTTTCGCCAGGCAGATAATCGTTCATGCCGCGAATGGCTTGAATGTTTTTTGCCACGTTTATTCTCTTTCTGAATATAAAAATGAACCCTCAGCGCTTCCCCGAACGAACCGGGAGCCATGCGGGTTCAATCATACACGGGAAGCGCGCCGCTTCCCATCACGTTCTTATTTTTCAACCTGCAACACGTCAATCCGACGCGCTTCATCAAGTTGACTTGCTTTCGCGCGAATACGGGATTCAAGCTGCGCGATCATATCGTCGTTATCGAGTCTGTCCTTACGCACGCCGTCTTCATACAGGCCGCTTTTCTTATTGCCGCCCGTCACGCCCAGCGTCGATACCAGCGCTTCGCCCGGCCCGTTCACTACGCAACCGATGATCGAGACGTCCATCGGGGTGATGATATCTTCCAGACGCTGCTCCAGCGCGTTCACCGTGCCGATAACGTCGAACTCCTGGCGAGAACAGGTCGGGCAAGCGATGAAATTGATGCCGCGCGCGCGAATGCGCAGCGACTTCAGAATATCGAAACCGACTTTGATCTCTTCCACCGGGTCGGCCGCCAACGATACGCGCAGCGTGTCGCCGATACCTTCCGATAACAGCAGACCTAAACCGATCGCCGACTTGACCGCCCCGCTACGCGCGCCGCCCGCTTCGGTGATCCCCAGATGCAGCGGCTGATCGATCTGTTTAGCCAACAAACGATAAGACTCAACGGCAAGGAATACATCGGACGCTTTTACGCTCACTTTGAACTGATCAAAGTTGAGACGATCGAGATGATCGACATGGCGCATGGCTGATTCCAGCAGCGCCTGCGGGGTCGGCTCACCGTATTTTTCCTGCAGATCTTTTTCCAGCGATCCGGCATTTACGCCGATACGGATAGGGATGTTTTTGTCGCGCGCGCAGTCCACCACCATGCGAATGCGTTCTTCGTTACCGATATTGCCGGGGTTGATACGCAAGCAGTCAACGCCGTATTCCGCCACCTTCAGCGCAATGCGGTAGTCGAAGTGAATATCGGCAACCAGCGGGACGTTAACCTGCTGTTTGATAAGCTTGAACGCTTCGGCGGCGTCCATGGTCGGTACAGAAACACGAACAATATCTGCGCCAACGCGCTCCAGCGCTTTGATCTGATTAACCGTCGCTTCCACGTCAGTGGTACGCGTATTAGTCATCGACTGGACGGCGATGGGGGCGCCATCGCCAATCGGCACATTCCCAACGTAAATACGTGTCGATTTTCTACGTTGAATCGGAGCCTGGTTATGCATGAAAAATCTCCCGCGTTACCCGTCTGTTACTGCGCCGGTGTCGGTTCGGCATTAAGGGTCAGACGCGCAACCTGATTAGTTCTGATAAAGCGGCTCAGATCGACAGGTTTTCCTTGATACTGGATCTGCACCGCGGCCGGCGCGCCAATTTTAAGTTTATAAGGCGCCTGACCGGTTAGGTTTAAATTGCCATCTTTACGCTGCATACCGCTAAACAGTTTTTTACCCGTGGCGTCAGTGACTTCGAGCCAACAGTCAGCGGTAAAATTCATCACCAGCGCGTTCGGATCGGCAGCAGGCGCCGCTACGCCAGCCTGACTGGTCGGCAGCGCGGACGGCGTTTCCGTTGCCGCTGGCGCGGCAGATGTCGCAGCCGTATCGACATTCGCCTGCGAAGGCGCGACTACCGTATTTTGCGTTGCCGCCGCCGTTGGCGCTGGCGTTTGCGTCGCCGCCGTCGAATCAACCGGCGTCGCAGGCGCCGGAGCCGTTTGCGCTGGCGTCGTATCCTGGCTTGTCGCGGCACCGGTGTCCAGCGGTACGCTTTGGCCGCTGTCTTTATCTGCGTTCAGTTCAGCCGTGCTTTGATCGGCCATTGTTGTGATCTCTTCCTGCTGCGCCTTGTGGTTCTGCCACCACCAGGCGCCGGTCAGCCCTACGACCACAAACAGTACCAGCCAGGTAAAAGACATTAACCAGCCGTCGCGTTTTTTACGACGCTTTCCTAATGAGAAACTCTGCATCGGGGCGACTTTAGCGGCGCGCAGCGGAGCTTGTTTTTCCAGCCCCGGCAGCAGTTCCTCTTCTGGAACATGCACCAGACGCGCATATGAGCGGATATATCCGCGCAGGAAGGTTGAAGCAAGATCGGACGGCGCCTTATCTTCTTCAATATCGCGTACCGTAGAAACCTTCAGGCAAAGTCGCTCAGCGACAGCCTGCTGGCTGAGTCCGAGTTGTTCACGGGCATTGCGCAGACGAACGCCGGTGGTTTGTGCTTCATTTTGGTCGTGCGTGGCTTCAGTATTCATTCGCTACAGCTACAGGTACGTGTAAATTAGGATTCAGGCGCCGACGAGCCGTAATGCCCGCCCACACCGCGAAACATCAGGTTAGTTAACCTTAGTCAGACAGTATAAGCCTGTCAGGCCGCAGATGACAAAACCGCTAAGACACAAGGCTAAACTCTTGTTGCACCATTACATACTGCCTTAAAGTCGACAAAAACGCACCGTTATTATTGACCAGACAAGTACAACGCCAGACATTATTCAACTGACATTGCGCCACGGTATAATGAATGCCCCGTGGCGCAACTGCTATCAAATAGCCTTGATGTCAATCACCTCTCCCTGCATACGCTTACGCAGGGTACGTTTGGTACGGTCAATCACATCGCCAGCCAACTGTCCGCATGCCGCATCAATGTCATCGCCACGCGTCTTGCGTACGATGGTCGTGAAACCATAACTCATCAAAACCTTAGAAAAGCGATCGATACGGCTGTTAGAGCTGCGGCCATACGGCGCGCCAGGGAACGGGTTCCACGGAATCAGATTAATCTTACAAGGCGTCTCTTTTAGTAGCTCCGCCAGTTGATGCGCGTGTTCAGTGCCGTCGTTAACGTGGTCAAGCATTACGTATTCAATCGTCACGCGCCCCTGATTGGCGTTGGATTTCTCCAGATAGCGGCGAACCGCGCCCAGGAACGTTTCGATATTGTATTTTTTGTTGATCGGGACGATTTCGTCGCGAATAGTGTCATTCGGCGCATGTAAGGAGATAGCCAGCGCGACATCTATCATATCGCCCAGTTTATCCAGCGCAGGCACCACGCCTGACGTTGAGAGCGTGACACGACGTTTGGACAGGCCGAAACCAAAGTCATCGAGCATAATTTCCATCGCCGGTACGACATTGGTCAGGTTAAGCAATGGCTCGCCCATCCCCATCATGACCACGTTGGTGATCGGACGCTGGCCGGTGACTTTGGCCGCGCCGACGATTTTCGCCGCACGCCAGACCTGACCGATAATTTCCGATACGCGCAGGTTGCGGTTAAAGCCCTGCTGCGCAGTTGAACAAAACTTGCACTCCAGCGCGCATCCTACCTGTGAAGAGACACACAGCGTAGCGCGGTCATCCTCCGGGATGTAGACCGTTTCAACGCGCTGATCGCCGACAGCAATCGCCCACTTAATGGTGCCGTCTGAGGAACGCTGCTCTTCAACGACCTCCGGCGCGCGGATTTCCGCGACCTCTTTTAATTTGCCGCGCAACACTTTGTTGATGTCGGTCATCTCATCAAAATTATCGCAGCAATAGTGATACATCCATTTCATCACCTGATCGGCGCGGAAAGGCTTTTCACCTAAGTTTTTAAAAAACTCGCGCATCTGCTGACGGTTGAGATCCAGCAGGTTGATTTTTGTTTCGTTGTTAAGAACTACCGGGGTACTGCTTTCAGGTGTGACAATTTGTTCAGACATATGCTATTCCGGCCTCGTTATTACACGTTATGGCCCCTGGAGGGTTGAAAAAAGAAACGCCCCGGTAAGCTTACTGCTCGTCCGGGGGCGCTGCATTGTACAAATTCTGGCGTAAGGATGCCACGTCTGCACGCGGCATTAGCAAAAATAATATTTGAACCGATAATTTATCGCCAACGCATTTACAGCGTGAAAGACGAAGGAGATTAACGGGTGCGCGGGCACACTTCGCCTTCACCGAAGAAAAAGGCGATTTCGCGCTGCGCGGATTCCAGCGAATCCGAACCGTGGGTGCCGTTTTCAGTTAAGCTATCAGCGTAGTCGGCGCGCAGCGTACCCGCCAACGCGTTCGCCGGATTGGTGGCGCCAAGCAGATCGCGGTGACGCTGCACCGCATTTTCACTTTCCAGCACGGATACCACGATAGGGCCAGAGGTCATGAACTCCACCAGACCGTCAAAGAACGGTTTGCCGTCGTGCTCAGCATAGAAGCCGCGCGCCTGCTCAACGGTCAGGTGCAGCATTTTAGTGCCAACAATTTTGAACCCTGCAGCTTCAAAGCGCGCAAAGATGCTGCCAATAACGTTTTTTGCCACCGCGTTGGGTTTAATGATGGAAAAAGTCCGTTCAATAGCCATGTTTACCTCTGAAATATGTTCTGTTGTTATGTCAGGCGCGGATTATAAAGAGCATCCCATCAATTGCCTATGGATGCAGGTAACATTTTTTTAAAATAAAATGAGCATTAGCAACAAAAGTTAAAGGCGCACAGCAAACTCAGGGGACTGACACAGCACGCAGTGCGTGTGTTCAGGCGTGAGAGCATGGAAAGTACGTTTGCAGCTTTCGCAGGTGAGCGTATGCACCGCACTATGCCGCGTTGAGGCGGGTTCCACGTCAAACCGCAGCCGCAGCGCCTGATGCGGACATACCGCCGCACAGCCGCCGCATCCCGTACAACGCGCCGCCGCTATCGTCAGCGTGTCGTCGTCAAACTGGATAACGTTTTCCGGGCAGCTTCGCCAGCAGGCGCCGCACATCCTGCACTCTTGCGGACTGATTTCGGGTACGCATTCGCTGAACGCGGAAAACGCCTGTCTGAGACGCCGTTTCCCCGGCTCGACGGCGCACGGGGTAATGGCGTCGCGCGGAACATGAAACAGAGTGCGCCGCGAGGCGTTAATCTCCGCGCCGACAACATGTTTGAAAGACCAGCCCGGCTCGCCGTAGCGGCGCAGCGCTAAATTTAGCCCCGCCAACGCCATCAGCCACTGCGCCGATCGCTCCACCGCAATATCAATAAAGCGAATACCGTACTGGCTGTGCCAGAGAAGCAGTTCATCGACCGTTGGCGCCTGTAGCGAAAACGGCCCCACCAACGTATCCCCCTGCACAAAGCGTTTAACCGGTTTGATACCGATAATGGCGTCAACAGGACAGACAAACAGACAGTCGCCACAGGCTATGCAGCGCGTCGTATCTATGCTGACCTGCCCCTGCGCCAGTGAAAACGCCTGCGCCGGACAAACATCGGCGCAAGCGCGGCAGGAAGAAAAACGAAAGCGACGACGGACGCAGGCCTGCGTCACGTCTACCGCCGGATCGATCGTCAGGTTAACCATCAGCCAATACTAAAGAAGACGTAGCGCAGCATAATCTCGCCGAGAAGCAGCAATACGCTGCCCGCCACCAGAGTCCCTCTGGCGTTTCGCAGACCGCCTGCGGCAAAGCAGAGCATTCCCGCCGCTGAGACACACCAGCCGAGAAGATAGATGTCGCGCAACTGCGCCAGCGCCTGTAGCGGATGATGCGGGAAAGTGACGACCGTCGTATCCACTGCATTAATATCCGCCAACCATAGCGGCTGCATGATCAGGCGAATCAGCACCATCAGTGCGACCACCACCACAGCGCAGCGCATTGCGGCGCCAGCGTTGCGCAGATAAGCCAGCGCAATGACTACCGAGCCGATAATGCCTGACGTGCCAAAGAACAGCGCCAGCGTGTTGCTATGCTGCCAGGTCGCCACCGAGGCATGGATATAAACCTGCGCCATGCAGAATACATCCACCAGCCCGAACGCTGCCGCCAGCGCCAGCAGCGGCTGCCAGCCTGGCTTTCGGAAAAACAGCAGCACAACCCCTAGCCCCAGCGCCGCCAGATAAAGGCTGGCAAAGACGATTTCGCGACTCAGCCACGAACTGGCGACATGACGTAACGCATTTAGCGCATTCAGGGGATAGCCCATGTGTAGCGCTGAAGCAAGCAGCCCTACGCAGGCCAGTACAAACGCCCCCGCCATCGCGGGAAGCGCGCCGTGTGCAGGCACCCGTCCCTCTACGGCGTACTGGCGGCCCAACGCCAGCCACAGAGTCACACCCACAGACCCTTGCAAACAGAGCGTAAAAATCAGCAGCGGTAACTCATGCATGGCGTTTACCCTCTTTTTCTGCGCCCTGATGCGCTTTGACAACCAGATTAGGTTTGGTTATTGATGAATCTGGCAGCCCGTTAACGTCGCATACGCTACCGTACTTCGCGCGCAGTTCATCAATCGGGCCAAACTTGATGGCCTCCAGCGGACAGGTCGCGACACAGACGGGCGGTTCACCTTTCGCCAGTAAATCAACGCACATGTCGCACTTGGACATTTGGCCGGTCTGCTCGTTAAGCTGTGGCGCGCCGTAAGGGCAGGACCAGGCGCAATAGCCACAGCCGACGCATTTGTCGGTATCAACGCGCACAATGCCGTCGCCCGGGCGTTTATGCATAGCGGTAGTCGGGCAATTTTTGGTGCAGACAGGGTCCGCACAGTGGTTGCAGGAAATAGAAAGCGTATAAGCAAATACGTTATTGCTGACCCCGCCCTGCCCGGTAGGGATGAAACTTCCGCCCTTGACTTCATAGACGCGGCGGAAACGACGGCCTACTTCCAGATTGTTTTTGTCTTTGCAGGCCACCTGGCAGGCTTTACAACCGGAGCAGCGTGAGGAGTCGATGAAAAACCCCAGTTGTTTATCGCTCACCGGCGGGTAATGTGTAAACTGACTCATGCTTTAGCCACCTCCACCAGCATGGTTTGATGTGAATTTCCCTTCGCCAGGGCGGTAATACGGGCCGAGCTGAGGACGTTCGCACAGCCGCCTTTATCAATACCGTTCTCATCCGGCTGCCACCAGGCGCCGGCCTGCATCGCGACAACGCCGGGAATAATGCGCGGCGTCACTTCCGCCGGGATTTCGCAAATTCCGCGTGAGTTATGAATGCGCACCATATCGCCATGCGTAATGCCGCGCGTTTGCGCATCCTGCGGGTTGATCCACAATGTCTGCTGCTGCACTTCAATCAGCCACGGGTTAGCGTATTGCGTTGAGTTGGCGCGGTTTTTTCCTTTCCACGTGATTAACTGGAGCGGAAAATCTTTCGCCAGCGCATCCTCCGGGCCTTCATGCGCGGGAACGTAGTGCGATAACGCCGGGATTTCCGGATGCTGCATGTCGTACAGGCGCTTCGAGAAGATCTCTATTTTCCCTGACGGCGTCGGGAACGGATGATTGTCCGGATCGCGAATATTGTCTTCAAAGGCGATAAATGGCGCGCTTTTGAACAGATGCTGACGGGTCTTTTGCAGCGTGGCAAAATCCGGAAGATTTTCGTCCGGCATCGCCAGGCGCGTCTGTTCCCAGATGTGTTCAATCCACGCTTTCTCATCGCGCCCCTGGCTAAATTCATTCTCAATGCCTAATTTCGCCGCCACCTCACGTAGCCAGTCGTAGTCGGAGCGACGCTCAAATTCAGGCTCGATCAGTTTTTCAGAGAGTATCAGGTAGCTTGCCGTGCCCCAGGTTTCACCGATGTTCCAGCGTTCCATAAAGCTGGTTTCCGGCAGCAGTAGATCGGCGTATTTCGCGCTCGGCGTCATGAACAGATCGCTGGCGACAATAAACTGGATCTTTGATTCATCCTCCAGTACGCGTACCGCCTGGTGCAGATCGGGGTTCTGATTCGCCAGATAGTTCCCGGCCAGCGAGAACAGAATACGGATGTTACTGTCCAGCTTATCGGCATCTTTCAGCCCCATATCCGGCGTCACTTTGCTGGCGTCGTCTGCGGCCTGCACCCAGTTCATCACCGAAATTTTGGCTTTTACCGGGTTATCCGGCATCTCCGGACCCACGGCGAATTTACGGTTAGCGCAGCCGCCGTAACCCGCAGCCCAACCGCCTTTGATGCCGACATTACCGGTAATGGTTGCCAGCAGGGTCGAGCCGCGCGCGGTGCGCTCGCCGCAGTTGTGGCGCTGTGGCCCCCACCCCTGAATCAACGCGGCAGGTTTGGTATTCGCGTAATCACGCGCTAACTGGCGAATGGTTTGCGCCGGCACATGGGTGATCTTTTCTGCCCACTCGGGGGACTTAACGACACCGTCTTTGACGCCGGTCAGATACGCCACCAGCGATTCGTTAGCCGGTACGCCTTCCGGCATTGAGTCTTCGTCAAAACCGATAGCGTAGCGCGCAATAAATGCGCGATCGTGCAGATTCTCGCTGATGATGACGTACATCATCGCGTCCATCAGCGCATTGTCGGTGGTGGGCAACAGTGGGATCCACTGATCCGCCAGCGAGGAAACGGTGTCGGAATAGCGCGGATCGACCACGATAAACCGCGTACCGTTCTGCTTCATCTTCTGCAAGAAATAGTTGGTATGACCAAAAATGGTCTCCGTCGGGTTATGGCCCCACAGAATCACCAGTTTGGTGTCCAAAAGCGTATCCAGCGAACTGCCGCTGGCGGCAGCGCCGTAAGTATAGGGCGTCGCGGCTACCGTGTTGCCCATACTCACCGAATGGTAGCTTTCGAGATAGCCGCCGGTAAGATTCAGCAGGCGACGCGCCATTTTATCGCCGGAAAAGGTGCCGCCGGAAACGGCGGTACCAACATGAACATAGCGCGAAGCCGGGCCATATTTTTCAGTAATCGATTTTAAATTATCGGCGATTAAGGTTGTCGCTTCATCCCAGGAAATTCGCTCGAACTTTCCTTCACCGCGTTTTCCTACGCGCTTCATGGGATATTTAAGTCTGTCAGGATGATAAACAAATTTACGGTATGCGCGTCCACGAACACAGGCACGCATCACCGGCATTTGCGCATCCAGCGCATTATCCGGTCGCGTTGAAATTCGCGTCACGATACCGTCACTAACATGCGCCCGAATATCGCATTTGCCCCCGCAGTCAAAAGTGCTGCATGTCTGAACGACTTTTTCCGCAGGCCTGTTTTCAGTTGCCGTCACAGCGCGCGCCTGAGCGATAGCTGGCGAGGAGACAAACGGTAACGCAATAAGCGCGGAGCTGGCCTGGATAAAGTGGCGGCGAGAAATAGCAGGCTGTTCGCCATTTCCCTGGCTTTTTATATTTTTCATGATCCGACTCGTCAAATAAAAACCCATTCTCACGTTTTTATGCGTTGGTTCTCTTGATATTTATCAAGCTCTCCGGTTATGTATGATCCAGTAATAATTAACAATTATCATTAAGCTTAAATTAAAAGGAATTGATAATCTATTTTGGAGAATGGTTAACGTATTAATTCAAAATTAACCGCTGCAACCTGACCGGACTCATCCATTACGACAAGTTGATAACGTCCAGCGATATTTATTAATAAAGAAAGGCGATTATTTTCGCCATTAACAGGTTCGCCATTTAAAAACCACCAGCGACGCCCTTTACCGCCGGTAGTCGAGACGGGCAGCGTAACGTTTTCCTGGCCTGGCAATTGCCTGATCACCGCGCCATCCCTCACTCCTGACAGCATTAACGGCGCGGCATCATTGCCCTGTAGCGGCGGACAGTGGTCGGACGCCGCGGGCAAGCGGGCGCTACGTCTTTCCGCAGGCGGCAGCCACGGCTCCAGCGGCCGCGGCCAGACGATAAACGTATGCGCACGCGCCTGCGGACAGTCGGCAGCGACACGCCGCCCCGTATCATCCAGCCAGACCGGGAAACGAATACCGTTGATGTCTTCCTGCTCAGGTAACAGCAGCGTGGGCGGCTGGCTGTCATCGAGCAGCCATGTCGCCAGTCGGCGGCGACAGTTGCTGTCTCCGGCAGGCAGAGTCTGTCCGCCCGGCCAGCAAATGACGCCGCGGCTTACCGTCTGCGGACGCGGATCTTCCGGCAGGCGTCCCGTATGCGCCAGTAACAGATTATTGACCTGGTTAAGCAATGGCACCGCGCTGGCAAAACCAAATTGCCCCACCACAGGCGTGCCGTCGGGTCTGCCTGTCCAGATGCCGATGATATAGCGCGCGTTAACGCCAATAGCCCACGCATCGCGATAGCCGTAGCTGGTGCCGGTTTTCCACGCCAACGGCACAATGCGCGGCAGCGCGTTATCCGGCAAGGGTTGCGCTTCATCCGCCATAATCCGTCGAATGATCCACGCCGCTCCCGGCGACATTAATGGTCTTTCCGACAGCGGATCGTCCGGCTGTAACCGTAGTTTCGCCGCTTTCCCATGACGAGCGAACGCGCTGTATGCCGCCGCCATCTCGTCAAGCCGCGCGCCCGCGCCGCCCAGAATCAGCGAAAGATTGGGCGCCGCGCCAGCAGGCAAATATAGCGGCAGGCCGACGTTACGCAGTTTTGCCGCAAATCGTTTCGGCCCATAGGCTTCAAGTACCTGAACGGCAGGCAGATTCAGCGAGCGTACCAGCGCGTCGCTCATGCTGACCGGGCCGTGAAATCCGCTGTCGAAGTTTCCCGGGCGGTAATCTCCGGTGCGGCGCGGAACGTCCTGTAATAATGATGCGGGATGGATCAAGCCGTCATCCAGCGCCAGACCGTACACAAAGGGTTTGAGTACCGATCCCGGCGATCGGATCGCCGTTACCATGTCGACATGACCAAAACGGCTGTCGTCATTAAGGTCTACCGATCCTACCCAGCCGCGCACGCTCATATCGGTATGATCGACGACGATCATCGCCAACGAACTGCGTGCAGGCAGCCGCCCTTTCCATGCCCGCGCCAGATCTTCCAGTTGCCGCTGCAATCCGGCGTCCAGCGTGGTCACAATTTTGTCGCTCCGGCTTTTACTCAACATCATTCGGGCAAAAAGCGGCGCCAGTTGCGGCATTTGACGCGGCGCCAGCCAGACCGGCTCTTCACGCGACTCGCGTACCGTTTCGGCAGGCCAGACGCCCTGCTCCGCCATCCGATCCAGCACTTTATTCCGTGCCGCTTCGGCTCTCGCAGGCCAGCGGTCGGGGCGTAACCGGCTCGGCGCCTGCGGCAATACGGCCAGCAGCGCCGCGTCAGCGTAGCTCAGGCGCGCGGGCGGCTTGCCGAAGTAGGCCCAGCTTGCAGCGCCAATACCCTGTAGCGTGCCACCGAACGGCGCGCGGTTCAGGTACAGCGTCAGGATATCGCGCTTGGACAAATGCCATTCAAGCTGGAGGGCGCGCCAAAGCTGGCGGATTTTACCGCCGAACGTGCGCGAATGCGGGTCCAGAAGCCTCGCCACCTGCATAGTCAGCGTACTGCCGCCGGAAATAACGCGCCCGGCGGTAAGATCCTGCCATGCCGCGCGCGCGACGGAAAAAGGGTTAACGCCAGGGTGCTGCCAGAACCAGCGATCTTCGTAATTGATTAAGGCCTCCAGGTAACGGGGAGAGACCTCTTCAATCGTCACCGGATAACGCCAGATCCCCCCGGCGTCGGCAAAGCGCCACAGCGGCGTACCGTCATGGGCGACCACGACCCGCGCAGGATGGACCTCATTGAGCGGCAGCGGCCAGAGTTTATCCGCCGCCCATAACGCCAGGAGAATAAAAAACGGCGCGCCCGCCAGCCACAGCCAGCGGCCACGTTTACCACGCCAACCGTTCATTTAAGGCGTCACAATCAGCAGCCCCTCGCTCGCGCCGGTTGCCCGCCACTGAGGCGCATACATCGATTCCACCTGCGATTGCGCAAGCTGGTACGTCCCCGGCGTTACCGCGCGCGCCAGGTAGACCAGCGTCACGGGCTGGCCCTCATTGACAACGACGGCAGCCACAAACCGATCGTCGCGGAATTCCATATACTGAATATCCGCCTGCTGCATCTGATTAAGCAGATTTTGCACTTCGCTACCGCTTTCCGGCAGGCTGGCGCTGCTGTCAGCCAGATTCTGGTTTTCCAGCTCCAGCCCGGCCGGGAGCAGGTCCACCACCAGCGCATCCGGCACATTGCGATCGGCCACTACCGTTAACCAGACCAGCACCAGTTCGCCGCTACGCAACGAGGACAGCGATTTGCGCTGACCATCGGTCCCCAGTATTTGTCGTTCAATCTGCAAAACGTTGCTGGCAGGCTCAGGCGCAGATGAGGGATAGCCGCTGCTATCCAGACGCAGCCATAGCGGCTGGCTACCGGTGTTCGTCACCTCAAGGGCGGCCAGCTGGTCAGCATCCAGATTACGGGTCAGCGCCTTGTCGCCCGACAGCGGCTGCGCCTCTAACGAGGTCTGCGCCTGCCAGGCGCCCGCGCTGGCCTGTCGCGAATGCGCGGCGAGGAACAAGGCATTGTTCTCCTGGGTAGAGAGCCAGCGCTGACCGAAGGCCTGCTCAGAAAGCGAGCTTAATAGCGCGTTTTGCGCGTCCGGTCTGAGGTTGTTCTCTTCCAGTAACGACAACATCAGAGCGTTATCGCGCAGAGAACTGCCGTAATCCGCCATCCATTGCCGTTCGTCCTGACGCGGCGTATTCAGAGCCAGCGTAATGGCCTCTTCGCCGCGTCTGGCATCACCCATCGTGTTTAACGCGATGCCCAATTGCATCAGCGGCAGTCCTGAAGCCGCCTGACTACGGCGCTCCCAGATTTCGCGCAGCGCGCCGAGCGGCGCTTTCTGCTGGCGCGCCAGTACCAGCGCGGCGTAAGCCTGAGCGGCAAAAGTACTGGCCTGGGTATTATCGCTATAACGAATCAGCATCGTGCCGGGATCCTGCAGATAGCGCAGCAGTCGCTCATTGCCCCGGTTAATGGCCTCCGGCGGGACGCTATATCCCTGCTCGCCCGCGCGAATGAGGAAATCCATTGCGTAGGCCGTTAGCCAGGGCTCTTCCGCCCCATTTTCATCCCATAGCGCAAAACCGCCGTTATCACGCTGCATCTGTAGTATCCGGGAGATGCCGATATCCACCGCGGCGCGCCGTTTTTCATCGCTATCGCCGGTAATACCGAGCGACTGCAATTGAGCGGCATTGGTATACAGCGCCGGGAATAACCCGCTGGTGGTTTGTTCCAGGCACCCGTACGGATATGCTTTCAGCTCGCGAATGTAGCGCGCCAGATTGAGCGGCGGTTTTCCGCTTAACAGCAGTTGTCCCTGTAACGTGGCTGGCGAGACGTTTGCCAGATGCTGCTCTGGTACATGCCAGCTCTCTCCCGGCGCCAGCGCAATGCCGCTATTTACCGTTTGGGCAGGCCAGGCCGGACGCACGCCGATTTGCCACTGCTTATGCTGCGCGTCGAGGGTTTCTCCCGGCAGATTCAGACCGCTAATGGTCGCCTGGATTTCGCCTTCGCCAAAACCTTCCAGCGCGCGTACCGGAACGAATAAGGTAGTGCGCACGCCCGGCGCCAGGTTGACCGGTTGCGGCTGCTGGCTAAGCAGCTCCAGTAACCCACTGGCGGCGAGCGCAATATTCAGCGTCTGCGGGCGGTCGGTCAGATTGGTGACGTCCAGCACCAGTCGCGAAACATCCCCTCCCGCCAGAAAACGCGGCATATTCAGCTCGGCAATCACTGGCGCGGCGACAACGACTTTGCTTTCGCCGCGACCAAAATCGTCCGCTGTCCATGCCTGCGCCATAACCCGCAGTTCGCCGTTAAAGTCGCCAATCGGCAGCGTTACGACCCCTTCGCCCTGCTCATTGAGCGTGATCGGCTGCGCCTGCTGCGCGATGATATTGACATGGTTTACCGGCGGTTTTCCGCCGCGCTTAAGGTCGTCGCCATCGCCGCCAAAACGCAACGCCGCCAGCCGCCCCTGCCCTTCAATGACCTGGCCGTAAATATCGTAGATATCCGCACCGTAGCGTTTTTGACCGAAGAACGCCTGCCACGGGTCCGGCGTCGCGTAATCGGTGATATTCAATACGCCGCTATCGACCGCGGAGACCAGCACGTTGATCTGTTTTGGCATTTCGCCGTGTTTAACGCTGGCTTTCACCCTGACGGTGAGCGGCTGATTCGGGCGCATTTTAGCCGGGCTTTCCAGCGCCAGATCGAGGCGGCGGTTTTCATCCCCCAGCGGTAGGTGTAGTAACCCCACGGCGCGTTTTGGCGTCGCGGAACGAGATTTATCGCCGGGACGCACCACCAGCGTACTGAGATAGAGATCGTGGCGATTCCAGGTTTTATCCACCGGAATCGTGAGCTCCAGCCCCTGCTCCGGCACGTCGATCGCCTGCCACCACAGCGGACCATCGCTGGACTCCACCATCGCATAACCTTTACCGGCGACCGGCGCGGCAATATGCAATTTCATGGTGTCGCCTGGACGATAATTCGCTTTATCCAGTTTGAGGGTGACGCGATCCGGACGCGCCGCGCCGCTACCGTCGCTGTTATCCTGCCAGCTATAGCCGGCCCAGAAACGAACGCTGCTGACCGTCTCATTCGGCGCTTTGACCTCCAGACGGTACGCGCCCCATTCCACCGGGAAGCTGACTTTTCCGGTTTCATCCGCGTTCAGATCCAGCGTCTGCTCACCCTCCACCAGATCTTTTTGATCAAACTGCGACTGCCAGCCTTCGCTTTCCGACCAGTTCCAGTAATAGTCGCGACGCTCGCGGATGAGCCGCACCTGTAAACCGGACACCGCTTTTTTCTCGCCCTGCGCGTTGGCGTAAACAATATCGAATGCGGCGTTGCTGTCTTCGTCGACAATCGGTTGATTAACGGTGGTATCCGTACGGTAGTCGTATACCGCTTTGGCGGTGAACTGTGGACGAATTCCCGGTAACGTATCGGCAGGCCAAATCGCCTGCTCTACGCGACGAGTGACCGGACGACCGCCAGACTCCAGCAGGCTGGCCTGTAGAATTACCTGCAGCGGCGAATGCGCTTCTTGCCACTGGCTGGCAGCACTCACTTCACCACGTCCGCCTTTATCCAACGTCAGTTGAACTTCGTCCAGGCTGCGCGAAAGATTCTCTTCAGCAATATTGCCGAACTGGAAGCCAGGCAATGCCGCGACAGCGTCGCGCAGCGGACGCAGGAAAAGTTGCCCTTGCAGGGTATTGCCGTTAGCAGGCGCGCCATACAAGTAATAGCCGACAACGGAGAATTTCACCTCATCCGCAGGCGCCAGAGGTGTTTTTTGCGCCGTCAGGTTGAGCGCCATCCGCTCCGGCATAAAGTCTTCCACGTGGAAATCCCAACTCCGCAGCAAATTATCGCCGGTGTTGGCGCGGACATGCCACAAGCCGGTCGGCGCGTTGATATCCAGCGGATAATTCAAACGGTATAGCCCGTTTTCCGGCTGGCTGACGACGGTACGCATCACCTGTCCGTCTGGTTTTACCACTTCCAGCTTAACGGGTTGATCGGGCAGCGTTTTACCGTCGCTATCGCGCAGTAATCCGTTGAGGATAACCGTTTCGCCCGGTCGGTAGAGATCGCGCGGGCCGAACATAAAGAACTGCTTGCTGTAGCCGGGCGCGCCAGCGACATTAAATTCCGACAGATCCAGAGCCGGAAGCGTGAGATCAAGCAGCGTGGTCTGCCCCTCTTTACGCGCCAGTAATAGCGCCGCCGCTTTATCAGCCTCCAGTTGCACATGCCCCTGCGCGTCGCTCGTCGCCTGCGCCAGCGTCTGCCCTTTATCATTCAGAAGAACGATCTCAATTCCCGACTGCGCCGCGCCGTTTTCCAGGCTTTGCGTAAAGATATCCAGCCGATTATGGTAACGGTGCGCGGACACGCCGATATCGCTAAGGGTAAACAACGTAGCGGCATTACTATAGTTGTAGTGTCCAGCCTGATTCATTACCGCCACATATACGCCCGCCTGTTGCAGCGGCTTAATATCGCTTAATGGCAGCAGCAGTTTCTCACGCGTATTGCGCGCCGGATTAAGATCAAAACGACCGGTATAAACCAGATCCGCCATTTTCAGCAGATTGTCGGACTCCCAGTTAGAGAGAGAACTACGGTACTCCCACTGGCTGACAAATGACGCCAGCGATCCGGGCTTAACGCGGAAAAAGTTCACATCAACGTGGTTGACGTTAAGCGCCATGACCGGCAGTCCTTCCGCGATTTTCCCCGGTAGCAGCGATCCCCGGCTGGCAAATCCGACGCTGGGCTGGACATCACGCGTGGTAATCGTTTTTTCATAAGACTTGCCGAAGGTGGCGTTATTCAGCGCTTTAACGGCGGGATCAACCGTGACCACCAGCACGCGTTCAGGTTCCAGATGACGTAACCTTAGCTCTTTTAAATTTGGCGCCAGCTCCCATGCGCCGTCAACGCTGCCGCTTTTCTTATCAACCACGTGAACCACACGGGAGAAATCCTGTTCAGGATCTAAAGGAATTGAAAACGTCAGCACCAGCGTCGCCGCGCCGTCGAGCTGCGCTTCGGAGGCGTCTAATAGCGTGAGCGCTTTGCCCTGGCTTTGCTGCGCCAGCTTTTGTAGCTGTGACGGGTCTTTTGCGGGCGAGGGCTGCGCTACGGCTGGCGCTTCGCTTTTAGTCGTCGGGGCGGTTTTATCGTTGTTATCGCATCCCGCCAGCGCCAGCATGATCATGCAGGCCACCACGCGTAAATGTTTCATCTTTCATCCCTGGCCTTAACGGCCTGTCAGCAACGGTTGATGAGATATTATGCGCGAGAAATTTTATTGTGTAAGTCCGTATTACTGTGATGATGCGAAAATTTTACGCAGAAATGTGGTTTCGCCAGCCAAAACAGCCTCTTCTACTTGTCCCTTTTCGGGAAACGTCCGACAATTTGACCATAACCAGGTAACAATGGAGATGCCCATGACCACCGCCTTTTTTGTCGCCGCCGACTGGCTTGCCGAACATATTGATGATCCGGAAATACAGATTCTTGACGCCCGTATGGCGCCGCCAGGACAAGAACATCGTGATATGGCGGGCGAATATCGCGCCGGACATATTCCCGGCGCGCTGTTTTTTGATATTGAAGCGCTCTCCGATCGCGCATCGCCGTTGCCGCATATGATGCCGCGCCCGGAAGCGTTTGCGGTGGCCATGCGTGAACTGGGTGTTCGCCAGGATAAACACCTGGTCATATACGATGAAGGCAATCTGTTCTCCGCTCCGCGGGCATGGTGGATGCTGCGCACGTTCGGTGCCGAGAAAGTGTCCATTCTGGCGGGCGGACTGGCGGGCTGGCAGCGCGACGAATGGCTATTGCGCGAAGGCGAAGAAGCGCATGAAGGAGGCGAGTTTGAGGCGAAATTCGCGCCGCAAGCCGTGGTGCGTCTCACCGACGTATTGCTGGCAAGCCATGAAAAAACCGCGCAAATCGTTGACGCGCGTCCGGCGGCGCGTTTTAACGCTCAGGCTGATGAACCGCGTCCGGGACTGAGGCGCGGACACATTCCTGGCGCGCTAAACGTCCCGTGGACGGAACTGGTGTATGAAGGCGAATTAAAGACCACTGACGAACTGAATGAGGTTTTTTTCAGCCACGGCGTGAGTTTCGACAGACCGATTATCGCCAGTTGCGGTTCCGGCGTGACGGCCGCGGTCGTGGTACTGGCGCTCGCCACGCTGGATGTGCCTGACGTCACGCTTTACGACGGCGCGTGGAGCGAATGGGGCGCGCGTACCGATTTACCGGTTGAACCCGCTTAATATCCGCCATGCCGGATGGCGCTCACGCTTATCCGGCCTACCGTTCAGGCTGATGTAAAACGATCTACAGACATTGTTTTTATTCCGCTCTTTTCCGCTGTCCTGCAAACGGGCATTATTTTCTCTTAATAAAATCCTATTTTTTATCGGTAAATACTTTACGTCCGGTATAAGGAGTATCATTACCGCTGTTTTGGTTTTCACCGGAAAATAACTCCTGTAAAGATAATTTTTTAAGGATGGAAAATGGATATTTCACTCACTAATTTAATTGAGTTGGTTAAAAAGGTTAACCGTAATAAGGTACCTACTCCTATGTCTGCCGAGGAAATAAGTCGTCTGCGAGTGCGTAAGTATCGCGATCCGCAAAATACGGAAACCACTGAGTTACCTGAAAGCCTGAAGGCGCTACTGGCCTACGACCGCGATCTACTTAGCAATTATAATATGCCTGTGATTGAAACATTACAAAGATCTATTGATAAAGAGGGAGTAATTCATTCTTACTCCCCTGATGAAGAGGCGTATTACGGCGTTGGCATGGATAGCTCAGGTATTGATATTGAAGATCTGATGCCTGTCTGGAGTAACGATCCCCGTCTTCCGGCATTAATTCGTATCGATCATGTCGGCGATCAGGCCATTTTTATCTATATCACAGAACGGGATGCCAACGGCGAATACCCTATTGCCCGCATGGAACGTAATGAATTCTGGCTGGCGGAGTCTTCTCTGGTGGAATATCTCTATAATATTATTTCGGGCGCTAAAGACATTGGCTTTACCGAAGAGGATTTACATCTTCCGCAATGGAAGGCACAGCAAAAAATGAATGAACAACGCGATGCCGCTTTACTTGACCTGGAGGATTATCATGAGGCGTTTTGGGCAAAACTGGACGCGCTCGTCGATTAATCGACATGATGTCGGGTGGCGCTCACGCTTATCCGGCCTACCGTTCAGGCTGATTTAAAGCGAATCTACATAAATTCTGTTTAAGCAGGCCACAAAAAAACCGCTCAATTGAGCGGTTTTTTTGTGCTGGTCCGGTTCGCGGCCTTTCCAGCAGGCTTTGTTGCCATAGCAACGCAGGCACACCGTAGGGGATTAATACTCCCTTTTAAGGGAGCAAATGTCAATATGATTTACCGGGAAACTATTCAACATTTGAGGTATTATCTTTCCCGGCCCTTTCCGCCGTCTCGCAAACGGGCGCTGGCTTCAGGAGAGGATAACCCATGGCCGTAAGCGCAGGCACACCGTAGTGCCTGCTATCACGGCATTATCGCCAGCGGTGCTGCCGTGATACGGTCTTCGCAAGGACCGCAACATGAAGGTACGATACTTTTGTGTCGTGCTTCTTGTTTCTGGCACGTTGTGTCTTCACGCAGACAGAAGCCACCCAGGTAGCTCTGTTCCCGTAACGCTCAACGTCCAGAGCAGGTAAGCCAGGAGGCCGCCCTGTTGGGCGGCTTTCTTTTCTTCAGATGATGCGGTTCTGTTTAAAATCGCGCAGGAACCCGCCCCAGCGGCGCTCGTAGAACGGCGCGATATGCTCGGTGATAAAATGGCTGATACCCTGCTCGCCCTTCCTCACCTGGCAAATATCGATCGGTTCGTCCCCCGGTAACGTGTCGGTCGCCACATTGCCCGCTGCGTGAATGATCTCTTCAATCTCGCCGTCAGCCTCAATACCAATCAGCAGATTGGGTTGGGCGTCCGCATGTTCTTTAATCGCGCAGAGAAATGCGCGTTTCACCGGTTTGATGGTTTTAAACAGCGTAGTGAGGGAATCAATCATCTGCGACGGCGGCTCGGCCACTTCGGATAAAATAAGCGACTCGCCGCCTTCCAGCACTTCCTGCGTACTTAACGGACTGCCTTCCTCAGCGAGAAGCAGGCTGATTTCACGCGGCATAAACTCTTTGCCGGTCGGCAATTTAGCGTTGAGGAATAACGTTTCGCCAAGCGTCATTTCAAACAGCGTGCGCGCCGGCATCACCACAAACGCCTGTTCGTCTTCCACGGCCTGCTGCAGCGCCTCCAGAGAAGTAAAGAAGGGAATGACGGTCGTGCCGTCTTCTTTTTCCCAGTGCTGCAAATCCAGAGCGCTGTCTTCCACAATCGCCTCGCCTTCGGCAGCGCTGCCCGGCACCCAGACGGTGGACTCCAGTAAGGTACGGAAAAATGCCGGACGATGCGCGGGCTCAATCGCCGCTTTCTCCAGCAAGATTTCTAATTCATTTTTAGTTTCGGACATAGGAATCACAAATTATGTATATGGGTTGTAGGCCTGATAAGACGCACGGCGTCATCAGGCAAAATGCCGGGTGGCGCTTCGCTTACCCGGCCTACAAAAACACCGTTCAGGCGGTCAGCAGATTCGCGATGGTGCGCACACCCAGACCGGTTGCCCCGGCAGCCCACTGCTCAACCGGCGCTTTGCGATAAGTGGCGGAACAGTCAATGTGCAGCCAGCCTTCGCGGTAATTTTCAACAAAGTGCGACAAAAAACCCGCGGCGGTGCTTGCCCCGGCGGGATAAGCCGCGCTGCCGGTGTTGTTCAGTTCCGCAAAGTTAGACGGCAGCTGGTTACGGTGGAACTCCGCCAGCGGCAGACGCCAGAACGGTTCATTTTCTTGCGCCGCGCTGGTCAACAAGCGCCCCGCCAGCGTATCGTCAAAACTGAATAGCGCATGGTAGTCGTTACCCAGCGCTGTTTTCGCCGCGCCGGTTAACGTCGCCATATCAATGATTAGCTGCGGGTGTTGCGCGCTGGCGTCAATCAGGCCATCCGCCAGTACCAGTCGCCCTTCCGCATCGGTATTCATGACTTCGACATTCTTGCCATTACGGTAGCGAATAATATCGCCCAGTTTAAACGCGTTGCCGCTGATCAGATTATCGGCGCAGCACAGGAACAGTTTTACGCGTTTATTCAGCCCACGGGTAATGGCGAACGCCAGCGCGCCCGTTACTGTCGCCGCGCCGCCCATATCGGATTTCATTGAGTCCATAAAAGCGCTTTGTTTGATACTGTAACCGCCGGAGTCAAAGGTGATACCTTTACCGACCAGGCAGGCGTAAACCGGCGCATCTTTGTCTCCCGTCGGGTTGTAATCCAGCGCCAGCAGCACCGGCGGACGCTCAGAACCACGGCCTACGGTATGCAGCCCCATATAGTTCTGCTCGCGCAGATCTTCGCCTTTGGTGATACGGTAAGTGACGCTATCGCACGCGACGCTGCACAGCAGATCCACCGCGCGCTGCGCCAGTTGCTCCGGCCCAAGCTCTTCCGCCGGAGCATTAATGGTGTCGCGCACCCAGTCAATAATGGTCAGGCGGTTATCCAGTTCCTGACGTTGGGCATCGTCTAAATCCGGCCACATTACGGTACGGACGCCTTTTGGTCCTTTGTAACCCGCCCAGAATGCCCAACAACGCTCGGTATCCCATCCCTCGCCTGTCAGCGCGACCTGTTTTATTCCCAGGCCGTCGATTTTACGCGCCGCACGCTGGATCAATCCCAGATCGTCTTTACCGTTAAGATGCAAGGTAATACCGTCGTTATTAATACTGTAAGTGGCTTTATCGCCCCAGCGCGCATCGGCAGGCTGCGTGGAAAGCGTAATTTTCATGGCTTCTGTCATTGTTATTTTCCTTATTAGCAAACGGGCCGCCGTAGGGCAGCCCGTTATTTGACTTACTCTGCTTCATCCAACCAGACTAGCAGAATCGCCTCCAGAATTTTTTCATTGGATGCGTTAGGGTCGTCGTCAAAATCGTCCAGTTCGCAGATCCACTGATGCAGATCGGTGAAACGAACGGTTTTAGGATCGACATCAGGATATGCGTCGTATAACGCTTCGCCGATCTCGCGGCTATCGGTCCACTTGAGTCCCATACTACCCTCTGTTAATGCTCACGCGCATGGTTGATTGTGTAACGTGGAATTTCGATAACCAGATCGTCGTCGGTAACGCGGGCCTGGCAGCTCAGTCGACTTTCCGGCTCCAGCCCCCACGCTTTATCCAGCATATCGTCTTCTTCTTCCGAACTTTCCGGCAAGGAGTCGAAGCCTTCACGTACAATACAGTGACAGGTGGTGCAGGCGCACGATTTCTCGCAGGCGTGTTCAATCTCGATGCCGTTGCGCAGCGCAACGTCAAGAATGGTTTCACCGGTCTCAGCTTCCAGAACTGCGCCATCCGGACAAAGATCCTGATGAGGCAGAATAACAATCTTCGGCATGTTAAACCTCGTCTACGGAATGGCCTTTCAACGCGCGACGAACCGACTGGTCCATGCGGCGCGCGGCAAATTCCTGGGTTTGTTTATCTACGTTTTTAATGGCTTGTTCTATGGCGTCAACATCATCGCCTTGTGCGACCGCGCTTAAATGTGCGGCGGCATCATCAATGCATTGACGTTCTGCGGCGCTTAACAGCGCGGCGTCGGCAGTTAGCGCGCCGGTCAAACTTTCCAGCACGCGCGCGGCTTCGACTTTTTGCTCCGCCAGCATACGCGCTTTCACGTCCTGCTCGGCAAAACTCATGGAATCCTTGATCATCGAGGCGATTTCGCCATCGGTCAGGCCATAGGAAGGTTTGACCTGAATGGAGGCCTCGACGCCGGTGGATTTTTCCATTGCGGTGACGCTCAACAGGCCATCGGCGTCTACCTGGAAGGTCACGCGAATATGCGCCCCGCCCGCCGGCAGCGGCGGAATCCCGCGCAGCGCAAAGCGCGCCAGCGAGCGGCAGTCCTGCACCAGTTCGCGTTCGCCCTGCATCACATGGATAGACATCGCGGTCTGGCCGTCTTTGAAGGTGGTGAAATCCTGCGCGCGCGCCACCGGGATAGTGGTGTTGCGCGGAATGACTTTTTCCACCAGGCCGCCCATCGTTTCCAGCCCAAGAGAGAGTGGAATCACGTCCAGCAGCAGCATTTCGCTGTCCGGCTTGTTGCCGACCAGAATATCGGCCTGAATCGCTGCGCCAATAGCGACCACTTTATCCGGGTCAATAGCGGTTAACGGCGTGCGGCCAAAAAATTCGCCCACCCGCTCACGCACCAGCGGTACACGGGTCGAACCGCCGACCATGACCACTTCCAGAACGTCCTGGGGATCAACGCCGGCATCTTTCAATGCGCGACGGCAGGCCAATAGCGTGCGCTTAACCAGCGCGGAAATGAGATCGTTAAACTGCTCGCGAGTGATCTCCCCCTGCCAGCCCGCAACATTAACGCGAACGGTATCGGCATCGCTTAAGGCGATTTTCGCGGTAATCGCGGCATCCAGCAGTTCGCGCTGAACGCGATTGTCGCTACGATCGGCAATTCCCGCCTGCTCGCGAATATAGTCCGCCAGCAGATGGTCAAAGTCGTCGCCGCCGAGCGCAGAATCACCGCCCGTCGCCAGCACTTCAAACACCCCGCGGCTCAGGCGTAAAATAGAGATATCGAAGGTACCGCCGCCGAGATCGTAAACAGCAATAACGCCTTCTTTGCCTGAGTCCAGACCGTAGGCAATCGCCGCCGCCGTCGGTTCGTTGAGCAGGCGCAGCACATGCAGGCCTGCCAGCCGCGCGGCGTCTTTCGTCCCCTGACGTTGGGCATCATCGAAATAGGCGGGAACGGTAATCACCACGCCATCCAGCTCGCCGGAGAGCGATTCGCTAGCCCGCGCGGCCAGCGCTTTGAGAATATCAGCCGATACGCGTACCGGATTGAGCAATCCAGCCGCCGTGTCAATCATCGGCAGCCCATTAACGCTTGCCTTAAACCGGTAAGGCAGATGCGGATAGCGCGCCTGGATATCCGCCAGCGAGCGTCCCATCATGCGTTTCACAGAGCTGATAGTGTTGGCCGTATCCTGCGCGGCATTGTCACGCGCAGCGTAACCGACCGTATGGCCCTGCTGCTGATAGTGAACCACTGAAGGCAACAGGTGGCGCCCTTCGTGGTCAGGCAGAGTTTCCGCCTGGCCGCTGCGAACCGTCGCAACCAGAGAGTTGGTAGTGCCTAAGTCGATGCCCGCCGCCAGACGACGCTGATGCGGCGCGGCGCTCAGACCAGGCTCACTAATTTGTAATAAGGCCATGTTAGATTCCAGTTAAAAATCGAGCAGCTTTTCTTCGAGTTGTTCTGCGCTGCTTCGCAGTTTATCGAGAAACCGCAGTTTGCGCACCGTATCCGCCGCCGCGTCCCACGCGGCGTTGTCCAACTGTTCCACCATTTGCTGAAGACGAGCATCAAACATCTTTTGTACGCGTTTGATGAAGCTTTCCAGCCGCACGTCGTCTTTTGATTGTTCGATATCGTCCAGCTCTTCGCGAAGCGTGAGTTGTTCCATCAGAAACGCGGTGTCGCGTACCGTATGTTGCTCGCTGGCCAGATCGAACCCGTGTAAGGAGAGCAGATACTCCGCGCGCGTCAAAGGGTGACGCAGCGTTTGCCAGGCCTGGTTGATCGTGGCGGATTGCTGGACGGCGGCAAGCTGCTGCGCCTGAGTGCCGTTGGCAAATTTGTCAGGGTGATACTGGCGTTGCAGATCCTGAAAACGAAGGCTCAGCGCCTGGGTGTCAATCTGATAACGGGCTGGTAAGCCAAAGAGGGTGAAGTAATCCATAACATTCTCAGGGATAGCCTGTCAGAACAAACCCCACACGCAGGCGACCACGGTGGGGTTATACCTTCTTACTTCGCGCCGCAGATGCGTTGTCTGCGCGGGTTCCCCCAGTCATTTACTCAAGTAAGCGCCTGGAGATTCACTCGCTTGCCGCTTTTCTACAGCACGAATGCTCGGTATAACAGCGGAACACGGTTACACGTGGAAGCTTTCGCCGCAACCACACTCATCTTTCACATTCGGGTTGGAGAATTTAAACCCTTCGTTCAGACCTTCTTTTACGAAGTCCAGCTGTGTACCGTCCAGAAATTGCAGGCTCTTGCCGTCAACCACTACCTTAACGCCTTTGTCTTCAAACACGGTGTCTTCCGCCGTTGGCTCGTCAACAAATTCCAGTACATAAGCCATACCTGAGCAGCCGGAGGTTCTCACGCCCAGACGCAGACCAAACCCTTTACCACGGTTGGCCAGGAAGGTATTAACTCGCGCTGCTGCACTGTCGCTAAGTGTAATCGACATAACAAAACCTCAATGTTAACGTTCTATTTTATTTCGCTTCGCGTTTGCTTTTGTAATCCGCAATAGCGGCTTTAATCGCGTCTTCCGCCAGAATAGAGCAGTGAATTTTCACCGGCGGCAGCTCCAGTTCGTCTGCAATGTCGGTGTTTTTAATCGCCTGCGCTTCGTCCAGGGATTTCCCTTTCACCCACTCCGTTACCAGAGAACTGGAGGCGATAGCGGAACCGCAGCCGTAAGTCTTGAAGCGCGCGTCTTCAATGATACCTTCATCGTTAACTTTAATCTGCAACTTCATGACGTCGCCGCAGGCCGGCGCGCCAACCATGCCGCTTCCCACGTTATCATCGTTGTTGTCAAACGACCCTACATTACGCGGGTTCTCATAGTGATCGATTACTTTTTCGCTGTAAGCCATTATAAATTCTCCTGATTCCGATACCGATTAATGATGTGCCCATTCGATGCTGTTCAGATCCACACCCTGCTTGTACATTTCCCACAGTGGAGAAAGGTCACGCAGGCGGCCAATGGATTTACGAACCAGATCAATGGTGTAGTCGATCTCTTCTTCAGTGGTAAAACGACCTAAAGAGAAACGGATAGAGCTATGCGCCAGCTCGTCATTCATGCCCAACGCGCGCAGCACGTAGGACGGTTCCAGACTGGCGGAGGTGCAGGCGGAACCGGAAGAGACCGCCAGGTCTTTCAGCGCCATGATCAGCGACTCGCCTTCAACGTAGTTAAAGCTCACGTTGAGAATGTTTGGCGCGCCCTGCTCAAGGTCGCCGTTCAGGTAAACTTCTTCAATATCTTTGATGCCGTTCCACAGACGGTTACGCAGACCGCGCAGACGGGCCATTTCGGTCTCCATCTCTTCTTTCGCGATACGGTAAGCTTCGCCCATACCGACGATCTGGTGGACAGGCAGAGTACCAGAGCGCATACCGCGTTCGTGCCCGCCGCCATGCATCTGCGCTTCAATGCGAATACGCGGCTTACGACGCACATACAGCGCGCCAATGCCTTTCGGACCATAAATTTTATGACCGGAGAAGGACATCAGATCCACTTTCAGTTGGCTCAGGTCGATAGGCAGTTTGCCCACGCTCTGGGTGGCGTCAACGTGGTAGATGATACCGCGCGCGCGGCACATTTCGCCGATGGTCGCGATATCCTGTACCACGCCGATTTCGTTGTTCACGTGCATGATGGAAACCAGAATGGTGTCGTCACGCATCGCTGCTTCGAGCTCGTTGAGATCGATGATGCCGTTGCGCTGCGGCGCCAGGTAGGTCACTTCAAACCCCTCGCGCTCAAGCTGACGGCAGGTGTCCAGCACCGCTTTGTGCTCGGTCTTGCTGGTGATGATGTGCTTGCCTTTTTTCTGATAAAAGTTGGCAGCGCCTTTGATCGCCAGGTTATCGGACTCCGTCGCCCCTGAGGTAAAGACGATTTCACGCGGGTCGGCGCCGACCAGTTCAGCAATCTGGTTGCGGGCGATATCGACGGCTTCTTCAGCCTGCCAGCCGAAACGGTGTGAACGAGACGCCGGGTTCCCAAAGGTTCCGTCCAGGGTCAGAAACTGCATCATTTTCTCGGCAACACGCGGGTCCACCGGCGTGGTTGCGGAGTAGTCGAGATAAATCGGTAATTTCATTGCTCTTAAACTCCGTACATCACTCAATGCAAGGAATCAGGCAACCGGCTGGATGTACGACCGTGTTGACGGGACGTCCGCGTCCCGGCCTGATTCTGAATTCTTTTTTACGCTTCATCCTTCAGACGACCGCGGCATTCACCGCATGAGGCCGCCAGAAGAGATGGCGTAATATTTTAATTAAGCGCGTAATTTAACGTCGATAGCATCCTGCGCACGACCGCTGGCGCGCGGCGCGTCATGCGTGTGCTGGCGACCAGACACATCCAGAACTTCCTGGTTATTCACCAGCTCGCCTAAGGTAATATTGTTGAGAAAACCGGTCAGGCGATCGCTTAAATCACGCCACAGCGCATGGGTCAGGCATTTATCGCCGCCCTGACAGCCGCCTTTGCCCTGGCAACGGGTCGCGTCAACGGATTCATCAACCGCGCTGATCACTTCGCCGACCGCAATACTGCCAGCATCTTTACCCAGCAGATAACCGCCGCCCGGCCCGCGTACGCTGGAAACCAGACCGTTTTTACGTAAACGGGAAAATAGCTGTTCCAGATAAGAAAGGGAAATCCCCTGACGTTCAGAAATATCAGCCAACGGTACCGGGCCCGCTTCGGAGTTGAGCGCAACGTCTAACATTGCGGTCACGGCATAACGTCCTTTAGATGTCAGTCTCATGTCTTACTTAACCTCAAACTCGCCCCTGCCCGGGGTTTTTTATTGTAAAATGGGGGTATTGCATAGCAGGGACAAGTCTGACATTCCCGAGTAATTTGGTCAACTATTTACTTGAGTAAATTAGTCAGGTATTTAGCGTTCCGTGCGATATTGATGTGCCGGATGGCGCTTCGCTTATCCGGCCTACAAATCGTGCGGCCTGTAGGCCGGATAAGCGAAGCGCCATCCGGCATTAACGCGGTTACTTGCCTTTATTCTGCTGCTCAATAGACGCCAGAATCCCACGCAGAATATTCAACTCCTGGCTTTCCGGGCGGGCGCGGGTAAACAGACGGCGCAATTTATTCATCACCTGCCCCGGATGGTTTTCGCGAATAAAGCCAGTGGAGAGCAACGTCTGCTCCAGATGGCCGTAGAAACGTTCAAGATCGTCGACCAGCGGATACGGCGTCTCTTCATGATCTGCCGCGTCGCCGTTTTCCTGCGTCGCCAGCCAGGCCATACGGACTTCATACGCGATGACCTGTACCGCCATCGCCAGATTCAACGAGCTGTACTCCGGGTTAGCGGCAATAGCGACGTGATAATGGCATTTTTGCAACTCATCGTTAGTCAGCCCGACACGCTCACGACCAAAAACCAGCGCAACCGGCGTATTTGCCGCTTCCGCCACGCTTTTTAAGCCGCACTCGCGCGGATCAAGCATCGGCCACGGCAAAGTGCGGGAACGGGCGCTGGTGCCGACCACCAGGCTACAGCCAGCCAACGCTTCATCCAGCGTATCGACGATCTGCGCATTACCGATCACATCGCTGGCGCCTGCCGCCAGGGCGATGGCCTGGGAGTCCGGTTTCACCAACGGGTTTACCAGCCACAGGTTAGTTAAGCCCATGGTTTTCATAGCGCGAGCCACGGAGCCCATATTGCCGGTGTGGGAGGTTTCCACCAGCACAATTCGAATGTTTTGCAGCATTGTCTTTCTTCAGCTAAAGATTATTCTGACATCTTACCATAAAACCAAGACAGATTCCGATCTCGCTGCTATACTCTGCGCCGTTTTCCCGTTCTTTAACATCCAGTGAGAGAGACCGATGCATCCGATGCTGACCATCGCCGTGCGCGCAGCGCGCAAGGCGGGTAATGTAATTGCCAAAAACTATGAAACTCCGGACGCTGTAGAAGCGAGCCAAAAAGGCAGTAACGATTTTGTGACCAATGTGGATAAGGCCGCTGAAGCGGTGATTATCGACACCATTCGCAAATCTTACCCGCAACACACTATTATCACCGAAGAAAGCGGTGAGCACGTTGGCACAGATCAGGATGTTCAATGGGTTATCGATCCGCTGGATGGCACCACCAACTTCATCAAACGTCTGCCACACTTCGCTGTTTCCATTGCTGTACGCATTAAAGGCCGTACTGAAGTGGCTGTCGTGTACGATCCGATGCGTAACGAACTGTTCACCGCCACCCGCGGTCAGGGCGCACAGCTGAACGGCTACCGTCTGCGCGGCAGTACCGCGCGCGATCTGGACGGCACTATCCTCGCTACTGGCTTCCCGTTCAAAGCCAAACAATACGCGACCACCTACATTAATATTATCGGCAAGCTGTTCACCGAATGCGCCGATTTCCGCCGCACCGGTTCCGCCGCGTTGGATCTGGCCTATGTGGCTGCAGGTCGTGTCGATGGTTTCTTTGAAATTGGCCTTCGTCCGTGGGATTTCGCCGCGGGCGAACTGCTGGTTCGTGAAGCGGGCGGTATCGTCAGCGATTTCACCGGCGGTCATAACTACATGATGACCGGTAATATCGTGGCGGGGAATCCGCGCGTCGTTAAAGCCATGCTGGCGAATATGCGCGACGAACTGAGCGATGCGCTGAAGCGCTAAGTCTCTTCGGCGGATGGGGCCACTCATCCGCCGTGCCTTTTCAGGCGTTTTTCCTAAACACAGCCTCATCGCTTTACTTGCCTGCATGTTTTTGTACGATCGCTCCCTGCTCCGCTATTGGCATAAAGCGGCAAGGAAGCGAACATGACCCTTCAACATACCCGACGCATCGTCAAATCCCTTTTTATTCTGTTTATCATTGTGGTCTGTATTTATCTGCTACCCCGCGTAGCGATCAATGCCTTTTATTACCCGGACAATAAAGTCTATGGGCCAACCCCTGCCGAAGCTGAATCCATTACCTTTACCGCCAAAGATGGCACGCATCTGCACGGCTGGTTTATTCCCACTGCTTTCGGCAGGCCGGAAAACGCCGTCGCGACGGTGATTCATGTCCATGGCAACGCCGGAAATATGTCGGCGCACTGGCCGTTAGTCAGTTGGCTGCCAGTACGCAACGTAAACCTGTTTATGTTTGATTACCGTGGTTTTGGCGAATCGGAGGGTACCCCATCACAAGAGGGGCTACTGGACGATACGAAAAGCGCGATAGATTATGTGCGGCATCGCGCCGACGTTAACCCCGAGCGCCTGGTACTGCTGGGGCAGAGCCTGGGCGGCAATAATGTACTGGCCGCCGTAGGCCACTGCGTAGGCTGCGCAAATATGCGCTACGCCGACCAGGCGGGCATACGTGCGATTATTCTCGACTCAACGTTTTTATCCTATTCCTCCATCGCCAACCAGATGATCCCGGGCAGCGGCTATTTGCTTGATGACCGCTATAGCGCGGATCGCAATATCGCCAGCGTCAGCCCCATTCCGGTATTGATTCTTCATGGCACGGCAGACCATGTTATTCCCTGGCAGGACAGTGAGAAATTGTATGCCCTCGCCCGGGAGCCCAAACAAAAAATCTTCATTCCTGACGGCGATCACATTGATGCTTTTTCCGGACGTTATGCAAACCTTTACCGTGATGCGATGATTAAATTTATTCAGACCGCGCTATCCGCTAAATAGCGCGACGCTGTATATATGCATATTTTATGATTAAGAATATATTTATTATACCGATAGTAAAAACCATTTTTTCCCGTTAGCGAAGGCGGTGGATTAGCGCTAGCGTAACAGTAATATTCAACTGATTTTTATAACAATTTATTTTCATTTGTTTTTCCTGAATATTACTGTGGAGTATGTGATGGCTATCAAAATTACGCCTGACGAGTTTAGTCTGCTTATCCAGCGATTAAACAAAAAATGGCGCGTGTTTGCCCCGTCCGCAGAGTTTCGCGGCGGGCGTTTTTCCGACACTGACAACATTATTTATCAACGGATTAGCGGCTAGCGCGATCTCATCTGGCACGAGAAATCGCACATGTCGCCGAATACCATTATCGCCCCTATCACCGAAACGCTCTTTTATTTCGATAAAGACACCATTCAAATTGCCGAGACAGACACCTCCCCGATAATCATCTTTGCCCGCGCCTGCGACATTAACGCCATGTCGCGGCTGGATTATATGTATTTATCAAATGGGAATAATTCCGATTACAGTTATCAACTGCTACGGGAGCATATTCGTTTCGTCCTTATTGAGTGTGAAGAAAGCTTCGAAAATTGTTTCTGCGTCTCAATGGGTACTAATAAAACTGACTGTTATAGCGCCGCCATGCGTTTTAGCGATGAGGGCGCGCTTGTCAGCATCCGCGATCCCTTTATCGAGGCGGCGATACAAGGGCTGGGGCAGGAGGCTGACTATACCCCCTCTTTCGTCAGCGAAAACCGGGAAACCGTCGTCACGCCGGACAGCGTTTGCCGCGATCCGCAAAAAATTCGCGACATTCTCACCCGCCATCCGCTATGGGACGCTTACGACAGCCGCTGCATCAGTTGTGGCCGCTGCACTACCGGGTGCCCAACCTGTACCTGCTATAGCGTCTTTGACGTCGCCTATGATGAAAATCCGCAGCGCGGCGAACGCCGTCGCCAGTGGGCAAGCTGCATGGTGCCGGGCTTTAGCGACATGGCCGGCGGTCATGGTTTTCGCGAAAAACCCGGCGAGCGTCTGCGCTACCGCGCCCTGCATAAGGTCAATGACTACAAAGCGCGCAACGGCATTGAACATATGTGCGTCGGCTGCGGCCGCTGCGACGATCGCTGCCCGCAATACATCAAATTTTCTTTGATTATCAATAAAATGACCGCTGCCGTTCGGCAGGCGCTGGCAGAGGAGGCATAACGCATGTCACATTGTTCCTGTCATGATAAACCGCAGCACAGTTTGCTGCCTGCGGCGTACCGCATCCTCAGTATTACTCGCCACACGCCGCTGGAGTGGAATTTCCGCGTGGCCGTCGATTTTCCCGCGCACTGGGGGCAATTTGTTGAGGTGTCGCTGCCGCGCGTCGGCGAAGCGCCCATCTCCGTTTCCGACTACGGCGACGGCTGGATAGATCTGCTGATTCGTAATGTCGGAAAAGTGACCAGCGCCCTCTTTACGCTGAAAGAAGGCGACAACGTGTGGCTACGCGGCTGCTATGGCAATGGCTATCCGGTCGATACGCTGCGCCATAAACCCTTACTGGTTGTCGCAGGCGGCACGGGCGTCGCGCCGGTGAAAGGCTTAATGCGCTATTTCGTTGAGAATCCCCAGGAAATTGGTCAACTGGATATGATTCTCGGCTATAAAAATCGCGATTGCGTGCTGTACAAAGAAGAAATGGCGACGTGGCACGGCAAACATAATCTGGTGCTCACGCTGGATGAAGGCGAGGCTGATGACCGTTACCAGATTGGCCGGGTGACCGATCGGCTTGCCGACATGACGCTTAGCGATATCGACACTATGCAGGCCATCGTCGTTGGGCCGCCAATAATGATTACCTTTACCGTAAAAATGCTGCTGCAAAAAGGGCTCAAGCCGGAGCAAATCTGGGTGGACTACGAACGCCGGATGGCCTGCTCCGTCGGGAAGTGCGGCCACTGCCGTATGGGCGAAGTGTATGTCTGCACCGACGGTCCGATATTTAACTACGCCGTCGCGCAACGTTTTGCCGATTAAGGAGAACATCATGAGCATTGATATTGATATCATTAAAGCCCGTGCGAAAAACGAATATCGCCTGTCAAAAGTGCGCGGCGAAGCCATGATCAGCGTCCGCATTCCCGGCGGTATTTTGCCCGCGCATTTGCTGACGGTAGCGCGTGACATCGCCGAAACCTGGGGCAACGGACAAATTCACCTCACTACCCGCCAGAAGCTGGCGATGCCGGGTATCCGTTACGAAGATATCGACAACGTGAACGCTGCGCTGGAGCCATTTCTTCGCGAGATTGAAATAGAACTGTGCGACGTCCAGGTTGAGGATACCAAAGCGGGCTATCTCGCTATTGGCGGGCGAAATATTGTCGCCTGTCAGGGGAACCGCATTTGCCAGAAAGCCAACACTGACACGACCGGTCTGTCCCGTCGTCTTGAAAAACTGGTCTATCCCAGCCCTTATCATCTCAAAACGGTCATCGTCGGCTGCCCGAATGACTGCGCGAAGGCGTCAATGGCCGATCTGGGAATTATTGGCGTGGCGAAAATGCGCTTCACTGCCGATCGCTGTATCGGTTGCGGCGCCTGCGTGAAGGCCTGTAGTCACCACGCGGTAGGCTGCCTGGCGCTGAAGAACGGCAAAGCGGTCAAAGAAGAGTCCGCCTGTATCGGCTGCGGCGAGTGCGTGCTGGCCTGTCCGACGCTGGCCTGGCAACGTAAGCCGGATCAGCTCTGGCAAGTCCGTCTGGGCGGACGCACCAGTAAAAAGACGCCGCGCGTCGGCAAGCTCTTCCTCAACTGGGTGACTGAAGATGTGATAAAGCAGGTGATCGTTAACCTGTATGAATTTGAAAAAGAGATGCTCGGCGGAAAACCGATCTATCTACATATGGGCCATCTGATCGACAAAGGCGGCTATCTGCGTTTTAAAGAACGGGTACTGCGCGGCGTTCAGCTCAATCCGGAAGCGATGGTCGCCGAACGCATTTACTGGGCCGAAGACGAATCCGTCGCGCGGATGCATCTCAAACCCGCCGGACACTAATCAACCACGCCATGGCCGCAGCCCGCCCACAGGCTGCGGCACGCTAAACCACATGACCAGCGCCGCAACAAGCAGTATGACCCCTCCGGCCAGCGCCAGCGTTGACCAGCCTACCTGCCGCCATAACGCAGGCGCTTTGTTTCCACTGAGTTTCACCGCCAGAGCACGAAAAGTGTGTACCAGCAGCGCCAGCGAGGTAATCGTTAGCGAGGTTCCCGCCGCCATTGCCAGTACCGACACCATTCCCCAGCTAAAAACGCCAATCACTTTACTGAATAACAGCACCATTATCGCGCCGGAACAGGGCCGCATCCCCATAGACAGTACGATCATGAGTCGCGCGCGCCAGTCATCGCCGCTATGCAATTGTTCCTGCGTCGGTAGATGCTGATGTCCGCAGCCGCATTTTTCATGGTGAACATGGCGCGGCGTAAAAGCGATAAAGACAGGTTTACGTAGCAGCGCGCGTAACCTTTTTATGGCCCGCCAGCACAGCAAGATGCCCAGCCCGCCAACTAACGCATAGCTCCCCTTTTCCAGCCAGAAACCGCTCAGATGGAGCTGCCTGGCCGGAAGTTGCAATACGGTCAGCACGCCCACCACCAACCCGATAGCCACGAATCCCTGCAATAACGCGGCGGCGAGGGTTAACACGATACTTGATTTCAGCTTCGAAGGATGCGTCGCCAGCCATGTCGCGATCACCACTTTGCCGTGTCCCGGCCCCAGCGCATGAAGCACGCCATACATAAAACTCAGCAGAAGCAACGATCCGCCCGCCCGCTCAGGATGCGTCGCCACCGCGTTAAGCAGCGCGCTCAACTGCTGATTCACGTCCCGCTGCCAAAGAGCGCTTTTCAACATCACCTGCGGCCAGGCCTGCCATATCCACAGACCGCCAACCAGCATCAGCAGCAGGAATAACGCCAATGGCCACAGCGAGAGCCAGCGTCGCCCCGGAGTGCGTTGAGAAAAAATTACTGACATTGCAAGGTCACCGTTTGGGCAAACTGTTTACCTAAATCCATATCCTCCGGCGGCGCGTCCTCTTTATCCAGCGACTGGGCGAAACGTAGCGTCTCTTCGCCGGGCGCAGGAGTATAAACCTGAATCCGACACTTTTCGCGCAGCGATTCCGGCATCGTGATATCGCTGTCCTGGTCATAATGCATATCGACATAATAAGAGGGATCAAACGTTGAAAAGGTGTAAGTCTGTCCGCTTAACGGCTGCGGTTCAGCCAGCGGTAGCGTAAAGGTCAATACCGCCTGATGCGCGTCACGCGTCATACCGTATTCTGTCGGCCTGTTTTTAAACTTCACTTTCGCGCCATTGCGCCACACTTCTGTAAAGTAGTGCTGCCCAAGTACGTTAGCCATCACTTCCGCCGCCAACTTTTTCCATATTTCTGAACCCGGCGCCGCGTTTCCGGCGTCATACAGCAGATCGGCGGACGTCAGCGCGTCCATTGTCCAGCGCATTTTTAACGCCACAAATTGCTCATTTTCACTGACCACCTGCGTTTGCAGACGGATGAAGCTGTGCGGATGCGCCGCCGCTACGAAAGATAAAACGGCGAGAAATAGTATTAAGGCGCTGCGTTTCACTGGCTTCATCTGTTCCTCGCGATAAAAATTCTGTGACACTCCTCAGCATTCCTGGCCTAAAAGCACGCTTATCACATTTTTCACACGCAAACTTTAGCTATCCTTACCAGACAAACTAACGGGAGACCTGACAGATGATGCCGACAATTGCCCCACCATCTGTACTTTCCGCTCCCCAGCGCCGCTGTCAGGTATTGCTGACGCTTTTCCAGCCGGAGCCAATTGCCACGGTGGAAATCTTCAGCGCGCTTAATGGCGTTGATGATGATACTGCCCGTGAGGATATCACTGAGACAAGCCTGGAGATCCAGCGCTATCATCGCCTTGCCATCACAACATGCCAGAACGGTTGCTATCGGATCGAAGGTACAGCACTCGATCAGCGCCTTTGCCTTTTACACTGGCTCAGGCGCGGCCTGCGTTTATGCCCGACCTTCGTCACGCAACAGTTTACCCCGGCCTTAAAAAACGCGCTAAAGCAGCGCGGTATCGCGCGTCCGCTGTATGACGATATTAATCTGCACGCGCTCATCAATCTGTGCGCCCGCCGGTTGCAAAAACCATTTGAACATCGCGACGTGCAGTTCCTGCGTCTCTTTTTACAGTATTGTCTGCTACAACACCATGCCGGCATCACCCCGGAGTTCAACCCTGTACAGCAGATTTGGGCGCAGTCGTGTGCGGAATATCCACTCGCCCAGGAAATTGGTCGTCACTGGCAGCGCCACGTGATGCAGGCCGCACCGCTCAATGAAGCGCTGTTTATGGCGTTACTGTTTTCAATGATTCGCCTCCCCGACCCGATTCGCGACACGCATCAACGGGCGCAGCAACTGCGACTGGAGGTGGCGCGGCTGGTGCTGCGCTTTCGAGAAAAAGGGAACGTACGCTTCAGCGACGAACAAGGGCTTAACGATCAGCTGTATGTCCATCTCGCCCAGGCGCTGAACCGAAGTTTATTCACGATTGGCATCGATAATACGCTTCCGGAAGAGTTCAACCGTCTTTATCCGCGTCTGGTTCGCACCACACGTGAGGCGCTCGCCGGGTTTGAAGCCGAATATGGTATCCACTTTTCCGAGGAAGAGACGGGGCTGGTGGCAGTGATTTTCGGCGCCTGGCTGATGCAGGATAACGATTTGCATGAGAGACAGATCGTATTGTTAGCGGATAAAAATGATGCGCTGGAGACGCATATTGAGCAGCAACTGCGTGAACTGACCCTATTGCCGCTGAATATCAGACGGATATCGCTCCAGGCGTTTCAAAAAGAGGGATGCCCGCGCGGCGTAGCGCTGATTGTTACCCCTTACGCCACGCCGCTACCGCTCTTCTCACCGCCATTAATTCATGCGGATCGCGCCCTCACAGAGCACCAACAGCAGCAGATCCGCAAGATCCTGGAATCATGACACGGCAACCACTTTGGGCCGAAGGAAGATAGCGGGCAATGCCACCAGCGCCATAATCCAGAACACGCCGCCGCCCAGATGTTGATACAGAAAACCGGCAAAGACCGTCATAATCGCGATACTGCCGCCCATCGCCACAGCGGAATAGACGGCCTGCAAACGAATCACCTCGCTTCCCTGACGCGCAGCGATATAGCGCATGGCGGCCAGATGGCAAACGGTAAACGTGCCACAGTGCAGGATTTGTATCACAATCAGCCACGGCAACGCCGTACTCCAGCCCATCAGTCCCCAGCGTACCACGCCGCACACAGCGGAAAGCAACAGCAAGTCGCGGGCGCTAAACCGGCGGAATAGCTTTTTACTCAGGGCAAAAATGATCACTTCCGCCACCACGCCCAACGACCATAAATAGCCGACCGCCGATGCTGAATAGCCAGCCCCCTGCCAGTAGATGGCGCTAAAACCGTAGTAGGCGGCGTGCGCCCCTTGCAGCAAACAGACGCAGGCGAGAAAACGCCAACTTTGTGCCACCAGCGTACGCCAGGCGGGCCAGCCTGCGCTCTCCTGCTGACGGCTTTCCCCTTGCGGCGGCACGCTGGGACGTAACAACATACCCAGCAACATCGAGGCGACGCCGAGCGTCAGTAGCGCCAGAATCGCCTGGTAATCGTATAAACTCACCAGCTTACCGGTCAGCGCCGACCCTATCACGAAGGCGATGGACCCCCACAGCCGCACCCGACCATAGTCCAGGGTAATTTGCTTTTGCCAGGTATTGGCCAGCGCATCGGTCAGCGGCACCAGTGGTGAAAAGAAGAGGTTAAACCCAACCATCACCACCATTAGCCACGCGACATGCGTTCCTGCCCAAAATGCCAGCGCAAATACCAGCGTCAGCAATGCCAGGACGCGCAGCGCGGAGATCAACCGCGAAGGATCGCTTACGCGAGGCGCAATGAGCAGACTACCGAGAAAACGCGCGACCAGACCCACGCCCAGCAGAAGACCGATGGTTTCCGGCGTTAGCCCAAGACCTTTGAGCCAGACGCTCCAGAAGGGCAGAAAAATACCGTAACTAAAGAAGTAGGTGAAATAACTGAGCGCCAGCCAGCGCGTGGAATGCAATGCCATGATTCCCTCCCGTTTGGAGGCGATAGTCTGGCGGTAAACGGTTGCGCTGGCAAGGGTAACATAAGGTTAACAGGCGGAGGGAGAAGTTCAAACGGCAACGCCGCCGGATAATGACTTCCGGCGGCGTCACGTTATGGCGCATAAGTAATGCCCGACAGACGCAGCGCCATCGGGCCATTTACACAACACAAACGCTTACGCGTAAACCGGGAAGCGGGCGCAGATATCCAGCACTTTCGCTTTCACGCGTTCAATGGTGGCTTCATCATTGATGTTGTCCAGCACGTCACACATCCAGCCAGCCAGCTCTTTCACTTCCGCTTCTTTGAAGCCGCGACGAGTGACCGCCGGAGAACCGATACGGATACCGGAAGTCACGAACGGGCTCTTAGGATCGTTCGGCACGCTGTTTTTGTTCACGGTGATGTTAGCGCGGCCCAGCGCGGCGTCAGCTTCTTTACCGGTCAGGTTTTTATCCACCAGGTCCAGCAGGAACAGGTGGTTCTCAGTGCCGCCAGACACCACTTTGTAGCCGCGGTTCAGGAACACTTCCACCATCGCTTTGGCGTTTTTCGCCACCTGCTGCTGGTAAACTTTGAACTCCGGCTCCATCGCTTCTTTCAGTGCTACCGCTTTACCCGCGATCACGTGCATCAGCGGGCCGCCCTGCGCGCTTGGGAAGACGGCGGAGTTCAGTTTTTTGTACAGCTCTTCGTCGCCGCCTTTCGCCAGGATCAGGCCGCCGCGCGGACCCGCCAGGGTTTTGTGGGTGGTGGTGGTGACAACGTGAGCGTGCGGAACCGGGTTCGGGTAAACGCCTGCGGCAATCAGGCCCGCCACGTGTGCCATGTCGACAAACAGGTATGCGCCGATGCTGTCAGCGATTTCACGCATTTTTGCCCAGTCAACCACGCCGGAGTAGGCAGAGAAGCCACCGATAATCATCTTCGGCTTGTGCTCTTTGGCCAGCTTCGCCATCTCGTCATAGTCAATTTTACCGGACTCATCGATACCGTAAGGTACGATGTTGTACAGTTTACCGGAGAAGTTAACCGGGGAGCCGTGAGTCAGGTGGCCGCCCTGCGCCAGGTTCATACCCAGAACGGTATCGCCCGGTTGCAGCAGCGCGGTGTAAACAGCGAAGTTAGCCTGAGAACCGGAGTGCGGCTGCACGTTAGCGTAGTCGGCGCCGAACAGTTCTTTCGCGCGGTCGATAGCCAGTTGCTCAACGACATCAACGTATTCGCAACCGCCGTAGTAGCGCTTGCCCGGATATCCTTCAGCGTATTTGTTGGTCAGCTGAGACCCCTGCGCCTGCATCACGCGCGGGCTGGTGTAGTTTTCGGAGGCGATCAGTTCGATGTGCTCTTCCTGACGTACTTTTTCCTGCTCCATAGCCTGCCACAACTCGGCATCATAATCGGCAATGTTCATTTCACGCTTTAACATCCGCATCTCCTGACTCAGCTAACAATAAAATTTGTGCCTGAAAAGGCAGTCCGTGGGACTTCGGCCAACAGTATAACCGAATCATTCTTCGATAACAGGTCTTGACAAAGGTTTTTACGCAAACGATTACCTGTGCGTCAGATAAGGGTTTCCTGAACGAGAGCCTGACGAATTTCAACGGATTTCTTTTCAGCTTTGTGATGCAGATTTTTCACGTTGTTACATCCATAACGTAAAGCAGAGAAGATCCATTTACAATGCAAGGGTATTTTTATAAGATGCATTTGATATACATCATTAGATTTTCACATAAAGGAAGCACGTATGCTTGACGCACAAACCATCGCTACAGTAAAGGCCACCATTCCCCTGCTGGTTGAAACAGGACCGAAACTGACCGCCCACTTCTACGACCGTATGTTTACGCATAACCCGGAGCTCAAAGAAATCTTCAATATGAGCAACCAGCGTAACGGTGATCAGCGCGAAGCCCTGTTTAATGCTATCGCGGCCTACGCCAGCAATATCGAAAATTTACCGGCGTTGCTGCCGGCGGTAGAAAAAATCGCGCAGAAGCACACCAGCTTCCAGATTAAGCCGGAGCAGTACAACATCGTCGGGACGCATCTGCTGGCGACGCTGGACGAAATGTTCAACCCAGGCCAGGAAGTGCTGGACGCGTGGGGCAAAGCCTATGGCGTACTGGCTAACGTCTTTATTCATCGGGAAGCCGAGATTTATCACGAGAACGCCAGCAAAGACGGCGGCTGGGAAGGCACGCGCCCCTTCCGCATCGTTGCGAAAACCCCGCGTAGCGCACTGATCACCAGCTTTGAGTTTGAACCGGTCGACGGCGGTACGGTGGCGGAATACCGTCCCGGGCAGTATCTGGGCGTCTGGCTGAAGCCGGAAGGTTTTGCGCATCAGGAGATCCGCCAATATTCACTGACCCGTAAACCCGATGGCAAAGGGTACCGTATTGCCGTGAAGCGTGAAGACGGCGGCCAGGTATCAAACTGGTTACACCATCACGCCAGCGTAGGCGATGTGGTACATCTGGCTGCGCCGGCAGGTGACTTCTTTATGAATGTCGCCGCTGATACCCCCGTTTCGCTGATTTCCGCTGGCGTCGGCCAGACGCCGATGTTAGCGATGCTCGATACGCTGGCGAAAGAACAGCATACCGCGCAGGTGAACTGGTTCCACGCGGCGGAGAACGGCGACGTCCATGCGTTTGCCGACGAAGTGAGCGAGCTGGGCCGTACACTGCCGCGTTTCACTGCCCATACCTGGTACCGCGAGCCAACCGAGGCCGATCGCGCCCAACGCCTCTTTGACAGCGAAGGGCTGATGGATTTAAGCAAACTGGAAGCCGCGATCAGCGATCCGGCAATGCAGTTCTATCTTTGCGGCCCGGTAGGCTTTATGCAGTTTGCCGCAAAACAACTGGTTTCACTTGGCGTGAATAACGAAAACATTCATTACGAATGCTTCGGCCCGCATAAGGTGCTGTAATTGCAAGAAATCCTCTGAAAAAACGGGCGTTATCGTTAAGGCGAACGCCCGTTTTCCTCCCCGTTCCCCTGCTTATTGCGCTGCTTTTTATGCCTTTCTTTTACAAAAAAGGGTGACTAGTCCTGATATAGGTTGACAGTTTTTTGTCTGTAAAACGCCTGATGAACATCATCGGGCGTTTTGTATTTCAGGGCCAGGTGTGGCCGTTCATGGTTATAAATTGCCACGGACTCTTTTACTATTTCCCGCGCTTGCTCCAGGTCTGCAGGACGCGAGAGTAAAAACTCATTTTTCAGTATCCCGTTTATTCTCTCAGCCAGCGCATTCTGGTAGCAGTCGTAACCATCGGTCATTGAACAGGTTATTCCGTTTCGCTCATGAACTGACTGATAAAGTACCGAACAGTATTGCAGTCCTCTGTCAGAGTGATGTACCAGCGGACCTGTCGTTTTTCTCCGCCTCAGAGCCTGCCTGAACGCCTTTACCACATTTTCTGTCTGCAGGTTTTCCCCGACATGGTAACCCACGATTTTTCTGGAGCAGGCATCGGTGACCAGACTCAGACAGGCCGTGCCGCTGCGTAGTGGAAGGTAAGTAATATCGGCGACCCAGACCTGCTCTGGCTCAAGGGCGGTAACCTGTTCAGGGCCGGGTTTCAGCAGATTAGGATGCCGGTAAAAGCGATGATGGCTGTTGGTGGTTTTGTGATATGCCCGTTTCACGGGTACCAGGAGCCGGTATTCACCCAGCAGATTAAACAGACGGTCCCGTCCGATATTCAGCGTTTTATCGGCCTGCATGTTCAGCAGATAGTGCAGTTTACGCGTACCGATTCGCGGCTGGCGGCACCGGGTACGGGCAACAAAATCAAGAACCTGAGCATGATGCTCCTGCCGTTTATTACATCTTGTATTGTACTGGTACCACGCCTGTCTGCTGTGCCCCAGGAACTGACATGCACGCGTAACTGTTATTTTGGGGGCCTGACTTTGCGTGAGGACTTGCCGGGCCGCTTTTTTACAACACTTACCCCGTAATCATTTTTCAGGACGTTGATAACGGACTCAAAAAACTCAGCTTTCTGGTTTGCCAGCTCAAGCTGTTCTTCAAGTTCCCTGATTCTTTGCTCGGGTGTCAGCGGGATAGTTGTCTGAGCCACAGGCAGTTTCCTCTTCACCAGGTCAGGAAGTCCGGGTCTCCAGTCAAGCCGGCCATATTTACGCAGCCAGACAAGTACGGTGGAGCGCCCCTGAATGCCATATCGCTGCTGGGCCTGTTTATAGGTCATCTCGCCTTTTTCGACCTGCTCAACGACGGCTATTTTAAAGGATAGAGGATAATCGCGTTGGGTGCGTTTGAACTCAGTCATCATCACGTTCTCCGGATTTAAGTCTGGAACGTGTCAACGCTATTCAGGACGGGTCAGGGGAATAAAAAAAGTCTGTGCAAATCGTGTTATTATTAACGTTTGACTTAGCTCGTTAGGGCATCTTTTTATGCAGCAACCTGTTGTACGCATTGGAGAGTGGCTGGTTACACCTTCTGTTAATCAGATCAGTCGTCAGGGACGCCAGATTACTCTTGAACCACGGCTGATCGATCTTCTGATGTATTTTGCGCATCATCCGGATGAAGTGTTAAGCCGGGATAACATTATTGATCATGTCTGGATGCGCACCATCGTGACCAACCATGTTGTCACCCAAAGCATTTCTGAACTACGCAAATCATTAAGAGATGGCGGAGACAGCAATGCTGAATACATCGTTACCGTACCTAAACGCGGCTATAAGCTGACGGCGCCGGTTATCTGGTGCGAAGAAAATAGCGATGAGATCGATAATTCATCAACGTCGTCGCAGCCGCCGATCGCAGCGACGAATGCAGAACCGACGGAGGGGGTTACTGCCGCTACGCCTGTGCCGCCCGCCTCTTTGCAAACGCCGACTAAAAAGGCGAAAAAGCCGCGTATCGCCGCTTTCTGGACGTGGGTGATGTTCCTGCTCTCGCTGGCGACGCTGGTGGTGTTTATCGTGATGTCGGTGGTAGATCATAATGCCGCGGTAACAAAAACGCGGTTATTACTTAACCCACGAGATATAGATGTTCGTTTTGAAGGCGGCAATTCCTGTAATAACTGGGTCTCGCAGGAGTCCTACGCCATCGGTCTGGGCGGCTTAATCACCGACCTGCTGAACACCTACTCGACCTTTATGGTGCACGATAAAACCAATTACCGGGTCAATGAGCCAAGCAGCTCCGGTAAGACGTTAACCATTCAGTTTGTCAATCAGCGCCACTATCGGGCGCAGCAGTGCTTTATGTCTGTGGTGCTCATTGATAACGCCGATGGTTCAACCATGCTGGATAAGCGTTATTTCGTCACCAATACTAACCAGTTGTCCATCCAGGATGATCTGTTTAATAGCCTGTCTTTCGTTTTAACACAGCCCTGGCCTAATCGTATGCGAGAACAACTGGCCCTGTTCAGAACGCCGCAAAATACCGCGCTGATGCGTTTTTATGAGGCGCGCCAGCTTATTCTGAGCGGCGATGCGCAGGCGCTAAGTAAAGCCAGCGATATTCTGAATGGCATTATTAAGGAAACGCCTGATTTCAACTATGCCTATGAATATAAAGTGCTGGTAGATGTATTACGGCAATCACAACAGCCGTTTGATAAAGAACAAGTGGCTGCGCTGAACGAAGAGTTTAAAAAAATAGATCAAATTCCGGGCGTTGAGAAAACGTCTGTTTATTATAAAATCAAGACCGTTGATCTTTTGGGCAAAGGTGATATCGATGCAGCGTATGAGGAAATCAATAAAAGCATCGAGCTTGAAATGTCGTGGTTTAACTATGTCCTGTTGGGGAAAGTTTACGAAATGAAAGGTGAGAATCGTCTGGCCGCTGATGCCTATCTGACCGCCTTTAATTTACGTCCAGGTGAAAACACGCTGTACTGGATCGAAAATGGCGTATTTCAGACATCCGTTCAGAAAATTGTCCCTTATCTGAATAGTTTTCTGGCAGAAGATTAAATTTAACGCTGAACTATGACAAATAAAAGCGAAAAGATATTAAATTTTTCGCTTTTATTTTGTGAAAAACATGTTGCCAAAAATAGCTTATGTTAATTTTGGCAACATATTCATCGCAAAGATATGTAAATATAACTCTTTGTAATTAAACGATGTTTATCCTTTCATGATATTTTTCATGATATTTATATGTTAATTCAAAAAAATCAATCTATCAGTTTTTTCATGTTTGTGTTTATTTCACTTTTTCTTTAGGACTTATCTCAACTCATTCGTTAATCTTGTCGACAGTTGAACGGGCACGCAGCATATATGAAGCATAAGCCCGGTTCTTAAAAATACAGCTCAGGAGAAATGAACATGAGTTCTGTCAAAAAGATCGGGCTATTTGCCTGTACTGGCGTCGTTGCCGGTAATATGATGGGGAGCGGGATTGCATTATTACCCGCCAACCTTGCCAGTATTGGTGGCATTGCCATCTGGGGCTGGGTAATTTCTATTATTGGGGCAATGTCGCTGGCTTATGTTTATGCGAGGCTGGCAACCAAAAACCCGCAACAGGGTGGCCCTATCGCTTATGCTGGGGAAATATCTCCGGCGTTTGGTTTCCAGACCGGCGTTCTTTATTATCACGCAAACTGGATTGGTAACTTAGCCATCGGTATTACCGCGGTTTCTTATCTTTCTACATTCTTCCCGGCATTAAATAATCCAATACCGGCAGGTATTGCCTGTATTGCTATCGTCTGGCTGTTCACCTTTATTAATATGCTGGGCGGGGCCTGGGTCAGCCGCTTGACAACGATTGGCCTATTCCTGGTGCTGATCCCGGTAGTCTTGACCGCAGTCGCCGGCTGGCATTGGTTCGATATCGCGACCTATCACGCGAACTGGAACACGTCCACGACGACCGACTCTCACGCCATTGTTAAAAGTATTCTGCTCTGCCTGTGGGCGTTCGTTGGCGTTGAGTCTGCCGCCGTCAGCACCGGCATGGTGAAAAACCCGAAACGCACCGTACCGCTGGCAACCATGCTGGGTACCGCGCTGGCAGGCATCATCTATATCGCCGCGACTCAGGTTATCGCCGGGATGTTCCCAGCTTCCGTTATGGCCTCTTCCGGCGCGCCGTTCGCTATCAGTACCTCCACGATTCTGGGTGGCTGGGCTGCGCCGCTGGTTTCCGCCTTTACCGCTTTCGCCTGCCTGACGTCTCTGGGCTCCTGGATGATGCTGGTCGGCCAGGCTGGGGTTCGCGCCGCCAACGACGGCAACTTCCCGAAAATTTACGGTGAAATGGATAAAAACGGTATTCCGAAAAAAGGTCTGCTGTTGGCTGCGGTGAAAATGACGGCGCTGATGATTCTGATCACCATCATGAACTCCAGCGGCGGTAAAGCGTCCGACCTGTTCGGCGAACTGACCGGGATTGCCGTACTGCTTACCATGCTGCCGTACTTCTACTCCTGTGTTGACCTGATTCGCTTCGAAGGGTTCAACATCCGTAACTCGGTAAGCCTAATTTGTTCTGTACTGGGCTGCGCATTTTGCTTCATCGCACTGATGGGCGCCAGCTCCTTCGAACTCTCCGGCACCTTTATCGTCAGTCTGATCATCCTGATGTTCTACGGTCGCAAAATGCACCAGCGCCAGAACAACGACAGCGACAACAATACGGCTGAAGCGCTTTAACCGCTAACTCCTTTTTCTCAAAGCCCCTTTCGTCACCTGCTATAGCGTAGCGGGAGGGGCCCACTTTACCAGGAACAAGACTATGAACGTTATTGCTATCATGAACCACATGGGCGTCTACTTTAAAGAAGAGCCTATTCGTGAACTGCATCGTGCACTGGAAGGTTTAAATTTCCGTATCGTCTATCCAAACGACCGAGAAGACCTGCTGAAGCTGATTGAAAATAACTCCCGCCTTTGCGGCGTCATTTTCGACTGGGATAAATATAACCTTGAGCTTTGCGAAGAGATTAGCAAGCTGAACGAGTATATGCCGCTGTACGCCTTCGCCAACAGCTACTCTACGCTGGACGTCAGCCTCAACGATCTGAGAATGCAGGTTCGCTTCTTTGAATATGCTTTAGGCGCCGCAGCCGATATCGCGGCGAAAATTCGCCAGAATACCGATGAATACATCGACAATATTCTGCCGCCGCTGACAAAAGCGCTGTTCAAATATGTGCGCGAAGGGAAATACACTTTCTGCACGCCTGGCCACATGGGCGGTACTGCTTTCCAGAAAAGCCCCGTCGGCAGCATCTTTTATGATTTCTTCGGCCCGAACACGATGAAATCCGATATTTCGATTTCCGTTTCCGAACTGGGTTCACTGCTGGACCACTCCGGCCCACATAAAGAAGCGGAAGAGTATATCGCCCGCGTCTTTAACGCCGAACGTAGCTACATGGTGACGAACGGCACCTCTACGGCGAACAAAATCGTCGGTATGTACTCCGCGCCGGCAGGCAGCACGGTACTGATTGACCGTAACTGCCATAAATCGCTGACCCATCTGATGATGATGAGCGACATTACGCCGATTTATTTCCGCCCAACCCGTAACGCCTACGGTATTCTTGGCGGTATTCCGCAAAGCGAGTTCCAGCACGCCACTATCGCTAAACGGGTAAAAGAGACGCCTAACGCAACCTGGCCGGTCCACGCTGTTATTACTAACTCAACCTATGACGGTCTGTTGTATAACACTGACTACATCAAGAAAACTCTGGATGTGAAGTCCATTCATTTTGACTCCGCCTGGGTGCCTTATACCAATTTCTCCCCTATTTATCAGGGTAAATGCGGTATGAGCGGCGACCGTGTAGAAGGCAAAATCATTTATGAAACCCAGTCCACGCATAAACTGCTGGCGGCGTTTTCACAGGCATCCATGATTCATGTTAAAGGCGACATTAACGAAGAAACCTTTAACGAAGCCTACATGATGCATACCACCACTTCTCCGCACTACGGTATCGTAGCGTCTACTGAAACCGCAGCGGCGATGATGAAAGGTAATGCGGGTAAACGCCTGATTAACGGCTCTATTGAACGTGCGATTAAATTCCGTAAAGAAATTAAACGCCTGAAAAGCGAATCTGACGGCTGGTTCTTTGACGTATGGCAGCCGGAACATATCGATGGAGCTGAGTGCTGGCCGCTGCGTTCAGATAGCGCATGGCATGGCTTCAAAAATATCGATAACGAACACATGTACCTCGACCCGATCAAAGTCACTATCCTGACGCCGGGGATGAAGAAAGACGGTACGATGGATGAGTTCGGTATTCCGGCAAGTCTGGTCGCCAAATATCTCGATGAACGTGGCATCATCGTAGAAAAAACCGGTCCATACAACCTGCTGTTCCTGTTCAGCATTGGTATCGACAAAACCAAAGCTCTGAGCCTGCTGCGCGCGCTCACTGAATTTAAACGCGCCTTTGACCTGAACCTGCGCGTCAAAAACATTCTGCCGGCACTGTACCGCGAAGCGCCTGAGTTTTATGAAAATATGCGCATCCAGGAACTGGCGCAGAATATTCATAAACTGGTCGAACACCATAATCTGCCGGACTTAATGTACCGTGCGTTTGAAGTGCTGCCGAAAATGGTGATGACGCCGTATACTGCGTTCCAGAAAGAACTGCATGGCGAAACGGAAGAGGTGTATCTTGAAGAGATGGTTGGACGCGTCAACGCCAACATGATCCTTCCTTACCCTCCGGGAGTGCCGCTGGTGATGCCTGGTGAAATGATCACCGAGGAAAGCCGTCCGGTACTGGAATTCCTGCAAATGCTGTGCGAAATCGGCGCCCACTATCCGGGCTTCGAAACCGATATCCACGGCGCCTATCGTCAGGCAGACGGACGTTACACCGTTAAGGTGCTGAAAGAAAATACGAAATAAGTACCAAAGGGAAGTGGCTTGCCACTTCCCTTTTTTCACGCAGCAAGGAGACTTTATGAAAACACCCTCACAACCGCGCGCGATTTTTTACATCGTGGCGATTCAAATTTGGGAATACTTCAGCTTTTACGGCATGCGTGCCTTACTCATCCTTTATCTTACCCACCAGCTTGGTTTTAATGACAGCCACGCGATCAACCTCTTCAGCGCCTACGCCTCTTTAGTTTACGTTACCCCTATTCTTGGCGGCTGGCTTGCCGACCGCCTGCTTGGCAACCGCGTGGCGGTTATCACCGGCGCCTTATTGATGACGCTGGGTCATGTGGTATTGGGCTTAGAATCTGATTCAACGCTGAGTTTATATGCGGCGCTGGCCATTATTATCTGCGGCTACGGCTTGTTTAAATCCAATATTAGCTGTCTGCTGGGCGAACTTTACGCCCCTGATGACAACCGCCGCGACGGAGGATTCTCGCTGCTCTACGCCGCCGGAAATATTGGATCGATAGCCGCGCCGATCGCCTGTGGTCTGGCGGCGCAGTGGTATGGCTGGCATGTCGGCTTTGCGCTGGCGGGCGTGGGAATGTTCATCGGCCTGCTCATCTTTTTAAGCGGTCATCGCCACTTTCAGCAGACGCGCGGTGTTAATCGCCCCGCGCTGCGGGCGGTTAAATTCGCCCTTCCAACCTGGGGTTGGCTGGTATTAATGCTGTGTATCGCGCCGGTATTCTTCACCCTCCTGCTGGAAAATAACTGGTCTGGCTATGTGCTGGCCATTGTCTGCGTCTTCGCGGCGCAACTTATCGCCCGTATTATGGTTAAATTTCCCGAACACCGTCGCGCCTTGTGGCAAATCGTTCTGTTAATGATCACCGGCACTCTCTTCTGGGTTCTGGCGCAGCAGGGTGGAAGTTCGATCAGTTTATTCATCGACCGTTTTGTCAACCGCCACTGGCTGAACATGACCGTCCCCACCGCATTGTTCCAGTCGGTCAATGCGATTGCGGTGATGGCGGCGGGCGTGGTGCTGGCGTGGCTGAGCAGCCCGAAAGAGAGCGCCCGCTCGGTGCTGCGCGTCTGGCTTAAATTTGCCGTGGGGCTGGTATTAATGGGCGGCGGTTTTATGCTGCTGGCGCTAAACGCGCATCAGGCCCGGTTAGACGGGCAGGCATCAATGGGAATGATGATCGCAGGGCTGGCGCTGATGGGCTTTGCGGAGCTGTTTATTGATCCGGTCGCGATGGCGCAAATTACCCGCCTCAACCTGCCTGGCGTCACGGGCGTACTAACCGGTATTTATATGCTGGCGACCGGCGCGGTCGCTAACTGGCTGGCTGGCGTCGTCGCGCAACAAACCACGGAATCGCAAATTAGTGATACGGCGGTAGCCGCCTACGGACACTTTTTCTCGCAAATGGGCGAGTGGACGCTAAGTTGCGTGGCGCTGATCGTCGCCATTGTCGGCCTGAGATGGGTTTGCACCCGGACTACATCGGCGCTACCGCAGGGCGATTAAACGGTGGTTCGCTGCCCACAAGGAGGGGACGGGCAGCGAATCGGCACATCAGATAGCCGCGTCGTCTTCTTCGCCAGTACGGATACGAATAACGCGGGCGACATCAAAGACAAAGATCTTACCGTCGCCGATTTTCCCCGTCTGCGCGGTACGAATGATGGTGTCAACACAGGTATCCACGATGTCGTCAGGCACAACGATTTCAATTTTTACCTTCGGCAGAAAATCCACCATATATTCCGCGCCGCGATACAGCTCGGTGTGGCCTTTTTGACGGCCAAAGCCTTTGACTTCAGTGACCGTCATGCCGGTAATACCTACCTCGGCCAGCGCTTCACGGACATCGTCCAGCTTGAAGGGTTTAATAATCGCATCAATCTTTTTCATGCTATTCCTTGAAAAGGTCGCCTGTGTTTTGATCGGTTAAACGTAACATATTTCGCGCTACTTTACGGCATGAAAACTACTCTTTGAAATCATTCGCATCCAGTTCGTGACGGGAGAGTAGCTTATAGAATTCCGTGCGGTTGCGCCCCGCCATCCTTGCCGCGTGAGTCACGTTACCTTTGGTAATTTGCAGTAACTTGCGCAGATAGTTCAGTTCAAATTGGTTTCGCGCTTCGGCAAAGGTGGGCAGAGCGGTGTTTTCGCCTTCCAGCGCCTGCTCGACCAACGCATCGCTGATCACCGGCGAAGAGGTTAACGCCACGCATTGTTCAATGACGTTGACCAGTTGGCGCACGTTGCCCGGCCAGCTTGCCGTCATCAGCCGTTTCATTGCATCAGTAGAAAAGGCGCGAACAAACGGTTTATGCCGCTGTGCCGACTGTCTGAGCAGATGATTAGCCAGCAGCGGAATATCCTCGGTACGCTCCGCCAGCGCCGGAATTTTCAGGCTCACAACATTCAGCCGGTAGTACAAATCTTCACGAAATTCGCCCCGCGCCATCGCCTTCGGCAGATCGCGGTGCGTCGCGGAAATAATTCGCACGTCGATATCAATATCGCGATTGCTGCCCAGCGGCCTGACTTTGCGCTCCTGTAACACCCGCAGCAGCTTCACCTGTAACGGCGCGGGCATATCGCCAATTTCATCCAGAAACAGCGTGCCGCCTTCCGCCGCCTGGAACAACCCTTCACGATTGCTCACTGCGCCGGTAAAGGCGCCGCGCGCATGGCCAAATAATTCGGACTCCAGCAACTGTTCCGGCAACGCGCCGCAGTTGATGGCGACAAACGGCTTGTTACTGCGCGGGCTGGCATTATGAATCGCCTGTGCGAAAATCTCTTTCCCGGTGCCGCTTTGTCCGTTAATCAATACGCTGACATCCGACTGCGCGACCATGCGCGCCTGTTCAAGCAGTCGCAGCATCAGCGGGCTACGGGTAACGATAGCGTTGCGCCAGCTATCGTCCGTCGCGGGAGCGGACTGCTCCAGCGCTTCATCTATCGCTTTATATAACGCGTCTCTGTCGATCGGCTTCGTCAAAAAGCTGAATACGCCTTTCTGGGTAGCGGCCACCGCATCCGGAATAGAACCATGCGCCGTCAGAATAATAACCGGCATTCCCGGCTGTACTTTCTGAATTTCTGTGAACAGTTGCATACCATCCATTTCGTCCATGCGCAGGTCGCTTATTACCAGATCCACTTTTTCCCGATGCAGTACCCGTAGTCCTTCCTGGCCGCTCTCTGCGGTCACTACGCTGTATCCTTCACTGGTCAGGCGCATACCGAGCAATTTCAGTAATCCGGGATCGTCATCGACCAGCAGCAGGTGCGCCGGTTTACGGCTTATCATGGCGTTACCTCATCTTGTGACGGCGACGGCGCCGCGCCATCTTCAGACGTCGCGGGTTTGTCATTCGTATGCGGCGTATCGGCGTTGTAATTCCCTGCCGGTTTTCGTGTCGAAAGCTGGCGCTCAATATCGGTTAAACTCTCCAGCTTACGGGTGGTAAGATCGAGCTGCGTTTGCAAGGCCTGTTGCTGCTGGCGCAGCGTATCCAGCTCACTATCTGACGTTTGCTGGAGTTTGCTATAACGCTGACGTTCGGCAGAAAGCGCTAATTGCAACGCCTGACCGTCATGCCAGATTTGGTAGACGGGCCGTACCTGAGCCGGTATTTGCGCGCTTAACGCCTCCAGACGGGTCACTATGGCGCGCCGCTCCGGCGGCGTAATTTTTGCATCCGCCAGTAAAATCCCGCGCCTGAAGGCATTTTGCCAGTTATCATCCGTCAACGCGCGCGCCTCTGCGCGCGACTGAACCGGCATCAGACGATCGGCGCAGTCAATCGTGCGTAGCCAGTACAGCGGATTCGTCTCTACCGCCTGCCCGCGTAGCGACCAGATATCCGCGCACGCCGTCGGGAGATAATCCGCCAGTTGATAATGGGGGAGCGTGTCCTGCGCTGCGCTACCGGGCAGTTGCTGTGAAGCATGGGGAACACATGCGGTCAGCGCCAGACACGATATGCCCACCGGTATTCCCCACCGCAAAAGGCATCGTTTAATAGTTTGGACGAAAACGTGTGACATACGCACCAGGCTTAAATTCATATTAGTGTTTGTCAGATGCAGGCAATGGCAGCGAGATGCGAAAACAAACTTCCTGCGCTTTGTCATCCACCAGTTGGATCTCTCCCTGCATTCGACGAATACAATCTCTGGCGATACTCAGCCCTAACCCACTGCCTTTTACCGCCCCTTTTCGCTGGTGGCTTCCCTGGAAAAAAGGCTCAAAAATCATTTCTCTTTCGGTTTGCGGAATCGGTTCGCCGCTATTAACCACATCGATATAAACCGTGGAGCCCTGAGAGCGACTACGGATACAAATGTTACCGGATTCAGCGCCATAGTGCACCGCGTTGGAATAGAGATTATCCAGCACGCTCATCAGCAACATGGGCTCTGCTATGCAGCGTTCGGCCTCCAGGTCGACATCGGTATGCATCATTTTAGCGCGGGCAGGCAAACTGTGGGCGGAAACCACCATATCCACAAGCGGCGCGATATCGACCGCTTCCAGCTCTGTGGCACTGTCTACCAGTTTCCGGTTGTAATCAAGCAATTGCTCAATCAATTTTTGTAAATTACGACTGCTGTCATCCAGAATATCGACCACCTCTTTTTGCTCCGGCGTCAGCGGCCCAACCACCTGATCGGCCAGCAGCTCAGTCCCCTCGCGCATACTGGCCAGCGGGGTTTTCAGCTCATGGGACAGGTGACGTAGAAACTGATGGCGCTGGGATTCCAGCCACGCCAGACGCTCACTCAGCCAGATAATGCGCTGCCCCACCGATCGTAATTCACGCGGACCGGTAAAGGTGACGGTATTCCCCAAAGAACGGCCTTCGCCCAGGCGATTAATCATCCGTTCAATTCCTTTCACCGGCCCGATAATCATGCGGGTAAAAAGTAGCACCATCGCTAGGCTCACCAGAAATAGCACCAGCGCCTGCCAGCCGAAAAATTGTCCGCGCTCGGCGATTTCTTGTTGTAACTGCTGCCCGCGCGAGTAAACCACAGTACGCGTCGCCTGCACCATTTCCGTATTCGCGTTGGCAAAGGCCTCCAGGCGCGCGGCCGCTGCCGCTTCCGGGCCGCTATCTTTACACTGCAATTGCGCCAGCGCGTTTAAATCCTGGCGTAACGCCTGATACAACTTATCATCCGGCAAGACGCCGGCATGGGCGTCCAGCATATCGCTATAGCGCTTACGCTGGCTTTGATACACTTTTGCCAGCGTCGGATCGTCAAGCACGCAATACTGTCGGTAGCTTCGCTCCATCTCCAGCGCGACGTTGGTCATCGCCTCGCTGCGCCGGGCGTCAATAAGCGTGCTGCGGTTAGTCACCGCAGCTTGATCGCTTAACGCGTTAAGGCTTTGCCACGCCTGCCAGGCCAGAACCAGCAACGGCAGCAGGATCAGCAAAAAGGCCAGCATGACCAATTGTCGTAAAGAACGGGGGAAAACAGACCAGCGCTTCAACGTGTCGCTCACATAAAAGAAGAATAAAAAAGATGCTAACCGAGGGAAGCGCCAGATACAACAAAGCCGGGCTAAACCCGGCTTTGTTATGGAATAAGGCGGTGCCTAACTCGACGTTTCGCCCGGAGGTTGATAAAGCTACGCTATTATCAGAAGTTGGACGGCAGGCACCTTGTTGTGCGTCATTCGAAGTTTATGTAGCGCGTCCCTAAGGGGCTGACATAAGAAGGTGAATGAGCCACTGGTTATCATTATGCAGTAATTGTGCCAACATTCAAAAGACTTTGTTAACACAATGATAGATATGAAAAATATCGCTATTCATGCTAAAAATGGCTCTGTCTGTTTTTTGCCCTTTCTGTCGCCAATCAGCAACACCTGTAACACCTAAAAATAAAACAATTTAAAATCAAATAGTTAAATGTCTCTTTTTGGCGACAACCTATCCCCCACTCATGTCGGGATTTCCCGACACTTTAATCTTGCGGCATAAGCACTAGTTTATTGCCGGATGGCGGCGTAAACGCCTTATCCGGCCTACCGCTTGACGTTCAAGACGGTAGCTTCAACCGCGCTTCCCCGTGGGCCTGATAAGCGCCGTCTACAAAAAAGCCCCTCGTGAAGAGGGGCTTAATGGCTATCGGGCTAATTAACCAAGCTGCTTACGCGCATTACGGAAGATACGCATCCACGGGCTATCCTCGCCCCAGTTTTCCGGGTGCCAGGAGTTGGCGACGGTGCGGAATACACGTTCCGGATGCGGCATCATAATCGTCACCCGACCGTTTTCGGTCGTCACCGCCGTGATGCCGTTCGGCGAACCGTTCGGGTTAGCCGGATAGGTTTCAGTCACCTTACCAAAGTTATCAACGTAGCGCAGAGCGACCAGGCCTTTGCTCTCAAGCGCGGCAAGATGCGCATCGTCCCGCACCTCAACGCGCCCTTCCCCATGGGAAACCGCAATCGGCATCTGTGAGCCTACCATTCCTTGCAGCAGCAGCGATGGGCTTTGCGTCACTTCTACCAGGCTGAAGCGGGCTTCGAAGCGGTCAGAATGGTTACGTACAAAACGCGGCCACAGTTCGCTGCCCGGGATCAGCTCGCGCAGATTCGACATCATCTGGCAACCGTTGCACACGCCCAGCGCCAGCGTCTGCGGACGATAGAAGAAGGTTTCGAATTCGTCGCGCACCCGATGGTTAAACAGAATGGATTTCGCCCAACCTTCGCCTGCCCCCAGCACGTCGCCGTAGGAAAAGCCGCCGCAAGCCACCAGCGCATGGAAGTTGCCCAGACCGATACGACCGCCCAGCAGGTCGCTCATATGGACGTCAATCGCGTCAAAGCCCGCACGATGGAACGCCGCCGCCATCTCCACGTGAGAGTTCACCCCCTGCTCGCGCAGTACAGCGACTTTCGGTCGTGCGCCTGTCGCAATGTACGGCGCGGCGATATCTTCATTAATATCAAACGACAGCTTCACGTTGAGGCCCGGATCGGCATCATTCGCTTTCGCCTCGTGTTCCTGGTCAGCACATTGCGGATTGTCGCGCAGACGCTGCATCTGCCAGGTGGTTTCCGCCCACCAGACACGCAGCGTAGTGCGGCTTTCGCTGAATACCGTCTGGTCATTAGCGGTAATCACAAAGCGATCGCCAGCCAGGGCCTGACCAAGGTAGTGGACGCAGTCAGCAAGGCCGTACTGCGCCAACAGCGTTTCGACCGCGTCTCTGTCTTCAGCGCGTACCTGAATCACGCCGCCCAGCTCCTCGTTGAACAGTGCGGCCAGATGGTCATCGCCCAGCGCGGCGATATCGACCTGCACGCCGCAGTGGCCGGCAAAGGCCATCTCGGCCAGCGTCACCAGCAGACCGCCGTCGGAACGGTCGTGCCAGGCCAGTAATTTACGCGCAGCGACCAGCGCCTGCATGGCGTCATAGAAGCCTTTCAGTTGCGCGACGTCACGCACGTCCGCGGGTTTGTCGCCAAGCTGACGATAGACCTGCGCCAGCGCCGTTGCGCCCAGCGCGTTGTGGCCCTTACCAAGATCGATCAGCAGCAAGGCGTTATCTTCCGTTGACAGCTGCGGCGTAAGGGTGTGACGCACGTCTTCCACACGGGCAAACGCGGAAATCACCAGCGACAGCGGCGAGGTCATTTCGCGCTGTTCGTTGCCTTCCTGCCAGCGGGTTTTCATCGACATCGAATCTTTGCCCACCGGAATCGTCAGGCCAAGCTGCGGACAGAGTTCCTCTCCCACCGCTTTAACCGCGTCATACAAACCGGCATCTTCGCCAGGATGACCGGCTGCCGCCATCCAGTTAGCGGAAAGCTTGATGCGCTTGATATCGCCAATCTGCGTCGCGGCAATGTTAGTCAACGCTTCACCGACGGCCAGACGGGCGGAGGCGGCAAAGTCCAGCAGCGCCACCGGCGCGCGCTCGCCAATCGACATCGCTTCGCCGTAGTAGCTGTCGAGGCTGGCGGTAGTGACCGCGCAGTCAGCCACCGGGACCTGCCACGGGCCAACCATCTGGTCACGCGCCACCATACCGGTGACGGTACGGTCGCCAATAGTGACAAGGAAGGTTTTTTCCGCCACGGTCGGCAGATGCAGAACACGATTTACCGCGTCGGCAATTGTGATATCCGCGCGGTTCAGCGCATCGCCTTTCGCCTTCAATGTTTGCACATCGCGGGTCATTTTCGGCGTTTTGCCCAGCAGGACATCCAGCGGCAGGTCGATCGGCTGATTGTCGAAATGGTTATCATGCAACGAGAGATGCTGTTCTTCGGTAGCGTCGCCAATGACCGCATACGGCGCGCGTTCGCGCTTACACAGTTCATCGAACAGCGGCAACTGGTCAGCCGCGACCGCCAGTACGTAGCGCTCCTGGGATTCGTTACACCAGATTTCCAGCGGGCTCATGCCCGGCTCGTCGCTAAGAATGTCGCGCAGTTCGAACTTCCCGCCGCGCCCGCCGTCGCTCACCAGCTCCGGCATCGCATTGGAGAGACCGCCCGCGCCCACATCATGGATAAACAGGATTGGGTTAGCGTCGCCCAACTGCCAGCAGCGGTCGATCACTTCCTGGCAGCGGCGTTCCATTTCCGGGTTATCGCGCTGAACAGAGGCAAAATCGAGATCCGCATCAGACTGGCCGGAAGCCATTGAAGAAGCCGCGCCGCCGCCGAGGCCGATATTCATCGCCGGGCCGCCAAGGACGATCAGCTTCGCGCCGACGACGATCTCGCCTTTCTGCACGTGATCGGCGCGGATATTACCGATCCCGCCCGCCAGCATGATCGGCTTGTGGTAGCCACGCAGCTCTTCGCCATTGTGGCTGTTCACTTTCTCTTCATAAGTACGGAAGTAGCCGGTCAGCGCCGGGCGACCAAATTCGTTGTTAAACGCCGCGCCGCCCAGCGGACCTTCGGTCATGATATCCAGCGCGGTGACAATACGTTCCGGCTTGCCAAAATCCTCTTCCCACGGCTGTTCAAAGCCCGGAATACGCAGGTTGGAAACGGAGAAGCCCACCAGCCCGGCTTTTGGTTTCGCGCCACGCCCGGTGGCGCCTTCATCACGAATTTCGCCGCCGGAACCGGTCGCCGCCCCCGGCCACGGAGAGATGGCGGTTGGATGGTTATGCGTTTCGACCTTCATCAGAATGTGTGCGGGCTCCTGATGAAAATCGTAACGGCCAGTATTGTGGTCGGCGAAGTAGCGCCCCACCGCAGATCCTTCCATCACCGCGGCATTGTCTTTATAGGCAGAGAGCACATAGTCCGGCGTGGTTTCGAAGGTGTTTTTAATCATTTTAAACAGCGACTTCGGCTGCGGTTTACCGTCGATAATCCAGTCGGCGTTAAAAATCTTGTGGCGGCAGTGCTCGGAGTTCGCCTGGGCGAACATATACAGTTCGATATCGTTCGGGTTGCGCCCCAGTTTGGTAAACGCCTCCTGCAAATAGTCGATTTCATCTTCCGCCAGCGCCAGACCGAGACGCAGGTTGGCGTCAATTAACGCCTGACGGCCTTCTCCCAGCAGATCGACACTGGAAACCGGCGCAGGCTGATGGTGGATAAACAGTTTTTCCGCATCGGTTAAAGAAGAGAACACCGTCTCCATCATACGGTCGTGCAGCTCTGCGGCCACTTGTCGCCACTGTTCCGCCGTCAACGTCGAAGCCTCGATATAGTACGCTACGCCGCGCTCCAGCCGATCAACCTGTTGCAGGCCGCAGTTGTGGGCGATATCCGTTGCTTTTGAAGACCAGGGGGAGATGGTACCAGGACGCGGTGTGACCAACAGGAGTTTACCCGCCGGCGTATGGCTGTTAAGCGCCGGGCCGTATTGTAGCAGACGGGTAAGCTGCGCCTGCTCGCTATCATTTAACGGGGCGTTCAGGTCAGCAAAATGGACATACTCAGCGTATATATTGTGGACCTGGAGGTTGGCAGCCTGAAAGCGCGCCAGCAGTTTATTGATACGGAATGCAGACAGTGCAGGCGAACCACGCAGAATTTCCATCATAAGTCTCTCGTCTTCTAAGCTTCGGTGTGCGCAAGGGGGGAAACGGCCGTCATTATAAAGAATCTGACGCGCCGACGAAACCGTTTGCGTAGAAATAAAATCACCGCTTTTTCTTGTCATACGGTGCGGCTATCGTTGCGAATAAGTTGCCAACTGGCGCATTGTTACGCAAAATGCCGCTCATTAATGACTTATCTATTGCAGCAAAACATCTTTTTCAGCCCGAGGCAACGCACGATCCAGAGAATTAACTAATTGAAAAAATTAAAGATTAATTATCTGTTCATCGGCATATTGACGCTGCTGCTGGCAGCAGCCCTTTGGCCCTCAATCCCCTGGTTCGGTAAAACCGAAAACCATATCGCCGCGATTCAAGCCCGGGGGGTACTGCGCGTCAGTACGATCGACTCGCCATTAACCTATTCCGTTATCAACGGTAAAAAATATGGTCTGGACTATGAACTGGCGCAGCAGTTCGCCAACTATCTCGGCGTGAAGCTGAAAGTGACGGTGCGCCAGAATATCAGCCAGTTGTTTGACGATCTGGATAACGGCAATGCCGACCTGCTCGCGGCAGGGCTGGTCTACGACAGCGCGCGCGTTAAAAACTATCAGCCCGGCCCCATGTATTATTCGGTTTCGCAACAGCTCGTCTACCGGGTCGGACAATATCGCCCACGTTCGCTGGCGACCGTTAACGAGAATCAGCTTACCATTGCGCCAGGGCACGTCGTGGTCAATGACTTACAGCGTTTAAAAGAGACAAAGTTTCCCGACCTGAGCTGGAAGGTGGATGATAAAAAAGGCTCGACGACGCTGCTGGAAGAGGTCATCAGCGGCAAGCTGGATTACACCATTGCCGATTCAGTGGCGATCAGTCTGTTTCAGCGCGTCCATCCCGAACTGGCCGTGGCGCTGGACGTCACGGATGAACAGCCCGTGACCTGGTTTAGCCGACTGGACGACGATAATACGCTCTCCGCCGCGCTGCTCGATTTTTTCAATTCGATCAATGAAGACGGGTCGTTGGCGCGGATCGAAGAGAAATATCTGGGGCATGGCGATGATTTCGACTACGTTGATACCCGCTCTTTCCTGCGAGCGGTGGATAACGTCCTGCCGGAGCTGGAGCCGTTATTTAAAAAATATGCCAAAGAGATAGACTGGCGCCTGCTGGCGGCGATTTCTTATCAGGAATCACACTGGGACCCGCTGGCGACCTCGCCAACCGGCGTGCGCGGCCTGATGATGCTGACTAAAAATACCGCCCAAAGTCTGGGGCTGACCGACCGTACCGATGCGGAGCAAAGCATCAGCGGCGGCGCTCGCTATCTTGAAGATATGATGGCTAAAGTTCCCGAAACCGTTCCGGAAGACGAGCGTATCTGGTTTGCCTTAGCCGCCTACAATATGGGTTATGCGCACATGCTCGATGCCAGATCGCTGACGGTAAAAACCAAAGGCAATCCGGATAGCTGGACCGATGTGAAGCAGCGTTTGCCTCTGTTAAGCCAAAAACCGTATTACAGTAAGCTAACCTACGGTTACGCGCGTGGACATGAGGCTTATGCTTATGTGGAAAATATCCGTAAATACCAGATAAGTTTAGTGGGGTATTTACAGGAAAAAGAAAAGCAGGAAGCGGAAGCCATGAAACTGGCGCAGGATTACCCGGCGGTGTCGCCGGAGGAGCTGAATAAAGCGCCCTTCCCCCTCCTGTCGTTTTTATCGCAGTCATCAGGCTACCTGACGCATTCGCCGTCTTTACTGTTTACGCCGCAGAAGAAAGAAGAAAAATAGCGCGATGGTCTTATCGGATGGCGACGCGCAACGTCTTATCCGGCATTGCGCTATACTACCGGCCCCGCGCCTTCCGCACGGTCGGCTTTCTTCAGGGCTTTAATTTCCTGACGACGCATACGGAAAAAATCACTGAGCAGCGTCGCACATTCATCGCGCAGCACCCCTTCAATAATGTCGACCCGGTGATTCATTCCCGGATGGTGCAGCACATCAATTAGCGATCCGGCCGCGCCGGTTTTTGCATCGCGCGCGCCAAAGACAACGCGTCCAATGCGGCTATGCACCATAGCGCCTGCGCACATCACACAGGGTTCCAGCGTGACATACAGCGTGGTATCCAGTAACCGATAATTCTGCAATACCAGACCGCCCTGACGCAGCGCCATTATTTCAGCATGCGCAGTAGGATCGTGGCGGCCAATGGGTCGGTTCCAGCCTTCGCCAATGACGCGATGGTTATGCACCAATACCGCGCCAACCGGAACCTCGCGTTCGTCCCAGGCGCGTTTCGCCAGCGTCAGCGCGTGGCGCATCCAGTATTCGTGATCTAATTCGACATCAGACAAAGAGGTAACTCCGGTAATGAAAGCGGGCGGCATTATACACAGACGCTATGCGTTTCACTATTCGAGCTGCTGCAACTCGCCGTGCGGCGTCACCCGCCAGCGATGCTGGCAAAAATAAAGCAGCGGGTTATCCTGTTTGCTGTCGCTGTAGCCGCTATAAAGACGCAACGGCGTACCGATTTTACGTTCCAGTTGCGCGACTTTTTCATGGCCCAGACAGCGCACGGTTAATACCCAGCCGCCATACCGTCGCGCCATCTGGCTGGCGATGAGGTTAACACGCGGCAACCACGGCGTATCAAAATAGACTTGCTCTACCAATGATTGCGGAGAACCGGTAATAAGCCAGATATCCGCGTCAGAGCTCAATAGATAGGTGGTCAGACGCTCCTGTACGACCGGAAACGCCGTGACGTTAGCGCGAAACCAACGGACAAAATCCGCCTGATGCGCCTGCAAACGCGTTTCGCTATGGCCAAAAGTACAGCCCCACAACAGCAGACTCATCGGCCAGCGGGCCGCACGCCCTTTTACCAGTAAACCGATACCGATAATGGGCAACAACGGCAGTACGAGCAGCGCATTTAGCGGCTGACGGCGCAGCAAATAACGCAGAAAACTGCCGAACATATCCTGTTGATGTAACGTTCCATCCAAATCAAAAAAGACGACACGACGCTCGTGGCTGACCAAACCTTACTCCTCTGGATCATTGAACCCCAGCAGCCAGGTAAAAATAAACCCGGCAATTACCGCTATTAAATAGCCTAACAGATAGAACAGGACTTTTCCGGCAACAATTGTTAATGCCAGCGGCAAACCGGAAATACCAAAGGTAATTACCGTCGCCACTTTCCAGTAGCTGATCAACGCCCCGCCTACCGCGCCGCCGAGGCAAGCGCCAATAAATGGCTTACCCAATGGCAGCGTGACGCCAAAAATCAGCGGCTCGCCAATCCCCAGCAGTCCGACAGGAAGCGCGCCTTTAATCACCTTTTTGAGTCGCGCATTGCGGGTTTTCATCAGTACGGCAATGGCCGCGCCTATCTGACCAACGCCCGCCATCGCCAGGATGGGAAACAGCGCGTTATAGCCGTGCGCTTGCACCAGCTCCACATGAATAGGCACCAGCCCCTGATGCAGCCCGGTCAGTACCAACGGCAGGAAGGTTCCGGCTAACACCGCGCCCACCAGAAAACCGCCGCGATCGATAGCCCAGGACGCGCCGTGAGCGATAGCGTCTGAAATCCAGCCGCCAAGCGGTTGCAGAGCGACAATCGCTACCGCGCCGGTGATAACAGTCGTCAATAAAGGGTTAAGAATTAACTCCAGCGACCCCGGCAGCAGCTTACGGAACTGGCGCTCAATCCAGCACATTAACGCCACCACCAGCAGGACGGCGATGACGCCGCCCCGTCCCGGCTGAAGCGCCTCGCCAAAGAGCGTAATCTGCGCCAGTTGCGGGCTGGAAAGGATCCCCGCCATCACGCCGCCTAACGCCTGCGATCCGCCAAAGACTTTCGCGGTATTGACGCCAACCAGAATGTTCATGATAGCGAATACCGCGCTACCAAATATCCCCATCAGGCCCAGCAGGTTAGGATAGTGGACGGCAACATCGCCGACGATATCCGGACGTTTAAGAATGTTGATAATGCCGGTAATCAAACCGGATGCGATAAAGGCGGGAATAAGCGGAATAAAAACATTCGCCAGCTTACGCAACGCATCGCTCATCGGCGCTTTATACTTCGCTTTCGCCTCGGATTTGGTACGCGCCATAGCATCGTCCGGCTTTACACCACCTGCGGCAATCTGCACGCGCATCGCATCAACCACCTGCGCAGCCTTCCCCGGCCCAACGATCAGCTGATGTTGCTCCCCTTGCTTTACGTATCCACTGACGCCAGGCAACGCTTTTAAGCGCGGAATATCCAGTTGGCTGTCGTCCTGTACCTCCACCCTGACTCGCGTCATACAGTTTTCCAGGCGCAGAATATTTTGCTCTCCGCCGATACCACGTAAAATGTCGCTGGCGAGCGCTGCCGTCTTATCCATACACACCTCTTTAGTGTTCTAACGCCGCCCTTAAAAAGCCCTGATGAGCGGCGAGTTTTTCCCTGGCGGCTGCAGCATCCAGCCCCGTAAGCGCCATCAAAATGGCGGGCTTAACCTCAAAATCGGTCTGTTTCAGCAACGTTTCCGCCTCTTCACGACCTATCCCGGTCGCTTCAACGACCATCCGACACGCGCGATCGACCAGTTTGACGTTGGTGGCTTTCATATCCACCATCAGGTTCTGATAGACCTTACCGAACTTCACCATCGCGCCGGTAGAAATCATATTGAGCACCATTTTCTGCGCGGTGCCGGATTTCAGCCGCGTGGAGCCGGTAAGCGCTTCCGGCCCGACAACGGGCGAAATAGCGATATTAGCCTCCCGCGCAATAGGCGAATCTGGATTACAGGAGACGGCAACAGTGGTACAACCGGACTGTCGCGCATAGCGCAGGCCACCAATCACATAGGGTGTACGACCCGACGCCGCGAGCCCCACGACCAGATCCTGTTCTTGCAGATTTAGCGCGACAAGATCGTCTTCGCCTGCCTGTTGGCTGTCTTCCGCGCCTTCGACCGCTTTCAGCAACGCGCCCGGCCCGCCGGCAATCAGCCCGACGACCAGACCGTGCGGAACGCCAAACGTCGGGGGGCATTCTGAGGCATCCAGTACGCCAAGCCGACCACTGGTGCCCGCGCCCATATAGATGATACGTCCGCCAGACTTCAGCGCCGCCGCCGCGGCATCCACCGCACGCGCGACGTCAGGCAGAGTGGCTTTTACTGCTTCCGCTACCAGCGTATCCTGTTCATTAAAACGCTTAACTAATTCAGGAGTAGGCAACGCATCCAGATCCATCGTTTGCGGGTTACGGGTTTCAGACACTAAGGTACCAAGATTCATTTTTGTCCCTCTGGAATTTTTAATTCATAATAAGCGTCCATGATGGAATAGAATATTCCCCCAGGCGAGTGAAATTTCGTTTTGTCGTCGCCATCACGTTTCGCAGGAGCTGCCCATGAACTGTTTGATTCGTATTCGCCAGCGTTATCCGGATCTCGCGCAAAGCGACAGGAAACTGGCGGATTATCTGCTCGCGCAACCGGATACGGCGCGGCATCTGAGCTCGCAGCAACTGGCGGCCGAAGCGGGCGTCAGCCAATCCAGCGTAGTCAAGTTCGCGCAAAAACTGGGGTTTAAAGGGTTTCCGGCGTTGAAACTGGCTCTCAGCGAAGCGTTGGCCAGCAATCCTAATCCGCATTCCGTTCCCGTTCATAACCAGATTCGCGGCGACGATCCGATGCGCCTGGTCGGGGAAAAATTAATTAAAGAGAATGTGGCGGCGATGCACGCCACGCTGGACGTTAACAGTGAAGAAAAACTGTTAGAAAGCGTCACGATGCTGCGCCACGCCCGCCGTATTGTGATCACCGGGATTGGCGCCTCTGGGCTGGTGGCGCAAAATTTTGCCTGGAAGCTACTGAAGATTGGCATTAACGCGGTGGTTGAGCGCGATATGCACGCCCTGCTGGCGACGGTGCAGGCGCTGGCGCCGGAGGATCTGCTGCTGGCGATCTCTTATTCCGGGGAACGGCGCGAGCTGAACCTGGCGGCGGACGAAACATTACGCGCAGGCGCGAAGATCCTGGCCATTACCGGTTTTTCTCCCAACGCCTTGCAGCAGCGCGCCACCCGCTGTCTGTATACGATTGCTGAAGAGCAGGCGACGCGCAGCGCCGCTATCTCCTCGACACATGCGCAAATGATGTTGACCGACTTACTGTTTATGGCGCTGGTACAACAGGATTTAGAGCGGGCGCCGGAGCGTATTCGCCATAGCGAGGCGCTGGTAAAAAAACTGGTTTGAAATGGCTCTTCCGCCTCATGCAGAAGAGCCATCAAGTTTATTGCGCTTCTTTAGCGTGAATCAATTGCGTCAGGAGTGTGTTAACCGGTACGGCAATATTGTTCTGAGCGCCGATTCGCGCAATCGCACCATTTAAATAGTCGATTTCAGTCAGTCGGCCTTTATGTAAATCCTGATGCATAGAAGGATAGTGGTGGCCGCTCTCACGCGGATCGAACACTTTCTTCACCGTATTCATCACCATTTGCTCAGTCAACGGAATATTCTGGCTGGCAGCAACTAACACAAACTCATCAACTACCGCTTGCGCTAAATCTAAAGCACCAGGCCGCTGACCAAATCCGCCGACATTACAATCCAGTAGCGCGCAATAGGTGTTCATTACGCTATTAAAGGCTGCTTTCTTCCAGATCGATAATAATACGTCAGGGCTTATTTCAGCATTCAATCCAGCGCTATTAAGGGTGGCAATGACCTTAGCCTCTTGAGCCGAATCCTGGCTGGCAATCGGCTGCAGTTCAATCGTTCCGGTACCGGTGGCCATAATATGCCCAGCTCCCTCCAGTTCGCTGGACCATAACGTCACACCCGCATAGATTTTCTGCCGATCGACATATTTCTCCAGCGTTTCAATATTTCCCAGACCGTTAGATAGAATCATCACGACTTTCGCGGCTGGCAGTAATGGCTTGATACGCTGTAACATGCTATCCAGCTGCATGGCTTTGGTAAACAGAATAACCAGCTCAAACTCCCCCTGGGATTCATCAGCCAACATAGCAGGGATGGGGTAATACTTCTGAGTCGTTTCCGTTTCGACAAACAACCCCTTGCTACGAATAGCGTCGACATGCTCCTGCCAGCTATCGATAAGCGTCACGTCGCGCCCGGCCTCCAGCAGCATATAGCCAAAACGACACCCCATAGCGCCTGCACCTGCGATTGCAATTTTCATTTTTATTTCCTTATTATCTGATTAATGAATTTTGGCTAAAACCGTTGCGACATATTTTTTCGTTATCAGGGTCAACACGACTCCAATAAGCAATAGCACCGTTGTCAAAATAAATACTGTATTGTAGCTTCCGGTATATTTTGCAATAGCGGACGTGACATAAGGAGCAATAACCGCACCGACGGCAAAACCAAAATACATAAAGCCGTAGTTTAGTCCCTGGTTACGCATACCAAAATTCTGGCTGGTCAAGCCAGGGAAGATAACTAATATACCGGCATAAGCAAAGCCCACGCCCAGAGCGCTGAAATAAAATACCGAAGTATTGCCATTGAAGAAAAATAACAGCAGCATACACAAGCAGGTAAAGAGGTAAACAATAACCAGCGTATTATAGCCGCCTAATTTATCGGTTAGCCCTCCCCAGAACAGGCGACCGATCGAGTTAAATATCGAGACCAGGCTAACGACTAATGCACCGGACAGTAAACCGTACTGCGTCATACCAATTTGCGCAGAGCTTGAGCTAATTACCATCCCAGAGAACACGCCCAGCGCCAGAATCATAAACAACAGCCAGAAGCGCAGATCTTTCAGCATGTGCCGATAGTCTTTATCCAGTGGCGACGCTTTAATTCCTCCGCTATCTTTTGCTGGCGCGCTACGAATAAAGAACTGGACGATAAAAATAACCACCAGATAAACAATACCAAGATATAACAACGCCCGACTAACATCGTGAGTTTGCGCCATAAAATATTCGGCCAGGCGGGTGCAAAGTAGCGTCCCGACGCCAACCCCCGCCAGTACGATACCGCTGGCAAGACCGCGACGGTCAGGGAAAAATTTCAGAATATTATTAAGATTACCCGTAAAAGCCAGGCCCGATCCCAACCCGGCAATGACGCCGTAGGTTAAAAACAGCATGGGCAAATTATCCACAAACCCGGACAAGATAAAACCTAAAGAAAACAGGATACCACCGATAACTATCGCCTGCTTTCCTTTACCATTGTCGATCATTCTCCCGCCCCAAATCATCGGTAAAGGAATGATCCCCATGTTGATAGAGAATGCTAACGCCAGCGTAGCCGGATCCCAGTGATATTGCGCCATGAGTGGTGTTTTGAAATAGCTAAATGCGTAGACGCCCCCGAGCACAAAATTGATGCACACGTGAGCGGCAAGCATTCCCCAGCGGTTGATTGATGCCGACATAATTTTCCCTTTTTAAAATGCACTGATCACAGTTTAAAAAAAGCAAAATAGGCAAACAATTTGGTATTTTTTATAATCGTTATAACAAAACCCAATCGATTGGCATTAAATTTTAATGAATATCAAACAACTACATTCCTTCCTGATATTGTGTGATGAATTACATTATGGTCGGGCAGCCAGTCGCCTGTTTATCACTCAGCCATCATTAAGTCAGCAAATAAAACAACTTGAGTCATCACTTAAAACAATATTATTTAAGCGAAAAGGTAGAGGAATTAAATTAACAAAAGCAGGCATTATTTTGCAACGACACGCTAACAAAATAATGCTGGATTTAAAAAATGCAGAAAATGAACTTCTTCCCTATCAGGATCAACAGCGCGATACTATTTCAATCGGGGTGTCAGGCAGCTACCTGGTCCTGCCCGCTTTTCGCAACTTTATGGCACACCATCCGGAAATATCTTTAAATGTTAAAGAGTTCTCAACTGAGCAAACCATTAAAAAGCTGACGGATAGCGCCGTTGATATTGGCATTGTTTATCGAACAGCGCTCCCTGCCCAGCTAAGCTCGACCATGCTGTTTGAAGATGAAATTATCGCTGCAATCCCACTTTCTCATCCTCTGGCGACACGCGAACGTCTGCATCTAAAAGATTTAAACGACCAGCCCATTATCGTACTTAATGACTCTCTGCTATTAAGGGGGATCATCACCACTGAATTTAATAACCGCAAAGTCGTTCCTAACGTCATCTGCGAACTGGATAACCACTACTCATGCCTTGAGTATGCCGAAGCGCAGATTGGCATCGCATTTATTACCCGCTCGCTAACCCATTTATCGACACCCAAAAATGTTCGCCTGGTTTCACTGGGCATCCCCGCATTCTTTATTCCTGTCATGCTGGTGCACAGTAATGACCTTTCACTGGATAACGCAACCATCTGCCTGCTCAAGCAGATCAAAAATTTTTACACGGTAGATAACAAATCAGCGCCAGAAAAGAGCTGGCCCGAGCAGAAAATAGGCGTATAATGCCCGCCCGATTTGTGTTGTTTCTGAGAATTTCCTGATGGCGCTGTTAATCACCAAAAAATGTATCAATTGCGATATGTGCGAGCCGGAGTGCCCGAATGAGGCGATTTCAATGGGCGACAGCATTTATGAGATTAACAGCGACAAATGCACCGAGTGTGTAGGCCATTACGAAACGCCGACCTGTCAGAAAGTCTGTCCGATCCCCAATACGATTTTGCAGGATCCCGCCCATGTCGAAACCGAAGAACAGTTGTGGGATAAGTTTGTTCTGATGCATCACGCAGATAAACTGTAAGCGGGTTAACGCACTTCCAACGCAACAATGCCTGATGGCGCTATGCTTATCAGGCCGACAATATATCGGCCTGTAGGTCAGGTAACGTGTTTACGCCTCCATCCGGCAAATCTAACTTTCCAGAATGACCGTAGCGCAGGCGTAATGGCGTTCATCGGCCAACGTGACATGCATGTGCGCCACACCGAGTTTTTCCGCCAGCGTTAACGCCTCGCCCCACAGCCGCAAACGTGGTTTTCCCAGCTCATCGTTAAACACTTCGAACTGATTAAACGCCAGACCGTTGCGGATGCCGGTGCCAAAAGCTTTCGCTGCCGCCTCTTTGACCGCAAAACGCTTGGCGAGAAAACGCACCGGCTGCTGATGCGTCTCCCAGATAGCCCACTCGTTGTCACTGAGCACACGCCTTGCCAGACGTTCGCCGGAACGGGAGATCACTGCCTCAATGCGGGCAATCTCTACAATATCCGTTCCCAGGCCGAGAATCGCCATTAACCGCGCGCTTCCAGCATCAAACGTTTCATTTCAGCCACCGCCTCTTTCAGCCCCGTCATCACCGCCCGACCAATAATGGCATGACCGATATTGAGCTCGTGCATTTCCGGCAGTGCGGCAATAGCTTTGACGTTATGGTAAGTCAGGCCATGACCCGCATTTACTTTTAGCCCCAGACGGGCCGCCAGGGTCGCGGCGCTGGCAATACGCGCCAGCTCTTTTGCCTGTTCCGCATCGGTTTCCGCGTTGGCGTAGCAGCCGGTATGGATTTCGATAAACGGCGCGCCGACTTCCGCTGCCGCGTTGATTTGCGCTTCATCGGCATCGATAAAGAGCGAAACCTGGATGCCAGCCGCCGCCAGGCGCGCACAGGCATCACGCATTTTATCGCGCTGTCCGGCCACATCCAGACCGCCTTCGGTGGTGACTTCCTGGCGTTTTTCCGGCACCAGACAACAGAAATGCGGCCTGGTTTCTACGGCGATCGCCAGCATCTCTTCGGTCACCGCCATCTCCAGATTCATACGCGTATGCAGCGTCTGACGCAGAATGCGCACATCGCGATCGGTAATGTGGCGACGATCCTCGCGCAAGTGTACGGTAATACCGTCCGCGCCTGCCTGTTCAGCAATAAACGCCGCCTGTACCGGATCCGGATAGTCGGTGCCGCGCGCATTACGTAACGTGGCAATGTGGTCAATATTGACGCCTAACAGTAATTCAGCCATGACAATCCTCGTTAATCTTTTTTCGTTTTTACTGTGCGTTTGGGCATAAATTGCCGGAACAGCTCCCGGCTTTTTAACGGTTTTCCCCCAAGATACGGCTTTAATGCCATACGGGTAAAGCGTTTAGCGGCACGCAGGGTATCTACATCCGGAAATTCCCGCGCCTCCAGCGCTTTCAGGTGCCGTCCGGTAAAGGTGTTGTTATCGATGACGACGCTGGCGAAAAAGCCTTTTTCTTCGCGGTAACGGTAGGTCATGGTGTCATCCACCCGTTCGCCGCTGCCTGCACAGTGGGTAAAATTGACGCCATACCCCAGATGCCCCAGCAACGCCAGTTCGAAACGTCGCAACGCCGGTTCAGGCGAGCCGGTGGTTCCCGCCAGCGCCTGAATACAGTTCAGATAATCAAAAAAGAGTTCGGAGAAGCGCGTTTCATATTCCAGTACGCGAGAGAGGAGCTCGTTGATGTACAGGCCGCTATAGAGCGTAATACCGCTTAACGGCAGCGCCAAAGAAACTGCCTCGGCGCTGCGCAGGGTTTTCACCTCGCCGCGTCCGCTGTAGCGTAGCAATAACGGTGTAAAAGGCTGTAACGCGCCTTTCAGATTGGAACGTTTAGATCGCGCGCCTTTGGCGACAAGGCGCACGCGCCCCGATTCTTCCGTGAAGACGTCCAGCATCAGGCTGGTTTCGCTCCAGGGGCGACTGTGCAGGACAAATGCGCGCTGCCACCCTTCCACGCTGTGTTAACTCACAGATCGTCTACGTAACCGAGACTGCGCAGAGCGCGTTCGTCATCGGCCCAGCCGGATTTCACTTTCACCCACAGTTCCAGGTGTACCGGCGCTTCGAACATCTCCTGCATGTCTTTACGCGCTTCAATACCAATGGTTTTGATTTTGGCGCCTTTGTTGCCAATCACCATCTTCTTCTGCCCTTCGCGCTCGACGAGGATCAGCCCGTTGATATCATAGCCGCCGCGTTCGTTGGTAACAAAACGTTCAATCTCAACGGTAACGGAATACGGCAGCTCGGCGCCGAGAAAACGCATCAGCTTTTCACGGATGATTTCAGACGCCATAAAGCGCTGAGAGCGATCGGTGATGTAATCTTCCGGGAAGTGGTGAATCGCTTCCGGTAAATGTTTACGCACGATACCGGCAATGGTATCGACGTTCATACCCGTTTCAGCAGAGATGGGTACGATATCAAGAAAGTTCATCTGGCTTGCCAGGAACTGGAGGTGCGGCAGCAAATCGGCTTTTTCCTGCACGTTATCCACCTTGTTAACGGCGAGAATAACCGGCGCTTTGCCATCGCGCAGTTTGTTCAGGACCATTTCGTCGTCCGGCGTCCAACGGGTGCCTTCCACAACGAAAATCACCAGCTCAACGTCGCCAATCGAACTGCTCGCCGCCTTATTCATCAAACGGTTAATGGCGCGCTTTTCTTCCATATGCAGTCCCGGGGTATCGACATAGATTGCCTGATACGGGCCTTCGGTATGAATACCGACAATGCGGTGGCGCGTGGTCTGCGCTTTACGGGAAGTGATCGAAATCTTCTGCCCAAGCAGTTTGTTCAGCAAGGTGGATTTGCCAACGTTCGGACGTCCGACGATGGCAATAAATCCGCAATAAGTTTTGTCGGTGCTCATTCCAACTCCAGTTTTTTCAGCGCCTGTTCGGCGGCAGCCTGCTCCGCCTTACGACGGCTGGAACCCGTGCCAACCACCGGTTCACTCAGGCCGCTGACCTGGCAGTGGATAGTAAATTCCTGATCGTGCGCTTCGCCGCGTACCTGCACAACCAGGTAAGATGGCAGCGGCAGATGGCGACCCTGCAAATACTCCTGCAAGCGCGTTTTAGGATCTTTTTGTTTATCGCCCGGACTTATCTCATCCAGACGAGTTTTATACCAGTTAAGGATTAACTGCTCGACGGTCTGGATATTGCTATCGAGAAATACTCCGCCGATTAACGCTTCAACGGTGTCCGCCAGAATGGACTCCCGACGAAATCCGCCGCTTTTTAATTCGCCCGGCCCTAAACGCAGGCACTCGCCTAAATCAAATTCACGGGCTAATTCCGCCAGCGTATTACCACGTACCAACGTGGCGCGCATACGGCTCATATCTCCCTCATCCACCCGTGGAAAACGGTGATAAAGCGCGTTAGCGATAACGAAGCTCAGGATTGAATCGCCTAAAAACTCCAGGCGTTCGTTATGTTTACTGCTGGCGCTGCGGTGAGTTAATGCCTGCTGCAACAGCTCCTGATGATTAAAAGTGTAGCCCAGCTTCCGTTGAAGCCGATTAATTACGATGGGGTTCATGCGATACCAATAAATGAATGCGTCAACAATCCAGCACACGAAACAGACCTGATACACGTCATCTGTCCTGCCGCATCGCTGCAGCGGAAAGAAGGTTGTCTATAACCAACGCTGTTTCGTGTGCCGTGGCGACCAAACGGCGCCAACCTAAAACTTCGGGGGAATATTCTATACACAACGACAGGGGATGTCGTTAGTCTGAGGGAATTTATCCAGGAAATAATTCACGCTGCCGCTAAAAAGACGGCAGCGTAAACGATCATTTCGTCACAGTTAGTGAATACCGCCGATACGACTCAGGCGTACGCCTGTCGGCCACTCCCCTTCCTGCTTGTCAAAGCTCATCCAGATAGCGACCGCTTTACCGACCAGATTCGCTTCCGGAACAAATCCCCAGTAACGGCTATCCGCGCTGTTATCGCGGTTGTCGCCCATCATGAAATATTGTCCCGGCGGTACAACCCAGGTCGCCAGCGGTTGTCCTGGCTGTTGGTAATACATGCCCAACTGATCCTGGGCTATCGGCACCATCAGGATGCGGTGGGTCACATCGCCTAACGTCTCTTTACGTTCGGTCAGGCGAATGCCGTTTTCTTTCGTCTCGTTTAGCGGAACCTCAAAGAAACCGCTGGTCGCTTCTCCGCCGTTACGGCGGGCAAAGGTCTGTACAAAATCGCTCGGCTCAACGTTAGAGTAGGTAACCGGCAGCGCATTTTCGCACGCCTGACCGGAGCTACAGCCAGGCTGAATCGTCACCTCTTTCGCAACCGGATCATAAGTGATTTTATCGCCCGGCAAACCGACGGCGCGTTTGATGTAATCTAACTTAGGATCTTCCGGATATTTAAATACCACAATATCCCCGCGCTTTGGATGACCGGTCTCAATCAGGGTTTTCTGGTAGATCGGATCTTTAATGCCGTAGGCAAATTTTTCCACCAGAATAAAATCGCCGATAAGCAGTGTCGGCATCATTGAGCCTGACGGGATCTGAAAGGGTTCATAAAGAAATGAACGAACGATCAGAACGATCGCCAGAACCGGGAAAACCGACGCCCCGGTCTCCAGCCAGCCCGGCTTAGGCGCCACTTTATTGAGCGTAGCGTTATCCAGCGCATCTCCCGACGCCGTTTGCGCGGCAGCCTGGCGCGCCCGACGTTTTGGCGCGAAAACAAACTTATCAACGCACCATAAAATGCCCGTCACCAGTGTGGCTATCACCAGAATCAGGGCAAACATGTTCGCCATGCCAACTCCTTAGGGATTATTTATTGTCTTTACCGACATGCAGAATGGCGAGGAACGCCTCCTGAGGCAGCTCGACGTTACCGATCTGCTTCATGCGTTTCTTACCTTCTTTCTGTTTCTGCAGCAGTTTTTTCTTACGACTGATATCACCGCCGTAGCACTTCGCCAGCACGTTTTTACGTAACTGTTTTACCGTCGAACGGGCAATAATATGCGTACCAATCGCCGCCTGAATCGCGATATCAAACTGCTGACGTGGGATCAAATCTTTCATCTTCTCCACCAGCTCGCGACCACGGCTTTGCGAGTTATCACGGTGCGTGATCAGCGCCAGCGCATCGACACGCTCGTTGTTGATTAACACATCAACACGCACCATATCGGAAGCCTGGAAGCGCTTGAAGTTATAATCCAGAGACGCATAGCCGCGCGACGTTGATTTCAGACGGTCAAAGAAGTCGAGCACCACTTCCGCCATCGGGATTTCATAGGTCAACGCGACCTGGTTACCGTGATATACCATGTTAGTTTGTACGCCGCGTTTCTCAATACACAGCGTAATAACGTTACCTAAATAGGCTTGTGGTAACAGCATATGACACTCGGCGATAGGCTCGCGCAGTTCATAAATGTTATTCAACGGCGGCAGCTTGGAGGGGCTATCAACATAGATAGTCTCTTTCGCCGTTGTTTCTACTTCATAAACCACGGTCGGCGCAGTGGTGATCAGATCCAGATCGTATTCGCGTTCCAGACGCTCCTGAATGATCTCCATGTGCAACAGGCCGAGGAAGCCGCAGCGGAAACCAAAGCCCAGCGCCGAGGAGCTTTCCGGTTCATAAAACAGTGAGGCATCGTTCAGGCTCAGCTTGCCGAGCGCGTCGCGGAAACTTTCATAATCGTCGGAGCTGACCGGGAACAGACCTGCATAGACCTGCGGTTTCACCTTCTTAAAGCCCGGCAACGCTTTTTCCGCTGGGTTACGCGCTGAGGTTAAAGTATCGCCAACCGGCGCGCCGAGGATATCTTTAATGGCGCAGACCAGCCAGCCTACTTCGCCGCACTTCAGCTCGGTACGATCAACCTGTTTCGGCGTGAAAATCCCCAGGCGGTCAGCGTTGTAGGTCTGCCCGGTGCTCATCACTTTAATTTTGTCGCCTTTACGCATGGTGCCGTTTTTAATACGCACCAGCGATACCACGCCCAGGTAGTTATCGAACCAGGAGTCAATAATCAGCGCCTGCAGCGGGCCGTCCGGATCGCCTTGCGGCGGCGGGATATCGCGCACCAGGCGTTCCAGAACATCCGTCACGCCGACACCCGTTTTGGCGGAGCAGCGTACCGCATCCGTCGCATCGATGCCGACAATGTCTTCAATTTCTTCCGCCACACGCTCCGGATCGGCGGCCGGCAGGTCAATCTTGTTAAGCACCGGCACCACTTCAAGATCCATTTCCATCGCGGTGTAGCAGTTCGCCAACGTTTGCGCTTCTACGCCCTGGCCGGCATCCACCACCAGCAGCGCGCCCTCGCAGGCGGCTAACGAACGGGAAACTTCATAGGAAAAGTCAACGTGTCCCGGCGTGTCGATAAAGTTCAGTTGATAAGTTTCACCATCAGACGCTTTAAAATCCAGCGTCACACTCTGGGCTTTAATAGTAATACCGCGCTCACGCTCAAGATCCATCGAATCAAGTACCTGAGCTTCCATTTCACGGTCAGACAGGCCACCGCAGATCTGGATAATACGGTCAGACAGCGTCGATTTACCGTGGTCAATGTGAGCAATGATCGAAAAGTTACGTATGTTCTTCATAGAGATAAATTATTATGCCTTACGCCTGGTTGACCAGACTTTAGAGGTCGCTGTTCTGAGCTTAACGTCTGTTTTAACTGAAACGCCGCATTCTACACTACAACGCTAAGGCGAGGAAATGTTCATAGTGTAAGGAGAGCGGGAACTGGAAAACGCCTCGCTTTTTTCCTGTAAAACACCGCAACGCAGGAAAAGCGAATGCTTATCGGGACAACAACCCAACGCGGCAGGTGTACCGTTGGGCAAAACGTTTACTGGCGCGTTTCGATTGAGGTAGTTTCGACGCGAACAAGGTCCGGCGGGAGGGCAACGTTTAAAATCACCGGCTGCCAGGCGTCGCGCTCCGCCAGTTTTCGGGAATAGCCGCGGGCAACCAGAAAACCGCCCACGCCGCCCAGCACGGCCCCGCTTAATGCGGCAAGGTCAGATCCAAACAGCATCTGAAAAAGCGCCGCACAAAGAAATAGCCCTGCTAAAGGCGACATATAGACCAGCAACGCCGAACCTAAAAGGCTTTTTTCGGCGATGCCCAACTCGACTTTCTGCCCCGGCGCCAGCGGCTCCGCGCTTGGCACAACAATGGTATGCGTGGTTTGCGGCCCTAATTTATTCAGCACGCGACTGCCGCATCCCGCACGGGAGGCGCAGCTGCTGCATGACGCTTTAACGTCGCAGCTCACCACCGCCTGACCATTCTGCCAGGAGATAACGGTTGCCCACTCTTTAATCATTGTACTGCCCTGAATTTGATACTGTCGGCAATGCGCTTCGCCGTTTGCGGCGGAAGCTCGCCGACAATGGTGATTTCCGCGTTGTCGCGAACGCTGCTATAAACCGTTCGGCGCCCGGTGCGCAGCATCTGATCGCTGCTGTTTTGCGTCGCCCGGTTCACATTGACGGAAAAGCTAAACAGACCGTCAGAATAAAGCCGCGATTCGATAGGCAGGTTATCCATCGTCGGCAACGGACGACGGCTGCTGGAAACTTCGCTAAAGCCTTGCGGCACCCAGGATGGACTCCAGTTAAATTTCGTTTTTTCGCCACCGGGAACAGAAAGCAGCGGCGGCAGATTCGCCTTCGCCAGCGCCTGCATGTTGCTGCCGATATCCTGACTCACCGTGAACGCAATAACGCGGAACTGCTCCAGCGTCTCGCCATCGCGATCCAGAAGATCAACGCGCATCGGTAGTTTGGTGTCCATGTCCATCCAGACGATATAGCTGTAACGCGTACCATCGCGCGCCACAACGCGGATAACTTCGCACAATCTGTCTGCGATACGGGTGCGACCGACGGAAATAAAGTCGTAGTAAGGCGCCAGGCGCTTGAAATCGGTGTAAATCAGGGAAGGCAGAGAATCGACAATATAATCACCGTTCAGGGTGAACGGCTCAAGGCCCGGTTCAAAATAACTGATTTCATTACCACGCTGTACGACCTCCCGGCGGGGACCGTCCAACTGTAGCAATTGCGCAAGCGGGCGACTATCCAGGCGTGCGTGTCGATAACGCAGAGATTCAACGCCTTGTTTCGTGATGCTGACGAATGACAGCTCGTAATTCAGTGACTGACTGGCGATGTTCATCTGCTGCAATAACGCCCCGGACGCAGGGTCGGCCGAGGCGTTTACTGAGAAGAACAGGCTAGCCGCCACAAGGGACATGGCAAACCAAAGTTGCTTCATTACTGCGATTGCGTTCCTAAAGTTTGGATTCCTGGCACCTGTACCGCGGCTTGCTGGGTTTGCGCCTGCTCAAACTGAAGCTGTTCGGAGTGCAGTCGGCGCTGCAGTTCATAGTCCTGCAACATGGCATTAATGCGACGACGCTGCTCCTGTACCTGCTGTTGCTGACTGCCGACAGGCGCTGCTTCAGAAGGCACTCCCAGACTTACCGGGCTGGCTTTCCCCATCATAGGCAGGGTATTGAAAACCGGCGTTTCAGGTTGTTGGGATGTTTCAGATTGCCCATTATAGTGCTGGACACCGACGATAACTGCAAGTGAAACGCACGCCGCCACGCCCATTTGGGTAAGCTGCGCCGCCCACGGACGCACTTTTTTCCAGAACGGCATTTTCTGCCATTGCTGCGGAGCGGGTTGGGCCTCAGGGATTAATGGCGACACCTGACGTACTGGCTCGTTTTCAATAGCGGCCATCACGCGAGCGGATATATCGAAATGGAGAACGTCAGGCGTATCCCCCCGCATTGAATCGCGGATCAGGTGATAACTCTCCCAGGTTTTCTGCATTTCCGGGTCGTGCGTAAGCGCTTTGAGCAGCTCACTATCCAACGTTTCGCCATCCATCAAAGCGGAAAGTTTTTCTTTCTGCATGCCTAATACCTTTTCCAGTATCCCGCTATCGTCAACGCCTGATAAGCGGTTGAACTTTATTATCAATAGCTTCCCGCGCCCGGAAGATACGTGAACGCACCGTCCCCACCGGGCAATCCATGATAGCCGCTATCTCTTCATAGCTCAGGCCATCCAGCTCCCGTAAGGTGATTGCCATACGTAAATCTTCCGGGAGGGACTCAATAGTTCGGAAAACTATCTGTCTCAGTTCTTCTGACAACATTAAGTTCTCAGGGTTCGAAATTTCTTTCAGCGCGCCGCCGCTTTCAAAGTTTTCTGCTTCAATCGCGTCTACATCACTGGAAGGCGGACGACGCCCCTGAGCAACCAGGTAGTTCTTCGCGGTATTGACCGCAATGCGATACAACCAGGTATAAAAAGCGCTATCCCCCCGGAAAGAATCCAGCGCGCGATAGGCCTTAATAAATGATTCCTGTACGACATCGGGAACGTCGCCCGATGGCACATAGCGGGAAACCAGACTCGCCACTTTATGCTGGTAGCGCACTACCAGTAAGTTAAAGGCTTTCTGATCTCCCTTCTGGACCCGTTCAACCAGGACCTGGTCCGTTAACTGCTCGCTCATCCGAGGTAATGTCTCCCCAAACCAAATTTCCACGCGCTTTCGAAACGCCACTCCATAAGCCGCACTATGAGCAAGCAACAGGTTAGAGTGTCTATGTTTCGTAAAGTTCCGTTACGCATTTGTTTTTGTTTGTCATGTTGTAGACAGGTCTTATCTTCCATTATAAGTCTACAGATGCTGAACAACGCACTATCTGTACAGAAATGCCCATTTCGTCGTGTGCAGAGTAACCTAACAGCATCTTTATTTCACTACAAAATCCGACGCTAACACCCTGCCCTATAAAATATTTTTTGCCGTTTATCTCTCGCCGTATTTTTATTTTATGTTTAATAAGCACAACACCAGCGAAATCACAACGTGCTTTTTAGCGCCATATAGTGCTAATCTGCCGCAACCATGTTTAGTAAATTAAACAAGAACCATGATGACAACTCCTGAACTGTCCTGTGATGTGTTAATTATCGGCAGCGGCGCGGCCGGACTCTCGCTGGCGCTGCGTCTGGCTGAAAAACATAAGGTTATCGTCCTGAGTAAAGGGCCGGTGAGCGAGGGCTCCACGTTTTATGCGCAGGGCGGTATTGCCGCCGTGTTTGATGAAACCGACAGTATTGCGTCGCATGTCGAAGATACGCTGATTGCCGGCGCCGGAATTTGCGATCGCCACGCGGTGGAGTTTGTCGCCAGCAACGCCCGTACCTGCGTGCAGTGGCTTATCGATCAGGGCGTGCTGTTTGATACGCATGTCCAGCCAAACGGCAAGGAGAGCTATCATCTCACGCGTGAAGGCGGCCATAGTCATCGCCGTATCCTTCATGCCGCCGACGCTACCGGAAAGGAAGTCGAAACCACATTGGTCAGTCGGGCGCAAAATCATCCTAATATTCAGGTGCTGGAACGCAGCAACGCCGTTGATTTAATTATCTCCGATAAAATGGGTCTGCCGGGGCCTCGCCGGGTCGTCGGCGCCTGGATCTGGAATCGCAATAAAGAGTGGGTTGAAACCTGTCATGCGAAGTCGGTGGTGCTGGCGACCGGTGGCGCCTCAAAGGTTTATCAATATACCACTAACCCGGATATTTCCTCCGGCGACGGTATCGCGATGGCCTGGCGCGCGGGCTGTCGGGTCGCTAATCTGGAATTTAACCAGTTTCATCCCACCGCCCTTTATCATCCGCAGGCGCGTAATTTTCTCCTTACCGAAGCGCTGCGCGGCGAAGGCGCATACCTTAAACGTCCGGACGGTTCACGGTTTATGCCGGACGTTGACGAACGCGGCGAACTGGCGCCGCGCGATATTGTCGCCCGCGCGATTGACCATGAGATGAAACGACTCGGCGCAGACTGTATGTTTCTCGATATCAGCCACAAGCCTGACGATTTTGTCCGCCAGCACTTCCCGATGATCTATGCGAAACTGCTCGATTTGGGGATGGATTTAACCAAAGAACCGATTCCCGTTGTTCCTGCCGCGCACTATACCTGCGGCGGCGTAGTCGTCGATGATTATGGTCGTACCGATATAGACGGCTTATATGCCATTGGCGAAGTCAGTTACACCGGCCTGCACGGCGCTAACCGTATGGCGTCCAACTCGTTGCTGGAATGCTTAGTGTACGGCTGGTCCGCAGCAATGGATATCGACAGGCGAATGCCTTCTGTCCATAGCGTTGACGCCCTTCCCGCCTGGGATGAAAGCCGCGTGGAGAACGCCGATGAGCGGGTGGTGATTCAGCATAACTGGCATGAACTGCGCCTGCTGATGTGGGACTATGTGGGGATTGTGCGCACGACGAAACGGCTGGAGCGCGCCCTACGGCGTATTACCATGTTGCAACAAGAGATTGACGAGTATTACGCCAACTTTCGCGTCTCGAATAATTTACTGGAGCTGCGCAATCTGGTGCAAGTGGCCGAACTGATTGTGCGTTGCGCGATGATGCGTAAAGAGAGCCGGGGGCTGCACTTTACGCTGGATTATCCGCAACAACTGGCTGAATCAGGCCCATCGATCCTTTCGCCGTTAACGCCTCACATAAACAGATAAAATGCCTGGGTCAGCGCCGTATAACTTTCAGAATAATGCTGGTCTGACCCGCGAATTACTAATCTGTCGCTAAAGCACTCCCCGGCTTGCGGGGAGAATGCGAGCAAAACCCGGTGCGGCAAGCGCGCTTCGTTTTCCGCAACGTCAGTACGTAACCGCAAATGCCATCCCATGTTGAGCGCTTGCTGCGTAAAAGCGTTACCTATTTGTTCCGGCAAGACTACGCAAAAAAAGCCGTCTTCGGTAATACAATCCGCCGCAATAGCCAATAACGTCTGGTGATCCAGCGTAGCGGTGTAACGCGCCTGCTCCCGCTGCGGCGTGGCGCATTCCACACCGGGTTCGTAATAAGGCGGGTTGCTGATAATAAGATCAAAGCGTACCGTCTGGCGAGGCGCCCAACACTGAATATCATCAGTATGCACTGTTATTCGATGCGGCCAGGGAGAGTGAGCAACGTTTTCCTGCGCTTGCATGGCAGCCCCGGCATCCAGTTCCACGGCGTCAATAGGCACATTGTCATCCGTCCGCTGCGCCAGCATTAACGCCAGCAGACCGCTTCCAGTACCGATATCCAGAATTCGCTTTACATCCGCGACCGGCGCCCACGCCCCGAGTAAAATACCGTCAGTTCCCACTTTCATCGCACACCGATCGTGTGCGACAAAAAACTGTTTAAACGTAAATCCGTTACGACGAAGAGCGGAGCCAGACTGAGACATGTAAAAACAACCTTGCAAAAAACGGCGACAGCGCCGGGTGAAAACAATACCTGAGAAGGGATATCCATACAAACAGATGAAGATTGCGGCCGTAACGTCTATAATCAGCGCCCCACACAGAGGTAGAACATGACTGTAACGACTTTTTCCGAACTTGAACTCGACGAAAGCCTGCTGGATGCCCTCCAGGATAAAGGTTTCACTCGCCCGACCGCCATTCAGGCTGCCGCCATTCCGCCTGCGCTCGATGGCCGTGATGTACTCGGTTCTGCGCCGACAGGCACCGGTAAAACGGCGGCATATCTGCTGCCGGCGTTGCAGCACCTGCTCGACTTTCCGCGTAAAAAATCGGGGCCGCCGCGCATTCTGATCCTGACGCCAACCCGCGAACTGGCAATGCAGGTTGCCGATCACGCTCGTGAACTGGCTAAGCATACTCATCTGGATATCGCCACGATTACCGGCGGCGTGGCCTATATGAACCATGCTGAAGTGTTTAGCGAAAACCAGGATATCGTGGTCGCCACGACGGGCCGTCTGCTGCAATATATAAAAGAAGAGAACTTTGACTGCCGGGCGGTTGAAACACTGATCCTTGACGAAGCTGACCGGATGCTCGACATGGGCTTCGCTCAGGACATTGAACATATCGCTGGTGAGACCCGCTGGCGTAAACAAACGATGCTGTTCTCCGCCACGCTGGAAGGCGATGCGATTAAAGATTTTGCCGAGCGCCTGCTGGAAGACCCGGTTGAGGTTTCCGCCAATCCGTCAACCCGCGAGCGTAAGAAAATTCACCAGTGGTACTACCGTGCCGACAATTTCGAACATAAAGTTGCGCTGTTGAAGCACCTGCTAAAACAAGACGATGCAACCCGTTCTATCGTGTTTGTACGTAAACGTGAACGCGTCCATGAATTGGCTGAAACGCTGCGTCTGGCAGGGATCAACAATTGCTATCTTGAAGGTGAGATGGCGCAGATCAAACGTAACGAAGGTATTAAGCGTCTCACCGACGGTCGCGTTAACGTGCTGGTCGCGACCGACGTCGCGGCACGCGGGATTGATATTCCTGACGTCAGCCACGTCATTAACTTCGACATGCCGCGCAGTGGCGATACCTATCTGCATCGCATTGGTCGTACAGGCCGTGCTGGCCGCAAAGGCACTGCAATCTCGCTGGTAGAAGCCCACGACCATCTGTTGCTGCTGAAAATCGGTCGCTACATCGAAGAGCCGCTAAAAGCGCGCATCATTGATGAGCTTCGCCCGACCACGCGTGCGCCTAGCGAAAAGTTGACCGGCAAACCGTCGAAAAAAGTGCTGGCGAAACGCGCCGAGAAGAAAAAAGAGAAAGAAAAAGAGAAGCCGCGCGTGAAGAAACGTCACCGCGATACAAAAAATATCGGTAAACGCCGCAAGCCAAGCGGTACGAAAATGCAGGAGCCATCCAGCGAAGAGTAATAATAATGCCGGGTTCGTTAACCCGGCATTTTTTTATCTTCCACGGTAAAACACGCCTCCATACACTGCATAAATATCTGCATTGCCGGGCTGACCGCTTTCCCGGCATGATGGGCGCACAGCGCCATGATCGATAGCGACGGCGCGCCAAACGGCAGCTCTTTCAACTGACCGGTACTAAGTTCTCGTTCAACGGCAAAACGTGGTAAAAAGCTGATGCCCAGGTTAGCAGCCACACACTGTTTAATGCTTTCAATACTCCACAGTTCAATGGTGTTCTCCAGCGTAATCCGCCTCTGCCGTAGCGTACTTTCAAACAGCTGGCGGAAGACACATTGCGGTTCATTGATGATGAAACTACAGGGGATATGCTGATCTGGCTGCGTAAAATCAGCATTCTGTAGCAGTGGAGAGGCCACCAGCGCCAGCGACTGCTCCCCCAGTTGCTGCATCGTGAGCGCGTCATCATTACCTACGCGATAAAAAACGCCCAGATCGACCTCGTCATTCAGCAACGCATCACGTATCACATAGCAATTCAGCGATTGTAGCGACAATCTGACATTCGGCGCTCGCAGCTTAAAACGTTGTAAAACCTGCGGCATTTTGTACGCCAGTAAGGTTTCACCTGTCGCCACGCGCAGCTCTCCGCCGGGTTCCGCATCCTGCCTTGCGGCTTCACGAATCGACTCCATCACACGCGTCAGTTCATGGATATGCGGCATCAGCTTTTTCCCCTCATTGGTCAGGCACATTCGGCGCCCTATTTTCTCGAACAGTTGCAGGGAAAACTCACGTTCAAGCTGTTGAATATGAAAAGTTACCGTCGACTGAGTACAGCACAGCTTTTGCGAAGCCCGCAGAAACGAGCCCTCTTCCACTACCGTTTTCAGCGTAATAAACCGACGCAGATCCATAACCACCAACCTATCGAAAATCTCGAATTCAGAATTAAAAAACATTCATTTTTTTAAATATTTCATATCGGGTACTGTCTGCTAAAACAGAGGAGATGACAAGTGGCACCGATGCTTTTAAGCGCTTTCTGGACTTATACATTAATCACCGCCCTTACCCCCGGCCCTAACAATATTCTCGCGCTTAGCGCAGCAACTGCACATGGTTTTCGGCAGAGTATTCGTGTACTGGCAGGTATGAGTCTGGGATTTTTGGTCGTCATGCTGCTGTGCGCCGGGATCGCGTTTTCCCTTGCGGTTATCGATCCGGCAATCATTCATTTGCTCAGTTGGGTGGGGGCTGCGTATATCCTGTGGCTGGCGTGGAAAATTGCCACCAGTCCAGCGGCGGATGAGAAGGTCAGACCAAAACCGGTTGGCTTTTGGGTAAGCTTTGGCCTGCAGTTTGTGAACGTCAAAATTATTCTGTACGGCATTACCGCTCTGTCTACATTTGTTTTACCGCAAACGCAGGCGCTGAACTGGGTCATCGGCGTCAGTATATTGCTGGCATTGATCGGCACGTTCGGTAATGTGTGTTGGGCGCTGGCGGGACATCTGTTTCAGCGGGCGTTTCGCCATTATGGTCGCCAGTTAAATATCATTCTGGCGTTACTGCTGGTGTACTGCGCGGTGCGGATTTTTTACTGACCCAAATAAAACAAAAGCGGAAAAGGCCCGGCCTCTTCCGCTTGTTATTACCGGATAAGCCTTACAGGCTTTCGGTAAAGGTACGAGCGATAACGTCGCGCTGCTGTTCCGGCGTCAGGGAGTTAAAACGCACCGCATAACCAGAAACACGAATAGTCAGCTGCGGGTATTTTTCCGGATGCTTAACCGCGTCTTCCAGAGTTTCACGACGCAGAACGTTAACGTTCAGATGCTGACCGCCTTCAACGCGTACTTCCGGTTTAACTTCCATCGGAATTTCACGGTATTCAATCTCGCCCAGTTTGCTGACAGCCACAACTTCATCTTCAGCAAAGCCGGATTTTGCAACGATGCAGCGCGCTTCGCCTTTTTCGCTGTCCAGCAGCCAGAAGGAATTCAGCAGGTCGTCGTTAGCGGCTTTAGTAATCTGGATACCTGTAATCATGTGATGCCTCCCCAGGCAAAATTATTTGATTTCGGTCGGCCTAATCCCGGCCAATTGGTAAAACCATTGTTGCTTGAGTGTATATATACCCTTCGATCACCCTTCATTCTTTGATTTAAATCAATAAAAACCACACCATAAAAAGGGTAATGAAGGGAATTTATTGTTTTACATCAACTTACACCATTCAGACCTATAAACTTTTTACATAAATTTTCAACTATCTTTTGTAGGTAACCGTTTTTGTAGCACGCAGGATTTTGCACTGCAGAAAGAAGCAGTTAAGCTAAGGGAACTGGAAATTCGCAGGAGAGCGAGATGGCGACTGAGTTAACCTGGCACGATGTGCTGGCTGATGAGAAACAGCAACCTTACTTTATCAATACGCTTCACACTGTTGCTGGCGAGCGTCAGTCGGGTATCACGGTCTACCCGCCGCAAAAAGATGTGTTTAACGCCTTTCGCTTCACGGAACTGGGCGACGTTAAGGTGGTGATCCTGGGACAAGATCCTTACCACGGCCCCGGCCAGGCACATGGTCTGGCGTTTTCCGTGCGCCCTGGGATCGCTCCCCCGCCGTCATTAGTGAATATGTACAAAGAGCTGGAAGCCTCCATTCCCGGCTTTGTTCGCCCCGCGCACGGTTATCTGGAAAGCTGGGCGCGCCAGGGCGTACTGTTACTGAATACGGTGCTCACGGTACGGGCAGGCCAGGCGCACTCTCATGCCAGCCTGGGGTGGGAAACTTTTACGGATAAAGTGATAAGCCTGATTAACCAACACCGCGAAGGGGTCGTCTTCTTGCTGTGGGGCTCGCACGCCCAGAAGAAAGGCGCGATTATTGATCCACAGCGCCACCATATTCTGAAAGCTCCGCATCCCTCGCCACTCTCTGCGCACCGCGGATTTTTTGGCTGTAACCATTTTGCGCTAACGAACCAATGGCTGGAACAACACGGCGAGAAAACTATCGACTGGACGCCAGTATTACCGGCTGAGAGTGAATAACGTTGGCGACTCGCCGTTTTATCGCCCGGATAACGGCGCGAAAGCGCCTTGTCTGACCGGGCGGTAGGAAGTACATCATTGGCCCGGCGCGCGTTGCGTCACCGGGCTGCAGCCCTTACGCTTTATTCTGTCGCCACCACTCGGCGAGCAGTACGCCTGTCGCAACCGACACATTCAGGCTTTCCACGTTCCCGGTGCCGTTAATTTTCACGCACAGATCGTCGGGTTCGCGCGCCGCTTCCGGCAGGTAGTCATATTCACGGCCTAAGACCAGCACCATCTTTTCCGGCAGGGTCGTACTAAAGAGCGCCTGACCGCGATCGCTGGACGTCGTCACCACGGTGTACCCCGCCTGACGAAAATCATCCAGTACGTCAACAATGCTTTCACCAGTGATCGGCTGGACATGCTCCGCCCCGCCTTCCGCAGTACGAATCGCCGCGCCGGACTCCAGCAACGCCGCATCCTGTACCACCACGCCTTTCACGCCGAAGTGCGCGCAGCTACGCATCATGCCGCCCAGATTATGCGGGTTAGCGACATCTTCCAACGCCAGCACGCAGTCTTGATCCGCCGCCTGCTTTACCCATTGCTTAACGGTCGTACCGTTACGCTTTTTAATCAGGAAACACACGCCACCGTGGTGCTCAGTCCCGGAAGCTTTTGCCAGTTCGGCTTCATCCACCACATGGTAGGCTTTACGATTCGCCGCCATCCAGCGCAGCGCCTCTTTAAAACGCGGCGTTACGCTTTGGATAAACCATGCGCGCACGATGGCGTCAGGACGGCTCTGGAATAGCGCCTGGCAGGCATTTTCGCCGTAGACGCGTGTCTCTTCCGCACGCTGGCGACGCAAAACTTCAGGGTCGATAAAACTTTTACCGCTAATACCACCATGATCGACTTTTTCAGGCGTTTCATCGCCTGGCGCGCGGGACACGGTGCGCCACGGCGAAGTTTCATGTTTACGGTCACGGCTCTGATTATTTCGCTCATCACGGGCGGGGCGACGTCCACCGTCAGTGCGAGACTTTGCTGGGCGGCCTCCCCCTTTCCCGGTACGCGGGTTATGGGTGCGTTTATCAGAGTCATCATCACTACGGACATACATCACTTTGACTTTGCCGCTTTTGTTTTTTAATTCATCGTTCATGCTTTTCTCCACCAGCGCTGCGCGAAGCGCGAAGATTACCCGATGTGCATCCGGTTAGCCATGATTTCGTTTAAAAGCTTGCGACTATTGTACTCATTGAATAAAACACATTGTTGTTTAGCACAGACTCCTCGATAATATGTAACATTATAGAAACATCCCGCGCGTAGCGGGACGTCTTCCGACGTATTCAGAGGTTAGCTATGAACACCGTTTGTACCCATTGTCAGGCCATTAACCGCATCCCCGACGATCGGCTTCAGGACACGGCAAAATGTGGACGCTGCGGTCATGAGTTGTTTGACGGAGAAGTCATTAATGCGACCGGCGAAACGCTGGACAAACTGTTGAAGGACGATCTTCCAGTGGTGATCGACTTTTGGGCACCCTGGTGCGGCCCTTGCCGTAACTTTGCGCCAATCTTCGAGGATGTCGCAGAAGAGCGCAGCGGTAAAGTCCGTTTCGTCAAAGTAAATACCGAGGCGGAACGGGAACTCAGCGCCCGTTTCGGTATTCGCAGCATCCCGACGATTATGATTTTTAAACATGGACAGGTGGTCGATATGCTTAATGGCGCAGTGCCTAAAGCGCCTTTCGACAACTGGCTGAACGAAGCGCTGTAAACACCACGGGGCGCATCTTGTGCCCCGTTTTCACCTCTGCCACAATAGCGTTTTTCTCCGCAAACGCTTCCTATGACCAATAACGCTGTCCTTCAGTTACGCGCCGAACGGCTTGCGCGCGCTACACGCCCTTTTCTTGCCAGAGGCAATCGGGTTCGCCGCTGTCAACGCTGCCTGCTGCCGCTAAAATCTTGCCTGTGTGATACGTTAACGCCTTCTCAGGCGAAAAGCCGTTTTTGTCTGGTCATGTTTGACACTGAACCGATGAAACCCAGTAATACCGGCCGGCTGATAGCCGATATTTTGCCGGATACCGCGGCGTTTCAGTGGTCGCGTACCGAGCCGCCGCAGGCGTTGCTGGAGTTGGTACGGCATCCGGATTATCAGCCGATAGTGGTCTTTCCTGCGTCCTACGCCGGCGAAGCGCGCGAGGTCATTTCCACCCCGCCCGTCGGGAAACCGCCGCTGTTTATTATGCTGGACGGCACCTGGCCCGAAGCACGTAAAATGTTTCGTAAAAGCCCTTATCTGGATCATCTGCCGGTCATTTCCGTCGATTTATCGCGTCTTTCAGCTTATCGTCTGCGTGAAATCCATGCCGAAGGGCAATATTGCACCGCCGAAGTCGCGATAGCGTTGTTAGATCTGGCGGGAGATACCGAGGCGGCAACCAGTTTAGGTGAACATTTTACCCGTTTTAAAACGCGCTATCTGGCAGGAAAAACGCAACATCCGGGAAACGTCACAGCATAAAATAGCGAAAGCGTTTAAAATTATCCGGTCACTTCTGTGTAAGGGAAACCGGTATGAGCCAGCAAGGACTGGAAGCGCTACTGCGACCAAAATCGATCGCAGTGATTGGCGCATCAATGAAGCCCCACCGCGCGGGTTACCTGATGATGCGTAACTTGTTGGCGGGCGGATTCAATGGCCCCGTCCTTCCCGTGACGCCCGCCTGGAAAGCCGTTTTAGGCGTCATGGCCTGGCCGGATATCGCCAGTCTTCCTTTCACCCCCGATCTGGCTATTTTATGCACTAACGCCAGCCGTAACCTGGCGTTACTGGACGCGCTTGGCGCGAAAGGGTGTAAAACGTGCATTATCCTGTCTGCTCCCACGTCGCAACATGAAGAACTTCTTGCCTGTGCCCGGCATTATAAAATGCGTCTGCTGGGTCCAAACAGTCTTGGGCTCCTCGCGCCGTGGCAAGGGCTGAATGCCAGCTTTTCTCCCGTCCCGATTAAACAGGGCAAGCTCGCTTTTATTTCCCAGTCTGCCGCCGTTTCCAATACTATTCTTGACTGGGCGCAACAGCGTGAAATGGGCTTTTCCTACTTTATCGCGCTGGGCGATAGCCTGGATATTGATGTCGATGAACTACTGGACTATCTGGCGCGCGACAGCAAGACCAGCGCGATTTTGCTCTATCTGGAACAGTTAAGCGACGCCCGCCGTTTTGTTTCCGCCGCCCGTAGCGCTTCACGTAACAAACCGATTCTGGTGATTAAAAGCGGCCGAAGCCCGGCTGCCCAGCGTTTACTTAATACCAGCGCGGGAATGGACCCTGCGTGGGATGCGGCCATCCAGCGCGCAGGCCTGCTGCGAGTCCAGGATACGCACGAGCTTTTTTCCGCCGTCGAAACACTGAGCCATATGCGTCCGCTACGCGGCGACAGACTGATGATCATCAGCAATGGCGCCGCGCCTGCCGCGCTGGCGTTAGATGAGTTGTGGTCGCGTAACGGCAAGCTGGCGACGTTGAGCGAAGAGACCTGCCTGCAACTACGGCAGGCGCTTCCCGCGCACATTGATATTGCCAATCCGCTGGATCTGTGTGATGACGCCAGCAGCGAACATTACGTCAAAACGCTGGATATCCTGCTCGCCAGTCAGGATTTTGACGCGCTTATGGTTATCCACTCTCCCAGCGCTGCCGCGCCGGGTACGGAAAGCGCCCATGCCCTGATCGAGACGATTAAGCGCCACCCCAGAGGCAAGTTTGTTACGCTGCTGACAAACTGGTGCGGCGAGTTCTCGTCTCAGGAGGCAAGACGGCTATTCAGCGAAGCCGGATTACCAACCTACCGTACGCCGGAAGGCACGATTACCGCGTTTATGCATATGGTGGAATACCGGCGTAACCAGAAGCAACTGCGGGAAACGCCAGCGCTGCCGAGTAACCTGACGTCCAATACCGCTGAGGCGCATAATCTGTTACAGCGGGCGATTGCGGAAGGCGCCACCTCACTGGATACCCATGAAGTACAGCCGATTTTACACGCCTATGGGCTGCACACGCTCCCGACCTGGATTGCCAGCGACAGCGCTGAAGCGGTGCATATCGCCGAACAGATAGGCTATCCGGTAGCTCTCAAGCTGCGCTCGCCCGACATTCCGCATAAATCTGAAGTTCAGGGGGTCATGCTTTACCTGCGGACCGCAAGCGAGGTACAACAGGCCGCGAACGCCATTTTTGATCGTGTAAAGATGGCCTGGCCGCAAGCGCGGATTCACGGTTTGCTGGTACAAAGCATGGCTAACCGCGCCGGCGCGCAGGAGCTTCGTGTGGTGGTCGAGCACGATCCGGTGTTTGGTCCTTTGATTATGTTGGGTGAAGGCGGCGTAGAGTGGCGTCCGGAAGAGCAGGCTGTCGTCGCGCTGCCGCCGCTCAACATGAATCTGGCGCGCTATCTGGTGATTCAGGGCATTAAACAGCGGAAAATTCGCGCCCGTAGCGCGCTGCGTCCGCTGGATATTGTCGGTTTAAGCCAATTGCTGGTCCAGGTTTCAAACCTGATTGTCGACTGCCCGGAAATTCAGCGTCTGGATATCCATCCGCTGCTGGCTTCCGCCAGTGAGTTTACCGCGCTGGATGTGACGCTGGATATTGCCCCGTTTGATGGCGATAACGAAAGTCGACTTGCGGTACGCCCCTATCCCCACCAGCTTGAAGAGTGGGTGGAGATGAAAAATGGCGATCGCTGCCTGTTCCGTCCGATCCTGCCGGAAGATGAGCCCCAACTGCGACAATTCATCGCACAGGTCACCAAAGAGGATCTTTACTACCGTTATTTCAGCGAGATCAACGAATTCACCCATGAAGATTTAGCCAACATGACGCAGATCGACTACGATCGAGAAATGGCCTTTGTGGCCGTGAGGCGGATGGACAACGCTGAAGAGATCCTCGGCGTAACGCGCGCGATCTCCGATCCTGACAACGTAGATGCCGAGTTTGCCGTATTGGTGCGTTCAGATCTCAAAGGGTTGGGTTTAGGACGCCGTTTAATGGAGAAATTGATTGCCTATACTCGCGATCACGGATTGAAGCGGCTGAACGGTATTACGATGCCGAACAATCGCGGCATGGTCGCGCTGGCCAGAAAACTGGGATTTCAGGTCGATATTCAGCTCGACGAGGGCATCGTGGGATTGACGCTGAATCTGGCCAAATGTGATGAATCGTGAGTAATGTACTGGAAATGTTGACCACTTTAACGGGTACTGATGTTATTATTGCTCGCTTATGTCGTCTGCATAGCACAGAGGACCCTTCAATGAACAGAGAAGAAATGCACTGTGATGTTGTCAAAATTTAAGCGTAATAAACATCAACAACACCTTGCCCAACTCCCTAAGATTTCTCAGTCAGTTGATGATGTAGATTTCTTTTATACTCCTGCTACTTTTCGGGAGACACTGCTGGAGAAAATCGCCAGCGCGACGCAGCGTATTTGTATCGTTGCCCTGTATCTGGAACAGGACGATGGGGGTAAAGGTATACTCGACGCGCTCTATGCGGCTAAACGGCAGCGTCCTGAACTGGACGTGAGGGTGCTGGTCGACTGGCATCGCGCGCAACGCGGGCGCATTGGCGCAGCGGCCTCGAATACCAATGCAGACTGGTATTGCCGACTGGCGCAGGAAAACCCCGGCATTGATGTCCCGGTTTACGGCGTACCGATTAATACACGAGAAGCGCTTGGCGTACTGCATTTTAAAGGCTTTATCATTGATGATAGCGTCCTGTACAGCGGCGCCAGCCTGAACGATGTCTATCTCCATCAGCATGACAAATATCGCTACGATCGCTACCAGCTGATTCGCAATCGGCAAATGGCAGACATCATGTTTGACTGGGTGACGCAAAATCTGATGAATGGCCGTGGTGTGAATCGTCTGGATAATACCCAGCGGCCGAAAAGCCCGGAGATTAAAAACGATATCCGCTTATACCGTCAGGAGCTGCGTGATGCGTCATATCATTTTCAGGGTGACGCTAATGACGAGCAGCTCTCCGTTACGCCGCTGGTCGGGCTTGGAAAATCCAGTCTGCTGAACAAAACCATTTTCCATCTCATGCCCTGTGCGGAGCATAAGCTCACCATTTGTACCCCTTACTTCAATCTACCAGCGGTACTGGTGCGGAATATTATTCAGCTACTGCGCGACGGAAAGAAAGTCGAAATCATTGTTGGCGATAAAACCGCAAATGATTTTTACATTCCAGAAGATGAACCGTTCAAGATCATTGGCGCGCTGCCCTATCTCTATGAGATTAACCTGCGCCGCTTCCTGAGCCGTTTACAGTATTACGTCAATACCGATCAGCTTGTGGTGCGTCTGTGGAAAGATGACGACAATACCTATCATTTGAAAGGGATGTGGGTAGATGATAAATGGATGCTACTCACCGGCAACAATCTGAATCCTCGCGCCTGGCGTCTGGATCTGGAAAACGCCATTCTGATCCACGATCCTAAGCAGGAGCTTGCCCCTCAGCGGGAAAAAGAGCTGGAACTTATCCGAACGCACACAACCATCGTAAAACATTATCGTGACCTGCAGAGCATTGCCGACTATCCGATAAAAGTGCGTAAATTGATTCGCCGTCTGCGCCGGATCCGCATCGACAGATTAATTAGCCGTATCCTGTAATCGAAGCCCCGTCCTGTACGGGGTTTTCTCTTAGGAGTGAACTGGTGCGCGTGTTGATTCCTTTTACGGTGTTGTTTCTCTCCGGGTGCAGCCATCTGGCTAACGACCACTGGAGCGGTCAGGATAAAGCCCAGCATTTTATGGCATCAGCGATGCTATCGGCAGCCGGTAATGAGTATGCGCGTCACCAGGGAGTAAGCCCTGACCGCAGCGCAGCGATAGGGCTGATGTTTTCTTTGAGTCTCGGAGCCTCAAAAGAACTCTGGGACAGCCGCCCGGAAGGCAGCGGCTGGAGCTGGAAAGATTTTGTCTGGGATGTCGCTGGCGCGACAACCGGTTACGCTATCTGGCAAATGGCGCGATACTAAAGGCGTAAGCCCTTTCCTTTACGGTGCAACATCAGCGAAACCAGGAAAGCCAGAACGGCCATCGCGGTAACATACCAGAAGAACGAACTCTCCATACCGACAGATTTTAGCGACAGCGCGACATATTCCGCAGAGCCGCCAAATAACGCATTTGCTACCGCGTAAGATAAACCGACGCCCAGGGCGCGAACCTGCGCCGGAAACATCTCCGCTTTCAGGATCCCGCTAATCGAGGTATAGAAACTCACAATCAATAGCGCGCACATCACTAAAGCAAATGCGGCATAAGGCGACGTCACATTCTGCAACGCGGAGAGAATTGGAACGGTGAAAAGCGTCGCAAGCGCGCCAAAACATAGCATAGAAGTGCGCCTGCCAATCTTATCGGATAACGCGCCGAATAACGGCTGCACCAACATGAAAACACACAGCGCGACCGTCATAATGCCGCTGGCGACATTGGCATGCATACCTGCTGTATTTACCAGATATTTCTGCATATAGGTGGTGAAGGTATAAAAGCACAGCGAGCCTGCCGCGGTGAAACCAAGCACCATCAAAAAGGCTTTGCGATTACGCCACAAACCTTTCAACGAACCGGCTTCTTTTAACGCGCGAGTCTCATGCTTCGAGGTTTCATCCAGTTGGCGACGTAGCCATAACGCCACAACTGCCAGCACGGCGCCCAGCGCAAAGGGAATACGCCATCCCCAGGCACGAAGCTCAGCATCCTCCAGAACCTGCTGCAAAATCACAACGACCAGCAATGCCAGCAACTGGCCACCGATAAGCGTAACGTACTGAAAAGACGCGAAAAATCCCTTACGACCTTCAAGCGCAACTTCACTCATATATGTCGCGCTGGTCCCATACTCTCCCCCTACCGAGAGCCCCTGAAATAACCTTGCAATAAGTAGCAGCGCCGGTGCCCAGGTGCCGATGGTATCGTAACCAGGTAAGCAGGCAATCACCAGCGACCCCATGCACATCATGCACACCGAAATCAACATTGAGGCTTTGCGCCCGCGTCGATCGGCAATGCGTCCAAACAGCCAACCACCGATAGGCCGCATTAAAAAACCGGCGGCAAAGACGCCTGCCGTTTGCAAAAGCTGAGTAGTGGTATTACCAGAAGGAAAGAAGATATGTGCAAAATAGAGCGAGCAGAAAGAGTAGACGTAGAAATCAAACCATTCCACTAAGTTTCCGGAAGAGGCCCCCACGATAGCCCATATGCGTCGCCGCATCTCCGGAGCCTCAGCGTTGTTTTTATCTATACGCTGAATAATTTCTGCCATACTGTTCTCCTCGTTGCCAGGCTTAATCGGCCTTTTATTTTGGAGATTCAGATTACGCGAGACTAAAAAGTAAATAAAGTGTTAATTATTTGTTTGCTAATTTTTATCCCCACCGTGCCTGATGCTGGCGTTTCCGTTTCAGATAGTCTTCGTCCTGACGGATTTTATCCCACCAACCTTTGAAAACCGTTGCCGCCGCGGCCTTAATAGGATCATTACCCCGTGTAATCAGGCTGCCGTCTTCTGCATACTTTTTACCGCCTTTATAGTTAGCGTATCGCCTGGCGCGGGTGTATCCCATCTGAATAAATTTACGCGCCATGTCCATACCAACGAAATCATTCTGCTGCCGGTAAGCTTCGAACAACTGGTAGATTTGCTCTGCGGATTTCATCGCCGATGCTTCATCTTTATAGCGCCAGAAAGGAAGAATTTCGCTTTTGTAGGGTTCAACCAGTAGCACCCCCTGCTCGCCTCGTCCAACCTGATACAATTCAGGCTGCTGGCGGAAATCGATGCTGGAAAAGTCCTGCTGGTAGTTAAAAGGTTTGATAGCCAATGAAAATCCTCACTGCTTATATAAGCACGTGTAAAGGATAGTTCATCGTTAACGATTGGGTGGGTTGTGCTCTTATCAGTTCTACAAGAGCACCAGCTTCGTAGGCGGGATAATTCCTGTAGGCCGAATAAGGCGGAGCCGCCATCCGGCAGAAACAGACAAAAACAAAAGGCCCAGTCTTTCGACTGAGCCGTTTGCTTAATTTGATGCCTGGCAGTTCCCTACTCTCGCATGGGGAGACCCCACACTACCATCGGCGCTACGGCGTTTCACTTCTGAGTTCGGCATGGGGTCAGGTGGGACCACCGCGCTACGGCCGCCAAGCAAATTCTTTGTGCTCTGTCCTGTGTCTTTTACACTGATACGGCGTTGGCTGCTCTTGCGGGCGTCAGTCACATACTTCTGTATGCTCCTTCCGTCGCTGCGTTTGCCGCCTTGTCTCAGCGTAAAATCCTTCGGACTCTGAATCTGAGCTGAAAATCGTCTCTCATCCGCCAAAACATCTTCGGCGTTGTAAGGTTAAGCCTCACGGTTCATTAGTACCGGTTAGCTCAACGCATCGCTGCGCTTACACACCCGGCCTATCAACGTCGTCGTCTTCAACGTTCCTTCAGGAGACTTTAAGTCTCAGGGAGAACTCATCTCGGGGCAAGTTTCGTGCTTAGATGCTTTCAGCACTTATCTCTTCCGCATTTAGCTACCGGGCAGTGCCATTGGCATGACAACCCGAACACCAGTGATGCGTCCACTCCGGTCCTCTCGTACTAGGAGCAGCCCCCCTCAGTTCTCCAGCGCCCACGGCAGATAGGGACCGAACTGTCTCACGACGTTCTAAACCCAGCTCGCGTACCACTTTAAATGGCGAACAGCCATACCCTTGGGACCTACTTCAGCCCCAGGATGTGATGAGCCGACATCGAGGTGCCAAACACCGCCGTCGATATGAACTCTTGGGCGGTATCAGCCTGTTATCCCCGGAGTACCTTTTATCCGTTGAGCGATGGCCCTTCCATTCAGAACCACCGGATCACTATGACCTGCTTTCGCACCTGCTCGCGCCGTCACGCTCGCAGTCAAGCTGGCTTATGCCATTGCACTAACCTCCTGATGTCCGACCAGGATTAGCCAACCTTCGTGCTCCTCCGTTACTCTTTAGGAGGAGACCGCCCCAGTCAAACTACCCACCAGACACTGTCCGCAACCCGGATTACGGGTCCACGTTAGAACATCAAACATTAAAGGGTGGTATTTCAAGGTCGGCTCCATGCAGACTGGCGTCCACACTTCAAAGCCTCCCACCTATCCTACACATCAAGGCTCAATGTTCAGTGTCAAGCTATAGTAAAGGTTCACGGGGTCTTTCCGTCTTGCCGCGGGTACACTGCATCTTCACAGCGAGTTCAATTTCACTGAGTCTCGGGTGGAGACAGCCTGGCCATCATTACGCCATTCGTGCAGGTCGGAACTTACCCGACAAGGAATTTCGCTACCTTAGGACCGTTATAGTTACGGCCGCCGTTTACCGGGGCTTCGATCAGGAGCTTCGCTTGCGCTGACCCCATCAATTAACCTTCCGGCACCGGGCAGGCGTCACACCGTATACGTCCACTTTCGTGTTTGCACAGTGCTGTGTTTTTAATAAACAGTTGCAGCCAGCTGGTATCTTCGACTGACTTCAGCTCCATGAGTAAATCACTTCACCTACGTGTCAGCGTGCCTTCTCCCGAAGTTACGGCACCATTTTGCCTAGTTCCTTCACCCGAGTTCTCTCAAGCGCCTTGGTATTCTCTACCTGACCACCTGTGTCGGTTTGGGGTACGATTTGATGTTACCTGATGCTTAGAGGCTTTTCCTGGAAGCAGGGCATTTGTTGCTTCAGCACCGTAGTGCCTCGTCGTCACGCCTCAGTGTTAAAGTGAACCGGATTTACCTGGAACACACACCTACACGCTTAAACCGGGACAACCGTCGCCCGGCCAACATAGCCTTCTCCGTCCCCCCTTCGCAGTAACACCAAGTACGGGAATATTAACCCGTTTCCCATCGACTACGCCTTTCGGCCTCGCCTTAGGGGTCGACTCACCCTGCCCCGATTAACGTTGGACAGGAACCCTTGGTCTTCCGGCGAGCGGGCTTTTCACCCGCTTTATCGTTACTTATGTCAGCATTCGCACTTCTGATACCTCCAGCAACCCTCACAGGCCACCTTCGCAGGCTTACAGAACGCTCCCCTACCCAACAACACCTGAGTGTCGCTGCCGCAGCTTCGGTGCATGGTTTAGCCCCGTTACATCTTCCGCGCAGGCCGACTCGACCAGTGAGCTATTACGCTTTCTTTAAATGATGGCTGCTTCTAAGCCAACATCCTGGCTGTCTGGGCCTTCCCACATCGTTTCCCACTTAACCATGACTTTGGGACCTTAGCTGGCGGTCTGGGTTGTTTCCCTCTTCACGACGGACGTTAGCACCCGCCGTGTGTCTCCCGTGATAACATTCTCCGGTATTCGCAGTTTGCATCGGGTTGGTAAGCCGGGATGGCCCCCTAGCCGAAACAGTGCTCTACCCCCGGAGATGAATTCACGAGGCGCTACCTAAATAGCTTTCGGGGAGAACCAGCTATCTCCCGGTTTGATTGGCCTTTCACCCCCAGCCACAGGTCATCCGCTAATTTTTCAACATTAGTCGGTTCGGTCCTCCAGTTAGTGTTACCCAACCTTCAACCTGCCCATGGCTAGATCACCGGGTTTCGGGTCTATACCCTGCAACTTAACGCCCGGTTAAGACTCGGTTTCCCTGCGGCTCCCCTATACGGTTAACCTTGCTACAGAATATAAGTCGCTGACCCATTATACAAAAGGTACGCAGTCACCCCACCACTAAGCCCCCTCTGCTTGTTTTGCGGTTGAACGTCGCTTTCGCTCCGTTAACCATTGCCATCAGCAAAGGATGCGTATGTGGAGTTCACCACTGGCTTAGTGGTGGGGCTCCCACTGCTTGTACGTACACGGTTTCAGGTTCTTTTTCACTCCCCTCGCCGGGGTTCTTTTCGCCTTTCCCTCACGGTACTGGTTCACTATCGGTCAGTCAGGAGTATTTAGCCTTGGAGGATGGTCCCCCCATATTCAGACAGGATACCACGTGTCCCGCCCTACTCATCGAGCTCACAGCACATGCGCTTTTGTGTACGGGGCTGTCACCCTGTATCGCGCGCCTTTCCAGACGCTTCCACTAACACACATGCTGATTCAGGCTCTGGGCTCCTCCCCGTTCGCTCGCCGCTACTGGGGGAATCTCGGTTGATTTCTTTTCCTCGGGGTACTTAGATGTTTCAGTTCCCCCGGTTCGCCTCATTAACCTATGGATTCAGTTAATGATAGTGTGACGAGTCACACTGGGTTTCCCCATTCGGAAATCGCCGGTTATAACGGTTCATATCACCTTACCGGCGCTTATCGCAGATTAGCACGTCCTTCATCGCCTCTGACTGCCAGGGCATCCACCGTGTACGCTTAGTCGCTTAACCTCACAACCCGAAGATGTTTCACTTCGTGTTGCGAAAATTTGAGAGACTCACGAACAACTTTCGTTGTTCTGTGTTTCAATTTTCAGCTTGATCCAGATTTTTAAAGAGCAAATATCTCAAACGTGACTCGTAAGTCAGTTTTGAGATACTGATGGCAACGCCTTTCACACATTACCGCGCAAGTGGCGTCCCCTAGGGGATTCGAACCCCTGTTACCGCCGTGAAAGGGCGGTGTCCTGGGCCTCTAGACGAAGGGGACACGAAAATTGCTTATCACGCGCTGCGTGATATTTTCGTGTAGGGTGAGCTTTCATTAATAGAAAGCGAACGGCCTTATTTCTTCAGCCTCACTCCCAACGCGTAAACGCCTTGCTATTTACTTTTCATCAGACAATCTGTGTGAGCACTGCAAAGAACAGTTCTTTAAGGTAAGGAGGTGATCCAACCGCAGGTTCCCCTACGGTTACCTTGTTACGACTTCACCCCAGTCATGAATCACAAAGTGGTAAGCGCCCTCCCGAAGGTTAAGCTACCTACTTCTTTTGCAACCCACTCCCATGGTGTGACGGGCGGTGTGTACAAGGCCCGGGAACGTATTCACCGTGGCATTCTGATCCACGATTACTAGCGATTCCGACTTCATGGAGTCGAGTTGCAGACTCCAATCCGGACTACGACGCACTTTATGAGGTCCGCTTGCTCTCGCGAGGTCGCTTCTCTTTGTATGCGCCATTGTAGCACGTGTGTAGCCCTGGTCGTAAGGGCCATGATGACTTGACGTCATCCCCACCTTCCTCCAGTTTATCACTGGCAGTCTCCTTTGAGTTCCCGGCCGGACCGCTGGCAACAAAGGATAAGGGTTGCGCTCGTTGCGGGACTTAACCCAACATTTCACAACACGAGCTGACGACAGCCATGCAGCACCTGTCTCACAGTTCCCGAAGGCACCAGTCCATCTCTGGAAAGTTCTGTGGATGTCAAGACCAGGTAAGGTTCTTCGCGTTGCATCGAATTAAACCACATGCTCCACCGCTTGTGCGGGCCCCCGTCAATTCATTTGAGTTTTAACCTTGCGGCCGTACTCCCCAGGCGGTCTACTTAACGCGTTAGCTCCGGAAGCCACGCCTCAAGGGCACAACCTCCAAGTAGACATCGTTTACGGCGTGGACTACCAGGGTATCTAATCCTGTTTGCTCCCCACGCTTTCGCACCTGAGCGTCAGTCTTTGTCCAGGGGGCCGCCTTCGCCACCGGTATTCCTCCAGATCTCTACGCATTTCACCGCTACACCTGGAATTCTACCCCCCTCTACAAGACTCAAGCCTGCCAGTTTCGAATGCAGTTCCCAGGTTGAGCCCGGGGATTTCACATCCGACTTGACAGACCGCCTGCGTGCGCTTTACGCCCAGTAATTCCGATTAACGCTTGCACCCTCCGTATTACCGCGGCTGCTGGCACGGAGTTAGCCGGTGCTTCTTCTGCGGGTAACGTCAATTGCTGCGGTTATTAACCACAACACCTTCCTCCCCGCTGAAAGTACTTTACAACCCGAAGGCCTTCTTCATACACGCGGCATGGCTGCATCAGGCTTGCGCCCATTGTGCAATATTCCCCACTGCTGCCTCCCGTAGGAGTCTGGACCGTGTCTCAGTTCCAGTGTGGCTGGTCATCCTCTCAGACCAGCTAGGGATCGTCGCCTTGGTGAGCCGTTACCTCACCAACAAGCTAATCCCATCTGGGCACATCTGATGGCAAGAGGCCCGAAGGTCCCCCTCTTTGGTCTTGCGACGTTATGCGGTATTAGCCACCGTTTCCAGTAGTTATCCCCCTCCATCAGGCAGTTTCCCAGACATTACTCACCCGTCCGCCACTCGTCAGCGAAGCAGCAAGCTGCTTCCTGTTACCGTTCGACTTGCATGTGTTAGGCCTGCCGCCAGCGTTCAATCTGAGCCATGATCAAACTCTTCAATTTAAAAGTTTGATGCTCAATGAATTAAACTTCGTAATGAATTACGTGTTCACTCTTGAGACTTGGTATTCATTTTTCGTCCGAGGACGTCAAGAATCCGTATCTTCGAGTGCCCACACAGATTGTCTGATAAATTGTTAAAGAGCAGGTGCGACGCGGCTTTCAGCTCACCGTCGCGAGGTGGCGTATATTACGCTTTCCTCTTTTTGAGTCAAGCCTTTATTTTCGCTTTCCTCACAGACTTCTTAACGAAGCCTTTCTGACCCGGCGGCCTGTATGCCGTTGTTCCGTGTCAGTGGTGGCGCATTATAGGGAGTTATTAGAGCCTGACAAGACCTAAATGCAAAAAAAAGCTCAACCGTTCACTTTTCAAACAACATTTGAACCAAAAGCCTATTTTCGCCTGGTTTTTAAACAAAAACGAGCCCGTCAGGGCCCGTTTTATTCAAATTTGTGACTTACTGCACTGCCACAATACGATCATCATTGGCTTCAAGGCGAATCACTTTGCCAGGAACCAGTTCACCAGACAGGATTTGCTGCGCCAGTGGGTTTTCGATCTGCTGTTGAATAGCACGTTTTAACGGACGCGCCCCGTAGACCGGATCGTAACCGTTGGCGCTCAACAGTTTCAGCGCCTCGTCGGAGATATGGATTTCATAACCACGTTCTTCCAGACGTTTGTACAGACGCTGCAGCTGGATCTGAGCAATAGAAGCGATGTGTTGCTCACCTAACGGATGGAATACCACAACTTCATCAATACGGTTGATAAATTCCGGACGGAAGTTTTGGCTAACCACACCCAGCACCATCTCTTTCATTCGACCGTAATCCAGTTCGCCAAAGCGCTCCTGAATGAGATCGGAACCGAGATTAGAAGTCATAATAACCACCGTATTACGGAAGTCGACCGTTCTCCCCTGCCCGTCAGTCAGTCGACCGTCGTCCAGCACCTGCAACAGAATGTTGAATACATCCGGATGCGCTTTTTCCACTTCATCCAACAAGATGACGGAATAAGGGCGACGGCGCACCGCTTCCGTCAAATAACCGCCTTCTTCATAGCCGACATATCCCGGAGGCGCCCCGACCAAACGAGACACGGAGTGTTTCTCCATAAACTCAGACATGTCGATACGCACCATCGCGTCGTCGCTGTCGAACATAAAGTTAGCCAGCGCTTTACACAGTTCGGTTTTACCGACCCCGGTCGGCCCAAGGAACAGGAATGAACCAATCGGACGGTTCGGATCGGACAGCCCAGCACGGCTACGGCGAATCGCGTTAGATACCGCTTCAACCGCTTCGTTCTGCCCGATCACACGGCTGTGTAACTCTTGTTCCATACGCAACAGTTTTTCACGTTCGCCTTCCAGCATTCTGGAAACCGGAATACCGGTCCAGCGCGCCAGCACTTCGGCAATTTCCGCATCCGTTACTTTGTTACGTAACAGACGCATGGTTTTACCTTCCGACTGGGTCGCGGCTTCCAGCTGTTTTTCCAGCTCCGGAATTTTGCCGTACTGCAGTTCAGACATTCGCGCGAGGTCGCCCACACGACGCGCCTGCTCAATGGCAATCTTCGCCTGCTCCAGCTCCGCTTTAATAGTTTGCGTACCAGAGAGCGACGCTTTTTCCGCTTTCCACTCTTCTTCTAACTCAGAATACTGACGCTCTTTATCGTCCAGTTCTTCATTCAGCATATCGAGACGTTTTTTACTCGCCTCGTCAGACTCTTTCATCAACGCCTGCTGTTCCAGTTTGAGCTGAATAATGCGGCGGTCGAGCCTGTCCAGCTCCTCCGGCTTAGAGTCAATCTGCATACGAATGCTGGATGCCGCTTCATCGATGAGGTCGATAGCTTTATCCGGCAACTGACGGTCAGCGATATAGCGGTGAGATAATGTTGCCGCCGCCACAATCGCCGGGTCAGTGATCTGCACATGGTGGTGCAGCTCGTAACGTTCTTTCAGGCCACGCAGAATAGCAATGGTGTCTTCCACTGAAGGTTCTGCGACAAACACTTTTTGAAAACGACGTTCCAGCGCCGCGTCTTTTTCAATGTACTGACGGTATTCATCCAGCGTGGTGGCGCCCACACAGTGCAGTTCACCACGCGCCAGCGCCGGTTTCAGCATATTCCCGGCGTCCATGGCGCCATCGGCCTTACCTGCGCCAACCATCGTGTGCAGCTCGTCAATAAACAGGATGACGTTGCCTTCCTGTTTTGCGAGGTCGTTCAGCACGCCTTTCAGACGCTCTTCAAATTCGCCGCGATATTTCGCCCCGGCCACCAGCGCGCCCATATCCAGCGCCAGTACGCGGCGGCCTTTTAAGCCTTCAGGAACTTCACCATTAATAATGCGCTGCGCCAGCCCTTCAACAATTGCCGTTTTACCGACCCCTGGCTCACCGATTAACACCGGGTTGTTTTTAGTACGACGTTGCAGTACCTGAATGGTACGGCGAATTTCTTCATCACGACCAATTACCGGGTCAAGCTTACCTTGTTCAGCCCGCTCGGTCAGATCGACGGTATATTTTTTCAAGGCCTGACGTTGGTCTTCAGCCCCTTGATCGTTCACGCTTTCACCTCCGCGCATCTGTTCAATTGCCTGAGTGATATTGGCCGTGGTCGCACCGGCTGATTTCAGCAGATCGGTTAACGTGCCGCGAGACTCAAGCGCCGCCAGAACAAACAGCTCTGACGAAATAAAATTGTCCCCCCGTTTTTGCGCCAGCTTGTCGCAAAGGTTCAGTACGCGTACCAGTTCCGAAGAAGGCTGTACGTCGCCGCCGGTGCCTTCCACCTGCGGTAAACGGCTCAGCGCCTGATCGATAGCGGTGCGCAACTGGCCAGCATTAATGCCGGCGGAGGTTAATAAAGGACGTATCGATCCCCCTTCCTGGTTCAGCAAGGCGCTCATTAAATGAAGAGGTTCGATGAATTGGTTGTCGTGCCCCAGCGCGAGCGACTGGGCATCGGCAAGAGCAAGCTGGAATTTGTTAGTAAGACGATCCAGACGCATAACTCCTCCCATAACAGGTCAAAATTGCTACTGGAGATTAAATGAGGTCATCCCTCAATTATTCAAGGTGAATGACCTGAATTATGTGAAAAGAAAGTTACCCGTACCGGATCGTCTTGATTCTTTAGGTTATATCAGCCAAATAAAACTTGCCATACGACCTGTCGTCTTGTCGCGACGATAAGAGAAGAAAGTCTCACTTTCGCTAAAGGTGCAGCGATCCCCGCCATAGACATGTTCAACGCCGGTATTCGCCAGACGTTGGCGTGCAAGCTGATAAATATCCGCCAGAAATTTTCCCCCGTGCGGCAAAAATGCGCTATCGGCTTGCGCATCTTTTGCTAAAAATGCGTCACGCACTTCCGGCCCCACTTCAAACGCGGTCGGGCCGATCGCCGGACCTAACCAGGCGATGATATTTTCTGGTTTGTCAGCAAAGCAGGTGACAGTTTCCTCCAGTACGCCTTCACATAATCCGCGCCAGCCCGCATGAGCCGCCGCCACTTCTGTTCCCTCACGGTTACAGAATAGCACAGGCAGGCAGTCTGCCGTCATTACCGCGCAGACGGTTCCTGGCGTATTGCTGTAAGACGCATCCGCACGTTTGGAGGCATAAGGTTCTCCGGTAAGCCTCAACACATTTTTACCGTGAACCTGTTCAAGCCAGACAGGTTTCGAAGGCAGATTGCCCGCCGCAAACAGACGCTTGCGGTTCTCTTCAACATGCTCCGGGTTATCGCCGCAATGCGCGCCCAGATTCAGCGAGTCGTAAGGCGGTAAACTCACCCCGCCAATACGGGTAGAACTACAGGCTGCGACGCCTTTCGGCAGCGGCCACTGCGGGACAATCAGTGCATTCATAACCAGTCCACATCATCTTTATGATCTTCAAAATCGGCGCGCATCGCATCGATAAGGTCCACCATATCTTGTGGAATCGGCGCGTGCCACTCCATTTCGATACCCGATACAGGATGGTAGAGACGCAGCATCGTTGCATGAAGCGCCTGGCGGTCAAACTTACGCAGCGTGGAAATAAATTCTTCCGATGCGCCTTTCGGTGGACGTGGACGACCACCGTAGACCTGATCGCCCACTAACGGATGCGTAATATGCGCCATATGCACGCGGATCTGGTGCGTACGCCCGGTCTCCAGACGCAACCTAAGACGCGTGTGCACACGGAAATGTTCCATAATGCGGTAGTGGGTCACCGCCGGTTTGCCCATGGGATGCACCGACATATGGGTACGTTTGGTCGGGTGACGACTGATGGGTTCATTCACCGTTCCTCCCGCCGTCATATGTCCGATCGCGACCGCTTCATATTCGCGGGTGATCTCGCGCAGCTGCAAAGACTCCACCAGGCGCGTTTGCGCCGGAACGGTTTTGGCCACCACCATCAGCCCCGTCGTGTCCTTATCCAGACGATGCACAATGCCCGCGCGCGGGACATCCGCAATCGGCGGATAATAATGTAGCAACGCGTTCAGTACCGTACCGTCCGGGTTACCCGCGCCAGGATGTACCACCAGATCGCGTGGTTTGTTGATAACCAGAATATCGTCATCTTCATAAACAATATCTAACGGGATATCCTGCGCTTCAAAACGAATCTCTTCGTCGATCTCCGCATCAATAGCCACCCGCTCGCCACCTAACACTTTTTCTTTTGGCTTATCGCAAAGTTGACCATTGACCAACACGCGCTGATTCAAAATCCATTCTTTTATACGCGAACGTGAATAATCCGGGAACATTTCGGCCAAAGCCTGATCTAAGCGTTGACCGAGTTGGTTTTCGGAGACCGTTGCGGTGAGTTGTACTCGTTGTGCCATATACAGCTTCTTCGTTTAACGTTGGGTTTTACGGCTTTGCCGTTTAATATAGTGTGCTATTGTAGCTGGTCTTAACCGGGAGCAGGAACAGAGAATCTCCCGTAAAACATTTTGAGGAAAGTCAAAACGTCATGACGCGCATGAAATATCTGGTGGCAGCAGCCACGTTGAGCCTGTTTCTGGCGGGTTGCTCGGGTTCAAAGGAAGAGGTGCCCGATAATCCGCCGAATGAAATCTACGCGACTGCTCAGCAAAAGCTGCAGGACGGTAACTGGAAACAGGCAATAACGCAATTGGAAGCGTTAGATAATCGTTATCCATTCGGACCGTATTCTCAGCAGGTGCAGTTGGATCTTATCTACGCCTATTACAAAAACGCCGATTTGCCGCTAGCGCAGGCCGCCATCGATCGTTTTATGCGTCTTAATCCAACGCACCCTAATATTGACTATGTCATGTACATGCGCGGCCTGACGAACATGGCGCTGGATGATAGCGCGCTGCAAGGTTTCTTTGGCGTCGATCGCAGCGATCGCGATCCGCAACATGCGCGGGCGGCGTTCAATGACTTTTCGAAACTGGTACGCAGCTATCCTAATAGCCAGTACACCACCGACGCCACTAAGCGTCTGGTATTCCTGAAAGACCGTCTGGCGAAATATGAATATTCCGTCGCAGAGTACTATACCGCGCGCGGCGCATGGGTTGCGGTCGTAAACCGGGTAGAAGGTATGCTACGCAATTATCCTGATACGCAGGCCACGCGCGATGCGTTGCCGCTGATGGAAAACGCCTATCGTCAGATGCAGCTGAATGCGCAGGCTGACAAAGTCGCGAAAATTATTGCCGCTAACAGCAAAAACACCTGAAGCAATACCAACAAGCAAAACGGCAGCCTTCCGGCTGCCGTTTTTTTATTCGATATCTGATGCAACAGAAATGATTTCACTGCAACGCATCCAGTCAAATATGGCCTGCTTTCAGCCATTCCTCAAGTAAAAGATCGCTTCTTCCTGCGATGCCTCACAAAAAGTTCGCCTTGACAAAAAGTGACAAAATAATGTGATTTACATCACACATTTTGACATTAAGAACGGTATGCTGGAATCACCAAGACGGGAAAGACAAGAGGTAAAATTTATGACAATGAACATTACCAGTAAACAAATGGAAATTACTCCGGCAATCCGCCAACATGTCGCAGACCGTCTCGCCAAACTGGAAAAATGGCAAACTCACCTGATTAATCCTCATATCATTCTGTCTAAAGAGCCACAGGGTTTTATTGCTGACGCCACCATTAATACACCGAACGGACATCTGGTCGCCAGCGCAAAACACGAAGATATGTACACCGCTATTAATGAATTGATCAACAAGCTGGAACGGCAGCTCAATAAAGTGCAGCACAAAGGCGAAGCCCGTCGTGCCACCGCATCGGTGAAAGATGCCAGCTTCGTCGAAGCAGAAGAAGAGTAGTCCCTTACATTGAGTGTATCGCCAACGCGCCTTCGGGCGCGTTTTATTTCACTGTAGCACACTGAAATAAAAGGATTTATTTCAACCAGCGTCCACATATCGACCACATCGACAACAAAAAACCCCGAATCTGGGGTTTTTTCATATGGAGCCTTAAATGCAAGAGTTAGAAGGAGCACCACTACATCAATCAAAACTGGCCGGCGTCAGGCTTGCTTGTCCTCCTGAACTTTCAGCTTCAATAAAAGATTACTTCAAAAGTAACGGGTTTGACGTTAGTAACACTGTTTGCTTTTCCAACAATGCACCAGATAGACTTAATCTCATCTTTGAAGTGGCTACTCAGGCAAGGAAGTTAGCAGGGGTTATTATGGGATTACTGAACAGGAACGATGTTGAAATCGAGTTGAATCTTTGCACTCGCGGTGATGAGCCGAAAACAGCAAAGGTAAAATTGCGTAGCCTGAAAGATGTTGAGGCTTGCGAACGTCTGATCGACAAGCTGGCATCAGTGGTTGTGAAGCCCAAACAAGACGACCAGTAAACGCAGCAATAGCCCCATTCTCTGGGGCTTTTTTGTATCTGTAAAATGTTAATGAATTTGCGCTCCCCCACCTCTCATATTTAAGACGGCCATCGGAAAACCGTCACAACCATCACGCATCCTGAAATTACACATTAACCATATGATTATTATAAATAAATGTTGTGACGGTAAAACCATCACAAAACGTAACGCAAACCGTCACACCCAATAAATTCAGTGAGTTATAAAACAGATTTGTGATGATCTAAGACCGTCACACTGTGATGCTGTTGTGATGTTTTTGTGATGGTTTTAGTAATGCCTATTTATTATTTAATATCATATAGATAGATACTATTTTTAAATCTTGTGACGTTTGTGACGGTTTTCCGATGGTCCCCCTCAATTTTTGAAAAAATCAGAATTGGTCAGAAATCACCCTGATTTGTTGGTAGTTTTGTATATCTAACTGTTAGTGACTTGAGCACTGGAGCGTCTACGTTAGTGCAGGTATGGCAATGGTTCAGGCTGTGCAAAGTATTTCAGTTCCGCATTCCACTGCCATTCCGCGCCAGAGTACGCCAGTTAAGGCCTGGACACTTACACGCTCTTACGTGATCCCGCTGCGGTCGTTACGTAAAAAGTCACGTAATCGCTGTTAATCCCGCATGTAATCAGGCTCCGATATTTCTCCCCCATAGCCGGCAATCGCACAAAAACTGAAATCCTTGAAATCTGTTTCACACATTTCAGTTGGCGAACCACTGCCAAAGCCCCAGCGCTGGCGCGGTCTGGCGATGTGTTTTGTACGACCGGAAAAACTGAAATCATTCTCAACACGAAAACCGCAGGCGGGTGCGGTGTAGCGCCGTTTTCGTCTCTTCCTCCGTTATTTCGTCGCCAACAGACAGCCGCAGCGGCTTGCTGTGCCACTGAAACAAATGTGGTAATGGATGAACGGGGGCAGATATTAACGACGCTAAAAATGCGTCTGATACGGTCTGAAAGTGGGGATAAAAAAGCCAGCATTATGCGGGCTGAAAAGAGAGAATCAGGCGATGATGTTCTGGTACTTGCTCCGGGTCTGCCCGGCCTTCGCTGCTGTCTGATTAAATGCGCCCGCGTTCGTCGGCGTACCAACACTGGGGTGTGAATGGCTCGCACATTGCTGCGCCAGCTCTGCCAGTAAATCAATGGTGTCCAGCATCATGGTTAGCGTATTTACGCCCTCGCTACCGATATGCACGGTTGGCCCCATAATCTGCTGACCGCCCGCTGCCACGGATTTACGTAATGCGGCAATCTTTTCTGTCAGGGTTCCCCCCACATCAACATTCATGGCGCCGGCCACTTTCGTGGACAGCTGCCCGGCGATTTCGGTTTCTTCATTTCCTGTAATACTGGCCAGCCGGTTTCCTTTTACCGCCTGGCTGAAGTCGCCAGCACTGACCTGCTGTATGGCTCCGGCCATCAGCGTGGCGGTACCCAGTACTGTGATTTTATCCGTGGCTTTCACCGTGGTTTCACGGCTGACCAGTTCTCGTCGTTCCGTGTCGGCTTTCACCGTCCGCGCCATCGATGTTTCACTGATGGTCTGATCCGTCTGGCGTACCCAGTCTCCTGCCTGTGTCACGCGTTGCGAGACTTCCGCTCGCTGCTGTTGCAGCTGTTCGCCGGGCTTAATGTCCGGCAGACTGGTGCCATCCGGCAGCGTCTGCCTGATAAAGGGCTTGTCCGGTCTGCCGCCCGTAAACGCCACTTCTACCAGCGTTCCTTCCGGTGGAAACTGGAACATTCCCGAATCGTTACCGGCCATTGGCACCGGCAGCGGTACGGCGGAATATACCGGCGTCTGGTTGTCCGGGTTGCCGTCCGCGTCAAGCAGCTGCACGTCAACAGCGTACCGTGGCCGGAACGGGTCGGCAAAATTACCGCTTTTTACGGCCTCGCTGGGCGCCACCACCCTGGCCAGTTTGGGCAGGTGAAGACCTGAAGCCAGTTCCGGGTAATGGCTTTCTATCTGGCGCTGCGCCGGTGTTTTCTGCAATGGCTGACCTGTGGCGCGGTTCCGTGGTGTCCAGGTGATGGTCATTGTGTCATTCGTCAGATGAACTTTGGTCACGCGTTCCCCGTTCACGTCCACGCCCGGACGAAGACTCTGGATCACCGGCAATGTCATGGAATTACCGCCCGCCGTTCCCTGGCTGAACTCTGCCGGGATTTCTACCGGGCGTCCGGCAAACAGCGCCTTTTCTGCGCCGCCGACATACAGCGAACCATCCGGCAATGGATACCAGATGTAATCCGTGATACTGAATGCCCTGCCCAGGTTATTCAGCAGCTGGTATCCCGTCCCGTTATGGGTGAAATGGGGGATCGGTTTATCACTGTACGGCACATCCGGTACCGCAATGCTGATCCCGCTGTTTTCCTCCAGCCATCCGGCCACATCGCGCAGTGTGGGATGCTGAAATGAGCATGGCCACATCCGCTCAAACACGCCAGCCAGCTCGCGGACAAACAGACGCTGATAACCGTTTTCGGCAGGCTGTGAGCGCTCCACATAGCCGGTAAACCAGCGCAGAAGTAAACCGGAATACCCCACATCCAGCCGTACCAGTTTGCCGGTGTAGTCTGTGGTCGTCTGTGCCGTAATAAAGCCACGTCCGCAGCTGTTCAGCTCCAGCACCAGACTGGCGTCAGCCAGGTGTATTTCATCCGTTGAAAGGTAAAGGCGTTTTACTGGTTTCATCATTAACCTAAAGCATCATTGACGGGCTTCAGCACCCTGCGTTCAAACCACGTCAGTTTTTCTTCATCCTCTCCGGCACTCTGGCCACCGGATTGTCCCGTACTGCTGGCCGTCTGTTTTTTTGCCGTTGTTTTACCGGTTGCCCTGGCTTCCCGCTTCTCCTGTACGCTGACATGTTCCGCCAGGGTGAACGTGACCAGCCAGGCCATTTTCCCGTCCTGCGGCGGTGCATCCAGCATTCCGCTGAAGGTGGCCTCACGAAAATTCACCGCTCTGGCCACCTCATGCGCAACGCGGTATTTCATGCGTTTCCCGTCTGCATCGGTGGCGCTGGCCAGTTCAAAAATACGCTTCAGGATCTCCGGGTTTTTAAAGGGTATTTCGCCGCTGATACGCAGCTCTTTGCCCTTTGCCCCCTGCTCTGATTTGGTGGTCGCGCTGGTCTGACCGGACTGGTCTTTATCCTGAAACTGCTGGGAAACGGTCACGCGCATGTTTTTCAGCAGTATGGCCTCACCATTAAGCGCCAGTGTCGGGATCGACGTCATGAATCATGCCCCTTATTCCATCAAGATTTTTTCCGGCCAGCATGATTGCCGCAGTATAAACAGCTGAAGGCTGCGGAATGTCCTTTACCAGCGCCAGAAGGGTGGCGGCGGTGTCGCCACTGGCCGTAAATACCCATGCCCTGGCGCTTTTCCCCTGCAAATCAGCAAGGCCGCTGGCCACATCGTTAATCAGGCTGTCACGCAGTTGCGTAAATTCCTCCAGCTGTTGTTTCAGCCCGTCCAGGCTGAATCCGGCGCCAGCCGCTTTCTGCGCCTCACTGATAGCGGCAGCGGATAACGCTGCCCTGCTGGTCGGAACGGACAGCGGAATGGCAACCGGCAGTCCTGCCCCGGCTTTCGCGGGGATCTGCATTTTCTCAGTAGCCAGTGTCGCCGCAGACTCAGCCAGACGTCTAACCTGGGTGAATGCGGGCGCGGGGAAAACATCCACCAGGCTGTTAAGCCCCTTCATGAAGTTTTCATGGGTCTGTCCCGTTACCATCATGATCACCACATCGGTATTGCCTCCCGTTCCGGCCAGCCTTTCCGCCAGATAATGGATTGCATTGACCGGACTCAGGTATGCCCCGTTATCAGTCTGCTGCCCCAGACCGTGAATCCACGGATGCGCCGGAACGACGGAACAATCCAGCGCAGCCAGAGAATCCGTAAAAGCCAGACGCGCTTCACGCCACATCCGGTACCTCCGGCCAGTCAATATCTGGCGCACCAGTCAGATCCAGACGGCGCAATTTTGTACGCACTTCACGTAAATCGGAAAGTTCGACCAGCTCGGCATCAGTAATATCACTATCATCCTGCGCTTCCATAAGCTGATTGATTTTTGACGTGACCGACGCCATGCGCCGGTCGCGTTCTGCTGTCGCTAAAGCAACATAATCAACCTGAACAGGTGCGATAACGCCGTTGCTATAGGTAAAATTACCAGCCTGGAAACCATCAGGAATATCAGTATCAGCGAGTTCCACAACAGAGCAATTCAGCGGAAATAACTTTGTTGCATCTTTATCCGCAGCAATAATCAGCCCTGTTTTGTCATACTGTATTTTCAGTGTGTCTGGCTGAAATAATTTCTGTAGCACATACCAGTCAACACCTGATTCATCGTGGATAAACTGAACGCTGCAGTTCTCTGATAACTCCTGCTGAACAGGGGTTAATTCCGTTGTTTTAGTGAATTTTTTAAAATGTCTCATTTTTATGTCCCTACCGTATACCACTGACCATTCACTTTAAGCTGTAACAAGCGTCGTTGGATCCGGTCTGGTGTATCGTTCGAGTCTCCATTCTCAACACCTGTAATGACGTAACCTAACTGGTCTGCAAATCCGGGCGAACGATATAAGTTTCCATGCTCAACGGCACCGAATCGAATTGACTGAACATACCCACTTAGCATGTCAGTTGTAGCAAGGAATACACCAGAACCATCATCATGAAGCATAAATGGCTTTGTTTTGTCGTTCTGGTACACACCGACCATGGTGATGTATTGTCGTAACGGTCTGCCTGCAATATACGCACTCAACCAGCCAGGCCCGCTGCCTGTGCCCCATATATCGCCGTAAACATCGCCGTTTTTGTTGAATATCGCATTTCCGGCCTGCAAATTTTCAGCAGCTGCGATAACACCGAGTCGGGTGCTGATATATGCCCGGATAGCCAGGTCTTCTGAGTTCTGAAATCCAATACCATTCCATGACTTAATGTTCAGATTGTTACCATTAAAACCTGCACTATCAACGTCACCTTTAGCCATCCCACCAGTGCCATCCCCAACCGTAACCAGGGTATCGCCACGCATATTTGGAGCAGAAATCCCCCCCGTAAAGGCGCCCCCCTCCAGCATCGCCACATGACGCCATGAGGTAATACCTGCTCCTGTACCGTGACCAAACAATACGTTATTGCCACTGACTGCAAGAACATCCACAACAGTGGTCGGACTTACCACCTCGCTAAGGGTAATAATTTGCCAGAAACTTACCTGGTCTGGCGCATCAGGTGCCTGATGTGCGCGCATAAACTGACAGCCTGTAGCCGCCCTGGCACCAATTGATGTTCGGTCAATTGCGTCACTGACAAATGTTCCCGCGAGGAACCTGCCATCACCTTTGAAAAGCACATTTCCCAGTCCAATATTTTGAACAAACAGAGGTTTATCAGGAATATCCGATCCGTTCCTGTCTTTCGCTAGTCGTGCTGCGGCATTATCCATAGCAATCTTGACTGCTTTCGGCGTAGCGGCCTGTTCTTCACTGGTGCTGTCTGTCGCGCTGCTTAACTGAGTGAACCCCTTCGCGCTGGTAGTGGCGTCCGGATGATTACGGGATTGCTCATGTTTTCTCAGCGCATCGCTGGCCTGCTGCTCATTCAGTGTCCCTTTCGGGCGTAAATCCGTAATATTGCCGTTTTCATCAATACCCGCCACCGCAAACACATAATGCTGTACGCCGTTCTGCACATAATCCGCCAGGTTGTCAGCAACCGTAATACGGGACTGCACACCCCACACGCTGGTAAGCGTTCCTGTCCAGCATACATCCAGCCAGACTTTGACTGGCCTGGTTGTCACGGTAATATTCAGGTTTTCTGCAAGCGTTGTGCGCAGACCTGCCACATAGCCGGTACCTTTGGTCACATAAAACTGATTCCCGCTTTTCCCGACCAGATAGCCGTCCCCAAAAAACGCCGCCGCCCCGAAGATGTCGATATTTTCCAGGCGCTGGCGCTCGTCCATTCCGGCCATACGCGCGGTAAAGTCAATCTGCCAGGTCTCAGCAGGCGTATTAATTCCGGTTTCAGCCTGTGCGCCGTTATATTCCATCAGAAACGAGCGTGTAAGCACGTTCCCCTGTTGCCCTTCAGCTGTTTTAAGTTTTTGCTGTAATGGCGCATGAACAATCATTGCCAGCGTACCGCTGGCCTTATTAATCAGACCAATCCAGTTAAAGGAAAAATCCCCCACATCAGCCCCCAGTACGACGGAATGCACCACAGCGTTGTCATTCACCACGCCCTTACGGCTGACGGCCTGCCGGTGAACAATCTGTTCAGCCGGTGGCAGGGTTTCATTGCGGTCAACCGGCTGATCCGGGTCAAGTGCCGGCACATTAGCGAACACAAATTCATCCAGCAGAACAGGCTCCCCCGTGGTGCCCTGTTGCGCTTTCCACTGTTCAAATGCCAGTGTGATTGTTGTCTGTGACATATAATCCCCTTATAACCCTGCGCTGTACGTTGCGCTGCTGGTTTCCGTACCGCTCAGTGCTGCCGGATAAACCACATATTCCCCCTGATCCCATCCCGCCCGGATAGTCAGCCGTTCGGACGTGATCACTTCAAACTGGTAACGGCGGCATGTCCGCCCGTACTGCCGGATAATCTGGATCATCAGCTGCGTGTTAGTCGCAATCTGGCTGTCCGTGACGCGAACCTGAATCACATCCCAGTCAATTCCCGGCTGGCGCTCCATCAGTTCAACGTACCCGATCCCCAGCCGCTCAAAGATACTGATAAATCCCTCAACAGAACCGGCGTCACGCGCATTCACGAAGGCATACGCCACACGCCTGCGGAACAGTTCCAGCGGCTCCCCGTCAAAGCGGGAAATGTCCCGGTCATACGCCAGCAGGTTAAGTAACGCCGGTGTACAGGTCAGCGGATCAAACTGGTTCAGTGGCCACGTCACCCAGCCGTACACTTCCGCCCAGAACCGACGCGCCGTTTGCAGCAGTTTTCGCGGCTCGCCCCTGTCCATCCAGGAGGGAAGTACCATTCCGGCCAGTTTTTTCATGAACTCATTCATTCTCAATACTCACCACAAGCGATTTCAGGCGCGGCACATTCAGCTCACTGGCAATGTCATCCAGCGAAAAATTCAGCGATTCCGTTACCGGAAAATTTTTATGGATTTCGCGCCCCAGCTGCGAGAAGGAGAACCGTGAATACGGCCACGTCCTTCTGACGTCATAATCCGTATTTTCCCGGAAGGCGCACCGGATCAGGTTTTCAATACCGTCCTTCAGGCGCTTCTGTTCATCATCACTGATATTGTTCAGGTTCCTGACCCAGACAGTGACCGCCAGATCGTGCAGGGTTTCCGGCATGGCATAACACTGCATATCGTCCCCGTGGCCGTGATGCCCCTGCGTGTTGATATAGTCATTCACGGCATCCACAAACGGCGCAGAAGCCACGCCGCTGTCCAGCAATAAATAGGCGTTGGCCGTCCCCGGCCCCCTCGGTGCTTCGTGCTCAAAGAAAATCCGGTCAATGCTCAGTCCGGCAACACCGGCAATCATCGACCGGTACACCGCGTCCGTGTGGTAGTTGCCCACCAGGTTAAACTGGTTACGGCAACGCTCACGCAGTTCATCATCGCTTTCCTCATCCGCGCCCGGTACGGTCAGCCAGTTTTCTTCACTGGCCACATGGCTGATGCCGTCCACGGCCACCGGCAGAATGCGGTAATATCCCGGCGCAAGGTTATATGCGCCGCCCGTTCCCGTTGCCTTTACCGGCAGCAGTGCGCTGGCGGTACCGGAGGCAATCACCACATCTTCCGTGATGGCCAGTTCATACACCCTGCCGTTAATACGTTCTGTCTGTATCACCGTTCCGGCCTTCACCGTCACCACGGCGCTGGCGTCTTCCTTGTAAAAACGGATAACGCCCTGTGCAGCGCTGGCGGGCTTCGGCGTGATATTCACCGCCCATGCCAGCAGCCGTAACATGCTTCCACTGGCCGTGGCCACAAACATATTTGCCAGTACGGTGGAGATCAGAACCTCCTTCAGCCACATCACCGGCGCGGTTACAATGGCCGTGACCAGTCGCCAGAACGGAGACATACGGGAGGTATTCGTGATAATTCCCTCCTCCGTCGCAATGGTATTAAAGCGATCGCGAATCTCTTCTTCCGTCACCGGCATACCGCTGGCTTTCACCACCTCTTCAAAGTCAACCTGTGGCTTTTCCGTCATAAATCCACCTGTACCGATATTCCGCCGAAGTCATAAGTGCTGGCCGTGATCCACAACCGTGTCCGGCTTTCTTCACCGATTTCCACTGTTCCCGGAACGATACGTTCATCATCCTCAATCAGTAATTCCATACGGGTAAAAATATCTGCCCGCATGGTCGGGCTTCTCTCGGCAATTAATTCCGTCGCCAGACCGCTTTCAATAATGGAATGAATAATGTCCTGCCCGATACTTTTACGGTTATTACATAATTCAGGTTCATTACCGGTATTCAGGACAAAGTCATTTCCCTGAATTAATAAATCAACATACAGGATTTCATTCATACGCCCAGCTCCTGAAACTCCATTAACTGCCCCGGCGTTATCATTTCTTTTGGATAGATATTGACAGTATTAATTTTCCGGCTGTTATCCGTCACAGCCCTTGAGTTATTACTTATAGATTTATTAATACCACCTTTATCAATACCTTTTAATTCTCCACCAGTAGAAAGCGTATTTGTTGTCAGTGCCGGAGGTGACTCGTTAGCCAGCGAAATATTGACACCGGGTATTTTATTCAGCTTTTCTACAATCCAGTTCCATGATTTCAGGAAGCTACCTTTAACGGACTGCCAGATATTATCAAACATGGATACAATACCACCGGCCATCCCGCTTAATGCCTGTGAAGGTGAAAATCCCGTCAGCAGATTAATAAAGCCGTTCCAGCCGTCCTTAATCCATTGCCATGCCGTCGAGAACACACCGGCAAGCCATTCGACAACGCCAGCCACAGCGGTAAACGCTGCCGTATTCATCACCGCCGCCTGTACATCGTCCCAGTGTTTAATCAGCAGATAACACCCTGCTGCCAGCAGGCCAATCGCACCAATAACCAGCAGAACCGGCCAGCTCATCAGATTTATGCCAATTCCGGCCATAATTGCCGCCATACGAACCGCAAGAAGCGTACCACGCAGAAATTTAAGCGTCAGATTCCATGCCGCTACAGCTTTTGAGGCAATCCAGACGGTGGCGGTGTATATCTTCGTGACTGAAGTCAGTGTCTTCCAGAGAGCAATCGCGCCCAGCTTAATAAGTTTTGAGACGCCCAGAACGATGTTAGCTATTGCGCCGGCAGCAGCAAACCCCAACAACGCCATAGCCGCATAACCGATAACACGCGCAATGTTGGGAAACAACTGCATCCAGCGGGCAAAGGTCTGTCCCATATCAGCCAGGCGGTTCAGCACCGGATACAGGACGGGGATCAACGTCAGTCCAATGACGGTCTGAACAGACTTAAGGATCTGTACAAAGCGATCCCACGGTTTCACCAGTTTGCCGGCCATCTCCTGTGTACGCTTCAGCCCGTCAGATCCGCCCAGCTCGGTGATGTTACGTTGCAGTAAGGCCACATTGCCGTACAGGTGTTTCACCACCGCCGAACTGTCACCAAATGCCGCATCCAGCTCCGCCTGTGCTTTCAGGTTCCCTTCCAGACTTTTGCCATACTTGCCCTGTAACTTGATCAGCATTTCAGGCATGGACAGCATTTTGCCGGTGGCATCCGTAAAGGACAGCCCCAGCTTTTTACCGCCCTCAATGGCTCCGGTCATGAAGCCTTCGTAAGCGCTGCTGGCTTCCGTTCCCAGCGTGCGGTTAAGCTGCCCCAGTACGGCCAGCTGTTCATCCAGTCCGACGCCGTAGTTGGTACCAACGCCCCGCGCCCCTTCCATCAGGTCTTTGATAGTGCCCATTTCAGTACCGAAGACCTTGCGCATATACACCATTTTTCCGGCCAGCTGCTCAGCGAACTGAACCTTGCCCAGACGCTCCGCATCAGCGGAAAAGTTACCGAACATCTGCCCCATAAATTCCGCCGTTTCGGCAGATGTGGATCTCAGGGCAAATGCCAGGGTATTAGCAACTTTTGTCACTTTCGGCAGCTCATTACCGGCGAGGCCGGCAATGGAGGCATTAATATTTTCTGTGGACTTAACAAACTCCACCGCGCTGGCACCGTAGGTCATACTGAACCGCAGCGCATCACGCTGGACAGCCTTTAAAGCCTGATCATCAATCCCTTTTGCCGCAGCGTCATTCAGTGCGTCATACATCTCAATAGCCGGCGATAACGCCCCTTTGATGGCCATCCCTGTGCCGGCTAAAGCCAGCGCACCGCCCCCAATCTGCGTAAAGGCCGCTTTCGATTTTTCCGCAAAGCCTGTGACACTGCTCTGCACCTGCTTTAACGGGCGCGTCAGTTTATCAATCAGGCTTAATGTAAAATCTAACTGTTTCATCCTGAACCTTTAAATGCGGTGCTTATTCCGTTAGCAACCGCTATGCGCGTATTTTCCCAGTGGCGATTATCCAGCCAGATAGCGGCGGAAATATCATCCACGGAATCCTGACCGTGCGGTAAATAATGACGCCGTAAAATCAGATATTGTTCGAGTCCGTTCTGTTCAATTGACCGGACTCGCTTTGTCAGTTTTTTACTTCAATTTCCAGTTCTGGCGCATAAAGCTCATTGATTTTCCCTGCAAGTTGAAGCGCTGCCCCCGGACGCTTCAGAATATCTTCCAGCGCTTCTTTACACTCTGGTACAACAATACGCATAAGATAACTATGGGCTGGAGCCACTTTATTATCCATCGCCATTTCATTGATGAATTTATTATAAGCCGTCTGATTTGGTTCAAACGTAATTTCTTTCTTACATACAACCAGATTAATTTTTTCCATAAATAATATTCTCTCTTAAATTAATTTCATCAACCAGCGTGTTATGACGTGCAGCACACTGCCCGTATAACTCCAGATAAAGTGTCAGTAATTCCGCCGCATCTTTTCCCTGCGTGCCATTCAGGCGCGGCAGCTGCGTGGCACATTTAGTTTTCAGGTTTTCCTGATAACGTACGTTCGGTACTGGTGACGGCGTCGTTGTACATGCGGACAAAGTCATCAGACAGGCACACGTTAGTAAACACCGGTTTAACCACCTCCGTACGAATTTCACGCGGCGGCGCATTTTTCAAAGCCTCCAGTTGTTCTTCCAGTTTTCGCCCGGATTCACCGGCCACGCTCGCCAGCGTTTCCCCGGTAGCGCTGGCTGACCGGCTGATGGCCAGATCGATACTGTCACGCTGCCAGTTAGCCGCCTTCCAGCCTGCCCAGAAGGCCAGAACAACCGTCACAAGCCAGCCCGCCACCACACGCTCCATCAGCGAACCCCGTCATGTTCCAGACTGAAATGATTGCCGTCCGGCCTGGATTTGAAGCGCCCGCCCCAGCTGCCGCCCAGTGACTCCCAGTATTCGCCCAGCGGCAGGTAATCCTCTGTGCGGGTCTGGTACTGGCCGTTAATAAACAGGTTAAAATCCACCGCCAGACGCCGGGTATGCAGACTGTTGCTAATACCGCTACCCTTTTTAGCGTTCAGCGCCGCCTGTTCCGGCGTGCGGTAAGCCTCCCCGAACGTCAGCCGGTAGCCGTGTTCTTCTGCCCAGTGGATCAGATTTGCCACCATAATGGTAAACAACTGCTGTTTTTCACTCAGTGTCACTTTGTCACCCCCTTGCCCAAAATTCCGGCAAATCCACGTTTACGTAACCATGCTTCCACCACGTTTTGTCCCAGAATCCCCAGACCAGAACCAAATCCCAGCAATGCCAGCGGATGAATATTTGGTACAAAGTAAAGAGCAACGCCGGCAATAACAGATAACCCGGCCCCGACAATGACACGGCCGGCCACCAGACGAAGGGTAATCGGCTCGTCACTGTTAAGTAGTTTCCCCAGTGCAATCAGCCCCCCCATAACCACAAGGGCAATAAATCCCTTTTCATAGTCCTGCATCCCTGCTGCCCCTTATCCAACCAGGTTTTCCGTGGCCTCCGCTTCCAGATACGGAACGCCGTTGATGTTGACGAACTTCGGACTGGTCACGAAGTATTTAATTTTATGCGTGGACACGCTGCTGCCCTTCGGATCAACATCCAGTACACTATTGAGCTGGAGCTTATTACCGAAGGTTTCCACCTTCATTTCTTCGCTGCCGGCTTTGGCGTAAAAAAGGAAGTCCACAGGGGGAATGCCCCGCCATGAACCGGCTGAACGGGCTTTGGCCGTCAGTACCTGAAGCACTTTTGAACTGACTTCAATTTCACCCTCTGCGGCCACATCGCCGTCGACATAGCCGTCAGGTACACCGCGTGTCTGAGCTGCGGCGCTGTTGTCGGTGATATCCAGCGAAATCTTTTCAATATGGATCAGGTCGCCATCCACGTAGACGTCAAAGGACATCCCTGAAATACGTTTGGTCATGCGCTGGCCTCCAGACTCGCATCCAGTAACAGACTGATGGTGATTTGCAGTGGTACTTCATACGTACGCACCACAATGTAGATATCCACCGCCTTTTTGTTCTTCCAGACAATGGTCACGTCACCGTCCTGCGGTGGCTTCACTTCGCCCGGAAATGACACACCGTTAATGCTGGCCGCCGTGGACATTTCACGCAGCGGACGGGCAAACAGCGTCTGGTGTGCGGCAATGCTTCCCGGTGTACTGTTCAGGGAGCGATCGGCAATCTTACCGATAGCCAGCAGACGGACACGACGGGCGGCCTTGTCCACAATACGTAGCGTCTCAATGGACTGATAATCCCCCCCTTCCACATCCAGCGTACGTCCGTCAGCCCAGTAAAAACCGTCATAATCCGGATACCACATCGGCACGCTGTAGCGCTGCGCTTCCAGCGCTTTAAGGGTGGCCAGCTCCAGTGTTTTCCCGGTGCCATCTTCCGGTAGTTCATCGCTGCCCAGATTCAGTAACGGCCCGGTTTTCACCCTCGCCGGGCTGTCAGCCACCGTCACCGCCCGGTTACACAGGCGACCGGCCAGCACGCCCGGTTCATTCCCCCACAGACGCGGAACCAGCTGAACCGCTTTCTCTGCAATACCCTGCTGAAGGGTGGACAGACGTTTCAGATAATCCGCCTGGGCTTCATCCTCCTGCATTCCCTGAACCGCCAGGATGAACCACACCCAGCGCCCGTATTGCGCAATCAGTTCAGATCGCAGCGTTGCCGCCTGGTTAATCTGTTCTTTTGCCGCCACATCATCCGACAGCACCACGCCTTCCACCGAGCAGGAAACCTGTGCAGCTTTGACGGCATCCACCCACGCGCCCGGCTCACTGTCTGCGGCCAGTACATGAACAAATCCCCACCAGTTCTGGCCGGCGTTCGCCAGTGCAGCCAGTACATCACTTTTTAACGGACTGTTTCCCTCACCCAGTAGCGCGTTAAAGTCACTCTGTGCATTAACAGCCAGAGTTTTTCCCACATTTTTGGTACCCGTACCGATAAACAGCAACGTGCGTTCCACCTCTTTGGTTTCACCCAGTAACTGGTTTACCTGGTTAACGGTTACGATTGGCCAGGTCATGCTCTCCCCCTGATATCCTGCGCGTTAACATCCCAGCCGAACCCGATAGCCTGAAGCTGTCGTGCCAGCGCTCTGTTAAAATCATCCTGACCTATCCCCAGAAACGCCCTGGCAGGTAAATCAATCTGCCAGGATGTTTTGACCGGTTTGTCCTCCAGTATCCGGATAAGCAAACCTGCCTGTCTGGCGGTCATTTTTTCCTGTATTTCCTTATAACCGGGCTTACGCCAGCGCTTGCCGCGCCTGACTTTATACCCGGCCTTACGCAGACGTTTCGCCTGTCGCAGTGATGCAGGTTTATCCCCCTGCTCACGGCCTTCCACCTGCCTGCGGTTGACGGTTACGCTCATGCCATTCTGCTGGACATAACCCACCACGCCGGCAGGCAGATTTCCCTTCGCATTCCGGTAATGGCCACCAGCCAGATACAACCTGACGGAATCCGTTTCCGGCATTTCACGGATGCGGATAAGTTTCGGCATATTGCGCAACATCTTGCCTTTACGCCGGGTCTGTCTCCCCTGCCACTTATCCCCCTCCGGTGACTGCTGGTTGCGCACATTGCGCTTTGCTGCGGCTTCCACGCCGTATTTCGCCATGCGCCACAACAGCCGGCGACGTCTGGCAGGAGGCAAATCCAGCTTTTTCAGCGCCTCCTGTAGCTGGCGGAACTGTTCCTGGTTCAGTTCGCCATTTATCATCCATCCCCCTCATTGACGGGGATCACCGTCACCTCATCCGCCGTCCAGACTTCGGGGTTTGCCAGCTTCCAGCGCTGGCCATCAAACGGGATCTGACCTTTGGGATCGGGGATCAGATTCAGTTCCTCCACCATTGGCAGCGTCACCACCATAATGGCGGTTTCCTGGTCGATGGTTTCGATATCAAATTCAGGTAATTCGGCATCAATGCCGGTTTCCTCAAAGAGCGCCCGCTCATCCTGACAAAGCCACGACATAAATAACGCCATCAGAATTTTGGGATCGTACTCACGGTAGGGATAACGCTCCCACGTCAGCACGGCGTTATAACGAATGATGGCAATGCGATACTGCCCCAGCCCGGTGTCACGCTGTGCCGGGATGAATGCGATTTCATCCATCTGGCTGTCAAATCCCTGCATTGCCCGTCTGGGCATGTTCGCAATGAGAAAATCCGTTAATTCGGTAAGCTGGCTCATATCATGGCCACCGTGATGCGTTTCAGCCCTTTGATACGCCGTACCGCCAGCGTGGATTCCGCTATCAGACTGGAGCGGGTTTCATCGCTTTCCTGCCCAGGATGGCTTTCACGGCGCCCAACAGACGCAAATTCGCCCATCAGGTCAGCTTTGGCGCGGGCAAAAACAGCCTTGCGGTAACGGGCGCACAACAGATTTTCACCGTCAATCTCAACGCCCGGAACGTCCGCCGCGCTTGCATGGCCACTGAGGCGACAATCCGCCACTACCCTGACCAGATCATCATTGATTTCACCGGCTGCGGTCAGCAGCGCCTGACGGATGGTGGCTGCGTCGATATCGGCAGGAATAGCACGCTGGGACTGAAAATCCTTCACGCTCAGGTCTGGCCAGAAGCCATCATTAGTCAGAATGGCATCATCAAAATCAATTGCAGTTCCGCTGAACATCCTGTTCCTCCGGAAAAAAGCGGGCTGGCCGGTTTCCACGGGCGATACGCTGATGCGCTCCCCTCCACCGCGCCCGCTTTCGGGTCGGTAGCCTGTGATTACTTATCCAGCGCCCGCAGACGTGCAGCAATGCGCTGCAACATCGTGCCGACACCACATTTAGGGTCGAATCCCTTCGCCTGCTCCAGCAAATCCTTCGCCCGGAGCAATACATCCCTGTCTTCCGTTGCCGCTGCGCGTGGCTCTCCGTTCTCATCGCGTAGCAGGTGCAGACCGGCAAATTTCACATATTTGGCCTTGATGACCTCATACACATTCCAGTGCTGCATAACGTTTCCCAGCGTGCGGCTGAAATACGGCTCCACATCCTGCCCCTGTGCGGCTTCCGTCTCCGCCCAGGCCAGTACCGTATCGGCCACAAACACCGGGAACGCACTGCCGAACGCGGCCGGGGTTTCCTGCCCCCGTTCGATGGCCACATCCGCCCAGTCCAGCGCCTGATCGAACTGGCCGGTATCAAACAGCCAGATGACACACCAGGCAAAAACGGGATTCTGATGCATGCTGTCACTTTCCAGCCAGGTTTGTGCGGTCGGCATCCAGCGGGGCAACAGCACATCACGCTTGAACTCCATGCGCTCCGCACGGTTGCTAATCGCTGCGGCCGCTGCCACATCCTTTTCCAGTGCCGCAATCTGGACGTGCAGACTGGTTTCACTGTCGAGAGATTGTTGCTGACGCAGCAGCCGTTCTGCTGCAATACGCGCGCTGTGTCGCTGTGCCGGTGACAACTGCATTATTTCCCCCGTTATGCGCCTGCTGACGGTGCAGCCGTTGCCCCAATCGTTACCGCGCTTTCGTCAAATGCGGCATACAGTTCCGGATATTCCACGGCATAGCCTTCATTACGCAGGTATTTGTTTTCATACTGCTTGCGATCTTCCACAAACTCCGCTTTACGCTGACGCGTACCGCGCTGGGTGTAGATATGCAGGTTAGGCAGTGTGGTAACAATCATGCGCTTGCCTGGCATAAACGGAGGAACATAAGCCGTACGGCCGGCGATACTGTCAGACAGCAGCTGTGCCGCAATCTTTTCAGTGGGTTTATCAGCTTTCTGATACAGACGGAACGACTCCGCCGCCACCAGGTCAGCACCTACCAGAACCACCAGACGCGGATCATTACGGTACTGTGCCGGAATTTTGGCATTGATAAGATCGGATGCCATCGCATCCAGCGACACGTAATCACCTTTACCGTCACCGTCCAGCACAACCTTATCAGTGATGATCTGCTGGCCATCCTTCCACTCTTTAACGATTTGATGCCAGCCCTTGTTCACATCCTCGCCGTTCGGGTTGGTTTCCGCATTTGTGGTTTCTGCCACTTTGGTACCATTAAACCCGATACGCAGCATATCCAGCGCAAACGCCTGATTGGTGAACTCCTGGACACGCTGGAAAAACTCGTTTTCATCGCCGGCATTCGCCCAGACAGAAAGCAACTGCCAGGTCAGTGCGGCACACGAATCTGTTTCGACCAGCCTGTAATCATTGCCGCTGACGCCCACTTTTTTACGGAAACGGCCATCCAGCACACGCCCGGTATACAGGCCAGAACTGCCAACCGGAACCACCTGCCCCTGTAACTGATCCACATCAGCAACCGTCAACAGATTCAGGAAAGATGACTCCTCCAGTAGCGCATTACGCATCTGGGTTTCTTTCGGATCTGACAGCGCAAACCAGCGGTCGTCATCGGTCGCACCGTAGGATTCACGCAGACCATTGTGATACTGGCGCAGAAACTCACGGGCTTTCGCATTTAATTGCATATTCTTTTTCCTTAAAGAAAAGTTGTGTTATCCCTTACAGGAAATTGAAGCCTTTTTTGCCCTTGCTGAATTTTTTATCCGGCAACTGGGTAACTTTGCTGTTCAGCTTGCTGAAGTTTTTCACCAGTTCTGGCAGATTCCCTACCAGGCGCGCAAAATCTTCGGTATCCACCACTTCCTTAACGGTGTCCACATCTTCCTGGACATCAGATACCGCTTCTTCCGCCTCACCCAAACGGGTTTCAATGGCAGATACACGCTTATCAATCGCATCCAGCGCTTCAGCGAGCGCCTGTAAAGCATCAGGCTGTGATGTTTCCTGCTCCGCGGTCGCTTCTGGTTCTTCAATACTGAAAAAATGGCGCCAGCCTTTTTTCGCTTTAGACATTCCCTTTTCCTTTTTAAATTCCCTGACTTCATCAAACGCCAGCGGCTTATACGGGCCGATGCGTTTTCCTTTGGTGCGGCTGAAACGTAGCCGTGTGGTGCTCACTCCTGCCGGGCTGTCAGTGACTGCCAGCCCTTCCAGATAGGTTTTACCGGTGTTCCGGAAATTACCGTCCGGTGTGAATTCCGGCGACAAAAATAAAAGTTGCCCGTTGGCGTTCGCCTGAAGTAACGAAATACCAGGACATAAACGAGCATATAAACGCAAAATACCTTCATCATCACGTTCAGCTTTTAATTCCAGCACCTCCCCCATATTCCCGAAATTACGGGAATGCTCCGGCCATAACAGCGCCGTATACAAAGAGGGGTCGTATAATTCAGCGGCATCCAGTAGCCATTGCTCTTCAATAGCCCGCTTATCCACCGTTTCACCCGCAGTAGCGATACAAATCCAGTTTGTTGCCAGTTGTGAAGCTGACATATTGCCTCCCTTCCTGCTGCGGTTTTCAGTATCGCCAATAAAATTAGCCTCCGCATTCACTTCATTCCGGAATAATTCGGTTATGTCGCTTATCCGTATATCCACGAAATTATTTTCAAAAAAGAAAACCAAATTGCTGAATAATTCATACATACCACTGTTTCCGGATTTAACCGAAAAGACAGTACTGACATAAAGGCAAGGAAGCCAATGGCGAAATACAGTGAAGAATTAAAAGGCGTTGCACGGGCACTCTATTTAAAACGATATACTCCGCAGGAAATTGCCGATGAACTTAATCTGCCTAACAGACGTATCGTCTATTACTGGGCGGAGAAATATTGCTGGGCGGAATTACTCAGTCATGAATCAACAGAAGACGCATTAAACCGCCGTATTCAGTCACTGACATTACGTGAAGGGAAATCGGAACTGGAGCTGCGGGAGCTGGACAGCCTCGTGTCTCACCTGGTGAAACTCCGTGCACAGCATAATAAGCATCAGGAAAAGCTGGCAGAAATTAAACACAGTGAAAGTGATGCGCCGGCGTCCCGCCAGTCCTGTGGCGACGAAAAGCCCCGGAAACGCGGCAAATACAAAAAGAACGATATCAGCCATTTAACCCAGGAGGATTTTGACCGTTTCGCGCTGGAGCACCTTTTCGGCTACCAGAAACACCTTCGCGACAATCTTCATCAGCAAATCAGGAACATCCTGAAAAGCCGCCAGATTGGCGCAACCTGGTATTTCTCAATAGAAGCGTTTGAGAATGCGGTTATGACAGGTGATCCACAAATCTTCCTGTCCGCCTCAAAAGCCCAGGCTGAAGTATTCCGCAGCTATATCGTCAACATTGCGGAGCAGTATTTCGGCGTGGAGCTGACCGGCAATACCATCCGTTTGTCCAACGGCGCGGAGCTGCGCTTCCTGTCAACCAACAAGAACACCGCCCAGTCATACAGTGGCCATCTGTACTGTGATGAATATTTCTGGGTACCCAACTTTGCAAAATTAAACGAAGTGGCCAGCGCAATGGCCACACACGACAAATGGCGCACCACTTACTTTTCCACACCCAGCAGCAAAACACACCAGGCGTACCCGTTCTGGACAGGCGAAGAGTGGAAGCGCGGCGACAAAAAACGCGCACGCGTGGCGTTCCCAACAGAGAAGGAGCTGCGTGACGGCGGACGGTTATGTCCTGATGGCCAGTGGCGCTACATCATCACGCTGGAAGACGCGATCGCAGGCGGGTTTAACCTGGCCAGCATCGATAAGCTGCGCAACCGCTACAACCGCGACACCTTCAACATGCTGTACATGTGCGTGTTCGTGGACAGCAAGGACAGCGTATTTTCGTTCTCCCACGTCGAACGTTGCTGTGTTGATCCGGATATCTGGGAGGATCATGACGAAAACCTGCCACGACCATTCGGCAATCGTGAAGTGTGGGCAGGCTATGACCCTGCACGCAGCGGGGACACATCCACCTTCGTGATTATCGCGCCGCCGATCGTGGCTGGCGAAAAATTTCGCGTGCTGCGCGTATTCCACTGGCAGGGAATGAACTGGAAATGGCAGGCGGCACAAATTAAGAAGCTGTTTGGTCAGTACAACATGACCTACATCGGCATTGATATTACCGGTCTGGGGAGTGGTGTCTTTGAGGATGTGCAGCATTTTGCCATGCGTCAGGCGGTGGCTATCCGCTACGGCGTGGAAACGAAAAACCGCCTGGTGATGAAGATGATTGACGTTATCGAAGACAACCGCGTGGAATGGGATAAGGAGAAGACGGAAATCGCCGCCAGCTTTATGACCATCCGCAGAACATCCACGGCCAGCGGTAACGCCATGACGTTTGTTGCCGACCGTACAGCTGAAACCGGCCACGCTGACAGCTTCTGGGCTATCGCCCATGCCATTGACAACGAACCATTAAACTTTGAAAACCAGCGAAAATCACGCTGGGGCAACTTAGGGAAAGCAGCATGAAAAAACGGAAATACAGGGAACGCCGCACCGTTACCAGACAGCGCCATATGAGCCTTATCACGCTGGGTAAGCCAGAACCCATTCTGACAACCGGCACGAACTATACAGACGTCTGGTATGACAATGAGGCGGAACACTGGACGCTCCCGATTGACCGGCTGGCGCTGGCGCAACTGGTAAACCTGAACGCGCAGCACGGTGGCGTGCTGTATGCCCGCCGCAATATGGTGACAGCAAATTATGATGGCGGTGGCCTGACGCATGAGCAACTGGGCGCGGCCGTGTTTGACTGGCTGACGTTCGGTGATGTGGCCATTCTCAAGGTACGTAACGGCTGGGGGGATGTAATCGCACTTTACCCGCTGCCGGCACTCTATACCCGCCAGCGTAAGACCGGGGAATTTGTTGTACTACAGCAGGGTGAACCGGTAATTTATCCGCCTGAAGATATTATTTTTCTCAGGCAGTACGACCCGCAACAGGCCATTTATGGTCTTCCGGATTACATCAGCGGCATCCACTCCGCCATGCTCAACGGTGAAGCCACGATTTTTCGCCGGCGTTACTACCACAACGGTGGTCACACGGGCGGCATGATTTATTGCAACGACCCGAATATGACCGACGAAGTGGAAGAAGAAATCATTCAGAAGCTGGAGCAGTCGAAGGGGATCGGGAACTTCAGCACCATGTTTGTGAACATCCCCAAAGGCGATCCGGATGGCATCAAATTTATCCCGATTGGCGATATCAGCGCCAAAGATGAGTTTCAGAACATCAAAAGCATCAGCGCCCAGGACGTGCTGACCGCGCATCGTTTTCCGGCTGGTCTGGCAGGGATTATCCCCACCAACGGAGCTATAATGGGTGATATTGAGAAAGCGGCTAAAACATACCGTAAAGCGGAGATTTTACCCATTCAGCGTATGTTCAGCGCCTCAGTGGCGCAGGAAAGTGATGTACCGCCCCACCTGTACCTTAATTTCCTGAAAGACAGTGAGCTGGAAGGTGATTAATGTCCAGAAAAAGGCTAAAATATCAGCGTTTTCAGATTAACGGAGCGAGGGATATGCGGGTACTGAAAGTAAAATGTCCGGAGTGCGGGGCAAAAGCGGTTATCAGAAAAACCAATCCCAAACACCCCCATATTTCAGATATTTATTGCGCCTGTACGGATGTGGAGTGCGGACATACATTTGTACTGAATCTGACATTCTCCCACACACTCAGCCCCAGTGCGAAGACAGGCGATATGATGTTACAGACCATCATTAATTCATTCTCACCAGAACAGAAGCAAATGACGCTGGATTTATTAAAAGCCAGTCTGGCCGCATAACACATGGCACCGCACACGGTGCCTTTTTTATTTCTCTCGACCAAATATCCAGCACCGGAAGGTCTCAGGCATTCTGGACATATCCCCTTTACCGCGATTATGACGCTCACTTACTGCGCTGCGTGTGGTTCCCTGCCTGATGAAACGGCGTTCATTACCGTTTTTAAGCAGCTTTTTGATTTCCGTTAAGGTAAAAGGTATGCGCTGCCGGTGTGCAGCGGCGACTTCCTCCATGTGGTTAAAATTAACCGCTATTTCATTCTCATCAGACGAATGATTGATGCCATAAGGTGCCAGTTCATCCAGGTAATCAAACAACTCCCAGAACTCCTGAACCATAGGATGATCCTTTTTAAGTGCCTGGCAGCGTTCCACGGCCAGTGCAGTGATAGCCGCACGGGTTTTTTCTATGCGCTCAACCGGCAACGGTACAACAATCGCGAGCGCATCCAGCAGACCAGCCAGCTGCGCGTGATTTTTTGCAATACGAATATGGCGAATATCCGCATCTGACTCCAGTTCATTACGGGCGCGTTCGTAACTCCTGCTGAACGTATCCATAATTTCTTTTTCACGCATGGCCGCCAGTAACGTGAATCCGGACACCCGACTGACAGGGATTTGTTCAAGCCGCTCTGCGGCATGTCGCGTCTGAATGGACTGGCCACGTTTGTCAGTGTAGATATGGATAATACGCTCCAGAAACGCCTTACTGCCGTCTGTATCTGCGTTCTGTGCGATAACAATACTTCCCCTGAATGGCGGTTCATATGTCTCGTTATTGTTGGATTTGATGCCTACTGCGCGGGATGCCCGACCATTATACAGTGATTTCAGTTCATCCCAGTCAAAAGCACGCTGTTTCGCGTTGTCCGTAGTGCGATCACCTTCAATTAGCACCACCGGCAGGTTACTTACCTGAGCAAAGTTACGCCCGCGCGCTGCGGCCGTCGATTTAGATGGATCAAAACCTTCATATTCTTCACGGCCAGCGAGTTTCCAAAGGAACTCAATAAGCGTTGATTTACCCGTTCCGGGTTCGCCGACAATCTCCAGAAACGGAAATGACTTGTCACGTTCGCGGATTTGTTCAGCAAAGAGTGACCCCAGCCAGAACGCCAGCGCCACATATCCTTTTTCACCGAACGCCGTCCAGATATCGTCAATCCAGCCTGTGGTAAATTCATTCAGCTTTGGATTCAGATCCAGTACAGGCGTAAGACTCAGGCTTTTTACGCTTGCATGGTTAATTTCGAAATAATCCTCGTCATTCATTTCATACAGCCGGCCATCGCAAACGGCCACACGATTAAACAACCACGCTGAATAATCCTTGTTGTAACCAATAAAATTCTGCGTTTTAACCTCTTTGATTTCGGGAAGACGCATCTGAATAAACTTATCCAGCTGTTTGGTACTCCCGGTATACACAGCCCCTTTGGCAATATGCAACAACCGCTTTTTAAACTCGGCGGAGCTGGTAAGCTGATTTGCTGTGAAGGTGTCTTTCACAGCCGGTCTGTTTGGCATATTCACCTTCACATAATACCAGGACTCGTCCGTGGGTTCAGAACGCTGGAAATACAGGGGAGTCAGCCAGCAGTTGGCAATTTCCGTGACACATCCGGACTCTTTAACAGCTTTTTCTCTGGCCTCCCATTCCTGTATGACTTCGGTTCCGGTATTGGTAATACGATCCAGTGCGCGTGTGTACCGGTCAAGATCCAGCTCAAACCAGTACATACGTGAGCCATACTCAAAATAAAACGAATGCCATTCATTATGTTGATGCATAAGAAGGGCTTTTTCAGTCGGGCTTTTCGCCAGCAGGAGATCGCCATAATAGCGGTAATTTTTTATGTCTGATTTACTGAAACGGTCACGTAGCAGCAAATCATTCCAGTCCAGGCAAGACGATGATTTCACCGGCTGCGCGGCGCGCGTTTTCCAGCCGGCGGCATCACTGCGCGCAGCAAAAGCCAGTGTGTGTTTTGTACCGGCCTTATCACCATCAAACGCCCATACAAGGCGCGGGCGTGGTTTTTCACCCAATTCTTTGGCCAGTGTATCCAGCGCGGCCAGCGGATAATTATTGCTGCTCAGTGTTGCCACCGCAGGTAAGCCAGCCTGACAAAGACTCAGTGCATTGAAAATGCCCTCGGTGATCCAGATTTCGTTCACTTCCAGCAGGTTAATAAAAGGCGGTACCCACCAGTGACCAACATAGCTTCCTTTGATATTCGCTTTTTGTTTTCCGAAGCGCTGCGGCTGGTCAATGATACGCTCCCACATGGCACCACATGACAACTTAAACCGGACAGTGGCAGATCCCATACCATCCTTCACAAATGCGCCCTGGGTAAAACTGCCTTTCAGTGGTTCCGTATTCAGCCCTCTGGCCTCACGCAGATAGGCTTCTGCCGCCGCATGTGGGGTTTCGGGCGTGTCCTGATAACGCTTAGACCAGTCTTCAAAAATATCCGAATACAGCTCTTTAACAACGACCTGATGACCGCAGTTATTTTCGCGGCCACATTTCAGAATCCAGGGTTTCTCAATACTGGTAAATAACTCACGTTTATGACAGGAAGGGCATATGCCCTGCTGCAAATATTTATCTTTTTCTTTAAATTCAAAGTCACGGACAAGGCGGCGCACAACGTCCCGTTGTATCGTAGCGTTCATATATAATCCAGATATGAATAGTGGAAGAAAGGCAAAAATTATATTTTATACTGTTTGTTATATCGCTCGTGCGTCATTAATTCCCAGTCCCTGCCCTTATTCTTACTAAGCAGACGCCAGCGATAGGAGACATGAACAGAAAAATAATGATTCGGCTTAATAACCTGATAAACCTTTTTGCCGTTGTAATATTCTGTCAGCGCTGAAAATGCCTTGTTTATGACACTTTCACTTGCATGAGAGGTCACTTTCAGCATAGTTATTTCACACTGGCTATTTTCATGAGGTACGTCCAGACATAAGAAACAATTTTTGCCTGATGGATAGCATCATATAAAGCGTGATGTTTGACGCCTTCAAACTTAATAATATTATTAATGTTCAGTCCCAGAGCTTTAGCCAGTGCACTTACTGTTCTTACATCACGATCATTCCAGTAATTCCACATTGGGCTTAACAAGCCGACCTTATTTGCAGCATGACGAAGAATAACGTTGTCGAATGACGCTCCATTACCCCAGACCTGTAAATGATGTGCATCAGTGAGTTCACAGATAAAATGGAAAAGGTCAGATATGGCGGTATCCAGCGGACAATTCGCATCATTAATAATCTCGCTCTTTGCTTCGATGGACTGACGCAGCCACCACAACACTGTATCTGCGCCCATCGTGCAGTCGTAATCAACGCTACTTGTAAGACTGATACGACGATAGAATGTTTCCCCCATTTCACCCGTTTCCGGATTAAACAGAACAGCACCGATAGCAGTAATTGCAGCGGTTGGTTTATTATCCATTGTCTCAAGGTCAATCATTAAATGTTTCATGGTATTTCCTTAACGTTGAACGGCGGTAAGTTGTACAGCAGATTTATTATTTTTTACAGTGCATGAAGCGAGTGAAATGAGGCCTGGAATATTATCATCAACCGGAATACTCCCATTAAAAGCCATCATAGTAATTTCGTGAAGTTCACAATAATCCTCAAATTCATTATTAAACCTGGCCATTAAAGACATACCTTCGAGACACTTCGCCAGTTTTAAATTTAGCTCCATTAACTGGATACCATCGCTATGAACAGAGAATGACTCCTTCTCAATAGCACTTGCCTGTTCGCGATAGGTACGTAACAGGCTACGAATAAGCGTGGCGTATTTCGCTTTCATAGTGAATCCCGAATAAATTAAAAAATTATTTTTTATTATGGCTTGTTGTTTTACTCGTCGTAAAAACTCGCTTAGCCCACTCTTTAAAGATTCCTGGTTCAGATGTAAATAAGCGGTTTTTCCAGTTATGCCACTCAGGCGGTGCAGACTGCGCAAGGTAAGCTGCGTAATCATCCCATTCGCCACGATGAATATAAATTTCTCCCCCTTTTTTCGATGGGTTATCAGGATCTTTCATGCGTACAACTGGCAACTTATTAGCAGAAGCCATTTTTCGGATCGCAGACGGTGTTTTACCTATGTAGGTAGCAAAAAGTTCTGGTGTCACCAGTAATGAAATCTCGTTTTCGGATAGCTCTTTCATCTGTGTTATCCTCCGTCAGTTTGGGTTCCTAGAGCATCTTAGGGCGTTCTAGGGTTTGTTAAACAAGGTTCTTATACGAGAACCGATGATAGTTGCAATTTAAGAACCATGTCAAGAGATTATGCGGAGAAACTCCGCCAGATACGTAAGGCCGAAGGTTTAACCCAGAAAAGTTTTGCGGAACTTACCGGAGTCGCTATCGGGACAGTAAAAAAATATGAATCTGGACATCAATCGGCCAGAGCTGAAATTGTTGAACGTGCTGTTGGAGTACAGCGGTTTGAAAAATATACGCTTTGGCTGATGACAGGCAAAACAGCACCGGCAGCGGGACAGATCGCGCCGTCTCTCTCCCCTGATGGGCAAGACGACAAAAAATCATCCCACTCCGCCCAGAAGGCTGGTTAATTGTCTGTTTTCTATACGCATTAGCACATAATTTACATAATGATTCGAATGTCGGAGGGCTTCGCTATGTCGATTAAGAAGCTCGATGATGGTCGTTATGAAGTGGACGTAAGACCGCGCGGAACTTCAGGAAAGAGGATTCGCCGAAAATTCAACAGGAAGTCAGAAGCTCAGGCATATGAAAAATATGTTTTGACAAACTTCCACGATAAAGAGTGGCAGGATAAACCAGCAGACAGAAGACTTTTGTCTGATTTGATCGCGCTATGGTGGAGTTACCACGGTAAAAACCATAATTACGGTGACTCATACAAAAAACGGCTAGAAAAGATTAACCGTGAAATGGGCGAACCCAGAGTTTACGAACTGACCCGTAATTTTTTAATGAAGTATCGCGCAAACAGGCTACATGATGGTGTATCTGCCGGAACGGTAAACAGGGACTTTTGCACTATGTCCAGCATGTTTAGGCTGCTAATTGATATGGAGGAGTTTCATCATGAAAACCCATTTCACAAGGTGCGTAAACTACGCCTAGAAAACACAGAAATGTCCTTCCTGTCAGAAGAGGAGATCCGGGACTTATTAATGGCACTCACTGGTGATGATCGTAGGGTTGTCGTGTTATGCCTAAATACAGGGGCGCGATGGGGCGAAGCCAGTAATCTGAAAGCAGAACACGTTATCAGTAATCGTGTAACTTTCGTCAAGACTAAAACTGGCCCCGCCCGAACAGTTCCAATTTCACAAGAGATAGCTGACTACATCCTTACGCGCAAATCAGGAAAGTTGTTTGACACTAACTATGAACGAGTTCGCGATGTACTCCGTAAGGTAAAACCCGACCTGCCAAGAGGACAAGCGCTTCATGTGTTACGACATACTTTTGCTACTCATTTCATGATTAACGGTGGAAACATTATCACGCTACAGCGAATCCTGGGGCATACAACTATTGAGCAAACAATGACGTATGCTCACTTCGCCCCGGACTATTTATCCGATGCTATACGGTTTAACCCTATGCGCGGGAGTGTCCAGATAATGTCCACCAACTAAGGCACTTTAGGGGTAATTAGGGCTGATAAGGCGCTCATAACTGATTGATTTAAATAAGAGCGCCTTATTTAACAAGCATTTCAATCGCACCTTCGGGCGCGTTTTTTGTTGACAGGATTAAAACAGTACGGGTACTGTACTTACGTACACAAAGGAAACAGTTATGAAGCTCACCCGGTTTTTCTTCGCATTCTTTTTTATCTTCCCCTGACCGGGAGGCGTTTCGTCATGTGATAAAGAATGCGAAGACGAACAAGAAGGCCTCCCCCACCGGGAGGCCTTTTTTATTGATAACAAAAAAGGCAACACTATGACATCGGAAAACCCATTACTGGCGCTGCGAGATAAAATCAGCGCTTTAGACGAAGAGTTACTGGCCTTACTGGCAAAACGACGCGCGCTGGCGATTGAAGTGGGACAAGCAAAACTACTGTCGCATCGTCCGGTTCGGGATATCGATCGTGAACGCGCGCTGCTGGACAGACTCATCCATCTCGGTAAAGCCCACCATCTCGACGCACACTACATTACCCGTCTGTTCCAGCTTATCATTGAAGACTCCGTGCTTACTCAGCAGGCGCTGCTGCAACAACATCTGAATAATACTCACCCTCATTCGGCACGTATTGCGTTTCTTGGGCCGAAAGGCTCCTATTCTCATCTCGCGGCGCGCCAGTATGCTGCACGCCATTTTGAGCAATTTATTGAGAGCGGCTGCGCAAAATTCGCCGATATTTTTCATCAGGTCGAAACCGGCCAGGCCGATTACGCCGTGGTTCCGATAGAGAACACCAGCTCCGGCGCTATTAACGATGTGTACGACTTATTGCAACACACCAGCCTGTCGATTGTCGGTGAGATGACCGTCACTATCGATCACTGCGTGCTGGTTTCCGGCGCTACGGATCTGAATACCATCGAAACGGTGTACAGCCATCCGCAGCCGTTCCAGCAGTGCAGTAAGTTTTTGAGCCGCTATCCGCACTGGAAAATCGACTATACCGAGAGTACGTCGGCAGCGATGGAAAAAGTCGCGCAGGCGAACTCTCCGCGCGTCGCGGCGCTCGGCAGCGAGGCAGGCGGCATGTTGCACGGTTTACAGGTGCTGGAACGCATCGCCGCAAACCAGACGCAGAATATCACCCGCTTTCTGGTACTGGCGCGCAAAGCCATCAACGTTTCCGATCAGGTTCCGGCAAAAACCACTCTGTTAATCGCCACCGGGCAGCAAGCTGGCGCGCTGGTCGAAGCGCTGCTGGTGCTGCGTAACCACAATCTCATCATGACGAAACTGGAGTCGCGCCCCATTCACGGCAATCCGTGGGAAGAGATGTTTTATCTCGATATTCAGGCGAACCTGGAGTCGCAGGTAATGCAAAGCGCGCTAAAAGAGCTGGGCGAGATCACGCGCTCAATGAAAGTGCTTGGCTGCTATCCCAGCGAAAACGTCGTGCCGGTAGAACCTGCCTGACGTTCAATAAAACGGCTTTTCTTCATCCCTGCGACGGCTACCTGCAGGGTGAAGATGGCGCCGGAGAGCGGATAATCCGCCACTTCCTGAGCAGACATATTTTCTCTGGTAGTTGTAATAAACAGCGTTTTCATATCTGCGCCGCCAAAGCAAACCATCGTCGGACAACGTACCGGCAACCGGTACTCTTCCAGCTGCTCTCCTTGCGGTGAGAAACGCGCCACGCGCCAGCCGTCAAACATCGCGCTCCAGTAGCACCCTTCGCTATCCATCGCCGCGCCGTCGGGAAGTCCTTCTCCTTCGCCAAAATGGCGAAAAAGTTCACGCTTGCCCGGTTCGCCATGCTTATCAAGTAACGTGCGGTATATCACGCCATTCGGCGTATCGGAGGTATACATCCACTGGTTATCCGGGCTGAACGCCAGGCCGTTGTGTCCCTGGATATCGCACTGGATCACTTTTGCCGTCAGGTCATGATCGATCCGCATCAGCAACGCGCCATTATAGTCACCTGGCGCCCAGAACGTTCCGGCATAAAAACGTCCATCGCCATCAGTGCCGCCATCGTTGAAACGCGCCAGTTTCGTATTAGAGGGATTGTCGCAAACCTTACGCTGCAATAATCCATTTTTATCGGCCAGCCAGATAGCATGACGCATGGCCACAATAAATCCGCCCTGCTCACGCAAGGCAAAACAGCCCACCTCTTCCGGAAACGCCAGCACGCTATGCGTCCCGCTCGCCGGATGGTAACGATGGATCTCCTGTTCCAGGATATCGGTCCAATACAGCGCGCTTTCATCCTCGCTCCATGTGGGGCATTCTGGTAGATGTCCGACATAATCAAATAAAACGTGCGGCGTAGTCATAACGGTTCCTTAAACGAAAAAAGCCAGCAAAGCTGGCTTTTAGTATAGATGTCATCATTATGGTCGGCTGTCATTCGCCTGACGCAATAACACACGGCTTTCATTCTGGAAGCGTCTGGCATAATCGCCAAACCAGTGTTCAACTTTGCGAAAACTGTCGATAAAAGCCTGCTTATCACACTGTTCCAGTAACCCGATCGCATCGCCAAAACGTTTATAGTAACGCTTGATAAGCGCCAGATTGCGCTCCGACGACATAATAATGTCCGCATACAGCTGCGGGTCCTGGGCGAACAGACGCCCGACCATCGCCAGCTCCAGTCGATAAATCGGCGATGAAAGCGCCAGAAGCTGCTCAAGCTGGACGTTCTCTTCCGCCAGATGCAGCCCATAAGCGAAGGTAGCAAAGTGGCGCAACGCCTGGATAAAAGCCATGTTCTGATCGTGCTCGACTGCGCTAATTCGATGCAACCGCGCGCCCCACACCTGGATTTGCTCAAGAAACCACTGATACGCTTCCGGTTGACGCCCGTCACACCAGACCACCACCTGCTTCGCCAGGCTCCCGCTGTCCGGGCCAAACATCGGATGCAAGCCCAACACGGGGCCATCATGGGCCGCCAACATTGCCTGCAACGGACCGCTTTTCACCGATGCCAGATCGACCAGAATACAGTCGGACGGCAAGGGCGGCAGTTGCGCTATGACCTGTTCAGTAACATGAATCGGCACGCTGACGATCACCATTCCGGCATCGGCGACAATGTCCCTGGCGCGCGGCCAATCCTGCTGTTCCAGAATACGGACCTGATAGCCCGACAGCGTGAGCATTTTTTCAAACAGACGCCCCATCTGTCCGCCGCCGCCCACAATGACGACCGGACGCAGAGAAGGACAAAGCGTTTTGAACCCCTTATCATTTTCGCTGGAGTAAGATTCACGCATTACCCGGCGCAGGACATCTTCAATGAGATCGGGCGGGACACCGATCGCTTCTGCTTCCGCCCGTCGTGAAGCCAGCATAGAGGCCTCACGCTCCGGCACGTAAATAGGCAGGCCAAAACGGCTTTTCACCTCGCCGACTTTGGCAACCAGTTCCAGGCGCTTAGCCAGTAAATTCAACAACGCTTTATCGACATCATCTATTTGATCGCGTAACGCGGTCAATTCAGCAACCATAACAACCTCTTATGCGACGCGCACCGCCAGCTGGCCGCTCAAATCTTTATGAATTTCACGTAACAGGGCATCGGTCATCTCCCAGCTAATACAAGCATCGGTGACGGAAACGCCATACTTCATTTCGCTGCGCGGCTGCTCGGAAGACTGATTCCCCTCATGAATATTACTTTCAATCATTAAGCCAATGATTGAACGATTGCCATCTTTAATCTGCGCAACCACAGATTCGGCAACGGCTGGCTGGCGGCGATAATCTTTATTGGAGTTACCATGACTGCAATCTACCATCAGCGAAGGACGTAGTCCCGCCTGTTCCATCTCTTTTTCACACTGAGCGACATCTGCCGGGCTATAGTTTGGCGCTTTGCCGCCACGCAAAATCACATGGCCATGCGGATTTCCCTGGGTTTGCAATAACGCAACCTGACCGGCCTGGTTAATGCCAACAAAACGATGAGGTTGCGCAGCGGCGCGCATGGCGTTAATCGCTGTCGCCAGGCTGCCATCCGTGCCGTTTTTAAAGCCGACCGGCATAGAAAGACCAGACGCCATTTCGCGGTGGGTTTGCGATTCGGTTGTGCGCGCGCCTATCGCCGACCAGCTAAACAGATCGCCCAGGTATTGCGGGCTGTTCGGATCCAACGCTTCGGTCGCCAATGGCAACCCCATATTCACCAGTTCCACCAGTAGCTGACGCGCTATTTTCAACCCGGCTTCCACATCAAATGAGCCATCCATGTGAGGATCGTTAATCAGCCCTTTCCAGCCGACGGTAGTCCGCGGCTTTTCAAAATAGACGCGCATTACCAGATAGAGGCTATCGCTGACCTCTGCGGCAAGGGCTTTAAATCGACGGGCATATTCCAGAGCGGTTTCAGGATCGTGAATAGAACAAGGACCGCATACCACCAACAGACGCGGATCGCGCCCGGCAATAATGTCAGAAATGATTCCCCGGGACTGCGCTATCTGCGCTTCCTGCGCCAGACTCAAAGGAAAGGCCGCTTTAAGCTGCTCCGGCGTCATTAATACCTGTTCATCGGTGATACGTACGTTATTCAGCGCGTCTTTTTGCATGATGGCGATCCTGTCTTTTCTTGTTTGCGATAGTTGATCCTCCACGAGGATGTTTAAACCATACCACAAAAAGTAAAGATTTCAATCCATATTACGTAAAATAAACTTTACACCATGCGCAATCGTCGATTAAACCCCTCCATTTCGTATCAAAAAATTTACACAACAAGTGAATTATTTTATTCCCAGCCTCAGAAAAGCGGTAAAATGAGCGATGCTCGCTATTTTTTGATTATTTTTTCTCCGCACACATATTTTTACTTTCTGATATAGGGTGATTAATACCATAATCACAAGAATTTAATATCAGGGACGCCAATTAAATTATTCATATTATCAATAAGACATAATGACGATATGGCAAAATAATGTTATTTTGCTACAAACAATCACGGATGTATTTTAATGCTTTACGAATGAAGATGGTGGGGACTTGTTAATGCGTTTTTCTCACCGATTTATCCTTCTGTTATCGCTATTATTAGCAAGCTTGCCTCTGTATGCTCAACGCGTCACGGAAGAAGAGAAATCCGTACGCGCCATCGTCTCCGGTATCGTCAGTTATACACACTGGCCGGCGTTATCCGGGCCGCCAAGGCTATGCATATTTTCATCTGCTCGTTTTGTCAGGGTACTTAGCGAAGAGGCTGACTGGGCTTTCCCTTATCAACCGCTTGTCATCCGTACCACACAAGAAGCCCTGAGCGCCCGCTGTGATGGTTTTTACTTTGGCAATGAATCGCCAGCTTATCAGGTGGAGTTAACGCGTCATTATCCAGTTAATGCTTTGTTATTAATTGCCGAGCAAAATACTGAATGTATTATTGGCAGCGCATTTTGTCTGATCATTAACAATGATGAAGTCAAATTTTCCGTCAACCTGGACTCCCTCTCGCATAGCGGGGTGAGAGTGAATCCAGAAGTATTAATGCTTGCACGGAATCAAAAGCATGAATAAGGAATTTTCTCTGTCCAGACCAACATTTAAACGCACACTACGGCGGATTAGTATAATCAGCGTGCTGCTTACAATGACATTGATCTGGCTATTAATTTGCGTTGCGTCTGTCCTTACGCTCAAACAGTATGCGCAAAAGAATCTCGATTTGACCGCCGCCACAATGGCCCATAGCCTTGAAGCGGCACTGGTATTTTCCGATAACGCGGCCGCAGCGGAAACGCTCGCCACACTGGGACGCCAGGGACAATTTTCAGCGGCGGAGGTCCGCGATAAAAATGGCCGAACTATCGCCTCATGGCGCTATGATGCGCGAGCCGCAGACGATAAGCTCATCGGCTTAATTAGCCACTGGCTTTTTCCATTGCCGGTATCACAACCCGTCTGGCACAACGGCAGGGCCATCGGCGAAGTACGGCTTGTCGCCCGCGACAGCCTTATTGGTCATTTTATCTGGCTATCGCTGGCAGTACTGACAGGATGTATTCTGCTGGCATCCGGCATTGCCCTGCTGCTCACACGTTATTTACACAATGGCGTTGTGGATGCGCTGCAAAATATTACTGAAGTTGTACACGACGTTCGCACTAACCGAAATTTTTCACGCCGGGTACCTGATGAGCGTATTGCGGAATTTCACCTGTTTGCGCAGGATTTCAATAGCCTTCTGGATGAGATGGAAGAATGGCAGCTACGGCTTCAGGCTAAAAATGCTCAGTTACTACGTACCGCGCTGCACGATCCGCTGACGGGGCTTGCCAATCGCGCGGCATTTCGCAGCTGTATTAACGCGCTGATGAAGGACAATTCCGCTCGTAGCAGTTCGGCATTGTTATTTCTGGATGGCGATAACTTTAAATATATTAATGATACCTGGGGACATGCGGCAGGCGACCGCGTACTTATAGAGGTTGCCAAAAGATTAGCGGAATTCGGTGGTAGCCGTTATCAGACTTACCGACTCGGCGGCGATGAATTTGCGATGGTGCTTTACGATGTACATTCGGAATATGAAGTACAACGTATTTGCGCAGCGCTATCCCAGGCGTTTAATCGACCTTTTGAACTGCATAACGGCCAGCGGATAACGATGACCCTGAGTATTGGCTTTGCGCTGACATGGGAACATGCCACTGCCGAAAAACTACAAGAACTGGCCGATCGAAATATGTATCAGGCTAAACACCGGCGTGCGGAACGCTCGCTAAACTAAGGAACGGGCCAGGCCGTTTCTGACTCAGCGTTGAGACCACAGACCCGGCCTAATCATGTAACCGTCTATGGCGTGGAGCACCCCATAAAAAAGGGGCCAGCGTAATGCCAGCCCCTTCTTTTCTACAAGCTTTCGGATGTTGCGAAAGCGCGTTCTTAGTTAAGACGCTCTTTGATACGAGCCGCTTTACCAGTACGCTCACGCAGGTAGTACAGTTTAGCTTTACGAACAGCACCACGACGTTTAACAGCAATGCTGTCAACTACCGGAGAGTGAGTCTGGAAGACACGCTCAACGCCTTCGCCGTTGGAAATTTTACGAACAGTGAATGCAGAGTGCAGACCGCGGTTACGAATAGCGATAACCACGCCCTCGAATGCCTGCAGACGTTTCTTGGTACCTTCAACAACCCATACTTTCACTTCCACGGTATCGCCCGGACGGAAGGAAGGTACGTTCTGCTTCATCTGCTCTTGTTCAAGTTGCTTAATAATGTTGCTCATAATTTAATCTCTTATCCTGGGTAAACTGATATTCGGGGGCCTATGCCATCCCATCATGTTTATGCTGCTGTTGTGCGTGTTCTGTTTTGAACTCCGCCAGCAACCTTGCTTGCTCTTCAGTCAGAGCCAGGTTTTCCAGAAGTTCAGGTCTTCTAAGCCAGGTTCGGCCCAGCGACTGTTTCAAACGCCAGCGACGTATCTCAGCATGGTTTCCCGACAGCAATACTGGCGGTACTTCCATCCCCTCTAACACTTCAGGGCGCGTATAGTGCGGACAATCCAGCAACCCATCAGCAAACGAATCTTCGATTGCTGATGCCTCATGCCCCAGAACCCCCGGTATAAACCGGGCGACGGAGTCAATCAGCGTCATTGCCGGTAGTTCGCCACCGCTGAGAACGTAATCGCCAATTGACCATTCTTCGTCAATTTCGGTCTGAATTACGCGCTCATCTACGCCTTCGTAGCGACCACACACCAGAATAAGTTTCTGATTCGTGGCCAGCTCGCTAACGCCCGCTTGATCAAGCTTGCGTCCCTGAGGCGACAGATAAATCACTTTAGCGCCTTCACCTGCCGCGGCTTTTGCTGCGTGAATGGCGTCCCGCAAGGGTTGCACCATCATTAACATCCCCGGTCCGCCGCCGTAAGGACGATCGTCCACGGTACGGTGCCGGTCATGCGTGAAGTCGCGAGGACTCCAGCTTTGGATGTTCAGCAGGCCTTTTTTTACTGCCCGGCCAGTTACCCCGTAATCGGTAATTGCGCGGAACATTTCAGGAAACAGGCTAACGATGCCAATAAACACAAGCCAATCCCCATAACGCCATTTATTACCGTTTATTCGGTGGTTTAAAAACCAGGATCCCAGTCTACTTCGATAGTACGAGTAGCGAGATCGACTTTCTTGATAACCTGCCCATCGAGGAACGGTACTAGTCGTTCCTTGATACCAAATGCATCTTTCAGGTTCGCCTTAATGACGAGAACGTCATTCGACCCGGTTTCCATCATGTCGATAACTTTACCGAGATCGTAGCCTTCAGCGGTGACTACCTGGCAGCCCATCAGGTCTTTCCAGTAGTAGTCTCCCTCCTCAAGCGCAGGAAGTTGCGAGGAATCCACGACAATTTCGCAATTCGTCAGAAGATTCGCGGCATCTCGATCGTCAACGCCTTTCAGCTTGATGATCAGATCCTGATTGTGGTGCTTCCAGCTTTCCAGCTGTACCTGCTGCCACTGACCCGCCTTCTGGATAAACCAGGGCTGATAGTCAAAAATGCTTTCGGCGTCTTCAGTGGAGGAAAACACTCTGAGCCAACCACGGATACCGTATGAAGAACCCATTTTCCCCAGTACAACCGGTTCAGCGGGTACTTGTGCGGCGAGTTGCTTGCTCATCATGACCACCGTGACAGATTAAGCTGCTTTTTTTACTTCTTTGATCAGCGCCGCAACGCGATCGGAAATGGTTGCGCCCTGGCCAACCCAGTGAGCGATGCGATCCAGATCCAGGCGGGTGCCTTCTTCTTTTTCGCTAGCGATTGGGTTGAAGAAACCAACGCGCTCAATGAAGCGACCGTTGCGTGCATTACGGCTGTCGGTGACAACAACCTGGTAGAACGGACGCTTTTTAGCGCCGTGACGAGCTAAACGAATAGTTACCATAACATCCTCTTGTGTGAATAAAACAACCGGGCCCCATCGAGGAACGGAGCCCGGCGTCATATTAAAAGCCCGAAAATTTTACTGATTTCTGGGAAAAAAGCAATCAACATGTGATGAAGCTTGATTCCAGGGCGTGACCGTTGCAGCCAGTTTGGCGTCGGCGTGCGCGCAGAAAGCGGAGCGTACACGCAGTACGTGAGCATTTACTCGCTCCGCTCGCCCTTCGGGCCGCCCTAAAGGGCGTTCAAAACACTATCGTGTTTTGTCGAGCACACTCCGGCGTCAAAATGGCAAATAAGGTAGCCCGATATATTTATCTACCCGGGAAGCCTGGCGGCATCATCCCCTTCATACTCCGCATCATCTTCGCCATCCCGCCCTTCTTCATTTTCTTCATCATGCGCTGCATGTCGTCGAACTGTTTCAGAAGGCGGTTAACGTCCTGCACCTGCATCCCACAGCCCTGCGCGATACGACGCTTGCGGGAACCTTTAATGATTTCCGGCTTCGCGCGTTCTTTCAGCGTCATCGAATTGATGATCGCCTCCATACGCACCAGCACTTTGTCATCCATCTGCGATTTAACGTTGTCCGGAATCTGCCCCATGCCCGGTAATTTGCCCATCAGACTGGCCATACCGCCCATGTTTTTCATCTGTTTGAGCTGTTCCAGGAAGTCGTTCAGGTCGAAACCGTCGCCTTTCTTCAGTTTAGTCGCCAGCTTTTCAGCCTGTGCGCGGTCAACTTTACTTTCGATATCTTCGATCAGCGACAGCACGTCGCCCATGCCGAGAATACGCGAGGCGATACGATCCGGATGGAACGGATCCAGCGCGTCGGTTTTCTCGCCGACACCGAGGAATTTAATCGGCTTGCCGGTGATATGACGAATAGAGAGCGCCGCGCCGCCACGCGCATCACCATCAACTTTGGTCAGCACCACGCCGGTTAACGGCAGCGCTTCGTTAAAGGCTTTTGCGGTATTCGCCGCATCCTGACCGGTCATCGCATCGACGACAAACAGCGTTTCTACTGGCTTGATAGAAGCGTGGACCTGTTTGATTTCGTCCATCATCGCTTCGTCAACGTGCAGACGACCGGCGGTATCCACCAGCAGCACGTCGTAGAATTTGAGCTTCGCTTCCTTCAGCGCGGCGTTGACGATATCAACCGGTTTCTGGCCGACATCAGACGGGAAGAAATCCACGCCAACCTGCTCAGCCAGCGTTTCGAGCTGTTTGATCGCCGCCGGGCGATAGACGTCGGCAGAGACGACCAGCACTTTCTTCTTGTGCTTCTCGCGCAAGAATTTACCCAGCTTACCGACGCTGGTGGTTTTACCCGCCCCCTGCAGACCCGCCATCAATACTACGGCTGGCGGCTGCGCAGCTAAATTCAGCGTCTGGTTCTCTTCGCCCATCGCCGCAACCAGTTCGCTACGGACAATCTTGACGAACTCCTGCCCTGGGGTCAGGCTCTTGTTAACTTCATGACCAACCGCTTTCTCTTTTACGCGATTGATGAACTCACGCACTACCGGCAGCGCAACGTCAGCCTCCAGCAGCGCCATGCGCACTTCGCGCAGCGTCTCTTTAACGTTGTCTTCAGTAAGGCGCCCACGGCCACTGATATTGCGCAGCGTGCGCGACAAACGATCGGTTAAATTATCAAACATTGTCTCTCGCCTGGGGTGGAAACGGTTGGTCGCCGCAGCGACACAGTTACAGAATTTCGCCACAGTATACCATGAAGCCGTCTTTGTTGTTATGCAACGGTTGGAGCTGCGGTCACGTAACGCTATACTGCTTCTCTTTCTCACTGGTCAACTGTCGACACAACTATGCCCGTTTTTGCTTTACTTGCCCTTGTCGCCTACTCCTTCAGCCTCGCGCTGATCGTTCCCGGACTGTTGCAAAAAAACAGCGGCTGGCGGCGTATGGCTATTCTTTCTGCGGTCATCGCGCTGGTGTGCCATGCTGTCGCGCTGGAATCGCGTATTCTGCCCGGCGGCGACAGTGGACAAAACCTGAGCCTGCTGAATGTCGGTTCGCTGGTCAGCCTGATGATCTGCACGGTGATGACCATTGTCGCGTCGCGTAATCGCGGCTGGCTACTTCTGCCCATTGTCTATGCTTTTGCGCTGATTAACCTCGCCTTCGCCACGTTCATGCCTAATGAATATATTACGCATCTGGAAGCGACCCCAGGCATGATGGTGCACATCGGTCTGTCGCTTTTCTCTTACGCGACGCTGATAATCGCCGCGCTGTATGCGCTACAACTGGCGTGGATCGACTATCAGTTGAAGAACAAAAAGCTGGCGTTTAGTAATGAAATGCCGCCATTGATGAGCATTGAGCGCAAAATGTTTCATATCACGCAGATTGGCGTCGTACTGCTGACCCTTACTCTGTGTACCGGCCTGTTTTACATGCATAACCTGTTCAGTACTGAAAATATTGATAAAGCCGTGCTCTCTATCGTGGCATGGTTTGTCTATATCGTTCTGCTGTGGGGGCATTACCATGAAGGCTGGCGGGGTCGCCGGGTCGTGTGGTTTAACGTCGCAGGCGCGGGTATTCTGACGCTGGCCTATTTTGGTAGCCGCATATTACAGCAATTTGTAAGCTAAGCTTTTAAAGGAGTTTCCCCTGGAACACATCTCCACCACCACGCTGATTATCATATTAATCATCATGGTGGTCATCTCGGCCTATTTTTCCGGTTCCGAAACTGGAATGATGACGCTAAACCGTTACCGTTTACGCCATATGGCGAAGCAAGGTAATCGCTCGGCAAAACGGGTAGAAAAATTACTGCGTAAACCCGACCGACTGATAAGCCTGGTGCTGATCGGCAATAACCTGGTCAACATTCTTGCCTCGGCGCTCGGCACGATTGTGGGTATGCGGCTTTACGGCGATGCCGGCGTGGCTATCGCCACCGGGGTACTGACGTTTGTCGTGTTAGTTTTTGCCGAAGTCCTGCCCAAAACTATCGCCGCGCTCTATCCGGAAAAAGTGGCCTATCCCAGCAGCTTCCTGCTGGCGCCGTTACAGATACTGATGATGCCGCTGGTGTGGTTACTTAACACCATCACCCGCCTGCTGATGCGTCTGATGGGAATTAAAACGGACATCGTGGTCAGCGGGTCGTTAAGCAAAGAGGAATTACGCACTATCGTGCATGAATCCCGTTCGCAAATCTCTCGCCGCAATCAGGATATGCTGCTGTCGGTTCTCGACCTGGAAAAGGTCAGCGTGGATGACATCATGGTGCCGCGTAATGAAATTATCGGGATCGATATCAATGACGACTGGAAATCTATCGAGCGGCAGCTTACCCACTCGCCGCACGGACGCATTGTGCTCTATCGCGATTCGCTGGATGACGCCATCAGTATGCTGCGCGTGCGTGAAGCCTGGCGGTTAATGGCCGAGAAAAAAGAGTTCACCAAAGAGATGATGCTGCGCGCCGCCGATGAAATCTATTACGTCCCGGAAGGTACGCCGCTCAGTACGCAACTGATTAAATTTCAGCGCAATAAAAAGAAAGTCGGATTAGTCGTCAACGAATATGGCGATATCCAGGGTCTGGTCACCGTGGAAGATATTCTCGAAGAGATCGTCGGCGACTTCACCACCTCGATGTCGCCGACACTGGCGGAAGAGGTCACGCCGCAAAACGACGGCTCGGTTATTATTGACGGTACCGCCAACGTCCGGGAAATCAATAAAGCGTTTAACTGGCACCTGCCGGAAGATGACGCGCGCACCGTCAACGGGGTGATTCTGGAGGCTCTGGAAGAAATTCCGGTTGCTGGCACGCGCGTGCGCATTGAGCAGTACGATATCGATATTCTCGACGTACAGGAAAATATGATTAAGCAGGTGAAGGTCGTACCGGTAAAACCGCTGCGCGAGAGTGTGGCGGAGTAACACAATGGCGAACTCCGGTTCGCCTTTTTTATCGCCGTCTTTTAAGATTCCATCAATTCCTGCCATTTACTTAACAATGCAATAATGTCTTTTCAGGCATTCAGAAAGGATATTGATGTTATGTCAGAAGATTATGTAATTGAATGGGATAAGAATTTTGCAGACGACCTCAACGTCGTCGCCAACGTTTTTTTATCACACAACCCAACCTTATGGCCCACTATTTTCTCTCAACTTTCGACGCAACCTGAAATCTTTGAAGACGAAGATGAAGACGAATATGGGTTGCAGGACGTCCTGGATTGTAGCGGTGGCGATCTCGGAAATAACGAGCTGGCACAGGCATTTTTACAAGTTCTACGCGGCGAAGGATTTATTCACCTCGTTGACTGGAAAGGTGAAGATGAAGAAGGCGAACTGGCTAATTTTGCCGCAGATCGCTTTTATGAACTCACAAAAAACCTGACGAATTCTGAGGAATTAAGAAATCTTCTTGTCGAAATAACCCAAGAGGATGAAATCTCCGATGTCTGTGAAGCCGGAGACCGTTACCTTGACGAGATCTTTGAACGCATCCAGACCGAACTCAATAAGAGGGGCTTCCAGATTTTTGATCTGAATGAAGGATCTGACACCTATAATGTGGTCGTTCTGCCAATGAGCGAATATAAAAAAATAGAGGATTTCAACACGCCGTGGCTGGAAGTGCAGGATTTTTTAAGCTAAAAAAATGGCCGACTTTACATCGGCCATCAGACTTTTACTTCGCCTTCGCTACAGTCACCATCGCCGCGCGAATGGTACGACCGTTCAGCGTATAGCCTTTCTGCATAATACCCAGCACATTGCCTGCCGGAACCTCTTCCGACTCCACCATCGCAATCGCCTGATGCACGTTCGGGTCCAGCGGCACGTTGGTCTCAGCAATCACTTCCACGCCGAACTTACGCACCACATCCAGCATAGACTTCAGCGTCAGCTCAATCCCTTCGACCATTGCCGCCATATCCGGATTGGCTTTGTCTGCAACTTCCAGCGCGCGATCCAGGCTATCGATTACCGGCAGCAATTCGTTGACGAACTTCTCGAGAGCGAATTTATGCGCTTTTTCGATATCCTGTTCAGTACGACGGCGCAGGTTTTCCATTTCCGCTTTGATACGCAACACGGTGTCGCGTTCGCGAGTCTGGGCTTCTGCAAGCTGAACTTCCAGATTCGCAATTTTTTCATCGCGCGGATCCACCTGCTCAGCAGAATCGTTTGGTTCAACTGCCTCAACCTCTTCGTGCTGATCCATGATAATTTCTTCCGGGGCTTGCCCCTCAGGCGTTTTCTGTTCTTTACTACTCATGAATTTCTCCGCGTTTTTTTTCGCATTCATCTCGCTAACTTCGCTTATTATGGGGATCAGATTCAGGGTTTCAAGGGAAGTACTCACATTGTCATCAATCTTCGCTACAAGGACCTCAGAAAAATGAATAATCATTTCAAGTGTATCGGCATTGTGGGGCATCCGCGTCATCCCACCGCACTCACGACACATGAAATGCTCTACCGTTGGCTATGCGATCAGGGTTATGAGGTCATTGTGGAGCAACAAATCGCCCACGAATTACAGCTAAAAAATGTGCCAACCGGCACGCTGGCGGAAATTGGTCAACAGGCAGATCTGGCGGTAGTCGTGGGCGGCGACGGCAATATGCTTGGCGCAGCGCGTACGCTGGCGCGTTATGACATCAATGTGATTGGCATTAACCGCGGTAATCTTGGCTTCCTGACCGATCTCGATCCGGACAACGCCCTGCAACAATTATCTGATGTGCTGGAAGGGCGCTATATCTCCGAAAAACGTTTTCTGCTGGAAGCGCAGGTCTGCCAACAGGGCCGCCAGAAACGTATCAGCACAGCCATTAATGAAGTGGTGCTGCATCCGGGAAAAGTGGCGCATATGATCGAGTTCGAGGTTTATATTGATGAAACCTTCGCTTTTTCACAGCGGTCTGATGGTCTGATCATTTCTACGCCGACCGGCTCCACCGCCTATTCGCTCTCCGCAGGCGGCCCTATTCTGACCCCTTCACTGGATGCAATCACCCTGGTGCCGATGTTCCCGCATACCTTGTCGGCGCGCCCGTTAGTCATTAACAGCAGTAGCACGATTCGTCTGCGTTTTTCGCATCGCCGTAGCGATCTGGAAATTAGCTGCGACAGCCAGATAGCGCTGCCTATTCAGGAAGGAGAAGATGTGCTGATTCGCCGCTGCGATTACCATCTCAACCTCATACATCCCAAAGACTATAGCTATTTCAATACATTAAGCACAAAACTCGGTTGGTCAAAAAAATTATTCTAATTTTACGTTAGCCTCTTTACTGTATAAAAAACCAGTTTATACTGTATTTAATTACAGTCATGGTTTTTCATACAGGAAAACAGCTATGTTGGCGCAACTGACCATCAGCAATTTTGCTATCGTTCGTGAGCTTGAGATCGATTTTCAGAGCGGAATGACCGTCATTACTGGTGAAACCGGCGCGGGTAAATCTATTGCGATTGATGCCCTGGGTCTGTGTCTGGGCGGTCGCGCTGAGGCCGATATGGTCCGTACCGGAGCGACCCGCGCCGATTTGTGTGCCCGCTTTGCGCTGAAAGACACGCCTGCGGCATTGCGCTGGCTGGAAGAAAACCAGCTTGAAGAAGGTCGCGAATGCTTACTTCGCCGCGTTATCAGCAGCGATGGTCGCTCACGGGGCTTTATTAACGGCACCGCTGTGCCCCTGTCTCAATTGCGCGAGCTCGGTCAGTTGCTGATTCAAATTCACGGTCAACATGCGCACCAGCAGCTTACCAAACCCGAACAGCAAAAATCGCTGCTGGATAGCTATGCCAACGAAGCCGCTTTAGCGCAGCAGATGGCTGCTCGCTACCAATTATGGCATCAAAGCTGCCGCGATCTCGCCCATCACCAGCAACAAAGCCAGGAACGCGCCGCGCGCGCGGAACTGCTGCAATATCAGTTAAAAGAGTTGAACGACTTTAATCCGCAGGCCGGCGAATTCGAGCAAATTGACGAAGAGTACAAACGGCTGGCCAACAGCGGGCAGTTGCTTACGACCAGCCAGAACGCTCTGGCGCTACTCGCGGACGGCGAAGACGTTAACCTGCAAAGCCAGTTATATAGCGCAAAACAACTGGTTAGCGAGCTGGTAGGTATGGACAGCAAGCTTTCCGGCATCCTGGATATGCTGGAAGAAGCCACTATCCAACTCACCGAAGCCAGCGATGAATTACGCCACTATTGCGAGCGTCTGGATTTAGACCCCAATCGCCTGTTTGAGCTTGAACAGCGCATCGCTAAACAAATTTCGCTGGCGCGAAAACATCACGTCAGCCCGGAAGCGCTGCCGCAGCTTTATCAGTCACTGCTCGAAGAACAGCAGCAGCTCGACGATCAGGCCGATTCGCTGGAAACGCTAACGCTGGCGGTTAATAAGCATCACCAACAAGCGCTGGAAACGGCGCAAGCGCTGCATCAACAGCGTCAGTTTTACGCCCAGGAGCTGGGGCAGTTGATCACTGAAAGTATGCATTTACTTTCGATGCCGCACGGTCTGTTTACTATCGACGTGAAATTTGATGAGCATCATCTGAGCAACGACGGCGCCGATCGCGTGGAGTTTAAAGTGACGACAAACCCGGGTCAGCCGCTGCAGCCTATCGCTAAAGTCGCGTCTGGCGGTGAACTGTCGCGCATTGCGCTGGCTATTCAGGTGATTACCGCGCGCAAAATGGAAACGCCGGCGCTAATTTTTGACGAGGTCGATGTTGGCATCAGCGGCCCAACCGCCGCCGTGGTCGGTAAACTCCTGCGTCAGCTTGGCGAATCCACTCAGGTGATGTGCGTCACTCACCTGCCACAGGTAGCCGGGTGCGGTCACCAGCACTTCTTTGTCAGTAAAGAAACAGACGGGGCAATGACCGAAACCCATATGCAACCTTTGGATAAACGTGCGCGTTTACAGGAACTGGCCCGCCTGTTGGGAGGAAGTGAAGTTACGCGTAATACGCTGGCAAACGCAAAAGAACTGCTGGCGGCGTAAACTTTTTTATCTCCCGAAGGTCTGAGTTCACAACAAAAACGCCGTAAGACCCGACAGCAAAAGGTTTTAAAGTGATGAAAGGTCTATTATCATCGGCATATTAATATGAGCCACGTACTGCTCAGGCCCGAAAAGGAACCCAATCACTATGCGCTGTAAAACGCTGACTGCTGCCGCAGCAGTACTCCTGATGTTGACCGCAGGCTGTTCCACTCTGGAGCGAGTGGTTTACCGACCTGACATCAATCAGGGGAACTATCTTACACCTACGGATGTCGCCAAAGTGCGTGTTGGTATGACGCAACAACAGGTTGCGTATGCTTTAGGCACGCCGATGATGACCGATCCTTTTGGTACGAACACCTGGTTTTATGTCTTCCGCCAGCAGCCAGGACATGAGAACGTGACGCAGCAGACTCTGACGCTCACCTTTAACAGCAGCGGCGTGTTAACCAATATTGATAACAAACCGGCGTTGACGAAGTAAGTTTGTGATACCGCCTGATGAGGTTACGTTCATCAGGCCTGCAAACCTCTCCCCCGCCATTTGGTACGAATTTGCCTGATGGCGCTACGTTTATCTGGCTTACAGGCACGCCTGTGCTTCAGGTGTGGTACGGCTTTCACACCGTTATCCGGCAAAAGAGGCTAATTATCTACCAGCCGATTTTTCGGCGCGCTGGCGGCGTAATGCTTTTGGATCGGCGATTAAGGGACGGTAAATTTCAACCCGATCGCCATCCTGCACCGTATCGGTGAGTTTTACCGGACGACTGTAGATACCTACTTTATTTTTCGCCAGATCGATATCCGTGCGCAATTCCAGCAAGCCGGAAGCGCGAATCGCCTCTTCGACCGTCGCGCCCTCCTCCAGCGTTACGCGCTGCAAATACTGCTTTTCCGGCAGCGCATAAGCCACTTCAACCACAAGTTTATCCGGCACGGTAAACCTCTTTGGCGCGAACCGTAAACGCCTGCACCATGTTGGACGCTAACTCTTTGAATATACGACCAAACGCCAGCTCAATGAGTTTATTGGTAAACTCAAAATCAAGCTGAAACTCAATACGGCACGCCTCGGGGCTGAGCGGGGTAAATTTCCAGCCGCCGATCAGCTTTTTAAAGGGGCCATCCACCAGATGCATCAGAATACTCTGGTTACGCGTTAGCTGATTACGCGTCGTAAACGTCTTGCTGATACCCGCCTTCGACACGTCAACAGCCGCCGTCATCTGTGCTGGCGATGACTCCAGGACACGACTGCCAACACACCCAGGCAAAAACTGGGGATACGATTGCACGTCATTCACTAACTGATACATCTGTTCCGCACTGTAGGGGACTAAAGCAGTCCGACTAATCTGAGGCATAGCAATTCCCATCAACATAAATCGTGTAAATAATACCACTTATCAGCGAGTAAAAAAAATGCTGTCCCCAACCGTCATGCCTTAATTGTGCGTGCATAGCCCAACTCATGCTAAGATAGATTTTTGCACCTCATCAGGACGTAATGGGGTGTTTTCGATATCAGATTACCTATGAATTCACGACACTTATGACGAAGAAAAAAGCACATAAACCGGGCTCAGCCACCATCGCGCTGAATAAGCGCGCCCGGCACGAATACTTTATCGAAGAAGAGTTCGAGGCTGGTCTCGCCCTGCAAGGCTGGGAAGTAAAATCTCTGCGCGCAGGAAAAGCCAATATCGGCGACAGTTACGTTATCCTCAAAGATGGCGAGGCCTGGCTGTTTGGCGCAAACTTTACGCCGATGGCGGTCGCCTCGACACATGTTGTATGCGACCCAACCCGAACCCGCAAACTGTTGTTAAATCAGCGTGAGCTTGATTCGCTGTATGGCCGTATTAATCGTGAAGGTTATACTGTCGTCGCGCTTTCTCTGTACTGGAAAAATGCCTGGTGCAAAGTAAAGATCGGCGTGGCGAAAGGTAAAAAACAACATGATAAACGTTCCGATCTTAAAGAACGTGAGTGGCAACTGGATAAAGCACGCATTATGAAAAATGCAGGCCGATAATAGACATTTTTTGTGACCAGCTTCTCAGTATGAAGCTGGTCAATGTTCATATCTCATGCATGCCTCGAAAATATATTCTCTGTGTCTGACGCTTATCAATAGCAATAAATACCACAACAAGAATATATTCTTTGTTTAAAAAATTTTTATAGCCTAATAACACAATACTTCAAATGATTTTTATAAAATTTAATATTGCTGAATACCTTCACAAAAAGTATTGTTTTTATGTTAAAAGAGAAAAAGAAGAAAAAATTAAAATTCATTATAAAACATAAAGATAAATAAAAAATTATCATGCATTGTTAGCCCACTCTACCTCTACTTAACACAAACTCCGTTATATTTCAGACGCACTAACACCTTTATCAATAGATCTTAATTTGCAGAAAGATTTTTTTCTGACTATATCATCTAATACGAAAGCACTAGTCAGGCACAAAAAACAAAGGGTTATTCGGCGAGAAAACCAGACCTCCACCTACGCTCATAAAAAAGAATATGGCTACGGAAATTCATCTCTCACGATGAACGGGAAGGCTCGTCTACGCATTTTGCCCTGAACGTCGTGCCCGTTAATTAATACACAGAGCAAATCCATCAGGAGCTAATTTATGCGTCTACTCGCCGTGGTTTCGAAATTGACTGGCGTCTCCACCACTGTGGAATCCTCAGCGGTCACTCTTAACGCCCCGTCAATTGTTAAATTATCAGTGGCCCGGGAGGAAATTAGTCAACTTACGCGCATTAATCAGGATCTGGTGGTGAGGCTCCATTCCGGCGAAACGATCACGATTAAAAACTTTTACGTTACCAACGATCTGGGCGCAAGCCAGTTAGTACTGGCGGAAAACGATGGCACGTTATGGTGGGTAGAAAATCCTCAAGCCGGGCTACATTTTGAACAAATCGCTGATATTAATGAACTGCTGGTCACTTCCGGCGCTTCCCATGAAGCAGGCGGCGCCGTTTGGCCGTGGGTACTGGCTGGCGCGGTGGCGGCTGGCGGCATTGCCGCTATCGCGTCTTCCGGCGGCGGCGATTCCCACCATCATTCGGATGGCGATAATCCGCCCCCCGATAACACCAATCCTGACGGTAATCCCCCTGATAACAGCAATCCCGGCGGCAGTACCCCCAACGGCAATACTCCAGGTAGCAGTAATCCTGTAGATACTACCCCGCCTCTCGCTCCCGGCGAATTATTGATTTCAGCGGACGGAAAAACGGTAAGCGGGCAAGCCGAAGCGGGCAGTACCATTACCATCAAAGATCCCTCAGGCAACGTCGTTGGCGAGGGCAAAGCGGATAGCGACGGTAAATTTAGTATTGATCTGACAGCGCCACAGATTAGCGGCGAACAACTTACCGTGACCGCGACTGACGATGCCGGCAATACCGGCCCATCCGCAACCATTGATGCGCCCAACATTCCTCTCCCCGATACACCGGTTATCACCGCCGCTATCGATGATGCCGCTCCCCTCACCGGCACGCTGAGCAATAATCAGTTTACGAACGACAGTACCCCCACTCTGGAGGGCACCGGCAGCGCAGGCACAGTCATCCATATTTACGCCAATGGTCAGGAAATAGGCTCAACAACGGTTGATACCAGCGGAAACTGGCGTTTTGCCATTACCAGCGCGCTAGCGGATGGGGAAAATCATTTCACCGCCATTGCGACTAACGTTAAAGGCGAAAGTAGCGAATCAGCCCGCTTTACGCTGACTATCGACACACTCAGCCCCGATGCCCCACGCGTTGAACTGATTGCCGATAACACCGGTTTGCTCACCGGGCCGCTACAGAATAATGACCGGACTGACGAGGCAAAACCGCTATTTTCCGGGCAGGGAGAGGCAGGCAATACCATCACGATTAAAGAAGGTTCAACCGTTATCGGCAGCGCTACCGTAGACGAAAATGGACGCTGGACCTTTACGCCGACTACGCCGTTAAGCGATGGCGAACATACCTTTACCGTCGAACAAAGCGACAAAGCCGGAAACACGAGCCGCGTGACGACAACGCCTACTATCATTGTGGACACCACACCGCCTGACGCCGCTATCATTGATAATGTTGCGAAAGACGGCACAACCGTTAGCGGCACCGCTGAAGCTGGCAGTACTGTGTCGATCTATGACCCGGCGGGAAATTACCTGGGCTCCACGATTACCGGAGAAAATAACCACTTCAGCATCACGCTGAATCCGGCTCAGACCCACGGCGAGCGTCTGGAAGCGCGTATTCAGGACGCCGTCGGTAACATCGGCCCCGCCACGGAGTTTACCGCTTCTGACTCACAGTATCCTGCCCAGCCGACTATCCTTACCGTGACGGATGACGCTGGCGCCGTTACCGGGCTGCTGAAAAATGGCGATGCCACAGATGATAACCGCCCAACCCTCAGCGGTACTGCTGAACCAGGCAGTACGATATCGATTAACGATAATGGCTTTCCTGTAGCGACCTTTCCGCCCATTGTCGCTGACGCTGACGGCAAATGGAGCTTTACCCCCTCGCTGGCGCTTGCCGATGGCGACCATGTCTTTACCGCTACCGCGACCAACGATCGCGGCACCAGCGGGCAGTCCGTCTCCTTTACCATTGATATCGACACGCAGCCGCCGGTGCTGGAAGGCCTGGCGGTTAGCGACGTCGGCGACAGACTCACCGGCACTACGGAAGCTGGCAGTACTGTGGTTATCAAAGACAGCCTGGGAAATACGCTCGGTAGTGGAACGGCAGGCGACGACGGTACCTTCTCAATAGGTATTAGCCCGGCGAAAATTAACGGCGAAACATTAAGCATTAGCGTTACCGATAAAGCCACGAATAGCGGTCCGGTAGAAACGCTGAACGCGCCGGATAAAACTGCGCCTGCGGCACCGGACGGTCTTACCGTGGCGACCGACGGTCTGTCCGTAAGCGGTCAGGCGGAAGCCGGGGCAACGGTCACTATCCGCGACAGTAGCAACACCGTACTTGGCAGCGCCGTCGCTAATGGCAACGGACAATTTATCGTTCCGCTGAATACGGCGCAGACTAACGGCCAGGCGCTTATCGCTACCGCCACCGATGTCGCGAAAAACGAAAGCGCCGCCGCGACGGTTATCGCGCCGGACAGTACCGCGCCGGAAATGCCGAAAAACGTGGTAATTAGTGAGGATGGCACCAGTATCAGCGGCACCGCCGAACCGGGTAGCGCCATCACGATCGCCACGCCGGACGGCAAGCCGCTTGGCAGCGGCAAAGCAGATGGCGAAGGTCATTTTACCCTTCCCCTCGTCCCCGCACAGACCAACGGCGAACAGGTTACCGTCACCGCTACCGACAGCGCCAACAACGTCAGCCCGCCAACCACAGCGCAAGCGCCCGATATCACCGCCCCGGATAAGCCCATTATCACTCAGGTGCTGGACGATGTTGAAAGCTTCACCGGGCCGCTGGTTAACGGACAAACCACCAATGACAACCGCCCCACCCTTAGCGGTACGGCGGAGGCTGGCGCGCGTGTCGAAATTTTTGATAACGGCGTTTCGCTGGGACTCGCCACGCTACAGCCCAACGGCGGCTGGACGTTTACGCCGTCGCAAAATTTAGGTGAAGGCGCGCATCGACTGACCGTAATCGCAACCGACGCTAAAGGCAATGCAAGTCCGGCCGCGTCATTCGACCTGGTGGTCGATACGCAATCGCCGCAGCAACCGGTAATCACCTTCATTACAGATGATACGCCGGGTATTCTCGGTAGCGTCGCGCATCTGGGGCTCACTAACGACAGCACGCCAACGATTAATGGTACAGGTGAACCGGGTTCCACAGTACACCTGTATCAGAATGGCGCCCGGATAGCAGATATTATCGTCGGTAATTCCGGCGTCTGGAGCTACGCTTACACCACGGCCTCGCCACTGGCGGACGACACCTACACCTTTACCGTGACGGCCAGCGACAGTAACGGCAACACCACGCCTTTTTCGACCGATTTTACGATTACCATTGATACCCAGGCCCCTGCCGCCCCCGGCGTTATCGGCGTAGCTGACGGCGACGGAAATACGATTGATACCAATCAGATTACCCAGGAATCCCAGCCCCGGTTGAGCGGTAGCGGCACCGCAGGCGACACAATCATCCTTTACGATAATGGCAATGCCATAGGTCAGGCGCTGGTCGGCACGGACGGACGCTGGCAGTTTACGCCGCCTGCCGCGCTGGGCGACGGCGACCACCTTCTGACCGCTCGCGCCAACGATCCGGCGGGGAACGAAAGTCCGGAATCCATCAGCTTTACCCTACGCATCGATACCCAGGCGCCGGATGCGCCGCAGATCGTGTCAGCCGCCATCACAGGCGGAGAAGGCGAGGTGCTACTGGCAAACGGCAGTATTACCAATCAGCGTATGCCGACCCTCAGCGGCACCGGCGAACCCGGCGCCATCATCACCCTGTACAATAACGGCGTAGAACTGGCTACCGTCCAGGTCAATCCACAGGGTAGCTGGATCTATCCGCTAACCCGTAATCTGAGCGAAGGATTAAACATCCTGACGGCCACCGCCACGGATGCCGCAGGCAATAGTAGCCCGACCTCCGGCGTTTTCTCCGTTACCCTTGATACCCAGCCTCCAGCGCAGCCTGACGCGCCGCTGATCAGCGATAACGTCGCGCCGGTTATCGGCAACATCGGCAATAATGGCGCAACGAACGATACCACGCCGACCTTCAGCGGCACGGGAGAGATCGGCAGCACGATAATTCTCTACAATAATGGCAGTGAAATTGGTCGCACAACGGTAGGCGATAACGGTAGCTGGAACTTTACGCCTGCGGCACTGACGCCAGAAACCTATACCATTACCGTCACGGAAACCGATATAGCGGGCAATATCAGTCCACCTTCCGCCTCAGTCACTTTTACGCTAGACACCACTGCGCCCGCCAATCCGGTTATCACTTTTGCCGAAGATAACGTCGGCGAAGTCCAGGATACTATTGTCAGCGGCGCAACCACTGACGACAATACACCGGTCATTCACGGCACTGGCGACATCGGCAGCGTGATCACGCTCTATAACGGCAGTAGTGTCGTGGGCGTAGTCACCGTCGATGAGACCGGTACCTGGACGCTAGCGGTGACCAGCGCGTTGCCGGATGGCGTCTACACCCTGACCGCCATTGCCGCCGATGCCGCCGGAAACAGCAGCGGCGTATCGAACAGCTTTACCTTCACCGTCGACACCGTTCCGTTGCAGCCGCCCGTCGTCAATGAGATCCTTGACGATATTGCGCCAGTGACCGGGCCATTAACCGATGGCGCCTTTACTAACGATCGGACGCTGACTATCAACGGCAGCGGCGAAAACGGCAGCACCGTCACGATTTACGACAATGGCGTGGCAATCGGGACGGCGCTCGTTACCGACGGGGTCTGGACATTCAATACGCCAGAATTGTCAGAAGTCAGCCATGCGCTAACCTTCAGCGCGACTGACGACGCTGGAAATACCACGGCGCAAACCCAACCGATCATCATTACCGTGGATATCACCGCCCCGCCCGCGCCAACGATCCAGACGGTGGACGACGATGGCACGCGCGTCGCCGGACTTGCCGATCCTTACGCTACCGTTGAAATTCACCATGCCGATGGCACCCTGGTCGGCAGCGCTGTCGCTAATGGCACCGGTGAATTCGTCGTTACGCTCAGTCCGGCGCAAACCGATGGCGGTACGCTGACGGCAATTGCTATCGATCGCGCGGGGAATAACGGCCCGGCTACGAATTTTCCTGCTTCCGACAGCGGTCTGCCCGCCGTCCCGGCCATCACGGCGATTGAAGATGATGTCGGGAGCATACAGGGGAATATTGCGGCGGGCGGCGCCACGGACGACACCATGCCGACGCTGCGCGGCACCACGGATATCGGCTCTACCGTTGAAGTTTTCATTGATGGCGATTCAGCAGGCTTTGCCACCGTTGACGCCAGCGGGAACTGGATCTTTGAGATCGCGACGCCATTAAGCGAAAGTACACATTACTTCACCGTCCAGGCAACCAATGCGAATGGCCCGGGCGGCCTGTCCGCACCGGTCGGGATCACTGTCGATCTTAGCGCGCCGGCGCAACCGGTTATTACCAGCGCAACGGATGATGTCCCCGGCATGACCGGTACGCTGGATAACGGCGCGCTCACCAATGATTCACGCCCGACGCTCAACGGAACGGGAGAAGCAGGCGCCACGATCCGCATTCTGGATAACGGCGTAGAAATCGGTTCCGCCACGGTAGATCAAAGCGGCAACTGGCGCTTCACCCCGAACGCGCCGCTGGAGAGCATCGCACACATCTTTACCGCCGTGGCGACCGATCCCGCTGGCAATAGCGGCCAGCCTTCGGACGGCTTTACGCTGAACATTGACGCGCTGGCGCCAGATGTGCCGGTTATCACCTCCGTGATTGACGATAACAATCAACCGACCGTCCCGGTGTTACCGGGGCAATCCACCGACGATCGACAGCCAATACTGAACGGAACTGGCGAACCTGGCGCGACAATCACCATTTTTGATAACGGTACGCCGCTTGGCACAGCTCAGGTAGGCGAAAACGGTAGCTGGACCTTCCCGGTGCCCCGCAATTTGTCAGAAGGAAGCCATAATCTGACGGTTAGCGCTACCGATCCGGCGGGCAATACCAGCGCGGTCTCCGCGCCGTGGACGATCGTGGTCGATATTACGCCTCCGGCGATCCCGGTTCTCACCTCCGTCGTGGATGACCAGCCCGGTATTACCGGCAACCTGGTTAGCGGGCAGCTAACGAACGATGCGACGCCCACCCTGAACGGGCGCGGAGAGGCAGGCGCGACGATTAATGTCTATCTTGACGGTAATCCCGCGTCCATCGGTACCACGACGGTGAATAGCGACGGCACATGGAGTTTCACACCGCAGACGCCGCTTGCAAACGGTAGCCACACGTTCACCCTTAGCGCCACCGATCCGGCGGGTAATAGCAGCTCGGTGTCCAGCGGATTTGTGCTGACGATTGACGCCACACCGCCCGCCGCGCCGGTTATCGCCAGCGTGGCAGACAATACGGCGCCGGTGACGGGCATCGTCCCCAACGGCGGCTCGACGAACGAAACCCGACCAACACTCTCGGGTACCGGTGAGGCGGGTACAACCATCTCGATTTATAATGGCAGCGCGCTGGTCGGCACGGCGCAAGTTCAGGCCAACGGTAGCTGGAGCTTTACGCCGTCTACCTCGCTGGGCGCGGGCGTCTGGAACCTGACGGCGACAGCAACCGATGCGGCAGGCAATACCAGCGCCGCGTCCGAAATACGCTCGTTTACTATTGATACCACGGCTCCCGCCGCGCCTGTTATTGATACGGTCTACGACGGTACGGGCCCCATTACCGGCAATCTGAGTTCAGGGCAGATCACAGACGAGGCGCGCCCTGTCATTAGCGGCACCCGTGAAGCCAACACAGCTATTCGTCTCTACGATAACGGCACGCTGCTGGCTGAAATTCCCGCCGACAATAGCAGTAGCTGGCGCTATACGCCTGATGCCTCTCTGGCGACGGGCAACCATGTAATTACCGTCATTGCCGTTGATGCCGCAGGCAACGCCAGTCCCGTTTCAGACAGCGTTAATTTCGTCGTCGATACCACGCCGCCGCTGACGCCGGTAATCACATCAGTCAGTGACGATCAGGCGCCAGACCTCGGCACGATCGCGAACGGCCAAAATACCAACGATCCTACGCCAACCTTCAGCGGCACCGCAGAAGCCGGCGCCACGATCACGCTCTATGAAAATGGTACGGTCATTGGCACGACAACGGCTCAGCCTGACGGCGCGTGGAGCGTCTCCACCTCAACGCTGGCAAGCGGAACGCACGTCATCACCGCCGTCGCCACCGATGCCGCAGGAAACAGCAGCCCGAACAGTACGGCTTTCACCCTGACGGTCGATACCACCGCGCCGCAAACGCCAATCCTGACGTCCGTGGTGGATGACGTCGCGGGCGGGGTCACAGGAAATCTCGCTAATGGTCAGATAACCAATGATAACCGCCCCACGCTGAACGGCACTGCCGAAGCGGGCAGCGTGGTCAGTATCTATGATGGCGACACTCTGCTTGGCGTCACCTCGGCTAACGCGAGCGGCGCGTGGAGCTTCACGCCGACGACAGGGTTAAACGACGGCACGCGCACATTAACAGTGACCGCCACCGACCCGGCAGGCAACGTTAGCCCGGCCACCAGCGGGTTTACTATCGTGGTCGATACCCTTGCGCCAACGGTTCCGCTTATAACCAGCATCGTTGATGATGTCCCGAACAACACCGGCGCCATTGGCAATGGACAATCGACCAACGACACACAGCCGACGCTCAACGGTACTGCGGAAGCCAACAGCGCGGTAAGCATCTTCGATAATGGCGCGCTGGTCGCGACCGTGAACGCCAATGCCAGCGGCAACTGGAGCTGGACGCCAACCGCCGCGCTCGGCCAGGGAGGTCACGCCTATAGCGTTAGCGCCGCCGATGCGGCTGGTAACGTTAGCGCCGCTTCGCCATCGATAACGATTATCGTGGATACCATTGCGCCCGGCGCGCCCGGCAACCTGGTCATCAATGCTACCGGTAATCGGGTGACGGGCACCGCGGAAGCAGGCAGTACAGTGACGATTACCTCTGATACTGGTGTGGTACTGGGAACCGCCACCGCCGACGGTACAGGCAGCTTCACCGCCACACTCACGCCCGCGCAGACCAATGGTCAGCCGCTACTGGCATTTGCCCAGGATAAAGCAGGCAACACTGGCATTGCCGCCGGATTTACCGCGCCCGATACGCGTGTGCCGGAAGCACCGATCATCACCAACGTAGTAGATGATGTGGGTATTTATACCGGCGCTATCGCCAACGGCCAGGTCACTAATGACGCACAACCCACATTGAATGGTACCGCTCAGGCGGGCGCCACGGTGAGCATTTATAACAACGGGGCGCTGCTCGGCACCACCACGGCGAACGCCAGCGGAAACTGGAGCTTTACCCCGACAGGCAATTTGACCGAAGGCAGCCACGCCTTCACCGCCACCGCGACTAACGCCAACGGTACAGGCAGCGTCTCCAGCGCCGCGACGGTGATTGTCGATACGCTGGCGCCCGGTACGCCGTCAGGTACGCTCAGCGCCGATGGCGGTTCACTTTCCGGGCTGGCAGAGGCAAACAGCACCGTAACCGTCACGCTGACGGGGGGCGTGACGCTCACCACCACCGCCGGCAGCAACGGCGCATGGTCTCTCACCTTGCCGACAAAACAAATTGAAGGTCAACTCATTAACGTGACGGCCACTGACGCTGCGGGTAACGCCTCCGGCGCGTTAGGCATTACTGCGCCGGTTCTGCCGCTGGCGGCAAGGGATAACATCACCAGTCTTGATCTGACCTCTACCGCCGTCACCAGCACGCAAAATTATTCGGATTACGGCCTGCTGCTGGTTGGCGCGCTTGGCAATGTCGCCTCGGTTTTGGGTAACGATACCGCTCAGGTTGAGTTCACCATTGCTGAAGGTGGTACGGGCGACGTCACCATCGATGCCGCCGCAACGGGAATCGTGCTTTCGCTGCTCAGTACTCAGGAGATTGTGGTACAGCGCTACGACACCAGCCTCGGCGCCTGGACGACGATCGTCAACACCGCCGTTGGCGACTTCGCGAATTTGCTTACCCTGACCGGGAGCGGCGTTACTCTGAACCTGAGCGGCCTGGGCGAAGGCCAGTACCGGGTACTCACTTATAACACCAGTCTGCTCGCCACCGGGTCATATACCAGCCTGGATGTCGATGTACACCAGACCAGCGCAGGTATTATTAGCGGGCCAACCATCAGTACCGGCAACGTCATGGCTGATGATACCGCGCCGACGGGCACCACGGTCACCGCCATCACCAACGCCAACGGCGTCAGTACGCCGGTCGGCGCGGGTGGCGTGGATATCCAGGGACAATACGGCACGCTGCACATTAATCAGGATGGCAGTTACACCTACACGCTGACTAAGCCCACGGCGGGATACGGACATAAAGAGAGCTTCACCTACACCATCACCCAGAATGGCGTCGGTAGCAGCGCCGCGCAACTGGTTATTAATTTGGGTCCCGCGCCTGTACCGGGCAGTGTGATAGCGACAGACAATAACGCCTCTCTGGTCTTTGATACTCACGTTAGCTACGTCAACAACGGTCCCTCGACACAAAGCGGCGTCACGGTATTAAGCGTCGGACTTGGTAATGTACTGAACGCGAATCTGCTTGATGATATGACTAATCCGATCATCTTTAACGTTGAAGAAGGCGCTACGCGAACCATGACGTTACAGGGAACCGTCGGCGGCGTCTCACTGGTTTCCACGTTCGATCTGTACGTTTATCGCTTCAACGATGCCATTCAGCAATATGAGCAGTTCCGGGTGGAAAAGGGCTGGATTAACACCCTGCTGTTAGCCGGACAGTCCCAGCCGCTGACCCTGACGTTGCCTGGCGGCGAATACCTGTTCGTGCTGAATACCGCCAGCGGCATTAGCGTCCTCACAGGCTATACGTTGGCGATTTCCCAGGACCACACCTATGCCGTTGACAGTATCACCGCCAACACCACCGGCAACGTACTGACCAATGATGTCGCCCCTACGGACGCCCTCCTCACTGAAGTAAACGGCGTGGCGATTGCGGCGACCGGCACGACGGAGGTAAACGGGCTGTATGGCACGCTCACCATTGACGCAAGAGGCAACTATACCTACACGCTGAAGAACGGCGTCGGCGCCGACAGCATTAAAACGCCGGACAGCTTTATCTATACGGTCAAAGCGCCAAACGGCGATACCGATACGGCCTCGCTCAATATCACGCCAACCGCCAGGGCGCTGGATGCGATTAATGATGTCAGCGATACCCTTAGCGTCGCCACGCTTCAGGATACCGCTGCCTGGCTGGACTCCAGCGTCGGCAGCGCCAGTTGGGGGCTACTCGGCAAATCGGGCAGCGGGAGCGGCACCTTTGACGTTGCAACGGGCACCGTACTTAAAGGCGCGTCACTGGTCTTTGATGTCTCCACGCTCATTACGCTGGGCAATCTGAATATTAGCTGGGCCATTCAGGAGAACGGGGCCGTCATACGCAACGGAACCGTCCCGGTGGCGAATATCACGCTGGGCAGCGCGACGGTGACCGTCAACCTGAGCGGCCTGGAGCTGGATGCCGGAACGTACACGCTTAACTTTACCGGCACCAATACCCTGGCCGGGGCGGCGACGATCACGCCACGCGTCATCGGCACCACCGTCGATCTGGATAATTTTGAAACGTCCGGAACGCATACCGTTCCCGGCAATATTTTTGATGGCAGCGATGCGGCGGGGGCGATGGATCAGCTTAATACGGTGAATACCCGCCTGAGCATTAGCGGGTATAACGGCAGCGCCGCCACGCTGGACGCCGCGGCGAATACCACCAGCGCCACGATTCAGGGACATTACGGCACATTGCAAATTAACCTCGATGGCGCCTACACCTACACCCTGAATAATGGCGTCGCGATGTCGTCCATCACCAGTAAAGAGGTCTTTACCTATCAACTGGATGACAAGATGGGTCATACGGATAGCGCCACATTGACCATTGATATGGCGCCGCAAATCGTCAGTACCAACCAAAACGATGTTCTCATCGGCTCCGCCTATGGCGATACGCTGATTTGCCACCTGTTAAACGGCGCGGACGCGACCGGCGGCAACGGCGCCGATCGCTGGCAAAACTTCTCTACCGCGCAGGGCGACAAGATCGATATCCACGAACTGCTGACCGGCTGGGATCACCAGGCGGCGACGCTGGGTAACTTTGTTCAGGTTCATACCAGCGGCGCCAATACGGTGATATCCGTCGATCGCGACGGCGCCGGCAGCGCGTTTAAATCAACTGACCTTGTCACTCTGGAGAATGTGCAGCTCACGCTAAATGATCTGTTGCAGAACAACCACCTGATAACCGGCGGTTGATAAAAAAGCCCCGAACGCCACGACGTTCGGGGCAACAAGCGGTGATATTTAAAAGGGATAAACTATGGGAAGAGTCGCGCCTGTCGCCATCGTACTGGCATTTGCTTTGTTTCATCACCAGCCCCGGGGCGCAGAAGCGCCGCCAATGATTACATCCGAAGGATTAGCAACGAACCAGATGCTCCCTTCGCTGGATGGCTCCGCCGCTGAGTTGCCGCTCAGCGCCGCCGCGCCGGGCAACCTGACGCTCAATGATGCGGTCAATCGCGCCGTTAACTGGCATCCTTCTATTCGCGAAGCCGTCGGCAAACTGCTCGCACAGAATGAACAAATAGAGGTCGCCAAATCGAAATATTATCCGCAAGTCAGCGCTGGCGTGAACAATGGGTACAGCAATACCTACACCGATCACGGGTATAGCCCCTCGCTGGTGCTGTCGGTATCGCAAATGCTTTATGACTTCGGCAAAGTGGCAAGCCAGGTTCGCGCCGAAACCGCAGGCGCAGCACAGCAACAGGCCAACGTGTTGCTCAGTATTGATACCGTCGCGCACGAAACCGCCAACGCCATTGTACAAACGCAGAGCTGGCAGCAAATGGTAGAAGCGGCGGAAGAACAGCTCGTCGCGCTGGACAGCATCGGTAAACTTATCCGGCAGCGCAGCGATGAAGGCGCTACGTCGCTCTCTGACGTGGTGCAAACCGAAGCCAGAATCGAATCCGCCCGCTCGCAACTGGCGCAGTATCAGGCCAATCTCGACAGTGCGAAAGCCTCACTGATGAGCTGGCTGGGCTGGAATTCGCTTAACGGCATCAATAATGACTTCCCGGCGAAACTTGCTCGCAGCTGTGAGACGGCGACGCCCGACGATCGACTGGTGCCCGCGGTACTGGCCGCCTGGGCGCAGGCCAACGTTGCGCGGGCGAATCTGGACTATGCCAGCGCGCAAATGACGCCGACGATTTCGCTCGAACCTTCTGTACAACATTATCTTAATGATAAATATCCCAGTCATGAAGTGCTGGATAAAACCCAGTATTCCACCTGGGTAAAAGTTGAGATGCCGCTTTATCAGGGCGGAGGGCTGACTGCCCGACGCAACGCCGCCAGCCATGCGGTAGACGCGGCTCAGTCGACCATTCAGCGCACCCGGCTTGATGTCCGCCAGAAACTGATGGAGGCGCGCAGCCAGGCAATGAGTCTTGCCAGCGCGTTACAAATCCTTCGTCGGCAACAGCAGCTTAGCGAACGTACGCGCGAACTGTATCAGCAGCAATACCTTGACCTCGGTTCCCGCCCGCTGCTCGACGTGCTTAATGCGGAGCAGGAAGTTTACCAGGCGCGTTTTGCCGAACTGCAAACGGAAAGCCAGTTGCATCAGTTGCAACTGAACTGTCTGTATAACACCGGCGCGCTTCGTCAGGCGTTCGCGTTAAATCATCGCAGCATTCAATCCGTGGAGATCCAGCCATGACCCGCGCCGCCCCCGATGTAGAAGAGGTACTCAGTGAGCGCGCGCTAAGCCAATGGGCGCAGGCCATCAGCTATGTCGCCGGTCATTATCGCGTTGCCTGTTCTCCCGGTTCAATTCAGGCCAACGCCCCGTGGTTTAGGGGTAAAAGCAGAACGACCGCCTTAACGCAGCTCGCGCGGCAGGCGGGTTTATCCTTTCATGCGCCGGACATAGACAAAACGGCATTTAGTCAGTGGCGATTGCCGTTGGTTGTCGAGCTCCGGGACGGGCAGTTATTGGTCATCGAACATGTTAATAGCGAAGATGCGGTAGACGTTTTTGTGATTGAAGAAGAGGGTCAGCGTAACCGCCTGACGCTCAGCGAGTTATTGCCGGAGATCCTCTATGTTGCCGCGCTACGCCCGCTATCGGCGCTCAAGGATAGCCGCGTCGACCGCTATATCTCCCGCTTTAAACCCGACTGGATGCGCGAGCTGGTTCTGCAGGATATTCGCCCTTATTTACCGGTAATGGTCGCCGCCTTTCTGATTAACGTGCTGTCGCTGGCCGGGATTGTGTTCTCTATGCAGGTTTACGATCGGGTGATCCCCGCTCAGTCATATCCTACCCTGTACGTTCTCTCCTTCGGCGTGCTGGTAGCGGTGCTGTTCGGTTTTCTGCTGCGTGAAGCGCGTACGCACATTATGGATGTGCTCGGTAAACGCGCCGATATGCGCATTTCCGATCGGGTATTCGGTCATGCGTTAAGGCTGCGCAACAGCGCTATCCCCCGTTCCACCGGCAGTTTTATCTCGCAGTTACGCGAACTGGAGCAGATCCGCGAGATGATTACCTCTTCAACGCTGGCGACCATTGTCGATCTGCCTTTCTTTTTCCTGTTTATGATAGTCCTGGCGATTATTGCCCCACCGCTGGCATGGATAGCGCCCGTGGCGGCTCTGCTGATGATCCTGCCGGGTGTCGTACTGCAAAAAAAACTGGCTGTCCTCGCCAACCAGGCCGCCCATGAAGCGACGCTACGCAATGCAGTCTTGGTCGAAAGCGTTCAGGGGCTGGAAGATATTAAACTGATGCAGGCGGAGAACCGCTTTCTTCAGCAGTGGAATAGCTATATTCGTATTACCGGCGAGTCGGGTCTACGCACCCGCAAACTCACGCAAGGGCTTATCAGTTGGGGGATGTCGGTACAAAGTCTGGTGTATGCCGCAGTGATTATGTTCGGCGCGCCGATGGTCATTGAAGGCAGTATGACTACCGGCGCCGTGGTCGCCGCGTCGATGCTCGGCTCGCGGATGATCGCGCCAATGGCTAACCTGTGCGGCGTGCTGGCGCGCTGGCAGCAGGTGAAAGCGGCGAAGATGGGTCTCGACAACATTATGCAACTGCCCACCGAGACACAGCATGACGATAGCCTGATACACCGCGACATCCTCCACGGGCATTACCTCTTTGAAAACGCTCAGTTTCGTTACCATAACGACGATCAACGCATACCGTTGCGCCTCGTACGTCTGGAGATCATGCCAGGCGAGCGGATTGCGATACTGGGGCGTAACGGCGCGGGTAAATCCACACTTTTACAGGCGATGGCGGGCGGCCTGGAGATGATTCAGGGAGATGCCCGGCTTGATAATCTCAGCTTGTCGCACATCGATATGGCGGATTTACGCCGCAACATCGGCTTTCTTAGCCAGAACGCGCGGCTTTTCTTCGGCACCCTACGAGAGAACCTGACGCTCGGCGCGCCGCACGCCAACGATGAACAGATTTTTGACGCGCTCGAAGTCAGCGGCGGCGCCGTCTTCGTCAGGCGGCTGGCAAAAGGGTTGGATCATCCCATTATGGAGGGCGGTAACGGCCTGTCCGGCGGGCAGCGTCAGTCCCTGTTGCTGGCGAGAATGCTGCTGCGCTCCCCCAATATTGTGTTACTTGACGAACCCAGCGCCTCGCTGGACGAGCATACGGAGCGAGAGTTTATTCAGCGGTTACATCAGTGGCTTGGCAACCGTACCCTGATCGTCGCGACGCACCGGGTACCAATACTGGAGCTGGTTGAGCGTGTCGTTGTCCTGAAAGAAGGACAACTGGTGATGGATGCGCCAAAAGCGCAGGCGCTTAACGCGGATCGGATGCAAAGTCACCGTCGGGAGTGGAAAAATGAAAATCAATCAGCATGATGCCGCGATGGACGATTTCGATATTCAGCGTGAACGGGCGTTTTCCGGCGCGGGTCGTATTGTTCTGATCTGCTCACTGTTATTTCTCATTCTCGGCATCTGGGCGTGGTTTGGCCGACTGGATGAGGTTTCCACCGGCAACGGGAAAGTGATCCCAAGTTCACGCGAACAGGTTCTGCAGTCGCTGGATGGCGGCATTCTGGCGCAGTTGACGGTGCGGGAAGGCGACAGAGTTCAGGCCAACCAGATTGTCGCCCGGCTTGATCCGACGCGTCTGGCATCCAATGTTGGTGAAAGTGCGGCAAAATATCGCGCTTCACTCGCCTCCAGCGCACGGTTAACCGCGGAAGTCAGCGACTTACCTCTCGCCTTCCCCGCTGAGCTGAACGGCTGGCCGGATCTGATTGCCGCAGAGACGCGTCTCTATAAAAGCCGCCGCGCGCAGCTGGCCGATACCGAAGCCGAGCTACGGGATGCGCTGGCGTCGGTTAATAAAGAGCTGACCATTACCCAGCGGCTGGAGAAAAGCGGCGCGGCCAGTCATGTTGAAGTGCTGCGCCTGCAACGACAAAAAAGCGATTTAGGCTTAAAAATTACCGATCTGCGCTCACAATATTATGTGCAGGCACGCGAAGCGTTATCGAAAGCGAACGCTGAGGTCGATATGCTCTCCGCCATTTTAAAAGGACGCGAGGATTCCGTCACCCGCCTCACCGTGCGTTCGCCGGTACGCGGCATTGTTAAAAATATCCAGGTCACGACGATTGGCGGCGTGATCCCGCCTAACGGCGAGATGATGGAGATAGTGCCGGTAGACGATCGTCTGCTGATTGAAACCCGCCTTTCGCCGCGTGATATCGCCTTTATTCATCCCGGCCAACGCGCATTGGTTAAAATTACTGCTTACGATTACGCCATTTACGGCGGGCTTGACGGCGTGGTGGAGACCATTTCACCGGATACCATTCAGGATAAAGTGAAACCGGAAATTTTCTACTATCGCGTGTTTATCCGCACCCACCAGGACTATCTACAAAATAAATCAGGACGCCGTTTTTCGATTGTTCCAGGCATGATCGCCACGGTAGATATCAAAACCGGTGAAAAAACCATTGTCGACTATTTAATCAAACCGTTTAATCGCGCGAAAGAAGCGCTGCGCGAGCGGTAAATCGTTGAAGATAAGAAGATACGGGGGCTGGTCACGCGTGTCACAAGTCTGTTATACTTACCTTACACATTGGGGCTGATTCTGGATTCGACGGGATTTGCGAAACCCAAGGTGCATGCCGAGGGGCGGTTGGCCTCGTAAAAAGCCGCAAAAAAATAGTCGCAAACGACGAAAACTACGCTTTAGCAGCTTAATAACCTGCTTAGAGCCCTCTCTCCCTAGCCTCCGCTCTTAGGACGGGGATCAAGAGAGGTCAAACCCAAAAGAGATCGCGCGGATGCCCTGCCTGGGGTTGAAGCGTTAAAACGAATCAGGCTAGTCTGGTAGTGGCGTGTCCGTCCGCAGGTGCCAGGCGAATGTAAAGACTGACTAAGCATGTAGTACCGAGGATGTAGGAATTTCGGACGCGGGTTCAACTCCCGCCAGCTCCACCAAAATTCTCCATCGGTGATTACCAGAGTCATCCGATGAAATCCTGAAAGCCCGCATGGCACAAGCTCTGCGGGCTTTTTTATGTCTTCAATTTGTCCTGCAAAATCTCAAGCAAACTAATTTATTCTGAACTTTTAGGCCCATTGATAGGCCCAACGAAAAGCTCTATTGTTTTCGTTGGGCCTAAAAGCATGGAGACGACTCATGGCAAGACGAACCAAGCGTTAACAGATACGGAAATCAAAGCCGCCAAACTTAAAGATACCGATTACCAGCTGTATGATGGAAGAAAGACCGGAAACTTCAGTTTAGACTGGCACTGTTTACAGGGGGAAGGTCAGGATGACTCGGTACGAAAGGTTATTTATCTGGCAATCAAGGATGCATCAAAAAAATGGAGTATGCCGATCCAGAATTGGTGACTGGCGATGAGTCGCTTTATTGTCGAGTTCGGTGACCGCCTGAACGATCACCTTTAATATATTGGCAGTTACACAGAATTACTGACAGGCTCAATTTCGGCGGTAGTCACAAATAGCCATATGAGCAGGCCTTTCCACTCGGGAAGACTTTTTCACGTCAGGGATAAGTGATATGCCCTACAATCGCGCAGATGAGTCGATAATCGCTAACGTAGAAGATCTCCGGATTATCCGCACTTTGCTCGCCGATAAAGAAAACCCAAGCTTTATCTTTCAGCCCTTTCCCTTTGGCTTCTATCGCCTCTGTCCGAGCGGCCTCCAGCTCTTTGCGAACCACGGTACGCTTGGCTTTTGACCAGCCAGCCCAATCGATGTAGATCTGGTAGCTTCGAGTGGGTTTAGGTTTACCTGACTCATCTTCCCCCCATTCACCAGACAGTGGAATGATGAGTTTTTCATCATTTTCAGTAAATTTGTTCCAGAGTAGTGGTGCATAAAAGATCTTCGGCTCCGGGTAAGGTTGAATCTCATTCCGGAGCTTTTTAAACGCCGTCATGTAGATTTGACCACTGATACCAGGAACGTTAAGCGACATTCCCCGGTCATGCGGGAACCGGATGAAGGCACGGCAAATATTGCGAATAGCATTCACTTGACGCCGGGATTGTCGTTCGGATGAATTACCTTCACCAGATTGTGAGGATGCTGAACGTGTCGAACTGGATTTACTTTCATCACCAGAGAAACCGGGTTCAACAACCGGGCGTTTTTCGATCAACTTTAATCCCGAGGGCATTAAACCCGGAGCACTGTCCAGTATGTTGCGGACACTCGCCTTCTGGCCTTGGCGAATTACTGTGCTTTCAGCATCAGCATCACATTCATGATGATGTTGAATATGTCGTTTCTTTTTAAAATAGGCTCTGACTTTTTTATCTTTTTCCCATGCAGCAGGATGCATGGTTATACCACACCCCCAGCACACATAGCCTTCCGTATCAACACTATCAAGCAACCACAGATCCTCTGCCTCTACAATCTCACGGGTATGTTTATCACGTGCAGACTCCATCACATTTTCCTTTTGTAGAATAAAAATCCAGCATACCTAGTTTTGGCAGTCAAATGCTCACAAAGATGATTCTCCATAAAACTCGTCGGTAATGTCTCTCGCTGCCAATTCCCCCTAAAAGTTATGAGGTTCCTTGATTTAAGTACGTTGCGGTTACTCACTATGTCAACAAACAGCATACGCATTGAGACTTACACCATCCGACTAAAATATCTGTTAAACCTGTGGCAATTGAATACCATTTCGTTTAAGAGTTGAGAGCAATTCGATTGACCCCGATCTGTCCAAGCAACGTTTTCGTATTGCTTAACAATTGTAGCTTTACATCATTTTCAGGCATTGACCACGCCTGACCCAGCAATCGAACTGTAATATTGAAATCCCATGGCATCACAGTTCGATTGTCAAATTGAGCAAATGGCCCGTCGCTCTCTGGCACAACCTTGTCTTTAGGGAGCTTAGTAGCAAGAGCTTTCCCTGCGGCAGAGTTGAAAGCAGCCGGACCAATACTGAACCAGCATCCCTGTGCTGAAGCATCCCTCAATTCCGTAACACTTCCAGTGAACCAATGTAAAATAGGAATTCCGTGAGAGGGGAACGCTTTTAAGGTAGCTAGCACATCCGGAACGGCCTGTCTTGAGTGAATGCTCATTGCTCGTCCCCCAACATCGTGGCACTTCCTGACCGCCTCGGAAAACACTCGACGTTGCATCGCGTAACTGGTGGAATATCGTTTTGAACCATCCAATCCAATCTCACCTACAGCAGCTACGTTTTGAATCAACTCGAGAAGCATTTCCAATTCCTGGAAACGATCAGCGACAATTTCAGGATGAAGTCCAGGACTGATCATTACCGATTCATGTTTTTCTAAAACATGACTTGTAGCCTGAAAAGCCTTTGGGCTCGTAGTAACTAACCAAGTGAAAACATTACGCTTAATCGCACCGGCATAAACATTTCTAGCCTTGGGATACAAATCAACGTGACAGTGAAAATCAATCAAAGCAATTTATCCTGAGTGAGTACAGTTTCTAGCTCTTTTATACCTTCTTGCAAAACTCTACGGTACATAGGGCGCTCGTTAATCGGTGCAAAAGCCAACGAGCCACCAAGAAATCTATCAAGCCCTCTCTTCCTTACATCAAGGATGGCAAGTGCAACAGCCATAGGATCATCGGGTGCACTTGATTTATCACTGCCAACAACAGACTCAAAGCGGTAAGATGTTGTATCCCCCTCAGGTATCCATGCAAGGAATGCAGCCCGACGGATCAAGCATGGAACACAGCGTCCACAGTGCTGACGATTATAAGTTCGAAAACGGCCACAACTTGTAGAATCAGCAGCCCATTTTTGCAAGAGGTCTTGGTCAAGACATTCCCGCATCATTTCGCCTTTAGTTTTAAAACGGTAAGGCAATTGAAACTGCACATTAATACCCAAAGTATCCAGAACTCTTTGCAACATATCGATAAACATAGGATGCGTTGTTCGAGTACTCAAACTAGATACACGCCCTGGAACCAAAGGAGGATTAATGGAGATCACCCCATTTTCCGGGATAAATATTGTTGGCTTCGGTTGGTTGATTTTTGTTGAAGCAAGTAGTGCAAATGCATAAAAAGCTAATGAACGACCACGTGTAGAAGGTTCGCGCGATCCTTTGAAGCTGATACCATGACTCCATTGATAATGTGAGCCATTTCCCATCAGCATAGCCGCGTATGCTCTCTGTCGCTCTGAATCTTTATGTGCGAGCTGAGAAACAAATAGAGGTTTTTGGCCTTTAGTTACTAAATCAATCCCACCTATTAGACTATCTAATCCCCCCGATAATAAAGACACGCAGTCATTGCTGAGAAAAGCGCCGTCTCCTTGAGGAGATTCCATGCCTGCATTATTGAAATTTAATAACCAATAATCACCAGTCAGAACTTTTAGCATATCTTCAAGATCAGATTTCAGCGGTAGCCATTTATCTGGATCGCACAACCCAACCGTAAGCTGAATATTCCGGGTCCAGCCATCTGCACTTGTTCTTCTAGGGCTTGATAGATCCGCGCTACATACCGCGAGGCAAAACTGTACGAAATCCCAAATCTCTGTTGAAGGTCGAAACCCACCCCGTTTTAATGCACCATGCCATCGATTCGCAATTGTACCAACACCTGCACGCTTAGCGCCTTTAAAATAGGAGAATACTCGCTCATCAGCAGGAATCTGCGCTGGAATCAGTTCTGCTTTAGCACACATAACTTTAATCATTCTGAAAATACCTCTAAGGCAGACAAGAGAATTGACTGAGCCAAACTTTTCGGTTCTGTATTTTTTGTAGTTTGTTTTTCCAATACCACTCTAACCTCAGCACCGACCCACTCGCGAATATCAGAACGCCGTTCCTGAATTAATAAAGGATCATATTTTAATTTTTCGTAAGTCTGTCCAAGCTGGAGATCTATTCGATTACAAATCTCATTCGCAATGGTCAACCCCATGACTTCAGCTATCTGCGCATCCGTGAGATTAAATATGTCCACGTCCGGATAAAGTTCATAGAGTTGTGCCATAGCCTCCGCGCCAGCATTACGGAGCGATTCGTCATCAACGCTTCCTGTCCCAGGAATAACCTCTTTCAAAATTTCAAGAGTAAGATCTGTTGCCGAAAGGTTCTCTTGACGAACGTGAGTAAGCCAATCAATCACTCGCTGGTCGTTTCCATCCCTAACAGACGTCAGGAACTCACCAAGACTACCGACACCACTGGCAACACCTCGCATAGTAGCGGCTGCTCGTCGCGCGCCCCCCATGCCTTTGGAGACCATGCTTTTTGTCGCACCACGTAAATTATCGTGGCTGCCATTTTGCAGATATCTCCCAAGTAGCGAACGAGCAGGTCCAAACCGTCGTTCTGGTGCTATTGCACCATCAGGAATTACATTTCCACCGTTCTCCTCCGATGGTGAATCAGGCGAATCACCTCCACCTGTTGTAGAGTCACTTTCAGGTTTTAACCATTCAGGATCAAACGGTGAACCTGCACGGCCTCCCCCACTAGAAGTTGATGTTCCCATTAGCGCCTCCTCCCAAGGTTCACAATTGCATTCCTAGTTGTTTTTGGTAATTCGTTAAGATCTTTCCATCGTTCTAAAAGTTGCTGTGCCCATGGCTGAGCACCAAGAGTTGGGATTAAACCTGGGCCAATAAGTTTCAGAGGAGCCTGATCCAACAAGCTGACTGCTTTATTCCCAATTTCCGTGTAAACCTTGCAGCACTCAATCAGCATTACAATTTCTTTGCTACTCTTCCAGGTACGTGAGGTACTATTGCTCTGCCAGGCCTTAGTCATCGCCAACTCTGTCTGTGAAGGTCCTATTTTCCTCATAAGTTCAACTAAGGACTCATGACCATTAGTTGCAACTTTCAGTGCGTCTCTCAATTTTCTAGAATCAGGAGTCATATTGTCATCACCGAAGTCACGAGTTCCAGAGTCACGACTGAGGTGGAGAAGCGGGCGTAGATCCTCGGTTCCCAAAGCTGGCAGGAGTTGGAGCCATTGCTGAGTAAATGGCGTATTCTTGAAAGGCTCAGGTAAACTACTCTGACCCGCTGCAGCAGCTTCAGCATCCGCCAAAACTTGTACCCTACCGTCATTATCCGAATGAACACGACTAGCAAGTTCCTCAGCAAGGCTTTCGTCGCACCTTTCAAGGAGATGCCATTTTGCCAGTGCGGCTATATCTAACGTTATTCCCTGAGGCGCAGAAAGAGCATCACGCAAATAAACAGTATTTAAAAATCTTTTCATTAGCCGGGGATTAGCGTTTACTGCTAAAGAACTATGAAGAAGAGCCGCAAGGCCTTGGGCTAAATCCATTAAACTTTTGAGTGCATTAACATGCTCAACCAGTTCATATAAAAACTCTTGATTGATCGTTTCACCTTTCCAACTATTACGCAGCTTCTCAGGGATAACGCTAAGAGCATGATTGAATCTTTCCTTACTGAAATGACCTGCGTTGGTCTCTCGCTCAAGCAGCAAAAGCACCAGATACGCTTTCGCCTCATTCAAACCAAGGCGAGGAACATGCAGTGGAACCTGTATTAATTTATCGAAATAGTTAGTTGCAACATCGCCCGTAATTCCCGCTCCATCAAAGTGAACCTTCACTGCAGCTTTTATAAAATCATTATCTGCAGCAATAACGAAAGCGCTACGGCGAATAAATAGTAATAAACGAATTGATTCAAGTGTTGAAATTGCTGTTTGTGGCAAACATCTGTCTAAATCATCCACAAATATTACTAGCGTAATTTTCAACTCATCGAGAATACTCTCTAAAGTATCCCTGAATGCCTGAATATGGGCTGGCATCGAGAATGGTTCACTCGGTTTTAGAAGACCACTGGTATTTAGCTCGAGACTATCTGTATCTGATGATCCATTGCTCGATTTGTCATCCGACGCAAACCAACCAGCCAATTTACAAACGGTTTTTCCAAGAGAACCGACAGGAATGCCAGTAGTTAAAGTCAATGCAGCTTCGCTGCTTAATTGAGCGACTCGGAGAAGATTTATCCTTCGCCACAATTCAGATACTTTGTCAGTGATAGTCTTATTTTCATCTGTAAGCCGAACAATCTCGTCCCCCACAATTTGTAACAATGCACTTCTGGCGGACTCAAAATCTTGGTACAGCCATGGATTGAAAGTGAGTACGACGAAGGAATGCTTTTCTTGATTTCTCTCTTCAACCAACGCCCCTTTAACTGAAGAGCTCTCCAGGCGGGATGCAATCATTTTCACCAGAGAAGATTTACCAGCTCCCCAGCCACCTGAGACCCCTATAGAAATAGGTTCCCCATTAGCCTGCTTCAGCAGGCTTGCGCATGCATCAGCAACAACACCAAAATTCAAATAATCAACAGTTGTCTCGTTGTCATGCCACATAGCGAAAAATCCATTTAAAATTAGTTTATATCAATAGGATATGAAAACTGTTGGTATCTGGTTCACAAATTCACTCTTGTGTAGGGCACTTGGCCTGTGGTCAGCAGATCAACACAACGCCCTGCAAAGGCGTTTGGTATCGCAAGAGCAACAAAATTGCGAGCACGGGTTAGGCCAACGTAGAGTACACGCTTTGCCTCAGCATCTACTCGTTCTTGCCATGACTCAAACAGTGCTTCAATTCTGTTTTCAGGGGCTCGATTCGGCGGGACTACGACGCATACTGCATCGTACTCACGACCTTTCACTTCATGTATGTTGCCACATGCAAAACCTAGAGCAGCGGGCGCTTGAAGATGCTTTGACCATTGCGCATTAGGAGGCTGTCGTGAATCGCCACGGATAACCTGGCCCCCTACAGTATCACAGAAGGCGTTGGCGTACCCATTGAGCCAAATTTGAGCCTTCATAAAAGGCCTGGTAAATTTTGTGATTGTTGGGATCGGTAGCTACGGCCTTTTACATCGCTTCAACTCGTTCGGCAAGCATGAATGAAGAGTAATCATCACCAGACGACAATAGTGCAACTGCCCTCTTTCCTGGACTGTTCCGGTACCCCAGGAGAAAGTACTTTATCAGTGTTCATCTCTCTTATGATGCCCGTGAACCCAAATGCGTCGCGGAACCTACTTTTACCTTCTTCTGACAAGAGCAGGAGTCTGGCACGATGAATACCATTCATGTCCTCCGTTCATCAGGTCCTCTCCGGTAGCCCCCTAAGTTTTACTTTTCTCACGGAATTTTTTATTACCGTATGCGTTATTCAGCGTAATCCGAAGACGTGATCCTGCTCACCCAGTCAAACATAACTTGCATATGATTGCCATTGGATGTCCTCACACCAACCTGACACGCATTTACGCCTGTCGTTTTGCCAGTCAAAACCTGTCCATACTTCATATAGATTTTGATACCGACTCCCTGTTTATAGCACTTATTGCAAATCGAGAAATAATCTCTTCTCGATGGAGTATATTGCTGAAGATTAAATTCGTCAGCCGGCACCAGCGAAAGATTAAAAGCATCATTACCTGATAATTCTTCAAGAATTGCCAGAGACTCTAATTTAACTTCAATGCGCTTATTTCCTTTAGGTTCATCCGAAGCCAGAATCAAATTTTCCCTCGGATTAAACTTCGCAATGTAGCCTGTGATTATCCGGGCATTATTACTCACCAATCGAACAGGGATATCATTAAAACGTAGAAATTGAACTCGACGAGCAAGCATAGAATAATCCCGCGGCCATATTTCAGCCTCTCGCCCGTAGGAAATATCATTTACAGCTATACATTCCATAAATATATATTCATCTATGCTAAATGAAAAAGCCCCGAATTCACGGGGCTGAATAAAACGAAATAAATTAACGTAACAGAGACAGCACGTTCTGCGGGACCTGGTTAGCCTGCGCCAGAACGGAAGTACCAGCCTGCTGCAGGATCTGCGCACGAGACATGTTGGAAACTTCGGTCGCATAGTCGGAATCTTCGATACGGCTACGCGCTTCAGACAGGTTGTTTACGGTATTGCCCAGGTTGGTGATAGCAGAGTTGAAACGGTTTTGTACCGCACCCAGATCAGAGCGTAGCGCATCCACCTGCGCCAGCGCGGCATCAATTTTCTGCAGCGGGTTTTCGGTGGTTTTAGCGGCTGCTTCCGCCAGCTCTGGTTGTGCTTTGAAATCATGACCAGCGGCTTTGCTGGCATTGTAGGTTTTACCGTCGATAGTAACGACTTCGGTTTTACCGTCTACACCACCCAGTTGGTTAGCCGCTGTTTTGGTAGTGCCGTCAGCAGCAGTATAACTTGTGGTTTTAGCTTTAATTGCTCCTGTCGCTTCATCGTAATCTGCGGCGTAATACTTATCGCCAGCTTTAAGCGCATAACCGCCTTCAATTGTCTTACCATTTTTATCGGTATAAGACATTTTGACCAACTCAGCGCCATTAGCATCGGTAGCGTCAACGCCGCCAGCAATTAAGGCATTTTTAGCATCTGCTGAAACAACTGCCGGTGTATCTTTTAACTCCTGTACTTCTGTTTTAGTTGTCGCACCAGCAGGCATTGTGGTTTTAGTTGCGCCAGCCGCAAGGGTTACTGTACCGTCAGTAGCAACGTTAACTTCATAATCGCCATTTTTGTCAAGATCAGCACCAGTAAAGCCACCAATAGTAACAAAGTACTTGTTATTATCTGCGTCAAATTTAACCGCACTACCTGTTACACTAGGTGCACCATTCGTACCACCCGTAGCCGCTTTAATAGCTGCATCATCAAGACCCGATACATCCAGTGTAGTACCATTATTGGCATAAGCTTTCGTTGTTACTGCTGTATCTTTCACATCATACGCTTTCTGCACGTTCAGTGAGTCCAGACCCAGGGTCTGAGAGTTGATCTGCTTCAGATCGATATCGATAGTTTCACCGTCGTTGGCACCAACCTGGATGGTCAGGGTGTTGTCCTGCGCCAGCACTTTCACGCCGTTGAACTGAGTCTGGCCGGATACACGGTCGATTTCGTTCAGACGCTGGGTGATTTCAGCCTGGATGGAGTCGAGGTCAGACTGTGAGTTAGTGCTGTTAGCAGACTGAACCGCCAGTTCACGCACACGCTGCAGGTTGTTGTTGATTTCGTTCAGCGCGCCTTCAGTGGTCTGCGCAATGGAGATACCGTCGTTAGCGTTACGGGAAGCCTGAGTCAGACCTTTAATGTTCGCGGTAAAACGGTTAGCAATCGCCTGACCTGCCGCATCGTCTTTCGCGCTGTTGATACGCAGACCAGAAGACAGACGCTCGATAGCGGTGCCCAGTGCGGACTGGGATTTGTTCAGGTTATTCTGGGTCAGCAGCGACAGACTGTTAGTGTTGATTACTTGTGCCATAAAATTTTCCTTTTGGAAGGTTTTTGATAACCAATGTTATGCCAGGCTTACCTGTGTCATCCAGGTTATCGACACTTGAGGCATAAACTTTACTACTTTTTCTGTCTGTAATTGCTTACACCTAACAGTTTGATTAAAAAGCCTTTCTATGTGAACACTGCGTCTGGTAGTGTTTTGAGCGATGTCGTCTATAGCTGGATATAACATAGGCTTTATCGTGAGCGCGTTACACTATATATGTTAATGCGTTGAATTTTTTTCTCTTTTTAATTAGATGCTGTCTTTTTCGTATACCCTTTCGGTTTATTTATGCCATACGCCTGTATTACAAAAATGTTATATCCACCCTGTTGTGATTTTTATTTTAATTCATTCGTTTTTTTATACGGCTTGCCGGAAAGTATCTGTATAAGGTAGATACGCCAATACCAAAAATAATAGCTAGTTGCTGCCGAGGATGGCCTTTCTCTAATAGCCGGCTAATCTGTTCCTGTTCATGTCTATTGATCGCCCGAGGGCGCCCTCCCAGTCGTCCTTGCGCTCTGGCGGCAGCCAGTCCGGCAAGGGTTCGCTCGACAATTAATTCTCGCTCCATCTCGGCCAGTGCCGACATTACATGAAAAAAGAATCGCCCCATCGCGCTACTGGTATCAATACTATCGGTTAAAGAATGGAAGTGAGCTCCACGTTCATGTAATTCTGATATTAACGCCACCAGGTTTTTCACGCTGCGGCCCAGTCTGTCTAATTTCCAGACGACAAGAGTATCGCCTTTATTTACATACTTTAACGCCCGTTTCAGGCCGGGGCGGTTTGCAATCTTGCCACTGATACGGTCCTCAAAAATGCGGTCACAATTTGCACTAGTAAGCGCATTACGCTGTAAATCGATATTTTGGTCAATTGTTGACACCCGAATATACCCAATAGTAGCCATGATTTTCTCCTTTACATCAGATAAGGAAGAATTTTAGTCGCTTTTCTCATGGAGGATTGCTTTATCAAAAACCTTGGTTTTCAAGAACCAATAAATCGTGTGGCTGATGCGCTATAAAAATCGCAGAGCGGTGACGATAGTCCGCATAAGGAGCTGTTCGTTCGCAACATTCGAACGGTAACGTAAAACCGGTTTCATTGGCTAATGAAGACGAAGGGGACAAAATTCCTACAGAGTTGATACCACAGAGATAGTCCAGGCTCGCAGGTGATACGGGATTTAACGCCGGAAAGTCTGCACAGAACACAATCCGCCGCCGGACACCATTAAATTGCCCCGCAACGTGTTATCAATACTACTCCCTACGTTTCCCGTTACCTTGCTGTCGGTACGTTTACCGCATTGTCTGAAAGGTTATTTGCGAAGTTATCATTAATAATCCACGGGCGTCTGGTATTCGAATCCAGTTCCCCAATTCTGGCGCTTTGCCTTCGCGACCATACGCGCGTAAATAAGCCTGAAACCAAACTTCACCGCGTAACGCTCTCCTCTTCCCCGATTTTTACGCAAAAAATCATCACATGATCAAGGGTCGTATTTGTTATTGCATTTTTCAAATGATATTGGTAATTATTATCATTCTCATTAACGACTTGTTCGATTTATGACGTGGAGAGAGAGGATTTCTCATGCGTATTCTGTTTGTCGGTCCACCACTGTATGGACTGCTATACCCTGTGCTGTCCCTGGCGCAAGCGTTTCGTGTTAATGGCCATGAAGTGCTGATTGCAAGCGGTGGAAAATTTGCACAGAAAGCAGCAGAAGCTGGGTTGGTGGTATTTGACGCTGCGCCTGGTTTCGATTCGGAAGCGGGTTATCGCCGTCAGGAGGCATTGCGAAAAGAAAATAACATTGGAACAAAAATGGGGAACTTCTCATTTTTCAGCGAAGAGATGACCGACCCGCTGGTCGCGTTCGCCGGACAGTGGCGGCCAGATCTCATCGTCTATCCTCCCCTTGGGGTCGTTGGACCACTGATTGCCGCTAAGTATGACATTCCAGTAGTGATGCAAACCGTCGGCTTCGGTCATACGCCCTGGCACATCAAAGGCGTGACGAAATCACTTTCTAACGCCTACCGCCGCCATGGGGTCAGCGTGCCACCAAGAGATCTGGCGTGGATAGACGTCACACCGCCCAGCATGAGCATACTGCAAAATGACGGAGAGCCGGTTATCTCCATGCAATACGTCCCGTATAACGGCGGCGCCGTCTGGGAAGAATGGTGGGAACGTACACCTGATCGCAAGCGTCTTCTGGTTAGCCTCGGCACCGTCAAACCGATGGTAGATGGCCTGGATCTGATTTCCTGGGTAATGGATTCTGCCGGCGAAGTAGATGCCGAAATCATCCTGCATCTTCCGGCAAACGCCCGCTCGGATTTACGTTCTCTGCCACCGAATGTCCGTCTGGTCGACTGGCTTCCGATGGGCGTTTTCCTTAACGGCGCCGACGGTTTTATCCACCATGGCGGCGCAGGCAACACCCTGACGGCGCTGCATGCCGGCATTCCGCAGATAGTCTTTGGCCAGGGTGCCGACAGACCCGTCAATGCCCGCGCCGTGGTCGAGCGCGGATGCGGCATTATTCCCGGTAAGAGCGGGCTTACGAGCAGCATGATCAATACCTTCCTCGGTAATCGCGCGCTTCGCGAGGCGTCGCAGGAGGTCGCGGCGGAAATGGCGGCCCAGCCTTGCCCGACCGAGGTGGCAAAAAAACTGATCGCTATGCTGCAACACGGCTAACCGCAGCAGCGCAATGACAATATGGCGGCTGAACCCAGCGTGTGTCGCCATATCTCATCTTTCACCGATAAGGAGGCTTAATGCCCGCGACTCATTTCCCCATGCCCGCTCGTGCCTGGATAGTTCGCCTTGCCCGCGTGTGTTGGGAACGTAAAACACTGAGCATCATTGTCATCGTAGCATCAGTATCGACCATTTTACTGGCTGCGCTGACGCCGCTAATAACGCGTCAGGCCGTCAATGACGCGATAGCAGGCGAGACGACCCACCTGCCGTTACTTGCCTGCGGCCTGCTGTTAATTGCCCTTTTTGATTTTATCGGGAATTACGTGCGCCGCGGCTATGCCGGGGAACTCTCGCTGTGGGTTCAGCATACGTTACGTAGCCGTGCGTTCGACAGTATTCAAAAACTGGACGGCGCAGGCCAGGACGCCTTGCGTACCGGGCAGGTCATTTCGCGTACCAACAGCGATCTTCAACAGGTACACACCTTGCTACAGATGTGTCCGGTGCCGCTGGCGGTGCTCACTTACTATGTGGCCGGTATCGCGGTGATGCTATGGATGTCGCCATCCATGACGCTTATCGTGATTTGCGTACTGGCCGCCCTTGCCATTACCGCCCTGCGCGCCCGTCGCCGTGTTTTCGCACAAACGGGGCTTGCCTCAGACCGGCTGGCGCACATGACGGAACATATGCGCGAAGTATTGGAACAGATCTCAGTGGTGAAGTCCTGCGTGGCGGAGTTACGCGAAACGCGTTGGCTCGATGGTCAGTCGCGGCAGATGGTGCGGGTACGCATCGGCGCCGCTATCTCGCAGGCGATGCCGGGCGCAACCATGCTGGCGCTACCGGTGATAGGGCAAATCGTCCTGCTGTGCTATGGCGGCTGGTCGGTAATGAATGGGCGCATCGATCTGGGAACCTTCGTTGCGTTCGCGAGTTTTCTCGCTATGCTGACCGGCCCTACCCGCGTACTGGCATCGTTTTTGGTTATCGCACAGCGCACACAGGCGTCGGTGGAGCGCGTCTTCGCGCTTATCGACACGCGTTCTCGCATGGAAGACGGTACTGAGTCGGTTGAAGGTCAGATTATCGGGCTGGACGTGGAGAAGATGAGTTTCCACTACGACAACGGTAACCGTATCCTCAATGAGATCTCGTTTTCCATTCACGCCGGTGAAACCGTGGCGGTGGTTGGCGCATCCGGCTCCGGGAAATCAACATTGCTGATGTTGCTGGCGCGCTTTTACGATCCCACCTCCGGCGGAGTATGGCTCAACACCACTACGGGTCAACAGAATATTCGCGACCTGAAACTGACGGCGCTTCGTCGTCGCGTTGGCGTAGTGTTTGAAGACGCGTTTCTGTTTGCCGGTACGGTGGCGGAAAACATCGCCTATGGGCACCCGCAAGCGACTCAGGACGACATTCGACGCGCCGCCGATGCCGCAGGCGCCAGCGGGTTCATCAATGCGCTACCGCAGGGGTTCAATACCCGACTGGCCGAACGCGGAAGCAACCTCTCCGGCGGCCAACGCCAGCGTATTGCGCTAGCCCGGGCACTGATTACCGCGCCGGAACTGCTGATTCTCGATGACACCACCTCGGCGGTCGATGCCGGTACTGAAGCGGAAATTAACACGGCTCTTGGTCGTTATGCCGATAATGAGCATATGCTGCTGGTGATTGCACGCCGCCGTTCAACACTGCAGTTAGCCGATCGGATCGTCGTGCTGGATAAAGGCCGCGTCGTGGATATCGGTACCCAGGCGGAGCTGGATGCAAGGTGTCCGACGTTTCGCTCGCTGATGAGCGGCGAGGGTGATTTTCTCGCCCTCGCCCCAGCGGAACAACGTGCGCTATGGCCAACAACGCAGGCGGCAAAATCCGACGACGCGCATGAGCGCCAGACACCCGCCGGAAAAGGTTTTGTCGACCGGATGACGCGCGTTCCAGAACGCGCCGTACAGATGGCGCTGGCAGGCCACGGGCGTCAAGTCTCATCGCTGCTGACGCCAGTAGCCTGGATGTTCGTCATCGCCGCCCTGCTTATCGCGCTTGATTCCGCCGCAGGCGTTGGCGTGCTGGTGCTTTTGCAGCGCGGTATTGACTCAGGCGTTGCCGCAGGGGATATGTCGACTATTGGCATATGCGCTCTGCTCGCGCTGTGTCTGGTAGCGATCGGTTGGTGCTGCTATGCGCTGCAAACGATCTTCGCCGCCCGCGCGGCAGAGTCGGTACAGCATACGGTACGCTTACGCAGCTTTAGCCACCTGCTACGCCTGAGTCTTCCCTGGCACGAGAAGCACATCGACTCGCGTCTTACTCGCATGACCGTCGACGTTGATTCACTCGCCCGATTTCTGCAAAACGGTCTTGCCAGCGCGGCCACCAGCATCGTGACAATGGTCGCTATCGCCGCGGCAATGTTCTGGCTTGACCCCATTCTTGCGTTAACGGCATTAAGCGCCGTACCTGTAGTGGTGCTGGCGACGTGGATTTACCGCCGTTTGAGCTCGCCTGCCTACGCCCAGGCACGGCTGGAAATTGGTAAGGTGAACAGTACGCTTCAGGAAAAGGTCTCCGGTATGCGGGTAGTACAGTCACACGGCCAACAACAGCAGGAAGCCGCCAGGCTACGGGCGTTATCAGATAACTTCCGCGCCACCCGCGTGCGGGCGCAAAAATACCTTGCCGTCTATTTTCCGTTCCTGACTTTCTGCACCGAGGCCGCCTATGCCGCCGTGCTTTTAATCGGGGCGACCCGGGTCGCCGGAGGCGAAATGACGCCCGGGATACTGGCGGCGTTCTTCCTGCTACTGGGACAATTTTATGGCCCGGTACAGCAGTTGTCAGGCATTGTCGATTCCTGGCAGCAGGCGACCGCCAGCGGCAAACATATCAATGCGCTATTGGCGACTGAGGAAACAGAGAATATTGAACCGTCCTCCATAACGCCTGGCACTGGCGCGCTACGTCTGGAGGCATTGACATTCCGCTATCCCGAAAAAACGCAACCTGTGCTTGATAATCTCTCGCTCACCATTCCGCCAGGAACGGTAGTCGCGGTGGTCGGACGTAGCGGCGCTGGCAAATCGACGCTGATCAAGCTGCTGGCCGGACTCTACTCTCCCGGTAGCGGGCAAATCCGTGTCGGTGAGCGCGTAATTGATGCCGCGTCGCTTAGTGATTATCGTCGCCAGACGGGGCTGGTCACTCAGGATGTCGCATTATTTAGCGGCGATATTGCCGAAAATATCCGCTATTCGCGGCCAGACAGCAGCGACACGGAGGTGGAGATCGCGGCGCGACGGGCGGGACTCTTTGAAACTGTGCAACATCTGCCGCTGGGGTTTCGTACTCCGGTCAATAACGGCGGCACGGATCTGTCCGCGGGCCAGCGTCAGTTGATTGCCCTCGCCCGCGCCCAACTGGCACAGGCGCACATTCTGCTGCTCGACGAGGCGACAGCGCGTATCGACCGCAGCGCCGAGGGGCGCTTAATAACCTCGCTTACCGGAGTGACGCATACCGAGAAACGCATCGCGCTTATCGTCGCGCACCGGCTGACCACCGCTCGCCGTTGCGATGTTATTGTCGTAATCGATAAAGGATGTATCGCTGAATATGGCAGCCATGAGCAGTTGATAGCGACTCATGGCCTGTATGCTCGTCTGTGGCGGGACAGCGTCGGCCAGACACGCGATACGCAAGAAGAGGTCATGGGATAGTTTTTATCGCCACGATTTACGCAAAAGAAAGCCCGCAAGCGGCTGTTCCTGTAACAGCCGCTTTAGCTATTAGTACTGACCGAAATATAAATGAGATGGAATACAAAGAATGAGACTGAGCCCGCCCGTCGCTCCTGTCGCTATACAGACCGCTACGCGCCTTCGCCGCCAACTCGCCGCCGGAAGCCAGGTTGACGCTTCTCACTTCTGGCGAGAAGTAAACTCGCTCGCGCTGCCGCTGGTGACAGCCATTAACGGCGCAGACGATGAACGGGAAGTCACCTTCCTGTGGCGTGCCGCCTCTCCTCTGCGGGGGGTTTATGTTCGCCTGAACCGTGTCACCGATAAAGATAACGTGGCGAAAGGTATGATGACGCAACTGCCCACAACGGATATCTGGCATCTGACGCTTCGCTTACCGGCGTCCTACTGCGGTTCCTATACGATGGTCGAAATACCACCGGAAACCCCGGACGAGACGGTGTTGCAGCTTGGAAGCCGTTTCGCCTCCCTTGTCGGGAAGGCGGACCCGCTGAACAGCGCGCCGGGAATAAATGTTCGGGGCAATGCGCAGGAATCCGTTCTGGCGCTGGATCATGCCCCGGCACAGGAGGAGTGGTCAGGCTGTCGCGCTTACGCCGGGCAGCTTTTCACCTCAGAGCATCGGCTCGCCGGACAACGTCGCCGTGTGCGGCTGTATCTTCCTGACGTTCCTGTCGTACAACCGCTGGGCTTACTGGTACTCACGGATGGCGAGATCTGGTTCGACCATCTTGGGGTAAGCGCCGCCATTGACGCCGCCATCCGCAGCGGACGCATCGCGCCGGTGGCCGTACTCGGCATTGATAACATCAACGCGGGTGAACGCGTCGCAATCCTCGGCGGTCGCCGCGAGCTGGTGCTCGACATTGCCGAACGCCTGCTGCCAACCCTTCGCGCCAAATACCCGGAACGGTGGTGGGCGGACCGTACACAAACGGTGCTGGCTGGGCAAAGCCTCGGCGGCGTGACCGCGCTGATGGCGGCCCGCCACGCGCCAGAGAGCTTCGGCCTGGTACTGAGTCACTCCCCCTCAATGTGGTGGACGCCGGACAACCGCAATCGCCCGCCCCATTTCAGCGCAGAAGAGCGCTCATGGGTCAGCGAACATGTGTTATCCGCGCCCTCGCCAGCCGTACGTACGCATCTGTGCGTGGGATCGCTGGAAGGTTCAACGGTCCCGCAGGTCAAACAGTTGCATGAAAAATTGCGCGCCGCCGGCGTTGAAAGCCATTGCAACGTGTACACCGGCGGTCACGATTATGCCTGGTGGCGCGGCGCGCTGATTGACGGATTACGTCTACTGCCCCGATAAAACTTCACCTACCAAAAAGGAATCACATCCGATGTATGGTCGCCAGTACCACAACAAGCGCTATCGCATGGCGCTATTTTTAGTGAGTTTTTGTTTTAGCGCGCTGAGTTATGCGCAGCCGGATATGCAGCCATTAGGGCCGAATATCGCTGATAAAGGTTCGGGATATTACCATTTTAGGGTCAATGACTTTCAATCTGCCGATGGCGCAAGACATTACCGGGTATGGACCGCTATTCCCAACAAAGCCGCCCCGCCGTCGGGTTATCCTGTTTTATATATGCTGGACGGCAACGCAGTGATGGACAGACTGCCGGAGGCGCTGCTCAAACAACTGGCAGACCACTCGCCGCCGGTGATTGTGGCGATTGGCTATCAGACTAACCTGCCGTTTGATCTTAACGGCAGAGCTTATGACTATACGTCGGCGCCGGGAATCGATCGCGAAGGCAGTGAAAATAGCCCGCGTTTTCATCGTAAGACCGGCGGCGGGCCAGCGTTCCGCCAGCTACTGGAGAGACATATCGCGCCGCAGGTGGAACAAGGAATAACCATCAACCCCGAACGGCGCGGGGTATGGGGACATTCTTATGGCGGCCTGTTCGTTTTGGACTCCTGGCTGTCGTCATCCTTCTTTCATATCTATTACAGCGCCAGCCCGTCACTCAGCAGGGATAACTTTGCCCTGTTGAATCGCCTTACGACAGTGAAGCCGTCGCCGTTCTGCCATAAAAAACTCATCATAATGGAAGGTTCAGCGTCGAATGGGGATAGCAGGCAACGCCAGATGGCCGAGCTCCTGCAAAAAGTTCAGGAGACCGTGAGAACGCTTGAGAACAACGGCGTTAACGCGGCCCTGCAGCATTACCCGGGCCTGGGCCACGGGCCCATGTTTAACGCCTCTTTTCGCAGTGCATTGCTGGATATCAGTCGCGAACCGGCAAGCCAAGAACCACGCTGCCATTAACCCGTCGCCAGAATATGCCCGCCAGCGGCGGGCATAACCCATCAAAACGAGGCCGTCACACCGGCATAATAAGCCCGACCCGGTTCGTTATAGGTATTTGCCCCTTCGGCGGAGCGATAGATCTGTTTATCGAAGATATTGCTGATACCGACATTAAGACGCAGGTTCTTGTTGATATCGTAGTTAACGTTGGCACCAACCAGTGAGTAAGCCCCCAGCGCTTTCCCGGACAATCCTTTGGTCTCTTCACTACGCGACTCCGCATGTGTTCGCGGTTTTTGCTTGCCGTATAACGTCCAGTTGACGTTAGCGGAGAGTGCGCTGGTAATAGTCCAGTCGAGGAAGGTATTCACCGTATATTTCGGGATTATCGATAAGGGATTGCCGGTATCTTTTTGCTCAGAAGCAATCATATAAGTCGCATTGGTATTCCAGTTCAGACGGTCCGGCATCAGCGGAACAGCCATGCTGGCTTCAATACCTTCAATCAGCGCTTTACCGCCGTTCTGCCACTGCAATACATAAGCGCCAGATGCGCTTCTGCCAATAATCTGATCACCTGCGACAATCTTATTCTGATAATCGTTACGGAAATACGTGACGCTTGCGTGATAATCGTCTACGGTAAATTCCAGCCCAATCTCTTTATTGATGCTAATTTCAGGATCGAGGTTCTTATTACCGACCAGGTAACAGCCGCCTGACGTAATATCTTTTGGACAACCGTTGCCTTTCGAATAGAGTAAATACCCCTCACTGGTTTGATACAAGTTCGGTGCCTTAAAGGCCCGGGCAATACCGGCTTTCACCTTGACGTATTCACCTAACTCCTGGGAAAGGTTAAGACTGGGACTAAAATTACTCCCGGATTCGCTCAAATAGTCAAAACGCAGACCCGGAATAATATTGGTACCGGCCATGGGTTCGATATTATCTTCAACGTACAGCGCACTGATTTCCGATTTATTTTTGCTGCTACGGTTAGCCGCCGAACCGGGAATCCCGGCGATATTGCTATCCTTAACCGTCAGACTGGTAGAGGAAGGATCGTTCAGCTCATCGCGGTTCCACTCCGCGCCGACGGTGAGCGTTTGCTCAAATAGCCATATCACCGGAACATTCACCTCGCCGCTGGTGCGATACGAGGTCAGGCGGTTAGTGGTGAACGTCTGGTCGTTGGTAATACGCCCCTCGCCGCCGCCGGAGAGCCCCTCATTCATGCGGGTGTTATCGGTTTTTTCATAGTAGAACCCCAGGCGGCTTTGCCCCCAGTCCCAGATGCCGTTATGAGTTAGACCGTAATTCTGCCGGTACAGGCGATTGGTCTCCCGCCCGGACTGCGCCAGACTTTTGGTAACCGCGTTTGAAGTACTGTTTTGCGTATCGCCAGCATAAATATTCCCCTGCCGACTATATCCCGCTTCAAAACCAAGGATTTGCTGCGAGGTCATTTTCCATGAGAAGACGCTATTAATATCTTTATTGGTGACCCCCTCCCGTCCGGCGGCATTTTTGGTACCGGCGGAGGAGTTAATATCCCAGCTATCGGCATCGGTTCTGTTGAGATTACCGTACAGGCGCATCGTCAACGTATCTCCAGCCAACGGGCCGCTAAGGCTAAAGTTACCCCGCCGGGTGTCACCTTCTTTGCTGCTTTCCGGCTGGTTGGTATAGAGCGACAGCGAGCCGTGCCAGTCATTAGTGGGGCGTTTGGTGATGATATTCACCACCCCGCCTGCGGCACCGGAGCCATAGCGCGCGGCGGCGGACCCACGGATCACTTCAATACGTTCTACCATCTCCGGCGGCACCCAGTTCGTATCGCCACGGGTGTCGCGTTCTCCGCGCCAGCTATAGCGAACCGAATTTCGCGACGTCACCGGAACGCCGTCAATCAGCACTAAGGTATTTTCCGGCCCCATACCACGAATATCAATTTGTCGGTTATTTCCGCGCGTCCCCGAGGCGCTATTGCCGGTAAGATTAACCCCAGGCATCTTACGAATAATATCGGCAAGATCGTTAACGGGAGGATTCTTTTGAATATCGTCACGAGTAATAATCGAAACGCCCGGCTGTTGCTTTAATACTTGCTCGGCAGTGGATTCAACCACCATCGTTTCGCCGTTGTCGTCTGTAGATTCTGCTGCTGATAATGGACTATTAATCCCTGTAGAAACCACGGTTATTAACCAGAGGAACTTATTAACTCTCATACCCATTCCCTAAATAATGTCTAAAGTAGCGCTGTTGCCCTCAAGCTCACATCCTTGCCAGGTTACGGCTATATAGTAATTATTATCATATGCTAATGATAATAATTATCATTCAATTAAGAAAAAGGCAATCTTTCGACCGCAAAAATCTGGTAATAAGAAAACGGAAACGGGATTTTGCAATATGACTCTCTGTCCGGGCTCCACTTTGCCAGTAAATCCGGGAGGGGTGGCAGAATGCGCCTACTGAACGGAGGTTTTACAAAACAGGAATAGAGAAATAAAACTATTTTTCAAAGCGTTAATGACAAGAAACAACCAGGAAAAATGGTATAGCGTGGTTCAGGGTTCACCGACGCTTCCCTGCCGACGGCGAACCGTTCTTACAGTTTGCCAGAGGCTTTCCGTCAGGGTAATGGCGGGATCGGATACGATTGTAGTCATTCGATATATGACAATGAAAGTGATGTTGGCTCCAAAATACAAAGCGCCTGGTAATATTTATCAGGCGCTTTGCAGACAGAAAACCATCAAACATCGGTTTCTCGTTCTCCAGGATCTACTGGAAAATATGGCAACCCACAGTTAGTGGATTTTACTGTCGGGTCTTGCCAGGGATGTTGTGTTACCCCCAGGTCTTTTAAAAGACCTCGTAACAGCACTAACTCGCTGGGTGTCATTTTTTGCTTTGGTTCACCCTCTTTAGGTGGACGAATATCCTCCTGACTAGTACATGTAACACAATAACCTTTTAACTCTATCCACTTAGGCTTAGGGGGGGCCTTAGGATCGGGAGGCGTCGGGCTGGCAACGCACGAACAGGCACTTATACATCCAGGCATAACGTTTTCCTTTTCAAACAATTCGCTTTAGTTGGAAGTTCTACTTGAGAAAATAGAAATAGTTATTCAGATATTTTTACCGTCGCATACTCCTGTAATAATAAAAGATACTGTAAATAATTTACTCCCAGCTACTATTCAGTAGCAGATTATTTTCTTACATTGCTTTTATTTCAGATTTACATCAAATAGGGCTAAATATTTTCACTATAAAATACGTTAAAAAGTGTTTGTGTACTCGTAGACATTGTGGCGTCTTCAGTACGCAAATCGGTTAGTGTACAATCTTTAAAACTGGTATTTTTTAAATTAGCTTCGGACAAATCAGCCTCGCCCAGGTTCGTAGAAATGAAACTCGCCTTTTGCAGGTTTGCCCGGGTTAAGATAGCGCCTTCCATATCAGCAGCCATTATAGTAGCACCCTGTAATGTCGCACCGCTCATATCGGCACGTATAAGGGTTGCGCCTGAAACATTAGCGTGATCCATATTCGCACCGGAACAATTACATTCTACCATGCTACAGCCTAACAGACTTGTGTGTTGTAAATTGGCACCAGTAAGATTAGCGCGATCGAGGGTAGCGCCACACATAATACTATCTTCCAGACAGGCGTTCATTAAATTACTGTCGCCTAATGATGCTCCCGATAGATTTGCGCCCTTAAAATTTGCACCGTCACAATCCGCCATAAACAGTACTGCCCCCCCTAAATCTGCGTCGCTTAGGTCTGCGCCACATAAATTTTCTGCCGTCAGATTTGCTCCGGTAAGGACAGCGCCTTTAAGATTCATGCCTCCCTGGGCAGTTAATATTACAGAATCCTGAGGGAGAGAAAATTCGCATCTGAATAGTAAAGCTCGACATATTTTTTCAAAAGAGGAAAACGGAATTTCTCTCGTCTCAGAATGGTCGCCTTTACTGACCCGTACAATAACTTGTCCAGCTTCGTTATTCTCACCAGGAAGATTAAATTCGACACGACACCCATCCACATCATCCAGGATGATGTTTTCTGGCAACGGAGCACCTCTGTCAGACATTGAACTTTTCAATGTATCAGCCATAGTCTCTATCAATTCCTGATATTGTGCTTCATTTTTCCGACGCACCCCACCACAGGTAAAAAAGTTAATGATATATTCCAGAATGGTTTTGGGCGAGGTAGCTTGCCGCATAGCAGCAGAAGTCCCCGCGCCAAAAGCAGATGTAGCCATACCGGCCAGACTATCGAGTGAACGCTGCATATATTTTCTCCCAGAGAGAGCAACACAGTACATGATAAAATTTATCATATAGATTTGCATTTAGAGATAAGGTGAATACCCCTTTGCGTCTGGTTACATAATAACGCATCACGACGCGTTGCTGTCTGGCTTACACAATACCAGCCAAATAAATATATTGGCTTATACTCGTCATACTTCAAGTTGCATGTGCTGCGGCTGCGTTCCCTCACCCCAGTCACTTACTTTAGTAAGCGCCTGGGGATTCGCTCGCTTGTCGCCTTCCTGCAACTCGAATTATTTAGAATATATAACATTATTTAAAATAATAAACACGGCATTCGTTTTAATACTACGTTCAGGACTCATCCCACTCATTAGCAGAAAACCTATTAAAAAGCGCGTTCAGGCGTTTTATTGCTGCCATTGATAAACTGTTTAACAACGTCGTCTGTACAGGCCTTCTTCGTTGCCTTTACGTTTAACTCAATCAGGCTACCGTCTCGGTTATAAGTCTATCGAGTAGTAGGGACGTAGTATGACGATGCAGCAAAGTGATATGGAAAGATATAATCCATTATTAATGTTAAAAGAAGTCATGGCGCAGACGCCTTATCGCCATAAACGCTGGGGAGAGCGTAAGTTTCGCTATAAATTTGTATTACGTTGCCTTATTAACCCCATAACGACAATTAAATACTTCAATGAATTATGCCATCTGTCTCAGCCCAGAACGCTGATCATTCATCGTCCACTGTTGCCGGCAAAAATCCAGCGGCCCTATTTGTATACCGGACTTAGCATGCGTTGCCGGGCAAGGGCTATTCTGGAACACTACCAGTTCGTTCAGTCCTTTCCGGAAAATAAAATTAAAAAGATCCTTCTGTCCGAGGAACAAATCTTACTCGCTCACCTGGAAGGAAAAAACGGCGCTCTGGTAGATATCTACTGCGGTCCCTGTGGCTATGACAGAGAAGGTGAACTGACATTAACGCTGTGCTTCAATGATACGCCGTTGGCACGTTTATCATTTTCCTTTATACGCCATGAAGGGAAGCAAATAGCGCTGGTTGCCGGGTTACAAGGGCCCAGTAAACATGTCGGCCCACAAGTCATACGTAACGCCACCAAAGATTGTTACGGTCTCTTTCCTAAACGGATGCTGTATGAAGCATTTGCGACATTGATGCAGGCCTGTAATGTCGACGAGATTTATGCGGTAAGTGAAAACAACCATGTTTATCGTCAACTCCGGTACTTATTCCAGAAGAAAAAAACTTTTGTAGCCAGCTATAGTGAATTCTGGGAGTCGCTAAACGGCGTTAAGAAAGGTGCCTTATATCATCTGCCATCACAGGTGATGCGTAAAGCGCCTGAAAGTATCCCCAGCAAAAAACGCGCAGAGTATCGGAAGCGCTATCATATTCTGGATACAATAATACAAGAGGTTAACAGCCTCTCCCGGTAGAACTATTTCATACGCGGATGTGCAGATCCTGCTACCGTTCAGCGGAGCTCTTTGAAATCTGTATCGCTACTGAATGGTTAAATACGGAATGGCTTGCGAGTGAAAAGCGCGGCATTAAACCGTCGCTTTCACTCATGCTATGATCAACATCTTAATCTTATTCCCTTCACCATAACGTCATCGATTAGCATGTTAACCATTAAATACAAGCTAAACATTTTTCACATTTTTATTTGGTTGAGCGAAAAAATAATACAAAATAGCATTTTCAGTAAGCTAAGTCAGGAGTTTTGGTGAAAATACAAGAAGTTAAGCGTATATTAACCCGCTGGCAACCGTCTTCCTTTACCCTATACCGGGAGGTGTTTACGCAATACGGCGGTAGTATCAATATGCACCCAGATATTGTTGATTATTTTATGAAGCGCCATAACTGGCATTTTAAATTCTTCCACTATAAAGAAGATGATAAGATTAAAGGCGCCTACTTTATCTGTAATGATCAGAATATTGGCATCCTGACGCGCAGAACCTTCCCGCTATCTTCAGATGAGATACTTATTCCGATGGCGCCAGATTTACGCTGCTTCTTGCCCGATCGTACTAACCGACTTTCGGCGTTGCATCAGCCACAAATACGCAATGCCATATGGAAACTCACCAGAAAGAAACAAAATTGTCTGGTCAAAGAAACGTTCTCTTCTAAGTTTGAAAAAAGACGCCGTAATGAATATCAGCAATTTCTTAAAAAAGGCGGGAGTGTAAAAAGCGTTGCTGATTGTTCTTCTGATGAACTGACTCATATTTTTATCGAGTTATTTCGGTCTCGTTTCGGCAATACTTCATCCTGCTATCCCGCTGATAACCTTGCCAACTTTTTTAGTCAACTGCATCACCTTCTGTTTGGGCATATTCTTTATATTGAAGGGATACCCTGTGCATTTGATATCGTATTGAAATCTGAAAGCCAGATGAACGTCTACTTTGACGTATCTAATGGTGCAATTAAAAATGAGTTCAGACCACTCAGTCCCGGCAGCATACTAATGTGGCTAAATATTAACCGTGCCAGACATTACTGCCAGGAAAGACAAAAAAAATTACTTTTTTCCATCGGCATACTAAGGCCTGAATGGGAATATAAGCGCATGTGGTCGACCCCCTATTTTACCGGGAAATCGATTTGCTAAAAAGAAAGCCTGGACGTAAATATGTTTTTACGCCCAGGTTTTTCATAAATCCTGATGACCTGATAAAAAACGAAAATTTAATCAGAATTTAAAAAATAAGTTAACCACCATATAATCATAATGACAATTACTCGAAATTCACTTACACTATACTCGGTTTTATGGAATTGATTAACACGGTATGTTACAGATAACGTGCTAAAAAGCATGCAGCGGTTATACATTTTCATATGTATGTGTCATTAACCTGGCGTCAGGAACAGATGATGATGACAACCACCCTTTTATCTCTTCTGGCCTGGCATACCGTCAGTAGATTAAAGGTGTAGCCTTGCTTTATGGCATTACAAAAATGTGGGTGAGGTCTATGCTCAATGTATACGTTATTTGTAACAACGCTCTTGTGCATAAACAATACGTTATTGCCAACAGCACTGAACGGGTACAGTGGTTCTTGCTGACAACAGGCTTAAAGATCGCCTTAACACGGGATACCTGATAACTGGATTATATTATGACACATGCAGACTGGCTGATTCTTGGGTATACAACTGTTATTATTATTTTTGGTATTGTATGTTATATCGGATTGCTTAAATTGATAACGAAAGGCAAGCATGAAAAATAACGCACTTACCGGGAAGAATATACTCTCAGGAGATAAAATGCTTCGGCAATGATATGACACCACTGCCGAAATGCTATTTTTACAGAAATCAATCAGGTATTGAGGGTGATTTTATCATAGCCGCGCCAGCGATAATTCAACAACGAGAGCAGCCAGAATAGCACAAAAGCACCCACTACCCAGAAGCCCACGTTCCCCATATGATCGTTAAGCGTGCTGACGGTCTGCCAAAATGTTCCGCTTAACTGTAACGCATCATCAATCAACCCCAGCGCCTCAAGCCCGCCAATCGCCAGCGCGACAATGACGGATGCGGCGGTAATGGTCATATTATAATAAAGCTTACGTAATGGACGCGAGAAAGCCCAACCGTAAGCGCCGACCATGACAAAGTTATCCAGGGAATCCACCAGCGCCATCCCGGCGGTAAACAGCACAGGAAAAATCATCATCGACCAGAGAGATAGCCCCTGGTTAGCTGCTGAAGCGGAAATGCCCAGCAACCCAACCTCGGTTGCGGTATCAAATCCCAAGCCAAACAGAAAACCGACAAAATACATATGCCAACTGGAAGTGACCAAACGAAACGTACGCTGAAATATACGCGTCATCAGCCCGCCAGGTATGGCCTCGTCATGCGCCCTCACTGACTCGCCGCGGGTAACCGAGCGAAATTGCCGCCAGACGTTGAACAAAATAAACAGGTTAAGCAGGGCCATCGCCAGCAGAAAAAAAGCGGAAACAGCCGTACCAATCAACGAACCATATTGATGCAAAACATCAATACGATCGCGAAATGCCATCGACGTCACAACAATCGCCAGACATGCCAGAACGACAATGGTCGAATGACCCAATGAAAAAAACGCCCCCACGCCTAAAGGCGTTTTACCCTGCTGCATCAGTTTACGGGTGACGGTATCGATGGCTGCGATATGATCGGCATCAACCGCATGACGCAGCCCAAAGCTATACGCCAGTATGGCTGCGCTTAGCATGACTGCATGGTGATGAAAAACACAGAACGCCCAAATCCAGGCCAGGATGTTAACCCCGACAAGAAAGACGGTTAATGCTATTCCCCGTCGTTTAGTATGATTATTCATGCCCCTGCACCCACTATATTTTTAATTAACGCTACGGTTTGTAGGGGGAATGTATGATCATTTGATTAAAACGTCACACCTCAAGATGCGACTTTTTGTAAACGTGCTTTACCGCTGACACATTTGTGCGCATTACTGCAGAACAAGGCTTAAAAAGCGTATCCGAACGTATAACCCTCCCAACGCTTCGCTACGGGAAAAATGGGGATGAGTACGGTGCAGGCGTGCGATATCATTGACCAAAGCCAGACCAATGCCCGCCCCGGCCACATTTCCTACGTTATCGAGCCGGTGGAACGGCTGTAGCGCCAGATGGATGTGTTCATCATCAATGCCGGGGCCGCTATCTTCGACAACCAGCGTCACGGCATCGCCATCCCGTTCAAGCCGCGCGGTGACGATGCCTTGCTCAGGCGTGTATTTCAGCGCATTATCCAGCAAGTTTCCGCACAGCTCGCTAAGCAGTACCTCATCCCCCTCGATCCACATCGCTTCCTGTTCGCCTTCGTAGCCCAGGTCGATATGTTTACTCCGCGCCTGCGCCAGTCGGGTAAAACAGCCGCTCTGTACGATATCGTACAGATTCACCGGGGAAAAACGCCGCTCGCCCTGCTCTTTATGCTTTACCGCAGAAAGTTGCAACAATCTTTCCGTGAGCTGAATGGTGCTATCCAGCGTTACGCTCATCGCCTGCAGACTTTCGTACCAGTGATGAGGGTGCCGGCTGGCTAACGCCACCGCCGCCTGCGTTTTTAACACCGCCAGCGGCGTTTTTAACTGGTGAGAAGCATCGGCGCTAAAGCGTTCCTGCCGGGAAAGGATGCCGCGGAGCCTGTCAATGTAGCGATTAAACGCCACGATTAACAAGCGTGTTTCCGACCACGGCAGCAGTTCCGGCAGCGGCGTCAGCAGACCCGGTTCGCGGCGTACCATTAATGACGAAAGTTGACGCATAGGGCGCAGGATCCGGCGTAATAACCAGCCAACCAGCACCAAGGTCAGCAGCACCAGCAGCCCCTGTGAGATCCAGGAAGAGAACAGCAGTTGGCCCGCCAGATAACGACGGGACTGCAGCGTTTCTGCGACATAAACCTCCGCCATGCCGATAATGCCGCCTTCGTTGACCGGCTGTAGCAAACGCGCCACGCGGATCGCCTCGCCGCGATACTCGGTATGATAGAACCACGCCAGCGCCGGATAAAGCCGGGTACGGGGCGTAGCGGGCGGCATGGCAGGCAGATCGTCATAACCGGAAATGACCTTCCCGGAAGGGTCGACGACTTTGTAATAGAGTCGATCATTCATATTAAGCTCGAAGCTATCCAGCACCACCCAGGGCACGTTAACTTCCAGATGCTTATTGCGCACCACCAGCCGTTCCGATACCGTTCGCGCCGAGGAGAGCAACGTACGATCATAAGCCTGAGTGGCGGCCTGTAGCGCATTGACATAACTGTTAAACGCCGACAGCCCCCATAGCAGAATCAGCGGCAAACCCAGGAACAGTAAGAGTTGCAGGTACAACGATTGTGGCTTAACCCACTTCATCGCCGCGCTCCAGCACATAACCCAGGCCGCGCAGCGTCGTAATTCGTACATCGCTTCCCTGAAGTTTTTTACGCAGTCGATGAATATAAAGTTCGATGCTTTCAGGGCTTACCTCATCGTTCAGGCTGAACACCTGTTCAAAAAGCTGCTGACGCGAAACCGGCCGCGTTCGTCGGTACATCAATACGGTTAAGAGCGCCTGCTCACGCGGCGTCAGCGCTAACGGTTGTCCCTGTAACAGAAAATACCCTTCATCATGAAAGATCAATTCCCCCAGTTGCTGAACTTCATGGACCTGCCCAGCGCTGCGTCGGAGCAAGGCCCGTAAACGGGCATCCAGCTCTTCCAGTTCAAAGGGTTTCGGCAGATAGTCATCGGCGCCGACGTTGAGACCTTTTACGCGATCCGCCACCGCGCTTCGCGCCGTGAGCAGCAAAACGGGCAAGGTCTGACCGCGTTTACGCAGCCGTTGCACCACCTCCAGTCCATCCATTCCCGGCATATTGATATCCAGCACCGCCAGCGCGTACATTTCACTGTGCAGAAGATGGTCAGCCGCCAGGCCGTCAAATACGCAGTCCACGGCAAAGCCGTTTTGCACCAGCGCTTTCTCCAGCCAGTGAGCCAGCTCACGGTTATCTTCCGCCAATAAGAGACGCATATCACATCCTGTAAAGTTTCTGCCGCATTGAAAGGGAATTGAAAGGTTATTGTTTTAACAATCACGCAACCGAACTGCTACATGTCGGCTCACATAATCACAAAAATCTTCTTCCGAACCTGAAAAATCCGGACGTCCGGCGTGAGGATAAAAAATGAAAAAACAATTACTTCGTACCCTTACTGCAAGCATTTTATTAATGAGTACCTCTGTTCTGGCGCAGGAGGCGCCGTCGCGAACGGAATGTATCGCGCCAGCCAAACCTGGCGGCGGTTTCGACCTCACCTGTAAGCTGATTCAGGTGAGTTTGCTGGAGACTGGCGCTATCGAGAAACCCATGCGGGTAACGTATATGCCCGGCGGCGTCGGCGCTGTGGCCTATAACGCGATAGTCGCCCAACGCCCTGGCGAACCCGGGACTGTGGTCGCCTTTTCCGGCGGTTCGCTGCTCAACCTGTCGCAGGGGAAATTTGGTCGCTACGGCGTGGATGATGTGCGCTGGCTGGCAAGCGTGGGCACTGATTACGGCATGATCGCCGTGCGTGCGGATTCCCCGTGGAAGACGCTGAAAGATCTGATGACGACGATGGAAAAAGATCCCAACAGCGTGGTCATTGGCGCTGGCGCCTCTATTGGCAGCCAGGACTGGATGAAGTCGGCGTTGCTGGCGCAAAAGGCGAACGTCGACCCGCACAAGATGCGCTACGTTGCCTTTGAGGGCGGCGGCGAGCCGGTGACGGCATTAATGGGCAACCATGTTCAGGTTGTCTCCGGCGATCTCAGTGAAATGGTGCCTTATCTGGGCGGCGACAAAATCCGCGTGCTTGCCGTCTTTTCAGAAAATCGTCTGCCGGGCCAGCTTGCCAATATCCCTACCGCTAAAGAACAGGGCTACGACCTGGTGTGGCCGATTATTCGCGGCTTCTACGTCGGGCCCAAAGTCAGCGATGCCGATTACCAGTGGTGGGTGGATACCTTCAAGAAGCTCCAGCAAACCGACGAGTTTAAAAAACAGCGCGATCTGCGCGGCCTGTTTGAGTTCGACATGACCGGCCAGCAGCTCGATGACTACGTGAAAAAACAGGTTACTGATTACCGTGAACAGGCGAAAGCCTTCGGACTCGCGAAATAATCGCGGAGGCAATGATGAGCGATCGTATCTTTGCGGGTATCTGGCTGTTGCTCTGTATCGCCGGGCTATTCATCGCCTGGCAGATCCAAAGCGAATACAGCTATGAACCCGTCGGCCCCCGCCCTTTTCCGCTGGGGATTATCGGCCTGATGGCGCTCTGCGCGCTGGCGCTGTTATTGCGCCATCCCGACACGGTGAGCTGGCCGCGCCGCCATGTTCTGCAAAAGCTAATTACCATGATCATCATCCTGTTGATGTATGCCTGGGGATTCGAATGGCTGGGTTTTCCCATCGCCACCGCGCTTCTCACCATGGTTATCGGGATGCTGTTCGGCGCCACGATTCCGGCGGCGGGTATCTCCGGCGCGGTATTAGGCATTCTGCTGTGGTATGCCTTTGACCGGCTGCTTGATGTCACCTTACCTCTCGGCGCCTGGCTGAGTTAACGGAGCAACGATGGATACCTGGATATATCTTTCTCAGGGCTTTGCGGTGGCGATGACGCCGGAAAACCTGGTTATCGCGTTGATTGGCTGCTTCGTGGGCACGATCGTCGGTCTGCTGCCGGGCCTGGGACCGATCAACGGCGTGGCAATCTTACTGCCGCTGGCCTTTGCGTTGCATCTGCCTGCGGAGTCGGCGCTAATTCTGCTGGCGACGGTGTACATTGGCTGTGAGTATGGCGGCAGGATCTCCTCCATATTGCTCAACGTCCCCGGCGATGCGGCGGCGATCATGACGGCGCTGGACGGTTACCCAATGGCGCAGCAAGGGAAAGGCGGCGTAGCGCTGTCGATTTCCGCAGTCAGCTCATTTTTCGGTTCATTAATCGCTATCGGCGGCATCATTCTGTTCGCCCCTTTACTGGCGCAATGGTCGCTGGCCTTCGGTCCGGCGGAATATTTCGCCTTAATGGTTTTTGCCATCGCCTGTCTTGGCAGCATGATGGCGCAAAACCCGCTTAAATCATTTCTGGCAGCGCTGATCGGTCTTGGCCTTGCGACCGTCGGCGTGGACGCCAACACCGGGGTTTATCGCTTTACCTTTGACAGCGTTCATCTTTCCGACGGCGTACAGTTTATCGTCGTGGTGATCGGCCTGTTCTCGGTATCAGAAATACTTTTAATGCTGGAACATACCAGCAGCGGGCAAACAATGGTCCGCAAAACGGGTCGAATGTTGTTCAACCTGAAAGAAGGCGCGCAGTGTATCGGCACCACCCTGCGTTCCTCCGTGATCGGCTTTTTTGTCGGCGTATTGCCCGGCGCCGGGGCGACCATCGCCAGCGCCATTACCTATATGACCGAGAAAAAACTCAGCGGCAACAGCGATAGCTTCGGCAAAGGGGATATTCGCGGCGTCGCGGCGCCGGAGGCGGCAAACAACGCCTCTGCCTGCGGCTCCTTCATCCCGATGCTGACGCTGGGCGTTCCCGGTTCCGGTACTACGGCAGTGATGATGGGGGCGCTGACGCTGTACAACATCACGCCAGGCCCGGCGATGTTCACCGAACAGCCGGATATCGTCTGGGGACTCATCGCTGCGCTGCTGATTGCGAACGTGATGCTGCTGATCATGAATATCCCGTTGATCGGTCTGTTCACCCGTATGCTCACCATTCCGCTGTGGTTCCTGGTACCCGCCATCGCTGCCGTATCGGCGGTAGGGGTGTATGCGGTACACAGCACCACCTTCGATCTGGTGCTGATGGTCGCACTTGGCGTGTTAGGGTACATTTTACGTAAAATGCACTTCCCCATGTCGCCGCTGATCCTGGGATTCGTACTGGGGGAAATGCTGGAGCAGAACCTGCGTCGCGCACTCTCCATCAGTAACGGCAATATGGCGATTTTGTGGCAAAGCGGCGTTGCCAAAGCCCTGCTGCTCATGGCGATCATGGTCATTGTCGTACCGCCAGTGTTACGTCTGATCCGTAAACACAGCCGTAAACCGCAGGTTGACGCCAGTTAATTGACTGCTGAAATACGTTGTACTTGTCCGGCCTACGCGCTCATGTGCCAGGCCGGGCAACCCCGCCAGCATCACTCTCCCCATAACTCGCTCATTTTACACCCCTTCTTGCCGTTGTCAGGCTCGTGGCGCCGTTAACCTCACCTTTCGTATTGTTAAATATTTGTTGTTTTTGATCACAATAATTAAACAAAAGCGGTTATTTCATACGCGTTCCTGGAAAATGTCGATATTTTTAATTTATGGCTACGAAATGAGCATCGCCATGTCTCCCTGACCATCTTACCGAGAGGAATGATTCTGATGAATGCACTGACTGCCGTAAAAGCGAACACAGATGATTTAGCCCAACGCCATACTGGTTTCACCCTTGCCCCTTCGGCGCAGTCGCCGCGTCTGCTGGCGTTAACGTTTACGGCGGATACCACAAGACAATTTCTCCATCAGGTCGCGCAGTGGCCGGTGCAGGCGCTGGAATACAAATCTTTCTTACGTTTCAAAATCGGCAAGATCCTCGACGATCTGTGCGGCAATCAGCTACAACCGCTGTTGATCAAAACGCTCCTCAACCGTGCACAAGGCGCGCTGTTGATCAGCGCCGAAGGGATCGATGATGTCGCACAGGCAGAAGAGATGGTCAAACTGGCGACGGCGGTGGCACATCTTATTGGTCGCTCCAACTACGATGCGATGAGCGGCCAGTACTACGCGCGTTTCGTGGTCAAAAACGTCGACAACTCCGACAGTTATCTGCGCCAGCCCCACCGCGTAATGGAACTGCACAATGACGGTACCTATGTTGAGGAGGTGACCGACTACGTGCTGATGATGAAAATCGACGAACAGAATATGGAAGGCGGTAATTCGCTGCTGCTGCACCTTGATGACTGGGAACATCTGGAGTCGTTTTTTACCCATCCGCTGGCGCGTCGCGTCATGCGCTGGGCGGCGCCGCCAAGCAAAAATGTTAGCCATGACGTCTGGCACCCGGTGTTTGATGTCGACCAACAAGGCCGCCCGGTCATGCGTTATATCGACCAGTTCGTCCAGCCAAAAGACTTTGAAGAAGGCGTCTGGCTCAGCGAGCTTTCAGACGCGCTGGAAACCAGTCAAAACATCCTCTCCGTGCCGGTACCGGTCGGCAAATTCCTGCTGATTAACAATCTGTTCTGGCTACATGGACGCGATCGTTTTACGCCGCATCCTGACTTGCGTCGCGAACTGATGCGCCAGCGAGGTTACTTCGCCTACGCCGCCAGCCATTATCAAACTCACCAATAAACGCCACGGCGAAGGAATTACGCGGATGTATGATTTTGTGATTATCGGCGGCGGCATTATCGGCATGTCGACCGCCATGCAACTTATTGATGTCTACCCAGATGCGCGCATCGCGTTGCTGGAAAAAGAGTCCGCGCCAGCCTGCCACCAGACCGGGCATAACAGCGGCGTGATCCATGCCGGGGTGTACTACACGCCCGGCAGCCTCAAAGCGCAGTTTTGTCTGGCAGGCAATCAGGCGACCAAAACCTTTTGCGATCAAAACAACATCCGCTACGACACCTGCGGCAAAATGTTGGTCGCCACCTCGGAGCTGGAAATGGCGCGGATGCGCGCGCTATGGGAGCGGACGGCGGCCAACGGCTTAGAGCGCGAGTGGTTAAGCGCGGCGGAGCTGCGTGAACGCGAACCCAATATCATTGGCCTGGGCGGGATTTTTGTCCCTTCCAGCGGGATTGTCAGCTATCGCGATGTCGCGACGGCCATGGCGAACCGCTTTCAGGCCAAAGGCGGCGAGATCATCTACCATGCCGAGGTCAGCGCGCTAACAGAACATGCCGCTGGCATTGTTATTCGCACCTCGCAAGGTCGGGAAATAGAAACCGCTACGCTTATCGGCTGTGCAGGACTGATGGCGGATCGGCTGGTCAAAATGCTGGGCGTGGAGCCCGGTTTTATTATCTGCCCTTTCCGCGGCGAGTACTTTCGTCTGGCCCCGCGACACAACCGGATCGTTAACCATTTGATCTACCCGATCCCCGATCCGGCAATGCCGTTTCTCGGCGTCCATCTTACCCGCATGATCGACGGCAGCGTCACGGTCGGGCCGAATGCGGTGCTGGCGCTTAAACGCGAAGGCTACCGTAAGCGCGACGTTTCCTTCACCGACACCCTGGAGATTTTCCGCTCCGCCGGCATTCGCCGCGTACTGCAAAACCATCTGCTTTCCGGACTGGGCGAGATGAAAAACTCGCTGTGCAAAAGCGGCTATTTGCGGCGAGTACAAAAGTATTGCCCCAGCCTGACCGTCAACGATCTCCAGCCCTGGCCGGCAGGCGTGCGGGCGCAGGCGGTTTCGCCGGACGGCAAACTGATTGATGATTTTCTGTTTGTTACGACGCCGCGTTCCATTCACACCTGTAACGCCCCCTCCCCGGCGGCGACATCCGCGATACCTATCGGCGCGCATATCGTCAGCAAAGTTCAGGCGCTACGCGAAAGCCAGAGCAACCCCGGACGTACGCTGCGTGCGGCACGCAGCGTGGACGCACTACACGCCGCATTTACCCGTTAACCCTTCAGACAGGAAGCAATTATGCAACTTAACGACTCTACCCTGTTCCGCCAGCAGGCCTTTATCGATGGCGACTGGCGCGACGCGCGCGGCGGCGATGTCATCCCCGTGAGCAACCCCGCCAACGGGAAACCGCTTGGCAATGTGCCCAAAATGGGGGCGGAAGAGACGCGCGACGCCATCAACGCCGCCAATCGCGCCCTGCCCGCCTGGCGCGCGCTCACCGCCAAAGAGCGAGCCAATATCCTGCGTCGCTGGTTTAATCTGATGATGGAACATCAGGACGATTTGGCGCGTCTGATGACGCTGGAACAGGGTAAACCGCTGGCGGAAGCGAAAGGCGAAATTAGCTATGCCGCCTCGTTTATTGAATGGTTCGCCGAAGAGGGCAAGCGTATCTATGGCGACACGATTCCAGGTCATCAGGCCGATAAACGGCTGCTGGTGATTAAACAGCCCATCGGCGTCACCGCCGCGATTACCCCGTGGAACTTTCCCTCAGCGATGATCACCCGTAAAGCCGGCCCCGCGCTGGCCGCAGGCTGCACAATGGTACTCAAACCCGCCAGCCAGACGCCATTTTCCGCGCTGGCGCTGGCGGAACTGGCCCGGCGCGCCGGAATTCCCGCAGGCGTATTTAACGTCGTTACCGGTTCGGCAGGCGATATCGGCGACGAGCTGACCCGCAACCCGCTGGTACGCAAACTGTCATTTACCGGCTCGACGGAGATTGGCCGCCAGCTGATGGAACAATGCGCCAAAGACATTAAAAAAGTATCGCTGGAGTTGGGCGGCAATGCGCCGTTTATCGTCTTTGACGATGCCGATCTGGATAAAGCCGTCGAAGGCGCGCTGGCTTCGAAGTTTCGCAACGCCGGGCAGACCTGTGTCTGCGCCAATAGATTGTATGTTCAGGACGGCGTTTACGATCGTTTTGCGGAAAAACTCAACCAGGCGGTAAATAAGCTCGCGGTCGGCGACGGCCTGCAAGCCGACGTCGCTATCGGGCCGCTGATTGATGAAAAAGCCGTGGCGAAAGTCCAGGAGCATATCGCCGATGCGCTGGAAAAAGGCGCCCGCGTCATTACGGGCGGTGAAGCGCACAAATTGGGCGGCAACTTCTTTCAACCGACCATTCTGGCGGATGTTCCTGATAACGCGAAAGTCGCCAAAGAAGAGACATTCGGGCCGCTCGCGCCTCTGTTCCGCTTCAGCGACGAGGCGGATGTCATCAGACAGGCTAACGATACCGAGTTCGGCCTGGCAGCCTATTTTTATGCACGCGATTTAAGCCGCGTTTTCCGCGTCGGCGAAGCGCTGGAATACGGCATCGTCGGTATTAATACCGGCATTATCTCCAACGAAGTCGCGCCTTTCGGCGGTATTAAGGCCTCCGGATTAGGCCGTGAAGGTTCCAAATACGGCATCGAAGATTATTTAGAAATCAAATATATGTGCATCGGCCTTTAACAGGAGAGTCGCTAATGAATACCAATAACGCTTTAATGCAGCGCCGTCATAACGCCGTTCCTCGCGGCGTGGGGCAGATTCACCCGATTTTCGCCGAGCGGGCGGAAAATTGTCGGGTCTGGGATGTCGAAGGCCGTGAGTATCTCGATTTCGCGGGCGGCATTGCCGTCCTGAACACCGGTCATTTACATCCCGGCATTGTTTCAGCGGTCGAAGCGCAGCTGAAGAAATTGTCGCATACCTGTTTTCAGGTGCTGGCCTATGAACCGTACCTGGCGCTGTGCGAACGCATGAACCAGAAGGTACCGGGCGATTTCGCCAAAAAAACGTTGCTGGTCACGACCGGTTCAGAAGCGGTTGAAAACGCGGTGAAAATCGCCCGCGCGGCGACAAAACGCAGCGGCGCTATCGCGTTTAGCGGCGCTTACCACGGTCGTACCCACTACACGCTCTCTCTGACCGGGAAAGTACACCCGTACTCTGCTGGTATGGGATTGATGCCAGGCCATGTCTACCGCGCGCTTTATCCTTGCCCGCTACACAACATCAGCGACGACGACGCCATCGCCAGCATTGAGCGCATCTTTAAAAATGATGCCGCGCCGGAAGATATCGCCGCCATTATTATTGAGCCGGTACAGGGCGAAGGCGGATTTTACGCCGCCTCTCCCGAGTTTATGCAGCGACTGCGCGCGCTATGCGACCAACACGGCATTATGTTGATTGCCGACGAAGTGCAAAGCGGCGCGGGCCGGACCGGTACGCTGTTCGCCATGGAACAGATGGGCGTTGCGGCAGATATTACCACGTTTGCGAAATCGATCGCCGGCGGCTTTCCGCTGGCAGGCGTTACCGGCCGGGCAGACGTGATGGACGCTATCGCGCCGGGCGGGCTGGGCGGCACCTATGCCGGAAACCCGATTGCCTGCGCCGCCGCGCTGGCGGTACTGGACATTTTCGAGCAGGAAAATCTACTGCAAAAGGCGAATACGCTTGGCAAAACGCTGCGCGATGGCCTGATGGAGATAGCGGAAACGCACCGTGAGATTGGCGACGTGCGCGGACTGGGCGCCATGATCGCCATTGAGTTGTTCGAAAATGGCGACCCCGGCAAACCGAACGCGGCTCTGACCGCCGACATTGTGGCCCGCGCCCGCGAGAAAGGGTTAATTCTGCTCTCCTGCGGTCCTTACTACAACATCTTGCGCATCCTCGTTCCACTCACTATTGAGGCCTCGCAGATTCGGCAAGGCCTGGAGATTATCGCCCAGTGCTTTGATGAGGCGAAACAAGCGTAATGTCCAATAAGCAGCGTCGGATGGCGACGTAACTGTCTTATCCGGCCTACAAAAACCGTTTCGATTGTAGGCCGAATAAGCCAGGCGCCATCCGGTAAACGAGCGCAATAACAATAAAGAGGTTTTAGGATGGGGCAATTGTCAGAATCACATGCATTAGGGGGCGGGCTGAAATCACGCCACGTCACCATGTTATCGATCGCCGGCGTCATCGGCGCCAGCCTGTTTGTCGGTTCCAGCGTGGCGATTGCGGAGGCCGGCCCTGCGGTACTGCTGGCCTATCTGTTCGCAGGACTTTTAGTCGTCATGATTATGCGAATGCTGGCTGAAATGGCCGTCGCCACACCGGATACCGGTTCTTTTTCCACCTATGCGGATAAAGCGATCGGCCCCTGGGCCGGGTATACCATCGGCTGGTTATACTGGTGGTTTTGGGTGCTGGTTATTCCGCTGGAGGCCAATATTGCCGCCATTATTCTGAATTCATGGATACCGGGTATTCCGGTATGGCTATTTTCATTAGTGATTACGCTTGCCTTAACCGGAAGCAATTTATTGAGCGTCAAAAATTACGGCGAGTTCGAATTCTGGCTGGCGCTATGTAAAGTAATTGCCATTCTGGCGTTTATCGCGCTGGGCGCGACGGCGATTAGCGGTTTTTATCCGTATGCCGAGGTAAGCGGTATCTCCCGGCTCTGGGATCACGGCGGTTTTATGCCTAACGGCTTCGGCGCGGTGTTAAGCGCCATGTTGATCACCATGTTCTCTTTTATGGGCGCGGAAATCGTTACTATTGCTGCCGCGGAATCCGATACGCCGGATAAACATATCGTACGCGCCACCAATTCTGTTATCTGGCGAATTTCCATCTTTTACCTGTGTTCCATTTTTGTGGTGGTGGCGCTGATCCCGTGGAATATGCCGGGTCTGAAAAGCGTAGGTTCGTACCGTTCGGTACTGGAGCTGCTTCATATTCCGCACGCAAAATTCATTATGGACTGCGTGATTTTGTTGTCGGTGACCAGTTGTCTGAACTCCGCATTATATACCGCCTCCCGGATGCTCTATTCCCTTAGCCGCCGCGGCGATGCGCCTGCGATAATGGGAAAAACTAACCGTAGCAAAACGCCCTGGGTGGCGGTTCTCCTCTCTACCGGCGCGGCGTTTTTAACCGTTATCGTCAATTATTACGCCCCGGCAAAAGTGTTTAAATTTCTTATCGACAGTTCTGGCGCCATCGCGCTGCTGGTCTATCTGGTGATTGCGATTTCGCAATTGCGAATGCGTAAAATTCTGCTGGCGCAGGGCGGAGAAATTAAGCCGAAAATGTGGCTTTATCCGTGGCTCACCTGGCTGGTTATCGGCTTTATCTGCTTTGTCCTGGTGGTGATGCTATTTCGACCGGCACAGCAACTAGAAGTCATTTCAACGGGGCTGTTAGGGCTGGGCATAATAGGTACTGTCCCCATTATGTCTCGCTGGAAAAAACTGATAAGGTGGCAAAAAGCCCCCCTGCAAAACCTACGTTAGTTATTCCCGGCGTCAGCCGGGAAGCTTCTCAGGAGTAAAAGATGACCGCCCTTTCCCAACCGACGGCCATAGATGGCTATCGCTGGCTTAAAAATGACATTATTCGCGGCACTTATCAGCCGGATGAGAAACTGCGGATGAGTTTATTAACCGCCCGCTATGCGCTTGGCGTAGGGCCGCTGCGCGAGGCGCTGTCACAACTGGTGGCGGAACGGCTGGTCACCGTGGTGAATCAAAAAGGCTATCGCGTGGCGTCCATGTCAGAGGCGGAACTCCTCGATATTTTTGACGCGCGCGCCAATATGGAAGCGATGCTGGTACGCCTGGCGATTGAACGCGGCGATGATGCGTGGGAGGCGGAGATCCTGGCGCGAGCGCATATGCTCAGCAAACTGGAAGCCAGCGATGCCAGTGAACATATGCTCGATGAATGGGATCAGCGCCACCAGGCGTTCCATTCCGCCATTGTCGCCGGGTGCGGCTCCCACTATCTGCTACAGATGCGCGAACGCTTATTTGACCTGGCGGCCCGCTACCGCTTTATTTGGTTACGTGAAACCGTTCTGTCCGTCGAGATGCTGGAAGATAAACATATCCAGCATCACACGCTAACCGAAGCGATACTGGCGCGCGAGGCGGCACGCGCCAGCGAATTAATGCGTCAGCATTTGCTGACGCCGATTCCCATTATTCGCCAGGCGATGGCAGGGAAAATGTAGCCTGGCGCGACCTGATAGCCATTATTCTTCAGGAATACGCAACACTTGTCCCGGATATATTTTTTCCGGGCTTTTCAGCATCGGTTTATTTGCCTCGAAAATTTTATTATACAGATTGGCGTTACCATACACTTGCTTTGAAATAGCGCTCAGGGTGTCGCCTGATTTTACGGTATAAAACTGACTTTCAGCCGCCGGCGTCGTGGTTTTAACCTGATCGTCAACGCTGCTAATCCCGGCGATATTCCCCACGGCAACCAGAATTTTTTCTTTTGCCTCCTGACTCAGCCCATCCCCCGTCACTGTCGCTTTTCCATCAGCTATTTGCACATTCACTTTGTCAGCGTCGGGTATTCCCGTTTTATTTAAATGTTCCTGGACTTTTTTCGCCTGATCGTCCTTATCATGATTAGCGGTTACCGCGTCCCAGAGTTTTTCACCTGCATCTTTTACAAAATTGAAAAGTCCCATATTCACCTCGCTTGTCAAAAATACACACAAAGAAAAGTGTAGCAGAGGGAATGAGGTTATCCTGATAAGCGGCGCTTATGCGCCGCCGGTGGCCGGTAATTAATGACGCATCTGAACCCAAAATGCGTGGATAAGCCCCGGAATATATCCGAGTAATGTCAGCAGGATATTAAGGATAAATGCCCAACCGAACCCTTTTCCTAAAAGTACGCCGAGCGGAGGCAAAATAATCGTAAATACAATTCTCCAGAAACCCATATACACTCCATACAAGCAAAATTAGTCATTGTTTAAAAAGAGATTTTATCTCTAAGCATAGTCAGTTTACCTGAGCCTGCCAGTCGCGCGCCGCGCTTTTACCCTCCTTTACGCTTTTTACGCTGGCATCAGGTTGATGTTTATTTTAGAATTAACTAAATTTAGAAAATACTTAAATAACTATGACAGAGCTTGAACAACTTCAGGCCAGCGCAGAACAGGCGGCGGCCCTGCTCAAAGCGATGAGCCACCCAAAAAGATTACTGATTTTATGTATGCTTTGCGGTTCGCCAAAAACCAGCGCAGGCGAACTGGCGCGCATTACCGGGCTAAGCCCCTCCGCGACGTCGCAGCATCTGGCGCGGATGCGGGAAGAAGGGCTGATTGATAGTCAACGCGATGCCCAGCGCATTCACTATTTCATTAAAAATGAGGCGGTTAATACGATTATCGCCACGTTAAAGAATCTCTATTGTCCATAAGGAGGCACGATGTCCATTGGGATAGTTTCCCCCCGTGAGGCGCAAGCGCTGATAGCGCAAGGCGCGAAACTGATTGATGTACGCGACGCCGACGAATATCTGCGCGAGCATATTCCACATGCGCAACTGGCGCCGCTTTCCCGGCTTGAACAGGGCGATTTGCCCGCCAACCTGCGAGCGGAACAGATTATTTTTCACTGTCAGTCAGGTAAACGAACCAGCAGCAATGCAGCAAAACTACAGGCCATTGCCGCCCCAGCTCAGGTCAGTCTACTGGAAGGCGGTATCGACGGATGGAAAGCGGCAGGATTGCCCGTCACAGAAGACAAATCGCAACCGTTGCCACTGATGCGTCAGGTGCAAATCGCCGCCGGCGGGTTGACGTTGCTTGGGGTGATTCTGGGCTATACGGTCCACGGCGGCTTTTTCCTCATTAGCGGTTTTGTCGGGGCCGGGTTAATGCTGGCAGGCATGACCGGCTTCTGCGGAATGGCGCGACTACTGGAAAAAATGCCCTGGAATACCCGTACTCATTAAGCGGTACCTTCACCGCGCGTCGGTAGGTGTGTAGTAGACTGAAGGCGGGTTTATACCATTGTTCAACAGGAGAGCGTTATGTTCACACCAGGCGATATCGTACAGCCCCGAATGGGTGGGCCGAAACTGAAAGTGATTGAAGTCAACGAGGATCATATTGTCGCGGTACAGGTCGGTAATGAGCCGGGCGAAAAATTGATCCTCAAAGCGGCAGATGTCACCCCCTATTGCGAAGAGGGCGATTTTGGCGTGTGCTGATTTATCAGAATGAGCATGGCGCAACGTTCCCGGAGTCCCGATTAATAGAGACAGGAAACGAAGCGCCATCAGTTAAAAGCTATCCGTGATTAGATTAAGAAATCATCCAGAGATTTCCCCGCCGCCAGCGCCTGGGCAATCGGTTTAGGCGTACGACCTTGTCCGGTCCAGGTTTTTTCTTCGCCATTGAAATCAGTAAAACGATATTTTGCCGGACGCGGCTGGCGCTTTTTAGCAGAACGCGGCATTGCTGAATCCATGGCAAATAACTCTTCCGGGTTAATACCGTCTGCTTTCATCAGCTCCAGAAAGGCATTAATTTTCTCCTGCTTCTCGGCAAGCTGGCGTTGCTGCAATTCTTCTTCTTCGCGTCTTTCTTTAGTGACAACCCTGAATTTTTCGAGCATTTCTTCAAGAACGTCAATGGAGAATTCGCGAGCCATAGCGCGCAGCGTGCGGATATTATTTAAGTTCTGTAACATCAAATTCATATCAATAAAAACCTTTTAACGCAGAAAACAAAAAACTATTACAGGCGGTATTGTATGCGATTGTTGATTATATTTCCAGATCCTAAAGTTCATACAGATATACACAGCATAACTCGATTAATTATATTAATCTGTTAACCAGAAGGTTATATTCATTACCCCCTGCGTGTTTCAGGTTATTCTGCCTACGGTATATCTGTAGGTTTCCCGTTTGGCTGTTTATAGCGTATTGCGTATCTCAGTAACCGCGGTGACCCTCACGGTGGCTGACCTTATACAGAAGTGAATATTTCAGCACAATAATAGATTAATCATTCAAAAATTATCATCAGAGCTTTATGCTAAAAATCAGCCTGCAATAGCTATAATTATGCTGAGAAAAGTAGAGCGCGTGCCGTTAGCCGAGAATACATCGCATCTGACAACATTTGGAATGTGGCTGAAAATCGCCAGAAAAACAATGCATTATAATGCATTGATTTAAAAGTAATTAATGACTAACAACAACGAAAATCTCGCTGCGAGCAAAAAACACACAATCACAGAGTATTTTATCGACAAAAAGCCTATAAATAAAAATATTACACTAGTTGATAGTTATTATGTAGGGATATACTCTATGTAAAGACAAAAGTGCTTTATGATTTCACTACCAACTATCACCTCATTCTGATCGATACGCTACAAGGAGCATTAACATGTTCTCTCCACAGTCACGCTTGCGTCATGCCGTAGCAGACACGTTTGCGATGGTTGTTTACTGTTCTGTTGTGAACATGTTGATCGAGATATTCCTCTCCGGAATGAGCTTTGAGCAGTCGCTTTCTTCCAGGCTGGTGGCGATACCTGTCAACATTTTGATTGCATGGCCATACGGCGTTTACCGCGATCTGATTATGCGCGTCGCGCGTAAGGCAAGCCCGGCGGGATGGGCCAAAAACCTGGCGGATGTATTGGCTTATGTCACCTTTCAGTCACCCGTTTATATTATCATCTTGCTGACCGTCGGCGCCGGCTGGCATCAGATAGTGGCCGCCGTGAGTTCAAACATTGTTGTTTCAATGTTAATGGGCGCGGTTTATGGCTACTTCCTGGATTATTGTCGCCGCCTGTTTAAAGTGAGCAGCTATCATCAGGCTAAGGCATAAGTTAACGTCGCGACTGGCATTGCCAGTCGCGCTTTTAGTCGCTTTTTTCGTCGCCAAAAAGCCCGTTCAGATAACGTTCTAACGCTATTCGGGAGCTAAAGCCGTGGGGAATACCGTAATGTTCGTGGGTCTCGCCGCCTAAATAGAGCGGAAAATTTTGGTAATGATCGCAGGTTTTAATATCCGAAGCCGGGTCAGCCAGTGATGAGCTACGGTCTTTTAATCTGGGATGAATGATCAGCGCGGTACGCCCCATACGCGCCTCGCGGTTAACATAAACATAATTCTCGCCGCGTCGATAACCATACGTCTTATTCGTCACCACATCGACGGTAAACCCTGCCTTTTCCAGTACCCGCGCCACCTCGTCAGGTCGTAAATACATATTTTATCCTCATTCTCTTGTACTGCGGGCTTACCTTACCCGATAGCGCGTTATCAACGCTTTCAGAAAAGTCCAGAAACGCATGATATCGCCGTAACAAGCCTCAGCAGGTAAAAATATGAACTACACTGAAAGCTACATCGAAATCAATGGAGGATCATATGCTTAACAAACCGAACCGAAACGACGTCGATGATGGTGTTCAGGATATTCAGAATGATGTCAATCGATTAGCCGACAGTCTGGAAGATGTCCTTAAATCCTGGGGAAGCGATGCGAAAGACGAAGCTGAGGCTGCGCGACGCAAAGCACAGGCGTTGCTGAAAGAGACCCGGGCGCGGATGCAGGGTCGTACTCGCGTAAAACAAGCCGCCTGTGATGCGATGGGATGCGCGGATACGTTTGTGCGTGAAAAACCCTGGTGTAGCGTAGGAACCGCCGCAGCGGTAGGGATTTTTATCGGGGCGCTGCTTAGCCTGCGTCGCTAACGACGTGCGCAGCCGGATGGCGACATACTTTATGGGGCCTGCATCATTGCCGCAGGCCCAGGTCGCGCCATTCGGCGAAACGGTTACCGTATCACCTGTCGAAGCTGCCATGCGACCTGTTTCGCCATGCCAGCGGAAGTAATATTGGTAAACGACAGTAAAATGCCCCCCTTTCCTGACGAAACCACTCGCCAACGGCTTAGCGCCTGTACCGCCAGTCCGGCCTGATTCGCTTTTGCTACCTGCGCTTTATCATCACCTTCAACCTCAATAACCAATTGAATACCGCCTTTCTGTAATGTCACGACAAATCCCTGTTCTGCCAGCGCCTCTTCAATCCATAACCGTCGCTGAGCATAATGTTGGCGCATCTTTTTCAGATGCCGCCAGAAATGGCCATCACGGATAAAATCAGCCAGCGTGTGCTGCCATAACAACGGTACGCTACAGGGCATCAGCGACGCCTGCTGGCGGAAATGCTCAATCTGCTTTATCGGCACCACCAGCCAGGCGGTACGTAATGCCGGAAAGAGCGACTTACTGAACGTTCCGGCGTAAATCACTCGCTGCGGGGCATCCAGACTCTTGAGCGGCGGAAGTGGTTTACCGTGATAACGAAATTCGCTGTCGTAATCATCTTCAATAATCCAGGCCTGCACATTCGCCGCCCATGCCAGAAGTTGCCGTCGGCGAGTTAACGACAGTGCCACCCCCAACGGACTTTGGTGGGCGGGCGTCACCAATGCAAAGCGCCCCTGCGGGCAATCCCGCATCCCCGCCGCGACATTCAGCCCATCGGCATCGACCGGAATCGGCGCCAGCGTAATCCCCTCCTGCGTTATCACCGGGCGAATTAACGGAAAACCGGGATCTTCCACCCACATGCTGTCTCCCGGCACAGACAATGTACGCAGGATTAGCCGCATAGAATCCGCATATCCGGAGGTAATAAATACCTGTTCCGGCAGACATTCAATGCTACGTGAAACCCGCAGGTAATCGACTATCGCCTGGCGCAAAATCGCCTCGCCGCAGACGTCGCCTAATGCCAGATCGAAGCGCGTCTGCGTGCGCAACCGACGCCCCATCACTCGCGCCCACTTCTCGCGCGGAAAGAGATCCAGCGCCGGTAACCCCATCTGAAAGGGTTTCGGTTCCGGACTTTCTCCGGCAAAAACAGCGGGTATCGGCGGCGCCGTCTCAAACCGTAGAGCGTTGCTCACAAACGTGCCTGCCTGGCCACGTCGCTCCAGCCAGCCCTGCGCCACCAGCTCGCCATAGGCATTTTCCACCGTGGCGCGAGAAACGCCCAGTTCCTGCGCCCACGTCCGACTGGAAGGCAAACGCGTTCCGGGCGCGAGTTCTCCTTGCTCAATGGCCGTTTTTAACTGACGAGCGATGTGCTGATAGCGCGGCATATGGTCTGCTTTTTCTGTAAAAATATGGCCCTCTTTTACAGACCATTATAGTGCTACAGTGCTCGTCATCAACACGAGGAGAAACATGATGACGACGTTACGCCAACCCTATTATGAACTGAGCCCGGAGGTTTACAGCGCTCTGGTGCAGGCGAAAAACGCGCTGGAAAAGAGCACGCTTGACCCCACGCTGATGGAGCTGATTTACCTGCGTGTTTCGCAAATAAATGGTTGTGCATTTTGCCTGGAGATGCACAGCAAAGCGCTGCGTAAGGCTGGCGTGAATCAAGCTAAATTAGATGCGCTGGCAGGATGGCGGGTAAGCCACCATTTCAGCGAGCAAGAGTGCGCGGCGTTAGCCTGGGCGGAATCGGTGACGCACATTGCTGAAACCCACGCCGAAGATAATGTTTACTTGCCGCTGCTCGATCATTTCAGCGCGCGTGAAATCAGCGATCTGACCTTCGCCATCGGTTTAATGAACTGCTTTAACCGTCTGGCGATCGGTATGCGAATGTGACGCATTGTTGCCGGATGGCGCGGATGCCAGCCAACTCTGTTATGCGTGAACCTGCAGGCCAGATCGGGCGTTCACGCCGCCATCCGGCAAAAATTAGCCATGCCGCCCCTACCCCGCTGCGTTCATCTGCGGCGTTAAAATCAATCGAAAATTCCCATATCTTGTATGGTTGAATCTTAATTCAACTACATCTAGTATTTCCTGTATCAACACCCGACAATCCGACGCGTTTCATCGCGCCGTTTTCTCATTTTAAATGGAAATACGAATCATGAGCATTACTATTTACACTCGCAATAACTGTGTTCAGTGCCACGCCACAAAGCGGGCGATGGAAAGCCGTGGATTTGAATTTGAGATGGTGAACGTCGATCTGGTGCCGGATGCAGCGGATACGCTCCGGGCGCAAGGGTTTCGTCAATTACCGGTGGTGATGGCGGGCGATTTGAGCTGGTCTGGCTTCCGTCCGGACATGATTAACCGTCTGCACCCGACACCCCACGCGGCAAACGCATGAGCGCGCTCGTCTACTTCTCCAGCAGCTCTGAAAATACGCACCGTTTTATGCAGCGTCTGGGGCTACCCGCCACGCGTATTCCGCTCAATGAGCGGGAGCGAATTCGGGTAGACGAACCGTACATTCTGGTTGTGCCGTCATACGGCGGCGGCGGGATGGCCGGTGCGGTGCCGCGACAGGTGATCCGCTTTTTAAATGATGAACACAACCGGGCGCGCATTCGCGGCGTTATCGCCTCCGGTAATCGCAATTTCGGCGATGCCTGGGGATGCGCTGGCGATGTGATAGCACAAAAATGTGGCGTACCCTGGCTGTACCGCTTTGAGCTCATGGGCACACAACGCGACATCGATAACGTCCGAAAAGGAGTAAATGAATTTTGGCAACAACTACCCCGGAGCGCGTAATGCAGGAAACCATGGATTACCACGCCCTAAACGCGATGCTGAATCTTTATGATAAAGCAGGCCATATTCAGTTCGACAAGGACCAGCAGGCGATCGACGCCTTCTTTGCCGCCCACGTCCGCCCGCATTCCGTGACGTTTGCCAGCCAGCATGAACGTCTGGAGACGCTGGTTCGGGAAGGGTATTACGATGACGCCGTCCTCGCGCGTTACGACCGCGCCTTCGTCCTTCGCCTGTTCGAGCACGCCCATGCCAGCGGCTTTCGCTTCCAGACGTTTCTTGGCGCCTGGAAGTTCTATACCAGTTACACGCTGAAAACCTTCGACGGCAAACGTTATCTGGAACACTTTGAAGATCGGGTGACAATGGTGGCGTTGACGCTGGCGCAGGGTGACGAAACGCTGGCCACCCAACTGACCGATGAAATGCTTTCTGGTCGCTTTCAGCCCGCCACCCCGACTTTTTTAAATTGCGGCAAACAGCAGCGTGGGGAACTGGTCTCCTGCTTCCTGCTCCGTATCGAAGACAATATGGAGTCGATCGGGCGGGCGGTGAATTCGGCGCTACAACTCTCCAAACGCGGCGGCGGCGTCGCGTTTTTACTCTCCAATCTGCGCGAGGCGGGCGCGCCGATCAAACGCATTGAGAATCAGTCTTCCGGCGTGATCCCGGTGATGAAAATGCTGGAAGACGCGTTTTCGTATGCCAACCAGCTTGGCGCGCGCCAGGGGGCCGGCGCGGTTTATCTCCATGCGCACCACCCGGATATTCTGCGTTTTCTGGATACCAAACGGGAAAACGCTGACGAAAAAATCCGGATCAAAACGCTCTCTCTCGGCGTGGTGATCCCGGACATCACCTTCCGGCTGGCGAAAGAAAACGCGCAAATGGCGCTCTTTTCGCCCTATGACGTACAACGACGCTACGGCAAACCGTTTGGCGATATCGCCATTAGCGAACGGTACGATGAATTAATTGCCGATCCGCACGTGCGCAAAACCTATATTAACGCCCGTGACTTTTTTCAAACACTGGCGGAGATTCAGTTCGAATCCGGGTATCCCTACATCATGTTTGAAGATACGGTAAACCGCGCGAATCCTATTGCTGGTCGCATTAATATGAGCAACCTGTGCTCGGAAATTTTACAGGTCAATAGCGCCTCTCGTTACGACGATAACCTTGACTATACCCACATCGGGCATGACATCTCCTGCAATCTCGGCTCGCTGAATATCGCTCACGTCATGGATTCACCGGACATTGGCCGTACCGTAGAAACCGCTATTCGCGGCCTGACGGCGGTGTCGGACATGAGCCATATACGCAGCGTGCCCTCAATAGCCGCCGGTAATGCCGCCTCTCATGCCATCGGTCTGGGCCAGATGAATCTGCATGGCTATCTGGCGAGAGAAGGCATTGCCTACGGTTCGCCGGAGGCGTTGGATTTCACCAATCTCTATTTTTACACTATTACCTGGCATGCCGTGCATACTTCAATGCGGCTGGCCCGCGAACGCGGCAAAACCTTCGCCGGATTTGCGCAGTCGCGCTATGCCAGTGGCGACTATTTTACGCAGTATTTACAAGACGACTGGCAACCGAAAACGGCGAAAGTCAGGGCGCTATTTGCCCGCAGCGGCATTACGCTGCCCACACGCGAAATGTGGCTAAAGCTGCGCGACGATGTGATGCGCTATGGCATCTATAACCAAAATTTGCAGGCGGTGCCGCCGACCGGTTCGATTTCTTACATTAATCATGCGACCTCCAGCATTCATCCGATTGTGGCCAAAATTGAGATTCGCAAAGAGGGCAAAACCGGGCGTGTGTATTACCCCGCGCCGTTTATGACCAATGAAAATCTGGACATGTATCAGGATGCTTACGATATCGGTCCGGAAAAAATTATTGATACCTATGCCGAGGCCACGCGCCACGTCGATCAAGGGCTGTCGCTCACCCTGTTTTTCCCCGATACCGCCACGACCCGCGATATCAACAAAGCGCAGATCTATGCCTGGCGAAAAGGTATTAAGTCACTGTATTACATCCGGCTTCGCCAGTTGGCGCTGGAAGGTACTGAAATTGAAGGCTGCGTATCCTGCGCGCTATAAGGAAAGCCATATGAAATTATCTCGTATTAGCGCCATCAACTGGAACAAGATCCAGGACGACAAAGATCTGGAGGTGTGGAACCGGCTGACCAGTAACTTCTGGCTGCCGGAAAAAGTGCCGTTATCGAATGATATTCCGGCCTGGCAGACGCTGAGCGCCGCCGAACAGCAGCTCACCATTCGCGTGTTTACGGGTCTTACGCTGCTCGACACTATCCAGAACATCGCAGGCGCGCCGTCGTTAATGGCAGATGCCATCACGCCGCATGAAGAGGCCGTACTGTCGAACATCAGCTTTATGGAAGCGGTACACGCCCGCTCTTACAGTTCTATTTTCTCCACGCTGTGCCAGACGAAAGAGGTTGATGCCGCCTACGCCTGGAGCGAAGAAAACCCGCCGCTTCAGCGTAAGGCGCAGATTATTTTAGCTCATTACGTCAGCGATGAACCGCTAAAGAAAAAGATTGCCAGCGTCTTTTTAGAGTCTTTTCTGTTCTATTCCGGCTTCTGGCTGCCGATGTATTTCTCCAGCCGCGGTAAGCTCACGAACACTGCCGACCTGATTCGTTTAATCATTCGCGATGAAGCGGTTCACGGTTATTATATTGGCTATAAGTATCAGATAGCGCTACAAAAACTATCGGCAATCGAGCGTGAAGAGTTAAAGCTTTTCGCGCTGGATTTGTTGATGGAACTGTACGACAACGAAATCCGCTACACAGAAGCGTTATATGCGGAAACCGGCTGGGTTAACGACGTCAAAGCCTTCTTGTGCTACAACGCCAATAAAGCCTTAATGAACCTGGGTTATGAGGCGTTATTTCCGCCGGAGATGGCAGACGTGAATCCCGCAATCCTTGCCGCGCTCTCGCCGAATGCCGATGAAAACCATGATTTCTTTTCCGGCTCAGGTTCATCTTATGTGATGGGAAAAACGGTCGAAACCGAAGACGAAGACTGGAACTTTTAACCTTACGGGCATGGGAAATAACGTTACATTTTCCATGCCTTTATTTCAAGCAATACCGGGTTAAATCGCGCAAATATTACAACATGTCCTACACTCAATACGAGTGACATTATTCACCTGGATTCCTCCAATTCAGGTGGATTTTTGCTGGTTGTCTCAAAAAATATCTCTTCCTCCCCATTCGCGTTCAGCCCTTATATCATGGGAAATCACAGCCGATAGCACCTCGCAATATTCATGCCAGAAGCAAATTCAGGGTTGTCTCAGATTCTGAGTATGTTAGGGTAGAAAAAGGTAACTATTTCTATCAGGTAACATATCGACATAAGTAAATAACAGGAATCGTTCTATTGCATGGCAATTAAATTAGAAGTGAAGAATCTGTATAAAATATTTGGAGAGCATCCGCAGCGTGCCTTCAAATATATTGAAAAGGGACTATCGAAAGAGCAAATACTGGAAAAAACGGGGCTATCGCTTGGCGTTAAAGACGCCAGTCTGGCCATTGAAGAAGGCGAGATATTTGTCATCATGGGATTATCCGGCTCGGGTAAATCCACAATGGTACGCCTTCTCAATCGCCTGATTGAACCCACCCGCGGACAGGTACTGATTGACGGCGTTGATATTGCCAAAATATCAGACGCTGAGCTTCGCGAGGTGCGCAGGAAAAAGATTGCGATGGTCTTCCAGTCATTTGCGCTCATGCCACATATGACCGTGCTGGATAATACGGCATTCGGTATGGAATTAGCGGGCATCGCGGCGCAAGAGCGTCGCGAAAAAGCGCTGGACGCCTTGCGTCAGGTGGGGCTTGAGAATTACGCTCACGCCTACCCGGATGAACTTTCCGGTGGGATGCGTCAGCGTGTTGGGCTTGCCCGCGCGCTGGCAATCAACCCTGATATCTTATTAATGGATGAAGCGTTTTCCGCCCTCGATCCATTAATTCGTACCGAAATGCAGGATGAGCTGGTGAAATTACAGGCGAAACATCAGCGCACCATTGTCTTTATTTCCCACGATCTTGATGAGGCTATGCGTATTGGCGACAGGATTGCCATTATGCAAAATGGCGAGGTCGTACAGGTTGGTACGCCGGATGAGATCCTGAATAATCCGGCAAATGATTATGTCCGCACGTTCTTCCGTGGCGTGGATATTAGTCAGGTCTTTAGCGCCAAAGATATTGCCCGTCGCAGTCCGGTCGGCTTAATTCGTAAAACGCCAGGTTTCGGTCCCCGTTCGGCACTGAAATTATTACAGGACGAAGACCGTGAATATGGTTACGTCATTGAGCGTGGCAATAAATTCGTGGGCGTCGTGTCCATCGACTCATTAAAAGCGGCATTAAGCCAGGCGCAAGGGATTGAAGCGGCGCTTATCGACGACCCTTTAGTCGTTGATGCGCAAACCCCACTCAGCGAGTTGCTCTCTCACGTCGGCCAGGCGCCCTGCGCGGTGCCGGTTGTCGATGAAGAACACCAGTATGTTGGCATTATTTCAAAACGTATGTTGCTACAGGCTTTAGATCGCGAGGGGGGTAACAATGGCTGATCAAACGAATCCGTGGGATACCGCACAGGTGGCCGATACTACGACGCAAACGGCTGATGCCTGGGGAACGCCGGCAGGTGTAGCCACGGACGGCGGCAGTACCGACTGGTTGAACAGCGCGCCCGCGCCAGCCCCTGAACACTTTTCTCTTCTGGACCCGTTCCATAAGACGCTGATCCCGCTGGATAACTGGGTCACAGAGGGAATCGACTGGGTCGTCACCCATTTCCGTCCCCTTTTTCAGGGGATTCGTGTGCCGGTGGATTACATTCTTAACGGCTTTCAGCAACTGCTGCTGGGAATGCCCGCCCCTGTGGCGATTATTCTCTTTGCGCTGATTGCCTGGCAGGTTTCCGGCGTGGGCATGGGGATCGCAACGCTGATATCGCTGATCGCCATCGGCGCGATCGGCGCCTGGTCGCAGGCGATGATTACCCTGGCGCTGGTATTGACCGCCCTGTTGTTCTGCGTCGTGATCGGATTACCGATGGGAATCTGGCTGGCGCGCAGCCCGCGCGCAGCCAAAATAGTTCGTCCGCTGCTGGATGCGATGCAGACCACGCCCGCGTTTGTCTATCTGGTGCCGATTGTCATGTTATTCGGCATCGGTAACGTGCCGGGCGTGGTGGTGACGATTATTTTTGCTCTACCGCCGATTGTACGCCTGACGATCCTGGGCATTAACCAGGTGCCTGCCGACTTAATTGAAGCGTCGCGCTCGTTCGGCGCCAGCCCGCGCCAAATGTTGTTCAAAGTGCAACTACCGCTGGCGATGCCCACCATTATGGCAGGGGTTAATCAGACGCTGATGCTGGCTCTCTCGATGGTCGTCATCGCCTCGATGATTGCGGTCGGCGGACTTGGCCAGATGGTACTACGCGGCATTGGTCGTCTTGATATGGGGCTGGCAACCGTCGGCGGCGTCGGCATTGTGATTCTTGCCATCATTCTGGACCGTCTGACGCAGGCCGTCGGGCGCGACTCGCGTAGCCGCGGTAACCGTCGCTGGTATACCACCGGTCCTGTTGGGCTAATCACCCGCCCTTTCGTTAAGTAACTCTCCTGACGCCCGGTGACATTGCGCTTACCGGGCTTACAACTCCCTACCATAATTAAAGGAACAACGATGCGACATACCGTGATATTTGCCTCAGCGTTTGCCACCCTTGTCACCGCCAGCGCTTTCGCTGCCGACCTGCCTGGCAAAGGCATTACCGTCCAACCTATCCAAAGCACGATTTCTGAAGAGTCCTTCCAGACGTTACTGGTCAGTCGGGCGCTGGAAAAGTTGGGTTATACCGTAAATAAGCCGAGTGAAGTCGATTACAACGTAGGCTACACCTCCATCGCCTCTGGCGATGCGACGTTTACCGCCGTGAACTGGCAGCCGCTGCATGATGATATGTATGCCGCAGCAGGCGGAGACAAAAAATTTTACCGCGAGGGCGTCTTCGTCTCCGGCGCTGCGCAGGGCTATCTGATCGATAAAAAAACCGCCGAGCAGTACAACATCACCAATATCGCTCAGCTAAAAGATCCGAAAATCGCCAAAATCTTCGATACCAATGGCGACGGAAAAGCGGACATGATGGGCTGCTCGCCGGGCTGGGGCTGCGAAGCCGTAATCAATCACCAGAATAAAGCGTTTGATCTGCAAAAAACCGTTGAGGTCAGCCACGGTAACTATGCGGCGATGATGGCTGATACCATTACCCGTTTTAAAGAAGGCAAGCCGGTGCTGTATTACACCTGGACCCCGTACTGGGTGAGCGACGTAATGAAGCCGGGTAAAGATGTCGTCTGGCTACAGGTGCCGTTCTCCTCCCTGCCAGGCGAACAGAAAAATATTGATACTAAACTGCCGAACGGCGCGAACTATGGGTTCCCGGTTAATACCATGCATATTGTCGCCAATAAGGCATGGGCGGAGAAAAACCCGGCGGCGGCGAAACTGTTCGCCATCATGAAGCTGCCGCTGGCGGATATCAACGCGCAGAACGCCATGATGCATGCCGGTAAATCGTCTGAAGCCGATGTTCAGGGCCACGTAGACGGCTGGATCAACGCCCACCAGCAGCAGTTTGACGGCTGGGTGAAAGAAGCGCTGGCCGCGCAGAAATAATATCGTTTTTTATGCCGGATAAGGCGCAGTTCATGCGCCGCTATCCGGCCAACGCAATTTCTCCTCAAAGCGCACGATTCATCACGTCACTGTTCCCCTTTATTCATCAACATCCGCTATGATTGTTTTCCCAGGAAATAATTATCTAAATCACGATTACCATAATGACGAAACCCACTCATGGGCTTAGCCCGGCGCTGATCGTTTTAATGTCTGTGGCCACGGGTCTGGCGGTCGCCAGCAACTACTACGCCCAGCCGCTGCTTGATACCATCGCGCATCACTTTTCGCTTTCCGCCAGCTCCGCAGGGTTTATCGTTACCGCCGCGCAGTTGGGCTATGCCGCTGGCCTGTTGTTTCTGGTGCCGCTCGGCGACATGTTTGAACGCCGAACGCTGATTGTCTCCATGACGTTGCTGGCGGCTGGCGGAATGCTGATCACCGCCAGCAGTCAGTCGCTTAGCATGATGATACTCGGAACGGCCTTAACCGGACTGTTCTCCGTGGTGGCGCAGATTCTGGTTCCGCTGGCCGCCACGCTTGCGACGCCCGCCACCCGCGGTAAAGTGGTCGGCACCATTATGAGCGGCCTGTTGCTGGGGATCCTGCTGGCGCGAACGGTCGCCGGACTGCTGGCAAACCTCGGCGGTTGGCGCACCGTATTTTGGGTAGCGTCGGCGCTGATGGCGCTGATGGCCGTCGCGTTATGGCGGGGACTGCCAAAGCTCAAATCCGACACCCATCTTAACTACCCGCAACTGTTGGGTTCTGTATTCAGCCTGTTTATTCACGATAAGCTGCTGCGTACCCGCGCGCTGCTGGGCTGTCTGACCTTTGCTAATTTCAGCATCCTCTGGACATCAATGGCCTTTTTGCTCGCCGCGCCGCCGTTTAGCTATTCCGAGGGGATGATTGGCCTGTTTGGCCTGGCGGGGGCTGCCGGCGCTTTAGGCGCGCGTCCGGCTGGCGGATTTGCCGATAAAGGTAAATCTCACCTCACCACCACGTTCGGCTTACTGCTGCTGTTACTCTCCTGGCTGGCGATCTGGCTTGGGCACACCTCGGTACTGGCGCTGATTATTGGCATTCTGGTACTGGACCTCACCGTTCAGGGGGTACATATCACCAATCAGACGGTCATCTATCGTTTGCATCCGGATGCGCGTAACCGGCTCACCGCCGGCTATATGACCAGCTACTTTATCGGTGGCGCCGCAGGGTCGCTGATTTCCGCCTCCGCCTGGCAACATGCCGGCTGGGCCGGCGTTTGTCTGGCGGGTGTCACGGTAGCCTTACTTAATTTACTGGTCTGGTGGCGAGGTTTTCACCGACAGGAAGCCGTAAATTAAGCGGATAGTGAGCGTTTACCTTTGTTTAAGCTCCTTAGGGTGTTAAGGAGCTCCCCAGTCTGTTAAGGTTATGCTATTCATTTATCATGGTTATTTTTATACCGGTGAAGAATAATATAATTCTATGGAAAGCCCTGCATCCCCATCTGCTCCCAGGCCAATAGCGCCCGTTCAAGGATTCGAAGGTCGTTCACCGATAGCTATTCGTGATATTCCGGTGGCTTTTGCATCGGGTTGTAAGGCCGTTTACCCGGCTTTCGCCCCTCCCGCTTATCGTTCTCTCCTGATTTTTTCATGCAGGCACTCACGCTTTTCTCGTCATTCCTGGATTTGCCGCAGGCGGCGCTTTACCGGGCCCAATGTTCCCGCTGACGTCTCAGTCTGCGTATCATTGGTTGCTTTATAGCCTGAAAGAATGATTTTGTATTAATAATACATTTACTTTATTTGTCACTGTCGTTACTATATCGGCTGAAATTAATGAGGTCATGCCCAAATGGATAGTTCGTTTACGCCCATTGAACAAATGCTAAAATTTCGCGCCAGCCGTCACGAAGACTTTCCTTACCAGGAAATTCTTTTGACTCGTCTTTGTATGCACATGCAAGGCAAGCTCCTGGAAAACCGCAATAAAATGCTGAAGGCTCAAGGGATTAACGAGACGTTGTTTATGGCGTTGATTACGCTGGAGTCTCAGGAAAACCACAGTATTCAGCCGTCTGAATTAAGCTGCGCGCTGGGTTCATCTCGCACCAATGCGACACGCATTGCAGATGAGCTGGAAAAACGCGGCTGGATTGAGCGTCGTGAGAGCGATAACGACCGCCGTTGCCTGCATCTGCAATTAACGGAGAAAGGCCAGGCATTTTTGCAAGAAGTGCTTCCGCCTCAGCATCATTGTCTGCATCAACTCTGGTCATCACTTAGCACAGCCGAAAAAGATCAACTTGAGCACATCACTCGTAAACTCCTGACGCGTCTTGATCAAATGGAGCAGGAAGGCACTGTTCTTGAGGCGCTGCGCTAAAGCGCCGACCCGCTCAAAAATCCAGATTAATAACAGGAAAGCGGACAGGCCGGCACGCATTACTGCTGGCCTTTCTGACAACAGGTCGGCTCAGCCGATGTGAATAATAAGATCGTGGAGAACAACATGAGCGCAAATGCGGAGATCCAAACCCCGCAGCAACCGGCTAAGAAGAAAGGCAAACGCAAAACAGCGCTGCTACTTCTTACCTTGCTCTTTGTTATTATTGCCGTGGCATATGGAATTTATTGGTTTTTAGTATTGCGTCATATTGAAGAGACAGATGATGCTTACGTGGCAGGGAACCAGGTTCAAATCATGGCGCAGGTGTCAGGCAGCGTGACGAAAGTCTGGGCTGATAACACCGACTTTGTAAAAGAGGGCGATGTTCTGGTCACGCTCGATCAGACTGACGCCAAACAAGCGTTTGAAAGAGCCAAAACGGCGCTGGCCTCCAGCGTGCGCCAAACGCACCAGTTGATGATTAACAGTAAGCAGTTGCAGGCGAATATCGACGTGCAAAAAACCGCCCTGGCGCAAGCGCAGAGCGACCTTAACCGTCGTGTGCCGCTGGGTAATGCCAATCTTATTGGCCGGGAAGAGCTGCAACACGCCCGCGATGCCGTCGCCAGCGCGCAGGCACAGCTGGATGTCGCCATTCAACAGTACAATGCCAACCAGGCAATGATACTCAACAGTAATCTGGAAGATCAGCCTGCGGTTCAACAAGCGGCGACCGAAGTGCGTAACGCCTGGCTGGCGCTGGAGCGTACTCGCATCGTCAGTCCAATGACCGGTTATGTCTCCCGCCGCGCCGTCCAGCCTGGCGCGCAGATCAGCCCCACCACGCCGCTGATGGCCGTGGTGCCTGCAACCGATCTGTGGGTGGACGCTAACTTTAAAGAGACCCAATTAGCGAATATGCGCATTGGGCAGCCAGTGACGATTATTACTGACATTTATGGCGACGACGTAAAATACACCGGTAAAGTCGTCGGTCTGGATATGGGGACAGGCAGCGCCTTCTCCCTGCTGCCAGCGCAAAATGCGACGGGTAACTGGATTAAAGTGGTTCAACGTCTGCCGGTACGCGTCGAACTGGACGCCCGCCAGTTAGAACAACATCCGCTGCGTATTGGTTTATCGACGCTGGTCACCGTGGATACCGCTAATCGCGACGGTCAGGTACTGGCCAGCCAGGTACGAACGACGCCGGTTGCCGAAAGTAACGCACGCGAAATTAATCTCGCGCCGGTCAATAAACTGATCGACGACATCGTACAGGCTAACGCGGGTTAATCCTGAGGTGCGTGTGATGCAACAGCAAAAACCGCTGGAGGGCGCGCAGCTCGTCATCATGACGATCGCGCTGTCGCTGGCGACATTCATGCAGGTGCTGGACTCCACCATTGCCAACGTAGCGATTCCGACCATCGCCGGGAACCTGGGTTCTTCCCTAAGCCAGGGGACATGGGTTATCACCTCTTTCGGGGTGGCGAACGCTATCTCGATTCCCTTAACCGGCTGGCTGGCGAAACGTTTTGGCGAAGTCAAACTGTTCATGTGGTCGACGGTCGCCTTTGCCGCAGCCTCCTGGGCCTGTGGCGTATCCAGCAGCCTGAATATGCTGATCTTCTTCCGCGTGGTGCAGGGCGTGGTCGCCGGGCCGCTGATTCCGCTCTCGCAAAGCCTGTTGCTGAATAACTATCCGCCTGCAAAGCGCTCCATTGCGCTGGCGCTCTGGTCAATGACCGTCATTGTCGCGCCGATTTGCGGCCCGATTCTGGGGGGCTATATCAGTGATAATTACCACTGGGGATGGATTTTCTTCATCAACGTGCCGATTGGCATCGCCGTCGTCCTGATGACATTACACACGCTGCGCGGACGTGAAACGCATACCGAACGGCGACGTATTGACGCCGTCGGGCTGGCGTTACTGGTGATTGGCATCGGCAGCCTGCAAATTATGCTCGATCGCGGTAAAGAGCTGGACTGGTTCTCCTCGCAGGAAATTATCATCCTGACCGTGGTCGCCGTCATCGCCATCAGTTTCCTGATCGTCTGGGAACTGACCGACGATCACCCTATCGTCGATCTTTCTCTTTTTAAATCGCGTAACTTCACTATTGGCTGCTTGTGCATCAGCCTTGCCTATATGCTCTATTTCGGCGCCATTGTTCTACTGCCGCAGCTTTTGCAAGAGGTGTACGGCTATACCGCAACGTGGGCAGGTCTGGCGTCGGCGCCAGTCGGCATTATTCCGGTAATTTTGTCGCCGATTATCGGACGCTTCGCGCATAAACTGGATATGCGCAGGCTGGTCACGTTCAGCTTCATTATGTACGCCGTCTGTTTTTACTGGCGCGCCTGGACATTCGAACCGGGTATGGATTTCGGCGCTTCCGCATGGCCGCAGTTTATTCAGGGATTTGCCGTCGCCTGCTTCTTTATGCCGCTGACCACCATTACGCTCTCCGGGTTACCGCCAGAACGGCTGGCGGCGGCATCAAGCCTGTCGAACTTCACGCGAACGCTGGCGGGCTCCATCGGCACCTCGATTACCACCACTATGTGGACCGATCGTGAGTCGCTACACCATGCTCAGCTCACGGAGTCGGTTACGGCGTATAATCCAAACGCTCAGGCTATGTACGATAAACTGGAAGGCTTAGGGATGACGCACCAACAGGCGTCAGGCTGGATAGCCCAGCAAATCACGAATCAGGGGCTGATTATTTCCGCCAACGAAATCTTCTGGATGTCGGCGGGGATCTTCCTGGTGCTGCTCGGCCTGGTGTGGTTCGCCAAACCGCCCTTCGGTGCGGGCGGCGGCGGCGGCGGCGCGCACTAACTATCTGATAAAAGGGATCTGCGGATCCCTTTTTTAGTAGACCAACAATCAGAAGAAATATTTGAATCTCAGACGCCCGCCGTAACGCGCATCTTCACTGTTATCGCCATTATTCGGATTGGCCTCTACCCATGAAGCATAGGCACCGAGGTAGATGTTAAAGTTTTTCATATCCATCACGTTGGGGAATAAATATGAGGCATGAATAGTGTGAATGTCATAATTGCCGGGATCGGTGACCCAGCAATCGTCCTCACAAACGGCATCGATATTGGTAGCATTAAAGGCTTCGATTTTGTTATGCGCATAGATATAACCCAGTTCAAATCGATGCCACAACGCATTCACCCCGGCGGTAAAATCTGTCTCATCGGTCGCGTCCATATAGGCGGTATTCAGGTTAATCACTGCGCCATCTTCCGGGTCAGTTTTTTGACCATTCCAGGTCATGGTAAAACCATAGCCCGTACGATCTGACTGATCGATCCACTTCCCATTCTCATAATAGCCATAGGCGTTGTTAACGACGTTACTTTCCATCGCTATCGCCGTTGAAAAACGCCCGTTTTGCCAGGCGATAACCGGACGGACGTAAGCCACGTTTTTATCGTTGCTTAAATCCATTCCGTGGTACTGCTTCTCGGTATATAACGTACTGCCATTTTCCAGCAATGTGTTAACTTCGAAATACCAGTTGTCGATGGTTTTACTCAGCAGGAAGTTACCCCCGCTGTCGCTACGTCCCCGTCCTTCTTTCATCATATAGATATAGCCGTAACCGTCACTGTAAAGATCGTTCGCTGTATTCCCCGAATATTCAATAAACGTATCCTGATTCAGCGGGAACATATCGTAGGCTTCAAAACGACCAACCTTAATTTTCCAGTCATTCTCACGACCAAAGAAGAAAACGGCATCATCAAGGTTCATTTTTCCGGTCAGGTCCGCCAGAGGCTGTACAGAGAATCCGGCAAAATTACCGTTGTCCAGCCGCTGGTAGCCATCAAAGCCCAGCAACAGGCGTCCGTTAATATCCCAGCGTTCATTGGTTCCTGATGCCCAATCTTTATTCGCTGACGTTCTCGTCGATGTCAGACTACCGGAACGGCTTGCCGCATCCATATTAAATTCGACATCGCCATAGAACTTAATATCGCTGAATCCGGATAAGGTCAGCTTCGGCGGCGTTTTATCTGCTGCAATGGGCTCGGCGGACTGGACATTCACCGTCGGCGTAGCGGCGACCTGCTGCTGTTTCAGCGAGCGAATTTGCGCCTCGGCATCGGATGCACGTTTTTCAGCATTAACAACACGTTGCTCCAGTTCAGCCAGACGCTGCTCAATAGTGATATTATTCGCTGCCCAAAGGTTATGAGAAAAGCAAGCGCCGATCATCAGCGCCAAATATTTAGCCTTCATTTTTTATCCCTTAAGTTTGATGTATACCAGATAAGATTTGCTAAAAACCCCATCGACCGGCTATTAGTAGAGTCTTGTTATTACCTGGATATCTGGCGCATTCCATTATGTTTTTCTATTAATTATTTATGATTTTTAGTTTATGTGATCAATACACTCTGGCATCGTGAGTTATCCGCCTTTTCTGTTTACCAGATCACACTTTATTATTTAACAGGCCAGGCATTACTTAATTTAAAATGTATTCTCGCCGCAAATATAATAAACGCAAATTATATTAAGCAATAAAAAACCCCGGCCATAGACCGGGGTTAATTTAAATACTGGAAACGCTTACCAATAAGACTAAATATGCAGTTCCTGCAGTTTTTCTTTCGGCAGCGCCAGCTCTTTATTGCTGTTCACGCGCACATCACACTCCAGAATATGACGGGCAATGTCCTGCGCTTCACTGAGCGAGTGCATCTGATACGTACCGCACTGGTAAACGTTCAGCTCCGGGATCTGGTTTTGATCCTGCACTTTCAGCACATCCGCCATCGCCGCTTTCCAGGCGTCGGCAACACGCTGCTCGTCCGGCGTGCCAATCAGGCTCATGTAAAAGCCGGTGCGGCAGCCCATCGGCGAGATATCGATAATCTCAACGCCGTTACCGTTGAGGTGGTCGCGCATAAAGCCAGCAAACAGATGCTCAAGCGTATGAATCCCTTTTTCCGGCATCACTTCTTTGTTCGGAATGCAAAAACGCAGATCAAACACGGTGATTGCGTCGCCATGCGGGGTGTTCATCGTTTTTGCAACCCGGACCGCCGGCGCTTGCATCCGGGTATGATCGACTGCGAAGCTATCTAATAATGGCATTTAGTCACCTCCGATAATTTTTTAAAAATAAACTGAACTCTTTGTTCCGGGGCGAGTCTGAGTATATGAAAGACGCGCATTTGTTATCATCATCCCTGTTTTCAGCGATGAAATTTTGGCCACTCCGTGAGTGGCCTTTTTCTTTTGGGTCAGGCGTGTTTCGCAAGCCACGCGGCAAACGGCTCGGTATCCGCCGCCTCAATCTCCTGCTGACGACGTACTGAAGCGTCACGTTCAGCAATAAACTCTTCTTCCTGTAAAATCTCCAGCGGCTCTTCGCGTAACAGATTACGGTAAGCCTCACCGAACGCTTTCCCGGTGCCGCCAATGCCTTCATCAATCATAGACCGTAGGATCCGGGCGGAGAATGTCAGTTCAGGATTATCAAAGCAGGCGACCAACTCATCACACACCTTTTGATACTCCTCTCCCCCGTGGATACTGTCCAGCGTTTGCGCCACGCGTTTCAGATCGCGGAAGAGATCTTTCCCTACTTTGGGCAGCGGGAACTGCGCGGTTTCACAGCCAATCCCCAGGGTAAGGCCCGGCTTACGCCCTTCCAGAATAACGCGATTCCAGTTAGTACGCGTACATAACAGCTCATCGCTACTCATTTCCGGCGCATCGGCCAATACGCACCAGACCATAAACAGATCGAGGAAGCGCACCTGTTGCTCGTCTACGCCGATCGGTGAGAACGGGTTAATATCGAGAGAACGAACTTCGATGTACTCAATACCACCACGCAGAAGCGCGTCAGAAGGCGATTCGCCGCTGCGCGTCACGCGCTTGGGACGAATGGGCGCGTACAGCTCATTTTCAATTTGCAGAACGTTGCTGTTAATCTGTAGCCGCTTACCGTCTTTTTCCACACCAATCCGCGCGTACTCCTCGGAAGGGGTTTTAATCGCGCGCTTCAGACCTGCCACATACTCATGCAAATCGTTAAACGTAATTCCGAGATTGCTTTGCGACTTATTGGTATAGCCCAAATCACTCAAACGCAGCGACGTCGCATACGGCAGGTAGTACATGCCGCAGTCCGTTTTTTCAAACGGTAATGTGGTTGGCTTTCCTTGCAGGAAAGAGGAGCAAATGGCCGGAGACGCGCCAAACAGATAGGGGATGACCCAGCCAAAACGGTAATAGTTGCGAATCAGACGAAAATAGCCGGCAGAAATTTTTTCTTTTGCCGCTTCGCCTTCCGTAACGCCGCATTTCGCCTGCCAGAACGCCATCGGTAATGAAAAATTGTAATGTACGCCGGAGATGGTTTGCATCAAAGCGCCATAACGATTTTTCAGCCCTTCGCGATAGAGCGTTTTAAAGCGCCCGGTATTGGATGTGCCGTACTGCGCCAGCTCTATGTCCTGCCCTTCCGCAATATAGCAGGGCATACTTAATGGCCACATCCGCTCATCGCCCAGTTTCCTGGCCGTATACCGATGGAGATCGCGCATAAAAGTGAGCATATGCTGGATATCGCCATCGACTGGCGTAATAAACTCCAGTAGGGCTTCCGCAAAATCCGTGGTAATCCATTTATGGGTCAGCGCTGAACCTAACGCTTCAGGATGACCTGTTGTCGCCAGCGTGCCATCAGCATTGACACGCAGCGTTTCGCGCTCTAACCCGCGCTGTATCCCCTTTAACGCCTGAGGATGTTTTTCCAGCCAGGCCAGAGCCTGTGATACGTCCGGGATCAAATTGACCTCCCGCCTGTCCAAATCGTTTTAATAAGCATAACTGTAATGGCGGCCATACATGCCAAACCTACAATTATTACCACCACATCATGCCCTGAACCGTCGCCGCTGCGAGCGCAACATAGCGCAGCGCCTTACCAAGACACAAAAAAAAGATCGTCCGCCCCCACGGGATGCGCATCCATCCCGCTAACAGGCACAACAAATCACCGATGACCGGCATCCAGCTTAATAATAGTGTGGCTGCGCCATAACGCTTTAGCCAGCCAGTCGCTTTTTCCTGCCAGCGCGACGTTTTGCGCAGCGGAAAGAAACGCCCAAGAATAACGTTAGTTACCCCTCCAAGGCTATTACCCATTGTTGCTGTTAAGACTAAGACCCAGGGATGACTGACGCCGGAGACCAGCATAGCAACCAAAACCACCTCAGAATTACCGGGTAACAGCGTCGCGCTGAGAAAACTACTGGCAAACAGAGACAGGAGCGACAGTCCGTCACTCACAATAGTCGAACATCCACGGCATCCATTCCCGCCGCCCGCGCCGCCTGTAAACCAAAATCGGCATCTTCAAATACCACGCACTGCGTCGGCATGACGCCCATCCGCTGGGCGCACAGTAGGAAGGTGTCAGGCGCAGGTTTGTGATGCTGTACGTGATCTGCCGCCACAACCGCATCAAAATAACGACGCAGCCCCAGATGCGCTAACAGGGCTTCCGCGATAGCGCTTTCGCTACCGGTACCGACCGACATGGGACGCCGCCCATGCCACGCTTTGACCACCTCAACCAGCGGCAGCGGTTCTACGCAGTCCAGCAGGATGCTTTTTACCGCGTCGGTTTTCTCACGCGCCAGTGACAGGGGATCAAGATCGGCATGGTTAAGCTCAATGATTGACTGGGCGATAAGCCAGGTTGGCGAACCGTTAAGCGCGACCATTGCCTGTTCATCAAAACGAAGACCATAGCGCCCCAAAACCTCACGCCACGCTTTGCGATGCGTGGGTTCGGTATCCAGGAGAGTACCGTCCATATCAAAAATCAAACCAGCATAACGTGCGTACATCGTGTTCTCGCAAACCGAATAACCAGACAGTACTTTATCGCAATTGGTTGATTTTGTCGCTAATAGAGATGAAGAGGTGTATTCAGGATAAGGGGAAAAGCGATTGCAGGGCAGTAACGTATCCGGGAGGATTATTCGCCTTATGGGCCGTTGCTGACGCAACGTTATCCTTCCTGGTGCCAGCGGGGATTATAGCTATCTTATCTGCATCTTCATCGCTGAAAGTACGGAGAATATGGTGCATCCGGGAGGATTCGAACCTCCGACCGCTCGGTTCGTAGCCGAGTACTCTATCCAGCTGAGCTACGGATGCATTGGGAAACTTGCTTTACTGCTGATATTGATACCGCGGTGAAAGCCGTATCAAGTAAGAGATGGTGCATCCGGGAGGATTACTCGCCTTACGGCTCGCCCTTCGGGCCGTTGCTAACGCAACGTTATCCTTCCTGGTGCCAGCGGTGATTACCGCTATCTTATCCGTATCTTCATCGCTGAAAGTACGGAGAATATGGTGCATCCGGGAGGATTCGAACCTCCGACCGCTCGGTTCGTAGCCGAGTACTCTATCCAGCTGAGCTACGGATGCATCGGAAAACTTGCTTTACTGCCGATATTGATACCGCGGTGAAAGCCGTATCAAGTAAGAGATGGTGCATCCGGGAGGATTCGAACCTCCGACCGCTCGGTTCGTAGCCGAGTACTCTATCCAGCTGAGCTACGGATGCATCGGGAAACTTACTTTACTGCAGATTTTGATACCGCGGGAAAGCCGTATCAAGTAAGAGATGGTGCATCCGGGAGGATTCGAACCTCCGACCGCTCGGTTCGTAGCCGAGTACTCTATCCAGCTGAGCTACGGATGCAAATGGCGGTGAGGCGGGGATTCGAACCCCGGATGCAGCTTTTGACCGCATACTCCCTTAGCAGGGGAGCGCCTTCAGCCTCTCGGCCACCTCACCACACGCCTCTTACGAGTGCTTCGAAGAACTTGTTCTGCTCATCGTCGCTGCGTGGCGCACATATTACTTTCTGGGACTTATAAGTCAAACAATTTTTCCAGAGCTTTTATCGTTTGCACACTTCACGCTCAATTAGTCTGTAAAAAAGCCAAAAAGAGTGTTTTATCAACAGATAATTCGATGACACGCTAGCCGCCAAAAGCGCACCATATCAACAGTGAGGTTGAAAAATGTCATGAAGGGACAACGCGGGCGAGCGAGAAGAGAGGCTGCGTCTCACCCGAAAAGTGAGACGCGAAAACCTTAGTAACTGGACTGCTGGGATTTTTCAGCCTGGATACGCTGGTAGATCTCTTCACGATGGACAGAAACTTCTTTCGGGGCGTTCACGCCAATACGCACCTGGTTGCCCTTCACCCCTAGAACTGTCACGGTGACCTCATCGCCAATCATGAGGGTCTCACCAACTCGACGAGTCAGAATCAGCATTCTTTGCTCCTTGAAAGATTAAAAGAGTCGGGTCTCTCTGTATCCCGGCATTATCCATCATATAACGCCAAAAAGTAAGCGATGACAAACACCTTAGGTGTAAGCAGTCATGGCATTACATTCTGTTAAACCTAAGTTTAGCCGATATACAAAACTTCAACCTGACTTTATCGTTGTCGATAGCGTTGACGTAAACGCCGCAGCATGGGCTGCGGCGCCAACGAACGCTTATAATTATTGCAATTTTGCGCTGACCCAGCCTTGTACACTGGCTAACGCTGCAGGCAGAGCTGCCGCATCCGTACCACCGGCTTGCGCCATGTCCGGACGACCGCCACCCTTACCGCCCACCTGCTGAGCGACCATACCAATCAACTCCCCTGCTTTAACCCGGTCGGTCACATCCTTCGACACGCCCGCAATCAGAGAAACCTTACCTTCAACAACCGTTGCCAGTACGATAACGGTAGACCCCAGTTGATTTTTCAGATCATCAACCATGGTTCGCAGCATTTTCGGCTCAATACCAGCAAGCTCGCTGACCAGGAGCTTCACGCCGTTGAGATCAACCGCTTTACTGGAAAGATTTGCACTCTCCTGCGCTGCGGCCTGGTCCTTCAACTGCTGCAACTCTTTTTCCAGCTGACGTGTACGTTCCAGTACGGCACGCACTTTGTCGCCCAGATTCTGGCTGTCGCCCTTCAGCAGATGCGCAATATCGTTTAAGCGATCGCTTTGCGCGTGAACGGTGGCCATAGCGCCTTCACCGGTTACCGCCTCAATACGACGAATGCCCGCTGCGGTGCCGGACTCAGAGATAATACGGAATAGACCGATATCACCGGTACGACTGGCGTGAGTACCGCCACACAGTTCGGTGGAGAAATCGCCCATACTCAGAACGCGCACGTGGTCATCATATTTCTCGCCAAACAGCGCCATTGCGCCTTTGGCTTTCGCCGCTTCCAGATCCATGATGTTCGTTTCAATCGGCAGGTTGCGACGAATTTGCGCATTCACCAGATCTTCAACGGCACGAATTTCAGCAGGCTTCATGGCTTCGGTATGAGAGAAGTCGAAACGCAGCACTTTATCGTTAACCAGCGAGCCTTTCTGTGCCACATGGGTACCCAATACCTGGCGCAGCGCCGCGTGCATCAGGTGCGTGGCGGAGTGGTTCAGACGGATACGTGCGCGGCGCGCTTCATCTACGTCAGCCTGTACCGCATCGCCCACTTTCAGAGCGCCCGCAGACAATTTGCCGATATGACCAATCGCCTGACCATATTTTTGCGTGTCGTCCACAGCGAAAGTAAATCCAGCGCCTTTCAGCTCGCCTTTATCGCCAACCTGACCGCCTGATTCCGCATAGAATGGGGTCTGATCCAGCACGACAACCGCTTCCTGTCCCGCGTTAATCACTTCAACCGCTTTACCATCGACAAACAGCGCGGTCACTTTGCCGTTCAGTTCCAGATGGTCATAACCTTTAAATTCAGAAGCGCTGTCAACGCGGATCATCGCGTTGTAGTCCGCGCCAAAACCGCTAGCTTCGCGCGCGCGACGGCGTTGCTCTTCCATAGCGGCTTCAAAACCGGCTTCATCGACTTTGATGTTGCGCTCACGGCAGACGTCCGCCGTTAGATCGACCGGGAAACCATAAGTATCATACAGACGGAAAGCGGTTTCGCCATCCAGGGTGTCGCCCTGCAATTTCGCCAGTTCTTCATCCAGCAGCGCCAGACCGCGCTCCAGCGTACGGGCGAACTGCTCTTCTTCCGTTTTCAGAACCTGCTCGACCTGCGCCTGCTGACGTTTCAACTCTTCGCCTGCGGAGCCCATTACCTCAATCAGCGGCCCAACCAGCTTGTAGAAGAAGCTCTCTTTCGCGCCCAGCATGTTGCCGTGACGAACCGCGCGACGAATAATGCGACGCAGCACATAGCCACGGTTTTCATTCGACGGCAGCACGCCATCGGCAACCAGGAATGCGCAAGAACGGATGTGGTCGGCGATAACACGCAGCGATTTATTACCCAGATCGGTGGCGCCGGTGACTTTCGCTACCGCTTCAATCAACGTGCGGAACAGGTCGATGTCATAGTTAGAGTTAACGTGTTGCAGTACCGCGGCAATACGCTCCAGCCCCATACCGGTATCTACAGACGGTTTCGGCAATGGTTCCATCGTCCCGTCAGCCTGACGGTTGAACTGCATAAAGACGATGTTCCAGATCTCAATATAGCGATCGCCGTCTTCTTCCGGGCTTCCCGGAGGGCCGCCCCAGATGTGGTCGCCATGATCGTAGAAGATTTCGGTGCACGGACCGCAGGGACCGGTATCGCCCATCTGCCAGAAGTTATCCGATGCGTATGGCGCGCCTTTATTGTCGCCGATACGGATGATACGCTCGCGCGGGATGCCGACTTCTTTTTCCCAGATCTCATAGGCTTCGTCGTCGGTTTCATAGACGGTGACCCATAAACGCTCTTTTGGCAGAGCAAACCAGTTTTCACCGGTCAGTAATTCCCATGCGAACTGAATGGCGTCGTGTTTGAAGTAATCGCCGAAGCTGAAGTTGCCCAGCATTTCGAAGAAAGTATGGTGACGTGCAGTGTATCCGACGTTTTCCAGATCGTTGTGTTTACCCCCCGCGCGTACGCAACGCTGGGAAGTGGTTGCACGGGAATAATTACGTTTATCGAGCCCAAGGAAAACATCCTTGAACTGGTTCATCCCGGCATTGGTAAACAACAGAGTGGGGTCATTGTTAGGCACCAGGGAACTGCTGGCAACTACCTGATGCCCTTTACTATGGAAAAAGTCGAGAAACGCCTGACGGATCTCAGCGGTGCTCTTGCTCATAATTATCCTGAAATCAAGCTACACTTCATCCTTCAGGCCGCCTCTGCGTTGGCTGCGAGTTTCCCGGTCACGCGTTCCCGAGGCTCACTTGCCGCTTTGATGCGGCTTGAATGATTTTGTGTATTTAAGGAATATTCGTCGCAGACGCTGTTCGCCGTTAAGCAACCCGCGTCCAGACGGAAAAAGTGGGAATAAGATAAGTTTTCTTTACCGGGAAGTAAAATCCCGTATGCGCTCAATCTGCAAAATTTCGCCATATTTGCTGGATATCGTCCATCAGATACCCGCGATAGAGCAAAAAGCGCTGTACCTTAACCTTTTCTGAAAAGTTTGAAGGGAGCGGCTCGCCATATTTGCGAACGGCCTGTTCACGTGCCATTTCACTCCAGTCAATTTCACATTCTCGCATCGCTTTTTCAGTCGATTCACGGGAAATGCCTTTCTGATTCAACTCCTGGCGAATACGCGCCGGGCCATAGCCTTTGCGGCTACGACTGGCGATAAAGCGCATCACGAAGCGCTCGTCATCAAGATAGTGATGTTCGTGGCACCAGGCGATCACGCGTTCATAATCGTCTGCCGTCGCATCAATCTCTTCCGGCCCATTTTTGCCCATCACCGGCGCGGAGAGTTTACGCCGTAATTCCTGCTCGCTGTGATCGCGGACAGCAAGAATACGTACCGCACGATCAAGGAGACGAGCATAAGCGGGACGGCGCGATGTGGGTTCACTCATAAAAAACCTTAACAGGGGTAAATGCCAAAAGGGCCGCATAAATGCAGCCCTTGATGGTAATTTAACGTTTTGCTGAATGGCGGCTTCGTTTTGTCCGACCCACCATCACCTGATGATTAAAAATCTTCGTTGGTTTCTGCAACGCCTTCGCTATCGTCAACGGCGAAATCGGGCGTGGCATTCTGATTACTCAACAGTAATTCACGAACCCTTTTCTCGATCTCTTTCGCTGTCGCCGGGTTCTCTTTCAGCCAGGTAGTCGCGTTCGCTTTACCCTGGCCAATCTTCTCGCCGTTGTAGCTGTACCATGCGCCCGCTTTCTCGATCAGCTTCTCTTTCACGCCCAGGTCAACCAGTTCGCCATAGAAGTTGATGCCTTCGCCGTAGAGGATCTGGAACTCGGCCTGCTTAAACGGCGCGGCGATTTTGTTTTTCACCACTTTCACACGCGTTTCGCTACCCACGACATTATCGCCTTCTTTCACCGCGCCAATACGACGGATATCAAGACGAACGGAGGCGTAGAATTTCAGCGCGTTACCGCCGGTGGTGGTTTCCGGGTTACCAAACATCACGCCAATTTTCATACGGATCTGGTTGATGAAGATCAGCAGCGTATTGGACTGTTTCAGGTTCCCCGCCAGCTTACGCATCGCCTGGCTCATCATACGCGCCGCGAGGCCCATGTGAGAGTCGCCGATTTCGCCTTCGATTTCCGCTTTCGGCGTTAGCGCCGCTACGGAGTCGACCACAATGACGTCCACCGCGCCTGAACGCGCCAGCGCGTCACAGATTTCCAGCGCCTGCTCGCCGGTATCCGGCTGAGAACAGAGCAGGTTATCGATATCGACGCCCAGCTTGCGTGCGTAAACGGGGTCAAGCGCGTGTTCCGCATCGATAAACGCACAGGTTTTACCTTCACGCTGCGCAGCGGCAATCACCTGCAGCGTCAGGGTCGTTTTACCGGAAGATTCCGGCCCGTAAATTTCGACGATACGCCCCATCGGCAGACCGCCCGCACCGAGTGCGATGTCCAGTGAAAGCGAACCGGTGGAGATAGTTTCCACATCCATAGAACGGTCTTCACCCAGACGCATGATGGAGCCTTTACCAAATTGCTTTTCAATTTGGCCCAGTGCTGCCGCCAACGCTTTCTGTTTGTTTTCGTCGATAGCCATTATTACTCCTGTCATGCAACTTGGTATTGAACCGGATAGTGAATTCGTACTGTTGAAGCAATTATACTGTATGCTCATACAGTATCAAGTGTTTTGTAGAAATTGTTGCCACAGGGTTTGTAGCGCGTATGTCGTCGCCTGTCGACGCACCGATTCACGGTCGCCGCTGAAGCATTCCCGACGCGTAATCCCTTCTCCGCTGACGCTGGCGAAAGCAAACCACACCGTACCAACCGGCTTTTCTTCACTGCCGCCATCCGGCCCGGCAATCCCGCTAATAGCGACAGCAAAATCGGCGCGAGCGGCCTTCAGCGCCCCGATCGCCATTTCGACCACTACGGGTTCGCTGACCGCGCCATGCTGCGCCAGCGTCTCTTCACGCACGCCAATCATCTGCGCTTTGGCTTCATTACTATAGGTGACAAAGCCGCGTTCAAACCAGGCGGAACTTCCGGCGATGTCGGTAATGGCTTTCGCCAGCCAGCCGCCGGTACAGGACTCCGCTGTCGTTACGGTCGCCCCGCGCGCTTTTAACGCCAGCCCGACCTGTTCGCTAAGCCGCATCAGTTCACTGTCAGTCATCATGACCTCTGTCAGTTAGAAATCCTGCCGCACAAGATAGCACTTTCTCACCAGAGATGGGGACGAGCTGTCGATTTTACGAGTCGGATTCCGAAAAAATGCCAGCAGGTTATTTATGCAGAATGAAAGAGGTAGCACATGACTAAATAGCAGTACTATGTCGCTAAATTTACACGCACGGAGAGAAAGCAAGGATGTCACTCAAAAAAACGGAAAGCGCACAGCACAAACTGAAACAAACCTGTCAACTACGGCTGTGGTTAATTGTGGGTGGAGTATGTTCATTAGGAATGGGAGTACTGAATATATTGTCGTCAGGCTATTTTGAACCGTATGACGGCGGTCAAATTATCTTAGGCCTGGGATGTCTGGGTTATAGTCTGGCACTATCAAAAAAGATATCCCACTTGCAGGCAGAGAATCAGCCCAAAAAGCCATAGTAATAGCGGAGGGGGGCTCCCCTCCCTAAGCGTAAATTAGCGCACCCGCGCCAGCGCTACCGCCTGCCCCAGTTGCCAAACCGCCATCGCATAATGCGTGCTGTGGTTATATCGGGTAATGGTGTAGAAGTTCGGCAGGCCGTACCAGTACTGGTATCCCGTACCGATATCCAGACGCAGCAGGCTGGCTTCCTGATGATTGCCCAACGATTGCTGCGGCGTTAAGCCTGCGGCGGCAAGCTGAGAGATGCTGTATTTTGTTTTGAAACCATTCGCCAACCCAGGCGCCTGACCACTCGCCGGCACCGCAACCATATCGCCTTTCACCCAACCATGCGCCTTGAAATAGTTCGCCACGCTGCCGATGGCATCTACCGGATCCCACAAGTTAATGTGCCCATCGCCATTGAAATCGACCGCATATTCTTTATAGGAAGACGGCATAAACTGGCCGTAGCCCATCGCGCCGGCAAAGGAACCTTTCAGATTGAGCGGATCGTCTTGCTCATCGCGCGCCATGAGCAGGAAGGTTTCCAGCTCGCCGGAGAAATATTCCGCCCGGCGCGGATAGTTAAATGACAGCGTCGCCAGCGCGTCCAGAATCCGTGTTTTCCCCATGATACGTCCCCAGCGGGTTTCCACGCCGATGATGCCCACGATGATTTCCGGCGGTACGCCGTATACCTGCCAGGCGCGGTTCAGCGCGTCTTCATACTGATTCCAGAACGCGACGCCGTTTTGCACGTTATCCGGCGTAATAAATTGTTTGCGGTAGCGAAGCCAGGCGCCATTTGGTCCGGCGGGCGGCTGAGTGGTCGGCGCTTGTCTGTCCATCAGACGCAGAACGTAATCCAGTCTTTTAGACTGCGAGAGGATCTCTTGCAACTGCTGACGGTCGAAACCGTGTTTACTGACCATTTTATCAATGAACTGCTGCGCATTAGGGTTGTTGGCGAAGTCGCCGCCCATTTGCATGACGTTATGCTGCGGCTCAAGCAGGAAGCCGCCGGAAGGCGTGCCCGTCGTCGCTTGAGTCTCGGAAGATTTTGGCGTGCTGCTACAGGCAGCAAGCAATACGCAAAGTGGAAGTAACGCTACATAACGACGCTTGAACATGAGACATCCATTAAACAAATTCAGCCAGGGAGAAGTATGGTAAAGCATCCCCCGCCGCACAAGGAAGCGGCACAAGAGAATAAATCACCTTTCTCCTCTTTTCAGTTTGTATCCGCTCCCCCACCCCGCAATCTTTCAACTTAAAATATTTTTCTTTTATTTTGCGATCACAATAACACTTTTAAATCTTTCAACACGATTACAATGAACAGGAAATTAGCAAGAAAACTAAAAACCCTACAGGAGAGAACAATGATCGAAACCATTACACATGGTGCGGAGTGGTTCATCGGGTTATTCCAGAAAGGCGGAGAGGTGTTTACCGGTATGGTGACAGGTATTCTTCCGCTACTGATAAGCCTGCTGGTTATCATGAATGCGCTCATCAATTTTATCGGCCAGCAGCGTATTGAGCGTTTTGCCCAACGCTGCGCCGGAAATCCGCTATCTCGTTACCTGCTTTTACCGTGTATCGGGACATTTGTTTTTTGTAATCCGATGACCCTGAGTTTGGGACGCTTTATGCCGGAGAAGTACAAGCCGAGCTATTACGCGGCGGCCTCCTATAGCTGTCACTCCATGAACGGTCTGTTTCCGCATATCAATCCCGGCGAACTGTTTGTTTATCTGGGTATCGCCAGCGGACTCACCACGTTAGGGCTTCCTCTCGGCCCGCTCGCGGTGAGCTATCTGCTGGTAGGTCTGGTGACGAACTTCTTCCGCGGTTGGGTCACCGATCTCACCACCGCTATTTTTGAGAAAAAAATGGGGATTCAACTTGAGCAGAAAGTTCATCTGACAGGAGCGGTATCATGACACGGGTTCGTATTGAGAAAGGCGCCGGCGGCTGGGGCGGCCCGCTTGAACTGGACGTTACGCCAGGCAAAAAGATCGTCTATATCACAGCCGGTACGCGCCCGGCGATCGTCGACAAACTGGCGCAACTAACAGGCTGGCAAGCGGTGGACGGCTTTAAAGAAGGCGAACCGCCGGAAGCGGAAATCGGCGCGGCCATTATCGACTGCGGCGGTACGCTGCGCTGCGGTATCTATCCGAAACGCCGGATTCCAACCATTAATATTCACTCGACGGGTAAGTCCGGCCCACTGGCGCAGTATATTGTTGAGGATATTTATGTCTCCGGCGTAAAAGAAGAAAACATTACTCTTGTCGGCGAAACGCCTGCCAGTCCCCAGCCTGCCAAAACGACATTAGGACGTGACTACGACACCAGCAAAAAAATCACCGAGCAGAGCGACGGGCTGCTGGCAAAAGTCGGTATGGGAATGGGCTCCGCCGTGGCGGTACTGTTCCAGTCCGGTCGCGACACCATTGATACGGTCCTGAAAACAATCCTGCCGTTTATGGCGTTCGTTTCGGCGCTGATCGGCATCATTATGGCCTCAGGTCTTGGCGACTGGATCGCCCACGGCCTGGCGCCATTAGCCAGCCATCCACTGGGGCTGGTGACGCTGGCATTGATCTGCTCTTTCCCGCTGCTGTCGCCCTTTCTCGGCCCTGGCGCGGTTATCGCTCAGGTCATTGGCGTCCTGATCGGCGTTCAGATAGGCCTGGGCAATATCCCCCCGCATCTGGCGCTTCCCGCCCTGTTCGCGATTAACGCGCAGGCGGCCTGCGACTTTATCCCGGTCGGCCTGTCACTGGCGGAAGCGAAACAAGACACCGTTCGCGTCGGCGTACCTTCCGTGCTGGTCGGACGCTTCCTGACTGGCGCGCCCACGGTACTTATCGCCTGGTTTGTTTCCGGCTTTATCTATCAATAAGAGGTTCAGACATGAGCGTGATTTATCAAACCACCATCACCCGTATCGGCCAGAGCGCGAAGGAGGCGCTCGGCGAACAGATGCTGATTACGTTTCGGGAAGGCGCGCCGGCGGATATCGAAGAATTTTGCTTCATCCATTGTCATGGCGAACTGACCGGCGCGCTGCAGCCTGGCGCGCGGTGTGAATTGGGCCAACATTGCTATCCGGTCACGGCGGTCGGCAGCGTAGCCGAGCAAAACCTGCGTGAACTGGGGCATATCACTTTGCGCTTCGATGGTCTGCGCGAAGCAGAATTTCCCGGCACCGTACACGTTGCGGGGCCTGTACCGGACGATATCGCGCCGGGCTGTATTTTGACGTTTGTCGCTTAAGGAGAAAAAACATGAATCAAGTTGCCGTTGTCATTGGCGGAGGCCAGACCCTGGGGGCATTCCTTTGCCGTGGGCTTGCAGAAGAAGGATACCGCGTGGCGGTCGTTGATATTCAAAGCGATAAAGCCGCGAATGTCGCCCAGGAAATTAACGCCGATTTTGGCGAAGGTATGGCGTACGGTTTTGGCGCCGACGCTACCAGCGAGCAGAGCGTGCTGGCGCTGTCCCGCGGCGTAGACGAGATTTTCGGGCGCGTCGATCTGCTGGTTTACAGCGCGGGTATCGCCAAAGCGGCGTTTATCAGCGATTTCCAGTTGGGCGATTTTGACCGCTCGCTACAGGTGAATCTGGTGGGCTATTTCCTCTGCGCCCGTGAGTTTTCCCGCCTGATGATACGCGACGGCATTCAGGGGCGCATTATTCAGATTAACTCTAAATCCGGCAAAGTGGGCAGTAAACACAACTCCGGCTACAGCGCGGCGAAATTCGGCGGCGTGGGGTTAACCCAGTCTCTGGCGCTGGACCTGGCGGAATACGGCATTACCGTACACTCGCTGATGCTCGGCAACCTGTTGAAATCGCCAATGTTCCAGTCACTGCTGCCGCAATACGCCACTAAACTGGGCATTAAGCCCGACGAGGTGGAACAGTATTACATTGATAAAGTACCGCTCAAACGCGGGTGTGATTATCAGGATGTGCTGAACATGCTGCTATTTTATGCCAGCCCGAAAGCGTCTTATTGCACCGGGCAGTCGATCAACGTAACCGGCGGTCAAGTGATGTTCTGACCGTGAATTGCCGGATGGCGCCGTAGGCCGGATAAGACGGTTACGCCGCCATCAGGCAAACCAACAGGAGCACATTATGGTTTCCACTCTGATTACCGTCGCCGTTATCGCCTGGTGTGCGCAGCTGGCGCTGGGCGGCTGGCAGATTTCCCGCTTTAATCGGGCCTTCGATAAACTTAGCCAACAGGGGCGGGTCGGCGTCGGGCGCTCCGGCGGGCGTTTTAAGCCCCGGGTGGTGGTTGCCGTGGCGCTGGACGAACAGCAGCGGGTGACGGACACTTTATTGATGAAAGGCCTTACGGTATTCGCCAGACCGGTTAAAATTGCCGCAATGCAAGGAAAACATTTGCATGAATTACAGCCTGATGTGATCTTTCCCCATGATTCGCTCGCGCAGAATGCACTATCATTGGCGCTTAAACTGAAACATGGGTAATTTCGTTGTGAATGCGTATAGCTTGCGAAATTATCATTTTGCAACCAATACCCTAAATAATTCGAGTTGCAGGAAGGCGGCGACGCAGCGAATCCCAGGAGCGTACATCAGTACGTGACCGGGGTGAGCGAGGAAAGCCAACGCACATGCAGCGTGAAATATGACGGGTAAATACATAAGTCAGGGTAATCACGCCTATGAAACCTCGTCAGCGTCAGGCCGCGATTCTGGAGCACCTGCAAAAACAGGGAAAATGCTCGGTTGAAGAACTGGCCCAGTACTTTGACACGACAGGCACCACTATCCGTAAAGATCTGGTCATTCTGGAAAATGCCGGAACCGTCATCCGCACCTATGGCGGCGTGGTGTTGAATAAAGAAGAGTCCGATCCGCCTATTGATCACAAAACGCTTATCAACACCCACAAAAAAGCGCTGATAGCCGCAGCCGCTGTGAAATATATCCATGATGGCGATTCCATTATTCTGGACGCCGGAAGTACCGTGTTACAGATGGTGCCGTTGCTTTCGCGTTTTAGCAACATCACGGTGATGACCAACAGCCTCCATATTGTCAACGCGCTATCGGAACTGGACAACGAACAAACTATCCTGATGCCCGGCGGCACCTTCCGTAAAAAATCGGCGTCGTTTCACGGTCAACTGGCGGAAAACGCCTTTGAGCAATTCAGCTTTGATAAACTTTTCATGGGAACTGACGGTATTGACCTGAACGTCGGTGTGACCACGTTCAATGAGGTTTACACCGTCAGTAACGCAATGTGCAATGCAGCACGCGAGGTGATTCTGATGGCGGACTCCTCAAAATTTGGTCGTAAAAGCCCCAATGTGGTGTGCAGTCTGGAAACCGTCGACAAACTGATCACGGACGCGGGGATCGATCCGGCATTTCGTCAGGCGCTGGAAGCAAAAGGGATTGAAGTAATCATAACCGGAGAAAGCAATGAGTGATGCACTACTAAACGCGGGCCGTCAGACCTTAATGCTGGAGCTACAGGAAGCCAGCCGTCTGCCGGAGCGTCTGGGCGATGATTTTGTCCGCGCCGCCAATATCATTATTCACTGTGAAGGCAAAGTGATCGTTTCCGGTATTGGTAAATCAGGTCATATTGGTAAAAAAATCGCCGCGACGCTTGCCAGTACCGGTACTCCCGCTTTTTTTGTTCATCCGGCGGAAGCACTGCATGGCGATCTGGGGATGATTGAAAGCCGCGACGTGATGTTATTTATCTCCTATTCCGGCGGCGCAAAAGAACTCGACCTCATCATCCCGCGTCTGGAAGATAAATCCGTCGCGCTGCTGGCGATGACCGGTAAACTTCACTCTCCGCTGGGGCGAGCGGCAAAAGCCGTTCTGGATATTTCCGTCGAGCGTGAAGCCTGCCCGATGCATCTGGCACCAACGTCCAGTACCGTCAATACGCTGATGATGGGCGATGCGCTGGCGATGGCGGTCATGCAGGCGCGCGGTTTTAACGAAGAAGATTTCGCCCGTTCGCATCCGGCTGGCGCACTGGGCGCGCGTTTGCTCAATAATGTGCATCACCTGATGCGCCAGGGCGATGCAATACCGCAGGTGATGCTTGCCACCAGCGTGATGGATGCCATGCTGGAACTTAGCCGTACCGGGCTGGGGCTGGTGGCGGTTTGCGATGAGCAACATGTTGTGAAAGGTGTCTTTACCGACGGCGACCTGCGTCGCTGGCTGGTAGGCGGCGGCGCGCTCACCACGCCGGTAAGCGAAGCCATGACGCCCAACGGTATTACGCTCCAGGCGCAAAGCCGCGCCATTGACGCCAAAGAGCTCCTGATGAAACGCAAAATTACCGCCGCGCCAGTGGTCGATGAAAACGGCAAACTCACCGGCGCCATTAACCTGCAGGATTTCTACCAGGCGGGGATTATCTAATCCTTCAGTCCCAGACGTTTCGCCAGCCGGTGCAGGTTGGCGACGTCGGTTTCCAGCGCCCGCGCGCTGGCCGCCCAGTTATGATTATTTTGCGCCAGCGCCTGGCGAATCATCTCTCGCTGGAAGTTCTCCGTCGATTCGCGCAAATTGCGGCAAGTCGGCAGCGCCAGAAAGCTTTCCGCAGGCGGCGCGGGTAAAACGTCCTCTGACAAGGCAAAATGCTGCGCCTCCAGTATCACCTCATCCCCTGCCCGGGTCGCTCTCGCCAGTACAACCGCACGGTGAATGGCATGTTCCAGCTCCCGGACGTTGCCCGGCCAGCCATAGTTGAGCAAATGGCGGCGCGCGCCGGGACTCAGCACCACGCGGGACAGCCCCAGCCGCAGTCGGCACTGCTCGCAAAAATAGCCCGCCAGCAGCACCACATCATCGCCGCGCTCGCGCAGCGGCGGCACAAAGAGCGGGAAAACGCTCAGGCGATGGAACAGATCGGCGCGAAAACGCCCCGCCAGCACCTCTTCACGCAGGTCACGGTTGGTCGCCGCCAACACCCGCACATCCACGCGCAGGCTACGATCGTCGCCGACGCGTTGAATATCGCCATACTGCAACACGCGAAGTAGCTTGGCCTGTAGCGCCAGCGACAGTTCGCCAATCTCATCCAGAAACAGCGTGCCGTTATCCGCCATTTCAAACTTACCGCTACGATTACTGATAGCCCCGGTAAAAGCCCCTTTTACATGACCAAACAACTCGCTCTCCGCCACGCTTTCCGGCAGCGCGGCGCAGTTGAGATAGACCAGCGGATTGACCGCTCTGGGAGAGCCCTGGTGAATGGCTTTCGCCACCAGCTCTTTACCAGTCCCCGTTTCACCGCCGATCAGCACGTTAAGATCGGAGCCCGCCACAATCTCGATCTCTTTTTTCAACTGCGTCATCGCCGGCGACAGGCCGATCATGTGTGTCTCTTTTATCGGTTCAAACACGCCTGACGACCCCGGCAGCATGTTCTGGCTTTCCAGTTGTTCAATTAACAGCGCATTACTCAATGCCCCGGCGGCCAGCGCGGCGACAAGCCGTAGTTCTTCATCGCTAAATACCTCGAACTGCTCCGGCGTCATAGCATCAAGGGTCAGCGCACCGATGAGGTTCTGTCCGGCAAACAGCGGCAGACCAACACAGGCGTGGACTTTCAGGCTTTCCTGTCCGGGAATTAACCCGTCATACGGATCGGGTAAATCGCTATCAGCCGGAAAACGCACCACGTCCCCCGCGCGGGCGATGGCTTCCAGGCGCGGATGCCCTTCCAGGGTAAAACGTCTGCCGAGGACGTCCTGCGCCAGGCCATCAATCGCCAGTGGAATAAATTGTCGTGATTCATAACGCAACAGCGCCGAGGCGTCGCACGCCAGCACCTGACGCAGCGTAGTAATCAGCCGCTGAAAACGATCCTGATGCCCAATGCCGCGTTGTAACTCAATGGCGATGCCCGCCAATACCTCCACGGAAAAACTCATGGTTACCTCATTGTCATTTTGACAACCTATAGTGTCATATTGACAGCATCATTTATAGTCTTTTTGACTACATCAAAAATACAAAACAAATATAACTCAATACAAATCAATAAGATGAAAAGTTGGCACACTAGCTGCAATAAGCAAAACAACTTTTTGTAAACGTTGAATGAATTGAGGTGGTTATGTCTATTCTGGTTAAAAATAATATTCATTGGGTTGGCCAGCGCGACTGGGAAGTACGTGATTTTCACGGCACTGAATACAAAACGCTGCGCGGCAGCAGCTATAACAGCTATCTCATTCGTGAAGAAAAGAATGTGCTGATCGATACCGTCGATCATAAGTTTAGCCGTGAGTTTGTGCAAAACCTGCGCAGTGAAATCGACCTCGCGGATATCGACTACATCATCATTAACCATGCCGAAGAAGACCATGCAGGCGCGCTGACCGAACTGATGGCGCAGATCCCGGACACGCCTATCTACTGTACCGCCAACGCCATTGACTCTATCAACGGCCATCACCATCACCCGGAATGGAATTTTAAGGTGGTGAAAACCGGCGATACGCTGGATATCGGCAACGGCAAGCAGTTGATCTTCGTGGAAACGCCGATGCTGCACTGGCCGGACAGCATGATGACCTATATGACCGGCGACGCGGTGTTATTCAGCAACGACGCCTTTGGTCAGCACTACTGCGACGAGCGCCTGTTCAATGATGAAGTGGACCAAACCGAACTGTTTGAACAATGCCAGCGCTACTACGCCAATATCCTGACGCCGTTCAGCCGTCTGGTAACGCCAAAAATTACCGAAATCCTCGGCTTCAACCTGCCGGTGGATATGATTGCCACCTCACACGGCGTGGTATGGCGCGACAACCCAACGCAAATCGTGGAGCTGTATCTGAAATGGGCGGCAGATTATCAGGAAGATCGTATCACTATTTTCTACGATACCATGTCGAACAATACTCGCATGATGGCGGATGCCATCGCACAGGGTATCAATGAAGTAGACCCCAACGTGGCGGTCAAAATCTTTAACGTCGCCCGCAGCGATAAAAATGAAATATTGACCAACGTCTTCCGTTCGAAAGGCGTGCTGGTCGGCACTTCTACCATGAACAACGTGATGATGCCGAAAATCGCTGGTCTGGTGGAAGAGATGACCGGCCTGCGCTTTCGCAACAAACGCGCCAGCGCCTTCGGTTCTCATGGCTGGAGCGGCGGCGCGGTAGATCGACTGTCCACGCGCTTACAGGATGCCGGTTTTGAAATGTCCCTGAGTCTGAAAGCGAAATGGCGTCCGGATCTGGATGCGCTGGAGTTGTGCCGTCAGCATGGTCGCGACATCGCCCGTCAGTGGGCGCTTGCTCCGCTGCCGGAAACCACACAGAAAACCGCGCCAGTCGAAGAAACCACAACCTGCGCCGCCGCAGACCTCGGCCCCAAAATGCAATGCAGCGTATGCCAGTGGATTTACGACCCTGCGCTGGGCGAGCCGTTGCAGGATGTCGCGCCGGGTACGCCGTGGAGCGACGTGCCGGATAACTTCCTGTGCCCGGAATGTTCATTAGGTAAAGACGTGTTCGACGTACTGGCGACGGAGGCAAAATGAGTCGGGGGATCATCATTATTGGGTCGGGCTTCGCCGCCCGCCAGCTCGTCAAAAATATCCGTAAACAAGATGCGCATGTGCCGTTAACCCTGATTGCGGCGGACAGCATGGATGAGTACAACAAGCCCGATCTCAGCCACGTTATCAGCCAGTCGCAGCGCGCCGATGATCTCACCCGCCAGTTAGCGGGGGAATTTGCTGAACAGTTTAATCTACGACTGTTCCCGCATACCTGGGTTACTGACATTGATGCCGATGCCCATGTGGTGAAAAGTCAGGATAAGCAGTGGCAGTACGACAAGCTGGTACTGGCGACCGGGGCGGCAGCCTTTGTGCCGCCGATTGCAGGACGTGAGTTAATGCTTACTTTGAATAGCCAGCAGGAGTACCGCGCCTGTGAGACACCACTGCGCGACGCGCAGCGGGTGCTGATTGTCGGCGGCGGTCTCATTGGCAGTGAATTAGCGATGGATTTCTGCCGCGCCGGGAAAACGGTAACGCTGATGGATAACGCCGCCAGCCTTCTCGCCTCACTGATGCCACCGGAAGTGAGCAGTCGCTTACAGCATCACCTGACCGATATGGGGGTGCATCTGCTGCTGAAATCGCAGTTGCAAAAACTGGAGAAAATCGAAGCCGGTATCCGCGCTACGCTGGCAAGCCAGCGTAGTATTGAGGTCGATGCGGTGATTGCCGCCACCGGCTTACGCCCGGAAACCGCTCTGGCGCGCCGCGCCGGGGTAGTCGTCAACCGCGGCGTCTGCGTGGATAGCTATCTACAGACCAGTCACCCGGATATTTATGCGATCGGCGATTGCGCGGAGATCAACGGTCAGGTACTGCCCTTCCTGCAACCGATCCAGTTAAGCGCGATGTACCTGGCGAAAAATCTGCTCGGTGGCAGCGCGCCGCTGAAGCTACCGGCGATGCTGGTAAAAGTCAAAACGCCGGAACTGCCGCTGCATCTGGCGGGAGAAACTCAGCGCCGTGATTTAAGCTGGCATATTACCACAGAATCTGACGGTATGATTGCCAAAGGCATGAGCGGAGAAGGCCAACTACGCGCCTTTGTGGTGAGTGAAGACCGCATGAAAGAGGCCTTTGCACTGCTGAAAACGTTGTTCGTATAAGCCTGTGATGCCGGATGGCGCCGCTTCGCGTCTTATCCGGCCTACGAGTGAGCATCTGTTTACAGGCCGGATAAGGCGCAGCCGCCATCCGGTGCCCTACACTTCCCTTAATGCTCGCGCTGCGGCAATCACGCCCTGTCCAAACGACAGCCCGCCGTCGCCCGCCGGTAACCGCTGCGGAAATAACAATTTAAAATCAGAAAGATAAAAGGCAAGACGCGCGCGAAGTAAGCGGTTGTGTATCACCCCACCGCTGAAGACCAGAGTGGTTATCCCCCGCGCCGTAGCCTGTTGGCGCATTAGCGTGGCAAACCCGCACGCCAGCGCATCATGAAAAGCCCAGGCGCGTTGCGCGGGCGTGGCCTGCCAGTTCAACCATTGCCGCCAGAAAACGGCGACGTCCAGTTGAGCGCCGTTAAGCGGCATCGTTACCGGATGCTCAACGTTAGCGCATTGAGAGGCCAGCGCCTCCAGCGCGCAGGCGGCCTCGCCCTCATAGCTAAGCGATGCTGGCGCGCAGCGAAGCGCGGCAGCCACCGCGTCAAACAACCGCCCGCAGGAAGAGGCCAACGGGGCATTGACGCCGCGCTCAATGGCGCGCGCCAGGACATTCCAGTTTTGCTGTTGCAGCTCCACTGTCTCCGGGTAATCCTGCCAGTCCGGCACAAAGCGCAGGCACTGCGCTAACAGATTACGCCACGGCTGTTTGGCAGCCAGATCGCCTCCCGGCAGCGCCACGGCGGGTAAACCACCTAAATGTTCGCATTCGCGATAATTGACCCGCAGACATTCTCCGCCCCATAGCGCGCCATTCTCGCCCATGCCGATACCGTCTACCGTCAGGGCAATCACCTCTCCGCCGTCCAGCGGCCAACCATGCTCGGCCAGGCAAGCCGCCGCATGGGCATGATGGTGTAACACCGTCTCTGTCGGCAGACGCATCTCACTGGCCCACTGACTGGAAACATAGCCCGGATGCGCATCACAGACGATACGCTCTGGGGTAAAATCGTAGATTGACTGGATCAGACGCAATGCCTCGCGCCACTGCGCCTGGATACCGTCATCGCTGAGATCGCCCAAATGCTGGCTGACAACCGCCTGTTCGCCGCGTACCAGACAGAACGTATTTTTCAGATCCGCGCCCAGACAAAGTATCGGCGGCACATCGCGAAATCCGGGCGGCAACGCAATCGCGTCCGGCACGTATCCCCGCGAACGACGCAGCATTTCACCGCTGTCGCGCACAACAGAGTCGTCCATGCGCTGTACAATGTCGCGATTGTGCAACAGAAAACCATCGGCAATATCGTGTAAATCGTCCAGCGCCTGTTCGTTGGTGATGGCGGGCGGTCTGCCGCTCAGGTTGCCGGATGTCATCACCAGCGGGTAATTGAGCGCCTGCAACAAGAGATGTTGCAATGGGTTGGCGGGCAGCATCACGCCCACCTCCGTAAGCCCTGGCGCGATGCCCTCACTCAGCGAAGGTACATACTGCTTATCCACCAGTACAATCGGGGCCGCTGGCGTGGTCAGCAGCGAACGTGCCGCGCTCGGCAGCGTTTGCGCCGTGGGCAACATCACCGCCAATGGTTTCGCCGGGCGATGTTTACGCGCCCGCAGCATCGCCACTGCGTTATCATTGCGCGCATCGCAGGCCAGATGAAAACCACCCAGCCCTTTAACGGCAATAATGCCTCCGGCGTTCAGTTGGGCGACCGCCGCCTGCAAAGCCGCCTCTTTTTCCGCTCGTTCATGTTGGCTCCGCCACTCAAGATGCGGCCCGCATGACGGACAGGCAACGGGCTGGGCATGAAAACGGCGATCGTACGGATCGCGGTATTCGCTGTCGCATTCCGGACACAAGGGAAACGCCGCCATCACCGTAAATGGCCGGTCATAGGGCATAGCACGAATAATGGTGAAGCGTGGTCCACAGTGGGTGCAATTGATGAAAGGATAACGGTAGCGCCGCTCGCCTGGGGTATTCATCTCGGCAAGACATGCCGGGCAGGTCGCCGCATCCGGCACGATTTGCGTGTTCATCGAACCGCCTGCGCTCTGACGAATAGCGAAATCCGTCGGCGCGCGCTCCCATACCAACGACGCGTGTTCAACGCTGTCAATGCGCGCCAGCGGCGGGCAATCCTGATAGAGCGCGGCAATAAATTGCGACGGTTCTTCCAGCAGCCGAACGACGACGCCGTCGCCGTCATTACACACGTCGCCGTGTAATTGCAACTGCTGCGCCAGCTGCCAGACAAAAGGACGAAAACCGACGCCCTGTACTTTGCCCCGAATGCGTAGCTGTACGCCGGAAGGAGTGTCTATCGCCATCTTATTTTCCCGCCATCATCGAACCCGGATGCCTGATGGCGCGACGCTTATCAGGCCTACAACCGCACGGACCGTAGACCGGATAAGGCATTGATGCCGCCATCCGGCAATGCTTTGTGGCGTATTCTACGCGCAATCGCAGAAATCAGAAAAGCAGCGATGCCGTTGAATCCAGCGCCGCACGACGGCGTTTTTCCGCGCTCAGCTGTTCAAGCTTATTGCGGTCCACGCAGATGAGGGCGTGCGTTGGGCAAGCGGCCATACAGGCCGGACCGGCTTCACGGTGGTGACACAGATCGCACTTGTTGGCTTCGGCTTTTTCGGCACGCACGTTCAGCCCCGCGCCGCTATTGCGAACCACCGGACGTACCACCACTTCCATGGCGCCGTAAGGACATGCCACTACGCAAGTTTTACAGCCAATGCAGCGTTCCTGCATCACATGAACAAAGCCTTTGTCACGGCTGATGGCGCCATTCGGGCAAACGTTGGCGCACGGCGCGTCTTCACACTGGCGACACAGCGTTGCCGTGGAAACATTCACGCCTTTGATGACATGGATACGAGGTAAAAAGGTTTCAGGGGTCAGCGATGCGCAATCCTGATTTTCCTGATGGGATACGACGCAAGCCACTTCACAGGTACGGCAACCAATGCACTTACTCGCGTCTGCAATGATGAAACGGTTCATCAAATTCTCCAGCAATAACAGATGATGTGCCGATATATACACGAATCGTGCCAATTTTTATTTCATTGTTATTTAAGAATATTCTTTCTATTTTCGTGAGCATTTACGTGTCATCGTCACAAGTGTCGATGACACGTAATGTCGCCAGTGGTGGTCAAGATTTGCAGTGATAGCCAGTCAACTCTGCACCGAAACTGGCATCAATCCTGATTAACGCCTGGCAATACGTTACCGCGTATTAAACAGCGCTGCGTAAGGGAAAGATCGTCCGTTTGCGGATTCCTTCCGGCAATAGGTTTGATAATTAATTTACGGCCAGGATAGTGATTAAAACGGGTCAGCGCCGGATAACTCAACCGGCCAAACCAGCCGTGTACGCGCTGCCAGCGGGCGTCCTTCACCTGATATAAATTGGTTATCCAGTAGCCTGAGTCAAACTGCATATCCAACAGTTGCGTACGCCCATTGCCCTGTAAATCAAGCAAATCATCGACGCCAGTATCGCTGGCGGTATAAAACCCCCACGGTTCAAAGACGCAGGGGCGGCCATTATTGAGAAAGGTGAAAATGATGTATTGCGCGCTCGGCGCCAGGCCCAACCCAGGATTGCCCAACCAGATAACCAGATCCTGAATGCCGTTACGATCGAGGTCAGCGCGATAAAATTGCGCATTACCCGCCAAATTAATCAGCATTCCCACCGGGACAACCCACGAATTACCGGCTCTGTCTTTTCCACTAATCCGCCATTCGTTATCTTTTTTCGGCTCCGGCAGTAGCGTCACGCCACTGACTCCGACCTGGCGAAAATGCCATGTCTGGTCGGGCGATACAGAATAAGGCAGGGTCAACAGAGGCTTTAGCGCACGCTTTTGCGCATATTCACCGTCACTCATCGGCAGGTAACCGACAACACCGGTGGCCAGTGCGCGTGCGGCGAGGCAGAGAAATAGCAGTCCGCTCCATACGATAATCTTCACGTCCTTCTTACAACCTTTGCCGTGTAACACAAATTCTCCCTAAATATGTGCGCATTTTACGCCTCCGGCGCTTCCAGCGCGGCAAATCCGCCGTTTCCCTGCCAGCCTTCCAGGCGCTGATAGACGATGTTTACCGCGTCCTTAATCGGTTGAGTCATCGGATAATAAAACCCGACGATATCCGGCTGGATACCAACAAAAATCACCTCGCCGACATCCTCTTTCAGCTGATCGATAAGGTAGTTGAGCGGCATATTGTGGGTGGTCATCATAAACATTTCGGCGATATCATCCGGATCGATAATGCGGATCTCGCCCGGATTAAGTCCCATATCGGTGGCGTCGACAATCAACAGACGCTGCGGGCGCAGCTCTCGAATCGCCACAATGTCGTTTTCCGGCGCGCTGCCGCCATCGATGACAACCCAGTTGCCCTTCGGCTGCGCCGCGCACATTTCCGCCAGTAACGGGCCTGCGCCGTCGTCGCCCATCATACTGTTACCGACACAGAGTAAAACGTCAGTCACGAAGCCTCCTCACCATCAGGTAGATGGCGCTTTCCTGATGAATGTCATGCAGCATACTGAGCATCAGTTTGCTCCATTCTTGCTGCTGCGGGGTCTGCGCGGCGCGCGCCTCATCAAACGCGCGCGCCAGCATTTGCACATGGTTGAAATCGATGACGATCTCGCCATACTTCGGCACACCTTCCATTTTACGCCGGGCATCGCTACCGGCTTCCAGGGTGGCGATCCACGCCAGATACTCATCCCATGGGCAGGTGAGCGCGGCCTCCAGGCAATCGATAACCCCCAGGTGGTGACCAATCGCCAGGCTGTAATAGACAACCTGCTGCGCCTCGGCGGGCGTCGCATCGTTCTCATCAATAAACTTACGGCTCAGTTGACTGAACACCACCTGTTCGCTCATCGGATACGCGCCTCTTCAACAACATGATTGAGATGGGTGACAATTTCGGTTAAACGCGGATCGTTTTCCGCTTCCAGCCAACGCGCCACTTGCTGCTCGCCCTGCCCCAACTGTGTCAGGTAATCATCGGCGATCTGACGACCATAGCGATAACCCGCCAGCCGGCGCGCCGCGCGATCCACCTTCACGCGCAGCGGCTGCACCATATCCGGATGCAGGATCTCTGCGGGCTGATCGTCCAGCTCACCCGGCGCGCGGGCGTGGATTTTCTGCTCCAGCAGGCCAAGCGCCATCGCAAATCCGTACAGCGTGGCGGCAGGCGTTGGCGGGCAGCCTGGAATATACACATCCACCGGGACGATTTTATCCGTACCGCCCCATACGCAGTACAGATCATGGAAGATGCCGCCGCTGTTGCCGCAGGCGCCGTAAGAGATACAGATTTTCGGGTCCGGTGCCGACTGCCAGGCGCGCAGCGCCGGAGAGCGCATGGCGCGGGTCACCGCGCCGGTAAACAGCAGAATATCGGCATGACGCGGCGACGGTACTACTTTGATGCCGAAACGCTCGGCATCAAACAGCGGCGAAAGCGTCGCAAAGATTTCGATTTCACAGCCGTTACAGCCGCCGCAGTCCACGCGGTAAACGTATGCCGAACGCTTAATATTTTTCAGTAAAGACGCCTTCATGCTGGCGATGGATTCATCCACCGTCATCGGTACCGGAATGCCGTTGGCGTCACGCGGGCCTAATAAATTGCTCATTAGCTGACCTCTTTCATATGGCGAGTCAGTTCAATACGGTCGGACGGCACCAGGCATTTCTGACGCTTACAGTCCGGGCAGGTCTCAAAGCTTTCGCGGTGGTTTTCCGCGCGGCTGTCGCCGTTGTGCGCAAGCAGCGCAATGGCGTAGTCGATCTCTTTCTGTACCGCGAAAGGACGATTACACACGCGACAGTTGCACAGCGCGAAGCGGGACTGTTGCAGGAAATCTTCTTTCTTCCACACTGCCAGTTCGTACTCTTGCGACAGTTTGATCGCCGCCGTCGGGCACACCTCTTCGCAGCGACCGCAGAAGATGCAGCGGCCAAGATTGAACTGCCACGCCAGCTCATTAGTTGCCAGTAAGGTTTCCACCGTCAGCGCGTTCGACGGGCAGGCATTAACGCAGGCGGCACAGCCGATGCACTGCTGCGGATTATGTTCCGGCTTGCCGCGGAAGTTTTTATCAACCGCAATCGGCTCCAGCGGATAAGACGAGGTCGCCGTGCCGGTTTTGATAACTTTTTTGATAAAGGTAAACATGGCGATTCCTTATTTCAGCGGCGAGTTTTTACGCTCAATGCTGTAGCGCTCAAGTTCTTTGTACGGCACGACTTTGCTCTTCTTCTTACGCACATCGACCACCGTCATCCGGTCGGTACAGGAGTAGCACGGGTCGAGGCTGCCGATAATCAGCGGCGCGTCGGAGACGGTGTTGCCGCGCAGCATATAGCGCAGCGTCGGCCAGTTGGCGTAGGTCGCCGCACGGCAGCGCCAGCGGTACAGCTTCTGGTTGTCGCCGGTCATGCTCCAGTGGATATCGTCACCACGCGGCGCTTCAGCGAAGCCGAGCGCAAAACGGTGCGGAATATAGGTGAATCCTTCCACCATCAGCGGGCCGCCCGGCAGATTATCCAGACCGAAATCGATCATATTCAGCGAGGTGTAGACTTCGTTGATACGGACTTTCAGACGAGAAATCACGTCGCAACCCTGCTCGCTATGTACTTCCATCGGCAGCAGACCGTAGCCGACAAACGGGTGGTCGGCGCGGGTGTCGCGGGCGTGGCCGCTGGCGCGCACCATCGGGCCGACATTACTGAAGTCGCGGGCAATTTCCGGGTCCAGACGGCCGATACCCACGGTACGCTGTTCCATATTCGGCGTGCTCAGCAGCATGTCCACCAGCTCCTGCACGTCACGACGCATCTGCTGCGCCAGTTGACGGGTCTGGATCATATCCTCTTTGAGCAGATCGCGGCGAATCCCGCCGATCAGGTTCAAACCGTAAGTTTTGCGCGCCCCGGTAAGGATCTCCGCCATTTTCATGGAGGTTTCACGCACGCGGAAGAACTGCATAAAGCCGGAGTCAAAGCCGGTAAAGTGGCAGGCGAGGCCGAGGTTTAGCAGGTGCGAGTGCAGACGCTCCACTTCCAGCAGAATGGCGCGGATCATCTGCGCACGCTCCGGCACCTGAATGCCCATCGCGTTTTCCACGGAAGTGGTGTAGGCAGTGCTGTGCGCGAAACCGCAGATACCACACACGCGATCCGACAGGAAGGTGACTTCGTTATAACCCATGCGGGTTTCCGCCAGTTTTTCCATACCACGGTGGACGTAGAACAGGCGGTAGTCGGCGTCGATAATGTTTTCGCCATCGACGAACAGACGGAAGTGGCCCGGTTCATCGGAAGTGACATGCAGCGGGCCAATCGGCACCACGTTATTTTTCTTGTCACCCAGCTCGTTAATGAACTCGTAGGTTTCCGCATCGGTGGTCGGCACCGGGCGCTGACGATAATCCATGCTGTCTTTACGCAGCGGATAGAGTTCATCCGGCCAGTCGTCCGGCAGCACCAGACGGCGCTCGTCCGGCAGACCGACCGGGATTAAACCGTACATGTCGCGTACTTCGCGCTCACCCCACACGGCAGCCGGCACGCGCGGCGTAACGGATGGGAATTCCAGCTTATTGGCATCTACTTCAACGCGAACGGTAATCCAGCACTTCGTGCCCTGCTCCATCGACAGCACGTAATAAACGGCATAGTGGCCGCACAACTGGCGTTCGTCATTACCGAACAGCACCGACAGCCACCCACCCTGCTGGTAGTAAAGAAACTCCACCACTTCCGGCAGATAGTTTACTTTCACCGTAATAGTCAGCTGATCTTTGGTCTGCCAGGCTTCGTCCAGCACGACGCCCGGAAACGCCTGGTGCAGCGCCGCAAGGTATTGTTGACCTAATTTTTCTTCAGACATGCTCAAACTCTCTTAAATCACGCCGCCAGCAAGGAGACGAAGGCTAAAAACGCAAACCCAAAACCGGCCCAGGTCACGCGTGAAGTGGCGCAAAAACGCAGTCGCGCCATGCTGTTTTCAAACAGGGCGATCACCAGTACGCCGACAATCAGCTTGACGACGGCAATCACCAGCGCCAGCAACAGTCCGCCTGCGCTGAAGGTTTCCATCTGTCCCCACGGCAAAAACACGCCGACGAACATTTGCAGCACCACCAGTTGCTTAAGGCTGATGCCCCATTTCAGCACCGCAAAGCCGCTACCGCTGTATTCGGTCAACGGCCCTTCCTGCAACTCCTGCTCCGCTTCCGCCAGGTCGAACGGCAGCTTGCCCATTTCGATAAAGGTGGCGAAGGCGCAGGCGCACAGCGCCAGAATCAGCGGAATACTGCGCGCGACAGGCCAGTGATAAATGGTATCGGCGATATTGCTGATATGCGTTGAACCCGCAACCTGCGCGGCGACCCACAGACCCAGCAGCAGAATCGGCTCCACCAGCACGCCGAGCATCGCTTCACGGCTGGCGCCGATCGCGGTGAACGGACTGCCGGTATCCAGGCCTGCAATAGAGAAGAAGAAGCGCGCAATCGCGAACAGATAAATCAGGGTGATTAAATCACCCAGTTGCGGCAACGGAGATCCAACGGTGACGACCGGCAGCGCGGTGGCGATAGTCAGCATCACGCCGACCATCACAAACGGCGTCAGGCGAAAAACCCAGCCGGAATCCGCAGGCGCAATACTCTGGCGACCGAGCAGTTTGATAATGTCGCGGTACTCCTGCAACACGCCCGGCCCACGGCGATTGTGTAGACGGGCGCGCGCCACGCGAGTAATACCGGACAGCAATGGCGCAACGGCAAATAGCACCAGCGCCTGAATTAACGGATAAAACACACTCATTTTCAGGCTCCTCGTGAAACCACAATCACCACCAGCACCGCCAGCTCAATCAGCGCCAGACGACGGAACAGCACCGCGGCCGCCGCGTTCTGCCAGCCCGGCACCAGCGATACCGGGTTCAGCCATTTACGCAGTTTAAGTACCGGGGCAAAGGCCTCTTTCACCGGCATGGCGAAACCGTGCGCGGTAATCACCATCGACTGCTCATGGTCGTAGCCGCACACCCAGGCCGCGCCGCGAGAACGCGACGGCAGACGGTTGCCTTTGAACATCGCCATAATGATGAACGGCAGTAGCGGACAGGCGACCAACAGCAGCGTGATCATCGGCTGCGATACGGTGGTGTGCGCGGTTTCCAGCGGCAACGGTACCGCAGTGGAAATCATCGGCAGCAGCCACGGCGCGGCAACCCCACCAATCACACAGCAGATAGCCAGCGCAACCACGCTGACGCCCATCAGGATAGGCGCGCAGCTGGCGTTTTCAGCTTCCTTCGTGCGCGGCGCGCCAAGGAACGTCACGCCATACACTTTCGCCATACACATCACCGCCAGCGCGCCGGTAATCGCCAGGCCAACCGCCAGCAGCGGTCCTAACAGACGACCAACAAATGCGCCGCTGTTGCCCAGTTTGAAGAAGGACTGGTAAATCACCCACTCGCCGGCAAAGCCGTTCAGCGGCGGCAGCGCCGCCATCGCCATCAGACCGACCAGCATGGCGATAGAAATAACCGGCATCCGTTTACCAATACCGCCCAGTTTTTCGATATCGCGATGACCGGTACGGAACCAGATGCTGCCCGCGCCCAGAAACAGCACGCTTTTGAACAGGCTATGGTTCAGCAGGTGATAGAGCCCGCCGGTCAGACCCAGCGCGATCAGTACCGGCTGATTGAGAGCAATCCCGGTAACGCCTGCGCCCAGACCGAGCAAAATGATGCCGATATTTTCCAGCGTGTGATAGGCCAACAGGCGCTGAATGTTATGCTCCATCAGCGCGTACAGACCACCGACAAAGGCGGTGATCATCCCAAGCACCAACAGCGCCACGCCCCACCACAGCGGCGCATTGCCGCCAAGCAGAGATAGCGTGAGAATGCCCAGCAGCCCGATTTTCATCACCACGGTCGAGAACAGCGCGGCGGCGGGAGCGCTGGCGTTGGCGTGCGCCTGCGGCACCCAACCGTGTAGCGGGATAATCCCGGCCAGCAGACCAAAGCCGATAACGCCGAGCAGCCAGATATCGGAGCCCAGCGGCAGTTGCTGAGCGCGTTGATCCAGCAACCCCAGATCCAGCGTGCCGTAGCGCTGCCACACCAGCCAGCAGGCGATTGCCAGCAGCAACGTACCGAGACGGCCCAGCGCAAACCACAGTTTGCCCTCTTTGCTACCGCCGGTGAGGAACACGGCGCAGAGCGCCATGATTTCCGCCATCACCACCATCGTCCCCAGATTACTGGCGACCACGGCGCAGACGGCTGCCGCCATCAGCAGGTTGACCAACAGTCCGTTGGCTTTTACCTGTGGATGGCGATGCCAGTCGATATTGAACAGGCTGACGAACAGACCGCACAGCCCCAGCGTAATCAGCCAGATAGCATTCAGCGGCGTTATTTGCAGCATGTGGCCGGTAAACGGCATCACGCCGCTCACCGTAACGGCGCTGGTCAGTGCGGTGAACCCCGCGCCAGCCGTACACAGGCTGCCGACCGCGCCGCCGATACCGGCAATCCAGCCGCTCAGCGCTTTATGAAACGAAAACAGAAACGCCAGAACGGCGGCGGCGGCAAACCACGCGACGCCGCTAGTAATCAGTGAAAGTGAACTCATTATGCATCCCCACTCTGAGCCTGCTGAAACAAGGTGAGATCGCCAAAATCGGTATTAAACGTCAGCTCACGTTTACGTTTGCTGGCGCGGGCGATATCCGTGTTATCCACCAGGTGTAGCGCTTTAGTCGGGCACATCCGCACACAGGCCGGGCCTTGCTCGTCAAAGCTGCACAGGTCGCATTTCACCGCGATAGCGCGTACGCCCGGCACCCAGTCGAGCAACGTACTGACGCGCGCAGGCGCTGGCGGCGCGGGCGGCGCTTTCGGCGTATTGGCGTTCGCCGGAATATGCAGCGGACGGCTTCCGGAAAACTCAATAGCGCCAAACGGACAGGCAATACCGCACAGTTTGCAGCTCACGCACAGGCTTTCATTAAGCTGGACAGCGCCGTCAACGCGATTAATCGCGTTAACCGGGCATACCGTGGCGCATGGCGCATCTTCACAGTGGTGACAGAGCTGCGGCGCAGATTCTTTTTCATTCAGCATCACTTTCAGGCGCGGCATTGACTGCAGGCCATGCTGGCGATGCGTCTCTGAACAGGCGGCCTCACAGGTGTGGCAGCCGATACAGAGAGTGGAGTCAGCAATTACAAAACGATTCACCAGGCATTCCTCAGGTGATTGTCATTTTTGACGAAAACATGCCGTTGAAATGTCATTTTCGACACTTATCGACACGCCCATCCCCAAAACATTCATGACATGGCGCAACGCCATATCGAGAATCAAAGCGGGCAACACCTCAGGCTTATACCGCCGGGCTGTGTCCCTTTACCAATTGCCGCAAATTAACCGGCGAGTTGGTTTCTACAGCGGTATAGAGGCTGTCGTAAACGCTGGCGATTTTTTCCAGATAGTGCTCCAGCACCTGCTCGCGATCGCGGTTGTTAACCCGTTCGTCAACCTTGCCGTCGATATCGAGCTGCGCCTGTGCAATCAATTGCTTATCTTCGCCATCTTTGGTTTCAACGTAGTACTCAATGGTGTGGCTGTTAAAACCATCCGCCAACGCGACGTAAATACGAAAGTGCTCAAACAGGACAAAGCAAAGATCCCTTTCCGGCGCGCAGCTCATTGCGTGATGCAGGCGCGCTTTCGAGAGGGTGATCCCCTGAACCAGCGAGTTGCAGTAAATATGCCACTGGTCCTGTAGGCGACGATGCCGTTGCGCGATGTAATCGGCCTTTTCGCTTATTTCCCAAATAGTCATGTCAGGTTACCCGTTTAACAGAGATGCCTGCGTTAAGCATTTTCCATGCCAATTTTTAACTTATTGTTTTTAATGGAAGACGCGCACAGTTACTGCCGTTTCGACGCGGTGACGACATGTCATTTCGTCATTGTCGACATTGACCTGCCAGGGGATACAAATATTGGCATAAATATTGCTTTACAGGGGCAACCACTACGGGAGGCGATATGCACGAAATCACCCTCTGCCAACGGGCACTGGAATTGATTGAACAACAGGCTTCAGCATACGGTGCAAAACGTGTGACAGCCGTCTGGATCAAAATTGGCGCATTTTCTTGCGTGGAAACCAGCGCTCTTTCCTTTTGTTTTGATCTGGTATGCCGCGGCACGATAGCAGAAGGTTGTAAACTGCACCTCGAAGAACAGGAAGCCGAATGCTGGTGTGAGCATTGTCAACAATATGTCACGTTGTTAACCCACCGTGTACGTCGTTGTCCGCAATGTCATAGCGATACGCTGCGAATTGTGGCCGATGACGGCTTACAAATTCGGCGCATAGAGATTGATGAAACTGAAGATTAATGCCGGATAAGACGCTCGCGTCGCCATCCGGCAGAAAGCCTGTAACAAGAAGAAGATCAGGAGTAAGCGATGTGTACGACTTGCGGTTGCGCTGAAGGCAACCTTTATATAGAAGGCGATGAACATAATCCGCACTCAGCGTTTCGTAGCGCGCCCTTTGCCCCAGCGGCTCGCCCGGCGCTGAATATTACCGGCATTAAAACGCCTGACTTTACCCCAAGTCAGACCGCAGAAGGCGATCTGCATTACGGCCACGGCGAAGCCGGAACCCACGCGCCTGGTATGAGTCAGCGGCGGATGCTGGAGGTTGAAATCGACGTGCTGGACAAAAATAATCGTCTGGCTGAGCGCAACCGCGCCCGTTTCGCCGCCCGCCAGCAACTGGTGCTCAACCTGGTGTCCAGTCCCGGGTCAGGTAAAACCACCCTGCTGACCGAAACGCTGATGAAATTGAAAGACCGTGTACCGTGCGCGGTGATTGAAGGCGACCAGCAGACAGTGAACGACGCCGCCCGCATCCGCGCTACCGGCACGCCCGCCATTCAGGTCAACACCGGTAAAGGCTGCCATCTTGACGCGCAAATGATCGCCGACGCCGCGCCGCGCCTGCCGCTGGATGACCACGGTATTCTGTTTATCGAAAACGTCGGTAATCTCGTCTGCCCGGCCAGCTTCGATCTGGGCGAAAAGCATAAAGTCGCAGTGCTTTCCGTGACCGAAGGTGAAGATAAGCCGCTGAAATATCCCCATATGTTTGCCGCTGCGTCGCTCATGCTGCTCAATAAAGTCGATCTGCTACCCTACCTCAATTTTGACGTTGAGAAGTGCATCGCCAGCGCGCGTGAAGTGAACCCGGAGATTGAAATTATCCTGATTTCCGCCACCAGCGGCGAAGGCATGGATCAGTGGCTGGCCTGGCTGGAGGCGCAGCGATGTGCATAGGCGTGCCGGGTCAAATCCGCGCCATTGACGGCAATCAGGCAAAAGTTGACGTCTGCGGCATTCAGCGCGACGTCGATCTCACATTAGTCGGCAGTTGTGATGAAAACGGTCAGCCGCGTCTGGGTCAGTGGGTGCTGGTTCATGTCGGATTCGCCATGAGCGTCATTAACGAAGCGGAAGCGCGCGACACGCTCGACGCGCTACAAAATATGTTTGATGTTGAGCCGGACGTCGGCGCACTGCTGTATGGTGAGGAGAGATAATGCGTTTTGTTGACGAGTACCGTGCGCCGGAACAGGTAATGCAGCTCATTGAACACCTGCGTGAACGCGCCGCCCTTCTTCCTTACACTGCTGAACAACCGCTGCGCATTATGGAAGTCTGCGGGGGTCATACCCACGCGATTTTTAAATTTGGTCTCGATCAGTTACTGCCCGAAAACGTGGAGTTTATTCACGGCCCCGGTTGTCCGGTCTGCGTGCTGCCGATGGGACGTATCGACAGTTGCGTGGAAATCGCCAGCCATCCGGAGGTGATTTTCTGCACCTTTGGCGATGCCATGCGCGTGCCGGGGAAACAGGGTTCTCTGTTGCAGGCTAAAGCGCGCGGCGCGGATGTCCGTATTGTTTACTCTCCGATGGACGCGCTGAAGCTGGCGCAGGATAACCCGACCCGCAAAGTGGTATTTTTCGGGCTGGGCTTTGAAACCACCATGCCGACCACCGCCATCACGCTGCAGCAGGCAAAACAGCGTGACGTGCGAAACTTCTACTTTTTCTGCCAGCACATTACGCTGATCCCGACGCTGCGTAGCCTACTGGAGCAGCCGGACAACGGCATTGACGCCTTTCTTGCGCCAGGCCACGTCAGCATGGTCATCGGCACCGAGGCGTATCAGTTTATCGCCGCCGATTTTAATCGCCCGCTGGTGGTGGCTGGATTCGAACCGCTTGATCTACTGCAAGGCGTGGTCATGCTGGTTGAGCAGAAAATAGCGGCCCTAAGCCAGGTTGAAAACCAATACCGTCGCGTGGTGCCGGATGCCGGAAACATACTGGCGCAGCAGGCCATCGCCGATGTGTTCTGCGTTAATGGCGACAGCGAGTGGCGCGGCCTGGGCGTGATTGAATCCTCCGGCGTCCACCTGACGCCAGAGTATCAGCGCTTTGACGCCGAAGCGCATTTCCGCCCAGCGCCGCAGCAGGTCTATGACGATCCGCGCGCCCGTTGCGGCGAAGTGCTGACCGGCAGATGCAAGCCGCATCAGTGCCCGCTATTTGGTAAAACATGTAATCCAGAGACCGCGTTCGGCGCGCTGATGGTCTCTTCCGAAGGCGCATGCGCCGCCTGGTATCAGTATCGTCAGCAGGAGTGTGAAGTTTGAACAATATACAACTCGCCCACGGCAGCGGCGGCCAGGCTATGCAACAGTTGATTAATAGCCTGTTTATGGAGGCCTTTGCCAACCCGTGGCTGGCGGAACAAGAAGATCAGGCGCGTCTGGAGCTGGCGCAACTGACGGCGGAGGGCGACCGTCTGGCGTTTTCTACCGATAGCTATGTGATCGATCCGCTCTTTTTCCCCGGCGGCAATATCGGCAAACTGGCGATTTGCGGTACGGCGAACGACGTTGCGGTGAGCGGCGCGATCCCCCGCTATCTCTCCTGCGGCTTTATCCTTGAAGAAGGGCTGCCGATGGAGACGTTAAAAAGCGTGGTCAATAGCATGGCGGCGACCGCGCGGGAAGCGGGTATCGCCATTGTAACCGGCGACACCAAAGTTGTGCAGCGCGGCGCGGCGGATAAATTGTTTATCAACACTGCCGGCATGGGGGCGATTCCCGCCGATATTCACTGGGGCGCGCAAACGCTGAGCGTTGGCGATGTGTTGTTAGTCAGCGGTACGCTTGGCGATCACGGCGCCACTATCCTCAACCTGCGTGAGCAACTGGGACTGGATGGCGAGCTGGCGAGCGACTGCGCAGTATTAACGCCGCTTATTCAGACGCTGCGTCATATTGACGGAGTGAAGGCATTGCGTGACGCCACGCGCGGCGGCGTGAATGCGGTCGCCCATGAGTTTGCGGCGTCCTGCGGTTATGGTATTGAATTGTCCGAATCCGCACTGCCGCTCAAACCTGCCGTGCGCGGCGTCTGCGAGCTGTTGGGGCTGGATGCTCTGAACTTTGCCAACGAAGGAAAACTGGTGATTGCCGTTGAACGGCAGGCCGCAGATCGGGCGTTGGCGGCATTACGCGCGCATCCGCTGGGACGTGATGCAGCACTGATTGGCGAAGTCGTGGAACGCAAAGGCGTTCGCTTAGCCGGACTCTATGGCGTGAAGCGAACCCTTGATTTGCCACACGCCGAACCATTACCTCGTATATGCTAGCAGCCTGTTGGCAGCATACTGTAGGCCGGATAAGACGCATTTGCGGCGAGATCCGGCATTAACGCTGCATGAACGCCTGATGGCGCTTTGCTTATCAGGCCTACGGAGTGTGTGACCAGCGAGTTTGCGGTCAGCCATCCGGCAATAACTTACGACTTATACCTATAATTCATTTACCGTTTTCGCACCGTTTTGCGGTATTTTCCTGGAAAAGCAACATGTCGTATACACCCATGAGCGATCTTGGACAGCAAGGCTTGTTCGATATCACTCGTACCTTATTGCAGCAGCCCGATTTGGCGTCGCTCAGTGAAGCGCTTTCGCAACTGGTAAAGCGTTCAGCGCTCGCCGACAGCGCCGGCATTGTGCTATGGCAGGCGCAGTCGCAACGCGCACAATATTATGCGACGCGAGAAAATGGCCGTCCTGTTGAATATGAAGATGAAACCGTACTGGCGCACGGCCCGGTACGTCGCATCCTTTCTCGCCCCGATGCATTGCACTGTAATTTCCATGAGTTTACCGAAACCTGGCCGCAGCTTGCCGCGAGCGGCCTCTACCCTGAATTTGGTCATTACTGTCTGCTTCCTTTAGCCGCGGAGGGCCGTATTTTCGGCGGCTGCGAATTCATCCGTCAGGAAGATCGCCCCTGGAGTGAAAAGGAATATGACCGTCTGCATACGTTTACCCAAATTGTCGGCGTGGTCGCCGAGCAAATTCAAAACCGGGTAAACAATAACGTCGATTATGATCTGTTGTGCCGCGAACGCGATAACTTCCGTATTCTGGTTGCGATCACCAACGCCGTCCTGTCGCGTCTGGATATTGATGAGCTGGTAAGCGAAGTCGCAAAAGAGATCCACCACTATTTCAATATCGACGCGATCAGCATCGTGTTGCGCAGCCATCGCAAAAATAAGCTGAATATCTACTCCACCCACTACCTTGATGAGCATCATCCGGCGCACGAACAGAGCGAAGTCGACGAAGCCGGCACGCTCACGGAGCGCGTCTTTAAAAGTAAAGAGATGCTGCTTATCAACCTCAACGAACGCGATCCGCTTGCCCCCTACGAACGAATGCTGTTCGATACCTGGGGCAATCAGATCCAGACGCTTTGCCTGCTGCCGTTGATGTCCGGCAAGACGATGCTTGGCGTGCTCAAACTGGCCCAGTGCGAAGAAAAAGTGTTTACCACCGCCAACCTCAAGCTGCTGCGTCAGATTGCCGAACGGGTAGCCATTGCCGTGGATAATGCGCTGGCCTATCAGGAAATCCACCGTCTGAAGGAACGCCTGGTCGACGAAAACCTGGCGCTCACGGAGCAGCTTAATAACGTCGACAGCGAGTTTGGCGAGATCATCGGGCGCAGCGAAGCGATGTACAACGTGCTAAAGCAGGTTGAGATGGTGGCGCAGAGCGACAGTACCGTGCTGATTCTGGGCGAAACGGGAACCGGTAAAGAGTTGATTGCCCGCGCCATTCACAACCTGAGCGGACGTAGCGGGCGCAGGATGGTAAAGATGAACTGCGCCGCGATGCCGGCGGGGCTGCTGGAAAGCGATTTGTTTGGTCATGAGCGCGGCGCGTTTACCGGCGCCAGCGCGCAGCGGATTGGCCGTTTCGAGCTGGCGGATAAAAGCTCGCTGTTTCTGGATGAAGTGGGCGACATGCCGCTGGAGCTACAGCCTAAGCTACTGCGCGTCCTTCAGGAGCAAGAGTTTGAACGTCTCGGCAGCAATAAACTGATCCAGACCGACGTGCGGCTGATCGCCGCGACTAACCGCGATCTGAAAAAAATGGTCGCCGATCGCGAATTCCGTAACGATCTCTACTATCGGCTGAATGTTTTTCCGATCCAGCTTCCTCCGTTGCGCGAACGTCCGGAAGATATTCCACTACTGGTCAAAGCGTTCACTTTCAAAATCGCCCGCCGAATGGGGCGTAATATCGACAGCATTCCCGCCGAAACGCTGCTCACGCTCAGCAGCATGGAATGGCCGGGGAACGTTCGCGAGCTGGAGAATGTCGTCGAGCGCGCCGTGCTGCTGACGCGCGGCAATGTGCTACAACTGTCGCTGCCGGATATTACCGCCGTAACGCCCGATACCTCGCCTGTTGCGACTGAAAGCGCCAAAGAAGGCGAAGATGAATATCAGCTTATTATACGCGTGCTGAAAGAGACCAATGGCGTAGTGGCTGGACCAAAAGGCGCGGCGCAGCGTCTGGGGCTTAAACGAACCACCCTGCTGTCGCGTATGAAGCGATTGGGTATTGATAAAGACGCGTTAGCGTAACGGGTTGCCGGATCTGATCCGGCCAGGAGATGATGCGCGCCGTAGGCCTGGCGCTTCCCCTTCACTTCTTGCGCTGATATTTTTCCGGCAATTCCGGAACGGGGCGCTTATCGTCGATAAGGTGCCGCACGGTCAGGACAGGATGCCGCCAAAGCATTCGCGGACCTGCCCAACGCATAATCTGCTTCATCTCCTCGCGTTTAGCCGGCTGATAGCAGTGCACCGGGCACTGCTTACAGGCGGGTTTTTCCTCGCCAAATACGCACTTATCAAGACGTTTTTGCGCGTAGGCGAACAGCGCGTCGTAATGCCCCTGCACCGCTGACGCCTGTGGGCACTGGCTTTCATACAGCACGATCATTTTTTTGATCGTCAGTTTTTCACGAGCGATACGTTTACCAGGCATCGTGCTCTCTCCGAACATTAAGGTGTATTTATTTTACACCTTATCCCTCTTTAGCACTATCACTGCATATCATCGCCATTACGCAAATAAGAATTATTTTCATTTATTCATACCTTGTGCTATATAACATAGCAAAGGCTATATTCGATGATTAATTAACCACATTGTTGCGAGGGATACTATGACGAATCTACATCGTCTGAAAACACTCCTGATTGCCGGTATTGTCGCGATACTCGCGCTATCGCCAGCCTATGCAAAAGAGAAATTTAAAGTCATCACCACGTTTACCGTTATTGCCGACATGGCGAAAAACGTGGCGGGCGACGCAGCGGAAGTCAGCTCGATTACCAAACCCGGCGCTGAAATCCATGAGTATCAGCCAACGCCCGGCGATATTAAACGAGCGCAGGGGGCACAGCTTATCCTCGCGAATGGTCTGAACCTGGAGCGATGGTTCGCCCGCTTTTATCAGCACCTTTCCGGCGTACCGGAAGTCGTCGTCTCCACCGGCGTCAAACCGATGGGCATTACCGAAGGCCCGTATAACGGTAAACCGAACCCGCACGCCTGGATGTCGGCAGAAAACGCGCTGATTTATGTCGATAACATTCGCGACGCCCTGGTGAAGTACGATCCGGATAATGCGCAGATCTATAAGCAAAATGCCGAACGCTATAAAGCGAAAATTCGCCAGATGGCCGATCCGTTGCGTGCCGAGCTGGAAAAAATTCCCGCCGATCAGCGCTGGCTGGTCACCAGTGAAGGCGCGTTCTCTTACCTGGCGCGCGATAATGACATGAAAGAGCTTTATCTCTGGCCAATTAACGCCGATCAACAGGGGACGCCAAAACAGGTGCGTAAAGTGATTGATACCATTAAAAAGCACCGTATTCCCGCCATCTTTAGCGAGAGTACGGTTTCCGATAAACCGGCCCGTCAGGTCGCGCGTGAATCCGGCGCGCATTATGGCGGCGTGCTGTATGTCGATTCTCTGAGCGCCGCTGACGGCCCTGTGCCAACCTATCTGGATCTGCTGCGCGTCACGACCGAAACCATCGTCAACGGCATTAACGACGGACTGAGGAGTCAACAATGAGTCAATCTGCGATTACCGTTGATCAAGTCACGGTGACGTATCGCAACGGTCATACCGCCCTACGGGACGCCACTTTTCAGGTGCCTGGCGGTTCAATCGCCGCGCTGGTAGGCGTAAATGGTTCCGGTAAGTCTACGTTATTTAAAGCGTTAATGGGCTTTGTGCATCTTGCGCAGGGCGATATCACTATCCTGCAACAGTCAGTCAACAAGGCGCTGAAAAAAAACCTCATTGCTTATGTTCCGCAATCAGAAGAAGTGGACTGGTCATTTCCGGTGCTGGTAGAAGATGTGGTGATGATGGGACGCTACGGCCATATGGGCTGGCTACGCCGTCCCACTGCGCATGATCACGCCTGTGTTGACGCCGCGCTGGCGCGGGTAGATATGCAGGAGTATCGTCACAGGCAGATTGGCGAGCTGTCCGGCGGGCAGAAAAAACGTGTTTTTCTTGCCAGGGCCATCGCTCAGGATGGACAGGTAATCCTGCTGGATGAACCTTTTACCGGCGTGGATGTAAAAACCGAAGCGCGAATCATCGATCTACTGCGGGAACTGCGCGATGAAGGCCGCACGATGCTGGTCTCAACGCATAATCTCGGCTCCGTCACCGAGTTTTGCGACTATACGGTAATGATTAAAGGAACCGTACTGGCCAGCGGCCCTACCGAAACCACGTTTACCGCCGCAAATCTGGAACAGGCGTTTAGCGGCGTTCTACGTCATATCGCGCTAAGCGGAAGTGAAGAGCACATCATCACCGATGACGAGCGCCCCTTTATTTCCCGACGCGTGGCCAGCGGAGGAAAATCGTCATGAACTGGCTTGTTGAGCCGTTTGACTACCAGTATATGCTCAACGCGATGTGGGTCTCCGCGATGGTGGGCGGTCTGTGCGCGTTTCTCTCCTGCTATTTGATGCTCAAAGGCTGGTCGCTCATTGGCGATGCGCTATCTCACTCTATTGTGCCTGGCGTCGCTGGCGCCTGGATGTTAGGGCTGCCCTTCTCGCTCGGCGCGTTTCTTTCCGGCGGACTGGCGGCAGGCAGTATGCTCTTTCTTAACCAACGCTCACGCCTGAAAGAAGACGCGATTATCGGGCTTATCTTCTCCTCTTTTTTTGGCGTCGGCCTTTTTATGGTGTCGCTCAATCCGATGTCGGTGAATATCCAGACGATTATTCTCGGCAACGTGCTGGCGATCGCGCCAGCGGATATTGCGCAACTGGCGATTATCGGCGCAGTCTCGCTGACGATTCTGCTGTTAAAGTGGAAAGATTTGATGGTCGTCTTTTTCGATGAGACCCATGCGCGTTCTATCGGACTTAATCCGGGTCGACTAAAATTGTTGTTTTTCACTCTATTGTCCGTCTCCACCGTGGCGGCCCTGCAAACCGTTGGGGCGTTCCTGGTGATCTGTCTCGTCGTCACGCCGGGCGCGACGGCCTGGTTACTCACCGACCGTTTTCCACGTCTGCTCATGATTGCCGTCGTGATTGGCAGCCTGACCAGTTTTCTGGGCGCATGGCTTAGCTACTGGCTGGATGGCGCCACTGGTGGAATTATTGTCGTCATGCAAACCTTACTGTTCATCACAGCCTTTATTTTCGCCCCGAAACACGGTCTGTTAGCCAACCGTCGACGCGCCCGCCTGCAGAAGGAGCCGACATGTTCTTAACAACGTTACTGGAACCCTTTCAGTTTGATTTTATGGTGAACGCCCTTATGGTTTCGGTCATTGTGGCGATTCCCTGCGCCTTACTGTCCGTGTTTTTAGTGTTAAAAGGCTGGGCGTTAATGGGCGACGCAATGAGTCATGCGGTATTCCCCGGGGTCGTGCTGGCATATATTGTGGGGATCCCCCTGGCGATTGGCGCTTTCATTGCCGGATTATTTTGCGCTATCGCGACCGGCTATCTGGACGATAACAGCCGCATCAAACGTGATACGGTGATGGGCATCGTCTTTTCCGGGATGTTTGGCGCAGGTCTGGTGCTCTATGTTTCTATTCAATCGGAAGTGCATCTGGATCACATCCTGTTTGGGGATATGCTGGGCGTATCGCTGGGGGATATCGTACAAACGTCGGTTATTGCACTGGGTATTGCGTTAATCATAGGGCTGAAATGGAAAGATCTCCTGCTACACGCTTTTGACCCGCACCAGGCGAAAGCCAGCGGGCTGAATACCACGCTACTGCATTATGGCCTGCTATGTATGATTGCGCTGACTATCGTCGCCACGCTGAAATCGGTGGGCATTATTCTGTCAATCTCACTACTTATCGCCCCCGGCGCAATTGCCATTTTGCTGACGCGACGCTTTGCGCGCGCGCTGGGATTAGCGGTGAGTCTGTCAGTTATTACCGCTTTTGCGGGCGTCTATCTGTCTTTTTACCTTGATAGCGCGCCAGCGCCGACCATCGTGGTATTATTTGCCATCGTGTTTATTGCGGCATTTATTTACGCAACATGGCGCGACAGGCGTAATGAAATCGTACCAGAGGCGCAAGGTTAAAAGCTGCGTTCAGAAAATAAATACGGCAGTTGTAGTAGAACGCCACCCTATATCTGTTGTTGGTCAGTATGGTAAGCAGCTATCTTTAAATTTCTTTGCAACAAGCGTAAAGATGAGCTGCTTTACTCCCCATGTTTTTCCTGTTTCGAAATTTTTTCAGAGTTTGGCTAACCCAGCATAATGTGATTATTACTCACAAGATCTGTAATATCCCAGCAAAAAATAAATCTATAACTACACGTAATACAAGAGCATGATTGTCACATAAAAAATAGTTTAATTCATTCCTACTGCAATCGGTAAGGCGCAATTATCGTCAAGTACACCAGGGTTATGTGCAAAAGCAGTGCGCTGTAAATGCGCGTCTAGTTTCAGTCCCCGGAACAGCGATAGCGGTGAAGAGTCCATCCCCAAACGATACATAACCTTCTTACGATAAATACTGACGGTTTTTGTTCCCAGACCAAATTTTTTCGCCAGTTCAATTGCCGGATGTCCGGAGGATAATAATATCAGCAGCGCATATTTCGCCTGCGTGACGCCGGGAGGTAGATTCCACCAGGCGTATTGATTGATATTAAACAATACCTCTTCCGGCGTCTCGCCGGCATTAAAAGCATACGTAGCAGCCACGGTTTTCTTTTGTGGCCTGTGGCAGAAACGCAGCCAGGCTTCCGGAAGACGGAGCTTCTCTCGATCCGAGCGGATAGCGCAGGATAGTTCGTCTTTTAAAACATAATCCATAACGCCAAAATATTGCAGCACACAGCGATCGATATAATACAAGCGATCTGCCACTACCAAAACTTTACGGTTCTGCAACCGCGTCTGCAACGCATGAAAAAGATAAACATGCTCATGCGGGTTCAAAGCTAAAATCAGCCCGGCGTCCGGCATATCGGATAGAGAATGCAAAAGTGCGGTTAATGAGTTACACGTTTTAACGCACTTTTCCGGATATTTTTGCTTAAAAATAGACTGAAGGGCATAACAATTAGTCCAGTTAATACCGTATATAATTACATTTCTCATTTATTTATCCTTTTTTGAAAACTGACCACAGCTTCGGTAATGATTTTTCTTCCTGGGCGACTACTGCGCAAGTAGATAACGCCTTCTTACTACAAAGGTAATAAGACCAGATACGTTATTACATGCGCAATGTCGTTACCGAAATGAATTCCTTTTACAAATCTGATAATGATTAAATTTGCTGTTTTACTTTACTGTAATCTCTTAGAGTACAACGATTGCCCGACGCCTGGTGGCCATGTATGTCTGACAATGAACGCTTTCGATTCCCTTTCATTAACTATATATCACTGGTGTAGCGATACTGAAATATACACTACGATTAAAAAAATATTTGGTATCTGTAACGCAAACAGATAGTAACGTTTAAAATAATTTCACAAATCAATGGTTCATCGTACGCATAAAGCTAAGCGGTGTAATCTTAAAATGCCGTTTAAAAATAGCGATAAAATAAGAAGGCGTATCATAGCCACACATCGTCGCGACTTGTGAAATATTTCCAGCCCCCATACGTAATAATTTTATAGCCTGATTCATACGAGCATCCAGGTATATTTTGCTAAAACTCACCTCTTCAGCGGCCAGTTTTCGCTTCAGACTTGATACGCTCATAAACAGCTTTCCTGCCACCTCAGCCTGTGACCATTTGCGGGTGAGATCGCTGATAATAATGTTATAAACTTTCTCTTTTGTCGTAATTTTTATTGCTCGCTCAAGGAAATCAAACCCACCGGGCTTACGTACAAATGCCGATATAAGATACATCAATGAGAAATATGAATAATCATGATCATCAATACTCACATTACTACAAACCCGTGGACATGCCACACCATGCAAAATAGAGTCAAAAGTATCACTCATCCCTGGCAACAAGTCCGCATGAAAAAAATACTTTGGTTTCGTTTTTAATGATAGCTCTCGATCATTATAGTTTCTTGTACTGTAAAAAACTTTGTAGAATTTTTGCATTAAGTCATAGGAAACTTCCAGTGAAGAAAAATCAATATGTCCTTCTATTTCGCTCATACTAAGCGTGATTGTTTGATCTTTTTCCAATAAAAATAAACACGGCGCAGATTGTTCGATGAACTCCCCAAATTCGTTCTCAATTCGCAAACTGCCTTTATTAAGTTTAAACAATAAGCAGTTTGCGACATAATAGTCTCTTACGTCAGCTAATCCATTTATTAATGGAAATTTGTTCGGTTGTTGAAGGTGATTATTGCTAATGGCCTCAACTGATTTATTCATTGAAGGCAATACCATATTTTATCCTGTGTGCTATAAGGAACTCAAAATCGTTATATTCTTATAAACAAATAATTAAAACTCACAGAGATGATTTAAATCCGATTTTTTTATTATTATAGCCAATAATTACATTCCAACGCGCGTTCATTTCGTCACAAAAAGATACTCTTACAAACTTTATGCACAATTTTGTAATGTAAGCTTACAATATTAATGTAATCATTTCAGAATAAAACGCCTGGCAAACACCTTAATAATCCATATACATCAATAAGATAGATACACTGGCATGGTGCATTTTCTGCATTATTTGCTGATATATACACCATACCTTATCACAAATCGCCAGCAATGGGGGGTTCACCAGTCAATTGCCTCTTTGTTTTCCCCGCCCGATAAAATAATCTCCTGCATCCAGGAGGTCATTTGTGACTGTGCATTCATTGTACCAACTAATACCCCGTTTAAAGCCTCATATAAATGGGTGCCCGGTTCAACTTTTGCCAACATGTTTTGTAGCATAGCCGTTTGCTGCTCAAAAGAAACAAAAGCCGAATCACCACTTTTAGGATCTTTGAAGGCATTCATCTCTTGATAAATGCTATCTTTAAGCGTTTCAGAAGAGGCTGACTCAGGGAGCGCCAAAAGTCGTTGGTAGAATGCATCATAAAGATCAACGTCGCCGCCATTGCTTAAAGGCGCGCTATCCACATTATTCAGCATAGCGGCCCTGGCACTCAACGAAACCACACCCGTCGCTTCAGTGTCCGCTGTCGGGACCAAATAAGAAGTCGGAATCGTACCCGGTATCACCTTATAACCTCCATTTTACAATGCTTGCGTTTTTGTCTTCCATTCATCAATAAGTGCGTTAATGGCGTTATCAGAAATCGTCCGGCAGTCTTGTGGAAGTTCATCAAGATGATGCTTAATGACGCCTACTGCCGTTTCAACAAATTGTTCAGGTGAAAATTCTGCGATCTGATCGCCGCAACTCATGATAAAGCGCTGTTCTTGATGATATTTAAGATTAAAAGTGCCTGGCCAGTTCTCCATAAGCAACACCATCAGTTTTTGGTGATCTTTTTTCGCGTTAACTGGCAGTGTTAAAAAAAGTTGCCCCTCAGGCTTATCGAAATCCCTCAGCCACTCATCCAGGACGGTTAAAAGCGTTTCGGGATGGTCGACCGCTGCTGAAAATAACTCGCGGGCATAAGTCTGTATTTTTTCCATCCACTTCCAGGCCATTGTCTGATTATCAGTAAGATAAGCGGCGACCTGCTGTAACGCGTCTATCATTCCCTGCTCGTAACCTTCCTGATAGGCGTACATCCGCAAGGTCTTTGCCTCTTCTTCCGCCTCTCGCAAAATACGCTTAGCCCGTTGATGCGCCTGCTGTTCTAATCTTTCAATAGAGAAATAACGTTCCAGCGTTTTACGCTTTATCAGTATCCCCTCAACAGGCGAAAGCGGGGACGGAATTGGGATATTTTTGAGCATATTGTAAGGCCAGTAGCAAAATTGACATTTCTACAGCATCCTGCTTCGATGCCTCCTCAATAAATGGAGGAAAAAGCAAAGGAAAACGCTGTGCTAAAGATTCAGGTAAAAATTCATTCAGGGCATTTAACTGTGCATACCCGACGCTAAGTAAAAACCTGTGATTCGGCGCCTTATTGCAGACGGATAAACTTGTTCCCTGATGCATTGCCAAAAATGCTTGCGCCCAATCCGGCAGGCCAAGCAAAGCTCCCTGCCTTGCCAGATCGGCTCTCAGTTTATGGCAACCGAGTAAATACGCTACTTGCGGCAGTCGGCGCCACTGACGCAGCCACAGCTGCGTCAGTGAGTTTTGAATACACTCCTTTTCTCCATTCTTAAGCCGCCATGCCGCCAGTATTAACTCATTTGCCGCCGCCCTGGCGGCGGGTCTGACAATCATTTCCGGCGCTATCTGCAACCGCTGAGGATGGATATACGATAACGGATCAAAAATGATTCTTTGCCAGATAATGGGTAATGGCTGCCTATTCATTTGACGATTTCGCCTTATCATCAGCCGTTATGCCTTTCTTATTGCGGGCATAATGGTTTTTGTAATACCAGACGCCAAAGCCTGCTGACATCACGGATAACAAAATAATCAACACAATCCAACTGGTTGCAAAAGAATTACGTTTTACTGGTGTGCCGGGAGCCTGTAATTGGGCATCAGAACGTTCTGACAACACAACAGAAATGTTGTCATAATCCACATCGGCAAAACTATTCTTTAAGAAACGCTTGATATCGCTGATCTGATGCGCAAGCGGCGAACCTCGTTCATATACGGCTAATGCCGACAGATGAACAGGTTTTGGCGGACGGCCATTTTCACCAGCATCAATATCATAACTAATATGGACCCTGGCGGAGAGCACGCCCTCCATCGTCTGTAATGACTGTTCCAGTCGCTGTTCAATAGCCGAATATAACCTGGCCTTTTCAGCTCGCGGAGAAGATACCAGCGAATCCGCCGGGAACATCTGCGCTATTTCCACCCGTGGCCGGGGAGGAAGCTGATAAGTTTTAATCCAGTACACCGCAGCGGTAAAATCAGGCTCAGCAACGGTAATGCTATAGCCCAATTTTCCGCTATCAATTTTATTCGCCTCTATATTGTGCATTTGCAGAACGGCAATGACCTCATTAGCCTGTTCCTGGTCCAGTCCTTTTAAAAGATCCTTATCCTTACAGCCGGCAAGGGTCATTACCAGCAGAAAGGTATATAGATATCGACGAATCATGAGCGTAATAGCGTTTCAACAGCCCCGACTCCTTTACGAGTAAGGGTACTTACCATAGAAACATACAGGTTATAATCTGAAATCATCTCTTGCGAAATAGCCAGCTCTTTAGGATCCGTCACCAGATTAGGGTCCTCAATCCTGTTGGTAATCGTCTGTTTATCCACAGCCGTGGCAATCGCCGAACCAGAAAAAGCCTGGAGTAGCCGGTCATCCAGCGAGACAATGTCCGTCTCCATAGACCTGATATTGACCGCCTGCCCTATAACGGCATTCTCAGGGACAATAGTTGCAATCGACATAATCCACCTTATAACTGATTAACGGAAGTTCTGAATAATGGCAGCATCAATATCCTTAAAGACTTTTACCGTGTTCGATTGCGCGTTACGGTACAAGTTATATTCCGAGAGCTTACTCTGATACGCCGCCAGTAGCGCCGGATCGGAGGGTTTTGCTGCTAATTTATCCAGCGCCTCTGTTACCTGCGTTTGTAGATCATCAACGCCCGTATCAAATTTTGCTGAAACTTCATCCAGATAGCCTGACCAAGATGTTGGCATAATGACTTCCTTATTTGCGTTAAATTAAAGTGGGCTTGGGAAATACCAATGGCCTGGGCTCATTTTGATATAACCTTCCGCCCCGTACTGAAATGAGCGTCCCTTGAGCCAGTCATCTTTTAATTCGATCGCAAACTGCACATAGCGTCCTCCCCATGTGCGGTAATAGCTATCGACAAATTGACGGGCTCTGAGTATTTCTACATCATCGAGCGCCCCCTGAATAACAAACGTTACGCCCCCCTTATGATTCCTGCGGGAATAAGGTAACGCCTGCTGTTTTAGCCCCGCTTCCGCCTGGCCTGCGGCGGTAGCATCGTCCATCAACGTGATGTTAACCGAATCCGCGTAAGGCATTAGTGCTCTCAGCTTTTGACTTAACACCTCGAGCTCTTTCTTGCTCATCGTGTTTCGCTGGCGGCTTAGCCAGAAAACGGGTTTACGCGGCTCATCGAAATGAAGCCGATAATAAGCCAGCTGCGGATAATAGGTATCCAGCCAGGTAGAGATACGCTTATTTTCTTCGTTTTCGTTAATCACTCGCGCATTTTTATCATAATCGCCCCTCGCTAAAACCTGACGAGCCCACAGCGTATCTCTTTCATTTTGCGCAGCGACATAGAGCATTTTGTCCCGGCCTGGCAACACCTGAAAACGCTCCTTCTCCTGCCCCAATAACGAATCGAGCTCTGCGGCCTGCCGCTGCGGCGAGTTAAGTATCCATAACGTCCCCACAGTCCCAATTCCCAATATAAAAAACCCGGCCAGTGCGGCTACAATTCCGTTTTTAAAACGCGGCTCGTTCTTTTTTGCAGACGTTTCTAACTTCTCAGGCTGCTCGGGCACCCACGGCTCGCTTTCCGGGCGAATCAGGATAAGCAATTCACCGACCTGTATTGGCGTATTTAATTGCACCGAACGAGATTCAGAATTTCCTTCTTTCAGCTCATGGAGTATAATTTCGGTCGTATCCGTATCCACCTGGATTTCAAAATTTACTCCGCCATGGTCCAGCGGGATAAAAAAGCTATCGGCAGGTATATCAGGGAGTTGGCCTGAAGCAGTGAGCGCATCACTCTGACCTACCACAAAGAGTGTTCGGCCTGTCAGCAATGGAAACTCACAGCCGTTCAGTGAGCTGTTAAGTAATCGAACTATGTATGGCCCTGGGCTTGTTATCGTCTTCTCTTTTGATGTTTCCATATATACTGTTAGCGATGTCTGTCGTTCTCGATAGCAGCAGATTACCGCACAGGACACAGGGATTCCTGATGAAAATAGAATGAAAAGTGAGAAATAAAATCAATTTATTCTGTATAATGCGTCTCAACACATATTAAAAGAACCATCATCCCCATTGGGGCTTAAACTACTGTAGATAAATTACCCAAATTTGGGTTCTTTTGGTGTAACAATCAGACCATTGCCAACACACGCTAATAAAGAGCATTTACAACTCAGATTTTATCAGTAGGATACCAGTAAGGAACATTAAAATAACATCAACAAAGGGATAATATGGAAAATGTAACCTTTGTAAGTAATAGTCATCAGCGTCCTGCCGCAGATAACTTACAGAAATTAAAATCACTTTTGACAAATACCCGGCAGCAAATTAAAAGTCAGACTCAGCAGGTTACCATCAAAAATCTTTATGTAAGCAGTTTCACTTTAGTTTGCTTTCGGAGCGGTAAACTGACGATTAGCAATAATCACGATACGATTTACTGTGACGAACCTGGGATGTTGGTGCTCAAAAAAGAGCAGGTAGTTAACGTGACGCTTGAAGAGGTCAATGGCCACATGGATTTCGATATACTCGAGATACCGACGCAACGACTTGGCGCTCTCTATGCACTTATCCCAAACGAGCAGCAAACCAAAATGGCGGTACCCACAGAGAAAGCGCAGAAAATCTTCTATACGCCTGACTTTCCTGCCAGAAGAGAGGTATTTGAACATCTGAAAACGGCGTTCTCCTGTACGAAGGATACAAGCAAAGGTTGCAGTAACTGTAACAACAAAAGTTGTATTGAAAATGAAGAGTTAATTCCTTATTTTCTGCTGTTCCTGCTTACTGCTTTTCTCCGACTCCCGGAGAGTTATGAGATCATCCTTAGCTCGGCTCAGATAACGTTAAAGGAGCGCGTTTACAACATTATATCTTCGTCACCCAGTAGACAGTGGAAGCTTACGGATGTTGCCGATCATATATTTATGAGTACGTCAACGCTCAAACGGAAACTTGCAGAAGAAGGTACCAGCTTTAGCGACATCTACTTATCGGCAAGAATGAATCAGGCAGCAAAACTTTTACGCATAGGCAACCATAATGTTAATGCTGTAGCATTAAAATGTGGTTATGACAGCACGTCCTACTTCATTCAATGTTTCAAAAAATATTTTAAAACTACGCCATCGACATTCATAAAAATGGCGAACCATTAACATTTTTTGTATCTGTCACTCAAGTAAAGATTTTTATTAAAATTGTAATAATTTAAAATTCAGACTGCGCATTAACACGCTCTATCAGGATGGGAGGCTATTCAATATCATTGTTCTGTCCGGAAGACAGCTTATACTGATATCTCTGGTAATTTAAAGTAAGGCTGATTATATAACACGATTTTTGTGAACTTGTCATCGCTATGATGACTGGTAAACCGATATTGCCTTATTCACAGCGTAAGAATTCGTCCAGATGACACTATCTCCTTCCGGCTTTAACCCTGTGGATTAAGGCCGGCATTTTATTCATATTTATACATCATCCGTTCTCTCTGAGAACTATTTGCCTGAACGGTCTACACCGAAACAGTCACGCTTGTTAGCTTTCTGCCAGGCATACCTCTTCTCTTCCTCCTGATATCGATATAATGCCTGGGGGCCAGCCTGAGGATGATACTGCTCATAACCCCCCTGCCTTTTTGACGCTATAGCTGAAGGGAGTAAAGAAAGACGATATCATTATTTTGCAAAAAAATATAAAAATAAGCGCACCATTAAAAACAGTCTTTCATTTATATTTTGACTCCTAAGACAAATTACACTCTTAAACTTTCAACGAATGGTCATTTAGTGGAAATCTTCGAGAAAAATGGTTCTGATGGTGTAATTATCAGACCATTAACCATGAAGATATAATAAGCAGCATTTACACCCCCAAAAAATGCAGTAAGATAGCTACAAAACTAATCTCTATTGCAATGAGGCCAAGTTAAATATGTAAATATTTAGATGCCCGGCGCTGACTCTCTGCACCAGGATATACGACAGCGTCCATTCGATAATCACAGTTAGTTATAACAATATTATTACCAACATGTCAGTTATTTAAAGCACAGGCATAAGCTAAATAATCAAATGTTAAAAACATATAAACCCGAGCCCGTAAAATATGACATTAAGCTCATAATAAAAGCTCAACCTGACCGTTAGTACTAACAGCAGAATTACTGAAACAGTAGATTCTATCCTAACGACTTGTATTAGTTATTATAACTTTTCACCCTGTAAGAGAATACACTATTATCATGCCACATTTTAATCCTGTTCCTGTATCGAATAAAAAATTCGTCTTTGATGATTTCATACTCAACATGGACGGCTCCCTGCTACGCTCAGAAAAGAAAGTCAATATTCCGCCAAAAGAATATGCCGTTCTGGTCATCCTGCTCGAAGCCGCCGGCGAGATTGTGAGTAAAAACACCTTACTGGACCAGGTATGGGGCGACGCGGAAGTTAACGAAGAATCTCTTACCCGCTGTATTTATGCCTTACGACGTATTCTGTCGGAAGATAAAGAGCATCGTTACATTGAAACACTGTACGGACAGGGCTATCGGTTTAATCGTCCGGTCGTAGTGGTGTCTCCGCCAGCGCCGCTACCTACGACTCATACATTGGCGATACTTCCTTTTCAGATGCAGGATCAGGTTCAATCCGAGAGTCTGCATTACTCTATCGTGAAGGGATTATCGCAGTATGCGCCCTTTGGCCTGAGCGTGCTGCCGGTGACCATTACGAAGAACTGCCGTAGTGTTAAGGATATTCTTGAGCTCATGGATCAATTACGCCCCGATTATTATATCTCCGGGCAGATGATACCCGATGGCAATGATAATATTGTACAGATCGAGATAGTTCGGGTTAAAGGTTATCACCTGCTGCACCAGGAAAGCATTAAGTTGATAGAACACCAACCCGCTTCTCTCTTGCAAAACAAAATTGCGAATCTTTTGCTCAGATGTATTCCCGGGCTTCGCTGGGACACAAAGCAGATTAGCGAGCTAAATTCGATTGACAGTACTATGGTTTACTTACGCGGTAAGCATGAGTTAAATCAATATACCCCCTATAGCTTACAGCAAGCGCTTAAATTGCTGACTCAATGCGTTAACATGTCGCCAAACAGCATTGCGCCTTACTGTGCGCTGGCAGAATGCTACCTCAGCATGGCGCAAATGGGGATTTTTGATAAACAAAACGCCATGATCAAAGCTAAAGAACATGCGATTAAGGCGACAGAGCTGGACCACAATAATCCACAAGCTTTAGGATTACTGGGACTAATTAATACGATTCATTCAGAATACATCGTCGGGAGTTTGCTATTCAAACAAGCTAACTTACTTTCGCCCATTTCTGCAGATATTAAATATTATTATGGCTGGAATCTTTTCATGGCTGGTCAGTTGGAGGAGGCCTTACAAACGATTAATGAGTGTTTAAAATTGGACCCAACGCGTGCAGCCGCAGGGATCACTAAGCTGTGGATTACCTATTATCATACCGGTATTGATGATGCTATACGTTTAGGCGATGAATTACGCTCACAACACCTGCAGGATAATCCAATATTATTAAGTATGCAGGTTATGTTTCTTTCGCTTAAAGGTAAACATGAACTGGCACGAAAATTAACTAAAGAAATATCCACGCAGGAAATAACAGGGCTTATTGCTGTTAATCTTCTTTATGCTGAATACTGTCAGAATAGCGAACGTGCCTTACCGACGATAAGAGAATTTCTGGAAAGTGAACAGCGGATAGATAATAATCCGGGATTATTACCGTTAGTGCTGGTTGCCCACGGCGAAGCTATTGCCGAGAAAATGTGGAATAAATTTAAAAACGAAGACAATATTTGGTTCAAAAGATGGAAACAGGATCCCCGCTTGATTAAATTACGGTAAAATCTGAGAGAGGAGATATGAATTATTTTTTTATCATCGTAATCTGGTTGCTTAGCATAAATACGGCATGGGCTGATTGCTGGCTTCAGGCTGAAAAAATGTTCAATATTGAATCCGAACTACTTTACGCTATCGCCCAGCAGGAATCGGCGATGAAACCTGGCGCCATTGGTCATAACCGAGATGGTTCAACCGATCTTGGCCTGATGCAAATTAACAGCTTCCATATGAAAAGGCTGAAAAAAATGGGGATTAGTGAAAAACAGTTGTTACAGGACCCCTGCATTTCTGTCATTGTGGGCGCCTCCATTTTATCAGATATGATGAAAATCTACGGTTATAGCTGGGAGGCCGTTGGCGCTTATAATGCCGGGACGTCGCCGAAACGATCGGATATAAGGAAACGTTATGCTAAAAAAATTTGGGAGAATTACAGAAAATTAAAAGGGATGTCAGCAGAAGAGAAAAACAAAAGACTTTCTATCGCGGCAAACAAATAATTATACAGAAATAGCTTACTTTCAGATAGTTCTAAAAGTAAGCTATGTTTTTATCAGCTTGCCGTCGTCATAAGCAGCTGGGCTTGCATTGCTTTTAGTTGTACAAACTGTGAGGCGTCTTCCAGCATTCTATTGTTCCGTGAATTCCGGAAATCTGCACGTACCTGCTCCAGATTACTATGAGGATTATCCTTAAGTACAAGGGCCGCCGCCATCGTTCCGGTTCTTCCCACTCCGCCCAGACAATGAATCATCGGTAAATGCTTATCTGATGAACTACGCCCCGGCGCGCCATTTTGGTTACTATTTTTCACCCTATCCGCCAGGTATTCTAACTGATCCGTAGACGGTAACGGCTGGTGATCTGGCCAATTTTTCACATGCAATACCGGGATTGTATACTGCTTTTCCCCGCAGGACAGTTGCATATTGTATTGGTCTATCGCTTCTCCCTGACTGGCTGAGCTCACTTTTTGGCTGTTGGTATGCACCTCGCCAAAGGTGTAGCTCCCTCTGAAATAGGCTGGTAATTGTTTTGCCTGCATCTGATCTTCCGACGTTAACACCACCAGGCATGAGCATTCTTTTTCAAGAAGCATTTTCATATGCGCTTCCAGCGCATCCGGCGTATTTTTTGGGTACGAACCGGCTAATGCCACAGGCTTACCGTCAAAAGTTAACGTATTCACTGGCACAGGCATTCCATCGCTCAGTTTCACCTGGGTTTGCTGATTAATTGGAATGCTGCTGACCGCAAACCGTGCCAGGCCCAGTGTCGGTCCGCTCATCGTCTGTGGCATTGGCGCGCCGGCTTCTATTTTCTCAAGTTCAGCTGTAACATTTTTCAGTTCTTTAGCAATAACGTGAATTTTTTTTACAGCCTGGGTTAATTCATGAGTAGAGGCTTTATCAACCCACCTCTCAACCTCTCCTCCACAGGTTCCCCATTGTGAGAACCGGGCTACACCGACCTGAATATTTGTTAACGTTGTAACATAATCATTAAGTTGTTTAGCCTCTGGAATTTTATTTAAATTCTGTAAATTGGTCATTAATGAACGCAGCGGGCCGTTACCTGAAGCCATCTCCTGGAAGTTTTCTCGCAGGCTATTTCCATCCATTTGTTCCAGTTGCGGTAATGTTCTTTTAAGTCCCTTTAGCGCGATATCGAGTAAAGGTTGCTTACTTTCTGCTCCAACATCGTTATTTTTTTCTGCCACTTTTGTATCGCCGCCTTTTATGACTAAAGCGGCATTCCTGACACCAACATTATCCTTGCTCTTAATAAGGTTTATAAACCCTTCGTCAGCAGCTTTTACACACTCCGTGATCTGCACTGCTAAACGTTGGGTAAGGGGTTTGTTCATATTTATACGGGACATTAACAGTGCGTCATTAACCGCTGTTTCCCCATATTTTTCCGTTAGTGCCTGGAGAAATTTCTGTAAAATCTTTTGGTCCTGTACTCTGATATTTTCCGTATGTTTTTGCACCACTTCAGTGTTTTTAAATAACGGCATTTTTCCAAGCCAGGTTAATACTTTTGACGAAAATTTTTCAGGCGCAACATATGCCTTGTCAGTATTTTCCTTAGCAATATAAAGTCGGGCATCATTCGACACACCAGATTTTGAAAATGAAGACAATGTTAAATTATTCAACTTCCTCTCCTCATACCTTAGCATATTCCTGTAGTATGTTTTTGAGCGCTTCCTGCTGATTCACAAATGACTCAAGCTGCGATATAATATGGTAAGTATTTGTCAGATCGGTAATTGCATGTATAAACAACAACGTCTCTGCAGCATCAATATACGCTAACGTACCTTCATTATTCGCAGCCAGTTCACCATTAATCACCATAATCTGCCGCCAGATAGAATCGCCACAAACAGGCGATAACGGTATAATCATACCGTTCAATAACCAGATATCATCTTTAGCTTCAATAGACGTAAAAATATCGCTATCGAGTAGTAATAAGCACTGATTGTTGTCGTCAAAAGTGAGTGGTAAACCCAATTTCTCACCAATATTAGCGATAATATCCTGGTGTGCTTGCAATTTACTTTCCTCTTGAATTATATCTTTTATAAGATTGCTTCTTCAAATTTAATCTGGTTACACAATGTCTTGATATTTTTTCGCGCCCATCGCCGGGCGCAATATTTCTCTCCTTTAATCCAGTAGAATAGCCATTCACTACGCATCGGAACACATATCAGCAGCTCCTTCGGATCATTTTCAACATGACGTAACTTGCCTTTAATAACAAAACGCGGACTGTCAGCAATATCATCATATATTGCAGCCATACCTGAACCGGGTACTACATGTGTGATGATTTTCATAACAATTAATCTTATTCAATTGTTGTCGAGCGAGAGAAAAATACTACCCCCTGGACTCAAGACTTTTTTTAACAACACGGCATATATCCGCAAAGGTCGTCATATCAGGAAGATCGTTTTCATTACAACTAATGTCAAACTCCTCACTAAGACCAAATACAATATCAATTAAATCCAATGAGTCAGCGTAAAGATCCTCAACCAGATGGGTCTGACCATTGATACTATCAACATCAACGGCAATACAGGAGGTGATCACTTTTTTGACTCTTGCTTCAATATCCATATTCATCGCATCTTTCCCGGTTAATTAACGCTGCATGTGCAAGCCATCAACGGTAGTAATAACCCGATCCACACCAGGTTTATTCAGGTATGACTCGTAAGCCGGGCCAGCTCGCCAGCTACCGTCTCCGATAAGGCCGTCCAGCACATTACTTAACACATAGTCAGTTTCCCCTTTTTGCCTGGTCAACCCCGCCTCTCTGGCAAACTGCAATGCAATCTCAGCCAGTTTTTCTTTTTGTGGATGATGAGTAATGACCTCTTTGAGCGTCTCCATTTTCGCTTTCAATTCTGGGTGCTTGTCAATATCGCTACATTGCGCTTTCAACGCTGCACTCTTTATCGTGTCATTGGGTAATATTTCCCCACGCAAGCCGTCAAACGCTCTGCGTACAGGAAACGGTGTAGAGGCATCCGGCTCCAGGGCTTTACGTATCACACCCAAAAACGCCTCACGGGCGTTGAAATGTATTGAATGCATATTCGTAACGCTCGGTACTGTTGAGAGGAAACTATTTTGCTTAAACTTCAAACCAGAAAATGGGCCAGTCTTATCTGTCTGGCTATTATCATTATCGGTCGTACCGGCTTTATTACCTGTAATTACCGTCGAGTCTGATTGTAAGGTATCGATTTTAACATTCTCGACGCCAGCCAGTTGACTGGCAAGCGGCTTCACATTCACAATCTCTGCCGTCTGGCTTTGCTGTTTATTAACATCAACGCCGTGCACCGTGGCCTGTACAGGCTTGCCGATAATGTTCTTGCTGGTTACGCCATCAACTTCATCAAAAGAGGGTGTTTCACCCGTAGTGCCCTTTTCTGACGTGATCACCTTTCCATCTTTACTTTCGGATGAAGCGTTGGTCACAGCCTCTGCCATCGCATGAGCCGTGACGTCAATTTTACCCGCGATGCCATGGTCAATTGCCCCTGTGCTGGCGCTGTGTGCCGTCTCCGTTTGATGCGTAGTCGAATCCACACGCGAATGACTATGACTTACGTTACTGCTGTTAGTCGAATGGTGTGACTCGCCATGGCGTTGGCTGTTATCAATAAATGTTCGGCTATTATCGATCGTCTTCCGGCTATTATCATGGTTGCTATTATCGATATGGCGCTGGCTATTATCGACATGGCTTCGGCTATTGTTAATATGCTTACTGTTATCCACGCTACGGTTACTGCTATCAATATTAATATTGATATTAATACCCGTAGGTTCTGCTTTTTTCCCACCATCAGGTACTGGTCCAGCCGCAGGTTCCGGAATTTTAGGGTCAGGCAGTTTATCTGCAGGAATTTGTGCAAAAACATTACGTAGCAGCAGGGGGATCAACGTTTGCGTTTCAAGGTGCCGGGCTTCCCGTCCTACGCTGGTACCCTGCTCTTGCGTTAATTTTTGGTGGCACATATCAAGCGCCTCAACTGCCTTCGCCGCCGCTTTGTCAACAAGCTGCGTAAGACTGCTGCGGGTTAACGGATCCAACGTACAGCCAAAGTTATGTTCAATGCAGCTGGCAATATAGGGCATCACCTCCTGCATAACAAGATTCGTCGATAATTTACTTAATTCACCGCCAGTGTTATTTTTGATGATATCTAACAGCTGCTTTTCCAGGTTTTCCAGCTTCGCTTCCGCTTTCTTTGTTTCTGGCATCCATGGTCCAAAAGCTGACTTTTCTTTCAGGCCATCTTTTATGATTTGCGCGGTATACTCTGCCCCCACCTTCATCAGTAGCGTCTTCGCCTCAGGAGAATCACTGGTGGCGTTGAGCGCTGAACGAAAGAGCCCGGCAAACTCCATTATCGCTTTCTTACCGGCGACATTATTTGAATTGGTAAAAACTTCTTTTAACGCCTCAGCGTCTTTCCCGCATTTAAACAACGCATCCAGACTCGCCTGTTTGATCAGCGCGGGAAAATCTTCCAGTTGCGGGCCTTTAATTTCCCCTGACAGCGTCGTTGTGGCACTTTCTCTGACTGCGGAAAGATTCGCCGCAAGATTCGTGGCCTGCGTTTTGATCTCGGTCTGCATACCTGGCATTATGACGGGGGGCTGAGTCCTTACACTTGTAACCATTATTAATATCCTCTTCTGTTATCCTTGCAGGAAGCTTTTGGCGGTTTCCAGGCTGCTACTTATCGTACTGCTCAGCACTTTTACCAGGTTGTCGTACAATGAATTGGCATTGCTATATTTTTGCGTCAGCGTCTGTAATGTGGTTTTCATATTTTCTTCCTGCGCTTTAAAACCCGACTGCCAGGCTTGATATTTGGCGTTATCCATTTCGAGTTTTGAGTCTTTTCCCGGCGCGCCTAAACCATCAATATCCTGAACCATTTTTTGTAATGGCGTCAGATCAACGGTGACGACATAACCGGATCCATAAGATTTCAGGCAGCTATTCGGTAAATTCAATTCACTGAGCCACTGTCTCGCTTCCGCTTCAGTGGCTACTTTAACGCCGCTGCCTGACTGCGCTGGAAATAAAACGGTATTACTGTTTATTTGATTATATTTATTGACTAAACTGTTTAAATCATTTTTGAGTGAGGTAACATCTAGCTTAACGGTATTACCGTCCTTACCTGGTAATAACCAGCCTCCCATTTTGGAAAGAATATCACTGAAGGCCTGATAAAAATCGGTATAGACTGCGACAACATTTTCATAAACGCCCAGATAGCTGTCACCTATCGCCGATATATTTTGGGAAACCATATCCCAAATCTCAGCATCAGAAATGGTTGTTCTCGGCTGCGCCATAGGCGAAGCGCTAAATAAGGCCGACGTCGGCGCAGAAAACGCGCTCCGCAGGTTCTCATTTTGTTCTGCGGATAATGACACGCCAGACTTCGCCAGCGCATTCAGGCTGCTGGTCAACTGCTGGCGCGCCAGCGTGCGCTCGTCATTATTCTCTTCAGAGATCGGTGGCGTTGACTGCAGCGTCTGCTGTGCCTGCTGGATTTTAGTAGCCGCCTGCGATAATGAAATGATATCTGTACCGCGATGTTCTGTGGTAGACGGTACCACGGCAGTCTCGACGTGCTCGCTCGCCGAGGGAGTCTGCGGCCGTTCGGCAACGATCCCCGGATGAGGAGAAGCGGAATAATTTTGAATATTAAGCATAATATCCCCAGTTCGCCATCAGGAGCGCGATTAAATCACACCCATGATGGCGTATAGATGACCTTTCAGATTAAGCGCGAATATTGCCTGCGATAGCAGCGAGTGCGGATGCTTTCGACTGGTTAATGCTCTCCATTGTTTTCAGCATTTCCTGAATCAGGCTGGTCGATTTACGTGAACTTTCACGGGCTTCGTCCGATGCGGTGCTGGCAACACGGTTATTCACCTGGCTAATTTGCTGCTCGGAACGTTCCTGAGTAGCGGCGTACTGCCCGGACGCCCCTGCAATACCACCGACCGTGACCGAGTTCTTCATAATCAGATCGCCCGTCATCTGCATCTTGCGCGCATCGATTCGGGTCATATCCATGGTATTCTGCTCAAGACGAATATCGGATTCGACAGACTCAAGACGTTTCGACAGAATAGCCTGATGTTCAGGGGAGATTTGTTTATTACTGTTTTTAATACCCAGACTTTCCGTGGCGCTGGTTCCGGCATTAGATTTAAGCGTCGCATCATTAAGATTTTTCGTCGCATCGGTACCGGTTTTCTTCATATTTAACGATTTCAGAGAATCGACGCCTTCAGCACCAAGTTTGACGCTATTCTGCCCGTTCAGCACGTTTTTAATGCTGTGGCTTTCAGTGGTCAGTTTATCGATCTTCGCGGCATTATGTTTAAGCGCGCCTCTTTCATTCTGCAGCCCCTTATATTCCAGTTTGGCGCCCACGCCAGTGATCCCCAACTGAAGCGCGCTCTGGGAAATACTACCGGACAACGCATTCATCCCTTCGCGCATCATGGAGCTTGCCGTCGTTTTAGCTGCATCAAAACTGACTAATGACAACTTACCAGACAGTTTGCTATCAGCCTGGTTCAACGTCAGCATTAACGTATTCGCGGCAGCCAACAGCGCAACGGCACTGGAAGACATTCCGCTAATATCAAAAAACTTTCCGACTTCTGCCTGCTGCTCGCGTAACTGGGTTTGCACAACCTCATTCGCTTTAGTCGTGACATTATTTGCCAGTGCATTCAAATCCTGATTCATGTCGGTATTTTGAATACTGGCTTTTAAAAAGGACGTGATCGTTCCGGGGGTTTGCGTTAATACCCCTGGCGCAGGCGCGCTCAGTGTAGGACTCAACCCCAGGTCACTGACTTTACTGCTGCTAATACCAATACTATTCAGAATATCTTTAGCGCTAACGGATTGCGAAGCTGTCTGTGAACTATTCTCAACAGAATGATTATTTAAATAAGCGGCGGGATTTATTCCCACATTACTAATTAACATATTTTTCTCCCTTTATTTTGGCAGTTTTTATGCGCGACTCTGGCGCAGAATAAAACGCGAAGCATCCGCATTTTGCTGTACCGCAGAAGACATGGCTTTTTGCAGTTCCGCCGTTACCTTCTGGTTTTCACCAAATATTTCTACGGATTGTTTAAGCCACTGCTGAATCTGATCCATGGCAAAACGGGCGAGCATAAAATCAGCAAGCGCCTCGCTGGCATTTTTAATAAATACGCCCTCGGCAACACCACCGGCTGACTGGGCTGCGGTATTCGTGACTTCCATGCCCAACGCCACTTTATTTAGGGTATTACCTACCAGCTCTTTACTTAAGGCATTCGTTTGCAGGCCCATCTTGCTACCCACATTACCCAGGCCGCTAGTAATACGTTGCATCCCCTGGGTAAAGAGTTTGCTGCCGTTTTGCGCCAACTGTTTCAGCACGTTAGGCACCAACTTCTTAATCGTTTCGCCCATCATTTTGCTCAGCGCGTTACCTAGTTTCGCCGCCGCGCCTTTCCCGACAACTGCGACCACCACAATGACCGCCACCATAGCAATAGCGGCGACAATCGCACCAACAATGCTGCCGGCCATCTCTGCCGTTTTCTTATCGACGCCTAATCCTTCCAGCGCTTTGGTAATCGCCTTGCCAATCAGCTCCATTAACGGCTTCAGCACATGCTCCATAATCGGGTTCAGCGCCTGCTGAATAAACGACACCCCCGTCGCCGCCTTCACAATTTCATCGGCCACCATTACCGCAAGTCCCACCGCAGCCAGCGCCAGACTCGCCCCACCGGTAAAAACAGCGGCCACAACGCTGACAATGGTTAGCAGCGCGCCGAGGACTTTCCCGATACATCCCATAATGCGGTTCGTTTCCTCGGCCTTGCGCGTCTCTTCCTGGAATTCAGCCGATTTCTTTTCCATCTCCGCCTGACGCCCTTCCTGCAAAGCGTTGAAAAGCGCAAGATCGTTTTGCAGGCTTTCTTCCGTATTTTTGCCCACAATCTCAATAAACATGGCCATGAGCATAGTGAGGCGGGCGACATTTGACAGATTATCCTGCTCACCCTGGGAAACCTGATTCTGAGAGGCGGCATTAGCCGTTCCCTGGAATTTGGTCAGAATGTTATCCGCTTTCTCGGCTTTCGCTTTGGCGTCTGTGCCTGCTTTAACCGTCGCATCCGTGGCCTTATCTAAGGCCTCTTTCGCCTCTGTCGCTTCTTTTCCGGCCTGTTCTACCGCGGCTTCAGCTTGTGCATAGCCGGGGTCAGCCGGGTCCAGCGATTGCAATTTATTTTGCGCCTGCGTCAGTTTTTTGGCCGCAGCGTCATAAACACTCTTGGCGGTATCCGTCTTTTTGATACTGGCTTCATAGAGATCCGTCGCCTCCTGAGCCTCTCCCAGAGCCGTCTGGAATTCTTTCGATACCTGAATCCCCATCTCTTTTTGTGACTCAATCATCGCCTGCCATACCGCCAGACGAGACTCCAGTTGAGACAGCGAAACATCACCCAGTAGCGTCATTAACTTGCCAAGCAGTAATGTCAATTGCCCTTCGCTGGAGAGTTTTTCCCGGGCGGCGTCCGTAGGCGGCTTTAGACCCACCGTATTAATAGCGCTCTCGCCGGACTTTGTTCCGGCTTTAAGGTCGCCCGCTTTCGTTGCCACCACATCTTTAAAAGCTTTATCCGCCGCTTTTAAAAAGTCCGTGTTCTTACGAACGCCTTCAAAAGCCGCCTCAGCGAGGCGCGGATTTTGGGTATATCCGCTACGGCTAATGCTACTTGCGTCATTTACCATAATTATTCCTTTTCTTGTTCACTGTGCTGCTCTGTCTCCGCCGTTTTTAGCGCCTCCAGATAGACCAACGCTTTTGCCCGCAGAGACTCATCTTCAGTACGTTCATTGACAAGTTCAAAACACTGTCTGGCTTTTGCCGCCTTACGCATTAATAATTGACACTGCCCGGTAAAAAAAACGGGGCGATAATCATTTTTAAGTAACGTAAACGCTACTGCATAAAGGTCACATGCTTTCTGAAATTGTTTTTTCAGTTGGCATACCGCCGCCAGCCCCATGGTGTAATCGGGATTGTAAAAATCATAAATGCATAAGAAACGAAAGAATGTCTCAGCTTCATCCAGTCGTCCCTGGTTATAAAACTCATAAGCATGAGCATATAAACCGTCCATCATATCTTGAGGGATCCCATGAACGTCTTTTAGCGTGGCGCCTTCACTAACGGCATCCCAAATCATTTCCGCAACACGTTCTTCGCTGACATTATTTTGATAATCCATTACTTACTCCTGTTATCTGTCACCGACTTTGTAGAACTTAACGACTGCGTTTATCTGATGCAGTTATTAAACCCCGACGGTGGTTAGTGAACATTCAAAAAACGCCCAATGAATACATCGCTACTGCTTTACGCGGCTCAATGCCGTACCTCGTTTTCTTGTGGCTGAATAACGTCTTTGCCCGCGTTTTCTACCTCTTCCAGCCAAACCAGAAGACGTAAAACTTCATCAATTTCTTCCAGACTCACCAGATCATAACGGCGATGGGTTTTGAAAAGACTGCGCGCCAGTTTGATATCGACGATCACAGGTACGCCAACCTTCTCCGCATAGGCGCGGACGGCCAGTGCGCGCTGATTCGTTTCATACACTGAGATCATCGGAATCGGCATCAATTCGGGTTTAAAATAAATCCCGATCGTAATATGCGTGGGGTTGGCAACAATCAGGCGTGAGTTTTCAATATCGGATTTCACCTGTTCAGACAGAATTTCCATATGAACTTCACGTCTTTTAGATTTAACCTCTGGGTTCCCTTCCTGCTCCTTCATTTCACGCTTCACTTCTTCCTTATCCATTTTCATATCTTTCATGGTCAGGAAATATTCCGCAATAGCATCCAATAATAAGACAATCAATGCGCAAGCAAGGCAAGTTAATACCAATGCGAGGAGAAGTTCACGCCAAATGACGGCAATATCCACAACATTGCCATTTAACTGAGAAAAGATTTCAACCTTATATTTCTTCCAGCAAATGATGGCGGCCACCACAAAGGATGAGAGATACAGTAGGGTTTTGACCGTATCTTTAACCGTGCGCATACTAAAAAGTTTTTTCGCCCCTTCTACCGGGTTTAACGCCGATAAATTAGGTTTTAATGCTTCTGTCGCCAGCACGAAACCGGCCTGTAATAACGCCGGTAATGCGGAACACACTAAACAGAGCAGCATAAATGGAATCAGATATTTTAACCCTATCCCAAAAACGGCCAAACTGTAGTCAGCCATGCTCTGATCAAAATTATCCGCAATAATGATCTTAATTATCCCCATAAACTCATTAAATGAGCCATACGACACCAGATAGGCAATTCCTCCCAGCGTCAGGCAGGCGATAATGAGATCTTTACTTTTAAATGACTGGCCTTTTTTAGCGGAGTCTTCCAGCCGTTTTTTAGTCGGTTTTTCTGTTTTATTCGAGGACATGCGTCGCCCCTCGCTCGTAAAACCAACTGCTTAACCCTGTGGCCTGGAAAGAGAGTCGCAGTACATTGTCCGGTAGTACCGGAGAGAAATAAAGCAGCATAATTAAAACGGCAATGCCGCTTTTTACCGTCAGTGAAATCGCAAAAGCGTTCATTTGCGGAGCAAAGCGCGACAATAAACCCAGGAATACTTCTGACAGCAACAGCACTAATACCACCGGGCTGGCCAGAACCAACGCGTTTTGAGCCACCTGATTAATAAACGTTAATAGCGGCGGTAATGAAGGCGTGCACTCGTTCATCGGATCGCATAGCTGATAGCTTTTATTTAACACGTCAACCATCGTGACCAGACCGCCGTTTTGTAAATAAACGACAGCGGCAAACATATTCAGGAAATTAGCCATTTCCGAGGTATCAATACCGTTTGCCGGATCGATACTGCTACTTAGCGTTGCCCCTCGCTGGTTATCGATAATACAACCCAGCGCATGCATAACCCAAAAAGGCCATGACAGCAGACAGCCCAGCATGACGCCTACCGCCGCTTCTTGCAGAACTAACGGGATCATCGCCACCGATAAAAACGGCGGCGCCTCGTTCAATGCATGCGGCCATACTCCCAATGCCACCAGGATGATAATGGCGTTTCTCGGCGCGCCGCTTAATACCCCGCTATTCAAAAACGGCAGGAAGAAAAAAATCGGCGCCACGCGAGCAAACCCTAGCGCCGCAGACGCAACCAGGTGATGAATTTCAAAGTACAACGCGTAAAACATTTTTTACCCCTTAGCCAACGCCAGGAATATCACCTGACGCCCGTAAGAGAGTAAAACTTCGCCATACCAGCCAGACAGTAAAAACAAGCATAAACACACGCCAAGTAATTTAATGCCAAAAGGCAGCGTCTGTTCCTGTAATTGCGTTACCGTCTGGAATAACCCTACCAGGAGGCCGATAATCGTTGCGACAATCGTCGGCCACCCTGACAGGATCAAAACAAGATAGAGCGCCTTATTACCTGCAAACACTAAATCATCCATTTAACTATCCCGTCTCGTAATGATGTCATGTTGCAATGTCCATATACTGTAATATCAATCCCTTAGACAGTAAGGTCCAGCCATCAAGCGCGACAAAAAGCACCAGCTTAATAGGTGTAGATATCGTCACCGGACTCATCATCATCATCCCCAGCGCCAGTAGCACGCTGGATACCACCAGGTCGACGACAACAAAGGGCAAATAGAGATAAAAACCAATTTTAAACGCGCTTTTTATTTCGCTCAGCGCATAAGCAGGTAATAACGCAAATATTGATGGTTTTTCAATTTCATCTTTGTCACGCTTTACCGTCTCGGTCTCTTCTCCATACTGACGCTTCAGTTGCGCGTTTTCAAAAAACTGAACTAACTCGCGATCTGAATATTTGATCAGATAATCGCGATAACCATCCAGGCCTTCATCAACGTGTTTACTTAATGACGAAATATCATTAAAGGTGACATCTTCGTCCTCAAAATAGACGTAGGCATCATGCATTATGGGCCACATAACAAACATAGAAAGCAGCAATGCGACGCCGTTAAGCGTCATATTTGAAGGTATCTGCTGCAATCCCAGGGCGTTACGCACCATGACAAATACAATAGAAAATTTAACGAAACAGGTTCCTGACGCAATAATAAATGGCAACAGGGTGGAAAATGCCAGTAAGGCAATTAATGAGATATCATTCCCCATTACCAGACTCGCTCAGCCATTCATGGATCTCAACGCCTAAGGTGTCATTCATCTGTACCAGTTCGCCATTACCCAGCAAAACACCATTCGCCATAATTTCAACGTTAAGTTCAGCATTGGTCGGCAGTGATAATAGCTGTTGCTGCCCCATGGCTTCGAGTTCGGCGAGGGTAACGTTCTTACGATACAAAACAAATTCCAGTTTGACGGGCAATTGATTCAAGCCAGGCAGAGTTTCTGCAGTTTCAGTTGTATTATTTTCTTCTTCGATATGTTGAATATCTAACGTTTCCACAATAATTCCCCCTTCAACACGGTTGAAATGACCTAACTTTTTCGCGTAGCAATAAACTTCCGCACGGGAAGTACGAATCAGGAGTACATCTCCGATCCCGATTCGGCCCAGCAACGAACGCTGCGTATCACTGCTACCGATTACAAAGCGCAACGGCCAACGCAGCATTTTCGGCCTGCCGCCCCCGACTGCAGGCAGTTCAGGAAGATATTCAAACCACAGGCCGCCCCGATCGCTCATAATGTGCAACAATTTCCCTTCCGGCAGCGCGCTTCCCGGCACGGGGTTCTCTACGCATAAACGCCGACAGGACAAATGCGGCACGGGCAACTCAAACGGTCGCTCTGTTGCAGCAAGCCAGGGAACGACCAGGTGCTCAGCGCCAGCAGAAACCGCCGCCCCCGCCAGAGCGGGAGAGACATGCTCAAGCCAGTCCCCAGGTTTAATCCAGGCCGACCACCGTTTTTCTGCATCGCTCAACCGAACCCACATTCCCTGTCGCGTCGGATATTCCAGCGTCGCTTCCCGGCCATGGCGCTGGCATTCTGTCGCGGTTTGCGCCAATAGCCATTCGCGACGATCAATCTGTCTCACACGCAATGACATCAGGCGTCATCCTCCTCGCCAGATTGCTGTCTGTGCTGTTGCTGCTGCGGATTTTGTTGATCGTCTCGCGTCAGGTGCCAGCGCTGGGGATTACCGTTTTGCCATTGATCATGCAAACGATGTTCAACCTGCGTATTTGACGGTATTAACGAAAACTCCCCTGCTTGCCGCGCCTGAATATTGACGGAATAGTCATTTCCCCAGCGCTGAAAACGGTAAGTCAGCGAGCTATCCTCTCCTTTCACGCCATCGGCAGTGGGAAAAATAGTCATCATCGGCTTTGATTGCGCCGCTAAAGGCATTTTTTCATCGCCGCCGGTTAATTGGCTAAGATCGGCGATAGTGGTTGGTTGCAGCGGAAGCTGAGAAACATCTTTAACCTTTTTATGATCTTTATCTTCAGGCTTACCGGTATTGGCTGCGGCCATTCGGGCAGGTGCGACATCCCGCGCCAGCGGCGCGCCCTCTTTACGAACGCCTTCGCCCGCGATGGCTTTATTATCCCCAGGCAATGCCTTGATATTATCGTCAGAGATTCCCGTGGCGTTATCGGTTACTTCACTAACGGATTCCACGGCTTTTAAATCAGCAGATAATTTTTTACCGCTTACGCTTTCTAACGGCCTATTTTTAGACGATAGCAACGCTGCGGATTTATCTACTTTGGCCTCCACAGAAATCAAACCGACAGATTTTTCAGCAGTGACTTTCAACAGTTTTTCAGCAATCCTGAGTTCGCCTTTTCCGTTATGATGCAGACCAGAAACGTTGCCATTGTGATGTTCTGATTTCGCTGGCGCGCCATGTCGCCATGCCGCCAGTAATACCGGTAAAGCCGTTTCTTTATGCATTACGAAAGCATCGCCATAGTCGCGATCTTTTTTATCACCGGAATATTCTGTCTTATGTTTTTCCACCGCTTTTTTTAATGCTTCTGATAAACCGCCAACCTCATCCTGCTGCGGCAGTAAAATGTTCCCGGATGAACTGACAGCTGACACATCGCCCATTAAATTATCTCCTCTGACTCGGCCTCTTCCTGCTGTATCTCTCGCTGGATATAGTGTCTTTTCTGACGGATTATCCAGCGTTGATAGTTCCCTTCTTTGCGCAACCAATATTTACTTTTTTTCTGAAACTCTTCCCTTTTCTTTTCCAGCTCGCTCCGTTTTTCCTGAATTTGTATAATCTGGAGTTCTAAATCTTTTATCTGCCGGCGAACAATAGACTGCTTACGTAATAACGTATAAATTTCCTCACGACTGAGCTGTCTGTTTTCTGCACGCAGCGTATCTAATAACAATTTCAGACCCGCTATTTGTTCAAGGATCGCCTCCTCCTCGGCCTGCAGCCCGCGGTCCTCATCCTGATAGCGAAGTAATATCGACTCACACTGTGAATGAAATACCGTACAGCGCCGCTGCAATACTTTAATTCTGGTCAGCGAATGCATTCATACCGCTCAACGTGTCATCAAAGGATGAATACTGCGCTACCGGCTGGCATAACCAGGCTTTCAGGCTATCCCGCATCTGCATCGCCCGATCGTTATCGATATTTTCGCCAGGACGATATTCTCCCAAATCAATGAAAAGCTGGAGCTCTTCCAGACGCGTCATTAATTTACGCACGGCAGATGCCTGTTCAGCATGTGTCGGCGTCGTGACTTGTCCAAAAACGCGGCTTACGCTTTTCAGTACATCGATTGCCGGGTAATGTCCCTGCCCGGCCAGCTTTCTGCTCAGATACAGGTGACCGTCAAGGATAGAGCGAATTTCATCCGCCATCGGGTCCGCCTCTTCCTCGCTTTCCAGCAGTACTGTATAAAAGGCAGTAATGCTTCCCTCGCTGGTCGCCCCGGGGCGTTCCAGCAAGCGGGGCAAATTATCGAATACGGAGGCGGGATAACCTCGACGGGCCGGACGCTCGCCCGACGCCAGTGCCACGTCTCGCAAAGCACGCGCATAACGGGTCATGGAATCGATAAAAAGCACGACCCGTTTTCCCTGGTCGCGAAAATATTCCGCTACGGTTGTCGCCAGTTGCGCCGCATTGCAGCGATCGACCGAGGGGAAATCGGAAGTGGCAAAAACCAGCACGCATTTTTCTTTCTTATGCGAAGCGCGCAACATATCCACGAATTCAGTGACCTCACGGCCTCGTTCACCGATAAGACCGATAACAAAGACATCCGCCTCCGTTTGCTCGATCAGCATATGCATCAGCATGGTCTTACCGCATCCTGCGGAGGCAAAAATGCCCATTCGCTGGCCTACGCCACAGGTCAATAACCCGTCAATCGCGCGCACACCGGTAATCAGCGGTTCACGGACGCCAACGCGTGAAGCGTAAGACGGCGGTGCGACATCAATAACGCGTTCTTCGCTAATCGGCGCCACTTCAGGGGTAAAACGCTCAACGATTTTCCCTGTCGGATCCAACACCGCGCCTAATACCGAGTATCCCACCCACGCCGATAACGCACGTCCAGTGGGATAAAGCACGACATCGCGGCTCAGCCCCTGGGCATTGCCGATAAGGCTCAGCACGGTGCGTTCCCGCTGTAAGCCAACCACCTGCGCACGTGCAACAACCTGTTTTTGGTGCCAGCCACGGCGTATTTCACACAGTTCGCCAATGGCTACATCGCGCAATTCCGCCTCAATAATTGGGCCGGTTATTTTTTGTGGGTAGGCCAGATATTGCAGTAAACGAGGTGTTTTCATCTCATTAGCGACCGACTAAAAACTTCCAGATAGTTGTAAAACCCATTCAAGGCAGTAGAGAACTTTTCACCGTCAGATAAAAAATCCGGATGCACTAAGGCTTTAAGCGTTAGCTCCCCATTCTGCTCCCCCAGTAGTAATTGCCCGCCGCGGGCAAAATGGCATCCTTCCATTATGGTCATTAAGATTTCATAAGCCCGCTGTTGTAATACCACCATGCTGTCAGCACCCAATTGCGCCCAGATCCATACATCATCGTCCTTGACGCTGATACAGATACTTGGCAATGCAAATAAATCCAGAACAATTGTTGAATGGCTATCTATTCCTCCAATTAATGAAGGATCGCAACCACTTACTTCCAGTGCGGAACGAACTAATTCAGCGATATCCAAATGTTGCATAGATCTTTTCCTTAATTAAGCCCTTATATTGTTTTTATAACATTCACTGACTTGCTATCTGCTATCTCACCGAAAGATAAAACCTCCAGATCCGGAAAACGACCTTCAATCATTTTCTTAATAAATCGACGGACATCGACAGACGTAAGGAGGACAAGATCTTTATGTGCAATCAATAAATCATCCAACTTAAGTGTAATGAGATCCATCAAATTAGCGGAGGCTTCCGGGTCAAGGCTGAGGAAGGTACTGCCAGAGGTCTGACGGATCCCTTTGCGAATAACATCCTCAACTTCAGCAGATACCATTACTGCTCGTAATTCGCCGCCATTGGCGAATTTATGGCAAATATAACGCGCCATTGCCCCACGAATATGCTCCACAAGGTTAATGACATCTTTTTCTCTTGGCGCCCACAATGCGAGCGCTTCCATAATTAATTTCATATTACGCACGGAAACACGTTCGCTTAACAAACGCTGCAAAACTTCAGATATACGTTGTACCGTGGCATGTCTGAGCACTTCTTTAAGTAAATCAGGAAATTTCGCTTCCAGTTGGTCCAGCATATGTTTTGTTTCCTGAATACCGAAATATTCATTGACGTTGCGCGCCAGCGTCACCGCCAGACAGTGGTAAAGCTCATCAAGCGCGTTCCGCAACACATAGCCAAGCTCCCGGAGTTTCTCCCCCTCTTCATGCGTTACCCAGAAATACTGGCTGCTACCTTGCTGATGGATTGTTGGATTAATGCCAAAGGAAACAACTTCATCGGAATAATTTACCACTCGCATCAAATCAAAATAGACCGTAAATTGTTCAACACGGATCTCATTAATCAACAATAAGATGCTGTTATCGTCCAGGCCCTCGCCATCGCGTAACAATACTTCCGGCAGGCGCACGCCATAATCAATAAAGAACTGACTACGTAGACGCTCCGCAAGTTGAGCTTTTTCCAGATCTTCACGCCGGCTCTTCGGCACAAGTAATATCAACGGTACGGTCTCTGTAGAGACTTTATCGAGATCGCCAATCAGTCCTAACGACGACCCTTCTTTTTCCTCAATACTGAGCGGCTGCTCGCCTTTACTGGTTTTAGGTTTGGCGGCGCTACGTTTTGCTTCACGGAATTTAAAATAGAAGAGTACGCTTAAAACCACCGATAAAATAACAAATACCGGCAGCGGGAATCCCGGCAGAGTTCCCATTGAAATGGTCAAAATAGCCGTAACAACCAATACAAATGGGTTGTTCAACAGCTGCGTCATGATATTCCGCCCCATATTATCGCTATCGCCATTTACGCGAGTCACGATAAAACCGGCACTAATCGCAATCAACAATGCGGGGATCTGGGCGACAAGACCATCACCAATGGTCAGCATGGTATAAGTAGACAGAGCGGAGGACAAATCCATACCATGGCGGGTCATCCCCACCGAAATACCGCCAATAAAGTTAACAAAGATAATAATGATGCCGGCAATAGCGTCACCTTTGATAAACTTCATCGCACCGTCAAAGGAACCGTAAAGCTGGCTTTCCCTTTCCAGTACGCTTCGCCGTTCGCGCGCGGCATCCGCATCAATAATACCGGCCTTCAAATCGGCATCAATACTCATCTGTTTACCGGGCATACCATCCAGAGAAAATCGGGCCGCAACTTCCGCGACGCGTTCTGAACCTTTGGTAATAACGATAAACTGGACCACGGTGACAATAGAGAAGACAACAAAACCCACCGCCAGGCTATCGCCAATAACGAATTGCCCGAACGTGGCGATAATTTCACCGGCATCGGCTTCAATCAAGATAAGACGACTGGTACTGATCGATAATGCCAGACGAAAGAGCGTGGTAATTAACAGTACCGCAGGAAACGTTGAAAAACTGAGGATTCTGTCAATGTAGAACGACCCCATAAACACCAATATCGCCAGTACGATATTCAGTGCGATCAGGAAATCAACCAGATAGGTAGGTAATGGAATGACGAACATAGAAATGATCATCACCATTAGTACCAGAATCAGTAATTCAGGTCGTAAACGAGCACTGTTAAGTAGAGAAAGCAGCACTATAGGTATCCTGTTAATATTAAATTAAGACAGCTTTTCAATAGTACGACGCTGTTCTGCCATTTCATGCTTGTAGGCAATATCGGTCATACTACGTAACGCCATTAACAATTCTTCCTGCCAATATTCTTCATAAAAGAGTGAAGAGGGTATGGCTTTACATACTTGATAAAATATCTGCAAAAAGGATGCATGTTCTTTATGACTAAGCAATAACGCATTCAAACCTATAATATCGGCTAACAGCGAATCCACTTCATGTGGCTGTTGCAATAGCGAAAGCATCAGTAGTAACCACGACGACTCCTCCGCATTAAACGCTTTGGTAAACGAATACGACAACAATGTACTCACAAATAGTAGGTCAGCGGAGCGCAACATTTTAAGTTGCGTCAGGCGTCGTAAAAGCTGGCCAAACTCCAGGCGCGAACAACTGGCGTCATTCGCGTCAATATCGGTTAATAGCGAACCCTCAATAAAATCCAGTACCACCAGTCGACGTTGATAGCCATAACTGGCTATCCAGTCAGAGTAAATCTCCACTTCATGTGATTCACTCTGGATAAATTGCCGATAGCTGGCGCGCAATAAGCCTGGTTTTAACGATAATGTTTTCCCAAAAAGCCGGGCCTTCAACGCACAATTAATCCCTGCCTTGAGGGTCTTCGGATCGGTTTGCTCTTCAACGTGCTTAAGTAACGACTCCAGCTTTTTCCGCACGATCTCTTCCAGGTCTTTACGACGAAGCAATTCGCGTAACACAAGGACTAAATCACTGGGGTCAGGAAATAAGCTACGCGCCTGACGTAAAAAATCTTCTAACGCGCCGCCATGTACGCTAATTAGCTTTAAGATTTGCTTCGCCTTCGGTAAAGCCTCATCCTCCAGCACGCGTTCAAAACTGTTAGATAAATTACTGGATTTTTTTTCATAATCGCGACGGTTACGAAATTGCGCCAGCGCCGCTGACATTTCGTCCGTCGACTGGACAAATTTTTGTACTTCCGCCCCTGGAGACGAATCCTCTGCGGCCTGTTGTATTTCCGCCTGTTGCGCATCAGTATGCTGGGTCGCATCCTGATGAGATGTCTGCCGGGACAATATTCTGGAAAATGAAATACCGGAGGTTGAGCCAGGAATCATTTAATTGCCTCCTGACCTCTATCCAGATAAACACGAACCCATTTCTGTAACTTATCGTCCCCACTCCAGGCACCGCTTTGCTTCAGAATATTGTTTACCGATTCGCTGGCATCCGGCGTTAACGGGTCGACAATTTCTTTTGGTTCAATCATGAACACACGAACAACATTACTTTTATTCTTACTGGAATAACGGAACAGGCTACCAATAAGCGGTAATTTGCCTAAAAACGGAATACTTTGGACAGTATCGGTATTTGCATCCCGTGTATAACCCCCGACCAGCAAACTTTTTCCGTGCGGCACTCTCGCAATAGTGCTAATTAACGTTCGCCCGACTTCGGGTAACGCATCTACGGAGGTGGTAGTATCAGATTGCGGCGTCTTATCGTTGCCATCTTCAATGTCCAGCGACATTTCTATCTGACCATCTGCGGAAAAACGGGGCAGCACTCGGATCATTGTTCCGTATGTTACATGCTCAAGCGCCACATTACGTTCCCCAATCAGCTTGGTGTAAAACGTTCTGTTGTTATCAAAAATAGCGGGAACATTTTCCTGAGTCAGTAATACCGGGCGCGAAACCACCGTCGCCTGTTTCTTCTCTTCTAACGCATTTACCGCGGCGATGAATCGACTGCCATCGAGGGTACTTATTGAAGACTGGTTTAATGACACGCCAAGTTTGTCCCCAATAGTAATGCTGCCGCTCCATGAAGTGCCCAAACGCTCCAGATCGCTTTTATTAAGATCGACAATCCACAGGGATAATTCTACGTGACGTTTGGCGACATCCAGCGCTTTAACCAGCATTTCGATAAAATGCACCTGCTCAGCCGTTCCTTTTACTAACAAACTGTTGGTATCCGGATAGGCCACGATTTTAATATTGCCCGCCGCGGCGTTTTGCTTTAAAGCTTCCTGCAGACTCATGCCACCGGCATAATTTGCTGCTTTACCTTTTTCTCCATTCGCTGAAAACGCTGGCATCGCCGGGGGTTCGCTACTGACAATATTACCTAAGGGTTGTTCCTCTCCCTGCAATAACCTTTCAATGGCCGTGGCAATACCGGGGATAACCATTTTCTGATCGCGCAGATTGTAGGTACGATCGCCCACGAAGGTATTATTCAGACGCATCACCCCTATTTTCTGGCGTCCCAGCTCAATACCATCGTTTTGCTTGTCCATCATGGTGGCGGCGTTGACCACCATATCAACATAGACGGGTGGCCCTGAAACATAGAATGTTCCTTTACGGTTATCGCCACGTAGCGGGTAATTTTTGTTATATAAACCTGAGCGTTTTAGAAAATTGTTGAACTCATTGAGTGAGACGTTGCGTAAAGAAACCACGGCATTGCGCATTTCACTGGCGTCATAAATATAGATAGCCTGCCCATCGAAATACCAAATCAGCCCCAGTTGTAGGGAAAGCTTCTCCAGTAATGCGTTAGGATCGTGAAACTCAAAGTTGCCCGTAATTTTTTTTCGTGCCGCCATTTTGCTAACAATGACAGGCTCCTTTAGCTGTAGCGCCATGGCATCGAAAAATGTCCGCAGGCTATCGTCTTTCGCAACAAACCCACTTCCCGTTACAGGTATTTTTTCACTAGAATAACCAGGTGTAACCAGAACAAGCGCGGCACATGCCAGCACTCTGGCCAAAAGAATATGTGTCTTCATTTGTCTGCCAATTGAATAATATTTGATAATTTCCGCGGCGAAACGCCGATCAGCTCTTTGATCTCACTAGAAAAATGTGAAGGCGATGAGTAACCATGATTAACGGCTAATTGGGTGATGTTCTCGTGGCCTTCTACACTATTCAGCAGCGATTGCGCCATACGCCAGTTTCGTAATTCACTCTTCGCTTTTCCGCCCAACGCTCTGCTGCACAAACGACGAAAATGGGTATAAGAAACGCCATAGTCTTCTCCCAGCATTCTCATCGTGTTGCCGCTGGTTGACTGAGCGAGTAAATAGCCAACCAACCAGTAACTCTCGCTTTTTCGTAACAGCGCCAGTACCTTATTGAAGGCCGGAGAAGGCGTAATAATTTGCTGCAAAAACCAGTACTCGCAGCGTTTACGATCTTGCCAAATAGCGCGAAACTCAGGACTCAGCAAAACCCATTTATCGGATTCAGCATATGTCGTGTCCACTAATCCTGCGCCATCGATAAATGCCAGTAATTTGCTGAGTACTTCAATTTTTAACGGTCGAAAAACCAGGTCTCCTGATACTGGTGCGACAACGGCCTGCTCGCAAAAAAGCAGCGCGCCTTCCTGAATCAGGCAGTTTTCATTGTGTCGGCTTTCAGAAAATGACATATGCAGCTTTTGCGCGGAACACGTCTGTATAAACCATGCTTCCGGGCTGCGGATTTTCCGCTTCTCTCCTTCTTTAAGTACTTCCTGCGTATTTAGCATAGTTGTCAGCACCAGTTAAAAATCATTTTAATATGTAAACAATACCGGGAGCGGGTGGCAAAATCCTGATGCAAACATTATGAAACTGATGCCACCCGCTAATTAAATTAGCCAACTTGCACAGCGCTTGCTGATTTAAAATAGAAAATTAGCTCATAGTGTATAAATTCTGGCTTATTGTTCTGCAGCAGCAAAAATTCAGATATTGTCATCTGGATGGAGAATTAATTATTTATATCAGGAGTTTTTTTTGCTAGCATTCCTGAAACGCATTCGCCTCTTATCACTATTGTCAGATAACATTCTGACGGTTGTGTAAAAACATTGCGCCTCATTCTTCTGTAGTTGGAGTTAATATGAAAAAATTTTATAGCTGTCTTCCTGTCTTTTTACTGATCGGCTGTGCCCAGGTGCCCCTCCCTTCCTCCGTGAGCAAACCGGTACAGCAACCTGGCGCTCAGAAAGAGCAACTGGCCAACGCAAATAGTATTGATGAGTGTCAGTCTCTTCCGTATGTGCCGTCAGACCTTGCGAAGAATAAATCATTATCAAACCAGAACGCTGATAATTCCGCATCAAAAAATAGCGCAATCAGCTCAAGCATTTTTTTGCGAAAAATATAAACAAACCAAAGAGCAGGCGCTCACCTTCTTCCAGGAACATCCACAATACATGCGTTCGAAAGAAGATGAAGAGCAACTCATGACCGAATTTAAAAAAGTTCTTCTTGAACCCGGAAGTAAGAATTTAAGCATATATCAGACGTTACTTGCTGCCCATGAAAGACTGCAAGCCTTATAAGGCCATATCACCGTTGGCTGAACTCATCATGATATAATTAAGACCATATTTTGCATTGCCACTTAATATCAATATAATTATTATAGCTATGGTCACTTTTACGGTTGGCCATTTGTCTCTTACGTTGCATTTATCAATCTGCTTTTTGATACAGCAGCACCTCGCTGCTGCTTTTTTTATTTGTGATAAAGAACGGCCTCCCAGACTTGGGAAATAGCCGAAACTTATACTGACAAACTATCGTCTCGTATATCGCGATAAACTGACATCCCCCTCTTGCCCCACATGTTGGCATTCTTACGATACCCCATCCACTTTTCGCGAATAACGTTCTTTTTACCCGTGACAGCGTATTGACGACCAGGCTAGTATAGCGGCAGAAACGTCCCGATGCCTGGAATGAATGGCAAACAGTCTATAAGGTGATTGAATGGATACGACAGAAGAACTAAACGGAACCTACTTCTACCACGGACAATCGAACCTGTCAGCAGGTGAACTATTTGATGTAATTTTCATTGAGCAATTTTGTGATGAACTTGGGATTGGCATTGAGTCAGGTGCTGCTATCCTCGCCGGGCAACCGTGGTTAAAAACCAGAACGAAACCGGGAGAGGCAATCAAAGGGACAAGTGTTATCTCCAGGTATGGGAGAATGCTTTTACGAAATGCACGAACTCCTTTTGGTATTAGAGTTCCTACACCCGTTGGTATAAGAATGCGAAAAACAAATAATCTTGCCGCAGTCATAGCACGATATGTTCCATGGTTAGGTTGGGTTGGTCTTGTGAATTCAATTTACCAGGTATCAAGGAGAACTCAGGCAAAATACAACCTAATAGCACGCCCTAAAGATCGTATACAATGGACATCCTTTTGATGGACACAATTCAGCAAGAGGTGTTAGCACTCTTCCGTGAAGAGATTCCCGGATATTTAGACAGCAATTGGAAAGAAATCCCATTAGAACTTGATTCTGATTTATTTGAAGCTCCAGGCGATGACCTGCATGAAGCTTTGGATAAATTTGAAAAAAAATTTAATGTAGATTTATCACAAGTTAAATGGTCGTGTTATTTCCCTTGGGAGAATACTCCACTGCTTACACGATGGTTTAAATTAAAACGGGAAGATGTAGAACGAACTCGTAAGCCTTTAACAATCAGAATGTTTTCTGAATCAGCGAAAGCTGGGAAATGGCTTTATGATTAATGAAAAATATGTCGAATTAATCAGGAGCTAATTACTATGAATTTTGTTAATCGATTAAAATTAAAAGTAGTAAATTTCATATACTTTTCAAATTAAAATAATGTGTTGTATCTACCTTTCGACCACCAGTAACTCTGACGCCATCCGTTTTAAATTGACCATTTGGTTCTGGTGGTATATCGCGAGTAGATATTTCTGAAGTGCTTGACTATTCACTCTTTTTTAGCCTGCATGTATGGTGGCGACGATGCTGTTACATAGGTACCGGTATATTACCAAATTGATTCTGCCAGATATCCCGCCTCACGTAGAGCATTCATAATTTTATTCGCTAATTCATACTGATATTCATACGAGGTATTCTCCATGGAAAATACCGTTAATTCATATTTATAATACAGCCAACCATCATTCTCATTTATCAACTTAGGATTACAGTCATAATTTCTTTCTATTGTAATCATTGTATTTTCGTATCTTAAATATAATAAGTTCACTTTTATTATGTCTGGAATCCCTTGGGATAAAAAATCAATTAACTCATATTTATCCAGATCAGACTCAACAACGATTGTGAATTCAGAGTTAACTTCTTCCATTATGGAACCTCAATATATGGGCCTCTATTAAACGGTGATGATTGTTTCATTACCGATACCTGTATTTTTGTTACATCATCCGGATGAAAGTGTAGGATATACATCCTCCCATATGCCACCTTCATCACCAGGGCCTAATGCACGCCGTTGAGCCTTTGTTGATTTTTAACCTTCTGATCTTACTCAGCAATAGTGGACACGCAACTAAGTGAGTAAACGCTCAAGCAAGAGGTGACTCACATGACAAAACCAGCATCAACCACCAATAAGCCACGCAAGCAGCACACGCCTGAAAGCCCTGAAACTGGCGGAACGCATTGGGGTGGCCGCTGCCACCAGCGAGCTTAACCTGTATAAATCACAGATCTACAGCTGGCGAAACTCAGATCTCTTCTTCTGAACGTGAGCAGGAGATGTCCGCCGCTTAGGGTTGTGTCCCTATTACGCGGGTAGGATCAATCAAGCAGTTACGGCAAAAAAGAGAATCATGAATATATTTAGCAAACTCCCTGATGATACGTAATCAGTGAGATTAAAGTAATGCAATCGCGATAAACCGAAGTTAATCCCCTGTTTAAAGACAGTGAACGACCTTCTTGCCATGTCTGGACTATATTAGCCTCACATGTACGCCTTGAAAGCGTACATATATATACTATAATTGTACATATTGTTCATAAACAGGAGGATGAAAACCATGCCTCAGATAGCTATAGAATCTAACGAAAGGCTGTCGTTGCGTGTATCGACGGATGCCAAAAAGTTGATAGTCCGCGCTGCGGCAATCCAGCAAACCAACCTGACGGATTTTGTGGTCAGTAACGTACTACCTGTCGCACAGAAGATTGTTGATGCCGCCGAACGGGTATATCTGACGGAGCGCGATACTAAAATGATCATGGAAATTTTAGATAACCCGCCAGCGCCGAATGAAAAGCTTCTTGCCGCTGCTTTCGCCCTGCCGGACATGAAGAAATGATGTTTACAGACTGGCATGAGGCCGCGATAGGGAAAACCCACAATCGAATGAATTTTGATTGTGGGGATGCCGATCTGAACCAATTCCTGCAACGCCATGCACGACAAAATCATGAGAAAGGGACAACGAAAACCTATGTTGCGCTTGATAATTCGGATGTTACACGTATCCACGGCTTTTACTCAGTCAGTCCTGCATCACTGATATATGCACAGGTTCCCGGCGCAATCAGCAAAGGATTAGGGAGATATGATGTGCCAGTGTTTCGTCTGGGTCGTTTAGCCGTAGACAAATCTATGCAGGGGCAAGGGCTGGGAGCACAACTTTTGTTATCTGCCGGAAAGCGTTGCATACAGGCGGCTTTGCAGGTCGGTAGCGTAGCCCTGCTTATTGATGCCAAAAATAAACAGGTCTGCGACTGGTACAAAGGATTTGGCGCAGTACCATTAAACGATCAACCCCTTTCCTTGTTGCTGTCGTTTAAAACGCTTTATGCTGCTTTATCTGCATCTGGTAGGTTATGACAACATGAGGCTTTGTTGAATAATTCAGAATCGGCCAACGATAAGGATACAGGACTCCCACCGGAGCACTCGTTATACGAGCCTGACGCTGGTCGGCATTGCCAACAACGTCATCCGATTCAGCGCTTTGACCATCGCCATCACTTCACCCACCTGCGCGTCATAGTTCCGCAGGCTCAAATGGCCGCCCAGCAAGGTTTTGATACGGAACATGACCGTTTCCGCTACTGAACGACGGTGATAGCCCACTTTCTTTTCCAGACCTCATTGCTGCCGCTCAGATGTTGATTTTAAACTTTTGCTTTGCCATGGGAACCCGATGCTGAAACGACAGTAACGATCAGATCCGCCAATCTCTTTATTCAACAAAGCCCCTTCGGGATAAAGCTTCCGCTGAGCGGGAAAGTATGCCTTTGCAATTAATCAGGAAAGTGTTGCGCGAGAAATAGTGCATCTTTCAAGCACATCGTCTACTTTAATTAACCGATTCATAAAATATATATTCTCTGTTCATTTCTAGCTTGTAGGCTATTTTAATAACTGTGTATTTTAAAGAATAAAAATTAATATTACCCTACTTCTTTGTTATAATACCAGCCTCCAAAATTGTGCTATAGGAACATCATGGAATTAATCCGTTATGCTGACATCAACAGCGATCTCTATCGCCACATTTGGGTCGTTGGTGATATTCATGGATGTTACTCCTTATTGTTAACCAGACTGGCTCAATTAAATTTCTCTCCTGATACCGATCTCTTGATCTCCACTGGAGATAACATTGATCGAGGAAAAGAAAACCTTGAAACACTGAGACTGTTAAATACCCCATGGTTTATTTCTGTAGTGGGTAATCATGAAGCTATGGCGCTTGACGCTTTTGAAACACAGGATGGCAATTTCTGGTATGTAAACGGTGGTTACTGGTACGACTCGGTCACCGAAAAAGACAGGCAAGAAGCCACTGAGCTATTACTAACTTTTAAGCAGCGTCCTCACATCATAGAAGTTGAAACGTCCTCAAAGAAGTACGTGATTGCCCATGCCGATTATCCAGATGACAGCTACGATTATGGGAAGCAAGTTGATATTGATAGCGTTCTATGGTCACGCGATCGTCTGCTTGGTTCGTTACAGGGGAATATCCATCCAATACGCGGTGCGGATACTTTTATCTTCGGCCATATGATTGTTGACTACACAACAACATTCGCCAATCAAATCTACATTGACACCGGTTCTTTCTGTTCAGGCAATCTGTCTTTTTTTAAAATAAAGTAATCTGGAAATAGAATTATATAATATACGCAACGATAGCGTTACTTTATTTTGTATTCTGAGGATATATATTCAAACATAGAATTCTATCATAGCATATTAACCCTCCCTGCATTATGGGCAATGATATAGCCTTCAATAAGTACCATTGCCCATTCGTAATAGCGTCTAAATTTCACGTTTTTCTGCCCATTTCAGCATTAAGATCGCAGGCCAAAAAAACGAAGCCGTAATCCGACGCAGGTAGTTACCCGATCGCCTGAGACGAGTAAAGATCGCACATCTCAAGATACCTATCGGAAGAAAGCGCAATAACCGTGGTGGCGAAATGGATCGGCTTGCCTTCATGCAACACAATCTTAATACCGGCGGCGGCCGGGATGAAGTTAATGCTCTGTGAATGCCAGGTGTTTTCGGCGATATTTGTCCAGGCCGCGAATTTGCTATTACAGAAGCGAATACCTTCACGACTGATGGTGACTGCCGGCTTTGCCGCGCTTAAAAATGAGCGAGCCAGGCGCACAATAAATAACAGACTGCCGCAACAAATAAGCCCCATAAAGACGGCACCGCCAGTTTTGGGCTCCTCGGGATCGGTGGCCATACTCACCGCCAGCGCAATAAAAACTCCCATCATACAAATCCAGAACACAATACCAACCAACGTTTTAGATCTGGAATAATAGATATTGAACTCCACAGGCATGTTTTGCTGGCTGGTTTTTGATACGTACAGTTCCATTGATTCATCCTTGTATAAAAATGTCGTCAGGCGGGTAAACGCTGGGAAAGAAAGTTGAGCAGCAGCGGCTCATTGACGATAGTGGAGCGGTCGATTTTGCAGATCCGGCCCGTAGCGGTGCTAATCATCAGATAGCTCATTGAACTGCCAGCCCCCTCCTCGCGCTGGGTGCGAATACTGGCGATCTGCGCATACGGCACCGCCCGGTTTTTGTGTTCAAGCCGATCCGCCAGCGCGGTCACTTTGCCGAATTTAAGACGTCCATCGGCGGCGAGGCGCGCCCCCAGCGCAGAACCGTGTCGCCGGACAAGTTCAGCAGCCAGTCGGTCGTAAATTCCGTTGCCATCGTTCCAGAAATCAAGGTAGATGACGTACTTCTTGCCGCCACTGTGGCGCAAGATGAGTTTGTCGGATTGGTGGAGCAGACGCATTGATTCAAGCGCATCGTAATGGATAACACGATGCCCGGCCTGCAACGCGGTTTCGGTTAACGTCATCCTGCGCGGCGTAAACAGAAACAGAACTGTGACGCTGAATTTCCAGATGATAAACAACAGGCCCACCAGTAGCGATATACCGGAAAGCCGATAATTCACGGTGGCTGTTGCTATGCTGAGAATAAAAAAACCGATCCCGATAGCAAACCATTTCAGCTCCGAAAGCGAAAGATGCCGGGTGTATTGACGACTTTCCATGATGGTATGGTATCCCTGATTTTACTGTCGGCGTATTACGTCAGGTTGAGTAAGGAAGCTATATCCGTTATGTTTTAGGTTATATACACTTCATCCTTCAGGCTGCCGGAGCAACTATTGTACGCTCCCGGAGATTAATGAGAGACATCCTGCCTCTCACCGAAGACCAACCACGAGCCTATACACCATTCGGTGTAAATGCCTTTCTCAGAAGTGAACGTCCAGGCGGCTACAGAACCCGAGCGTGATAATAAAGCGACTCGTTGTCATGAGCCAGTCCCTTAGCGACATTGTCCATTTTCGGATGTCGGCCTGAATTGCCAGTCACACAACCTTTTTCACTGACTCGTCCGTCGGAAACACCGTACGCTTTTGATAGCATGTTGGTTATCTATGCCGGAAATGCGAGTCTGGTTTTTCTTCAGCAGACGATCGAACGGGCTGAGATCTTCAGGTATTTTGAGATTTTGGCCAGTGCATTAGCCAGAGCCTGCAACTGTTTTTCGTCCATAAAGCAACCAGCTTTTGATGTTGAATCGAACATATCAAAATCAGGCAATTACACAATTTTAATTACAGTCTCATTTTGAGTTCGGAAGCATCCGTTTCCCTCTTAATTTTGTTGGGATTTCTCTTTGTTGCGAGCATGGTCTGAACTAATTGCCTGGCTACTTGCCTTGTTTCATCAATATTTGGAAAATCGAACACATTTCCAACTTTTACTTTCAAGACAGAACTTGGCTTCCTACCCTCACTGACATTACGATCTGACGAGGCTACTCTTCGCTGGATTACGTAGGTTTTTTTCGTCAAACTGGCTTTTACCCCGAAACCAGCAGGAGCTTGTCTGTGGTCATCGAAAACAGTGTAGAGTTTTTGAGCTGGGTTAGCTTCGAAAACGATTTTTCCAGAGCGACTGAGTGCAGGCTTAAAATTGATACTTAACTTGTTGATAATGAAAGGCTGGCTGAGAGTTGTTTTCAAAGTATCACCCCTGTTGTAGTCCAGGAATGATGAGAATGTAACCTGTCACATTTTAGGCTACAGGTGAGCTACAAATTTATGAGTTTATGTGAGTTTATAAGGGTTTTACCCGGGGCCACATGAGCACTTGAAAGAATAAAAAAACGAGTAAAATCAATATGAATGAGTCATTTGATAAGGACTTCTCCAACCACACCCCGATGATGCAGCAGTATCTCAAGCTGAAAGCCCAGCATCCGGAGATCCTGCTCTTTTATCGTATGGGAGACTTTTACGAGCTGTTTTATGACGACGCAAAGCGTGCGTCGCAGTTGCTCGATATTTCGCTGACCAAACGCGGCGCATCGGCTGGCGAACCTATCCCTATGGCGGGTATCCCGCACCACGCCGTAGAAAACTACCTCGCGAAACTGGTCAATCAGGGCGAATCCGTCGCTATTTGCGAACAGATTGGCGATCCGGCCACCAGCAAAGGTCCCGTTGAACGTAAGGTCGTGCGTATCGTTACGCCTGGCACCATCAGCGATGAAGCCCTGTTACAGGAGCGTCAGGATAACCTGCTGGCGGCTATCTGGCAGGATGGTAAAGGCTACGGTTACGCCACGCTGGATATCAGCTCCGGGCGCTTTCGGCTGAGCGAACCCGCCGATCGTGAAACGATGGCCGCAGAGCTGCAGCGCACCAATCCCGCCGAACTGTTGTATGCCGAAGATTTTGCTGAAATGGCGTTAATAGAGGGACGCCGGGGTCTGCGCCGTCGCCCGTTGTGGGAGTTTGAGATTGATACCGCCCGCCAGCAGTTAAATCTGCAATTCGGTACGCGGGATCTGGTCGGTTTCGGCGTCGAAAATGCCTCGCGTGGATTATGTGCGGCAGGCTGCCTGTTACAGTACGCAAAAGATACCCAGCGCACCTCCCTGCCGCATATTCGTTCCATTACGATGGAACGCCAGCAGGACAGCATCATTATGGATGCCGCGACCCGCCGCAATCTGGAAATTACCCAAAACCTGGCCGGTGGTGTCGAAAATACCCTCGCCGCGGTGCTTGACTGTACCGTGACGCCAATGGGTAGCCGAATGCTTAAACGCTGGCTGCATATGCCGGTACGAAATACCGACATATTGCGTGAACGCCAGCAGACCATCGGCGCCTTGCAGGACACCGTCAGCGAACTGCAACCGGTGCTGCGTCAGGTCGGCGATTTGGAGCGTATCCTTGCGCGTCTGGCGCTGCGCACCGCGCGTCCGCGCGATCTCGCCCGAATGCGTCACGCCTTCCAGCAGTTGCCGGAATTGCACGCTCAGCTTGAAACCGTTGACAGCGCGCCGGTACAGGCGTTGCGTAAAAAAATGGGCGATTTCGCCGAGCTGCGCGACCTCCTGGAACGCGCCATTATTGACGCGCCGCCGGTACTGGTCCGCGACGGCGGCGTTATTGCGCCCGGCTACCATGAAGAGCTGGACGAATGGCGCGCGCTGGCGGACGGCGCCACCGATTATCTCGATCGTCTGGAAATTCGCGAGCGCGAGCGTACCGGGCTGGATACGCTGAAAGTCGGCTATAACGCGGTACATGGTTATTACATTCAGATTAGCCGTGGTCAAAGCCATCTGGCGCCCATCAATTATGTGCGTCGCCAGACGCTGAAAAATGCCGAACGCTACATTATTCCTGAGCTTAAAGAGTACGAAGATAAAGTTCTGACCTCGAAAGGCAAAGCGCTGGCGCTGGAAAAACAGCTATATGACGAATTGTTTGATCTGCTGTTGCCGCATCTGGCCGATTTACAGCAGAGCGCCAACGCGCTGGCGGAGCTGGATGTGCTGGTTAACCTGGCCGAACGCGCCTGGACGCTGAATTACACCTGCCCGACATTTACCGATAAACCCGGTATCCGTATTACCGAAGGTCGCCACCCGGTGGTTGAGCAGGTACTGAATGAGCCGTTTATCGCTAACCCGCTCAATCTGTCGCCGCAGCGCCGGATGTTGATCATTACCGGCCCCAATATGGGCGGTAAAAGTACCTATATGCGGCAAACGGCATTGATCGCCCTGCTGGCCTATATCGGCAGTTACGTTCCGGCGCAAAACGTGGAAATCGGCCCCATCGACCGTATTTTTACCCGCGTCGGCGCAGCGGACGACCTGGCCTCCGGGCGTTCGACCTTTATGGTGGAGATGACCGAAACCGCGAACATTCTGCATAATGCCACGGAAAACAGTCTGGTATTGATGGATGAAATCGGGCGCGGTACCTCCACGTATGACGGGCTGTCGTTGGCCTGGGCCTGCGCGGAGAATCTCGCGAATAAGATTAAAGCGTTAACGCTGTTCGCTACCCACTACTTCGAGCTGACCCAATTACCGGAGAAAATGGAAGGCGTGGCGAACGTCCACCTGGATGCGCTGGAACACGGCGATACTATCGCGTTTATGCACAGCGTGCAGGACGGCGCGGCAAGTAAGAGCTATGGCCTGGCGGTCGCGGCGCTTGCGGGCGTCCCTAAAGAAGTCATCAAACGCGCGCGCCAAAAACTCCGCGAGCTGGAAAGCATCTCGCCCAATGCGGCGGCAACGCAGGTGGACGGCACGCAAATGTCGTTGCTTGCCGCCCCGGAGGAGACATCGCCCGCCGTTGAAGCGCTGGAGAATCTCGATCCGGACTCCCTGACGCCACGCCAGGCGCTGGAGTGGATCTATCGGCTGAAAAGTCTGGTGTAAACGTGTCGGGCCCGATAGCGCCGCGTTATCGGGCCCACGCGCCAGCACAGGCTTTTCAGGCTGTGGCTGTCGTTTCGTGTAAATGACGCCAGACTATCCGTCCTCTTTCCCTTTTTAAAATGACCGTCGACCAGCGTACCGTCTCAGCCTGACCCGGCAGTTGCTGGCGCTCACGATAACGCAGCGCGGCACCTTCCGGCCACTCCGCCACAAGGTCAATGTGCTCAACCACGATAACCAGACCCAGGCGACACGCGCGCTGCGCCTGGAAAAAAGCGCCCAGCGCCGGATAATCCAGACAAACGCCGCCTGGCGTTATCATCGTAAAATCAGCAGCGAAACGCGCTATCAACGCCTCTAGATTACCCATCCCCTTGCTAAGCCAGTTCTCAATCGCCGCATGGGCGTGAATAATTTCATCTTTATATGGATTCATGGTCTTTCCTTTTTCAGGCACAGAAGCGCCTGTCTATTGTTCAGACAGACAGCGTAAATAAGGGGCAGCAGGGTGATACCGGCGGCGGCAATAAAGGTCCAGCGATAAGCAACCTCAAGCGACATAACGCGCTGGAGCGCATTTAACAGCAGCGTCAACAGCGTCGCGCCAAGGAAAAAGCTGATCTGACGATTAAGATTCCATAGCGCGCTGGCGTCAGGCATGTCCCGGCGAGCAATAGTCAGGAAAGCGCCACTCTGCGCGGTACTGCTGCACAAACTGCCGCCAGCGCCCATTAAGGCGAATATCATCATCAGTACACGGTGCGATGTCGCAGGCGTAACGTTAGTTAAAAGCAGTATCCCTGCGGCCTGAAGAAGACAGCCGACGATAATCAGCGGACGCGGCCCAAGCCGATTGAAGTAACGTCCGGTAAGCATAATGGCGACAAATGAAGCGATCGACCAGGGGAGCATCAGCGACCCCGCCGCCGCAGGCGATAGCTGCGCGACGTTCTGTAGATAAAACATCCCGACCACGCTGATACCAATGAACATACCCGGTACGCACAGATAGACGATCATGGCAAAACGCAGCAGCCTGTCCATCAACAACGGCAGATGGAGCAATCTTGCTGACGCCATTGTCGTCGACGCGGCGTTCAGCCAACGATAAGCGAGCAATAAAGTGAGAACGGCCACCGGCAGCGTGGCAAAGAATATCCAGCGCCAGCCGCACGTTTCCACCAGCAGCCCGCCAATCGCAGGCGAACATGCCGGCGCCAGTAGCGCCACCATCATGACAACCGATGACACGCCAGCGCGTTCATGCGGTTCAAACTGTTGCCAGGTTAACGCCTGACCAACCGGGATCAATAAGCCACCGCCCGCCCCCTGCACAATACGCCAGAAAACAAGGCTGTGTAAGGAATCGGCAAAACCTGCGGCAGCGGCGGCAACGCTAAACAGAATGAGCGAAAATATAATCAGCCGTCGTGCGCCGAGATAACGCGAAAGAAACGCGCTAAACGGAACGATCAGCGTTAATCCTGCGATATAACCGTTACTCACCCATGCCAGCGCCGATATGGACGTATGCAGCTCCACGGACATCGCAGGAAAAGCCACGCTGGCAATAAACAGATTAATCAGATCAAGAAAGAAGCCGAGCAGGTAAACCACTGCCACTTTACTGCGATACGTCATTATGCATCCTCCGTCAGAGGCGCTAATGTAGCCGTCCGGAGAAAGCCAGATAAGTCCGCGCTTCAACGATATACTGTCAAAATAATTTTGACAGTAAAGGAGCTCGCCATGCTCAATTTGCAGCGTATGTCGCTGTTTATCGCCGTGGTAGATAGCGGCAGCTTCACGGCGGCGGCGGCCGCATCGGGCCAAACAAAAGCGGTAGTGAGTTTTAATATTCGGCAGCTTGAAAAAGAGCTTGGCGTAACGTTACTGCTACGTTCCACCCGACGATTGACGCTCACAGACGCCGGCGTCCTCTTTTACCAAAAAGGCGTGAATTTACTCAATGCCGCGAAAAATTTGCAGGATGAAGTGCGTGCCAGCCATAGTGGGCTGGGCGGCGAGTTACGTATTACCACTACGCCCGAGTTTGGCGAACAGGTGGTCATTCCGGTACTGGCGCAGTTTAGTCAGCGCCATCCCGATCTCCGTATTCGGCATATGTCCTCATCACATCATGCCGATTTAATTGCCGAGCGCTTTGATGTGGCGATTCGGCTTGGCTCGCTGGCGGACTCCCGCTATCGCGCCGCGCTGATATCCCGCTTTACCATTCTGCCGGTCGCCGCGCCGCAGTGGCTCGCCCGCAACCCTGTTTCATCACTGGAGTCGTTGGCCCAGGCGGAATGGATTATTCATGAGCGATTACCTACGCCGCTACGGTGGACAGTAACGAATAATCATGGCCAACACTCACGCCTGGAGATAAGCAAAGCCGGAAAAATTTCTGTCGACAGCGCGCGCTCGCTGATGGCCTTCGCTCTCGCGGGAAGCGGCGTCGCATTACTGCCGCAATGGTTAGTCAACACCGCACTGGAGGATGGAACGTTAATTCACGTGTTACCCGACTATCATTTTCCCCGTCAGGGCATTTATGCCGTTTATCCGGACGCCCGCCATGTATCGACAAAAGTACGCGCATTTATTGATTTTTTACGTTCGCAATGGGATTGCGGGGAGCACGCCCCATCATTGTAGCCAGCCCGGGAGCATTGCGCTCCCGGACGGATAATACCGTCTTAATCCTTAACTACCAGCTTGTCTTTGATCCCCTGCGCCTGCCAACGCACCCACAGCATAATTGCCGCCAGAACGACAATCGGCAGTAACGGATCGAGCCAACTGCCGCCGGAACCAAACAGCAGGTTAATCAGCGCCACGCCGGTGCCGCCAATCGCCCAGGCAATGGTCGTCGGTACAGACCAAACCACCATCTGCTGTTTGACATCAGAGACGCCCATCATGCGGTTAACCACCCAGAACAGGCTATCGTTGAAGTAGCCGAAGAACAGCGACCCCATCGTTGCGGCCTGAGCGGCAAGCAACATATTGATGCCGGGGATCTGCGCCAGGATCGGCGCGGAAATCGAGGCGGCAGTGATCATCGCCACCGTCCCCGATCCCTGAATCAGGCGTACCAGCGTCGCCACGATAAACGGGATCAGGATCGGCGAGATCGGCAGGTTGGCAACCTGCTCCGCCAGCTGTTGCCCCGCGCCGCTGTCGCGCAGGATCGCGCCCAACGCGCCGCCAGCGCCCGTGACCAGTAAGATAATCCCGGCGCTTTGCAAGCCCTCTTCCAGACGCTCTGCAGTGGTATGTTTATCCATGCGCGGCACCAGCGTATACACCGCCAGCAGAACGCTGATGGCCAACGCGATCACCGGACTTCCCACAAAGTTGATTGCCTGTACCACCGGATGCGTCGCCAGGCCGGACCATCCTTCTATGGTGGCGAGAGTGGAGCAGATAGCCTTCAGGAAGATCAGCACGATCGGCACCACAATAGGCAGCAGAGAGAGCGTCAGGCTCGGCAGATCCTTTTGCTCTTTCTCTTTATTGTACTGCTCCAGCGCGGCATTAACTTCATCGGCGTTCAGCGTACGCGGCACGAAATCAGGGTAGCGTTTATCCAGCCACTGCGCATAGAACACAATGCCGATCACACAGGGCACCGCCAGCGCCATCCCGGTCAATAACATTGCGCCGATGTCGACGTTAAAAATCCCGGCTACCCCCAGCGGACCGGGCGTCGGAGGTACCGTATGGTGAGTGACCACCAGCCCGCCCGCCAGCGCGACGCCCAGCGTCAGTAGCGAACGTTTACCGCTTTTCGCCAGCGCTTTCGCCACCGGATAAAGAATGACAAAAGCGGAATCGACGAAAATGGGGATGCTGACAATATAACCCGTGATCGCCAGCGCCCACTCTTCACGGCGTTTCCCCAGCCATTTGATAAAGCTCCAGGCGATACGCTCCGCCGCGCCGGAAACCTCCAGCAAGCGCCCCATCATTACGCCGAGACCAATCACCAGGCCAATGCTGCCCAGCGTCGTACCGAATCCGCTGGTGATGACAGAGAGCGTTTTATCAATGCCCATTCCCCCCAACAGACCGGCGATACAGGCCGCCGCCAGCATCGCGATCAGCGCATGAACACGGGTGCGTAACACCAGCCATACCAGCACGAAAACGGCAACGATCAGGCCGATAATTGGGGTCGGTAAACTTGTCATGACCTCCCCTCCATATCATCTTGTCGAAAGCGTTCGATAATGTCATCGAAGCGTTTATCGGCGACAAAACCTAACGCCAGCGCACGCTGGTTATCGATACGTCCCGGCCAGGAGGCGACAATTTTCTCGACGCCTTCGTCGCGCTGATGCGTAACCCGATCGCGCGCCGCCTGGCCGCCCGCCTGACGCAACGTTTCCAGCATCTCGCCCACGGTTACGCTGATCCCCGGTAAGTTGATGCTGCTCGCCTCGCCAGGCGCGGGTAACGTTGCGGCCAGCGACAGGTTATGGATCACCGTCGCTGGGCTGGAAATCCACAGCCGCAAACTTTCCGACACCGGGCAGACGGTCGTCTCGCCCTGCAACGGTTCACGAATAATCGCGCTGACAAAAGAAGAGGCGGCGCGGTTTGGTTTACCCGGGCGAACACAGATCGTCGGCAAACGCAGCGCCAGCCCATCCACATAGCCTTTGCGGGTATAGTCGTTGACCAACAGTTCACAGGCGGCCTTCTGCGCGCCATAAGACGAGCGCGGCGTGAGCGCGGTGGTATCGGTGACGCATTCCGGCAGCGTACCGCCATAAACGGCAAGCGAGCTGGAGAAGACAAAACGAATTTTCTGCGGTTGTCGACGACACGCCTCAAGTAACTGGCGGGTAAGATCCAGGTTAACTTTCCATCCCAGATCGAAATCGTCTTCCGCATGACTGCTGACAATCGCAGCGAGATGATAAACAACAGAGGTATTAGCGGTAATCACATTCTCCAGCACGCCCGGCTGGGTTAAGTCAGCCTCCAGGCAGCGTAAACGAGGGGAATCTGATAACCGTGCAGGCATTTTTAAATCAACAAGAAGCAGTTCGTTAAACGCCAGCGATGAGTTTAATAAGGCGCTTGCGAGTTTCTGGCCTAAAAAGCCGCCCCCGCCGGTAATGATAATCTGCATCCGGATGTCCTCTTTATTGTTGTGTAGGGTAGTTCAGGGTTAGCGCCAGGCGTTAAACCAGCCAAGCCCGTCCTGAGTGGTATTCCGTGGTTGGTATTCGCAGCCTATCCAGCCGCGATAACCTACGTCATCGAACAGCCGGAACAGCCACGGGTAGTTGATCTCGCCATCATCCGGTTCATGTCTGTCCGGTAGCGAGGCGATTTGTACATGGGCATAGCGGCCCGCGTACTCGCGAATCAGGTGACTCAAATTGCCATCCACTTTTTGCGCGTGGAAAGTGTCGAGCTGGATGAACACATTCGGGCGGTCAACCTCTTCTGCGATGCCCAGCGCCTGATATTGGCTGGAAAAGAGGTAGCCGGGTTTAACGCCGGGACTCAGCGCTTCGATCAAAATACGTTTATCGTGGGCGGCAAACCGGTCGGCGGCATAACGCAAATTATCGATAAACGTGGCGCGATAACGTGCGCCATCAGCGCCATCCGGCACTACGCCCGCCATGATGTGAACCTGCTCGCATTCCAGCGCCAAAGCGTATTCCAGAGCCAGATCGATATCGGCGCGCGCGTCGTGTTCGCGCCCCGGTAGCGCGGCACGTCCCCACTCGCCCGCCGCGGTATCGCCCGCCGAAGTATTAAACAGCGCCAGCGTCAGATCATGACGCGATAGCTGGGCTTTAATCTCGCTGGCGGCAAAGCCGTAGGGGAACAGAAACTCAACGGCCTGAAAACCGGCTTCGGCAGCGGCGGCAAAACGCTCGATAAACGGCACTTCGGTAAACATCATCGACAAATTGGCGGCAAAACGCGGCATCGGGTTATCTCCTTAACTGCGCAATTTCTTCGGTGGTTAAATAACGAATCGGGCGTTCGCCAAGGATAAAAATCAGCTTTGCCGTCTCTTCCAGCTCCTCGGTATTATTAGCGGCTTCCTGCAAATTCTCCCCGCACACGACCGGCCCATGATTAGCCAGTAAAAAGGCCTGATGCCGGGCCGCCAGCGCAGCCAAATCGCGAGCAATTCGGTCATCCCCCGGGCGATAGTAGGGAACCAGCGGAATGTCTCCCATCCGCATCACCACATAGGGGGTAAACGGGCGAATCACATTTTGCGGGTCCAGCCCTTCGAGACAGGAAAGCGCCGTTGACCAGGTGCTGTGCAGATGTACCACGGCCTTGCAGCAAGGGTTATTGCGATACAACGCCAGATGAAAACGCACCTCTTTAGACGGTTTATCGCCGCTGAGCCATTCGCCCTGCGGGTCCACTTTGGATAGCCGCTGCGGGTCGAGATTACCCAGACACGAACCGGTGGGCGTCGCCAGAATATTGCCGTCCGGCAGTAACAGCGAGAGGTTGCCTGCCGAGCCGGTGGCATAGCCGCGCTGGAAAAACGAGGCGGCTATCCTGACCATCTCTTCTCGCAAAGCGTGCTCTTCTTTTGCCAGTATCGTCATACCTGAAACTCCCTTTGAGCGCGGATGAAAAAGGATTCATCGCCAAAATTGCCTGACTTTAGCGCCAGCGAGACTGGCGCATGGAGCGCGTTGACCCACGGCACGCCGGGTGAAATGCACGGTCCGATGTGAAAACCGGTAATACCGAGGCTTTGCGTCACCACGCCCGAGGTTTCGCCGCCCGCCACAATAAACCGGGTGATACCGCCTTCCGCTAAGCGAGCAGCCAGCAGGGAAAAGAGCGCCTCTACCGCATGGCTGGCTTCGGTAGCGCCATATTGCTGCTGGATGGCGGCCAGCGCCTGCGTGGAGGCGGTGGCGCTAATCATTGGCGCCAGTTCGCTGTCCTGACTGAGCACCCACTGCGCCAGCGCTTCGGCGTAGACCTCGCGCGCCTCGGATGACAGGCAGCGCGCCACGTCAACGTCGTGTGTGGGAGCATGTTGTCGATAGAAAGCCACCTGCTGATTCGTCATTTGCGAACAGGAACCGGAAAGCACCACCGCGCGACCGCTCAGCGGATAGCCTGCGGAACGGGCCTGAGAAACGCCGTGCTTCGCCCACTGACGCGCCAGCCCCATTGCCAGCCCGGAACCGCCGGTCACCAGCGGGGCATCACGCAAAACCTCGCCCTGGATTTCCAGGTGCCGCTCATTGAGCGCGTCAAGTACCGCGTAGCGATATCCTTCCTGCTGTAAACGCGACAGCGCCGCACGGGTCGCGGCAACGCCTTCATCAAGCGTCTGAGCCGGAATAACGCCGCAGCGTCCTTGCGCCTGCGCTTCCATCAGACGCGGCAGGTAGCTGTCGGTCATCGGATTGATAGGGTGGTGGCGCATACCGGACTCCGCCAGCAAGTGGTTCATGACAAACAGATAGCCCTGATAAACCGTGCGTCCGTTAACCGGCAGCGCGGGAGAAATCACGGTAAATGAGGTATCCAGCGCCACCATCAGCGCATCGGTGACCGGGCCGATATTGCCTTCGGCGGTACTATCGAAAGTCGAGCAATATTTGAAATAGACTTGCTGGCAGCCCTGTTTTTTCAGCCATACCAGCGCCGCCAGCGATTGTTTTATCGCCTCTTGCGCCGGGCATGAGCGGGTTTTCAGGCTGATAACCACCGCGTCGCACCCTTCCGGTTGCGTCCCGGTTGGGACATCATTGATCTGCACTGTCGGCATCCCGTTTTCGACCAGAAAACTGGCGATGTCAGTCGCGCCGGTAAAATCGTCGGCAATGACGCCAATTTTTAACATGACGACTCCTCAGGCGTAACGCCAGGCAGAGTAATCCCTGAGAAAATTTTGATCACAGCGCTGTCATCCTCTTTGCCATAACCGGCGTTACTGGCGCTGGTGAACATATTTAACGCCGTAGAGGCCAGCGGTAAGGGGAAGCGCAGCGCTTTCGCCGTATCGGCAACCAGCCCCAAATCTTTGACAAAAATGTCGACGGCCGAACGCGGGGTATAGTCGCCGTCAACGACATGCTGCATACGGTTTTCGAACATCCAGGAGTTTCCGGCGGCATGGGTCACGACGTCATACATCACGTCCAGAGGAATACCGGCCCGCGCGGCCAGCGCCATCGCTTCGGCCGCCGCCGCAATATGCACTCCAGCCAGCAGTTGATGAATGATTTTGACGGTTGAGGCTGCGCCCGGCGTATCGCTGATGCGATAAACGTTGCTGGCAACGGCGTCCAGCACAGGCTTCAGGCGGGTAAACGCCGCCTCGCTCCCGGAGGCCATCACCGTCATTTCGCCCTGCGCCGCTTTTACCGCGCCGCCGGAAACCGGCGCATCCAGCATGTTAAGATTCAATGCCGTCAACGCCGCGGCGATCTCTTGCGCGTCGGCGCTTGAGATCGTGGACGAAACCATCACCGCGCTTCCGGGTTTCATCAGATGGGCGACGCCATCCTCACCGAATAACACCTGTCTGACCTGGGCGGCATTGACGACCAGAATGACTAACGCATCCACGACGCCGGCGAACTCCCTGGCGCTGGCGGCAGCCCCACAAGCTCCTTCAGCGAGAAGATTCGCGCACGATTGCGGGTTAAGATCGGCCCCCCATGTGGAAAGCCCGGCGCGCAGGCATGAACGCGCAGCGCCCATTCCCATTGAGCCAAGCCCCACAATGCCGACATGAAAATCAGTTCCTGTTGTCATTATCACCCCATGTTAATTTACGTGATATTATGTTTTGTTATGTGAATATAGGCGTTTTTGTAAACAATTGCGGTGAGTTGTTTCACAAAAAATAACAAAATATGTTATTTTTTGTGAAGGCAATCCTCATAGAACTTCACACGCTGTGACGAGAAATCGCGTAAAATCGCGACAGGACTAAAGAAAGGAGCAGACGTTGATACCTACTGAGCGTCGACAAATCATTCTTGATATGGTGGCGGAGAAAGGCATCGTCAGTATCGCTGAACTGACCGAGCGCATGCATGTATCCCACATGACTATCCGCCGTGATTTACAAAAACTGGAGCAGCAAGGCGCGGTAATCCAGGTCTCTGGCGGCGTGCAATCATCGACTCGCGTGGCGCACGAACCCTCGCATCAGATCAAAACCGAACTGGCGACGCCGCAGAAAGCGGCGATTGGCAAACTGGCCGCCAGCCTGGTACAGCCAGAAAGCTGTATCTACCTTGATGCAGGTACGACCACGCTGGCGATCGCCAGGCAGCTGGTTACGATGAATAAACTTACGGTGGTGACGAATGATTTCGTTATCGCCGATTACCTGATGGACAATAGCGATTGCACAATTATTCACACTGGCGGGGCGGTATGCCGGGAAAACCGGTCGTGCGTCGGTGAAGCCGCGGCGACGCTTTTGCGCGGGCTGATGATTGACCAGGCCTTTATTTCCGCCTCGTCCTGGAGCGTGCGCGGTATTTCAACGCCGGCAGAAGATAAAGTCACGGTGAAACGGGCCGTCGCCAGCGCCAGCCGCCAAAAAATTCTGGTGTGCGACGCGACCAAATACGGCCAGGTCGCGACGTGGCTGGCGTTACCGCTGGCGGAATTCAACCAAATCGTCACCGATGACGGCCTGCCGGAAAGCGCAATTCGGGCGCTGGCCAAAGTGGATATCTCACTGCTGATGGCCAAAAAATAGCAAAGCGGCGCAAGCCGCTTACGTCATCATCTTGCGTACCAGTTGCGTAAACTGTTCGCGTTCTTCAGCGCTCAGTCGCCCCAAAAACTCATCGTCAACGCGATCCCCCAGTGGTATCGCGGCGGCGAGCAACGTTTGGCCCTGAACGGTGAGATAGACAAAACGCCGACGTTTATCCAGCGGATCGTTTTCTCGCTTTACCAGCCCACGATTTTCCATCCGGCTTAACATCTCCGCCAGCGTCGCTTTAGTGCTGACCGCCGCTTCGGTCAGATCGACCTGTTCAATACCCGGATGTTCAGCAATAACGCGCATCACCGCATATTGAGGTTTGGTGAGCTCCGGTAGTTCATGCTGCCAGCGTGCGGTATGTTGCTGAAAAAGTTGGCGTAACAGATGAAACGCGGTGTTTCGTAACTCCATGAGCGCTCCGGATAAATTAACTTTTTCTATCATAACGACTTATGCACGGTTTTTTAATGACGAATGCTTTAGCTAAACGTGCGCAGGCGTCGGGAGCGATCTTGTCGCAAAGGCCGTGTGGGCGTATTTTGATCAAAATGTTCGTATACGAACGATATTTGAGGTAAGAAATGAGATTGATTGTGGGGATGACCGGTGCGACCGGCGCGCCGCTTGGCGTCGAGCTACTCCAGGCATTGCGGGCGATACCTGATGTTGAAACGCATCTGGTAATGTCAAAGTGGGCCAAAACCACTATTGAACTGGAGACGCCCTACACGCCCGCTGAGGTAGCCGCCCTGGCAGATTATTGTCATAGCCCGGCCGATCAGGCGGCGACCATTTCCTCCGGCTCATTTCGTACCGACGGCATGATTATTATCCCCTGCAGTATGAAAACACTGGCGGGGGTTCGCGCCGGCTATGCCGAGGGGCTGGTAGGACGCGCTGCCGATGTCGTGTTGAAAGAGGGTCGCAAGCTGGTGCTTGTGCCGCGGGAAATGCCGCTCAGCACGATTCATCTGGAAAACATGCTTGCGCTTTCTCGTATGGGGGTGGCGATAGTGCCGCCCATGCCCGCGTTCTACAACCTGCCGCAAACCGTTGACGATATTATCCAGCACATCGTAGCGCGCGTTCTCGACCAGTTTGGTCTGGAGCATACGCGCACGCGCCGCTGGCAAGGACTGCGACAGGCAGCAAATTTTTCACAGGAGAATGGATAATGGCATTTGATGATTTGCGCAGTTTTTTACATGCGCTGGATCAGCAGGGACAACTGCTGAAAATCAGCGAGGAAGTGAATGCGGAGCCGGATCTCGCCGCCGCTGCCAACGCAACGGGACGCATCGGCGATGGCGCGCCCGCGCTGTGGTTTGACAATATTCGTGGTTTTACCGACGCCCGCGTGGCGATGAATACCATCGGTTCCTGGCAGAACCATGCCATCTCACTGGGTTTGCCGCCTAACACGCCGGTTAAAAAACAGATCGATGAATTTATTCGCCGCTGGGACAATTTTCCGGTAGCGCCGGAACGACGGGCGAATCCGGGCTGGGCGGAAAATACCGTCGACGGCGACGCGATCAACCTGTTTGATATCCTGCCGCTGTTTCGTCTGAACGACGGCGACGGTGGATTCTATCTGGATAAAGCCTGTGTGGTATCACGCGATCCGCTCGATCCCGATAACTTCGGCAAGCAGAATGTCGGCATCTACCGTATGGAAGTTAAAGGCAAGCGTAAGCTGGGTCTGCAACCAGTGCCGATGCATGATATCGCATTGCACCTGCACAAAGCTGAAGAGCGCGGGGAAGATCTGCCGATTGCGATCACGTTGGGTAACGATCCGATCATTACCCTGATGGGCGCAACGCCGCTGAAATACGATCAGTCGGAGTATGAAATGGCAGGCGCGCTGCGTGAAAGCCCCTATCCTATCGCCACCGCGCCGCTGACCGGTTTTGATGTACCGTGGGGATCTGAAGTCATTCTTGAAGGGGTCATCGAAAGCCGTAAACGTGAAATTGAAGGACCGTTCGGCGAATTTACCGGCCACTATTCCGGTGGTCGCAACATGACCGTGGTGCGTATCGATAAGGTCTCTTACCGCAGCAAACCCATTTTTGAATCGCTCTATTTAGGTATGCCGTGGACAGAAATCGACTACCTGATGGGGCCGGCGACCTGCGTGCCACTGTATCAACAGCTGAAAGCCGAATTTCCGGAAGTGCAGGCGGTAAACGCCATGTACACCCACGGCCTGCTGGCCATCATCTCAACCAAAAAACGCTACGGCGGCTTTGCCCGCGCGGTGGGCCTGCGAGCGATGACGACGCCGCACGGTCTGGGATATGTGAAGATGGTGATCATGGTCGATGAAGATGTCGATCCATTCAATCTGCCACAGGTGATGTGGGCGTTATCGTCGAAAGTGAATCCGGCAGGCGATCTGGTACAGCTACCGAATATGTCCGTCCTGGAACTGGACCCGGGCTCAAGCCCGGCGGGGATTACCGACAAGCTGATCATTGACGCCACCACGCCGGTTGCGCCAGATAACCGTGGTCACTATAGCCAGCCGGTTGTTGATTTACCGGAAACTAAAGCCTGGGCTGAAAAGCTGACCGCCATGCTGGCCAACCGTAAATAAGGAGTAACCGATGATTTGTCCACGCTGTGCCGATGCACATATTGAACTCATGGCGACTTCGCCGGTAAAAGGAGTCTGGACGGTATATCAGTGTCAGCATTGTCTGTATACCTGGCGCGATACCGAACCGTTACGCCGTACCAGCCGCGAACACTATCCACAAGCGTTTCGCATGACGCAAAAAGATATTGATGACGCGCCAATGGTGCCGAGTATCCCGCCGCTGCTGGCAGAAGACAAACGGTAAAAAAAAGGCCAGTCGACAGACTGGCCTTTTTTTGACAAGGGTACTTACTCGCGGAACAGCGCTTCGATATTCAGCCCCTGCGTCTGCAGAATTTCGCGCAGACGGCGCAGGCCTTCAACCTGAATCTGACGAACACGTTCACGCGTAAGACCGATTTCACGGCCTACATCTTCCAGTGTCGCAGCTTCATATCCCAGCAGACCGAAACGGCGCGCCAGCACTTCACGCTGTTTGGCGTTCAGTTCGAACAACCATTTGACGATGCTCTGTTTCATATCGTCATCTTGCGTGGTGTCTTCCGGACCGTTCTCTTTTTCATCGGCCAGGATGTCCAGCAACGCTTTTTCGGAATCACCGCCCAGCGGGGTGTCTACCGAGGTAATGCGCTCGTTGAGACGAAGCATACGGCTGACGTCATCAACCGGTTTATCCAGTTGCTCTGCAATTTCTTCCGCACTCGGTTCGTGGTCCAGTTTATGCGACAACTCACGTGCGGTGCGCAGGTATACGTTCAGCTCTTTAACAATGTGAATCGGCAAGCGAATCGTACGGGTTTGGTTCATAATCGCCCGTTCGATTGTCTGGCGAATCCACCAGGTTGCGTATGTTGAGAAGCGGAACCCGCGTTCCGGGTCAAACTTCTCGACTGCACGGATAAGCCCCAGGTTGCCCTCTTCAATCAGGTCCAGCAACGCCAGTCCACGATTGCCATAACGGCGGGCAATTTTTACCACCAGACGCAGGTTACTCTCAATCATGCGACGGCGAGAAGCGACATCTCCACGCAGTGCGCGACGCGCAAAATAGACTTCTTCTTCGGCTGTTAACAGTGGTGAATACCCAATCTCACCAAGGTAAAGCTGAGTCGCGTCCAACACACGCTGTGTGGCCCCTTGCGATAACAGCTCTTCTTCAGCCAGGTCGTTATCACTGGGTTCCTCTTCACTCAAGGCTTTTTCGTCAAAAGCCTCTACTCCGTTCTCATCAAATTCCGCGTCTTCATTTAAATCATGAACTTTCAGCGTATTCTGACTCATAAGGTGGCTCCTACCCGTGATCCCTTGACGGAACTAGCAAGTCAAAGCCTGGTTCCGCCGCTTTATCGCTGCGGTAAATAACGCAGCGGGTTTACGGATTTCCCCTTGTAACGAATTTCAAAATGCAAGCGTGTAGAGCTGGTGCCGGTGCTACCCATAGTAGCGATTTTTTGCCCCGCCTTAACTTCCTGTTGTTCCCGGACCAGCATCGTATCATTATGGGCGTAGGCACTCAGGTAATCATCGTTATGTTTGATGATAATAAGATTACCGTAACCACGCAGTGCGTTACCGGCATATACGACGCGCCCATCAGCGGTTGCGACGATAGCCTGTCCCTTACTGCCTGCAATGTCGATCCCTTTATTGCCCCCTTCGGAAGCGCCAAAGTTTTCGATCACTTTGCCATCCGTCGGCCAGCGCCATGCGGAAATCGGCGCGCTGGTTGACGTACTGCTTGCATTTGGTTCGGTCGTGCTTACCGTTGGTGCCGTTACAGGCGCTGTGACAACCGTCCCAGCAGGCTTGTTGTTTGGCAACATTTTGTTAGCACTTTGTTCACCTGAGCCCTCAGAATACGTAATTGTTGGTTGAGACGCAACTGCAACGGTGGAATTTTGTGCAGACCTGGTCACAACTCCTTGCTGTGCTGCATCCGCCTGGGTGATCGCATTTCCGCCAGTAATTGGCGTACCGGATGCGTTACCAACTTGCAAAGTTTGCCCCACATTCAGGCTATACGGGGCAGAAATACTGTTTCTCTGGGCCAGATCGCGGAAATCGTTCCCGGTAATCCAGGCGATGTAAAAAAGCGTATCACCCTTTTTCACGGTGTAAGTACTGCCACCCGTATAGCTACCTTTCGGAATATTCCCATACTGGCGATTGTATACAATTCGCCCATTTTCCATCTGCACGGGTTGTTCCGTGACCGGTTGAGTTTGCATGGGCTGCGTTACAGGACGCTGAACGGGTTGAATTTGCGGCGCTTGTTGCGGCGTTTGTTGCGTCGTCGCGCCCATTTTTGGCGGCGGTGTGATCAACATCCCGGAATTGGTATTTGATGACGACCCACTGTCCACAGACGTGACCGGCGCCGGAGGGTTTGACGAACTGGTACAACCTGCCAGCCATAGTGAAACCAGTGATAGTGCCGCAATGCGACTAACGGTGAATTTTGGGCTTCCCGCGCTCATTTATCCCCCAGGAAAAATTTGGTTAACAACCAGTGACGTAAGAACCGTGCAACGCATTAAGTGAACACGGGAAAATGTGTTCACGATACGCTTAACCCACCGGGAATAACCAGGAAAACTCCAGGTATTCGTTTCGGCTTCATCAGGCGTAAGAGTGGGTGTTTGCAGGGCAAACTAGGCCAGCTCTCCCTTGACTAACGGGACGAAGCGAACGGCCTCCACGGTATCGATAATAAATTCGCCGCCCCGGCGACGCACGCGTTTCAAAAACTGCTGCTCATCGCCCACGGGCAGAACAAGAATGCCGCCTTCATCCAACTGTGCCATGAGCGCGGTAGGAATTTCCGGCGGCGCGGCCGTCACAATGATAGCGTCAAACGGCGCACGCGCCTGCCAGCCTTGCCAGCCATCGCCATGACGGGTAGAAACATTATGTAAATCGAGCTGCTTCAGGCGGCGACGCGCCTGCCATTGCAGCCCCTTAATCCGCTCAACGGAGCAAACGTGATGTACCAGATGCGCCAGAATCGCCGTCTGATAGCCGGAACCGGTGCCAATTTCCAGCACCCTGGATTGCGGCGTCAGTTCGAGCAGTTCCGTCATTCGCGCCACCATATAGGGCTGCGAAATCGTCTGACCCTGGCCTATCGGCAAAGCGATATTTTCCCAGGCCTTATGTTCAAACGCTTCATCAATAAATTTCTCGCGCGGCACTGCAGCAAGCGCATTAAGCACCTGCTCATCTCTGATGCCCTGCGCGCGCAATTGTTCAAGAAGAGCCTGTACACGTCCACTTACCATTGCGTGCCAACTCCCACGCTGTCTAACCAGTCTGAAACCACATCATGCGCGCTGTGCGCGGTTAAATCCACATGCAACGGCGTGACGGAGACGTAGCCTTCATCCACCGCCGCGAAATCGGTATCCGGCCCGGCATCGTATTTATCGCCCGGCGGGCCAATCCAGTACAATGTATTACCGCGCGGATCTTCCTGCGGGATTACTTTATCCGCTGGATGGCGGCTACCACAGCGAGTCACGCGGATGCCTTTAACCTGCGCTAACGGTAGATCCGGGACATTCACGTTGAGAATACGCCCGGTACGCAACGGCTCCCGGCTTAACCCTCGCAAAAGCGCGCAAGTCACGGCTGCAGCCGTATCATAATGCTGATAGCCGTTAAGGGAGACCGCTAATGCCGGAAAGCCGAGATGACGACCTTCCATCGCCGCGGCGACTGTACCGGAATAGATCACATCATCGCCCAGATTCGGACCCGCGTTAATACCGGAAACGACAATATCCGGACGCGGACGCATTAAGGCATTAACGCCCAGATAGACGCAATCGGTCGGCGTCCCCATCTGTACGGCGATATCGCCATTATCAAAGGTAAAAGTACGAAGCGAAGATTCCAGCGTGAGGGAATTAGACGCGCCGCTGCGGTTACGATCCGGGGCTACGACCTGTACATCAGCAAACTCACGCAGCGCTTTCGCCAGCGTTTGTATACCGGGCGCGTGAACCCCGTCATCGTTACTCAGCAATATGCGCATAATCACCCATTGTGTTGATCAGTTCCCTTACTACGCTGGTGGCAAAACTGCCTGCGGGCAGCCAGAAACGTAACTCGACGGTAACGTCATCCCACCAGTTCCAGCTTAATTGTTGCGGATAAAGCAGCATCGCTCTGCGCGACGCCTCTACTTTTTCGCGCAGCAACAGCGATTGCAACACCGTTTCCTGGGCAATGGCATCTTGCTCAAACGCCAGCGCCGCACGCTGTGTTCCCCACTCTCCGCTGCCCGGCAACGACGCTGTAATCATCAGCTCTTTTTCGTCTACCCGGCGCTGCAATTCAGGCAGTTCTTCAGATGTCGCGACGAACCAGCTTCCACGCCCCGCTAATTGTAGCGCATCGCCGTCAACAACTTGATTAAAGTCTGGTTTCTTCAGCCGCTGGTGAACAATTTGATTAAACAACGCGCTACGCGCCGCCGACAACCAAAAACTGCGTTTATTGCGATCGCGCACCGGCGCGTTACTTTGCGCCCAGCGCAGCGCGCCCTGCAAGTTGCTGCCGCCAATGCCGAATCGCTGTGCGCCGAAATAGTTCGGCACGCCGCCATCGCGAATCGCCTGCAATCGTGTTTCGACATCGCGGCGATCGCTTATTTCACGCAACACCAGCGTAAAGGCATTGCCTTTCAGCGCGCCTAAACGCAGCTTACGCTTGTGACGCGCGTATTCCAGCACTTTACAACCTTCCAGCTGAAAGGCGCTGAAATCGGGCATCTCTTTCCCCGGCACGCGCGCGCACAGCCACTGCTCGGTAACGGCATGTTTATCTTTTTGCCCGGCAAAGCTCACTTCGCGAGCGTGAATTTTCAGGAATTTCGCCAGCGCGTCAGCGACAAAACGGGTATTGCAACCGTTTTTCAAAATACGCAGCAGAATGTGCTCGCCTTCACCATCCGGCGTAAAGCCTAAATCTTCAACCACCACAAAATCTTCCGGATTCGCTTTCAGCAATCCGCTACCTTGTGGTTTTCCGTGCAGCCAGGTGAGATTGTCAAACTCTGTCATTTCGCCGCCTTCATCAGCAACGCGACCGCTTCGCAGGCAATACCTTCTCCGCGTCCGGTAAATCCGAGCTTTTCCGTCGTCGTCGCCTTCACGTTAACGTCATCCATATGGCAGCCGAGATCTTCGGCGATAAAGACGCGCATTTGCGGAATATGCGGCAGCATTTTCGGTGCCTGCGCAATAATGGTGACATCTACGTTGCCGAGGGTGTACCCCTTCGCCTGAATACGACGCCAGGCTTCACGCAGTAGTTCGCGGCTATCCGCTCCCTTAAATGCCGGATCGGTATCCGGGAAGAGCTTGCCGATATCGCCAAGCGCCGCCGCGCCCAGCAGCGCATCGGTCAGCGCATGTAACGCCACATCGCCATCGGAATGCGCCAATAGCCCTTTTTCATAAGGGATACGCACGCCGCCAATAATAATCGGCCCTTCTCCGCCAAACGCGTGTACGTCAAAACCGTGTCCAATTCGCATTATGCTTTCTCCTGGTGGATGGTTCGGGTCAGATAAAATTCCGCCAGCGCCAGATCTTCCGGACGGGTGACCTTGATGTTATCCGCGCGACCTTCTACCAGCGCCGGATGAAAACCACAATACTCCAGCGCTGACGCTTCGTCGGTGATGGTCGCGCCTTCATTCAGCGCACGCGTCAGACAATCGTGCAAGAGTTCGCGGGGGAAAAACTGCGGGGTGAGCGCGTGCCATAAATCGGCGCGCTCTACGGTATGGGCAATAGCGTTTTTCCCCGGTTCGCCGCGTTTCATGGTGTCGCGCACCGGACTGGCGAGGATACCGCCGACCCGGCTGTTTTCGCTGATAGCCAGCAACCGCGCAAGGTCATCCTGATGCAAACAGGGTCTTGCCGCGTCGTGCACCAGCACCCACTGCGCCTTTGCAACGGCCTGCAACCCGGCCAAAACGGAATCAGCGCGTTCGTTGCCGCCATCCACAACGGTGATTTGCGGATGATTCGCCAGCGGAAGTTGGGCAAAGCGATGATCGCCAGGGCTGATAGCAATAACAACGCGTGTCACCCGAGGATGCGCCAGCAGCGCATGAACTGAGTGCTCCAGAATGGTTTTATTACCGATTGAGAGATACTGCTTAGGACATTCTGTTTGCATTCGGCGGCCAAATCCGGCCGCCGGCACCACGGCGCAAACGTCCAATAAAGTGGCTGCCATGTTAAATCCCTGGATGGTTTATCGATGAGTTTGCCCCGCCGTTGCCGCGCGTTTTGAGGCGTCAGGCACCAGACGATAGAAGGTTTCGCCCGGTTTGGTCATGCTAAGTTCGTTGCGCGCGCGCTCCTCTATCGCTTCCTGGCCGCCATTGAGATCGTCAATTTCGGCAAAAAGCTGATCGTTACGCGCTTTAAGTTTGGCGTTTGTCGCCTGCTGCGCGACCACATCATCGTTGACGCGGCTATAGTCATGTATGCCGTTCTTACCGAACCACAGCGAGTACTGTAGCCAGACCAGTAAAGCCAGCAACAGCAGCGTTAGTTTACCCATCCTGCCCCCTGAAAAACGGCATCATCATCCCATAACGTCCTCTGTGACTCCACATTCAGGACGGGATTGCCGCGACAACGCCGGCAAATGTACCACATTTGCCGGATGTTACGTATACCCGAGTAAGGAGAACATAATCTCATTGTTGGTTACGGTTTGAATTATGACCGGAGGCGCAGTGATAACCCATCTACCCTAATAGCCATATAAATAACGCGCCGAACAGCGCGCCTACCGCCAGTAGAGTAAACATAATGCTAAAAAGTATTTTGCCCTTTACCAGCAGATGCAACGCAATGCCGATAATCACCGATACCGGCATTAACGCGAGGAAAAAGGGCCAGGTATAGAGGAAAAAAAACAGCGTGTTAGGGCCATAAAGCAGAAAAGGGATCCCCAACGCCAGCAGCCATGACACAAAGCCGACCACCGCCCCCGGAAATGCACTGGTGGCGTCATCGTCGACCATGAAGGCGTCTGACCTTGTGAAAGTAATGTTATGGCTATTACGCATATTAAATCCTGTAACCTTGACCATACCGGGCATACAAGCCCGGTGGTGTCTCAGGATCTGATAATATCGCGCCGTCTCAGCAGGTCTAATAATTGGGAAACCAAATTTGTTACTAATTGTTCACCATTAAGATGAACCTGGGGCGAGTCAGGCGCTTCGTAAATGGCGTCGATACCGGTAAAGTTACGCAACTCACCCGCGCGCGCTTTTTTATACAACCCTTTAGGATCGCGCTGTTCACAGATAGCCAGCGGCGTATTGACATAAATCTCGATAAAACGATCGTGGCCGACGCGCTCTTTTACCAGTTGCCGCTCGGCGCGGTGCGGAGAAATAAATGCCGTCAAAACAATCAGGCCGGCGTCCGCCATCAGACTGGCCACTTCGCCTACCCGCCGGATATTTTCCTGGCGATCGGCATCGCTAAAGCCTAAATCACGGCACAAACCGTGGCGCACATTATCGCCATCCAACAGGTAGGTACTGACGCCACGATGATGTAACGCCTCTTCCAGCGCGCCGGCCACCGTTGATTTTCCCGAACCGGAGAGTCCGGTAAACCACAGCACCACGCCACGGTGGCCGTGGAGCTGTTCACGGGCGGCGACAGTAACGGGATGAGAGTGCCAGACCACGTTCTCATCATGCAGCGCCATGTTTATCTCCCAGCAAATCGCGGGCGTCCCAGTGCGGAAAATGACGGCGTACCAGCGCATTCAGCTCCAGCTCAAACGCACTGTATTCCACGGGCGGCGTCGCTCCGCGTTCGTCCAGTTCCCGCACCATGCCAGCGCCCACGGTAACGTTAGAAAGCCGGTCGATAAAAATCAGTCCGCCCGTCACCGGATTTTGCTGATAAATATCCAGCGCGAGCGGCTCATCGAATGTCATCTCTACCAGACCAATACCGTTTAACGGCAGGCTCTCGACGTCTCGTTGGGTCAGATTGTTGATATCAATCTGATAGCGAATAGCCTCGATACGCGCGCGGGTTTTCTTACCCGCAAGTTTAACATCGTAGCTTTGGCCCGGCGCCAGCGGCTGTTCCGCCATCCATACCACATCGATCGCAGCGTGCCGCGCAGGTGCCAGCGTCTCGTTTGCCGCCAGCAGCAGATCGCCGCGGCTAATATCAATGTCGTCGTTGAGTACCAGGGTAATGGCTTCGCCCGCACAGGCTTCTTCTTTGTCGCCATCAAAAGTGACGATACGCGCCACGCTGGATTCCACGCCAGACGGCAGCACTTTAATGCGCTCTCCGACTTTGACGCTACCAGACGCCAGAGTGCCGGCATACCCCCGAAAATCAAGGTTCGGGCGATTGACGTATTGTACCGGAAAGCGCATCGGCTGACGGTCTACCGCACGCTGTATGTCTACCGTTTCCAGGACTTCCAGCAGCGTCGGGCCGCTGTACCAGCGCATATTCGCGCTCTGCGCGGCGACATTATCCCCTTCCAGCGCCGAAAGCGGGACAAAGCGAATATCCAGATCGCCCGGCAACTGCTCAGCAAAGGTCAGGTAATCTTCACGAATACGGGCGAAGGTCTCTTCGCGGTAGTCAACGAGATCCATTTTGTTGATTGCCACCACCAGGTGTTTGATCCCCAACAGAGTGGAGATAAAGCTATGGCGACGCGTCTGATCCAGCACGCCTTTACGCGCGTCGATCAGTAGGATCGCCAGATCGCAGGTGGACGCTCCGGTCGCCATATTACGGGTATATTGTTCATGGCCCGGCGTGTCGGCGATAATAAATTTTCGTTTTTCCGTGGAGAAATAGCGGTACGCGACGTCAATAGTAATGCCCTGCTCACGCTCGGCCTGCAGCCCATCTACCAGCAGCGCCAGATCGAGTTTTTCTCCCTGCGTGCCATGACGTTTACTGTCATTATGCAGAGAAGAGAGCTGATCTTCATAAATTTGCAGGGTATCGTGCAGCAAACGACCTATCAGCGTACTTTTACCGTCATCAACGCTGCCACAGGTTAAAAAACGCAGCAGGCTTTTGTGTTGTTGGGCAATCATCCAGGCTTCGACGCCGCCTTCACTGGCGATTTGTTGTGCAAGTATGGTGTTCATGGCGGCTCCTTAGAAATACCCCTGACGTTTTTTAAGCTCCATCGACCCCGCCTGATCGCGGTCAATCATCCTCCCCTGGCGCTCGCTGGTGGTAGAAACCAGCATCTCTTCGATAATTTCCGGCAGCGTTTGCGCGTGGGATTCCACCGCCCCGGTGAGCGGCCAACAGCCAAGTGTACGGAAGCGCACCATCCTTTTTTTGATGACTTCGCCAGGTTGGAGGTCGATACGATCGTCATCCACCATCATCAACATGCCATCACGTTCCAGAACCGGGCGTTCAGCAGCCAAATACAGCGGCACGATGTCGATGTTTTCCAGCCAGATGTATTGCCAGATATCCTGCTCTGTCCAGTTGGAGAGCGGGAAGACGCGTATACTTTCGCCTTTATTAATCTGACCGTTATAGTTACGCCACAACTCTGGACGCTGATTTTTCGGGTCCCAGCGATGGAAACGGTCACGAAAGGAGTAAATACGTTCTTTCGCACGGGATTTTTCCTCATCGCGCCGTGCGCCGCCGAACGCGGCATCAAAACCGTACTTATTCAGCGCCTGCTTTAACCCTTCGGTTTTCATAATGTCGGTGTGTTTAGCGCTACCGTGAACGAACGGATTGATGCCCATCGCCACGCCTTCCGGATTTTTATGTACCAGCAACTCGCAGCCATATGCGTTGGCGGTACGATCGCGAAAGGCGTACATCTCACGGAATTTCCAACCGGTATCAACGTGCAATAGCGGGAACGGTAACGTACCCGGATAAAACGCCTTACGCGCCAGATGCAGCATGACGCTGGAGTCTTTACCAATGGAGTACAGCATGACCGGATTAGCGAATTCCGCTGCCACTTCACGGATAATGTGGATACTTTCCGCCTCCAGTTGCCGCAGGTGGGTGAGTCGTTTTTGATCCATAACCGTTCCTTTGCAATACCGTTTTTTGCTAAACATTTCGATTACACGACTATAGGGAGCGCAGGAGAGTGAATGAAATGACGAATTGGAATGAGTAGTTCCTCAAAGGAATAACGCGGCCCAAAAACCAATATCAAAAAATGCTTAACGTACCGGCTTGCCAGCATTTAGGAGCAAATGAAATTGTATTAACACGATCGCGGTTTCATACTAGCCACGTAAAATTTTGTTCTGTATTTAAGGACTCATTATGTTTTCCGCAACGCGCCGCTTTGCCATCATTCTGGCGCTCGGCGTAGGCTTTATCCTTCCTGCACAAGCAGCATCACCAGGGCCTGGTGAAATAGCGAATACTCAGGCACGACATATCGCCACCTTTTTTCCCGGGAGAATGACGGGCTCCCCCGCCGAGATGTTGTCTGCCGATTATTTACGCCAACAATTTACCCAGATGGGATACCAAAGCGATATTCGAACGTTTAATAGCCGATTTATTTATACCACGAAGGATAATCGCAAAAACTGGCATAACGTGACGGGCAGTACGGTCATCGCCGCCCATGAAGGGCGCGTGCCGCAACAGATCATCATTATGGCGCATCTGGATACGTACGCTCCGCAGAGCGACGCTGATGTCGATGCCAATCTGGGCGGTTTAACGTTACAGGGAATGGATGATAATGCCGCGGGATTAGGCGTTATGCTGGAACTGGCGGCGCGTCTGAAAGATATACCGACCCATTACGGGATTCGTTTTATCGCCACCAGCGGGGAAGAAGAGGGAAAGCTAGGCGCGGAAAATTTACTCAAACGAATGAGTGACGCTGAGAAGAAAAATACGCTGCTGGTGATTAATCTCGATAACCTGATTGTTGGCGACAAGCTCTATTTTAATAGCGGGAAAAATACGCCGGAAGCGGTGCGTACACTGACCCGCGATCGGGCATTAGCGATTGCGCGCCGTTATGGTATCGCCGCCAACACCAATCCGGGACGCAATCCATCCTACCCCAAAGGAACGGGTTGCTGTAATGATGCGGAGGTTTTCGATAAAGCAGGAATATCGGTGCTTTCTGTTGAGGCGACGAACTGGAATCTGGGTAAAAAAGACGGATACCAGCAACGCGTGAAAAATGCATCCTTCCCGAACGGCAATAGCTGGCACGACGTACGGCTTGATAATCAACAGCATATTGACAAGGCGCTGCCAGGGCGGATTGAGCGCCGTAGCCGCGATGTAGTGCGGATAATGCTGCCGTTGGTAAAAGAGCTGGCGAAGGCGGAAAAAACGTCCTGATATGCTGTTGAAACGTGTTTATCCCCGCTGGCGCGGGGAACACGCTTCGAGTGATGGAAAGACAGGAGTTGTCTTCGGTTTATCCCCGCTGGCGCGGGGAACACTGATTTCCCTGTTTTGTTCGTTTTAGTTAACGCGGTTTATCCCCGCTGGCGCGGGGAACACACTGCTACAGCAATAAGAATAGCGATTTCAAACGGTTTATCCCCGCTGGCGCGGGGAACACAAAAACCAGGACTTTCCTTGTTTCCCCGGCCACGGTTTATCCCCGCTGGCGCGGGGAACACCGCACCGCCATGCTCCGGGGTAATCACAGAGACGGTTTATCCCCGCTGGCGCGGGGAACACGCAATAACAGAACGATAGTCACTCACGATTTTCGGTTTATCCCCGCTGGCGCGGGGAACACGTCGCCGCCTTGAGTCGATCGCCGCGCGATTTCGGTTTATCCCCGCTGGCGCGGGGAACACTCGTTATCCTGAATGATGATCCGGACTCCGAACGGTTTATCCCCGCTGGCGCGGGGAACACTTCAATACCGTTGTGAGTGGAGATCAAACGAACGGTTTATCCCCGCTGGCGCGGGGAACACGTTGCATTTTTCAGCGCCGCAGTGTGGACACTCGGTTTATCCCCGCTGGCGCGGGGAACACTCAGGCCACCCCAGAAACGTTCCTGACGCGCTCGGTTTATCCCCGCTGGCGCGGGGAACACGCCTCATCCAGCGCCCCACCATCAGTAACACCCGGTTTATCCCCGCTGGCGCGGGGAACACGTAATTTATTCCTGGATAGTCGCTAATAAAATCGGTTTATCCCCGCTGGCGCGGGGAACACTGCACTATTTGCCCATCTTTTATGGTTCCAAGCGGTTTATCCCCGCTGGCGCGGGGAACACTGGCCCGGATGCGGTCGGACGAACCCGTCGCCCGGTTTATCCCCGCTGGCGCGGGGAACACCAAATGCCCCCCCCCATTACAAGGACAACCGGCGGTTTATCCCCGCTGGCGCGGGGAACACAACCAGACGGCGACCGTCACACAATGTGTGCTCGGTTTATCCCCGCTGGCGCGGGGAACACTCTAAATCTACCCAATTGAATTTAAATACTTTTTTAGCGCACAAAAAACCCACCAACTTTTCCTAATTTTTAAAGATCTATAACTTATTGATTTTCAACAGGTAGAAACGACACCAATCGCAGTCCATCAAGATCTACCGGAATACGTCGATTTACACCAAAAGTCTGAAACTCAAAACTTGATTCTGTATTTGTCGCCCACGCCATAACAACATTTCCCTCATCTGCCAGAACGGAAACCTGTTGCCATATCATCTCGCGGATCTTTGTGGAAACATCACCAACATACACACCAGCTCGAATTTCCAGTAACCAGACGGCCAGCCTCCCCCGCAGACGAGGAGGAACATTTTCGGTAACGACAACCAGCATACTCATCGTTAGGTACTCCGATGACCGGAATCTCCCAACGCAACAGGAAGAGGGATCGCTATGGGTTGTGAATCTTCAGGAGGTAACGGCGGTTGAATTTCCCCTGCCGCGAGAACATCTTCAATAAGAGGAATCAATTTCGCCAATGTTTTTCCACTGCGGAAGATATCCCGGCAGGCAATACGGACATCACGATCAGGCTCGGCAGGATTACGTCGCGCAATTTCAAATGCTTTCGGTACAACGGTCTCAAATTTAATGATATCGGCAATATCATAGACAAAAGAAAGCGGCTTGCCGGTGTGCACAAATCCAATCGCGGGCGCATATCCGGCAGCCAGTATTGCCGCCTCCGTTACGCCATAGAGGCAGGAGGTTGCCGAGCTGATACACTGATTAATGACATCGCCTTTCTCCCAGTCTTTCGGATCGTAGCGACGTCCCTGCCATTTCACGCCATACTGCTTAGCAAGTAGTGCATAGGTTGCCCGCACACGGCTCCCCTCAATACCACGCAATTGATCTACAGAACGACGGCTCGGCGCGGGTTCGCCAAAACGTAATTCAAACATTTTACGCACGACCTTCAGCCGCAAATCTTCATCCAGTGCAAGTTTCGCCTGATAAAGCAATTTGTCGGAACGGGCACCACCAGGCTGCCCCGAAGCGTAAACGCGTACGCCCGCTTCCCCCACCCACACCAGTAACGTACCCACCGTTGCCGCAAGTCGCACGGCGGCATGGGAAACCCGCGTCCCCGGTTCCAGCATGATGCAGGCCACCGATCCAACAGGAATATGGGTACGTACACCCGTTTTATCGATAAGCACAAACGCACCGTCGATCACATCTATTTGTCCGTACTGGAGAAATATCATCGAAACACGGTCTTTCAACGGGATGGGATTCAGCGGCAGCCAGCTCATCAGCGTTTCCTTTTTACCATCAGCATTCCGCAGCCCAGCGCTTTACTTTTACCTAATCCGGAAAATAAAGCCTGTTTAAACAGTGCTGCATCGGTGATACAGAGCGCACCGTTAAAATCAACGCTACTGAAAGTGATCGGTTTTTGCTGGTCTTTACGGACAAAACGATGCTGCTGATACGCTTGCACGCATCCACAATGCGCCTGCAATTCACTGTACTCGTCACCAGCCCACATAGCGAAATCATCAGGTTCCGGTGCAATCAACCGGAAACCATGCTGCTGCCCTTGTTGTTCCAGCCACGCCTGCGCGGCCTGCTGTTGAAGCTCCCACCACCGCTCTTTCTCCACACCATTCGCCTTCGCCTGATGTTTCGCGTTCATCATCACGTCACTGCGCTTACCGTTACGGGTTATCACCGGGTTAGCTCGTAGTTGAAAATCAAGCTCAAGACCATTTGTCAGTTGCGGATTAAATGGTTTGGTTTCAATAAGAAACAGGGAGTGCTGCAATAACGGCGGTATTGCCGAGAGCATAAAAAAGCCGCCATGCGCCTCTTCGCGAAACAGAAACTGACGCAATTCCTGTTCCGGAAAGAGCTGCCATAACCACTGGTGGCTGGCATAAGGCCTGGCTGAATTCCACTTTGCCAACATCTCCGGTCGCAAATTATTAAACCGGAGTTGAATACGAGAAAGATACATTATGTTCTCTCCTGCAACGGCCCATTGAAGCGGGTGTAGCCGCCAAACTGCCAGCGTTGGCGGCTAACTGGCTGGTTATTGCTATGCTGCTTTTGTTGCCAGACCAGACTCTCCTCATCAGGATCATCCCAATAACAAATACCCTCACGCAGGGTAAATCCACTTAATTCCGCTGCGGAAATCTCCTCCACAGCATGGGTGAATACCTCTTTTAAGGTGCCGGTCATTAAACGCGCCGCTAACGGTAACGCCAGCGGGCAGGATTTTCTCCCCAGATAGAGCGGAAAATGCGGTGTCAGCAGCGCCTCTCGCAATTCGCTAAGCGAATGTGGTGCATCAGGCGTGGCGCTTATTGCCACATGCCAGTAGCCGTCGCAGCGATATTCTCGCTGCGAGATAAGCGTCCCCACTTCATCCGGCGCAAGAGTCAGTTCATCCCGGCGCGTGTAATAACGATACTTTTTGTTTTCTCGCGGCGCGCCAACGGTGTGATAATCTCGCAACCAGCGATCTTGTGAAGCCAACGCGTGCACCGCCAGATGATAGTGCCGGTTAAAGTTATTCAGCCGCGCTTCTTCGTCGCGACGAATTCCTAACGCTGCGGCAAGCAGACCCAATAGCGCAGAGCGCGTGGGAACCGTAGCTGAGTGGCGAATCTCGCCAGACGCTTCTTCCCCCCACGACGCCAGCGGCGCATAGAGCTGAAAAACCAGATATTCCTTCATTATTCATCCTTACTGGCTAACAAAGGCCAGTAATTCCGCCAGAGATCCCGTACCTTCCTGAACGTTCAACTCGCGATAATCGTCTGCACAGTTTCCGTATACGCTATCGAAGCTGGCGCGCTGCTGTTTTAAACGGGTTATTGCCGCAGGAATTTGATCGGTATCGCGTACCGGCTGGAAAAATGCCGCCGCCAGAGAACGCGGTTGTTTTTGCCCGACTTCGGCCAACGCATAGGTGGCATAGGCACGAGAAGCGAAGCTGTTTTGTTTACCGGTTGGCGAGACGGTTAACGCTGTTTCAGTGAGTGCCGCGATAGTACGCTTCGCCAGTTCTTCGTTACCACCCAGGTTTTCCACCAGCAGATCGCGGCTGATACAGACATAGGTGTAGAAAAGCGCCGAGGCAAAACCCTGCTCGCCCATATGCCCGGAACCTGCGTCTTCCTCTTTATTATTCAGATCGTCAACGGCGGTGAAAAAATCAGACTCAACGGTCACGGCACTTACGCCCAACGCATGGGATACCTGACAAGCAGCCTCGACGTTGAACTCAGGCGATGACGCCAGCATACGGCCAAACAGCGCCATATCTACGCTACGCTGCTCTTTGCGCAGAAGCTTCACTTCTTCATCGTTAGGTTCGCGTTTGTCGGCAATTAGCGTATCAACCAGTTGTTTAATCAAACTAATTTCATGGTTACTGACGTGAACGATCTGCTCAATTTCGAGATTTTTTTCCGGTTTCGCATCTTTATCACTTTTAAGCTTGCCAAATTGCTTAGCGATTAACTCAGACGAACTCTTAGCAATTTTTTCTTCAATTCCGGCATCTTTCATCGGACGATAAACATAATCCACGCCAATTCGACGAGTACGCTTACCCATAAAGCCATCCAGTGCCGCTTCAAAAGTTTCCGACACCCGCCAGGCACGCTTCAGACTTTGCGACGATACGCGTAAACGCTCAACTCCTCCCATAAACGCGGTCTTCGGTCTGCCAGACTCATCACGGTTCAGGTTAGCGGGCGCATAAGCAGTCAATAAATGCAGTTGAATAAAAGTTGTCATTATCAAATCCTTCTAAAAATGATTATTTGCCACGCGACGTGGAAAGATATTCGTTCGCCCAACGGATGCGATTTCGTTCAAAGGGGTTACGGAATTCCGGCTGATGGTTTTCGCGTCGTTGCCACTCTTCCATCCACAGGAAAATGCCATCGGCAAGTGAAAGAACATTCACCCCCTCCGTACCGCGAATCTTCACTGCCTGAATCAACAACTGGCAAAATGTTTCCGGGTCGGACGCTTTTTGCAAACGTTCAAAACGCAGACCAGAAACGCACGACGTGGAACCTTTAAGCTTTTCCCCTAACTGCGCAGCGAAACTAATATTCGCCTTATGACTCTTAATATGCACAGCGACGCTGACAAACAGAGCCAGAGCCATCTCATCAAGAGGTTGCAGTCGCATATGTTTAAGCAGAGCCTGGCGGAGAGCGTCATGCCCTTCACATATCATTACGCCATATGGCGGCGCCATTCTTTTCAACTCAGCCCGCCAGGCGCGACCGTTGACTCGTTTACCATCCTTGCGCTCATAACGCTCAGACAGCGTAGCAAACCAGTCAAGTAGTGCCTTCTGCGCATCGGGGTGGAGAATTCTGCATAACACTGCTGTATTGCTATTCAGCATATTTGGCTTCCTTCTGTTATTCGACCAGCGCCAACACATCCTTGCGCGCTTTATGTTTACGATAGCTGCTGGCTAAATCCTGTCGGGCCGTCAGCTGGCGCTGCAGGATATCGTCCGGGCAGTCGGGGTTGGTCAGGGCATCACGGTCAAAAACGTGAAATAGATAGTGTGCTAATTCCGCCTCCCACTGACTTACTGCGTGACGAGTCTGTGTATCCTGCCGAAGCGGATCGACAGCCAGCGCCTCTTGCAACGTCCGAAAAGCGGGTTCGGTTTCCTGCCAGAAGGCGATATCCACCATACTAAAATCCATTTTGGCTTCTTTCGGACAATCGAATTTGGCGCTCTTTAACGCGTTCCGTAACAGCGACAGCGACTCACTAGCCAGCACCAGCACAATGTTAAGCGCAGCGAGAAATTGCTCTTCATGGGAAACGCTAATGAGCGGAATTCGGTGCTGATACCAGCAGCGGACCTTGGCCTTATCCATATCCCAGGCAAAGCACCACAGGCTCATTTTGTTCCGCTGACCAGCGGCACGAACGACCTTTGCAGGCTGCATTTTGTTGAACTTATCCTCACGATTGAGCATCAGCCCCAACCAGTCTTTATAACTTAACCCGCCCGGCTGCCCTTTAAACGCCAGCCAGGGTGCGGATGGATCTTTCAATGCCTGCCGATATGGGGAGAAGGGATGTAGCCAACTGTCGTACTGAACGCCATAATTTTTACTACGCATTTGCAGTAGCAGTGATTCGTGATGCTCCCCGCACAAATCGCAGATACCTGCCACAGTGTGGGTGAAATCCAGTTCTATGCGCCGCGGCATCCCCCAGTAGGCTTGCAAGGGGTGCGCATTATCCGGTGTGACCACATTCCCCGCTTTTTCGCTGGTTTTCGTCGGCGCAAGCCAGGGAAAAATGAGTGGATGCTGTGTAACATTCGGCGGCTCTTCCTGCGGCAAAACGTTAAGCCAAAGTTTTTTCCATAGTGGATATTTATCTTCTTCCTGCGGTACCACCAGCGTAGTCAGCGGACCACCGCCGCGCATCCCTACCCGGTAACCCGCCCCGCCGGCAGGTGAATTGGTTTGAATCGCAAATAGCGCTATCGCCGCGCAGTGAGGACATATTTGTTCTACGTTGCCACGTTTTACAAAATGATCTTTATTGAGCTTGAGCGCATTCCCGCCCGGCGCATCCACCAGCAGCCCGGCAATAGAACCATATTCACTATCGAGAGGATCAAAACTTTGCAGGAAGGAAGGTTTTTGCTCGCCGAACTGTAGAGCCAGAGAAATCGTATTTAACGCCTTCTCCCATTGTTCGAATTCGATACTTTCATGCCAGATATCTGCCCATTCTTCTTTATCTTCCGGCGCGACGGTACATTGTAAAATACCAATCAGCATTTGCCATGCCGCCCCCTGAAAGTCAGCCCGAGGATAGGCAAGATCCTGAATGCGGTTATCCAGAAGATCGCGTAATGATATTTTCTTTTTATCGCCGTTTGAGAATATGACGGGAAGCCATTTCTCTTTGGTTAAATCCATACCTTTACTCCTGCAGGGCTATTTATTAAGCCAATTTGGAATATTACCTACCTATAGGTAGGTTCCGTCTTGAGGTATCTCTTAAATACTGTCATCGGAGTTATACTACATTTTCTCGAAGACGAAAATATAAATAAAAAGTAGATACAGTCTTGAATCAGACTATGTATTTTTTATAGTTATCTGTTATCTTTAATACGTTCCCTAAAATTATGGGATAAACCGTAGATGCAGTCTTAATAGCGCAGCGTTCCCCGCGCCAGCGGGGATAACCTAATCCAGACAAAAAAACTGGCCAATTACCCGTATCCCAATTTATTATCGATTTCATTGTAATCCCCCTCCTACAGGAAAAAGATGACACAGATAGAATATCTGGACTACCTCTGCTATTGGGGGAAAACTGATAAATCAACAAAAAACATAATCTGTAATTATCATTTACTGGCATACCATTGCCTGGACGTTGCTGCATGCGGGAAATACATAATAAAAAACAATATATTCAATTCATGTAATATATTAAAGGAATGTAATATCTCAGGTACAAATGCAGAAAACTGGATAGTCTGGTTTCTTGCCAGCCACGATATCGGAAAATTCGCCAGAGGATTTCAAAAATACGCCGAATTCCCAGACTCTCCCTTAGTCTCTCCCGTTAGCGGTGTTTCCGCGTTTGAGAGACATGATTCCTTAGGCTTCTATTTATGGGGTAAATTATTTGAAGCGTGGAGTTCAGGCAGTAATGAAATTATCGCAGGCATTGAACCAGAAAATCGCGCCAGGTTTGAAAGCGCTTTAAATAGCTGGATGCTTATTAGCACCGGGCACCATGGCATCCCGCCGGACACCATGAAAAACAGAAGCTCGCTGGCATTCACCGATGAAGACATTGTCGCAGCAACGCATTATCTGGAAGCATTAAGTGAATTATTTCCTTTCACTCTACCTCAGGAGTGGAAAACCAAAGCAGGGAGAAAATGTTTAAAACAGCACAGTTGGTTTTTCGCTGGGCTTGTCACCCTTGCCGACTGGATGGGCTCGGATGAAAGCCAGTTTCCACTGCTCAGCAGCGCCATGCCATTGAAAGATTATTGGCCTCTCGCTTGTGAAAAAGCCCAACAGGCCATCCTCCGAATGCCGCCGTTATCTCAGCACAGCCATTATCAAGATCACCGGGCATTATTTCCGTTCATTCAGACGCTCACCCCTCTTCAGCAACGGGCAAGCGAACTCGATATTTCAGCACCCGGTGCACAGCTGATTGTCCTGGAAGACGTTACCGGAGCGGGCAAAACAGAGGCCGCGCTGATTCTGACTCACCGTTTAATGTCAGCCAATAAAGGCCACGGTCTCTACGTTGGGTTGCCGACAATGGCCACCGCAAACGCCATGTATCAGCGCCTGGCATCGGCTTATCATGCGCTATTTACCGATGAGTCCAGGCCATCGCTCATCCTGGCACACGGTGGGCGAGAAATGTCGGACTCTTTCCGACAATCCATCTGGCAGCCAACAGAAAATATAGCTGAAGATTATGCCCGTGATGATGGCAACGCGACTACTGAGTGCCATACCTGGTTTGCAGATTCACGCAAAAAAGCGCTGCTGGCGGAAGTCGGCGTAGGTACGCTGGATCAACTCTTAATGGCGGTGATGCCTTTTCGCCATCAATCGCTCCGATTGCTAGGGATGCGCGACAAAGTCCTGCTGCTGGATGAAGTGCACGCCTATGATGGTTATATGGTTAAATTGCTGGAAGGTTTATTGCGCTTCCATGCCGCCCAGGGCGGTAGCGCTATTATTCTGAGCGCTACTCTTCCCGCCGCTTTACGGGAAAAATTACTTAATGCGTTTAGCGATGGCGCGGGATTTATGAGCGCTGGTGGTAGCGATAACGCGGGTTATCCATGGTTAAGCCACCTCACTTCCTCCGGTCTGTTAGAGCAACCACTGGCCACACGTCCCGAAGTCCAAAGGACTGTAGCCGTTAATTGGATACAGCAGCGCCAGGAAGCACTGGACATTATTTATCGCGTTGTGGCAACCGGACAGTGCATTTGTTGGATCCGCAACACGGTTGATGATGCGCTGGATACTTACCAGCAGTTGCTACACGAGGGAATCGTTCCACAGCAGGATCTTTTGCTTTTCCACAGCCGTTTTGCTTTTATCGATCGTATTGCTATTGAAAATAAAACGTTAAACTGGTTTGGTAACAATGCCCCCGTTTCTGAACGACGTGGTAAGGTATTAATCGCCACACAAGTCGTTGAACAAAGTCTCGATCTGGACTTTGACTGGATGATCACCGATCTGGCGCCGATTGATTTATTGATCCAGCGCGCCGGTCGCCTGCAACGCCATATCCGCGATGCCCATGGGCAACGAAAATCTACGCTTCCGGATGAACGCCAGCCACCAGTATTGCATATTCTGGCCCCTCACTGGCAGGAGCAGGCAGAAGAGGGCTGGTTGGGGCAAGAGCTAAAAGGTACCGGCTTTGTTTACGCCGATCATGCCTGCCTGTGGCGTACACAGGCGCTGCTGCGTCAACATGGTGAGATCCGTATGCCGGATAATGCCAGAGCACTCGTTGACGGCGTATACGAGCAGAAAATTGCTGCGCCAGCAGGCTTGCAGACGATCTCTGACGTTGCCTTTGGCAAAGTCCTTAGCCAACGTTCAGTGGCTGCGCAAAATTTATTACGTTACGATCTCGGTTACGATCGGGAAGCCAGCGACTTTTTATGGGATAAAGATAGAGAATTTTCTACCCGTCTGGGTGAAGAGAGTGTTGATGTTTATCTCGCCAGAAAAGACATTGATGGACAGCTACGCCCTTTAGTTGATGAAATAGATTTCTGCTGGGAAAAAAGTCGCTTATCCGTCCGAAAATCATGGTGGCAAAAAAATTCTGGTACATTCCAATGTCCAGATGAGGAAACATTAGCCTGTTTCAGAAAGCGCCACCATCGCCCTTCCGGACAGGTTGTGCTGGTATCTGATGCCGGAGAAGCTAGCTATTACAGTAAACATTTTGGATTGGTTGGATAACGGGTATTATTCTAACTCCGTTGTATAGAGAAGTTAGTACATTAGATTCACTAAAATCTTTGCAGCTTCTCTATCTACATCCATTTCCATGAATACCCTTAATTAAATTTAACTACTTCATTTCATCATACTTTATCTCTCAGCATCAACACCATCCATGACAAACCAAAATTTAAAAAAAACGACCATTTGCGGCGAATCATTTACCTTTTGTCTGAATTATCGTCACCACAAAGGATTACCAACCATAAATGTGCTGTATTAATAATGTCGTTCAAATTCTCTCCTGTAGTAAACTTTATCTGTTTAATAAAAAAGAGCGAATTGAACGATATATTTTACTCCGGATATTGAATAATATAAATTTGAAGGAAAATATTATGCCAGTCACTTTAAGCTTCGGTAATCATCAAAATTATACGCTTAATGAAAGTCGGCTTGCTCATCTGTTAAGCGCAGATAAAGAAAAAGCAATCCATATGGGGGGCTGGGATAAAGTCCAGGATCATTTTAGAGCGGAAAAAAAGGACCATGCGCTGGAAGTATTACACTCCATCATTCACGGGCAGGGCCGTGGTGAACCTGGAGAGATGGAAGTTAACGTAGAGGATATAAATAAAATTTACGCCTTTAAACGGCTACAACATCTGGCCTGCCCGGCTCATCAGGATCTGTTTACTATCAAGATGGACGCTTCTCAGACACAATTTTTACTTATGGTCGGCGACACGGTGATTAGCCAAAGCAATATTAAGGACATCCTCAATATATCAGATGATGCAGTGATAGAATCTATGAGTAGAGAGGAGAGACAGTTATTTTTACAAATATGCGAGGTGATTGGTGCGAAGATGACCTGGCACCCGGAATTACTTCAGGAGTCGATTTCTACTCTACGAAAAGAAGTGACGGGCAATGCACAAATCAAAGCGGCGGTTTATGAGATGATGCGTCCCGCAGAGGCTCCAGACCACCCGCTTGTCGAATGGCAGGACTCACTTACTGCAGATGAAAAATCGATGCTGGCCTGTATTAATGCCGGTAACTTTGAGCCTACAACTCAGTTTTGCAAAATAGGTTATCAGGAGGTACAAGGTGAAGTCGCTTTTAGCATGATGCATCCGTGCATCTCCTATTTACTACATAGCTATTCACCGTTTGCAGAGTTTAAACCAACAAATTCCGGTTTTTTAAAAAAACTTAATCAGGATTATAACGACTATCATGCAAAAAAAATGTTTATTGATGTAATTCTTGAAAAGCTATATCTAACCCATGAACGTTCTTTGCACATTGGTAAAGATGGGTGCAGTCGTAATATATTACTGGTATAAAGATAGTCAGTAATATAACCAATTTAAAATCCGGCTGCCTGCCGGATTTTTCATAACAGCAAGTATAATCATACCGCGTAAGGACAATCACCCTTCATGCAGCCCGCACTCGCGCTTCAGCCCGAAGAAGCGTGTCTCTTCTTCCGCCATACCCGGCTCCCATTTGCGGGTGGTGTGCGTATCGCCCACCGACAGATAGCCCTGATCCCACAGCGGATGGTATTTCAGACCGTGCTTTTGCAGATACTGGTAAACCGTGCGGTTATCCCAGTCGATAATCGGTAGCACTTTAAACACGCCGCGCTGGATAGCGAGAACGGGTAAATGCGCGCGGCTGCCGGACTGCTCGCGACGCAGACCCGCAAACCACGTCTGCGCTTTCAGCTCTTTTAGCGCCCGGTTCATCGGCTCGACTTTGTTGATGTCATTGTATTTCTCAATGCCCTCAACGCCCTGCTCCCACAGCTTGCCGTAGCGCGCTTCCTGCCAGGCCGGACTTTCGCCCGCGCGGTAAACTTTCAGGTTGAGTTTGAGTTTGTCCGTTAGCTCATCAATAAACTGGTAGGTTTCCGGGAACAAATAGCCGGTATCGGTGAGGATCACCGGGATATCCGGGCGAATCTGGTTCACCAGGTGCAGGCTCACCGCCGCCTGGATGCCAAAGCTTGAGGAGAGCACGTATTCGCCGGGCAGATTTTCCAGCGCCCAGGCCACGCGTTCTTCGGCGCTCAGTTTTTCCAGTTGGGCGTTGGTTTCCGCCAGAGCCATTACGCGATCAACTTTTGGCAGTTCATTCAATGCGTTGAGATCGAGTTGGGACATGAGTTCCTCACTGTTTGCCTTGCCTGATGGCGCTGTGCTTATCAGGCCTACACAGACGCCATCCGGCAATTCAGGTTATTCCCAGAAATCACGCGCGGGATCGAGCACCGGGCGAATGATGCCCGCACGCACCGTAAAGTCGCCGAAGCCTTCACCCGCTTCACGCTCTTTCGCCCAGCGCCCAATCAGTTCGTCAACAGAATCGAGAATTTCTGATTCCGTAATATTTTCGCGATACATACGCGGAATACGCGTCCCCATGCGGTTGCCGCCCAGATGCAGGTTATAACGACCAGGCGCTTTCCCTACTAAGCCAATTTCCGCCAGCATCGCGCGGCCACAGCCGTTCGGGCAGCCGGTCACGCGCATCACAATATGCTCGTCCGGGATACCGTGTTTTTCCAGAATCGCTTCCACTTTGTCCGTGAACGACGGCAGGAAACGCTCGGCTTCCGCCATCGCCAGCGGGCAGGTCGGGAACGACACGCAGGCCATTGAGTTTTCACGCTGCGCGCTCACGGCATTCATCAACCCGTGGTCGCGCGCCAGCGTCTCGATCTTCGCTTTTTGGCTTTCCGGCACGCTGGCAATAATCAGGTTCTGGTTAGCGGTAATACGGAACTCGCCCTGATGAATCTTCGCGATCTCCAGCAGGCCGGTTTTCAGCGGACGCCCCGGATAGTCCAGAATACGGCCATTTTCGATAAACAGCGTCAGGTGCCATTTATCATCAATGCCTTTCACCCAGCCAATCCTGTCGCCACGCCCGGTAAATTCATACGGACGAATGGGTTCAAATGTGATCCCTGCGCGACGCTCAACTTCTTCTTTGAACGTGTCGACACCGACGCGCTCAAGCGTATATTTGGTTTTCGCGTTTTTACGGTCGGTACGGTTACCCCAGTCACGCTGGGTCGTCACCACCGCTTCGGCCACGGCCAGGGTATGCTCCAGCGGCAGGAAGCCGAACTCGCTTGCCGTACGCGCATAGGTTTTCTTATTACCGTGCTCAATAGACAGACCGCCGCCGACCAACAGGTTAAAGCCCACCAGCTTGCCGTTTTCAGCAATCGCCACGAAGTTCATGTCGTTGGCGTGCAGATCGATATCATTCTGCGGCGGGATCACCACCGTGGTTTTGAATTTACGCGGCAGATAGGTTGCGCCGAGGATCGGTTCTTCGTCGGTGGTCGCGACCTTCTCCTGATCGAGCCAGATCTCCGCATAGGCGCGGGTACGCGGCAGCAGATGTTCAGAGATCTTTTTCGCCCACTCGTAGGCCTCGGCGTGCAGCTCGGACTCATACGGGTTGGAGGTGCACAGCACGTTACGGTTCATGTCGTTGGCGGTCGCCAGCGCGTCCAGCCCGACGGAGTGCAACATCTGATGCACCGGCTTGACGTTCTTCTTCAGAATGCCGTGGAACTGGAAGGTCTGACGGTTGGTCAGACGAATGCTGCCGTAAATCGTGTTGTCAGCGGCGAATTTATCGATGGCCTTCCACTGGGTAGTGGTGATCACCCCGCCCGGCAGACGGCAGCGCAGCAGCATCGCGTGACGCGGCTCCAGCTTTTGCTCGGCGCGCTCGGCGCGGATGTCGCGGTCATCCTGTTGGTACATGCCGTGAAAACGGATCAGCAGGAAGTTATCGCCGTGGAAGCCGCCGGTCAGGCCGTCGTTAAGGTCTTCCGCGATGGTGCCGCGCAGGAAATTACTTTCACGCTTCATGCGCTCGGCGTCAGTCAGTTTGCCTTCGACCACTAAAGGCCCTGGGTGTTTTTCGCTCATTAGTAGACATCTCGCTGATAACGGCGCTCAACGCGCAGCTCACTTAAAAATTCATCCGCCGCTTCGATGTCCATTGCACCGAATTCAGCAATCACTTCCAGCAACGCCTGCTCAACGTCTTTCGCCTGCGATTGGCGTCGCCGCAGACATAAATGTGGGCACCGTCATTAATCCAGCGCCACAGCTCCGCGCCCTGTTCGCGCAGTTTGTCTTGTACGTAGATTTTTTCTTTTTGATCGCGGGACCAGGCCAGATCGATCCGGTTCAGCACGCCTTCTTTCACGTAGCGCTGCCATTCAACCTGATAGAGGAAATCTTCGGTGAAGTGCGGGTTACCGAAGAACAGCCAGTTCTTACCTTCCGAACCGTCGGCGGCGCGCTGCTGCATAAAGGCGCGGAACGGCGCGATACCGGTGCCTGGGCCAATCATAATGACCGGGGTCTGCGGGTTCGCCGGCAGGCGGAAGTTGTCGTTGTGCTCAATGAACACGCGCACTTCGCCCTCTTCTTCCACGCGGTCGGCAAGGAAGCTGGAGGCTCCACCGGTGCGGGCACGGCCTTCGATGTCGTAGCGCACGACGCCGACGGTCACGTGCACTTCGCTTTCAACTTCCGCCTGCGCGGAGGCGATGGAGTACAGACGCGGCGTCAGCGGACGCAGCAGGCCGATTAATGCTTCAGCGTCGAGCTGCGCCGGAGAGAAACGCACCATATCAACAATGGGCGTGGTCGCGGCGTAGTGCTGGAGCTGCGCTTTGTCGCCCACTAATGGCAACAGCGACTCACTGCGCGTCAGGGTCGCGTAGTTCTCAACAATGTTGGCGGTATTCACCGTCAGCTCGAAGTGCCACTCCAGCGCTTCGGCGAGCGGCAGGGTTTTACCATCAACCGTCACCGGCTCATCGCCTTTCAGCCACAGCAACTCAACCAGCTCCTTCACCAGAGCCGGATCGTTCTGATACCAGACGCCCAGCGCATCGCCCGGCTGGTAACGCAGACCGGAGTCGCCTAAATCAATCTCAATATGGCGCACATCTTTTTCCGAGTTGCGACCGGTGATTTTCTGATTCACGGAGAGGGTCGCGGCCAGCGGCGCGTCTTTGGTATAGGGGCTGGTGTGGATGTCGTTTACCGAGCCAGTAGCGACGGATTGCGAAGGTGCCGCGACAGGTGCGCGGGACTTCAGAACATCAACCACGCGGGCGCGCCATTCGCTGGCAGCTGCCTGATATTCAACGTCAGCATCGACACGGTCGAGCAGACGTTCACCGCCCAGTTCGGCCAGTTTGCTGTCGAAATCTTTTCCGGACTGGCAGAAAAATTCATAAGAGGTGTCGCCGAGGCTAAACACGGCAAAAGCGGTGTTTTCCAGTTTCGGCGCTTTTTTCGAGAACAGGAACTTATGCAGCGCGACGGCCTCTTCCGGCGGCTCGCCTTCTCCCTGGGTGGACGTCACTATCACCAGCAGTTTTTCACTGGCAATCTGTTTGAATTTGTAGTCGCCGGCGTTCACCAGTGTCACATTAAGGTTGGCCGCCAGCAGATCATCACGCAGCGCTTCCGCCACACGACGCGCATTGCCGGTTTGCGAAGCGGAGATAAGCGTAACCCCCGGCATCTTCCGCTCAGGAACAGGCGTGACGGCAACAGCGCCTGAGCGCGGGTTCAGTACGCCCCAAAAATAGCCGGAGACCCAGGCAAGCTGTTCGGGAGTAAGGTCGGTTGTCGCGGCCTGAAGGCGCGCCAGTTGCTCCGGATTAAGCGGAAGCAACCCAGTCAGTGGAGCCGGTGTCGTCATGCGTCGTTATGTTCCAGTAAGCAAAGCGGATCTATACACAAAATCATTCAAGTTCGCCGCAAGCTGAGCGCGCCCCAGGAGCGTACATAAATACGTGACTGGGGTGAGTAAACGCAGTCAACACAGATGCGGCTTGAAAGATGAAATGTATAAGCGATAAATCCCAAACTGAGGATAAGGTTAACGGTGAGAGGAATAACAATTAAAGAAGGGTTGGAAATAACAAATAACCAAATGAACTAACCTGTTTTAGTTATCGTTATTAACGCCAAAATCGATTTTATAATTGATTGATAATTATTAAATTTTCTGGAAATTCTTAAATTAATTGCCCGTCACAAGGCGGAGAATGGTTTTAGTTAATGATAAAAAATGCGCTTTCCGGTACCCTACGGCGGTTTTTTTATTGCCTGAGAGTTCATCATGTCCACCACGTTGTATAAAGATTTCACCTTTGAAGCCGCTCACCGCCTGCCTCACGTGCCTGAAGGGCATAAGTGCGGCCGCCTGCACGGACACTCGTTTATGGTGCGTCTCGAAATTACCGGTGAAGTCGATCCGCATACCGGTTGGATTATGGATTTCGCGGATCTCAAAGCGGCGTTTAAACCGACTTACGATCGTCTTGATCACTACTATCTGAATGATATTCCAGGGCTGTCCAATCCCACCAGCGAAGTGCTGGCAAAATGGATTTGGGATCAGGTTAAGCCCGTCGTGCCGCTACTGAGCGCCGTGATGGTGAAAGAGACCTGTACAGCCGGCTGCGTCTATCGCGGCGAATAAGGTTTATTAACGCGTGGGCTGGATGTCAAATTGATTCCAGCCTATCCACACGACGTTTTATCAGTGAAAACATTGTCCAGCGCGGTGTTAAAAGCGCAGCACATCACCGGTTGCAGGTGCGGTTATTTCCGGTAGCCACAACCGCCCCCAGGCCCCTGTACAGTGACAACCGCATAGTTTTTCAGGTTTTTGTTCTTGCAGAAAGCGCCTGACTCGCCACAGCGTGAACGGTGATGCGCAGCGGAGATGAAATCCGCCGACAAGCGCGTAAATCCGCTTTATACCAGTAATATTCTGACAGTGCCGGACAATATTTGCGATCCCCCGATGCCCGCATCCCGTAATGATGACTAATCCTTTTGTCGATTGGTAAATCAGTACGCCCTCATCCAAAATAGAGTCCGGCTCCGCATCGTGGCCGCCAAAAATACCGTAGGCTTCAGGCGCGACCACCGGTATTTCCCCTGACCAGATAAAGTTTTCGCCAATCGGCAGGGGGTCACGCGTGTACATCATTCGGTAGCGTGAATAGTCCACCTCACACGACAATTTTTTTATTTTTCGGGTAATACCGAGAAAAGTCATTGCCGCATAACGTTCGCGCGCAATATCGGGATGGCAGATGATTCGACTGTTATCAGGAAGCCACGGCACGCCGCCGCAATGATCGTAATGACCATGCGAAAGCACCACAGCAGACACATCGGACAGGTCGATCCCCATCGCCAACGCGTTTTGCATAAAACTGCCATCAGGGCCGGTATCGAACAAGATAGACGTAGACTCATCCTCGACCAACAAGCTTAATCCTGGCCGGGCCTTCAACGATTTATCCGCTCCAGCTCCCTTATGATTTTCGAGCAATACCCTGATCCTTAACGCCATGGCCTTCTCCTGTATAAAAGCCTCCCCGGGAAAACGCGGCCTTTTTACTTTACAGGTTTGTAGCAGCCATTACTGGTACACAGATTATGATTATGCAACGGCTATCCTTGTTGGCGCGGGGAACACGGCTACACGCAAAAATTCCAGTCGTTGGCGCACGGTTTATCCCCGCTGGCGCGGGGAACACATGACATGACCGTGACTAGCGAGAATGTCCCACGGTTTATCCCCGCTGGCGCGGGGAACACTTCCCCTCCGGATGGCGGGGATGCTCTTATGGCGGTTTATCCCCGCTGGCGCGGGGAACACGGCTTTGGCTTCTTCACTCATATTTATTTGACTGGTTTATCCCCGCTAGCGCGGGGAACACACCCGATGACGACAGCAGCTATATCTCCAGTGCGGTTTATCCCCGCTAGCGCGGGGAACACCTCAGCAGGCTGGAGGAGATGATCAAAAATGGCGGTTTATCCCCGCTGGCGCGGGGAACACGGGCTGGTGGGGACGTCAACAACCTACGCTGACGGTTTATCCCCGCTGGCGCGGGGAACACGTACGTGCGTTCGTTGCCGTTCTGATCAACGGCGGTTTATCCCCGCTGGCGCGGGGAACACCGGATTTTTCTTGAACGTGATTTCGGGATACGCGGTTTATCCCCGCTGGCGCGGGGAACACGCTTGACGAAGCGAACAAATTTACCTGTTTTTGCGGTTTATCCCCGCTGGCGCGGGGAACACTTCAGTGCGTTATATCCACCAGACATAAAAGCCGGTTTATCCCCGCTGGCGCGGGGAACACGACACACCGATAGTGAGAGGTTACCGATGGGGCGGTTTATCCCCGCTGGCGCGGGGAACACACCGATTGCATCCAGCCAAATATCTGGATCGTCGGTTTATCCCCGCTGGCGCGGGGAACACTGCCCCCACGGTGACTGCCCGGTAATTTTCGGCGGTTTATCCCCGCTGGCGCGGGGAACACTAATCAGACCCGTTATCGCGCGTGCCGGTGATCGGTTTATCCCCGCTGGCGCGGGGAACACCGCTGCGACCGGGCGTTCTGCTGCGCTTCCCGCGGTTTATCCCCGCTGGCGCGGGGAACACTTTGTGTCATCGCCCATATCGCAGTGGTTACACGGTTTATCCCCGCTGGCGCGGGGAACACACTAAACGTATATCATTGTTTATAAACTATTTTTTATCAGCACCACATTCCACCAACATAATAGCAACAATTTAAATTATTAAAGAACAGCTAATTTACTGATTTTGATGCAAAAAAGTTCATAGAATGATTTTTTCTTTAAATTTACCAAAATAGCGTGATCCATGCATCGCTATGGAAAAATTTATCCGCGCTTTTATACACTCATCGAAATTCACATAGAGAAAATAAACAATGCAAGGTAATGGATAAGTCACAGACGGCATCGGCAGGCCGTCCGTAAAATTGATAGAGCATCAGGCAATATTTAAATATTTATGCGTTTGCATAGACAGCCGCCAGTTACGCGCAATACACGTTTCAATACACAGACGCGTCGCGTCTTCTTTCTGGCTAATGGGCTGCAAAGCAATCACGCGCGGTTTATCATCGCTCAACGTGGCTAACAGTTCATCCAGCGCCTCAATATCACGAACTCGCCCAACGGGATGCTTGATTTCATTGGCGCGCTCCAGCGCCTGGGAAAGCACGTCATATCCTCCGCGCATATTCACTTTTGGTGAAACCGTGACCCAGGTGTTAGGCGTACAGCGCACTTCGTGCGTCCCGCTGGTTTCAATCTGACAACTAAAACCACTCTTTTCAAGCAGATCGGTGAGCGGCATGAGGTCGTGAATACAGGGTTCGCCACCGGTGATGACAACGTGACGCGCGGTATAGCCCTGACGATTAATCACCGCCAGCAGATCTTCACTGCTCGCAGCCCCCCATTTGTCGCTCTCTTTGGTTTTTGCAAGAATACTGTACAGGGACACTTCCCGATCGCTAAGTTTATCCCAGGTGTGTTTGGTATCGCACCAGGCACAGCCGACCGGACATCCCTGTAAACGAATAAAAATAGCGGGGACGCCGGTAAAGTAACCCTCGCCTTGTAGGGTCTGGAACATCTCGTTAATCGGGTACTGCATAGCGTTCTCTGTTAAGGGGATAATCGTTAATTATTGCAGATTTCGTCTGCCCGGTCATGCACAGCGGCTGCGCTATTGAACAGATACAAAAAAACCCGCCGAAGCGGGTTTTTACGTTAAGAGGTAAAAGCAGGATTACGCCTGGCCTTTGATCTCTTTACGACCGTTGTACGGTGCTTTTTCGCCCAGAGCTTCTTCGATACGAATCAGCTGGTTGTATTTAGCAACACGGTCAGAACGGCTCATAGAACCGGTTTTGATCTGGCCTGCAGCGGTACCAACAGCCAGGTCAGCGATGGTAGCGTCTTCAGTTTCGCCAGAACGGTGAGAGATGACAGCAGTGTAGCCAGCGTCTTTCGCCATCTTGATTGCAGCCAGAGTTTCGGTCAGAGAACCGATCTGGTTGAATTTGATCAGGATGGAGTTAGCGATGCCTTTCTCGATGCCTTCTTTCAGGATTTTGGTGTTGGTTACGAACAGGTCGTCACCAACCAGCTGGATTTTGTCGCCCAGTACTTTGGTCTGGTAGGCAAAACCGTCCCAGTCAGACTCGTCCAGACCATCTTCGATGGAAACGATCGGGTACTGTTTGGTCAGTTCTTCCAGGAAGTGGGTGAATTCTTCGGAGGTGAACGCTTTGTTGCCTTCGCCAGCCAGAACGTATTTACCGTCTTTGTAGAATTCAGATGCTGCGCAGTCCATCGCCAGGGTGATGTCTTTACCCAGCTCGTAACCAGCCGCTTTAACCGCTTCAGCGATTACCGCCAGCGCTTCCGCGTTGGAGCCCAGGTTCGGCGCATAGCCGCCTTCGTCACCCACAGCGGTGTTCATGCCTTTGCCTTTCAGCACTTTTGCCAGGTGATGGAAAACTTCAGAACCCATACGGATGGCTTCTTTAACCGTTTTCGCGCCAACCGGCTGGATCATGAATTCCTGGATGTCGACGTTGTTGTCAGCGTGCTCGCCGCCGTTGATGATGTTCATCATCGGAACCGGCATGGAGTATTTGCCCGGCGTGCCGTTCAGTTCAGCAATGTGCTCGTACAGCGGCATACCTTTAGCGGCAGCAGCAGCTTTGGCGTTAGCCAGAGAGACAGCCAGAATGGCGTTTGCACCGAAGTTAGATTTGTTTTCAGTACCGTCCAGGTCGATCATGATTTTGTCGATGCCAGCCTGGTCTTTAGCGTCTTTGCCAAGAATAGCCTGAGCGATCGGGCCGTTAACCGCGCCAACAGCTTTGGTTACGCCTTTACCCAGGAAACGGGATTTGTCGCCATCGCGCAGTTCCAGCGCTTCGCGGGAACCAGTAGAAGCACCTGACGGAGCCGCCGCCATACCTACGAAACCACCTTCCAGGTGTACTTCAGCTTCAACAGTCGGGTTACCACGGGAGTCGATGATTTCACGACCGATGACTTTAACGATTTTGGACATTAGGTTTTCCTCAAGTCACTAGTTAAACTAAAACTTCAGACAAACGGTGCACCGCTGAGGGTGCACCGCCGTTCTAACTTTTTTACTTCGCCTGACGTTTCTGATGCTCGTTGGCGGCTTTAACAAAGCCGGCGAACAACGGATGTCCATCACGCGGCGTGGAAGTAAATTCCGGATGGAACTGACAGGCCACGAACCACGGATGATTCGGTACCTCAATGATCTCGACTAACTGATCATCACCGGAACGGCCTGCGACACGCAGACCCGCTGCTTCAATTTGTTTCAACAACATATTGTTGACTTCGTAACGATGGCGATGACGTTCAACAATCGTCGACGCGCCGTACAACTGACGTACCAGACTGTCATCGCTAAGCTGGCACTGCTGCGCGCCCAGGCGCATGGTGCCGCCCAGATCGCTTTTCTCGCTACGGACTTCAACGTTACCGTCTTCATCGCGCCACTCGGTAATTAACGCCACAACCGGGTACTTACAGTCTGGCACAAATTCCGTTGAGTTGGCGTTGTCCATGCCGGCCACGTTACGAGCGAACTCAATCAACGCAACCTGCATCCCCAGGCAAATGCCCAGATAAGGAATATTGTTTTCACGCGCATAGCGCGCAGTGGCGATTTTACCTTCAACGCCACGATAGCCGAAGCCGCCGGGGATCAGGATAGCGTCCAAATCTTTCAGAATTTCGACGCCGCGCGTTTCAACATCTTGCGAATCGATCAATTTGATGTTGACGGTAACGCGGTTTTTCAGACCACCGTGTTTCAGCGCTTCGATCACTGACTTATAGGCATCCGGCAGTTCAATATATTTGCCGACCATGCCGATAGTCACTTCGCCTGCCGGGTTCGCTTCTTCGTAAATGACCTGTTCCCATTCAGACAGGTTAGCTTCCGGACAGTTCAAGCTGAATCGTTTACAAATATAATCATCAAGCCCCTGAGATTTCAACAGGCCTGGAATTTTATAAATGGAATCGACATCTTTCATTGAAATAACGGCTTTTTCCGGCACATTACAGAACAATGCAATTTTTGCACGCTCGTTGGCAGGAACCGCGCGATCGGAACGACAAATCAGAATATCGGGCTGAATACCGATAGACAGCAGCTCTTTCACGGAGTGCTGAGTCGGTTTAGTTTTCACTTCGCCCGCAGCCGCCAGGTAAGGTACCAGCGTCAGGTGCATAAACAGCGCGTGTTCACGACCGATATCTACCGCCAATTGACGAATCGCCTCAAGAAACGGCAGCGATTCGATATCACCGACGGTACCGCCGATTTCCACCAGTACCACATCGTGGCCTTCGCCACCTTCCAGCACGCGCTCTTTAATCGCGTTAGTGATGTGAGGGATTACCTGTACGGTTGCGCCCAGATAGTCGCCACGGCGTTCTTTACGCAGAACGTCGGAGTAGATGCGGCCAGTCGTGAAGTTGTTGCGGCGAGACATCTTGGTGCGGATGAAACGCTCGTAGTGCCCCAGGTCCAGGTCGGTTTCAGCGCCGTCTTCAGTAACGAACACTTCCCCGTGTTGGATTGGGCTCATAGTACCCGGATCGACGTTGATGTACGGATCCAGTTTCATGATGGTCACGTTGAGACCACGGGCTTCCAGAATGGCTGCGAGGGAGGCTGCGGCAATGCCTTTACCCAGAGAGGATACGACCCCGCCGGTCACAAAAATATAGTTCGTTGTCATGCGGAACCTGAGAAGTTAGGTTTAAAAGACGATGGAATAACCAGGACGGGAAAGCAGTATACCCGAACATGACCTACGCCACAAACTTTCATTATTCCTCCTCTTCGTCAGGCTGACATTCACACAGGGAGGGAGAAAATAGCCCCTTTGAGGTAAATGTTTTTGACGTAAATCAAGCGCTTGTTATTTAAAAAATCACACAAATCGCTCTTGACCGCCTAAAACCTTTAGAGATCAATTTCCTGGCGTTTTACTTCCTGCCAAACTTCTTCCATTGTTTCCAGGTCCACCCCGGTCATTTCCAGGCCTCTGGCTGCGACAATACGTTCAACTTCGCGAAAACGACGTTCAAATTTATCGTTCGCTTTTTGCAAAGCGAGCTCCGCTTTCGTACCTAAATGACGCGCCATGTTGACCGTGGCAAAGAGCAAATCGCCCATTTCCTCTTCCAGTTTAGCCTGATCAACAACCGCCTGCCGCGCCTCGAACATCACCTCATCGATCTCTTCATAGACCTTATCGACGACCGGCCCCAGCGTCGTCCAGTCGAAGCCCACGTTTGAACACCGTTTCTGGATTTTTTGCGCGCGCATTAAGGCCGGTAAACTACGCGGAATATCGTCCAGCGCGGAATGCTGCGCTTTTTGCGCGCGCTCTTCCGTTTTGATTTGTTCCCAGCGAACTAATGCTTCTTCGCTATTATCCGCGGAAAGCTCGCCAAAAACATGCGGATGGCGGCGCTCCAGCTTGTCGCTGATGGCAGCGCAGATATCATTAAAATCGAAGCGGCCTTCTTCCTGCGCCATCTGCGCGTAAAACACCACCTGGAACAACAGGTCGCCCAGTTCGCCGCGCAAATCGTCAAAATCCTCACGCGCAATCGCATCCAGTACTTCATAGGTTTCTTCCAGCGTATAAGGCGCGATGCTGGCGAAGGTCTGCTCTTTATCCCACGGGCAGCCGTTTTCCGGGTCACGCAGGCGCTGCATGAGGGTGAGAAGACGGTCAATTTGATGGTTAGTTGTCATGGTTTTTAATCGGTTGTAAATACTAGCGACAATTGTAACGTATTATTCTTAACCATTCACGCACAGAGACACTACGACAACGCCTATATAATAAAATATATTGTTAACAGGTGTTGAATGCTACCTTTCCCGTATAACTTTAAAATTATTAATCGATACACAACAATATAATAATCATATAACTAATTTATTAAAAAAACAGATATTTGCACCAGACATTATAAATAACATCAATTAAGTAAAAAAATTATGCAAACACTATAAGCACCCCACCCAAAGAGACTTCCCTTTCAAAAAAAAATAAATTATTTCACTTTTACGGAAAAACGAGTAGCATGCACGCCAGTTTAATATTCAAAAAAGACCGCTTTTTTTTGTTTTTTTCTGGAACATACATGAAATAAATATATTGAAAGTATTACATATAATATTCAATGAGCAGGTACGATCATTCAGCTCATAAGAATATACTCATAAAAATGTAGAAATATAATATTTTTATTATGACCTGTTTTTTACCCAAAGCCCGCAGCATGGCTCTATGCCGCATATCCCTTGGTATACGCGTACAAAATGTTGCCATAAAACACGTTAATTAAGGATAACACGATGAAGTCATCTCATTTTTGTAAACTGGCAGTAACTGCATCTTTAGTTATGGGAATTGTCTCCGGCGCTCAAGCCGCGGGCAGCAACACAGCAAAGGTCACTTTCCTTGGTAATATTGTTGACTCCCCCTGCTCTGTCACATTGGATACGGAAGATCAAACAGTCAATATGGGCTCAAGTATCGGTAATGGCACGCTGAGTAATGGTAAAACGACCATCAACAATGCCCGTACCTTTCATATCGATCTTGAGGGTTGTACCTGGGCTACCGAGAAAAATATGAATGTGGTATTCACTACAGGTAGTGGAACCACAGCGGCTACAGGCGCCACGGATAATCTCGCGCTGATGAAGACTGACGGCACCGGCGCTATTAGCAATGTAAGCCTGGCAATCGGCGATGCTGGCAAAAACAATATCAAACTGGGCGATACCTATACACAGGCCATTGCGGACCTGGACGGAGATACCATTCTTGATGAGAAGCAAAGCCTGAATTTCACCGCCTGGCTGGTTGGCGCAGCAACCGGCACCGTAGGCACAGGTGAATTCAGCAGCGCCGCCAACGTCACTATCTCTTACCTGTAATTCAGTTAACAGATTCACGACGATAATACCCTGCCGCTTTAGGTAGGGTATTCCTGTTGAGTTTTATTGCGGAATATATTTGATGAATAACACATGGAAAAGTGTTCTTTGCCCAATAGCGTGTGGAGTGGGAATGCTTCTAAGCGCCTCCCCTTATAGCGCGTCAGGCAAAGACATCGAATTTAATACCGATTTCCTCGATGTAAAAAATCGCGATAACGTCAACATTGCACAGTTTTCTCGTAAGGGTTTTATCCTGCCAGGCGTCTACCTTTTACAAATTAAAATTAACGGACAGACTCTGCCGCAGGAATTTCCTGTTAACTGGGTTATTCCAGAACATGATCCACAAGGAAGTGAGGTTTGCGCAGAACCAGAATTAGTTACGCAATTGGGTATAAAGCCGGAACTCGCGGAAAAACTCGTCTGGATAACGCACGGTGAACGACAATGTCTGGCGCCAGATTCACTGAAAGGCATGGATTTTCAGGCTGACCTGGGACACTCCACGCTGCTGGTGAATTTACCCCAGGCGTATATGGAATACAGCGATGTCGACTGGGACCCACCCGCCCGCTGGGATAATGGTATTCCCGGCATCATTCTGGATTACAACATTAATAATCAGCTCCGCCACGATCAAGAAAGCGGCAGCGAAGAGCAAAGCATCAGCGGCAACGGGACGTTAGGCGCGAACCTGGGCGCATGGCGACTACGGGCCGACTGGCAGGCCAGCTACGACCATCGTGACGATGACGAGAGCACTTCCACCCTCCACGATCAGAGCTGGAGCCGCTACTACGCCTATCGCGCACTACCGACGCTCGGGGCCAAACTTACGCTGGGCGAAAGCTATCTCCAGTCCGATGTTTTCGACAGCTTTAACTATATCGGTGCCAGCGTCGTTTCTGACGATCAGATGCTGCCGCCGAAACTGCGCGGCTATGCGCCGGAGATCGTGGGCATTGCGCGCTCTAATGCAAAAGTCAAAGTCTCCTGGCAGGGGCGCGTACTGTATGAAACGCAGGTGCCCGCAGGACCGTTCCGTATTCAGGATCTCAACCAGTCCGTTTCCGGTACGTTGCACGTCACCGTGGAAGAGCAGAACGGTCAGACCCAGGAGTTTGACGTTAACACCGCATCGGTTCCCTTCCTGACGCGCCCCGGCATGGTGCGCTACAAGATGGCGCTGGGCCGCCCGCAGGACTGGGATCATCACCCTATTACCGGCACATTCGCCTCGGCGGAAGCTTCGTGGGGGGTCACCAACGGCTGGTCGCTCTATGGCGGCGCAATTGGAGAAAGCAACTATCAGGCCGTGGCGCTGGGAAGCGGTAAGGATCTTGGCGTGGTGGGCGCGGTGGCGGTCGACATTACGCACTCCATCGCCCACATGCCGCAAGACGACGGGTTTGACGGCGAAACGCTGCAGGGTAACTCATATCGCATCAGCTACTCCCGTGACTTTGATGAAATCGACAGCCGACTAACCTTTGCCGGATACCGCTTCTCAGAAAAGAACTTTATGAGCATGAGCGACTATCTGGATGCGAAAACCTATCATCATCTCAATGCCGGTCACGAAAAAGAACGCTATACGGTCACCTATAACCAGAACTTCCGTGAACAGGGCATGAGCGCCTATTTCAGCTACTCACGCAGTACCTTCTGGGACAGCCCGGATCAGAGTAACTATAACCTGTCTCTTTCCTGGTACTTCGACTTAGGGTCGATAAAAAATCTCAGTGCGTCGCTGAACGGCTATCGCAGCGAATATAACGGTGATAAAGATGATGGCGTCTATATCTCGCTGTCTGTTCCCTGGGGCAATGATTCCATCAGCTACAACGGTACGTTTAACGGTAGTCAACACCGTAATCAGCTCGGCTATTCCGGCCACAGCCAGAACGGCGATAACTGGCAGCTTCACGTCGGGCAGGATGAACAAGGCGCGCAGGCAGACGGTTATTACAGCCATCAGGGCGCGCTGACGGACATCGATCTGAGCGCGGATTATGAAGAAGGATCGTACCGTTCGCTGGGCATGTCGCTGCGCGGCGGCATGACGCTAACCACCCAGGGCGGCGCGCTACACCGGGGAAGTTTAGCGGGCAGCACACGTTTGCTGGTTGATACCGACGGCATTGCGGACGTCCCCGTTAGCGGTAACGGCTCGCCAACCTCAACCAACATTTTCGGCAAGGCCGTGATTGCGGATGTCGGAAGCTATTCGCGCAGCCTGGCGCGTATCGATCTGAACAAATTGCCGGAGAAGGCGGAAGCTACTAAGTCGGTTGTGCAGATCACGCTCACCGAAGGCGCCATCGGCTACCGTCACTTTGACGTGGTCAGCGGCGAGAAAATGATGGCGGTTTTCCGGCTGGCAGACGGCGACTTCCCACCGTTCGGCGCCGAAGTGAAAAACGAGCGCCAGCAGCAGTTGGGCCTGGTGGCCGATGACGGCAACGCCTGGCTGGCGGGCGTAAAAGCCGGGGAAACATTGAAAGTCTTCTGGGATGGCGCGGCGCAGTGTGAAGCATCACTCCCGCCCACGTTTACACCGGAGCTATTGGCCAACGCGCTATTGCTGCCGTGCAAAATGCTGGAAGGTCAGCCCCCCACCGCACCGCAGAAAGCCGCGCCGCTGCCTGCGCAACCGCTAATCCAGGAACACACGCAAACCGATGGCCAACCGGCCGCGCCGGTGGCGACAACCACTCAAACCCCGCCCATACCGCTGGCTGACAACCATGCGGTGAATCGCAAGGATATGGAATAAAGGGAACCCGTAATGAACAAGACCAACCATTTTAAGCGCCAGGCGCTTATCGCTTCGGTATTACTGGCTGCGCCGCTGGTATCGCACAGCGCGATTGTGCCGGATCGTACCCGCGTTATTTTTAACGGCAATGAAAATTCAATCACCGTCACGCTGAAAAACGGCAACGCCACTCTGCCCTACCTCGCACAGGCGTGGCTGGAAGACGATAAGTTCGCCAAAGATACCCGCTATTTTACCGCCCTGCCGCCACTGCAGCGTATTGAGCCAAAATCTGACGGGCAGGTTAAAGTCCAGCCGTTACCAGCCGCGGCTAGCCTACCGCAGGACCGGGAAAGTCTGTTTTATTTCAACGTGCGGGAAATTCCGCCGAAAAGCGATAAGCCCAATACGCTCCAGCTGGCGCTGCAAACGCGTATTAAGTTTTTCTACCGCCCGGTAGCCGTAGCCCGGCAGGTGGATAAGACGCACCCGTGGCAAACGAAGCTCACGCTGACCTACCAGGGCGATGGTGTGATCTTCGACAACCCCACACCATTTTACCTCGTCATCAGCAATGCCGGTAGCAAAGAGAACGAGACCGCCTCCGGCTTTAAAAACCTGCTGATTGCCCCGCGTGAAAAAGTGACCTCTCCCATCAAAGGTGCCTCGCTCGGCAGCTCGCCGGTGGTGGGCTACGTCGATGATTACGGCGGCCATCGCCTGCTGGTTTTTACCTGCTCAGGGAATACCTGCAAGGTCAATGAGGAAAAAACCCGTGACGCTGAGAAGAAAGCGAATAAGTAATCCTGTGCGAAAGAGATCCATGACGATGTTGACTCGCTGGAAAATGCTGGTGCTGCTGTGCGGTGGATTCGTTGCCGGCACCGAGGCTGCCGGCACAAAAACCGTGCAACTGGAGCTGCATCTGGTCGTCACTCAACCACCGCCCTGTACGGTAGGCGGCGCTTCCGTAGAATTTGGCGATGTCCTGACCACCAAAGTTGGCGATGTTTCTCAAACGAAACCTGTGGGCTACAGCCTGAACTGCGATGGCAGAGCGAGCGACTATCTGAAGCTACAAATTCAGGGGACCACCACCACCATCAGCGGGGAGCAGGTTCTGCAAACTTCGGTGCAGGGGTTAGGCATCCGTATTCAGCAGGCGGGCAATAAGCAACTGGTTCCGGTTGGCATAACGGATTGGCTGAACTTCACCCTGAGCGGCAGCAATGGGCCGGAGCTGGAAGCCGTACCGGTTAAAGAGCCCACCACGCAGTTAGCGGGTGGCGATTTTAACGCCAGTGCGACGTTAGTCGTGGATTACCAGTGATGGAGAGATTCATAGTGAAAAGGGTGCTTATCCTGACGCTTTTAATCACCCAGTTTGCCTGCGCCGACAATTTAACCTTTCACGGCAAACTGATAAACCCGCCCGCCTGTACTATCAATAATGGTGAAACGCTGGAGGTCAGTTTTGGTAGCGTGATTATTGATAATATTGACGGCGTCAATTACCTGACCGAGATCCCGTGGACCCTTACCTGCGACAGCAGCTTTCGCGATGACGCATTAACTTTTACGTTGAGCTATCTGGGCACGGCGACGCCTTACTCCGCAAAAGCCTTAACCACCAATGTCCCTGGGCTGGGCATTGAACTTCAGCAGAACGGCACGGTGTTTCCTCCCGGCACGTCGCTAACCATCAATGAGTCATCGCTTCCCACACTAAAAGCCGTGCCGGTAAAACAGCCCGGTAAAGAGCCTGCCGAAGGCGATTTTGAAGCTTTTGCCACGTTACAGGTGGATTACCAATGAACCGTATTTTTCAAACTACCGGGCATTTGATCGGAGGCGTAATGTTATGGGCGGTTTGCAATACGCTACCTGCTGCCACGCCTAATGTGCACTACAGCGGTAAGCTGGTTGCCGGAGCCTGTAACCTGGTAGTGGATAATGACACGATGGCGACGGTGGATTTTCATACTATTGGCAGTGACAATTTCGACGCCAGCGGGCAAACGACTCCTGTTCCATTCACACTTAGCCTCCAGGATTGCAAAACAGCGCTAGCCAACGGCGTGGTGGTGACCTTTCAGGGTGTTGAAGACAGTACCCTGCCCGGACTGCTGGCGCTCGAATCGTCTTCTATTGCTAACGGTTTTGCTATAGGGATTGAGACCGCAGATCAGCACCCGTTAATTATCAACGCTTCTCAAGGTACGGAATTTATGTTGGCAGAGGGAAATACCATTATCAATCTCCAGGCATGGCTACAAAAAACATCAGGGGAAAATATTATGCCTGGGGAATTTAACGCCAGCGCAATGGTTAATTTTGAATACCAATAATGTTATTTAACAAAAAGGCATTGATGCTCTGGCCAGAATAAAAAGGAGTTACAACGCAATGGAAATAAAAAAAAGCATCTTGGTTAGAAAAAATATACGCTTGTCAGGAATCATCATTGACATGCTCATTTTAACCATACTTTTAATCAGCACGTTTGATGCTGTATCTGACTCTTCCCCGGTAAAAGCAAGCGCTATCAATATTGCACTTCAAGGAACTCCCAACACAGATTATGAATTAAATGGCGATCTCCGCTCTAACGGAGGGATAATGCCAAAGACGCTTTATATGGTATGTTCAGGAGGAAAATTCAGTGCAAGCCAGGCTGATTGCGTTGCCGGTCAATGGGTAGATATCGAAGTTGTAATATCTGCGGACAGTCATACGTTCATGAATTTGACAAATATGGGCAATTTGAGTTCTTCTGCATTTCAGGAAAAAAGGCGTGCTCGCTGTACAGCGAAAAATAGTAATACGATGGATTGTATTTGGGAAAGTAACTTCGACATTAACTTGTTTTTTTCACCTTCTACAAACATCTCCTCAATTGAAAGACAATCTCTGACTCTCCATATCGAGCCTACGAATAATGCATCACCTTCTCTACAGCAAATCAATATCAGCGGCGACTTAATCTACCAGCCTTCTGACTACGCAGTGTATAATCAAGGATATACTCCTGACGTCTTAGCCTACGTTAATTTTTATGCTAAATACAATATCGTCCAATCAAGCTTTGGTACACAGACAGGCCCGGCGACAGGCGCCCTGCCGGGACGCCTCAATCTGAACGGGAACGTAGCGACCACAGTTTCTTTATATCCTGAACAACTTGATGCCTCTTTTTCGAAAACAGAATTTTCCATCACATCTGCCGGCAAAGAATTTACGGGTTCTGGTAATAATGAACTACTGGCAGAAATCTATCTAAACTATGGACTACAGCATTGCCAGCCGCAAACGGCAGATAGTATTTGTGGTCAAATATTAGCTAACGCGAACGTTTCAACATCGTGTGGTGATCATAATATTACTATCACAACCAATATGTGCAATACAGGTAATGACCAATGTGATAGTGATGAAACATGGAAAATTGCAGAGATCTTCGGGACATGGGGCCGGGTTAATGTCGACACTATATGCGCGATTACAGTATTGCTTCCCTATGAATAATGCTTAGAAAAAATACTCGGAACCCTAAATAATCTCGCAAAACAGTAGATTACTTATCCGAAAAATTTTTCGGCCTTCAGTGAGGGGCTCTGCTCCAGTTGCGCGATCAGATCATTTAACCAAAATAATAGTCGAACAAAAGAGGCGAGCCATGAACGGCTACCATTTCTTTCGCGAGTTAAGCGAAGAATGCTGAAAAAACAGTACAGAAAAGTCAGGATAAGGAGTTATACAGACGGCTTACCACTATCCCAATGCTGTATACAGGATTATTGGTTAGTTCACTTTACTGCTCCTAAAAAACCTGCCTCACTTAAAATTTAGCAAAATTATTGACCAAGGAAAACAAATGTGTACAAATTTTTTAAAAACATCGCTACTAATAACATCCACTTTTTGGTGTATTGCGCTACAATGCGCTGAAGTAAGAACGGATATAAAATATAATTCTCAAATTATTTCACAGTTTGATAGTATTAGCGCACTGGCTGGCGATCCTACATTCGATACCATCCATACCCCATTACCAACAAACATTCATATCCTTTCATCGTGCACTAAGTCAGGTGGATCAGGTGGAGGGGGGGGTTGTATTCCAGGTACATTGCCTGATGGACTTGAATCCACTCTTGAGTTTGATCCATCAACTTCTTTCATCAATACAACCGCTGTCGATAACGGTATCACTTATAGTTTTACTGGTGAAGCGGTAAAAGCGACGGCACATGCCAGCTGTACGGCTAATCAGGCAACTAACAGCGCAATTTGTGTATGGGATAAATCATTTTCACTTCCCCTCACCTTACTTACCAAACAGAACGGAATAACCATTAACCAGCAAAATCTTACAGTTTCGGTAATACCCGGAGGAGGAAATAATGATACTAACCAGTACTCATCCCTTTCCGGCCATATTATTATTGATGAATCGGTAAGCAGCTACACGAATTATGAACCGGAAACATCGGGCATTGAGAATTTAAAATTAAAATGGACTGTAACAGTGACAGAAGATACCGAAGGTGATGTCGGTATATGGAACGGATCACTTGTACTTAATGGCTCTCCAGCGTCCACCCTACATCGTTATTTGCTTCCAGAAATATTAGATGCTTCATTTTCTGAAAATGCGATAGCGCACAGTACCGAAGTCGCCATGACTGGCGCAAAAAATAATGTCGAGCTAGCCTCTGTATATCTCTACCATGGCAATACGCCATGCGATGATACATCCTTGTGTAACTACAGTCTTAATAAGACATCAGTTTCTCTTGTATGTCACGATCTGAATGCGCAACTTAACTTTAGCAACACTTGTAATGCTTCAGGCACAACACATTGCCTGAACGGAAAAGTAGGTACGATAAAGGGTACCTGGGAGAGAGTCAACATCGATACAACTTGTGCAATTACCGTTTTGATACCCTACGAATAAACACAGGAAAAATGATGACCATAAGCAAAAGAATCATAATTTCATTTATTCTATTTATGTGCTTCACCAACAATACATTTGGATCTGGATACGTTAAGATCAATGCCGAATTGAATGATATGGCAAGCAGAGGGGTAGGCACAGTGATTTAAATAGTAATCTACGGCGAAGGGGAAATCTTTCTTTTTGGTTGTACAGGGAACGCTTCGGCATACCAGAAAGGAGGTCAGCCCCTCACGGGATAGATGAAAAAACAGATCCAGAATCGCAGGGCGAAAAGAATTAATGATGAGAACAGATAAAGAATGAAGAAGCTTAGATCCAGACTCATAGCTAATTATTCATAGAATAAATACTATAGTAATGAATAAAATTCAGAATAGGTGTTACGTATTTCAAACACATAAAACCTTAACCGATATCACATAGAGTATAACTTGTTTTTTAAATAAAAAGGCTATAACCAATTTACATGCTTACCAGAATCCTGATGCTGGCTCAGAATACGTATCACGATAACTTCCGTAACTGATTGTATAAAATAGATAATATGCCTTTCAAACGGTAAGGCATAAATGTATTCACCCAGTTCAGGTCGAGGCGTGCCAATGTTATTGGCACTCATAATGCTGAATATTTCTGATAGATGATTAATATATCGATCGGCCTTTATTTCGCCAAAATGCTGCCAGCCGTAATGCCAGATATTTTCCAGATCTTCACTGGCCTTTGGCGTTAATTTTACCGTTCTCATCGGGTTTGATCATCCCTGTTTTGACCTTCCGTAAAAAGGCATCCTTTTCCCAGGCCTGCGGCTCTCCGCTGTTCAGACCTTCAGCCAGAAGTTCACGTAACGCCTGAAGTCGTGACTCGGCCTGTTTTTCCCTCAGCAGACGAAGAGACTCTCTGATCACTTCACTTTGCGTTCTGTAATCACCTGATTCTATGAGCGATTCAATAAACTCGCGCAGTTCATCGCCAAGATCAACGGTCATTGTTCTGGCCATAACAGCCTCCACTGTAAGTATAAATCTTACATAAGAGTACACCTGAAATGAAATGTACGTCAAAAACATACCCCATATATCATGCTTATGGGGTTGGCTAATGCGGCTTTGCTGAACGAGTAGCAAAGCCGCTACATTATTACTGTCTGGGGTTTACCCCCCGTGCAGTCGCCGTGCATCAATCACATCCGGTACCTGGTTCAGCTTACCGAGCACGCGGCCCAGCACCTGCAGGTTGTAGATCTCGATGGTCATATCAATGGTGGCGATCTGCTGTTTAATGTCGCTGCGGCTGGCGACGCCCAGCACGTTGACTTTTTCGTTAGCCAGAATGGTGGTGATATCACGCAATAAACCGCTGCGATCGTTGGCCTGGACGCGCACCACCAGCGAATATCCCGCCGAGTAGCTTTCGCCCCATACCGCCTCTACGATCCGCTCCGGCGCATGGGAGCGCAGTTCCGCCAGCTGTTCGCAGTCGGCCCGGTGCACGGAAATCCCCCGCCCCTGAGTAATGAAGCCGACAATTTCATCCCCCGGAATCGGCTGGCAGCAGCGGGCAATGTGGTGCATCAGGTTACCCACGCCTTCTACCACCACGCGCCCGTCGTCTTTACGACGATTTTGCGGCGCGTATGTTTTTTGCTGAAGCTGTTTCAGCGCCGCTGCATCCTGCTCCTCCGCACTCGGCTTATTGAACTGCGATTGCAGGAAATTCACCATCTGATTAAGACGGATATCGCCGCCGCCTATCGCCGCCAGCAACTCTTCCAGCTCATTAAAGTTGTAGCGCGGCAGCAGATGTTTCTCGGCCTCTTTCAGGCTAATCCCCAAATGCGCCAGCTCATCGTCGAGGATCTGCCGTCCAGCCAGGATATTTTTGTCACGGTCCTGTTTACGGAACCAGGCGTGAATTTTCGAGCGTCCGCGGCTGGTCGTCACATAGCCCAGGTTTGGATTCAGCCAGTCGCGGCTGGGATTCGGCTGCTTCTGAGTGATAATTTCAACCTGATCGCCCATCTGCAACTGATAGGTGAATGGCACAATACGCCCACCAATTTTCGCGCCGATGCAGCGGTGCCCGACATCGCTGTGGATATGGTAAGCAAAATCGAGCGGCGTAGATCCGGCAGGCAAGTCAACCACATCGCCTTTTGGCGTAAAAACGTAGACCCGATCGTCAAACACCTGGCTGCGCACTTCATCCAGCATTTCGCCGGAATCGGCCATCTCTTCCTGCCAGGCGATCAGCTTACGCAGCCACGCAATTCTGTCTTCATGGCCGGAACGCACGCCGCCGGACGCGGCGCCTTCTTTATACTTCCAGTGCGCCGCCACACCCAGTTCGGCGTCTTCATGCATCTGTTTGGTACGGATCTGGATCTCAACGGTTTTACCGCCCGGTCCCAGGACCACGGTGTGGATAGACTGGTAACCGTTCGGTTTCGGGTTAGCGACATAATCATCGAATTCATCCGGCAGGTGGCGATAGTGCGTATGCACTATCCCCAACGCGGCGTAGCAGTCTTGCAGACGTTCAGCGACGATACGCACGGCGCGCACATCAAAGAGTTCATCAAACGCCAGATGCTTTTTCTGCATTTTGCGCCAGATGCTATAAATATGTTTTGGTCGTCCGTAGACTTCCGCCTGCACGCCTTCGTTTTTCATTTCGGCGCGCAGATGTCCAACAAACTCTTCGATGTAATGTTCGCGATCGAGGCGGCGTTCATGCAGCAGTTTGGCGATGCGTTTGTATTCCGCCGGATGCAGGTAGCGGAAACAGTAGTCTTCCAGTTCCCACTTCAGTTGCCCGATGCCCAGACGATTAGCGAGCGGCGCATAGATGTTGGTACATTCTTTCGCCGCCAGCACGCGCTCATCTTCCGGCGCCTCTTTCACTTCGCGCAAATGAGCGATTCGCTCGGCCAGTTTGATGACCACGCAGCGGAAATCATCCACCATCGCCAATAACATTCGACGGACGTTATCGACCTGCTCCGAAGAAACAGAATCATTATGAGTGGCGTTTAACTGGCGGATCGCCGCCATATCGCGCACGCCATGAATCAGGGTAACGATAGATTTGCCGACGCTTTCGCGCAGTACATCTTCGCTGACTACGTTGGCGTCGGCCAGAGGGAACAGTAGCGCCGCCCGCAGCGTGTCGATATCCATACTCAGCGTGGAAAGAATTTCTACCATCTCCACGCCACGCCACAGCAACAGATCCGCATCCGGATGTCCTTGTGTCTGTTGCAGGCAATACGCCCAGGTTTCGGCTAAGCGCTCACACGACTGCTGGCTGGAAATTCCCAGGCTTGCGATCCACTTTTTCGGATCAAATTCACCAGCTTTATTAATATGTGCACTTCTTACCGCGACCATCGTCCTCTCCTTAAGGGACCAGGCCTACCGAAGTCGGTAAGCCGGTAATCATTACATGCGCTCGAACAGAACCATTGATTCCAGATGTCCTGTGTGCGGGAACATGTCGAGCATCGCTAAACGCGTAACCTCATATCCCGCATTGACTAGCGCTTCACTATCGCGCGCCAGCGTCGCCGGGTTACAGGATACATAAACAATGCGAATAGGTTTTAATTTTATAATATGTCGCATCACTCCTGTAGCCCCCGCACGCGCAGGATCGAGTAAGACTTTGTCAAAGCCGTTTTTCGCCCACGGCTGCTTCGTGACATCTTCCTCCAGGTTCTCATGGAAGAATGTCACATTATGTAAACCATTGCGGATGGCGTTTTCACGGCCTTTTTCTACCAGCGCCGGAACGCCCTCAACCCCTACCACGCTTGCCGCGCGCGTTGCCAGCGGCAGCGTAAAATTCCCCATTCCGCAGAACAGATCCAGGACACGATCCTCGGCGCGCACATCAAGCCACTCCAGCGCGCGGGCGACCATTTGCTGGTTTACCGCCTCATTAACCTGAATAAAGTCTCGCGGACTGAAGGCTAAACGTAAGCCGTGCGAATCATACCAGGGCGCCTCGCCAGATACCGTTTCCAGTATCTCGCTAAACGGCGCCAGAAACAGAGACAATCCCTCAGAATGCGAAAAGCGTTCCAGTTTTTCTTTATCCGCCGCACTTAATGGCGCGGTATGGCGCAGAATCATCAGCGTACCGCTTCCCGCCTGTACCAGCTCAACATGCCCAAGATGTCGGGTGCCGTGTAAACTCGCCAGACACGCCCTGATGCGGGGCAGCAATGCTTCAAGCTGGGGCGCCAAAACGGGGCACTGTTCGACATTGACGATATCGCTGGAACCCGCTTTGCGAAATCCCATTTGCAGCGGTTTATCCGGCGGGCAATTCAGACTTAACCGCGCACGACGCCGATAACCCCAGGGCGCGCCGGCGATGATGTCATTCACCTCGTGTTTCATCAAACGCGCCAGCGCCGCGCTTTTGCTGCGTTGTTGCAGGGCGACGCTGACATGCTGTTGCTGACAACCGCCGCAGACGCCAAAATGCGGGCAGCGCGGCGTTTCTCGTTCCGGGCTATCATTCAAACGGCGCGAAACGCGTGCGCGGGCAAATTGCTTTTTATCTTCTGTAATAATGACTTCTGCGCTTTCCTCAGGCAATAAACCGGGGATAAACAGCGCCTTTCCGTTATGACGGGCTACGCCCTGACCAAATGAATCGAGGTCATTGACTTTAACGGTTATGATCTGACGCGTCGTCACGCGCCGTTTTGCAGAGTAGAATTGCGCCATCGACCAGCTTTTTCTCAATTTAACAGTGTGACCCTAATTGTCCCATAACGGAACTCCATGACCAACTACAGCCTGCGCGCACGCATGATGATTCTGATCCTGGCCCCGACCGTCCTGATAGGTTTGCTGCTCAGTATCTTTTTTGTAGTGCACCGCTATAACGACCTGCAGCGTCAACTGGAAGATGCCGGCGCCAGTATTATTGAACCGCTCGCCGTCTCCAGCGAATATGGTATGAACTTACAAAACCGGGAGTCTATCGGCCAACTTATCAGCGTCCTGCACCGCAGACACTCTGATATTGTGCGGGCGATTTCCGTTTATGACGATCATAACCGCCTGTTTGTAACGTCTAATTTCCATCTGGACCCCTCACAGATGCAGCTTCCTGCCGGAGCGCCGTTTCCACGTCGTCTGAGCGTTGATCGCCACGGCGATATTATGATTCTGCGCACCCCGATTATCTCGGAGAGCTATTCGCCGGACGAGTCAGCGATTGCTGACGCGAAAAATACCAAAAATATGCTGGGGTATGTGGCGCTTGAACTGGATCTCAAGTCGGTCAGGCTACAGCAATACAAAGAGATTTTTATCTCCAGCGTGATGATGCTTTTTTGTATTGGCATTGCGCTGATCTTTGGCTGGCGGCTTATGCGCGATGTCACCGGGCCTATCCGTAATATGGTGAATACCGTTGACCGCATTCGTCGCGGACAACTGGATAGCCGTGTGGAAGGATTTATGCTGGGCGAGCTGGACATGCTGAAAAACGGCATTAATTCCATGGCGATGTCGCTTGCCGCCTATCACGAAGAGATGCAGCATAATATCGATCAGGCCACTTCAGACCTGCGTGAAACCCTTGAGCAGATGGAAATCCAAAACGTTGAGCTGGATCTGGCGAAAAAGCGCGCCCAGGAAGCGGCGCGTATTAAGTCGGAGTTCCTGGCGAACATGTCGCACGAACTGCGAACGCCGCTGAACGGCGTCATTGGCTTTACCCGCCTGACATTAAAAACGGAGCTGAACCCCACCCAGCGTGACCATCTGAACACCATTGAGCGTTCCGCGAATAATCTGCTGGCGATCATTAATGACGTGCTCGACTTCTCCAAGCTGGAAGCCGGTAAGCTCATTCTGGAAAGTATCCCTTTTCCACTGCGCAACACGCTGGATGAAGTGGTTACGCTGCTGGCCCACTCGTCGCATGATAAAGGGCTGGAGTTGACGTTAAATATTAAAAACGACGTCCCGGATAATGTGATTGGCGACCCGCTGCGCCTGCAACAGGTCATTACTAATCTGGTGGGTAATGCCATTAAGTTCACCGAGAGTGGCAATATCGATATTCTGGTAGAAAAGCGGGCGCTCAGTAACACCAAAGTACAGATTGAAGTGCAGATCCGCGATACGGGGATCGGCATTCCGGAGCGCGACCAGTCGCGACTGTTTCAGGCGTTTCGCCAGGCCGATGCCAGTATTTCTCGCCGTCACGGCGGCACCGGGCTTGGGCTGGTGATTACGCAAAAGCTGGTCAACGAAATGGGCGGGGATATCTCTTTCCACAGCCAGCCTAATCGCGGCTCGACCTTCTGGTTTCATATTAATCTTGATCTTAACCCAAATGTCATTATTGACGGTCCGTCGACCGCGTGTCTGGCCGGAAAACGGCTGGCTTATATCGAACCGAATGCTACCGCCGCGCAATGTACCCTGGATCTGCTGAGCGACACGCCGGTGGAAGTGATTTACAGCCCGACCTTCTCCGCGCTGCCGTTAGCGCACTACGATATTATGATTTTGAGCGTTCCGGTGACCTTCCGCGAGCCGCTCACCATGCAGCATGAACGTCTGGCGAAAGCGGCGTCAATGACGGACTTTCTACTGCTGGCGCTACCTTGCCATGCGCAAATTAACGCCGAAAAGCTGAAACAAGGAGGCGCGGCGGCCTGTCTGTTAAAACCATTGACGTCAACGCGCCTGTTGCCAGCGCTGACGGAATATTGCCAGTTGAATCACCATCCTGAACCGCTGCTAATGGATACCAGTAAAATCACCATGACGGTTATGGCGGTTGATGATAATCCCGCTAATCTGAAGCTTATCGGCGCGTTACTGGAAGATAAAGTCCAGCACGTAGAGCTTTGTGATAGCGGACATCAGGCGGTGGATCGGGCGAAACAAATGCAGTTTGATCTGATTTTGATGGATATTCAGATGCCGGATATGGACGGCATACGCGCCTGCGAATTGATTCACCAGCTTCCTCATCAGCAGCAAACACCGGTTATTGCCGTTACGGCACATGCGATGGCCGGGCAAAAAGAGAAGTTGCTCAGCGCGGGCATGAACGACTATCTGGCTAAACCGATAGAAGAAGAGAAGTTGCATAATCTGTTGCTGCGCTATAAACCTGGCGCCAACGTAGCAGCGCGTCTGATGGCGCCGGAACCGGCTGAGTTTATCTTCAATCCGAATGCGACGCTCGACTGGCAGCTTGCGCTCCGCCAGGCTGCCGGTAAGCCCGATCTGGCGCGGGATATGCTGCAAATGCTGATTGATTTTCTGCCGGAAGTGCGCAACAAAATTGAAGAACAACTGGTGGGAGAAAATCCCAACGGTCTGGTCGATCTGGTCCATAAGCTACACGGGAGCTGCGGCTATAGCGGCGTACCGCGGATGAAGAACCTTTGCCAGCTTATTGAGCAACAGCTTCGCAGCGGCGTCCACGAAGAGGAGCTGGAGCCTGAGTTTCTGGAGCTGCTGGATGAGATGGATAATGTCGCGCGTGAAGCGAAGAAGATATTGGGCTGATATTCGCCGGATGGCGGCGTGACCGCCTTATCCGGCCTACAACTCAGCGTAACTGTTGCCCCGCTTTCAGCGTTGCAGCCACGTTGCGCGCGGTCATTCGTACGTTTTCACTCGCATTCTTCAGCGCATCCTCCAGCGTGCAGATGGTATAAATCACGCTGAAAACCGCATCAAGCCCATGTTCATGAACCACGCCAACGTCCGCCGTCAGGCTACCCGCTATACCAATTACCGGCTTGTTATACCGTTTGGCGATGTTTGCCACGCCAATAGGGACTTTACCGTGAATGGTCTGGCTGTCGATGCGTCCCTCGCCAGTGATGACTAAATCAGCATCCGCAAGACACGCTTCCAGATGAAGCGCATCGGTGACAATCTCAATGCCACGCCGTAGCTGCACGCCGCAAAACGCGTATAACGCCGCTCCCATGCCGCCAGCCGCGCCGCCGCCTGCCAGCTCCAACACATCGACATGCAAATCGCGGGCAATCAAATGCGCATAGCGAGTCAATGCCGTATCCAGGCGTTCAATCATTTCCGGCGTCGCCCCTTTTTGCGGACCAAAAACTGCAGACGCGCCCTCTTTGCCGGTAAGGGGATTCGTGACATCGCAGGCGACCTCTATATGGCACGCCGACAAACGCTTATCCAGGCCGCTGATATCAATGCTGGCGAGTGTTTCCAGCCCAATGCCGCCTTGCGCAATATCATTGCCCTGCGCATCCCGTAGCCTGGCCCCCAGCGCCTGCACCATCCCCGCGCCGCCATCGTTGGTGGCGCTACCGCCGATACCAATAATGATATGCTCAACGCCCGCATCCAGCGCATGACGGATCAGCTCGCCGGTTCCCCATGACGTGGTCTTCAACGGATCGCGTTGCGCGGGCGGCACCTGCTCCAGCCCGCTGGCGGCCGCCATTTCAATGAACGCGGAACGCGCATCGCCGGAAAGCCCATAAAACGCATTGACGCGATGCCCCAACGGCCCGGTGACCTCAACATGCACGATTCGACCCGCCGTCGCTTCAACCATCGCTTCGACAGTACCTTCTCCGCCATCAGCCAGCGGTAATTTCAGGTAATCCGCGTCAGGCCAGATCTCGCGAAATCCTTGTTCAATGGCGGTCGCTACCTCAAGAGCACTCAAACTTTCCTTATACGAATCTGGTGCGATCACTATTTTCATAAGTCGTCCTTACGCATGTTGATCCTGTTAAGCATACACCCAGAGAAGGACCGGTTCCTTACGGAACCGGCTCTGACTTAACGCACCATGCAAGGGCGCTTATTATCAAACGTCCAGCCAGGAATTAAGTACTGCATTCCCATCGCGTCGTCACGCGCGCCTAAGCCATGCTTTTGATAGAGCTCATGCGCTTTCATCACCTGATCCATATCGAGCTCAACGCCCAGCCCCGGTTTGGTCGGTACTTGCACCATGCCGCCTTTAATTTCAAACGGTTCTTTAGTCAGACGTTGGTTGCCTTCCTGCCAGATCCAGTGGGTATCGATAGCAGTGATCTTGCCCGGCGCCGCCGCGGCAACATGGGTAAACATCGCCAGTGAAATATCAAAGTGGTTGTTAGAGTGCGAGCCCCAGGTCAGGCCGAACTCATGACACATTTGCGCCACGCGTACAGAGCCTTGCATAGTCCAGAAGTGCGGGTCCGCCAGCGGGATATCGACGGATTGCAGCGACAGCGTATGCCCCATCTGACGCCAGTCGGTGGCGATCATATTGGTGGCCGTCGGTAATCCGGTCGCGCGACGGAATTCCGCCATCACTTCACGACCGGAAAAACCCTGCTCCGCGCCGCACGGATCTTCTGCATAGGCCAGAGAACCTTTCAGGTATTTACCAATGCTGATCGCTTCGTTCAGCGACCAGGCACCGTTTGGATCGAGCGTGACGCGCGCTTGTGGGAAACGTTTCGCCAGCGCCACGATTGACTCGGCCTCTTCTTCGCCCGCCAGCACGCCGCCTTTCAGTTTGAAGTCGTTGAAGCCGTATTTTTCATAGGCGGCTTCCGCCAGACGCACTACCGTTTCCGGCGTCATCGCCTCTTCATGGCGCAGACGATACCAGTCGCATTGCTCATCCGGCTGGCTCTGATACGGCAGCGGCGTAGCCTTGCGATTGCCGACAAAGAACAGATAACCCAGCATTTCGACTTCGCTTCGCTGCTGACCGTCGCCTAACAGCGAAGCGACGTTGACGCCCAGGTGTTGGCCCAAAAGGTCAAGCATTGCCGCTTCAATACCAGTCACCACATGGATAGTGGTACGGAGATCGAACGTTTGTAAACCGCGTCCGCCCGCATCGCGATCGGCAAACTGGTTGCGAACGGCGGTCAGGACATTTTTATATTCACCCAGCGTTTTTCCCACCACCAGTGGGATCGCATCTTCCAGCGTTTTGCGAATTTTTTCGCCGCCCGGAATCTCGCCGACCCCGGTATGACCGGAGTTATCTTTAATAATGACGATGTTGCGCGTAAAGAACGGGGCGTGCGCGCCGCTCAGGTTCATCAGCATACTGTCATGACCCGCAACCGGGATAACCTGCATTTCAGTCACTACAGGCGTCGTAAATTGAGTACTCATAACTGTGTCCTTATTCAGAATTAGTGACGACCAAAAACAGGGCGTTTGCGGTCAAAAGTCCAGCCGGGGATCAGGTATTGCATCGGGCCTGCATCATTACGCGCGCCGCCTGGCAGCTTTTTATACGCGTCATGCGCTTTTCGCACCTGTTCCCAGTCAAGCTCCACGCCCAGTCCTGGCGCATCCGGAACGGCAATTTTGCCGTTTTTAATTTCCAGCGGATTTTTAGTCAGGCGGCAATCGCCCTCCTGCCAGATCCAGTGCGTATCAATAGCGGTGGGTTTGCCTGGCGCCGCCGCGCCGACATGGGTAAACATCGCCAGTGAAATATCAAAATGGTTATTCGAATGGCAGCCCCAGGTTAGCCCCCAGTCATCGCACAGTTGCGCCACGCGAACGGCGCCGGTGAGAGTCCAGAAATGCGGGTCGGCAAGAGGAATATCTACCGCGTTGAGCATCACTGCATGCCCCATTTCGCGCCAGTTGGTGGCAATCATATTGGTCGCCACCGGCAGTCCTGTCGCGCGGCGGAACTCCGCCATGACTTCACGACCAGAGAATCCTTGCTCCGCGCCGCACGGATCTTCCGCGTAGGTCAGTACATCATTCAGCCCTTTGCACAACGCAATGGCTTCATCCAGTAGCCAGGCGCCGTTCGGATCCACGGTAATACGCGCGTCCGGGAAGCGTTTTTTTAGCGCGCGAACGGTATCAATCTCTTGTTCGCCCGGCAGCACGCCGCCCTTGAGTTTAAAATCTTTAAAGCCGTAGCGATCCTGAGACGCTTCCGCCAGCCGCACGACCGCGTCGCTGTTCAGCGCTTCCTGATGGCGCAGGCGATACCATTCATGACTGCCCGGCGTGCTTTCCAGATACGGCAGATCGGTTTTAGTGCGATCGCCAATATAGAAGAGATAGCCCAACACGGTGACGGCATCGCGCTGTTTACCGGGTCCTAACAGTTCACAGACCGGCACATTAAGCGCCTGCCCCAGTAGATCAAGCAGCGCCGCTTCCAAAGCTGCCACCGCGTTAACCCGCAGTTCAAACGTCCATGCGCCTTTACCAAAGGTGTCAAAATCAGCAGCCTGGTTGCCTTTATGCACCTGTTGCACCACTTTGTTCAGGCGGGCGACTTCCTGGCCTAATACCATCGGAATAGCATCGACCAGCGTCTGATAAATCACTTCTCCGCCCGGCGCCTCGCCGACGCCAGTATGCCCGGCGTTATCGGTGAGGACGACGATGTTACGGGTGAAGTACGCGTTATGCGCGCCGCCGATGTTGAGTAACATACTGTCATGTCCGGCAACCGGAATGACCTTCATGTCCGTAATAACGGGACTGGATTGCGTTGTCATGATAATTGTCCTGCGACAGGTTTCAGTTCAATACGCTTAATATCACCTACCAGCACCAGATAGCTGATGATGGCCACCAGGGCATGTACGCCGACATAGATCAACGCGCCGTTGAAGGAACCGGTGGTGCCAACGATGTAACCAATCGCGATTGGCGTCACAATACCGGAGATATTGCCGAACATATTAAACAAGCCGCCGGAAAGACCGCTGATCTCTTTCGGCGCGGTATCCGCCATTACTGCCCAGCCCAACGCGCCGATACCTTTACCGAAGAAGGCCAACGCCATAAAGCCGATGATCATCCATTCCACGTTCACATAGTTACAGAACACCATGACCATTGACAGCAACATCCCCAGCACAATCGGCGTCTTGCGCGCGATATTCAGGGAGCCGGTACGACGCATCAGCCAGTCGGAAATGATGCCGCCCAACACGCCGCCGATAAAGCCGCAGACCGCAGGAACCGAGGCGACAAAGCCCGCTTTGAGAATCGACATGCCGCGCGCCTGGACCAAATAGACCGGGAACCAGGTAATAAAGAAATAGGTCAATGCGTTAATACAGTACTGACCGATGTAAACGCCAATCATCATACGAGAGCCCAGCAGCTGTTTGATCTGGCCCCATTTGACGCTAAACGGTACTTTCGCTTTAGTGTCTTTCTGATCCATATTGATCAGCGCGCCGCCTTCTGCGATGTACTCCAACTCTTTCTTATTTACGCCCGGATGGTTATTTGGTTCATGGATAACTTTCAACCAGATAAAGCTGATGATGATCCCTAACCCGCCCATAAAGAAGAAGACATGCGACCAGCCCACTTCGTGCGTCAGCCAGCCCATAATCGGCGCGAAAATAACCGTGGCAAAGTATTGCGCGGAGTTAAAGATGGCCACCGCCGTTCCCCTCTCCTGCGCCGGGAACCAGGCTGCAACGATGCGACTGTTACCCGGGAAAGAAGGCGATTCCGCCAGACCAACCAGGAAACGAAGCGTAAAGAGGGCGACAATAATGCCGAAACCACTAAAGATATCGACAAAACCCTGCAACAGGGTGAAGACTGACCAAATGAAAATAGACCAGAAATAGACGCGTTTGGAACCAAAGCGGTCCAGCAGCCAGCCGCCCGGGATCTGCCCGATAACATAGGCCCATGAAAAAGCAGAAAAAACATAGCCCATGCCTACCGGATCAAGGCCGATATCTTTGGCCATTTCTGAGCCGGCAATGGACAATGTGGCGCGGTCGCCGTAGTTGAAGGATGTGACGATAAACAGCATCACCACTATCCAGTAGCGGGCGTTCGTGCGTTTCTCCGCACTGCTCGCCGCGTGACTTAATGAACTCATTGTTGCACTCCTGAAATTTCGCGTTAGCTACGCTCACTCTGAACTGCACAACCGGTAGGGAATCAGAGATAACGTTTCCTTGTTGCAGCTTTTATTAGGTCGTTTGCTTTGCACGCTGCATGCTTTTATTCACTGGCAGGAGAAGTATAAAAAGCGCGCCACACACACTCACCGTGCAACAACACAGTATTTTGGCGATGAATTACGCCTGTTTATGGCAAAAGCCCAGGACAGTGGAAGCCACTTCACGGAAATGAAATCAGAAGGCGTCGGCGTCGACGCAGGAGGAGTAAAAAGAGAAGAATGTGAAACAGGTCGCTTGATTACATGAAAACGCCCGTAAAAAACTGCCGCTTTTGCGGGCATATGCCCAAAGCTAACACGATTCAGTTACTTTACACTGTGTACAGGTCGTTATTTGCTTACTGGCAACGCAAGCAAACGAAAAGGTACCCTCCCGTAGGGGGGAGGGATTTACCTCAGGAAAGTAAAGTTCCCCAGTTTTCAACCCAGGGATTGGATTGGCTCTCCGGCTCCGGATGTTCGCTGGCGTCAATGAATAATATCTCCCCCACCCGCTGCGCGCTTTGTTCTTGCAACAGGGCATCAAACTGTTTGCCGCCATTACAGAAATTGGGGTAGCTGCTATCACCTAGCGCAATCACCCCGTAACGCAGGTTTGGCTGAAAACCCAACGTATCTTTAATGCCGTGAAAGAGCGGCGCAATGCTATCCGGTAGATCGCCCTGCCCGGTCGTCGAGGTAACGACCAGCGCAACCTTATCCTGATATTGCTGCCAGTCGGACAGTTCAGGATCTTCAAACACGGTCGCGCTGTGGCCCTGTCTGGCGAGGATCGCTTCCGCTTCTTCCGCCACCAGCAGTGAGTTGCCATACATGGTCCCGACAAAAATACCAATTTCTGCCATTATGCGTATCTCCCTGAATTATGCCTGATGAGTCTCATCCTGCCGGGACGCCGCCGTAAACTCAACCCTTTCATTGTCAGGGAGAAGTCCCCGCCAGCCAAACTGTGTCAGCGCCTGCATCCAGGTTTCATCCAACCCGGCCTGAATTATCAACGGCTGTCCGGTGAAGGGGTGCGTCAGTTCAAGCCGACTGGCATGAAGCATCAGGCGACGACAGGCAAAATGCTCTGCGGCGCTGCGGTTTTGTCGCAAATCGCCATGCTTGCTGTCGCCGATGATAGGATGACGCAGATGCGCCAGATGACGACGAAGCTGGTGCTTGCGTCCCGTTTTTGGTTCCAGCTCAACCAGACCATAACGCGTGGTGGGATAACGTCCGGTCGGCACCGCCATTTCGACCGTCGCCAGTCCGCGATACTGCGTTACGGCCGGCTGGGGCGCTTTATCTTCGCGGGCGAATTTATCGGCAATTTTATCGCGCTCTTCCACCAGCGGATAATCCAGTACCGCGTCATCCATCAGCCAGCCGCGCACAATGGCATGGTAGCGTTTACGGATGTGGTGCTGCTCGAACTGCTGCGCCAGACGGCGTCCCGCTTCGCTGGACAGCCCCATTAACAGTACGCCCGACGTGGGTCTGTCGAGACGGTGGGCGGTAAAAACATGCTGGCCGATTTGGTCGCGCACCGTTTGCATGACCACGACTTTTTCGTCGCGATCCAGCCAGCTCCGGTGAACAAGCCATCCTGCGGGTTTATTCACGGCAACCAGCCACGGGTCTTGATAGAGGATCTCCAGCATCAGGATTTATCGCGGGCGAATACGCATCCAGATCCTGCAAAACCGCCAGGATCGCCTCCCGCTGCGGATGATCCGCCGCCAGCGCCATTTCATAATAAGGGGCGACGGCAAACGCCTCGGGCAGCGGCTGCGCATTATCAAGTAGGGTATGCATACGTGGGATCAATACCCATTGCAGCCATTCCAGCGGTTCCATGGTATCCATAAAAAATGGTTGGGTGCTGGTAAACAGGTGCGCCTGCGGCGCATCCTGCCGCCAGTGGCGATGCTCGCGCAGCAGCGTTTCAAGCGTATGTAACTGCTGACGCACACGGTCATGAGTCGTCATGTTAAAAACCTCAATGATGAAAATCTGGCGCGAAGAATAACAAAAAAAAGGGAGCACTGTATAAACAGTGCTCCCGGTTCGTTTCGCAGCATTCCAGCTACTTTTCGTGCTCCCTGCTCATCCGTGACAACTTTTCCTGTGACCTTACGGCCTGTTCATCCTGAACGTTTGCATCCTGCGCACATCGCCCGATGTGATAGCTTCTTCCTGAAGCGTCCCTGGTCATCCAGACCCGCCGAACATCCTGATCGGCTCTCGTTCTCCGTCCTGGAGGTGTCCTTTAACGCATCCTGCGCTTTCCACTTTGCTTCATCCTGAAGCCTTTCCTTGTAACACCATCCTGGCGTGTCCTGCTGAAGCGTCATCATCCTGACGTTCACTTCGTTGTACGACTCCCTGTCGACGAAGATAGAATCGCCTGTTTCACCTTGTCTTACAAGACGCTTACAGACAATACCTTAAGTAAATTTTCATATGAAAGTGCGCAAAAACATTTTAATTAGTTGTTTTATATAGACTTACATAAGAAAACGGGGCTCAGTATCCGCTGATATCCTGGCGATCTCCTACAGACTTTGTAAGAGATCTCTCACACCTGTTAGGGCAAACGATTACAGAAGAGGATTAAGTTGCGTAAGGAATTCCGCAAGCGTTGCGGCAAGAACGGTACGATTGCGGGTGCCCAGCGTTTCTTTAATCACCTCGCCGGACAGATTACAGACCGAAATGACCTCAAGCTCATTTTCCTGCGTCGCAATAAAAAGCGTGGGAGGAAGCTTGAGCCGCTTTTGCGTGACCAGGTGGCCTATCAGATTTTCCTGCACGCGCCGAAAGTCATCCTGACTCCAGGTTTGCAGTAGCGTAAGCTTTTCATCCGCAAACTGCGCGGGCATGTCGCCAGCAAACTGCGTGGTGTAAAACGCGTGGAGCGCAGGTTGTACCATAATATCGAAGGCGCGTTCAACCGCGTTTACATTTTCTTCGCCTTCAAAAGGTTGCGGCTGCCAGTAAACGGCATCGCGGGTTGAAGAAATAATGCACGGAGAAGGTACGCCATACAGTTCTTCGCTCAACGGCCAGCTACCGTGTTTTTCTTGCCACGCGTCGCAGTAACGCGTCGTAAAGGCTTTCAATGCCTGCGCTGTCAGTTCGTCCACCAGTTTCTCTCTTCATAAAAGCCAGGATACACTTGACGCATAGTGTATCTGGTTTATGACGGTGAAACATGTCTTCTTATGAAAACCATCAGGCTCTCGATAGCCTGACTCTCGGAAAATCAACGGATTACCGGGACAATTATGACGCCAGCCTGCTGCAGGGCGTACCGCGCAGTTTGAATCGCGACCCGCTCGGATTAACAGCCGATAATTTACCGTTCCACGGCGCGGATATCTGGACGTTGTATGAACTTTCCTGGCTTAACAGCCAGGGTCTTCCGCAGGTCGCCGTCGGGCATGTCGAACTGGATTACACCAGCGTTAATTTAATCGAATCCAAAAGTTTTAAACTGTATCTGAACAGCTTTAACCAGACGCGCTTTGACACCTGGGAGACGGTGCGCCAGACGCTGGAGCGCGATCTGCGCGCCTGCGCGCAGGGCAACGTTAGCGTGAGGCTTTATCGTCTTGATGAGCTGGAAGGACAGCCTGTCGCCCATTTCCACGGCACCTGTATTGACGATCAGGATATCAGTATCGACAACTACCAGTTTACTACCGACTATCTGCAACATGCGGTCAGCGGCGAGAAGCAAGTAGAAGAAACGCTGGTCAGTCATCTGTTGAAATCCAACTGCCTGATCACCCACCAGCCGGACTGGGGCTCGATACAAATTCAGTATCGCGGGCGCAAAATCGACAGGGAAAAACTGCTGCGTTATCTGGTCTCCTTCCGTCACCATAATGAATTTCACGAGCAGTGCGTAGAGCGTATTTTCAATGACATTCTGCGCTTCTGCCAGCCGGAAACGTTAAGCGTTTATGCGCGCTATACCCGCCGCGGCGGGCTGGACATTAATCCCTGGCGCAGCAATACCGATTTTGTGCCCGCCACGGGCAGGCTGGCGCGTCAGTAATCTTTTTTGTCAATTTTGCGTGCCGGATTGCGCATGTAAGGTTGTGAAAGGTCATCAGCCAGGGCTATTGTAATCAACAGGGAATGGCGTGTTGCGTCCCATAAGGAGTTTACTTGATTACACATATTAGCCCGCTTGGCTCAATGGATATGTTGTCGCAACTGGAAGTGGACATGCTGAAACGCACGGCCAGTAGCGACCTGTATCAACTGTTTCGTAACTGTTCACTTGCCGTTCTTAACTCCGGCAGCCTGACCGACAACAGCAAAGAGCTGCTGTCCCGCTTTGAAAATTTCGATATTAACGTACTGCGCCGCGAGCGCGGCGTGAAGCTGGAATTGATTAATCCGCCTGAAGACGCCTTTGTTGACGGGCGGATTATTCGTGCGCTACAGGCTAACCTGTTCGCGGTGCTGCGCGACATTCTCTTTGTGAATGGGCAGATCCACAATGCCGGCCGTTTCCAGCATCTGGATCTTGAAAGCTCAACACATATCACCAATCTGGTGTTCTCCATTTTGCGCAACGCCCGGGCGCTGCACGTCGGCGAAGCGCCAAACATGGTGGTATGCTGGGGCGGCCACTCAATTAACGAAAACGAGTACCTGTATGCCCGTCGCGTCGGCACGCAGTTGGGATTGCGCGAGCTGAACATCTGCACCGGCTGCGGCCCTGGGGCGATGGAAGCCCCCATGAAGGGAGCGGCGGTCGGTCACGCGCAGCAGCGCTATAAAGACAGCCGCTTTATCGGCATGACTGAGCCTTCCATTATTGCGGCTGAACCGCCTAACCCGCTGGTGAACGAACTGATCATCATGCCGGATATCGAAAAACGCCTGGAAGCGTTCGTCCGTATCGCACACGGTATCATCATCTTCCCGGGCGGCGTGGGTACGGCGGAAGAGCTGCTTTATTTGCTGGGTATTCTGATGAATCCAGCCAATAAAAATCAGGTGTTGCCGCTGATCCTGACCGGACCAAAAGAGAGCGCCGATTACTTCCGCGTGCTGGATGAGTTTATTACCCATACGCTGGGCGAAGCGGCCCGCCGTCATTACCGCATCATCATTGACGATGCGGCGGAGGTAGCGCGGCTGATGAAGAAAGCGATGCCGCAAGTGAAAGAGAATCGCCGCGATACCGGCGACGCCTATAGTTTTAACTGGTCGATGCGTATTGCACCGGATCTGCAGGTACCGTTTGAACCGTCGCATGAGAATATGGCCAACCTGAAACTGTACCCGGATCAGCCGGTTGAGATTCTGGCGGCGGATCTGCGGCGCGCCTTCTCCGGTATTGTCGCGGGGAACGTGAAGGAGGTCGGGATACGCGCCATTGAAGCTAATGGTCCGTATAAAATCCACGGCGATCGAGAGATGATGCGTCGCATGGACGATCTGCTGCAGGGTTTCGTCGCGCAGCATCGTATGAAATTGCCAGGTTCCGCCTACATCCCCTGTTACGAGATCTGCGCTTAACGCTTATGCCCGGTTGCCGCCAGCAGCCGGGCGCTTCTCCCATTCCTTTCATTGCGGTACGGCAATTAACGTATGCCTTCATTTTTTATGATGATCATCAGAGGCATAGCCCGCATTGTTTTATAAACACCATTTATAATTCACCATAAATAGATTGCCAGGCAAACGTTTACCTCACTCCTCTTACCGTGATTTATCGGTCCAAACTCTTATTCTTCGCCAGAATCCACTAAAAACATTGATTTTTATAGTCAAACCTCCGTATCTTGCGCCCCAATCTTTCCGGCCTTATATCGTTAATGGTAGCCTTCGCGCCCGGAAATTCGTTATGACGTTTTTTTAATAGATTAATGGTCCAAATTTATCCATGTAAGAAGCGGATTATTGCATTTGAGATCGCGATCACTGATAGATTCATCAGTTAAATGTATCTTTCCGCCCGAAAATTATTACGGCGAAAAATTATATAAAAAGCGTCCTTAAGCAGATTTCATTTTACGATCAGGTCTTTTTTCATTGGATTAGACCAGCAACCTGATTTTTAGCATCCTCCAGGAGAAATAGATGGAAACCACTCAGACCAGCACTATTGCTTCGATTGACTCTCGAAGCGCATGGCGCAAAACGGATACCATGTGGATGCTGGGCCTTTACGGCACGGCTATCGGCGCGGGCGTTCTGTTCCTGCCGATCAACGCAGGCGTCGGCGGCATGATTCCGCTCATCATCATGGCGATTCTCGCTTTCCCGATGACCTTTTTCGCACACCGTGGTTTAACCCGCTTCGTGCTGTCCGGTAAAAATCCGGGTGAAGACATCACTGAAGTCGTTGAGGAACACTTCGGTATCGGCGCAGGTAAACTGATTACCCTGCTCTACTTCTTCGCGATTTACCCCATCCTGCTGGTTTACAGCGTGGCGATTACTAATACCGTGGAAAGCTTCCTGACCCACCAGTTAGCGATTAATCCGCCGCCGCGGGCGATTCTTTCCCTGATCCTGATTGTTGGCATGATGACCATCGTGCGCTTCGGCGAGCAAATGATCGTTAAGGCGATGAGTATCCTGGTATTCCCGTTCGTCGCTGCGCTGATGCTGCTGGCCTTGTACCTGATCCCGCAGTGGAACGGCGCGGCGCTGGAAACTCTGTCCTTTGATTCCGCCGCGTCTACCGGTAACGGTCTGTGGATGACGCTGTGGCTGGCGATTCCGGTGATGGTTTTCTCTTTCAACCACTCCCCGATCATCTCCTCCTTCGCGGTTGCGAAGCGTGAAGAGTACGGTGAAGGCGCAGAGAAGAAATGTTCTAAAATTCTGGCCTTCGCCCACATCATGATGGTGCTGACCGTAATGTTCTTCGTCTTCAGCTGCGTGCTGAGCCTGACGCCGGCAGATCTGGCGGCGGCAAAAGAGCAGAACATCTCTATTCTGTCTTACCTGGCGAACCACTTTAACGCGCCGATCATCGCCTGGATGGCGCCGATCATTGCGATGATTGCTATCACCAAATCCTTCCTCGGCCACTACCTGGGCGCGCGTGAAGGCTTTAACGGGATGGTGATTAAATCGCTGCGTGGTAAAGGTAAATCCATCGAAATCAACAAACTGAATAAAATTACCGCGCTGTTCATGCTGGTCACCACCTGGATTGTGGCGACGCTGAACCCCAGCATCCTGGGCATGATTGAAACCCTGGGCGGCCCGATCATCGCGATGATTCTGTTCCTGATGCCGATGTATGCCATCCAGAAAGTACCGGCAATGCGTAAGTACAGCGGTCATATCAGCAACGTATTCGTTGTGATTATGGGCCTGATTGCCATCTCCGCTATTTTCTACTCACTGTTCAGCTAAGTCCTTTAGCGCCGCTTACCGCGGCGCTTCTCTATGATACAACCGCAATGGATGCCCTATGATTAGCGTATTCGATATTTTTAAAATCGGCATTGGCCCTTCCAGTTCTCACACCGTCGGACCAATGAAAGCAGGCAAGCAGTTCACGGACGATCTGATTGCCCGCCATATCCTTACAGATGTCACCCGCGTCGTGGTGGATGTCTACGGCTCTCTGTCATTGACGGGTAAAGGCCACCACACTGATATCGCCATTATTATGGGCCTGGCGGGGAATCTGCCGGATACCGTCGATATCGACGCCATTCCGTCCTTTATCCAGGATGTGAACACCCATGGGCGTTTACTACTGGCCAATGGGCAGCATGAAGTCGAATTTCCGGTCGATAAGTGCATGAATTTCCACGCCGACAACCTGTCTCTGCATGAAAACGGGATGCGTATTACCGCGCTGGCGGGCGATAAGGTGCTCTACAGCCAAACCTACTACTCCATTGGCGGCGGCTTTATCGTCGATGAAGAGCACTTTGGTTTGACGAATAGCGAACCCGTTAACGTACCGTACCCTTACAAAACCGCCGCGGATTTACAGCGCCATTGCCAGGAGACGGGTCTGTCGCTCTCCGGTCTGATGATGCAAAACGAACTGGCTCTGCACAGTAAAGAAGCGCTGGAGCAGCACTTCGCCAGGGTCTGGGAGGTGATGCGCAGCGGTATTGAGCGCGGTATCACCACCGAGGGCGTATTGCCGGGCAAACTGCGCGTTCCGCGTCGCGCGGCGGCGCTGCGTCGGATGCTGGTCAGTCAGGATAAGACCACCACCGATCCGATGGCGGTCGTCGACTGGATCAATATGTTCGCGCTGGCGGTGAACGAAGAGAATGCCGCAGGCGGACGAGTAGTCACTGCCCCGACTAACGGCGCATGTGGTATTGTTCCGGCGGTGCTGGCGTACTATGACAAGTTTATCCGCGAAGTAAATGCTAACTCGCTTGCTCGCTATATGCTGGTCGCCAGCGCGATTGGCTCGCTGTATAAGATGAACGCCTCTATTTCCGGCGCCGAGGTGGGTTGTCAGGGAGAGGTCGGCGTGGCCTGTTCCATGGCGGCAGCGGGTCTGGCCGAGCTGCTGGGCGGTAGTCCGGCGCAGGTGTGTATCGCCGCAGAAATCGCCATGGAGCATAATCTGGGGTTAACTTGCGATCCGGTTGCCGGTCAGGTACAGGTTCCCTGCATTGAGCGTAACGCAATTGCTTCAGTCAAAGCGGTCAACGCCGCGCGTATGGCGCTGCGCCGTACCAGCGAACCGCGCGTATGCCTCGATAAAGTGATTGAGACCATGTACGAAACCGGTAAAGACATGAACGCTAAGTACCGCGAAACTTCGCGCGGGGGCCTGGCGATGAAGATCGTTACCTGCGATTAATTCTCAGCACATTTTAGGATCTGTAGGCCGGATAAGGCGCTCGCCGCCATCCGGCTTTGTTGCCTGATGTCGCTTCGCTTATCAGGCCTACGGATAGCGCTATTTCGCAATGCTCGCCTCCCCCCGCCGTGAATGTTACCCTACGCGCAGGTTTGTAAGGGAGAACACCGTGGCTGCTCATCTGCTTATCGTCGACGCGCTCAATTTGATTCGCCGTATTCACGCCGTTCAGGGATCGCCCTGTGTGGAAACCTGCCAACACGCGCTCGATCAATTGATTATCCACAGCCAGCCAACCCATGCCGTAGCGGTATTTGATGACGACGCGCGCAGCAGCGGCTGGCGTCATCAGCGTTTGCCGGACTACAAAGCAGGACGTCCGCCGATGCCTGACGATTTACATAATGAAATGCCCGCCCTACGCGCCGCGTTTGAACAGCGCGGCGTACGCTGTTGGGCATCAGACGGTAACGAAGCGGACGATCTGGCGGCGACGCTGGCGCTAAAAGTTACCGAAGCCGGACACCAGGCAACCATTGTGTCAACCGATAAAGGCTATTGCCAGTTGCTCTCTCCGGGATTGCGCATTCGCGACTACTTCCAGAAACGCTGGCTGGACGCGCCGTTTATTGAAAAAGAGTTTGGCGTACTTCCCCGGCAGTTGCCGGATTACTGGGGTCTGGCAGGAATCAGTAGTTCGAAAGTCCCCGGCGTTGCCGGTATCGGCCCCAAAAGCGCGACCCAGCTATTGATTCAGTTTCAAAATCTGGAGGGAATTTACGCCCATCTGGACAAGGTGCCGGAAAAGTGGCGCAAAAAGCTTGAGACGCATAAAGAAATGGCATTTCTCTGCCGCGATATTGCACGTCTGCAAACCGATTTACATATCGACGGAAACTTACAGCAGCTACGGCTGGTACGGTAGTTTTGTTGCCGGATGGCGGCGTGAACGCCTTATCCGGCCTACAGAACTGCACGAAATGTAGAGCGGATAAGCGCAGCGCCATCCGGCAAAATTACCAGGCGGTATGATACAGTTCGACAATGTCCGCCAGACTCGCTTCACGCGGATTGCCGCCCGTGCAGACATCATCGAACGCCGCCTGCGCCAGCGCCGGGATATCCTCTTTTCGAACGCCGACATCACGCAAATGCAGCGGAATTCCCACATCGCGATTTAGCGTAAATACGGCTTCCACTGCGGCATTACGCGCCTCTTCAAGACTCAATCCTTCTACCTTCACCCCCATCGCCCGGGCGATATCACGGAATTTCTCGTTGGTAGACCCGGCATTAAAACGCATCACATGCGGAAGCAAAATAGCATTCGCGACGCCGTGCGGCGTGTTGTAAAACGCGCCCAACGGATGCGCCATCCCATGCACCAGTCCCAGCCCCACATTGGAAAACCCCATCCCGGCAACGTATTGCCCCAGCGCCATCGCCTCGCCGGCCTCTTTTTCTCCGGCTACGGCGCCGCGTAGCGCGCCAGCAATAATCTCAATGGCTTTGATATGTAATGCATCCGTCAGCGCCCATGCGGCCCGGGTAATATAGCCTTCAATAGCATGGGTTAGCGCATCCACGCCCGTTGCCGCTTTCAGCGCGGGCGGCATACCGTCCATCATATCGGCATCGATAAATGCCGCCTGCGGAATATCATGCGGATCGACACAAACGAATTTGCGCCGTTTCTCTTCATCGGTAATCACATAATTGATAGTGACTTCCGCCGCGGTTCCCGCCGTTGTCGGGATCGCCATAATCGGCACGCTGGGTTTACGGGTCGGCGATAGCCCTTCCAGACTGCGCACATCGGCAAATTCCGGATTGTTACTGATAATACCGATCGCTTTGCAGGTATCCTGCGGAGAACCGCCGCCAATGGCGATGAGATAGTCCGCGCCGCTTTGGGTAAAGACCTTAAGCCCTTCCTGGACAACGGAAATCGTAGGATTAGGGATCACGCCCGCATAGATCTCCCACGCCAGCCCTGCGGCATCCATTCTGCTTGTCACTTTATCGACCACACCGCATTGCACCAGCGTTTTATCGGTAACAATCAGCGCCTTATGATAACCGCGGCGCGTCACCTCATCGGTTAATGCGTCCACCGCTCCCCGGCCAAACCATGCCGTTTCATTCAGAATCATTCTGTTCGCCATCGCCTGTCTCCTGACATCACTCTTCAATACGTAACCCGTAAGTTTTAAATTTCTCCAGTACGATAGCGATCGCCTCGTCATCCAGTACCGGTACCGGATCGACAATGGCCAGCGTACTTAAATAGAGCTGCGCCAGCACTTCCACTTCATGCGCCAGCCACAACGCTTTGTCTAAATTTTCTTCACAAGCGATAAGCCCGTGATGCTGTAACAGCGTCGCTTTACGATTTTTAAGCGCCACGGCAACATGGTCAGAAAGTTCGCGGGTGCCAAAAGTGGCGTAGGGCGCACAGGGAATAGAGTTTCCACCCGCGGCGGCAATCATGTAGTGAATCGCCGGAATCGGGCGATTGAGGATCGAGACTGCCGTACAATGGACAGCGTGGTTATGTACCACAGCATTGGCGTCAGGGCGCGTCTGGTATGCCGCCATATGAAAACGCCACTCGCTGGAAGGCAGCTTGCCCTGCTCATGCTGACCGTCAGCATCAATAAAAACAATGTGCGACTCTGTCAGCTTCTCGTAGGGGATCCCCGTCGGCGTAATCAGCATTCCGCCCTGATAACGTACGCTCACGTTACCTGCCGTCCCCTGATTTAACCCTAACCGCGTCATTTCCAGACAGGTATCAATAATCTGCCGAGCCAGTCTATTTCGTTCCATTATTTACCTCTCTCTGTGATTCAAAATGAGACAACAAAACCGCCTTTCGCATCACGCTGCTGTCCTGTTGAAATAATCGAATAGTTAGCAACTATCATCATACTGAATAAAGAGAAGGGAATTTAAATAACAATATTTTGTGATACACATCAATTAATTCGCCACGATAAACCAGACGACTGCCATTTCTCTCGCCGATAAATGCCCGCTCTTAATAATATTTTTCAAAACGGGCAAAGATGAAGAATAAGTTACTACTGCCCGTTTTCGTGGCAATAATTTAATTCGGGCATTCAGTCTGTGGTTTTTTAAATTAAACATCTCAAACGGTCATTTTTTTATGAAAATTAAAGTGATGATAATCACAGAACGCTCTGCTCTCAGGTATAAATGTGACCGCCATCATATTAAAAGGCCTTTTTTATTTGAAAATGACTCCATGAGTTCATTCCGGACGCCAATTTATTACCGGTAAGAAAAGCGAACTCACCTAATTTTACGGTCTGGTGACCAGAACCGACCGCACGCAAAAGCTTCTGAACCGATGAGGATGCTATGGGAAACACAACAATACAAACACAGAGTTTTCGTGCTGTGGATGCAGAGCAAAGCAAAAGCAAGCGCTACATTATTCCATTCGCCTTACTTTGCTCGCTATTTTTTCTGTGGGCCGTCGCCAATAATCTGAATGACATTTTATTACCGCAGTTTCAACAAGCTTTTACGCTAACTAACTTCCAGGCCGGACTTATTCAGTCAGCCTTTTATTTCGGTTATTTCGTCATTCCAATTCCCGCTGGGATTTTGATGAAAAAACTCAGTTATAAAGCAGGGATTATCACTGGACTTTTTTTGTATGCTTTTGGCGCCGCATTATTCTGGCCTGCCGCCGAGATAATGAATTACACATTATTTTTAATTGGCCTGTTTATCATCGCCGCCGGTTTAGGCTGCCTTGAAACTGCGGCCAATCCTTTTGTGACGGTATTAGGTCCAGAAAGCGGCGGACATTTCCGGCTTAATCTGGCGCAAACTTTTAACTCCTTTGGCGCTATTATCGCCGTTGTGTTTGGGCAAAGCCTTATTTTGTCTAACGTGCCGCATCAATCACAAGAAGCGCTTGATAAAATGACGCCGGATCAGCTTAGCGCCTATAAACACAGCCTGGTGTTATCGGTACAAACGCCATACATGATTATCGTCGCCATCGTATTAGTAGTTGCGCTGCTGATTATGCTGACCAAATTTCCGGCCCTGCAAAGTGACGATCATAGCGATGCTAAACAAAGCTCTTTCTTATCTTCTCTCTCCCGACTCATCCGTATCCGCCACTGGCGCTGGGCGGTGCTGGCGCAGTTCTGCTACGTGGGGGCGCAAACCGCCTGCTGGAGCTATCTGATCCGCTACGCCATTGAGGAGATCCCTGGAATGACGCCCGGTTTCGCCGCCAACTACCTGACCGGCACGATGGTGTGCTTCTTTATCGGCCGTTTCACCGGGACCTGGCTTATCAGCCGCTTCGCGCCGCATAAAGTGCTGGCCGCCTATGCCCTGCTTGCCATGCTCCTGTGTCTGATTTCCGCCTTTAGCGGCGGACATATCGGCCTGCTGGCGCTGACGTTGTGTAGCGCATTTATGTCAATCCAGTACCCGACCATCTTCTCGTTGGGTATCAAAAATCTGGGACAGGACACTAAGTACGGCTCGTCTTTTATCGTCATGACCATCATTGGCGGCGGTATTGTCACGCCAGTAATGGGCTTCGTTAGCGACGCCGCAGGCAAAATCCCGACCGCCGAACTGGTTCCGGCATTGTGCTTTGCCGTCATCTTCATTTTTGCCCGTTTCCGTTCACAAGCGGCGACAAACTGAACATTTATCCGAATAACGTGAGGAATCTGTCATGAAAAAAATCAGCTTACCGAAAATCGGTATCCGCCCGGTGATTGATGGACGTCGTATGGGCGTACGCGAGTCGCTCGAAGAGCAAACCATGAATATGGCGAAAGCGACGGCGGCGCTCATCACCGAGAAAATCCGCCACGCCTGTGGGGCACAGGTGGAGTGCGTCATTGCGGATACCTGTATTGCCGGAATGGCGGAATCCGCCGCCTGTGAAGAAAAATTCAGTAGCCAGAACGTGGGCGTGACCATTACCGTTACGCCGTGCTGGTGCTATGGCAGCGAAACCATTGATATGGACCCGATGCGTCCGAAAGCCATCTGGGGCTTTAACGGCACAGAGCGTCCCGGGGCGGTTTACCTTGCCGCAGCGCTGGCGGCGCACAGCCAGAAAGGCATTCCGGCGTTCTCCATTTATGGCCATGACGTGCAGGATGCCGACGATACCTCCATTCCTGCCGACGTCGAAGAAAAACTGCTGCGTTTTGCGCGGGCAGGGTTAGCGGTAGCCAGCATGAAAGGCAAAAGCTACCTCTCCGTCGGCGGCGTGTCGATGGGGATCGCGGGTTCCATTGTCGATCATAACTTCTTTGAATCCTGGCTGGGCATGAAGGTGCAAGCGGTAGATATGACCGAACTGCGCCGCCGTATCGATCAAAAAATTTATGATGAGGCCGAACTGGAGATGGCGCTGGCGTGGGCGGATAAAAACTTCCGCTACGGCGAAGATCAGAACGCCTCGCAGTATAAGCGCAATGAAGCCCAGAACCGCGCGGTGCTAAAAGAGAGCCTGCTGATGGCGATGTGTATTCGCGATATGATGCAGGGCAACAAGACGCTGGCAGACAAAGGGTTAGTTGAAGAATCGCTGGGCTACAACGCCATTGCCGCCGGCTTCCAGGGCCAGCGCCACTGGACCGATCAATACCCGAACGGCGATACCGCCGAAGCGCTGCTCAATAGCTCTTTTGACTGGAACGGCGTACGCGAACCGTTTGTCGTCGCCACCGAAAATGACAGTCTGAACGGCGTAGCGATGCTGTTTGGCCATCAACTCACTGGTACCGCGCAGATATTCGCCGACGTACGAACCTACTGGTCGCCGGAAGCCGTAGAACGCGTCACCGGCCAGGCGCTCAGCGGACTGGCGGAGCACGGCATTATTCACCTGATTAACTCCGGTTCTGCCGCTCTGGACGGTGCCTGTAAACAGCGCGACAGCGAAGGCAAGCCGACCATGAAACCGCACTGGGAAATCAGCCAACAAGAGGCGGATGCGTGTCTGGCGGCCACCGAATGGTGCCCGGCGATTCACGAATACTTCCGCGGCGGCGGCTACTCATCCCGTTTCCTGACCGAAGGCGGCGTGCCATTCACCATGACCCGCGTGAATATCATCAAAGGCCTGGGACCAGTGCTGCAAATCGCCGAGGGCTGGAGCGTCGAACTGCCGAAAGCGATGCACGATCAGCTTGATGCCCGCACCAACTCTACCTGGCCTACCACCTGGTTTGCGCCGCGTCTTACCGGCAAAGGTCCGTTTACCGATGTCTATTCGGTGATGGCGAACTGGGGCGCTAACCACGGCGTACTCACCATCGGCCATGTAGGGGCGGACTTTATTACTCTCGCCGCGATGCTGCGTATCCCGGTATGTATGCACAACGTGGAGGAGGCGAAGATCTACCGTCCTTCCGCCTGGGCGGCTCACGGTATGGATATCGAAGGCCAGGATTATCGCGCCTGCCAGAATTATGGCCCGCTGTATAAACGTTAATGCGGCTTAGCCCGGTGACGCAGGCTTACCGGGCCTACGGGCGCGTGAACCGTAGGCCGGATAAGCGTAGCGCCATCGGGCGGCGTTTATGGAGTTATCTATGAAACAAGACGTTATCCTGGTTCTCGACTGCGGTGCGACTAACGTTCGGGCGATCGCCGTTGATCGCCAGGGGAAAATTGTCGCCCGCGCCTCAACCGCTAACGCCAGCGACATTGCCGCAGAAAATAGCGCCTGGCATCAGTGGTCGCTGGACGCCATCCTGCAACGTTTCGCCGACTGCTGCAAGTCACTCTCCAGCGCCCTGTCGGAGTGTGTTGTTCGCGGTATTACGGTGACTACGTTCGGCGTCGATGGCGCGCTGGTCGATGCGCAGGGTAAGCTGCTCTACCCGGTCATCAGTTGGAAATGCCCGCGAACCGCCGCCGTGATGGAAACGATTGAGCGCTTTATCTCGCCCCGGCAATTGCAGACGCTCTCCGGCGTCGGCGCGTTCAGCTTTAACACGCTGTATAAACTGGTCTGGCTTAAAGAGAATCATCCGCGCCTGCTGGAACAAGCTCACTGCTGGCTGTTTATCTCGTCGCTGATTAACCACCGTCTGACCGGTGAGTTTACGACCGATATCACTATGGCAGGCACCAGCCAGCTACTGGATATCCATCAGCGCGACTTTAGTCCGGAAATCCTGCAGGCGACGGGGCTGGCGCGCCGCCTGTTCCCGCGTATCGTGGAAGCGGGCGCCCCGATAGGCACGCTACAGACAGACGCGGCCAGGCTACTCGGTCTCCCGGCGGGTGTGCCGGTGATCTCTGCCGGACACGATACTCAGTTCGCGTTATTCGGCGCTGGCGCGCAGCAAGGTGAACCGGTGCTCTCCTCCGGAACATGGGAGATTCTGATGGTGCGCAGCGGTCAGGTGGATACCTCGCTGCTCAGTCAGTATCCGGGCTCGACCTGTGAACTGGACAGTCAGTCGGGGCTTTATAACCCCGGAATGCAGTGGCTGGCCTCCGGCGTACTCGAATGGGTACGAAAACTGCTGTGGACGCCGGAAACGCCATGGCAAACGCTGATCGACGAAGCGCGCGCTATTCCCGCTGGCGCGGAAGGCGTACGGATGCAGTGCGATCTGCTCGCCTGCCAAAATGCAGGCTGGCAGGGCGTGACGCTCAATACCACCCGCGGCCATTTCTATCGCGCCGCGCTGGAAGGCCTGACGGCGCAACTTCAGCGTAATCTGCGCACGCTGGAGAAAATCGGCCATTTTAACGCCACAGAACTGTTACTGGTTGGCGGCGGCAGTCGCAACGCTTTGTGGAATCAAATTAAAGCGAATCAGCTTGATATCCCTATCAAAGTGCTGGACGACGCGGAAACCACCGTGGCCGGCGCTGCCATGTTTGGCTGGTACGGCGTAGGCGAATTTAGTAGCCCGGAACAGGCGCGCGCGCAGGTCAATTATCAGTATCGCTATTTCTGGCCGCAAACCGAACCTGAAATTATTGAGGGAGTATGAAATGCTAAAAACCATTTCACCGTTAATTTCCCCGACACTGCTCAAAGTGCTGGCCGAGATGGGCCACGGGGACGAAATCATTTTTTCCGACGCTCACTTTCCCGCGCATAGCCTGGGCCCACAGGTGATTCGCGCCGATGGTCTTAGCGTCAGCGATCTACTGCGGGCAATTATTCCGCTCTTTGAGCTGGATAGCTACGCCCCGCCGCTGGTAATGATGGCCGCCGTGGAAGGCGACACGCTCGACCCCAGCGTTGAAGCGCGCTATCGCGATGCTTTATCATTAGAAGCGCCGTGCCCGGATATCGTTCGTATCGACCGTTATGCGTTTTATGAGCGGGCGCAAAAAGCGTTTGCGATCGTTATCACAGGTGAGTGCGCGAAGTACGGAAATATTCTTTTAAAAAAAGGGGTAACGCCGTAATCTCTTGCCGGTGCGCCCGCATGACGCGGGCGTTCATCGAATGATGGGGTGAGAAAAATGAAAGTGGCACGCCAACAAGCGATAGTCGATCTGCTGATCAATCATAAAAGTCTGACCACCGAAGCGCTGGCCACCCGGCTTAACGTCAGTAAAGAGACCATCCGCCGCGATCTCAGTGAACTACAGACGCAGGGAAAAGTGCTGCGTAATCACGGACGAGCTAAATATATTCATCGTGAAAATCAGGACAGCGGCGATCCATTCCATATCCGCCTGAAAAGCCATTATGCGCACAAAGCCGATATTGCCCGTGAAGCGTTAGCGTGGATAGAAGAAGGAATGACAATTGCGCTGGATGCCAGTTCAACCTGCTGGTATCTGGCCCGCCAGTTGCCGGATATTCCCATTCAGGTTTTTACCAATAGCCATCCTATCTGTCAGGAGCTGGGAAAACGCGAACGCATTGCGCTGATAAGTTCCGGCGGCCAGCTTGAACGTAAATATGGCTGTTATGTTAATCCGTCGCTTATCTCACAGCTAAAATCGCTTGATATCGATCTGTTCATCTTTTCCTGTGAGGGGATCGACGGCGGCGGCGATCTGTGGGACTCCAATGCGATCAACGCCGATTTTAAATCTATCCTGCTCAGGCGCGCCTCGCAGTCTTTATTATTGATTGATAAAAGTAAATTTAATCGTTCAGGAGAGGCGCGCATCGGCCATCTGGATGACGTGACGCATATTGTTTCAGATGCGCCGCAGTCATAGGCCGGATAAGCGTGCGCCATCCGGCGCTGATGACGCGCCGGATGACGGCAGCGCGTTTTTATCGCTCGTCGCGACGCCCGCCAACAGCCGCCCACAACCGACGCACGTGTACCGTCACTTCTTCGCGATCGTGATAAAGCTGACGCGCCTGGATCTGCGCATTAACGCCATGCTCATCCAACTGCGCCTGAAGATACGCCAGGTTATGCGACACCTCTTCATAGCGTTTTTTCATCGGCAGTTTAAGGTTAAAAATCGTCTCCCGGCACCAGCCGTTCACCAGCCACTGCGCCATTAACGCGGTGACTTTGGCCGGCTTCTCCACCATATCGCAGACCATCCATGAAATATTATTCCGGTTCGGACGGTACCTGAAGCCATCCTCACGCAACCAGGTCACCTGTCCGGTGTCCATCAGGCTTTGCGCCATCGGGCCGTTATCAACGGAGTAGACCCACATATTGCGCTTCACTAACTGGTACGTCCATCCGCCGGGACAGGCACCCAAATCCACCGCATACATGCCGTTCGCCAGACGTTCATCCCACTCATCTTCCGGGATGAAAACGTGGAGCGCCTCTTCCAGTTTCAGCGTTGAGCGGCTCGGCGCATCAGACGGAAACTTCAAACGCGGGATGCCCATATAAAACGGTGAATTGTTATGCGCGAACGAATAACCGGTATAGCAGCATCCTGGCGCGATAAAAAAGACATGAACGACCGGACGCTTCGGCGTTTCATAATTCGTCAATACGCCCGCATCACGCAAAGCCGCGCGCAGCGGCACCGTAAATTTGCGGCAGAACTTCATCAGTTCTTTACTTTCATTGGTGTCGGCGACTTCAACCCGCAGCTCGCCGCCCTTTTCCACTACGCCCTGCAACATGCCGACAATCGGCGTAATTCTGTCTTCCGGCGGTAAATGTTGCAGCAGTTCCCCCACCACAAACCACTGGCGGGCGAAAATCAGCGAACTGAACGGCAGTTCTGAAATCAGCTTTTCGCCATCTTCCGGCTGATAGCATTCATAAATGACATAGCCTGCGTTCTCTTTTACGCGTGCAAAACCAAATATTTCCCGTTTTCCCGCTTTATCGGTAATTTCTGCAGCGCACTCTTTTTCAAACCCCGGACGGCAGAGCAAGACAACTTTATTCATGGCTCGCGCCCTTACGTTTCATACGAATGGCGCCAATCAGCAATAGCGCCCAGCCCACCAGGAAACTGACGCCGCCGACAGGCGTGATATACGCCCACAGGCGCAGATGCGAAAGCGCAAGGCAGTACAGGCTGCCGCTAAACAGCACCGTGCCCAGCGCCAGAAAAACGCTGCTCCAGTAAAACCAGATGCTGATACGGCGCTGCATCGCCACCGCCAGGCCAAAGATCGCCAGCGTATGGAACGCCTGATATTGCAGGCCGGTCTGAATCCAGCCCATTTCAACCACGCCCAGGGTTTTACTCAAAACATGCGCCCCGAACGCGCCCAGAGCAACGTAAATAAAACCGCTGATAGCGGCGACAATCAGCATAAAACGGCTGGTCATGGTCATACCCTAAGTTAATTATTGTTCGTAACGAAAACGGAATTTTTCTTGCTCCGTCGCCGCCTTCGCCAAAATCCACTGACGGAAGGCGGCTATTTTACCCAGTTCTGCCTGGCTGTCATGACAAACCAGATAAAAAGCATTCTTACTCACCAGAACATCGTTAAATGGACACACCAGTCGCCCGGCTTCAATTTCCGACTGCGCCATAACATTATTCGCCAGCGCGATCCCCTGTCCGTGAATAGCGGCCTGTAGCACCATCGCGCTGTGGCTAAATATCGGCCCTTGCTGAACGTTAATATGGTTGAGCCCTAACTGACGAGTATAGGCCTGCCAGTCACGCCGGGAGGCGTCGTGCAATAGCGTGTGTTTCGCCAGATCTTCCGGCGTTTTTAACGGTTTTTCGCCTGTGAGTAATAAAGGAGAACAGACGGGCAGTAAATATTCTGCGTATAATTTTTCGACGCGCAAGCCCGGCCAGTTTCCCCGGCCATAAAAAATCGCGACATCGACATCGTCTGCCAGTTTATCTTCCTGACGGTCAACGGCTTGTATCCGAACGTCAATTCCCGGATAAGCTGAGTTAAAGCTGGAGAGCCTGGGCACCAGCCACTGGATGGCAAAACTGGGCGGTAAACTCACCGTCAGCGCCCCTTTGGCACTGCGCGCCTGGAGCTTACGCGTTGCTTCCGTGAGCTGGGAAAATATCTCTTTAATGTCGAGAAAATAGCTTTGGCCTTCTTCCGTCAGCAGCAGCGAACGATTGCGGCGGCGGAACAGTTTTAGCCCCAAAAAATCCTCAAGTGACTTAATTTGGTGGCTTACTGCGGCCTGCGTCACAAAAAGTTCTTCCGCTGCTCGCGTAAAGCTCAAATGGCGCGCGGCAGCATCAAAAACGCGTAACGCATTTAAAGGAGGTAATCGTTTTGACATGGCCTCTGGACTTAATGTCGAATGAATTTAACAAATAGGTAACAACATGTAACCTATTAGTTTTTTTAATCTGAGACATTATAAATTGTCCGTTGAGGTTCTACCAGCAAATACCTATAGTGGCGGCACTTCCTGAGCCGGAACGAAAAGTTTTATCGGAATGCGTGTTCTGATGGGCTTTTGGCTTACGGTTGTGATGTTGTGTTGTTGTGTTTGCAATTGGTCTGCGATTCAGACCACGGTAGCGAGACTACCCTTTTTCACTTCCTGTACATTTACCCTGTCTGTCCATAGTGATTAATGTAGCACCGCCATATTGCGGTGCTTTTTTTTGTATAACAAACGGTTAGTTTTCCAGAGCCACCATCTCTTTCACGTCAGTACGATTGATCTGCTGTTTGTTGCCATTAGCGTCTTTATACGAAATCATACCGGTATCGTTATCGGTCTGGGGTTTACCGTCGGTCACAATGCTACGTCCATCATTGGTGTGCATAACGTAATTAGGACCGGAACAGGCGCTCAGGGCAAAAGTCAGCATACATGCAGAGATAATTGCGGCAGTCTTTTTCATCTTCTTCTCCTTAAAGCTGTTTGTGCTATTTAAAGCGGACTCCGTAACAGGCTTAAACATTCGCCTAACATTATTCAGCATAACCTCCTTTACATAATTCGCCAGGATATACAGACGATTCCGATGGTTAGGACAAACCTTGTATCAGCCGCGCTTTTACGCCACGATCGGTAAACTGAACCGAGGAATATCATGAACGCTTTTAATCCCACGCAGTTTCGCGCGCAGTTTCCCGCGCTAGCCGATGCGGGTGTTTATCTCGATAGCGCCGCCACGGCATTAAAGCCACAGGCAGTCATTGACGCCACGCACCAGTTTTATTGTTTGAGCGCCGGTAACGTTCATCGTAGCCAGTTTGCGCAGGCGCAGCGCCTGACGGCGCAATATGAAGCGGCCAGAGCAAAAGCAGCGCGGCTGTTAAATACGCCCGATGAAAAAAGTATCGTCTGGACACGAGGCACCACCGAAGCGATCAACATGGTGGCGCAGTGTTACGCCCGTCCTCGTCTGCGCCCCGGCGATGAAATTATCGTTAGCGTCGCCGAGCATCACGCCAACCTTGTGCCCTGGCTGATGGTGGCGCAACAAACCGGCGCGCAGGTCATAAAACTGCCGCTTAATGACCGGCGTCTTCCTGATGTTGAGCGTCTGCCGGAACTGATCACGTCGCGCAGCCGCATTCTGGCGCTGGGGCAAATGTCGAACGTAACGGGCGGCTGCCCGGATCTCGCAAGCGCTATCAGCGCCGCTCACGCTGCGGGAATGGTCGTGATGGTAGATGGCGCGCAAGGCGCGGTACACTTCCCGGCGGATGTTCAGCAGCTTGATATCGATTTTTATGCTTTTTCCGCTCACAAACTGTATGGCCCGACCGGTATCGGCGTGCTGTACGGTAAGCCGGAGCTTCTTGAGGCGATGTCGCCCTGGCTCGGCGGCGGCAAGATGATCCGTGACGTTAGCTTTGAAGGCTTCACCACTCAAAGCGCTCCCTGGAAACTGGAAGCGGGGACGCCGAACGTCGCCGGGGTCATCGGCCTGAGCGCTGCGCTGGAATGGCTGTCCGATATCGATATTGAACAGGCCGAAAACTGGAGCCGGGGGCTGGCAACGCTGGCGGAAGACGCACTGGCGAAACGCCCGGGCTTTCGTTCGTTCCGCTGCCAGGACTCCAGCCTTCTGGCCTTTGATTTTGTCGGCGTGCACCACGGCGATATGGTGACACTGCTGGCGGAATACGGTATTGCGCTCCGGGCCGGGCAACATTGCGCCCAGCCATTGCTGGCGGAACTTGGCGTCACAGGAACTCTGCGCGCCTCTTTTGCGCCGTATAATACCCAACATGATGTGGATGCGTTGGTTAACGCCGTTGACCGCGCGCTGGAACTGCTGGTGGATTAATGACAAACCCTCTTTATACCGGACACCCGTTCGGCACAACGGTAACGGAAGAGACGTTACGCGCTATCTTTCTCCCGCTGACCCAGTGGGAGGATAAATATCGTCAGTTGATTCTGTTAGGAAAACAGCTCCCCGCTCTGCCGGATGAATGCAAAGCGCAGGCGAAAGAGATAGCCGGCTGCGAGAACCGCGTCTGGCTGGGCTTTACCCGATCAGATAACGGAACGATGCACTTTTTCGGCGACAGTGAGGGGCGGATTGTCCGCGGCCTGCTGGCGGTATTGCTCACCGCGGTGGAAGGAAAAAACGCCGCCGAATTACAGGCTCGTTCACCGCTGGCGCTATTTGATGAGCTGGGTTTACGCGCCCAGCTTAGCGCCTCACGCAGTCAGGGGCTGAACGCGCTGAGCGAAGCGATTGTTGCCGCAACGCATAAGCGTTGAAATAACGTAAATATCCTGTCGCCTGACAGTGCCGTCCGCGGCGGTCAGGCGATGCAGATAAAATAATCCAGTCACTTTATTAGTTTCGGCGTCAGATTTCCCTGATAAACATTCTTTTGATTTTTATCAGCTATCACAATGAAATTACAATGTTAGAATCCATGTTAAAACGGCGTGAAGATTTTAGAGTAAATAAAGCCACTCGATGTAGCGTAGCAGGAGAACTGGAAAATTCATACGCATCGGGTGAAGTTATAACAGGATATGGATAAGTGGAAAAATATCTGCGTAACGGTACCATGTTTGTGGTGCTGGCATTTATATTATGGGGGTTAACACCTTTATACTATCAATATTTATCAGGGGGAAACCTCGCACAAATATTGATATACCGGGTGTTCTGGTCAATTCCATTATTACTGGTAGTAAGGTTGTTATTTCGGCAGCGAACGCGATTCCATGATGCCTGGAAAGATAAAAAATCTTTTTTCTTCTGCATGATCGCCGGACTTTTGATGATTGTCTCATGGTCATCTTTTATTTATGCGCTAACCCATCATCTGGTGCTTGATGCCAGCCTCGGTTATTTTATCAACCCGCTATTTGTTATTGCGCTGGGATGCATTTTTCTTAAAGAAAAACTGTCGTTGTTTCAGGCCATCGCCGTTTTTTCCGGTGTCTGCGGCCTGACTTTTCAAATTATCATGTTACGGCATTTCCCGGCGCTGGCGCTAACCATGGGATTATCATTTGCGCTATATGGCCTGGCGCGAAAGTTTATACATTATGATGTGATGACATCGATAACGATTGAAACATTATGGGCATTGCCTGTCTCACTATTAATTTTTCTCTTTAGCGATACTGGACCAATTATATCCGCTAATACTCCTTTCTTTTTGTATGTCATGACGGCGCCAGTGACGATCATTCCACTGGTATTATTTGCCATCGCGTTAAATCACACCTCGTTGATTGTCACCGGACTGGCGCAATATATAGAGCCGTCTTTACAGTTCTTACTTGCCATTATGATATTTGGCGAACACATTAATTACGCAGAACTGCTCTGCTTTTGTGCGGTATGGTTCGGGTTGTTTCTATGCATATCTGAAAATTTATATTCCCATTATCTCCGCGCCCGTCTGAAACCGGTGTTCGGCAGGGTACAGCGCTTCTTTCGCTAACGAAGGGCGCAGGGCCGGATACGCGTCTGCGTGACACTCCGCCCCGTCCTTTTATTCTTGTCGCGCCGCTTTAGCCATGATCTTCTTCAGCGCATGGGAAACGGCGACAAAACCGAACGTTGCTGTCACCATCGTCGCCGCGCCGAAGCCAGAGGCGCAATCCATCCGTTTTGGCCCTTCTGCGGTAGCTTTCATCGCGCATACGGAACCGTCCGCCTGTGGGTAAACCAGCGCTTCAGTGGAAAAAACACAGTCCACGCCCAGCTTACCTTTACTGTTCTTCACTACGCCAAAATTATGTTTCAATCTCTCGCGCAGTTTTGCCGCCAGCGGATCCTGTATGGTTTTCGCCAAATCAGCGACCTGGATTTGCGTCGGATCGATCTGCCCGCCCGCGCCGCCAGTGGTCACTAAAGGAACCTTATATCGGCGACAGTACGCAATCAGCGCGGCTTTTGGGCGAACGCTGTCAATGGCGTCAATGACATAGGTAAAACCCGCGTCCATATAACCCGCCACATTATCCGGCGTGATGAAATCATCGATAACGGTTACCCGGCACTCCGGGTTAATTTGACGAATCCGTTCGGCCATCACTTCCGCTTTCGCCAACCCGACATTATCACGCAACGCATGGATCTGGCGGTTCGTATTGGTCACGCAGACATCGTCCATATCAATCAGCGTAATCGCGCCGATGCCCGTACGCGCCAGCGCCTCTGCCGCCCATGATCCCACCCCGCCGATTCCCACGACGCAGATATGCGCCTCAGCAAACCGCTGCAGCGCTTTTTCACCGTACAGACGCGCGGTGCCGCCAAAGCGTTGGCGCCAGGCATCACTTATCACCACTGACATATGACCTCAGAATAAAAAAAGGTGAGGTTATTCCTCACCCCTGCTCACTATTTTCAGGCCCGATAGCGATCGCGTTATCGGGCAATCCGGTTGTCGCAGAATACCACAATCAGCCGCTAAACACGTTACCGGCGCCCGGCGCGCTTTTTAACACCCAGACGCGACCATAGTGATTATACCATCCGGCACGATGCCCGGCATCCGGGCCAATCCCCTGGTAAATATCAAAGTGCTGGCCTTTAATCGCTCCACCGACATCCAGCGCGACCATCAAACGTAGCTCATACTGACCGCTAAATTTACCGTTGTTATCCAGCAACGGTACTTCCGCCAACAAGGTCGTGCCAGGCGGAATGATGCTGCGGTCGGAGGCGACGGATGCTCGCCCAATCAGCGGTACGGCGCTGGCGCCTTTGACCGGCGCAAAAGATTGCGGCTTAAAGAAGACGAACGACGGGTTCTGCTCCAGTAATTCACGCACTTCCGCTTCGCTGTGCTTCTCTCCCCATTCGCGTATAGCCTGCATCGACATATCTTCTTTTTTCACTTCACCGCGATCGATAAGCACTTTACCAATACTGCGATAAGGCCAGCCGTTTTTACCGGCATAACTAAAGAAGTTCAGCGGACTACCATCACCAAAATCAATATAACCGCTGCCCTGGACATCCATAATAAAGTTATCCATCAGCGAATTACTCCAGGCCAGGATGTACTTATCGCTCAGCGCGCCTGCGTAGATCTGAGCGCGGGACGGTAAGCGTCCTCGTTTTGGCGGCATACTATAGATAGGATACTGGAACGCGCCCTGGCGCGTATGGCGAGCCTGAACGACGGGAGTATAGTAGCCCGTGAACTGGACGTTACCGTAGTTGTCGGTGCCTTCCATCTGCCAGGCATCAATACCAAACTGGCGCATAGTGCGCGTATCGCCTCCGGAACGTAACCAGTTCTGGACAGCGTTATAGACGTTGCTTTGATTGGTGTATAAACGCGGCGACGCGGAACGGATCTGGTTGACCTGCTCGGCAAAGTCTCCAGCATTAATCGGCGCGCCCACCGCGTCCGGCTGGTTTACCAGGGAGAAGGGCTGGGTAAATTTCCCGTCCTTATATTGCTGACCGCGATCGGTCGGTTTTGATGAACAGGCAGCCAGCATTGCCAGCATTACGCCTGTCGCCACATATTTTGCCCAACGTCCTTTCATGGTGTCTCGTCTTCTGCGTAATCGAAAGTGCCCGGTGAAGATAACAAACCGTCCGAAGTAATGAAATGCGATCGCGATCTCATTATGTAAATTCGTTTAAAAATCGCGCTATCTGCGGTGTATTTGCGCAATTCATGAGAAATTAGCGATTTATATGAAAAAAGGGTTGCAACAAAAGCTCAGCGGAGTATAGTGCGCATCCACGGACGCGGGGTGGAGCAGCCTGGTAGCTCGTCGGGCTCATAACCCGAAGGTCGTCGGTTCAAATCCGGCCCCCGCAACCAATTACAATGAGAATGCAAGTTTAGACGGACGCGGGGTGGAGCAGCTTGGTAGCTCGTCGGGCTCATAACCCGAAGGTCGTCGGTTCAAATCCGGCCCCCGCAACCAACTTAATGAACACCCTTACGGGTGTTTTTTTGTATCTGTCGTCTGGTCCGCAACGACAGTGCGGGCAGCATCCTACTTACCCGCGCAATAAACTCGCCGTCATCTCAGGTTAACTTCTTCTCGCCAGCGTCGCCCCATCGGCAAAATACGCTTTAATGCCCGCCAGAATCGACTCTGCGACCTGTTGCTGGAACGTCGCCGTCTTGAGCTTGCGTTCTTCTTCAATGTTACTGATAAACGCCGTCTCGACCAGAATAGACGGAATATCGGGCGCCTTTAACACCGCAAACCCCGCCTGCTCGACCTTGTTTTTATGCAGGTCATTAATTTTACCAAGCTGCTTCAACACCGCTTTACCGAATTTCAAACTATCGGCAATGGTCAGCGATTGCACCATATCGAACATCGTATGGTCGACATAACGGTCACCGCTTTTGCTCACGCCGCCAATTAAGTCCGAGGCGTTCTGCGTTTGCGCCAGATATTTCGCCGCAGTACTGGTGGCGCCTTTAGTCGATAGCGCGAATACGGATGAACCGCTAGGCTGCCGGCTGGTGAAGGCATCCGCATGAATAGAGACAAACAGGTCGGCGCGCTGTTTCTGCGCTTTCGCCACCCGGACTTTTAACGGAATGAAGATGTCTTCATTGCGCGTCATATAGACCTTCATGTTGCCTTCTTTTTCGATCAACGCGCGCAGGCGGCGGGCTATCTGGAGCACCACGTCTTTTTCACGTGTTTTGTATTTGCCTATCGCGCCGGGGTCTTCGCCGCCGTGTCCCGGATCAAGCATAATGACAATGGGACGATCGCGCCCCGCTTTACCGGGCTGCGGCCCGCTTTGCGAAGGCGGCACCTGTTTATCCAGATCGCCTTTATTGTAGTCTTCCAGCAGCGCCAGCAGCGGATCCTGCATATCCTGCGCATTGGCAGGATAAAGATCCATTACCAGTCGTTCTTTAAAGCCTGCTACAGGCGCCAGCGCAAATAGCTGCGGCTTCACGTTTTGTTTTAGCTCAAAGACCATACGCACAGTCTTAGGATCAAACTGCCCTACCCTTGCGGATTTGATATACGGATCGTCGCTGCGAATCTGCGCGCCAATGCCTTTAAGCACCGAGTTCAGATTCACATCCTCAATATCTACCACCACGCGGTCCGGGTTACTTAAGGCAAATTGTTTATATTTCAGCAGACGATTCGACTCTACCGTGACGCGGGTATAGCTGGACGCAGGCCAGATACGCACCGCAACGACCTGGCTTACGGCAGCCAGCCCGACCTGGCTCACGCTTAATAGCCACATGGCGCCCGCGCCTTGTAGTAAACGGCGACGGCTGATTGCTGAATTGGCTCCCGACATGCTTCTCCCGAGCAAAAACTAAATAGAGATCATACAAAGTTCATCCAAATTGACCGGAAACTTTAGCGAATGACGCATAATCTGTCATCTATAAAAGGGTAAACATTCTTTTTATATTCACGGCATTACTAAGAAAAGCGATCGGACCGCATAAAATTTACGCTTGCATAGAGGGCAAAAACAGAATAAAAATACACTAATTTCGAATAATAATTCACTAGTGGGGCGCGCAATGATAAAGGAACGTAAAACCGAACTGGTAGAAGGGTTTCGCCATTCAGTTCCCTATATCAATACCCATCGCGGAAAAACCTTTGTCATTATGCTCGGCGGCGAAGCCATTGAGCATGACAATTTTTCCAGCATCGTTAGCGATATCGGGCTACTGCATAGCCTCGGTATTCGCCTTGTCGTGGTGTATGGCGCGCGACCGCAAATCGACGCCAATCTGGCCGCGCATCATCATGAACCGATTTACCACAAAAACACACGGGTGACGGACGCCAAAACACTGGAGCTGGTGAAACAGGCCGCCGGTTTACTCCAGCTTGATATTACCGCCCGTCTGTCGATGAGTCTGAACAATACGCCGTTGCAGGGCGCGCACATTAATGTCGTCAGTGGCAATTTCACCATTGCGCAGCCGCTGGGCGTTGATGATGGCGTGGACTACTGTCATAGCGGCCGTATCCGGCGCATTGATGAAGATGCGATCAACCGCCAGTTGGATAACGGCGCGATCGTTCTGATGGGGCCGGTCGCCGTCTCAGTGACCGGCGAAAGTTTTAATCTGACCTCAGAAGAGATTGCCACTCAACTCGCCGTTAAACTGAAAGCGGAAAAAATGATCGGTTTCTGTTCTTCTCAGGGCGTTACCAATAGCGAGGGCGGCATCATTTCTGAACTCTTCCCGAATGAAGCACAGGCGCGGGTGGAAGAGTTGGAAGCGCAGGGCGATTACAACTCCGGAACCGTACGTTTTTTGCGCGGCGCGGTAAAAGCCTGTCGTAGCGGCGTTCGTCGTTGCCATCTGATCAGCTATCAGGAAGATGGCTCGCTATTACAGGAATTGTTCTCGCGTGACGGTATCGGTACGCAGATCGTCATGGAGAGCGCCGAGCAGATCCGCCGCGCCACCATCAACGATATTGGCGGTATTCTGGAGCTTATCCGCCCACTGGAACAGCAGGGCATTCTGGTACGCCGTTCCCGTGAACAACTGGAGATGGAGATCGATAAATTTACCATTATTCAGCGCGATAATATGACTATCGCCTGCGCGGCGCTGTATCCTTTTGTGGAAGAGAAAATAGGCGAAATGGCCTGCGTAGCGGTACATCCGGATTATCGCAGCTCATCGCGTGGAGAAGTGCTTCTGGAGCGGGTTGCCGCCCAGGCGCGGCAAATGGGGCTGCGTAAATTGTTTGTGCTGACGACGCGCAGTATTCACTGGTTCCAGGAGCGCGGTTTCACGCCTGTCGATATTGAGTTACTGCCTGAGAGCAAGAAAAAAATGTATAACTATCAGCGACGTTCAAAGGTGCTGATGGCGGATTTAGGGTAACGAGGGGGCCTGATGGCGCTGCGCTTATCAGGCCTACGCTCGAAAGCATCATTTGGAGGCCGGATAAGACGCTACGCGTCGCCATCCGGCGAGAACTCGTCTTATCCGGTACGACTGACTTCATCAAATAAGGTGGCTAATCCGCTGCGCCGCTCCGTGCGCGTCACAATCGCGCCTGCCAGGATCCGTTCATCGGCATACAGCGATAACCGCCGCCGCGCCCGCGTAACAGCGGTATACACCAGCTCCCGCGTCACGACCGGCGAACGCTGGCTGGGTAAAATCAGCGCGGCGTGATCAAATTCAGACCCCTGAGATTTATGTACCGTCATCGCCCAGGTTGTATCATGTTCCGGCAGACGGCTGGGCTGAACGGACTTGATCGTGCCGTCCGGCATCACAAACCAGACGCGTAACCCCTGCCCGCGATCGAGCGCAATACCAATATCGCCGTTAAATAGCCCCAACGCGCTATCGTTGCGCGCAATCATTACCGGACGCCCTTCATACCAGCGAGAATGCGGGTGCCGCTGAATTTTTCGTTGCTGCACCATCGCCTGCTCAATGCGGTCATTCAGTCCCCTCACGCCAAATGGGCCTTCACGCAGCGCGCAAAGCAGTTGATACTCATTGAAAGCCTGAAGGATTGCCTCCGGCGTCGCTTTCTCATGCAGCAACCGCAGGTAGCGACCATAGCCCGCCAGCGCTTCATCCAGCATCCCGGCATAATCGTCGCTGCTTTGCAATGTACGCTTCTCTATATCGCTAAACCCCTGCTGAAAAACAGCCTGGATTGCCGACCTGTCGCCGCAGTTAATCGCCGCCGCCAGCTTGCCGATGCCAGAATCGCTGCCGAAACGGTAGCTCTTTTGCAATAAACAGAGGCTATCGCGTAAAGACGCGGCTTGCGTTCCGGCCCCCGCCGGAATGGCGTTCCCTGTGAGTCGGCTTAGCTGTCGGGCGCGTTCCGCCGTAAACCCTGCGTTGACATAGGCGCAAATATCGCCCAACACAGCGCCCGCCTCAACGGATGCCAACTGATCGCGATCGCCAAGAAAAATGACCCGCCCGTGCGGCGGCAGAGCGTCAATCAAACGTGACATCATCGGCAAATCAATCATTGATGCTTCATCGACCACCAGCACGTCCAGATGCAGCGGGTTGCCCGCATGATGGCGTAATCGCTGGCTGCCGGGCTGTGCGCCCAGCAGTCGGTGCAGCGTACTGGCGTCCTCCGGTATACGCTTTTTCTGCGCATCGGTAAGAGGAAGCTGACGCAACGCCGCGCCGAGCGACTCCGTCAGGCGTGCGGCCGCTTTCCCGGTCGGCGCCGCCAGCCGGATACGGCAACGTTCGCCATCCGCCATTTGAATTAATGCCGCCAGCAACTTCGCGACGGTGGTGGTTTTACCGGTGCCGGGACCGCCTGAAATCACGGAGATACGGCGAGTTAGCGCTACGGCGGCGGCCACCTTTTGCCAGTTCACCTCGTCTGTCGGAGGGAATAGCGCGTCCAGAATACGGGATAACTGATCTTCATCTACGGCGATGGCCTGGTTAACCTCGTTAAAAAAGCGCGCAACCGTACGTTCGTTGCACCACATGCGATTCAGGTAGAGACGCTCGCCGCACAGAATTAACGGCGCGGGGCTATCGCCGCAGCTAACCGCCGCAGACGCCAGTAACCGCTTTTTCCAGTCGATTGGCGTAGCCGTTTCGCTTATCCAGGCGACCAGTAAGGGATGCGCCTCCTCCGTTAACGTTAAACGCGACAACGGCAGACACACGTGACCTTCACCTGCGTCATGACTAAGCAGCGCTGCCGCCAGCGTCACGGCGGGATCGTCGTTACCGGCGACGGTTAAAGCAAACTGGGCATCAATGGGCCGTAAGAGTTTTTGTTCAACGGCCTCCAGCAACCGCTCCTGGATTGTCATTGCGCCTCCTCACTCATTTCACCTGCAAACATATCATCCAGTTGGTTAATTAACGCCGCCGCAGGGCGAGTGGTAAAAATACCCTGCTGCGGACGTTCGCTATCCACCCCGCGTAAAAAGAGATAGATGACGCCGCCGAAATGGCGTTCATAGTCGTAATTCGCCATTCGATGACGAAGGTAACGATGCAATGCCAGCGTATAAAGCTGGTACTGCAAATCATAGCGATGCGCCTGCATCGCCGCAGCCATCGCCGTCTGGGTATAAGCGGCGCTATCCTCGCCCAGCCAGTTAGATTTATAGTCGAGCAGGTAATAGCGCCCCTCATAACGGAACACCAGGTCGATAAAGCCCTTTAACATGCCGCGAACCTGCATGAAATCCAGCGCAGGGCAACCTGCTGAAAGCGGGTCGTATCGACGAATCAACGCATCTAACTCTCCGGCGGTAAGCGGCTGGGCAATCGGCAGATAAAACTCCATTTCAACCTGTTTTTCACGCTCGGTCAGCACGCTCAGACTAACGCCCGTCTCGTTAAGGGGAACGTGCAACACGGTGTCCAGCCAGCGGGTAAGTACGGGCTCCCATCGCGTTTCAAAACCACTCAGCTCCAGTTTTTCCTGTACCCATTGGGGGTCTATCGGTTGAGTAAAATCAAGCTCTTCAAACAGGCTGTGCAAAAATGTTCCCGGCGATGCCCCGCGAGGAAAGTGATGCGGCGTCATTGCCGGCGCTTCCGCCGCTTCGCCAACGCCTGCGGCGTCAATGTCGAGACGAGGAATAAGATCTTGCGCCACGCTATGTCCCCGCTGCTGCAAACCGGAATAACTGGTGACGCGCCAGCTATCATAAAGCAGGCGTTGCAGCGTTCTGGCGCTGAGTTCCGCGTGCGATGCAGCGGCAATTTGCCAGCGGTCGTTATCCGTACTGCCTGGCGTTCGACACACGATATCCTCGTCGCATAGCGCCTCAATACAGGCGCGAAGGCCTGCGGCATCCATCGGTTCGCCTTTTTGCAGGAGTCGCCCAAGCGCACTTTGGTGCACATCCGTCTCGCCTTTCTTATCGCTACGACGCCGCACCAGCGGCGCGACGCCGAGGCTGCAATGCCACACTGCACGGGTCAGCGCGACATAAAGTAGGCGCAGGTCTTCCGCCAGGCGTTCGGCTTCCGCCAGTGCTATGCTCTCTTCGGCGTGACTAAGGTCCAGCACCGCCTCGTAGGAGTGCCTGTCGTGATAAAAAGCCTGGTCCTGCACGCGGAAATGGGTGATAAAAGGTAGCCAGACCAGCGGGTATTCCAGACCTTTCGATTTATGAATGGTGACGATTTGCACCAGATGCTTATCGCTTTCCAGACGTAGTTGCTGGCTGGAAGCATTGCTATCGGGTTCAAGGATATGTTGCGCCAGCCAACGCACCAGCGCATGTTCGCTTTCCAGCTGCGAACCGGCTTCCTGTAACAGTTCGCTAATATGCAGAATATCCGTCAGCCGACGTTCGCCTCCCGCCGTCGCCAGCAGGTTTTCAGCAATATTGCGCGCCGACATTAGCGCGCGCAGCATCGGCATCACGCCGCGTTTATGCCAAATCTGTCGGTAGCCATCAAACTCTTCGACAACCGCATCCCACGCATTTTCATCATTGTTAAGCGTTTCGATATCCAGCGCGGTAAGGCCCATCATTGATGTCGCCAGAGCGCTACGCAGCGTATTCTCACGTTCGGGCGCCATCACCGCCTGCAACACCCACAGCATCTCCTGCGCTTCGAGCGTTTCGAATACGCTGTCGCGGTTTGAAAGATAGACGGAGGGGATCGCCAGTAAGGTCAGCGCATCCCGTATCAGCGCGGCTTCCCGCCTGCTGCGCACCAGCACGCTGATATCCGAGGCGCGAACGGGCCGCGACGAATCGCCGTTCGTCAGCAGCGCGTCGCCCGTTTGTCCGGCGCGCAGCCAGTCGCGAATTTGCGTGGCGCACACCTGCGCCATATAACTTTGATAATCGCCCGAACCGCAGCTTTCCCCCTCCATTAGCCACAGGGTCATCGCCGGTTGAGGCGCGTCATTCACTTTAAATTGCAGCGACTGGTTTCTGGGCGCAAACTTTACCGGACTGAAGGGAATATCGCGGAACATAAAGGCGTCGTTCATCTGACTGAACAGCTTGTTAACGCTATTCACCATCCCCGGCGCGGAGCGCCAGTTAGTGTCAAGCGTATAGTGCGCGCTCACTTCGCTGCGAGCCTTCATGTAGGTAAAGATATCCGCGCCACGAAACGCATAAATCGCCTGTTTAGGATCGCCAATCAGCAATAGCGCCGTATCGGGTTGATGTCGCCAGATACGGCGAAAAATACGGTACTGTTGTGGGTCGGTATCCTGAAATTCATCGATCATCGCCACCGGAAAACGGGTACGAATCGCCGCAGCCAGCGCCTCGCCGCTTTCACTACGCAGCGCGGTATCTAAACGGCTGAGCATATCGTCAAACCCCAGCTCGCCGCGCCGGCGTTTTTCCTGAGCCACCGTTTCACGGATCTCTGAGAGCGCTCGGGTAAGAACCAGATCTTTAATCGATAGCGGTTCGCCCAACAGGTTATCAATGGCGACAAACAATGGGTGCTGGGGCGTCACGCCGCCAGCTTTGGTGCGCTCAGCTAAAAAACGCTGTGAAAATTTTCCCAACGCCTCGGGTAATTGATAATTTTTCGTCTCTTCTTGCGCCCACGAGGTGATCTTTTCGATCCATTTCGCCTGATTGCCGCGGTTGAATTTTCTGCGATCGATGCCGGATGATTCGATCAGCGCGTCCAGCTCGCTAACCGCCTCACACCACTGCTGCTTCACCTGGTTGATACGCGCCAGGATCTGTTCATGACGCGATGCCAGCGTCTCCTCCTGCGATGGCGGCGCTTTAATGACCGGCGCTTCGCCCTGCAGATAACGATCGATATCCTTTAAGAGCGCCTTCGGTCCCTTCCACACGTCAAACACCACCTGCGCGATGTCGCGCGGCAGCGGATAGCAATGACGCCGCCAGAAATCGGCGCAGGCCTGATAACGCAACAAAGATTCGTCTTCAATAAGCTGTTGCTCAAACAACATACCGGATTCGAAAGCGTTCAGGCTGAGCATACGCTGGCAAAAACCGTGGATGGTAAAAACCGCGGCCTCGTCCATTTGTCGTTCCGCCAGTAATAACCACTGCGCGGCCTGCTTTTTGTCGCTAATTTCTTCCAGCAAGCGGGCATACAGCGGATTATCCGTGCTTTCCCGCAGACAGGCGATGCGCAACTCATGGATATTACTGCGGATTCGCCCACGCAGCTCTTCAGTGGCGGCCTCCGTAAAGGTTACCACCAGCAGTTCTTCAACGGTCAACGGACGGGGAAATGCGGCACTGCCGCCTAAACCGAGCAGTAGCCGCAGATACAGCGCCGCGATAGTAAACGTTTTGCCTGTGCCCGCTGATGCTTCAATCAAACGCTCGCCTGTAAGGGGCAAGCGCAGAGGATCAAGAGTCTCGGCGACATCATTCATTCTTTTCGCTCATTAGAGGTAACGTTTGCTGCAAAGCGCTGACGTTATCCCACACTTTCCAGCCTGTCGGATGCACGTATTCTGCTTTTCCATTCTGGCTACCGGCAATCTGTGACAATATTGCCATACCTTGTGGTTCCACCACCGCCTGGTGGAAGAAGTCGGCAAGCTTTTGTGGCGTCAGCAATTTTATCTGAGCGATGATTTTATCACGCGAGTCAAAGCGCATATTACCCCGATCGAAATCCTTGCTTAAACGGGATGCTTCTTCGCCCAACGTTTGCGGCGCCTGGCGCATTTGCGTAATGATCGCCTGCTGAATTTGGGCGAACTCTTCCGGCTTCATCGCCCTCAGCTTCGCCTCGGCGTCAGGGAAAAATGCCTGATAGCGTTGCCACAGGTAAGAGGGCTGTTTATCGTTGCTCTGTAGCAGGAATCCCATTCCCCACTGACGGCCAACGCTCATCGGAAAGGCGAAAACAGAGTATCCCAGTTGCTCTTCGGTTCGTAGCTGATTGTAAAACCACGGTTGAACAATCTGACCTAACATCGCGCTGTAGGCGGCGCTGACGTACTCGTCGTAGCCGACCGGGACAAAGACCGCTGCTAACGCGGAGTCGGTGCTACTGCCCGCTTTTTCAAATATTACGGACTGCTTTTTCTCAACCACCACGTCTTTATTGCGACACCACGCCGATCCGTTCGCCGCGAGCTGTTTTTGAACATCTTGCGCCAGCGAGGTCGCCTGGGCTTCGCTCATATTTCCTATAACCAGAAATTCCGGACGAGCGCCCGTTTTTAACGCATTACGATAGGCCATCACCTCTTTCAACGTAATGGACGGCAGCAAAGCGCGACGTTCATCACGGGAAAAATAAGGCACCTGCGAAATCATCTGCACCGGCATAATCGCCTGTTCGTAGGCTTTTCCCTTCTCCGCAGAATCCATCATCTGCGTATACCAGGATTTCGCCTGCGCCAGCTGTTCTTCCGTGGCGTCGTAGCTAAAATATCCTTCCAGCAGCGCCAGGAAAAGCTGCGGCAAACGCTGGGTATAACCGTTCGCAGTGACCATCAGACCATTGTTGGCGTTAGTGGAAAAGCTAATGCCGCCCACTGCCGCCTGGTTGCTGAGCTGATCGAGCGCCATTCCCGCCAGATAATCATTAAGGGCGAACAGTACCTGATTGCGGGCGCTGTCCATCGCCTGCGGATTACGCAATACCACGCTCACGTCAGCTTTTGGCTCGCTGGCGAAATAACGACTCGGCGCATAAACCACGCGCAAATCCGCTTTATCGACAATCAGTTCTGGCCGCACGTAGTTTTTGTCATTCTTAACAAGCGTAAAATCATCAGGAATATAGGGGTTTAACTCCGGTAGCGACAACGCAATGCCCTGTGCTTTTTGCTGCCAGTTTTTAAACGTCTGTTCGCTAATCTTATCGACCTGATAAGGCGCATCCACAAAATACGCAATCTTATTATGGGGTTCCTGGGGACTGATGTACCAGATGCGCGCATTCTGCGGCGTCATCATCGCCAGGCGATTTTTGATAGCGGCAGGATCGTAACGATCGGCGATATTCGCCGCATCCAGCGTATGCGCTACCGGGACGCGGATCATAGTGTCCGCCAGCCATTCGACATAGTCCATATCGCGGGTAATCGACGGATAGCGGAAGTCGAGATCCAGCACATGCGCCAGCTCGTCAAAGTAACGTTTATCTATCCCTTTTTCACGTAACGTATTGAGATAGCTAAAGATAGCTGCGACGACTTCATCACGATTGGCCAAACCTTTATCGGTCAGCGTTGCCGAAATGGCAAATACGCCGCTGTTACCATTAACAATCGGATCGGAATCCGCGCTAATACCTTCGACCAGTCCTTGTTTTTGCAGCCAGTCAGAGAGCGTCCCCGGGCTACGATTGCCAATCAGATAAGAGACCAGTTCATCGGTCTTGCTACGGAACTGCGCGCTATTGTTATCAATACGAAACTCCACGCGTAGCACTTTACGCGGTAGCGCCGGCACGTAATGAATAATGATGCCCTTCTGCGCCTCGGTGATGACAGGTACGTTAATTTCCGGTTTTTTAATCTGTTTATTCGGCACGCGACCATAGGTTGCGGCGGCAATACGCGCCAGCTCCGGCAAGGGTTTATTACTGTAAATCACCGCCTTCATCAGATTAGATGAATAGTATTTTTCATGAAAAGCGATCAACGCCTGTTGCACCGGATTGCCCGGCTTATCGCTTAGCGTTTCCAGATTGCCGCCAGAAAAGTGCGAGCCTGGATGCGCCGGGTTAATGGTTTCGGCGCTTACCTGCGCCATACGCATACCGTCGCGGGTGCGCGCCATCGTCAGCTCGGCATTCACCGCGTTTCGTTCGCGTTCGGCATACTTTTTATTGAGCAATGGCGCGGCAATGGCGTCGGCCAAGCGATCTACGGCACCTGGAAGCGCGTCGTTTTCAACCTCCAGGTAGAAGGCTGTTCGATAAGGCGCGGTGCTGGCGTTGTGGCTACCGCCATGTCTTTTAAGGTATTCGGCAAGGCTATCCGCCTGCGGATATTTTTTTGACCCCATCAGGCACATATGCTCAAGATAATGAGCAAGCCCCTGATGAGCCTCAGGATCTTCAAGCGATCCAACGGGCACCACTAACGCAGAAAGCGACTTTACAGCCTGCGGATCGGATACCAGCAACACCACCATGTCATTATCAAGACGTATCGCCTGATACTGCCGGGTATCTTTATCGCTTTTACGGATAGTTTCTTGCAGCGGTTGCCAACCGATATCCGCCTGAACTGCAGGCCCCCAGAGGGCGACCAATAACAATAACGCTTTGAACCAGGTGCTGCGGGGCATTCACGGACCTCATCATTAACTTTCATTCCCACTCATCTGTATGGCCACGTAAACCATCGACCTGAGCAGAACGGGATATTATTGTGCTGAACCAGGCAGCATCTTTTTATCAGTAATCAGTCCGTGACGAAGAGCGCATCATAGTCGAAGCCTTTTAATTGCGCGATTTTCATACAATCAACGAGACTGATTAAAACGAAACAGCGGTAACAGGTAATGCCGGGACTGCGCAATGATAGCCTGCAACGTTTCCGATTCCAGCTGACGCCAAAGACGTTGATACCAGATATCTTCGCCTTCGCCGCTCACCATCATGTTGCCTTCATAAGCCTGTAAAAACTTTGTCCTGGCCTTCTGTAAGGTATCATCGTCGTCTAACATGACATCATTTTCAGCGTCATAACAGGCTTTTATCCATGCGCCGCCGCTTTCCGGCAGTACCAATAGCGGAGAAGACATGCCTTCCCGGTAGCCTTCAATCAGTTGCGCCAGGTAAGCCATTGCCTGCGTTTTATCAAGAGGCGGAAATCGCCATTCTCCCTCTTTGCGCAAAAACAGGCGACTTTCGCCACTACCGCCGCTGGCACAATAGACAAGGTGTTCCAGCCAAAGTTGCACACCTTGCGCCACGCTGATTAAAGCGGGACGCCAGCGCAATAATCCATCCTCCTGTACCTGCGGTAGCCAGCCGGTTAGCTGAACGCCATTGCAAAGCAGATCCACTTCCAGGCTTTGGCTCGGCTTACGGCAGGCGATGACCCGGCTTGCCAGTTGCTGCATCTCCTGACATTGCGCATCCCAGAATATTTCGCCAAACGCGCCGTAAGGCAACTCTCCCGCAGCCCGGAAACGGCGGAACAAGCGTTCGGCGTCGTCCTCTTCAACCAGCGTATTGAGCAACTGTTGGTTAAGTTGATATCGCGTCAATCCCTCTAATTCAAACGGTTCCGCATCAGGAATCTCACTCTCTTCCGAGCGGAAATTAACCTGCAGCCGCATCTGAAAAAATGCGCGTACCGGATGGGCCCAAAAACGCTGCAGACTTTCCAGAGTCAATGTTTCCGGCATCGTAAAAGGAAGCGGCTGCACAAAGTCAGAATGCGCTTTTCCCGACTGACTCGCCGCGGGCAACCACTCTCTGGCATAACTTTGCTGTTCGCCGGGTTGGTAATTTTGCGCATCAAAAGGCATACGGGTATGCAGACGCGTAATATGCGCTTTGACTCGTGCTTCGCTCTCATCACAGGTCAGCGTTTCGTCGCCCGGCAAATAGTGGCTTTGTCCGATGTAATCCACCAATTCTTGCACCAGTACAGAGGGAAAGCGTTCGCTATTATCCTGGATGGAGCGACCGATGTAGCTGATATACAGCGTCTGCTGCGCCGAGATTAACGCTTCCAGAAACAGGTAGCGGTCATCGTCGCGACGGCTTCGATCCCCGCGCATGGGTTTTTGGCTCATCAGGTCAAAGCCCAACGGCGCAAGCTGGCGCGGGTATACGCCGTCGTTCATTCCCAGCAGGCAAACGACTCTGAACGGAATGGAACGCATCGGCATCAGCGTACAAATATTGATGGGGCCCGCCAGGAAGCGCTGGCTAATACGTTCCTGATCCAGACGCTGCGCCAGCTCATCCCGCAGTAGCGAAATCGGTACCGCGTCGCCATATTCCGCCGCGACGCCTTCGGCGATAATGGCCTGCCACTGCTGTTCAATCAATGTCATTGCCGCTTCCGTGTCCGCATCGGGCAGGAAGAAATCATTGAGCATATCGCGACAAACGGGCAACCACTCTTCCAGCGGTCGCTCCTGCGCCAGACCGCGCCGCCAGATATTAAGCTGCATCAGCAGCGAAGCCAGATGCCCGACCAGCTCAGCAATCAGACCGCTGGATTCGTCATAAGGCAGAACCGACTGCCACTCGCCCTGGGCGCTTTCCATCGCATACCCCAGCAGCATACGCGTCAGGCCAAATTGCCATGTATGCTGCCCCGTGGCAGGAAGTTCCAGCTCGCGCACGTTGTCATCGTCAATCCCCCAGCGAATGCCTGACTCATTGACCCACAAGCGCAAATAACGCAGCCCTTCTTCGTTGATCGTAAAGCGGGCAGCCAATACCGGTACGTCTAACAACGCCAGAACATCCTCGGAGACAAAGCGGCTGTCCGGTAACGAAAGTAGGCTGATAAATGCCTGTAACACCGGATGTGACTGACGCGCCCGCCGATCGGAAATGGAATAAGGCAGATAGCGCTCCGTTGGCGCGCTACCAAATACCGCCTGGATAAACGGGCTATAGCTGTCAATATCAGCCACCATAACGATAATGTCGCGCGGCGTTAGCGTCGGATCGGCTTCCAGCATCGCCAGCAGGCGATCGTGCAGTATCTCCACCTCGCGCTGCGGGCTGTGACAAACGTGAAAAGAGAGGCTGTTATCCTCGGGATCGAGCAGACGCTTATTGTCGCTGCGCGAATACTCCTCAATATTTACGCCCGCCACCGCATGGCTTTCCAGTTCAAGGATATCCGCCTGAATCCGATGCAAAAGATTATCTGGCGTAATATCAACAAACGCATCCAGCTCCTGGCTGTTTTCCAGTTCAGATAGCAGGTAGATATAATCCCGCCCCAGTTTTCCCCATGAGGCCAGTAGCGGATTACCGATATCCTGTTCACCGTCGCTGTTAAATAAGGCTTCCGGATTCTGGTTTTCACGGAACAACGGTAAATGACGGTCTTCAAAACTGTGACGACGCTGGCGAGCCATGAGTTTTGCCAGCCAGGCTGGGTCCTTAATGTCCCCCCAGTAATACCGGCACGGATTAGTAAAAAGGAGATGGATTTCAATATGTTTACCCAGCGCCTGCAATGCGCTGAGATACACTGGCGGTAACGCGGAAATGCCGCAAATAAAAACGCGGGACGGCAACCCTGGCGGGCAGGCGGTCGCGCGCTCCAGCGTCTGAATAAAGCGTTGGTAGAGATTGGCGCGATGCCAACGCGGCTGCCCCAGCGCGGCGGTATATTCCACCAATGCTTTCCACAACGGCGCCTGCCAGTTTTGCGCCTCCCCCAGACCTTCCACGGTTTTTCCCGCTTCCCACTGCGTAAGCCAGTCAGGCCGATAAACCAGATACTGATCGAACAGGTCGGCGGCGCGCGCGGAAAGCTGAAAGAGTTTGCGTTTATCGGTGTCGTCGGTCAGATAATGGCGCAGCAGTACAAACTCATCCTTATCCAGCAACTGCGGCAGCAAGGTCATCAGTTTCCAGCTCATGCTTTGTTTGCTGAAAGCGCTTTCTTTGGGGATATCAGGCAATACGCGGACAAACATCTCCCAGATAAAACTCGCCGGTAACGGAAAAGCGATATTCGCCGCAATACCAAACTTTTGTGAAAGGGTCATCTGCAGCCACTGCGCCATACCCGTGCTTTGTACCAGAATCATTTCTGGTTCAAAGGGATCATCCAGCCGCTCGCGTTCGACGATGAATTCCATCAACGCTTCCAGCACATCCAGACGATTGGAGTGGTAGACCCTTAACATAATTACTCCTGACGATTAACGATTTGGACAATGCAAGCGCGTCATCTGCCCCTGCCTGCCAGAGGGTGAAACCATCGTGACGCTGATGCTGACACATCCCGATTGCGTTGTCTGCATCCGGTTGGCCTTCCAGTCCTCAGCAGGCGAAAATGGATACAGCGCCGTTTGCTGCCACGCCTGCCGCCAGATCTGAAGATACTGGTGTCGCAATGCAAAACTGTGCATTAATACCCGCTGATAGCCTGACAGCGCGGTGACGATCATTACTATTAGAACCATCGCCACTAAAACTTCCGGGAGGCTAAACCCGCGTTGTAAATTCAGGGGATGCGACATAACGCCACCTCTTTTAACGGACAAAAATCGCTCCAGCCGTGGGGAGAAAAGACAATGCTTCCCTGAATGACGTTGCCCAAACGCCATAACGTCATGCCATCATCTTGCGCCGCCATCACCACCTCATCCCCCGATAATCTCCGCAAACAGACCCTCGCTCCTGAAGGGGAATAGCGCCGACATTCCATTTCGGTTACGCCTGACCATAGCTGCCCCCGCCCCCATTCCAGCGCCGACTGTACGAGCGCCTGGCGTTGTATCGCCATGCTCTGCGTCGTTACGCGGGCGGCATAGCTGGCCTGCTGCTGATTTACGCCTTGCAGTAGCAGACTACCCAGAATCAGTATTAAAAGCGCCAGTATTAGCGAAGAAGCGCCACGTTCCCGATTCACAGATTAAATCCCGTTACGCTGTATTGCGCGTCAATAACCGTCTGAGGCTCGGCTTTGCTGGCACCGCGCAGATGCAGCATGAGCACTGGCGAGAATCCCGTTATATCCTGGCGCTCAACGGTAAACGCCGTGATGAGTACCGTATTGGGATCGGTCATTTTTTCCCATCCCTTCCCCTGGCAAGATGTTGCTCCGCGTAATGTCTCCAGAACGTTATCCTTCATACGGAACCCGATCTGGTCGGCCTCTTTCGCCGGTATGGTATCCCAGACCCCGTTATTATTCCCGTCCCACTGAACGATAACGCATTGCCCCTGTTCGGCAAGATGTAACCCTTCGCCAATGCAGTGGCCATGACAGTAACCCGCACGTTGAAGATGCTTCGCTACGGTATAGGTTCGCTGCCAGATTTCATCTTCCAGCGATAACTGTCGCGTGTTGTGCCAGATCTCACGCTGTAGCGCCGGTAAAAATCGTGCGGACCCAAGCAGTAAAATGGAACCTATCGCCATCGCCAGCACAACCTCCAGTAGCGAGAACCCCCGCGTGGTTATTGACACGTGGCGGCCTCGTTACGCTCACATAGCCTGATTCGCCCCCAGGAAGAGACGACCAGACGCCACTCTCCGGCAGCGTTTTTCAGTACGATGTGCCCTGCCCATGCCGTATTGCGCAGGCCAAAGAAGGCTAACGACGGCGTGATATCGGCAAGGACGACATCACGCCAGTCGGGCGTAAACACAAAGGGGGAAGATGGCGTACACGATGTTTGCGTAGCAACAGAGCTGACAAAGCACCATGAACCACCTTCGCTGACCACGCGAAGAATGTGATCGCGGTTATGCCAGTGAGCGTCCTCACGAAGTTGCAGCAGGTAATCCCGCACCTGACATGCGGTTTGCCACAGGCGCTGTTGCTGTTGCCAGCGTTGCCAGCCATAAAGTCCTGTGGCGCTGAGAATGATAATGAGTGACATCGCGACCACCGTTTCAATGAGCGTATAGCCCTGTTGTTTTTTCATGTCGGCAGTATGGCGGGCGGGGGAAAAATAACGAGCGCCAAATACAGATTGTTCGGCGCGTTACGAGAAAAAGTTCATGTCTTGCAGCGCGTTGCAAAATTTCAGGAATCCGCGCCGAAGATTGAGACGAAGGGTAAAAAAAACCGACGCGCAATGACGTCGGTTATGGCAGGATCGTCAGCGCTTAGATAGCGACCGGCGCTTTAATACCGGGGTGCGGATCATAGCCTTCAATTTCGAAATCATCGAACCGGTAGTCAAAAAGCGAATCGGGTTTACGCTTAATCACCAATTTCGGCAGCGCGCGAGGTTCACGGCTTAATTGCAGGTGCGTCTGCTCCATATGGTTGCTGTACAGGTGCGTGTCGCCGCCGGTCCAGACAAAATCGCCGACGTCCAGGTCGCACTGTTGCGCCATCATATGCACCAGTAACGCGTAGCTGGCAATGTTGAACGGCAGACCGAGGAACACATCGCAGGAGCGCTGATAAAGCTGACAGGAGAGTTTTCCATCTGCGACATAAAACTGGAAAAAGGCGTGACACGGCGCCAGCGCCATCTTATCCAGCTCGCCGACGTTCCACGCAGAAACGATAATACGACGAGAGTCCGGGTCGTTTTTAAGCTGGCTTAAGACCGTGGCGATCTGATCGATATGGCGGCCATCCGGTGTTGGCCATGCACGCCACTGCTTACCATAAACCGGGCCTAAATCGCCGTTCTCATCAGCCCATTCGTCCCAGATGGTGACATTATTTTCGTGCAGGTAAGCGATGTTGGTATCGCCCTGCAAAAACCATAGCAGTTCGTGAATAATTGAACGTAAATGGCAGCGTTTCGTCGTCACCAGAGGAAAGCCTTCCTGCAGGTTAAAACGCATCTGATGGCCAAAAATGGAAAGCGTGCCGGTGCCGGTACGGTCGTTTTTCTGTGTGCCTTCATCCAGCACTTTTTGCATCAGTTCTAAATACTGTTTCATGGTTCCTCAGGAAACGTGTTGCTGCGGGCGGCGGCGATATGCCCAAACCATCATGATCGCGCCAGCGATAATCATCGGGATAGAGAGAATCTGCCCCATGCTGATGTACTGTACCCACGCGCCGGTAAATTGCGCGTCCGGCTGGCGGAAGAATTCAACAATGATACGAAACGCGCCATAGCCAATCAGGAATAATCCGGAGACTGCGCCCATCGGACGCGGTTTGCGAATAAAGAGATTAAGGATGATAAACAGCACCACGCCTTCTAATGCCAGTTCATACAACTGGGAAGGGTGGCGCGGCAATACGCCGTAGGTATCAAAAATAGGCTGCCATTGCGGATGTGACGGCAGCAGCGCAATATCTTCCGCGCGTGAGCCAGGAAAGAGCATGGCAAACCGGAAGTTAGGATCGACGCGCCCCCACAATTCACCGTTGATAAAGTTGCCCAGACGCCCGGCGCCCAGGCCGAACGGAATTAACGGCGCAATAAAATCAGACACCTGAAAGAACGAGCGCTTCGTGCGCCTGGCGAAGATAATCATCACCAGTATCACGCCGATAAGCCCGCCGTGGAAGGACATGCCGCCGTCCCAGACGCGGAATAAATAGAGCGGGTTATCCAGAAACAGAGGGAAGTTATAAAACAGGACATAGCCAATACGCCCCCCCAGGAAGACCCCCAGGAAACCTGCATAGAGTAAATTTTCAACTTCGTTTTTGGTCCAACCGCTTCCCGGACGGTTAGCGCGACGCACCGCCAACCACATCGCGAAAACGAACCCCACCAGATACATCAAGCCATACCAGTGAAGCGCGACGGGCCCAATTGAGAAAATGACCGGATCAAAGTCCGGAAAATGCAGATAGCTACTGGTCATCTGTCACCACAATTTCTTGTTATTTCGCTGAAGAGATAGCGATTGATAAGCGCGCCTGCGCGTTGCAGACGCTCCAAAGGTGCGAATAATAGCACAAGGGTTAAAAGCGAGATGCCGATTACCGTTAAAAGATATGTATACGCATTGTCTTTCATCTTGCAGGCGTGTTGTCTGCGCCGTGAATCCACAGTCACTCTCTTTTCCCGCTCCAGTCGTTACAACCCTCCTCGAATCAATCCCCCCATCCCGCGGCGCTCCATAAACGCCGCCACCTGATGACGCACTTCGGTCGCCATCTGCGCCTCAAGGCTGCGTCTGGCAAGGGTTTGCGCGTCTTCAAAATCGATATGCCGCAGCAGATATTTCACACGCGCTACCGAACGGCCATTCATCGAAAGATGGCGATATCCCAGACCGATAAGAATCGCCACGCACATCGGATCGCCCGCCATCTCGCCGCACAAGCGAAGATCGAGGCCATTTTTTTCGGCTTCCTGCGCAATCATGCTCAGTGCGCGCAGCATAGCCGGATGCAGACTGTCGTAAATACTGGCCACGCGGGTATTGTTGCGATCTACCGCCAGGATATATTGCGTTAAATCGTTGGTGCCGACCGAGATAAAGTCGATCCGGTTAGCCAGATGCGGCAGCATAAATACCATTGATGGCACTTCCAGCATAATGCCGATACGCGGTTTCGGGATCGCATAGCCGATCATCTCCTCGACCTCGCGCCCGGCGCGTTCGATCAGACGTCGCGCTTCATCGACTTCATCAATACTGGTGACCATCGGCAGCAAAATGCTGAGGTTGCCAGTCGCCGCATTGGCGCGCAGCATCGCGCGGACCTGGATCAAAAAGATCTCCGGCTGATCCAGCGTAATGCGGATCCCGCGCCAGCCTAGGCACGGGTTCTCCTCGCTGATCGGCATATAGGGCAGTTGCTTATCCGCTCCCACATCCAGGGTCCGCAGCGTCACCGGTTTATCGTTAAACATTTGCAGCATCCCTTGATACTGCGCCACCTGCTCTTCTTCCGAGGGAAACCCGCTTTGCAGCATAAAGGGAATTTCAGTACGGTACAGGCCGATACCGTCGATCCGACTGCCTAACTTTTCCTCATGCTCGGGACTGAGCCCGGCATTCAGCATCACTTTGACTCGCTCGCCGCTTTTCAGTTGGGCGGGAAGATTGACGTCGTCCTCCGCCAGACGACTGAGTTCTATCTCTTCACTAATGAGCCGCTGATATTCCTGAATAAGCACGGGTTCAGGATCGACCAGTAATTCACCGCGATAGCCATCCACCACCAACGTACGGCGATGTAGCACCGAAGGTTGGATATCCGCGCCCATGACGGTCGGGATACCGAGCGCGCGCACCATAATCGCCGCATGCGAGTTTGCCGCGCCGTCGCGCACCACAACGCCCGCCAGCCTGTCCTGCGGCAGCTCCGCCAGGGTGGTCGCCGACAGCTCATCCGCGACCAGAATAAAACGTTCCGGCCAGGCGTTTGGCCCCTGAACTGAATCATCAAGGTGGAATAACAGCCGCTGCCCCAGCGTGCGTAAGTCTCCCGCACGTTCTTTGAGGTAGTTATCGGTTAGCGCCGCAAATTGCTCGGCAAATTTTTCGATGATTTTTTTAACGGCCCACTCCGCAACAGCGCCTTTGTCGACCTCGGCGAAGAGTTCGCGACGCAGTCTGGCGTCTGAAAGCAGGTGTGAGTACAGATCGAAAATGGCCGCCGTCTCTTTTTGCGCGCCGGCGGCAAAGCGTTTGCTGTATCGTCGGAACTCGTTCGCCGCCTCTTCCAGCGCGCTGGTCAATCGTTCGCGTTCAAGAGAGGTATCCAGCGTAGACGCTTCGTAAACCTGTTCCATCAGCGGCATGGTCGCGTCTTGCCAGCCCGTTGCGATAACCACGCCCGGCGCCGCAGGAAGCGCGCGGATTCGCGTCTGCCGGTATTGCCCGAACAGCGCTGTGACCTGCGACTGTGACAGGATAGCCGCCATCTGCGTAGCGAGCGTGACGAGGAAAGACTCTTCGCTTTCATCGTACTGGCGCAATTCGCGCTGCTGTACGACCAGCACGCCGAGAAGTTGGCGACGCTGAATGATCGGCACGCCGAGAAACGCGCGAAAACGCTCCTCTTTTACCGAAGGAATGTATTTAAAGCTGGGATGTTTTTGCGCATCGGCAAGGTTAATGGGTTCCGCCAGTCTGCCCACCAGACCGACGATCCCCTCATCAAACGCAAGCGCAACGGTTCGACCACGCGGTTTTTTCAACCCCCGCGTCGCCATCAGGTAATAACAGCGTCGGTCATGATCGGCCAGGTAAACCGAGCAAACCTCTGTATCCATCGCAAGACAGATATCCGTGACCAGAATATTCAGCGCCTCGTTCAGACGCGGCGCACTGGCCACTTTTTCGACTATTTCGCGCAGGCGAGTGAGCATAATTTGCGTGGCTTAACCTCTTTTACGTCGATAAGCAGGCGCGCTTTGTAGCTTAGGGGGATTATCCTGAAGCGCCATGACAACACTTGCAAACTCTTTCATTACCCTGCGGTAGACATCGCGTTTAAATGACACCACTTGTCGAACCGGATACCAGTAACTTACCCAGCGCCAGCCGTCAAACTCCGGCGTACTGCTGGTTTGCATATTGATTTCGGCGTCGGCGCTCATTAACTGCAAAAGAAACCACTTTTGTTTCTGGCCGATACATACCGGCTTTGTGTCCCAACGCACCAAACGTTTTGGTAACTTGTAACGCAACCAGTTGCGAGTAGAAGCAAGGATCCGCACATCTTTACGGCTTAACCCAACTTCTTCAAACAGTTCCCGGTACATCGCCTGTTCTGCCGACTCCCCTGGATTTATCCCGCCCTGCGGGAACTGCCAGGAGTGCTGACCAAATCGCCGGGCCCACATCACCTGCCCCTGACGATTACAAATTACGATACCTACATTTGGGCGGTAGCCATCGTCATCAATCACCGGACTACCTCAACATAAACCTTATATATGAACGATTGTTTCATACTCCAGTGAGGCGGTAAACCACTCTGTAATAGTGACACAGCCTAATAACAATTGAATAACTCACAGTAAATAGCCGAGTTATAAACAGATGATGACGCCCTTGCGCCATTTTATTCACCTTTTCTGTGGATATAGTTGTGAAGAAGTATGGAATTACCACGGGAAAACCCAGAACAGTCTGAATTCCTCATGCTGGAGACAGTAAAAATAGTGCCTTATATTCATTGCGTTATAGACAAATCTTACATGCTACCTTCATAAAGCGTGACCAGCATCACATCTAAGATCCTTATGCTGATGAAAGATCAACCAGCGTCGGTTTTATCCACAGATTGTGCCAATAACTTACGCACTATTTGTCTGAATTTTCGATTTTCGTCGCACGTCAAGGCTGTAAATGGAAACAGTAGTGGTGGTTTTACACAGTTATCCCAACTTTCTGTGGATAACATAGTGTAAGATCCTGTTTATTGTCAGTGACCAGAATTGGAAAACCCGCTTCAGCGTTGCGCAACACGAAGAAACAACACAAAAAAGGCAATAAAAATCAGTCTATTGAATATAAGACACAGAAAAAGATAAACTCTGCCCATACGGTATAAAATCACTGCTCATTTTTTGACCTAAGGTAATTGTCATGTCCGCTCTTTGTCCGCTACTGACTCCGCCTGCTTCGGAAGCATTGCTGTTAGCCCAGGCGCGGCAGCTTTCCGGCTATACGTTAGGCGAGCTGGCGGCGATGGCCGGCATTACCACGCCTAAAGATTTGAAGCGAGACAAAGGCTGGATCGGTGTCTTGCTGGAGATCTGGCTCGGCGCCAGCGCCGGGAGCAAGCCGGAGCAGGATTTCGCCGCGTTAGGCGTAGAACTGAAAACCATCCCGGTGGATAGTCTGGGTCGTCCTCTGGAAACAACCTTTGTTTGCGTGGCGCCGTTAACCGGTAACAGCGGCGTGACCTGGGAGACAAGTCACGTACGGCATAAATTGAAGCGCGTGCTATGGGTGCCGGTCGAAGGCGATCGCAGCATACCGTTAGCCGAACGCCGCGTAGGTTCGCCGCTACTCTGGAGTCCGAGTGAAGAAGAAGACAGACAGCTACGCCTCGACTGGGAAGAGCTGATGGACATGATAGTGCTGGGCCAGGTGGAACGCATTACCGCCCGCCATGGCGAAGTCTTGCAACTGCGACCCAAAGCCGCCAATGCCAGGGCGCTCACCGAGGCTATCGGCGCGCGCGGGGAACCTATTTTGACGCTACCGCGTGGATTTTATCTGAAAAAAAATTTTACGCAGGCGCTGCTGGCTCGCCATTTTTTATTGCAGAATCCGTAACGTCCATTACACGCAAATGCGCCTCCGCTATGGCTACGCGTCGGGCCGACGCCGGATAAACGTAAGCGTATTGTCGCCGCTATTTTACACCGTTCCTGGTTGCGCAAATTCAGCCTGGGCTTTCGCCCGTCACTCGACGGGCCTATAATTACCGCTTCTTTTTTTGGCAGGACTTTGTTCGATGTTATTTGCATGGATAACCGATCCTAATGCCTGGCTGGCGCTCGGTACGCTGACGCTGCTGGAGATTGTACTTGGGATCGACAACATTATTTTTCTTTCTCTGGTGGTAGCAAAACTTCCTACGGCGCAACGGAACCACGCACGGCGGCTTGGGTTGGCGGCGGCGATGGTTATGCGCCTGGCGCTGCTGGCGTCAATCGCCTGGGTCACTCGGCTGACTAATCCGCTGTTTGAACTTTTCGGCGAAGCGATTTCCGCCCGCGATCTCATTCTGTTACTGGGTGGGTTATTTTTAATCTGGAAAGCCAGCAAGGAGATCCATGAGTCCATCGAAGGCGAAGAAGAAGGGTTAAAAACCCGGGTTTCTTCTTTCCTGGGCGCAATAGTGCAGATTATGCTGCTGGATATTATTTTCAGCCTTGATTCAGTTATCACAGCGGTTGGCCTCTCCGATCATCTGTTTATTATGATGGCGGCAGTCGTTATTGCCGTGGGCGTCATGATGTTTGCGGCACGGCCTATCGGCGAGTTTGTCGATCGTCATCCGTCGGTAAAAATGCTGGCGCTTTCCTTTCTGATCCTGGTTGGCTTTACCCTGATTCTGGAAAGTTTCGACGTTCACGTTCCGAAAGGATATATCTACTTCGCCATGTTCTTCTCTATCGCAGTAGAGAGCCTGAACCTGTTGCGTAATAAAAAGAATCCGCTGTAATCCTGTCTCGCTCCCCCGCTGGGGAGCGAATACTCACTTTATTTCCTTTCTTCTCACAGATTAAGATTTTGCTGCTTCCGACATGCAGAGCTGCGCGTTATTACTAGACTATTATCAGACATATGATTAACAGACTATTATCAGATGCAGGCTACGTGAGGACAAACGGATGAAAAAGTGGGCAGTTGTAATTTCCGCAGTAGGGTTGGCTTTTGCGGTATCCGGATGCAGCAGCGATTATGTAATGGCGACGAAAGATGGTCGTATGATCCTGACCGATGGAAAACCGCAAGTTGACGATGATACCGGTCTGGTCAGCTATACCGATGCACAGGGAAACGAGATGCAAATCAACCGTGACGAAGTATCCCAAATTATCGAACGTTAAGCGGTGGCCTGTGATCAAGGTCAGCGTTCTGCAGGCCTTCAGGCTGCGCCCCGTAACGATGCGTGGCGACCACGCCCGGTAACAATTACGCCGCGCAGCCTACAATTTTACTTTCCCTTTTGCCTTCCCTCTGCCATTTTTATTGTCCTTTGTCGGGAATTTCTGACTTCATAATAAAAAGGAAACGGCTATGCACTATCACCGTATACCCCACAGCTCGCTCGAAGTAAGTACGCTAGGGCTGGGCACAATGACATTTGGTGAACAAAACAGCGAAGCCGACGCTCACGCACAGCTCGACTATGCCATCGCAAATGGCATTAACCTTATCGACGCCGCCGAGATGTATCCGGTACCGCCGCGCCCGGAAACACAAGGGCTGACGGAATCCTATATCGGTAACTGGCTCGCCAAACGCGGCAACCGTGAAAAACTGATCATCGCCAGCAAAGTTAGCGGACCGGCACGTAATAATGATCAAGGCATCCGGCCTCATCAGGCGCTGGATCGTAAAAATATTCGCGAAGCGCTACACGACAGTTTGACCCGATTGCAGACCGACTATCTGGATTTGTATCAGGTGCACTGGCCGCAGCGCCCCACTAACTGCTTCGGTAAACTCGGCTATAACTGGACGGACTCCACGCCAGTAGTAAGTCTGCTGGAGACGTTAGACGCGCTAAGTGAGTTTCAGCGAGCGGGTAAGATTCGTTATATTGGCGTTTCAAATGAGACAGCGTTTGGCGTTATGCGCTATCTGCATCTGGCGGAAAAACATGACCTACCGCGTATTGTCACGATCCAGAACCCCTATAGCCTGTTAAACCGCAGCTACGAGGTCGGGCTGGCGGAAGTCAGCCAGTATGAAGGTGTTGAATTGCTCGCCTATTCCTGTCTGGCGTTTGGCACATTAACCGGTAAATACCTGAACGGGGCCAAACCCGCAGGCGCGCGGAATACCTTGTTCAGCCGCTTCACACGTTACAGCGGCGAACAGGCGCAAAAAGCCGTTGCCGCCTACGTCGATATCGCGAAGCGTCACAATCTTGATCCGGCGCAGATGGCGCTGGCCTTTGTTCGCCGCCAGCCGTTTGTCGCCAGTACGTTACTGGGCGCAACCACGATGGCGCAGCTCAAGACGAATGTGGAAAGTCTGCATCTGACGTTAAGCGAAGAGGTTCTGGCGGAGATTGAGGCGGCGCATCAGGTTTATACCTATCCGGCGCCGTGATGGTCAGTGCCCGGTGGCGCTACGCTTCCGGGCTAACAGAGACAATGTAAGCCGGATAACGCGCGCTCGCCGCCCGGCATATTCACTCAGTATGATGCCTGCCGGCGCTGCCAGATCCACAGCGCCGCGATCGCCAGCGCGAACAGCACGCCAAAGCCGATACCTATCGCCACTGCCGGAACGCCAACCAGCACCGCCAGCGAGTACAGTCCCAGCATTAATAGCATGGCGCTATTCTCGCCCAGATTTTGTACGGCAATGGCATTCCCGGCGCCAACGCTCTTCTTACCGCGCTCCTGGAGCAAAGCGTTGAGCGGCACCACAAAAAAGCCGCCCAGCATACCTATCAACAGCAACAAGGCATAAGCAGGCAGCAATGCGTGCTGTAATGAGAAGATCGCAACCACAACGCCAATCAAAATCCCAGCGGGCATACAGCGCGATACGGTCTCCAGCGTCACCAGTTTTGCCGCCGCGCCCGCGCCGACCACAATGCCTACCGCCACCATGGCGTTCAGGTAAGTCGGCGTGGCGTTATCCGTAATACCCAGCGCCACCGGCACCCACAGCACCAGCAGAAAACGCAGCGTCACGCCTGCGCCCCAGAATAGCCCGGTCCCCACCAGCGAAAAACGCGTTTCACCGTTACGCCAAAGGACAACGCAAGCGCTGAAGAAGCTACGCGTCATCGCCGACAACCGCCAGGATTGTCCTGGACGCGCCGCCACAAGCTTCGGGATAAACAGGTTCGCCGCCACTGCGCCAGCGTAGGCCAACGCGCAGGCAACCAGCGCGGCGATGACATGCCAGTCGGCCAATACGCCGCCCGCGACGGAACCGAGCAAAATCGCCGCAATCGTAGAGGCTTCCATCAGGCCATTGGCTTTCACCAGCTTATCGCCCGTCGTCAGTTCGCCCAGAATACCGTATTTCGCCGGAGAATAAGCCGCCGCGCCAATCCCGACCAACGTATAACCGACAAAAGGATTTACGCCGAGGCAGATACCTGCCGCTCCCGCCAGTTTAAGACCATTGGCGACCATCATCACCCGGCCTTTGGCAAAGCTGTCCGCTATCTGGCCGACAAACGGCGCAAAAAGAATGTAAGCGCCCACAAACACCATTTGCAAAACAGGCTGGCTCCAGTCCGGGTAAAACTGAGCTTTCAGCAGTGCCAGCGTCGCAAACAGCAGCGCATTATCGCCAAAAGCCGAGAGAAACTGCGCGACAATCACCGACAGCATCCCTTTCGACCAGATGGAGGTGTTAGTACGTACTGACTCACTCATGATGTTGTTCCGGCGCATCCACCCAACTTTTCAGCGTCACAAAATCGGGTTTCCCGCTGCCAAGCAAGGGAAGCTGCTTCAGATAACGGATATCACGCGGGACAGCAAGTTCCGGAATACCGTGTTCACGGGCATAGTGCTGTAACTTTTCTCGGGTGAGTTCGCTGTCAGTCGTAAACAGTACCAGCGCTTCACCTTTGCTGGCATCGCTTTTAATGGCGGTAGCGTGCATTTTGTCCGCCGAAACGCCAAGCGCCAGTTGCTCGACCATCTCCAGCGAGACCATTTCGCCAGCAATTTTCGCAAAGCGTTTCGCGCGCCCCTGAATCTGCACAAAACCATTTTCATCGAAGCGTACAATGTCGCCCGTGTCGTACCAGCCGCGCTCGGTTTCGCCTCTGGCGTTTTCCGCTGACGGCACCTCCAGCACGCCCGGTTTTTCCACGCGCAGATAGCCATTCATGATATTCGGCCCTTTCAGCTGTAGCCGACCGCCGTTTTCAATACCGGGCACCGCCAGCAGACGCGCGTCCATGCCAGGCAGAATGCGGCCAACAGTGCCAGGCTTAGCCGCCATCGGCACGTTAATCGAGACTACTGGCGCGCATTCCGTTACCCCGTAGCCCTCAAGAATGCGCAGACCGAATTTATCCTGCCACAGTTGTTTGGTGCTCTCCTGAAGTTTTTCCGCACCGGCCACCACATAGCGCAGGCGATAAAAATCATACGGATTGGCAAAGCGCGCATAGTTGCCGAGGAAGGTTGATGTACCAAACAGCACGGTACAGTTACGGTCATAGACCAGTTCCGGCACAATGCGGTAGTGCAGCGGACTTGGATAAAGAAACACTTCCGCGCCGGTCAACAACGGCGTAAACAGGCCCACCGTCAAACCGAACGAGTGAAAGAGCGGCAGCGCCGACATAAAACGATCATTGGCGGTGAAATCCGCAATCGTTTTTATCTGCTCGACGTTCGCCAGAATACTTTTATGGCTGTGCACCACCCCTTTCGGGTGCCCTTCCGAGCCGGAGGTAAAAAGAATAATCGCCGCGTCTTCCGGCTGCTGTTTTACCTGCGCCAGTCGCGGCGCCAGGAGGTGGGCAAAAATCCACAGCTTGTCGGCGGGCGTGACGTCCGCTTTTAAATCTTCCAGGTAAACCCAGCGAACCTGCGTTAGCTGCTCCGGCAGGTGCCACAATTTACCTTTATCGAGGAACTGGCGGGAGGTAAAAATCGTTTTAATTTCCGCCGCGGTAATCGCGCTGGTCAGCCCTTTTACCCCCGCTGTGTAGTTCATCATGGCCGGAATGCGGCGACGAGAAACCGCGCCGAAAATCACCGCCGCGCTGATGGCGGCATTCGGCAGCATTAAACCGATTTTCTCGCCCTCAACGCTGTACTTTTCCAGAATCCGGCCAACAAAAAGCGTCTTGGTCAGTAACTTACGATACGTATCCGGCGTAAAGTTAATGTCCTCAATACAGTTTTTACCCGCGCCGTAACGATATTGCGCCGCCAGCAACGATTCGTATAACGTCTCGCGCGGGCGCACCGCCATACGCGCTTCCATCATGATCTGGTGCAGCATCTCACCCGCTATCTTACGTCTGTCGCGCGCGCGCGGCGCTTCAGGCATCGGTATTTGCGTCGGCGGTAAAATATGAAGCTGAATGCGGGGGAATAAGCGCCGTTTAACCAGACCTTTCAGCCGACTGAAAGGCGTAAGCTCCGCGCCGTCAATACGGAGCGGAATGACGGTTGCGCCCGATTTTGCCGCCACAAAGCCTGCGCCGTCATAAATTTTCATCAGCGAGCCGGTCACGGAAATCCGCCCTTCCGGGAAAATCACCACTGGACGCCCCTGCTCCACCAGACGTACCAGGTGTTTAATGGACATGGGTTTAGTGGGATCGAGCGGTACAAAATCGATCAGCGGCGTTAACCAGCGCATATACCATTGCTGGCTGATGGAGGTATATACCGCAAAGACAGGCCGTACCGGCAAAAACAGCGCCAGTAACATACCATCGATAAATGAAACGTGATTGGGGGTAATTAAGACCCGGTTCCCCTGTAGCGCCCGGACATCGCCAGTGACGCGCACACGATAAAGCACGCGAAACAGGTTACGGAAAAATCCAAACAGCATTTCAACTCCCTTTGGCCGACAATTCGCTAAAACATGAATTGTGGCAGATTACACGAGTTGCGTAACAGGAGCGATAGCAAAATAGGTTCGAAAAAAAACCTGCGCATCCGCGCAGGTTGGTGCAAGAGACAGGTACGAAGAGCGTACCGAATAATCTCACCAATCAATACCTCTGGGATCTTGATTGTGGGCTTCGCGCGTCTGCATCGCCAGTCCGAAAACGCAAAGGAATAAACGGAAATGCAACGAGTTGTGTAAATTATCCGTTACTGTTACAGGTTCAGGCGAAACAAAAAAAAACCTGCGCATCTCTACGCAGGTTGGTGTAATTCGTGTGATCAACAATGACGTTGATTCCACCTATCAATACCTCTGGGATCACCACTCTATCAACCTGACTCGCTGGCCTGCCAGCAGACAATCGCAACAGCGCTTCGCAAACTGTAACGAAAGATTTGTATTGTCACTTTACAGACGCATTTCTCCCGTGCAGGTCACATTTGCCCGACACGGCGGGGCAAGAGGCTTGAACAGACGTTCATTTTCCGTAAAACTGGCGTAATGTAAGCGTTTACCCACTATAGGTATTATCATGGCGACCATAAAAGATGTAGCCCGACTGGCCGGTGTTTCAGTCGCCACCGTTTCTCGCGTTATTAACGATTCGCCAAAAGCCAGCGAAGCGTCCCGGCTGGCGGTGACCAGCGCAATGGAGTCCCTGAGCTATCACCCTAACGCCAACGCGCGCGCGCTGGCACAGCAGGCAACGGAAACCCTCGGTCTGGTGGTCGGCGACGTTTCCGATCCTTTTTTCGGCGCGATGGTGAAAGCCGTTGAACAGGTGGCGTATCACACCGGCAATTTTTTACTGATTGGCAACGGGTATCATAACGAACAAAAAGAGCGTCAGGCTATTGAACAGTTGATTCGCCATCGTTGCGCAGCGTTAGTGGTACACGCCAAAATGATTCCGGATGCGGACCTGGCCTCATTAATGAAGCAAATCCCCGGCATGGTGCTGATTAACCGCATTTTACCGGGGTTAGAACACCGCTGTGTCGCGCTGGATGACCGTTACGGGGCATGGCTGGCGACCCGACATCTGATCCAGCAAGGTCATACGCGTATTGGGTATATCTGTTCCAACCACACCATCTCTGATGCCGAAGATCGCCTGAGGGGCTATTACGATGCGCTGGCGGAAAGCCATATTCCGGCTAACGATCGGCTGGTGACGTTCGGCGAACCGGATGAAAGCGGCGGCGAGCAGGCGATGACTGAGTTATTAGGTCGCGGCAGAAATTTTACCGCGGTGGCCTGCTATAACGACTCGATGGCGGCCGGCGCAATGGGAGTATTAAATGATAATGGCGTGGGGGTGCCGGGCGAAGTATCGCTCATCGGTTTTGATGATGTACTGGTCTCACGCTATGTGCGTCCCCGACTGACCACCATTCGGTATCCGATCGTCACCATGGCGACACAGGCGGCGGAGCTGGCGTTAGCGCTGGCAGGGAAATGCCCTACGCCAGAAGTAACTCATGTATTTAGTCCGACACTGGTACGCCGACATTCGGTGTCCACGCCGACGGATACCGGGCACCTGTCGACAACCGATTAATCAGGGTAGCATGATGGCGACAATGCTGGATGTTTCCCGCCATGCGGGCGTATCAAAGGCCACCGTCTCACGGGTGCTAAATGGAACGGGGCAGGTAAAAGAAAGTACGCGCCAGAAAGTGTTTACGGCGATGCAGGCTCTGGACTATCGCCCTAACCTGCTGGCACGCTCGCTGGCGAATCGCACCAGCAACAGCATCGGTCTGGTCGTCTCTACGTTTGACGGCTTCTATTTTGGCAGTTTGTTGCGCCGGGCGTCGCGCCAGGCGGAGTTTCATAACAAGCAGTTGATCGTCACCGATGGTCACGATACGCCGGAACGAGAGCAGAAAGCCGTACAAATGTTGGCCGACAGACAGTGCGACGCTATTATTCTTTACACTCGCTATATGGATGAGCTGGCGATTTTGTCGTTGATTGACGCCACGGAAATGCCGCTGGTGATTATTAATCGCAACGTCACTCAGGCCCGCGATCGCGCTATTTTCTTCGAGCAGGAGACGGCGGCATTCCAGGCGGTGGAATATCTGATTACGCAAGGCCATCGCGATATCGCCTGTATTACGCTGCCTGTTCATACTCCCACTGGCACATCACGCGTAGCGGGTTATCGCAAGGCGCTGGAAAAATATGGCATCCCCTGGCAACCGGCAAAAGTGAAATACGGCGATTACACGCTGACGCGCGGCTATGACGCCTGCCGGGAATTACTGGAGGAAGGCGTCACGTTTAGCGCGCTATTCGCCTGTAATGATGACACGGCGCTGGGCGCGGCAAAAGCGCTGCGCCAGGCCGGATTACGCATCCCGCAGGATGTGTCGCTGTTTGGTTTTGACGATGCGCCGGGCGCAACCTGGCTTGAACCGGGGCTTTCAACAGTCTATTTACCCATCGAGGATATGATAGCCACCGCGATCGATCAGGCCGTTCGTCTGGCGAACAGCGAGCCGGTCGCCCCGATCCCGCCCTTTACCGGCACGCTGATTCTGCGCGAGTCCGTCGCCGCGGGCCCGTTTTTTCAACGTCCGGCCTAATGAGGCGCTTCAGAGCATCTCCAGCGCTAACAGCTCTTCAATGGTCTGACGACGGCGGATCAGCCGCGCCTGTCCATTGTCAAACAGTACTTCCGGCAGGAGCGGGCGGCTGTTGTAATTCGATGACATAGACGCGCCGTACGCGCCGGTATCGTGCAATACGAGGTAATCGCCGGGGATGACCGCAGGTAAGGCGCGTGTTTCAACCATTCCCCCTTCCTGCTGCGTAAAAACATCGCCTGATTCGCATAGCGGCCCGGCTACCACCGTCTCGACCCACGGGCCATTTTCAAGCGCGCGACCATCCGCCGCCAGCGCCGAAATACGGTGATAGCTACCGTACATCGCCGGGCGCATCAGATCGTTAAAACCAGCGTCGACCAGCACGAAATGGCGGCTTCCCATCTGTTTTACGCTACGCACCTGCGTTACCAGCACGCCCGATTGCGCCACCAGATAACGTCCGGGTTCGATCTCAAGTTTGACCGCATGTCCCAGATGGCGGACGATTTGCTCGCGCGCCGCGTTCCACAGACCATAGTAATGGCGCGTATCAACGGGCTCTTCTCCCTCACGATAAGGTATCGAGAGTCCGCCGCCTGCCGAAATCGCGTCCACATCCTGACCACATTCCAGCACCTGGCGTACCATCGCGCCGCAAACCTGCTCCAGATGACCATAATCGACGCCGGAACCAATGTGCATATGGATACCGACAAGTTTCAGTCGGTATTTCTGCATTACCGCCAGCGCCGCCGGAAGATCGCTATGCCAGATGCCGTGTTTGCTGTTTTCGCCCCCGGTGTTGGTTTTCTGGCTGTGGCCGTGACCAAAGCCAGGATTCACGCGCAACCAGACGCGATGCCCAGGCGAAACCTGACCAAGCTGCGTCAGCATATCTACCGAGCCGGCATTGACCGGAATATGCAGTTCACTGACGCGCGCCAGCGTGGCGGCGTCAATCACATCGGCGGTAAAAACGATATCATCAGGGCACGTTTGCGGATCGTAGCCCGCCGCCAGCGCACGTTCGATCTCCCCCAATGAAACAGAATCCACCTTGACGCCCTGCGCGCGCATTAAGCGCAGGATATGAATGTTCGAACAGGCTTTTTGCGCAAAACGCACAACGTCAAACTGCTGCAGGGCGGCTATCTGACGGCGAATAATGTGCGCGTCATAGACCCAGACCGGACAGCCGAATTCAGCAGGCAATCTGAGCAAATTTTCAGCGTTAAGGTCAGTTTCAGCGTGATAATGCGGCAATGACATAACAAACTCCGGAACAGGCTTTTTAACGATTACGCCATACCTTAGAAAGAATAAAAAATATCGTTTTATTGTCAGTCTATGCAAAAATGATATGGGATAAATGATTCAGGGAAACGTATGGCTGCCGTTAATTTACGTCACATTGAAATTTTTCATGCCGTAATGACCGCCGGAAATCTCACCGAAGCGGCGCGGCTGCTGCATACCTCGCAGCCTACCGTCAGTCGCGAGCTGGCGCGTTTTGAGAAAGTGCTGGGATTAACGCTGTTTGAGCGCACACGCGGGCGCTTACATCCGACAGTGCAAGGGCTACGCCTGTTCGAAGAGGTACAACGCTCCTGGTATGGGTTGGATCGCATCGTCAGCGCGGCGGAAAGTCTGCGCGAGTTCCGTCAGGGCGAGCTCTCTATCGCCTGCCTGCCGGTCTTTTCACAATCCTTTTTGCCGCCGTTACTACCGCCTTTTCTGGCGCGTTATCCGGATGTCAGCCTGAATATTGTGCCGCAGGAGTCGCCGTTGCTGGAAGAGTGGCTCTCCGCCCAGCGCCACGATTTAGGGCTGACGGAGACGCTTCATGCCCCGGCAGGAACAACCCGCACCGAGTTACTAACGCTAAATGAAGTGTGCGTACTGCCCTGCGACCATCCGCTTGCCGCCAAAACGGTACTGACGCCAGACGATTTTCAGGGGGAAAACTTTATCAGCCTCTCCCGCCTGGACAGCTATCGACAGTTATTGGATACGTTATTTGCCGAACATCAGGTGAAGCGCAGAATGGTGGTGGAAACGCATAGCGCGGCCTCCGTCTGCGCGATGGTGCGCGCCGGGGCGGGCGTTTCGATCGTTAACCCGCTGACCGCGCTGGACTATGCCGCCAGCGGCGTCACCGTTCGCCGCTTCAGCATTGACGTGCCCTTTACCGTCAGCCTGATTCGCCCGCTACACCGCCCCGCCTCCGCGCTGGTTGACGCCTTCAGTAAGCATTTACAAACGCATCTTTCGCGCCTGGTCGAACCGCTGGAGGTTATTCTGGGGCCGATGACGAAAGCATAAAGCTCACGGCATCTGCGGCATGAATTGCCGTGGTATCGAAAACCGGTAGCGCGCTTTGCGTCTGGGGAACAAGCAAACCTATTTCAGTGCAGCCAAAAATAACGCCCTGCGCGCCTTGCGCAGCCAGTTGTTCGATAACCTGTAAATAATAGTGGCGCGACGCGTCAGTGAATGTCCCTTGGCAGAGCTCGTCAAAAATGACCTGATTGATACGCGCCCGATCGTCCGCCTCCGGCACGATGGTCTCAATCGCAAATTGCTGTTCCAGCCGCCCGCGATAAAAATCCTGCTCCATCGTATAGCGGGTCCCTAATAGCGCCACGCGATGCAACCCCTGACGGGCGATGGCTCGCCCGGTAGCATCCGCGATGTGTAGGAAAGGCAGAGAACAACGAGATTCAATAATGTGCGCGATTTTATGCATGGTGTTGGTACACAGCACAATGCCTTCTGCGCCCGCCTGCTGTAACCCCTGCGCGGCCTGCGCCAGGATATCGCCCGCTTTATCCCATTCGCCGCGGCGTTGACATACTTCAATATCGTGGAAATCTACGCTATGCAGCAGTAAGCTCGCCGAGTGCAGGCCTCCCAGCTGCTGTTTAATGCCTTCATTGATTAAACGGTAATAAGGGATAGTCGATTCCCAGCTCATACCACCCAACAGTCCGATCGTTTTCACTGCGCTCTCCTTTTTGTAAAGCATTATGGCAGTGAAACAAACTTACACATCCGTTTCCAGTCTATTTTTCATCATGCCGGATAACAGGCGTCATCCGGCATGGGAGGGGTGATTACACGCCAATATTTCTTAGCTTCTCGCCCGCCATCAGCTTGCGTTCGATGTGCTCCAGGGTGACATTTTTGGTTTCCGGAATCAGCCAGAAAGTGATGCCGATAAAAGCGATATTCAGCGCGGTGTAGAGCCAGAATGTACCTGCCGCGCCAATGCTGTCCAACAGTGTCAGGAATGTCGCGCCGATGATCATGTTCGATACCCAGTTTGTCGTGGTTGAACAGGTAATGCCAAAATCACGGCATTTCAGCGGCTGGATTTCCGAACACAGTATCCACACCACCGGAGCGGCGCTCATCGCGTAACCGGCGATACACATCATCGTCATCCCAACGGAAAGCCAGGAGAGACCGCTTGATGCCGTACCGTTATCAAACTGCATCAGGCAGTAGCCCAACACCAATGTCCCTAACGCCATTACGCTGAAACCGATTTTTAACGCCGGTTTACGCCCGGCCTTATCGACCGTAAAGACGGCGATAAACGTCGCGAACATAAAGGTCAGTCCGACCACCAGCGTAGCGATCATTTGCTGTTCCGTGGTGGTAAAGCCGGCCATTTTAAAAATGCGCGGCGCATAGTACATAATGATGTTCATGCCGGTGAACTGCTGCATTGCCTGTAGCAACATACCGAGGAACACGGCGCGGCGAACATTGCGGTTAGCTTTAAATAATGCCCATCCGCCCTGCTTGAGTTTGAGGCTTTCCCGAATCTCATTCAGTTCATCACGGGCTTTTTCCGAGGTATCGCGCAGCATACGCAGCACCTCTTCCGCTTCGATATGGCGACCTTTTTGCGCCAGCCAGCGCGGACTATTCGGCAGGAATACCACCAGAATAATGAGCAACACCGCAGGCAGCGCCAGTACGCCCAACATCGCGCGCCAGTTGCCGCTGTAGCTGAATGCCGTATCGGATAAAAAAGCCAGCACAATGCCTAACGTCACCATCAGTTGATACATACTGATCATTTTGCCGCGAACATTTTCGCTAGCCATTTCAGAGAGATAAAGCGGCGCGGTATAGGAGGCAATCCCTACTGCTACGCCCAGTATCACGCGGGCGCCAATCAATACTTCCACGCTGGAAGCAAACGCCGACCCCAGCGAGCCGAGCACGAACAAAATCGCGCCAGCCATCAGGCTATACTTACGCCCCAGCCGAAATGAAAGCCAGCCGTTAAATAATGCGCCAATTGCCGCGCCAAGCATCATACTGCTGACGACCCATTCCTGCAGCCGGCTGGTCAGTACGAAATGGTCGGTAATAAAAGGCAGCGCCCCGGCGATAACGCCGATATCCAGACCAAATAACAGTCCCGCTACCGCTGCAGAAACCGAAACAAACATATTCATACGTCGTGTGTCGCGAAGCGAACGCGGCGTTAAAGCAGAGTCATTAATAGAGACCATATTTTCCTGCCACCACAGAGTAAGACATAGCCTGAAAGTACGGGATACTCTTCCTCAAGTGTCAGGCTGGAAACGGCATAAATATGGATTAAATGGCTACGCTATAGTGATATGTGATGGATATTACACTTTTTAAATTTAACGCCGTTGCCGGGTATTTTTTCAAACCACCAATATTTCAATAAGTTAAATCATTGATTATAGCTATTATTTAACAATATATGGATTAAGTTAAACCCACAATATGGACTATGCTAATGAGATCATAAAAAAACCCTGTACGAGGACAGGGCTTTATCAGTTTTTTCGGCCAAAGAGTCGATTTTCCCAGAAACGCATTTGTCAGTAGCGGATTAACGCGCCAGCCAACCGCCATCTACCGCTATGGTATAGCCGTTAATATAATCAGCGGCGCTGGATGCCAGGAAGACTACCGGGCCCATTAAATCGCCCGGTAGTCCCCAACGTCCAGCCGGAATACGGTCGAGAATTTCGGCGCTACGTTGTGCATCAGCGCGCAATTGTTGGGTATTATTCGTGGACATATAGCCCGGCGCGATGGCGTTTACATTGATATTGTGTTTCGCCCACTCGTTCGCCATCAGACGCGTTATTCCCATTACGCCGCTTTTCGACGCGGTATAAGACGGAACGCGAATACCGCCCTGGAAGGAGAGCATTGACGCGATATTAATAATTTTGCCGCCGTTGCCCTGGGCAATAAAATATTTTGCCGCCGCCTGAGACATAAAGAACACGCTCTTAATGTTCAGGTTCATGACGTCATCCCAGTCTTTTTCCGTGAAATCAATCGCATCTTCACGACGGATCAAACCCGCGTTATTCACCAGAATATCAATATGACCGTATTCCGCCACCGCCCGTTCCAGTAGCGCCGGAATACCATCGATTTGACGCAGATCGGCCGTCAGGCTTAAAAAACGACGTCCCAGAGCGGTGACGCGCGCAATAGTTTCCGTCGGTTCAACAATGTTAATACCGACAATGTCACAGCCCGCTTCCGCCAGCCCTAACGCCATCCCCTGCCCCAATCCGGTATCGCACCCCGTCACAACCGCGACTTTACCTTCAAGAGAAAATGCATTCAAAATCATTGTTAATCCTTATTTTTGTCATGCCTGTCACACAGGCGTTATCACCGGTCGCGACTAGCGCAGATCTTGTACCGCAACGTGATCCATGTCATCGAAGACCTGATTTTCTCCCACCATGCCCCAAATAAACGTATAGGCTTTGGTGCCAACGCCGGAATGTATTGACCAGCTTGGGGAAATAACCGCCTGTTCATTACGCATCACAATATGACGGGTTTCCTGAGGCTGCCCCATCATATGGAAAACGCAACTGTCCTCTTCCATATTGAAATAGAGGTACACCTCCATACGGCGCTCATGGGTATGGCATGGCATGGTGTTCCATAGATTGCCGGGCGCCAGTTCGGTGAGTCCCATACTGAGCTGACAGGTTTCCAGTACATCCGGTACGAAATATTTATTGATAGTGCGACGGTTACTGGTGAGGTTATCGCCTAAGGTGACGGGCGCAACGTCGGCAGGCGACACTTTTTTCGTCGGATAAGCGGTGTGCGCTGGCGCGCAGTTGTAATAAAACTTCGCCGGTCTGCTCGCCTCATTGCTGACGAAGACCAGCTCTTTCGCCCCTTTACCAATATACAGAGCATCACGATGACCAATGTCATGGCGCTGCCCGTCAACAATAATGGCGCCCGCGCCGCCAATATTAATGACGCCCAGCTCGCGGCGGTCCAGTAACCGGGAAACGCCAAGCTGTTTACCCACCTCTCCGCCGATTTCAACGGGATGGCTGACGGGCATAATGCCGCCGACAATAATACGGTCGATATGGCTGTAGACCATCGTATATTCATCAGCGACAAAAATATTTTCTATTAAAAACTCGCGTCGCAGCGCCTGGGTGTCCAGCGTTTTAGCGTGCTCGCTATGGATACTTTGCCTTACGTCCACCTTTCCCTCCAATGATAAATCGATCGCAACGGCATAAAATCAAAACACTGTTTTGATTTATTTAACGGCATCATAGTCGCCTGGATAAAGGTTTTCAACAATAAATAAAACAACGTTTCATTTTTATGTCTGGTTATTTTTAAAACTGCTGTAGCGATCACGATCAGCGCTAAAACTTACGCACTTGTCTGATTTTCAGACATGCGCGCCAGATGCTGTATGCGGTTACCCAGATAAAAATTGGAGCTTGTTTTAGAACGAGGTCTGATGTGCGAATTGAATTAAAAGCGGTATGCGTCTGCAATGCCCGACGCGGCAAGTCGTTCTGCGCTATAACGAAAAAGGGGGTCTGTCACTGGCTTTGCCCTCGTGATAGAGGGCTTTTTATGACAGGAATACTAAAGCAGGAAAAGGATGGCTGGCGTAGGATCAGTCGCGTTCAATGGTTAAAGCAACGCCCTGGCCGCCACCGATACACAGCGTCGCCAGGCCTTTACGCGCGTCGCGTTTAACCATTTCGTGCACCAGTGAAACCAGAATTCGACAACCGGAAGCGCCAATAGGATGCCCCAGCGCAATCGCGCCGCCATTAACGTTTACCCGTCGCTCATCCCATTCCAGCATTTTTCCTACCGACAACGCCTGGGCGGCAAACGCTTCGTTGGCTTCGATAAGGTCGACCTCCGTCAGTTGCCAGCCGGCACGCTCCAGACAGCGCCGGGTAGCATATACCGGCGCAATCCCCATTAGCGCAGGATCGACGCCGACGCTGGCAAACGCGCGGATGCGCGCCAGCACCGGCAGCCCCAGCGCCTGGGCTTTCGCCTCGCTCATCATCATCACCGCGGCGGCGCCATCGTTGATTGAGGAGGCATTACCCGCCGTCACCGAACCTAAACTATCAAACGCCGGATGCAGCAGGGCTAACCCCTCCGCACTGGCGTCGGCCCGCGGTTGTTCATCCGTATCGACAATTGCGGTCTGCCCATTACGTTGCGTGACGATGGGGACAATCTCATCTTTAAAACGCCCGGTATCAATCGCGGCCCTGGCTTTTTGCTGCGAACTGAGCGCATAAGCATCCTGTAACTCGCGGCTGATGCCATATTCCCGCGCCAGGTTTTCTGCCGTCACGCCAATGTGATAATCGTTGAAGGCATCCCATAAGCCATCATGAACCAGACTATCCACCAGATTGTCGGCATCAGGCAACGCGCCGGTACGGCTGTCATTGAGGACATGCGGCGCACGGCTCATATTCTCCTGCCCGCCCGCAATAACAATGTCCGCTTCGCCGCACTGAATAGCCTGCGTCGCCAGGTGCAACGCTTTTAAACCGGAACCACAAACGTCATTAATGGTAATAGCGGAAACGGTAGTCGGCAGCCCTCCTTTGATGGCTGACTGGCGCGCCGGATTCTGCCCGGCGCCAGCCGTCAGTACCTGACCGAGGATGACCTCATCGATAGCATTAGCGTCCACGCCGGTGCGCTCAATTAACGCTTTTACGACCATACTCCCCAGCTCGACGGCGGAATGACGGGCCAGCGTTCCCTGAAAACAGCCGATGGGTGTCCGTAAAGCCCCCACTATCACAACCTCTTTCATTACCACCTCAGCGCAAAATGACACCGCCATAGTAGAGCATTGTTAAAATTAGTTATCTTGATTGTTTAAAAAAAGTGAGTTTTATCACAAAGGAAATGACGCTGATTTGACGGTGACGCAGCTTAATTCTGCTGCAAATGGTAGCGAAGCCAGTTCCCTGCCGTTCCGGGCGGCGTCTTCTTGTTCCACAGCAAATCAATAGCAATCGCCCTCGGCCAGCCAGGAACTTCCAGCTGGGCCAGCGGTTTTTCCGCCGCAAACTCTTCCACCAGCGCGCAGGGCAATACGCACCAGCCAAATCCCTGAACCGCCATGCTCAACAGTAATAAATAGTTTGGCGCTGACCAGGCCGGGCCGCGCGTAATGTTGGCATTAGATTCAAGGTAGGTATTCAGACGCAGCTCGCGCCAGGTATGCAGTTGCTCCCATTGCAGGTTCGTCTGCGACGCCAACGGATGCGTGGTCGCCACATAAACCCCCATCCAGCTTTGAACAGGCAGACGCGTCGCGCCAATGTCTGTGGGATAGTCATCACGCGCTTCAATCAGGCCTATCTGGGCGCGCCCTTTTTGCAACAGGTCGATGACATCATCATTTTCTCCGATCAAGCATTCAAACTCGGTATGCGGAAATTGACGATCAAACTGCGCCATTAACTCTTCCAGACTGTCAGGGTGCAGGGTATCAGAGAGGACGAACGTGAGTCTTGCCTCCGTCTCGCCGGATAACGTCAGCGCCACCTCATCCAAACGATCGCTCGCCGATAAAATAGCCTGAACATAGCTAAGCACCCGTTTTCCTTCTTCGGTCAGAACGGGCTGGCGCGAAGATCGATCAAATAATGAAAATCCCAGATCCGCCTCCAGATGCGCAATGGCGGTACTAATGGTGGACTGGCTTTTACGCAGGCGGCGCGCCGCCGCAGAAAACGAACCGCAAGAGACGGTCTCAACAAATGCCATTAACGCTTCAGGTGAGTAACGCATAACCTATCTACTTTATCGATGGATATTATCTTTTAGGTATCACATTAAACGATAAAATAGCGGAAATTTCTTTATTTTGATTAAGAGTAAGGTTTTTTCGTTTATGCAACATGACGCCATACAACGTCGCTCGCTGCCGGAGCGTATTTTCCATGCTGTCTGTTTTGAAGGTATTGCGACTGCGATACTGGCGCCAACGACCGCCTGGCTAATGCAGCGCTCGGTGCTAGAGATGGGCGGCCTGACGATATTGCTGGCAACGACGGCCATGATCTGGAATATCATTTATAACGCTCTGTTTGATCGACTGTGGCCTGCGCATCAGGTGAGACGAACCGCCAAAGTGCGCGCACTCCATGCGTTAGGATTTGAAAGTGGGTTTATTGTCATTGGCGTGAGTATTGTCGCCTGGGTACTGAATGTCAGCCTGCTACAAGCATTCACCCTGGAAATTGGTTTCTTCCTGTTCTTTTTGCCGTACACGATGCTGTACAACTGGGCATACGATGTTTTACGCCAACGAATAGTGACTCGCCGCCAACAGCGCGTTAGTGCATGATATTGCTCTTTTTTGCCGGGATCGCAACGCTCCCGGCCCTCCGCCTCCACGACATCCATCTGCTTAAAACGCCCCCAACTGACGCTATTTATGGTAAATTGCGCTTCTTTTTGTGTGTTTTATAGTTGATAAATTCAAATAATGTCTAAAATTTGGTCAAAAGATGAGACTCTCTGGAGTTTTGCATTATACGGAACGGCTGTAGGCGCAGGCACTCTTTTCCTTCCCATCCAGTTGGGATCGGCAGGCGCAATCGTGCTATTTATTACCGCGCTGGTCGCCTGGCCTCTGACATACTGGCCGCATAAGGCGCTGTGTCAGTTTATTCTTTCCTCAAAGACTTCTGCCGGTGAGGGAATTACTGGCGCCGTTACTCATTATTACGGCAAGAAAATCGGCAGTATTATTACCACGCTTTATTTCATTGCGTTTTTTGTCGTGGTATTAATTTATGCTGTGGCGATTACCAATTCCCTGACAGAACAATTAGCGAAGCATATTCAGATAGATATTCGCATCCGGATGGCAGTTAGCTTCGGCGTAGTACTTATCCTGAATATGATTTTCTTAATGGGAAGACATGCCACTCTTCGCGTAATGGGCTTTTTAGTCTTTCCACTTATCGCTTACTTCTTGTTCCTTTCGCTCTACTTAACCGGAAGCTGGCAACCCTCGTTACTGACCGGGCAGATGTCTTTGGATAGTCACACGTTGCACCAGGTATGGATTTCTATTCCGGTGATGGTTTTTGCTTTTAGCCATACGCCCATTATTTCGACGTTTGCCATCGACAGACGGGAAAATTTTGGCGATCAGGCCATGGATAAATGCAGAAAGATCATGAAGGTCGCCTATCTGATTATCTGCCTGAGCGTGCTGTTCTTTGTCTTTAGCTGCCTGCTCTCCATTCCGCCGTCATACATTGAAGACGCGCGCAACGAAGGCGTTACCATCCTTTCCGCGCTCTCGATGATGCCCAATGCGCCGGCCTGGCTCTCTATTTCCGGTATTATCGTTGCCGTCGTGGCCATGTCGAAATCTTTCCTCGGCACCTATTTCGGCGTCATCGAGGGCGCAACCGAAATGGTAAGAACCACCCTACAGCAGGTTGGCGTGAAAAAAAGCCGGGCGTTCAATCGCGCGCTGTCTATCATGCTGGTTTCCGGGATTACGTTTATTATTTGCTGTATTAACCCGAATGCCATCTCTATGATTTATGCCATTAGCGGCCCGCTCATTGCGATGATTCTGTTTATTATGCCCACGTTGTCAACGTACCTGATACCGGCATTGAAACCCTACCGTTCAGTAGGCAATTTCATTACGTTGGTCGTCGGTTTACTTTGCGTATCGGTGATGTTTTTCGGCTAAAGTAAAAGATAGCCGGGATATAACTCCCGGCTATTTTATATAAGAATCCAGCACCTTTAATATTACGTCCAGATCTTCTTCACGTCTGGCTTCATCACTCTGATGAACGATATGCTCGGTCAGATGCCCTTTAATAACCTCACGCATTAAGCCATTTACCGCGCCGCGAATCGCCGCGATCTGTTGTAACACGGCCGCGCATTCATGCGGTTCATCCAGCATTTTTTTTAGCGCTATCACCTGCCCCTGAATCTTGCTGGTTCTGGCTTTAAGCTTTTGTTTGTCCCGGATGGTATGTGACATTACAACACCTCACTAACATTAACGAATACAAATTATAGCATTACGATGCTACTGGGGGGTAGTATTCCATACTGGGGGGGAGTAGAATGACGCCCACATAAAACAACTAAGAATCATTCTCATGGGTGAATTTTCGACACTTCTTCAGCAAGGAAACGGCTGGTTCTTCATTCCCAGCGCCATTTTATTAGGTATTTTGCACGGGCTTGAACCAGGGCACTCCAAAACTATGATGGCGGCTTTTATCATTGCCATTAAAGGTACGGTTAAACAGGCTGTCATGCTCGGTCTGGCAGCAACGCTTTCTCATACCGCGATCGTCTGGTTAATCGCTCTGGGTGGGATGTATCTTAGCCGGGCATTCACCGCACAATCAGTGGAACCATGGCTGCAGTTAATTTCTGCGATTATTATTCTGAGCACCGCGTGCTGGATGTTCTGGCGGACATGGCGAGGCGAGCAGCAGTGGCTGGCGGGAAACCACCATCACGACCACCATCACGACCACCATCACGACCACGGCCATGACCATGACCATGACCATGACCATGACCATGACCATGACCATCATGGTCACATACATCCGGAAGGCGCAACGTCAAAAGCGTATCAGGATGCCCATGAACGCGCCCATGCTGCCGATATTCAACGCCGTTTTGATGGTCAAACAGTGAATAATGGACAGATCCTGCTGTTCGGCCTGACCGGAGGGCTTATCCCCTGTCCGGCTGCGATCACCGTTTTACTGATTTGTATCCAGCTTAAAGCGTTTACGCTGGGCGCCACGATGGTGCTGAGCTTTAGTCTTGGCCTGGCATTAACGCTGGTGACGGTAGGCGTTGGCGCGGCGATAAGCGTTCAACAGGCAGCAAAGCGCTGGAGTGGTTTTTCGACGCTTGCCCGGCGGGCGCCCTATTTTTCGAGCATTCTGATTGGTCTGGTCGGCGTGTATATGGGAATTCATGGCTATACCGGGATCATGCAGTAAATATGTAACGCTTCTGCTCAGGCCGTATCATTCACTTCGGGTTTCATTCCAGAAGCGTTTTTACTTATCAAACGGTATGAAAGGCCATACATTCAGCGTCCCGCCTGAATTCTGTATTTTACTCCACTACACCACAGGCAAAACATACCCCACCGCCACCGGGTTTAGCCGGAGTGTCAGTGTTTCTGGATAGGGTCGCCGGAGGCGGGTTATTGCGGAGCGATAAACGGAGTTCGCTGCAGTGATTTACAAAACCGGGTACCAAACAGCAGTTCCCGTAATCGGTTCCGCATTCCCAGCTTCACCAGTAACCGGTATTTGTCCTGCCAGATTTGCTTCTCCTGCGTATTCAGCCTTCCACACAACGCTGACAACCTTCCCCGTCCACGGTAAACTTCCTGAAGCAAGCGTAACTGGGCCAGGCTCACTCCGCATGCCAGTATCTCCCGGTGCATCAACTGATCCATATAGTTCATCAACCGCTTCGGATTGTTAAATATCGGCGGCACTTCCAGAAAGCCCGTCACCGGATCCGGAGATAACAAAAAGGCGTCCAGCGCTCCTGTCCTGCGCAGGCGTGCGCCCCCGGCCCACTGTTCATCCCGCCGCCCCCGGATAAGTATCTCCGCCAGTTCCTGCTCCAGCAGCGCCGGGATGCCGCCGTATACCTTCAGTACCACCCGGTCGCTGAAAAACAGCTCATCGCTGATAACCATAACCGGGTAGTCCGGCAGTATCTGTCTCAGGGAATAGAACAAAAAGAGATGTTCACGGGGACGCAGACACAGTATCAGTATGGCCTCCGGTTTCCGACGTAATTGCTGCAACAGAACAGGCAGCCTGTATGCGGTTTCACAGTTGCAGCCCGGCAGAAATCTTCGGACCAGGTGTGCCACGGCGATCGTCACCGGCCAGCAGTCACCGTAAACGATAATCTGCCGGGCCGGCATCCGGTTATGTTCCGTCATCCTCATCCTCCTTCTTTTTCAGGATCTTCCCCGCATTTCTGTTACTGCACAGCCGGTTCCACAGTTCATTTGCCATCGACCTGTCACCATTACCGACCCGGCGTTTTGATACCGGCGGCGGTCCGGCTTTTTCACGACGCGTGGACGGGGTGGGACTGTCAAGAACCCGGATAACATAAATCTCATAGCGTCGTGCTTTATTGGGCAGGGTCTGGTGACGGCAGATGCTGACCACCCGCGATGTTTTGCTTCGCAGATAGGCAATCAGGTAGCTGGCCCGTCTGGCCGTGATGTGAAACGCCTCTGCTATCTGGTTACGCTGAACCCAGTTCTGCTGCAACAGGCACCAGTGTGCCACGATGATATACAGGGGCTCGCCGGCATACTGGCGGACACTTACCGGAATAAAACAGGCATCATGGTTGGTCTGTCCGGGATAATGAATATCGTTACCAGGGGTAAGGTACTGCTTTTTTGCGTGTGTATTATCAGGGCACATAAAACCTCTCCATAACTGGGTAAATGATTTCCCGGAGGTGAAGAACAACTCTTAAATAGTATTTATTATTAATGTGTGTTTATTCGGGATTAGTTCCCCGATAACTCAGTCAGTTCTTTTATTTTTATTATCTGCCCCCCCCGATTAGTTATAGGTAACAGTAACGGGTATTGCAGCAGAAAACTTTCCTGTCTTTACACTTCCCCCCGGGGTCGGGGTTATTACTGCAGTATATACCTTTGACACATTACCGGTGACAGTTCCTGTAATAGTAATATCCCCCAGTACTTCTTGTTTATCAAAAGTAATCTCTTTTCCTTTATCATCTTTTATTGAAAGCCGGAGTCCATTAGGCTGACCTTTGTTGGGGCCATCCAGACTGACAAGATTCAGAGTTTGCCCGGTATCCTGTGTCAGCGCACCTTTCCCGAAGGTGATGGCCAGAGGGATCGTGAATTCCTGTCCCATAGCTGGTCGTAAAACCTGCCTGGCGATCACTGTAAAATTTGCCTGTCTGGTCTGTGAAGGTTCATAAGTCGTATAAATATGCCCAAAGTTGACCTGTAATGGAACAATGTCAACTTTACCCAATCCGTTTCTGAGAATTCTCACATTAAAACCAGATAAAACAAATCCGTTTTGTCTCAAAGAATAAGGAAAAGGTACAATATTTAAAACATTACTTATCCCCGTAAAAGCTGTAACTGCACTACTCTCTGAATATGCTTTTGTATATAAGAAATCCAGTGTTATCCTTACTTTTCGTTCTGTAGTTCCAACAGGTAGTTTTGTGCCAAACTCTTTTCGTAACTCATTTCCTGACTGAGTGCTCTTTATTTCATCCCAGGAGAACGAAACAACATTTGAAGCATTTTCTGTTTCTTTAACGGACATTCTGAATCCAAGTCCCATCGCATCTAGTGTCTGGGTAAATTTACTGAAGTAGCCCTGATTAAATACCAGCTGTGGAAATTGCGTGCCATATCCCATTGAACATTTGAAAACTGCATCCTGATTGATTGAATAGATAACCGAATCCGGGCCAGGTTTAAAATCATCGGTTGTCAAATTTATACTTCTTAAATTAATATTCTGACCAGAAGTGACTACACATTCATTTATACCTGGCTCAACCGCATACACTTTAGTCACACATAAAGAACACAACATCATCACCAGCACGGTCAGTTTTGTTTTCAGATTAAAAATCCATTCTGTCATGATGTTGCCCCTGCGTCCTTAAACGCGCAGTTCAGGGCATCGCAGGCGTAGCGGTTCATCTGCAGTCCACCGTAATCATCAATATACCCCACCCACAGCGTCCGGGTTTCTGCCGGCAGAACAGCCTTTAAAGGCAGGCTCCCCAGGGGCGGCACCATCACGCCCTCGCGGAAACCGCTGAGCCTGTGGCTGCGGTCTGCTCCCAGCCACGCCACAGTGATGTAGTACGGCGTCGGGTTTCTGAGGGTCAGGTGTCCCGCATTCCGCTCAGCGGTCAGCTTTCTTTCCGGCTGGTCATTGCTGCTTCTGATAATGGCTTTCGGACGGTAAAACAGTTTCAGCTGGCTCTGCATGGCCAGCTGCAGGACGTTGTCGTCTTCCGGCTTCGGGGGAACGCCCCGCACGTTAAACCAGAACAGCGTTTCCCTGTCCTGAGGGAGCTTATCTGTCAGCCCGCGAACCTGGGTGATGCGGACCTGGGATTTCTGTCCGGCATCAATACGCTGCAGCGGCGGCAGCGCCATCAGCGCATCGGTTCTCACCCCGTCAGCATCCGTCACCCAGGACTGCGCCAGGAACGGCGTGGTTTTGTCATCGTTATTCAGCGTGATGGCCACCGTTTTCTGTGGCGCATCCATGATAATACGGGTCCGGTCGACATTGACGGCCGCCGGGCTGCACTGGCTCCATGCTGCCGCCAGTGCGAGTAAAATCACACGGCTTCTTCTGCTGTTTTTCACCTGTTTTCTCCTTTAGTCCTGATCTATGACAGGGATATTTTTATCTGCAGGGCAGTAACAGCGGCCCCCGGCTGAGTGTCACCGTTTCCGGCAGGGTGAGCCTGCACTGCACCCGGCCATCCCAGGACACATTCAGGGTCCGGCGGTCTTCCCCGCTGAGACCTGTCAGGTAGGCCAGACCGTCATCTCCGACCATCCCCGCGGTTCTGCCGGTTTTCCCGGACACTACCAGAGCGCCAAACGGCGGACTGGCACCGTCCGCCAGCCGGATATGACCGAGCACCTGCTCCCCCTGGCTAGCGTCAATCTTCCGGTAGCCCACCGCGCCCTCCGTCAGCACCTGGCTGATGACGGAGCTGTTGACGTCCACGTCCTCCGGCAGGGAGGCCACATCAACCGAAATATCGCTGCGGCGGTAGTTGCTGCCGGCGCTCACCACGCCCACCCCGAAGCGGTTGGTCACCCCGCTGTTACCGTTCACCGGCACACCGGCCACGTCTCCGGTATCTATCATCATGCGGGGCTCATTCCCGGCCATCGACTGGCTGAAGGCGGCGCCGTGGGCGGTGGCCGTCACCGAGCCGTACCAGCTCAGGCCCAGGCTGCGGTACTGTCCGGGCTGCAGGGTGGCGTCCGCTGCCGCCTGGCCCCACGGCAGACGGCTCTGCACACTACCGCTGAAGCTGCTGTTGCTGCCGGTGTCATAACGGTTATGACCGGCGCTGATGTTCCATGTGGTGTCCGGGTTATGGAAATCGCTGTAATTCACGGTCTGCTGCAGGCCGCCCCGGTTATCTTTCTGTACGCTGTAACTCACCTGGCGGCTGTCTCCCCACGGGATACTGATGGTGGCGTAGACCTGGTTCTGGCTCCCCCCGCCGGTGTACTGGTTACGGGCAAACGACACCGAAGCCGAGAGTCCCTGAAGGTCGCCGAGACTGAACACCTTGTTGAGGCTGAGCATGTAGTTATTGTTGGACTGCGCATTCCAGTAATTGAGCCGGCTTACCGAGAGGGCCGCGCTCATGTTGAGTACCGGAACGGACTGGCTGTAAGTCACGGTGTAGCTCTGTTTTTCATGCCATGCATCGCCGCCGTCGGTGGCCCGACGCTGCAGGTACTCCGGCATGGAAAGAAAATGGCGGTCCGAAAAGCGGTATCCGACGAACGCCAGGGTACTGCCGGTTTTATCAAACGTTTTGGCATAGTTGATACGGTAGCTGTAACCGGACTGCTTCTGCCCATGCGGCAACCGCGCATCTGAGCGGGTGACGTCCGCAGACAGAGCGCCCAGCAGCCCCATATTCTGGCCGATCCCGAGCGCCGCGGACTGGTAGTCGCCGGTGGAAGCAATGAGGCCGCCATACAGCGACGTGTTGTTAAATGCTCCCCAGGTGGCCTCCCCGAGCAGAAAGTCAGGGCTGACCGTGCTGTTGTTATGCGTTCCGCCGTACAGCGGACGTCCGGCGGCCACCTTATAGCGAACCTGTCCCTGGCGTGCCATAAAGGGGACGCTGGCCGTGTTGACCTGCCAGGTCCGGACGCTGCCGTCGCTTTCCCGGACGCTGACATCCAGGTTGCCGCTGATATTCTGGCTCAGGTCGGGAAGCTCAAAAGGCCCCGGCGACACCCGGGTCTGGTACAGAATGCGGCCATTCTGGCTGACGGTAACCTGTGCATTACTGTTCGCAATGCCGCTGATTTTCGGGGCATACCCCTGAAGAGAGGGCGGCAGCATGCGCTCATCGCTGGCCAAAGTGAGCCCGGCAAAGCGGAAGGAGTCAAAAATAGCGGAGCTGAGGTACGTCTGTCCGAGCGTCAGTTTTGAGCGCAGTGCTGGCAGGGCACGGAACAGATACGTCTGCGGCAGATAAAAATCGGACTGTGATGCGCCCCGCCCACTGTCAAAACGGCTGTACTGATAATCGCTCCGCAACCGCCAGGCGCCGAGATTAAACCCGGCGGTGCCGTAGAGGCTGTAGCTGGTAGAGGTCTCTCCCTGCTGCGGCATATAGCGATTGGCCATCAGGCTGTAATCGAGCAGGCCGGCGGTGACGCCGTCGCTCCAGCGTGAAGGGGGCACCCAGTCCGGGTCCTGATAACGCATCCAGGCCTGGGGGATAATGAAGGTCAGACGCTGATTTTCAGCGCTGTACCGTACCTGACTGTCAGCGGAGCGCAGCTCAAGGCATTGCCCGTTCGGGATACCGGTAACGGGTTTCAGGCCATGAATAATCTTATCCTTAAGACCCAGCATGGCCACCATGTCTGTTGTCACACAGATGACGGCCGCGTCGCGTCCGGCAACCGGTACAACTCTGACCGGATACTGTTCCCGTACCGGCTGGTCATTGAGCCAGATATCGAGAATATAGTTACCGGGCGCCACATACCCCTCGCGGCTGAAGGCCGTGAGGTCCACGTTGGACAGGTTCCCGCTGTCCAGCAGGCTGGCATTGAACTCCGTGGCCTGCGACTTCAGGACGGAAAATGTCAGGGTAATCAGAATGGCAAGCCGGGTAATTTTCATGGCATGGCGCTTTCGTGTTGTCGTCCGTGTAACAGACAGCCCGCAGGCATGGTCAGATATAAAAGCCGTCCGAACCCCTCCGTGGACGGCTTCTCCCTGTCGTTATTTACCGCGTAAAATCACAGGTATTTCAGGGTGTAGGTGACAGATGCGGTGAAGTCACCGGGCGTGACGCCATTATCCAGTGCTATTAGCCGGGCATAGAAGTTGAGTTCGTTGTTTCCGGCCTGCAGTTGCTGAGCGTCGTCCTCCGGCATCTGGGTGTTGGGCTCGATAATTGCGGTGTTGTCACTCTTCAGTAGCTGGACACCAACATGCTGTGCGCTGCCGCTGGTGGTGTAAGCCTTTTTCGCGACATTGGCTCCGCCAGAGAAAGAGACGGTCACTTTAGACATTTTCCCTGCGGAGCCAGCAGGATTTGAACCTGCATCATTCGGATCGAAGGCGCAGTTCTGCAGATGAATAGTGAACGGTTTTGAGTCCGTGGTTGCATCGGCGGTATTCAGTTTACGGTAAGAAATCTGTCCAAACGGAACGGTGATCGCATCGTCACCCGGCGCGATATCACAGGGGGAGTTGGTGATGGTGCCAGTAAAGGTAATTTTACCTGAGCCGAACGGGCCTGCTGTTGGTGGATCGACTGCATATACAGAAGCGCCATACATCATACCGGCAGCCGCCATGGCAAGTATTATTTTATTACGCATAGATAATATGTCCTTTGGGTGAATGAGAATTATTTTGCAAAGGCTGAAAACAAATCTGAGGGTATTAATGAAAGCGTTCAGAAAAGATTCGCATGAATAATAAACGCCTGGTGTTAAACGAAGCACCTGAACTTTCCATCGAAAAATATTGATTTCAGCTAATGCCTAATCAGTTGTAAGAAAATTCTTATTCAAATTAAAACAATAAAAATAGATCGATACGATCGATGATTATGATCGTAATTTAAGAATAATCATCAAAGAAATACTTTTTAATGTAATTATAAGCGGGTGAATACCTAACAGACAGATATTCGCAGCGGACATGAAATATTTTGTAATATGTTATATGGAATGTATGTTTTGCTTTTCCATTACACTGGATATTTACAAAACATAATACTAATCATATATAACAATGAAATTACTGGTAGCATAAAAAACTGGATATAATGCAAGTAAAAGGCATTTAATTCCAAAACATTAACTTAATAAATCATTATGAACCATCATAAGTGGAAGGAATAAAAAATAATAAATGAAATGATATTCTTCTGTATTTGTGATGGGCATCACAATAGATATAAATGCAGGTACCCTGACATTTCTGAACTTCGCGGATGAAATTTAAAAACAATGCCGACAGCAAAGAACAAACTGGTAATAGCTGTCAGACATAATGCTGCCTGCTGTAATATATACAGCAGGCTGGGGGATATTAATGCGCGGCGTCGTGCTGCACGGGGGGCGTGGATGATTCCTGAACTGACTGAGAGTCTACAACTATGCCATCCTGAGCTGATTTCAGTAACAGACCTGCCTGATAGTATTTTCCTTCGTTCATCAAGGAAAGCGCTGTGGTCACATCCTTACGGGTTTGCTGAAGAGGAATGAGTTCCTGATTTTCAATAACACTGACGCCTGCTAGTTTCAGGGCCTCTATAGTCCCTTTTTTATCTCCTTCTTTCATTTTCTGGTTTGCTTTATTAATAGCATCATTTTTCTGGCCCGCAGGGAGATAATCTTCGGCTACCGTAATCGATGAATTTATCCGAATATAGTGGTCTCCTTCAACCGGGGCTTTTTTATCTGATTTGACATACAGCTTCCAGTCAGTGCTGTCATCGTTCAGGAGTTTTTCTGCTTGCGCAGCCAGTTGTTCCGCCTTTTGGGTGCGACCATTAAACAACTCGAATCGCGACATTCCGATATCACGCATGGCCTGCCAGGCCTGTCCGGATATCTTGTCATTATTCAGAGTAACGTTATCAGTCATGTTTGTTGCGGCCATAATATTTCCTGAAAACAGGATAACCATCAGCGCAACGCCTGGCATAATATGGCTTTTCATAATCCATCATCTCCACAAAGTAACATTTTTTATCGGATTATCCTATTCAGAACCGGTAACCCACGCCAAGATTAAAACCATTGCTATTAAGGCTTCCGCTGTTATGGGTAGCATCAAAATCCGCGCCCTCATAACCCAGAGTTATAGCGACATTACTGACCGGCGTATAAGCCACGCCAGCAGAATAACCATATCCGACCTTACTGTCAGACTCATTTACCCCGTGATCACGCTGATGCAATAATACGGGGCCCACTTGACTATACAGACTTAACTGGTTATTTATTTTCCATGAGGGGCCTGCAAGCAGGGAGTAATAACGGGTTGTTACACGACCATTACTGCTTTCATCGGAATAGCGCTGGCTTCCATTTAGCCAGGCAAATGAGGTTGTCAGCCCCCAGTCCGGTGACATTTCATAGTTGTTTGCCAGCCGAACCCCACGCAACGTCCCGGCGTGATTAGTATGGGACTGGGCGTATCCAAGTGAAAATGTACTGGCATTATCGTCTGCCCATACCGGACTGGCTGCAGCAGACAGCAGAACAATACCGGCACTTCCGGCTAATAGCATTTTGTTCATCTTCTTCTCTCCGGTTATTTTTACCTGATGCCTTACTGGCATGTATTAAGTTAAAATCTTTCCGTGATAACAAACTATAAATAAATCTTTTAAATTATGAGCGCTGTTACGCCAGCAAATATCTTTGTCTCCGGCTGTCGGGAAGCTATTCACGAAAATATATCCAGACCAGAAACAGTATTTAATAATAAATAAACTGAAAAATAAAAACTGACAAAAATAGAAGTTCACTGATATATACCCAAAATAATTTGAGTTGCTTAAAGGCGGCAAGGGAGTGAGTCCCCAGTAGCATAGATAATGATGTGACTGGGGTGAGCGACAATTCTGCCGGGAGCAGATTTGAACGTCGCGTGCGACGGCCCGTCAGGGCGAGGCCCATGGATGGACCGAGTAATCCGTAGCCAACACATAAGCAACTTGAAGTATGAAGGGTATATAACGGGAAAGAAGGCATATCGGCCTGGTAAATCAACGTCTGTGATTTAAGTTGCAGGAAACGGCTATGGAGAGGGGGGTGCGGCAGTTATCGGGCAGTAACGGCATTGTTCAGTGAGTATCCAGGAAAAAAAAGAAGGGAGCGGTACTCCCTTCGTAAACATGTCAGAATACGACATTTTGGTACTCTTTTATTTATTATCTGGCCGTAAAAGTTATGCTGTTGGCAGATATCTCCAGTCAACATAAAAAAATACCACCAGCTAAAAATGTGATGCAAACCACCATTAAGCAGGTAACCAAATTGACTGTGCCACTAAATCCGGAAAAGAGTTTGAATCCGGGGATAACATCTGATGCAGAAATTAGCACCAGTCTTCGATTCGGATACCCGGAATGCGTTCAAACTCGCGGAGATTGTTTGTGACGACGACCAGTCCGCGGCTACGGGCATGGCCAGCAATCATCTGGTCATAAGGCCCGACAGGTGTTCCCTTGCGGGCCAGTTCGGCACGGATTTGACCGGTATGTATCGCTGCCTGTGTATCGTAATCCAGAACCTCAAGGCGGGAGATAAATCCCTCCACGACGGCAAGATTACGCTCCGGCGCCAGGCTTTTTTCAGCACCGTAAATCAGCTCCATTAAGGTGATGGAGCTGATACACATTCGGGATGTATTGAGGTTGAAGCGTTCTCTGATGTGTTCGGGCTTATTTTTGATGGTGAAAATACAGGTATTGGTATCAAGCATGAATTTCAGCATCAGAATCCTTCCCGTTCCTGTACTGCGGGTTGTTCTCTGGTACTCATAAAATCAGTACTGGCGCCTTCGCCATCGAACCAGCTGTCCCAGGATTCTCCGACTGGAGTAATGATTCTGCTTCTACCAACCGCAATGATTTCGACATGTTTCACATCATCCGGAAAGGATATCGATTTAGGCAATCTGACTGCCTGGGTCCGGTTACTAAAAAAAAGTGTTGTGTGCATAACTGCCTCCTTTCTGGATATACAACGCGTATATCCATTATGAGTAGAGGCGATGTATATGTCAAAGAGATATACAGGAAAAAATAATCCAGTCACATGACGCGCACTCCGCAGGGCATCCTTGTCCGACTCCGGCATTTCTGAATACATCCAATGAAGGAAATACCATGCAAACAAGGCATAAAAAACATATGTGCCCATGGCTTCTGCCCGGTTTGCTCGGTCTGGCTCGGTGTGCGCCAGTACCGCATACTTACGCAGCCATCATTGAGGCAGGATTTTATCCGGAAGGTACAGATCTCCAGCTTGTTCTTAAGATAATTGAGACCGCGCGACAGGAAATCCGTCTGATGGACTATTCCTTCACCTCTTGGGAGGTGGTCCGGTTCGAACATTCAGTGAGTACAAAATTCTCCATGTCAAAGTGATCGTCAGCGACGACCGCCACACCGAGGTGGACGCGTCAGAATCGCTGATCGGACACGTCGCAATCTACACTCTGACTTATAAGCCAGCCTGAAGGGGCATGTTGGCTTTGACGATCAGGCAAAAAACAACGGCGAATAAAGTCGTATGATGATCTTCACATTTATCATCATCAGCGTTCATATTACTCAACCTGTAATCAACCTCTGGCGTTTTTCTGTATCCATCACAACCATTTCCGGTAAAGGTAAAAAAGGGATTTGAACCTTTCCGGAGATGATAATGAAGGTAAATGCATGGACAATTTTGCTTATGTCGGCGCATCTGACGGCCTGTGCCGTCCCTGGCACAGAAAAATATCAGACCAGCATGGACAGCGTTACGGCAGAAAAAATAAGCCGGATTATCCAGTCGGATGTCATTCCTTATAAAGGCGAAAACCATGGAGAAGTTATCAGCCGCGTATCGTCTGCTTTTCTCGGAACACCTTATCAGGCGGATACGCTCATCGGTGGGCCCGGCATCCCCGAAGTCCTTGTAGCGAATTTCAACGGCGTGGACTGCTTTACCCTGGCTGATTACGTTGAAGCCCTGGCCCGCAGCGATAATCAGAAATCGTTTCTGCATAATCTTGCCAGGACTCGCTACGCCGCGGGCAAAGTTGCTTATCTCAGCCGCCGGCACTTCTTCTCTGACTGGTTCGCCGCAGCACCGCGTAATGCACGGGATGTAACGCCGGATATCAGCCCTGATTATGTCGTTGTTGACAAGCAGCTTAACCATAAACCTGATGGCGGCGAGTACATTCCTGGTCTGGGCATCCATCCTCGTAAAATAAATTACATTCCCGGAAGAGCCATCAACCAGCAGGTCATGAACCACCTAAAAAACGGGGATTATATCGGTGTCTACTCCCCGCTTGACGGGCTGGACGTTTCACATGTGGGTATCGTAGTTCGCCATGATGAACAGGTGTGGTTCAGGAACGCCTCCTCATTGGCCGCAAACAGAAAAGTGGTGGACACACCGTTTATGGAATACATGCATTCCAGACCGGGCATCGTTGTGCTGCGGGCTGAATGATAAAGTCATTACCGGAGTCGCCAGCTGATAATAGCCGTCCGACATAGGTATTGAAACCCTGTGTACTGTGGGGCCGACACGGAAAATTGCTGTAAATTCGTGGTTTTAGTAAATACTAGAAGATATTTGTCTGGAGCGGGCGAAGGGAATCGAACCCTCGTATAGAGCTTGGGAAGCTCTCGTTCTACCATTGAACTACGCCCGCTTTGAGATGCGTAAGGCATTATAAACCTTACGCTCTGGTTGGCAAGAGACTTACTGGCTGACTGGCGATTAATTCGCCGTCAGCACTTCGGTTTACTCCCCTGCGGCGGCAGATAACGCAGCGGATCGATGGCCGTCGCCCGGTAGCGAATCTGGAAGTGTAGTCTTACGGATGCGGCATCCGTGCTGCCCATCGTAGCGATTTTTTGCCCCGCTTTAACGCTTTGTCCATTATTAACCAGCATGGTGTCATTATGAGCGTAAGCCGTAATGTAATCTTCATTGTGCTTAATCATGATGAGATTGCCGTAACCGCGCAGCTGGTTCCCGACATAGACAACTTTACCCGCTCCCGCCGCATAAACAGGCGTTCCGCGCGCGCCCGCAATATCGATCCCCTTATTTCCGCCCTCCGCGGTGGAATAAGGTAAAATCACTTTACCGTTAGCAGGCCATACCCAACAACGCTGCCCCACCGGCGGCCAGGAGGATTTTGGCACCGAAGATGACGGTCTGACCGCAGCAGTTTTTGTTGCTGTTTTATTGCTGGTTTTGCGTGTTGAACTGCTACTCTTTGCGCTGCCGCGCACTTTAATTCGCTGCCCCACCTCAATAGTATAAGGCGGAGAAATGCCATTCAGTCGGGCCAGTTCTTTCACGCTGGTTCCCGTAGCGCGCGATATACGATACAACGTATCACCGCGCTTAACGGTATAGACGGAGCCGGAATACGTTCCTGAGCCGGAATTACTGGAACACCCCGCCAGCAGCAGCCCTGCGCATAACAGCACCGCAATACCCAGGCTATTTTTGTTCAGGCGTCCTGCGCTCAAAACCATTCCTCACTCTATTGACAGACGCCTTATGATAGCAGCCAAATGCCGTATGCCCAATCCATTGACGCCGGAAAGGGGCCGCGTGGATGATGATGCCGCGAATATCCGATATGCCAGCATAATATCGAATCACGGCACAATGGCGCTCGTCTGCGTTCTGTCAGGGCCTGTTTTGGTAATGCCTTTCTTTCTGTTATGCGCTACGCTGATCGTCTGAGTATATGGCCTGGCCATGCTGCCGGGTCATTTTAATTTTCAGGAGCTTTCATGACTGAGGAACATGTCGTTTTATTGGATGAGCAGGATAAGCCTTCCGGCACACTGGAAAAGTATGCGGCTCATACGCTTAATACGCCTTTGCATCTGGCTTTCTCCTGCTGGCTATTTAACGAAGATGGTCAGTTGCTGGTAACACGACGGTCGCTGAGCAAGAAAGCCTGGCCAGGCGTGTGGACGAATTCGGTTTGCGGTCATCCGCAACAAGGCGAAACCACCGAAGAGGCGATCATCCGCCGTTGTCGGTTCGAACTCGGCGTGGAAATTACCGATCTCACCCCCGTCTATCCGCACTTCAGCTATCGAGCGACAGATCCAAACGGTATTGTGGAAAATGAAGTCTGTCCGGTATTTGCCGCGCGGGCAACCAGTGTGTTACAGGTTAACAGCGAAGAGGTGATGGACTATCAGTGGAGCGAATTTAAAAGCGTCTGGAAAAGCCTTCTCGCTACGCCGTGGGCATTTAGCCCGTGGATGGTCATGCAAGCGTCAGACGAACAAGCGCGTGAACGACTGCTCAATTACTGCCAGCGTTAAAGATTGCCTGATGGCGCTACGCCTGAACGAAGAGATGCCGGATGGCGGCTAATGCCCCATCCGGCAATTTACATCTTATTTCACCGGACGCATCGCCGGGAACAGAATAACGTCGCGGATCGTGTGGCTGTTAGTAAACAGCATCACCATACGGTCGATACCAATTCCCAGACCCGCTGTCGGCGGTAAACCGTGTTCCAGCGCCGTCACGTAGTCTTCGTCGTAGAACATGGCTTCGTCGTCGCCCGCCGCTTTTGCATTAACCTGATCCAGGAAACGCTGCGCCTGGTCTTCCGCATCGTTCAACTCGCTAAAGCCATTACCGATTTCACGACCGCCGATAAAGAACTCGAAGCGGTCAGTGATTTCCGGGTTCACATCATTACGACGCGCCAGCGGAGACACTTCAGCCGGATATTCGGTGATGAAGGTCGGCTGAATCAGATGCGCTTCAGCGACTTCGTCAAAGATCTCGGTGACGATACGGCCCAGACCCCAGCTCTTCTCGACGTGAATGCCGATGCTTTCAGCAATCGCCTTCGCGGAGTCGAAGTTGTCCAGATCAGCCATATCCGTTTCCGGACGATATTTCTTGATCGCTTCACGCATGGTCAGTTTTTCGAACGGCTTACCGAAGTCAAACACTTCATCACCGTACGGAACCTGGGTGGTGCCCAGAACATCCTGCGCCAGCGTACGGAACAGAGACTCAGTCAGCTCGATCAGGTCTTTGTAGTCCGCATACGCCATATAGAGTTCCATCATGGTGAACTCAGGATTATGGCGCACGGAGATGCCTTCGTTACGGAAGTTACGGTTAATTTCGAATACGCGTTCGAAGCCGCCAACCACCAGACGCTTGAGGTACAGTTCCGGCGCGATACGCAGGTACATGTCCAGATCCAGCGCGTTGTGATGGGTGATAAACGGACGGGCAGACGCGCCGCCTGGGATCACCTGCATCATCGGCGTTTCGACTTCCATAAAGCCGCGAGCAACCATAAACTGGCGAATACCGGCCAGGATCTTCGAACGGGTTTTGAAGGTGTTACGGGATTCATCGTTAGAGATGAGATCCAGATAACGCTGGCGATAGCGCGCTTCCTGGTCCTGCAGGCCGTGGAATTTATCCGGCAACGGACGCAGCGCTTTCGTCAGGAGGCGCAGTTCGGTGCAGTGGATAGACAGCTCGCCGGTTTTGGTTTTGAACAGCTTACCTTTCGCGCCGAGGATATCGCCAAGATCCCACTTCTTGAACTGCTCGTTGTAAACGCCTTCCGGCAGATCATCGCGCGCCACATACAGCTGAATGCGGCCGCCTACGTCTTGCAGGGTAACAAAAGAGGCTTTACCCATAATACGGCGAGTCATCATACGGCCCGCGACGGACACTTCAATATTCAGCGCTTCCAGTTCTTCAGCTTCTTTCGCGTCAAACTCTGCGTGCAGTTGGTCTGAGGTACGGTCACGACGGAAATCGTTCGGGAACGGGATACCCTGCTCACGCAGTGCAGCCAGCTTCTCGCGACGTGCCTTCATTTCATTGTTAAGATCGACTACCTCGTCAGCGCCCTGTGCGTTTTGTTCAGACATGTTGATTCCTCATAGCCCTGCTTTCAAACTTGCTTCGATAAATTGATCCAGACTACCGTCCAGTACCGCCTGTGTATTGCGGGTTTCCACCCCAGTACGCAGGTCTTTAATGCGGGAATCGTCCAGGACATAGGAACGAATCTGGCTTCCCCAGCCGATATCGGACTTAGTGTCTTCCATCGCCTGTTTTTCAGCGTTCTTTTTCTGCATCTCCAGTTCATAAAGCTTCGCTTTCATCTGCTTCATGGCTTGGTCTTTGTTTTTGTGCTGCGAACGGTCGTTCTGGCACTGCGTCACAATCCCGGTGGGAATATGGGTGATACGCACTGCGGATTCCGTACGGTTAACGTGCTGACCGCCTGCGCCAGACGCGCGATAGACGTCGATACGCAGATCCGCCGGGTTAATGTCGATATCGATATCGTCGTCCACTTCCGGGTACACAAACGCGGAGCTAAACGAGGTATGACGGCGACCGCCGGAGTCGAACGGGCTTTTACGCACCAGACGATGTACGCCGGTTTCAGTGCGCAGCCAGCCATAGGCATATTCGCCGGAGATTTTGATAGTCGCGGACTTAATGCCGGCGACTTCCCCTTCCGACTCTTCAATGACTTCTGTCTTGAAGCCGCGCGCTTCCGCCCAACGCAGATACATACGCAGCAACATGCTGGCCCAGTCCTGCGCTTCAGTACCACCAGAACCGGCCTGAATATCGAGATAGCAATCGGCGCTATCGTACTCGCCGGAGAACATCCGGCGGAATTCTAACTGCGCCAGCTTCTCTTCCAGCGTATTCAGCTCCGCGACGGCTTCGTTAAACGTCTCTTCGTCGTCAGCTTCTACCGCCAGTTCCAGCAGCCCGGAAACGTCGTCCAGCCCCTGAGTCATTTGATCAAGCGTATCGACGATCGCTTCGAGCGATGAACGCTCTTTTCCCAGCGCCTGCGCGCGCTCAGGTTCGTTCCAGACATCCGGCTGTTCCAGCTCGGCGTTTACTTCTTCCAGACGCTCTTTCTTAGCATCGTAGTCAAAGATACCCCCTAAGAACGTTGGTGCGTTCCGTGAGGTCCTGAATGCGGTTATTCACCGGGTTAATTTCAAACATGGTCTGATTTCTTTTATTTGACTTGTCAAAATGCGGTTATAAGGGCGAAATATTAGCGGATTTCGCCCCTTAATTACAGCGAAAGTGTTGTTAAATCGCCCCGATCATAGCGGCCAAATATCATCGATAATAATCTGTAAACTACGGTTGCCGCGAAACTCGTTAATGTCCAGTTTATAAGCCAGTTCTACCTCCCGCACGCCGTTATCCGGCCAACAGGTCGTATCAATATTAAATGCGATGCCATCCAACAGCGGGCCACCGCCGACAGGCTCCACCATCACCTTGAGGTGACGCTCGCCCACCAGACGCTGCTGTAGCAGACGGAAACGACCATCGAATAACGGTTCCGGGAACATTTGCCCCCACGGTCCGGCATCCCGCAACAGTTGCGCCACTTCCATAGACATCTCCGCCGCGCTTAATGGACCATCGGAGATCACCTCGCCTTGCAACAGGGCAGGATCGAGCCATTCCGTCACCAGCTCGCCAAAACGTTGCTGAAACTGCTCGAATTTATGCTCTTCCAACGACAATCCCGCCGCCATCGCATGACCGCCGAACTTGATCATCAGATCAGGGTAAAGGGTATCCAGCCGTTCCAGCGCATCGCGCATATGCAGCCCCTGAATCGATCGGCCTGAGCCTTTTAGCGTGCCGTCGCCCGCAGGCGCAAAGGCGATCACCGGGCGGTGAAAACGCTCTTTAATGCGCGACGCCAGAATTCCGACCACGCCCTGGTGCCATTCAGGATGATACATCGCCAGACCGCCCGGAAGCGTTTCACTACTGCGCTCAAGCTTTTCGCACAGGATAAGCGCTTCCGCCTGCATCCCCTGCTCTATTTCTTTGCGCGTCTGGTTAAGCGCATCCAGCTCGCTGGCCAGAACACGCGCTTCGCCGAGGTTGTCGCACAACAGTAACGCCACGCCAACGGACATATCATCCAGCCTGCCGGCGGCATTCAGGCGAGGCCCCAACGCGAAGCCTAAATCACTGGCGGCAAGCTGCTGCGGATCGCGATTCGATATCTCCAGCAACGCTTTAATTCCCGGACGGCATTTCCCGGCACGAATACGACTTAGCCCTTGCCAGGTCAGAATACGGTTGTTGGCGTCCAGCGGCACAACGTCTGCTACCGTTCCCAACGCCACTAAATCCAGCAGCTCCGCCAAATTCGGCGGCGCAATGTTGCGCTCGTCGAACCATCCTTTGTCGCGCAAAAATGTTCGCAACGCCAGCATCAGGTAAAACGCCACGCCGACGCCCGCCAGCGACTTAGACGGGAATTCGCAGTCGCGCAGATTGGGATTAATAATCGCTTCGGCATCCGGCAACGTGTCGCCTGGCAGGTGGTGATCGGTCACGATCACCGGAATCCCCAACGTCTTTGCATGCGCTACGCCGGCGTGGGATGAAATGCCGTTGTCTACGGTGACGATAAGCTGCGCGCCGCGCGCCTTCGCCTGATCGACCACTTCCGGGCTTAAACCGTAGCCGTCTTCAAAGCGATTAGGCACCAGATAACTGATATTGTCACATCCCAACGCACGCATTCCCAATACGCTTAGCGCAGTACTGGTCGCGCCGTCGGCGTCAAAATCGCCAACAACAATAATGCGGGTACCTTCGCGAAAGGCGTGGTAGAGGATCTCCACCGCGTTATCTATGCCGCTAAGCTGTTGCCAGGGCAGCATTCCTTTCACGCTGCGCTCCAGTTCGCGGGCGCTACGAACGCCCCGGCTGGCATATAAACGTCGTAGTAATGGAGGAAGATCGGCGGGGAGTTCCGCCGCCTCATCAGCCTCACGCCGACGAAGTTGTCTCTGTTGTTTCACGCGTATTATTTACCACTGGTCTGTTTTTGATGCTCATCAAGAAACGCTTTCATCTCTTTCGGTCCCTGATAGCCAGGCACCACATAGCCGTTACTCAATACAATGGCTGGCGTACCGCTAACGCCCAACTGCACGCCTAACGCATAGTGATCAGCAATGTTCACGTCACAGCTTGCCGGTTTCACGCCCTTACCTGCCATGGCGTCATCAAACGCTTTGTTTTTGTCTTTGGCGCACCAGATAGATTTCATATCCTGCTCCGCCTGGCTTTCCAGCCCCTGGCGCGGGAAGGCCAGATAACGTACCGTGATCCCCAGCGCGTTATAATCTTTCATCTCTTCATGTAGCTTATGACAATAGCCGCAGGTGATATCGGTAAAAACAGTAATGACATGTTTCTCATCCGGCGCTTTATAGACGATCATCTCTTTTTCCAGCGCATTTAGCTGGCTCATCAGCAGTTTGTTCGTCACGTTTACCGGATGCGCGCCGCTCACGTCATACATCGGCCCTTGAATAATATGTTTGCCATCGTCAGTGACGTACAGTACGCCGCTGTGAGTGAGGACGGTTTTCATCCCTGCCACTGGCGAGGCCTGAATTTCCGTACTCTGAACGCCCAGCTTAGCCAGCGACTGACGGATAGCCGCATCATCCGCATGGGCCACGCCTGAAAACGCCGCCGCCAGTAAAGTGAACATCATAAAACGCTTTTTCATAAACTATCCTTTCCTGTCAGCACTCATGCCCGCGGATGGTGCTGTTGATGAAGTTGACGCAAACGCTCCGTTGCGACATGCGTATAAATTTGTGTCGTCGAAAGATCGCTATGCCCAAGTAGCATTTGTACAACGCGCAAGTCGGCGCCGTGATTCAGCAAATGCGTGGCGAAAGCGTGACGTAAAACATGCGGCGATAGTTTTTCGCTATCGATTCCAGCCAGTACCGCATAATGTTTAATACGGTGCCAGAAGGTCTGCCGCGTCATCTGCTGCGCACGCTGACTGGGGAATAATACGTCAATCGATACGCCATTGAGTAACCAAGGACGCCCATGCTCCAGATACGTTTCCAGCCAATATACCGCCTCTTCGCCTAACGGCACCAACCGCTCTTTATTACCTTTACCGATAACCCGCACCACGCCCTGCCGCAGACTGATATCGCTCATTGTCAGCCCCACCAGTTCCGACACGCGCAAACCGGTGGCATACAGCACTTCCAACATAGCTTTATCGCGCAACTCCAAAGGTTGATCAATAAGCGGCGCCTGCAAGAGCCGCTCAACCTGCGCCTCGCTAAGGTCTTTCGGTAAACGCTGCGGAAGCTTAGGCGAGGCCAACTGCGCGCTCGGATCATCCTCACGATACTTTTCACGGTACAGATGCTGGAAAAAGCGCCGCATAGCGCTTAACAGGCGTGCGGAGCTGGTCGCTTTGTATCCGCCCTCCACCCGTTCAGCCAATAGCGTTTGTAAATCATCAGCCTGCGCCGTCGCAAGCGTTTTTCCGCGATGATGCAACCACGCAACGACCATCGATAAATCGCGACGATACGCGCTTAATGTATTTTCCGCCAGATTTCGTTCCAGCCACAGGGCATCCAGAAACTGCTCAATACGCGCTAAATCCTGTTCCATTCGCGCTCCCCACTTCACGCTGACTTTGGGTGCATTATGCCTCATTGTGCCGTGAATGCAGCGATTCTGTTACACTACCCGCAACGCTATAGCAGAATCGAGATGTAACGTAATGAACATGGGTCTTTTTTACGGTTCCAGCACGTGCTACACCGAGATGGCCGCAGAGAAAATTCGCGATATCCTCGGCCCGGAGCTGGTGACATTACATAACCTTAAGGATGACGCCCCCGCCTTAATGGAGCAGTACGACGTGCTCATTTTAGGCATTCCCACCTGGGATTTTGGCGAAATTCAGGAGGACTGGGAAGCCGTCTGGGAGCAACTGGACGATCTCAATCTGGAAGGCAAAATCGTTGCGCTTTACGGTATGGGCGACCAGCTCGGCTACGGTGAGTGGTTCCTGGATGCGCTGGGTATGTTGCATGACAAACTTGCCCTCAAAGGCGTTAAATTTGTCGGCTACTGGCCCACAGAAGGCTACGAATTTACCAGCAATAAACCGGTCATTGCGGATGGGCAACTGTTTGTCGGCCTGGCGCTGGATGAAACGAACCAGTACGATCTCAGCGATGAGCGTATACAGACCTGGTGTGAACAAATTCTCGGCGAAATGGCCGAACACTACGCCTGAAGCCTTACTCGCTGTATTTCCCTCTCGACGGAACCGCGTTTACGCCGTTCCGTCAGTGTTGGCCTGATATCGGCTGCTGTAACAGTATCCGACGCAACTCACGCCATTCCGCTTCTTCCATGCTATCCGCCGCCAGCCATAAATGCTGATGACGTCCAGACTCTGCGCGTAAACGCAACACCATCCCGCTCTTCAGTAACCAGGGCGGATGCAAGAGCGTCCAGTCCTGCCCCTGCCAGCGTAAGCGCCCGTCCATGAGTAGCTTGATCTCTCCCTGACAGGTATTAATCCTGCGCTGGCTACGTACACAGTCAAACACGACCAGCGACAGTAGTATCATCCATAACGGGGTATAACTCAGCGGCCAGGGCATCAATAAAATCACCGCGGCAACCAGCCCATGAATGAGCAATGAGATCCACTGAGCGCGCCATGAGACGCGTAAATCAGATTGCCACAGGACCACGTTCCCGATTCCGTGTCTGAATGAGTCGGACCATCTGTTCCAGTTCAGCGTCAGCCGGTTTACCGTGATTCATTAACCAGTTAAATAAATCCGGGTCATCACTCTGCAACAAACGGACAAAAATACGCTTTTCTTCATCACTTAAACTATCGTACTCATGTTCAAAAAACGGCATGATGGAAATATCAAGTTCGCGCATACCGCGACGACATGCCCAGTGAATACGTGCTTTATTGTGAATATCCATGTTCTTCCTGCCTCGCGAAAATGAAGTACCGGGCTATTGTAACGTGTTTTTGGCGTTGTTTTACGGGAATCTCAGTAATCTGGAACGCGATCGCGAAATAAAAGGCTGGGAATCAATACGTTCATCCGTTTTGGATACCGCCTCGCAAAACGATCAATCCGCTCTCAATGGGCTATTTAAAGCACTTGCAATGACCGATGGCTCTTTTACCATTAACCATTATTGTTGCAGCTAACCAGGACATTATTTATGGCTTTTATCTCCTTTCCACCACGTCATCCTTCATCGTCAGCCCGCCTGCCGCTGACGCTGATCGCGCTTGACGACTGGGCGCTGTCGACCATTACCGGCGTAGACAGTGAAAAGTATATTCAGGGCCAGGTCACCGCTGACGTAAGCCAGATGACTGAACAGCAACACCTTCTCGCCGCCCACTGCGATGCTAAAGGTAAGATGTGGAGCACTCTGCGCCTGTTCCGTGAGCGCGACGGTTTCACCTGGATTGAACGCCGTAGCGTGCGTGAAGCGCAATTAACGGAGCTGAAAAAGTACGCCGTATTTTCCAAAGTGGTCATCGCGCCGGATGACGAACGCGTATTGCTTGGCGTGGCAGGTTTTCAGGCCCGCGCGGCGCTGGCTAATGTCTTTAGCGTACTGCCCAATAGCGAAAATCAGGTGGTCAGAGACGGCGCCTCCACGCTGCTATGGTTTGAACATCCTGCGGAACGATTCCTGCTTGTCACCGATGTCGCGACGGCCAACATGTTAACGGAGAAGTTACATGGCGAAGCCGAACTGAATAACAGCCAACAGTGGCTGGCATTGGATATTGAAGCAGGCATTCCGGTGATTGACGCGGCGAACAGCGGTCAGTTTATCCCCCAGGCGACTAACCTACAGGCGCTGGGCGGCATCAGCTTCAAGAAAGGCTGCTACACCGGACAGGAGATGGTCGCACGGGCAAAATTCCGCGGCGCCAATAAACGCGCGCTTTGGTTGCTGGCGGGCAAAGCCAGCCGGGTACCGGAAGCAGGAGAAGATCTGGAGCTACAGATGGGCGAGAACTGGCGTCGTACCGGCGCTATTCTGGCGGCGACGCAGTTGGACGATGGTCAGTTACTGGTTCAGGCCGTCATGAATAACGATTTAGAAGCCGAAAGCGTCTTCCGCGTTCGCGACGATGCCAACACCCTGCATATCGTCCCGCTGCCCTACTCGCTGGAAGAGTGATATCACGTTAAAAGCCGGATAGCCTGATAGCGCAACGCCATCAGGCTCGCACGTGCTGTTCTCGTAGCTACCGTCTTGAACGTCAAGCGGTAGCTACATAATTTTCATCCCACGGAAGCCGCGTTTTCAACACGCCGAAGCATAAATGTACCAGTTTGCGCATCACAGCTCCCAGCGCGGCTTTCTTCGCCTTGCCCTTTGCGACCAGCCTTTCATAGATAGCCTTCGCCTGTTTGTTCCAGCGGCTCGCGGTCAGCGCTGCAACGTACAGCTTAGCCCGCACTCCTGACGGTCCTGTTTTTGACATATGTGGTCTGCCACGCACTGAGCTCCCCGACGTTTTCTCTACCGGTGTCAGTCCCAGATAGGCCGCCACCTGTGAGGCGCTTTTGAACGTCCCGTCTTTCAGCAACGCCAGCATCTCCCGCCCGACCTGATCTTTCACTCCCTTGATTGATTTCAGTAACTCGAGATCAGCCTTCAGCCCCGGATCGTTATCCGTATGATCGGTTATCAGCTTCTCTATCCGGGCCAGTTCCTCGTTCAGCCAGCTCTTTGTTCGCTCAAGTGAACGGATGACCTCCTGTGGTGTGGATGTGGAATTCGCTTTTTCCAGCCGGTTCACCGTACGCTGTACATCCTCTCTCAGCGCATCCCGCTGGCGCAGCAATGCCCTCAGCTTACGTACTTCAGGCGAAGGAGGAACCCAGACAGCCGGGGACTTCAGCTCGCCATAACAGGCCAGCACGAAGGCATCGACAGCATCATTCTTGTTGAGGATATCCATCCCGTGGGCAAATTCGCGGACACGACAGGGGTTGGCCATGCAGACGCTGACACCGGCCTCATGCAGGCCATACGCCAGATTTTCATGGTAAATACCCGTCGCTTCCAGTACGACAGTCACGCTTTCAGGAACACATTTTTGTGCGTTCAGCCAGTCGATAACTTTACGGGCAACGGCGGGTTCGTTAGTCAGAACCTTGTGCTTTTTTTTACCGCCGGGGCCGGCAGTAAGCAGACAAAGATCGATTTTATTTTTACTGACATCAATACCGAGAGTACACACAGAACACCTCCTTTCACCTGAGCCAACACGCCATTCCAGCCTTGTACATACGAAGTCAACGCTTCTGGTTACCGTTCGGATTTTGAGTGACGTGAAAGGTGAAACGGGAGGCTTAAGCTACATCGGAAGCTCAGAGTCTTCAGGCCGGATACAAGCTTCTCCCGTTTCAGATAGCTGACAGCTAATCAGCTATCTGTTCAGGATACAAGGCCGGATAAGGTGCGACAGCGCCGCCATCCGGCACCGGCATCCGGGAATTATGCCTGTCCCACATACAAATAGATGGCCAGGAAATGGCACACGCTGCCGCCCAGCACAAAGCCATGCCAGATGGCGTGGTTATAAGGTATGCGTTTGCAAACATAGAAAATTACGCCCAGCGAGTAAACGACGCCACCTACCGCTAGCAGCGTCACGCCGCCTATCGCCAGCTTAATCGCCAACTGATAAACCACTATCAGCGACAGCCAGCCCATTGCCAGATACGTAACCAGTGAAAGCACTTTAAATCGGTGCGCAATCGTCAACTTGAAGAGGATACCGAATAGCGCCAGGCTCCAGATCACAATCATTAGTCCGCGCGCCAGCGGCGAATCCAGACCTACCAGCAGAAATGGCGTATAGGTTCCGGCAATGAGCAGATAGATAGCGCAGTGATCAAATTTCTTTAACCAGATTTTTGCCCGCTGATGAGGAATGGCATGATAAAGCGTTGAGGCAAGAAAAAGCAGGATCATGCTCCCGCCATATAAACTGTAGCTGGCGATAGCCGTCATACCCGCATTCGCCTCTACCGCCTGAACCAACAACAGCACCAGGCCGACAATACCAAATACCAATCCAATGCCGTGGCTAATACTGTTGGCGATTTCCTCAGCCAGCGAATATCCCTGCGTCATTAATGGTTTTTGCACCATAACTTACTCCGGAGAAACGTTCATAACGATGAACTGCACCTCTAGCGTAACTGAGAATGGTTCCAGTGAACACATGTTAGCTAAAATAAATTCGCAAAATTAAATTTTGTTTATTATTCAACAAATTAACTACAAAAACTCAACTAACACGCGTTCATATTTATCAAAGGCATTTAAAATCAATCACATAAAATTGCGTCTGGTTGGGATAGATTTCAGCAATGACCCGTTTCAGCTCATCAAGTGACATATTTTCCTGTTGCGCATGTTTTTCGTTCAACGTATCCAGCGTCACAGTTGACGTTCCTGTCACTTCGATTGTGCAAAAATAGCCATCATCTTCGAACCGCCCCACGCGTAGAACATCGCCTGCTTTAAAGTGGGACTCGGAGGCATCACGAATAGTGATGGTTTTACGCCCTGCCAGAATGTCATTCTGGAAACGTTGAAAGAAAGTAATGTCATTTGGCTGCATGTGGTTATCCCCCTGAATATGGCCCCTTGAAGTGGATGTTACGATCTGAATGTGTTCTTGCCCCGACACGCGAGCATCCTGGAATTTTGCGTACGCTTTACATGCCACTTGGTGCAGAATGAATGATAACAGACTAAATAAATTGAGATTATGCAACAATGAGAAAACTCACCTTGCCAAAAGATTTTTTATGGGGCGGCGCGGTTGCTGCACACCAGGTTGAAGGCGGCTGGAATAAAGACGGTAAAGGCCCCAGCATCTGCGACGTGCTAACCAGCGGCGCACACGGCGTGCCACGCGAAATCACCCAGAATGTCGTTGCTGGCAAATACTATCCGAACCACGAGGCGGTGGATTTTTACGGACATTACAAAGAAGACATCCGTCTTTTCGCCGAAATGGGGTTCAAATGCTTCCGTACCTCTATTGCCTGGACGCGTATCTTCCCGAATGGCGACGAATCCCAGCCAAACGAGGCCGGTCTGAAATTCTACGACGACATGTTTGATGAGTTACTCAAATACAACATCGAACCGGTCATCACCCTTTCCCACTTTGAAATGCCATTACATCTGGTACAGCACTACGGCGGCTGGACCAATCGTAAAGTGGTTGATTTCTTTGTCCGTTTTGCTGAAGTCGTGTTTGAACGCTACAAACATAAGGTCAAATACTGGATGACCTTCAACGAAATTAACAACCAGCGTAACTGGCGCGCGCCGCTGTTTGGCTACTGCTGTTCCGGCGTGGTGTATACCGAGCATGAGAATCCAGAAGAAACCATGTATCAGGTCTTACATCATCAGTTTGTCGCCAGCGCGCTGGCGGTAAAAGCGGCACGTCGCATTAACCCGCAGATGAAAGTGGGCTGTATGCTGGCGATGGTCGCGCTGTATCCTTTCTCCTGTAAACCAGAAGATGTGATGTTTGCTCAGGAGTCGATGCGTGAACGCTACGTCTTTACCGATGTACAGCTGCGCGGCTACTACCCGTCCTATGTGTTGAACGAGTGGGAGCGCCGCGGATTTAACATCAAAATGGAAAATGGCGATCTTGAAGTGCTGCGCGAAGGCACCTGCGATTATCTTGGTTTCAGTTATTACATGACCAACGCGGTCAAAGCCGAAGGCGGTAGCGGCGATGCGATTTCCGGTTTTGAAGGCAGCGTACCGAACCCCTATGTTAAAGCCTCTGACTGGGGCTGGCAGATTGACCCGGTGGGCCTGCGTTATTCATTGTGTGAACTGTACGAACGCTATCAAAAGCCGCTATTTATTGTCGAAAACGGTTTTGGTGCTTACGACAAAGTAGAAGAAGATGGCAGCATCAACGACGACTACCGAATTGACTACCTGCGCGCCCATATTGAAGAGATGAAAAAAGCGGTGACTTACGATGGTGTCGACCTGATGGGCTACACGCCGTGGGGCTGCATCGACTGCGTGTCGTTCACCACCGGTCAGTACAGCAAGCGCTACGGCTTCATCTACGTGAACAAGCACGATGACGGTACGGGCGATATGTCGCGTTCGCGTAAGAAGAGCTTCAACTGGTACAAAGAGGTGATTGCCAGCAACGGCGAGAAGCTTTAACTCCTGCACGTTACCCGCCAGTCGGCGGGTAACACTTTGAACGAGTCTTACCAGGTCTTACCTATTTTAAATTCCCAGCGTACATCTTCCATTTTGGTTGGCGACTTCGCTTCCTGCATTACCGGGAAGAAGGCTCCGGCACCAAACCATAATTTCAGTGAATCGACGGCAATATTAAATGACGGACCAACAACCCATTCGGTAGTTCCAGAATGGTTATTAATTACGCTGCCATTAGACAGTTTTTTCGTTCCAGAGGCATTATTGCTGTAGGCACTTTCCAGACCAAGATCCAACGGTAAATCGCTAAACATATACCGTACCTGGGTATTCCACTGGAATTCGTTACCTCGTTTCACGTCCTTGTTACCGCGCTCAAATGGTCCCTGATATACAAAACCCATATCCCCTTTAATGTTAGGAGTAAATAATTTTGTTAAAGTGAGTGTTACTCTTCCTCCCCAGGCGCTATTCCCAGGCAAATGATTATCTCCATCTTGCCCGGTGGGTAGTAATACTGCCCCACCTACCGTAACCCAAAACGGATCACCTCTTCGCTGGCTCATTAAAGCATAATTGACCCCCACCGATTGGTCGCCCATTCCCTCTATGTGCTCAGGAGACAGATTGTCTCGTTTGTTATTGATATAGGAACCCACAGTTGATAATTCCAGTCTGTCGGTCAAACCGTAACGAATCTTCAATAACCATATCTGGGAGTAAACATCCGGACTTCCGTGCCCCTCGATTTGATGATCTTTATCGCGAAATGAGCTATTCACGGCGGTTAATAACTTTCCTTCCGGCAATACTGAACCACCAGAAATAGCGGTATTAACTGGTGCACCTAATAGATTACTGGGATTATTTTCTCCGTTAGCTGCCATTGCATTCATTAATAGAAAATATGTCATTAATGGCAGAAATATAAATCGTTTCATTATTCCCTCCAGGTATAAAAAAACAAAGCGCTAAGTTAATAAATATTTACGTTATTTATGTTTATTTCTAATTTATAATTTAAATTAATAACTTGATGAATTTAATATACGGAAATTTTTGTAACTATATTGAGAGGTAAATAACGATTCCGGAGAGAAACTATTTGTAACTACATGTAAATATACTGTGTTGTTTTGATTAAATAACAGCAAGGTAAAAATGATGCACAATGAATCATTAGGCTCTAAAAAACCGGTAATTTAATTCTGGCTAATACACTGATACAGACGCCAGGTTGCCTGACAGGAGCCAACGATTTACTGTAATGTATTGAATTAGTAACACTTTGTAGCCTGAATAAGGCACTCACACTGCATCCGACATAAACAAAACGCACTTTATTAACAAGCTGAAAAGGCGCCGAAGCGCCTTTAGAAAACAGTCGAATCAGTAAATTACTGGTAGTCGCTAATCGGTACGCAGGAGCAGAACAGGTTGCGGTCGCCATAAACATCATCCAGACGTTTCACCGTCGGCCAGTATTTGTCTGCCACGCCTGCCGGGAATACGGCAACTTCACGGCTGTACGGATGCGCCCACTCGGCGACCAGTTCGCTCTGAATGTGCGGCGCGTTCACCAGCGGGTTATCTTCCAGCGGCCAGACACCGGCTTTCACCTGGTCAATCTCTGCGCGAATAGCCAGCATCGCATCGATAAAGCGATCCAGCTCAGCCTTACCTTCAGATTCCGTCGGTTCAACCATCAGCGTGCCCGCCACCGGGAACGACATGGTTGGCGCATGGAAACCGTAGTCGATCAGACGCTTGGCAATATCCAGCTCGCTGATGCCGGTTTCTTCTTTCAATGGGCGAATATCAAGAATACATTCGTGCGCCACACGGCCATCGCGACCGGTATACAGTACCGGGTACGCGTCTTTCAGACGGCTGGCAATGTAGTTAGCGTTAAGAATCGCGACCTGGCTTGCCTGCTTCAGGCCTTCTGCGCCCATCATGCGGATGTACATCCAGCTGATTGGCAGAATGGAGGCGCTGCCGAACGGCGCCGCAGACACCGCGCCCTGACGGGTTAACATGCCTTCGATTTGCACCACGCTATGACCCGGTACAAACGGTGCCAGATGCGCTTTCACGCCGATCGGTCCCATGCCTGGGCCGCCGCCGCCGTGCGGAATGCAAAAAGTTTTATGCAAATTGAGGTGCGAAACGTCCGCGCCAATAAAGCCCGGTGAGGTGATGCCGACCTGGGCGTTCATGTTCGCGCCATCAAGGTAAACCTGACCGCCGAACTGGTGCACAACTTCACACACTTCGCGGATCGTTTCTTCATAGACGCCGTGGGTGGACGGATAGGTCACCATGATGCAGGAGAGATTATCACCCGCCTGTTCGGCTTTCGCGCGCAGATCAGTCAGATCAATGTTGCCATTTTTATCACACGCCACAACCACCACCTGCATTCCTGCCATATGTGCAGAAGCAGGGTTAGTGCCGTGAGCAGAAGCCGGGATCAGGCAGATATCGCGATGCCCTTCGTTGCGGCTTTCGTGATAGTGACGAATCGCCAGCAGCCCCGCGTATTCCCCCTGTGCTCCGGAGTTCGGCTGCATACAGACGGCGTCGTACCCGGTGAGTTTCACCGACCAGTCCGAAAGCTGGCTAATCATCTGATGATATCCTTCGGCCTGTTCCGGCGGGCAGAACGGATGTAGTTCAGCGAATTCCGGCCAGGTGATAGGAATCATCTCGGCGGCGGCGTTTAGCTTCATGGTGCAGGAACCCAGCGGGATCATCGCCTGGTTCAGCGCCAGATCTTTACGCTCCAGCGAGTGCATATAGCGCATCATCTCGGTTTCGCTGTGGTAACGGTTAAATACCGGATGCGTCAGAATCGCATCGTCACGCAGCATACTTTGCTGAATAGAACGGCTATCAAGCGCCACGTCTTTATCCAGTGTTTCAATGTTCAGACCGTGGCTGTCGCCCAGCAAAACATTGAACAACTGCGCCACATTCTCACGGGTGGTGGTTTCATCGAGGGTAATACCCACCGCGTTATGAATATCGCTGCGCAGGTTGATCTCTGCCGCTTCCGCACGCGCCAGTACCGCAGCTTTATCAGCCACTTCCACACACAGGGTGTCGAAGTAGTGCGCATGACGCAGCTTCAGTCCTTTTTGTTGCAGACCTGCCGCCAGAATATCGGTCAGGCGGTGGATACGATTAGCGATGCGCTTCAGACCGACCGGACCATGATAAACGGCATACAGGCTGGCGATGTTAGCCAGCAGTACCTGCGAGGTACAAATGTTGGAGTTCGCTTTCTCACGACGGATATGCTGCTCGCGAGTCTGCATCGCCATGCGCAGTGCGGTATTGCCCGCCGCATCTTTTGAGACGCCGATAATACGGCCTGGCATGGAGCGTTTAAATTCGTCTTTGGCGGCAAAGAACGCCGCGTGCGGGCCACCGTACCCCATCGGTACGCCAAAACGTTGCGCAGAGCCGAAAACAATGTCCGCGCCCTGTTTGCCCGGAGCCGTCAGCAGCACCAGCGCCATAAAGTCGGCGGCGACGCTGATAATCACTTTACGGGCTTTGAGTTCGCTAATCAGCGCGCTGTAATCGTGAATTTCGCCCGTGGAGCCAACCTGCTGCAACAGCACGCCAAACACATCCTGGTGATCCAGTGCTTTCGCCGCGTCATCCACAATGACGTCAAAGCCAAAGGTTTCGGCGCGAGTACGCACGACGTCCAGAGTTTGCGGATGGACATCAGAGGCGACAAAGAACCGGTTGGCATTTTTCAGTTTGCTGACGCGCTTTGCCATCGCCATCGCTTCAGCGGCGGCGGTCGCTTCATCCAGCAGCGAGGCGGAAGCCATGTCCAGCCCCGTCAGGTCCAGCGTCACCTGTTGGAAGTTGAGCAGCGCTTCCAGACGCCCCTGAGAGACTTCCGGTTGATACGGGGTATAAGCGGTGTACCAGCCTGGATTTTCCAGCATGTTGCGCAGGATAACCGGCGGTAGCTGCACGGCGGTGTAGCCCATGCCAATGTAGGACGTGAAGCGCTTGTTACGCCCGGCGATGGCTTTTAATTCCGCCAGTGCGGCATATTCGGTTGCCGCCTCGCCAACCTGCGGCGGAGTCGCGAGCTGAATGTCTTTCGGCACAATCTGACCTGTCAGCGCGTTTAACGACTCGGCGCCAACCACATTCAGCATCTCTTGCTGCTGCGCGGCGTCCGGTCCGATGTGGCGTTCAATGAAAGCGCCGCGGTTTTCAAGCTGGCTTAACGTCTGTGTCATGGGCGATGGTTCCTGAAACGTGCAGTGAATCGTGATTGTCTCTAACTCAGTTGCCCGGTGGCGCTGACGCTTACCGGGCCTACGCGTGCGAAAACGAATACGCAAAATAATTCGCGTTGCAGTGAGTAGGCCGGATAAGCATTAGCGCCATCCGGCACAACATTATTCGTCTTCTAACAATGCCTCGTACGCGGTGGCATCCAGCAGCGATTCAAGTTCGCTTTCATCGCTGGCTTTGATTTTAAAGATCCAGCCACCGGCATACGGTTCGCTGTTCACCAGCTCCGGGGAGTCGCTCAGCGCATCGTTTACCGCTACGATCTCGCCGCTTACCGGCGCATAAATGTCGGACGCCGCTTTTACGGACTCCGCCACGGCGCAGTCGTCGCCCGCGCTTACGGTCGCGCCGACTTCCGGCAGATCAACAAAAACCATATCGCCCAACAGCTCCTGAGCGTGTTCAGTAATGCCAACGGTGTAAGTGCCATCCGCTTCTTTACGCAGCCATTCGTGTTCTTTGCTGTATTTCAGTTCTGCGGGTACGTTGCTCATCAATTAATCTCCAAAAAAGGATGAATCACGCGACGGCTTTGCCGTTACGCACAAAAACAGGTTTAGTCACTTTTACCGGCATTTCACGGTTACGAATTTGTACAATCGCCGTCTCGCCGATGCCCGCCGGAACGCGCGCCAGCGCAATGCTGTAGCCCAACGTTGGGGAAAACGTCCCGCTGGTGATAATGCCTTCTTGCTGGTTGCCCTGCGCATCGGTAAAACGCACCGGCAGTTCATTACGCAATACGCCTTTCTCGGTCATCACCAGACCGACAAGCTGCTCATGGCCTTTTTCACGCTGCATCTCCAGCGCCTCACGGCCAATAAAGTCGCGGTCAGCAGGTTCCCAGGCGATAGTCCATCCCATATTAGCCGCCAGCGGAGAGATACCTTCATCCATCTCCTGACCGTACAGGTTCATGCCTGCTTCCAGACGCAGCGTGTCGCGCGCGCCAAGACCGCACGGCTTCACGCCCGCCTCCACCAGCGCACGCCAGAAATCCGCCGCTTTTTCATTCGGCATGGCGATTTCATAGCCCGCTTCGCCGGTATAACCAGTGGTGGCGATAAACAGATCGCCCGCCTGAACGCCGAAGAACGGCTTCATACCTTCTACTGCATGGCGCTGTTGGTCAGTAAACAGAGTCGCCGCTTTTTCCTGCGCATTCGGCCCCTGTACCGCAATCAGCGACAGGTCGTCACGAACGGTGATGTCGATGGCATAAGGTTCAGCGTGTTGGGTAATCCAGGAGAGGTCTTTTTCGCGGGTGGCGGAGTTAACAACGAGACGGAAGAAATCCTCAGTGAAGTAGTAGACGATAAGGTCATCAATCACGCCGCCCGATGCGTTAAGCATACCGGAGTAGAGGGCTTTACCCGTCTTCGTTAGCTTCGCGACGTCGTTTGCCAGCAGATAACGTAGAAACTCTCGTGTACGGCTGCCATGAAGATCGACAATGGTCATATGCGATACATCAAACATCCCGGCATCGGTGCGCACAGCGTGGTGTTCATCAAGCTGAGAGCCGTAATGCAGGGGCATCATCCAGCCATGAAAATCGACCATGCGGGCACCGCATAGCGTGTGTTGTTCGTACAAAGGCGTCTGTTGGGCCATCTTTTCCTCGTTGAATTAGCGGGGGCTAACAACCATTTTCATGGGAAATCTTCGCCACGAAACCAGGCATCGACGCCCTTTTTCCTGCGCCGACGCAAACGTTCTCTTGCTCCTGAACTTACCACCGAACCAGACGCTAAACCATAAGGCTGAATTTACCATCACATTAGCTTATGACTAAAAAACGCTAAAATCCCATCAGCACAAAAAACCACTATTACGCTAAATAACCGTCATAAAAAGGAAGCTGATACGATTTACTACAACATAAATTAATATTAAATGCGGAAAAAATGTCGAAAATCGCGTTCGCCAAAAATAGCGGCATTAGAAAATATAATGCGAAATAAGCGGTGAAATTAGATTATTTCAAACGAGGAAAGCCCCCCGGCGCGATAGCCGGGAAAGCAAAGTGTGACGGGTTTCAAACTCTTGCTGGCGTGCAGTCAGACACTTAACGAAGCCATTGCGGAAGGTCGTTTAGCCCCATTGCCTGGCGAAGCAGTTGGGGTTTGACGCCGGGGAGCGTATCCGCCAGTTTCAGCCCGATGTCGCGCAGCAATTTTTTTGCCGGGTTTTCGCCGGCAAACAGGTCACGAAAACCTTGCATCCCGGCAAGCATCATCGCCGCGCTATGTTTACGGCTACGCTCATAACGACGGAGATAAAGATGTTGGCCAATGTCTTTGCCCTGGCGCTGAAGCCGGCGCAGATCGTCCACCAGTTCGGCCGCGTCCATAAAGCCGAGGTTGACGCCCTGCCCTGCCAGCGGATGGATGGTGTGCGCGGCATCGCCGACCAACGCCAGACGATGCGCGGCAAACTGGCGAGCATAGCGGCCCGTCAGCGGAAAAACCTGCCGTTCGCTTTCCAGGCGGCATAAGCCCAGCCGATTATCGAAGGCGATAGTCAACGCCTGGTTAAACGCCTCGTCGCCGCTCTGTTGCATACGCTCCGCATCCTGCGGAGAAAGCGACCAGACAATGGAACACAGATGCGGATCGCTTAACGGCAAAAACGCCAGAATACCTTCACCATGAAACACCTGGCGAGCAACCGCGCCGTGCGGCTCTTCGGTGCGGATAGTCGCTACCAGCGCATGGTGACGGTAGTCCCAGAAAGTTAAGGGAATTTCCGCTTTGTTACGCAGCCAGGAGTTGGCGCCATCCGCGGCAATCACCAGACGCGCGGTTAACATCGCGCCGTCTTTTAAAGTCAGGAAGGCGTCGTTCTCTCCCCAGGCAACCTGCTGTAACTCCGCTGGCGCCATTAAGGTGATATCCGCCGCTTGCTGCGCTTTTTGCCACAGTGCATAGTGAATGACGCTGTTTTCAACAATATGCCCCAGATGGCTATATCCCATGCTTGCGTCATCAAACGTAATACGGCCAAAGCTGTCTTTATCCCAGACTTCCATACCGTGGTAGCAACTTGCCCGTCGCGCCACAATGTTTGACCATACGCCAAGACGGGTAAGCAGTTTTTCGCTGGCGGCATTAATCGCCGACACCCGAAGCTGAGGCGGCGCATCGTTCGCCAACGGCTGGGGGACAACGTGATCCAGTACCGCAACGCGCAAACCGCTCCCCTGCAAGCCGCAGGCGACAGCCAGTCCCACCATGCCTCCGCCAACTATTGCTACATCAACACTTTGCACTATTTACTCCTGGAAACCGGAACAATCAAAACCGTAGGCCGGATAAGGCGAAGCCGCCATCCGGCATTTTTACGAACACGATGCCGGATGGCGGCGTAAACGCCTTATCCGGCCTACAGATCTGCTTAACGCGCAACCCAACCTAAGGTCCGCTGTGCCAGCGCATCGCGCGCAGGCGGTAATAATTCCATCGCCATTAAACCGATATTGCGCCCAATAACCAGCGGCGCCCAACGATTTGCAAACAGATGGACCAGACCGTTCGTTACGCCAATCGTCGTATCCCGGTCAACCTGACGACGCTGCTGATAGCGCGATAACACGTGCCAGGCGCCAATATCCTCGCCCGCGTCCTGTGCCACGACCAGCGTTTCCGCCAGGCTCATGACATCGCGCAGACCGAGATTAAACCCTTGTCCGGCGATAGGATGCAACGTCTGCGCCGCATTGCCGACCACGACAGTCCGGTGAGTAAACACTTTCGCCGCCGTAGTAAGGGCAAGCGGATACGCGCTGCGCTTACCGGCCTGAGTAATTCGCCCCAGCCGCCAGCCGAACGCGGCCTGCAACGCATGACAAAACTGCGCGTCGGACCAGCTCAGCACCTCATCGCGCTGGTCGAGCGGGTGACACCAAACCAGCGAACATCGGCCATGCGACATCGGCAACATCGCCAGCGGGCCATTGGGGGTAAAACGTTCAAAGGCGCGTCCCTGGTGCGGGATAGCGGTCGCGACATTCGCTATCACCGCTAACTGTTCGTAAGGCTCCTGATGCCAGTCAACGCCGCAGGCTGACGCCAGCGCGGAGTGGGTACCGTTAGCCGCCACCAGCACGCTGCCAGCTATCACATTGCCGTTTTCCAGAGTGACGTTAACCTGCTGTTGGGTACGCGACACGCTGGCTACGCGCTCCGGGCAGTGCAGCGTAACGCCTGGCGCTTTACGTAAGAGCGCAAACAGACGCAGCCCGATATCATGCAGCTCCGCAACGTGACCCAACGCTGCCAGGCTGTAATCCTGCGCGTCGAGAGTCACAAATCCGGCATGACCGCGATCGCTGACGTGTACGGTGTTGATTGCCGTTGCGCAATCGGAAATCGCCTGCCAGACGCCAATTCGCGCCAGTTGCTGACAAGTGCCCGCCGCCAGCGCAATCGCTCTGGCGTCAAAGCCGGGATGACCGTCGGCTTCAGGCGCTTTCGCTTCAATCAGGTGTACCGGCAACGTCCCATGACTGAACTGAGAGATGGCCAGCGCCAGCGTCGCGCCTGCCATGCCGCCGCCAACGATAATGACGCTCATTGCTGCCGCGCCGCCGCCATTAATGCTTCAATGTCATCCGCCTTCTTCACAACGCCAGCGGTCAGGTTTTCATTACCGGTTTCGGTAATGACAATGTCATCTTCAATTCGAACGCCAATGCCACGATACGCTTCCGGCACGTCGGCATCCGGCGCGATATAGAGGCCTGGCTCTACGGTCAGCACCATGCCCGGCTCCAGGATGCGGGAGCGATCCGGCCCATAAACGCCGACATCATGAACATCCAGCCCCAGCCAGTGGCTCAAGCCATGCATAAAGAAAGGACGATGCGCATTCTCGGCAATCAGTTGATCAACCTCTCCTTGCAAAATCCCCAACTTCACCAGCCCGGTTATCATGATGCGCACGACTTCGCCGGTCACCTGCTGAATAGAGGTGCCAGGACGGAACAGTCGCAGGCTGGTCTCCAGCGATTCCAGAACGATGTCATAAATTTCACGCTGAGCTGGCGTAAATTTCCCGTTCACCGGGAAAGTACGCGTGATGTCGCCCGCGTAACCTTTATATTCACAGCCCGCGTCGATAAGCACTAAATCGCCGTCGCGCATTTCACTTTCGTTTTCAGTGTAATGCAGGATACAGCCATTTTCGCCGCTGCCGACAATGGTGTTATAGGAGGGATAGCGCGCGCCATGGCGATTAAATTCGTGGTGAATTTCTCCTTCCAGCTGATACTCAAACATCCCCGGACGGCATTTTTCCATCGCGCGGATATGCGCCAGAGCGCTAATTTCCCCGGCGCGGCGCATGACCGCAATCTCTTCCGGCGATTTGAACAGGCGCATCTCATGGACGATCGGTCGCCAGTCAGTCATGGTGGCCGGCGCGGTCAGATTCTGGCGGGAGCCTTTACGCAGCTTCTCCAGCGCAGCCAGAACAATCTCGTCGGCATACGCATATTCGCCCTGCGCGTGGTACACCACATCCAGACCATTAAGCAACTGAAAGAGTTGCTGGTTGATTTCGCTAAACGCCAGCGCCCGGTCAACGCCCAGTTTTTCCGGCGCGGCATCCTGTCCTAAACGGCGACCAAACCAGATTTCCGCCGTCAGGTCGCGAACGCGGTTGAACAAAACGCTGTGGTTGTGGGTGTCATCACTCTTAATCAGTACCAGCACGGCTTCCGGTTCGTTAAAACCGGTGAAATACCAGAAGTCGCTACTCTGGCGATACGGATATTCACTGTCTGCGCTGCGCGTCGCCTCCGGCGCGGCAAAGATCAGCGCGGCGCTGCCGGGCTGCATTTGCGCCAGTAATGCCTGGCGACGGCGTTGGTATTCCTGCTGAGTCATGACATGGCCTCCATTTCGTTTTTTCTTAGTGTAGCGTCGGTTTACGCACTTCCGGCGCGGTCGGCTGTTGGCGCGTGAAAGTGTCATGACATAACAGCGCCGCAACACGGACATATTCGATGATCTCTTCGAGCGACATCTCCAGCTCTTCCTGATCTTCGCTCTCATCATAACCAAGCTGCGCAATATTACGCAGGTCGTCAATCGCTTCACCCGTTTCGCCGGTGACTTTATCAAGTTTAGGCTGCGTTACGCCGAGGCCAAGCAAAAAGTGGTTAACCCACCCGGCTAATGCATCTGCGCGATCGAATACGCTGACATCGTCGCCTTCAGGCAGATAAAGCTGAAAAAGAAAGCCGTCGTCTTCCAGCGCGTCGCTGGTCGCCGCGTGCATTTTGCGCAGCGCCTGAGCAAGCTCATGCCCGAAGGCCAGACCTTCGTTCGTCAGGTCATGCAACAGCGGCTGCCATGAGCTGTCGTTGTTGCCGCCGCAAATCATCCCGCTGATTAAACCATGCATTTCAGCCGGGGTCAGACCGGCCCCTTGTTGATTCAAAAACCGGTTCATTTCGTTGTAACCAGGCATTTCGTTCTGTATAGACATAAGCATTCGTCATCAAAGGGAGGATATTCATGATATGCTACCACTTTGGACCCTGGTGAACCAGAAAAGGGCTTGTATCTTCACACCAGGGTAGCTATAGTGTCGCCCCTTCGCGGACCCTGGGTCTGGAGACGAAGGCAGCGCAGTCAATCAGCAGGAAGGTGGCATGTCTGCACAACCCGTCGATATCCAAATATTTGGCCGTTCACTGCGAGTGAATTGCCCGCCTGACCAAAGGGATGCGTTGAATCAGGCTGCGGACGATCTGAATCAGCGGTTGCAAGATCTGAAAGTTCGCACTAGAGTCACAAATACTGAGCAGTTGGTTTTCATTGCCGCATTGAATATCAGCTATGAGTTAACTCAGGAAAAAGCGAAGACCCGCGATTACGCGGCGAGCATGGAACAACGTATTCGGATGCTACAACAGACCATCGAACAGGCGTTGCTTGATCAAGGTCGCATAACCGAAAAAACGGGCCAAAACTTTGAATAACACTTTTCGCTTTACTATGGTAAAGTGATTGTGAAAACAGAATTTCTCTGAGATGTTTGCAAGCGGGCCAGTCCCCTGAGCCGATATTTCATACCACAAGAATGTGGCGCTCCGCGGTTGGTGAGCATGCTCGGTTCGTCCGAGAAGCCTTAAAACTGTGACGACACATTCACCTTGAACCAAGGGTTCAAGGGTTACAGCCTGCGGCGGCATCTCGGAGATTCCCCTTCTGACTGGCGACAGCCATGACGCAACTTCCCGAACTCTCTTTATCACGACAAGAAATCCGCCGAATGATTCGGCAACGTCGCCGTGCGCTGACGCCAGAGCAGCAAAGCCGCTTTGGTCAACAGGCCGCCGCCCGAATGCTCAGCTTTCCTCCCGTCGTGATGGCGCACACTGTCGCCGTGTTTCTCTCCTTTGATGGCGAACTCGACACCCAGCCGCTGATAGAACAGCTATGGCAAGCGGGCAAGCGCGTCTACCTTCCGGTTCTTCATCCCTTTAGCCCTGGCAACCTCCTGTTCCTGCACTATCATCCGCAGAGTGCGCTGGTGACCAACCGCTTAAAGATCCAGGAGCCACGGCTTGATGTCCGCGACGTATTACCGCTGGCAAAGCTGGATGTGCTGGTAACGCCGTTAGTCGCGTTTGACGAAGACGGGCAGCGCCTGGGGATGGGCGGCGGATTTTATGACCGTACGTTGCAAAACTGGCAGCAGCATAAGATCCTACCCGTGGGCTACGCGCATGATTGCCAGTTAGTAGAAAAACTGCCAGTTGAAGAGTGGGATATCCCGCTGCCTGCGGTGGTGACGCCGTCCAAAATTTGGGAGTGGTAGCCGTGTTTTGTCGATTGACAGCGTCGCTTTTTTGACCTAGATTTCTCGGTGAAGGGTGAGGGAGGCGAACCTCCCTCCTGCGTACTCTCTGTTAATATGCTGGCGTAGCGATGATTAACAGGATCAGCAGCATGATGACGTATCTCATCATCGTCCCTTTCCTTTTTAGAGCCCCTGCCTCGGTAGGGGCTTTCCCGTTTCAGCGCTATGCTGAGCCCTTATCGTAAATTCCTTTTATTGCTGTACAACACGCAACGCTGCCTTTAATTACCAATTGCGGCAAGGCTCGAAAACAGAATGTATGCGTTACACGAAGAGATGTTGAGGCAGGGAAACCAGAGAAAGGATGGGCAGGTCATCTCCTGCCCATTTAGAGGAAATTAGTACAGCAGACGGGCGCGAATGGTGCCCGGAATCGCCTTCATCGCCAGCAGCGCTTTCTCCGCCACATCGCCATCGGCTTCTATATCAATTACCACATACCCCATTCGGGCGGAGGTTTGCAGATACTGTGCGGCAATGTTAACGCCCTGCTCGGCAAAGATCTGGTTAAGCGCGGTCAATACGCCCGGGCGGTTTTCGTGGATGTGCATCAGGCGACGACCGCCGTGCAGCGGCAGCGACACTTCCGGGAAGTTCACGGCGGACAGCGTCGAGCCGTTATCCGAGTACTTAATCAGTTTTCCTGCGACTTCCAGACCGATGTTTTCTTGCGCCTCCTGCGTCGAGCCGCCGATATGCGGCGTCAGGATCACGTTATCGAATTCGCACAGCGGAGAGGTAAACGGATCGCTATTAGTGGCCGGTTCCGTCGGGAAGACGTCGATAGCCGCCCCCGCCAGATGTTTCGTCGCCAGCGCGTCGCACAAAGCCGGGATATCCACCACCGTACCGCGCGCGGCGTTAATCAGCAGCGAACCCGGCTTCATCAGGGCTATCTCTTTTGCGCCCATCATGTTTTTGGTGGAGGCGTTTTCAGGTACGTGCAGACTGACCACATCGCTCATATTCAGCAATTCAGACAGGTGCTGCACCTGAGTTGCGTTACCAAGCGGCAGTTTATTTTCAATATCATAGAAATAGACATGCATCCCCAGCGATTCCGCCAGAATGCCCAACTGCGTTCCGATATGGCCGTAACCGATAATGCCAAGCTTTTTACCGCGCGCTTCGAACGATCCCGCCGCCAGTTTATTCCATACGCCGCGGTGCGCTTTGGCGTTCGCTTCCGGCACGCCGCGCAGCAGCAGCAATAGCTCGCCAATCACCAGCTCCGCCACGGAACGGGTATTCGAGAATGGCGCGTTAAAGACCGGAATACCGCGTTTTGCCGCCGCATTTAAATCCACCTGGTTGGTGCCGATGCAAAAACAGCCAATCGCCACCAGCTTCTCTGCGGCGTTAATCACTTCTTCTGTCAGATGAGTACGGGATCGCAGACCGATGAAGTGGGCATCGCGGATGGACGCTTTCAACTGTTCAGCGTCCAGCGCGCCCTTGTGATATTCAATGTTGGTGTAACCTGCCGCACGAAGGCTTTCCAGCGCCTTTTGATGCACCCCTTCAACCAGCAGAAATTTAATTTTATCTTTCTCCAGCGATACCTTTGCCATTTCCCCGATCCTGTCTTTTTTTGCCATCTGATGTTGTGTGTGGATTTGCATCCGTCCTTCAACATATCAAAAAAAATTATCACGGCAATATGAACGTTTGCGCCAGCGTCGTGAAGGAATCGCATACAGCGGGAAATAGCAGATGAAAATACCGGGAATAACTTTTTCTTTGGAGGGATCGGCAGGGCAAACGATTAAACGTGATACATGTCACCAAATTTGCCCTGACCGAATTTTTTACGCGGCAGGAAATACGCCTGGCGGGATCATTTTACGATGGTTTTCACCCCGTCCGGCGTGCCGATCAGTGCGACATCGGCGCCACGGTTGGCGAACAACCCTACGGTCACGACGCCCGGAATCGCGTTAATGGCGTTTTCCAGCGCGATGGGATCAAGGATTTCCATACCATAAACATCCAGAATCACGTTGCCGTTATCCGTGACCACGTTCTGACGGTACTCCGGACGCCCGCCCAGCTTCACCAGTTGACGAGCGACCGCGCTGCGCGCCATCGGAATCACTTCGACCGGCAACGGGAATTTGCCAAGAATATCCACCTGTTTAGAGGCATCCGCAATACAGATAAATTTCTCCGCCACGGAAGCAATAATTTTCTCACGGGTTAGTGCCGCGCCGCCGCCTTTGATCATCTGCATATGACCGTTGATTTCGTCCGCGCCATCGACATAGATACCCAGGCTATCCACTTCGTTGAGATCAAACACATGAATACCGAGGCCTTTGAGTTTTTCAGTCGAGGCGTCCGAGCTGGAGACCGCGCCTTCAATCTGGCCTTTCATTGTGCCCAGCGCATCAATAAAGTGTGCGGCCGTTGAGCCTGTACCAACGCCCACAATGGTGCCGGGCTGTACATACTGAAGTGCCGCCCATCCTACCGCTTTTTTCAGTTCATCCTGCGTCATAGATCGTTTCGCCTGTGGTGTGAAAATACAGCCGCATTATAGAACATTGTCGGGAAAAATCTCCGTGTCCGTACACAGGCTACGGATTTCATCTGTACCGACGGCAAATTTATGTCATAGTGCGGAAAAAAATAACAGGAGCATGACACAACAATGAAACGTCCGGACTACAGAACACTACAGGCGCTGGATGCCGTTATACGTGAACGAGGATTCGAGCGCGCCGCCCAGAAGCTGTGCATCACGCAATCCGCCGTCTCACAGCGCATAAAACAGCTTGAGAATATGTTCGGACAACCTTTGTTGGTGCGTACCGTTCCTCCTCGCCCCACGGAGCAAGGGCAAAAATTACTGGCTCTGCTGCGTCAGGTTGAACTGCTGGAAGAAGAGTGGCTGGGCGATGAACAAACCGGCTCTACGCCGCTGCTGCTGTCGCTGGCGGTTAACGCCGACAGTCTGGCGACCTGGCTGCTTCCGGCGCTGGCGCCGGTGCTGGCGGACTCCCCTATCCGTCTCAATTTACAGGTGGAAGATGAAACGCGCACGCAAGAACGTCTGCGTCGCGGCGAGGTGGTGGGCGCGGTGAGTATCCAGCATCAGGCGCTGCCCAGTTGCCTGGTAGACAAACTTGGCGCGCTCGACTATCTGTTTGTCGCGTCAAAGCCGTTTGCCGAGCGCTATTTCCCCAATGGCGTTACCCGGTCGTCGCTGCTGAAAGCGCCCGCCGTCGCGTTCGACCATCTGGATGATATGCATCAGGCCTTTTTGCAACAGAATTTCGATCTACCGCCCGGCAGCGTGCCGTGCCATATCGTTAATTCATCCGAAGCGTTTGTACAGCTTGCGCGTCAGGGCACGACCTGCTGCATGATCCCTCACCTGCAGATTGAGAAAGAGCTGGAAAGCGGCGAGTTGATCAACTTAACGCCTGGTTTGCTACAGCGCCGGATGCTTTACTGGCACCGCTTTGCCCCGGAAAGCCGGATGATGCGCAAAGTGACCGACGCGCTGCTGGAGTACGGGCACAAGGTGCTGCGTCAGGATTAGCCTCTCTATGAATGCCGGATGGCGGCGTGAACGTCTTATCCGGCCTGCATGACCCATTATTCCCCCATCGTTTCTTTGAAATTGATCACAAAATCATTGCGTTCAGGCGGCAAAAAACGACGCGCCATTGGCTATTTTTTGCTGGCGACAAGACGATTCAAAACGCTCACACCGTATTAGCAAATCTTCATTTCATTGCGTAATACGGAGCAAAAAATGAGAACACCGGGAGAAAACGCGGCCTGGAAGCGCCCAGGCCGGGCGAGATTACTGCGTGCTGGCGGCCGTTGTCGACGTCTGCCCTGTTCCAGGTTCAAGCTGGAAGACCACATCGACCTGATCGTCGAACTGAATGGTCGGCTGCTCGTAAGTTTCCTGCGCAGATACCGGCGCAGCATCCGCGGCTTTCATCATTCGCACCACCGGACTCGGCTGATAATTAGAGACATGGTAACGAATGCTGTAAACCGGCCCCAATTTGCTGTTAAAACCGGCTGCCAGCGCTTGCGCCTGATGAATCGCGTCATCGATGGCGGCTTTGCGGGCCTTGTCTTTATAGGCGTCCGGTTGCGCCACGCCCAGCGATACCGAACGAATCTCGTTCAGACCCGCCTTCAGCGCGCCGTCCAGCAGAGAATTAAGTTTATCTAACTGACGCAGCGTCACCTCAACGGTTCGCACCGCACGATACCCTTTCAGAATGCTTTTACCGTTTTGGTAATCATAATCCGGCTGCGTGCGCAGATTCGCCGCGCTAATGTCTTTTTTCGCAATCTGATTTTGCTCAAGGAAGGAAAGATATTGCGCCACGCGCTCATCGGCCTGCTTCTTCGCCGTCGCCGCATCCTTCGCCGCGACGTTCACTTCAATCGCTAAGGTGGCGATATCAGGCACAGCATCGACGCTTGCCGTACCGGAAGTCACGATGTGCGGGCCTTCCGGCAATTCGCTTGCCTGCGCCGACATTGCACTTAAACCCACTAATGCCGCCAGGGCCATCACTTTGAACTTCACAGTCTCTCCTCCATATTGCAGTCATTGCCCTGATATACAGGGCGCATGCAGGCAAGCTTAGCGGATATCGGCCTGTTGTCCATCAGACAACGCTTAGTTGAAAAGCGCGTGCATATGCGCGACGCCTTCCCGCGCCAGTTGGAAAGCGATAAGCCACATCACCACCCCAACCAGAATGTTGATAATACGTTGAGCTTTCGCCGTACGCAGTCGAGGCGCAAGCCAGGCCGCCAGTAGCGCTAACCCAAAAAACCACAAGAACGACGCGCTAATCGTGCCGAGGGCGAACCAGCGCTTTGGCTCCATAGCCAGTTGCCCGCCGAGACTGCCCAACACGACAAACGTATCCAGATAAACGTGCGGATTCAGCCACGTTACCGCCAGCATCGTAGCAATAATTTTCCAGCGCCCCTGCTTCATAACCTCGGCGCTGGCCAGCTCCAGATTACTGCTCATTGCCGTTTTCAGCGCGCCAAAACCGTACCATAACAAGAACGCAACCCCGCCCCATGTGACCAGCGCCAGCAGCCACGGCGACTGCATCAGCAACGCGCTACCGCCAAAAATACCGGCGCTAATCAGGACTAAATCACTTAACGCGCAAAGCAGCGCTATCATGAGGTGGTACTGGCGACGAATTCCCTGATTCATCACAAACGCATTTTGCGGGCCAAGCGGAAGGATCATGGCGGCGCCAAGGGCAAACCCTTGAAAATAATAAGATATCACGTTAACTACCCTGAGCTGTTTTTCTTAAAGGCAGACTATAGCGCGGGAATATTATTAGCGGAAATTGATAATTTTAATCACTAATAAGAAAAGCTAATAAAGAGACTGAATAACGGATGGCGGCTACGCTTATCCGCTCAATAACCAGAGAATACTGGAGGCGGATAAGCGCAGCACCGGCAGGCAGCACGGGAGGAAAATTACTCCGCGGCGTTATCTTTCACGCGTTTAAAATTGACGTCCATCTGCGGGTACGGGAAGCTAATACCAGCGGCGTCAAATTCACGTTTAATACGTTCCAGCACGTCCCAGTAGACATTTTGCAGGTCGCTGCTTTTACTCCAGACACGCACCACAAAATTAATCGATGAGGCGCCCAGCTCATTCAAACGCACCGTCATTTCGCGATCTTTTAAAATACGATCGTCGGACTCGATAATCGTCGTTAGCAGCTGTTTCACCTGATCGATATCCGAATCGTAGGCCACACCAATAATGAATTCGTTACGGCGAACCGGCTCACGAGAATAGTTGATGATATTTCCCGCGATAATTTTGCCATTCGGAATCACAATAATTTTGCCGTCTACCGCGCGCATTGTCGTGGAAAAGATTTGCACGTTCAGTACCGTACCGGCAACGCCGCCCAAATCGACATACTCACCGGCGCGGAACGGACGGAACATAACCAGCAATACCCCAGCCGCAAGGTTAGAAAGCGATCCCTGTAATGCCAGGCCAACGGCTAAACCAGCGGCGCCCAGTACGGCAATAACCGAGGCGGTTTGAACCCCCACGCGACCCAGAGCCGCAATCAGCGTAAAAGCGATAACCCCATAGCGCACCAGCGCAGAAAGAAAGTCGGCCACTGTCGCATCAATATGACGCGCACGCATCAGACGATTTACCGTATTGGAAATCACGCGCGCTACAATCAAGCCGATGATGATAATAGCGATAGCCGCAACAATATTCACAGCATAGCTGAGCAATAACGCCTGGTTGCGTACCAGCCAGGTGCCCGCACCATTTATGCTGTCGACAACATTCAAATCTTCCATTCAATATTCCTTGGTCATAGCAAAACAAGCAAATGAGATCATTCTCACGAAAAGAACTTTTTAAAGGTAAACAAAAACAGAGGAATATGCCATTTTTCGGCATCATCCCAAAACCAAAAAAGGCAGGTACACTGTGAGTTGGCCGGATGAAAGCGCTAACTAACGCCGCTCTCCGGAAATAACGATAAAAAAATGGCTTCCCGAGGGAAGCCATTTCAATCAGCAGACTATATTACAGAACGTCAATCGCGTTCAGTTCTTTAAATGCTTTTTCCAGACGAGCGATCATCGAAGTCTGGCCAGCACGCAGCCATACGCGCGGGTCATAGTATTTCTTGTTCGGCTGATCTTCGCCTTTCGGGTTGCCCAGCTGACCTTGCAGATACGCTTCGTTTTCTTTGTAGTAGTTCAGAACACCTTCCCAGGTTGCCCATTGGGTATCGGTATCGATGTTCATTTTCACTACGCCGTAGCTTACGGAGTCTTTGATTTCCTGAGCAGTAGAACCGGAACCGCCGTGGAAAACGAAGTTCAGGCTGTTGTGCGGCAGGTTGTGTTTCTTAGAAACATAGTCCTGAGAATCACGCAGAATGGTCGGGGTCAGAACCACGTTACCCGGCTTGTAAACGCCGTGTACGTTACCGAAGGAAGCGGCAATAGTGAAACGCGGGCTGATTTTGCTCAGCTCAGTGTACGCGTAATCAACGTCTTCCGGCTGGGTGTACAGGGCAGAAGCGTCCATGTGGCTGTTGTCCACGCCGTCTTCTTCGCCACCGGTGCAACCCAGTTCGATTTCCAGAGTCATGCCAATTTTGGACATGCGCGCCAGGTATTTGGAGCAGATTTCGATGTTTTCGTGCAGAGACTCTTCAGACAGGTCGATCATGTGAGAAGAGAACAGCGGTTTACCGGTCGCTGCGAAGTGTTTTTCACCCGCGTCCAGCAGACCGTCGATCCACGGCAGCAGTTTCTTGGCGCAGTGGTCAGTGTGCAGGATAACCGGAACGCCATAATGTTCAGCCATCTGGTGAACGTGATGCGCGCCAGAGATAGCGCCCAGGATTGCCGCGCCCTGAGGTACGTCAGTTTTCACGCCTTTACCCGCGATGAAGGACGCGCCGCCGTTGGAGAACTGAACGATGACCGGCGCTTTAACTTTTGCAGCGGTTTCCAGAACAGCGTTGATGGAATCAGTGCCCACGCAGTTAACTGCCGGCAGAGCAAAATTGTTTTCTTTTGCTACCTGGAACACTTTCTGTACGTCATCACCAGTGATCACGCCTGGTTTTACGAAATCAAAAATTTTAGACATGTTTCGTTGTCCTGTATCGTCGGGCTTTGGGAAAAAACACGGGCCGCCCTGAATGTCAGATCGGCGATAAATCAACGGGCAGGAATCCCTGCCCGTAACGATTACTTCTTAGCGCGCTCTTCGAGCATCGCTACGGCTGGCAGAACTTTACCTTCCACGAATTCGAGGAATGCGCCGCCGCCAGTAGAAATGTAGGAGATTTTGTCAGCAATGCCGAACAGGTCGATTGCCGCCAGGGTGTCGCCGCCGCCAGCGATGGAAAACGCTTCGCTATCAGCGATGGCATTCGCCACGATTTCAGTCCCTTTACGGAAGTTCGGGAACTCAAACACGCCAACCGGGCCGTTCCACAGAATGGTTTTGGCATTCTTGAGGATTTCAGCCAGCTGCTGAGCGGAAGCATCGCCGATATCCAGGATCTGCTCGTCTTCTTTCACGTCGTTAACGGATTTCAGAGTCGCTGGTGCGGTTTCGGAGAACTCGGTGGCAACGCGAACATCGGTCGGAACCGGGATATCGCAAGTGGTCAGCAGACGTTTTGCTTCGTCAACCAGGTCAGCTTCGTACAGGGATTTACCGACGCTGTGGCCCTGAGCGGCAACGAAGGTGTTGGCGATACCGCCGCCGACAATCAGCTGGTCAGCGATTTTAGACAGGGAATCCAGAACAGTCAGTTTGGTAGATACTTTAGAACCACCAACGATAGCCACCATCGGACGAGCCGGCTCTTTCAGCGCTTTACCCAGCGCATCCAGTTCAGCGGCCAGCAGCGGGCCTGCGCACGCGACGTCAGCAAATTTGCCGATACCGTGGGTAGAAGCCTGCGCGCGGTGCGCAGTACCAAAGGCGTCCATCACGAATACGTCACACAGGGCGGCATATTTTTTAGACAGCGCTTCGTCGTCTTTCTTTTCGCCTTTGTTAAAGCGAACGTTTTCCAGAACCACCAGCTCACCTTCGGCCACGTCAACGCCGTCCAGGTAATCTTTGACCAGGCGAACCGGGTTAGACAGTTTGTCTTTCAGGTAGTTAACAACCGGCAGCAGAGAGAATTCTTCGTTGTACTCGCCTTCGGTAGGACGACCCAGGTGGGAAGTTACCATCACTTTCGCGCCCTGTTTCAGAGCCAGTTCGATGGTCGGCAGAGAGGCGCGGATACGCGCGTCGCTGGTCACTTTCCCTTCTTTAACAGGTACGTTCAGATCCGCACGGATAAAAACGCGTTTCCCGGCCAGATCCAGATCGGTCATCTTAATTACAGACATGGTGAATCCTCTCAATGATGCTTAAAGTTTTGTCGACGCTGACGCGTCGAGCCTGAAACCAACTGCGGCCATCGCTAACGTGGTGTCGAGCATCCGGTTAGCAAAGCCCCATTCATTATCGCACCAGACCAGCGTCTTGATCAGGTGGGCGCCACTGACCCGGGTTTGCGTGCCATCAACAATGGCGCTGTGCGGGTCGTGGTTAAAATCTATCGAGACCAACGGTGATTCCGTATAGTCAACTATACCATGAAATGCACCTTGTGCTGCTTTTTGCAGCAACTGGTTGACTTCACTGGCTTTTACTGGTTTTTTCACCGTCACGCTTAAATCGATCGCCGTCACATTAATGGTTGGAACGCGCACGGCAATCGCCTCAAAACGGTCGTTAAACTGCGGGAATATACGCGTAATGCCTGCCGCCAGTTTTGTATCTACCGGGATAATCGACTGGCTGGCCGCGCGCGTGCGCCGCAGATCGGAGTGATACGCGTCGATCACCTGCTGATCGTTCATCGCGGAGTGGATCGTCGTGACGGTACCAGACTCGATGCCGTAAGCATCATCCAACAATTTAATGACGGGAATTATGCAATTCGTGGTACAGGATGCGTTTGAGACAATACGATGTTCCGCACGCAGTTGATTCTGGTTCACGCCAAAAACGACGGTGGCGTCAAGATCGTTGCTGCCCGGATGAGAAAAGAGCACTTTCTTCGCGCCAGCGGCAATATGCGCCTCGCCATGCTCCCGGTTGCCATATACGCCCGTACAATCCAACACGACATCCACGCCCAGTTCGCGCCACGGCAGATCCGCCAGCGTTCGTTCATGCAGAATACGAATGACATCGTCGCCGACAAAAAGCTGCTCGCGCTCGTGGCGAACCTCCCATGCAAAACGCCCGTGGCTGGTATCGTATTTCAACAAATGCGCCATGCCTGCGGCATCCGCCAGCTCGTTGATGGCCACCACGGTAATTTCCGCCCGACGTCCGGATTCATACAAAGCACGAACCACGTTACGTCCGATGCGACCAAAGCCATTAATCGCTATGCGTACGGTCATAGGTCTCCTGCAAGGCTATCCCGATTCAGATGAGGCTGACAGAGTAATGCAGCTCATCGTCGAGTAAAACCTCACCTGTCGCAAACTGCGACTGATTGGTTAATTGTCGAACATTTAATTAACTGAAACGCTTCAGCTAGAATAAGCGAAACGGGGAATAAAAGGAATGTTTGTCCAGTCGAAGAAGACAGTTATCTGACCTGCATCACATTTCATGGCCGCTTACGCTGCAATTTATTCCATATTTAAGAATCACCAGTACATCCGTCAGATCTTTTCATCGTCGCGTCACAAATACTGATTTATATCAGAAAGCGCTGCCGCCAGCGTCTATATTATCAGCGCCACGTCCGAGTCTCGGAGTCCTGTAACGATGACTGTATCTCACCACAACGCCTCTACAGCGCGCTTTTACGCGCTTCGTCTGCTTCCCGGCCAGGAAGTGTTTTCCCAATTACACGCCTTTGTGCAACAGAACCAATTACATGCCGCCTGGATTGCAGGGTGTACTGGCAGTCTGACCGACGTTGCGCTGCGTTATGCCGGGCAAGAGGCGACCACATCGCTCACCGGCACGTTTGAAGTTATCTCGCTAAACGGCACACTTGAATTGACCGGCGAGCATCTGCATCTCGCGGTATCAGATCCCTACGGGGCCATGCTCGGCGGCCATATGATGCCAGGGTGTACCGTGCGTACCACGCTGGAACTGGTTATCGGCGAGCTGCCAGCGCTGACGTTCAGCCGTCAACCGTGCGCCATTTCCGGTTATGACGAACTGCATATTTCTTCCCGTTAATTGACGACTCTTTAAGAGGTACTTTATGGCGCGTCGCCCGTTTTCCAGCCAGTCTCTGGTGCTGATTGTCATCGCTATTGCCATCAATATGATTGGCGGACAGCTTATTAGCATGTTGAAGCTGCCTATTTTTCTCGACTCGATCGGCACCTTAATTAGCGCGGTACTGTTAGGGCCGTTCATCGGCATGTTGACTGGGCTTCTGACCAACTTGCTGTGGGGGCTGCTTACCGATCCTATCGCTGCCGCGTTTGCCCCGGTAGCGATGGTTATCGGTCTGGTCGCCGGGTGGCTGGCGCGCGCAGGCTGGTTTCGTACCCTGCCCAAGGTGATCGTCAGCGGGGTCGTCATTACGTTAGCGGTGACGCTGGTCGCCGTACCGCTTCGTACCGCGCTTTTTGGCGGCGTTACCGGCAGCGGCGCTGATTTATTCGTCGCCTGGATGCATTCAATGGGCCAAAACCTGGTGGAGTCGGTAGCGATTACCGTCATAGGCGCTAATCTGGTCGATAAAATTCTGACGGCGATCATCGTTTGGGTGCTGCTGCGTCAGCTACCGTTACGTACGACACGGCATTTTCCTGCGATGTCAGCCGTACGCTAAATGCATCCGTTTACCTCGTTAACCTTATGGGCGCTGGCGGCCTGCACCACGCTGCTACTCCCTGCGCAGACCGTGCTCCCGATTTATAGCGCGGCGGCCTTCCTCTGTCTGCTGGCGCTGAAATCAACGCGGCGGCGGGCGAAGTATGTCGCCTGGCTGATGCTGTCTTTAGGGTTTGGGCTATGGCTGGTACATGGCGGTTGGCTAACAGAATGGATAAGCGGGCAGCCTCGCGATCCGCAGCGCTGGGTATATGCCGTTACGCTATGGCTACGTCTGCTGGCGATCGTGTCGACGTCGCAGCTATGGATGCAGTATGTGCCGGTTCAGCGGTTTATTCGCGCCCTGTTCGCTTCACGTCTGCCGCCCGGCATCGCTTACCTGTTCGCTGGCCCGCTGCTGGTCGTCGAACAGCTCAAACGACAACTGACGATCGTTCATGAAGCCCAGCGCGCGCGCGGCGTACCGCTGGATGAAGGCTGGTATCAGCGGCTACGGGCTATGCCTGCGCTGATCGTGCCGCTTACGCAAAATGCGCTTAACGATCTGACAATACGCGGCGCGGCGTTGGATATGCGGGGGTTTCGGCTGCATCGAGCCCGAACCACGCTGTGGGCGCCGAAAGATAGCATGTTACAACGGGTTGCGCGGTATGGCATGGTACTGCTAATACTGGCGGAAGCGGGAGTATGGATATGGTTACGTTAGAGCAGTTTCGTTATCTTCCGTCCGATGCGACACGCCCGCCGGCATGTTTTGATTTCCACTATTCAACACCCGGAATAGTGGCGATAGTCGGCGATAACGGCAGCGGAAAAAGTACGCTGGCGCAACTGATGGCTGGCTGGTATCCGGATTATCTTCCCGGTGATATTGACGGCACAGGCTTACTGCTTGGCGTCCCTATCGGGCAGCTCCCGCTGGTAGAACAGTCGCCCACCATCCAGTTGGTGCAGCAATCGCCTTATTTACAGCTTTCCGGCTGTACCTTTAGCGTAGAGGAAGAGGTGGCGTTTGGCCCGGAGAATCTCGGCCTCCATGAAGCGGAAATTCTACGGCGCATTGACGAGGCGCTGACCCTGACAAACTGCCAGTCGTTACGCCATCGCCATCCCGGCACGCTCTCCGGCGGCGAAACGCAGCGGGTAGTAATTGCCAGCGCGCTTGCCATGCAGCCCAGACTGTTAATTCTTGATGAAGCCTTCAGTCGGCTGACGTCAGCGGCCACCGGGATGCTGCTGGAACGGCTACAACAGTGGGCGCTGGAACGTCATTCTCTCATTGTGCTTTTTGAGCGTAACCATTTTCCTTTTCTGACGCGATGCCAGCGGGTATGGCAATTGCGCGACGGAGCGCTAACCCCATTATGTTGACGTTAAATCAGGTCGCTTATCGCTGGCCGGATGCCGCAGCCGACTGTCTGCACGCTATCTCGCTTGAACTTCGTGACGGCGAATGGCTGGCGTTGACCGGCGATAACGGCGCGGGAAAATCAACACTGTTACGGATTATGGCCGGCCTGCTTTCCCCCACTTCCGGCTCGGTAACGCTTAATGGAGGGCCGATTGCGCAGCTTAAAAATCGTCAACGCGCCGCCGCTATCGGCGTACTCTTTCAGGAAGCGGAAAACCAGATTTTCCACAGCAATGTCGCGCAAGAGGTCGCTTTTGGGCTGAAACTACAACGCTTATCGGCAGAGGAAATTTTACGGCGCACGCAGGCCGCGCTGAGGTTATGCCAGCTAACGGACGTCGCCGAGGCACACCCGCTTGATCTGCACGCCGCGCAGCGCCGGATGGTGGCGGTCGCCAGTCTGGAGGCGATGGCGCCGCCTGTGTTATTGCTGGATGAACCCAGCCGGGATTTTGACGCCCACTGGCTAACCGTATTTGAACACTGGCTGGCGACATGCCGGGCACGGGGAACCAGCGTCGTGGCGATTAGCCATGACGCTGCGTTTACCCAGCGTCATTTTTCACGGGTGGTACGGCTGGAAAACGGCAGGTTGTCAAAGGGGGAATAAAAACGGGTCGCCGAAGCGACCCGTTTTATGCCGTATTAAGGATTACAGCAGCGCTTTCGCTTTGGCGATCACGTTGTCCACCGTGAAGCCAAACTCTTCAAACAGCAGCTCTGCCGGAGCAGACTCACCGAAGGTGGTCATACCGACAATAGCGCCGTTCAGGCCGACGTATTTGAACCAGTAGTCAGCGATACCCGCTTCAATCGCCACACGCGCAGAGACCGCCTTCGGCAGCACGGATTCACGGTAAGACGCATCCTGCTTGTCGAACGCGTCGGTGGACGGCATGGAAACCACACGCGCCTTCACGCCTTCGGCAGTCAGTTTTTCGTAGGCGGCAACCGCCAGCTCAACCTCAGAACCGGTCGCAATGAAGATAATCTGCGGCTGGCCCGCACAATCTTTCAGTACGTAACCACCGCGGGCGATATTCGCCAGTTGCTCTTCAGTACGTTCCTGCTGCGCCAGGTTCTGACGGGAGAGGATCAGCGCGGTTGGGCCATCCTGACGCTCTACGCCATATTTCCACGCCACCGCGGATTCCACCTGGTCGCACGGACGCCATGTGGACATGTTCGGCGTTACGCGCAGGCTTGCCACCTGCTCGACCGGCTGGTGCGTCGGGCCATCTTCGCCCAGACCGATGGAGTCGTGGGTGTACACCATCACCTGACGTTGTTTCATCAACGCTGCCATACGCACTGCGTTACGGGCATATTCGACGAACATCAGGAAGGTGGAGGTGTACGGCAGGAAACCGCCGTGCAGGGCGATACCGTTGGCGATAGCGGTCATACCGAATTCGCGCACACCGTAGTGAATATAGTTACCCGCCGCGTCTTCGTTGATAGCCTTAGAACCGGACCACAGGGTCAGGTTAGACGGTGCCAGGTCAGCGGAGCCGCCGAGGAATTCCGGCAACAGCGGACCGAAGGCTTCGATGGCATTCTGGGACGCTTTACGGCTGGCGATTTTGGATGGATTCGCCTGCAGTTTAGCGATGAACTCATTCGCTTTCGCATCGAAGTCAGCCGGCATGTCGCCTTTCATACGACGAGTGAATTCAGCAGCTTCCTGCGGGAAGGCTTTCTCATAAGCCGCGAATTTCTCATTCCATGCAGACTCTTTCGCCTGGCCGGCTTCTTTCGCATCCCACTGGGCGTAGATTTCAGACGGGATTTCGAACGGCGCGTATTTCCAGCCCAACTGTTCGCGGGTCAGCGCGATTTCCGCGTCGCCCAGCGGCGCGCCGTGGGAATCGTGGGTACCCTGTTTGTTCGGCGAACCGAAACCGATGATGGTTTTGCACATCAGCAGGGACGGTTTGTCAGTCACGGCGCGAGCTTCTTCCGTGGCGCGTTTAATGGCGTCGGCATCGTGACCGTCAATGCCACGGATAACGTGCCAGCCGTAGGCTTCAAAACGTTTCGCGGTGTCATCGGTGAACCAGCCTTCAACATGACCATCGATAGAGATACCGTTGTCATCATAGAACGCGATCAGTTTGCCCAGTTTCAGAGTACCAGCCAGAGAGCACACTTCGTGAGAAATGCCTTCCATCATGCAGCCGTCGCCCATAAAGACGTAGGTGAAGTGGTCAACGATGTCGTGGCCAGGACGGTTAAACTGCGCCGCCAGAGTTTTCTCGGCAATCGCCATCCCGACGGCGTTGGCAATACCCTGACCCAGCGGGCCGGTAGTGGTTTCAACGCCAGCGGTGTAGCCTACTTCCGGGTGACCCGGGGTTTTTGAATGTAGCTGACGGAAATTCTGCAGTTCGGACATCGGCAGGTCATAGCCGGTGAGGTGCAGCAGACTGTAAATCAGCATTGAGCCGTGGCCATTGGACAGCACAAAGCGGTCGCGGTCGGCCCAGGACGGGTTGGTCGGGTTGTGGTTCAGGAAATCACGCCACAGGACTTCGGCAATGTCAGCCATACCCATCGGGGCACCCGGGTGACCGGATTTGGCTTTCTGTACTGCGTCCATGCTCAGCGCACGAATAGCATTGGCAAGCTCTTTACGTGAGGACATTTTGACTCCAGATCGGATGTTGAAAGGCCATGCCCGTAACGACTTGACGACAGCGCGTTTTGGGCTACGCCGGAAAATTTGCCAACAATTTACCCCAAGCCGCGCGTCATGTACATGGAACATCCTTTTACCGCTTCAGAAATCTCCGGATCGTGCTCGCATGTTGCGCAATTAGCTAACTTGCCTGCCACGCTTTTCTTTATACTTAACCCAGGCGCTAATTCATCTGCAACGGGCGCATTTCAAAACAATATTGATTCGTATGGAAGATTAAAATGAAAATTCGCGCTTTACTGCTTGCTTTGGGCATGGCGACGGTGCTGACCGGTTGCCAGAATATGGACTCTAATGGACTGCTTTCTTCGGGCGCTGAAGCTTTTCAGGCCTATACGTTAAGCGATGCGCAGGTAAAAGCGCTGAGCGATCAATCCTGTCAAGAGCTCGACAGCAAAGCGAAAATCGCGCCGGCGAGCAGCGAATACGCTAAACGACTGGCAAAAATTGCCGCCGCGCTGGGGGATAACATTAACGGCCAGCCGGTGAACTATAAGGTTTACGAGACGAAAGACGTCAACGCGTTTGCCATGGCGAACGGTTGTATCCGCGTCTACAGCGGACTGATGGATATGATGACCGACAACGAAGTTGAAGCCGTGATCGGCCATGAAATGGGCCATGTCGCGCTGGGTCATGTAAAGAAAGGGATGCAGGTCGCGCTGGGCACTAACGCCGTGCGCGTCGCGGCGGCATCGGCAGGAGGCGTTGTCGGCAGCCTGTCGCAATCACAGCTTGGCGATCTTGGCGAAAAACTGGTGAACTCGCAGTTCTCCCAGCGTCAGGAGTCCGAAGCGGATGATTATTCTTACGATCTGTTGCGCAAACGCGGTATCAGTCCGGCAGGACTTGCCACCAGCTTTGAGAAACTGGCAAAACTGGAAGCGGGTCGTCAAAGCTCGATGTTCGACGATCACCCGGCGTCCGCAGCACGCGCACAGCATGTGCGCGATCGTATGAGCGCGGACGGGATCAAATAATCCCCGAACAGTGCCGGATGGCGGCGTGAACGCCTTATCCGGCCTACAAGCATCAATCAGCTGTAGGCCGGATAAGCGCAGCGCCATCCGGCAAAACAACTTACTCGCCTTTCTTCGCCGCCTGGATATAGAGCATTTCTAATGCCAGCGTCGCGGCCGCTAGAGCGGTGATCTCCGACTGATCGTAAGCCGGCGCGACTTCCACTACATCCATACCGACAATGTTCAGATCTTTCAGACCGCGTACCAGTTTAATGGCGCGATCGGAGGTCAAACCGCCGATCACCGGCGTACCGGTGCCAGGCGCAAACGCCGGGTCCAGACAGTCGATATCAAAGGTCAGATAGACCGGCATATCGCCGACGATCTGTTTCACCTGAGCGAGAATATCATCCACGCCGCGATCGTTGACCTGGCAGGCATCCAGCACGGTAAAGCCATTGTCTTTGTCAAACTCAGTGCGAATACCGATCTGTACCGAATGATGCGGATCGATCAGGCCTTCTTTCGGCGCGGTGTAGAACATCGTGCCGTGATCGAATTCGCAGCCGTTAGCGTAGGTATCGGTATGCGCGTCAAAATGTACCAGCGCCATTTTGCCAAAATGTTTCGCGTGGGCGCGCAGCAGCGGCAGCGTGACGAAGTGGTCGCCGCCGAAAGAGAGCATACGCTTGCCTGCAGACAGCAGTTTTTCAGCGTGAGCCTGTAATTTTTCGCTCATTTCACGGGCATCGCCAAACGCATACACCAAATCGCCGCAGTCCACGACGTTCAGGCGCTCGCGCATGTCAAAATTCCACGGGAAACGGTGATGTTCCCAGGCGAGGTTGGTCGACACCTGACGGATCGCCGCCGGGCCATGACGACCGCCAGCGCGACCGGACGTTGCCATATCAAACGGTACGCCAGTGATCACCCAGTCGGCATCGCTGTCATACGGCTGGAAGTTCATTGGCAGACGTAAAAAACCAAACGCATTAGAAACCAGTGAGTTATCGTACTGATGACCTAAGGTACTCATGTCCTGACCTCTTTTAGAGTCGTTGCATTAAAACAGATGAAAAAAAATCCCCTCCGCGTCGTTAAACCCGACGAGGAAGGGATTGATTTGTAAATCGCTATTGCGGCGAATTATCGCCGTTAATTCATACGGGTTCAAGTGAGTATAGCATTCTGCCGGGTGGCGGCTTTACCTTATCCAGCCTGCATTCATAGGCCCGGTAAGCGCAGCGCCACCGGGCATCAACGGCTACTCATCTTCAAGATAAGTATAACCGTACAGTCCCGCTTCAAATTCCTCAAGGAACTGCTGCTGCAACGCATCGTCCAGATCCGTCTGTTTTACCTGGTCGCGGAAATGCGTTAACAGCGTTTTCGGGTCCAGTTGCACATATTGCAGCATATCCGCAACGGTGTCGCCTTCGTCCGACAGCTCAACCTCGACGCTACCATCCGGGAAGACAAACACGTCAACCGCTTCAGTATCGCCAAACAGGTTGTGCATGTTACCGAGGATCTCCTGATAGGCGCCGACCATAAAGAAGCCGAGCATCGGCGGATTCTCTGGATCGTATTCCGGCATCGGCATCGTCGTGGCGATACCGTCGCCATCGATATAGTGGTCGATAGCGCCATCGGAATCACAGGTAATATCCAGCAGCACGGCGCGACGTTCCGGTACCTGATCTAACCCTTCCAGCGGCAGCACCGGGAAGAGCTGATCGATTCCCCACGCGTCCGGCATTGACTGGAACAGCGAGAAGTTGACGTACATTTTGTCCGCCATCCGCTCTTGCAGTTCGTCGATAATCGGACGATGCGCACGGTTTTGCGGGTCCAGTTGCTTCTGCACTTCATGGCACATGCTGAGATAAAGTTGCTCCGCCCAGGCGCGCTCCTGCAAACTAAACGCGCCGGAAGAGTAGCCGATATGAATATCGTGCAGATCCATTTGGCTATCATGCAACCACTCACGCAGCGAGCGGCGGGTGCCAGGTTTATGCATCTCCTGCCAGGTTTCCCACAGATTTTGTAGCGCGCGCGGCGCATCTTCAGCAGGGGCAGTCGGATCCGTGTATTCGTTACGCTCCACGCCGATAATGTTAGAGACCAGTACCGTATGGTGCGCAGTGACGGCGCGGCCAGACTCGGTAATCACCGTCGGATGCGGTAAACCATGCTCTTCGCAGGCATCGCCAATCGCCCAGATGATGTTATTGGCATATTCGTTCAGGCCATAGTTCACCGAACAGTCGGACTGCGAGCGGGTACCTTCATAATCCACGCCCAGACCGCCGCCCACGTCGAAGCACTGGATATTAACGCCCAGCTTATGCAGCTCAACATAGAAACGCGCGGACTCGCGCACGCCGGTCGCGATATCGCGAATGTTCGCCATCTGCGATCCCAGGTGGAAGTGCAACAGTTGCAGACTGTCCAGACGCCCGGCGTCACGCAGGGTCTCCACCAGTTGCAGCACCTGGGTCGCCGCCAGGCCGAATTTTGATTTTTCGCCGCCGGAGGATTGCCACTTACCGGACCCCTGAGAGGCCAGACGCGCACGTACGCCCAGACGAGGAACCACGTTCAGGCGCTCAGCTTCTTCCAGCACAATCGCGATTTCAGACATCTTTTCGATGACCAGATAAACCTTATGGCCCATCTTCTCGCCAATCAACGCCAGCCGAATGTATTCACGGTCTTTATAACCATTACAGACGATCACGCTACGGGTCATGCCGGCATGCGCCAGCACCGCCATCAATTCCGCTTTCGACCCCGCTTCCAGCCCCAACGGTTCACCGGAATGGATAAGGGACTCGATCACGCGGCGATGCTGATTGACCTTAATCGGATAAACGAGGAAGTAGTCGCCGTTATAACCGTAAGATTCACGCGCACGCTTAAACGCCGCGTTAATTGAACGCAAACGGTGTTGCAGGATCTGCGGGAAGCAGAACAGCGCCGGCAGACGCTGGCCTTGCGCTTCGCGCGCTTTCACCAGTTTGGCAAGATCGACACGCGCTTCCGGTACGTCGGGATCGGGGCATACGCTAATATGGCCCAGCTCGTTGACGTCGTAGTAGTTATTGCCCCACCAGGCAATATTGTAAGTGCGCAGCATCTTGCTGGCTTCCTGGGAGCTCATTGCAACCTCCTGCATGGAGCGTAGTACACCCTGTTCGCCTGCTGACGAAGGCGAACCCATAGACATGTCGTCAGACATAGCGAACCTCAATTTTTATTAGCAAGTGTAAAACAGTTGACTACTATCGCAATCCGAAGACGCGATAACAACCCATAGACAAGCGGATTTTCCAGCAGATAGCGCTGATGCTCCGCCTGCGCGACCGGTTTCTTTTTCATATCATTGTAAACACGTAACCGAACTCACAGATAACGGTTCGGCGAAACCACGAGAAAACTCTTGCGTTAACAAGAGCGCCCTTGTTCAGTCTTCAGCGCCATTGCCGGCTCTGGAATCCTGAGAAGCGCCGAGATGGGTATAACATCGGCAGGTATGCAAAGCAGAGATGCAGATTGCGGGGGACATGCGCGCACCAGAACGATGCGACAGATTCAGCAGAATACAACGGTTCATTATCTCGTATCACCTCCACGGCCGCCTCGTAAGACGAACCCACAAGCCAAAGCAACGTTTTAACCCGGCTGGAAGTGGCGACACGAAGAAAACGTCGTGTGCTTTTGTATGAGCCGCGCGTCGCGTTTTATACCCAGAACGCAGAAAAAAAGCAAAGCATAAATGCGCATAATGTCAGCATTATCAGAAACGTTTACCGCCTGATTTTGACCGACATTGCGACGGCCTTCAAAAAAAGCTGGAAATTGGGCGAAGAAGTGACCTAAAATAGCCGTCCAGATGTTAATCCATCCATACTGATTAACACTCAGACTGCCAGTGTCAGTAACCTTCAGACTCATGGTAGAATCTTCTGTCATGACTATTCCGCACAACAGTTTGAGCTAACTAAATTCTCCTTAGGTGAAATTAAATATGGCAAAACACCTTTTTACGTCTGAGTCCGTATCAGAAGGGCATCCTGACAAAATCGCAGACCAAATCTCTGATGCCGTGTTGGACGCAATCCTGCAACAGGATCCGAAAGCACGCGTCGCCTGTGAAACCTACGTTAAAACCGGCATGGTTTTAGTTGGCGGTGAGATCACCACCAGCGCCTGGGTCGATATCGAAGAGATTACCCGTAATACGGTGCGCGAAATTGGCTATGTGCATTCCGACATGGGCTTTGACGCCAACTCTTGCGCGGTACTGAGCGCAATTGGCAAACAGTCTCCGGATATCAACCAGGGCGTTGACCGCGCAGACCCGCTGGAACAAGGCGCGGGCGACCAGGGCCTGATGTTTGGCTACGCGACAAATGAAACCGACGTACTGATGCCTGCGCCAATCACCTACGCGCACCGTCTGGTACAGCGTCAGGCTGAAGTGCGTAAAAATGGCACCCTGCCATGGTTGCGTCCGGATGCAAAAAGCCAGGTCACTTTCCAGTATGACGACGGCAAAATCGTCGGTATCGACGCCGTGGTTCTCTCTACGCAGCACGCAGAAGATATCGACCAAAAATCGCTGCAAGAAGCGGTGATGGAAGAGATCATCAAACCCATTCTGCCGTCTGAATGGTTAAATACGTCCACTAAGTTTTTTATCAACCCAACCGGGCGTTTTGTTATCGGCGGCCCGATGGGCGATTGCGGTCTGACCGGTCGTAAGATCATCGTTGATACCTACGGCGGTATGGCGCGTCACGGCGGCGGTGCCTTCTCCGGTAAAGATCCGTCTAAAGTTGACCGTTCTGCAGCTTACGCTGCGCGTTATGTCGCGAAAAACATCGTGGCGGCAGGTCTGGCGGATCGCTGTGAAATCCAGGTCTCCTACGCTATCGGCGTAGCGGAGCCGACGTCCATCATGGTGGAAACGTTCGGTACTGAAAAAGTGCCTGCTGAACAGTTGATTCTGCTGGTACGCGAATTCTTCGACCTGCGCCCGTACGGCTTGATTCAGATGCTGGATCTGCTGCACCCGATCTACAAAGAAACTGCGGCTTACGGCCACTTCGGTCGCGAAAACTTCCCATGGGAAAAAACCGACAAAGCGCAACTGCTGCGCGATGCTGCCGGTCTGAAATAATCGCCCGCGCCTGACGCTGTTTTTCAGTCAGGTAAACCATACCGTACTTATAAAGGCCAGCGCCCTGCTGGCCTTTATCATTGCTGATACACGCAACGTTATCAGATGTTCCAGCGTGTATTTATACTGACCTTTTTGTGATGCGCAGCACAATCCGCTCTCCCCTTTCGTTTCTTCGACTACACTTTTTATCATTCAGTTTCAGCCATCATGAAAGCGGTTACATTCATTTTCATTGAGAACTGACCGCATCACTGTCGGTATGCTAACTCTGCGATGAAAATGTTACATAGTTTTTCAGTTTTGTCTGAATACCAGGCGATTGATAGGGTTATAAGATTATTAAAACTATTATTTTTCAGATAATTAAATAATCACCGAGATAAATAGTAGTGTAAACGATTACACCATTGTGATTAGCCTCACATCTTTTTACGGCGTACTCACCTACTCTTAACATCGATAAAATTGCTAACCCAACCGGAGGGCATAATGCCTGACAATAAAAAACAAGGGCGTTCCAACAAGGCCATGACATTTTTTGTCTGCTTTCTTGCAGCCCTGGCAGGATTACTTTTTGGCCTGGATATCGGCGTTATCGCCGGTGCTTTACCCTTCATTACCGACGAGTTTCAGATTACCGCACACACTCAGGAATGGGTGGTCAGCTCCATGATGTTTGGCGCGGCCGTCGGCGCTGTCGGCAGCGGCTGGCTCTCCTTTAAGCTGGGTCGTAAAAAAAGCCTGATGATCGGCGCTATCCTGTTCGTCGCCGGTTCGCTGTTCTCCGCTGCGGCGCCTAACGTTGAAGTCCTGATTATTTCTCGCGTGCTGCTGGGTCTGGCCGTCGGCGTCGCTTCCTACACTGCACCGTTGTACCTGTCCGAGATCGCGCCGGAAAAAATTCGCGGCAGTATGATCTCAATGTACCAACTCATGATCACCATCGGGATTCTGGGCGCTTATCTGTCCGATACCGCGTTCAGCTACAGCGGCGCATGGCGCTGGATGCTCGGCGTGATCATCATCCCGGCCATTCTGCTGCTGATCGGCGTCTTCTTCCTGCCGGACAGCCCGCGCTGGTTTGCGGCGAAACGCCGTTTCCATGATGCTGAACGCGTCCTGTTGCGCCTGCGTGACACCAGTGCGGAAGCAAAACGTGAGCTCGATGAAATTCGCGAAAGTTTGCAGGTTAAACAGAGCGGTTGGGCGCTGTTCAAAGAGAACAGCAACTTCCGCCGCGCCGTGTTTCTTGGCATTTTGTTGCAGGTAATGCAGCAATTTACCGGGATGAACGTCATCATGTATTACGCGCCGAAAATCTTCGAACTGGCGGGGTACACGAATACCACGGAGCAGATGTGGGGCACCGTTATTGTTGGTCTGACTAACGTGCTGGCAACCTTCATCGCTATCGGCCTGGTTGACCGCTGGGGCCGCAAGCCGACCCTGACGCTGGGCTTCCTGGTCATGGCGATTGGTATGGGGATTCTGGGTACGATGATGCACATCGGCATCCATTCGCCGTCTGCGCAATACTTCGCTATCGCTATGCTGCTGATGTTCATCATTGGATTTGCGATGAGCGCTGGTCCGCTGATTTGGGTACTGTGCTCCGAAATCCAACCGCTGAAAGGCCGTGATTTCGGCATCACCTGCTCCACCGCGACCAACTGGATCGCCAATATGATCGTCGGCGCAACGTTCCTGACCATGCTGAACAATCTGGGTAACGCCAACACCTTCTGGGTCTACGCTGGCCTGAACGTACTGTTTATCCTGCTGACCCTGTGGCTGGTGCCGGAAACCAAACACGTTTCGCTGGAACACATTGAACGTAACCTGATGAAAGGTCGTAAACTGCGCGAAATCGGCGCCCACGACTAATCCCTCCACGCTTCCTCCTGCCACAGGAGGAAGCGTTTTTCTTGCAGTCCCTCTTCCGTCGCACTATTCTCTGCCGCTATGAAAACCCCTCGTCTCCCTATCGCTATCCAGCAGGCCGTGATGCGCCGTCTGCGGGAAAATCTCGCCCAGGCGAACCTCAAGCTCGATAGACATTATCCGGAGCCGAAACTGGTGTATACGCAACGCGGCACCTCGGCTGGCACCGCCTGGCTGGAGAGCTACGAAATCCGCCTCAACCCGGTGTTACTGCTGGAAAACATCGACACCTTTATAGCAGAGGTCGTGCCGCATGAACTGGCGCATCTGTTGGTGTGGAAGCACTTCGGACGCAAGGCTCCGCATGGCAAGGAATGGAAGTGGATGATGGAAAGCGTGCTGGGCGTTCCGGCCAGACGTACTCATCAATTTGCGCTGCAATCCGTACGGCGCAATACCTTTCCCTACCATTGCCAATGCCAGCAACATCAACTCACCGTCCGCCGTCATAATCGGGTAGTACGCGGCGAAGCGGTTTATCGTTGCGTTCACTGCGGCGAACCACTGGTCGCCGGGTAGTTCCCGAAACGTCCGGGAACTTTCCTGAGCGGACTGATTGCATACAGACACAACTTTCGTTACGTTGCGGGCTCGTTTTGCTATGGAGTGTGCAATGTACCGTAATTTTTCTTTTGCCGCTGCGTTGCTGGCCGCAGCGTTTTCAGGCCATGCCCTGGCCGACGGCATTAACAATTTTTCTCAGGCCAAAGCGGCGAGCGTCAAAGTCAATGCCGACGCGCCCGGCAGCTTTTACTGCGGGTGCCAAATCCGCTGGCAGGGTAAAAAAGGCGTCGTAGACCTGGAGTCCTGCGGCTATAAGGTGCGTAAAAACGAGAATCGCGCCAGACGCATTGAGTGGGAGCACGTTGTCCCCGCCTGGCAATTCGGTCATCAGCGCCAGTGCTGGCAGGACGGCGGGCGAAAAAACTGCGCTAAAGACCCGGTCTACCGCAAAATGGAAAGCGATATGCATAACCTGCAACCCGCGATTGGCGAAGTGAATGGCGATCGCGGCAACTTTATGTATAGCCAGTGGAACGGCGGCGAAGGTCAGTACGGGCAGTGCGCCATGAAAGTGGATTTTAAAGCGAAGCTCGCCGAGCCGCCCGCCCGCGCCCGTGGCGCAATCGCCCGCACTTATTTTTATATGCGCGACCAATACCAACTGAAACTTTCCCGCCAACAAACGCAACTTTTTAACGTCTGGGATAAGCAGTACCCCGTTACCGCCTGGGAATGCGAGCGCGATGCGCGTATCGCGAAGGTCCAGGGTAATCATAATCCCTATGTGCAACGCGCTTGCCAGGCGCGAAAGAGCTAACCTACACTAGCGGGATTCTTGTTAACCCATGCCCTGGATAGCCAAACGCCGGGGCCATGACGCGGATTTTTTTATTATGCGTATTCCCCGCATTTATCACCCTGAATTGTTGACGTCCGGTACGCAGATTTCGTTATGCGAAGATGCGGCCAACCATATTGGTCGTGTACTGCGCATGGGACCGGGACAAGCGTTACAGCTGTTTGACGGCAGTAATCAGGTATTCGATGCTGAAATCATTAGCGCCAGTAAGAAAAGCGTTGAAGTGCAAGTGATGAAAGGCGAAATCGACGATCGTGAATCGCCGCTGCATATCCATCTGGGCCAGGTGATGTCGCGCGGTGAAAAAATGGAATTTACTATCCAGAAATCGATCGAACTAGGTGTAAGCCTCATTACGCCACTGTTCTCTGAGCGCTGCGGCGTTAAACTGGATAGTGAACGTCTGAACAAAAAGCGCCAGCAGTGGCAAAAGATCGCCATCGCCGCCTGCGAACAATGCGGGCGTAACCGGGTGCCGGAAATTCGCCCGCCGATGGCGCTGGAAGCCTGGTGCGCCGAGCAAGATTCCGGGCTGAAGCTCAATCTTCATCCGCGCGCCCATGCCAGCATTAACACTCTGCCGCTGCCGGTTGAACGCGTCCGACTGCTAATCGGCCCGGAAGGCGGGCTGTCGGCGGACGAAATCGCGATGACCGCGCGCTATCAGTTTACTGATATTCTGTTAGGACCTCGCGTTCTGCGTACTGAGACAACCGCGCTCACCGCCATTACCGCGCTACAGGTGCGTTTTGGCGACTTAGGATGAAGCGTTAACGGAGAAAATAATGATCAAGCTCGGCATCGTGATGGACCCCATCGCACACATCAACATCAAGAAAGACACCAGTTTCGCTATGCTGCTGGAAGCCCAACGTCGTGGTTATGAACTTCATTATATGGAGATGGCCGACCTTTATCTGATTAACGGCGAAGCCCGCGCCCGCACGCGAACGTTGAGCGTGGAGCAAAATTACGATAAATGGTACGAGTTCGGCAGCGAGCAGGAGATTAAACTCGCCGATCTGGACGTCATTTTGATGCGTAAAGATCCGCCGTTTGATACCGAGTTTATTTATGCGACCTATATTCTGGAACGCGCTGAAGAAGAAGGGACGCTTATCGTCAACAAACCGCAAAGCCTGCGCGACTGTAATGAAAAACTGTATACCGCCTGGTTTGCCGATCTGACGCCGGAAACGCTGGTAACGCGCAATAAAGCGCAGCTCAAAGCGTTTTGGGAAAAGCACGGCGATATCATTATGAAACCGCTGGACGGTATGGGCGGCGCGTCCATTTTCCGCGTTAAGGAAGGCGATCCTAACATAGGCGTTATTGCCGAAACGCTGACCGAGCTGGGCAACCGCTACTGCATGGCGCAGAACTATTTGCCCGCGATCAAAGATGGCGATAAGCGCGTACTGGTCGTCGACGGCGAGCCGGTGCCTTACTGCCTGGCGCGTATTCCGCAGGGCGGCGAGACCCGCGGCAACCTGGCGGCTGGTGGTCGCGGCGAACCCCGTCCGTTGAGCGAAAGCGACTGGGAAATCGCCCGCCGCGTTGGACCAACGCTTAAAGCCAAAGGGCTTATTTTCGTCGGTCTGGATATTATCGGCGACCGCTTAACGGAAATTAACGTGACCAGCCCAACCTGCGTGCGTGAAATCGAAGCGGAATACCCGATCTCTATCACCGGGATGTTGATGGACGCCATCGAAGCGCGTCTGGCGAAGTAGACGTTTATTGCCCGGTGGCGTGCGCTTACCGGGCCTGAGCAATCACGCCGCCCCGGTCGGATAAGGCGGCGCGTCAGCATCGCCATCCGGCAGTCTATTGCCCGATAAGGCCGCCGTCCTTTGGCAAAAGACGGCTTATATGAGTGACAACCGTCCGCTTTCCCCACATACTGAACGCTGTCGTTTTTTTGAACCAGGAAACAGAACCTCTGACAATGAATTTACAGCATCACTTTCTTATTGCCATGCCTGCGCTCCAGGACCCGATTTTCCGCCGTTCCGTAGTGTATATTTGCGAGCATAACCAGGACGGCGCTATGGGGATTATTATTAATAAGCCTTTGGAAAATCTGCAAATTGAAGGGATTCTGGAAAAACTAAAAATTACGCCGGAACCGCGCGATTCGGCAATTCGTCTTGATAAAGCCGTGATGCTCGGCGGCCCGTTGGCGGAAGATCGCGGATTTATTCTCCATACTCCGCCGTCACGTTTCGCCTCCAGCATTCGTATCTCAGACAATACCGTGATTACCACCTCCCGCGATGTGCTGGAAACGTTAGGTACCCAACAACAGCCTTCCGATGTGCTGGTCGCGCTGGGCTACGCCTCCTGGGATAAAGGCCAGCTTGAACAAGAGTTGCTTGATAACGCCTGGCTTACCGCGCCCGCCGATCTCAATATTTTGTTCAAAACGCCCATTGCCGAGCGCTGGCGCGAAGCGGCAAAACTTATTGGCATTGATATTCTGACCATGCCTGGCGTTGCGGGGCACGCCTGATGAGCGACACCTTACTGGCCTTTGACTTCGGCACAAAAAGCATCGGCGTTGCAATAGGACAACGCATTACCGGCACCGCCCGTCCGCTTCCTGCAATCAAAGCACAGGACGGCACGCCCGACTGGACGCTCATTGAACGTTTGCTGAAAGAGTGGCAGCCGGACGAAATTATTGTCGGGCTACCGCTCAATATGGATGGCACTGAACAGCCGCTGACGGCGCGCGCACGTAAATTCGCCAACCGTATTCATGGGCGTTTCGGGGTAACTGTCACGCTGCACGATGAACGACTCAGCACCGTTGAAGCACGCTCCGGTCTGTTTGAACGAGGTGGGTATCGCGCACTGAACAAAGGCAAAGTGGACTCGGCCTCCGCCGTGATTATCCTCGAAAGCTATTTTGAACAGGGGTATTAAAGCCGTTTTTGTCAGCAGGCGGATAACGCGGTCACGGTTGCCAGGCTTACTGGGCAATAAGCTGGTTTAATGCCTTCAACGCCTGTAAACGCGCAGCCGCCTCCGCCTCATCAATCCGCCACATTCCCGCAAAGGCCAGCGCTGCGGCGTGCTTGCCTAGCGGTTGCGCCATAGAAACTTCACCATCAGCGTGATGCCACAGCACGTATCCCCGCTGGCGCTGCTGCGCCACATGCGGCGCCAGATTACGCCACTGCTCCGGAGTAAAGCGCTGCATTAGCGCCTCATCGCTTTCTGCCGCCAGTAACGCCACCCCTGGTACCGACTGCCAGGCCGGGCACATGCGAAACCCCGCCAGCGCCTGACTTCCCTGCGACCCCGGCGTAGAGTGATAAATATAGATAATCTGGTCTTCCCATAGCACGCCTAATGCCACCACGATGTCTTTGGGCGCATGGCGTTCAAGGATAGGCAACGCATGGGAGAACAGCGCTGAACCGCGAATCGCCTGCGCCGCCAAAGCATGAATGCCTGGCCCGGGTAAATAGCGTCGGTGCTCATCCTGCATCGTGAGTCCAATAGAGGCCATCGTCATTAACAGGCGATTAACGCGCGTGGTATTAATATCCATCAGCCGGGCAAGCTCGCGACATCCGATAGCACGGTCGCTGGAAACCAGATATTGCAGACAGCGAATGCCATCTATCAGGCTTTGATTCGGTTGTGATGACATCGTTAAATGACTTCGCTGTGGTTTTAACAAAGCTGCGATTTTAACGCCGGTTCGCCAGGATACAAGCCTGTATGCCGTTCAATCCACCGCGCCAGTCAACACTTCCCCTTCCCTACGCCGCCATCTTCGCTACAGCCGTCCCTGCGCCTGACGCCATTGCGCGCTCTGGGCGAATGTCATCATCCCCTGCTGCTGCCCGGTTTGTATCTCGTGGGCCAACTGATGGAGTTTGCCTTCACGGATCAAATTCCCTGTGGCTGGCGTATTAATCAGTAATTCAAACAACGCCACGCGCCCATCCTGTCTGTCGACCTCCAGTTTTTGTGATAGTACGGCGCGCAGACTACCCGCCAGTTGGCTGCGTACTGGTTCTTTTTCCTGCGCCGGAAAACTATCCACTAATCTTTCCACCGCCTGCGCCGCACCGCGAGTATGCAGGGTTGCCAGTACCAGATGCCCCGTTTCCGCCGCCGTCAGCGCCAGGCGAATGGTCTCGCTGTCACGCAGCTCTCCCAGTAAAATGACATCGGGATCTTCACGTAACGCCGCGCGCAGCCCGGCGGCAAAAGTGGCGCAATGCTGGCCGATTTCCCGCTGCTGTATCAGGCAACGCTTGCTGGTGTAACGGTACTCAATAGGATCTTCCAGCGTCAGGATGTGTTTATCGGCATGTTGATTAAGATGTCCCACCATCGCCGCCAGCGTAGTGGATTTCCCGCAGCCAGTAGCGCCAGTGACCAGAATCAGTCCGTTCTCGCTGGCAAGCAGTGCGGGTACTATCGGCGGCGTCTGGATTTCCGCCAGATCAGGACAACGCTCGGGCAATAGCCGTAGCGCCAGCGACGTTCCCTGTTGATGTGTGAACGCACTGGCGCGCAGGCGCCGCGTGCCAGACAGCGAGACGGCGAAATCAAGCTGGCCGTGCTTTCGCCACTGATATTGTTGCGCGTCATTAAGCCAATCAAGCAGAAGCCTGTCGACATCAGGCGCGGTAAAAGGCGCGGTCTCCATGCGTCCTTGTTTGCGCCATCGCGCAGGCCAGGCGTTACACAGGTGTAGATCCGAGACGTTATGCTTTACACTAAGCGTCACAATTTCTTCCATATTCATATAAACATCCTCGGAAAATGAACGATATCGCGCATAACCTGGCACACATCCGGGACAAAATCTCCGCCGCGGCGACGCGTTGCGGCCGCTCTTCAGAAGAAGTTACGTTGCTTGCAGTGAGTAAAACCAAACCTGCGAGCGACATCGCAGAAGCCATTGCCGCCGGACAACGGGCATTTGGTGAAAATTATGTACAAGAGGGGGTGGAAAAAATCCGCCACTTTCAGGAAGCGAAAGTGGAAGGCCTGCACTGGCACTTTATTGGCCCTTTACAGTCCAACAAAAGTCGGCTGGTGGCCGAGCATTTTGACTGGTGTCATACCATCGATCGCCTGCGTATCGCCTCGCGGCTGAGCGAACAGCGTCCGGATAATCTGCCGGCGCTAAATGTTCTGATCCAAATTAATATCAGCGATGAAAACAGCAAATCAGGCATTCCGCTGGCGGAACTGGATGAGCTGGCCGCGGCGGTGGCAACACTGCCGCGTCTGCGGCTTCGCGGGCTGATGGCGATCCCGGCACCAGAGTCAGATTATGTAAGGCAGTTTGAAGTCGCACGTCAAATGGCTGTAGCATTTGCCGGGCTGAAAGCGCGCTACCCTGACGTTGATACCCTATCTCTGGGTATGAGCGACGATATGGAAGCCGCGATTGCGGCAGGTAGCACAATGGTGCGCATCGGCACCGCTATCTTTGGTGCTCGTGATTACACAAAAAATTAAGGAAAACTGAGGAACGCCATGAATACGTTGACCTTCCTGCTCTCAACGGTAATTGAGCTGTATACCATGGTGCTATTATTGCGCGTGTGGATGCAGTGGGCCCGCTGTGACTTTTACAACCCTTTCTCCCAGTTCGTGGTGAAAATTACGCAGCCCATCATCGGACCGCTGCGTCGTATTATCCCACCAATGGGGCCGATTGACAGCGCTTCCCTGCTGGTGGCGTTTATTCTTAGCGTTATTAAGGCGATAGTGCTGTTTAAGGTAATTACGTTTCAGGCGATTATCTGGATTGCCGCGGTGCTTATCTTACTTAAAACAATCGGCCTGCTGATCTTCTGGGTGCTGCTGGTCATGGCTATCATGAGCTGGGTGAGCCAGGGTCGTAGCCCAATTGAATATGTATTGATTCAGCTTGCCGAGCCGCTGCTCAGCCCGATTCGCCGTATACTGCCTGCGATGGGCGGCATCGACTTCTCGCCGATGGTTCTGGTGCTGCTGCTGTATGTCGTTAATATGGGGATCGCTGAAGTCTTACAAGCAACAGGCAACATGTTGCTGCCGGGGCTGTGGATGGCGTTATGAGTGCTGTGACTCGCTGCGAAGACGGTCTGGTGTTACGGCTTTATATTCAGCCGAAAGCCAGCCGCGACAGTATTGTGGGCTTACATGGCGACGAGGTGAAAGTCGCCATTACCGCCCCGCCGGTTGACGGCCAGGCAAACAGCCATCTGATCAAGTTTCTAGGTAAACAGTTTCGCGTGGCGAAAAGTCAGATCGTCATCGAAAAAGGCGAGCTGGGCCGTCACAAACAGGTAAAAATTATTCACCCGCAACAGATCCCGCCGGAAATTGCGGCGTTAACTGAGTAGGTATTCCATGCAAAAAGTTGTTCTCGCAACCGGCAACGCCGGTAAAGTGCGCGAGCTCGCGTCGCTGTTAAGCGATTTTGGGCTTGATGTGGTAGCGCAAACGAAACTGGGCGTTGACTCTGCGGAAGAAACCGGCCTGACGTTTATTGAAAACGCGATTCTCAAAGCGCGCCATGCCGCTAAAATGACCGGTCTGCCCGCCATTGCCGATGACTCCGGTCTGGCCGTTGACGTTTTAGGCGGCGCGCCGGGTATCTATTCCGCGCGCTATTCTGGCGAAAACGCGACAGATCAGCAAAATCTGGAAAAACTGCTGCATACTCTACGAGATGTTCCGGACGACAAACGCCAGGCGCGATTCCATTGTGTACTGGTTTATTTGCGTCATGCCGAAGATCCCACACCGATAGTCTGTCACGGTAGCTGGCCTGGCGTCATTACTCGCCAGGCGGCCGGAAATGGCGGATTTGGCTATGATCCCATTTTCTTCGTACCGTCTGAAGGCAAAACCGCCGCAGAACTGACCCGTGAAGAAAAAAGCGCGATTTCCCACCGTGGACAAGCGCTCAAGCTGCTGCTGGATGCGTTACGCAATGGCTAAACTACCGCCGCTCAGTCTTTATATTCATATTCCCTGGTGTGTACAAAAATGTCCATATTGCGACTTCAATTCCCATGCGTTGAAGGGCGAGGTGCCGCATGACGACTACGTCCAGCATCTGTTAAGCGATCTGGATGCCGACGTCGCCTGGGCGCAAGGGCGTGAAGTAAAGACCATCTTTATTGGCGGCGGTACGCCAAGCCTGCTTTCCGGGCCGGCGATGCAAACGCTGCTGGACGGCGTGCGTGCGCGCCTGAATCTGGCGGCGGATGCGGAAATTACTATGGAAGCGAACCCCGGCACGGTCGAAGCCGACCGCTTCATCGACTATCAGCGCGCCGGCGTAAACCGGATCTCCATTGGCGTACAGAGCTTTAGTGAGCCTAAGCTGAAACGTCTTGGCCGTATTCACGGTCCACAAGAGGCGATGCGGGCAGCAAGACTGGCAAATGGGCTTGGACTACGCAGCTTTAACCTCGACTTGATGCATGGATTGCCGGATCAAACGCTGGAAGAGGCGCTGAATGATTTGCGACAGGCGATTGCGCTTAATCCGCCGCATCTCTCATGGTATCAATTGACGATTGAACCCAACACTCTGTTCGGTTCGCGTCCGCCGGTTTTACCGGACGATGACGCTCTGTGGGATATCTTTGAGCAGGGCCACCAGTTATTAACCGCCGCTGGCTATCAGCAATACGAAACGTCGGCCTATGCCAAACCCGGTTATCAGTGCCAGCATAATCTGAACTACTGGCGCTTTGGCGACTATCTGGGTATTGGCTGCGGCGCCCACGGTAAAGTCACCTTCCCGGACGGCAGGATCTTGCGCACCACCAAAACCCGTCACCCACGCGGTTATATGCAGGGACGTTACCTGGAAAGCCAGCGTGACGTGAGTGATGACGATAAACCCTTTGAGTTCTTTATGAACCGTTTTCGGTTGCTGGAGCGTGCGCCTCGCGCCGAATTTGTCGACTACACCGGGCTTACGGAAGCGGTTATTCGTCAGCCAATCGACGAGGCTATTGCCCAGGGCTACCTGACCGAATGCGAGCAATACTGGCAGATTACCCGGCACGGAAAACTGTTTTTAAACTCTCTTCTTGAGTTGTTTCTCGCGGAATAACAAGGAATAAGCCTGTCGCGCCAGCGGGTAAAATACCTGATGGCGCGCCGCTTACCGACCTGTGGCGGTTAATGCGCCGCCGGCGAGCGCATTATTTAATAACTCCTTTACGACGCAAATCGTCCGTATCTTTTTTCCAGCGCTCGTAACCGTTATTAATATCCATAATTTTCATGCGGATATCACTCTGTTGCATCTGAAGTTTCTGTACCGCTATATTCAGCGGATATTGTCCTTTCTCTAACGATATCCAGTCATTCTGCGCTTTTCGACGCAGCTCTTCTGATTTCAAAAATACCTGCCGCCGTTGCTCGTGTATGTCTAAATCCCTTTTCTGCTGAATAGCCGCTTCATTGCACGGCTCACTCTGCTGACGGCACGCGTCTAATGCCGGTTGATAGACCTCTTTTTCGTATTTCTCGGCATATACGCTGCTATCGTTGGCTTTTACATAATCATCGCGCTCTTTTAACGTCTTTTTAAACGCCTCGGCGCGGGTCAACGGCTTCCCATCAGCGCCTTTTCCCCAATATGCGTCCGCTTCTTTTTTAGCTACCGCTATTTTCTTATCCAGGGCAGAGAGTTGTTCTTCAAGACCGGGGATCGACGCTTTCTGCGCACGCCAGGAGGCTTCAATGTTGCCAAACCGATAGTTAAAGTCATCACTGTTGACGATCAGGTATTTATCATTCGTTTTAATGTCGTCAATAGCCCGGCCCTGATCGCTGGCTGCCATTTGTAATGAGTAATAGCTCACCGTCCAGCCAGAGGCTGGCGTCCCTTTGCTGGTTAACATGGCAGAAAATTTAACGGGACGATCTTTGGTCCAGGTTTTTTCAACAAAATAATAATCCGCCGCCATACCGACGCCGGTATACATATCTTCACGGGAAGAAATATCCCCTTCGGCAGACCAGGTGGCCTGATTGCCCGTCGAATCAAGATTTTTTAAGGTAATGGAATCCAGTTTAAGTATGTCGTGGTACTGCTTACTAAACTGTTCTTTTAAGATGTTATCGGAGGGTTGAGCAACCTCTGCCCAACTATAGCCTGAAATCAGGGCAAACAGCGCTGCGCCAGCAATCCATTGTCGAACCACTTGTGGACCTCCCGTCCAGAGACATGACGCCCACGATTATCATAACTAGGATGATAATTAGCAAGATAATAGTGTTGATTGTGCGAGAGGTCTTCCAAAGATAGCCCCGGCCTTCCGACCGGGGCATTATCTTTAATACTGATTGAACATCGTCTGGATCTGTTTTGGATCTTTAGTCTGGGTTAACGCCAGTTGCAGTAAGACACGCGCTTTTTGCGGGTTCAGCGTGCCGGAGGCGACAAAGCCGTATTTTGCATCGTCAACTTCCGCATCCTGCGTGGTTGCGCCAGTCGGCACACGTGAAGAACGCACCACTACCGTACCGTTGTGCGCGGCGGTCGCCAGGGTATCAAAGACCGTTTTATACAGGTTGCCGTTACCCACGCCTGCGCTCACGATCCCGTCATAACCCGCGTCTACCAGCGCTTTTGCCGGCAGATCGGACGCATTCGCATAGTTATAAACGATACCGACTTTCGGCAACGCGGTCAGCTTCGACACGTCGAACGGGGTGGAGGTGGTATGTTTACGCTCTGGCGTACGCTGGTAGTCAATTTTACCGTTGTGGATATAACCCAGCGGGCCGTAGTTAACCGCTTTAAACGTCGCCACGTCAGTCGTATTGGTCTTAGTGACGTCGCGTCCGTCCATGACGGTATCATTCATTACCACCAGCACGCCGCGATTGGCAGACTGTTTATCAGCCGCTGTTACTACCGCATTATAGAGGTTGAACGGGCCATCTGCGCTCATTGACGTGGAAGGACGCATCGCGCCGACCAGTACCACTGGTTTATTGCATTTCACGGTCAGATCGAGGAAATAAGCGGTCTCTTCCATCGTATCAGTACCGTGGGTGATCACGAAACCGTCGGTGCTGTCGCACTCGGTATTGATTTTTTTCGCCAGCGTGAGCCAGACTTCATCGTTCATATCCTGCGAGCCAATGTTAACGACCTGCTCGCCTTTCACTACCGCAATGTCCTTCAATTGAGGAACGGCATCCACCAGATTTTCGACACCGACTTTACCTGCCGTATAATTTGATTTTGTTGCTGAATCACCGCCGCCAGCGATCGTTCCGCCGGTCGCTAAGATGGTGATATTCGGTAAAGCGAACGCTGCGCCGCTGAAACCCATTACCAGAGCAGCTAATGCCGTTTTCCTGAAAAACTCCATGTTATATCTCCAGTTATGTCAACTGGTCGCATTATCCCTATATTGCAGACGAATAATGTGACGCCATACGATTAACCAGCGATATATATCCGACAGAGAGTATTTTTTAGAGATGGATAACAAAATGCAGGAAAAAACAGAATAAAAAGGCGCAGATACGATCTACGCCATTGTTTAAAAAGGAAAGATTACTTCAGGCTGCCAACCAGCGCTTTGCGGCTATCTTCTAAGGTCACTACGCGGCTACAGACATCTTTGCCAAACTGCTGGAAATCTTTCTCCTGGTTTTTCCATTCATTCTGGATAGCGGTTTGCAAACCACCGAGACTGCCCATCACACCCTGTAAAGGATTGCCGCCGCCTTTAAGCACCGCTTTGGCGCCCATTTCGTTAATGCTGTCCTGCAAAATACCGCCCATCGCCTGATTCACCAACTGCTGACCGTCGGCACGCACCTGGTCGATAGCCTTATAGTGGAACGTCAGGCCGTCCGTACGATGTTCGATAATGCGGTTCATTTGCGCTTTTAATTGCGCATCAAGCTTCGTCAGACGGCTACGCATGTTGCTGCTTTCGCCCACCTCTTTAGCGATGATTTTATCCAGCGCCACGCGGCCTTTTTCGACGCGCGATCGGGCGCCTTCATCAATCCACGGCAGCGCGCTTCGCAGTTCCGCCTGGTAATCTTTCGCCTGCTCGCGCTGCGCGGCGCTAAGGGTGTACTGCTTACCGTTGTACATCACATTGCCGTCCGGCGTGATCACCAGGTTGCCGTTTTCACCTTTCACCTGCACCGTTTGTGGACTCAGGATCACATCGTCACGCGGCGTGACGCTGCATTTGTAATCTGCATGAGCGGCCATCGCCGTAAACGTTAGCACTGCCGCCAGCAGCGTTTTGCGCATCATAACTTTCCCTCAAGACAAAGCGGGCCGGCATTTGCCGACCCTGTACTTATTAGTCCCACCAAACGTCGAAAAGTTCGCTGGTTCGGACTTCTTCAAGGTTGCGCGCTTCCAGCCACTTACGCACAATCGCCTGATGTTCTTCGGTACATTTACCGATTTCCTGCATACAAATCAGCCCTTCCCAGGCCAGGTAGCCGCTGCCGTCAAACGCCAGTTTATTAGGCTCAATAACGTCATTAATAAAGTCATCGACAGTCTTATCGACCTGCTCTTCAGATGTACCTTCCGGAAAACGCCATGCCACCGAAAATCCTAATTCCTGGAATTCGTCAATGTGCATTTTTTTACGCAGACGACGACTACGGTTCTTTGCCATTATTTCACCCTCTCGAACATTAAGTCCCATACGCCATGACCAAGACGATGGCCACGTTGTTCAAATTTCGTTACCGGGCGCGATTCCGGGCGCGGTACATAATCATTGCTCTCTGACAGATTTTTGTACCCGTCGATAGAAGACATGACTTCAAGCATGTGTTCCGCATACGCTTCCCAGTCGGTCGCCATATGGAAAACGCCGCCCAATTTCAGCTTGCTCAATACCAGTTCAGCAAACGGCACCTGAACGATACGGCGTTTATTATGACGCGCTTTATGCCACGGGTCAGGGAAAAAGAGCTGAACCATCGATAAAGAATTGTCAGGAATCATTTTATGCAACACTTCTACCGCGTCGTGGCACATGACACGCAGGTTTTCAACGCCCTCTTCATGAGCGGACGCCAGACACGCGCCGACACCGGGTGAATGCACTTCAATGCCGAGGAAATTCTGCTCCGGGCGCGCTTTCGCCATCGCCACGAGTGACGCCCCCATGCCAAAACCAATCTCCAGCGTCACCGGCGCTTCGCGACCAAACAACGTGGCGAAATCTACCGGCGCTTCGCTGAACTCGACGCCCATCACCGGCCAGTAGTTTTCCAGCGCGTGCTCTTGCCCCTTTGTCAGTCGCCCCTGGCGACGAACAAAACTACGAATACGGCGCAGCGGGCGACCGTTTTCATCAAATTCCGGTGAAATGACGTCGTTTTTCATAAAAGTGTAGTCTGCTGTGTTTGAGTTCTGAAAACGGGCATTATCCAAAGTTAGTTGCCGGATGCAAGCATGAAGCGCACTGCGGAAAGTTCCGGTTTACACCCTGCGGCCTCTGTGCTGCAATCTTGCCCCCGGCAATAATGAATGAGTTTCCATGCAAGCGTCTCAATTTTCAGCCCAGGTTCTGGACTGGTACGACAAATACGGGCGGAAAACGCTGCCCTGGCAAATTAACAAGACGCCTTACAAAGTATGGCTCTCGGAAGTCATGTTGCAACAAACGCAGGTGACGACGGTGATTCCTTACTTTGAGCGATTTATGGCGCGCTTTCCGACGGTGACGGATTTAGCGAATGCGCCGCTTGATGAAGTGCTCCATTTATGGACCGGGCTCGGCTATTACGCCCGCGCGCGTAATTTGCATAAAGCGGCGCAACAGGTGGCGACGCTTCACGGTGGAGAATTCCCGCAAACTTTTGCCGAAATCGCCGCGCTACCCGGCGTCGGGCGTTCAACCGCTGGCGCAATTCTCTCCCTCGCGTTAGGTAAACATTATCCGATTCTTGATGGAAACGTTAAACGTGTGCTGGCTCGCTGTTATGCTGTTAGCGGCTGGCCTGGAAAAAAAGAGGTGGAGAATACGCTGTGGACGTTGAGCGAGCAAGTGACGCCCGCACGCGGCGTGGAGCGTTTTAATCAGGCGATGATGGATCTGGGCGCGATGGTTTGTACGCGCTCAAAGCCAAAGTGCACCCTGTGTCCGCTGCAAAACGGTTGTATCGCCGCTGCGCATGAAAGCTGGTCACGCTATCCGGGCAAGAAACCGAAACAGACGTTGCCGGAGCGGACGGGTTACTTTTTATTGTTACAGCATAATCAGGAGATTTTCCTGGCGCAGCGCCCTCCCAGCGGTTTATGGGGCGGACTCTACTGCTTCCCGCAGTTCGCCAGCGAAGATGAATTACGTGAATGGCTGGCGCAACGGCATGTTAACGCTGATAATTTGACCCAGCTTAACGCGTTTCGCCACACATTTAGCCATTTCCACCTGGATATTGTGCCTATGTGGCTTCCCGTGTCGTCACTGGACGCCTGCATGGATGAAGGCAGCGCGCTCTGGTATAACTTAGCGCAACCGCCGTCAGTCGGACTGGCGGCCCCCGTGGAGCGCTTGTTACAGCAGTTACGTACCGGAGCGCCAGTTTAACGCCCCGGTCGATGAAGAGGATGACTTATGAGCAGAACGATTTTTTGTACTTACCTGCAACGCGACGCTGAAGGGCAAGATTTTCAGCTCTACCCTGGCGAACTGGGAAAACGTATCTATAACGAGATCTCTAAGGACGCGTGGGCGCAGTGGCAGCATAAGCAGACCATGTTGATTAACGAGAAAAAGCTCAACATGATGAACGCCGAGCACCGTAAGCTGCTGGAACAGGAGATGGTGAGCTTCCTGTTCGAAGGCAAAGACGTTCATATCGAAGGTTATACGCCGGAAGATAAAAAATAGGCCCGTTGCTAAATGAGGCTGCGCTTATTCGGCCTGTGAGTTATGCCGGATAAGCTCTTAGCACCGCTGCCCGGCAACATGGCATAACGACAACACAACATGCACTCCCGGAATGATGAAAAAATTACTCGCGCTTGCTGTTATTGCGCCGTTGCTCATCTCCTGCTCCAGTTCGACCAAAAAAGGCGAGACGTATAATGAAGCCTGGGTCAAGGATACCAACGGCTTTGATATTTTGATGGGGCAATTTGCCAACAATATTGAAAATCTGTGGGGATATAAGGAAGTCCTGATCGCCGGGCCGAAAGACTACGTCAAATATACCGATCAGTTCCAGACCCGTAGCCACATCAACTTTGATGATGGGACCATTACCGTTGAAACCATCGCCGGGACGGAACCTACCGCACATCTGCGCCGGGCCATTATTAAAACGTTGCTCATGGGTGACGACCCAACCTCCGTCGATCTTTACTCCGATGTCGATGACATAAAAATTTCTAAAGAACCCTTCCTGTATGGTCAGGTCCTCGACAATACCGGCCAGCCTATTCGCTGGGAAGGCCGTGCCACGACATTCGCGGATTACTTGCTGAAAACGCGGCTCAAAAGCCGCAGTAACGGCCTGCGTATTATTTACAGCGTCACCATTAATCTGGTGCCGAACCACCTTGATAAACGCGCGCATAAATACATTGGCATGGTACGCCAGGCCTCCCGTAAATACGGCGTTGACGAGTCGCTGATTTTGGCGATTATGCAAACGGAGTCCTCGTTTAACCCGTATGCGGTCAGCCATGCGGATGCGCTGGGCCTGATGCAGGTGGTGCAACACAGCGCCGGGAAAGATGTTTTCCGTTCTCAGGGTAAGTCCGGCACGCCAAGCCGTAACTTCCTGTTCGACCCCGCCAGCAATATCGATACCGGCACAGCGTATCTGGCGATGTTGAATAATGTCTATCTAAGCGGTATTGAGAATCCGACGTCGCGGCGCTATGCGGTCATTACTGCCTATAATGGCGGCGCAGGCAGCGTATTACGCGTATTCTCGAACGATAAGATTCAGGCCGCGAATATGATTAACCGCATGTCGCCGGGGGATGTGTACCAGATATTAACCACCCGACATCCATCTGCGGAGTCGCGCCGCTATCTGTATAAGGTGAATTCCGCCCAGCGATCGTATCGCCGCCGATAAACCATCGCATCCCGCCTCTGGCTGGCAAATGACAGAGGCGGGAAAGGCAAAAGTGTTAACTCCGTCACCCTTTTGCTTTGCAATCAGAAATTGTTTGCAAATATTTGTCACAGGTAACAAAAAAAACCCGCCTCTCATTGATAGAATCACACCAAATCACAACGGCAAATGTGCCTTTTAAAACATTCATCCGCTCTCAGGTGTGAGGAAATTAACATGAATCTTAAGCTGCAGCTTAAAATACTCTCTTTTCTGCAGTTCTGTCTGTGGGGAAGCTGGCTCACTACCCTGGGCTCGTATATGTTCGTCACCTTAAAATTTGACGGCGCATCTATTGGCGCAGTTTATAGTTCACTGGGGATTGCCGCCGTCTTTATGCCGACCTTGTTAGGCATTGTGGCTGACAAATGGCTGAGCGCGAAATGGGTCTATGCCCTGTGTCATGTCGTCGGCGCCATCACGCTATTCATGGCCGCGGAAGTCACTACGCCTGGGGCGATGTTCTTTGTGATCCTGCTTAACTCGTTGGCCTATATGCCGACGTTGGGCTTGATCAATACCATATCGTATTACCGCCTGCAGTCTGCCGGCATGGATATTGTGACTGACTTTCCGCCTATCCGTATCTGGGGCACCATCGGCTTTATTCTGGCGATGTGGGGCGTGAGTTTCTCCGGTTTCGAGCTGAGCCATATGCAGCTTTATATCGGCGCGACGCTTTCCGTTCTGCTGGTACTGTTTACCTTTACCCTGCCGCACATTCCGGTGGCGAACCAACAGAAAAACCAGAGCTGGACATCAATGCTGGGCCTTGACGCTTTTGCGCTGTTTAAAAATAAGCGGATGGCGATTTTCTTCATCTTCTCCATGATGCTGGGCGCGGAACTGCAGATCACTAACATGTTTGGCAACACCTTCCTGCATAGCTTTGATAAAGATCCGCTATTCGCCAGTAGCTTTATCGTGCAGCACGCCTCGGTGATGATGTCGATTTCGCAGATTTCTGAAACGTTATTCATCCTGACCATTCCGTTCTTCCTGAGCCGTTATGGTATTAAGAACGTTATGCTTATCAGTATTGTGGCGTGGATGCTGCGTTTCGGCCTGTTCGCTTATGGCGACCCAACGCCGTTCGGTACCGTTCTGCTGGTATTGTCGATGATTGTGTACGGCTGCGCCTTCGACTTCTTCAACATTTCTGGCTCGGTGTTTGTCGAAAAAGAAGTACGCCCGGAAATCCGCGCCAGCGCGCAGGGGATGTTCCTGATGATGACCAACGGCTTCGGCTGTATCCTGGGCGGCATTGTGAGCGGTAAAGTGGTGGAGTATTACACTCAAAACGGCATTACCGACTGGCAGACCGTGTGGCTCATCTTCGCAGGCTACTCGCTGGTGCTGGCCTTTGCGTTCGTAGCCTTGTTCAAATACAAACACGTTCGCGTTCCGGCAAGTTCGCAACCCGTTGCACATTAATCCTTGCCCTGTTTCGCAGGCCGGATAAGGCGTAAATGCCTTATCCGGCCTGCAGGCAACGTTACTTTAAAACATATCCATACAAGCGTTTAATTCCATCGGCATCGGTCTCGCTATATACCCCCTGCAATTCCGGCGAAAAACCGGGCAACAGATTGATGCCCTCTTCCAGCGCCAAAAAATAACGCTGCGCCGCGCCGCCCCAAATCTCCCCCGGCACCACGCACAGTACGCCCGGCGGGTATGGCAATGCCCCCTCGGCAGCAATACGCCCGCCCGCCTCGCTGATACGCACCAGCTCTACATCGCCGCGAATAAAGGCGCTGTTGGCATCCTGTGGGTTCATCGCCACATGCGGCAGGCTTTCTTTGCGGAACATCGCTTTTTGCAGATCCTTAACGTCAAAGCTAACGTACAGATTGTGCATCTCCTGACATAGCTCACGCAGGGTGTAATCGCGGTAGCGCACCGGGTATTTCTCAAAAACCGTCGGCAATACATCCGCAAGCGGCGTATCGTCTTCAATGTGCCGTTCAAATTGCGCCAGCATCGCGACCAGCCGCGCCAGTTTCTCTTCGCTCTCGGCGGGTGTCAGCAAGAACAGAATCGAGTTGAGATCGCATTTCTCAGGCACAATACCGTTCTCACGCAGATAGTGGGCGAGAATGGTCGCCGGGATGCCGAATTCGGTGTACCGCCCACTATCGGCATCAATACCTGGCGTGGTCAGTAACAGTTTACAGGGGTCGACAAAATACTGGTCATCCGCATAACCCTCAAAGCCATGCCATTTCGCCGCGGGTTCAAAACTGAAGAAACGACGATTGCTGGCAATGGTCTCCGTCGGATATGCCTGCCACGGCTTGCCGTCAACCACCAGTGGGATAAAGGGCTGAAGCAGTTTGCAACGGGCGAGAATGGCTTTACGCGCGTCAATGCCCAGCGCAACGCACTCCGCCCACAGGCGGCGACCGCTCTCCCCTTCGTGGATTTTGGCATTGATATCCAGCGCCGCAAACAGCGGGTAGAACGGACTGGTCGAGGCGTGCAACATGAAGGCGTTGTTCAGGCGTTTGTGCGGACAAAAACGCGCCTGGCCGCGAATATGGTTATCTTTTTTGTGGATCTGCGAGGTTTGTGAGAACCCCGCCTGTTGCTTATGTACCGATTGGGTCACAAAGATCCCTGGGTCGTTTTCATTAAGCTCCAGCCGCAACGGCGAGGTATCCGCCATCATATTAATAAACTGCTCATAGCCTACCCACGCGGAGTCAAACAGAATGTAATCGCAGAGATGCCCGATTTTATCCACCACCTGACGGGCGTTGTAAATAGTGCCGTCATAGGTACCAAGCTGAATGATCGCCAGGCGGAACGGACGCGACGCATCGGCGCTTTCCGGCATCACGTCACGAATCTGGTCGCGCAGGTACGTTTCATCAAAACAGTGCGCATCAATACCACCGATAAAACCAAACGGGTTGCGCGCCGCTTCAAGATAGACCGGCGTCGCCCCGGCCTGAATCAGGGCGCCGTGGTGGTTGGATTTGTGATTATTACGATCAAACAGCACCAGATCGCCGCGCGTCAGCAAGGCGTTGGTGACCACTTTATTCGCCGCCGAAGTTCCATTCAGCACAAAGTAGGTTTTATCCGCATTAAACACTTTTGCCGCAAATTTCTGCGCGTGTTTGGCAGAACCTTCATGTATTAGCAGATCGCCAAGTTTCACATCGGCGTTACACATATCCGCACGAAACAGATTTTCACCAAAAAAGTCATAAAAATGGCGGCCTGCGGGATGTTTTCTAAAAAACTCGCCATGCTGGTGCCCCGGGCAAGCAAAGGTACTATTCCCCATGTCGACATACTGGGTCAGGGTGTCATAAAAGGGCGGCAGAAGTTCCGCTTCGTAGCGACTGGCGGCGTTTTCCAACTCCAGCCATTCCTGCGCGTTCCCGCCTATTACCGCCGTAACGCCGACAGGCGCGCTGACGGGTTCATCCGCAAGCATAAACACCGGCAGGTGAAAACCGGTGCGTTTAAGCAACGCCAGAATACCGCTACGGCTGTCGGCAGTGGTAATGACGACTGCGGCCACATCGGTAAAGTCGGTACTGTCCAGCGCCACTACGTTTCGGTGGGTGGAGAGACGGGGGATGAGTTCACCGCTGGCGGCAATATTCATTGATTTCATAAGCGCAAATACCCGTTTCGGGAGTAGAGTAACCCCGGACAAAGCCCGATGCCTTGCCCAACGAGATGCCGGGTCAAACTGGATACCAGCTCCGACCGCCAGACATCAGTAAAAACAGACTGTTTCTGATTTTACTGTTGTCCTGCAGTGAGCGTGCGCTGCCCTCACCGCATAGCGGGGACGACAAAAAAAAGGAAAGAAAGGGGCAAACCTCGCGCAGTCAGGCGACAGTGAAAACAATATAAAGGCGCTATGTTCATCCCGGCGAGCCCCATGCTGGCAGGAGAAATTTTGCGCAATCATGGCACCTTTCACCAGACGGCGCAAGGTAAAATCAGCGCTCTATACGTCACAGATAATCAAGCTATTAACAGCTTAATCGCGTGATAATAAGGCAATTTGAAAGACAAATAACAGGAGTCATTGTGGTAATTGGACCTTTTATTAACGCTGGCGCAATTTTATTCGGCGGCGTTATTGGCGCGCTGTTAAGTCAGCGTCTGCCAGAACGGATTCGCGTCTCAATGACGTCTATTTTTGGTCTGTGCTCTCTGGGAATTGGTATTCTGCTGGTGATGAAGTGCGCTAATCTTCCGGTGATGGTGCTGGCGACGCTGGTCGGCGCGCTTATCGGCGAGTTTTGTTTGCTGGAAAAAGGCATTAATGGCGCAGTCGCGAAAATCCAACAATTATTTATGGCATCGGGTAAGAAGCCGACACACGACTCATTTATTCAAAGTTACGTCGCTATCATTGTACTTTTTTGCGCCAGCGGCACCGGTATTTTCGGCGCGATGCATGAAGGGATGACCGGCGATCCAAACATTTTGATCGCTAAATCTTTTCTGGATTTTTTCACTGCCATTATTTTCGCCTGTTCGCTTGGCATCGCCGTTTCGGCGATTTGCGCGCCGATGTTGATTATCCAGTTAACGCTTGCCGCCTGCGCCACTCTCATTCTTCCGCTGACCACGCCGGCAATGATGGGCGACTTTAGCGCTGTGGGCGGACTGCTGCTGGTGGCGACCGGCTTGCGTGTATGTGGAATCAAAATGTTTCCGGTAGTGAATATGCTCCCGGCGCTGTTGCTGGCGATGCCGATTTCCGCCGCATGGGCGATGTTTTTTGCCTGATTCTGCGTGCAATAACAACAAAGTGGTGATAGATTGTGCAGTCTACGTTGATTTGAAGAAATTTCGTTGACGAAGCGAGGCGATTACGGTTTAATGCGCCTCGTTGCCCGGATAGCTCAGTCGGTAGAGCAGGGGATTGAAAATCCCCGTGTCCTTGGTTCGATTCCGAGTCCGGGCACCACCTTCCCTTTTTTATGCTTCCTTAAAAATCCCCATGTGTTTTTAATTCAATGAGTTAGCGTGAAAATCTTTTCAGGTGCGTTTTGATTTATCCCTACGTATCCGGAAAATTGTGGGTCAGATTAAGGGTTCATTCAGTTCGATGAACGGAGAGACCCTCATGTTAACTGATAGCAAGATCTGCGCCGCGCCCCTCGAAAAACCCTACAAAAATCACCGATTCACAAATTCTGTACCTGACGGCTCTAAGCTATGGTATTTCCGCTATCGCTTCGGCGGTAAAGAAAATCGTCTGACTTTCGGCCCCTATCCGCAGGTTAGTACATGGAGGCGCGTATGGAGATGATGCAGTGGTGGTCAGATTATCTGGACGTGAGCCGCGAGGGGGGACGTTGCGCCCTATATTTATGCCCGGCAACATAGCGTATATTTAAGACTTATGAACTGATTGCAGAATGTCTAAGCCGGGATTATCTGCCACAGTCATGTCTGGTCATTTGTTACAACAACACGGCGACAGTTTCCTGCCGCTATGAATTAACATTTTTGATGTCCTGAATTTAGTTTCTCCTGCCGCATGGTTAACTCGTCCATAAAATAGCGTGCAACTGCGGGCATTCCTTTGTTCGCTGGGAATAGTGCATAAATCTGTCTTGGCTGGCCAGACCACTCGGGGAAAAGTTGTACCAGTCCCCCGTTTTGCAATTCTTCCTTGCAGGCCGGAAACGGTAACAAAGCCACACCATTGCCGCCAGCGACTGCCTGTAACAGAACCCGCAGATTATTGGAATACAAACGGGGGGAAAGTGACAGGGTGATTTCCTGACTCCCATTGATTAAATGCCACGATTGCATACGACCGTCGGCCAGTCTCACCATTGCCGGAGCCCTGTGAAGATCTCCAATGGTTTTTAAATCAGGATGTTGCTCGACCCACTGAGGGCTGGCAACCAAAATATCGTATAGCGTATTGATTTTTTTATAGTGCAATGAAGAGTCAGGCAATGCCCCTGAACTTACTGATAGCGCAATATCAATGCCTTCTGCAATCATATCCACCGGGCGATTGACAGCAAGGAGCTGCACATTTGCCAGTGGCCAACGGGCAATAAATTCGTTGATGAGTGCTCCCAGCCACGTTTCTGCCATGAATACCGGCGCACTGATCCGTAATGTCCCCTGTGGATACTCCTGTACTGCCTGAACAACAGCGCGGGCTCGCTCACTTTGATTTACCAGCTTCTGACACTCCTGCGCAAATTGCTCGCCGACTTTGGTCAGCGCAAGGCGTCGGGTTGTCCGCTGAATCAGATGTACACCAAGCTGTTCCTCTAATGCCGACATCCGCCGACTTAACACCGATTTGGACACTTGCGCACGTATTGCCGCCCGGCTGTAGCTTCCTTCTTCTGCAATCAAGGCAAAATACCAGTAATCATTCCAGTCAATCATGATTGTTCTTTTATCGCAACAATGAAGTTCAATTTCGTCTATTTAAACACCATTTTAAGAACGGTTAAACTAGCCACACGTTTTAAATGAGACGAACACCATGAAAATCCTCCACATTGACAGCAGCCCTATGCTCTGCAACTCCAGCTCACGAAAGCTGAGCCTGGCGCTGACAAAAGCTATCTGCCAGCGCTTTCCGAATGCCAGCGTGACATAACGCGATTTCGGACGGACACCGCCACCCCACTTACGCGAAGAGACATTTCTGGTGCTTGGGGGAAAGTTAATGTCTACAGACGCACAAACGCAAAGTGAAGTGGAGGGTATCAGAAACGCGATCGCGGAGTTGAGCCTCTGCGATATATTAGTAATAGGTGCACCGATGATTAACCACTCTGTCTCTTCGGGTCTGAAAACCTGGATAGATCAGGTTTGCCAGGCAGGTCTGACATTTCGTTTTACCTCTGCGGGTGCAACGGGGTTACTGACCGACAGGCCAGCATTTATTGTCTCCACGCGTGGTGGAATTTATTCAGATACCAGGCATCGGGAATTGGATCATCAGGAAAGCTATCTGCGGTCAACGTTAAATTTGATGGGGATCACTAACGTCCATATATTGCCCACCGAAGGAGTGGATAAAACCGTACCAGGCAGATCCCTGGCAGAAAAAAACTCGCTGGCGCAAATTCCCTGTATGCTGGCTCATGCTTTTAATCGATAAGTTTATTAATATGAAAGGAATCCTTATGAATATCAGTAAAAAAATTGCCACCTCTTTTTTCTTACTCTCTTTATTTGGGCAGACATCCATAGCAGCAACAGAAATTAGTCATCCAGAAGCAGACATGAAAGAAATTGCTCATGTTAGTGTATCATCCATAAATACAAATCCTGAAAGTATCATACAACTCCTTCAGAATAAAACTGAAGCGTCAGGTGCTCATTATTATCGAATCACTTCATTTCATATCGATAATCAATCACACGCCACCGCTATTCTTTATAAATAATCACAATTACAATCAATCGTAATTATTAGCCAGGATACGGGTAATTGCCCGTGCCTGCTTTAAAAACAGGCCATTATGAAAATAACGTATTTTGTGAGTAGCTTAACATTACTCACAGCAAGTCTTATTTTTGTCTTATCAGGTGAAATATTCCACTCTGAAACATCTAAAATCTTTTGGCTGTTTCAGCAAAACTTTCTCTTTTTTAGTGGGTGTGTCGCATGGTGTTTTATGACATTAGCTATGTGTCTGATTTTGCGTTCACCTTGGTTGAATCGAATTCTGAAAGGTCTGGATAAATCGTGGGGTTTACACAAACAAGCTGGTATTATCGCAACAGTCTTTACGCTGGCGCACTGGCTGGACGAAAAAATACCTCACTGGCTGGTGCAAAATGGCTGGCTTGCTCATCCAGGATCACTGGGAAGTGTTCAGATAAGCTCATGGCAATCTCAACTGATCTATGCAGGATTGTTAGCTGCTGAATGGTCTGCATACCTGATGATAGGGTTGGTGCTGGTTTCTCTTGTAAAAAAAATCCCTTATAACATTTTCCATTTTATACATCGTCTGTTTCCTGTTTTTTACCTGGCTACTGCTTTCCATATTTTTACCGTTCTATTTAAAACATATTGGTGGAATTCACCTGCGGGCATTCTGCTGGTAATAGTGAGTATCCCTGGTATTTATGCTGCCGGCCTTTCGCTATTTAATATGATTGCTTATAAAAACAAACGCGTTGCGATCATCACAAACATCGACTATTACCCAAATGATATTATAGAAATAACTCTACATACTGACACCCCTCTATTGCATACACCAGGGCAGTTTTCATTTTTAACATTTCAACATGATGCAGAGGCACACCCATTCACTATAGCCTCTTATTACCAGGATAAAAAACACTTGCGTTTTGCCATTAAAGCATTAGGGGATCATACACATTCACTAAAGAAAGAATTAAAAATTGGACAGGACGTGATTGTTGAGGGCCCCTGGGGTTATTTAGACTTTAATATTCAATCTGAGCGTCAGGTCTGGGTTGCGGGAGGGATCGGTATCACTCCTTTTATATCTCAGCTGGAATATTTAAAATACTCAGGCCACCCACTCTGCCCTATTGATTTATGGTATTGCGTTGGTCAGCATGATGATTTGCAGTACCCTGTAAATCTCGATTTGTTATGTACAGCGGCAGGTGTGACTTTACACCGTATCGATGCCGGGATGAAACTGGAAGCCAAACATATTATGATGGAAAGCGATAATAGCCAAAACGTTCACGTCTGGTTTTGCGGACCCGCAGGCTTTGCGAAAAGTCTATTATCCGGACTACAAAAGTACGGGATATCAGAGAAAGCCTTTCATTATGATCGTTTTAATATGCGTTAATTATTGATGAGAAAATTCATATACATATTTTTCGCAGGCCACCTCGGCATTGGTTTACAACAAATCGAAGAAACCGAATCTCAGAAATAGCCCTGTAATTCATTTTCCGGACTACTGGCACAATGCGCTACGGATGTTGAGATAAGTAAAGAAGCTCATGAGTGGGTTAATACTCCTCTGGTCAGAAAAGGGATTATGTAAATAATTAAGGGGCGCCACTGCGGCGTCCCTTAGATATGAAAAAGAGGTCGCGTCCCTCCACACCGTTTCCATTACTACGTAATGATCGATAAAGACGGGTTATCTTCGGCTTTGTTGAATAAATCGAACTTTTGATGAGTTCACAGATTACCATCCCCCCGCACTTAATGCGGGAAAAGATTAATGGTATATGATAGAATTGATGCTATTAATGGTGAACCACCATATGATAATTATGGTTTCCAGTGCTTGCCTATATCTGGGGAAGTAAAAAATATACACAATAGTTTAAACACTAATGAGATTACATTTTCAACATTGGTCACAGAAAACGGCCACCCCAAAATGATACTATCCTAAGAGAGCCGGTTTGCTATCAGGTAGCAGAAAAACCCATTAGAAATATAATTGCGCGTTTTTCTGTATTTTTACGCCCTTTACTATTTATATATGTATTCTATCAAATGGTGAAACGTATTATCAGACTTTTTAAGTGGCGACACAAAAAGAAAAACCATGGAATATAATGAAGGTACTTTTAAATATATGCTCAAAAAAAATCATTGGCGCTCTCGCGTCAATTATTGGTGGGCTACTTGTTTTTTTATGTGTCTATTGGTTATTTCGTCTGGATACCTGGACAGAACGAGGGATTTATATAGGCGCCTCTATATTTTTGGCTCTTATTCTCATAAAAATACTATCATTTTTCAATGATGAATAGACGGCAGGAAAAAACCGTGAGTGCCTCACACCGATTCTCACTGGGTGTCAAATTTCGAAAGTCTGCTCTGCTGATACCCTATATAGAAGAACTGGTTTAACAATTATCAGACAGTAGCAGGAATCGAACCCACACCAGGCAAATCACGTAGATAATTCTGTAAGGGTTAGTTTTGTGGTGGTCTTGATAAACGGTCAAAAATAGCTTTAACAGTCCATTAGCCCAAAGGACTTCTCCGAGTCCGGGCACCAACCATTCAGATGCGGACGCCCTATGTCGTCCGTTTTTATTTATAAAATCAACAGGTTACTCCGCTCTTCATGTTCACTACTGTTCATTAAAATATACTGGCAGCCACCGCTTTTTGTGGGTAAAAACGCCAGTTTTCTGCATAGCGCATGACGCTATTGAAACGTTATTTAGTAAATCCTGTCTGAACCAGAAATTAAGTCTCTGTTAACCTGCGCTATTACAGAAAATCATAGAACAGGCGTCTCAAAAGAATATCGTCCTGAAGGACGAGAACTCACGGCATTTTCAGGAGATGAGTCAACCGCGACAGAAAAAATTATATTAATAATTTTAAATTATTTTTTAGAATAACCAGACAGGATTTAAATTAAAATCATTTATTTTCAATATGTTATAAAAAATACCGCAACATACGTCACATTATTAACATGTGAATGATTGTGTTAACCGAATGTAAATTGTATGTTTCAACATACCACTATTTTACTGCGTCCCGGCGCGCTCATCCGGATGGAAGGAGATAACATGTCAGCCTTATCAACTACTGGCCATAATGACGGGATCACTCTCCATTGCTTACAGAGCATTGCGCAACTCATTCCTCTGTCGTCGGCGGTTTTTTATCGTGTTAATGCTTATTTAAAGCCGGAAGCCTATGTTTTACATAATATTTCTAATAGCACACACCAACAATATCTGGAGCATTTTCAACCATTAGACCCGCTATCGCCTTCCCGATTCGGCCAACAGGTTATTACAGTAGCGACGATGACGCCCGGTATCTGTGCCCGTCATCGCCATTATTATCATGAATTTATGCTACCTAATCATGTGTGCGACATGATTGAGATCTTTATTCGTCGGGGCCATCGTATTATCGCGGGCATTTCATTAATGCGCGATATACCTTTTTCCAGCGAAGAGCGTTTGCGAGCCCAGGCAGTACAACCATTACTGGGACTGGCAATTCATGATTCTCTTCAGGAAGACAACGATCTGGCGTCAATATTGACCGCCAAAGAGCGTGAAATTGTGGGAATGGTCTGCGAAGGGGCCAGCAACAAATTGATTGCCCGTCAGTTGAATATTTCTCTCTCAACAGTGAAAACGCATTTACGTAATATTTTTGCTAAAACAGAAGTGATAAATCGCACGGAACTGGTTTCCCGAACCAGAATGTCCTCGGTACAACATTCACAGCATATGTGAAAGCGTGCTTTTTAACCCGCGTCAATTGCGGGTCTTTTCCCCATATGTCATATATGCCTGAATTAATACCACCCTCTGAGCTGATGCCGCAATAAAATTTCATATTATCTGGCGTCGGTATCCTGTTGCAGCCATTGATTCATGGCCTGATTGATCATATTTATCACACTAAGCAGAAGAACACGCTGGTGCCGCTCAAGCCGCAGATAACGGCGCAGCGGCGGCATTTTACAAACCACTTCGCTAGCAGCCCATAGCTCAATGCTGCAATACCATTCCTTATGATGTAAAACCAGCGTAAACCGACGATAATCCAGTTCACTCAGTGCCTGTTGTAAATTGGGGAAACAATTAAGATAGTTAATCAGCCCGGCGGTACTTTTGCTGCCAGTAAAAATGACGGGATAACGTTTCAGCCATCCGGGCTGATGAACGCGAATTTTGCCCTGCAAAGGATAATTGATTGTGCCTTTCACCCTGAATTCACAACTGTGAATACTGGCCATGAATAACCGTTTTTGCTGAACATGGCAGATAACCTGGGTAAATGCATTCAGATGCAGCACGGCGCTATGTTCGGTCAATTTTTCACAACGCCAGCCGCTCAAATCACGTAACACCATATTCATTAATGCGTTCTTAAACCAGGGGGCGGAGGACATCTGGCGTCATCTCTTCATTGTTTCGCTTTTCATAATTGCCCATCGCCCGCTCCACGACCTCTTCTACCGGAAGTGGGAGGAAAGGATTAACCCGTTGCACACATAATGTCCAGAATAAGGCATAGGCGGCAGTCAATCCAAGCATAATACCGAATGGTATAAGTACATCCCGACTGTTCATTCCTGGAGGCGCGATATTAATAATGGCGATAATAATACCCACGCTCGAAATAATCTGAGGTAAGGGAAACCAGGGGGCCCGGTAAGCGCGTGGCGGTAATGACTCCAACTTATTGATAGTGTTTTATGTTCAGATAATGCCCGATGACTTTGTCATGCAGCTCCACCGATTTTGAGAACGACAGCGACTTCCGTCCCAGCCGTGCCAGGTGCTGCCTCAGATTCAGGTTATGCCGCTCAATTCGCTGCGTATATCGCTTGCTGATTACGTGCAGCTTTCCCTTCAGGCGGGATTCATACAGCGGCCAGCCATCCGTCATCCATATCACCACGTCAAAGGGTGACAGCAGGCTCATAAGACGCCCCAGCGTCGCCATAGTGCGTTCACCGAATACGTGCGCAACAACCGTCTTCCGGAGCCTGTCATACGCGTAAAACAGCCAGCGCTGGCGCGATTTAGCCCCGACGTATCCCCACTGTTCGTCCATTTCCGCGCAGACGATGACGTCACTGCCCGGCTGTATGCGCGAGGTTACCGACTGCGGCCTGAGTTTTTTAAATGGCGGAAAATCGTGTTGAGGCCAACGCCCATAATGCGGGCGGTTGCCCGGCATCCAACGCCATTCATGGCCATATCAATGATTTTCTGGTGCGTACCGGGTTGAGAAGCGGTGTAAGTGAACTGCAGTTGCCATGTTTTACGGCAGTGAGAGCAGAGATAGCGCTGATGTCCGGCGGTGCTTTTGCCGTTACGCACCACCCCGTCAGTAGCTGAACAGGAGGGACAGCTGATAGAAACAGAAGCCACTGGAGCACCTCAAAAACACCATCATACACTAAATCAGTAAGTTGGCAGCATCACCCCATGATTTATCTCCTTGTTGATCAGGTGGCAGTTCAGCAGCCAGACGAATACCGGCGGCCAACGCTTGTGACTCTTATTAAAAGCGCAACTACCAAAAAACACAGCGTGAAAAGCGCCAGGTTTGCAGGGATTTTGCCAACGTTTACCCACGTCTGATAAACGTTATTCCGCTGGTTGCAATGCAATAGAGGTTTTTGGCCCGCTGTGGCCAAATACAATTGAGGTTATACTGAACGCTCTCTGCCATATTCAATCCCTTTTATCGCAAAGTATCCCTGGTGCCGGTATCACAGCGTCGTTATTCAAAAATTGACATTTCAGAATAATAATCAGCTATATATAAAAAACACATCAAAAAGCAAATATCAACTTAATTTTTACTTATTTAATAAAAAAACCCAAATTGATTTACATCAATTAACACACATAAAACATTAAAAATCAAAGCGTTACATAAAAATTAATCACTATGGAAATTTTATTTTTCTTAATACTCACATTACAAATGTTATTTGATTATTTTCCTGTGAACACTAAAAAATGATTTAAATCAAAAAACAAACTATTCTCGTTGATTAACGTTTTGACCGAAATAAAAAAGATTTTATACGTCCCGGGATAGTCTCCCTTTCTGATGGACAATATGCATTAACGAGCGGGCAAACAGGTAACTTCTGCCCGGGTAATCCGTTACCCGACTGATATTAACATTGTCATGAGGTGATATCATTTGCCTGGCCAGCCATAATCATCCGGAACCGGCGCTACGCCACGAACATCAGGACGGAGCATTTTTTGTCGATCCTCTTCGTCATCCACCCAGACACTGGCTATCTCTTCACAGGTTGCAAACCATACGCCATCATGCCCTTTAATATGTTCAATCAAACGTGACAACATCATCATATGATGCCCATGACCGATTATCTGCGGATGAAGAGCCATCGCATATAAGCCGTTTTCCTGATGGTTATAAGCATAGGTAAAAATATCCTTCCAGCGTCGCAGAACACCGTCAGTATCGCTCATCCCCTCCTGGTTGCCGGTATACGCCAGTGCGGGAAAATCATCCAGATACCAGCTAACAGGAATTTCCAGAATCGCGCTGGCCGGGCCTGCGATATTTCCCGTCTCCCAATTCACCTGCCAACGTTGAGGATGGTAAGGCACAAGATCTCTCGCCATCAGGCTACTGTCATAGAGAAAACCGGCTTCCTCCAGAAGATCCAGCGTATTCTCGCTATAATCCCAATAGGGAGAACGGTATCCCACAGGACGTATGCCGAAATGTCTTTTATAACAGGCGAACGCCAGATCCATAAGTCGGCGTTCTGTATCACGATTCACCAGAGTCGGATTTTCATGATAGTAGCCATGGTGAGCGATTTCATGCCCGGCATCAAAAATCGCTTTACTGATTTCCGGGAAGGTGTCTACAGTGTGTCCGGGAATAAAAAAGGTGGTTTTGATATTATTTTCTTTAAACAATTTCAGAAGCCTTGGTACACCAACTTGAGCACCAAACTCTCCTCGTGACATAAAGGATGGCGACGGTTGATTAAATCCGCCCAGCCATAAAGACTGAGCATCTACATCAACACCAAGATTGACCGCAATCCTTTTACCCTGAGGTAATTTTAAATATCCCATAACGACCTCCAGCTAATACATAGAAGGGACACATTCTGTTATTTAATGTGTGATGGCCAGATATTATATATGCCTGCTTTTCTGCGTCTGTCCTTGAACGTTGTTGCTGCCCCCCCAAGTCTATTTTCATATAGAACATCGAGGTTAATTTCTCCTGAAATGACATCCTCTTGATTGACGTGCGCCTCTGCGATAATACCTTGTGGATTTTTCCACACGACATCACAGGGGCTTAAAATTGAACTTCGGGCCCAGCAGCCAGGCAGTGGCCCGCCCGGGTTTCCGCCCAGGCAACAGTGAACAAGATAAATTTGATTTTCAATACAACGTGCGTGGCAACAATGCCTGACTCGCCAAAATCCCTGTTCAGTAAACGTAGCGGAAGGCGTTAAAATTAACTCCGCACCCTGTTCCGCCAGCGTCGCAGCACACTCCGGTATTTCTGCTTCATAACAAATATTAAAACCCACCTTAGCAAATGGCAGTTGAAAAACAGCCATTTTATCGCCTTCCTGAGTATACCAACCCCGTTCAGCCGGGAAGATATGCGTCTTACTGTGAGCATAATGTTCGCCATCGGGTCCCCATATATGCGCAACATTCTCATAGCGATCTGCTCCAGTCTGCTCCAGATGAGAGCCAGCAATAATGAACTGTCCTCTTTCTTTCGCTTCCTGTTGAAAAAGCTGCTTATAGGCATCCGTAAACTGATCAATTAAAGTAAGGTGTGAAATGGGTCTTTCTTGCCATTTTTTCAATAATGTAAATAACTCAATGGTAAATAGCTCCGGGAAGATAACGACATCAGCCCCCTGACTTTTATTAAGAAGTATCCTTACCTTTGTTATGAAATCTTCAAAAGTGTTTATTTCAGTAACAATATACTGACAGGCTGAAACAGTAAAATTACGTGACATCGTGATATCCCCCGCATGAAATTTAAACTTAAATTAACGTATAACGCATGGAGAATATTAGGGAGTGGGCATTACGACATCAGGTTATTTTTTGTGAAGCTGCGCAAAATATATGGAGAAAAGAGTAGAAGCATTGAACCTTTATTTACATAAAGGGGACTTTATCGATGATCGCAGCGAGACAGAGAGTCGATAAAAATCCAGGCGAAAAACAATAACCCTTACCACAATATTATTTTCAGCATCTGAAAATAATCAGGCAAACTAAATGATAACGCGCTGGTATAAAACCAACGCGTATTTTTACCGATAAGGGTAATGAAGACGGCCACCCGAAGGTGGCCGTTAGAACCCGGTAGCGCTTCGCTTATCAGGCCAGTGAAACCGAGACAGCTTTAGCGGTGAGACGCCAGCGGCTGTTCCGTCATTGACGGGTGGTGCTTTTCTGGATCTTTAATCAGTACCCACAGGATGATGGCGCCGATAATATCGAACAGACTGAGCGCAATGAAGAACGGGCCATAACCGATAATAGCGACCAACGCCCCCATAAACAGGTTGAAGCTTAACTGTCCCATCCATGCCGCAGATCCTGCCAGACCGGCAACCGTCGCGACCTCATTTTTCTTGAACAGGTCAGCGCTCATGGTAATCACAACGGTAGACAGCGTCTGGTGCGCAAAACCACCAATACTCATCAATGCAATAGCGACATACGGGTTAGTCGTAATGCTGACAAAACCGATCGAAATCATCAAAACAGCGCCGATGGTAAAGCTACAACGACGCGCATTGATCGTGGTCATGTGCATCTTTTCCATGAAGAACTTCGCCAGGAAACCGCCTGCAACGCAGCCAAAGTCCGCCGCCAGGAACGGTAGCCAGGCAAACATGGCGATCTCTTTTAACGGCAGATGCATCACGTTAATCAGATACAGCGGCATCCAGAAACTCAGCGTTCCCCATGCCGGGTCAGCCAGAAAACGGGTAATCGCCAACGCCCAGAAATTACGCTTTTTAACGATCTCTTTAACGGCCGGTTTTTTGTTATCGTCCTGGAGATAGCTTTCCTGGCCGTCTTCGATATAACGCAGCTCTTTGTGGGTGATCCACGGGTGTTTATTTGGCGAGTTATAAATAAGGAACCAGGTGATGGCGAACAGCACGCCGATCCCACCGGTAATCACAAACGCCATTTCAGTACCGATGCCGCTATCAGCAAAGGTCAGCATCGCCCAGACCACCAGCGGCGGCGCCAGCATCGCGCCAATCGAAGTACCGATATTAAACAGTCCCCCCGCAATACCGCGTTCTTTCGTCGGGAACCATTCGGCGCTGGCTTTAATCCCGGCCGGAATCGCTGACGCTTCGGTTAGCCCCATCAGACCACGCAGAAATGCCAGGCTTATCCAGCCGCCGGCCAGCGCGTGCGCCATGTTGATCAGCGACCACAACAAGGCAAAGATAAAGAAGCCGATTTTCAGTCCGATGACATCCATCAAATAGCCGGTGATCGGCTGCGCAATGGTGTAACAAAGCTGGAAGGCGCTCACCACCCAGGAATATTGTTGCTCATCAAAATGGAGTTCTTTCATCATCGCTGGCGCCGCAACGCTAAGCGAGCTACGGGACAGGTAGTTTACGATGGTCCCCACGCAGACCAGGCCGATAATCCACCATCTTAATTTTGTCATCTTCATGATAAAGCCTCGTTAAAAAACATTAGCTCCGCGCCGTCTGACCTGTAGCGGGAAAACTGAAATCACAAAAATTGGTTGACCAATCAATATTTTCTCATCCGGACCGGTCAAAATCTGGCGGCAACTCCCGCACTTAATATTCTTGAAATAAATACATCAACTCATTTCAAGTTGAATGGTGAATGCTTTTCACCCAGCAAAAATTGACACAGATCAAATAAATAAAATTGGCAGACCGTGAATGATGACATTTGTGATTTGGTTAGCCAATTTAGACAATAAGGTTGACATGAGAAAAATTTTGGTTGAATTTAGGAGCCAGAACGGGTTTACAAAGCACGTTTCGATGTTGGCTGGCAATGGGTCAACCACGAAGACGTTATCGCAAGAAGAGGAAACGAGATATGAAACAAACCTGGCGCTGGTACGGACCTAACGACCCGGTAACGCTGTCAGATGTACGCCAGGCTGGCGCAACCGGCGTGGTAACGGCGTTACACCATATCCCGAATGGAGAAATTTGGTCGGTAGACGAGATCCAGAAACGTAAAGCTATCGTTGAAGAGGCGGGTCTGGAGTGGTCTGTGGTAGAGAGCGTACCTATCCACGAAGACATCAAAACCCACACCGGTCAGTACGATTTATGGATCAAAAACTACCAGCAAACGCTACGTAACCTGGCGCAATGCGGTATCTATACGGTTTGCTATAACTTTATGCCGGTGCTGGACTGGACACGTACGGATCTGGAATACGTATTGCCGGATGGTTCCAAAGCGTTGCGTTTTGACCAGATTGAATTCGCCGCGTTCGAACTGCACATCCTGAAGCGTCCGGGAGCAGAAGCCGACTATACGGCAGAAGAGATTGCTCAGGCAGAGCGGCGTTTCGCCACCATGAGCGAGGAAGACAAAGCACGTCTGACCCGCAACATTATTGCCGGTTTACCTGGCGCGGAAGAAGGCTATACGCTGGATCAGTTCCGTCAACACCTGGCGACGTATAAAGATATCGATAAAGCAAAACTGCGTGAACATTTTGCCTATTTCCTGAAAGCCATTATTCCGGTTGCCGACGAGGTTGGCGTGCGTATGGCCGTTCACCCTGACGATCCGCCGCGCCCTATTCTCGGCCTGCCGCGCATTGTCTCTACCATTGAAGACATGCAATGGATGGTGGAAACCGTTAATAGCATGGCGAACGGCTTCACCATGTGTACCGGATCTTACGGCGTGCGCGCCGACAACGATCTGGTTGATATGATCAAGCAATTTGGTCCGCGCATCTACTTTACGCATCTGCGTTCTACGCTGCGCGAAGAGAATCCGAAGACCTTCCACGAGGCCGCCCATTTGCACGGCGATGTGGATATGTATGAAGTCGTTAAAGCGATTGTGGAAGAAGAGCACCGTCGTAAAGCCGAAGGTAGCGACGATCTGATCCCGATGCGCCCGGACCACGGTCATCAGATGCTGGACGATCTGAAGAAGAAAACGAATCCGGGTTATTCCGCCATTGGCCGTCTGAAAGGGCTTGCGGAAGTCCGCGGCGTCGAACTGGCTATCCAGCGCGCTTTCTTTAGCAAATAACCTTCTTTCGCATGGCGCGACGCGTCATGCGATTTCCCCTACTCAATGCAATAGCAACATGCCTCGCCCCGGAGATCGCGGGCGAAGACGTCGAATGACAGGAGTTTGCAATGGAACAGAATATCACCACCGCCCAGGTTTCCGTCGCCCGCCCAAACTGGGACAAATCACGTCTGGTATCCCGTATTGTGCATCTGGGCTGCGGGGCGTTTCACCGCGCGCACCAGGCGCTCTTTACCCATCATCTACTGGAAAAGAGCGACAGCGACTGGGGCATTTGTGAAGTGAACCTGATGCCGGGTAACGACGCGCGGCTGATCGCGAACCTGAAAGCGCAAAATCTGCTGTACACCGTTGCAGAACGCGGCGCAGAAAGCACCGAACTGAAAATTATCGGTTCAATGAAAGAAGCGCTACACCCTGAATTCGACGGTCATGCAGGGATTCTGGCGGCAATGGCGCGCCCGGAAACCGCCATCGTCTCCTTAACCGTGACCGAAAAAGGCTACTGCACCGACCCCGCCAGCGGCGAGCTTGATGTCAATAACCCGCTGATCCAAAACGATCTTGCCCATCCACAGCAGCCTAAATCCGCCATTGGCTATATTGTCGAAGCGCTAAACATGCGCCGGGAGCAAGGACTGAAAGCTTTTACCGTGCTGTCGTGCGATAACGTGCGCGAGAATGGTCACGTCGCGAAGGCTGCCGTCCTCGGCCTGGCAAAAGCTCGCGATGCCGCCCTCGCCGCATGGATTGCCGACAATGTGACCTTCCCCTGCACCATGGTTGACCGCATTGTTCCGGCAGCGACCGAAGAGACGCTACAACTGGTTGCCGACCAGTTAGGGGTTTATGATCCTTGCGCTATCGCCTGCGAACCCTTCCGCCAGTGGGTCATCGAAGATAACTTTGTGAATGGTCGCCCGGACTGGGATACCGTCGGCGCGCAATTCGTTGCAGATGTCGTACCGTTTGAGATGATGAAGCTGCGTATGCTTAACGGCAGTCACTCTTTCCTCGCCTATCTGGGTTATCTCGGCGGGTATGACACTATCGCCGATACTATGACTAACCCGGCTTACCGTCGCGCGGCGCTGGCGCTGATGCTTGATGAACAAGCACCGACGTTATCAATGCCGGAAGGCACCGATCTGGAAGGGTATGCGAATTTGTTGATCGCGCGTTTCACTAACCCCTCGTTGAAACACCGCACCTGGCAGATCGCGATGGATGGCAGTCAGAAACTGCCGCAGCGTTTGTTGGACCCGGTGCGCCTGCACTTGCAACAGGGCGATGACTATCGCCGCCTGACGCTGGGCGTCGCCGGATGGATGCGTTACGTCGGCGGTGTCGATGAGCAAGGTAAAACCATTGATGTCGTCGATCCGCTGCTCGCGCAGTATCAGGCGATTCATCAGCAATATCAGACGCCGGAAGAACGCGTTCGCGGGCTACTGGCCATCGAGTCTATCTTTGGCAACGACCTGCCGAAGAACCACGAATTTGTGCAAGCCGTTACCGACGCTTACCAACAGCTATTGCAGAATGGCGCGAAAGCCACGGTAGAAGCGCTGGCTAAGTAAGGAGATAAATCATGGCTACGTTTATGACTGAAGATTTTCTACTTAAAAACGACATTGCCCGCACGCTGTACCATAAATACGCCGCGCCCATGCCGATTTATGACTTCCACTGCCATTTAAGTCCGCAGGAAATCGCCGACGATCGCCGTTTCGATAACCTCGGTCAGATCTGGCTGGAAGGCGACCACTATAAATGGCGAGCGCTACGAAGCGCAGGCGTGGATGAGTCGCTGATCACCGGCAAAGAGACCAGCGATTATGAAAAATATATGGCCTGGGCCAATACCGTACCAAAAACGCTGGGCAATCCGCTGTATCACTGGACGCACCTTGAACTACGCCGTCCATTTGGTATTACAGGTACGCTGTTCGGACCGGATACCGCGGAAAGTATCTGGACGCAGTGTAATGAGAAACTGGCGACGCCGGCCTTTTCCGCGCGCGGTATTATGCAGCAGATGAATGTGCGGATGGTCGGAACCACCGACGACCCGATAGATTCTCTGGAATATCACCGCCAGATAGCCGCCGACGACAGCATTGATATTGAAGTCGCGCCAAGCTGGCGCCCCGACAAAGTTTTCAAAATCGAACTGGACGGCTTTGTCGATTACCTGAGGAAACTGGAAGCGGCGGCAGATGTCAGCATTACCCGTTTCGACGATTTACGTCAGGCGCTCACTCGCCGCCTCGACCATTTCGCCGCCTGCGGCTGCCGCGCGTCGGATCATGGCATTGAAACGCTGCGATTTGCGCCGGTGCCCGACGACGCGCAGCTTGACGCCATTCTGGGCAAACGTCTGGCTGGCGAAACGCTGAGCGAACTTGAGATCGCCCAGTTTACCACGGCGGTGCTGGTCTGGCTGGGCCGTCAGTACGCCGCGCGCGGCTGGGTGATGCAGCTACATATTGGCGCGATCCGTAATAATAATACCCGGATGTTCCGCCTGCTGGGGCCGGATACCGGCTTTGACTCCATTGGCGATAATAACATTAGCTGGGCGCTCTCCCGTTTGCTCGACAGTATGGATGTGACCAATGAACTGCCCAAGACTATCCTCTATTGCCTGAACCCACGTGATAACGAAGTCCTGGCGACCATGATCGGTAACTTCCAGGGGCCGGGAATTGCCGGAAAAGTGCAGTTTGGTTCCGGCTGGTGGTTTAACGATCAGAAAGACGGGATGCTGCGCCAACTGGAGCAACTGTCGCAAATGGGACTGTTAAGTCAGTTTGTCGGGATGCTGACCGACTCCCGCAGTTTCCTTTCTTATACGCGACATGAATATTTCCGTCGTATTCTCTGTAACCTGCTGGGACAGTGGGCGCAGGACGGAGAGATTCCTGATGATGAAGCGATGCTAAGCCGTATGGTTCAGGATATCTGCTTCAATAATGCCCAGCGTTATTTCACGATTAAATAATCGCTATTAATCTGTGAGCACAGGTTTCAGGTATTTCGAGGGGCAGGAAGGCGGTAAGAGAGTGAGAAATTTAGTAGTAACGCACTTTTCCAGCCAAAGTCTGGCCACCGATAAAAAGCAAAGAGGTTGCTGATTAATCCCGAATCACTTACTAAGGTAAGTGATTCGGGTAAACAAACACAGCCATCTTCTGCGTCATGCTTTTTTTCTCTGTCCGGAATAACTCCAGTGCAGAAAGTGTGATACATCAGTCCTGTTGATGACGGCTCCTGTTGGTTATACGGTAATAACTCATGACTTCACAGTGTGGTTTCTTTTAATAAATCGACAGCCAGCATTTCCAGCTGGTTAACCACCTCATTACTGGATCGCTCCATTCTGTCGAGTTCTTGCGACATCGCATTCATATCGCCTGCGGCAAAATAGTTCAGCGCAGAGTGACCAGCGGTATGCACCTCTTTATGCGGCGCTTCCAGACTACGGAAACTGTAGTAATTGCTAAACTGCTGCCCTTCAAAACCGTAGTACCATTTCCCCAGCCGACACTGATCGTGCATCGTTATTTTACTGTTTATGTCTTTATTTAAGAGTAATTTGTAGACTTCCATTTTCCAGATAACATGGTCAACTTTAACAATATTCAAAAACTGCACCGTAGAGATGTACTGCATGACCGATTTCATGCTCAGCGATTTATCAATGACAATGCCAATAGACTCCACAATTTGATTTATGTTAGTCGTAATATTATCAATAACCGGCTGTTGGTTATCCAGCACCTCACTCACTCTGGCCGTATTATCTTTGATTACAGAGGTTAACGTACTAACGCTTTTCGAACTGTGTTTAACATCTTCGGACAGGTTTTTCACTTCTTTCGAAATAACGCTAAAACCACGCCCGGCATCCCCTACGCGCGCGGCCTCGATCGCGGAGTTAATCGCTATCAAATTGGTCTGGTTAGCGATCTTCTGTATCTCTTTAATACACGCATTAATTTGCGTTAAGGAGGTATTTAAGTCGCCCATACGACAGCCAATATCCGATGAAGTCGTGCCAATTTCGGTGATAAATTCCACGAGCGATTTTAATGAACTTCTGGCTTTATCATTCTGTTCGTTAAGTTCATTAATGCGTTCTTTTTCAATGTTGAGCTGCTCACAGGACTTAATGATGGCATTACGAATGATATCGATCGTCGAGATCCCCATCAGAATTTTTTGACACAGTATCCGCTCATAAGGCTCAGGAGTATCCACCACCACGTCAGACGCATTAGCGCCAGATTCTGCTGCTGGCGGCGGTATTTTTACAACATTATTATTCCAGTGGCGCAAGCCTAATACTTTTTTAAACATATACCATTCTCCTTATTATATGTGGACATCCTGATCTATGCCTGGATAAAGTATTATCGACTCATGCTAACATAAGGAAAAATCGGCTGTCATCTGCCATAACCATACGCTCACCAGAATAAGACAAAACGTCCACCAAACTTAAATAATTACAAGGTAAACTATTCAACAATACCATTAATAGTCATGATGGAAGTCGCTTCGCTTTATACGGAAATATTATTTACAAGGCTGACAACAATAGCTGAATAATAATTAACTGCATTTACTTAGGTGTAGCTATATCTCGCCACGAAGATTGCAGACAGGGTTTAAACGCAAACTTTTGCAATAGAAAAATAACCTAACGTAAACTTTTTATATGACCAATAATATCATTTGGACTCATCAATATATTATGCTGTCCGTTTACCAGCCAAACAGGCATGACCTAAATCCAAAGGAATGGGGGCAGCGTAACCAGCCGCAAAAAGTATCGATTAGTCGAAAATCAGGAAACGGATGCGCCAACGCGGCGAGCGTCACCGCCTGCGTCAGAAAAGTTAAGAATAATTTGTGATATTATTTCTCATATGTTACCAGTAAATGGCAGGCTGATAGCCGTTCGCTGGTAAACACAACAGGCGGGATATCGGCACCCACGCCGATATCCCGACGAGAATGACCCCGTTACGCTTTGATGACGATTAACGGTTCAATATCGCTCTCTTTTTTAATGACTAATGAATCATCGCCGCGCAGGCACGTACCGCCGTAGTTACCGCCCACGGTAAACGTACAGACCTGAATATACTTCCCGGCGACCTTCGGCAGGCACCACAACTGCTGATAGATATTTTTCTGCGTGGCGAACTTGCCGCTGGTTTTATCCAGGAGCTCTTCCTGATGGCTCACCAAATCAATATTACTACCGCAACGTCCGGCAATCGGTTTTACCGCATAGCCGGTCTGCACCAGCTCATCGTTAACGGTAAAATCCGTGTCGAGCAAATAGCGATGATGCGGGAAGAGCGACCACAGGATGGGCAGGATCGCTTTGTTACCCGGGATCACCGTCCACAGCGGTTCAAACACCAACACTTCCGGGCGCAGTAATACATCAATCAGCCGGACTTCATTTTCCGGGTGCCCGGTACGAATAGGCACTGCGGCATACTCCGTCTCGCTGACTTCGCGTATCTGCTCCATTGCCGTTTCCCACGCCCAGGTTTTCCAGACACAATTCACCAGCCGTCCGTCGCCATCGATCAACTGCCCGGCGTCATCCCAGCGCAACTCGCCCAGCCCGCGGAGAATTTTGCTCGCGAAACCGGCCTGATGCAGCGCCTGCTGCATAAACTGCGCGTGATAGTCCTCCTCGATATCATCATCCTGCATGATATGGACGAAAGGACGCGCTTTACTGTGTTTCCAGGCGCCTGCCAGCTCGTTAATTAAGCCCTCCGCCGGGTTATGCCCTTTACCGGTATAGCCCTGCTCAGCCCATTTTTCGAGAATTAATCCCGCTTCGGTATGGCATGATGCGGAATCGGCATTGTATTCATAAACTTTCAGCCCGCGTTCATCCATGCAGAAATCCATACGACCGGTGATCATATGGTGACGACGGCGCTGCCAGGAGAGACGCAGGCGCGGCCAAAGAATTTTGGGGATATCGAATAGCGCCAGCAGATTATCGTCTTTTAAAACTTTGTCCGTGGCGTGCAGGTACATCAAATGCAACTCATTGGTCGCTTTGATAAGCTCCTGTTCGGCGCTCTCGGTGATGGTAAAATACTGGTACGGGTCCTGATTGATAACGTGTCCGTTCGCCTGTACATAGGCTTTTTGTAACGGATCGCGCTCATCCAGCCACTGACCGTCAAACTGACCTTTCTCTGGCAGTCTTGCGCCGCGAATCGCCAGCGACTGATTCGCGATGTCAGGCTGTGACAAACTGTATTGCGTGTCGTCAGTCTGGATCATCCAGCCTAAAATCGTCGTGTCATCAAAGGTGTCGCGCAGGGTGTAACACCCGTTTTCTACGACCATTTCCAGTTCGCGAGTCCACTGCTGCCCTGGCGGCAATGGCGTGTGGATAACGTTTTGCTCAGCAATACGAATTTTGTTATCCAGGAGTTGGGTGATAATCGCGACGTGCCCGGTTTCGTTAAACTCGCCGCCCTTTTGCCAGATGAGCAGCGCCCCGGCCTCCGGCGCGCGCGGCGAACCGTTCGGGAAGGCCTGCAAAGGCAAAATATTGTCATTCACGACCTCGCGCAGAAAACGCAGCGAGAAGATTTCCCAGGCCATGCCGACGTCAGTAAAAACAACGCCATAATTCAGAAAGAGAAAACGGCGGGCAAATTCCACGCACTGCCATTTATGCCCCATGTATTCATCGTCGATGTAGCTACGAAAAGCTGCGTCATCGTCGTCCCACGGATCGAGGGAATTGTAATCTGAAGAGTAGATCGCTACGCCGCCGGGGGCGTAACCCAATAATGTCCCGAAGGGGGCATCCTGACTGGTGGTTCCTTTGCTCATGCACTTACCTCAAAACAAGACCGCCTGAGCAGCCTGGCGTGATTTCGCTCTGATTGTCTGCTCTGTGACACTAACCGGACAGAGGTCGACATAATCATACACCTCAATAAGGCACACTGAGGCCAGAAGGTTAAAATTTCACTCGCCGGAATGTCCCAATCGGTTAAATGTCCGACTAGCAAGCTGCTACACTGCTTCAACACCACCACTGTGAAGGCAGGTCAATATGGCAGATAATACTTATCAACCCGCAAAAGTCTGGACGTGGGATAAATCCGGCGGCGGCGCGTTCGCTAACATTAATCGCCCGGTTTCCGGCCCGACGCACGACAAAACGCTGCCCGTCGGCAAACATCCGTTACAGCTTTATTCGCTGGGGACGCCTAACGGCCAGAAAGTGACTATTATGCTGGAAGAGCTCCTGGCGCTGGGCGTGACCGGCGCCGAATATGACGCCTGGTTGATTCGCATCGGCGAGGGCGATCAGTTCTCCAGCGGCTTTGTTGACATCAATCCGAACTCAAAAATCCCGGCGCTGCGCGATAACTCACACAACCCGCCGATTCGGGTTTTTGAGTCGGGCGCAATTCTTGTTTATCTGGCGGATAAGTTTGGCCATTTCCTGCCGCAGGATCTGGCTAAGCGCACAGAAACCCTTAACTGGTTGTTCTGGCTACAGGGCGCGGCGCCGTTCCTCGGCGGCGGTTTCGGTCATTTCTATCATTATGCGCCGGTAAAAATTGAGTACGCCATTAATCGCTTCACCATGGAAGCCAAGCGTCTGTTGGACGTGCTGGATAAGCAGTTAGCTCACCACCCGTATGTCGCGGGAGAAGAGTACACTATTGCCGATATGGCCATCTGGCCGTGGTTCGGCAACGTGGTGCTGGGGAATGTCTATGATGCAGCGGAGTTTCTGGATGCCGGAAGTTATCAAAACGTACAACGCTGGGCGAAACAGGTAGCCGAACGTCCGGCGGTAAAGCGGGGGCGCATTGTCAACCGGACCAACGGCCCATTGAACGAACAGCTTCACGAACGCCATGACGCCAGCGACTTCGAAAACAATACCGAAGATAAACGTCAAAGTTAAACCATGATGCCGGATGAGGTAGTAATGTCGTCATCCGGCATGGTATTCCCTGCTGACGCTTCGCTTATCAGTTCTGCGAGTGTGTCATATTCGGCGCTTCACTAAACCCATGTTGCATGAGAATCAACCTCGCCCGTGCTGATAGTAAAAAGTCGGCAAGCGTTTTTCCCTGCTCGCTCAGGCAGGCAAAGCCATATTCAGCCACGGGATTATAAGGTTCCGGGATATCAACCACTCGCAGCGAATTAACCAGCCGTAGCCTGGGAGCATAGCTGGCATAGCCGATAAAGATATCGGTGTAATCATGATTGATGAGCCATTCCGCTGCCAGCCGGCCCGCCGGTAACGGCAAAGTCTGCCTGCCGCCAACCAGCGCTACCGCGCGTTTTCGGACCGCTTCGCCCTCCTTGCCCATCCGCGAAAAAAGCTGTTGCGTATAATCGCCGGAAGGATCGCAACCTGCTGTTGAGGTGCCGATCCGCAGATCCCGCCGGGTTAACAGCGACAGCCAGTCCTCGCCTTCACGCATCGCCTGCGCCCGCACGCTCAGACACAAACGGTTCGTCGTAAAAGGCGCGACCCGCAGTGCCCGCCCGCTTTCCAGCAGCGCCTGCGGATGCGCCAGGTTCGCCGAAGCAAAAAAGTCGCATGCTTCGCCCGCTTCGATGCGTTCACGTAACAGCCCCGCCGGACCGAAATCACATACCGCATCCGCCTGAAACGCCGTCATTAGCTGCGGCCAGACGACGCGCAAGCTCCCCGCAGCCAGTATTCGCATCACTGTACGCCCTGATAGTCAGTACGGTAAAAACGTTGATACCAGTCGTTAGCGGCCTTTTGCATATCAATATCGTGGAATTTTTCCGGATAGAGTTTTTTCGCCATCCACAGTTCGCCGATTCCCACCGCCTCCGGCATCGGATATCCCCAGGCTTTGGCATAATCCGGCATCAGGTAAACCCGATGATGCTTCACCGCGTCAATGACCTGCCACTGGGGATTGTGCAGGATCTCATTGACGACCTTTGGATAGCGATTCTGGACAAAGATCACCTGTGGATCCCAGGCAATCACCTGCTCCATTGTCACCTGCTTAAAGCCTTTCACCGTGGATGCCGCTACATTCAGCGCCCCCGCATGGGCCATCATCAGACCGGTATATTTACCGGAACCGTAGGTGGTCAGCTCCGGATTCGCCATATAAGCGCGAACCCGCTCATTTTCAGGAACCGACTGCAAACGGTCGCTGACCATCTTGCGACCTTTATCCATCGCCTCAATCAGCGCTTTCGCCTCCTGCGGTTTATTGACGATATCGCCAATCAGCGTTATTCCTTCACGCAGCCCGCGATTATAAGCCTGCTCTTCATCGGCCAGGGTCGGGTTCATTTTAGCCTGCTCGCCAGCAACATCATGGCGCAGCGAAATCGCCACCACCGGAATGCCAAGACGGCTGATCTTGTCGATCATCTCCTGCGGAGCGTAATTCGTGACAAACACCACCTGCGGGCGCAGCGCCACCAGTTTTTCAGGATCAACGTGCGTTAGATCGCCCAGCGAGACTTTTTGTGCCAGTTCCGGCGCCAGACGCGCATAGCCGTCGCCTAATTGCTGTTTCCAGTTCGCCATGACCCCAACGATTTTGTCAGTGGCATTCATCTGTACAAGGAGATTGAGCGTTTGATGCTGGAGCACCACCACTCTGTCGACGGTGTCCGGAACCGTGACCTGGCGGCCAATTTGATCGGTAAAAGTACGCGCCGCCTGTGACATTAACGGCCAGCAAAAAAGCAACGCCAGCAGAGAGAGCTGGCGCAAAAATTTATTCATAGGTTTCGCCCCACAATCGATATATAAATAATTATACAACGATTATAGAGCGATATAATAGAGGTGATTAAGGGATCACGCGCTGGTGATGTCGTACTCCATGCGGCGCAGCGCATCTAACGTGGCTTTCGCTTCGTCTTCGTCAATGATGCTCATCGCAAAACCAACGTGTACCAATACCCATTGCCCTACCAGATCGGCTGGCTTACCTTCACAAATCAGAGCAATATTGACATCACGTTTGATGCCACACACTTCCACCTGCGCAAGCTGGTGAATATCATCTCCGACGGCCAGCACCTGACCGGGGACGCCAATACACATAATTAACCACCTGAAATAAAATGCGGGTTATTCGACCTCAATACTTTTTACTTTCAACGAATCGCCGGTATCCACCCGCAGGCGATCGCCATGACAATGCGGACATTGCGCGTCATGCCTGAGAATCTCCACCACCTGACTGCAATCCCAGCACCATGCCTGGGCCGGTCTGTAGTCGATGTGCAATTCGCACCCTTGCGCTAAAGTCCCCTGGCAGGCGATGTCAAAGCTGAAACGAACCGCGCGCTCTTCAACGCACGAAAGCGCGCCTATCTCCAGCCATACGCCGGTGACGCGCGCCACGCCGTGCTGTTCTGCCTGCTGCTGAATAATTTCAACGGCGCTTTGGCAAAGAGACAGCTCATGCATTCTCACAGCTCCGACGGCCAAACAGCAACGCACGTCGACTTGTCTGCGGCGCATCAGGATTGCTTACCGGCAGGGATAACAGCATCCGCGCGCAGTCATCCGCCAGCCGGACGCCCTCTTCCGGCGACAGGCTACGGGAAAGCGGCGACATCAACGAGCAGGCAAGATATTGTGAAACGCCTTCCAGTTCGCCAACGGTAAAGGTCATCGTGCCATAAGGTAGTTGCAGCCCGAGTTTTTCACCGATGGTACGCCCGGGCCAGATCTGGTCCGGGCCAGGGAAGATTAATGCGCTTAACATCCACGGCGTAATTACCGTGCCCGTCCATTGTCCTTCAAACAACGTAAAATCAGAGGCATGCACCGGCATAGTCGGATGCAGAAACGAAAGATCGTGCATCGAACGATGGGCTATCTCTTCAAACGCCGCCTGAACCCGGGCGACGGGCGCCGTGTCGAATCCGGAAAACGTTTCAGACATGCGCCGTCTCCTTAGGAATTGCTTCGACGCCGGATTCTCGCAGCGCAGCAAGAACCTGCTCAAGCGCAGGTTCAATCATCGCCTCGACGGTTGGCGTTAAGCCGATGTGCGGTTCCAGCGACTGTGGAATAACGCCGACCAGGGTCAGTTTCTTCGGAAACTCGCCGGTAAAGCGGAGGGCCGACAATACGTCGGCCAGTCCAAGCTGATGGGGGGAGATTTTGTTGGTGAACAGCGCCGGAACTTCATCGTCGCGCAGTACCATAATGGTTCCCGGCGCGTTCTTTTTCGACACGATGGCGTCGGCAATGATCAAATGATCCCGACTCGCCATATCGCCAAGAAGTTCCATTCCCGCCGTACCACCATCCAGAATCTCAACGAAATCCGGCAGGGTGTATCGTTGCTCTAACGCTTCAACAATACGCACCCCGATGGCTTCATCGGTCAGCAAAATATTGCCGACCCCTAAGACTAATATCCGCATTACAAAACCTTCACCGAGACCACTTCATTGCCATCGGCGTCCACCACGTGTACCGCGCACGCCATGCAAGGGTCGAAGGAGTGGATGGTACGTACCACTTCCAGCGGCTTCGCCGGATCGGCGATCGGCGTACCGACCAGCGACTGTTCGTACGGCCCCACGTCATCGTTGAAGTTACGCGGACCTGAGTTCCAGGTCGATGGCACCACCGCCTGATAGTTACTGATAATGCCGTCTTTAATCACCATCCAGTGAGACAGCATACCGCGCGGCGCCTCCAGGAAGCCCACGCCTTTGAACTCGCCCGTCGCCGGAATGTTCGGCTTCACAAACGTGGTGTAATCGCCTTTGCCGATATTTACAATCAGCGCGTTGTATTGATCCTGCAATACGTTTTGCAGTTCACAACAGTGAACGGTACGCCCGATGATACGACCCAGCGTAGAGTGAAGTTGCGCCATTTCCAGCGTTTTGCCGGTCAGCTTCTGATAAAGCGCAATGATTTCATTGAGCTTGGTCTGCGTGGATTCACGACCTGCGGCCAGTTTACACAACATGTTCGCCAGCGGCCCGACTTCGACGGTTTTGCCGTAGAATGTCGGCGACTTGACCCATGAGTATTTACCGTCATCCGACCAACCGTCGTAAGCCGGAATCGTGGTGCCTTCCCACGGCGCCTGCGGCGCTTCATCTTTATACCAGGCGTGCTTCGCGCTCTCCTGAATACCTTTAATCAGGAATTCGTCGGAGTGAGAGGTGATCGGACGGTATGTCGACAGATCGGCATTGGTAATGTAACCGCCCGGGAACAGGAAACTGCCGTTTTTACCGTCGGTCGGGAATTCCGGCGCGCTCAGGTAGTTCACCGCGCCTTTGCCGCGCTCCAGCCATTCCGGATAGTAGGCCGCGATGACTGCGGTATCCACTTTATACACCTGCTCGACAAAATCGCTCAGCTTATCGATAAACGATTTGATGTACATCAGGCGTTCGAGGTTCAACGTACCGATGCTGTCGAGATTGATCGGGTTCGCCACCCCACCGACCGCCAGGTTCTGGATATGCGGCGATTTACCGCCCAGCAACGCCACCACGCGGTTAGCGTCACGCTGACATTCCAGCGCCTGCAGATAGTGGGCGACCGCAATCAGGTTGACCTCCGGCGGTAACTGCATTGCCGGGTGCCCCCAGTAGCCATTGGCGAAAATACCTAACTGACCGCTGGCGACAAGATCCTTGATCTTGTTCTGAACTTTCGTGAACTCTTGCGCGCTGTTCAGGTGCCAGCTCGACACGCCATCCAGCATCGCAGAAGCTTTTTCCGGATCGGCTTTCAGCGCAGAGGTAATGTCCACCCAGTCCAGCGCAGAGAGCTGGTAGAAATGGACAATGTGGTCATGGGTGGTATGCGCCGCCAGAATAATATTACGGATATACTGCGCGTTGACGGGAACATCAATATTCAGCGCGCTTTCCGCCGCACGAACGGAGGAGATCGCGTGAGTTGTCGTACAAACGCCGCAAATACGTTGCACAATCATCCACGCATCGCGCGGATCGCGGTTCTTCACGATCTCTTCCATACCGCGCCACATGGTGCCGGACGCCCATGCTTTGGATACGACGCCGTTCTCAATTTCGCAGTCAATGCGTAAATGACCCTCAATACGGGTTACCGGATCAATAGTAATTCTCTGGCTCATGCTTTGCTCGCCTCATGACGATTATGATCGTTTTGTTTTAAAGGAGGAAGTATCGGCAGTAGACGAATGAGTACGATGTATGCACAAATCTCAATGGCCACAAAACCAATAGAAATCAACAATTCTTCCCAGGTTGGGAAGTAGTGGTAGCCGCCACCCGGGTTGAATGCCACCAGCGAATAGGTCAGACGCCACGTCGCGCAGCCCAACAGCGCGCTCAGCGCCGACAGGTACAGCATACGAGAGTCATTACGCAGTTTCGCCACACGCAGCACCACTAACGGGAAGACCATCAGGACGACTTCAATCCAGAACATAGCGGAGTAAAAATCGCCGGCAAACGCATAGGACAGCTTGTCGCGATAAATCAGTTCGCCAAAGCGCAGGACGACGAAAATCGCCAGCAGCACGCTGATGGTATTCGTCAGCTTAACAAACAAATTTTTCTCATCCGGACCGTTTCCTTTCAGGCCTGCCTGAACCAGCGAACCCTCAAATATGACAATGGAGAAGCCCATGATAAACGCGGTCAGAACCGAGAACAGCGGCAGCATTTCATAGCTTTGCCATAGCGGATGCACTTTATAGCCCGCCGAGATCATCAATGACCCCATTGAGGACTGGTGCATCGTCGGCAGCAGCGCGCCCAGCGCGATAATAAAGAACATCACCTTATTCAGACGCTTGAGCGACACTTTCCAGCCCAGACGTTCAAACAGGGCAGGCGCAAACTCCAGCGCCATCACGCCGATGTAGATGGTCATACAGACCGCCGTCTCAAACAGTACCGAGTTCACGTTGAAGTGACCTGGAATGTAGAAGTACGGCAGGTTCCAGTAACGACCGACGTCGATAGTGATCGACAGGCCGCCCAGCGAGTAACCAAACAAGCTTGCCAGCAACGCCGGGCGCACCAACGGATGGTATTGCCCACGGTTAAAGACATACACCGCCCATGCCAACGCCCAACCGCCGCAGGCAAAGCCGGTGCCGATCAACAGGTCAAAGGCAATCCAGACGCCCCACGGGAAACCGCCGTTCAGGTCGGAAACGGAGCCCAACCCGAAGACCAGACGCTTCACGATAAGGAGCATACACAGGACGATTAACGGTCCAAAAATAATGACCGGTTTACTGATGATTTTTCCGCCCAGCGGTTTTGGATCATGACTCATGATCGTCTCCTCCATCGTGATGGTCGTTTTTGCTATTACGACGAACCAGCACGGTTAAGCCCGCCAGCGCAGCCAGGGGTAGTATCATACCTTTATAAAGCGTGTGTTGAACATGCTCGGAGCGCGCTCCGGTTGAAAGGTCATCCAGCTTCGGCAGATCCAAATCTTCATAAGGAACGCCTGTCAGCACCAGCACCTGAGTACCACCGCCCTCTTTTTCACCGTAGAGGTGTGGGTAGTATTTAGGCACCGTATGCAGATAGGTGTCGTCCGTTTTCAACGTCTGGCGCGGATAGTGATATTCACTGCCTGGTTTGAGGGCCAGACGTTTTTTCGCTTCCGCCATCAGCTCTTCACGAGTACCGAAAATGACGGCCCCTGCCGGACAAACTTCCACGCACCCAGGCAAACCGCCTTTATCCAGACGCTCAACGCCTTTCTGGTTACACAACTCACACTTGTGAAGCGCGCCAAACGGGTTGTTGTAGTCGTACTTAGGTACGTTGTACGGGCAGGCGACCATACAGTAACGGCAGCCGGTGCAGACATCTTTGTCATAGTGGACGATGCCGGTTTTCGGATCTTTTTTCAGCGCCGACACCGGGCAAACGGAAACGCAGTTAGGATCGACGCAGTGCATACACTGTTTCTTGATGTAGGCATAGCCGTTCTCTTCCTGATCTTTGTTCACGCCCGTGCCGCTACGCCATACCTGGATAATGTTATTGGTATACGGCGACAGCTTGTCGTTGTTCGACCAGGTCTGCTCCCCTTCCGGGTTACGCGCCGGGAAGTTGATATCCTGACACTTTGTGACGCAGGCCTGACAGCCCACGCACAGAGTGGAGTCATACAGCATGCCCAGCGAACCTGGAATCGGCGGACGGTTTTCTGCAGCCGCATGGCTGACAGACGGCGCGGCGCCCAACAGCAATGCTCCACCGGAGGCTGCTTTAATAAAGTCACGTCTGTTCACGGTTATTCTCCCCGTGAGTCAGCGTTATCTTTCTTTTGCTGACGCCCCAGTTCACGTACCGCCATCACGCTGACGCCGGCAACCAGACCGACTACGCCGCCAAGCAGACCGACAGCGCCCGCAGAGATATTGCCGCCTTCTTTCATATTGACGTCAGGTTTCTCTGAACGCGGAGTTTGGTTTTCGACATGAGCAAGCTGGTGAATGCCCTTATGGAAGCCGATACCTTCTTCGTTACAGCCATAGCAAGGATGACCGATCGCCACTGGCCAGACACCGCCAACGTCACAGAACTGTAACGTAGAACAGTTGCCCCAGGTTTCCGGCCCTTTACAGCCAAGATGGTAGAGACACCAGCCCTGACGGTGGCCTTCGTCGCCAAATTCTTTGGCAAAACGGCCTGCGTCGAAGTGTGGACGACGTTCGCAATGCTCATGAATCAGACGGCCATAGGCAAAGGTTGGACGATTTTTCGCATCCAGCTTCGGCGGCGTGCCGTAAGTGATGATATGCGCGACGGTCGCCAGGAAGTTATGCGGGTTTGGCGGACAACCTGGAATATTGATAACCGTTTTGCCCGGTAAGACTTCCTGCAGACTGACAGCGCCGGTTGGGTTTACGCCAGCCGCAGCAACGCCGCCCCATGCCGAGCAGGAACCGATAGCGATAATCGCGGCTGCGCCGTCGGCGGCTTTGCGGATGTGATCCACAATCGGCTCGCCGGCAACCATGCAGTAGATACCGTTATCTTTTAGTGGGATAGAACCATCCACCACCAGAACATATTGCCCTTTATACTTCTCCAGAGCGTTATGTTTGTTTTCTTCGACCTGGTGACCGAATGCGGCGGAAAGCACCTCGTGGTATTCCAGAGAGATGGTCTCCAGAACGAGGTTTTCAACGGTTGGGTGTGTAGCACGAAGCAGTGATTCGGTACAACCGGTACACTCCTGAGCGCCAATCCAGATAACGGGCGGACGCTGTGGATTGGATACCGATTCTGCCATTTCTGCGGCGGCTTTGCTACTGAGCCCCATAGTAGCGGCCAGTGCTGCACAAAGCTTCATGAAATCACGACGGTTAATGCCGTGAGAAGTGATGAGAGTATTATCTCCAGTCATTTTATAGTTATTCCGTTACGAAGACCTGGCTTTTATTTTGCACTGTTCGCGAAGAAGTTATTGCGATCGGTACGCCATTTACCACACTTTTTTTATGGTTATGTGCGCCATAATACTTCGACGGAACAGTAAAACGAAGGGAAGAGGCGATAGTGTAATTAATTAAAGCAAGATAATACCCCTGTTGGATCAACCTTCGAGTCGATAACCGGCCATAAAGAAGCGAACCGCCATCCCGGAATGATTCTCTTTAAAGAAATCCATCACCATTTCTTTATCCAGACCATAGCGACGCGTCAGAATTCCGGCCTCCCACGCGCTAAGTTGACGATCGCCGGTCTTTTCGAACATACGGTGTGTAAAACCCAATACAAAGCCACGTTTATACTCAGAACAGAAATTCACCGCATGATGCGCGCTATATGCATATGGCGCGTGCAACCCAGCCATTAACCCTTTCCCAAAATGATTATTCATCTGACCTCCTTAGTCGCTATATAATAAATTATATAGCGACTGATTAAATGAAGGCCAGCGCATTACGCACTTTTTTGCTTCACATCAGAAGGAAACCCATTCATCAGTAGACTGTGCGGGAGCCGACGCCATTCTCTGAACGCCAGGCGCCGCTTTCGCCGTTACGCGTTGTTGCGGCTCACTAGCGGAAAGCCGGAACTGCTGTACGGAGCGTTGCAAATCCTCCGTCTGCCGTTCCAGCGCCGCCGCCGCCGCGGAAACCTGCTCAACCAGCGCGGCGTTTTGTTGCGTAACGCTATCCATTTGCGTGATCGCCACACCAACCTGAGAAATACCTTTACTCTGTTCTTCGGAGGCGGACGCGATCTGTTTCATAATCGTCGTCACTTCCGTGACGCCGCGCAGGATGGCGTCCATCGTCGCGCCGGTCTCCTGGACCAACTGCGCGCCCTGCGCTACGCGACGTACCGATTCGCCAATTAAGGCTTCAATTTCTTTCGCCGCCCCCGCGCTGCGGCTGGCCAGGTTACGTACCTCACCGGCGACCACCGCGAAGCCGCGTCCCTGCTCGCCCGCTCTGGCCGCTTCTACCGCTGCGTTCAAGGCCAGAATATTGGTCTGGAAAGCAATACTATTAATTACGGTAGTAATTTCCGCGATCTGCTGCGAACTGGCGGAAATACCGTTCATTGTTTCTACCACATCGGAAACCAGTTCACCGCCTTTTCCTGCCGTTAGCGAGGCGGCATCCGCAAGCTGACTCGCCTGGCGAGCGTGTTCGGCGTTCATCTTCACCGTTGCGGTAAGCTGTTCCATGCTGGCGGCAGTTTCTTCCAGCGCGGCGGCCTGTTCTTCCGTTCGGGAAGAGAGATCGTTATTACCGGTAGAAATTTCCGTCGCGCCGCGCCAGATATTGTCGCTTCCGGCGCGGATCGTACTGACGGCTTCGCGTAAACTGTCCTGCATCGCGCGCAGTAGCGGCACCAACCGGCCTACGCAGTTACGCCCCAACGCTTCAATCGGCTGGCTAAGATCGCCTTGCGCGATGCGCTGAAATTGTTGACGGATGCGCTCCAGCGGTTTCACCATCATTGCAACCAGATAGCGATCGGTAAAAATCAGGATGGCAATGCCCAGAATCACCGCCGTGATAAGCAGGATGCGGATGGTATAGGTTTTACCATCGACCATCACGCGGGTGTTATCCAGCATGGCGCCAGCTTCATGACTAAACCGCTCCGCGCTGGCGCCGAACGCGCGACTGAGTGCGGGCGTGACCGTACTGGCATGTTCGCTCCAGGCGGTTAGCGATCCTTGCTGCGCCAGTTGCATTTGAGGAACGACGCCTTTCTCCAGCAAGGCCTGCCAGTTGGACAACACCTCCCTTGAGATATCAGGGTTCATCGGCCCTGGCGATAGCGCTTTCATCTCCTCCAGCTTCTGACGCATATTCTCGAGCGACTGCCGGGCAGGCGCAAAATCGGGCGTGCCGCCGCCGATTTTTACATCCATCGCGCGGCTAAGGCGGGTAACAAAGCGGAAATATTGATCGTTACCCTGGCTTAGCACCGTCATTTGCCGCACAAGATGCCGGTCAATATCATTTCCTTCCGAAACTTCGGATAAAGCATGGACGCTGTATAACCCCACCCCCGACCAGAGTAGACAAAAAAGTCCCAGTATCGTCAGCATGACCATACGAATAGTAAAGTTTTGCAGCAAACGCATATGAATTTCCTTGCTGAATATAAGAGATTAGTCATCAGACGATGACGCACTCTCGTTATCGGCAAGGCGCGGAGAATATATAATGCATTCTCCATTTTTTTACAGTTATCGCCGTTTACGTACCCGCAGATGTTATATATCTGTGAACGCAGAGAAAATCTTTCAGTGTTATTACTGAGTAAATGAATAGATGTAGTAAAAATATTGCGTAAGGCTGCAGGGAGACGGTTATCCGCCGTTAAAGAAGCGCTGTTTTACAGCCGGGCTCAGCGTCCTTTGCCCGACTGCCCCGCCGTGGACGGCGGCTCAATGGTTATGTCGCGTCAATCTGTCCAGATAGCCCATCACGAACGCCGACAGGACAAAGGTCAGATGGATGATGACATACCACATTAATTTGTTATCCGGGACGTTTTTCGCATCCATAAACACGCGTAACAGGTGAATGGAAGAGATAGCGACTATCGATGCCGCCACCTTATTTTTTAGCGACGTCGCATCCATTTTCCCCAGCCAGTTCAGCTTCTCCTTGCCCGCAGAGATATCCAGCTGAGAGACAAAGTTTTCATACCCGGAGAACATGACCATTACCAGCAATCCACCAACCAGCGTCATATCAACCAGCGATAACAGCACCAGGATCAGATCGGCCTCCGCCAGGGCAAAAACGTTCGGCAGAACGTGTAGAATTTCCTGGAAAAATTTTAGCGCTAAAGCGATCAGCGCCAAAGAGAGGCCAAAATACACCGGCGCGAGCAGCCAGCGAGACGCATACATTACATTTTCAAGAAAGCGTTCCATAGGGACCTGTCAGGTAACTAAAACCAGCAACAGTATATCTCAACCATGCAACATCAGATCAACATGCAGTTAAGAGCCTATCCCACCAGGCGTTATTGGCGCAGCCAGTTTGGACACGGACAGCGCGCAAAAACCGGAGCGTACACGTAGTACGTGAGGTTTGACTCGCTACGCTCGCCCTTCGGGCCGCCGCAAGCGGCGTTCAAAACGCTAACGCGTTTTGGCGAGCACTGCCCAGGTCCAAAATGGCAAGTAAAATAGCCCTAATGGGATAGGCTCTAAATCTCATCCGGTTTAACCTGTGGTCGCTGATATTCCGGCCATACCAGCGCGACCAACGCCGGGTAGGCTTCAAGACTGAACTCACGAAAACACTGGCGTAAATTAAGGACGTCCAAATCCGAATACGGCACCTTTTCTCCGTTCAGACAACGCTTCTTTATATTGTCGTAATACTTATAAACGGCAGAGTTAAGGTCGCTGCAACGACGCTGTGCGTCAAATAATCCAGGCGTTTCATTCAACTCAGTCATTGTCATTCGTTTTATCGTTGCATGAAGGAAATCGATATATTCATGGTTAACGCGCCAGTACCATACCGGCGTTATCGAATTCATTAATACTGAGAAATGATCTTCGCCCTCTTCCTTTGTCATGGGTTCAGTTTGATTTAAATTTACGGTTTTTCCACCAGGACGTTTTTTATTAACCTCCCACATCAGGAAGAGTATCGCGCCGGTCAGTAATAGCAATATAATAACAGAATAAAAAATACTGTTCATAGCAGGCTCCATTTTTTTTGATTTTAAAATTACAGCATGTTATTGTCAACGAAACCTACACTATTAAAAATAGTATGCCACTGATCGTAAAGGATATTTAGTCATGCTTCCTGAGCATCTGGTTTCCTCTCATTTTCGCCTGTCATCGCCGCCCCCTGAAGCCACAGAAAACAGTAAAAATTTGCCTCAGGGAAAGACAAAACTCAGCGATTACGAGCCCGATATTTTAATTTGCGCTAACGCAACCGGGCAACACAGAAACGTATTATTTGAAGAACGCGACCGTCATATTAAAGAACGTCTGTATTGTGTGGCTAAAATTGAAACGTTTGCCCGCCTGATAAACGCATTACAGGCAGAAGGCGATATTGATGCCCAAACGCTAAGTAAAATACTGGCGGATAAAACCGCAATGATAAATGAAAAAGGTAATGCCATTTGGCTTAATTTAATCACTCGCGAAACCAATATGCCGCTATTTTATTCACTGGAAGATAAAGATGAAAGAAGTTGAAGACAATAACGTTTATTTGGCTTTAGACAACCATAAAAGTGATGAATTTATCTTAAAGCAAAATCTTGCAGCGCTAATCGCCAGTAAAAATGCCACCCTGGAAAAGGTAACGCAGGAAGTGGTATCCATACCGGCGGCGTTAGTGCGCCTGAAGTGGCAAAACCGACGAGAGATGTATGCGTTACAGGTCAAAGAGGAGATTTATGGCGCGACCATCAATGCTATTATCGAGCAGCATCCTGAATTACGAGACAAAATTATGTCTCATCTTGAAAGTGACTGGCAGCATCTGCTGGCTCGCGAGACGGCAACCTTACGTCTGACGCGTAAGCTTTCCGATGGCGACTACCGGACGCGCAACGTCACCACCGTCGCACGGCAAGAAAAATAACCTTCATGGCTAGTTAACTCTGTTGTGAATACGGGCGAAGCATAAGGATCGTTCTGATTCTCCCTCTTACGGTAGTAAAAGTGTCTACGCTTAAAGGGTGTTCAACCTGAAGGGAGAAGCTCAATGTCTCATCTATACGACCCTACCACGCAGTATTACACCGGCGAGTATCCTAAGCAAAAACAGCCGGCGCCCGGCGTCCAGGCGAAAATGACGCCTGTTCCTGACTGTGGTGAAAAAAGTTATGTCGGCAGTGGTCGCCTTAAAGATCGTAAGGCGCTGGTGACAGGGGGCGACTCCGGGATTGGGCGCGCTGCCGCTATCGCTTACGCGCGTGAAGGCGCAGATGTCGCGATCAACTATTTGCCAGCGGAAGAAGAGGACGCCCAGCAGGTTAAAGCGCTGATCGAGGAGTGCGGCCGTAAAGCGGTGTTATTGCCAGGCGATCTTAGCGACGAATCCTTCGCACGTTCGCTGGTCCATAAGGCGCGTGAAGCGCTGGGCGGGCTGGACATTCTGGCGCTGGTAGCCGGTAAACAGACGGCAATCCCGGAGATAAAAGATCTGACCAGCGAGCAATTTCAGCAAACCTTCGCCGTTAACGTTTTTGCTCTGTTCTGGATAACCCAGGAAGCGATTCCGCTGCTGCCAAAAGGCGCCAGTATTATCACAACGTCGTCTATCCAGGCGTATCAGCCCAGTCCGCACCTGCTGGATTATGCGGCAACCAAGGCGGCAATCCTCAATTACAGCCGTGGCCTGGCGAAACAGGTGGCGGAAAAAGGAATTCGTGTGAATATTGTCGCGCCTGGCCCTATCTGGACAGCGCTGCAAATTTCCGGCGGTCAAACCCAGGATAAAATTCCGCAGTTTGGTCAGCAGACGCCAATGAAGCGGGCCGGCCAACCGGCAGAGCTGGCGCCGGTGTATGTCTATCTGGCAAGCCAGGAATCCAGTTACGTTACCGCAGAAGTGCACGGCGTGTGCGGCGGGGAGCATTTAGGCTAACGCATGAAGTCGATTACGATGGCGCAATTCTGTTAAGCAAGGCGCCATCTTAGGCAATAAAAAAAGCCGGGTGGCGACTTCGCCTTACCCGGCCTACAGTATCAGCGAATATTTATTTCGCTTTCGCGGTCTCTTCGCCGACCAGACCAATCTTGAGATAGCCCGCCTGATGCAGCATATCCATCACTTTCATCAGGGTTTCATACTCTACGGTTTTATCCGCGCGGAAGAAAATCGTAGTATCCTTTTTCCCTTCCGTCAGGGCCGTTAGCTCGGCAATCATCGTATCATCCGTCACCGGATCGTTACCAATAAACATGGTGTTATCCGCTTTCACCGACAGATAAACCGGTTTTTCCGGACGCGGCTGTGGCGTACTGGTAGAAGCGGGCAGATTCACCTTGACGTCCACCGTCGCCAGCGGCGCAGCCACCATAAAGATAATCAGCAGAACCAACATGACATCGATAAACGGCGTCACGTTGATTTCATGCATTTCGCCGTTGTCATCCAGGTTCTCGTTAAGACGCATTGCCATGACGCATTACCCTACCCGTAATTTCTGCGCGGCGCGTACCGGCTGCGCACTGGCGCTCGCATTCAGATCAAGATCGCGGCTTTGCAGCAGCAATACCTGCGCCGCCACGTCGCCCAGCGTCGCTTTGTAACTGCCTATCTGACGTGCGAAGATGTTGTAAATGACGACCGCCGGGATCGCGGCTACCAGCCCAATCGCCGTCGCCAGCAGCGCTTCCGCAATACCAGGAGCGACCACCGCCAGGTTGGTGGTCTGCGTTTGCGCAATACCGATGAAGCTATTCATAATGCCCCATACGGTGCCAAACAACCCGACGAAGGGGGAAATGGCGCCGATCGTCGCCAGATAACCGTTGCCTCGTCCCATGTAGCGGCCAACCGCTGCGACGCGACGTTCCAGACGGAAGCCGGTACGTTCTTTAATCCCTTCGTTATCTTCGCTGCCCTGAGAGAGTTCCAGTTCATTCTGCGCTTCATTGATGAGCTGTGCGCTGAGGCTTTTTGCGCTGAAACCTGCCGCAATGTCGGAAGCCTGATCTAAAGAGCGCGCATCGGCTAATTGCAGTTGTTCGCGCTTTAAGCGGCGCTTTTGCGTGAAAAATTCAACGCTTTTACTGAAGAAGATAGCCCAGGTGACGACTGACGCCAGAATCAAACCAATCATCACGCACTTCACGACAATATCGGCGTGCTGATACATGCCCCAGACGGAAAGATCCGTCTGCATCAAATTATTACCCACTCTGTATCTCCAGGACGCAAATCACAAAATCTGAGCATAATAATATCAAAACAACGTCGAATTGATAGTCGTTCTCATTACTATTTACATACTGCCGCACCTTTACTGCTTTTTCTTTGCGCTTACGCATTAAAAAAGCCACCTGTTTTTATTTTGGCAAAATTTTCATCTGTATCACACGTCGCCAGGGTGCAGATGGTTATATTCATGCTAGTTTAGACATCCAGACGGTTAAAATCAGGAAACGCAACATGACGGATAAACAGTTGGATACCAAACTGGTAAACGCAGGACGCAGCAAAAAGTACACGCTTGGCTCAGTGAATAGTGTGATTCAACGCGCTTCTTCACTGGTGTTTGACACCGTCGAGGCCAAAAAACACGCTACCCGCAATCGCGCCAACGGCGAATTATTTTACGGACGCCGGGGAACGCTGACCCACTTTTCGCTCCAGGAAGCCATGTGTGAACTGGAAGGCGGTGCCGGATGCGCGCTCTTCCCGTGCGGCGCGGCGGCGGTCGCCAACACCATTCTGGCATTCGTTGAGCAGGGCGACCACATCCTGATGACCAACACAGCCTATGAACCCAGCCAGGATTTCTGCAGCAAAATTCTCGGCAAACTGGGCGTGACGACAAGCTGGTTCGACCCGCTCATCGGCGCTGATATCACGCAACATATTCAGCCGAACACGAAAGTCGTTTTTCTGGAATCCCCCGGTTCTATTACCATGGAAGTACATGATATTCCGACCATTGTCAGTGCGGTCAGACGCGTCGCGCCAGAAGCCGTCATCATGATTGATAATACCTGGGCGGCTGGCGTTCTGTTCAAAGCTCTGGAGTTCGATATTGATATCTCTATTCAGGCGGGCACTAAGTATCTGATTGGTCATTCTGATGCGATGGTCGGGACTGCCGTTGCAAATGCGCGCTGCTGGGAACAATTGCGGGAAAACGCCTATCTGATGGGGCAAATGCTCGACGCCGACACGGCTTATATGACCAGCCGCGGTCTGCGCACGCTCGGCGTCCGACTGCGCCAGCATCAAGAAAGCAGCCTCAAAATCGCCGCATGGCTGGCGAACCATCCTCAGGTCGCGCGCGTTAATCATCCGGCCCTGCCGGGTAGCAAAGGTCATGCCTTCTGGAAACGAGACTTTACAGGCAGCAGCGGTCTGTTCTCCTTTGTGCTCAATAAAAAGCTGACCGAGGCAGAATTATCAGCCTATCTGGATAACTTTTCGCTGTTCAGTATGGCCTACTCTTGGGGAGGCTACGAATCGCTGATTATTGCTAATCAGCCGGAACAGATCGCCGCGATTCGTCCCGCAGGCGGCGTAGATTTTACCGGTACGCTGGTTCGGGTGCATATTGGTTTAGAGAGTGTTGATGATTTGATCGCTGATTTAGCCGCCGGCTTCGCCAGAATTGTGTAAAGTTGCCGGGGATGGACATATATGCAGACAATTTCCGTGGAAAAGTCTGCGTTTGTTGCGTCCGGGATCAAGGCATCCCGGACGATTCAGGAGTACAATAGGCAGATAAAAGCGTAAATGCTGTTCCACAGGAAAGTTCATGGCTGTCATTCAAGATATTATCGCTGCGCTCTGGCAACATGATTTTGCCGCGCTGGCGAATCCACACGTTGTTAGCGTCGTCTACTTTGTCATGTTCGCCACGCTATTTTTAGAAAACGGTCTGCTGCCAGCATCATTCTTACCTGGCGATAGTCTGCTGCTACTGGCAGGCGCGTTGATCGCCCAGGATGTGATGCATTTTTTGCCGACGATTGGCATTCTCACCGCCGCGGCCAGTCTCGGCTGCTGGCTAAGTTATATCCAGGGACGCTGGCTCGGTAATACGCGTACCGTCAAAGGCTGGCTGGCGCAGCTTCCGGCAAAATATCATCAGCGCGCCACCTGCATGTTTGACCGTCACGGTTTGTTAGCGTTGCTTGCCGGGCGCTTTCTGGCGTTTGTCCGCACGCTGCTGCCAACAATGGCGGGTATTTCCGGCCTGTCCAACCGCCGGTTTCAGTTTTTTAACTGGTTAAGCGGCCTGCTGTGGGTGACTGTCGTGACCAGCTTCGGCTACGCGCTCAGTATGATCCCGTTTGTTAAGCGCCATGAAGACCAGGTAATGACATTTTTAATGATCCTTCCCGTCGCGCTACTGGTCGCCGGGCTGTTAGGTACGCTGGTCGTGGTGATTAAAAAGAAATACTGTAACGCCTGACGTATCCATAATCGGCCAGGATGGCCCGGTTACGCTTCGTTGACCCGTGGCGGGATGCCCCACTTAGCTCCCTTGCATTGTCCGCATTCTTGCCGCATCTTCGCCCGGCGTAACGCCAAAATAACGTTTAAACTCCCGGCTAAACTGCGATGCGCTCTCATAGCCGACCCGCATCGCCGCGGCGCTGGCCTTCATACCATCGTGAATCATCATCATCCGCGCTTTATGCAGTCGGTAGCTTTTTAAATACTGCAACGGCGAGGTGCTGGTGACCGCCTTAAAATTATGGTGAAACGCCGACACGCTCATGTTCGCTTCTGCCGCCAGTTGCTCAACATTCAGGTTCTCGGTGTATTTCATTTCGATCTGTTTAAGTACGCGACTGATCAGGCTAAAGTGCGTCTGGCGACTAACCAGCGCAAGCAGCGCCCCGCCGCGCGGCCCCATCAGCACATGATAAAGAATTTCGCGAATAATCTGTTTTCCCAGAATCCGCGCATCCAGCGGGCGCTCCATCACATCCAGCAATCTTTCCACCGCACATAAAATCTCGTCCGACAGCGTGGCGGAGTTAATCCCACTGGCCGCCATCGGCAACTGGAAACGCTCATCTTCGCCAATGTCCATGAGCAACTCTTGCAGTTGCAGCACATCAATATCGAGCCGAATACCGGCCAGCGGTACCTCCGGCGTCGCCCAGGTCTCGCATTCAAAAGGGAGCGGCACGGTCAGTAAGAGATATTCATTAGCGTCATAACGAAACTTGCGCTTGTTAATATAGCCAATTTTATGGCCGGAAAAGAGAAATATGATGCCAGGCTGATACATGACCGGCGTGCGCGGCCCCGGTTCAACACCATACAACAGACGAATGCCCGCCAGCCGCTCGCTGATTATTTTATCATTATTTTTTAAATGATTAATTTTATCCGCCAACTGTAAGCAAATTGCTTCACGATTCATAATGCGCCATTTTTTCATCAAATCCACTCCGCTGGATTGTGCGCATTTTTAGCGATTTTCTCCAGCATTCTGGAGAAATAGGCAAAACATTGGCAGAAATGTGCATTGAGAGACATCCCTCACAAGACCACAATGATGACCATCAGGCAGACAGCCGCCTGCCCTCTTTTTACCCACATAAGGGAATGAGCAATGAACAATTTCAAATTACATACCCCTACCCGCATTCTGTTTGGTAAAGGCGCTATCGTCGATCTTCGCGATCAAATCCCGCAGGACGCCCGCGTGCTGATTACCTATGGCGGCGGTAGCGTGAAAAAGACCGGCGTACTGGCGCAAGTTCAGGAAGTGTTAAAAGGACTGGATGTTCGGGAGTTTGGCGGTATTGAACCGAACCCGTCCTATGAAACGCTGATGAAGGCCGTGCAGCTTGTGCGCGACGAAAATATTACCTTCCTGCTGGCCGTTGGCGGCGGTTCCGTACTGGACGGCACCAAATTTATCGCCGCAGCGGCGCAGTATACGGACGGCGTCGATCCGTGGCACATTCTGGAAACCGGCGGTACTGAGATTCGTAGCGCAATCCCGATGGGGTCTGTGCTGACCCTACCGGCAACCGGCTCAGAATCGAACGCCGGCGCAGTCATTTCCCGTAAAACCACTGGCGACAAACAGGCCTTCCACTCCTCGTTCGTGCAACCGGTGTTTGCCGTACTGGACCCGGTCTACACCTATACATTGCCGCCGCGCCAGGTTGCGAACGGCGTCGTGGATGCTTTCGTCCATACCGTTGAGCAGTACGTCACTTACCCGGTTAACGGCAAAATTCAGGATCGTTTCGCCGAAGGTATTTTACTCACACTGATCGAAGAAGGTCCCAAAGCGCTGCAAGAGCCTGAAAACTATGACGTCCGCGCTAACGTGATGTGGGCCGCTACTCAGGCGTTAAATGGCCTGATTGGCGCTGGGGTTCCGCAGGACTGGGCGACGCATATGCTGGGCCACGAGCTTACCGCGATGCACGGTCTCGATCATGCCCAGACGCTGGCTATCATTCTGCCTGCGCTATGGAACGAAAAACGAGACGTTAAACGTGCAAAACTCCTGCAATATGCTGAACGTGTATGGAATATCACCGACGGTTCCGACGACGAGCGTATTGATGCCGCCATTGCCGCCACCCGCCGTTTCTTCGAACAGATGGGCGTGCCTACCCACCTGTCCGATTACGGTCTGGATGGCAGCACTATTCCGGCGCTACTGGCTAAACTTGAGGCGCATGGATGCATAAATTTAGGTGAAAATCAGGATATTACGCTGGATGTCAGCCGTCGGATTTATGAAGCGGCGCGCTAAGGTTTTTTCGCCTCTGACTTTCGTTTTTGGCCATTTCGTCCAGACTTAAGTCACTTAGTCTCGCCGGACCCGACTCCGGCGAGCCAATTAAAAGAGGAACACATCATGGCTAATCCAACCATTATCAGGCTACAGGATGGCAACGTAATGCCACAACTTGGGCTGGGAGTCTGGAAAGCAAGCAATGAAGAGGTGATCGCGGCGATTCATAAAGCGCTGGAGGTGGGCTATCGATCGATTGATACCGCCACAGCATATCAGAATGAAGAAGGCGTCGGCAAAGCGCTAAAAGCAGCGAGCGTAGCGCGGGAAGAGCTGTTTATCACCACCAAGTTGTGGAATGACGATCAAAAACGTCCCCGCGAAGCCCTGCAGGAGAGCCTGAAAAAACTGCAGCTTGATTATCTCGATCTCTATCTGATGCACTGGCCCGTACCGGCTATCGATCACTATGTCGACGCCTGGAAAGGCATGATCGCGCTGCAAAAAGAGGGGCTGGTAAAGAGTATCGGGGTCTGTAACTTTCAGATCCATCACCTCCAGCGTCTGATCGATGAAACCGGCGTTACCCCTGTGATCAACCAGATCGAGCTTCACCCCTTGATGCAACAGCGCCAGCTACATGCGTGGAATGCGACGCATAAAATCCAGACCGAGTCCTGGAGCCCGCTGGCGCAGGGCGGCGAAGGCGTATTCGATCAGAAAGTGATTCGCGAACTGGCGGATAAATACGGCAAAACGCCCGCCCAGATTGTTATTCGCTGGCATCTGGACTGCGGGCTGGTCGTCATTCCGAAATCCGTCACCCCTTCCCGTATCGCGGAAAACTTTGCTGTCTGGGATTTCCGTCTCGATAAAGATGAATTAGGCGAGATCGCAAAACTGGATCAAGGAAAACGCCTCGGCCCCGATCCGGATCAGTTCGGCGGTTAAGCCGGATTTATCGCACGCCATGCCCGACGATGTCGTCGGGCTTTTTTGCATTCCGAAACATTAAGAAACAATTACGCGCATTTAACAGTATATTTCCCCCACACACAAGCGCAGAATCATTCTGATTTTATGAATATTTATTCATATTTATTATGAATTTACTTAATGCATATAAAATATTTATGGATGTGTGATTGTGGCGGAAAAAAAATCTCAGGGCGTCAAATGGCTCCCATTCATTCTTATTCTGGTTATCGCCGCCGGACTGTGGCAGCTAACGCCCCCTTCCGGGTTAAGCGCGCCGGCCTGGCATTCCGCGATTATTTTTGTCGCGACGATCGCCTCTATCGTGGCGAAAGTGCTGCCTATTGGCGCGGTCGGTATTATTGGTATCACCGTCTTTGCGCTCGCCTATGCTGCCGGCGACAAAACGGCCAGCGGCGCGATTACCACGGCCTTGAGCGAGCTGAACAGTTCACTGATCTGGCTTATCGTCGTCGCCTTTATGATTGCCCGTGGGTTTATCAAAACCGGGCTGGGTCGGCGTATCGCCCTACAAATGATCCGTCTGTTAGGTAAACGAACGCTGGGTCTGGCTTATGGTCTGGCGTTTGCCGATCTGATCCTCTCCCCCGCGATGCCCAGTAACACCGCGCGCTGCGGCGGCGTGATTTACCCGATCGCCGACTCGCTGGCGCGCAGCTTTGATTCACATCCGGAAGATGAGTCTCGCAGCAAAATCGGCACCTTTCTGATCACCTGTATTGGCAATGTTAACGACGTCACTGCCGCACTGTTTATGACCGGTTATACGGGTAACCTGCTGGCGGTAAAACTGGCGGCGAACGCCGGCGTTACGTTGAGCTGGGGAAGCTGGTTTATCGCCGCGCTCCTGCCTTGCCTGGTCTCTTTTCTTATCGTCCCGCTGCTGGTCTACTGGCTGACGCGTCCGGAAATTAAACATACGCCGGATGCGCCGGATTTGGCGCGCAAAGAGCTGGCGCAAATGGGCAGTATGACGCGCGGCGAGTGGCTGATGCTGGCGACCGTCGGCGTGTTGCTGGTGCTATGGATTTTTGGCAGCTCGCTCGGCGTGGATGCCACGACGGCCTCTTTTGTCGGTCTCTCTATTTTATTACTGAGCGGCGTGCTCACCTGGGAAGACGTTAAAAGCGAAAAAGGCGCCTGGGATACGTTGATTTGGTTTGCCGCGCTGCTGATGATGGCTAACCAGTTGAAGAAACTAGGATTCACCAGTTGGTTTGGCAACCTGATTGGCGACAGCATCGGCAGTACGATGCATGGAACCAGTTGGATAATCATCCTGCTGCTGCTTAACGCAGCCTATTTTTATACCCACTATTTTTTCGCCAGCGGCAACGCGCAAATCGCCGCGCTGTATGCGGTATTTCTGGGTGTCGGTCTGCATCTGAATATACCGGCAGCGCCGATGGCGCTTATGCTGGCGTTTACCAGCAGCCTGTACTGCTCTCTTACGCAGTATACCCACGCACGCGGCCCCATTCTTTTTGGCGCCGGCTATGTACCGACGGGCGTCTGGTGGCGAACGGGATTTATTATCAGCCTCTTTAATCAGGCGGTCTTTTTGACAGTCGGCCTCGCATGGTGGAAAGTGTTAGGGTTGTATTAAACGCTTAACGCATCGATAACCCCCTCGGTTAACGGAGAAATGGAATGACCTGCATTTTCTGTCAAATAGTTGAAGGTAAAGCACCTTGTCATAAAGTTTGGGAAGATGAGCATCACCTGGCTTTTTTGTCGATTTTTCCGAATACCGATGGGTTTACCGTAGTGATCCCGAAAAAACATTACCCCAGCTACGCGTTCGATCTACCGCCGCAGGCGTTAGCGGACCTGATGCTGGCGACCCAAAAAGTGGCTAAGAAACTGGATAAGGCTTTCCCGGATGTCAGTCGTACGGGAATGTTCTTCGAAGGTTTCGGCGTAGACCATGTGCACAGTAAATTAAGCCCCATGCACGGTACTGGCGATTTAGCCCACTGGAAACCGATTGAATCGCGGCAGAATAAATTTTTCGAACAGTATGAAGGATATCTGTCGTCACACGATCATGAACGGGCTGATGATGAAAAACTGGCCGCGCTGGCGGCCAGAATTCGTGAGGCATAAATACGGAGCACTTCTGCCGGATGGTGTTCGGCCTGGGTCGATCTGTGGGCCTGATAAACACAGCGCCATCAGGCAAAATAATCGCTGGATCGCGGCTTCGCCTTATCCAGCCTGACAGGGTACCTGTAAAACCGTTTAACGCCCTGCGCCTTTCCCGCGCTTCTTATTAGCGGCAAGCCCCTGCCGCTGATGTTCCACCGGCGTATGCTTGGTCAACGCCGGGCGCGTGTTGCGGTTCTGGCGACGCGCTTCGCGCATCTCTTCAATGGTCGGCGCAGGCACCAGACACTCACGGCGACCGCCAATCAGGTGCTTTTTGCCCATCGCTTCCAGCGCCTGACGAATCAGCGGCCAGTTCGCCGGATCGTGATAACGCAGCAGCGCCTTATGCAGGCGACGTTGCCTGTCTCCCTTCGGCACCACCACATCTTCACTCTTATAACCAATTTTACCCAGCGGGTTTTTGCCGGTGTAATACATGGTGGTCGAATTCGCCAACGGCGACGGGTAGAAGTTCTGCACCTGATCCAAACGGAAGCGGTGGCGCTTGAGCCACAGCGCCAGATTCACCATATCCTCGTCCCGCGTGCCCGGATGCGCGGAGATAAAATACGGGATCAGATACTGCTCTTTTCCGGCCTGTTTAGAGTAAAGGTCAAATAACTCTTTAAAGCGATCGTAGCTGCCCATCCCCGGCTTCATCATTTTCGACAGCGGCCCTTCTTCAGTATGCTCCGGCGCAATCTTCAGATAGCCGCCCACATGATGGCTCGCCAGCTCTTTAATATAGCGAGGATCTTCTACGGCGATGTCGTAGCGCACGCCGGAAGCAATTAAGATTTTCTTAATCCCTTTCAGCTCACGGGCGCGGCGATAAAGATTGATCGTCGGCGTATGGTCAGTATCCATATGCGGACAGATATCCGGATAGACGCATGACAGGCGACGACAGGTCTGCTCCGCACGCGGCGACTTACAGCGCAGCATATACATGTTCGCGGTAGGACCGCCCAGATCGGAGATCACGCCGGTAAACCCCGGCACCGTGTCGCGGATCGCTTCGATCTCGTTGATAATAGAGTCTTCCGAGCGGCTCTGAATGATGCGCCCTTCATGTTCAGTGATCGAGCAGAAAGAGCAGCCGCCAAAGCAGCCGCGCATGATATTGATCGAAAAGCGGATCATCTCATAGGCCGGAATACGGGCATTGCCGTAAGCCGGGTGCGGCACTCGCTGATACGGCAGCGCAAACACGCTATCCATCTCTTCAGTGGAGAGCGGTATGGCGGGCGGGTTGATCCAGACATAGCGGTCGCCGTGTTTTTGCATCAGCGCCCGCGCGCAGCCAGGGTTAGTTTCGTGATGCAGAATACGCGACGCATGGGCGTACAGCACCTTGTCGCCTTTCACCTTTTCAAAGGATGGCAGCAGGATATAGGTTTTTTCCCACGGCTTCGGACGCGGCGGCTGCACGGTAATCGCCTTGGCTTCTTGCTTTTTCGGCGCGACGGGTTTGTTGTCGGCGCACGGCAGGTCTTCGCCATAGGGATGGGGAATTGGATCGATTTTACCCGGCGTGTCCAGACGAGTGGAGTCGACGCCGCTCCAGCCAGGCAGAGCTTCTTTAACCATAATCGCAGTGTTACGCACGTCGCGAATCTGATCGATGGTTTCGCCCATTGCCAGACGGTGCGCCACTTCCACCAGCGGACGCTCACCGTTGCCAAACATCAGCATGTCGGCTTTGGAATCGACTAACACTGAACGACGCACAGTATCAGACCAGTAGTCGTAATGCGCGGTACGGCGCAGACTGGCCTCAATGCCGCCAAGGATCACCGGGACATCTTTCCACGCTTCTTTGCAACGCTGGGTATAGACCAGCGTGGCGCGGTCCGGGCGTTTGCCCGCGACGTTATCCGGGGTGTAGGCGTCATCGTGGCGCAGCTTACGGTCAGCGGTGTAACGGTTGATCATCGAGTCCATGTTGCCAGCGGTGACGCCGAAGAACAGGTTCGGTTTACCCAGACGCATAAAGTCGTCTTTGCTGTTCCAGTCCGGCTGGGCGATGATCCCCACGCGGAAGCCCTGCGCTTCCAGCATACGACCGCAAATCGCCATGCCGAAGCTCGGATGGTCGACGTAGGCGTCGCCGGTTACCAGAATAATGTCGCAGCTATCCCAGCCAAGTTGATCCATCTCGTCACGTGACATCGGCAAAAACGGCGCCGGCCCAAAGCAGGCGGCCCAGTACTGCGGCCAAGAGAAAAGGTCGCGATCCGGTTGGATCAGGGATGTTGCGCTCATAGTGCTTCCAAAAAATTGGCAAAAAAATAATCAAAGGTCGGGGATTATAAGCTGGAATGGAAGAGAAATCGAATTGATTGGTGAGGCTGCACTCTGTAGCGGGGCCGATTGCCTGCCCCGTCGGTTATCGTACTTATGGACGAGCAGGCATATCTGCTACTTTGATAATAGGATTTTGTTCTTCGAGCAAATTCAACAGTACCGGCGTGACATGATACATAGATTCTGCAATCATGACTTTCCCTCGCAGGGTGATTTTCTTCCCTATAAACCGTTGATAATAATTGTATTTTTCAGGCGGAAGAATGAGCTGGACATAGCGATCCCAGTCAGGTTGGTCCATCATGGCCCCTGCCACACACTGAAGGTTTATTGTTTTTAATTCGAGATCTTTATCCGAGTGTTGGCCTTGATTATCTTCAATGACGTGCTCGCGTTTGACCATCATACCTTCCAGTTCAATCGTGTCACCCTCTTTGTTGCAGGAAGAATCAAAGTTCACATAAGCGAGAACATATTTCCCTTTCTTTTCATCAAACTCAAAAGTGGAATTGTAATAAATACCTAAAGGTTCGCTGTATAAAAAGGAGTAGCGCTTATAGCTCTCGATATCGCGTTGACAGTTTCCGCCGCCATTGATCATTAAGTCTCTGTATTTTTGCCATACTTTTTCTAAATTGATTGGCTGATCTGCACCAGTCGTAAGGTATTCTGCCGTATTGTCCATGACATATTTGATATTATTCGCTTTCAGCGCCTCACAAAAATCGGTTGTGTTCTGAATATACAGCGCCTTTTTACGCTGTGACTCAGGAGAAAGCAGCTCTTTGAGGAGTTTGATATTACGATGCTCTGTCTCGGTAATGAGGTAATCAACGTTCGCATAGCGTGGGCGATACCACGGCTGCTGTCGGAAGTACCGATCCATCTCACCGCCCGGTCTGAAAATATAACCGTGGCGAGCATAAATCTCATTAAGCATAATTTTAAGATCGGCTATCGAGGTTGCGCTGGTTTGCACGCTTCTTACCTGAAGCCAGGTCCGCGAGGCTTCAGGAAATCGGCCTTCCAGCGTGATGTGCTCTATCTGCGGTGCAAAAGCAAGATAGCTGCCGTAATCCAACAGCGTTCCCTTCGTCCCCATGGGAATGAGTCCTTTTCTTTTAGGCGTCACGAGAAAATCGATACAGCGCGTATGCTCACTTCCAGTAATCACCGAATGGTCATTCTCTTGTTCAAAAAACTGGATGTCACACCACGGCGCGCCACTCATCATAGAAAAATCGTCAGGAACAACGCGCTGCCATTTTCGAACGTCGGGCAACTCAGCGTAAAACCCGAGCCACTCATCTGCAGTGGCGGTATAATCATCGTTTTCGCTGCCATAAAAGGGTTCGCGACTGTCACCGAAAAAGGTAAAGTCATTAAGCGTGTAGTCTGTGACCTTGCCCTGAAAATAGATTTTTTTATTTTCGATCTCAGGGCGGAATTTTAGTTCCGCATTAGCTGAGAAGATAAACAGGCACATAAATATAAATAAAAAACATTTTTTCATTATTTACCACTCCCTGTATCTCTCTTAATAATCAATGTAATTTTAATTATCAGAGCACGGCATATCAGTCTAAATCGGCGCACTGCTGTGCTAATTTTATACGCACATTGGTACGCCGCGTATCTTCTGGTGGATACACCTTATCGATCATTGCGTTAAGCTTGTTACAGTCCAACCAGGCCATCCGGTAGGCAGTCATCAGGCTATGCCTTTCATCCTGGTAATCAAGGCTGGCTACAATAAGGGCTTCCGACAACGCCGTATGTTGCTGTTGCATACTTTGCAGTATCCCCGCCAGAATATCCGGCGGCAGCGCGTCCTCTTTCGAGGCTGTATGCAATGTGCGTGAAATCAGGAAATTCCAGCCGTCCGTCAACTTATCCTGAGGGATGTGCTGCCAGTTCAGCATCTGCCCTTTCACCAACGCACGCAGCGTCTCGCCATCCGCATCAATAAACAGCGACGCCAGCAGATTTTTATTCGGATAGACCGACTGCCCCAGCACCTGCGGCGTCAGTTTTATCTGGGCAAGCAGCGCTTTAGTTTGCCCCTGCAACAAGAAATAATATGCGCGATACAGCGGATTTTGCGCTTCACGCCGCTGCCAGAAAAAGGCCAGTGTCTCTTTATCCTGAAGCTGTATCACCCCCGAATAGGCTTCATCGGTGAGGAGATCGGGCATGACCCGTAACAGAATGTCGGCCATCTCAAAAAAAGTCTGGCGAAATCCCTCAGGTTTAAAACGGGGCGTGGGGAGATACTCCAACGGATTTTGCCGCCGTACGATGGTGCGATTTGCCTGCGCCTGCGGGGAGTCGCCCGTGAGCTGCTCGCTAAAAATACGCACCGCAGTGATATTGCCACTCTCAAAAGCAGCAAAAAATGGCGCATTGACGAAATAGCCATCTTCCCGCGAGAACCTAAAAGGCGATGCCACACGTGCAGTCAGATCGCGCAAGTTTTTTTCTGATATGCCTGGCGCTTTTACCGCCTGAACCAGTGTCTGTTCCAACATACTGTTATCATGGATGCTCTCTAACTGACGCAGGTCGCCAGACTGAACCTGCCTGAGCAACTGCGCAATATTTTGCTGTTGCCATTGATGGCTAATAGCACGCCACAGCTCCGGCATCACCGGGCACAGTACCCCAATGAACACAATATGACACAGTAGCCATGCGGGCCACGGCTTGCGCAGCCAGGTTCCCACCAGCAGCGCGGGCAGCAAGCCCGCCCAACTCAGAATCGGCAACAGGAGCATCAACATCCATACCGTGCCTGTTTGGCTCAACAACTGGGTGTACTGCAACGTGAGTAACAGCAATACCACGAATGCCCACTGTGGTAGTAATACCCACAGCAAAATCTGTCGGCAGCGTTTTTTGGAAAACATCAGGATCAGTAGTGATGCCACCGCAGCGGCATACCCCCACGGCAGAATACAAAACGTCAGCAGTTCAGAGCCAAGCCATCGATTAATATAATCCATTTACTATTCCTTTAGTCACTTCGCGACTGGACACAGCGCATTCAGCCTTTGTCGCGTATCGTTTAGTGCTTGTTCGCTCCCCGCTACTGAGGCATTCAACACCTCACGCAATTGCCCACAGGAAAGCCCAGCCTGTAAAAAAGCGGCAGGAAACGTCGGTGTCCAGGGAAGATAGTGGGCGATTTGCTCGTTGGATAACGCTTTCTGTGCTTGCATCGCCTTAATGATCTGTATCAGCAATGCGTTCTCTAACGCTCCACCACGCAGTCGCAATATGGCCTGATGCAGAGGCTCATTATTTCCGTCTTCCATTGCTCGTTTCCAGTCCACTACGTTTGCATCAATAAGCGACTGAATCATTACCAGATCGCCATTGCTCAGTATGAAAGTGAGCAGGTTTTCACGATCCCACCTCTCAATCGGCGGTGTGATCAATATTTCTGGATTATGGGTTACCTCGCTTATTAGCGGTTCCGTTTTGGCTAACAACACCATCGCTTCGAGCCTGCGCAGAGGAATAGTGGGAGGATGTTTCTGCCAAAAATAAGCAACCAACTCGGTGTTACGTTGGATAATGGGATAAATATAGACAGCGTCATTCAACAGTTCTGGCATAATATTCAGCAATATCTGACTAATTTCTAGTCTGTACTGCTCGCGATACGGTGATATATAGTCAGATTTATAAAGCGTCAGCAGTGGATTTTCTTTACGAGCAACAATATTGCGATTCTCTCTGGCGGAAGATGTCTCGCCCACCAGTTGCTGGCTAAAAAAGCGTACTATCGGTACGTTATGTTGGCGAAGAGCGGTAGCAAATGGCGTATAAAGAAATTCGGCGTTCGGGATCGCCGCTTCAGGGCAAGATTCTGCCGCTGTCAAAAATGGCGAAATACCTCGTATTTTAGCCAGATAACGCAATAAATTTTCCGGTGTATCGCGGTGTTCTGCAGCCAGCGTCAAAACACTTGCCAATTGATAACAAGATGCATCCTGCAAAACCTGAACATCCCCCTTCGCGCGCTCAAACAGTCGGGTAATTTTATAGTTATCCCAGTCTTCACCAATGTGGTGCCATAATCGCGGGCCGTCCATCACATAAACGAAAACGAACAAAAAAATAGTATGGGACACGATAGTTCCCAGTATAAAAAATGGAGACTCTCGACTAGAAAAAATAGCAATTATTATCGAGGGCAGCAATCCTGATATCAATAAATATACGATATAAATATCTTTTGAATCAATCCAGAATAATCCTCCCCACACTACACAGACAACGCTCACCTGCGGAAGAACAACACGCAAGAAAACCCGCCGATAGCGCAAAGAATCAAATGCGCCGACAATTAACCTCAATAATACAACGCCATAAATACCCCACGCGCTCATCAATATTACTGAATCCCACATCATCCACGCAAATGATTCACCCATAAAGTATCCTTACTTTCCATGCTCATTACTGAGTTCAAATTCCTCGTTCCTATTTTCCGATAACACAGCGAGCTAAACGCACTAATAACTATAGTGAATACAATGATTGTATATATTGCCCGGCACGGAGGATATTATCATCAACAACAAACTCCATCCGTTTCCCAAATTCATTATTGCCCGCTATTTTTTCTGATGATAAAACACATCAAATTCAAACTGCCATGAGAAAGGTTCCGGTTTGTTGCTATTATCAAAGGCAACGGCTTGTGCATACAGTTCGTCCGTCAATAATTCCGGCACGACGCTAATCAAACTGGTACAAATATCTCGCGCCAAAAGTTGTTGTTGCAGAAAAGTTTATTCATCAGCCGTACTATCATTAAAAACACGATTCAGTAGGTCCAATAATGGATTGTTTTGTAAGAGCTGATGCCGATATTGCTTTGCCTGTACAGAATCGCCAATAAACCAGGAGGCAAACGTCCCAACAGCAGAACGATTAAGCCGGTCGATGGCCAAAACCAACCAAATTTTTTCAGTTCCGCCCGCAATATCAAAAGGGGAAATGCGTTTTGCGAGATGCTCAATCCGCCTATTCGTCCCCCAATCCCCTGCGTTTTGCGGCTGCATGGCTTGCGACATCAAATGATTTAAAAAAACGCGGTCATCAGTCGTATCGATTTTTCGTAACAGCGTTTCTTCCGCCACCTGCTGTGCCTGATAGGCATCGCGCCGATGATGCCTATCGAGAATATCCCCCATGTGCGCCAACAACAGCAGCAATACGACCACATGGCACCCGGCCCAAAGGTGGTGTGGTTGGCGTAATCGGTGGCTAAACAGTAGCGCCAACAATAAACTAAGCCCCAGCATCCACCCTGCACTAATCGGAAAGAAAAGCGTTTCATCATCCGCAGCAAACCATAGCAAAAGAACCAGCGCAATCTATGGCAAAGCAATCCACAGCAACACGCGACGAGGCGTTTGGAACAAAAAAGCCAGGCAAATAACAACGAAGAGCAGAATAAGATAGCCGCCTGCAGTAAACATCCAGAACGTCAGCAGCCGTCATCCCTCTTCATTGATTCTCATCGAATATCCCTGGTTCGCCTTTACGACGCCGGATTCACCAGCATTTGCCCAATCGAGCCGCGATCAGCCATTTCCAGCGTCTGGCTGTTGAAATAGAACGGGAAGTGCGGCCAGGACGGCTGACCGTAGTAGACCAGCAATTCGACTTGCCCATCCACCCAGACGGTATCTTTCCAGCCTCTATCTTCCGGGAACGGCATAGCGCCGTTGACGTTACGAATCAGGAAAGAGACGCCCTCAATATGGAACGACTGCGGCATATCGGCGCGTACCGTCCAGCGCTCCCAGGTGCCTTGTTGGGCGGTAATATCAATGCGATTCACATCCCACAGTTGGCCGTTAATCCCCGGATCGTCGCCAAGACTGATGTCCCGACTGCGGACAGGCGCGCCGCTCATGATCTCCGTCGGCAACAGACGCATCGGCAGATTATCGGTCACCAGCGGCAGCAATCCGGTTGGCCGTAACGTCAGCACCAGGGTCGAAACCAGAATACTGGAAGGCTCAAAGAAACCGCGAATCCGATCGACTATGCTGGCCGCTTCCCCGCAGGTGATCGAGACTTCGTCGCCGTTGGTCATATCAACCAGGATTTCACGTCGCTCGCCGGGCGCCAGTGACAACTGTTTGACGGAAACCGGCGCAGGTAAAAAGCCCTGATCGCCTGAAATCACATGCAGCGCCCGGCCATCGCTCATCTGAAGCTGATAGCGCCGCGAGTTCGAGGCGTTCAACAACCGTAACCGCACCCAGCCGCGGGACACTTCGACATAGGGGCTTTGCGCGCCGTTCACCAGCAGCGTATCGCCGACAAAACCACCGCTGCCCGGTTCGCTGTACTCCGGCGTCCCAAAGTTATCCAGCCGTTTATCCTGGATAATGACGGGAAAATCATCCACGCCGTAATGGTTCGGAATGGGCAGCGTTTTACTGATGTCGTCTTCGACCAGCCACATTCCGGCCAGGCCGTTATACACCTGCTGCGCGGTGCGGTTAGGCGTGTTAGCATGATACCACAGCGTCGCGGCGCTCTGACGAATCGGCAACACCGGCGCCCAGTCCGCGTTCGGCGACATCATACGCGCCGGGCCACCCATCAGCGGCCCCGGCACCAGTAAACCAGCAACCGTCATGGAGACATTTTCCGCCAGGCGGTTGCTATAGATGAGTTTAACGTCATCGCCTTTCCAGACGCGGATTGTCGGCCCCAGATAACGACCGTTCACTCCCCAGACCGGCGCGCGCGTGCCTTGCGTAAAGGACCAGTGCGCTCGCTGTAGCGTCATAAACAACGGCTGCCCGCGACGGGACTCCAGCAACGGCGGAACAGGCAACGGCTGTTGCTGACCGGCAGCATTCGCCCTGAGGGGAATCGCGCCTGCACATAGTGCGATTCCCGATGCCTGAAGAAACTGACGCCGACTGAATGACATATAAGCTCCATGTAAAACAGGCTAAAGAGTTGTGCCTGAAAAAATGATTTCTACAATAACAGAGTAAAGCTGCTTAAACCTTACCGGTCGCTTCACGTTCCGCAACCTCTTTATCAAGTTCCGCGATTTTTTGCTCCATTAACGCACGGCAGTGGGCCGCCAGCTCGCGAACCTGATCTTTACCATATTCGCTGACGTCGACTGGCGGCAGCATTTCCACAATAACCAGTCCGTTGTTCAGGCGGTTTAGATTGACTTTGTTAGAGGTGTTGGAAACGCAGACAGGAATGATCGGCACACCAGCCGCGATAGCCGCATGAAACGCGCCGGTTTTAAACGGCAGCAGACCGCGTCCCCGGCTACGCGTACCTTCAGGGAACATCCAGATAGAAATACGGCGCTTTTTAAAATGGTTAACTACTGCCGCAATGGTGCTATGCGCTTTGGCGCGGTTATTACGGTCAATCAACAGATTACCGGTCAGCCAGTACAGTTGCCCAAAAAACGGGATCCAAAGCAGGCTTTTTTTCCCCACCGTCACCGTTGGCGGCTGCACAATATTCGCCGCCGTGACCATATCATAATTATTCTGATGGTTAGCAATATAGATAGCATTGCCATAGTTTTCCGCGTCGGCGGGTTTGCGGCACTCCACTTTCAGGCCAAACAGCGGGGCCAGACGGCCGAACATATGTCCAAACGTCGCCACGTGTTTTGGGTTACGTGGGCTGAAAAGGCAGTAAATAGAACCGAAAACACAGACCAGAATGGAGTAAATAACGGTAACAATAAGACGAAAAATATATAGCATAACAACCTCTGAAGGCCTAAGAGCCCGGCATTCTACGTCACCTGAAATTCAGGTTAGGATTTTGGTAAGTGTGGCTCTCTGGAAAAACGTATTGTTAATCGCAATGCACGAATAAACAACGGTTTTACGGGAAATTTTAATGTTAATCCGATCTGAAACCGTAGGCCGGATAAGACGCTACTGCGTCGTCATCCGGCAACGGCAGATCGCCGGATGGCGGCTTAAATGCCTTGTCCGGCTTACGGGTGCCCCTGTCTTACTCTTCGCTGTCGCCATGACTTACGCGATGCGGCGAATCAATCTCAATGCGATCGATACGCTGCAGGCCGCGCATTAATGTGCCACGGCGTCCGCGTTCGCCGACCACCTTCTGTAACTCTTCAGGGCGCAGTTTGATTTTGCGCTTCCCGACATGGATAGTCAGAGTGCTTTGTGGCGGCAGCACGTACAGGTGCGCCAGTCCATCATCGCCTTTCGCCGCTTCCGCAGAGGGGATATTAATGATCTTATTCCCTTTGCCTTTCGACAGCTGCGGCAGAGAGTCTACCGGGAACATCAACATCCGTCCGGCCTGGGTAATCGCCAGCAGCATATCGTGCTCGTCTTCAATCACCAGCGGCGGCATGACGTGCGAATTTTCCGGCAGTGTAATCAACGCCTTACCGGCACGGTTACGGGCAACCAGATCGTTAAACGTACAAACGAAGCCGTAGCCCGCATCCGACGCCATCAGCAGTTTCTGGTCATCGCCTTCCATCAGCATATGCTCTACGGTCGCCCCCGGCGGCAGCGTGAGTTTGCCGGTCAGCGGCTCGCCCTGCCCACGCGCCGACGGAAGCGTAATGGGATCAATAGCATAGCTGCGCCCGGTGGTATCAATAAACACCACCGGTTGATTACTCTTACCTTTCACCGCGGCTTTAAAGCTGTCGCCCGCTTTATAGTTAAGCCCCGGCGCATCAATATCATGACCTTTGGCGCTGCGCACCCAGCCCATCTGCGACAGCACGATAGTCACCGGTTCGGACGGCAGCATGTCGTGTTCGCTCATCGCTTTAGCTTCTTCGCGCTCACGCAGCGGAGAACGGCGATCGTCGCCATAGGCATCGGAATCTGCCTGTAGCTCTTTTTTCAGCAAGGTATTCATTTTGCGTTCGGACGCGAGAATGCCCTGCAACTGGTCACGCTCTTTTTCCAGCTCGTCCTGCTCGCCGCGAATTTTCATCTCTTCCAGTTTGGCGAGATGGCGCAGTTTCAGTTCGAGAATCGCTTCCGCCTGGGTTTCGCTGATGCCGAAACGCGACATCAGCGCGGGTTTCGGCTCATCCTCGTTACGGATAATCTCAATCACTTCGTCGATGTTGAGAAACGCCACCAGCAAACCTTCGAGGATATGCAGGCGCTTAAGCACTTTCTCCAGACGATAGTTCAGACGACGGCGCACCGTGTCGCGGCGGAACGCCAGCCACTCGGTGAGGATCTCCAGCAGGTTTTTCACCGCCGGACGACCATCCAGACCGATCATGTTCAGGTTAATACGGTAGCTTTTTTCCAGATCGGTGGTGGCGAACAGATGGTTCATCACCTGCTCCATATCCACACGGTTGGAGCGCGGGACAATCACTAAACGCGTCGGGTTTTCGTGATCCGATTCATCGCGCAGGTCGTCCACCATCGGCAGTTTTTTATTGCGCATCTGCGCAGCAATCTGCTCCAGCACTTTCGCGCCAGAGACCTGATGCGGCAGCGCGGAAATTACCACAGCGCCGTCTTCTTTGGTCCATACCGCGCGCATACGCACGGAGCCCCGCCCGTTTTCGTAAATTTTACGAATTTCCGCACGTGGGGTAATGATCTCCGCTTCGGTCGGGTAATCCGGCCCCTGGACGATATCCAGCAACTGATCCAGCGTCGTTTTCGGCTGCTCAATCAGCGTAATCGCCGCTTTCGCCACTTCGCGCAGGTTGTGCGGCGGGATATCTGTTGCCATGCCCACCGCTATACCGGTGGTGCCGTTCAGCAGGATGTTCGGCAGACGCGCCGGTAACATTTTCGGTTCCTGCATCGTGCCGTCGAAGTTTGGCACCCAGTCCGCCGTCCCCTGGCCGAGTTCGCTTAACAGCAGCTCGGCATATTTGGACAGGCGAGATTCGGTATAACGCATTGCCGCGAATGACTTCGGATCATCCGGCGCGCCCCAGTTTCCCTGGCCATCGACCAGCGGGTAACGGTAAGAGAACGGCTGCGCCATCAGCACCATGGCTTCATAGCAGGCTCTGTCGCCGTGCGGATGATACTTACCCAGTACGTCACCGACGGTACGGGCGGATTTTTTAAATTTAGCGCTGGCGTTCAGCCCCAGCTCTGACATCGCATAGACGATGCGGCGCTGTACCGGCTTCAGGCCGTCGCCAATAAACGGCAACGCACGATCCATGATCACGTACATGGAGTAGTTTAAGTAGGCGTTTTCCGTAAATTCATGTAGCGCAAGGCGCTCTGCCATATCGCTCATTAACAGGGGATCCTCAATCTGCATGCTGACCGTTCGGACGGCAATATTGCCGCAGATAATACCCTATCTCACGGTCTGAGTCACAAACCGTGAGCCAGGTGACGAGGAAGTTAACGAAGCGGCAGATAGATATCCGTCAGCAGCTCATGTTCCGCCACCTCATGGACGAAATTCAGGTACTGGAAGAAGACCGGAAAATCGCGCAGCGTCTCGCCGCTGGCCGGTAGCCATTCGCGGAATAAATACCACACGCTCTCCGGGAGGCTGTCGAGCGATCCCTGATGGCGTACCACCGCGCAGCGCCCGCCAGGAATCTCGCTATTCACCACGCCAACGTCATTTTCGGCTATCGGCTGGTGGACGCTGCCGCAGATATCAAAGCGGAATTGATCCGGCGGCGTCGTCTGCGGGTCGTGCCAGGCAATACCAAAAGTTTGACTGCTGGCAATCGGCGACTGCCCCGTTTCGCGCCGCCATGCAATAAATTTCGCCGCGCTGGCGTTGACCTTATCCGGATGCCCCAGATGCGTCAGCATCGCGACGCGGGTAGGTGGAAATTCAACGATTTTTACGTCCATGACATGCTGCTCCTGTAACGCAAGTTTAGGAACGCGCTGGTGCCAGGCCAGCCAGTCCGGCGATTGCCGAAACCGGCGCGGGCTTTGACCAAACGCGGTTTTGAAAGCACGTGTGAACGACTCCGGATTCTGAAACCCGGCATCCAGCGCGATATCGATAACTTTATCCTGCGGGTTAAACGCCAGCCGCCATGACGCCCGGCGCAAACGCAACCACTGGATATAGCGATAGAGCGGAAGCCCGCTCCAGGTGGTAAACTGCCGGTGAAAATGAAACGGCGAGCTGTGCGCCATCCGGCTTAACGCCTCAATCGACAGAGGCTCATCCAGATGACGCTCAATGTGGTCGCAAACGCGCCGCAGACGTTCGGAATAAGCCGCGCTGATCAGGTCATTCATCACTGCCTCCTTGTGGCCTATTCTGCCCACCGGGCGGCTGTGAATCCTGACCGATCTTGCGCAATGTGGGATTACGGATTCACTTTACGAATCTGTTTTACGTCGATTTCGACAGAGTTCCAGTCTTTATCCACTTCACCCTGAATTTCAACGGTATCCTGCGGGGTTACGGTCAGGCCGTTCCAGCGCTTGTGGTCAATATCCACATTGATAGTACCGGTCGCATCTTTAAACACATACAGGTCGTCGGAAATGCGCTCGACGATATTCCCGCGCAGCGTTACCCACGCATCGTCACGCAGCGATTTAGCGCTCTCTACCGTCGTGCTGCTGCCGTTCGGGCCGACAAATCCGCCGCCTTGCGTTTGCGTCGCCGACGGGCCGGAGAAACCGCCCTGCTGAGCCGCCAGAACCGGGGTAGAACACAGTGCCATAACGGCAACGATTGCAGCTAATTTTTTCATGATTACTTTTCCCTTTCATGTCGTTTCAGATCCATTTAATAAGGTAATCCTTAACAACTTCTTAAGGCAAAAAAAGAATCTTTTTTTCTGTACATCGCCTGCGGCGACAAGGTTAACTGACGGCAACGCGAGTTACCGCAAGGAAGAACAGATGCGAATTTTACTGGTAGAAGATGACACACTTATTGGCGATGGCATAAAAGCGGGCCTGAGTAAAATGGGTTTCAGCGTCGACTGGTTTACCGAGGGACGTCCGGGCAAAGAGGCGCTTTACAGCGCGCCTTATGATGCGGTTATTTTAGATTTGACGCTGCCAGGCATGGACGGACGGGATATTTTGCGCGAATGGCGCGAAAAGGGTAAACAGGAACCGGTACTGATCCTGACGGCGCGCGACGCGTTAGCAGAGCGCGTCGAGGGGCTACGTCTGGGCGCCGATGACTATTTATGTAAACCTTTCGCGCTCATTGAGGTCGCCGCCCGTCTGGAGGCGCTGGTACGCCGCGCCAGCGGTCAGGCCAGTAGCGAATTGCGCCACGGCCAGGTGACGCTCAATCCAGGCAATCTCGTCGCGACGCTTGCCGGCGAACCGCTGGCCTTAAAACCAAAAGAGTTCGCGTTGCTGGAACTCTTACTGCGCAACAAAGGTCGCGTGCTGCCGCGCAAGCTTATTGAAGAGAAGCTGTATAACTGGGATGACGACGTGTCCAGCAATGCAGTGGAAGTCCATGTTCATCATTTACGCCGCAAGCTCGGCAGCGAATTTATTCGCACCGTACACGGCATCGGCTACACCCTGGGTGACGCATGAAATTGACGCAACGTCTCAGCCTGCGCGTCAGGCTGACGCTTATTTTCCTGATTCTGGTCTCCATCACCTGGGCAATTTCCAGTTTTGTGGCCTGGAGAAAGACGACGGATAATGTCGACGAGCTGTTTGACACACAGTTGATGTTGTTCGCCAGACGGCTTAGCACCCTCGATCTTAACGAGATCAACGCCCCGCAGCGCATGGCGCATACGCCAAAGAAATTAAAACATGGGCATATCGATGACGATGCGCTGGCGTTTGCCATCTTTTCCGCTGACGGCAAAATGTTGCTGCATGATGGCGACAACGGCCAGGATATTCCGTATCGCTATCGCCGGGAAGGTTTCGACAATGGCTATCTGAAGGATGACAACGACCTCTGGCGTTTTTTGTGGTTGAACTCGGCGGACGGTAAGTATCGTATCGTCGTCGGTCAGGAGTGGGATTACCGCGAAGATATGGCGCTGGCGATCGTGGCGGCGCAATTAACGCCGTGGCTGATCGCCCTTCCCTTCATGCTACTGATTTTATTACTCCTGCTTCACCGCGAGCTCAGACCGTTGAAAAAACTGGCGCAGGCGCTGCGCTTCCGGTCGCCGGAATCGGAAACGCCGCTCGACGCCAAAGGCGTACCGAGCGAGGTTCGCCCACTGGTCGAAGCGCTTAATCAGCTTTTTAGCCGCATCCACTCCATGATGGTGCGCGAACGGCGATTTACCTCCGACGCCGCCCATGAATTGCGCAGCCCGCTGGCCGCGCTGAAAGTACAAACCGAGGTGGCGCAGCTCTCGGGCGACGATCCGCTATCGCGTGATAAAGCGCTGACCCAGCTCCATGCGGGGATCGATCGCGCCACACGGCTGGTCGATCAGCTACTGACGTTATCGCGTCTCGACTCGCTCAATAATTTGCAGGATGTAGCGGAGATTTCGCTGGAGGAGCTGCTGCAGTCCGCGGTAATGGATATTTATCATCCGGCGCAGCAGGCGAATATCGACGTGCGTTTACAGCTTAACGCCCATGACGTCATACGTACCGGCCAGCCGCTACTCTTAAGCCTGTTAGTGCGTAACCTGCTGGATAATGCGATTCGCTACAGTCCGCAGGGCAGCGTCGTCGACGTTACCTTACATGCCCGCAGCTTCACCGTCAGAGATAATGGCCCCGGCGTAGCGCCAGAGATTCTGACGCATATCGGCGAGCGTTTTTACCGCCCGCCAGGCCAAAGTGTGACCGGCAGCGGTCTGGGATTATCAATCGTCCGCCGCATCGCTACGCTGCACGGCATGACGGTGTCGTTTGGCAACGCCGCGGAAGGTGGATTTGAGGCCGTAGTAAGTTGGTAACACAGACTTTTGCCAAAAACGCAAAAGACTTTGCACATTTTGCTAATTTCACCGCACCGCCCGTCAGCGTAGAATCAGCAGCAAACGCATTTCTTGAGGACACAAAATGAGTAACATCCTGATTATCAACGGGGCGAAAAAATTCGCGCACTCCAACGGCCAGTTAAATGACACCCTGACCGAAGTTGCCGATGGGCTTCTGCGCGATCTGGGTCATCAGGTTAAGATCGTCCGCGCCGACAGCGACTATGACATTAAAGAAGAGGTGCAGAATTTCGTCTGGGCTGACGTGGTGATTTGGCAGATGCCAGGCTGGTGGATGGGCGCGCCATGGACAGTAAAAAAATATATGGATGATGTCTTTACCGAAGGTCACGGTACGCTCTATGCCAGCGATGGCCGCACGCGTTCCGATGCCGCTAAAAAGTACGGTTCCGGCGGTCTGGTGCAGGGGAAAAAATATATGCTGTCACTGACGTGGAACGCGCCGATGGAAGCATTTACCGAAAAAGATCAGTTTTTCCACGGTGTAGGCGTAGATGGCGTCTATCTGCCATTCCATAAAGCCAACCAGTTCCTGGGCATGGACGCGCTGCCAACGTTTATTGCCAACGACGTGATTAAAATGCCGGATGTTCCGCGCTATACCGCAGAATATCGCAAGCATCTGAGCGAAATTTTTGCTTAACTGGTCATCCTGGAATTAGAAGGAGTTAACCATGCTTACCGTCATTGCCGAAATTCGCACACGTCCGGGCCAACATCACCGTCAGGCCGTCCTCGACCAGTTTGCGAAAATTATTCCAACCGTTCTTAAAGAAGAGGGGTGCCACGGTTACGCGCCGATGGTGGATCATGCCGCGGGCGTGAGTTTTCAGACTCTGGCGCCTGACTCGATCGTGATGATTGAACAGTGGGAAAGCGTTGCGCACCTTGAGGCGCATCTGCAAACCCCGCATATGAAAGCCTACAGCGACGCGGTAAAAGACGATGTGCTGGAAATGAATATTCGTATTCTGGAATCCGGCGTTTAAGTTATTACCCTCGTCTGACGTCGCCCTGATGCGATGCGCAAGTGTCGCCATCAGGCTGCGGCGTCATGTCGGATTCGCTTATCCGGCCTGCGGCATGCAGACCGGATAAAGCGTGCAACAACCGTTACACGTCGAGATCCGCGAGATCGCCTTTTTCCTGTAGCCAGTTGCGTCGATCTTCAGAACGTTTCTTCGCCAGCAGCATATCCATCATCGCGTTAGTACGCTGATCGTCTTCATCGCTAATGGTGAGCTGCACCAGGCGGCGAGTATTTGGATCAAGCGTGGTTTCGCGTAACTGCATCGGGTTCATTTCACCCAGGCCTTTGAAACGCTGTACGTTCGGCTTGCCTTTCTTACGCTTCAGTTGTTCCAGTACGCCCGCCTTCTCTTCTTCCGTCAGCGCGTAATAGACCTCTTTACCCAAATCGATACGGTATAGCGGCGGTAGCGCGACGTAGACATGACCATTCTTCACCAGCGCGCGGAAATGTCTGACAAACAGCGCGCAAAGCAGAGTAGCGATATGCAAACCATCGGAGTCCGCATCCGCCAGGATACAGATCTTGCCGTAGCGCAGCTGACTCAGATCGTCGCTGTCCGGATCGATACCGATCGCCACGGAAATATCATGCACCTCTTGCGAGGCCAGCACTTCATCGGAAGAGACTTCCCAGGTGTTAAGGATCTTACCTTTGAGCGGCATGATCGCCTGATATTCGCGATCGCGCGCCTGCTTGGCGGAACCGCCCGCCGAATCCCCTTCCACAAGGAACAGCTCGGTCCGATTAAGATCCTGCGCGGTACAGTCCGCCAGTTTCCCCGGCAACGCCGGACCGCTGGTGAGCTTTTTGCGTACCACTTTTTTTGCGGCGCGCAGTCGCCGCTGCGCGCTGGCAATCGCCATCTCTGCCAGTTGTTCCGCCGCCTGCACGTTCTGGTTCAGCCACAGGCTGAAGGCATCTTTCACCACGCCGGAAACAAATGCCGCACATTGACGCGACGACAGACGCTCTTTGGTCTGCCCGGCAAATTGCGGGTCCTGCATTTTCACGGAGAGCACATAAGCGCAGCGATCCCAGATATCTTCCGCCGACAGTTTGACGCCGCGCGGCAGAATATTGCGGTATTCGCAAAATTCGCGCATCGCGTCGAGCAGGCCCTGGCGCAGACCGTTGACGTGCGTCCCCCCCTGCATGGTCGGGATCAGGTTGACGTAGCTTTCCGTCAGTAATTCGCCGCCTTCCGGCAGCCACAATAGCGCCCAGTCAACCGCTTCCGTTTCACCGTTAAAATTACCGATAAACGGCTTTTCCGGCAGCGTCGGCAGGCCGTTTACCGCTTCGCCCAGATAGTCGTTCAGGCCATCCTGGTAGCACCAGCGCTGCTCGCTGTTATTCACTTCATCTTTAAAAGTGATTTCCACGCCGGGACACAGCACCGCTTTTGCTTTCAGAACGTGCATTAAGCGAGAGACAGAAAAACGCGGGCTGTCGAAGAAACTTTCGTCCGGCCAGAAATGGACGCTGGTGCCAGTATTACGTTTACCGCAGGTGCCGACAACCTGCAAATCCTGCACTTTTTCGCCGTTTTCAAACGCGATGTTATAGACCTGACCGTCGCGGCGCACGGTCACTTCCACGCGCTTTGACAGGGCATTCACGACCGAAATCCCCACCCCATGCAGACCACCAGAGAACTGATAGTTCTTATTGGAGAATTTACCGCCGGCATGAAGCCGACAGAGGATCAGTTCTACCGCCGGAACCCCCTCTTCCGGATGGATATCCACCGGCATCCCGCGTCCGTCGTCAATCACTTCCAGCGATTGATCGGCATGTAAAATGACATCCACGCGTTTGGCGTGACCTGCCAGTGCTTCATCCACACTATTATCAATTACTTCCTGACCCAAATGGTTGGGGCGAGTCGTATCGGTGTACATCCCCGGGCGGCGGCGTACCGGCTCAAGCCCAGTGAGTACCTCAATGGCATCAGCGTTATAAGTTTGCGTCATGGTTTAATTAGCAATTCGAATTGATTGTCAGCAACTGTGCAGTCCAAGAAAATCGACAATCTGGTTGAAATAATCTTCGAAGCCCGTGAATGCGTGATTACCCCCCTCGGTCACTGTCTGACGGCAGGAGGCGTAATATGCCACCGCCTGGCGGTAATCCAGCACTTCATCGCCCGTCTGTTGCAGTAGCCAGATCAGGTCTGGCGCTTCCAGCGGGTCAATCTGCATGACTTTAAGATCATAAATATGGCGAGACTCTAGCACATATTGCTGCCCGGTGTAGGGGTTCTCGTTCTGACCGAGATAGTCGGTCAGTAATTCAAAGGGCCGCACGGCGGGATTCACCACCACAGCCGGCAGCATAAAACATTGCGACAGCCAGGTGGCGTAATAACCACCCAGCGACGATCCTACCAGCCCTAATGGCGCACCGCCATGCTCAAGCACGAGAGATTCCAGCAACTCCGCCGCATCGGCAGGATAGGGCGGCAGTTGAGGGACGATCATCTCAACATGCGGATGACGCTCCGCCAGCCAGTTTTTTAGCTGGCACGCTTTTGCCGAGCGAGGGGAACTGTTGAATCCGTGCAAATAGAGAAGCGTAGACATCAGTATCCTTCCGAAGCGGTATCGGGTCGGAACCGGGTATCCTGCAGGCGATGCACTTCCGTCTCCAGGACGCCGTTCGCCTGGAGCTCCAGCGTACGCCAGCCCGGCGCGATAGTATCCAGCGTAAAGTTAGCGCAGTGCGGTTTGAACTGTACGCAGGTTGACGGCGACGCCAGCAGACGCCGTCCGTTCCAGTCGAGATCCAGCTCCTGGTGAATATGTCCGCATAGCAGATACTTTACACGCGGGAAATTCGCCAGCACGCTATCCAGCTCACCAGCATTACGCAAGCTGTGCTGATCCAGCCAACTGCACCCTGCCGGCAACGGATGGTGGTGCAACAGGAGCAATGTCTGTCTCTCTGGCGCATCGGCGAGCTTACGCTCAAGCCATTCCAGTTGGAACTCGCTCAGTTCGCCATGCGGGACGCCAAACACCTGGCTATCCAGCAACAAAATCTGCCATTGTTCACCGATTAACACGCGTTTAGCCGGGGAAATCCCCGCCTCTTGCAGCGCGCTGTACATTGCCGGCTGAAAATCATGATTGCCCGGTAGCCAAACGCAAGGCGCGCGAAAGCTTGCGATACCCTCAGCAAAATGCTGATAAGCCGCAGCGGATTGATCCTGCGCCAGATCGCCGGTCGCCACGATCAGATCATATTCATACTGTTGCGCCCGAATAGCCTCCAGCACGGCCTGGTAACTTTCCCAGGTATTGACGCCTAACAGCGTTTCATGCTTTTCGGCAAACAGGTGAGTATCTGTAATTTGTAAAATCCTGACTCGGGCCTCACCAGCCAGAGGTAGGGTTAACAGGCTTTCCAAATGGTGTCCTTAGGTTTCACGACGCTAATAAACCGGAATCGCCATCGCTCCATGTGCTAAACAGAATCGTAGCCAGTCGGCCAGAAACTGATTAATTTGATGCTTTTCGTCGCGTTGATGCAACTTTTTATTTGGATAATCATACCGCGCTTTGAAGCGAAAGATCTGCTGGCTTGAACACACTTCAGCCACCATCGCATCATGGTAGAGGCGCACCGTCAGCGACGGCAGGCTCCAGTAGGTGATGGCTGGCGCCGTTTGCTCGATCGTTACAAGCGTAGTGTATCGGGTCGATTCCACAATCGTTAACCGATATTGTACGTTGCCCACCTGATAGCTCACCGTTTCACCGGGGGCGTCATTGCGCGGCAGCAGGCGGCGCAATTGCGAAAAATTGGTTTCGCACAAACGCATCATTTCTGGGAAGTCAGGTGTATAACGCTTCATTTTTTCCACTCGTTTTTTAACTCTTGATGATGCAACTGAAGCCATTGCAAAGCGATGACTGCGGCTGCGTTGTCGATTTTCCCCTCTTCTACCCACTGGTATGCCTGTTCCCGGCTTACCACATGAACCCGAATATCTTCGTTTTCATCCGCCAGACCATGAATACCTACCGCGGTCGTGGCGTCCACTTCACCCACCAGAATAGATGAGCGCTCGCTGGTTCCTCCTGGACTCGCCAGGTAACTGATGACCGGTCGGGTGCGGCCCACGGTCAGCCCTGCTTCTTCCATCGCCTCCCGCCGGGCGACCGCCTCAATGGTTTCGCCTTCTTCTATCATGCCGGCGACCATCTCCAGCAGCCACGGCGTAACGCTTGTGTCATATGCGGCAATACGAATCTGTTCGACCAGCACCACCTCGTCGCGTTCAGGGTCAAAGGGTAGCAAGACAGCGGCGTGCCCGCGCTCAAAAATTTCGCGCTTTACCTCGCCACTCATTTCTCCGTTGAATAAACGATGGCGGAATCGATACACATCCAATGAAAAAAAACCGCGATAGCGCGTTTCCCGTGCAATAATTTCTACATCGCTTTTGGTGAAAGTAACTGGCAAGTTGTCTGATTTACGCATTGTGCTGCCCTGCTAGCAATAATGATTAAATGATGAATTTCAAGGGTGGTTGACTGCTGTTTTATCACCCTTGTGGTAAATTGGTGCCAATTAAGGCTCGTATGGCACGTAACGCCAACTTTTTGCAGTGGCGGATTCTGCTAGAATCAGCAATTATTTTTACAAATTGATCAGCGCTAAATACTGCTTCACAACAAGGAATGCAAATGAAGAAATTGCTCCCCATCCTTATCGGCCTGAGCCTGTCGGGGTTCAGCACACTAAGCCAGGCAGAGAACCTGATGCAAGTTTATCAGCAAGCACGCCTGAGCAACCCGGAATTGCGTAAATCCGCTGCCGATCGCGATGCTGCATTCGAAAAAATTAACGAAGCGCGTAGTCCTTTACTGCCGCAACTGGGTTTGGGTGCCGACTACACCTACAGCAACGGTTATCGCGATGCGAACGGTATCAACTCCAATGAAACCAGCGCTTCCCTGCAATTAACGCAGACGCTATTTGATATGTCGAAATGGCGTGGGCTCACCCTGCAAGAAAAAGCAGCAGGCATTCAGGATGTCACCTATCAGACCGATCAGCAGACGCTGATCCTCAATACCGCGAACGCGTATTTTAAGGTATTGAACGCTATTGATGTGCTTTCCTATACCCAGGCGCAAAAAGAGGCTATCTACCGTCAGTTAGATCAAACGACGCAACGTTTTAACGTGGGTCTGGTCGCCATTACCGACGTGCAAAACGCCCGTGCGCAATATGATACCGTACTGGCGAATGAAGTGACCGCCCGCAACAACCTGGATAACGCGGTAGAAGAGCTGCGCCAGGTAACCGGCAATTATTACCCGGAGCTGGCGTCGCTTAACGTCGAGCATTTTAAAACCGACAAACCCAAAGCTATTAATGCGCTGCTGAAGGAAGCGGAAAACCGTAACCTGTCGCTGTTGCAGGCGCGTTTAAGTCAGGATCTGGCGCGCGAGCAAATCCGTCAGGCGCAGGATGGCCATCTGCCGACGCTGAATTTAACGGCCTCAACCGGCATTTCTGATACCTCTTATAGCGGTTCTAAAACCAACTCCACCCAGTACGACGATAGCAACATGGGGCAGAATAAAATCGGCCTGAACTTCTCCCTGCCGCTGTATCAAGGCGGGATGGTTAACTCGCAGGTAAAACAGGCGCAGTATAACTTCGTCGGCGCAAGCGAACAGCTGGAAAGCGCGCACCGTAGCGTGGTGCAGACCGTACGTTCTTCCTTTAACAATATTAACGCCTCCATCAGCAGCATCAACGCGTATAAACAGGCAGTCGTTTCCGCGCAAAGTTCTTTGGATGCAATGGAAGCCGGTTACTCGGTCGGTACACGTACCATTGTTGACGTACTGGATGCCACCACCACTCTGTATGATGCCAAGCAGCAACTGGCCAACGCGCGTTATACCTATTTGATTAATCAGTTAAATATCAAATATGCGCTCGGTACGCTGAACGAGCAGGATCTGCTCGCGCTTAACAGTACGTTGGGTAAACCTATCCCGACGTCGCCGGAAAGCGTAGCGCCGGAAACGCCAGAGCAGGATGCTGCCGCAGACGGTTATAATGCCCATAGCGCCGCGCCGGCAGTACAGCCGACCGCCGCTCGCGCCAACAGCAATAACGGCAATCCATTCCGGCATTGATAAGTTATTCGCTGACGCTGCGCTTATCAGACCTGTGCCTTTGTAGGTCTGGTAAGCGCGGCGCTACCTGTCATAAAGCCGCGCCTGAACGTAAGACAACGTAAAGATCCTGCTATTCCGCCGCATTCTCGCCTTTTCTCGCTTCAATTTCGACCAGTCATCCTCTATTCTGAACGCATGTTGTATTTACCACTGGGTCCTGGAAGACAAATATGAAACGGACAAAATCCATCCATCACGCATCATTTCGCAAAAGCTGGAGCGCGCGGCATTTAACGCCGGTCGCCCTGGCGGTTACGGCTGTTTTTATGCTGGCTGGCTGTGAAAAAAGCGATGAAACCGTATCGCTGTATCAAAACGCTGATGACTGTTCAGCGGCGAATCCGGGCAAAAGCGCGGAGTGTACAACCGCATATAACAATGCGCTGAAAGAGGCCGAACGTACTGCGCCTAAGTACGCTACACGCGAAGATTGCGTCGCTGAGTTTGGCGAAGGTCAGTGCCAGCAAGCGCCCGCACAGGCTGGCATGGCGCCGGAAAATCAGGCGCAGGCCCAACAATCCAGCGGCAGTTTCTGGATGCCGCTTATGGCAGGTTACATGATGGGGCGTCTGATGGGCGGCGGCGCAGGCTTTGCGCAACAGCCGCTGTTTAGCTCGAAAAACCCGGCCAGCCCTGCATACGGCAAATATACCGATGCGGCAGGTAAAAACTACGGCGCGGCGCAACCGGGCCGGACAATGACCGTACCGAAAACCGCGATGGCGCCGAAACCGGCCACCACAACAACCGTTACCCGCGGCGGTTTTGGCGAATCCGTCGCCAAACAGAGCACCATGCAGCGTAGCGCTGCCGGTACTTCAACACGTTCGATGGGCGGCTGATACGCATGGAAAGAGTCAGTATTACCGAGCGCCCGGACTGGCGCGATAAAGCGACTGAATACGGGTTTAATTTTCACACTATGTATGGTGAACCGTACTGGTGTGAAGACGCTTATTACAAGTTAACGCTCGCCCAGGTGGAAAAACTGGAAGACGTTACCGCCGAGCTGCACCAGATGTGCCTCAAGGTAGTAGAACGCGTCATCGCCAGCGATGAGCTGATGACGAAGTTTCGTATTCCAAAACATACCTGGGGTTTTGTTCGCCAGTCCTGGCAAACGCAACAACCGTCGCTCTATTCCCGCCTCGATTTGGCCTGGGACGGCATCGGCGAGCCTAAGCTGCTCGAAAATAATGCCGACACGCCAACATCGCTGTATGAAGCGGCGTTTTTTCAGTGGATTTGGCTGGAAGATCAGATCAACGCGGGCAATCTGCCGGAAGGCAGCGATCAGTTTAATAGCCTGCAGGAAAAGCTGATTGAACGCTTTGCTGAACTTCGCGAGCAGTACGGTTTTCAGTTGCTGCATCTCACCTGCTGTCGCGATACGGTTGAGGATCGCGGCACCATTCAGTATTTACAGGACTGCGCGGCCGAAGCGGAAATCGCCACCGAATTTCTCTATATCGACGATATTGGTCTGGGGGAAAAAGGCCAATTTACGGATCTGCAGGATCAGGTCATTGCGAACCTGTTCAAGCTCTATCCGTGGGAATTTATGCTGCGCGAGATGTTTTCCACCAAGCTGGAAGATGCCGGCGTGCGCTGGCTGGAACCGGCCTGGAAAAGCATTATCTCCAATAAAGCGTTGTTGCCGCTGTTGTGGGAGATGTTCCCTGACCATCCGAATCTGTTGCCTGCGTATTTCGCCGAAGACGAACATCCGCCAATGGATAAATATGTCGTGAAACCGATCTTCTCCCGCGAAGGGGCGAACGTATCGATTATTGAGAACGGTAAAACGATCGAATCCGTGGAAGGCCCGTATGGCGAAGAGGGTATGATCGTGCAACAGTTCTATCCGCTGCCAAAATTCGGCGACAGTTACACCCTGATTGGTAGCTGGCTGATTAACGATCAACCCGCCGGAATTGGTATCCGTGAAGATCGGGCGCTGATCACCCAGGATCTCTCCCGCTTCTATCCGCATATTTTTGTCGAAGGATAGATTTTCCTGTAAGCCCGATGCGCGTAGCGCCATCGGGCAATCATTCAGCGCCTTATCCGGCCTACCCCACCTGCACCGACAACATACTTATACTGCCCATCTCAATACCGTCGACCGGGATGGTGATAGGTTCCTTGCCGTCCCAGGCGCCAAGTACATACAGCAAAGGCAAAAAGTGCTCCGGCGTCGGGTTCGATAAGGCGCCCCCTTCATGTTGCAGATAATTCACCAGCGGGTGCTGTTCTACCGGCCCCTGCCACGTCAGGTTGGCTTTCACAAAGTCATTAAATGACGCCGCCCAGGGATACGGTATATTGTCACCGTGCCAACGCACAGTCCGCAGGTTATGAACCACATTCCCGCTAGCCACCAGCATCACGCCTTCGTCACGCAGCGTCGCCAGTTTACGACCCATCTCAAAATGCCATGCCGCCGGTTTGGTACTATCAACACTAAGCTGCACCATCGGGATATCCGCATTCGGGTACATCTTGATCAATACGCCCCAGGAGCCGTGATCAAATCCCCACGCCTCTTTATCGAGCGCGACGGGAACGGGAGCCAACAGTTCAACCAGACGCTGCGCCAGCGCAGGCGATCCAGGGGCCGGATAATGCATGTCATACAGCGCCTGCGGAAAACCGCCAAAATCGTGGAGAGTTTGCGGCCTTTCCATCGCTGTGACGCCCGTCCCACGGGTATACCAGTGCGCCGACACCACAACTATCGCCTGTGGTCGCGGTAGGGCCTCCCCCAATCGCCGCCAGGCGCGGGTATAATCATTATCGTCCAGCACGTTCATCGGGCTGCCATGCCCCAAAAACAATGCTGGCATACACGTTAAAGACATGATGTTATCCTTACAGGAAAGACATTTTGTTAACATCACCATACGCTTTCTTCACAGAGGAAGAACTCAGATAACTATGATGAAGATCATCAGTTATTTTGAAGGTCAGGTTCGGACGGCAAATTGATAAGGAGTAATGGATGTCAGTACCACTTATTCTGACCTTACTGGCGGGCGCCGCCACCTTTATTGGCGCGTTTCTTGGCGTTCTCGGCCAAAAACCATCTAACCGCGTGCTGGCTTTTTCGCTGGGCTTCGCCGCAGGGATCATGCTGCTCATCTCGCTGATGGAGATGCTGCCCGCCGCGCTTGATACCGAGGGGATGTCGCCTGTACTGGGCTACGGAATGTTTATTATCGGCCTGTTGGGCTACTTCGGGCTGGATCGCCTGCTTCCTCACGCTCATCCGCAGGATCTGGTGCAAAAAAGGCAGCAGCCGCTTCCCGGCTCGATAAAACGCACTGCGATTTTATTGACGCTCGGCATTAGCCTGCACAACTTTCCGGAAGGGATCGCCACCTTTGTCACTGCCAGCAGCAATCTTGAACTGGGTTTCGGCATCGCACTGGCGGTGGCGTTGCACAATATTCCTGAAGGTCTGGCGGTTGCCGGCCCGGTTTATGCCGCGACGGGCTCAAAACGTACCGCGATTTTTTGGGCCGGTATCTCCGGCATGGCGGAAATTCTTGGCGGCGTGCTGGCGTGGCTGATTTTGGGCAGCCTGGTTTCGCCAATCGTTATGGCGGCTATCATGGCGGCAGTCGCCGGTATTATGGTGGCGCTCTCCGTCGATGAACTGATGCCGCTGGCAAAAGAGATCGATCCTAACAATAACCCCAGCTATGGCGTGCTTTGCGGTATGTCCATCATGGGGCTCAGTCTCGTCATTTTGCAGACGATAGGTATCGGTTAAGAGAAACGTCGCGCCGGATGCAGGCCTTTAGCCAGGCAACATCCGGCTGCCCGTCAAGGATATGCGCTATTTCTGCTCATTCATCACGCTGTCGCCTTCGCTCGTCTGGCGAAAACGTTTCGTTCGCGCTTCAAGTAATGCATCTCTGTCTTGCCGAAACGCTCTGCAATAACGCTTCATATGGCAAATATACCCTACTACCACCAGAACGATTAATATTATCCAATACCAGGCAATAAACATCCTTTTTACCCTTAAAATTTAACATCACTAAACATTTAACGTTAAAATTTTACATACCCTTATTTTGACGTATTCATATACTGGCATATTTGTGGAACAAATAAATGATTTTGATCATATAAATCAGTGGTGAAACACAATAATGAAAGAGGTATTAAGCAGAAAACAATGTCGATAAGATCACACTTCGTACTAATTTATATTGTTCTTAAAATATCACACTCCTACTATCGACTCACTCAGGCAATTAAAAAATATTGATACAGAATATACTTTAAAATAAGTAACAGCATCATGACTTATATTTAAAGACCAATCATTTACCTCATTTATTATTCATAAAAACATAGTATATTCAGAAGTATTATATTTAGAAGTTGTATATAAGGAGATATATCCATGTTTGACCAATACCGGAAAACAATACTTGCCGGTGCCGTCGCACTGACATGCGGACTCACCGCAGCCAGTACGTTTGCCGCAGGTTTTCAACCGGCACAGCCCGCAGGAAAATTAGGCGCAGTCGTTGTCGATCCTTACGGAAATGCCCCTCTCACCGCGCTGGTGGAATTAGATAGCCATATTATTTCAGACGTTAAAGTTACTGTACATGGCAAAGGGGAAAAAGGCGTTCCTGTTACTTATACTGTTGGGAAAGAGTCTTTAGAAACCTATGACGGTATTCCTATTTTTGGCCTTTATCAGAAATTTGCCAACAACGTCACGGTAGAATATAAAGAAAACGGCAAAGCCATGAAGGATGACTATGTGGTGCAGACGTCCGCCATCGTCAACCATTATATGGATAACCGTTCTATTTCAGATCTCCAGCAAACGAAAGTTATTAAAGTTGCGCCAGGATTTGAAGATCGCCTTTATCTGGTAAATACCCATACCTTTACGCCGCAGGGCGCTGAATTTCACTGGCACGGCGAAAAAGATAAAAATGCGGGCATTCTTGATGCCGGCCCGGCGGGTGGGGCTTTGCCTTTCGATATCGCCCCTTATACGTTTGTGGTCGACACCCAGGGTGAATATCGCTGGTGGCTGGATCAAGATACCTTCTACGACGGCCACGATATGAATATCAACAAACGCGGCTACCTGATGGGTATTCGTGAAACGCCTCGCGGCACCTTTACCGCGGTGCAGGGCCAACACTGGTACGAGTTTGACATGATGGGGCAAATTCTTGCCGATCACAAACTGCCGCGCGGGTTCCTGGATGCGTCTCATGAATCCATCGAAACCGTGAACGGCACCGTACTGCTGCGCGTCGGCAAACGCGATTACCGCAAAGAAGACGGCATACATGTTCATACGATTCGTGACCAAATCATTGAGGTTGATAAGTCTGGCCGCGTAGTAGACGTTTGGGATTTAACCAAAATCCTCGACCCTATGCGTGATGCGCTGCTCGGCGCGCTGGATGCGGGCGCAGTATGCGTGAACGTCGATCTGGCCCATGCCGGACAGCAGGCGAAACTCGAACCGGATACGCCGTATGGCGATGCGCTTGGCGTTGGTGCCGGTCGTAACTGGGCGCACGTCAACTCTATCGCTTATGACGCGAAAGACGACTCCATCATCCTTTCTTCCCGCCATCAGGGTATTGTAAAAATTGGTCGCGATAAGCAGGTGAAATGGATACTGGCGCCGTCTAAAGGCTGGAATAAGCAGCTAGCCAGTAAATTGCTGAAACCGGTAGACGATCATGGTAAGCCGTTGACCTGTGACGAAAATGGCAAGTGTAAGGACACCGATTTCGATTTCACCTATACCCAACATACGGCATGGCTTTCCAGCAAAGGTACGTTAACGGTCTTTGATAACGGTGATGGTCGCGGCCTGGAGCAACCGGCTCTACCGACCATGAAATATTCCCGTTTTGTCGAATATAAGATCGATGAGAAGAAAGGCACCGTACAACAAGTTTGGGAATACGGTAAAGAACGTGGATATGATTTCTATAGCCCTATTACCTCGGTTGTTGAATATCAAAAAGACCGCGACACCATGTTCGGCTTTGGCGGTTCTATTAACCTGTTCGACGTTGGTAAACCAACAGTCGGCAAACTGAATGAGATTGACTATAAAACGAAAGAAGTGAAAGTTGAAATTGATGTGCTGTCGGATAAACCCAACCAGACTCACTATCGTGCGTTACTGGTTCATCCAACACAAATGTTTAAATAAATAACGGGAAGGAATTAATATGTCATCTAAATGGATTACCTCTTTATTTAAAAGCGTAGTATTAACCGCGGCATTGGTCACTCCTTTTGCGGCATCGGCTTTTACCGAGGGCACAGATTATATGGTTCTGGAGAAACCAATTCCTAATGCGGATAAAACGCTGATTAAGGTATTTAGCTACGCCTGCCCTTTCTGCTACAAATATGACAAAGCCGTAACAGGTCCGGTTTCTGATAAAGTCGCCGATCTCGTTACGTTCACCCCGTTCCACCTGGAAACAAAAGGCGAATATGGCAAACAGGCCAGCGAAGTATTTGCAGTCCTGATCGCCAAAGATAAAGCTGCCGGGATTTCGTTATTTGATGCTAAATCACAATTCAAAAAAGCGAAGTTCGCCTGGTATACGGCTTACCATGATAAGAAAGAGCGCTGGTCAGATGGGAAAGATCCGGCGGCATTTATTAAAACCGGGCTGGACGCCGCAGGCATGAGCCAGGCTGATTTTGAAGCGGCGCTGAAAGATCCTGCCGTTCAGGAGACTCTGGAAAAATGGAAAGCAGCCTATGACGTTGCCAAAATTCAGGGTGTTCCGGCTTACGTCGTCAACGGCAAGTACCTTATCTACACCAAAAACATCAAATCCATCGATTCTATGGCTGAACTCGTTCGGGAACTGGCCACTAAAAAATAAGCAGGGAAACGATTATGGATTTTATTAAGGGATTATGGCGAGACCTACGCGCAAGACCAGTGGATACGCTGGTGAGATGGCAGGAACAGCGCTTTCTGTGGCTGTTAATGGCCATCGCGATGGGAGGATTAATTATCCTGGCGCACTCGTTCTTCCAAATCTACCTCTACATGGCACCGTGCGAGCAGTGTGTTTACATCCGTTACGCGATGTTTGTGATGGTAATTGGCGGGGTGATTGCGGCGATAAATCCCAAAAATATCGTGCTGAAGCTGATTGGCTGCATCGCGGCGTTTTATGGCAGCATTATGGGCATTAAGTTTTCTATTAAGCTTAATGGTATCCATCATGCGGTACATAATGCGGACCCCGATTCACTTTTTGGCGTGCAAGGATGTTCGACTGACCCTACCTTTCCTTTCAACTTACCGTTGGCGGAATGGGCACCGGAGTGGTTTAAACCTACCGGAGACTGCGGTTATGACGCGCCTATCGTCCCTGATGGCGTAACGCTCAGTAGCGTACAGCAGTGGTTTGTCGATCTCTACCAGCAGTCCGAAGGCTGGTATCTGCTTCCGCCCTGGCACTTTATGAACATGGCGCAGGCATGTATGTTGGCCTTTGGGTTGTGCCTGATTCTGCTGCTGGTGATGAGCGGCGCCTGGGCATTGAAACTGGCCAGAGGCAAATAACCTGAATAGATAAACCAAAGCAGAGGTCTGCATTCAGGCCTCTGCTTTTCTCACAATAATTTTACCATTCAGCTTATTCGTCGTTCTTTGAAACTGAACAATATGGCACCGAAGGAATACAAAAAAGCCGATGACATCTCATCGGCTTTTTTCAACCATGATCCGTTCGATCAGCTGGCTTTGCGCTCATGCGCCTGGCGGTAAGCCACCAGATCTTCAATCGTGACCACCGCCATATTATGCTGGCCTGCAAACGCGATACACTCCGGCGCGCGCGCCATCGTCCCATCGTCGTTAGTCAACTCGCACAGTACGCCTGCAGGTTTAAAACCGGCCAGCGTCATCAGATCGATGGTCGCCTCCGTATGACCGCCGCGCGTCAGCACGCCGCCCGCCTGAGCGCGCAGTGGGAAAACGTGCCCCGGACGGTTAAGATCGGACGGTTTTGCGCCATCCTTAATTGCCGCACGCACCGTAGTGACACGGTCAGCGGCGGAAACGCCGGTGGTCACGCCTTCTGCGGCTTCAATGGTCACGGTAAAACCGGTGCCGTAGGCGCTGGTGTTGTTTTCCACCATCATTGGCAAGTCGAGCTGCTTACGACGGTCTTCAGTAATGCACAGGCAAACAATACCGCTACCGTGACGAATGGTTAACGCCATCTGTTCTACGGTCATCGTCTCTGCGGGGAAAATCATATCGCCTTCGTTTTCACGATCTTCATCATCAAGCACCATCACACCGCGTCCTTCACGCAGCGCATCCAGTGCAAGTTCAACACGTTCAAAAGGCGTACCAAAAGAGGAAAGTAGCGTCTGATTCATGGTAAAAAAACCTCATTAACATTATGGTTACCAGAATCAGGGCAGTCTTAGGAGTGCCGACAAGCGGCAAAAAAATAACGTGAGCGGGTCCATGCCCGACTGGATCGTTACCCTCTCCCATCCGGACTTTAACCGTCGGCCCCGGAATTACACCGGATCTGCTGACCTTTTCGCTATGGCAAAAAGCGCTCGCGGGCTTTCAACCTGCTCTCCGCGTTCCGTCACGGCGCGCCGTGATGAGAAATGCGTTAAACATCGCTGATTTACCGCCGGTGGGGAATTTCGCCCCGCCCTGAGAATAAGCGGGTTAACTATAACGCTATTGATTACCTTCATCAACGCCTTTACTCCGTATGACGTCACACAATTCTGGTTTATGGCGTCCACATATCGCACTACAATAAGAGCTAACACTTACCAGTTCAGGGAAACCACAATGATTGACCCGAAAAAAATTGAGCAAATCGCACGCCAGGTTCATGAGTCAATGCCGAAAGGTATTCGCGAGTTCGGGGAAGATATCGAGAAAAAAATCCGTCAAACGCTGCAATCTCAGCTGACGCGTCTCGATCTGGTGAGCCGCGAAGAGTTTGATGTCCAGACTCAGGTCTTGCTGCGCACCCGGGAAAAACTGGCGCTGCTGGAGCAACGCCTCAGCGAACTGGAAGCTCGCGACAAGCCTGAAGAAGTAAAACCTGCGCCCGCCATCCCGCCAGTCGATCCACAAGAGTAAAAACGTGAACGGGCCTGACGGCCCGCTCATATAAGATCTGAATAATGCCCTGCACCTGTAAAGGGAGCCTGCATTAGTGTTCTAATTCTAACCTTTTCGCCTGAGTCGCCTGCTGGCAGTAAAGCGCGTAACGCTTGCAAAACCAGTCGCGGTGCTCCTCGTCCATATTGCCGGTTACCGCCTGGATATCAACAGGACGCCCCTCCGCCTGCATTCTGGCAAAACTGCGCGCCAGAAAATCGAAATTATTTAATGAATAGACGTTATTGTTGTTCATCAGCATACCCTCCAGTTATTGAATTCTGTTAAGGCTATATGCTTTTTCTAATTTCAGTATTTCCCTATATGTACGGCGGTTTTATACATAACGTGCGCAAATTTAATGCGCAAAATCACAATATTCACCAAAGATAACGACGGATAAATCGCTTTTCGGACTTAAGGAGATATGGGTCACATGATATTGTAACGCAGTGAAATAACAAGCATGAAAATTATCACGCGAACACCCTTCTGAAGGCGGCGACAAGGATAGAAAATATGACCTTATTTGCGGAGTATAACAGCCCCTATCTGTTTGCCATCGCGTTCGTTTTCTTTATCGGCGTGCTGGAGATGATTTCTCTGATTTTTGGCCACTTTCTTTCAGGCGCGCTCGACGCCCATCTCGATCATTATGATGCCCTGTCATCCGGCCCTGCGGGCCAGGCGCTTCATTATCTGAATATTGGACGCGTTCCCGCCCTGGTCGTCCTCTGTCTATTGGCCGGTTATTTCGGCCTCTTCGGTATCCTCATCCAGCATGGCGGGATCATGCTCTGGCAAGCGCCGCTCAGCAATCTGCTGCTGGTCCCGTTGAGCATTGTCCTGTCGGTCTTTGCCGTGCATTACAGCGGAAAAATCCTCGCGCCCTGGCTACCCAGAGATGAAAGCTCCGCCCTCCGGGAAGAGGAATTTATCGGCGGCATGGCGATTATTACCGGCCACGCCGCCGTCGCCGGTACACCTTGCGAAGGAAAATTTACCGATAAGTTCGGCCAGATTCACTATTTACTGCTGGAACCCGAAAAGGGAAAAGAATTTAAAAAAGGAGACAAGGTGCTGATTGTCTGCCGACTTTCCGCAACGCGTTATTTGGCTGAGCGTACCTTCTATGTCTAATTGAGAGGAACTTACATAATGGATGATGTTTTTGGCATATTGCCATCATGGATGTTTACCGCCATCGTGGCGGTTATCGTCTTACTAATTATCGGGATCATTTTTGCTCGCCTCTATCGCCGCGCATCTGCGGAACAGGCGTTTGTCCGTACCGGGCTTGGCGGGCAAAAAGTGGTGATGAGCGGCGGCGCTATTGTGATGCCAATCTTTCACGAAATTATTCCGATCAATATGAATACCCTAAAACTTGAAGTCAGCCGTGCTACCGTCGACAGCCTGATCACCAAAGATCGTATGCGCGTTGACGTGGTCGTCGCTTTCTTCGTGCGTGTAAAACCCTCTGTTGAAGGTATTGCCACCGCCGCACAAACGCTTGGCCAGCGAACGCTGTCGCCGGAAGATCTGCGTATGCTGGTTGAGGATAAATTCGTTGACGCCTTACGCGCTACCGCCGCCCAGATGACGATGCATGAGCTACAGGATACGCGTGAAAACTTCGTTCAGGGCGTACAAAACACCGTTGCGGAAGATTTGTCGAAAAACGGCCTGGAGCTGGAAAGCGTCTCATTAACCAACTTTAACCAAACGTCCAAAGAGCATTTCAATCCAAACAATGCCTTTGATGCCGAAGGTCTGACGAAACTGACGCAGGAAACCGAACGCCGCCGTCGTGAACGTAATGAAGTGGAACAGGATGTGGAAGTGGCGGTGCGCGAAAAGAACCGCGACGCGCTTGAGCGCAAGCTGGAAATCGAGCAACAAGAAGCCTTTATGACTCTGGAGCAGGAGCAACAGGTTAAAACCCGCACCGCCGAACAAAACGCTAAAATTGCCGCTTTTGAGGCCGAGCGCCATCGTGAAGCAGAACAGACGCGCATTCTTGCTGAGCGGCAGATCCAGGAGACGGAGATCGAACGTGAGCAAGCAGTACGGTCCAGGAAAGTTGAGGCCGAGCGTGAAGTACGTATTAAAGAGATCGAACAGCAACAGGTGACAGAAATCGCCAACCAGACGAAATCTATCGCCATTGCCGCCAAATCCGAGCAGCAATCACAAGCAGAAGCGCGCGCCAACGACGCGCTGGCCGATGCGGTTCGCGCCCAGCAAAACGTAGAAACCACCCGCCAGACCGCCGAAGCGGATCGCGCCAAGCAGGTCGCTCTGATCGCCGCGGCGCAGGATGCGGAAACCAAAGCGGTCGAACTGACCGTTCGGGCAAAAGCAGAGAAAGAAGCGGCAGAATTGCAAGCCGCCGCCATCATCGAACTGGCGGAAGCAACGCGTAAAAAAGGTCTGGCGGAAGCCGAAGCGCAACGGGCGCTGAATGACGCTATCAACGTACTATCTGACGAACAAACCAGCCTCAAATTTAAACTAGCGCTCTTACAATCGTTGCCTGCTGTTATTGAGAAGTCTGTTGAACCGATGAAATCCATCGACGGCATTAAGATTATTCAGGTCGATGGCCTCAATCGCGGCGCGACGGCGGGCGACGTCGCCGCTGGCGGCGCTAACGGGGGAAACCTGGCGGAACAAGCGTTATCTGCCGCGCTCACCTATCGTACCCAGGCGCCGCTGATCGATTCGCTGTTAAACGAGATTGGCATCGCTGGCGGCTCGCTAAAGGCGCTGACCACGCCGTTGGTTTCATCGGCAACGGATGAGATTAATCGCGAAGCAACGGTAAAAGAGCAATAACCCCCCGCCATATCTCCTGTCCCTGGCCATAAGGCCGGGGATTTTTTATCTTTTTTCCACCTTGTCTGTACAAAGCGTTATGACCAGCAGGCCGTTTTGCGTGGGCGATCCAGTAACGCAAAATCGGCGGGAGAAAGCCCTTGCGCCAGACAGGCCACTCACCAACAATCGCGATGTCAGCAAGGGGCTGAAACGGGAAAGCCCCTCCCGAGGAAGGGGCTTTAATAAGGAAAGGGTTATGATGCACCAGGTCATCATACTGATTGTTCTGTTACTGATAAGTTTCGCAGCTTACTAACAGCCAATCAGAGGGGGGAGAGATCCCCTCTCACCCTTATTCCTTTACTTTAGGTCGAAAAAAAAGCAGCGTCAACCGCGAGATACGCGTCGAAACAAAATGTCCGACGCGCCTTCAAAATCAGCGCCCGCAGCGTCTGTAACGCCTGATGACGCGGTTTTACTTCTCGCTCTCGGTCTGGATCTTTTTGATGATATTGGTCGTGGAACAACCATCTTCGAAGTTCAGCACCATGACTTCACCGCCGTTGGCCCAGACCTCTTCGCTGCCCGCGATCTCTTCCGGCTTATAGTCGCCGCCTTTTACCAGCAGATCCGGCAGAATACCGGCAATCAGTCGTTGCGGCGTATCCTCTTCAAAAGAGACAACCCAGTCGACCGACTCCAGCGCGCCCAGCACGATCATACGCTGTTCGAGCGGATTAACCGGACGGCTTTCGCCTTTCAGACGTTTAGTCGAGGCGTCACTATTGACCGCAACAATCAGGCGGTCGCCCAGTTTGCGCGCGTTCGCCAGATAAGAGACGTGGCCCGCGTGCAGAATATCGAAAACGCCGTTGGTCATGACCACTTTCTCGCCACGCTTACGCGCGCTGGCGACGGCCTGTCTCAACTCCTCTTCGATCATGACGCCGAAACCGGTATCCGCGCGTCCGCGCACTGCGTTTTCCAGCTCAATAGGGGAAACCGTTGACGTCCCGAGTTTACCTACCACTACGCCCGCCGCCGCATTGGCGAAATAACACGCCTCCTCCAGGGTATTTCCCGCCGCCAGCGTCGCCGCCAGCACGCCGATCACCGTATCGCCCGCACCGGTAACATCATAAACTTCCTGCGCCTGCGTCGGCATATGTAGCGGCGCTTTATTCGGTTGCAGCAGCGTCATTCCCTGTTCGGAACGCGTGACCAACAGCGCGGAAAGGTCGTAATCGGCAATGAGCTTCATACCGCGTTCAACCAGTTCGTCTTCGCTTTTACATTTCCCCGCGACAGCCTCGAATTCAGAAAGGTTTGGCGTCAGCAGCGTGGCGCCGCGGTAACGTTCAAAATCCGTTCCTTTCGGATCGATGAGCACCGGCACGCCCGCCTGGCGCGCCAGGGAAATCATAGTCTGCACGCTGGTCAGAGCGCCTTTGGCATAATCGGACAATACCAGCGCGCCGATCGATCCCAGCGCCTGGTTGATACGCTCATGCAACGGCTGCGGGTCCACCCCCTCAAAGCCCTCTTCAAAATCAAGACGAATGAGCTGCTGATTACGTGATAGCACGCGCAGTTTGGTAATCGTCGGATGCGTCGGCACAGAAACGAAGTCGCACTTCACATTGACCTCTGCCAACGTTTTGCTCAGCGCGCGCGCGGCGCCATCAATACCCGTCAGGCCGACCAGACGGGCGCTCGCTCCCAGAGACGCAATGTTCATCGCCACGTTCGCCGCGCCGCCCGGACGTTCCTCAACGGTATTTACCTTAACCACGGGCACCGGCGCTTCCGGTGAAATACGGCAAGTGGGGCCATACCAATAGCGATCCAGCATTACATCACCCACAACCATGACGCCTGCACGTTCAAACGCTGGCAGATTTACTTTCATTCCTGTCTCCTGAGAGATTCAAAATTTGCGCGCGATAATAGCATAATTCAAACGGCTACCAGCCACTTCCGCCAGCTTGCCTGCACCAGCGCGCGCTCTTTGCTAAAACACGTCTGCGCCACATGACCGGGAAGCTCCTGCAACGCCAGGTGGTGCAGTTCATCACGCAGTGTGGTGTAGGCTACCGTCAGCGCCTGCGCCTCGTGTTCATCCATAATGCCGTTTTGCGCCAGAAGTTCCAGGATGCGCACGTTATCAGACCAGCGCGTTAATTTAGGTTTTTCATGAGCGTAGCGCAGTACCAGATATTGCGCGATAAACTCAATATCCGTAATACCGCCTTCATCAGCTTTAATATCAAAACGATCGCGATACTTATTGCCGAGATGCGCCCGCATTTTCTCGCGCATTTCACGCACTTCAGTCTGCAATGTCTTACCGTCACGCGCCGTCGTCATGATAGTGCGGCGCACCGCATCAAACTGTGAGGTAAGCTGCGGGTCGCCATATACCACGCGAGCGCGTACCAACGCCTGATGTTCCCAGGTCCAGGCTTCATGCTGCTGATAATCGGCAAACGCGTCCGCTGAAGTCACCAGCATTCCAGCCGCACCAGAGGGGCGTAGACGCGCATCCACCTCATACAAAATGCCGGAGGAGGTGCGCGTACTGAACAGATGCATAATGCGCTGCGCCAGGCGCAGATAAAACTGCCGCCCGTCGATTTCGCGTTCGCCGTTGGTCATGACGTCCATCGGACAGTCATGCAGGAAGATGAGATCCAGATCGGAACTGTAGCCCAGCTCCCATCCGCCCAACTTGCCATAACCGACAACCGCAAACCCCCGCCCCTGGCGCTCGTCCAGATGCGCTGGCTGACCATAACGCGCAACCATTTGCGTCCACGCCTGCTGCACCACAGCATCAATCATCGCCTCCGCCAGCCATGTGAGGTGATCGCTCACTTTCATCACCGGCAGCGTACCGGCAATATCCGCCGCCGCAATCCGCAAAAGCTGTGCCTGTTTAAACTGGCGTAATGCCTCCAGTTGTTGTTCTTCGTCTTCTTCCGGCACGCGCAGTAAATATTGACGTAATTCGTCGCGGTAAGCGTCGGTAGCCGTCGGCTGATAAAGCGTGCCGGGGTCGAGCAGTTCATCAAGCAACAACGGATAACGCGCCAATTGGCTCGCTATCATTGGCGAAGCGGCGCAGAGCATAATCAGGTGTTTCAGCGCGCCGGGAAATTCGCTCAGCAGCTCCAGATAGGTGGTGCGAGTGACAATCCCCGCCAGCAACGGCGTTATCCGCGATAGCGTAACAGCGGCGTCTTCGCGAGAACAGACATCAGCAAGCAGGTGCGGCATCAGTTGGTCCAGCACTTGCCGCCCGCGCGGGCCGATAGGGCGTTTATCCAGTTCCTTACGGAAGTCAGCGATGAGGGTCAGAACTTGTCGCCGATCCTCATCGGCTAAATGCGCCAGCACTGGCGTCGAATCATCCTCCTGTAGCGCATCCTGCCATACTTCACGCCACGGCTCTGAACGTTCTTCCTCCTGCGGGGTATCGGCTTCATCATCGCCAATTAATTCGTTGAATACGCGGCGTACATTAGCCATATGATCCGTCAGTTCGCCAACAAGCTGCGGCCAGTTCTCCGCCTTCATTCCCCAGGCCAGCCGCGCCCGATTCAGATCGTCGGCAGGCAACGTTTGCGTCTGTTCGTCATTGATGCTTTGCAGCAGATTCTCCAGACGACGTAGAAAAAGATAGGCCACGCGCAGTTGCGCCACGTCATTCTCAGGCAGCAAATGCAGCGCAGCGATAGCATCCAGCGTTGGCAGTAACGAACGCGACTGTAGCGACGGCTCGCGCCCGCCGCGGATGAGCTGGAATACCTGCACGATAAACTCAATTTCACGAATACCGCCCGCGCCAAGTTTAATGTTGTCTTTCAAACCGCGGCGTCGCACTTCGCGGGCGATCATCCCTTTCATATTACGTAGCGACTGGATGACACTGAAATCGATATAGCGGCGGAAAACGAAAGGCCGCAGCATGGCGCGTAATTCACGAGACCAGGCGTCGTCGTTATCGCCCATTAGCCGCGCTTTCACCATAGCGTAGCGTTCCCAGTCGCGTCCTTGCTCCTGATAGTAATCCTCCAGCGCGGCAAAACTCAGTACCAGCGGGCCGCTGTCGCCAAACGGTCGCAGGCGCATGTCCACCCGATAGACAAAACCATCCATTGTGGGCTGATCCAGCGCTTTGATCAGCCGCTGCCCGAGACGCGTAAAAAACTGGGCGTTATCGAGTTCACGACGCCCGCCCCGGGTCTCGCCATGTTCCGGCCAGGCGAAAATCAGATCGATATCAGACGAAAAATTCAGTTCGCCGCCGCCCAGCTTGCCCATGCCTAAAATCAACAGCGGCTGCGGAACGCCCTGCGGGTTACAGGGGGTTCCCCATTCGCGGCAACAGGCGGCATACAGCCAGTCGCGCGCCCCCACAATGAGCGTCTCCGCCAGATGGCTCAACTGTTGTAAAATAGTCTCATCGTCCACCAGCGACAGCGTCTGCGCCCAGGCGATGCGTACCATGATGCGACGACGAAAAAGCCTCAGTTCACGCATCAGCGAGGCGTCGTCACAGACACCTGCCAACGCCTCCTGTAACCAGCCAGCATAATGTCGCCATTCATCAGCCTGCGGCGATGCGGATTCCAGTTCGGCAAGCCACTCCGGATGCGCTATCACGCTATCCAGCGCAAAATCGCTAAATGTAAGTACTGACTTCGCCTGCGCGCTAAGCGATGTCTCAGTAAATCCTTCTGGTAGGCGCTCAACAACGGTCTGCCAGTACTGCGATAAGGGTGAAGAGAGCGGCGTCATTTAGGGGATATCCTTTAAATAATGCCGGATGGCGGCGTTTCGCCTGATCCGGCCTACAAGTCCGCATACCGTAAGCCTGATAAGCGCAGCGTCATCAGGCGCTTTCTACGGTTCTGATTATCGTTTTCCGCTGTGCAACCAGAACGGCTGCTGGTTAATGGCCTCATTACGGAAATGTTCAATTTCAATACGTTGTCCGGTAAGAATGGCGTGACGCAATCCCTGCCAGTTTTCCAGCCATGCCTGCGCGACCATCGCATCATAATACCCGGCCAGCAGTAAAACGCTGTCGATATCGCGAGTCAAACGCGGCAACTGGTCGCGATACTTATCACCCAGCGGTTGTCCAAAAACTTTTTTTAATTCAGCAGCATGACGAGAAAGATGAATGTCGGCGAAACGCTTAAAAGAATCGGCCATTTTGGCCTGCGCCTTCGCGTCCAGAAATGGCTGCCAGGCTTTCGTCACCAGCCATTCCGTCAATGCCAGTTTCGCCATCGCCGTTTGCGTACTATAAACGGCTGTGACGGCGGACACCGCGGATGTCATCGTCGCTTCCGCCTGGGTAAGTAGATCACGTAAGTGAGCGCTCGCTTTACGTGGAACAATGCCCCCAAAAAGCATTAAGGCATGGCGCACTAATCCCATAGCATCCAGCACGTGTTCTTTCGCCGACTCGTCGCCGCGCAGCCAGAGCTCTTCATGGTACTGCCACTGTGACAACGCCAGATCCAGCGAGGCCTCCAGCCCTTGCTCTACCGTGGCTTTCGCGGCGGTCCGCAGAATTGCCGTTGGTGTATTCTCTCGCGGCGCATTCCCCTGCGCCAGGTGATAACCTCGCGCCGCCTTACTCAGACTGCCCTGACGCAAACCGGTTTGCGACAGCAGTTGCTTCGCCAGTTTTAACACGGCGCGCGTATCGCCGCGAAGCAACTCAAGCTCCAACTCACAAATCGGTTCGGCAAACTCGCCCGCTTTTACGTCGCCGAGATCGAGCGCAATTTCAATCCTGCTGCCGTCAACGTCCAGACACCATTTTTCCCGGTAAAAATCGGTACTGAACAGCGGCTGTACGCTTGATGCCAGGCCGGCGGGCAGGTTGCCATCCGGCCAGACCTCCGCCGGAAGTTGCGTCAGATCCAGCACGGGTTCGCTTAGCGCGACATTGTATTCGGGTCGCTGGTGCAGCCCGCCCGTTACCCGGCCGGCAATTTTCATGGTCATTTCATAGCGCCCATTTTCACCACGAATACGCAGCCCCATATCATGGCGGCGTAGCCAGTTATCAGGCGTTTCGAAGTAGATATTCAGCAACTGGCTGGGCGCATGATGCTCGCCGCCGAGCGTATGAAGATGATTTCGCAGCGCATCTACGGCGTCGTGATTGACGATAAACTTTAATTCGATTTCCTGAGCCATGGCCTTGTACTTATGGGTTATGTCACATCTGGGAAGATTCTTGGCGAACTTACCCGCATTATTTTTGTCAGTAGATAGTATTTTGCGCCAAATTGCCATGCAACGAGCAATTTGACGGGCGTAAAAGTTTGACGTAGCGGCAAAGGCGACACAGATGATTCCGATTGATGTCGACTACTTTGCGTAGCGACACTGATGCCGTTACTATCGTTCCACTTTCTCTGACAATAACGACAGCCTGATGCCAAAATTACGCCTGATTGGACTAACTTTACTTGCGCTTAGCGCCACCGCCGTCTCTCATGCTGAAGAGACGCGTTACGTTTCTGATGAACTGAATACCTGGGTCCGCAGCGGTCCGGGAGATAATTATCGCCTTGTGGGTACCGTCAACGCCGGCGAGGAAGTCACGCTCTTACAGAGCGATGCCAACTATGGTCAAATTAAAGACAGTTCTGGTCGTACTGCCTGGATACCGTTAAAAGAACTGAATACCACACCAAGCCTGCGTACCCGCGTGCCGGATCTGGAAAATCAGGTCAAAACGTTAACCGATAAACTCAACAATATTGATACCACGTGGAATCAGCGCACCGCCGATATGCAGCAGAAAGTGGCGCAAAGCGACAGCGTCATCAACGGGCTAAAAGAAGAGAACCAGAAGCTGAAAAACGAGCTGATTGTCGCGCAGAAAAAAGTTAGCGCCGCGAATCTGCAACTGGATGACAAACAGCGCACCATTATTATGCAGTGGTTTATGTATGGCGGCGGCGTATTGGGTATTGGCTTGCTGTTAGGGCTGGTGCTGCCGCATATGATCCCAAGCCGTAAACGCAAAGACCGCTGGATGAACTAAATCGCCTTCTCTGCGGCACTGTCTTATCATTAGAGGATGATCGTTTTTAAAAGGAAAGTGGCGTGAAGATTTATCTGGTCGGTGGTGCGGTTCGGGATGCGTTGTTAGGGCTACCGGTTAAAGATAAAGATTGGGTCGTTGTCGGCGCCACGCCGCAGGAGATGCTTGATGCGGGCTACCAGCAGGTAGGCCGTGATTTTCCTGTGTTTCTCCACCCGCAAACTCACGAAGAATATGCGCTGGCGCGTACCGAGCGTAAATCCGGTTCCGGCTACACGGGCTTCACCTGTTATGCCGCGCCGGACGTTACCCTGGAAGCCGACCTCCAGCGTCGCGATCTGACCATTAATGCTCTGGCGCGCGACGATGACGGCCAGATTATCGACCCTTACCACGGGCGCCGGGATCTGGAGGCGCGTCTACTGCGACATGTCTCTCCCGCGTTTGGCGAAGATCCCTTGCGCGTATTGCGCGTGGCGCGTTTTGCCGCCCGTTACGCTCATCTTAGTTTCCGTATCGCCGATGAAACACTGGCGCTAATGCGCGAAATGACCGCGGCAGGCGAGCTGGAACATCTGACGCCGGAACGGGTATGGAAAGAGACGGAAAATGCGCTTACCACCCGCAATCCGCAGGTTTACTTCCAGGTATTGCGCGACTGCGGCGCCCTGCGCGTCCTGTTTCCGGAAATCGACGCCCTGTTTGGCGTGCCCGCGCCGGCAAAGTGGCATCCGGAAATTGATACCGGAGTTCATACGCTGATGACGCTGTCGATGGCCGCCATGCTCAGTCCGCAGCTTGATGTCCGTTTCGCCACGCTTTGTCATGACCTGGGCAAAGGCTTAACGCCGAAAAACCTCTGGCCGCGCCATCATGGTCACGGCCCGGCGGGCGTGAAACTGGTCGAACAGTTATGCCAGCGTTTGCGCGTCCCCAATGACCTGCGTGATTTAGCTAAACTGGTCGCCGAATACCATGATCTGATCCACACCTTTCCGATACTCCAGCCGAAAACGATCGTTAAGCTGTTTGACGCCATTGATGCATGGCGTAAACCGCAGCGCGTCGAGCAGATTGCGCTGACCAGCGAGGCCGATGTCCGTGGACGTACCGGATTTGAAGCGTCTGATTACCCGCAGGGGCGCTGGCTGCGCGAAGCCTGGCAGGTGGCGCAGGCGGTACCGACGAAAGAGGTGGTGGAGGCCGGATTTAAGGGCATTGAGATTCGCGAGGAGCTGACGAAGCGACGAATTGCAGCGGTCGCCAGCTGGAAAGAGAAGCGCTGCCCGCCCCCCGCCAGCTAAACGCCATCCGGCACGATAAATTGCCTGATGGCGCTGCGCTTACCAGGCCGACAAAACAGTTAGGCCGGACAAAGCGGTACGCCGCCATCCGGCACGGTCAATCATCAGAAGAAGACGACGTAAACGGCAGCCGCCACCACAAAGCGGTAAATCGCAAACGGAATAAACGAGATACGCTTAATCAGTTGCAGGAAGGTCTTGATGGCGATCAGCGCCACCACAAACGCCGTCACAAAGCCCACCGCGAACATTGGAATATCCGCTGCGGTCAGGAATGACCAACTTTTGTAGAGATCCAGAACCGTTGCGCCCATCATCATCGGCACAGCCAGTAAGAACGAGAACTCAGAGGCGGCGTAACGGCTGACGCCCATCAGCATCCCACCGGAAATGGTCGCTCCGGAACGCGAGAAGCCCGGCCACAGCGCCAGGCACTGGAAACAGCCAATCATAAACGCCTGACGATACGTCATATCATCCAGCCCCGGCGCGCGCGGTTCTTTCGGCTTCAGGCACTCGGCGGCAATCAGCAACAGACCGCCTACCACCAGCGCGTACATCACGTTAATTGGGTTAAATAGCGACTTGATCGTGTCATGAAAGACTAACCCCAGCACCACCGCCGGAATCATGCCCAGCAGGATGTGAATCAACGTTAATCGACCTTTACTTTCACCTTCACGCTGTAGCGGGCGGCCAAAGTGAATACCGATGAGACCAAACAACCGCCGCCAGAACATCACCACGACCGCCAGAATAGATCCAAGTTGAATCACCACTTCGAATGTCTTGGCCGTATCGCCTTCAAACCCCAGCAGATGACCCACAATAATCATATGGCCCGTGCTGGATACCGGCAAAAACTCCGTCAATCCTTCGACCACACCCAAAATTGCCGCTATCAGCAGCGAGTGCATATCGCTCATCAATAAACCCCTAAAATGAAAAACACTGCAAAAATGGATCTCGCGTTAAGACCCCATATATAACCGTTTGGTTTAAAAAATATAAAATTATTTATTTTTATTTCAGATTATTGCCACGCTCAATAATTACCCCTACGTTCGCCGCGCGCGCGACGGCGCCAGGCTTGCTCAGTTTGATGCGAACCCACGGAGAATTGAATCGGCTAAGCAGTAGATCCGCCACCTCTTCCGCCACACGCTCGACCAGAGCAAAACGCCCGCCTTCAACATGATTTATCACCGTGTCGGCGATATCCGCGTAACTTAGACAATCTGCGACATCATCGCTTTTCGCCGACTTGCGGTTATCCCATGCCATTTCGATATCGAACACCAGTTTTTGCTCGATAGTCTGTTCCCAGTCGTAAACACCGATAGTGGTGATTACCGAAAGTTGCTCTATAAATACAATATCCATCACGACCTGCCTGCTTTTTGGCTAACCCGGATACCACTTCCGGCGAAATGTGCGTATTATCCACAGAAATAGTAAATAAAACGACACTTTCAATACGGAACAGCTTATGAGTGCAATCGCGCCTGGAATGATCCTCTTCGCGTACCTCTGCGGCTCAATTTCCAGTGCCATTCTGGTTTGCCGCATCGCCGGGCTGCCCGATCCGCGTGAAAGCGGCTCCGGCAACCCGGGCGCGACGAACGTATTACGAATCGGTGGCAAGGGAGCGGCTGTCGCGGTACTTATTTTTGACATCCTTAAAGGCATGTTGCCCGTCTGGGGCGCGTATGCGTTAGGCGTTACCCCTTTCTGGCTGGGGCTTATCGCTATCGCCGCCTGTCTGGGACATATCTGGCCGGTCTTTTTTGGCTTTAAAGGCGGGAAAGGCGTAGCAACCGCGTTTGGCGCCATTGCGCCCATCGGCTGGGATTTAACCGGCGTCATGGCTGGCACCTGGCTGCTGACGGTCCTGTTAAGCGGTTATTCATCGTTAGGGGCGATTGTCAGCGCCTTGATTGCGCCGTTTTACGTCTGGTGGTTTAAACCGCAGTTCACCTTCCCGGTATCGATGCTGTCATGTCTCATTTTGCTGCGCCATCATGACAACATCCAGCGTCTGTGGCGTCGCCAGGAGACGAAAATCTGGACGAAGCTAAAAAAGAAACGCCAGAAAGATTGAGCTGGAGCTGCGTCTGGAAGAGGGCCTCAACCGTCTGGGGCTCGGCCCACAAGGATGGACCGGCAATAGCTCGGTGATAGGCGTACATATCGAATCCGCCGCGCGTCACCCTTCCACCATTGGCGTGGTTAGGCGCGATTTTCGGCCTGATCTTCCTGGTGCTGCTGATCGTCTCCAGGCTGTTGTGGATGCCCATCGTTTTGCTGTAAATCCGTTGGGGCGGCATGATGTCGCCCCCTTTTTCCGCTTTTACGCCGCCGGCAGCTCGGCCAGCGGCCAGCGCGGACGTACCGTTACGCCAAGATCCGCCGTAACGCCCGCCTTAAACCGCACCATTCCGGCATAGGCGATCATCGCCCCGTTGTCGGTACAAAATTCCGGGCGCGCATAGAACACTTCGCCGCGGCGTTTTTGCATCATTTCGGCAAGCTTCGCGCGCAGCGTGCGGTTAGCGCTGACGCCGCCCGCCATGACCAGACGCTTAAAACCGGTGCTTTCCAGCGCGCGCTTGCACTTGATCATCAGCGTATCCACGACCGCATCTTCAAAAGCGCGCGCGATATCAGCGCGAGTTTGTTCGTCGCCGCCATTACTACGAATGGTGTTAGCGGCAAAGGTTTTCAGACCGGAAAAACTAAAATCCAGCCCCGGGCGATCGGTCATCGGGCGCGGAAAGACAAAACGTCCCGCCGTCCCCTGCGACGCCATTTTCGACAGCATCGGGCCGCCAGGATAATCCAGCCCCAACAATTTGGCAGTTTTATCAAACGCTTCGCCGGCGGCATCGTCAATCGACTCTCCCAGCAGTTCGTACTGACCGATTCCGGTCACGCTAATGAGCTGCGTATGTCCGCCGGAGACCAGCAGCGCCACAAACGGGAATTCCGGAGGGTTATCTTCCAGCATTGGCGCCAGCAGATGACCTTCCATATGGTGTACAGGAATAGCTGGCACATTCCAGGCAAATGCCAGCGAACGCCCGACAGTTGCGCCGACCAACAGCGCGCCGACCAGGCCCGGGCCTGCGGTATAGGCCACCGCGTCGATATCGCTCGCCGTCAGAGCGGCTTCTTTTAATGCCGCCTGAATCAGCGGCACGGTTTTACGCACATGATCGCGGGAAGCCAGTTCAGGCACTACGCCGCCGTAATCAGCATGTAATTTCACCTGACTATACAATTGGTTGGCTAACAGACCTTTTTTGTCGTCGTAAATAGCGATGCCGGTTTCATCGCAGGATGTTTCAATACCCAGTACACGCATGACTTGTTTTACCTCGCTCTAATACCGCGCAGTGTAGGTCGAATGCGGGTGGATGTATACCCTCAGTCCCGACTTCGTGTATACTCCCTCCCCTTATAAAAGTCCCTTTCAAAAAAGGCCGCGGTGCTTTACAAAGCAGCAGCAATTGCAGTAAAATTCCGCACCATTTTGAAATAAGCTGGCGTTGATGCCAGCGGCAAACCGAATTAATCAAAGGTGAGAGGCACATGCCGGTAATTAAAGTACGTGAAAACGAGCCGTTCGACGTAGCTCTGCGTCGCTTCAAGCGTTCCTGCGAAAAAGCAGGTGTTCTGGCGGAAGTTCGTCGTCGTGAGTTCTATGAAAAACCGACGACCGAACGTAAGCGCGCTAAAGCTTCTGCAGTGAAACGTCACGCGAAGAAACTGGCTCGCGAAAACGCACGCCGTACTCGTCTGTACTAATCTTTTGAGAGCGGGCTGCTCTCAATTCAGATCGAGTTGTAGTTGTAAGGCCGTGCTTCCGAAAGGAATGCGCGGCTTGTTTTCGTTTATGCATTAGCATATACACAAAATCATTCATGCTGCGTCCAGGCGGCAAGAGAGCAAGTCCCCGGCGCTTACGCAAGTCAGCGACAGGGGTGAGCAAACGTAGCCAACACTACGGCAGCCTGAAGAATGACGTGTATAAAAGGGGCATATGGCTGGACGAATCCCACGCGTATTCATTAATGACCTGCTGGCGAGAACCGATATCGTCGATCTGATCGACGTGCGCGTAAAACTCAAGAAACAGGGCAAGAACTATCACGCGTGTTGTCCATTCCATAATGAGAAAACCCCTTCTTTCACCGTAAACGGTGAAAAACAGTTTTATCACTGCTTTGGATGCGGCGCGCATGGCAATGCGATCGACTTTTTGATGAATTACGACAAGCTCGAATTTGTCGAAACCGTCGAAGAATTAGCGGCCATGCATAACCTGGAAATTCCCTATGAAGCAGGCACCGGGCTTAGCCAGATAGAGCGCCATCAACGGCAAAACCTCTATCAGTTGATGAATGGTCTGAATGACTTTTATCAGCAGTCGCTTACCCATCCTGCGGCAAAACCTGCGCGTGACTATCTGCAAAAGCGCGGTCTGAGCGCTGAAATTATTCAGCGTTTCGCCATTGGCTTCGCGCCGCCTGGTTGGGATAACGCGTTAAAGCGCTTCGGTAATAACAGCGATAACAAGGCATTGTTGCTGGATGCCGGAATGCTGGTCAATAACGAGCAGGGCAGCACTTACGATCGTTTCCGTAATCGGGTCATGTTCCCTATTCGGGACAAACGCGGCAGGGTGATTGGTTTTGGCGGTCGAGTTCTGGGGAACGACACGCCGAAATACCTTAACTCTCCGGAAACGGACATTTTCCATAAAGGCCGCCAGCTATATGGTCTTTATGAGGCTCAGCAATATAGTGCTGAACCGCAACGCTTGCTTGTGGTCGAAGGTTATATGGATGTCGTCGCACTAGCGCAATACGACATTAACTATGCGGTCGCCTCGCTGGGTACCTCAACCACGGCAGACCATATGCATATGTTATTCCGGGCGACGAACAATGTAATTTGCTGTTACGACGGCGACCGGGCTGGCCGTGATGCCGCCTGGAGAGCGCTGGAAACAGCAATGCCTTATATGACCGACGGTCGGCAGGTACGCTTTATGTTTTTACCTGACGGCGAAGACCCGGATACGCTGGTGCGTAAAGAAGGCAAGGCGGCTTTTGAAGCGCGGATGGAGCAGGCGCAGCCGCTCTCTACGTTTCTGTTTAATAGCCTCCTGCCGCAGGTGGATTTAAGCTCGCCGGATGGCAGCACGCAGTTAGCCGCGCTGGCGCTGCCGCTCATTAATCAGGTGCCTGGCGACGCGCACCGTATTCAGCTGCGCCAGACGTTGGGGCTGAAGTTAGGTATTTTCGATGATAGTCAGCTTGATCGTTTAGTGCCAAAACAGGCGGAAAGCGGCGTTTCCCGCCCGGCTCCGCAGCTAAAACGCACGACCATGCGTATACTGATAGGATTACTGGTGCAAAATCCGGATCTCGCGCCGTTAGTGCCGCCCTTAGACGCGCTGGATCAGAATAAGCTGCCTGGACTTGGCTTATTTAAAGAATTGGTCAAAACTTGTTTGGCTCAGCCAGGTCTTACTACCGGACAACTTCTGGAACTCTACCGTGGCACAAATGATGCTGCGACCCTTGAAAAATTATCGATGTGGGACGATATAGCAGATAAGGCGATTGCCGAAAAAACCTTTACCGACTCACTCAACCATATGTTTGATTCGCTGCTGCAACTGCGACAAGAAGAGCTGATCGCTCGCGATCGCACTCATGGTTTAAGCAGCGAAGAACGCCGAGAGCTCTGGACGTTAAACCAGGAGCTGGCCAGAAAATGAATTTAACGGCTTAAATGCCGCATATCGATCGGGAAGCCCCCGACAGCCGCAGTGAGAGGCAGCGGCCAAAATATAAGTATGCCCTCGCTTTAAATGTCGACAGCTATACCGTCGACACCAATCAAACGAATAAGTGTGGATACCGTCTTATGGAGCAAAACCCGCAGTCACAGCTGAAACTTCTTGTCACCCGTGGTAAGGAGCAAGGCTATCTGACCTATGCTGAGGTCAATGACCATCTGCCGGAAGATATCGTCGATTCAGATCAAATTGAAGATATCATCCAAATGATCAACGACATGGGTATTCAGGTAATGGAAGAAGCGCCTGATGCCGATGATCTGCTGCTGGCTGAAAATACCACCAGCACCGATGAAGATGCGGAAGAAGCTGCTGCACAAGTTCTGTCCAGTGTTGAGTCTGAAATCGGTCGTACGACTGACCCGGTACGCATGTATATGCGTGAAATGGGCACTGTTGAACTGTTGACCCGGGAAGGCGAAATCGACATCGCTAAACGTATCGAAGACGGGATCAACCAGGTTCAATGCTCCGTTGCCGAATACCCGGAAGCCATTACCTATCTGCTGGAACAGTACGATCGCGTTGAGGCTGAAGAGGCTCGTTTGTCCGATCTTATCACCGGCTTTGTCGATCCGAACGCGGAAGAAGAGATGGCGCCGACCGCAACTCACGTCGGTTCTGAACTCTCCCAGGAAGACCTGGATGATGACGAAGACGAAGATGAAGAAGACGGCGACGATGACGCCGCCGATGACGACAACAGCATTGACCCTGAACTGGCACGCGAAAAATTCGCTGAACTGCGCGCGCAATACGTCGTTACGCGCGACACCATCAAAGCGAAAGGCCGCAGCCATGCTGCCGCGCAGGAAGAGATTCTGAAGCTGTCTGAAGTGTTCAAACAGTTCCGTCTGGTACCGAAGCAATTCGACTATCTGGTCAACAGTATGCGCGTGATGATGGATCGCGTGCGTACTCAGGAACGTCTGATCATGAAGCTCTGCGTCGAGCAGTGCAAAATGCCGAAGAAGAACTTTATCACGCTGTTTACCGGTAACGAAACCAGCGAAACCTGGTTCAACGCCGCTATCGCGATGAACAAACCGTGGTCGGAAAAACTGCACGATGTCGCGGAAGAAGTGCAACGCTGTCTGCAAAAACTGCGGCAGATTGAAGAAGAAACCGGTCTGACCATCGAACAGGTGAAAGACATCAACCGTCGCATGTCTATCGGGGAAGCGAAAGCCCGCCGTGCGAAAAAAGAGATGGTTGAAGCGAACTTACGTCTGGTTATTTCTATCGCTAAGAAATACACCAACCGTGGCTTGCAATTCCTTGATCTGATTCAGGAAGGCAACATCGGTCTGATGAAAGCGGTAGATAAGTTCGAATACCGTCGCGGCTACAAATTCTCCACCTATGCAACCTGGTGGATCCGTCAGGCGATCACCCGCTCTATCGCGGATCAGGCGCGCACCATCCGTATTCCGGTGCATATGATTGAGACCATCAACAAGCTCAACCGTATTTCTCGCCAGATGCTGCAAGAGATGGGCCGCGAGCCGACGCCGGAAGAGCTGGCTGAACGGATGCTGATGCCGGAAGATAAAATTCGTAAGGTGCTGAAAATCGCCAAAGAGCCTATCTCCATGGAAACGCCGATCGGCGACGATGAAGATTCGCATCTGGGTGATTTCATCGAGGATACCACCCTCGAGCTGCCGCTGGACTCTGCCACTACCGAGAGCCTGCGTGCCGCCACTCACGACGTTTTGGCTGGCCTGACCGCTCGTGAAGCGAAAGTGCTGCGTATGCGTTTCGGTATCGATATGAACACCGACCACACGCTGGAAGAAGTGGGTAAACAGTTCGATGTTACCCGCGAACGTATCCGTCAGATCGAAGCGAAGGCGCTGCGTAAACTGCGCCACCCGAGCCGTTCTGAAGTGCTGCGCAGCTTCCTCGACGATTAATTCGCCGCACACGTATAAACGCCGCCGCAAGGCGGCGTTTTTTTATCAGGCCATGCGCAAGCGCCCTATTTGGCCTGCAGAATTTCTACACAGCGCGAGTATTCGCGCCCTCATTCCCCATTGCTATAGCCCACGCATAATGAGCGCTTGATCCAGTTCGCGATAGGCCTCGACCAGTTTTTCCGTTTTAATTCGGTTTAAGCCACTGGGATTCGGCAACACCCACACCATCGTCGCGCCAATGGCGATCTTTTGTTTACCCCAGGCGATACCGCGCTGGCTGAATCCCTGTTCAAAAGCCTGTTTACCAAGCACCGCCAGCGCCGCGGGCTGGTAGTCCTCTATCTTTTCAATCAGGTTTCGTCCGCCGCTACGTAATTCATGCAACTTCACCTCAGTCGCTTGTACCGTCGGTCGATCGACGAGTTTCGTTACCCCGCAGCGAAAATCCAGTAATTTTTCCGCCTCTTCCGGTTTCAACTGTCGATCGGTGAAACCGGCCAAATGAATAACTTTCCAAAAACGATTCGCGGGATGCGCAAACGGAAAGCCGGTATTCGCCGAGGAGAGTCCCGGATTGATGCCGCAAAAAACCACCCGTAGCCCTGGCGCCAGTATGTCCTTAACCATTATTACTCCTGAGCAATACAACGTTCTTTAAGTATAACGGGTTGAAAACACATTGTTTATAAAAACAGCACCCGCACGGTTACGGCTGGATTACAGCGTAAAGTTACATTATAATCCACCGCCACGGCCCCTTAGCTCAGTGGTTAGAGCAGGCGACTCATAATCGCTTGGTCGTTGGTTCAAACCCAACAGGGGCCACCAAATTTTATCTTTAAAATCATTAAGTTAAGCCACCTTTTTTAGGTGGCTTTTTCTTATCTTTAGAGCCAGTGGCAGCAAAATGGCAGCAGGTTTTTCACGTACTCTTACTTTTAAAGGACGATCTCGCATGAAAAAACCTTTAGTAGCTCTGTTACTAATCGCATCTCAGAGCGCATTCGCGGACAAAATACCCAACTCCATAGAAAACCTGATAGCTGGTTATGATACTAGGACTCAGGTATTGGAAGGTGGTGAGCTGACCATCAGATATAACAAGCAAGCACTAATGATAGATGCGGCTAAATCCATGTTCAGTGCGATATGTGACGACTACTTTATGAACAAGTGGAATCCAGAGACAATCAAAAAAATCACTCTATGGAACGTCACATCCGATCAGGGCTACAAAATAAATGGCGGTGGGATTGAGTGTAAAAAAACTGGTTCCATGGATTTCAAGCAGGCTGAAAAATACAGAACCAGTTTAATCGAAAAAATGTAAACCTTATCAGTGGCTTTAAAAGCTCATATGGCCCTGCCCTCCCATTGATGGGTGTGGCGGGGCGTGGTCAATTAGGTTGGGGGTAGCGATGTATCTCACAACAGTTTCATGAGTAACAAAAGTTGCGCCACAGTTGATATTCTGGCACTGGCAGTATCGTTCTTTTGTGTTATCAGAAACTCTAAAACTGCTACGGGTATGTGCCGCATGTCCACATTTCGGACAATTCATCATATCCCTGTCTCCCCGCCGATTTAATTAATCACATAATGATACATCAGACATCCGTTTTGTGAACAAAATTATTCCATCTCTAAGCCATCTATCTTTACTTCAAGCTCAAGGTTGGTAGTGAAACCATTATCCTTGCTGACCGTATGCGTCAAAGTTGTAATGGTCCATTCGGCATCGTCGATAGGCTGCTTAAAGCCGCTCACTTTTACTGGCATTTCGGTGTAGAGATCTGCCCGGCCCTCAGCGAGCAGCAGAGAGAATGACGCAACACCACGCTGCAGGCGCTCCCACTGCATTTTTGCCGCACGCTCAGCATTGCTGCGGTTTGCGTAAGTACGATTAAGAACCAGCACGTTTTCATCCGTTCCCACCAGATAATCACCCTGTTTTGCTTCCGGCTCTTTTGGCGCGGAGGTTTTCTTCCGACGGCGCTTAACCTTGGTTGTTTCTTTTTTCTTGGGTTCGCGGGTATGCAGCCAACTGGCAATTACGCCGGTATAAGCACCACGATCAGCCAGGGTAAAACGATGACCGTCACCGGCCTGGCGGGTTATGGTGATAACCGGCAGCGGCTTGCCGCTCGCCGTTCTTCCCTGCCCCTGCCGGATAAACAACAGGTTTCCATCCTTCACGGAAGCAATCGCCCCATACTGGCGCGCCAGCTTCATCAGGAAACTGGCATCGCTTTCATTGGTCTGGTCCATGTGATCCAGCGCCTTGTCCGTCAGGTCTTTACCCAGCGCCATTTTGAGGTTATGCCGTGCTGCAATTTCCTTTACCACATCGCCAACGGTTGTCTGGTGCCATGACTTTTCGCGCCGGGTATTGAGGGTTTCACGGAAATCAGCGCTACGGGCACGGATAGTCAGACGATCAGGAGCACCGCTGTGCTCAATCTCATCCACCGTAAATGCCCCTTTTGGGAAAAGCGGCTGGCCCTTCCACCCCAGCGCCAGCTGAATAACGGCACCACGTCGTGGCAGAACGATCTGCCCGTCGGTGTCGTCCAGCTCCAGATCAAGCTGGTCAGCCTCAAAACCCCGGTTATCGGTCAGCGTCAGACTTATCAGGCGCGCATCCAGCGCGGTAGTCACGTCCTTACCTTCAATGGTGATACTGAAAGCCGGGCTTTTGCTGTTCAGGTCAAAAAGATCAGAGCTAAAATTCACTGCAGCAACCCTCCAACCGTATTTTTAATATTACCTATCGCAGACGTTGCAGAGTCCTGCAGGTTACTGAGCTGATCGCTGAGACTGCCGAACATATCGGACAGCGACTCATCAACCCTTTTCAGGGTCAGCGTAAACTCAATACGGCGAGGCATTCCGCTTTCAAAAAATTCCGTTTTTGCCTGACTCAGGCTCTCGATCACAAACATGCCGTAAATGGTCCCGCTTCCCTCAATCAGGGGCCATGCTTTTCCCAGCTCTGCCATTTGCTCCAGCGCGAGCAATGACAGCCTGCCCCCGGTGACTTCCGGCAGTAGTACGCCAGATAACGTCAGCGAGTCATTATCCGGGCCAAGAAACTGCGTTGATGGTCGCCGGTTCACCCGGCTGTTTACGGCGTGTCGCCAGCTTCGCTGATACTGCAGCTCCTGATATGGCACTGTGCGCAGCATGAAGACATATAACCCCAGTACCATCATCACGATTCATATCCCCCTTGATCACTGAAATTGCTGCGTGCTTTAGCCCTGGTCTTGCGCTCGCGTTCGTCAAGCTGTCGGGCAACTTCACGGGCAATATCCTGCGCACTTTGCCCTAGCTGAGCATAGATTGTGATAGGCGCGTGAGTTTCAAAGTGCATCACAGGCGGCGCGCTGGCTGGTTTCGCTGGCTGGCTTTGTTTATATGCCACAGTAGGCAGACTGTAAGGATGTAGTGGAGCAGCCTCTGCAGGCGCTGCCGCTACGCCCATGACGCCTGCAACGACGGAAGCCAGCGCAGCAGTGCGCCGTCTGCTGGTCACATTTGCGGGACCGTTCACTATTTCGGGGCCGTTCTCCCCGACGATGCCAAACTGACCACGCGGGATCGTGCCACCGCTGTCATACATGCCTGCAAACGGAACCGCAGCAGCCGCTGCTCCACCAACCACCTGCACCTGTGCTTTGCCTTGTGTTTTATTATTTCCGGTCATCCAGTCAGGCAGATAATCGGTGACTGAGGAAAGCTTGCTTTTTAGTGTCTCCCATTTGGCATTAATTCCATTAAGAATACTGTCAATAATGGCGCTGCCCATGTCCTGAAACTTCGCAGGAAGCGCGGCAACATCAGCCAAGATCGAATTCCATTTATCACTAATAGATTGCCTGATATTAGCCCACGCCTCAGAAACGCCAGATTTTATTGCATCCCAATTTTTAGCTATTAATCCCGGCAAGGTATAATTAAAGAACAGTGATTTAATCCCCTCCCATGCGGCGCTGGCCTTTTCTTTAATCCAATCCCATGCCGTACCTGTGGCATTACATACGGCATCCCACATGGCCTTGAACTTTGGCCCAAGCGTGTCCCAATTGTGCCAGATATAAATAGCACCAGCGGCGATCAGCCCAATGACAGCCAGTATAGGATTTGCAAACATCAATCGGCCCAGCCATATAACTGACTTGCCAACAGAACTGATTGCTTTCCCAATAAGACCAAATGCAGATGAAAATTTTAGCCCCATCACCCCTGCGCTCATTCGCACTACTGCCATCGGCCCTAACACGGACGCCAGCGCCAGTGAAACAACCCCAGCGGCGGTGGCAACAATGGCAAAGCCAGCTGCCAGCTTAAACAGCGCAGAGGTCAATTGTGGGTGTCGTTTAACAAAACCATCCAGACGCGAAGCCAGTTCACCCAACCAGTCAGCCAGCTTCTTTAATGCAGGGGCAACTGTTTCACCGATACTAGCCATAGCATTGGTAAAGGAACCTGTAGCGGCTTCCCATTTATTACCAAGAGTATTTAAGGAGGCATCAACACGCTCGCGCAGAGAAGCCTGATTTTGTAGCTTTGAAGCCGTTTCACGATACCCTGAGATGCCTTTGGTAATCATAATATTTAGCACCTGCAGCGTTTCCGCATCATCCCCAAAAATACCTTTTAACGTAGCTAACCTTTTCTCAGTATTAAGCTTTTGGAGTTGAGCTAATTGCGTGTACATTTTCTCCAGCCCGCCAAACTCCCCCTTTCCATCAGTAAAATCGAACCTAACGCCAGTGCCTTTTAGTTCATCATTAGCATCCTTCACTTTTTCCGTATTCATGACGGACTGAAATACTTTTCGGTAGGCATTACCAGCTGACTCTCCAGCCATACCAGCCTGATCAGCCATAACTAATAGAGGAGCAAATGTCTTAGCCGCGTCCAATCCCTTTTTATGAATAATATCCATCGCGCTGCTGATTTTTGAGAACCCCTGCAGCATATTTCCTGAATCTACCCCCGCGTAGAATCCTTTCTGGATCACGTCCATCAGATTCATCATATCTTTTTCTGAGGTCTGAGTAGCATCTTGTAACTTAGCCGCAAACTCAGCTGCTGCAGTGGGAGCCATCTGTAACTGCACGCCAAGATAAGCTGCTGACTCTCCCAAGCCGCCCAGGATGACCTGCGCCGACATACCCTGACGGCGTAGCATAGTCATCATGTTCTGAAAGTCGGCTGTTGTTCCCGGCAGCTTATCGCCCAAAGCAACTGCAAGCCGGTTAATTTTTTCAAATTCAGGCGCTACCTTTCCGCCCGGTCCCATCATTGAACCGGCGAGCTGATTCGCTGCATTTTCTGATTCTGAATAGGCTTTTACTGGAGCCAACAACGTCATGCCAGTAGTTACCCCAGCCGCCATCGCCCCTGCACCATTACCTGCCAGAGAGTTCCTTAACTCGCGGGTCTTTTCAGCCTTGGCTTTGATGGCGTTGAGCTTTCGCTGACGCTCGCCAACGTCACGCAGCCTGCGCTCCTGCTCAGCCAACTGTCGGTTATACCGCTCAGTTTCTCGTGCAATCCGTGCCGTCTCACGCGCTCCGCCCCCAGCAGATAACCCCAGCCGATAAAGCTCAGCCCTGGCTGCCGCCATCTGGCGAGTTTCCTGTTGCTGTTTTTGTTCAAGACGTGAAACAGCACGCCACTGAGCTTCAAGCGCCTGCGTTTGTTTTTTTGTCGGGGATTCCAAAGATGACATTTCGCGCGTCATCATTTGAGCACGTAGCCTCGCCTGATCCAGTTCGGCACCAGTACGGCTAACACTTTGAGTTAGCTGATCGAAAGATTTAAGCTGACCTCCAGCATCACTCAGCTTTTTAATCTGATCGCGGGTTTGTCGAATAGCTGATGCCAGCTCCTTAGAGCCAGCCTGTGCATTTTTAAATGGGCGGGTTAACTTATCCACCGCCCCCAGAACTACCTGCAGTCGCAGGTTATTATCACTCATCGCTGGCCCCGCTTCTCTGAATTGCCTTATGCCGCCACTCCAGCACATCAGTCAGCGGCATAACGTCAGTGATGGACGGCGACCAGTGAAAGATGGTGGCAATATCTGCCACCAGATCATCAACCGTCAGGTTGTCGGCAAATCGGCAAGCACCGACTTCGGCAACAAAAAAGTCACCACCTCTACAGCCATTGCTGTCAGATCGGCGGGGTCCAGCTCTGCCATTTCCTGCGCGGTCAGCGTCGGAGTGGAGATTCGCGGGATCACAGTCATCATCGCGCCCACGTCCATATCCATAATGGCCTGCAGACGGGTGCCACGCAGTGCGCCGGACTGCGGCTTGCGCAGCACAATTTCGGTAATTTCAGTTTTACCGCGCATGATGGGAGTATCCAGTTTTACGGTCTTTTCAGTCAGTTTGTCGCTCATGTTCGTTTCCTGTTAATAAACTACTGGCGCGGCTGCCCGCGCCGTTAAGGTTAATCAGAGGCCGAGGGCGTTACGGTGTTCTTCCATCAGGTCCACGCCGTCAACGATTTCAACCATGTTGACCAGATCGACCTCATAGAGCACTTCGCCGTTAATGGTCAGCTTCGCGTAGCTGTTGGTGCTACTGACCTTGGTGCTGCTGCTCTCGCCGGTTTTCCACTCACCGGAATCCACTTCTTTATGACGCCCGCGCACAACCAGCTCAACGACCTGCACTTCGCCAGTATCGTCACGCTGAATGGAACCGGTGAAACGCAGCTGGATGCCGTCAACGGTTGCCTTGCCCATCTGCTTGAATAACAGCAGTTCGGTGCCGCCGATTGAAAATTCCGTGTCCAGTGCGCCGTCATCCAGCCCCATGTCCACATCCACTGCGCCCGGCATACCGCCGCCGCGATACTTCTCAAACTTGCGGGTGAATTTCGGCAGGGTCAGAGACTCAACGATCCCCTGCCAGTTGTTCCCGTCGTTGAACAGGTTCAGGTGTTTTAACTTGCGTGGTAATGCCATGTATCCCCCTTATGCGCTGACACGGCTGGCAAAATCGACCAGGTAGCGATCGGTGATGCGCTGGCGCAGCATCAGATTTTCAAGCGGCGGCACAGGCGTGTAGTCGTAGTCGATGGTGAGTTTCCCGGCTTTCAGGGAGTCTTTATCGTTCACCGACTCATCCAGCCAGCAGTCTGCGCCGATGATGTAGCCCTGCGTTTTCAGGCTGCGCAGCTTGGCGCGGATACCTTCGATAATGTCACGGGCCAGCGACGGGTTGAGCACGCCATCTACCGCCCACATGTGCGCTTCTGCGATGGTGTCTGCCAGCACCTGCGCCGTGCGGGTGTAGTTCTCAAAGGCAAACAGCGGATCGTCACTGAGGCATCGGGAACCCCAGAAGCGGAAGCCGTCTTTGCGGATAAGCGTGGTGACGTCATTCTGGTTGAGCAGTCCCGCATCGGTTGCAGGGTCCTGCAGATCCCAGAACACATCGGCGGAAATTCCGGTGACGCCGTTCACGCCCACGTTGGACAGGGTTTTGTGCCAGCCGGTCTGCTCGTCAATTTTGGCGCGCAGGCCGAGCGCGCGGGCGGAGGCATAGGCCGTCGCATCTGCATTCAGCACGGTGTCAAAGTTGATGAAGTCAGGCCAAATCAGCATCCCCTCGCGCTGGCTGAAATTAGCGCGGTAGGCAATCGCTTCTTCCACCGTTTTGCAGCCGTAGGCTGACAGGTAGGCAAACCCGCGCAGACTCTGCGCCACGCTCAACAGTTCAGTAGCAACCGCCTGCGTGTCGTGTCCCGGCACGCCGAGGATTCGCGGCTTGACGCCCAGCTGCGACTGCGCCGAAAGCAGCGCTTTCATGCCCGTTTTTTTACCATCAGCGGTCACGCCGCCGATAATGTTGGAGGTGGTTTCCGCTTCGGTTTCGCCCTGCGCCACGCGCACAACGACGGTTACGGGTTTAGCCTGGTCTGCAATCGCATCCAGCGAACGGGCCAGCGTGCCGGACTCACCCGCTTTACCGCTGGCGGTCAGCACATCGGTCAGCAGAACCGGCTTATTGAGGGGAAACATGGACGCATCAGCATCATCGCCGGTGCAGACCATGCCCACGATGGCGGTGCTCACCGTGGTGATAGGTCGGGTGCCCTCGTTGATTTCAACAACGCGCACCCCGTGGTGGTAATCCTGAGCCATATGGCAGTCTCTCCGGTTTACAGGGGGTGTGCCTATGTTCTGGTTGATATGCACGCTGCGCACGCGCCGGGCTATGTATGGTGAATGGCACAATGGAAGGGGTAAAAAAATCCCCGCAGTTGCGGGGACGGGATTAATCTTCGGGAGGTTCAGGCCAGTTAATATCCGGCGCAGCAGTTAAATCCATTCGTCTTAGTTTAGTTCGATATTCTCGCAGTGCTGAAAGTTCCAGCAGTTCTGTCGCCGTAATATCGTTATCATCCTGAGCTTCCATAAGCTGATTGATTTTTGCCGTGACAGCAGCCGAGCGCCTGTCGCGTTCTGCTGTTGCTAAAGCAACATAATCAATCTCTATATCAGTAAGAACCGGCTTACCTTCACTATCGGCTGAAACTACTTTTCCTGTTGACTGGCCATCCATCAGAGCCTTGTGCTCTTCTTCAGTAACTTCTACTCCAGCCTTTGGCCATGTCCCTGCCAACTCATAGCTTTCTTTAAGCAAGACCGCATAAAAGCCATTTGTTTTGGCATCGTAAATATACATGTTACTTCTGCTTTCTTGTGACATGTCAGTATCCCATTGCAAACCAGTTGAAGCCAAAAGTTGACGAAGCACCCCTAACAGTAAAACCGCCATTATCCTTTGACATAGTTGATAGGGCTATTGAGCCAGCTCCTGTGTCACTGGCAATAACAGTCGTACAGGTATTGGGAAATGTCATTGGGAAGTTAACTCGTTGCTGTTGACTTCCGGGGACATTGCCAGAACCCCACTGTGTAATCACCCCGGTGGAGGAATCTTTATGCCATCCATTCGCACCTAATCCTGCTGAGGACATAGGTGCCAGGAATATTCCACTGTTATCATCATGAAGCATAAATGGCTTTGTTTTGTCATTCTGATAAACACCGATCTGAGTGATGTACTGACGCCCTGGTTTTAATGAAAGAGCGCCTGAAACATCAGATTTTGTCGGAAAATTATTTGATGTCCATGTCGTCAGATCATTTCTGATTTGTGAATCATGATGTTCCAGGAACAAACTCAGCCAGTTAGGACCATTTCCGGTGCTCCATTTGTCACCATAGACATCACCGTTTTTATACAGATTAGCGCTACCTGCATACACAGATTCACTGGCCGCGATAATCCCTAGTTTTGTGCTGATATAAGCCCGGATAACGTCATCTGAAGAGCACTGAAAGCCAATACCATTCCAGGACTTGATATTCAGGTTGTTACCGTCAAACCCAGCCCCATCAGCGCCACCTTTAGTCAGTCCTCCTGTGCCATCCCCAACTGTGACAGAAGTGCTGCCGCGTACATTGGAAGCGGAAATATCCCCTGTAAAGGCAGCACCTTCCAGCATCGCCACATTACGCCATGAGGTAATACCCGCACCGGTGCCATGACCAAACAATACGTTATTGCCACTGATGGCCAGCACATCCACCACGGACGTGGGACTCACGACCTCAGTAAGAGTGATAATTTGCCAGTAACTTACCTGATCTGGTGCATCAGGAGCCTGATGCGCACGCATAAACTGACAGCCTGTAGCCGCCCGCGCACCGATAGAGACCCGGTCAACGTCATCACTGACGAATGTTCCCGCGAGGAACCGTCCGTCACCTTTGAAAAGCACATTTCCCAGCCCAATATTCTGAACAAACATAGGCTTATCAGGAATATCAGCGCCATTCCTTTCTTTTGCGAGTCGCGCACTGGCATTCTCCATTGCGATTTTCACCGCTTTCGGGGTCGCTGCGAGCGTCTCAGACGTACTATCGGTTGCACTGCTGAGCTGGACGATACCCTTTTGCGCCGTGGTTGCGTCCTGAGCCGTATATTTACCATTAGCAAGGTCATACGCCGCCTTAACCGCTTTCGGCGTTGCTGCGAGCGCCTCAGACGCGCTGTCGGTCGCACTGCTGAGCTGCGTGAAACCCTTTTCAGTGAGCGTGGCGTCAGGATGACGGCGGGACTGCTCATGCTCAGCGAGCTTATCGTCGACATAGTCCTGCGTTGCCATCACCGTTGAGGTATCAATCGTCAGCTCGACTGACTCGATATCGCTTACCATGATGACCATACGCACGGTCTGTGCGCGGCCTGACCCCTCATCAAGTTTAGGTTTATAGCTTTCCGCCATGTTACCGACGGCAATCAGCGTGCCAGTGTCGTCATAGAGCCCCATTTCGCGCATCCAGAAACCGCCGGTTTCAGGCGGGATAAGCAGCTCCGCGACCACATAATTTTGATGCTTATTGTCCTGGCTGATTTTGTTCAGTTTATAGCGCCAGACTTCATTGACGAGCTTTGTCTGGTTGGCATCAGGCACCGGCAATGTACCGCCACCGTCGCCGATTGCCATCGCCGTAAAATTCACTTTTTTCCCGTTCGGGACGGTCGCTGCAGCCAGCTTGATTGCACCGGCTTTGGTGATGACCGTTTTATATTTTACTGTCATTGTCCTCTCACTTATCCGGGTAAACCGTGATGATGTCGCCGTCATACGTCAACGCGCCGGTGTACAGATAGCCAGGCACATCCTGAATAATATTGAGGCCGATAAGATGGCGGCTGGCTGGCTTTGCATCTGCAATGAGCCGCTCCATTTCTAAATACATTTCCTCAGTAATACCGCTTTCCAGTACACCAATATCAAGACGAAATGTGCCTGCCGGGTCGCCTGTCTCCCACCATTCCGTAACGTTGATGATGTAACCGAGCGGCTCAATAACTCGCCTGACTGCGCCTATCGTGCCTTTGTGGCAGTGAATGAAATACGCACTGCGAATAACGTCACGTTTGGTTTCTTCCGGCCAGTTCTCATCCCAGCGGTCAACGGAAAACGCCCACGCCAGATACGGCAGAAATCTGACCGGACACGTTGCCGGGTTCCACAAATCGCGCAGCGGCACCTGCAGATCTGAAATACCGCTGCAGGTCTGCGCCAGTCGGCGCTCAAGCGGCGATGAACCGGGCGGCAGCAGGCTATTCATCCGTGCCCCCGTTGGTTACGCTCCATTCAGTACAGGACGCCGCCTGCGTCTTATCCAGCACAACATCTGCAAGCGGGGAGGCCAGCTCCACACGCTGGACGCCCTCAACGTGCAGCGCGGCATAAATGGCACTGCGACGGATATCACGGCCCAGCCGCGTCTGACTGGCGATGTACTTCTGCAGGCTGGCTTTTGCTTCTGCCATCACCGGCTCAGCCTCCGGTCCCGGATAAAGAAAAATCGTTGCATCCACGCTGTACAGGATAATTTCGGCGCTGCGCACCGTCAGGCGGTCCGCCACCGGGCGCACGTTCTCGCTGTTAAGCGCCTGCTCCACCACCGCCAGCAGATCAGCCTCTGCCGTACCGTCACCCTCACGGCTCAGCACGGTAAGCACCACCTCCGCCGGTGCCGGGCTGGTTGCGCTGGCATCTGCCACGCGCCCGTCCGCGCTTTTGGCGTGAAACTCATAGGCCGCCGTCGGTCCCGCAACGGACAATCCCTCAAATGCAGCCGGGACACGCAGACGCAGCTCCTCATCGCTTTCCATGACGGCAGCAACCGGCGGCACAGCGTCATTGTCGGCAGGTACTACCGTCAGGCGCTTCACGTTGTAGTTAGCTGCCAGCTGATCGAGATCGCCGCCGATGGCATACGCCACCATGACCGCCTGCGCGGCCTCGTTAATACGCTGGCGCAGCAGGATTTCGCGGTAGGTGCTTTCCTGCAGCAGCTTGGTGACGGGTTCAGATTCCAGCGCCAGCGTGCGCCGTACCGCGTCCTGCTCATCCGCCGGATAAAGGGCCACAAAAGCGGCTTTGCGCTCAGCCAGCAGCGTCTCAAAATCCGGCACGTCCACTATCTGCGGCGCGGGCAACCGGGAAAGGTCAATCACTGCCATTGTCTGCTCCTGTAGTTACCGAAAGGGAAACCGGCGCGCCGTTATTGCGCTGCCCGGTAAGCTCAACCACCATGGAGCCGTCAAAATTGCTGCTGATGGTGATGGAATCCAGCGTAAGCCGTGGCTCCCAGCGACTCAGCGCCACATAGACCGCAGACATGACCTGCAGGCGTAGCGCCGGGTTCTGCGGCTGGTCAATCAGGGCGGATAGCAGGGAACCATATTCCCGACGGGCAATCCGGCTGCCCTGCGGCGTCAGCAGAATATCCCGCACTGACTGGCGCAGATGGTCCGTATCAGTAATGGCCTTGCCGTTACCCTGGCTCATGCCGATATACAGCGTCATACCGGGCCTCCTGACGTATCACCGCCGGACTTCACGCCGGTGTGACCGTGTTTATCCACCACGATCCCGTTGGAACTCATCGCGCCGCCGCCCTGGGTGACGCCGCCATTGATCACCATCTCGCTGTTAATGCGCGTGGTATCAGCCTCCACCACAAACTCACCGGTTTTGAGGGTGATATTGTCCGCCGCCTCGATCACCATGGATTTGATACCCCGGACATGCCACCGCCCGGTGGCGGGTTCATACTCAAACCAGCCCCCGTCCGGGTACTCCGTCACGCAGCCGTCCACAGAATCCGACGGCGGCGCAAACTGATTGGAGTAGATGGCGGGCAGCACAAAAGCGGTTTCCAGATTGCCGCCCATGCTCAGCACCACCACCTGCTCATCCGGCGACGGGCACCACCATGTACGGGCGCCACCGGCACGCAGCGTCAGCCAGTTAATCCAGTTAGTTTCAAGCTCGCCCACTTTCACCCGGCACAGCCAGTTTTCCCGGTCCACTTCGGTCACGGTGCCGGTGCGGATCAGGTTAGTGATAAGGCGCATGATTTCGGTCAGTTGTGCATTCATAACGAAAGGTTGCCATCAGAGGGGAAAGGGAGGCAGCGTGGGCGCTTGTGCCAGCGGTGACACAAAGATCACCCCGCCAGCCAGCGCAGCAGAGTGTCACGGGTGATGGTTTCCACCTCATCATTCACGCCTAACAAGCGGCGCTCTGCGTAGCGGACCTCCGGGCCTTTTCGGCTGACGCGATCACGCAGGCCGTAATGGTGAACACGGGCAATGCGCTGCACCTTGCCATCAAACTGCACGCTGGCGGAGTCCGCACTGGCGGCGGTTTTCAGGTATTTTGTGGTGCGAAGCTTTGCAAACATCTGGCGTTTGATGCGCCCCTTCTTGCTGCGGGCTGTCACCCGTCGCGGCTCATAGCCGCTGCCGTCAGGATTACGCTGTAGCCTGATGTTCTGCTGCTGCGTCCGGCGCAGCTGTTGCGCCAGTTGCCGCATCATACGGTTGCGTGCAGCAGGCTCCAGATTTGCCAGCAGCGCCGTCAGCCAGTCATCCACCCTCTGCAGCTCATCCACGTTTCACCGTCCACATTTCTTCGGGTTCGTCCGGCTCCGGCACCGCTTCAACGCTCGACACGCTGCCGTCAGTGCTGACCAGCACACGCTCAGTCAGTTGCAGATTCATACTGATATCGCACACATCGTTGCGCAGAATATCCACTTCAAAGGTGAACAGTTTTTCGCGCAGATCCGGGTTGTTGATGGCATCCGGCTGGCTGGTACTGAGCCACAGCAGGACTGGAGCCATCAGCAGATTCTGGTCGCCGCTGAAATCCTCGATCACCACATTCAGGGTGTAGCGGTATTCCCATGACATGGAGCTGGCTCCTGTTGCCACCAGTGAGCCGTTATCAACGAAAAGGTGCAGCTTGTCCGGGTTGTCCCGGACATAGGCAACCGCTTTATTCAGGGCGCTGCGTAAGGACTGCGGTTTGTTCACTGTCTCGCTCCTGACACGCAATAATCGTGTCCACTTTGTCAGCACAGACCGCCCAGGCGGCCTCAGTTTCATCCAGCACCGCATTCAGATCGCCGTTACTGCGCGGCGCTGACCTTTCCAGGCGGCACTGCGTCACTCTGGGACAGCCACTCACGGTAAGCTGCACCTCCGGCAAGGGCCGGACGCTCCCGCAGCCGGATAATGTCAGCAGGCAAAGGAGTGTCAGCCCAGCGGCGCAAATCCTCGTTTTCACGTTTCAGTTCCTCGATCCGGCGCTGACGGCTTCGCAGCAGTGCGGTGGTCTGTTCCGCTGCCGCATAAAGCCGCGTCTGCTCCCGGCTGTTGGTTTCGGTCAGAATGGACAGGCCGATTAGCTGGCTGTTTTTCTTCGTCAGCTCCTGCGCTTTGCTTTTCAGCGCCACGCCCTGCGTCTCGATGGTGTGGCTGGCATTGTTAAGCCGCCACGACTGCCAGCCCAGCGCCGCAAGTGCCAGGGCCAGCACTACCGCCAGCGCACGCATCAGGCCGCCATCGGCTCATGAAGCTGCGCGCGGGCAATCTGATACAAAACCAGAGTCAGCAGGTAGAAGACCAGGGTGATCACCCATCCCGAAAACGCCAGGCACAGAACAATAAGCAGCCTGATTACCCATGTACGCACGGGTTTTACGGGGTGCGCCCTGAATTTCAGCAATGCCGCCCTGACCTCATCGCGCGCCCGATCTCCGGCGAACCACCCGACGGTGCACAGCGCAGCAAGCAGCCAGGCGAGGAAGCATGACACCTGGACAGACGCACCAACCAGAACCGGCGCACCGCTGCGCGGATACAGCAGGCTGATAACCAACAGCGCAACCCATGCCAGCTGGAAAAAAACGCTCATGACTTTCTTTTTCATTCCGTTATGCTCCTTTTAAGCACCAGGCCATTTCCCGCGCGCGGCGGTTCTCCAGACCTTTATTTTTCACACCGTTAACGTAAATCCAGCGAGGTAGCTGGTTGCATGCCTGCCACCACTGCTGGCGATTGATAAATGACACCATGGTTGACCTGCAGATCGCGCCGGTCCCCACATTGAAACCAATGCTCACCAGCGCATCGTAGACATGTTGCGGGGGCTTCACTGTCAGGCAGGCATCCAGCCTTTTTTCAGTCAGCAGCACATTGTTTATTAACCCCTGCGCCGCCTGCCGTTCCGTGATAGTTTTGCCCGGCACCACACCGGACGTATTGCCGATCCCGTCAGTCCACACGCCCGCGCTGCACTGATAAGGCTGCAGGCGGCATCCCTCGTAATCGGCAATCAGTTTCAGCCCCTCAACGGAGGTATGAAGCGACTGAAATCCGGGCAGCGTGGCGGCGATAGCCAGCACCGCCCCGACAAGGCAGCGCTTAACGATTGAAGGATTCATATTCCCCCCGCGAAATTTTGCCGCCACGTAACAATTTGAAAGACTGGTGTTTGTAGTACCAGTTGATAGCCAGCATCAGCACGCCAATCAGTACGCCGCCAACCGTTGACGCATCCTTGAGCGACAGATCGCCCAGCCATGCCAGCAGCACGGCGATGCAGTAAGTGATAAAGGCGCTGATTCGTTCAAGCGTCATAATTCAGTCCCATAGCTGGACGGTCTGCGCCGTGGTTGACGCCGTAATGTCCGGCAGCTCCACCTGCAGCCCGTGCGGTAAAAAGGGGCCATATTCAGCCAGCCCCGGATTCGCCTGCAGCACCTGTTCAGTGACTCCCTGCGTGCGTCCGTAATGGCGCCAGCAGAGTGCGTCCACCGTGTCATACTGATGCGCACGCACTTTCATCAAATCAGCTCCACCGTCATATGCGGCATATCGCGCAGGCGGGACTCTGCCCAGCGCACATCGCGCCACAGCTCGCCTAAGGTTGTTTCGATATCTTCGGCTTTCTTGCTTCCGTCGCCGGTTGCGTCAAAATCGCGATAGCGCTCAACCAGGTTTGCTTTTGCCCAGCAAAACACCGCACGGCGATACAGCATGAGCCGCTGGCTTTCGCCGTCGATCACATCAGCAGGGACGTCGGCCAGGCTCTCATACCCCTGCGCCCGTTGTTTCTCGCGGAACTCATAAAGATCGGCGTTAACTTCAGCAATCGCTGTCAGCAACGCCAGACGCAGGCGTGGATCGGTGACACTCCCATCCATGCGCATATCACGGCGGAACTCTGAAACCCTGACATCAGGCCAGAAACTGGTGTTTTTAATCACGTCCTGGGTACTTTCCCCGGCCTGTTCCGGCGAAACGAATTGCATATTTCTGGCACTCCCAAATAGTTGGGCGGTGGACGGGGTTTTGACGCGGCATAAAGCCTGTCGCCACCCCGTGCCGCCCCGCGCGTTGGCACGATTCGTTAAGCCGACATTGCCTGTCGCAATCGGCTTTCAAGCTTGTTGATTTCGGTTTTGACGCCAGAACTGTTATCCAGCTGCAGGGCACGCTTCAGATGGTTAAGTGCCGCCACTGCCTGATCGTTATCCCGCAGCGCGTAGCCCATCGCCTTATGAAGTCGGGCGCGGGACTGATCCGGCATATCCTGACCTTCAACGATATCGAGCACCTGGGTAAGAATGGCGGCACTGAATGATTCACCGGCAGAAAAAGCGCGCATTGCCGCGTCGGCAAACTCTTCCGCAACAGCGGTCCCGCAGGTCCGGTTGAAGCGCTGCGGCAGGACCCAGCCGTGTTTAATGGCATGACGGGCAATGTCCAGCGCGCCGGTATAGTCTCCGGCATCAATGCGCCAGATCATGACGTACATCGCCACGTCGTCCTGGCCTGACGCGTCAGCATCCAGTAAACCGGCAATCCATGAGGCATAAGCGGGAAGAAACTCACGTTTGAGCTGAGCCTTGCGCTCATTTGACTGGACGGTTTTAAGGCGCCTGCGGTGTTCTGTCAGCTGTAACAGCATCTGGTTGTAGCCCGTCAGGCTGGCATTACTGCCGCCCTGCCGGGCGGCATCCTGTGCCTGTACATACTGAGTGTGAGCACGGAACGGATTCATTTATCACGCTCCGGCGCCAGCACCGCCAGCTGCCTGCGCATCAAGCGCGCCTTTCACCGCTGCCGTGACGATTTCCTGGATGGTTTCAGTTGTCAGCGCTGGGCTGGCATTGCCACCTGCCTGCACGGGTAACAGTTCGATGTTCTCAACCAGGCAAACGCCATCGTAATCTTCGACAACATACGCCTCGTTAACGGACTCGAAGTTCTCCACGCGGTCACGCTTCGGATTGTCGATGACCGAACGGCGGCGGGAGCCTGATTGCCAGTAAATAGACAGGTTATCCAGGCGGGTGATCAGCATGGCATTAGCCGGGAAGAACGGCGCACGAACGGCCGGGAGGTTGCCGATACGCTTCTGGCTGATGATGAGATCGGCCGCCATCGCTTCGCTGTTTGGCTGGTCACGGTTGACGATCGGGAAATATTTATCCGCCAGTAACTGGCGCCCGACGATAACCACAAGCTCCGTATCTTCCTGATACCACGGCGCGATTTTCTCATTCACGGCGCCCATAACCAGCGCGTCCAGATTCAGGAAATCACCGCCTTTACCAACACGGATAGTCTGAGAAATCACCTCGCCTTCGGACACGATCTTATCCATTACCTGAACGGGTTTCTCCTGGCGGATTTTCTCCAGCCAGCCGATATTCACATCCTGCAGCAGTGGATAGGTCGCGCGGTCTGACGTTTTCTCACGCTTCACGCCGTTGAAGCCGATCATGATGCGGTCAAGCGCCTGGCGGGTAATGATGGCGTCACGGATGCGCGTCTGGAAGTCCTGGAATTTGGCCCATAAATCCAGCTTCGCATAGGGCAGCGCCGTATCAGAGTTGGTCTGGGTACACTTGTACCCTTCACCGTCGATGTAAGTCGGATCAACGGGTTCACGGTCTTTCTGGGTGGTATCAGTATTTCCGGCAATACTGGAACCAATACCCAGCCCCAGACGCTCGCCGGACTGCTCATCAACCGGGATAATGTTGATTTGCTGCAGGAACGAGGAAGACTCCTGGATTTTCGTTTCCAGCGTCTGCGCGACTGACGGCTCAGCCGTATATTTCGAGGCGATATCGCTCACAGATACGCCGTTGAGTTTGGCGAGCTGCGTCAGATAGCCGTTGAATTTAAAACGTGTCTCTTTTTTCATTGTGCTTTTGCTCCGTCAGCAATCGGTGGTTTGTTCTGCGCCGTTATTGCCGGTCGCATTAGGGCGGCGTTCGCTGCGGCTGTCCTGAGTGGAAAGCTGCTCACGCAGGGTGGAGAGTGCGCTGGTTGTCTCATCAACAACCTTTTGCATATTGCTCAGCTTGTTGCTGAAATCGGTTTGATGGGTGCTGACCTGCTCCGCCAGCGTCTGATGCTCACGCGCGATGGTTTCAACAGCCTGATTCACATCAGCAAAGCGGGCGTTATCATCGGCGCCTTTGCGGGACAGTAGCTCTTTCACGCGGGTAAACAGGCTGGTTTTTTCCGGCACGTCCTCAAACTCGATCAGCGTTTCAAGAGCTGCGGTAAACAGGTTGTCTTTGTCCAGCTTGCGGCGCGCCAGGGGGTTATGTTCTGCGCTGGCGCTGAACTGCAGCATTTCAGTACCGAGGCTTGCCGGATCGTCAGTAACCGCCAGACCAACCAGATAAGCGGAGCCGGTATCGGCAAAACTGGTGTTAACTTCCATTGAGGTGAAAAGCTTCTGCCAGTTACCGGTCATGGTGACCAGATCGTCCGTCGGGGCAATCCAGCCATACAGCGCCATCTTCCCGGACAAAGCCCCTTCGGTGATTTCTTCCGCTTCCAGTTTTTCCACCATGCCAAAACGACGGAAAGGCCCATCAGGGGTAAAACCCTTGATGTGTTCCATATTGATCAGCGCGGTGTATACCTGCGGGTTATAGCTCGCCGCCATCTGGGTGATCCAGTCACGTTCAATTACGCGCCCGTCAGTGGTGGCCCCTTCGACCCCAATACGAAAACGCTTAGATTTTTTTGCCATCGGTCCGGCTCCGGTTAGTTAGTTCGTAACACGTTCAGAGCCTTATGTTTGCGGTGATAGGCGCGTGTAAACAACGCGTTGGGTTTGTGCGAACTCCCACACAATGCGAAGCCGGGGAAAGTGCTGATTTGAGGCCGTATGTTTGTGCCATGACAACACTGACCCCCGCAGACCTCGATCCCCGTCGTCAGGCAATGCTGATGTACTTTCAGGGATACCGCGTAGCCCGCATTGCTGAAATGCTGGGCGAGAAAGTTGCAACCGTTCACAGCTGGAAAAAACGCGATAAGTGGGGCGAATATGGCCCACTGGATCAGATGCAGCTCACCACCGCCGCACGTTACTGCCAGCTCGTCATGAAGGAGCAGAAAGAAGGAAAGGATTTTAAAGAAATTGACTTGCTGGCGCGTCAGTCCGAACGACAGGCCAGGATCGGCAAATTTAACAATGGCGGGAATGAAGCAGACCTGAACCCCAACGTGGCCAACCGCAATAAAGGCCCGCGCAAGCCGCCGGAAAAAAACCTGTTTACCGACGAACAGATCGAAAAGTTGGAAGAGATTTTCCGCGCCGGTATGTTCGAGTACCAGCGCCACTGGTGGGACGCTGGTATCAAACACCGTATCCGCAACCTCTTAAAGTCACGCCAGATCGGTGCAACCTACTATTTCGCCCGTGAAGCGTTGATAGACGCCCTGACCACGGGGCGAAATCAAATCTTTCTGTCAGCGAGTAAAGCTCAGGCACACGTTTTTAAACAGTACATCATCGACTTCGCAAAAGAGGTGGATGTTGAGCTGAAAGGCGATCCGATGGTGCTGCCTAACGGCGCCTGTCTTTACTTCCTCGGTACAAATGCCCGTACCGCGCAGAGCTATCACGGCAATCTGTATCTTGATGAGTATTTCTGGATACCTAAATTCCAGGAGCTGCGTAAGGTGGCCTCCGGTATGGCGCTGCACAAAAAATGGCGCCAGACCTATTTTTCTACACCTTCCAGCCTGACGCACAGCGCCTACCCGTTCTGGTCTGGCGCCCTGTTCAATAAAGGGCGCCCGAAAGCCGACAGGGTAGAATTTGACCTTTCTCACAGTAGCCTGGCGCACGGCGTTTTATGCCCTGACGGCCAGTACCGCCAGATAGTCACCATTGAAGATGCCGTAAACGGCGGGTGTAACCTTTTCGACCTGGACCAGCTGCGCCTGGAGTACAGCCCGGACGAATACAACAACCTGCTGATGTGTCAGTTTGTTGACGACCTGGCGTCCGTGTTCCCGCTGGCGTTGCTGCAGTCCTGCATGGTTGACAGCTGGGATGTGTGGGACGATTTCGAACCGCTTTTACTGCGTCCGTTTGCATACCACCCTGTCTGGATCGGCTATGACCCGGCAAAAGGAACGCAGAACGGTGACAGCGCCGGTTGCGTGGTCATTGCGCCTCCCGTCGTCCCCGGCGGTAAATTCCGTATCCTTGAGCGTCACCAGTGGCGCGGGATGGACTTCCGCGCCCAGGCCTCAGCGATTGAGGAAATCACCAGACGCTACAACGTGACCTACATCGGCATTGACTCGACCGGCGTTGGCGATGGCGTTTACAAAACGGTTAAGCAGTTCTTCCCTGCCGCGCGTGAGTTTGTCTACAACCCGACCGTAAAAAATGCCCTGGTGCTTAAAGCCTACGACATCATCAGCGGGCGCCGTCTGGAGTTTGATGCGGGGATGCTGGATATCGCGCAGTCCTTTATGTCCATTCGCCGTTCAACCACCGCCAGCGGCAACCGGCCAACCTACGAAGCAGCCCGCACAGAGGAAGCCAGCCACGCGGATTTAGCCTGGGCAACCATGCACGCACTTTATAACGAACCACTGGCAGGAGCTTCCGCCAGTACCAGCAACATCGTGGAGATTTTTTAATGGCTAACCGCAAAAACCGCAGCAAGGCACCGCGCGGCCAGACCGCCACCAATACGGCCAACATGGTCAGTAATGCACATGCGGAGGCGTTTACTTTTGGCGATCCGATCCCCGTGATGGACCGCCGGGAGTTATTTGATTACCTGGAGTGCGTGCAGGTAGACCGCTGGTACGAACCACCGATCAGCATGGATGGCCTGGCGCGAACTTACCGCGCCGCCGTGCATCACTCCAGCGCTATTCAGGTAAAACGCAATATTCTTACCAGTACCTTCATCCCTCACCGCTGGCTGTCTAAGCAAGCCTTTTCCCGGTTCGCCCAGGACTTTCTGGTATTCGGCAATGCCTACCTTGAAAAACGCATGAACCGGTTAGGGCAGATCATGGAGCTGTGCGCCTCGCTTGCCAAATATACCCGTCGTGGCATTGACCAGGACACCTACTGGTTTGCACAGTATGGCTACAACTCGCAGCCCTATCAGTTCGATGAGGGAAGCGTGTTTCACCTGATGGAACCCGACGTTAACCAGGAGCTTTACGGGATGCCGGAATACCTCTCCGCCATTCCCTCCGCCCTGCTGAATGAATCGGCCACGCTGTTTCGCCGTAAGTATTACCTAAACGGTAGCCATGCTGGTTTTATCATGTACATGAGCGACCCCGCCGCCGATCAGAAAGACGTGGACAACATACGCGAAGCGCTGAAAAAATCGAAAGGGCCAGGCAACTTCCGCAACCTGTTTATGTACAGCCCGAACGGCAAGAAAGACGGCATTCAGATCATCCCGTTGTCAGAAGTCGCAGCGAAAGATGAGTTTCTTAACATCAAGAATGTGAGCCGTGATGACATGCTGGCAGCTCATCGCGTGCCGCCGCAGCTGATGGGGATTATTCCAACGAATACCGGCGGATTTGGTGATGTTGAAAAGGCAAGTCGCGTCTTTGTTCGCAATGAACTCATCCCACTTCAAAAGCGCTTCGAAGAGATAAACGAATGGTTGGGTGATGAAGTGATCAGCTTCAGTCCTTACGCTCTGGAAGCTGAATAACAGGCATAAAAAAGCCCGGTTTGTCCGGGCTTCATGCAAAACGCAGTATGGAATTAAGCAGCTTTCTGCTTCTCTTTGAGTCTGCCATGCAGCTCATTCCCTTCAAACTTGCCTTCCTGCATCATGTGTGGGGCCGCCTGAAGTAGTTCTTCCATTGCGACGCCCATACGGGTGAAAACGTCAGATACTGAGTAATGCTTCTGAGTTTTCTTGTCACTATGCGTCATAGTCATGATTTCCTCTTAGAGGCCTAGCCTCATCATCCGGTGGTGGATGGTTGGCGCAGCATTGTACCACTGCGCAAAAATTTATCTACTGTTTGTTAGAAGTAATATAGCGTCTTACTACATCACTGATTGTAGCAAATGGTGCCGAAAGCAAGTTGATATCACCTTCGAAGCCAAATTTTTTGTAGTGGGCAGCCACTCTATGATTCAGAGCTTCCGGGATTCTAATCTCTGTACACCCGACAGCAGCCCCAAACAGATACACACCCCAAAGCGTGATCATAAACATGTTGCCGTAAAGAGGATGACCTACGTCACCGTCCTTCACGAAGGATTCAACAAAATGAATCTCAATAACACCAGTGTCCTCATCAAAGGTACACAAAGCTGCGCCAGATGGAATATGCCTTAGCGGACCAGACAACAGTTTCAGACAAAACTCAAACTTATCGTCCCGGTTTCCATAACGTGAAAAACCATGATCCCATTCAAGCTGAGCAAAACCTGAAGTCAAGATTACATAGTCTTCGTCATTGATAGGACCGACAGCTATCGGCATCTTCATGTTGTCTAGAAGCATCTGAAGATTACTGATGCTTAGACTAGCAATCTGCTCTAAGTTCAATTCCTTGTCCCTTACACTAACAGCACTAAAGGCGACTACTTTAATGTCATTTTCGGACAAAGACTATAAATCTTTAATGGGACTTTAGCAGAATCTTTTCAAGGTCTGCCACCTATCACTGCAACTTGTGATAGAACACAAAATCTACAGGCAACCTTGCATCCTATTCAACATCTTTTTTGGCTCACTTGTTTTTATCCGCACAAAAAGCCATCTGTTGCTTATGCCCTACCAACGCGCCAGCAGCCTTCTGCGGGGCGCTGATATTTTTTGCCTCTACCCCTACCCTTTAGGATTGAAGCCGCCAGCGGGCCGGAGGATGCGCCTGATTTTAGGGATTTAACCCCGAACTGCGCGCTCGTATCCCCGCCACGCCTGCCCGCTTTGTGTAGTGGTTTTCATGCACCTGCATGACATAAGCAAAAGCCCGCCAGTTCTGGCGGGCCTGAGCAAAAACGATCCTCAAACGATCATGCGATTTCATGCGGCATAGACATGCACAACAGCACTAACGCCTCGCGTGGCTCGTTGTTCAACGTTGCGGACGGTAAAAACCAGTTTTATCGTCCGCAACGTTCGCTAATGTAACCAGCTGTCGTCCTCCCAGACCTGCTGCATTATTTCCATCACTCGCTTTTTATCTTCATCCAGTTTTAACCCGCTCAGCTCGACGCCGTTGGCGCTGCCCTTACGGATACGAATTGCTGTTTTGGGATACAGAGGGCGCAAATTACGGTAAAGCTCGGATTCAAGGGCGTCCAGTGTAGCCTGGCTAATCTTCTGCTCTTTATCGATCATTATTTCAATGCGCATACAGATTCCCCTTAACTGGTTACGTCCATCGACCGGCAGTATTCATGGCTGCGGATTTTCGCCATCAGCTCGTCGGTCAGTTCGGACACCCACTGGATAGCCAGCCGTTTTTCTTCATCGCTGCACTCACTAGCCGCTACAAGCTTGATAAAAAAATCAATGCGCTGGAGCTTCAATGACTCCAAAAGATAATCCTGCATTTTCCCTCCTATCACTACCTCGGACACACAACAACTGTATATATATCCACTGTTTATAATTACAGTATAGTAGGGATTTGCGAATGTAAACCGTTTTTTATCTGTCAATTAGATCGCTCTGATGCGGATCAATAAGAGCAAGAATTGTTAAAGCGGCGGCATCAGTACCACTGACGCCATTTGTCATCTTCCTGCAGACGGTGGTTGCGGTATAAAATACGCAGCCCGGCACCTGACGGAATACTGCCGCCGCGCAGAAGCAGGTCAATCTCTGACTCGCTACCATCGAACCCTCTGGAACTCAGTTCTGCCTCAAGCTGCAGGCGCTGCTGATCCGAAATATTCTGTTTATATGCTTTTTTCCGCTTCGGTTTTACCAGCCTTAACCTGGCTGTCAGCTCCCGCCGTTCCTTATGGCCCATGTTGTGGAGATATTCCTGCAGCTCCTTCTCATCCATGGTTTTAATATCGGGTAAATCACCCCCTGATTTGTTCAGATTTTCAACAGGGGGACAGTTATTGCCACGAGTCCAAGGGGCGCAAGCGCCCTGGTCGGCTGTCGCCTCCTGAAGGTCAACGGCTTTACGAACCATTTTCCACTTCACTGCATGAGTGCAGATCCGGCCCTCAATGAGCGGGGACCAGATGCCATAAATACGAACACCATGATCGCCGTAGGCGCTCGGCTCCTCGTTGAGCTCGTAGGCAGTCCTGACAAGGTGATGTTTACGGGGAACCAAAACGCCGCCCTGCTTCATGATGTAGGTGGCAAAACAGCCAGCATCAGCTGCGGCCAGCACAGCATCCAAACGCGGGTTTTCCAGTACCGGCGCGCCTGCCTTCTTGTCCCCCTGCACTCTGGCAGCCTGTCCAGCCAGAAGGCGCAGCTCGCGGTACGCCTGGCGGCCAGGGATACCAAAGAAGCGGAATTGCTGGACACGGTGCAGCGAAGCCCAGGCGTTCACGTTCTCAGCGTTATCGCGCAGTGATCTGCCCGTTTCTTTACTGATTTCCTGCGCCAGCCCGCGACCGTCGATGTTTTTGCTGATGTATTTGGCGATATAACTGGTCGGCGTACCCTTGCGGGGGTTGATAAGCTCGGACTTGAAGCGCGGCCCGGTATTGGTGCCCAGCTCCTCCCGGTCCTCACGAATGGCGAATTTACGCAGCAGCGCGGTTATGGATTTGCGGTCTTTCTTGCGCATGAAGCACAGCAGGTGCCAGTGCACAGTGCCGTCATGATGTGGTTCAGCAACGCGGACGCCATACCAGCGCAGCCCGGCTTTGTGCATCGCCTTACGGAAGGCGGCGAACATATTCACCAGGTAATCGCTGCTCTGGCGGACCGTAGCACTGGTCCATTTCGGGTTTGGCCTGCCGTTATTAAGCGTCGCGTGAAAGCGTGACGGGCAGGTGATGGTATAGAACACGGCGCATTCGCCACGCATTTCTGCGATCAGCTCCAGCCCCTTAACGCAGGCCATCATTTCGTTGCGCCGGTGCGCCGGATTGCTGCTGCTGGCGTTTACCACTTCTTCCAAATCCAGCGTGTCACCTTCGGCGTTAACCAGCTCATGCGAGCGGAAAAACTCCAGTGATTTGCGGCGCTGTTCGCGTTTGTGGATCACTGCCTCATAGCTGACATACGGGGACGCCTTTTTGTTAACCAGGCAGACAGCACGCAGCTGTTCTTCCCGCCATTCACACCGCATCTGCCACAGCTTGCGATACCACCAGTCCGCGCAAAGCATACGGGCAAGCGAGCCCGGAATAAGTTCGTATGGGACCGGGTTACGGCGGCGCTTTTTGCGGCGCAGCTGCTCGAAAGCAGGCGGGATAACATCAAGGCGCATTGCCTCAGCGGCCACCCTTTCCCATGACCGGCGGATCTCTTCCGGCGTAACGTCTTCATCCGTAAACAGCTCACCGCAGGCAGCATCCAGACACATGCTCATGTGTGCCGCCACCAGGGTAGATAACCGCTTGACCTGCTCCTGGTTCATTTCCGGCAGAACCAGCAGGCCCTCCAGCCCGTCGTGGCTCGCCATAAAACGGAATGACGCAGAAATCTGGCTGGTACGCACGCGCTCCAGGCGTTCAAGGCACGGCCTGATGGTTTCACGCAGATAGCGGGAATAAGCCTTCGGCTTGCCCAGACCCTCGAAATATTTAATCCGTTCAAGCAGCGGCTTACTGATGTGCGCCGGTTGGGCGCTCACGTCAGCAACGATGACCAGATCGGGATTGAATTGCTGCTGCTCGCGGGCCATTTTGGCGCGGCTTATCAGCTGATCCTGCTCCATTTCTCGCTGAACAGGATCACGGGATTCATTGTAGAAATAGCGTTCCCAGACCTCATTACTCAGGGCCTCGCGGCGCAGCTGCTCCTGCTCGTTATCCGCAGCATAGAGAGTAATCAGGTTTGAAAGCGCAGAAACCGGCGCTACTTCCGCCGGGTCCATGTAGGGGTTAATCGCCTTTTTAGGTACATTCCAGGCAAAAGCAGCGGCGGAATCTTCTGCACCGCCGTGCTTTTCAACTTCGTGATGAATCACGCGCGCACCTCATGCACGACCGAGTAATCAGGGCCGCCAGCTGGATCAAAGCCAGCCCATACTTTCGGTTTGAGTACAGCAATTAGTTCGTCTGCGGTTTTCCCTTCGCCTGCAGCAATACCAATGCTGCGTTTTACGTTAATGCGGTTATGAGTGAAATTGCGATACAGGGAACGAGTCAGGAAAGTGTCGCTGTTCGAAACGATGACCGGATGGCCTTCTGATGCACGGCGCTCAAGAATAGAGGCCAGATGATACTGATCGTCCTCAGTAAAACCGGCAGTGTGATAGCCACTGAAAGTACCGTCATAAGGCGGATCGCAATAAATAACATCCCCAGGCACTAACAATGCCAAAGTTTCGTCATAGCTGGCGCAAATGAACGTGGCGCGGGTAGCTTTTTCAGCAAAAGCGCGTATTTCATTTTCAGGAAAATACGGTTTTTTATAATTACCGTAAGGGACGTTAAGCTCACCCTTTTTGTTATAACGGCAAAGACCACGGTAACAGTGGCGATTTAAGAATAAAAACAGCGGCGCGCGCCATTCAGGGGCTTTATCGTGATTGAATGAATCTCGGCTATCATAATAACCATCTTCACTATTGAATGTTTTAAACAGATGTTTGGCACGCTCAATAAAATCTGATGCGTTTGTTGCTATCTCCCGATATAGATTTATTAAATCAGGGTTAATATCCGCGACAAGATAATGAGGATAGTCTGTCGCCATCATTACAGCGCATGAACCCGCAAAAGGTTCAACCAGTCGCGGGCCAGCAGGAAGGTGTTTTTTCAGTTCCGGCATGATGGCGGTTTTATTTCCCGCCCATTTCAGGATAGTGCTCATACAGCACCTCCGTTGTAATGTTTGCCTTTCAGCTCTGCTATTTCCTGACAAGTGACGCAGCACTGCACGCCCGGAATGGCGCGGCGGCGAGCTGGCGGGATCGGCGCATCGCAATCAATGCAGAGAACACGGGAAACGCCCGGCGCTTTATTGCGGGCGGTGTGGATGTGGCGCTGGCGTTCTTCTTCAACGCGCAGCTGTACGAGGTCCATTGAATCAGCCATCAGTGGATCTCCTGTGCTTCGTTCTGAATCTTCACAGCTTCCTGACGCAGCAGCTCAGCCGCTTCCGTGTGGTTAAGCTGACGTGACACGATACGAGCAGCTAAAGAATCCAGACGCGCAGCCATCACATCTGCGCGTCCACGGCGTTCTTCTTTGCGTGCCTCAGTCAGCAGCAGGTTGAGTCCAGCATCATCTGGTCCGGTTTTAGTGGTACGGGTTTCAATATTTCGCATAGTTGTTTCTCCTGAATTTGGGCAATAAGAAGCCCGGCGGGTTTACGCCATTAATTTCTGTTGTGGATTAATTCGGCATGGTTAGCCGTTTTGGAAATAAGCTCACCACTGCACGAAAATGATTCATTGCTTTCACCAGTTCCCGCTTTTCGTCAGTAGTCAGATCACTAATATTGACGCCGTGACGTTCTGCCGGAATTTTTGCCATATAAAAAATGGCTGCCAGTGCCCGCTCATTCTGTTTATTATTTACGTCGCGTGGGTCGCGCATATCTTTAATAAACCTTTCAAGCTCCGGCTCAATATTCAGACCAAACACTTTAGCCCTCAATTCCGCAATATGGTTCAGGCCATCCAGGCGTTCACCGGGGCTTAATGGAACAGTCGCCGTAGCGCCTTCAATAGCCATGATTTCCCCTGTTTGGTTGTGGACAGGTCAGCCAGCAGTTCATCCTGAGAGCGGCACGGGTGCCAGCGCTTGCCATCTTTCCCCATGATCCAGCCATGACCGTAGTGCATTGCCGGGCTTTGCTTTATGAGAAGTGACGCGAAAGATGGTTCTTTAGTCAGCATAACCACCTCAGATCAGACCGAACGAAGCGCCGAGGCCCGTCACGGTATCCACCGCGCTTGCCATCGCCGGGTTAGCCTGCAAACGCGCCTGCATCGAAACGGCAGCCAGTGCCATCAGACGAGTAACAGAGTTAATGCTGCTGATAACATCGCGGCGGCCTGCGGTGGTTTTCACATCACCCGATACGGCACCGGCAGCAACACGTCCGATTTCAGCAGTAGCGCTCATGACGTAATGCGGCAGCTTCTCTTTTGCCACTTCGTTCATCGGTACGCATGGCAGGCAGTGAATCTGCGCCAGAAAACCGTCAACCAGCGTGGAGTCCTCAGTAAGATCGGTAAGCAGCCAGATTTCCGATGGAGTGAGCTGATGCGGTTGCTCCGGGTTCAGCTTGTTACGCAGCGTCTGGACGTTCATTCCCGCGCGTTCTGCCAGCTTCGCCATGTTGTGACGCAGCGCAAAAGCCCGGCAGGCTTCGTCAAAATGCGGATGTTTGGAAACACGATAATCAAACATGATGTAAATCCTTTTCTATCCCAAAATGGAACTATCAGGCTTGCATTGCGACTTCGCAGCCTTGGGCCGCTTCCATCGTCAACGCGAACATGTTGATTTCGATAAGGCTGTTAACTCCGGCTTTTTTCCTGATGGGCAGGCGGTTTTCCCGGATCATTTGACGGGCATAACTAGGCTTGTAACCAGTACGGCGACAGAACTCATCCAGTGTGATGAATGGCTCAGATACCACAAGGTTGATGCTGGGGCGCATTGAAAAATTGCTTTTCATGATGCACTATTCCTCAGTTTGTGTTTAAAAACTTCACTATTCGGAACTATTCGCAATCATTCCGAACACCACAAAACCGATGATAGGATCGCATTTTAAATATGTCAAACACAAAAGAGACCCCTCTCGCGATCTCAGAATACAATTTCCCATCTCAAAGTGGTGGGAAGGAAGCGATAACTCGTATTCTCCAGGCCTATGGATTCAGTACCAGACAGGCTTTGTGCGATCACCTTGGGGTATCCCAGAGCACTATGGCAAACCGTTGGATGCGCGATACTTTTCCGCATGACTGGCTCATTGCCTGCCATCTTGATACAGGTGCATCCATGCTTTGGTTAACTACAGGACAAGGCACTCCCACCACAAAAATAATCAATGACAATGGATTGCTTTTGCAATTAAAAGAAATCTCAAACGGGATTTACTCATCATCTGAACAGGTCCGTTATGACTCCTGCCTTATCCCCCCAGATACAACAGCTCCGTTCTTGGTGAAGTTTGAAAAGGCTTTCTATCTTGTGGATGAGTTCAGGGGAGAAATCAACGATGGAATCTGGTTGATTAAATTAGATGGTTTTCTGAGCATCAGGCAAGTTTATCGCCTTCCTGGCGGACGCTTACGTGTAGAGAATGGTCCCGCATCCTTTGAATGCACCCCATCGGATATTGAGGTTAACGGTAGGGTGATCAGCAAAACAGCATTTACAGAATGAGCGAATTCGACTTTATACGGAAATAAGTTAAGGCTACTAGCATGAAAAAATTAATGGCAATCGTTACGTTAGGTTTAGTGTTTTTGGCAACACAGCCATCATATGCACGCAATTACCCATGCTCTGGGAAAAAAGGTGGCGTCTCACACTGCACATCTGATGGCAAATTTGTTTGCAATGACGGCACTATCAGTAAATCAAAGCGAATTTGCTCTAAAAACTGATTATGGCTGTCTCAAAGTTAGCTAATGGTAAGTGGCAGGCTCAGGTCTTCCCCAACGGTAGGGATGGGCGGCGCATCCGTCGCCAATTCGCCACCAAGGGCGAAGCCATGGCCTTTGAGCGTCACATTAAGGATCAAGCGCAGGACAAGCCTTGGTTAGGAGAAAAAGCAGATAAGCGGCGAGTTACTGATCTTGTTGAAACCTGGTTCAACGCACATGGCGTTACACTCTCTGATGGCCTCAAGCGTAAAGGTGCAATGGAATTTGCCTGCTTTGCTATGGGAAACCCTCTCGCCACTGAATTTAACGCCAAACTTTTTGCAACCTACCGTGAACAGCGTTTAAGCGGGAAAATTACACGTTCAGATCGGGTAAAAGCAGTGACTCCCCGTACTGTCAATCTTGAGCTGGCGTATTTCCGCGCCATGTTCAACGAACTGAAAAGACTGGATGACTGGAGCGCGCCCAATCCGCTCGAAAACGTCCGGGAATTTAAAATAGACGAGGCAGAGCTGGCTTGGCTAACAGTCGAAGAAGTCAAGCAACTGCTGGCAGAGTGTGAGAAAAGCAAAGCGGTAGATTTAGTAACCATCGTAAAAATATGCCTTGCAACCGGAGCACGATGGGGCGAGGCGGAGTCACTGACAGGCAAGCAAATAAGCCCCGGCAAAATCACTTATATCAAAACCAAGGGCAAGAAAAACCGCGCCGTTCCAATAAGTGATGAGCTTTACGAAATACTCCCAAAAGTAAGAACATCAAAACCAGTCTTTACGGGGTGCTATTCTGCGTTTCGTGGGGCAATTAAGCGAGCGGGGATTGAGCTACCTGACGGGCAGCTGTCACACGTTCTACGGCACACATTTGCAAGCCACTTTATGATGCGCGGGGGTAACATTCTTGTACTGCAGCGTATCCTTGGACACACTGATATTAAGGTGACGATGCGCTATGCTCATTTCGCCCCAGACCATCTGACAGAAGCAGTGGAGTACAACCCCTTAAATCTGATTTGATGGCAGCAAAATGGCAGCAAACCTATTCACTATGCTTTCATATTCCCCACTATTCGACGGCGCAAGGCGTTGAAATCAAAGTAACTTATTGTTTTATAAGCTTTAAGTTTGGGACTCATAATCGCTTGGTCGCTGGTTCAAGTCCAGCAGGGGCCACCAAATTTTAGCTTTAAAATCATATGATTAAGCCACTCTAACGAGTGGCTTTTTTGTTTTCATAACCCCCAGTGTCGCAAAAGTGTCGCGCTGATATTTTTCATTCCCAGATAGAAACCGATCAGACTGCTTTGATACCTCTGCGGTTTTGCGGCTGCTATTTTTTTAATTAAAATTATCATATAGTATTTTACTATATGATAATCACTATAGAGAGTGTACTGATGCCACTTATCGACTACATCAAGAAATACTACAATGGCAATCAGGCATCCTTTGCCCGACTGACCGGCGTTCAGCCCGCCCAAGTGACGCAATGGCTGGATAAAAAATTCATTGTGGTGGATCACACTCTCTACAGCCCGCGTCGCAAACTCGGCACATAACTCTACTTTTGTTCAGTTGTACCTGAACCATATGTGTGCAAAATCTGTTCTCTCGACCTCTGCAAGCTCTGCGACGCTTTTCAGTTCTGTAAAAATCAATAAACTCCCCTGAAGCCCCGCCGCCGCTGGGCTTATCACGTTTACCGCCAGAACGCACTGGCACACAAACGATCCACCGCAACTCACATAAAATTTATTTTCACCTTATTTATCTGTGTGTTACGTTTTCCGTTAGATCCTTTATCGATCCTTCAAACTGAAAATTACTGAAATTCCTTTCAATCTTTTCAGTTTCCAGTCTCCGCAAAACTGCCAGTACTGGTGCGGGCTGGCGATATGATTTGAAGAAAAATAAAACTGAAAAATTTTTACGATCCAGAAACCGCAGGCGGGTGCGGTGTAGCGCCGTTTTTGTCTGCGAAAGATTTATTTTGTCAACGTGTGGCGTCGTCAGCGTAACGTGACAGCACAGATCCTTTTGTGGTGTTGCGCGGTAGTGGTCAGATAAAAGAAGCGCTTAGAATGCGTCTGGTGACGCCTGATGAAGGATGTAAAAAAACCGCATTATGCGGGCTGAAAAGAGAGAATCAGGCGATGATGTTCTGGTACTTGCTCCGGGTCTGCCCGGCCTTCGCTGCCGTCTGGTTAAATGCGCCCGCGTTCGTCGGCGTACCGACACTGGGGTGCGAATGGCTCGCGCACTGCTGCGCCAGCTCTGCCAGTAAATCAATGGTGTCCAGCATCATAGTTAGCGTATTTACGCCCTCGCTACCGATATGCACGGTTGGCCCCATAATCTGCTGACCGCCCGCCGCCACAGATTTACGTAATGCGGCAATCTTTTCTGTCAGGGTTCCCCCCACATCAACATTCATGGCGCCGGCCACTTTCGTGGACAGCTGCCCGGCGATTTCGGTTTCTTCATTTCCTGTAATACTGGCCAGCCGGTTTCCTTTTACCGCCTGGCTGAAGTCGCCAGCACTGACCTGCTGTATGGCTCCGGCCATCAGCGTGGCGGTACCCAGTACTGTGATTTTATCCGTGGCTTTCACCGTGGTTTCACGGCTGACCAGTTCTCGTCGTTCCGTGTCGGCTTTCACCGTCCGCGCCATCGATGTTTCACTGATGGTCTGATCCGTCTGGCGTACCCAGTCTCCTGCCTGTGTCACGCGTTGCGAGACTTCCGCTCGCTGCTGTTGCAGCTGTTCGCCGGGCTTAATGTCCGGCAGACTGGTGCCATCCGGCAGCGTCTGCCTGATAAAGGGCTTGTCCGGTCTGCCGCCCGTAAACGCCACTTCTACCAGCGTTCCTTCCGGTGGAAACTGGAACATTCCCGAATCGTTACCGGCCATTGGCACTGGCAGCGGTACGGCGGAATATACCGGCGTCTGGTTGTCCGGGTTGCCGTCCGCGTCAAGCAGCTGCACGTCAACAGCGTACCGTGGCCGGAACGGGTCGGCAAAATTACCGCTTTTTACGGCCTCGCTGGGTGCCACCACCCTGGCCAGTTTGGGCAGGTGAAGACCTGAAGCCAGTTCCGGGTAATGGCTTTCTATCTGACGCTGCGCCGGTGTTTTCTGCAATGGCTGACCTGTGGCGCGGTTCCGTGGTGTCCACGTGATGGTCATTGTGTCATTCGCCAGATGAACTTTGGTCACGCGTTCCCCGTTCACGTCCACGCCCGGACGAAGACTCTGGATCACCGGCAATGTCATGGAATTACCGCCCGCCGTTCCCTGGCTGAACTCTGCCGGGATTTCTACCGGGCGTCCGGCAAACAGCGCCTTTTCTGCGCCGCCGACATACAGCGAACCATCCGGCAATGGATACCAGATGTAATCCGTGATACTGAATGCCCTGCCCAGGTTATTCAGCAGCTGGTATCCCGTCCCGTTATGGGTGAAATGGGGGATCGGTTTATCACTGTACGGCACATCCGGTACCGCAATGCTGATCCCGCTGTTTTCCTCCAGCCATCCGGCCACATCGCGCAGTGTGGGATGCTGAAATGAGCATGGCCACATCCGCTCAAACACGCCAGCCAGCTCGCGGACAAACAGACGCTGATAACCGTTTTCGGCAGGCTGTGAGCGCTCCACATAGCCGGTAAACCAGCGCAGAAGTAAACCGGAATACCCCACATCCAGCCGTACCAGTTTGCCGGTGTAGTCTGTGGTCGTCTGTGCCGTAATAAAGCCACGTCCGCAGCTGTTCAGCTCCAGCACCAGACTGGCGTCAGCCAGGTGTATTTCATCCGTTGAAAGGTAAAGGCGTTTTACTGGTTTCATCATTAACCCAAAGCGTCATTGACGGGCTTCAGCACCCTGCGTTCAAACCACGTCAGTTTTTCTTCATCCTCTCCGGCATTCTGACCAGCGGATTGTCCCGTACTGCTGGCCGTCTGTTTTTTTGCCGTTGTTTTACCGGTTGCCCTGGCTTCCCGCTTCTCCTGCACGCTGACATGTTCCGCCAGGGTGAACGTGACCAGCCAGGCCATTTTTCCGTCCTGCTGCGGCGCATCCAGCATTCCGCTGAAGGTGGCCTCACGAAAATTCACCGCTCTGGCCACCTCATGCGCAACGCGGTATTTCATGCGTTTCCCGTCTGCATCGGTGGCGCTGGCCAGTTCAAAAATACGCTTCAGGATCTCCGGGTTTTTAAAGGGTATTTCGCCGCTGATACGCAGCTCTTTGCCCTTTGCCCCCTGCTCTGATTTGGTGGTCGCGCTGGTCTGACCGGACTGGTCTTTATCCTGAAACTGCTGGGAAACGGTCACGCGCATGTTTTTCAGCAGTATGGCCTCACCATTAAGCGCCAGTGTCGGGATCGACGTCATGAATCATGCCCCTTATTCCATCAAGATTTTTTCCGGCCAGCATGATTGCCGCAGTATAAACGGCTGAAGGCTGCGGAATGTCCTTTACCAGCGCCAGAAGGGTGGCGGCGGTGTCGCCACTGGCCGTAAATACCCATGCCCTGGCGCTTTTCCCCTGTAAATCAGCGAGGCCGCTGGCCACATCGTTAATCAGGTTGTCACGCAGTTGCGTAAATTCCCCCAGCTGTTGTTTCAGCCCTTCCAGGCTGAATCCGGCGCCAGCCGCTTTCTGCGCCTCACTGATAGCGGCAGCGGATAACGCTGCCCTGCTGGTCGGAACGGACAGCGGAATGGCAACCGGCAGTCCTGCCCCGGCTTTCGCGGGGATCTGCATTTTCTCAGTAGCCAGTGTCGCCGCAGACTCAGCCAGACGTCTAACCTGGGTGAATGCGGGCGCGGGGAAAACATCCACCAGGCTGTTAAGCCCCTTCATGAAGTTTTCATGGGTCTGTCCCGTTACCATCATGATCACCACATCGGTATTGCCTCCCGTTCCGGCCAGCCTTTCCGCCAGATAATGGATTGCATTGACCGGACTCAGGTATGCCCCGTTATCTGTCTGCTGCCCCAGACCGTGAATCCACGGATGCGCCGGAACGACAGAACAATCCAGCGCAGCCAGAGAATCCGTAAAAGCCAGACGCGCTTCACGCCACATCCGGTACCTCCGGCCAGTCAATATCTGGCGCACCAGTCAGATCCAGACGGCGCAATTTTGTACGCACTTCACGTAAATCGGAAAGTTCGACCAGCTCGGCATCAGTAATATCACTATCATCCTGCGCTTCCATAAGCTGATTGATTTTTGACGTGACCGACGCCATGCGCCGGTCGCGTTCTGCTGTCGCTAAAGCAACATAATCAACCTGAACAGGTGCGATAACGCCGTTGCTATAGGTAAAATTACCAGCCTGGAAACCATCAGGAATATCAGTATCAGCGAGTTCCACAACAGAGCAATTCAGCGGAAATAACTTTGTTGCATCTTTATCCGCAGCAATAATCAGACCTGTTTTGTCATACTGTATTTTCAGTGTGTCTGGCTGAAATAATTTCTGTAGCACATACCAGTCAACACCTGATTCATCGTGGATAAACTGAACGCTGCAGTTCTCTGATAACTCCTGCTGAACAGGGGTTAATTCCGTTGTTTTAGTGAAATTTTTAAAATGCCTCATTTTTATGCTCCCACCGTATACCACTGGCCATTCACTTTAAGCTGTAACAGGCGTCGTTGGACCCTGTCTGGTGTATCGTTCCAGTCTCCATTCTCAACACCTGTAATGACGTAACCTAACTGGTCTGCAAATCCGGGCGAACGATATAAGTTTCCATGCTCAACGGCACCGAATCGAATTGACTGAACATACCCACTTAGCATGTCAGTTGTAGCAAGGAATACACCAGAACCATCATCATGAAGCATAAATGGCTTTGTTTTGTCGTTCTGGTACACACCGACCATGGTGATGTATTGTCGTAACGGTCTGCCTGCAATATACGCACTCAACCAGCCAGGCCCGCTGCCTGTGCCCCATATATCGCCGTAAACATCGCCGTTTTTGTTGAATATCGCATTTCCGGCCTGCAAATTTTCAGCAGCTGCGATAACACCGAGTCGGGTGCTGATATATGCCCGGATAGCCAGGTCTTCTGAGTTCTGAAATCCGATACCATTCCATGACTTAATGTTCAGATTGTTACCATTAAAACCTGCACCATCAACGTCACCTTTAGCCATCCCACCAGTGCCATCCCCAACCGTAACCAGGGTATCGCCACGCATATTTGGAGCAGAAATCCCCCCCGTAAAGGCGCCCCCCTCCAGCATCGCCACATGACGCCATGAGGTAATACCTGCTCCTGTACCGTGACCAAACAATACGTTATTGCCACTGACTGCAAGAACATCCACAACAGTGGTCGGACTTACCACCTCGCTAAGGGTAATAATTTGCCAGAAACTTACCTGGTCTGGCGCATCAGGTGCCTGATGTGCGCGCATAAACTGACAGCCTGTAGCCGCCCTGGCACCAATTGATGTTCGGTCAATTGCGTCACTGACAAATGTTCCCGCGAGGAACCTGCCATCACCTTTGAAAAGCACATTTCCCAGTCCAATATTTTGAACAAACAGAGGTTTATCAGGAATATCCGATCCGTTCCTGTCTTTCGCTAGTCGTGCTGCGGCATTATCCATAGCAATCTTGACTGCTTTCGGCGTAGCGGCCTGTTCTTCACTGGTGCTGTCTGTCGCGCTGCTTAACTGAGTGAACCCCTTCGCGCTGGTAGTGGCGTCCGGATGATTACGGGATTGCTCATGTTTTCTCAGCGCATCGCTGGCCTGCTGCTCATTCAGTGTCCCTTTCGGGCGTAAATCCGTAATATTGCCGTTTTCATCAATACCCGCCACCGCAAACACATAATGCTGTACGCCGTTTTGCACATAATCCGCCAGGTTGTCAGCAACCGTAATACGGGACTGCACACCCCACACGCTGGTAAGCGTTCCTGTCCAGCATACATCCAGCCAGACTTTGACTGGCCTGGTTGTCACGGTAATATTCAGGTTTTCTGCAAGCGTTGTGCGCAGACCTGCCACATAGCCGGTACCTTTGGTCACATAAAACTGATTCCCGCTTTTCCCGACCAGATAGCCGTCCCCAAAAAACGCCGCCGCCCCGAAGATGTCGATATTTTCCAGGCGCTGGCGCTCGTCCATTCCGGCCATACGCGCGGTAAAGTCAATCTGCCAGGTCTCAGCAGGCGTATTAATTCCGGTTTCAGCCTGTGCGCCGTTATATTCCATCAGAAACGAGCGTGTAAGCACGTTCCCCTGTTGCCCTTCAGCTGTTTTAAGTTTTTGCTGTAATGGCGCATGAACAATCATTGCCAGCGTACCGCTGGCCTTATTAATCAGACCAATCCAGTTAAAGGAAAAATCCCCCACATCAGCCCCCAGTACGACGGAATGCACCACAGCGTTGTCATTCACCACGCCCTTACGGCTGACGGCCTGCCGGTGAACAATCTGTTCAGCCGGTGGCAGGGTTTCATTGCGGTCAACCGGCTGATCCGGGTCAAGTGCCGGCACATTAGCGAACACAAATTCATCCAGCAGAACAGGCTCCCCCGTGGTGCCCTGCTGCGCTTTCCACTGTTCAAATGCCAGTGTAATTGCTGTCTGTGACATATAATCCCCTTATAACCCTGCGCTGTATGTCGCGTTGTTGGTTTCCGTACCGCTCAGTGCTGCCGGATAAACCACATATTCCCCCTGATCCCATCCCGCCCGGATAGTCAGCCGTTCGGACGTGATCACTTCAAACTGGTAACGGCGGCATGTCCGCCCGTACTGCCGGATAATCTGGATCATCAGCTGCGTGTTAGTTGCAATCTGGCTGTCCGTGACGCGAACCTGAATCACATCCCAGTCAATACCCGGCTGGCGCTCCATCAGTTCAACGTACCCGATCCCCAGACGCTCAAAGATACTGATAAATCCCTCAACAGAACCGGCGTCACGCGCATTCACGAAGGCATACGCCACACGCCTGCGGAACAGTTCCAGCGGCTCCCCGTCAAAGCGGGAAATGTCCCGGTCATACGCCAGCAGGTTAAGTAACGCCGGTGTACAGGTCAGCGGATCAAACTGGTTCAGTGGCCACGTCACCCAGACGTACACCTCCGCCCAGAATCGCCGCGCCGTTTGCAGCAGTTTTCGCGGCTCTCCCCTGTCCATCCAGGAGGGAAGTACCATTCCGGCCAGTTTTTTCATGAACTCATTCATTCTCAATACTCACCACAAGCGATTTCAGGCGCGGCACATTCAGCTCACTGGCAATGTCATCCAGCGAAAAATTCAGCGATTCTGTTACCGGAAAATTTTTATGGATTTCGCGCCCCAGCTGCGAGAAGGAGAACCGTGAATACGGCCACGTCCTTCTGACGTCATAGTCCGTATTTTCCCGGAAGGCGCACCGGATCAGGTTTTCAATACCGTCCTTCAGGCGCTTCTGTTCATCATCACTGATGTTGTTCAGGTTCCTGACCCAGACAGTGACCACCAGATCGTGCAGGGTTTCCGGCATGGCATAACACTGCATATCGTCCCCGTGGCCGTGATGCCCCTGCGTGTTGATATAGTCATTCACGGCATCCACAAACGGCGCAGAAGCCACGCCGCTGTCCAGCAATAAATAGGCGTTGGCTGTCCCCGGCCCCCTCGGTGCTTCGTGCTCAAAGAAAATCCGGTCAATGCTCAGTCCGGCAACACCGGCTATCATCGACCGGTACACCGCGTCCGTATGGTAGTTGCCCACCAGGTTAAACTGGTTACGGCAACGCTCACGCAGTTCATCATCGCTTTCCTCATCCGCGCCCGGTACGGTCAGCCAGTTTTCTTCACTGGCCACATGGCTGATGCCGTCCACGGCCACCGGCAGAATGCGGTAATATCCCGGCGCAAGGTTATATGCGCCGCCCGTTCCCGTTGCCTTTACCGGCAGCAGTGCGCTGGCGGTACCGGAGGCAATCACCACATCTTCCGTGATGGCCAGTTCATACACCCTGCCGTTAATACGTTCTGTCTGTATCACCGTTCCGGCCTTCACCGTCACCACGGCGCTGGCGTCTTCCTTGTAAAAACGGATAACGCCCTGTGCAGCGCTGGCGGGCTTCGGCGTGATATTCACCGCCCATGCCAGCAGCCGTAACATGCTTCCACTGGCCGTGGCCACAAACATATTGGCCAGTACGGTGGAGATCAGAACCTCCTTCAGCCACATCACCGGCGCGGTTACAATGGCCGTGACCAGTCGCCAGAACGGAGACATACGGGAGGTATTCGTGATAATCCCCTCCTCCGTCGCAATGGCATTAAAGCGATCGCGAATCTCTTCTTCCGTCACCGGCATACCGCTGGCTTTCACCACCTCTTCAAAGTCAACCTGTGGCTTTTCCGTCATAAATCCACCTGTACCGATATTCCGCCAAAGTCATAAGTACTGGCCGTGATCCACAACCGTGTCCGGCTTTCTTCACCGATTTCCACCGTCCCCGGAACGATGCGCTCATCATCTTCAATCAGCAATTCCATACGGGTAAAAATATCTGCCCGCATGGTCGGGCTTCTCTCGGCGATTAATTCTGTCGCCAGACCGCTTTCAATAATGGAATGAATAATGTCCTGCCCGATACTTTTACGGTTATTACATAATTCAGGTTCATTACCGGTATTCAGGACAAAGTCATTCCCCTGAATTAATAAATCAACATACAGGATTTCATTCATACGCCCAGCTCCTGAAACTCCATTAACTGCCCCGGCGTTATCATTTCTTTTGGATAGATATTGACAGTATTAATTTTCCGGCTGTTATCCGTTACAGCCCTTGAGTTATTACTGACAGATTTACTGATACCACCTTTATCAATACCTTTTAGCTCGCCACCTGTAGATAAACTATTTACTGTTAATGGTGGCGAAGAGGTTTCATTAGCCATTGAGATATCAACGCCGGGTATTTTATTTAGCTTCTCAACAATCCAGTTCCACGATTTCAGAAAACCACCTTTAACGGACTGCCAGACATTATCAAACATGGATACAATACCCGACGCCAGTCCACTTAATGCCTGTGAGGGTGAAAACCCTGTTAATAGCGCAATAAAACTGTTCCATCCTTCACTGATAAATTGCCACGCTGTGGAAAACACCCCGGCCAGCCACGCCACCACCCTGGCACATGCCTGAAACGCGGATGTTTCCATAACAGCCGCTTTCACCGTATCCCAGTGTTTAATCAGCAACCAACAACCCGCCGCAAGCAACGCTATCGCCCCGATCACAAGCAAGACCGGCCAGCTCATAAAATTAATGGCAGTGCCTGTCATAATAGCTTGCATACGGAGTGCAAGAAGAATGCCTCGCAATGATTTCATTACATTAGCCCACGCCAGCTTTGCTTTTGTGTTAAGCCACGTCCAGGCCGTATCGATTTTAGTAACCGCTGTAAGTAACTTCCATACCCCCTTCCAACCCATCATGATGAACTTTGAAACTCCCATGACGATATTGGCTACAGCGCCCACTGCCGCAAACCCCAGCAAAGCCATAGCGGCATAGCCGATAACACGGGCAATGTTGGGAAATAGCTGCATCCATCTGGCAAATGTCTGTCCCATATCCGCCAGACGGTTCAGCACCGGATACAATACCGGGATTAGTGTCAGCCCTATTACGGTCTGAATAGCTTTCAGGATTTGTACAAACCGATCCCACGGTTTCACCAGTTTACTGGCCATCTCCTGCGTACGTTTCAGACCGTCAGATCCGCCCAGTTCGGTGATGTTCCTCTGGAGAAGCGCCACATTACCGTAAAGGTGTTTGACCACAGCCGAACTGTCACCGAATGCCGCATCCAGTTCCGCCTGGGCTTTCAGATTCCCTTCCAGGCTCTTGCCGTATTTGCCCTGCAATTTAATCAGCATCTCAGGCATGGACAGCATTTTGCCGGTGGCATCCGTAAAGGACAGCCCCAGCTTTTTACCGCCCTCAATGGCTCCGGTCATGAAGCCTTCGTAAGCGCTGCTGGCTTCCGTTCCCAGCGTGCGGTTAAGCTGCCCCAGTACGGCCAGCTGTTCATCCAGTCCGACGCCGTAGTTGGTACCGACGCCCCGCGCCCCTTCCATCAGGTCTTTGATAGTGCCCATTTCAGTACCGAAGACCTTGCGCATATACACCATTTTTCCGGCCAGCTGCTCAGCGAACTGAACCTTGCCCAGACGCTCCGCATCGGCGGAAAAATTACCAAACATCTGCCCCATAAATTCCGCCGTTTCTGCGGCGGTGGATTTCAGGGCAAACGCCAGGGTATTAGCAACTTTTGTCACTTTCGGCAGTTCATTACCGGTCAGCCCGGCAATGGCGGAATTAATACTTTCAGTGGACTGAACAAATTCCACCGCACTGGCGCCATAAGTTGTACTGAAGCGCAGCGCATCCCGCTGTACGGCCTTTAATGCCTGATCATCAATCCCTTTTGATGCTGCATCATTCAGCGCATCATACATTTCAATTGCCGGTGATAACGCACCCCGTATGGCCATTCCTGTACCCGCTAAAGCCAGCACACCACCGCCAATCTGCATAAAGGCCGCTTTTGATTTTTCCGCAAAGCCGGTGACGCTGCTCTGTGCCTGTTTTAACGGGCGGGACAACTTATCAATCAGGCTTAATGTAAAATCTAACTGTTTCATTCTGTGCCTTTAAATGCTTTAGCCACACCATTGGCCACAGCAATTCCTGTATATTCCCAGTGACGATTATCCAGCCAGATAGCGGCGGCAATATCGTCAACGGAATCCTGACCATGTGGTAAATAATGACGGCGAAGTATTAAATATTGTTCGAGTCCGTTCTGTTCAATTGCCCGGACTCGCTTTGTCAGTTTTTTACTTCAATTTCCAGTTCAGGGGCGTAAATATCATTAACCTTACTGACAAGCTGAAGCGCAGCGCCCGGACGTTTTAATATTTCAGCTAAAGCTTCCTTGCTTTCCGTTGCAACAATACGCATCAGGTAGTTATGCGCAGGCGCCACTTTATTGTCCATTGCCATTTCATTAATAAACTTGTTATAGGCGGTCTGATTTGGTTCAAAAACAATATCAGTCCCACAGACACACAGTTTAATTTTTTCCATAAATAATATTCTCTCTTAAATTAATTTCATCAACCAGCGTGTTATGACGTGCAGCACACTTCCCGTATAACTCCAGATAAAGTGTCAGTAATTCCGCCGCATCTTTTCCCTGCGTGCCATTCAGGCGCGGCAGCTGCGTGACGCATTTAGTTTTCAGGTTTTCCTGATAACGCACGTTCGGTACTGGCGGCGGCGTCGTTGTACATGCGGACAAAGTCGTCAGACAGGCACACGTTAGTAAACACCGGCTTAACCACCTCCGTACGAATTTCACGCGGCGGTGCATTTTTCAAAGCCTCCAGTTGTTTTTCCAGTTTTCGCCCGGATTCACTGGCCATGCTTGCCAGCCTTTCCCCGGTAGCGCTGGCTGACCGGCTGATGGCCAGATCGATACTGTCACGCTGCCAGTTAGCCGCCTTCCACCCTGACCAGAAGGCCAGAACAACCGTCATAAGCCAGCCCGCCACCACACGATCCATCAGCGAACCCCGTCATGCTCCAGACTGAAATGATTACCATCCGGCCTGGATTTGAAGCGCCCGCCCCAGCTGCCGCCCAGTGACTCCCAGTATTCGCCCAGCGGCAGGTAATCCTCTGTGCGGGTCTGGTACTGGCCGTTAACAAACAGGTTAAAATCCACTGCCAGACGCCGTGTATGCAGACTGTTGGTAATACCGCTGCCCTTTTTCGCGTTCAGCGCCGCCTGTTCCGGCGTGCGGTAAGCCTCCCCGAACGTCAGCCGGTAGCCGTGTTCTTCTGCCCAGTGGATCAGATTTGCCACCATAACGGTAAACAGCTGCTGTTTTTCACTCAGTGTCATTTGTCAGCCCCTTTCCCCAGAAAACCGATCCCTTTCTTACGTAGCCAGGCTTCAACACCATTAAGGCCAAGAATCCCCAACGCTGAACCAATGCCGGCAAGCGCAAGCGGATGGATATCCGGTACGAAGTAAAGCGCCACCCCTGCCGCTACTGATAACGCGCTTCCCACAATGACACGCCCCAGAACCAGACGTGCCGTGATCGGCTCGTCACTGTTCAGCATCTTGCCCAGGGCAATCAGCGCCCCCATAATTGCCAGCGCAATAAACCCTTTTTCGTAGTCCTGCATCCCTTTTCCTTACCCGATCAGATTTTCCGTAGCTTCCGCTTCCAGATACGGAACCCCGTTGATGTTGACGAACTTCGGACTGGTCACGAAGTATTTAATTTTGTGCGTGGATACGCTGCCGCCTTTTGGATCAATATCCAGCAGATTGCTTAACTGCAATTTATTGCCGAACGTCTCGACCTTCACTTCTTCACTGCCAGCTTTGGCGTAGAAAAGAAAATCCAGCGGTTCAATACCTCGCCACGAACCTGCGGCGCGGGCTTTGGCTGTCAGTACCTGAAGCACTTTAGAACTGACTTCAATTTCTCCCTCTGCGGCCACATCACCATCAACATGGCCGTCCGGCACACCACGTGTCTGGGCGGCGGCGCTGTTATCCGTGATATCCAGCGAAATTTTTTCTATATGGATCAGTTCACCATCGATGTAGGCATCAAATGACATGCCTGAAATACGTTTGGTCATGCTGCGGCCTCCAGACTGGCATCCAGTAACAGGCTGATAGTGATTTGCAGCGGCACTTCATACGTGCGTACCACAATGTAAATATCCACCGCCTTCTTGCTCTTCCAGACAATAGAGACATCTCCATCCTGCGGCGGCTTCACCTCTCCCGGAAACGACACACCGTTAATGTTGGCCGCCGTGGACATTTCGCGCAGTGGGCGGGCAAACAACGTCTGGTGTGCCGCGATGCTGCCCGGCGTACTGTTCAGCGAACGATCGGCAATTTTACCGATAGCCAGCAGGCGGACACGACGGGCGGCCTTGTCCACAATACGTAGCGTCTCAATGGACTGATAATCCCCCCCTTCCACATCCAGCGTACGTCCGTCAGCCCAGTAAAAACCGTCATAATCCGGATACCACATCGGCACGCTGTAGCGCTGCGCTTCCAGCGCTTTAAGGGTGGCCAGCTCCAGTGTTTTCCCGGTGCCATCTTCCGGTAGTTCATCGCTGCCCAGATTAAGTAGCGCCCCGGTTTTCACCCTCGCCGGGCTGTCAGCCACCGTCACCGCCCGGTTACACAGGCGACCGGCCAGCACGCCCGGTTCATTCCCCCACAGACGCGGAACCAGCTGAACCGCTTTCTCTGCAATACCCTGCTGAAGGGTGGACAGACGTTTCAGATAATCCGCCTGGGCTTCATCCTCCTGCATTCCCTGAACCGCCAGGATGAACCACACCCAGCGCCCGTATTGCGCAATCAGTTCAGATCGCAGCGTTGCCGCCTGGTTAATCTGTTCTTTTGCCGCCACATCATCCGACAGCACCACACCTTCCACCGAGCAGGAAACCTGTGCAGCTTTGACGGCATCCACCCACGCGCCCGGCTCACTGTCTGCGGCCAGTACATGAACAAATCCCCACCAGTTCTGGCCGGCGTTCGCCATTGCCGCCAGTACATCACTTTTTAACGGGCTGCTCCCCTCACCCAGTAGCGCGTTAAAGTCACTCTGTGCGTTAACAGCCAGCGTTTTACCCACATTTTTGGTACCCGTACCGATAAACAGCAACGTGCGCTCCACCTCATTGGTTTCACCCAGTAGCTGGTTTACCTGGTTAACGGTCACGGTTGGCCAGGTCATGTTTTCCCCTTAATATCCTGCGCCTTTACATTCCAGCCAAAGCCTATAGCCTGAAGCTGACGCGCCAGCGCTTTATCAAATTCATCGTCATTCATGCCCAGAAATACGCGGGCAGGAAGATCCACTGTCCAGCTGGTTTTCGCTGCTTTACCACTCAGCTTTCGAATCAGTAATCCGGCCTGGCTGTATGGTATCGTCCGCGTGATATCGCCCAGCGTGGGCTTTTTCCAGCGTTTTCCGGTTCTCACCCGATATCCCAGCGCACGCAGTTTTTTAGCCTGGGCAGGTGTCGCCATTTTTCCGGCGTCCGCCTTACGTGGCTGACTGCTGCGGCTGACCTTTACCCGCATTCCGTTTTGTTGCGCATAACCTACGGTTCCTGCCGGAACCGGCGCTTCCCCGTTCCGGTACCCGCCGCCCTGCAAATAGATCCGTACGGCCTGAATCTCAGGCATTTCGCGGATATGAAGCAGCTTTGGCAGGTTACGCAGCATCTTCCCTTTGCGTTTTGTCTTACGTCCCGGCCATTTCTGGCCGTCCGGGGATTCCTGATTACGAACATGTCTTTTTGCAGCAGCAATCACGCCATATTTCGCCAGACGCCAGATCAGCCGCTGGCGCTTCTGCGGTGGCAACTCCATACTGGCCAGTGCCTTACGTAATTCAGTCAGCTGTTTTTTATTCAGCTCGCCACCGGCTATCATATTTCCCCGCTCACCGGCGCCCCGGTTTCATCCACACTGAAAATGCTGGCAGTTAACGCCGTCCAGATTTCAGGATCTGCCAGTGACCAGCGTTCACCACGCCACGGAATAGCCCCGTTTTCGTCCTGCCTGATCACCAGTTCTTCCACCATCGGAACGGTCAGCACCACAGTGGCGGTTTCCTCATCTTCCACCGACACATCCCAGTCAGGTTCGGCTTCACTCAGCCCGACTTCATCCAGCAGGTCTCTGTCTGCATCGTCCAGCCACGCCGCCAGTAAGGACATAAGTAACTGCGGCGGACACAGGCGATAGGGAAAACGCGCCCAGCTCAGAACTGCGTCATACCGAATAACCGCCTGGCGATATTGCCCCAGTCCGTAATCCTTCGCGGCGGGGATGAACTTCATTTCATCCAGTACGCTGTCAAATGATTGCATCGCCCGCGGCGGAACGTTCTCCTGAAAAAAAGCGGTCAGGCTTTGGATCTGCGTCTGGCTCATACTTTTTTCACCGTTGCCCGTTTAAGCCCCTTCATGCGACGGATCACCACGGACGCCTCAGCCAGTAACCCGGCCCGTGTCTCCTGGCTTTCCTGCCCCGGATGGCTATCACGTCGTCCGATAGTGGCGAACTCACCCAACAGATCCGCTTTTGCCCTGGCAAAAACGGCTTTCATATACTGAGCGCACAGGCTGTTAAGTCCGCCCATCTTTACACCCGGCACATCTGCCGCCAACGTATGGCCTTTCGCTTTCCAGCTGGCCTCCACGTTTTCCAGCTCGGCATTCACCTCCGCGACAGCGGCAAGCAGCGCCTGGCTGATGGTGTCAGCGTCAATATCTGGCGGTAGTGACCGCTGCACCTGAAAATCCTTCAGATTCAGATCCGGCCAGAAACCATTATTGGCCAGCGGCTCGTCCTGATAATCCAGCGGTGTTCCACTAAACATAAATCCCCCGAAAAAGGCGGACTGACCGGTTTCCACGGCGCAATGACACACAAGGTGTTTTGCCCTCCACCGCGTCCGCCTGGCTTGCGGTAGTCTTTAAAGCTGAACCGTGGTCAGTTCACTCTCATCAAACCAGGAATCTACAGCCCGGCCATCAGCAGCACGATAATGAAGCAAGTATTGATTGGCGAAAGTGGCGTACTCAGCACGCGCCTTCACATACCCATCTTCACCACTGATCGCCACTCGCACAGCCTGATTTAATTCGTATTTAAATTTGATACCTTCCATCCTTTAGGCTCCGTTTTCGAGGCGTCGAATACGGGCGGCAATGGTCTGCCGTGCTGTTCTGACGCCAATTTTTGAGTAGTGTTTTTCAGCAATGGCCAGCAACTGATCGGCTTTTTCCAGCGTTTCAATATCATCCACACCCGCAGCAGTTTGCTGGCCATCCTCATTACGCAGCAGCTCCAGCCCCGCAAATTTGTACCACTTGGCTGTTACCTGCTCATGCAGTCGCCATACCCCTGCCACACGTTCAAACGTACGGGAGAAATACGGCTCAATACTTTCTCCGCGCCCGGCGCTTTCCTGCGCCCATGCCAGCATCGTATCGGCCACAAACGTGGGAAAATTGCTGCGTAACTGATCCGGTGTGGCCTGTTGCTGACTGATTGCGATATCAGCCCATTCCAGCGCCTGATCCAGCTCGCCCACGTCAAACAGCCAGATAACACACCAGGCAAATACCGGATTGGCGTACACCTGCTTGCTTTCCAGATACGCTTCAACAGTCGGTACCCAGCGCGGCAGCAACACATCCCTTTTAAACTCAATGCGATCCGCGATTGTCGGCAGGCTGCGTACGTGTTCCACATCCGTTTCCAGCGCTTTGACCAGAAGGTGCATACTTTCCGTGGTTTCCAGCGCCTGGCTTCGCTTCAGCTTTTGTTCCATCGCAATGCGCTGGCTGTGACGCTGCGCGGGAGAAAGTGCCATTTATCAGCCCTCCGCTGGTTCGGAAACCTTGCCGATAGTTACGGCGGATTCATCAATGGCCGCATACAGTTCCGGCACTTCCACCGCATATCCTTCATTGCGCAGGTATTTGTTTTCAAACTGCTTACGGTCTTCCACAAACTCCGCCTTACGCATACGGGTATTGCGCTGGGTATAGATGTGCAGATTTTTCAGCGGCGTCACCACCATGCGTTTTCCCGGCATAAAAGGCGGGATAATGGCCGGACGGCCAGCAATGGTATTCCCCAGCAACTGCGCTGCGATTTTTTCAGTCGGACGGTCTGCGGCCTGATACAGGCGATACTGTTCAGCTGCAACCAGATCAGCCCCTACCAGAACCACCAGACGCGGGTCATTGCGGAACTGCGCCGGAATTTTGGCGTTAATCAGGTCTGACGCCATTGCATCCAGTGATTTGTAATCCCCGGCTGCATCCAGCACCACCGGATCGGTCATAATCTGATTGCCGCCCAGCAGCGTTTTCATGCGCTCATGCCAGCCGATATTCACATCTTCACCGTTCGGGTTAGCTTCGGGATCAGTGGTTTTTGCGCGGCTCTTACCGTTAAAGCCGATACGCAACATATCCAGTGCAAAAGCCTGCGTGGTAAATGCCTGGACAAGGTTGTAAAACTCGTTTTCATCTTTACCGGCGTTTGCCCAGACCGAAAGCAGATCCCAGCGCAACGCGGCGCAGCTGTCTGTTTCCACCAGTGAATAGTCGTTTCCGTCCACACCAACCTGGCGAATAAAACGGCCACTTTCACTACGTCCTGTGTGTAATACGGAAGAACCAACGGAAATCACCTGGCCACTCAGCTGATCAACATCCAGACAGGTAAGCATGTCCAGGAATTCGACGGATTCCAGCAGCGCAAGACGCAGCGCATTTTCCTGCGGGTTATTCAGGGAAAAATAACGACTGGCATCACGCGCCCCAAACTGCTGCGCCATGCCCGCCGAATATCCGTCCAGTAATTCCCGCGCACGGTTATTAAGGTGCATAAAACTCCCTCGCGATTAAGCGATAATAAAAATATTTGAAACTAATCAGCGCTAAAGTGAATTACAGGAAATTAAACTTCCCGGCTTTCTCTGAAATTTTGCGTCCTGGTGTACGGACTGATTTATTTCCCAAATCGTTAAAACGCTTAACGATATCTTTTGCATTATCACGAATGGCGGCAAATTCTTCTGTATCCACCACTTCCGCAATAGTATCCACATCACCCTGAACATCATTCAGTTGATTTTCAATTTTGGCCACACGGCCTTCCAGCTCGTTTACCGCGTTTGCCAGTGCCTGTAACTTATCATCACCCTGCGCGGTATTATCTGGCGGCGTTTCATCTTCAAACTTCGGTTTAATACCAAACAAATTTTGCCAGTTCTTCATTTTTCCTTCCTGCTTAATTTTGCCATCGCGGGAAATTACATAACGGTAATAACCCTGTTCAGATAATTTGCGCTGCCGACTGAAGCGCAGCCGTGTGGTGCCAATGCTGGCAGGAGTATCCGTCACTGCCAGTCCCTTGAGGTATGTTCGTCCTGTTCCGCGCCAGTCTTCCTCCGGCTCTATGGAGAAGAAAAGAAGCTGGTCTTCTTCGTTAGCGTATATCAGCCGCATATTCGGGCAAAGACTGACATACAACCGCGCCAGTCCGTCATCCCCGTCCCGCCAGGTGGCTTCCAGTACTTCACCGAAATTACCCCCGCCTTTCTGGTGTTCCGGCCAGATTAAAGCGACATAGTGGTTATAGTCATAGGTTTCCCCCATATCGATAATCCACTGACGTTCAATAATCCGTCCGTCAACGGTATCCCCTTCAGTAGCAACACACAGCCAGTCAGTTTTTAAATGTGACATATCCCCCCTGTTCCACTCCCTGACGCTGCAAATCAATTATTGCCAAATAAAACCATTGCTGCATTACGTTTTATTCTGAACAGTTCGGATATAACGCTTTACCGAATACAGACGAATTATCACCACCGTTTTTTTATTACAGCCACGGCATAATTACCGCATGGCTAAATACTCTGAAGAATTAAAAGGCGTTGTCCGCGCACTTTATCTGCGCCGCTATACGCCAAAAGAAATTGCATCTGAATTAAATCTGCCGAATGCGCGGATCGTTTACTACTGGGCTGAAAAATATAGCTGGGCTGATTTGCTCAGTTTTGAAAGCACTGAAGAGGCTATCGAACGCCGCTACCAGCTACTGGCCAGCCGGGATAACAAAACCGATCTCGACCTGAAAGAAATGGACATGCTCATTGCTCATGCCACAAAACTGCGTGCGCAAAGCAATAAGCATAAAGAAAAGATGGCCAGCGGTCAGAACTCCGGGCAGGCAGATGCGCGGGACAGCAATGATGACGAACCCCGCCGCAAACGGAAATACAAGAAAAACGATATTTCCTCGCTGACGCAGGAGGATTTTGACACCTGGGCGGAAGAACATCTTTTTGAATACCAGAAACACCTGCGCCGGAACATTGGCCAGCTGGTCAGAAACATCCTCAAAAGCCGCCAGATAGGTGCGACCTGGTATTTTGCATTTGAAGCCTTTGAAAACGCGGTCATGACAGGCGATCCGCAAATCTTCCTGTCGGCATCAAAAGCGCAGGCGGAAGTGTTCCGGTCTTACATCGTAAATATTGCTGAACAGTATTTCGGGATCACGCTGACCGGTAACCCCATCCGCTTGTCCAACGGCGCGGAGCTGCGCTTCCTGTCCACCAACAAGAACACCGCCCAGTCCTACAGCGGCCACCTGTACTGTGATGAATATTTCTGGGTTCCAAATTTCACAAAACTTAATGAAGTGGCCAGTGCAATGGCCACACATGACAAGTGGCGTACCACCTACTTTTCAACACCGTCAGCTAAAACTCACCAGGCGTACCCGTTCTGGACAGGCGATGAATGGAAACAGGGCAGTAAAAAACGTACTGCCATTAAGTTTCCGACCTTTGATGAATTGCGCGACGGCGGGCGGGTTTGTCCGGATGGCCAGTGGCGCTACGTCATTACGATGGAGGATGCCATTGCGGGCGGCTTCAATCTGGCCAACATCGAGAAGCTGCGCAACCGCTACAACACAGCCACTTTCAACATGCTCTATATGTGCGTGTTCGTGGACAGTAAAGATTCCGTTTTCAGCTTTTCCGACCTGGAAGCCTGCGGCGTGGAAGTGGATACCTGGCAGGATCATAACCCGGACGCCGCCCGGCCATTTGGTGACAGGCCAGTATGGGGCGGCTTTGACCCGGCTCGCAGCGGGGATTTGTCCTGTTTTGTGATTGTGGCGCCGCCGATGTTCGCCGTGGAGAAATTCCGCGTTCTGAAGGTGATTTACTGGAAAGGAATGAACTTCCGGTACCAGGCAAAGCAGATCGAGCAGCTGTTTAAAAAATACAACTTCACCTATCTGGGCGTGGACGTTACCGGTATTGGCCAGGGCGTTTTTGACAACATTCAGCATTTTGCCATGCGTGTGGCCGTCGCCATTCGTTACGACCTGAACACGAAAAATCAGCTGGTACTGAAGGCGGCTGACGTGGTCGAAAGTCAGCGAATTGAATGGGACAAAAACCTGAAAGAGATCCCGGCCAGCTTTATGTCCGTACGCCGCACAACCACACAAAGCGGTAATGCCATGACCTTTGTTGCAGACCGCAGCCAGGACACAGGACACGCCGAAGCGTTCTGGGCGATAACCCACGCCCTGCATAACGAACCTCTGAACTATGAAAATAAACCTAAATCACGCTGGAATTTAAGGAACAAGGCAGCATGAGTAAAAAGAAACACTTCGTTAAGCGCGGCCAGCGCGGCGATAAGTCAAAAAAAATGAGCATCATTACGTTCGGCAAACCGGAACCGGTTCTGACTACCGGCACCGACTACCGGGATATCTGGTACGACAATGCCGCCGATCATTTTACCCAGCCAATTGACCGGCTGGCACTGGCACAACTGATTAACCTTAACGGTCAGCATGGCGGCATCATCCACGCCCGTAAAAACATGATTGTGTCTGATTATCTGTCTGGCGGCCTGACTTACGACCAGCTGGAAGCCGCAGCTTTTGACTACATCACATTTGGGGATATTGCGCTTGGAAAAGTTCGTAACGGATGGGGAGACGTGATCGGACTGGAACCCTTACCCGGCCTCTATATCCGACGCAGGAAAGACAGGAACAACGCAACTGATCAACCTGGTGATTACGTGGTGCTACAGGAAGGCGAACCGCAGATATGGCCTGAAGAAGATATTATCTTCATCAAAATGTATGACCCGCAACAGCATATTTACGGACTGCCGGACTACATCGGCGGCGTACATTCTGCATTACTCAACAGTGAAGCGGTCATTTTCCGTCGGCGTTACTACCACAATGGCGCCCACACTGGCGGCATTCTCTACACGCGCGATCCCAGCATGACGGATGAAATGGAAGAGGAAATTGAACAGCAGCTACGTGACAGCAAAGGGATCGGCAACTTCTCCACCATCCTGGTAAACATTCCCGGTGGAGACGGTGACGCCATCAAATTCATTGAAATGGGGGATATTTCCGCTAAGGATGAATTTGCCAACATCAAGAATATCAGCGCCCAGGACATTCTGAACGCGCACCGTTTTCCTGCCGGGCTTGCCGGCATTGTCCCGCAAAATACTGCCGGGCTGGGTGACGTAGAAAAGGCCGAACGGATTTATAAAAAAAGCGAAGTCGCTCCTGTTCAGCGCCGGTTTATGATGGCCGTAAACAATGATCCAGAAATACCGGAAAACCTGCACCTGAACTTTGATTTAAGTTACACAGAATCAACGGATAAGGGTGCGGTATGAGGCAAAAAAGGCTAAAATCCAGGCATCATTTAACAGCTGGAGCATGGAATATGCGAGTTCTGAAAATCGAATGCCCGGAATGCGGCTCAAAAGCTGTTATTCGTAAAACGAACCGGAAACACCGGCAGATTGCCGATATTTACTGCGCCTGTTCAGATGTTGAGTGTGGCCACACGTTTGTCATGAATCTGACGTTCTCCCACACTCTCAGCCCAAGCGCTAAAACAGGTGATGCTATGGTACAAAAAATACTGAATGCCCTTTCACCCGATCAGCGTCAGATGGCATTAGACCTACTGAAAGCGACTCCCGCCGCCTGATAATCCCCCTTTTTGGGGGCTTTTCATCGTCTTACTAACCTTTTCCCGCATTTCTCCTGCAATCTCTCCAATCCAATACAAAGCTATCGTTTTCTCTCTTTGGTTACTTTCGTAAATATGGGCAATCTTGGCCAACAACTCAATGCGTTCCAGCTGTGCCGACGCCTCCAGAATATCCATTTACCCTCCCATACAAACAATAACTGTATAAACATACAGTACACCTTTAAGCACTAATTGTGAAACATATTTTTCTGTTAACCAGGTGACAAATAGATATGTTTCACAGAGTTACAGCGTCATAACCATCCCGGCCAAAGCTCCTGCATTGGCTCGTTTTGCTTCTCCTGTAGTCGTCCGCTCCGGTAAATGAGTGCTGACTGACCGAAACGAAGCCCTCCCCCTCGTTTCAGTATGTCTATTTCTTCATCAGAACCATCAAACCCCCGGCTTCTTAATTCCAGTTTTAACCGTCTGCGGGTTCCACCCTCCGTACAGTTATTGACAGAACTCCAAGGGGCGGCGTTGCCGCCAGAAAAACCCGCCTCCGCTGACGCTTCGGCCAACTTCGCAACCTTCTGCCACTTAACCAGACGGGTGCAGACCTCTGAATCTGGAACCAAAGGAGAATAAACACCCTGTACGCGCTGCACGTCCTCCGCATATTCGTTACCCTGTTCCGTAATTTCATAGGCCAGACGAACAACCAGATCACGGCGGGCAACCAGCGCGCCGCCCTGCGCCTGGGTATATGCAGCCCAGTCCCCGACATCAGCAGCAGCCAGAACCGCATCCATTCTGCGATCGGTCAGCACCTGATCCCGCAACCGACGAAGCTCACGCCAGACCGTCACCGGCGCACCACCAATCTGCTGAAACTGGCGAATACGCCAGCGTGAAGCCCATGCAGAAACGGATTTGGCCATATCCCGCAGGTTTTCGCCGGTTTCTTCGTCCTGCTCGCCATCCAGCGCAAATCCATCAATGTTTTTGGAAATGTATTTGGCGATGTAGCCCGTCGCTGACCCCTTAGCGGGATCGATAGCTTCAACATGGAAACGTGCCTTTAGCGCATTTTGCGTTTGCAGTTCTTCGGAATCGGTAATTCTGGCGTGATAACAAAGAATATCGCGCACCGTGCCCACGTCCTGCGGGCGCATGAACAGCAACATATGCCAGTGCGGTGTCCCGTCATGGTGAGGTTCGACAACCCTGAACCCAAATACATGGATACCCGCACGCGAGATCGCGGCGCGGGCTTTTGCCCATACGCCACATAAATAGCGCTGGGTATCCTGCGGCGTACTTCCATCCCATTGCGATACAAAGCCCCCTTTGCTGTGTACCGCATGGAAACGAGATGGCGCGGTGATAGTGTAAAACTCACCGGCCAGCCCTTCTTCATTGGCCATATCTTCAAATCCTCGCATTCTTACCATTAGTTCACAGCGACGGATCGCCGGATTTGCAACGCTGCGGTGTACCATGCTGTCCAGTGCAATGCGCAGCCCTTCATCATTCAGCAGATCAAACTTTTTAAAGAACTCCAGATTTCGCTTTTTCTGTTCTATCCATTCCCCCAGGGTTTTACGGGATACATAAGCGCTGGCCGCTTTCTGCACCTGCCCCACGGCTATGGCCATATGCTCACGCTGTACGTCACGCGCTCGCTTCAGGCGCAGATACCACCATTCAGGTGCCATCATGCGAAGAATGCCGGATTCAGCCTTACGTGTTTCCAGTTGCCCGGCATTAGCTTCATGTTCTGCCCAGTATGGCGGCTGATTATTCAGCATCAGGCTGTACGCACAAAGATAGCGATAAGACTCCATCGTTCGGCGGTGCAGCTCTTTAGTGTCATCAGTGCCGGAATCAAACCGTTCGGTGAAGTCATACAGCGACTGGGAGATCCAGCCAGATATCTGGCCAGCCAGTTTTTTAAGTTCCGGGCGGTCAAGTGACGGCAGGCGTTCCAGCGACTTGCCAAAAGGAAGGTCTATTGCATCAGCGGCCAGCTTATAACGAGCAGCCACTTTGCGCAGACGTGGCAATACATTCCCTCCAATAGTCTGACGCAGGAATGTATTGGCACGGCGACGCCCGTCAGGGCCAGTAAAAAGCTTTTCGTAGCGACGGCCAAAATACCCGGCTAACCAGTCGGGTATTTCATGCAGGTATTGAGCACGCCATTTATGATCCTGCGGGTTTACAGCCCACAGGCGGCGCTCCGTGATTGTCACGTCTGCCGGTGTACCTGGTGCGAAGGTTTCACGCCGCCAGGCATCAACGGCGTAGCAATCTTCGTTTATTGCCAGCGTCATGCGCTGGCCTCAGGAGTCGCCGGTAAAGGCCATTTAAGAATCAGTTCTGCCGCCATTTTCGGGCTTGCAGCTGCCGCCCCAACACTACGCGGCGCATTAACCTTTAAGGCTTCAAACCCTGCGTAAAGGTAATGCACCATTTCCAGATCGCTGTTTGACGCTACTACCTGAATTCCACGTTCAGCCAGGCGCCGCAGCTTACGCGCCAGCCGCCCCTGATCCATGTGCGAAAAACCACGCTCATGGTAAGCGGTGAAATTATCGCTATCAGTCAGATAAGGCGGATCGCAGTAAACAACGTCATTCCCGTCCCGAACCAAATCGAGCGTTTCTGAATAGTGGGCAGTAATGAACGTTGCGCGCTTTGCTTTTTCAGCAAAGGCGCGGATTTCATCAGCAGGGAAATAAGGCTTTTTGTACTTACCGAACGGAACATTGAACTGACCGCGGCGATTGTACCGGCACAGACCGTTAAAGCAGTGTCGGTTCAGGTACAGGAAACGCGCAGCAGCTTCAACGGATTCCGAACCAAAGGATTTACCTGACTGGTTGAAAGCATCACGTACCGCGTAATAGAAAACTGCGCGGCTTTCTTCATCACCTAACGAACCGGCAGTAAACAAAGTCTCCAGCTCATTCAGCAATGCATCCGTGTGATATGCCATTGCCTTATAAAGATTAACCAGATCAGAATTCACATCTGCGATCAGATACTCGTCATAATCCGTATTCATCATGACAGCACAGGAACCGGCGAACGGTTCAACCAGGCGTTTACCTTCTGGCAGATGCTGACGCAGCTTAGGCATAAGGCGGGCTTTGCTGCCCACCCATTTAAGCGGAGTTTTAACGGCCATGTTTAGCCCCCGCCTGCAACTGAAACAAGCCACCGTTGTTGTAGAGGTAAGCAGCAACGTCAAAAAGAGACATTGAATTAATGGACAAAACAACCCAGCTTTCAAAGCCAGCAACAACCTCATTTATCGGCAGAACATGAGTTATCACCGCTGACCATTCTCTACCGGTGTATTTGCCGTGCTTCCATTCCTTCAATGAAAGAACATCACCGACCTTATAGTTACGATCATTTCTGCGCAGCTCTGCTTTTTTCTGACCAGCAATAACGGCATCAAGATATTTAGGCGCAATTTTTATCGTGTGGACTTTGATTGTCATTTTGCACCGCCTTGCGCTAAAGCTTTGATGACACCTAATGTCATTTTGCAATCAGCTAAAGCACGGTGTGCCTTCCCCTCGATCACAACTCCTTCATGCGCGGCGGCATCAACTAACTTATGCCATTTATAACCGTGATATTTCCCCGGCTCGCCACGATATTCTGCATATAGTTTCATTGCGCAAACAGAATGAGCAGCAAGCATCCATGGCGCACCTTCAGAAGGTCTTCCATTCAATGCGTAGGTCTGACGAATTAACCGGAGATCATAATCGGCGTTATAGATAACAAAGCCAAAACGTCTAATAAGTTCTTCCACTGCGCCGCATATATCTGTCCACGCAGGAGCATAGGCAACCATTTCATTTGTGATCCCATGAATGGCAATTGCTTCATCAGGAATAGGCTTAGTAGGTTTAACAAGCGTGTTAAGCAGAATAAATCCATGGCTATCAATGATGCATATTTCTACTATTTCTGCATCATCACCCAGCCCCGTGGTTTCGGTATCAATAAATAGGCGATTATCGTCAAGCCACTGTTGTGCTAACAGGCTGATAGAATACTTCAATTGCTTAGTATTCAGTTCCATGCCGCGCCCCCTTTGCTGCAAATTGCTGCGGCTTCTTCGCGGATTAACTCAACGATTTCCGCTGCACTTAAACCTTCATTGGCCGCATGAGTGGCCAGCTTATCCAGACGGGTGGAACAAAGATCAGCAGTTGCGGCTTTGCCTTCCTGCGTGGCTTTGGTGAGCATGTCCTGCCACACGGAAAAAGCAGACTCAATCCGATATTCGAATTGTTTTTTGGCAAAAATTTCTCTTTCTTTATTCATTTTCAGTTCCTTAAGGCAAAAGAATCCCCCGACCACTTGAACCGTGGCCAAAAAATTCGGGCAGTTAATTAGTGAAAAGTGGGTTGTACTGTGGCGGCTGAGTAGTTCGGTGCCGGAATCAGGTGCAGTTCATAGGTTGTCCGCCACCACTCCTGGATCAGCGCCTTTATCTCGCCAACACCCAGCGCCCCGGCTGTATAGAAAATTGCGCGAATCCCCGCCAGCGCTTCAATCTGTGCCTCTTTGCTCTCAGCTTCGCGGTACACGCAGCACCAGAAAGCGGCATTGATCGCCAGCCAGTGGCGCTGGTTAGTCATGTGTTCGGTGTCATTGAAGAAGAACGGATGCAACGCAATACGGCCATTTTTACTGGCGCTTTTCTCTGCAAACGCTACCGCGTAGTTATGCGGGACTCCCCACACAGCCAGTTCAGCCCCCAACGATTTACCCTCTACAGAAATAATGCTCATCAGTGATTCCCCTGCTGCAATTTATGGACAATATGAGGTGCGATAATCATCTGCACTTTGTTCCTGGTATTAATGGGATGGACGATTTTTACTGGACGTTCAGCGGTTCGTCTGGAGAAATCACTGTCCCGTAAACTCCCGAATCCGCTAAAAGTTAAACGAGCACGGGAAATTCCCTGGCGCAGCTGTATCATGTCCCGATACTCCAACCGCTCAAAAAGTTCGCGCCAGCAACAATTACTTAAGCTGCGTTTAAAAACGCCGTTTCTGGAATTGATTGCAGCAGCATGAAGAACCACCCCGCGCCATTCTGGTGTCAGGTTGTCCCACCATTCAGCGGCTTCACTGCTAGTACTGAAATATTTGCGCCGAATATTTTTAAGATGATCCAGCCCACGCTTTTGCTGTTCCTGGTTAATTGCCATAACGCCCCCCAACCATTCCCAGCAGGCGGCGGGTTTTAGTCGTCAGGAAACGCAGAACAGAACCGCCCTTCATCTGGACAGACTCATGTGCATTGAATTTATAGGTGTGACCAGGATTCCAGCGCTGGCCGTTCGGCAGTTCTATCCAACCGGTTGAACCACTGGGTAACTGCATAGCCGGTGATTCTTTTTTCAGGTAAGTCACAAACGCTTTCATAATGTTCCCTCACATCAGGCCAGTGGCATTCGTCGTGACCAGATCCACCGCCGCGGCTAAAACCGGCGCAGAATGGATACGGCTTTCAACGGTGTAAGCCAACACGGAAAGGCTACGGATAGCATCGCGAGCGCGATCAAGAATTTGTGTACGGCGGGCGGCGGTCATATGACCAGTTGATACGGCTTCCCCAGCAATTGCGCCCACACTGGCTGTGGCGCTAAGAGCACACAGTTGCATGTTGGCTTCTGTAGCATTGTTCACCGGCACGGATGGAAGGCAGTTAATCTGCCCCAGCATCCCATCCAGTAAACGCGCATCTTCGGTGTAATCCGTAATGGCTAAAAGCTCGTCACAGGTTAAGCGGTGCGGTTGTGCTGGGTTCAGTTTGTTACGCAGGATCTGTGGTCTCATACCAACGGCAGCGGCCACATCTTCCAGATTGTGCTCAGTTGCAAATGCTCGGCAAGCCGCATCAAAGTGCGCATGTTTAGAGGTCTGGTAATCAAACATTGTTTGCCTCTCCCTAATCCGTAGGATGGATTACGCGTTAAGCGAAATGTCACATTCACTTAAAGCCTGAATAGTGAGCGCGGCCATGTTGACTTCGACCAGGCCTTTCTTCTGCTTACCCTTCGGCTTAATAGGTAACTTTCCGTATTCGATGAGGTTCCTGGCGGTTTCTTTGTTGGTGCCAGTACGGCGGCAGTACTCGTCTAAAGGCAGGTATGGTTCTGGGATGATGATTGTAATGTTCGGACGCATGAGGCAAACTCCATAAGTTAACCTGTACGGCAATACAGGGCTGTAACTGTCAATATTCACTTAAACCTACAAAGCGGAGTTTAAACTCACTCCGCACAAGATTTCAAGGTAAAACTTTCGTGAACCTACAAATTGAGTTTTCTCAGGGCGGATCTGAGGTACTAGATAGAGTTATCCAAGCGTATGGATTCAACACAAAACTAGCCCTAGCTGAACATCTTGATATAGCAAGCAGCAGTCTGGCTAACCGGTATAAGAGGGATTTTTTTCCAGCTGATATCGTTGTTAGATGTATGGCTGAAACAGGAGCTACTCTGGAATGGCTTGCGACTGGACAAGGTAGAAAGTTTAACGATGACGAATTAGACATCATGAAACTGCCACGCAAGAAGATTGTGGACGGAAAACTCTATGAGTCTGGTTTCCTAATGCTCGATAAGGTTACTTTTTTACCTGGCAAACCTTTACCGCAGAATCCTATCTGTGTGATTGATAACACAATGCAATACATTGTTGATCAACACTTTACTGAAGTTTATGACGATGTTTGGCTTGTCGAAGTTGAAGGTAAAACCAGCGTTAGAACACTGACACGCATCCCCGTGGGAAAGGTTAGAGTAAGCGGTGTTGGAATGGCATTTGATTGTGCTATTGATGATATTGTTGTTATTGGTCGGGTTGTTCTAACAATAAGCTGATTCATCAATGCAAGGGAACATTATTGATATGTTAAAGATATTGTTTTTAAATTTACTAAAAGCAGTAATCGTATTTTTATTAATGATATGCGCGATTGGGTTTAGCATAGACGAAAACGTATCAAGTACCGCACGTTTTATTCTGGCTCCATTATTTTCAATATTACTGCTTTTCTTTTTTCATAAATGGCTAATTAAGCCATTGCTACTCAAGGCGAAATCAACAAAAAAAATACAGAAATCGCGTAGCCATAATGTAAATTCTTATGAAACTTACGTAGATTCGCTCACACGAAATCCTATGCCTACTCCCGCATCTGTTCCTACTGCTGAGAAGAAACCATTTCACAATAGGCCTGTTGTTGTATGGAGCGGAACGACTAAACCAGTTTCATTTCGCATACTCTCTGAGAAAGAGCGTAGAGAGGGTATTTTTACACAATTAGAAATTCACAAGGATGGTGATTTTTATTTTTATCTAGTAGACCAATCCACAGGTGAGATTACTCTGGTAAAGGAAAGAGAAATACAATCTAGAATTAAAATTAATTCACAGACTTATGATTTTGTGGAACTGTGTAGAAAGGTGTTGAAAATTGATCTCTCCGATTTGTTTGAGCAAGCAAAAGAAATACGTAAAGCAGCTAATGAACCATATGTAATTGCCAAATTTTCGCCAATAACAACATCATTCACATATTTATCATCTAATGGTAAAGAAAGAAGAACCGTGGATATAGACCAAGTATTAAAAAATGATAAAAATGACTATTATTTATCAGGATTTTGCCATTTAAGAAAGGAAAGACGAACCTTTATTTCAAGCAGATTTCAAACAATGTTAGTAACTGAGGGACATAAGAAATATTACTTTCACGATTGGCTGAAAAACGTTATAGGTATCGATTATGAGTGTTCGTAAACTTCCCTCTGGAGAATGGATCGCTGATTTCTATACCGTTGATAGAAAGAATGGAAAAGAAGGCAAACGCGTCCGCAAAAAATTCTCTACTAAGGGGGAAGCGCTGGCCTTTGAAAATTATACACTTCAGAAAATAGAGGATTCACCGTGGCTCGGTGATGGTAAAGATAACCGACGCCTCTCTGACCTTGTAAATTTGTGGTTTGATAGACATGGCATCACATTGAAGGATGGGGAAAAGCGAAAAAGCTCTATGCTCTGGGCTGCTGAATGTATGGGATCACCACTGGCTACAGAATTCAGCGCCCAGCTTTTTACTGCATACCGAGCAAAGCGCCTTGATGGCAATTTTGCCAGAACCAAGCGAGTATTGAAGGTTTCACCACGAACCATGAACCTTGAGCACGCTTACTTTTTGGCTGTTTTCAATGAGTTAAAAAGACTTGGAGAATGGCAAGCCCCTAATCCTCTCGAAAATGTTCGTCAGTTCAGAACCGACGAAAGCGAGATGGCTTTTCTTACCACCGAACAAATTGAGTTGCTGCTTGAAGAGTGTCGGCGCAGTTCCGCCAGGGATCTGGAAATGGTTGTAAAAGTGTGTCTTGCAACCGGCGCTCGATGGAGTGAAGCAGAAAAACTAAAACGTAGCCAGATAGCGGCAGGGAAAATCACATTTACTAAAACAAAGGGGAAACGTAACCGCACTATTCCCTTAGACCCTGAATTTGCGGCAGAACTCCCAAAAAAGAACGGAAATCTGTTCTCACCTTGCTATTATGCTTTTCGTTCAGCCCTGGAACGTGCGGGAATAGAACTACCGGCTGGGCAGTTAACTCACGTTTTACGCCACACTTTCGCCAGTCATTTTATGATGAACGGCGGGAACATCCTTGTATTACAGAAAATACTGGGTCATACCGATATCAAAATGACTATGCGCTATGCTCATTTTGCACCTAACCACCTTGAAGAAGCAGCGAAGCTCAACCCACTAAAGTGTCTCAAAAGTGTCGCACAAACTTAGATATTTTGCCTTTTTTAGCCCTATATTAATTTTATAACTCAATGTTTTTTAAATAAGTTATTGTTTTTAGATTGGTCATAATAGTTCTCATAATCGCTTGGTCGCTGGTTCAAGTCCAGCAGGGGCCACCAAATTTTAGCTTTAAAATCATATAATTAAGCCACTCTAAAGAGTGGCTTTTTTGTTTCTGACAGGGCTCGCCCCATACCGCTATTTACGATGCCAATAGGCTGCCGCACGTACCAGGTGTGGATCAAACCCCTTTTCAAAGCACTGACTTAAACGTTTTACCGTTTTGCCTTCGCCAGTAATCCAGATGAAATAGTCTGATTCTGGTATTGTCAGCTGCGACAGGCGCGTTTGCATTGCCTGTTCATCGCCGTCAACAACATATTCCACAGTAATATCCGTCAAATGGGCGAGATAATCGCGGTATGCCGCATCCTGAATGCTCACCAGCGCGGTTACCGCAGGGCGCACAGGCAGACGGCTAAGCGATTCCAGACGACGACGTAGCGCAGGCATACCGGACTCATCGCAGACATAAACCTGACAGGCATACTCTTCCGGCACCACCAGCGAACCGCGCGGCCCGCCGATCGTCAGTGTATCGCCTTCACGGGCTTCCATTGCCCAACGGCTGGCTACGCCGCCATCGTGGATAAAGAAATCCAGCGCCAGCTCGCGACGCGCCTCGTCATACAGCGGCGTGTAATCCCTGGAGACCGGGCGAACGCCCTCCCCCCAGATAATGCCTTCCTCAGTGACTGTCGGAGGCGTAAAGCGACAGCCTGGCTCAGGGAAAAAAACTTTCGTGTGATCGTCAAAGCCCAGGGAGATGAAACCGTCCAGCGCCTCGCCGCCAAGTACGATCCGCTGAAATCCTGCGCTAATACGTTCTACCCGCAGAACGGTCAGCTCGCGAAAACGCAGTTCATTACGAACACGCTGTGGATAGCGTGCGGATGATGTCGTCATTTTTTGCCTTCGTGAAGTAATACGATATATCTAAATTAAAGTTTTAAATGATAATGATTGTTAATCAGTAAAAATGCAACTGTTTTTTGATAGTGTTCTGTCAACACGTCGCTAACTATAACCTTAAAATAAAACCTTATAAATTAGTAGGTTATAGAAACAATCGCTTTTACCCTTGCTAAAAAGCATCATTTAGATATAAATTAGATATATCTAAATAAGCAGGAGGCAATGATGCAAAATCAACATGAAGGGTGTTGCAAAAACCGGGATCATAAGCACGACGGCTGCTGCAAAGATCGAGAACATCAGCATGAAGGCTGCCATAGCGCGCATCAGCATGAGAACGCCAGTTGCGGCGGCGAACACCGTCACGGACACGGCTGTGGTCGTCATGGACAGGGCGGTGGTCGACGTCAGCGATTTTTTGGCCACGGGGAGCTTCGGCTGGTCATTCTTGATATCCTGACCCGGGACGCCAGCCACGGCTATGAACTGATTAAAGCGATAGAAAACCTGACGGGGGGCGGCTATACGCCAAGCGCTGGCGTGATCTACCCTACGCTGGATTTTTTACAGGATCAGCAACTTATCACGATTAGCGACGAAGAAGGCGGGCGGAAAAAAATCGCGATTACCGCGAACGGCGCGCAATGGCTTGATGAAAATCGCGGACACCTGACGCATATTCAGGCGCGGCTAAAAGCCCGTTGTGTGGGCATGGAGTTACGTAAAAATCCGCAGATGAAGCGGGCGCTGGATAACTTCAAGGCCGTGCTGGATCTGCGGATAAACCACAGCGATATCAACGACGCGCAAATCAAACGCATTATCGGCGTGATTGATCGCGCGGCGCTGGAAATCGCCGAACTGGATTAAGCGGGCTGCGTGTCCTCTTCGCGGACGCGGAACACGTTCACCAGCTCTTTTAAATGTAACGCCTGTTCGTTCAGCGACGCTGCGGCGGCAACAGACTCTTCCACAAGGCAGGAGTTTTGTTGCGTGGCGGCGTCAATCAGGCCAATCGCGCTGTTAATCTGCGAAATACCGTCAGTTTGCTCGCGGCTGGCCTGCCCAATCTCACGTAATATCACATCCATCTCTTCGACGTTATCCACCATGCCATTAATCAGGGCGCTGGCTTTCTCCACCAGGTGCATCCCTTCCTGAGTCTGACTGGTTGAATCTTCAATCAAATTACGGATTTCACTGGCCGACGAGGCGCTCTTCTGCGCCAACTGGCGAACCTCTCCGGCGACAACGGCAAAACCACGTCCATGTTCGCCCGCGCGCGCCGCTTCAACCGCCGCGTTCAGCGCCAGAATATTGGTCTGAAAGGCAATGGAATCAATGATATTGATGATATCCGACATACGATTTGCCGTGTCGTTAATGACGCGCATTTTCTGCGTCACTTGATTCATCATCTCCCCATTGTTTTTCACCACGCTGGCGGCACCGGCAGAGAGTTTGGTCGCTTCACTGGTATGGTCAGCCGTATTTTTAACCGTGGCGGTAATCTGTTCCATCGACGCCGCCGTTTCTTCAACCGAGCTGGCCTGCTCTTCCGTACGCGCCGCCAAATCCTGGTTACCGGCGACAATTTGCGCCGCCGCTGTGGAGATACTTTCCGAACCGTTTTGCACTTCCTGTACGATATCCAGCAGACGCGTTTTCATCGCCATTAATGCTTGCAGTAGTACGCCTGTTTCATCTTTATAGTCGGTGGTGATATGACGAGTCAGATCGCCATCGGCAATCGCCTCGGCAAAGCGTACCGCGTCATCAAGCGGTCGGGTAATAGAACGCACAATGTACCATCCCATTACGCCTCCGGCGGCGATGCTTATCAGCGCCAAAGTGATTAACAGCGTCCGATTATTTTTAAAATCCTCTTTGACCTGCACGCTCGCTTCATGCATCTGCGCGTCCTGAACAGCGATAAGTTCCTGGACTTTGTCCTTATAGACTTTTTGCACCTGCACCGTTCTGGTCATCATCTCCTGAATGGCCGCCTGACGATTATTGCTTTGAATATCTTTCAAAATACGGAATCTGGACTCCAGGTATTGCTGGCGCGCTTCACGGATTTCATTAATGATTTTCTGTGAATCCGCATCGTGACTATTTTCCCTGGAAAGCTCATCCAGTAACGCCGAAATGCGCTGGCTTATCTCACTGAGTTCTTTCTGCGAGCTCTGGCTCCAGCGCCCCTCTTCATCCAGTAACATGAGCTGCTGCGCGATGATGAAATCATTAAAATTATCGATTAACAGATTGGCTTTTACCGTGGTGGGATAATCATTGGTAATAATGTCCTGCATACCCGTATTAGCCCGATCAAGGCTAAACAAAGACAGAGCGGAACTCACCACCATGAGAACAATGAATAAGCCAAAGGCCATAAATAATTTTGAACGTATTTTAATGTTATGCAAAAACATATTTTCTCCCTGGGATCGCATATCCTCATACAGGAAGATTTATCGGCAACAATGTTACTAACTTTATGATATTGATCGCTTTTTATTTCGGAACATTATTAGTAAGTAGGTGATGCTGCCAACTTACTGATTTAGTGTATGATGGTGTTTTTGAGGTGCTCCAGTGGCTTCTGTTTCTATCAGCTGTCCCTCCTGTTCAGCTACTGACGGGGTGGTGCGTAACGGCAAAAGCACCGCCGGACATCAGCGCTATCTCTGCTCTCACTGCCGTAAAACATGGCAACTGCAGTTCACTTACACCGCTTCTCAACCCGGTACGCACCAGAAAATCATTGATATGGCCATGAATGGCGTTGGATGCCGGGCAACCGCCCGCATTATGGGCGTTGGCCTCAACACGATTTTCCGCCATTTAAAAAACTCAGGCCGCAGTCGGTAACCTCGCGCATACAGCCGGGCAGTGACGTCATCGTCTGCGCGGAAATGGACGAACAGTGGGGATACGTCGGGGCTAAATCGCGCCAGCGCTGGCTGTTTTACGCGTATGACAGGCTCCGGAAGACGGTTGTTGCGCACGTATTCGGTGAACGCACTATGGCGACGCTGGGGCGTCTTATGAGCCTGCTGTCACCCTTTGACGTGGTGATATGGATGACGGATGGCTGGCCGCTGTATGAATCCCGCCTGAAGGGAAAGCTGCACGTAATCAGCAAGCGATATACGCAGCGAATTGAGCGGCATAACCTGAATCTGAGGCAGCACCTGGCACGGCTGGGACGGAAGTCGCTGTCGTTCTCAAAATCGGTGGAGCTGCATGACAAAGTCATCGGGCATTATCTGAACATAAAACACTATCAATAAGTTGGAGTCATTACCTAGTAAGTAATATTTATTGTTCACAGAAAGATGAACCAAAAGTGACATAAATTGGCACTAATAATGAAAGAAATACGCTAAAAGGTTAACCATTTCTTATTTATTAACTGAGTTTATACCTATTAATAGGTAGATAAGGGAGAAGGAATAAATATCACATTATTTTTAACATCACAGGCCACTGGTACTCTCTATGATGGCAGACACCGCCTTCTATCAGAGCACATCCGCCCGGTAAGCTTGTTGCTACCGGGCGGATGTCATTACCGTTGCGACCTACAAATAAACTTAATGCAGTACCGTGACCGCATCCTCCAGCCGGCTGGCACGGTGTTTTACCATCGCGGAGACTTGTGCGCTCTCTTCCACCAGCGCCGCATTCTTCTGGGTTATGCGGTTCAACTCGTCCACGGCGCGAGTCAGGCTGGAAAGCCCATCTGTCTGTTCCTGCGTCGACTGGCTGATCCGTGCGATAAGCAGGGTGACATTTTGCACCTGGGCTACAATGTCATCCATGGTACGGCCTGCGGCGTGAACCTGCTCGGAGCCTGACTGCACCTTTGTTGCGCTGGCGTCAATTAATTTACGAATATCGTTCGCCGCATTAGCGCTGCGGCTGGCAAGATGGCGTACCTCGCCAGCAACCACGGCAAACCCTTTCCCCTGCTCGCCCGCTCTCGCCGCTTCTACCGCCGCATTCAGCGCCAGGATATTCGTCTGAAAAGCGATATCGTTAATTAGCGTGGTGATCGTCCCGATACGTTGCGTACTGTGAGCGATATCATCCATCGTTTTAATCACCGTATCCATCGCCTTGCCTCCCTGAGTCGCCGCGCTACTGGCCGCCATGGAAAGCTTATCCGCAGCGGAAGCCGTCTCGGAATTGAGCTTCACAGACTCCGCCATCTGGTTCATGGTCGTTACCGTTTCCTGAACATTCTCCACGGTCTGACGGGTGTGTTCGTTCAGATCATTGTTACCCTTCGCCAGCCTTTCACTGCCGTTTCTGACGCTGGAAACCTGACTTGATACGTCATTGATCAGCCAGCGGCACATCAAGCCAAGCTGCCCCACGGCCCTCAGCGTCAGCCCCAACTCATCGCTACGATTAAGGTGTTGTACGCTGTTGCGTTCGCCGGTCGCCACTTTCAGCGCCTGCGTCGCCACATTTTCAATGGGACGCACAATTTGCCATTCAAATAGCGCCGTACCTGCCAGCATCGCCAACGCGCCCAACAACAACGCCTGCCATGAGGCATCCGTACCGAACAGCGCCAACGCCAGCATTACGGCCATTAGCCCCATAATACTACGCACTCGCCAGCGAACAGGCATAGCGGGCAGTTTGCCCAGCAAGCCCTGACGAACCACCAGGCCTTTATGAATACGTTTACTACACCGCCCTTCATTTAGCGCCTGATATAAAGGCTCGACGGCGGCAATCTCATCATCCGTGGCGCGGGTACGGATCGACATATATCCCGTCACACGCCCTTCACGTATCATCGGTACCGCGTTGGCCCGCACCCAATAATGGTCGCCGTTTTTACGCCGGTTTTTCACAATGCCGCTCCACGGTTCGCCCTGTTTTAGGGTATACCACATATCTGCGAAGGCAGCTTTCGGCATATCCGGATGACGCACCAGATTATGTGGCTGCGCCAGTAACTCGTTTAACTGATAGCCGCTCACCTGGACAAAAGTGTCATTGGCGTGAGTGATATAGCTTTCCAGGTCGGTCGTAGACATCAGAGTGGTATCATCATCCAGCGGGGTATTTAGCTGGCTGACGTAGGGATGAGAAGACATGATAGCGTCCTGTGCAGGTTATCTGGATGTTAATTTTTCGCTCAGATGTTATTTCGGCGCTAATCTATTTATCTTTAGTTGTTAAAATTGCTCTGGATCGCAATTTGCGATTAATCCTTAATATTTGTACGATTTTCACCTCATCCTGCGCCTTATTTTCATTATGAAATTGTTTAGCGTGGACAACCTTTTTCTTTAAAATCTGCCCTGGCTCACCTTTTTCTCACGCCGCCGCTAACGCAACACACCGTAAACCGTAAAACAAGATCTGCTCAAAATGCATCCAATTGTTAACGTATGACATTAAATGTTGTGTAAATGTGATTATTCCTGGTGTTTATCCCGATTTTCACTATGGGCTTAGACCCCCGCTAATCCCTGCAATACTTAATTCAGTATCATGTGATACACGGCCCTCTGGAGCTCATTTTGAACAGGTTACCTTCCAGCGCATCGGCTTTGGCCTGTAGCGCGCACGCACTGAATCTCATCGAGAAGCGAACGCTAAACCATGAGGAAATGAAAGCACTAAACCGAGAGGTCATTGACTACTTTAAAGAGCATGTAAATCCAGGATTTCTGGAATACCGGAAATCTGTTACCGCTGGCGGGGATTACGGAGCCGTAGAGTGGCAAGCGGGCAGTTTGAATACGCTTGTCGACACCCAGGGGCAGGAGTTTATCGACTGTCTTGGGGGGTTTGGCATCTTTAACGTGGGGCACCGTAATCCTGTTGTGGTATCCGCCGTCCAGAATCAACTCGCAAAACAACCTCTCCACAGCCAGGAGTTACTTGATCCCTTGCGGGCGATGCTGGCAAAAACGCTGGCGGCGCTGACACCGGGGAAACTCAAGTACAGCTTTTTCTGTAACAGCGGCACCGAATCCGTCGAAGCGGCGCTAAAACTGGCAAAAGCGTATCAGTCGCCGCGCGGCAAGTTTACCTTTATCGCCACCAGCGGCGCATTTCACGGCAAATCATTGGGCGCGCTCTCCGCCACGGCCAAATCCACCTTCCGCAGACCCTTTATGCCTTTACTGCCGGGCTTCCGCCATGTGCCGTTTGGCAATATTGACGCGATGAGCATGGCATTTAGCGAAGGCAAAAAAACGGGCGACGAGATAGCAGCCGTGATTCTGGAGCCTATTCAGGGTGAAGGCGGCGTGATCCTGCCGCCGCAGGGATACCTGACAGAGGTACGTAAGCTCTGTGACGAATTCGGCGCGCTGATGATTCTGGATGAAGTACAAACCGGCATGGGGCGTACCGGCAAGATGTTTGCCTGTGAGCACGAAAATGTGCAGCCTGATATTCTGTGTCTGGCGAAAGCCCTGGGCGGCGGCGTGATGCCGATTGGCGCCACCATCGCGACTGAAGAGGTGTTTTCGGTTCTGTTCGACAACCCCTTCCTGCATACCACCACTTTTGGCGGTAATCCGCTGGCTTGTGCTGCCGCGCTGGCGACCATTAACGTCCTGCTGGAGCAAAATCTCCCGGCCCAGGCGGAACAAAAAGGCGATACGCTCCTGGATGGTTTTCGACAACTTGCGCGTGAATATCCCAATCTGGTACACGATGCGCGCGGCAAAGGTATGTTGATGGCCATTGAATTTGTCGATAACGAAACGGGCTACCGTTTTGCCAGTGAGATGTTCCGTCAACGCGTGCTGGTCGCTGGTACGCTGAATAATGCGAAAACAATTCGTATTGAGCCACCGCTCACGCTAACCATTGAACTGTGCGAACAGGTATTGAAATCAGCGCGTAATGCGCTGGCGGCGATGCAGGTGAGCGTTGAAGAGGTTTAAACACGATGCCGGATGGCGCTATGCTTATCCGGCCTGTTTTCCCCGGGTCGCGGCCTCTTTTTTGAATCCCATCACAATCACCACATTCCCCTTTTCCCTTTTACCTCGCGACGGCTACAGTAGTAACTCATCCGACCACATAACAATAATTTTACATACTGGATACGCTTATGAGCTACCCGTCGCTGTTCGCCCCGCTCGATCTGGGCTTTACTACTCTCAGAAACCGCGTGCTGATGGGATCGATGCACACGGGTCTGGAAGAACATCCTGATGGCGCTGAGCGCCTGGCGGCATTTTATGCCGAGCGCGCGCGACACGGCGTAGCGTTAATCGTCACCGGCGGTATTGCGCCCGTTCCCTCCGGGGTCGTGATGACCGGCGGCGCGATGCTGAACGATGCCAGCCAATTAACGCCTCACCGCGTGGTGACCGATGCCGTACATGCGGAAGGCGGTAAAATCGCGCTGCAAATTCTGCACACCGGGCGTTACAGCTATCAGCCGCACCTGGTCGCGCCGTCGGCAATTCAGGCGCCAATCAACCGCTTTATGCCGCATGAACTGACGCATGATGAAATCTTGCAGTTAATCGACGACTTCGCGCATTGCGCGCAACTGGCGCGGGAAGCAGGCTACGACGGCGTAGAGGTGATGGGATCAGAGGGTTATCTGATTAATGAATTTCTCACGCGGCGAACTAACCATCGCGATGACGAATGGGGCGGCGACTATACCAGCCGTATGCGCTTCGCGGTTGAGGTAGTACGCGCGGTACGCCAGCGGGTAGGGAACGACTTTATTATTATCTATCGCCTGTCGATGCTCGATCTGGTGGAAAATGGCGGCACGTTCGACGAAACGGTACAACTGGCGCAAGCCATTGAAGCCGCAGGCGCAAGCCTAATTAATACCGGCATTGGCTGGCATGAGGCGCGAATCCCGACCATCGCCACGCCAGTACCGCGTGGCGCCTTTAGCTGGGTGACGCGGAAACTCAAAGGTCATGTGTCGGTTCCGCTGATCGCGACTAATCGCATTAACGATCCGCAGGTCGCCGAGACGATCCTGACGCGCGGCGATGCCGATATGGTGTCGATGGCGCGTCCCTTCCTTGCCGATGCCGAATTCCTGACTAAAGCGCAATCCGGACGCGCAGATGAGATCAACACCTGTATCGGCTGTAATCAGGCCTGTCTGGATCGGATCTTCATTGGCAAAGTGACCTCCTGTCTGGTGAACCCGCGCGCCTGTCACGAAACCCACATGCCGATAACGCCGGCCATACGCAAAAAGAATCTGGCCGTTGTCGGCGCAGGCCCTGCGGGGCTGGCTTTCGCGATTAACGCCGCGTCGCGCGGCCATCATGTCACGCTGTTTGACGCCCAGAGTGAAATTGGCGGTCAGTTTACTATCGCCAGGCAGATCCCGGGTAAAGAGGAGTTTTACGAAACGCTGCGCTACTACCGTCGAATGATCGATATTACTGGCGTTACGCTGAAACTGAACCAACGGGTGAACGCAGAGGATCTTCAGCCGTTTGACGAAGCGATCCTCGCCTGCGGAATAGTACCGCGACGCCCGCCGATAGACGGTATCGATCATCCAAAGGCATTGACCTACCTGGAGGTATTGCGCGATAAGGCGCCGGTTGGTAAACGAGTGGCGATCATCGGCTGCGGCGGGATCGGTTTTGACACGGCCATGTATCTGAGCCAGCACGGCGAATCCACCAGCCAAAATATTGCTGAATTTTGTACGGAATGGGGAATTGATACCAGCCTGCAACAGGCAGGCGGTCTGCGCCCGGAAGGCCCACGCCTGGCACGTAGTCCACGGCAAATCGTCATGCTGCAACGTAAAGCCAGCAAGCCGGGCGAAGGATTAGGTAAAACCACCGGCTGGATCCATCGCGCGACGTTACTGGCGCGCGGCGTGAAGATGATCCCGGCAGTCAGTTACCAGAAGATCGACGACGACGGATTACATCTCTTGATCGGCGGCGAACCGCAGTTGCTGGAAGTGGATCATGTGGTGATCTGCGCCGGACAAGAACCCCGCCGTGAACTGGCGGACCCGTTACGCGCCGCAGGTAAAACGGTACATCTTATCGGCGGATGCGATGTCGCGATGGAGCTGGATGCCCGACGGGCGATTGCCCAGGGCACCCGACTGGCGCTGGAGATTTAACGACTTTGCCTGATGGCGCTGCGCTTATCGGGCTTACGCCGTCATACCGGTTTTATAGGCCGGTATGACGCTTGAGCGCCTTATCGACGGCGCCCCTGCTTCACCGCTTTCAGAATAACAAATTTATTGTTGGTTGCTACCGTCGCACAATTACCGAAAATCTTCTTCAGCTTGTGGAAATAGTCCAGATGGCGGTTCGCCACAATATACAGTTCGCCGTTGATTTTCAGGCAGCGGCGGGCGTGATGGAACATCTCCCAGGCGATATTGTCCGTCAGCGCATGTTTCTGGTGGAACGGCGGATTGCAGAACACCGCGTTAAAACGGAACGGCTCCACGCCGGAGAGCGCGTTGTTGATCATAAATTCGCAGCGTTCGAATGCTTCCGGCAGGTTCGTTTCTACATTCAAACGGCTGGAATCTACCGCCATCGGCGATTCATCGACAAATACCACGTTCGCCTGCGGATTTTTCGCCAGTAAGCTCAGGCCAATCACCCCATTGCCGCAACCGAGATCGACAATCTCCCCGTCGAGGTTTTCCGGCAAATGCTGCATAAAGAAGCGCGCGCCGATATCCAATCCGGTACGAGAAAACACATTCGCGTGGTTGTGAATCGTCCAGCATGTATCTTCCAGTTTCCAGCTTAGCGTTTGCGGCGCGTCGGCCAGTTGCGGATGACTGAAGGTACAGTTAATCAGGCGCGCTTTCTTCCACGCCAGCGTCGTCGTGGTTGGGCCCAGTACTTTTTCAAACAGTTCCAGCGTAGAGGTATGAATATCACGCGCTTTCGCGCCGGCGATAATACGCGTTTGCGCCGTAACGACCTTACGCAAAGCGCGTAACTGCTGTTCCAGCAACGCCAGTGTTTTCGGTACTTTAATCAATACCACGCCCGGCGCCTGCGGGTAGTCAGCGGTACTGTCGAGAAACGTTACGCTGGACTCCGCGATGGCGTTATGGCGTAAATTCTCTCGCGTACCCAGTTCGCTTAAATATGAATCGCCAATACTGTATGGCGAATGCTCCGCCAGAGCACAGCTTAGCGCGCCAAACGTATCATTCAGGATCAGCACCGGGCCGCGAATTTCCGTCTCATCCAACTGTTGCAGCAGATACTCATCGGCCGCCTCCCACGCCAGAAGCGGGTTAACATCATCCGTTTGCGGAAAACGTTTCAGCGTCAGTGAACGGAAACCGTCGTCTACGTGGCTCATTAGGCCTCCTGAATGGTAAAATTGCGGCGTTATCCCTGAAAAGGGTGCGTGAGTATACACTTTTTATCAGCAACATGGAGCTTTGATGACCTCACTAACTTACCTTCAGGGGTATCCGGAACATCTCCTTGCCCAGGTGCGCGCCTTAATCGCCGAGCAGCGCCTGGGGGCGGTGCTGGAAAAACGTTATCCCGGCGCGCATGATTACGCTACTGACAAAGCGCTATATCACTATACTCAGGAACTGAAAAGTCAGTTTCTGCGCAATGCGCCGCCCATCAATAAAGTGATGTATGACAGCAAGATCCATGTGCTGAAAAATGCGCTGGGACTGCATACCGCTGTCTCGCGCGTTCAGGGCGGCAAGCTCAAGGCAAAGGCGGAGATCCGCGTCGCCACCGTGTTTCGCAACGCCCCGGAGCCATTCTTACGGATGATTGTGGTTCACGAACTGGCACACCTGAAAGAGAAAGATCATAACAAAGCGTTTTATCAGCTCTGCTGCCATATGGAGCCGCAGTACCATCAACTGGAGTTTGATACGCGACTGTGGCTGACGCATCAGGCGCTGTCGGCACAATAAATTCTGAAAATGCCCCTTCCCCCGTATCTTTTTAACGGCGTGGGCATAAAATCGGCGCGTTCACATTTCGCTCATTGCCTGCCGCCACGTCAAGGATGACGATCTGTAGAGGGTATTTTTTATCCACCGCCAACGGAACCGTGCAACAACCATGCTCTCACAATGTGCCCGTTTTATCCGCCGCCTCTGTTTTACACGCCGGGCGTTAACAGTGGCGTGTTTTCTGCTTGTCGCGGCAGGCGTCGCGCTTTTCTATTCTAACTGGCTTATCGTCAACGCCTCACAGCATCTGACATGGAATGACATTCAGACCGTTCCCGCCCGCAACGTCGGGCTGGTGTTAGGCGCTAAACCCGGCAATCGGTATTTTACCCGGCGGATTAATACTGCCGCCGCGTTGTATCACGCCGGTAAAGTGAAGTGGCTGTTAGTCAGCGGCGATAACGGCAAAAAAGAGTACGATGAACCTTCGGCGATGCAGCAGGCGCTGATAGCGAAAGGTGTGCCGGAAGCGGCCATTTTTTGTGATTATGCCGGATTCTCCACGCTGGACTCCGTGGTTCGCGCCCGGAAAGTGTTTGGCGAAAGCCGCATTACGATTATCTCGCAAGCATTTCATAATCAACGGGCGATCTGGCTGGCGCAACAATATGGCATTGACGCTATCGGCGTTAACGCGCCGGATCTGAATAAAAGGCACGGAACCTACACACGACTTCGGGAAAAGCTGGCGCGGGTTAGCGCGGTGCTGGATGCCAAAATTTTGCACCGTCAGCCTAAATATCTGGGCGCTGGCGTCACTATTGGGGCTGATAGCGCACACGGGTGCCCTTCTCGCCAGTAAAATGCCAGAGTGCGTCGCAGCGCACTGGCAAGGGCGGAAAGGCGTGCTACATTGACGAAAATCCCTTTCTGGAGTCCGCTGACGTTTATGATACGTTTCGCTGTAATTGGGACTAACTGGATCACGCGCCAGTTTGTCGACGCCGCCCATGAAACCGGCAAATTCAGGCTCGCCGCCGTTTACTCCCGTAGTCTTGAACAGGCGCAGTCTTTCGCAAATGATTATCCCGTCGAGCATCTGTTTACCTCGCTGGAAGCGATGGCGCAAAGCGACGCGATTGAGGCGGTTTATATCGCCAGCCCGAATTCCCTGCATTTCTCCCAGACGCAGCGCTTTTTGCGGCATAAAAAACATGTCATGTGCGAAAAGCCGCTGGCTTCTAACCTGGCGGAGGTTGATGCCGCTATCGCCTGCGCGCGCGATAATCAGCGGGTACTGTTTGAAGCCTTTAAAACCGCCTGCCTGCCCAATTTCCTGCTGCTGCGGGAATCGTTGCCGAAAATCGGCAGAATGCATAAAGCATTACTAAATTACTGCCAGTACTCTTCACGTTATCAGCGCTATCTGAACGGTGAAAATCCGAATACGTTTAATCCGGCCTTCTCCAATGGTTCGATTATGGATATCGGGTATTACTGTCTGGCGTCGGCGATCGCGCTATGGGGCGAGCCGCGCAGCGTTCAGGCGTCGGCGAATTTATTGGAAAGCGGAGTAGATGCGCACGGCGTCGTGGTTATGGATTACGGCGATTTTAGCGTCACGCTACAGCATTCCAAAGTCAGCGACTCGGTACTGGCCAGTGAAATTCAGGGCGAGAGGGGATCGCTGGTCATTGAAAAGCTGTCGGAATGCCAGAAAGTGTGTTTTGCGCCGCGCGGCGCGCTGATGCAGGATCTGACCCAGCCTCAGCATATTAATACCATGCTGTATGAAGCCGGGGCGTTTGCCCAGCTTATTGAAAACCACGCCGTGGAACATCCGGGGTTGTCGCTAAGTCGCGCCACGGCAAAATGGCTGACAGAAATACGCCGTCAAACCGGGGTCATCTTCCCGGCGGACGATCTGACCCATCCCCTTACTGCGTAAAATTATGTAAATCATATGTTACAGGTCATTGACTCTACGCGTGGCCTGTCATACTTTGTTACGCGCAAAGGGGAGTAACTTCATTGCCGGTCGATCGTCATTACGATGTGTGCAAAACCACATCCGGTCACCGGGCAGCCATAAAGGAATGCGTCAGCGTATTCCTTTATTGTTGTAAGTGAGACCTTGCCGAATGGCAAGGTCTATGCATAAAAGCAGCGGCTAATGCCATTCGGCGTTAGCCGTTTTTTTTTGCATGGGGAGAAATAATGAATACTGTTGGTACGCCATTATTATGGGGTGGATTCGCGGTTGTTGTGGTGATAATGCTATCCATCGACCTGTTGTTGCAGGGACGCCGTGGCGCACATGCTATGTCGATGAAACAAGCGGCAGGATGGTCAATCCTGTGGGTAACGCTCTCGCTACTGTTTAACGCCGCTTTCTGGTGGTATCTGGCTGAAACGCAAGGGCGCGAAGTTGCTGACCCGCAGGCATTAGCGTTCCTTACCGGCTATCTGATTGAAAAGTCGCTGGCCGTAGATAACGTCTTTGTCTGGCTGATGCTGTTTAGCTATTTCTCCGTCCCTCCGGCTCTGCAACGCCGGGTGCTGGTGTATGGGGTTCTTGGCGCGATCGTGTTGCGTACTATCATGATTTTCGCCGGTACCTGGCTTATCACTCAGTTCGAATGGCTGCTGTATGTGTTCGGCGCCTTCCTGCTGTTTACCGGCGTAAAAATGGCGCTGGCGAAGGAAGACGAATCCGGCATTGGCGAAAAACCGATGGTGCGTTGGCTGCGCGGGCATCTGCGCATGACTGATACGATCGAGAACGAGCACTTTTTCGTACGTAAAAACGGCCTGCTGTATGCCACGCCGCTGCTGCTGGTGCTGATTATGGTTGAGTTCAGCGATGTGATCTTCGCCGTTGACAGTATTCCGGCGATCTTTGCGGTCACCACCGACCCGTTCATCGTACTGACCTCTAACCTGTTTGCCATCTTAGGACTGCGCGCGATGTACTTCCTGCTGTCCGGCGTGGCGGAACGCTTCTCGATGCTGAAATATGGTCTGGCGGTCATTCTGGTCTTTATCGGCATTAAGATGCTGATCGTCGACTTCTACCATATTCCTATCGCGATTTCGCTGGGCGTAGTGTTTGGCATTCTGACCATTACGCTGGTGATTAACGCCTGGGTTAACCATCAGCGCGATAAGAAACTACGAGCGCAATAATCTTTTATCGGGGTAAACCTGCCCCGTCAAAAACGCCCGGCAGCGCACACCTGTCGGGCGTTTTTGTTTAACATGTCACAATACTGTTAATGTAAAGTTATAAAACATGATCACAGCAAAAAATCCAGGATATTTCGCTTCCCGAACCTTCAACTTTCCTTATACTCAACCAGGCAAACACTTTGTTACATCCTGAAAGATGCGCCGTAAGAGCGTGCAGGGGATGACCAGCAACACAATACAAGGAATATGAAATGGCTACGCAACGAGCATCAGGGCTACTGCAGCGTTTAGCGCAAGGCAGTCTGGTTAAACAAATTTTAGTGGGTCTGGTACTGGGGATTTTACTGGCATGGATTTCTAAGCCTGCGGCGGAAGCGGTTGGCTTGCTTGGCACCCTGTTCGTCGGCGCCTTAAAAGCGGTCGCCCCCGTTCTGGTGCTGATGCTGGTAATGGCCTCGATCGCCAACCACCAGCACGGTCAAAAAACCAATATTCGCCCTATTCTCTTTCTTTACCTGCTAGGCACCTTTTCAGCCGCGCTGGCGGCCGTTGTGTTCAGCTTCGCCTTCCCTTCAACGCTGCATCTGTCCAGTAGCGCCCAGGATATCGTGCCGCCGTCCGGCATTGTAGAAGTCCTGCGCGGTCTGTTGATGAGCATGGTGTCGAACCCCATCGACGCGCTGCTGAACGCTAACTATATCGGGATTCTGGTGTGGGCCGTCGGTCTGGGATTTGCCCTGCGTCATGGCAATGAAACCACCAAAAACCTCGTGAACGATATGTCTAACGCCGTGACCTTTATGGTGAAACTGGTGATCCGTTTCGCGCCAGTCGGTATTTTTGGTCTGGTTTCATCAACGCTTGCAACCACCGGCTTCTCCACCCTGTGGGGCTATGCGCACCTGCTGGTCGTCTTGATTGGCTGTATGCTGCTGGTCGCGCTGGTGGTCAACCCGCTGTTGGTATTCTGGAAAATTCGTCGCAACCCTTATCCGCTGGTGTTCGCCTGCCTGCGTGAAAGCGGTGTTTATGCCTTCTTTACCCGCAGTTCTGCCGCCAATATTCCAGTGAATATGGCGCTGTGCGAAAAACTGAATCTGGACAGGGATACTTACTCCGTTTCCATTCCGCTGGGTGCCACCATCAATATGGCCGGCGCGGCAATTACCATTACGGTTCTGACGTTGGCGGCAGTCCATACGTTAGGCGTCCCGGTGGATCTGCCTACAGCGCTGCTGCTGAGCGTGGTGGCCTCGCTGTGTGCTTGCGGCGCCTCCGGCGTGGCAGGCGGTTCATTGCTGCTGATCCCGCTGGCGTGCAACATGTTTGGCATCCCGAACGATATCGCGATGCAGGTAGTGGCGGTCGGCTTTATTATCGGCGTATTGCAGGATTCGTGTGAAACGGCGCTGAACTCATCTACCGATGTTCTGTTCACTGCGGCAGCCTGCCAGGCAGAGGACGAACGTCTGGCGAATAACGCCTTGCGTAGCTAAGTGATTATCGATGCCGGATGGCGTATGCCATCCGGCGTAACGATAAATCTGAATCTCCCAATCCATAGGCTGTGATGGAAAGCGAATTGATGTTCACGCGCAACATCCTCGCGTAACGTTATATGTAGATGGCGTCTGCCGCGGCGCTCGGTCAGCGTAAAGTATAAAGTGTCAGCCTGTGTAAATCCTCTCGCCACCCTCCCTTGCGATAAGCAAAATCAAAGCTCAACGACGCGTAATTTCTATAACGGACTTCGTTGACCTTTGTTACAATTAGATGCATTTTGAATTTTTGTGTGTTAGTGCTTGCTTACTTCACAACTTAACAAGGAATAGTTCAGGCCGCGAATTTGCCGTTTCCGCAACGCTGATAAAAACTCCAACTCTGTTGCGGCAGTGCAAACCTCAGATCACCGGCGTGACGTTAACCGATTCTCCAGGAATACTGAATGGAACTACTGACTCAATTGCTGAATGCCCTGTGGGCTCAGGACTTTGAAACACTGGCCAATCCTTCCATGATTGGCATGTTATATTTTGTGTTATTTATGATTTTGTTTCTGGAAAATGGGCTGCTCCCTGCCGCCTTTTTGCCTGGCGACAGCCTGTTGATTCTGGTCGGCGTGCTGATCGCCAAAGGCGCGATGGGTTTTCCACAAACCATTTTGCTGCTTACCGTCGCGGCCAGCCTGGGTTGCTGGGTGAGCTATATTCAGGGCCGCTGGCTGGGGAATACCCGCACCGTACAAAACTGGCTCTCTCATCTCCCCGCACATTATCATCAACGCGCCCATCACCTTTTCCATAAACACGGCCTGTCGGCATTACTGATAGGCCGTTTTATCGCGTTTGTCAGAACGCTGCTGCCCACCATTGCCGGCATATCCGGCCTGAATAACGCGCGCTTTCAGTTTTTCAACTGGATGAGCGGCTTGTTGTGGGTGCTTATCCTGACGTCGCTGGGCTATCTGCTGGGCAAAACGCCCGTCTTTATGAAGTATGAAGATCAGTTAATGTCATGCCTGATGCTGCTGCCCGTAGTGCTGCTCTTTTTTGGCCTGGCGGGTTCACTGGTCATGCTGTGGAAAAAGAAGTATGGGAGCCGGGGATAACTTATGCTTAAACCACGCATAACTGCCCGACAACTCATTTGGATCAGCGCTTTTCTACTGATGCTGACCATACTCATGATGGCGTGGTCAACGCTGCGTCAGCAAGAGTCGACGCTGGCCATTCGCGCGGTTAACCAGGGCGCCAGTATGCCAGACGGCTTCTCAGTTCTGCATCATCTGGATGCGAACGGCATTCATTTTAAAAGCATTACGCCTAAAAATGACATGTTGCTCATTACCTTCGATTCCCCTGCGCAAAGCGCCGCAGCAAAAACAGTGCTTGATCAAACGCTGCCACACGGTTATGTCGTCGCTCAGCAGGACGATGACAACGAAACGGTACAGTGGCTGTCCCGCTTACGGGAAAGCTCACACCGCTTTGGCTAATCTCCAGGAATCCGAATCATATCACTCACTTTGGTGATTTCATTGTTTAATGACTATGATTAATAAAGCGGTGTTTAACCCACCGCGTTATTATCGGGATCACCGCCCCGGACAACGGGTCCGAACATAAGGGAAAGTTCAGGAATGAAATACCGCATCGCTTTGGCTATCACGCTTTTTACACTTAGCGCCGGTAGCTACGCTAATTCGCTTTGTCAGGAAAAAGAGCAGGATATACAAAAGGAAATTAGCTACGCTGAAAAGCACAACAATCAGCGCCGTATTGAGGGTCTGAACAAGGCGCTCAGCGAAGTACGCGCTAATTGTACTGACAGCAAGCTACGCGCCGAGCATCAGAAAAAGATCGCTGAGCAAAAAGAAGAGGTAGCCGAACGCCAACGTGATTTAGCCGAGGCAAAAGCAAAAGGCGATGCGGATAAAATAGATAAACGTGAACGTAAGCTGGCCGAGGCTCAGGATGAGCTAAAAAAACTTGAGGCCAGAGACTACTAAATTAACGCCGAATGTAAATACTCACACACCTGGAGAAAACTATGTCGAAAGATAACACTACGGAACATCTGCGCGCTGAGTTGAAATCCCTGACCGATACGCTTGAAGAAGTGCTGAGCTCTTCGGGCGAAAAGTCGAAAGAAGAGTTGAGTAAGATTCGTAGCAAAGCCGAGCGCGCGCTGAAAGAGAGCCGTTACCGCCTGGGCGAAACGGGTGATGTGATTGCCAAACAGACTCGCGTCGCCGCCGCCCGCGCCGATGATTATGTGCGCGAAAATCCCTGGACAGGCGTAGGCATTGGCGCCGCTGTCGGTCTGGTGTTGGGCGTACTGCTGACGCGTCGTTAATTATGGCGGACTCTCGACAGGCACAAGGACCAGGCAAAAGCGTACTGGGTATCGGGCAGCGGATTATCACCATTATCGTTGAGATGGTGGAAACCCGGCTGCGACTGGCGGTAGTAGAACTGGAAGAAGAGAAGGCGAACCTCTTTCAGCTTTTGCTGATGGTAGGTCTTACCATGCTCTTCGCGGCGTTTGGCTTAATAAGCCTGATGGTTCTGGTCATCTGGGCTATCGATCCTCAGTACCGTTTGAACGCGATGATCGCTACCACTGTTGTGCTGTTAGTGCTTGCGCTAATCGGCGGCATCTGGACTTTGCGCAAAGCGCGTCAGTCCACGCTATTGCGCCATACGCGGCACGAACTGGCTAACGATCGGCAAATTCTGGAGGACGATCAGTCGTGAGCAGCAAAGGCGAACGCGAAAAACGTAAAGCGCTGCTTCTCAGTCAGATCCAGCAGCAACGGCTGGATCTGTCCGCCAGCCGTCGCGACTGGCTGGAGACCACCGGCGCATACGATCGCGGCTGGAATACGGTGTTAAGCCTGCGCTCCTGGGCGCTGGTCGGTAGCAGCGTAATGGCCATCTGGACCATCCGCCATCCTAATATGTTGGTACGCTGGGCGAAACGCGGCCTGGGTATCTGGAGCGCCTGGCGCCTGGTAAAAACTACCCTCCGTCAACAACAACTCCGCGGTTAATATCTTTTCTTTTATAGCATCGCGCCATCAGGTTATCACCTGGTGGCGCGATACTTTTATGCATATCGTCTCTTTAGCAATTACTCAAATTTTTTGAAAAAATTTGGCAATTTTCCTTGCTAACAATTCCTGCACGCCACGTTTATGATTCTCTCCAGCGATAACAATGACGCGCTAAACCGCGCCATTGCTCATGAAAATAGCAGCCGCCGCCGAATCGGCCTCCTGGAGAATAAAATGAAAAAATTAGAAGATGTTGGTGTACTGATAGCGCGTATTTTAATGCCAGTTCTGTTTATTACTGCAGGATGGGGAAAAATTAGCGGCTATGCGGGCACACAACAGTATATGGAAGCGATGGGCGTACCAGGATTCCTGCTGCCGCTCACCATACTGCTTGAGTTCGGCGGCGGTCTGGCGATTCTGCTGGGGTTCCTCACCCGCACCACTGCGCTTTTCACCGCTGGTTTTACGTTGCTGACGGCATTGATCTTCCATAGCAATTTTGCAGAAGGTGTAAACTCGCTGATGTTTATGAAAAACCTGACCATTGCCGGCGGATTCTTATTACTGGCGTTAACCGGGCCTGGCGCGTTCAGCCTTGACCGTCTGCTGAATAAAAAGTGGTAAGCAATCTATACTCAATTAAAAAAGCGAGGGAATAGCGCCTCGCTTTTGTTATCTGAAGGAGAGAGACATGGGACAACTGATCGATGGCGTCTGGCACGATACCTGGTATGACACCAAATCTTCCGGGGGGAAATTTCAGCGTTCAGCGTCGGCTTTCCGCAACTGGCTTACCGCTGACGGCGCGCCCGGACCTTCCGGCGAAGGCGGATTCGCCGCAGAAAAAGATCGTTACCATCTGTACGTTTCCCTTGCCTGCCCCTGGGCGCATCGCACGCTCATTTTCCGTAAACTGAAAGGTCTGGAGCCGTTTATTCCGGTTTCTGTCGTGAATCCATTGATGCTGGAAAACGGCTGGACGTTTGATGATACTTTTCCGGCGGCCACCGGCGATACCCTCTATCAGCATGAATTTCTCTACCAGTTGTATCTGCACGCCGATCCACACTACAGCGGCCGCGTCACCGTACCGGTCTTATGGGATAAAAAAAATCATACTATCGTCAGCAACGAGTCCGCCGAAATCATTCGTATGTTTAACTCCGCCTTCGATGGGCTGGGCGCTAAAGCCGGGGATTACTATCCCCCCGCGCTGCAAAGCAAAATTGACGAGTTAAACGGCTGGATTTATGACAACGTTAATAACGGCGTTTATAAAGCAGGCTTCGCCACCAGCCAGCAAGCGTATGATGAAGCGGTAGACAAGGTATTTACTGCGCTGGCGCGCCTGGAACAGATTCTCGGACAGCACCGCTATCTGACGGGCGACCAGTTGACCGAGGCGGATATCCGCTTATGGACGACCCTGGTACGCTTTGATCCGGTTTACGTAACTCATTTCAAATGCGACAAATACCGAATCAGCGACTACCTGAATCTGTACGGTTTCCTGCGCGATATCTATCAAATACCGGGCATTGCTGAAACCGTTAATCTTGATCATATTCGTCACCACTATTTCCGTAGCCATAAAACGATTAACCCCACAGGTATCATTTCTATCGGACCGTGGCAGGATCTGCTCGAACCTCACGGGCGCGACGTGCGCTTTGGCTAATTTCAGGCGTCCTCCGGGACGCCTTATTAATAAATACCACAAATATTTACCAACATTTCATTCGCGGCTATTCTTAGTTTGATTACTTTAAAAACAAGTGATTGAACCATTATTGAGGCGAAAATGGATTGGTATTTAAAGGTTTTAAAAAATTATCTGGGATTTGGCGGCCGCGCGCGACGCAAAGAGTACTGGATGTTTATTCTGGTCAATATCATCTTTACCTTTGTGTTGGGCCTGCTGGACGCCATGCTTGGCTGGCAACGCGCCGGGGGTGAAGGCGTTCTGACCACCATTTACGGCGTTCTGATCTTTTTACCGTGGTGGGCCGTGCAGTTCCGTCGTCTGCATGACACTGACCGCTCCGCATGGTGGCTACTGTTGCTACTTATCCCCATTATCGGCTGGCTTATCATCATCGCGTTCAACTGCCAGAATGGTACGCCGGGCGACAACCGCTTCGGCCCCGATCCGAAACGTTTTTCCTGATGGCGGCGCGGCGCCGCTTTTAAAGCGCCGCGCGCTATTTATTTTCCGGAGAATAGCTTAGGTATTTCCCGCAGGCACCAGGCTTTTGCCTCCCCCATACTGTCGCGCCGCCAGGCCATAATAATATCGATTTCGCTGGTCGATTCCGGGCTGACCACGCGTAGCCGCCCTTCGGCAATATCCTGTTCCACCATCGAATATGGCATAGTCGCGACGCCAAGCCCGGCCAGCAGCGCCTGACGTTTATCTTCAATCGTGCTTACCGTCAGACGTGGCTGCTTATCCAGCAGTTGCACCGTTAATACCGGCCGCTCGCGCGCGGTATCCGCTACCGCTACGCCGCGGTATTTAACCCGCGTCACTTCCGAAAGCGGCTCCGGCTCCTGATGAATAGGATGGTCAGGCGCGGCGACATACACATTCATAAGCGTATACAACTTACGGGAGTTAATTTCCGACGACGATCGAAAATGCATATCCGGAGCGATGACGATATCCGCCCGTCCCTGCTCAAGCCGCTCCCATGCGCCAGCCAGTACTTCGGTAATCAATGAAAGCTGCGTATTGGCTTTAGCGGCCAGCCGGTCGATCAGCGGAAAAAAAGCAGGCGTTGGTACCAGAGCTTCAGTGACCAGCGTCAGATGCGTTTCCCAACCGCGGGCCAACGCTTCAGCATCCGTCGTTAACTTGTCTGCCGCTTCCAGCAATACCCGCCCGCGTTCCAGCAGCATACGTCCGACGTTGGTGAATTTTGTACGATGGCCGGAGCGATCGAACAGTACAACGTCCAACTCTTCTTCCAGCTTCTGCATGGTGTAACTCAGCGCGGAGGGCACCCGCCCCAACTCATCAGCCGCTGCGGCAAAACTGCCCCGACGGTCAATGGCGTCCATCACACGCAATGCTTCAAGCGTCAGCGCTCTCTCTTTAGCCATAACGTTCTCATTCAGGAAATTTGAACATACCGGGCAGAATATCTGGCTAACAATGCAGCGTCCAGCCCCTTAACATAAAAGGAAGTAAAGAGAGGTTAATAACGATGATTACGACCCGAACCGCCAAACAATGTGGACAGGCAGACTATGGATGGTTACAGGCCCGCTATACCTTCTCCTTTGGACACTACTTCGACCCTACACTGCTGGGCTACGCGTCGTTGCGCGTACTGAACCAGGAAGTGCTGGCGCCGGGCGCCTCTTTTCAGCCTCGAACTTATCCAAAGGTGGATATTTTAAACCTGATTCTGGACGGCGAAGCGGAATACCGCGACAGCGACGGCAACCATGTACAGGCTAAAGCGGGCGAAGCGTTGCTGCTCGCCGCGCAGCCGGGCATTAGCTACAGCGAACATAATCTCAGCAAAGTTAAGCCGTTAACCCGAATGCAACTGTGGCTTGACGCCTGTCCTGAACGGGAAAACGCGCTGGTACAAAAAATCCCACTCCTGGCGGCGCAACAACAGCTTCTTGCCTCGCCCGACGGTGAGCAAAACAGCTTACAACTGCGCCAACAGGTCTGGGTACATCATATTACGCTGGAGAAAGGCGAATCGCTTAACTTCCAGCTTCACGGGCCGCGCGCCTATTTGCAGTCGATTCACGGTACGTTCCACGCGATGACGCACAACGAAGAACGCGAGACATTAACCTGCGGAGATGGCGCATTTATTCGTGATGAACCTAACATTACGCTGGTTGCCGATACGCCGCTGCGCGCATTACTGGTAGATTTACCGGTGTAGCCAGCCAGAAAAGGAGTCGCAAGATGAGCAAAAAATCGGCGAAGAAACGTCAGCCCGTGGTAAAACCTGCCGTACAGGAGGCGATGAGCGCCACTGTGCCGCTGGGCTATGAAGAGATGCTAACCGAACTGGAAGCCATCGTGGCGGACGCCGAAGCCCGGCTGGCAGAAGAAGAGGCCGCAGCCTGAAATCATGCCGGATGGCGGCGCAAGCGCCCGCTCCGGCTGATAACAGGTAGACCCGATAAGCGCAGCGCCATCGGGCAACACGCTGCCCCGACGTCATGCCGGGGCGTGATTATTAATGCGCTTTACTGGCCATAATCTCGATGATCTGCTTGTCGGTCTGCTGCATTGAGCGACACGCCAGCGAACACAAATTCGCAATAGATTGTTCGACATTGTGCGCCACAATCCCTTCGTTTCCGGTCACCGCCGTATCATCCAACGCCATCAGTACGGCTTTCCACGCCGCCGACGCGCTGGTAGAGACTTTCATCGCGCAGCTATTCGACGCGCCATCGCAAATCATCCCGCTGACATCACCAATCATACTGCTGATAGCCATTGCGATAGTGTCGTAACGACCATCTATCAGCCACGCCATACCCGCTGCCGCGCCCATCGCCGCCGTAGTTGCCGCGCACAGCGCCGACAAACGCGGAAGCTGATGGTGAATATAGATAGCGCTCAAATGCGATAACATTAGCGCGCGCGCCAGGCGTTCGTCATCGGCGCCGACATGTTCAGCAACCACCATGACTGGCACCGTGGCGGTAATCCCCTGGTTGCCGGAGCCGGAGTTGCTCATCGCGGGCAACGTGGCGCCGCCCATTCTGGCGTCTGACGCCGCGCTGGTACGGATCAAAATCGCCGTGGAGAGATCTTTCGCCAGCAGACCGCGATCGCACTGTTTGGCCAGCGTCGAACCGATATGCAGCCCCCAGGAACCACGCAGTCCCTCCTGCGACAACGCGCCGTTTAGCCTGGCCGCATCGAGAATAAAGCGAATAGCGTCAAAGGGCACCGCATTCACAAACGCCAGGATCTCTTCCAGCGAGGTATGAGACAGCACTCCCAGTGGCGAGGTTTTTTCTTCTTCCTGCGCATTATCGGCCTGGGTAAATACCACGCCCTTGTCGGTTTCTATCCGCACAATGTTTGTATGATCGCCGACGATCGTGACACATGCCCAGCTATCGCCGCTATACACTTTCGCCCGTGAAAACAGGATATCGTTACATGGCTCCTGCAACATCACTGCGACATGTCCGGCGGCCAGCATCGCTTTTGCATCGGCAACGGCTTTAGCGGAAGCGTCTTTTAACACCTCCAACCCGGCTTTCGCATCACCGCCCAACGCGCCAAGCGCCGCGGCGATCGGTAGCCCTACCATTCCCGTTCCTGGAACGGTAACGCCCATACCATTTTTCATCAGATTAGGCGAAACCCACGCGTCAATGCGTTCAACTGTGCCGTCAAGTTCAGCCGCCGCCGCCGCTGCCGCCAGCGCCAGTGAAATTGGCTCAGTACACCCCAGCGCCGGTTTTACTTCTTCCTGTACGGCCAGGATAAAACTTTGCCACAATGGATTTATTTTAGATTCAAACATAACAACAACCTTAATCTCAGGTATATCAAGAGAATGCCAGGAACGGAGAAACGCATAGCAGCAGACCGGTAATAATAATCAGGTACAACGAAGCGCCTTTATATTTGTGCAATGCGGGAACCTTGTAGACCAACCATGCCGGAATTAAACAGCCCACCATACCGAAGATAGGGCTACAAATAGAGGTGAAGCTCAGTACCGGCGCATTGAGCACAATGGCGCTCCAGGCCAGCAAAATAGCGAAAATCATAATGCCGCGCTGTACCAGATTTTCCTTAATCTTCTCGGCGGGCATTTTGCGGCGCAGGATATTCATCACAATGCCTTGCGTCGCTTCGCGGAATCCTAAATAAACGCCAAAGAAGGCGGTCATGACGGCAAAGATGTTCAGAATTACGCTAACCACTTTGACCCAGCCAGCGCCATCGCCGCTAATAAATTGCGCGGCGATCGCCAGGGCGGAAATATTCTGCTCGTAGGCTTTCACCGCTTCGTCATGCCCCATCGCCAGGGTGAAGGAAACCGCATAGAAAAAGACGGTAACGAACAGGACGCCAAACGCGATATTCATGGCACGCAGCGCTTTATGACGTGCGACCTCAATAGATTTTTCGCGTGAACGGTAAGAGATCACCATTGGGCTTAACGTCTGGATAAATAAAATCGAGGTCAGCGTAAATGGCAGGGTAATAATGGCGTTTTTAATCAGCAGGGCCATCGGCGGCAGCGCGCCAATGTTATACAGATGCCACATACCCACCATAGAGACGCCCAGCGCCGCCACTACCAGTAGCTTGGTCAGCACCATGCCGGTGGAGATTTTGAACAGTAATTTTTCACCGCGTGAGGAAATCGCCACCAGGATGCAGATCAGCACCAGACCATAAAATGGACTATCGGAAAGCAATCCTTCCGTTACGCCGAAAGTATGCAGATAAGAGGCGCTGTCGTTAGTAATCGCCGTAGAATAGACGAACATCCAGATGACGAGCATCACAAAGTACAGCGCGCCTAATAAAATACCCCAGTTTTTGCCCAGATAGCCGCTGATCACGCTGGGGTAGTCTTTACATTCCGGGGATTCCGCCAGCGTATTAATAAACAGCCGCTGGAACAGGTACATGGCCGGATAACCAATAATAGAAGAGAGTAAAAAGACCCAAAGTCCCATCAGGCCAACCTGGACAGGAAGAAAAACGATCCCTGCGCCGATCGCCATCCCGATACTCATAATGACCCAGCCGGTGTCGGTACTATCAAATTTGATGGCTTCACGCCATTCGCTTTCTGTCATCCCTGCCCGACGCGCCGGGGCTGATGCGTCGAGGATTACGCTGGTATTACTTGCCGATTCCATAAAATTCTCGCTCAATGTGTAGGTAGAGGTTTTTTTTATTTTTCGTGCCGCAGCAAGGCGATATGCAGAACGTGAGGTGCAGGTACTTTCTTGTAATAAGAAAATCATACGCGCACGATAAGAGAAAAACTTACCAATAAAACGCCTGCATTTCTTGTGGGTTAAGAATTATTTTCTATTTACTATTTATTTAATATTGTTATTTTCTCTATTTGACGCGTATCACAACAAAAAAGGGCGCACTTTGGTGCGCCCTTTTCTCAGCTTCTGTCTTCTGCGTTATCCCATAGCCTGCTCACTCTGCGCCTGTCGGGCCTATCCACAAACGACTTTAATCGCCAGACCGCCGCGCGACGTCTCGCGATATTTGTCGTTCATGTCTTTACCCGTTTCGTACATGGTTTCGATCACTTTATCGAGCGAAACCCGCGGCTCAGAGGTACGGCGTAGCGCCATTCGCGCCGCATTTACCGCTTTAACGGCGTTAATCGCATTACGTTCAATACAAGGGATTTGCACCTGACCCGCCACCGGGTCACAGGTGAGGCCAAGGTTATGCTCCATCGCAATTTCCGCCGCAATACAGACCTGCGCCGGGCTGCCGCCCAGCAGTTCTGTCAGCCCCGCCGCCGCCATCGAACACGCGACGCCAACCTCGCCCTGACACCCCACTTCCGCGCCGGATATCGAGGCGTTCATCTTGTACAGCATGCCAATTGCCCCCGCCGACAGCAGATAACGGGCGATAGAGTTGGCATTGACCGGACGACGGAATTTGTCGTAATAGGCCAGCACCGCGGGAATAATGCCGCACGCGCCGTTGGTCGGCGCGGTGACCACTCGCCCACCCGCCGCGTTCTCTTCGCTCACGGCCAGGGCGAACATGTTAATCCAGTCGATGACGTTCATCGGATCGCGGGAGAGATTATCGCTGGAAACCAGCAGACGCCGTAACGCTACCGCGCGGCGTGGAACGTTCAGCGGCCCCGGCAACACGCCCTCAGTATTCATGCCACGTTCAATTCCGGTCGCCATCACTTGCCAGATGCGGGCAAAGCCAGCGTCAATCTGCTCTTTGCTCCGCAACGCCAGTTCATTTTGCATCATCAGGCCGGAAACCGAGAGCCCCTGCCTTTCACATAGCGTCAACAGTTCGCTGGCGGAATGAAAATCATACGGCACCGATTTTTCTACGTCGTGCGACTGGCCAAAGCGTTCCTCTTCGACAATAAAGCCGCCGCCAATAGAGTAATACGTTTTGTGTAAAAGCGGCGTTTGTCCGTGCCAGGCGGTAATACGCATACCGTTTTCATGGCGCGCCAGGGTTTCAGCGTGAAAGAAAATACTGTCGGCGACGGGAAAATCCACCACATGCGCGCCACCCGCCACCGATAAACGGCTGCTGCGGGCAACCTCCTGGATAAACGCCGGAATGCTATCAATATTGACATCCTGCGGCGTATTGCCCGCCAGGCCCATAATGACGGCGGTATCGGTCGCGTGGCCTTTGCCCGTCAGCGATAGCGATCCGTAAAGATCAACCGTGATGCGCGTCGTTCGCGGCAGGTCGCCGCTGTCGATCAGCCGATCGATAAAACATTTTCCTGCATTCATTGGCCCTACGGTATGGGAGCTTGAAGGTCCAATGCCAATCTTAAAAATATCAAATGCGCTAATCATATCTCCCCCTAAGATTACCGTTCAGTGAAGATCCGTCGCGGGGCGATCCACACGATCGCCCCGTTCACGTTACATCGCCTGAGTAAAGGTGCGCGAAATAACGTCCTGTTGCTGCTCACGAGTCAGCGCATTGAAGCGCACGGCATAGCCGGAAACGCGGATCGTCAGGTTCGGGTAGTTTTCCGGATGTTCAATCGCATCCAGCAACATTTCACGGTTCATCACATTGACGTTCAGATGCTGCCCGCCTTCTACTTGTGCTTCATGATGGAAATAGCCGTCCAGCAGGCCGACCAGATTGGTTTTCCGCACCGCATCTTCTTTCCCGAGCGCCGCAGGCACAATCGAGAAGGTGTACGAAATACCGTCTTTGGCGTAGGTAAACGGCAGTTTCGCCACCGACGTCAGCGAGGCCACCGCCCCTTTGCGGTCACGACCATGCATCGGGTTCGCCCCCGGCGCGAACGGCGTTCCGGCGCGGCGTCCATCCGGCGTATTGCCGGTCTTCTGCCCGTACACGACGTTCGAGGTGATGGTCAAAATGGACTGCGTCGGCACCGCATTGCGATACGTCGGCAACACGCTAATTTTTTGCATAAAGCGTTTCACCAGGTCGCAGGCGATGCTGTCCACGCGCTCATCGTTGTTGCCGTACTGCGGATACTCGCCTTCAATAGCAAAGTCGATGGCAAGGCCGTTTTCGTCGCGGATCGGCTTCACCTGAGCGTACCTGATGGCGGACAGGGAATCCGCCGCCACCGACAGTCCGGCGATGCCGCACGCCATCGTCCGATACACATCACGGTCGTGCAGCGCCATCAGCGAAGCTTCATAGCTGTACTTATCGTGCATGTAGTGAATGATGTTCAGCGCGCTGATGTACTGCACCGCTAGCCAGTCCATAAAATGGTCGAGGCTCTCCATTACCGCGTCATAATCCAGCACCTCATCCGTTAACGGCGCGGTTTTCGGCCCAACCTGGATTTTCAGTTTCTCGTCAACGCCGCCATTGATAGCGTACAGCAACGTTTTGGCAAGGTTGGCGCGCGCGCCGAAGAACTGCATCTGCTTACCGATGACCATCGGGCTGACGCAACAAGCGATGGCGTAATCGTCGCTGTTAAAGTCGGTACGCATTAAATCGTCGTTTTCATACTGCAAAGATGAGGTCACGATGGAGACCTGCGCAGCATATTTTTTGAATGCCACCGGCAACGCTTCAGACCACAGTATGGTCAGGTTCGGCTCCGGCGCTGGCCCCATCGTGTGCAGGGTATGCAGATAACGGAAGGAGTTCTTCGTCACCAGCGTGCGGCCATCGAGCCCCATCCCGCCAATAACTTCGGTGGCCCAGATCGGATCGCCGGAAAAGAGCGAATCAAATTCCGGCGTGCGCAGGAAGCGCACCATGCGGATCTTCATGATGAAATGGTCGATCAGTTCTTGCGCCTGCTGCTCTGTCAGAAGGCCCGCGTTGAAATCGCGCTCAATGTAGATATCAAGGAACGAGGCGGTTCTTCCCAGCGACATTGCACCGCCATTTTGCGATTTTACCGCCGCCAGATAAGCGAAGTAGAGCCACTGTACCGCTTCCTGCGCGTTTCGCGCCGGGCGGGAGATATCGTAGCCGTATTTCGCCGCCATCTCCTGCATTTGCAGCAGCGCGCGACGATGCTCCGCCAACTCCTCACGCAGGCGAATCGTCGCCTCAAGATTCTGTCCCTGCTCCAGATTCGACTGCAGATCGGCGAATTGCAGCTCGCGTTCGCGCACCAGATAACGGATGCCATACAGCGCGACGCGACGATAATCGCCAATAATGCGCCCGCGACCATAACCATCCGGCAAACCGGTTAATACGCCGGATTTACGGCAGCGCAGCATATCCGGCGAGTAAACATCGAATACGCCCTGATTATGGGTTTTCCGCAGGTCGGTAAAGGTATATTCAAAATCGGCGTCCATTTCGCGGCCATAAGCGTGGAATGAACTTTTGATCATGTTAACGCCGCCAAACGGATGCAAAGCGCGTTTAAGCGGCTTATCCGTTTGTAAACCGACGATTTTTTCCAGCTCTTTTTCAATATATCCCGCATCGTGCGCGGTAATCGTCGTCGCGATATTAGTATCGAAATCCACCGGCGCATGGGTCGCGTTCTCGATACGTATTCCCGCCATCACCTTTTCCCACAACGCCGTGGTCGCTGGCGTCGCGTCGGCGAGAAAAGATTCATCCCCCTCATAGGGCGTATAGTTATGCTGAATAAAATCACGGACATTAATTTCTTCTTTCCAGTCCGTACCTTTAAAATCACGCCATGCTTCGGCATACAGCATATCGCTGGTATCGATATTTACCTTCATGAAAAATAATCTCTCTACAGAACAGCCGTTAAGTTATGCAAATTCCACTGGTGCTTTCACGTTGCCTAAATGGGTAATGACTCCAACTTATTGATAGTGTTTTATGTTCAGATAATGCCCGATGACTTTGTCATGCAGCTCCACCGATTTTGAGAACGACAGCGACTTCCGTCCCAGCCGTGCCAGGTGCTGCCTCAGATTCAGGTTATGCCGCTCAATTCGCTGCGTATATCGCTTGCTGATTACGTGCAGCTTTCCCTTCAGGCGGGATTCATACAGCGGCCAGCCATCCGTCATCCATATCACCACGTCAAAGGGTGACAGCAGGCTCATAAGACGCCCCAGCGTCGCCATAGTGCGTTCACCGAATACGTGCGCAACAACCGTCTTCCGGAGCCTGTCATACGCGTAAAACAGCCAGCGCTGGCGCGATTTAGCCCCGACGTATCCCCACTGTTCGTCCATTTCCGCGCAGACGATGACGTCACTGCCCGGCTGTATGCGCGAGGTTACCGACTGCGGCCTGAGTTTTTTAAATGGCGGAAAATCGTGTTGAGGCCAACGCCCATAATGCGGGCGGTTGCCCGGCATCCAACGCCATTCATGGCCATATCAATGATTTTCTGGTGCGTACCGGGTTGAGAAGCGGTGTAAGTGAACTGCAGTTGCCATGTTTTACGGCAGTGAGAGCAGAGATAGCGCTGATGTCCGGCGGTGCTTTTGCCGTTACGCACCACCCCGTCAGTAGCTGAACAGGAGGGACAGCTGATAGAAACAGAAGCCACTGGAGCACCTCAAAAACACCATCATACACTAAATCAGTAAGTTGGCAGCATCACCGCCTAAATGAATGGCATCAAGGGCAATCATTTTCTCTTCATTCGTGGGAATAACAGCGCAAATAACCTGAGAAGGGTTAGCGGAAATAATGCGCTCGCCGTGAGAATTCGGCTGCTTATTCATTTCAACGTCTAACGTAAGCCCCAGTACGCCCAGATGTTCAATTACCAACTGGCGAATTAATACTGAATTTTCACCAATACCACCGGTAAAAATAATGCCATCCAACCGATGTAACGATGCCGCGTGTCCGGCAATATGACGGGCGATACGGTGGACAAACGTTTTTATCGCTAACCGGGCGCGCTCATGTCCTTCGTGCCAGGCTTTTTCCAGGACTCTAAGGTCGGATGACAAACCGGAGATGCCGAGCAAACCGGACTCTTTATTCACCACTCGCTCCAGATCGCTCAACGTCTGCCCGGTTTCTTTGGCTATCCACGCCATCGCGCCGAAATCAACGTCGCCGCTGCGAGTGCCCATCATCAGCCCCTCAAGCGGCGTCATCCCCATTGAGGTATCCACGCTCTGACCATTGCGTACCGCGCAGATAGACGCCCCATTGCCCAGATGCGCGACAATCAGACCCGAGTTTTTTTCATCGAGGTCAAGCAGTTCATACGCGCGCCGCGAAACATAGCGATGCGACGTACCGTGAAAGCCGTAGCGACGCACACCCAGGCTGGAAAAATATTCCCACGGCAATCCGTATAAATAGGCTTCCGGCGCCAGCGTCTGGTGGAAACTGGTATCAAATACCGCCACCTGACGCACGGCCGGGAAAAGGCGCCGCGCCGCGTCAATGCCGCTTAAATTAGCGTAATTATGCAGCGGCGCTAAAGGTGATACCCGACGAATATTATCGATAATCTCATCGGTAATAATGACGGACTGCGTAAATAGCTCTCCACCGTGCGCGATACGGTGACCAATTAATGCCACGCTATCCGTTAAATCACGTTTTTCCAGCTCAAAGGCAATGGCTTTTAACGCGTCCTCATAATTAGAGTGCGAGAGATTTATCGGCTTATCGCCATTAATAGATAAAAAGGCGTTTTCAGTATTCATTCCATCTGCTATTCCCGCCATTAAAACATCACAGGTAGCGACATCCAGTACAGAGAATTTGATAGAAGATGATCCGCAATTAATGACCAGAACGACCGGAAATTCATTCATGTAGTGCCTCCGTCGATGTCAGCCTGCGTCCACGCCCTGGGGCGGAACGCAGGCTAAACGTGAGGATTAGAACAATTTGTAGACAATATTCAGGATGGTCAGCAGACCAATCAGGGTGACGAACACGTTATCCAGACGACCACGGTACTTCGCCAGCGACGGCGCTTTACGAATGGCGTACATCGGCAGCAGGCATAACAGCGAGGCGATAATCGGCGCGCCCATCGCTTCAATCAGGTCCAGAATGTTCGGGTTTGCGTAAGCTACGACCCAGGTAGACCCCATAATGAAGATCATGCTGATGGTGTTAAGCTTGCCCATAGAGACTTTGGTTTTATCGCCTTTATAACCGAATTTCAGCACCAGGCCGTTCAGCCCTTCCAGCGTCCCCAGGTAGTGACCGAAGAAAGATTTGAAAATAGCAACCAGCGCGATGATAGACGCGCCATACTCCAGCACCGTTGCAAAAGTAGATTTTGTCCCCGACAAAGAGGCGAAATGGTTGGCCAGGTAGGAAAGTACCGGAATGTTCTGCGCTTTCGCATCCGCCATGTTCTGTGGAGAGAGCGTAAACAGGCAGCTAAAGGCGAAGAACATCACCACGGCGACCATCAGCATACTGGCGCGCGAGATGATCTGTGAACATTTACGCTCGGTAAATTCGCGGCCAAACTCTTTCTCATACTCTTCCCGCTTAGACACCACGAAGGAAGAGACGATGGGCGAAAAGTTAAAGGAGAACACCATGATAGAGATGCCCAGCCACACCGTAACCAGTATGCCATCGTGCCCGGTCAGCGCGATATTACTGAGATCAACCTGATCGATAACCGCCGAGTTCCAGTAAGGAATCAGCGATAATGAGATTAGCACCAGGCTGGCGATAAACGGCCATACCAGGTAACTCATCACCTTAACCATCAGATCTTTACCAAACCAGATCACAAAGGCCATCAGCAGCAGCAAGAACAGCGCCACGAAACCGCGATTCAACGCTGGCATCTGCAACTGGTTTTCCCAAAACGTCATGAACGTGTTAGTGATGGTGACGCCATAAATCCACAGCAGCGGACAAATCGCAAAGAAGTAAAGGAACGTGATAACTACCCCGCCCGTTTTACCAAAGTGCTCTTCGACCGTTTCCGTAATATTGCCGGACGGATTAGATCCGGATAAACACAGACGTGCCAGCGCCCGGTGACAATAGAACGCAATGGGGTAAGCTAAAACCAGCATCAGCAGAATGGGGATAAGCCCGCCAAACCCGGCGCGGATAGGGAAAAACAGCACCCCGGCGCCAATGGCGGTACCAAATAAACCCAGCGTCCACGTCGTGTCCGATTTACGCCATGACGACTGTTTTGCCTGGCTGGATACAATGCTATCAGTAGTACTCATATCCTATCCTCACGAAAAGATTAAGCGTCAACTAAACCCGTAATTTGTGATACCCGAGAAAGATCGATATTGCCGCCAGAAATAATACTGACCGTTTTTCTGTTCTGAATATGGCTATCTAATTTCCCACTTAATAGTGCAGCGCAGGCCAGAGCGCCAGCGCCTTCAGTAATAACCTTATTGCGCTGAATTAAAGCGATCATGCTGTTACGAATTTCATCTTCGCTAACCAGGACAATGTCATCGACTAATTCACGAACGATTTCATAGGTTAAATTACCCGGGCGGGAGACATCACAACCATCCGCTAGGGTGCCGGTCGTTCGGTGCGTGGTTATTTCGCCAGCGTAATAAGACGCCGCCATACCGTGAACATTTTCGGCCTGTACGCCGATAACTTTAATGGTCGGGTTAATCGATTTAATCGCAATGGCAATACCTGCAATTAAACCACCGCCGCCAATAGGCACGATGACATTATCGACATCGTACAGATCTTCCATAATTTCCAGACCAATAGTGCCCTGCCCGGCAATGACTTTTGGATCGTCGTAAGGCGGAATAAAAATGCGGCCTTCGGTTTCGACAATTTCACTCACCTTAGCAATGGTGTCATTGAAGTTGTCACCGTGGAGCACCACTTCCGCCGAATAATCACAGGTGGCCGCCACTTTTGACTTTGGCGCGCCCTTCGGCATCACAACTTTGCCGTCAATACCCAGCATTGCGCAAGAAAGAGAAACGCCCTGTGCATGATTACCTGCGGAACAGGCCACGACGCCTTTACGTTTTTCCGCCTCCGTTAACGAGCTAAGTTTGTTAAAAGCGCCACGAATTTTAAATGAACCCGTACGCTGCATATTTTCAAACTTGAGAAATATTTCGCCTTTGCAACGTTCACTAAAATAGTTAGAGCGAGGCATTCCCGTTTTATATATCTTCCCCGCCAGTCTTTTTTTCGCTTCGAGGATATCTTCAATTGCAACCGGGAGATCGTATGTAATGTGCATTATAACCTCTTAACCTGGGTATTAAAAATAAGTTACCGTTGCCCACTGTTCAAAAGAAACAGGTGACGTCAATTTCGCTAAATATGTTTATTCCATATCATTCAATTTCTATTAACTGCCTGCGTCTGCATCCATTATATGATGAATATTGTTTAGCCAATTCTACTAATACTGAAGCGGCTTTTTTGATACGATAATTTTTAGACCATACCGCCGCATAACGTGCGACGGGTAACGTGTCTTTGATTGGTATCGTGATAAATTCATTAGAGCCAAAAGGCGTGGTCATATCGCAGGGAATAACAGTTAAGAAATCAGCATTGAGAACAAGATTATATATTGTGACAACGGAATCTGTTTTAACAATGTTTTCGATGCTGATGCCATTTCGTTGTAGAGTGGTGAGTAATTCGCTGTAGTAGCCCATATTCGTTTGCGGCAACACCCACTGTTCGTCTTTTAACGATTCCAGTGTGATGGTGCCGGTGCATGTTCGGGACTTGCTGGCTACCAGGACAAACTCTGATTCAAACAGCGGCTCGACATGCAGATCCTGTAGTTGCATTTCATTACTGAGCGTACCGATAGCAAAGTCCAGCCGCCCGTCGCGCAGGGCCGGCAGGAATGAAGAGAGCTGGGCTTCGTACATGGATACCTGCGCTTTTGGAAAGACCTCTTTGAACTTATGAATCATATCGGACATGAAGGTAAAGCCAATCAGCGAAGGAAAGCCAAACGAGACGTCGACAACGGTATTGCACGTCATACTGTTCATCTCGTTGATCATGTTTTTCATTTCGCGGGTGATAGATTCAGACCAGGAAAGCAGTACCTGTCCCGCTTCGGTCAACGTAACGCCGGTATTTTTGCGTACAATTAGCTCAACGCCAAAATAGGCCTCAACATCGCTAATGATTTTACTGACGGCGGGTTGGGTTAACCCTAACGATTTTGCGGCAGAACCGATAGAACCACTTCTAATGACTTCCTGAAAGACCACCAAATGCTGTGTTTTAGGGAGAACAAGAGTATTCATATCTACCGCTCTGAAATAACATTGTGAACGGCAGGAAGTGTAGCAAATTAAATCTTAAAGGTTATGTGCGACCACTCACAAATTAACTTGCCGCAATTTTTACATGGTCTTTATTAAATAAAGAAAACCTATTACTTCAATGAGTTACAAAAATAAGACGGTAACTTAGCCTGATTTCAATCAAAAAATAGGGTCGGGATAACGATATATTATGGCGATAACCAGCCTATTTTATCTCCTATTTTCGACATCCCATGAAGACGATATTTCAATCAATTATGGGACATTTTATCGACAATTCCAGCGTTAAATTTAAAACGTAATTTCTCAAATTTAAGTATAAACCGAAGGTAAATGCGCTTAAAAACCGTTACGCGTCACATTTTTTTACCTTATTTGTTTGTAAAGAAACATTTAATAAAATTTTAACCAAAATATTTCATACATTTAATTTTCATTTACAACAAATAATTTACACCGCTTTCTTGCTGTTTTTCAGGATGTAATTTTGTGAAAGAAATCGATTGCTTTTCACTTCAACTAAAAATAGCGCAATACATAGCGTTTTGTGTTTCTCATCACAAAAACGAATAATATTATGTCACCACGGCTGTCAATTAATTGCCGGATGGTGACGCTGGCGTCTTCTGCAACCTCTGTACCCTTCACCGGCCTGATAAGCAAAAACCCGCCGAAGCGGATTTTATGAAGAGGTGAAACTGACCGATAAGCCGCTTTCTTTTGGGTATAGCGTCGTGGACAGTCATTCATCCTGTCGCCCTGTAAAAGCAAAAACCCGCCAGCTTACACGGACGGGTTTTATGAAGAGGTGAAACTGACCGATAAGCCGCTTTCTTTTGGGTATAGTGTCGTGGACAGTCATTCATCCTGCCGCCCTGTAAAAGCAAAAACCCGCCGAAGCGGGTTTTATGAAGAAGTGAAACTGACCGATAAGCCGGGTTCTGTCGTGGACAGTCATTCATCTAGGCCAGCAATCGCTCACTGGCTCAAGCAGCCTACCCGGGTTCAGTACGGGCCGTACCTTATGAACCCCTATTTGGCCTTGCTCCGGGTGGAGTTTACCGTGCCACGGACTGTTACCAGCCGCGCGGTGCGCTCTTACCGCACCCTTTCACCCTTACCTGATCCCACTTGCGTGGGCCATCGGCGGTTTGCTCTCTGTTGCACTGGTCGTGGGTTTCCCCCCCAGGCGTTACCTGGCACCCTGCCCTATGGAGCCCGGACTTTCCTCCCCTCCGCCCGTCTCCCCGAAAGGACGACGACGAAGCGGCGACTGTCTGGTCAGCTTCGGCGCGCAGTATAGAGGGTTCGCGCGACTTTGTCACCCTGCGCTGCGCATTCCTATCGCCAGAGCGGCAGCAACATTTCTGGATGCCCGATAAATATTGTCAAAAGCGCCCCGAAAAGCCTCCTCCAGCGTCACGATGCGCGTGAGTACGCTAAAGACAGCGTCGATGCCATAGTGATGCACTATCCCTACATCGTGCGTCAGGCTGCCGGCAATGCCAATCACTGGTTTATGATATTTTTTCGCCACATTCGCGACGCCAATCGGCACTTTACCGCGAATACTTTGGCTATCAATCCGCCCTTCTCCCGTCACCACCAGCGTACAGTCGTGGATATGCTCCTCCAGGTTCAGTGCCGCCGTAACAATTTCGATCCCGCTGCGTAATTCCGCACCGAGAAAAGCCATTAACGCCGCCCCCATACCGCCTGCCGCGCCTGCGCCGGGCGCCGCCTTTACGTCGACATTCAGCGATTTTTTTATGATGTCGGCATAGTGAGCAAGATTTCTGTCCAGCTCAACAATGTTCTCTTCGGTCGCGCCTTTCTGCGGCCCAAAAATTCGTGATGCGCCGTTGTCGCCGATCAGAGGATTAGAGACATCGCAAGCGACACGAATAGCGCAGAGTTTTAAACGGGGATCGAGCTCTGAAATATCAATGTCGCTTAGACAATGAAGGCTTCCGCCACCGTAACCGATATCCGCGCCGTTTGCATCGCGCAGTTTTGCGCCCAGCGCCTGCATCATCCCCGCGCCGCCGTCATTTGTCGCGCTGCCGCCAATGCCGATAATGATATTGCTTGCGCCGCTTTCCAGCGCCTGCAATATCAGCTCCCCCGTTCCCCGCGAGGTAGTAATCAAAGGGTTGCGTTTTTCTGGCGGAACCAGCGCCAGTCCGCTGGCCGCCGCCATTTCAATAAAGGCGGTGTGGCCGTCGCCGGACATTCCCCAGCAGGCTTTCACTTTTTCACCCAACGGCCCGGTCACCCATGCGGTGCGTTCAACGCCCTGCGTCGCGGCAATCATGGCTTCGACCGTTCCTTCGCCGCCATCGGCAACCGGAACAGAGACATATTGCGCATCGGGGAAAATTTCCCGAAATCCTTTTTCTATCGCCTGCGCTACCTCGGCGGCAGAAAGGCTTTCTTTGTAGGAGTCGGGGGCAATTACGATTTTCATAGTGGTAGCCTGTTACTGCACAACGCCGGATGGCGTTTCACTTATCCAGCCTGAAATTCAGGCCCGGATCGCTACACGCCATCCGGGCACAACGTCGTTAGCGAGTGACTTCCACTTTCGCCAGTTTTTCGTAGTAGCACGCCAGCGCGCTATGGTCGTCATTACCGTGTCCATCCGCGCGTAACGCCTGCATCATTTCCATAACGGCGGCGGTCAGCGGGAGCTGCGCGCCAACGCCGTGGGAGGTATCCAGCGCATTCGCCAGATCTTTAATGTGCAGATCGATACGGAAACCTGGCTTAAAGTTTCGGTCCATGACCATCGGCGCTTTCGCATCCAGTACCGTACTGCCAGCCAGACCGCCGCGAATCGCCTGATAGACCAGATCCGGGTTGACGCCCGCTTTAGTCGCCAGCGTCAGCGCTTCAGACATGGCGGCGATATTCAACGCCACGATTACCTGGTTAGCCAGTTTTGTGACGTTGCCTGCGCCGATATCGCCGGTATGCACCACGGAACCCGCCATCGCTTTCATCAGGTCGTAGTACTTGTCGAAAATGGCTTTATCGCCCCCCACCATCACCGACAGCGTGCCATCAATCGCCTTCGGCTCGCCGCCGCTGACCGGCGCATCCAACATCTCAACGCCCTTCGCCTTCAGCGCATCGCTGATTTCACGGCTTGCCAGCGGCGCGATAGAACTCATATCAATCAATACGGTTCCCGGCTTCGCGCCTTCGATGATACCGTTCTCGCCCAGCGCAACCTCTTTCACATGCGGAGAGTTAGGCAGCATCGTGATGATGACGTCACACTGTTCAGCGATCGCCTTCGCCGTAGAGGCCGTTTCCGCGCCTGCGGCAATGACGTCAGCAATCGCTTCAGGATTACGATCGGACACCACCAGCGAATACCCTGCTTTCAGTAAGTTTTTGCTCATGGGCTTACCCATGATGCCTAAGCCAATAAAGCCAACTTTCATCGTCATAGCGTTCTCTCTTTCCATACCAGGATTATTTTTTAAAGGTGTCGGCAAGCTTCTGCGTGCTGGCGCGGAATGCGCCTAAATCGCTGCCAACGGCGACAAAGGTCGCGCCCCATTCCAGATAACGGCGGGCATCCGCCTCTACCGGCGCCAGAATGCCGCACGGTTTACCGTGCGCTTTAGCGCGGGCGAAAATATGTTGAATCGTCTGCTGCACGTCAGGGTGAGAAGCATTGCCGAGATGACCCAGCGCGGCGGCCAAATCGCTTGGGCCGACAAAAATGCCATCAACGCCTTCCGTTGCGGCGATGGCATCAACATTGTCAACACCCAACTGGCTTTCGATTTGAACAATAATGGTGATGTTTTTGTTCGACTGCGCAAAGTAATCAGGCACCGTACCGAACATATTCGCGCGGTGAGAAACGGAGACGCCGCGAATGCCTTCCGGCGGGTAACGCGTCGAGGCGACGGCGCGAGCCGCTTCCTCTTGCGTTTCAACAAAGGGGATCAGGAAGTTATAAAACCCAATATCCAGCATCCGTTTGATAATGACCGGTTCATTGGTTGGCACACGTACCACAGGCGCGCTGGCGCTGCCTTTCAATGCCATTAGCTGCGGAATTAAGGTGGTCACATCGTTCGGCGCATGTTCGCCATCCAGCACCAGCCAGTCAAATCCCGCCAGACCGAGAACTTCGGTGGTGATTGGGCTTGCCAGTGCAGACCAGCAGCCAATCTGCACCTGTTGCGCCGCTAGCGCCGCTTTAAACTTATTCGGGAAAATAGCGTTATTCATCGCTTATACCTTCGCTTATTTCTTTAATTCTCTACATGTGATGCCGCCACCATAACTTATAGCAACGACAATAAAATGCTTATCTGAAATCAGAATGGGTCTCCGCATTCTATTTCTAATGTGGTACACATCCTGTAGCACAATATACCGTTCTGATATCTTTATCGTCTTTTATTATTATCATGGTATTTTCAAATAACTCGTCAGATACACTGAATTCGCCATTCAGTATAAACAGCCTATGGCGGATAATCATTGTGCAAACGCTCATTAAAAAGGGATTATTTAACGCTTATTTTTGAGCATACGCCCATGATACTGGGCGCTAATGCACACATTTACGCTTTACCCGGCCTACATAAAAAATTTCATAATTTGCGGTGATCTGGATCACATTCTTATATTTATACTCCTGTCATTCTTATTTCATTATGCATGAACTTTATTTCTTATATTGAGATTTAACGATTTAACCATAACCAAAATAGATAATCCTATTTCTATCATCCAGGCTGGAGAATGTTGAACAATGGCCAATATCGAAATTCGCCAGGAATCGCCATCGGCGTTTTATATAAAAGTACATGAAACCGATAATGTCGCAATTATTGTTAATGACCACGGTCTTAAAGCCGGAACACGTTTTCCGGATGGCCTGGAACTGACTGAACATATTCCGCAAGGCCATAAAGTTGCTCTGACGGATATCCCCGCTCACGGCGAAATCATCCGTTATGGCGAAGTCATCGGTTATGCGGTACGCGACATCCCGCGCGGAAGCTGGATCGACGAGTCGCTGGTTGAACTGCCAAAAGCGCCGCCGCTGAATACGCTACCGCTGGCGACCAAAGTACCGGAACCGCTGCCGCCGCTGGAAGGCTATACGTTTGAGGGCTATCGTAACGCCGATGGCAGCGTCGGCACCAAAAATCTGCTTGGCATTACCACCAGCGTGCACTGTGTGGCGGGCGTGGTCGATTATGTGGTGAAAGTGATTGAGCGCGATCTCCTGCCCAAATACCCGAATGTCGATGGCGTTGTAGGGCTAAACCATCTGTACGGCTGCGGCGTGGCAATCAACGCGCCGGCGGCGGTCGTGCCGATTCGCACGATTCATAATATCGCGCTCAACCCCAATTTTGGCGGCGAAGTGATGGTGATTGGCCTCGGTTGCGAAAAACTGCAGCCGGAACGGCTGCTGGAAGGCACCGAGGATGTTCCCGCCATCGCCGTTGAAAGCGCCAGTATTGTGCGTTTACAGGACGAGCAGCATGTCGGCTTTAAATCAATGGTCGACGATATTTTGCGGGTCGCCGAACGCCATCTGACGAAACTGAACCAGCGCCAGCGCGAAACCTGCCCGGCCTCCGAGCTGGTCGTCGGGATGCAATGCGGCGGCAGCGATGCGTTTTCTGGCGTCACGGCAAACCCGGCGGTGGGTTATGCTTCCGATCTGCTGGTACGCTGCGGCGCGACCGTCATGTTCTCGGAGGTCACCGAAGTGCGCGATGCCATTCATCTTCTGACGCCGCGCGCCATCAACGAAGCCGTGGGTAAACGCCTACTGGATGAAATGGCCTGGTACGATAACTACCTTGATATGGGGAAAACCGATCGCAGCGCTAACCCGTCCCCCGGCAACAAAAAAGGCGGCCTGGCGAACGTCGTGGAAAAAGCGCTGGGCTCTATCGCTAAATCGGGTAAGAGCGCCATTGTCGAAGTATTGTCGCCGGGCCAGCGCCCCACCAAACGCGGCCTGATTTACGCCGCGACGCCCGCCAGCGATTTCGTCTGCGGCACGCAGCAGGTCGCTTCCGGCATTACCGTACAGGTCTTTACCACCGGACGCGGCACGCCGTACGGGCTGATGGCGGTGCCGGTCATTAAAATGGCGACGCGTACCGAGCTGGCGAACCGCTGGTATGACTTAATGGATATCAATGCAGGCACCATCGCCACGGGTGAAGAGACAATCGAAGATGTGGGCTGGAAGCTGTTTCACTTTATTCTCGATGTCGCCAGCGGCCGGAAAAAGACTTTCTCAGATCAATGGGGATTGCATAACCAGCTGGCAGTGTTTAACCCCGCACCTGTGACCTGATCCAGGCGGCGCTATTATCCGACCAGGGTATAACCGCATAATCTGTAGACCGGGTAAGCGCCAGCGCTACCCGGTATTTTTTCGCCCTTAGTCTGTAGCCTGAAGTATGTCTGCCCGACATGCTTTTTTTATGTCTTACTTTCGATAACTTCCATTTTATTTCGAAACTTTCATTTATCAGATCAAAATCACAAAAAAACATTCCGAAAGCCTATAAATTCTTTCAAAGAAAACAAACGAAAGATTTCGGAGGAAGGATGTTTATCATTTCAGGCAGAACAATGCTAAAGAAGGCGCAGCAGGAAGGTTATGCTGTGCCGGCGTTTAACATCCACAACCTGGAGACATTGCAAGTGGTGGTGGAAACCGCCGCAGAATTGCGCTCTCCGCTGATTGTCGCCGGTACGCCAGGCACCTTTAGCTACGCAGGCGTCGGTAATATCGTGGCCATCGCCGCAGAACTGGCGAAAAGCTGGAACCATCCTCTCGCGGTACATCTCGATCATCATGAAAAACTGGCCGACATCAAAATGAAAGTCGCCGCCGGGGTACGCTCGGTCATGATCGACGGGTCGCATTTCCCCTTTGCCGACAATATTGCGCTGGTGAAAAGTGTGGTTGATTACTGTCATCGCTACGATGTCAGCGTTGAAGCTGAACTTGGGCGTCTCGGCGGGCAGGAAGACGATCTTATCGTTGACGGTAAAGATGCGCTTTATACCCATCCGGAACAGGCCCGGGAATTTGTAGAAAAAACGGGTATCGACTCGTTAGCCATTGCTATCGGCACCGCTCACGGCCTCTACACCGCTGAACCAAAACTTGATTTTGAACGACTGACGGAAATTCGTCAGCGGGTTGATGTCCCCTTAGTCCTTCACGGCGCCTCTGGCCTGCCGACCCGCGATATTACCCGCGCTATTTCGCTGGGCATCTGCAAAGTTAACGTCGCGACCGAGCTTAAAATCGCCTTTTCCGGCGCGCTTAAAAACTATTTAACGCAACACGCAGAGGCCAGCGATCCCCGCCATTACATGATCCCGGCGAAAGCGGCCATGAAAGAGGTTGTACGTAAAGTGATTGCCGACTGCGGTTGTGAAGGGAAGCTCTAAAGCCCCCGGATTTAGCACGGCAAAGGGCGTTTTCATAGCTGGATCACGAAAGCCATTATTATCCTTTGCCTTCAAACCAAAAATATTATGAAGATAAACAAAAGATATCGGAGCCAGAAGTGAAAGAAATAATTTCTCGTCACAAAACAGGAGAACAGATAGGGATCTGTTCCGTATGTTCAGCACACCCGCTGGTGATTGAATCCGCATTACGTTTTGATCTGAATAGCGGGAACAAAGTTCTGATCGAAGCGACCTCTAACCAGGTTAATCAGTTTGGCGGTTATACCGGCATGAAACCGGCTGACTTTCGTGATTTTGTCTATGGCATCGCCCAGGAAGTGGGATTTCCACGAGAACGGCTTATTTTAGGCGGCGATCACCTGGGACCTAACTGCTGGCAAAACGAACCTGCAGATACGGCGATGGAAAAATCCGTCGAACTCATTAAGGCTTACGTCGCTGCCGGGTTTAGCAAAATCCATCTTGATGCCTCTATGTCCTGCGCTGACGACCCGACGCCGCTGGACCCAATGGTTGTCGCTAAACGCGCCGCCCTGCTTTGCCAGGCAGCGGAAACGACGGCGACCGACGAACAAAAACGCCATTTAACCTATGTTATCGGCACTGAAGTTCCGGTTCCGGGCGGGGAAGCCAGCGCCATTAACGCCGTGCATGTTACCCGCGAACAGGATGCGGCCCGCACGCTGCAAACGCATCAGGCTGCTTTTCGCGCCCTGGGGCTGGATGAGGCATTGAACCGGGTTATCGCGATTGTCGTACAGCCGGGCGTTGAATTTGATCATACACAGATTATCCACTATCAACCGCAGGCCGCTAAAGCGCTTTCCGACTGGATAAAAGAAACGCCGATGGTCTATGAAGCGCATTCGACTGATTATCAGACGCGACAGGCCTACCGTGCGCTGGTACGCGATCATTACGCTATTCTGAAGGTCGGCCCGGCGCTCACTTTCGCGCTGCGCGAAGCCATTTTCGCACTTGCGCAAATGGAAAACGAGCTGATCTCCCCGGAACAACGTAGTCGGGTACTGGAGGTCATTGATGAAGTTATGCTAAACGAACCGGGCTACTGGAAAAAATACTACCGTCCAACCTGGAGCCAGGCGATGGTCGACATTCACTTTAGTTTGTCTGACCGTATTCGCTATTACTGGCCGCACCCGCGTATTCGTCAAAGCGTAGAGAAGTTAATCGCCAATCTGAATAACGTCACATTGCCGCTGGGATTAATTAGCCAGTTTATGCCCGTACAGTTTGAACGCCTGTCTGAGGGCGTGCTCCCCCCCACGCCGCATAACCTGATTATTGACAAAATTCAGGATGTTCTGCGCGCTTATCGCTTCGGTTGCACGCCGGATGTCGCCTGAATAATGGAGAATTTATGAGCCAACTATTTGTCCGAACCGGAATCACATTCGACTCGAGCCAACAGGCGCTGGCGCACATTGGCAAAGAGATGCTGGCGAAAGGCGTGGTACATGATAGTTATCCGCAGGCGCTGGTGGAACGTGAAGCGTCTTTTCCTACCGGCATTGCGCTGGAGCGTCACGCCGTCGCTATCCCTCATTGCGAGGCGGTTCATGCGAAATCACCCGCTATCTATCTGATTCGTCCAGATAAGCCGGTCATGTTTCAACAGGCGGATGATGACGAGGAGATTGCCGTTTCGTTAATCATCGCCTTAATCGTTGAAAACCCGGCGGCACAGCTAAAACTTCTGCGCCGCCTGTTTAGTGAGCTACAGAACCCGAGCACCCTCGATGCCCTGTTAAGCGCGCCGGATGCCGAACTGGCGATACGCTTTCAGGAAACCATCCTTGAGCCTGAGCAGTGCGCCCAGGTTTGATAATAAATTGATAATAATGAGGAATACCCTATGAAACGTAAAGTAATTGTGGCCTGTGGCGGTGCGGTTGCAACCTCAACGATGGCTGCGGAAGAAATTAAAGAGCTATGTGATGCCAACCATATTGAGCTCGACTTAGTGCAATGCCGGGTCACCGAAATCGAAACCTATATGGACGGCGCCGATCTTATCTGTACTACTGCCAGGGTCGATCGCGCCTTCGGCGATATTCCCGTCGTTCACGGTATGCCTTTTGTTTCCGGCGTGGGTATTGAAGCATTACAGCAAAAAATTCTGTCCATTCTCATGGGGTAACGTATGTTTAGCGAAATAATGCGTTATATCCTCGACTTAGGCCCAACGGTGATGTTGCCTCTGGTGATCATCGTGTTCTCTAAACTGCTGGGAATGAAGCTTGGGGATTGTTTTAAATCGGGTTTGCATATTGGTATCGGCTTCGTGGGTATTGGTCTGGTCATCGGCCTGATGCTGGATTCTATCGGCCCCGCGGCGAAAGCCATGGCGGAACATTTCCAAATCAATCTCCACGTTATTGACGTCGGCTGGCCGGGTTCATCGCCCATGACCTGGGCGTCACAAATCGCGCTGGTCGCGATCCCTGTCGCCATCGGGGTTAACGTCCTGATGCTGGTGACCCGCATGACCCGCGTGGTGAATGTCGATATCTGGAATATCTGGCACATGACCTTCACGGGCGCCATGCTGCATCTGGCGACCGGTTCATACTGGCTGGGGATTCTGGGCGTTGTGGTTCATGCCGCCTTTGTCTACAAACTGGGGGACTGGTTTGCCAAAGATACCCGCGACTATTTTGGCCTCGAGGGGATTGCTATCCCACACGGCTCATCCGCGTACCTGGGCCCCGTGGCGGTGCTCGTTGATACCATTATCGAGAAAATTCCGGGTCTCAATCGTATTCACTTTAGCGCAGACGATGTCCAGAAACGCTTCGGACCGTTTGGCGAGCCGGTGACTGTCGGCTTCGTGATGGGGCTGGTGATTGGTGTACTGGCAGGCTACGACACCAAAGCCGTTCTGCAACTGGCGGTCAAAACCGCAGCGGTGATGCTGCTTATGCCACGCGTCATTAAACCTATTATGGATGGCCTAACGCCTATCGCCAAACATGCGCGTAAACGTCTACAGGCCAAATTTGGCGGGCAGGAGTTCCTGATAGGCCTTGATCCAGCGCTACTGCTCGGTCATACCTCTGTTGTCTCCGCGAGCCTGATATTCATTCCGCTGACCATCCTGATTGCCGTCTTAGTACCGGGGAACCAGGTGCTGCCGTTCGGCGACCTCGCCACCATCGGTTTCTTTATTGCGATGGCGGTTGCGGTACACCAGGGCAACCTGTTCCGCACGCTGATTTCAGGTGTCATTATTATGGGTATCACCCTGTGGATAGCCACGCAGACGATTGGCCTGCATACCCAACTGGCTGCCAATGCCGGAGCGCTAAAAGCTGGCGCACAAGTCGCCTCGCTGGATCAGGGCGGTTCTCCCATCACCTGGCTGCTGATTCAACTTTTTACCTGGCAGAATATCGTCGGCTTCGCCGTCATTGCCATTATCTATCTGGCCGGCGTACTGCTGACCTGGCGTCGCGCCCGACAGTTTGTCGCGGCTGAGAAAGCCACGGCGCTACAGCAAAGTCAAATCGCCTCTTAATTTTAGGGGAGCAATCGCTCCCCTCACCTTCCTGGAGAATGTTATGAAATCAGTGGTTATTCACGCTGAGGGAGACGTGCGCGTTGAAGAACGTCCCTTACCACAACTGCAAGCCGAGGACGATGTGTTGGTCAAAGTCGTTAGCTCAGGGCTTTGCGGGTCGGATATCCCGCGTATTTTCGCGCAGGGCGCCCATTATTATCCTATTACGTTAGGTCATGAATTCAGCGGCTACGTTGAATCCTACGGCACAGGCGTAACGGATATGCAGCCCGGCGATGCCGTCGCTTGTGTCCCGCTTCTTCCCTGCTTTCACTGTCCGCAATGCGAACGCGGTTACTTTTCTTTATGCAAACAGTATCAGTTTGTAGGATCGCGCAGCGAAGGCGGTAATGCGGAATATGTGGTGGTCAAACGGGCCAATCTTTTCCGCTTGCCGTCTGATATGCCAATTGAAGATGGCGCGTTTATCGAACCGATTACCGTGGGCTTACACGCCTTTCATCTGGCGCAGGGCTGCGAGGGGAAAAACGTAATTATCGTCGGTGCCGGGACAATTGGCCTGCTGGCCTTACAGTGCGCGCGGGAACTGGGCGCGCGAAGCGTAACGGCGATTGATATCAATCCGCAGAAACTGGAACTGGCGAAAGCGCTGGGCGCAACGCATACCTGTAATAGCCGGGAAATGACCGCCGACGACATCCAGACCGCGTTGTCCGACATTCAGTTTGATCAACTGGTTCTCGAAACGGCAGGAACTCCCCAGACCGTCTCGCTGGCTATCGATATCGCCGGGCCGCGCGCGCAACTGGCGCTGGTGGGGACGTTACATCACGATCTCACCCTGACGACGCGTACATTCGGGTTAATTTTGCGTAAAGAGCTCACGCTCCTCGGCAGTTGGATGAACTACTCCGCGCCATGGCCAGGAGAAGAATGGGAAACCGCAGCGCGCCTGTTGGCTGAAAAACGTCTTCAACTGACCCCTCTCATTGCCCATCGCGGCGATGTGGAAAGCTTTGCAGAAGCAGTCAAAGCGCTTAATGGCGCGCCCATGCAGGGCAAAATCTTACTTCAACTTTCCTGATGGTACGAGCCAGCAACCTGCGCTGGCTCACATTTCCTTTCGAAATTTAGCGTTCACCTTTCGCAATCCTTCGATTAAACTAGTTACAGTTAATTATCAGGCAAATCAATATGAACTCATTTGAGCGAAGAAATAAAATTGTCGACCTGATTAATACGCAAGGCAGCGTGCTGGTGATGGACCTTTCAAATACCTTTGGTATTTCTGAAGTGACTATCCGTGCTGACCTGCGTCTGCTGGAAGAGAAAGGCCTTGTCACCCGTTTTCATGGCGGCGCGGCAAAACCGGGAAGTCATCTGGCGGAAGGCGACAATCAGGAAGTCATTCTGGAAGATCGGTATCAACTCGCCAGCGATCCGAAAAAGCGGATTGCCCAGGCGGCTGCGGCAATGGTTGAAGAAGGAATGACCATCATTCTGGATAGCGGGAGCACAACATTACTGATTGCGGAAGCGCTCGCGCGAAAAAGCAATATTACGGTGATCACTAACAGCTTGCCTGCCGCTTTTACGCTATCAGAAAATAAAGATCTCACGCTGGTGGTCTGCGGCGGTACGGTACGGCATAAAACCCACTCAATGCACGGCACGATTGCGGAACGATCGCTACACGGCATCAGCGCCGATGTCATGTTTGTCGGGGCGGATGGTATTGATGCGACAAACGGTATTACCACGTTTAACGAAGGTTATTCCATTAGCGGCGTCATGGCGGCGGCGGCACACAAAGTTATCGCGGTACTGGACGCGACCAAATTTAACCGTCGCGGCTTTAACCAGGTATTGCCGATGGACAAGATCGACTGTGTGATAACCGATGACACCATCAGCAAACAGGATAAAGCGGCATTAGCGAAAACAGGCGTGGAATTAATGATCGTCTAAAAAGGAGTCGGTTATGCGTTGCTGATCGCGAGAGTAAGCCCGAAGGAAAGGCCCGGCCCGCTATCACCGCCCAATGCCCCCATCAATTTACCCACATCAATCACCTGATTGAGTATTAACGTGATGGCGATAAAAGGCGGTTCCCGGGCGCTCGCTTTTACTCTTCCTGCTGCCCCAGCGCATACTTATACAGCGCATTTTTCTTCACGCCGTGAATTTCTGCTGCCAGCGCCGCCGCTTTTTTCAGCGGCAATTCGGCCTGTAGCAGCGCCAGCGTGCGCAGCGCGTCGGCGGGCAGGTCGTCTTCTTGCGCTTTATGGCCTTCGACAATCAGCACCATCTCGCCTTTACGGCGGTTTTCATCTTCTTTGACCCACGCCAGCAGCTCGCCAACGGGCGCGCCGTGAATCGTCTCCCAGGTTTTGGTCAGCTCACGCGCCAGCACCACGTAGCGGGATTCGCCCCACACGGCCACCATATCTTCCAGGCTATCCAGCAGACGATGGGTGGACTCATAAAAAATCAGCGTGCGCGGTTCCGTTTCAATGGCTTTTAGCGCATCACGGCGGCCTTTTGATTTGGCAGGCAGGAAGCCTTCATAACAAAAACGATCTGATGGTAAACCCGCGGCGCTTAATGCAGTGATAGCAGCACACGGCCCTGGTAGCGGCACCACGCGAATCCCCGCTTCACGGCAAGTACGCACCAGATGGTAGCCCGGATCGTTAATCAGCGGCGTACCGGCGTCGGAAACCAGCGCAATGTTCTGCCCTTCTTTTAGCTTCGCGACCAGCGTTTCCGCTTTTTGTTGTTCGTTATGGTCGTGCAGCGCGAACAATCGGGCATTAATCCCAAAATGTTGCAGCAATAAACCGGTGTGACGAGTATCCTCGGCGGCAATCAGATCTACAGCCTGTAACACCTCCAACGCACGCTGGGTAATATCCGCCAGATTACCGATAGGAGTAGGTACAATAAAGAGTTGGCCCTGAGAATTATCCGCCGATTCGTTTTGTTTCATTGTGTCGTCCGTATTGCCGATTTAATATTGAGCATTGCGTAAAAAAATATCACTGGATACAGTATGGTACCCTCAACATTTTCTCGTTTGAACGCCGCGCGCGCGCTGCCTGTCGTCCTGGCTGCGCTACTTTTCGCCGGGTGCGGCACCCAGGCGCCAGATCAAAGCGCAGCCTATATGCAGGGTTCAGCGCAAGCTGACTCCGCCTTTTACCTGCATCAGATGCAGCAAAGCGCAGATGATAGCAAGACCAACTGGCAATTACTCGCCATTCATGCACTGCTGAAAGAAGGAAAAAGCCAGCAGGCCGTCGACCTGTTCAACCAACTCCCGCAAAATCTGAACGATGCCCAGCGTCGCGAACAGTCTTTATTAGCGGTAGATATCAAACTGGCGCAAAAAGATGTCGCAGGCGCGCAGGCCTTGCTGGATAAACTAAAACCCGCCGACTTTGCGCCACATCAGCAAGCGCGTTACTGGCAGGCGCAGATCGTTGCCAGCCAGGGACGCCCGTCGCTTACCCTGTTGCGGGCGTTAATCGCCCAGGAACCGCTACTGGCGGCGAAAGATAAACAAAAAAATATCGACGCCACCTGGCAGGCGCTCTCCGCCATGACGCCGGATCAGGCCAGGACGTTAGTTATCAACGCCGATGAAAATGTGCTTCAGGGCTGGCTGGATCTGCAACGCGTCTGGTTTGACAACCGCAACGATCCAGACATGCTGAAAGCCGGGATCGCCGACTGGCAAAAACGCTACCCGCAAAATCCGGGGGCGAAAATGCTGCCGACGCAGCTCGTCAATGTACAACGTTTTAAACCAGCTTCCACCAGCAAAATCGCTCTGCTGCTGCCGCTGAACGGTCAGGCTGCCGTGTTTGGCCGTACCATCCAGCAAGGTTTCGAAGCCGCGAAAAACCTCGGCACCCAGGCGGTAGAGACGCAGCCTGCCGCCGCGCCTGACGCGCCGGTCGAACCTGGCGTGGAGGAGACGCAGCCACAAATGACCAACGGCGTCGCCAGTCCGTCGCAGGCCTCGGTGAGCGATCTGACTGATGACGCTCCAGCCCAGTCTGCTACGCCAGTCAGCGCGCCACAAATTCCCCCTGCTACAGCAAGCGCGCCAGCGGATCCCTCCGCTGAATTAAAAATCTACGATACCTCTTCCCAGCCGTTGGATCAGGTGCTCGCTCAGGTTCAGCAAGACGGCGCCAGTATCGTGGTCGGGCCGCTGTTGAAAAACAATGTGGAAGCGCTGATGAAAAGCAACACGCCGCTCAATGTGCTGGCGCTCAACCAGCCGGAAACGGTACGTAGCTTCCCTAATATCTGCTATTTCGCGCTCTCTCCAGAAGATGAAGCCCGTGACGCGGCGCATCATATTTATGACCAGGGCAAGCAGTCGCCGCTGCTGTTGATCCCACGCAGCACGCTTGGCGATCGCGTGGCGAACGCCTTCACCCAGGAGTGGCAAAAACTGGGCGGCGGCATCGTGTTACAGCAAAAATTCGGCTCCGTAGCCGAGCTGAAAATGGGCGTGAACGGCGGCGCGGGTATCGCGTTGACGGGCAGTCCGGTCGCCGCCAGCGTGCCTGCGCAGCCTGGCGTCACCATTGGCGGTCTGACCATCCCTGCGCCGCCGACCGACGCGCAAATCACCGGCGGCGGACGCGTAGACGCGGTCTATATTCTGGCTACGCCGGAAGAGATTGGCTTTATCAAACCGATGATCGCCATGCGTAACGGCACCCAGAGCGGCGCGACGCTGTATGCCAGCTCTCGCAGCGCGCAAGGCACCTCCGGCCCCGACTTCCGTCTGGAAATGGAGGGTTTACAATACAGTGAAATTCCTATGCTGGCAGGCGGCAATATGCCGTTGATGCAGCAGGCGCTGAGCGCTGTACATAACGACTATTCTCTGGCGCGGATGTACGCCATGGGCGTGGATGCCTGGACGCTGGCGAACCACTTTTCGCAGATGCGTCAGGTGCAGGGATTTGAGATCAATGGTAATACCGGCGCATTAACCGCCAGCCCGGATTGTGTGATTAACAGGAAGTTATCATGGCTCAAATACCAGCAAGGGGAGATTGTTCCCGCCAGCTAACGCGTAAACAGGCTGGCGACGCGTGGGAAGCTGCCGCGCGTCGCTGGCTGGAAAGCAAAGGACTGCGGTTTATCGCCGCCAACGTGCGCGAGCGCGGCGGCGAAATCGATCTGATCATGCGCGACGGAAAAACGACGGTTTTTGTTGAGGTCCGCTATCGGCGCTCCGGACTTTATGGCGGCGCGGCGGCTAGTGTGACCCGCAGCAAGCAACACAAATTATTACATACTGCCCGCTTGTGGCTCGCCCGCCAGAATGGGAGTTTTGATACTGTGGATTGTCGGTTCGATGTGTTAGCCTTCACCGGAAATGAGATTGAGTGGTTTCGGGATGCGTTTAACGACCACTCATAATTGAAGATTTTAAGGATTAGCGTGCTCGAAAGAATCAAAGTTTGCTTTACAGAAAGCATTCAAACTCAAATTGCTGCGGCGGAAGCGCTTCCGGATGCCATTTCCCGCGCCGCCATGACGCTGGTTCATTCCCTGCTTAACGGCAACAAAATCCTCTGTTGTGGAAACGGGACGTCCGCGGCCAACGCACAGCATTTTGCTGCCAGCATGATTAACCGCTTTGAAACGGAGCGACCCAGTTTACCCGCCATTGCACTAAATACCGATAATGTGGTCTTAACTGCGATCGCTAACGATCGCCTGCACGATGAAGTTTATGCAAAACAAGTCCGGGCGCTGGGACATGCAGGCGATGTTTTATTGGCGATCTCTACGCGTGGTAATAGTCGCGATATCGTAAAAGCCGTTGAAGCAGCCGTCACACGTGACATGACCATTGTGGCGCTAACCGGGTATGACGGGGGTGAGCTGGCCGGACTATTAGGGCCGCAGGATGTCGAAATTCGTATCCCTTCACACCACAGCGCGCGCATTCAGGAAATGCATATGCTGACGGTAAACTGCCTGTGCGATTTGATCGATAACACGCTTTTTCCTCACCAGGATGATTAAGGAGTACACATGAAGGCATTTTCGCCGCTCGCAGTCCTTATTTCTGCGTTGCTATTGCAAGGTTGCGTCGCCGCCGCGGTAGTGGGTACGGCAGCCGTCGGCACCAAAGCCGCAACCGACCCGCGTAGCGTGGGCACCCAGGTGGATGACGGAACGCTGGAACTGCGTGTCAGCAGCGCGCTGTCGAAAGATGAGCAAATCAAAAAAGAGACGCGCATCAATGTCACGGCTTATCAGGGCAAAGTTTTGTTAGTGGGCCAGTCGCCAAACAGCGAACTCTCCGCACGCGCTAAACAGATAGCGATGGGCGTTGAAGGCACCACCGAGGTCTATAACGAGATTCGCCAGGGTCAGCCTATCGGCCTGGGGACCGCCTCTAACGATACCTGGATCACCACGAAAGTTCGCTCACAACTACTGACCAGCGATCAGGTAAAATCGTCAAACGTGAAAGTCACCACCGAAAATGGCGAAGTGTTCCTGCTGGGCCTGGTGACTGAACGTGAAGGTAAAGCGGCAGCGGACATCGCCAGCCGGGTGAGCGGCGTGAAACGCGTGACTACCGCCTTTACGTATATTAAGTAACCGGTGTGCCGGGTGGCGATAAAAATGTGTAAACCGCGTCGCCATCCGGTAAATCATCCGGCTTCGCTACCCCGCTTTTTCCCGCAGTTGCGATGAGGTCAGAATCGTCACGCCTTCTTGTGCTGGCGCCAGCGCTTCCGCCAGCATGGCCCGCGCCACATCCCGCGCATCAATCGATTTCCAGTTTCCTGGCAACAGCCGAAATAGCGGAGCGAAAAGCGTTTCATTCACCCGCCGCGTTGTTCTGTCGCCGAGCAGCATAGAAGGCCGGGCAATCGTCAAACGAGGCCAATTTTGCGCGATTAACGCCTCCTCCATTTCTCCTTTCACCCGATTGTAGAAAAACGGAGAGTGCGCGTTTGCTCCCATTGCGCTGACCACCAACATGTGCTGCGCGCCCAGTCGACGCCCGGTCAGCGCGGTATCAACCACCAGCGTATAATCCGCATGAATAAACGCCGCTTTACTTCCCGCTTCACGCCGGGTCGTGCCCAGGCAGCAAAAAACAATATCCACCGGGTCGGTCACCTGAGCTAACGCGTCGGTAAGCTGCGGATCGTGAGGGTTATAAACGCCGACAATATCCGTCAGCGGGCGACGCGTCGGCGCGGCGATAGCGCTCACCTGCGGCGTGTTGATTAACATTCTCAGCAGATGTCCGCCGACCAGTCCGGTCGCGCCGGTAATCAGTACCTGACTCATCCTCGCTCCTTTACAGATTTGTCCACCTTGCACTCTCGGCCCTATCGACCAGGCTTAATAGTCTACGAGGTAAGTATCCATCATTGTGGAAAATTTGCCTTACCCGACGCCACCACTGCGGAGGAAACGCATGAGTAAGAAAATTGCCGTTTTGATTACCGATGAATTTGAAGATTCAGAATTTACCTCGCCGGCAGCAGAATTCCGTCAGGCCGGCCATGAGGTCATCACCATCGAAAAAGAGGCGGGTAAAACGGTGAAAGGAAAAAAAGGCGAGGCCAGCGTCACCATTGATAAGGCTATTGATGACGTTCGTCCCGACGAGTTCGACGCCTTGCTATTGCCGGGAGGTCATTCGCCGGACTACCTGCGCGGCGACAGCCGTTTCGTGGATTTTACCCGCGATTTCGTTAACAGCGGTAAACCGGTTTTTGCCATTTGCCACGGCCCACAGTTGTTGATCAGCGCCGATGTCATTCGTGGCCGCAAACTCACGGCGGTGAAACCGATTATTATCGATGTGAAGAATGCGGGCGCGGAATTTTACGATCAGGAAGTCGTCGTCGATAAAGATCAGCTGGTGACCAGCCGCACGCCTGACGACCTGCCGGCATTTAACCGCGAGGCGCTACGCCTGCTGGGCGCGTGAGTCACGTAACCAGTGCAGTTTTTTACCAAACCCCAGCGTGTTGTCGGTGAATTTAATTTCATCCAGCCGGATTTCCCATACCGGCGCTGGCAGCACCCTGGCGACCGGGAAGCGACGAAGGTAAGCTTTACGCGCGGCGTCGCTCTCCTGCCCCTCCAGACGGCGAATTTCCCCTTTAAACTGTACGCCGCGAATGCGCGCCACCGTTTTCGGCTGACCATTGACCGTTCCCGCAACTGGCGCGCACGCGCCAGACATTTGCGCATGGCGGGTTTTATCATCCGTTAACAGATACAGCGCGACGTTTTGCGCATCAAACAAATAAAACGCATTGGCGCACCACAGCTCTCCCTCATGGTGTACGCACCAGGTCACCACGTGTTGTTTCGCCAGCCAACGGCCAATAGCGGTAAGTGTGTCCATCTTTATTCTCGCTTATACTGGGAACCTGAAAATTATCATGCTGATGGCGACAATGACACCCTGGTATCTGTATCTGATTCGTACTGCAGACAATGCGCTTTACACCGGAATAACCACCGATGTGGCGCGTCGTTACAGGCAGCATCAAACGGGAAAAGGCGCAAAAGCATTACGGGGAAAAGGCGAGTTAACGCTGGCGTTTGCGGCGCAGGTTGGCGATCGCTCGCTGGCCCTGCGCATAGAGTATCGCATCAAACAGCTCACAAAGCGCCAGAAAGAGCGCCTTGTGACGGAACGCGAAGCGTTTGAGGCGCTGCTGTCCAGCCTGCAAACGCCGGTGCTTAAAAACGATTGAAGTGGTCGTGATACTCCACCAGCCCCGTCACGCCCTCCAGCGCATCCTCAGCCAAACGGTGTACCTGGAAAGCGCTTTCCGTACCGGGCCAACGGCAGTGAAGATCGTAATGTGCGGCCAGTTCAAAACCGAAGCGGCTATATAACGCCGGATCGCCCAGCGTCACGACCGCCGCGTAGCCGAACTCGTTGAGCGAATCCAGCCCTTCATACACTAACTGGCGCGCCAGCCCTTGCCCGCGATACTTTTCATCGACCGCCAGCGGCGCCATGCCGACCCACTGTAAATCTTCGCCCTGCACATCAACCGGGCTAAAGGCGACATAGCCCACCACCTGACCTTCATCATCCGTGGCCACCAGTCCGAGCGTCAGAAAACCATCTTCACGCAAATCGTGAACCAGCTTCGCTTCCGCATCGCTTTCGAATGAACGGCGTAACAGCGCATCAATACCAGGCGCATCAATGGGAATTTCTACTCGAATTAGCATGGTTCACCTACCGAGGTCTGTTTGGTTTCCGGCGAGTTTTTCATACCCGCCTCAACAAAATCCGCCAGTTGCAGCAGCATAACGCGTAACGCTTTCGGCATCTGCTCCAGTTCGATGGCGTCCATCAGATTCTTCACATACAACCCTAACTCAGTATCGCCTTCAATGACCAGTCGACGCTGGAAAAAGAGCGTATCCGGGTCCTGTTTACGGGCAGCTATCATTAGCAGATCGCTGGCGTCGGCGCTAAAACTGACGTCAGCATCCGCCTGCTGGCTAACGATCAGCTTTTCATTTTCAACCGTGGTATACCATTTTAAGTCGATGTCACGAACATGAATGCTTAACCAACGACCTTCGAGGAATTCCAGCTCTCCATCGGCCAGCGCCTGACGAAACTGCCAGCTCAGAACCTGTTCCAGAACCTGGCGCTTTAGCGCAAAGGGCGTCAGTTTAACCGGTACACTCATCAGAGACGGGCCAGCATGGACTAAGCGTGAACGCAGTTTATCTAACACGAGCTTTACTCCCTGTTTCAATAGTCCTGTTATTTTGCCATATCCAATAAATCACATGGCGGCGTAAATCAACAATTGGGTCTGATTTTCTACCCCATTATTGGTGTTACCAATACGCCTTTAACTGCCTTAAATCAAAAATTGTCGCAGCAAGGTTAACTAAAATCCCTGTTCGTTAACAATTTTGCGTCTCAGACGTAACCCTCAGGATAAATTATGGAGCTGCTCTGCCCTGCCGGAAATCTCCCGGCGCTGAAGGCGGCCATCGAAAACGGCGCTGACGCCGTTTATATCGGGTTAAAAGACGATACCAATGCCCGTCATTTTGCCGGCCTTAACTTTACCGAAAAAAAATTGCAGGAAGCGGTGAGTTTTGTTCACCAGCATCGCCGCAAATTACACATCGCCATTAATACTTTTGCGCATCCGGACGGCTATGCCCGCTGGCAGCGCGCCGTGGATATGGCGGCGCAGCTTGGCGCCGACGCGCTGATTCTCGCCGACCTCGCTATGCTGGAATATGCCGCAGAGCGTTACCCGCATATTGAGCGCCATGTTTCCGTTCAGGCCTCGGCAACCAACGAAGAGGCGATTCGCTTTTATCACCGCAACTTTGATGTCCACCGTGTAGTACTGCCGCGTGTACTGTCGATTCACCAGGTAAAACAACTGGCCCGCGTCACGCCGGTGCCGCTGGAGGTATTCGCGTTTGGCAGCCTGTGCATTATGGCGGAAGGTCGCTGCTATCTTTCTTCCTACCTGACGGGAGAGTCGCCCAATACCGTCGGCGCCTGCTCTCCCGCCCGCTTTGTCCGCTGGCAGCAAACGCCGCAGGGGCTGGAATCGCGCCTGAATGATGTCCTGATTGACCGTTACCAGGATGGCGAAAACGCGGGCTACCCAACGCTGTGCAAAGGCCGCTATTTAGTGGACGGCGAGCGCTATCACGCGCTGGAGGAGCCAACCAGCCTGAACACGCTGGAACTGCTGCCGGAGCTCATGGCGGCGAACATCGCTTCGGTGAAGATCGAAGGCCGCCAGCGCAGCCCGGCCTATGTCAGCCAGGTGGCGAAAGTGTGGCGCCAGGCGATCGATCGCTGCAAAGCCGCCCCGCAAAACTTCGTTCCACAGCGCGACTGGATGGAGACGCTCGGCGCGATGTCCGAAGGCACTCAAACCACGCTTGGCGCATATCACCGTAAATGGCAGTGAGAGGAGCTATGAAATATTCCTTAGGACCGGTGCTTTATTACTGGCCGAAAGAGACGCTGGAAGATTTTTATCAGCAGGCCGCAAAAAGCAGCGCTGATGTCATTTATCTGGGCGAAGCGGTGTGCAGCAAGCGTCGCGCAACCAAAGTCGGCGACTGGCTGGAAATGGCGAAATCCCTCGCCGCCAGCGGTAAGCAGGTGGCGCTCTCCACCCTGGCGCTGGTACAGGCGTCATCTGAATTAAGCGAGCTGAAACGCTATGTGGACAACGGCGATTTTCTGCTGGAAGCCAGCGATCTTGGCGTGGTGAATCTGTGCGCCGAGCGCAAACTGCCGTTTGTCGCCGGCCATGCGCTGAACTGCTACAACGCGGTCACGCTGCGCCGGTTGCTGAAAGAAGGCATGGTACGCTGGTGTATGCCGGTGGAGCTGTCCCGCGACTGGCTGGTGAATTTGCTTAATCAGTGCGATGAACTGGGCATCCGCAATCAGTTTGAAGTGGAAGTGTTGAGCTACGGGCATCTGCCGCTGGCCTACTCCGCTCGCTGCTTTACCGCCCGTTCGGAAGACCGTCCGAAAGATGAGTGCGAAACCTGCTGTATCAAGTATCCAAACGGTCGTGACGTGCTCTCGCAAGAGAATCAGCAGGTGTTTGTGCTTAACGGTATCCAGACCATGAGCGGCTATGTCTATAACCTTGGCAACGAACTGACGTCGATGCAGGGATTGGTCGATATCGTGCGGCTGTCGCCGTTGGGGACGGAGACATTTGCCATGCTTGATGCCTTTCGCGCTAACGAAAACGGCGGCGCGCCATTACCGCTTGCCGCGCATAGCGACTGTAACGGCTACTGGAAGCGGCTGGCAGGTCTGGAGCTACAGGCCTAGCCGGATGGCGGCATAAATACCTTGTCCGGCCTACAAATAGCGATCCCGTAGGCCCGATAAGCGCAGCGCCATCGGGCATTGTTTTTGCCGTCAGTCTCATAAAGCTCACTTTGTTAACAACATTCGCTAATCTTTAATGCAGTATTAAAAGATTAACCGGTAACAAAGTGAGCCGTTATGACTGACAAAACTATTCCGTTCTCGGTGCTGGATCTGGCGCCGATCCCTGAAGGATCTTCGGCAAAAGAAGCCTTCACGCACTCGCTTGATCTCGCACGGCTGGCTGAAAAGCGCGGTTATCACCGCTACTGGCTGGCAGAACATCACAACATGACCGGTATCGCCAGCGCGGCGACCTCGGTATTGATTGGTTATCTGGCGGCCAATACCACAACATTACATCTTGGCTCCGGCGGCGTGATGCTGCCTAACCATTCACCGCTGGTGATTGCCGAGCAGTTCGGCACGCTGAATACGCTCTACCCGGGACGTATCGACTTAGGATTGGGACGCGCGCCGGGTAGCGATCAGCCGACGATGCGCGCGCTGCGTCGCCATATGAGCGGCGATATCGATAACTTTCCACGCGATGTCGCAGAGCTGGTGGACTGGTTCGACGCTCGCGATCCTAATCCGCATGTGCGCCCGGTGCCCGGCTACGGCGAGAAGATCCCGGTCTGGCTGTTGGGCTCCAGCCTGTATAGCGCACAACTGGCGGCCCAGCTTGGCCTGCCGTTCGCCTTTGCTTCGCATTTCGCGCCGGATATGTTGTTCCAGGCGCTGCATCTGTACCGTACCCAGTTCAAACCTTCAGCGCGGCTGGAAAAACCGTACGCGATGGTGTGTATCAATATTATCGCCGCCGACAGCAACCGCGACGCCGAATTCCTGTTTACCTCCATGCAGCAGGCTTTTGTGAAGCTACGCCGTGGGGAAACCGGCCAACTGCCGCCGCCGGTTGAGAATATGAAGACCTTCTGGTCGCCATCCGAGCAGTATGGCGTGCAACAGGCGCTGAGTATGTCGCTGGTCGGTGATAAAGCGAAAGTCCGCCACGGGCTGGTGTCCATTCTGCGGGAGACCCAGGCGGATGAAATTATGGTCAACGGGCAGATTTTCGACCACCAGGCACGCCTGCATTCGTTTGATTTAGCGATGGATGTTAAGGAAGAGTTGTTGGGCTGATTTTATAACGCCGATTTTCAACGGTGATGGTTGGCAATCGGCGATGTTTTTCGAAGTAATCATAGCCGGGCTTCAACATACGCCAGAAATTATATTCCGGCCATGCTTGCGCCTGGCGCATATTTTCGTCATTCATCGTAAATGGGAAGATATGGACAGGCACGCTCTTCTGCCCGCTGTTTAGCGCCTGCGCCACCAGTTGATAAATCTCTTCAATACCGGCATCAGTCATGGCATAGCAACCCGCCGAAACGCAGTTCCCGTGAACCATAATGAAATCACCGGTGTAGCCATTTGCCCGATCGTAAGCATTCGGGTAGCCAATATTAAATGCCAGATGATAGCGGCTGTTTGGGTTAAGCAACCCTTTGTTGGTGGCATAAAAGCCTTCCGGGCTTTTACCATCTCCCTGTTTATGTTTTGGCCCTAAGCCACCAGACCATGCGCATATAGTCCAGGTTTTGTAGAGTTCGTAAGGCTTGTTATTGGCGCTTGCCCACAGTTCCAGCTTATCTTCCGCTTTCAGAATGCGGATAAATAACTGGTCGCCGGGGTGAATGATTTTTAAAGACGATGCGACAGGTTTTTCCACTGGCAGGTAAACGTCTTCATCGTACGGAGTGAGCCAGAAAAATTTTAAAATAAAAGCGATAAACAGGCTCAATAATACAATAGCGAGTAGTCCTTTACGCCCCATTTTCGTATTCCGCTTATTCTGAACCAGTTCAAGTATATATTTTCCTATGACAGGAAATAGAGGAAAGGTCCAGTTCTGTACTTTTATAAAATAGTAATCGTTTTATCATAACCGAACAGGGATATGAATAAATCGACTTATTACCAGAGAAAATCATCATGAGTGAACCTGCTTCCTTTTTTCTTCATGCACATATTACCGAGAGTAACCTCAAGAAATTTTTCCATTCACCGGCAACAAATATTAAAGACTATGACGACTGGTTGCCATGGTTTACTGAGGAGCAAAGGTTGTACGGCGATCCTGCAAAAATGCTTAACAATCTTGCCACATGTAATTCTGGTGAAAGTGAAAAGAATATTTATGCTGAACATATCAACTTTAATAAAGAAACACAGATAGTCACGATGGATCACATATTTCTCTCAGAGAGCTATGAAATCTTCATGCCACTCATGGCCTGTGTGCGGGGAATCGAGAAATTTATTACGCCAGGGGAAAATAATTTTGCGCTAATTTATTATTACTGGTGGGGTTCGGAGATCGCCATCGCGCTCGAATTTGACGCCAATGGTAGCAGAATAACGGCAAATCCTAAGGCAGAAAATTTAACTATCGCCGATGCTTTTTTCGATGAACACGGGGAAGCACTCGCCGAAGAACTTTATAATAAACAGGGTTTTATTTGATACCATTTCGCGGACTTGTGAAATATTGCCGGATGAAAACAGCTCATCCGGCTCGTTCAATTACTGGTACACCGGCAGCAAATTAAAGCTCGACAGAATATGGATAACCGCGTTGCCGACACCGAAGACCAGAATCAGTACAATCATCGGCGTGCCGCCCCAGACGCGGAATTTCGGGCTGCCGAAACGTTCGCGAGATTTACGCGCCAACAGCGCAGGCACAATGGCCGCCCAGATAGTTGCAGCTAAACCTGCATAGCCAATGGCGTACAGGAAGCCGTTCGGCCCCAGCAGGCCACCGACAATTGGCGGCACAAACGTCAGCAGTGCGGTTTTAAAACGCCCCATTGCCGAGTCATCCAAACCAAACAGATCCGCCAGATAGTCAAACAGCCCCAGCGTCACGCCAAGGAAGGAACTGGCGACAGCAAAGTTAGAGAACACCACCAGCAGCAGATCCAGGCTGCGGCTGTTCAGCACGCCGCTCAACGCCTGTACCAGCACATCAATATTGCCGCCTTTCTGCGCAATGCCGATAAATTCCGGACGTGGGATGTTGCCCATCGTCCCCAGCAGCCAGACGGAATAGAGCGCCAGCGCCAGTAACGTCCCATAAATCAGGCATTTGACGATGGTACGCGGATCTTTGCCGTAATATTTCATCAGGCTCGGTACGTTACCGTGATAACCAAAAGAGGCCAGACAAAATGGCAGCGTCATCAGCAGGTACGGCGTATATGACGCGTGGCTTTCAGCCACGTTAAACAACGTGGTCGGCTGAACGTGCCCTAACAGGCTGCCGAAGGTCAGGAAGAAAGTAATCACTTTCGCGCCCAGCACAATCGCCGTCATCCGGCTGACCGCCTTCGTACTCAGCCACACGACAAACGCCACCAGCAGCGCAAAGGCAAAACCTGCCGCTCGCGCCGGAACGTTCAGCGACATCTCAGCAAAGGTATGATGCAGAATTGAGCCGCTCGCCGAGATATAGGCGTAAGTCAGGATGTAGAGCACAAAGGCAATAGAGATGCCATTTACCACGTTCCAGCCTTTCCCCAACAGATCTTTGGTGATGGTGTCGAAACTCGAACCAATGCGGTAGTTAAGGTTAGCTTCGAGGATCATCAGCCCGGAGTGCAGCATACAAAACCAGGTAAAGACCAGCGCCGCCATCGACCAGAAGAACCACGCCCCGGACATGACCACCGGCAGGGAGAACATCCCCGCGCCAATGATGGTGCCGCCGATAATCACCACGCCGCCAAGCAGCGAAGGTGACGTTTGGGTGGTGGTAAGTGTTGCCATTCAGCTCTCTCTCCAGTCATTTATAATGTGACTATCTCTCAATACGTTGCACTGTACCAGTACACGAGTACGAAAGAAATAAAAAAAGCCCCGATTGTGACGATCGGGGCTGTATATTTTACTTTACGCTGTGAATGCGCAGTTCAGCGTGAGTTACGCATCACCGCCGAAACGACGGCGACCGGTAGAGTCATCACGACGCGGACCACGGCTTTCACGACGCTCGCCGCTGAAGCGACGACCATCACCACGACCGCCTTCACGACGTTCGCCGCTGAAATTACGACCGCCTTCACGACGCTCGCCACTGAAGCTACGACCACCGCCGCGACGTTCGCCGCCCGCGTGCGGAACCGCATCACCCAACAGCTGCATATTCATCGGCTTGTTCAGAATGCGGGTACGCGTGAAGTGCTGGAGCACTTCGCCCGGCATACCTTTCGGCAGCTCGATGGTGGAGTGAGACGCGAACAGCTTAATGTTACCAATGTAACGGCTGCTGATGTCGCCTTCGTTAGCGATAGCGCCCACGATATGACGAACTTCAACGCCGTCATCACGGCCCACTTCAATGCGGTATAACTGCATATCGCCAACGTCACGACGTTCACGACGCGGACGTTCTTCACGATCGCCACGCGGGCCACGGTCATTACGATCGCGCGGACCACGGTCGTCACGGTCACGGAATTCACGCTTAGGACGCATCGGCGCATCCGGCGGCAGGATCAGCGGACGCTCGCCCTGCGCCATTTTCAGCAGTGCGGCGGCCAGCGTTTCGAGATCCAGCTCTTCACCTTCAGCAGACGGCTGGATTTTCGCCAGCAACGCACGGTACTGATCCAGATCGCTGCTTTCCAGTTGCTGCTGAACTTTCGCGGCGAATTTTTCCAGACGGCGTTTGCCCAGCAGTTCTGCGTTCGGCAGTTCCACTTCCGGAATGGTCAGCTTCATGGTGCGTTCGATGTTGCGCAGCAGACGACGCTCGCGGTTCTCAACGAACAGCAGCGCGCGACCGGCGCGACCCGCACGGCCGGTACGACCGATACGGTGAACGTAGGACTCGGAGTCCATCGGGATATCGTAGTTCACCACCAGGCTGATACGTTCAACGTCCAGACCACGTGCCGCCACGTCGGTAGCGATCAGGATGTCCAGACGACCATCTTTCAGGCGTTCCAGAGTCTGCTCACGCAGCGCCTGGTTCATATCGCCATTCAACGCGGCGCTGTTGTAGCCGCTACGTTCCAGCGCTTCTGCTACTTCCAGGGTCGCGTTTTTGGTACGCACGAAGATAATCGCCGCATCAAAGTCTTCCGCTTCCAGGAAACGCACCAGCGCTTCGTTTTTACGCATGCCCCAGACAGTCCAGTAGCTCTGGCTGATGTCAGGACGGGTAGTCACGCTGGACTGAATGCGCACTTCCTGCGGCTCTTTCATAAAGCGACGGGTAATGCGACGAATCGCTTCCGGCATGGTGGCGGAGAACAGAGCGGTCTGATGACCTTCCGGGATCTGCGCCATAATAGTTTCAACGTCTTCGATGAAGCCCATACGCAGCATTTCGTCGGCTTCATCCAGCACCAGACCACTCAGTTTAGAGAGGTCGAGGGTGCCACGTTTTAAGTGATCAAGCAGACGTCCCGGCGTACCGACAACGATCTGCGGCCCCTGACGCAGGGCGCGTAACTGCACGTCATAACGCTGACCGCCGTACAGGGCAACCACGTTTACGCCGCGCATGTGTTTAGAGAAATCCGTCATGGCTTCGGCAACCTGTACCGCCAGTTCGCGGGTCGGCGCCAGCACCAGAATCTGAGGTGCCTTCAGCTCAGGATCAAGATTGTTGAGCAGCGGTAAAGAGAACGCTGCGGTTTTGCCGCTACCGGTCTGGGCCATGCCCAGCACGTCGCGACCGCCCAGCAGATGCGGAATGCACTCTGCCTGGATTGGAGATGGTTTTTCGTAACCCAGATCGGTAAGGGCTTCAAGGATAGGAGCCTTCAGCCCCAGATCTGCAAAAGTGGTTTCGAATTCAGCCATGTAGTACGTGTGCCTCAAAATTAATGGCGGCCAGTCTACATAACTCATCATGAAATTGATCTGCAATTTTCATTGAAAAGTGTGAACCGGCTCAAAGTAGGTGTATTAACGAACAACAACGCCCTCACCCGCGAAGGTGATGGCAATCAAAAAGATTACGGGCTGATATGTTCGTCAGCTATTGCTGGTCCGATTCTGCCAGGTCATCTTGGTCCTGGCCCAGGAGCGATAATTCCAACAATGCGTATCGGTGCTCAACAAAGTTATGAACGTTGTTGGCCACCGCCAGTTTGAACAGAGCCGTGGCGCTGTCCAAATCCCCCAGACTTAGGTAATACTTACCTAAATAGAAGTTGGTTTCACTGAGATGCTCAGCGAGCGAGGTGTTATCCGTTGCGTCCGCCTTGAGCCTTTCCATCAGCGTTGCTTCGCTAATGTCGCCCAGGTAGAACTCGACAATGTTCCATCCCCATTGCTCTTTATCCGATTTTTCGAAGCGTGCTTTTAACGCTTCTTTCGCCTGCTTCTCATTAAGCTTCTGCTCAACAAGATACAGCCACAGGCTGCGGTAAGGATCATTGGGATCGTCTTGATAAAACGCCAGCAGATCATCTTGCGCTAACTTATCACGGCCGCCGTAATACAATGCGATACCGCGGTTTAAGTGCGCGTAGTTGTAAGTTGGATCAAGCTCTAGTACAGAATCAAACGCTTCATAGGCAGCATCAAAATTGCCTGCCTGCGTTAAATAAATGCCTAAGTAATTGAATACTTCAGGCATATCCGGTCTGATTGCCAGCGCTTGTGAAAAATCATTTCGCGCTAATGCCCTCAAACCAAGACTATCATACAACACTCCGCGCTCATATAAAAGCTGTGCGCGTTCGTCATCGGTTAAAGCCCGACTGGCAAGAATCTGTTCCATACGCGCCAGAATCACTTCCTGCTGTAAAGTCGGTTGCAATGGTACTGCGAGGACTTCACTTTTACGCCAGGCGGAATTACTGCATCCTGCAAGCGTAAGTGCTGTCGCAACGAAACACCAGCGCAAAAAAGGCTTCATTTCCCACTCCCGAAGACAACGATTGAATGAACGTCCTGTTCCCCGGTGGCTCAACAAGGCGTCCAGCCAGGTCTAAAGCCCTCCGCACTGCGGAGGGCAAAAGGCTACCTTACTCGGCCTGTTCGCTCGCCGGAGCTTCCGGCGCAGCCGCAGGTTGAGACTGCTCGGTTGCTTCTTTAATGCTCAGACGTACACGGCCCTGGCGGTCAACTTCCAGAACCTTAACCGGGACTTCCTGACCCATCTGCAGATAGTCGGTCACTTTCTCTACACGCTTATCCGCGATTTGAGAGATGTGAACCAGACCTTCTTTACCGCCGCCGATGGCAACAAACGCGCCAAAGTCAACGATACGGGTCACTTTACCATTGTAGATACGGCCGACTTCGATCTCTGCGGTGATCTCTTCGATACGACGGATAGCATATTTCGCTTTCTCGCCGTCGGTCGCCGCGATCTTCACAGTACCGTCATCTTCAATTTCGATGGTGGTGCCGGTCTCTTCAGTCAGCGCGCGGATCACAGAACCGCCTTTACCGATCACGTCTTTGATCTTGTCCGTGCTGATCTTGATGGTATGGATACGCGGCGCAAATTCAGAGATATCGCCGCGCGGCGCGTTGATCGCCTGTTCCATCACGCCCAGGATGTGCAGACGCGCACCTTTAGCCTGGTTCAACGCAACCTGCATGATCTCTTTGGTGATACCTTCAATTTTGATATCCATCTGCAGCGCAGAGATACCGTCGCGGGAACCCGCCACTTTGAAGTCCATATCGCCCAGGTGATCTTCGTCGCCCAGAATGTCAGACAGTACAACGTAGTTGTCGCCTTCTTTCACCAGACCCATAGCGATACCTGCTACGGCGGCTTTAATTGGCACGCCAGCGTCCATCAGCGCCAGAGAAGCGCCGCACACGGAAGCCATAGAGGAAGAACCGTTGGATTCGGTGATTTCAGACACCACGCGAACGGTGTACGGGAATTTATCCATGTCCGGCATCACTGCCAGCACGCCGCGCTTCGCCAGACGACCGTGACCAATTTCACGACGCTTCGGAGAACCGACCATGCCGGTTTCGCCTACGGAGTACGGAGGGAAGTTGTAGTGGAACAGGAAGCTGTCAGTACGCTCGCCCATCAGTTCATCAAGCACCTGCGCGTCACGGGCAGTACCCAGAGTCGCGGTAACCAGCGCCTGCGTTTCACCACGGGTAAACAGAGCGGAACCGTGAGTACGCGGCAGTACGCCAGTGCGCACGTCCAGACCACGGATCATGTCTTTTTCACGGCCATCAATACGCGGCTCGCCTGCCAGTACGCGGCTACGTACCACGTTTTTCTCGATAGCGTGCAGGATTTCGCCCAGCTCGTTAGCATCCAGAGTTTCATCTTCTGCAATAAGCTGCTCGATGGTTTCGGATTTGATTACGTCAACCTGAGCATAGCGCTCTTGTTTATCGGTGATGCGGTACGCGTCGCTCAGACGAGATTCAGCAAGCGCAGCTACACGCGCGTTCAACGCGTCGTTGACGGCTTCCGGCTGCCAGTCCCAACGCGGTTTACCGGCTTCTTTCACCAGATCGTTGATCGCCTGGATAACAACCTGCTGCTGCTCGTGACCGAATACCACCGCGCCCAGCATAGTGTCTTCGCTCAGCAGTTCAGCTTCGGATTCCACCATCAGCACAGCCGCTTCGGTACCGGCAACCACCAGGTCCAGCTTGCTTTCTTTCAGCTCGTCCTGGGTCGGGTTCAGAACGTACTGGTCATTGATGTAACCTACGCGCGCCGCGCCGATTGGGCCGTTGAACGGAATGCCGGACAGCGACAGCGCAGCAGATGCGCCGATCATGGCAACGATGTCTGGGTTAACCTGCGGGTTAACGGAAACGACGGTCGCAATAACCTGCACTTCGTTAACGAAACCTTCCGGGAACAGAGGACGAACCGGGCGGTCAATCAGACGCGCGATCAGGGTTTCGCCTTCGCTTGGACGGCCTTCACGACGGAAGAAGCTGCCCGGGATACGACCAGCAGCGTAGGTACGCTCCTGATAGTTAACGGTCAGTGGGAAGAAGTCCTGGCCTGGCTTGGCTTTTTTCTGGCCGACAACGGTAACGAATACGGCGGTGTCATCCATGCTTACCATAACAGCGGCAGTGGCCTGACGCGCCATCATGCCAGTTTCCAGCGTAACGGTATGCTGACCGTACTGGAATTTACGAACGATCGGATTAAGCAAAATAATATCCTTTCCAATTTTTGACGGCACAATACGCGCCGTCGTTAATACCCGATCTTCTGCGCATCCTCGCGACTAATGACAACCCTAACCCTGATATGGGTAAAGCCTCTCATTAGCCGCGCGAACCTCTGCAACGGAAGATCATTCATAGCAACAATACATTAGTTTCCAGCGAATTGCTGCCATCTGCTGGAAAAAAGGGGCCATGAAGGCCCCCTCTTTCTGAAACTCGAAAGAATTAGCGACGCAGACCCAGACGCTCAATCAGCGCGGTGTAGCGTGCAACATCTTTACGTTTCAGGTAGTCGAGCAGTTTACGACGCTGAGAAACCATACGCAGCAGACCACGACGACTGTGGTGATCTTTTTTATGCTCTGCAAAGTGACCCTGCAGGTGGTTAATCTGTGCAGTCAACAGAGCAACCTGAACATCGGTAGAACCGGTGTCGTTTGCGTCACGACCGAACTCAGAAACGATTTTAGCTGTAGCTTCAGTACTTAGAGACATTTTAAAACTCCAAAGTATTTAAGAATGAGAGGACGCCGATCTCTAATTCAGCGATCCCAGTGTACGCCGCGTAAACTGTTAAATAATTTACGCGACGTTAAGCGGCGGTATTCTACTCGCAGCGCTCTCTTATCGCAAGACGAAGCGACATTACGCCGGGTACTCTACTACCAGCCGACGAGGCGCGACACGGCCTTCGTCGTCAATTTCGCCCATACCGATAAATTTATCGTCTTCACCTTCCGTCACACGAACCAGTCCCTTCAACGGCGCGCCCGTGGTACGAACCGGGTTGCCATTTTTGAAGTATACCGAAGATGTTAACGGCAGATTAACAACAGGATAGTCCGAAGCTGGACTGTCCATTGGCATCAATAATGGATCGAGCAACTGCGCCGCCGGAACGCCCTGCTGTTCCGCCTGTGCTACCAGCGTCTGCAAGTGCTCCAGCGTCACCATTCGCTCAATCGGATACTTGCTGACCGTCAGACGACGCAGGTACGTTACGTGCGCGCCACAGCCCAGTTTCTCACCTAAATCATCAATAATGGTACGAATATAGGTGCCTTTGGAGCAATGAACTTCCAGCTCCAGCTCGTTACCTTCATGGCGAATAAACAGCAGCTCATAGACGGTAATCGGGCGGGCTTCGCGCGGCACTTCGATACCCTGGCGGGCATATTCGTACAGCTTCTTGCCCTGATACTTCAGCGCCGAATACATCGAGGGAATCTGTTCGATATCCCCACGAAAGGTCTCCAGCGCGCTCGCAAGCTGCTCAGCGCTGAAAGTCACCGGACGCTCCTGCACGATTTGACCATCGGCGTCAGAGGTATCCGTGCGCTGCCCCAGACGGGCAATAACACGATAGCGTTTGTCAGAATCCAGCAGGTACTGCGAAAATTTTGTCGCTTCGCCGAGGCAAATCGGCAACATGCCGGTCGCCAGCGGGTCCAGCGCGCCGGTATGCCCGGCGCGGTTGGCATTGTAGATGCGCTTAACTTTCTGCAGCACGTCATTGCTGGACATACCCTGCGGCTTATCCAGCAGCAGAACGCCGTGAATGTCGCGGCCACGACGACGAGGACGACTCATCAGTCCTCCTTGCTGTCGTCCGGGTTCACACGACGTTCTTCGTCATGTTTCACCACGTTAGTCACCAGGTTGGACATACGCATCCCTTCCACCAGCGAGTTGTCGTAGAAGAAGGTCAGTTCCGGCACGATGCGCAGACGCATCGCTTTACCCAGCAAGCTGCGGATGAAACCAGACGCTTCCTGCAGGGCCTTAATGCCGTTTTTCACAGCCGCTTCGTCCTGATCGTTGAGGAACGTCACGAATACTTTGGCGTATGCCAGATCGCGGGACATTTCGACACCGGAGACGGTAGTCATCATGCCCAGGCGCGGGTCTTTAATTTCGCGCTGCAGGATGATTGCGATCTCTTTTTGCATCTCTTGCGCTACGCGCTGAGGGCGACCAAATTCTTTCGCCATAATAAATTCTCCAGAATAAAGACAAAAAAGGGGCCATAAGCCCCCTTTTTAAATTTCTTGCCGGGTGGCGCTTCGCTTACCCGGCCTACGCCTAATCATCTTCTAAGGATTTTGGATTGCAACAAGGCGGCAAGCTCGTAAATCCCCGGGAGCATAGATAACTATGTGACCGGGGTGAGCGAGCGCAGCCAACGCCGTTGCGGCCCAAAAGACGACGAAGATTAAGCGATAGTACGTTGGATCTCGATAATCTCGAATACTTCGATCATATCGCCAACGCGAACGTCGTTGTAGTTCTTCACGCCGATACCACATTCCATGCCGTTACGGACTTCGTTAACGTCATCTTTGAAGCGGCGCAGGGATTCCAGCTCGCCTTCATAGATAACCACGTTGTCGCGCAGTACGCGGATTGGGTTATGGCGTTTAATCGTACCTTCGGTAACCATACAGCCCGCGATCGCGCCGAATTTCGGCGATTTGAACACATCGCGCACTTCAGCAAGACCGATGATCTGCTGTTTCAGTTCCGGAGACAGCATACCGCTCATTGCCGCTTTCACTTCGTCAATCAGGTTATAGATGACGGAGTAGTAACGCAGATCCAGGCTTTCAGATTCGATCACTTTACGCGCAGAAGCATCAGCACGAACGTTGAAGCCCACCAGAATCGCGTTGGACGCCGCAGCCAGGGTCGCGTCGGTTTCGGTGATACCACCTACGCCAGAACCGATGATCTTCACTTTCACTTCGTCGGTAGACAGTTTCAGCAAAGAGTCGGAGATCGCTTCCACGGAACCCTGTACGTCAGCCTTCAGCACGATGTTCACTTCGTGAACTTCGCCTTCGGTCATGTTGGCGAACATGTTCTCGAGTTTAGATTTCTGCTGACGAGCCAGTTTAACTTCACGGAATTTACCCTGACGATACAGAGCCACTTCACGCGCTTTCTTCTCGTCACGAACGACGGTCACTTCGTCACCGGCAGCCGGAACGCCGGACAGGCCGAGGATTTCCACCGGAATGGACGGACCCGCTTCCAGCACTTCCTGACCCAGTTCGTTACGCATCGCACGCACGCGACCGTATTCGAAGCCACACAGCACGATATCGCCCTTATGCAACGTACCTTCACGAACCAGCACGGTAGCCACCGGACCACGACCTTTATCCAGGAAGGATTCGATCACCGCGCCGCTCGCCATACCTTTACGAACGGCTTTCAGTTCCAGAACTTCGGCCTGCAGCAGGATAGCATCAAGCAGTTCGTCAATACCGGTACCCGCTTTCGCAGACACGTGAACGAACTGGCTTTCACCGCCCCACTCTTCCGGCAGAATGCCGTACTGGGACAGTTCGTTCTTAACGCGATCCGGATCGGCTTCCGGCTTATCGATTTTGTTCACCGCAACCACGACCGGCACACCTGCCGCTTTCGCGTGCTGGATAGCTTCGATAGTCTGCGGCATCACGCCGTCGTCTGCCGCTACCACCAGAACCACGATATCCGTTGCCTGGGCGCCGCGAGCACGCATAGAAGTAAACGCGGCGTGGCCCGGGGTGTCCAGGAAGGTGATCATCCCGTTGTCAGTTTCAACGTGGTAGGCACCGATGTGCTGGGTAATGCCGCCCGCTTCGCCAGAGGCCACTTTCGTGGAACGAATGTAGTCCAGCAGAGAGGTTTTACCGTGGTCAACGTGGCCCATGATGGTCACAACCGGTGCGCGCGGTTCAGCCGCAGCGCCGGTATCACGGTCGCTCATTACCGCTTCTTCCAGTTCGTTTTCACGACGCAGGATAACTTTGTGGCCCATCTCTTCGGCAACCAGCTGTGCGGTTTCCTGGTCGATGACCTGGTTGATGGTGGCCATGGCGCCCAGCTTCATCATCGCTTTGATGACCTGAGAGCCTTTCACCGCCATCTTGTTCGCCAGTTCGCCAACGGTGATGGTTTCACCGATCACCACGTCACGGTTAACGGCCTGAGCGGGCTTCTGGAAGCCTTGCTGTAAAGAAGACCCTTTACGCTTGCCGCCTTTACCGCCGCGAACCGCAGCACGCGCTTCTTCGCGATCGGCTTTGGATTCGGCATGTTTGCCTTTTTTCGCCGGACGCGCTGCTTTTGCATTACGGCCACGACCACGACCGCCTTCTACTTCACGATCGTTTTCGTCTTCGGCCTGGCGAGCGTGCTGAGAAGTGGTGACATGATAGTCACTGGTGTCTTCTACTGGCTCAGGCGTTGCGGTCCATTTGTTTTCTTCCGCCATGCGGCGAGCTTCTTCTGCTACACGACGCGCTTCTTCTTCGAGTTTGCGACGTGCTTCTTCTTCCGCTTTACGCTTCAGCTCTGCAGCTTCATTCTCACGGCGGGCTTTTTCGGCCTGGGCGGTTTTGGTCATATCGTCAGTCTGTTGATTGCTCACTTTGTCTTTTTCCGCAGCTTCACGTTTCGCTTTTTCAGCGGCTTCACGCTTAGCTTGTTCTGCGGCCTCGCGTTCAGCTTTTTGTTGCGCCTCGCGTTTGGCCTGTTCTTCTGCCTCACGACGGGCTTGCTCTTCCGCTTCACGCTGCGCCTGCTCTTCCGCGGCCAGGCGTTCAGCCTCTTGCGGATCGCGTTTCACAAAGGTGCGCTTCTTGCGGACTTCGATTTGTACCGATTTACTTTTTCCACCGGTACCTGGAATATTCAGGGTGCTGCGCGTTTTACGCTGCAGCGTCAGTTTATCGGGACCAGAAACCGCTTCGCGGTTCAGGTGCGCCAGTAAAGTCTGTTTTTCTTGTGCGGACACAGAGTCGTCAGCAGATTTCCGGATACCTGCATCAGCAAACTGCTGTACCAGGCGATCCACGGAAACCTGTCTCTCTGCGGCCAGCGCTTTTAGGGTTACATCTGTCATGCTGTTCCTTCCTGCTACAGTTTATTACGCTTCGTCGCCGAACCAGCAAATATTACGGGCAGCCATAATCAGCTCACCGGCTTTTTCGTCGGTCAACCCTTCGATATCAGCCAGATCATCAATGCCCTGGTCGGCGAGATCTTCCAGCGTACAAACACCACGAGCCGCCAGTTTGAAAGCCATATCGCGATCTAATCCTTCCAGATTCAGCAGATCGTCAGCCGGTTTGTTATCACCGAGGCTTGCTTCCTGGTCCTGCGCCAGAGTGGCCAGTGCGTTTTTAGCACGCTCGCGCAGTGCTTCAACGGTCGGCTCATCAAGGCCGTCAATTTCCAGCAGTTCTTTCATTGGCACATAGGCCAGTTCCTCGAGCGTGGAGAAACCTTCTTCTACCAGAACGGTCGCGAACTCTTCATCAATATCAAGATATTTAGTAAAGATCTCGATAGCGGCATGTGCTTCAGCCTGATGTTTAGCCTGCAAGTCATCAACGGTCATTACGTTGAGTTCCCAGCCGCTCAATTGCGAAGCCAGGCGGACGTTCTGACCATTACGTCCGATCGCCTGCGCCAGATTACCGGCTTCAACGGCGATATCCATGGTATGTTTATCTTCGTCCACCACGATAGACGCGACGTCTGCCGGCGCCATCGCATTAATGACGAACTGCGCCGGGTTATCATCCCACAGCACGATATCGATACGCTCACCGCCCAGTTCGGTAGAGACCGCCTGAACGCGCGCGCCGCGCATCCCCACGCAAGCGCCGACCGGATCGATACGTTTATCGTTGGTTTTCACTGCGATTTTCGCACGAGAACCCGGATCGCGAGCCGCCGCTTTAATTTCAATCACTTCTTCGCCGATTTCCGGCACTTCGATGCGGAACAGTTCGATCAGCATTTCCGGCTTGGAACGGGTGACGAACAGCTGTGCGCCACGCGCTTCTGGACGTACAGCGTACAGAACACCGCGGATGCGGTCGCCCGGACGGAAGTTTTCACGCGGCAGCATATCTTCACGCAGAATCACCGCTTCAGCGTTACCGGCCATCCCTTCGGATTTAATTTCCAGAGAGATATTGTCGCGGTTCACTTTCTTCACCACGCCAGTGACGATTTCGCCTTCCTGGTCGCGGAACTGATCGACAACCATCGCGCGTTCAGCTTCACGGACCTTCTGTACGATAACCTGTTTCGCAGTCTGCGTGGTGATACGGTCAAAGGTGACAGATTCAATCTGATCTTCAACATAGTCGCCGACATTCAGGCTTTCGTCTTCAAAACGCGCCGCTTCCAGCGTAATTTCCTTCGTCGGCATGGTCACTTCTTCAACGATCAACCAACGGCGGAAAGTATCAAAATCACCGCTTTTACGATCGATTTCTACACGAACATCGATCTCCTGCTCATATTTTTTCTTTGTTGCTGTCGCCAGCGCACTTTCCAGCGCTTCAAAAATTTTTTCGCGTGGCAGCGCTTTTTCGTTGGAGACGGCTTCAACAACAGCCAAAATTTCTTTGTTCATCGCGGGCTTTTCACCTCATCCAGACTGTTAAAAGTGGGGAACCAGGTTCGCCTTCTGGATATTACTCAGCGCGAACACTTCATCTTTGCCTTCGACTGTGACGGTAATCATTTCACCGTCCACCGCTTTGATAATGCCCTGCCACTTGCGACGGTTCTGTACCGCCATGCGAAGAACCAGCGCGACTTCTTCACCCTGGAAACGCGCATAATGATCGGCAGTGAACATAGGACGGTCGAGACCCGGTGACGAGACTTCAAGGTTGTAAGCCACGGAGATAGGATCTTCAACGTCCAGCACCGCGCTTACCTGGTGGCTCACATCAGCACAATCATCAACATTGATGCCATCTTCACTATCAATATAGATGCGCAGTGTGGATGTGCGACCGCGAATAAATTCGATGCCGACCAGCTCGTAGCCTAAGGCTTCAACTGGCGCTGTAATCATCTCTGTTAATTTTTGCTCTAATGTGGACAAGCCCACCCCCAAGACATAAAAAAAGGGCCTAAAGCCCAGTTATTCTGTAGTCAGATAACAAAAAACCCCGATAAATCGGGGCTTTAGATAACTGAACCCTATAACCGCAACGGCGGTCTGGTGTACCTTCCGAAAGAATTTTTTTCAAATCCAGCTACGAAGGACATAATCTTCACAGTATATTTGAAAAAGAACTCTAAGGGAAAGTGGTTGCGGGGGCCGGATTTGAACCGACGACCTTCGGGTTATGAGCCCGACGAGCTACCAGGCTGCTCCACCCCGCGCCTGAAACGTGGCAAATTCTACTCGTTTTGGGCAAAATTTGCAAATACTGCTGGGATTTGGTACCGAGGACGGGACGTAAAATCTGCGCACAGTATAGTGACCAGGCATGAGTTATGTCAACCCTATTCCCAATATGCAGATGAATGAATATCACTCTTCGTTATACTCATCCCACCTCTCCGGCTTATACATGCATTTCACAACGTTATTTCAGTAAACCTTCACTAAACGCTTCCTGTCTCTGCTAAAAGATGATTAAATGAAAACTCATTTATTTTGCATAAAAATGCACTAAAGCAGAAACCGATCTCATTATCAGTCAATCAAGCAGGGTTCTATTCTATGACGACGATTCTTAAGCATCTTCCAGCAGGTCAACGTATTGGTATCGCTTTTTCCGGCGGTCTGGACACCAGCGCCGCGCTGCTGTGGATGCGACAAAAAGGAGCTGTCCCATATGCTTATACTGCGAATCTGGGACAACCGGATGAGGATGACTATGACGCCATTCCTCGTCGCGCAATGGAGTATGGCGCAGAGAATGCTCGCCTGATTGATTGCCGCAAGCAGTTGGTTGCAGAAGGGATCGCAGCGATTCAGTGCGGCGCTTTCCATAATACGACTGGCGGACTGACCTATTTCAATACCACGCCGCTGGGCCGTGCCGTGACCGGCACGATGCTGGTCGCCGCGATGAAAGAAGACGGCGTGAATATCTGGGGCGACGGCAGTACCTATAAAGGCAACGATATTGAACGTTTCTATCGTTACGGCCTGCTGACGAATGCTGAATTACAGATTTACAAACCGTGGCTGGATACCGACTTTATCGATGAGCTGGGTGGTCGCCATGAGATGTCTGAATTTATGATTGCCTGCGGTTTCGACTATAAGATGTCAGTCGAAAAAGCCTACTCCACCGACTCCAACATGCTCGGCGCCACGCATGAAGCGAAAGATCTGGAGTTTCTTAACTCCAGCGTCAAGATCGTCAACCCGATTATGGGCGTGAAGTTCTGGGACGAGAGCGTGAAGATCCCGGCAGAAGTTGTGACCGTCCGCTTCGAGCAGGGTCACCCTGTTGCCCTGAACGGTAAAACCTTCAGCGATGATGTTGAGATGATGCTGGAAGCGAACCGCATCGGCGGCCGTCACGGCCTGGGTATGAGCGACCAAATTGAAAACCGCATCATTGAAGCAAAAAGCCGCGGTATTTATGAAGCCCCCGGAATGGCGCTGCTGCACATCGCTTACGAGCGTCTGTTGACCGGTATTCACAACGAAGACACCATTGAACAGTATCATTCTCATGGTCGTCAGTTGGGCAAACTGCTGTATCAGGGCCGCTGGTTCGACTCGCAGGCGCTGATGCTGCGTGACGGCCTGCAACGTTGGGTCGCCAGCCAGATTACCGGAGAGGTCACACTCGAGTTGCGTCGCGGCAACGACTACTCCATCCTGAACACCGTGTCAGACAACCTGACCTATAAGCCAGAACGTTTGACCATGGAAAAAGGTGATTCCGTGTTCTCACCGGACGATCGTATTGGCCAGCTGACCATGCGTAATCTGGACATTACCGATACCCGCGAGAAACTGTTCGGCTACGCGAAAGCCGGTCTGTTAACCGCCTCTTCCGCGACCGGTCTGCCGCAGGTTGAGAATCTGGAAAACAAAGGCAAATAAGCCCGCGTCGTTGATGCAACAGGCCGCGAAAGCGGCCTTTTTTGTGAATATCACCCCAGGTTGATGCAAATGGCTGATTTGCCGGTTAATCTAACTGGACAACATTTCGCACCCTGTCAAAGCATTGTGCAGCCATGTCTTTTTCAGTCATCATTATATAGTCAATGCCCCCGCCAAAATCCGGCCCAGCGACAGCCAGTAATGCTGTTGTAGAATGAATTTCTTCATCCCAGCTAAAAAGCTGTCGCCACCTTGTATCATTTTGATTCAGTTCATCTTCCACACTACGTTGGAGAGGAATTGTCCACCCTCCCAGAAGATCGCCGGAATAGCAGGCATCAACTCGATACGGGTTTTCCTGTTCGTAATCACTTAACGCGTCATACCATGATTCATACGCTTTCTGCTGCGTAACGCTTAACCCCTCGCAGACTGACGAAACACTGATAACGGAAAGAGGTTCCAGGCACTCAACCTGTGTACACAATTGCCATGGTTCACGAAATTCAATCTTATTGTAAAAAGCCAGCAAGTCATCTGGCACAGCTAGCGTGCTTAATGTATCTACCTCAACATCGTGCCAGAAAACAAAGGGCTGCCGATCTTCCCAGGTAACATCGACAAAGAAGCTCAATAACCCCCGCCTGGGAAGCAGTGGATCAAACCCCGGGAGTAACGCCAGGTCACTCAAGTTTAGTTGGGCAACGAAAGCAAGCGGAAAATCAACCAACTGATTCTCTATGCGGATGTCAATTTCGGTTAATAACCGCTGCTGCACTAACCGATACTTTTCCTCGTCAAAATCTTCCGCTGGCTGCCCAAGCAGCTTACGCCCTTCATTGAGCAGCTCATAACTCATTTTCATTTCATGAACAAACCTGGCATTTCGCGTTTTTTCAGCTTTCAGCTTTAGTACGCGAGATGTGGCATTAACCGATTTTTTTCGTATAGGCCAGCTTTGTCCTAATGGCCAGTCGGGTAGACCGCCCAACCGCGATGCCCCCACCTTTACTGTTTCCATATCCCGCAGACAACGTTTAAATGCAATAGCAGCACGTGCCTGTTGCACGACTTTCTCCTGAATAGCAGAGCTCAAATTGGATGTGCGCAATTCAGCAATCAATCCAGCACGATCGAAAAATAAACTCATTAATCTCTTCCTTAGATATTCGGCTCAGTGCAAAGGAAGATTAGATAAAACTACTTGAGCAAAAGATATGGAGGGGGATAACAGATACAAGCATTTCAGATTATAGCTGAGCAACTACTGGCTTCAATGAACGAAGATGATCTCGTAATCGGTGGAGTGAACCTGACGCAGGGAGATCACCAGAGAGGACATACATGAGTATGTATGTAGGGCTATCTCAACGTATTGACGGGGCCATGCCAGGGACGCGTGTAAGCGTGCTTCAACCTCCTCTCTGAGAGCAGTTTCAACAGACGAAAAAAAAGACGCTTTTCAGCGTCTTTTTTCTGGAATATTGGTACCGAGGACGGGACTTGAACCCGTAAGCCCTATTGGGCACTACCACCTCAAGGTAGCGTGTCTACCAATTCCACCACCTCGGCACGGATACTGCTATTAGCGCGGGATATCGCTGGTCGGCTGGGCCGGTGCAGCAGGTTGAGTCTGCTCGGTCTTCGCCGGCGCGCTCAGATTTTCCCACTCGCTTCCTTTATTGGTTTTGTTGCTATTGATATTACCCAACACCAGACTGATGATGAAGAACAGCGTCGCCAATACCGCCGTCATTCGGGTCATGAAGTTACCAGAACCACTTGAACCAAATAGCGTAGCGGAAGCGCCTGCTCCGAAGGAGGCTCCCATATCAGCGCCTTTACCTTGCTGCAGCATGATCAGACCTACAAGGCCAATTGCCACAATAAGGAAAACAACTAAAAGAGCTTCGTACATAATCAACCTGTTCCTTGCGGAGTTGCCGCGTACCAATGCTTCTACCAATAAAGCGGGATTTTTACTGTTTCCCACTGAAGCGGGTGTGAATACTAACCAAAGCGAATGACCTTCGCAAGGGCAATTTAAGCGCATTGTATCAACTGCGGAAAAAAACAGCAAAAGCGTTGTTTTTTGCGGGCAGTAAGGCGGCAACCGCCGCCTTTTTAGTCACTTAAACGCTTAAACGGCTTTTACCGCATCCGCGATACGATGGGCGAATGCCGTAACCTGCGCTTCATCCTCGCCTTCCACCATCACGCGAATCAGCGGTTCGGTACCGGATTTACGTAGCAATACCCGCCCACGATTGCCGAGCGTGGCTTCTACGTCCGCCGTTACCGCTTTCACCGCTTCATTTTCCAGCGGATCGCCGCTACCAGCGGTGTAACGCACGTTAACCAGAATCTGCGGGAACATTTTCATACCGCTGCACAGATCGTGCAGACTCATATGATTACGCACCATCGCCGCCAGAACTTGTAGCCCCGCCACAATACCGTCGCCAGTGGTCGTTTTATCCAACAGAATAACGTGACCAGAGTTTTCCGCGCCGATGCGCCAGCCTTTTTCCTGCAATTTTTCCAGCACGTAGCGGTCGCCCACTTTCGCCCGGGCAAACGGAATGCCAAGCTGCTTGAGCGCCAGCTCCAGCCCCATATTGCTCATCAGCGTCCCCACCGCGCCGCCGCGCAGTTGCCCCTGGCGCAGCCCTTCGCGCGCGATGATATACATGATCTGATCGCCATCGACTTTATTGCCTTCATGGTCAACCATGATGACCCGGTCGCCGTCGCCGTCAAGCGCGATGCCGAGGTCCGCCTTCTCCGCCAACACGCGCGCCTGCAACGCGCGCACGTCGGTCGCGCCCACTTCTTCATTAATGTTGACGCCGTTTGGCTCACAGCCGATGGCGATCACGGTCGCGCCCAGCTCGCGCAGCACATTCGGCGCGATATGGTAGGTAGCGCCGTTGGCGCAATCCACAACCACTTTCAGGCCGTTGAGGCTCAGTTCGTTCGGGAAGGTGCCTTTACAGAACTCAATATAGCGTCCGGCGGCGTCGACGATGCGGCTGGCTTTCCCCAGCTCGGCGGAGTCTACGCAGGTGATCTCTTTTTCCATTTCGGCTTCGATGGCTTCTTCCACATCGTCAGGCAGTTTCGTACCGTCGATAGAGAAGAATTTAATGCCGTTATCATAGAACGGGTTATGGGAAGCCGAGATAACGATACCCGCCTCCGCGCGGAAAGTCCGCGTCAGATAGGCGACGGCTGGCGTTGGCATAGGTCCGGTAAACGAGGCCGACAGCCCCGCAGCGGCAAGGCCTGCCTCCAGCGCGGATTCCAGCATATAGCCGGAAATACGCGTATCTTTACCGATAATGATTTTACGCGAACCATGACGCGCCAGCACTTTTCCGGCAGCCCAACCCAGTTTAAGCACGAAATCAGGTGTAATGGGGGCATTGCCTACACGTCCGCGAATCCCATCGGTACCGAAATATTTACGATTACTCATAGCGTTTGTTTCCCTTTGCAGACAGAGTGGCTTCCACCACCCGCATCGCCTCTACGGTTTCTTTGACGTCATGGACGCGAATGATCTGCGCGCCCTGCATCGCGGCAATTACCGCGCACGCAAGGCTGCCGTTCAGACGGTCTGATGGTCCCACGTTAAGTAACTGACCAACCATCGTTTTACGTGACATGCCCACCAGCAGCGGCAGGTTAAAATGATGAAACTCACCCAGTCGCGCCAGTAAGGTATAATTGTGAGAGAGATTTTTACCGAAACCGAATCCGGGGTCGAGCAACAATTTCTCTTTTGCGATGCCGGCCTTCTCACAACGTGCTATTTGCTCAATAAAGTAGCGATTCACCTCGGCAAAGACATCGTCATATTTCGGCGCCTCCTGCATGGTTTTGGGGTTGCCCTGCATGTGCATAAGACTGACCGGCAAGCCGGTTTCCGCTGCCGCTTCCAACGCGCCGGGCTCGGAGAGCGAACGGACATCATTGATAATATGCGCGCCCGCCCTTGCCGCTTCACGGATCACCTCGGGTTTAGAGGTATCCACAGAAATCCACACTTCAAAACGTTGCGCGATTGCTTCCAGTACCGGAATAACGCGATCCAGCTCTTCTTCCACGCTCACTTCTGCCGCGCCTGGTCGCGTTGATTCCCCCCCCACATCAATAATTGTCGCCCCGGCATTCACCATTAAATTCGCATGTTTCACCGCCTCAATCAGCGTGTTATGCGCGCCGCCGTCGGAGAACGAATCCGGCGTTACGTTCAGGATCCCCATAACATGCGGATGAGTGAGATCGAGCGTGGCGCCCTGAGCGAAGAGTTTCATGGTCAAAATCCCTGTTTTATTTATGGTGAGTTAAAAAAAGAAAAACCCCGGGGCAAGCCCCAGGGTTTCGGTGAGCGCTAAACATAATGTTGTACAACAAACGCTTATTTGTCGCCCAGCTGCTCTGACATCGTGTTGCCCGGGTTCGGCGTGCGTGGTTCATCAACCGGACGCGGCGCCTGAGGCGTACCATTGCTGTCAGAGTTATTGGTGCCGTTTGGATCTTCCCAGCCCGCAGGCGGACGCACTTCACGACGCGCCATCAGGTCATCAATCTGCGGCGCATCGATGGTTTCATATTTCATCAGCGCATCTTTCATCGCGTGCAGAATATCCATATTGTCAGTCAGGATCTGACGAGCGCGATTGTAGTTACGTTCAATCAGCGCTTTCACTTCCTGGTCGATGATACGCGCAGTTTCATCAGACATATGTTTCGCTTTTGCGACGCTACGGCCGAGGAACACTTCGCCCTCTTCTTCCGCGTACAACAACGGACCGAGTTTCTCCGAGAAGCCCCACTGGGTGACCATGTTACGCGCCAGGTTAGTCGCGACTTTAATGTCGTTCGACGCGCCGGTGGAAACATGCTCAACGCCGTAGATAATCTCTTCCGCCAGACGGCCGCCGTACAGCGTGCTGATTTGGCTTTCCAGCTTCTGACGGCTGGCGCTGATCGCGTCGCCTTCAGGCAGGAAGAAGGTCACGCCCAGCGCACGACCGCGCGGGATAATCGTCACTTTGTGCACCGGATCGTGTTCCGGCACAAGGCGACCGATAATCGCGTGGCCCGCTTCGTGGTACGCGGTCGACTCTTTCTGCGCTTCCGTCATCACCATGGAGCGACGTTCGGCGCCCATCATGATTTTGTCTTTCGCTTTCTCGAACTCAACCATCGACACAACGCGCTTGTTACCACGAGCCGCAAACAGCGCCGCTTCGTTCACCAGGTTCGCGAGGTCAGCACCGGAGAAGCCCGGCGTACCGCGCGCAATGATCGCCGCATCAATATCCGTCGCTAACGGTACGCGACGCATATGCACCTTCAGAATCTGCTCACGACCGCGAACATCCGGCAGGCCTACCACCACCTGACGGTCAAAACGACCTGGACGCAGCAGCGCCGGGTCCAGAACGTCCGGACGGTTGGTTGCCGCGATAACGATGATACCTTCGTTACCTTCGAAGCCGTCCATCTCAACCAGCATCTGGTTCAACGTCTGCTCACGTTCATCGTGACCGCCGCCCAGACCTGCGCCACGCTGGCGACCTACGGCGTCGATTTCATCGATGAAGATAATGCACGGTGCCGCTTTCTTGGCTTGTTCGAACATGTCACGCACACGAGACGCGCCGACACCGACGAACATTTCCACAAAGTCAGAACCGGAAATCGTAAAGAATGGCACCTTCGCTTCACCCGCAATGGCTTTTGCCAGCAGGGTTTTACCGGTACCCGGCGGGCCGACCATCAGGACGCCTTTCGGAATTTTACCGCCCAGCTTCTGGAAACGGCTCGGTTCACGCAGGTATTCGACCAGTTCCGCCACTTCTTCTTTCGCTTCGTCACAACCCGCAACGTCAGCAAACGTGGTTTTGATCTGATCTTCCGTCAGCATACGCGCCTTGCTCTTACCGAACGACATGGCGCCTTTGCCACCGCCGCCCTGCATCTGACGCATGAAGAAGATCCAGACGCCGATCAGCAACAGCATCGGGAACCAGGAAATGAAGATAGAAGCCAGCAGGCTTGGCTCTTCAGGTGGTTCGCCAACAACCTTGACGTTTTTAGTCAGCAGGTTATCAAGCAGCTTCGGATCATTAATCGGAATGTAAGTCGTGTAACGGTTACTATCTTTCTTGGTAACGTTGATCTCACGTCCGTTGATACGCGCTTCGCGAACCTGGTCCTGATTGACCTCTTGCAGGAAGGTAGAGTAATCCACCTTACGGCCATTAGACTCGCTGGGCCCAAAGCTCTGGAATACTGACATCAGCACAACGGCAATGACCAGCCAGAGTATTAGGTTTTTCGCCATGTCACTCAAGGGATTAACCTCTTATTACAACTGTGTTAAAAACAGCGTCAGGATACTCTATATCCAGTTTCTTTCAAACCTTACGTCTGAAATCTGCCGGTTATCACTTTCGCCCGGTCGCTACAATGTACACTTCACGCGAACGCGCACGCGAAGAGTCCGGCTTACGAACTTTAACCTTCGTAAACAGGGAGCGAATTTCCCTTAGATACTCATCGAAACCTTCGCCCTGGAACACCTTCACTACAAAACTTCCGCCTGGCGCCAGCACATCGCGGCACATCTCTAACGCCAGCTCCACCAGATACATGGCGCGGGGGATATCCACCGCCGGTGTTCCGCTCATGTTTGGTGCCATATCCGACATGACAACTTGTACTTTACTGTCACCCACGCGTTCCAGTAACGCTTTCATGACAAGTTCATCACGAAAATCGCCCTGAAGAAAGTCCACACCAACGATAGGATCCATAGGTAAAAGATCACAAGCGATGATGCGGCCTTTGCCGCCAATCTGCGTGACCACATACTGTGACCAGCCTCCTGGCGCAGCGCCGAGATCAACTACCGTCATTCCCGGCTTAAAAAGTTTGTCACTTTGCTGTATTTCATCAAGTTTAAACCAGGCACGGGAGCGTAGCCCCTTTTTCTGCGCCTGTTGAACATATTTATCGCTAAAGTGTTCCTGAAGCCAGCGGCTTGAGCTGGCAGAACGCTTTTTACCTGTCATTTAACTTTCCCGTCGGGGCAGTTCATCGTAGCCAATGGCGTAAATTTCTACACGCCTATTTGGCGATATAAGGGAGATGGCGGTAGAATGACCCGTTTTCAATCCCAACGTAAGCAAAAATATACGATGAATCTGAGTACTAAACAAAAACAGCACCTAAAAGGTCTGGCACATCCGCTCAAGCCTGTTGTTATGCTTGGCAATAATGGTTTGACCGAAGGGGTACTGGCCGAGATTGAACAAGCGTTAGAGCACCATGAACTTATCAAGGTGAAAATCGCCTCGGAAGATCGCGAAACAAAAACCTTGATCGTGGACGCTATCGTGCGCGAAACCGGCGCCTGTAACGTACAGGTCATCGGTAAAACGCTGGTGCTGTATCGCCCAACTAAAGAGCGTAAAATCTCGCTGCCGCGTTAAGGATATCCTAAAGTCGAACACAAAATCTGTGTAAAACGAGGGGTTTTCCACGAGCAGGAGAGCAAAATGCCACGCTCTCTCCGTTGATAAAAGGCCGCTATGCGGCCTTTTTCCTTTCTTTACAATACACCAACAATTTGCGTATTGAGTACTGCTTAAAGGTATTCCACTTTAAGCACTTCGTATTCCACATCGCCGCCAGGCGTTTTGATCACCACGACGTCATCCTGCTCTTTGCCGATCAGACCGCGAGCGATTGGCGAGTTTACCGAAATGAGATTTTGCTTAAAATCCGCCTCATCATCGCCAACAATGCGGTAGGTCTGCTCTTCGTCGGTGTCCAGGTTCAGCACCGTGACGGTAGCGCCGAAAATCACGCGGCCATTGTTTGGCATTTTGGTGACATCAATCACCTGCGCATTCGACAGTTTTGCTTCGATATCTTTAATGCGCCCTTCGCAGAAACCCTGCTGTTCGCGTGCAGCATGATACTCCGCGTTTTCTTTTAAATCGCCATGTTCGCGCGCTTCGGCGATAGCGGCGATGATTTCAGGACGGCGCACAGATTTCAGAAAATCCAGCTCTTCGCGCAGTTTTTCGGCTCCGCGTAAGGTCATCGGAATAGCTTGCATTTGTTATACCTCTTGAACATTCCTGTAGGGGGCAATGAACTCTACCCCGGCTGCTAAGCCAGCCCCGGCATATGCCATACCAGGGTCAGAAGCAAAAAAACACCAACCCGGGCGCGCAGTCCCAGGTCAGCTACAATTTCCTCTTTGATAACCATTTTACCCTGGAGTTCCCTATGGGTCATCGTTTACTTTTTAGGGCGTTGCGCCGTAGTATGACGGCTTGTTTCCAGGGTGTTAGCGCGAGATTATGCGATTTTCCAGATTTATCATCGGATTGACCACCAGTATAGCGTTCAGCGTTCAGGCCGCGAATATTGACGAATACATCAAACAGCTTCCGGCCGGCGCCAACCTCGCGCTGATGGTGCAAAAGATTGGCGCGCCCGCGCCGGCTATTGATTATCATAGTCAGCAGATGGCGCTTCCCGCCAGTACCCAAAAGGTGATTACCGCGCTGGCGGCGCTGATTCAACTCGGCCCGGATTTCCGTTTTACGACCACGCTGGAGACTAAAGGCAACGTCGATAACGGCATCCTGAAAGGTGACGTAATTGCGCGCTTCGGTGGCGATCCAACGCTAAAACGTCAGGATATTCGCAATATGGTCGCGACGCTGAAAAAGTCCGGCGTCACGCAAATCGACGGCAATGTGCTTATCGACACGTCGATTTTCGCCAGCCACGATAAAGCGCCAGGCTGGCCGTGGAACGACCTGACGCAGTGTTTCAGCGCGCCTCCCTCCGCCGCCATTGTTGACCGCAACTGTTTTTCTGTGTCGCTTTATAGCGCGCAAAAACCAAACGATTTAGCCTTTATTCGCGTGGCCTCTTATTATCCGGTAACGATGTTCAGCCAGGTACGGACTCTGCCGCGCGGTTCGGCAGACGCGCAGTATTGCGAGTTGGATGTGGTGCCTGGCGATTTGAACCGTTATACACTTACCGGCTGTTTACCACAGCGCGCCGACCCGCTGCCGCTGGCCTTTGCTATTCAGGACGGCGCCAGTTACGCGGGCGCGATCCTCAAGCAGGAACTGAAAGAGGCCGGGATAACTTACCGCGGCACGCTGCTGCGCCAGACGCAGGTTAACGAGCCCGGAACGATCGTCGCCAGTAAACAGTCGGCGCCACTGCACGATCTGCTTAAGATTATGCTGAAAAAGTCAGACAACATGATCGCCGATACTGTTTTTCGGATGATTGGTCATGTCAGGTTTAACGTGCCTGGCACCTGGCGGGCGGGATCGGACGCCGTTCGCCAGATCCTGCGCCAACAGGCGGGAATTGATATCGGCAATACCATTATTGCCGACGGTTCCGGTCTTTCTCGCCATAACCTGATCGCTCCCGCCACGATGATGCAGGTGCTGCAATATATCGCCCAACACGATAACGAGCTGAACTTTATCTCTATGCTGCCGCTGGCGGGCTATGATGGTTCATTACAATACCGCGCCGGGCTGCATCAGGCGGGCGTAGACGGTAAGGTTTCAGCGAAAACCGGGTCACTGCAGGGCGTGTATAATCTGGCGGGCTTTATTACCACCGCAAGCGGGCAACGGATGGCATTTGTACAGTATTTGTCCGGCTACGCGGTTCCACCTGCCGATCAGCGTAATCGACGTATTCCGCTGGTACGCTTCGAGAGTCGATTGTACAAGGATATTTATCAGAATAACTGAGTGCATTATTGCCGGATGGCGGCGCTAACGCGTCTTATCCGGCCTACAACGAACATAATAAAACGGGCCGCAAATGCGGCCCGTTGGCTTTTATAGGCCGGATAAGCGTTAGCGCCATCCGGCTACGAGATTAACGTTTGTAGATGAACTCGACGCCTTCTTCGTCGTCTTCATCCCAGTCGTCATCCCAGTCATCGTCTGCGTCTTCTTCCACTTCAGCCAACTGCTGGCGATGATAATCGTCCCACATGAACTCGACTTTTTCCGGCTGTTTTGCTTCTTCAGCCTGCGCGATCGGATTCTCAATGATAAAGGTCATCACATCCCAGCAGAGATCTTTCACCCCTAGCTGACTGGCAGCGGAAATCAGATAGTATTTCCCTTCCCAGCCCAACGCTTCGGCGATCGCTTTCGCTTTCTCTTCCGCTTCGGTTTTATCCATCAGATCGATCTTGTTGAACACTAACCAGCGCGGTTTAGCCGCCAGATCCTGGCTGTATTTTTCCAGTTCGCCAATAATGATACGGGCGTTTTCCACCGGATCGGAACCGTCGATCGGATCGATATCAATGAGGTGCAGCAGTACGCGGCAACGTTCGAGGTGCTTCAGGAAGCGAATCCCCAGGCCCGCGCCTTCCGCCGCGCCTTCGATCAACCCCGGAATGTCGGCCACCACAAAACTCTTTTCGCTATCCATTCGTACCACGCCCAGGCTCGGCACCAGCGTGGTAAACGGATAGTCCGCGACTTTCGGTTTTGCTGCCGATACCGCGCGAATGAACGTTGATTTACCGGCGTTTGGCATCCCCAGCATCCCGACATCCGCCAGCAGCATCAGTTCCAGCAGCAGGTCGCGCTTATCGCCCGGCGTACCATTGGTTTTCTGGCGCGGCGTACGGTTAACCGAGGATTTAAAACGGGTATTGCCTAACCCATGCCAGCCGCCCTTCGCGACCAACAGACGCTGACCGTGTTTGGTCATGTCGCCCATCGTTTCACCGGTTCCCTGGTCGATAACGCGCGTACCGACCGGCACTTTGATGGTCACGTCTTTACCGCGTTTACCGGTACAGTCGCGGCTCGCGCCATTCTGACCACGTTCAGCGCGGAACGATTTTTCAAAGCGGTAATCGATCAGCGTATTCAGGTTTTCATCGGCTTCCATCCAGACGTCGCCGCCGTCGCCGCCATCACCGCCGTCCGGGCCGCCTTTCGGGATATATTTTTCGCGGCGGAAGCTCACACAGCCATTACCGCCATCGCCTGCAACGACCAGAATCGATGCTTCATCAACAAACTTCATTTTATTCTCCGTAAATCATTCGCCTGAGCGGGGTTGCGAAACCACCGTTTCATGCTTGCGTAAACCGCCCCAAATACGATGACCAATGGCGGAATACATCGCGCCCGCAACCACGACAAACGCACCGAGATAACCTAAAAGGTTTAACATCGGTCTGGCGAAGAAATCGGGCCAGGCCATAGATAAAAGATCTGAAAACAGCAGGGTAAATAGCGGTGTAAGCGTGATTATCGCGCTCACCTGCGCCGCCTGCCAACGCGCCATCGCTTCCGCCAGGGCGCCATATCCTACCAGCGTATTTAGCCCGCAGAAAATCAAACAGGCGAGCTGCCAGTCGCTCAGTTGCGCTATCACCATCGGTTTTGCCAGCGGCAAGAGCGCTATCGTACATAAAGTGTACAGTAAAAACAGGATCTGCTGCGAGGCCAGACGTCGCAATAATACTTTTTGCGCCACGCCATAGCTCACCCACACCATCGCCGCGCCTACGCCAAAAATAACGCCCCAGGTGTAGTCGGTCAGTCGGGTAAAAATCTCGATCAGACTGGTGTTAAAAAACATCACCAGCCCGCTCAATAACATCAGCGCGCCAATCACCTGCGTACCGCGCATCTTTTCTTTCAGAATAAAGACGCTGGCGACCATCATGCCAACCGGCGAGAGCTGGCCGATAACCTGCGACGCGGTTGGGCTTAAATATTGCAGGGAAGAACTGAACAAAATGAAATTACCGAACAGTCCGCAGGTCGCTATCGCCAATAACACCAACCAGCGCGGCTTACGAAAAATACGCAGCGGCGGCAGCTTTCTTTTTACTGCCAGTATCGCCCCGAGGCCAATACTGGCCATTAAGAAGCGGTAGAAGACAATGGTTGAAGGCTCCATCACCTCCAGCACTTGCTTCATTGCTATTGGCAACGCTCCCCAGCACATCGCGGTAGTGAGCGCTAAAAGAATGCCAATGCCTGCCTGCTGCTTCATGCCGTGTTCCCTGCAAAGACCCGTTAACGGCATTCGCACAGCCACACGGGTATATTTTAGTCGGCCATCGAATGTAAAAAGCCCCGCAACAGGTGCGGGGCTTTCATCCGTTACCGGACCACAAAAAACTTACTCAGCAACGATGCTGATGTATTTACGGTTTTTCGGGCCTTTAACTTCGAATTTCACTTTACCGTCTGCTTTAGCAAACAGAGTGTGGTCACGACCGCAACCAACGTTGGTGCCAGCGTGGAATTTAGTACCACGTTGACGAACGATGATGCTGCCTGCCAGAACTGCTTCACCGCCAAAGCGTTTTACGCCCAGACGTTTAGCTTCAGAATCGCGACCGTTACGAGTCGAGCCGCCAGCCTTTTTATGTGCCATTTAATCTGCTCCCCTAATCTTAAGCGCTGATGCCGGTAATTTTCACATCAGTGAACCACTGACGATGGCCCTGCTGCTTACGGTAGTGTTTACGGCGACGAAACTTAACGATTTTAACTTTCTCGCCACGACCGTGGGCAACAACTTCAGCTTTGATTACGCCGCCATCAACGAAAGGAACGCCGATTTTGACTTCTTCACCGTTTGCGATCATCAGAACTTCAGCGAACTCGATAGTTTCGCCAGTTGCGATGTCCAGCTTTTCCAGGCGAACGGTCTGACCTTCGCTTACTCGGTGTTGTTTACCACCACTTTGGAAAACCGCGTACATAAAAAACTCCGCTTCCGCGCACACCTTTCAATGATTCAGAGCGCGCTATAAATATTCACAATAGGGCGCGAATATTACGCAAATTGCACGGCTTTGACAAGTGCTACCATCAATACATGAAGAAAAAAAACACAACGCATACGGTAACGTTTATCTGCGGCGTTTTTTCAGTACAATCAGGGTATATTTCTAACCATAAACCCTACGTTACCTCATTCAGACATGGGATAATCGGGGCGATAAGCCCGGCTTTTGCGATGAATTTAGAAAAAATCAACGAGTTAACCGCGCAAGATATGGCGGGTGTCAATGCGACAATCCTTGAACAGCTTAATTCCGACGTTCAACTGATTAATCAGCTAGGATATTACATTATTAGCGGCGGCGGAAAACGCATTCGTCCGATGATTGCCGTTCTTGCCGCGCGCGCGGTGGGTTATCAGGGTAACGCGCACGTGACTATCGCCGCTCTGATCGAGTTTATCCACACGGCGACGCTGCTACATGATGATGTGGTGGATGAATCCGATATGCGTCGCGGCAAAGCGACGGCAAATGCCGCTTTCGGTAATGCCGCCAGCGTGTTGGTCGGCGACTTTATCTATACCCGCGCCTTCCAGATGATGACCAGCCTCGGCTCGTTAAAAGTGCTGGAAGTGATGTCGGAAGCGGTCAACGTGATTGCAGAAGGCGAAGTGCTGCAATTGATGAACGTGAATGACCCGGACATTACCGAAGAAAATTACATGCGGGTGATTTACAGTAAAACGGCGCGTCTGTTCGAAGCCGCCGCCCAGTGTTCCGGTATTCTTGCCGGTTGTACGCCTGAGCAAGAGAAAGGGTTGCAGGACTATGGCCGCTACCTTGGTACGGCTTTCCAGCTCATTGACGATCTGCTGGATTACAGTGCCGACGGCGAGCATCTCGGTAAAAATGTGGGTGATGACCTCAATGAGGGCAAACCTACCTTACCGTTGCTTCACGCCATGCGCCACGGTACGCCAGAACAGTCAGCGATGATCCGTACCGCTATTGAACAAGGTAATGGCCGTCATCTTCTGGAACCGGTTCTGGAAGCGATGACCACCTGCGGCTCGCTGGAATGGACGCGTCAGCGAGCGGAAGAAGAAGCCGACAAAGCGATATCCGCGTTGCAGATATTGCCGGATACTCCATGGCGTGAGGCGCTAATCGGTCTCGCACACATCGCGGTGCAGCGCGATCGTTAATGCCGTTCTCTTATCCCGCGTACTGCGCGGGATATCCCATTAAGTTCTAATAAACTCCAGATACCCTATCGCCTGTTTTTCACATACTCATCCAGGATTTCCCCTGGCATATTCTGAATATTGCCGCCACTTACATGAACTTTTTAGAACATTCCTTCACGAAGCGTTATAGTATCGAACGTCGTCGGGTTGTTAAAACCGTAAGTGATTAATCTAAGGAGTGATGGATGTATGGAAAGCAAGCTTATTGACTGGCATCCGGCCGATATCATTGCCGGACTACGTAAAAAAGGGACTTCAATGGCCGCTGAGTCACGTCGGAATGGATTGAGTTCATCCACGCTGGCCAATGCATTAACGCGCCCGTGGCCGAAAGGAGAGTTAATTATCGCGAAAGCATTGGGAACGGAACCCTGGGTTATTTGGCCATCGCGTTATCACGATCCGCGCACGCATGAGTTTATCGACAGAACGCGGCTTATGAGAGCGCGTAATAAAAACAAACAGAATGTAGAGTAAGTGCCTGTAAAAAAACCCCCGCAATCGCGTTCGCGGGGGTTATTCAGCGTACAGGAGGTTATTCGCCTTTCACGCGTTCAATATTCGCGCCTAGCGCGCGCAGTTTGTCTTCGATGCGCTCATAACCGCGATCGATGTGATAAATGCGATCCACAATCGTCGTGCCTTCCGCAATACAGCCCGCCAGCACCAGGCTCGCAGATGCCCGCAGATCTGTCGCCATGACCTGGGCGCCAGAGAGCGTTTCTACGCCATGGCATATGACGGTATTGCTTTCAATTTCCGCACGCGCGCCCATGCGGCTGAGTTCAGGCACGTGCATAAAACGGTTTTCAAAGACGGTTTCAGTGATAAAGCCCGTCCCTTCCGCCACCAGGTTCAGCAACGTGAACTGCGCCTGCATATCGGTCGGGAATGCCGGGTGCGGCGCGGTACGGACATTGACCGCCTTCGGTCGTTTGCCGTGCATGTCCAGACTAATCCAGTCCTCGCCCACTTCGATATCCGCGCCAGCATCGCGCAGTTTCGCCAGTACCGCGTCCAGAGTGTCCGGTTGCGCGTTACGGCAGAGGATTTTGCCGCGAGAGATCGCTGCCGCCACCAGGAAAGTCCCCGTTTCGATACGATCCGGCAGCACACGATAAACGCCGCCGCCCAGACGCTCTACGCCCTCGATCGTAATACGATCGGTGCCCTGCCCGGCGATCTTCGCCCCCAGCGTAACCAGGAAGTTAGCGGTGTCGACAATTTCCGGCTCGCGCGCGGCGTTTTCAATGATGGTCGTCCCTTCCGCCAGCGTAGCGGCGCACATAATGGTGACGGTCGCGCCGACGCTGACCTTATCCATCACGATATGCGCCCCTTTAAGACGTCCTTCGACGGAGGCCTTTACGTAGCCCTCTTCCAGCTTAATGGTCGCACCCAGTTGTTCCAGACCGGTAATATGCAGATCAACCGGACGCGCGCCGATAGTACAGCCCCCCGGCAGAGAGACTTGTCCCTGACCAAAACGGGCAACCAGCGGCCCCAGCGCCCATATCGAGGCGCGCATGGTCTTAACCAGATCATAAGGCGCGCAGAACACGTTCACCTGGCTGGCGTCAATATGTACCGATCCATTGCGTTCCACTTTCGCGCCTAATTGGCTCAGGAGCTTCATCGACGTATCCACGTCTTTCAGTTTTGGAACGTTTTGGATCTCTACCGGTTCTTCTGCCAGCAGAGCGGCGAACAGGATCGGCAGCGCGGCGTTTTTGGCGCCGGAAATTGTGACTTCGCCCTGGAGCGTCGTTGGCCCCTGTACACGAAATTTATCCATTATTGTATTCTCAGTTAAGCATTCATCTCCGCTACCGGCAGGTTACCCGTAGCTTAAAATCCGTTAAGTTTACGATCGCGCGCCCATTCCGCCGGGGTATATGCTTTGATCGATACGGCATGGATACGGTTGTCCGCAATGTACTCCATTAGCGGCCCATAGACCGTTTGCTGTTTCTTGACCCGGCTCATGCCGTCAAACATCTCGCCCACGGCAATAACCTGAAAGTGACTGCCATCGCCGGAGACGTGGACTTCCTGGAGGGAGAGGGCATTCATCAGCACACTCTGAATTTCATGATTTTCCATGGGTTCTTTATTCGTCAAATAGTGAAAACAGCCCAACATCTTAGAGCAAAGTCGCGCCGTCTTAAATAAGCAAAAGATTACGCTGATAAATCAGCGCGGTAAAAGTGCCGGATGGTGCTGCTAACGCCACTTATCCGGCCTACGGGGATCATGCGAAGTGTAGGCCGGATAAACCATCCGGCATTCATTACATACGGGGAAGTACGTCTTCGGGCAAGTTATATAATTGCGCCAGCGCGTAAACCTTGTCGTTAACGCCAGACAGCGACACGGCATTGCCCTGCTTTTTTGCCTGGTTCACAAGGTGCGCCAGCAGCGCCAGTCCCCCCGTATCCACCCTGGAGATCTGGCTCAGGTCGATACGGGTAACGCCATTCATCGCTTCTACGCGCGCGTCCCATAGCGGCGCCAACACGTCCTGATCCAGCTCTCCCGCCAGCACCAGAGTGTCCGCCTCACGCGTCCAGGTGAGTTGCGGCGTCATTACTGTTTCTCGTCCAAAGTAATTTTCTGTTGAGAGATAGATTTCAGTTGTGCGGTCAGGCCGTCGATGCCTTTAGTACGCAGCAGGTCGCTCCACTCATTTTGCTTGGTGGTGATCATGCTGACGCCTTCCGCAATCATGTCATACGCCTGCCAGTTGCCGGTCTGAGTGTTTTTGCGCCACTGGAAATCCAGGCGTACCGGCGGACGACCGTTGGGATCGATAATCGTTACGCGGATAGGCACAATGGTCGCATCGCCCAGCGGTTGCTCAGGCGCTATCTGGTAAGTCTGACCGTGGTACATCGCCAGCGCCTGACCGTAGGCCTGTTTCAGGTATTCGCGAAACGCGGCAAAATAGGCTTCACGCTGCGCCGGGGTCGCCTCTTTGTAGTAGCGGCCTAGCACCAGCGCACCGGCATATTTTACCTGCACGTACGGCAGAAGTTCCTGATCAACAACGTCGCGCAGGTAGTCCGGATTGGCACGAATTTTCGGCTGTTCGTTTTTCAGGCGATCAAACGTTTTCTGCGCCGCCTCGTTCATCAGTTTATAAGGATTGCTCTGATCCGCTGCCGTTGCTGCGCTTAATGGCGCAATGATCAGCAGGGCCACCATCATCAGTCGTTTAAACATGCCTCAATTCTCCTGAGATTATTTCGTTGCGCCCGCGGGCGTTGTGGCTTCAGTATGACCTTCCGTTGCGGCTGGCGCATCGCCAGAATTCTTATTGTCGTCGCCTTTGCTGTTATAAAGGAACTGGCCAATCATATCTTCCAGCACCATTGCAGACTTGGTGTCCTGAATCGTACTCCCATCTTTGAGGATAGACGTTCCCAGCTCAGGATCTTCAAAACCGACGTTTAATGCCAGATATTGCTCCCCCAGCAGCCCGGAAGTACGAATACTCAACGAGCTGGTATCGGGAATATGGTTATAACGCTCTTCGATGTCGAGCGTTACGCGCGGCAGGTATGTTTTCGGATCAAGCGAGATATCTTCAACCCGCCCGACAACCACCCCGCCGATGCGTACCGGGGAACGCACTTTCAGACCGCCGATGTTATCGAAGGTCGCATAAACCTTATAGGTCGGCTCCGTGCGCATAGAGGTCACATTTGCCGCCTTCAGGCAAACAAACAGCGCCGCCAGCAACGCTACCAGCAAAAAAACGCCTACCCAAATTTCATTTTTTTTCGTTTGCATGAACTCAATTCCCAAACATCAGTGCGGTCAGCACAAAATCCAGCCCCAGAACGGCCAACGATGCGTGAACCACGGTACGCGTCGTTGCCCGGCTAATCCCGGCAGAAGTTGGTATTGCGTCATAACCGTTGAATAACGCAATCCATGTTACCGTAATGGCGAACACCACGCTCTTTATCAGACAGTTCACCAGGTCCATACGCCAGTCGACGGCATTCTGCATCGCGGACCAGAAGAACCCGGCGTCGATTCCCTTCCAGCTTACGCCGACCAGCGAGCCGCCCCAGATACCGACCGCCACAAAGATAATGGTCAGTAGCGGCAATGAAATCACGCCCGCCCAAAAGCGCGGCGAAATCACCCGGCGCAATGGATCGACCGCCATCATCTCCATACTGGAGAGCTGCTCCGTCGCCCGCATCAGGCCGATTTCCGCCGTCAACGCCGACCCGGCCCGCCCGGCAAACAGCAACGCCGCGACCACCGGCCCCAGCTCGCGCAGCAGCGAAAGCGCCACTAACATGCCAAGACTGGTCTCCGCGCTGTAAGTGGTCAGAACCAGATAGCCTTGCAGCCCCAGCACCATACCGATGAATACGCCGGAGACAATAATGATAAGCATCGACAAGACGCCCACATTATAAAGCTGGCGCACCAGCAGCGGCGCATGTTTGCGAAACTCCGGCTTACCGATAATCGCATTGAATAACATTAACCCGGCGCGCCCGAACGTCCTGACGGTTTTGATCCCGCTGTGTCCGAGTGCTGCCAGCGCATTTAACAGCATGAGTGGCTTAACTCCCTGTTTCGAGTAAATCAAGGTGATAGTCGCCCGCCGGATAGCGGAACGGAACCGGCCCGTCGGCAATGCCGTCAAGGAACTGACGCACGCGCGGGTCCGTATTCTCCTGCAACGCCTGAGCGCTACCGTGAGCGACGATTTTTTTGTCCGCCATGATCCAGGCGTGATCCGCAATACTGAGCACCTCTGGCACATCATGAGAGACCACCACGCAGGTCACGCCCAGCGCGCTGTTCAATTCTGAAATCAGCTTCACCAGAACGCCCATGGTAATCGGGTCCTGGCCGACAAACGGCTCATCGAACATGATGAGATCCGGTTCCAGAGCGATGGCGCGCGCCAACGCGGCGCGGCGCGCCATCCCACCGGAGAGCTCGGAAGGCATCAGTTTTGCCGCGCCGCGCAGCCCGACAGCTTCCAGTTTCATCATCACAACGCTTTTTAGCAGCGGCGCGGGTAAATTGGTGTGCTCCCGTAGCGGATAGGCCACATTGTCAAACACGTTCATGTCGGTAAACAGCGCTCCCGACTGAAACAGCATACTCATACGTTTGCGGACGGTGTAGAGCCGCGAACGGGACATGGCCGGCACATTCTCGCCATCAAATAAGATCTCGCCCTTATCCGGCGGGATCTGTCCGCCAATCAGGCGCAACAGCGTAGTTTTACCGATGCCCGACGGCCCCATGATCGCCGTGATCTTCCCGCGCGGCACCGTCAGGGAAATATTATCGAAAATGCAGCGTTCGCCACGGGAAAAGCTGACGTCGCGCATATCGACTAAATTGGCCGCAGACTGACCCATTGATTCATCCTTCGTATTGCCTTGTTGAGGTAACCATGGCGCTGAATTTAACCATGGGTTCGACATAATTACAGAATATTAACTGACAGGGTTAGCGAAAGCTGGCATTCGTTTTACTTTTTAGCCGCATAAAGTCAAAATTAGGACTTCGTTACGGCTTCCAGATATCCCTTCCAGGGGACCGGCGAGTATACCTGAAGAAAGGACTTTAGATGCTTTTAGCGATGGCGCTACTCATAATTGGTTTGCTTCTGGTGGCCTACGGCGCCGATCGTCTGGTGTTTGCGGCCTCTATTTTATGCCGTACATTCGGTATTCCCCCGCTGATCATCGGGATGACGGTCGTGAGTATCGGCACCTCGCTGCCGGAAATTATTGTGTCGGCCGCCGCATCGCTACACGGTCAGCTCGATTTGGCCGTCGGCGCGGCGCTCGGTTCTAACATCACCAATATTTTGCTGATCTTAGGGCTGGCGGCGCTGGTTCGTCCATTTACCGTGCATTCCGATGTTCTACGTCGCGAATTGCCATTAATGTTATTTGTTAGCGTGGTAGCCGGTTCCGTACTGCATGACGGACAGTTAAGTCGCAGTGATGGTATCTTTCTCCTGCTTCTGGCTGTGCTATGGCTGTTATTCATTGTTAAAATCGCGCGTCTGGCCGAACGCCAGGGGAATGACAGCCTCACCCGCGAACAACTGGCGGAGCTGCCACGCGAAGGCGGGCTCCCCGTCGCGTTCTTATGGCTGGGCATTGCGCTGGTCATCATGCCGATGGCGACGCGCATGGTAATCGATAACGCTACGGTGCTGGCGAACTATTTCGCCATGAGTGAATTAACGCTCGGTCTGACAGTCATCGCTGTCGGCACCAGTCTGCCAGAGCTGGCGACGGCGATTGCCGGCGTGCGAAAAGGCGAAAATGATATTGCCGTTGGTAATCTCATTGGCGCCAATATTTTTAATCTCGCCATCGTGCTGGGACTGCCTGCGCTGATCGCGCCGGGGGAGATCAACCCGCTGGCGTTTGGGCGAGATTATAGCGTTATGTTGCTGGTTAGCGTGGTTTTCGCTTTACTTTGCTGGCGGCATCCGCGTCAGATTGGTCGGGGCGCAGGTATACTGCTGACCGGCGGGTTTATCGTATGGCTGGCGATGCTCTATTGGCTATCGCCACTTCTTGTTGGATAACTGGAAACGGATTATGTCGCATTTAGCGTTGCAACCGGGGTTTGACTTTCAGCAGGCAGGCAAAGAGGTCCTGGAAATTGAACGTGAAGGCCTGGCGGAGCTTGATCAATATATCAACCAGCATTTCACGCTGGCCTGTGAAAAAATGTTCAACTGCACCGGAAAAGTGGTGGTCATGGGGATGGGAAAATCCGGTCATATCGGACGGAAAATGGCCGCCACGTTCGCCAGTACCGGCACCTCTTCCTTTTTTGTACATCCAGGCGAAGCCGCGCACGGCGATTTGGGGATGGTTACGCCGCAGGATGTGGTTATCGCTATCTCCAACTCCGGCGAATCCAGCGAGATCGCGGCGCTAATACCGGTGCTTAAACGTCTGCACGTACCGTTAATTTGCATTACCGGGCGACCGGAAAGCAGCATGGCGCGTGCGGCAGATGTGCATCTGTGTGTTAAAGTGCCCAAAGAAGCGTGTCCGTTAGGCCTGGCGCCTACCAGTAGTACCACCGCAACGCTGGTGATGGGCGACGCGCTCGCCGTGGCGTTGTTAAAAGCGCGCGGCTTTACCGCCGAGGATTTCGCTCTGTCGCATCCTGGCGGCGCGCTGGGACGTAAGCTACTGCTGCGCGTAAGCGATATTATGCATACTGGCGATGAGATCCCGCATGTTAATAAACATGCCACCCTGCGTGATGCGCTGTTAGAAATTACGCGTAAAAATCTCGGTATGACCGTCATTTGCGATGAATCCATGAAGATCGACGGTATCTTCACCGACGGCGATTTACGTCGCGTATTCGATATGGGCGGCGATATGCGCCAGTTGGGGATCGCCGAGGTGATGACGCCAGGGGGCATTCGCGTGCGTCCCGGTATTCTCGCTGTCGATGCGCTGAATTTAATGCAGTCCCGCCATATCACCTCCGTACTGGTTGCTGATGGCGACCAGTTACTCGGTGTGTTACATATGCATGATCTCCTGCGTGCAGGCGTCGTGTAGAAACTCAAGGATAATTAACGATGAGTAAAGCAGGTGCGTCGCTTGCGACCTGTTATGGCCCCGTCAGCACCCATGTCATGACCAAAGCGGAGAATATCCGCCTGCTCATCCTGGACGTGGATGGCGTATTGTCTGACGGCCTGATTTATATGGGCAATAACGGCGAAGAGCTGAAGGCTTTCAACGTTCGTGACGGCTATGGTATTCGCTGTGCTTTGACCTCCAATATCGAGGTTGCCATTATTACCGGACGAAAGGCTAAACTTGTAGAAGATCGCTGCGCCACGCTGGGGATTGTCCATCTTTATCAGGGACAGTCGAATAAGTTGATCGCCTTTAGCGATCTGCTGGAAAAACTGGCCATTGCGCCGGAAAATGTTGCCTATGTCGGCGATGATCTGATTGACTGGCCAGTGATGGAAAAAGTGGGGTTAAGCGTTGCCGTTGCGGATGCGCATCCGCTGCTGATCCCCCGCGCTGACTATGTGACGCACATTGCCGGCGGGCGCGGCGCGGTACGTGAGGTGTGCGACTTGTTGCTGCTGGCGCAGGGCAAGCTGGATGAGGCCAAAGGGCAATCGATATGAGTAAAACCAGACGTTGGGTTATCATTCTACTGTCGCTGGCCATTCTGGTACTGATTGGTATCAATCTGGCGGATAAAGACGATCCTGCTGCCGTGATGGTCAACAGCAACGATCCCACGTATAAAAGCGAGCATACGGATACCGTCGTGTACAGTCCGGAAGGCGCGTTGAGCTATCGTCTGATTGCGCAGCACGTTGAATATTTTTCCGATCAGGCGGTCTCATGGTTTACGCAACCGGTATTAACCACCTTTGATAAGGATAAAGTGCCGACATGGTCGATCAAGGCCGATAAAGCCAAATTGACTAACGATCGGATGCTCTATCTGTATGGCCATGTTGAAGTCAACGCCCTGGTGCCTGACGCTCAATTACGCAGAATTACCACCGATAACGCGCAGATTAATCTGGTGACGCAGGATGTTACCTCGAACGATCTGGTGACGTTATACGGCACAACATTTAACTCCAGCGGACTGAAAATGCGCGGTAACTTACGCAGCAAGAACGCCGAGCTGATTGAAAAGGTTAGAACCTCTTATGAAATTCAAAACAAACAAACTCAGCCTTAATCTTATGCTTGCCGGCTCGCTGCTGGCCGCCAGCATTCCGGCCTTCGCCGTCACGGGCGATACCGAACAGCCTATTCATATTGACTCGGATCAACAGTCGCTGGATATGCAAGGCAACGTCGTGACCTTTACGGGCAACGTGGTGATGACCCAGGGCACGATTAAGATCAACGCCGATAAAGTCGTGGTTACCCGCCCTGGCGGCGAACAGGGGAAAGAGGTGATCGACGGTTACGGCAATCCGGCCACCTTCTACCAGATGCAGGACAACGGTAAGCCGGTGAAAGGCCACGCTTCCCATATGCACTACGAGCTGGCGAAAGATTTTGTGGTGCTGACCGGCAACGCTTATCTGGAGCAGCTTGACAGCAACATTACCGGCGACAAAATCACCTACCTGGTGAAAGAGCAGAAAATGCAGGCCTTCAGCGAGAAAGGCAAACGCGTCACCACCGTTCTGGTGCCATCGCAGTTGCAAGACAAAAACAAAGGCCAGACTCCGGCGCAAAAGAAGAGTAACTAATTCGTTATGGCAACATTAACTGCAAAGAATCTGGCGAAGGCCTATAAAGGCCGTCGCGTAGTGGAAGATGTCAGTCTGACCGTTAACTCCGGGGAGATTGTCGGGCTGCTCGGTCCAAACGGCGCGGGTAAAACCACCACCTTTTATATGGTCGTCGGTATCGTGCCGCGTGACGCGGGCAATATCATCATCGATGATGAAGATATCAGTCTGCTGCCGCTGCACGCGCGCGCGCGCCGCGGTATCGGCTATTTGCCGCAGGAAGCCTCTATTTTCCGCCGTCTCAGCGTATTTGATAACCTGATGGCGGTACTGCAAATTCGTGACGATTTGACCGCAGAACAGCGAGAAGACCGCGCCAACGAGCTGATGGAAGAGTTTCATATCGAGCATCTGCGCGACAGCATGGGACAGGCGCTGTCCGGTGGTGAACGCCGTCGTGTAGAAATAGCCCGCGCGTTGGCCGCTAATCCCAAATTTATCCTGCTGGATGAACCCTTTGCCGGCGTTGACCCGATTTCCGTTATCGACATCAAACGCATTATCGAGCATCTGCGCGATAGCGGGCTCGGCGTGCTGATCACCGACCATAACGTCCGTGAGACGCTGGCAGTCTGTGAACGCGCCTATATCGTGAGCCAGGGCCACCTTATTGCTCACGGTACGCCGACAGAAATCCTGCAAGACGAACACGTTAAGCGTGTATATCTTGGGGAAGACTTCAGACTCTGATAGGGTAGAGGGCTATGCTGCTCTAGCGGGAGAAAACGACTCTGAATATGAAGCAAGGTTTGCAACTCAGGCTTAGCCAACAACTGGCGATGACGCCTCAGCTACAACAGGCCATCCGTCTGTTGCAGTTGTCTACGCTGGAACTTCAGCAGGAACTCCAGCAAGCGCTGGAAAATAACCCGCTGCTTGAGCAAACCGATCTTCATGACGAAATCGACACTCAGCAACCTCAGGATAACGATCCTCTCGATACCGCCGACGCGCTCGAACAAAAAGAGATGCCGGAAGAGCTGCCGCTTGACGCCAGTTGGGATGAAATTTACACCGCCGGGACGCCGTCCGGCCCCAGCGGCGATTATATCGATGATGAGCTGCCCGTCTATCAGGGCGAAACGACGCAGTCGTTGCAGGATTATCTGATGTGGCAGGTTGAGCTAACGCCCTTCTCGGATACCGATCGCGCTATTGCGACATCCATTGTCGATGCGGTAGATGATACCGGTTATCTCACCGTATCCCTGGACGAAATTCGCGAAAGCATGGGCGATGTAGAGGTGGATCTCGATGAGGTTGAAGCCGTTCTGAAGCGCATTCAGCGTTTTGATCCGGTAGGCGTCGCGGCAAAAGATCTTCGCGACTGTCTGCTGATCCAGCTTTCACAATTCGACAAATCCACGCCGTGGCTGGAAGAGGCGCGGCTTATTATCTGCGATCACCTTGATCTGCTGGCCAACCACGATTTCCGCACGTTGATGCGCGTTACCCGACTGAAAGAAGAGGTGCTGAAAGAGGCGGTAAACCTGATTCAGTCGCTCGATCCCAGACCCGGTCAATCGATCCAGACCGGCGAGCCGGAGTACGTTATCCCGGATGTGCTGGTACGCAAGCATAACGGTCGCTGGACGGTGGAGCTTAATAGCGACAGTATTCCCCGTTTACAGATTAACCAGCACTATGCCGCCATGTGTAACAGCGCGCGCAACGATGCCGACAGCCAGTTCATCCGCAGTAATTTACAGGATGCGAAGTGGCTGATAAAAAGCCTTGAAAGCCGCAACGACACGCTGCTGCGCGTCAGTCGCTGCATCGTCGAGCAACAGCAAGCCTTTTTTGAACAGGGCGAAGAATATATGAAACCGATGGTACTGGCGGATATCGCCCAGGCCGTCGAGATGCACGAATCCACTATATCCCGCGTGACCACGCAGAAGTATTTGCACAGCCCGCGCGGTATTTTTGAACTCAAATATTTCTTTTCCAGCCACGTCAATACCGAAGGCGGAGGCGAAGCCTCTTCCACCGCGATTCGCGCGCTGGTGAAGAAGTTAATTGCGGCGGAAAACCCCGCGAAACCGCTGAGCGACAGCAAGTTAACCTCTCTGCTGTCAGAACAGGGTATCATGGTGGCGCGCCGCACTGTTGCGAAGTACCGAGAGTCTTTATCCATTCCGCCGTCAAACCAACGCAAACAGCTGGTTTGACCCAACCGATAAGGAAGACACTATGCAGCTCAATATCACCGGACATAACGTCGAAATTACTGAAGCCCTGCGTGAATTTGTGACGACGAAATTCGCCAAACTTGAACAGTATTTTGAGCGGATTAATCAGGTATACGTGGTGTTGAAAGTGGAGAAGGTCACGCACATCTCGGATGCGACGCTACACGTTAACGGCGGCGAAATTCACGCCAGCGCGGAAGGCCAGGATATGTATGCCGCCATTGACGGCTTGATTGATAAACTGGCAAGGCAGTTAACCAGGCATAAAGATAAACTGAAACAACACTAATTGTCCGGGCAGTTAGCCAGTGCAGGACGGCCTGTTGTGTGACACAACGGGCCATTTGTACAGTTAGCGCTCCGAACCTGGCCATCAACCTGACAGGACAGGTTCTTAGGTGAAATTATGATAAATAACGATACGACTCTACAACTGAGCAGTGTACTTAACCAGGAGTGTACGCGTAGCGGCGTTCATTGTCAGAGTAAGAAACGCGCGCTGGAAATCATCAGCGAACTGGCGGCAAAACAGCTCAGTTTACCTCCTCAGGTCGTGTTTGAAGCCATTCTGACACGCGAAAAAATGGGCAGTACCGGTATTGGTAATGGTATCGCCATCCCGCACGGGAAACTGGAAGAAGATACCTTACGCGCCGTCGGCGTGTTCGTTCAGCTCGAAACGCCAATCGCGTTCGACGCCATCGATAACCAGCCGGTCGATCTCCTCTTCGCCCTGCTGGTGCCCGCCGATCAAACTAAAACGCATCTGCACACGCTGTCGCTGGTGGCGAAACGTCTGGCGGATAAAACGATCTGCCGCCGCCTGCGCGCGGCGCTGAATGATGAAGAGCTGTATCAAATCATTACTGACACCGAAGGTGAGCAGAATGAGGCATAACAACTCAATGGCATTTATTTCTGTCGTTGTGAGGAGAAACGGTACATGGTACTGATGATCGTCAGCGGGCGTTCCGGATCAGGTAAATCTGTCGCTCTGCGCGCGCTGGAAGATATGGGATTTTACTGCGTGGATAACCTCCCCGTCGTGCTGTTGCCCGATCTGGCGCGAACGCTGGCCGATCGCCAGATTTCCGCCGCCGTCAGCATTGATGTGCGCAATATGCCTGAATCACCTGAGATTTTTGAACAGGCGATGAATAATCTGCCTGGCGCTTTCTCGCCGCAATTGCTGTTTCTTGATGCCGACCGCAATACCTTGATTCGCCGCTACAGCGACACGCGCCGTTTGCATCCGCTTTCCAGCAAAAATCTTTCTTTAGAGAGTGCGATCGATAAAGAGAGTGACTTGCTGGAGCCGTTACGCTCACGTGCGGATCTGATCGTCGACACTTCAGAAATGTCCGTCCATGAGCTGGCGGAGATGCTGCGTACCCGGCTGTTGGGCAAACGCGAGCGCGAACTGACGATGGTATTTGAGTCCTTCGGCTTTAAACATGGCATCCCGATTGATGCGGACTATGTGTTTGATGTCCGCTTTCTGCCCAACCCGCACTGGGACCCAAAACTTCGCCCCATGACCGGGCTTGATAAGCCGGTAGCCGCGTTTCTTGACCGACACACAGAAGTTCACAATTTTATCTATCAGACTCGCAGCTATCTTGAGCTATGGTTACCGATGCTGGAGACCAACAACCGCAGCTACCTTACCGTCGCTATCGGTTGTACCGGCGGGAAACACCGTTCGGTGTATATTGCAGAACAGCTGGCAGACTACTTCCGCTCGCGCGGTAAAAATGTCCAGTCTCGCCATCGCACGCTGGAAAAACGCAAAACATGACCGTAAAGCAAACTGTTGAAGTCACCAATAAGCTGGGCATGCATGCCCGGCCTGCCATGAAGCTTTTCGAACTGATGCAGGGTTTTGACGCCGAGGTACTATTACGCAATGACGAAGGCACCGAAGCGGAAGCAAATAGCGTCATCGCTCTGTTAATGCTCGACTCCGCCAAAGGGCGTCAGATCGAAATTGAAGCCACCGGCCCGCAAGAAGTTGAAGCGCTGGCGGCGGTTATCGCGCTGTTCAATTCCGGCTTTGACGAAGACTAAACCTCCCCCTCTATACCCTATTTTCCCCCAACGCCGTCCCGGTATTTGATGACAGTCACCCCAAAACCGGGCGTGTTACGCCTGCCTGCCACTTGTCCCGCAGCCCCACCCTTTCGTAAGATTTGTACATTTCGTGCGCTTTACCTATGCATAAAAACATTAAGAAAACCTTAAAAAATTTCGTTTAGGTTTTGTTTAAGTTCTTTGTCCATACTAAATTTATGTGAATAAATTTTTCCAGGACTTGCCATGATCCTTTTATCCGAACAGACTCCGCTGGGCGCTGGTCGACATCGTAAATGCTATACGCATCCGGATAATGCCCGGCGTTGCATAAAAGTTATTTACAACCGTGACCACGGCGGTGATAAAGAGATTCGGCGTGAACTGAGCTACTATGCGCATCTGTCCCGCTACCTGACGGACTGGAGCGCTATCCCCCGTTATTACGGCACGGTAGAAACCGATTGCGGCACCGGCTATGTCTACGACATGATTACCGATTTCAACGGCGCGCCCTCTATTACCCTGACCGAGTTCGCCGCGCAATGTCGTTATGAAGAGGATGTCGCTGTCCTGCGGCGGCTACTGAAAAAACTGAAACGTTACCTGCTGGATAACCATATTGTGACGATGTCGCTGAAGCCGCAAAATATCCTGTGCCAGCGTATCAGCGAGTCAGAAGTGGTTCCGGTGGTTTGCGACAATCTGGGGGAAAGTACCTTTATCCCGCTGGCGACCTGGTCAACATGGTGCTGTGAACGCAAACTGGAGAGAGTGTGGCAGCGGTTTATCGCCCAGCCTGCGCTGGCCGTTGCCCTGGAGAGGGACGCGCAGCCAAAAGACAAGAAACGGCTGGCGCTTACTTCTCACGAAGCTTAATGGCCTGTGCTTATCAGGCCTGGACGACACAGATCGCAGGCCAGATAAGGCGTTCGCGCCGCCATTCGACAAAATTAATTAAGCTGGTTGCGCGTCATAAAAGATTCCCCGCCCAGTTGGCGCATCTGGCGCATAATCCACGCCTGCCGGCTACGCACATAGCCGGAAGGCGCATTCGCCTTATAGCGTAACGGATTTGGCAATACCGCCGCCAGCAACGCGGCTTCAGACATACTCAAGCGACTGGCAGGTTTATGAAAATACCGTTGCGCCGCAGCCTCCACGCCGAAAATACCATCGCCAAACTCCGCGATATTCAGATAAACCGTGAGAATGCGCTTTTTGCTCCAGACAGTTTCAATACCCAGCGTTAGCCCGGCCTCCAGACCTTTGCGCAGCCAACTGCGTCCATCCCATAAAAAGAGATTTTTCGCCGTTTGCTGCGAAAGCGTAGAGGCGCCGCGAATACGGCTCTCATTCCGCTCATTATGCGCCAGCGCTTTTTCAATCGCCGGAACATCAAAGCCCCAGTGCTCAGGGAACTTCTGGTCTTCCGCCGCAATTACCGCCACCCCCATCCACGGCGAGATATCCGCCATACTGACCCAGTCAGAATGCGCCACATAACCGAACTCTCCGCCGAGCCAGGCGCTAATCTGCCGTTCCGCCATCACCGCCGAAAAAGGCACCGGAACCACGCTAAACAGCGCAATGCCGCCGCCCCAAAAGACGGCGAGCGCAGCAAGGATACGTAAAAGTAGACGGCGCAAAAACGTTAACGGCGCGATGCGTCGTTTGCTCATTCCGCCAGAACCAGCACGCGCGACACTAATTTATCAATGCCGCTTGCCGCCTGAGCGATATCCTGCGCCAGCATATAGGCAGGGGTGGTCACGACCTTGTTATCCTCGTCCACAACGATATCATCAACCGGGCAAGGTACGTGTTCGGCGCCCATCTCTTCAAGTACTTCAGCGGTATCAATATCCGTCCCTATTGTCAGACGTAGCGGGAAGTCAAAGATTTTCGGCAACATTGCGGGCGCGATACAGATGAATCCCAGCGGCTTGCCGGACTGGTGCATGGCCTTCGCCAGCGCGACGACATCGCTATCCACCCGGCATTCGCTCCCCTGGCTGGCGAAATTACTCAGGTTCTTCGCCGCGCCGAAACCACCGGGCACAATGAGCGCATCCAGTTCCTCTGGCTGCGCCTGGGACAGGGGACGAATATCGCCCCGCGTAATACGCGCCGCCTCAATCAGGACGTTACGCGTTTCCGCCATCGCTTCGCCGGTCAGGTGATTAATAACATCCGCTTGTGGTTTATCCGGCGCGAAGCAGACAGCCTGCGCGCCGCTGCGGGCAATGGCCAACAGCGTCAGAACGGCCTCATGAATTTCGGTGCCGTCATAGACGCCGCATCCGCTGAGCACTACGCCAATTTTTTTCATGGTGAACATCCTCCTGCAACCGACTCAAGCCCATTAATAATTTTGATTAAAATGCTACGCTTCACACATTTAAATGATTCATGTAACAAATCATTTAGGATTTGCTATCTTAACTGCGTGCGGCCTGAAAACAGGACTGCGCCTTTGACATCATCATAATAAGCACGGCGCAGCCACGATTTCCCTGGTGTTGGCGCAGTATTCGCGCACCCCGGTCAAACCGGGGTCATTTTTTTTCCGCGTTTGCCACCCAGGCTTTCAGCACCGCGACATCGTGCTGCCACTCCTGTTTCATCTCTTCAATCCATTCCGCGACATTATCTTCCCAGGCGGGAAGATCCGGCGACTGGATTTGCTGGCCAAGCTGTTGCAGATGACGCAGCCCTACCGAACCGGCGGCGCCTTTAATCTTATGCCCTTCCTCAACAACGCCTTTTTTGTCACGCGCCGTCAGATTGGACTCCAGCACGCTTAAATAGCCAGGCATCATTTTTTCAAACACCGCGAGACCGTCGGTGATCAATTTAGGCCCAACCAACTCGATGTATTGTTCCAGCATCGGGATATCCAGCAGCGCTTGCGCTTTATCGCTCTCTTCAGGCGTCACGGTACTCTCCTCTTTATCGGTGGCATCCCAGAATTTTTTAATCATCGCGGTTAAGGCCGGCACCGACAGCGGCTTACTCAGCACATCGTCCATACCAGCGTCCAGATACTCTTTTTTATCTTTCAGAACGTTAGCCGTAAGCGCTACCAGCGGCGGTAAATCTTCCCGCGTGTGGCGACGGGTCAGTTCTCTGGCAATATCCAGACCCGTCATATCCGGTAGCTGAATATCCAGTAAGACCAGGTCATATTCGCCTGGCGCGAACATCTCCAGCGCCGCCTTGCCGGTCATCGCGACATCCACGCTGTTACCCAGTTTTTCCAGTACCGAACGCGCTACGATCACGTTCAGTTCAATATCTTCGACCAGCAGAACATGCAGCGCCGGCAGCGGCATGTCGTCTTCATCAAAGGCGTCCTCCACCTCTTCCGCCACCGCTGGCGCATGAACCGTTAGCGTAAAGGTCGATCCTTTGCCCGGCAGACTGGAAACGGTAATATCGCCGCCCATATTTTTCGCCAGCCGACGGGAGACCGCCAGCCCGATACCGGTACCCGTCGCCGGTTTACCGCCATGACTGTCTTTCACCTGATAATACATGGCGAAAATTTTATCCTGCTCATCCTGCGGAATGCCGATCCCGGAATCTTCCACTTCAAAGTGCAGCATGTCGCCTTCATCATAGCGCGCCCGCACCGTCACCTGGCCCTGCTGAGTAAATTTCACCGCATTGCTGATCAAATTCCATAAAATCTGGCGCAGACGCGTTCCGTCGGTAATGACTTTGTGCGGCAGCGGCAGCGTCGGCTCAAGCACAAAACGTAGCCCTTTTTGCTGCGCCTGCAAACCAGAAAGGTTTTCCAGATCGGCCATAAAGCTGGTGAAATCAACCGGTTGGTTATCAAGCTGAACCTTACGCCGCTCCATCTTATCCATATCAATGATATCATTGAAAATATTGCCTAACGTCACGGCGGAGACATGGATTGTCTTAAGGTATTTTTCCTGTTCGGCGGTAAGATCGGTATCCAGCAGGATGCGGCTTAAACCGACGATGCCGTTAAGCGGGGTGCGCAGCTCATGACTGATGGTAGAGATAAACGTGGTCTTGTCGCGGCTGGCGCGTTCCAGCGCGTCCTGATAACGCTTACGTTCGGTAATATCACGACCAAATCCCATCAGGCCATGACGTTTACCGACACGGTCGTAATAAGGCACTTTACGAATTTCAAAGCAGGCCTTTCGTCCGTCCGGATAATCCAGCCACTGTTCGTAGGTCAGGGAGACGTTATGGCGGAATACTTTTTCATCGGTTTCAATGACTTTCTCCGCCGCTTCGGGAGAGTACACATCTTCCGGCTTCAAATGCACCAGCTGTTTTTCACTCTTGCCGGTTAGCAATTCCATTGCGCGGTTACAGCCGGAAAATTCTTTATCCTCATTACGATAAAAAACCAAATCCGGCGAGGCGTCCAGAAAGGAGCGCAGAAAAGAGGATTGCTGTTCTAGCTGGATTTGCGCCTCTTCACGCTCTTTAATTTCTACTTTTAGCTGTTCAAATGTCTCTTGCAGCTCCGCTTCCGCTTTTTCGCGATCGGCAATTTCCTGATTAAGTTGGGCAATATTGTCCTTCAACTGTACGTTAAGCTTGAGATCGCGCTCGCGCATCTCCTCCAGCTTTTGCACCAGACGCGACAGTCGCTGCCTTGACTCTTCCAGTTGTTCAACAACAACGGATAAGAAATAGACCGCCCAGGGCGTAATTAACAGGCCAAAAAAGATGGAACGAATAACGTCGATACTTTCAACCTGACCATGCAGCACCATGGTCACCGCCATCTGCACGACAATCGCCAGCACCACCAATGCCAACGCCAGGAGCATGGAAAAGCGCACCAGACCCAATTTCATCATCAGGTCGACATAGTATTGCGCCAGCATACGAATTTGCTTCATAGAGGATTCCTTCACCACAACTTCGCACATAATACCCAATTATGGGAACCGCGTTGAATATTGTGCGAAATATGCGTAGCGCCCCTCATCACGCTACGCTACAGGTGGTATCCAGGGACGGGCCAGCGCAGAGCCCTGCACGCCATGCTCATTCAGGTATTTGTCCAGCTCAACCATCCCCGTCCAGCGATTCTCGCACCACAGCGGGGCAAGCAGCGTCGGACGGCGAGCGCTGGCTGAAATTCGGTGATAAATTACCTCCGGCGGCGTATGACGAATCATCTCACCTGCCGTTAGCGTGTAGTCGTCCAGTTCGATGCCGTTCAGCCGCCCCGCTTCCCAGGCTTTGGCCATCGTACTGCCTTTCACAATATGCAGCGGATGCAGTTTAATACCGTCAACGCCCGTCTCCACCACACGCTCCATGGTTTGCAGGCATTCTGCCTGCCCTTCGCCCGGCAGCCCCACAATCAGATGCGCGCACACTTTCAGCCCGCGCTCCCGGGCAATCCGGGTGGTACGCTGATAGCAGGCGAAGTCATGCCCGCGGTTAATTCGGCGCAGGGTTTTATCGTGCGCGGTTTGCAATCCCAGTTCCAGCCACACCTCGTAGCCTTGATCTTTATATTCACACAGTAAATCTACTACTGCCTGCGGGACACAATCCGGACGCGTACCGACGCATAACCCGACGATACTGGCCTGGCTGACCGCCTGTTGATACATGGAACGCAGCACCTGCACTTCTGCAAAGGTGCTGGTGTAGGCCTGGAAATAGGCCAGATAGCGTTTAGCGCGGTTCACCAGATGCGCCTGATGCGCAAGCTGCTCGGCAATCGAATGATGCTGCTGCGCCTCATCGGCAAAAGAGGCGACATTACAGAAGGTGCAACCGCCACGCCCGATGGTGCCGTCGCGGTTAGGGCAGCTAAAACCGCCATGAAGCGTCAGCTTATGAACCTTTTGCCCATACCGACGTAAAAGATCCCCACCAAACATATTGACTAATTTCTGTAACTGCATAATCTGATAGACCGCCTCTTAAAAAGAGGCCAAAGCCTGCCATTTTTAGTCTCCTTTGGCGATGACCTGGATCAATCGTCCCGGAAGGCTTTTATCCATTGCATAATAAAGCAAAATAAACGACATTTCATTCATAATCCCGCTGATGATTTTTCCTGATATTCCCCTCTTTTTTCAGCGTTTGCTGGGTCATCGATAAAAACAGTAGCATTCAATACTGCTCACGCTTAAAACAGCATAAAATGCCAAGATTTTTGAAAAAGCAAGGTCAGATAACGTCTGGCGAGCGGCTCTTATAGTGAGACAGATCACAGGCTTTCTGCCGCTCCGTATTAGCAGCCCCTCTATAAAAAACCTTTTAATTTCAATAGATTCAAAAAGTTATCTGTGCTACAGCACACTTTTGCATAAATCAGTTTGCCATTTGACCTGGGTGTGGATTCCCGATAAGTTGGGGATCCGCTGGAAGCTTTCTGGATGAGCCGTCTGCTCATCATATTTATGCAGTAATTGAGATTCCCTCTTAACCGTATTTACCAATGCGCAAAGGACACAAAGAGGGCGAATGCGAGGTAAGCGTATGATGCGCCAGCCCCGTCGCCATGCTCTTGCTGTGCCCGCGCGCCGTCGGTTGGGAGAGCGTCCCGTAGAGCCTGGGGAGGTTCACTGATATGTTGTACGATAAATCCCTTGAGAAGGATAACTGTGGTTTCGGCCTGATCGCCCACATAGAAGGCGAACCTAGCCACAAGGTAGTGCGTACTGCCATACACGCGCTGGCCCGGATGCAGCACCGTGGCGCGATCCTTGCCGACGGTAAAACCGGCGACGGTTGCGGCTTGCTGTTACAAAAACCTGACCGTTTCTTTCGCATCGTGGCCGAAGAGCGCGGCTGGCGCTTAGCCAAAAACTACGCCGTCGGGATGATCTTTTTGAATAAAGATCCTGAACTGGCCGCCGCGTCACGCCATATTATCGAAGAAGAATTACAACAGGAAACCCTGTCGATTGTCGGCTGGCGCGATGTGCCAACCAATGAAGGCGTGCTCGGTGAAATCGCCCTCTCCTCCCTGCCGCGTATTGAGCAGATTTTTGTCAACGCTCCGGCGGGCTGGCGTCCGCGCGATATGGAGCGCCGTCTGTTTATCGCCCGCCGACGCATTGAAAAACGCCTGCAGAACGACAAAGATTTCTACGTATGCAGCCTGTCGAACCTGGTCAACATTTATAAAGGTCTGTGTATGCCGGCGGATCTGCCGCGCTTCTACCTGGATCTTGCGGATCTGCGTCTGGAATCGGCCATCTGTCTGTTCCACCAGCGCTTTTCCACTAACACCGTGCCGCGTTGGCCGCTGGCGCAGCCGTTCCGCTACCTGGCGCATAACGGCGAGATTAACACCATCACCGGCAACCGCCAGTGGGCGCGCGCCCGTACCTATAAATTCCAGACGCCGCTGATCCCGGATTTACAGTCCGCTGCGCCGTTTGTTAACGAAACCGGTTCGGATTCCAGCTCGCTGGACAACATGCTGGAACTGCTGCTGGCAGGCGGGATGGACATTATCCGCGCCATGCGCCTGTTGGTGCCGCCCGCCTGGCAGAACAACCCCGATATGGACCAGGATCTGCGCGCCTTCTTTGACTTTAACTCCATGCATATGGAGCCGTGGGACGGTCCGGCAGGCATCGTGATGTCCGACGGGCGCTTCGCCGCCTGTAACCTTGACCGTAACGGCCTGCGCCCGGCACGCTATGTCATTACCAAAGATAAGCTGATCACCTGCGCCTCCGAAGTCGGTATCTGGGACTATCAGCCGGATGAAGTGGTCGAGAAAGGCCGCGTCGGCCCAGGCGAGCTGATGGTGATCGACACCCGCGGCGGACGTATTCTGCATTCCGCGGAAACCGATGACGATCTGAAAAGCCGCCATCCGTATAAAGCGTGGATGGAAAAGAATGTCCGCCGTCTGGTGCCGTTTGAAGAGCTGCCTGATGAAGAAGTCGGTAGCCGCGAACTGGACGATGACCTGCTCGCCAGCTATCAAAAACAGTTTAACTACAGCGCCGAAGAGCTGGACTCGGTTATCCGCGTGTTGGGCGAAAACGGCCAGGAAGCCGTCGGTTCAATGGGCGACGATACCCCCTTTGCCGTGCTCTCCAGCCAGCCGCGTATTATTTACGACTACTTCCGCCAGCAGTTCGCGCAGGTCACTAACCCGCCTATCGACCCGCTACGTGAAGCGCACGTCATGTCGCTCGCCACCAGCATCGGTCGCGAAATGAACGTCTTCTGCGAAGCGGAAGGTCAGGCCCATCGCCTGAGTTTTAAATCGCCAATTCTGCTGTACTCCGATTTCAAACAGCTCACCACCATGAGCGAGCATCACTACCGCGCCGACTGGCTTGATATTACCTTTGATGTCACCGAAACCACACTGGACGCGACGGTTAAGGCGCTGTGCGATAAAGCGGAACAGATGGTGCGTAACGGCACCGTGCTGCTGGTCCTCTCGGATCGCAATATCGGTAAGAATCGCTTGCCGGTCCCCGCGCCGATGGCGGTGGGCGCGGTGCAAACGCGTCTGGTAGAACAAAGCCTGCGCTGCGACGCCAACATCATCGTAGAAACCGGAAGCGCCCGCGATCCGCATCACTTTGCGGTACTGCTCGGCTTTGGCGCAACGGCCATCTATCCGTACCTGGCCTACGAAACGCTGGGGCGCCTGATTGATACCCAGGCCATCGCTAAAAACTACCGTACCGTGATGCAGAACTACCGTAACGGCATCAACAAGGGGCTGTACAAGATTATGTCCAAAATGGGCATTTCGACCATTGCCTCTTACCGCTGCTCCAAACTGTTTGAAGCGGTCGGACTGCACGATGATGTGGTAAACCTGTGCTTCCAGGGCGTGGTCAGCCGTATCGGCGGCGCGAGCTTTGATGACTTCCAGCAGGATCTGCTGAATCTCTCCAAACGCGCCTGGCTGGCGCGCAAACCCATTAGCCCTGGCGGCCTGCTGAAGTACGTCCACGGCGGCGAATATCACGCCTATAACCCGGATGTCGTGCGTACCCTGCAACAGGCGGTACAGAGCGGCGAGTACAGCGATTATCAGGAATACGCCAAACTGGTCAATGAGCGTCCGGCGGCAACGCTGCGCGATCTGCTGGCGATACATCCAGACGGCGAGGCGGTGACTATCGACGAGGTTGAGCCCGCCAGTGAGCTGTTTAAACGCTTTGATACCGCAGCCATGTCTATCGGCGCATTAAGTCCGGAAGCGCACGAAGCGCTGGCGGAAGCGATGAACAGCCTCGGCGGCAACTCCAACTCCGGCGAAGGCGGCGAAGACCCGGCGCGCTACGGCACCAATAAAGTGTCGCGTATCAAACAGGTGGCCTCCGGTCGCTTTGGCGTGACGCCGGCCTACCTGGTCAATGCCGATGTGATTCAGATTAAAGTCGCGCAGGGCGCGAAACCGGGCGAAGGCGGTCAGTTGCCGGGGGATAAAGTCACTCCGTACATCGCCAAACTGCGCTATTCAGTGCCGGGCGTGACGCTGATCTCCCCGCCGCCGCACCACGATATCTACTCTATCGAGGACTTAGCGCAGCTCATTTTCGATCTCAAGCAGGTCAACCCGAAGGCGATGATCTCCGTGAAGCTGGTGTCCGAACCGGGCGTCGGCACCATCGCGACCGGCGTGGCGAAAGCCTATGCGGATCTGATCACCATCGCTGGCTACGACGGCGGTACCGGCGCCAGCCCGCTCTCTTCGGTGAAATATGCGGGCTGTCCGTGGGAACTCGGACTTGTTGAAACCCAGCAGGCGCTGGTCGCCAACGGTCTGCGTCACAAGATTCGTCTGCAGGTGGACGGCGGTCTGAAAACCGGCGTCGATATCATTAAAGCGGCAATTCTCGGTGCGGAAAGTTTCGGCTTCGGCACCGGCCCGATGGTGGCGCTGGGCTGTAAATACCTGCGCATTTGCCATCTGAACAACTGCGCAACCGGCGTGGCGACGCAGGATGAAAAACTGCGTAAGAACCACTATCACGGCCTGCCGTTCAAAGTAACCAACTACTTTGAATTTATCGCCCGCGAAGTGCGCGAGCTGATGGCTTCGCTTGGCGTGACCCGCCTGGTGGATTTGATTGGCCGCACCGACCTGCTGAAAGAGCTGGATGGCTTTACGGCGAAACAGCAGAAGCTGGCGCTGTCTCGTCTACTGGAAACCGCTGAACCTCATCCGGGTAAAGCGCTGTACTGCACCGAGAATAACCCGCCGTTTGATAACGGCGTGCTGAATGCGCAACTGTTGCAGCAGGCGAAACCGTTTGTCGATGCGCGCCAGAGCAAAACCTTCTGGTTCGACATCCGCAACACCGATCGTTCCGTCGGCGCGTCGCTTTCCGGCTACATCGCACAGACCCACGGCGATCAGGGGCTGGCTTCCGATCCGATTAAAGCACACTTCAGCGGTACCGCAGGCCAGAGCTTTGGCGTGTGGAACGCGGGCGGCGTAGAGTTATATCTGACTGGCGATGCCAACGACTATGTCGGTAAAGGTATGGCAGGCGGTTTGATCGCCATCAGACCACCGGTAGGTTCCGCCTTCCTCAGCCATAAAGCCAGCATCATCGGCAACACCTGCCTGTATGGAGCGACCGGTGGCCGTCTGTACGCGGCGGGCCGCGCGGGCGAACGTTTCGGCGTGCGTAACTCCGGGGCGATTACCGTAGTAGAGGGCATCGGCGACAACGGCTGTGAATACATGACCGGCGGCATCGTCTGCGTGCTGGGTAAAACCGGCGTTAACTTCGGCGCGGGGATGACCGGCGGCTTCGCCTATGTGCTGGACGAAGATGGCGAATTCCGTAAACGCGTGAACCCGGAACTGGTAGAAGTACTGGACGTTGATTCGCTGGCTATCCACGAAGAGCATCTGCGCGGCCTGATCACCGAACATGTGCAACATACTGGTTCGCAACGCGGCGAAGAGATCCTGTCCAGGTGGTCAGGCTTCTCAACCCAATTCGCGTTAGTTAAGCCCAAGTCCAGCGATGTCAAAGCCCTGTTGGGCCACCGTAGTCGTAGTGCGGCAGAATTGCGCGTGCAGGCGCAGTAAGGAATTGAAATGAGCCAGAATGTTTATCAATTTATCGACCTGCAGCGCGTTGATCCGCCGAAGAAACCGCTGAAGATCCGTAAGATCGAGTTTGTTGAAATCTACGAACCGTTTTCTGAAGGTCAGGCGAAAGCCCAGGCGGATCGCTGTTTGTCCTGCGGTAACCCCTACTGCGAGTGGAAATGTCCGGTACATAACTACATCCCGAACTGGCTGAAACTGGCTAACGAAGGGCGTATTTTTGAGGCGGCTGAGCTATCGCACCAGACCAACACCCTGCCGGAAGTGTGTGGCCGCGTCTGCCCGCAGGACCGCCTGTGCGAAGGCTCCTGTACGCTGCACGATGAGTTCGGCGCAGTGACCATCGGTAACATTGAGCGCTATATCAACGATAAAGCGTTTGAGATGGGCTGGCGCCCGGATATGACTGGCGTACGCCAGACGGACAAACGGGTAGCGATAATCGGCGCAGGTCCGGCAGGGCTGGCGTGCGCCGACGTGCTGACCCGCAACGGCGTGAAGGCGGTGGTCTTTGATCGCCATCCGGAAATCGGCGGCCTGCTGACCTTCGGTATTCCAGCTTTCAAACTGGAAAAAGAGGTGATGACCCGTCGTCGCGAGATCTTCACTGGTATGGGTATTGAGTTCAAACTTAATACCGAAGTGGGTCGTGATGTACAGCTTGAAGATCTGCTGAAAGATTACGATGCGGTATTCCTTGGCGTCGGCACCTATCAGTCGATGCGCGGCGGGCTGGAAAATGAAAATGCGGACGGTGTATTCGACGCTCTACCGTTCCTTATCGCCAATACGAAGCAGATCATGGGGTTTGGCGAAACCAGCGACGAACCATATGTCAGCATGGAAGGCAAACGCGTGGTGGTGCTGGGCGGCGGCGATACCGCAATGGACTGCGTACGCACTTCCATACGCCAGGGCGCAACGCACGTAACCTGTGCTTATCGTCGTGATGAAGAGAACATGCCGGGCTCCAGACGTGAAGTGAAAAACGCGCGCGAGGAAGGTGTTGAATTTCAGTTTAACGTCCAACCGCTGGGCATTGAAGTCAATGCCAACGGCAAAGTGAGCGGCGTAAAAATGGTGCGCACTGAAATGGGCGAACCGGATGCCAAAGGCCGTCGGCGGGCGGAGATCGTCGCCGGTTCCGAGCATGTGGTTCCGGCTGATGCGGTGGTGATGGCGTTTGGTTTTCGTCCACACAGCATGGAATGGCTGGCGAAACACAGCGTGGAACTGGACTCGCAGGGACGAATTATCGCGCCGGAACGCAGCGATAATGCTTTCCAGACCAGCAACCCGAAAATCTTCGCCGGTGGCGACATCGTGCGCGGTTCCGATCTGGTGGTGACGGCGATTGCCGAAGGCCGTAAGGCGGCTGACGGGATTATGAACTACCTCGAAGTATAACCCTTCCGGCTCCCCGGTTGATGCCTTGTGCTGATGGCTGGGGAGCCGATATTCCTCTCCTCAATATCTCTCCTGCCGATTCTGGAAACCCGCTCGTAAATCGAGATGTAATGCCATGTAAAATCCGTTCATGGATTGATTCGTTTACGCCTGAAGCGTATTGATAGCGTTCTAATTTCACAATGAAACTATCACGTAAGGGATGACATGACGAATCCAACTTTAGCGCCACAGTCTGATGAATATCAGCAAATTCATGACGGTATTATTCGTCTGGTCGATACGGCACGTACCGAGACCGTGCGCAGCATCAATGCCATTATGACTGCCACCTACTGGGAAATTGGCCGACGCATTGTCGAATTTGAACAGGGAGGAGAAGCGCGAGCGGCCTATGGCACCCAGCTTATCGAACGATTATCGGTAGATTTAAGTCAGCGCTATAAGCGCGGTTTTTCCACCAGAAACCTATGGCAAATTCGTACATTTTATCTTTGTTTTCAACATATTGAAATTCCGCAGACACTGTCTGCGGAATCTTCAAATCTCATACCGCTCGCCAAAACATTCCCACTCCCCTGGTCGGCGTATGTCCGCCTCTTGTCGGTAAAAAATCCCGATGCCCGCACTTTTTACGAGAAAGAGACGCTACGTAACGACTGGTCCGTACGGCAACTCGATCGGCAAATCGCCACTCAATTTTACGAACGAACGCTACTGTCCCACGACAAATCCGCCATGTTGCAGCAGCCTGCACCCGCCGAGCCAAACGTTTTGCCGGAGCAAGCCATACGCGACCCGTTCATTCTGGAATTTCTTAACCTGAAGGACGAGTATTCCGAATCAGATCTCGAAGACGCGCTGCTCAGCCACCTGATGGACTTTATGCTGGAGCTTGGTGACGATTTTGCTTTTGTTGGCCGCCAACGCCGACTACGCATAGACGATAGCTGGTTCCGCGTCGATCTGCTGTTCTTCCATCGTCGCTTGCGCTGCCTGTTGCTCGTTGACCTGAAGGTAGGCAAATTCGGTTATGCGGATGCCGGGCAGATGAATATGTACCTGAACTATGCCAAAGAGCACTGGACAATGCCCGGAGAAAACCCGCCAGTCGGCCTGGTTTTGTGCGCAGGGAAAGGCGCGGGGGAAGCGCATTACGCGCTGACTGGCCTGCCAAACACCATCATGGCGAGCGAGTACAAAGTGCAGTTGCCCGACGAAAAATTACTCACAGACGAACTTATTCGTTCGCAAACCATGCTGGAAACTCAACTCACACGCGGTGGTTCACTGACAACGGAGAAAAACTAACGAACCATTAATGCCATGAATGATTATCAAAAAAAATATCACACGAAAACGTTTGCTTTATTCTGAGAACTGTATATTATGCGGCGGATTTTTTGGGCAAAATTCATGGAGGCGTTGTGTCGCAGGACAACAATTATAGCCAGGGCCCCGTCCCTCTGGCGGCGCGGAAGGGCGTGATTCCACTGACGTTTGTCATGTTGGGTTTAACGTTTTTTTCCGCCAGTATGTGGACCGGAGGGACACTCGGCACCGGTCTTACCTATCACGATTTCTTCCTCGCAGTTCTCTTCGGTAATCTCCTCCTCGGTATCTACACTGCATTTCTTGGTTACATCGGCGCAAAAACCGGACTCTCCACCCACCTCCTTGCACGTTACTCCTTTGGCGTTAAAGGCTCATGGCTTCCCTCCTTGCTGTTAGGCGGTACTCAAGTGGGCTGGTTTGGCGTTGGCGTAGCGATGTTCGCTATTCCGGTCAGTAAAGCGACGGGCATTGATGCCAATATTCTGATTGCCGTTTCGGGTCTACTGATGACCCTGACCATTTTTTTCGGCATCTCGGCGTTGACCATTTTGTCTATCATTGCCGTACCCGCGATCGTGATTCTGGGCAGCTACTCCGTCTGGCTGGCGGTCAGCGGCGTGGGTGGGCTGGAGCATTTAAAAACGATAGTGCCGCAGACGCCGCTGGATTTTTCCAGCGCGCTGGCGCTGGTGGTGGGCTCGTTTGTCAGCGCCGGTACATTGACCGCCGACTTCGTCCGCTTCGGACGTCATGCCAAAAGCGCCGTACTGATTGCGATGGTCGCTTTTTTCCTCGGCAACTCGCTGATGTTTATCTTTGGCGCGGCAGGCGCTGCCGCCGTCGGTCAGGCGGATATCTCTGACGTGATGATAGCGCAGGGGCTGCTGCTGCCCGCGATTGTGGTGCTTGGCCTGAATATCTGGACCACCAACGATAACGCGCTGTACGCATCGGGTCTGGGCTTCGCCAATATTACCGGTCTTTCCAGCCGCACGCTGTCGGTGGTGAACGGGATTATCGGTACCGTGTGCGCGCTGTGGCTTTACAATAATTTTGTCGGCTGGCTGACGTTCCTGTCATCGGCCATCCCACCGATTGGCGGAGTGATTATTGCCGACTATCTGTTGAACCGCCGCCGCTATGCCGACTTCAACACCGTGCGCTTTATTCCCGTTAACTGGATTGCTATTCTTTCCGTCGCGCTGGGCATCGCCGCCGGACATTATGTTCCTGGTATTGTGCCCGTCAACGCCGTACTCGGCGGCGTCTTCAGCTATATCCTGCTGAATCCACTTTTCAACCGCAGCCTTGCTAAATCACCAGAGGTCAGCCATGCAGAACAATAACATCACTATTCGTCAGACGCGTCTGCAGGGACACGAAGGATTATGGCAGATTACGATTGAAAACGGGCGCTTTAGCCGGATTGAGCCTCAGGAAGCCGCATCGTTACCGCAGGGCGAAGTGCTTGATGCCGAAGGCGGTCTGGCTATTCCACCGTTTGTTGAGCCACATATCCACCTGGATACCACGCAAACGGCGGGTGAACCGAGCTGGAACCAGTCCGGCACACTGTTTGAAGGGATTGAGCGCTGGGCAGAACGTAAAGCAATGCTCACGCATGAAGATGTGAAAGCGCGCGCGATGCAGACCCTGAAATGGCAGATGGCTAACGGCATCCAGTACGTTCGTACTCACGTTGACGTTTCAGATCCTACGCTCACCGCGCTGAAAGCCATGCTGGAAGTGAAGCAAGAGGTTGCGCCGTGGGTAGACCTACAAATCGTCGCCTTTCCGCAAGAAGGTATTCTGTCTTATCCTAACGGTGAAGCGCTGTTAGAGGAAGCCGTGCGTTTGGGCGCTGACGTTATTGGCGCCATTCCGCACTTTGAGTTCACGCGGGAATATGGCGTTGAATCGCTGCACAAAACCTTCGCCCTGGCGCAGAAATACGATCGCTTGATCGATGTGCACTGCGACGAAATTGATGACGAGCAGTCTCGCTTTGTCGAAACGGTCGCGGCGCTGGCGCATCGTGATGGCATGGGGGCGCGCGTGACCGCCAGCCATACCACGGCTATGCACTCGTACAACGGCGCGTATGCGTCACGCTTGTTCCGCCTGTTGAAAATGTCGGGGATTAACTTCGTCGCCAACCCGCTGGTGAATATTCATCTGCAAGGACGGTTTGACACTTACCCGAAACGTCGTGGCGTCACGCGGGTGAAAGAGATGCTGGAAGCGGGGATCAACGTCTGCTTTGGCCATGATGACGTCTTCGACCCGTGGTATCCATTAGGCACCGCCAATATGCTGCAGGTGCTGCATATGGGGTTACACGTTTGCCAGTTGATGGGGTATGGGCAAATCAACGACGGGTTAAATCTGATCACTATCCACAGCGCAAAAACTTTGCACCTGCAGGACTACGGTCTGAGCGTCGGCAATGCCGCGAATCTGGTTATCTTACCCGCTGAGAATGGATTCGATGCGGTACGTCGCCAGACGCCTGCGCGTTACTCGATTCGCCACGGGCGAGTGATTGCCGAGACGGTGCCGAGCCAGACGACGCTGCACCTGACCCAGCCGGAAGCCGTGACGTTTAAGCGTTAACCCGTCATACCCGCGCTCTCCGGCACATTCACCACGCAGCCCGTAAGGGGCTGCGTTCGGAAGACTGCTCCGGCAAGAGATTCAGGCCGCCAGCAGACTGGCGCGTACTTTCACTACCACTTTCTTGATGTCATCCGGCTCACCCACTGCACATCCCGGTTTATGCGGTTCTCCTGGCATAAACACAGCAAACATCCCCGCTTGCAGCGTAATAGTCTGCTCGTCGGCAATTTGACTACAAAGCTGGTAATCCTCTTCAACGTGCATCCCCTCGCACTGGCGAGCGGCACCGGACATCCCAAACGCAATACGCTCGACGCCGGTTAGTAGTAGCTGAATATCAATGTATTGTTCATGCAATTCCGCTTTCTTCTCGGCCGGCATTTGCGTCGTTAACTGCATTACATTCATAAAGACATTGTCGCCCTGCAATTCATAGCGCCCCGGCGCTTTCTCCTGCGGCCTTGCCGCCAGCGCGAGAGTCAAGGCATCCAGCAGTCGCGGATGCAACCCGCAAGAAGGCAACGACTGTACTTCCCCCATCATCATAATGTGTCTCCTTGAGCTAACAAAGCAGCGCCTAATAATCCTGCGTCATGCCGATAGCGAGCGGCGCTCAGCGCCACGTGATAAGGCGCAGGCTCTTGCATCAAAAACGCGCGAACCTGCTCCAGGTATCCCTCAGCTAACCCTACGCTGCCGCCAATGACCACACACTGGCAGTCGGTAATCGCTTTCACATCGGCGATCATTCGCGCTATTACCTGCGCGGATTGGCTTACCAGATGTCGCGCCTGCTGATAACCTTCGCCAGCGCGAATAAATAGGGTTTTGGCGTCGCATCCCGCCAGATCGTCCCGCGCCGCCGCGGCCATCCCTCGTCCGGAGGCGATAGCCTCTACGCAGCCAACGCGTCCACAGCCGCATACGGGCCCGTGTGGGTCCGCCAGGGTGTGTCCCAGATGCCCGGCCAGACCTCCTTTTCCGGTAAGGAGTTTGCCGTCGCAGACAACGCCGCCACCAACGCCGGTTGAAACGGTGATAAATACCATATCGCGGATATCATCAGGGAGCGCGTGATACTCCGCCCAGGCCGCCGCCTGCGCGTCGTTCACCGCCAGCGTCGGCAGGCCTGCGATCGTTTCCAGTGTTTGTACTAAAGGAAAGTGTAGCAAGCCGCCCAGATTATGGGGGTTTAGCGCCAGCAGCATCCCTTCCTGAATGATCCCGGTAGAAGCTATCGCTACCTGACGCGCCTCTGCCCGTAGTGGTTCAACCAGCGCCTTTAATGCTTCACGTAACGCATCCGGCGTTTTGCTCGCGGGGGTCGGTAGCTCGCGACGCTGGCTAATGCGCAAGTTTTTGTCGATGAGCGCGGCGGCAAGTTTAGTCCCGCCAATATCAATTGCTAACGTAGTCATGACGCCGCCTTTTTTAATGCGTCGTTATACCATCCACAGATATGTTCCAGACGGGTAATGGCGGACCCCACCGTCACCGCCCATGCGCCATAGCGGATCGCCTCCGCTGCCAGTGCTGGCGAGTTATAGCGCCCTTCGGCTATTACCCGGCATCCGGCGTCATGCAACGCTTTGACTAAGGGCAGATCGGGTTCCTCCGGCGTATCGGGGGTGGTGTAGCCGGACATTGTCGTGCCGATAATGTCCGCGCCCAACCGTTGACAGGCGAGACCATCGTCCACGGATGAGCAGTCGGCCATCGCCAGTAGATGGTGGTGATGAATGCGCGCCAACAACGCCTCAACGGCTACCGGCCGTTGCCGAGCGGTTCCATCAACGGCGATAATAGCTGCTCCGGCCTGTGCCAGCGCATCTACATCGTCGAGAAAAGGGGTAATGCGCACTGGAGAGTCGTCCAGATCGCGTTTGATAATGCCGATAATGGGTACCGAAACGAGCGAGCGGGTCATACGCAGGTTGTCTATGCCTTCAATACGCACCGCAACCGCGCCCGCCTGTTCCGCTGCCAACGCCATTGCCGCTACAATCTCCGGCTTATCCAGCGGACTGCCCGGAACGGGCTGGCAGGAGACAATCAGGCCGCCAGAAGCGGCAATATTTTTATCCAGTTGTTCAAGTAACGACATACTACTCCCTTACAGATATTGCCCGGTTGAAAACCGGGCAAGCGGATTAACTTTTCGTTTTTACAAAGGCACCTTTACCACTGCCAAGCGGTACGGCTCCGCTGAACGGTTTGTCGTCGATAGCATCGTGGGTACGTAACGCTTCCGGACGTAGCCAACGCTGTACGCGAGACGGCATATCAAGCCCAATAAGCAGGATCACGACAAATGTCAGGCTGAAAGAGAGCGATGCCAGCGCAGTGCCCAGATCCAGACGTTGAGCGATCAGCGCTCCCAGGATCGGTGCCAGCGCGCCGCCGAGCGCGCCGACGTTATAAGTAAAGCCCAGCCCCGCCGCGCGCTGATCGGTATCGAAGTAACCGCCGATCAGTTTCGGCAGAATCCCGGCAATCCCCTGCCCCAACATCTGTTGGAAAAACAGTAGCAGACCCAGAACCCAGACGTTTGTGCCGCCAATCGCAAAGACCGGAATAATGAGGATTTGCGAGGCCAGCAGGCTACAGACATATGCTTTACGCGTTCCCAGCCAGTCGCCAAGAAAACCGCCTACGCAGCAACCAACCGCCGCGCCAAATCCGCTAAAGAACAGGACATTCGCCACCGTATGCGGATCGTAGGCCAGCTCGGTTTTCAGATAAGTGGGTAATAGCGCCTGAATCGGCCAGGAATAGAGGAAAGCAAACAGTACCACCAGCATCAGCATGACGCCAGTGGGCCAGCGTTTACCGCTGCTCTGCACCATAAAGCTGATAAAGATAACCGCGCACAGTAGTCCCAGCCCCGCCACAATCGCAGCATTTTGTAGGTTACCGGCAAAACAGAACCACAGCGCAGCGGCGGCGGCGAAAGTCATTAAAATGTTGATGATGCGATGTTCGCCCCGATAAAGAATGTCGACCATCGTACGTACCGGCGCTTTACCCGCGTGTTTCTCTTTCCAGTCTTCCGCTTCCGGAATGTTTTTCCGCAGCCAGAGAGCGAAGATAATTGGCAAAATGCCAATGAAAAACAGCGCGCGCCAGCCCCAGACAGGCACCACCAGGCTGTACACCTGCGCGGCAACGACCGCGCCGACGGAGAAGCCGGAAATCAGAAAACCGCTGGCTTTATTGCGTAAATGTTTTGGCCAGCTTTCAATCACATAGGTCGCGCTGGAACCATATTCGCCCGCCATGCCCATACCAATCACCAGTCGGGCGATGAACATGGTGGTGTAACCGGGCGCAAACCCGCAGGCCAGGGTTCCCACCGAAAACAGGATGATGCTGCTGACCATCGCCAGACGACGCCCATAGCGATCGCCCATCGCGCCCAGTAATAACCCGCCGAACCAGCGAGAGATAAAAGCCGCAGAAATCAGGCTTGCCGCCTGTACCGTCGTCAGCCCAAATTCGCTTTGTACCTCAGTCAGTACAAGAGCAATCAACACAAAATCAAAACCATCAAGCAGATATCCCAGCCAGGCAGCGGAAAATGCCCGCCATTGCGCCCGGTTGAGATGGCGATACCACGGGATGTTCTGGGTAGAAGTACTCATTTTACTCTCCCGACGATTTTTGTTGTCGTTATGCCGAATGGCGGCTCCGCCTTATCCGGCCTACTGTTCGCACTGTTGTAGGCCGGGCAAGCGTAGCGCCCCCGGCATTATGCTGTTACGCCTTTTCTTCCATCAGTTGTTGCGCCAGCGCCTTGAGCGCCGGCAGGTATTTTTCATCAACAGGCGCGAACGGTTTACGACACAGCGGCACCGATACCACGTCCATATAATGCAGGACCGTTTTCAGGCCGCGGAATACGCCGGTTTTAATCAGTAAATCAATAACCTTATTGCACTCGGTTTGCAGACGCTGCGCTTTCGCCACATCGCCCTCACGTAATGCCTGAACAATCCCCTGATAACGCCAGCCCATAATGTTGTATGTGCTGCCGATACCGCCGTCCGCGCCCGCCAGCAGACCGGAAGCGAAGATTTCGTCATAACCATTGTACAGCACCAGATCCGGATGCGCGCGGCGGATCTGCTCCATCTGGAAGAGATCGCCGGAGGTTTGCTTCAGCGCGCTCACGCCCGGTAATGTCACCAGCGTATTGATCTGATCGAGGGTAAGTTTTACGCCGCTTAACGCCGGAATGTTGTATACCACCATCGGCAATCCATCTGCGGAATCAATGATTGCCCGATAATGGTCACAGTGCTCTTCAAAACTGAAAGGGTAATAAAAAGGCGTCACCGCAGAGACCGCATCAAAACCGTAACGCTTTGCGGCGCTGGCAAGCTGCTGGCTTTCTGCGGTGCTTACTGTCCCGACATGGGCGATCAACGTGATTTTTCCCTTCGCCTCTTCGGCGACAATCTCCAGTACCTGCTCTCTTTCAGCAAGGCTCTGTACGAATGCTTCCCCGGTGGAACCGCCAACGTACAGCCCGTCGATACCCTGCCCGATGTTAAAACGCACCAGACGGCGCAGGCTTTCGCTATCCAGTTGCTGCTGATGATCAAATGGGGTCAACAACGCCGCCATTACGCCTTGCAATGCTTTTGCCATACCTACCTCTACGGATGATGAATATATTAACTACCTACCTTTATACCTGTTATACCAGATCAAATAAGCAGCAAATAATACAGAACGCTTATAGTGCGATCTGCTTCACTAAACTGGGATCGGAGGCGCGATCGCTACCGCATTTTTTGACTTTTTTTACCGAGCGCGTGCCAGGTAGCGGAAACGCTATTGAGGTGGGTTTGCAGAGCGCGATCCGCTTTATCGGGATCTCGCTGGCGAATGGCATCAACAATCACAATATGCTGTTGATAACTCACGTTATTATGTTCATGCAGCTCACGATCGGGAACGCTTGGGCGAGCGGCGATTAGCCAGTCCAGCAGAGCAACATGAATAGCCATAAAGATCGGATTGCCGGGAATTTCAGCCAACACCCGGTGAAACTCGACATCCGAACGAATAAACAGCGCGTTGTCATCCAGCGACTGGCTATTAATTTCCAGCGCTTTCGTTAACAACGCGATCTGCTCGTCGGTAGCATGTTCCGCCGCATAGCGTACCAGGCTGGATTCAAAGAAAAGCCGTAGCTGTTCAAAGTGAGCGATGCCGCCAGGATGAGTAAGAAAATCTTTCGCCATACCCGACAGTTCGCTGATGATGGTATCAGCGGAGGGGCGCGAGACGCGGGCGCGTTCGCCGTTATTGATTTGCACCAGACCTTTACGCTTCAGCGCAGCTAACGCTTCACGCACGGAGGGACGTCCCACATTGAAGAAGGCCATTAATTCACGTTCAGACGGTAGCTGTTCTCCCTCGCCAAACTCATGACGGCGGATCATCTGCTCCAGCTCTTCCTCAACCATTTCAGACAGTTTTTTACGCGCCAGCGGGCGGCGGCGCAAACTACGCCCGAGGGATGTCGGAGAATCTTCTGCTTGCGAATCAAATGCGTTCATAACGTCCATTCATGAGTGGTCGGTGGCAAATAATAGCAAGCTTATCGTAACACAGCTTTAAAAGCAGGGTGAACCCGAGAGGAGACCAAACAAAACAGGCCCTTCAGGGCCTGTTGATTATTTTACTACACGCAGCGCCGGACGTCCGCCACGCGGCGGAGGCGGCTCGTCATCAGGACTACTGTCGTCATCGTGGTCGGGCTTATCACCATCAATGACGGACATCACGGTCTCGCTTTCCGCGCCTGCGGTATTGTCATCATCATTTAAGCTGACAACGTCTTCATCATAGGCGGCTTCAGGCTCAAACATGGTGCCTGCGCCATTTTCACGGGCGTAAATCGCCAGCACCGCAGCCAAAGGCACAGAAACCTGACGGGGAACGCCGCCGAAGCGCGCATTAAAACGCACTTCATCATTAGACAGCTCCAGATTACCTACCGCTCGCGGCGCAATATTGAGGACGATTTGCCCATCGCGCGCATATTCCATAGGGACATGCACGCCAGGCAGCATCACATCCACCACCAGATGCGGGGTCAACTGGTTATCCAGCAACCACTCGTAGAAAGCACGCAACAGATAAGGACGACGCGGCGTCAACTGTGACAAATCCATACAGGTTAACCCCGACCGAGGCGCATTTCACGTTCAGCTTCGGTTAAAGAAGCCAGGAAAGAATCACGTTCAAAGACGCGGGTCATATAGCCTTTCAGCTCTTTCGCCCCTGCGCCGCTGAATTCAATACCCAACTGCGGTAAACGCCACAGGAGAGGCGCCAGGTAGCAATCAACCAGGCTGAATTCGTCGCTCAGGAAATACGGTTTCTGACCAAATACTGGCGCAATCGCCAGCAGCTCTTCACGCAGTTGTTTACGTGCAGAGTCGGCCTCGGAAGCAGACCCGTTTACGATGACGTTCATCAGCGTATACCAGTCTTTTTCAATACGGTGCATGTACAGACGGCTTTCACCGCGCGCGACCGGATAAACCGGCATCAGCGGCGGATGAGGGAAACGCTCATCCAGATATTCCATAATGATGCGAGATTCCCACAGGGTCAGCTCACGATCCACCAGTGTCGGAACGCTTTGATTCGGGTTGAGGTCAATCAGATCCTGAGGTGGATTGTCCTTTTCCACATGTTCGATCTCAAAACTAACACCCTTTTCAGCCAACACAATGCGGACCTGATGGCTATAGATGTCAGTAGGACCAGAAAACAGCGTCATTACCGAACGTTTGTTGGCAGCGACAGCCATGAAAACCTCCAGGTATATTCAGAATTTTTACTGCTACCAGCCACAATGTGACCAGCCAGATGTTATGTCACCCAGGGCGAAAAAAGCCATCATTGCTCAGAAACGAGACAAAAAATGAACATTCCCCGCTATTTGGGCAGAAAATTGGATGATAGTTTACCAGATTTTGTGACCTTTGTGGTGAGTCGATTCTGGAAATGAGGAAAAAGAGATATTCCTGGTCTGAAATGCTCGCCCCACCTGAGATATTGTCTTTCGCCTGTTATGCCTGTACTACCGGTGCGCCCCAGCCATCAAAACTGCCGCCATGTTTTTCAGCCAGATCGGTAAGCTGGCAAGTGATTTCTGTCATATGCCATTGTTGCGGAGCATCGGTGCTGATAAAAGACGCCATAAACCCCTGTTGCGGGTCATTCATTCGAATACTGACCAGCGTTATGCCATACGGTAATGCAGCAATATCTTGCGCCAGGTCGCGCGCGGCGACTTCTGTAGGCAATGTCGCATAATAATCAATAGCGCGCGGAAGCGTCAGATCATCACCTTGTTCCTGTAATCCTCGGCACACGCGGGAATCGTGTATCCAGTTCCAGTCGTATCGGGTTGGATACAAGAACTGGCGGTAAAAGTTTCCTTTATCATTGTGACTCTCTCTATAACTAAAAGAGATTTCCGGGCCACCAGCGAGCAATTTATCCAGCGTCTTTTCCCAGTTAAGATCCTCTTCCGACATGAACACAAAATCGCGCCAGCCTTGTTGGGTAACCACACCCACCAGCCAGATCGGAAACGTCTTCCCCTTTTCATCAAGCCAGTCCTCTATACGATTTAAACGCTGTGTTTCATCGGGCTGCGGCAAACCATTTTCATAACAGTTGGTGTAATGAACACGTAAGAACCCGGTATGGATAAGGCGATCAAATTTTTCATCCTGGATGGCGCCGATATCCACACGTATCCCCGTAACATGGTCATCCACCGTTGTTATAAAGAATTCCCATTTATTCGACAGCATTAACGACTCTTTCTTAGTAAACAATGCGTTAAAAAATCCCACTGTGACTTCCTTTTCTCTGAGCGTGCATGAAAAATGAATAAGATGAGAATAATGCTAAAGATAGGGAGGAAAAGAGACTGGATTCGGACTTTAGCCATAAAAAAACCCGCCGAAGCGGGTTTTTTCGCTAACAGTTGTCTGCCGAAGCAGAACCCCATTAACGTTTGGAGAACTGCGGACGACGACGTGCTTTACGCAGGCCGACTTTCTTACGTTCAACCTGACGAGCGTCACGAGTAACGAAGCCAGCTTTACGCAGTTCGCCACGCAGGGACTCGTCGTACTCCATCAGAGCGCGGGTGATACCGTGACGGATCGCACCAGCCTGACCAGAGATACCACCACCTTTAACAGTGATGTACAGATCCAGTTTCTCAACCATGTCGACCAGTTCCAGCGGCTGACGAACTACCATGCGGGCAGTTTCACGACCGAAGTACTGTTCCAGAGAACGTTGGTTGATAACGATTTTACCGTTGCCCGGTTTGATGAAAACGCGAGCTGCGGAACTTTTGCGGCGACCAGTGCCGTAGTATTGATTTTCAGCCATTGCCTATAATCCCGATTAGATGTCAAGAACTTGCGGTTGCTGTGCCGCGTGGTTGTGCTCGTTGCCCGCGTAAACTTTCAGTTTACGGAACATAGCACGACCCAGCGGGCCTTTTGGCAGCATGCCTTTAACCGCGATTTCAATCACACGCTCAGGACGGCGGGCAATCATCTCTTCAAAGGTCGCTTGTTTGATACCACCGATGTGGCCGGTGTGGTGATAGTACACTTTGTCAGTACGCTTGTTGCCGGTTACAGCAACTTTGTCAGCGTTCAGAACGATGATGTAATCACCAGTATCTACGTGCGGAGTGTATTCCGCTTTGTGCTTACCGCGCAGGCGACGAGCCAGTTCAGTAGCCAGACGGCCCAGAGTTTTACCGGTCGCGTCAACAACATACCAGTCGCGTTTTACGGTTTCTGGTTTAGCTGTAAAAGTTTTCATTAAAAGCTTACCCAAATAAATAAGTTACACGTTGGTGAACACCCAAACGTTTTAAATAGTTGAGGTTCACACGACAAAGTCCGGTAAACCTACCCCCTCGGATATGTTTAGCCGGCACAGAGAAAGTTTGGGAAAAAACTCTCTTGTAACGTGGGGTGGCAGGATTATAGAGAAGTCCAGGTCAAAGATCGACCCCTTTTTGCGATTTGCCGCGGGTTTTGTTCAGGCCTGGTTCCCCCTCCGGTAGGGGAGGTTGCACAGATATGATACCGCACAATGCCGGGGCGCTGCGCTTGTCCGGCTTACGGCATATGCTCCCGCTTGAGGTACTCCGCACTCTGCATCTCTTGCAGGCGCGACAGACAGCGCTGAAATTCAAACTTGAGCCGCTCCCCCTGATAAATCTCATATAACGGCGCGGCGGCGCTGACCACCAGCTTAACGTGGCGCTCGTAAAACTCATCCACCAGCGCAATAAAGCGGCGCGCTTCGTTCTCCATCAGCGGCGTCATGACCGGCACGTCAAACAGCAGAACCGTGTGAAATAACCTTGAGAGCGCAATGTAATCATGCTGGCTGCGGGCCTCGACGCACAGCGTAGCGAAAGAGACCGCTAGCGTTTGGTTTTCAACGCCCAGGGTGGATAAAGAGCGATGATTGATTTCCAGCGTCGGAGCGTGCTCGCGCGCGGCCCCCGCTAACGCCAGCCACAGTTTATCCATTTGCCGCCGGGTTTCATCATTAAGCGGCGTTAGCCATAAATGGGCCTGCGTCAGCGTCCGCAGCCGGTAATCGACGCCGGCGTCCACATTCATAATGTCGCAGTGCTGTTTAATGGCATCGATAGCCGGCAGGAAGCGGGCGCGTTGCAAACCGTTGCGGTAGAGTTCATCCGGCGGAATATTGGAGGTCGCGACCAGCGTAATGCCGCGTGCAAACAGCGCTTTCATTAAACCGCCCAGCAGCATGGCGTCGGTAATATCGGTGACGAAAAACTCATCGAAACACAGTACGTCCGTCTCGGTTTTAAACCGATCGGCAATAATGTCTAACGGATCGATCTGCCCCTGTAGAGCGGTAAGTTCTTCATGCACGCGCAGCATAAACCGATGAAAATGCAGGCGTAGTTTTCGCTCGCCCGGCAGGCTGTGATAGAAGAGATCCATGAGCCAGGTTTTGCCGCGACCCACGCCCCCCCACATATACAGCCCGCGAACCGGTATTTGCGCGTCCGGTTCGTTTTTGCCTAATAATTTCCCCAGTCGCGCTATCAGTCCGCCGGGTGGCGTAGCCGACGATTTTTTCGCGGTGAGCGCCTGATAAAGGGTTTCCAGACGGTCGACCGCCTCTTTCTGTACGTCGTCAGGCTGATGGGTGCCTTCGTTGAGTGCCTGGAGATAACGCGATGTAGGGGAAAGGCTTTGCATAATGTTATTGTTATTCCTTGAAAATCGATGTGCCATCGTTCACGGCTGACGAAAAAAAGGCCGTTCTACACTACGCGATATGCTGTCGGGATTCCACTTCTACGGAATTAGCGGTTATAGTGGCATAATCAGGCGCGGGCATGGAGCCTGGAGCCAACACCCTACGGAAACATAAGACAACGGGAGATGTTCATGACCTGGGAATATGCGCTAATTGGATTAGTCGTCGGTATCATCATTGGTGCCGTGGCCATGCGTTTTGGTAATCGTAAGTTACGTCAACAGCAGGCATTGCAGTACGAACTGGAAAAAAACAAAGCTGAGCTGGAAGAGTACCGTGAAGAGCTGGTTAGCCACTTTGCCCGCAGCGCGGAACTGCTGGATACCATGGCGCATGATTACCGCCAGCTATATCAGCATATGGCGAAAAGCTCCAGCAGCCTGCTGCCGGAAATGTCTGCGGAGTCGAATCCGTTCCGTAACCGTCTGGCGGAGTCTGAGGCGAGCAACGATCAGGCGCCGGTACAAATGCCACGTGATTATTCTGAAGGCGCGTCTGGCCTGTTACGTAGCGGCGCAAAGCGCGATTAATCGCACGCCGTTAAGAAATTTATCGGGCGCATCGCTTGCGCCCTCTCTCTATCTTTCCTGTCCCAGCTATTATCATTGTTACCAGGCTGAAAATTCAATAACATCAATCTGTTTTGAATTGTCTATCCGTTCATTCAAGGTACGAGAGCAGCATCCATGAAAAAACACACCCAGCTGTTAAGTGCATTAGCGTTAAGTGTCGGGTTAACTCTTTCGGCGCCGTTTCCAGCCCTTGCATCGATACCAGGCCAGGTGCCAGGCCAGGCGACGCTGCCAAGCCTTGCCCCTATGCTGGAGAAAGTGCTGCCTGCTGTCGTCAGCGTAAAAGTCGAGGGAACCGCCGCCCAGAGCCAAAAAGTGCCGGAGGAGTTTAAAAAATTCTTTGGCGAGGATCTGCCAGACCAGCCGTCCCAGCCGTTTGAAGGACTCGGTTCGGGGGTGATTATCGATGCCGCGAAAGGCTATGTATTAACCAATAATCATGTGATTAATCAGGCACAGAAGATCAGTATTCAACTGAATGACGGACGCGAATTCGACGCGAAGCTGATCGGCGGCGACGACCAGAGCGATATCGCTCTGTTACAAATTCAGAATCCCAGCAAGTTAACGCAAATTGCCATCGCCGATTCCGACAAACTCCGCGTCGGCGATTTCGCCGTGGCGGTCGGTAATCCGTTTGGTCTTGGACAAACCGCCACCTCCGGGATTATTTCAGCGCTGGGACGCAGCGGGCTTAATCTGGAAGGACTTGAGAACTTTATTCAAACCGATGCCTCTATTAACCGCGGCAACTCCGGCGGCGCGCTGCTTAACCTGAACGGCGAGCTGATCGGGATTAATACCGCGATCCTCGCGCCAGGGGGCGGGAGCATCGGCATTGGCTTTGCTATTCCTTCCAATATGGCGCAGACGCTGGCGCAGCAGTTGATTCAGTTCGGCGAAATCAAACGCGGATTGCTGGGAATTAAAGGCACTGAAATGACCGCTGATATCGCCAAGGCATTCAAACTGAACGTTCAGCGTGGCGCTTTTGTCAGCGAGGTTTTACCCAATTCAGGTTCGGCGAAGGCCGGGGTGAAATCCGGAGACGTGATTATCAGTCTTAACGGTAAGCAGCTGAATAGCTTTGCCGAACTGCGTTCACGTATCGCCACCACCGAACCGGGCACGAAAGTGAAGCTGGGCCTGCTGCGCGATGGTAAGCCGCTGGAGGTGGAAGTCACGCTGGATTCCAATACCTCTTCTTCCGCCAGCGCCGAAATGATCGCCCCGGCGTTGCAAGGCGCGACGTTGAGCGACGGCCAACTGAAAGACGGGACGAAAGGCGTTAAGGTTGATAGCGTCGAAAAAAGCAGTCCTGCCGCGCAGGCCGGTTTGCAAAAAGATGATGTTATCATCGGCGTTAATCGCGATCGCATCAGTTCTATCGCCGAAATGCGCAAAGTGATGGCGGCAAAACCGTCCATCATTGCTCTTCAGGTAGTACGCGGCAACGAGAACATTTATCTATTGCTGCGCTAATCCTGTCTTAAACCGGGCATCAGCCTGCGATGTGATGTCCGGTTAACTCATGGTATGCTGCTGCCGTTCCCTTTTTTAACGACGCCTCCATCATGTTTGTGAAGCTCTTACGTTCGGTCGCAATAGGTTTAATTGTCGGCGCTATTCTGTTGGCCGTCATGCCTTCTTTGCGCAAAATTAATCCTATCGCCGTCCCGCAATTCGACAGTACCGATGAGACGCCAGCCAGTTATAATTTTGCGGTTCGCCGCGCCGCGCCTGCCGTCGTCAATGTCTATAACCGCAGTATGAACAGTACCGCGCATAATCAACTGGAGATCCGCACGCTGGGTTCCGGCGTGATCATGGATCAACGCGGTTATATTATTACCAACAAGCACGTGATTAACGATGCCGATCAGATTATCGTCGCGCTACAGGATGGCCGCGTCTTTGAAGCGCTACTGGTTGGCTCCGATTCGCTTACCGACCTGGCGGTGCTGAAGATCAACGCCACTGGCGGGCTGCCTACCATCCCGATTAATACAAAGCGTACACCGCATATTGGCGACGTCGTACTGGCTATCGGCAACCCATATAATCTGGGACAGACCATTACCCAGGGGATCATCAGCGCAACGGGTCGTATCGGCCTGAACCCGACGGGGCGACAGAATTTTCTCCAGACCGACGCCTCGATTAACCACGGTAATTCCGGCGGCGCGCTGGTCAACTCGTTAGGCGAACTGATGGGGATCAACACCCTCTCTTTTGATAAGAGTAACGATGGCGAAACGCCGGAAGGCCTTGGTTTTGCGATTCCCTTCCAGCTAGCCACGAAAATTATGGATAAGCTTATCCGCGACGGTCGCGTGATTCGCGGCTATATCGGTATTGGCGGACGAGAAATCGCGCCGCTGCACGCGCAGCAGGGTAGCGGCATGGACCCGATTCAGGGCATTGTCGTTAATGAAGTCACGCCAAACGGCCCCGCCGCGCTTGCCGGTATTCAGGTTAATGATTTGATTATTTCGGTCAATAATAAACCCGCCGTGTCCGCGCTGGAGACGATGGATCAGGTGGCGGAAATTCGCCCGGGCTCCGTCATTCCGGTCGTGGTAATGCGGGATGATAAGCAGCTCACGTTCCAGGTGACGGTGCAGGAATACCCGGCGTCGAACTAAAACGACGCAGCTTTTGCCCGCGTCGTTCGACGGCTAGTCAATAAAGACTGGCCCTGCCGGAAAATGTGCCAGGAAACTCGTGAAGATCAGCAGAGCGGGGAGACTTTTCTCCCCGACGGCTTCTTCACGCAGCGCCTTATCCAGTGCAAGCAGGCTATGCTCCCCCCCTTCCCCCAAAATGCCGCCCATCCAGAGCAGTCGTTGCGCCTGTTGACGCGCATACTGCGATGCGCTTTTCCAGGCAACCAGATGCAGCAACGTTTGTAACAGCAGGATCCGAGACGCGTGACCATCGCGTTGTAATCGCCTGAATACGGGTAATGCAATACTACGTACCGTCGAGAAACCGCTCGCCGCCTCCTCCTCAATCGGCGATAAACCAACAGCCGCCTGTTTGACGAAATCGCATAACTGATTGTGTGTTAATGGCCGCTCGCCTGCGCTCATATACCCTGCGGCAAAACAGAGTAACCCGATACCCTGAGCCCAATCGGTCGATGGCAGAATCCCCTGCGGAACATTCGGTGCCGACGTCTGTGCGGCACAAAGCCCCTCGTCGTAACACTGTGCAAAACGTTGCTCATATATTGCTGAGTTGACGCCAGACCACGGCAGCAAATGCAGCGCTGGCTCAAGCTCAGTTATCTGATTCACCGTCTCAACAACATAACGCAAGATGGTTTCTCTGGATGGCATGGATGTACCTTGCCGAAACGCAACCATTTCACTCATTACTGTGTCCTCATTTTGCGGGAGCAGAATCACTGCTCCCGATTAGATTGGATTACATTGCCAGCACGTACTTCAGCATCACGCCCGCCGCAATGGCCGAACCGATAACCCCCGCCACGTTCGGGCCCATCGCGTGCATCAGCAGGAAGTTCTGCGGGTCTGATTCCAGCCCCACTTTGTTCGATACGCGTGCCGCCATCGGCACTGCCGACACCCCCGCCGAACCGATAAGCGGGTTGATTTTGTTCTTACTGCACAGGTTCAGCAGCTTCGCCATCAGCACCCCGGCCGCCGTCCCAATCCCGAACGCAATCACCCCCAGCAGCAGAATGCCCAGCGTCTGCGGCTGCAGGAACTTATCCGCGACCAGCTTGGCGCCCACCGACAGCCCGAGGAAGATGGTCACGATATTAATCAGCCCGTTCTGCACCGTGTCGCTCAGACGCTCCACCACGCCGCTTTCACGCATCAGGTTGCCAAAGCAGAACATCCCCAGCAGCGGCGCGGCGTCCGGCAGCAGCAGCGCCACCAGCATGAGCAACACCACCGGGAAGAGGATTTTTTCCCGCTTACTCACCGTGCGCAGCTGCACCATGCGGATTTTCCGCTCTTTCTCGCTGGTCAGCGCGCGCATAATCGGCGGCTGGATTAACGGCACCAGCGCCATATACGAGTACGCCGCCACCGCAATGGCCCCCAGCAGCTCCGGCGCCAGCTTGCCCGACAGATAAATCGCCGTCGGGCCGTCCGCGCCGCCGATAATGCCGATGGCCGCCGCCTGCGGCAGGGTGAAGGCAATCAGGCCGAAGTAGTTCAGCGTCAGCGCCCCCAGCACGGTGGCGAAGATGCCGAACTGCGCCGCCGCGCCGAGCAGCAGGGTGCGCGGATTCGCCAGCAGCGGGCCGAAGTCGGTCATCGCGCCCACGCCCATAAAGATGACCAGCGGCGCGACACCGGAGCCAATCGCCACTTTATAGAACAGCGCCAGCACCCCCGGCGTGTAGCCCATGTCCACCGCCAGGTTCTCCATCTGGCTCTGCACCGACGGCAGCGCCAGCGCTAATGCCTCTTTAATGGCGTGCACGTCCGGCGCGCAGTTCAGCTTCGCGGCAATCACCGCCAGCTGCCCGGCGTCGTGATGCGCCAGCAGGCTTTCCAGCGCGGTCAGCGCCATACCCGCTTCCGGGATGTTGGAGAGCAGCCCGCCGAAGCCAATCGGCAGCAGCAGCAGCGGCTCGAACTTCTTCGCTATCGCCAGCCACAGCAGCAGCAGGCTCACCAGCAGCATGATGGCCTGGCCTGCGCCAAGGTGCATCAGCCCCATGCCCTGAAGCAGGGCGTTCAGACTTTCCATTTCCGCTCCTCGTCCTTACGCCAGCGTCATCAGGGTGTCGCCGACGGAGACCGCATCGCCGGACTTCACCGCGATACCGCGTACCGTCCCGGCCTGCGCGGCGCGGATTTCGGTTTCCATTTTCATGGCTTCCAGAATCAGCAGCACATCACCTTCGGCCACCGTCTGGCCTTCAGCGGCAATCACCTTCCAGATATTCCCCGCCAGCGGGGCGGTGACCGGGGTGCCGGCGCCCGCCGGGGCGGCTGCCTGAACCGGTGCGGAAGACGGGGTGGCAGCAGTGAGCTGGCTGATATCGCCACCGTCGCTGACCTTCACCACAAAGGCTTTGCCTTCCACTTCCACGGTGTAGATACCGGAAGCTGCAGGCTTCTCTGCTTTTGCCACCGGCTGCGCGGCTTCCGCCTGCGGTACCGGCTCAAACGCCGCCGGGTTATGGCGGTTCTCAAGGAATTTGAGGCCGATTTGCGGGAACAGCGCCACGGTGAGCACGTCGTCGATGGCGTTTCCCGCAAGCTGAATGCCCTTCTCCTGCGCCTGGCGCCTGACGTCCGCTTCCAGTTCAGCCAGTTCCGGTTTGAGTAAATCCGCCGGACGGCAGGTTACCGGAGCGCTCCCTTCCAGCACGCGGGCCTGTAGCGCGGCGTTAACCGGCACCGGGGTGTGGCCGTATTCGCCTTTCAGAATGCCGGCGGTTTCTTTGGCGATGGTTTTGTAGCGTTCGCCGGTCAGGACGTTGAGCACCGCCTGGGTGCCGACAATCTGCGAGGTCGGGGTCACCAGCGGGATAAAGCCGAGGTCCTCGCGCACGCGGGGGATTTCCGCCAGCACCTGGTCGAGTTTGTCCGCCGCGTTCTGCTGCTTCAGCTGGCTTTCGAGGTTAGTGAGCATTCCGCCCGGCACCTGCGCCACAAGGATGCGGCTGTCGTAGCCTTTCAGCTGGCCTTCAAAGGCGTGGTACTTTTTGCGCACCTCGCGGAAGTACGCGGCGATATTTTCCAGCTTCAGGATATCCAGCCCGGTGTCGTGCTCAGTACCTGCCAACGTCGCCACCAGCGCTTCGGTGGCCGGGTGGCCGTAGGTGGCGCTCATGGAGGAAATCGCCGTGTCCACGCCGTCGACGCCCGCTTCAATGGCCTTCAGCAGCGCCATCTCCGCCATCCCGGTGGTGGCGTGACAGTGCAGATGCAGGCGCACCTCAAAACGTTTTTTGATTTCGCTGACCAGCTCATACGCCGCCATCGGCGTGAGAATGCCGGACATATCCTTAATCGCAATGGAATCGACGCCTGTTTCCAGCAGTTGCTCCGTTAAATCCAGCCAGGTCTGCAGCGTGTGGGCCGGGCTGGTGGTGTACGAGAGTGTGCCCTGGGCGTGGGCGCCGTGGCTGCGCACCGCCTGCAGGGCGGCCTTCATATTGCGCGGGTCGTTCATGGCGTCGAAGACGCGGAACACGTCCATGCCGTTTTTCACCGCGCGTTCGACGAAGCGCTCCACCACGTCGTCGGCGTAGTGGCGGTAGCCGAGCAGGTTCTGGCCGCGCAGCAGCATCTGCAGCGGGGTTTTGGGCATGGCTTTTTTGAGTTCGCGCAGGCGCAGCCACGGGTCCTCGCCGAGGAAACGGATGCAGGCGTCAAAGGTGGCGCCGCCCCAGCACTCCAGCGAGCCGTAGCCCACGTCGTCGAGCTGAGCGGCAATCGGCAGCATATCGTCAAGGCGCAGGCGGGTGGCGAACAGGGACTGGTGGGCGTCACGCAGGACGACGTCGGTAATGGCAATGGTCATGGATCCCTCCGGGAAATTAAACGTGGTGGCGGTGATGGTGAATGGCGGCGGCAATCACCGGCTTTAAGCGGGTGAAGTCGTCCGCGGGCGCGGCGCGCGGTGCTGGCGCGGCGACGGGTTCCGGGAAGAAGCGAGTAATCACGGCAGACATACCGCGAATGGCAAAGATCAGCAGGAACAGAAACGCCAGCACGAATCCCATGCCGAGGAGCATCAGAGTGAAGCCTTCACCTAATAGCAGAGCTGCATTAGTCATAAAATAGCCTTCAGGCAGGAGGCACGATAATGGGGCTATTTATGACGATGAAATAATAAGGGTGGATTTCCCTGAGCCGCCCCGGCCAGAGCCCTTGGTTATTATTATCGTCATAACGTATTACCACCATTATCGTGCAATTTACGTAATCAGGTTTATTTGATGAAACTTACGTTCTGGCATATTTCATCAGCGACGAGCTCTTTACGCTGATTAAAAATAATTTTGTTCTGTTCAAACAGATTATTCCCATGGGTATCAATAGAAACAATCAGCGGGCCAAACTCTTTAACCCGACAGACCCACAGCGTTTCCGGCATCCCCAGATCGCGCCATTGGGCATCTTCAATTTCTTCCACGCACACGGCGGCTACAACCGCACAACCGGCAGGGAATACGCAGTGCAGCGCTTTGTGTTCAGCACAGCCCTCTTCGGTACCTTTACCCATACCGCCTTTACCCACAATTAATTTCACGCCAGTCTGCGCAATAAACTCTTTTTCGAATTTCTCCATACGCATGCTGGTGGTTGGTCCAACGGAGACCATTTCAAACTTATCGTCTTCGCCTTTAATTGGGCGGACAATTGGGCCAGCGTGTAAAATAGCGCCGCCGCGAACATCTACCGGAAGTTCGCGACCACCTTCAATTAAACGGCGATGGGCTACGTCACGGCAGGTAACAATATGACCGTTGAGATAAATAATATCGCCAGCCTTAATATCCGCTAAATCTTCATCTTTAATTGGCGTAGTCAGGATTTTTTTAGTCATCAGAAATTCACTCCGCTGTGAGACGTAATGGTGTAATTCAAATCTTTATCGAAAACGATATGCCCTTTACGGTGCGACCAGCAGCCGACGTTTACCGCCACGCCGATGGTAGAAGGATGACGCGCGGTGTTTTCAATGTTCACGCCCATAACGGAGGTATTACCGGACATCCCCTGCGGCCCCAGGCCAATTTTGTTAATGCCGTCTTCCAGCATTTTTTCCAGCGAGGCTGCACGCTCATTCTCGTTATGCGAACCGATCGGACGCATCAGCGCTTTTTTCGATAGCAGTGCCGCCGTTTCAACAGAGGTCGCTACGCCCACGCCAACCAGCAGCGGCGGACACGCGTTGAGGCCGTAGCTGGTCATCACATCCAGTACAAAGCGGGTCACGCCTTCATAGCCAGCACCCGGCATCAGCACCATCGCTTTCCCCGGCAGAGAACAACCGCCGCCCGCCATATAGGTATAAATGCTGCACTGATCGGAATTGGGAACGATCTCCCAGAAGACCGTCGGCGTACCTTTACCCACGTTTTTACCGGTGTTGTATTCATCAAAAGTTTCTACGCTGTTGTGGCGCAGCGGAGAATCTACAGTTGCTTTGATCACCGCCTCACGCAACAACGCTTCCAGCTCGCCAATCAGCGGAAAGTTCGTCCCGCACTCCACCAGAAACTGAATGACACCGGTGTCCTGGCAGGAAGGTCGATCCAGCTCTTTCGCCAGCCGCTGGTTCTCAATCATGGTAGTAAAGATGACGTCGGCCAGTTTACTGGTCTCTTTCTTATGCAAATCTTCCAGTTTTGCAGTGACATCATCAGGCAAAACTTTGCCGGTATATCCCACAAACTTGGCCATAACGTCGGTCATATGGGATATCTGTTCACTTTTACTCATAAATGCTCCTTAGTCAGAACAGCTTCCGTTAATTACGGATGAAAAGGGAAAAGGATTGGCAGCAGGATCAAGCTGACAATGGTTGAAACGATAATCAGGGGGATACCGGCCTTAGCGTAGTCGACAAATTTATAGCCACCCGCGGAGAGCACCATCATGTTGGCAGGCATACCGATAGGGGTTGCGTAGGCGCAGGAACCGCCAATGACCGTCGCCATCAGAACCGCACGCGGGTCGGCCCCCATGCCTGCGGCAATGGACAAACTCACCGGCACCAATAGCGCTGTCGTTGCGGTATTGGACATAAAGTTGGTCATCACAACGGATAAGGCGAAAACGGCGATCAGCAACATGAACGGTGAGGAGTTTTGCCCCAGCATGCCGATTACATAGTCCGCAACCAGCTTGCCTGCCCCGGTCATTTCCAGCGCTTTTGCCAGCGCCAGGGTGCCGCCAAAGATAAAAATAGTCTGTGAATCAATGGCTTTATAGGCCTGTTTTTCCGTGAGTACGCCGCTTACGACCAGCACAAGAGCGCCAATACAACCGGTCACGGCCAGGCTGACACCGATCTTCTTCTCAAAGATCATGCCGAGGATCGTTGCGATCAACACCACGAGTGAGAGCCGTTGTTTCCACTGTGGAACATGGCTGTAGTCACGTTGCTCCCCGACGCTCCCCACCTCACCGCCGGTCGCATTATTCGGCAGGAAGCGATAGCCAATAGTCAGGAAGTAGAGAATGCCGCAGATGAGCATCGGGAGACCGATTTTTGCGTATTCAAAAAAGCCAAAGCCGCCGCCAATATTCTGTAGCGCAGACTGCGCGATAAGATTTCCCGGCGCGCCAATTAACGACAGGTTACCGCCCAACGCAGCGGCGAAAACCAGCGGCATCAGTAGACGAGAACGCGAGAAGCCCGATTTTGCCGCCACGCCGATCACCACCGGAATCAAAACCGCAGCGGTACCGGTGTTAGAGAGGACGCCAGACATCAAACCCACCACCACCATAATGGTGAAGATCAGCTGTTTTTCTGTTTTCGCGAAGCGCGTGATGACGCCGCCCACTTTGTTTGCCATACCGGTCTCGAACAACGCGCCCCCCACGATGAACATCGCGACAAAGAGGATAACGTTAGTGTCGATAAAGCCAGCAAAGGCCTGTTTGATATTCAGAACGCCGGTGATCACTAAGGCCACGCAGACAATCATGGAAGTGACGGCAAGTGGCACTTTTTCCCATACAAACATGACGATAGCGAACACCAATAAACATAAGGTAAGGGTAATGGGTTCCATATTTATAATTATCCAATCAATGATATATGATATTGTATCCAATGTTGACAGGGAGAAATTATTCCCATACAAAAACTAAGTCAAATCGTTTCTCAGGAAAGATGCAGGAGTGGGATCTACATCAAGATCGTAGTTGGATCGTTACTGGACGTGATTAATAGAATTGAAGAATTGGTTGAAGCGCCTGCGATGCTCACGCAGGCGAAAAGATCAGGCAGAAGGGTCACCAACATAGCGGGTCAGCATATTCTCCATCGAGCGAATAATGTGATCGCGCATGCGCTGGCGAGCCAATGTTTCGTCATGAAGTTCAAGAGCTTGCAGAATACTTTTATGTTCCTGAATGGAAATCACGGCATACTCTTCTTCGGTGACCTTATGGCCCATCGACAGGCCGTTCCACATATTACAGAGCAACATTTTCATTTTTTCGTTGCCAGCAACATTCCATATTTCCATATGAAATGCCTGATTCAGGTCGGAGTATTCCGCCGAGTTATTTTCCGCGAGAGCCTTTTCAGCGGCATAATGCACCTGGGCTATCCGCGAGATATCGGTGCCAGGACGAGAAGCTTTAGCCACCGCCTCACTTTCTAACAGCGCGCGAATTTCATAGTGTTCGCGGATCGTTTGTTCATTGATGCCCAACACCACCGCCCCTTTATTAGGGCGCACTTTTATCAGCCCATCCGCCGCCAGAATCTGAAACGCCTCGCGCACTGGCATACTGGACACGCCGACCATTCCGGCAATGCCTTCTAACGTAATCTCCTGCCCTTCCACTAACTCCCTCGAAAGAATCGCTTTACGCAGCACCGCCGCGACCTGTTCTTTCGCTGAAAGAAGCTTAATCTTCCCTAACTTAGGCTTCTGCACTTTCCCAATCCTTCATATGTTGACGCATTATTTCTGCTAAAGAGAGGAAATAACGCTGCATAACTTGCCCAATCTCATCACGCCGCCCCTGGCGTATGACGTCAGCCAGTTCAGCGAAAAGCTGCGCCGACTCCTGATTATCTTTTTTCAGATGCAAAATAACATAAGAGACATAACCGTCCAGGAACTGCTGATACACCTTTTCCAGATAGCGGTTATTCACATAAGAAATCAGCATCGCATGACACTCCAGTTCGCAGGATTTGTCTTCTGCGACAGCCAGCGCTTGCGCACGTATCAGGAGGGCATCGCCTGCTTCGCTGGGTATCAGCGAAAACATTTCGGCGGCCATCGCGGCAATCACGCGAAAAATATGACTCACGCGATCGGCCTCAAGATGCGCGACCTGCATGTGCCTGTTGGGCAGTCGGATTAAAAAACCTTCCTGTTCGAGTGACTGTAGCGCTTCTCGAACCGGCATTCGTGAAAGACCGAGCTGCTCCGCAATACTTTCCTGCGCGAGTTCTTCTCCCGCTTTTATATTGCCGGAAAGAATTTCATAGCGAAGCATTTGCGTAATGTGATCGCGGGTTTGCGTTCTTTGGATCTTTTTCACGACGTTCTCGTTAATAACCGATAAGACGTGAGGAGTTTAGCAGATTTAGTGCTTGATTTCGTGGCTTGTTTACAGTCAAAGAAGCCGGAGCAAAAGCCCCGGCATCGGGCAGGAACAGCTTATTTATTAATAAAATCTTCACCCAACTGAATATCTTTTTTCAGCGTATCCAGCATAGCGTCCAGCGAATGTTGCTCGAAAGCGCTCAGTGTGCCGATGGATTTACGCTCTTCTACACCGTTTTTACCCAGCAGCAGCGGCTGAGAGAAGAAACGGGCATACTGACCGTCGCCTTCCACATAGGCGCATTCCACCACGCCTTTTTCGCCCTGCAGAGCGCGAACCAGAGAAAGACCGAAACGTGCGGCAGCCTGACCCATAGAGAGGGTTGCCGATCCGCCGCCGGCTTTCGCCTCGACGACTTCAGTACCGGCGTTCTGAATACGTTTAGTCAGCTCGGCCGCTTCTTGTTCGGTAAAACTTACGCCTGGAATCTGCGACAGCAGCGGCAGAATCGTCACGCCGGAGTGCCCGCCAATCACCGGGACTTCAACTTCCGTTGGCAGCTTACCTTTCAGCTCTGCGACAAAGGTATTAGAGCGGATGATATCCAGCGTGGTGACGCCAAACAGTTTGTTTTTATCGTATACGCCTGCTTTTTTCAGCACTTCCGCCGCAATCGCAACGGTGGTGTTCACCGGGTTGGTGATAATGCCCACGCACGCTTTTGGACAGGTTTTAGCGATCTGCTGCACCAGGTTTTTCACGATGCCGGCGTTAACATTAAACAGGTCGGAACGGTCCATACCCGGCTTACGCGCCACACCCGCAGAAATCAGTACTACGTCAGCGCCTTCAAGCGCCGGGGTTGCGTCTTCACCGGAGAAACCTTTGATTTTTACAGCGGTGGGGATGTGGCTCAAATCAACGGCCACACCGGGAGTCACTGGAGCGATGTCGTACAGGGAGAGTTCTGAACCTGAAGGCAGTTGGTTTTTTAAAAGTAATGCCAGCGCCTGACCGATACCACCAGCAGCGCCGAGGACTGCGACTTTCATCCTAAACTCCTTATTATATGATTAGCTAAGTGTCTATTGCTCCGCGGCGGCGACCTTAATTCACAAATTCAATGATTACAATCCTCACTCATCAAGAATGCGGAGTCGCGCAATTTTGGCTTTTATGCATTTAATTTGCGTAATCCGGATCGACTGCAACCAGAGAGCAACGTTCCTACAGGTGGTGACAATATACCCTACTATCCTCTCAAAACAACATCATTTTGATAACAATTAATTTACTTTTAATCTTATTTGCGAGGCGTGACACAGGCATGTTTCTTGATAACGAAATTTGATAAAATTCCGCTCTTTCATAACATTATTTCAGCCTTAAACAAGGCAGACTGTTTGCATAAAAATTCATCTGTATGCACAATAATGTTGTTTCTACCGCCATATTACGGGTGACTTATGCGAAGCTCGGCTAAACAAGAAGAACTAGTAAGAGCGTTTAAAGCGCTCCTCAAAGAAGAAAAATTCAGCTCACAGGGCGAAATCGTCCTCGCGTTGCAGGATCAGGGCTTTGAAAATATCAATCAGTCCAAGGTCTCGCGCATGTTGACTAAGTTCGGCGCAGTGCGTACACGTAACGCAAAAATGGAAATGGTGTACTGTCTTCCGGCTGAACTGGGCGTCCCAACAACATCCAGTCCGTTGAAAAATCTGGTGCTGGATATCGACTATAACGACGCTGTCGTGGTGATTCATACCAGCCCCGGCGCGGCACAACTCATCGCGCGCCTGCTGGATTCACTGGGGAAAGCAGAAGGTATTCTCGGCACGATTGCCGGCGACGATACTATCTTCACTACGCCTACCAGCGGCTTTTCCGTAAGAGATCTGTACGAAGCCATTCTGGAACTTTTTGAACAAGAGCTTTAGTCCCACTTCCTCCGTCGTCGTACGGCGGAGGCATCTTTTTGTCCTCTCCCCCTCGCCGCTTTCCTGTACGGCTATCATTTGGCAAATCATGCCCTTAAACATTCACCACATGAATGACAAATCAAAAAAACGCACAAAATGTCAAATTTTTTAACCTATTGATTTTCTTTTATTTTTTAAATAACAGCGGCGAAAAACAGCAATTTTAATTCCATAACGTTATAAAAAATAAAATTTTTAATGTTTTTAAAAAGCAGAAACAATTAGCGTGGTATTAATTAATAGCGTGATTAGTGTATACTTAATTTTGTGATGAGGGTCACGAAACAAAGACCCCAGTAAAGGAATTCGACGAGGTAAAAATCATGAAAATCAAAACCACTGTTGCAACATTAAGTATTCTGTCCGTTCTCTCTTTTGGCGCTTTCGCCGCAGAACCTATCAGCGCAGAGCAAGCGCAAAACCGTGAAGCAATCGGATCGGTTTCAGTCAGCGCTATCGGCTCATCGCCTATGGATATGAACGCCATGCTGAGCAAAAAAGCGGATGAACAAGGCGCTACGGCCTACCACATTACCGAAGCGCGTAGCGGCAGCAACTGGCACGCCACTGCCGAACTGTACAAATAAAATTCACCTGCCATCGCATATAACGTGTCATTGCTTCGCGGAGATATCGCATAAGAAAAGCCCATTAATCCGCGAGGTTGACCCTATAGTTGACCCTATAAAGGAATAAAAGACCATGAAAACGAAATACATTATCGCATCACTCGGCCTGGCCACTCTGCTCTCTTTCGGCGCAAATGCCGCAGTACATCAGGTCAACGCGGAACAGGCGCAGAATCTGCAACCGATGGGCACCATTTCCGTCTCGCAGATTGGCAGTACGCCAATGGATATGCGCCAGGAGATCGTCGCTAAAGCTGAAAAAGCAGGCGCTAATAGCTATCGCATCATCGAATTAAAAGAAGGTGATAACTGGCACGCCACCGCCGAGTTGTATAAGTAAACCCTCGTCGTCTAACCCGACGACTTGCCCCCGCCTGCCGGGGGCTTTTTTATGCTTTTTCAATGCCGGACATTAAACCGTAGCCGCCCCTCCAGCTCTTCTTCCGCTTCATCAAAGAGTAAAATCAGCGCCCCGTAGCGCCTGCGCAGTTTATCAGGCAGGTGAACGAACTCAATCTCTAGCGGTAGGGGTAAGATATCGCTCATTACCGCATCCCATAATGTATCAAGATCGCTTACTTTCTCACTGGCAAGACCAAACGTCTGCGTAAACTCGCGATAAAAATCGCTTTGGTTTTTAATATCATTAAAATCAAAAGTATAGACATTCATAGCCAGCCACCATCCCCGACAGACAATTGTCTGTTTTACTACTAAGCATCATTATGCAGAGGTTTCACTTCCAGAAACGCTTTTAGCCCCGGAGCACTCTTGCGCTGTTTTTGTATCTCAAATAAGTATAGTCATAATAAATATCCTCCGGCATAGCCGGAGGTTTTTCAGATGCGCCTGTAAGGCTCTCTTACCAGCCGCGCCCTAACAGGCGCATACGATCTGACATTTGCATCAAACTTCGTTACTTACGGCCCGTAAACGGGCTGCCCGGATAAGGGATCGATAATTGCTCACCCATTTTATCCTCTTCAAGCTGGTGCTTTATGTAGTCCTGTATCTTCGCCGTATTCTTACCCACCGTATCGACATAGTACCCTCTGCACCAGAACTCCCTGTTCCTGTATTTGAATTTTAGATCCCCAAACTGCTCGTAAAGCATCAGACTACTTTTACGCTTCAGATATCCCATGAAACTCGACACACTCATCTTCGGCGGGATCTCCAGAAGCATGTGAATATGATCTGCACAACATTCTGCTTCCAGAATTCGTACGTTTTTCCATTCACACAATTTTCTTAATATGCTGCCTACTGCCCTACGCTTCTCTCCATAGAACGCTTGTCTTCGGTATTTGGGCGCGAAAACTATGTGATATTTACAGTTCCATCGGGTGTGCGCTAAGCTCTTTTCGTCCCCCATTGGGACTCCCTTTTGATTTCTTGTTGAACTTTTGCAGTTGCCAGACCGCAAGATGTTTTAACAAATCAAAAGGGGTTTTAATAACTGGCTTAAAGCTGAAAGCTTTCCGGAACCCCCAGCCTAGCTGGGGGTTTTCCATAGACAAAAAAACCGACGCTTTTGGCATCGGTTCTTGTGGGTTAGCTATCGGTAAGCGCGTTCTGGTATTTATGTAACATGCCCGTCAGACGTTTAACCGGTTCCGTCACCTGCGGCGGCGCCTCCCAGATACGTAATTTCTCCTGATAGATATCCAGCTCATCCAGCAACTGACCAAAGTAGCGTCGCCGTTTATCATCGCTTCCGGCGGAAATAACATGGTCTGCGGTACGACGAAGCTGGCGGTGGAACACTGACAGATCCTCATTAACCGGTATCGGCGCGTCGCGCAGACGTTGATGAGCAATGATCATCGTTAGCGCCAGGCGAAACTTCGGCAAATCGCCAGGGAATTTATTCATCAGCAAAAAGAGTTGCTGATATAACGCAGGCAGACGGTTTTCTTTACGACGTACCACGTTGGTCGTCATTGCCGAGACCGCAGCGGAAACAAACTGATTAAGCAGCACGCGACCGGTTCGATCTTTGGATTTATCACGCACCAGCAGGATGACGATAAACGCCAGCATACAGCCGACAATTTGCCCCAACGCGCTGTCGAGGAACTGGCTGAAATGGAACGTCATCGGATTATCCAACACAATAATGTTAATCGTACTGGCCAGCGCCCCCATCGACCCCAGACGCCGTTTCTGGACCTCAATGCCGATAAAGAACCCCAATACCGCCAGGCTCAAACATAACAACAGCATACTTTGCTGCGTATTGGGAATAATCACCAGGAAATAGAGCAATCCCAGCGGCAACGCCGCCAGAGTGCCATAAATAAAATCAATGCAGACCATGCGCGGATTGGGTAAACGCATCGCCAGCGAGGTCACCACGGCAATCATCACCATCGCGCCATTACCCGATGTCCAGCCGGTCCATAGCCAGAATAATGTCCCCAGTATGCAGGAAAGCGTGGTGCGCCAGAAGTTCACCATCGCATGGTGACGTTCAGCGGATTCCACTTTAACTACGGGCTCGCCTTGCAGGATCTCTTCTTCCGTCGCGCTGATTTTGGTGTTACTGATCACGCCGCGTTTAAGCAGCAGATAGCGCGTCGCTGCGCCTACCCAGCTATAAAGCGTGACGGGCGTTTCGCGCTCACCGGTCCAGACAATGACACGCCGCATCCGTTTTAACTGTCTGTGGACATCCTGTACCGTTTCAACCGGCGTCTCGAACAGTTCCCGGAATGTATCGGTAATCAGTTCCGGCCGCGTGTTTTGAATAAGATAAGTTTCACAGGATTGCGTAATCAGCGTGAGCGAAAGCGTATTCAACGCTTTCAGGCGGCGGTTAGCGCGTACCCAGCGCGAAGATTCCATATTCAGATTACTTCGCATCCCCTCCAGCGCCGCCGTGCGTCGCACCAGATCGCCCCAGGCGTTGTCGACTTCTTCGCTGTCGCCATGCTTAATACAAAGTTGCATTAGCTGATATTGCGCTACCAGTAAACTGTCCAGTTCGCGATCAACCTCCTGCTTTATCGATCGCGGCGAGAAAAGCAGATCCGCTAAAATAGCGCAGCCAATGCCGATGACGATTTCGCTACAGCGCTCAAGCGCAAATTGCGGCGTGAGCAGCGGCTCCGTCTGAATGGTAATCACAATGATCAGCGCAGTATAACCTGACAGTCCCCACGCATAAGAGTTTTCGATCCGTACTAAAGAGGAGATCCAGGTACAAAAACCGGCCCAGACGCAGCACACCAGAATCATCAATAGCGGCGCGCGGATCATAGAGATAATAATGATAAGCGCGGCGATACAGCCAATAAACGTCCCGATAATACGCAACATTCCGCGATAACGGATAGCGCCGGAATAGGGTTCCCCGCCGGCGGCAAATGCCGGGCCTGCCGCCACGATCGCGGCGGTCAGTACCGCCCAACGCGGCGTCTCCAGTTGAAAATGGAAGCCGATAAATAATGCCAGCACAATGGCGCACGCCAGCTTTACCGCAAAGCGAATGTGCTGGTTGGCTATGGAGAAAATGCCCATGACGATTAACCGAATTCGCGCAGCCGGTGCGCCAGTTTACGGAAGAAGGAGTCCTGGCTTGCGTCACGATCCTGCTTACCGGTGATCACGACGGTTGCCGTCGTACCGGCAGGCCACAGATTCCCCTGCTGCTCGTCAAGCCGGATGCGCACCGGGACACGCTGGGCCAGACGCACCCATTCGAGGTTAGAGTCTATCGTCGCCATCCCTTTCGCATCACTGGTACTGCTGGCATTCGTTACCCCTGCCGCCACGCTATCGACGGTACCTTTTAATACCCGGTTGCTGCCAAGCGGCGTGATTTCGGCACGATATCCCGGACGCACGCCTTCCAGCTTGGTCTCTTCCATATAGGCTTGCACGTAAAAAGAGTTCTTTTTCACCAGGGCGACGGCTGTGGAACCACGGGTAATAAATTCACCGGCATAAACATTGAGGTTAGTCACCCAGCCGTCGGCAGGCGCGCGAATGACGGTGCGTTCCAGATCGAGTTTAGCCAGATCGCGCGTCGCCTGGGCTTTAGCCAGTTGATGCAGTACAGTCTGCAAGACATTGTTCGCCTGATCGATCTCTTCCCGGGACATCGCCTGTACGCCGAGGCGATTACGGCGACCGGCTTCCTGGCGTTTTTCCTGCGCCAGGACCTGATAATAGGCTACATCAGCTTCCGCTTCCGCCAGCGCTTTTTGATAGCGTGGCTGATCGATGGTAAACAGGACCTGATCCTTTTTCACCAGTTGGTTATCATGCACGTTTACATGGGTAATCAGGCCCGCGACATCCGGGGCAATAGCGACGACATCGGCGCTAAAACGCGCGTCGCGCGTCCAGGGAGATTCGGTGTAATACACCCAGGCGCGGAAAATGGCGATAAAGGCCAGAATAACCAGTACGAGGGTAATGGCCGTACGGGAGAGTTTTCTTGTTAGTGTTTTCACTTCAACCTCAAACGAACAGGCGCGATATTAAATAAAACAGACAACAATACAGCGCGGTATTGAACAGAGCCGGATGCCAGACAAAATCATAGATACCCGTCGGCACAAGCATCCGACGCACCAGCCAAAAAATAGCCAGTGACAAAAGCAATTCGAAAAATATCGGTGGGAAGGAAAGACCAAACACCACGATAACGGGAAACAGACTCATGTTGACCTTGATTTCTGAGAGAGAGCAGGCGATAGATTGTTAAGCTACATCGCCGCAGAGAAGGGCAAGAGACGCCAGGCGAGAGCGACATAGCTCTTATTCGAATAATAGTATATTAACGTAATTGTTATGCTGTTATCTATATTATGTGATCTAAATCACTTTTAAGCCAGAGTGAATAATGGAACGATTAAAACGAATGTCGGTATTCGCCAAAGTTGTTGAGTTTGGCTCTTTTACCGCCGCAGCCAGACAGCTGCAAATGAGCGTATCGTCCATCAGCCAGACTGTGGCGAAACTGGAAGATGAGCTTCAGGTTAAATTGCTCAACCGCAGCACACGCAGCATTGGGCTCACCGAAGCTGGAAAAATCTATTATCAGGGCTGTCGGCGTATGTTGCATGAAGTGCAGGATGTTCACGAGCAGCTTTACGCTTTTAATAACACGCCTATCGGTACATTGCGTATCGGCTGTTCTTCAACCATGGCTCAAAATGTGCTGGCCGGGCTTACCGCAAAATTATTAAAAGAGTATCCCGGTCTGGCGGTCAATCTGGTGACAGGAATTCCGGCTCCGGATTTAATTGCCGACGGGCTGGACGTGGTGATCCGCGTGGGCGCGCTGCAAGACTCCAGCCTGTTTTCCCGTCGACTTGGCGCGATGCCGATGGTTGTGTGCGCCGCCAAGCCGTACCTCGCTCAGTACGGCGTCCCGGAAAAACCCGCCGATCTCAGTAGCCATTCCTGGCTGGAATATAGCGTGCGCCCGGATAATGAGTTTGAACTTATCGCGCCGGAAGGAATTTCTACCCGACTGATTCCACAGGGGCGGTTCGTCACTAACGATCCGATGACGCTGGTACGCTGGCTGACCGCCGGAACCGGAATCGCCTATGTGCCGCTGATGTGGGTGATCGATGAGATCAATCGTGGCGATCTGGAGATCCTGCTGCCTCGCTATCAGTCCGATCCTCGTCCGGTGTACGCGCTGTACACCGAAAAAGATAAGCTGCCGCTTAAAGTGCAGGTAGTGATTAACGCGTTAACTGACTATTTTGTCGATGTCGCACACCTGTTTCAGGGGATGCACGGGCGAGGGAAAGAAAAATAAAAACACCGGGTAATTGCTGAAGACGATTGTAGGTCAGATGCCACCCGACGCAGACATTGCCTGGTGGCGCTGCGCTTATCAGGCCTGGGCGGCACACACCACAGGCCTGATAAGGCGGACAGTTATGCGGTGCCGCCAACCGTCAGGTTATCGACTTTCAGCGTCGGCTGGCCTACGCCTACCGGCAGACTTTGACCCTCTTTACCGCAGACCCCCACCCCGTTATCCAGCTTAAGGTCGTTGCCGACCATGGAGATCTGTTGCATCGTTTCAATGCCTGATCCAATCAACGTCGCGCCCTTCACCGGCGTCGTGACTTTGCCGTTTTCAATCAGATACGCTTCCGAGGTAGAGAACACAAACTTGCCGGAGGTGATATCCACCTGACCACCGCCAAAGTTAGGCGCATAGATGCCGTATTCAACGGATTCGATAATTTCCTGCGGCGTTGACTGCCCCGCCAACATATAGGTATTCGTCATACGCGGCATTGGCAGATGCGCGTAAGATTCGCGACGCCCGTTACCGGTCGGCGCAGCGCCCATCAGGCGCGCGTTCAGCTTGTCCTGCATGTATCCTTTCAGCACGCCATTTTCAATCAATACGTTGTACTGGCCTGGCGTACCTTCATCATCGATAGCAACGGAGCCGCGACGGTTCATCATTGTGCCGTCGTCCACTACGGTGCAAAGCGCGGAGGCAACCTGCTCGCCGATCTGACCGCTAAACACAGATGTCCCACGACGGTTAAAATCACCTTCCAGCCCGTGACCGACCGCTTCGTGCAGCAATACGCCCGGCCACCCGGCGCCCAGAACCACCGGTAACGTCCCCGCTGGCGCAGCGACCGCGGAGAGATTAACCAGCGCCATGCGTACCGCTTCTTTCGCCCACGCGTCGGCGCGAACCTCGCCGTCGAGATCGGCAAGAAAATACTCATAACCAAAGCGACCGCCGCCGCCGCTGGCGCCGCGCTCGCGTTTACCGTCTTCTTCCACCTGCACGCTAACGGACAACCGCACCAGTGGACGGACATCCGCCGCCAGCGTCCCGTCGGTCGCCGCCACGAGGATTAATTCATATACGCCGGTCAGGCTGGCGTTAACTTCCTGCACGCGTTTATCGGCTTCTCGCGCCACTTTGTCAACGCGTCTGAGGATATCCAGCTTCTCTTCGCGGCTCATACTTTGCAGTGGATCAAGGGTGGTGTAGAGCGGCTGATGCGCTACGGCGGCGAGCGTTTTTACCTTGCCTTCGCCGTTCTCGCGTACAATGGTTCGCGCGGCCTGCGCACTCTGCTCCAGCGCCAGGAGGCTTATCTGGTCAGCATAAGCAAAACCGGTTTTTTCGCCGCTAATGGCGCGAACGCCAACGCCCTGGTCGATATTATATGAACCATCTTTAATGATGCGGTCTTCTAAAACCCAGGATTCGTGATAGCTCGACTGAAAATAGAGGTCGCCATAATCAAGACGGCGTTCGGCCAGTTGGCCCAAAATAGCGAACAGATCCTGATGGTTCAGGCCATTCGCCGCTAGCAATTGTTCACTTACCAGGTTCAGACTCATCGTTTTTGCTACTCGTTGATTTCTGCCGGATGGCGGTTCACGCCTTATCCGGACTACGTTGTTAGATTGTACAAACCGGATAAACGCAGCGCCGTCCGGCATGACTATTTACTGAGAGTGGGGCAATTCCTCGCCCCCGTCAAATCATTGCTGGCTTTCTTTTATCGGTTGGCGCAGAACTTCGTTGATCTGCGGCGCATCGACCGGACCGGTAATGCGATATCGCAAAATGGAGACCTTGCTCCATAGCGGCCCCAACACTTTACTGGCGGCAAATACCGCCGCGCCGACAATCGGGTTAACGGCAAACGCGGCGGCGACGCCCACGGTGGCGGAAATTTCCGGCGCGACAACGGCCTCCATATCAAGACGACGACGCACCAGATCAACAGAACCTTTCATTGCAATATCCGCTTCCAGCCCATCCACCAGCGTATCGTCAGTATGCAGGACGCCATCTTTAATCCACGCGGTACTATGAATAGAGTCGAAATAGAAGCCCTCGCTAAAGGTATCTCTGAAGTCAAACCGCAGCTTACGCAGCAACGCATCAAAACTGAGCAGCCGCAGTAGCTGTCCGGCATGACCGCTACTGAGATCAGTAAACTCGCCTTTGCCCAGACGCGTGCGTAAAATCCCGTTGAGCGTGGCTTCATCAGGTTGCCAGGGCGGGTTTCGCCAGTGCAGATCGTAATCTACGTTAAAAGACGCGTTCTGGATTGGCGTCGAGACGCCGAAGAACCCGGCAGCCGTGTCGAGGTTACTACCATGCAGACTACCTTTCAGCGAGGTTCGTTCATTACCCGGCGCATTCACCCACTCGCCGTTCGCTTTCAAACGGGCGAATCCGGTATCGATCAGGCCATTCGCCAGAGTCAGCGTATTGCCTTTGATGGCGAAATCGCCATCAATACGCCCATATTTTTGCCCCCACAGCCAGCACTCTTCGCAGCGAAGCTGTAAGTCCGGCCAGCCGCGGAAGCTAATCGTGTTCGCCGAAGCCAACGGCGATGTCGGCGTTGGTGACGAGGCGTGCGTTTTTGCGACGCCAGGGTTGTAGTACAGGTACTTAATATTCGCCAGCCACGGCGCATGGTTGCGCATGAGCAGCGTGGCGTTCACCTCACGGCCCTGCGCTTCAATTTTTGTTCCGTTCAGCGAGGGGGCTGAAACGACGCTCAAATTGTTCCACTGCTGGCCGCCCAGCGATAGCGCGGGAGTACGCAACGTGACGCGTTGAGGAAACTCGGCCGAACTGCTCACGTTATCCGCCGCGCCTTTCTGGAATAACGCCAGCCACTGCGCGCCATCCAGCGCCGGCAGATTGAGCTCAACGCCTTGTTGAGCAGGTAATGGCGGAATCGTCCGGCTGTCCGTCGTCCAGATAGCCCGATCCAACGTCAGCTTCTGATTTAATAACCAGCGGCTGTTAAAGTGATTTTTACTCCCTGCGCTCCCCGTTAGCGCAAAACTTTTCAGGTTGCCGTCAGCCTGAATGTTCACCGGAATGGCTTCGCCTGCGGGTTTATTTAGCGGAGAAGGTAAGTGACTGCTCACATTTCTCAGATCGCCGTTCAGTTCGATGTGATAAGTGGTGTCAGCGTGATACGGAAGATCGATGCCGACTTTACCATTCCACGTCACGCTGCCGCTCAGGGCGTCATTCAGTTGCGGCGGTAAGACGCCCATACGCGTTGGTTGCCAGTTACCGTTCAGGTTGACGGCGACCTGATAGGCTTTTGCCCCTTCCGTCGTACTGAAATCCAGGTTAAGCGGCTGATTAAACCAGTTTGCCGTCAGCGGCCCGCTTTTTAGCGCGCCATTCACAAAGCTGAATTTACCGTTCAGATTTTTGAGCGTGCTGTTTAGCGGCTTAATAAACAGACTGTTATTACGCAACGAGACATCGCCCTCGGCGGTAACCTGTTCTCCGTCCAGCGGAATATCAAGATGTAAGCGAGCATTCACATCGCCATCTAATTGGAGCTCCGCCAGCGTCGAGCCAAGCGAGTCTTTTAGCGGCGTCTCGTCAAAATAAGGCCCAACGGCTTTTCCCGGCCCGTTAATATCGGCATCAATGAGCAGTTTCTCTTTGGAATAATCCGGAATCGCCGCCGCGAGTTTGCTGGCCTTCACCCCGCCCAAATCGACGCTATCCGAACGCATCCACAGGCCGTCGTTCAGGAAATCCAGTTCAATGTTGAGATTTTTTAGCGCCGGCCAGTCGGGTTGAAAGGCAAACGTCGCATTGCGTAGCGGCACCAGCACTTCAAACTGACCTTCGTTATGCTTATAGGGAAAGAGGTGCGGGTTACCACCGTAAACCAACGTGGCGTTATCCGCCTCGCCGCCTTGAATCGCGCCGCTAAGGTAATCGACCAGCGCTTTGCCCATCAGGTTTTCCGGAAAATAGCGCCACGCCTGAGATCCATCGTCGGTACTGATTCCGGCCAGAATGCCCAGCCACGGTTCGTCGCCCGTCGGTTGCAGATAGCGGAACCCGCCGCGCGCATGTACCGCCTTTGCTTTGACGTCAATGTCACGGCCATCAAGCTGAAAGCCGTTCTCATTCTTCAACCAGCTAAGCGTCGCGACGCCGTTTTCAATTTCCAGCGGCGCGCGAAAAACGGTTTCATAGGGCATTTTAGCCTGCTGCATCGCAACCTTCATCTGCCCGTCTTCTACGCTTCCCGCCAGCGTACCGGAAAAATGCTCCGCGCCGGGCAACAGCTTCCACTGTTTCCAGGCAAGATTTTCCCACGATGCCTGAAAACGCGTTTTTTCGGTGGCCTGTAGCGGAATATCCAGCGCCAGTGTGGCGATCTTTCCGCTCGGCTGCGTAGCCTGCCATATTTCGCCCAGCACAGGCGACAGTTTAGCCGCCAGCGGACGTAATGCTTCCAGCCCCGCCAGTTCAAGATTACTGGCGCGAATGCGTAGCTCATCGCTACGTGTGTGATTCTCGCCGCCGACGTCCTGCTGCGGGAGCCAGGCCACGGTTAAGGCTCCGCTCGGCCAGGGTTTACCATCAAGCGTAATCCGTGTGTCCGGAATATAAAACTGCCAGCCCGGCTGCTCGCGGCTAATCTGCGCCGTCAGGTTATCGACAGACAGCGTGTGCGTCGTGTTATCGCCCAGCCAGCTTGCGCCGCCCTGTTTCAGCCAGACGTCTCCTCCGGCGATTTCGCCTTTACTGAGCGTCATCCAGCCTTCCAGACTGAAACGCGCCGTCTGGAGCGCCACATTATCCTGCATCCATTTGCCCAGCCACGGCTTGACGTCAATATCGTCGGCCTGTAACCAGACTCTGCCGTTATTCAGCAAACCGTCGTCATCGCGTAAATCCATCCGCACCTGCATCACGCCGTGCTGCCCGGTCAGGCTGGAGAGGCTGACCTCGCCTTCGGCGCGGTGCCGCTCTTTGCCGTTTAGCCAGGTAAGCTGTGGGATCGCCAGCTCCGCGCGTTGTCCGGAAAGCGTCAGAAAACTGATTTGGCTATCGCGCAGATCGAAATGATCGAACTGCCGCAGGAAAAGATCGCTTAAACGGCTGGTTTCGATGCCTTCGCCGTCGCTGCTTTGAAGAGGCGTGTTGGTGCGGAAATTGAGTTGCCAGAAGGTCAGGTCGCGAAACTGCCAGCGCATATGCAACAGGCTTTGCCAGACGTCCAGCGCCAGCGTAACGCGTTTTATCGACAGTTCGCCGCCATCTTTCAGGGCGGCATGAATATTATGCGCTTCCAGCGTAGGGCCAAAATTTTGCCAGCTTGCGGAGAGTTGGCTGGCGGCCACCGGCACGCCGGTCACAGACTCAATTTTATTCAGGATAGCTGGACGCCAGGCGTCAAGATGAGGCAACGCCAGGCGCAGCCCGCTAACCAACAGCGCTGCAATGACGATGAGCGCGGCTCCAGTGAGCAATAAAATCCCCGGCAATCGCCTCACGCGTCTCTCCTTGTCTGCCAAAAAATACGACTCACACCCCTTGAAGGTATATTGCCGGATGGCGGCGCTTGCGCCTTATCCGGCCTACATGCGCTGGTGCTACTACTCAATTACATCATTACGACGTCAAACTGCTCCTGGTTATAAAGCGGTTCGACCTGAACTTTAACCTGTTTGCCGACAAAGATTTCGACTTCCGCCAGCGCGTGTGATTCTTCGCCTTTCAGCGCTTCCGCCACCGCAGGAGAAGCATAAACCAGGAAGCGATCGGAGTCATAAGCGTGATGAACACGTACAATTTCACGCATGATCTCATAGCAGACGGTTTCCACCGTTTTTACCGTCCCGCGGCCATGACAGGTTGGACACTCGTTACAAAGCACATGTTCCACGCTTTCACGGGTCCGTTTACGGGTCATTTCCACCAGTCCCAGCGGCGAAAAACCGTTAATACTGGTTTTCACGCGATCCTTACTTAACGCCTGTTCCAGCGAATGCAGCACCCGGCGGCGATGATCTTCATTATTCATGTCGATAAAATCGATAATGATAATGCCGCCCAGATTACGCAGGCGTAGCTGGCGGGCAATGGCCTGAGTCGCTTCAATATTGGTATTAAAAATGGTGTCGTCGAGATTACGGTGTCCGACAAACGCGCCGGTATTAATATCTACCGTCGTCATCGCTTCGGTTTGGTCGATAATCAGATAACCGCCGGACTTGAGTTCAACCTTACGCTCCAGCGCGCGCTGGATTTCATTTTCCACGTCATAAAGATCGAAGATCGGCTGATGGCCACTGTAATGCTCCAGCTTACTGGTCATTTCCGGGATGTATTCTGCGGTAAACTCCAGCAGCGACTCATAGGTCAGACGTGAGTCAACGCGAATTCGGTCCAACTGCGCATCGGCGAAATCGCGCAGCACGCGCTGCGCCAGCGCCAGTTCGCCATACATCTGGTAGCGCGTTTGCGGACGCTTTTTGCGCTCCATGACTTTCGTCCAGACGCGCTTGAGATAGGCGGCGTCAGACGCGAGATCCTCTTCACACACGCCTTCCGCCGCAGTACGGATAATAAACCCGCCCTGTTCGTCGCAATATTCCGCCACCACCTTTTTCAGGCGCTCGCGTTCACTTTCGCTTTCGATACGCTGGGAAACGCCAACGTGTGATGCGCCGGGCATAAAAACAAGGTAACGGGAGGGCAACGTGATGTCCGTGGTCAAACGCGCGCCTTTCGTGCCGAGCGGATCTTTCACTACCTGCACCATCAGATCCTGTCCCTGACGCACCAGTTCGGAGATATCGCGCACGGTAAACTGTTTTTGCTCGTCGCCCGCCACGCATTCGGTATGCGGCATAATGTCGGAAGCGTGAAGAAATGCGGCTTTATCCAGCCCAATATCTACAAAAGCCGCCTGCATACCTGGAAGTACACGACTTACACGACCTTTGTAGATATTGCCTACGATTCCGCGTCGCGCTTCGCGCTCAATATGGATTTCCTGAAGAATACCGCCATCAATGTACGCCACGCGCGTTTCCGATGGCGTTACGTTTACCAACAATTCAGCCGTCATGTTTATCCCTTTTATCACGCAGTGCGTTAAAATGACTCAACAACTCATACGTTTCAACCAGCGGTAAGCCGACCACGGCGTGGTAGCTGCCATTTATCTTCCTGACAAAACAGCCACCCTGCCCCTGAATACCGTATGCACCTGCTTTATCTAAAGGCTCGCCGCTGGCGACATAGCCAGTAATATCCTGCGCAGAAAGCGTGCGGAAAGTCACCTCCGTTACCACCACACAATCCAGCGTCTGCTGCGAGTCCGCAAGCGCAACAGCAGTCATCACCTGATGCGTATTTCCGGAAAGCAAACGCAGCATTTCTGCGGCATGAGCGGCGTCGCGCGGCTTTTCCAGCACCTCGCCGTTTAACACGACTATCGTATCCGCGCCCAACACCGGCAGATCACGGGGAACCAGCGCCACGCCAGCCTGCGCCTTTTCGCGCGCCAGCCGAACAACATACTGCTGCGCGCTTTCCTGAGCACGCCGTTGCTCTTCAATACCAGGCACGACCTGCTCGAATGAAAATCCAAGTTGAGTCAATAATTCCTGGCGACGCGGGGAACCGGAAGCAAGATACAGAGTTGTCATATCGACCTTTATTGCACAGCAAACTGCTGGCGTACTTTACGCATCAGCAAAAAGAGCCAGGGCCACAGCACGCCATTGACTACACTACTCCAGAACACTTCCGGTCTGAAAGAGACGTTGATCACTAAAAACTCGGCCCAGAAAACAATAATGTCCACGGCCAGTGAAAGCAACATTACCACCAGCGCCTGCTGCCAGAGCGCCAGGTTACGGAAGAGCTGGAATTTCAGAGCGACCAGATAGGCGACAATACTCATCGACAGAGCGCGCACGCCAAGTGTGGAACCGCTGATGAGATCAAGTATGGCACCCATCACAAATCCCGTCCCCACATTTACGCGGTGCGGCAGGGCCAGAATCCAGTACAGTAAGATGAGTAAAACCCAGTTTGGCCGGAAAACAATGATGTCGTCCGGCCAGGGCATGATTTGCAGCAACAGCGCAATAAGAAACGAGAGCCAGATAACCCAGCGCCCCTGGCTACGATAGCTCGCCACCATTACCCTCCCGGCGCACGCGCAGGCGGCGTGGTCGCGCCCGAAGGCGATGGTTGCGTTGATACCGGCGCAGTCTGGCCCGCAGATGGCTGAGTAATCCCCGTCGCCGGGTCCGGCACTGGCGCCGGCGGCCCCATCGCATCCGGAGAAGGCAACACCTGCGGCATCATCTGCATCAGGCGCTCATTGGCGACGCGGTGAACCTCTTCCGGCGTCATCGGATTGGCGCCGTTACGATCGGCTCCCCACAACAGCAGCAGATAGCGTAAACGCTGCAAACCCGCGGTTGGACGTGCCTGAATGACGGTATAGGCGCGCTGAGTGTCCAGCTTGACGGAGGAGACCACCGCCACCGGATACCCTTCCGGGAAACGCCCGCCAAGTCCGGACGTTACCAGCACATCGCCAACGCGAATATCGGTATTGGCGGGCAGATGTTCAAGCTGAAGATCGTCAGTACAGCCGTTACCGGCGGCAATCACGCGGATGTCATTGCGCAGTACCTGAATCGGCAGCGCATGAGTCGCATCGCAAATCAGCAACACGCGGCTGGTCAGTTTCGCCACGGCGACAACCTGTCCTACGACGCCTTTGTCGCTAATGACCGGTTGACCTTCATATACGCCATTAACGCTGCCTTTATCGATAACGACCTGATCGCTGTAAGGATCGTTAACCGTTGAAATAACCTGCGTCACCATTTTCTGCTCGTCCTGACGCAGCGGCGACCCCAGCAGCTCGCGCAACCGCGCGTTCTCCTGTTTGTACTGCCCCAGCATCAGCAGGTCGCTGTTTTTTAGCAGTAATTCCTGGCGCAGCGCCCGGTTTTCCAGCTCAAGCTGGTCGCGAGAAGCCAGCGTTTGCGACACGCTGTCGAGCAGTTCACGAGGGCCGTTTGAAATAAAATAGAAAGGACTGACGGCAGTGTCCATGTACGTTCGGATTTGACTGAACGTCCCCAGGCGGCTGTCGGCAATGATAACGCCGAGCGCCACCAGCACCGCCAGAATAAGGCGAATCTGTAGCGACGGGCCACGGCTAAAAATTGGCTTCATAGGCTATGCGTATTCTCGCGTCGGAGAGGCAGGACAATCCAGGGATAATCCTGCCCGTATCCAACTACTCTTCGCTGAACAGGTCGCCGCCGTGCATATCGATCATTTCCAGCGCCTTGCCGCCGCCGCGCGCCACACAGGTCAGCGGATCTTCAGCAACCACGACAGGAATGCCCGTCTCTTCCATTAACAGACGGTCAAGGTTACGCAGCAGCGCGCCGCCGCCGGTGAGCACCATACCACGCTCGGAGATGTCTGACGCCAGCTCCGGCGGACACTGTTCCAGCGCCACCATTACCGCGCTGACGATACCGGTCAACGGTTCCTGCAACGCTTCCAGAATCTCGTTTGAGTTCAGAGTAAAGCCGCGTGGAACGCCTTCCGCCAGGTTACGGCCACGCACTTCAATCTCGCGGACTTCGTCGCCCGGATAAGCGGAACCGATTTCGTGTTTAATACGTTCTGCGGTGGCTTCACCAATCAGAGAACCGTAGTTACGACGAACGTAATTAATGATGGCTTCGTCGAAGCGGTCACCACCAATACGGACAGAAGAAGAGTAAACCACGCCGTTCAGGGAAATCACGGCAACTTCAGTGGTACCACCACCGATATCCACAACCATTGAACCGGTTGCTTCAGAAACTGGCAGACCTGCGCCGATCGCGGCCGCCATCGGCTCTTCGATCAAAAAGACTTCACGGGCGCCTGCACCCTGAGCGGATTCACGAATCGCGCGGCGTTCTACCTGCGTCGCGCCGACCGGCACGCATACCAGTACGCGCGGGCTTGGGCGCATAAAGCTGTTGCTGTGCACTTGTTTAATAAAGTGCTGGAGCATTTTTTCGGTCACAAAGAAGTCAGCGATAACGCCGTCTTTCATCGGACGGATCGCAGCGATATTGCCCGGCGTACGGCCCAGCATCTGCTTCGCATCATGACCGACTGCAGCCACGCTTTTCGGCGAACCGGCACGATCCTGACGAATGGCCACAACGGAAGGCTCATTCAATACGATGCCTTGTCCTTTTACATAAATGAGGGTATTCGCGGTACCCAGGTCAATGGACAGGTCATTGGAAAACATGCCACGAAATTTTTTCAACATACTAAGGGATAATCCTGAAAGCTGGGGCGGAAAACAAAATCCGCTTACTTTACCAACCACACGCAGCAGCGACAAGGCGCAAAAATCATCTGCTACGGTGAAAATTAGTGCAGTTCGTTTCCTTTGTTACAAATCTCGGCCTGAGTCCCTCAGGGCTGAAAAAATCAGCAGCAATCCTCGCCTTCGTTTGCAACCTGTCAAAGGTCATTCACCTGCATATTTGCTGCAACAATCTGGCGAGCAGACAAGCACACCCCCATGAGGCACAGCGCGCGTTATTCTACGTGAAAACAAATTAAACGGCAGGTTAAACCGAGTATCTTTGCGAATATTTTTTCACGTTTGTGTCAAGTAGTTGGGAGGAGGCAAAAAAATCACCCTGCCCGCCAGCCACGCCGCGTTTTGTCAGCGTCTGCCACTCGCCGCGCGAACGGACGCCCGTCGCGTAAACCTGCGTAGGCGTACCCGCGCAGGCCTCTACCAGACTTTGAACCAGAAGCTGGTTTTCCGTTCGCTTCTCAATGTTTCTGACCAGACTCGGATGCAGCTTGAGTAATTCCACATTGAGCGCTTTAATCCAGCTCGTGCTAACCAGCGTCAAACCCGCCTGTGTCACCGCCACCCGAACGCCAAGCGCATTGACTAAGCGAAGGATGGGTTGTAACCGGCTGATGTGTTGACAAACATCTGCCTCCGCAAGTTCAATAATTATGCGATTTCGCTGTGATTTTTCACACTGCATTAACGTATCGCGCAACCAGCGCTGAAAACGCGGACGAATCAGCGACTCGACCGTCAACTGCATTGCCAGATTTTCATCCGGCCAGTAGCCCAGCAACGTAATCAGGCGGCTAATTTGTAATCTGTCATACTCTTCCGATAAACCAAATTGCAACACCATCGGCATATATTCCGCCGAGCTCACCTCTTCTTTACCGTCATAGATGCGACACATCAATTCCCGATGATGTACGCGACCTTCTCGCGTGACCGCCGGTTTTTGATAAAGTCGCGGTCCGCCCCGGTTCAGCATCTGCTCAATCAATGTGCGCCAGCGCACATTGCCGCGCCCTTTTTCCGGCAGCGTGTCGTCGTAGATAGCCCAGCTATTTCCCCCCTGCAGGGCGGCATTCCGCGCCGCGGCTTCAGCATGTTCCATCACCTGCTCGGTGGACTGTCCGCTGCGCCAGGCGCAAATGCCGATATGTACCATATCGTCACGATCGAGCATTTTGTTAGCCGGTAGCGCATCGACAGCTTTTAAAAGTTGTCCGGCAATACTTTCCGCTTCTTTCAGCGTTCGATGCGGTAGCAGCACGGCAAAGTCGCTGCGGTGATAACGCGCCAGCAGCGAGCCTGGGTAACGCATAATAAATGTCGATAGCAGATTGATAAGCATAAACATCTGCTCTTCCGCCTGATTGCCTCCCAGGCTGTCGCGCAGAAGATTGAAGTCTGGCAAGCGGATCATCATCACCACGCCATGCACTCCCACTTTTTCCTGATCTTCCAGCAGCGTTGCCAGTTGGTTATCAAAGAACAGACGGTTACCGAGTCCGGTTTTGGTGTCCTGCGCGGCGTAGGAGCGAATGAGGGTGTCCAGGCGGCTACGCTGTTCGTGAGCAAACTGAATTTCGGAAAGCAATACATCAAGCGCGCTACTGGTGCGCGCTGGCCATTCGTAAACAGAACCGCGGACATTCGCCCCACGTTCGCCGTTCAGAATACGCGTGGAGCGAATTTCCAGAAGCTCTTGCCCGGAAAGCTGCCGCTGCAGCCAGCGCACCGATAAAAACAAAATCAGAACGATAAAACCGATCGCCAGCGTCAGCGGCGCCGTGGTGATCAGTGAGTGAAAATAGTTACCCATCGGGTCCTGATAAACCAGACGTAGCGACATTCCTGGATGTTTTATCAGCGGTACGACCAGCTCGCGATACATGTCGCTGGTGCCGGCTGGCCGATAACCTCTGGCGCGAGAATGGCTGTAGACGCTGCGCTCCCCCTGCAACAGATCGACACGCACAATATCGGAAGCGATCATGAGTTCGTCGATTTGCGGCGTCAGCGAGACAATATCATGGGTCACCAGGTGCGTATCAATGGCTGTCGCCGTCGCCTGCACACGGCTGACATACTTATACTGTACGGCGTTATAAAAGCTTAGCGAGCAACCTATCAGAGTCACGAAGATCGTTAACCCCGTGAGCAGCGTGATAAAAGCTGAGAATTTCGTCGTTAATCGCATCCTTGAGTTAACTCCGACGGTTATAAACAGTATGAAAAAGCGAATCTGAAGGCGGAATTCGCCACGGCGCGCAATGAAGCAGGCATACTACCAAAATGGATCTATCTGGCAATTTATTGCGTTGCATCGGCATCACGTTTTAATTAGCGAGTATAGTCTTCGTAGCTATTTTTCCAATCTACCATGTAAAGTGAGGACAGGTTATGCAGGCGTTGATATTAGAACAGCAGGACGGTAAAACCCTCGCATCCGTGCAACATCTCGAAGAGAGTCAACTGCCGGCAGGTGATGTGACGGTGGATGTCCACTGGTCCAGCCTGAATTATAAAGATGCTCTGGCTATCACCGGAAAAGGGAAAATTATCCGTCATTTTCCGATGATTCCTGGTATTGATTTCGCCGGCACCGTTCACGCAAGCGAAGATCCTCGCTTTCATGCAGGCCAGGAAGTACTACTGACTGGCTGGGGCGTGGGCGAAAACCACTGGGGCGGCCTGGCCGAACGCGCACGCGTTAAAGGCGACTGGCTGGTCGCGCTGCCTGCGGGACTGAGCAGCCGTAATGCCATGATCATCGGCACCGCCGGTTTTACCGCCATGCTGTGCGTCATGGCGCTTGAAGATGCCGGTATTCGCCCGCAAGACGGTGAGGTTGTCGTCACCGGCGCCAGCGGCGGCGTGGGCAGCACTGCCGTTGCATTACTGCATAAGCTGGGCTATCAGGTTGCGGCAGTATCAGGCCGCGAAAGCACCCACGACTACCTGAAGAGCCTGGGCGCTAACCGTATTCTTGGCCGCGATGAGTTTGCTGAATCTCGCCCGTTGGAAAAACAACTGTGGGCCGGTGCAATTGATACCGTTGGCGATAAAGTGCTGGCGAAAGTCCTGGCACAGATGAACTATGGCGGTTGCGTGGCCGCCTGCGGCCTGGCGGGCGGCTTCGCGCTGCCGACCACCGTTATGCCATTCATTCTGCGTAATGTGCGTTTGCAAGGGGTGGACTCGGTGATGACCCCACCGGCACGTCGCGCAGAAGCCTGGGCGCGTTTGGTTAAGGATCTGCCGGAATCGTTCTATGCTCAGGCCGCCACAGAGATTACGCTGGCGGATGCGCCGAAGTTCGCCGATGCCATCATCAATAATCAGGTTCAGGGCCGTACGCTGGTGAAGATAAAATAACGTCACGTATAAAAAAATTTACACTTAATTAACTATTTATTTTTACACATTGACACACTCCCTGTCATATTCACTACACGCCATGTTGTGGTGGGTAGACCGGGAGTCTGTGATGAAAAAGATACGTCCATTAACAGAAGCCGATGTGACTGCGGAATCGGCTTTTTTTATGCAGCGCCGACAGGTGCTAAAAGCATTAGGCATCAGCGCGGCCGCCTTATCCTTACCCTCAACGGCGCAGGCCGATCTCTTCAGTTGGTTTAAAGGCAACGATCGTCCGAAAGCGCCTGCCGGTAAACCGCTTGAGTTTAGTCAGCCTGCCGCCTGGCGAAGCGATTTAGCGTTAACGCCGGAAGATAAGGTGACGGGCTACAACAATTTCTATGAGTTTGGCCTTGATAAAGCCGACCCGGCGGCCAATGCCGGAAGTCTGAAAACCGAACCGTGGACGTTGAAAATCAGCGGGGAAGTCGCGAAGCCATTTACGCTGGATTACGACGATTTAACACATCGTTTCCCATTAGAAGAGCGTATCTATCGAATGCGCTGCGTCGAAGCGTGGTCCATGGTCGTGCCGTGGATTGGTTTCCCTTTATATAAGCTACTCGCGCAGGCACAGCCCACCAGCCACGCTAAATATGTGGCATTCGAAACGCTATACGCGCCGGATGATATGCCGGGACAGAAAGATCGCTTTATTGGCGGCGGACTGAAATACCCTTATGTCGAAGGGCTACGTCTGGACGAAGCCATGCATCCGCTGACGCTGATGACCGTTGGCGTCTATGGTAAAGCGTTACCCCCGCAAAACGGCGCGCCCATTCGCCTCATCGTTCCATGGAAGTATGGTTTTAAAGGTATTAAATCTATTGTTAGCATTAAACTCACCCGCGAACGTCCGCCAACCACCTGGAATTTGTCGGCTCCCAACGAATATGGTTTTTATGCCAATGTGAACCCGCATGTGGATCATCCACGCTGGTCTCAGGCTACCGAACGCTTTATTGGTTCAGGCGGTATCCTCGATGTACAAAGGCAGCCGACGCTGCTGTTTAACGGCTACGCCAATGAAGTCGCTTCGCTGTATCGCGGTCTCAATTTGCGGGAGAATTTTTAAGTGCGTCTGACAGCAAAACAGATAACCTGGCTAAAAGTTTGTCTGCATCTTGCCGGTTTTTTGCCGCTTCTGTGGCTCTTTTGGGCGATAAATCACGGTGGACTCAGCGCAGACCCGGTAAAGGATATCCAACACTTTACCGGCAGAACCGCGCTCAAATTTTTGCTCGCCACCTTGCTGGTTTCACCGCTGGCGCGCTACGCTAAACAGCCATTATTGATACGCACACGCCGCCTGTTGGGGTTATGGTGTTTCGTTTGGGCTACGCTGCATTTAACCAGCTATGCCTTACTGGAACTGGGGATACATAACCTGGCGCTGTTAGGAAGCGAGTTGATTTCACGCCCTTATTTGACGCTTGGGATCATTAGCTGGCTGGTGTTATTGGCGCTGACGTTGACCTCAACGCAATTTGCGCAGCGTAAATTGGGCAAACGCTGGCAAACACTGCATAACGTCGTCTATCTTGTCGCGATCCTGGCTCCCATACATTACCTGTGGTCGGTAAAGATTTTATCACCGCAACCGGTCATCTACGCGGCATTAGCGTTAGCCCTTTTAGCGTTGCGTTACCGGAAGTTTCGCCAGTGGTGGCGCTAGTTTGGTGAACTGTGCGGTCGATTGCAAAACGCAAAACAGGTAATGTCCTTTTTATGTTTCGGGTTGATTATCTTCCCTGATAAGACCAGTATTTAGCTGCCAATTGCGACGAAATAGTTATAATGTGCGACTTTACATTGCCCAACGGCGATTTTCGTTCGCAGAAAGGGTGACAATCGAGCAATGAAGGTATATTTTGTTTTTTGCCCGAAAATGGCAGAAGATAGCCACACAATGACTGGCAAATCATGAATTTCACCTTCGGGTGCTACGGCATAACAGGCAAATCAAAGATGCGCGGTATTTTACCCGCGGCAGTCATTCACATGCTTTACAGACGGCGCTAAAACGCCTGTCACAATCACACTAAACAAAGAGTACGGAACCCACTCATGGATATTCGTAAGATTAAAAAACTGATCGAGCTGGTTGAAGAATCAGGTATCTCCGAACTGGAAATTTCTGAAGGCGAAGAATCTGTTCGCATCAGCCGCACAACGGCAAACGCCGGTTTTCCGGTGATGCAGCAGGCTTATGCGGCGCCGATGATGCAGCAACCCGCTCTGTCTAACGCTGTCGCGCCAGCGGCTACTCCAGCAATGGAAGCGCCTGCCGCAGCGGAAATCAGTGGTCACATCGTACGCTCCCCAATGGTTGGTACTTTCTACCGCACCCCAAGCCCGGACGCGAAAGCGTTCATCGAAGTGGGCCAGAAAGTGAACGTGGGCGATACCCTGTGCATCGTTGAAGCCATGAAAATGATGAACCAGATCGAAGCAGACAAAGCAGGTACTGTGAAAGCGATTCTGGTCGAAAGTGGTCAACCGGTAGAATTTGACGAGCCACTGGTCGTCATCGAGTAACGAGGCGAACATGTTGGATAAAATTGTCATCGCCAACCGCGGCGAGATCGCACTACGTATTCTTCGAGCCTGTAAAGAACTCGGCATCAAGACCGTCGCTGTGCACTCAAGCGCGGATCGCGATTTAAAACACGTATTGCTGGCGGATGAGACGGTCTGTATTGGTCCGGCACCGTCCGTAAAAAGTTATCTGAACATCCCGGCTATCATTAGCGCCGCTGAAATCACCGGCGCGGTGGCAATCCACCCGGGTTACGGCTTCCTTTCTGAGAACGCCAATTTTGCCGAGCAGGTTGAACGCTCCGGCTTTATCTTTATCGGCCCGAAAGCGGACACCATCCGCCTGATGGGCGATAAAGTGTCCGCGATTACCGCGATGAAAAAAGCGGGCGTGCCGACCGTACCAGGATCTGACGGCCCGCTGGGCGACGATATGAATGCGAACCGCGCTCATGCCAAACGTATTGGCTATCCGGTGATCATCAAAGCGTCCGGCGGCGGCGGCGGCCGCGGTATGCGCGTGGTTCGTAGCGATGCTGAACTGGCGCAGTCCATCTCCATGACCAAAGCGGAAGCGAAAGCGGCTTTCAGCAACGACATGGTATACATGGAAAAATACCTGGAAAATCCACGCCACATCGAAATTCAGGTGCTGGCGGACGGCCAGGGCAACGCTATCTATCTGGCGGAACGCGACTGTTCCATGCAGCGTCGCCACCAGAAAGTGGTTGAAGAAGCCCCGGCGCCAGGCATTACGCCGGAACTGCGTCGCTATATCGGCGAACGCTGCGCGAAAGCGTGCGTAGACATCGGCTATCGCGGCGCAGGGACGTTCGAATTCCTGTTCGAAAACGGCGAGTTCTATTTCATCGAAATGAACACCCGTATTCAGGTTGAACACCCGGTGACTGAAATGATTACCGGCGTCGATTTGATCAAAGAGCAGTTGCGCATCGCGGCGGGTCAGCCGCTGTCGATCACACAGGACGAAGTTGTCGTTCGAGGCCATGCGGTAGAATGCCGTATCAATGCCGAAGATCCGAACACTTTCCTGCCAAGCCCTGGCAAAATCACGCGCTTCCATGCGCCTGGCGGCTTTGGCGTTCGCTGGGAATCTCATATCTACGCGGGCTACACGGTGCCGCCGTACTATGATTCCATGATCGGCAAACTCATCTGCTACGGTGAAAACCGCGACGTGGCGATTGCCCGTATGAAAAATGCCCTGCAGGAACTGATTATCGATGGTATCAAAACCAATATCGATCTGCAGACCCGCATCATGAATGACGAGCACTTCCAGCACGGTGGAACCAACATCCACTATCTGGAGAAAAAACTCGGTCTTCAGGAAAAGTAATCGCACGTTAATCTCAAAAGGCCGGTGAATCCGGCCTTTTTTATTTCTGGGGATAGCGATGCCCCATCATGTACAATTCCCGCTTTCTTCACCCATAAGGGACAAAAAATGGACGCTCGTTTTGTTCAGGCCCATAAAGAGGCGCGCTGGGCGCTGTGGCTGACCCTTTGCTATCTGGCGGCATGGTTAGTGGCTGCTTACTTACCTGGAGACTCGCCGGGAATTACCGGTCTGCCGCACTGGTTCGAGATGGCCTGCTTATTGACGCCGCTGGTCTTTATTTTGCTGTGCTGGGCGATGGTGAAATTCATTTATCGCGATATTTCGCTGGAGGATGACGATGCAGCTTGAGGTCATTCTACCGCTGGTAGCCTATCTGATCGTGGTCTTCGGGGTCTCGATTTACGCTATGCGCAAGCGTACCGCCGGCACTTTTTTAAACGAATATTTTCTTGGCAGCCGTTCGATGGGCGGGATCGTGCTCGCGATGACGCTGACCGCCACCTATATTAGCGCCAGTTCATTTATCGGCGGTCCCGGCGCGGCTTATAAATACGGTCTGGGCTGGGTCTTGCTGGCGATGATCCAGCTTCCCGCCGTCTGGCTTTCACTGGGTATTCTGGGTAAAAAATTCGCTATCCTGGCGCGTCGCTATAATGCCGTCACGCTTAACGATATGCTATTCGCGCGTTACCAAAGCCGCCTGCTGGTGTGGTTGGCAAGCCTGAGTTTATTGGTCGCGTTTATTGGCGCAATGACCGTACAATTTATCGGCGGCGCGCGACTGCTGGAAACCGCGGCGGGAATTCCCTACGAAACCGGCCTGCTAATATTTGGCGTCAGTATCGCACTCTATACGGCGTTTGGCGGCTTTCGCGCCAGCGTACTTAACGATACGCTACAGGGCCTGGTGATGCTGGTCGGCACGATAGTGCTGCTGGTGGGCGTGATCCATGCGGCGGGCGGTCTAAGTCAGGCCGTTGACACGCTGCACGCTCTCGACCCCAAACTGGTAACGCCGCAGGGCGCCGATGACATACTTTCTCCCGCCTTTATGACCTCTTTTTGGGTACTGGTCTGTTTTGGTGTGATTGGCCTGCCGCATACGGCGGTGCGCTGCATCTCCTATAAAGACAGTAAAGCGGTACACCGGGGCATTATTATCGGTACGATTGTCGTAGCGATTTTAATGTTCGGGATGCACCTTGCCGGCGCGCTGGGTCGCGCGGTGCTTCCGGATCTGACGGTGCCGGATCTGGTGATCCCAACGCTAATGGTGAAAGTTTTGCCGCCGTTTGCCGCCGGGATCTTCCTCGCTGCGCCAATGGCGGCGATCATGTCAACAATTAACGCCCAACTGCTGCAAAGTTCCGCGACGATCATTAAAGATCTCTATCTCAACCTGCGCCCCGATCAGATGCAAAATGAGATCCGGCTGAAGCGTATGTCGGCAGCGATTACATTACTGCTAGGCGCGCTGTTGCTGCTGGCAGCATGGAAACCGCCAGAGATGATCATTTGGCTCAACCTGCTGGCGTTTGGCGGCCTGGAAGCGGTGTTCTTATGGCCGCTGGTATTGGGTCTTTACTGGGAGCGGGCAAACGCGGCAGGCGCATTAAGCGCCATGATCGTGGGCGGCGTGCTATATGCCCTGCTTGCCACATTTAATATTCAGTATCTGGGCTTTCATCCGATTGTGCCCGCGTTACTGTTAAGTTTATTGGCTTTTTTGATCGGAAACCGATTCGGCTCTTCCGCTTCGCAAGCCACCGTATTGTCTACTGATAAATAAAGAGTTTTGCCATGCCATGGATCCAATTGAAACTGAATACCACCGGCGCGAATGCTGAAGAGCTAAGTGATGCGCTGATGGAAGCGGGCGCCGTTTCCATTACCTTTCAGGATACGCACGATACGCCGGTTTTTGAGCCGTTGCCGGGCGAAACCCGTCTGTGGGGCGATACCGATGTGATCGGTCTGTTCGACGCCGAAACAGACATGAAAGACGTTGTCGCGATTCTGGAGCAACATCCACTGCTGGGTGCCGGATTTGCCCATAAAATCGAACAACTGGAAGATAAAGACTGGGAACGCGAATGGATGGATAATTTCCATCCGATGCGTTTTGGCGAGCGTCTGTGGATTTGTCCCAGCTGGCGTGACATTCCGGACGAGAATGCCGTCAACGTGATGCTCGACCCGGGACTGGCGTTCGGTACGGGTACGCACCCCACCACCTCTTTATGTCTGCAATGGCTGGACGGGCTCGATCTCAACGGCAAAACCGTGATCGACTTTGGCTGCGGTTCAGGCATTCTGGCGATTGCCGCGCTGAAGCTGGGAGCGGCAAAGGCGATTGGTATTGATATCGATCCGCAAGCTATTCAGGCCAGTCGCGATAATGCCGAACGCAACGGCGTGTCTGACCGGCTGGAGCTGTACCTGCCGAAAGACCAGCCAGAAGCCATGAAAGCCGACGTGGTTGTCGCTAACATCCTGGCAGGCCCATTACGCGAACTGGCCCCGTTAATCAGCGTACTGCCCGTTGAGGGCGGTCTGCTGGGGCTTTCAGGTATTCTCGCCAGCCAGGCGGAAAGCGTCTGCGATGCTTACGCCGAGCTTTTCACTCTCGACCCGGTCGTCGAAAAAGAAGAGTGGTGCCGCATTACTGGCCGTAAGAAATAATTCTTGTCAGCGTGGTCGCCCGGCCACGCTTTTCTCCACACAACTGCCTTAACACCTTTCTGTCACCGAGACATCATTAAATTCATCAAATGAATGCCTGAAATAACTTCTTTGTCACTATCCGTCTGGATAAACAGCTGCTACCAGCGGACAAAAGGTACTGGCGTTTTAACGGGTCGCAGCCATCGCCCTCGTACTTAGTAAATGCTATCCGGGTTGTTCTGCAGCATCCGCTAGCCCTCTCTTCAGCGCAGCTGGAAAAATTTATGCGTGCCATTCATGAACACAAAAGCGCATCTGTGCGCCCCCTTCCGACTGGCAATGGAGAAAAGTCACGCGCAGCGGGAAGTGATCTTGTCCTGAAACGAGACGGCGATCCCATTCATTTGGGGTAATTAGCTTATAAAAAAAGCAGATTATTCCGCTTATCTTGTTTCTGGACGAAGAAATAGAGAGAAGTTACGGGAATTTGTAAGCGCGTACAAAACCGCCGACAATAAATAACCCTATGATTTTACTGAATTATAAATTTATTTTGCTGTTTTGAAGCACGATTCATTGATCTACAACAGTGGATTGTTCAAAGTTTGGCCTTTCATCTCGTGCAAAAAATGCGTAATATACGCCGCCTTGCAGTCACAGTATGGTCATTTCTTAACTCATGCGCATCGGACAATATCAGCTCAGAAATCGCCTGATCGCAGCGCCCATGGCTGGCATTACTGACAGACCTTTCCGGACGCTGTGCTATGAGATGGGAGCAGGATTGACAGTATCCGAGATGATGTCTTCTAACCCGCAAGTGTGGGAAAGCGACAAATCTCGTTTACGGATGGTGCACGTTGATGAGCCAGGAATTCGCACGGTGCAAATTGCCGGTAGCGACCCTGTTGAGATGGCCGATGCCGCACGTATTAACGTGGAAAGCGGCGCCCAGATTATTGATATCAATATGGGGTGCCCGGCGAAGAAAGTGAATCGTAAGCTGGCAGGTTCAGCCCTCTTGCAGTACCCGGATTTAGTGAAGTCTATACTCATCGGGGTCGTAAACGCAGTGGACGTTCCTGTGACTCTCAAGATTCGCACCGGCTGGGCGCCGGAACACCGTAACTGCGTAGAGATTGCCCAACTGGCTGAAGATTGTGGTATTCAGGCTCTGACCATTCATGGCCGCACCCGCGCCTGTTTGTTCAACGGAGAAGCTGAATACGACAGTATTCGGGCAGTTAAGCAGAAAGTTTCCATTCCGATTATCGCGAATGGCGACATTACTAACCCGCATAAAGCCAGAGCTGTTCTCGACTATACAGGGGCGGATGCCCTGATGATAGGCCGCGCAGCTCAGGGAAGACCCTGGATCTTTCGGGAAATCCAGCATTATCTGGACACTGGGGAGCTGCTTCCGCCGCTGCCGCTGGCAGAGGTAAAGCGCTTGCTTTGCACGCATGTTCGGGAACTGCATGACTTTTACGGTCAGGCAAAAGGGTACCGAATCGCGCGTAAACACGTCTCCTGGTATCTCCAGGAGCACGCTCCAGACGACCAGTTTCGGCGCACATTCAACGCTATTGAGGACGCCAGCGAACAGCTGGAGGCGTTGGAGGCATACTTCGAAAATTTTGCGTAAACAGAAATAAAGAGCTGACAGAACTATGTTCGAACAACGCGTAAATTCTGACGTACTGACCGTTTCTACCGTTAACTCTCAGGATCAGGTAACCCAAAAACCCCTGCGTGACTCGGTTAAACAGGCACTGAAGAACTATTTTGCTCAACTGAATGGTCAGGACGTTAATGACCTGTATGAGCTGGTACTGGCTGAAGTAGAACAGCCCCTGTTGGACATGGTGATGCAATACACCCGTGGTAACCAGACCCGTGCTGCTCTGATGATGGGCATCAACCGTGGTACGCTGCGTAAAAAATTAAAAAAATACGGCATGAACTAATTTCGATTAGCTAACTGCTTGTTTAAAAAGGCGCTACTCGGCATGGGGAAGCGCCTTTTTTATACGCATCACATGGAATTTGGTCATGAAAGCGGAATGTGAACCTCAGTACTTTGGCGATGAATCGAAGAAGATTATTCACGGTGACGCGCTAACAGAACTTAAAAAACTGCCTTCTGAAAGCATTGACTTAATTTTTGCCGATCCGCCTTACAATATCGGAAAAGATTTCGACGGTATGGTGGAATCCTGGGACGAAACGTCTTTTCTGGCCTGGCTGTATGAATGCATTGATGAGTGCCACCGCGTACTGAAGAAACACGGCACCATGTACATCATGAATAGCACAGAAAATATGCCGTATATCGATCTCAAATGCCGAACGCTTTTTACCATCAAAAGCCGTATCGTCTGGTCCTATGATAGTTCCGGGGTGCAGGCGAAAAAATACTTTGGTTCTATGTATGAACCGATCCTGATGATGGTAAAAAACCCGAAAAGCTATACCTTTAACCGTGATGCGATTCTGGTCGAAACCACTACGGGCGCTAAGCGCGCGCTAATCGATTATCGAAAAAACCCGCCCCAACCATACAATCAGAAAAAAGTGCCGGGCAACGTTTGGTCATTTCCTCGCGTACGTTATCTGATGGATGAATATGAAAACCATCCTACGCAAAAGCCCAGCGCGCTGTTAAAACGGATCATACTGGCCTCTTCTAACCCGAGCGATACCGTATTGGACCCTTTCGCAGGCAGTTTCACCACAGGCGCTGTCGCAGCGGCGTCAGGTCGTAAGTTTATCGGTATTGAACTCAATAATGAGTACGTAAAAATGGGGCTCAGAAGATTGAGCGTCACTTCGCATTATTCAGAAAATGAACTTGCAAAAGTCAAAAAGCGAAAAACACAAAACCTGTCCAAAAAGCAGCGAAATGTCGGGATAAACGCGCTATCTTCAGAGAAGTAAAAGCATTGTAAGTCCGCTTTTCAGCGTCAAAATTTCATGTATATTCCCAGCACGCATGGGCATGAATACACAGGATTTGACGATGATACGTAAGTATTGGTGGCTGGTTGTTTTTGCCGTCTCCGTTTTTCTTTTTGATGCGCTTTTGATGCAATGGATCGAATTGATGGCGACTGAACAGGATAAGTGCCGAAACATGGATTCGGTTAACCCTCTTAAATTGATCAATTGTACCGATCTGGAGTAGCGAATCGGGCGATTTAACCTATGATTATTTATCGCCCGGATTTCTTTTATCCCTTATAAAAACAGGGAATTAAAACACGTTGAGGATAAAAGAAGGGGTGATACTGTCTCGTCCTGTTCTTTTCCTGCATAACCAATGAGCTAATGATACATGCCGGTTAGTGAGTACAACCACATCCTTGTGGCGGTTTCATTTGCTGTCGCTATTTTTGCGTCCTATACCGCATTAAATATGGCCGGACGCGTAGCCGGAAGCGCCCGATCAAACGCCAGAATATGGCTAATGGGCGGCGGCTTCGCGCTGGGTGTCGGTATTTGGGCGATGCATTTTGTCGGGATGCTGGCGATGGATCACGCGATGAACATGCGCTTCGATCCGTTCCTCACCGGCCTCTCCATGCTGATCGCGATCGGCTCCTCCCTGTTTGCGCTATGGCTGGTCAGCGCTGAAAAACTGCGCCTGCGCCGTTTACTGCCGGGCGCGCTGGTGATGGGACTGGGCATCAGCGCAATGCATTATACCGGGATGGCGGCGCTGCAATTTGCTTCCATTATCGTCTGGAATAGCGCGTGGGTTGCCCTCTCTATCATTATCGCGCTACTGGCGTCCTGCGGCGCGCTGTGGCTCACGTTCCGCCTGCGTCATGAGGGAACAGATGTCGCCCTGAGGCGAGCAGGCGCCGCGGTATTAATGGGGATAGCTATCGCCGGCATGCATTACGCCGGCATGAAGGCCGCACACTTCCCCCAAAACTGGCCGATGGAGCATCGTGGCGTCGATAGCAACTGGCTGGCTGTTCTTGTCAGCGTGGTCGCGCTGACTATCCTGGGTATTACTCTGCTGGTTTCTTTATTTGACGCCCGGCTTCAGGCCCGTACCGCACTACTTGCCTCTTCGCTGGCGCAGGCGAACCAGGAACTGGCGCAGCTGGCGCTGCATGATACGCTCACCCGTTTACCAAACCGGGTACTCCTTGAGGATCGTCTGGAACAGGCCATCAGCAAAGCGAATCGGGAAGGCACGTCTTTCGCGCTACTGTTTATGGATCTGGATGGCTTTAAAGCCGTTAATGACGCTTATGGTCATGATATTGGCGATAAGCTACTGGTGGCGGTCACGCATCGTCTGAACCAACCGCTGAGCGGGCAGTTTACCCTGGCGCGGATTGGCGGCGACGAATTTGTGCTGCTTGCGGAAGTTAGCGCGCCTGACGAAGCGGCTTCCCTTGCCAGCGCGCTGGTACATTCGATAGATGCGCCCTTTACGATAGATCCGTACGAACTGGTCGTCACCCTTAGCGTGGGAATAGCGCTCTATCCGCTGGACGGAAAAAACGAACGGGAACTGATGTTCAACGCCGATGCCGCAATGTACCACACGAAACATACGGGGCGTAACGGATACCATTTCTTTCAGCCATCAATGAATATGCTGGCGCAAACCCAGCTTCAGCTAATGAATGATCTGTGGCTGGCGCTGGAAAGACAAGAGCTCAGGCTGGTGTACCAGCCTAAATTTCAGGCCCCTGCCGGCCCCATTGTAGGATTTGAGGCCCTGTTGCGCTGGTATCATCCAAAACAAGGCGTACTGAATCCTGACCAGTTTTTACCGCTGGCGGAAAAAACGGGTCTTATCGTCACTATCGGTAGCTGGGTGATAGACGAGGCGTGTCGACAGCTCCGCGAGTGGCACTTACAGGGATACGCCTTATGGTCAGTGGCGGTAAACCTGTCCGCCTTACAATTTGAGCAGCCCGGGCTTGTGGACACCATTACGCGGAGCCTGGCCCGACACAGTATCCGTCCCGATTTATTGATTCTGGAAATCACCGAAACCACGGCGATGAACAAGCCAGAGCAAAGCGTCGCTATACTCACCAGATTAACGGAAATGGGGGTTAAGGCCTCTATTGACGACTTTGGCACCGGTTATTCCAGCCTTCTCTATCTGAAACGTCTTCCGGCGTGCGAACTAAAAATTGATCGCGCTTTCGTACATGAACTCAGCGAGGCAGGCGACGGCGCGACCATTGTTGCGGCTATTGTCGCGCTGGCGAAAGCGTTAAATCTGCAAATTGTGGCAGAAGGGGTAGAGAATGAAACGCAGCAACAATTTTTGACCCAGTTAGGATGCCATACGCTTCAGGGGTTCCTGCTTGGCAAGCCGCGTACGGCAGAGGAAATTGCTCGCGATATTCGGGACCCTGCCAATATATTCACAAGGTAAATATATAATATCAACTCAAAATAATCTCAGGCTTCTTCCGCCTGTTGTTCATTTGGCATTAATTGCCTCACACTGCCATCCGGGCTTAGCATTTTTAATACATTATCGACTAATGCAGGCGCCTGCTTATAAAGATCATAACTTGTGGGATTCATTAACCAGTTCTTTACTATTCCGCTAAAACTACCATGCAGAATAATTAATATGACATCCAGATCAAGACTGCCTGAGATCAGCTTTTTATCCATACATCGCTGTAATACTTCAAGCAGCGACTGATGATGGAAACCCATCTTCTCCCGAATGGCCTGTTCCGATATCATACCATTATGGAATTCACATTTATGATATAAAATCTGCATTAATGCCTGCTGACGAGGCACTGCCGCAATATATTGTAAGGCTGCAATAAATTTCTCTCGTAGATCCTGTAAAGGATTATCATTCCAGCATCCCGTAAGCCTGTCCTGAATAAGTTCGCGTAAAGGTGGTTGCTGTAACCAAACCTCATTAAACAACTGCGTTTTATTCTCAAAGTGCCAGTAGATGGCGCCCCGCGTGACATCAGCGGCATCAGCGATATCATTCAACGTCGTGTTGGCAACGCCGCGCAAAGCGAACTGCGCAATAGCGGTTTCAATCAAATGTTGCCGCGTTTTAAGCGCATCCGCCTTCGTTTTCTTCGCCATAATTAAGATATCCTGGACCATAAAAACGATAAATACGCTGATAAAATACTCAGCACAAAAAACAACTTTACCATGTCCTTTTTAGTCAGACGAGAGACAGCTATTTTTATTTCGCACAATATCGCCAAATCAATAATAAAAACAAATAAATTAATAAAACATATTCATATAAAATATATATTTCTAATTATGTTATTCAACATCATGATTTTACTAATCGGGACATTATGAAACGACAGGGAATAGTTCTTTTTTTTTGCTTTTATGTGCCGTGAACCCCATCCCAAAATAAGTATTGCTTACATCACAAGCTAATAATTTGTAGGATACCCCACTGCTATTCTATTTTTCGCGCGTTAACGCCTTACCGTTATCCGGTGAATAACGAGCTTTCGGTTTTTTAAGGAACAGTAATGACGAAACATGCCAGGTTTTCACTCCTGCCCTCATTCATCATATTCTCTGCTGCGCTGCTGGCCGGTTGTAATGACCAGGGAGATACCCAGGCTCATGCCGGCGAGCCGCAAGTCACCGTCCATGTGGTCGAAACAGCGCCGCTAGCCGTAACGACCGAACTTCCCGGACGTACGTCCGCATTTCGCATTGCGGAGGTTCGCCCCCAGGTGAGCGGGATCGTGCTTAAAAGAAACTTCACCGAAGGTAGCGATGTAGAGGCCGGGCAGTCGCTCTATCAGATCGATCCTGCCACTTATCAGGCTGATTATGACAGCGCTAAAGGCGAACTTGCTAAAAGCGAAGCGGCTGCGGCTATCGCGCACCTGACGGTCAAACGCTATGTTCCACTGGTCGGCACAAAATATATCAGCCAACAGGAATATGATCAGGCGATTGCCGACGCCCGCCAGGCCGATGCCGCCGTTGTGGCGGCAAAAGCCGCTGTTGAAAGCGCGCGTATTAACCTTGCGTATACCAAAGTCACCTCACCCATCAGCGGGCGTATAGGAAAATCTAATGTGACTGAAGGCGCGCTGGTGACTAATGGTCAGTCAACTGAACTGGCTACCGTGCAACAACTCGACCCGATTTATGTCGACGTGACGCAATCAAGCAACGACTTTATGCGACTCAAGCAATCCGTCGAACAAGGTAACCTGCATAAAGACAGCGCCAGTAGCACGGTTCAACTGGTAATGGAAAATGGTCAGGTCTACCCGATTAAAGGCACGCTGCAATTTTCCGACGTTACCGTAGATGAAAGCACCGGCTCTATCACGCTCAGGGCGGTGTTCCCTAACCCGCAACACAGTCTGCTTCCCGGTATGTTTGTTCGCGCCCGCATTGATGAAGGCGTCCAGCCCAATGCCATCCTTGTCCCCCAGCAGGGCGTGACCCGCACGCCGCGCGGCGACGCAATGGTGATGGTGGTTAACGATAAAAGCCAGGTCGAAGCCCGCAATGTCGTGGCGGCGCAGGCTATTGGCGATAAATGGCTCATCAGCGAAGGGTTAAAACCGGGCGATAAGGTCATCGTCAGCGGCTTACAAAAAGCGCGACCGGGCGTCCAGGTGAAAGCCACTACCGATGCTCCTGCAGCGAAAACGGCGCAATAAGGTAACCGTACATGGCAAACTTTTTTATTAGACGTCCTATTTTCGCCTGGGTTCTGGCCATTATCCTGATGATGGCTGGCGCACTGGCAATAATGCAACTTCCCGTTGCGCAGTATCCAACCATTGCGCCGCCAGCGGTTTCTATTTCTGCAACCTATCCTGGCGCGGATGCGCAGACGGTACAGGATACGGTTACTCAGGTTATCGAACAAAATATGAACGGTATCGATAACCTGATGTATATGTCCTCTACCAGCGACTCTGCTGGTAGCGTGACCATCACCCTGACCTTCCAGTCCGGAACCGATCCGGATATCGCGCAGGTTCAGGTGCAAAATAAATTGCAGCTCGCCACGCCTTTACTGCCGCAAGAAGTCCAGCAGCAGGGGATTAGCGTTGAAAAGTCCAGCAGCAGCTTTTTGATGGTCGCCGGGTTCGTCTCGGATAATCCGAACACTACCCAGGACGACATCTCTGACTATGTCGCCTCTAACATTAAGGATTCTATCAGCCGTCTTAATGGTGTGGGCGACGTTCAGCTATTTGGCGCACAGTACGCCATGCGTATCTGGCTGGATGCGAATCTGCTAAATAAATACCAGCTCACGCCAGTTGACGTCATCAACCAGTTAAAAGTACAGAACGACCAGATTGCGGCAGGCCAACTGGGCGGCACGCCAGCATTACCGGGCCAGCAGCTTAACGCCTCAATCATCGCCCAAACGCGTCTGAAAGATCCGGAAGAGTTCGGCAAAGTTACGTTGCGTGTCAATACCGACGGTTCTGTCGTCCATCTCAAAGATGTCGCGCGTATTGAGCTTGGCGGTGAAAACTATAATGTTGTAGCGCGCATTAACGGTAAACCGGCCTCCGGTCTCGGTATTAAACTGGCGACCGGCGCTAACGCGCTGGATACCGCAACCGCAATCAAAGCGAAACTGGCGGAGCTGCAGCCTTTCTTCCCCCAGGGAATGAAGGTGGTTTATCCTTATGACACAACGCCCTTCGTAAAAATATCTATCCACGAAGTGGTAAAAACGCTGTTTGAAGCAATTATTCTGGTGTTCCTGGTAATGTATCTGTTCTTACAGAATATCCGGGCAACCCTGATTCCTACCATCGCTGTTCCTGTCGTGTTGCTAGGCACTTTTGCGGTACTCGCCGCCTTTGGCTATTCCATCAATACTCTGACGATGTTTGGTATGGTACTGGCGATAGGGCTGTTGGTTGACGATGCGATAGTGGTCGTAGAAAACGTTGAACGTGTAATGATGGAGGATAACCTTTCTCCCCGAGAGGCGACAGAAAAATCCATGTCGCAGATTCAGGGAGCGCTGGTTGGTATCGCGATGGTACTGTCTGCGGTATTTATCCCGATGGCCTTTTTTGGCGGCTCGACCGGGGCAATTTATCGCCAGTTCTCTATTACTATTGTTTCAGCAATGGCGCTATCCGTTCTGGTTGCGTTGATTCTGACGCCAGCGCTATGCGCTACGCTGCTTAAACCCGTATCTGCTGAACATCACGAGAAAAAAAGCGGCTTCTTTGGCTGGTTCAATACCAGGTTTGACCACAGCGTTAACCACTATACTAACAGCGTAAGCGGCATCGTGCGTAATACGGGTCGCTATCTCATTATCTATCTACTTATTGTAGTCGGAATGGCGGTTCTGTTTTTACGCCTCCCGACCTCCTTCCTGCCGGAAGAAGATCAGGGGGTATTCCTGACCATGATTCAGCTCCCCTCTGGCGCTACGCAAGAACGTACGCAGAAAGTGCTGGATCAAGTCACTCATTACTACCTGAATAATGAAAAAGCGAACGTCGAAAGCGTGTTTACCGTAAACGGCTTTAGCTTTAGCGGTCAGGGACAAAACTCAGGGATGGCATTTGTCAGCCTTAAACCCTGGGAAGAGCGTAGCGGTGAAGAAAATAGCGTCGAAGCCGTTATCGCCAGAGCGACACGCGCCTTTAGCCAGATTCGCGACGGGTTGGTGTTCCCCTTCAACATGCCGGCAATTGTCGAGTTAGGTACCGCAACAGGTTTCGACTTCGAACTGATTGATCAGGGAGGACTCGGTCATGATGCGTTAACAAAAGCGCGTAATCAACTCCTGGGTATGGTCGCGAAGCATCCTGATCTATTAGTGCGCGTACGCCCGAACGGGCTGGAAGACACGCCACAGTTCAAGCTGGATGTCGATCAAGAAAAAGCACAGGCGCTCGGCGTTTCGCTGTCTGATATCAACGAAACCATCTCCGCGGCGTTGGGCGGCTATTACGTTAACGACTTTATCGATCGCGGACGAGTGAAAAAAGTATACGTTCAGGCTGACGCTCAGTTCCGTATGCTGCCGGAAGATATCAACAATCTTTATGTACGCAGCGCCAATGGCGAGATGGTGCCCTTCTCTACCTTTAGCTCAGCACGGTGGATTTATGGTTCGCCACGCCTGGAACGCTATAACGGGATGCCGTCAATGGAACTGCTCGGTGAAGCAGCGCCCGGACGAAGTACCGGTGAAGCCATGTCGTTAATGGAAAACCTGGCTTCACAGCTGCCAAACGGTATTGGCTATGACTGGACAGGTATGTCGTATCAGGAACGGTTGTCAGGTAACCAGGCGCCGGCACTGTACGCAATCTCACTCATTGTCGTTTTCCTCTGCCTTGCCGCTCTGTATGAAAGCTGGTCAATTCCGTTCTCGGTAATGCTGGTCGTACCGCTCGGCGTGGTTGGCGCTCTGCTTGCAGCGTCATTGCGCGGTCTGAACAATGACGTTTACTTCCAGGTTGGCTTGTTAACCACTATTGGCCTTTCTGCTAAAAACGCCATCCTGATTGTCGAGTTCGCCAAAGATCTCATGGAAAAAGAAGGACGTGGATTGATTGAAGCGACGCTGGAAGCATCCCGTATGCGTTTACGTCCTATTCTAATGACCTCGCTGGCCTTTATTCTCGGGGTAATGCCGTTAGTTATCAGTCGTGGCGCAGGTAGTGGGGCACAGAACGCAGTAGGCACAGGGGTTATGGGGGGAATGTTAACCGCAACCTTATTAGCTATCTTCTTCGTGCCAGTATTCTTCGTTGTTGTAAAACGCCGATTTAATCGCCATCATGATTAACCGGTAAACAGAGGCGTCTTCGGACGCCTTTTAAACGGTACGTCTTTATCTCCGCTATTCCCCCTCTCCGCTTACCTCTGCATTCTCCATAGTTTTTACAATTCACATGAATTGAGATGATTCCTCATGTCAGCCATTTTTTCTGTGGTGGTAAAATAACTCTCGTTTTCGCAGCGGTTAGAGCCAGCATTTACGTTGCTGTACTTTGCGAAACGCTGATTAATGAGGTAACACCATGAAAAGACTAATTCCAGTTGCATTGCTTACCACCTTATTGGCAGGTTGTGCACATGATTCTCCTTGCGTACCGGTTTATGACGATCAAGGGCGGCTGGTTCATACCAATACATGTATGAAAGGTACAACGCAGGATAACTGGGAGACAGCAGGCGCTATTGCTGGCGGCGCTGCGGCGGTAGCAGGGTTGACGATGGGTATCATTGCGCTTTCTAAATGATACATGCAGGCGCGGCAATGCCGCGCTTTCAGTAATCGTAAGGATGCTCAGCGACGTAATCTATTCAGCCTGTCCCCCGAAAGTTAACACGATAAAACGCTCTCTTTTCTTACTCACCCATCCCGATGGTATTTATTCTATTCCTTGTCCGATGCAGACAAAATTGTAGCTTGATAGCATCGTAAGCCGCATTAAAAACAGGCTTTATACAGTAAGACTTAGAGCGTGGTCATTAGGCGTAATTATTACAGACAGTCTGGATATAAACCGGAGCATACACGTAATACATGAGGATTTTGAGCACTGTCCCACGGCCAAACTGGCAAATAAAATAGCCTAATGGGCCAGATTCTTAGTCCTCAGCGAATATCTCTACTGCTTATTAGAGGCGTAAGTAAAAGCCGTTTGTACATCTACTTCAGCACGGTTCACATTCGATGGTTCAGGCGGATATATGGCGGGAAATCACGTTTACTAAAACGGTTTTTATCCACTCTACGAAGATGTTATATACCCAAAATAATTCGAGTTGCTTAAAGGCGGCAAGGGAGTGAGTCCCCAGGAGCATAGATAACTATGTGACTGGGGTGAGCGACAAATCTGCCGGGAGCAGATTTAAACGTCGCGTGCGACGGCCCGTCAGGGCGAGGCCCATGAATGGGCCGAGTAATCCGTAGCCAACACATAAGCGACTTGAAGTATGAAAGGTATAAACCAAATATAAAACGCGTCGGCGTCATTATCCGATAACTTTTTCCATAGAGAGATAAATGCAAAAAGGCCCAATCTTTCGATTGGGCCTTTTGCTTTATTTGATGTCTGGCAGTTCCCTACTCTCGCATGGGGAGACCCCACACTACCATCGGCGCTACGGCGTTTCACTTCTGAGTTCGGCATGGGGTCAGGTGGGACCACCGCGCTACTGCCGCCAGACAAATTCTTTTTCAAATGCCGAACTTTAACCGTATTAAGTGGTGCTGATACCCAGAGTCGAACTGGGGACCTCACCCTTACCAAGGGTGCGCTCTACCAACTGAGCCATATCAGCACACTAAATTTGATGCCTGGCAGTTCCCTACTCTCGCATGGGGAGACCCCACACTACCATCGGCGCTACGGCGTTTCACTTCTGAGTTCGGCATGGGGTCAGGTGGGACCACCGCGCTAGTGCCGCCAGGCAAATTCTGTTGCCGGAAACGAATCTTTTATCTTTCGTTCCCGAAAATCCGGAATCAGTGCTGAAAATCGTCTCTCATCCGCCAAAACATCTTCGGCGTTGTAAGGTTAAGCCTCACGGTTCATTAGTACCGGTTAGCTCAACGCATCGCTGCGCTTACACACCCGGCCTATCAACGTCGTCGTCTTCAACGTTCCTTCAGGAGACTTTAAGTCTCAGGGAGAACTCATCTCGGGGCAAGTTTCGTGCTTAGATGCTTTCAGCACTTATCTCTTCCGCATTTAGCTACCGGGCAGTGCCATTGGCATGACAACCCGAACACCAGTGATGCGTCCACTCCGGTCCTCTCGTACTAGGAGCAGCCCCCCTCAGTTCTCCAGCGCCCACGGCAGATAGGGACCGAACTGTCTCACGACGTTCTAAACCCAGCTCGCGTACCACTTTAAATGGCGAACAGCCATACCCTTGGGACCTACTTCAGCCCCAGGATGTGATGAGCCGACATCGAGGTGCCAAACACCGCCGTCGATATGAACTCTTGGGCGGTATCAGCCTGTTATCCCCGGAGTACCTTTTATCCGTTGAGCGATGGCCCTTCCATTCAGAACCACCGGATCACTATGACCTGCTTTCGCACCTGCTCGCGCCGTCACGCTCGCAGTCAAGCTGGCTTATGCCATTGCACTAACCTCCTGATGTCCGACCAGGATTAGCCAACCTTCGTGCTCCTCCGTTACTCTTTAGGAGGAGACCGCCCCAGTCAAACTACCCACCAGACACTGTCCGCAACCCGGATTACGGGTCCACGTTAGAACATCAAACATTAAAGGGTGGTATTTCAAGGTCGGCTCCATGCAGACTGGCGTCCACACTTCAAAGCCTCCCACCTATCCTACACATCAAGGCTCAATGTTCAGTGTCAAGCTATAGTAAAGGTTCACGGGGTCTTTCCGTCTTGCCGCGGGTACACTGCATCTTCACAGCGAGTTCAATTTCACTGAGTCTCGGGTGGAGACAGCCTGGCCATCATTACGCCATTCGTGCAGGTCGGAACTTACCCGACAAGGAATTTCGCTACCTTAGGACCGTTATAGTTACGGCCGCCGTTTACCGGGGCTTCGATCAGGAGCTTCGCTTGCGCTGACCCCATCAATTAACCTTCCGGCACCGGGCAGGCGTCACACCGTATACGTCCACTTTCGTGTTTGCACAGTGCTGTGTTTTTAATAAACAGTTGCAGCCAGCTGGTATCTTCGACTGACTTCAGCTCCATGAGTAAATCACTTCACCTACGTGTCAGCGTGCCTTCTCCCGAAGTTACGGCACCATTTTGCCTAGTTCCTTCACCCGAGTTCTCTCAAGCGCCTTGGTATTCTCTACCTGACCACCTGTGTCGGTTTGGGGTACGATTTGATGTTACCTGATGCTTAGAGGCTTTTCCTGGAAGCAGGGCATTTGTTGCTTCAGCACCGTAGTGCCTCGTCGTCACGCCTCAGTGTTAAAGTGAACCGGATTTACCTGGAACACACACCTACACGCTTAAACCGGGACAACCGTCGCCCGGCCAACATAGCCTTCTCCGTCCCCCCTTCGCAGTAACACCAAGTACGGGAATATTAACCCGTTTCCCATCGACTACGCCTTTCGGCCTCGCCTTAGGGGTCGACTCACCCTGCCCCGATTAACGTTGGACAGGAACCCTTGGTCTTCCGGCGAGCGGGCTTTTCACCCGCTTTATCGTTACTTATGTCAGCATTCGCACTTCTGATACCTCCAGCAACCCTCACAGGCCACCTTCGCAGGCTTACAGAACGCTCCCCTACCCAACAACACCTGAGTGTCGCTGCCGCAGCTTCGGTGCATGGTTTAGCCCCGTTACATCTTCCGCGCAGGCCGACTCGACCAGTGAGCTATTACGCTTTCTTTAAATGATGGCTGCTTCTAAGCCAACATCCTGGCTGTCTGGGCCTTCCCACATCGTTTCCCACTTAACCATGACTTTGGGACCTTAGCTGGCGGTCTGGGTTGTTTCCCTCTTCACGACGGACGTTAGCACCCGCCGTGTGTCTCCCGTGATAACATTCTCCGGTATTCGCAGTTTGCATCGGGTTGGTAAGCCGGGATGGCCCCCTAGCCGAAACAGTGCTCTACCCCCGGAGATGAATTCACGAGGCGCTACCTAAATAGCTTTCGGGGAGAACCAGCTATCTCCCGGTTTGATTGGCCTTTCACCCCCAGCCACAGGTCATCCGCTAATTTTTCAACATTAGTCGGTTCGGTCCTCCAGTTAGTGTTACCCAACCTTCAACCTGCCCATGGCTAGATCACCGGGTTTCGGGTCTATACCCTGCAACTTAACGCCCAATTAAGACTCGGTTTCCCTCCGGCTCCCCTATTCGGTTAACCTTGCTACAGAATATAAGTCGCTGACCCATTATACAAAAGGTACGCAGTCACACAGGTAAACCTGTGCTCCCACTGCTTGTACGTACACGGTTTCAGGTTCTTTTTCACTCCCCTCGCCGGGGTTCTTTTCGCCTTTCCCTCACGGTACTGGTTCACTATCGGTCAGTCAGGAGTATTTAGCCTTGGAGGATGGTCCCCCCATATTCAGACAGGATACCACGTGTCCCGCCCTACTCATCGAGCTCACAGCACATGCGCTTTTGTGTACGGGGCTGTCACCCTGTATCGCGCGCCTTTCCAGACGCTTCCACTAACACACATGCTGATTCAGGCTCTGGGCTCCTCCCCGTTCGCTCGCCGCTACTGGGGGAATCTCGGTTGATTTCTTTTCCTCGGGGTACTTAGATGTTTCAGTTCCCCCGGTTCGCCTCATTAACCTATGGATTCAGTTAATGATAGTGTGACGAGTCACACTGGGTTTCCCCATTCGGAAATCGCCGGTTATAACGGTTCATATCACCTTACCGGCGCTTATCGCAGATTAGCACGTCCTTCATCGCCTCTGACTGCCAGGGCATCCACCGTGTACGCTTAGTCGCTTAACCTCACAACCCGAAGATGTTTCACTTCGTGTTGCGAAAATTTGAGAGACTCACGAACAACTTTCGTTGTTCTGTGTTTCAATTTTCAGCTTGATCCAGATTTTTAAAGAGCAAATATCTCAAACGTGACTCGTAAGTCAGTTTTGAGATACTGATGGCAACGCCTTTCACACATTACCGCGCAAGTGGCGTCCCCTAGGGGATTCGAACCCCTGTTACCGCCGTGAAAGGGCGGTGTCCTGGGCCTCTAGACGAAGGGGACACTGAAGTCTCAATCGCAAGACGCCTTGCTATTCACTTTTCATCAGACAATCTGTGTGAGCACTTCAAAGAACAGTTCTTTAAGGTAAGGAGGTGATCCAACCGCAGGTTCCCCTACGGTTACCTTGTTACGACTTCACCCCAGTCATGAATCACAAAGTGGTAAGCGCCCTCCCGAAGGTTAAGCTACCTACTTCTTTTGCAACCCACTCCCATGGTGTGACGGGCGGTGTGTACAAGGCCCGGGAACGTATTCACCGTGGCATTCTGATCCACGATTACTAGCGATTCCGACTTCATGGAGTCGAGTTGCAGACTCCAATCCGGACTACGACGCACTTTATGAGGTCCGCTTGCTCTCGCGAGGTCGCTTCTCTTTGTATGCGCCATTGTAGCACGTGTGTAGCCCTGGTCGTAAGGGCCATGATGACTTGACGTCATCCCCACCTTCCTCCAGTTTATCACTGGCAGTCTCCTTTGAGTTCCCGACCTAATCGCTGGCAACAAAGGATAAGGGTTGCGCTCGTTGCGGGACTTAACCCAACATTTCACAACACGAGCTGACGACAGCCATGCAGCACCTGTCTCACAGTTCCCGAAGGCACCAATCCATCTCTGGAAAGTTCTGTGGATGTCAAGACCAGGTAAGGTTCTTCGCGTTGCATCGAATTAAACCACATGCTCCACCGCTTGTGCGGGCCCCCGTCAATTCATTTGAGTTTTAACCTTGCGGCCGTACTCCCCAGGCGGTCTACTTAACGCGTTAGCTCCGGAAGCCACGCCTCAAGGGCACAACCTCCAAGTAGACATCGTTTACGGCGTGGACTACCAGGGTATCTAATCCTGTTTGCTCCCCACGCTTTCGCACCTGAGCGTCAGTCTTTGTCCAGGGGGCCGCCTTCGCCACCGGTATTCCTCCAGATCTCTACGCATTTCACCGCTACACCTGGAATTCTACCCCCCTCTACAAGACTCAAGCCTGCCAGTTTCGAATGCAGTTCCCAGGTTGAGCCCGGGGATTTCACATCCGACTTGACAGACCGCCTGCGTGCGCTTTACGCCCAGTAATTCCGATTAACGCTTGCACCCTCCGTATTACCGCGGCTGCTGGCACGGAGTTAGCCGGTGCTTCTTCTGCGGGTAACGTCAATTGCTGCGGTTATTAACCACAACACCTTCCTCCCCGCTGAAAGTACTTTACAACCCGAAGGCCTTCTTCATACACGCGGCATGGCTGCATCAGGCTTGCGCCCATTGTGCAATATTCCCCACTGCTGCCTCCCGTAGGAGTCTGGACCGTGTCTCAGTTCCAGTGTGGCTGGTCATCCTCTCAGACCAGCTAGGGATCGTCGCCTTGGTGAGCCGTTACCTCACCAACTAGCTAATCCCATCTGGGCACATCTGATGGCAAGAGGCCCGAAGGTCCCCCTCTTTGGTCTTGCGACGTTATGCGGTATTAGCCACCGTTTCCAGTAGTTATCCCCCTCCATCAGGCAGTTTCCCAGACATTACTCACCCGTCCGCCACTCGTCAGCGAAGCAGCAAGCTGCTTCCTGTTACCGTTCGACTTGCATGTGTTAGGCCTGCCGCCAGCGTTCAATCTGAGCCATGATCAAACTCTTCAATTTAAAAGTTTGATGCTCAAAGAATTAAACTTCGTAATGAATTACGTGTTCACTCTTGAGACTTGGTATTCATTTTTCGTCCGAGGACGTTAAGAATCCGTATCTTCGAGTGCCCACACAGATTGTCTGATAAATTGTTAAAGAGCAGGTGCGACGCGGCTTGCAGCTCACCGTCGCGAGGTGGCGTATATTACGCTTTCCTCTTTCAGAGTCAACCCTGAATTTCAGGATTTTTCTCTTCAACCGACCGGCTGTTTGTGTGAAGTGATTCACATCCGCCGTGTCGATGGAGGCGCATTATAGGGATCCCATTTTTTTGCACAAGCGTTTTTTGGATCTTTTTTTCTGTTTGTTGATTTTTCATCCCTTTCGCTCCATTCCTGCGCAAAGTGGCGATTTTTTGATGCTATCTCCCCTTGCACAACGCCGTTAAAGCAACCAAAGTCTTCATGACTATTCATTTATGATGAGGTAGACATGTCTGACACATTACGTCCTTATAAGGATCTTTTTCCTGAAATCGGTCAGCGCGTGATGATCGATACCAGCAGCGTGGTTATTGGCGATGTCCGTCTGGCGGATGATGTCGGGATCTGGCCGCTTGTGGTGATTCGCGGCGATGTGAATTACGTTGCGATAGGGGCTCGTACGAACATTCAGGATGGCAGCGTTCTTCACGTAACCCACAAGTCTCCATCCAATCCACACGGCAACCCATTAATCATTGGCGAAGATGTTACCGTTGGCCATAAAGTTATGCTGCACGGCTGCACCATCGGTAACCGCGTACTGGTCGGTATGGGCTCCATTGTGCTGGATGGCGCGATAATAGAAGATGACGTAATGATTGGCGCGGGAAGCCTGGTGCCGCAGCACAAACGGCTGGAAAGCGGCTATTTATATCTTGGCAGTCCGGTAAAACAGATCCGCCCCCTGAGCGATGCTGAGAGATCGGGCCTGCAGTACTCCGCCAATAACTATGTAAAATGGAAAGACGACTATCTTTCTCAGGATAACCATATCCAACCGTGATCGTCTTCCTGCTGGGCCAGGATTAATGCTTCAGCCTCTTCTTCCAGGTCCCAGCGATACTCACGAAAAATGGCCAGCCATTGCTCCGCTGTTTCTCCACCAAAGCGATACGCCAGTACATCTTTTTTTATTGCACACGTGAGTTGCATCCCATTAACCAGGGCGGGAAAGATGACAGCGCTGGCGGCAGTATCCCATTCTTCGCGGTCAGGAAATTGTATGGCCTGGTTCACGCTAATAATTCCTGCTGTAGCAGCTCAATCACTGGCTCGACCTGCGGTAATACACCGTGCCAAAGCAAAACGGCATGTGCAGCCTGCCCCACCAGCATTCCCAGCCCATCTGCGTAGCGTTTTGCGCCCTGTTGTACACACCAGGAGAGAAATGGCGTATTCCCTTTTTGATAGAACATGTCATAGCAACAGAGGGAAGGGTGAATAAGTGACGCCGGAATCGCCGGGATTTCGCCCCGTATGCCGCTGGAGGTCGCATTAATAATCAGGTCAAACTCACAACCATCCAGCTTGTCCATATCCATGGCATGAACGCTGCCGGTATGAGCAAAGATTTTCGCCAACGCTTCGGCACGTGAAGCTGTACGGTTAGTGATAGTGACCGCGCAATCCAAAGAAAGCAGAGGTAACAGCACGCCCCGGGATGCGCCGCCCGCGCCAATCAGCAAAATACGCCATCCTGGGCGGATAAAATTTAAACGTTTGAGATCGCTTAATAAACCGATACCGTCAGTATTGTCGCCAAGCAAACGACCATCTTCCAGCCGTTTTAATGTGTTGACGGCTCCCGCCAGCGATGCTCGTTCCGTTAACTCATCCGATCGCGCAAACGCCTCCTCTTTAAAAGGTACTGTGATGTTTGCGCCTTTTCCCCCTGCCGCGAAAAAGGCATCAAGCGTATTAATGAAATTATTAATAGGGGCCAGCACGCGACCATAGGGGTGAACAATATCTAGCTGCTGAGCAAATTGCTGATGAATAAATGGCGATTTGCTGTGCGCAATCGGATTTCCAAAAACAGCATAGGTTTCCATCATATTACCCCTGTCGAAACAGTTCGCCCGTCAGAGCATCGCGAATTTCTGAAGGATTTAAACGCCCACCCGTTGCGCCTTCAACCACCGGAAAATCATCGCCAAATTGCGCACGCACCTCTTCAACGGTACGGCATGGCGGTAATCCGCTCAGATTGGCGCTGGTGGAAACCAGCGGTTTGCCATACGCATTGCATAGCGCGACCACCAGCGGGTGGTTGGTAACACGAACGGCCAGGGAATCAAAACGTCCCGTGAGCCACCGCGGCGTTGTCGCGGGCGCAGGAAAAACAAACGTTACCGGCCCGGGCCAGCAATCAAATACCGCTTTACGCTGTGCGGCGGTAAGTATGCTGTCATCAATATAAGGTTTTAACTGCTCAAAGCTGGCGGCAATCAAAATGAGTCCCTTATCGACGGGCCGTTGTTTTAACGCCAGCAGGCGCGTAACAGCTGTTTCACTATCGGGATCGCAGCCGACGCCGAAAACGGCTTCTGTTGGATAAGCGATGACATTTTCTTTATTCAGGAGCGCTACCGCCGCGGCGATAGATCCTGTTGGCAGGTTATTATTCACTTGTTTATTCCACCGGAACCGGCTTTCCACATTGTTTACTGGCGCAAAAGCGCTTCACGCCCTGCGCGGTTTTCTTTTCGATGAGTAGCGGATAATGGCACTCGGGGCATTCCCCCGCAATCGGTGTGAAGTTAATGACGAACTGACATTCCGGGTAGCGATCGCAGGAATGAAAGATTTTACCGTAACGAGAACGGCGCTGGACCAAATGTCCTTGCTGGCAGGCTGGACAGGCAATCGCCGTTTCATCCGGTTTATCAATAACCACTGTATGTTCACATTGCGGATACTGGCTACATCCGATAAACATGCCAAAGCGCCCCTGACGCAGCACCAGCACGGCGCCACACTCAGGGCACAGTTGCCCCTCCAGAATTTTAACGATATGTCCGTCCGCCTGACTTTTCAGCGGACGAACGTAATCGCATTCCGGATAGCGAGAACAGCCGAGAAACGGACCATGTTTCCCGGAACGAATTACCAGTTCGGCCCCGCACTGCGGGCAGGGCTCATTTTTACGCACCGAAAACAGTGCTGATTTAGCCATATTCACTCATGCAGCATTAACACCTATCAATGCAGCATACCTTCATTTACCTCAAAGAGTAATTCTTCCATTTGCTGATAGGCGTTTTCACAGCCCGGAATGTTGAATAACACCATCAAAATAACCCATTTCAAGTCTTCCAGGTCAAACTCTGCGGTATCCAGCGCCAGCACACGCTCAATCACCATTTCTCGTGTTTCGAGGTTTAGCACCTGAATCTGCTCAAGGAATAACAGGAACCCCCGGCAACTGGCATCAAGCCTTTCACACTCTTCAACCGTATAAATGCGCATTGAAAGAGGGTCGGAAGCAAGTTGCATGGGTTCCGCGAGGCCATCCTGATAGTCAGCGAGTTTTTCCAGCCACAGCAGCGCATTGTAGATGTCTTCGCGATCAAACCCAGCGTCGGTGAGATCACGCTCCAGCCTGTCCTGATCCACGCGCAGCTCGGCTTCGTTATGGATGTATGTTTCAAACAAATACATTAGTACGTCGAACATGGCTTGCCCTCCTTAATCGGACATAGCCGCCGGGTACAGCTGCGATCCATCCTGCTAACTCCAGTTCGAGTAGCTGAGCCACTACCGCTGGCACAGGTTGGCCGGCACGTTCAGCGACGACGTCAACAGGTGTTACCTCATCTCCTACGTTAGCCAGGAGCTCAGGAAATGGCAATGCCGCCTCATCCTGATTTAGTGAATAAAGTGAATTTTCCGCCGTAGTTGGCAACCAGTGTAAGCCGTATTGCAAATTTTCCAGAATATCCTCCGGCGTCGTCACAAGCGTGGCCCCTTGTTTAATTAACCAGTGCGTGCCTTCGCTTCCCGGACTACCGATAGGACCTGGTAATGCAAAAACGTCCCGCCCCTGTTCAAGCGCGCAGCGCGCCGTCACCAACGAACCGCTGCGCAACGCCGCCTCAATCACCAGCACGCCTTTGCTCAGTCCGCTGATAATGCGGTTTCTGCGAGGAAAATGTTGCGGTAGCGGAGGCGTTGAAAGCGGAAATTCTGAGACCACTGCGCCGCCGGTGGCAATCAAGCTTTCAGCCAGCATGGCATGTCGGCGAGGATAAATCTTTGCCAAGCCATTCCCTAACACCGCTACACTTTTTCCCCCCATACTCACCGCAGCGTTGTGTGCTACGCCATCAATTCCCCGGGCAAGGCCGCTGGTGATCGTCAAACCGCTTTTCGCAAGGCTTTCGCAAAGCAGACGTCCCCAGCGTTCTCCATACCAGGAGTGGCTCCGGCTTCCTACGACGGCAAGTTGGCAGGTATGCAGACAGGCAGGATCGCCGTCAATAAAAATAGCGCCGGGATAATCGTCAATAGCACGCAGTTGGGGAGGATAAATCTCACTATCCGCACACAGAAAATGGTGCTGCGGTAGTTCAAGCCAGCGTAATGTCTCATCAAGCACACCTGCTGGAAGCTGTAAAAAACGTTCAGCTTGCCGCGCAGTAAGACCAGCCTCCTGAAGGTGCGTGCGATTTATCTGAGGCTGGCGAATAAGCGAATTCGCCATGTTCAACATCGCCTCGCCATAAAGGTCGCCGACGTACATTAAACGTAACCAAATTTCGGTACGGGCCATCCTTTCACTCCCCTGCCACAAGCAGTCTGAACAATCTTTGCGATTGGTCACTGATGCTGTCAATCAGGTGGGGATTTGTCTAGAATAGAGGTAATAATCTTTTCAACTCCTGAACACAACTCTGGATAATTATGTCAGTTTTGCAAGTGTTACATATTCCGGACGAGCGCCTTCGCAAAGTCGCAAAGCCGGTTGAAGAAGTGAATGCAGAAATTCAGCGTATCGTCGATGATATGTTCGAAACGATGTACGCGGAAGAAGGTATCGGTCTGGCCGCAACGCAGGTCGATATCCACCAGCGGATCATCGTGATTGACGTTTCGGAAAACCGCGACGAGCGCCTGGTACTCATTAACCCGGAATTGCTGGAGAAAAGTGGCGAAACGGGTATAGAAGAAGGCTGTCTGTCGATCCCGGAACAGCGCGCTTTAGTGCCGCGCGCCGAGAAAGTGAAAATCCGCGCGCTGGATCGCGACGGCAACCCGTTTGAGCTTGAAGCGGATGGTTTGCTGGCAATCTGCATTCAGCATGAGATGGATCACCTGGTCGGTAAACTGTTTATCGATTATTTGTCGCCGCTGAAGCAACAACGTATTCGTCAGAAAGTAGAAAAACTCGACCGCCTGAACGCCCGGGCTTAAAGGACAAGAACCAACGTGTCAGATTCACTACGTATTATTTTTGCGGGTACACCTGACTTTGCAGCGCGTCATCTCGACGCGCTGTTAACTTCTGGACATAACGTTGTCGGCGTATTTACCCAACCCGATCGTCCAGCAGGTCGCGGCAAAAAGTTGATGCCCAGCCCGGTAAAAGTGCTGGCGGAAGAAAAAGGCCTGCCCGTTTTCCAGCCCGTGTCGCTTCGTCCTCAGGAAAACCAGCATCTGGTTGCTGACTTACATGCCGACGTCATGGTTGTCGTAGCATATGGTCTGATTCTCCCAAAGGCAGTGCTGGATATGCCCCGTCTCGGATGTATCAACGTTCACGGTTCGCTGCTTCCACGCTGGCGCGGCGCGGCGCCTATTCAGCGCTCACTCTGGGCAGGCGATGCGGAAACCGGCGTCACAATTATGCAGATGGATGTAGGGCTGGATACCGGCGACATGCTGTATAAACTTGCGTGCCCGATTACCGCAGAAGATACCAGTGGCTCACTGTATAATAAGTTGGCTGAACTTGGCCCGCAGGGGTTAATTACCACACTAAAACAACTGGCGGACGGCACAGCGACGCCTGAAGCGCAGAATGAAGCGCTGGTCACTCATGCGGAAAAGCTCAGTAAAGAAGAAGCGCGTATTGACTGGTCTCTCTCCGCAGCACAGCTGGAGCGTTGCATTCGCGCCTTTAATCCGTGGCCAATGAGCTGGCTGGAAATCGACGGTCAGCCGGTAAAAGTCTGGCAGGCGTCCGTCATTGAGGATGCCACGCAGTCGCTGCCGGGAACCATTCTGGCCGCGACGAAACAGGGCATTCAGGTTGCAACAGGCAAGGGGATATTAAATTTGCTTTCGCTTCAGCCTGCCGGCAAAAAAGCGATGAGCGCCCAAGATCTGTTAAATTCACGCCGGGAATGGTTTATTCCTGGTAACCGTCTTGCCTGACGGTCACGTCTTTATAAGCCCGGTGTTACCGGGCATTTTTATTTTATACATATGAAAAAACAAAACAATTTACGTAGTCTGGCAGCACAGGCCGTTGAACTGGTCGTCGAACAGGGACAATCATTAAGTAATGTGCTCCCGCCGCTGCAACAAAAAGTCGCCGATAAAGACAAAGCGCTACTTCAGGAGCTGTGCTTTGGCGTCCTGCGCACCCTTTCACAGCTGGAATGGCTGATCAATAAGCTGATGTCTCGTCCAATGACCGGCAAGCAGCGTACAGTGCATTACTTAATTATGGTCGGCTTTTATCAGTTGCTGTACACCCGCGTTCCTCCCCATGCGGCGCTGGCTGAAACCGTTGAAGGCGCGGTCGCCATCAAACGTCCGCAGTTGAAAGGGTTAATTAACGGCGTCCTGCGCCAGTTTCAGCGCCAGCAGGAAACGTTGCTTAATGAGTTTGCGACCAGCGATGCGCGCTTTTTACATCCAGGTTGGCTGGTAAAGCGTTTGCAAAATGCTTACCCCACACAGTGGCAACACATTATTGAAGCGAATAACCAGCGTCCAACGATGTGGCTACGTGTAAATCGTACACACCACACCCGCGACGGTTGGCTTGGCTTACTTGAAGACGCAGGCATGAAGGGATATCCCCATCCCGATTATCCCGACGCTGTACGTCTGGAAACGCCAGCTCCGGTACATGCTTTACCCGGTTTTGCTGAGGGTTGGGTAACTGTCCAGGATGCCTCTGCGCAGGGATGTGCGGTTTTTCTCGCTCCTCAGAACGGTGAGCACATTTTAGACTTGTGCGCCGCGCCCGGCGGTAAAACCACGCATATTCTCGAAGTGGCCCCCGAAGCAGACGTGTTGGCGGTTGATATTGATGAACAACGACTCTCCCGCGTTTACGACAACCTAAAGCGTCTTGGGATGAAAGCGACCGTTAAACAAGGGGATGGACGTTATCCCGCCCAATGGTGCGGCGAGCAGCAGTTTGACCGTATTCTGCTGGATGCGCCCTGCTCCGCAACCGGCGTCATTCGCCGTCATCCAGATATCAAATGGCTGCGTCGCGATCGCGATATCGCGGAACTGGCGCAATTACAGGCGGAAATTCTTGATGCCGTCTGGCCGCGCCTGAAGCCCGGCGGGACGCTGGTTTACGCCACCTGTTCCGTACTGCCGGAAGAAAACCGCGATCAGATCAAAACCTTTTTACAACGCACTCCCGATGCCGCGCTCAGCGAAACGGGAACACCTGATCAGCCAGGACAGCAGAATCTGCCGGGCGGCGAAGAAGGTGATGGGTTCTTTTACGCTAAGCTAATCAAGAAGTGATGAGATAACGGGCCACGACTGATGAAAATTATCATACTGGGCGCAGGGCAAGTTGGCGGAACACTGGCGGAAAACCTGGTCGGCGAAAACAACGACATCACGGTGGTTGATACCAACGGCGAACGGTTACGCAGTTTGCAAGATAAGTTCGATCTACGCGTAGTTCAGGGGCATGGTTCGCATCCCCGCGTGTTGCGCGAAGCGGGCGCTGACGATGCGGATATGCTGGTCGCTGTCACCAGTTCAGATGAAACTAATATGGTTGCCTGCCAGGTAGCCTATTCACTCTTCAACACTCCAAACCGTATCGCCCGCATTCGCTCCCCGGACTATGTTCGCGATGCGGATAAACTCTTTCATTCTGAAGCGGTTCCGATTGATCATCTGATCGCGCCGGAGCAGTTGGTTATCGATAATATTTATCGCCTGATCGAGTATCCGGGAGCATTACAGGTTGTAAACTTTGCCGAAGGGAAAGTCAGTCTGGCAGTAGTTAAAGCCTACTATGGCGGTCCACTAATAGGTAACGCGCTCTCGACAATGCGAGAGCATATGCCGCATATCGATACCCGCGTTGCCGCAATTTTCCGCCATGACAGACCAATCCGCCCTCAGGGCTCGACTATCGTGGAAGCAGGGGATGAAGTCTTCTTTATTGCGGCTTCACAGCATATCCGTGCAGTAATGAGCGAATTACAGCGTCTGGAAAAACCCTACAAGCGCATCATGCTGGTGGGCGGCGGCAATATCGGCGCCGGGCTGGCAAGGCGTCTGGAAAAAGACTATAGCGTTAAATTGATCGAACGCGATCAACAACGCGCCGCAGAATTGGCTGAGAAACTGCAAAACACGATCGTCTTTTTTGGCGACGCCTCCGATCAGGAATTGCTGGCGGAGGAGCATATTGATCAGGTCGATCTCTTTATCGCGGTCACTAACGATGATGAAGCCAATATCATGTCCGCGATGTTGGCCAAGCGGATGGGCGCCAAAAAAGTGATGGTGCTGATTCAGCGCCGCGCTTATGTCGATCTTGTGCAGGGTAGCGTTATAGATATTGCGATTTCTCCGCAGCAGGCCACCATCTCTGCATTACTGAGCCATGTGCGTAAAGCGGATATCGTCGGCGTTTCCTCACTACGTCGCGGGGTTGCCGAAGCCATCGAAGCCGTCGCGCACGGCGATGAAAGCACTTCCCGCGTGGTTGGCCGCGTCATTGACGAAATTAAACTGCCGCCAGGCACCATTATTGGCGCGGTCGTTCGTGGTAATGATGTCATGATTGCTAATGACAATTTGCGCATTGAACAAGGCGATCACGTCATTATGTTTTTGACCGATAAAAAGTTTATTACCGACGTCGAACGTCTGTTCCAGCCAAGTCCTTTCTTCCTCTAATTTAAGGGGCGCTCATTCAGCGCCCTTTTTAATTCCCTTTATTTATCAAGGTTTAATTTATTTCGCTAAACAGAAGCTGTAAATGGAAAATGCCTTAGCATTTGTTAAACTTATAACGTCAGCTGCATAGGGAGAATAAAAATGAGTTTTATTAAAGAATTTCGCGAATTCGCGATGCGCGGGAATGTTGTGGATTTGGCAGTGGGTGTCATTATTGGCGCGGCATTCGGTAAGATTGTTTCTTCACTGGTTGCCGATATCATTATGCCGCCGTTGGGATTGTTAATCGGCGGGATCGACTTTAAACAATTTGCTTTTACGTTACGCGAAGCGCAGGGAGATATTCCGGCGGTCGTCATGCATTACGGCGTGTTTATCCAGAACGTATTTGATTTTGTGATTGTGGCCTTTGCTATCTTTGTTGCCATTAAGCTTATCAACAGACTCAACCGTAAAAAAGCAGAAGAGCCGGCAGCTCCGCCAGCGCCTTCTAAAGAGGAAGTGTTATTGGGCGAAATCCGCGATCTGCTGAAAGAACAAAATAACCGTTCTTAATAAGCAGAAGGCCAGTGGTAAAAAAGTCACTTACTTTCTTGCCACTGGCCTCCCAGTTCCCTCGATTACCGTGTTTACCTTTACGCAGATAACTTCCTTTGCCTTTCTTATTTTTTTCAACGCGTTGCCTGAAAAGGGGATCGTGCAGTAATGCCTCAATGGCATTGTCCTTTATCTGCCCTTTCTTATGTTGATAACGACTCATAATGTCTCCCGATTGTATAAATTAACGGCGCGAGTGTAGCCCCGTCGGTTCAATAAATCAACATCCTGATTTCGCCCCACTGGCCCCCTGCTCCAGGGCTTCCAGAATGGAACAATAGACGCTACTGTGGGCCGTTCCGCAACAAGCATCATTAAGCCTTTGTAACGAACGCTGCATCGTTTGCAGTTCCGCAATCCTGGCTTCAACCTCCTGCAATCGCTCTTGCACAATACTTTTTGATTCCTGACAGGTATGGTGCTCAGGATCAATTCGGATCGATAAAAGTTCGCGGATCGACTCAAGCGTGAAACCCAACTGCCGAGCATAACGAATAAACTTGAGACGCTGCAGATCGTTTTCGGTATACAGACGAAACCCGCCTTCAGTACGTACCTCATGATCCATCATCTGTTGTTTTTCATAGTAGCGAATGGTATCAGGCGTTACGTCTGCCAGCTTTGCCAGCTCACCAATGCGATACATACAAGCTCCGTTAATTATCGTTGATTTTATGCAGCAGTTTTTCTGCATACTCACCGTGTAAAAAATCGGTACTCAACCCAGCCTGCCGAAGTTTTAGTTCAAGCAGCGAGAGCTGGCGACTAACCTGATGGTATTGAGGGTCATCTTCCCGGATACTGTTGAGGATATCAAGTAACTGAATAGCGTCTCTGCGCTGCTCCAGTTCAGGGGGAAGACAGCCCGCACTCTTCAGTAAGCGATAACCCGCACGAAGTTCCGCTGGCACATGAGAATCATCATCCAGAATAAGCGGTTCGCCGCGGCCAGGCAGATTATCAAACTCGCCTTTACGCTGTGCCTCGATAATATGACGCTCTGCCCACTGGTCAAGTAACCACATGTGTCGCTCCAGGGATTGAACGAAAAGAATACAATTATTGTAGATATGTGGGGTTCAGGAGGGTATAAAAAAACCCGCCGAAGCGGGTTTTTTTACGTTACTACAGATTACTCTGCAGCAGCTTCTGTTTTCTCTGAACGATCAACCAGCTCGATGTATGCCATCGGCGCGTTGTCGCCTGCACGGAAGCCACACTTCAGAATGCGAGTGTAACCACCGGCGCGGCTCGCGAAACGCGGGCCCAGCTCGTTAAACAGTTTTGCCACGATCTCGTTATCACGAGTACGGGCGAATGCCAGACGACGATTAGCAACGCTATCAGTCTTGGCAAGAGTAATCAGCGGCTCAACTACGCGACGCAGCTCTTTCGCTTTAGGCAGGGTCGTCTTGATGATTTCATGACGAACCAGTGAACCTGCCATGTTGCGGAACATAGCCTGGCGATGGCTGCTGTTGCGGTTCAGTTGACGACCACTCTTACGATGGCGCATGACCTTATCCTTCTCAGTAAAACCTTAACCTGTGATCCGGTTACTCGTCAGCGATGCTTGCCGGTGGCCAGTTTTCCAGGCGCATACCCAGAGACAGTCCACGGGAAGCCAGCACGTCTTTAATCTCGGTAAGAGATTTTTTACCCAGGTTAGGCGTCTTAAGAAGCTCAACCTCGGTACGCTGTACCAGATCACCGATATAGTGGATAGCTTCTGCCTTGAGGCAGTTAGCAGAGCGGACAGTCAATTCCAGATCGTCAACAGGGCGCAGCAGGATCGGATCGAATTCTGGTTTCTCTTCTTTCACTTCCGGTTGACGTACATCACGTAAATCAACGAAAGCTTCCAGTTGTTCAGCCAGGATGGTTGCCGCACGACGAATCGCCTCTTCAGGATCGATTGTGCCGTTGGTTTCCATTTCGATGACCAGCTTGTCCAGGTCGGTACGCTGTTCTACACGCGCTGCTTCAACATTGTAGGCAATACGCTCTACAGGGCTGTAGCAGGCGTCGACCAGCAGACGGCCGATTGGGCGCTCATCTTCTTCCGAATGAATTCGGGTAGAAGCCGGCACATAACCACGACCGCGCTGAACTTTGATACGCATACTAATAGACGCGTTTTCATCGGTCAGGTGGCAGATCACGTGCTGCGGCTTGACGATTTCGACATCCCCATCATGGGTGATATCGGCTGCAGTCACAGGGCCAATGCCAGATTTATTCAAGGTAAGAATAACTTCATCTTTACCCTGAACTCTCACCGCCAGCCCTTTCAGGTTGAGCAGGATTTCCAGGATGTCTTCCTGAACGCCTTCTTTGGTGCTGTACTCATGTAGTACACCATCAATCTCAACCTCGGTCACCGCGCAACCCGGCATCGATGAGAGCAGAATACGGCGCAGTGCGTTACCCAGAGTATGGCCGAAGCCACGCTCTAAAGGCTCAAGGGTCACCTTGGCGTGCGTCGAACTCACTTGCTCGATATCTACCAGGCGCGGTTTTAGAAACTCTGTCACAGAACCCTGCATTGTGTCCTCTCTTTGGTACTAAGCTTTACTTGGAGTAAAGCTCGACGATCAGGTGTTCGTTAATGTCCGCAGACAGATCAGAACGCTCAGGCTTACGCTTGTACGTACCTTCCATCTTGCCAGCATCAACTTCCAGCCAGGTTGGCTTTTCACGCTGCTCAGCCAGCTCCAGAGCGGCTTTCACGCGAGACTGCTTCTTCGCTTTCTCACGAATGCTAACAACGTCATTCGGACTAACCTGATAAGAAGCGATGTTAACAACACGACCGTTTACCATAATTGCTTTATGGCTAACCAGCTGACGTGCTTCTGCACGAGTGGCGCCGAAGCCCATACGGTATACAACGTTGTCCAGACGACCTTCCAGCAGAGCCAACAGGTTTTCACCGGTGTTGCCTTTCAGACGTGCTGCTTCTTTGTAGTAGTTACGGAACTGACGCTCCAGCACACCGTAAATGCGGCGAACTTTTTGCTTTTCACGCAACTGCACACCATAGTCAGACAGACGCGGCTTACGCGCACCGTGCTGGCCAGGAGCTTGTTCAATTTTACACTTGGTATCGATCGCGCGAACGCCAGACTTAAGGAATAAGTCGGTGCCCTCACGACGGCTCAGCTTGAGCTTAGGACCCAAATATCTTGCCATTTTCTTTCTCCAACTAACCTGGAAAACGAAGCGTTATACGCGACGTTTTTTCGGCGGACGACAACCGTTATGAGGGATCGGAGTCACATCAGTAATATTAGTGATGCGGAAACCAGCGGCGTTCAGAGCACGAATAGTAGATTCGCGGCCTGGACCCGGACCTTTAACCATAACTTCCAGATTCTTGATACCGTATTCTTTCACGGCGTCAGCGCAACGCTCTGCTGCAACCTGAGCTGCAAACGGAGTGGATTTGCGAGAACCACGGAAACCGGAACCACCGGCTGTTGCCCAACCCAGCGCATTACCCTGACGATCGGTAATAGTCACGATGGTGTTGTTGAAAGAAGCATGGATATGAGCCACGCCGTCAGAGACTTGTTTTCTTACACGTTTACGTGCGCGAACTGGTGCCTTTGCCATTATTCAATCACCCCGATTATTTCTTGATCGGTTTGCGCGGACCCTTACGGGTACGAGCGTTGGTCTTGGTACGCTGACCGCGAACCGGGAGACCACGACGATGACGCAAACCGCGATAGCAACCAAGATCCATCAGGCGCTTGATGCTCATGCTGATTTCACGGCGCAGATCACCTTCAACGACAAATTTGGCAACTTCGTCACGCAGCGTGTCGATTTGTTCTTCAGACAGCTCACTGATCTTAACATTTTCAGCGATACCCGCTGCAGCCAGGATGGCTTTAGAACGGGTCTTGCCGACACCGTAGATCGAAGTTAACGCGATCACGGCGTGTTTCTGATCAGGAATGTTAATGCCTGCTATACGGGCCACTATGCACTCCTACTATTTAATATGTACGTACCATGCTGAAAAGCCCGTTTTCAGGATACTCAAATGGAAACGTACAGACATACAAAAGATTGGCTGGCTAATCTAGCCAGCTCAACCCAACTTTGCAAGAAAAATATGCGAAAAAATCAGCCTTGGCGCTGTTTATGCTTCGGCTCGGCACTGCAAATCACACGGATGACACCATCACGCTTAACGATTTTGCAGTTACGGCATAATTTCTTGACGGAAGCACGAACTTTCATTTTTACTCTCCGTAACTTCTCAGGCGACCAATTAACGGCCGTAGCCTTTCAGGTTCGCCTTCTTCAATGCAGACTCATACTGACTGGACATCATCAGAGTTTGCACTTGAGCCATAAAGTCCATAATCACGACAACAACGATAAGCAGTGAGGTCCCACCGAAGTAGAACGGCACTTTCATTGCATCACGCATGAACTCCGGGATCAGGCAGATAAAGGTAATATACAGCGCACCAACCAGGGTCAGGCGGGTCATTACTTTATCGATATACTTCGCCGTTTGCTCTCCCGGACGAATTCCTGGTACAAATGCACCGGACTTCTTCAGGTTATCTGCTGTTTCACGCGGGTTGAAAACCAACGCCGTGTAGAAGAAACAGAAGAAGATGATTGCAGACGCATAGAGTAACACATAAAGCGGTTGCCCAGGCTGCAAATACAGCGAAATTGTTGTCAGCCAGTTCCAACCAGTACCGCCCCCGAACCATGACGCGATGGTCGCCGGGAACAGAATAATACTGGAAGCGAAGATTGCCGGGATTACCCCCGCCATATTCACTTTCAGCGGTAAATGTGTGCTCTGTGCAGCATAGACACGACGACCTTGCTGACGTTTGGCGTAGTTTACCACAATACGGCGTTGACCACGTTCAACGAATACTACAAAGAACGTCACTGCAAATACTAATACTGCAACCAACAGCAACACGAGGAAGTGCAGGTCGCCTTGACGCGCTTGCTCGATAGTATGGGCAATGGCTGGCGGGAGTCCCGCAACGATACCAGCGAAGATGATGATTGAGATACCGTTACCGATACCGCGCTCAGTAATCTGTTCGCCGAGCCACATCAGGAACATGGTCCCTGTAACCAGACTTACAACAGCGGTGAAATAGAATGCAAAGCCTGGATTCATCACCAGGCCCTGCATACCAGGCATATTCGGCAAACCGGTAGCAATACCGATCGACTGGAATATCGCCAGCACCAGAGTACCGTAACGGGTGTACTGGCTGATCTTACGACGACCAGACTCCCCTTCTTTCTTAATTTCTGCGAGCGTTGGATGAACCACCGTCAACAGCTGGATAATGATCGATGCCGAAATATACGGCATGATCCCCAGGGCAAAGATAGAAGCACGGCTGAGAGCACCACCAGAGAACATGTTAAACATTTCAATGATGGTGCCTCGCTGTTGCTCAAGCAGTTTGGCAAGTACAGCGGCATCAATACCAGGGATCGGAATAAAAGAGCCAATACGGAACACAATCAGCGCACCGATAACAAACAGCAGTCTGCGTTTCAGCTCGCCTAAGCCACCTTTGGCACTTTGAAAATCTAATCCCGGTTGTTTAGCCATCTGCTACTTATTCCTCGATTTTACCGCCAGCAGCTTCGATAGCAGCACGAGCGCCTTTAGTAACACGCAGGCCACGAACAGTTACCGGAGTAGTGACTTCGCCAGCCAGGATCACTTTCGCGAACTCGATCTGGATACCGATAATGTTTGCCGCTTTCAGCGTGTTCAGGTCTACAACGCCGCCTTCTACTTTCGCCAGGTCAGACAGACGAACTTCGGCTGTAATCGCTGCTTTGCGAGAAGTGAAGCCGAATTTCGGCAGACGACGGTACAGAGGCATCTGACCACCCTCGAAACCGCGACGTACGCCACCGCCAGAACGAGACTTCTGACCTTTGTGACCACGACCACCGGTTTTACCGAGGCCAGAACCGATACCACGACCCAGGCGTTTACCCGCCTTTTTGGAGCCTTCGGCCGGAGACAGAGTATTTAAACGCATCTCTTACTCCTCAACTTTAACCATGAAGGAAACCGCGTTGACCATACCACGAACAGCAGGAGTATCCTCGCGCTCTACGGTGTGGCCAATACGACGCAGACCCAGGCCAAGCAGCGTTGCCTTGTGTTTCGGCAGACGACCGATTGCACTGCGGGTTTGAGTAATTTTAATAGTCTTTGCCATGGTTTATTTCCCCAGAATTTCTTCAACGGATTTACCACGCTTGGCAGCGACCATTTCTGGAGAATTCATATTTTCCAGGCCATCAATAGTTGCACGAACCACGTTGATCGGGTTGGTGGAACCGTATGCTTTAGCCAGAACGTTATGAACCCCAGCAACTTCCAGAACGGCGCGCATTGCACCACCGGCGATGATACCGGTACCTTCGGAAGCTGGCTGCATGAATACACGAGACCCCGTGTGAACACCTTTAACCGGGTGCTGCAGGGTGCCGTTGTTCAGCGCGACGTTAATCATATTGCGACGGGCTTTTTCCATCGCTTTCTGGATCGCTGCTGGAACTTCACGCGCTTTACCGTAACCAAAACCTACGCGACCGTTACCATCGCCTACTACAGTCAGAGCTGTGAAGGAGAAAATACGACCACCTTTAACGGTTTTAGATACGCGGTTTACCGCGATCAGCTTTTCCTGCAGTTCGCCAGCTTGTTTTTCGATGTGAGCCATCTTACACCTCTACCTTAGAACTGAAGGCCAGCTTCACGGGCAGCATCTGCCAGTGCCTGGACACGACCATGATATTGGAACCCGGAACGGTCAAAGGACACATCTTTGATGCCTTTTTCCAGAGCGCGTTCAGCGACAGCTTTACCCACAGCTGCAGCCGCGTCTTTGTTACCGGTGTACTTCAGTTGTTCAGCGATAGCTTTTTCTACAGTAGAAGCAGCTACCAGAACTTCAGAACCGTTCGGTGCAATTACCTGTGCGTAAATATGACGCGGGGTACGATGTACCACCAGGCGAGTTGCGCCCAGCTCTTTGAGCTTGCGGCGTGCGCGGGTCGCACGACGGATACGAGCAGATTTCTTATCCATAGTGTTACCTTACTTCTTCTTAGCCTCTTTGGTACGCACGACTTCGTCGGCGTAACGAACACCCTTGCCTTTGTAAGGCTCAGGACGACGGTAGGCGCGCAGATCTGCTGCAACCTGGCCGATCACCTGCTTATCAGCGCCTTTCAGCACGATTTCAGTTTGAGTCGGACATTCAGCAGTGATACCTGCCGGCAGCTGATGGTCAACCGGGTGAGAGAAACCTAAAGACAGGTTTACTACATTCCCTTTAACCGCTGCACGATAACCTACACCAACCAGCTGCAGCTTCTTAGTGAAGCCTTCGGTAACACCGATAACCATTGAGTTCAGCAGGGCACGCGCGGTACCAGCCTGTGCCCAACCGTCTGCGTAACCATCACGCGGACCGAAGGTCAGTGCATTATCTGCATGTTTAACTTCAACAGCATCGTTGAGAGTACGAGTCAGCTCGCCGTTTTTACCTTTGATCGTAATAACCTGACCGTTGATTTTGACATCAACGCCGGCAGGAACAACGACCGGTGCTTTAGCAACACGAGACATTTTTTCCTCCGATTAGGCTACGTAGCAGATAATTTCGCCACCAAGACCAGCCTGGCGCGCTGCACGATCAGTCATAACACCTTTAGAGGTAGAAACAACTGCGATACCCAGACCGGCCATAACTTTCGGCAGCTCATCTTTACGTTTGTAGATGCGCAGACCTGGGCGGCTGACACGCTGAATGCTTTCTACAACAGCTTTACCCTGGAAATACTTAAGAGTCAGTTCCAGTTCCGGCTTGGTGTCGCCTTCAACTTTAAAATCTTCAATAAAACCTTCTTCCTTCAGCACGTTGGCAATTGCCACTTTCAGCTTGGAGGAAGGCATGGTGACCGCAGCTTTGTTCGCGGCCTGACCGTTACGGATACGGGTCAGCATATCCGCGATCGGATCTTGCATGCTCATCTGTCTTTACTCCCGTGATTCAATTGGTGACAATTACCAGCTAGCCTTTTTCAGACCCGGAATTTCACCGCGCATAGCGGCTTCACGGACCTTAATACGGCTCAACCCGAACTTCCGCAGGAAAGCGTGCGGACGACCAGTTTGACGGCAGCGGTTACGCTGACGTGACGGGCTGGAATCACGCGGCAGAGTCTGCAGCTTAAGAACCGCATTCCAACGATCTTCGTCGGTTGCGTTCACATCAGAGATGATCGCTTTCAGTTCAGCGCGTTTCGCGAAGTATTTATCAGCTAAAGCTACGCGTTTTACTTCGCGTGCTTTCATTGATTGCTTAGCCATTTAGTAACCCTACCTTACTTGCGGAACGGGAAGTCAAAGGCAGCCAGCAGAGCACGGCCTTCTTCGTCAGATTTCGCAGTAGTGGTAATGGTAATATCCAAACCACGAACGCGGTCGACTTTATCGTAGTCGATTTCTGGGAAGATGATCTGCTCACGGACACCCATGCTGTAGTTACCACGACCGTCGAATGACTTAGCGGACAAGCCACGGAAGTCACGGATACGAGGAACAGCAATAGTGATCAGGCGCTCAAAGAACTCCCACATGCGTTCGCCACGCAGAGTTACTTTACAGCCGATCGGATAGCCCTGACGGATTTTGAAGCCTGCAACAGATTTGCGTGCTTTGGTGATCAACGGTTTTTGACCGGAGATTGCTGTCAGGTCTGCTGCTGCGTTATCCAGCAGTTTCTTGTCAGCGATCGCTTCACCAACACCCATGTTCAGGGTGATCTTCTCGACCCGAGGGACTTGCATGACAGAATTGTAGTTAAACTCAGTCATGAGTTTGTTAACTACTTCGTCTTTGTAGTAATCATGCAGTTTCGCCATCGTACTACTCCAAATTACTTGATAGTTTCGCTGTTAGACTTGAAGAAACGGACTTTTTTGCCGTCTTCGAATCTAAAGCCTACACGGTCAGCCTTGCCGGTTGCCGCATTGAAGATTGCAACGTTAGAAACCTGAATTGCAGCTTCTTTTTCAACGATGCCGCCCGGTTGGTTCAGAGCCGGAACCGGCTTCTGGTGTTTCTTAACCAGGTTGATACCTTCAACAATGACCTTGCCGGAAGACAGGACATTCTTAACTTTACCGCGTTTACCTTTATCTTTACCGGTTAACACGATAACTTCGTCATCACGACGGATTTTCGCTGCCATGATTCGCTCCTTAGAGTACTTCTGGTGCCAGAGAGATAATTTTCATGAACTTCTCGTTACGAAGTTCACGAGTTACCGGCCCAAAAATACGCGTACCGATAGGCTGCTCGCTGTTATTGTTTAAAATAACGCATGCATTACCATCGAAGCGAATGACAGAACCGTCCGGGCGACGAACACCCTTCTTGGTGCGCACCACTACCGCCTTCAGCACATCACCTTTTTTGACCTTACCACGCGGAATCGCTTCTTTGATGGTGATCTTAATGATGTCGCCTACGCCTGCGTAGCGACGGTGCGAGCCACCCAGAACCTTGATACACATTACGCGACGTGCACCGGAGTTGTCGGCGACGTTCAGCATAGTCTGTTCTTGGATCATTTTAGTGCTCCGCTAATGTCAACTACTACTGAGACCCGAAAATCAGGTCGTTAAAAAAACCCCATATCGAGGGCGCGGCATTATAACACCGCAAATCAGATATGGGTAGAAAAAATAAACGGCCCATCGCTGAGCCGTTTATTCGTTGAGAATGCGTACTGTATTACAGAACCGCTTTCTCTACAACGCGAACCAGAGTCCAGGATTTGGTCTTGGACAGCGGACGGCATTCGCGGATTTCAACCACGTCGCCGATACCGCATTCGTTGTTCTCGTCATGTACGTGCATTTTGGTCGTACGCTTGATGAATTTACCGTAGATCGGGTGTTTCACAAAACGTTCGATAGCAACAACAATGGATTTCTCCATTTTGTCGCTAACCACGCGACCTTGCAGAGTACGGATTTTATCGGTCATTACGCACCCGCCTTCTCAGTCAGTAAAGTCTTAACGCGTGCGACATCACGACGCACTTGCTTCAACAGGTGAGACTGTTGCAGCTGGCCACTTGCAGCCTGCATACGCAGGTTGAACTGCTCACGCAGCAGGTTCAGTAGCTCGGTGTTCAGCTCTTCAACGCTCTTCTCACGCAGCTCTTTTGCTTTCATTACATCACCGTCTTAGTTACAAAGGTGGTTTTAATCGGCAGTTTCGCTGCTGCCAGCTTGAATGCTTCACGGGCCAGCTCTTCCGGTACGCCGTCCATTTCATACAGGACTTTACCCGGCTGAATCAAGGCAACCCAATACTCCACGTTACCTTTACCTTTACCCATACGCACTGCCAGCGGCTTTTCAGTGATCGGTTTGTCCGGGAATACACGGATCCAGATCTTACCTTGACGCTTAACTGCACGGGTCATAGCACGACGTGCTGCTTCGATCTGACGGGCAGTCAGACGACCACGGCCAACAGCTTTCAGGCCGAAGCTGCCGAAGCTAACATCCGCGCCTGCAGCCAGACCACGGTTGCGGCCTTTGTGCATTTTACGGAATTTTGTACGCTTTGGTTGTAACATCAGCGACGCTCCTTATTTACGGCCTTTACGCTGCTGCTTTTTCGGTTGAGCAGCCGGTTTTTCCGGTTGTTCAACAGCAGCCATACCACCCAGGATCTCGCCTTTGAAGATCCACACTTTAACGCCGATTACACCATAAGTGGTGTGCGCTTCAGAGGTGTTGTAGTCGATGTCAGCACGCAGAGTGTGCAGCGGTACGCGACCTTCGCGGTACCATTCGGTACGTGCGATTTCCGCGCCGCCCAGACGGCCGCTAACTTCAACTTTGATACCTTTAGCGCCCAGACGCATGGCGTTCTGTACAGCACGCTTCATCGCACGACGGAACATAACGCGACGTTCCAGCTGAGAAGTGATGCTGTCAGCAACCAGTTTAGCGTCCAGTTCAGGTTTACGAACTTCGGCGATGTTGATCTGTGCAGGAACGCCAGCGATATCCGCTACGACCTTACGCAGTTTTTCTACGTCTTCACCTTTTTTACCGATAACGATACCCGGGCGAGCGGTGTGAATAGTCACACGGATGCTCTTAGCCGGACGCTCGATAACGATACGAGATACAGACGCTTTAGCCAGTTCCTTCGTCAGGTACTGACGTACTTTAAAATCGCTGTCCAGGTTGTCAGCGAATTCTTTGGTGTTCGCAAACCAGGTAGAGTTCCATGGTTTTACAATACCCAGGCGAATACCATTAGGATGTACTTTCTGACCCATTGCTAGTCTCCAGAGTCTCAGCGATCGGACACAACCACAGTGATGTGGCTGGTGCGCTTCAGGATGCGATCTGCACGACCTTTTGCACGCGGCATAATGCGCTTCATGCTCGGGCCTTCGTCTACGAAAATTTTCGTAACTTTCAGATCGTCAATGTCAGCGCCATCGTTGTGTTCAGCGTTAGCAATGGCAGATTCCAGAACTTTCTTGACCAGTACAGCCGCTTTCTTGTTGGTGTAGGTCAGAATATCCAGAGCCTGCGACACTTTCTTACCGCGAATCAGGTCAGCAACAAGGCGAACCTTCTGAGCAGAAGAACGAGCATGGCGATGTTTAGCGATAGTTTCCATCTCTTCCTCCTACCTTATTTCTTCTTCGCTTTTTTATCAGCAGCGTGGCCGCGATAAGTACGAGTCGGTGCGAATTCACCCAGTTTGTGACCGACCATTTCGTCGGAAACAAATACCGGAACGTGCTGACGACCATTATGGACAGCGATGGTCAAACCGATCATGTTAGGAAAGATCGTTGAACGACGGGACCAGGTGCGCAGGGGCTTCTTGTCTCCGCTTTCCACCGCTTTCTCTACCTTCTTCAGCAAGTGCAGGTCAATAAAAGGACCTTTCTTGAGAGAACGTGGCATGGCTTATCCTCTAAAATTATTTGCTACGGCGACGTACGATGAATTTATCAGTACGCTTGTTGCTGCGGGTCTTCTTACCTTTGGTCTGAACGCCCCACGGAGTTACCGGGTGCTTACCAAAGTTACGACCTTCACCACCACCATGTGGGTGGTCTACTGGGTTCATCGCAGTACCGCGAACGGTAGGACGAACACCACGCCAGCGTGCAGCACCTGCTTTACCCAGAACGCGCAGCATATGCTCAGCATTGCCAACTTCGCCCAGGGTTGCACGGCAGTCTGCTTCGACTTTACGCATTTCACCAGAACGCAGACGCAGGGTGACATAAGCGCCATCGCGAGCAACGATCTGAACGTAAGTACCAGCGGAACGTGCCAGCTGACCGCCTTTACCTGGTTTCATTTCTACGTTATGAACGGTAGAACCAACCGGGATATTGCGCATCGGCAGGGTGTTGCCTGCTTTGATTGCAGCATCAACGCCAGACTGAATCTGGTCGCCAGCTTTCAGGCCTTTCGGGGCCAGGATGTAACGGCGTTCGCCGTCTTTGTACAGAACCAGCGCGATGTTCGCGGAACGGTTCGGATCGTACTCAAGACGTTCAACAACTGCCGGGATACCGTCTTTGTTGCGTTTGAAGTCAACAATACGATAAGCCTGTTTGTGACCACCACCGATATGACGAGTGGTGATACGGCCATTGTTGTTACGACCACCGGATTTGCTGTTTTTTTCAACCAGCGGAGCAAAAGGTTTGCCCTTGTGCAGCTCTGGGTTGACCACTTTAACGACGTGGCGACGACCCGGAGATGTCGGTTTACATTTAACAACTGCCATTGTATTACTCCTCCGACTTACTCAGCGCCGCCGACGAAGTCCAGATTCTGGCCTTCTTTCAGGGTGACGTAAGCTTTTTTCCAGTCGCTACGACGACCGATACGCTGTCCGTGACGTTTAACTTTCCCTTTAACGACCAGGGTGTTAACGACTTCGACTTCGACTTCAAACAGTTTCTGCACAGCAGCTTTGATTTCTGCTTTGGTCGCGTCTTTAGCAACTTTGAGAACGATGGTGTTGGTTTTTTCCATCGCAGTAGACGCTTTTTCAGAAACGTGCGGTGCGCGCAGCACCTTCAGCAGACGTTCTTCACGAATCATGCCAGCATCTCCTCAACTTGCTTAACAGCATCAGCAGTCATTACGACTTTGTCGAAGGCGATCAGGCTAACCGGGTCGATACCAGTCGCATCGCGTACGTCAACCTTGTGCAGGTTACGTGCGGCCAGGAACAGGTTCTCGTCCAGCTCACCGGTGATGATCAGCACATCTTCCAGAGCCATGTCTTTCAGTTTCTGTGCCAGCAGCTTAGTTTTCGGCGCTTCTACAGAGAACTTCTCGACAACGATCAGACGATCCTGACGTACCAGTTCGGACAGGATGCTTTTCAGCGCGCCGCGGTACATCTTCTTGTTAACTTTTTGACTGTGGTCCTGCGGACGAGCAGCGAAGGTCACGCCACCGGAACGCCAGATCGGGCTCTTGATAGAACCTGAACGCGCACGGCCAGTGCCTTTCTGGCGCCACGGTTTTTTACCGGAACCAGTTACTTCAGCACGAGTCTTCTGAGCACGAGTACCCTGACGAGCACCAGCTGCATAAGCAACAACAACCTGGTGAACCAGCGCTTCGTTGAAATCACGACCGAAGGTAGTTTCGGAAACAGTCAGCGCGCTCTGCGCGTCTTTCAATACTAATTCCATTGCTATCCCCTTACGCCTTCACAGCTGGTTTAACGATCAGGTCGCAACCGGTTGCACCCGGAACACCACCCTTAACCAGCAGCAGGTTGCGCTCAGCGTCAACGCGTACTACGTCAAGGCTCTGAACGGTTACGCGCTCATTACCCATCTGACCTGCCATTTTCTTGCCTTTGAACACTTTGCCCGGAGTCTGGTTCTGACCGATAGAACCCGGAACGCGGTGAGACAAGGAGTTACCGTGAGTAGCGTCCTGGGTACGGAAGTTCCAGCGCTTAACGGTACCAGCGAAACCTTTACCTTTAGAGGTACCGGTTACGTCAACTTTTTTAACGTCAGCAAACAGTTCAACGCTGATGCTCTGACCTACGGTGTATTCTTCGCCTTCAGCCAGACGGAATTCCCACAGACCACGGCCAGCTTCTACGCCAGCTTTAGCAAAGTGACCCGCTTCCGGCTTGGTGACACGGTTAGCTTTTTTAGCACCCGTAGTAACCTGAACAGCGCGGTAGCCATCGTTAGCCAGGTCTTTAACCTGAGTAACACGGTTTGCTTCAACTTCGATTACGGTTACTGGGATAGAGACGCCATCTTCAGTGAAGATGCGGGTCATACCCACTTTTTTACCGACTAAACCAATCATTGTATCAACCTCTCAATCGCTCGATGACCTGATTAACCCAGGCTGATCTGCACGTCTACACCGGCAGCCAGGTCCAGACGCATCAGAGCATCAACGGTTTTCTCGGTTGGCTCAACGATGTCAACCAGACGCTTGTGAGTGCGAATTTCGTACTGATCGCGCGCATCTTTGTTAACGTGCGGAGAGATCAGAACGGTAAAGCGCTCTTTGCGGGTCGGCAGCGGGATCGGACCGCGAACCTGCGCACCAGTGCGCTTGGCAGTCTCGACGATTTCCGCGGTTGATTGATCGATCAGACGATGATCAAACGCTTTCAGGCGGATACGGATTCTTTGGTTCTGCATGAGACCAGAGCTCCAATTATTTTATAAACGAAAATGATTACTCCTCACACCCATTACGATTGATGGGAGAGTGTAACCGTTCTTACGTAGCTCCCCGATTGGGAGCATTGTTAAATAGCCAAATCGGCTATTCGAGGTTCAAATCGAACCTGCCGTCAATTACGACAAGCCCGCGCATTATACGTAAATCTCAGCCTGACGCAAGTGTCGGATAGAAATTAAGCGCTTTATTCTTATGCGAGCATGATTCCAGATGGTACGCATGGAATGGCAACGCGCATCTTTTCTTTGGAAGGCATCAGGCAAACCTGGCAATACGTCGTTGTCGCTGTCGCATAAATCTATAAAGGTGAGCGCAAGCCTTGACGAGGATTTGCTTATGTTTGTTGCCCTCCCCTTTCTCATTTTTTATGCGTCGTTCTCTTTATTACTTGGCATATACGACGCGCGTACCGGTCTGCTGCCTGACCGGTTTACTTGTCCATTGCTGTGGGGTGGTCTGCTTTATCACCAGATTTGCCTGCCGGAGCGTTTACCGGATGCGCTTTGGGGCGCTATCGCCGGCTATGGCGGATTCGCGTTAATTTACTGGGGCTATCGCCTGCGTTATCAGAAAGAGGGGCTCGGATATGGCGACGTCAAGTACCTTGCTGCCTTAGGGGCGTGGCATTGTTGGGAAACACTGCCGTTACTGGTTTTCCTTGCCGCTATGTTGGCCTGTGGCGGGTTTGGCGTCGCGCTACTGGTGAGAGGTAAATCGGCATTAATAAACCCGCTACCTTTTGGGCCATGGCTGGCGGTGGCGGGTTTCATAACAGGTTGGAAAGTTTTCTTTCCAGACGGTTAATCGGTAACCTTAATTTGTGATTGCAGATAATTTTGCATACCAAGTTTGGCAATCAAATCCAGCTCAGTTTCCAGCCAGTCGATGTGGCCTTCCTCGTCGGCAAGAATTTCAATCATCATATCCCGGCTGACATAATCATGAACGCTATCGGCATAGGCTATTGCCTCACGTAGATCTTTTGCGCCTTCCAGTTCGAGTCGGAGATCCGATCGTAGCATCTCTTCGACATCTTCACCGATGCCCAGCTTGCCCAGATCCTGTAGGTTCGGTATGCCTTCCAGAAATAAAATACGCTCAATATACTTATCGGCGTGTTTCATCTCATCAATGGATTCATGGTACTCAACATCATTAAGCCGGGTCAGGCCCCAGTTTTTGAACATACGGGCATGAAGAAAATACTGATTAATTGCGACAAGCTCATTTCCCAATAGTTTATTGAGATAATTTATGATTTTAACATCACCTTTCATTTTATAGTCCCTCCGCTTCCACTCTCTAGAGCGTAGATGGGGCTACAGGGATGTCAAAAAAAAGAGTGTGACTCAGGCGATCTCTTTAAATTCCGGCATTTGCGTTAACTCATCCTGCATCACTTCTCGCGCGGCGCGAATACACTTACCACATTGATTTCCCACAGGAATAAATTTACGCAACTGTTGAAATGACTGTGGATGAAATTGTCGTACAGCCTGGCGGATTTTTTTATCGCTTATACCATTACACAAACAAACGTACATGATCGCTCCCGTTCAATTTCCGCACAAAGTGTAAATGAGAATGGTTATGATTACAATAGCACAAAGCGATTTACGCCACGGGAGAAGCGTTAAAAAGGGTGAATAAATATAACAGCGGCTAAATAGCAGGCAACAAAAAGGGCGCCGAAGCGCCCTCTTCAATTCAAAACTAATTAACGAGTAATTAGCCCAGAACTTTAGCAACAACGCCCGCGCCAACAGTACGGCCGCCTTCACGGATTGCGAAACGCAGACCGTCGTCCATTGCGATCGGGTGGATCAGGGTAACAACCATTTTGATGTTGTCGCCCGGCATTACCATCTCCACGCCTTCCGGCAGTTCGATGGTACCAGTCACGTCAGTAGTACGGAAGTAGAACTGCGGACGGTAGCCTTTGAAGAACGGAGTATGACGGCCGCCTTCATCTTTGGACAGAATGTACACTTCAGATTCGAACTTGGTGTGCGGCTTGATGGTGCCCGGCTTAGCCAGTACCTGACCACGTTCGATTTCTTCACGTTTGATACCACGCAGCAGAACACCTACGTTCTCACCGGCACGGCCTTCGTCCAGCAGTTTGCGGAACATTTCAACGCCAGTACAGGTAGACTTCTGAGTCTCTTTGATACCAACGATTTCAACTTCTTCGCCCACTTTGATGATACCGCGTTCTACACGACCGGTAACAACGGTACCACGACCGGAGATGGAGAATACGTCTTCGATCGGCAGCAGGAACGGCTTGTCAATCGCACGCTCTGGTTCCGGGATGTAAGAATCCAGGAAGCCAGCCAGTTCGATGATTTTCGCTTCCCACTCTGCGTCGCCTTCCAGCGCTTTCAGAGCAGAACCACGAACGATCGGAGTGTCGTCGCCCGGGAAGTCGTACTGAGACAGCAGTTCGCGAACTTCCATCTCAACCAGTTCCAGCAGCTCTTCGTCATCAACCATGTCGCATTTGTTCAGGAACACGATGATGTACGGAACGCCTACCTGACGACCCAGCAGGATGTGCTCACGGGTCTGCGGCATCGGGCCGTCAGTCGCAGCAACAACCAGGATCGCGCCGTCCATCTGAGCAGCACCGGTGATCATGTTTTTAACATAGTCGGCGTGCCCCGGGCAGTCTACGTGTGCGTAGTGGCGGGTCGGGGTATCGTATTCAACGTGAGAAGTGTTGATGGTGATACCACGCGCTTTTTCTTCCGGCGCGTTATCGATCTGGTCGAATGCACGAGCAGCACCGCCGTAGGTTTTAGCCAGTACGGTGGTGATTGCAGCGGTCAGGGTAGTTTTACCGTGGTCAACGTGGCCGATGGTGCCGACGTTAACGTGCGGTTTTGTACGTTCAAATTTTTCTTTAGACACGGCTATATTCCTTACTATAGCGCTCTCCCCTTCAGGAGAGAGCACGGGATTTTGGTTTTTAACCCTGCGGCTTATTTACCACGGGCTTCGATTACGGCCTGAGCAACGTTGTTCGGCGCATCATCATACTTCAGGAATTCCATAGTGTACGATGCGCGACCTTTGGTCAGAGAACGCAGCTGAGTTGCATATCCGAACATTTCAGACAGCGGTACTTCAGCGTGGATCTTAACGCCTGTAACTTCAGATTCCTGACCTTTGAGCATACCACGACGGCGGCTAAGGTCGCCGATAACGTCACCGGTATTCTCTTCAGGTGTTTCTACTTCAACCTTCATGATCGGCTCAAGCAGAACTGGTTTTGCTTTCTTAAAGCCTTCTTTAAAGGCGATAGACGCAGCCAGTTTAAACGCCAGCTCAGAGGAGTCAACGTCATGGTAAGAACCGAAGTGCAGACGCACACCGAGATCAACTACCGGATAACCCGCCAGCGGGCCAGATTTCAGCTGCTCCTGGATGCCTTTATCAACGGCCGGGATGTATTCGCCAGGAATTACACCACCTTTGATGTCGTTGATGAACTCGTAACCTTTCGGGTTAGAGCCCGGCTCCAGCGGGTACATGTCGATAACAACATGACCATACTGACCGCGACCACCAGACTGTTTCGCGTGTTTACCTTCGATGTCGGTAACTTTCGCGCGAATCGCTTCGCGGTAAGCAACCTGAGGTTTACCCACGTTAGCTTCAACGTTGAATTCACGCTTCATACGGTCAACGATGATATCCAGGTGAAGTTCACCCATACCAGCGATGATGGTCTGGTTAGATTCTTCATCAGTCCATACGCGGAATGACGGGTCTTCTTTCGCCAGACGGCCCAGAGCCAGACCCATTTTTTCCTGGTCAGCTTTGGTTTTCGGTTCTACCGCGATGGAGATTACCGGCTCAGGGAATTCCATACGTTCCAGAATGATCGGGTTTTCCGGATCACACAGGGTGTCACCGGTAGTCACGTCTTTCAGGCCGATAGCAGCCGCGATGTCGCCCGCGCGAACTTCTTTGATCTCTTCACGTTTGTTGGCGTGCATCTGAACGATACGACCGAAACGCTCACGTGCGGTTTTCACGGAGTTCAGTACGGTATCACCAGAGTTAACCACACCGGAGTACACACGGAAGAAGGTCAGGTTACCCACAAACGGGTCGGTAGCGATTTTGAACGCCAGCGCAGAGAACGGCTCGTCGTCGCTTGCGTGACGCTCAGCCGGAGTATCTTTACCGTCGTCCAGAATACCGTTGATCGCAGGTACGTCTACCGGGGATGGCAGGTAATCAATTACCGCATCCAGCATCGCCTGAACACCTTTGTTCTTGAATGCAGAACCACAGGTTACCAGGATGATTTCGTTGTTCAGAACGCGCTGACGCAGAGCTTGTTTGATCTCTTCTTCAGTCAGTTCTTCACCACCCAGGTATTTTTCCATCAGCTCTTCAGAAGCTTCTGCGGCGGACTCGATCAGGTTCTGGTGCCATTCGTTAGCCAGGTCCTGCATGTCAGCCGGGATATCTTCGTATTCGAAGGTAACGCCCTGGTCGGCATCGTTCCAGTTGATGGCTTTCATTTTCACCAGGTCAACAACGCCGGTGAAACCTTCTTCAGCACCAATTGCCAGCTGCAGCGGAACCGGGTTCGCGCCCAGACGGGTTTTGATCTGACCAACAACTTTCAGGAAGTTCGCGCCCATGCGGTCCATTTTGTTAACGAACGCAATGCGCGGAACTTTGTATTTGTTTGCCTGACGCCATACGGTTTCAGACTGCGGCTGAACACCACCAACTGCGCAGTAAACCATTACCGCACCATCGAGAACACGCATGGAACGTTCTACTTCGATAGTGAAGTCAACGTGCCCCGGGGTGTCGATGATGTTGATGCGATGCGGTTCATACTGCTTAGCCATACCAGACCAGAATGCAGTAGTCGCTGCGGAGGTGATAGTAATACCACGCTCCTGCTCCTGCTCCATCCAGTCCATGGTAGCTGCGCCGTCATGAACTTCACCGATTTTGTGGTTTACACCGGTGTAGAACAGAATACGTTCGGTAGTAGTGGTTTTACCGGCGTCGATGTGCGCACTGATACCGATATTACGGTAGCGTGCGATGGGTGTTGTACGAGCCATTTGATTCCTCGTTGATATCTTTAGGCGTTCAGTTAAGTTATCCAAAACGGGCGACTTACCTGAAGCGCCCGCCTGGTGACTATGACTCCGAAGGGATTACCAACGGTAGTGTGCGAACGCCTTGTTGGCTTCTGCCATACGGTGAACGTCTTCACGTTTCTTAACTGCAGTACCTTTGTTGTCTGCAGCGTCAGAAAGTTCGTTCGCCAGGCGCAGAGCCATGGATTTATCACCGCGTTTACGAGCAGCTTCTACGATCCAACGCATTGCCAGAGCATTACGACGGACCGGACGGACTTCAACTGGTACCTGATAAGTAGAACCACCTACACGGCGGGATTTAACTTCTACAGTCGGGCGAACGTTTTCGAGAGCGACTTCGAAAGCTTCCAGTTCAGATTTACCAGAACGCTGAGCCAGGGTCTCCAGCGCGCTGTATACGATTGATTCTGCAGTAGATTTTTTACCATCTACCATCAGGATATTGACAAATTTAGCCAGCAGTTCTGATCCGAACTTCGGATCCGGCAGAATTTTACGCTGACCAATGACGCGACGACGTGGCATGGAAATACTCCGTTGTTAATTCAGGATTGTCCAAAACTCTACGAGTTTAGTTTGACATTAATTTAAAACGTTTGGCCTTACTTAACGGAGAACCATTAAGCCTTAGGACGCTTCACGCCGTACTTAGAACGAGCTTGCTTACGGTCTTTAACGCCGGAGCAGTCAAGCGCGCCACGAACGGTGTGGTAACGAACACCCGGGAGGTCTTTAACACGACCGCCACGGATCAGGATCACGGAGTGCTCCTGCAGGTTGTGACCTTCACCACCGATGTAGGAAGTCACTTCAAAACCGTTAGTCAGACGAACACGGCAAACTTTACGCAGTGCGGAGTTCGGTTTTTTAGGAGTGGTAGTATATACACGAGTACATACGCCACGTTTTTGCGGGCATGCTTCCAGCGCAGGCACGTTGCTTTTCGCAACTTTGCGAGCACGTGGTTTGCGTACCAGCTGGTTAACTGTTGCCATTAAATAGCTCCTGGTTTTAGCTTTTGCTTCGTAAACACGTAATAAAACGCCCTCACACAATATGAGGACGCCGAATTTTAGGGCGGTGTCGAAAAGGTGTCAAGAAATATACAACGATCCCGCCATCACCAGGCCATCTGGTTGGCATACTTAACCGTGAGTCTGACAAACTCAGTATAGTCAACCCTGACGACACTGTCTGAAATTTGACCGCCCAGGCCGCGGGCGTCAATGTCTTCTTTCAAGGCATAGACCGTTATGGGGGCATCGCGCAGACTTTCAAGGTAGCGGTTACCTTCAATCGCGACGGTAACGCCATCCTGGAGCAACAAAAGCGCATCGCCCTCTTTTAGCAGACGCAGCAAAGCGGGAAAATCAACGCCCGAGGCGCAATAAGGTAAGGTATGCAGCATAAACGACTCAGAATCTCAGGATGACATCATAGTTGCCAAGCTCGCGGCGTAACGCCACGGGTTCCAGCGGCGTGGCGTCTACCACAAAATTAACGTTTTCCAGACCACGCTCGCGCAGCGATGCCGCGCAGATCCAGCATTGATCAATATCGTACAAATCAAAGAGCTTGAAAGTAGCAATATAATCACGCGCCAGCACAGCGTCTGGTTTTTGTCCCGGTAATAACTGAAAGACGCCGTCGCTGATAAAAAAGACGCCCAGCGCTTCCGTTAGCGCTGACGTCGCCAGCAGCGCATCCAGTCCTTCACGGCCTGAGGCGCTACCGTGCGGCGCGGTGGAAAAGACAAATGCAATACGTTTCATTAAAACTGCACCACCCGATCGCAGGTGAGAGAAGCCTCCGCCAGCGCGCCCAGGCCGCTTAGCGTAAAGCCCGGCTGAAGATTGGCGGACGGCAACCCCAGTCTGCCGGCTTCAGTTTCATCAATAATACCGCGACGAAGCGCCGCCGCGACACAGATGTTCAGCGCTACGCCATGCTGCGTATTCAATTTCTGCCAGGCGCGTACCAGATCATATTCATCGCTCGCCGGCGAGGTCAGGAGATTGGCGTTATAGACACCTTCCCGATAGAAAAAGACGCTGGCTAACTCATGCCCCTCATTGAGCAGCGCGTGGGCGAACTGCAATGCGCTGCTGGCCTGCTGGGTGCCATATGCCGGCCCGGTGACCATAATGGCATAACGCATTATTTATCCTGCCCCTGAAAATCGCCGCTTTTGAACTGGCGAATATAGAGGTAAACCGTGTGTTTTGAGATATTCAGACGATCGGCTACCTGGTTAATGGCGTCTTTAATATCGAAAATGCCTTTTTCGTACAAGTTAAGGACGATCTGACGATTTTTCGCATTGTTAGAGACATTACGATCGGCATTCACTTCTTCGATCGTGAACTCCAGCGTCTGGGTGACTAAATCTTCGACTGAGGAGGCAAAATTAACCGCTGAGCCGACTTCCGGCGTTTCCGGCGGAATAAAGGTATTCATAATCTGTGAAAATGGCACATCAAGATTCATGTTGATGCACAGTAGACCAATGACGCGCTGCTCGCGGTTGCGAATGGCAATCGTCAACGACTTCATCAAGACACCGCTTTTCGCGCGCGTAAAATAGCATTTCGACACGCTACTGTCCGCCCCTGTCATGTCGTGCAACATACGCAACGCCAGGTCGGTAATCGGCGAGCCAATTTTACGGCCCGTATGTTCGCCATTGGCAATACGAATGGCTGAACATTTTAGATCCTGCAAAGAGTGCAATACGATTTCACAATGGGAACCTATAAGCATCGCTAACCCGTCCACTACCGCTTCGTAGGATTTCAGAATATCGAAGTCGGTTTGCTCGAAGGGACGCTGATCCAGCAAATCAAGTTCACTGGTTTCGTTGGTTAAAAGCGACCTGGACATGAAAAAAAACACTCCTTTTCAGGAGCCTGTCGTTATGTTTTCAGGGCAGGCTCATTATTTACGCGGATGATTAAATTAATACAGTGAGGGTTCATCTTTCCAGTACTAATTTGCTCGTCTATTTCAGACTACGTGTGCGTTGGCGGTCATTCAGCCTACGGTCTCGCCCTTAACGACCAGCGCAAGCGCCGTTATCCGCAAATCAAATTATGGTGAGTAATATATCCGGCCTGAATAAAAAAAACCGCCGCTATTACAAGCGGCGGCTCTCAGTTTTTATTTTTTAGCAGCATCTGCGGCTTTAGCGTCAGCCGCATCGGCAGGTTTAGCATCCGCTTTCGGCGCTGGTTTGATATCCAGCAGCTCTACGTCGAATACCAGGGTGGAGTTCGCCGGGATACCCGGAACGCCCGTTTTACCGTAGGCCAGCGCCGGTGGGATAACCAGCTTGATCTTGCCGCCTTTCTTAATATTTTTCAGGCCTTCAGTCCAGCCAGGGATAACGCCGTCCAGACGGAAGGAGAGCGGTTCGCCGCGCGTGTAAGAGTTATCAAACTCTTTACCGTCGATCAGCGTACCTTTGTAGTTCACCACAACGGTATCGCTATCTTTCGGCGCCTCGCCTGTGCCTTCTTTCTCTACTTTGTAAAGCAGACCGGTAGAGGAGGTTTTCACGCCTTTCTCTTTAGCAAAAGCGTCGCGGAACGCTTTACCTTTTGCTTCGTTATCGGCAGCGTCTTTTTCCATCTTCGCCTGAGCAGCGCTCTTCACGCGTGCTTCAAACGTCTGCAGCGTTTGCTCAATTTCCTGATCGGACAGTTTGCTCTTATCGGCAAAGGCATCCTGAACGCCGGCAATCAACTGATCTTTATCCAGTTTGATGCCCAACTTTTCCTGCTCTTTAAGCGAATTTTCCATGTAACGACCCAGCGAGGCGCCCAGCGCATAAGCCGCTTTTTGATCGTCGTTTTTAAATGCTGCTTTGCTATCAGCGGTAGCTGCCGGTTTCGCCGCATCAGCAGCAAAAGTGATCGGTGCGTGCATAGCAACGGCCATCGTAGTTGCCAGCAGCGTGGCTTTAAACAGTGATTTCATCCATATCTCCAGGGCCGGGGCATCTCGCCCCATGTTAACTTACGTAAGAAGCGTACTATAAATCGTTGCAGAACAAATCAACATACGAACACGCCCTATTATCACTTCTTTTCAGACTCTTTTTGTTTAAATTAGTTTCGTAGGGCGCGTAATGGTTGCTGTGAAAGCCGGTAAAGTTAAGTAGAATCCGCCGACGGAGACAACATAAAGAGGTACATCATGCAGGATATCACGATGGAAGCTCGTCTGGCTGAACTGGAAAGCCGTCTGGCGTTCCAGGAGATTACCATAGAAGAACTAAACCTGACGGTAACCGCACATGAAATGGAGATGGCGAAGCTGCGCGATCATCTGCGTTTGCTCACGGAAAAGTTAAAAGCCAGTCAGCCGTCAAATATCGCCTCTCAGGCAGAAGAAACGCCGCCGCCGCATTATTGAGACAAAAAAAAAGCGGGGTTAACCCGCTTTTTTTGTGCCCGATGATTTATCGAACCAATGATAATACCCTAAGAATTTCGAGTCACAGCAAGGCGGCAAGCTTGAAAATTCCCCGGGAGCATAGATAACTATGTGTGTGACCGGGGTTTGAAAGCGTAGCCAACACCGCGGTGGCTTGAAAGACGACGGGGATTAATGGCAACCGCAGCCGCCTTTACCACCACCACCGCAGCAGCCTTCGCCGCCGTGCTCGTGACCATGGTCATGACCATGACCGCCACAGCAGCCGTCTTCACCGTGATCGTGGTGGTGATCGTGCGCGCCGTGAACATGACCGTGAGCCAGTTCTTCTTCAGTCGCTTCACGAATCGCAACAACTTCTACGTTAAATTTCAGATTCTGGCCAGCCAGCATGTGGTTACCATCAACCACAACGTGATCGTCTTCCACTTCGGTAATCTCTACCGGTACCGGGCCCTGGTCGGTTTCCGCCAGGAAACGCATCCCTACCTGCAGTTCATCAACGCCCATAAAGACGTCTTTAGGCACACGCTGCACCAGATTTTCGTCATACTGACCGTAAGCGTCGTTCGCGCCAACAGCGACATCAAATTTGTCGCCAACTTCATGGCCTTCCAGCGCGGTTTCCAGACCAGAGATCAGGGAGCCGTGACCGTGCAGGTAATCCAGCGGCGCACTCACCGGAGACTCATCAACCAACACACCGTCTTCTGTACGTACCTGATAGGCCAGGCTGACCACCAGGTCTTTTGCTACTTTCATGATATCTCCTGAGCATGGGAAGAATAGTGGCGCAGATTGTAGCGGAATTCTGCAGCCGTGTACCCCTTAGCTTAAAAAAACCTGCGGCATATCGCTAGTCCGGATGAAAAATCCCGATCACTTGCTCTTCTTTGCGAACATGCTCGCGAACGTCTTTATCCGCTTCCCGCATTTGATGCCCGCACTTAACGCATTCAACAATATCGACATTATTTTCACGCCACATCGCCATTGTATCCTGCGCCTGACAGGCCGGACATTTCGCGCCTGCAATAAAACGTTTACGGATTGCCATTGTTTTACCCCTACTCAAATTCATCCCAGCCATCCAACTGGCGCCGTTCCTGTTGCATTTCGCGCTGAAAAATCTCCTCCAGCTCGCGTCGGGCCTCTCTGGCGCGCGAAATCTGTACCATGTCGCTATGCTCCGGGATCAGTTCCCGCAACATTCGCATATCCAGCCGACGAAAATGCAACTGCGCGCGTTGCGCCTGATGCGGATGCATACCTAACGACACCAGAGTTTTACGTCCCAATTCCAGCGCGCTGGAAAACGTTTCACGGGAAAACTGCGTGACGCCAGCCTGTAATAACTCATGGGCCTCCACACGTCCACGCGCTCGCGCAAGAATATGCAGATGAGGAAAATGCTGCTGACACAGCGCCACCAGCTTCATCGTGTCTTCCGGTTCATTACACGTGATGACTATCGACTCCGCCGCCTCCGCGCCCGCAGAACGCAGCAGCTCGACTTGTGTAGCGTCGCCGTAATACACTTTATAACCATATTTGCGCATCAGATTAACGGCGCCGATATCGCGTTCCAGCACGGTGATACGCATCTTATTCGCCATCAATAAGCGAGCGATCACCTGACCAAAACGGCCAAAGCCGACGACAATTACCTGGGGCTTATCATCCTCAACCCACGGCTTTTCATCATTCTCTTCCGGGCCATTAAGGCGGCGCGATAACCACTTATCAATCCCTTTCATCAGTAGCGGCGTGGTCATCATTGATAACGTGACAGTCACCAATAATAACGCCATCTGATCGCCCTGAAACAGGCGCTGAGAAGAGGCGGTAGAAAAGAGCACAAAAGCGAACTCGCCCCCCTGACTCAGCACGCTGGCAAACTGCATCCGTTCAGAACTTCTTATTCCATATAACCGCGCCAGCAGATACAGCGTCAGCATTTTTATGACGACCAGAATAACAACGCTCGCCGCCACCCACAGTAAATGGGTATAAAGTACGCCGAGATTTAGCGACATACCGACGGAGATAAAGAACAGCCCAAGCAGTAAACCTTTAAAGGGATCGATAGCATTTTCCAGCTCATGCCGGTATTCGCTCTCTGCCAGTAAAACGCCGGCAATGAAGGTTCCCAGGGCCATCGACAGTCCCAGCGCATCCATAAATAAGGCGGCGCTCAACACCAGCAACAGCGTCGCGGCAGTGAAGACCTCCCGCACGCCGGACGCAGCAATAAAACGAAATACCGGGCGCAGCAGGTAGCGGCCGCCAATCAACATTACCGCGAAGGCCAATACCTTCATTGCCACTTTAAACCAGTCGAAATGCTCGTCGGCCGAACCCGCCAACAAAGGCACCAACGCCAGCGCGGGGATCACCGCTAAATCCTGAAACAGTAAGACGGAAAACCCTAACTGCCCGGACTCGCTACGATTCATGCCTTTCTCGCGCATCAGTTGTAGCGCCATCGCCGTCGAAGACATCGCCAGGCCAATCCCGCCGACGACCGCCGCCTGCCATAAGAAATCAGCAAGCATCAATAATCCCGCCAGCACCGCCGCGCTTAACAGCACCTGAGCAGCGCCGACGCCGAAGATAGAGCGCCGCAGTTGCCAAAGCCGGGACGGATTGAGTTCGAGACCAATGATAAACATCAGAAACACGACGCCCAGTTCGGAAAAGTGCAGGATCTCGTCAACGTCGCTGATAAATCCCAGTCCCCACGGACCGATGGCGATTCCCGCCAGTAAATACCCTAGCACCGCGCCGATGCCCAGCCTCGCGGCCAGCGGCACCGCCGCTACCGCCGCGAAGAGGAACAACACTCCCGCGGTCAATAAATCAGCACCTTCCATCAATAGCCTCCCGCGCTCACAGGATTCGCCAGCCACTCGCCATAGGCTTTCGCATGACTGGCCAGCGTCTGCGGCGACTGGCGGCGCGCCCAGTACACAATAATGGGCGGCATCCAGTGCATCCGGCACATGGCCGCGGTCAGTTCAAAAGGGCGGAGTACATCGCTCATTGGATAGCGGTTTAGCGCGTCATACCGGTAAGCGCTCTCCGGCTCGCCGGTCGTAATCACGCTACGCCAGTACTTTCCCACCAGTTGGTTTCCCCCTGGTCCGCTGGCGAACCCCCGACTCAAAACGCGATCAAGCCATTCTTTCAGTAAAGCCGGACAGCTATAGGTGTAAAGGGGATGCTGAAAAACAATGACGTCGTGCTCACGTAACAGGGCTTGTTCATAGGGCGTGTCGATAAAAAAATCAGGATAGCGCGCATAAAGATCGTGCACGGTTACGTTATTGTGCTGTATGGCCGGTTTAAGCAGTACCCGGTTAGCAACCGAGTCCTGAGATTCCGGATGGGCATACAACAGCAAGACTTTCGCTGGCTGAGACATCAATCCCCCTCCCGGTTGTTTTGGGTCGATACATGCCATTCTTCAGGCCGCTTCTACGTTGACAGCGTTTGTTCAACTCAGGAACGTACTCTATGTCCGCCGCTGGGGATTAATGAGAGATATTCTTGTCCCTCACCAAAGGCGGCCTGAATGATTTTGTGTATCGTTGTTGTTTTGAGCTACCATTGCGCTCCAGCGCGGCGGTACGCCCGAATATTACATTATCATAATGATAAATTAACATAGTCTGAACATACGGCGCCTTATGATTGTTTTCTCCTCGTTACAAATTCGTCGCGGCGTGCGCGTCCTACTGGACAATGCCTCGGCTACCATTAATCCAGGCCAGAAAGTCGGCCTGGTGGGTAAAAACGGCTGCGGTAAATCTACCCTGCTGGCATTGCTAAAAAATGAAATCAGCGCCGATGCCGGGAGTTTTACCCTGCCCGGAACCTGGCAATTAGCGTGGGTGAATCAGGAAACACCTGCGTTGCCTCAGCCAGCGATTGAGTATGTCATTGACGGCGACCGTGAATACCGGCAGCTGGAGGCGCAGCTTAACGACGCCAACGAACGTAACGACGGACATGCTATCGCCTCCATACATGGCAAGCTGGACGCCATCGACGCATGGACCGTTCGCTCGCGCGCCGCCAGCCTGTTACACGGCCTCGGCTTCTCTAACGATCAGCTGGAACGTCCGGTCAGCGACTTTTCCGGCGGCTGGCGGATGCGCCTTAACCTGGCCCAGGCGCTGATTTGCCGTTCCGATTTACTGCTGCTCGACGAACCGACCAACCACCTCGATCTGGATGCCGTCATCTGGCTGGAAAAATGGCTGAAGAGCTATCCGGGCACCCTGATTCTGATTTCCCACGATCGCGACTTTCTTGACCCGATAGTGGATAAAATTATCCATATCGAACAGCAGACTCTGTTCGAGTACACCGGCAACTACAGCGCGTTTGAAGTTCAGCGCGCCACGCGCCTGGCGCAGCAGCAGGCGATGTATGAGAGTCAGCAGGAGCGTGTGGCGCATCTGCAAAGCTACATCGACCGTTTCCGCGCCAAAGCGACCAAGGCCAAGCAGGCGCAAAGCCGTATCAAGATGCTGGAGCGTATGGAGCTGATTGCGCCGGCTCATGTCGACAACCCGTTCCATTTCAGCTTCCGCGCACCGGAAAGCCTGCCGAACCCGCTGCTGAAGATGGAAAAAGTCAGCGCAGGTTATGGCGATCGCATCATTCTGGAATCCATCAAGCTGAACCTGGTGCCCGGCTCGCGTATCGGCCTGCTGGGTCGCAACGGCGCGGGGAAATCGACGCTGATCAAGCTGCTGGCGGGCGAACTGGAACCGTTGCACGGTGAAATCGGCCTCGCCAAAGGCATTAAGCTCGGCTACTTCGCCCAGCACCAACTGGAGTTCCTGCGCGCCGATGAATCCCCGCTGCAACATATGGCGCGTCTGGCGCCGCAGGAACTGGAGCAGAAGCTGCGCGACTATCTCGGCGGCTTCGGTTTCCAGGGCGACAAAGTAACGGAAGAGACGCAACGCTTCTCCGGCGGCGAGAAAGCGCGTCTGGTGCTGGCGCTGATCGTCTGGCAGCGTCCAAATCTGCTGCTGCTCGATGAACCGACCAACCACCTGGATCTCGACATGCGCCAGGCGCTCACCGAAGCGCTGATTGATTTTGAAGGCGCATTGGTCGTCGTGTCGCACGACCGCCACCTGATTCGCTCCACCACTGACGACCTCTATCTGGTTCACGACAAAAAGGTCGAACCGTTCGACGGCAACCTGGAGGATTATCAGCAATGGCTGAGCGACGTGCAGAAACAGGAAAACCAGGCCGACAACGCGCCGAAGGAAAACAACGCCAACAGCGCTCAGTCACGCAAAGATCAGAAGCGTCGCGAAGCCGAGCTACGCACTCTGACGCAACCGCTGCGTAAAGAGATTACCCGTCTGGAAAAAGAGATGGAAAAGCTCAACGCCCAGTTAGCGCAGGCGGAAGAGAAGCTCGGCGACAGCAGCCTGTATGACCCAAGCCGTAAAGCGGAGATGACCGAGTGCCTGCAACTGCAGGCCAGCGCCAAATCCGGGCTGGAAGAATGTGAAATGGCATGGCTTGAGGCGCAGGAGCAGCTTGAGCAGATGATGCAGAACGACTAAGAGCCTATCCCATTAGGCTCTAACGCACGGGGCGGACGATGAACCTGTCTATCACCGATGACATTACCTTCCGCAAGCTCACCATCTTCATGATGCTTGTGGAGAAGGGTAACATCGCCCGCACCGCCGAGGCGCTGCACACGCTGAAAGAGAACGTTCGTTGTCCGCTGTTCGTCCATAAAGGCCTCTTCGGTACTCGTCCCGATATAAAGGTTACCGTTGCGGTCGGCAGCACCGGAACAGAAGGCTGCGTTATGTGATTTAGCGGCAAAGGTTGCCGTGATTTATTTTCGTCAGCGCGTCGTTCACGCCAAATAATGTAAACGTCACCTCATCAACGCCAAGATTTTTCAGACGCGCAGTGTGTTTTTTAATATAAGCCTGCGCCGTTTCTTCGGATTCAAACAAGTAAATGCCGCCAGCTTGCTGGTTTTTCTCGCTTTCTGTCCAGATTTTCCAGATGAAGCCCGGCTCCTCATTGATAGACTCCGCCAGCCCGACCAGTTGCTGAGTCATCTCCTCGCCAAAAGGGCCGCTAAAGTTAAAATGGATCTGTAAAAGTGTCTTCGACATGCCTTCTCCTTGAGTCACATAACTATCGTGTTGCCACACTACCACGATTAATTCGGCTGATGCAGAGGTTCACGCGATTTCTGTGGGGTATTGCGCGCGCCTTGCATACTGCCCTCTCTGGTGAAATGAGGCGCAATTTTATTTCCCCAGCGACCAATTGAACGTAAAATCACATATTGACTAATCTGTGAACCTTATGCGCGGTATAGTATTGTTTCCAATTATCAATTGTTCTGGTGCTATGGTTGAGATCACGTCCACAGAAATGACCCCGCCTGTCAATGACTCGCATGAATTTATTCCCATGCGTGGCATTCGTAATCGCCATTTACAAACTATGCTGCCGCGCTTAATCCGCCGCAAAGTGAAGTTCAACGCCCACTGGCAGCGGCTGGAGCTACCGGACGGCGATTTTGTCGATCTGGCATGGAGCGAAGAACCGCAACAGGCAAAGCATAAACCGCGGCTGGTGGTCTTTCACGGTCTGGAAGGCAGCCTGAACAGCCCCTATGCCCACGGGCTGATTGAGGCGGCGCAAAAGCGCGGCTGGCTGGGCGTGGTGATGCACTTTCGCGGCTGTAGCGGCGAACCCAACCGTCTGAATCGTATTTACCACTCCGGTGAAACGGAGGACGGAGCCTGGTTTTTACGCTGGCTACAGCGGGAGTTCGGCGCCGTTCCGACAGCCGCCGTGGGCTATTCGCTCGGCGGTAATATGCTGGCGTGCCTGCTGGCGAAAGAAGGCCGCGATATTCCCATCGAGGCGGCGGTAATTGTTTCTGCGCCTTTCGTTCTCGAAGCCTGTAGCTACCACATGGACAAAGGGTTTTCCCGCGTCTATCAGCGTTATTTGCTTAATCTGTTAAAAGCGAATGCGTCACGCAAGCTGGCGGCGTACCCCGGGTCGCTGCCGGTGAATCTGGCGCAACTGAAATCAATGCGCCGTATTCGCGAGTTTGACGACCTGATCACCGCGAAAATTCACGGCTTTGCCGACGCCATCGACTACTATCGTCAGTGTAGCGCCATGCCGTTGCTTAACCAGATTGCTAAACCGACGCTGATTATTCACGCTAAAGACGATCCGTTTATGGATCATCACGTGATCCCTAAAGCGGAAGATCTGCCCCCGCAGGTGGAGTATCAGCTGACTGAGCATGGCGGACACGTAGGATTTATCGGCGGTACGCCGCTGCGCCCTGAAATGTGGCTGGAACGCCGAATTCCTGACTGGCTGACAACGTACCTGGAGGCGTCATCATGATCATTCCCTGGCAGGGGCTCGCCCCCGACACGCTGGACAACCTGATCGAAAGCTTTGTGTTGCGCGAAGGCACCGATTATGGTGAACATGAACGTTCGCTTGAACAAAAAGTCGCTGACGTAAAACGCCAACTGCAATCCGGCGAGGCCGTGCTGGTATGGTCTGAATTACATGAAACGGTCAATATTATGCCGAAAAAGCAGTTTCGCGAATAAAACGCCTTTGCCAACAAGACATTATTATTAAAGCTCAATCATGGAGTTGCCATGTCAGCCAAACATCCGGTGATAGCAGTAACAGGGTCAAGCGGCGCGGGGACCACCACCACCAGTCTCGCGTTTCGTAAAATTTTCGCGCAGTTAAATCTGCACGCCGCCGAGGTGGAAGGCGACAGTTTTCATCGTTACACCCGCCCGGAAATGGACATGGCGATCCGCAAAGCGCGTGACGCCGGGCGGCATATCAGCTATTTCGGGCCTGAAGCCAATGACTTCAGCCTACTGGAACATACCTTTATTGAGTACGGGCAGACGGGTAAAGGCCAGTCGCGTAAATATCTGCATACCTATGATGAAGCCGTACCGTGGAATCAGGTTCCCGGCACGTTTACCCCCTGGCAGCCGCTTCCTGAACCGACCGATGTGCTGTTTTATGAAGGACTGCACGGCGGCGTCGTCACCCCACAACATGATGTCGCGCGTCATGTTGATCTGTTGGTTGGCGTGGTGCCTATCGTCAACCTCGAGTGGATTCAGAAACTGATTCGCGACACCAGCGAGCGCGGACACTCCCGTGAAGCGGTGATGGATTCCGTGGTGCGTTCCATGGACGACTACATCAATTACATTACGCCGCAGTTCTCGCGTACCCATATCAACTTCCAGCGCGTACCGACCGTCGACACGTCCAATCCGTTCGCCGCAAAGGGTATTCCCTCGCTGGATGAGAGTTTTGTGGTGATCCATTTCCGCAACCTGGAAGGGATCGATTTTCCCTGGCTCCTGGCGATGCTCCAGGGCTCGTTCATTTCTCACATTAATACATTAGTGGTGCCGGGCGGCAAAATGGGGCTGGCGATGGAGCTGATTATGTTGCCGCTGGTGCAGCGATTAATGGAAGGCAAAAAAATCGAATAACCGCGGTGAAATGCCCGATGGCGCTACGCTTATCGGGCCTACGAGATAAAAACGGGTAGGCCGGATAAGGCCACGCCGCCATCCGGCATCACGTGTTACGCCGCAATCACTTCATACGAATGGGTAATATTGACCGCTTTTTCCAGCATTAGCGCCACCGAGCAATATTTTTCCGCGGAGAGATCGACAGCGCGCGCGACGGCAGCCTCTTTCAGATCGCTGCCGGTAACGATAAAATGCAAATTAATGTGCGTAAACAGGCGCGGCGCGTCTTCCCGGCGCTCGGATGTCAGCTTCACTTCGCAGTTGGTGACATTCTGACGGCCCTTTTGCAGGATTGATACCACATCAATAGCGCTACATCCGCCAGCCGCCATTAATACCATCTCCATCGGACTCGGCGCTTTGTCACCGGAGTTGCCATCCATTAAAATCTGGTGGCCGGAGGAGGACTCTCCGAGGAATGTGAGTCCTTCAACCCACTTTACACGCGCTTGCATATTTCGTAACTCCAATGTTTCAATTTTCCTGAAAGATTACGCGCATACAACAAAAGTCGCAATGGAAGGCGACCTGGGTCATGCTGAAGCGAGACACCAGGAGACACACGGCGAAAGCTATGCTAAAACAGACAAGATGCTACAGTAATACATTGACGTACTGCATGTATGCAGAGGACATCACATTACAGGCTACAATCTATTTTCGTAGCCCCCTTCCCAGGTAGCGGGAAGTATATTTTTGCAACCCCAGAGACAGTGCCGTTTTCTGGCTCTGGAGACAGCTTATAACAGAGGATAACCGCGCATGGTGCTTGGCAAACCGCAAACAGACCCGACTCTTGAATGGTTCTTGTCTCATTGCCACATTCATAAGTACCCGTCAAAGAGCACGCTGATTCACCAGGGTGAAAAAGCAGAAACGCTGTACTACATCGTTAAAGGCTCCGTGGCAGTGCTGATCAAAGATGAAGAAGGGAAAGAAATGATCCTTTCTTATCTGAATCAGGGTGATTTTATTGGTGAACTGGGCCTGTTTGAAGAAGGCCAGGAACGCAGCGCCTGGGTACGTGCGAAAACCGCATGTGAGGTCGCTGAAATTTCCTACAAAAAATTTCGCCAATTAATCCAGGTCAACCCGGATATTCTGATGCGCCTCTCTTCCCAGATGGCTCGTCGCTTACAAGTCACCTCTGAAAAAGTAGGTAACCTCGCCTTCCTTGACGTCACCGGGCGTATCGCTCAGACGCTGCTGAATCTGGCGAAACAGCCCGATGCCATGACGCACCCGGATGGGATGCAGATCAAAATCACCCGTCAGGAAATCGGCCAGATCGTCGGCTGCTCCCGCGAAACCGTTGGTCGTATTTTGAAAATGCTGGAAGATCAAAACCTGATCTCCGCGCATGGCAAGACCATCGTCGTCTACGGCACCCGTTAATCCCGTCAGAATGGCGCGTTTTATCATGCGCCATTTTTGTTTGCATCGATGTGGCGAAGACTGATTTATCACCCAGAGATTAATTACGCACTACGGCAAACGCTGGTGCTGTGCCTGCCTGTGGCTGTTGGTTTATTGATAGGCCAGCTACACCTGGGCTTGCTTTTCTCTCTCGTTCCCGCCTGCTGCAACATTGCAGGTCTGGATACCCCGCACAAACGCTTTTTTAAACGCCTGATCATCGGCGCATCGCTGTTCGCCGGATGCAGTCTGGTAACGCAACTTCTGCTGGCGGAATCCATCCCCCTGCCGTTGATCCTGACCGGGCTGACGCTGGTGCTTGGCGTGACGGCGGAAATTAGCCCGCTTCACGCGCGGCTACTGCCAGCGTCGCTGATTGCCGCCATCTTTACCCTGAGCCTTGCGGGATACATGCCCGTCTGGGAGCCGCTGCTCATTTATGCGCTGGGCACGCTATGGTACGGCGTGTTTAACTGGTTTTGGTTCTGGCTATGGCGCGAACAGCCGCTGCGCGAGTCATTGAGTTTGTTATACCGTGAACTGGCCGATTATTGTGAAGCGAAATACAGCCTGCTCACCCAACATATCGATCCGGAAAAAGCGCTGCCTCCCCTGCTGATACGCCAGCAAAAAGCGGTCGATCTCATTACCCAGTGTTACCAACAGATGCATATGCTTTCGGCGCACAACAATAATGATTACAAGCGTCTACTACGGGCTTTTCAGGAAGCGATGGATTTGCAGGAGCACATCTCCGTCAGCTTGCATCAGCCGGAAGAGGTACAGAAACTGGTAGAACGCAGCCATGCGGAAGAGGTGATTCGCTGGAATGCGCAAACGGTCGCCGCCCGTCTGCGCGTGCTGGCGGATGACATTCTGTATCATCGTCTGCCGACGCGCTTCTCCATGGAAAAACAGATTGGCGCTCTGGAGAAGATCGCCAATCAGCATCCTGAAAATCCGGTAGGCCAGTTCTGCTATTGGCACTTCAGTCGAATCGCCCGTGTGCTGCGTACTCAGCGACCGCTGTACGCCCGCGACCTGATGGCCGATAAACAGCGTCGTTTGCCGCTACTTCCGGCGCTGAAAAATTATATGTCTCTTAAATCGCCGGCGCTACGCAACGCCGGACGCATCAGCGTGATGATGAGTATCGCCAGTCTGATGGGCAGTGCGTTGCACCTGCCTAAACCGTACTGGATACTCATGACGGTGCTGTTTGTCACCCAAAACGGCTATGGCGCGACGCGCGTACGTATTCTGCACCGTTCGGTCGGAACGCTGGTCGGCCTGGTGATTGCCGGCGTCACGCTGCACTTACATATTCCCGAAAGCATTACGCTGGCGGTCATGCTGGTACTAACGCTGGCAAGTTATCTGATTATTCGTAAAAACTACGGCTGGGCGACGGTCGGCTTTACGGTGACGGCGGTATACACCATCCAGTTACTGACGTTAAACGGAGAGCAGTTTATTGTGCCGAGGCTGATCGATACGCTGATTGGCTGTTTAATTGCCTTTGGCGGCATGGTCTGGCTGTGGCCGCAATGGCAAAGCGGGCTATTACGTAAAAACGCCCATGATGCGCTGGAAGCCGATCAAGAAGCCATCCGACTGATCCTCAGTAACGATCCGCAGGCCACCCCGCTCGCTTATCAAAGAATGCGGGTCAACCAGGCGCATAACACGTTATTCAACTCGTTAAATCAGGCAATGCAGGAACCCGGATTCAATACCCACTATCTGTCGGATATGAAACTGTGGGTCACGCACAGCCAGTTTATTGTCGAGCATATCAACGCTATGACGACGCTGGCGCGGGAACACACCATACTGACGCCGGATCTGGCGCAGCGCTATCTGGAATCTTGCGAGATTGCGATTCAGCGCTGCCAGCAGCGCCTGGAGTACGACAGGCCAGGCGGCTCCGGCGATGTCAATATTCTGGAGTCGCCGGACATGCCGTCACATGGCTTATTGAGCACTCTGGAACAACATTTACAGCGCATCATTGGCCATCTGAACACCATGCACACAATTTCGTCGATGGCCTGGCGTCAGCGTCCGCATCACGGTATCTGGCTGAGTAAGCGGCTACGGGATACAAAAGGTTAAGACCGACTGCCGGATGCGCTACGCTTATCCGGCAATCCGCCATCAGGCCACCACCTTCCCTACCGCCTGCGCAAAGCGCTGCATTCCTTCATGGATATCCGCCTCTTCCACCACCAGCGACGGGGCAAAACGCATCACGTCGGCTCCGGCATTGAGCACCATCACGCCAGCCTCCGCGCCTGCGTACAGAAAATCACGCGCCCGACCTTTGTACTTCGGTTTCAGTTCCGCGCCAATCAGCAGCCCCATGCCGCGAATATCGCTGAAAATGTCAAATTGCTCGTCAATCGCCTGCAAATGTTGCACAAACTGTTGCCGCTTAGTGTGAATGCCTTGTAGTACTTCTGGCGTATTAATAATATCGAATGCCGCGCCAGCCACCGCACAGGCCAGCGGATTGCCGCCATAGGTTGAACCATGCGAACCAACATGGAAGGCCGAGGCGATCTCCTGCGTGGTCAGCATGGCGCTCACCGGAAAACCGCCGCCTAACGCTTTGGCGCTGGTGAGGATATCCGGCGTGACGCCGTAGTGCATATAGGCAAACAGGTCTCCGGTGCGCCCCATCCCGCACTGCACTTCATCAAACACCAGCAACGCCTGATGCTCGTCACACAGGTCGCGTAACCCTTTGAGGAATTCCGGTGTAGCCGCCTGCACGCCGCCTTCACCCTGAATCGGCTCGACCACCACCGCGCAGGTGTGGTCATCCATTACCGCTTTCACCGCATGAAGATCGTTGAAGGGAACGTGAATAATATCGGCGGGTTTCGGTCCAAAGCCGTCGGAATATTTCGGCTGCCCGCCGACAGAGACGGTAAACAAGGAACGGCCATGAAAGGCGTTATGGAAGGCAATGATTTTCGTTTTGAACGGGCTATGGCGCACGCAGGCATAATGACGCGCCAGTTTAAAAGCGGTTTCGTTCGCTTCAGTGCCGGAATTCATAAACAGCACGCGCTCGGCAAACGTGGCGTCGATCAGTTTACGTCCCAGACGCAACGCCGGTTCATTGGTAAAAACGTTACTGGTATGCCACAAGGTTTCCCCCTGGGATTTCAGCGCCTCGACCAGTGCCGGATGGCAATGGCCCAGCGCAGTCACTGCAATCCCGCCGGCGAAATCGATATACTCTTTGCCCTGCTGATCCCATACGCGGCTGCCTTTACCTTTGACCGGAATAAAGTCCGCCGGTGCATAAACAGGCAGAATCACCTCATCAAAAGTTGCGCGCGTAATAGCCGTTTGTTCAGTTGCCATATCATTACCACCCGGTTAAGCAGAAAATTCAGTGAAATTATACTCACAAAATATGAATAAAAAATCACTCAATGACAACCATTAATCAACGTTGAAGAAAATTTTCCAGTAGCGCGTGTCCCTGTTCGCTAAGAATACTTTCCGGGTGGAACTGCACGCCTTCCAGATCCCACTCGCGGTGGCGAATGCCCATAATCTCCTGCGTTTCGCTCCAGGCGGTGATCTCAAAACACTCTGGCAACGTGGCAGGGTCGACAATCAGCGAGTGGTAACGTGTCACGGTTAACGGGCTGGGCAATCCCCGAAACACGCCCTGTCCATTATGCGTAACAGGTGACGTTTTACCGTGCATCACTTTCGCTGCCCGCACCACCGACGCGCCAAAGGCCTGCGCCATCGCCTGATGACCCAGGCAAACGCCCAGCATCGGAATACGTCCGGCATAATGGCGGATGACCGCCAGTGAAATGCCAGCGTCATTTGGCGTACAGGGGCCAGGAGAGATAACGATTTTTTGCGGGTTCAAAGCGTCAATGTGCGCCAGCGTCAGCGCATCATTGCGCCGAACCTGCACTTCCGCGCCCAGTTCACAAAAATACTGGTAGAGGTTCCAGGTAAAGGAATCATAGTTATCGATAAGCAGGATCATGGCGGCTCCGGGTCAGTAGAACCGCCCTATTTTACTCAGTTTCGCGAGCTTCGCTTATCGCTTTCTGAAAAATCGCCTGCAAAGTGGAGAGATCGCCCATCGCGCCGCTCTGGTTCGCCTGCTTCCATGTGTCAACCGCAATACCTTGCCAACTCAGCGCGTAGCCTGCATGTAGCGCCAGTTGTTCAAAGAAGATACGCTGCGCCAGCCCGCTCCCCAAACGAAACGGATGAAGCACGTTAATTTCACAGTAGTAATGCGCCAGCCGCTCGACAAACTTCTCGTGCGCCAGACCGACCAGATAGCCCTCTTCTTCCAGATCCTGCATCAGAGCGTTGCCCTCTTTTTCGATATAGGCAAAGTGGCAAAAACGGGTATCGCCCTGGTAAATATCGACCTCCCGCAGTTGCCCTGCCCAGTCGAAAATATCCTGATAGAGCTGGCGATGAATCGCGCACAGATGAGGCAAGCCGCGTACCAGCGGCCCCAGTTCAATCGTGGCGGCGCGGAGCGCGGTCATTTCATATGCCGCTTGCGCCAGTCGCTGGGCCTGATGAATCCCCAGCCGATTACGCATCACATTCAGCCCCGGATAGAGGTACGGATCGCGCCCTTCGCCAAATTTATCGCTCATAGTGCCTCCGAAGCTCGTCAAGACGTGCCAGCGCTTCATCGGCGGTCAGGGTTACTAAGGGGATCTCAATACCTTCGAGACGGCGGCTTTGCTGGAAGTTAACGTTGCGCCGCTGTTCCCAAAAGCGTGACTTTTGTTTATCGGTAAGTTTCTTCACCGGGCCTCCCTGAATATGCCTGTGCTTGACCACAAGTATAAGCAGCAATTTCAGGTTACGCTGAGACAGGGAGAAAACGCGGGCGGCTCGCACCCGCGCAGGCATGTTTTATGGCAGGACTTTCGCGGAAAGGATAACGACTGGTTTTGTCGGCACATTCTGATAAGGCCCGACATCGTGCGTCGGTACCTGTGAGATTTTATCGGCGACATCCATACCTTTTACCACTTTACCAAATACCGCATAGCCAAAGTCGCGCTGGCCGTGGTCGAGAAAAGCGTTATCCGCGACGTTAATAAAGAACTGGCTGGTGGCGCTATCTTTATCTGCGGTGCGCGCCATCGCGATCGTGCCGCGAGTATTACGCAGGCCGTTGTCGGCTTCATTCTTAATCGGCGGATTCGGTTTCTTCTGCTGCATCTGCTCGTTAAAACCACCGCCCTGAATCATAAAGCCAGGAATAACGCGGTGAAACGTAGTGTTGTTATAGAAACCACTGTTGACGTAATCGACAAAGTTTTTCACAGAAACCGGCGCTTTCTGGCTGTTCAGCTCCAGCTCAATATTCCCGGCGGAGGTGGTTAACAGCACATGAGGATCGCCTTTTGCTGCCAACGCTGCGGGAGAAAGAGCAGAAAGAGCGAAAACAGCTGCGACAGCCGCCAGAGTCGATTTGAGCATGAGATTTCCTTAAAGAGAGCAGAAATAAAGCAAGTGGAATGATTTTAAAGAGCCTTCCTGGGCCAGGCCAGCCCTTTACCTAATTTTACGTATATGAAACAAATGTAACGTTACGACGCAACGCCGTATTCTTGCAATATGATGTGACAAACATCACATTAAAAAATGTAATGAACATTACTATCACTAATAATTATTTAAATGCATCACAAAAGCGCCTAAAATCTGCCCGCTTAACGCGCCCTCCACGCGCTTCACTTCTCTTCAAGGCCAGACATGACTAACAGCAACCGCATCAAGCTCACATGGATCAGCTTTCTTTCCTACGCCCTGACCGGGGCGCTGGTGATTGTCACCGGGATGGTGATGGGAAATATCGCAGACTATTTTCAGCTGCCCGTTTCCAGCATGAGTAACACCTTTACTTTCCTGAATGCCGGGATTTTGATCTCGATCTTCCTCAATGCGTGGCTGATGGAAATCATCCCGCTGAAAACACAGCTACGCTTTGGTTTTATCCTGATGGTGCTGGCGGTGGCCGGGCTGATGTTCAGCCATAGCCTGGCGTTGTTCTCAGCGGCGATGTTTGTGCTGGGGCTGGTCAGCGGGATCACCATGTCGATTGGCACCTTCCTGATTACGCAACTGTATGAAGGGCGTCAGCGTGGTTCCCGACTGCTGTTTACCGACTCCTTCTTCAGCATGGCGGGGATGATTTTTCCTATGGTCGCCGCCTTCCTGCTGGCGCGTAGTATTGAGTGGTACTGGGTCTACGCCTGCATCGGCCTGGTCTACCTGGCGATTTTCATCCTGACCTTCGGCTGTGAATTTCCGGCGCTGGGTAAACATGCGCAGCACTCTCAGGCACCTGCCGTCAAAGAAAAATGGGGCATTGGCGTACTGTTTCTCGCCGTCGCCGCGCTGTGCTATATCCTCGGTCAATTAGGCTTTATCTCCTGGGTGCCGGAATACGCCAAAGGCCTCGGCATGAGCCTGAATGACGCCGGGGCGCTGGTGAGTGATTTCTGGATGTCCTATATGTTTGGCATGTGGGCGTTTAGCTTTATCCTGCGCTTTTTCGATCTGCAACGCATTCTGACCGTACTGGCGGGTATGGCGGCGGTACTGATGTATCTGTTTATTACCGGCACGCAGGCGCATATGCCGTGGTTTATTCTGACGCTGGGCTTCTTCTCCAGCGCCATTTATACCTCCATCATTACGCTGGGATCGCAGCAAACGAAAGTGGCCTCGCCTAAGCTGGTTAACTTTATTCTGACCTGCGGCACCATCGGAACAATGCTGACCTTCGTCGTCACCGGCCCGATTGTAGCGCACAGCGGCCCACAGGCGGCGTTACTCACCGCGAATGGTCTGTATGCGGTGGTCTTTGTGATGTGCTTTGCGCTCGGCTTTGTCTCCCGTCATCGTCAGCATAGTTCGCCAGCGGCGCATTGATAATGATTGCCGGATGGCGACGCGATGCGTCTTATCCGGCCTTGTATCCTGAACAGATAGCTGATTAGCTGTCAGCTATCTGAAACGGGAGAAGCTTGTATCCGGCCTGAAGACTCTGAGCTTCCGATGTAGCTTAAGCCTCCCGTTTCACCTTTCACGTCACTCAAAATCCGAACGGTAACCAGAAGCGTTGACTTCGTATGTACAAGGCTGGAATGGCGTGTTGGCTCAGGTGAAAGGAGGTGTTCTGTGTGTACTCTCGGTATTGATGTCAGTAAAAATAAAATCGATCTTTGTCTGCTTACTGCCGGCCCCGGCGGTAAAAAAAAGCACAAGGTTCTGACTAACGAACCCGCCGTTGCCCGTAAAGTTATCGACTGGCTGAACGCACAAAAATGTGTTCCTGAAAGCGTGACTGTCGTACTGGAAGCGACGGGTATTTACCATGAAAATCTGGCGTATGGCCTGCATGAGGCCGGTGTCAGCGTCTGCATGGCCAACCCCTGTCGTGTCCGCGAATTTGCCCACGGGATGGATATCCTCAACAAGAATGATGCTGTCGATGCCTTCGTGCTGGCCTGTTATGGCGAGCTGAAGTCCCCGGCTGTCTGGGTTCCTCCTTCGCCTGAAGTACGTAAGCTGAGGGCATTGCTGCGCCAGCGGGATGCGCTGAGAGAGGATGTACAGCGTACGGTGAACCGGCTGGAAAAAGCGAATTCCACATCCACACCACAGGAGGTCATCCGTTCACTTGAGCGAACAAAGAGCTGGCTGAACGAGGAACTGGCCCGGATAGAGAAGCTGATAACCGATCATACGGATAACGATCCGGGGCTGAAGGCTGATCTCGAGTTACTGAAATCAATCAAGGGAGTGAAAGATCAGGTCGGGCGGGAGATGCTGGCGTTGCTGAAAGACGGGACGTTCAAAAGCGCCTCACAGGTGGCGGCCTATCTGGGACTGACACCGGTAGAGAAAACGTCGGGGAGCTCAGTGCGTGGCAGACCACATATGTCAAAAACAGGACCGTCAGGAGTGCGGGCTAAGCTGTACGTTGCAGCGCTGACCGCGAGCCGCTGGAACAAACAGGCGAAGGCTATCTATGAAAGGCTGGTCGCAAAGGGCAAGGCGAAGAAAGCCGCGCTGGGAGCTGTGATGCGCAAACTGGTACATTTATGCTTCGGCGTGTTGAAAACGCGGCTTCCGTGGGATGAAAATTATGTAGCTACCGCTTGACGTTCAAGACGGTAGCTACAGCGTAAGCTGTTGGTAGGCCGGATAAGGCGACGTCGCCCTCCGGCACTCTATCCCCCCTCCTGACGGGGTAGGCCTGTTGGCCTAAAAACCCCTCATTTTGTATGTTATTTGTACAAACCTGAAAAGCCTGACAATTCCGCCACTTATAAAAATCCAGACAAATCAGCCATATACCCATTAAGAGGTATATAAAGGTGAATTTGATTTACATCAATAAGCGGGGTTGCTGAATCGTTAAGGTAGGCGGTAATAGAAAAGAAATCGAGGCAAAAATGAGCAAAGTCAGACTCGCTATTATCGGTAATGGTATGGTCGGCCACCGCTTTATTGAGGATCTCCTTGATAAATCCGACGCTAGCCTGTTCGACATTACCGTGTTCTGTGAAGAACCCCGTAAAGCCTATGACCGTGTCCACCTGTCATCCTACTTCTCTCACCACACCGCGGAAGAGCTCTCTCTGGTGCGTGAAGGATTTTACGAGAAGCACGGCGTAAAGGTACTGGTTGGCGAACGCGCAATTACCATTAACCGTCAGGAGAAAGTGATTCACTCCAGCGCGGGTCGTACCGTTTATTATGACAAGCTGATCATGGCGACCGGTTCCTATCCGTGGATTCCGCCGATTAAAGGCTCCGAAACCCAGGATTGCTTCGTTTACCGTACCATTGAAGACCTCAACGCTATCGAAGCCTGCGCCCGTCGCAGCAAGCGCGGGGCGGTGGTCGGCGGCGGTCTGCTGGGGCTGGAAGCCGCTGGCGCGCTGAAAAACCTCGGCGTGGAAACGCACGTCATTGAATTTGCGCCAATGCTGATGGCGGAACAGCTCGATCAGATGGGCGGCGAGCAGCTACGTCGCAAGATCGAAAGCATGGGCGTGCGTGTACACACCAGTAAAAACACGCAAGAGATTGTTCAGCAGGGTAACGAAGCGCGTAAGACTATGCGTTTTGCCGACGGCAGCGAGCTGGAAGTCGATTTCATCGTCTTCTCTACCGGTATTCGCCCCCGCGACAAGCTGGCTACCCAGTGCGGTCTGGCCGTCGCGCAGCGCGGCGGGATCGTGATTAACGACACCTGCCAGACGTCCGACCCGGATATCTACGCTATCGGCGAGTGCGCCAGTTGGAACAACCGCGTTTACGGTCTGGTCGCACCAGGCTATAAAATGGCCCAGGTCGCCGTTGACCATATCCTCGGCAGTGAAAACGCCTTTGAAGGGGCGGATCTTAGCGCCAAGCTGAAGCTGCTGGGCGTGGACGTCGGCGGCATCGGCGACGCGCATGGCCGCACGCCGGGCGCGCGTAGTTACGTTTACCTCGATGAAAGCAAAGAAGTCTACAAACGTCTTATTGTCAGCGAAGATAACAAAACTCTGCTCGGCGCAGTACTGGTCGGCGACACCAGCGATTACGGCAATTTGCTGCAACTGGTACTGAACGCCATCGAACTGCCGGAAAACCCGGATTCGCTGATCCTGCCGTCGCACGCGGGCAGTGGTAAACCCGCTATCGGCGTGGATAAACTGCCGGACAGCGCGCAGATCTGCTCCTGCTTCGATGTGACTAAAGGCGATCTGATCGCCGCTATCAATAAAGGCTGCCATACCGTGGCGGCGCTGAAAGCGGAAACCAAAGCCGGAACCGGCTGCGGCGGCTGCATCCCGCTGGTGACGCAGGTACTGAACGCCGAACTGGCGAAACAGGGTATTGAAGTCAACAACAACCTGTGCGAGCACTTTGCTTATTCTCGTCAGGAACTGTTCCACTTAATCCGCGTGGAAGGTATCAAAACCTTTGAAGAACTGCTGGCGAAACACGGTAAAGGCTACGGCTGCGAAGTGTGTAAGCCGACCGTCGGTTCCCTGCTGGCGTCGTGCTGGAACGAATACATCCTCAAACCGCAGCACACGCCGCTACAGGATACTAACGATAACTTCCTGGCGAATATTCAGAAAGACGGCACCTACTCGGTGATCCCGCGCTCGGCGGGCGGTGAAATCACCCCGGAAGGTCTGGTGGCCGTGGGTCGTATCGCCCGCGAGTTTAACCTCTATACCAAAATTACCGGTTCTCAGCGTATCGGTCTGTTTGGCGCGCAAAAAGACGATCTGCCGGAAATCTGGCGTCAGTTGATTGAAGCCGGTTTCGAAACCGGTCACGCGTACGCCAAAGCGCTGCGGATGGCGAAAACCTGCGTCGGCAGCACCTGGTGCCGCTACGGCGTGGGCGACAGCGTCGGTTTCGGCGTGGAGCTGGAAAACCGCTACAAAGGCATTCGCACCCCGCACAAAATGAAGTTCGGCGTCTCCGGCTGTACCCGTGAATGTGCGGAAGCTCAGGGTAAAGATGTCGGTATCATCGCCACTGAGAAAGGCTGGAACCTGTACGTCTGCGGTAACGGCGGCATGAAACCGCGTCATGCGGATCTGCTGGCAGCCGATCTCGATCGCGACACGCTGATCAAGTACCTCGACCGCTTTATGATGTTCTACATCCGTACTGCCGACAAACTGACCCGTACCGCGCCGTGGCTGGATAATCTGGAAGGCGGCATCGAGTATCTGAAATCGGTCATCATCGACGATAAGCTGGGCCTGAACGAACATCTGGAAGAAGAGATGGCGCGCCTGCGTGCAGCGGTGGTCTGCGAGTGGACGGAGACCGTCAACACGCCAGCGGCGCAGGTTCGTTTCAAACACTTCATCAACAGCGACAAACGCGACCCAAATGTCCAGGTTGTGCCTGAACGCGAACAGCATCGTCCGGCCACACCGTATGAACGCATCCCGGTCACTCTGGTGGAGGAAAACGCATGAGCCAGTGGCAAAACATCTGCAAAATTGATGACATCCTGCCGGGAACCGGCGTCTGCGCGCTGTCAGGCGGCGAGCAGGTGGCGATTTTCCGTCCTTACCATAGCGATCAGGTGTTTGCGATCAGCAACATCGACCCGTTCTTTGAGGCCAGTGTGCTGTCTCGTGGGCTGATTGCGGAACACCAGGGCGAACTGTGGGTCGCCAGCCCGTTGAAAAAGCAGCGCTTCCGCCTGAGCGATGGTTTGTGCATGGAAGATGAGCAGTTTTCTGTGAAACAGTACGACGCGCGGGTAAAAGACGGCGTGGTGCAGTTGCGCGGTTAATTATTTTTGGGAGGCGCAACGCCTCCCCTTTTTTGTATTTTTTTTCATTTTAATTGTTATCACAAAATCATTTGTACTGCATCGCGGCGGCAACTGAGCAAATCCCCAGGAGCATAGTTCACTATGTGACTGGGGTGAGCGAGGGCAGCCAACAAAGAGGCAGTGCAAAGGATGAAGTGAGAAAAGGATAATCAAATGTTTACAGACACTATCAATAAGTGTGCGGCTAACGCTGCGCGCATCGCACGCCTGTCGGCGAATAATCCGCTCGGCTTCTGGGTCAGTTCGGCAATGGCCGGGGCTTATGTCGGTCTCGGCATCATTCTTATTTTCACCCTCGGCAATCTGCTCGACCCGTCCGTGCGTCCTTTGGTGATGGGAGCGACCTTCGGTATCGCCTTAACGCTGGTCATCATCGCCGGTTCCGAACTGTTTACCGGCCACACCATGTTCCTGACGCTGGGCGTCAAAGCAGGCACCATCAGCCACGGTCAAATGTGGGCTATCCTGCCGCAAACCTGGCTCGGCAACCTGGTCGGTTCCGTGTTTGTCGCCCTGCTTTACAGCTGGGGCGGCGGCAGTTTGTTGCCGGTCGATACCAGTATCGTTCACTCAGTCGCGCTGGCAAAAACCACCGCGCCCGCCACGGTACTGTTCTTCAAAGGCGCGCTGTGTAACTGGCTGGTTTGTCTGGCAATCTGGATGGCGATTCGCACCGAAGGCACGGCAAAATTTCTTGCTATCTGGTGGTGTCTGCTGGCCTTTATCGCTTCCGGCTACGAGCACTCCGTCGCGAATATGACGCTGTTCGCCCTCTCCTGGTTTGGCCATCACAGCGACGCCTATACCCTGTCCGGAATCGGACACAACCTGTTATGGGTCACTCTGGGTAATACTTTGTCCGGCGTCGTGTTCATGGGATTGGGTTATTGGTATGCTACGCCGAAATCGGAGCGTCCTGTTCCGCAAAAAACCAACCAAATTAAGGTTACAGCCAACCATTAAGGGGTAATGTCGTGGACCATTTGCCTATATTTTGTCAATTACGCGACCGCGACTGTCTGATCGTCGGCGGTGGCGATGTCGCAGAACGCAAAACACGGTTATTGCTGGAAGCAGGCGCACGTTTAACGGTCAATGCGCTGACCTTTATTCCACAGTTCACCGTATGGGCAAATGAAGGCATGTTGACTCTGGTTGAGGGACCGTTCGACGAAACGCTTCTCGACTCGTGTTGGCTGGCGATCGCGGCCACTGACGACGATACCGTCAACCAGCGCGTCAGCGACGCGGCGGAGTCACGCCGTATCTTCTGCAACGTGGTGGATGCGCCGAAAGCCGCCAGCTTTATCATGCCCTCCATTATTGACCGCTCGCCGCTGATGGTCGCCGTCTCCTCGGGCGGCACTTCCCCGGTGCTGGCGCGTCTGCTGCGCGAGAAACTGGAATCGCTGCTGCCGCAGCATCTGGGGCAGGTCGCGCGCTATGCCGGACAGCTCCGCGCCCGAGTGAAAAAGCAGTTTGCCACCATGGGCGAACGTCGTCGCTTCTGGGAAAAATTTTTCGTCAATGACCGGCTGGCGCAGTCGCTGGCGAATGCCGATGAGAAAGCGGTTAACGCGACAACTGAACACCTGTTTAGCGAGCCGCTGGATCACCGTGGCGAAGTCGTGCTGGTCGGCGCCGGGCCGGGCGATGCCGGGCTGCTTACGCTGAAAGGATTACAACAAATCCAACAGGCGGATATCGTGGTTTACGATCGCCTCGTTTCCGACGACATTATGAACCTGGTACGCCGCGATGCCGATCGGGTCTTTGTGGGGAAACGCGCGGGTTACCACTGCGTCCCACAGGAGGAAATCAACCAGATCCTGCTGCGTGAAGCGCAAAAAGGTAAACGCGTGGTACGCCTGAAAGGCGGCGATCCCTTTATCTTTGGTCGCGGCGGCGAAGAGCTGGAAACGCTGTGTCATGCCGGTATTCCTTTCTCAGTAGTACCGGGGATTACCGCGGCTTCCGGCTGCTCCGCCTACTCCGGTATTCCGCTAACCCATCGCGATTACGCACAGAGCGTACGTCTGGTCACGGGTCACCTGAAAACCGACGGCGAGCTGGACTGGGAAAACCTGGCGGCAGAAAAACAGACGCTGGTGTTCTACATGGGGCTGAATCAGGCAGCGACTATCCAGGAAAAACTGATCGCATTCGGTATGCAGGCCGATATGCCGGTTGCGCTGGTAGAAAACGGTACCTCCGTGAAGCAACGCGTCGTCCACGGTGTGCTGACGCAGCTCGGTGAATTAGCGCAACAGGTTGAAAGCCCGGTGCTGATTATCGTTGGTCGCGTGGTAGCCTTACGCGATAAATTAAATTGGTTCTCTAATCATTAATTAAAATAAAGCCCTGTTATTCAGGGCTTTATTTTACAACTACTCGTAATCTAAAATTATTTTTACTTAAAATTGAATTAAGCAATCCATTTTAAATGCACCAAACGAATTTAAATAGCAATTATATTGCGTAAAAACCCTTTCATTCGTCAAATTCACCCATTATTCATTCACCCAACAAATAATATCGTTAAGCCTTCAATTTGACCCGACCTGGTTATCGGGTGATAAAATAAACACTAAATCATAATTTTCTTCTGGCCATTTCATCATTGCCTGTATCGCTATCCGCATATGTTTAGTACGCAAGGAAATATTAATTAAGGATGAACTCTATGCAAAAGAAAAAACTTATTTCTATCGCTATCGCTTTAACGCTGCAAAGTTATTACATTCCGGCCATCGCCGCAGAGAATAACGATGATGAAAAAGAATGTCCCAGTAATATCGCCTCCCTGCCTAAAGAAAAACGCGCAAAACTCTCACCGACCTGCCTTGCTACATTACCTGAAAATGATAATCACTGGGGCTGGGTTGCTGGCGGCGTTGCCGCACTGGTCGCGGGTGTGGCTATTGGCGTTGAAAATAACGGTGGCGGAGATTCTACTCATTCTTATATTCCCCCTACGCCCGACGATGGCGGCAACGTTACCCCGCCCGACGATGGCGGCAATGTCACCCCGCCTGACGATGGCAGCGATGACAATGTGACCCCGCCCGACGATAGTGGCGATGACGATGTGACCCCGCCCGATGATAGCGGCGATGACGATGTAACCCCGCCCGATGATAGCGGCGATGACGATGTAACCCCGCCCGATGATAGCGGCGATGACGATGTAACCCCGCCCGATGATAGCGGCGATGACGATGTGACCCCGCCCGACGATAGCGGCGATGACGATGTGACCCCGCCCGATGATAGCGGCGATGACGATGTAACCCCGCCCGATGATAGCGGCGATGACGATGTAACCCCGCCCGATGATAGCGGCGATGACGATGGGACCCCACCCGACGATAGCGGCGATGACGATGTAACCCCGCCCGATGATAGCGGCGATGACGATGTGACCCCGCCCGATGACGACGACACGCCCCCGGATGACTCTGTTATAACCTTCAGCAACGGCGTCACCATCGATAAAGGCAAAGACACCCTGGCCTTCGATAGCTTCAAACTGGATAGCGGCAGCGTTCTCGAGGGTGCCGTGTGGAATTATTCAGAACAGAACAACCAGTGGCAGCTCACCACCCTGGGCGGCAAAACGCTGAACGTCACCGGTTGGGACGTGACCGACGCTAATGCCGCCGTGATTGAAGGCACCCAGGAAAATGGTCTCTACTGGAAGTATGACAGCCGGGGCTATCTGATCCTTGCCGACGATAAAACCACCGTTATCAGCGGCGACGGCGAATCGCATACCTCCGATCGCGGCATGGATATCAGCGGCCAGGATCGCACCGGCGTGATTATTTCCGGCAATCGAACCGTCAACACGCTCACCGGGGGTTCCAGTGTGACCGACGGCGCCATCGGCATGGTGATCACTGGCGATGGCACCACCAACACCATTTCGGGCCACTCAACGGTGGACAACGCCACCGGCGCGCTGATTTCCGGCAACGGAACCACCACCAATTTCGCCGGTGACATTGCCGTGAGCGGCGGCGGCACCGCCATCATCATCGACGGCGACAACGCCACGATTAAGAATACTGGTACCTCCACCATCAACGGCACAGGCTCCACCGGCACCGTCATTGACGGCAATAACGCCCGCGTCAACAATGACGGTGATATGACCATCACCGATGGCGGCACCGGTGCTCACATCACCGGCGATAACGCGGTTATCGATAACGCCGGGGACACCACCGTCAGCGGCACGGGCTCAACGGCACTGTATATCGACGGCGACAATGCGCTCATTATCAATGAAGGTAATCAGACTATTTCCGGCGGCGCCATTGGTACGCGAATTGACGGCGACGACGCCCGTATCGCCAATACCGGCGATATCGCCGTTGATGGCGCAGGCTCTGCGGCGGCGATTATTAATGGCGACAATAGCAGCCTGACCCAGGCGGGCGATCTGCTGGTCACCGGCGGCGCGATGGGCATCATCACCTACGGCGCCGGAAATGAAGCCAAAAATACCGGCAACGCCACCGTGCGTGATGCAGACTCAGTGGGGTTTGTGGTCGCAGGCGAACAAAACACCTTCAAAAACAAGGGGAATATTAACATCAGCCTTAACGGCACCGGCGCGCTGGTAAGCGGCAATGCGTCGCAGGCGACGCTGGATGGCGATATTAATGTCACCGCAACAGAGGACGGGGATAACGTTTATCGTGGCGCGACGGGCCTCGACATGACGGGGAATAACAACACGCTGAATATTATCGGCAGCGTCACGGTCAACGGCGACTATGACAAAGACAGCGTGATGGCCGGCAGCAGCGATACCCTTATGGGGATGTCTATCAGCGGCAGCAATAATGCGGTGGACCTGACCGGCACGCTCAATATTAACGTCAGCGATATGAGTAACGTGGACGAACAATATCTGAATACCGTTGGCCTTGATGTGGCAGGTGATGGCAATACCGTGGACTTAGCCGGCGGTATTAATATCAACTACACCGAAGATGCTGACGGCCTCGAATCAGCCGTTACCGGTATAAACATCAGCGGAGACAGTAGCGTAACGCTAAGCGGTGAATCCACGCTCAATATTGCCACCGTCCCCGGCGGCGCGGTGACGCTGGCGAATGTGAGAAATGGCGGCAACTTAACGTTAGATCAAAACTCAACGGTTAATATCAATGAAACGGTTATTCTTTCTAATTATTACATGACGCAGGCCCTGTTAACCGCCAGCGGCGAGGGCTCCTCAATCAATAATCAGGGCACTGTCGTTGACGATGGCGCCGTCGCTTTATTACTGGCGGATAGCGGCGCACAGGCACAAAACAGCGGCAAGATTACCGCGTATGCCACAACAGGGACGTCCAGCCGTAATGCGATCGCCGCGGCTAACGGCCAGGGTTCCACCGTTAATAATGAAGCGGAAGGGACAATCACCTTAGTTTCATCATTAACTCCGTTTTCAAATACCGGCGCGGGCAACTTCCCACTAATCTGGTACAAAAATACCCTGTACGCCATGCTGGCAGAGGACTACGGCGAGGTGAGTAACGACGCCGGCGCCACCATATATTTGCAGGGCGCAGGGGTATACGGCGTATCCGCCAGCAAAGGCACGGCGCTCAACGCTGGTGATATCTACCTGGACGGCTTTGTCCCGACGCTGGATGATGAAAATAACATCACCGACAAAACTTACTGGACGCCACCGAAACTTTATGTCACCAGCGCCGCGATGGTCGCAGGCACCACCGACAGCGGTTATGGCGATGCCACCGCCACCAACACCGGCACCATTAACGTCAATAACGCCGGGTTCGGCATGATGGCGCTTAACGGCGGCACCGCCATTAACCAGGGGGTGATTAATCTGACCGCTGATGCGGGCGTTGAAGGGACCGACCCGAATCAACTGGTAGGCATGGCGGCGCTCAACGGCGGAACCGTTGTCAACGATACCACAGGCAAAATCAATATTTATGCCGATTACGGCAAGCCTTTCCTGACCGACGGCAATAGCCTGATTGTTAACTACGGCACCGTCTGTTTTGGCGACGATTGCCAGGACAGCGACGAGTACAATCCAACAAACAGTGACGTTTCTATCCCTTACACAGACGGCGCTACTCTTGCCGATACCGGAACCAGCACAACACTTGATAATAAAGCAGTTGTGACCGGAGACGTTAATAACGCCGGAGTGGTCGGCGGCGAGTCCATTACCGTCCTGGATAGCGGCACGCTGACCAACAACGACAGCGGCGTTATCAATAGCAACACCACGGTATCCGGCAACCTTGTCAATGACGGCGTCATAAACGGTGCGCTGACGCAAAATGGCGGCGATATCGTTAATAATGGCACCATTGACAGCCGTAGCCTGACGACCAACGGCGTATTAACTAACGGCACGGATGGCACGATGACTTCCGGCGCAAAAGTGACTGGCGCTAACAGTGCAATCATTAACGACGGCACGTTCTATCTTGGCTCCGCGACTGACGCTAAAAATGCGTCCATGCTGGAAATCAATGATTTCGCGCAATTCTTTAATACCGGTACGTTAATCCTTGATAACAACAAAAATGCCATTCACCTGAATGCGAATAACGGAACGCTGTACAACACCGGGACGATGGAGCTTACGGCAACCTCCAATAAGGGCGCGATTAACTATTGGGGCGCGGGAGCGGCATTTATCAATGACGGTACGGTAAATGCCACTACTGCGGCACTGGCTTATGCTGGCGGTGGCGCAGGTAACGCCCCGGATAAACACGCTTTCTTCTGGAACCAGTCAAACGGCGTAATCAATTACGATGCGGATAATGGCCGCGCCGTCGATTTCTCCGCCTATAACAATTACGTGGCGGTCAACGACGGCACCATGAATATCAGCGGTAATAACGCTTACGGCATGTATGGCGGCAAGAATGCGCAACTGGTCAATAACAATACGATCAATTTAGGTACTGAAGGCACCACCGACACCGGCATGGTCGCGATGGCGCTGGATAAAAATGCCACCGCTGATGCTGTCATTGAGAACAACGGCACCATTAATATTTACGCGAATAACTCTTACGCGTTTAGCGTGGCGGGTGCGGGGCATGTGGTTAATAACGGGACGGTAGTCATTGCCGATGGCGTAACGGGTTCCGGTATTATTAAACAGGGTGACAGCGTTAACGTCGAAGGGACAAACGGTAATAACGGCAACAGCGACGAGGCGCATTATGCCGACTATACGTTGCCGGGAACGCCTGTTGAACCCAGCAGCAACACGACCTCCGGCTCCGCCGCCGGCGACACGTCCGGCGCGTCCAACAACCTGAACGGCTACGTGGTTGGCACGAACGCCGACGGCAGCGCCGGTAAGCTGATGGTCAGCAACGCCAGCATGGAAGGCGTGGGCATCAATACCGGCTTCACCGCAGGCACCGCCGACACCACCGTCAGCTTTGCCAACGTGGTGGAGGGCAGCAACCTCACCGACGCTTCCGCTATCCAGTCTACCAGCGTGGTGTGGAACGCCCAGGGAAGCACCGATGCCAGCGGCAACGTTGACGTCACCATGACCAAAAACGCCTACGCCGATGTGGCGACCGACGGTAGCGTGTCTGACGTGGCGCAGGCGCTGGACGCCGGTTACACCAACAACGAGCTGTACACCAGCCTCAACGTTGGCACCACCGCCGAACTGAACAGCGCCCTGAAACAGGTCAGCGGCAGCCAGGCCACCACGGTATTCCGTGAAGCCCGGGTGTTAAGCAACCGCTTTACCATGCTGGCCGACGCCGCGCCGCAGATCAAAGATGGCCTGGCGTTTAACGTCGTAGCGAAAGGCGACCCGCGCGCGGAGCTGGGCAACGACACCCAGTACGACATGCTGGCGCTGCGTCAGAAACTGGACTTAACCGAAAACCAGAACCTGACGCTGGAATACGGTATCGCCCGTCTGGACGGCGACGGTTCAGAAAAAGCGGGCGACAACGGCCTGACCGGCGGCTACAGCCAGTTCTTTGGCCTGAAGCACAGCATGGCGTTTGATGAAGGTCTGGCGTGGAATAACAGCCTACGTTATGACGTACACAACCTCGACAGTAGCCGTTCTGTCGCCTATGGCGATGTCAACAAAATTGCCGATTCCGACATGCGTCAGCAGTACCTTGAGTTTCGCAGTGAAGGGGCGAAAACTTTCACCATGATGAGTGATACGCTGAAAGTCACGCCGTATGCCGGGGTGAAATTCCGTCACACCATGGAAGGAGGCTACAAAGAGCGCAGCGCCGGAGATTTTAACCTGTCCATGAATTCTGGCAACGAAACGGCGGTAGACTCTATTGTCGGCCTGAAGCTGGATTACGCCGGGAAAGACGGCTGGAGCGCCACAGCTACCCTGGAAGGCGGCCCGAACCTGAGCTACAGCAAGAGCCAGCGTACAGCGTCATTACAGGGTGCGGCGGGTCAATCGTTCGGCGTGGATGACGGTCAAAAAGGCGGCGGCGTTAATGGTCTGGCAACTATCGGCGTGAAATATAGCAGCAATGATACCGCGCTACATCTGGATGCATACCAGTGGAAGGAGGACGGTATCAGCGATAAAGGCTTTATGCTTAACGTTAAGAAAACATTTCGTTAAATAAACGACATTATATAACACAAATAAAGGCCGCTTATTATTAAGCGGCCTTTTTAAATCATATCCTCTGGTAAAGATAAAGTCCTTATTTGGACTACCTGTATAGTTTAATAATTGCTATCGTACTATACGCTAAATAGATCTTATATTTATTCCACCAGTAGTGCTCGTTTTATCAATAAGGATTTTGACATGTTTAAATTTGTAAAAATTGCCGTTGTGGCAGGGGTTCTGGCGACGCTTACCGCCTGTACTGGTCATATCGAAAACAAAAAAAATAACTGCAGCTACGATTATTTGCTGCACCCTGCAATTTCTATTTCTAAAATTATTGGCGGTTGCGGCCCGGCTGCCGATCAATAATAGAAACGACTGCGCAGATACAAAAAAACCGGGATTTCCCGGTTTTTTTACAGTTCTGATAAACGGTACGGCACAGGTGCCTTGTCCAACTTACGTTCGTTGGTAGGCCCGATAAGCTAGCGCCATCGGGCAAGCAATTACCGTTACGGTTTCGCCACAAAGCCAATGGCTTCGTAAACGGCTTTCAGCGTTTCGGCCGCACGTGCGCTGGCTTTTTCCGCCCCGTCTTTCATCACCTTCTGCAAGAACGCTTCGTCGTTGCGGAAACGGTGATAGCGCTCCTGCAACTCAGACAGCATTCCGGAAACCGCCTCCGCCACTTCACCTTTCAAATGGCCATACATTTTACCTTCAAACTGTTTTTCCAGTTCAGGAATGCTCTGACCGGTCACGGCGGAAAGGATATCCAGCAGGTTAGAGACACCCGCTTTCTCTTTCACATCATAACGCACTACCGGCGGCTCGTCGGAGTCAGTGACCGCACGTTTGATTTTCTTCACTACCGATTTCGGATCTTCCAGCAGGCCGATCACGTTATTACGGTTATCGTCCGATTTGGACATTTTCTTCGTCGGCTCCAGCAACGACATCACGCGCGCGCCGGATTTTGGAATAAACGGTTCCGGTACTTTGAAAATATCACCATACAGCCCGTTAAAACGCTGGGCGATATCACGGCTCAGTTCCAGATGCTGCTTCTGATCTTCGCCTACCGGCACCAGATTGGTTTGGTACAGCAGGATGTCTGCCGCCATCAGCACCGGGTAATCAAACAGACCGGCGTTAATGTTTTCCGCATAGCGCGCAGATTTATCTTTAAACTGCGTCATACGGCTCAGCTCGCCGAAATAGGTATAGCAGTTCAGCGCCCAGCCAAGCTGCGCATGTTCCGGCACATGGGACTGAACGAAAATAGTGCTCTTTTCAGGATCAATACCACATGCCAGGTACAGCGCCAGCGTATCCAGCGTCGCTTTACGTAGCTGCTGCGCGTCCTGACGCACGGTAATAGCATGTTGGTCTACGATGCAGTAGATGCAATGATAGTCATCCTGCATGTTTACCCACTGACGCAATGCCCCCATATAGTTGCCAATGGTCAATTCACCTGAGGGCTGTGCGCCACTAAAAACGATGGGCTTAGTCATTTTTTATTTCCTGGTTATCGCTATGCGGAAGCCCAAGTGCGGGCAAAAGATCGTTAAAACTGTCATAAATGACGTCCGGCTCGCTAAGGGCGATCGCTTCGCCATAATTGTAGCCGTATGTCAGGCCAACCGAAGGGCAGCCCGCCGCTTTTGCGGCCTGAATATCATTACGCGAATCGCCGACAAAAAGCATCTGCTCCGGCATCATGCCCAGCCGGCTTGCCACCAGCAACAACGGCTCTGGATGCGGCTTCTTATTTTGCACATCATCGCCGCCGATAACCACGCTAAAGTATTTGGCGATATCAAGCGATTCCAGCAACGGCGCGACGAACGGCGTCGGCTTATTCGTCACCAGACCTAATGACAATCCGCTGGCGTGCAGCGCGCCCAGCGTGTCGGCGACATGCGGAAATAAAAAGGTGCCCTCTTCCGCCACTTCGCCATAATACCTGTCGAACAGTTTACGCAGAATGCGTACCTGTTCCTCGGCAGGAATATCTTCATCAACGGGCGGTTTCCCCATCGTCTTACGCAGCGTGGCGCGCTCCTCGCGAGCCCAGGTCAGCGCGCGTTCCATCAATACGTCTGCGCCGTTACCAATCCAGGTAATCACGCGCTCCTCGCCCGCGACCGGCAGTTCCAGCGCATACAACGCCATATCCACCGCCGCGGCAAGACCCGGCGCGCTATCCACCAGCGTGCCGTCAAGATCAAAGGCGACGCCCCGAATATTCTGCAACTTATTCATGACTTACCTTTGCCAGCTCACTGCGCATTTCATCAATCACTTTTTTGTAGTCGGGTTTATCGAAAATTGCCGACCCCGCAACAAACATGTCCGCACCAGCTGCGGCGATCTCGCCGATATTGTTCACCTTCACGCCGCCGTCCACTTCCAGGCGAATGTCGTAACCGGACGCATCAATGCGGCGACGCACTTCGCGCAGTTTATCCAGCGTCTGCGGAATAAAAGACTGGCCGCCGAAGCCTGGGTTCACGGACATCAGCAGGATCACATCCAGTTTGTCCATGACGTAATCGAGATAACTGAGCGACGTTGCCGGGTTGAATACCAGCCCCGCTTTACAGCCGTGCTCTTTAATCAGCTGTAGCGTGCGGTCAACATGTTCGGAGGCTTCCGGGTGAAAGGTAATGATGCTCGCGCCAGCGGCGGCAAAGTCGGGCACGATACGGTCGACTGGCTTGACCATCAGGTGGACATCAATAGGCGCGGTAATACCGTACTGACGCAGGGATTTCAGCACCATCGGGCCGATAGTCAGGTTCGGCACATAGTGATTATCCATGACGTCAAAGTGTACAACATCAGCACCGGCAGCCAGCGCTTTGGCGGTGTCTTCACCCAGGCGAGCAAAATCAGCCGACAGAATTGAGGGGGCAATCAAATACTGTTTCATCCGCTTCTCCTTGAGAATTATTTTCTTGCAGGCGTTGCGACTCCTGGTTGGTACAGAGCCAGCAGTTCGTCCACCTTTTTACGTGTGCCGCCGTTGCTGCTTATACTGCGTCTAACTTTGACGACATGCAATTTTGCGAGTTGATACCACTCGCGTGTGAGCGCCGTATCATGGTTGGAAATGAGCACCGGTATCCGGTTACTGACCAGATTCTCAGCGATTTCCGCCAGATGCGCTTGTTGCGTCAGGCTAAAACTATTGGTGTGATACGCTGTGAAGTTAGCCGTGGCGGACAACGGCGCATAAGGCGGATCGCAATAGACCACCGACGACTTGTCCGCACGCGCCATACTGTCTGCGTATGACTCACAGTAAAAGAACGCATTCTGCGCTTTTTCTGCAAAGTGGTACAACTCCGCTTCCGGGAAGTAAGGTCTTTTATAACGACCAAACGGTACATTAAATTCCCCGCGTAAGTTATAGCGACAGAGTCCGTTATAACCGTAGCGGTTCAGATATAAAAACAGTACCGCCCGACGAAAGGGGTCCTGGCAGGTGTTGAACTCCTCACGGAGTTGGTAATAGACCTCAGCCTGGTTAGTTTCAGGCATAAACAGCTCGCGCGAAGCCTGTACATACTCGTCAGTACGTAACTTCACGATGTTATAGAGGCTAATAAGGTCGCTGTTGATATCGGCGAGGATATAACGAGAAAAGTCGGTGTTAAGAAACACCGATCCGGCACCCACAAAAGGTTCGACAAGGCACTCGCCTTTTGGCAAATGTCGTTTGATATCATCAAGCAGAGGGTATTTTCCCCCTGCCCACTTCAAAAAAGCGCGATTTTTTTTCATGCTGACTAACTAATTACACCTTCTCCGGCTGTGGAGAAAGCTCCGACAGCATCCTGCGCTTTAGGCTGTGCCGCGTTGCTTTACGGCGCATTTGACGGTAGCAAATGCGCCCCTCGCGCCTGTCCTGAACAAAAATAGCTGTCAGCGACACTCACAGGCAATTGCAGGACACAGCCTGGATTATTTCAGATCGGCCTGAACCTGATGCAACGGTTTTGCCCACGGGTTTTTCGCCTGCACATCGGCAGGTAAGGTGGACACCGCACGTTTAGCATCTTCTTTCGAAGCATACATCCCCGTTACCAGCACATACCACGGTTGTCCATTACGCGTCGTCTCGTATACCACATAATTTTTCAGGTTCTCTTTCTTCGCCCAACCGTTCAGGTTGTCGTAATTTGAAGAACTACTGAGCTGCAATGTGTAGTGGCTGGATGGCGCGCTCTTTAATGCGCCAACGTTGCCAGCGCTTTTCCCGCCGCCTGCGACAGGCGTCGTCGAGGCTTGCGCTGGCTTCGCGGTTTGTACCGGCGCAGCGCTTGCCGTCGCTTGCGGCGCAGTCGTCGTGATGGTCGCTTTCGGCGTCGCGGCTGGCGCTGCCGGTTCCGTGCGTTTCACTGGCGCGACCGGTTTCTTCGGTTCCGCAGTCGTGGTTTTCGCCGTTGCCTGCGGTTTCTTAGGTTCAATAACGGCCTGTTTACGTTCCGGACGCGTGGTATGACGCTCAGCAGGTTCGCTAACCGCCGCCTGACGCGTCGTGCTGCCATTGCGAACTGGCGCGACGGTTGCAGGCTCCGTCGGCAACGTAGAGTTCACCGCAACATTGTTCATCTGCTCTGGATTCTGCGTCAGCGCATTATTCAGATCGCCCTGTACTTCCACGCGCTGCTGACCGTCAGCGACCACAGGTGACTGTCCCTGCGTCGGCGTTGAAGAAATCGGCGGCAACGAAATATCCTGCGACGTATTGCCCGCGGTTTGTTCTGCGGAGGTGGCGCCCGGCGCAGGCTGGGTCGCATTCGCCTGATCGGCGGCGTTACCGGAAAGATCGATACTCTTTTCGCCAGAGGCCGACGGCTCGCTGGAAGACGTTGAGGGGGCTTTCAGCGCGGAGCCGATACCGATAATCAACAGCAGCAGCACCAGTACGCCAACGCCCATCATCATGTATTGACGAGAGGCTGGCTTATGGGCCGCTTTTTTACGCTTACGTGGACGGCGTTCAACACGCTCTTCGTCCACCGTATCGTCTTCATCGGATTCGTACTCTTCTTCAACTTCAGGTTCTTCACTACGCGCTTTACGCGTACGCGTCGGACGGCGATCGTCGGCATCCAGATCAACGTCATCAAAGTTGATCTGCGGCTCATTATCGCGTTCTGAAGATTGACGAGAACGACCAGTACGACGATCGCTGGGATCGGGTTTCAGCTCGTCTTCTGGTTTGAATTCATCCATTTAACACCCCACTCAAAGGTTAATGCTTACGACATTGCACATAACCTGAAGCTAAAAGACTGACATCTACGCAATATCAGTCTGACCTTTCTTGTTGTTACGCCTGCTGACAGTCAGCAATCGCGCTAAGAACGACTTCGTGCGACACTCCGCCGCGCACTTCACTTTTCCCTATGGCCAGCGGAAGCACTAAACGCAGCTCCCCCGCTAACACTTTTTTATCTCGCAGCATGTGCGGCAAATAGTCCTGCGCGGACATCTCGCAAGGGCCATTGACTGGCAACCCGGCCCGTTCGAGTAGCGCGATGATGCGCTGCGTATCAGCAGAACTGAACTGCCCCAAACGCTCGGATGCGCGCGCAGCCATCACTATACCTGCGGCAACGGCTTCACCATGTAACCAATTGCCATATCCCATTTCCGCTTCAATGGCGTGGCCAAAGGTATGTCCAAGATTCAGTAAAGCACGTAAGCCCGCTTCACGCTCGTCGGCGGCAACAACTTCGGCTTTCAGCTCGCAACAACGACGAATACAGTACGCCATCGCCGGGCCGTCCAGACGCAATAGCGCATCCAGATTACCCTCAAGCCAGGTGAAGAAGTCCGCGTCGAGTATAATGCCGTATTTGATCACCTCTGCCAGTCCCGATGCCAGTTCGCGTGCGGGAAGCGTTTTCAGGCAATCAAGATCGACAACCACAGAAGCGGGTTGGTAAAACGCGCCAATCATGTTTTTGCCAAGGGGATGGTTGACGGCGGTCTTCCCGCCCACGGAAGAATCAACCTGCGACAGTAAGGTAGTTGGCACCTGGATGAAACGTACGCCTCGCTGGTAGCTGGCCGCCGCAAAACCGGTGAGATCGCCAATCACGCCGCCGCCAAGCGCGACCAACGTGGTATCACGACCATGCGGTTTTTTCAGTAACGCCGTAAACACCGTATCCAGCACCGTCAGGCTCTTATACTGCTCGCCGTCAGGAAGAATCACGCTGTCTACGTTAACGCCCGCCCGTTCGAGTACGCCGCGAACCTTGTCCAGATAAAGCGGCGCCAGGGTTTCGTTGGTCACTAACATGACCTGATCGCCTGATTTCAGCGGCAAGAATGAAGCTGGTTCGTTAAACAAACCAGCCGCGATGGTGATCGGGTAACTACGTTCCCCGAGAGTGACTGTAATCCTCTCCATGACGCGACATCCACCTTAGTTACTTGTGCCCGCTTACCCAGCGTATTCTGCTTGAATTAGTTGCTTTCCAGCATATGAATAATCTGGTTTGCCACAACCTTAGCGCTTTGATCGTCGGTGCGAATGGTGACGTCGGCAATCTCTTCGTACAGCGGATTGCGTTCGTTAGCCAGCGCTTCCAGAACTTCGCGAGGCGGTGCTTCAACCTGCAACAGCGGGCGTTTTTTATCACGCTGCGTGCGCGCCAGTTGTTTTTCGATGGTCGTTTCAAGGTAGACCACGACGCCACGCGCGGAGAGACGGTTACGCGTTTCACGCGATTTTACAGAGCCACCGCCGGTTGCCAGCACAATACCCTGTTTTTCCGTCAATTCGTTGATAACTTTTTCTTCACGATTACGGAAGCCGTCTTCACCTTCAACATCGAAGACCCAGCCCACATCAGCTCCGGTTCGTTTCTCAATCTCTTGATCAGAATCGTAAAATTCCATATTGAGTTGTTGAGCTAACTGGCGCCCAATAGTGCTTTTTCCGGCACCCATAGGCCCAACCAGAAAGATATTGCGTTTCTCTGCCATTTTTTCGGTACTACTAAGACTATTCGTTAATGGTAAACCCGCTTCACAGACACCCAGCGCAGCAGGACATGAACTGAAACCTCATAAGATATTGCGAGAGTCAGACTGAAAATTATCTCAATACTCAAGCGGGTTTGGCAACTGAATAAATCACCAAGCCTGATTGTTGCAAAACCCGAGTTAGCGTTGCCGAATGGCGACCAGAACAACATATCCGGCCTACAAATTGCTCTACTTTCAAACAATTGTGCGCAATCCGCAGAACCAATACGTCTGCATCAGCGGACATTCAGCCGTTTATCATCGGTCTTATGCACACCTTCGGCAAGGCAAAGCGCATTAATCAATGCGTAAGCAACGAAAAGCACGACTCTCAAATCGGTACTCCTTGTATGCTAAATACATCCGCACGTCAAATCCCGCAGATGCGTTCAGTGCAAAAACAGCGCTTTTTTATGCATAAATTATTCTGTCGCCACCAGTCTGGGGGTGATAAACACCACTAATTCGCGTCGCTCGTCCTCTTTGCCGTCATGGCGGAAGAGCTGACCAAGCCAGGGAATATCCCCCAACAGCGGCACGCTATCGCTACCCGATTTATTTTTTCGCGAAAAAATACCGCCCAGCGCCAGCGTCTCGCCGCTTTTTACCTCTACCTGCGTTTCAATTTCCTGTTTATCTATCGCCAGCACTTCGCCGTCAGCCTGTTGTAGTACCTGACCGGGGACATTCTGGCTGATATGTAACTTCAGGCGGATGCGCCCTTTTTGCAAAACGGTGGGCGTCACCTCCATTCCCAGCACCGCTTCTTTAAATTCCACGGAGGTCGCGCCGCTTTCGCCGCTGGAAACCTGATAAGGAATTTCGCTGCCTTGCTTGATACTGGCTGGCTGCAGATGGGAAGCCAGCAGCCGGGGGCTGGCGATAATATCCAACTGCTGCTTTTGCTCCAGCGCTGACAGCTCCAGATCCAGCAAGCGTCCGTTAATGCGCCCGATGTTAAACCCGACGCGTGAGGTGGCGGCGGCGACGGATAAATCACTGGAAAGCGTCGTCACGTCACCCACCGCGCCCGCTTGCGTCGCGTCAGCCAGCGTCCACTTTACGCCCAGTTCCCGTAGACTCTTTTCGTTAATGGTGACGATATGCGCCGCCAGCGCCACCGGCAGATCCATTTGCGATACCCATTTTTCCAGCTCCGCCAGGGCCGCGCGGTTATCGCGCAACAGCAGGCGGTTGGTGCGCTTATCTACCATGATGGTTCCCTTCGCGCTCAGGAGTTTCTCGCCCGCTTTCGCCAGTTCGCCGGCATCGGCGTATTGCAGGCTAATGCTGCGGTTTTCCAGCGGTAAATTAGCCTGAAGCCTTAACCGCTCGGCATCCTGCCGCGCACTGTGTTCTTTCTGCCAGGCCTGTGAATGAACATGGAGAATATTCCCCTCCTGACGTAGCACCAGCCCCGCGCTATTGACCACCGTCTGTAGCGCCTGTTTCCACGGCACATCCGTCAGATGTAGCGATAATGTCCCGCTGACGTCCGGCGACACCACCAGATTCTGCCGCTCCTGCTCGGCTAAAGTCTGCAAAACCTGCACCACAGGGACGTCATCAACCACTAGCGTCACTTTCGCCGCTTTTCCCGCCTGCGCGGCGGGCATCAAGGCTATCAGTATTATGGCTATCCATCGCTTCATTGTCCGCTCCCTGACGTAGCCACCGCCACTGCGGCGGCGCACAATTTTTACCGGTCGTTAACGTTAAGGCTTCCGCCGTCAGGCGGACAATCGTCCAACCGTTTTCCAGCGTCTGCCCTTCTTCCACTCGTCGCCATTTTTGCTGACTGTCTTTAAGAATGCCTGTCCATCGCTCGCCTTTACGCACCGCGCCCTGATATCGCCACTGCGAGAGTTCGGCTATCCGGCAGCGATCTTCCGGCGGGCGGAAGGGATCGCGCATTCCCGTCAACGTCAGCAAACAAAAACAGAGCAATACACCGCGGCTAACCTTCATTCGCCAGGCGCTCCAGTTGCAGCGTCATCAATAATTCCGCCCCCTCTCTACGCAATGAAAACCGACTTACGCTCATCTCGCTTTCGGCCAACCGGACAAACAGCGACGGCACCGCATCCCAGGACGTTTTCAGCGCCATTTCTCCCCCCTGCGCCGATGGCTGCCAGTGCAGCAAACGCAAGGGAGGCGCCTGGAAATCTAACGGCGAAAAAGGACGCGGATTTTCAACGGAGCCCCCGAAAAGCGGTTCAGCCGCGACGCTCAGACGGCGCAGATGACGCCACTGTTGCCGGGCGGCCTCGCGCTGCTGGCTTAACCGCGCATGTTGCGTATCCAGCGTTTTCCAGCCGGGATAGCCCACAGATAACGCGACCGTCAGCGTCAGGCACAGCACGCCTGCACACCAACAAAAAACCCGACCACGGCGCGACATCCCGTACCAGATATCAAAGAGCGCGTTCACGGGCGGCGCTCCTCGTTAACTGATAATGGAACTGCCAGCGCCCTTGCGCATCCTGCCGCGTGGCGCCCGTGCGGTTTAGCGGAAAACTGACATAGTGACGAAGCGATGTCTCAAGCGTGAGCAGGGCGTCAAACGTTCTCGCCAGCCCTTCCAGCTCTAGCGTCTCTTGCTGATAATTGAGGCTTGTCAGCCATGCCTGCTCTGGCAACAGGTTGGCAAGGTCAGTCAAGATAGATTGCCAGGCTTGCGTCAGTTCACGCTGCGCCTGACGTTGTAATCGCGCCTGTTGCTGTCGCTGACGCTGCTGCAACTGCGGTATGTTCGCCGCAAGCGCCGTCGTGTGTCCGTTTTCCGCCGTTAGTAGCAGTTCATTAATCCTCCCCTCCTGCCAAAAAACCAACCGGGCGATCGTCGCGAGGCTTGCTATCAGCAGCAGGGATGCGCCCCATACCACGCACCACAGCCGCAGACGCGCTACGTAATGTTGGCGCCGCCAGGGGAGCAAATTGACAGAATGCGCCATCAGCGTATCTCCCCCATGGCTAAACCCAGCGCAATCGCAAAGCGATAACCGTCCGGCGGAACCGGCGGTTGGCGGACGGTAACGGCGCGCCAGGGGTCGAACTCGCCTTCGGCGCATAATGAAATATGTTCCGGCACGACGGATAACGTCGCGGCAAGGTCATGCAGCGTCGTCGCCTCGCGCGCCGATTTACGCCCCCACGCATAGCGCGTCGCCCACAGCCACTGGCTCTCATCGCGCCAGACCAGACATTGCCGCCCCGAAGGTATAAACGGCAGCAAGCGCTGTAACGCGCAGGCATCGGGCGTTACAGCAGCGATGCGCACATTGAGCGTTTGCGCCAGCGTTAACAGCGCTGAAATTTCTTTGCTTTGCACGGCGGTAACGTTGAACGCGGGGCTCAGCGCATCGTCCTGAAAGTCGAAACGCAATAAGTCCGGATCCATATCCAGCTCACGCGCCATCGTTTGTGAAAGCCATGCGACTTGCTCACGTTCCCGCAGACGCATCGGCGGATGTGGAAAAGCGCGTTGCAATGTCCGATTTGCGGGAAAAGAGAGATAAATACGGTGACGTAGCGGCAGCTCGCGGCTCCAGGGTCGCAGTACGTGAGCCAGCGATTGCGGGTCAGGAATCGAACCCTCTGCCGTCGAGGCGTTCATCAGCGGCAGTCGCCACCAACGTTGCAGGGACCAGCCCGATGCGCCGCGAATAACGGCGATGGCCAGCGCTTCATGCTGCTGAATATGCAATCCTATTTGCCAGGTTTTAAAAGCCATAACGGTCGATCTCCTTATCACCCGTCGCGTTAACGGGTATATCAATGCGTCTGGCTTGCCTTTATACTACCGCGCGTTTGTTTATAAACTGCCCAAATGACACTAAATGGGAAATCTCCAGTGAAGTTCGTAAAGTATTTATTGATCCTTGCAGTATGTTGCATCCTGCTGGGAGCAGGCTCGATTTATGGCCTTTATCGCTATATTGAGCCACAGCTACCTGACGTCGCGACATTGAAAGATGTGCGTTTGCAAATTCCGATGCAGGTTTACAGCGCGGATGGCGAACTTATCGCGCAATATGGCGAAAAACGCCGTATTCCCGTTACGCTCGATCAAATTCCGCCGGAAATGATCAACGCCTTTATCGCCACCGAAGATAGCCGCTTTTATGAGCATCACGGCATTGACCCGGTAGGTATTTTCCGTGCGGCCAGCGTCGCGCTCTTCTCCGGTCATGCATCGCAGGGAGCAAGTACCATTACCCAGCAACTGGCGCGAAACTTCTTCCTTAGCCCCGAACGCACGCTGATGCGCAAGATCAAGGAAGCGTTTCTGGCGATTCGTATTGAGCAGTTGCTGAATAAAAATGAGATCCTCGAACTCTATCTGAACAAGATCTATCTCGGCTACCGCGCCTATGGCGTTGGCGCGGCGGCACAGGTCTACTTTGGTAAGACGGTCGATCAGCTTAGCCTAAGCGAAATGGCGGTTATCGCCGGGCTACCTAAAGCGCCTTCTACCTTTAACCCGCTCTACTCGATGGATCGGGCGGTGGCGCGCCGTAACGTAGTGCTTTCGCGAATGTTAAGCGAGGGATATATCACTCAGGCGCAGTACGATCAGGCCCGTAGCGAACCTATCGACGCAAATTATCACGCGCCGGAAATCGCCTTCTCCGCACCTTATCTGTCGGAAATGGTGCGCCAGGAAATGTATAACCGTTATGGCGAAAGCGCCTACGAAGATGGTTATCGTATTTACACGACCATCACCCGCAAAGTGCAGCAGGCCGCGCAACAGGCGGTGCGTAATAACGTGCTGAACTATGACATGCGCCACGGTTATCGCGGCCCGGCGAATGTGCTATGGAAAGTGGGCGAAACGGCGTGGGACAGTAAAAAAATTACCGATACGTTGAAAGCGTTACCGACCTACGGACCGCTGCTTCCCGCCGTGGTCACCAGCGCTAATCCGCAAGGGGCGACCGCTGCGCTTGCCGACGGTACGTCCGTTTCGCTACATATGGAAGGAATGCGTTGGGCGCGGCCTTACCGCTCGGATACACAGCAGGGGCCGACGCCGCGTAAAGTTACCGATGTCGTCCAGACAGGTCAGCAAATCTGGGTTCGTCAGGTGGATAACGACTGGTGGCTGGCGCAGGTACCGGAAGTGAACTCCGCGCTGGTTTCGCTTAACCCGCAAACAGGCGCGGTACTGGCGCTGGTCGGCGGTTTCGATTTTAATCAGAGTAAATTTAACCGCGCGACGCAAGCTTTGCGTCAGGTGGGGTCGAACATCAAACCGTTCCTCTACACCGCCGCAATGGATAAAGGGCTGACGCTCGCCAGTATGCTCAACGATGTGCCGATTTCCCGCTGGGACGCCGGGGCAGGTTCAGACTGGCGTCCGAAAAACTCCCCGCCGCAGTACGCCGGACCGATTCGTTTACGCCAGGGGCTGGGGCAGTCGAAAAACGTGGTGATGGTACGCGCCATGCGCGCCATGGGCGTCGACTATGCGGCGGAATATCTGCAACGCTTCGGCTTCCCGGCGCAGAATATCGTGCATACCGAATCGCTGGCGCTGGGCTCCGCCTCCTTCACGCCGATGCAGGTTGCGCGCGGTTATGCGGTGATGGCGAACGGCGGTTTCCTGATCGACCCGTATTTCATCAGCAAGATTGAGAACGATCAGGGCGGCGTGATCTTCGAAGCGAAACCGAAAATCGCCTGCCCGGAGTGCGATATCCCGGTCATTTACGGCAATACGCAGAAATCCGACGTGCTGGAAAACACCAATGTGGAAGAGGTCGCGGTTTCGCAAGAGCAGCAAAACAGCGCCGTACCTATGCCTGAGCTGGAACAGGCAAACCAGGCGCTGGTCGCGCAAAACGGCACGCAGGAATACGCGCCGCATGTGATCAATACGCCGCTGGCGTTTCTGATTAAAAGCGCGCTGAACACCAATATCTTCGGCGAACCCGGCTGGATGGGTACCGGATGGCGTGCGGCGCGCGACCTTAAACGTCGCGATATCGGCGGCAAAACCGGTACGACCAACAGCTCGAAAGACGCATGGTTCTCCGGCTATGGTCCTGGCGTCGTCACTTCCGTATGGATCGGCTTTGACGATCACCGCCGTGATTTAGGCCGCACCACCGCTTCCGGCGCGATCAAAGATCAAATCTCCGGCTATGAGGGCGGCGCGAAGAGCGCGCAACCTGCATGGGACGCCTATATGAAAGCCGTGCTGGAAGGCGTGCCGGAACAGCCGCTAACGCCGCCGCCGGGCATCGTCACGGTGAATATCGACCGCAGTACCGGACAACTGGCGAGCGGCGGTAACAGCCGTGAAGAGTATTTCATCGAAGGCACGCAGCCGACACAACAGGCGGTACACGAGGTGGGAACCACCATTATTGATAATGGTGAAACACACGAACTGTTCTGATCAAAAAAGGCGCTCCGGCGCCTTTTTTATTGTGTTTAGCGGATGACGGCGAACGGGGAGACGAACTTTCCGTTGGCTTGATCAACGCAGCGCCATCAGGCAATTCGGCCCTGCGCTTTCAACCACTCGCGTACCAGAAACAGCGCGCTGACGTTGCGGGCCTCGTTAAAATCGGGGTCTTCCAGCAGATCCATTAAATGCGCCAGCGGCCAGCGAACCTGCGGCAATGGCTCAGGCTCGTCGCCTTCCAGCGACTCCGGATAGAGATCTTCCGCCACCACGATATTCATTTTGCTGGAAAAATAAGAGGGCGCCATGCTGAGTTTTTTTAAGAAGGTCAGGTTATGCGCGCCAAACCCGACCTCTTCTTTGAGCTCCCGGTTCGCCGCTTCAAAAACGGTCTCGCCCGGGTCGATCAATCCTTTCGAGAAGCCCAGCTCATAGGATTCGGTTCCCACCGCATACTCACGAATAAGAATCAGATGCTCATCAACGATCGGCACAATCATTACCGCCTCACGGGTTGATGGTCGCATACGTTCATACACGCGACGCACGCCGTTGCTGAACTCCAGATCCACGCTTTCTACGTTAAACAGTCGGGATTGTGCGACGGTTTCCACTTTCAGAATGGTGGGTTTTTGTAATGATTTGCTCATTGTGAGAATCTTTGCAGTGTAATCTGTGGTCATTGTGCGACATACCGCACGGTTTCGGCAATGCGAATTGCCGTTTATTTACATTTATGTAACGTAATAAAAATTAATTCTTATTTCAAATTAAAAGTCAATAGGTTGAAATAACTCCAGGAATTTGCTGATATTCCGTTTTTGGTGGTATTGCTATGATTTGCCTTCACTGGGATGCGCTTTACAATGCTCAAGTTCAACTCCACGCTTGCCGATAGCCAACCACAGAAAAATGTTTATTGGACAGGGTGCGACTGACCACGCCTGACAGACTTAGTAAGATGGGGAAAGCATGAGCACCATTCTGATTTTTATAGCTGCTTTGCTGGCCTGCTCTCTACTGGCAATATGGCGGTTCCGGGTAAAGTCCAGACGAGGAAGCTTACCGTGGATCAGCGCCTTTCAGGACGCGCAAACGCGTAAACTGTTGCCCGAAGAGCGCAGCGCGGTAGAAAACTATCTCGATAACCTTAGCCAGATCCAGCAAGTTCCGGGGCCGACAGGCGCCAGTGCTGCGCCCATCTCGCTGACGCTGAACGCGGAAAGCAACAGTGTCGTGATACTGACCCACTCCATCACCCGCTACGGCATTACCACTGACGATCCTAATAAATGGCGCTACTACCTCGACTCCGTCGAAGTCCATCTGCCGCCTTTCTGGGAACAGTACATCAATGATGAAAACAACGTTGAGCTGATCCTCACGGATACGCTGCCGCTGGTGATCTCTTTAAACGGCCATACGCTGCAAGAGTATATGCAGGAGTCGCGCGGCTACGCGTTACAGAATACGGCCTCTACGCAGGCGTCGATTCGCGGCGAAGAGAGCGAGCAGATTGAGCTGTTGAACATCCGTCAGGAGACCCACGAAGAATATGCGCTCAGCCGCCCGGCTGGCTTGCGCGAAGCGTTGTTAATCGTCGCCTCCTTTTTGTTATTCTTTTTCTGTCTGATAACGCCAGACGTTTTTGTACCGTGGATGATAGGCGGCGCTATCCTGCTGCTGGCAGCCGGACTTTGGGGGCTTTTTGCGCCGCCGTCGAAAAGCGCGCTGCGGGAAATTCACTGTCTGCGGGGAACGCCCCGCCGCTGGGGACTGTTTGGGGAGAATAATCAGGAGCAGATTAACAATATTTCGCTGGGCATCATCGACCTTATTTACCCTGCCCACTGGCAACCCTACATTACGCAGGATCTTGGGCAACAAACGGATATTGATATTTACCTTGATCGCCATGTCGCCCGCCAGGGCCGTTTTTTATCCCTGCATGATGAAGTGAAAAACTTCCCGTTGCAGCACTGGTTACGCAGCACTGTTATTGCTATCGGTTCGCTGCTGGTGTTGTTTATGCTGCTGTTCTGGATCCCGCTGGATATGCCAATCAAGTTCACGCTATCGTGGATGAAAGGCGCGCAAACCATTGAAGCGACAACGGTAAAACAGCTTGAAAAGGCTGGCGTGCGGGTGGGCGATACGCTGCACCTGAGCGGTAAAGGAATGTGTAATATTCATTCCGGGGCGACCTGGAGCGGCCAGTCTAACTCCCCGTTTATGCCGTTCGATTGCTCGCAAATCATCTGGAATGACGCGCCTGCGCTACCGCTGCCGGAATCAGATCTGGTGAATAAAGCGATGGCGCTAAGCCAGGCGGTAAATCGTCAGCTCCATCCAAAACCCGAAGACGACTCGCGCGTCAGCGCATCTTTACGCTCCGCGATACAAAAATCGGGCATGGTATTATTAGATGACTTTGGCGATATTGTTCTGAAAACCGCTGATTTGTGCGCGGCGGAAGACGAGTGCGTGCGTCTGAAAAATGCGCTGGTTAATCTCGGTAACAGTAAGGACTGGAACGCGCTGGTGAAACGCGCGAACGCCGGCAAACTGGACGGCGTCAACGTGCTGCTACGCCCCGTAAGCGCAGAGTCGCTGGAAAATCTGGTCACGACCTCAACGGCGCCGTTTATTTCTCGCGAGACCGCGCGTGCCGCCCAGTCGCTGAATAGCCCCGCTCCCGGCGGATTCCTGATCGCCAGCGATGAAGGCAGCGAACTGGTTGATCAGGCCTGGCCGTCAACGCCGCTGTATGACTATCCCGCGCAGGAACAGTGGAGCGCCTTCCAGCGTCTGGCGCAAACGCTCATGCAGACGCCATTTAGCGCCGAGGGCATTGTCACCAGCGTGTATACCGATGCCAACGGCACGCAGCATATCAGCCTGCATCGTATCCCCGATAAATCCGGCTGGTGGCGTTACCTCGGCACCACGCTGCTGATGCTGGCAATGATAGTGAGCGCGGTCTACAACGGCCTTCAGGCGTTCAGACGTTATCAACGCCACCGTACCCGTATGGCGGACATCCAGGAATACTATGAAAGCTGCCTCAATCCCAGGTTAACCGTCTCTCCGGAAAATCTCATCTGATAGCGCCGCCGTGCGACAGGGTATGCTACCCTGTCGCGCAAATTGCGTTACCCTGGAGTTCCCCATGCATATTGATATTGACTGGCAAAACGTGGATACCGTTTTGCTGGATATGGACGGCACGCTGCTCGATCTCGCGTTCGATAACTATTTCTGGCAAAAGCTGGTACCGGAAACCTACGGCGCGCAGCAGGGTATTTCGCCGCAGGACGCGCAGGAATATATTCGCCAGCAGTATCATGCCGTACAGCATACGCTAAACTGGTACTGTCTGGATTACTGGAGCGAGCGTCTGGGTCTGGATATTTGCGCCATGACGACGGCGCAAGGGCCGCGCGCCGTTTTGCGCGACGATACCGTACCGTTTCTGAATGCGTTAAAAGCCAGCGGAAAACGTCGGATTCTGCTCACCAATGCGCATCCACATAACCTGGCGGTGAAGCTGGAGCATACCGGTCTGGCCTCACACCTTGATTTATTACTTTCCACCCACACATTTGGTTATCCCAAAGAGGATCAGCGGTTATGGCGCGCTGTCACTGAGGAAACGGGAATAAACGCAGAGAAAACGCTGTTTATCGATGACAGCGAACCGATTCTCGACGCCGCTGCCCGGTTTGGTATTCGCTACTGTCTTGGCGTGACGAATCCCGATTCCGGCCTGGCGGAAAAGCAATATACGCGCCATCCGTCCCTGAACGATTACCGCCGTCTGATCCCCTCGCTGAAGTGAAGGAGACGCCATGAAAGAAAAGTCCTCCGTTGAGGTCAGACTGGATAAATGGCTGTGGGCCGCGCGTTTTTATAAAACCCGCGCGCTGGCCCGCGAGATGATTGAAGGCGGTAAGGTGCATTACAACGGCCAGCGCAGTAAGCCGAGCAAAATCGTCGAGCTGAACGCAACCCTTACCCTGCGTCAGGGAAATGACGAACGGACGGTGATCGTTAAAGCCATCACCGAACAGCGCCGTCCGGCCAGCGAAGCCGTCGCTCTGTATGAAGAGACGGCGGAAAGCGTGGAAAAACGCGAAAAAATGGCGCAGGCGCGCAAGCTTAACGCCCTGACCATGCCGCATCCGGACAGGCGACCGGACAAGAAAGAGCGCCGCGACCTGTTACGATTTAAACACGGCGACAGCGAATAACTGTCACCCGCAAGAGAGATGATTATGCCGCAACATGACCAATTACATCGTTATCTGTTTGAAAACTTTGCCGTTCGCGGCGAGCTGGTGACCGTTTCGGAAACCTTGCAACAGATCCTCGACAATCATACCTACCCGCAGCCGGTGAAAACCGTACTGGCCGAACTGCTGGTCGCCACTAGCCTGCTGACCGCAACGCTGAAGTTTGCCGGTGACATTACGGTACAGCTCCAGGGCGACGGGCCGTTAAGCCTGGCGGTGATCAATGGCAATAATCAGCAGCAGATGCGCGGCGTGGCTCGCGTTCAGGGCGACATCCCTGACAATGCGGATCTCAAAACGCTGGTTGGCAACGGCTATCTGGTGATCACCATTACGCCGGAAGAGGGTGAACGCTATCAGGGCGTGGTGGGTCTGGAAGGCGATACTCTGGCGGCGTGCCTGGAAGATTACTTCCTGCGCTCCGAGCAGTTGCCGACGCGCCTGTTTATTCGTACCGGCGATGTCGACGGTAAACCGGCGGCAGGTGGAATGTTGCTCCAGGTGATGCCGGCACAGAACGCGCAGGCGGAGGATTTCGACCATCTGGCTATGTTGACGGAAACCATTAAAAGCGAAGAGCTGCTGACGTTACCGGCAAATGACGTGCTGTGGCGTTTGTATCACGAAGAAGAAGTCACGCTCTACGATCCGCAAGATGTTGAATTCAAATGCACCTGTTCACGCGAACGTTGCGCGGGCGCGCTGAAAACATTGCCGGATGAAGAAGTGGACAGCATTCTGGCGGAAGAAGGTGAAATCGATATGCACTGCGATTACTGCGGCAATCATTACCTGTTCAATGCGATGGATATCGCGGAGATCCGTAACAACGCCTCTCCTGCCGATCCACAGGTTCATTAATCGCCTCGTAGTCGGCAACGTCATTGCCTGATGGCGCTGCGCTTATCTGGCCTACAGCATCCTGCTCCGTAGGCCGGATAAGGCATTTATGCCGCCATCCGGCAAAAAGCTTACTCGTTGTAGTAATCCACATCCAACCGCTTACCATTAACAATGATATCGCGCCAGGCTTTGGGGGCTGAGTATAACTGATGCCCGGCAATCGCGTGCAACAGTTGCGTCTTAGAAAACCCGTCCGGCAATCGGGCGAACGCTTTCTGCGTCCATTTCCCCTCTTTTAAGCCGTAGACCTGGCTCTCGGCAACAATAAAGTTATACAGCACCTGCTCAGGCTGACCGTCGCCGTTAAGATCCTGACTCACCAGCACGCAGGCATCCGGTTCAAGGCAGGAAGCGCCCGAATAACTCTGCTCTTTGACAAACGCCCAAAATGCGGCATCCGGCTTCTGGCTACCGGGCGCAATCATCACCACCCGCGCTAAATCGTCCGCCGTCGGAGAGACCTTATTTCTCTGCAAAAACGTCATCAGTTCACGATTGCGCTTTCTGTTCTGCGTAAACGCCTCGTCATCCCGCAACGATTTCAGCGCTTCCTGGCCAGGTTTGCCGCTGTGATCCAGCATATACAGGCTGATCTGATCCGCAGTAATTTTACCGCTATGGTAACGCGCCATATGGCTGTTGACGCTAATACGCCAGACATCAAGTACAGGCGAGGCCAGCAACAGCAATATCACCAGCGTCAACAAAGAGACGCTTAGTATCACCTTGCCTTGCCACTCACCAGGGTCGCGTCCGCGGCGTAACAGACCGATCAGATAACCGAAGGACCATATCAGCAAGACAGACACCGTCAGCGCGCCATACAAACGATCCGGCGTCCAGCCGTATTGCTGAATGCGTACCCATAGCGCCCAGCCCGCCAGCAGCATATATATCGGGGCAACGCACAGCGAGGCGCTAATCAAACCGCGTAATACGCGCGGATAGGGTAATACGCGCTTTTGCGGTTCGTTGACAATCGCCACGAGGAGCAGCAGCATCAGCGTCAGCGTGGATAGCAGCCCCGCAGCGGAAACACGCGCAGAAATCGCCTCCAGTCCGGTAAAGGGTAACGTCACAATAAACAGCAATGCCAGCAGCGACACCACTGGCAGTAAACCCGTCGCGATCAGCGTCAGCAGCTTTTGCACCGCCGCTACAAGGCGCGACTGCGTGCGGGCGAGAATGACCGCCAGTGCCGTAATCAAGCCGATGGTCACATAAATAAAGGCTTCAGTTTCAAAGAAAAGGGTGCTGAAAAAGCGGATGCCCACCAGCCTGAATAGCGCGCTCCAGAGCAGAAGCACCAGCCAGAACAGTCCGTTAGCGACCAGGACGATAAACAATGTCAGTACGTTATGCCATAACCGCAGATAAAACTGGGGATAACGCGCCGAACCGGTTTGCGAATGTAGCTGATATTGCATCCAGGGTAATACCAGCATCGCCATCAACACAAGCCGGAGACCATACAGCCAGAGGAGCTCGGCCAGACGCCATTTCTCCACCGCCTCAACCTGCCATTTCAGCCAGCCGCTCATTGCCAGCACGACCACAAAGATCAGCCCCAGCCAGCCCCACAGCGCGCGCTGTTTAAAAGAGACCACGGTAAGCAATAGCATTGACGACAACGCTATCGTCGCAGGCATACCATAGAACAGCCAGTCGCTATTTTGTGGTACCAGCCAGGCCATCAGCAGGTAGCACAAGACGCCCTGCAGCAAACCGGTGAGCAACATACCCCAGCGAGTAGTACGTGAAAGCGCTACACTTTCCATGTCGTTATCCAGAATGATGAGAAAGTCGCATTATTGCATCATCTGTTCACCGCCAGGCGTCGTCATGCATAATTCAGAAAAAAACGCAGAGAGGTGAATCGATATTGTTAATGTTGGTGTTACGTAACTTTCTTACATGAATGCGATTACAGTCACATTATGTCGGTCAAAAACACTTCCTTTTAACGTTTTCAGAACATTTTCCACAACAAAAGTAGGTTTCCTGCCATAATAACCGCCGCTGCGTGACAGGAGTCACAGTGTTTTTCGTCAATCGTGATTTTGTCCAGATACGTAAATCTATGAGCCTTGTCGCGGTTAACCAACCTCAAAAAACCTTACTATTTTCGGTAATATATATTGGCTAAGGAGCAGTGATATGCGCGTTAACAATTTAACCCCGCAAGATCTCAAGGCTTATGGTATCAACGACGTCCAGGATATCGTTTACAATCCCAGCTACGACACCCTTTATCAGGAAGAACTTAATCCTGGTCTGGAAGGCTATGAGCGTGGCGTGTTAACTAACCTGGGCGCTGTTGCCGTTGATACCGGTATTTTTACCGGTCGTTCGCCTAAGGATAAGTATATTGTTCGCGACGACACCACGCGTGATACGCTGTGGTGGTCCGATAAGGGTAAAGGTAAAAACGATAATAAGCCGCTTTCCCAGGAAACCTGGCAACACCTGAAAGGTCTGGTGACGCATCAGCTTTCCGGTAAACGCTTATTCATTGTTGATGCGTTCTGCGGCGCAAATGCCGATACGCGTCTTTCCGTGCGCTTTATTACGGAAGTCGCCTGGCAGGCCCACTTCGTTAAAAATATGTTCATTCGCCCAACGGACGAAGAGCTGGTAGGCTTCAAACCTGACTTTATTGTCATGAACGGCGCGAAGTGCACCAACCCGCAGTGGAAAGAGCAAGGGCTGAACTCGGAAAACTTCGTGGCGTTCAACCTGACTGAACGTATTCAGCTTATTGGCGGCACCTGGTACGGCGGCGAAATGAAAAAAGGGATGTTCTCGGTAATGAACTACCTGCTGCCGCTAAAAGGTATCGCCTCAATGCACTGTTCCGCCAACGTGGGTGAAAAAGGCGATGTCGCGGTCTTCTTCGGCCTTTCCGGTACCGGAAAAACCACTCTCTCCACCGACCCGAAACGTCGTCTGATTGGCGATGATGAGCACGGTTGGGATGACGACGGCGTGTTCAACTTTGAAGGCGGCTGCTACGCCAAAACCATCAAACTGTCGAAAGAAGCGGAGCCAGAAATTTATCATGCGATTCGCCGTGATGCGCTGCTGGAAAACGTCACCGTGCGCGAAGACGGCACCGTTGATTTCGACGATGGTTCCAAAACCGAAAACACCCGCGTCTCTTACCCGATCTATCATATCGATAACATCGTTAAGCCCGTGTCCAAAGCAGGTCACGCCACCAAGGTTATCTTCCTGACGGCGGATGCTTTCGGCGTGTTGCCGCCGGTTTCCCGTTTAACCGCTAACCAGACGCAGTACCACTTCCTGTCGGGTTTCACCGCTAAACTGGCCGGCACCGAACGCGGCGTCACCGAACCGACCCCCACCTTCTCCGCCTGCTTCGGCGCCGCGTTCCTGACGCTGCACCCGACGCAGTATGCTGAGGTGCTGGTGAAACGTATGCAGGCAGCAGGCGCGCAGGCTTATCTGGTTAACACCGGCTGGAATGGCACCGGCAAACGTATCTCCATCAAAGATACGCGCGCAATTATCGACGCCATTCTGAACGGTTCTCTTGATAACGCGGAAACCTTCCGTCTGCCGCTGTTCGATCTGGCGATCCCGACTGAACTGCCAGGCGTGGATACCCACATTCTCGACCCGCGTAACACCTACGCGTCGCCGGAACAATGGCAGGAAAAAGCCACCGCGCTGGCGAAACTGTTCATTGAGAACTTCGAGAAGTATACGGATACCCCGGCAGGCGAAGCGCTGGTTAGCGCCGGACCGAAGCTGTAAGGAACAGGCCGGATGGCGGCTTTGAATTGCGTCATCCGGCGTCAAGAAGAAAGGGAGGGTAATACCTCCCTTTCCTATGCCTCTTTTGTCGTCCCCTGGACGCGAGCCACAGGAACCGGCAGCCAGGCGCGAATTGACAATCCGCCACGCTCGCTGGTCCCAATCTCCAGCCTCCCGTTATGGTTATCGATAATGCGCTGCACAATCGCCAGCCCCAGCCCTGTACCGCTGGTGCTACGGGCGCTGTCGCCGCGCACAAAAGGCTGGAACAGATGTTTACGCTGCTCCGGCTTAATGCCCGGCCCGTCATCTTCTACCTGAAACCAGGCGCGATGCGACTCGGTGCCGCTGCTGACCTTAATCCAGCCGTTGCCATAGCGGGCAGCATTGACCACCATATTCGCCACCGCGCGCTTAATCGAGAGCGGGTGCATTTTCACCTGGATACTGCCTGCCTGAAGCGCAGTGTTAATCTCACGCTCATAGCCGCTTTCCGCCGCAATCACCTCGCCCAGTACGGAATTGAGATCCGCCATCTCCATTGGCATTTCCTGACCGGTACGCAGATAGTCAATAAACTGTTCGATAATGGCGTTACACTCTTCGATGTCTTTATTGATCGACTCCGCGAGATAACCGTCTTCCTCGCCCATCATCTCCGTCGCCAGACGAATACGGGTCAGCGGCGTGCGCAAGTCGTGGCTGACGCCCGCCATCAATAGCGTACGGTCATCGGCCAATTGTTTCACGCCGGCTGCCATATGGTTAAACGCCCGGGTCACAGAGCGCACCTCAGAGGCGCCATATTCACGCAGCGGCGGCGGAATAATTCCCTTCCCTACCTGCAAGGCGGCATGTTCAAGATCCACTAACGGTCGATTCTGTATACGAATAAACAGCCACGCGCCGCCTATCGCCAGGAGCATGATCGCCAGCGTGTAACGGAAAAGCGGAGAAAAATCGCCCTGATGAATCTCGGTCAGCGGCACGCGCACCCAGATATTGGGCGACAGCCAGGTTTTGAGCCACACGACGGGCGAGCTTTTGTTGACCTCAACGCGCACTTCCGTCGGGCCGCCTAATTGCTGCGCCATCTGGTGGCTTAAGAATTCGTAGTGTTGCGCCCAACGCAACCCGGCCTCTTCGGCGGCTTCGTTGGTGTAGAGAGAGATCCCCAGCTCGCGATAGATTTCCCGGCGAAACGCAGGCGGCACGACTAACTGCGTGCCGTCCTCCAGTTGCAGCTTATCGGTCATCAGCATACGGACTTCGTAAGCCAGAACCTTATTAAACTGCTGGAGGCTCGGCAAAATCGCGAAGTTCAGCACCACCAGGTAGGTCGTCACCAGGCTGACGAACAGCAAGGTGACGATGAGCAACAGCGTGCGGGCAAATGAACTTCGCGGCGAGAAGCGCATTCGCCTCATGCTTTAGAACCGTCCGGTACGAAGACGTAGCCCAGGCCCCATACGGTCTGAATATAACGCGGATGCGCCGGATCTTCTTCCACCATACGGCGCAGGCGGGAGATCTGGACGTCGATGGAGCGTTCCATCGCGGAATACTCGCGACCACGGGCCAGATTCATCAGCTTATCGCGAGAGAGCGGCTCGCGCGGATGGCTGACTAACGCTTTCAGTACCGCAAACTCCCCGCTGGTCAGCGGCATCGGTTCATCTTCACGGAACATCTCGCGCGTACCGAGGTTCAGTTTAAACTTACCGAACGCGATAACGGCCTCTTCCTGCGACGGCGCGCCGGGCAGTTCGTTTGCCTGACGACGCAACACGGCGCGAATACGCGCCAACAGCTCGCGCGGGTTAAACGGTTTAGGAATGTAGTCATCGGCACCGATTTCCAGCCCGACGATACGGTCAACCTCTTCACCCTTCGCCGTGACCATAATGATCGGCATTGGATTACTTTGACTACGCAGGCGACGACAAATCGACAGACCATCTTCACCTGGCAGCATTAAATCCAGTACCATGAGATGGAAAGATTCACGGGTCAGCAGACGATCCATCTGCTCGGCGTTAGCGACGCTTCGAACCTGGAAGCCCTGCTCGGTCAGATAACGTTCCAGTAGCGCCCGCAGACGCATATCGTCATCAACCACCAGAATCTTATAATTCTCTTGCATTGTCTGTACTCCCAAAGGTTCGCAACAAATGTAAGTGTGTATTCTTAAAAAAGCTCACGTGAGTCACCAGCAAATTCTGGTATGAATTTCAGGCTAAATTGTTACAAAGCATATTTAACAGCAGCTTAAATATACAATTAATCGGCAACCCCATTATTTATTCTGTCGGGACGATCACGTTATACCCCGTGTGCGCAATATCGACAGCAAAGGTAAATCAACGAGATGAAAACGCCCCTGATCACCCGCGAAGGGTACGAAACACTCAAACAAGAGCTCAATTATCTCTGGCGTGAAGAGCGCCCGGAGGTCACCAAAAAAGTGACCTGGGCTGCGAGTCTGGGCGACCGCAGCGAGAATGCCGACTATCAGTATAATAAAAAGCGCCTGCGTGAGATCGACAGACGCGTCAGATATCTGACCAAATGCATGGAAAATCTCAAAATCGTGGATTATTCCCCGCAGCAGGAGGGCAAAGTCTTCTTCGGCGCCTGGGTGGAAATCGAAAATGATGACGGCGATACGCTGAAGTTCCGCATTGTCGGCTACGATGAAATTTTCGGACGTAAGGATTACATCTCTATCGACTCGCCGATGGCGCGGGCGCTACTGAAAAAAGAAGTGGGCGATCTGGCGGTGGTCAACACCCCTGTCGGCGAAGCAAACTGGTACGTCAATGCGATCGAATACGTCAAATAAGACAAGAAGAATCCTAAGCCCCCGCTGATGGCTGGCATTTTTGCCAGCCAATCCGTATAACTATCCCCTGATTTTTATCCTGAAGACGAAGCTAACCCATGATGAATGATTCTTTCTGCCGCATTATTGCGGGTGAAATCCAGGCAAATGCCGGGCAGGTTGAAGCTGCCGTTCGCCTGCTTGACGAAGGGAACACCGTGCCGTTTATCGCACGTTATCGTAAAGAAATCACCGGCGGTCTGGATGACACGCAGTTGCGTAACCTGGAAACGCGTCTGGGCTATCTGCGTGAGCTGGAAGACAGGCGTCAGGCTATCCTCAAGTCCATTTCCGAACAAGGCAAACTGACCGATGAGCTGGCTGGCGCCATCAACGCTACGTTAAGTAAGACCGAGCTCGAAGACCTCTACCTGCCCTATAAACCTAAACGCCGCACCCGTGGACAAATCGCCATTGAAGCCGGCCTTGAGCCGCTGGCCGATCTGCTCTGGAACGAGCCGTCCCACGATCCTGACGTGGAAGCGGCAAAGTACATTGATGGCGACAAAGGCGTGGCGGACACGAAAGCCGCGCTCGACGGCGCACGCTACATTCTGATGGAGCGCTTTGCCGAAGACGCCGCATTGCTGGCGAAAGTGCGTGATTACCTGTGGAAGAACGCCCATCTGGTCGCCACCGTCGTGAGCGGCAAAGAGGAAGAAGGGGCAAAATTCCGCGACTACTTCGACCATCATGAGCCCATTGCTAACGTCCCGTCTCACCGTGCGCTGGCCATGTTCCGTGGTCGTAACGAAGGCATTCTGCAACTTTCGCTCAATGCCGACCCACAGTTTGATGAGCCGCCGAAAGAGAGCTACTGCGAGCAAATCATCATGGACCATCTCGGCCTGCGGCTAAATAACGCCCCGGCGGATAGCTGGCGCAAAGGCGTAGTGAGCTGGACGTGGCGTATCAAAGTCTTAATGCACCTCGAAACCGAACTGATGGGCACCGTGCGCGAACGTGCGGAAGACGAAGCGATTAACGTGTTTGCGCGTAACCTGCACGACCTGCTGATGGCAGCCCCCGCAGGCCTGCGCGCCACGATGGGCCTTGATCCTGGCCTGCGTACCGGCGTAAAAGTCGCTGTCGTTGACGGCACCGGCAAGCTGGTGGCGACGGATACCATTTATCCGCATACCGGTCAGGCGGCCAAAGCGGCTACCGTGATCGCCGCGCTGTGCGAAAAATACCATGTCGAACTGGTCGCGATTGGCAACGGTACGGCCTCGCGTGAAACCGAACGCTTCTATCTCGACGTACAGAAACAGTTCCCGAACGTGACGGCGCAGAAAGTGATCGTCAGCGAAGCGGGGGCGTCCGTGTATTCCGCTTCTGAGCTGGCGGCGCAGGAGTTTCCGGATCTCGACGTCTCCCTGCGCGGCGCGGTCTCTATCGCGCGTCGTCTGCAGGATCCGCTGGCGGAACTGGTGAAAATCGATCCGAAATCCATCGGCGTCGGCCAATATCAACACGATGTCAGCCAGACCCAGTTGGCCCGTAAACTGGATGCGGTGGTCGAAGACTGCGTAAACGCCGTCGGCGTCGATTTGAATACCGCCTCCGTGCCGCTGCTGACCCGCGTCGCGGGCTTAACGCGCATGATGGCGCAAAACATCGTCGCCTGGCGCGATGAGAACGGTCAGTTTCAGAACCGCCAGCAACTGTTGAAGGTGAGCCGTCTGGGGCCGAAAGCGTTTGAGCAGTGCGCGGGCTTCCTGCGTATTAACCACGGCGATAACCCACTGGATGCGTCCACCGTCCACCCGGAAGCCTATCCGGTTGTCGAACGCATTCTGGCGGCGACGCAGCAAGCGCTAAAAGATCTGATGGGCAACAGCAACGAATTACGCCACCTCAAGGCCGCTGATTTTACCGACGATAAATTCGGCGTGCCGACCGTGAGCGATATCATCAAAGAGCTGGAAAAACCGGGCCGCGACCCGCGTCCTGAATTTAAAACCGCGCAATTCGCCGATGGCGTCGAAACCATGAACGACCTGCTACCGGGGATGATTCTGGAAGGGGCGGTCACTAACGTCACTAACTTCGGCGCGTTTGTCGATATCGGCGTTCATCAGGATGGCCTGGTGCATATCTCCTCGCTCTCGAATAAGTTCGTTGAAGATCCACACACCGTGGTGAAAGCGGGCGATATTGTGAAGGTGAAAGTGCTGGAAGTGGATCTGCAACGTAAGCGTATTGCGCTGACGATGCGTCTGGACGAACAGCCCGGCGAAACCGCCGCTCGCCGCGGCGGCGCCGCCGATCGCGCGCAGGGCAACCGCCCGGCATCTAAAGCGGCGAAACCGCGCGGTCGTGACGCTCAGCCAGCCGGTAACAGCGCCATGATGGACGCGCTGGCAGCCGCAATGGGAAAAAAACGCTAATCGGGTAATACGCAGGCCGGGTTACTTCTTATCCGGCCTGCGATTTTGCAATACGTCCAACCCTTTCTTTTTTAATTAACAATTAAATCTTACCCATTAGAACCTGTTAATTAATTTTCTTCTGCTATCCGCACTATTAATTATCACTTTATTAACAGATGAAACCTTAATTAAACATTAAAAACGGTGGATATTTGCACATTAGGGGTATTTGCAAAAAGACAAATAAATGTTGAGCCATATCAACATCGGCGCAAATTATCGCTTATTTGTACATTCCGTCACATTTTAATCGTTGAAGATAGAAACCATTCTCATTATCATTGTGTTGTTGATTATTTACTCTTTCCTTCGTTGGCTAAACATCGGGTCTCCTGCCGCCCCCCTGAGCGCCGCATGAGGTATACATCCAGTTAGTAAGAAACAAGTAGGTCGTATGCAATTCACTCCTGACACTGCGTGGAAAATCACCGGCTTTGCGCGTGAAATCAGCCCGGCGTATCGTCAAAAACTGCTTTCGCTCGGCATGTTGCCCGGCTCTTCATTTAATGTCGTCCGCGTCGCGCCCTTAGGCGATCCGATCCATATCGAAACACGACGCGTGAGTCTGGTTTTACGTAAAAAGGATTTGGCGTTAATAGAAGTGGAAGCGGTTTCCTGTTAATACAGTGAGTCTATAAAAATGAAAAAATTAACCATTGGTTTAATTGGTAATCCTAATTCCGGCAAGACCACCTTATTTAACCAACTCACCGGCGCGCGTCAGCGCGTGGGGAACTGGGCGGGCGTCACCGTCGAGCGTAAAGAGGGCCAGTTCTCGACAACTGACCACCAGGTCACGCTGGTAGATTTACCCGGCACCTATTCTCTGACGACCATCTCGTCACAAACCTCTCTCGACGAACAGATCGCCTGCCACTACATCCTGAGCGGCGACGCCGACCTGTTGATAAACGTTGTAGACGCCTCCAATCTGGAGCGCAACCTCTATTTGACGCTGCAGCTGCTGGAGCTGGGTATCCCCTGTATTGTCGCGCTCAATATGCTGGATATCGCTGAAAAACAGCAGGTTCGTATTGATGTCGACGCTCTGTCCACGCGTCTGGGTTGCCCTGTCGTACCGCTGGTATCGACTCGCGGTCGCGGTATCGAGGCGCTGAAACTGGCCATTGACCGTCACAACGCTAACGACAACGTCGAACTGGTGCATTATGCCCAGCCGCTGCTGCGCGAAGCGGGTTTCCTGGCCGACGCGATGGCCCAGGAGATGCCTTTACAACAGCGCCGCTGGCTGGGTCTGCAAATGCTGGAGGGCGATATCTACAGTCGGGCTTACGCAGGCGAGGCGGCGCAAAACCTGGACACCTCCCTTGCCCGTCTGAAGGACGAAATGGACGACCCGGCGCTGCATATCGCCGACGCCCGTTACCAGTGTATCGCCGCTATTTGCGACGTGGTCAGCAATACCTTGACAGCCGAACCCAGCCGCTTCACCAGGGCGGTCGATAAAATTATCCTGAACCGCTTCCTCGGCTTACCGATTTTTTTGTTCGTGATGTACCTGATGTTCCTACTCGCCATTAACATCGGCGGCGCGTTGCAACCCCTGTTTGATGCCGGTTCCGTCGCCATCTTTATTCATGGCATTCAATGGATTGGCTACACGTTGCACTTCCCGGATTGGTTAACCATCTTCCTGGCGCAAGGTCTTGGCGGCGGGATCAATACCGTCCTGCCGCTGGTGCCGCAAATCGGGATGATGTACCTGTTCCTCTCCTTCCTTGAAGACTCCGGTTATATGGCGCGCGCGGCCTTCGTCATGGATCGCCTGATGCAGGCGCTGGGACTACCGGGTAAATCCTTCGTGCCGCTGATTGTCGGCTTCGGCTGTAACGTGCCTTCCGTGATGGGCGCCCGCACGCTTGACGCTCCGCGCGAACGTCTGATGACCATCATGATGGCGCCGTTTATGTCCTGTGGCGCGCGCCTGGCGATTTTCGCCGTCTTTGCCGCCGCCTTCTTCGGGCAAAACGGCGCGCTGGCGGTCTTCTCGCTGTACGTGCTGGGTATTGTCATGGCGGTATTAACCGGCCTGATGCTGAAGCATACCATTATGCGCGGCGAAGCCTCTCCGTTTGTGATGGAGCTGCCGGTTTACCACGTACCGCATATCAAGAGCCTGATCATCCAGACCTGGCAACGCCTGAAAGGTTTTGTACTACGCGCCGGTAAAGTCATTATCATCGTGAGTATTTTCCTGAGCGCGTTTAACAGTTTCTCGCTGAGCGGCAAAATCGTCGATAACATTAATGACTCCGCCCTCGCCTCCGTAAGCCGCGTCATCACGCCGGTCTTTAAACCGATCGGCGTCCATGAGGATAACTGGCAAGCAACCGTGGGTCTGTTTACGGGCGCCATGGCGAAAGAAGTTGTCGTCGGTACGCTGAACACACTCTATACCGCCGAAAATATTCAGGACGAAGCGTTTAATCCTGCTGACTTTCACCTCGGCGATGAACTGCTGGGCGCGGTTGACGATACCTGGCAAAGCCTGAAAGACACCTTTAGCCTGAGCGTACTGGCTAACCCGATCGAAGCGAGTAAAGGCGACGGCGAAATGGCGACCGGCGCGATGGGCGTGATGGATCAAAAATTCGGCAGCGCCGCGGCGGCGTACAGTTACCTGATTTTCGTCCTGCTTTACGTACCGTGTATCTCGGTAATGGGCGCTATCGCCCGCGAGTCCAGCCGCGGCTGGATGAGCTTCTCCATCCTGTGGGGGCTGAATATCGCCTATTCGCTCGCCACGCTGTTCTACCAGGTTACCAGCTTCAGTCAGCACCCGACTTACAGCCTGATCTGTATTCTGGCGGTAATCGTCTTTAACGTTGTGGTATTAAGTCTGCTACGCCGCGCCCGCAGCCGTGTAGACATTGAACTGCTGGCAACCCGCAAAAGCGTCACATCCTGTTGTTCGGGCACTGCGGGCAATTGTCACTAAGGGATGTAAAAAATGGCTTCATTGATACAGGTTCGCGATCTACTGGCGCTACGGGGGCGCATGGAGGCAACGCAAATCAGCCATACGCTGCACGCTCCGCAGCCCATGATCGACGCCATGCTGAATCAACTGGAGAGCATGGGTAAAGCGGTACGTATCCCGGAAGAACCGGACGGCTGCCTTTCAGGCAGCTGTAAAAGTTGTCCGGAAGGTAAAGCCTGCCTGCGCGAATGGTGGGCCTTGCGTTGACCTTCGCCGGGTAGCGACGTAACGCGTCTTATCCGGCCTTTATCCCGCGTTATATTGCCTGGTACGCGTCACGCTGCCGGGCAATTTTGCGTCATGCCTTCCACAAAGATGAAAGCGTTACCGCCGTGCGCATTTATCTCCCCACGCGCCTCGCAAGCGCACTAATCCTCTACTGCAATCAGCCCGGTCTGCGCGTAGTGTCACGCCATTGAACTTCACCGATGACGGATCGATATGGCGACCTCAACAACATCCACGCCGCATGACGCGGTATTCAAACAGTTTTTATGCCACCCCGATACTGCACGGGATTTTTTGGAAATCCATCTCCCGTCGACATTACGTCAAATCTGTAATCTGAATACGTTACGGCTGGAGTCAGGTAGCTTTATTGAAGAGGATTTACGCCCCCATTATTCCGATATTCTTTGGTCGCTGGAAACAAGTGAAGGTGAAGGTTACATTTACGTGGTTATTGAACATCAGAGTACGCCGGACGCGCATATGGCATTTCGGCTGATGCGTTACGCAATGGCTGCAATGCAACGGCACCTGGAGGCCGGGCATAAGACGTTGCCGTTAGTGGTGCCAATGCTGTTTTATCACGGAAACCGCAGCCCGTATCCGTTCTCATTATGCTGGCTGGATGAATTTGCCGACCCGGTGATGGCGCGTAAGCTATACGCCACCGCCTTTCCTCTGGTCGATATTACGGTCGTGCCGGACGACGAGATTATGCGGCACCGACGGGTCGCGCTGCTGGAACTCATACAAAAACACATCCGCCAGCGCGATCTGATGGGGCTTGTCGAACAGCTGGTCGCCCTGCTGGTTAAGGGATACGCTAATGACACCCAGCTTCAAAGTTTGTTTAATTACATGATGCACACTGGCGACGCCGCGCGCTTCAATACGTTTATCCGCCAGGTGGCTATGCGTATCCCACAGCATAAGGAGAAGATCATGACTATCGCAGACAGATTACGTCAGGAAGGACATCGTAACGGGTTACAGCAAGGCAAGCAGGAAGGTCAACGGCTCGCCGCATTGCGCATTGCCCGCTCCATGCTAAACGATGGTTTCGATCGCGATACCGTGCTTAGGGTTACCGGGCTGGCGCCTGCCGATCTGGCGTCTGAAAGTCATTAATCTTGCAGAATGGTCCGGGCCCGGCAACGCCCTGGTTACAGCGATGATTTTAGCGTCTTCAGCGCCTGGCAAAACGCCGCCGGATGCGAGATAAACGGCGCATGGGCCGCCTTCGCCATTATCTGTGATGTACTGTGCGGCCATAACGTATCGAGCAAAGGCACGATTTTACGCGGCACCAGACCGTCCAGATAACCATACAAACGCAAAAACGGCATGTTCACATTTTTAAGCGCTTCTCGTAGATCGACCGTTTTTAAGATTTCCAGTCCGCCATTGAGCACCTCTACATCCGGCATAGGCTGCGCCAGCACCACGCTTTTTAAGGTGCGGGCATCCTGACGCGCCGTCTCCGTCCCTAACGTTTGCAGCGCCAGAAAACGCTCCACCGTGCGCTGAAAATCGTCGCTAAGCTGCTGCTGGAATCCGCCGAGGATTTCTGGTTTTATTCCCGGCCACCCCTCACGCGCGCTAAAGCATGGCGAAGAGGCGACTGTCACCAGCGCCTGAACGCGTTCAGGGTGGGTGAGCGCCATCTGACTCGCCACCAGGCCGCCCAGGCTCCAGCCAAGCCAGATAGCCTGGTCCGGCGCGTTTTTCGCTACCTGCGCCGTCATCTCTTCAAGCGTCATGGCGCCAAACCCCGAGCTGCGACCATAGCCCGGCAAGTCGACCAGATGCAGCGTAAAATGCGAGCCGAGTTCCTCGCGAATGCAATGCCATACCTCCGCGTTCAATCCCCATCCGTGCAGCAGCACAAGATGACAATTTCCCTCGCCGTAGGTCTGCCACCAGATGTCATTCATCAGTTACTGTTCTCTTTTGTCTAACAAGGATGCACCTATGCTAACAGTACCGGGATTATGCTGGCTATGCCGAATGCCGCTGGCGTTAAGCCACTGGGGGATTTGTTCCGTATGCGCGCGCGCCGTTCGTCAGCGCGTCAGCCTGTGTCCGCAATGCGGATTACCTGCCGGGCATCCTTCGCTTCCCTGCGGTCGCTGCCTGCAAAAACCGCCGCCCTGGCAGCGTCTGGTGAGCGTCAGTGACTATACGCCGCCCTTGAGTTTACTGGTGCATCAGCTTAAATTTACCCGCCGTAGCGAAATTGCCGCCGCTCTGGCGCGTCTACTGTTGCAGGAAGTCCTCATGGCGCGCCGCAGCACTGGCTTGCAGCTTCCCGACAGAATCGTCAGCGTTCCGCTCTGGTCGCGCCGACACTGGCGGCGGGGATTTAACCAAAGCGATCTGTTATGCCAACCGTTAGCGCACTGGCTGGGCTGCGCGTGGGACAGCCAGACCATCACGCGGGTACGGGCGACCGCAACACAACATCATCTCAGCGCCAGGTTACGTAAGCGCAATTTGAAAAACGCGTTTCGCCTTGAATTGCCGGTACAGGGTCTCCATATGGTTATTGTGGATGATGTCGTCACTACCGGAAGTACCGTCGCGGAAATCGCGCAACTGCTTTTGCGCAACGGCGCAGCGACTGTCCAGGTATGGTGCCTGTGTCGAACCTTGTAGAGCCTCGATGATGGGCGTATTATAACCAACTAAAATAGTCAACTATTAGGCCATTACTATGATCCGTATTTCCGATGCTGCACAAGCGCACTTTGCCAAACTGCTGGCAAATCAGGAAGAAGGGACGCAAATCCGCGTATTTGTCATTAATCCCGGCACTCCTAACGCAGAGTGCGGCGTTTCTTATTGTCCGCCCGACGCCGTAGAAGCCACCGATACTGCACTAAAATTTGACCTGTTGACCGCTTATGTCGACGAGCTGAGCGCGCCCTATCTGGAAGACGCGGAAATTGATTTCGTGACCGACCAGCTAGGTTCTCAACTCACATTGAAAGCGCCAAACGCGAAGATGCGCAAAGTGGCCGATGACGCGCCGCTGATGGAGCGCGTGGAATATGCTCTGCAATCGCAGATTAACCCGCAGTTGGCGGGCCACGGCGGTCGCGTCTCGCTGATGGAAATTACCGATGAAGGCTATGCAATTCTGCAGTTTGGCGGCGGTTGTAACGGTTGCTCGATGGTTGACGTCACGCTGAAAGAAGGGATCGAGAAACAGTTGCTGAATGAATTCCCGGAACTGAAAGGGGTTCGCGATCTGACCGAACACCAGCGCGGCGAGCACTCCTACTACTAAGATTTTCCCCGCATCCATGCCCGATGGCGCTTGCGCCTGTCGGGCCTTGTCTGCCCCACCGTAGGCCGAATAAGGCGTCTACGCCGCCATCCGGCGCTATCAACCACATCTCATAACAATGGCCCTTCTTCTTTCGCCGATAACATGACCTGTGTCTCATAATTTAAATTTTGCCTGCCAGGGTCATTTTCAACACCCATATGTTACCCGTATCATTCTTATGGGCACCTAACATCCATATAACATCTGACTACGCTCATTCGTTTCAACGGTAATCAGTATTGGTGCTATTGCGACTCTGTTCCCGTCGGGAACAACAGGAATTTGTCGTCGAAACAATGACGTTACCCATAACAAAGTAAAGGCCAGGTAAATCATGCCATTAGTCATCGTTGCTATCGGTGTTATCTTGTTACTTCTTCTGATGATCCGCTTCAAAATGAACGGATTTATCGCCCTTGTCCTGGTAGCGCTCGCTGTCGGGTTGATGCAGGGAATGCCTCTGGATAAAGTCATCGGCTCCATCAAAGCCGGTGTCGGTGGTACGCTTGGCAGTCTGGCCCTGATTATGGGGTTCGGCGCCATGCTGGGCAAAATGCTTGCCGACTGCGGCGGCGCTCAACGTATCGCCACTACCCTGATCGCGAAATTTGGTAAAAAGTATATTCAGTGGGCCGTAGTGTTAACCGGCTTTACCGTCGGCTTCGCTCTGTTCTATGAAGTGGGCTTCGTTCTGATGCTGCCGCTGGTATTCACCATTGCCGCAGCGGCGAATATCCCGTTACTGTACGTCGGCGTGCCGATGGCCGCGGCGCTCTCCGTCACACATGGTTTCCTGCCGCCGCACCCGGGTCCAACCGCAATCGCCACGATTTTCCATGCCGATATGGGTAAGACGCTGCTGTTTGGTACGATTCTGGCGATCCCGACCGTGATCCTTGCCGGACCGGTTTACGCCCGTTTCCTGAAAGGCATCGATAAGCCGATCCCGGAAGGCCTGTACAGCGCGAAAACTTTTACGGAAGAAGAGATGCCGGGCTTTGGCGTCAGCGTCTGGACGTCGCTGGTTCCGGTTATTCTGATGGCGATGCGTGCGGTTGCCGAGATGATTCTGCCAAAAGGCCACGCTTTCCTGCCTGTTGCCGAGTTCCTGGGCGACCCGGTAATGGCTACGTTGATTGCCGTACTGATTGCGATGTTCACCTTTGGCCTGAACCGCGGGCGTTCCATGGATCAGATTAACGATACGCTGGTCTCTTCCATCAAAATTATCGCCATGATGCTGCTGATCATCGGCGGCGGCGGCGCATTCAAGCAGGTGCTGGTCGATAGCGGCGTGGATAAATACATCGCTTCAATGATGCATGAAACCAATGTCTCTCCGCTGTTGATGGCGTGGTCTATCGCGGCGGTGCTGCGTATCGCGCTGGGCTCCGCGACTGTCGCGGCGATTACCGCAGGCGGCATTGCGGCGCCGCTGATCGCCACTACCGGCGTTAGCCCTGAACTGATGGTTATCGCAGTCGGTTCCGGGAGCGTGATTTTCTCTCACGTCAACGACCCGGGCTTCTGGCTGTTCAAAGAGTATTTCAATTTGACTATCGGCGAGACCATTAAATCCTGGTCGATGCTGGAAACGATCATCTCCGTCTGCGGCCTGATCGGCTGTCTGCTACTGGGTATGGTGGTTTAAGCGAGACGGCTTGTAGGCCGGATAAGGTAGCAATGTGCGCCAGGATTGCCTGATGGCGCTGCGCTTATCAGACCTACGTGCTCTCACCATCATAAAGCCGGGGAAATCCCCGGCTTTATTACTTCTTCTTCGCGGCCGCTTTTCGGCGCTTATCCAAATCCTTAATCAGCTTGTTTACGCCCTCATCGGCAAACATGGCCTCAAGAGATGCAGACAATTTCCGCCGCCAGTTTTTATACTGATCGCTGGTGCCCGGTACGTTAACCGGATCGGCCATATCCAGCCAGTCCTCCGGCTGAAGCCCCAACAGACCGCTGTTACTGTCGGCGATGTAGCGCTGAAGCCCGCGATTTAGCGTTGGCGTCATCGACATTAACGATGCCTTATGCCCGGCGCGTTTTGGTAGACAGCCATATTTATGCAGCGCGTCCAATAGCCCCTGTTTCGCCCGCTCGCGATCCTCATACAGCCCGCGCAGAATCACTTCATCCGGATAAAGCCCCAGAGCTTTACCCAACGTCAGGTCACCGCATTCCCAATAGCCGCGCAGCGTGGGGAGATCGTGCGTCGAGGCGACAGCCATCGATTGTTGCGGATACGCGCCTGGCGCGCGGAAGTTTTTCTCAAGGTCATTTTCAAACCACAGCACTTTATAAGAATAGACCCCGCTATCGCGCAGCTTGCCGACAATCTCAACTGGCACCGTCCCCAGATCTTCGCCTATCACCATACAACGGTGACGTTGACTCTCCAGCGCCAGAATAGAAAGCAAATCATCTACCGGATAATGGACGTAAGCCCCCTGATCCGCTGTTTCGCCATACGGTATCCACCACAGACGCAGCAACGACATGACATGGTCAATGCGCAACGCGCCGCAGTTTTGCATATTGGCGCGCAGCAGGTCGATAAAGGGCTCATACGCCCGGGCGACAATGATATGCGGGTCCATTGGCGGCAGCCCCCAGTTCTGACCGAGCGGGCCGAGGATATCCGGCGGCGCGCCGACAGATGCTTTCAGGCAGTACAACTCCCGGTCGCACCAGGTTTCCGCGCCGCCTTCCGCTACGCCAACCGCCAGATCGCGGTACAGACCAATCGGTAGTTTAAAACTCTGGCAGGTATCCCAGCAGGCGGCGAATTGGCGCCAGGCCAGCCACTGAAGCCAGAGGTAAAACTCCACCTCTTCGCGGTGCGCTTCACAGAATTGTTTTACCGCGGGAGACTCTACCGACTGGTAAGCCTCCGGCCAGGCTGGCCAGCCCCAGCGCTGCTCATCCTCTTTCACCTGATACGCATGCAGCGCGTCAAATGCCGCCTGCCAGTAAAGGCTCTCGCCTTCGCGGGCGATAAAGTGACGAAACTCCGCCATTTGCGCATCGTCGCGAGCGGCAAACCGCGTCCACGCCATCCGCAGCGCCGTGATTTTCAGCGCGGTAACGGTAGCGTAATCCACCCATTGCGCATCGCGTGCCTGTCGCAGCTTTTGCTGTGTGGCGGGCATTTGCCACCATGCCTGCGCCTCTTCGCTCAGGCGGAAATCTTCGACGGCGTTGACGTCGATATATATCACGTTCAGCCAGCGACGAGACGAGGGGCTGTAGGGACTGGCGCTCTCCGGATTCGCCGGATAAAGCGCGTGGATCGGGTTCAGGCCGATAAACGCGCCGCCGCGTGTCGCCACGTCGACCAGCATCGACTTCAAATCGCCGAAATCGCCAATACCCCAGTTTTTTTCTGAACGCAGAGTATAAAGCTGGACGCAGGCCCCCCACAGTTTTTTCCCTTCCAGCAGCGCCTGCGGCTCATAGCATCGCGGCGGGGCGACGATAATCCGGCAGTGCGTACGCTGTTCATCCTGGGTCAACGTCAGGGTGTGGTAGCCCTCCGGCAACGTAGCCGGCAGGTTAAGTTTTTTACCGCCCGTCACGCGCCCTTTGTAATGCTCGCCCTCTTCCGTAGTCAGCAGCCAGGCAAACTCACCGCGCCCCTCTACCGGCAACGCCATTTTTTTACCCGCGGTATAAACCTTCACATTCGGCACGACCGCCTGTGGTCCTGTTGTCGTGCCGTGCATCGCCGCCAGCAAACGTCTCTTGGTTTCAGCGCCAATAGACTGCGGTTTGCCATGAGCATTGATGTAACTGGGGCTGATCCCCGCCGCCAGCGCGGCACTATCGAGACGTTTATTTTCCATCGCGCTCCCTTAGCGTTTTGCCTGCCAGATACGGGCCTGATAATCGCGAATAGAGCGATCGGAACTGAACATACCGCAGCGCGCGGTATTGAGGATCACGGCGCGCGTCCACGCTTCCTGGTCGCGATACAGCGCATCCACCTGCTTTTGCGCCTCGACATAAGCGGCGAAGTCCGCCATGACCAGGTACGGATCGCCCCCCTGTTTGCCGAGGCTATGCAGCATCTGGTCAAAGGCATGTTTATCGCCATCGCTGTATTGACCGCTTTCCAGCTCTTTTAGCACCGCATCCAGCACTTTGTCTTTTTTACGCCATTTCACCGGATCGTAGCCTTTGGCTTTGAGCGCCTTGACCTCTTCCACAGTATGGCCAAAGATAAAGATATTCTCTTCACCCACCTTTTCAGCGATTTCAACGTTAGCCCCGTCCAGCGTTCCCACTGTCAACGCCCCGTTCAGCGCCAGTTTCATGTTGCCGGTGCCGGACGCCTCTTTCCCGGCAGTAGAAATTTGCTCGGAAATATCCGCCGCCGGAATGAGCATTTCCGCCGCCGAGACGCAGTAATCCGGCAGGAAAACCACCTTCAGCTTATCACCCACCGCCGGGTCGTTATTAATGGCTTCCGCAACCTTATTGATAGCAAAAATGATGTTCTTCGCCAGGTAATAGCCCGGCGCCGCCTTCGCGCCAAACAAGAATACGCGCGGTACGCGGTCAGCCTGCGGGTTTTCGCGAATCTCTTTGTACAGCGCCAGAATATGCAACAGGTTCAGGTGCTGACGCTTGTACTCGTGCAGGCGTTTGATCTGAATATCAAAAATCGCATGACTCGAAATCTCAATCCCGGTACGGGCCTGGATGAATTTCACCAGCCGTTGTTTGTTCGCCCGTTTGATGTCGCGATATTGCTGACGGAATGTGGCGTCGTCGGCGTATTTTTCCAGATTGATCAACTGGTCGAGATCGTTAGCCCACTCTTTTTTCAGCGTTTTATCCAGCAACGCCGCAAGCTGCGGATTGCACTGTTTGATCCAGCGACGCGGCGTAATGCCGTTGGTGACATTGTGGAATTTGTTCGGCCAAAGCTGGTGATATTCCGGGAACAGATCTTTCACCACCAGATCGGAGTGCAGCGCCGCCACACCGTTGACCGCAAAGCCGCTGACCACGCACATATTGGCCATGCGTACCTGACGGTCATGCACCACCGCCAGTTTTGCCCATACCTGCTTATCGCCAGGCCAGGTGTTATCGACCAGCGTCTTAAAGCGATCGTTAATCTGCTTGATAATCTGCATATGACGCGGCAACAGCGCTTTGATTAACCTCTCGTCCCAGCACTCCAGCGCTTCCGGCATCAGGGTATGGTTGGTGTAGGCGAAGGTTTTGCTGGTGATAGCCCAGGCGTCATCCCAGCTCAGCTGGTGCTCGTCAATCAGCACGCGCAGCAGTTCCGGAATGGCGATGGTCGGGTGAGTATCGTTCAACTGAATGACCTCGTAATCCGCCAGCTCATGCAGTTTGCGTCCGGCCAGATGATGGCGACGCAAAATATCCGCTACCGAGCAGGCGCACTGGAAGTATTGCTGCATCAGACGCAGTTTTTTGCCAGCCGTGTGGTTATCGTTGGGATAAAGCACCTTCGTCAGTTTTTCCGCATCGATACCCTGCTGTTCCGCCCGCAGGAAAGCGCCGTCGTTGAATTTGGTCAGATCAAACGGATGCGCGTGGGTCGCCTGCCACAAACGCAGCGGTTGAGCGACACCGTTACGATAGCCTAACACCGGCAGATCCCAGGCCTGGCCTGTAATCACAAAACCGGGTTCCCAGCGCCCTTCTTTGGTGACTTTACCGCCGATCCCAACCTGGACGTCCAGCGCCTCGTTGTGGCGGAACCACGGATAGCTGCCGCGATGCCAGTCATCCGGCGCTTCCACCTGCTTGCCCTCAACAAATGACTGACGGAACAGCCCATACTGGTAGTTCAGACCATAGCCCGTAGCGGACTGCCCGACGGTGGCCATCGAATCGAGGAAGCAGGCGGCCAGACGTCCCAGACCACCGTTGCCGAGCGCCGGATCGACTTCCTCTTCCAGCAGATCGGTCAGATTAATATCGTGCGCTTTCAGCACATCGCTAACGTCCTGGTACCACCCCAGATTTAACAGGTTATTTCCCGTCAGGCGGCCAATCAAAAATTCCATCGAAATGTAGTTCACATGACGCTGGCCTTTCGTCGGCTGCACTACCGGTTGCGCGCTCAGTAATTCCGCCAGTGCGCCGCTAACGGCCTGCCACCACTGACGAGGCGTCATGTCGGACGCCGACAGTAAACCGAAACGCTGCCACTGACGCGTCAGGGCAGCCTGGAATTGATCTTTATTGAAGGTTGGCTGTGACATAGGAAATCCGTCCTCGGGTAATAAAACAACGTTATCGCTAGTTTGCCAGGCTCGATGTTGACCTTCCTCCTCCCGGCAATGATTAGGGAGGGAGGAGGAGCGGGGATGAGCATAAAAGTGTGATCGCCGCCACTTACCCCTGTATAAACGCGCCGATTCCTGTCAACGACACCCAGTGTTACGCATAATCAAATGAATAAACAGAAATAACAGTAAATCGCGAAGGGGTATTTTCGAAAGATTATATGGACGCCGAAATAGTTTCTTACCTGAAATATTCAGCGGCGGGAGATTCACTCACTAAACATAATTAATTAAACGCCTGGTATCGCCATTGTGTTAAATCCGCATCCTGTCCAGGACATTATTTACAATAACGGAAATATGACCTCAGCCCAGCTCTGACGCTCGTTTCAACCGCGCCGAATACTTTTTTAATACCGTTATTTAGAATTGTGACAGAGTGCAAATTCAGACACATAAAAAGTCTGCTTAGCTTGCATTAAAATGCTTTCTGGCCGACCTTATATCTATTAATTACGAAGCGCAAAAAAAATCGCAGTTCCCCCATTTCCCACAGTGAAGTGATTGCTATGTTGATTCCGTCTAAATTAAGTCGTCCGGTTCGTCTCGACCATACCGTGGTTCGTGAGCGGCTGTTGGCTAAACTTTCCGGCGCGAACAATTTCAGGCTCGCCCTGGTAACCAGTCCTGCTGGCTATGGGAAAACCACGCTTGTCTCACAGTGGGCGGCGGGCAAAAATGAATTAGGCTGGTACTCTCTCGACGAAGGCGATAACCAGCAAGAGCGATTCGCCAGTTACTTAATCGCCGCTATCCAACAGGCCACCGGCGGACACTGCTCTACCAGCGAAGCGATGGCGCAAAAACGTCAGTACGCCAGCCTGACGTCTCTCTTCGCACAGCTCTTTATTGAACTGGCGCAGTGGCATCGCCCGCTTTATCTGGTGATTGACGACTACCATTTGATTACCAATCCGGTGATTCACGACGCGATGCGCTTTTTCTTACGGCATCAGCCGGAAAATTTCACCCTGGTGGTGTTATCGCGTAATTTGCCGCAACTGGGCATCGCTAACCTGCGCGTGCGCGATCAGCTGTTGGAAATCGGCAGCCAGCAGTTGGCTTTTAACCATCAGGAAGCAAAGCAATTTTTTGACCGTCGTCTTTCGTCGCCCATTGAAGCCGCTGAGAGCAGCCGCATGTGCGATGATGTGGCCGGTTGGGCCACTGCGCTACAGTTGATCGCCCTCTCCGCGCGCCAGAACCATACCTCTGCGCATCACTCCGCCCGCCGTCTTGCCGGGATTAATGCCAGCCACCTTTCTGATTATCTGGTGGACGAAGTACTGGATAACGTGGATGTCAGCACCCGACATTTTTTACTTAAAAGCGCGATCTTACGCTCAATGAATGACGCGTTGATCGTGCGCGTGACCGGCGAAGAAAACGGCCAGATGCGGCTGGAGGAGATTGAGCGCCAGGGGTTATTCCTGCAACGCATGGACGACACGGGCGAATGGTTTAGCTATCACCCGTTGTTTGGTAGCTTTCTGCGCCAGCGTTGCCAGTGGGAACTGGCGGCGGAACTGCCGGAGATCCACCGTGCGGCCGCGGAAAGCTGGATGGAACAGGGTTTTCCCAGCGAAGCTATACATCATGCGCTGGCGGCGGGTGACGCGCAAATGCTGCGCGATATCCTGCTTAACCATGCGTGGGGGCTGTTTAATCACAGTGAACTGGCGCTGCTGGAAGAGTCATTAAAAGCGCTGCCGTGGGAAAGCCTGCTGGAAAATCCGCGGCTGGTGTTGTTACAGGCCTGGCTGATGCAAAGCCAACACCGCTACAGCGAAGTGAATACGCTGCTGGCGCGCGCCGAGCAAGAGATCAAAGGGGTCATGGACGGCACGCTACATGCTGAATTTAACGCGCTGCGCGCCCAGGTCGCCATCAACGACGGCAATCCGGAAGAGGCAGAGCGGCTGGCGAAACTGGCGCTGGATGAGCTTCCTCTCGCCTGGTTTTATAGCCGTATTGTCGCGACCTCCGTTCACGGCGAAGTGCTGCACTGTAAAGGCGATCTCAGCCAGTCTTTATCGCTGATGCAGCAAACCGAACAAATGGCGCGCCATCATGACGTCTGGCATTACGCGCTGTGGAGCTTAATTCAACAAAGCGAAATTCAGTTCGCCCAGGGATTCCTGCAGGCCGCATGGGAAACGCAGGAGAGAGCCTTCCAGTTGATCAAAGAGCAACATCTGGAACAACTGCCGATGCATGAGTTTCTGGTACGTATCCGCGCGCAATTGCTGTGGGCGTGGGCGCGCCTTGACGAAGCGGAGGCCTCGGCGCGCAGCGGTATCGCTGTGCTGTCCACCTTCCAGCCGCAACAACAGTTGCAGTGCCTGACGTTACTGGTGCAGTGCTCGCTGGCGCGCGGCGATCTGGATAATGCCCGTAGTCAGCTTAACCGACTGGAAAATTTATTAGGCAATGGTCGTTATCACTGCGACTGGATCTCTAACGCCGATAAGGTGCGTGTCATTTACTGGCAGTTAACCGGCGACAAAAAATCCGCCGCCAACTGGTTACGTCATACGCCCAAACCGGCGTTTGCCAATAACCATTTTCTGCAAGGGCAATGGCGGAATATCGCCCGCGCGCAAATCCTGCTGGGCGAATTCGAGCCTGCGGAAATCGTGCTGGAAGAGTTAAATGAGAATGCCCGTAGCCTGCGCTTAATGAGCGATTTAAACCGCAATCTGCTGTTACTCAATCAGCTTTACTGGCAATCCGGGCGGAAAAACGATGCCCAGCGCGTATTGCTTGATGCCTTACAGCTCGCCAACCGGACCGGATTTATCAGCCATTTTGTGATTGAAGGCGAAGCCATGGCGCAACAATTGCGTCAGCTTATCCAGCTCAATACGCTGCCGGAGATGGAGCAGCATCGCGCGCAGCGCATCCTACGAGAGATTAACCAACATCACCGGCATAAATTCGCCCATTTTGACGAAGGCTTCGTCGAGCGCCTGCTTAACCATCCGGATGTCCCGGAGCTTATTCGCACCAGCCCGCTCACCCAGCGTGAATGGCAGGTGTTAGGGCTTATCTATTCCGGTTACAGCAACGAACAGATTGCCGGCGAACTGGCGGTGGCCGCGACCACCATTAAGACGCATATCCGCAACCTCTACCAGAAACTCGGCGTCGCGCACCGTCAGGACGCGGTACAGCACGCGCAGCAGTTGCTGAAGATGATGGGGTATGGGGTTTAACGTGTGCCTGATAACGCTTCGCTTATCAGGCCTACCATCGCGCGCAGAGTGTAGGCCAGATAAGGCTGGCTCGTTAGCACAGCTCCAATTGAATATGATGGTCAGCAATCACCTGCATCACGCCCGGCGGTGGTAGGGTATCGGTGTAGACCGCATCGACCATACTAATGCTGCCCATGTTTACCATCGCGTTACGGCCAAATTTAGAGTGATCCACCACCAGCATCACGTGGCGCGAATTTTCGATAATCGCGCGCTTAGTGCGTACCTCATGGTAGTCAAATTCCAGCAACGAACCATCGCTATCAATACCGCTAATACCGAGAATGCCGAAATCGAGGCGGAACTGGGCGATAAAGTCCTGCGTCGCTTCGCCAATAATGCCGCCGTCGCGGCTACGGAGTTCACCGCCGGCGAGGATAATACGAAAATCCTCTTTCGCCATTAGCGTGTTCGCTACGTTCAAATTGTTGGTCACGATCCGCAAATTACTGTGCCCTAACAGAGCGTGCGCTACGGCTTCCGGCGTCGTGCCGATATCAATAAACAGCGTTGAACCATTGGGGATCTGGGCCGCGACTTTGCGAGCGATGCGCTCTTTTTCTTCCGTTTGCGTCGCCTTACGATCGTGCCACGGCGTATTCACCGAGCTGGAGGGCAACGCCGCGCCGCCGTGGTGGCGCAAAATCATATTCTGTTCCGCCAGATCGTTAAGATCCCGACGAATGGTTTGCGGGCTGACAGAAAAATGCTCCACCAGCTCTTCCGTACTGACGTACCCCTGTTTTTTCACCAGTTCAATGATCGCGTCATGCCGTTGTGTTTGTTTCATGAATAATCTCTGAAAGTAACCAACCTTGCGCCGGATAGCGGCATTCGCCCTACCCGGCCTGGAAAAATATCTCGACCACAGGCCGGATACGCCTCACGTTCGTTTTCGCGCATTCAGCGTATCAACAAAGGCCATCGCTAAACCGACGATAAGCCCGGCGATGTGCGCGCCGTTCGCCATAGACATGCCAAACCAGTCAAACCAACCAGCGACTATCCACAATAATGCAAAAATAATTAAGCCGCGCTGGAGGTAAATTCCGCTTTGCGGATCGCGCTCTCCACGCAGCCACACGTAACCCATCAGCGCATAGACGACGCCAGACAGCCCGCCAAACCACGGGCCGCTAAATTTCTGCTGTACATAGCCGCTTAGCAGCGCGCTTATCACCGTAATGACGATTAATTTACCGCTGCCCAGGCGCTTCTCTACCGCCCCGCCGAGATACCACCACCACAGCAGGTTAAAAAGAATATGCATCAATGAGAAGTGCATAAAGATATGGGTGAAGTAGCGCCAGAATTCAAATTTTAAAACCGGATCGAACGGCCACGCCAGCCACACCATCACCGTCTGATCGCCGATGAGACTCATCGCGATATAGACCAGCACGCAGGCGAGCATCACGATCCAGGTAACAGGGCCGGCTCGTTCACGCAGCGTGGCGAGAAAGGGAAAACGGCGGTAGCGTAGCCCGCTGTTAGTCTGCCCGGACTGCCAGCTAGCCGCCAGATAACGCGGATCGCCGGGATTTTCTATAAACCGCGCCAGCTCGACCCGCACACGTTCGGCCTGCGATTCATCCGCCAACCAGATATCGCTTTGATTATGTTGCTGAATAGTAAGAATGACGCCCTGGGTGGCCATGTAATCAACAAATGCCTGCGCCACGCGAGGATTCGCAAAGGAAGTAATCATCAACATTATTGCTGTCGCTTAGTCCATACAAAAGAAGACAGTATATATACCCTTCTCGTCGGAGGCTGCATCTTTATGGGATTACGCGCCATTCGCGACATCGGCAGGGAAACGGCGATGCCAGGCCTCAAACCCGCCGTCAATGCTGTAAACCGCATCATAGCCTTGCTGGAGCAGATACTGCGCGGCGCCTTTACTACTGTTGCCGTGATAGCACATTACCATCACCGCGGTATCGAAACCATGCTCACGCATAAACGCGCCCAGCGTATCGTTAGTCAAGTGAAACGCCTGCGGCGCATGACCCATGGCATAACTTTGCGGATCGCGAATATCGACCAGCACCGCCGCGCCCTGGTGCAGTTTCTGATACGCCTCTTCTACAGTGATACATTCAAATTGTTCCATGTATCGCTCTTTCATTATTGCCGGTGAAGCCAATTAAGGCATTTTATCGCCCAGTGTACGTTGACGGAGTAGCTTAACGCCATAATGTTATACATATCACTCTAAAATGTTTTTTCGATGTTACCAATAGCGCGTTTCTTTGCTATTATGTTCGATAACGAACATTTTTGAACTTTAACGAAAGTGCAAGAGGGCAGCATGGAAACCAAAGATCTGATCGTGATAGGCGGGGGCATTAACGGTGCAGGCATCGCGGCTGATGCCGCCGGACGCGGTTTGTCCGTACTCATGCTGGAAGCGCAGGATTTGGCCTGCGCGACCTCTTCCGCCAGTTCGAAACTTATCCACGGCGGCTTACGCTACCTTGAGCACTATGAGTTCCGTCTGGTCAGCGAAGCGCTGGCAGAACGTGAAGTGCTGTTGAAAATGGCGCCGCACATCGCCTTCCCGATGCGTTTTCGTCTGCCGCACCGCCCGCATTTACGTCCGGCCTGGATGATCCGTATCGGTCTGTTTATGTACGATCACCTCGGAAAACGTACCAGTTTACCCGGTTCCACCGGTGTGCGGTTTGGCGCAGATTCGGTACTCAAACCTGAAATCGTGCGCGGATTCGAATACTCCGACTGCTGGGTAGACGATGCGCGTCTGGTGCTGGCTAACGCACAGATGGTGGTGCGTAAAGGCGGCGAAGTCCTTACCCGTACTCGCGCAACCGCCGCTCGTCGGGAAAATGGCCTGTGGATTGTCGAAGCGGAAGATATCGACACCGGTAAAAAATATGTCTGGCAGGCGCGCGGACTGGTTAACGCCACCGGACCGTGGGTCAAACAGTTCTTCGACGAAGGGATGCATCTGCCGTCACCGTATGGCATCCGCCTGATCAAAGGCAGCCATATCGTCGTGCCGCGCGTCCATAATCAGAAGCAGGCGTATATTCTGCAAAACGAAGATAAGCGTATCGTCTTTGTCATTCCGTGGATGGAAGAGTTTTCGATCATTGGCACAACCGATGTCGAATATAAAGGCGATCCGAAAGCGGTAAAAATTGAAGAGAGCGAAATTAATTACCTGTTGAAGGTCTATAACGCGCACTTCCAGAAACAACTGGGGCGCGATGACATCGTCTGGACGTATTCCGGCGTCCGTCCGCTGTGCGATGATGAGTCCGACTCACCACAGGCGATCACTCGCGATTATACCCTGGATATCCATGATGAAAACGGCAAAGCGCCGCTGCTTTCCGTGTTTGGCGGTAAGCTCACGACCTACCGTAAGCTGGCCGAACACGCGATGGAAAAACTGGCGTCTTATTATCCAGGCATCGGGCCGGCATGGACCAAAACGTGCGTACTGCCCGGCGGCGACATCGACGGCAGCCGCGAAGATTACGCGGCGAAGCTGCGTCGTCGTTATCCGTTCCTGACGGAATCGCTGGCGCGCCACTATTCGCGCACTTACGGTAGCAACACGGAGTGGATTCTCGGCGAAGCTACGTCACTGCTTGATTTAGGCGAAGATTTCGGTCATGAGTTTTACGAAGCGGAACTCAAGTACCTGGTGGATCACGAATGGGTGCGCCGTACTGAAGACGCTATCTGGCGTCGCACCAAAGAAGGCATGTGGCTGACCGCCGAACAGCAGTCCCGCATCACTCAGTGGCTGGCGACGTATGTTGAGAAACACCAACTTTCACTGGCGTCGTAATAAAATCCGGGGCGGTTTATACCGCCCTTTTCGCCACATACCGCATTCACTCGCCGGGTTTTGTACAGCCGGGCATATGATTAGTGATACGGTAGCGATCGACACTTATTTTGGTAATAAAAAAGGGTTTTGCCCGCGCTTCGCTATTCCAGAGAGTTTTCCCCGTTTTACACCAGCTTTTATGAGAAAAGTTGGCATAATGAACCACGCTCTCCTCCCCCAGCACGCTTTCAAAATGCGCGCGTTTATCACCGTCGGCCACGCTAAAGTCAGCATAAAAAAGATTGCTGTCCAGGTTAAACGTCATCTCTATTTCACTGGCGGACGATGGAAAGAACACAGGTAGCCAGGTCCAGATACCGGATTGCTCCGGTATGGCGGCATAATCAGGAAAATAGCTTACCTGGCGATCATCGCAGGCGGTCAGCACAGCGACGATGATTAATGCCGCGCCACACCGGAGAACCTGATTAATCAGCTCAGCAACAATATCTTTATGCCACGAAGTGGATTCACGCCGTGCAATACGAATATCAGCGCCGCTGGCCGGGTCTACGCCTACCCGTTCCACATATAATTTAACATCTTCCATTTAGTCCCTTTATTTCGCGGCCGGATACAGCGGCACATATCCCACATCCTGCACCAACTGTTGTCCCTGCGGGCTTAGAAACCAGTCCACCAGATTTTGTGTTTCCGCTGTGGGGTGTTCACGGGTAACCATATAAACATCAACCGTGTACGGGTAACTGCCGTTACGAATATTTTCAACCGTCGGCGCAACATCGTTTATCGCCAGTAATTTAATCTCTTTATTGCTGTGCATCTGCGTAGCGTAATAACGAAAGGTATAGCCAATGGCGTTGTGCGTATTGCGATACTCAGCCACGATATCCACCATTTCCCCCATCGCGGTTGCCACTGATGTTGTTTGCGCTGGCATCAGCTTTGTTTCTTTCATTACCTTCGCCAGCATCGCCGTTTGGCTGCCAGAGTTTTCTGGCCGCTGCCAGGGCTTAATGTCGATTGCCTCTCCGCCTACCTCATTCCAGTGGGTGATTCTTCCGCTAAAAATGCCGCGAATTTGTACATCACTCAACGATGACACGGGATTGCTTTGGTTGACGATAAACACAAACGCTTCACGTGCAAAGGGGGTGTAAACCAGTTTTACGCCACTGGCCTCGGCCAATTGCTTTTGAGCAGTGGAAGGCTGGGCGACAAAAATAAGATCGGCATTACCGTTAAGGATATTTTGATAGGCTTCAATGGTTCCCTGGTTTTCAAGGTAGTCTTCAGGGCAGATATCATCCGGAAAGCGCGTAAGCGCATAAAAAGCCGAGGCGTATAACGGCAAGCCAGCCGTTGCGCCATCGAGCCGCGGCCAATTTTGGGTGAGCAGAAGTGTCGGTTCATCGCGCAGCCCGGTTAGCTTGTTGCCCCATGTGTGCGCCTGATAATCGCGGAAATAAAGATATTCACTGCTCTCGGGAGCGGGATACTTCACGGCATAAAGATGTGACTGGTATACGGCACAGCTCCCGAAAAACAGCAGGCAAATCACCAGCAGATTACGACAAGTGTAGCCCGCACCGCCGCGTAGCACTCCCCAACGCGCACCGCCATACCCTAATGCAAAACAGAGCTGCGAGCCAACCGGGATGAGCAACGCTGCCCATACCCAGCCGTTGAAAAAGGATATTACGCTGGGTACTAACCAAAGCGTTTGCACCACCTGGGCGATGGGTTTACGCCCTATCGCGTGAATATTAAGATCGGTGAGAAACATCAGGATGACCCACCCCATCAGCACTACCAGAGCGGGCATAAGCAGGCAGCAATCACGCCATTCTGGATTTACCTCTGATGCATTTCCCTTTCCCCATATCCGGCCACAGAGAAAAATTAACCCTGCGCCCAGAAGCGCTACCGGGATAATGGTCGCCTTCTCAATAGATTGCGCGACGGGGATACTATTTTCAAGAACGCTAATGCACGCCCACGTTCCCCCCACGATAATCGTAATAATGTTCACCAGCAGCGGCACGCCGATAAACGCCATCATGATTGACAAAAAAAGCCACTTAGCATTTTTCATTTTTCTATCCGCTAATCCCTGCGATAGCGGAAGTATAAACCCGGTAGTCCTGAGCACCCCCCATGCATTTTTCTGAAATCGCGACGTTAAAACATTCACGATAGCGGCAGACAGAAGTTGAAAGTTCCGGCTGCCGTTTTTTATTTACAGGCTCACATTAACCTGCAAGATCGATCTTTTTCCGCGCCTGCCCAACAGCATCGGCGGCCCGCAATGCCGCCTGCACAGCCTCCGGCGTAATGGTAAACGGCTCGTTGTGTATCGTTTCCCCAGTTTGACAAGACGCCCTGGCAACGACCAGCAGTTCATCATCGCTAACGCCAGCCAGACCAATATCCGCCAGCGTGGTGGGCAAGCCTATATCTTCACAAAATTGATAAACCTCCTCGATAAGCTCAGGCGCTCTATCGGTGAGCATAAGCATTGCCAGCGTGCCAAACGCAACCTTTTCCCCATGCCAGTATTTGTGCGTGGCGGGCAGTACCGTCAGACCGTTATGAATGGCGTGCGCCGCCGCCAGCCCACCGCTTTCAAAACCGAGCCCGGATAATAGCGTATTCGCTTCGATAACATGTTCGAGCGCCGGAGTAACCTGATGTTGTTCACAGGCAAGCTTCGCCAGGCGCCCATAGCGCATTAAGGTGGTGTAGCAAAAGCGCGCCAGCTCAAATGCGGTCATCGGTCCTGGCCTGGTGGTCATATTGCCTGCCCCTTTGATGCGGCAATCTTCCGCTTCAAACCAGGTTGCCAGCGCATCGCCTATCCCGGAAACCAAAAAGCGTACCGGCGCGGCAGCAATAATACTGCTGTCCACCAGCACAAGCGTCGGGTTACGTGGAATCATCAGGTAGCGTTTGAATTTCCCTTCTGGCGTATAGATAACAACCAGTGAACTGCACGGCGCATCCGTTGAGGCCAGAGTAGGAACCACGGCAATAGGCAGCCGCAGGCTGGCGCCGGTTGCTTTTGCCGTATCCAAGGTTTTCCCGCCCCCCATACCAACAATCACATCGGCGCCAATTTCCTGCGCGCGTGCGGAGATGCGAGCAATTTCCTCATCACTGCACTCGCTACTGAACACTTCGATATCAAATTCAATCACCCCGTGCAGTGCTGTTGCAACTGTATCCCGGTAGGTGTTGTGAACAACAGGATCCTGCAAAATCAGCGCCTTATGACCGAGTGCGGCCAATTCCTGCGGGAGATGCGTTGTCAACGCTCCTTTACCCTGAACATATCGTGACGGAAAGATCGCGGTAGTAACCATTGTTTCTCCTTAAAAAGCATTAAAGTTCAATATACAGAACACAAATTCCACATAAAGAATTTAATGCTGTTTACTCTGAACGCACAATGACCAGGTGAGAGCATAATCTTAACCTGTGAGGCAGCGCACAATTTTGGCGATGTATTAGACCGATGAGCAGTTTCCAGTGGGTTATCCGCTCTTTCTCACTTTATCTCCGTTCATTTTTGAAGCAAATCACAAAATATAACCTTCCTTAGAGTATGGAATTGACGCTGTATGAATACGTCGGCATAGTGTCAATATACAGAACAGTAGTTCCATATACAGAACAAATTTTTGATACTAAAGGGATGCAATGATGAGCATTGAAATAGAGAAACCGACCACACGAGGGCGCTGGCTGCATATTATTCCAGCCACGATCCTCGTTTATATCGTGGCCTATATGGACAGGACCAATATCGCCATTGGGATCGCAGGCGGCATGGATGAAGATTTAGGCATGACGGCTTCTTTTGCCGGTCTGGTAGCCGGGATCTTCTTTATTGGTTATATCTTCCTGCAAATTCCCGGCGGTCAGATAGCCGAGCGGCTAAGCGCCAAAAAGTTAATTGCCTGGACAATCGTCGCCTGGGGTGGCTTTGCCCTGCTGACCGGTTTTGTTCAGACACCGACGCAGTTGTTGATTATCCGCTTTGTGCTCGGCGTGGCGGAAGGTGCTGTGTATCCCGCCATTCTGGCGCTGATTGGCCACTGGTTCCCAAATGAGGAGCGCGCCAGGGCTATCGCCTATTTCCAGATGAACCTGGCCGTCGCTTCTATTATTACCGGGCCGCTTTCCGGCTGGCTTATTGAAACCTACGGCTGGCGGGAGATGTTTATCATCGAAGGCTTGCTCTCTCTGGGACTGCTCTTTGTCTGGCTACCTTTGGTTTCCGATCACCCGCATCAGGCAAAGTGGCTGGATCCGAAAGAGCGCGCCTGGATCGAACAAAAATTGCTGGCCGATCGCGCGTTGAGTATTGGCGGAGAGCAAAGCAGCATTCGCGGCGTATTAAAAAGCATCAACCTGTGGAAGCTTGTCGGTATCTATTTCTTCGTACAGGTCGGCTTCTATGGCTTCGCGCTATGGATGCCAAATCTGATTAAACACCTGACCGGCAGCGGCATGACCATCGTTGGGGTACTCACCGCGGCGCCTTACGTTCTGTGCATTATCGGTCAGTATTACATCGCCAAATGGTGTGATAAGACGATGAATCGCCGCCTTTACACGGCTATTCCTCTGCTGGGTTTCGCGGTCTGCCTCGCCCTCTCCTTATTACTGAAAGATAACGTCTGGCTCGCCTACGGCATGATGGTTATTTGCGGGTTCTTCCTGCAAGCCTATGCCGGTCCATTCTGGACGCTGCCGCCATTACTCTTCGCCCCCAACGTTCTGGGCGGCGTACGCGGCACGATCAACGCCCTGGGCAACATCGGCGGCTTTATCGGTCCGTACCTCGTCGGGCTGTTAACGGTGACGTTCTCGCAAACAGCAGGAATGACCGTACTGGTTGCCGCCCTGCTTATCGCCGTTGGACTGCTTTTCAGCTTACCTTCTGTTACCGCTCGTCCTGCAGGTAGCAGCAACACACCTAACACCTCGACGCCGGGTGCGTCACTTAAACAGGAAGGAATCGCCAAATGAGCCAAAAATGTCAACATGCTCGCGACCTGTGGTCGCAGCTCGACGCCCTGCGTCTTGGAATGAATTACAGCAAAGAAGATGTCAATAAACTGCAGGTCCTGGTGGATGATTGCTATGGTGAAAGTCATCCGGGCAGTTTCCATCTTAACCAACTGGGCGATGAAGCCGTGCTGGGTGTTCATGAAAGCGGCGGGCGCGCGGTCCGTCACCATGTGACGGATATCTGCGACGGCTGGGGTCAGGGCCACGATGGGATGAACTACATCCTGGCATCTCGCGAAGCCATTGCCAACATGGTCGAAATTCATGCCTCAGTGGTGCCTTATGATGCCGGTATTCTGATCTCAAGCTGCGATAAATCTATCCCGGCGCATCTGATTGCCGCCGCACGCCTGAACCTGCCGCTGCTGCATATTCCCGGCGGTTCTATGCGTCCGGCACCGAATATGAGTACTTCTGACCTCGGCGGGATCACTGCTAAGTTGAAGAAAGGCGAAATCGGCATTCAGCAAGTAGAAGCCATGCAGCAATGCGGTTGCCCCACCGCCGGAGCCTGCCAGTTTATGGGAACGGCCAGTACCATGCAGTGCATGTCAGAGGCCTTGGGGCTGGCCCTGCCAGGCAGCGCTTTGCTGCCATCGACCCTGGCGGAAATTCGCCGCGTTGCCAGAACCGCAGGCCACCAGGCGCTGTATCTGGCGGAGAAAAATATCACCACCCATAAGATCCTGACTCCTGCGGCGTTTGAAAATGCTATCAAAGTCCATGCTGCTATTGGTGGCAGCACCAATGCGATGATCCACCTTCCGGCCATCGCTCATGAACTTGGATGGGAGCTGAAGCCCGAACTGTTTGATCGGATCAATAACGAAATCCCTTATCTGACCAATATTCAGCCCAGCGGTGAATACGTTACCGAAATGATGTGGTTCGCTGGCGGCGTGCCAATGGTGCAATGGTATCTGCGCGATTATCTGGATCTTGATGTTCTTACCGTGACTGGCCGTACGCTCGGTGACAACCTGGAAATGCTCCATCAATCCGGCTTCTTTACCCGCAACCACGGTTACCTCAACAATTACAAAGTCAGCCCGGAGGAGGTGATCCGTAAACCAGAAAATGCCACCAAAAAAGGGTCGATTGCGGTACTGAAAGGCAACATCGCGCCTGAAGGAGCGGTCATTAAATACGCGGCCTGTGCGCCGGATATGCACCACCATACCGGTCCGGCTCGGGTCTTTAACTCCGAAGAAGACGCTCAGCAGGCCATCATCCATAACCATATCGAACCCGGCGACGTCATTTTCATTCGCTACGAAGGCGCAAAAGGCTCTGGCGCACCGGAAATGCTGATGACCACCGATGCCATCGTGTATGACAAACGCCTCGACGGAAAAGTCGCATTGATTACCGACGGTCGTTTCTCTGGAGCGACCAGCGGGCCATGTGTCGGACACGTCTCGCCAGAAGCCGCTGATGGCGGGCCGATTGCCCTGGTGGAAGATGGTGATTTAATCGAAATGGATGTGAAAGGCCGCAAGCTCAATATTGTAGGGATCGACGGGGTGCCTAAAACAGAAGAGGAAATACGCCGCTGTCTTGAAGAGCGTCGAGCAAGCTGGAAGAAACCTGATTATTCAAACCGTCGCGGCGTCTTTAAACAGTTCACCGCTAATGCAACATCATTAATGGCCGGAGCGTGGCTTAAATAATATCCCTAGCGGGCTACGGCTCGCCTGTTTTAAGGATCAATACATGACTCAGATTACGAAATTTCACGGCGTATTTCCGCCAGTTCCGACCATTGTTAATGCGCAGGGAGAGTTAGATAAAGTCGGCATGGCAACCTTGCTGGATCATCTTATTGCAAGCAAGGTCAATGGCGTATTACTGCTGGGCAGCGGGGGGGAATTTTGCCATATGACCAATGCGCTGCGTCTGGAAACCGCAGAGTTTTGCGTCCGTCATATTAACCGCCGTATTCCAGTACTATTAGGTATTAGCAGCACCAGCACGCAGGAAGTGATTGAGTATGGTCAGCATGCCGACCGACTCGAAGTCGATGCCGTGCTGGTACTCAATCCCTACTATGCCAGATTGACCGATGAGTATATTTATCATCATTTCAAAACCGTGGCTAATAACATAAAAAGCCCGGTCATTCTCTACAACTTTCCAGCATTGACGGGACAGGACCTTAGCGTTGATTTAATTACCCGGCTGGCGCAGGATCACCCCAATATTATCGGCATTAAGGATACCGTTGATAATATCAGCCATATTCGTGAAATCATCAATAATGTCAGGCCAGTGCGTCCGGACTTCGTTATTTTCTCCGGCTATGATGAATATATGATGGATACACTTATCTTAGGCGGCAACGGCGGGATCCCAGCGACAGCGAACTTTGCGCCGCAGCTAACCTGCGGGATCTACCGCGCGTGGTGTGAAAAAGAGTATGAGACAATGTTCGGATTACAGCGCCGGCTGTCCGCGCTTTCCACTATTTACAGCCTGGATTCACCTTTCTTCGGGATAATCAAAAAGGCAATTCAGCTTAGCGGAGTCGATATTTCAACTCATGTAATGCCCCCCGTTTTGCCGGCAAATGAAGAACATATTTCGAATTTGAAGCAGATCTTACAGCGTGCGGGACTTTAAGCTATGACGAAAGCGGGCTTCTTGCCCGCTGTGTCTTTTTATTTCAGCACATCAGACGCGTCAGGCTACGGCTGGCATCCATCATCAGCGTAGCAAGCGACTCGCGTTTATCATCGGGGATCTGGAACGTAACGCCGGATACGCTCAGGGCGGCGATCACTTTCCCCTGCGTATTGAATACCGGCACCGCAATGCAGCGCACGCCAAGGGAGTCTTCTTCGTTATCATAACCCCAGCCGCGACGGCGAATTCCTGCTAACTCCTGCTTAAGGATATTCACATCTGTGATCGTCGTATCCGTAAAACGCGTTAATATCTGATCTGGAGGCAGCAACTCCTCCAGCTCTTCCCCGCTAAGCCATGCAATCAGCACCTTCCCCAGCCCTGAGCTATGTAATGAGAGGCGCTTGCCCTCCCAGCTTCGAATCACAATAGCCTGTGGGCTTTCGACTTTCAGAAGATAAATGGGGGCATCGCCCTCCAGAACGCCAAGATGGCAGGTCAGGCCGGTGTTATCGCGAATCTCTTCAAGAATCGGTAACGCGATTTTTTTAATGTCATACTGTTCCGCCGCTTTATTACCTAATTCATACAGGCGTAGCCCCAGATAATACTTGTCTTTTTCCTGGCGTAATAACCCATGCTCCACCATGCCGTTGAGCAAAGATGAGGTACTGCTTTTCGCAATCCCTGAATTTTGATGGATCTGGGTAAACGTTGCGCCATCGCACTCCAGAAGGTAAGCAAATACGCGCATAATTTTATCGAGAGCCGGAATAGATGTCGTAATCTTTTTCATATTATTATCAATTAATTATGGATTTTTCTGCTAATACTATACACCAGTACTCAACCCTTTTTCCATGACAGAGACCAAGTGCCGCTAACAGATTCAGCAGACGAATATCGGCATACCCCCCGAATATACCACGATAAAAAACGGGGCCGTTTGGCCCCGTTCTCAAGCGTTAAACCGCTACAACCGCACCGGATCAATATGCCAGATATTTTCGGCATACTCTTTGATGGTTCTGTCCGATGAGAAGTAGCCCATATTGGCAATGTTGAGCATCGCTTTCGTCGTCCACTCTTCCGGGCGACGATACAACTCATCCACCTTATCCTGGCAGTCCACGTAGCTGCGGTAGTCCGCCAGCACCTGATAGTGATCGCCAAAGTTAATCAGCGAATCTACCAGATCGCGGTAACGGCCTGGCTCTTCCGGATTAAAGACGCCGCTACCAATCTGCGTCAGTACCTGATGTAGCTCTTCATCTTTTTCATAATAGTCGCGAGGCTTATAACCCTGCCTGCGCAACGCTTCCACCTCTTCTGCAGTATTACCGAAGATAAAGATATTCTCCTCGCCGACATGCTCCTGCATCTCTACGTTCGCGCCATCCAGCGTGCCAATGGTGAGCGCGCCGTTCAGGGCAAATTTCATATTACTGGTGCCGGAAGCTTCTGTCCCTGCCAGCGAAATCTGCTCAGACAGGTCGGCAGCGGGAATGATCACCTGCGCCAGGCTGACGCTGTAGTTCGGGATAAACACTACTTTCAGCTTGTCGCCAATCTGCGGATCGTTGTTAATCACTTTCGCCACGTCGTTGATCAGATGAATAATGTGTTTTGCCATGTAATAGGCGGAAGCCGCCTTACCGGCAAAAATATTCACCCGCGGCACCCAGTCGGCCTCCGGATTTTCTTTAATGCGGTTATAGCGGGTAATGACATGCAGTACGTTCATCAACTGCCGCTTGTATTCGTGAATACGCTTAATCTGCACGTCGAATAACGCTTTAGGGTTCACCACCACATTCAGTTGTTGCGCTATCACTACCGCCAGCCGTTTTTTATTTTCCAGCTTCGCCTGACGCACCGCATGATTGACCAACGGATAATCACAATGCTGCTTCAGCTCGCTGAGCTGACTAAGATCGGTACGCCAGGTACGACCAATATTCTCATCCAGTACGTCAGACAGCGGCGGGTTTGCCAGCGCCAGCCAGCGGCGCGGCGTAACGCCGTTCGTGACGTTACAAAAACGGGTCGGAAAAATCTTCGCAAAATCCGCGAACAGCGACTGCACCATCAGGTTGGAATGGAGTTCAGAAACGCCGTTGACTTTATGGCTGACCACCACCGCCAGCCAGGCCATCCGTACCCGGCGACCGTTCGACTCATCAATAATCGACGCGCGTCCAAGCAGGCTGGTATCGTTGGGATATTGCTCCTGCAACGTTTTCAGGAAATAGTCGTTAATCTCGAAGATAATCTGCAGGTGACGGGGCAGAATTTTCCCCAGCATATCGACGGGCCAGGTTTCCAGCGCCTCGCTCATCAACGTATGGTTGGTATAAGAGAAGACCTGACAGCACACCTCAAACGCGTCGTCCCAGCTAAATTTATGTTCATCAATCAGCAGGCGCATCAGCTCCGGAATTGACAGCACCGGATGCGTATCATTGAGGTGAATGGCGATTTTATCCGCCAGATTCTCATAGGTTTTATGCAGTTGATAATGACGGTGCAGGATATCCTGCACTGTCGCCGAGACCAGAAAATACTCCTGGCGCAGGCGTAGCTCTCGTCCGGAATAGGTGGAATCGTCCGGGTAGAGCACCCGTGAAACGTTCTCAGAGTGGTTTTTATCTTCCACCGCCGCAAAGTAGTCGCCCTGGTTGAATTTACCGAGGTTGATTTCACTACTGGCCTGCGCATTCCACAGCCGCAGTGTGTTAGTGGCGTCGGTGTCGTAACCGGGGATGATCTGATCATACGCGACGGCCAGAATCTCTTCCGTCTCAATCCAGCGCGCTTTTTTACCTTCCTGCTGAATGCGCCCGCCAAAAAGCACCTTATAGCGCGTATTGTGGCGCTTGAACTCCCACGGGTTGCCATATTCCAGCCAGTAATCCGGAGATTCTTTTTGCCGCCCGTCGACAATATTCTGCTTAAACATGCCGTAGTCGTAGCGAATGCCATACCCGCGACCCGGTAATCCTAGCGTCGCCAGCGAGTCCAGGAAGCAAGCCGCCAGCCGTCCTAAGCCGCCGTTGCCAAGCCCTGGGTCATTCTCTTCATCGATCAGCTCTTCGAGATCTAAGCCCATGGCCTCCAGCGCGCCTTTAACGTCGTCATAAATGCCCAACGAGAGCAGCGCGTTAGAGAGAGTACGACCAATCAAAAACTCCATCGACAGGTAATAAACCTGCCGGGTTTCCTGCGATAATTGGGCTCGATTAGAACGCAGCCAGCGCTCCACCAGACGATCGCGCACCGCGAACAACGTGGCGTTCAGCCATTCGTGTTTATTGGCAATGACCGGGTCTTTACCAATCGTAAACATCAGCTTATAGGCAATAGAATGCTTAAGCGCCTCAACGCTGAGTGTGGGCGATGCATAAGTAAACGGAGCATTCATATAAATGATTCCTGGATGACTATTTCAAGCGATAGTACAGCTCGCGGTATGATTTCGCGGCAACTTGCCAGCTAAAATCCATCGCCATCGCCTGCCGTTGTACAAACCGCCAAAGCGAAGGCCGTGACCACAACACAAAAGCACGCCGAATCGCGCGTAGCAACGACCAGGCATTACTGTCTTCAAAGACAAAACCGCTGGCGATACCGTCCGCCAGATTTTCCAGCGAACTGTCGGAGACCGTATCGGCCAACCCCCCGGTACGCCGCACCAGAGGCAGCGTGCCATACTTTAAGCCATATAACTGCGTTAAGCCGCACGGTTCGAAACGACTGGGCACCAGAATAACGTCCGCGCCGCCCATAATGCGATGCGAGAAAGCTTCGTGATAGCCGATCTGTACGCCAACCTGCCCTGGGTGTTCCGCCGCCGCCGCGAGGAACCCTTCCTGAAGCACCGGATCGCCCGCGCCGAGTAGCGCCAACTGCCCACCCTGCTCCAGCAGCCCCGGTAACGCCTCCAGCACCAGATCCAGACCTTTCTGGTTGGTCAGACGGCTTACCACGGCAAACAGCGGCACTTTGTCGTTAACCTTCAACCCCATCGCAATTTGTAGCTGACGTTTGTTTTCCGCCTTCTCTTCCAGGGTATCGCGCGTGTAGCGCGACGCCAGCAGCAGATCGGATTCCGGGTTCCAGATCTTCTCATCCACGCCGTTCAGTATGCCGGACAAGCGCCCTTCCAGATGACGCTGACACAGCAGGCCTTCCATACCATAAGCAAACTGCGGTTCGGTAATTTCACGCGCATAGGTCGGGCTCACCGCCGTAATATGGTCGGCATAGTACAAACCGGCCTTCAAAAAGGAGAGTTGTCCGTTGAACTCCAGCCCATGCATATTAAAGAATGACCACGGCAGTTCGATGTCATCCATATGCTTTGCATAAAACATGCCTTGATAGGCCAGGTTGTGTACGGTAAAGACCGATTTCGCCGGCCGCCCGCGCGCCGCCAGATAGGCGGGCGCCAGCCCGGCGTGCCAGTCATGGGCGTGCACCACGTCGGGGCGCCAGAATGGATCAAGTCCGCAGGCCATTTCACAGCCGACCCACCCTAACAGGGCAAAGCGCAGCACGTTATCGGTATAGGCATATAAATTCGTATCGTGATAGGGACTGCCTGGACGCTCGTACAGATGCGGCGCGTCGATTAGATAAATGCCTACGCCGTTATAATGCCCAAACAGCAGCGATATCTTACCTGCGAAAGTATCGCGGCGGCTCACCACATGCGCGTCGGGTATCCCCCGACGGATATCGGGAAACCCTGGAAGCAGAACGCGAACATCAACACCATCCGCAATTTGTGCCGCAGGCAACGCGCCTATCACATCCGCCAGCCCCCCAGTCTTCAGCAGGGGGAACATCTCTGAACATACATGTAAAACCTGCATTATCGCTCCTGTTTGACCTGCAGTTTGCGCAGCATTTCACGCGTGACCAGTACAATACCTTCTTCTGAACGGTAGAAACGACGAGCGTCCTCTTCCGCATTTTCACCAATCACCATGCCTTCCGGGATAATACAGGCACGGTCAATAACACAGCGACGTAAACGGCAGGAGCGTCCTACCCAAACCTCAGGTAACAACACTGCCGAATCAATATTACAAAAAGAATTTATTCTCACCCGTGGGAAGAGCACAGATTGCACCACCACCGAACCGGAGATAATGCAGCCGCCGGAGACCAGCGAGTTCAGCGTCATACCGTGGCTACCGGAGCGGTCCTGCACGAATTTCGCAGGCGGTAGCGATTCCATATGCGTACGGATAGGCCAGTTCTGGTCATACATATCCAGCTCCGGCGTCACCGAGGCTAAATCCAGGTTCGCCTTCCAGTAAGCTTCCAGCGTACCTACATCGCGCCAGTACGGTTCGGCTTGCGGATCGGACTGCACGCAGGAGAGCGGGAAAGGATGCGCGTAAGCCATACCTTCGCGGGTGATTTTGGGGATAATGTCTTTACCGAAATCGTGGCTGGAAGCGTCATCTTTATCGTCTGCCGCCAGCAATTCATACAGGTAATCGGCGTCAAAAACGTAAATGCCCATACTGGCCAGCGATTTGCTGGCGTCACCAGGCATTGCGGGGGGATTCGCCGGTTTTTCGACAAAATCAATAATCTTGTCGCTTTCATCGACCGCCATCACGCCGAACGCCGTCGCTTCTTTGATCGGCACCGGCATACAGGCCACCGTGCAACGCGCGCCCTTTTCAACGTGATCGATCAACATACGCGAGTAGTCCTGCTTATAGATATGATCGCCTGCCAGGATGACGACATATTCCGCTTTATAGCGACGAATAATATCCAGGTTCTGGGTCACCGCGTCTGCCGTGCCGCGATACCAGTTTTCGCCCTTCATACGCTGTTGGGCTGGCAGCAGATCGACAAATTCGTTCATCTCTTCGCTAAACAGTGACCAGCCGCGCTGAATATGCTGCACCAGCGTGTGGGACTGATACTGAGTGATCACGCCGATACGGCGAATCCCGGAGTTCAGACAATTAGATAAGGCGAAATCGATGATGCGGAACTTCCCACCAAAGTGGACGGCTGGTTTGGCGCGTTTGTTCGTTAAATCTTTTAGACGCGTGCCGCGGCCGCCGGCCAGGATTAGGGCAACAGATTTCAATGGCAGCTGGCGCGCCAACATTACACGATCGTTCTTCTCTAAACTCACCATGATTAACTCCTTTTTTATCCTCTCTGGAACACACACAGTCCATGCGCAGGTCCCTGCCAGACCGCCGTTATCACCGGATTATCCTCTCCAGCGAATGGGGGAACGGCGCGCCATTCCCCTTCGGGTAAAACTATATCTGTCACCTCAAGCGTGGCATTTATCGCAATCAGAAAACGGTCCGACAACAGAATTTGCATCAGCTTAGGCCCGTTTTGCCACTCATCCGCACTCAAGGGTTGCGCGTTTTTATTCAGCCAACGCACGTTGCCATCGCCTTCTTCCCACCAGCTATTGCCGGTTAAAGCCGGTATCTGCTGACGCAAACGAATCAGCGCGGCGGTAAACGTGGTTAACCCACGATTTGCCTGCTGCCAGTCCAGCCAGGTTAAGGCATTATCCTGACAGTAGGCGTTATTGTTGCCGTGCTGGCTATGGCCGTGTTCATCGCCTGCCAGCAGCATCGGCGTTCCCTGAGAGAGCAGTAGCGTCGCCAGCAGGGCATGAATGCTGTCGCGCCGCCGCTCCATTAAATCAAGCGGACCGCCTAATCCTTCTTTACCATGATTGTCGCTGTAATTGCTGTTGGTGCCGTCGCGATTTTCCTCACCGTTCGCCTCATTGTGTTTCTGATTGAAACAGACGCAGTCCCGGAGCGTAAAACCGTCATGCGCCGTGAGCAGATTGACAGAGGCGCCGGGCGCGCGGCCATTGCGTTTAAACACATCGCTGGAAGCGGCGAAACGACAGGCAAACTCCCCGGTCGTCAGGTTACGCGGCAACCAGAATCGGCGGGCCGCATCGCGAAAATGATCGTTCCACTCGGCAAACGGTGGCGGAAAATTCCCGACCTGATAGCCGCCCTCGCCAATATCCCACGGTTCAGCAATCAGCTTGACCGTTGATAACACAGGACACGCTTTAATCGCGGCGAACAGCGGCGCATCCTGGCGAAACGTCGACGTGCGCCCCATGACGGACGCCAAATCAAAACGAAAACCATCGACATGACAGGTTTCCACCCAATAGCGCAAACACTCGCACGCGTATTCCACCACGCCGGGATGGCTTAAATTGAGCGTGTTGCCGCACCCCGTCCAGTTGTGATAATCGCCATCGTCCCTTATCCAATAATAGCTACGGTTATCAATTCCGCGCAGGGAGAAGGTTGGACCGTCCAGATCCAGCTCGGCGCTATGGTTTAATACGATGTCCAGAATGACCTCAATCCCCGCGCGATGCAGCGCTTTCACCGCATCGCGAAACTCGTCCAGCGCCGTCTCGGGCGAACTGGCCCAGGCGGGATGCAGCGCGAACATCGCCATCGGGTTGTAACCCCAATAATTGGTCAGTCCCATACGTTGCAGGCGCGGCTCGCTGGCAAACTGCGCCACCGGCAACAGTTCCAGCGCCGTAATGCCAAGCTGTTTGAAGTACGCCACCATGACCGGATGACCGAGCGCTTTATAGGTGCCGCGTATCTCCTGGGGGAGCTCCGGATGCAGGTAGGTAAGCCCTTTGACATGCGCTTCATAGATGACCGTTTTTCCCCACGGCGTGCGCGGCGCGGCGTCATCTTCCCAGTCATAATGGTCGCTGATTACCACGCTTTTCGGCGCCACCGCCGCGTTATCGCGGTAGTCCGGTTCATCGTGTCCGCCGTGCAACAGCGGATGATCTTTTAGTTCGCCCTCGACCCGGCGCGCATAAGGATCAAGCAGTAACTTCGCCGGATTAAACCGATGCCCCTGCGCTGGTTGCCACGGGCCATGTACGCGATAGCCATAGCGCAAACCTGGCCTGGCGCCTGCCAGATAACCATGCCAGACATCGCCGCGACGTCCTGGCAGGTCATAGCGACGCTCATTCCCTCGGGAATCAAAAACGCACAGCTCTATGCGCTCCGCATGGGCGGAAAAGAGCGTGAAATTCACGCCATGACCGTCATACGTTGCGCCATGCGGCGTTGCTTCGCCGATCGCAAGCTGCGTCATTCCCCCTCCCGCATCAGCCAGATCGTCGCCAACGGCGGTAACGTCAGGTTAAGAGAGTGCTGACGGCCATGGCTTTCGATCTTATCGCTGTGCACCACGCCGCCGTTGCCGGTGTTGCTACCGTGATAATGCATCGAATCAGTATTGAGAATTTCACGCCAGCGTCCCGGCTGGTTGATGCCAAAGCGGTAGTCGTGGCGAGGAACGGGCGTAAAGTTGCTGGCGACGATGATCTCGTTACCGGCTTTATCACGGCGTACAAAAATCAGTACCGAGCGTTCATTGTCATCGACCACCAACCACTCAAAGCCGTAAGCATCGAAATCCAGCTCATGCAACGCTTTATGGTGGCGATAGGTGTGGTTGAGATCGCGTACCAGACGCTGAACCCCGTGGTGCCAGTTATCGCCCCCCTCCAGCAGGTGCCAGTCGAGGCTGGCGTCATGGTTCCACTCGCGTCCCTGGGCAAACTCATTCCCCATAAACAGCAGTTTCTTGCCGGGGAAGGCCCACATCCAGCCATAATAGGCGCGCAGGTTGGCGAATTTTTGCCACGCATCGCCCGGCATACGATCGAGAATGGATTTCTTGCCGTGAACCACCTCATCGTGCGACAGCGGCAGAACAAAGTTTTCGGTATGGTTGTACAACATACCAAAGGTCAGCTTGTCGTGATGATACTGGCGGTACACCGGGTCCAGCTTCATGTAGTCCAGCGTGTCGTGCATCCAGCCCAGATTCCACTTGTACCAGAACCCCAGGCCGCCCGTTTCCGGTGGACGCGTCACGCCAGAGAAGTCTGTCGATTCTTCCGCCATGCTGACCGCGCCGGGCACCTGCTCGCCAATAATGCGGTTGGTATTACGCAGAAACTCAATGGCTTCCAGGTTTTCACGACCGCCGAACTCGTTCGGTATCCACTCGCCCTCTTTGCGGCTGTAGTCGCGGTAGATCATAGAGGCCACCGCATCGACACGCAGCGCATCAATCCCAAAACGCTCCATCCAGTACAGAGCGTTACCCACCAGATAATTACTGACTTCACGACGACCATAGTTGTAGATCAGCGTATTCCAGTCCTGGTGATAGCCCTCGCGCGGGTCGCTGTGCTCATAGAGGTGGGTGCCGTCAAACTCCGCGAGGCTAAATTCATCGGACGGGAAATGGCCCGGCACCCAGTCGAGAATGACGTTAAGGCCCGCCGCATGGGCCGCATTGATGAAATAGCGGAAGTCGTCCCGCGTACCAAAGCGGCGGGTCGGCGCGTAGAGGCCGGTCGGCTGGTAGCCCCAACTGCCGTCAAACGGATGTTCGTTAACCGGCAAGAGTTCAAGGTGCGTAAAGCCCATCCATTTGGCGTAAGGCACAAGCTGATCCGCCAGCTCACGATAGCTCAGCCAGAAATTGTTATCCGTATGGCGGCGCCATGAACCTAAATGCACCTCATAAATCGAGATCGGCGCATCAAACTGATTGGCTTTTTGTCGTTCTTCGCTTGGCGTCACTTTCTCCGGCAGTCCGCAAATCATCGACGCCGTTTCCGGACGCATCTGCGCCTCAAAAGCATAGGGATCGGCTTTAATGCGCAGATTACCGTTCGCATCAAGCAGCTCGAATTTATACAGTTGTCCATTATGCGCGCCGGGGATAAACAGCTCCCAAATACCGCTCTCTTTGCGCAGACGCATCGGGTGGCGACGCCCATCCCAATAGTTGAATTGCCCGACAACCGAAACGCGACGAGCATTAGGCGCCCAGACGGAGAAACGGGTGCCGGTGACGCCATCCATCGTATCGGCGTGCGCGCCCAGCGTTTCATAAGGACGCAGGTGGGTGCCTTCCGACAATAGCCAGGCATCCATTTCCTGTATTAATGGACCAAAACGGTAAGGATCGTCGATGAGGTTCTGCTGTCCGTGCCAGGTCACGGCGAGCTGATAGCGAAAGAAATTTTTACGTCGGGGTAAAACGCCGCAGAAAAAACCGCGAGCGTCGAGACATTCCAGTTTGCCGACTTTACGTCCGGTTTTGGGTTCAATCACCCATACGTCGGTGGCGTCAGGTAATAGGGCGCGGACTTCTAGTCCGGCTTGGGTCTGGTGCATTCCGAGTACGGAAAAAGGGTCCGCAAAATGTCCTGCAATTAGCGCATTAATCACGTCTCTATCGATACGACTGGACATGGTTTGTCATCCTGTTTTGTGGCGTCACTCCATCTCACTGAATTCAACATCAGGTAGTGACACTTCTTTGACCTGAACGGCGCAGCACACTGTGCATCCTATCTGCGTCGTCCTACCTTCAGGTTAGGCTTAATACCCGTGGGATTAAGCTACCCTTAAAGAATAGCCAATGCTCTGCTTAACTCCTGATAAAAATGAAACATCTGCGTTTACTCCTGTATTACGCAAAAAAAAGGGTGACGATGCACCCTACATATCAATCTGACGTCTGCTTGCCGACTACGCCTTATCTGGCGGATATTGCTGGATGGCGGCGCTGACGCGCCTTATCCGGCCTACAGAACCACACGCAGGCCCGATAAGCGCTGCAATAGCTACTACGCCAACTGGCGCAGCATTCGACGCAGCGGCTCGGCGGCGCCCCATAACAACTGGTCGCCTACGGTAAACGCCGACAAGAACTCTGGCCCCATGTTCAGCTTACGCAGACGACCAACCGGCGTAGTCAACGTGCCGGTCACCGCCGCCGGGGTTAATTCGCGCATAGTGATATCACGATCGTTCGGCACCACTTTCGCCCACGGATTATGTGCCGCCAGCAGTTCTTCCACCGTCGGAATGGATACCTCTTTTTTCAGCTTGATGGTGAACGCCTGGCTGTGACAGCGCAGCGCGCCGACGCGCACGCACAAACCATCAACCGGAATCACAGAGGCAGTATTGAGAATCTTGTTGGTTTCCGCCTGGCCTTTCCACTCTTCGCGGCTCTGGCCGTTATCGAGCTGTTTGTCGATCCAGGGGATCAGGCTTCCCGCCAGCGGTACGCCAAAGTTATCAACCGGCAGCTCGCCGCTGCGGGTCAATGCCGTAACTTTGCGTTCAATATCAAGAATTGCGGAAGACGGCGTCGCCAGTTCATCGGCGACATGGCCATACAACTGACCCATCTGGGTTAACAGCTCGCGCATATGGCGCGCGCCGCCGCCGGAGGCGGCCTGATAGGTCGCGACGGATACCCAGTCAACGAGATTATGGGCAAAGAGACCGCCCAGCGACATCAACATCAGGCTAACGGTACAGTTACCGCCCACAAAGGTCTTCACGCCATTGTTCAGGCCGTCGGTAATCACGTCCTGGTTAACCGGGTCGAGAATAATAATGGCATCATCTTTCATGCGCAGCGTAGAAGCCGCGTCAATCCAGTAACCCTGCCATCCGCTTTCGCGCAGCTTTGGATAAATTTCGTTGGTATAATCGCCGCCCTGGCAGGTCACGATGATATCGAGCGCTTTTAGCGCATCCAGATCAAAAGCGTCCTGTAGCGTGCCGGTGGAGGTGTCGCCGAAGGTGGGCGCCGCCTGTCCAAACTGGGAGGTAGAAAAGAAAACAGGGCGAATACCGTCGAAATCGCGCTCCTCTACCATGCGTTGCATGAGAACAGAGCCGACCATTCCGCGCCAGCCGATAAAACCAACATTTTTCATAGCGTTTTTTTCCTGCAAAGAGATGTGCTGTGTATGCGCGCCAGTATCCTGTGGCGCATCCTTCACCATACAAAAAGCAGCCAAAGTCGCAAGTGAAATTAATCAATGATAGCGAAGCCATCAGTAATGCGACTTATCCTGCCTTACCGCGCAAGCAGAAAGTCCAGTGGCGATTATCAGGGAATTTGCGTTAGGAAGGGAATCATTTCCGTCGCTGTTTTATTGATCCTAATTATGGATCAGCGTAGAAATTTGCCTGTTTTTATGCGCGTACTGAAACATGGCGAGGCAAAACGTCGTTGGGCGATTGCCATTCACACCTCAATAAAAAAACCGGGTAGCGATTACGCCTTACCCGGCTTACGGTGTCGATATGTGCCCGTTTCCAGGCCCGGTAAGCACAGCGCCACCGGGCAACAAGACTCAGCTCAGCAGTTGGAAAGCAATCATCCCGACAATCGCGCCGACCGTGCCGAGGATAGTCTCCATCATCGTCCAGGTCTTCAGCGTCTGCGCTTCGGTCGCGCCGGTAAATTTACCGAACAGCCAGAAGCCAGCGTCGTTAACATGAGAAACCACAATTGAACCGCCGGCGATACAGATAGAGAGCGCCGCCATCTGCGCGCCGGAGAAATTCAGTTGCTCTATGACCGGCATCACCAGACCGACCGCGGTTAAACACGCCACGGTCGCGGAACCCTGAATGATGCGCACCGCCGCCGCCAGCACAAAGCAGGTAATGGCAATCGGCAGTCCCATACCGGTTAACGCTTCGCCCAGCGCCGGGCCGACGCCGGAGTCAACCAGTACCTGTTTGAACACCCCGCCTGCGCCAATCACCAGCAGGATAATGCCCGCCGGTTGCAGCGCGTGGCCGCAGATTTCCATCACTTTGTCTTTCGGCATCCCCTGGCGCATCGCCAGGCCGTAAATCGCTACCAGACAAGCGACCAGAATCGCAGTGAAGGGGTGGCCGATAAACTCAAACCATTCGTAAGCGGTGGAACCTTCCGGCACAAAGCGCGCGGCGATCGTTTTCAGTCCTACCAGCACCAACGGCAGCAGGATCAGCGACAGGCTGAAGCCGAAAGAAGGCATTTTGCCTTCGCCCAGATGCGGCTCGGTAATGTCGTCAGGAATACGCAGCTCAACGTAACGGCTGATAAAATTCCCCCACAGCGGCCCGGCGATAATCATGCCAGGAATGGCGGCGCACAGCCCAATCAGGATCATCCAGCCGAAATCAGCATGCATCTGGGAAGCCAGCAGCATCGGCGCAGGCCCAGGCAACAAAAACGCCGCGGCTGCCGCCACGCCCGCAAACAGCGGAATGACCAGCTTCACCAGGTTTGTGCCGGTATGACGCGCCATAGAGAATGCCACACTTATCAGCAGCACAATCGCCACTTCAAAGAACAGCGGAAGCGCACAAATCAGCCCGGCCAGGCCAATCGCATAGTGCGCGCGGTTATGGCCAAAGGATTTAAGCATTTTCACGGCTATCTGATCGACCGCGCCGGTTTCATGCAGAATCTTGCCGAACATCGCCCCCAGCGCGACCACAATCGCCAGGAAGCCCAGCGTGCCGCCCATCCCTTTTTCCATGGTCGCGGCGATTTTATCAAGCGGCATCCCTGAAAAAAGCCCCGCGCCCATTGAGACGACCATTAACGCGACGAAGGCGTGCATACGCGCCTTCATCACGAGAAACAGCAGCAGTAAGACGGAACCGACGGCGGTTAAAACCAGTGTTAATGTACTCACAGCGTACTGCCTTTATTGATGACCTCAATGGTGCTCGCCACGACGTCTTCCAGCGGCTGGTCGATATCCACCACCAGAACATCGCGTTCGTCGGCACCCGGCTCTTGCAGCGTTTCAAACTGCGTCACCAGCATTTGGGTTTTGAAGAAATGACCTTTGCGCGCTTTCAGACGGCTTTCAATGACGTCGAAATCACCTTTCAGATAGATAAAGGAGAGATTCGGGTTTCCCTCGCGCAGCAGGTCGCGATAGTGTTTTTTCAGTGCGGAACAGACAATCAGCGAGATTTTATTGGTACGCTGCATCGCGAAAGCGGCGTCGTTCAGCGCCTGCAACCACGGTTTGCGGTCATCATCATCCAACGGCTCGCCGGAAGCCATTTTTTCAATATTGCAGCGCGGATGCAGAAAATCGCCGTCCAGAAACGCGGCATGAAGCTGATGCGCCACGGCGCTTGCGACAGCGGATTTACCGCTGCCTGATACGCCCATCAGAACGTAAACGTGGTGATCATGATTAGTCGTGCTCAAAGCGGGCCCCCACTCTACAAGTTGCAAAATTTGTTACGGGTAACTGTTATCGGTAACATTGTCCAACCGCACCATTCACGACGCAATGACCATTCGTGCCAAAAGTGAATAAGTGTGAGCTACTTCAAAGTTGTCAGACTAAATAGATCCGCCCGGTGACAAGGTGAAACCTAAATCTAACATTTTCGGCGTGACCGTTTCGCCGCGAATGCGGGCCAACAGACGTTCCGCGCCAATGCTGCCCATTCGCTCGCGCGGCGTCAGGACGCTTGCCAGACGCGGTTCCATCACCTGGCCGATGTCATGACCGTGGAACCCGGCGATCGCCATGTCGTCCGGGATTTTTAGCCCCAGGCGCTGGCATTCGAAGGCCGCCCCCACCGCCAGGTCATCGTTGGTGCAAAAAATACCGTCAAGCTGTGGGTATTCGCGTCGCGCCTGGCGCATGAGTTCGATACCGGAAGAGTAGGATGAAGATTGCTCCATCATCACACTGTAAGGAACCAGGCCTGAGTCCCGCATCGCCTGTTCATAGCCCTTCTGCTTGATGATAGTACGTTCGTCGAGGCGCGCCCCCAGATAGGCGATATGACGATGACCACGCGCGATAATCGCGGCGGTCATCTGACGGGCGGCCTCGAAGTTGTCAAAACCGACGGCAATATCGAGACACGGCGACTGGCTGTCCATCAGTTCCACCACCGGAATCCCGGCGACTTCGATCATTTTTAAGGTGCGCGGCGTATGGGTACGCTCAGTGAGGATAAGACCGTCGATATTCCAGGAGAGCATCGATTCCAGGCGCTCCTGCTCCATCTCCGGTTTATAGCCGTAGTGCGCCAGCATGGTTTGATAACCATGCGCGTCGGTGACAGCCTCAATGCCGCGTAACACTTCCGCAAAGACCTGGTTGGTTAAAGACGGCAGCAGAACGCCAATGGCGCGACTGGTGGCGTTGGAAAGAATGTCAGGCGCGCGATTAGGAATGTACCCGAGCTCATCAAGCGCAGCCGCAATTTTACCCCGCAGCGCGACGGAGACCTGCTCCGGATTACGCAAAAAACGGCTGACCGTCATTTTGGTCACGCCCACACGGTCGGCCACATCCTGAAGTACGGGTCTTTTCTTTTTCATCGTCCTGAAAGGTATAAAAGGGATAGATTTGCCCAGTTTACCACGGACGTGCGGAATTAATGACAAACGATGAAAAGCCGGATGGCAACGCTTTCGCGTCTTATCCGGCCTACAAAAGGTTACAGCACGTTAGACTGGCGGCAAGTCAAACAACAACACTTCGCTGTCGCTGTCGGCATGAATCGAGATTGCCTGCTCATCCCAAATCGCCAGGCCGTCGCTGGTCGTCGCTTTGGTGCCGTTAATGGTCACGTTACCTTTTACCACCTGGATCCAGACGCGGCGCTCAGCGGCAATCTGATGCACCGACTGCTCATCTTTGAGCAGCGCCCAGCGGTACAGCTCCATATCCTGGTGGACCTTCAGCGAACCATCGCGAGCATCTGGCGAAAGCACCAGTTGCTTGCCCTGCGCGGCGTCGAAGCGGCGCTGTTCATAGCGCGGCGTGATGCCGGTTTCTTGCGGAATGATCCAGATCTGGTACAGCCGCAGACGATCCGTTTTGCTCGGGTTGTACTCGGAGTGGCGAACGCCGGTCCCGGCGCTCATAATCTGGAATTCACCTGCCGGAACCTGTTCTTTATTGCCCATACTGTCCTGGTGTTCTACGGCGCCTTCCAGCACATAGGTCAAAATTTCCATGTCTTTATGCGGATGCGTGCCGAACCCCTGGCCTGCGTCGATCACATCGTCGTTAATCACACGCAGCGCCGAGAACCCCATAAAGTTCGGATCGTAATAATCGGCAAAAGAAAAAGTATGCCAGGAGTCAAGCCAGCCATGATTCGCATGACCGCGGTCGTTTGCTTTGCGTAAGTAGATCATTGTGTTCACCCCCAGATGTTTTCGATGGAATAAGTGTGGACTCATTCCGTCCGGGATCATAGAGGGTGAAAATTGACTCCTCTGTTCAAAAAATATGAATAAGCGCAGAGGAGTCTGTAATGGCTATTTAGCGAGGGTTATCGTCGCAGGCGTTGCCTGTTCGAAGGCACGTTCGAGGATTTCCAGATTGGTAAGAACTTCAGATTCCTTGACGTAATTAGGCGTACCGATGGTCAACGTCTGGTACAGCGCATCATAGACGCGACCATAGTCACCCGTTTCCGGTTTCACCTCTTCCTTCACGGTCACGCCGTCATCGTTAACATATTCCAGCACGCCGACGGATTCGTCAGCGGCAAAACCGGGTTCACCAGGCATAATGTTCGCTTTCAGGCTGGTTTCTTGTTGATCGATACCGTATTTCACAAACGAACCTTTGGTGCCGTGAACAATAAACTTCGGATAGTCGATTTTCACCAGATGGCTGGTTTTCACAATGGCTTTCAGGGCACCGTAGAACAATTGCGCTTCAAAGGTGTCATCCGGATTCGCTTTATTACGCAGGCTACGAATGTCATACGCGACATGATCCGGGCGGCCAAATAGCGAAATAATTTGATCCATAGTGTGGACGCCAAGTCCATAGAATGCGCCATCCTGCGGCAGGCCCGGTTTGGTTTCTGCTACCGGGCGGTAATAATCGAAATGGCTTTCAATTTCGACAATCTTGCCCAGTTTGCCGCTCTCAATCGCTTTTTTAGCCGTGAGAAAACAGGAATCAAAACGCCGATTCTGATACGGCGTGACGGTCAGTCCTTTGCTTCGCGCCAGTTCGAACAACACTTTTGCTTCCGCCAGTGTCGGCGTGAAAGGTTTCTCAACCAGCACGCTTTTACCCGCTTCCAGCGCGCGTTTGGCGTATTCGAAATGGCTGTCAGCATGCGTACAGACGATCACCAGTTTTACCTGCGGATCGCCCAACACCTCATCCAGATCGCTGGTGAAGTGAATATGTGAATACTGCGGCGCCTGCTCTTCCGGTTTAGCGTGACGACGGAAAATATGCGCGACATGCCAGGTATCTTTCCGATTCAGAACGTAGGGGAGATGGTAACGGGTGGTGCTTTTGCCGAATCCAATAAATGCGCAGTGTAAGGTCATAAGACGATCCTTTTGAAGATGATTGTTTACACCATAGCGCAAAGCGTGAGGAGACTGAATGTTGGATTCTTTGCCGGATGCGACGTTGCCTTTTTGGGCCTACAAAAGCAGATGCCTCAAGATCGGCCGTCGGCGTCGCGGTCAGTTTGTTCACGGCAAGCGCGCAGGGCCCGGAGCGTACTAAATGTACGTGAGGAGCACGAGCACTTCCCGGGGACAAAATGACAAGTAAGCTAGGCTGAAACAAAACCCAAAAAAAAGCCAGCAAAAGCTGGCTAAAGTAATACTGGAAGCAATGTGAGCAATGTCGTGCTTTCAGGTTCTCCGTAGGGGTTCCCCTGAATGCAAGGCAATAATAATCATTCTCATTCGCACTTGTCTACTTCTTTTTGCAAAAAAATGCGGTTGACGGAATTTTCTTTCTCAGCGAGTGTAAATACACAATTACCCCTGCAGGAGATAAGGAATGAGCGAAATAGTGATACGCCACGCTGAACCGAAAGATTACGACGCCATTCGTCAGATCCACGCCCAGCCGGAGGTGTACCACAACACGCTACAGGTTCCTCATCCTTCCCTCGAAATGTGGCAGGCGCGGCTAACCGAGCAAGCCGGGGTTAAACAACTGGTTGCCTGCATTGACGATATTGTCGTTGGCCATCTTTCTATTCAGGTCACCCAACGCCCTCGCCGCAGCCACGTGGCCGATTTTGGTATCTGCGTGGATGCCCGGTGGCACAATCGCGGTATTGCCAGCGCGCTGATCCGCACGATGATCGACATGTGCGACAACTGGCTGCGCGTCGAGCGTATTGAGCTAACAGTGTTTGTTGATAACGAGCCCGCGGTGGCGGTGTATAAGAAGTACGGCTTTGAAATCGAAGGCACCGGTAAGAAATACGGCCTGCGCAACGGTGAGTACGTTGATGCGTACTTTATGGCGCGCGTGAAATAGCGCTTCCCCGCCCCATCCTGTGGGGCGAAACGTCACAAACCTTCATCACATTCCAGTTATTGCAACCTACTTCCCCTATATCAAAACAATAACCATCTGAATTTCATGGTTATTGCCGCTTTAAGCTTTATCACCGTTTTTTTCGTAATTTTAGCAATATTAATATTACATTTTTGTTTTTTTTTGGTTTCTGCCATCACTTTATGGTGACAATCACAACAATATACTCCTCCCGGGACTAATTTAACCACGGTGAGGTAAAAAATGAAATTTGAACGCCATCATAGAATATTGAAGGAACTCAGTATTTCGGGAGTTGTAAAAGTTTCAAATCTGGCGAAAAGTCTCAAGGTAACAAAGGAAACTATTCGTTCAGATCTCAATGAACTTGCCGGACAGGGATATCTTACTCGCTGTCATGGTGGTGCATTTATTACCCTTGATTCTCTTGATAACGTCGCAAAAAATGAAATTGCTTATGTGCTGGAAAAATATGAATCAGCGCAGAAAATAAAAAAAGGTCTCTCTGCCATGAAAAATAATGTATGTGTTATTGGCTCGTTCAATGTTGATATCATCAGTTATCTACCGAGATTACCCTCAACGGGAGAATCATTGCTGGCCGATAAATTTATTTTTTCACCCGGCGGTAAGGGATGTAATCAGGCATTAGCAGCAAGCTATGCCGACTCTGATGTGCATTTTATTACTAAAGTCGGCTCAGATCATTTTAGTGATTACGCCATTAATTTTATAAACTCATCAAAAATCCATAAAAGTGTTATCTACCAGACCAAAGAAACACAAACAGGTACAGCAACCATCATGGTGAATGGAGATACCGGAGATAACGTCATCGCTATCTACCCCGGCGCCAACATGACAATTTCCCCTGATGAAATCACCATTCAGAAAGAGGCCATTGTTCATTCAGATATTGTTCTTGTCCAACTGGAGACGAATTACGAAGCGCTGCAGCAAACAATTCGTCTTGCACAAAAAAATGACATACCGGTCATCATCAATCCAGCGCCGTACAATGACATGGTTAACACCATCATTGATAACATTGACTATATTACGCCAAATGAAACGGAAGCAGGCCTGCTGGCCAATATGGCGGTTAATGATATCGAATCAGCCAAATGCGCGGCCAAAATTATTCACCAGAAAGGCGTCAAAAATACCATTATTACATTAGGTAGCAAAGGTTCGCTTGCTTATGATGGCACACAATTCATCTATTCCCCGGCATTTCCGGCAGTTGTAAAAAATACTGCGGGAGCGGGTGACGCTTTCAATGGCGCCCTCGCATCTGGCCTTGCAAAAGGAAAGTCACTGGCATCCGCATTGTGCTACGCCAGCGCATTTGCCTCACTTGCGGTTGAAACGCCTAATGCCTCTGATATGCCGGAAAACGACTCCGTTCTTCATCGTATTCAGGGTTCACATTACAAACAAACTATCTCTACTCACTAAATCAAGGAGCAGACTATGAACAATACGCAGAAAAAACTAAAGGTGCTCTTTATTGGAGAATCCTGGCATATTCATATGATTCATTCAAAAGGTTATGACAGTTTCACCTCCAGTAAATATGAAGAAGGCGCTACATGGTTACTGGAATGCCTGAGGAAAGGCGGCGTTGATATTGATTACATGCCTGCCCACACGGTACAAATTGCCTTTCCAGAGAGTATTGACGAATTAAATCGTTATGATGTGATTGTTATTAGCGACATTGGTAGTAATACCTTCTTGCTACAAAATGAAACCTTCTATCAGCTAAAAATAAAACCAAACGCTCTGGAGTCCATTAAAGAGTACGTCAAAAATGGCGGTGGACTACTCATGATTGGCGGCTATCTGTCATTTATGGGTATTGAGGCAAAAGCCAATTATAAGAACACCGTTCTTGCTGAGGTTCTGCCAGTTATTATGCTTGATGGCGATGACCGGGTAGAAAAGCCAGAGGGTATTTGTGCTGAGGCTGTCTCACCTGAACATCCTGTTGTTAACGGGTTCTCAGATTACCCGGTATTTCTTGGATATAACCAGGCCGTCGCCAGAGACGATGCCGATGTCGTATTAACAATAAATAATGACCCATTGTTAGTGTTCGGTGAATACCAACAGGGTAAAACCGCCTGCTTTATGAGTGACTGCTCCCCACACTGGGGAACCCAGCAGTTTATGTCATGGCCGTTTTATACCGACCTGTGGGTCAACACGCTTCAATTCATCGCCAGAAAATAAAAAACAATGGAGTAACGAAAGTTACTCCTTTTATAAAATATAAGGATTGATGTATGAACAAGAATAAGTACTCAACCCCCTTACTGATGCTTGCCACCATCTTAGCCGGTATGCTTTCCCCGATGCAGTCTGCCGTTAATGGGCAGTTAGGACATTGGTTACAAGACGGTAATGCTTGCGCAGTAATCTCATTTGCCAGCGGTCTGGTCGTCATGTTTTTTATTATTATTGCGCGCAAAGAAACACGCCAGCAATTCGCCTCAATCCCTACTCTGATTAAAAAGAGAAAAATCCCGCTATGGAATTGGTTTGCAGGATTATGCGGGGCGATGGTCGTATTTTCTGAAGGCGCATCTGCCAGCGCGCTGGGCGTTGCCACCTTTCAAACGGCATTAATTTCCGCTCTGCTCCTTTCCGGCCTGCTGTGCGACCGTTTTGGCGTTGGTGTGGATGAGAAGAAATATTTTACGCCATGGCGCATTACTGGCGCATTGTTCGCCGTTATCGCCACCATTTTTGTCGTGTCGCCACAGTGGCACTCAACCTCGTTTATCCTGCTCGCTATCCTCCCCTTTTTGGCAGGGTTACTCGCTGGCTGGCAGCCTGCGGGGAATGCTAAAGTCGCCGAGGCAACGGGCTCCATGCTGGTGTCCATTACATGGAACTTCATCGTCGGCTTCTGTGTCCTGGGCGCGGCGCTGGCGATACGTATCGCATTAGGCCATGTCACCATCCAGTTACCCGATACATGGTGGATGTATCTCGGTGGCCCGCTGGGTCTGCTGTCCATCGGGCTAATGGCGATTCTGGTGAGAGGCTTAGGACTATTGATGCTGGGCGTAGCATCAACAGCAGGCCAACTGCTTGGCTCAGTGCTAATTGATGAATTGATCCCTTCATTAGGCAATACGGTCTACCTGGTCACCATCATCGGTACGCTGTTCGCGTTAGTCGGTGCGATTGTGACCACCATCCCTGAATACAGAGCATCCAAAATGGCGCAAAGAATGGAGGTGTCAGAATGAAAGGTTTCCTGCAAACCGTAACAGGCCCGGTGGCGCATACGGATATGGGGCTGACGCTACCGCATGAGCATCTGTTTAACGATCTGTCTTCGGTCGTAGACGAGCCACATTATGCTTTTTCACAGCAACTGGTGGGAAAGAAAGTCAGTGCTGACCTGCAGTGGGGGCTGAAACACGACCCATACTGCTGCGCCGATAACATGGACAGAAAAGAGATTGATGATGTTATCTTCGAAATCAATAACTTTATGTCTTTGGGCGGCAGGACGATTGTCGACGCCACCGGTTCAGAATCCATTGGACGGGATGCCTCAGCGCTACGAGAAGTTGCCTTAAAAACGGGTTTGAATATCGTTGCGTCATCCGGGCCTTATCTGGAGAAATTTGAAAGCACCCGGATCCATAAACCTGTTGAGCTGTTAGCCTCACTCATTGATAAAGAACTGAATCAGGGTATTGGTGAGACGGATATTCGCGCGGGCATGATCGGTGAAATCGGCGTATCACCTGCTTTTACCCAAGCGGAGCGTAACAGCCTGCGGGCAGCGTCTCTGGCACAATGTAGCAACCCCCACACGGCGATGAATATCCATATGCCGGGGTGGCTGCGACTGGGGGATGAGGTGCTGGATATTGTGCTGGAAGAAATGAACGTCTCCCCGGCAAAAGTCTCGCTGGCGCATTCGGACCCTTCAGGAAAAGATGTCGCCTATCAACGTAAAATGCTCGACCGCGGCGTATGGCTTGAATTTGACATGATTGGTCTGGACATTACCTTCCCAAAAGAAGGTGTCGCGCCGGGCGTTCAGGAGACAGCTGATGCGGTAGCACATCTGATTGAGTTAGGTTACGCCGACCAAATCGTTTTAAGCCATGACGTTTTTCTCAAACAGATGTGGGCGAAAAATGGCGGAAATGGCTGGGGGTTTGTACCAAATGTCTTCCTCGCCTATCTGGCTGCCCGTGGAGTAGACAACGATACTCTGCGCAAGCTCTGTATTGATAATCCAGCCCGATTACTCACGGCATAATCTGCAAATAGCCCGGTGCCTGACACCGGGCCTGGTATTAAAAATCAGTATCCCGCCGTTAAGTCATCTACGGAACGCGGGTCAGACGCACCGTACAGTTCGCCATCCGGTCCAACCATAATACTTTGGGTGCTGCCCATCGCTTCTTTCAGCGCGACTTTCTGCCCTTTCTGTTCCAGCAACTTCAGCGTATCGGGGCTGAAACCCTTTTCTACCCGCAGTTCGTCCGGCAACCATTGATGATGGAAGCGCGGCGCGTTGGTCGCTTCGGCGACGTTCATGCCAAAATCAATACTGTTCACTACCATTTGCAGCACGGTAGTGATGATTCGACTCCCGCCAGGGCTACCGGTCACCAGCCAGGTTTTGCCGTCTTTTACCACGATAGTCGGCGACATCGACGACAGCGGACGTTTTTTTGGTTCGACCGCGTTAGCATCGCCGCCCACCAGGCCATAAACATTGGGTACACCGGGTTTAGCAGAAAAATCATCCATTTGATTATTCAGCAGAATACCGGTATTTCCCGCCACAATTCCTGTGCCGAAGGTGGTGTTCAGGGTATAGGTCACCGCCACGGCATTGCCGTCTTTATCCACCACCGAGAAGTGGGTGGTCTGGTTGCTTTCATACGGGGCGAGCTTGCCAGGTTTTATCTGGCTGGAAGGTTTGGCCTTGTTGATATCAATTTGATCGGCCAACGTTTTCGCATAGGCTTTGTTGGTCAGCGCCTGCCACGGCACTTTCACAAAGTCCGGATCGCCCAGATACTCTGAGCGGTCAGCGTAGGCATATTTTTCCGCTTCCGCCATGATTTGCATGGCATCGGCGCTGCCAAAGCCGTACTTCTTCATATCGAAGTTTTCAAGAATATTGAGGATTTGCACGATGTGAATACCGCCCGAGGACGGCGGCGGCATGGAGAAAACCTGATACCCGCGATAGTCACCGCTGATTGGCGTACGCTCAACGGCTTTATAGCTGGCTAAATCCTCTTTGGTCATCAGACCGCCGTTCTTCTGCATTTCCCCGGCAATCTGGTCGGCAATCGCCCCTTTATAAAACGCAGCCGGGCCGTTTTCGGCAATCATTTCCAGGCTTTTCGCCAGATTCTTCTGGACCAGCTTATCGCCTTTTTTCAGCGGCTCGCCGTCTTTCCAGAAAATGGCTTTGCTGTTCTCATGATTAGGGATCACTTCGCTGCCGTAAGTTTTTAAGTCGTCGGCCAGCGCATCGTTAACCACAAAACCCTCTTCCGCCAGCTTCATCGCCGGACGCACCACTTTATTCAGCGGCATCGTGCCGTATTTCTCCAGCGCCAGCGAGAACCCCGCCACGGTGCCAGGCGTACCGGATGCCAGATGCGACGTCAGCGACTTTTTCGCATCGGCGTTACCCTGATCGTCGAGGAACATATCACGGGTCGCGGCAGCAGGCGCCATTTCACGAAAATCAATCGCCGTGGTAGCGCCATCTTTAGTGCGCAGCAGCATAAATCCCCCGCCGCCCAGATTCCCGGCTTGCGGATGCGTGACAGCCAGCGCATAGCCCACGGCGACGGCGGCATCCACGGCATTACCGCCCTGCTTTAAGATATCCACGCCAACCTGCGTCGCCATTGCATCCACGGACGCCACCATCCCTTGCGTCGCCCGTACAGGATGAAAGACATCTTCTTCAACACCATAGGAGACTGGCGGCGCGACGGGAGGATTGGCCACCGCGCTAAACGTCCCCCCGGCCAGCAGAGCGGCGATCGCCACCCAGCGCATAAACGTTGGTTTCATCGTTGTTTTTCTCCAGATAAATGGGTGTATGTCCCGTTTAATCCTGGTCCACAACGCTTAAAAAATCATCATCATGGCGAAATAGAGGTACACTTAAAAAGAGGCCTCATCGGGAGGAGACGACAATGAAACGCTTATTACTTATTACGGCTTTGTTACCCTTTGCTGTATTGGCCCAGCCAATTAACACTATGAATAATCCTAATCAGCCAGGTTATCAGATCCCCAGCCAGCAGCGTATGCAGACGCAGATGCAAACGCAGCAGATTCAGCAGCAGGGTATGTTGAAACAACAGATGCAAACGCAGGCACGCAGCCAGCAGCAAAATCTACAGTCGCAGTTGAATGCCAATACGCAGCGGGTTCAGCAGGGACAGCCGGGCAGCGGTATGCTCGGTCAGCAAACGCTGCCCAATACGCAGGGCGGAATGCTCAGCGGCAGCGGAAATCCGGACCGGATGCTAAACCATTCCCAGCCAATGTTGCAGCAGGGCAGCGGGACGCCGCAGCCTGACATCCCGCTGAAAACCATCAGCCCTTAAAACTGACGGCCCTTAAAACTGAAAGTGAGGGCCGATGTCATCAATGCGATCGGTGCAGATACAATCCACGCCCCAGCGCAGCAGCTCTGCCGCCCGCTGGGGCTGATTGACGGTATACACCAGAATCCGCAGACCCGCGGCCTTAATCTCTTGCACTCGCGTCTCATCGAGTAATTTATGGTTGAGATGGAGGGAAACACAGCCCAGACGGGTCGTCAGTTCACGCCAGTCTTCACGCCATTTATCCAGCAGTAACCCGCGCGGCAGTTCAGGTGCTGCCGCCTGCGCCGCTTCCAGCGCCTCTATCTCAAAGGAAGAAAGCAGCGGCGGCGTCATCCCGGCCCACAGTTCGCGGGCGGCCAACGCCACGACGCGTCCTGTTAGCCTTCCGCTCCCCGTTGTCGGTTTGATCTCAATATTCGCCATCATGCCGTGTTTACGGCAGCGCTCCGCCACCTGCGAGAGCAACGGCAGCGGCTCGCCTTTAAATTCGCCGCTAAACCAACCGCCAGCGTCCACACGCAATAAATCCTGCCAGTTCAACTCGCCCGCCACGCCCCAACCATTGCTGGTGCGCTCCAGGTTATCGTCATGCAGCAGGAAAATTTCGCCGTCTTTCGACAGCTTGGCATCAAACTCAATCATGGTGTGCCCGTATCGCGCGCCCACGTCAATCGCCGCCAGAGTGTTTTCCGGCGCCAGTTTACCGCCGCCGCGATGGGCGACAATGTGGGGATAAGGCCAGTTACTCATACACGTTGTCCTGTTTCGCCATCAAAAAGATGCCGCTGATGTTCCGGCAGATGCAGCCATAGCGTACTGCCCGCCGCCGGGCGTTGCTGATGCGCCAACCGCACCACCAGTTTCTGATCGCCCCAGCGCCCATGCGCCAGATTATCCGCGCCCAGAATCTCCAGCGTGTCTACCGTTAACGGCACGCCGCCTTCCGCCTGCGAGCTTAACGCAATATGCTCCGGGCGGATACCCAGCGTCATTTTACGTCCGGCATGACCCCGATAGTCCGCACTTATCGGCAACGCCAGACCGCCAGGCAATTCGAAACGGTCGCCGGAAGCGCTGATAACGCCGTCCAACAGATTCATCGCCGGGCTGCCAATAAAGCTCGCCACGAAGCGACTGGCCGGTTTTTCATACACCTCTACCGGCGTGCCAATCTGTTCTGCGACGCCTTTATTCATCACCATCACCCGCTGGGCCAGCGTCATCGCCTCTACCTGATCGTGAGTAACATAGAGCGAGGTGGTACGAAGACGACGATGCAGATGTTGTAACTCCAGACGCATCTGCACGCGCAGCTTGGCGTCGAGGTTAGAAAGCGGTTCGTCGAATAAAAAGACTGCCGGCTCGCGGACGATCGCGCGCCCCATTGCCACGCGCTGCCGCTGACCGCCGGAAAGCTCGCGTGGACGGCGTTTAAGCAGGCCGTCCAGCTCCAGAATGCGCGCAGCCTCCCGCACACGTTCTTCAATATGCGCTTTGCTCATACCGCGAATTTTTAGTCCCCACGCCATGTTCTCTTCTACGCTCATATGGGGATAGAGAGCATAGTTCTGAAATACCATCGCGATGCCGCGATCTTTGGGCTCCATCTCGGTGACCCGTTTGCGATCAATCCAGATATCGCCGCTGGTCACGCGTTCCAGACCAGCCACCATCCGCAACAACGTTGATTTGCCGCAGCCGGACGGCCCGACCATCACGATAAATTCGCCATCCGCCACGTCCAGCGTTAACGGTTGAATGACCTGGGTTTTGCCGTCCCAGCTTTTGGTTACTGCCTGTAGTTTTAAACCAGCCATAGAGGTTGCATCCCTTGATTATTCATGAACGTCGCTGGCGGCTATTTTTGCCCAGGGCAAGGCGCGAGCGACGAAGTTTGGTGGGCCCAAATTAGACGCGAGTAACGCGGCACTGGGCAAAAATAGCCCCAGCCCTTTGGGACGCGTGCCGAAATCGCGTACTCTGCGTTGTCGGATTTGGACATAGGCCCACTATGTCCATCATCCTCCGCCTTGATTACGCGATTTCGGCTCAGCGTCGACGTCACGAATAATCAAGGGATACAACCTACTTCTCACTGTCCACTAAACCACGCACAAACGCCCGTTGCATGGCTAACACAATTACGACCGGGGGAATCAGAGTCAGCAGCATTGCCGCCATCACCTGGTTCCATTGCGTGGTACCTTCGCCAGTGGCGATCATCCCTTTGATACCCGCTACGGCAGTGCCAAGATTCACGTCGGTGATAATCAACAGCGGCCACAGATACTGGTTCCAGCCGTAGATAAAGGTGATGACGAATAACGCCGCCAGGTTGGTTTTTGACAGCGGCAACACGATGTCGCGGAAAAAGCGCATCGGCGACGCGCCGTCAATACGGGCCGCCTCCACCAGTTCATCCGGAAGCGTCATAAAGAACTGACGAAACAGGAAAGTGGCGGTAGCGGACGCCATCAGCGGTAGCGTCAGACCAGCATAGCTGTCGAGCATTTTCAGGTTGGCGATCACTTCCACCGTCGGGAAGATACGCACTTCAACCGGCAGCATCAGGGTGATAAAAATCATCCAGAAGAACAGGTTACGCAGGGGAAAACGAAACCAGACGATGGCGAATGCGGAAAGCATAGATACCGTGATTTTGCCTACCGTAATGCTGAACGCCATAATGAAACTGTTAAGCATCATCAGCCAGAATGGCGCGCTATTAACACCGACGCCGTTGACCCAAATAGTTTTGATATTCTCCAGTAACTGCGTGCCGGGAAGCAGTGTCATCGGCGTCTCAAACACCGCGCGGTCGTCCAGCGTCGCCGCGACAAACGCGACATACAGCGGAAACAAAATGACCGCGATCCCCAGAATCAGCATGGTATGGCTGAATATTGTCAGCCCGCGACGATTCTCTATCATTGGTAACGCACCTTACTTTCCACATAGCGGAACTGCACCACCGTCAGAATGATGACGAGGAACATCAACACCACCGACTGCGCGGCGGACGCCGAGAGATCCAGGCCGGTAAACCCTTCGCGATAAATCTTATAAATCAGCGTCGTGGTGGCTTGTACCGGCCCGCCGGCGGTCGCGGCGTCGATCACCGGGAAGGTGTCGAAAAAGGCATACACCAGGTTGACCACCAGCAGGAAGAAACTGACCGGCGCAATAAGCGGCAAAGAAAGCCGGAAGAAACGACGAATCGGCCCGGCGCCGTCAATGGCCGCCGCTTCCACCAGCGAGCGGGGAATGGATTGCAGCGCGGCAAAGAAGAATAAAAAGTTGTAACTAATCTGCTTCCAGACTGACGCAAATACCACCAGGAACATCGCCTGACCGCTGTTTTGCGCGTGGTTCCAGTCATAGCCGAATTCGCCAAGGAAATGGGTGATTAATCCCCGCCCCGGGTTAAACAGGAAAATCCACAATACGGCGGCGACGGCGGGCGCGACGGCATAAGGCAGCAGCATCAGCGTCTGATAAAAACGGCTGCCGCGCACCACGTAATCCACCAGGGCGGCGAAAAACAACGAGACCAGCAGGCCGCTAAACGTGACCAGCGCGCTGAATTTAATCGTCGTCCAGAAGGCATCGAGATAATAACTGTCGTGAAAAAGCGCGACGAAATTCTCCAGCCCGACAAATTGGCTGGAAAAACCAAACGGATCGACGCTTTGCAGCGAATACCACAGCGCTTCGCCCGCAGGCCAGATAAAGAAAATAACGGTGATAACCAACTGCGGAGCAACCAGTAAATACGGCAGCCAGCGCGAGCGGAACACCGGACGGAATGATGACATGAAGATTCTTTTCCTGGAAGGTGCCGGATGGCGGTGCAAGCACCTTATCCGGCCTACAAACGCTGTAGGCCTGATAAGCGCAGCGCCATCAGGCACTTATACACTTAAGATTTGCTCGCTTTCTCAAAACGACGCAGTAACTGATTCCCGCGATCCACCGCGGTATCCAACGCCTGTTGTGGGGTTTTCTTCCCGGTCCAGACGCTTTCCAGCTCTTCGTCCACGATGGTACGAATCTGCGGCATATTGCCCAGACGCAAGCCTTTGGTGAAGGGTAACGGCGGCTTATTCAACATCTGGCGAGTGGCGATATCCGCACCGGGGTTTTTATCGTAATAACCCTGCTCGCGGGTCAGCTCGTAGGCGGCGGTGGTAATCGGCAGGTAGCCGGTTTTTTGATGCCATTCAGCAGCGTTTTCCGGTTTTGCCAGGAAGTCGAGGAATTTGGCGACGCCGGTATAGGTTTCTTTATCTTTACCCTGCATGACCCATAGGCTGGCTCCGCCGATAATAGCGTTTTGCGGCGCGCCCTTGATATCCGCGTCGTACGGCATCATACCCACGCCATAGTTAAATTTGGCATACTGGCGGATATTGGCGAGCGAGCCGGAGGACGCGGTTGTCATCGCGCAGTCACCGTTATAAAACTTCTCGGTAGACTCGTCCTTACGCCCAACATAGCTAAAATCGCCTTTCTTATTCATCTCTTCCAGCAGCGCGATATGTTTCACCTGCTCTGGCTTATTAAACTCCAGCACCGCATCTGTACCGTCAAAGCCATTGTTTTTACTGGCAAAGGGGAGACCGTTCCAGGCGCTGAAGTTTTCCAGTTGGATCCAGCCTTGCCAGCCGCTGGCGTAACCGCATTTCATGCCTGCCGCTCTCAGTTTCGCGGTATAGTCAGCCAGCTCCTGCCAGGTTTTCGGCGGCTGTTCCGGATCTAAACCGGCTTTCTTAAAGGCGTCTTTGTTGTAGTACAGTACCGGCGTGGAGCTGTTAAAGGGCTGGGAGAGCAGATGCCCGCTTTTAGCATCGGTGTAGTAGCCTGCAACGGTCGGTACAAACTGGGACTCGTCAAAGTTAATACCGGCGTCTTTAAACACTTCATAAACCGGCTTAATGGCTTTCGAGGCCATCATGGTCGCCGTCCCAACCTCATAAACCTGCAATATTGCCGGCGCGTTGCCGGTACGGAATGCCGCGATCCCGGCGCTCAGGTTCTGTTCATAGTTCCCCTTATAGACCGGAACGATTTTGTAATCCGGATTGGCCTGGTTGAAACGTTGCGCCAGTGAATCAACTTCTTTGCCTAACTCCCCTTCCATTGAATGCCAGAATGGAATAGTGGTGACAGCCAACGCCTGACCCGTAAATGCCAGACTCAGCGCCAGTCCTAAAGCTGTATGTCGTAACGATATCATCGGTTATCTCTCTTTTTGTGCCGGGATGCGCGATATCACGCGTTTTATGTTCGCGGGGGTAACATGACATGCTCGAATGACAGAAAAATAACTTTTTTATTACAAAAAAAAGATAGTAAGGCGACAGAGAGATGGCAAGGCAGTGAAAGCGCCGGAAAAGAAAAGTGGGAGCTACGGCACGTCTGACAGCGTAATGCTGACCAGACATGCGTTATTTGGCTGGCGTCAGCAGTTAATCACGATGAGAATACTTTTTGTACTGATTTTGTAAGCGCCGCTGATCTCGCCGCTCGCGTTCACGCTGAATGTCGGATTTTTCATCCTCCCACGTTGCACAATCCGGATGATGACGCACTTCGCAGGTCGTTGCGGCCAGTGGATAAGGCGTTGCGGTTTCTTCTTGCCAGATAGCAGGATCGCGGGGATCAAAATCGTTTGAGGTTAAGGCGTTAACACTGAACGAAGCCGCGAACAACAGCGTTCCCATTATGCAGGCGCCTGAACGTATCATCCTTGCTCCTTCTTCGGTGGTTATAGTTGATAACTATTCTCAACTATAACATATTGGTACGAAAAATGTTCTACTGATTTGCCGAATGGCGAGTAATCCGCCAGGTCCGGTAAGCGGTAGCGCCACCGGGCGCGTTTGCCAGATGGCAGCTGTAAACTGCGCCTTATCCGCCCAGATAGGCGCTGCGCACCGCTTCGTTCGCCAGCAGCGCATCACCGGTATCGGATAGCACTACGTGGCCGTTTTCCAGCACATAACCGCGGTCGGCGAGCTTCAGCGCCTGGTTAGCGTTTTGCTCGACAAGGAAGATGGTCATACCCTGCTCGCGCAACTGCTCAATGGTGTCGAAGATCTGCTGGATGATGATCGGCGCCAGCCCCAGCGACGGTTCATCCAGCAGCAACAGGCGCGGCTGGCTCATCAGCGCGCGACCAATCGCCAGCATCTGCTGTTCGCCGCCGGACATGGTGCCCGCTCGCTGGATACGGCGTTCATGCAGGCGCGGAAACAGCTCGTACACCCATTTGATACGCTCCTGAAACCGATCGCGCTCGGCAAAAAAACCGCCCATCGCCAGGTTCTCTTCCACCGTCATCCGCGAGAAGACGCGCCGCCCTTCCGGCACTATCGCCACCGCTTCACGCATGATTTTCGCCGTCTGCCAGTCGGTGATGTCTTTACCGTCAAACACCACCCGTCCGCTGGAGGCGCGCGGATCGCCGCACAAGGTGCCAAGCAGCGTCGTTTTCCCCGCGCCGTTAGCGCCAATCAGGGTAACGATTTCCCCCTGGTTGATGTGCAGACTGACGTCGTGCAGCGCCTGAATCTTGCCGTAGTGGGCGCTGACTTTTTCAAACGTTAACATCGTTTTTTCCATCTTATGCCTCACCCAGATAAGCGCGGATGACGTCCGGGTTGTTGCGGATCTCTTCCGGCGTGCCGTTCGCCAGCGGCGTGCCCTGGTTCACCACGTAAATACGGTCGGAAATTCCCATCACCAGCTTCATATCGTGTTCAATCAGCAAGATAGTAGTGTTGTGATGGTTACGTAGTTCGGCAATCAGCTCATCCAGCTCTTTGGTCTCTTTCGGGTTAAGGCCGGCCGCCGGTTCGTCGAGCATCAGAATTTCTGGCTGCGTCACCATGCAGCGGGCAATCTCCAGCCGGCGCTGGTCGCCGTAGGCCAGATTACTGGCCTGGCGATTGGCATGTTCCAGCAGGCCAATACGCTCAAGCCAGGTCGCCGCGCGGTCCAGCGCTTCGCTTTGCGCGCGGCGGAAAGCGGGCGTTTTCAACAGGCCGGAAAAGAGGCCCGTTTTCAGTTGCTGGTGCTGCGCCACCAGCAGGTTTTCAATCACCGTCATTTCGCGAAACAGACGCACATGCTGGAAAGTACGTACCACGCCCATGCGGGCGATCTGCTGGCCCGGCAATCCTTCCAGATGCCGCTCGCGCAACATGATCGTACCGCCTGTCGGCTTATAGAAACCGGTCAGGCAGTTAAACACCGTCGTTTTACCCGCGCCGTTAGGGCCAATCAGCGACACAATTTCCCGCTCACGCAATTCCAGCGATACATTGTTGACCGCCAGCAAACCGCCAAAGCGCATCATCAGGCCGTTAACCGCTAATAATGGCTGACTCATGCCTGCTCTCCTTTCGCCTGACCACTTTTCAGCTTCAACTGCGGACGCGTCATCGGCAGCAATCCCTGCGGGCGCCAGATCATCATCAACACCATCAAACCGCCGAGCATCAACATGCTGTATTCGTTGAAGTCGCGCATCAACTCGCGCGACACCACCAACAGAACCGCCGCCAGGATCACCGCAAACTGCGAGCCCATTCCGCCCAGCACCACAATCGCCAGCACGAAGGCGGATTCGGCGAAGGTGAAAGATTCCGGGCTGACAAAGCCCTGGCGGGCGGCAAACAACGTCCCGGCGAAACCGGCAAACGCGGCGCTGATAGTAAAAGCGGTCAGCTTGATGCGCGTCGGGCTTAAACCTAATGAGCGACAGGCGATCTCATCCTCACGCAACGCTTCCCACGCCCGGCCCAGCGGCATACGCAGCAGGCGGTTAATGACAAACAGCGATAAGACCACCAGCAACAGGGCCACCAGATAGAGGAAAATGACCCGGTCGGATGGGTCGTACTTCACGCCAAAGAAATTGCTGAAGGTATCCCAGCCGCCTTCGCGGGTGTTGCGGCTAAACTCCAGACCAAACAGCGTCGGTTTGGGAATCTGGCTGATGCCGTTCGGGCCGCCGGTAATTTCAGTGTTATTGAGCAACAGGATACGGACGATTTCGCCGAAGCCGAGCGTCACAATCGCCAGATAGTCGCCGCGCAGACGCAGTACCGGGAAGCCGAGCAGGAAACCAGCAGCGGCGGAGACCAATCCCGCCAGCGGCAGGCAGGTCCAGAAACCCAAACCATAATAATGGTTGAGCAGCGCAAAGGTATAAGCGCCGATGGCGTAAAAGCCGCCGTAGCCCAATACCAGCAGACCGGACAGCCCCACCACCACGTTCAGCCCCAGACCGAGGATGATATAAATCATGGTCATAGTGGCGATATCCACGCTACCGCGCGACACCATAAACGGCCACGCCACGGCGATAACCAGCAGCGCCATCAGAAACAGCTTTTGCTTAACGGTAGAGCCATCGATCGCCGGCAGAATAAACTTCGGTCCGGAGACGTGCTTCACCGCTTTCTGGAACATCGGACGCAGCAACTGAAAGAAAAAAACCACTGCCGTACCGATAAAGATCCACTGCCAGCGGATGTCGGCGGCGGTATCCACCACCAGTTTGGTGCCGTCCAGCTCCAGTTGTACGCCCATGAAGACGCCAGCCAGAACGAAGAACATCGCCGCAGAGAACAGAGCCATCGCAATATGCATCGGTTTCATACTTTCTCTACCTCCGGACGCCCCAGGATACCGGTCGGCATCACCAGCAGTACCAGAATCAGCAGAGCGAACGATACGACATCTTTATATTCGGTACTTAAATATGCAGACGAGAGCGCTTCGGCAACGCCCAAAATCAGACCGCCGATCATCGCGCCCGGAATGCTGCCAATCCCGCCCAGCACCGCCGCGGTGAACGCTTTCATCCCGGCCATAAAACCGATGTAGGGGTTAATCACGCCATAGAACTGGCCGAGCAGCACGCCCGCCACCGCCGCCATTGCCGCGCCGATAACAAACGTTAGCGCAATGACGCGGTCGGTATTAATGCCGAGCAGGCTGGCCATTTTCAGATCCTCCGCGCAGGCGCGGCAGGCGCGGCCCATCCGGGAGTAGCGAATGAAAATGGTGAGCGCCAGCATAGCCAGAAAGGTGACTATCCAGATAACCGCCTGCATGGTGGTGATGGACGCGGAAAAGTTTTCGCTGCTGCCCACAATCCACTGGCCGTTAAACAGGCTGGGTAACGCCACGTCGCGCGAACCTTCCGTCAGGCTGACGTAGTTTTGCAGAAAGATGGACATCCCGATGGCGGAAATCAGGGCGATCAGGCGCTTGGAATTGCGCACGGGCCGGTAAGCGACTCGCTCGATACTCCAGCCGTAGGCGCTGGCAATAATAATCGCGCCGATAAATCCAGCGGCCACCAGGAGCCAACTGGTGTCTATTCCCATCATCATTAGCGCGGCGATGATCATAAAAGAGACGTAGCTGCCGATCATATACACCTCGCCATGAGCGAAGTTGATCATGCCGATAATGCCGTACACCATCGTATAACCGATAGCAATCAGCGCGTAGGTGCTCCCCAGCGTGACGCCGTTAAACATCTGCTGCAAGAAATAGAGAAACTGCTCGGACATAAGGTAACCTTTTTAAACCCGCCCGGCGTGCGGGCGGTGGGATAACTTATCTTCTGGCATTACTTCGCGACGGTTGACGAGCCGTCGGCGTGCCACTGGAAGACGCCAAATTCAAATCCCTTAAGATCGCCTTTTTCATCCCATTTCAGCGGCCCAATAACGGTATCAGCCCCGTTAGCTTTAAGATCTTTCACCAGATCCAGTGGAGCATGGCTGGCGCTACGCGTCATTGCGGTCGCCAGCGACTGGACGGCGGCGTAGGTGATCCAGACATACGGACCGCTGGGATCTTTCTTGTCGGCTTTCAGCGCCTCGACAATCGCTTTATTCGCCGGGTCCTGGTCATAACGTTTTGGCATCGTCACCAACATGCCTTCCGCCGCACCGCCCGCAATATTGGACAGCGACGCGTTACCCACTCCTTCCGGCCCCATAAATTGCGTTTTCAGGCCATTAGCCCGCGCCTGGCGCAGCATCTGCCCCATTTCCGGGTAGTAGCCGCCGTAATACACAAAGTCGATATTCTCTTTTTGCAAGCGGGCAATCAGGGCGGAGAAATCTTTTTCACCGGCGGTAATACCATCAAAAAAGACAATATTGGCATTACCCTGCTTCAGGCCATCCTGCACGGAGCGCGCCAGTCCTTCGCCGTATTGCTGTTTATCGTGAATGATAGCGATGCGCTGCGGTTTCACCGTTTCCAGGATGTATTTCGCGGCCGTTGGCCCTTGGGAGGAGTCCAGGCCGGCGGTACGCATAATGTACTGATAGCCGCGCTGGGTCAGCTCCGGGTTAGTCGCCCCCGGGGAGATCATCAGAATACCTTCATCTTCATAGATATCGGATGCTGGCTGAGTAGAAGAAGAACACAAGTGACCAATAACGTACTGAATACCGTCGTTAACGATTTTGTTGGCCACCGCCACCGCCTGTTTTGGATCGCAGGCATCATCGTACTCTACGCCGACCAGCTTATCGCCTTTAATACCGCCTTTAGCGTTGATGTCTTTAATGGCCTGGCGCGCGCCGTTAAATTCCATATCGCCCCATTGCGCTACCGGGCCGGACATCGCCCCGACTATGGCGACTTTAATATCATCTGCCATTGCCCCCTGCGAGACTGCTAATGCAACAATCCCTGCGATTATTGTTTTCGCTTTCCGTTTCATGTGCCTGTATCCCCATTCGTGATGTTATATGTTTTGTTTTTTGCTGGTTAAAAAGCAGACTGTACTTTTTATAAATGGTGCGCTTTTTACTGACTCATTAATGAGTTAGCGCAGCATTTAAAGCATAATAAGATTAAAATCTCTATTTTTCAGTCTATTAAGAAAAGATAATATTCTGCTTTTCGCTATAGATAAACAAAAAAAAGCACGCTTGTCAGCATAAAATAACGGCACATTAAGCGGAATAATTCACTAGCATTCAGGGAATTATGCTGCCTGTTTTCCATTCTCTAATGCTTCAAACTGTAATTATCGTTGTTAAAAAATTAATAACCTGGTAAATGACACAAAAAAGAGAAAGCATCTGGCCTGCCTGTTTCGGTACACTGATCGCATCTTTTGAAATCGGGACAAGCCGTCGATGAAGCTGACCATTCTTCGTTTAGAACACTTTAGCGCTCAGGATCAGATCGATCTGGGCAAAATCTGGCCGGAATATTCCGCCTCCTCATTAAGCGTAGATGAAACGCACCGGATTTATGCCGCGCGGTTTAACGAGCGTTTGTTGGGCGCCGTAAGAGTGACGCTGAGCGGAACGCAGGGCGCGCTGGATTCCTTACGCGTGCGTGAAATCACCCGTCGCCGCGGCGTCGGGCAATACCTGGTAGAAGAGGTCATCCGCGATAATCCCAACGTCTCGTCGTGGTGGATGGCGGATGTCGGTGTTGAAGACCGCAGCGTGATGGCCGCGTTTATGCAGGCGTTAGGTTTTACCGCCCAGCATGACGGCTGGGAGAAGCGCTAAAAGAAAGCCGGATGGCGCTGACGCTTATCCGGCCTACATGCCGGGAGAAAAGATAAAAACCACCTCGCAATTTTCCAAGAATTTCGCGTTGCAGGCAGGCGGCAAGTTATGAAATCCCCGGGAGCTTACATAAGTAAGTGACCGGGGTTGAATAACGTAGCCAACGCACCTGCAGCGCGAAAGGCGCCAGGAAAATTACTTAGCGTCTGTCGCCGTACCATTCGCATGCCAGTCAAACACGCCGAACTCAAATCCTTTCAGATCGCCTTTCTCATCCCACGACAGCGGTCCCATTACGGTGTCGACCGTGGCGCCTTTCAGGTATTTGGCAATTTCCGCCGGATCGTCAGACTGATTCAGACCCGCCTGCAACGATTGCAGCGCGGCGTAGGTGGTCCACACGAATGCGCCGCTAGGATCTTGTTTCTTGGCTTTGATGGCATCCACAATCGGTTTGTTCGCCGGGACCTGGTCGTAGTTCTTCGGTTTGGTGACCAGTAAGCCTTCCGCCGACTCTCCGGCGATGTTAGACAGCGACACGTTCGCCACCCCTTCCGGCCCCATAAACTGGGTTTTCAGCCCTGCGGCGCGGGACTGGCGCAAAATCTGCCCCATTTCCGGGTGATAACCGCCGTAGTAGACAAAGTCGATATTCTCTTTCTTCAGGCGCGCTACCAGAGTGGAGAAATCTTTTTCGCCGGCGGTGATGCCGTCAAAGAATACGACGTTAACGCCGCCTTTCTTCAGACCGTCCTGCACCGCGCGCGCCAGCCCTTCGCCGTACTGCTGCTTATCGTGGATAATCGCGATGCGCTGCGGTTTTACCTTCTCCAGAATATACTTTGCCGCCGTTGGCCCCTGGTCAGAGTCCAGACCGGTCGTGCGCAAAACCAGCTTATAGCCGCGCGCGGTCAGCTCCGGCGCGGTCGCCGCCGGGGTTATCATCAGGATGCCTTCGTCTTCGTAGATATCAGACGCTGGCTGTGTGGAAGAGGAGCATAAGTGACCGATAACATACTTGATGCCGTCGTTCACCACTTTGTTAGCGACAGCTACCGCCTGTTTCGGGTCACAGGCGTCGTCATATTTCACCGCGACGAGCTTATCGCCTTTAATACCGCCTTTCGCATTGATATCGGCAATTGCCTGCTCCGCACCGGTAAATTCCTGGTCGCCATACTGCGCCACCGGACCGGACATCGCGCCGACAACCGCGACTTTAATGTCCTCGGCGAATGCCATATGGCTTAATGACAGGGCGATACATCCTGCCAATAACGTTTTACCCTTCATATTCATCCTGATAATCCCCATTATTCTGGTTGTTACGTGTGTTGTGGTGTTATTGTTCAGCACTTTATTTCGATTATTGGCTAGCTACCCGTGCTTTAGCAGCATACTCTGCTAAAACATACCCGATTTTTATTATTTTGGAATAGCTAAATTTACATCCAGATAACAGATTTGTGTCGGTGGGGGAGAGGAAGGGCCCGTAGGCCAGATAAGCGAAGCGACATCGGGCAAACGTGTTGCCGGATGGCAGCGTAAACGCCTTATCCGGCCTACAAAAAACAAAACCCCCGAATTCACATTCGAGGGTTCATTGGCAATTCGCGAAGATTACGCTTCGATCGCAGCGCGAAGCTTTTTCATGGCGTTCTTTTCAAGCTGGCGCACACGCTCAGCGGAGACGCCGTAACGATCGGCCAGCTCCTGCAACGTAGACTTATTGTCTTCGTCCAGCCAGCGAGCGCGGATAATATCCTGGCTACGCTCGTCGAGCCCCTGCATCGCGTCGGTCAGTCGGTTAGCGGCCTGCTCTTCCCAGTTATCGTCTTCAATGCCGTCGGCAAAGTTAGACGATTTATCCTGCAGATACAGCACCGGCGCCATTGGCTGGCTGTCGGACTCATCGTCCGAAGACATGTCAAACGTCATGTCCTGCGCCGCCATACGCGACTCCATCTCACGCACGTCTTTACTGGAAACACCCAGTTCGCGCGCCACCATTTCAACCTCATCCTGATTAAACCAGCCCAGACGCTGCTTGGTTTTACGCAGATTAAAGAACAGCTTACGCTGCGCTTTCGTGGTTGCGACTTTAACGATACGCCAGTTACGCAGCACGTATTCGTGAATTTCTGCTTTAATCCAGTGTACGGCGAAGGAGACCAGGCGCACGCCTACTTCCGGGTTGAAACGACGTACGGCTTTCATCAGGCCGATGTTGCCTTCCTGGATCAAATCCGCCTGCGGCAGACCATAGCCCGCATAGTTACGAGCAATATGAACAACAAAGCGCAGGTGAGACAGGATCAGCGTTTTAGCTGCTTCCAGATCGCCCTGGTAATGCAGCCTTTCAGCCAATGCCCGCTCCTCGTCAGCCGATAACATCGGCCACGCGTTCGCCGCCCGGATATAAGATTCCAGGTTGCCAACAGGGGCTAAAGCTAAATTTTGCATTTCTTTGGTCATTCAAATCCTCTCAATCAGTATTGCCTGGCACCGTCAGCGAGCAACAACCGTGCCAAAGCCGATGAGCAACGAGAATATCATCCACTCTTTTATCAGACAGTGATTTTATCCACAAGTTCAATGTAACACTGTGCATAATTTACACACATAATGTGACATGAAGATGAAACGCGGGGAAGAGACAACGGGGACTCTTTCCCTGCGAACGGAAGCCCATTGCAGGGAAAGATTATACCACGATTTTATCAATCGGGAGTAAAGTGACGTAAATGTTGCACCGTGGCCAGCCAGGCGGCGATCCAGCCGATCATGGAACAGACCAGCAGCAGCAACAGGCACTCATCGAACGATAAACCATTGAGATCAAACTTCGTGCCGAAGACCTGCGCCACTTCAGTCACCGCCGATGATAAACGCATCACCAAAATTTCAGACAATATCAGTGAAAGAAACGCGCCGGAAAAACCGAGCAACGCGCCGCCATAGAGGAACGGACGCAGGATAAAGCCATCGGTCGCGCCAATCAGCTTTTGCACGTTAATGGTATCGCGACGGGCAAAAATGCTCAGGCGCACGCTGTTGCCGATAACGAGGAAGACCGCCGCGACCATCAGCACACCAATCATCGCCGACACGCGGCCCACCAGCCCGGTGAGCGCCGCCAGACGCGCAAACCAGCTATCATCCATGCGGACTTCGTCAATGCCGTTAATCTGCGAGATACGGTCGCGCAGCGTATTAAGCGAGGCGGTACTCTGGAAGTCCAACTTGGGGATCACCACTGCCACCGCCGGTAGCGGGTTCTCTTCCAGCATGTCCAGCGCGCCGCCAAAACCCGACCAGTTGCGGAATTCTCCCAACGCGTCCTCACGGGACAGGTAGTTGACCTTCTCAACGCCCTGCTCGGCCTGAAGCTGCCCAACAACCCGTGCCGCCGCGTCATCATCCAGCGTTTTTTGCAGATAAACGGTGATCTGCGGCGACGGATAATACTGAGTCGCCGCCTGGTTGACGTTCTTATAGACCATGTAACAGACGCTGGGCAGCGTCAGGGAGATGGCGATCACCATCACCGTCAGAAACGTCGCCAGCGGTTTGCTTTTCAGATCCTGCAGCGCGCCGTGCCAGGCATAGCGCACCTGTTCATTAAAGACATTTGTTTTACGTGAGTTCGGTTTCGGCGTCGGCTTCTGGCGTCCTGGCGCGTTGCGCCCGCCGCCTGTTCCGCCGCGAGACTTACGCAGTCGATCCAGCCGTCCGCCGAACTGCCTGATTTGGTTAATCGCGTCGCGCCTATTCATTGGCCAGGCCTCCATGCAGATGTCCATCGCTCAGGACGAGCTGCCTATAGGAACGACGGGAGATAAGTCCAATATCGTGCGTCGCCATCAGTACCGTCACCCCTACGCGGTTAAACTCTTCAAACAGACGTAAAATCCCTTCCGACAACGCGTCGTCCAGGTTCCCGGTCGGTTCATCCGCCAGCAATACCGCTGGCTTATTGACCACCGCGCGGGCGATGCCCACGCGCTGTTGTTCGCCTCCGGAGAGTTGAATCGGGAAGTTTCTCGCTTTGTCCAGTAGTCCAACCTTATCCAGCGCCGCCGACACACGACGACGGATATCATCGCCGCTGGCGCCGGCAATGATTAACGGTATCGCCACATTGTCATAGACCGTGCGATCCATCAGCAGATGGTGATCCTGGAAAATCATCCCAATCTGGCGGCGCAAAAACGGCACTTCGCGGTTTTTCAGACGCGTAATATCATGCCCGCTGAAGAAGATTTTGCCGGCGCTGGGCCGCTCAATCCCACAGATTAGCTTCAGCAGGGTACTTTTCCCCGCGCCGGAGTGGCCGGTCAGAAACGCCATCTCGCCTGGCCGCATATGGAATGTCACTCCCTGCAGCGCTTGTCTCCCGCCGAGATAGGCCTTGCTGACATGTTCAAAGCGAATCATTGTTAATCCTCTCGGGCAAAAAGTGCCTCAATAAAATCGTCCGCCTTAAACGGACGCAAATCCTCGATACGTTCGCCCACGCCAATGTAACGGATAGGAATGCCAAACTGGTCAGCTACCGAGAAAATCACCCCGCCTTTCGCCGTACCGTCAAGCTTGGTCAGGGTAATACCGGTTAAGCCTACCGCTTCATGGAACAGTTTGGCCTGGCTTACCGCGTTCTGTCCGGTGCTGGCGTCAATGGTCAGCATAACCTCATGCGGCGCTTCTTCGTCCAGCTTTTTCATGACGCGAACGATTTTTTTCAGCTCTTCCATCAGGTGCGACTTGTTCTGCAGACGCCCTGCCGTATCGGCAATTAACACATCCACATTACGCGCCTTCGCGGCCTGGATAGCGTCAAAAATCACCGAGGCGGAGTCCGCGCCGGTATGCTGGGCAATAACCGGAATGTTGTTACGCTGTCCCCAGACCTGTAGCTGTTCGACCGCCGCCGCGCGGAAAGTATCCCCCGCCGCCAGCATCACTGATTTACCCTGCTGCTCAAACTGGCGCGCCAGTTTACCGATAGTGGTGGTTTTACCCACGCCATTCACGCCAACCATCAGAATAACAAAAGGCGTTTTACCTTCAATATTAAGCGGTTCGTCTACCTTCGCCAGAATCTCGCCCATCTCGTCTTTCAACAGACCATACAGCGCCTCGGCATCTTTAAGCTGTTTGCGGCTGGCGCCTTCCGTCAGATTAGCGATAATCTTACGCGTGGTTTCCACCCCGACATCAGCGATGAGCAACTGCTCTTCCAGCTCCTCGAACAAATCATCGTCGATTTTCTTGCCGCGGAACAGACTGATAAATCCGGAACCGAGATTTTCTTTGGTTTTCAGCAGGCTGCGTTTCAGGCGGGCAAAGAAACCTTCTTTAGTCGGTTTTTCCTGTTCCTGAACGATCGCTTCCACCGGCGCGTCTTCTTCCGCCGGCGGAACAACCATCACCGCCTCTTCCGCCGCCTGAGCGGCCAGCGCCTGCGCTTCCAGCTCTTCGTCGGTGAATTTCGCCGCGTTTTCGCCCTCTTCTTCTACCGCGGCAATGACCTCTACAGTTTCCGCTTCGGCCTGCCACTCTTCCGGCGAAATAGCCTCGTCTTTGACCTCTTCCGGCAGCGGCAATTCCTCGCGTTCCACCGCGATCTGCGGCGCTGCCGTCTCAACAGCCGCCGCGGGCTCCGGCTCTACCGGCTGCGGTTTTTCGCTCTCCTGAACTTTCTCAGTAACGTCCACCACCTCTTCCGCAAAGGCTTCGGTTTCTGCTTTGCTGTGCGCGGGCGTTTGCGCGTCTACGTCTGCCGCCGTTTCAACAGGGGGCTCAACCGGTCGTTGTTCCTCAACAATCTGCTGTTCTTCGGTCTGTTCCTGCTTCTGCTCTTTATCACCGAAGCCCAACCAGGAAAAGAAGCCACGTTTTTTCTGTTTTGCCATCTGCGACTACACCCCTCGCGGCGCTATATACATGGAAGCTAAAAAAATGATGAAATAGTCTATCACTTAACTTAATTCACATCACCGCCTGGAATAACTTGCAACAGGCGGTTCGAGCAAGAGAAATGAAAAAACCGACTCACTCTGGCAGCGGCCAAATCCGCATTATTGGCGGGCAATGGCGTGGCCGTAAATTACCGGTTCCGGACAGCCCGGGTCTGCGTCCCACCACCGATCGCGTGCGCGAAACGTTATTTAACTGGCTGGCTCCGGTAATGGTAGACGCCCATTGTCTGGATTGCTTTGCCGGCAGCGGCGCGCTGGGTCTGGAAGCGCTATCGCGTTATGCGGCCCAGGCAACGTTACTGGAAATGGATCGCGCCGTATCGCAGCAGTTGCAAAAAAATCTGGCGACGCTGAAAGCCAACAATGCTCGCGTCGTCAATACCAATACTCTGGCCTTCCTCAGCCAGCCGGGGACGCCGCATCACGTCGTCTTTGTCGACCCGCCGTTTCGTAAAGGGCTGCTGGAAGAGACGTTACAATTGCTGGAAACCCAGGGATGGCTGGCCGACGACGCGCTAATCTACGTAGAAAGCGAGGTGGAAAACGGTCTGCCGCCCGTTCCGGCGAACTGGGCATTGTATCGAGAAAAGGTGGCCGGACAGGTCGCTTATCGTCTGTATCAGCGCGACGCGCAAGGAGAAAATGATGTTGATTAATCTGGGCCGCTTATTAATGCTCTTCGTGTGGGCATTTTTGATTCTTAATCTGGTGCATCCCTTCCCGCGCCCGCTCAATATCTTCGTCAACGTGGCGTTGGTGTTCATGGCGCTGATGCACGGTATGCAGTTGGCGTTACTGAAATCAACGATACCGAAAGAGGATCCGCAGATGACGACGGGAGAAAAAATCCGCATTTTCCTGTTCGGCGTGTTTGAGCTGCTGGTCTGGCAGAAGAAGTTTAAGAACAAAAAATAACGTTTGCTGCCGGATGACGGTTCATTCGTTATCCGGGGTACGGCTAACAAACCCGACGAACCGCGTTCCCTTATAGCTCAGCGTACCTTGTTCGCCCACCGTCAAAGCGTGGTACTGCTGCGCTTGTAAACGGAACGTTTTTTCCAGACCGCCATTGAGCGGCTTAAAACTTGCCTCATAGCGCATACTGGTTCCCGCCGGGATCACTTCCTGCTGGCGAGAGCGTCGGTCGTTAACCGGCTTCTCCCGTTTATTGCTGACCACGACCTGATTTTGCTGTAACGGCGCCGCCTCATTAGCGGCTTTTTCCCGCCGTTGCTGAACGAAGCGAAACGACGCGGCAACCACGATTAATGCAATGATTATAATGAAGAAAAGCGGTGGCTTACTCATACTGTTAACCTGTCAGAAAATGCGGAAATAAGCATACCCTGCCCGTTATAGTGTTGTCATCTGACCGTCACGGCCTCTACACTGAATAATAGAGCCGCAAGCATACCGTTTGCGAAAAAATAACGAATTCAAGGAATTAAGATGCTTTGGTCGTTTATCGCTGTCTGCCTGTCCGCATGGCTGTATGTGGACGCCTCCTATCGCGGGCCAGCCTGGCAACGCTGGGTTTTTAAGCCCGTCACGTTATTACTATTGCTGTTACTGGCCTGGCAAGCGCCGATGTTTGACGCCATCAGTTATCTTGTGTTGGCCGGACTGTGCGCCTCGCTGGTCGGCGATGCGTTAACGCTCTTGCCGCGTCAACGCCTGCTGTACGCCGTCGGGGCATTTTTCTTATCGCATCTGCTCTACACCATTTATTTTGCCAGCCAAATGACGTTGTCGTTCTTCTGGCCGCTGCCGCTGGCGTTACTGATAGTCGGCGCGTTGCTTATCGCCGTTATCTGGACGCGACTGGAGGAGCTACGCTGGCCGGTATGTACTTTTATCGCCATGACTCTGGTCATGGTCTGGCTGGCGGGCGAACTGTGGTTCTTCCGCCCAACGGCGCCAGCCCTTTCGGCCTTTACCGGCGCGACGCTGCTGTTCATCGGCAATATCGTCTGGCTGGGTAGCCATTACCGCCGCCGTTTCCGGGCGGATAACGCGATTGCCGCCGCCTGCTACTTTGCCGGACACTTCCTGATTGTTCGCTCGCTGTACCTGTAAATAATAGCGCTTGACTCTGGAGTCGACTCCAGAGTGTATCCTCCGGTTAATGAGAAAATTATCATCAACCGGAGGACGTTATGTCGACCCCTGATACCGATGGCAAAAAAGTCCCGCCCTTTACCTCCTTCAGATTAGCCCCGGCAATACAGAAGGCCGATAGCTGCTGCTGCGAAGAACATTGCGCGTCCAGCGCGCCTGTTTCTACTGCCGTGGCAGGCACGCGCTATACCTGGAAAATCTCCGGCATGGACTGCGCCGCCTGCGCCCGAAAAGTGGAGAATGCGGTACGCCAAATTCGCGGCGTCAACCAGGCGCAAGTGCTGTTCGCCACCGAAAAGTTAGTGGTCGATGCCGACGCCGACCTCCGCACGCAAATTGAACGCGCCGTACAGAAGGCGGGTTATACCTTGCGTAGTGAAGATTCGCGCGACGCCGCACCTGAATCTCGTCTTAAAGAGAACCTGCCGCTTATTACGCTGATCATTATGATGGCGATAAGCTGGGGGCTGGAGCAATTTAACCACCCGTTCGGCCAACTGGCCTTTATCGCCACCACCCTGGTCGGTCTGTATCCTATTGCCCGCCAGGCGCTGCGACTGATGAAAAGCGGCAGTTGGTTCGCTATTGAAACGCTGATGAGCGTCGCCGCTATTGGCGCGCTGTTTATTGGCGCGACGGCGGAGGCGGCAATGGTATTGCTGCTGTTCCTCATCGGCGAGCGCCTGGAAGGATGGGCCGCCAGCCGCGCCCGTAAAGGCGTCAGCGCGTTAATGGCGCTTAAACCGGAAACGGCGACCCGTCTGCGCGACGGCGTGCGGGAAGAGGTCGCTATTAATACCCTGCGACCGGGCGATATTATCGAAGTCGCCGCCGGGGGGCGTTTACCCGCCGACGGTAAACTGGTTTCCGGTTTCGCCAGCTTTGATGAAAGCGCGCTCACCGGCGAGTCTATCCCTGTGGAGCGCGCAACGGGCGACAAAGTCCCGGCAGGCGCGACCAGCGTTGACCGTCTCGTCACCCTGGAGGTGCTATCTGAACCTGGCGCCAGCGCGATTGACCGTATCCTGACGCTGATTGAAGAGGCGGAAGAGCGCCGTGCGCCCATTGAGCGGTTTATTGACCGTTTCAGCCGCATCTATACGCCAGTCATTATGGTCATCGCGCTGCTGGTGACGCTTATTCCGCCGCTGATGTTCGAGGGCGGCTGGCAGGAGTGGATTTATAAAGGGCTGACGCTGCTATTAATCGGTTGCCCGTGCGCGCTGGTGATCTCCACGCCCGCGGCCATTACCTCCGGGCTGGCGGCGGCGGCACGGCGCGGCGCATTGATTAAAGGCGGCGCAGCGCTGGAGCAACTGGGCCGTATCACGCAGGTCGCCTTTGATAAAACCGGTACGTTGACCATTGGTAAACCACGGGTGACGGCGATTCATCCGGCAAGCGGTATCAGCGAAGCTGAACTGTTGGCGCTGGCGGCAGCCGTAGAACAAGGCGCTACGCACCCGCTGGCGCAGGCTATTGTCCGCGAAGCGCAGACACGCGATCTGGCGATCCCGACGGCGGAATCGCAGCGAACGCTGGCCGGCACCGGGATTGAAGCGCAGGTTAACGGCGAACGAATTCTGATTTGCGCGGCGGGAAAACAGCCTGCGGCAGCGTTTGCCGGGCAAATTAGCGAACTGGAAAACGCCGGGCAGACGGTGGTTCTGGTGCTGCGTAACGAGACCGTTGTTGGCGTCCTCGCCCTCCAGGATACGTTGCGTGACGATGCGCGCGACGCCATCCGCGAACTGCATCAGTTAGGCGTTAACGGCGTGATTCTGACCGGCGATAACCCACGGGCGGCGGCAGCGATTGCCGGCGAGCTGGATCTGGCGTTTAAAGCCGGACTACTGCCGGAAGATAAGGTACGGGCAGTCACCGCCCTTAACCAACAAGCGCCGCTGGCGATGGTGGGCGACGGCATTAATGATGCGCCCGCGATGAAAGCCGCCAGTATCGGAATTGCGATGGGCAGCGGTACTGACGTCGCGCTGGAAACGGCTGACGCCGCCCTTACTCATAACCGTCTGCGCGGGTTAGCGCAGATGATTACGCTGGCGCGCGCTACCCACGCGAATATCCGGCAGAACATCACCATTGCGCTGGGGCTGAAAGCTATTTTCCTGGTGACGACGCTACTGGGTTTTACCGGGCTATGGCTGGCAATCCTGGCGGATACGGGAGCCACGGTATTGGTGACCGCCAACGCGCTACGTTTGCTGCGTAAAAACTAATCTTCTCCCGCCCGGCGGCGTCGTGTCGCCGGGTTATCCCGCGATATTCCTTTCTTTGTACATATTATTCACGCGAAAATTATTTATTTTCTATTACTTATCAAACCATTAATCAGAAATAGCGTGATTTGATGTAAGGTTAATATTTATCCAACCGATATTGATCATACCGTCTACAAAATAAGGAATGTTAGGCACTATGAAAAATATCAAAGTCATCACCGGCGTTATCGCGACGCTGGGCATATTTAGCGCCTTATTGTTGGTGACAGGAATACTGTTTTATTCCGCCGTCAGCAGCGATCGGCTGAATTTCCAGAATGCGAGCGCGCTGAGTTACCAACAACAGGAACTGGGCGGCAGTTTTCAGACATTGATCGAAACCCGCGTCACCATTAACCGCGTGGCGATACGCATGTTAAAAAATCAGCGCGATCCCGCCTCACTGGACGCCATGAACACGCTGTTAACCAACGCTGGCGCGTCGCTCAACGAAGCGGAAAAGCATTTCAACAACTACGTGAACTCCGAAGCGATCGCGGGCAAAGATCCGGCGTTGGATGCCCAGGCCGAAGCCAGCTTTAAGCAGATGTATGACGTTTTGCAGCAGTCTATCCACTATCTTAAAGCCGATAATTACGCCGCCTATGGCAACCTTGACGCGCAAAAAGCGCAGGATGACATGGAGCAGGTATATGACCAGTGGCTCTCTCAAAATGCGCAATTAATAAAATTAGCCAGCGATCAGAATCAGAGCAGCTTTACCCAGATGCAATGGACGCTGGGGATAATTCTACTTATCGTACTCATCGTGCTGGCGTTTATCTGGCTGGGGCTGCAACGCGTTCTACTCCGCCCGCTGCAACGGATTATGGCGCACATTCAAACGATCGCCGACGGCGATCTTACCCATGAGATAGAGGCCGAAGGACGCAGTGAAATGGGCCAACTGGCCGCCGGTCTTAAAACGATGCAGCAGTCGTTAATCCGTACCGTCAGCGCGGTGCGCGATAACGCGGACTCTATCTATACTGGCGCAGGCGAAATTTCCGCCGGCAGCAGCGACCTCTCTTCCCGTACCGAACAACAGGCCTCGGCGCTGGAGGAGACCGCCGCCAGCATGGAACAGTTAACCGCCACGGTACGGCAAAACACCGATAACGCACGCCAGGCGACGGGTCTGGCGAAAACCGCATCAGAAACCGCGCGTAAAGGAGGACGCGTGGTGGATAACGTAGTGAACACCATGAACGATATCGCCGAAAGCTCGGAAAAAATCGTGGACATCACCAGCGTGATTGACGGTATCGCCTTCCAGACTAATATCCTGGCGCTGAACGCCGCGGTAGAAGCCGCCCGCGCCGGCGAACAGGGGCGAGGATTCGCGGTCGTGGCCGGAGAGGTACGCACGTTGGCCAGCCGTAGCGCGCAGGCCGCCAAAGAGATCAAAGTACTGATTGAAAACTCCGTGTCGCGCATTGATACCGGCTCTACGCAGGTACGCGAAGCGGGAGAAACCATGAAAGAGATCGTTAACGCCGTGACCCGCGTGACCGATATTATGGGCGAAATCGCCTCTGCCTCCGATGAGCAAAGCAAAGGCATTGAGCAGGTGGCGCAGGCGGTATCGGAAATGGACAGCGTGACGCAGCAAAACGCCTCGCTGGTAGAGGAATCCGCAGCAGCGGCGGCGGCGCTGGAAGATCAGGCTAACGAACTTCGTCAGGCGGTCGCCGCGTTCCGCATCCAGAAACAGCCTCGTCGGGAGGCGTCGCCAACGACGTTAAGCAAAGGTTTAACGCCACAGCCCGCCGCAGAACAGGCGAACTGGGAAAGCTTCTAATCAGAATAGTATCTGCCGTGCGGTTAATGCGCTTTACGCAATAAATAGCGGTACGGCAGACCCTCCGTCTCTTGCGCCAGCAAATCGTGTTCCATAAAGGTACAGAACCCCGGAATATCACGCGTCGTCGCCGGATCGTCGGCGATAATCAGCAATGTTTCGCCAGTTTGCATGTTGCGCACCGTTTTGCGCAACATCATTACCGGTTCAGGGCAACGCAGCCCCAGGGCGTCAAGCGTATGGTCAGGGGAGGAAAACAGATCGCTCATCTTCGTCTCAATGGTAGAAAAACGGCGATATTTTACGCCCATCTTCGTCAGTAAGCCAGGCAGGTTAACGATTGCGTGAAAATTAGCCATTGCAATGCCAGCGCAAAACAGTATTATGCGGCGGTTCTTTATTGGGTTCCCTCACCCCATCCAACAAAAAGGTCACAATATGACTCCGTTTACACAATCACAGCGCATAAAAGCGTTGTTCTGGCTATCGCTATTCCATTTACTGGTGATCATTTCCAGTAACTATCTGGTGCAGCTCCCCATCACTATTTTTGGTTTCCACACGACCTGGGGCGCGTTTAGTTTTCCTTTTATTTTTCTCGCCACCGATCTTACCGTGCGTATTTTTGGCGCACCGCTGGCGCGCCGCATTATCTTCGCCGTCATGATCCCTGCGCTGCTGGTGTCATATGTGGTGTCATCGCTGTTCTATATGGGCGCCTGGCAAGGTTTCGCCGCGCTGGCGAACTTTAATCTGTTTGTCGCCCGTATCGCCGCCGCCAGCTTTATGGCCTACGCGCTGGGACAGATCCTTGATGTCCATGTGTTTAACCGCCTGCGCCAAAATCGTCGCTGGTGGCTGGCGCCGACCGCTTCAACGCTGTTTGGCAATATCAGCGATACCCTTGCCTTTTTCTTCATTGCGTTCTGGCGAAGCCCCGATGCCTTTATGGCCGGGCACTGGATGGAAATTGCGCTGGTGGATTATTGCTTTAAGGTGCTCATCAGCATTATTTTCTTCCTGCCGATGTACGGCGTTCTACTGAATATGTTGCTGAAAAAGCTGGCAGATAAATCTGAAATTTCCCCATTACCGGCAAGTTAAAGGTTCGTTTTCCGAGTTGTGATAAGATGAGCGAATGAGCCGTTATGGCCGTTTATCGAAAGGAAGAAGTCAATGCGCAATTTGGTTAAATATGCCGGTATTGGCCTGCTGGTTATGGGGCTTGCGGCCTGTGATAACAATGATACAAAAGCGTCGGCAGAAAGCGCCGCCGCGGAAAGCCAGGCATCCGGTCAGCCCATCAGCCTGATGGATGGCAAACTCAGTTTCTCGCTGCCGGCGGATATGACCGATCAAAGCGGTAAGCTGGGCACCCAGGCGAATAATATGCACGTTTATTCTGACCCGACGGGCCAGAAAGCGGTGATTGTTATCGTCGGCGATAATACCGATGAAGCGTTGCCGGTGCTGGCGAACCGCCTGCTTGAGCAACAGCGTAGCCGCGACCCGCAGCTTCAGGTGGTCACCAATAAGTCTATTGAGCTCAAAGGCCATACGTTGCAACAACTGGACAGCATTATCTCCGCGAAAGGCCAGACGGCGTACTCTTCCATCGTGCTGGGCAAAGTGGATAACCAATTGCTGACGATTCAGGTCACGCTGCCTGCGGACAATCAGCAAAAAGCGCAAACCACGGCTGAAAACATCATCAATACGTTAGTTATTAAGTAACCTTTACGATGATGATGCGGCCTCCGGCAGTGCAGACGGAGGCCGTTTTTTTAAGCGCCAGGTCAGCAATAGCGCCATCGCTACCAGCCCGGCCGCCGCCAGATAAATCACCGGCACGCCCGCCCAGGTCATCACCAGCCCCGCCAGCGGCCCGGTCACCCCCAAAGACATATCCATAAAGACGGTATAGGTCGCCAGCGCCGCGCCCTGGTTCTGCGGCGGCACGGCTTTGACGGCCACCACGCCCAGCGCCGGAAAGACCAGAGAAAAACCCATCCCCGTGAGTAAAACGCCGATTTTTGCCATCCACGGCATGGCTGCCGTTCCCACCAGTAACAGACCAATAATCTCCACGCCAAAGCAGATCATGGCGACATTCAACCCGCCTAAACGATTGATGCCGTTAGGGAACAGCAAACGCGTGCCGACAAACGCGACGCTAAATAACGTGAGCGCAAAGGCGGCACCATCCCAACCTTTAGCATCATAAAATAAGGTAATAAACGTCGCGATGACGCCAAACCCTGCCGAGGCCAGTGCCAACGCCATACCATACAGCCAGACACGCCCCAGCACCGCGCGAAACGGCAGCGGCTTGCCTTTGTTCGCCTTCACCGACGGACGTGGAAGGGCTAACAGTATCGCCAACAGCGCCACGCCCATCACCGTTAGCGCCAGCCCCTGTAACCCGCCCCAGGCATAACACAGCACGCCCAGCGGCGCGCCTATCGCCATTGCGCCGTAGGTGACGATACCGTTCCAGGAGATGACCCGACCAATATGCAACGACCCGACGACGCCGACGCCCCACAGTGTCGAACCGGTGCCGGCAAAACTTTGCCCAATCCCCAAAATCACGCGACCCAGCCCCAGTAGCAACAAACTGATCATCGGCCAGGCGCTGGCGATATCCGCCAGCAGGTAGCCGAGTCCGCTTAAAAAACAGCCGCATAAGCCAAAGACAACGATTTTTTTCGGCCCTAATACATCCGCATACCGCCCGGCATGGGGACGGCTTAACAGAGTGGCGAAGTATTGCAGGCTGATAATAAGCCCCGCCCAGAACGCGCTGAATCCCATCGCATCATGCACATAGCCGGGCAAGACGGCGAGCGGCAGGCCGATGGTCAGGTAGCTGGCAAAGTTAAACATCACAATGGAGACAATACGCAGATTGAGGCGCAATCCGTTTAGCGCCGGTTCAGCGACGGGTTCGGGCATGAGTATCACCGCATTTTTACAACATGTTTTCTTTTCTATCATGGCGCGCGGTGAAAATCAGTAGTGAGATTCAGATTATCGGTATCAGGGCAGCCGCTACACTTAGAAAAAAACACAACAAGGAAAACTTCATGGCAACCGCTCAACCCGACAAAACGGGTATGCATATTCTGCTGAAACTGGCCTCCCTGGTTATTATTCTCGCCGGGATTCATGCCGCGGCGGATATTATTGTACAACTCTTGCTGGCGCTCTTTTTCGCCATCGTTCTTAACCCATTAGTGACCTGGTTTATTCGCCGGGGCGTGAAGCGACCGCTGGCGATTACTATCGTGGTGGTTGTCATGCTGATCGTGCTTACCGCGCTGGTGGGTGTGCTTGCCGCATCGCTTAATGAATTTATCGCTATGCTGCCTAAATACAGCAAGGAGCTGACGCGTAAAGTCTTACACCTTCAGGAGTTAATGCCCTTCCTGAATTTACATATGTCGCCGGAACGTATGCTCCGCGGGATGGATTCCGATAAAATCATGCTCTTCACCACAACATTAATGACCGGCGTATCGGGCGCGATGGCAAGCATTGTGCTGCTGGTGATGACCGTGGTTTTTATGCTGTTTGAGGTGCGTCACGTGCCTTATAAATTACGTTTCGCGCTTAACAATCCACAAATCCATATTGCCGGTCTGCACCGCGCCCTGAAAGGCGTCTCGCATTATCTGGCGCTGAAAACGCTGCTCAGTCTGTGGACGGGCGCGATTATCTGGCTAGGGCTGGCGTTAATGGATATTCAGTTTGCGCTAATGTGGGGCGTACTGGCCTTTTTGCTCAATTACGTTCCTAATATCGGCTCGGTGATTTCCGCCGTTCCCCCCATGATTCAGGCGCTGTTATTTAACGGTTTTTACGAGTGCGTACTGGTCGGCGCGCTCTTTTTGGTGGTCCATATGGTGATTGGCAACATTATGGAGCCACGCATGATGGGCCATCGTCTGGGAATGTCCACGCTGGTGGTATTTCTTTCGTTACTGGTCTGGGGATGGCTATTAGGCCCGGTCGGGATGCTCTTGTCCGTTCCTTTGACCAGCGTCTGCAAAATCTGGATGGAAACCACTAAAGGCGGCAGCAAACTGGCGATCTTACTGGGGCCAGGCCGACCGAAAAGCCGTTTACCGGGATGAGGCGACAGATGCTACAATCTCCTCTTCTTCATAGGCAACGTTGGTCCTGATATGTACCAGATCGTTCTGGGAAAAGTGTCAACATTAAGCGCAGGTCAATTGCCCGACGCGTTAATCGCTCAGGCGCCGCAGGGCGTTCGCCGGGCAAGCTGGCTGGCCGGGCGCGTGCTGCTTTCCCGTGCGCTCTCGCCGCTACCGGAGATGGTGTATGGCGAACAGGGTAAACCGGCTTTTTCCGCCGGAGCGCCGCTGTGGTTTAACCTCAGTCATAGCGGCGACACTATTGCTCTGTTGCTTAGCGACGAAGGTGAAGTCGGCTGCGATATTGAAGTGATCCGCCCGCGCGATAACTGGCGTTCGCTGGCAAATGCGGTATTCAGCCTCGGCGAACATGCTGAAATGGAAGCGGAACGTCCGGAGCAACAACTGGCGGCATTCTGGCGTATCTGGACGCGTAAAGAAGCCATCGTAAAACAACGCGGCGGCAGCGCCTGGCAAATCGTCAGCGTGGACAGCACGTTGCCCTCTGCCTTGTCGGTCAGCCAGTGTCAGCTCGATACGCTCAGTCTGGCAGTCTGTACCCCCACACCGTTTACGCTGACGCCGCAGACGATAACGAAAGCGCTATGACACATTAATTTTTCCCTCTGGCGGCGGACGTGTGTTACAAAATGCGGAGCTTCCCATGCGCCGACGCGCCATACCAAAAGGTTTAAGTCAGATGCAACGTGTCACCATCACCCTCGATGACGATTTACTGGAAACGCTGGACAGCCTGAGCCAGCGACGCGGCTATAACAATCGCTCCGAAGCGATCCGTGATATTCTGCGCGGCGCTCTGGCGCAGGAGGCCACTCAGGAACACGGCACACAGGGTTTCGCGGTACTTTCATATGTTTATGAACATGAGAAACGGGATTTAGCCAGCCGCATCGTCTCCACCCAGCATCATCATCATGATTTATCCGTCGCCACGCTGCACGTCCATATCAACCACGATGACTGTCTGGAGATCGCCGTTCTGAAGGGCGATATGGGCGACGTACAGCATTTTGCCGATGATGTTATCGCCCAGCGCGGCGTGCGCCACGGCCACTTGCAGTGTTTGCCGAAAGAAGACTAACGCCCCAGCGCTTTGCCGGGGGCGCTTCGCTTGCCCGGCCTACGTTCGCACGTCGTCGTTTGTAGGCCGGATGAGGCGCAGCCGCCATCCGGCAATAATGTTTACGCCATTGTGCCAATCGTTTTTCTGAAGCGTAACAGCGCTATCAGGAAGAACACGCCGCCTATCGCCAGCAGGGTCAGGAACTGCGGCCAGACGATACTCAAACCTGCGCCGCGATAAAGAATAGCCTGGGCAAGGCTGACAAAATGCGTCGTCGGCATGGTCAGCATAATATCCTGCACCGCCTGCGGCATACTTTCGCGCGGCGTGGAACCGCCGGAGAGCATTTGTAGCGGCAACAGCACCAGAATCATTAATAACCCCAGCTGCGGCATCGAACGGGCGATGGTGCCCATAAAAATCCCAATTGAAGTGGTGGCGAACAGGCTCAGCGCCACGCCCAACATAAACAATGGGATCGATCCTTCAATCGGTACGCCAAGCACGCCTTTCACCATCAGCATCAAAGACAAACCGGAAACCACCAGCACAACCAGCCCCATCGACCATACTTTTGCCATCATGATCTCAAAGGGCGTGACCGGCATCACCAACAGATGCTCTACCGTGCCGTGTTCTCGCTCGCGGATCAGCGCCGATCCGGTCAGCACTATCGCCAGCATGGTAATGTTGTTGATAATCGCCATCACGCCGCCAAACCACGCCGGGTCGAGATTCGGGTTAAAGCGCATCCGAATCTCCAGCGACACCGGCTGAACGTTATCTCCCCGCGCGCGCGCCACAAAGCTGTTGACCTCGCCGCTAATAATATTCTGGATATAACTGTTGCCGGTAAACGCCTGGCTCATGCGCGTCGCATCGACGTTAACCTGAATATCAGGCTGACGTCCGGCCAGCACATCACGCTGGAAATTCGGCGGAATATTGACCGCAAAGGTATAGCGTCCGGCATCCAGTCCGGCATCCATTTCCGTTGCCGTAATCATCTCCGGCGGCAGAAACCACGGGCGGTAAAAACTATTCACAATACGGTTCGACAACTGCGACTGATCCATATCGGCGATGGCGATAGGGGCAAGATGCAACGAACCGGGCAGGACGGTAGCAGAGGAGTAAACCGAAATCGTAAAGGCGAAGACGATCAGCGCCAGCATCGCTTTGTCGCCCAGCAGACTGCGCAGTTCTTTGACGCCGAGGTTATAAATATTACGTAATCCGCGCATTACCCCTCCTGTTTTTTCAGCAGCAGAATGCTCAGACCCATCACCACCGGGACGGCAATCAGTAACGGCATAAATAACGGCCAGAGATCGGACAGATCCAACGCTTTGGAAAACGTCCCGCGCGCGATCGTCAGAAAATGGCTGGTCGGGTAGATCTCGCCGATCCATCTTCCCGGTCCTTCCAGCGAAGCCACCGGATCGATCATGCCGGAAAATTGTGTTGCCGGAATGAGGGTAATAATCGACGTCCCAAAAATAGCGGCGATTTGGCTCTTCATAAACGTAGAGATCAGCAGCCCCAGACCGGTGGCGATGATGACGTAAAGTAGCGCCGCGAGGGTAAGCGTGAGAAAGCTGCCTTTCAGCGGCACGCCGAACACAAAGACCGACAGCGCGCACAGTAGCAAGAAGTTCAGCATACCCAGCGCGATATACGGCAGTTGTTTACCCAGCAAAAATTCGCTGCGCGTCGTCGGCGTTACGTACAGATTAATCATCGACCCCAGCTCTTTCTCCCGCACCACGCTCAGGGCGCTAAGCATTGACGGGATCATCATGAGCAGCAGCGGAATGACCGCCGGAACGATAGCGGGCAGACTTTTCACATCCGGGTTATAGCGATAGCGCGTTTCAATGTTGAGCAGCCCGGTCTGTTTAACCGGGTTCGGCTGACGACTTGCCGCCTCCTGCAGCCAGCTTTGGTGCATCGCCTGAACGTACCCCTTCACCGTCTCGGCGCGGCTGGGCATGGCGCCATCCACCCAGACGCCAATCTGCGCTGGCGTACCGCGAGCAATATCGCGGCCAAAATTAGGCGGGATCTCAATGGCAACCGCCAACTCTCCCGAACGCATCCGCCGGTCAAGCTCGTCATAGCTGGCGAGCGGCGGCTGTTCGATAAAATAGCGCGATCCCGCCAGATTGAGCGACCATGCCTGGCTGCTGACGGTTTGATCGCGATCGAGTACGGCAAAACGCAGGTTCTCCACGTCCATACTGATGCCATAGCCCATAATCAGCATCAGAATTACCGTTCCCAGCAGCGCCAGCGTCGAGCGTACCGGATCGCGGCGTAGCTCCAGCGCTTCGCGGCGACTGTAGCTGAACAAACGCCGGAAGCTCAATCCCTGCCGCGACGGTTTACCTGACGCGGCGGGCGTCTGGGATGGCGGTATTGGGGTTTCAGGCGCCGCTCCCGCAGCTTCCTGTAGCCAGGAAATAAACGCCGCCTCCAGATTGGCCGCGCCCCGCTGTTGCACCAATTCCTGCGGCGTACCGCTGGCGAGCACTTTACCGGCGTGCATCAATGACATTCGGTCGCAACGTTCCGCTTCGTTCATAAAATGGGTCGAGATAAAAATCGTCACCTTATCCTGACGCGAAAGATCGACCATAAGCTGCCAGAACATATCCCTGGCGACCGGATCAACGCCGGACGTTGGCTCATCAAGAATCAGCATTTCCGGGCGATGGATCACCGCTACCGCCAACGATAAACGCTGGCGGATACCGAGCGGCAACGAAGCGGGGAGCGTATCTTCCACCTCCGTTAGCATAAAGCGTTCGATCATCTGCGCGACGCGCGCCGGGATCTCCGCTGGCGGAATATGAAACAGGCGGGCATGAAGTTCCAGATTCTGCCGCACGGTGAGTTCGTTATAGAGCGAAAAAGCCTGCGACATATACCCGACCCGGCGACGGGTATCGATGTCGTTCGGGTCTACCGGCTGGCCAAATAGCCAGGCCTGGCCTTCGCTGGCGGGAAGCAGACCGGTCAGCATTTTCATGGTGGTCGATTTGCCGCAACCGTTTGAACCGAGGAAGCCAAAAATCTCGCCGCGCGGAATGCGGAAATTAACATGGTCAACCGCGACGAACTTACCGAAGCGCATGGTCAGATCTTTCGCCTCAATAGCAATCTCTTCCTGCTCAGCGTGATAGGGCGGGATCACCACTGGCTTATGCGCCTGGCGCTGCGCTTCTGGCAACAGGGCGATAAACGCCTGTTCCAGCGTCGCGCTATGGGTTTTTGCCCGCAGTTGCTGCGCGCTGCCGGTTGCCAGTATCTCGCCCGCATTCATCGCCACCAGCCAGTCAAAACGCTCCGCCTCTTCCATATAGGCCGTTGCGACCAACACGCTCATATTGGTCTGCCGTTGGCGGATACTGTCGATTAAGTCCCAGAACTGAGCGCGGGAGAGCGGGTCCACGCCGGTGGTAGGCTCATCAAGAATCAGCAATTCCGGGTCATGAATCAGCGCACAGCACAACCCCAGCTTTTGTTTCATCCCACCGGACAGCTTCCCGGCAGGACGGTCACGAAACGGCGCCAGGCCGGTGCTGTTCAGCAGCTCGGTAATACGCGCTTCGCGTTCAGCTTTGTCATGACCAAAGAGACGAGCGAAAAAATCGACGTTCTCATAAACCGATAACGTGTGATAAAGGTTTTTCCCCAACCCCTGCGGCATCCAGGCGATGCGCGGACAGACGTCGCGGCGATGTTTCGCATCGCGCATATCGCCGCCCAGGACGATAACGTTCCCTTGCTCAATCACCCGCGCGCCAGAAATCAGCGACAGCAGGCTCGACTTACCCACCCCGTCCGGACCAATCAGCCCGACCATACTACGGGCGGGAATGTCCAGCGTGATATTGTTCAGCGCGGCTGTTTTTCCGTAATGCTGGCTCACCCCCTCAAGCTGCGCCACGGGAGGAACAGGCACCAGCTTCAGCGACGTCATTGCGACAGCCTCACGCTTAGAGCGTCAGGCCAGGGCACGCGCTCATCCAGACGAACCCAGGCCATTCCCGGCAAACCGGTTTTGACATATTCCAGATGCTGTCGCAGTAGCTCTGGCGGAATACGCGCTTTGACGCGGAACATCAGCTTCAGCCGTTCATCGTGGGTTTCCACGGTTTTGGGCGTGAACTGCGCCACGCTGGCGACAAAACTGATCGTCGCCGGAATACGCAGATCCGGCGCGGCGTCCAGCACCAGTCGCGCTTCGCCGCCGATCTTCAACAACCCAGCCTGTTCGGTCGGCAGGAAAAATGTCATATAAACGTCGCTGAGATCGACCATGTTCAACACCCGGCCGCCAGCCGATAACACTTCGCCCGGCTCCGCAACGCGGTACTGCACGCGTCCATCGCGCGGCGCTTTTAATTCGCTGTCGTCGATGTCGGCGACAATACGCCGCTCGGTCGCCTGCGCCGCTTCCACGCGCGTTTGCGCCTGGATAATACTGGTACGCGCCGCCTCAATCGCCGCTTTTGCCGCAGATACCTGCGCTTTGGCGGTCTCCAGGGCGGCGCGCGCGCTTTCCGCCGCCGCGCGATCGTCATCTAACTGTTGTACAGATACCGCGCCACGCTGCGACAGCGAACGGGAACGCACGTGACGTTTAGAGACGGAGTCCAGCTCAGCTTCCCGCTGTTTGACGACCGACTGCGCGGCGCGCATTTCACTCTGGCGTTGCTCCAGCAAGGCACGGGCGGCGGCAACCGCGCTTTCGGCCTCTTTAATCTGCGCAATCGCCTCCAGCCGCTGCTCCTGCAGCACGCGGGTATCCATTTTCGCCAGCACCTCGCCCTGACGAACGAACTGCCCTTCCGAAACGAGGATGGTATCAATACGCCCGGCAATCTTAGTGGCAATATCCACTTCGGTGGCTTCAATTCTGCCGTTGCTGGCGGCAAATCCCTCCGGTATTCCCGCAGGGCGCAGCATCCACCAGGCTATCGCGGCCACCGCCACAAGAATCCCCGCTCCCCACCACACCAGATGACGCTTCATTTTGTCCATAATCGACCCGCCGTAATCCCTGTTGTCTAACCATGCGTGTCACAAAGTCCGCCGGGCGTGCGCTCAGCGGGGGTTTCCATTCGGGATAAGAATGAAAAAAGAAAAGGGGCCAGACGACGAACAGACGCCGATGAAGCGCTCGCCGTCAAAGGGAGTGAATGATGTAGGTACCCGGAAAAGAGGGAGTAATGTTGTCATCATCAGCGTTCCTGGCCGTAAATGAAACACGCATACTCATAACTGCTATAAATCGATACTAACACCTCTGTCCGGGATGTCTATTCGCTTATTGTTTGTAATGGTACTTAGCGTTTTGCCGCCAAATCCTGCGCGCAGGCCCAGGCGCTCGACCACGCCCACTGGAAGTTATAGCCGCCCAACCAGCCGGTGACGTCCATCACTTCGCCGATAAAATAGAGACCCGGCACGCGGCGCGCTTCCATAGTCCGCGATGATAGTTCGTTTGTATCCACGCCGCCCAGCGTCACTTCCGCTGTCCGATAGCCTTCGGTGCCGTTAGGCTGCACTTGCCAGGCCGTAAGCGTGTCAACCAACGCCTGCTGGTCACGAACGTTCAACTGTCTGAGCGATACATCCGGGATGTGCCCCAACTGTTGTAAACACTCCACCAACCGTTTCGGCAAATGCATCGCCAGCGTGTTCTTCAGACTCTGGTTCGGGTGCGCGTTACGCTGTTCATTGAGAACATCTTCCAGCGAGAGGTCCGGCAATAAGTTAATGCTCACTAACTCCCCCGGTTGCCAGTAGCTGGAAATCTGTAAAACAGCGGGGCCGGACAGCCCACGATGGGTAAAAAGTAGGTTTTCCCGAAATACCGTGCCATTGCGGGCGGTAATTACGCAGGGCACAGAGACGCCAGACAGCGTCTGGAGCTGTTCTAACAGCGGCTTATGCAGCGTAAAGGGCACCAACCCGGCGCGCGTCGGCAACACCTTGAGACCAAACTGTTCGGCGATTTTATAGCCAAACGGCGATGCGCCAAGCCCCGGCATCGACAGACCGCCGCTGGCAATCACCAGCTTTTGCGTAGTCACCGTCTCGCCGTTCAACGCCAGTATGAAACCCGACTCATCACGCTCGACGCTCAATACCTCGCTACGCAGGCGCATCGTTACGCCGCCTTTGTCGCACTCGGCAACCAGCATATCGACAATGCGTTGGGCGGAATCATCGCAAAAAAGCTGTCCCAGCGTTTTCTCATGCCAGGCTATCCCATACCTGCCGACCAGATCGATAAAGTCCCACTGGGTATAGCGGGCTAATGCTGATTTGCAAAAATGGGGGTTCTGGCTCAAATACGCAGCAGGCTCAACATAAAGATTAGTAAAGTTGCAGCGCCCACCGCCGGACATGAGGATTTTACGTCCTGGCTTCTTGCCATTATCGATGAGCAGCACGCGGCTACCCGCCTGTCCTGCCTGCGCGGCGCAAAACATGCCCGCTGCGCCAGCGCCTATAATAACGGCATCAAACCTTTCCACGTCGCCTTCCTCTCTCAAATTCGGGCGGGAATTGTAAAGTTTCCTCAGTGGTCGCACCAGCGCGAAAAGCGCCTGAAAATGGTATTTATCTGAAATATATAAGATAATTCTTTAGTGATATCAAACAAAGCACGAAGTACATCAAAAAAAGTCTATATTTCACTTTGCCCGCGCCGCCAAAGTCACTGATAATGCGCCGCGTTCATGTCCTCAAAATGGCGTAACGTCCTATGCTACATTTGTTTGCTGGCCTGGATTTACATACCGGGCTTTTATTATTGCTTGCTCTGGCTTTTGTGCTGTTCTACGAAGCGATTAACGGCTTCCATGACACAGCCAATGCAGTCGCAACCGTGATTTACACCCGTGCGATGCGTTCGCAGCTGGCGGTTGTCATGGCGGCGGTGTTTAACTTTTTTGGCGTTTTGCTGGGGGGTCTCAGCGTGGCGTATGCCATTGTGCATATGCTACCGACGGATCTCCTGCTCAACATGGGTTCCGCGCACGGCCTCGCTATGGTCTTTTCCATGTTGCTGGCGGCGATTATCTGGAACCTCGGTACCTGGTATTTCGGGTTGCCGGCGTCCAGTTCCCACACGCTGATTGGCGCCATTATCGGCATCGGTTTAACCAATGCGATGATGACCGGCACGTCAGTGGTGGATGCGCTTAACATCCCGAAAGTTATCAATATTTTCGGTTCACTCATTATCTCCCCTATTGTCGGTCTGGTATTCGCCGGCGGTCTGATTTTCTTGCTGCGCCGCTACTGGAGCGGTACTAAGAAACGCGCCCGTATCCACCTGACGCCAGCCGAACGTGAAAAGAAAGACGGCAAGAAAAAGCCGCCGTTCTGGACGCGTATCGCGCTGATCCTCTCCGCTATCGGCGTGGCGTTTTCGCATGGCGCGAACGATGGTCAGAAAGGCATTGGCCTGGTCATGCTGGTGCTGATTGGCGTCGCGCCTGCGGGTTTCGTGGTCAATATGAATGCCTCCAGCTACGAAATCACCCGTACGCGCGATGCTATCAACAATGTCGAAACGTACTTTGAGCAGCGTCCTGACCTGCTGAAAGCCGTCACCGGCGTTGACCAACTGATTCCCTCTCCGGAGCCGGGCGCGACTGAACCGACTGAATTCCACTGCCATCCGGCTAACACCATTAACGCGCTTAACCGTGCGAAAGGGATGCTGGCAAACGTGGAAAGCTACGACAAGTTAAGCGTTGAACAGCGTAGTCAGTTGCGTCGCATTATGCTGTGCATTTCCGACACGACCGATAAAGTCGTGAAATTGCCTGGCGTAAGCAGCGATGACCAGCGCCTGCTGAAAAAGCTGAAGACCGATATGTTAAGCACCATTGAGTATGCGCCGGTGTGGATCATTATGGCAGTGGCGTTGGCGCTGGGTATAGGTACGATGATCGGCTGGCGTCGCGTGGCGACCACTATCGGCGAGAAAATTGGTAAAAAAGGCATGACGTATGCGCAGGGAATGTCGGCGCAGATGACGGCGGCAGTCTCTATCGGTCTTGCCAGCTACACCGGTATGCCAGTTTCTACCACTCACGTACTCTCCTCTTCAGTGGCGGGAACCATGGTCGTTGATGGCGGCGGGTTGCAGCGTAAAACCGTGACCAGCATTCTGATGGCCTGGGTATTTACGTTACCGGCGGCGATTATTCTTTCCGGCGTGCTGTACTGGCTTTCCCTGAAGATTATTTAAGCCAAATGGACCGGATAGCGCTGTCGCTAATCCGGCCTGTCAGGATGAAGCAACACAGGCCTGTCATCCGGGAGGCTTATCTAATACGAGCGGGTCAGGAAACTGGCCCGCTTTTTTTATTCAGTGCCAAATCATGAGCGCAATCAAGCTCACCACTACTAAACCGCATAACGCGCTGGTCAGCAGAAACTGGCGGCGCACGCGTTCACAACGGCGAATAAATTCTTCATCATGATGATCGCGATAGCGCTGAGCGTAGATATACCATACCAGGCGCACCTGTTTGTTGGGCTGACCATGCGTGGTAAAGAAGCCGCCGCCATCGACATATTGATAGAGCAAAGGATCGCAACCACGAAGTACCACTAACAGTGCGCGTAGCGATGAGAAATAGCGCGCCATATTAACAATGCAAACGACACATAAAGCCCAGAATAGTGAGACGGTGCTTATCATATCTCCTCCCCGGCGACCCGCCCACGGAGTTCCTCTCCGGGACTACCGCTCCCCGATACCCTGCCAGACAATCAGTGAAAGAGTACTACGAAAGCCGCCCATATTAGCGCTCCGCATTCGAACGGCTCTTATACACATTGTAGGAGATCAGTTAATTTTTTTACCAGAAGGTTAATCACTATCAATGCAATTCCCTGAAAATTTTGTTTAACTAACTGGCAAGCAAGGCAGATTGACGGATTATCCTGGTCGCTATAATGTAAGGATAGTTATGGTAAACGGCTGAGCTAGCCCCGCGCATAGAGTTCGCAGGACGCGGGTGACGCGGCGGCATAAGAAACGCCAGTAGCTCAATGGTCATCGACAACTTATGGAAGGAGTAACACTATGGCTTATAAACACATTCTTATCGCAGTTGATCTCTCCCCGGAAAGTAAAGTTCTGGTTGAAAAAGCGGTCTCTATGGCGCGCCCCTACAACGCGAAAATCTCCCTCATCCACGTTGACGTGAATTATTCAGACCTGTACACCGGTCTGATTGACGTCAATCTGGGAGATATGCAGAAACGTATCTCCGAAGAAACCCACCACGCGCTGACCGAGCTGTCTACCAACGCTGGCTACCCTATCACTGAAACCCTGAGCGGTAGCGGCGATTTGGGCCAGGTGCTGGTTGACGCCATCAAGAAATACGATATGGATCTGGTCGTTTGCGGTCATCACCAGGACTTCTGGAGCAAACTGATGTCTTCTGCGCGCCAGCTGATCAACACCGTTCACGTTGACATGCTGATTGTGCCGCTGCGCGACGAAGAAGAGTAATACTTGCCGTGCCGGCTGGCGGCTAAGACCGCGTCTGGTCTATAGTCAATCAGGTTGGCCTGAACCATCTGGCAAATTCTGGTTATCAACAACAACGCCCGCTTCTGTGGGCGTTTTGTTTATCCCCCCTTCTTCGCAGTACTCAGTACATCATTCCATCACACCAAACATAATTAGTGTGATCCACTAATTAGTTTGCGTATCATTTGTATAATAACCTATTGATCAGGCTAATAACCGCAGTCTATATCAGGGTAAGTCTTTTCGGCGCGTTTTGATATACGCGCTCATACGTTTCGGGATGGCATTAAAAGGCGAAGGAATATGAATACAACTGCACCTACGGGCTTGCTGCAGCAACCTCGTCCATTTTTCATGATCTTTTTTGTAGAATTATGGGAACGATTTGGCTATTACGGCGTCCAGGGCATCCTGGCGGTCTTTTTCGTTAAACAATTGGGTTTTTCTCAGGAACAGGCCTTTATTACTTTTGGCGCTTTTGCGGCGCTGGTTTATGGCCTGATCTCCATCGGCGGCTATGTTGGCGACCATCTGTTAGGGACTAAACGCACCCTGGTCCTGGGCGCGATTGTGCTGGCGATTGGCTATTTTATGACCGGCATGTCGCTATTAAATCCCGATCTGATTTTTATCGCACTGGGTACGATTGCCGTGGGCAACGGGTTATTTAAAGCCAATCCCGCCAGCCTGCTCTCTAAATGCTATCAGCCTAAAGATCCCCGGCTGGATGGCGCTTTCACCCTGTTTTATATGTCGATTAACATCGGTTCTTTGTTATCGCTATCGCTGGCGCCGGTGATTGCCGATAAATTTGGCTATGCGGTGACCTATAATCTGTGCGGCGCTGGTTTAATTGTTGCGCTTCTGGTGTACTTCGCCTGCCGTGGCATGGTGAAAAATATCGGTTCTGAACCGGATCATAAACCGCTACGTTTTCGCAATTTGCTGCTGGTACTACTCGGCACCGTCGTCATGATTTTCCTCTGCGCCTGGCTGATGCACAACGTTAAGATTGCCAATCTGGTGCTCATCGTCCTTTCTATCGTCGTCACTATTTTCTTCTTTCGCGAAGCGTTTCGTCTGGATAAAACCGGCCGCAATAAAATGTTCGTGGCGTTTATTCTGATGATTGAAGCCGTGCTGTTTTACATTCTGTATGCGCAGATGCCTACCTCACTGAACTTCTTTGCGATTAATAACGTGCATCATGAAATTCTTGGATTCGCCATTAACCCGGTGAGTTTTCAGGCGCTGAACCCATTCTGGGTGGTCGTCGCCAGTCCGGTACTGGCAGCGATTTACACCCGACTGGGTAGCAAAGGCAAAGATCTGACTATGCCGATGAAGTTTACGCTCGGCATGTTCCTCTGCGCGCTGGGTTTTCTGACCGCCGCCGCCGCCGGGATGTGGTTTGCCGATGCGCAAGGATTGACGTCGCCGTGGTTTATCGTGCTGGTGTATCTGTTCCAGAGTCTGGGCGAGTTGCTGATTAGCGCGCTGGGACTGGCAATGGTCGCCGCTCTGGTGCCGCAGCATCTGATGGGCTTTATTCTGGGAATGTGGTTCCTGACCCAGGCCGCCGCCTTCCTGCTCGGCGGTTATGTGGCGACCTTCACTGCCGTACCGGAAAACATCACCGATCCGTTACAGACGCTGCCAATTTATACCGGCGTCTTTAGCAAAATTGGTCTGGTAACGCTGGCGGTCACCGTGGTGATGGCCATTATGGTGCCGTGGTTAAACCGGATGATTAATACGCCAGATACCGAACAGTAATACTCAGTGCCGGATGCGGCTTACGCCTTATCCGGCCTACAAATAATTGAGAATCGTAGGCCCGATAAGCGTAGCGCCATCGGGCAATCCGTTACTCCGTCAGAGGGGTTCCGGCATAAATATCAAACCGGTGGCCTTTGGTGACGATGGCGTTGGGCGTCGCGACATCCGCCAGCGGCGGCGCATAATCGGGACGTTTAACCACCACGCGTTTGGTCGCCAACTGACGCGCCGGTTCCAGCAGTCCGTCGGCGTCGAGATCCGGCCCCACCAACGACTGAAATACCCGCATCTCTTTCTTCACCAGCGCGCTTTTCTGCCGGTGAGGAAACATCGGATCGAGGTAGACCACCTGCGGGCGCGGCGTGATATCGGTTAGCGCCGTCAGGCTTGAGGCATGAATCAGCTGCAAACGCTCCTGAAGCCAGCCGCCAATGTCCGCATCGGCGTAGCCGCGCGTCAGGCCGTCGTCGAGCAACGCGGCGACCACCGGATTACGCTCCAGCATCCGCACGCGGCAACCGACGGACGCCAGCACAAACGCATCGCGCCCCAGTCCGGCCGTGGCATCAACCACGTCCGGCAGATAATCGCCTTTGATACCAACGGCTTTCGCCACCGCTTCGCCGCGCCCGCCGCCGAACTTACGTCGATGGGCCATCGCGCCGCCGACAAAATCGACGAAAATGCCGCCGAGCTTCGGTTCGTCGCGCTTGCGCAGCTCCAGATGTTGCGGCGTCAATACCAGCGCCATCGGGTTGTCTTCGTCATGCTCCAGTCCCCAGCGGGCAGCCAGAACAGATAAGGCGCCGTCTGTGGCGCCCGTTTCATCCATTAAGCAGATTTGCACGTAAAATCAGCCTTTAATCCCGTAATGCTCCAGCATCGCATCCAGCTGTGGTTCACGGCCACGGAAGCGTTTAAAGAGTTCCATCGGCTCTTCAGAACCACCGCGAGTCAGGATGTTATCAAGGAACGACTGACCGGTCTCACGGTTGAAAATGCCTTCCTCCTCAAAGCGGGAATAAGCGTCCGCCGCCAGTACGTCGGCCCACAGATAGCTGTAGTAGCCTGCCGCATAGCCGCCAGCAAAGATATGGCTGAACGCATGTGGGAAACGGCCCCATGTCGGTGACGGCACCACGGCGACCTGTTTTTTGATTTCAAAGAGCGTCTCAAGAATTTTCGCTCCTTGCTGCGGATTAAATTCCGCATGCAGACGGAAATCAAACAGACCGAACTCCAGCTGACGCAGAATAAACAGCGCCGCCTGATAGTTTTTCGCCGCCAGCATTTTATCCAGCAGTTCCTTCGGCAACGGCTCGCCGGTTTCATAGTGGCCGGAAATAAACGCCAGCGCTTCCGGCTCCCAGCACCAGTTTTCCATAAACTGACTTGGCAGTTCGACCGCGTCCCACGGCACGCCGCTGATACCGGAGACCCCGGCGGTCTCAATGCGGGTCAGCATATGATGCAGGCCATGACCAAACTCGTGGAACAGGGTGATCACTTCGTCATGGGTAAACAGAGCGGGTTTACCGTTCACCGGACGGTTGAAATTACAGGTCAGATAAGCGACCGGCTTTTGCAATGTGCCGTCCGCTTTACGCATCTGGCCGACGCAGTCGTCCATCCACGCCCCGCCGCGTTTGTGTTCGCGCGCGTACAGGTCAAGGTAGAAGCTGCCGCGCAGCTCGTTATTTTCGTCATACAGTTCGAAGAAACGCACTTCCGGGTGCCAGACATCAACATCAGTACGCTCTTTGGCGGTGATGCCGTAAATACGTTTCACCACTTCAAACAGGCCGTTCACGGCTTTGTTTTCCGGGAAGTACGGGCGTAGCTGCTCATCACTGATGCTGTACAGGTGCTGTTTTTGCTTTTCACTGTAGTACGCGATATCCCACGGTTGCAGCTCCTCAACGCCAAATTCGGCTTTGGCGAAGGCGCGCAGCTGGGCCAGCTCTTTTTCCCCCTGCGGACGGGCGCGTTTCGCCAGATCGGTTAAGAAATCGAGCACCTGCTGCGGATTTTCCGCCATCTTGGTGGCCAGTGACTCATGGGCATAATTTTCGAAGCCCAGCAGTTGCGCCAGTTCATGGCGCAGCGCAAGAATTTCTTCCATCACCGGGCTGTTATCCCACTTACCGGCGTTCGGCCCCTGGTCGGAGGCACGAGTGGAATAGGCGCGATACATCTCTTCACGCAACGCCTGGTTGTCGCAGTAGGTCATCACTGGCAGATAGCTCGGGATATCCAGAGTCAGCAGGTAACCTTCCTGCTCTTTGGCTTCCGCCTGGGCTTTAGCGGCGGCGAGCGCGCTTTCCGGCATTCCCGCCAGCTCGGCTTCGTCGGTGATGAGCTTCGTCCAGCCCATGGTGGCATCGAGCACATTATTGCTGTACTGGTTGCCCAGCTCAGACAGGCGAGTGGCGATTTCGCCGTAACGCTGCTGTTTCTCTTTCGGCAGGCCGATGCCGGACAGTTCAAAATCACGCAGCGCGTTATCAACCGCTTTCTTCTGCGCGGTATTCAGAGTGGCGTAATGATCGCCGTCGCGCAGGTCACGGTACGCGTTGTACAACCCTTCATGCTGGCCAACCCAGGTGCTGTATTCCGACAGCAGCGGCAACGTCTGTTCGTAGGCTTCACGCAGCTCCGGGCTATTTTTCACCGAGTTTAAGTGGCTAATTGGCGAGAAAATACGCCCCAGAACATCGTCGGCTTCCGCCAACGGCTGGCAGAGGTTTTCCCAGCTATACGGCGCGCCATGCGCCACAACGCCTTCTACCGCCGCCCGGCAATCGGCCAACGCTTTGGTGACCGCAGGCACCACATGCTCCGGTTTAATTGCAGAAAAAGGCGGCAGTGAATAAGACGTTAGTAATGGATTGGTCATATGCGCAGTCCTGTAGAAGAAGGTGAGTGGAGCGCGCTTTTGGCGCTCTCGCGATGAGATCTAGAATGGGGGATAGTAAGGGGAATTTCAATGATGGACAGCGTACAGACGTGGGTATCGCTGCAATAAGCCGCCCCTTTAACATCATCCCGGCTTACGTTTTATAAGCCGGGTGACAACGTCAGCGCGTTTTTCTCGCCATCTCGTAAGCAGCGGACAGATCCAGACGCTGCCAGAACTGTTGATCCTCGGTCTCGCCCGACAACGGATATCCTGCCGGTAACGCCGTCTCTTCCATTAACGCCTGACACTGCGCTGGCGACAGGTTCGGCAGCGCTGTCTGTAGCAGAACATCGGCGCCTTTTGGTATTTTCAACGGCTGATGCTCGCCTTTCTGTTGCGGCAGGTTATAAGTCATGGTGAAGCGGTAGAAGGTATGCATGGCCGGATCGCGGTACGGATCGTCTTTTCCGGTCGATGCCGCGCATTCGACAATCGTCGTACCGCACTCTTTCACCAGCGCCTCACGCAGTTGAGCGCGAGCTTCGTTGAATAACGTACGGTAATACGGATCGTTAAGATAATGCGCGACATTACGCTGCGCGACCATCCGCGCGCCCATCACATCCAGCGGATAGTGTACGCCAAGGACCAGGCGAGAATAGCCATAACGCGCGCCACGAATCACCAGCGCATCAAAGCGTTCCGGGATCATTTCCGCCATCAACAGCGCATCCGTATAACCGGTATTCGTGTGTCCGCTGGGGAAAGCACCGCCACCTGCGGTATAAGGATGACCATCTTTTACCACCACATCATCCGGCGTCAGATGGATAGTATTACCCGGCACCTGGTAAGGACGCGGGTAATGAAAATATTTTTTCGCCGCGCCGGTGCTGACTTCCGAGGCTTTAATCAACGCTGCCGCTTTGCCCAACTCACCTTTATCATAAGCGGCGAGAAATGCCCGCCCCAGCCGCGGCCCCATTGCGTCGCTCAGGAAATAGAGATACTCCACGCTTTCCGCATCCGCCAGCGCCTGGTGACGGGTATTAACATCGGCATCGTGATTAATCGCCGTCACCGTCGCCAGATTGTCTTTCAATACTGCTTCCGGCAATGTATTGAAGGCGGAAAGTAGGGTAATCCCCATCTGTTGATTCTCAGTAGTATGAAAATCATAACCGCTAGCCTGTAACCAGGCATTATCCGCCTGGATGGAATTCTGTCGCATCTGAGCCAGGGCGTCGCGAGTCAACGCGGCGGTATCGCCTTGTAATGCCTTACGCAACTGTGTCAGCCATTGAGCCTCAAGGTCATTAAAGGCGACGCTCGCCGAGTCGGGCGTCACGCTTTTCGCTATCGACTCCGCCTGGGACAGGGGAATATCTTTCGCCAGTGCCGGCATCGCCAGCGCCAGAGATGACGCCAGTACAGTAATGTGTAGTTTCATTATGGTTCCTTTCATTAAAAATAACGCCAGGTCAAAACCACTACCTTGCCCACAGGCGATGCTGGCCTGCGCAGTTGACGGTTTGATGATACGAACACGTCTTGCAATACTTTCACAACGCGCGAAACAACATGGCGGTACTGGGGTAATCTCTACGGATCTGCGGTAAACTATCGGCTAACTTGTTTACTTCCCGGAATATCTGCATCCATGCTCAGTTATCGTCACAGCTTTCACGCTGGCAACCACGCCGACGTCCTTAAACATACCGTTCAGAGCCTGATCATCGAGTCGCTAAAAGAGAAAGAAAAACCGTTTCTCTATCTGGACACGCACGCGGGCGCGGGGCGTTATCAGTTGGGCAGCGAACATGCTGAACGTACCGGAGAGTATCTGGAAGGCATCGCCCGTATCTGGCAGCAGGACGATCTGCCCGCCGAACTGGAACCGTATATTAGCGTCGTAAAACATTTCAACCGCAGCGGGCAGTTACGCTACTATCCGGGCTCCCCGTTAATCGCCCGCCAGTTGCTGCGTGAGCAGGACAGTCTGCAACTCACGGAATTGCATCCCAGCGACTTCCCACTGTTGCGCGCGGAGTTTCAAAAAGACAACCGCGCCCGCGTGGAACGCGCTGACGGCTATCAGCAACTGAAAGCCAAATTACCGCCGGTTTCCCGCCGCGGTCTGATCCTCATTGACCCACCTTATGAAATGAAAACCGACTACCAGGCGGTAGTCAGCGGCATCAGCGAGGGTTATAAACGTTTCGCCACCGGGACATACGCGCTATGGTATCCGGTGGTGCTCCGCCAGCAAATTAAGCGCATGATTCATGATCTGGAGGCCACCGGCATCCGTAAAATCCTGCAAATTGAGCTGGCGATCCGCCCGGACAGCGATCAGCGCGGGATGACGGCGTCCGGTATGATCGTGGTTAACCCGCCGTGGAAACTGGAGCAGCAGATGAACAACGTGCTACCGTGGCTGCACAGCAGGTTGGCGCCAAACGGTCACGGACACACTTCGGTAAGCTGGATCGTGCCGGAGTAATCACAGCCATCGGTGGAACCTTTCACCTTCAGGTATACAATCGCGAATATTTTGGCGGGTAGCGCAGAATCTATCCGTCCGACAACGAACATAAAGGAGCGGTCATGACCAAACACTATGATTACATCGCTATCGGCGGCGGCAGCGGCGGTATCGCCTCGATTAACCGCGCCGCTATGTACGGCCAGAAATGCGCGCTCATCGAAGCCAAAGAGCTGGGCGGCACCTGTGTTAACGTGGGCTGCGTGCCGAAGAAAGTGATGTGGCATGCCGCGCAGATTCGTGAAGCGATTCATCTGTATGGCCCGGACTACGGTTTTGACACCACGATTAATCAGTTCGACTGGAGCAAGCTGATTGCCAGCCGTACCGCGTATATTGACCGCATCCATACTTCATACGACAACGTGCTGGGCAAAAATAACGTGGATGTGATTAAAGGCTTTGCCCGCTTTGTCGATGCCAAAACCATTGAAGTGAACGGCGAAACCATCACCGCCGACCATATTTTGATCGCTACCGGCGGCCGTCCGAGCCATCCGAGCATTCCAGGCGTGGAATACGGCATTGATTCCGACGGTTTCTTTGCGCTATCTGCCTTGCCGGAGCGCGTCGCGGTGGTAGGCGCAGGTTATATCGCCGTTGAACTGGCTGGCGTTATCAACGCGCTGGGGGCGAAAACGCATCTGTTTGTCCGTAAACATGCGCCGCTGCGCAGTTTTGACCCGATGATTAGCGAAACGCTGGTTGAGGTGATGAACGCCGAAGGCCCGCAACTGCATACTCACGCCGTGCCGAAAGCGGTGGTGAAAAACGCCGACGGCAGTCTGACTCTGGAACTGGAAGATGGCCGCAGTGAAACCGTTGATTGCCTGATCTGGGCCATTGGTCGCGAACCGTCGACCAACAATATTAATCTGGCGGCAGCGGGCGTGAAAACCAATGAAAAAGGTTACATCATTGTCGATAAATTCCAGAATACCAACGTTGAAGGCATTTACGCCGTTGGCGACAATACTGGCGCGGTAGAACTAACGCCAGTCGCCGTCGCCGCCGGTCGCCGTCTCTCCGAGCGCCTGTTTAACAACAAGCCGGACGAGCATCTGGACTACAGCAACATCCCGACCGTGGTCTTTAGCCATCCGCCTATCGGCACTGTCGGGTTAAGCGAGCCGCAGGCGCGCGAGCAGTACGGCGACGAGCAGGTTAAAGTCTATAAATCATCGTTTACCGCTATGTATACCGCGGTGACGACGCACCGCCAGCCGTGCCGTATGAAGTTGGTCTGCGTCGGGCCGGAAGAAAAAATTGTGGGTATCCACGGTATCGGCTTCGGCATGGATGAAATGTTGCAGGGCTTCGCAGTGGCGCTGAAGATGGGCGCTACTAAGAAAGACTTCGATAATACCGTCGCTATTCACCCGACCGCATCGGAAGAGTTTGTGACCATGCGTTAATATCTTGTGCGCCCATCTTCGAGGGTGGGCGCACAGGCCTTCATGATTAATACGTACTGAAATAACTCTGGATCAGTTCCGGATTACGCGTCTGAGTTAATGCCGTCATCAGCAACACTCGCGCCTTCGCCGGGTTGAGCGAGTCAGACACCAGTCCAGGCTGTCCTTTATCCAACGGTACTACGCCGTTTCCGGTGCGGGAAGCGCGCACCACGATAATCCCGGCTTTCTCCGCTTTTTTAATCCCCGCGTCGCTACGTACCGAGACCGAACCAGCGCCGGTTCCGGCATAAATAATACCGTCCGCATGATGGGCGATCGCCGCATCATACATATATTCCGGGTCGTCCTGATAGCCGTAAATAATCACCACATTGGGTAATTTCTTGATATTACGTACGTCAAAAACAGAGCGCAGGGTATGAATTTTTTCCACCCGCGTTTCGAACTGTGGCTGACCATTAACGATGACCCCCAGATAGCCCTCTTCCGGCGCTTTAAAGGTATCCAGAGTCGTGGCATTGGTTTTCGTTACAAAGCGCGCCGAACCAATACGATCGTTTAAAACCACCATTACACCGCGTCCCTTCGCATTCGGGTCAGCAGCCACCGTGACCGCTTCCAGCAGGTTCATTGCACCATCGGCGCTGATTGCCGACGCGGGCCGCATTGCAGCGGTAAACACCACCGGTTTGTCGCTTTTCACGGTCAAATTAAGAAAGTAGGCGGTTTCATCGAGCGTGTCAGTGCCATGAGTAATAACCACACCGTCAACATCGTCCCGCGCCAATAACGCATTCACCTTCTGTGAAAGTTTCAGGATAATATCGCTGGTCATATTTTCGCTACCAATATTCGCCACCTGCTCGCCGTCAACGCGAGCGATATTATTCATTTCCGGCACGGCATTTATTAATGTTTGCACGCCAAGTTCACCGGATTTATATCCGGCGGTTTGCGTATTATTGGCTGCCGTCCCGGCGATGGTACCGCCTGTCGCGAGAATAACAATATGCGGTAGTGACGTTGTGCTAAATACACAGTGGCTGATGAGCAGCAACACGGTGGCCATGAAAACTCTGATTTTCATTTTCTTCCTCTGAATTAAAAATAATAAGTGACGTGTGCTATAAAAAATTTAATAACAATCAGGCCAGAACCATTTTTCCTATTAACAGCCCGACAATGACCGAGACAATCACGTTAACTAATCCCGGACGCATAAAACTATGGTTAAGCACATATTTGCCGATACGCGTCGTACCGGTGTCGTCAAACGCCAGCGCCGCCAGACACTGCCCCGCCACCGGAATAAAGAAATAGCCGTTAACGGCAGGCCAGGAGCCGATTAACGCATAAGCGGGCAACCCTAACGCCAGTCCCAGCGGCAATAGAATTAACGTCGTTGCCGCCTGGCTGCTGACCATAGCGGACACAAAAAACATCATAATGGCGATAAGCCAGGTATGCTGTTGCAATAGAGTTTGCACTTCTGCCTTAATCAACGCGATATGACCATTCACGAACGTCTCACTCATCCAGGCCAGGCCGAAGGCGCAGACAATCGCCAGCGCGCCCGCCCGAAATACCGTACCGCTGATAATCTGATCGACCTGCGGTCGGCATAACAACACAATCAGGCAGGCAAAAGAGAGCATCGTAATCTGGATAGCGGCGGACATCGAAAGCGGTTGTAGCCCTTTCGCTGTTTCCACCATGGGCCGCAGCGCCGGAATCAGTCCTAACAGAACGATAACGATCGCACTGGTCAGAAATAACGCCACCGACAATTTGGCGCGCGAAGTGACCACCGTATTTTTACTTTCTTTCTGCGCAGGTTTAATTAACCCTTCAGCAAGCCGACGTTGATATTCCGGATCGTCTTTTAACTCTTTTCCTTTATTAAAGGTCGCTATTGCCCCCATCGCTACGCCGATTAACGTGGCGGGCACGCAAATCATCATAATGGTTGAAATAGAGACGCCCAACGGCGCCATTAAACCAATCATCGCCGCCATGGCGGCAGATATAGGACTGGCGGTGATCGCCTGTTGCGATGCGATAACGGAAATAGATAAAGGACGTTCCGGTCGAATACCAGAATCCCGTGCGACTTCAGAAATAACCGGTAACAAGCTATAAACGACATGCCCCGTTCCTGACATAAAAGTGAAGATATAACAGATAAACGGCGCTAATAACGTAATGTAACGAGGGTGGCGACGCAGAATTTTTTCCGCCAGTTTGACCAGTAAATCCAGCCCGCCGGAGGCCTGTAAAGAAGCGGCCGCCAGGACAACAGAAAGAATAATCAGAATAACATCAATCGGTGGCGTAGAAGGCGTCAAGCCAAAAATAAAAACCATCACGCCGACGCCTAACCCGCCGACCATCCCTAAAAATACGCCGCCGATCCTGGCGCCTATCATCAGGGCCACAAGGATAAAACATAATTCCGTCCAAAACATACTTCCTCCTGGGTTATCTGGAGTGAGTGTCGCTTTACATTGAGGGACGTAACCTATTGTGCAAACGGTTTACCAAAACCAAATGCGCCGTAATGAGATAACACCTGCGCCGCCGATTTCCCGCCCTGCCGCATGGCGCGTAACACGCTTTCTTTATCGGGTTCCGCCATACCCGATTGCAAAATGGAAAGCAAAAAACCGGTTAAGAACGCGTCGCCTGCGCCCAGCGTATCGACAGGTTCGATATAAACAGGTTGCCACTCCAGATAATCCGCGCCGGAAAAATAATAAACTTTTTCATGCCCGCAGGTGGCAATAATATGCCGACAGCCATAACGATAAAGTTTATTGAGTTTTATTTTGATTTCATCTGGCGATAACCCGCTACAGGAGACAAATCCATAATCTACCCACGGGCATACCTTTTCAAAATAGTCGTCTGTACCGCGCCCGGAAAAATCAAAAGAGAGTAAGACGGTTTGTTGTTTAATTTTCTCCAGTTCCGATTCCAGGTGGCCGTTAATACTGGAATGGACTAAGGTAAATTGTGATATATAGCGAAGATCGTCGTCAGACAGACTAAAAGGATGTTCCCGCAATACGCCGTTTTTGTTGCTGGCGACAAATTGTCGATCACCATGCGAGAGACGGATACAGGCATACCCATTTTCGCCGGTATAATGGCGGCTGTGAGAGATGTCTATCTGTAGCTGGTGTAATACATCCTGTACGTGCTGCGCGGCGTCGTCATTGCCAAACGCCCCCATAAACGCGCTGGGGATGTCTGCTAATTTCGCATAGACAGCAAAATTTAATGCATTACCGCCGGGGTACATGATGCCGGAATGCAGGTATTTATCGACAACGTTGTCGCCAATACCCAATACGCTGATGCTCATCATTATTCCTTGTTTGTCTTTACAATAAAAAGCGTCCCTGCTTTTTTATCCATCCTGATGTAATTAATATTCCACTTTCCACATATAGCGGCGCGTCGTTAACGGATGCTGACGCGCCTCAGCTAACGCCCGATTGTAAACGGGATAAACGTTATTAAAGAGAGAGTGGTTAAAGTAATCAATAACCGTGGTTTTAATGGTCGATAGCCCCAGTTCTTTCGCATCGACAACTTCAATCCGGCGGCCATATTTTTTCAGGAAGTTTAACGCGCGTTCATCCACCGCCCGCGTATTGCCCTCGGAAAACTGGAATAAGAAAGGCGTATTCGCATCGGTAATTTCAAACGGCCCGTGGAAAAACTCACCGCTATGAATACAGGCGGAATGTATCCATTGCATTTCCATAAAGATACAGATGCTCTGTAGGTAGGCTGCGCCATAGCCCGCGCCGCTGGCGACGGTGTAAATGACTTTATCGTCTTTATATTCCTGCGCGAACGCCTGCGCACGCTCCGCAACCTGCTCGCAAGCGCGCCAGACGATACGGTTGATTTTGCTGACGCCATCCTGAAAATCGTCGTAGTGCGCATACCCTTCCGTCTGCTGGAGCAGTTCGACCGCACTCAGCAGGCCTTTCATCGTTTTCTCTCCGGCAATATCTTTACCGTCGCCAAACGTGTACGTTTCCACATAGTCGCAATGCGCCACCAACGGTGAATCCATTATCCAGGTTAAACCAATGACCGGCGCGCCGTGCTGACGGGCGATTTCAGCCGCTTTAATTGTCTCTGGCGTATTACCTTTGTGGGAGGCGACAACCACAACGGCATTTTCTCCCAGCGCTACCGGCGGGTTGTTAATAAATTCTCCGCTGTTATACAGACCGACAGTCAACGCTTTCGCTTCTTTTTCTAAAAATGCTTTCGCCGGATAGAACGCCGCATAAGAACCGCCGCACGCCACATAATAGACATGTTTAACGCCTCCTTTCTCTGCCTGGCTGGTCACAATATTGCTAACTGTCTCTTTCATACCCATCATGCTTTCCTCTGGTTCCATCAATGATACAGGCGAGGATTCGCCATAAATGACTCATAATGTATTATTATTTTTATATGACATTTAAAGACATTTGATCAAGATGGAAACCAAAAAAAATCGGGATCCGCGATCTGGATCCCGATTCAGCCTGCTCTTCGTTAGCGTAATGCTGACATCATACGGTAAACCGTATTTTATCGCCGACAATCAACTGTTGCGAAACGCAGGAGAGTTCTCCTTTGTTATCAATCATTTCACTTTTTATCAGGATCAGCGGATAACCCTCGTTGACGCCAAGATAATGGGCGACTTCAAAGCTGGCATAAACCAGTTCGATCATCTTACGGGAGTGGGTAAACCATAAATGGTATTTCTCGCGTAAGCATTCATACAAAGAGTGATTATTAAGATCTTCGTCCAGCAAAAACGCAAAACGTGGGGGAAGATGTACAGTTTCCAGCGATACCGCCACATCGTCGGCATAGCGGATACGTTCAATGACGACCGCTTTTTCGCCATCGTTCATATTCAGTAACGCTTTTGTCTCATCGTCTACCGATTCAAAAACGGATTTGATGGTGCGTGACCCCGGGCGACGTCCCTGGGACTGGCATAACTCGCTGAAACTCATGATGCCGGTCATGCTACGCTGAAATTTCTCACCAGAGACAAAGGTGCCTTTGCCGGAGACACGGGTCAGCAAATTTTCACGCGTCAGCGCATCCAGCGCCTTACGGACCGTGACCCTGCTCACCTGCCAGCGCACGCTCAGTTCATTTTCCGTCGGGATCTGCTGGCCTGGTTTATACTCTCCACGCGCAATAGCCTCTTTTAAGGCGGCTTCAAGCTGCTTATAAAGCGGTTTGGCGCTTTTACTGTCGGGTTGCTCGATCATTTGTATCCATTTGTATTATCATGGTGCCATAGCTTGTATTATAACTATTTACGTTACCTTTGCTTGTGAATCCACGCCATGCGGTGACGTAGTGATACCGCTATGAAACGAATGTTCTGATTTTAGGTCTGGGGAGGGCGTCATGAAAATAGGATTTTCGCAATACTATTCAGTAAGTTATGAAGTGTTTTTTCTTGAGAGGTAAATTGCAAAATGTGATCTACCGCACACTTTGCCACTCAGGTATCGAAGCGAATGTCTACGCTTAATAGACAGCCGGGCAACACCCGTATCTTTTACGACGCAAGCCGGAGGTCCTTGTCATTATGCTCAACCAGAAATTAAACCCCACGCCTTCTGAAGATCTGACTATTGATGTCGATCTGCTTTATGAAACAGACCCGTGCGAGTTAAAGCTGGATGAAATGATCGAGGCGGAACCGGAGCCGGAGATGATCGAGGGGCTTCCCGCCTCTGACGCCCTGACCCCTGCCGATCGGTATCTCGAACTGTTCGAGCATGTACAGTCAACAAAACTGTTTCCAGACAGTAAAACGTTCCCGGACTGCGCGCCGAAGATGGACCCGCTTGATATCCTGATTCGCTACCGTAAGGTCAGACGCCACCGTGATTTTGACTTACGCCGCTTCGTCGAGAACCATTTCTGGCTACCGGAAACCTTATCCAGCGAGTATGTCTCTAACCCCGAAAACTCGCTCAAAGAACATATTGACCAGCTTTGGCCGATACTGACGCGCGAACCGCAGGATCATATTCCGTGGTCTTCGCTGCTGGCGCTGCCGCAATCCTATATCGTGCCGGGAGGCCGTTTTAGCGAAACCTATTATTGGGACTCTTATTTTACCATGCTGGGTCTGGCGGAAAGCGGGCGCGAAGACTTACTTAAATGTATGGCGGATAATTTCGCCTGGATGATTGAAAACTATGGTCATATTCCCAACGGCAACCGCACCTATTACCTGAGCCGCTCGCAGCCGCCGGTTTTCGCCCTGATGGTTGAACTGTTCGAAGAAGATGGCGTGCGCGGCGCGCGGCGTTATCTCGACCATCTCAAAATGGAATACGCCTTCTGGATGGACGGCGCCGAATCGCTGGCGCTCAACCAGGCTTATCGCCACGTTGTGCGGATGCCGGACGGTTCCCTGCTGAACCGCTACTGGGACGATCGCGACACGCCGCGCGACGAGTCCTGGCTGGAAGATGTCGAAACCGCAAAACATTCCGGTCGTCCGCCCAATGAAGTCTACCGGGATTTGCGCGCCGGGGCGGCGTCCGGCTGGGACTATTCTTCACGCTGGCTACGCGATGCGGGCCGGCTTGCCAGCATACGTACAACTCAATTTATCCCTATCGATTTGAACGCTTTTCTGTATAAACTGGAGAGCGCTATCGCCAATATTTCAGCGCTGAAAGGCGAACGTGACACCGAGGCGCTATTTCGCCAGAAAGCCAGCGACCGACGCGCCGCCGTGAACCATTATCTGTGGGATGATGAAAACGGCTGTTATCGGGACTATGACTGGCGACGCGAAGAAATGGCGCTCTTTTCCGCCGCCAGTATCGTGCCGCTGTATGTCGGTATGGCGAACCATGAGCAGGCCGACCGCCTGGCAAATGTGGTACGTAGCCGTCTGTTAACGCCCGGCGGGATTATGGCGACCGAATACGAAACCGGCGAACAGTGGGATAAACCGAACGGCTGGGCACCGCTGCAATGGATGGCGATTCAGGGCTTCAAACGGTATGGCGACGATATGCTGGGCGATGAAATCGCCCATAACTGGTTAAAAACGGTGAACCATTTTTATCAGGAGCACCATAAACTGATCGAGAAATACCATATTTCCGGCGGTACGCCCCGCGAAGGCGGCGGGGGCGAGTATCCGCTACAGGACGGGTTCGGCTGGACCAATGGCGTGGTGCGCCGCCTGATTGGCCTTTACGGAGAGCCTTAACCTGCTCCGGGCTCAGTGAATCGCATCATAAATGGCTGACTGAATTTTCAGCCATTTTTTATTGTCTGCGCTGGGCCGGGCCTGAGCGCGCAATCGGGCCTGCTCCGTATCGTGCTGCTGACGCGTCACAACAGCCGGAACGGTGCAAAACGTTTGCAAATAGGTTTTATGCATCGCGGTCAGCGGCGCGCCGCTCGACATGTCATGACTTAACGTTGTGATAAATCGTCGGCAAGGTTTGACCTCATCCATCAGCGCGGGATAACGCAACAACAGTTGCAGCACCTCGGTATGTCCTGCCGCAAACGCCTGCTCCGTCCACGCGAGCTGCCAGTTCATTCCGCCCTGGAGGAACAGCGCCGTCACCCGCGTATCATTGCGCTCTATCGCCGCCCGCATGGTAAACGCATCCCAGGTAATCCCCATATGATTGAGCGTTTCCCGCGCGGAAGGCGCCTCGCGCGGCGGTTCATCCTGCGCCATTGCGGGAGCTTGCCCGTTATCGGAGCCTGGCGACAACGAACTAAATAGCCAGAACGCGCCCGCCAGTATCGCCAGCGTCATGACGCCAACCGCGCCCCACAAAGCGCCGGAAATAAGTTGCTCACGCTCTTCAGGCGTACGCGGAGGCCGCTTACGCGGTGGTTCTATGCTCTCGCTAATCTCATGCTTATCTCCCCCGGCCTGCCGATCTTTAAGCCGCGCGGTTTCCCAGAACTGGCGCAATTCACGTTCATCCGCCAGCAGAAACGAAGCGGGATTCACGCGGGTACGTTTTTCGGCATAGGCGCGCTGGATGGGCCGAACGATTTGCTGATACTGAACGTTTAGCAGCATAAGCTGCGCTGAGGTAAGCGGCTGCCTGGCGATAACCTCGTTTCGCGCGAGGCGGCAATCATCCAGAAACATACGCAGGGTGGTGCGCGACTCGGCGAACAGCGTTAACGCTGAGGCGTCATTAAAAATTCTGACGTAATGACGGGCAAACAATTTTTTATCGACCACCATAAGCGCCAGTTCGCTGAACAACATGCCTTCCAGCGCATGTTGATCTTCTCCCTGTTTTAACCACTGGCGCAAACGGTCCGGGCCAAAATGTTGCTTGAGGTAGTGATTCAGCGACGCCCGATCCGGCCATGCGCGCGCAATAAGCGCTTTTAACGTCAGTTCTATCGCTCGCAGCTGACGCTGCGCCTCAAGATGCGCCTCCTGGTCGGGGTCTTCCAGCTCAGTTTGATACGTCAGTAGCGGCTGCTGCTGACGTAGATGTTCCAGCGAGGTGACAAAACGCAACGCGGCAAGGAGTTGATTTTCGCTCACCTCTTGCCCGCTGTCATACTGGGGAACATGCTGCTGAAGGTGACGCAGTTGCAGCATAAACTGGCTCAGCTGCGCGTCATTTATCCGCAATTTTTTCGCCACCGCGCCCCAACCGCCCAGGTTAAGACGCGCCTGCTCAAGTTGTTCCATGAACCACCGGGGCTCTTTTCCCTCTGTGGTATGAATACCCAGCAGCAGCAGGATTTCTATTGATGCCTGGCGGATAATCCCCAGGCTATGTTCAAAAGGCGCGCGTGTCGCCTGCGAAGCGCTATTCGTCATTATCTTCCCTAAAAAGACGATCCCGCGACGAGATCTTCGTTTTCTTTTAATTATGTTTTTTCATAGATATAACAGATTTAGCCACATTTCAATGACTTAATCTTAATGATTGCAAATTTATAAGAAGATCGGTTACTAACCAAAAACATCAGTTTTTCATTCTGTCAACGCGGCGTGACGCTGAACGGCATAGACCTTTTCCCTGCCTGCGTTTGGCCGTCTGACCGCTAGCCACGCGTGCAGCACACTTTATAATCGCGCTTTTTATGAGAAAGATGCCATGCCGCACATTTCATCTCGCTTTAGCTCCGCCTGCATCGCGTTTATTAAACAGTGGCAGGGTCTGTCGCTGGAAAAGTATCGCGATCGGCAGGGTAACTGGGTGATTGGTTACGGGCATATGTTGACGCCAGATGAGACGCTGACGTTCATTACGCCCGAACAGGCGGAGGCATTCTTGCTGGATGACCTCAATAGCTGCGATATGCTGCTACAGAATTGTTTGCCGGAACTTAACGATCGGTTTCAACGCGAAACGCTTATTGCGCTGATGTTCAGTATCGGACATCAGCGTTTTTTATCATGAATCAATACGGGTGATATTTCACAGCCAGAAATAAGCGGACTACGAATTTAACGTCGTTAATTCGATTCATTTAACATCATGGCGGCCTGGGTACGATTTTTTACATCCAGCCGCCGGTAAAGCGACTCCAGATGCGCTTTAACCGTCCCGGTACTAATATTTAACGCCCGCCCAATTTGTTTATTTGATTCTCCTGCGGCAAGCATCTGTAAAATTTCCCGCTGGCGGGCGCTTAACGCTTTTATATCACGGGACTCCAGCTCCGTTGAATTTAACCAATCCCCCGGTAAAAACATCATCCCGCGAGCGACAGCATTGAGCGCAAGGACAAAGGTTTCGGCATCAGAATCGCGTGGCACCACGGCCTGAACGTTAAATTGCATGACTTCATGCAGCCACTTTTGACTGCCATCCATCGCCGTGATAATAATCTTCACCTCCGGAAATTGCTGCGCGATTCTTTGTAACACCTCGCGGCAAAATTCAGCATCCAGGCCGCTATCCAGCATGACCAGCGCATCCGGCGCGCTTTCTATTTTTTGCCAGAGTTCTTCTGCCTGACCGACACTCTGGATACTTATTCCTGGAATGTGCTGCTGCAAACTGATTTTCATTCCATGAATAAATATTGACTGCCTGTCAAACATGATTACCTGCATTACTTTTCTCCACCTGGGTAAGATAATAGTCTCAAGATGAGGAAGGGTATTACCCGTAGGGTAAAATAAGAAGTCGCCATTTGGTATAGGCCATTTTACCGATAGTCATTGGTTGAGGAAGGGAAAGGTTATGAATATTTACAGCTTCAACATCGGGATTACAGAATTCGCTAAAATTAGCCTTTTAAAGTAAGGAATATCTTATTAGCGCGAACAGCCAAGGCTAATTTGAATATTAATTCAATGAAGAGTACGCCTGGCGCGTCACAAAGGAAATATCTGCTTTTCACCTGATGTGTTACAAAAAATAAAGTAGCACATTTTGTTAAAAAATAGCCAATCCGCCTGAAAACCGCGACGATGGGTCAATGACAATACCGTGTATGTACATGCATTTCTCTCTCCCACTACACCCGCGGCTATCAGCGTGTTTTACCGCTCTCGTCCCGTTTATCGGCTTTTTGGCGCTAAAAAGCCTGGCCGGAAGGCGATAAATCCGCCGCGCAACGCGATCAGACGTATTCGTCACGCGAGCAATGATTGCGAAAGGGCTTATTAGATGCTAGAAAATCAATAAAACCAGCCGCTTCAGCGTCACTGTTTCAATAAAAACAATAATAGAGCCTGATGATGGATAAAATATATGCAATGAAATTGTTTGTACGCGTGGCGGAACGGGAAAGTTTTTCCCGCGCAGCAGAGGATATCGGCCTTCCCAAAGGCAGCGTCTCACGGCAAATACAAGCGTTAGAACATCAACTGGGCATCCGCCTGCTCCACCGCACCACCCGGCGGGTACAGCTTACTCAGGACGGTATGGTTTACTACGAACGGGCAAAAGATCTGTTGAGTAACCTGGATGAACTGGAGGGTCTTTTCCAGCCTGATCCCGCCAGTATCAGTGGCAAAATACGGGTAGATATCCCGCCAGGTCTCGCGAACAGCCTCATCATGCCGCGCCTGCCCACTTTTTTGCATCAGTATCCCGGCATTGCGCTGGAACTTTGTAGTAGCGATCGACAGGTCGATTTACTACGGGAAGATTTCGACTGCGTGGTACGCACAGAGCCGCTACATGCGCCAGGGATACTGACGCGCCCGCTTGGCAAACTGAGAAGAGTGAACTGCGCCAGCCCACAATACCTGGCGCGCTTTGGGTATCCAGAAAACCTTGACGACCTCGCCTCACATGCGATGGTGCATTATTCATTGACCCCGGGAGTCTCTTCACCGGGTTTTGCCTTTGAAACTCCCCACGGTATGCAATGGGTAAAAACCGGCGGAATGCTAACGGTAAACAGTACGGAGACCTGGCATACGGCCTGTCTGGCAGGATTAGGGATCATTCAGACGCCGCGCATTGCTGTACGGGAGGCGTTACGCGCCGGAGCGCTCATTGAAATTTTACCGCAATATCGCGCCGCTCCACTGCCGATGACGCTGCATTATCCCCATCGCCGTAATCTTTCCCGCCGGGTACACCTGTTTATGGTATGGCTGACTGAAACCATTAAAGAGGCCGCAGAGTAGCCGCATTTTCAGCATCCACCGGGGAGAAGCTATACTGACATATTCTATTAATGATGAAGGACTACCGACCTGATGACGCAGGAAAATGACGTAAAACGCCCTATTCAGGAACTGGAGCACGACCCGATACAAAAAATAGAAACGCAGCCGCATGACGCCCCGGAAAAAAACGAAAAGGCAAATCAGGCGTTGCATTCCGTCACCACCCTGATGCAAAAAATTCAGCGTCAACCGATGGTGGCCCACCTCATTCGCGCGACCGAACGTTTTAACGATCGACTGGGTAATCAGTTTGGCGCGGCTATCACCTACTTTTCGTTTCTGTCGATGATCCCGATAATGATGGTGTCCTTTGCCGCGGCAGGTTTTATCCTCGCCTCGCACCCTAATCTACTGGAAGATATTTTCAGCAAGATATTGATGAATGTGAGCGATCCTACGCTGGCGTCCACGCTTAAAAATACGATTAATACGGCGGTTCAACAGCGTACCACGGTAGGGCTGGTCGGACTGGGTATCGCGCTCTATTCCGGCGTTAACTGGATGGGCAACCTGCGGGAAGCGATTCGCGCCCAGTCACGGGACGTCTGGGAGCGCAAGCCGCAGGATCAGGAGAAAATCTGGCTCAAATATCTGCGCGATTTTATCTCGCTGATTGGATTATTAATCGCTTTAATCATTACGCTGTCCATTACTTCCATCGCCGGTTCCGCCCAGCAGATGATCATCTCCGCCTTGTATCTCGACAGCATCGAATGGTTAAAACCGGCCTGGCATTTGATCGGTCTGGCCATCTCTATTTTTGCCAACTATCTGCTTTTCTTCTGGATTTTCTGGCGACTGCCTCGCCATCGTCCCCGTAAAAAAGCGTTGATTCGCGGCACATTTATTGCCGCTATCGGTTTTGAGGTGATTAAAATCATTATGACTTATACGCTGCCGTCACTGGTGAAATCGCCTTCCGGCGCGGCGTTTGGCTCCGTACTCGGTCTGATGGCATTCTTCTACTTTTTTGCCCGCCTGACGTTATTCTGCGCGGCCTGGATAGCCACCGCCGAATATAAGGACGACCCGCGAATGCCGGGTAAAACGCAACGCTAGTCTGCGGCTTGCTGCCGGATGGCACGCACGGCGTCGTCATTCGGCCTACTGCTGTGTGGACCCAGGCCGGGCAAGCAAAGCGTACCCGGCGGTACAATCAGGCACGACCTTCCGCCTCATCTCATTGTTTCAGCATATAAATCCAGTAATTAACTTTTATTTAACCATAAACCAGTTTTATCCACTAATTCTAAAATTATGTGAAGCATTTCATAGACGCAAAATGGCTGGCTTAAACATTATCCCCTTTTTGCGCTTTTTTTGACCATTTTTGGCTTTTGTTACACATTGAAATATAACTTTTGCTGTGCGTAATATGGCTATTCGTTCGCTAAAAATAAGAAAATAGTATGCAAGCAACCGCCACAACACTCGACCATGAACAGGAACATGTTCCGGTAAACTCACGCAATAAAGTCGTTATTGCCTCGCTTATCGGCACCGCGATTGAGTTCTTCGACTTCTATATTTACGCCACCGCAGCGGTGATCGTGTTCCCCCTTATCTTCTTCCCCCAGGGCGATCCCACTGCGGCAACGCTACAATCGCTCGCCACCTTCGCTATCGCGTTTGTGGCGCGTCCGATCGGCTCTGCGCTATTTGGTCACTTCGGCGACCGGGTAGGCCGCAAAGTCACGCTGGTGGCTTCGCTGCTGACGATGGGGATCTCCACGGTCATTATCGGTCTATTACCGGGCTACGCGACGATAGGTATTTTCGCGCCGCTGCTGCTGGCGCTGGCGCGTTTCGGACAGGGACTGGGGCTGGGCGGCGAATGGGGCGGCGCAGCGTTATTAGCGACGGAGAATGCGCCGCCGCGCAAACGCGCGCTGTATGGCTCCTTCCCGCAGTTGGGCGCGCCGATCGGCTTCTTTTTTGCCAATGGCACCTTCCTGTTGCTCTCCTGGCTGCTGACCGACGAGCAATTTATGAGCTGGGGCTGGCGCGTGCCGTTTATCTTCTCGGCGGTACTGGTGATTATCGGCCTGTATGTGCGCGTGTCGCTGCATGAAACGCCGGTGTTTGCGAAAGTCGCCGCAGCGAAAAAGCAGGTAAAAATACCGCTGGGCACGTTGCTGACGAAGCATGTCCGCGTAACCATTCTCGGCACGTTTATCATGCTGGCGACCTACACGCTGTTCTATATCATGACCGTCTATTCCATGACTTACAGCACTGCCGCCGCGCCGGTGGGGCTTGGCTTGCCGCGCAATGAAATACTGTGGATGCTGATGATGGCGGTGATTGGTTTCGGCGTGATGGTGCCCGTCGCCGGCCTGCTGGCGGACGCATTTGGCCGTCGGAAAAGCATGGTCATCATTACCACGCTCATCATTCTCTTCGCGTTGTTCGCCTTTACCCCGCTGCTGGGTTCAGGCAATCCAGCGCTGGTCTTCGTGTTCCTGTTGTTAGGTCTGAGCCTGATGGGGCTGACCTTCGGCCCAATGGGAGCGCTGCTGCCGGAGCTATTTCCGACGGAAGTACGCTATACCGGCGCATCGTTTTCCTACAATGTGTCATCGATTCTGGGCGCTTCCGTCGCGCCGTATATTGCCGCATGGCTGCAAAGCCACTACGGGCTGGCGGCGGTAGGGGTTTACCTGGCGTCAATGGCGGCGCTGACGCTGATTGCACTGCTGTTAACCCATGAGACGCGTCATCAGGCGTTGTAATAGGGCGCCGGATGGTGTCATCCGGCGCTACGTTTCACATTACTGCTTCATCTGCGTTAAAATCGTCCGGCACTGATTGGCTTCGCCCTCAGAGGGCGAAATGAGCGCCAATAGCGCGGCGGCGGGCGTTACCAACGTCGCCAGCGCTGCCGCAACCGCGCCGCGCGCAATCAGCGGGCCGGGCTTGACGCCCGCCTGCGGATTTTTAAATGTCCCACGCACGTACAGCGGCGATCGCAGCGTAATAATACGAATCCCCTTACTTTCCGGATCAATGGTTAAATCGAGCTGTTCAGAGGCGAAGCTCGCCGTACCGGTCACGTTAATCAACGCATTTTCTGTATCAAAAGCAAAAATTTGCGGTCGCGCCACGCCGTTCGCAATATTGAGATTCGCCGCCGCGCAGTTAACCCGCACTTCGTCATCGCCAAAAATCTGCCCGACAATATAGTTGCCGACGTTCAGCCCCACGATTTCCATCAGGTTGCGGCTAATCAATCCATCATTCATCAATAATTTGAGATTGCCGTTACTGTTGCCAAGCAGCGCGGCAACCGAGTTGCCCGTGCCGCGAATATCCGCATCGCCGTTCAGCTCGCCCAGCGTTTTCTGCATCAGCTCCACATCCGGCATCAGTTCTTTAAGCTTCAGCCGACGCGCCTGTATATCCGCCTGCCCCTGCATCGGCTTTTTATCCCCTTCCAGATGGATGTTGGAGACAATACTGCCGCCTGCCAGACCAAACTTCAGCGGCTGTAGACGTAAGTCGGCGTTTTTCAGGATGATATGGGTCGAAAGATCGCTAATCGGTAGACTGCCGCCATGCTCAATACGCCGGCCTTTAAACCGGACATCGGCGTCCATAACATCCCATTTGTCGGTTTCAAAGCGATCGTAAGGCAACACTTTATCCGCTGGCTGAACATTCTTCTCGCCTTTGCGCTGTTCAGACCGTTTCGACTGCTCAGCGTCTTTCCCGGAATCCACGCCAATCAGCGGCCCAAGATCGGCCAGGCGTAACTGGCGCGATTCGACATCACCTTCCAGTTTAGGGCGCGGTTTACCGGTGGTATAAGTGAGGGAGCCGTGGATATCACTGTCGCCAATGCGCCCGTTAAAACCGCGATAATCAAATACCGATGACTTTTCGGCGTCAATTTTCGCTACCAATCGCCCATCGGTCTCAAACGGCGGCGTATCCGGCAGCAGCACGCCGGTTAAATCATATAAATCGCCCAGTGAATCGCCAGAGAATTTAAGCCGCAGATCGACGCCGCCCATTTTCATCGGCTCGTTCACCACGCCGCTAAAAGCCACCCGCGTATTGCCAGAGCGGAAATCGGCCTGCACAGGAAAAGGCGTACTTTCGCTGCGTAGCGCCAGCATACCGCCTATTTTCCCCGTACCGGTCAACGGTTCCCCGTTATAACGCCCCTGCGCCTTCAGGCCGAAGACATAGTCGCCCACGGTGGATTTGTCTGCTTTGCCTTTCGTTCCCGTCACTTCGCTGAACGGCAACGGTTTGCCTAACGGATCGATCAGAATAGTGATATCCGCTTTGCTGACCTTATCATCGATCGCGATTCGCCCCTGGTCGAAGAGAATATTATCCAGCCGGAAGGACCAGGCGGAAGGTTTAGCATTGGGGTCCGTATTCTTGTCTTGCGCGAGGTTAAAGGTCCAGTTATTGGTTTTCTCGGACAGACGAATAAGACGCGCGTCGGGTTTCACTAGTTTGATCCACGGCAGCCAGACGGTTTTGGTCAGGAGCGCCAGCGGGGCAAGCGTCGCCTCAACGCGTGGCAGATGCACCATCGTGACTTCCGGAATATCCGGCGGATTGCCAAGAATGACGTCTTCCGCGTGAACATGCGGCCACGGTACCCAGCTTCGCCAGCCGGTCTCCTGTTTTTGGCGTTCCCACACCACGCCTAAATCGCCGCGAATAGCGAAAGGCCGGTTCAATTCGGTAGAGACTTTCTGGTTGATGGTCGGTTTGAGGCGGTTCCAGTCAAATGTTGCGATCAACAAAATCACTATGGCGATCAACAACAAGAAAGTCCCTGTGATGGCGGCGGTTATTTTGCCTGCTTTAGTCATGTGTTATTTCCTCACTTCTTCCCTTGCCTGTCCTAAAGATAGTTCAGCCAGACGAAAAAGGAGGATGACCGCGCCTCGTAATACCACGTATTACGGGAACAGTCTGGCGTTACAGGGTCAGAATCACCTCTTCGAGCGATATCAGCGGCACGGGTCGAGAAAGAAAATAGCCCTGGGCGGCAAAGGCGGGCGAACGCTGCACATCACGCCACTCTTCCAGCGTCTCCACGCCCTCGACAATAACGCCGCGGCAGTAGCGGTTCATCAGTTGCAGCAGCAGAATGAACAGGTTGCGTCCCTCCGGAGACTGACGCAGCATGACGAACAGCTCGCGCGCCACTTTAATGTAGTCATAACGCACTTCGCTCAGCGCTGAAAAATTGGCCATACCAGTACCAAAATCATCCAGCCACAGCGGGCCGAACTCACACATCGAGGCGAAAGAGGAGTCTTTCGGCAAACGAATATGTTCCACCAGTTCGAAACGCAGCCAGGGTAAGCGCTCCATCGCTGCCAGAATGTCCGGCTGTCGTCGCATGGCAATCAGCGTAGGGCCGTCGACATTGACCGATGCCAATAAGTGATGGCGAGTGAAAAAATCCGCTTTTTGTTCGAGCTGATGAAGTTGTTCTTTCACTACGTCAATGCGGTGTCGAACCGCTAACTCCGCGAAATAACGATCCGGGGCAATACGTCTGGAAGGGTTATCAGGATGGGTGACGACAGTGAGAAGTTCAACCGCCATCAGACGGCCATCCGTCTGGTATATCGGCTGGTAAGTATAGGCACGCTCGCATTGCAGCCAATAGCGCCGTTCCTGCAAATTCTCTATACCTGCATCAGGAACGCGTAGCTGCTGGATAACCTGCTTTATCATCTCAGTTGTCCTGTTAATGGGAGTGTGACTGTCCGGACTCGTCAAAGGTTATCGGCGTTCAGGCAGAGAACTTTACCCTCAGTCCCTGGCAAAATAAAAACAGACCCCGAAACTTGTCAAAAATACGCACTTGCTCAAAAAAATAATGGACCGATGTTTTAATATTATTGACCACTAAACATCCACAGCGCACACTAACGCTAATTTTTACAGATCAGGTTCACGACTATGTCTAAAAAGATTGCCGTGATTGGCGAATGCATGATTGAGCTGTCGCAGAAAGGCGCTGATGTTCAGCGCGGCTTCGGCGGCGACACGCTGAATACCTCCGTTTATATTGCCCGTCAGGTCGATTCTGCCGCTCTGGCCGTTCACTATGTGACGGCGCTGGGTACCGACAGTTTCAGCCAACAGATGCTGGAGGCGTGGCAGCATGAAAATGTGGATACCTCGCTAACGCAGCGGATGGAAAATCGCCTGCCAGGCCTCTATTACATCGAAACCGATGACACTGGCGAGCGTACCTTCTACTACTGGCGTAACGAAGCGGCAGCGAAATTCTGGCTGGAGAGCGAGCAGTCAGCGGCTATCTGCAAGGCGCTGGCGACCTTCGATTATCTCTACCTGAGCGGCATTAGCCTCGCGATTTTAAGCCCAACCAGCCGTGTTAAGCTGCTGTCTTTATTGCGTGAATGCCGGGCCAACGGCGGGAAAGTCATTTTTGATAATAACTATCGCCCGCGTTTATGGACAAGTCGCGAAGAAACGCAGCAGGTCTATCAAAAGATGCTGGAATGTACTGATATCGCCTTCCTGACACTGGACGATGAAGACGCGCTATGGGGTAAACAACCGGTGGAAGAGGTCATTGCCCGCACCCATGCGGCAGGCGTGCAGGAAGTGGTGGTAAAACGCGGGGCGGACTCTTGCCTGGTCTCGATTCAGGGCGAGGCGCGCATTGACGTTCCGGCAGTGAAACTGCCGAAAGAGAAAGTGATAGACACCACTGCCGCAGGCGACTCCTTCAGCGCCGGTTATCTGGCCGTTCGTTTGACGGGCGGCAGCGCGACGGATGCCGCGAAGCGCGGACACCTGACGGCCAGCACGGTGATTCAGTACCGTGGGGCCATTATTCCGCACGACGCGATGCCGCAGTAAGTCATTTGCTCTTGCCCGGTGGCGCTGCGCTTACCGGGCCGGCAGGCGGCAGCTTACTGTGCCGCCGGTGTCTCCGTCACTTCCGGATGCGCCTCATCTGCTTCAACAGCGGCGGCAGTTGCCGGAACCATGATTTCATCCCACGTCGCCTTTAACGCCTTCATATTAAATTCCGGCTCGCCTTGCGGTTGCAGCAAAATTAATGCCATCTCCTGCGATAGCTGCTGACGTAGATTCTGATTGAGCATATCGACGGTCAGGCTGTTGAGGAAATTCTGACGCAGCTTCTGATACTGCTCCGGCGCGATATCCACCACCTGATTCTGCAGCGAGCGCATACGCTGTCCAGTCAAAATGTCAGTATCGGTACGCGCGTAGGTCGCGAATAGCTTTTGCAATTCGAGATTTTTCTGCGCCACCAGCGCAGTAAACTCCTCTTCCGACAAACCTTTATCGCGTACTTTCGCCAGTTCATTCGCCACCAGGCTCAAATTGGTATTGAGCTTCTCATTAGGTGATTCAATGTTGATGGCGCACTGCGCGCGCAGAAACAGAACCCGGCAGTCAAACCCCAGACCAATATCTTTCGCGTTATTTTTAGTAAGCTCTTGCTGGATATGCCAGAACAGCGCTTCGCGCGCCAGATCCGCCTGCCAGTAGCGCAACAGCGCCGCCGATTCGCGAATCGGTTGCCACGGCGTATCCCACATAATGGAGAGGCGATCCTGGCGCACCGCATCGGTCATAATGCTCACTGATTCCGCCCGCAGCGGCGAAAGCGTCGGCACCGGGGCGGGCGTTTCGCGTTTACCTTTCAGCGTACCGAACGTTTTATTGATCTGCTCGGCGACGGAGCGCGCATCAATATTGCCGACAACAATCAGCGTCATGGCATCCGGGGTGTACCATTTTTCATAGAAAGCCTGAATTTTGGCTGCGTCTACCGGCTGCTTTAACGGTTCCGCGGGATCGTGCCCCAATAACGCCGACCCTTTCAGCCGATAACGCCACCAGCCCTCTTTAGTATCTGCTGGCCACGTCGCAACCATATCTTCGCTGCTTAACGCATGATTCACCGTCTCTGGCGTAATGGTTAATTTACCGGAGACGTTAGCCAGATAGGTCAGCGCTTCTTTCAGCAGATCGTTACGGTTATTGGGTAAACTGAGGTTATAGAGCGTGGAATCATAAGAAACAATAACGGGCGGCATGGGACGTTTCGGATCAAACCCTTGCTGCCATAAAGAACGTGCCTGTGCGGCATCCAGACCACCGCTTTGCGTCAGCGCGATACGGGGAATCGCATGGCTGAACCCGCTCTGTTGCGTACTTTCGGTGAGCGAACCGGTATTAACCTGGAGACGAACTTCAATACGATCGCTGGGGCGCTGAGGCGTAGCCAACACTTGCCACTGTAACCCATTAGCCAGCGTCCCCTGTTGCCATGCCGGATCGGGCTGGAGCGCATCTGCCTGCACATAGCCGGCAGAGGCCAACATCAACAGACTGCCCGCTAAGAGTCGAATTTTTGTGCCCTGCATGTGAACCCCTGATCAACAATCCTGGTAATAAAAAGACAGCCCCGGCAGGGATGCCTGAATATGACGTAAAAACACTTCGTGTTAGACCGCGAGAACCTAAAAATGTCACGGAAGAAGTGAAATAATCCCTAAGCATCATGCTGTATGCTTTGGGCGCAGGGGTCAATTATGCGCAAACACCCGCAGTCCTGGAAGGGACTACGGGCATAAGTGGCGAGATTAGGAGGAAATTTCGTGCGTTTTGCCATCCGGCGCACGATTATTAAGCACATCGTCCAGCTTTTGGTGATCTAACTCTTTCACCCATTTGGCAACCACCACCGTCGCCACGCCGTTACCCACCAGGTTAGTCAGCGCGCGCGCTTCGGACATAAAGCGGTCGATACCGAGGATTAACGCCAGTCCCGCCACCGGCAAATGACCTACGGCGGAGATAGTGGCCGCCAGCACGATAAAGCCGCTTCCGGTCACGCCCGCGGCGCCTTTTGACGAAAGCAGCAGCACGACCAGCAGCGTTATCTGGTGGAAGATATCCATATGGCTGTTGGTCGCCTGGGCGATAAACACCGCCGCCATCGTCAGGTAGATAGAGGTGCCATCGAGGTTGAACGAATACCCCGTCGGGATCACCAGCCCCACCACCGATTTACGGCACCCCAGTTTTTCCATCTTATCGAGCATACGCGGCAACGCTGACTCGGAAGAGGAGGTGCCGAGCACAATGAGTAATTCTTCCCGGATATAGCGAATAAATTTAAAAATGCTAAAGCCCGTTACCCGTGCAATCGTCCCCAGCACCACCACCACGAAGAGAATACAGGTGATATAGAAGCAGATAATGAGCTGCCCCAGTTGCACCAGAGAACCGACGCCGTATTTACCGATGGTGAAGGCCATCGCGCCGAATGCGCCAATCGGCGCCAGGCGCATGATCATATTGATGATGCCGAAAATGACCTGCGAAAAACTCTCAATCACATTGAAAATGAGCTGGCCTTTGCTGCCCAAACGGTGCAGCGCAAAACCAAACAACACCGCAAACAATAAGACCTGCAGAATGTTGCCGCTGGCAAACGCGCCGATCACGCTGCCCGGTATGACATCCATCAGGAAGGCAATAATGCCCTGCTCCTTGGCTTGTGCGGCATAAACGGCCACCGCCTGCGCATCCAGCGTTGCCGGATCGACGTTCATCCCGGCGCCAGGTTGCACAACGTTGACGATGATAAGACCGATAATCAGCGCAATCGTACTGACAATTTCAAAGTAAAGCAGCGCGACCGCGCCGGTACGGCCCACCGCCTTCATGCTTTCCATGCCTGCGATGCCCGTCACGACAGTACAGAAAATGACAGGAGCGATGATCATCTTAATGAGCTTAACGAACGCGTCGCCAAGCGGTTTCATTTGTGCGCCCAGTTCAGGATAGTAATGGCCAAGGAGAATACCAATGGCGATTGCTGTCAGGACCTGAAAATAAAGACTTTTGAACAGAGAGGTTTTCATAGGGTGTCCTTGAAGTAAAAACCACAGGTCTTGTAAGGTTATGAGTAACCTGCGGCCTTAAAATAACACCCACACAACATGACAGAAATGCGCCAGGATCATAATTGAAACAAAAATGTTAAAAAGTTTGAGCTGACTCGCACAAGCGCGACCTTTTTTAACTTTTGTAATCAGGATTTTCGTGCGACAGATACCGTTCTTCAAAGATATCCGCGGGAACGGGCCGAGCAAACAGGAAGCCTTGCGCCACGTTGACTCCAGCCTGTTCCAGCCACGCGCGTTGCGCCTCGTTCTCCACGCCCTCGGCAATCAATTGTAAATTAAGACTGCGGGCCATCAGGATAATCGCCGTCACCATACTGTGATCATCCGGTAACCCATCGACAAACATTTTATCAATTTTAAGGATATCGACCGGTAGCGACTTCATATGCTGTAACTGGCGCAACCCCGCGTAACCCATGCCAAAATCATCCAGTGCGATACGCACGCCAGCATTACGTAACGGACGTAAGATAGCGACGGCAGCGTGCGGATCGTCGATACGGCGGCTTTCAGTGACCTCAAGAATCAGCGTACCCGGTTGAATACGATAGCGGTTTAACAATTCCAGCAGATCCGACACCATGCCAGGGTGCATGAGCTGTAACGCGGAAAGATTGACGGAGAGCGGCAATGTCACGCCGCGCTCCTGCCAGGCGGCAAGCTGGCGGCAGGACTCTTCCAGCACCCAATGGCCCACCGTGACCATCAGGCCGCAGGATTCAATGCGCTCAATCAGCCCCTCCGGCAATTCCCAGCTACCGTCCGGCTGCTGCATACGTAACAAGGCTTCGGCGCTTAATACGTTGCCGCTGCGCATCTCGACCTGCGGCTGCAGCCAAATGGCAAACTGATGGTTATCCAGCGCGGTAAGGATATCGCTCTCTTCGGTAAGGCGCTGTTGAGCGGCCTCCATCTGCGCCGGGTCAAAGAACTGGATCTGATTTTTACCTTTTCGGCGCGCGGTAAAGGCGGCGGAGACGGCGCGACCATAGAGCGCTTCGGCGGTCAGATCGCCATAATACATCGCAATGCCAATACTGCAGCTTGGGCGCAGTTGAATACCCTGGATGGGCAGTCGTTCATTAATGATAGTGAGTATTTGCTGACCTAATGTAATGGCGTGCCACGGCTCTTTAACGCCGTGGGCGATAATGGCAAAGTCATACCCGCTGACCTGCGTAAGCACCATGCGCGGCGCCAGCACCGACTTCAGCTTCTCAACCAGCGTCAGTAATAGAATCTCCCGCTGCGTTTCTTGCAGCACGCCTGCCGTGTCACGCAACGTTTCGCACGTCACGATGATAAGCGCGGTGGTTTGTTGGCGGGTGATAACCTGTTCCAGCAATGCCATTAAAAAGGCTTTATTGGGCAGCTCGGAAACCGGAAAACGCATCGCGTTGTCCGTTTGCTCCTCGCGTTGACGCTGCATAAGCTGCTGGTTGAGGTTATAGCTGCGCACCAGCATCCCAATTTCATCATCCTGATGCAGACGCGGCAACGCCAGCTGATGTCCGATCAGCTCCTGCTGCGGAATGTCGTTCAGCTCGCGGGCGATTTTGCGCAGCGGATGCACAATCAGGCGGTTTACGCACCAGGCGATGGCCACCGTCAGGATCAGCGATAAAAGTAAGTAAATGGTCACTAACGTAGAGAGCGCGCTCATGACGAACTTGTACATACGGTACGAATCCGCCTGCAATACAAGGTAGGCCAGCGGTTGCGGATTGGCAGGACGCTCCAACGAATAAACCGGCAAAGAAATTTGTACCGGCAGTTCGAAGAGACGCGTCACCATAACCGGGACGGGGCGTTCAGGAATGAAGCGCTTACGCAACGCCTGGAACTGATTCGGCAATACCACATCGGCGCGACTCACCACGCCCGCAGGTTTAATACTTTCCAGAATGGTTTCCGCGCCGGGGAGATCCGCTTTTAAAATCGCGGAAGAAAGAGGTTCCCGAACAGATCGCGCGATGCTTTCCAGTTGCGTAGCCGTGTTGTAGCGGTTCTGCTGTACCAGATGGAACAACAAAACGGTGCAAAAGACAAAAACAAACACCATGACAACGGCCGCAACCATTGCCATCTGTTTAATTGTTAACGAGCGGCTGACGCGCAAATTGACTCTCCCTGGATATCCCGGACTGCCGCCTGAGTATACCCGATTGCAGCGGCATTAAGAGAGGCTGTATCTGAAAAGGACTTTTCTGAATAACGGTTAATGATAGCGTCTGATGGCGCTGCGCTTCTCAGGCCTACAACGCCTGTCAATTCGTAGGCCTGACGCAATGATTACCAGTCAGCGTAAGGCACCAGAGGCTGCGGCGGTAAATCCATATCCCCCTGCCAGCCCGCCGCGGAATAACGGACATACAGCAGCAGATGACTGGGGGTATAATCTTTCGCCTGCTGAATATCGACAGCCGTACCCACAAACCAGTTGGCAGTGACCCGGCGTTCAATGAGCGCCCGCGCGGTATAGCCAAATCCCTGGCTGCTGCCGCCGCCGTTGGTCTGGTCACGCGCATCCTCCTGATAATCCGCCGGGATCAAATTCATCAGCGGATAACGCGGCATGGTACGGGTGCGGGAGTGCGACCAGGATACCGAGCCGCCCAGCTCCCACGACCAGTTTTCCGTACGCTGCCGCCACATCACCGGCACCGCAAACGACAGGTATTCCTGCGGGCTATAATAACCGCCCTGACCCAGTGAATAACCGCTCAGATCTTTGTCGTAATGCCAGATCATGTTATTCAGCCCGACGGTAACACGGCGGTTATTCTCGTTAATCACCTTATAGTAATAACCGGTCATCCAGCGCACGCGCCAGTTATCTTCTACATTTTTACCGCTCAACTGGTCGCCGCTGAGCGACGCCCAGACACCGTTTGCTTCGCCTTTATCATAGCTGAGACTGACGCCGCCGCCGTTGGCCCGCACGCCGCCCCATTTGGTGCCGGTATTGCTGCTGGCATCCTTTTGCCCGCCAAACGCCAGCAGCGAGCTGGAGATCGGGCGACGATGCGCGTTCAGGGTATAACCCAACGGCCCGATATCGTCGCTATAGCTGACGCCGCCGACCACATCAACGACATTAAAGCCCATCGGCGTCGTGCCGATATCCCAGCGCCAGGTCTCATTCTGCCAGCCGACCGCCACGCTCGCGCCCGTATCGGCCTGGCTACGATGTCCGCTGCATTTCTCCAGCGTACAGGTACCCCAGTTATTATCGTATTTTCCATCCGCATCCGTAGAGAAGCGGCCAACATCCATATTCACCATATCAGTACGAAAGAACGCCCGTCCGTCCGACCAGGGCGCATCCACCTGAAGCATCGTGGTATGCGCCTTCAGATCGGAGTAACCGCCAGTCCCGCTCGACCCCCAATAATCGTGCGCCAACGTGACATTGAGATCCTGCTGACGGTACAACTCCGCCGCATCGCTACGCACGCCGCGTTTTAGCCAGTCGTCTTTTTCATCATTGCGCGTCAGGCGGGTAAAGGTATCGTTATCCTGGGGACGAACCGGCGTAATCGCCGCGGCGACCATTGCGTCTTTGTAGGTCTCCAGCGCCCGCTGCGGCTCGCCCGTTTGCGCCTGAAAAGCGGCGGCGTCACGCAATACCATCGCGCTTTCCATTGATGGCGGCTGTGCTTTTGCCTGCGGCGTAATGCGGTTGAAGGTCCGCGCCGCCGCCGTGATATCGCCAAGCTGGAGCTGCGCCAGCGCGACGCGGCGCTGCATGTTAATAGAGGTGATTTGCGACGCAGGCAGCGCCGCCAGCTGAGCGCGCGCCGCAGCGTTATCGCCCTGTGCGATGTCGATTTCCACCCGCCCCAGCATGGCATCGACATTACCCGGTTCCCGCGCCAGAACGGCGTCATAAGCGGCGCGGGCCGCCGCATTATCGCCACGCTGCTGCGCCCAGTCCGCCAACGTTAACGCAATGCGCGTAGAGGGCGGCTGCTGACGTAACAACGCTTCCGCTTCGCGTTCTTTGCCGCTATCGCGCAAGCGGTTAGCGCTTTCCAGCACCTGGTTACTTTGCAATCGGCCCGCCAGTTCCTGAATATTGCTGTTCCACTGGCTGGTCGGTAGGGTATTGAGATGCGCCAGCGCCGCCCGGTCCCGATCGCTGCCGGAAAGATAAAGCCCATAAGCATAGACCTGTTCCGGATCGTTTGGCTTCTGCTGCGCCAGAGAGCGCATTTGCGCATCGGCCTGGGCGTGCTGCCCGGCCTGCCACAGATCGCGTGACAGTCGGTACGTCACCCACACGCTCCCCGGATCTAATGCCAGCCGACGACGGTGCAGTTCTGCGGCCTGCGCCCATTTGCCCTCGCTTTCCAGCGTTTCCGCCTGCTGCGCCAGACGGTCATTTTCCAGACTGCGTTCGATATCGTCGATACTGCGCCGCTGGCTGGCGGAAAGAGAAGCGATAAACGCGGCGGCTTTTTGCGGCGACTGCTGGCGATAAAGATTCGCCAGCCCGCGTACAGCATTGCTATTACCGCTATCCATACGCAGCGTCTGCTGATAATAACGTTCGGCGGCGGCATTATCTTTGCGCGCCATCGCCACATCCCCCAGCCCCAGCACCGCGTAGCTGTCGGTGTTATCCACTGCTCGCGCCTGCTGATAGAAACGCTCCGCCTGGGCCAGATTATTCGCTTTTAAGGCCGCGTCGCCCTGCTGAATTAACAGCCAGTAGCGATTGACCTTCAGCAGACTCTCCCACTTATCGCGGCTGCTGCTGTGCGGCGCCATCGCCAGCGCTTTTTCAAACTGCGCGACGGCGCGGGCGCGATCGCCACGCTGTGAGTATGCCTGCCCCAGCGCGCCGACCGCCTCGCTGTCGTCCTGCCGGGCGCTCACCGCCTGCTGCAATTGCGCAATGGCCTTACCGCCTTCTCCGGCATTAACCGCCGCGATGCCCAGCGAGCGCGCGCGGAACGCCGGATCGGCTAACTGTTTTTGCTGCTCGCTAAGCTGGGCGCGGGCGGCAGACACGCTATCGCCTTCGCTAAACTGCGTCAGATAGTCTTGCAACGCTTTTACGCTGGCGTCGCTCACCGGGAGATCTTTTATCTGCTGGTACCAGATGGCGGAGGCCGCGCTGCGTCCCGTACTGGATGTCGCCATCTGTTTTAGCACCGCAAATCCCTCATCGCGCCGCCCGCTGGCGAACAACAGTTGCGCCAGCGCATTTTGCAGAGCGTTATTACCCGGACTGACGGCATTGATTTTCTGTAGCTGGTTAATCGCTTCGTGACGGCGGGCGGGCAATTTCGCCACGGTCGTCCAGTATTCGACCGCCAGTTCGCCCTCCGGCGGATAACCTTTAAACAGCTTGTCGTAGCTGGCGATCGCTTGTTCAGTATGGCCGGTCGTCGCCAGTAAACGCGCCTCCTGCAAAGACTGGCGTCCTTGCGGCGTGGAGAGCAGCATCGCGGTGCGGGAAGATTGATACGCCGTCGACTCCGGTGCCAGTTGCGCCAGCCGGTCAAGTAGCTTCTGTGCCCCGTCGCTATCCCCCTGGCGCAACAGATAGCGGAAACGGGCGGCGATAACCTGTGGATCATTGGGGTCGATCAGCTCCAGGCGATAGAGCGACTGACGGACTAAGTCCTCACGGTGCGTGGCCTCGCCCAGCCGAACCTGCTCCAGCAACTGTTGCTGCGCGGAGGTCGCTGCGTCGGCAAGCGGTGTTAGCGCCATACCAAGCGATAAACCCAACAATGCCCGAGAAACGCCCCTTTTGCCAGGTAAGGCGTTTCGACCGCCAGCCGGCAAAAAAGCGTGCATGAGACTTAACGTGAACTTACGCATTCCTGGCCCCAGTCAGGTAATAATTCACCTTTGACGGTGAAGCGAAAACGGTGCTGATCCCAGCCTTGTCCAAAGAGAGTCAGCACATAGTTGTAATAGGCATCGCTGCCAGGAAAATGGTCTGCGACCCGCTGTCGCTGCACGGCCTGGGCGTCGCGATTTTGCAGGAAAGGCAGTAAAGCGGCGGAAAACCCGACCGGCCCCGTCCCCTGCGCATTCCCGCTGACGACATCCACTTTCTCCGGTGGAACGCCGTTTTTCATCGTTAACGTCGCCATCGGTTTAAATCGCGCCAGTAAACGCGCTTTTTGCGGATCGCCATCATGCATCATTCCCGCCCATAAATAGACGCGAATCGCATCGTAGCTACTGATCAGCGTCTTTTCCGCTTTCAACTGCCAGCCTTGCTTGCTTTCATAACGCACCCAGTCCGGCGAGAAACCTTTCGGCGCGGTTTCCAGCAAAAGCCGCAAATTGGTTTCCCGTAGCGTCGACCACGGCGCGCCAAAACGGCTAAAGTATTGCGCCAACTGCGGCGGCAGATAGCTTGGGTTAAAACGCCAGCTATTCGCCTCGGCAAAGCCGATTTTGCCAGGTAGCAGCATTGAGCCCAGCCCCGGCACATTCACGACCTCTTCGCGAGCGATGCGTTTTAGCAACGCCGTGCCCACCTCGGTATAACGCGTCTCTTTCCACAGACGACCGGCCTCCAGCAGCGACCATGCCATCCAGATATCGCCGTCGGACGCGGAGTTGCTGTCCAGCACCGACCAGGTGTCGGGATCTTTTTGCCCCCACAGCCAGGCGGGCAGATGTTCACGCAGCGATCCCTGCGCCAGATTGTTTTGCGTCCAGTTAAACAGTTGCGCGAACGCCGGTCGATCGTTCGCCGCCAGGGCAAAGAACATGGCGTAGCTCTGCCCTTCGGAGGTGGTAATTTTTCGCGCATCGCCCGGATCGATAACGCGTCCCTGCTGGCTAATGTAATCTTTCTTGAACTGTTCCCACGCAGGCCAGCTACAGGCTGCCTGCGCATTTATTGCCGTCAGCATGACGATCATCGTTATCCATCCGCGCAGCATAGTCATCATGCGTTACTCATGGTCAGGGTCGAGACGACGGCGACTGAGAATACGTAGCAGACGCCACAATACCCACGCCAGTAATACCACACTGAGGGCCGCCAGTACCGCCAGCAGCACCGGGTGATTCGCCAGCGCATACCACAGCCGCTCAAACCACGGCAGATGTCCGACGTAATAGATATCGCCAACGCGCAGACTGTGAACGCCGGACTCGCGGATCACCGCCACGGAACCAAACATCGCGGCGCGTTTACCGCTGTCGTTCACGGCGTCGTTCAGTAGCTGGTAGCCGCGCGGGCTATCAGCCAGCAGAGCAATCACGCTGCGCTGATCGTTAAACGGCGACTGGAAGCCCACCACCGCCGCCATCGGGCCGCTGGCGGTGACGGTGGACTGCGCATCCGCCGCGCGATCGGCCTCATCCGGCATAATCGACGGGAAAGCGGTCTGCCGCATCGGGGTTTTTACCCAGCTTTGTGTCGCCTGCACCAACAGATCGATACGCTTATCGTCTTTTAGCTTGCCCGGAATAGCGCCAATAATCAGCAGATCGGCGTCTTTGTCGGCTATCTGAGCGCTATCATCGGTGATGGTCAGATTAATTGCCGGGAAACCGGTCTGCCCGCCAATGGCACCGACCGTATTCAACAGCGTTTCCATTTGCGCTTCGGTTGGGGTCTTCGGCATCACCGCCAGCGTGTCAGACAGGTCGGCCATCCGGCTGAACGGGAAACCCGCATTGGCGAACGCGCGTAAATCCGGCATCGCGATAAAGTGGTAATATTTCGAAAAATCGATAGTGGAGTCATCCCCTATCACCACATGATTCGGTACCGGCTGGAAGGTAATACAGTTGTCCACCGACCCGCCCGGCATCGGGTTCATGTAGCGGAAGTCAAAACGTAGTTGGTTCATCGCCCCCAGTTTGAGCGCCGGAATAGACACATCCGTTTTACCATCCAGCAGTCCCTGAAGTACCGGCAGGCGCAACAGGAGTCGATTAGTTTCCTGCGTGCTGTTAAGGCTAAAGGCTTGCAGGAACTGGTTATTCAGACTGATGTCCAGCCGCGAACTGTCTTTGGTCGGCGGCGAGGTATAACGGTAGTTGAGATCCATATCAATACCGTTGCTACGCAGCAAATAGAGGTCCGGCGGCAGATTCAAAGAAACGTTGATGGGCGCCGGCTCCAGCCCACTCGACTGGAGCTGCTCTTCATAGGTTTTCAGCTCGCCAAAAGTGACCGGGCGATCGGTACGCACCCAGTTCGGCGCATCATACGGTTTGCGCGCCAGCAGCGGTTTTACATCGTTGACCACCACGCTGGAACCACGGAAGAGAATATTCCCTTGCGCGATACCTTTTGCCGCCTGCAACAGGTCTTTATCATCTCGACCAAACACGACCAGCAACTTCACATACGGATTATCCGGATGGTTCATCATCTCGATAACCGGCGCGTTAACCGCAGGATGATCGCGCAGGAAATCTGGGCGTCGATCGTTGGTGGCGAACACGATCGCATTGCGATCCGGCAGGTGATTATACAACACCGGGAAGCGCTGACCGCGCCAGCCCGCCCGCGAGCCAAACCAGGACGCGACAATAGAAGCCGCCTGCTGCTGCGCCAGATCCGGCATGTCAGCAAACACTATCGGCAACGTCACCGGACGGTTATCCCGCGGATCGAAAAACGGCACCGGGAAGTGGGACAGATCGTTATTCACCGCCAGCATGTTATAGGTCAGATCCAGGGCGCTATTTCGCCCGATGTCTAACCACAGAGTACTGCTGGCCGGGTTTTCACACACGTCGCGATAGTGGCCGACAAACTCCAGCCGCACCCGGTTAAAGTCGGTGATAAATAGCGGATTGATAGGTACCTGCGCCAGCGTCTTTTTCCCCAACTGCTCTTTTGTCACCGGCAGTACGCCCATCAGTTCATCATTGAGATAAACCTTGAGCTGCGACTGAACCGGCAGGAGCGACGGCGAGGGCGTATATTCCAGATTCAACACCGCTTTCGACGCCACTTCATCGCTGCGCATACCAAATTCAATGCCGCCGTTAGGGTTAACGCCACGCAGCGCCATACTGCCCGGCGGCGGCGCGATTTGCGCAAAGGTCAGCTTGACCTCGCGCGAAGGCGCGGTCTGCGCCACGACGGGCGCCTCAGTTGCGGGCGACTGCGCAGGCTCGGTGGGTTCAGCATTGATCAATGGCGGCATCGCAGGCGCCGCCGCCGTCATGAAAGCAGGAAACGCGCTTAATCCTATTACCGCCGCACACATCCAGGACAATTTTCTTTTCATCGCATTATCATCATTGTTGAGCCTGAGCCATAACCCGATCCGACGGCTGTATCGCCGCTTGCCGCTCCGGGCGACGCGGAATAAACGATACAATCCAGGCAATTAACGCCGTCAACGATCGGAAAATTACTTTTACTGAAGGCGGCGCGAACTCCGCGAGGTGGCGATATCCGCGGAAGCCCAGCTTCAGAATATCCAGCAAGCTTTCCAGCGGTTTATCTTCCGGGAAGCTATCTTGCCAAAGCGCCCACGTATCGGCGCGCGCGAAGGTACACTGCACAAAATCAATATGTTGTTTGGTGGTGAGCGGCATCAGTTGTAGTCCGACCTCATTGCCCGTTACGCGCACCACCTGCGTTGGAAAGACATATTCCTGCTGCCCGCGTTTAAGCAACAGATTCACTTTCTGCCCTTCCAGCACCTGCGCCTGACCGTTGATCTTGATGCCTAACCCGCCGTCGGAGAAGTCATGTACGGTACAGGAGAACAAATGTCCATCTTCGCGGGCGATGGCCCCCGGCATGGCAATCTCGACCCGATGCGCGCGCCTGACCTGTTTACTCTCTACCGAAACCGCAACTGCGCCGCCGAGAATGACCAGGTTGTAGAAGACCCACACCAGGCTAACGATGACGGTCAGCGTTTCATTTTCCGGCCCGTAATAGTATCGCCATACGCCCGCCGCCACGCCGAGCAGGTTAAGCAAGACAAGGAAGATATACGGACGCGAGATTACCCAGTCGACGTACTTCTCTTCCACCAGTCCGCCTTTCGCCGTGACGTTAAATTTCCCTTTGTGCGGATTGATCAACGCGACCAGAGTCGGTGGTGCGATATACCATGCCAGTACCGTTTCATAGATTTCACTCCAGAAAGAGTGACGATACTTGCCCTGAATCTTCGAGTTAGTCAGGCTGGCGTGGACCATGTGCGGTATCACAAATAGCGCAATCATCAACGCAGGCGCATAAATGATATAGGCGTGCAGCAGCAGAAAAGCCAGCGGCGCGGTCAGAAAGATCAGGCGCGGAATGCCGGACAAGAAATGGAACATCGCGTTGAGGTAGCACAGCCGCTGCGCCAGTTTTAAGCCTTTACCAAACAGAGGGTTATCGAGGCGGAAAATTTGCACCATGCCCCGCGCCCAACGAATACGCTGCCCGATATGCGCCGACAGGCTTTCCGTCGCCAGCCCCGCCGCCTGCGGAATGCGCATATACGCTGAGGTATAACCTCGCCGGTGCAGTCGGAGCGAAGTATGCGCATCTTCCGTCACCGTCTCAACGGCGATACCGCCAATCTCATCCAGCGGCTTACGGCGAATCACCGCGCACGATCCGCAAAAGAAAGTGGCGTCCCACATATCGTTACCGTCCTGCACCAGTCCGTAAAACAGCGTGCCTTCGTTAGGCGTTTTACGAAAACGTCCCAGGTTGCGCTCAAACGGGTCCGGGGAGAAGAAATGATGCGGCGTCTGCATCATCGCCAGCTGTTTCTCTTTCAGGAACCAGCCCATTGTCATTTGCAGAAACGAGCGTGTCGGCACATGGTCGCAATCGAAGATCGCCACAAACTCGCCTTTCGCGTGTTTTAGCGCATTGTTGATGTTGCCGGCTTTGGCGTGTTCATGCGTGGTGCGGGCAATGTAATGCACGCCAACATGTCGGGCAAACTGACGAAATGATTCGCGCCCGCCGTCATCAAGGATCCAGATATTCAGCTTGTCCTTCGGCCAGTCAATGCCAAGCGAAGCGTAAATGGTATTTTTGACCACATTAAGGTCTTCGTTATAGGTCGGTACAAAAATATCCACCGTCGGCCACTGCGACATCTCTTTCGGCAACGGCACCGGTTGACGATTTAACGGCCACACCACCTGGAAGTACCCCAGCACCAGTACAATCCAGGCGTAGGTTTCCGCAAACAGCAGAATCAGCCCGCACACCAGACTGACCGGGTCGTCCCAATTTAACGTCGAGGTATAGCGCCACCAGATATAACGACAGGAGACCGTTAGCGACAGCACGATGAGCATCAGCGCGGAAAAGCGTCCCGGCATACGTCGTACCAACAGCGCAACGCCCCACAGCAACAGCAGAAAGATAAATTGCGATAGCGGGTTAAATGGCTGCGTAATACAGATCAGCGCCAGTATCAGTGAAAAGGTCACGATAACGCCCAGAATAAAACGCCGGGCGCCGTTGCTAAGATGTCCCAGCTCTTTTTCCTTTTCCAGATGCGTTGTCTTTTGACGCACCCGTTCCGGTAAGGTATCCATCCATTGATGGTAACGTCCACGAACGTCCTTCAGGCGCGCAAATGACCGCCAGCGCGGTTCATGACGTTCTTTAGTCGACGAGATCATCACCAGCCAGAGGGTCTGAATGAGGTAGCGGGCCGGGTCCAGCGGGCGCGGGCGGGCGGCGTTAATATGCGGATAAAGCGCTTTATGCCCGTCGCGAATACGCTGCCAGCGCGGATGCTCAAGCGGAAACACTATCCACGCCAGAATCGTCCACAGGCAGCCGAGCGCTGCGCTAAACGGCGACGCGCCGTGGCGGCGGTAACCCTGATAGCGCTCGCTCAAACGCGCGCTAACCGGCGGGATAAGCAGCCACCGGGAAAGGGCGCTCATCGCAGGCTCCCGGCGGACGTTTTGTCACCCGCATCATGCAGCAGGCACCAGTTCGCCAGCGTTAACACCTCTTCGGCGGCTAACGAATCGCTGCGATATTCGCCTAACGGCTGTTTCGACGCCATGCACTCCGCCATCGCTTCATCGCGATGGATCACAATAGGCAGCAACCGGCGCTGGCTTTGCAGCCAAACCTGGTACAGATCGTCCTGTAACTGGCTGCCAATGCGTAAGTCATTGATCAGAATATGCGCTCCGGCAGGCAACGCCTGCTGATGAAGGCGAATATGGCAGTTAGCGTCAACCTGGGCTATCGCCAGCGTATGGTCGCAGAGGCTCAGCAGCTGCCGTGTCAGCGGTGACGCGCCGTAGGGCAAGTCCAGTAAAATCCAGCTATAACGCCCGCTCGCTTTCAGCGCCTGGATAGCCGATCCGATCTCTACCAGCGTCTCCTGCCAGGCCTGCGGATTTTCCCGCTCTTGCGCGGTGAGCTGTCCAAACGGCAGTAGATCAAGCTGCGAGGTATAACGTAACCCGGCATCGCGCCAGTCCTGACCGTCCAGCAACGATCGCGCCCAACCGCCCTGATGGACAAAGTCGACGTTAAACGACATGCGCAGCAGGTTATCGGGGCTGGCGTCAATCACCAGGACATTTTCCCCTAAGATTTGTAACGCCCAGGCGAGTGCTGCGGTGAGAGATGTGGTTCCCACCCCGCCGCGCACGCCCTGCAGTCCCAGAATCGCCATTCATGGCTTCCTTAATGAATGTGGTTGCGCAAATTCAGCCAGGAGCGGCCATCTTTTAATCGCCGCCGCCAACTGTTCGCGTTGGGAAATATCGGTATAATCTATTTCGGGTAGTGAAAACGCCTGGCTTAATGCCAGAAAATCATTTTGAAAAGTGTAGCCCAACGTTGGATCGGACTGAGCGCCAGGTTCATTGTTATACATTCTGGTTGCTCCTTTTTAAATATTTCTCACTGGCAGCATTACGCCCCGTCGTCAATACGGGAGAACGCACATTTTTCATCTTTCCGTGACATCATTTATAATGTGTAAAAATGCAAAGCGCAGAGTTACAGGGCATCCTGCCGGACAAATTGATTCACATGCTAAATCTGATGCGTTTTAATTTCAATGTTAGGTTTATTTCTGTGCTTTCGCTAGTAAACTGATAAACAGTTAAAATAGTGACATGAGGGACACTGTGGACCCCGTATTTTCTCTCGGCATCTCATCATTATGGGATGAACTGCGCCATATGCCAACCGGCGGCGTCTGGTGGGTTAACGCCGATCGCCAGCAAGATGCCATCAGCCTGGTGAATCAAACGATTGCGTCACAAACGGAGAATGCAAATGTCGCCGTCATCGGCATGGAAGGCGATCCTGGCAAAGTAATCAAATTAGATGAATCTCACGGTCCGGAGAAAATCCGCTTATTTACCATGCCGGATTCAGAAAAAGGGCTATACTCTTTGCCCCACGATTTGCTTTGTTCTGTTAACCCGACGCATTACTTTTTCATTCTTATTTGTGCAAATAACACGTGGCGGAATATAACGTCAGAAAGCCTGCATAAATGGCTGGAAAAAATGAATAAATGGACTCGTTTTCATCACTGTTCATTGTTGGTTATTAACCCTTGTAATAATAGCGATAAACAGTCCTCGTTGTTGATGGGCGAGTATCGCTCACTTTTCGGCCTCGCCAGTTTACGTTTTCAGGGCGACCAACATTTGTTCGATATTGCCTTCTGGTGTAACGAAAAAGGCGTCAGCGCCCGACAGCAGTTATTGCTGTGTCAGCAGGACGAACGCTGGACGCTATCCCATCAGGAGGAGACGGCAATTCAGCCGCGTAGCGACGAAAAACGCATTCTTAGCCACGTCGCCGTCCTTGAAGGCGCGCCGCCGCTCTCGGAACACTGGACGCTTTTCGACAATAACGAAGCGCTATTCAACGACGCGCGCACGGCGCAGGCCGCGACAATTATTTTTTCGCTTACACAGAACAACCAAATCGAGCCGCTTGCTCGTCGCATTCATACTTTGCGACGCCAGCGGGGAAGCGCGCTGAAAATTGTCGTGCGCGAAAATATCGCCAGTTTGCGCGCCACCGATGAGCGCCTGCTGCTGGGCTGCGGCGCGAATATGATCATTCCCTGGAACGCCCCGCTTTCACGCTGCCTGACGCTTATTGAAAGCGTGCAGGGGCAGCAGTTCAGCCGTTACGTACCGGAAGACATCACCACGCTACTGTCGATGACGCAGCCGTTGAAACTGCGCGGTTTTCAGCCGTGGGATACCTTCTGCGATGCCATCCATACGATGATGAGCAACACCCTACTCCCCGCCGACGGGAAAGGCGTTCTGGTCGCGCTGCGCCCGGTGCCGGGCATTCGGGTTGAGCAGGCGTTAACATTATGTCGGCCAAACCGAACCGGCGATATTATGACCATCGGCGGCAACCGTCTGGTGCTGTTTTTATCATTCTGCCGGGTCAACGATCTGGATACCGCGTTAAACCATATTTTCCCTTTGCCGACGGGCGATATTTTCTCTAATCGTATGGTCTGGTTCGAAGATAAACAAATCAGCGCCGAGCTGGTGCAGATGCGCTTATTGTCGCCGGAACTGTGGGGAACGCCGCTACCGCTGGCAAAACGCGCCGACCCGGTAATAAATGCCGAACACGATGGCCGCATCTGGCGTCGTATTCCTGAACCCCTGCGATTGCTCGACGACACCGCGGAGCGTGCATCATGATGACCATCAGCGATATCGTGCAAATTATTCTTTTTTGCGCGCTGATTTTCTTTCCGCTGGGGTATCTGGCGCGTCATTCGCTACGCCGTATCAGTGATACAACCCGGCTGCTATTTGCCAAACCTCGTTATGTAAAACCAGCCGGAACTCTGCGCCGCGCTACGAAAGTCAAGGCAGACAAAAAATGACTCAGCATACTCAAACTCCTTCAATGCCTTCTCCGCTCTGGCAGTACTGGCGCGGTCTTTCCGGCTGGAACTTCTATTTTCTGGTCAAGTTTGGCCTGCTGTGGGCAGGCTATCTGAATTTTCATCCTTTACTGAATCTGGTATTCATGGCGTTTCTGCTCATGCCAATACCAAAATATCGCCTTCACCGGTTGCGCCACTGGATTGCCATTCCCGTCGGCTTCGCGCTGTTCTGGCATGATACCTGGCTGCCCGGCCCGCAAAGCATTATGAGCCAGGGGACGCAGGTGGCGGAATTCAGCTCCGGTTATCTGCTCGATCTGATCGCCCGTTTTATTAACTGGCACATGATCGGCGCCATCTTCGTACTGCTGGTTGCCTGGCTTTTTTTATCACAGTGGATTCGGGTTACGGTGTTTGTGGTCGCCATCATGGTATGGCTGAATGTCCTGACATTAACCGGCCCGGTTTTTACTCTGTGGCCGGCAGGCCAGCCAACCGATACGGTGACGACGACTGGCGGTAACGCAGCCGCTACCGTCGCGACAGCGGGCGATAAGCCGGTCATCGGCGATATGCCTGCGCAAACCGCGCCGCCGACGACCGCGAATCTGAACGCCTGGTTGAACACCTTCTATGCCGCGGAAGAAAAGCGGAAAACGACGTTCCCGGCGCAGCTTCCGCCTGATGCGCAGCCGTTCGACCTATTGGTCATCAATATTTGTTCGCTCTCCTGGTCGGATGTCGAAGCGGCAGGCTTGATGTCACATCCGCTATGGTCGCACTTTGACATTTTGTTTAAACACTTTAATTCCGGCACGTCTTACAGCGGCCCGGCGGCCATTCGTCTGCTGCGCGCCAGCTGTGGTCAACCATCGCATACCCGACTTTATCAACCAGCCGATAACGAATGTTATCTGTTTGATAATCTGGCGAAGCTGGGTTTTACTCAGCATCTGATGATGGATCATAACGGTGAATTTGGCGGCTTCCTGAAAGAAGTTCGCGAAAACGGCGGTATGCAGAGCGAACTGATGAACCAGTCCGGCCTGCCAACCGCCCTGCTGTCATTCGACGGCTCGCCGGTATATGACGATCTGGCGGTCCTGAACCGCTGGTTGACAGGGGAAGAACGTGAAGCCAATTCCCGCTCCGCGACTTTCTTTAACCTGCTGCCGCTGCACGATGGCAACCATTTCCCCGGCGTCAGCAAAACGGCAGATTATAAAATCCGCGCGCAGAAACTGTTCGATGAACTGGACGCTTTCTTTACCGAACTGGAGAAATCCGGGCGTAAGGTGATGGTGGTGGTCGTACCGGAGCACGGCGGCGCGCTGAAGGGCGACAGAATGCAGATCTCAGGCCTGCGCGATATTCCCAGCCCCTCCATCACCAATGTCCCGGCGGGCGTGAAATTTTTTGGCATGAAAGCCCCGCATGAGGGCGCGCCGATTGATATTAATCAGCCGAGCAGCTACCTGGCGATTTCCGAACTGGTCGTACGCGCCGTGGACGGTAAGCTCTTTACCGAAGACAGTGTGAACTGGAACAAGCTGACCAGCAATCTGCCGCAAACCGCGCCGGTTTCAGAAAACGCTAATGCGGTGGTGATTCAGTACCAGGGTAAGCCCTACGTTCGTCTGAATGGCGGCGACTGGGTGCCTTACCCGCAGTAAACCGAAAAAGGCCGCAAGGTTTCCCCTGCGGCCTGGTTCGGGCGCATGTTGCCATTACGGCGGACAGACGCTCAAAACGCGTTACTTCCTGTCACGTAGCCAGTTGACGATCACACTGGCGATAATGCCAGCAATGATCGGCGCCGCCAGATCGTGCCAGAAGGCCACGCCCAACTGCGTAAGCGTCATATAGCCGCCTTGTTGCAATGGCAACCGTTCGCGGCTATCCTTGATGTGTTGAGGATCAAGTTAGCCTCCGTCAGGTTGCCAGGTTTATACCAGTCAACGTGCGGAGGTTTTCTCTTTCCAGCAACCAATGCCGCCGGGGATCAAGCCCCCGCAACATTGCGCCTCACCGGGTAAACCCGGCTTGCTGCTGATATTACGGCAAAATCCCCGTCCCGGCACGGCGCTAACGCGCAATCTGCGTGACGCTTCGCAGACGACTACTTTTATTTGCCAGAATACATTCAGCATTTCTGACGCTGGCAGTCAGCCGCTCAATTCTGTAAATTATGCCTCCTCGCGGCCAGTCCCGGTGATACCGAAACCCTCGTTCAGCATCCTGCGTCTATGACATATTCGCCTGTTGCGCCAGAGGAATGGCTAAAAGCAGGTATTACCGACGAACTTATCCGTCTTTCAGCGGGACCTGAAGATCCCGACGATATTATTCATGACCTTGAACGCGCCAGCAGAAAAGCAGCATTCTGACGATTGCTCGGCGAACCGCTGTCACCGGTTTGCCGCATCGGGTATCAAGGCACTATAGCCTGGTTATAGGCAGCATTCTTTATGAGAGAGCTGCGTATATTTTGGGCAGGGGGCTCTATGCAGGACGACACATTACCATTAAATAACAGTAACGCTACGACCACACCGCTTTCAACGAGATTACCGTTTACAAAATATGATTTTGGCTGGGTGCTCTTGTGTATCGGAATGGCGATCGGCGCCGGTACCGTCTTAATGCCAGTGCAAATCGGTCTCAAGGGGATCTGGGTATTTATTACCGCTTTTATCATCGCCTATCCCGCTACCTATATTGTGCAGGATATTTATCTAAAAACGTTATCTGAAAGCGAAACCTGTGACGATTATACCGATATTATCAGTCACTATCTTGGCAAAAACTGGGGCGTTTTTCTCGGTGTAATCTATTTTCTTATGATTATCCACGGGGTGTTTATTTACTCCCTGTCGGTGGTGTTTGATAGCGCCTCCTATATCAAAACCTTCGGCCTTACTGAGGCCGATCTTTCGCAGTCTATTATCTATAAAGTCGCGATTTTCGCCGTGCTGGTGGCGATTGCCTCCGGCGGGGAAAAGCTATTATTTAAAATTTCCGGCCCGATGGTGGTGGTAAAAGTCGGGATCATTCTGATATTCGGTTTTGCGATGATCCCACACTGGAATCTTGATAATATTTCAGCCTTTCCCGCCGCATCAGTTTTCTTTCGCGACGTACTGCTCACTATCCCATTTTGCTTCTTTTCTGCGGTCTTCATTCAGGTGCTAAACCCAATGAACATCGCCTATCGTAAGCGCGAGCCTGACCGTGTGCTGGCTACCCGGATGGCGATTCGCACGCATCGCATTAGCTATATTACGCTGATTGCCATTATTCTCTTTTTCTCGTTCTCATTTACCTTTTCGATTAGCCATGAAGAAGCGGTATCAGCATTCGAGCAGAATATTTCCGCTCTTGCGCTGGCAGCTCAGGTAATCCCTGGCCATATCATCCACATTACCTCTACCATCCTCAATATTTTTGCCGTACTTACCGCGTTCTTTGGTATTTATTTAGGTTTTCACGAAGCGCTTAAAGGTATTGTACTGAATGTATTGAGTCGTATTATGGATGTCAAAAACGTCAACCCACTGTTACTGACATCTGGAATCTGTGTCTTTATCGTGGTTACTCTGGTTATTTGGGTTTCGTTTCGCGTCTCAGTATTGGTCTTTTTCCAGTTAGGCAGTCCGCTTTATGGCATTGTCGCGTGTATTATTCCCTTTTTCCTGATTTATAAAGTAGCGCAACTGGAAAAATTACGCGGCCTGAAAACCTGGCTTATTCTGTTATATGGAATATTGTTGTGCCTGTCGCCGTTATTAAAATTGATTGAATAAGCCGTGCCAAAGAGCCATGCCCGGTGGCGCTACGCTTACCAGGCCTACAGGTACGGTGTAGGCTTGATAAGGCGCAGCCGCCATCCGGCATAAAACGCAATTAACTCAGCGGTTTCTGCGGATTTTCATCCTGATCGACGGCAAAGCAGGCCACCAACTGGCCGTCGTACTCTTTAAGCTGCGGCTGTAACTGCGTACAGGGTCCGAAGCGGCGGCTGCAGCGGGCGTTGAAGGCGCAGCCCGGCGGCGGGTTCAGCGGGCTCGGCAACTCGCCGGTCAGCTTAATCCGCTCACGGCGATCGTCCGGATTCAGCCGTGGCGTGGCGGAGAGCAACGCCTGGGTATAGGGATGACGTGGATTGTTAAAAATCTGCTCTTTGGTCCCTTTCTCCACGCAGCGGCCTAAGTACATGACCATCACTTCATCGGCGATGTGTTCCACCACCGACAGGTCGTGCGAGATAAAGACATAAGACAGCCCCATATCCTGTTGCAAATCCATCATCAGGTTCAGCACCTGGGCGCGCACCGACACGTCGAGCGCGGAGACCGGTTCGTCGGCAATCACTACGTCCGGATCAAGCATCAGACCGCGGGCGATAGCGATACGCTGACGCTGGCCGCCGGAGAACATATGCGGATAGCGGTCGTAGTGCTCGGTTTTCAGCCCCACCTTCGCCATCATCGCCAGCGCTTTTTCACGACGCTGCGCTTTACTCAGGCTGGTATTGATCAGCAACGGCTCTTCCAGAATTTGCCCCACTTTCTTGCGTGGGTTCAGGGAACCGTAGGGGTTCTGAAACACAATCTGAATTTTCTGCCGCCGCAGTTTCTGCGCGTGCGGATCGTGTTTGAGCAGATCCTGCCCCTGGTAATAAAGCTCGCCGCCGGTTGGCGTTTCAATCATCGTCAGCAGGCGACCCAGTGTGGATTTTCCACAACCGGACTCCCCCACTACGGCCAGCGTTTTACCGCGTTCGAGATTAAACGACACGCCGTCCAGCGCTTTTACCAGCCGTTCCGGAGAAAAGATCCCCTTCTTCACCGGATAGTGTTTTTTCAGGTCGATAGCCCGCAACAGCGGCTGTTGCAAGGTGGCCTCATGCGTACTCATAGTGTGGGCCTCCCGGCATCATCGAGTGGGTAATGACATTTTGACTGACGTCCATCGTCCAGTTGGTTGAGAGCAGGTTCTTCCGCACGACATCTGTCCGTGGCGTAGGGGCAGCGCGGGTTAAGCAGACAACCCGTCGGTCGGTCATATTTCCCCGGCACCACACCCGGCAGCGACGCCAGACGCGCTTTGTCCTGAGCAAACTCTGGTAACGCGCGTAGCAGTGCCTGGGTGTAGGGATGACGCGGCGCGCGGAAAATATCCTGCGCAGCGCCGGTTTCGACGACCTGCCCGGCGTACATGACGATAATTTTGTGCGCCGCTTCCGCCACCAGCGCCAGGTCATGGGTAATCAGCACCAGCGCCATGTTCTCTTTTTGCTGCAACTCCAGCAGCAGCTCAATAATTTGCGCCTGAATAGTCACATCCAGCGCCGTGGTCGGTTCATCGGCAATTAACAGCTTTGGTCGACAGGCTATGGCCATCGCAATCATCACGCGCTGACTCATGCCGCCAGAAAGCTGGTGCGGATAGACATCCAGACGAGAGGCCGGATCGGGAATGCCCACCTGGTTCAACAGGTCAATCGCTCGCTGACGACGGGTTTTCTTGTTCCCGCCCTGATGTACCTTGATGGCTTCCATAATCTGAAAGCCAACGGTATAGCAAGGATTGAGGCTGGTCATCGGGTCCTGGAAAATCATCGCCACTTCAGCGCCCACCAGGTTGCGACGTTCCTTCTCGGAAATGCGCTTCAGATCCTGTCCGTTAAAGAGCAGGTTTTCCGCCATCACGCGGCCTGGGTAATCGATAAGCCCCATAATCGCCAGCGAGCTGACAGATTTGCCGGAACCAGACTCGCCGACAATACCGACCACCTCACCCTGCTTCACGCTGTAACTAATGCGGTCGACGGCTTTGAACGGTGTCCCTTCGTCGCCGAAGTGCACCGATAATTGATCTACATTTAATAACGCCATCTCGAACCTCTTACTGCTTCAGTTTGGGATCGAGCGCGTCACGCAGACCGTCACCCATCAGGTTAAATGCCAGCACCGTCAGCAGAATCGCCAGCCCCGGGAAGGTCACGACCCACCAGGCGCTTTGCGCGAACTGCAATACGTCAGAGAGCATGGTGCCCCATTCCGGCGTAGGCGGCTGTGCGCCCATCCCCAGGAAGCCGAGGGCAGCCATATCGAGAATGGCGTTAGAGAAGCCCAGTGACGCCTGCACGATCAGCGGCGCAAGGCAGTTCGGGAAAATATTGACGAACATCTGACGCATCGCGCCTGCGCCCGCCACACGGGAGGCAGTCACATAATCACGGTTCACCTCTACCAGAACCGCCGCGCGGGTTAAGCGGACGTAGTGCGGCAGCGCCACAAACGTCAACGCCAGCGCCGCGTTGCCGATGGAGGGACCGAAGATCGCCACCAGCACCAGCGCCAGCAGCAGGCTCGGCAGGGCCAGCATAATATCGACCACGCGCATGATGATGTTATCGACCAGACCGCCGAAGTAACCCGCGACCAGGCCGAGAATAATCCCCATTACCAGCGACAGGACGACCACCAGACAGCCGACCAGCAGCGACAAACGCGCGCCATACATCAGGCGCGAGAGGACATCGCGACCAACATCATCCGTTCCCAGAATATGCGCCCAACTGCCGCCTTCCTGCCAGACCGGCGGCGCCAGCAGCGCATCGCGGAACTGCTCTGCCGGGTTGTACGGCGCAATAAAGTTGGCAAACACCGCAATCAGGATCACGATGAGAACATACGCCAGCCCGACGACCGCGCCTTTATTGCGTTTGAAATAGTGCCAGAACTCCCGCAATGGCGTCATGGGCGCCGGTGCGGCATTAACATTATTTTCAGTAACCTGTGACATGATGGCCCCTTACTTCTTATGCCGAATACGCGGGTTCACCACGCCGTACAGCAGGTCTACCAGCAGGTTGACGAGAATAATCATCGTCGCTACCAGTAACACGCCGCCCTGCACTACCGGATAATCGCGACGTTGCAGCGCATCGATCAGCCAGCGTCCCAGACCGGGCCACGAGAAGATAGTTTCTGTCAGAATCGCGCCTGCCAGCAGCGTCCCGACCTGCAGGCCGATCACGGTGACGACTGGCAGCATGGCGTTACGCAGAGCATGGACGATAATGACGCGCATCCTGGTCAACCCTTTGGCGCGTGCGGTACGGATGTAATCCTCCCCCAGCACTTCCAGCATCGACGAACGGGTCATACGCACAATGACGGCCAGAGGGATTGTGCCGAGCACCATCGCAGGCAGGATCATATGCGCCAGCGCATCAATAAAGTTACCCTCTTCGCCCCAGATAGCGGTGTCGATCAGCATAAAGCCCGTCAACGGATTGGTATCATCAAGGAACACCATATCGCTCACGCGCCCGGAAACCGGCGTCAGGTTCCAGTGGACGGAGACCAGCATGATCAGCATCATGCCCCACCAGAAGATAGGCATAGAGTAACCGGTCAGCGCCAGGCCAACGGCAGTGTGATCGAAGATAGAACCGCGCTTCACTGCGGCCAGCACGCCCACCGGAATCCCCACGGCGACGGCAAAAATCATGGCGCAGACGCCAAGTTCCAGCGTCGCTTTAAAGCGAGGCACAAACTCGTCCCATACAGGGATTCGGCTTTTCAGCGAGATGCCTAAATCGCCATGCATTACCCCCCAGATATAATGGAGGTACTGCTGCCACATCGGTTTATCAAGACCGAGTTCAGCCAGCAGTTGAGCATGACGCTCAGGGGAAATACCTCGCTCACCCGCCATGATCATCACCGGATCGCCGGGGATCATGTGGACAAAGGCAAAGGTGAGAAGGGTAATACCGATAAACGTCGGGATAACGAGTCCCAAACGTCGGAGAATGAACTGCAACATAACCCGAATTCTCTCTCATGACGCACGGCCTGGAACCGTGAGTCTGTATTGCTCACAAATCTTATCCCACGCAAACTGCATCGCGGATAAAGCATTACGCCGGATGGCGCTGCGCTTATCCGGCCTACACAACACCGGGGCGCAGCGCTCTTTTAATTATTCGACAGAGACGTTTTCGAAGTGATGTTTGCCTAATGGATCAACCACATAGCCTTTAACTTCTTTACGCACTGGCTCATAAACCGTGGAGTGAGCGATGATCAGCGCTGGCGCCTGGTCATGCATCACAACCTGGGCCTGTTTATAGAGCTCAATACGCTTGTTGTGGTCATCGGTCGCACGCGCAGGCTGAATCAGGTCTTCAAACGGCTTGTAGCACCATTTTGAATAGTTGGAGCCTTGCTGGGCGGCATCGCAGCTGAACAGCGTGGCGAAGAAGTTATCCGGATCGCCATTATCGCCGGTCCAGCCCATCATCACCGTCTGGTGCTCGCCATCTTTAGCGCGCTTGAGGTATTCGCCCCATTCATAGGTGACAATTTTGGCCTGAACGCCAATCTTCGCCCAGTCCGCCTGGATCATTTCCGCCATACGACGCGCATTCGGGTTATAGGGACGCTGTACCGGCATCGCCCACAGATCGATGGTGAAGCCTTTTTCCAGACCGGCTTCTTTCAGCAGCGCCTTGGCTTTTTCCGGATCGTAGCCGTAGTCTTTAATATCGTCGTTGTAGCCCCACATCGTCGGCGGGATCAGGTTTTTCGCCGCAACGCCCGCGCCCTGATAAACGGCTTTGATGATGGCCTCTTTATTCACGGCATAGGTCAACGCCTGGCGAACTTTGACATCATCCAGCGGTTTTTTCTGCACGTTATAGGAGAGATAACCCACGTTCAGACCGGCCTGCTCCATCAGGTTGATGTTTTTATCTTCTTTCATGCGCGCAATATCCGCCGGGTTCGGATACGGCATCACCTGACATTCGTTCTTCTGCAGTTTGGCGTAACGCACAGAGGCGTCAGGCGTGATGGAGAAGACCAGACGGTCAATCTGCGGCTTCGTGCCCCAGTAGCCGTCAAAGGCTTTGTAGAGAATGCGGGAGTCTTTCTGATATTGCACCAGTTGGAACGGGCCAGTGCCGACCGGGTTCAGATCCACTTTTTCCGGCGTACCGGCTTTCAGCATGTTGTCAGCATATTCTTTGGAAAGAATAGAGGCGAAGTCCATGGCTAAATCGGCAAGGAACGGCGCTTCCGGACGCGTCAGCACAAACTGCACCGTGTGATCGTCTACCTTCTTCACTTCGCTAATCAGATCCGGCAGCCCCATGCCTTCAAAGTATTCATAGCTGCCGCCAGACACTTTATGGTACGGGTTCTGCTCGTTTTTCTGCCGGTCAAAAGAGAACACGACATCATCGGCGTTCAGCTCGCGCGTGGGTTTGAAATCCTTGCTGGATTGCCATTTCACCCCTTTACGTAGGTGGAACGTATAGGTTTTACCGTCTTCGCTGATATCCCACTTCTCAGCAAGACCCGGGATCACTTCCGTGGTGCCGGTTTTGAATTCAACCAGACGGTTATAGATAGGTACGGAGCTGGCATCATAGGTGGTGCCAGACGTAAAGAGCTGTGGGTTAAAGCCTTCCGGCGAGCCTTCTGAACAATAAACCAGGGTTTTGGCCTGCACGCTTGCTGCAACGGTCATGGCCACCAGGCTCAAACCAAGCTTCAGCATCCCTGACTTCTTCAAGGAAATACTCATTCTTCTGCTCCAATTGTGATGTATGTTGTTTTGCCCTTTGCAAAGGCTTTTACCGCCCGGCCTTTTTTGTTTTTTACCTGGTCAGGTCAGTAGTGAGAGGTGGGGATTCCGTTCGCATAATCGACTGAGTTGCAGTGCGGATTCTCCATAAAATGCCCCTCATTCCCTACAATCTGTCAATAGAATGTCAAAACGTCAATACAGGTAACCAGCTTTTACAACAACGGTGAGAATTAACAAACAAAGATTAAAAAAAGTTCAGAAGGGTATTTTCAGCAGGGAAATTTGTGCTATAGGCAGAAAGGCAGAGTTATTCACTTAATATTTTGCAACAGTTAGTGATTAACAATTAGCCATTAATTAAAAAATTTCTTTCGATATGTTGATTATCTGAGCGATTAATACCACTAACGCTAAGACGCACAGGCGAAAATGCTGAGGTTATCCATAAGCCGTATGCAAAAAAGAGTGATCCGGACATTGAAAAACACCATCGAATATGTCACAAAATTGTAAATAAGTAGGCCGTCGTGCGGCCTACCGCGATCACAAAAACTAACTTTTGACCCTGGCCTGCGTGCGCTTTTCGCTCCAGTTAAACAACGAGTTCACCAGAATCGCCGTCAACGTCCCCGCTGCCATGCCGTTGCCAAAGACCATCTGTACGCCCGCTGGGAAATTCTGATACAGGCCGGGTACCAGTATAGGTAGCATTCCCATGGCCAGCCCCATCGCCAGCGCGTAGGTTTTACCCGGCGTATGCAGTGGCTCACGCGCAATCATATCAATGCCGATGACCCCGATAATGCTGAAGACAATCACCGCCGTACCGCACACCACCGAACCTGGCAGACAGGTCGCCAGACGTACCAGCGGCGCGAATATGGCAATCAGGATTAACAATCCTCCAGCAGCCGCAGTCACGAAACGCGATTTCACGTTAGTGGTGCGTACCACCCCAATATTTTCGCCGGAGGTGATAATTAAGGAGGTGCCAAAAATACCCCCCAGCAGCGACATTACCGCATCACCACGAATGGTACGTGGAATCGTCTGCTGCACATTTTGCGTGGAATTGACTATTTCCGCGGTCGCAATCGTTTGCCCGGTTGCTTCAGCCATAGAGATGACCGCGTAAATCAGTAAAGGCAGCGAGGCGGAGAGATCAAAAATCGGCCAGCCGAACGGCAAAAGCTGTGGGAAACTAAACAGCGGCCCGTGACTAACACCGCTAAAATCGGTGCTGCCCAGCGCCATTCCCAGCAACGTTCCCGCTAAAAGGCCGAACATCACCGCCAGCTGGCGCAAAATACCGCTAAACGCCAGCGCGAAAATCAGCGTTATCAGGATAGTCCCCAGCGATAAAATGATACTGGTTGGATGAGCGAAGTCGGCGCTCCCTGGCTGGCCAATGATCAATCCGCCGTACAGGCGAATAAGGTTAATCGACACCATTAGCAGCATGATGCCAATGATAAAAGGGGGAAAATGGTGCAGGCAGCGGCGGAAAATCGGCAACGCGATAAAGTAGAACAGCGAGGTCAGAATTACGGCGCCAATCGCGGTCTGGATATTGGTCTGTAAAGCGATCGCAACGAAAATCGCAATCGGCGCGCCCCCCGGTACCATAATAAACGGCAAACGCGCGCCCACCCCTTTCACACCCAGGCTTTGCAAAATAGCGCCCAGACCGCACATCAGAAAGGTCGCGCTAAGTACCGAGGCGGTCACCGTATCGGTAAAGTGGAGCGCTTTGGCGATCAGAAAGACGGAGGTAATGGGGGTGGCGGCAACGACCAGCACATGCTGAAGCGCCAAAAGTAAGGTGGTTTGCCAGGGTAATGCATCGTTATCCGGCGTAGTAAGGCCAGGTTGCGGCATGATTAACTCCCATAAAACATCAAAAAAATAACCGCCAGCGCGGGCTGGCGGTCTGTATTATTTCAACCAACTAATGGCATCAGCGGCATAGCGATGCGCACGGAAGGCGCTGTTCTGTTTTCCAGGAATAATGCCTTTACTGAGGTGCTCCGGATATTCATTAAAGAACGGAATGATATATTCCCATACCGTTTCGCCTTCCGGAGTAACTTCAAACAGGCGACCAAACGCCGATTCACAGATAAAGGTGTTGCCGTTCGCCAGCCGCTGCGCGCTCCCCATATATGGCGAGAAAAACGCCGGCGGGAAGATATCGCGATACTGCCAGGTAATCGCTTTGGTCTGCGGATCGAACTCCAGCACCGTGGAATGCGGCGAGGTGACGCCGGGACGCAGGTTGCCGTTATCGAAAACCAGAATCGACCCGTTCTCCATCTCAACCGGCGTGTGCTGCTGCGCTACGACTTCCGGCCCTGCATGCCAGATAACCTTCCCGCTCTCTTTATCCACGGCAATGACGCCGGAAGTGGTACGCAGGCTCATCAGTACCAGGCCATCACGGGTGACGGACAGGCCGTTAATCATCGGCCAGTGGCGGCGGTCGAAAATATCATGAATCGGGAAATCTTCCGGATTCAAATGCTCCCAGGCACGCCATTCCCACACCACTTCACCGTCGCGATTGACCTCTTTGACGACGTCGCTCTGAATCACGCCGTCCGGCGCATCGCGGCGCGGGTCGCCGCCGATAACACGGGCGGCGATATCGGCAGGCAACGGCGACGCGGCGGTATACAGCAGATTACCGTTCGCCAACCATTGCGCATCATGGTGATGGAAGATGTCTTCATAGTGCCAGACGATTTCGTTATCCGGCGTCACTTCGTAGAAGTCGCCGCCGTGCCAGAGATCCCACGCCGGATAGAGGTTCGCTGAAGTGCGGTGGCTGCCGTTATAACCCAGATTACCGTTCGGCAGCAGCACCGCATCACGCCCGGCGCGAACCGGAAGCTGCCACTGATGCGCGACTTCGCCCTGCTCGTCCACCAGGTAAACCCGCCCTTCGGCGGTTTGCGGCGCAAAGAGGGTATAGCCGCCAAAGCTCTTCGCCTTATCAGCGTAGATAAGGCCCGCCAGACGGCGTCCAAGGGTAAAAGTCGAGTCCTGAGTTAAGTGTGCCACATCGCCTCCTGAGGAATAAATTTGCGCCAAAATACCCCATTAAAACGTTTTAATGAAGAGTTTTTTACGATCCTCACTGAAAAAAAGCAAACGTTACCGTCTGGTAAATATGCTACCCTGTGCGCAAATTTTCGCAGGTCAGGAAGCAGATGGCTGTTCAAAATAAAAAACGCGCAAAGTTGATTGATGTTGCCCGCCATGCAGGCGTGTCGCCAGGGACGGTATCCAATGCATTGCACAACACCCGCTTTGTCGAGCCGCAGACGCGACGGCGTATTGAAGAGGCCATTGCTGCGCTCAACTACACGCCGAATATTCGCGCCCGCCAGTTGCGAACCGGCAAAACCAATACCATTGCCTTGCTCTCTTCGGTGCCGCTGGCGATTGCCTCCGGCGCGTCACGACTGGGATTTATGATGGAGGTGGCGTTAACGTCCGCGATGATGGCGCTGGAAAAACAGCATGCGCTGATTCTGGTGCCGCCGGGGGCAAATCCACTGGATGCCGTCAGCTTTGACGCGGCGATCCTGATTGAACCGGCGGAGAACGACCCGCAGCTCCAGGCGCTGGCGCAAGCGGGCATTCCCTGCGTCACCATTGGCCGCACGCCGGGGACCGACACGCCTGTGCCGTGGGTGGAGCTGCACTCGGCGGCAACAGCACAGCTTCTGCTAACGCATCTGGAGGCCTCCGGCGCCAGCAAATGTGCGTTATTTGTCGGTAACACACGGCGAACATCAGTTCTGGAGAGCGAAGCGGCTTACCAGCGCTGGTGCGCGGGACGCCAGGCCCCCGTCGTCTACTCTCTCAATGAAAGCGAGGGTGAAAATGCCGGCTACCAGGCCGCGCAGCAGCTATTACAGGCGCATCCCGACGTTGACGGCGTGCTGGTGCTGATCGACACCTTTGCCAGCGGCGCGGTACGGGCTTTCCAGGAACAAGACATCGCCATACCTGAACAAATGCGGGTGGTTACCCGCTATGACGGTATCCGCGCGCGCGAATCGCTGCCGCCGCTGACGGCAGTGAATATGCATCTTGATGAGGTGGCGCGACAGGCAATCACACTCCTGTTTGCCGTTCTGTCGGGTGAGAAGGTCAGCTACAGCGACGGGATCATGCCTGAACTGGTGGTGCGAGCGTCAACCTGCCGGTGACAGAGGATGACTTGCCACTGCGTGGCTCGCCCTGCGGGCCGTTGCTGACGCAACGTTTTCTCGCTTCGCTCGGGTCGAACCTCTTGCCCTCCGGAGGTTCTCATCCTCGTCAGACTTCAGATACAATAAATATCCTCCGGCATAGCCGGAGGTTTTTCAGATGCGCCTGTAAGGCTCTCTTACCAGCCGCGCCCTAACAGGCGCATACGATCTGACATTTGCATCAAACTTCGTTACTTACGGCCCGTAAACGGGCTGCCCGGATACGGGATCGATAATTGCTCACCCATTTTATCCTCTTCAAGCTGGTGCTTTATGTAGTCCTGTATCTTCGCCGTGTTCTTACCCACCGTATCGACATAGTACCCTCTGCACCAGAACTCCCTGTTCCTGTATTTGAATTTTAGATCCCCAAACTGCTCGTAAAGCATCAGACTACTTTTACCCTTCAGATATCCCATGAAACTCGACACACTCATCTTCGGCGGGATCTCCAGAAGCATGTGAATATGATCTGCACAACATTCTGCTTCCAGAATTCGTACGTTTTTCCATTCACACAATTTTCTTAATATGCTGCCTACTGCCCTACGCTTCTCTCCATAGAACGCTTGTCTTCGGTATTTGGGCGCGAAAACTATGTGATATTTACAGTTCCATCGGGTGTGCGCTAAGCTCTTTTCGTCCCCCATTGGGACTCCCTTTTGATTTCTTGTTGAACTTTTGCAGTTGCCAGACCGCAAGATGTTTTAACAAATCAAAAGGGGTTTTAATAACTGGCTTAAAGCTGAAAGCTTTCCGGAACCCCCAGCCTAGCTGGGGGTTTTCCATAGACAAAAAAACCCTGCTCATTGAGCAGGGTTTCTGAATTTGGTCGGTGATAGAGGATGACTCGCCACTGCGTGGCTCGCCCTGCGGGCCGTTGCTGACGCAACGTTTTCTCGCTTCGCTCGGGTCGAACCTCTTGCCCCCGGAGGTTCTCATCCTCGTCAGGCTTCAGATACAAAAAAACCCTGCTCGTTGAGCAGGGTTTCTGAATTTGGTCGGTGATAGAGGATTCGAACCTCCGACCCCTTCGTCCCGAACGAAGTGCGCTACCAGGCTGCGCCAATCACCGAATGCGGGCGCATCTTACTGCTCAGGCGCACGCCCGTCAATCCCTTAGTCGCAAAATACAATTCAATCGGCGAGAAAGTCGGCAGACAACCTACTTCGCGGCGACTTTCTGCGCATCGGGAATATGGCACCAGTTGTTGTTCTGGTTAATGCCGCCATCCGGCGATGTATACCCCAGGCAGCCCATTATCGTATCGTACAGCTCCACATGACGACGCGGCACTTTGATCTCCGCCTGCTGCTTCAGGTGAGCGAACATCTGCGCATGTTGCGGACTGGCAAGATATTTATCCGACATCCATACCAGCATCGGAACACGGAATTGCTCCGGCGGCGCCATATTGCGCGGCGTACCGTGCAAATGTTCGCGTTCGTTAATCGACTCGCCGTGGTCAGCCGCGTAGAACACAATCGCTTTTTTATCACGTAGCTGATCGAACACACTGGTAATAAAGTGATCCACATAGGTCACGGAGTTATCGTAAGAGTTGATCATCTGCGCTTTCGTGCAGCCGCTATCGACCCCAATACATTCGGGCTTCCACTGAGCGTAGCTGCGCGGATAACGTTGCGTATAGTTAAAATGCGACCCCTTAGTATGCAGGATAATCAGGTGCTTACCCTCCGGGTTCTGGGCAAGCGAGTTCTGCATCTCATCAATCAACAGCATGTCATCAACCGTTTTACCGCGGTTACGCGGCTCGGCGCCGATCTGCTCGCGGTAGGAGATATTATCCGCCATGGTATTGCTATAGAACCACATCTCGCTCTGCATGGCGTACAGATCGGAACTGAATCCGAGCTGTTTGAGTACGGCAAAAACATTCTGCTCTTTTAAGGTACGCTGCGGGTTATTATCCGCCCCGCCTTCCCGTACAAACATACAGCGTAAAGAAAGCTTCGTCGCGGTATCGCAGGAATAGCCGCGGAATGCCGCCAGATTTTTTTCCTGCGCCAGCTTCGGCGTGGTATTACGCTCGTAGCCGAAAATCCCCATGTGATCCCAACGGGTCGTCTCACCGATAATGAAAACGACGTAGGTGTCATCCCCATCTTTCGGCGCAACATAGGTAAATTTCCTGGCCGGGTTTATTAACGAATTATTGTCCGACGACTCATCTACCTGCGCCCAGGCATACAGCCCTAACGCAGATAACCAGTTTGAAGGCAGATAGGAGTTCGCTACCACGCCGCCATAGCTGGGTAAGTCGATACCTGTCGCCCGTTCAACCTTTTTTTGCTGTATATCCAGCAGGCGGATAGGCGCCCACACCATTACGCCTGCGAGTACCACTACAGCGGCGCTGCGAAAACGCTGCCCCGGCGTACGTAGCTGGCGCAACAACGTGTAGCGACAGTGGTTACTCCAGATAAAGATGAGCGGAAGCAGGCTCACGGCAATCAGCCACAATACGAAGTGCAGCCCCACCACCTCTTTCGAGAGATCGATATCGGTGGTCATAACAGACGCAATAATGCCGTAGCCAATCACCACGTTCAGGAAGGTCATGTAATAACTGGCGCCAGCGGAAAACAGCACCACCAGCGTGGCCAGCACGCGCCAGACGCGTCGGCCAAACAGTGAAAGAAGACGAAGTAAGAAGAAAGTGACCAGCACCGTGGCGCCAAGTTCGACAACTGCGGAAAGGCCTTTCCAAATGGTAAATTCTTGCGCATAACTGCCGAAACGGCGGTAAAACACGGCGCAATTCATAAACAGACCGATATAGAGCGCAAGCAAGAAACTAAGTTTCTGCTGCGTCATCGATTTAATGTATCTCATGCAAACAAACCCTGGGAATCGGGATAAAAACGACCTGTACAACGATTCTTTAATCAAACAGGTAAATATGCGGCTAACGCAGATGTGAGAAAGTCTACCAGCGCGGCTAAGTAGACCACAGGAAGCGCAAAAAGTGTCTATAGAGAATGTGATTGACCTATATATTTTTGTAAATATATAGATAGGGTATTAGCTGAACTTCTAATAAGTCCAGGTGGCGGTTTATCCTGTTAAAACCTGGCGCTCACCCCCAGGGTATACAAATAATCGCTATCCGTAGCGCTATTTTCCGCCTGGGAAAACGCCGCATACGCCGCCAGGTGCGGGTTAAGTAACACGTCCGCGCCTACGGTGACATCCAGCCAGTTTCCCGCCTGATTTCCTGCGGTCATACGACTCAACCCGGACTGCGCTTTCCAGATATTTTCCCCAAACTGTTGGTTATAGCTGATTTGCGCCCAGGGACGGACATCGCCGAACTGCGAGTTTACCCGCCAGCCTAACGTACTGACGCTGGCATGCCATAACGGATCGGTAAGCGCTAATGTCGTCGCGCTATCGCCATATTCGTTATACATTGATGACGTCGAACCGTCGTAATGCAGCGCCGCGACCGGCCCAGTGGTCACGCGTCGGGAAAGCGGAAAATTCCAGCCCATACTGATACCGCTGGTCGCATCAAGCGGGGTTTCATCCGCCAGGCTAAGCACCGGCCCCACCGTATTTTGCGTAGACTGAATACGTTCGGCCAGTATGTCGTTGTAATTCGGTTGGTGATCGCTGTCCCAGGTATAGCGTTCCGTCGTATGTCCCGGAGCCGCTTCAGCGATATATTCTTGTTGCCAGGCATACGTGGTATTGATAAAAAACGAGCAGGCCATAAGGCACGCCAGACAACGCAATGTCCGGCGACCACGGCGTTTTCTTACAATCATCAACGCGACTCCAGAGTAGAGCCGAATTCGGCGATATTATTGTCATTGAATGAAGGATGTCGGGCATCAGCCCTGTATTAACTATTGTCCTTTTAGCGGGCCCGTCAAGGCGGGTTGAAGGAAATTTTCGCGGTAACCACAATAACGAGGAAGTCTATGCAGCGTTGCGACTGGGTCAGCCAGGCCCCCCTTTACATTGCCTATCATGATAACGAGTGGGGCGTACCGGAAACCGATAGCAGAAAGCTGTTTGAAATGATCTGTCTTGAAGGTCAACAGGCCGGTTTATCCTGGATCACCGTGCTTAAAAAGAGGGAGAACTACCGCGCCTGTTTTCATCAGTTTGACCCGGTACGCATCGCAGCTATGCAGGAGGAGGATGTTGAACGCCTGCTGCAGAACACAGGCATCATACGACATCGCGGTAAAATTCAGGCCATTATCAGTAACGCCCGCGCCTGGCTTGCGATGGAGCAAAACGGCGAGTCTTTCGCCGATTTTGTCTGGTCATTCGTTGATGGCCAGCCGCAGATCACCCAGGCGGCCAGCCTGGATGAGATCCCTACCTCAACACCTGCGTCCGATTCGCTTGCTAAGGCATTGAAAAAACGCGGTTTCAAGTTTGTCGGTACGACTATCTGTTACTCCTTTATGCAGGCGTGCGGACTGGTCAATGACCATATTACCGGCTGTTTTTGCCATCCGGGAGAAAAACATGATTCGCAAATCCCAGAGTGAAGACATGGCGTCTATTCTGGCGCTGTGGATGAAAAGTACCATTTATGCCCATCCCTTTATCGAAGAACGTTACTGGCACGAGAGCGAAGCAATTGTACGCGACGTCTATTTACCCGCCGCGCAAACCTGGGTATGGGAGGAAAATGGACAACTGAAAGGCTTCGTCAGCGTACTGGAAGCCCGTTTTGTCGGGGCGCTGTTTGTCGCCCCCGACGCGTTAAGACACGGCATTGGCAAAGCGCTTCTGGAATATGTCCAGCAACGTTTTCCTCTGCTGAGCCTTGAGGTTTACCAGAAAAATCAATCCGCCGTAAACTTCTACCATGCGCTCGGTTTTCGTATTGAAGATAGCGCCTGGCAGGAGGATACCGCCCACCCCACCTGGATTATGAGTTGGCAGGCGGATCAAACGCCGTAAGCGGTAGCGCCGGGCCGGTATATTTCTCAAACCAGACCAGCGCGGTGTTGCCCGCACAACCGTTCCCCAGCCGGGAACTGGGAAGATCTTTTGTCAGGACGTTTACCGCGCCGTTTTTGCATATGCCGCCTGCGGTAGGTTCAGGGTCCGGCCATGCGCCTTCGTGAATACAGATAACGCCAGGCCGAATTCCGTCGGTAACGACCGCGCCCGCCAGAACCTGCCCGCGATGATTCCAGACGCGTACCGTATCGCCATCGACGATTCCGCGCGTTGTCGCATCCTGCGGATGAATCGTCACCGGTTCGCGTCCGGCCACCGCATACCGCTCCCGTAACGAACTGTAGTTAAGCTGGCTATGCAGACGGTGCGCCGGATGCGCGGAAAGTAGCTGAACCTGCCCCGCATCGGCGTTCCCGTGCCACTCATCCGGCACCAGCCACATCGGATGACCGGGACAATCCGCATAACCATAGCTGGCAATGCGCGCAGAATAGATTTCGATTTTGCCGCTGGCCGTTTTTAGCGGATGGTTATCAGGATCGCGGCGAAAATCCGCGAAGCGCACAAACTGCGCGTTGGCGGGATTTTCCGGCATCTCCAGTAAACGGTTAGCCTGCCAGAATGCGGCAAACGGCGGCAGCGTCACCCCCTGGCTGGCGCCACGCTGGGCGGCAATATTGTAGAAGGTCTCCAGCCACGCCAGCTCGCTTTTTCCTTCGGTGAACCGAGCGTAACCGCCGGCTTCCCACCGTTCGCTCAGTTCAGCAAAAACGTCAAAATCATTCCGCGCCTCCCACTGGGGCGACACGACCTGCTTCATCGGCGCCAAATGCTGATTGCTATAGTCGCCGGTCATGGTTAAATCGTTGCGCTCATAGCTGGTGGTCGCAGGCAGAACAATATCCGCGTGTTTCGCGGCGGCCGTCCAGAAACATTCCGAGATAACGACCAGTTCCGGTTTTTGCCACGCGCGAATCAGACGGTTGGTATCCTGATGATGGGTAAAGTTCGCGCCGCCCGCCCACCAGATAAAACGAATATCCGGGAAGCGGCGATCCATCCCATTGTGTTGGTAAAACCCACCGGGGTTTTCCAGCGCCTCGACAATACGCGCCACCGGTATTTTATCTACCGCATCGACCCCGCCAGGGATGCTCCCCTGCATCGACGCTAACACGGCGGCGCGGCGCGTCGGGTTTCCGCCGTTAGCAAAATGATAAGAAAAACCAAACCCGCCGCCAGGCGTACCAATTTGCCCCAGCATTGCGGCCAGCGTAACGATCATCCAGTGCTTTTGCTCGCCGAACTGCTGACGCTGCATTCCCCAACCAGCCATCAACATGGTGGTGTTATGATGAAATATTTCCGCCAGTTCGCGGATTTTCACCGCAGAAACGCCGCAAATTTCTGCCGCCCATTCCGCTGTTTTGGCCGTACCGTCGGTCGTGCCCAAAAGATAGTCGGCGAAGCGGTCATAACCCGTCGTGCAGCGGGCAAGGAACGCTTCATCCTGCCAACCGTTTTCCACCAGCGTATGGGCGATTCCCAACATTAACGCCACATCGGTGCCCATATGTGGGGCGATCCACTCCATCTTATCGCCAAAAAAGTCGACGCTTTCCGATCGCATCGGATCGATGCAGATCAGGCGCTTGCCGCTTTGTCGCAACGCCGCAAAATAGTCGAGCCCCTGTTCATCCGAGGCATTCCAGGCAATTTTCAGAGTATTCAGCGGGTTCGCGCTCCAGAGCACCACCACCTCGCTGTGTTCCAGCACCACCGGCCAGCTAGTCTGCTGCTGGTAAACCTCGTTGCCACCCACCACATAAGGCATGATAGCCTGCGCCGCGCCGGTGGAATAATCGCCAAGATGGCCGGTATACCCTCCCGCCAGCGCCATGTAACGCTGCAATAGCGTAGCCGCTTTATGCAATACGCCGTTCGAACGCCAACCGTAGGAGCCGGCGAAGATGGACGATGGCCCATAACTTTCGCGAATACGTTTGTGCTGAGCGTGGATCAGATCCAGCGCGTCATCCCAACTTACGCGAACAAACTCATCCTGCCCGCGTATGCCTTGCGGCTTATCGGGGGAAGCCAGGAACCCTTTACGCACCATCGGGAAGCGAACCCGCGTTTTACTGTGCACCTGGTCATGCACAACGGTTTGCAGGGAATTTTGGTGTGCCGTCGGGAGTTCGCCATACGAGGCAAAAATGCGTTCTCCGTCGGTTTCAACGCGGACTGGCCCCCAGTGTGCGGCGGTCAATACCGAATGACGCGATGGTGCGTGGGTCAAGGTTCGCTCCTGAATTATTGGGATTATTTATTTTGCCGATCAATGTTACTTACAAATTTCAGAGTTTTCCCTGGAATTTTCTTCATGTGCAGACGTCATAATCAACCGCCACGGTCGCTGTGGTAAAAATAAAAAAGTGATAAGGATTTAAGATGAAAAAACGTGTATTTGTGATTGCTGCCATCGTGAGCGGCGCCCTGGCAGTATCTGGCTGCACAACAAACCCTTACACCGGCGAACGCGAAGCAGGTAAATCCGGCATTGGCGCGGGTATTGGATCGCTGGTCGGCGCAGGCATCGGCGCACTCTCCTCCTCCAAAAAAGATCGCGGTAAAGGCGCGCTGATTGGCGCGGCGGCTGGCGCGGCGCTGGGCGGCGGCGTGGGTTACTACATGGACGTACAGGAAGCGAAACTGCGTGACAAAATGCGGGGCACAGGCGTTAGCGTGACGCGAAGCGGCGATAATATCATTCTGAATATGCCGAATAATGTCACCTTCGACAGCAGCAGCGCGACGCTGAAACCGGCAGGCGCTAACACGCTGACCGGCGTGGCGATGGTGCTGAAAGAGTATCCCAAGACCGCCGTCAATGTGGTGGGCTACACCGACAGCACCGGTAGCCACGATCTGAATATGCGTCTGTCGCAGCAGCGTGCTGACTCCGTCGCCAGTTCGCTGATCACCCAGGGCGTCGATGCCAGCCGTATCCGTACCAGCGGAATGGGGCCGGCGAACCCGATCGCCAGCAACAGTACGGCAGAAGGTAAGGCGCAAAACCGCCGCGTCGAAATTACCTTGAGTCCATTGCAGTAAACTACCGTACCGGGTAAAGCGGTATGCTTTACCCGGCCTGCACTATTCCCTCGCCATTCCCTCGCCAGACCGGATACACGTCGCATTACTCGGTATTCATTCATCATTTACCACGACACGGCTGCCGACAGCGGGGAAATTGGCTGGTCGATGATGGCTAAACGGGTTAATAATAAGCCTGTTCCGGTTGGCGCATGCCGCGCTTACCTTTCGATTTACGGAGAGTCGCATGAAGCCGTCCATCATTCTCTACAAAACCCTGCCTGATGATTTGCTGCATCGCCTGGAGGCGCATTTTACCGTCACCCAGGTACCGAACCTGCATCCGGAAACGGTCGCGCGACACGCGCAGGCATTTGCCAGCGCGCAAGGCCTTCTGGGCGCCAGCGAAACCGTTAACCGCGCGCTGCTGGAAAAAATGCCGGCGCTACGCGCGGCGTCAACCATCTCGGTGGGATACGATAATGTCGAGGTGGACGCCCTTACTGCCCGCAAAATAGTCCTGATGCACACGCCTGCCGTTTTGACGGAAACCGTTGCCGATACGGTGATGGCGTTGATGCTGACCACTGCCCGCCGCGTGGTGGACGTCGCAGAACGGGTTAAAGCGGGTGAATGGACGGAAAGCATTGGCCCGGCGTGGTTTGGCGTCGATGTGCATCACAAAACACTCGGTATCGTTGGGATGGGGCGTATCGGGATGGCGCTGGCGCAGCGAGCGCACTTTGGGTTTACCATGCCGGTTCTCTATCACGCCCGTCGGCGGCATCAGGAGGCAGAAGACCGGTTTAACGCCCGCTACTGCGATCTGGATACGTTGTTGCAGGAGGCTGATTTTGTCTGCGTGATCCTGCCGCTAACGGCAGAAACGCGACATCTGTTTGGCGCAACACAGTTTGCCAGAATGAAATCGTCCGCCATTTTTATTAATGCCGGACGCGGCCCGGTGGTCGATGAAAACGCGCTGATTGCCGCGCTGCAAAACGGTGAAATATATGCGGCAGGTCTGGATGTCTTTGAGCAGGAACCGCTATCCGTGGATTCGCCCCTGCTGAACATGCCTAATGTCGTCGCGGTGCCGCATATTGGCTCGGCAACGCATGAGACGCGCTACAACATGATGGCCTGTGCGGTGGATAATTTGATTGATGCGCTGCAGGGAAAAATAGAGAAGAACTGCGTCAATCCGCAAGCGGCGGGATAACGCTACAGGCCCGATAAGCGCTGGCTTGCGCTTATCGGGCAGACTGTCATTACTGGGTCGCGTTTACCGCCGCCGTCCAGGCCTGATTAAACGCCTGATGCTGCGAGGCCAACGGCCCAATCAGCGCATTATATTGGCTGGCCTGCTGTGAGGTCGGGAACTGAATGCCGTTCGCGACAAAGCTCACCTGCTCGCCCTGTTGCGCAATATAATCGCCCACTTGTACCAACTGCTGCGTAAAGATCTGCGCCGCCGGGATCAGCGGCTGCAAAGCATCTGCCGGCACGGTGACCACTTTTTTGTAGACCTGATCAAACACAGGTTTCAGGTCATCGGCCTGCTTTAACGCGCCATGCGCGGCATCAGCCTGCAGTTTTGCATTCTGCAACTGTTGCGCCAGCACGCCTAACGAACCATTTGCCTGCCGCAGCGGCTCGCGTTGCGTCATATAATCCTGCGGAACGCGGATGGCGTTAACGCTATCGACCACCGGGCGCAGACCGGAATCCATCGCCTGGTTTACCTGCTGCGAGTAGCCATACAGTATCGCGTAATCAGACACGAACGGACCAAACTGTTTTTTCTGATCGGCCGTCAGCGTTGGTAAACGCTCTCCGCTACGCATTGCTGTATTCTGCAGGAAATCGACAAACGCTTTGCGCTGATCGCCTTCTTTATCAAAACACCCGCTCAGGCTAAACACCATTAATAACGCCACAACAGGCGCAAACCAGCGAGAGCAGGACTTACCTGTCGCCATTGTTAATACTCCTTTCACCCAAAAATGCGCACAACGACACCTGCGTGCCTGACGGCTTACAAGGATAGTCCAGGTCAGGCTTGCAGGATACCCTTTCCACGCGATCTTGTAGCGGAAAATTATGTTTATCTGCATCAATGCTTAATTTGTTATTTTATTGTTAATTTTTGACCTGACACTGCGATAAAAAACGCGGCAAGAAAGCTTTCCAGCGGGTGATGTAATATTTTTTTAATCTTTACAATTATTTTCTGAAAGACGGATATATCTTCCTGGATCAAATTGTTAGCGTCCTAAAAGTCGCGTAGCGTAAGGCATCGAAACGAATCGATAGCGCTTCCTGGCGGCGCGTCGCCCCCCACCCGCAAGTTTCCCGACTATTCTTAAGAGGCTTCGATGCATTTCACGATCCCGCTGTGTGATTTACAGGAGTTCTCAATGGAATATAAAGATCCGATGTTTGAGCTGCTGAGCAGCCTGGAACAAATTGTTTTTAAAGATGAAACGCGAAAGATCACCCTGACGCAAAAACCCAATCCTTTTACCGAATTTGAACAGTTACGGAGAGGAACGGGACTAAAAACAGATGAATTCGCCAGAGCGCTGGGCGTAACGGTTGCCATGGTTCAGGAATGGGAATCGAAACGCGAAAAACCCACGCCAGCAGAGCTCAAATTGATGCGCCTGATACAGGCAAACCCACGCTTAAGTAAGCAATTGATGGAGTAATTTTTACCATTTCCTGTTTTAACGGTCCTGCGTAAGGGCCGTTTCCCCCGCCCGATTACTGGCCTGGAGAAATAAAGTAAAATAAAAGTTGCATCGCCCGGCATTACATGAGTTAATGTGCTCAACGGTTTGACGTACAGACCATTAAAGCAGTTTAGTAAGGCAAGTCCCTTCAAGAGTTATCCATTAGATACCCCTCGTAGTGCGCATTTCCTTAACGCTTAAAAAATCTGTAAAGCACGCCATAACGCCGAAAGGCACACTTATTTTTTAAAAGGTAATACACTATGTCCGGTAAAATGACTGGTATCGTAAAATGGTTCAACGCTGATAAAGGCTTCGGCTTTATTACTCCTGATGACGGTTCTAAAGACGTGTTCGTACACTTCTCCGCTATTCAGAACGATGGTTACAAATCTCTGGACGAAGGTCAGAAAGTTTCCTTCACCATCGAAAGCGGCGCTAAAGGCCCGGCAGCTGGCAACGTAACCAGCCTGTAAGCTTAAAAAGCTCAGAATTTTGAATCCCTGCCTGATGGCGGGGATTTTTTTATTCCAATTCCCCCTCTCCCCCCAGCATAACTTTGCATTACTTTACCCTGTGTCCCTTTGACCTTTCCCTTAGGGGAACCCCTATAGTAGGTAAGGAGATTGTTCACAAGGAATTGAAGTTATGTCGAAATCATCATGGTTATTACTTTTGGGTTTATGCGCCAGCGGCTCCGCGCTTGCGGCATCCTCAGAATCCGCTTTTCTGGCGCAACATGGGCTGGCGGGAAAAACGGTTGAGCAGATCGTGGATACGATTGATCAAACTCCGCAGAGCCGTCCTTTGCCTTACTCCGCGTCGATTACCAGCACCGAGCTCAAATTATCTGACGGAGAGCAGATTTATACGCTACCGTTAGGCGACAAATTCTATCTCTCTTTTGCGCCCTATGAATGGCGGACACACCCCTGTTTTAACCACAGCCTTTCCGGCTGTCAGGGAGAAATGCCGAATAAACCGTTCACTGTAAAAGTGACAGACAGTAAAGGCGCTGTCATCGTACAAAAAGAGATGCAAAGCTATCGAAACGGATTTATCGGTGTTTGGCTACCGCGCAATATGGAAGGGACGCTCGAAGTAAGCTACAACGGTAAAACGGCGTCACATGCCATTGCCACCAGAGATGACAGCCAGACCTGTCTGACGGAATTACCATTACGTTAAAAATAAATATCCTCCGGCATAGCCGGAGGTTTTTCAGATGCGCCTGTAAGGCTCTCTTACCAGCCGCGCCCTAACAGGCGCATACGATCTGACATTTGCATCAAACTTCGTTACTTACGGCCCGTAAACGGGCTGCCCGGATAAGGGATCGATAATTGCTCACCCATTTTATCCTCTTCAAGCTGGTGCTTTATGTAGTCCTGTATCTTCGCCGTATTCTTACCCACCGTATCGACATAGTACCCTCTGCACCAGAACTCCCTGTTCCTGTATTTGAATTTTAGATCCCCAAACTGCTCGTAAAGCATCAGACTACTTTTACGCTTCAGATATCCCATGAAACTCGACACACTCATCTTCGGCAGGATCTCCAGAAGCATGTGAATATGATCTGCACAACATTCTGCTTCCAGAATTCGTACGTTTTTCCATTCACACAATTTTCTTAATATGCTGCCTACTGCCCTACGCTTCTCTCCATAGAACGCTTGTCTTCGGTATTTGGGCGCGAAAACTATGTGATATTTACAGTTCCATCGGGTGTGCGCTAAGCTCTTTTCGTCCCCCATTGGGACCCCCTTTTGATTTCTTGTTGAACTTTTGCAGTTGCCAGACCGCAAGATGTTTTAACAAATCAAAAGGGGTTTTAATAACTGGCTTAAAGCTGAAAGCTTTCCGGAACCCCCAGCCTAGCTGGGGGTTTTCCATAGACAATAAAAAAACCTGCCCGAAAGCAGGTTTTTGTTTAATTAACTGAACGCTTATTGCAGTAACGAAATATCCGCAACCTGCAGGAACAGTTCGCGTAGTTTCGACAATAACGTCAGGCGGTTGATACGGATATCTTTCTCTTCCGCGTTAACCATGACATTTTCGAAGAATTCATCCACCGGCGCACGCAGAGCAGCCAGCTCAATCAACGCTTCCTGATAACGACCATCGGCAAAGTACGGCTGAAGCTTATCACGCAGCACAACCAGATGTCTGGCCAACTCAATTTCCGCCGCTTCTTTCAGTACGGAGGCGTGGACGATATCGTTCAGCGGCTCAGTGGCTTTCGCCAGGATGTTGGAGACGCGCTTGTTCGCCGCCGCCAGCGCAGAGGCTTCTTCCAGGGTGCGGAAATGAGACACCGCCTTCATGCGGGCATCAAAATCTGCCGGACGGGTCGGACGACGCGCCAGTACCGCCTGGATGGTGTCGACGGTGTAACCTTCATCCTGATACCAGGCGCGGAAACGACCCAGCATAAAGTCGATCACATCATCGACTACGTTGGCATTGGTCAGCTTGTCGCCATACAGACGCGCCGCTTCCTCGGTCAGCGTTTGCAGATCAAGGTTGAGGTTCTTCTCAACGATAATACGCAGCACGCCCAGCGCGGCACGACGCAGCGCAAACGGGTCTTTGTCGCCTTTCGGATGCTGACCAATACCGAAGATACCCGCCAGGGTGTCCATCTTATCGGCGATCGCCAACGCACAGGCCACCGGGTTAGACGGCAGGTCATCACCGGCAAAGCGCGGTTGATACTGCTCGTTCAGCGCCACGGCCACATCTTCCGCTTCACCATCATGGCGCGCGTAATGCATCCCCATCACGCCCTGGGTGTCGGTGAACTCGAAGACCATGTTGGTCATCAGGTCGCACTTGGAGAGCAGGCCGGCACGAGTGGCGTGATTGACGTCAGCGCCAATCTGACCGGCAATCCAGCCCGCCAGCGCCTGAATGCGGTCGGTCTTGTCGCGCAGCGTGCCCAGTTGTTGCTGGAACAGCACGGTTTGCAGACGCGGCAGATGGTCTTCCAGACGTTTTTTACGGTCGGTATTGAAGAAGAATTCAGCATCTGCCAGACGCGGACGCACCACTTTCTCGTTACCGGAGATAATCTGGGTCGGATCTGTCGACTCGATGTTGGCGACGAAGATAAAGTTTGGCAGCAGCTTGCCCGCGTTGTCATAAACCGGGAAATACTTCTGGTCGCCCTTCATGGTGTATACCAGCGCTTCGGCAGGCACGGCGAGGAATTTCTCTTCGAATTTCGCCGTCAGTACCACCGGCCATTCCACCAGCGAGGCCACTTCTTCCAGCAGGCTTTCGCTCAGGTCGGCATTACCGCCAATCTTACGTGCTGCTTCTTCAGCGTCCGCTTTGATTTTGGCTTTACGCGCTTCGTAGTCGGCAATGACTTTACCGCGCTCCAGCAGAATTTGCGGGTACTGGTCAGCATTGTCGATAGTGAACTCCGGCTCACCCATAAAGCGATGGCCGCGAATGACGCGGTCAGACTGAATGCCCAGGATGGTCGCCGGAATCACTTTATCGCCCAGCAGCAGAGTCACAGTGTGCACCGGACGCACGAAGTGGACGTCAGACGCACCCCAGCGCATCAGTTTCGGGATCGGTAGTTTCGCCAGCGAGGTGGCTACCATGTTCGGCACCAGCGCTTCGGTACTTTCGCCCTTCACGTGGGCGCGATACAGCAGCCATTCGCCTTTATCGGTTTTCAAACGCTCGGCCTGATCAACGGTGATCCCGCAGCCGCGCGCCCAGCCTTCTGCCGCTTTGCTCGGTTTGCCTTCGGCGTCGAACGCCTGAGCAATCGCCGGACCACGTTTTTCGACTTCGCGATCGGGCTGAGATTCAGCAAGATTCGCCACTTTCAGCGCCAGACGGCGCGGGGCGGCAAACCATTCAACGTTACCGTGCGCGAGGCCAGCGTTATCCAGCTCCGCAGTGAAGTTCGCAGCAAAGGACTCAGCCAAACTGCGCAGTGCTTTTGGTGGCAGCTCTTCAGTGCCGATTTCCACCAGAAAAGTTTTCTCAGACATGGCCGCCTCTTACTTGTCTTTGTTGCACATCGGGAAGCCGAGGGCTTCACGGGAAGCATAATAAGCTTCTGCCACTGCTTTGGTCAGGGTGCGAATACGCAAAATGTAGCGCTGACGTTCGGTGACGGAGATAGCTTTACGCGCATCCAGCAGGTTGAAGCTATGGGCGGCTTTCAGAATACGTTCGTAGGCCGGCAGCGGCAGCGGGTTTTCCAGCGCCAGCAGCTGCTGGGCTTCTTTCTCATACTGCTCGAAGCAGGTGAATAAGAAATCCACATCGGCGTATTCAAAGTTATAGGTGGATTGCTCCACTTCGTTCTGATGGAACACGTCGCCGTAGGTGGTTTTACCCAGCGGGCCATCGCTCCAGACCAGGTCGTAAACGCTGTCCACGCCCTGGATATACATCGCCAGACGTTCCAGACCGTAGGTGATTTCACCGGTCACCGGCTTGCACTCCAGGCCGCCGACCTGCTGGAAGTAGGTGAACTGCGTCACTTCCATGCCATTCAGCCACACTTCCCAGCCGAGTCCCCAGGCGCCCAGCGTCGGGTTTTCCCAGTTATCTTCCACGAAACGGATGTCGTGAATGGTCGGGTCCATACCCAGCTCTTTCAGAGAACCGAGGTACAGCTCCTGAATGTTGTCCGGAGACGGCTTAATCACTACCTGGAACTGATAGTAGTGCTGTAAGCGGTTCGGGTTTTCGCCGTAGCGGCCATCGGTCGGACGACGAGAAGGCTGCACATAGGCAGTCGCCATCGGCTCTGGCCCCAGCGCGCGCAGGCAGGTCATTGGATGAGATGTTCCCGCGCCGACTTCCATGTCCAATGGTTGAACAATGGTGCAGCCCTGGCGAGCCCAGTAATCCTGTAAGGTCAGGATCAAGCCCTGGAAGGTCCTGGTATCAAACTTTTGCATATTATTTCGTGCTGGATACGTGTGGATTTAAAGGAAGGAGCCAGTATACCCGCTGGATGCGAGATATACAGTATGAAACCGGTTTGTTTAGCGAAAATTGCCGGATTTCGCGGCATCACACCTCACCAGGCGCGGCTTTTACCGCATAGAAAGATGTAAAAACTGCCCATCTGCATCAAAAGAGCAGACAAAACTCTCTTTACGGAAGGTATTACCACGCATCTCATAGCTCCCCTGAAACTGTTCGAAACCGGTAACAGCAATTTTCTGTGCGCCAGTGTTGTAACGCTGCGCCGCCTGAGCTTTACACAATGCTTCCATATCCAGCGTGCGTGTTGGGCTCACTTTACTCTGCTGGGCTTTTTGCGTCGGTGGCGGTGTCGCTGTGCATCCCACCAGAGCGATGGCTATCATCACAGAACAGAAATACTTCATTGTCATTTTTATTACCGTCTGGTTTGCTGGTCAGTCTTATTATTAAGGTTTGTGGGTAACAGACACATTGTGCGAATCTCCTTACGCCATCACAAGATGTAGCGTAGAAAGTCGGATTTTTCCAGTGAGCCACCGCGCTGGAACTCTATTGAAACGGAAGCTGAGGAACTGATGCAGCCTAAAATTAACTGGATTGATAACCTGCGAGGGATCGCCTGTTTAATGGTAGTGATGATCCATACTACAACGTGGTACATCACCAACGCCCACAGCGTCAGCCCGCTAAACTGGGATATTGCGAATGTCCTGAATTCGGCTTCGCGCGTTAGCGTTCCCCTGTTTTTTATGATTTCAGGCTATCTTTTTTTTGGCGAGCGCTGCGCGCAACCGCGGCATTTTTTACGTATCGCCCTGTGCCTTATCTTTTACAGCGTTGTCGCCCTGGCTTACATTTCACTTTTTACTTCGATCAACGTCGAGCTTTCGCTAAAAAATGTGCTGCAAAAACCCGTGTTTTACCACCTGTGGTTTTTCTTTGCGATTACGGTGATCTACCTGGTATCGCCATTAATCCAGGTAAAAAACGTGAGCGGCAAAATGCTCCTGATGCTGATGGTGGTCATTGGCATTATTGCTAACCCAAATACTGTGCCGCAAAAAATCGGCGGCGTTGAATGGTTGCCCATCAATCTGTATATCAGCGGCGACACGTTCTACTACATTCTCTACGGTATCCTGGGCCGCGCCATTGGAATGATGGAGACGCAAAAGCCATCGCTGACGCTTATCTGCGCTGCCCTGTTCATCATCGCGGTATTTGTTATTTCTCGCGGCACATTGCATGAATTACGCTGGCGCGGAAATTTTGCCGATACCTGGTATCTGTATTGCGGCCCCATGGTGTTTATTTGCGCCGTCTCACTGTTCACGGTAGTTAAAAATAAGCTGAATGCGCGGACGTTACCTGGACTGGGGCTTATCTCCCGCCACTCGCTGGGTATTTATGGTTTCCACGCGCTGATTATCCATGCGCTACGTACTAATGGTCTGGAATTAAAACGTTGGCCGCCGTTAGACATCGTGTGGGTTTTTGCCGCGACGGTGACAGGAAGCCTGCTACTTTCCATGCTATTACAGCGTATTGATAAACGGAAATGGGTTAGCTAAACGACAATGATGGCTCCGGCCATCATTCATCATCACTGTAGGAAGCGTAAAGATCGGTTCCATATATACTGACCCCCAGCGCCACCAGACACAGTATTTTCAGCGCACCCGCCAGCGCCAGGTTAAATACGCCGACCGCGACCATGCCGATGCCAAGCAACAGCAAAGATTTGCAACGAGAAAGCAAGCGGTCATTCCCCGTGTGTTCCTGGCGAATTAAGACTGGAAAACCGCACATGACGATTGCCGCAAAAAAATATCCCTTTTCGCTTAATGTATGACAGCCTGGCCACAATCCCACCAGGTATACCACTGCACCGACAACTAACATTCCCAGGCCGAATATCCGTTTCCTGCGTGCAACGTGATCGTCCATCTCACTCTCCTTGTGGTTGAGTGAGACACATTAAGCGAAGAAATAGCGATGAAAAAGGCGCCTGCTCAGCAATAATATAAAAATCAGAAAACACACATACTTACTTCGATATAATTCAATAGAATTAATATTTACGGGAAATGCCTTTCAGCCAAAACTGAAAGGCATTCTGACTTATGACATCAACGGCAACAGCTGCTGATAGAGTCGACGGAAGGTTTCACGACGTTGTTGATAAACCGCATGACGCTGCGCATCAGGATAATGCGCCTGCTCCAGCGGCAACTGCGGCAATACATCGGCGAGCGGAGTCTGTTTATTCACCGCAATTTGCGCCAGACGCGCCGCGCCCAGCGCTGGCCCTACATCGCCGCCAGTACGATAATCAAGCTGTAGCCCGCTAATATCAGATAGCATCTGACGCCAGTATTCGCTGCGCGCTCCGCCGCCGATAAGCGTCACGCTGGCGGGTTTGACGCCGCAGGCGTGAACCACATCCATACCGTCCGCCAAAGCATATCCCACGCCTTCCAGTACCGCCCGCGCCAGTTCCGCCGGGCCATGCTGATGGATTAAACCAAAGAAAACGCCTTTTGCCTGCGGATTATTATGCGGCGTGCGCTCGCCGGACAGGTACGGCAAAAACCAGATCGAATCGGCATGCTCATCCGCCTGCTGTGCGGCGGCAATCAGCGCCGGGACGTTCTCCTGCCCGGTGAGTTTAGCCGCCCAGTCCAGACAAGAGGCGGCGCTCAACATCACAGACATTAAATGCCAGCGTTCCGGCAGCGCATGGCAAAAACTGTGTACTGCGCTCTCCGGTTTACTCAGAAAGCCGTCGCTGACGGCAAAATAGACGCCCGATGTTCCGAGTGAGAGCATCGCCTGTCCGGCATCGATCATTCCTACGCCGACCGCGCCAGCCGCATTGTCGCCGCCGCCTGCCACCACAGGTACTGCTGGCATTCCCCATGCGCTGGCGACCTCTGGCAGCAACGTTCCGGTAATGTCACTACCTTCAAATAACGCTGGCATCTGCTGTCGGGTTAAATGACAGGCGTTGAGCATAACGTCGCTCCAGTCGCGCTTTTTCACGTCCAGCCACATCGTTCCCGCCGCATCCGACATATCGCTGGCAAAGACGCCTGTCATTCGCAGCCGCAGAAAATCTTTCGGCAGCAGAACCTTGTCTATCTGGTAGAAAATATCCGGTTCGTGGCGCTGCACCCAAACTAATTTGGGCGCGGTAAAACCGGGCATCATCAGATTACCGGTTATCGCTCGCGACTGCGGCACCTGTTTTTCCAGCCAGGCGCACTCTTCGCTACAGCGTCCGTCATTCCATAAAATCGCTGGTCGCAGAACCTGCTGACGGCTATCAAGTAATGTCGCGCCATGCATTTGTCCGGCGATGCCCAACGCCCGGACGCCACTTAACGACTGTTGCCGACCTAAACCTTTAACCGCACGATCCGTCGCCTGCCACCACTGCTCTGGTTCCTGTTCCGACCATAAGGGATGCGGACGCGATACGGTCAGTTTTTCAGTATGCGTAGCCAGCACATCGCCCTGCTCATTCAACAGGATAGCTTTTACACCCGATGTACCAAGATCGATCCCGATATACATAGTGTGGGTTCCTTTACTGAAAGCGCCCGGCAGCGCTACGCTTACCGGGCTAATCACGACTACAGGCCGGGCTAACGCGGAGTCGCCCGGTAGATAGAATTATTTATCAAACAGATAACGGTTAACCAGATTTTCTAACAGCTCCTGATGACCGCTTTGATGTACCGGCGCCAGATGGTGCTGCTCCGCATACTGCGCCAGTTCGCCTAAGGAGAGTTGTCCTTTCAGAATCTGCTGCCCCAGCTCGCCATTCCAGCCGGCATAGCGCTTCGCCACGCGCTTATCCAGCTCGCCGTCTTCGACCATACGCGCGGCGATTTTCAGCGACAACGCCATCGTATCCATCGCGCCGATATGACCGTAGAACAGATCGTATTTATCGGTGCTCTGGCGACGAACTTTGGCGTCGAAGTTGAGACCGCCCGTTGTGAATCCGCCAGCTTTCAGGATTTCGTACATCACCAGCGCGTTCTCTTCAACGCTAATCGGGAACTGATCGGTATCCCAGCCCAGTTGCGCATCGCCGCGGTTGGCGTCAACGGAGCCAAAAATACCCAGCGCGATAGCGGTCGCGATTTCATGGTGGAACGAATGGCCCGCCAGCGTCGCGTGGTTCGCCTCAATGTTCACTTTGATCTCTTTTTCCAGGCCGAACTGTTTGAGGAAGCCATAGACCGTTGCAACGTCATAATCATACTGATGTTTTGTCGGTTCCTGCGGTTTCGGTTCAATCAGCAGCGTGCCCTGGAAGCCCATTTTATGTTTGTGCTCAACCACCATTTGCATAAAGCGGCCAATCTGTTCGCGTTCCTGGCGTAGATCGGTATTCAGCAACGTTTCATAACCTTCGCGTCCGCCCCACAGGACGTAATTTTCGCCGCCCAGTTTATGCGTGGCGTTCATTGCCGTAACCACTTGCGTCGCTGCACAGCTAAAGACTTCCGGGTCCGGGTTAGTGGCGGCGCCTGCGCCATAGCGCGGGTTGGTAAAGCAGTTCGCCGTTCCCCACAGCAGTTTTACGCCGCTCTGCTCCTGTTTCGCCGCCAGCACATCCACCATCTGCGCGAAGTTATTTTTATATTCTTTCAACGACGCGCCTTCCGGCGACACATCCACGTCATGGAAGCAGTAAAAAGGCACATTCAGTTTGTGGAAAAATTCAAACGCCACGTCCGCTTTGCGTTTCGCCAGCTCCAGCGCTTCGCCCGGTTGCTGCCACGGACGATTAAACGCGCCTACACCAAACATATCCGCGCCGTTCCAGCAGAAGGTATGCCAGTAACAGGCCGCGAAACGCAGGTGATCTTCCATACGTTTACCTAAAACCAGCTCGTCGGGATTGTAATGACGAAATGCCAGCGGGTTAGTCGATTGAGGGCCTTCATAGCGAACACGATCGAGTTGGTCAAAATAAGCCTGCATAGTGAGCTCCATAATCAGATAAGACGGCAAGTAAACGACATAACGTCATACTGGAATTTCCTGATTTATTGCTCAATTACGTTATTTCACACCGCTATTAAGAGAATCCCCAAATGTGCGCTGGCTCTCAAAAAAACGCTGAAAACCACAGAAGAAAAAAGCGATCGCGATCGAATCCTGGCAAATAAACAAAAAACCGTAATATATAGATAAGAAATGACAATTGTCATCCGCCGTTTGCTGTGATGAATTTCGCATAACGTTTCAGGCGCAAAATAATTTGTCATCATTCGCCAGACCGTTATGTCAGCCGTTTTGATAGTATCCATGAGTCCAGGTTCACTTTTGCAGGATATATCCTCATGTTTGATAAACGTCACCGCATCACTCTGTTATTTAACGCGAATAAAGCCTATGACCGTCAGGTAGTGGAGGGGGTGGGTGAATATTTACAAGCCTCGCAATCCGAATGGGATATATTTATTGAGGAAGATTTCCGTGCCCGTATCGATAACATTAAAGAGTGGTTAGGCGACGGCGTTATTGCCGATTACGATGATGACGATATCGCGCAATTATTGGCCGATGTCGACGTACCCATTGTCGGGGTCGGCGGTTCTTACCATCTTGCTGAAAATTATCCCGCCGTTCATTACATCGCCACCGATAATCATGCGCTCGTTGAAAGCGCTTTCCTGCATTTAAAAGAAAAAGGCGTTAACCGCTTCGCGTTTTACGGTTTGCCCGACTCCAGCCGCAAACATTGGGCGGCGGAACGGGAATACGCCTTTCGCCAGCTGGTCGCCGAGGAAAAATACCGCGGCGTAGTCTATCAGGGACTGGAAACCGCGCCGGAAAACTGGCAGCACGCGCAAAATCGCCTCGCCGACTGGCTTCAGACGCTGCCGCCGCAAACCGGCATCATTGCCGTAACGGATGCCCGCGCCCGTCACGTATTGCAGGCCTGTGAACACCTGCATATTCCGGTGCCGGAAAAACTTTGCGTTATCGGTATTGATAACGAAGAGCTTACACGCTACCTGTCACGCGTCGCGCTTTCCTCCGTCGCGCAGGGGGCGCGGCAAATGGGTTATCAGGCGGCGAAGCTGCTGCACCGTTTGCTGGCGCGCGAAGAGATGCCGTTACAGCGCATTCTGGTGCCGCCGGTGCGCGTCATTGCGCGCCGCTCGACAGACTATCGCTCCCTGACCGATCCGGCGGTTATCCAGGCGATGCACTTTATTCGTAACCATGCCTGTAAGGGCATTAAAGTCGAGCAGGTGCTGGACGCGGTTGGGATTTCACGTTCAAACCTGGAAAAACGTTTTAAGGAAGAAGTTGGCGAGACGATACATGCGCTGATCCACGCCGAAAAGCTGGAAAAAGCGCGTAGTTTGTTGATTTCCACCACGTTGGCGATAAACGAAATTTCGCAAATGTGCGGCTACCCGTCACTGCAATATTTCTATTCGGTGTTTAAAAAGGAGTACGTCACTACGCCTAAGGAGTATCGCGACCAGCATAGTGAAGCGTTGTTGTAGTTTATCCAGCCTACAGACGCCTTGTAAGCCGGATAGCGTAGCGCCATCCGGCACACAGAATTACATATGCGCGGCGATCAGACGCTGGTTGTCCTGGTACATCGCGAACAAGTAGTTGTTATAGCGCGACCCCTGGGTAGAGTAACCCTTCAGCTTATGAATCATCGCCGTGGCGGTGACTTCCTGATCCGCCTTACGCAGTTGGGCGCGCGACTTGCGGAAAGAGGAATAAGCCGGATGCGTGTTCAGGTTAGCGACATACGCGCTCACCGACTCCTCAACCGACGCGAATTGCGAGTAACCTTTCACCTTACCCGGCGTATTGGTACAACGCCCTTTCGTGCACTTCATGCCGAACAGGTTATTGTTGCTACGCGCCAGTTTAGAGGTTCCCCAGCCGCTTTCCGCCGCCGCCATCGTCGCCACCATGCTGGTTGGGATAATGTCGACGCGCTCCAGCAACGTATTCCACGGAATACGACGCGTGTTGCCGGACCAGCTCACTTTATAGCGCTTCGCGATATCTTTCATACGCGCGCGTTCAGACGGCGACCAGCGGTTCTGGTACTGTTTTGAGATCAGCCAATTACGGTCCGCGGTAATCGCGGCATTTTGGCTGGTGATGTAAGGCATAACGGTCCGGAGAAACGCTTTTTTTCTGGGGGTTCCGGAAGGGTATTTTCGCAAATCAGGAAGTGAACTGCTCTTTGCACTATTGCGAGAATACTCTTGTTTACTGCTAACCTGTTTATAACTTGTCTCAGTTATGTGGGACTTTTGACTCGTTTGTGTTGCGTGCGTCTTTGCCAGCACCTCACCCGAAAATGCGATGGTGAGTAACATAAGAATCATTGCCCCATATCGTCGCATGGGAGTCAATATCATTAGGTCTCCTGGTCGGATTGATACATTCCAACACCTTTTATTTTTCACGAAGTTAAGGTTTAAACCCCAAATTCTAGCAAAAATAGGCTTAAAAAGCACCTCAGGGAATAGTCTTAATCCGAAACTATGTCAACTATTAACGATAACAGGCAGCAATAATGCCAATAAAATGTGGTGCTTATCGCAAATAGAGGCGTTTTTTTGCGCCTCGTCGCTCACCCTCGCGCCTCCTCCTGCGCGACTCTCTGCTGGGGAGGAGTTCATTCGCCTAAAAACCAGGCAAGCTGATGAATATTGCCCACAAAGGATAGCGTGATGAAACTTGCCGCCTTCGCTCTGACGCTGATACCCGGTATCGCGATCGCCTCATCATGGACCTCGCCCGGTTTTCCGACGTTCTCGACGCAGGAAACCGGGCGCTTTACCAGCCATGCTGCATTAACAAAAGGTACACGCGCGTTAACGCTCCATATTGACCAGCAGTGCTGGCAGCCCTCCGGCGCCATAAAACTCAACCAAATGTTGTCGTTAAAACCTTGCGAAGGCGCGCCGCCGCAATGGCGTTTGTTTAAAGATGGCGACTATACGATAACGGTAGATACCCGCTCCGGTACGCCGACCCTGTTGTTATCGATAAAAACTGAACCTGAACGCATCGCGCAGCTCGCCTACCAGTGTCCCGTCTGGGATGGTTCGCCGCTCACGCTGGATGTTCGCCAGACCTTTCCGGAAGGGACGGTAGTGCGCGATTATTACAGTGGTCAAACCGATACCGTCCAAAACGGGCAAATCACGCTGCAACCTGCCGACAACCACGGGCTTTTATTGCTGGAACGCGCGGAAACCCATGCATCAGCGCCTTTTAACTGGCGCAACGCCACCGTTTATTTTGTGCTTACGGATCGCTTTCGCAATGGCGATGCAACCAACGACCACAGCTATGGTCGCCATAAGGATGGTATGCAAGAGATTGGCACTTTCCACGGCGGCGATTTGCGCGGGTTGACGAGTCAACTGGACTATCTACAGCAATTAGGCGTGAACGCCTTGTGGATAAGCTCGCCGTTTGAACAGATCCACGGCTGGGTCGGCGGCGGAGCAAAAGGCGATTTTCCTCATTACGCCTATCACGGCTATTACACTCAGGACTGGACGACGCTGGATGCCAATATGGGCAGCGAAGCCGATCTCCGCGCACTGGTCGACGGCGCACACCAGCGCGGCATCCGTATTTTATTTGACGTAGTAATGAATCATGCCGGTTACGCCACGCTGGCGGATATGCAGGAGTATCAGTTCGGCGCGCTCTATTTATCCGGCGCGGAACGGCAAAAAATTCTCGGCGATCGCTGGACAAACTGGCGACCCGCCGCCGGACAAAGCTGGCACAGCTTTAACGACTACATCAACTTCAGCGACAGCGCCGCCTGGGAAAAATGGTGGGGGAAAAAGTGGATTCGTACCGATATTGGCGACTACGACAGTCCGGGATTTGACGATTTAACCCTGTCGCTGGCCTTCCTGCCGGATATAAAAACGGAATCTACCACGCCTTCCGGCCTACCCGCGTTCTATGCCAACAAACCCGATACTAAAGCAAAGTTCATTGAAGGCTATACGCCACGGGATTATCTGACTCACTGGTTAAGCCAGTGGGTGCATGATTACGGCATTGACGGGTTCCGGGTCGATACCGCCAAAAACGTTGAGCTTCCTGCCTGGCAACAGCTAAAAACCCAGGCCAGCGCGGCGTTACATGAATGGAAGCAGGCCAATCCGGACAAAGCGCTGGATGATAGCCCGTTCTGGATGACTGGCGAAGCGTGGGGCCACGGCGTCATGAAAAGTGATTATTATCGCTATGGTTTCGACGCGATGATCAATTTTGATTATCAGGAGCAGGCGGCGAAAGCGGTCGATTGCCTGGCGGAAATGGGGCCAGTCTGGCAGCAGATGGCGGATAAAATGCAGGATTTCAACGTATTAAGTTACCTCTCCTCGCATGATACGCGCCTTTTCCGTGAGGGCGGTGATAAGGCGGCGGAACTGCTGCTGCTTTCACCGGGCGCGGTGCAGATCTTTTACGGCGATGAATCCGCTCGTCCCTTCGGCCCCACCGGCTCCGACCCGCTGCAAGGCACCCGTTCAGATATGAACTGGCAGGACGTGAGCGGAAAGTCAGCCGCAGCCGTCGCGCACTGGCAGCGTATTAGTCAGTTCCGCGCCAGACATCCCGCCATCGGCGCAGGCCAACAAACCACGTTGACGCTAAAACATGGGTACGGTTTTGTACGCCAGTACGGCGACGATACGGTGATGGTCGTCTGGGCGGGCCGCCGCTAATCGTGGCGCTACCGGTCTCCTCGCGTACCGGTAGCCCCTTCAAAATAAAAAACTAACCTGATAAAAATTTGTAGCATAAAACATCAACACTACCGCCTGACCCCCATTTGCGCCCCGCCATTTGTAGCGTTATGGTTATCCACTTTGACAGACAGTTCGATAGATCACCCGTTATGACATTTTCACTTTTCGGCGATAAATTTACCCGCCATTCAGGCATTACCCGCCTGATGGAGGATCTCAACGACGGCTTACGCACGCCAGGCGCCATCATGCTTGGCGGCGGTAACCCGGCACATATCCCTGCAATGCAGGATTATTTCCAGACGCTACTGACAGAGATGGTAGAAAGCGGCAAAGCCGCTGATGCGCTTTGTAATTATGACGGTCCCCAGGGAAAAACGGCGCTACTGAATGCCCTGGCCGTACTGCTACGTGAAACGCTGGGATGGGATATCGAACCACAGAATATTGCGCTGACAAATGGCAGTCAGAGCGCGTTTTTCTACTTATTTAATCTCTTCGCCGGACGTCGCGCCGATGGCAGTACGAAAAAGGTACTATTCCCGCTTGCGCCGGAATACATCGGCTATGCGGATTCCGGTCTGGAAGACGACCTCTTCGTTTCGGCGCGCCCAAATATTGAACTGCTGCCGGAAGGCCAGTTTAAGTATCACGTCGATTTTGAGCATCTGCACATCGGCGAAGAAACGGGGATGATTTGCGTCTCGCGCCCGACCAACCCAACCGGTAACGTTATCACCGACGAAGAGCTGATGAAGCTGGACAGACTGGCGAATCAGCACAACATCCCACTGGTGATTGATAACGCTTACGGCGTACCGTTTCCGGGCATTATCTTTAGCGAGGCGCGCCCGCTGTGGAATCCCAATATTATCCTATGCATGAGCCTCTCGAAGCTGGGGCTGCCCGGTTCCCGCTGCGGGATTATCATCGCCAATGATAAGACGATTTCCGCCATTGCCAACATGAACGGCATCATCAGCCTTGCGCCCGGCGGCATGGGTCCGGCGATGATGTGCGAAATGATTAAGCGTAACGATCTGCTGCGGCTGTCGGAAACGGTTATCAAACCTTTCTACTATCAGCGCGTTCAACAGACGATCGCGATCATTCGTCGCTATTTATCCGAAGAACGCTGCCTGATTCATAAACCGGAAGGCGCAATATTTTTGTGGCTGTGGTTTAAAGATCTGCCGATTACCACCGAGCTACTCTATCAACGCTTGAAAGCGCGCGGCGTGCTGATGGTGCCGGGCCACTATTTCTTTCCCGGACTGGATAAACCCTGGCCGCACACACACCAGTGTATGCGGATGAACTACGTGCCTGAACCGGACAAAATCGAGGCGGGCGTAAAAATTCTGGCAGAAGAGATAGAACGCGCCTGGCGTGAAGGCTGACGGTTATTCCAGCCATCATGCAGGCCGGAACGACATTCAGAAAGGTTGAGAATAGAGGCGCTGGCGCTGCACGTGTGCTGCGTCAACGCACTGTAACGCACTGGTCGGGCAGGCTTCCACGCACGCCGGCCCCGCTTCCCGATGCCAGCAAAGATCGCATTTAATCGCCTGCGCGCCTGACGCGGACGCCACCACAGTCATCGCGCCAAACGGGCAAGCCAGCATACAGCTTTTACAACCAATGCAGCGCGATGACGTCACGAAGATATGCCCCCGATCACGGCGAATCGCCTGTACCGGGCAGACATTCGCGCACGGCGCGTCCTCACACTGATGGCAGACCGTGGCCGTGGTGAAGCTATCCTCTTTTATCACCCGGATACGCGGCACAAAGTCCGCCGTCGTCACCGCCGCGCTATTCTGCTGTTCCTGGTGCGACACCACGCAGGCGACCTCGCAGGTACGACACCCGATACACGCCGACGCATCCGCCATAATAAACCGGTTCATTGTTCTCCCCCTGCGTTAAAACGCCAGAATGCCAGAGAGCCATTCCCCGCCGCTTTGATCCCACTACGCAAACGGACAAATTTTGTCAGATGCCTGATAAAACCTGGCGAGCTGTCTTATTCGCGAACGGTAAATCCCAGCTCATTAGAGATAGCCTGTGCGGTTTCACGCAACGGTTTGAGCAGATTTTTCTCGCCGATCTGTTTTAGCCGTGACGTCGACAGTGAAATAGAAATGGCGTAAGGCACTCGATGGTGAATATCAAACACAGGCACAGCAATACAGGAAACGCCCAGTTCATTTTCTTCGCGATCCATCGCCATGCTGGTTTCACGAATTTGCGCCAGCTCATCGTACATTGCTGGTAAATCGGTAATGGTATTACGAGTCAGCGGCTGGATCTGTTCTTTATGGCTTTCCCAGTAAGACGCCACATAATCCGGCTGACCAAACGCCATATAAATTTTCCCCATCGCCGAGCAGTACAGCGGCATATGCTGGCCAATGTAGGCACGCGTGCGCAGCATACCGGTGGTCGGTTCCAGCTTATAAATCAGGATAGCGTGGTCATCTTCACGGCTGGAAAAATTCACCGTCTCGCCGGTGGTCAGGTTGAGCGCCTCAAGGTGCGGTGCCGCAACGTGGATGATATTCAGCGATGACAGGGCTTTTTGGCCGACGGCAATAAACTTTGTCGTCAGACGGTAGCTCCCGGCCGCCGGCGCTGGCGTCACATATCCGCAGGATTGAAGCCCCTGCAACAAACGATGGACGGTACTCTTGTTCAGCCCCGCCAGCTCCGACAGGTGCGCCAGCGGGCAACCGTTCGGGTAGTTACTCAAAATTTCTATCAACATCAGGCCACGAAACAGGCTCTGACTCCCCGCAGGCTTCTCTTTATCGTTGTTCTGGCTCATCAGAAAACTCTCTCCTTTCTTGGGCGATCAGATGGTAGCTCAAAGTGTGTTGCAGTTCACGATATCAGCATAAAAAACATAAACCGATGATTTTAATCGTTTTTAAAAACCTTCTCTGGCGTTGCCATGTCAATTTTTGATCTATATATTTGGAACTACATTTCGCATTATGAAATTTATCGACAAAAAAACATACTAAAATTTCTAACAATCGACCAGGAGAACAGGGATGAAAGTAGCTTTCGAAGAGTTAAAAGGGGCCTTCTACCGCGTCTTGCGGTCGCGGAATATTGCGGAAGATACCGCCGACGAGTGCGCGGAAATGTTCGCCAGAACAACCGAGTCCGGTGTCTATTCCCACGGCGTGAACCGTTTTCCTCGCTTCATCCAGCAACTGGATAACGGCGACATTATTCCTGATGCTAAACCGCAGCGAGTTACCAGCCTCGGCGCCATCGAACAGTGGGATGCTCAGCGCGCTATCGGCAACCTGACGGCGAAAAAGATGATGGACCGGGCCATCGAGCTGGCTTCCGATCATGGTATTGGCCTGGTGGCGTTACGTAATGCTAACCACTGGATGCGCGGCGGCAGCTACGGCTGGCAGGCGGCGGAAAAAGGCTATATCGGCATTTGCTGGACCAACTCCATCGCCGTCATGCCGCCGTGGGGCGCGAAAGAGTGCCGTATCGGTACCAATCCGCTGATCGTCGCCATCCCGTCTACGCCGATCACGATGGTAGATATGTCGATGTCGATGTTCTCCTACGGAATGTTAGAAGTTAACCGTCTGGCGGGCCGCGAACTGCCGGTGGACGGCGGTTTCGACGATAACGGTCAGTTGACCAAAGAACCGGGCGTTATCGAGAAAAATCGCCGCATTTTACCAATGGGTTACTGGAAAGGATCTGGTCTGTCGATTGTGCTGGACATGATTGCCACCCTGCTTGCCAACGGTTCTTCCGTTGCTGAAGTGACCCAGGAAAACAGCGATGAATATGGCGTCTCACAAATTTTTATCGCCATTGAAGTCGATAAGCTGATCGATGGCGCAACCCGCGATGCCAAACTGCAGCGGATTATGGATTTCATCACCACTGCTGAACGTGCCGACGACAACGTCGAGATTCGGCTGCCAGGCCACGAATTTACCAAACTGCTGGATGACAACCGCCGTAACGGTATCACCATTGACGACAGCGTCTGGGCCAAAATTCAGGCGCTGTAAGGAGCCACATCATGATTTTTGGACATATCGCGCAGCCTAATCCGTGCCGACTACCGTCGGCCATAGAGCAGGCGCTCGATTTCCTGCGCAATACGGACTTTCGCACGCTGGAACCCGGCGTAGTGGAAATCGACGGCAAAAATATCTTCGCGCAGATTATCGATATGACCACCCGCGATGCTGCTGAAAATCGTCCGGAAGTCCATCGCCGCTATCTGGATATTCAGTTTCTGGCATGGGGCGAAGAGACAATTGGGGTTGCCATTGATACCGGTAATAATCAAATCAGCGAGTCATTATTAGAACAGCGCGATATTATTTTTTATCACGACAGTGAACATGAATCATTCATTGAAATGATACCGGGAAGTTATGCCCTGTTTTTCCCGCAGGATGTTCATCGTCCCGGTTGTAATAAAAGCATTGCTACGCCGATACGGAAAATAGTCGTAAAAGTCGCCATAGACGTTTTATAAAATAGAGTTTACTGGAGCACAAAATGAAAAATAATACCGGTTATATTATCGGTGCGTACCCTTGTGCACCCTCATTTCACCAGAAGAGTGAAGAGGAAGAGACGGAATTCTGGCGGCAACTCTCTGATACTCCGGATATCCGGGGGCTGGAGCAGCCTTGTCTTGAACATCTTCACCCGCTCGGCGACGAGTGGTTATTGCGCCATACACCGGGAAACTGGCAAATCGTGGTCACCGCGATAATGGAAACCATGCGTCGCCGTAGCGAAAACGGCGGTTTTGGATTAGCGTCCAGTGACGAGGAACAGCGTAAAGCCTGCGTGGAGTACTATCGTCATCTGCATCAGAAGATCAATAAAATCAATGGGAACAATACCGGCAAAGTCATAGCCCTTGAGCTTCATGCCGCTCCTCTGGCGGGCAATCCGAACGTGGCGCAGGCAACCGACGCCTTTGCGCGCTCATTAAAAGAGATTGCCAACTGGGACTGGTCCTGCGACCTGGTGCTTGAACACTGCGACGCGATGACCGGCCCCGCACCGCGCAAAGGATTCTTACCGTTGGTAAACGTACTGGAAACTATTGCCGACTATGACATAAGCGTCTGCATTAACTGGGCGCGCTCGGCTATTGAAGGGCGGGATACCTCTCTACCGCTGATCCACACGCAGCAGGCCAAACAGGCTGGAAAACTCGGGGCGCTGATGTTCTCCGGTACAACGCTGGATGGAGAATATGGCGAATGGCAGGACCTCCATGCTCCGTTTGCACCTTTCTGTCCACAAAGTCTGATGACGGAGAAACATGTTAAAGAACTCATTACCTCCGCCGCTCCCGAACTGTTGCAGTTTACCGGCATTAAATTGTTGGAAATCAATGCCAGCGCCGATATTAATCACCGCATCGATATATTACGCGATGGTATTAACATGATGAAAAGGCCACACGCAGCTAACCTGAATTAAACATCATCACCTTAATTCTCGGCCTGCAACTCAACGTTGCGCCGACCTAATATAAACCAAACATAATAAATTAAGTTCCACTATTCAGCATCGAAAGAAATAAGTTTCTATAACCTGATGGAGTCGTTATGAAGCGGGTACTTGAGGGCATACTTGCGGTATTAATTGCCGTACTTTCCTGCATTGTATTTATTAATGTTATTTTACGTTACGGTTTTGAGAGCAGTATTTTGTCGGTAGATGAACTATCACGTTATCTATTTGTATGGCTGACGTTTATTGGCGCCATCGTTGCATTTATGGATAACGCTCACGTTCAGGTCACTTTTGTGGTGGAAAAACTTTCGCCAGCGAATCAGCGTCGACTCTCGCTGCTGACGCATTCGCTGATTTTATTGTTATGCCTCGCATTAGGCTGGGGCAGCCTGCAAAAAGCGTTGCAGGACTGGAGCGATCACTCGCCAATCCTCGGTTTACCGATCGGCCTGATGTATATCGCCTGTTTGCCCACAAGCGTTGCCATCGCGTTAATCGAGCTGCGTCGGCTTTATCACTTAATAACGCATAACGATTCCTTTCAACAACCACAGCAAGGAGCCTAATCATGGCCGTGGTGATATTTCTCTGCTGCCTGCTCGGCGGGATCGCGATAGGTTTACCCATCGCCTGGTCGCTGCTGCTTTGCGGCGCTGCTCTGATGGCATACCTGGATATGTTTGACGTACAGATTATGGCGCAAACCCTGGTTAACGGCGCGGACAGTTTCTCCCTGCTGGCCATTCCCTTTTTTGTTTTGGCCGGTGAAATCATGAACGCGGGCGGCCTGTCAAAGCGAATTGTCGACCTGCCGATGAAGCTGGTCGGCCATAAGCCCGGCGGCCTGGGCTACGTGGGCGTTATTGCGGCAATGATTATGGCCAGCCTTTCCGGCTCTGCGGTAGCAGATACCGCTGCGGTCGCCGCGCTGCTGGTGCCGATGATGCGCTCCGCAAACTACCCGATCAACCGCTCCGTTGGGTTAATCGCTTCCGGCGGGATCATTGCGCCCATTATTCCCCCCTCGATTCCTTTTATTATCTTCGGCGTTTCCAGCGGCTTGTCGATCAGCAAGCTGTTTATGGCCGGGATCGCACCGGGCATCATGATGGGCGCGGCGCTTATGCTCACCTGGTGGTGGCAGGCCGGGCGATTAAATCTCCCTTCTCAGCCCAAAGCAACACCGCGTGAAATCTGGCAATCATTGGTTTCAGGTATCTGGGCGCTGTTTTTACCGGTGATTATTATCGGCGGCTTCCGTTCCGGACTTTTCACGCCAACGGAGGCAGGGGCGGTTGCCGCCTTTTACGCCCTCTTTGTCGCCGTGGTTATCTATCGGGAATTAACGTTTTCCAGTCTCTACCACGTGCTGGTCAATGCCGCCAAAACGACGTCAGTCGTCATGTTTCTGGTGGCCGCGGCCCAGGTATCCGCCTGGCTGATTACGATCGCGGAATTACCTATGATGGTGTCAGATTTGCTGCAGCCGCTGGTCGACTCTCCGCGACTCTTATTTATCGTCATTATGATCTCAATTATGGTCGTCGGTATGGTGATGGATTTAACGCCAACGGTGTTAATTCTTACCCCTGTATTATTGCCATTAGTTAAAGAAGCCAATATTGATCCGATTTATTTCGGCGTCATGTTCATTATTAACTGCTCTATTGGATTAATCACACCGCCCGTTGGCAACGTCCTCAACGTTATTTCCGGGGTAGCAAAATTGAAATTTGATGACGCGGTAAGAGGTGTATTCCCTTACGTTGTCGTACTGATGTCGCTGCTGGTTTTATTTATTTTTATTCCCGAGCTAATTATCACACCGCTTAAATGGATTAATTAAAGGATAATATTATGAAATTACACGTTATTGCTCGTTCATTATTGATAGCTGGTCTGACGGTTTTCAGCGTGTCGTCTCTGGCGGCGCAATCTTTACGTTTTGGTTATGAAACACCGCAAACTGACTCCCAACATATTGCCGCGAAAAAATTTAACGAATTATTAAAAGAAAAAACCAACGGCGAATTAACGCTAAAACTCTTTCCTGACAGCACATTAGGTAACGCCCAGGCAATGATCAGCGGGGTGCGCGGCGGAACCATTGATATGGAAATGTCCGGTTCGAACAATTTCACCGGCCTGGCCCCTGTATTCAACTTACTTGATGTACCCTTCCTGTTTCGCGATACCGCGCATGCGCATAAAACGCTCGACGGCAAAGTCGGCGATGAACTGAAAAAATCACTCGATTCAAAAGGGTTAAAAGTGCTGGCCTACTGGGAAAACGGCTGGCGCGACGTCACCAACTCCCGCGCGCCGGTAAAAACGCCGGGCGATTTGAAAGGCTTAAAAATCCGCACTAACAACAGCCCAATGAATATCGCGGCCTTTAAAATCTTCGGCGCGAACCCTATTCCGATGCCGTTCTCCGAAGTCTATACCGGCCTCGAAACCCGTACGATTGATGCCCAGGAACACCCTATCAACGTCGTATGGTCAGCGAAATTCTATGAGGTACAGAAATACCTCTCCCTCACTCATCACGCCTATTCGCCTCTGCTGCTGGTGATCAATAAAGCCAAATTCGACGCTTTAAGCCCGCAGTTCCAGGAGGCACTGCTGAGTTCCGCCAAAGAAGCGGGTGACTATCAGCGCAAACTGGTCGCCGAAGATCAGCAAAAAATTATCGATGGCATGAAAGAAGCCGGAGTTGAAGTCCTGACTGATATCGACCGTAAAGCCTTCAGCGATGCGCTGGGCAGCCAGGTGCGCGATATGTTCCTGAAAGACAACCCGCAGGGCGCTGATCTCCTGAAAGCCGTGGACGAGGTGCAATAAGTCATGAGCAATTACTGGCTGGGGTTAGATTGTGGTGGGAGTTGGCTAAAAGCCGGGTTGTACGATGGCGCAGGCCGGGAAGTAGCGGTGCAACGCCTGCCGCTGCACGCTTTAAGCCCGCAGCCAGGCTGGGTTGAACGCGATATGACCGAACTGTGGCAACAGTGCGGCTCGGTCATCAGCAAACTGCTGGCGCACACGGGGGTGAGCGGCTCACAAATCCGCGGTCTGGGTATTTCCGCTCAGGGTAAGGGCCTGTTCCTGTTAGATAAAAGCGATCGGCCATTAGGTAAAGCGATACTCTCTTCCGACCGTCGCGCCATGGAAATTGTCCAGCGCTGGCAAAAAGAAGCGGTTCCGCAAAAACTCTACCCGCTGACCCGGCAAACCCTGTGGACCGGGCATCCGGTCTCCCTTTTACGCTGGGTAAAAGAGAATGAGCCGCAGCGCTACGCGCAGATAGGCTGCGTCATGATGACGCATGACTATCTGCGCTGGTGCTTAACCGGCGTGAAAGGCTGTGAGGAGAGCAACATCTCCGAGTCCAACCTCTACAACATGGCGACGGGCCAGTACGACCCGCTTCTGACCGAGTGGCTGGGCATCAGTGAAATCGACAGCGCGCTGCCCCCCGTGGTGGGTTCAGCCGAAATATGCGGGGAGATCACCGCTCAGGCAGCCGCCATCACCGGTCTGGCAGTGGGTACCCCCGTCGTCGGCGGCCTGTTTGATGTGGTTTCCACCGCCCTTTGCGCCGGTATTGAGGATGAATCAACGCTCAATGCGGTGATGGGTACCTGGGCCGTCACCAGCGGCATCGCTCACGGTCTGCGCGACCATGAGGCCCATCCTTACGTCTATGGCCGCTACGTCAATGACGGGCAGTATATCGTTCACGAAGCCAGCCCGACCTCCTCCGGCAACCTCGAATGGTTTACCGCCCAGTGGGGCGACCTCTCTTTTGACGAGATCAACCAGGCGGTCGCCAGCCTGCCGAAAGCCGGTAGCGACCTCTTTTTTCTCCCGTTTCTCTACGGCAGCAATGCCGGGCTGGAGATGACCTGCGGCTTTTACGGCATGCAGGCGCTGCACACCCGCGCCCACCTGCTGCAGGCGATTTATGAAGGCGTGGTCTTCAGCCATATGACCCACCTCAACCGCATGCGTGAACGCTTTACCGACGTTTGCGCCCTGCGCGTTACCGGCGGCCCGGCCCACTCCGACGTCTGGATGCAGATGCTGGCGGACGTCAGCGGTTTACGCATTGAGCTGCCGCAGGTGGAGGAGACCGGCTGCTTCGGCGCGGCGCTGGCTGCCCGCGTCGGCACCGGCGTATATCGCGATTTCCGCGAGGCCCAACGCGACCTGCAGCACCCGGTGCGCACGCTGCTGCCGGACATGACCGCGCACGCCCTCTACCAGCGCAAATACCGCCAATACCAGGATTTGATTGAAGCACTACAGGGCTATCACGCCCGTATTAAGGAGCACGCATTATGAGCCGACCATTACTGCAACTGGCGCTCGACCACACCAGTCTGGAGGCAGCCCAACGCGATGTCGCCCTGCTACAGGATCATGTCGATATCGTTGAGGCCGGAACCATCCTTTGTTTAACCGAAGGCCTTAGCGCGGTGAAAGCCCTGCGAGCGCAGTGCCCGGAAAAAATCATCGTCGCCGACTGGAAAGTGGCCGATGCCGGTGAAACCCTGGCGCAGCAGGCTTTTGGCGCTGGCGCTAACTGGATGACTATCATCTGCGCCGCGCCGCTCGCGACCGTCGAGAAAGGCCATGCCGTCGCGCAATCCTGTGGCGGTGAAATCCAAATGGAACTGTTCGGCAACTGGACGCTGGACGACGCCCGAGACTGGTACCGCGTCGGGGTTCGCCAGGCGATTTACCACCGCGGACGCGATGCGCAGGCCAGCGGGCAGCAGTGGGGCGAAGCGGACCTGGCGCGTATGAAGGCGTTGTCCGACATCGGCCTTGAACTATCGATTACCGGCGGCATTACCCCAGCGGATCTGCCGCTGTTCCGCGACATTAACGTCAAGGCATTTATCGCCGGACGCGCGCTGGCAGGTGCCGCCCATCCGGCGCAGGTCGCCGCCGAATTCCACGCCCAAATTGACGCCATTTGGGGAGAAAAGCATGCGTAATCATCCATTAGGTATTTACGAGAAAGCACTGGCGAAAGATCTCAGTTGGCCAGAGCGGCTGGTGCTGGCAAAAAGCTGCGGTTTTGATTTTGTCGAGATGTCGGTGGACGAAACCGACGAACGTCTTTCTCGCCTCGAGTGGACGCCAGCCCAACGCGCTTCGCTGGTGAACGCGATGCTGGAAAGCGGCGTCGCCATCCCGTCGATGTGCCTCTCCGCCCATCGTCGATTCCCTTTTGGCAGCCGCGACGAAGCGGTACGCCAGCGGGCGCGTGAAATCATGACCAAAGCCATCCGTCTGGCGCGCGATCTCGGTATCCGCACCATCCAGCTGGCAGGTTACGACGTCTATTACGAAGAGCACGACGAAGGCACCCAGCAGCGTTTCGCCGAAGGGCTGGCGTGGGCGGTGGAACAGGCCGCAGCGGCGCAGGTGATGCTGGCGGTGGAGATCATGGATACCGCGTTTATGAACTCCATCAGCAAGTGGAAAAAGTGGGACGAGATGCTTTCGTCACCGTGGTTCACCGTTTATCCAGACGTCGGCAACCTCAGCGCCTGGGGGAACGACGTGACCGCCGAACTGAAGCTGGGTATCGACCGTATCGCCGCTATCCACCTGAAAGACACGCTGCCGGTGACCGGTGACAGCCCCGGCCAGTTCCGCGACGTGCCGTTTGGCGAAGGATGCGTTGATTTTGTCGGCATCTTCAAAACGCTGCATGAGCTGAACTATCGCGGTTCATTTCTGATTGAGATGTGGACAGAGAAAGCCAGCGAGCCGGTGCTGGAAATTATCCAGGCCCGCCGCTGGATTGAATCACGGATGCAGGAAGGAGGTTTCACATGTTAGAGCAACTGAAAGCCGAGGTGCTGGCGGCCAACCTGGCCCTCCCGGCGCACGGGCTGGTCACCTTTACCTGGGGCAACGTCAGCGCGGTCGATGAGATGCGCAAGCTGATGGTCATTAAGCCTTCCGGCGTCGAATATGAGGTGATGACCGCCGACGATATGGTGGTGGTAGAGATCGCCAGCGGTAAGGTCGTTGAAGGCAACAAAAAACCGTCGTCCGATACCGCGACCCATCTGGCGCTCTATCGCCGCTATCCGCAGATCGGTGGGATCGTGCATACCCATTCCCGCCATGCGACGATCTGGTCGCAGGCCGGGCTCGATCTGCCCGCCTGGGGCACCACCCACGCCGACTATTTCTATGGCGCGATCCCCTGTACCCGACTGATGACCGTTGAGGAGATTAACGGCGAGTACGAGTATCAGACCGGCGAGGTGATTATTAAAACCTTTGAAGAGCGCGGTCTGGATCCGGCGCAAATCCCGGCGGTATTGGTTCATTCGCACGGCCCGTTTGCCTGGGGTAAAAATGCCGCTGATGCCGTCCACAACGCCGTGGTGCTTGAGGAGTGCGCCTATATGGGGCTGTTTTCGCGCCAGCTGGCCCCGCAGCTACCGGATATGCAACCTGAACTGCTCGATAAACACTATCTGCGTAAACATGGCGCGAATGCCTATTACGGGCAGTAATACCGGCAGTCACAGCCTGTGTCGGATGGCGGCTGCGCCTTATCCGACCTACAAGATGTGCAATATCAATACGTTGTGATGAACTCTTGTAGGCCCGATAAGCAAAGCGCCATCGGACATTCAGTTTGCAACCGCGTTGTCAGAGGGCCAAAGATTATACTCAAGAATTAACGTGTTCCTTACTGTAGCGCCGCTTCCAGGCGGTAGGCGTCAGGCCGGTGTGCTTGCGGAAGATCTGGCGAAAGTAACCAACGTCATTAAAACCGCACCGCTCCGCCACCTCTTTTAACGAACGCGCGTCGCTAATCAGCAACTTTTCCGCCTCGCGCACCCGCTGGCGGTGGATGGCTTCCGTTAGCGTAAGGTGAAATACCCGCCGATAAACGCGTCCCAGATAATCCACATTGCAATGCAGTTCTTTCGCCAGAACCGAGCTGGAAAGCGGCAGGTGATAGTGCGTTCGAATCAACTGCTGTACTTTCCAGGCCAGCGACACGCCAGCGGCCTCGGCGTTTTCATTCTGCCGGGCGTCAACGGTGAGCTGCTGCAAAATCAGCAGCACAATGAACTCCAGCGCCGGGCTGCGCTGGTGCTTTTCCTGCTCGTTCATAAACTGGCGAAAAAGCGCAATCAGCGCCTGCGGATCGGCAACCTGGGTATGCTGCGGCACGGAAAGATGCGTCAGCCAGCGCGGGTCACTGTCCGGCGCTTTGACCTCAAAATGGAGCCAGTAAAATTTAAGATCGGCGGGAAACTCCTCAACGCCAATATGGCGGCGATGCGGCCAAAGCAACAGGCTTTCCCCGGCTTCGACACAGAAAACACATTCTTCTTCCTGAATTTTCAGGCAGCCTTTTTCCACAAATATAATTTCCCACGATTGCAGACGCCTGGCAGGATGACGCCCAATGCCGCGAGAAATAAATAATCCGCCGTTTTGGACTTTAATCGGTAATGTTATGGATAATTCGAGCATTAATATGTCATTTCCCGCTCATTCAGCACCGTATTTCATATTAGCTTTTGATTATTAACTAAAAATAGTCATTTCACTCGATCCATCTCACATTTTTAAATGCGGGTCGGAATCGTCATCTTTTTTTACTCTTTTATCGCCTTGTCGCTCACCGCTATCTGGGCAAAATGAATCAGGTCATAACGCGAAAATAAAAATTACTGCCATAAAATACCCCGTCAGCGAGGAATATCTATGACCTCTACAGCCTTAAGGAGCACGAAATGAACGTACTGGAAGTCGATCTGCATAAACTGACGGTCAGCGATCCGTTCCTCGGACAGTATCAACAACTGGTTCGCGATGTGGTTATTCCTTACCAGTGGGATGCGTTAAACGATCGTATTCCAGAGGCTGAACCCAGCCATGCCATTGAAAATTTCCGCATTGCCGCAGGCCAGCAGACGGGCGACTTTTACGGCATGGTCTTTCAGGACAGCGACGTGGCGAAATGGCTGGAAGCGGTTGCCTGGTCACTGTGCCAGAAGCCCGATCCAGCGCTTGAGAAAACCGCCGATGAGGTGATTGAACTGGTGGCCGCCGCGCAGTGTGACGATGGCTATCTCAATACGTACTTTACGGCAAAAGCCCCGCAAGAACGCTGGAGCAACCTGGCGGAGTGCCATGAGCTTTATTGCGCCGGGCATCTGATTGAAGCGGGCGTCGCCTTCTTTCAGGCCACCGGCAAGCGTCGGCTGCTAGACGTCGTTTGTCGCCTGGCCGATCATATCGACAGCACTTTCGGCCCTGGCGAAAATCAGCTGCACGGCTATCCGGGCCACCCGGAAATTGAGCTGGCGCTGATGCGTCTGTATGAGGTAACAGAGCAGCCGCGCTATATGGCTCTGGCAAGCTACTTTATCGGGCAGCGCGGCGCCCAACCGCACTTCTACGACGAAGAGTACGAAAAACGCGGCCAGACCTCGTACTGGCATACCTACGGCCCGGCGTGGATGGTCAAAGACAAAGCCTACAGCCAGGCGCATCTGCCAATTTCGCAGCAGCAGACGGCCATTGGCCACGCGGTACGTTTTGTCTATCTGATGACCGGCGTGGCGCATCTCGCTCGCCTGAGCAACGATGAAGGCAAACGCCAGGACTGCCTGCGCCTGTGGAAAAATATGGCGCAGCGTCAGCTGTATATCACCGGCGGGATTGGCTCGCAGAGCAGCGGCGAATCCTTTAGCAGCGATTACGATTTACCGAATGATTCGGTCTATGCGGAAAGTTGCGCTTCAATCGGCCTGATGATGTTCGCCCGCCGGATGCTGGAAATGGAAGCCGATAGCCAGTACGCCGACGTGATGGAGCGCGCGCTGTACAACACCGTCCTCGGTGGTATGGCGCTCGATGGCAAGCATTTCTTCTACGTCAACCCGCTGGAAGTGCATCCAAAATCGTTAAAATTCAACCATATTTACGATCACGTTAAGCCCATCCGCCAGCGCTGGTTTGGCTGCGCCTGCTGCCCGCCGAACATCGCCCGCGTGCTCACCTCCCTTGGTCACTACATCTACACGCCGCGTGCGGATGCGCTGTACATCAATATGTACGTGGGTAACAGCATGGAAATACCCGTTGAAAATGGCGCGCTCAAACTGCGAATCAGCGGGAACTACCCGTGGCAAGAGCAGGTGAAGATCACCATCGACTCTGTGCAGCCGGTACGTCACACACTGGCGCTACGCCTGCCGGACTGGTGCCCTGAGGCAAAAGTGACGCTCAACGGGCTGGAAGTGGAGCAGGATATTCGCAAAGGTTATCTGCATATCCGTCGAACCTGGCAGGAGGGCGATACGATAAGCCTGACGCTGCCGATGCCGGTTCGCCGCGTGTATGGCAATCCGCTGGCGCGTCACGTCGCCGGTAAGGTCGCTATTCAGCGCGGGCCGCTGGTCTATTGCCTTGAGCAGGCCGATAACGGCGAAGAACTGCATAATCTGTGGCTACCGAAAGAGAGTGAATTCCGGGTCTTTGAGGGCAAAGGGATTTTTGCGCATAAGATGCTGATTCAGGCTGAAGGCGAGAAGCAAAGCGCCCCAGATGCGCAGCATCAGGCGTTGTGGCACTACGATAACGCGCCGTCATCGCGCCAGCCGCAGACGCTAACGTTCATTCCGTGGTTTAGCTGGGCCAACCGTGGCGAGGGCGAAATGCGGATTTGGGTTAACGAGCGGTAACACTGTGCCGGATGGCGGCTGCGCCTTATCCGGCCTACAAGATTTGCAATATCAGTATATTGCGATGAATTTTTGTAGGCCCGATAAGCGAAGCGCCATCGGGCATTACCACCAGGCTAATATCAACGCGGTAGGCCCGATAAGCGAAGTGCCATCGGGCATTACCACTAGGCTAATATCAATGCGGTAGGCCTGATAAGCGAAGCGCCATCGGGCATTACCACCAGGCTGATATCAATGCGGTAGGCCCGATAAGCGCAGCGCCATCGGGCATTACCTCTTGCGTCAGAACAGCCCCAGCGGCTTATCGGAATAGCTCACCAGCAGGCACTTGGTTTGCTGGTAGTGTTCCAGCATCATCTTATGCGTTTCGCGCCCGATGCCCGACTGTTTATAGCCGCCAAACGCCGCATGTGCCGGATAGGCGTGATAGCAGTTGGTCCACACGCGCCCGGCCTGAATGCCGCGCCCCATCTTATAGGCCAGATTGCCGTTGCGGCTCCAGACGCCAGCGCCCAGGCCGTATTGGGTATCGTTAGCGATTTCCAGCGCCTCCTCCATGGTTTTAAAGGTGGTTACCGCCAGCACCGGGCCAAAGATCTCCTCCTGAAAGACGCGCATATTGTTCTTACCAAACAGGATAGTAGGCTCAAGGTAATAGCCCTCTTTAAGTTCGCCATCCAGCTCCTTGCGTCGCCCACCGGTCAGAATATCGGCCCCCTCTTTTTTACCGATATCGATATAATTGAGGATAGTCTCAAGCTGGCCGTGGGAGACCTGCGCCCCCATCTGTGTACCGCTATCTAGCGGGTTCCCGCTGCGAATGCTCTCTACCCGGCGAATAGCGCGCTCCATAAAGCGCTCATAGATGGACTCCTGGACCAGCGCACGGCTTGGACAGGTACACACCTCGCCCTGGTTAAAGGCAAACAGGGCAAATCCCTCCAGCGCTTTATCAAAGAACGCATCTTCCTCATCCATCACGTCGGCGAAGAAGATATTTGGCGACTTGCCGCCTAACTCCAGCGTCACCGGAATAATATTCTGCGTGGCGTACTGCATGATCTGTTGACCCACTTCCGTCGAACCGGTAAACGCCACCTTCGCGATACGTTTCGAGGTCGCCAGATACTCGCCAATCTCGCCGCCCGCGCCGTTCACGACGTTGACGACGCCCGGCGGTAACAGATCGCCAATGATTTCCATCAACAGCAAAACGGAAAGCGGCGTCAGGCGTGCCGGTTTAAGCACCACGCAGTTACCCGCCGCCAGCGCTGGCGCCATTTTCCAGCTTGCCATCAACAACGGAAAGTTCCACGGAATTATCTGCCCCACGACGCCAAGCGGTTCGTGAAAATGGTAGGCCACGGTTTCGCTATCAACTTCGCTGATCCCGCCCTCCTGCGCACGTATACAGGAGGCGAAATAGCGGAAATGATCGATCGCCAGCGGTACGTCGGCGGCGCTGGTTTCACGAATCGGTTTACCGTTATCCCAGGTTTCCGCTGTCGCCAACAGTTCGAGGTTTTGTTCCATCCGATCGGCGATCTTAAACAAGATAGCGGCACGGTCTTGTACTGACGTATGCGCCCACTTATCTTTCGCCTTATGCGCGGCGTCGAGCGCTAAATCGATATCTTTTTTACCGGAGGAAGCGACTTCACATAGCGGCTGGCCGGTCACTGGCGTCAGGTTTTGATAATATTCGCCGTCGGCGGGCGCAACCCAGTCACCGCCAATAAAATTGTCATAGCGGGCTTTTAACTTCAGTGGGTACCCGTATTCACCTGGCTGAATACGTGTTGAAGGGGGATTGTTCGTCATGACCAACTCCTTATTGTAAAGGTACTCCACAAGGGTAGACGGTACTGGTGAATTTTTCGCCAATGGTTTCCCGCTTTACGACAGCAATCACGAATTACTTTCCTTTACGTTTCCCCGTCTGGTTTTAGCCATACTAAACAGGTGCCTGTTTAACGTACGGAGAACACTATGCAGCAATATATCGGTATTGATGTGGGAGGAACTCACGTCAAATATGGCGTGATTAACAGTGACGGCGAAGAATTAACCCATCATCAATTCGATACGCCAGAGGACGCCTCCACGTTTACCCGCAAATGGCAGGATGTGGTGGCGCGTTGCCAACAGGACTATGACATTGCGGCAATCGGGGTCAGTTTCCCCGGCCATATTAATCCCCATAACGGTCATGCGGCAAAAGCGGGCGCGCTGGCTTACCTGGATGATGTCAACCTGATGGAGTTGTTCAGCGGGCTAACCGATCTGCCGCTGGTCGTGGAGAACGACGCGAACTGTGCGGCGCTGGGCGAAATGTGGCGAGGCGCCGGGCAGCATTATGAAAACATGGTCTGTATCACCATTGGAACCGGCATTGGCGGCGGTATTATCGTCGGACGGGAACTGTATCGCGGCGCGCATTTTCACGCCGGTGAATTCGGCGTCATGCCGGTCGGGAACAATGGCGAAAGTATGCATAAAATCGCGTCAACCAGCGGATTAATGGCGTCGTGCCGCCAGGCGCTGGCGCTGCCTGCCGAAGAGATGCCGCCTGCGGATGTGATCTTCGAACGAATGGCGACCGATGTTCATCTGCGTGAGGCGGTCAATGACTGGGCGCGTTATCTGTCACGCGGCGTTTACAGCGTGATCTCTATGTTTGATCCGGGCGTGGTGCTGATCGGCGGAGGAATTAGCGAACAGGAAAAGCTCTACCCGCTCCTGACACGGCATCTTGAAACGTTTGAAATGTGGGAGGCGCTCCAGGTGCCGATTCAGCCCTGCCAACTGGGAAATCAGGCGGGCAGGCTGGGCGCCGTCTGGCTGGCGCAGCAAAAGCTCGATCGAAGCTAACGTGTTACGCCTTATCCGGCCTGCATCGTCTACGCAGGCCCGGTAAGCGTCCGCGCCACCGGGCAAAGGCGTTACATCGCCGTGCGATAAAGTTCCACAATCTCATCGTGAGTCGCCTGAATAAGGCGCAAAGAATACGGGCAAAATTATTCTGATAACAGGTTCACGCTGGCTATTTTAAGAAGCCAGAAAAATAAAAAGCAACGCAATAATTGTATTGCTTCATTTGTTATTTAATTTAACCATTTCATTCTTTTTGCGGAAATAATAACGCATCACGTAATAAATGATCATTCCCACGACGTCGTGTAAATCCAATCCGGTCAAAATATTCAAGGATCTGAATAGCCAGTTTCCGCCCTACATTCAACCTGTCGCGAAAATCCGCCGCACAGGTTGATCCTCTCTCTTGATCCAGCTCGCGGATCATATTGGCGAAAGCGACAATCCGATCGTTACGATAGTACCGATCTTTTACGATCGCGGTAATGATGCCTTGCTGTGCCGCCTGTCGCAGCACCAGCCGCATCAATTGTTCTTCCGTTCCGGTCTCTTTCGCCAGATCGCGTACCCACCAGGGCTCATCGCCAAATAGCGGTTCGACTTTTTGCCAGACGGCCTGCTGCTCATCGCTAAATCCCGCTTTATGATCCGGCAGATGCAACCAACCGTGATGGCTATGAATCAGGCCGTCGTCGCGCATCCGCTCGATCAGCATCAGGACCAGCGCTTCATCTTCCATTGGCAGGGCCATGCGGCGTAAACGCTCGCGTCCCGGCCCCGGTTCATCGCGGTGCTGTTCGTGGTAGGTCGCCAGCGTATCAAGAATCTTACGCTGCCAGCGGGCGGCGACGGGCGCGCTTAACAGATTGTCTCCGGCCTGGATAAAACCATGTTGCTCAATAAGCTGACGCATACCGAGAGGATTAAGCTGACGCGCCCAACCGAAATCCGGCAGGTTGACGGCGCCGCGTTCCAGATGAATGGCCAACGCCGCGCTATCGTCCTGCGCGTCGGCAAGCGTTGAAAGCCAGTGCAAATAATCTGGTTTACGTTTACCGCGACGCGGCGCCTTAAGCGTCACCACGCGTGCGCCGGCAAGGGTGGCGCGTGCGGAAATATCACGCAGCACCAGTCTGTCATTATCGGCCAGCCACAACGGCGTATCAAAGATCAGCTCGGCCAGCCCGCCTTCCAGCAAAGAGACGCGACCGGTCACATGGCTGGCGGCATGGTGAATATGTAGCGGCTGCCATTGGGAAAGCGGCGCATGAAGCGCCAGAGAAACGATCACCCGGGGAAAAGCTTCCCCCACCGGCGCATCGGAAAGCAGCCAGTCGCCGCGGTTAAGCTGCTCCTTCTCCGCATCGCCCGCAATATTGAGCGCAATACGCTGCCCGGCATACGCATGGTCGGTGGGCTGATTTTGCGCGTGTAGACTTCGTACGCGCATCGGCGTATTAACGCCGGTCAACCATAGCGTATCGCCCACGTTTACCTCTCCGCTCAACGCCGTTCCGGTCACTACCAGTCCCGCCCCTTTCACCGTAAACGCACGGTCGATAGCCAGACGGAAGCGATGCTGCGCGGCGTGTAAACGTGCAGGAAGCTGCTGTAAATGAGCACGAAGTTCTGCAATACCGCGTCCTTCATTGGCGGCGGTGACAAATAAAACGGTATCGGCGAAGCCATAGTTGTCGAGCGCCGCCAGCACCTCTTCACGTACTTCACTGATACGCGCCTCGTCCACGCGATCGGCTTTGGTCAGCGCGACGGTGAGCTGGAGATTGCCCGTCAGTTGCAGGATCTGTAAATGCTCGCGCGTTTGCTCCATGACGCCGTCATCACAGGCGACCACCAGCAAAGCGTGATCGATACCGCCTACGCCCGCCAGCATGTTAGAGAGGAATTTTTCATGCCCAGGCACATCGATAAAGCCCAGCACACGACCATCCGGCTGCGGCCAATAGGCGTAGCCCAGATCGATAGTCATCCCGCGTTTTTTCTCTTCCGGCAGGCGATCGGCATTGACCCCGGTAATCGCCTGGAGCAACGTCGTTTTACCGTGGTCTACGTGTCCGGCAGTTGCAATAATCATTTCAGCATCATCTCCATAAACCGGCTTTCGTCTTCAAGACAGCGCATATCCAGCCATAAACGGCCATCATAAATTCGGCCAATGACCGGTACAGGCAGCATGCGCCAGCGGGCCGCCAGCGCCTCCAGCCGACTACCGCGCCCGTCGTGCGGGGTAAAGGTCATGGCGGCGCTGGGAAGGCGGTCTACTGGTAATGAACCGCTGCCGATTTGCGACAGGCAGGGTTTAACCTCCAGCGCAAATTCATCGCCGTAACGTGCCGCCAGCCGCGCCTGTAACCGCTGCGCTTGTTCGCGAATCGACGCTTCACTGCGAGTTAACAGACGCAGGGTGGGTAATTTCTCCGCCAACGCTTCCGGGTGCAGATACAGACGTAACGTTGCCTCCAGCGCCGCCAGCGTCATTTTATCCGCACGCAGGGCTCGTTTCAGCGGATGGCTTTGCAGTTGGGCAATCATCGCTTTTTTGCCGACGATGATCCCGGCCTGCGGCCCGCCCAACAACTTATCGCCGGAGAAGCTTACCAGGCTGACGCCTGCGGCAATGAGCTGCTGCGGCATCGGCTCTTTGGGTAAGCCATATTGGCTTAAATCCACCAGCGAACCGCTGCCCAGATCCGCCACCACCGGAATATCCAGCTCTCGCCCGATTTCCGCCAGTTCCGCTTCCTCTACCGTTTTGGTAAAGCCTTCAATGCTGTAATTACTGGTATGCACCTTCATCAACAGCCCGGTATTTTCATTTACCGCCTGACGGTAATCTTTCGCGTGCGTCCGGTTGGTGGTGCCCACTTCATGCAGCGTACAGCCCGCCTGGCGCATAACATCCGGAATACGAAACGCGCCGCCGATTTCGACCAGCTCGCCACGCGAAACCACCACCTCTTTGCCGCTGGCGGTCGCCGCCAACATCAGCAATACCGCCGCCGCATTGTTATTGACGATACAGGCGTCCTCCGCCCCGGTGATACGGCATAACAGCGTCGCCAATGCCCGGTCGCGATGCCCCCGCCCGGCACCATCCAAATCGTATTCCAGCGTCACCGGCGCGCGCATCGCCTGCGTTACCGCCTCAATCGCTTCTTGCGCCTGCAATGCGCGGCCAAGATTGGTGTGCAACACCGTCCCCGTCAGGTTAATCACCGGGCGCAGCGCGCTTTGCGCCGCATTTTCCAGCCGGAGTTTCGCCTCTTGCGCCCAGTCTGCGTACCAGTCGGGAAGTGTTTGCGTATTCCGGATGACGTCGCGCGCGTCGTCAAGCATCCGCCTAAGCAGATCAACCACCTGGGTATGGCCATACCGATCGCGCAGAGAAAGAAAAGCGCTATCGTGCAATAAACGATCGATAGCAGGAAGCTGGCTGTAGAGTGTACGCGTTTCGCTTGTCATGAAAATGCCTGGCTGTTGGTGGCCCTCTCCTGGCGGGAGAGGGATATCGACATAAGGGGGATTGTAACGTGAGTTTGCTCAGGCGGACATAATGCGCGTCAAGCCTTTGGCGCTTCGGTGCGGGCAAAGCTTTCGCGCTGAAAAAGCGTTTCGACCAGTTTGACCAGGTGGGGGCGGCTAACGCACCAGCCAGGCGCGACCCGGCGGAAGTTGAGATAGCCTACCGCACAGGCAATCGCGATAGTCGCCAGATTGACCGTATCCGTTTTTAGTGTCCCGTCGCTCAGATAACTTTCGAGCATATCCAGGCTGCGGTTGATTTTTTCCCGCTGGCGCAACAGTTCCGTTTCCGATTGTTGCGCCGCCGGGCGCGCCTGTTCGCGTACAGAAACCAACGCTGCATCCATAATGCCGTCAGCCAACGCTTCAAGCTGGCGAACTTTAAGCGCTGCCATCGGGTCACGCGGGAGCATCGCTGGCGCGATATCCAGCAGCTCAATATATTCCGCGATGATCGGCGAATCGAACCAATACTCCCCTTTCTCCGTCACCAGCGCTGGCACCTTACCCAGAGGGTTGTATTGCGCCACGCCGTTATCCGCCTCGTAAGGTAGTTCATTAATAAATTCGAAGGTAATACCCTTTTCGAGCAGCAGAACAGAGATTTTGCGCACAAAAGGGCTGGTGTAGCTACCGATGAGTTTCATGCCGTGTCCTTTTTGCCAACCAGTAAAAATCATAGTATGGCTCAAATAAGACGAAAAGAGACACAAAAGGAAGTTGCTGAATGACATAACGTGAGAGGGCTCGCGACAAAATGTTTGTCGGATCGTATTGACGTTACCCGGGCTTAAAATTTCTTGTGAAGAGGATCACAAAAATTCAACAAAGCACCAAAATAAAAGTGTGAAATATCTCACATAAAATAGCCTTTTAAGGGCTAAAAATGAGATTCGTTGTTTTTTTACACAGTAACTTTGTGATCAATATCACATCAATTACCTCTCTACCCCCTATATTTATGTGACACAAATCACATAAATTGTCCCTGTCTGGACAGTTGAACGATTCAGTGCCAGATTGCGCAGTATCTACACTACAGGGTCCGGCTACCTCTGCCGCTACATTAACAAACCTCGGGCTTTCAGCCTGCGCGACAGCAACATAAGAAGGGGTGTTTTTATGTCATCCGATATTAAGATCAAAGTGCAAAGCTTTGGTCGATTCCTCAGCAATATGGTGATGCCTAATATCGGCGCGTTTATCGCGTGGGGTATTATCACCGCATTATTTATTCCAACAGGGTGGTTGCCTAACGAAACGCTGGCGAAACTGGTTGGTCCGATGATCACCTACCTGCTGCCGCTGCTCATCGGTTATACCGGCGGTCGTCTGGTTGGCGGCGAACGCGGCGGCGTAGTGGGCGCTATCACTACCATGGGCGTTATTGTCGGCGCGGATATGCCGATGTTCCTCGGCTCGATGATCGCCGGTCCATTAGGCGGCTACTGCATTAAGAAATTCGACAGTTGGGTAGACGGTAAGATCAAATCCGGTTTTGAGATGCTGGTGAACAACTTCTCCGCTGGCATCATCGGTATGATCCTCGCCATGCTGGCGTTCCTCGGTATTGGTCCGGCGGTTGAAGTCCTGTCCAAAATTCTGGCGGCGGGCGTTAACTTCATGGTGGCGCACGATATGCTGCCGCTGGCGTCCATTTTTGTTGAACCGGCGAAAATCCTGTTCCTCAATAACGCGATTAACCACGGCATCTTCTCACCGCTGGGTATCCAGCAGTCCCATGAGATGGGTAAATCCATCTTCTTCCTGATTGAAGCTAACCCGGGTCCGGGGATGGGCGTCCTGCTGGCGTACATGTTCTTCGGTCGCGGCAGCGCTAAACAGTCTGCGGGCGGCGCGGCAATTATCCACTTCCTGGGCGGTATCCACGAAATTTACTTCCCGTACGTGCTGATGAACCCACGCCTGATTCTGGCGGTGATTCTCGGCGGTATGACCGGCGTATTCACCCTGACCATCCTGAACGGCGGTCTGGTCTCTCCGGCATCTCCGGGTTCCATTCTGGCGGTACTGGCGATGACGCCAAAAGGCGCTTACTTCGCTAACATCGCGGCCATCGTGGCGGCAATGGCGGTCTCCTTCGTGGTGTCTGCAATTCTGCTGAAAACCAGCAAAGTGAAAGAAGAAGATGACATTGAAGCGGCCACCCGTCGTATGCATGACATGAAAGCGGAATCTAAAGGCGCCTCTCCGCTGGCGGCTGGCGACGTCACCAATGACCTCAGCCATGTGCGTAAAATCATCGTGGCTTGCGATGCCGGTATGGGTTCCAGCGCCATGGGCGCAGGGGTACTGCGTAAGAAAGTGCAGGATGCGGGTCTGTCTCAGATTTCCGTCACCAACAGCGCCATTAATAATCTGCCGCCGGATGTGGATCTGGTCATTACTCACCGTGACCTGACCGAGCGCGCGATGCGTCAGGTACCGCAGGCACAGCATATTTCGCTGACCAACTTCCTGGATAGCGGCCTGTACACCAGCCTGACCGAACGTCTGGTTGCCGCACAGCGCCACAATACTAATGAAGAGAAAGTCCGCGACCATCTGAAAGACAGCTTTGAGGAGGGTGATAACAACCTGTTCAAGCTGGGCGCGGAGAATATCTTCCTGGGCCGTAAAGCCGCTAACAAAGAAGAGGCGATTCGCTTTGCCGGTGAACAACTGGTGAAAGGCGGCTATGTTGAGCCGGAATACGTCGAGGCGATGCTGGACCGCGAAAAGCTGACGCCGACTTACCTCGGTGAATCCATCGCAGTACCGCACGGTACAGTAGAAGCTAAAGACCGCGTGCTGAAAACCGGCGTGGTGTTCTGCCAGTATCCGGAAGGCGTACGCTTCGGTGAAGAAGAAGACGATATTGCCCGTCTGGTCATTGGTATCGCCGCACGTAACAATGAGCACATTCAAGTGATTACCAGCCTGACCAACGCGCTGGATGATGAATCCGTGATCGAACGTCTGGCGCACACCACCAGCGTGGATGAAGTGCTGGAACTGCTGGCAGGTCGTAAGTAAGCGTTATTGCCCGGTGGCGCTCACGCTTACCGGGCCTACAAAATCCTCTCCCTTGTGGAGAGGGTTAGGTTGAGGGAAAAGCCTCACCCCAGCCCTCTCGGGTAAAAACATTAATGAAGGTTAATACTATGAAAGCATTACATTTTGGCGCAGGTAATATCGGTCGTGGCTTTATCGGCAAACTGCTGGCTGACGCGGGGATACAACTGACGTTTGCGGATGTAAATCAGGTCGTACTCGATGCCCTGAATGCCCGTCATAGCTATCAGGTTCATGTTGTGGGTGAAAATGAGCAGGTGGATACCGTTTCCGGCGTCAACGCTGTCAGCAGCATCGGCGATGATGTTGTCGACCTGATTGCCCACGTTGATTTAATCACTACTGCCGTGGGTCCGGTTGTGCTTGAGCGTATCGCTCCGGCCATCGCTAAAGGGCTGGCAAAACGTAAGGCGCAGGGAGTGGATGCCCCACTGAATATCATCGCCTGCGAAAATATGGTGCGCGGCACCACGCAGCTGAAAGGCCACGTAATGAACGCGCTGGCGGATGGCGATAAAGCCTGGGTTGAACAGCACGTCGGTTTTGTCGATTCCGCCGTTGACCGTATTGTGCCGCCATCTGCTTCTGCGACCAACGATCCGCTGGAAGTGACGGTAGAAACCTTCAGCGAGTGGATCGTCGATAAAACCCAGTTTAAAGGCGCGTTGCCAAACATTCCGGGGATGGAGTTAACGGATAACCTGATGGCATTTGTCGAACGTAAACTCTTCACGCTGAACACAGGTCATGCTATAACCGCGTACCTCGGCAAATTAGCCGGTCATCAAACCATTCGCGACGCCATTCTCGATGAGGGTATTCGCGCGGTGGTGAAAGGCGCGATGGAAGAAAGCGGCGCGGTGCTGATCAAACGCTACGGTTTTGATGCCGACAAACATGCGGCATACATTCAGAAAATCCTCGGTCGTTTTGAAAACCCGTATCTGAAAGATGATGTCGAACGCGTAGGCCGTCAGCCGTTACGCAAACTCAGCGCGGGCGACCGTCTGATCAAACCGCTGCTTGGCACCCTGGAATATGGTCTGCCGCATGTGAATCTGGTCAAAGGGATCGCGGCGGCGATGCATTTCCGTAGCGATGAAGATCCGCAGGCGCAAGAGTTGGCGGCGCTGATTACCGAAAAAGGCCCGCAGGCCGCGCTGGCGCAAATTTCCGGGCTGGATGCCAATAGCGATGTGGTGGCGGAGGCGGTTAACGCATATAACGCGACCAAATGACGCAGAACCCGGCGCAGGTTAGCCTGCGCCCAAATAACAGATTGTCAGATATGCAGGCAATAATGGAACAAACCCAGGCCTTTGAAAATCGTGTGCTTGAGCGTCTGAATGCTGGCAAAACCGTACGGAGCTTCCTGATTACCGCCGTCGAGTTACTGACCGAGGCGGTGAATATTCTGGTGCTCCAGGTGTTTCGCAAAGACGACTATGCCGTGAAATACGCTGTGGAACCGTTGCTGGACGGCGACGGGCCGCTGGGCGATCTTTCGGTACGTCTGAAACTTATCTATGGCCTGGGCGTACTCAGCCGCACCGAATATGAAGATGCGGAGCTGTTAATGGCGCTGCGCGAAGAGCTGAATCACGACGGCAATGAGTACGCCTTTACCGACGATGAAATCCTCGGGCCGTTTGGCGAACTGCACTGCGTCATGGCGCTGCCGCCGCCGCCGCATTTTGATACGTCCGACGCGGCGCTATACGCCATGCAAATTCAGCGCTACCAACAGGCGGTGCGTTCGACGATGGTCCTCTCTCTGACCGAGCTGATTTCTAAAATCAGCTTAAAAAAGGCCTTTCAAAAGTAAATCCCGCCGTTAACCTCTTTCTTCTTCTTTTGGTCGGTACAGCCGCCGGTAATATTCCAGACGCTGCAAATAAATGGGCGCGCTCTCCGACGGCACTTCGGAAGGAACATAATCACGCGGCGGCGTTTTATTCAAGTATTCACGGAACGCCTGGCTGGACGCCATAAAATCGACGGCTTTATCAATAAGAAGTGGTACGTTCTCACCTATTTTTGCCATGATAGATCCTCCATGTGTGACCCGCGTCTGACTCCCGCGGTCGCTTATTTGAGTTTAGGATCAATTTAGCGTTGTCATTGAGGAAAATGTGCTTAATCGCTTTTCTTGCCGACAAAAGGGCGCTTCATCTTTTCTTTCGTCAAAAAGGATTTTATTCTCAACGAGATAATTAAATAATGAGCAGTGTAATACTTGCCATAATTGATTATCTTTACGTCATGAGTTGTGAAGAATCACTCACTGCGCGCATACTATAGGGTATCTATCCCATTTCTATCAGAAGCTATCCCATGAAAGAAGTCGAAAAAAACGAAATTAAACGCCTGAGCGATCGTCTTGACGCTATTCGCCACCAGCAGGCAGGTCTCTCTCTGGTTGAATCCGCCGATAAATACGCGGAGCTGGAAAAAGAAAAAGAGACGCTGGAAGCAGAAATTATCCGTCTGCGCGAAGTACACAGCCAGAAACTGAGTAAAGAAGCGCAGAAGCTGATGAACCTGCCGTTTCGCCGCGCGATCACTAAAAAAGAGCAGGCCGACATGGGCAAGTTGAAGAAAAGCGTGCGTGGCCTGATTGTTGTCCACCCGATGACGGCGCTGGGCCGGGAAATGGGGCTCAAAGAGATGACAGGTTTCGCGAAGAGCGAGTTCTAAACCTTCCGCATCCCAGGCTCTCAAGACACCCGTTGTACGGAGGGTGTCTTGAATGCATCGGGCTATATTCCGAATTTTTCATAGAAGTATTTACATAGTTTATATACAGGTTCATTTTTAACGGCAATCCCTGCTTTTTCAGGATAAAAAATTCCACTATCGTGCCTGTTTGTATTTATACAATGAATTTTTTCATCCTCTTTTCTCATAACCCGCAGAATATAATTGACCCGCGAAATTAAATAACATTATCATCCATGAAAAAAAATGCTCATACATAAATATTATAATTATATTTTTATAAAGCATTGTTATGAGTAATTGATAAACAACGTCGGGTATTTGCACACTCCTATAGAAGCAATGAATGTTTTCATTATAACCATACGTTAATGGCTATTGGCAATGCTCGCAAAATGATGAGTTGGCTGTATAAATAATAGGTTAACTATTTATATTATATAAATTATTAACAAGGATATTTTATATGTACAAAAATGGAAAATTTATCCCCCTGCTTGCTTTGGGATTCACATTTTTTTTGTCTGGTTGTGATTACTTCGCAGATAAGCACCTTGTTGAAGAACTGAAAAAACAAAAAAAAGAACAAGAAGCAAAGATAAACCTGTTAGAAAAACAACAAAAAGAACAAGAAGTAAAGATAAATTTGCTAGAAAAACAACAAACTACGGTTATCAGCACGACTCAAAAGATTGCCGAAGTCGTTGGCCGCGTTGAACGCAAACAACGGCTATTCGACTATACAGAACTGGACCCATCACAAACGCACTATTTTATTATTAACAACGGCAATATCGGATTAGCCGGGCGTATTCTATCTATTGAGCCAATAGATAATGGAAGTGTTATTCATCTTGATTTAGTTAACTTACTCAGCATTCCCGTATCAAACCTTGCGTTTAATATGACATGGGGTACGAAAAAACCCTCCGAGGCAAAAGATCTGCCTCGCTGGCGACAACTCCTGCTCAACACGAAAATGGACTCGACAATCGAACTCTTACCGGGAGCATGGACAAACGTCACGCTAACATTAAAAGGCGTAGCGCCCAATAATCTTAAGTATCTAAAAATAGGTATTGACATGGAGAATGTCATATTCGACAGCATACAACCTATTAATGATACGAAAAAGAAGCCAAAAAAATAATAGCCATTGATACAACTATTTTAGAAAAGGAAAGCACTTATTCATGAACAGAATATTTAAAGTCCTCTGGAATGCCGCTACGGGAACATTTATTGTCACCAGCGAGACGGCAAAAAGCCGCGGAAAAAAAAGCGGCCGCAGAAAGCTGGCGGTTTCCGCACTCGTCGGTCTTAGCAGTATTATGGTCTCTGCAGATGCGCTGGCCAATGCAGGGAACGATACCGGCAGCGGTGTTACGGTATCAGGCACAACGGGAAGCGGGTGGATTGCAATTGGTACTGATGCCACAGCCAATACTTACACCAACGTTGATGGCGCAAGCGCCGCAATGGGTTATCATGCCTCCGCAATGGGGAAATGGAGTACCGCCATTGGTTCATACAGCCAGTCCACCGGCGACTCTTCGCTAGCGCTTGGCGTAAAATCGACTTCAGCCGGTGACCGGGCCATTGCGATGGGGGCCTCATCCTCAGCCAGTGGAAGTTATTCAATGGCAATGGGCGTGTATGCCAATTCGAGCGGCGCAAAATCGGTTGCATTAGGTTATAAATCTGTCGCAAGCGGAGCAACTTCTGCTGCATTAGGTTATCAAGCCACTGCGAGCGGCGACGACAGCGCTGCTTTTGGTAATGGCGCAAAAGCGGTAGGCACCAACTCAGTTGCCCTTGGCTCGGGCTCTATCGCCCAGGAAGACAATTCCGTCGCCGTGGGTAACAGCACCACTCAGCGGCAGATCACCTACGTTGCTAAAGGCGACATCAATTCCACCAGTACCGATGCCGTTACAGGTGCGCAAATTTATTCTTTAAGTCAATCCGTCGCCGATCGACTCGGCGGAGGGGCTTCCGTTAATTCTGATGGTACAGTGAATGCGCCCCTCTACGAGGTAGGCACAGGCATCTACAATAACGTAGGCAGTGCATTAAGCGCACTTAACACTTCTATCACTAATACAGAGGCCTCTGTCGCAGGATTAGCCGAAGACGCGCTGTTGTGGGATGACAGCACCAGCGCCTTTAGCGCTAGCCACACGGGAAACGTCAGCAAAATCACCAATCTGGCGGCAGGCGCCCTGGCTGCGGACAGCACCGACGCCGTTAACGGCTCTCAGTTGTTTGATACGAACGAGAAAGTGGATCAGAACACTGCTGATATCGCCACCAATACCGGCAGCATTAACCAGAACACCGCTGAAATTACCGCTAATACCGACAGCATTAACCAGAACACAACCGATATCGCCGCCAATACGACCAGCATCAATCAGAACACCACTGATATCGCCGCCAACACCACCAATATCAACAGCCTGAGCGACTCCGTCACCACGCTCACCGACGATGCCCTGCTTTGGGATGCAGCCTCTGGCGCATTCAGCGCTAAGCACAACGGAAGCGACAGTAAAATCACCAATCTGGCGGCGGGTACCCTGGCTGCGGACAGCACCGACGCCGTTAACGGCTCTCAGTTGTTTGCCACCAACGAAAATGTGTCGCAGAACACCACTGACATCGCTGCCAACACCACCAGCATCAATCAGAACACCACTGATATCGCCACCAACACCACCAATATCAACAGTCTGAGCGACTCCGTCACCACGCTCACCGATGATGCCCTGCTTTGGGATGCAGCCTCTGGCGCATTCAGCGCTAAGCACAACGGAAGCGACAGTAAAATCACCAATCTGGCGGCGGGTACCCTGGCTGCGGACAGCACCGATGCCGTTAACGGCTCCCAGCTGTTTGCCACCAACGAAAATGTGTCTCAGAACGCCACTGATATCGCTGCCAATACAACCAGCATTAATCAGAACACCACTGATATTGCCACCAACACCACCAGCATCAACAACCTGAGCAATTCCGTCACCACGCTCACTGACGATGCCCTGTTGTGGGATGTTGACACTAGCGCATTCAACGCTAACCGCAACGGAAGCGCCAGTAAAATCATCAATGTCGCCGCCGGGGACCTTTCTGAAGACAGTACAGACGCGGTGAACGGCTCTCAGTTGTATGAAACCAACCAGAAGGTGGATCAAAACACCTCTGCTATCGCAGATATTAATACGTCCATCACCAATCTTAGCTCTGACAACCTGAGCTGGAATGAAACAACGGGTTCGTTCTCTGCCAGCCACGGAAGTAGTACGACAAACAAAATCACCAACGTTGCTGCCGGAGAGCTGTCTGAAGAAAGTACCGACGCGGTTAACGGATCGCAGTTGTTCGAAACCAATGAAAAAGTGGATCAGAACACGACCGATATCGCCGCCAATACCACCAACATCACTCAGAACAGCACCGCGATTGAGAACCTGAATACTTCTGTCTCCGACATTAATACGTCCATTACCGGCCTCACTGATAACGCTCTGTTATGGGACGAAGACACCCGCGCTTTCAGCGCAAACCACGGTGGAAGCACCAGTAAAATAACCAATGTCGCCGCCGGGGCGCTTTCTGAGGACAGTACAGACGCGGTAAACGGATCACAGTTGTATGAAACCAACCAGAAGGTGGATCAAAACACCTCTGCTATCGCGGATATCAATACGTCCATCACCAACCTTGGTACCGATGCACTGAGCTGGGATGACGAAGAGGGTGCGTTCAGCGCCAGCCACGGTACCAGCGGTACCAATAAGATAACCAATGTGGCAGCAGGTGAAATCGCCAGTGACAGTACTGACGCCGTTAATGGCTCTCAGCTCTATGAAACTAACATGATGATTTCTCAGTATAATGAATCTATTAGCCAACTAGCCGGCGATACCAGCGAAACCTATATCACGGAAAATGGTACCGGCGTGAAATACATCCGTACGAATGATAACGGGCTTGAAGGCCAGGATGCATACGCAACGGGTAACGGCGCAACGGCAGTAGGTTACGACGCCGTCGCCTCTGGCGCTGGCAGTCTGGCTCTTGGCCAAAACAGCAGCAGCAGCATTGAGGGCAGTATCGCTTTGGGCAGTGGCTCCACCTCTAACCGCGCTATTACAACCGGTATACGAGAAACGAGCGCAACAAGCGATGGCGTGGTGATTGGCTACAATACAACAGACAGAGAGTTGCTGGGCGCGTTGTCATTGGGGACGGATGGAGAAAGCTATCGTCAAATTACCAACGTTGCTGACGGCTCTGAAGCGCAAGATGCGGTAACAGTTCGTCAGTTACAAAATGCCATTGGTGCGGTCACTACTACACCGACCAAGTACTACCACGCAAACTCAACGGAAGAAGATTCACTGGCTGTCGGAACTGACTCACTGGCAATGGGTGCGAAGACTATCGTCAATGCTGATGCAGGTATTGGTATTGGTCTGAATACACTGGTGATGGCTGATGCCATCAACGGGATTGCTATCGGTTCTAACGCACGCGCCAACCATGCAAACAGTATTGCAATGGGTAATGGTTCTCAGACCACTCGCGGCGCACAGACTGACTACACCGCCTACAACATGGACACACCGCAGAACTCTGTCGGTGAGTTCTCTGTCGGCAGTGAAGACGGTCAACGTCAGATCACTAACGTCGCGGCGGGTTCGGCAGATACCGATGCCGTTAACGTGAGTCAATTGAAAGTAACGGACGCGCAGGTTTCCAGGAATACCCAGAGCATTACTAACCTGAATACTCAGGTATCGAATCTGGATACCCGCGTCACCAATATCGAAAACGGCATTGGCGATATCGTCACTACCGGTAGCACCAAGTACTTCAAGACCAACACCGATGGCGCAGATGCAAATGCCCAGGGTGCGGACAGCGTCGCGATTGGCTCTGGCTCTATTGCTGCCGCTGAAAACAGCGTGGCGTTAGGCACAAATTCCGTCGCAGATGAAGCTAATACTGTGTCTGTCGGCTCTTCTACTCAACAACGCCGTATTACCAACGTTGCCGCAGGGGTGAACAACACTGACGCGGTTAATGTGGCGCAACTGAAAGCCTCAGAAGCAGGCTCCGTGCGTTATGAAACCAATGCAGATGGCTCGGTTAACTATAGCGTGCTCAACCTGGGAGACGGGAGTGGCGGTACCACTCGGATCGGCAATGTTTCAGCGGCGGTGAATGATACGGATGCGGTTAACTATGCGCAATTGAAACGCAGCGTCGAAGAAGCAAACACCTATACCGACCAGAAAATGGGTGAAATGAACAGCAAAATCAAAGGTGTAGAAAACAAGATGAGCGGCGGTATCGCTTCAGCGATGGCGATGGCCGGTCTGCCACAAGCCTACGCCCCGGGCGCCAACATGACCTCGATTGCTGGCGGTACGTTTAATGGTGAAAGTGCCGTCGCCATTGGTGTCTCCATGGTAAGTGAAAGCGGGGGCTGGGTGTATAAATTGCAAGGAACCAGCAACAGCCAGGGCGATTACTCTGCGGCCATTGGCGCGGGCTTCCAGTGGTAATGAAGTAACAACACTCCCGACATCAAAGGCAATGGCATAATGCCATTGCCTTTTCACTTCCCTTTGCTGTCCTCTCCCCTCAATTGGCCCTACCAATTTTAGCCCGTTACCACAGCCTACTCACATTTCACTAAATTAACTCTACAATACCGTTGCCAATAAATAACATCTGGTTAACTATTTGTTGTCATTATCCATACACAACAATATTGGCAGGACCACTTTTACACATAATGTGACGAAGAGATGAGCAAAGATTCATCCCATTATGCGTGTGGTTCTCAGGAGACCTGCAATGAACCTCTGGCAACAAAACTATGACCCGGCGGGTAATATCTGGCTTTCCAGCCTGATCGCATCGCTCCCAATCCTGTTCTTCTTTTTCGCCCTGATTAAACTCAAGCTGAAAGGCTACGTTGCCGCTTCGTGGACGGTGGTTATCGCGCTCGCCGTCGCGCTGCTGTTCTATAAAATGCCGGTCGATCACGCGCTGGCATCGGTCGTGTATGGCTTCTTCTACGGGCTATGGCCGATTGCCTGGATAATCATCGCCGCGGTCTTCGTCTATAAAATTTCGGTAAAGACCGGGCAATTCGACATTATTCGCTCGTCAATTCTGTCGATTACCCCCGATCAACGTCTGCAAATGCTGATTGTCGGCTTCTGCTTCGGCGCGTTCCTTGAAGGCGCGGCGGGTTTCGGCGCGCCGGTGGCGATAACCGCCGCGCTGCTGGTGGGTCTGGGCTTTAATCCGCTGTATGCGGCAGGGCTGTGCCTGATTGTAAACACCGCGCCTGTCGCCTTTGGCGCGATGGGGATCCCGATTCTGGTTGCCGGACAGGTCACGGGCCTGGACAGCTTTGAAATCGGTCAGATGGTCGGTCGTCAGCTACCGTTCCTGACCATTATCGTGCTGTTCTGGATTATGGCGATTATGGACGGCTGGCGCGGCGTGAAAGAAACCTGGCCTGCGGTGATGGTCTCTGGCGGCTCATTTGCTATCGCCCAGTATCTCAGCTCCAACTTTATCGGGCCGGAACTGCCGGACATCATCTCTTCACTGGTGTCTCTGGTGTGTCTGACGCTGTTCCTCAAACGCTGGCAGCCGGTACGCATCTTCCGCTTCGGCGATATGGGCGCGTCGCAGGTCGATCAGACGCTGGCCCGCACCCGCTATACGACAGGGCAAATTGTTCGCGCCTGGTCGCCGTTTCTGTTCCTGACCGCCACGGTCACGCTCTGGAGCGTACCGCCGTTTAAAGCGTTGTTTGCCCCCGGCGGCGCGCTGTATGACTGGGTAATTAACGTTCCGGTACCGTATCTCGATAAACTGGTCGCCCGTATGCCGCCGGTTGTACACGAAGCGACCGCTTACGCGGCGGTGTATAAATTTGACTGGTTCTCCGCCACCGGCACGGCGATCCTGTTTGCCGCGCTGTTGTCTATCGTCTGGCTGAAAATGAAACCCTCAGCCGCAATCCAGACCTTTGGCAGCACGCTGAAAGAGCTGGCGTTGCCGATTTACTCCATCGGCATGGTGCTGGCGTTCGCGTTTATCTCGAACTATTCCGGGCTTTCTTCCACGCTGGCGTTAGCGCTGGCGCACACCGGCAGCGCCTTCACGTTCTTCTCGCCGTTCCTCGGCTGGCTGGGTGTCTTCCTGACCGGTTCGGATACCTCATCTAACGCGCTGTTTGCCTCTCTACAGGCTACCGCGGCGCAGCAAATCGGCGTCTCTGATGTACTGATGGTGGCGGCGAACACCACTGGAGGCGTAACCGGGAAGATGATCTCGCCGCAGTCTATCGCCATCGCCTGCGCGGCGGTGGGACTGGTAGGGAAAGAGTCCGATCTGTTCCGTTTTACCGTCAAACACAGCCTGATCTTCACCTGTATGGTGGGCGTGATCACTACGCTTCAGGCCTATGTTTTAACCTGGATGATTCCGTGATTGTGATGCCAAAACGCCTGTCAGACGAGATTGCCTCTCGCGTGCGGGCGCTGATTGAAGAACAAAACCTGGAAGCGGGCATGAAATTGCCCGCCGAGCGCCAGTTGGCTCTACAGCTTGGCGTATCACGCAACTCTTTACGCGAAGCGCTGGCGAAGCTGGTCAGCGAAGGCGTGCTGGTGAGCCGTCGCGGCGGCGGGACATTTGTCCGCTGGCAGCACGAAACCTGGTCTGAACAGAATATCGTGCAACCGCTGAAAATGCTGATGGCGAACGATCCGGACTACAGTTTCGACATTCTGGAGGCCCGCCACGCCATTGAAGCCAGTACGGCCTGGCACGCCGCCATGCGTGCCACCGCTGCCGACAAAGAGAAAATCAGACTCTGCTTTGATGCGACGCTCAGCGAAGACCCGGATCTCGCCTCCCAGGCCGACGTGCGCTTTCATCTGGCGATCGCGGAAGCCTCGCACAATGTGGTGCTGTTGCAAACCATGCGCGGTTTCTTCGACGTCCTGCAATCCTCCGTCAAACAGAGTCGCCAGCGTATGTATCTCGTTCCGCCCGTATTCTCAAAGCTGACGGAACAACACCAGGCGGTGATGGACGCCATTCTGGACGGTAACGCCGAGGGCGCGCGTAAAGCGATGATGGCGCACCTCAGTTTTGTCCACACCACGATTAAACGATTTGATGAAGACCAGGCCCGCCAGGCGCGTATTACTCGCCTGCCCGGCGACCATAATGAGATGACCAGGGAGAATAAATCATGATTATTTCAGCAGCCAGCGATTATCGCGCCGCAGCTCAGCGCACGTTGCCTCCTTTCCTCTTCCACTACATCGACGGCGGCGCGTATGCGGAATATACCCTGCGCCGAAATGTGGAAGACCTGTCGCAAGTCGCTCTGCGCCAGCGCGTGCTGAAAAATATGTCCGATTTAAGCCTGGAAACGACCCTGTTTAACGAAACGTTGTCGATGCCGGTGGCATTAGCGCCGGTAGGCCTGTGCGGCATGTATGCCCGTCGCGGCGAAGTACAGGCCGCCGCCGCCGCAGACGCAAAGGGCATTCCGTTCACCCTTTCCACCGTCTCCGTCTGCCCAATAGAAGAAGTAGCCCCCACGCTTAAACGCCCGATGTGGTTCCAGCTTTATGTACTGCGTGACCGGGGCTTTATGCGTAATGCGCTGGAACGAGCAAAAGCGGCGGGCTGCTCCACGCTGGTCTTTACCGTGGATATGCCGACGCCGGGCGCGCGCTACCGTGACGCCCACTCCGGGATGAGCGGCCCAAACGCGGCTATGCGCCGTTACTGGCAGGCGGTGATGCACCCTAAATGGGCGTGGGATGTCGGCCTGAACGGTCGCCCGCATGATTTAGGCAATATTTCCGCCTATCTGGGTAAACCGACCGGCCTTGAGGACTATATCGGCTGGCTGGCAAATAACTTCGATCCGTCCATCTCCTGGAAAGATCTGGAGTGGATACGCGAATTCTGGGACGGCCCAATGGTGATCAAAGGGATCCTCGATCCAGAAGATGCCCGCGATGCGGTACGTTTCGGCGCTGACGGTATCGTGGTGTCGAATCACGGCGGCCGCCAGCTCGATGGCGTGCTCTCTTCCGCCCGCGCCCTGCCCGCCATTGCCGATGCGGTGAAAGGCGATATCGCCATTCTGGCGGATAGCGGGATTCGTAACGGGCTGGATGTCGTGCGTATGATTGCGTTGGGGGCCGATACCGTACTGCTGGGTCGGGCCTATCTCTACGCGCTGGCGACGGCAGGAAAAGCGGGGGTCGCCAACCTGCTGGACCTGATCGAGAAAGAGATGAAAGTCGCCATGACCCTGACCGGCGCGAAATCCATTAGCGAAATCAGTGGCGATTCACTGGTGCAGGAACTGGGGAAAAGTTTGCCCGCCGCGCTGGCACCAATGAGCAAAGGCGATGCCGCCTGAACGCCTGGCGCGTGAGAGCCCGGTAAATTTCTGCTATTCTGCCCCCGCATTTAAGGGGGCATCATGCTTAACATCGTACTCTTCGAACCAGAAATCCCGCCGAATACCGGCAACATCATTCGTCTTTGCGCCAATACCGGCTTTCGTCTGCACATCATCGAACCGATGGGGTTTACCTGGGATGATAAGCGCTTACGCCGCGCAGGGCTGGACTATCACGAATTCGCCGCGGTTCAGCGCCATCACGATTATGCCGCCTTTGTCGCCGCCGAAAACCCGCAGCGCCTGTTTGCGTTGACGACAAAGGGTACGCCCGCCCATAGCGCCGTAAGCTATCAGGATGGCGATTATTTGATGTTTGGCCCGGAAACGCGCGGCCTGCCCGCCAGCATTCTCGATGCGTTGCCTAAAGAGCAGAAGATTCGCATTCCGATGATGCCGGATAGCCGTAGCATGAACCTGTCGAATGCGGTGTCGGTGGTGGTGTATGAAGCGTGGCGCCAGTTAGGATATCCCGGCGCGGTATTGCGGTCGTAATATATTCAATGCCGGATGGCGGCTAACGCCTGATCCGGCCTGGCTGATCCCGATGGCATGTTCCCGTTTATGCGGACTCTCGCTCAATCAAATGAAAGCCAATATCCACAATAGCTTCTGCGCACGGTTTCTGTTCAATACGATCGGCCAACAGCGTAGCGGCGCGCTGGCCAATGGCGCGTCTGTCAACGCTTACGGTAGTAATTGACGGTCGATTGCTGGCGGCAAAATCAAGGTCGCCAAAACCAATAACCGCTAAATCATGCGGGATGCGCAAACCACGGCTTTCCGCCTCCATCATCGCCCCCTGTGCCAGGGTATCAGAACTGCAAACAATGACATCAAACGTCCCTTCGTCAAAAAGCTGGCTTAAACCGCTGCGCCCCAGCGAAAGCGATGCCGGAAGGGGGACATCTACCTGCGGTACGGCATGAATAGCGTGGCGTTGAAGAACACTACATAACCCCTGCTTACGTTGCGCGGCTCGGCGATCGGCGGTCCACAACAAGCCGGGACGACGATAGCCCTTACTCAGAAGATACTCCCCCGTCGCCTGCCCGACTTTTTCATGGGAAAAACCGACCAGCATATCAAGCGGCGTGGGCGTTAAGTCCCAAATTTCCACCACCGGAATAGCCGCGTTCAGGATGACCTTTTTCAGTTCTATCGTGTGATGGATCCCGGTAAGCACCACGCCATCGGGGCGGCGGGAAAGCAGTGTCGCCACCAATTCCGCTTCCGTTTGTTCGGTATATCCCGCCACGCACAGCAATATGTGATATCCGCGTCGGGCCAGTTCATCGCTCAGCGACTGGATGGTATCGACAAACATGTTGTTGTTAATTTGCGGCACGACGACAGCGATTAATTTACTCCGTCGCGACGCCAGACCACCGGCTAACGCGTTGGGTATGTAGCCTGTGACGCGAACCGCCTGCATGACTTTCTCAACCGTTTTGGGGCGAACCAGTTGTGGCGAATTCAATGCCCGGCTGACTGTCATCGGAGACAGCCCGGCGCTACGTGCTACATCTTCCAGCGTCGGCGCACGAGGTGATTTGGTTCTCTTCACGTCTGATGCCCCTGCAAAGATTGGCTGATTTATCCGCGCATTATTCATCATGCCTGCGGCTATTGCCAGCTTCGCATCAGGAAAGGCCGTAAATACAGTAGCTTATCAAGCTCAGTCATTACAAAATGATAGCGCCATCATTTTGTATTATGCATTCCCCCAGATATTTTTGGATCGTGATCCATTTTGCAATAAATCCTGCTTTTTATACGACATATGTGATCAAATATTCAAATCAACATCAACTTTCTGGATCCTGCGCTCGCTTAATAATAAAAATGTTAGCGCAATCATTTTGTGATTATCAGGAGAAAAAAAATGGCTTTAAGCGCGAATTCCGACGCCGTAACGTATGCAAAAGCGGCGAATACCAGAACCGCGGCAGAAACCGGCGATCGTATCGAATGGGTGAAGCTATCACTGGCTTTTCTACCGCTGGCGACGCCAGTGAGTGACGCGAAGGTACTGACCGGTCGCCAGAAACCTTTGACCGAAGTGGCAATCATCATTGCCGAAATCCGCAGTCGCGACGGCTTTGAAGGCGTTGGTTTTAGCTACTCCAAACGTGCTGGCGGCCAGGGTATTTATGCTCACGCCAAAGAGATAGCCGATAATCTACTGGGCGAAGATCCCAATGATATCGACAAAATATACACCAAGCTGCTGTGGGCCGGAGCCTCGGTGGGGCGTAGCGGGATGGCGGTACAGGCTATCTCCCCTATCGATATCGCCTTATGGGATATGAAGGCTAAACGTGCCGGTCTGCCACTGGCAAAACTGTTGGGCTCGCACCGCGACTCCGTTCAGTGTTACAACACCTCAGGGGGGTTCTTGCATACACCGCTCGATCAAGTGCTGAAAAATGTGGTGATTTCCCGCGAAAATGGCATTGGCGGTATTAAGTTGAAAGTCGGACAACCCAACTGCGCTGAGGATATTCGCCGCTTAACCGCAGTACGTGAAGCGCTTGGGGATGAGTTCCCGTTAATGGTTGACGCTAACCAGCAGTGGGATCGCGAAACGGCTATCCGCATGGGGCGTAAAATGGAACAGTTCAACCTTATCTGGATTGAAGAACCATTAGATGCTTACGACATCGAAGGCCATGCCCAGCTTGCTGCCGCGCTGGATACGCCTATCGCCACCGGGGAAATGCTGACCAGTTTCCGGGAACACGAGCAGTTGATTCTGGGCAATGCCAGCGATTTCGTTCAGCCAGATGCGCCGCGTGTCGGCGGTATCTCTCCGTTCCTGAAGATTATGGATCTGGCGGCGAAACACGGGCGTAAGCTGGCGCCGCACTTTGCGATGGAAGTACACCTGCACCTTTCCGCAGCGTATCCCCTGGAGCCGTGGCTGGAACATTTCGAGTGGCTGAACCCATTATTCAACGAGCAACTTGAGCTGCGCGATGGCCGCATGTGGATTTCCGATCGTCATGGTCTGGGTTTCACGCTCAGTGAACAAGCGCGCCGCTGGACACAATTAACCTGTGAATTTGGCAAACGCCCTTAACCCGACTGGCGGGAATCCGTCCCGCCTCTCTTACCTTACAGGATGCATTCTGCCCTTATCTGAGGAGTAGATAATGAACATAATAATAAAGCGCACAAAAGTGCGTCATACCATTCTTATATTTTTATTTCTTGCTACCGTATTTAATTATGCGGATCGCGCAACTCTATCCGTAGTTGCCCCAATAATGAGTAAAGAATTAGGTTTTGATCCGGAAGCGATGGGCCTGGCCTTCTCCTCATTTGGTATCGCCTATGTCATTATGCAACTACCCGGTGGTTGGCTATTAGACCGCTACGGTTCACGACTGGTTTACGGTTGCGCATTGATTGGCTGGTCGTTAGTAACCATGTTTCAGGGAACGATCTATCTGTATGGCAGCCCATTAATTGTACTGGTTATTCTACGTCTGCTGATGGGCGCGATTGAAGCGCCTGCCTTTCCGGCGAACAGTCGTTTAAGCGTACAATGGTTTCCCAATAATGAACGAGGTTTCGTTACTTCAGTTTATCAGGCTGCGCAATATATCTCGCTGGGCATTATCACCCCGCTAATGACGATCATTCTGCATAATTTAAGCTGGCATTTTGTCTTCTATTATATTGGCGCTATTGGCGTGATGCTCGGTATATTCTGGTTAATGAAAGTCAAAGATCCGATGCACCATCCAAAAGTTAATCAAGCGGAAATTGACTATATTCGTAGCGGTGGTGGCGAGCCCTCTCTGGGCTGTAAAAAGGAGCCGCAGAAAATAACGTTCGCGCAGATTAAAACCGTCTGTGTTAACCGGATGATGATCGGTGTTTACATCGGGCAATTCTGCGTCACCTCTATCACCTGGTTCTTCCTGACCTGGTTCCCGACCTACCTGTACCAGGCGAAAGGCATGTCGATTCTGAAAGTCGGTTTTGTGGCCAGTATTCCAGCCATTGCCGGTTTTATTGGCGGCCTGCTCGGCGGCGTGTTCTCCGACTGGCTACTCAAACGCGGCTATAGCCTTACCGTCGCGCGGAAACTGCCTGTTATCTGCGGTATGTTGCTCTCTTGCGTAATTGTGATCGCCAACTACACCTCTTCAGAATTTGTGGTCATTGCGGCGATGAGTCTGGCCTTTTTTGCCAAAGGGTTTGGTAACCTGGGCTGGTGCGTACTCAGCGACACCTCGCCGAAGGAAGTTCTGGGTATTGCCGGCGGCGTATTTAACATGTGCGGCAATATGGCAAGCATCGTTACGCCGCTGGTCATCGGCGTGATTCTTGCCAATACTCAGTCGTTCGACTTTGCCATTTTATACGTTGGCTCGATGGGACTTATTGGTCTCATTTCATATCTGTTTATCGTCGGCCCGCTGGATCGCATCACGCTGACATCATCCGCAGCCTGATTGTCCACATTGCGAATTCTTCGCTCCGCTGTTCCGGGATTGCACTCCATCGGAACAGCGTTTTTTAGTTGTACCGCGCAATTCAGATGCCGTCGCCATACTCAAACGTATGGTGTATCCCGTTAAAATGCTGGTCCATATCCATCGACGGCTTATCGCTGCCCGGCTTGCCGACAATACGCGCCGGAACGCCTGCGGCGGTAGTGTGCGGCGGGACAGGCTGTAAAACGACGGAACCTGCGCCAATTTTCGCGCCGCGCCCCACCTCGATATTGCCGAGAATTTTCGCGCCCGCGCCAATCATCACGCCTTCGCGGATTTTAGGATGACGATCGCCGCTCGTTTTCCCGGTACCGCCCAGGGTGACGGATTGCAGGATCGACACATCATCCTCAATAACCGCCGTCTCCCCCACCACAATACCGGTGGCATGGTCGAGCATAATCCCGCGGCCAATTTTCGCTGCCGGGTGAATATCCACCTGAAACGAGACCGAAACCTGATTTTGCAGGAAGATAGCCAGCGCGCGGCGACCTTTATTCCACAACCAGTGACCAATGCGGTAGGCCTGTAGCGCATGAAAGCCTTTCAGATATAACAGCGGCGTGGAGTATTTATCCACCGCCGGATCGCGAGTGCGCACGGCCTGAATATCGCAGGCTGCCGACGCGATCATTTCCGGGTCGGCGGCATAGGCTTCTTCAACTACTTCACGGATAGCGATAGCGGGCATGATGGGCGAAGCCAGTTTATTTGCCAGCATATAGCTCAGCGCACTGCCCAGATTTTCATGCTTGAGTAGCGTGGCGTGATAAAAACTGGCCAACATAGGCTCACAGTCAGCTAAAGCGCGGGCTTCAGCTTTAATATTCTTCCAGACGATTTCCAGTTCTTCACACGGCATGGCTTACTCCAGACGGGCAGAAAACGACCAACCCGTTCTGTGCGGGTTGGGTCGTTTATGCAAACAGTTCCTTACGGCTAGTGGCGACTCAGCTCTTCCTTGCGGGCGCGACCCAATAACGTTAATGCTGCCTCGCGCGCGTTTTTTCCGCAATACAATACTTGATAAATTTCCTCGGTTATTGGCATTTCAACACCAAAACGGTGCGCCAATTCACGAACTTCTTTCGTATTGCGATAGCCTTCGACCACCTGGCCAATCTTATCCTGCGCGCCTTTAACGTCCATGCCCTGGCCAAGCATCATGCCAAAACGACGGTTGCGCGACTGGTTGTCGGTACAGGTCAGCACCAGATCGCCTAAACCCGCCATCCCCATAAAGGTGGCGGGATCGGCGCCAAGCGCTGCGCCAAGCCGCGACATTTCGGTCAGTCCACGCGTGATTAGCGCCGTGCGGGCGTTCGCGCCGAAGCCGATGCCGTCAGACATCCCCGCGCCAATCGCAATCACGTTTTTCACCGCGCCGCCAAGCTGCACGCCGATAAAATCCGCATTGATATAGACGCGAAAACTTTTTCCGCAGTGCAACAGTTGCTGGAGATCGTCGGCAAAGGTCTCATCGGTTGAGGCCAGAGAGATTGCCGTCGGCAAACCCGCCGCCAATTCTTTAGCGAACGTCGGGCCAGAAATCACCGCCAGCGGGATTTGATCGCCTAACGCCTCGCGAGCGACATCCTGCAACAGGCGCCCCGTTTCCGCTTCCAGGCCTTTGGTCGCCCATACCAGACGCGCATCCGGACGCATCAGCGGTTTAATCTGCCGCAGCACGTCGCTGAAAACATGGCTTGGCACCACCACCAGAATGTTACGACTGGCCGCCAGCGCGATTGCTAAGTCGCTTTCCAGGTGTAACGTATCGGGAAAAGGCACATCGGGAAGGAACGCGACGTTGCAGCGATCGTGCTCCAGGGTCGCGATATGTTTTGGGTCGTGGCCCCACAGGACAACCTGGTGGCCGTTTCTCGCCAGAGTGATGGCGAGAGCGGTGCCGTACGAGCCGGCACCGATGACTGTCATTGACGCATTACTTTGGTTCATCAGGCATCCTGATGTTCTTCAGTACCTTCGCCAGCCTGCTGCTGCAAATAGTTCATGAACAGCGCATCAAAGTTGACCGGCGCAAGGTTCAGTTGCGGGAACGTACCGCGTGAAACCAGGCTGGTGATGCACTCGCGAGCATACGGGAACAGAATGTTCGGGCAGTATGCACCCAGGCAATGCGCCATCTGAGTGCCTTCAATACCGCTGATGGAGAAAATACCGGCCTGCTGAACTTCGCACAGGAACGCGGTTTCTTCCCCCAGGGAAGCCGTTACGGTAACACGCAGCACAACTTCATAAACGTCATCCGCCAGTTGGGAAGATGCCGTATCAAGATCCAGTTTAACCTCTGGCTGCCAATCTTTCTGGAAAACATGCGGTGCGTTTGGCGCTTCGAAAGAAACATCCTTGGTATAGATACGTTGGATCTGGAAAGCCATTTCAGTGTTATTTTGTTCTGACATGTGTAAAACCCTTTAGTGTTGTCCTTAAATACTTGAGTACGCCTTAACGCAACAGCGGATCCAGTCCACCACGCGCATCCAGCGCATACAAGTCGTCACAACCGCCAATGTGCTGTGCATCAATAAAAATTTGCGGAACCGTCGTTCGGCCACTACGTTTGATCATCTCTTCACGCTTCACGGCGTCGCCGTCAATCGCAATTTCCTGGAAACTCACGCCCTTGCTGTTTAACAGCGCCTTTGCACGATGGCAAAACGGACAGGTTGCTTTGGTGTAGATTTCAATATTGGCCATGACTTCGCTCCTGTTTTTTTACCCGATGGATTTCATGTCGACGCAAGGGCAAGTCATTCCCCTTGCGTCATGAAAACGACGGGTAATCACTTACCGCGCACCAGAGGCAGATTCTCGCCGCTCCAGCCTGCTACGCCTTCTTTCAACACAAAGACCTTTTCAAAGCCGGCTTTTGTCAGCGCGTTAGCGGATTCCTGGCACTGCATACCAGAACCATCGACCACGATAATCGGCTTGTCTTTGTGCTTTTCCAGTTCGCCAACATTGTTGGCTTTGATTTCGCTCGGCAGCAAATTGGTCGCGCCAGCGATATGGCCTTTACGGAAATCGTCACGTTGACGTAAATCCACAACAACGGCGTCCTCTTTGTTGATAAGGCGCGTGGCTTCGCCGCGTGTAATCACCTTAACTTTTGAAGTCAGACCTTTGAACGTGGTAAATAAAACCGCCACCAGTAACGCAATCCAGGCGATACTCAGTATGGGATGACGGCCAACAAATTGCATAATTTCTTGCATGGGGGGTAACAACTCCCGACGTAGTGATTAAAAAACCAGGAAAGGAGTATACCTGTGCAGTGGCGCAAATACAGCCAGAGCGTGCACTGGAATGCATTTTTGCGGGGCGCTACGAAAAAAAATCACGCTATTACTTGCCTTCTCACGCCAGCGCGATCCCTTTCTTTGATCTTCTGAGGCTATTTTATCGATTCAGCTGTAGTAAAATTACGCAATTATTTTGTCTATTGAGTATGAGGTTGTCGCAATGTCGGTTTCTAAAAAACCTATGGTACTGGTGATTCTGGATGGCTACGGCTACCGTGAAGAACAGCAGGATAACGCTATCTTAAACGCCAAAACCCCGGTGATGGATGCTCTGTGGGCAAAACGTCCGCATACCCTGATCGACGCATCCGGTCTGGAAGTGGGTCTGCCTGACCGCCAGATGGGCAACTCCGAAGTGGGCCACGTGAACCTGGGCGCAGGCCGCATCGTTTATCAGGACCTGACGCGTCTGGACGTTGAAATTAAAGAACGTACTTTCTTTGCTAACTCAGTCCTGACCAATGCGGTAGACCAGGCGAAAAACGCCGGTAAAGCGGTTCATATTATGGGTCTGCTGTCCGCGGGCGGCGTCCACAGCCACGAAGATCACATTATGGCGATGGTGGAACTGGCCGCAGAGCGCGGCGCAGAAAAAATCTATCTGCACGCCTTCCTCGACGGTCGCGACACGCCGCCGCGCAGCGCTGAAGCCTCGCTGAAAAAATTCGAAGACAAATTCGCCGCGCTGGGCAAAGGCCGCGTGGCGTCTATCGTCGGTCGTTACTACGCTATGGACCGCGACAACCGTTGGGATCGCGTGGAAAAAGCGTATGATCTGATGACCCTGGCCCAGGGCGAATTCCAGGCGGATACCGCTGTGGCTGGCCTGCAGGCCGCTTACGCTCGTGATGAAAACGATGAGTTTGTCAAAGCGACCGTTATCCGCGCCGAGGGCCAGGCTGATGCGACGATGGAAGACGGCGACACGCTGATTTTCATGAACTTCCGCGCTGACCGCGCGCGCGAAATTACCCGCGCTTTCGTTAATGCTGATTTCGACGGCTTTGCGCGTAAGAAAGTGGTTAATCTGAACTTCGTGATGCTGACCGAATACGCCGCCGACATCAAAACTGCCGTTGCCTACCCACCAGCGTCGCTGGCGAATACCTTTGGCGAATGGATGGCGAAAAACGACAAAACTCAGCTGCGTATTTCCGAAACGGAAAAATATGCGCACGTAACCTTTTTCTTTAACGGCGGCGTAGAAGAACCGTTTGCTGGCGAAGAGCGCATTCTGATCAACTCCCCGAAAGTGGCCACTTATGACCTGCAACCGGAAATGAGCTCTGCAGAATTGACTGAAAAATTGGTCGCGGCGATCGAAAGCGGTAAGTACGACACCATCATTTGTAACTATCCAAACGGCGATATGGTCGGTCATACCGGCGTGATGGAAGCCGCCATCAAAGCGGTGGAAGCGTTGGATAACTGCATTGAACAGGTAACAAAAGCGGTTGAGTCCGTTGGTGGACAACTGTTGATTACCGCGGACCACGGCAACGCGGAGCAGATGCGCGATCCGGCGACCGGTCAGGCGCATACCGCCCACACCAACCTGCCGGTGCCGCTGATTTATGTCGGCGAGAAAAACGTGAAGGCGGTCGAAGGCGGCAAACTTTCAGACATTGCGCCTACCATGCTGTCGCTGATGGGGATGGAAATCCCGCAAGAGATGACTGGTAAGCCGCTGTTCATCGTGGAATAATCCCTCCCCATGAGGGGAAAGGCGATTAACACCATTCAACAGGCCGTGAAACTAAAAACGTTTTCAGTCAGGCCTTTGTTCTACGCCAGCGTACTTAGCGCTGGCGTATTGTTGTGCGCCTTTTCCGCCCACGCGGATGACCGTGATCAACTCAAATCTATTCAGGCCGATATCGCCGCGAAAGAACGCGACGTACGCCAGCAGCAGCAACAGCGCGCCAGCCTCCTGGCACAACTGAAAGCCCAGGAAGAGGCCATCTCGGCCGCAGCGCGTAAGCTGCGCGAAACGCAAAGCACTCTGGATCAGTTAAACGCGCAAATTGATGAGATGAACGCCTCAATTGCCAAACTGGAGCAGCAAAAAGCCAGCCAGGAGCGTAATCTCGCCGCGCAGTTGGACGCCGCTTTCCGCCAGGGCGAACACACCGGCATTCAGCTTATTCTTAGCGGAGAAGAGAGCCAGCGTGGGCAACGCCTGCAGGCCTACTTCGGCTATCTGAACCAGGCGCGCCAGGAGACTATCGCCGAACTGAAACAGACTCGCGAACAGGTCGCCACGCAAAAAGCCGAGCTGGAAGAGAAGCAAAGCCAACAACAAACGTTGCTGTATGAACAGCGCGCTCAGCAGGCGAAGCTGGAACAGGCGCGTAATGAACGTAAGAAAACGCTTGCCGGACTGGAGTCATCTATTCAGCAAGGCCAGCAACAGTTAAGCGAACTGCGCGCCAACGAATCACGCCTACGCAACAGTATCGCGCGGGCGGAAGCGGCGGCCAAAGCGCGAGCGGAGCGTGAAGCCCGCGAAGCGCAGGCGGTACGCGATAAGCAGCAGGAAGCCTCGCGTAAAGGCAGCACCTATAAGCCGACGGAAAGCGAGCGTTCGCTAATGTCCCGCACCGGCGGTCTGGGCGCGCCTCGCGGTCAGGCATACTGGCCGGTACGCGGCCCGATATTGCATCGCTATGGCGAACGGCTGCAGGGTGAGCTACGTTGGAAGGGGATGGTGATCGGCGCGTCGGAAGGCACCGAGGTCAAAGCCATCGCCGACGGCAGGGTGATTCTGGCGGACTGGCTGCAAGGCTATGGTCTGGTGGTGGTCGTGGAGCATGGTAAAGGCGATATGAGCCTTTACGGCTATAATCAGAGCGCGCTGGTCAGCGTAGGCGCGCAGGTGCGCGCCGGACAACCTATCGCCCTTGTGGGCAGTAGCGGCGGTCAGGGCAGACCTTCGCTTTATTTCGAAATTCGTCGCCAGGGTCAGGCCGTCAATCCACAGCCGTGGTTGGGAAGATAAGTTTTGCCTCAGTTTCGTCGCTCCATTCTCACGCTGGCCACTTTGCTGGCGTTTGCACATCCCGTTTTCGCTGGCAAGCTCGCCATCGTGATTGATGATTTTGGCTATCGCCCGCATACGGAAAACCAGGTTCTGGCGCTGCCGCCAAACATCTCCGTCGCCGTACTGCCCAACGCGCCGCACGCGCGCGAAATGGCAACTAAAGCGCACAATAGCGGGCATGAGGTGTTAATCCATCTGCCGATGGCGCCGCTAAGCAAACAGCCGCTGGAGAAGGATACGCTGCGACCAGATATGAGCAGCGATGAGATCGAGCGCATTATCCGCGAGGCGGTAAACAACGTGCCGTATGCCGTCGGGCTTAATAACCACATGGGCAGCGCAATGACTTCCAGCCTGTTCGGTATGCAAAAAGTTATGCAGGCGCTGGAACATTACAATCTCTATTTTCTCGACAGCATGACGATTGGCAATAGCCAGGCGATGCGCGCGGCATCCGGTACGGGTGTGAAAGTGATCAAGCGCAAAGTGTTCCTCGACGATACGCAAAACGAGGCGGATATTCGCCGTCAGTTTAATCGCGCTATCGAACTGGCCCGTCGCAACGGTTCCGCTATCGCGATTGGACATCCGCATCCCGCAACGGTGCGCGTGCTGCAACAGATGGTTTATCGCCTGCCGGCGGATATCACCCTGGTACGCCCAGGCAGCCTGCTCAACGAACCGCAGGTAGATACGTCCCGACCTGGTGTGACGCCGCAGAAAATTGACGCGCCGCGCAATCCCTTCCGCGGCGTGAAGATGTGCAAGCCGAAAAAACCGCTGCAACCGGTCTACGCTACGCGCTTTTTCAGCGTCATCGGCGAGAGCATTACGCAAAGTTCCGTGATTGTCTGGTTTCAGCACCAGTGGCAAGGCTGGGGGAAAATCGCCGCGCCTAAAAACATGAGCGCTAAGACAGATTGAGCGCCTTACGGGCCATACGACGGTGCGACAAGGTTTTGTCGCGCCATTGCCACAGCCGGAAGGACCAGATCAGCGTCTGATAAGCCGCTTTCGCGCTGCGGACGTTAGCCATCATCCGTCTATACATGCCAGAAGTAAAAATTTCGGCAATCATACGCTGGCGGGTCAAAATATCAGGCTCTTTACGTACCGCATGACAAACGCGTAACGCTTCCCAGGTAATTTGCTGGCGAAATTCCGGGTAAATCGGAATACGACGGGCATAATCACGATTGAGCTTTTCTAATAATCGCGTAATTTTAATATAATGCCGCTGATAATTAAGATTTTTATTGCCTTGTCTTTGCAAACGGCTTACCGAATTATCATGCAGGAAATATTTATATAATGATTGTTCGGTATAACGTACGCGCGTGGCATTAAACATAACTTCCGTCGACCATAATATGTCCTGATGATGTAGTCCGGGAACGAAAGTAATATTGTTATCGGTAATTAACGCACGTCGATAAACGCCCATCCAGACAACATGCGTCCAGCGCCGAGAGGCCAGCGCCATACGCAACCAATCCGGTCCACTTAATACTCCGGTGGAGCGCAGACGATCGGTCGGAATAGATTGCCAGGCGTGCCCGGTTTTTCGGACGCACCAGTCCGCATTACACTGCGCAACGTCCAGATCATCGTTAAGCGCCATAGTCATCAGCGTTTCATACATCTTCGGGTAGACCAGGTCATCCGCATCGACAAAGGCGACGTAATCGCCGGTCGCTGCTTGCAGGCCAAGATTACGGGCGACAGATGCGCCAGCATTGGCCTGATGAAGCAGTCGAACATGCGGGTAATGTTCTGCGTAATGTTTTGCTATCTCAACGGAATGATCCGTCGATCCATCATTCACAATAATAATTTCCAGCGCCGACCACGTTTGCGCGATTAACGACGCCATGCAAGCATTAAAATCCGCTCCCGCATTATATAACGGGACAATGATACTCACTTTGGTTTTACTATTTTTCATAACGATTACCAGAAAAACCTTAATTTACCCTGCCTTTATACTGTGGCTCTATTAAGAAACTATTAAGCCGCCATAATTAATTTTTACAGTAAAAAGCAAGCACAAAACCCAGAGTAGAGCGTGACGTTAGCGAGTAAAATAAGAGTAAAGCGCAATTACGAATGCTTGATGTCTATGACAATTCTTTACGGCTTTCCAGATTTTCCCTAACAAAAAAGGTTGGCGAATGACACCAACCTTTTACGATGAAACGTATATCAGACCCGATAAAATTATCGGGTCTCCATACATATTAATCCCAGCTCAGAATAACTTTTCCTGACTGGCCTGAACGCATGGCATCAAAACCTTTCTGGAAATCATCAATAGAGAAACGATGGGTGATAATCGGTGACAGATCCAGACCGGACTGGATCAGCGCCGCCATTTTGTACCACGTTTCGAACATCTCACGACCATAAATACCTTTAATGAACAAGCCTTTAAAGATGACTTTTGTCCAGTCGATAGACATATCTGATGGCGGAATCCCCAGCATCGCAATACGACCGCCGTGATTCATGGTGTCCAGCATGGTACGAAACGCCGGCGGCGCGCCGGACATCTCCAGACCCACATCGAACCCTTCGGTCATTCCCAGCTCCGCCATGACGTCGTTCAGGCTCTCTTTCGCGACGTTGACCGCGCGGGTGACGCCCATTTTGCGCGCCAGCTCCAGACGGTATTCATTGACGTCAGTAATCACCACATGACGCGCGCCAACATGTTTCGCCACCGCGGCGGCCATTACGCCGATTGGCCCCGCCCCCGATACCAGTACATCTTCGCCGACCAGATCGAAAGACAGCGCCGTATGCACCGCATTACCAAACGGGTCGAAAATAGAGGCTAAATCATCAGAAATGTTATCCGGGATTTTAAACGCATTGAATGCCGGGATGACCAGGTATTCCGCGAAGCAGCCGGGACGATTAACGCCTACGCCGGTGGTGTTGCGGCACAGGTGAGTACGACCGCCACGGCAGTTGCGACAATGACCACAGGTGATGTGACCTTCGCCGGAGACGCGATCGCCGATTTTAAAGCCTTTCACTTCCTGACCGATGCCGACCACTTCGCCGACATATTCATGCCCCACGACCATCGGAACCGGGATGGTTTTTTGCGACCAGTCATCCCAGTTATAGATGTGAACGTCAGTGCCGCAGATGGCTGTTTTACGGATTTTAATCAGCAAATCGTTATGGCCGACTTCCGGTTCCGGAACGTCGGTCATCCAGATGCCCTCTTCCGCTTTCAGTTTGGATAACGCTTTCATCTTACATCCTCAGGCAATCACGCCCAGTTGTTTACCAATACGCGTGAACGCGTCTACCGCACGCGTAATTAGCTCAGGCGTATGCGCCGCAGACATCTGGGTACGAATACGCGCCTGACCTTTTGGTACGACCGGATAGAAGAAACCGGTAACGTAAATGCCCTCTTTTTGCAGTTCGCGGGCAAATTTCTGCGCGACAACCGCATCTCCCAGCATTACCGGGATGATGGCGTGATCCGCGCCTGCCAGCGTAAATCCCGCGGCAGACATCTGCTCACGGAACTGCCGGGCGTTCGCCCACAAGCGATCGCGCAGTTCTGCGCCCGCTTCCACCATCTCTAACACTTTAATAGAAGCCGCCACGATCGCCGGCGCCAGGGAGTTGGAGAACAGATATGGGCGGGAACGCTGACGCAACCACTCAACGACCTCTTTACGCGCCGCGGTATAGCCGCCGGATGCGCCGCCTAACGCTTTGCCCAGCGTACCGGTAATAATATCTACGCGGCCCATTACGTCGCAGTATTCATGGGAACCACGACCGTTTTCGCCGACAAAGCCTACCGCGTGAGAATCATCAACCATCACCAGCGCATCGTATTTATCGGCCAGATCACAGACGCCTTTCAGATTGGCGATGACGCCATCCATTGAGAACACCCCGTCGGTGGCGATCAGGACATGACGCGCACCGGCTTCACGCGCCTCTTTCAGCCGCGCTTCCAGCTCTACCATATCGTTGTTGGCATAGCGATAGCGCTTCGCTTTACACAAACGCACGCCATCAATGATAGACGCGTGGTTCAGCGCGTCGGAAATAATAGCGTCTTCCGCGCCCAGCAACGTCTCAAACAAGCCGCCGTTAGCGTCGAAACAGGAGGAATACAGAATCGCATCTTCCATGCCGAGGAAGCTTGCCAGCTTTTGCTCCAGCGCTTTGTGGCTGTCCTGGGTGCCGCAGATAAAACGCACGGACGCCATACCGAAACCGTGGCTGTCCATGCCCGCTTTTGCGGCATTAATCAGCTCAGGGTGATTAGCCAGCCCGAGATAGTTATTGGCGCAAAAGTTAATAACGTGGCTTCCATCCGCCACGGTGATATCCGCCTGCTGCGCAGACGTAATAATGCGCTCTTCTTTAAACAATCCTTCCGCTCGGGCTGTTTCCAGATCGTTGGTTAACTGTTTGTAAAAATCCCCACGCATTGCGATTCTCCAGACTGGGCAAATTTCAGCACATATTACCCAAAGCGATACGTTGATACGAGATGACGCGTCATCACTTCTTTAAAATGCAGCATAAATCACGCGTATCCTCACGGGTTATCAGTGAATGGATGAATAGTGTTATGATAAGAGCATTCATGTCTGAGACAGTCTCTGACACCATAATTCAAAGGTTACAGTTATGATCATCGTTACCGGCGGCGCGGGCTTTATCGGCAGCAATATCGTTAAAGCCCTGAATGATAAAGGTATCACCGATATTCTGGTGGTGGATAACCTGAAAGACGGCACCAAGTTTGTAAACCTGGTGGATCTGAACATTGCTGACTATATGGATAAGGAAGATTTCCTGATCCAGATTATGTCCGGAGAAGAGCTCGGCGATATCGAAGCTATTTTCCATGAAGGCGCCTGCTCTTCCACCACCGAGTGGGACGGCAAGTATATGATGGATAATAACTATCAATACTCCAAAGAGCTGCTGCACTATTGTCTTGAGCGCGAAATCCCGTTCCTCTACGCCTCTTCTGCCGCCACCTATGGCGGTCGCACGTCTGACTTCATCGAATCGCGCGAATACGAAAAACCGCTTAACGTTTACGGCTATTCTAAATTCCTGTTTGATGAATACGTGCGCCAGATCCTGCCAGAAGCGAACTCGCAGATTGTCGGTTTCCGCTATTTCAACGTCTATGGACCACGTGAAGGCCATAAAGGCAGCATGGCAAGCGTGGCATTTCATCTGAATACACAGTTAAACAACGGCGAAAGCCCGAAACTGTTTGAAGGCAGCGAAAACTTCAAGCGCGACTTCGTTTACGTGGGCGATGTGGCCGCCGTTAACCTGTGGTTCCTGGAAAGCGGCAAGTCCGGCATCTTTAACCTGGGCACAGGCCGTGCGGAATCTTTCCAGGCCGTCGCCGACGCGACGCTGGCATACCATAAAAAAGGCAGCATTGAATACATTCCGTTCCCGGATAAGCTGAAAGGTCGCTATCAGGCGTTTACGCAGGCGGATTTAACCAATCTGCGCAACGCGGGCTACGACAAACCCTTTAAGACCGTCGCCGAAGGCGTCACGGAGTATATGGCCTGGCTGAACCGCGACGCGTAAGTATGAAAATTTTGGTCATTGGCCCGTCCTGGGTGGGCGACATGATGATGTCGCAAAGTCTCTATCGCACGCTTAAAGCGCGCTATCCCCAGGCGATAATCGACGTGATGGCGCCAGCCTGGTGTCGTCCGTTGTTATCGCGTATGCCGGAAGTTAACGAGGCGATACCCATGCCGTTGGGCCACGGCGCGCTGGAAATCGGCGAGCGCCGCAGATTGGGCCATAGCCTGCGAGAGAAGCGCTACGATCGCGCCTGGGTGTTGCCAAATTCGTTTAAATCGGCGCTGATTCCTTTCTTTGCCAATATCCCGCACCGTACCGGCTGGCGCGGCGAAATGCGCTATGGCCTGCTGAACGATGCGCGCGTCCTTGATAAGGACGCTTGGCCGCTGATGGTGGAGCGCTACGTGGCGCTGGCTTATGACAAGGGCGTGATGCGCACGGCGAAAGATCTGCCGCAGCCGCTACTCTGGCCGCAGCTCCAGGTTAGCGAGGGTGAAAAGTCGCTGATGTGCAGCGACTTTTCACTATCTTCTGAACGTCCTCTGATCGGCTTTTGCCCCGGCGCGGAATTTGGCCCGGCAAAACGTTGGCCGCACTATCACTACGCCGAACTGGCAAAGCAGCTCATTAACGAAGGGTATCAGGTCGTACTGTTTGGCTCGGCAAAAGACCATGAAGCCGGAAATGAGATCCTGGCGGCGCTGAATAGCGAGCAGCAGGCATGGTGTCGCAACCTGGCGGGGGAAACCCAGCTGGAACAGGCCGTCATTCTGATAGCCGCCTGTAAAGCCATCGTTACTAACGATTCCGGGCTGATGCACGTCGCGGCGGCGCTCGACCGCCCGCTGGTCGCCTTGTATGGCCCAAGTAGCCCGGATTTCACGCCGCCGCTGTCTCATAAGGCCCGGGTGATTCGTCTCATTACGGGTTATCACAAAGTGCGTAAAGGCGATACGGCGCAAGGCTATCACCAGAGCCTGATCGATATCACGCCGCAGCGGGTTCTGGAAGAGCTTCATTCGCTGTTGTCGGAAGAGGGCGTTTAATGCGGGTTTTGATCGTTAAAACATCATCGATGGGCGACGTATTACATACCCTGCCTGCGCTTACCGACGCGCAACAGGCGATTCCGGGGATTCAATTTGATTGGGTTGTCGAAGAAGGGTTTGCGCAAATTCCGTCCTGGCACAGTGCTGTCGATCGCGTGATTCCCGTCGCTATTCGCCGTTGGCGCAAGGCCTGGTTTTCCGCGCCCATTAAAGCGGAACGCATAGCCTTTCATCGGGCGGTATGCGCATACCAATACGACGCTGTGATTGATGCGCAGGGGCTGGTAAAAAGCGCGGCGCTGGTGACGCGTCTGGCGCATGGGATAAAGCACGGTATGGACTGGAGTACCGCCCGCGAACCGCTGGCCAGCCTGTTTTATAACCGTAAACACCATATCGCAAAGCAACAACATGCGGTTGAACGGACGCGCGAGCTGTTCGCCAAAAGCCTGGGATACGATAAACCGCAGTCGCAGGGCGATTATGCCATCGCAAAACATTTTCTGCATTGCCAGCAGGCGGTTAGCGATCCATATGCGGTATTTTTACATGCCACAACCCGCGATGATAAACACTGGCCGGAAGCAAACTGGCGCGAGCTTATCGGTATGGTGGGCAACACCGGATTACGGATAAAACTTCCCTGGGGCGCGCCTCATGAGGAGGCCCGGGCTAAACGACTGGCCGAAGGCTTTGACTATGTGGATGTGTTACCGCGCATGAGCCTGGAGGAGGTCGCCAGAGTGCTGGCTGGCGCAAAATTTGTCGTATCGGTTGATACCGGCCTGAGCCATCTCACCGCCGCGCTCGACAGACCGAATATTACGCTATATGGCCCAACGGACCCTGGGTTAATTGGAGGTTATGGGAAGAACCAAATGGCATGCTGCTCACCAGAACAAAACCTGGCGAATTTAGATGCCACAAGCGTATTTGGAAAGATTCATTAAAGAGACTCTGTCTCATCCCAAACCTATTGTGGAGAAAAGATGCTAACCACATCATTAACGTTAAATAAAGAGAAATGGAAGCCGATCTGGAATAAAGCGCTGGTTTTTCTTTTTGTTGCCACGTATTTTCTGGATGGTATTACGCGTTATAAACATTTGATAATCATACTTATGGTTATCACCGCGATTTATCAGGTCTCACGCTCACCGAAAAGTTTCCCCCCTCTTTTCAAAAATAGCGTATTTTATAGCGTAGCAGTATTATCATTAATCCTTGTTTATTCCATACTCATATCGCCAGATATGAAAGAAAGTTTCAAGGAATTTGAAAATACGGTACTGGAGGGTTTCTTATTATATACTTTATTAATTCCCGTACTATTAAAAGATGAAACAAAAGAAACGGTTGCGAAAATAGTACTTTTCTCCTTTTTAACAAGTTTAGGACTTCGCTGCCTTGCAGAGAGTATTCTGTATATCGAGGACTATAATAAAGGGATTATGCCATTCATAAGCTATGCGCATCGACATATGTCCGATTCCATGGTTTTCTTATTTCCAGCATTATTGAATATTTGGTTGTTTAGAAAAAATTCAATTAAGTTGGTTTTTTTGGTGCTTAGCGCCATCTACCTTTTCTTTATCCTGGGAACCCTATCGCGAGGGGCATGGTTGGCGGTGCTTATAGTAGGTGTTCTGTGGGCAATACTGAACCGCCAATGGAAGTTAATAGGAGTTGGTGCCATTTTATTAGCCATTATCGGCGCTTTGGTTATCACTCAACATAATAACAAACCAGACCCAGAACATTTACTGTATAAATTACAGCAGACAGATAGCTCATATCGTTATACTAACGGAACCCAGGGCACCGCGTGGATACTGATTCAGGAAAACCCGATCAAGGGCTACGGCTATGGTAATGATGTGTATGATGGTGTTTATAATAAACGCGTTGTCGATTATCCAACGTGGACCTTTAAAGAATCTATCGGTCCGCATAATACCATTCTGTACATCTGGTTTAGTGCAGGCATATTGGGTCTGGCGAGCCTGGTCTATTTATATGGCGCTATCATCAGGGAAACAGCCAGCTCTACCTTCAGGAAAGTAGAGATAAGCCCCTACAATGCTCATCTCTTGCTATTTTTATCTTTCGTCGGTTTTTATATCGTTCGTGGCAATTTTGAACAGGTCGATATTGCTCAAATTGGTATCATTACCGGTTTTCTGCTGGCGCTAAGAAATAGATAAAAAAACGCGCTGATACTTATTACGGTATCAGCGCGTTTTCCATCATCAGGACTCAATCACTTATCAAACCAGTTTTTCATTTGTTCCTCGAAACGCTGCGCTACATTTTCCCAACTGTATTTTGAAAACACCAGGGATTTTGCTTTTTCGGCAATCTGGTGGCGTTCCTTATCAGCAAGCGCACGGTTAATATCATTAATTATACTGTCGCTCGACATAGGTTCTGCGAGGTGATAGCCCGTTATGCCATCTAACACAAATTCGCTAATCCCCCCTTTTTTGCTGGCAAGAACCGCTTTTCCTGCTGCCATCGCTTCTACAGCCACCATGCAAAATGCTTCTTCAACCTGAGATGGCACGATAACCAGATCGGCTATATGATAGAAGTTATGCATCTGGTCAGGAGATTGCCCCCCAGCCATAATACAATCAGTTCCAATCTCTTTTGCAGCGTCCAGTACTTTCTTTTGATACTCTGCTTTTTCACCCTTGCGGCTTGCATAAGGGTCGCCAACAACGACAAGTTTAATATTACTTCTTAAGGTACGTAATTGTTTGAACGCCTGCAAAAGCAACAGGATGCCTTTATCAGGCGAAATTCTCCCGGCATATAAGAGAACAGTGGCATCTTCTGCAATATTTAATTGCTGACGAAGATTATCTTGTGGGTTTCTTTTATAAGTCTCAGCACAAAAACCATTAGGCACAATACTAACAGCAGCGGCGGGCAATCTTTCTTCATAAAACGCTTTAAGAAACTGACTGGGCACGATAATTTTTGCATCCTTATCAGGAAGTTCTGGTTCAAATGCGTTATGCATGTGCATAACCAGTTTTGCTTTCGGATTGCGCTCTCTGATCTGCCGATACAGTTTCATACTATTATGAATAACAATGACGCTATCTTCCTGGGTAGTCACTTTATCTCTAATATTAAGGATGCGCTGGGAATAGGGTAGTGGGTCGAGACGAGTCCATTTCTGAAAAAGACGCTTATAAACTTTACTAAACCCAATGTAATGAATATCACAGTTATCGTTTATTTTATTATATTCAGGATAGCCGGCATTCTTTATACAAGCAATAGCATTCGGTATTGATAATCGTTTTGCAACCTGGTAAATCCAGGTTTCTACCGCAGCCGCGCCACGAGGAGGAATTGAAAATATAGGAGTAACAGTAAATATGATTTTTTTAATCATAATAGCTATAATCCAGAATAGTTAACTTTATAGAAAAAGAAATGTTATACAAAAAGAAATGCGTGCCGAAGCAACGCAAAATAATGATTTATCTAGTATCTAGACAATTTTATCGTAATATATTTCATCCTCAAGTTCCGAGGCTGTAATATATGGAATAATATCGTAATGAATTGCAGTATCATCTGATAAATTAAAGATATTTAAATCACTCACATTTTTTCTCATAAAAGTAAAAAATGGCAGTATTTTAAACAGGTCTTTACTAAGTTCAGATGGCATAGGGCTGGTAGATTCGTCATAGAAACGTGGGCAACTCCCTGTTAAGTCAAGCCCAGAACATATAATACGGCCATACTTGAGGGAATAGGCAACCTGAATAGCGGTATAAGCAATAGTATGGCAAGAGCAATACCCGATGCTGATATCCTTGCAAAATCCAGCCAGTCGCCCTCTTTTCGAAAGAGGAACTGAAATAAGTAATGCTTTATGAACCCGCTTGAGGATATTAAATTTAATTTTCTTTAAAAAGCCCCCTTTTTCTCGGCGATAAAAGGAGCGAATAATTAAACAGTTTTCTTCAATATATTTTTGATCATCCACTGAAGCCTGTTCGTACACATCAAGATTGACGATAGTAAACTGACTGTTACGGCTAAAGTTATAAAAATCTTCGCGCCGGCGATGGAGGAAGCGAACATCCGTCAGAAGGTACAAAAATGGCTTGACGTTATTGTTTAGCAAATATTGAACAGAACCATTGACTGCAATGACATCTTTCATTCGTAACAAGGACAGCGGCGTCTTTCTGGACGTAGGACCAGAAAGAAAAATAATACAATCTTCAGCCGTTCTTTTCGCAATAAGTTGCAGAACATCGGCGTGAGTTATGAAGTTAACGCTGCCCATAAAAAACTCGTATGTTTATCATGCAACCTATAAATAAATGTTATATTCAATAACTAATATTACATCTCAAATTCTCTCAAGTATGTCATAACGCTGCAGCAAATAAAAGTCAGTCAGCCCCTTAAATTAAACCAAACGTGCTACATTGATCAGCGCTTTTCCTTACCCTTAATACGACGAAGGAAATTTCGGAGTTTTTTCTTATAAATCAATAAGTAAAATCCGATATCTCTCACATTATTTTTGATACCATAATGTCTTTCTAAATCAATACGATCCTTTGCTTTTCGTTGTCTGGAAGGTCTTTTTCCGGACAAATCGATAATTCTGATCTCATTGCCTTGCAGGATAAAGTTACCTTTATGGGGATCGCCCGAAACCATACCATGCTGATGCAGAGAATATATCGACTGTTTGATTTTTCCTCTCACCTCGTCAGAAATTTCTGGCATATCAACAAGTTCAATACCTTCAATATACTCAATTATCATCACGTATGTTTTTACATAGCGTAATGTTTTAATTTCCGCCAGCAGGTAAAAATCATTAAGCGCCGCAAACCCTTCACGCCGCACACGATCTGTCTGATGAAAAAGCTTTTCGTAGTAATCTCCTTTTACTAACGATTTGAAAAATCGTTCAGTATTTTTTACTTTTGGACTAAATACTTTGAGAATATATTTTCCGTAGTCTGTATTAATCAATACAACTTTTGTATCTTCTATATTACGGAAAACTTTAATAACCTGATGATTATAAGATAGAAAATCTTTGAATATCTCAATGTATTTTTCACCGTCTTTTTTGACAAAGACGGTATAGTTTTTAACCTTTTTTTCAATAATCATAATGGAGATTTAGGGAAGAGAATTATTTGTGGAAAAGTTTACGATAAAGATATGCGCTTCCAGCCAGAAGGCCTTTAAAGTAATGACCTTGCACGAGAAGATGTTTATATCGCTTCTTAAATTCAACTATGGTACGCGCATCTTTTGCGGGAAAATCTTTCCAGGGCGAGTTCAGTCGTGCATTTTTATAATAGATAACTGAAGGATAATTTGCCCAGGCATGCCATGGTTTTGTAGCGCCCGTATAATGAATTAAAATAGTATTATCATTAATTATATTGCTATATTTTTTATGTGACTTATCTTTCAACTCACTTTTAATAGTATAAATGGTATTATACGGTCGCGGTAGAAAAATGACTTTATCCTGTAGGAGAATATTCAAAACATCCTGATCGGGATATTTAAAAGAGTCAGCCTCTTTACCTGCCAAAAGTAAAAATGCCTTTTTGGTTAAGGCATTCTCTTTCCATAATTTCAGGTTAACAAAAACCACGCCGGAGTTAAAATAACCACCTTGTAAATTAAAAGCGCTTAATCTCTCATTTACCTTATTCTGGATGGAATCAACATCTTTTACGACCGCAGCAATCTTCTCTGTCAAATCAAGCTGTAGAAGATCTTGCAAAGATCCTTTGCATACAACATCGGCATCCAAATAAAGTAAGGTGTTTACCTTCTTGCTGAGATAATCGAAAGCAAATAAACGAAAATACATTGCTCTCGACCATACTTTAGTTTGAGGCAATACCTCAAGGCTTTCTACTTTAATAAGATAAAGAGAAATTTTTACGTGATGCTGTACGGCTAAACGCTCTATATATTTTACAAAACACGGAGAGTATGAATCACAAATAATGTGAAAAGCGAGCGGGATATTATTGTTTAGTACAACTGAAGCAATTGACACCCCCACACCATCAAGATAGTTTTCATCAACGCCATAAGAAATGTTTAATACGTTATCATCATTATTATTATTACTTTCATCAAAAACTTTATATTCAGCTATTTCTATCTCAGGAAATGAATCCATTACATCACCTATGGGTTTTATTCAAGAAGTTTACGTTTAAAGTAGGCTATATAATAATTTATACCCGAAGTATAATGCTTCTGATTAAACATATGCTTTGCCGCATAACGTAACTGATGGCTAGTGACTGGATTTAAAAGTGCACAATGAGACCATGGTGAGTTGCTCTTAGCCCGTAAAAAATATTGTGACACGGGGTAAGCCCCCCAACTATGCCAGGGCTTCGTTGGTCCGATATAATGAACAAATACAGTCTCAGCATCAACTGGATTAATAACTGAATCTTTTAATTCATAGTTAAGACTAAATTGCGTATTAAATTTTTTATCAACAAAACGCGCTTTATTCACTAACAATATATTTAATACATCCTGATCAAGGTGCGTTATGCGCTGTACTACCTCCGGATCTTTTAGCATTTCAATCGCTTTCTTAGAGATATTTTCTGCGGTCCAAAGAGGTATGTTAATTAAAATAAAACCGGCATTAAAATAGCCAGAAACCAGCCCAGGCGTTGCCAGGCTAACCGAGCGCTTAGTCCACCACTCCAACTCGCCTTCAGCAACAACCGCCGCAATCTCATTTTCAGCAAAATTAAGATCAATAAGTTCCTGAATACTTCCCTTACATGCAATATCTGCATCCAGATAAAGCACTCTATCTGTTTTATCTGAAAAATAGTCGGCAATAATGAATCTAAAGTATGTTGCATAGGTCCAGTTTTTGGTACTGGGTAGCGATTTTAATCGCTCACAGTCAATGAGATAAACAACAATCTGCGTAGCGTACTGTTTTGCTAATGCATCAAATCGCTGCTGATCTTCAGGGCCAAAGAAATCGGTAAAAACATGGAAAGCTAACGCCTTCTCACGGTTAGCAATGAGAACCGATGCAATAGAGACACCACAGCCAAAAAGAAAGTTTTTATCAATCCCATAAGCTATATTAAATTTATTAGCATCACTATGTTGTGCATAGTTATAATCTAAAGTCTGTTGAATGACTTCTTCTTCAAAATATTTTCTGCTCATAGTGATCACTTTTGTAATTTCGAGAATATCGCATTATTAAAATTTTTAAAATATAGCACATCGTAAAATCGCTCAATCGTGCCGGGAATAATATCATGCTGATATTTTACTTCACCGGAAATGACTCGATTAAGGTGTCCTACAAAATCATCTATAGCACCCGGAGTGTAAAGCTCACCATTCAAACCGGGTTTAATCATATCGCGCGGACCAGACATACAATCAGAACTAATACATGGAATTCCATATGACATTGCTTCCAGCAGAGTCATAGGAAATCCCTCAAATGCAGAGGTAAGTAGTAACGCGGTAACATTTTTTATTTTTTGCTGTACGACTTGCCACGGCGCGCTTTGCCAACCATACCAGATCACACGCTGCTCAATACCAAGCTCCCGGCTATAGGCCTGGCACTTTTCAAAATCTGAGCCATCACCAATAATATGTAGCTGCCATTCCCCTGTCGTACGAGCTAAGCCATCAAATAAATCTTTAACTCTTTTCTGCCCTTCAAATTTAAGACGCCCTACATAGAGAAATACAGCGGGTTTATCGCGCTCAGGCGGCGGCACAATGATTGTTTTAATAGAGACAGGATTGTAAACGACGCTAATATCTTGCTCTGAGATCCCCCGTGCCATCATCTGTTCTTTAATACCACTACTGATGGCCAGATGATAATCCGCGTACGTTATACATTCTGCATGTTTTTTATGGTCGAGCGAAAAATGCGGCCACGAGAAAATAGTAAATTGTTTACCACTTTTCTTACGTGCTTTATTGGCATAAAGACATGAGATAACATCAATACATATCACAATATCCGGTGACGTTTCTTTCAGCCACTGACTAAAATTATAAACATGCTTAGCTCGACGAAGAAAACTTAATTTTATATTTGAGAATGATTGCGCATATTTAATCTCTTTTAGCCATGCTTTATCCATTTTGTCATTACGACAAAAGAAAAACATTTCACAGTTGATTTTCGGAGAGCTATTTTCAAACGTATGGATAACGTTGCTAATAACGGTTTCCATCCCTCCGAAGCCAGATACCGCTTCGCCAATAAACGCTATTTTCAATGAAGTCACCATTTACTGTCACTCATGTTATTCGGTTTCCTTCACTTTTAAAATACTGTAAGAACAAACCCGATCAACACTATATTTATACTGAGACCTGATTAAAATCGAAGCCCAGCCCATGATTAAAGCTATCTTTTAGAAAAGGACTGGTTATTTTATAGTTTTTGATAGCTGAGATATTATTTAGGTTATACTGAACCGTGCTATTAAATCCATATATCTCTAATAACATCCCTTTATCAAGATATTCTAAAATAATGTCCTCAGCTATCAACTCAGACTTAACATTCAATACATCATTAAACTGATGAGAGTCATATCGAGGGTGTGGTATATATATATCAACCGCTTCTTTCTTGATAAACATCTGAAGATGCTGAAGAAAAACACTCTCATCCTCTTTATTTTTTAACGCATCAGTATATACAGTGCCCAATAATATTTTTTTAAAGCCATTATTCGTATCAGGAAGAGCGTTGTGGTGTACCAATATAATTCCCTCGGTGTTTTTAATTATGTTAGTTCTATCAGGGAATAGAGTGTAATGCTTTGCGTCTAACTTTAATATTTCATCTTTATGATATTTACGCCCCATCAGCTTTCGTATTAACTTTGATATTGCGCTTATATTCTTATTTTTATACATTATACTTTGCTGATTAATATTATTTGTACCGTCATCAAAGGTTTTTATTTCAGAAAAAGAGATACACGATAAAATATGGTGTATAAGCGGGACATGAAAATTCGCAAAGAAAACGGTATGATATTCTCTGGCATATGATTCCATGATTTTTTTAGCATACCGTGTTCTATGAATTGTTTTAAATGCCGAAAATTTTGAAACCTGAGAGACTATGCTTGAGTGCCGACATAACGGTTGGATTTTTTTTAAATAGTACTGATTTTTTACGTTATGCACATCGCCAATAAATAAAACATCAACACTCTTCAACTGCTCTTTTTCTATAATTGACCGCGCAATGAGCAATTGTAAGTTAGTCATGCATATGAAAAGGAACATACAGCCTCTATGCTATTTATAAATACAAAATTTATATTAAAGATTTTTTCTTATTGTTCTTTCTTTAATTCGAGCGGCTTTAACATCCGCCTGATGAATCAACCCCGATTCTTTTTGCAAAATCTCTCGCAGGGGGAGAGAGAAATACTCACGCATAAACCGGAATATATCTCGCTGAGTCAGGCCAATATTCATTGAAGAAAAATAAAGCCCAATTAAATCTTTGTCACGCCAGCGAAGGGGAACGTGCTGACGTATCTGCGCGCGATGCAGGTCGATTACGGAGATTTTTAAATCCTCTTCGCGACCAGTGAAAGGTAAATGCAGAAGAAAGTGGCAAATATAACAGTCGCGATGGTTAATTCCCCCGGCGTGCATTTTACGTACCATAGTCGCAACACGCTTAATAATCATCCACTTCACCTGCGCGTCCGGTGGATTAACAGCCCAGTCAACACAGTAGTCTTCAAGGCTAATGGTAGGCGTTAAATCTTCGGTGATAATAAATGATGTTCTGGTTAGCGGGTTTACGCCTTTTTCACCAAAACCAACGCCGTGCATCGTATCAACGCCCAGCTCATGTAGACGATGAATGGCGTGCCATTCTCTGTCAGCGCCCAGAACAGGCATACGTAACGAAATCAGGTTCTTCACAATTTCTTTCAGCGAAGTGCCTTTATGCCACTTCAGGAAGTAGCTTTTGCCGTCCAGCTCAAACCGCAATGTTCGACGCGTCTCCAGTTCTCTGAACACTTCGCCCTGTAACGTTTTCACTTCCTCAAAAGCATCTTTACCGCGCCATAGTGTGGTTAACGGCGCTTTCAGCTCAACCATCTAAATCACCTGTGATAATATCTGCGGCCTTCTCCGGTAAGCTGTATAAATCCTGGGTATCAGCATAATACCGCGCATTTTCAGCCCAGGCGCTGCGTAAGGAAGGCTGTGTCAGCGCTCTGAGTAAAACCTCATTTAGCGCATCCTGGCGGAAAGGTTCCGTCATCGCTTCGCCACAGTTTGCATCCACAATATAATGTGCATAACCGCATACCGCGGTTGTCAGCACCGGCAAACCAGCAGTAATGGCTTCCAGCAAAACAATACCAGCAGCTTCCTGATAGGCTGGATGCAGTAAAAGGTCGGCTGCCGCCATTAACTCCGCAATATCATTACGTCCGGAGAAAAAATGCACATTCGTGCCGACGCCGCTTCTTTCAGCCAGTGCTGCAAACTTCTTCGGCTTATCCTGCCCGACAACATAGAGCACCGTATTTTGCCGTAAAGATTCGGGTAGCGATGCCAGCGCTTCAATAGAGCGATCCACACCTTTACGGGTAAAGTCAGACCCTACTTGCAACAGTAATTTTTGCTGTTCTGAGATACCATTTTTCTGACGATAAATTTGACGACTGTTCGGGATCTGTTGGCTATATTTTCTATCCGGGTAAATCCCCGGAGGAAGAATATGAAAACGCTCCGCCTCAGTCTGATAATGTTTTTGGAAGTCAGCAATCTGCTTATTCGTCAGCATTAATAGTTGCGTCTGCTTGCCGTGTTCAAACGTGGCGCGTTCAAAAGCAGCATAATGCCGATAGCGTGATGTCAGGCGATAGAAAAATCCTTTTTCCTGTGCGACTTTTTCGGCGTAACACACGTCTGCGGCGTAATACACATCAAGGCCTGGCATCTTATTGAACCCAACCACCCGATCGACAGGATGGTCGCGCAAATGGTGTTGCACCCAGGCATAATATTCTGCGTTACGACCGTGGTTCGTCCGGGATTTAACCGGCACGCGGATTAATTCAAAGTTATCCGGGCATTCCCCTTCCCATGACTGAGTATAAACACGAACCTGATGACCTCGCGCCGCCACGGTTTGAGCAATACGCATAAAATCACGCTGCAGACCGCCAAAAGGAAAATATTTATATAAGCAAAAGGCAACTCTCATAGCAGGCTGTCCAAATCTATGGTGCGTGCCTCATGCGGCAGCATTTTTTCCGTCGCGGCGATAACATCTTCAGCCGGAATCACGGAAAGGTATTTTTTATTACGATCAAGCTCATGCCGTTCAGGCATCGGCTGATAATTTCCTGCCCAAAACTGAATGATGTCGTCGGTCCAGGGACGCCAGAACACATGATCCGTCGCGCCAAAAAGACAAATGACCGGCGTTTTGACTGCTGCGGCAATATGACCGGGGGCCGAATCAACGCCGATAAAGAGATCCGCATGGTCAATCAATGCGCCCAATTCAGGAAAGCGAGTTTTACCCGCCAGACCAGTAACCGGTTTTGTTTCACAGCCGCGTGCAATAGCATCCACGCAGGCCATCTCGTCTGCGGCCGGGCCTGACGTCAGTACAACTTGATAACCGCGGCGCTGCACGGCATCAATAACCTGAGAGAATTTATCATTATCCCAGCACTTAAATAACTGCCGTGCCGTAGGCTGAATAACAACATATTGTCGGGTCACACCAAGTTGTTTGAGCTGTTGTCGCATGTTTTCCCAATGTTCCGGGCGATAGCTCATGGTGGTTTCCGTGACATACTTTTTTAGCGCTAACGGCTTTAGCGCGGATAATGTGCGCTCAACAGCATATTCTCCCGCATAAGGTACTAAATGCGTAAAGCTCTTTTTCCATAAAGCAGACTGACGATTACCGAAATCCTGCGAGATTTTTATTTTTGCGTTTAAAAAACGCACAATAAGCGCCACGCTCCACTGATCGGTGAGGTTGACGACCAGATCATACGAGTTAGCACGCAATTTTTTGATTAGCGATAGCGCGTTTTTAATCTTCTCTTTTGTTCCTGCGCCTTTGTTACTGATGCCGTAGAGTGCATTAATCTCCGGATTTTCCGACAATATCGGTATGGTGTTCTGGTAAAGAAGCACATCGATTTTTGCATCGGGATAATTCTGCTTCAGCGTACTGATGACAGGGGTGGTAAGTAACATGTCTCCATGAAAACGCATTTTTATAATCAGAATTCTTCGAAATGGCTTTTCCACAAGCGACTCTTTGGTTGAAATTGTCCGGATAAATAAGCAGAAAAAAGCACGCTACCGCCCCAGGCTTCACAGCAACCCGATGGCTAATACCGCACTCATTTTAGATGCGCTAGTGTAACACTTCTTTCGCAGCAATCCGATACGAATAATTTTTATACACAATCATTTTTTTAATCATAAATTCAAAGAGATATTAATTTATCCCTCTCTTGTGAATGGTCATTCCCATTGTCTGGGGCGACAAGGGCGGCAAATTTCAATGGATTGCGTAAAAATGCAAAAATAATGGGGTTCAGCGCCTGGAATCCTCGCTTCTGAGCCAATTTGGCGCAAAAATGGGAAAAGTAATGGTAAAGCCCAGGCTAAATACATAGAATCCCCAGCACATCCATAAGTCAGCTATTTACTATGCTCGAATTGCTTTACACCGCTCTTCTCTACCTTATTCAGCCTCTGATCTGGATACGGCTTTGGGTGCGTGGACGTAAAGCGCCGGCCTATCGTAAACGTTGGGGTGAACGCTACGGATTCTACCGCCGTCCGTTGAAACCAGGCGGAATCATGCTGCATTCCGTCTCGGTGGGCGAAACTCTGGCGGCCATCCCATTGGTCCGCGCTCTACGTCATCGCTATCCCGATCTGCCTATTACCGTAACGACCATGACGCCGACCGGCTCGGAGCGCGTCCAGTCTGCCTTTGGCAACGATGTTCAGCACGTTTACTTGCCTTATGATTTGCCCGATGCGCTCAATCGTTTCCTCAATGAGATTGATCCTAAGCTGGTATTGATCATGGAAACTGAGCTCTGGCCAAATCTGATTGCTGCGTTGCACAAACGTCATATTCCGCTGGTTATCGCTAATGCGCGGCTTTCCGCCCGCTCCGCCGCGGGTTATGCGAAGCTTGGCAAATTTGTCCGTACGCTCCTGCGCCGTATCACCCTGATTGCCGCGCAAAACGAAGAAGATGGCGAACGCTTTGTGGCCTTGGGCGCGAAGAACAATCAGGTCACGGTCACCGGCAGTCTGAAATTTGATATTTCAGTTACGCCGCAGTTGGCGGCTAAAGCCGTTACGCTACGCCGCCAGTGGGCGCCGCACCGTCCGGTCTGGATTGCCACCAGCACCCACGATGGCGAAGAGAGTATCGTTATCGCCGCTCACCAGGCGTTATTACATCAATTCCCGAATTTATTACTGATTCTGGTGCCCCGCCATCCGGAGCGTTTCCCGGATGCTATCAATCTTGTGCGTCAGGCAGGGTTAAGCTACATCACTCGCTCTTCGGGCGAAGTGCCGTCCGCCAGCACCCAGGTCGTGGTAGGCGATACCATGGGCGAATTAATGTTGCTCTATGGCATTGCCGATCTCGCCTTTGTTGGTGGTTCGCTGGTTGAACGCGGCGGTCATAACCCGCTGGAGGCCGCCGCTCATGCGATTCCGGTACTGATGGGTCCGCATACCTTTAACTTTAAAGATATTTGCGCCCGTCTGGATCAGGCGAGCGGACTTATCACGATTACCGATGCGGCTACGCTGGCAAAAGAAATTTCCTCTTTACTGACCGACGCTGATTATCGTAATTTCTACGGACGTCACGCAGTTGAAGTGCTGTATCAAAATCAGGGCGCGCTCCAGCGTCTGCTGCAACTGCTGGAACCTTATCTGCCACCGAAAACGCATTGAGGACTGTCATGCAAAAACGGGCGATTTATCCAGGTACGTTTGATCCGATTACTAACGGTCATCTCGATATTGTGACGCGCGCAACGCAGATGTTCGACCATGTCATTCTGGCTATCGCCGCCAGCCCCGGCAAGAAACCCATGTTCACCCTGGACGAACGTGTGGCGCTGGCGCAAAAAGCGACCGCACACCTGGGTAACGTAGAGGTGGTGGGCTTTAGCGACCTGATGGCCAATTTCGCCCGCGACAGACAGGCGAATATCCTGATTCGTGGTCTGCGCGCGGTGGCGGATTTTGAATATGAAATGCAGTTGGCGCATATGAATCGCCATCTGATGCCGCAACTGGAAAGCGTTTTCCTGATGCCGTCCAAAGAGTGGTCGTTTATTTCATCGTCGCTGGTCAAAGAAGTGGCGCGCCATCAGGGCGATGTGACCCACTTTCTGCCGGACAATGTGCATCAGGCGCTAATGGATAAGTTGAAATAAGTTTCCTTCCTTGCCGGGCCTGGCATTTTACTTCTGACAGTGACGGCAATAGAACGTCGCACGCTGTGCGTGTTTCGTTGCGACTATCGGCGTACCGCATACCCGACACGGCTCGCCTTTGCGCCCATACACCTGCAACTCCTGGGCAAAATAGCCCGGTTTCCCATCGCTTTGCAGAAAATCCTTCAGCGTTGTCCCGCCTTGTTCAATAGAGCGCAGCAAAACGGCTTTAATCACCCGCGCCAGCAGGTCGCACTCCTCTGTCGAGAGTGACGACGCCAGGCGGTCAGGGTGAATACCAGCGGCAAACAGCGACTCGCTGGCGTAGATATTCCCCACGCCGACCACCAGCTTGTTATCCATCAGCCAGGGTTTAATCGCCGTCTTCTTCTTCGCGCATTTCTGCTGCAAATATTCGCCATTAAACTCATCGCTTAGCGGCTCCGGTCCCAGATGCGCCAGTACGTTATGCCCCTCCAGCTCTTTGGTCCATAACCAGGCGCCAAAGCGGCGAGGATCGGTATAACGTAGAATTTTGCCATTGCTCATCACCAAATCGACATGGTCGTGCTTTTCCGCCGGCAGCGCTTCCGACAGTATCCGCAAGCTTCCCGACATCCCCAGGTGAATAATTATCCAGCCGTCAGGCAGCTCCAGCAGTAGATATTTAGCACGACGCTGAACGCTAAGGACGGGTGTATCGCTCAGACGATAAATTTCGTCTGAAACCGGCCAGCGCAGACGACCGTTACGGATATGGGCGTGCAGGATAGTAGCGCCAACTAAATGGGGTTCAATACCCCGGCGGCTGGTTTCAACTTCGGGTAATTCAGGCATAACGTCTCCGGCTGTGTGGCAGGTCTCATTAATATGGGGACGGCCAGAAAACAAAAAACCCCGCCGAAGCGAGGTTTTTGTTACATCAAAGCGAGAATTATTTGATTTTCGCTTCTTTGTAGATCACGTGCTGACGGACAACTGGATCGAATTTTTTCAGTTCCAGTTTTTCCGGCTTAGTACGTTTGTTCTTCGTAGTGGTATAGAAGTGACCAGTACCAGCAGAAGAAACCAGCTTGATTTTCTCACGAATACCTTTAGCCATGATTTATTTCCTCTTAGTACTTAGTACTTTTCGCCACGGGCACGCAGTTCAGACAGAACTGTTTCGATGCCTTTTTTATCGATGATACGCATACCTTTAGCAGATACACGCAGGGTGACAAAACGCTTCTCGCTCTCAACCCAGAAACGGTGAGAGTGCAGGTTAGGCAGGAAACGGCGTTTAGTCGCGTTCAGTGCGTGGGAACGGTTGTTACCGGTCACCGGACGCTTGCCAGTAACTTGGCAGACTCGGGACATGTCTATTCTCCAAAAATCAAATTAGCTCGAGCTTCGTATGGGGTATCGGCGCCTCGTCAGGCTTTACAGCCTGGTCATCGCGCAGTTCTATTGAACTCTCGATTGCCAGGCCCAAATGCCAAACCCGAGATTCTCAAAGGTGGCGTAGTATACGCTGACCCGGCGATATGCTCAAGTCCCGAACAGACAAAGATCCCGATGGATCGCGCAAAGAATCTTAAATCCAGCCGCGTTCGGCAAAAGAAACGTACTCTCCGCGCCCAATTATCAGGTGATCGAGCACCCGGATATCCATAAACTGGCAACACTTTATCACGCGCTCAGTGATAAGTTTATCTGCTTTACTTGGCTCTGCGCAGCCTGAAGGGTGGTTATGCGCCAGAATGACCGCTGAAGCATTGAGTTTAATCGCTTCCCGAACAATCTCACGCGGATGCACCTCTACGTGGTTAAGCGTGCCGGAAAACAGGCGGCTGTGCTGAAGCACCCGGTGCTGGGCATCGAGGAAGATCACCAGAAAGATCTCACGCTCTTCGCCCGTCAGTTGGCTTTGCAGAAATTCCCGCGTCATTTCCGGACTCAGCAACGCACTTTCCTCATTCATGCGCACGCTGTAATAGCGCCTTGCCAGCTCAGCAATGCCTTTCAACTGCGCGAATTTCGCCAGGCCGATGCCGTTTACGCCGCGAAACTGCGCAAAGTCCGCCGACAGCAGGCCATACAGCGACCCAAAGTGCTGCAATATCTCTTTTGCCAACGTCATAACATCTTTTCCCGGCGTGCCGGTACGTAAAAAAAGCGCCAGCAGTTCCACGTCGCTGAGGGAAGCAATGCCGGATCTGAGCATTTTTTCACGCGGCAATAATTCTTCCAACGTATCCATACGCGCACCTCCTTTTTTAAGGAAGCGGCATAGTGGCACAGCCTTTGGGAGAGATCGACGCCCCGATTTTGTTCTTGCGTAGCGCCTCGCAAAGTGGAGCGCAGGCAAAGACACGACGCCGTAGAGATTGTGATAAAATAGCCGCCTTTCAAAGTCATCCAACAGGAAAGACATGATGAGCCTGGCCGGTAAAAAAATTGTTCTCGGCGTTAGCGGCGGTATCGCTGCGTATAAAACGCCGGAGCTGGTGCGCCGTTTACGTGAGCGCGGCGCTGACGTGCGCGTGGCAATGACCGAGGCGGCAAAAGCCTTTATTACCCCCCTGAGCTTACAGGCAGTGTCGGGCTATCCCGTATCCGACAGTCTGCTTGACCCTGCCGCTGAAGCCGCGATGGGGCATATCGAGTTGGGGAAATGGGCCGACCTGGTGATTCTTGCCCCCGCGACCGCCGATCTGATCGCCCGTGTAGCATCGGGTATGGCTAATGATTTAGTCTCCACCATCTGCCTGGCGACGCCAGCCCCGGTGGCCGTGCTTCCGGCCATGAACCAACAGATGTACCGCGCTGCCGCCACGCAATATAATCTGGAGGTGCTCGCCTCTCGCGGCCTGTTCATTTGGGGGCCGGATAGCGGCAGTCAGGCGTGCGGCGATGTAGGCCCAGGCCGAATGCTGGACCCATTAGCTATCGTTGATAAGGCCGCCGCGCAAATCGCTGCCGTCAACGATCTGCGACATCTTAATATCATGATTACGGCAGGTCCGACGCGCGAACCGCTCGACCCGGTGCGTTATATTTCCAACCACAGCTCCGGTAAAATGGGCTTCGCTATTGCGGCGGCCGCCGCGCGTCGCGGCGCAAATGTCACGCTGGTCTCCGGTCCCGTTTCGTTACCGACGCCGCCTTTTGTAAAACGGGTTGATGTCATAACCGCGCTGGACATGGAAGCCGCTGTTCAGGCCGCCGTTCAACAGCAGCATATTTTCATTAGCTGCGCCGCCGTGGCTGACTATCGCGCAGAGACTATCGCCAGTGAAAAAATCAAAAAACAGGCGGCGCAAGGTGATGAATTACTAATAAAAATGGTCAAAAACCCGGACATTGTCGCCGGGGTGGCCGCACTCAGTGACAATCGCCCCTACGTTGTTGGGTTTGCCGCGGAAACGAATAATGTGGAAGAATACGCCCGGCAAAAACGTATCCGCAAGAACCTTGACCTGATTTGTGCAAATGATGTTTCACTTTCAAATCAGGGATTTAATAGCGATAAAAACGCTTTACACCTTTTCTGGCAGGATGGAGATAAAGTCTTACCGCTTGAGCGAAAAGAACTCCTGGGCCAATTATTACTCGACGAGATCGTGACCCGTTATGATGAAAAAAATCGACGTTAAGATTCTGGACCCGCGTGTTGGTCAGCAGTTTCCGCTGCCGACTTATGCTACTTCTGGTTCTGCCGGGCTTGACCTGCGCGCCTGTCTCGACGACGCCGTAGAACTGGCACCTGGCGCAACGACGTTGGTACCTACCGGACTGGCCATTCATATCGCCGATCCATCACTGGCGGCAGTCATGTTGCCGCGTTCGGGCCTGGGCCATAAACATGGTATCGTGCTGGGCAACCTGGTCGGGCTGATTGATTCCGATTATCAGGGGCAACTGATGGTTTCGATCTGGAACCGTGGTCAGGACAGTTTTACCATTGAACCGGGCGAACGTATCGCGCAAATGGTGTTTGTTCCGGTCGTTCAGGCCGAATTTAATCTGGTGGAAGCATTTGACGCCACCGAACGTGGCGAGGGCGGCTTCGGTCATTCTGGCCGTAAGTAAATTTTACGCATCCCCATAACGTCATAATACTGCCGCAAGCGCTGAGTTTGCGGTTATAGCGTGGGTGCTCGCCTGGCAAGTGCTTATTTTCAGGGGTATTTTGTAACATGGCAGAAAAACAAACTGCGAAAAGGAATCGTCGCGAAGAAATACTTCAGTCACTGGCGCTGATGCTTGAATCCAGCGATGGAAGCCAACGCATCACGACGGCAAAACTGGCGGCCTCGGTCGGCGTTTCCGAAGCGGCGCTATACCGCCATTTTCCCAGCAAGACCCGCATGTTCGATAGCCTGATTGAGTTTATCGAAGATAGTCTGATTACCCGTATCAATCTGATTTTAAAAGATGAAAAAAACACCAGCACGCGTTTGCGCCTGATTGTGTTGCTGATTCTGGGTTTTGGCGAACGCAACCCTGGCCTGACGCGCATTCTTACCGGGCACGCGCTGATGTTTGAACAGGATCGCCTGCAGGGGCGCATTAATCAGCTTTTTGAACGCATCGAAGCGCAGCTCCGCCAGGTGCTACGAGAAAAAAGAATGCGTGAAGGCGAAGGCTACACGACGGATGAAAATCTGCTGGCAAGCCAGCTGTTAGCCTTCTGTGAAGGTATGCTTTCACGGTTCGTGCGTAGCGAATTTAAATACCGCCCAACGGACGATTTCGACGCCCGCTGGCCGCTCATTGCCGCTCAGCTACAGTAACGCTGACTGGATAGTGGCTCACGCCTTATCCAGGCGACAGAAACATAAGCCCGGTAAAGCGCCACCGGGCAATTCGCTTACACGCCAAATTCTTCCCGGTATGCTCGCACAGCCGCCAGATGCTCAGCCATATCAGGTTTTTCTTCCAGATAGGCAATCAGGTCTTTCAGCGTAATGATGGAGATAACCTTACAACCATAGTCGCGCTCCACTTCCTGAATCGCGGAAATCTCGCCGCGGCCACGTTCCTGACGATCCAGCGAAATCAGTACGCCAGCCAGCGTAGCCCCGTGCGCCTGAATAATCTCCATCGACTCGCGAATCGCCGTACCTGCGGTAATCACGTCATCCACCAGCATCACGCGGCCCTGTAGCGCGCTGCCCACCAGACTCCCGCCTTCGCCATGATCTTTTGCCTCTTTGCGGTTAAAGCAGTACGGCAGGTCTTTATCGTGATGTTCCGCCAGCGCAACCGCCGTCGTCGTCGCGATCGGAATACCTTTGTACGCGGGGCCAAACAGCAGATCAAATTCAATACCGGAATCCACCAGCGCTTCGGCATAAAAACGGCCTAACAACGCCAGGTCGCGCCCGGTATTAAACAGCCCGGCGTTGAAGAAATAGGGGCTTTTGCGCCCGGATTTCAGCGTAAACTCGCCAAACTTTAGTACCTGCTTGTTAAGCGCAAACTCAATAAACTGGCGCTGATACGGTTTCATGGATTCGCTCCTTTTCTTACTTTCATCATTTACGAAATTTACGGACAAAAAAAAGGCGACTTTTCAGTCGCCTTAAAATCAATTTTCTAACGCCGCCTTCTGCGTCGCCACAATGGATTCAATTCCCCCTCGGGCCAGCGCCAACAAAGTGAGAAGTTCTTCATGGCTGAACGGCTCGCCTTCCGCGGTACCCTGTACTTCAATAATGCGGCCGTCTTCAGTCATCACGACGTTCATGTCGGTTTCTGCGGCGGAATCTTCAACATATTCCAGATCGCAGATCGCTTCGCCGTTAACGATGCCTACGGAAACCGCCGCCACCATGCCTTTCATCGGGTTGGTTTTCAGCTTACCGTTGGCAACCAATTTATTCAGCGCATCCGCCAACGCCACGCAGGCACCGGTAATAGACGCTGTACGCGTACCGCCATCGGCCTGGATTACATCGCAGTCCAGCGTAATGGTAAATTCGCCGAGCGTTTTCAGATCGACCGCCGCACGCAGCGCACGCGCGATCAAACGCTGAATTTCCATAGTACGGCCGCCCTGCTTACCCTTTGCTGCTTCACGCGCATTACGGGTATGGGTAGCGCGAGGCAACATGCCATACTCTGCGGTGATCCACCCCTGGCCTTGTCCTTTCAGAAAACGTGGGACGCCTTCTTCAATGGAGGCGGTGCACAACACTTTGGTATCTCCAAATTCGACCAGTACCGAGCCTTCAGCGTGTTTTGTATAGTTACGGGTCAGGGTTACGGGACGCACCTGATTAGCGCTACGGCCTGCTGGACGCATATTGAGATCTCCGGCTTAAAACGAATGTGGCTGCGCATTATACGGACTTCCGATGGTTATTCCTATCCTGACAAGGCATGGATAGCTATAATCCCCTCATCTCTCCTTTAAAAACGGGAACATCTATGATCCGCAGTATGACCGCCTACGCCCGGCGTGAAATCAAGGGTGAATGGGGTAGCGCGACCTGGGAAATGCGCTCGGTAAACCAGCGTTATCTGGAAACTTACTTTCGTCTGCCGGAACAGTTCCGTAGTCTTGAACCCGTCGTGCGCGAACGCATTCGTACACGCCTGACGCGCGGCAAAGTCGAATGTATGCTGCGTTTTGAACCCGATGCCAGCGCGCAAGGCGAGCTTATTCTGAATGAAAAGCTCGCGAAACAATTAGTTAGCGCCGCAAACTGGGTCAAAATGCAGAGCGACGAAGGGGAAATCAATCCGGTTGATATTTTGCGCTGGCCAGGTGTCATGGCGGCGCAAGAGCAGGATCTGGACGCGATTGCCGCAGAAATTTTAGCCGCGCTGGACGGTACCCTGGATGACTTTATCGTCGCGCGCGAAACGGAAGGCCAGGCGCTGAAAGCGCTGATTGAACAACGTCTGGAAGGCGTCAGCGCCGAAGTAGCGAAAGTCCGCGCGCATATGCCGGAAATCCTGCAATGGCAGCGTGAACGCCTGGTCGCGAAGCTGGAAGATGCTCAGGTTCAGTTGGAAAACAACCGTCTGGAGCAAGAGCTGGTGATGATGGCGCAACGCATTGATGTGGCGGAAGAGCTGGATCGTCTGGAAGCGCACGTCAAAGAGACTTACAACATTCTGAAGAAAAAAGAGGCGGTAGGTCGCCGTCTGGACTTCATGATGCAAGAATTTAACCGTGAGTCGAACACCCTGGCCTCCAAATCCATCAACGCTGATGTAACTAACTCCGCTATTGAATTAAAAGTGTTGATCGAGCAAATGCGCGAGCAAATTCAGAATATTGAATAATTCTGGCGCTCAATATGTCACAGAGCCCGCCTTATGCGGGCTCTCGCGTTTATCGGTAGTACGTTTTTAATTTCCGGCGAATAGCGCCGATAAGGCGCCGCTTCCACTCTACCGTTGAAGCCCGATACTGCATAAAAATAGCGCCTTCCGCCTGCTCCCCGGCAAGCGGCAGGACAAAAAGACCGCGCTTATCGGATAAATTTTCATACCAGGGGCGCGGTACAATCGCCATTAGCGGCGCCGACTGGACAGCAGGCGCCAGTTGACTGTAATCATGACAAACAAACGCCAGCGGACGTTCAAACCCGGCACGAGCCTGCTGCCTGTCCAGTTCGTTGTTCTCTTTTGTCCACGGCAAACAGTAAATGTGTTGATAATGCTGTAGATCAGCAAAATTCAACGCTGTGGCATTCTCCAGACGTGAACGCAATGGCGCGCCATAAACCGCGATCAAACGCGTCGTCCCCACCCGCTCGTAATGCAGAGCGCTTACCTGCTTTTGATGGTCGCCAATTGCCAGCACCAAATCAACCGAGCTATCCAACAGTTCATCACGCCAGGGTCGGCGGGCAAAAGGAAGGCACTCGATCACCGCCTGATGAAGATGACCTTTCTCTGCGAGAACGGGCGTAAGCAGCGCGTTCAATGCGGGAGGAAGTACCACCCGGAAACAACGGGAGCCGTTCTCTTTATCGCCAAACAGCTCCTCATTAAGCGAAACAAACACAGGCGCCAATTTGTCACGCAGCGCCTGCGCATAAGGCGTAGCAATCTGGCGGTTCCCTTCCCGTCGAAACAACGGATCGTTTAGCGCATCGCGCAATCTCATTAGCGCATGACTTACCGCAGAAGGCGACAAAGCCAGCTTTTGCGCCGTTTTCCCCGTAGAGCTCGTCTCCAGCAGCACATACAGTACTTTTAACAGGTTCATATCCATTTGCAGCAAGTTCATTAAACGTCTCTCTTATTGAACCTGGCTAAATTACTGCCAGGTATACTGCGGGCGCTTCAATCAGGAGAACATTATGAATCGCTATGCATTATTCTTTGTATGTATATTTTCAACATCAGCACTTCCTGCCATGGCGGCATTAGATCCTTCACAACCGTTATCACCCGCGCCTCCGTTATCACTGTTTAAAGCGTGGGCTAAGCCTATAAAGCCGTTTCAAATCACAGAAGGCGTGTGGTATGTCGGCACGGAAAATCTCTCTTCTATTCTGCTGACCACTCCGGCAGGGCATATTCTTATTGATGCGGGGTTGGATGAAAGCGCACCGCAAATTAAAGCGAATATTGAAGCGGCAGGATTCCGCCTCACAGACGTGCGCTATCTGTTGAATAGCCATGCGCGGCTGGATCAAGCGGGGGGCATGGCACGTTTGAAAGCGTGGAGCGGCGCACAATTGGTCGCCAGCCAACCCAACGCCGATCAGATGGCGAGGGGTGGACGACAGGATTTTGCGCTTGGCGATGCGCTCCCCTTTCCGCCCGTCACCACCGATAAAATTATCCACAACCAGGAAAGCATCAGCCTCGGAGGGATAACCGTGACAGCACTATTCACGCCTGGACATCTGCCCGGCTCAACTTCCTGGCGCGTAACGCTCCGCAACGGCAAGACGCTAATTTACGCTGACAGTCTCGCCACGCCCGACTATCTGCTGATTAACAACAAAAATTACCCTGACCTGGTTACTGATATTCAGGGTAGCTTTAAGACACTGGCCGCCCAGCATGTTGATATCTTTATTGCCAATAAAGGTGACCGCTTCGGGCTACTGGAGAAACGACAGCAACTTCGTAACGGCGATACACAGGCATTCTTTGATTCCAATGGCTTGCAACAGTATGTGGAACGCTCGCGCCAGCGCTTCATCACACAACTTACCGCACAGCAGCCATAATGAAATAACTCACCGGCGGCGCGTCCAGGGCGCCGTTCTTTTAAATTATCTAAGTCAAAACAGAAAAACCTCGCATACAATAAACCACAAAAATGATGTTCAATTTATTGATATTTATAATAAATAATTATTAATTATAAATTTAAAATCATTACTAAAATTTATTAATCGTGTAATGCCTTAGAAAATCTCAATCGTGATACAGCGCACAAATCGTTAATCTTCGCCCCCAGTAAATTAGGGGGAAATCATGCTGTTGCACGTTCTTTATTTAATTGGCATCACTGCCGAGGCCATGACGGGCGCACTCGCTGCGGGTCGTCGTCGCATGGATACATTCGGCGTAATTATTATTGCTACCGCCACCGCCATTGGTGGAGGCTCGGTTCGCGACATTCTGCTCGGTCACTATCCGCTGGGTTGGGTGAAGCATCCCGAATATGTCATTATTGTGGCGACTGCCGCTGTATTGACCACCATTGTTGCCCCCGTCATGCCCTATTTACGCAAGCTTTTCCTGGTACTTGACGCGCTGGGGTTGGTGGTTTTCTCTATTATTGGCGCTCAGATAGCCCTTGATATGGGCGAAGGGCCAATTATCGCCGTGGTAGCCGCCGTCACTACCGGCGTCTTTGGCGGCGTGCTCCGCGATATGTTCTGCAAACGCATTCCACTGGTGTTTCAAAAAGAGCTATATGCCGGCATTTCGTTCGCCTCGGCGGTGCTCTATATTGCGCTGCAACATTACGTCATGAATCCGGATGTCGTCGTTATCTCTACGCTACTGTTTGGCTTTACAGCAAGGTTATTAGCGCTACGTCTTAAACTTGGCCTGCCGGTATTTTATTACCGCCATGAAGGGCACTAAGACCCAAATCCGGGAATATGCTGAGCAGCCAGCCATCTGCTCAGCGCTTTGATCTGCAGATTATTCCGCCAGTCGATGACTCTCCCGGCACGACGCTCGCCCGTCGCTGGTAACTGCCGCCAGTGTTGCTCTGTTCGCATTAATAACTGCTCCCATGAACGATCGCCGCTGGCCTGTAATGCGGCCTGCGTTAAGGGGATATCCATCGCCATGATCCAGCGGGTAAACGGCTGCCGGCGCGCCAGGTTAAATTGCCGCCATATCTGCTCGCTTTTTCCTTTAGCAAAGCCTGGCGTGTTGGCTATTTGCGCTGACGTCAGGGTAAGCCAGGAGAAGATATGCTCAAAGCGATGCGTCTGATGCAAGGCCCGCCAGCTGGCTTCACCCATTCCGTCCAGACCCAACGCCGACCGTGACCCCAGCCATATCAGCCTGGAGATAAACTGTTCCTGACACGTTGCCGACGCGTAAAAGCAGGTCAGCGAGTTGAAATGGCTATCAGGCGGCACAGGCTTACTCCGTTCACGACTCCGCCAGACGACCTCATCAAGCCGGGGAATGCCTTGCCCCGCCAGACTCACCAGGATCTGATCGCCCGGCGCGATATCCCACGCTTCCCAACGTTTCACAGAACCGATATTGACCCGCTGAACCCGCTTATCATCCAATATAACGGGGACAAGCGACGCTACTACGGTAATTTTGCCGCTTTTCCCCACCGAGAACTGAATAGCGCTCACTTGCGCGACCTGCGCTACTGGCGGATATTTCCATGCTGCCAGCCAGTCGCCCTGCCCGGGTCGCCAGTATTGTGACGCGGGCTCTTTAGCCATGCGTATCACTACGCCATCCGTCACAAAGGGCAACGCTGACGTCAGCCATGACTGGCGCGCCCGCTCGACCTCGCTGGCATCTTTTACCACCAGGGAATATTTCTTCGTCAGACTGAATCCAGCCTTAGCAAGTTGGCTTAATCTTTCGGGCATATTTGCCGGACCGTCCGGCCACGCCCAAATAAAAATACCCAACGAATTTAGCGCGGAGGCGTTATCCTGGCGCATTAACATTCCTGCGACTTTCGAGCGCGCATTCATCCCGCCCATCCGTTGCTGGATATGTCCCTCGCGCTGTAGAAAGATTTCGCCCTGCAACACCGCGTTAGCAAGCGCGCCTTGTGTTGACTGCGGTATAGAGGGGATCAGGCGAATTTTTGGCGTCCAGTCCTCGCCTTGTAGTCCGTTACCCCGGCTGATAGCCCTGGCCAGTTTACCGTTTTGATAAACCAGCGTTACCGCTACACCATCCACTTTTGGTTGTACCCAAAGCTCGCTGCGCCCGCGCATCCACTGTTCTACCGCCTGTCGGCCCGCGAGTTTACGTACGCCCGTGTGCGCAACAGGGTGCATTGTTGTACCGTTTAACGGCGGTGAAACCGGAGTAGATGAAACATCCTGACCAACACAGCGTTGCCACTGAACCAGCCTTGCGCTGAGTTGGTCGTACACACTATCGTCAACCGCGCTAACCCCTTGTTTCCAGTAGATGTCATTCCAGTCAGCGAGCTGTTGCTGTAAACGGGTGATTTCTTCAGCGGCCCTTGCTGGCGGCCAGGCCGGGCAAAGCGCCCCACTCTGCGAATGCCACAATAAAATTCCCCACGCCATACTTTTCCATAATCTCATCACAACCTCCTGCGCACATTGCCCGGCAGGTATAGCGCTTTAGTGAATAAAAACCGACAGGTAAAAATGCACCATCCGAGCCGCTTTCCAGATTTTTTGGTGGGTTGCTGCAACGACGCGATAAAAGCGGAAAAAGGGACGCAAAATGCAATAATCTGGCGCAAAAAGTGTGACAAAGACTACGTCGCATAACGGCGATGTGTATAATAAGCCCGTATCAAGGCTCTATTTCGATAATCACAGACGTAAGATACTCATGGCTCAAGGTACGCTTTATATTGTTTCTGCCCCCAGTGGCGCGGGTAAATCCAGCCTGATTCAGGCTTTATTAAAAACCCAACCGTTGTATGACACTCAGGTTTCCGTTTCACATACCACGCGCGCGCCGCGTCCGGGTGAAGTGCACGGTGAGCACTATTTCTTTGTAAATCATGATGAGTTTAAAACCATGATTGGCAGGGAGGCGTTTCTGGAGCACGCGGAAGTGTTTGGCAATTACTACGGCACTTCGCGCGAAACCATTGAGCAAGTGCTGGCAACCGGCGTTGATGTTTTTCTGGATATCGACTGGCAGGGCGCCCAGCAAATTCGCGAAAAGATGCCGCAAGCACGCAGCATTTTTATTTTGCCGCCGTCAAAGATCGAATTGGATCGCCGTTTACGCGGCCGCGGGCAAGATAGCGAAGAAGTCATTGCCAAACGAATGGCGCAAGCGGTTGCAGAAATGAGCCATTACGCCGAATATGATTATCTTATTGTGAATGACGACTTTGATACCGCGTTAAGCGACTTGAAAACCATCATTCGCGCTGAACGTCTGCGTATGAGCCGCCAAAAGCAGCGTCATGACGCTTTAATCAGCAAATTGTTGGCAGACTGAACCCACTTTCAGTATCATGCCCAGTCATTTCTTCACCTGTGGAGCATTTTAAGTATGGCACGCGTAACTGTTCAGGACGCTGTAGAGAAAATTGGTAACCGTTTTGACCTGGTACTGGTCGCCGCGCGTCGCGCTCGTCAGATGCAGGTAGGCGGAAAGGATCCGCTGGTACCGGAAGAAAACGATAAAACTACCGTTATCGCGCTGCGCGAAATCGAAGAAGGTCTGATTAACAACCAGATCCTCGACGTCCGCGAGCGCCAGGAACAGCAAGAGCAGGAAGCCGCTGAATTACAAGCCGTTACCGCTATTGCTGAAGGTCGTCGTTAATCACAAAGCGGGTCGCCCTTGTATCTGTTTGAAAGCCTGAATCAACTGATTCAAACCTACCTGCCGGAAGACCAGATTAAGCGTCTTCGGCAGGCGTATCTCGTTGCACGTGACGCTCACGAGGGCCAGACACGTTCAAGCGGTGAACCCTATATCACGCACCCGGTGGCGGTGGCCTGTATTCTGGCCGAGATGAAACTCGACTACGAAACGCTGATGGCCGCTCTGCTGCATGACGTGATTGAAGATACCCCCGCCACCTATCAGGACATGGAACAGCTTTTCGGTAAAAGCGTTGCCGAGCTGGTAGAGGGGGTGTCGAAACTTGATAAGCTCAAGTTTCGCGATAAGAAAGAGGCGCAGGCCGAAAACTTTCGCAAAATGATTATGGCGATGGTGCAGGATATCCGCGTCATCCTCATTAAGCTTGCTGACCGTACCCATAACATGCGCACGCTGGGCTCGTTACGCCCGGATAAACGTCGTCGTATTGCCCGTGAAACGCTGGAAATCTACAGTCCTCTGGCGCACCGTTTAGGTATTCATCACATCAAAACCGAGCTGGAAGAGCTGGGTTTTGAAGCGCTGTATCCCAATCGTTACCGCGTCATCAAAGAAGTGGTAAAAGCGGCGCGCGGCAACCGTAAGGAGATGATCCAAAAAATCCTCTCTGAAATCGAAGGACGTTTGCAAGAGGCGGGAATTCCGTGTCGCGTTAGCGGTCGCGAAAAACATCTTTACTCGATCTACTGCAAAATGGTGCTCAAAGAGCAGCGTTTTCACTCGATCATGGACATTTACGCTTTCCGCGTCATCGTTCATGACTCCGATACCTGCTATCGCGTACTCGGCCAGATGCACAGTCTCTATAAGCCGCGTCCGGGACGGGTGAAAGACTATATTGCCATTCCCAAAGCGAACGGCTATCAGTCTTTGCACACCTCAATGATCGGCCCGCACGGCGTTCCTGTTGAAGTCCAGATCCGTACCGAAGACATGGATCAGATGGCGGAAATGGGGGTTGCGGCGCACTGGGCATATAAAGAACACGGTGAGACCAGCACCACGGCGCAGATCCGCGCCCAGCGCTGGATGCAGAGCCTGCTGGAGCTACAACAGAGCGCCGGTAGTTCGTTTGAATTTATCGAAAGCGTAAAATCCGATCTCTTCCCGGATGAGATTTACGTTTTCACCCCGGAAGGGCGCATTGTCGAACTGCCCGCTGGCGCTACGCCGGTGGATTTTGCCTATGCAGTGCATACTGACATCGGCCACGCCTGCGTCGGCGCGCGTGTTGACCGGCAGCCTTATCCGCTGTCGCAGCCGCTTAGCAGCGGTCAGACCGTCGAAATTATTACCGCGCCGGGCGCGCGTCCCAACGCCGCCTGGCTGAACTTTGTCGTCAGCTCTAAAGCGCGCGCTAAAATTCGTCAGTTGCTGAAAAACCTCAAACGTGATGACTCCGTAAGCCTGGGCCGTCGCCTGCTTAACCATGCTTTAGGCGGCAGTCGTAAGCTGGCGGAAATTCCGCAGGAAAATATTCAGCGCGAGTTGGATCGTATGAAGCTGGCAACGCTTGACGATCTGCTGGCGGAAATCGGTCTCGGCAACGCGATGAGCGTAGTGGTCGCGAAAAATCTGCAGCAAGGCGAAGCCGTGGTGCCGACCGTTGCGCAATCGAATCACGGCCACCTGCCGATTAAAGGCGCGGATGGCGTGCTTATCACCTTTGCGAAGTGTTGTCGTCCGATCCCAGGCGACCCGATCATCGCTCACGTCAGCCCAGGTAAAGGACTGGTGATCCACCATGAATCCTGCCGTAATATCCGTGGATACCAGAAAGAGCCAGAGAAATTTATGGCGGTCGAATGGGACAAAGAGACGGAGCAGGAATTCATTACCGAAATCAAGGTGGAAATGTTTAACCATCAGGGCGCGCTGGCTAACCTGACGGCGGCGATTAATACCACCACCTCCAATATTCAAAGCCTGAATACTGAAGAGAAAGATGGTCGCGTCTATAGTACCTTTATTCGCCTTACCGCACGCGATCGCGTACATCTGGCGAATATCATGCGCAAAATCCGCGTGATGCCAGACGTCATTAAAGTCACCCGTAACCGAAACTAGCGCTATGAATCCAAAACGTTATGCGCGTATATGCGAAATGCTCGCCAGGCGTCAGCCTGATCTCACGGTCTGCATGGAGCAAGTCCACAAACCTCATAACGTTTCTGCAATCATTCGTACCGCAGATGCCGTTGGCGTCCATGAAGTCCATGCCATCTGGCCAGGTAGCCGGATGCGCACCATGGCTTCTGCGGCGGCGGGCAGCAACAGTTGGGTACAGGTGAAAACTCACCGTACCATTGGCGATGCGGTAGCCCATTTGAAAGGACGGGGAATGCAGATTCTGGCAACCCATCTTTCTGATAAGGCCGTAGACTTTCGCGAGATTGATTACACGCGCCCGACCTGTATTCTGATGGGTCAGGAGAAAACCGGTATTACTCAGGAAGCATTAGACCTGGCGGATCGGGATATCATCATTCCTATGATCGGCATGGTACAGTCGCTGAATGTTTCCGTCGCCTCCGCGCTCATTCTTTATGAAGCCCAGCGCCAGCGACAGAACGCGGGCATGTATCTGCGTGAAAATAGTATGCTGCCGGAAGATGAACAGCAGCGCCTGCTGTTTGAGGGTGGTTATCCGGTGCTGGCGAAAGTCGCTAAACGTAAAGGTCTGCCTTATCCTCGCGTCAATCAGCAGGGCGAAATCGACGCCGATGCTGACTGGTGGGCGACGATGCAGGCGGCAGGGTAATCACCATGTCAGGCCGCTTGTTAGACGCTGTTCCGCTCAATTCCCTGACAGGCGTCGGCGCAGCGCAAAGCAGTAAACTGGCGAAAATTGGCCTGCACACCGTGCAGGACCTCCTGCTCCACCTCCCTCTGCGTTACGAAGACCGCACCCATCTCTACCCCATTGGCGAACTGCTGCCTGGCATCTACGCCACCGTTGAAGGTGAAGTGCTGAACTGCAATATCACTTTCGGCGGTCGCCGGATGATGACCTGCCAGATTAGCGACGGTTCCGGCATTCTTACCATGCGCTTTTTCAATTTTAACGCGGCGATGAAAAACAGCCTGGCGACGGGACGACGTGTGCTGGCCTACGGGGAAGCGAAGCGCGGCAAGTATGGCGCAGAGATGATCCATCCGGAATATCGCCTGCAGGGCGATCTCAGCACGCCGGAACTTCAGGAAACGCTCACCCCCGTCTATCCGACCACCGAGGGCGTGAAGCAAGCGACACTGCGCAAGCTTACCGATCAGGCGCTGGAGTTGCTCGACACCTGCGCCATTGCCGAACTACTGCCGCCGGAACTGGCGCAGGGTATGATGAGCCTGCCGGAGGCGCTACGTACCTTGCATCGCCCGCCGCCGACGCTCCAGCTCGCCGATTTAGAAACCGGCAAACACCCGGCACAGCGGCGGCTTATTCTTGAAGAGCTACTGGCGCATAATCTCAGTATGCTGGCGCTTCGCGCAGGCGCGCAGCGCTATCACGCTCAGCCGCTAAGTACCAACAACATATTGAAAGACAAGCTGCTGGCGTCGTTGCCGTTTAAACCCACCAGCGCACAGGCGCGGGTGGTAGCAGAGATCGAACGTGATATGGCGCTGGATGTGCCGATGATGCGTCTGGTTCAGGGCGACGTCGGCTCAGGGAAAACGCTGGTTGCGGCGCTTGCCGCCTTGCGCGCTATTGCCCACGGTAAGCAGGTCGCGTTGATGGCACCGACCGAACTGCTGGCTGAACAGCACGCAAATAATTTCCGCAACTGGTTCGAACCGTTGGGCGTTGAAGTGGGTTGGCTGGCCGGTAAGCAAAAAGGTAAAGCGCGTCAGGCGCAGCAAGAGGCTATTGCCAGCGGTCAGGTGCAGATGATTGTCGGCACCCACGCTATCTTCCAGGAACAGGTGCAGTTTAACGGGCTGGCGCTGGTCATTATCGATGAGCAGCACCGCTTTGGCGTCCACCAGCGGCTGGCATTGTGGGAAAAAGGCCAGCAGCAGGGCTTTCATCCGCATCAGTTGATTATGACCGCAACGCCCATTCCTCGCACCCTGGCGATGACTGCCTACGCCGATCTCGATACCTCGGTGATTGACGAGCTACCGCCGGGCCGTACCCCTGTCACTACCGTTGCGATTCCGGATACCCGTCGCCATGAAATCATTGATCGTGTGCGCAACGCCTGCACAACCGAAGGCCGTCAGGCCTACTGGGTCTGTACGCTGATTGAAGAATCTGACCTGCTGGAAGCGCAGGCGGCGGAAGCCACCTGGGAGGAGCTCAAGCTGGCGTTACCGGAGTTGAATATCGGCCTGGTACACGGCCGCATGAAGCCCGCCGAAAAACAGGCGGTGATGCAGGCCTTTAAGCAGGGTGAACTGCATCTGCTGGTCGCCACTACGGTGATTGAGGTGGGGGTCGATGTTCCTAACGCCAGCCTGATGATTATTGAAAACCCTGAGCGACTGGGCCTGGCGCAATTACACCAGCTCAGAGGGCGCGTTGGCCGTGGCGCGGTCGCGTCGCACTGCGTGCTGCTCTATAAATCGCCGTTGTCGAAAACGGCGCAGAAGCGTTTACAGGTATTGCGCGACAGCAACGACGGCTTTGTGATTGCACAAAAAGATTTAGAGATTCGCGGCCCGGGGGAATTACTGGGCACGCGCCAGACGGGTAACGCCGAATTTAAAGTAGCTGATTTGCTGCGCGATCAAGCCATGATCCCCGAAGTTCAGCGTATTGCCCGTCATATTCACGAACGTTATCCGCAGCAGGCACAAGCGCTGATTGAGCGCTGGATGCCGGAAACCGAACGTTATTCCAACGCCTAGTGAGCACGGCGGCTTTAATGCCGCCGTACAAACCCTTATTGCGCGAAAATCGGTAACATCAGGTACAGCTTAATCACCAGCGCATTGACGATATCGATAAAGAACGCGCCGACCATTGGCACCACCAGGAACGCCATATGCGAGGGGCCAAAACGGTCGGTAATCGCCTGCATATTAGCAATGGCGGTCGGCGTTGCGCCCAGGCCAAAACCACAGTGACCCGCCGCCAGCACCGCCGCATCGTAGTTTTTCCCCATCATGCGCCAGGTGACGAAGATCGCGTACAGCGCCATGAAGATGGTCTGTACCACCAGAATCGCCAGCATCGGCAGCGCCAGCGACGCCAGTTCCCACAGCTTCAGGCTCATCAGCGCCATTGCCAGGAACAGTGACAGACTCACGTTCCCCAGCACCGAAACAGCACGCTCAAATACGCGATAAAAACCCACCAGCGCCAGGCCATTGCTGAGGATCACCCCAACAAATAGCACACAAACGAAGACCGGCAGTTCAAGCACCGTTCCCGCCAGTAGCTGCGCTACGATTTTGCCCACGGTCAGACAGATAGCAATCAGGGCGATAGTTTCGATTAGCACCAGAGAGGTGATCATACGGCCCACATCCGGCTTTTCAAAGGCTGTCGGCACGGCCTGATCATCAGGCATTCCATCCGGCGTGGTGGAGTGTTTCACCAGATAACGCGCTACCGGGCCGCCAATCAACCCGCCCAGCACCAGGCCAAAGGTTGCACATGCCATCGCAACTTCGGTAGCATTGGCAAAACCATAACGTTCGACAAACAGTTTACTCCACGCCGCACCGGTACCGTGTCCGCCGGACAGCGTAATTGACCCGGCAATCAGCCCCATTAACGGGTCCAGCCCCAACAGACTCGCCATGCCGATACCGATGGCATTCTGCATCAGCAGTAATCCGACCACGACGACCAGGAAGACGCCAACAACGCGTCCTCCCTTGCGCAGGCTGGCAAGGTTAGCGTTAAGGCCGATCGTCGCGAAAAACGCCAGCATCAACGGATCGCGCAGGGTCATATCAAAGTTGACCTCCCAACCGACGCTTTTTTTCAGCACCAGCAGCGCAACCGCGACCAGTAACCCCCCTGCTACCGGTTCCGGAATCGTATATTTCTTCAATAAGGAGACAGACTGGACCAGCTTGCGACCCAGTAGCAGCACCAGCGTGGCGGCGACAAGGGTCGATAAGGTATCGAGTTCAAACATTTAAAGCTCCTGTAATGCGCTGTGACATGTGCGCACAAATCATTTCCTGAGTCAGTTTTTTAGCTCTTTGCGAGTCTTCGGCATGGATTTTAAGCAGAAAAAGGCAAAAAGTTATATAAAAAGGTGCATTTATCTTTTTTAAATATTAAGAATATTCGCTCGCAATCGTTTGCTTTTACCACCTGGTCAGATAAAATCACCGCTTTTCCACCACGAGAATGTCCCTGATGTCCGTTAACGCCATCGAGCCGGCAGATGCGCAACCGGTTGCGCAGACGCAAAACAGCGAATTAATTTACCGTCTTGAAGATCGACCGCCGCTCCCTCAAACCCTTTTTGCCGCTTGTCAGCATCTGCTGGCTATGTTTGTCGCGGTAATCACGCCAGCGCTGTTAATCTGCCAGGCGTTGGGTTTACCGGCGCAGGATACGCAGCACATTATCAGCATGTCGCTGTTCGCCTCCGGCGTAGCCTCTATTATTCAAATCAAAGCGTGGGGGCCGGTAGGATCGGGGCTGTTATCCATCCAGGGAACCAGTTTTAACTTTGTCGCCCCGCTGATTATGGGCGGTACCGCGCTGAAAACCGGCGGCGCGGACGTCCCGACGATGATGGCGGCGCTGTTCGGCACGCTGATGCTGGCAAGCTGCACCGAGATGGTGCTTTCTCGCATTCTACATCTGGCGCGCCGGATTATCACGCCGTTAGTCTCCGGCGTAGTGGTGATGATTATTGGCCTGTCGCTGATTCAGGTGGGGCTAACTTCCATCGGCGGCGGCTATGCCGCCATGAGCGACAACACCTTTGGCGCACCGAAAAACCTGTTACTGGCCGGCGTCGTCCTGGCCATTATCATCCTGCTGAATCGGCAACGTAATCCCTACCTGCGCGTGGCTTCTTTGGTTATTGCCATGGCGGCAGGCTATCTTTTGGCCTGGTTTATGGGCATGTTGCCTGAGAATAACGCGCCGGTCTCGCAGGACATCCTGATGGTGCCGACCCCGCTGTATTATGGTCTGGGCATTGACTGGAACCTGTTACTGCCGTTGATGCTGGTCTTTATGATTACGTCGCTGGAGACCATCGGAGACATCACCGCCACCTCTGATGTCTCCGAGCAGCCGGTATCCGGCCCCTTGTACATGAAACGGCTAAAGGGCGGCGTACTGGCTAACGGCCTGAACTCATTTGTTTCAGCGGTATTTAATACGTTCCCGAATTCCTGTTTCGGTCAGAACAACGGCGTCATTCAGTTGACCGGCGTCGCCAGTCGCTATGTGGGATTTGTCGTCGCGCTGATGCTGATTGTGCTCGGCCTGTTCCCGGCGGTAAGCGGTTTTGTGCAGCATATCCCGGAACCGGTGCTCGGCGGCGCCACGTTAGTGATGTTCGGCACCATTGCCGCCTCCGGGGTGCGTATTGTCTCGCGTGAGCCGCTGAACCGCCGCGCGATTCTGATTATCGCCCTGTCGCTGGCCGTGGGTCTTGGCGTCTCGCAACAGCCGCAGATCCTGCAGTTCGCGCCGGAATGGGTGAAAAATCTGCTCTCATCCGGAATTGCCGCTGGCGGCATCACGGCTATCGTGCTGAACCTGATTCTCCCGCCGGAAAAACCGTAAAAACCCTGCGGCGGCGACACGATTCGCCGCTGCTGTAACGCTCTTTCACCATTCCTGTCTTGAGGATTGCACGCAAATCGTGCATAAATCCCCTATGTGCATTTCACGGGATGGAAGACCATGAAATTGATTGGGAGGTTGCTTCTCTACGTGCTGATCGCCTGTTTAGTGGTGATTTTCGGCTTTTATTTTCTGCTGCAAACGCGCTGGGGCGCAGATCATGTCAGCAACTGGATATCAGAGAACAGCGGTTATCACCTCACATTCGACGTGATGGATCATCGTTTTTCCGCCCCATCCCATCTTTTACTGGAGAATGTGACCTTTGGTCGTGATGGTCAGCCTGCTACCCTGGTCGCGAAAACCGTAGATATCGGTCTGAGCATTCGCCAGTTAACCGCGCCGCTGCATGTCGACACGATTCTGTTACAGGACGGCACGCTGAATATTTCAGTGCAAACCGCCCCTTTCCCGTTTGAGGCCGACCGCCTGCAACTTCGCAATATGGCGCTCAATAGTCCCGGTAGCGAATGGCGGTTGAGCGCCCAGCGCGTTAACGGCGGCGTTATGCCATGGCGCCCCGAAGCCGGTCGGGTATTGGGTAATAAAGCCCAGATCCAACTGAGCGCCGGTTCGCTGACGTTAAACGACGTTCCCGCCACTAATGTGCTTATTGAAGGCAGTATCGACCATAATCAGGTGATGTTAAACACCGTCGGCGCCGATATGGCGCGCGGAGCGTTAACCGGTGTCGCCCGGCGTAACGCTGACGGTAGTTGGGTCGTTGAAAATCTGCGGCTGAATGATATTCGGTTACAAAGCGATAAATCCCTGAGCGAGTTTTTCGCGCCGCTTACTACGGTTCCATCTTTGCAGATTGGTCGTCTTGAAGTGACGGACTCCAGCCTGCAAGGACCAGACTGGGCTGTCACCGATCTTGACCTGAGTTTGCGCAATCTGACTCTGCGCAAAGAAGACTGGCAAAGTCAGGAAGGTAAATTATCGATGAACGCCAGCGAGTTTATTTACGGCTCGCTGCACTTGCTCGATCCAATCCTGAACGCCGAATTTTCACCACAGGGCGTTGCGCTACGCCAGTTCACCACCCGCTGGGAAGGCGGTATGGTCAGAACCTCCGGCGCCTGGTTACGCGAGAGCAAAGCGCTGATTCTGGATGATACCGCTATCGCCGGGCTGGAGTATACGCTGCCGGAAAACTGGAAGCAGTTATGGATGAAGCCGTTGCCCGACTGGCTGAACAGCCTGACGCTGAAAAAATTCAGCGCCAGCCGCAATCTGGTGATCGATATCGACCCGACCTTCCCGTGGCAAATCACCGCTCTGGACGGCTACGGCGCAAATCTGGAGCTGGTACAACATCATCAATGGGGCGTCTGGAGCGGCAATGCGACCCTCAACGCCGCAGCGGCAACCTTTAACCGTGTGGACGTGCGCCGCCCGTCGCTGTCGTTGACGGCGAATGCCAGCACGGTCAACATCAGCGATCTGAGCGCGTTTACTGGAAAAGGGATACTGGAAGCCACTGCCAGCGTATCGCAACTGCCGCAGCGTCAGACGCAAATCAGCCTGAACGGACGCGGCGTACCAATGGATGTGCTACAGCAGTGGGGCTGGCCGGCATTACCGATTGCTGGCGATGGCAATATTCAGCTCACGGCCAGCGGCAATATTCAGGCCGATGCGCCGTTGAAACCGACGGTAAACGGGCAATTACACGCGGTCAACGCACAAAAGCAGCAGATAACGCAAACGATGCAAGCGGGTGTGGTGTCCGGCGGGGAAGTTACGTCAACGGAGCCAGCGCTGTAATTGAGGGCTTGCCCGGTGGCGATGGCGCTTACCGGGCTTACGGTTCTTGCTCATTTGTAGGCTGGATAAGCGCAGCTCACAGCGCCATCCGGCGATTCAGATTTAAAGCGTAATCACCACTTCATGTCCCTGCGGGGTGACCACTACGCCCAGTTCACTTCCCGCATATGAACCGCATTTGGTACCGCTAATCTGCGTAATATTACGCAGACACAGCGTCCAGTTGCGCGCCTCGCCTTCGCCGCTCACCGTAATGGTATTGCCTGTGCGTTTCGCCTGCAGCGTAAAGATTGTCGAACCATCCGTAGCAGGGACTTCGCAGACCGCTTCGCAGCCGTCATCCAGATGGAATAACTGGAAGGCCGTACCCTCATGCCAGGCGTAATCGGGCTTCTGGCTATTGTTGCCCAGCGCCAGTAGTGTATTGTCACGCACGTACACTGGCAGGCTCAGGAAGTCATGCTGCTGTTTATGCCAGCGGCTGCCCTGCACTTCATCGTTGCGCCACAGGTGCGTCCAGCGGCCTTCTGGCAGGTAGAACTCCACGTCGCCCGCTTCACTAAATACCGGCGCTACCATGACCGCATCTCCCAGCATGTACTGGCGATCAAGATAATCACACGCCGGATCGTCCGGAAACTCCAGCATCATCGCCCGCATCATTGGCGTACCGGCTTCGTTGGCGCGCGCCGCTTCCCGATACAGATACGGCATCATCCGGCACTTCTGTTCGGTGAAGAAGCGCACCACGTCACAGGACTCGTCGTCATAGGCCCACGGAACCCGGTAGGATTTGCTACCGTGCAGGCGGCTGTGGCTGGAGAGCAAGCCGAATGCGCACCAACGCTTGTAGACATGCGCCGGCGCGGTATTCTCGAATCCGCCAATATCATGACTCCAGAAGCCAAACCCTGACAGGCCGATGGACAGCCCGCCGCGCAGGCTTTCCGCCATCGATTCGTAGTTGGCGTAGCAGTCGCCGCCCCAGTGCACCGGGAACTGTTGCGCGCCCACCGAGGCGGAACGGGCGAACAGCACCGCCTCTTCAACGCCGACGGTCTCTTTCAGCACGTTCCACACCAGTTCGTTGTAGATGTAGGCATAATGGTTGTGCATTTTCTGTGGATCTGAACCATCAAACCACTGCACATCCGTTGGAATGCGTTCGCCGAAGTCAGTTTTGAAGCAGTCCACTCCCATCTCCACCAGGCCCTTCAGCTTGTCGGCATACCATTCGCAGGCTTGCGGGTTGGTGAAGTCATAAATCGCCAGTCCCGGCTGCCATTTATCCCACTGCCACAAGGAGCCGTCCGGGCGTTTTAGCAAATATCCTTTCTCTTTTAGCTCCTGGAAGACCGGGGATTTCTGGCCGATGTAGGGGTTAATCCACACGCAGACTTTCAGCCCTTTCGCTTTCAGACGGCGAATCATCCCTTTCGGATCGGGGAAAGTCACCGGGTCCCATTCAAAATCGCACCACTGAAAAGCTTTCATCCAGAAACAGTCGAAGTGGAAGACGTGCAGCGGCAGATTGCGCTCGGCCATACCGTCGATAAAGCTGTTAACGGTCGCTTCGTCGTAGTTGGTGGTGAATGAGGTGGTCAGCCACAGGCCAAACGACCAGGCGGGCGGCAGCGCCGGACGACCCGTAAATTGGGTATAGCGGTTCAGCACGTCTTTCGGGGTCGGGCCGTCGATGACGAAGTATTCCAGATACTCGCTCTCAACGCTGAACTGAACTTTGGAGACTTTCTCGGAGCCAATTTCAAACGACACGCACTGCGGATGATTCACCAGTACACCGTAGCCACGGTTGGTGATATAGAACGGGATATTCTTGTACGATTGCTCGGTGCTGGTGCCGCCGTCGCGGTTCCAGGTCTCCACCGTCTGACCGTTACGCACCAGCGCGGTAAAGCGCTCGCCCAGCCCGTAGACGGTTTCGCCCACGCCGAGATCCAGACGCTCGAACATGTAGTTGCGCCCGCTATTGGTGTCCTGCACATAGCCGTTATTTTTCACCTGACTACCGGTGATACGTACACCGTTGCGCAGAAAATCCAGAGACCAGAGCTCGCCTTTGGTGACGCGCACGCTCAGGCTGCCGCTCTTGAGTTCGGCAAATTCAGCGTTGTTCTGCATCTCTACGTTGATATCTTGCAAGACATTGAGTGGGTAATGTGGGCCGTTATCCAAAGCGCCCTGGAAGTGTTCCATCCGTACACCTATCACTCCTTCCTGCGGCGAGAAAAAGCGCAGGGTAAACAACGGGGTATCCAGTTGCCAGGTTCGTTCGCGGACATCGCGCGGCGCGGCATAGATCACCATCTCATTCCCGTGCTGTTCAACGTCGAACACCTGAACCGGGTGAATCAAATTAAGGCCAGGCTGGATCAGCCAGTTTCCGTCGCTAATTTTCATAGTCTGTTCCTTTAGTTTTGCAATTCTTTATGGGTAAATTCTTGTTCGTTGCGGTGTGCGCCCTGCGCCAGTTGTTCCAGAATGGTTTTCAGGAACGGGCTTTTCAGGGTGTAGTAGCGTTTAGCGATCGCGGCGCTCAGCAGATAACAGATGGCCGGAACGATAGTGAACAGAGCGATGATGATGCTGATCGTGGCGCTGTTTTGCGTTTTCGCCGCCGCGTCGTAACCGCCGCCTGCCAGCATCCAGCCAATCAGCGCCCCGCCGAGGGCAAGACCCAGTTTCAGCACGAACAACGTGCCGGCAAAACTGATCCCCGTCAGGCGTTTGCCGTTACACCATTCGCCGTAGTCGACGGTGTCAGACATCATCACCCACTGGATAGGCGTGACTAACTGGTGCAATACGCCAATCACAAAGATAAAGACGAACATAGCGATCGTGGCGTGCATCGGTACGAAGAACATCGCCACGCTGATTACTGCGAGTAAAGCATTGGTCCAACAAAAAACGCTCACTTTGCATTTCCAGTCGGTCAACGGTTTTGCCAGCGCCGAGCCAATCAGGTTGCCGACGCAATAGGTGGTGAGGAAGGCGACAAACACGCCCGGTTTGCCCAATATCCAGGTGACGTAATACATCATCGCCCCGCCGCGCACGCATACCGCCAGAATATTCAGGATGGTGAGCAGGCCGACTATGCGCCACTGGTCGTTGTGCCAGATATCACGCAGGTCTTCACGCATGGAGGTATGGGTGGCAGGCGCTTCAACGCGCTCTTTGGTGGTAAAGAAGCAGAACGCCAGCATCAGGAACGCCACCACCGAGAGCGCCGCGATACCCCCCTGGAAGCCCAGCGCCTTATTCTCGCCGCCAATCAGTTTCACCAGAGGCATCATCAGTACGGTAGAAAGCATTCCGCCCGCCGTTGCCAGCACAAAGCGCCAGGATTGCAGGGAGATACGCTGCGTTGGGTCATTGGTTATTACCCCCCCCAACGCGCAGTAAGGGATGTTGACCACAGTGTACAGAAGGGTGAGCAACGTGTAGGTGATGGCGGCATAAATCATTTTGCCGTTCAGACTGAGATCCGGCGTGCTATAAGCCAGCACACAAACGATACCAAACGGCAACGCGCCAAACAGCACCCAGGGTCGGAATTTGCCCCAGCGAGAGCGGGTACGGTCGGCCAGCAGGCCCATGCAAGGGTCGGAGATGGCATCAAGCGCACGCGCCAGTAAAAACATGGTGCCGACAAAACCAGCGGGAATGCCGAAAATATCGGTATAGAAGAACATCATATATAACATTACGTTATCAAAGATGATGTGGCTCGCGGCATCGCCCATACCATAACCAATCTTCTCCTTAACGGAGAGAATCTCACTTTTCATTACGCATCCTTAACGCTCACAACGCTCACTGATACCGGTTACAGTTTTTGTAAACCTTCCCTGCGAGCGTGAATATTCCGTTATTTAGTTATCAAATTACGATTCTTGTTTTCTGTGATCAGGGTAGCGTCAAAAAGTGTGATGAAATGTAACTAATGGATTTTATGGGGGTTTATATGAAACCGGTCATGGCAGAAGGAAAGGGAAGTTAAAAAAGCACGGGAGGGGATGTGGAAACGCCAGGAAGTAGCTATAATGCGCGCGCCTCCATGTAGCAATCGAGGCGCGGAAGATCGTCGTCTCCGGTGAGGCGGCTGGACTTCAAATCCAGTTGGGGCCGCCAGCGGTCCCGGGCAGGTTCGACTCCTGTGATCTTCCGCCAAAATCCTTCTCTTATGCCCACCATTCGTCCTCTATTTCGGGACAAAGTATTTGCTTATTATTAAGACTAGTTCTTGCATATAATGTGAAAGGAAAGGTTGAGAGAGAAAATGGAATATTATTTTATTAATCACCATTTACCGATTGCTAAAACCGAACGTCCATTTATTGTGGGATATCGTCCGCAAAGAAGGGATAAAAGTACGTCAGGACTAACGCGGGCGGGACTTAACTAATCACCAAACGAACTTGTAGGTCATACTTACAGATTCAACCTTTCTCAAAAGAAATAACGCTTACCAGGCCAAAATTATGAGATCAACGTATAGAGCCATCCGGATAAAGATACATGCCTCCCTCCAGATACACGGGTTCTCCTTCTTCTACCGCTAAATTATGATATAACGATTGCATTTCATCATCTGCACTTTCTTCCTTTTGGTTTTCAACTCGATAATAGGTATCTACATCATAGTTCTGTTTACGGAGATCGTCGTCGCTGTATACGCCAAGCCGTTTTTTTAAGCCTGTTATATTAAATATCCATTTTAACCCATCTTTAATATAATAGGCATCACCATAAGCATTTTCATCGGGGCATTCTTTATAGCCCATCCGCAATGCAACATCACAGCCATGCTTACCAACATCTTTATAACTCATATCCCCCCCAATATGTTGCTTCAATATCCCGGATAAAATTCATAACGAAAACCTATCCTGATAACCTATGCCACATGGAGGATAGAATTTAAACTAAAGTACGCGTTATATTATCCCCTAAATCCGTATCAAGTATGCGTATTCTGTAAGGTAGTAATATGTTCTAATTTATTAATGTGAGTTATATATGAAGAGATTATTTACAGCGATGATTATCGTTTTTATTACCGTCACGGCATCATCCAGTGCGCTTGCCTGCCCAAAGGGTCAACACCCACATGGGGGTACAGGCTCACATCATAAGGGTGGATGGTGTTCATACGAGCAGTAACGTCGCAGCTTACTCATCTACTTGAAGGCACTATAGCCTTACGTTTATCAACGCAGGCGCTACGTTTGTCGATGCCATAACTTTCTGAAGAAAAAACATGAACGAGTTGGTATCGATCGCAAAGAATATGGTTACCAGCAACAGTCACCTTGTCTCCAGGCTGTCGATATTCTACGGACACGACAGGAAAGGATTTTATTAATTCCTTAGAAAAACCATTTTAATCAACAGGATAAATAGTTAAAACGTGATAAAAGGCGTAACCTTTGCCCGCTTAAAGCGGGCAATATTGCAGGCAAGAGATGTTATTATACTAAAACATAAAAACAGGTGAGGCTGGTGTAATGAGAATCGACAAACTTTCACTGCTTAACTTTCGTTGCTTCAGACAGCTCGATATTACTTTTGATGAGCACATTACGATTCTGGTTGCACCGAATGGCGCGGGCAAGACGACAGTGCTGGATGCGATACGCCTGGCGCTGTTTCCCTTTATTCGTGGTTTTGATGCCAGCCTCTACGTAAAAGATAAATCGCTGGCGATCCGTACAGAAGATGTACGTCTGGTTTTCCGCCCCGAAGCGCTGAACATGGAAATGTCGTCTCCGGTCATGATTACGGCTACCGGGGAATGGGAAAGTGGAAAAACGGCAACCTGGATGCTCGACAAGCGAGGAGAACAGCCGCCGCATGAAGATACGATGGCAGCCCGATTTACCCGCTGGGGTGAGTAGCTTCAAAAACTGGTTCGTAATGAGGAACATAAACAGCCTGTTGATCTCCCGCTCATGCTTTATCTTGGCACGGCAAGATTATGGTATCAGGAGCGCTACGAATCACAGAGGGCAGGTCTTTGAAGACGATATGTTCACCATCCGCTACTTTCAGAAGGGCAGCGGACATATCACATTTAAGCGTCTGGATCTGGTGGAGAAGATGAATGATATCGTGGCGAAGCATTATCCGGGGGCGCTGCCCGCAAAATAAACGCTATCTGCGTAATAAGCTTCACCAGGAATTTCTGGCATACTAGGCAGATTACGGCATTGCGAGTCAGATATAAGCGGAGGCGGCATGGCAGACAAATACTTAACCCAATCCCCGGCAGGCGAATTTGTTATGTTTGCCAGCGATGACGGTGAAGTTCGTGTGGAGTGCCGCTTTGAGCAAGAGACGCTATGGCTCCCTCAGGCAACCATCGCCAACCTTTATCAGATCACTCCCCAGGCAGTTACACAGCACATTAAAGCGATCTATGAAGAAGGCGAACTTGAGCAAAACGCAACCTGTAAGTCTTACTTACAAGTTCAACAGGAAGGTAGCCGTCAGGTAAGCCGCAACAGGCTTCACTACAGCCTGCCTGTCATCCTTGCTGTCGGCTACCGCGTTCGCTCCCCGCGCGGCACACAGTTCCGCCAGTGGGCAACCCAGACGCTCCAGGAATACCTGATCAAAGGTTTTGTGATGGACGATGAGCGGCTGAAAAATCCGCCCGTGGGTTCATCGGCTGTACCCGACTATTTTGATGAGATGCTGGAGCGTATCCGCGATATTCGCGCCAGCGAGCGTCGGGTTTATTTGCGGGTACGAGAGATCTTTGCGTTAGCCGCCGACTATCAACCATCGCTCAAAGAAACCACGCAATTTTTTCAAACCATCCAGAACAAGTTGCATTTTGCCTGTACCGGACATACCGCTGCTGAACTCATTCATCAGCGTGCTGACGCCAGCCAGCCGCATATGGGGCTAACCAGCTATAAAGGTGAAGAGGTACGTAAGGGTGACGTGACGGTGGCAAAAAATTATCTCACTCAAGATGAAGTCAGCGAGCTTAACCGCGTAGTTAACATGTGGCTGGATTTTGCCGAGGATCAGGCCCGTCGTCGTCAGCAGGTCTTTTTACGCGACTGGCAGGATAAGCTGGATCAGTTCCTGCAATTTAACGACCGTGAGGTTTTACAAGGCGCAGGTAAAGTCAGTAAGAAAATGGCCGATGAAAAAGCGCAGGCGGAATATAGTCAGTTTGCTGAACAACAACGGCGCTTAAAAGAAGCCGAAGGTGAGAAGGATATCGCCGGTTTGCTACAATGGAAAACAGAACCTTAAAAGTAGCTCAAAATGCCCAGAACCCCACAAGCAAAATCATTTGGGGGCACAATAGTGGGCACCAGTAAAAATCCAACAAGATAAAAATCAATAAATTCAACAGGCCAAGATATCAAATTAGACTCCTGTGATTGCATGATACCGTCGTGAATATGGCGGCTTTATCCAGGCGTAAAGACTGTGGGTAGTAATATCAAGACGTGTTGCGACGCTGGAAACAGAATGGCCGCGCTCAATAACCTGTTTTACCGCTTTAATTATAAACTCTTCGGGATAACGTTTACCGCTCATGGGCTCCTCTCTTTAAGCCATCTTAAATGACTCTGCGGTGTCTGTTAAACCTGTGGCGATTCATTTAATTTTTTGTACGTATTCCACATAATCGTGCTATTCACATTTAGAGATCACGTCATCGATCTGCTGACGAAGGAATCTCTATGCATAAAGCCCGTCTCACTGAGCATCAGAACATCGCCGTAATTAAGTTGGTCGAAGCCGGACGAACGGTTAAAGATATCTGCCAGGAGGCGGATATTTGTGAAGTGACTGACGACATCTATAGACATTAGGTTTGACCACATCCTGTTTCTCACTAATGTGCCCCGGGAAAGAGTTTTCATCAGATGAGCGATTGAAAAGAGAAGCCAGAAGCTGAAGTTGCTTCGACCAATAAGTCTGTCACTTGCTCAGACTGTCACGATCAGAATTAAGTCAGATCAACTTATTGGCAAGGTATGACTCCCGGCGTTAAGTTACAAGATTTTCTCATGGCATTAGCATTACACCCCCTTAAAGTTTACATGCGTCTCTATAAAATAGTCTTAAATTTGTATATAAGAAGTTGATGAGAGCACAAACTTCACCATTAAGTCATTGAATAACAATGCAATAAAAGAAAAAATCTTAAATTAGGTTTTAATAATAAGAATTCATTACAGGTTTACAGGATTTACTTTTATATTTCATCACATCACCCCGATAGTGACAAAGGCAGCAGACAGATGGTATTGAGAACCGTTATTTATCACTCTCATGATTTAGCAAATAGTGCTGTTTTAAGATTTTTTATGATATTGGAGATACTGTATAAAAATCTCAATGCGTGAAATACAAATCCGAAATGATGTATTACGACTGTCGGATCTGTCATGGTTTTTTAAAGCTGTATTTTAGTGCTTTCCAGGAGTTTATGACACTGACAATATTTCGCGACTTTTGACAGTCGTAGTACTTTATATTATCTGGATTGACACATTTATTTACCAATGAAATATTAATAGAAACATCGACGGGAGTCGTTCAGGATGATGAGAAAGCCTTCACAAATTGTCCATTGCATTAGTTGCGATTTATCCTGTCAATTATTCCCTGACAGCGCAGTACGGGTGCAATACTGTCATAATGCGGCATTTTCCATCTGGCCAGATGGTAATGCTTTCCTGAAAAAAGGGTTTATTGAAAAGTTATTGCTTGATAGACACAACCATTTATCCAGCGGTTTTATCTTTGTTGATTTTTCTTTCCCGAATCTTCGACGATTTACCGATTTACAATGGGCTGACAGTCTGGCAAACAGTGGTATGCATATTGTCCTGATTTCTGACAGAAGTTTAACTCCGCTGGCCAATTACTGGATTTTGAAAAGCAATAAAATACAAGGAATTATTTATTCCGATGACGATGATATTGTGCAACAGCAAAAGATGCACCGCTTGTTTACCGGTCGGCTTGCCAACAGTAAACGTGGACGAACGCTTAACTATACGGAATTTATATTACTGAAGCGCTTTGTATCAGGAATAAGTATTCAGCAGATTGTAAATATTGACAATATTGATATTAAGAAACTTTATGTGCATAAGCTGCGGCTTGAAAATAAGCTCGGGCATAGCATTCATAAAATAATATCAAATATTTTATAGATCCGTTTCCATTTTTATTATTTCCATATTATTGCGATGTGGAAGACGCTTTACGCCATAATGCAGGAGGCAGAATGCCAACTCCCCAAAATTACTCATTCATCGCCATAGCGGTATCAGCAGCATTAGCCTCTATGGTATTTCCCTCCCAGGCGGCCTGGGTTGACGTTGATAGTCTGCCATCCAGTGGGCTGGTCAGCCAGTTGCCGCCGGAATTACAGGCTATTATTCCCGCTCAGGCCAGTACCGGTTTCACCAAAGTCGGTACCATGCCCAACTACGTTTATCAGTGGAACACCGGCACCATCCCGGTTTATGGCAATGGCCTCACGCTTAATGGGCCGGGCGCGGAGGCGTTTGAACACACTGTCACGGTTATTCAGAACAGCGGGACGGGAAGTCCGGGCGTGATTTTTGGCAACGACCTGACCATTCGGACGCAGTCGGCGAATGCCGCGAATAATGGTAGAGACGTCGATGGCATCCGTACTCACGGCGCAAATACTCCGGATAACCCGGTATTTATTATTACCGGTGACCGTACCAACATCTACGTGGATGGTCAGGATGGTGACGGTATTAACGCCGGATATAACTCACTGGGCCAGGGTTGGACCGGATCGGCCAATATTTACGTCGGCGACGATCTGTATATCAAAACAACAGGTAGCCAGGGACGTGGAATTACAGCTAACGCCATGCGGGATGCGTCACGTGCCAAAAATACGATTGTCGTCGGCAATCGTGCGCATATTGTTACTACCGGCGACAGTTCAGAGGGGCTGCGTACCGGACAAAGCGGTTCGTTGATTCGTCTGGGTGACGATGCAACCATCGAAACCTCCGGCGCATCCTCTACGGGGATTTACGCAGCATCCTCCTCCAGAACCGAGCTTGGCAACAACGCTACTATTACGGTGAACGGTGCCAGCGCACACGCGGTATATGCAACTAACGCTACCGTTAATTTGGGAGAGAATGCCACTATTAGCGTTAACAGCGCCAGTAAGGCCGCATCCTATAGTAAGGCCCCTGCCGGTTTATACGCCCTTTCCCGAGGCGCCATTAATCTGGCAGGCGGTGCGGCTATTACTATGGCGGGCGATAACAGTAGCGAAAGTTACGCTATCAGCACGGAAACTGGCGGCATTGTTGACGGTTCTTCAGGAGGACGTTTCGTCATCGACGGTGATATTCGTGCTGCTGGCGCCACCGCTGCTACCAGTACGCTACCGCAGCAGAACAGTACGATTAAGCTCAATATGACGGACAACTCGCGATGGGACGGGGCGTCATACATCACCAGCGCTACGGCGGGCACAGGCGTTATCTCTGTACAAATGAGCGATGCGACCTGGAATATGACCAGCAGCTCAACGCTCACTGACCTGACGCTGAATAGTGGCGCAACCATTAACTTCAGCCATGAAGATGGCGAGCCATGGCAAACGCTCACCATCAATGAAGATTATGTAGGCAACGGCGGTAAGCTGGTCTTTAATACTGTGCTCAACGATGATGATTCCGAAACGGACAGGCTGCAGGTTCTCGGCAATACTTCAGGCAACACATTTGTTGCAGTAAATAATATTGGAGGAGCCGGGGCGCAAACCATTGAAGGTATTGAAATTGTTAACGTTGCTGGCAATTCTAACGGTACTTTCGAAAAAGCAAGCCGTATTGTTGCCGGAGCCTATGACTACAACGTGGTGCAGAAAGGTAAAAACTGGTATCTGACCAGCTACATTGAGCCGGACGAACCGATTATTCCCGATCCGGTAGACCCTGTTATCCCTGACCCTGTCATTCCCGATCCGGTAGACCCTGATCCAGTAGACCCGGTTATCCCTGACCCTGTTATTCCCGATCCGGTGGACCCTGATCCAGTAGACCCTGAGCCAGTGGACCCGGTCATCCCTGATCCGACAATTCCTGACATAGGGCAATCTGACACACCGCCGATAACAGAACATCAGTTCCGTCCGGAAGTGGGTAGCTACCTTGCCAACAACTATGCGGCAAATACGCTGTTCATGACGCGTCTCCATGACCGTCTGGGTGAAACCCAGTACACCGACATGCTGACGGGTGAGAAGAAGGTCACCAGCCTGTGGATGCGTAACGTCGGCGCCCATACTCGCTTCAACGATGGTAGCGGGCAGCTAAAAACCCGCATCAACAGCTATGTGTTACAACTGGGAGGCGATCTGGCACAGTGGAGCACTGACGGTCTTGACCGTTGGCATATTGGTGCAATGGCAGGTTATGCCAACAGCCAGAACCGCACGCAGTCGTCCGTGAGTGACTATCATTCCCGTGGTCAAGTCACCGGTTACAGCGTCGGCCTTTACGGCACCTGGTATGCTAACAATATCGATCGGTCTGGGGCTTATGTGGATACCTGGATGCTGTACAACTGGTTTGATAACAAGGTCATGGGTCAGGATCAGGCCGCTGAGAAATATAAATCCAAAGGAATTACCGCCTCGGTTGAAGCCGGTTACAGCTTCAGGTTAGGTGAAAGCGCGCATCAAAGCTACTGGTTGCAGCCCAAAGCGCAGGTGGTATGGATGGGCGTGCAGGCTGACGACAATCGCGAAGCCAATGGTACCCTCGTCAAGGATGATACCGCCGGTAATCTGCTAACCCGCATGGGCGTAAAAGCCTATATTAACGGCCACAATGCTATTGATGACAATAAATCTCGAGAGTTCCAGCCGTTCGTGGAGGCGAACTGGATCCATAATACGCAGCCTGCCAGCGTGAAGATGGACGATGTCAGCAGCGATATGCGTGGTACGAAAAATATTGGTGAAGTGAAAGTGGGTATTGAAGGACAAATTACCCCGCGCCTGAACGTATGGGGTAACGTGGCGCAACAGGTAGGTGACCAGGGCTATAGTAATACCCAAGGCCTACTGGGGGTTAAATACAGTTTTTGATTCAGGTAACAACAGAGCCGCTGATCTTCAGCGGCTTTTACCCGGAAACGCTTTCATTTGGCTGATAGGTTTCATGAACGGCTTCCAAAACCGCTTAATGTGTACAGAAAAATATCGGGCGTTTCCCGATGGTGAACATAAAGCCACGATGGCCCTGAGTCAGGATGGTGTAACTGATACTTTTCCCTGGATAGACATAAAAATCGGGTAAAACCGTCTCGATAACCGCATCGGACAGTGTTTCGTCACGCGTGACTTTGTTGATATCCGTCGATATAAAATGGGTGCTGTCTTTATTTTCACTCCATACATAGGAAACATCACGGCGGATCACACCGCTCATTTTATTATCGACGTAATACGTTCCGCTGATGGAAACCACCCCAGTGCGTTTTTTCAGCGAATACATAAAGTCCAGCGTCAGGTTAGCCTGAGTGTTGTTATAAAACACAATCACAGGCGCCGTACATTTCTCTGGATCCCGGTTCTTTTCCGTATACAAATGAAAAAGATGTCCAAGCCCTACACCCAGAAACAGTAGCGTCAGGCAGGCTAACATCAGTACCTTTTTACCCATGTGTCACCCCGCGGAAAAAAAGCGTCACGCAGCCTGTATCACCGCGCGTTTTATAAGGTTGCTGACAAATCAATGCCGTAACCGCTGGGGTGCGACTGCTGGAAGGGAAATAGACCCATGGGTATTTCTGACAATCCATACCGGTTTTTAGAATCATTGACTTATAGCTTGCAAAGCGGCTGCCGCTTTCGATATCTTCATTCCGCGAGAAAAAATGACAACCTAGGGTTGTTTCAACCAGCGTGTAGCGATCGTAAAAATCCTTATCAGGAACGGTTTGCCAGCTTATAGTGCCAAGCAAAATACCGACAGCAAATGTCCCGGTCATCCAAAGTACAGGTACATAATGTTTAAACCAACGCCCTGACATACGCGGTGGCGTCTCACCCTTTTTTTCTATTGCCTGAGCGAAGTCTTTACGGATGGTCATGACGCTCACACCAGGCTCAATCTGAAAGCCTCTACGCGGAACCGTGATTATCAGCGTATCTTCATTTTCGCCAACGGTACGTAATCCGCGGCGAATAATGGAGATATTCTGATAAAGCGTATTTGCCGACACCACCATGCCGTCTTCTTCCCACACTTTTTGAAAGAATGTTTGTTGTGAGACGACGGAGGGGGCGTTTTCCAGCAGAAGGCGCAAGCAGCGACTGGCGGGCGTTGTCAGAATAATGTTGAGATCTGGCCTCGATAATGACGCCAGGCGATTCATTTCTGGATTAAATTCAATATTATCGTTAATTATCCATAACATCGCATTGTTACCATGCCAAAACATAACGTAGTTGGAGAGGGTTAATAGACACCACTGAGTATAGTCTGATGCTGTGGCTGCGTAGCAGGACATGGATTGTCCCCTGCACATACCGATCATATAGAAGAGCGAGAGGCATAAGACATTAACAGGTAAGCGTAGACACCGCTTTTCTCATTATAGCAGACTCAGGGGTGAAAGTACGTTTGGTTTTCTTGTTCGTTAAGTCTCCTGTTTTGTATTGAGGTGAGAATATCACCTTTAATCAAGTGGCCAAATTTACTGTGCCACTACGCTTTAATATCTCATATATAAATCATGAGAAAAAATATCCTGATAATCTACCCCACATGAAAGACAAGGTTTATTCAATGTGTTCCTATAATGGCTTGTAATATCCCAAAAAGCAGCACTCGTTATATAGGGATAGTTTCCAATTTATTAAGAGTTACAGTAGCCATACTTAATAAAAGCACGCTTCCCACTTAATATTTAAGCTGTGCTTTATGTTATTTAAATATAAATAAGTTAATCCTTAACCCACATATTTCAAATTTATACTAAATAATTTTAAAACTATCCATCAGAAACAATTTGTAGGGATATAATTTGTTTTTTCAATCAATAATCCTCTCTGACATGTAAAATAGAAACATTTATTCATAATATGAATATTGTTGTGATAACAGATTCGCGTGAAAGTAAATCGACTGAAGGTGATGCCGATGAATATTTCTTCAGAAAGAACTCAATAAGGTAATCCAGAATCGGCAACAGATTACTGTCATCAGCTTAAAAACGGAAATCGCCCCGGCGATTAATGACTTTAACACTGATAGTGACTATCAGTGAAAGGCAACAACAAGGAATGAATTATGTCTACACCCGCGAATTTTAACGGTCAACGCCCTGCCATTGATGCTAACGACGCAGTAATGCTGCTGATTGACCACCAAAGTGGCCTGTTTCAGACCGTCGGCGACATGCCGATGCCGGAATTACGCGCGCGCGCCGCGGCGCTGGCTAAAATCGCTACCTTATGCAATATGCCAGTCATTACTACCGCATCCGTACCACAGGGACCAAATGGTCCGCTGATTCCGGAAATCCATGCGAATGCACCCTACGCGCAATATGTCGCGCGTAAAGGGGAAATTAATGCCTGGGATAATGCCGATTTTGTACAGGCGGTAAAAGCGACAGGCCGTAAAACGTTGATTATCGCTGGTACTATTACCAGTGTCTGCATGGCTTTTCCAGCCATCAGCGCCGTCGCGGAAGGGTACAAGGTATTTGCGGTAATTGATGCCTCCGGTACGTACAGTAAAATGGCGCAGGAAATTACGATGGCCCGCGTGGTGCAGGCGGGCGTAGTACCAATGGATACCGCGGCGGTAGCCTCTGAGCTGCAACGTACCTGGAATCGGGAAGATGCCGCAGAATGGGCGGATGTATATACCAAAATATTCCCGGCCTATCAGCTACTGATTGAAAGTTATACCAAAGCGCAGGAAGTAGTAAAAAATAATGAACTGCTGGATTCTCAACGCGCATAAATAACGCCCTGAAGAGACTAAATAGCCCCATTTAATGGGGCTATTTTACTTGCCATTTTGGACCTGGGCTGTGCTCGCCAAAACGCGTTAGCGTTTTGAACGCCGCTTGCGGCGGCCCGAAGGGCGAGCGTAGCGAGTCAAACCTCACGTACTACGTGTACGCTCCGGTTTTTGCGCGCTGTCCGTGTCCAAACTGGCTGCGCCAATAACGCCTGGTGGGATAGGCTCTTAATCAAATACGCCATTAATAATCGCCGTGACCACCGCGGTACTGAGCGCGATCAGCACCAGGTTATCCCCAACGATTTTCCACTCATAGCCCGGATAATAAGGTAATTGTCCCAGCATAGACGCCGGCACCGTTTTTTTAGCGATTCCCGGCGGCAGCGGTTTTCCTCTCGCCAGATTTTTCGCAATGCCCGGTGGTAAAGACTGATAACCCGTCAGCCCTAAATTCACTGCCAGTTGCCTGGCGACAGCGTAGCTAATGTCCGACTCGACGTGATCCGGTTTACCGCCATTTTTACGGTGTTCCGTTCTTTGCCCGGCATTTCCTTTATGCCCATTACCGTTATTACCTTGATTAGCCGCGTTATTACTATGTCCGCCGCCATTGCCATTTCCCGGATTCGCCAGCACAGGCGTAGCGCTCAGGGAAAACGTAATCAACGTCGCCAGGACGGCGGTTAAACCACGACGATTATTCATGATATTGCCCTTCTGATGTGGGATACCATGAAAATAGCGCCCCGCCATAAAAAGAACAACTACATCGATTCTTATTTTAAGCGGGGCTCGCCAACAGCAACTTATCGTATCCAGATAGTCAGTAAAATCAGGATGATTGCTATCAGGACAACCTGATAAAAAATTTTGTCCAACCCTCTTTTTTGCATGGCGTCACCTCGTTAGAAAACGATTTGCCAGAGGGCTAAACACAACACCAACAGGCTAATCAGTAAAAATATCAGCGCGATGATTTTATCGGGTGAGCGATTCATCTGGGCGATCCTCAAACATCATTAAAACCACTGGCCAAAGCGTTTGATATAAAAGCGTTTCATACCTTGCGCCACCAGACAGTAGCTCAATAATGTCGCCACCAACCACGGGAAGTAGCTCAGCGGCAGCGGCTCCAGTCCAACCATCGCGCCCAGAGGTGAGAATGGAATATAAATGCCTATCGCCATAATCAAGCCGGTCGTCAATAATACCGGCAACGTCGCCCGACTTTGGATAAACGGTATTTTCTGCGTCCTTAGCATATGCACGACCAGTGTCTGCGAGAGCAGACCCTCAATAAACCAGCCGGACTGAAAGAGCGCCTGCGCCTCTACGTTATTAGCTGCAAAGACGTACCACATCAGCGCAAAGGTTGTGATATCGAAAATAGAAGACGTTGGGCCAATCCATAGCATAAAACGACCAATATTTTTCGCGTCCCATTTCCGCGGCTTACGCAGGAACTCTTTATCCATTTTGTCCCACGGCAACGACAACTGCGAAATATCGTACATCAAATTCTGGATCAACAGATGAATCGCCAGCATCGGCAGAAACGGAATAAACGCGCTGGCTACCAGTACCGAAAAAACATTGCCGAAATTAGAGCTGGCGGTCATATTCAGGTATTTAATGATATTGCCAAAGGTTTCCCGCCCTTTGATAACGCCTTCCTCAAGCACCATAAGATCTTTTTCCAGCAGAATAATATCTGATGACTCTTTAGCAATATCGGCGGCGCTATCGACGGAAATCCCCACATCCGCATCACGAAGCGCGGGCGCGTCGTTGATCCCATCCCCCAGAAAACCAACGGTATGACCATTTTTCTGTAGCGCTTGCAAAATACGCGTTTTTTGTAACGGCGTCAGCCGGGCGAATACTGCGCGTTTCTCCACCTCAGACGCCAGTTCGGCGTCTGACATCGCCTCAACCTGGGTTCCGGTCAGGATATCGTGCGTATCAATACCCACTTCCAGACAGATACGCGCCGTCACGACCGGATTATCGCCGGTGAGGACTTTGACCGCTACGCCGTTATCCCGCAACGCGGCAATGGCTTTTCCGGCGCTCTCTTTCGGCGGATCGAGAAAAGTGAGCATCCCTTCGATGGTAAGTTCGGTCTCATCCTCCACACTTAATGTCGGATTGTTCCCGGAACCATCCAGCTTACGTGTCGCTATCAGCAATACACGGAATCCCTGCGCATTGTAATCTTCGGTTTTCGCCAGCAGCAGCTCGCGGCGTGTTTCCGTCAGCGCCACCACACGATCGCCTTCGCGAAGATGGGTGGCTACCATCATCATCTCTTCAACGGCGCCTTTACAGATCAGACATCTGTCTCCATGCTGCGCATCCTCCACCAAGACCGATACCCGGCGACGTACAAAGTCGAATGGCAGTTCATCGCGTTTAATGAAGCGCGCTTTTGTCGATGGTGCGATTCGACCCTCGCCAAAACGCAGTATGGCGCGATCCATCACATTCCGGGCGCCGCTCTGGCTGCTACTATTCAGCCAGGCCAGCATCAATACCCGGCCGCTTTTTACACCGCTCACATCCAGATGATGCTCCAGAAAAATATTGTCCTGGGTTAAGGTGCCGGTTTTATCTGTACACAGCACATCCATCGCGCCGAAGTTTTGAATAGCGTTCAGGCGTTTGACGATCACTTTGCGCCGCGACATCGCAATCGCGCCTTTTGCCAGGTTGGAACTGACAATCATGGGCAACATTTCCGGCGTCAACCCCACCGCAACTGCCAGCGCGAACAGCGAAGCCTCTACCCAGTCTCCCTTACTGAAACCATTAATCAGCAGGACAACCGGCACCATGATCAGCATAAAGCGTATCAACAGCCAGCTCACGCTGTTGACTCCCCGATCGAAAGCCGTCTGGGTACGCGTACCCACAATGGATTTCGCCAGCGAGCCGAACCAGGTACGGCTTCCCGTCGCGACCACGACCGCTTGCGCTCTGCCGCTGGTTACATTGGTTCCCATCAGACAGATATTGCCCAAATCTAGCAGGCTTTTATCTTTATCAGGCAATTGCTCGCTGTCTTTACCTGCCACATCAGCCATAACATCGTATTTTTCTACGGGTAATGATTCACCACTAAGAATTGACTGACTGATAAAGAGATCGCGCGACGCCAGCAGTCGAACGTCGGCGGGCACCAGATCGCCTGCGGCCAGAAAAACCACATCGCCCGGCACCAGTTCTTCAATGGGAATCTCTTCCTGCACCGCGCCTATATTACCCGGCCCACGACGCAACACCGTGGCGGTGGTGCGCACCATCTTTTTCAGCGCCTGGGCTGCTTTGTTAGTGCGAAACTCCTGCCAGAAACGCAATAACCCGCTCAAACTGACCATCGTCAGAATAATCAGCACGCCAGTGAGATCGGTCTCTTCGCCACGGCGTAACGGGAGCCAGTAATCCGTGATGAAACTAACCCCTGCCAATGCCATCAGAACGTAAATAAACGGGTTATTGAATGCCTGCAGAAGCTGAATCAGCGCCGGAGGAACTTGCTCATGCGCCACTTCATTGCGCCCATACACTTTCAACCGTTCGCTGGCCTCTTCTATCGTGAGGCCCTGACGATGGCTGTTCAGCCGCGCCAGTGTCTCCTCCGGGCTATGAAAAGCTTCCGCTTCGATCGGAAATACTTTTTTATGCTGCTTATCATTTTCTGACGCCGGGCGATTGAGTTTCCGGTTTTCAATGTTCATGTCAGTCATGATGAATCCCCAAAATTAAGGTGTAGTGTTTCCTGCATATCACGCCCGGGGAATAGCAAACTCACGATTTCAAGGTGAATGCCCCGGGAGAATTATCTATGCATAAAAAAGGTTATTGCTTACTCACTATTTTGAGTGGGTTTTATTTTATCGACTCGGGAATATCCATCATTCCCTCCTTATACGCCTGGCGTAATGTTGCAATTGAATAAAAAACTATTATTGACTATCAATGCTCCAGTGAATTGCGGTGATATTATCGTTATCACCTATTCTGGATATAATCAGCTCTCGCGTTTTACGATAATCAGCATGACCCACGAGCTCGGCACGAATTTCTTTATAGCCCTGTTCCTGAGCGGGGACCGAACCTAACCCTTGTAAACAGATCGCGGCCTCTTTTACGATATTCAGTAACCACTGACGAACCGCGCTCTCATCTTCTTTATTACAGGTTACTTTCAGGATATAACGTTTTTCTCCCTCAGCGGATATTGGGAGTTGATTTATACGCTGCGCCGCTTCACGCAATAAAATATTGGCGCAAAGAATAATGATCGTCGCCGCCAGCGCATTTTTGAACTGCCCTAAGCCGCATAACACACCGATGCCCGCCGAACACCATAGCGTTGCCGCAGTGTTCAGCCCGCGCACATTCATCCCTTCGCGCATAATGACGCCCGCCCCCAGAAAGCCAATACCAGAGACAATCTGCGCCGCAATTCTCCCGGGGCTGTCTGGCGATGTCGTCATGGAGCTCAGAATAAAAACGGCGGCGCCTGTCGCCACCAGCGCATTAGTGCGTAATCCCGCCATACGTTGACGCCATTGTCTTTCCGCGCCAATCAGCGCGCCCAACAGCATAGCGGCCAGTAAATTTAAAATATAAGGAAACATTAACATACGTTCCTCCATTTTTTCTGGAAGAATAAGTACGTGCTATATTTAGCACACGACAAATTTCTGCCCTGAGGCAATTAGCGTCGTGTTAACGGCGGAGGAAATAAAGCGTGTTTAAACATGAACATGACGATTACCTCGCGACAATGCGCGTGTTGTAACATTATTGGGATGACAATCGTCACAAGGGGAGATTGCTGCCCACCGGTTCGGCAAGCAGCGCAGGAATAGCGTGCGTTAACTTGCCAGATGATTTACGTAAAAGTGACTGTCCAACATATTACTCCTGCATGAATTTGCGCTTATTATAGTCAGCCAATATGTTCCGTAAAGTGCAAAGGCGGGTTTAGTGACGTTCTGTTTAAGTTTGTTTGATATTTTTTCTTATGACAAAAAAATGACAATATTATGTCGATAACAAGCTCGTCTGAAATCATTAAACAATAAATTCCTGCTTAATACCGGCGATAGCTCTGTTATGATGCCTGCACGTAAAAAAATAAAACAACATGACGAGGAAAAAATGGGTTCCACCAGAAAAGGGATGCTAAACGTCCTGATTGCCGCCGTATTGTGGGGGAGTTCAGGCGTTTGCGCGCAGTACATCATGGAGCAAAGCCGTATGTCGTCACAGTTCCTGACGATGATACGTTTGTTATTCGCCGGGCTGATACTGGTGACCTTCTCCTTTATGCACGGCGATAAGATATTTTCAATTCTTAAAAACCGCAAAGATGCCCTGAGTCTGCTGATTTTCTCCGTGGTGGGCGCGCTCACCGTTCAGCTAACCTTCCTGCTCACGATTGAAAAATCCAATGCCGCCACCGCGACAGTGCTGCAATTTTTATCGCCGACCATTATTGTAGCGTGGTTTGCATTAGCGCGAAGAACACGACCAGGCATTCTGGTCTTAACCGCCATTCTTACATCGCTTATCGGCACCTTTTTACTGGTGACTCACGGCAATCCAACATCGCTGTCGATCTCTTCAGCCGCGCTGTTCTGGGGTATCGCCTCCGCATTTGCCGCCGCCTTTTATACGACCTGGCCTTCCAGGCTAATCGCCCAATACGGCACGCTGCCAGTGGTCGGCTGGAGTATGTCCTTTGGCGGCCTTATTCTGCTGCCCTTCTACGCTAAAGAAGGAACGCACTTTGCGGTGAGCGGCAGCCTGATTCTGGCCTTTTTCTACCTGGTGGTGATCGGTACGTCGCTGACGTTCAGCCTGTATTTGAAAGGCGCGCAACTGATTGGTGGCCCCAAAGCCAGCATTTTAAGCTGCGCGGAACCGTTAAGCAGCGCCCTGCTGTCGCTACTGCTGTTGGGGATTAGTTTTACCTTGCCGGACTGGCTGGGCACGCTGCTCATTCTCTCGTCAGTGATTCTGATCTCCCTCGATTCCCGTCGACGCGCGCGGGCCGCTTAACGCCGTTGATAATCACGATGACCGGGCGGAAGAGGGAAAAGTTTAATGGCGCTTTGCCTTAATCTCTTCGTCAGAAAGCCCGGTAATCATCAGCACCATCTCTCGCTCGATCCCCTGTTCCAGCATCGTATGCGCAATACGCAAGGCTTCCTCCTGCTTACCTTGATGTATACCTTGTTGCACGCCTTCACGCTTACCTTTTCTGCGCCCCGATTCACGTATTCTGTCTACGATCGTCATTAATCTCTCCTTGTGTTGGGGAACACGACGCGCCACCTCGCGGATAAACTTGCCAAAACGAGGCGTGCTGCCATGCTGTATTAGCAAATAATTAAACAGCGCTTTTAGCTGACTGTCATTAGCGTTTCCCGTAATCAGAAGTACCGCTAAGCGCTCGACCAATCCCATCAGGTCGCGCTGACGTATATGCTTTTGTACCAGCTCCAGCATCGCGATACGTCGATGCTGCATAATCTCGTTATCCGGCACCACCGTAATGTCTACCAGTGGAAATGCCGTCGCATAAAGCTGACGCGCCAGCGCAGGATCGTCAAACTCATCCAGCCAGCACAGCGAAAAGGGATACGGGCTTTTCGCGCCATGGTAAAACAGCATGGGAATCACCAGCGGTAACGTTTTATGGCCAGCATCCAGATGGCGCTGCATCGCGGCAGTCGCGTAACGCATTAACCGGAATGCCATATGCGCGTCCGGCGTACTCTGATGCTCTATAACGACATAGATATAACCGTCGCCTTCACACGTTTTTAGCGACCAAAGGACATCGGAATAAAACGCGCGTAAATTTTTCTCGATAAAACTGTCCGGCGCCAGTTTCAACGTCGTCAGATCGCAACGTATTCTTAGCGAATGGGGAAGATGAATATTGAGAAAATCCCGCGCGGTATCCGGATGGCGTAAAAACGTTTTGAATACCGCATCATGAGGTGTGGACGTGGGACTTTTTTTCATGGCGATCCGTCACCTGAGGAATAAGATGACGCCACTGTACTCGCCAAAAATACAGACAGCATTCAGGAAAATTTAACCCTGCGAGGAGGCTCGAAAGGGAATCACTGACGGCTGCAATACGTACATTTTTGCCCAGCCTGCTACGCATTATCGCCCGGTAGCGTAACGCTAACCGGGCCTACAAATACACGTCATCTGTAGGCCCAGTAAACGTAGCGCTCTTCGGCGATAAATCTCACACCAGCGCTTTGACTATCTCCATCAACCGAATGACGTCTTCGGGGCGCGTATTGCCGGTTTGCGGATCGATAATCGAGCTGTAAACATGCGGCATAACGCGCGGCACGCCTGCTTCCAGGCAGGTTTGCAGGATAATACCGAAATTATCCAGTGAGATACCGCCGGTCGGCTCGATAAGCGTCATGCCGTGGCGGGCGGCGGTTGTCGCCAGCGCATAGAGTTCCGGTAACGACTTTTCGCCGCCCATCGGGAAAAACTTCGCCGCATGTGCGCCCATATCCTGCATCATGCGTACCGCCGCTTCACAGGAAACGCGGGCTGGCGTTCCCTGGCTGCTGCTGACGCCGGTAGAAATCAACACCTCGCCAGGCGTTCCCGTCGGGCTGACCAGGGCGTTAATATGTGTTTGCTCGCCGCCTGTCGCCGCCAGTGCGCCCGCTGCGAAGCCGCTGCCGGTAAAAGTCTGGTTGACGTGGGCCGGGTGAGTATGGGCGGCAATCATCGCCGCTTTGTAGTACTGCGCCGGGTCGCCTGCGCCCAGTCCCACCGAGATAGACGGCACCTCCGCCATCCAGCGTTTCACCTCCGGCACGCCCTCTTCTACCGTAGCGAACTGCGCGGAAAGTACGCCAATGACCGCATGGCCTTCGGCGGCTTCATAGATAGCCTTCGCGTTGGCGATATCCTTTGCCAGTACGTTAATCGCTACCCGCTGACGATAAAAATTAATCTGCTGCATGTTCTGCAATCTCCCTGAGTCGCGCCACAATCAATGCCATTTCCCCTTCGGCTACCGTGCGTGGATCGAGGCTAAAAACCCCCTGATGAAGCTGATATTTGCGGGCGTAAATCGCTATCTCGCCGCCGCGCAGCTGCGCTTCGACGTCCTGCGCATTCAGCCCCAATTCAGATGCGTTCACCCGCACACGAATACGCCAGATTGCACGCCCGGCCTCATCCTGTTCGATATCGGCATAAAGTCCATGGATGGCGGAAATCGCTTCCGCGACCGGCTGTAACTGTGCTGCGGTCACGGTCGTCTGGCCCTGGTGGTAATTCTCCAGCGCATACACCAGCCCAACCATGTTTTCCTTGCCGATTTTCATTGCTCTGGCAATCCCCTGGTGCTGCGCTTTGCAGGCGGCAATCCACGTTTTCTTGCCAGTAATAAAGCCGGAGGTTGGCGCATTAAAGGCTTTCGCGCCGCTATAGATAACCATATCCGCGCCGCTCGCCACCCAGCCGCGCAAATCCTCTTCCGCCGCGGCATCGACAATCAACGGCAGGTGGTTGGCCTGCGCCACCTGTACAAAATCGTCAATGCTCAACATGCCTTTCTGTACGCAATGGTGTGATTTCACGTACAACAAGGCGGCAGTGTTCCCGGTAATCGCACTCTCCAGTTGCCAGCGGGCGGAGAGGTTACTTGACCCGACTTCCACCACACGCCCGCCCCCCAGGCGAATCGCGCTGGTGATGGGCGCGCCGTAATCGACGTTATGCCCGCGCAGCATCACCACTTCATTGGCCATCCCGGCGCTGTCCGGCATCAGGGCGACGCGCGTCCGATCGCCGCGGGTGATGGCGGCAGCGACGGCAATGGCAATACCCGCCGAGGCGCACGAGGTGATATAGCTATCTTCAGCACCCGTATAGCGCGATACCAGTTCGCCGGTTTTTTCCACCAGCGCGTCAATCTCGACGAAAGCGGAAGCCGCGCGCGCGGTGGCCTGCATGACCTCCGGCGCGACGCTTGAGACGCCCAGAATGGTCATTTTGCCGCAGGCGTTAATGACCTTTTTCAACCCCAGTTGTTGATAGATATTCGGCGTCATGATTTACAGCACTCCCAACAACGAACAGACTATGCTCAGTGCGACAATCGACAGCAAAATGGTGGTGTAGCGCGGCCCTTTTTTTACCAGATAGAAGTAGATGGCGAATACCGCCGCCAGTGGCAGTAAGCCCGGCGCGATAGAGTCGAGGATCTGCTGAACCACCACTTCAGATCCTTTCAAAGCGCTAATTTTTAACGGCGTAGTGATTTTGACGTAGCTGGCGGAAAGCGCGCCCATCATGATCAAACCCAGCACGTTGGCCCCGTAGATCAGTTCTTTGATTCGCCCCCCTTGCAGCAGGCCGATAATCGAATCACGCCCCAACGTATATCCCTTGTGGACCATGCCGTAGCTGATCGCCAGGGTGATCGCCGGGTAGAGGATCAGCGGGATAATACCGCCCATCGCGCTGCCATTTGCCGCGAACGGAATAAAGATCGCTATCAACAGCGGCATCACCGCCGCCCAGATAATCGAGTCGCCCATCCCGGCAAGCGGCCCCATCAGGCCCGTTTTAATGCCGGTGATAGACGAGTCGTTAATCGGCTCGCCGCGCGTTTTTTGTTCTTCCATGGCAATAGAGATGCCCTGAATCACCGCGCCGAAGGTCTGCTCGGAGTTAAAGAAGTTAAGGTGGCGTTTTAGCGCTTCTACCTGCTCCTCTTTTTGCGGGTAAAGTTTTTTGATGATCGGCGTCATCGAGGCGCAGAAAATCAGGCTTTGTAAGCGCTCATAGGAGCTGGAAACCTCGGCGCCCAGCCAGTAGATAAACCAGGCTTTGGTGATATCTGCTTTGGTCAGCGCCCCGCTTTCCCGCGCACGCTCAACCAGTTCATGTTGCATTACGTCACTGCTCATCATGCTGCTCCTTCATTTTTCGCCAGGCCTTTAATCAGGAAGGCGACACAGGTGCCGAAGATGGCCATCGCCATGATGTCGACCTTGAGGTACAACACCGCGAAGAACCCGCCGATAAACCACGGCAACAGGCTCTTTTTACCGATCACCATAATGGTGATGGCAAAGCCCAGCGCCGGCAGAATGCCGCCCATGATTTCAAAGGAGTGGGTTAACCAGTGCGGCATCAGTTTAAGGAAACTTTCCACCACATCCTGGCCAAAGTAGTTAGCGGCAAAGACCACCGGGAAGCGCAGCACCAGCCCCAGCAATGCCGGGTAAAGAAAGGCGCAACGCATGATGCCCGCCATGTTTGCCGTTTCCGCGTGTTTATCCGCCATATGCACCCAGGCGGCGTTCAGCGTGCGCCTAAGCTGATCGAGAAACACGCCAATCACGCCAAACGGGATTGCCAGCGCGATCGCCAGGTTTGGGTCCATACCGGCCTTCACCGCGATAGGAATGGAGATACAGGCCGCCAGCGCCGGGTCCGACGGCACGTTGCCGCCCGGCGTTGAGGTCACGCCCAAATAAACGAGCTGCATCCCTGCGCCGATGATCATCGCGGTCTGCATATTGCCAAGCAAAAGCCCGACAAATACCGCGATCACCACCGGTTGTAACAGCATCGCGGAGAAGGTGTAGCCGAGGCGTAAACGGGCAAACCAGTAATACAACCCCATCAGGCTTGCAAAGAGTAAGGTATCCATAGTGTTATCCTATACACTTCATCCTTCAGGCTGCCTCTTTGTTGGTTGCCTTCGCTCACCCCAGTCACTTACTTTAGTAAGCTCCAGGGGATTCACTCAGTTGCCGCCTCGATGCATCCAGAATGATTTTGTGTCTATTAAAGGGTTAGAATTTTTTCAGGATATCGTCGAGCGGCTGCGGCTTATCTTCCGGAATGGTCTGGAAAAATACCTGAACGCCACGGTTTTTCAGGTCGTTAAGAATGCCGACGTCTTTTTCATCCAGCGTAATATTCTGAAAAACCGCCTTGCGGTTTGGCCCGCCGCCGAGACCGCCAACCTGAATGCGGGTGACGTCAAAGCCCAATTGTATGGCGTCCTGCACCGCCGCCAGTGAGGGAAAAAGCACCAGCACGTTACCGTCGCCAAGCTGATTTTCTTTCCATGCAGCGGCAAAACTCTGGTTGCCGAAGCAATCCACTTTGATATTTGGCGGCGCCGCCATCAGGTAGATATTTTTCATAAACGGATCGGCGTCCAGTTCATCACTCACAACGGCTATCCGGTTCGCCTGAGATTGTCCGACCCACTTCGTGACAACCTGTCCATGAATGAGACGGCTGTCGATGCGGCATAAAACGATATTGGCCATGATGTTTTCCTTAGAGTGATTGTTGTAGCTGACGTACATGGGCGACCACATCCAGGCAGCTACTGCGCCCGGCCTCAACTAACTCATCCACGCAGGCGGTTAGCATCCCTTGTTCGCGCCTGTCCAGCGCCTCCAGCAGTAGCGACGCATTCAATCCGGCAATCACCGCCACCGGATAATCGGCGCTTAGCCGCGCCGCGACGTTGGACGTCGTGCCGCCGACAAAATCCGTCAGGATCAGCGAGCCTTCCGGCAGCGTTTTCACCACGGCCTCGACGCGTTGATAAAACTCGCCCAGCGTATCGACAGGCATTAGCGCGATTTCCGTCACGCCTTTAATTTCGCCCGTGACCATACGCAGGCTGTTGCAAAGCGGCTGTCCCCAGCCGCCATGCGTCAGCAGCAGGATGTGGGGCAACGGTTGTGTGGTAGTCAAAATGGCCTCCTGGCGCAATTACATGAGAACACCGGCATATATTGCCCGGTGGCACTGCGCTTACCGGGCCTACAGGACGCTCCCGTTAGGCCGGATAAGGCGTTTACGCCGCTATCCGGCATAACGCATCATCAGAAGAGCAAAGGTTGTGCCAGAATTTGTGTCACGCGAGGAAGAAGATAGGCCTGGCGAGGCCCGAAGCCCCGCCAGTAAAAGGATTAGCTATAGAGCAGTTCGTAGATATAAAAATATTCCGCATCCGATAAACGGATGGCGTAGGCGTCTTCGATCGGCAGAAAAGCGGATTTGATGACACTAAATGCGCGCGCGTCCAGATTCGGCTGACTTTCCAGCGCCATCTGTAACGGTTTTCGGTTAATCACAATACGCTCTACCATACAGCAGCAGTGGATCAGGAAGCGCAGTGTCACCTGGCGGCTTGGTTTCAGGGAAAGCGAAGACGTCAGATGGTTAAAAACGCCCTCCATCTCTTTCAAAATACGCTGCGGGTTAAGCACGGAAATATGGTTGATGATACTCTCCATCGTTAGCGCGCTGATAAAGCGCATAGCGCTGCGCTCCATCTCCAGACGGCGTTCAGCGTTGGACAGATCGGGCGTTAACAGGCTCAACACCAGTTCCGGCCCTTGTTCGGAGAAAAGCTCTTCCAGCGAAATAAACGGAATATCCGGCAGCCCCGGCTGGAAAGTGCCGACAATCCCCGCCAGCCGCTCGCTGGCATTCAATGCCTGCTGAACGCGCTCCAGACTGCGTACCTCGTTATAATCAAGGATCACCATCCTGGTGTCCTGCGACATCAGTTCGCCAAAGCTCTCCTCCAGCACCTTTTTGATTTTTTCCGCCGTTCCCATGCCGGTAATACAGGAGATGACCAGCACTTTGCCACCGTTCTCCTGCTGCGGCGTACAAAGCTGGCAGGGGATATTTTTACTCTGCAGGAGCGCCGTCAACTGTGGTAAATCGCTGGTTTCATAGCTTAAATCCAGCCCGACTTCCAGCAGACTGGTCAGCGTGATGTTCGGCATGAGCAAAACATCTATCTGGAATAACTTACTGATCGTACTGCCGAAATGGATTAATGAACCGATGTCCACCAACAGGATAAGCCGCCGATATTGTCGGGTTTGAATCATTTGGGTCAGCGTTTCCAGCGTGTCATGCACCGACTGTTCAAACGGCATGTCGATGGCGCTGAACAGCTCGCGCTCCAGCACGCGGTTGACATATTGCGCCTGACTGGTGGCGGTGGTCGCGCCGTGAGCGATCAAAATGACCCCGCAGTCGGGGCTGGCATCGATACGCTGACGATAATGGCGGCACTCTTTCAGGAACAGGCATAGCCAGACCACTTCCGTCGCCGGACACTGTATATGCAGCAGTTCGTTGATTTTCCGACACAGCAGCGTGGCGTTGTCATATTCGTCTTTGCAGCGATCCAGGATCAAACTGGAAGAGTAAAGCTGCGGGATCAGGCCGCGCTGCACGTAGCCTATCAGCGCCAGGAAGTGTTTACGCAGTGGGTTAACCAGATTTTCCGGCAGCGAAAAACCCAACACCTGCTCTACGCAGCCTATCAGCAGCGTCACGCGCTCTTCAATCTGGTCGCCATAGCGCGGCGGATGCGCCACGCTGTCGCGGCTGTAGAGACCGTATTCAAAAATCGAGCTGAGTTTATTTTTCAGGATCGCCAGCGTCTCCGCCGGGGGGACGTTACTGTTGCGCAAATTAACATATTCGCGCGTCAGGAAGCTGTAAAAGAGGTCGCTCTCTTCAATTTCCGCCCCGGTCGCCAGCGACGTCTTCAATGCGGGCAGCGTGCGCGCGTCTATATTTAGCCGCGCTTTACCCTCAAACAGAGTATCCACCAATAGACGCTGTTCCGGCGTCGGGTTAATCGACATCTCCGCCAGCCGCTTATCCAGCTGTAGCGTGTCGTTATGCTCGGTCATTCCCGATGCCCACGCCTGAGCGCAGAGAAACTGAATATCGCTTTTTAGCTGACCGATATTGCCTTCCAGGGGTTTATTCAGCAACCAGAGCAACAACGGTTTATCAATGCTGACCGTGCGTTCTATTTTGCGGCTTTCCCGTTGTAAGAACCCCACGATCAGTTCGATCTGTTCTTCAACGGAGCGCTGGCGAATACCCGGCAAATCAATGCATACCTGAATACGCCGCTGGAAAGTACGTAACAGCGCCGACCCGACCGGTTCGGTAGTGGCGCAAATCAGGCGTACCGAAATTGATCGCGGCTGGCTGCTCACGCCAAGCGGACGGTACTCGCCTTTATCCAGAATAGAGAACAGCTTTTCCTGCCCTTCATAAGACAGACGGTGCACCTCGTCCAGCAACAGATAACCACCGTCCGCCTGCTCCACGAGGCCTGTTTTATGTTCATTCGCGCCGGTAAACGCCCCCTGCCGATGACCAAACAGATGCGAGGAGAGTAGTTCCGGATTATGGGCGTATTCCGCGCAGTTAAAGTAGACCAGCGGCGGGATAGCGCCGCTCGCCTGTTCACAGGCGAAACGGTGCATCAGTTCCGCAAAAAAGGTTTTACCGACGCCGGACGGCCCGGTAAGCAGAACGTGTAAACCGTGCGGATAGAGCACCGCCGCACGGCCTTTTTCTACCGCATCGCGCAGGCTGCGATCGTAACCAATCAGGCTGGTAAACGGATCGTCGGGCGCGTAATGCTCTTCATGCGGCAGCACATCCGCCACCGACCGCACCTCGCGTTCAGACTCTTCCAGCTGACGTCCCAGCAACGTTTCCAGCGCCTGGCGATGCAAAAAATAGACCGGGCGGCCACGGCTTTTGATTGCCAGGCCGTCATTCCATAACTGATTGAGATCTTTGCTGACGGAGTTACGCGCCAGCCCAAGATTGAAACCTATCGCCTCCGCCGTAAACGCCGTCTCCTGCGCCAAATCGGCAAGACATAGCCCGCGCGTCAGCCGTTCCAGCTCTCCCAGTACGATCTCAATACGTCTCATTACACTACCGCTTACGAAATAAAAGAGTAGTCAGAACATACACTATTCTGCCACGCAAGAAAGTGAAGGCGCAGCGAGAAACCGCCTTCCCACTTTTGCCTGACTTCAACGCCAATGGATAGCACGCCCCGATGAGTGAGCGTCGCGCGGTCTACACTTACTCTTGAAAAAGTGCAAACCGATAAGGATACCGTTTATGAAACGAAAAACGCTTCTGCTTATTGCCGCGCTTGTCGCGCTACCGGGCGTCACGTATGCCGACTCTCCGTTTAGCTCGCTTCAGACGGCGCATGAAAAAACCACGATTTTAAAGGATTTGCGCAAAATGTGTACGCCCAAAGGCGCGCTAACTGATGAAGCCTGGGAGAAAAAAATCATGGCGAGCGAGGGGAACCAGCAGCATATTCGGGAGGCGATGATCGCGATAGAACGTAACAATCAGCATAACTACTGGCAGGCTCTCGGTAAGGTGGAATGCCCTGAGATGTAGCACACCTTTTCCGTTTTTTGGTCGCGAAAATGCGGACTGTAACCGGTTTCTGTTCGCCAAAACCGCGTATTCTGGAGCGAATTTACGCGATCAAGGAGTACGACAATGCGATACCGTTTTCCCGATAACTTCTGGTGGGGCAGCGCCTGCTCAGCGTTGCAAACCGAAGGGGATAGTCTGAATGGCGGTAAAAGCCAGACCACGTGGGATGTGTGGTTCGAGCGCCAGCCGGGTCGTTTTCATCAGGGCGTCGGTCCAGCAGAAACCTCAACGTTCTATCGCCACTGGAAGCAAGACATCGCGCTACTGAAACAGTTAAAACACAACAGTTTTCGCACCTCGCTAAGCTGGGCGCGGCTCATTCCAGACGGCGTCGGCGAGGTGAATCCACAAGCGGTGAGCTTCTACAATCACGTCATCGACGAGCTACTGGCGCAGGGCATCACGCCGTTTATTACGCTGTTCCATTTTGATATGCCGATGGTCATGCAGGAGAAAGGCGGCTGGGAAAATCGCGACGTCGTAGAGGCGTTTGGTCGGTACGCGCAAACGTGTTTTACCTTGTTTGGCGACCGCGTGAAGCACTGGTTTACCTTTAACGAGCCGATTGTGCCGGTGGAAGGCGGCTATTTGTACGACTTCCACTATCCCAATGTGGTGGATTTTAAACGTGCGACCACCGTGGCGTACCATACCGTGCTGGCGCACTCGACCGCCGTGCGCGCCTGGCGCGCCGGGCGCTACGACGGTGAAATCGGCATAGTACTGAATCTGACGCCGTCCTACCCACGCTCGCAGCATCCCGCCGATGTGCAAGCCGCGCATCATGCGGATCTGTTATTCAACCGCAGTTTTCTTGACCCGGTATTAAAGGGAGAATACCCGGCGGACTTGGTGGCGCTGCTGAAAACCTATGACCAGTTGCCTGCCTGTCAGCCAGGCGACCGTCAGCTTATTGCCGACGGCAAAATCGATTTACTGGGGATTAACTATTATCAGCCGCGCCGCGTGAAATGCCGTGATACGGCGGTGAATCCGCAAGCGCCGTTTATGCCGGAGTGGTTATTTGACTATTACGACATGCCGGGGCGCAAGATGAACCCTTACCGCGGCTGGGAAATTTACGCGCCAGGAATTTACGACATCATCACCAACCTGCGGGATAATTACGGCAATCCGCGCTGTTTTATCTCCGAAAACGGGATGGGCGTTGAGAACGAGCAACGTTTTGTGCAAGCGGGACAGATTCACGATGATTACCGGATTGACTTTATCTCTGAGCATCTTAAATGGCTGCATAAAGGCATTAGCGAGGGCTGTCACTGTCTTGGCTACCACATGTGGACCTTTATCGATAACTGGTCATGGCTGAACGGCTATAAAAATCGCTATGGTTTTGTACAACTGGATTTAGCCACCCAAACGCGCACGGTGAAAAAAAGCGGAGAATGGTTTGCCGCCACCGCAGAGCATAACGGTTTTGATTAAGCATTTATTATTGCCGGATAACGACTAACGTCGTATCCGGCCTACAAATGGCAGCAATATCAACTCATTGGCGTAATACGGACTTTCGCCGCCACGACTAACGCCGTCAACAGCATCAGTCCGCCGGAAAGCGCCAGCGGCGAAAGCAGCCCGAAATTGTCGAGCGCATAACCGCCCACTGCCGCGCCACAGGTATTTGCCAGTTGAATCACCGCGACCTGGATGGAACCGGCTTTTTCCGCCTGATCGGCAAGGGAACGAGTGATCCACGTTGACCATCCCACCGGCACCAGCGCAAACGCCAGCCCCCAGACAATCGCTATTGCCGCCGCCACGGTTTTGTCGCTTCCCCACACAATGAGCGTCAGCGCGCTCAGCGCCAGTAGCAGCGGCGCACCGGCCAGCGCCAGTTTTACCGAACGTTTCAGTACGTAGGAGGAGAAAGAAGTGCCAACGAAGCTGGCAATACCAAAACTAAGCAACACCAGCGTCAGACCATCAACGTCAAAGCCCGCCAGATTCATATAGACCGGGCGAATATAGGTAAAGAAAGCGAACTGCCCGGCAAAAGACATAAAGATGGCGATCATCCCGGCCATCACGCCAGGGCGTTGCAACAGGCTAAACATATTCTGTTTCTGGTGAGAAGGTTCGCCCGGCAGCGACGGCAGTGATTTCACCACCCAGATGACGCACAGTACGCCCATCACCGCAGCGGCGTTAAAGACATTACGCCAGCCAATAATACCGCCCAAAAAACTGCCCAGCGGCGCGGCGATCACTAACGCGATGGAGACCGCGCCAAAAATCACCGACAGCGCTTTCGGCACGGTACGCGCGGGAACCAGTCGCATGGTCAGCGACGCCGACATCGCCCAGAATCCGCCCAGCGCCAACCCAAGACAGGCGCGGCCCAGCAATAGCAGCGTAAAGCTGTTGGCAAAGGAGACCATCAGACAAGAAGCCGTCAGCAAAACGGCGAACAGAATAACGATATAACGCCTGTCGGTCGCCTGAATAATCTGGGTAATGAACAGGCTGGAAAACATCGCGACAAACGCCGTAACGGTGACCGACTGACCAGCGACGCCCTCGGAGATCCCCAGATCCTGCGCCATCGGCGTCAACAGACTAACGGGCAAAAACTCAACGGTAATCAGGCAGGCGACACAAAACGCCACGGCAAAAACGGCTGACCAGTTAGGCCTGGCAACCCCATCAGCGCGGAATTTTTCTGCGATATTTTCATTCATTGTGGTTACCTGCGTCGTTTTAGTGCGGAAAATCCACGCAGTGTAACATTACAAAATGTGATCTGATTAACGTTTTAGCAACTGACATTGTTGCGCTGCATTTTGCGAGGCTGGTCGAGCGTTGAGAATTATCTTCTCTCGCTGCGTGTAAAACCAAAAGGTAAGACATAGTGTATCACCTGGTGCTATACTTTAGATTACAGGATGTCAACCTGATGCGAATCTTCAAAACCAGGTGGTTTAACAGAGAAGCGAAGTCCCACACGATAAAAGATGACGAGTTAAGCGAGGCCATCGACGCCGTACTGCAAGGAAAAGCAGATAATCTCGGCGGCGGGGTTTATAAAAAACGTCTCAATCAAAATCGCGATCGCGCAATCGTATTGGCAAAGGGAGGCGAACATTGGTTTTACACCTTCCTGTATGCCAAACAGGATATGGCCAACATTCGCTATCGCGAACTCGCGGGTTTCCGTGAGTTAGCAAAACACTATGCTTGCCTGACCGAAGATCAGATAACGGCACTCATTAATAACAAAGAACTGGTAGAGGTGCGCCATGTCAGCAAAAACTAAATTCAAAAGCCCTGCCTTTGAAGCGATTCATAGCGCGGCATCTGGATTATTTAGCGTGGATGCCATTCCCCAGGAGACAATGCGTAGTTTTGACACGGCCTGCTTAAGCAGCATCAAAGACCTGCAGCCACTTGAAATAAAAGCGTTACGAGAAGAACTCAACGTTAGCCAGCCGGTTTTCGCTCGGTACCTGAATACCAGCGTATCAACGGTTCAAAAGTGGGAAAGCGGCGCCAAGCGTCCCAGCGGGATGTCACTGAAACTACTTAATGTTGTCCAAAAACACGGGCTAAAGGTGCTGGAATGAGGGTTTTACCGATGGTCTGTTAAGGCTATTCATACGATAATGAGTGCAGGAAGCCTCTACAACTTCCTGCGCCGTTTGACGGGAATTGCACTATACTGACTCACCAAAGCCATCAGCAAATGCAGATTTTAATTCATCCATAAAAGCCAGTTCATCCTGTCCATCACAAATTAAATCAATCATTGTGTTTCCCTTTACGCCAGCCCCCAAAATACTCATCATTCCTTTAATGGGAATTTCTTTGTCATTATTAACTAGCGTTAATGAAGACTGGTATTTTTTGACAATTTTCGCAAGTGTAGCGGCTGGCCGCGCATGAAGCCCCGTACTGTTCATAACGCGTACTTTTTGTCTAATCATATATTTTCCTTAAGAGACTTTGCGGAATGCTGAGTGATGTTTATTCATCATCTTAATTTTAGAATAAACATCATCCTCAACTGCCTGTTTTGCGTTCGCCATGACACGCGCCAGATTAGCCTCGTTGTTATTATTTACCCAAGCCTTACCAACAGTAGTAATAAAGGCTTTGCGCAAATCACTCGCAATATTCACTTTGGCTACTTTGTAATTAACAAAGCTGCGAAGAATATCCGCGTCAATACCAGAACCTCCATGAATAACCAAAGGTACCGGACTGACAGACGCGATGCGTTGTAATAGCGGGATATCAATGCGTGGGATATCTTCAAGACCATGTACATTACCAATTGACACTGCCAGCATGTCGCACCCTGTCTCCTCAACAAAGCGCTGAACCTTCTCAGGTTCAGTTTTGCAGTCAGCCTCGCTGACATGATCATCTTCCTTACCCAGAATAGCGCCTAATTCCGCTTCGACGGGAACACCAAATGATTTACAGAAATCGACAGCTTCTCGGGTAAATGCAATATTTTCTTCGAACGGTAGCGCCGCGCCATCAATCATTACTGAGGTAAATCCGGCCCGGACAGCCTGCTTAACATCTTCCAGAGTTTTCCCATGATCCAGATGCAGGCTGACAGGAATATCCATTTTATCGGCATGTCGCTTAACTATTTCATAAATGTAATCGTAACCTGAAAGCTGTGCATTAGTAGGAGCAATTTGAATAAAATTGGGCAATCCGGAACGTTCTATTGCATTAAGAATGGAAATTGTTGTCTCCAGGTTCGTTGTATTAAATGCCCCCGCAAGGACATGTTTTTCCTGAATACAATTGAGCAGGATCCTACCATTGACTAAAGGCATATTAACTCCAGATATTTATGTGAGCAGTGTAAGTAAATTATCGAACTATTGAGTTATCACAGTTATTCACCAATAAGCGCCCCTTCTTGCCGCAGTTTAAATTGGTAAAATGACAGCCATTGCTGCTGATATATTTTCAACTTTGCAGAACGAACCGCGTCAGGAAAATATCGCTCAGCCACAGGAACAGTCGGGGGGACAACATTCGGACAGGCTATCAACAATGCTCCAAGGGAGACGGTTTCATCAAAAGCAATGGCCTCAATTGGACACTGGAGGATGTCAGCCTTCAACTGGAGCCAGTATGGGTTTTTCACCGCAGGGCCAATGACTTTTACTGTCCTGCCCGCCGGGATATTAAAACACCCGTGACAGTGTGCAAACTCCATCGCCAGGCCAATAAAGACACTCTCAAGCAGAGACTCCGGAGGAAGTGAATCCGTCAGCCCAAAAAGCAGGCCACGAGTGTGCCGATTTTTATTTGGCGAACCCGAGCCCCGCAAATGAGGAATAAATACCGGCACATGCTCGACAGACCAGGAAGGTTTGAGGTATTGCTCCATGGCTTTTTCCAGGCCTGTGCTTATTTCCTTATCAGTTAAACGAAAGGTTTTTTTCACCCATTCAAGCGCATAACCGCCGACAGGCAGAGAAGCGAAAAGCGTGAAAAATTCACCATCGGAGTAACAACCATTTGCCAGCTTATTCCTGCGAGCCTGCACATCAAGCGTTGGCTGTGTATTCAGCAGTAAAATACCCTCTGTCGTGCCGGTAGAATTCAGCACATCGCCCGGTTGCATCTGTAATGCGCGGGCACCGACCATATGATCGTGTCCAGCGAGGGTGACTTTTACCTCATGTGGTAATCCCAACTCCTGCCTGAGCGTTGCCGTCATCCATCCGGCCACTTCACCCGGCTTTATCAACGGAGCCAGTACACCGAACGGTATGCCGAGAATCCCGGCAGCATTACGAGACCAGGTACGGTGAGCAATGTCCAGACACAACGTTCTACTGGCCAGCGATATTTCCGTCTTTTTCGCACCTGTCATTCGCCACAACAACACTTCTGGAGCATGTAACCAGCAGATATCTTTTCTTTCATGCAAGGAGTAGTTATCAAGCAACCATCTCATTTTAAATGCTGAGTAATTACTGTGAGGTGGCAATCCCGTTATAGAATACAGTTCTTCAGCCTCTGCCTTGCTTAATGACGAGAGATAAGATTCACCACGTCGATCATACCAGGCCAGCATCGGGGTAAGAATGACGCCCTCCTTATCCACAAAGACACCAGACTCACCGAAACTCGCAATACTGATATTTTTTACCGGAAACGGTACTGAAGCCACCAGTTCAGCCATTACCAGTCGCAGTGCCTGCCACAGCGCTTCGATATCGAAATCTACCTCGCCTTTGTCCGACGATATTATTGGCGTCGGAAACTTGCGGACTTCCAGAACTGACACGTCATGACAGGTATAACAGCTGACTTTGCAGTTAGTTGTGCCAATGTCAATGACAAGCGCTGCGTGGTAATCAGGCATAGACCGTTCCTTTTGTCAGGCGAAAAACACCATAAATAATCAGCGCAAGCACAGGAATCAGCCCGATAGCAATAATATTTCCGTTGAATATTTCAAGCAGCCAGAAACGGAAGGGATTACCGCCATCAAGGAAGCTTGATACCTGACCACTTGACCCCTCAGCCATTTTGAAATTGACATCTTTAGCCATACCGGTAATAAATGGCGCAATTTTGGTCGCAATCCACAAGTCGGCGACAATAACAGGAATTGCGGTTATCACAGCCCGGAAAATATTGCCACGACATGCCAGTACAATCATGGAAGCCATGACTGCCAGGTTCGCAAGGTCTCCGAGTGGCAGGACTTTATTGCCAGGAAGAAGGAATGCAATGAAGACAGAGATGGGTGTCAGAATCAGTGCTGTAGATATAATGGCTGGGTTACCTACTGCTACCGCGATATCCAGTCCGATAAAGAGATCATCACGGCCAGGATATTTGGCATTCAAATATTTCTTAATGGCTTCAGACAGAGGTAATAAACCTTCCATCAAAATTCGTACCATACGCGGAAGAATGAACATGACACCGCCAATGCTAATCCCCAGCAACAGGATATGTTTAAAATCATACCCGGCAATGATGCCCAACAAGACCCCCAGAATAGTACCCACCATCATAGGCTCGCCGAAGATTCCCATTTTTTTCTGAACGTTTTCCGGATCAATATGAATACGGTTAACGCCCGGGATCTTGTCGATAATTTTATCGAACAGCAATCCAATCGGAAAGAAGACGACAGATGACAGGGTCGGAAGTGAAATACCTTCCAGACCGAAGTACTTTGCCACTAATGGTGCAGACCAGTCCGCCAGTTTGAGAACCACGATCGCGGCAATAGCGGCTGCGGACAGACCCAAAACAAAACTCCCTGTACTGTAGTAAACCAGCGTTCCAGCCAGGGCAAAGTGCCAGTAGTTCCACATGTCGACATCAACAGTACGCGTCTTATTCAGGGCCAGCATGGCGACATTAATCAGCATCGTCAGCGGGATGACAAAAGGTGCGATTGGCGAGCCCCAGGTAATTGCGGCCAATGGTGGCCAGCCTAAATCGACAACAGGAAGACTAATACCAGTTCGCTCAACCATTGCCTGTGCAGCCGGGCCTACGTTGCTGGTAAGTATGTCAAAGATGGCATAAATTCCGACAAACCCTATTCCGACAATTAACGATGAGCGAAGTGCTTTAGCGGGTTTTACTTTGAAGAACAATGCCAGGAAAAAAAGGACCAGCGGCAATAAAACCGTTGGGCCAAATCCCAGGACATATTGCACAACGGTATAGAGAGTATGTGCTATATCATTCATATCCGACCTCTTATTCAGATGTGACCAGACCTCGCGTTAGCGCCTGGGTAATTTATCTGTTTTTTATTTATGAAATCAGGCTTGGCCTTTAAGGATTGAAACTATTTTTTCAAGAACTTTATCTTCACCTACTCCGGTAATGATTGGCAGACCACTAACAACCGGAATATCCAGTTCATAAGGAACTTTCGTTGTTGATACAACCAAAGCTGCACCATCGGTATTGTTTGGCAATGAGGCTACATTAGTTTGGGAATAATTAACATCAAGCCCATTGTCTTTACAATATTCCATTACTTTTTCTGCCACAGCCGTGGAAGTAGCAACACCCGTTGCGCAAACAAATAGTATCATTTTACTCATACTTCACCTCTTTCAGATATGCGTGTGTAAATTGACTGATAAATTTCATCATCATTCATGGCCAGTAACTGCTGCATAAAATCCTCATCCTGGATCACATCCATAATCCAACCCAGTACGTTGAGCTGCTTATTGCTTTCACCTAAAGCAAGCATAAACACCACCCTGACAGGTACGGGGTCTGGTTCCCCGCCCATATCTTCGAAATTGACGGGTTCTGCCAGTATTCCAACGCTAATGGCGTTTTGGCGAACATACCTGTGATCAGTATGTGGAATAGCGACACCTACAGGCTCAACCGGTAGACCCGTTGGAAAATTCTGTTCTCGCGTAATGACGTGATCGGCAAAATCAGATACAACCATACCATCGTTAATTAACGGACTGGCAAGAGCCTTGATTATGTCATTCTGACTCACCTCTTTAGGGAGGTGTCGAACATAATGACGGCGAAAATGAATATCCTGCATAGATTCCTCTTTGCTAGTTAGGCATCCAGGCGCTGTAAAATAGTGCCAAGATAATATTTATTACCTTTTAACCAGACGTTACCAAAATCAATGGCCAATCCTCTGGAGAAAAATACCAACTGTTCCAAATGCAAAACAGGTGCGTCTTCACCAATATCAAGATAATGGCCTCGCTCATTACCAATTAATTTGGCTGCGTAACGGCTTTCAGAAAAACTTATTTTCTTATCAGATAATCTTTCTATTGCTGAAAATAAATTTTCCCTGGTAAAATCTACATCAATAATACCGGGGCAGAGATCAATGTTGATACGATTTTCAATCAACATGACTTTTTCATCGCCAATACAACGAAGGCGTTTAAGAAATAAAACATCTTGTCCCGGTTTGATACTCAGTTTCTCTGCTACAAAGCGGTTAGCGGGTTCCAGTCGGGAGGTTATGACGCTGGTTGTGAAGTTTATCTTCTGGCTGGCTAAGGCTTCAGCAAAGGAGAGCAAACCTTCACCCAGTGGGTAAGCAACATTTTCCTTCTTTACGAAAGTTCCTTTACCCTGCACTTGCACAAGAACACCTTCCCGGACAAGTTGGTCAACCGCTTTTTTAACGGTACCGCGACTCACCTCCAGCATATCCATGATTTGAAACTCTGAAGGTATCCGGTCATCCTCAACTAATTCTCCGCTATAAATACTTTCCCTTATCCATTCCACAACCTGTTGATACAGTGGGATGTGTGAACTTTTACTCAATGTTTTCATGGGGCGCGCCTAAACATTTAGAGTTGTCTATAGACAATCATGTACAACTTCGAGTTTATGATAAGAAATTTTGAGACAGGAGGTATGGCAAGGAGTCACAGTTTTAGTGTTCAAAACAAGATCACATTTCCGTGATATATGTCACGGAAATGATGAGCTATAAGTCGCTGACGTTTTGGCGTCGTTAGCGGTTATTCGGTGCGTTACTTCTGTGGTTCACCCTTAGCAAATACGATGGCGGCTACGCTTTATTTGGCTAACGATGAATCGCGCCATCCGGCCGTTAATCGTGGCTCGCCGCCCTTGCCAGCCTCATTCATCTCGTCTTTTGTTAACGAGATAGTGAAGAGTATCAATGCAGCCAGTGGACACCCTCTTCCGGCTGAAAAAAGGCGTTATAGCGCAGTTGAAACGCGTTGATCTCCTGCATATCGGGTTCCATTTCGCGCAAAAAGCCCAGCGCCAGCCGTACCTGTGTATCGGTGATCGGCGCGGCTAAACGCGCTTTTTGCAGCAACCGATGCCACCGCTGCAAATTCTGATCGCCGCCATCGACAATCACCATTTGCCAGATCAGTAACACCTGAGCGGCATTTTGCAAATGCGACTCATCAGGGCGATGCAGATACTGTAAAAATTCACCGCCCGCCGTTTTACCCATCTGATCAATCATCGATTCTATCGGCACTACATCAATATTCAGACGTTCGCTCAGGCGGCGAATCGCCCGGCGGGTATCCGATGTCAGCACCCGAAAACCCACAATAAACACCACCACAAACGTGGCCAGAATCAACCAAATCATGCGCACATCCGTCACCAAACAGGATGCCCATCATAACGGTAAATTTATAACTGTCGACGTTCTGGCCTGTCAGGATGTGATTTATTAACGCCTGTCTTCATTTACGCCAGACGCCGGATGTCCTGTCTGACGAACGCAAGGCATAAAAAAGCCCGGCGTTAAGCCGGGCAAAACGTTACCAAATGCACACATTTAAGCGATATTGACTTGCTGAATTTTTTTCTCACGGCGGATTTTGCGCTCTTCCATCACGGCGACCATCGCCATCAGGCAGATACAGCCGATCGCGGCGGCGTCCAGCGCGGCGAAGGTGCCTGCCCAGCCGGTCAGACCAAAAACGGGGGTGCCGTCGGCAATCATGCCCAGACCCAGCTTGGCAAAGCTATCGCCGATAAGATAAGCGAAGGTTCCCTTGATACCGTCCGCAGCGCCGATGGCTTTTTTCGGTACGAAACCGACTGCCGCCACGCCAATTAATAGCTGCGGCCCAAACACCAGGAAACCGAGCGCGAACAGCGAGGCCAGATAGACATACTGGTTGCTGGCGTGCTGGTAGACGCCGAGCGTGGCGATGATGAGTGCCAGCGCCACGCAAGCCACCAGCGCGCGACGACCGTTCGCCAGATCAGAGAGCCAGCCCCACAGCAACGTGCCGACCAGCGCGCCCACTTCGAACAGGGTAAAGCCCTGAATCGCCACTTCTTTGGAAAGCTTCAGTTCCTGGAAGGCGTAGACGGTTGACCACTGGTCGATACCAATACGCACCACATACAGGAAGATATTGGAGAAACACAGCAGCCAGATCACTTTGTTTTTCAACACATATTCAACAAAGATCTGCCACTTGGTCATTTCGTTTTCTTCAGTCTCTTTATCCTCTTCGCTGATCTCTTCGCCGAACAGTTCTTCAGCTTTACCCAGACCGTAAGATTCCGGGGAGTCGCTGCCGAAACGCAGACCGATAAAGCCAACAATCAGCGCGATAATCGACGGGAAGATAAACATGCCGATGACGTGACCGTCGAACAGGTAGTTGGCGCCGAACAGCGCCACGCCTGCCGCGCCCGCGCCGCCGAGGTTGTGGGAGATATTCCAGAAGCCGAGAAAGGTGCCGCGTTTACGACGCGGAGTCCATTTGGTGATGGTCGAGTAGCTGCACGATCCGCCGGTACTCTGGAAGAAACCGCTCAGGGCATAGAAAGCGATCATCAGAAACAGACTGGTTGACCCCGCGCCCATGCTGGCGCTGAAGCCGAGCATACAGATAGCGGAGAGGATCAACATAAACGGTAGAAACTGCTTGGTATTTTTACCGTCAGCGTAGTAGGAAACCAGCGTTTTCCCCACGCCATAGGTGATCGAGAAGCCCAGGCCAATCATCCCCAGCTCGGTCATGCTCAACCCGTAGGTAGAGATCATGTCGTTCTGCGCGATGTTAAAGTTTTTGCGGATCAGGTACATGGTCAGGTAGCCGATAAAAACCACCAGATAGGACTGCATGAACGGCTTGAACCACATTTTACGCCGCACATCGAGCGGCAGATCCAGGGTCGGCTTGCGCACCTGGTTTAAGAAGGCCAGCATGGATTACTCCTGAGCTAATTTTTATACCTGCGAATGGCAGGCATTGTAAAAATCCACAGGAAAAGGGGCCTGCGACAGCGTCCAGGCAAAACCGGGAAAATTTCTTAGTTTTGCCCCATTCAGCGCAAAAAGGTGAGGTGCATCACGCTTCGTGGGTCTCGCGTGGGGCCTGGGCGTTCAGAAATGGCAGCAGCAATAGCGCGGAGATCCCCGCCGCGATGGCGATGACCGCAAAAAAACCGGTCCAGTGCCAGATCTCCAGCACTTTCGCTAACGGCCAGCCGGAAAGCGACGCGCCGAGATAGGCGAACAGGCCGACAAAGCCGGTGGCTGCGCCCGCCGCCTCTTTATGCGAGCACTCCGCCGCCGCCATGCCAATGAGCATCTGCGGGCCGAAGACAAAGAAACCGGTGGTGAAGAAACAGGCCGCCTGCATGACGTAGCTGGCGAACGGCATCAGCCACAGCGAACCCACAGAGAGCAAAATCCCGGCAGCGAAGATTAAATTCATCGGTCCGCGGTTGCCGTTGAAGAGTTTGTCCGAGCCCCAGCCCGCCACCAGCGCGCCGATAAATCCACCCAACTCAAACATCGATACTGCCGTGTTGGCCGTGACCAAATCCACGCCCAGCGTCTCGGACATATACAGGTTGCCCCAGTCGTTGATCGCCGCGCGCACCACGTACACTAAGACATAACACAACGAAAGCAGCCAGATATAGGGATTCAACAGCACATATTTAGCGAGGATTTCTTTGCGACTTAGCCCCGCGCCCTCTTGCTGTTGGGCTACCTCCAGCGCATCGTGCCGCCAGTCGCCTACCGGCGGTAAACCAATCGCCTGCGGACGGTCGCGCAGCCGCCAGCAGAGGACCATGCCCACCCCGATGGCAAGCAACCCGGCCACCATCATTCCGACGCGCCAGCCATAATGCAGGGCGACAGCGGCCATAACGAGAGGGATCAGCGCCCCGCCGACATTGTGCGCGGTGTTCCATAACGCCCACCAGCCGCCGCGCTCGGTACGCGAGTACCAGGCGGTCAGCAAACGGGCGCAAACCGGCGATCCAAACCCCTGGAAAAAGGCGTTCAGCGCCCATAGCAGAGCAAAGGCCCACAGCGAGGTCGAGAAGCCGAACAGAATATTCACTACGCCGGTCGCAATCAGCCCGATGCCCATAAAATAGCGAGCGTTAGAGCGATCGCTAACGATGCCGGAGACAAATTTCGACACCCCGTAGGTGATATAAAACAGCGTCGCCAGCAGGCCGATATCGCTGCGGGTCAGAATGCCGCTGGCAAGGATTTCCGGCGCGGCGGCGTTAAAGCTTTTACGGGTGAAATAGAACAGCGCGTAACCCAACCAAATGGTGATCAGGATATGCCGCCGCCAGTAGCGATAGCGGGCGTCAACCTCGTGCTTATCGGTGATGAGCGGCGCGTTGGCCGGGGCTTTTAAAAACGAAAGCATTATCCTTCCTTAAACGTAACGCTGGGGCAACGAGACGCTCACCCGCGTACCGTGGGTACAAGAGATGGTTAGCGTCCCGCCGAGCGCCGACACACGTTCGCGCATTCCGGTCAGGCCGAAGCCCTGCTGGTGAGAGCCCGGCGGCAGGCCGCTGCCGTCATCCTCAATCACCAGCATCAGCCGCTCATCCTGCTGCCAGCCCTGGAGCGTCACCGCGCTGGCATTGGCATGTTTTACGATGTTATTCAGCCCTTCCTGACAGACGCGAAACAGCGTCACGCGCTGACTTTCACTCAGCGCCGTTTCGTCAATTCGCCAGTCGAGGTGACTGACAATACCGCGGCTTTCCAGCTCCATTTCGCGCAGCAACGAACGGATGGCCTGCGCCAGCGTTAAGTCGTCTAGCTGACGCGGGCGCAAGCGCCCCAGCAGGCGACGCACGGCGTCATACACACCCAGCGAAAGCTGCTCGATAAGTTGCCCGCTCTGCTTCACGCCGCCGTTATCCGCCGCCAGTCGTTGCACAATGCCCGCCTGGGTACGAATCGCGGTGATGGTCTGTCCGATGTCATCGTGCAGCTCACGCGCAACATCGCGCCGCACGCTCTCTTCGGTCTCCAGAAGACGCTCCGCCAGCCGATGGTTGCGCGCCAGCTCCTTTTGCAACGACTGGTTCAGCTCGCGCAGACGCTGAATGCCCGCGCCAAGCAGTAGCCCGGTCAGGCTTTGCGCCAACAGCGAAAGTAATAAATCGACGGGATGATCGTGCCAGGTCTGGCTGGCGATCAGCGCGATAGCGTTCATCAGTGTGGCAATGAGCGCGCCCTGCCAGCCATAATGCCAGGCGAGCGCGATAATCGGCAACGCCAGGCAGAACGGCGTGAAGCGCGAAAGTTCAGCAGGTAACCCCAGTTGCAGCCACAGACTGACGATAAACAGCAGCAGATACCAGATCAGATGCCGCCCGCGCCAGTTTACCGGCTGCGATACCAGCGATGGTCCCAGCGGCAGCCAGGTAGTGCTGGTGAGATAGTGCCAGAAAACCAGGCAGATGGGGGCCAGTGTCAGACCACCCGTGAGGGTCAGCAGTAGCGCGTTCCATGCCGCTTCCCCCTGCCCCAGCCAGGGCAGGGATTGCAGTAGCGCCGCGGCGGTGAGGGCCGCGCCCTGAAGCAATAACGTGCGCCAGTCGCGCTGATGGCGGTAACGCGAAGTCAGCGCCACGGGCAGTAGCGTCAACACACTACCGATCATCAAAAGCGGCAGATGGGCCAGCGCAACTTCCTGCGCTAACCAGTACACCAGCAGCCACTCCGCGCCCAGCAATACTGGCCAGTATCCGCGCGGACATTGCAGCATAAGTCCCAGGCGCAGGCCGAAGGGAAAGAGTAGCGCCGCCAGCTCCGGGCGCTCTACCAGATGCAGGCTGATACTCCACAGGCAGAACCACGCGGCGGAGAAAATAAAAAAGCAGGCAACAACGGTGATTAAACGGGAAAAAAAGGTGTTCATTACCAACCATCAAACATGCGATGCGCCAGTTCAACGTCATTGCTGACGCCTAATTTTTCCAGCAGATTCGCGCGATGGACATGCACCGTTTTTGGCGACAACCCCAGCTCGGCGGCAATCTCTTTTACCGCCATACCCTGGGCGAGTTTTTCCGCCACCTGACGCTCGCGTTTGGTCAGCGGATCTTGCCGACCCGCCGCCAGTTTCACGGCAATATCGGGGGTCAAATAGCAGCCGCCCGTCGCCACCGTATGCACCGCGGCGATCAGCTCATCCGGACTACAGCGTTTAGAGAGAAAACCGCGCGCGCCGGCGTTCAACGCCTGTTCCACCAGCGCCGGGCTATCGTGAACCGAGAGCATGATCGTCGCCATCCCTTTTGGCAGTTGGCTTAGCAGCTCCAGTCCGGAAATATCCGGCATTGAGATATCGCAGATACACACCTGTACGCCGCGCCCCGGTAAGCCTGCCAACGCTTCGCGCCCGGAACCAAATTCGGCGACCACCTGCAAATCAGGTTCCAGCCCCAGTAGCTGTGCAAAGCCGGAGCGGACGATAAGGTGGTCGTCGATAAGGGCAACGGTAATCATGGGTTCATCCTGGCGCTAAGACATGCCTGATGGCGCTGCACTTATCAGGCCTACGGGCAGGTGCCGTTGTAGGCCGGATAAGGCATTAATGCCGCCATCCGGCAAAAACACTTACCTTAACGATAAGTGCCTGGGTGTTCAAGCCTTGAGCGGTCAGACAATGCCTGTCGTGACGGTGAACGTCCGGGTTTGCTGCGGTTCCAGTTGAAGCAAGGTTCCATTTCGCTGCGCCGCGAGAAAACCTTCAGGCCGACAGGTCGCGGGCAGGGCAAAGGCGGCAACCTGCTGATCGCCGTTATAAAGAATCCAGCGGGTCACGTAATTCAGCTCCGCGCTGGCGAAACGTGTCACGAACGTGGTGCCATCCGGGGCGATCATACTGAATTCCGGGGTATTCGTGTACTTGTCCAGTTCATCGGCGAAGAACACGATTTCCGGGTCGTAAAAGCCAGGCTCGTTGAGCGTTGCCAGCGAGGCTTCACCCTGCAAAAGTCGTTGATTAAACGCCAGCCACTGCGCCGTGGGTTTGACATGCGCTGGCACCGACTCGCGTAGCTTCAGCGCGGTATCCGGGATATTCTGGCGGAACGTGGCGTTCGGCACATAGGCATAGTTCATGTGGCACATGTACTGTAGCGGCATGGCGACTGAAGCCAGGTTAGTCACGGTCATCTGAATATCAAACAGCGCGCTTGATTTACGCATTACCACCGCAGGTTGCGCCTGATAATGATGACCGAACCCCATCACATACTCGTAGCGACCGGTCACGCGCAGACTGTCGCCCTCTAACTCCAGCCAGGCGTCGTCCATGGCAGCGCAGGGCATCTCGCCGTGCAGCGGATGTGTATCTTCCGGCGACGGGCAGCCATTCGCCAATAGTCCGGAATGGAAAGCAAAGCAACCATACGTTGCCACCACTTCCGCAGCCGGCTTCGGCTGGCGGAACATGTTGCGCATAGTCAGATCATGACCGTCAAACTGCGCGTCCCAAATCATCTGCCCCATCCAGGGCAGAATCACCAGATGACCGCGGCTGTTTTGTATTTTCAGTCCTTCCACGCCGCTGGCGTAACGAAACGCCGTAACCGTAACATCATCATTTTCCAGCAAGATACGCGGCTGCTCGCTAAAAAGCTCCCGCCATAATGTAATACGTGTTGTCATGGTTGATCTCCTCAGGACGCGGCGACTTCAGCCAGGTTGCCGCGCACTTTGCTTTCGCGCCAGAAGTAAACGCCAACGTAAACAAAGCACAGCATGGAAACCAGGAATGAGAGCTGTAGCGAGTGGAACATGTCCGCCACATAACCCTGAATCGCAGGAACCACCGCCGCGCCGACAATCGCCATCACGATGACCGCCCCCGCCATTTCGGTATGTTCGTTATCGACGGTATCGAGCGTTCCGGCATAAATGGTCGCCCAGCAGGGGCCAAACAGAACACTGACCAGCACCGCCACGTATACCGCGCTAAAGCTGGGCGCCAGCGCCACATAGGCCAGGAACAGCGCGCCGATCACAGAGTAAAGGATCAGGACTTTTTCCGGGTTAAAGCGTGTCATCAGAATGTTGGCGATAAACTTGCCGATAAAAAAGCAGGCGAAGCTGTAGACCATAAAGGTTGAGGCATCGCGCTCATTGATATCGCCTAACTCCAGCGCCAGACGGATAGTGAACGACCAGACCGCCACCTGCATTCCCACATACAGGAACTGCGCCACAATACCGCGACGGAAACGGGCGTTGCTGGCGAGATAGCGTAACGTATCCAGCGCCGAGGGGCGTTTATGACTCGCGGTTTGCGCGACTTTACAGGTCGGGAAACGCGTCAGCAGGAACAGTACCATCACCACTACCAGAACCATAATCATGTACTTATAGGGTTCCAGAGTGTTTTCCAGCATCAGCACCTTGAAGTTGTGGACTTGCTCGGCATTCATGCCCGCCATCTGTTTTTCCAGGCTTTCCCCTTCGGAAAAGACCAGATATTTACCCAATAAAATGCCTGCCGCCGCGCCGATCGGATAAAAGGTCTGGCTGATATTCAGCCGCAGCGTGGCGTAGGCTTTCGGCCCGATCATCGAACTGTAGGTATTCGCCGCCGTTTCCAGGAAACTCAGGCCAATCGCAATGGCGAAAATCGCCGCGAGGAACATGGTGTAGGTCGCCATGTGCGACGCCGGAAAAAAGAGCGTACAGCCGACAATGTATAGCGTCAGGCCGATAAGTATCGCCACTTTATAACTGGTTTTTTTAATGACCAGCGAGGCCGGAATAGCAATTAAAAAATAACCGCCATAAAAGGCGCTTTGTACTAATGCCGAAGCAAAGTTGCTCAGCGAAAATACACTTTTAAATTGCGTAATCAGAATATCATTTAACGCGGCTGCGCATCCCCATAATGGGAATAAACAGGATAACAAAATAAACTGGAACAGAGGTGTCTTATTCAGATACCCGTCGGGCATCTGAACGATGTTTTTATCGTTCATAGTGCTACCTTTAACAGTGCAGGGTGATTGTTATTCGTTCAACGAAAGATACTCATTAAATTGCTCAATGCTTGGATAAGAGGATTGGGTGCCTTTCCCGGTGACGCTGAAAGCGGCAAAGAGGACGGCTTTTTTCATGGCGGCTTCCACATCCCCGCTCTGGACATAATAATGCGCGAAACAGCCGATAAAGGCATCGCCCGCGCCGCTGGTATCAACAGCGCTCACTCTAAACGCCGGGACATGGACTTCCTGGTCACGCGTCATCCACAGCGCGCCTTTCTCACCCATGGTGACGATAATATTGTTCAGCCCTTTATCTACCAGCGAACGTGCCGCTGCGCGAATATGGTCATAGGTATCCACTGGCATACCGGTTAATATTTCCAGCTCGGTTTCATTGGGTACAAAGAAATCGCATTTACAGGCATAAGACATATCTAATTCCCGTAATGCTGGCGCAGGGTTTAATAACACTTCAATCCCATGTTTCTTGCCAAATTCTATTGCGTGATAAACCGTTTCAAGCTGAACTTCCAGTTGCAGAACAATAAGCTGGCATTTTTTTAAATCTTCCGCCGCGCGATCGATATCTTCCGGCGAGAGAAACTTGTTGGCGCCTTTGATGATCAGAATGCTGTTGCTGGAGTTGGCGTTGACGAAAATCGGCGCTACGCCACTGCTGGTACACGGTACTTTTTCTACATACGTCGTATTGATCCCCCAGGATTCGAGATTACGAATGGTGTTGTCGGCAAAAATATCGTCGCCCACTTTGGTCAACATCAATACTTTTGAATTGAGCTTAGCGGCCGCCACGGCCTGGTTCGCCCCTTTTCCGCCGCAGCCGATTTTAAACGCCGGCGCTTCCAGCGTTTCCCCTTCTTTGGGCATCTGGTTGGTGTAGGTGATAAGGTCCACCATGTTAGAGCCAATAACCGCGATATCCATTTTACTCCCTCTCAGAAATCGTCACACGACAATGATATTAAAATAACATTATCATGTTACTTCCGTATCATTTGTGATTATGATCGCGATTAGAGGATCATTTTGCCATTTACTTCGTGAACAATCCCTGGCGGAACATACGCGCATTAAATCATTTTTAGGGTTACAATTTACTGAAAATTAACTATTTATTGTTATAAAACGCGAATAAACCCACTTTTATTTCCTGACGGCCGGACGTATAGTAGTGCCACACTGTAATGTTCTCAGAAACACATAAATGTTACTGATGGAACATAACAACATGATTTGCGGAGAGGGTGAATGGAGACCAAGCAAAAAGAACGTATCCGACGCTTGATGGAGTTACTGAAAAAGACCGATCGAATCCATCTGAAAGACGCCGCGCGGATGCTGGAAGTTTCGGTGATGACCATTCGCCGCGATCTCAGCCAGGATGATGACCCTTTACCGCTGACGCTGCTCGGCGGCTATATCGTCATGGTAAATAAGCCTACGTCTTCAACCAATATGCCGCTGCCAGCGAAAAAGACGCATCATCGGGACGACCTTCCCGTTGCGATCCTGGCCGCCGGCCTGGTGCGTGAAAACGATCTGGTTTTTTTTGATAACGGTCCGGAAATGCCATTAGTTATCAGCATGATACCGGATGATATTACCTTTACCGGGATTTGCTACTCGCATCGGGTATTTATCGCGCTGAATGAAAAGCCTAATGCCACGGCGATTCTGTGCGGCGGCACCTATCGGGCCAAGAGCGATGCCTTTTATGATGCCAATAATCCTTCGGCGCTGGATTCGCTCAATCCGCGCAAAGTGTTTATTTCCGCCAGCGGCGTACATGAACATTTTGGCGTGAGCTGGTTTAACCCGGATGATCTTGCCGCCAAACGTAAAGCGATGGAGCGCGGTCTGCGCAAAATTTTGCTGGCGCGTCACGCCCTGTTTGATGAGGTCGCGCCTGCCAGCATTGGTCCGCTTTCTGCCTTTGATGTCCTGATTAGCGATCGCCCATTACCGACAGATTATGCCGTTCACTGTCGGAATGGTTCCGTCAAAGTCATCACGCCTGATTCGGAAAGTGAATAACTTACTCAAAAAAGACGGCAATTTTATTGAACATGGTGGGATCGGACTGGTTTCGTACCACCTTCGCCACGTCTTCCAGTTTATCGATCTGACTGATCATCTGTTCAAGCCGCTGATCGTCATTGACCAGAAGCCAGATGCGGCTCTGATCGCTACCCTGAATCGATAAACAGAGAATACCCTCAACGTTGAAAGCGCGTCGGGCGAACAGCCCGCAGACGTGGGTCATCACGCCAGGATGGTTGCGAACGGTCAGCTCCAGAATAACGTTATCATGTGATTGTTTCTGCATGGCTTATTCCCCCACCATCTCTGTATTTGCCGCGCCCGGCGGCACCATCGGATACACTTTTTCTTCTGCATCAATGCGCACATGGATCAACGCCGGTCCAGGACGACGAATGATAGCCTGCAACGCCGCCTGCGGATCGGCTTCGTTATTCAAATCACAGGTGTCCAGACCAAACCCGGCGGCAATCTGCATAAAGTTGATGCTTCCCGGATAGGTCGCCGCAAAAACGCCCTGTTTATAGAACAGACTCTGTTGCTGATGTACCAGTCCCAGCGCGTCGTTATTCATCAGGATGATTTTCACATCCAACTGGTTTTCACTGGCGGTAGCCATCTCCTGAATATTCATCATCAAACTACCGTCGCCGGAAAAACACAGCACCTTGTTGCCCGGATTCGCCAGCGCCGCGCCAATCGCCGCGGGCAGACCAAACCCCATGGTGCCCAGCCCGCCGGAAGTCAGCCACTGACGCGGACGGTTGAGCGGATAAGCCTGCGCGGTCCACATCTGATGCTGACCTACGTCAGTGGTAATAATCGCGTTGTCGTCCACACAGGCGGCGACCGCATTAATCAGCCCATAGTGACTAAGCGGGTTATTTTCCTGGGGAATACTGCAAGGGAATTCTTGCTGCAAGTCCGCCACCAACTGATGCCATGCTTCCCGCGGCTGTGCCTCGATATGGGGAATTAACTGTGCCAGTACATCATCGACATCCGCCTGAATAGCCACATGCGGCTGCTTAATTTTGCCTAACTCGGCGCGATCGATATCCACATGGATGATTTTGGCGTTCGGACAAAACTGCTCCGTTTTGCCAATCGCCCGGTCATCAAAACGCGCGCCCAGAACAATCAGTAAATCGGCCTCTTGCAGAATAAAATTGGTACTGCGCGCGCCGTGCATCCCCAGCATTCCTAACGACAGCGGATGCGCCTTAGGCAGCATTCCCAGCGCCATTAAGGTCATTGTCGTCGGCAGTTGCGCTTTTTCCGCCAGTTCGCGCACGCGTGTCGGCGCATTGATCACGCCGCCGCCCAGATACAGCACCGGACGCTTCGCCGCGTTAATCATTGCGGCGGCCTCGCGGATACTCTCCGCGCTAAACTCCGGCGGGGGTGATTTTTCCGCCGGCGACGGCAACGCATCCAGCTCAATTGTCGCCGTCTGCACATCTTTAGGAACGTCTATCCACACCGGGCCGGGACGCCCCGACTGCGCCAGACGAAAAGCATCGCTCATCACCTGAGGCAGCTCGTTGATATTTCTGACCAGATAGTTGTGCTTGGTGATGGGGATAGAGATACCGTAGGTATCCACTTCCTGAAACGCGTCAGTACCGATCATGGACGCCGGAACTTGCCCGGTAATGCAGATTAACGGAATGGAATCCAGGCGCGCATCGGCAATGGCCGTGACCAGATTGGTCGCGCCCGGCCCGCTACAGGCCATACAAACAGCAGGTTTACCCTCCGTTCGCGCCATCCCCTGCGCAATAAACCCCGCGCCTTGTTCGTGGCGCGCCAGAATATGACGGATTTGCGTGCTTTGGCTTAACGCGTCGTAAACGGGGAGGATCGAACCGCCGGGAATGCCGGTGACGATACGAATCCCCTGGCGCTCCAGAAAATGAACTATAAATTCCGCGCCCGTAAAGCGCTGAGGTGTAGATGTTGTGCCCGAACTTGCCATGCTCCATTCCTTTTATTCTGAGCCGACGTTCCGGGAAGGTGTCTTAAACAAAAAACCCCGCCCGGTTTGCGCCGGCGGGGTTTTGGAATCGTGTGTGTTCCGGACCCTACGGCGCATTGCCGACGACCACCACCACACGCACGACGACCACTGCGCGAGATGGCGCAGTTGTTAGTAGGGTCGCGTTCAGCATGGAAGGGTTCATTAGGGGCCTTGTCTGTTTGTTATTAACACGTTTTATACAAGCACAGCGCTTTCAGCATGACAACGGAAAAATTTTCATCTGCACAAAAATGCGTCAGCGATCACATTTTTCTACGAATTTACACGCTTTGAGTATAGGCGTGATAAGCGTAGCGCCCTCCGGTAATCGCCGGGATTGATGATCACGCGTTTCACAATGCCGGAAAACAAAAAACCTCGCCGAAGCGAGGTTCTTACAGCGTAATGCGGGTGGTAGCCGCGAAGCACACTGTGTTATGTCAACAGCAGAAGTATACGCGTTCTGTGCAGAACGCGCAATTTCGGCGCGAATTTTGATGAATTTGAGTATGGATCAGAAGCTCCGTTCTGTCTATAAATTACTGTTCATTTATACAGTACTTAACTATAATGTCTTTGACACAATGTGTTATGCGGGGGCCGCATCGTAAACCGGCGCAACGAAGTCCTGGCTGAAACGGGTGGTGCCGTCAGCGCCTTAACCCCCTCGTGAGCACACTGTGTTATGTCAACACGCACACTATTCCTCGCAAAAGGGATCGCGTGCGCAACAGCTGGCAACAGGCAGCGGAAAGGTACGTCGGCTGGCAGTGCTCCTTAACCACAGGAGACGCGTATGAGCGTAGTGGATATCACCATTCTTATCCTGAAACTCATTGTTGCAGCACTGCAACTGCTTGATGCTGTTCTGAAATACCTTAAGTAATTCAGATTCAAGCCGCACCGAAGGGGAGCGGGCAACCGCTCCCCTTTCACCTTATCCGCTGGTCTTTCGCTTCCCGGGTATGTTACGTTTTTATGACACCCTCAACGACGCCTGACGCTATGACCCTTTCCGTTTTCTGCATTTTGCTGTTCGCCGCGCTGCTACATGCCAGCTGGAACGCCATTGTCAAAGCGGGAAACGATAAGCTCTACGCCGCGATCGGCGTCAGCGGTTCCGCGGCGGTCATGGCATTGATCCTTTTGCCCTTCTCGCCGCAGCCAGCTCACGCCAGTATCCCTTTTTTAGCGGCCTCTACCGCGCTCCAGGTGGTGTATACCGTCCTGGTGGCGAAAACCTATCAGGTCTCGGACATGAGCCAGACCTATCCTCTTATGCGCGGCACCGCGCCGCTGCTGGTGGCGCTCATTAGCGTTCTGTTTCTTGGCGACAGCCTGTCGTCGATGGCCTGGGTCGGCATCGCAGTGATCTGCATGGCGATACTTGGGATGGCCTGTAATGGCCGCGCCAGTTCTCAACGTGGTGTCGTGCTGGCATTAACTAACGCCTGTTTTATTGCCGGATATACGCTGGTGGACGGGACCGGCGTAAGACTCTCCGAAACGGCGCTGGGCTATACGCTATGGTCATTTTTTCTCAACGGCGCCTGCCTGTTAACCTGGGCGATGATTGCGCGGCGGCGGGAAGCGTCGCGTTATCTGGCGCAACAGTGGAAAAAAGGCATTTTGGGCGGGATTGGCACTATGGGATCTTATGGGCTGGCGCTATGGGCCATGACCCAGGCGCCGCTGGCGGTGGTCGCCGCGCTGCGTGAGACGTCGATTTTATTCGGCGCGCTGATAGCCTGGCTGTTGCTTAAAGAGAAAGTGGCCGGGCTACGTCTGGTGGCGGCTGGCGGGATTGCCCTCGGGGCGATTTTACTCCGTCTGTCATGATCGCCCAATGACAGCCGCAGACGTAACACATTCTCGGCAACATTTGTTGCCGCTTTTGTTTACATATCCTGCCGTTCCTTCGTCTGCCATTGCTGGTTGCTGTCTGGCCTTCTTTTTCTGGTGTGATAGATTCCTCTCGCATTTATGGGAATGCGCAGCAAGTTATTCTTATTTTTTCTTTTTTTGAAAAGTAATCAGCGAAATGAAAAGGCAGAGAAACGTCAATTTGTTGTTGATGTTGGTGTTACTGGTGGCCGTAGGGCAGATGGCGCAAACCATTTATATTCCCGCCATCGCCGATATGGCACAAGCGCTAAACGTCCGGGAAGGCGCCGTCCAGAGCGTAATGGCTGCTTACCTCCTGACCTACGGCGTCTCGCAACTGTTTTACGGCCCGCTTTCCGACCGGGTTGGGCGCCGCCCCGTAATCCTCGTCGGCATGTCTATTTTTATGGTAGCGACCCTGTTCGCCATGACCACGCATAGTTTGACGGTGTTGATTGCCGCCAGCGCCATGCAAGGGATGGGAACCGGCGTTGGCGGAGTAATGGCGAGAACGCTCCCGCGCGATCTGTATGAAGGAACGCAACTTCGTCACGCCAATAGCCTGTTAAATATGGGGATTCTGGTCAGCCCGCTGTTAGCGCCGCTGATTGGCGGCCTGCTGGATACCCTGTGGAACTGGCGCGCGTGTTACGCTTTCCTGCTGGTGCTTTGCGCTGGCGTCACCTTCAGCATGGCGCGCTGGATGCCGGAAACCCGCCCCGCCGGCGCGCCGCGCACACGGCTGATCGCCAGCTATAAAACGCTGTTTGGTAACGGCGCATTTAACTGTTACCTGCTGATGCTAATCGGCGGGCTGGCTGGCATTGCGGTCTTTGAAGCCTGTTCCGGCGTGCTGATGGGGGCAGTATTAGGTCTCAGCAGTATGGTGGTAAGCATTCTGTTTATTCTGCCGATTCCGGCGGCGTTCTTCGGCGCCTGGTTTGCCGGACGCCCGAATAAACGCTTCTCAACCCTGATGTGGCAGTCAGTTATTTGCTGTCTGCTGGCAGGCCTTATGATGTGGATTCCCGGCTGGTTTGGCGTGATGAACGTCTGGACGCTACTCATCCCCGCTGCGCTGTTTTTCTTCGGCGCCGGGATGTTATTTCCACTGGCCACCAGCGGCGCGATGGAGCCGTTTCCGTTCCTCGCAGGCACCGCTGGCGCGCTGGTCGGCGGGCTGCAAAATATTGGTTCCGGCGTACTGGCGTGGCTTTCGGCAATGCTGCCGCAAACCGGTCAGGGCAGTCTGGGATTGCTGATGACCCTTATGGGATTGCTGATCCTGGCGTGCTGGCTGCCGCTGGCGTCACGGATATCGCATCAGGGGCAGACGGTTTAACGTTCCCCTCGCCCGGCTTTTTGCCGGGCGTTTCACATTCCGGCGCGATCATCGCATTGAGCAGGGGCTCCTGCGCCGGACGCCACGCTCCTTCTTCGCCGTCATAAAACTGAGTGTCCGCGTTTATCGCATACGGGATATGCGCTTTTTTCAGCTCGCAGGCCATAAAACGGGCAAACGCGAACTGTGAAGCGACCGGCGTCATTTTTATCGACTCTCCCGGCGCCCATCCGCCCACCCAGCTTGCATGGCCGGTCTTATGCTGCCAGCGAACCGCGGCATTAATCCGTGCCCGAATCGCCGCTTTTTCCGCCGCCGTGCCTGACGTCCACGGATATTTACCGCCGCTTTTCAGGGGTCCCCACGGGAAGATGTGCCACTCCGCCAGTACATAGTTCTGGCTTTGCGCCGGCAGTTTAAGCGCCGACAAATCCTCTGGCGCGGCGCGCATGCGGGGGGCAACGAAAATCATCCGCTGTGGGTCAATGGCGTGAATCAGGCGGATGGTTTTGTCATATACGCGATTCAGCGACGCCATATTATGATTAAGTTTGTCGGCAGGCTCATAAATGAGATCGAACCCCAGAAGCGGGGATGTCTGACCAAAATAGCGCGCGACCACACTCCACCAGTTGATCAGCTCCTTTTCATGGCTGGCGCTGGGATCGGTTTTATACGCATCCGCCTGATAGGCAATAATGGGTATGACGCCATAGTATTCGCAGGCCTCTACCAGCTTACGCAAATGGATGAGGCGCGCTTCCGTCGGCGCGCCTGCCACACGAATACGGACATGCGTTAACCCTTTTGCCTTAAAATCCCGCACGACCAGCGGATCAAACTCGCGGATACCCCGTTCCGTTCGCGCCCAGTCAACATCCATCCCAACGCCAAGCTGCTGCGCATAGCGCGCCGCCGTCAAAGGCATCGGTTTCGCATAGACGACCGCGCTGGTCAGCATGAGAGAGGCAATAAGCGGTTTAAACACGACGCCCCCTAAAATTTTTACCACGGTGATAGCACGTATTTAGCATATTCACTCCCGGCAGGTGTAGCGACAAAGCGTAATAAATCTTCACACCTGTTCCTGCAACCAGCGAATAAATGCCTCGATTTTCGGCCACTGCCTGCCAGGCAGAGTGGTGACATAATAATGCTGATGACATTTCAGCCTCATGTCACCAAAAGGCGCAATCAGTTCGCCGCTGTCGAGACGCTTTTGCACCAGCCGTTTACGCCCCATCGCCACGCCAATGTGGTTCATCGCGGCAATCACCGCTAAATCAGAACGATCGAAGCCAATGCCGGATGAATCCGGCAAATTTACCGCAAAATGCTGCGCCCAACTGTGCCACTCATCGGTGCCAGAATCGTTACTCCACGCCTGTCTGTCGTGTAAGAGCGTACAGTGCCGTAGGTTATTCAGGTTATCCTGCAAGGCGAAACGACGGGCATAATCCGGGCTGCAAACGGGCAAAATTGCCTCATCCATTAAAAAATGGTGCGTGAGCTGCGCCGACGGCGCATCGTCAAAATAGATAGCCAGGTCAATGCCGGCACGCTGTAGGTTAACGTTATCGTTGCCGGTCAGCATAGTGAGAGAAATTGACGGATAGCGACGGGTAAAGTCCCCCAGCGCAGGCACCAGCCAGCACTGGGCGATAGAGGGACGTGAATACACGGTCAGCGTGCCGGACAGTTCCTGATTTTTGATATCGAGGATTTCCTGATTCAACGTATCCAGCGACGATTTCAGCGCCCAGAATACCCGTTTGCCTTCATGGGTAAGCTCCACTTTACGGTGAGAGCGGACAAATAGCTGGATTCCCAACTCGGCTTCCAGTTGATTGATACGATGGCTTACCGCACTTGGGCTTAACGACAGCTCATCTGCCGCCAGAGCAAAGGACTGGTGTCTGGCCGCGACTTCAAAAGTATAGAGTTTGGATAACTGCCAGCCGTTGAGTAAGCGGTTTCGGGTATCGCGAAGGGGTTCCATGGCAACCTCAGTCATCTTTTAATTTCCCGAAGTGTAAAAAAACACGCTGAAAAAATCCGCACATAGATGAAGCAAAATGAACCATATCGCAAAATAAAGGCAATATTAGATGGAAATCACATAGTTGATTCAATTTACATCATGTGAATGGCAAATTATATCGTTTGTCAGGGGGTGCTGTTTTTCTGTCCAATAAGAACAGATTAATCACAGGGTAGGTGAGATATGCACGCTCAAATCTGGGTAGTGAGCACGCTGCTGATCAGCATCGTGTTAATCGTATTGACCATCGTGAAGTTTAAATTCCACCCCTTCCTGGCGTTACTGCTCGCCAGTTTCTTTGTCGGCGCGATGATGGGCATGGGGCCGCTGGAGATGGTCACGGCGATAGAAAACGGAATAGGCGGTACGCTCGGTTTTCTGGCCGCCGTTATCGGTCCTGGCACCATCCTCGGCAAAATGATGGAGGTTTCCGGCGCGGCGGAACGCATCGGGCTTACGCTCCAGCGCTGCCGCTGGCTCTCTGCTGACGTGATCATGGTACTGGTGGGGCTGATTTGCGGTATCACGTTGTTCGTGGAAGTGGGCGTCGTGTTGCTCATCCCACTGGCGTTTTCTATCGCTAAAAAGACCCATACCTCGCTGCTGAAGCTGGCCATTCCGCTGTGTACCGCGCTGATGGCCGTCCATTGCGTGGTACCGCCGCATCCGGCTGCGCTGTTTGTCGCAAATAAACTGGGGGCGGATATCGGCTCGGTGATTGTCTACGGTCTGCTGGTCGGACTGATGGCATCATTGGTCGGCGGTCCGCTGTTCTTAAAGTTTCTGGGTAATCGTCTGCCGTTCAAGCCCGTACCGACAGAGTTTGCGGATCTTGAAGTGCGCGCCGAAAACACCCTGCCGTCGCTGGACGCAACGCTGTTTACCGTTCTGCTGCCGATTGGCCTGATGCTGGTGAAAACCGTCGCTGAACTGAATATGGCGAAAGACGGCACGTTGTATACGCTGCTGGAGTTTATCGGTAATCCGATCACCGCGATGTTTATCGCTGTCTTTGTGGCGTATTACATACTCGGTCTGCGCCAGCATATGGGTATGAGCGCGCTACTTACCCACACCGAAAACGGCTTTGGCGCCATTGCGAACATCCTGCTGATTATCGGCGCGGGCGGCGCGTTCAACGCCATTCTCAAAAGTAGCGGACTGGCGGACACGCTGGCGGTGATCCTCTCAAATATGCATATGCACCCGATTCTGCTGGCGTGGCTGGTAGCGCTGATTCTGCACGCGGCGGTCGGCTCTGCGACGGTAGCCATGATGGGCGCCACGGCGATTGTTGCGCCCATGCTGCCGCTCTATCCTGACGTTAGCCCGGAGATCATCGCTATTGCCATCGGTTCCGGCGCCATTGGCTGCACGATCGTGACCGATTCCCTGTTCTGGCTGGTCAAGCAGTATTGCGGCGCTACGCTGAATGAAACGTTTAAATACTATACGACGGCCACGTTTATCGCATCTGTCGTTGCACTGGCTGGCACATTCCTGCTTTCCTTTATCATCTGATCGTAAAGAGACGTACTATGGAAAACATACAAAAGCTCATCGCCCGGTATCCTTTGGTCGAGGATCTGGTCGCCCTCAAAGAAACCACCTGGTTTAACCCGGGCGCCACCTCTCTTGCACAAGGTCTACCGTATGTCGGCCTGACGGAGCAGGACGTAAACGCCGCCCATGACCGTCTGGCGCGCTTTGCGCCGTATCTGGCAAAAGCGTTTCCGCAAACCGCTGCCGCTGGCGGCATAATCGAATCTGACGTGGTCGCTATTCCGGCCATGCAAAAACGGCTGGAAAAAGAGTATGGGCAAACGATCGACGGTGAAATGCTGTTAAAAAAAGACAGTCACCTGGCAATATCTGGTTCCATTAAAGCGCGCGGCGGCATCTACGAGGTGCTAACGCACGCGGAAAAACTGGCGCTGGAGGCGGGTCTGTTAACCACCGACGATGACTATAGCGTGTTGCTTTCGCCGGAATTTAAACAATTCTTCAGCCAGTACAGTATCGCCGTTGGTTCAACCGGCAATCTGGGGCTATCGATCGGTATCATGAGCGCCTGCATCGGTTTTAAAGTGACGGTACATATGTCTGCCGACGCCCGCGCCTGGAAAAAAGCGAAGCTGCGTAGCCACGGCGTGACGGTCGTGGAATACGAAGATGATTACGGCGTGGCGGTTGAGCAGGGTCGTAAAGCAGCGCAATCCGATCCAAACTGTTTCTTTATCGATGATGAAAACTCTCGCACGCTATTTCTGGGCTATGCGGTAGCGGGTCAGCGTCTGAAAGCGCAATTCGCGCAGCAGGGACGCGTCGTTGACGCCAGTCACCCACTGTTTGTTTATCTGCCGTGCGGCGTTGGCGGCGGCCCTGGCGGCGTCGCCTTTGGCCTGAAACTGGCGTTTGGCGACAACGTCCACTGTTTCTTTGCCGAACCGACCCATTCACCCTGTATGTTACTCGGCGTTTATACCGGTCTGCACGATGCCATCTCAGTACAGGATATCGGTATTGATAACCTGACGGCGGCTGACGGCCTGGCGGTAGGTCGCGCTTCGGGCTTTGTTGGTCGGGCAATGGAGCGTCTGCTTGACGGCCTCTATACCTTAGACGATCAAACAATGTATGACATGCTGGGCTGGCTGGCGCAGGAGGAAGGAATTCGACTGGAGCCATCAGCTCTGGCGGGGATGGCCGGGCCACAGCGCATTTGCGCCTCCGTCGCGTATCAGCAAAGGCATGGATTCAGTCAGACGCAGCTCGGCAACGCGACGCATCTGGTATGGGCAACCGGGGGCGGCATGGTGCCGGAAGATGAAATGGAACAATACCTGGCAAAAGGACGCTAATACTCACTCAGTGCCGGAAAGACGGCAGCGCCATCCGGCACGCCATCGCCTGATGGCGCTACGCTTATCAGGCCTGTAACGTTAACGCAGCATCGCCATCAACTCCTCCGGCGAGCGATGCTGCTTCAGTAAATCCCGCATCACCCGCATATGCGGCGAGGAGTAGTTAAAAAAGGTCTGGTAGCCCTCGCAAAGCTGATTTTTCCCCTGGCTATCCCGATGCTCAGGGCATCCGCCGCCGCAAAATCGTAATAAAGAGCACTTCTGACATTCAGCGCTTAGCGGCACCTTGTCCGGCGCTTCAGCGCCATTCCTGCCGCCGCACCACTGCTGTAGCGTCTCATCAAAAAGGCGAACCGAGATACGCTGAATATCTTCACGTACCCAAATATCAAATACGCTATTTAAAAACCGCCCCCAGTCTGCTGAACACAATGAATCCTCGGTCAACATTCCGTTCCGGTCATGTTCCAACAATGGGATAAAATGGACATTGCGAATGCCGAGCCGTTGTAAGTTACGATACAGTTGCTGAGGGCGCTGGCTATTCTGGCGATTTACGACGACCTGAATCTGGTCATCACTCACGACAATGTCCTGACGTCCTGTCATATAAAATTCCCGATAAATGCAATAAGTTGGCGAATATGGGTAACAGCAAACAGGATTGCGAGCGACAACACCGCGAGGGAGATCAAAAATTTGTCACGCACGACATGAGTTTCGGAAAAATCGCTATGCGCGACATCCATCAAATTACGACTCAGGGTATAACGCCAAAGAATCACCGCCACTATCGCCAGAACGCTGATTGACACCCAGAACAAGAACCCCGCCTGATGCCAGTGGTGCCTGACGGCTAACGCCATTAACGCCCCGTATCCCAGCAGCGTGCGAAACCAGGCCAGCGACGTACGCTCCGGTTGCAGTCCCGGATCGTTCTGCCGACGGGCTTTACGACTATCCGGCATACAGTACCAGCCCCATCACTATCACCGCGACAATCATCAAAATAACGCTGATGATCAACAGGCTATGGGTATAGGGCAAATCCTCTTTCAGGCGCATCGCTTTTTCATTACGTAACCAGCGTAGATAGCCATAAATCGCCAGGCCGCCCGCAAACAGACACAACAATAGCGCCAGCAGTTCACGGATCACCGGCGTGGCAAAATCCGGGGCGAGCTGATCAAGACCGACGCCTGCCGCCAGAAATCCCAGCGAGGTGCGAATCCACGCCAGAAAGGTGCGCTCATTTGCCAGTGAGAAGCGATAATCCGGCGCTTCTCCGAGGCGGGAAATCTTCATGACGACTCCTTTTACGTTCTTATGTATTCCCGTTCGTTTTCAGAATACCACTCACGTTGTTGCTGATATGCTTCACATTATCCCGCAGCAAGGGAATCTTATTGCAAAATAACTGTAGTTCACTGGTGACGTGTTTCGGCGCAACCGCGCTCATTCCCGCTATTTTTCATTTCAGTTGCGACCTTTTTCAACGCCACCGCCAGGAAAGGCATTATTGCCGAATTAAAAGCTGAAAAACCACCCGTCGCGACGAAAAAAAAGGCGATGAAGATTGATAACTAACTGAAAAAAATTGGAATTATGCTCGTTGCCATTACGCTGATTAGCGCGTTCATTGAGGAAGAAGATAAGAAGAAGAGCAGAAGTGTGGCCGGTGCGGCGCGCGTTATCCAGCCTGGATTTAACACAGTGCATAGGCCGGATAAGCAACGCGCCATCAGGCGCTAACCCATTCCCCAAAAAATCACCGCCAGCAGTTGTGGCGTGATAATACGCAGGAACATCACTAACGGATAGACGGTCGCGTAAGAGAGCGCCGCCGCGCCGCTGGTGGCATGAAGATTGTTGGCAAATGCCAGCGCTGGCGGATCGGTCATCGAACCGGCCAGCATCCCGCACAGCGTCAGGTAGTTCATTTTGGCAAAAATTCGCGCCAGCAAACCGACGGTAATCAGCGGAATAGCGGTGATGAAAATACCGTAGCCAATCCAGCTTAATCCTTCGCCCTGTGTCAGCGTATCGACAAAATCGCCGCCGGATTTCAGCCCAACGACCGCCAGAAACAAAACGATGCCTAATTCACGCAGCGCGAGGTTGGCGCTCGGCGGCATAAACCAGTACAGCTTACCGATGCTGCCGATACGCCCCAAAATTAGCGCCATGATCAGCGGCCCGCCAGCCAGCCCCAGTTTTAGCGCGACCGGGAATCCCGGCACAAACAACGGGATTGACCCAAGCAGAACCCCTAATCCGATGCCGATAAACACCGGCAGCATCTGCACCTGCTGGAGTTTTTGCTGCGCGTTGCCGACCACATTGGCTACCGCATCAATCGAGGCAGGACGCCCCACCAGATTGAGAATGTCGCCAAACTGCAGGCTGGCGTCGCTGCTGGCGACCAGCTCAACGCCCGCGCGGTTAAGGCGGGAGATAACCACGTCATAACGCTCTTTAAAGTGCAAATCGCGGATACGTTTGCCGAGCACTTTTTCGTTGGTGACGACCACACGCGCGACACGTAAATCCGTGCCGCGCGTCGACAACGAGGTGTCCACTTCCTTACCGATCACCAGTTGCGCGTTATGCAGGTCGGTAGATTGGCCGACGAGGTGCAGCAGGTCGCCTGCCTGGATAATCGTCCCCGGCGACGGCACCATCAGCGTGTCGTCGCGTTTCAGGCGTGAGCAAATGATTTTATCGCTGTTCAGGATCGGCACATCCTGGATAGCCATATTATTGAGGTTCGGATTCTCGACACGGATATTCATTGTCTGAATTAATGAATGACCGTTAGCGAGAGAGGATTCGTGCTTCTGCGCCTCCGCCTCGACGTTAACGCGAAAAATCAGCCGCATCAGCCACATGGTGAGCAAAATACCGCAGATGCCAAACGGATACGCCATCGCATAGCTCATCCCCATCTGATCCACCAGATCCACTGGCGTTCCCAGATCGCGCAGGATTTGCTGACCCGCCCCTAACGCAGGCGTATTGGTGACTGCGCCGGAGAAAATCCCCAGCACCACTGGCAGCGGAATAGCGAAAATTTTATGCAGAATCGCGGTGACCAACCCGCCCATAATCACAATCAGAACAGCAAACAGATTGAGACGCAGCCCGGAAACGCGCAGCGAGGCGAAAAACCCCGGCCCCACCTGTATGCCGATGGTATAAACAAAAAGGATCAGGCCGAATTCCTGGATAAAGTGCAGCATATCGCCGCTCAGCGTCACCCCAGCCTGATCGACGAAGTGGCCGACGATAATACCGCCGAACAACACACCGCCAATACCAAAGCCGACACCGCGCACTTTAATGTTGCCGATCCATAAACCGACAACCGCCACCAACGCCAGAACGCTGACCGTCAATGCGATATCACTCATCTTTTCTTCCCTGTGAGTAACATTTCAATTTATAGGGATTATGACTGAACCGTTAAGGCATATATACAGCATGGCGCACATTCTCATGTTACAAAACCGCCCAGACGTCCTGACTTCGGCAGCGTCTTACCCTTTTTCGTGGCACAAAAAAGCCCCGCCATCTCTGGCGGGGCAAGGCAAGGAGCTTATTAGCTATTTAATGCGGAGCGTTCGTTAATGGCGATACGCTGCGGCGCAATGGTTTCCGGCTCGTTACGGGTTAAATCAATATGCAGCAGGCCGTTGGTAAACGTCGCGCCGGAAACTTCCATATTCTCAGCCAGCGTAAAGCTCAGGCTAAAAGGCTGCATGACCAGGCCCTGATGTAACCATTTGGGCTCGTTTTCCGGCTGTTCCGGCGTACCTTTCACCGTCAGGCGCGTGCCTTCCAGTTGAATATCCAGATCTTCCTGACGGAAACCGGCTAACGCTAAGGTAATGCGATAATGGTTATCGTCGCTTTTTTCGATGTTATAGGGCGGGAAGCTCTGGCTTTCGCCGCTGTTTTGCAGCGCATTGGCCAGCTTGTCAAAACCGATCCATTGACGCAGCAGTGGGGATAAATCGTAGTTACGCATAATCATTTCTCCTTCTAAGAAGCGAGTTTTTACCTTCACACTTTACGTGCGAATATGCTCCCTGACGGCGAGCATGGGATGACAGGCCGCGCAACGCGACCCGACGGAATCAGTTAATTTCGATACGGCGCGGTTTGTTCGCTTCCGGAATCACGCGCTCCAGTTCGATATACAGCAGCCCGTTGACCAGGTTTGCGCCGCGAACGTGAATGTTCTCCGCTAACTGGAACTTACGTTCAAAGTTACGCTCGGCAATGCCCTGATACAGGTAAGTACGTTCTTTCTGCTCGTCCGCATGAGCGCCTTTTACCACCAGTAAATTATCCTGGGCAGTAATCTCCAGTTCGCTTTCCGCGAAACCGGCAACGGCAATGGCGATGCGGTAGTGGTTTTCGTCTACCAGCTCAACGTTGTACGGAGGGTAGCCGCCATTACTTTGGCTTTGGTTATTTTCAAGCAGGTTAAACAGACGATCAAAACCAATGGCAGAACGGTACAGCGGGGATAAATCAAAGTTACGCATAATCATAAACTCCTGAAATCAGCGAGAATGTCAGACCTTCCATCATGGACAGGCCAGGATTGCCAGAACACCCATCAGGCGTGCCCTTCTATTCACTACGTCTTATAAATGGGTCTGAATACGTACTTTTCAAGTATTTTAATCCGACTTTTTTTTGCAGTTTATTGGCTATTGCATAGACTGGTTGGGACAGCACTGATTGTTAAAGTGCGATTACCGCCACAGTGCCACGTACTGGTGATGTTATTTTTAGCAACGGATCGCTATAACTCATCATGCAAATAACGACAACCAACAGATGAATGAGTGATGATAAAAAACGTGTGGTTAACGCTGATAATATGGAATGGGATGCTTTTATTAGGCGGTTGTTCAAGCGTCATGTCGCACACCGGCGGTAAAGAGGGTACTTATCCTGGCACGCGCGCCAGCGCTACGATGATCGGTAACGATGAGACAAACTGGGGCACCAAATCGTTGGCCATCCTGGATATGCCGTTTACCGCCGTGATGGATACGATCCTTCTGCCGTGGGACATCTTCCGCAAAGACAGTTCGGTAAGATCGCGCGTCGAGAAAAGCGAGGAGGAGACGAAAATGACCAATGCCGTCATCCCCCCGGCGAAGATGCCTCCTCCCTGATTTATCGCCCGGTTTCCGTCACCCATAGCTGACGGAACCCTTTCACCTCTTCCATCCATGCGACGTGTCGCCCATCCGGTGAAAAAACGACGGCGTCCGCAGACGGCGGGTTGTCGTGCCTGGCGGTTAAGAAGTCGATCCTCCCACTTTGTGCGTCGCAGCAGGCAATCCGATTTTCCAGCACCAGTCCCAGCCATTTACCCGACGGATGCCAGTTAAACGCTGACTGTACGCCGGTCGCATGATGCGTTAACTGCCGGGGCTCGCCTCCCTGCGGCGATATCAGCCACAGTTGCGCTACGCCGTTATCGTCCCGCATCAAAAAGGCGATCGCCGTCGCCTGCGGATTACTGCGGACCCAGTGGCGTGGTTCGTTAGTGAGCCCAGGGTAAACACGCTGGTGAGTAAAGGTAAGACGCCGCTGAACTACGCCCAACGGCGGCGATGGCATCGTTGATTCGGTTCCCGTCAGCGGCGTGTCGCCTGCCTGTTTCCAGCCGTTTTCATGACACGGTAAATCGACAATAAACAGCTCCGGGACTTTTTTGCCCGTCAGCGACAGCGTATCGCCAATAAAGGCAATCTGGCGGTTGCCCACCCAGCCCTCTTCATAGGCGCGGTTAATGTCATCGCTGCCAGGTCTCGGCGCAGGCGTCGTGCGGCTAACCAGTACGCACCAGTGGCTACCGCTGTATTCGCGCGGATGCTGAACCGGCACCGTAACCGGCCCATACGGCGCGGCCACGCCGACATTGCGCAGATCCAGCGCCGGATCTCGCTCATGCAGAACGTGGTCATTATAGGTAAAACTCACCAGCTCGCCGTTCGGGCTAAACACATGGACGTGACTGCCGCCGCGCAGCGCGCCGGGAGTATACGGCGCAGTAATATCCATCGCATCGAGGTTAGTCACACCCTCCGACGTTGCAATAACGCCCCGACGGTGGTGGAAATCGTAATGCCACGTCTCATCAGGGTTTTCAGGGCCATGAATAAACACATAGTGATTGTCGGCAGGATGCACCGTCACCACACCGACATGCGCGCCCTGCACGGCGCGATAAATCACCTCCACGTCGCCGGTATGCACATTGACACGCTCAATAGTCTTGCCCGTAAATGACGCGCCTGAAGGCCGCACATCAAAGACCAGCCACTGGCTGTCAGGTGTCCAGGTATTGGTGTTGGTAAGCTGGTGATGGCGCGGCGTAAAGGTGATTTGTTTCATGGGATGTCCTGATAAGAGACGATGCTCGTCATCATACTGCACACGGGCTTCACTTTCAGGCTTTAGCGTATCGTTGGGATAGCCAGGCCCGATGGCGCCACGCCACCGGGCCGTCAGGGTCTTATTTCTCCTGCGCCAGCCGGATACTGCGCTCTATCACCGCCCGCCGGGCGTCACCCGCCGGCAGCAGCTTCAGCATCATCTCCCAGGCCGCCACCGCCTCGCCAAAGCGCTGCTGCTCAAAGGCGTTAAACGCATACAGGCTTAACACCCGGATATCCGTGTGGTCGCGGCTCACCAGCCGGCGCAGCAGCTCCCCGCCGCGGCGGTTATCCTCCGGGTCGGACGAGCGCGTCAGCGCCTCCGCGTAGCCCAGCGCCGCATCGCGGTTTTCCGGGTCCAGACGGTAGGCGTTCGCATACGCCCCGGTGGCGGTACCGGCATTATCCAGTACCATACCGGTGCGCCCCAGCATGAGCCAGCCCTCAACATTGCCGGCATCATTCTGCAGGCGGGTGCGCAGCCCCAGCGCCAGCCGCGCCATCTCCTCCTCATTCAGCGGCTGCGCCTGCGGATCCAGCGCCCGCGCCAGCAGCCCGGGCGTCTGCGCCGTTGCCTGCTGCCAGGCCCTCACCTGCGGATAGCCACCGGTCAGGGCGTAGCTGCCGGCGCCGACCGCCAGCGCAATGACGGCCCCCGGCACGTAAACGCCCCACCCGGCGCGCGCGCCGCAAACCGGGGTGTCCGCCGGCAGCGGCTCCCGGCGCAGGCGCACCCGCCGGCGCGTCCGGGCGACGATTATCCACCCGCCCGCCACGATGGCGGCCAGCGGCAGCACCCACAGCAGCACCGTCAGCGGGGTCAGCGGCGGGTCGTAGGTGACGAAGTTGCCGTAGCGCGCCACCATGTAATCGATGATTTCCTGGCGGCTCTTCCCCTCCTGCATCAGGTCATACACCCTGCGGCGCATGTCGGTGGCTATCATCGCGTTCGAGTCCGCAATGCTGTTGTTCTGGCATTTCGGGCAGCGCAGCTGCTCCGTGAGCTGGCGGAACTGCTGCTCCTGCGCTTCATCTTTAAACGGCATCACGTCGGTGGTCGCCCGCGCTGACCCGGAGATAACCAGCACCAGCATCAGCATCACCATGCCCGGTAACAGTCTCATTGCGCCGCCTCCCGGCTGTATCTGTCCCACAGCGGTTTCAGTTCACTTTCCCATACCCGGGCATTCAAATCGCCCGCATGGCGGTAGCGGATAATCCCCCTGCCGTCGATGAGGAAGGTTTCCGGCGCGCCGTACACGCCCAGGTCCAGCCCCAGCATCCCGTCGCTGTCCGATAAACTCAGCGCATACGGGTTGCCCAGTTCTTTTAACCAGGCCACCGCCTTCGCCCGGTCGTCCTTATAGTTCAGCCCGACCACCCGGATACCCTGCGCAGAAAGCTGGTTCAGGTACTGATGTTCGGCGCGGCAGGTCGGGCACCAGGTGGCCCAGACGTTAAGCAGCACCGGTTTCCCCTGCGTCAGCACCTCCGCCTCATAGTACTGACCCGGTGTCTCCAGCGATTCCAGGCGGAACGCCGGCACCGGCTTCCCGGTCAGCGCCGATTCGAGATTCGTCGGGTCATCCCCCTGCGCGTTGCGCGCCAGCTGCCACAGCAGCGCCGCGGCAATCAGCAGAAAAATCAGCAGCGGTAATAACAGTACGTTGCGTTTCATCCGGCCTCCGGCAATGGTTTACGGCGGCGGTAGCGCGGGTCCGCCAGGCACAGCAGCCCGCCCAGCGCCATCAGCAGCCCCCCCGGCCCATATCCAGCGGACAAACGGTTTGTAGTACAGGCGCACGGCCCACGCGCCGTTGTCCAGCTCCTCCCCGAGCGCGGCGTACAGGTCGCGGGTCAGCCCGCCGTCAATCGCCGCCTCGGTCATCACCATCCGGCTGGTGTTGTAGAGCCGTTTCTCCGCGTGCAGCACCGCCTCCGGCTCGCCGTGGCGCGTCACCCCGATGAGGGCCACCCCGCCGCGGTAGTTGGGCCCGGTGATGTCCCGCACCTCCCGGAAGGTGAAGCGGTAGTCGTGAATGGTCACGCTGTCGCCCGCCCGCATCCGCACGTCACGCTCCACGCTGTAATTCTGGCTGAAGGCGATGCCGGTAATCGTCACCGCCAGCCCGAGGTGCGCCGCCACCATTCCCCAGTAGCTGAGAGAGGTTTTCGTGCCGCGGGACACGCGCTGTACGGCTTCGGCCACCGCCAGCACCGCAATCCAGCAGGCCATCGCCATCCCCACCGCCGTCATGGCGATGATTCTATCTTCCAGCAGCCATGGCAAAAGTACCGACAGCACCAGGGTGGAGACCAGGGCGGTGAGCAGCAGTTTCCTGATGTTACGCGGCCGGTCCCGGCCCCAGCGCACCAGCGGCCCCACCCCCAGCAGCAGGGCAAAGGGGACCATCAGCCAGGTGAACATGGTGTTAAAGAACGGCTCCCCCACCGAAATGCTGCCCAGCCCCAGCTGTTTGTGCACCAGCGGCAGCAGGGTGCCCAGCAGCACCACCAGCATGGCGGCCATCAGCAGGACGTTGTTGCCGAGCAGCAGCGACTCGCGCGACCACAGCGCGTTGTTCACCCGCGAACGCACCCTGTGCCCGCGCACGGCGAACAGCAGCAGCGAGCCGCCGGTGACCAGCACCATAAAGGCGAGGATAAACATTCCGCGCGCCGGGTCGGAGGCGAAGGCGTGCACCGACACCAGCACCCCGGAGCGCACCAGGAAGGTGCCCAGCAGGCACAGCGAGAAGGCGCAGATGGACAGCAGCAGCGTCCACGCCTTGAAGCCGGCGCGCTGTTCGGTGACCGCCAGCGAGTGCAGCAGGGCGGTACCCGCCAGCCACGGCATAAAGGAGGCGTTCTCCACCGGGTCCCAGAACCACCAGCCGCCCCAGCCCAGCTCGTAGTAGGCCCACGCCGAGCCGAGCACGATGCCCAGCGTCAGGAACACCCACGCCGCCAGCGTCCACGGGCGGGCAAAACGGGTGAACGCGCTGTCCAGACGCCCGCTCAGCAGCGCGGCGATGGCGAAGGCGAAGGCCACCGAGAAGCCGACATAGCCCATGTACAGCAGCGGCGGGTGGAAAATCAGCCCCGGGTCCTGCAGCAGCGGGTTCAGGTCGCGCCCCTCCACCGGAAAGGCCGGCAGCGTGCGGGCGAACGGGCCGGAGGTGAACAAGATGAACGCCAGAAAACCGGCGCAGACCATCCCCATCACCGCCAGCACCCGGGCGACGATATCCGCCGGCACCCGCCGGCTGAACACCGCCACCGCCAGGGTCCAGCCGCTCATCAGCAGCACCCACAGCAGCAGCGAGCCCTCGTGCGCCCCCCCAGGTGGCGGCCACCCGGTACCACACCGGCAGCTGCGTGTTCGAGTTGCCGGCGACATAGGCCACGGTGAAGTCGTTAACCACAAAGGCGTGCACCAGCACGAAAAACGCGCCCGCCACGCAGATGAACAGCAGCCAGGCGAACACCCCGGCCGACGCCATCATCCGCGCGTCGCCGCGCGCCACGCCCCACTGCGGGTAAACGGACAGCAGCAGCGCCACGCCGAGCGCCAGGCACAGCAGCGCGTGGCCGTATTCAGGCATCATGATGAGGTGTCCTTATCAGCGCGTTGCGGGCGGCGGTGGTTTTCCTGCATCGCCTTTTCCACTTCCGGCGGGGTGTAGTTCTCGTCATGTTTGGCCAGCACCTCGTGCGCCAGGACGTGGTTGCCCTTCTCCAGGGTGCCCTGCACCACCACCCCCTGCCCCTCGCGGAACAGGTCCGGCAGTATCCCCTCATAGCTCACCGTCACCGACCCTTCGGCGTCGTAGAGGCTGAAGTTCACCTTCAGCGAGTCCGGGTCGCGCCTGACGCTGCCGGGCATCACCATCCCGCCGACGCGCAGGCGCTGGCCCACCGCCGGCAGCTGCTGCGTCTCGCGCTTGCCGTAGAGGATTTCGCCGGGGGTATAGAACAGGTCGATATTCGCGCGCAGCGCGTACAGGACCAGGGCGGTAGTCAGCGCCAGGCCCGCCAGCACCGCGCAGACCACCCATAGCCGGTTTTTACGTCGCAGGTTCACGCGGCCTCCTGTTGCGCCTGTGCGGCACGCATCCGCGCCTCGCGCGCCCGCTGCTGCGCCACGCCGCGCAGAATGGCCCGGCGCTGCAGCACCGTGTGCAGCGCCAGCAGCGCCAGCGGCGCCACGGTCATCGCCACCGCCAGCCAGACAAAAAAGGCGTACCCGCCCATGGCGAAAAAATCGCTCCACGATGAAAATGCCGGACTCACCGGTGCCCCCTTTTCAGTATCAGTTCGCTCACCCACGGGCGGCGTTTTTCCATCAGTAAAATCAGGTTGCGCATCCGCATCAGCGACAGCGTCATAAAGAGCAGCAGGAAGCCGGCGATGGCCCAGCGCAGCGGCGAGCGCATCGCCGGGTCGATACTCTGCTGCATCCGCGTCGAGCCCTGGTGCAGGGTGTTCCACCACTCGACGGAATAGTGGATAACCGGCAGGTTCACCACGCCGACCAGCACCAGAATGCCCGCCGCGCGCCCGGCCATTTTACGGTCGTCAAAGGCGTGCCACAGGGCGATGACCCCGGCGTAGAGAAACAGCAGCACCAGCTCCGAGGTCAGGCGCGCGTCCCACACCCACCAGGTGCCCCACATCGGTTTGCCCCACGCCGCGCCGGTGACCAGCGCGATGAAGGTGTACACCGCCCCCACCGGCGCCATCGCCGCGACGGCAAGGCTGGCCATTTTCATCTGCCAGACCAGCCCGGTGAACGCCGCCACCGCCATCGCCGCATAGATACCCATCGACCAGATGGCCGCCGGGACATGCAGGTACATAATGCGGTAGCTCTCCCCCTGCTGGTAGTCCGCCGGGGCGAAACCAAAGCCCCGGACCCAGCCGGTGGCCAGCGCGATGATGCCGGCCGCCGCCAGCCACGGCACAAGCCTGCCGCAAATCTGATACAGCCGTGGCGGCGCCGCCAGCTGATGAAGGGTTTTCCACATAGTCGTCACCTGACCTCCTGAAACCATAAAATGTCCGTCGTGCCGGGGCGCTACTGCACGCTGATGCGCAGCGCCGCCGCGGTGGCGAACGGGCTTAACGTCGCGCTGCCCGCCAGCAGCGCTCCCAGCACCGCCAGATAGCCGTCAGCGGGTAAATGCATCGATGCCGCGTCCATCGCCGCGGCGGCGAAAATCAGCACCGGGACACTCAGCGGCAGCACCAGAATGCCCAGCAGGACGCCGCCGCGCCGCAGCCCGGCCGTCAGCGCAACGCCCGGCGCGGCGAGAAACCCCAGCGCCGGCGTGCCGAGCAGCAGCGTCAGCGCCATGATTTTCCAGCCGTACACGTCCATCCCCAGCAGCAGCGCCACCAGCGGGGAGAGCATAATCAGCGGCAGGCCGGTCACCGCCCAGTGGGCCAGCACCTTCGCCAGCACCACCGCCGGCAGCGGCACCGGCAGCAGCATCAGCTGCTCCAGGCTGCCGTCCTGCAGGTCGTCGCGAAACAGCCGCTCCAGCGCCAGCAGCGAGGCCAGCAGCGCCGCCACCTGGATGATGCCCGGCGCGATACGCGCCAGCAGCTGCGGCTGCGGCCCGACGCTTAACGGAAACAGGGTGATGACCATCAGGAAGAACCACAGCGGGCCGGCGATGTCCGCGCCGTGGCGGAACGCCACGCGCAGTTCGAGACAGAAGACACGCCACATCACAGCCCTGCCCCCCCGCCGGTCAGCGCCAGGCGGCGGACGGTGTCCGCGGCCCCCGGCAGCGGCTGGTGGGTGGTGAGAATGACCATCCCGCCCTGCGCCGTGTGCGCCGCCATCCGCCGGGTGAGGCGCGCCACGCCGTTAACGTCAATGGCGGTGAACGGCTCGTCGAGCACCCACAGCGCGGCGCGGGTCAGCCACAGGCGGGCCAGCGCCACCCGGCGCTGCTGCCCGGCCGAGAGCCGGGCGACCGGCACGTCCTCAAATCCCGCCAGCCCGGCCTGCGCCAGCGCCTCCGGGAGACGCGCGCCGTCGCCGGGGTGGAAAAAGTGCAGGTTCTCCCGCGCCGTCAGGCGGGTTTTGATCCCCGGCTGGTGCCCTATCCACAGCAGGCTGCGATGGAAGCTGTCGCGCACGCGGCGCAGGGGTTCGCCCTGCCAGTACACCTCCCCGCCGTCCGGGCGCGCCAGCCCGGTCAGCAGGCGCAGCAGGGTGGTTTTTCCGGCGCCGTTGCCGCCGGTGACCTGCACCCACTCCCCGGCGTCCACGGTGAACGACAGCCCGCGAAACAGCGTCCTCTCGTCCCGCTCGCAGTGCAGATCTCTGGCTTCAAGCATCATTGTCATTGCGCATATTCAGGTTGATATGGCGTATAAACACCGGTCAGGCTTTCCAGGAAGGCGACGATATCGTCAATATCGTTTTGCGGCAGATCGGTGCCAACCTGATAACGCAGCATCAGTTTTACCGCGCCATCCAGCGTCGGTACGTCGCCCCGATGGAAATAAGGCGCTGTTAACGCGACGTTGCGTAAGCCTGGGACTTTTTGCCGTAATTTATCGCGAACCTCTTTGGTGACGTTCATACGACCAATATCCGCTGCGGTAATTTCGCCAAAATTAAAGTCTCGCTTTAATCCCAATGGCTCAAAAGAGCGCCCGCCTAAAATGATACCGCCGTGACAGGTTGCACATTTATTCTCTTTAAATAATTGATAACCGTGTTTCTGTTGCGCGGTCAGCGCATTTTCATCTCCACGTAGCCATTTATCAAAGGCGGAATCCGGCGTTATCAACGTTTTTTCGAATTCGGCGATCGCATCAGTAATATTTTCCCCGGTAAATCCTTGCGGATAAACCGCCTGGAAATCTTTTTTCAGGACAGGATCTTTATCAAGCTTGCTAATAATTTCATCCCAGGATTTAGAAGCCATTTCAATAGGATTTAACGGCGGTCCGCCTGCTTGCTCCTGCAGGGTTGCAGCACGGCCATCCCAAAATTGTTCGATATTAAATACGGAGTTGAATACCGTTGGCGCATTTATTGGCCCTACCGCGCCGCCAACGCCAATTGAGGTTTTTCTGCCATCGACACCGCCCGCATTTAACGCGTGACAATGCGCACAGGATATTGTGCTGTCGCCGGATAAACGTTCATCATGATAAAGACGGAAACCTAAGTCGACTTTTTTCGCATCGACGGGAATATTGCGCGGAATAGGCTGAACGGGTTCATTCCGGTGCGCGGCGTCGGTATCGGCGCTGGCATAGTTGCGCTCACGCTGATCGGCTATCCAGTTCAGGATGTCAGTACGCTCTTTATCGCTGACGCCCCCCGCCCAGTGCAGCGCGACATAGCGGGTTGGCGGCATAGTCTGATGTTGCATAACCCATTCAATTTTATTCAGTTCGCTTTGCGGCACCGGCGTATCCGCAATCAGGGCGGCCCGTACCGCCTCCAGGTTAAACGACTTGTAACCGAGCTGGATATCGTAATCCATTAGCTGCTTTGCCACCGGAAAAGAGGAATAAAAAGGCAATTCAGCGGAAGGCGTATGACAATAATCACATCCTTTCTCCCTGAAATAACCCAGTATTTTATTATTTTCACCCACAACCGAGGCCTGCACATCGCTTTTTTTACTGCGCTGTTTGTCGTAATACCATACATACCCGGACAAACCTAAATAACATAACAGCCCAACGGTGATAACCGTTGTCGCATAGAGGGTAATTTTTTTCATATCACTATCCTTATGGGGTATTGCGGCATGATTAATTAAATTTTATTTTTTTACTCATGAGGCCCGTCAATACTAAATACAAACCCATAGTGGATATTGATTGGTATCAATAATTACAATTGGCTAAACCTATAGATATGATAACCCCCGACTATCGTAAGATTTATTTTGCGATGTCCGTCACAGGGTTTATTCAGCAGCAACAATGGATAAATCCTCTTTTCCGTCATCAAAACGAACGATAGCCAACAATAATTGACTTAACGCAGCATAAAAACCATAGGGATCATGCTTAAGGCAATTATTTGTAAATTCCGGAAGCCACTCCAGTAATGACGATAATGTTTTCTGGCGTAATTTATTCATTCTCCGTTGTTGGAACGATTCACCCAATGAAAAATGTAAATGGCTGAGTAATTCCAGATAAATCGCCAGGTGGTCGGCCGGCTCTTTAAAATCGTCGTTGACTTCCATCCCGGCTTCAAGCAATAAATGTTTAATCATGCCGGGTTCCTGCTGCGGGTATTGCGAGGCGTAGGGCAAGGCCGATTTTTTATCCGTCATCAGGAACAATCCGCAAAAATCCGCGGCCAGCTCCAGCTGCGCATCCTGGCGCAGGCTAAGCGCGGCAATTTTTTGTTCGAGTAACGCCACCGACGCCGCCAGCGCGGGCTGACGCTTTAACAGCGCCAGCCAGTCCGCGATCTCCGCGGACTGTAATTGTATTAACCCTTCATCATCCACTTCCCGGAAAAAGAGTAACGCCAGCCATGCATATACGCAGGCGTACTGTTCCTGAGCAAGCGCTGGCTGCTTAATCATGCGGATTCCCCTGCGATGCGGGTACATATTCACACTGCGCGACCATCTCGACCGGACCGTTAAACGCCGTGACGTTATCCATAGGGCCGGTATATTTTTCAATTTCCACCAGCGTCGTATGCGCGCTGGTCGCCTGCGCGAGCTGCGATGTACCGATATCCAGCGTTAATACGTTAGGGTTGCCGTACTTACATAACGCGTTGATGTCGCCGCCTTTATCAGGATCGTACCAGGCACCTTCATGAATTCGCGCCACGCCCGGCGCATAGCGATCGGAAACTACCGCCCCTGCCAGTACCTGTCCGCGTGCATTGAATACCCGCACGATGTCACCGTTGCGGATCCCGCGCGCGCTGGCATCCTGTGGGTTAATAAAGACCGGCTCCTTGCCGCCAACGGTATATTGCTGACGCAGCGTTTCCGACTCGCACAGTTGGGAGTGCAGACGGAAATCAGGGTGGACGGATTGTAAGTGCAACGGCCAGCGCTTCGATCCCGGCCCGCCATGCGAGCGTTCGATTTTTTCGAACCACATGGGATGGCCCTGACAATCGTCGTATTGCATGTCGGCGATCGTTTTGGAATAAATCTCGATCAAACCGCTTGGCGTGCCCAACGGCTCCAGGTCCGGATCTTCACGGAAAGCCTGATGGCGCACAAACATCTGCGGATGATCAAACTCGATGTACTCCTGTTGATTCCAGAACACCTCGAAAGTCGGTAAGTGGATACCGCGACCTTTTCCCTGCTGGCTCCCTTCCTGCCAGATGCGTTTCAGCCAGCCCATTTCATCAAGGCCTTCCGTAAATGCCGCTTCACGGTTAAAGCGTCGGCAGAGATCGCGGAAAATATCAAAGTCGTTACGCGCTTCAAACTGCGGCGACACCACCTGTTTCATGGCGATAATGCCGCGGTTAGAGTGGTTGCCGAATTGATCGAGGTCGTTACGCTCAAATTGGGTGGTAGCCGGCAAAACGATATCCGCAAAGCGGCAGGTCGACGTCCACTGGTTATCAATAGCGATGACCGTTTCCAGCTTGCGCCACCCTTCAATTATGCGGTTAATTTGTTGGTGTCGGTGGAACGGGTTAGTCCCGGCGAATACGCACATCTTCAGCGGCGGTAATTTAACCGATTTGCCGTTCCAGTTAATGACCTTGCCCGGTTCAAGGATGGCATCCATAAAACGCGCAATAGGAATGGTGCTGCTGTAGCCTTTGTAATCCGTGCTGTCGTGCACTGGCGGAACGGTCGTCGAACCGGAAAAGCCGCTTAAAATGATCCCTTTACGGCCAGGCGTCCCGGCGCCGTTGTAGTGCCAGCCAAAACCAAAGCCGCCGCCCGGTAAACCAATCTGTCCCAGCATTGCCGCCAGCACGACGACCATCCATGACCACTGTTCGCCATGCTGCATACGTTGCACGCACCAGCCAGCGATGATTTGCGTTCTGTCGCCCGCCATCTGCCGCGCCAACGCGCGGATGGTGTCGGCATCAATACCGCACAGTTTTTCCGCCCAGGCGGCATCTTTGGGCTGTCCATCTTTCTCGCCCAGCAAATAGGGGAGGAACTGGTCAAAACCGACGCAATAGTTATCGAGGAAATTTTTATCGTACAGTTTCTCGCTGTACAGGGTATGCGCCAGCGCCAGTTGTAACGGGACATCCGTCTGCGGGTTAATAGCGATATGTTTGACCTTATCGCGCCCCAGATAATCGTGCGTGGAGGTGACGACCGGGTCGATGCTGATGACCGAGATAGCGCCGCTGGCAACTTTCTCTTTTAATTGTTCATAGTACTGATAGACATCGTGATCCGGGCACCACCAGTTTGCCTGCTGGTTTTTCACCATATCAGAACCCCATAGCACAATCGTTTTACTGTTCTGTAAAACCAGAGGCCATGACGTTTGCTGCTCGTACACTTCCATTGAACCCACCACGCGCGGCAGAATCACCTGCGCCGCGCCGGTCGAATAGTCCCCTCCCGTGCTGACGCTATTGCCATGTAGCGCAATCGCGCGCGCCAGCATCCCGGAGGCGTTATGGAACATGCCGGTAGATTGCCAGCCGCTCGCCGTTAGTAACGCGCTCGGCCCGTAGGTTTTTTGCACCCGCTCCAGTTCCTGATAGAACAGATCCAGCGCTTCATCCCAGGAGACGCGCACAAAACGATTATCGCCGCGCTGCGAGGTGTCGCTTTGATGACCTTTGCGCATCCAGTCGACACGCACCATCGGATAACGGATACGCGCCGCGTTGTGGACGTGATCGGGCAGACCGGCGATCATTTTGGACGGGTATTTATCCTGTTCAAACGGTTTTGCCGCCACAAATCGACCGTCAACCACCGTGGCGCGAATCGCCCCCCAGTGAGAACCGGTAAGGATACCCTCTTTCGTCGCGGCGCCTGGCGCAACGGCATCCGCTGCGCGGGCGCTACGGGGCGTCAGCAGTGACGGCCCCAGCATTCCTGCCACCGTCAAACCGCCAAGCTGCGCCAGAAAACGTCGACGAGAGACGTGTAACGAGTCCTTATTTTTCATTGTGTTCTCCCTTATCGCTGTGCGGCGTGTTGGTGGTATCAGACGCATTCATCTGGAGATATTTCAACAAGGTACGTTCTTCACGCTTATCCAGACTGGTGAAACCGATCATGCCGTTGAGCGTGCCGATCCAGCCGTTAGCGTCAAAGTGCGCTTTGTCCGGCGCGCCGTGACACTGATTACAGGTGCCGTTATAGAGGGAGTCGGCATAGGCCCAAATCGGTTTAATGTCATTTACCATGTCGCCTTTTTGCATCCACGCAGTTGCCTGTAATTTGCTCCACTGAGTATTGGTCGCCGCGACGGTGGTCTCTTCCAGCGTTTTCACATGCTGTTGCACATCGCCGCGAATCGAGGCGACAAAAATACGTTTACCGGGCAACTGCGTCAGCACGCGCTGGCGACCGTCCGTCTCCGTCCAGCCTTCGATTTGCACTTGCAGCCAGTCACCGTCCCGTTTAAGGACTTTCACTTCAGAAGCAGGTAACAGCGAACCTGCCGGTTCTTTATCGCCTTTAGCGGCGTAAATCGGCTTGATATCCAGCGAATAGAGCGTATCGCCGTCATTATGCGTACTGGCGCTGGCGCGCAGTTCATCAAACTGTTTGCGGAAACCGCTGCTCATATCCGGTAGCTGGTGGGCAATCCCTTTATGACAGTCGATGCAGGATTGATTTTCTTTCGCGGCGATTTTCATTTGCCGCGCCGCTTCCGGGTTCTGTTTCGCGTGATCCATCGCATCGTAGTTATGGCAGGAACGACAGGTCGCGGAGTTATTCTCTTTCATGCGCGCCCATTCTCGCTCGGCAAGCTCGGCGCGTTTGGCTTCAAATTTTTCCGGGGTATCAATCGAGTGGGCGATAAATGTCTGGTAAAGATCGTTGCTGGCTTCCAGCTTACGTTTCACCATGCCTGGAATATCAGGGGGGATATGGCAATCGTGGCATTCCGCGCGCACGCCGGAAGCGTTCTGGAAATGTACGGACTGTTTATATTCCTGATACACCGGCTGCATACTATGGCAGCTGACGCAAAACTCTGTCGTACTGGTCAGTTTGATACCGACGTGAGGTAACACGATCAGCGCAACGCCGATCACAATCCCGACAATGACCAGCGCCAGTATCGACCAACGGGCGCTTGGCCTGAGTAGCGCTCTCCAGAGTTTTCGCATAATAGCCCCTGTAATTATATGGTTTAATGCGCAGATCTTATTCCGCAAATATGAACAGCGTCACTGGTCAGGATGAACGGGATACGGCAATATATGAACAGATATGAACAGAAAGAGACCGCGCGCAGGATGTCACATCACATTGTTATTGTTGAGGATGAACCTGTTACTCAGGCCAGATTACAGGCCTATTTTGAGCAGGAGGGGTATCGTGTCTCGGTGACCGACAGCGGCGCGGGCCTGCGCGACATCATGGAGCATGAGCACGTTTCGCTGATCCTGCTGGATATCAACCTCCCCGATGAAAACGGGTTGATGCTGACCAGGGCGCTACGCGAACGCTCCACGGTGGGCATTATTCTGGTGACGGGGCGTTGCGACCAAATCGACCGCATCGTCGGGCTGGAGATGGGCGCGGACGATTACGTCACCAAGCCGCTGGAACTGCGCGAACTGGTAGTGCGGGTGAAAAACCTTTTGTGGCGCATCGATCTGGCCCGCCCCACGCCGCAAAATGCCAGTGAAAACTGCTATATGTTTTCCGGTTACTGCCTGAACGTGATGAATCATACGCTGGAGCACAATGGTGAAGCCATTAAGCTTACGCGCGCGGAGTACGAGCTACTGCTGGCCTTTGTGACCAACCCAGGCAAAGTGCTGCATCGCGAACGTCTGCTGCGAATGCTTTCCGCCCGCCGCGTAGAGACTCCGGATCTCCGCACGATTGATGTCCTGGTTCGCCGCTTACGCCATAAAATTACGCCGGAACTGCTGGTCACACAGCATGGCGAAGGCTACTTTTTAGCCTCGGAGGTGTATTGATACAAATAGACGGGCCGAAATCCCGGAGGCGATAGCGAACGACGAACGCGCGCGCTGTCGGCGTTGTTATGCGTCAAAATAAGTACCGGCGGGCTGATATTTTCAGGCACCGGTTGCCCCTGTAAGACCTTAATCGACTGCGTTATCGCTAATTCTCCCTGCCAGGCCATCTGATCGCTGAGCGCCATCAGGATATGGCCGCGTTTTAAACCGCGATAAACCTGATGCGTCAGATAAAATGAGACGATCGTGAGCGGAGTCGTCAAATTTCGCCCTTCGCCCATCGCCGCCTCCGCCGCTATCGCCGACCCGGCGACCACATTGGCGTCCGGATGGCGTTCCAGCATTTCCTGGAGCAAGTTTCGCTGCACTTCAATGTCGTTATCGCCCCAGGCGATATCCACAATGTTGATGGCGCTGCCTTTAATTGCCTGACGAAAACCCGCCACCATCTCCTGACTGCCGCCGGCTTCTTCCGGCCCCGGGAAGAGTAAAACGTTAAGCGTTTTTCCTTTGCTCCACTGCACCAGGAAACGTCCCGGCAGATAACCCATCTGAAACCACGGCAGACCAATGCGGGTTGCGACGCTGGCATCGTGAATCATGTTCACCAGTTCAATAACCGGCACATTACCGGCATACCGTTCCAGTTCCGGGAAACGATCGGTACTGCTGCCAAGCAGAATAGCGTCGGCGCCCCACTCCCGGCACTGCGTCATTTGCTGTTGTTGCGTCGCCAGTTGCCGATAGCCATTCGCTTCCAGCACTTTTAAATCAACGCCATACAATTTGGCCGCTTTTTGCATCCCGTAGTTGACGGACAACCAGTAAGAATCTTTCAGGCTGGGGTATAATGCGCACAGTTTCCAGGGTTTACTCGCATTGACTGACGTTTGCCGCCAGGGAATCGCCCGATCGGCGCGCGTCCAGTGTAGCAACCCGGTTTCGGCTGACGCCGTTTCTACATTCGAGACGATGATTATCAAAAAAAAGAACGAAATAAGCGCGCGCATGATAGCCCCACCAGCAACAAGGTTTTATCCTAATGGTTTTTCCGGCGGCAACTCAACCCATTTCACCCGCGGCGCATAAATGTCAACGCCTTCACTGACCCGCAGATTATGGCTGGCCTTCGCCCTGATGGCGGCACTCACCCTGCTCAGCACCGTGATCGGCTGGATAAGCCTGCGCGTCATTAGTCAGGTGGAGCAAACCAATACGCAAGCGCTGCTCCCCACGATGAATATGGCCAGGCAGTTAAGCGAAGCCAGCGCTTACGAGCTCTTTTCCGCACAAAATCTGACCAATGCCGACAGCGAGGGCGTTTGGCTGGCGCAGGGGAAGATGCTGAAAGCGCAAAGCCTTAAAATTAACCATCTTTTGCAGGCATTAAGCGAGCAGGGGTTTAATACCTCGGCCATCGCCCGGCAAGAAAAAGAGATTGCGCAAACGCTTGGGCAGCAGGGAACGCTGGTCGGTGAAATTCTCACGCTGCGCGCACAGCAACAGCAGTTAAGCCGCCAGATTGCCGAGGCGGCGGAAAGCATTGCCGCCCAGGCTCACGGCCAGGCCAATAATGCAGCGACATCTGCGGGCGCCACCCAGGCCGGTATTTACGATCTTATCGAAAGCGGTAAAGGGGATCAGGCTGAACGCGCGCTTGACCGACTGATTGATATCGACCTTGAGTATGTGAATCAGATGAATGAGTTGCGGGTCAATGCCCTGCGGTTTAAGCAGCTCATTGTGACCTTAAAAGACGCGCAAGGGCTGAGCGATGCCGAGGAAACCGATGAAAAACTTAATCAGTTGGTTAAAATTTTATCCCGCCGCCAGCAGCGTATAGAAGATCCTACCGTTCGCGCCCAAATCGCCGACGCGCTGGGGAAAATAAACCAGTACACCACACTGGTTACCCTGTTTCGTAAGGAAAACGCCATCCGCGACCAGCTTCAAACGCTTATGGCCAATAACCTCTTTCAGTTTACCCGCTTCAGTACGGAAGTGTCGCAGTTGGTGAACGCCATCGAAAAACGAAACGAGGCTGGGTTAGCGCGTCTTACACACGCCAGTCAGCGTGGGCAAATAGGGTTAGTGATCTTAGGTATCCTGGCGCTGTGCTCATTAAGTTTTATTCTTTGGCGAGTGGTTTACCGTTCCGTATCCCGCCCGCTGGCGCAACAAACGCAGGCCTTACAGCGGCTACTGGAGGGCGATATTGACTCGCCGTTTCCGGAGGCGGCTGGCGTCAGCGAACTGGATACCATCAGCCGTCTGATGGAAGCGTTTCGCGCCAACGTGCGCAAATTGAACCGCCATCGTGAGGATTTGGCGGAACAAGTGCGATCGCAAACGGCGGAGCTTCATGCGCTGGTGCTGGAACACCGGCAGGCGCGCGCCGAAGCGGAAAAGGCCAACGAGGCGAAATCGACGTTCCTTGCCGCCATGAGCCATGAAATTCGCACGCCGCTTTACGGCATTCTCGGTACGGTACAATTGCTGGCCGATAAACCGCTCATGGCAAACTACCGCGACGATTTACAGGCCATTAATGATTCAGGCGAATCGCTACTGGCGATTCTTAACGATATTCTTGATTACTCGGCGATTGAAGTAGGCGGCACCAACGTTTCCATTAGCGAGGAACCGTTTGAACCGCGACAATTGTTGAATAGCGCGCTGCATTTAATGCACAGCCGCGTTCAGGTGGCGCTCATCACCGACTTTAGCGAGCAACTCCCCTCAACGCTACAAGGCGATCCGCGCCGGATACGTCAAATTGTGATTAATCTTTTAAGTAATGCGGCGAAATTTACCGATCGCGGCAGCATAGTGCTGCGCACGTTTTGCGACGATCAGAGCTGGTTTATTGAGGTTGAAGATACCGGATGCGGTATCCCTGAAGCGAAGCTGACGGCTATTTTCAAACCGTTTGTGCAGGCGACAGGACGCCGGGGCGGGACGGGCCTGGGGCTGGCTATCAGCGCCAGCCTGGCAGAAGCGATGGGCGGGACGCTAACCGTCACCAGTACGCTTCATGTTGGCAGTTGTTTTCGCTTACAACTGCCGGTTCGCCACCCCAAACCCGCAAGCAAAAATGCGTTCAGGGAACCGATAAATCTTAACGGACTACGCCTGTTGCTGATTGAAGATAATATGCTGACGCAGCGTATTACCGCTGAAATGCTCACGGGTAAAGGGGTGAAGGTCTCAGTAGCTGAAAGCGCGAATGACGCGCTACGCTGTTTAGCCGAAGGCGAGTCCTTTGATGTGGCGCTGGTGGATTTTGATTTACCGGATTATGACGGCTTAACCCTGGCGCAGCAGTTGATGAGCCTGTATCCCGCCATGAAACGCATTGGTTTTAGCGCGCATGTGATAGACGATAATCTTCGTCAGCGTACCGCCGGTCTTTTCTGCGGGATTATTCAAAAGCCCGTTCCCCGCGAGGAGCTTTACCGCATGATAGCGCACTATTTACAGGGCAAATCTCACAATGCGCGGGCGATGCTGAATGAACATCAACTTGCCGGCGATATGGCGTCTGTCGGCCCGGAAAAACTCCGGCAATGGGTCGCGTTATTCAAAGACAGCGCGCTGCCTTTAGTCGAGGAGATCGAGGCGGCGCGCGCCATGAATGACGACGTTAACATTAAGCGGCTGGCGCATAAATTAAAAAGCGGCTGCGCCAGCCTGGGGATGACGCAGGCAACCGAAGCCTGTCGGGAGCTGGAATTGCAACCGCTTAGCGATATAGATATTAAAACTATCGTGACGCAGGGAGTGACGGCGCTCGACGCATGGATAGCCGGTCATCCTTCGCCATAATGGCTTCCGGCTCGCCACGTCCAACTTATCCGACGCGTTTCACATCGCCCACTAACAGGATGTAAGACAGCGCGCCTAGCAGGGCCACAACGGAGATATAGACCAGCGCCGGAGCAAAACCGTAGCTTTGCGCCAGATAACCAATCACTAACGGTACGCTAATCCCGCCCAACCCGCCGATAAAGTTAAACATACCGCCGGTAAGGCCAATCAACCGCATCGGCGCAAGCGAAGAGATTAACGACCAGGTAATGGACGCAAATCCGTTGCCGAAGAAAGCTATCGCCATCAACGCCATAATCCACAACGGATCGTTAGTGTAGTTAGCACCCATAATGCATGTGGAGATGAGCAAACCGCAAATAATCGGCGTTTTGCGCGCCACGCCCAGCGAGAAGCCTTTTTTCACCAGTTTATCCGCCAGCCAGCCGGAGAGCAGTACGCCAAAAAAAGCAGCCAGGAACGGTACGGTCGTCATAAAGCCCGCTTTTAGCGCGGTAATGCCTTTTTCCTGGGTCAGATAATTAGGGAACCAGGTCAGAAAGAACCATAGCGTAGAGTTTACGGCGAACTGACCGAGGTAGACGCCCACCAGCTTACGATGGAACACCAGTTTCCAGTCGGCTTTCGTCAACGGCTGGCGGGCCTCTTTTTTCGCTGGCGCATCGCCATCCACCAGACCGCCGCCATCGCGAATATACTCCAGCTCCGCCTGGCTAAGGCTTTTCGTCAAACGCGGCGGTTGATAAACCTTAAACCAGACCAATGACCAGATAATCCCGATACCGCCGGTGACGATAAAGACCCAGTGCCAGCTCAGCATTTCCTGAATCCAGATCAGCAGCGGCGTAAGGAATGCCAGTCCGACGAACTGTCCGGAGGTGTAGAACCCGACTGCGGATGCGCGCTCATGCTCCGGAAACCAGCTAGTGACCATCCGGTTATTTGCCGGAAAGGCCGGCGCCTCGAAAATCCCGGTAATAGCGCGCAGGCCGATAAGCGACAATAGTCCCGTCGCAAACCCCTGCAATAGCGTCGCGACTGACCAGCCGAAGATAGCGATAAAATAGGTCAGCCGGGACCCAATACGGTCGAGAAACCAGCCGCCGGGGATCTGGCATAACGTATAGAGCCAGGCAAAAGCGGAGAAGACATAGCCCATTTCCGCTTTGGTAATGCCGAATTCTTTTTGAATATGCATGGAAGCCACGGCAAGGTTGGCGCGATCGACGTAGCAAATCACCACGGTAATAAAGATCATCACCAGCGTCAGATAGCGGCGACGCCCCGGCTGTGCTGCTGTAACTGAAATATCCATCGTCATCTGTCTCCAGATTCTGGGCATAGCGAGGCCGCTCACCATGCCCTGTAAATTACAGAGGGTGTGTTTTTATATTTAAATTGGGTTGCCCGGAGGGCGACGTTTGTTGAGCCTACTGCGTGGCGATCACCACTCGGCTACCGATCCGTCAGCGTGCCGCCACAACGGATTACGCCAGTCCGGCGCGCTTTTGCTAAGTTCAATCACCCTGGCCTCGTCAATGTCTACGCCAAGACCCGGTTTGGTTAAGGGTTTAAAGAAGCCGCCGTCCATGCTGAAGTCTTCTTTGTTTTTCACAAAGTCGAGTAGTTCCGCGCCCTTGTTATAGTGAATGCCCATGCTCTGCTCCTGGAATACCGCGTTGCGCGAAACAAAATCGATATGCAGGCAGGCAGCCAGGGCGATTGGACCCAGCGGGCAATGCGGCGCCAGCGCCACGTCATATGCTTCCGCCATTCCGGCGATTTTATAGCATTCGGTAATGCCGCCCGCGTGGGATAAATCCGGCTGTAGAATCGCCAACCCGCCCGCGTCCAGCACGCGTTTAAATTCAAAACGCGAGAACATACGCTCGCCTGCGGCAATCGGAATATGCGTTTGCGCCGCCAGGCGTGGATAATATTCCGCCTGTTCCGCCAGCACCGGCTCTTCAATAAACAGCGGGCGATAGGGTTCCAGTTCTTTAATCAGCACCTTCGCCATCGGCGCGCTAACGCGACCGTGGAAGTCGAGCCCAAACTCAATTTCACTGCCGAAAGCTTCACGGATTTGCGCCACGGTATTGACCGCCGCATCCACCGCACGGGAATTATCAATCACGCCCATCTCTTCACAGCCGTTCAGCTTGAAGGTGTCAAAACCAATACCGCGCAATTTTTCAATACCGTCAATGACGTCTGCCGGACGATCGCCACCCACCCAGCTATAGGCCTTGATTTTGTCGCGCACCAGGCCGCCCATGAGCTGCCAGACCGGCGCATTCAACACCTTGCCTTTGATATCCCACAATGCCTGGTCAATACCGGCGATGGCGCTCATCATAATCGGGCCGCCGCGATAAAAACCGGCCCGGTACATTACCTGCCACAGGTCGTTGATACGCGCCGGATCTTTCCCTATCAGGTAGTCGGCAAACTCATGTACTGCCGCCTCTACAGTACGTGCCCGACCTTCAATGACCGGCTCTCCCCAGCCAACCACGCCTTCATCCGTTTCGATTTTCAGGAACATCCAACGTGGAGGTAAACGGTACGTGGTGATGTGAGTTATTTTCATTTCACTGCCTCTCGATACGCATTAACAAATGCCGCAGCCTGCTGCGCGGTGCGTTCAACGGATTGCCCGGCGCGATAGAGATCGCTACCCAGTCCCGCGCCCACACAGCCTGCTTTAATCCATTGCGCCAGGTTTTCCGGCGTCACGCCGCCGACAGCAAATAGCGGAACATCCGGCGGAAGTACCGCTTTCAGCGCGCTGATGTAGCCCGGACCAAACGCCGACGACGGGAAAATTTTTAACGCCTGTGCGCCTGCATCCAGCGCAGAAAAGGCTTCCGTTGCCGTGGCGCAGCCCGGACACACGGTCATGCCATAGCTCACTGCCCGGCGGATCACCTCCGGTTGGATATTTGGCGTGACGATCAGCTTGCAGCCCATCCCGGCAAGCTGGTCTACCTGTTCCGGTTTCAGTACGGTACCAGCGCCAATAAGCGCCCTGCCGCCATACGCCTTCACCACGGAAGAAATGCTTTTTTCCCACTGTGGGGAGTTAAGCGGAATTTCTATAGCGTCAAATCCCGCATCCACCACCGCGCCAACGTGCGCCAGGGCATCATCGGGCGTAATACCGCGTAAGATAGCGATGAGAGGGAGATTAGTTTGCCACTGCATGAGCGATGCTCCTTATTCCAGCCTGAAATGCCATATCGCCATCGACGGTTGAAACATCACGCCCAATAGCACGAAACGCCTGTTGGTAACGTGAGATCAGCGCGGGTCCGGCGACGAGTGTGATAGCCTGTTGCGCCGCGAAGGATTCGCTCATGCTGGCGACTTCCGCACCAATCAACAGGCCGGAGAGGAAATCGCTAACCTGCTCACGCGCAAGATGTCCCAACACGTGCGAGGCGCGAACCTCAAAAAGAGAAGGCAGGACGGCAGGAGAATTAAGACCGCGCTCCAGCCCCGCGGCATAGGCGTCGCCAGAAGCTTCCTGTTCCGGCAAACCAGCCCCGACCAGCGAGTGACGCAGCAACAAGTGATGGAGTTCGCCTGTCATCACAGTACGAAAATCATGAATTTGTTGCGTATCAGTCTGTACCCATTTGCAATGCGTGCCGGGCATGACATAGACAGATGAAGGAGAAAGTTCGCGGGCGCCAAGCAGTTGCGTCTCTTCACCGCGCATCACGTTGTGGTTATCCTCGCGTGAGACACACAATCCGGGGATGATCCAGATGTTGTCGCCAACGGCGGTTAACTGTTCGCCAATAGCGGAGAACAGGGCGGGAACCGGCAGATAAGGCGCATTTTGCCAGCCTACGTTACTGCCGATCATGCCCGCCATTACCACGGGGGTGGCGCTGTCGCGCCAGTGTGTTGTGACTTCTGCTAACACCGCGTCAGGAGATTTACCGTTCAGGCGTGTAACGCCTGCTTCTGATTGCCTGCTCTCCAGGCATTTGTCGCCCTGGTAAAGCCAGGCGCGCAGATTGGTCGATCCCCAGTCAATTGCGATGTAGCGAGCTGTCATGTGATTTCCTTTAACCTTCGTGTCGAGCTGGCGATCATGGTTAATGCCGCCTGCTCTGCCGCATCGCCATCCTGATGCCGTATCGCATCGAATAGCGCCTTATGTTCCTGGAGCGTTTTCGGCATGTTGGCCGCATCGCCCATCCAGGTCCGTTCAAATACCGCTCGCTGTAGCGAGCTGATCGCTACATTTAACTGTTGCAGCACCGGGTTATGCACCGACTGCAACACTGCCTCGTGATAGCGAATATCCGCCTCGTTAAACGCTTCCCGGTCCTGGTTGTTGGCAATCATGTCGTTTAGCGCCGACTCAATTTCAGCCAGATCGCTTGATGTTGCCCGTTCCGCCGCCCAGCGTGCTATTGCAGGCTCCACCAGGTTTCGTATTTCGCTCATCGCGCTGATAAGCCTCGGGTCGTAGTCGTTTTCCAGTACCCATTGCAGCACGTCGGTATCGAGATAATTCCACTGGTTACGCGGTGCGATAAACGCGCCGCGATAGCGCTTCATTTCAATTAGCCGCTTCGCCATAAGCGAACGAAACACTTCGCGAATGATGTTGCGAGACGTTTCAAACTCCTCGCACAGATCCGCTTCCGCTGGCAGCGCCGAACCGGGTACGTATTTACCGCTGACAATCTGTTTGCCCAGCGTGATAACGATGCGATCGGTTTTATTGAGAGTCATAGAGAGTCCTTGTGCTCGATGTGAACTCTCTTACTTTACCGCGATAGCTGAATTACGCCGCAATTTTGTAGTACTAGCGTGATATCAACCGTCGTTATCATGCCATTAATGTAGTACAACACAATTATGTTGTACTACAATTTAGATCACAAAAACGACAATTGGTTATGGGAACGTTATAAGACGTAAACGAAAGACATAAAAAAACCCGCAGCAAGTGCGGGTCGTTAAGCGCGTATTTGCCCGATGGCGACTATGCCTTATCGGGCGGGAAAATGGCCGGATGAGTGATCGGGGTTCAGCACAAATTTTTCAATCGCCCAGGCAACACCATCTTCAAGGTTCGATTTAGTCACAAAGTTAGCCACCTCTTTGACCGACGGAATGGCGTTGTCCATTGCCACGCCCATGCCGGCGTATTCGATCATCGCAATGTCGTTTTCCTGATCGCCAATCGCCATCACCTCCTCTGGCTTAATACCCAGCGCCTCGGCCAGTGATTTTACGCCGGTGCCTTTATTAACCCGTTTATCGAGGATTTCAAGGAAGTACGGCGCACTTTTCAGCACGGTGTACTTTTCCTTCACCTCTGCCGGTATACGCGCAATCGCCCGGTCAAGAACGGCAGGCTCATCGATCATCATAACTTTCAGGAACTGGGTGTTCGGGTCCATCTTCTCCGCTTCACAAAATACCAGCGGAATGGTCGCCACATACGACTCATGCACCGTGTAGTAGCTGATATCGCGGTTAGCGGTATAAAGCGTATTTCGATCTAATGCGTGGAAGTGAGAACCCACCTCACGGGACAGTTTTTCCAGATAACGGTAGTCATCATAGCTGAGCGCTGTTTGCGCCACCGTACTGCCATCCCCTGCTTTCTGCACCAGCGCCCCGTTGTAGGTGATGCAGTAGTCGCCGGGTTGTTCCATATGAAGTTCTTTCAGATAGCTGTGTACACCCGCATACGGACGGCCTGTGGTCAGCACCACGTTTACCCCTTTTTCACGCGCAGCGGCAATGGCGTTTTTAACCGCCGGAGAAATGGTGTGATCGGGCAGCAAAAGGGTGCCATCCATGTCGATAGCAATGAGTTTAATAGCCATGAAATCCCCGCATTAAATGAGTCCTGACTCATGCTAACGCGATTCCGCTCAAAAAACAGCAAAAGAGTCAGGGATAAACGGGGCTAAAGAATAAGACAAACCTTCCTCTTTTGCTCAGTACAGAAGGCGAGTTTTGTGCAGTGAATACTCACATTTATTAGATAACCTCATTAATCAAACAGAAAATACCGTTTTTCTAATCTCATCGATATTGTTACCCTGGTCATAAATCACCCTATTGTAAAAATAAACAAAAATGATGTTAATTTAATTAAAGGAGATCGCCAAATGTCGATGGCCCTTACCGCCCCGCCTGGCAGGAAAAGATTTTTAATCGTTGCCTGTTTATTTATTGGAATATTCATTGCCTATCTCGACCGCGTTAATGTTTCGGTATTAGCCGCAAACGAACCCTTCTTAGCCTATATGGGTATTGAAGGCATGCCATTGCAAATTGGCATGATGATGACCGTTTTTCTGGCCGCTTATGGTATCGCTAATGTTGTATTATCACCACTTGGCGACTACCTTGGTCCGAGAAAAGCGATGATGCTTTGTATCCTAATCTGGACCATCGCCTTAATTATTGGCGGAGTTGCGACATCGTTTGCATTAATTATTATTTGCCGCATATTACTGGGTATCGGAGAGGGTTTTTATTATCCGCTGCAAAGCGTATTTATTAAAAACTGGTTTCCGAAGCAGGAGCGTGGCCGGGCAAACGCAGCGTGGATCGTCGGCCAGTCGGTCGCGCCCGCCATTGCGATGCCTTTTTTCACCTGGTGGATAGGCACCCACGGCTGGCGTTCCAACTTCTTTTTATGCGCCGCTCTCGGGTTAATTCCACTCTGGCTGCTATGGCGATATGTTGCTGATAAACCAGAACAACTTAAAGGTATCAGCGAGCAGGAACTGGCTTATATCAAAGCCGGGCAGGAAACGGAAAGCGCAAGCAGCAGCGAAAGTTTTATGTTGCGGGTAAAACCGGTGATTACCAACTATTGCTACTGGTTGCTGGTGCTATGGTACCTGTGTCTGCAATGCCTGTACTGGGGGATGATTACCTGGCTGCCAACCTATCTTAAATCAGCCAGAGGATTTAGCTGGGCAGAAATGGGCTGGCTGGCGTCGCTGCCGTTTGTCTTGTCGATATTTTCCAAAGCCGCCGCGGGCGTCTTCGTCGATAAAATAGGACGCAGCGCCCCCATATTAATGGTGTTAATGTTTTTCGCCGGTATCAGTATCTATTTCGGCACAATAACCGAACACAAATATATGTCAGCGGTACTACTCTCCTTCGCCGTCGCTTTTTGCACGATGGGTACGCCTGTTGCGTGGACATTATTACAAGGGATGGTGTCCGGGAAATCTATTTCCGCCGCCAGCGGCGTAATGAACGGCGTCGCGAACGGCCTGTCATCATTATCACCAGTATTTATCGGTTTATTTATCTCTATTACAGGAACCTATACCGGCGGCTTATTATGTCTGGTTTTCATCAGCGCTATCGCCGTGGTATCTGCATTCGTTTTAACGATTAAAAAATATTAATCACAAGGAGTAAATGATGAAAATTACCAGCATTGATATTATTGATGTTGCTAATGATTTTGCGTCCGCCACCAGCAAATGGCGTCCGGTGGTGGTAAAAATTAATACCGACGAGGGCATTTCCGGTTTTGGCGAAGTCGGGCTGGCTTACGGCGTCGGCGCCTCTGCGGGCATCGGCATGGCAAAAGATTTAGCCTCCATTATCATCGGCATGGACCCGATGAATAACGAAGCTATCTGGGAAAAGATGCTCAAAAAAACCTTCTGGGGGCAGGGCGGCGGCGGCATCTTTTCCGCAGCAATGAGCGGTATTGATATCGCGCTGTGGGATATCAAAGGTAAAGCGTGGGGTGTGCCGCTGTATAAGATGCTCGGCGGAAAAAGCCGCGAGAAAATAAGAACCTATGCCAGCCAGCTACAGTTTGGCTGGGGGGACGGTAGCGATAAAGATATGCTGACCGAGCCGGAACAGTATGCACAGGCGGCGCTGACCGCCGTCAGCGAAGGCTATGACGCGATAAAAGTGGATACCGTCGCAATGGATCGCCACGGCAACTGGAACCAGCAAAACCTCAACGGGCCTCTCACCGATAAAATCCTGCGTCTGGGCTACGACCGTATGGCCGCCATTCGCGATGCAGTCGGCCCGGACGTGGATATCATCGCCGAAATGCATGCCTTTACCGACACCACCTCGGCGATTCAGTTTGGCCGCATGATCGAAGAACTGGGCATCTTCTACTACGAAGAGCCGGTCATGCCGTTAAATCCCGCACAGATGAAGCAGGTTGCCGATAAGGTCAATATTCCACTGGCGGCTGGCGAACGTATTTACTGGCGCTGGGGATACCGTCCTTTCCTGGAAAACGGCAGCCTGAGCGTTATTCAGCCCGATATCTGCACCTGCGGCGGCATCACCGAAGTGAAGAAAATCTGCGATATGGCGCACGTTTACGACAAAACGGTGCAAATCCATGTTTGCGGCGGGCCGATTTCCACAGCGGTGGCGCTGCATATGGAAACCGCGATCCCGAACTTCGTCATCCACGAACTGCACCGGTATGCGCTGCTGGAGCCGAATACGCAAACCTGTAAATACAACTACCTGCCGAAAAACGGCATGTACGACGTTCCGGAGCTTCCCGGCATCGGCCAGGAGCTGACCGAAGAAACCATGAAAAAGTCGCCGACCATTACCGTAAAATAAGCCAACAGTCTGCCTGCGCCGCAGGCAGACACCCTGTATTTGCGAGTCGTATCAACGCGACCTTATCCAGCCTGAGATAAAATCCTCTCAGTAAAGGGGTAACACAGGTGGCAAATGAATTTAACTATCCGGCAATTTCGCGCGTTTCTGGCCGTCGCGGATTTGCGTAGTTTTACCGCCGCCAGCAAATATCTGTGCATCACGCAGGGAGCTGTTAGCGGTTTAATCAACGAAATGGAAAGCCAGATGGAGGTTTCCCTTTTCGACCGCACTTCGCGCGTGGTGAAGCTATCGCCCGACGGCGAAAAGTTTTTACCCGCCGCCATGCGGGTTGTTGAAGAGTTTCAACGGGCCGAAAATTATGCCCGCGACCTGAAAGAGATCAAAAAATCCCTCGTACGGGTTGTTGGCGCGCCGCTGATTGCCTGTGCTTTTCTACCGCAAATCATCCATGCCTTTAAGCGGCAGCATCCGCATACCCACGTACAGCTTATTGATAAACCCATGTCGCAGTTGCAAAAGAGCATTATGCTGGGGGAGGCGGATTTCGGTATCGGCCCGGAGCGGCCGCTGGAACCAGAAATCGATAAACAAACGCTGTTCACAACGGAAATCGCCCTGTACTGCCATCCGGACTATCGGCTGCATAAAAAAACGGTGCGCTGGGAAGAGATTCAGAGCGAAGAGCTGATCGCCGTTGGCAACGAATCCATTCCGATGATCTCCGCGACCGCTGGCGTGCGCATTAAGCCCAAAATGACGGTGGAACATATGGCGACCGCCATGTCGCTGGCAGCGCAGTGTGAAGGCGTGGTGATCGCCGGAACCTTTTCCCGCCATTACGCCAAAAGCTATCAATTAGCGACCTGTTCGCTCACGCCTCCGCTGCGGCGCAATATGAACGTGTATTACCATGCGTGGCGCGCACAAACGCCCGCCACGCAGCGCTTTAAAGAGTTTCTATTCAGATATATGGATGAACATCATGATGCCCCGGCCAGCCAGCGGCGGGCCGGGGATTAAGGCAGGTTAAATATCGATGTTCGCCGCTTTCAGGGCGTTCTCTTCGATAAATGCGCGACGCGGTTCAACGGCATCGCCCATCAGCGTAGTGAACAGCTGGTCGGCAGCAATTGCATCTTTGACGGTCACGCGCAGCATACGGCGGCTTTCCGGGTCCATGGTGGTTTCCCACAGCTGATCCGGGTTCATTTCACCCAGACCTTTATAACGCTGGATAGCCAGACCGCGACGTGATTCTTTCACCAGCCACTCCAGCGCCTGCTCGAAGCTGGTTACCGGCTGGCGACGCTCGCCGCGTTCGATGAACGCGTCCTCTTCAATCAGACCGCGCAGCTTCTCGCCCAGCGTGCAGATACGACGATATTCCGCGCCGGTCACAAACTCGTGATCCAACGGATAATCGGTATCCACGCCATGCGTACGCACGCGAACGATCGGCTCGAACAGATTCTGTTCCGTATTAGTATGAACATCGAACTTCCACTGACTGCCGTGCTGCTCTTTCTCATTCAGCTCGGTAATCAGCGCATTCACCCAGCGCGTTACAGTCTGCTCATCAGAAAGATCGGCTTCGGTCAGAGTTGGCTGATACACCAGCTCTTTGAGCAGCGCTTTCGGGAAGCGACGCTCCATACGACCAATCATTTTCTGCGTGGCGTTATATTCAGAGACCAGTTTTTCTAACGCTTCGCCGGATAGCGCCGGCGCATGGGCGTTCGCGTGCAGAGTCGCACCGTCAAGCGCGATGGAAATCTGGTACTGATCCATCGCTTCATCGTCTTTGATGTACTGTTCCTGCTTGCCTTTCTTGACTTTGTACAGCGGCGGCTGGGCAATGTAGACGTGGCCGCGTTCAACGATTTCCGGCATCTGACGATAGAAGAAGGTCAACAGCAGCGTACGGATGTGCGAGCCGTCGACGTCCGCATCGGTCATGATGATGATGCTGTGATAGCGCAGCTTGTCCGGGTTGTACTCGTCGCGACCGATACCGCAGCCCAGCGCGGTGATCAGCGTCGCCACTTCCTGAGAGGAGAGCATCTTGTCGAAGCGCGCTTTCTCGACGTTGAGGATTTTACCTTTCAGCGGCAGAATCGCCTGGTTTTTACGGTTACGCCCCTGCTTCGCAGAGCCGCCCGCGGAGTCCCCTTCCACCAGGTACAGTTCGGACAGCGCCGGGTCGCGTTCCTGACAATCCGCCAGTTTGCCCGGCAGACCGGCTAAATCGAGCGCGCCTTTACGACGGGTCATTTCACGGGCGCGACGCGCCGCTTCACGCGCACGCGCGGCGTCGATAATTTTGCCGACGACGATTTTCGCGTCAGATGGGTTTTCCAGCAGGTATTCGCTCAGCAGTTCGTTCATCTGCTGTTCTACCGCCGATTTCACCTCGGAAGAGACCAGCTTATCTTTGGTCTGTGAGGAGAATTTCGGGTCCGGCACTTTTACGGAAACCACCGCAATCAGACCTTCACGGGCATCGTCGCCGGTGGCGCTGACTTTGGCTTTTTTGCTGTAGCCTTCTTTGTCCATGTAGGCGTTCAGCGTACGGGTCATCGCCGCACGGAAGCCTGCCAGGTGGGTACCGCCGTCACGCTGCGGAATGTTGTTGGTAAAGCAGTAGATATTTTCCTGGAAACCATCGTTCCACTGCAGCGCTACTTCCACGCCGATACCGTCTTTTTCGGTGGAGAAGTAGAAGATATTCGGGTGGATCGGCGTTTTATTCTTGTTCAGATATTCAACAAACGCCTTGATGCCGCCTTCGTAGTGGAAATGATCTTCTTTGCCGTCGCGCTTGTCGCGCAGGCGGATGGAGACGCCTGAGTTCAGGAATGACAGTTCACGCAGGCGTTTCGCCAGGATCTCATATTCAAATTCAGTGACGTTAGTGAAGGTTTCGTGGCTCGGCCAGAAACGCACCATCGTGCCGGTTTTATCGGTATCGCCAGTGACGGCCAGGGGTGCCTGCGGCACGCCGTGCTCGTAGATCTGACGGTGAATTTTGCCATCTCGCTGGATAACCAGTTCCAGTTTTTGCGACAGAGCGTTAACTACCGAGACGCCCACGCCGTGCAGACCGCCGGAGACTTTATAGGAGTTATCGTCAAATTTACCGCCCGCGTGCAGAACGGTCATGATCACTTCCGCCGCCGAGACGCCTTCTTCCGGGTGAATCCCGGTAGGAATGCCACGGCCATCATCCGTTACGGACACGGAGTTATCGGCGTGAATAGTCACGACGATATCTTTACAGTGACCTGCGAGCGCTTCGTCGATAGCGTTATCTACCACCTCGAATACCATGTGGTGCAGACCGGTGCCGTCATCCGTGTCGCCGATATACATACCCGGGCGCTTACGCACCGCATCCAGCCCTTTCAGGACTTTGATACTGGAGGAGTCATAAGAATTCGACATCAACGTTTCTCGCTCATTTAATCTTGGGTTAATCCGTTATTTTACCCTTTTCCACGGTAAACATCTTCGAATTTTCATCCGACATGTCTATAACGTGTTCAGCGCTAATTGCGCTGACAAAGACCTGCGATTGCGTGGCTTTTAAGCGGCTGGCCAGCAGTCCGCGACGCGCATCGTCAAGTTCAGAGGCAAAATCATCTATCAGGTACAGGCAGCGCCGCCCGCTTTCGCGGGTGAGGAACTCGCCCTGCGCCAGACGTAAGGCGCACATCAATAACTTTAGCTGCCCGCGCGACAGGGTATCTTCCACCGGCGCGCCGTCGGCGCGAATGCGAAAGTCCGCTTTATGCGGCCCGTGCGCGGTGTAGGTCAACATACGGTCACGCTCAAAGCTTCGCTCCAGCACGTCCGCATAGTCTGTCTCTTTCTCCCAGCCGCGCTGGAAAGAGAACGTCAGGGAAAATTCAGGTAAAAACTGCTGACAGGTATCCGCCATGTCCTGTGCGATAGCGCTACTGTACTCCGCCCGCCAGGTACTAATTTGTTCCGCCAGCGGAATCAGCTCTTTATCCCACGGGCGCAATTGCTCATAACGACTCACCTGGCGCAGCGCGGCATTACGCTGTTTCAGCAATCGTTTCAGGTTGCTCCAGGCGGTGAAGAATCCGGCTTCGTTGTGAAAGCATCCCCAGTCAAGGAACGCTCTTCTGTATTTGGGGCCGCCGTTGAGTAAAGTAAACCCCTCCGGCGTAATCAACTGCATCGGCATTAAATGCGCCAGCTCCGCGATCTTGTGACCGTCGGTACCGTCGATACGGACTTTGCTGTCGCCCTGCTTATCTTTGGTTAAGCCAATCGACGTCTCACGCTCTTCGCCCTGCAGGCGCCCGTGGAGAACAAACGCTTCCTGCTCATGACGAATCACGCGGCCAGGCTGCAAACTGCGAAACGCCCGACCGTGACCAAGCGTATAAATAGCTTCCAGCACGCTGGTTTTGCCGCTACCGTTGGCGCCAACCAGGAAATTAAAGCCGGGGGATAAAGCGAGATCCGCATTTTCTATGTTGCGGAAGTCTTTGATTAAAAGGCGCGTCAGTGACATATATTAGTACACTCGTCCAGGGGCGTGTGTGTCGCAGCCAGTTCGTCTACCGCCAGCGCGCAGAAAGCGGAGCGTACACGAAGTACGTGAGCATTTCGAGCACTGCCGGGAGGCGAAATGGCAAGTAAACCAGCCCCTTTTCAGATTCTACAGCCTCATTGGCATAACAACGTAGGCAGCACTCTGTGACGCCGCATCCTCAATCTGTACGCTGGATACGGAATCCGTCAGCATAATGCGCACGGTTTCGCACTTCAGCGCATTGAGCACGTCCAGCACGTAACTGACGTTAAAGCCGATTTCCATCTCCGTCCCGCCATAGCTCACGTCCAGAATCTCTTCCGCTTCTTCCTGTTCCGGGTTATTGGCGGTGATTTTGAGCTGATTCTCACTGACGTACAGACGCACGCCGCGGAATTTCTCATTCGAGAGGATTGCTGCGCGGGCAAACGCCTGCTTGAGGATATCGCAGCCCGCTTCCAGATGTTTATCCGGATTCTTCGGCAATACGCGACGGTAATCCGGGAAACGACCATCCACCAGCTTCGAGGTAAAGATAAAGTCGCCGACGTGCGCACGGATATTATTACTGCCGATCTGCACGCGCAGCGGGTTTTCGCCACCGTCGAGCATACGCATCAGTTCAATCACGCCTTTACGCGGCACAATCACCGAGTGGCTAGGTAAAGACGCCTCCAGCGGCATTGAGCACACCGCCAGACGGTGGCCGTCGGTCGCAACAGTGCGCAGTTCGCTGCCTTCCGTTTCAAACAGCATACCGTTTAAGTAGTAGCGCACATCCTGATGGGCCATCGAAAACTGGGTCGCTTCAATCAGGCGCTTCATCGTGGCCTGCGGCAGCGTAAATTCAACTTCGCTTTGCCAGTCGTCAAGATTCGGGAAATCGGCGGCAGGCAGTGTAGACAGCGAGAAGCGGCTACGGCCAGAACGCACCAGCATCCGATCGCCTTCCAACTGAACGGCAATCTCCGCGCCCTCCGGCAGGCCGCGGCAGATATCAAAGAATTTCCGCGCCGGCACGGTAGTAGCACCCGGCTCATGCGGCTGAGAAAGCGTAACGCGCGCGACCATCTCCATTTCAAGATCGGTGCCGGTCAGAGAAAGCGTACCGTCCGCTACCTGGAGGAGCAGGTTACCGAGAATCGGCAGCGTAGGACGACCGCCCAGCGGGCCGCTGACCTGCTGAAGCGGTTTTAATAAATGTTCACGTTCAACGGTAAATTTCATAGGATCACGACGACAATGTTCTGATTAAATTCGAAAAATCTTCTTTGATATCGTGGCTTTCTTCACGCAGTTGCTCAATTTTACGACAGGCATGAAGTACGGTAGTGTGGTCGCGCCCGCCAAACGCATCGCCGATTTCCGGCAGACTGTGGTTGGTGAGCTCTTTTGCCAGCGCCATAGCCATCTGGCGCGGACGTGCTACCGAGCGAGATCGACGCTTAGAAAGCAGATCCGCAATTTTGATTTTGTAATACTCCGCCACCGTCTTCTGAATATTGTCGATGGTGACCAGTTTTTCCTGCAACGCCAGTAAATCGCGCAGCGCTTCGCGCACAAAGTCGATAGTAATCGCCCGGCCGGTAAAGTTGGCATTGGCGATCACCCGGTTCAGCGCGCCTTCCAGTTCACGTACGTTAGAGCGTAGACGTTTGGCGATAAAAAACGCGACCTCGCCTGGCAGACGAATATCATTTTCGTCCGCTTTTTTCATCAGGATCGCCACGCGGGTTTCCAGTTCTGGCGGTTCGATCGCCACTGTTAGCCCCCAGCCAAAGCGGGACTTGAGACGATCCTCAACGCCGTTGATCTCTTTCGGATAGCGATCCGACGTCAAAATGATCTGCTGATTGCCTTCCAGCAGAGCGTTAAAGGTGTGGAAAAACTCTTCCTGGGATCGTTCTTTATTGGCGAAGAATTGAATATCGTCGATCAGCAATGCGTCAACGGAGCGGTAGTAGCGTTTAAACTCTTCGATGGCGTTATTTTGCAGGGCTTTTACCATGTCCTGCACAAAGCGCTCGGAGTGCATATACACGACTTTCGCGTTGGGTTTACGCGCCATAATGCCGTTACCCACCGCGTGCAGCAGGTGAGTTTTACCCAGACCGGTGCCGCCATAGAGGAATAACGGGTTATAAGCGCCGCCAGGATTATCCGCCACCTGACGTGCCGCCGCGCGCGCCAGTTGGTTGGATTTACCTTCGACGAAGTTATCAAATGTATGTTTTACATTGACGTTGGAGCGGTAGGTCGGCTCCGCCGGCGCTGGTACGTTATCCCAGCCCGAACGGGCCGCAGGCGCTACGCGCTGCGGCTGCGCCGTTGTTGTCTGCGCAGGCGCGACAACGTTATGCACAGGCGTTTTTAGCGTTTGCGTAACGGGCTTTGTTCCCACTTCAAAACGCAGTTGTGGGGCATCCGCGCCGCAGAATGTGTTGAGTAATCCATTGATATTGTTGAGGTACTTATCTCTTACCCAATCGAGCACAAAACGGTTTGGCGCATACAAAGCCAGCGTGTTATCGCTCAGTTCCGCCTGCAACGGGCGTATCCACATACTGAATTCTGTGGCTGGTAACTCATCCTGCAATCGGGCAAGACACTGCTGCCAAAGCGAAAGTGACAC